>NZ_PKUQ01000001.1 GCF_002866925.1 Cohaesibacter celericrescens
TACGTTCAAACTTTTCCTTAGCCATGGAAACAGCTCTCGTCATCAGGGGGGCCAACCGTCGCTGGCACACTTTAGCGCTAAAAGGCAGCAACTCTTTATTCAAGAAGCCACAAACCCGGTTCAACACAAAAAGACCGAACCTGAGCGGCTTCGGACCAACCTGAATGCATTTGGATGAAACGAAATGATGGAGCGGGTGAAGGGAATCGAACCCTCGTCGTCAGCTTGGAAGGCTGTCGCTCTACCATTGAGCTACACCCGCGCGAGACCATAAGACGAAGATGGTGGAGGAGGCTGGATTCGAACCAGCGTACGCTAAGCGAACGGATTTACAGTCCGTCTCCTTTAACCACTCGGACACTCCTCCAAGCTTCGTCTTCCTGTCCCTGCGAACAGGTTGTCTCGAAAAGCCCGCTAAGTTGCGGTCAGTTCGTGAGCGGCTTTATGCAAATCTTCAGTTAGGAAGTCAACAGAACAATTATCATTTTTGTGGGTATCGCCGAAATCGTCGATTTGATTGGGGATATTTGTCCAAAACAACAGATACTACTCATTGTTGAAAGCCCACAGCCTCGCCGCACCCACTGCTCGGTTCATGCAAATCAAGCCAGTGGCGGCCGCTGTGCAAATCGCTTCCCAACCGCATACCCCAGAATTATTGGCAAAATTCCATCCTTTTGCTTGCCCTCCCCCCCCATTTGGCTCTAAATCGCCTCATGAGCAAAAACAAATCCCAAAGAGTGAAAAAGGCCCGGCAGGCCAACGCCGCCGAGACCAGCACGCGAGTCGGTCGCAAAGCACCGGATGATACGGTGCGCCTTTTCGGCATTCATGCCGTGGCCAGCGCTATCGCCAATCCGCGCCGCGAGCTTATTCGCCTGCATGCAACAACCAATGCACAGGCCCGTTTGATTGAAGAAATCACCAAAATCGGCGGAGACACCGCTCGTCTGGACGGCATTGTAGAGACAGCCACCCCCAAAGATATCGATGCACTGGCACGTGACGCTGTGCATCAGGGTGCCCTGCTGGTTGTTAAAAACCTTCCAGCACTGGATATCTCAGATGCATTCGATGCAAAGCTGGTGATCGTGCTTGACCAAATCACCGACCCACACAATGTCGGGGCCATCATCCGCTCTGGCGTTGCGCTGGGCGCGGAAGGCATCGTCATGACTGGCCGGCATAGCCCAGAAGAATCAGGTGTGCTTGCCAAGACGGCTTCCGGTGGTCTTGATCAGATCGCGATGGTCACAGTGCCCAATCTGGCCCGCGCTTTGGACGATTTGGCCGATCACGGTTTTGACGTCGTTGGTTTTGATTCTGAAGAAAGCGAACCATTCGAAACCATCATCGCAGCGCAAGACAACAATCGCCCTCTCGCGTTGGTCTTCGGATCAGAAGGTAAGGGCCTGCGTCGACTCACCCGCGAAAAATGCACCGCATTGGCCCGCCTCGACATGCCCGGTCCGATCAAAAGCCTGAACGTCTCCAACGCCGTCGCCATGACGCTCTATGCGGTGGAACTCAAACGCCAAGGCAAGCTGGTGTAGACCAATCTATTTGCTACTTCTGGTCTAGCGATCGAAATACTTAAAAGTCAAAAAGCCTGAGCAAATTGCTCAGGCTTTTTTGTTTTGTCGAGCGAAGAACCGAGACAAAGGTGCCCTCACCGGCACATACGGCTTCGACCAGAATAAGTGCGGTATTTACCGGTATGCGCATTGAAGCTTTTGTATTTGCGGGCACAATAGGCAAACCATTCAGGCGTCCATGCCCTATGAGCCACCGCACGACGCTGCCAAGCGCGAACAGGCTTGTAGACTACTTTTTTGCTAAAGGATCTTTTCTTACCCACGGTAATCTTGCTGGGATAGACGAAGGCTTTGCCGCCATGGACATATTTGGATTGTACGAAAATACGACCCATTTCAGGCGTGCCAAACATCACCGCCCTGAATTTGATTGCATGATGCTGAGGATGCGCACTCACTTCCTGAGGCAACACAAAAGCAAAAAGCCCCGAAACGAATGCCAGAACCAAAAGAAAAGCAAACTTCTTCATCTCAAACTCCAATCCAGTATGACAAAGCGCAATGCACCGAAAACGCAGAAGTTCGAGATTATCAGCTTGTTAACCTTCCGTAAAAGGGCATTCTTTGAATCTCGCGACAAAGTGGAATCGCTCAGTAAACACCTTTGAATTGTGCATAATTTGAATTGTGCATAAGCAGAAAAAAACTCCACAACTAAAAAAGAAGGGAGAATTGGATGGAAGAACCGCCAGAGGTGACGCAAAGGCAAGCAACAACAACCAAGCACGCGCGTTAAATCAACGCCTTTATGAATGGCAGTAGGCTGGCGGCCGAAAGTCCAACAAACACACCAAAACCAATGCGCACCAACGCAGACGTAAATTTTGGCGCAATCAACCCCAACAACCCGCAAATGCATGCATAAAATGAGAGTGCAAATAGATCCATACCTGAAGCGTAGCACCATCAGACAAATATGCCACTCAAATTTTCCGGCAGAAAAGCGTCGTTATCGAACCCTCGCTCACTGAGAAAAAACAACAGCTTCGGTTATATCGGGAAAACTTTAAGAGTTCTATTGACATAGACCCCGATCATTTTTATCAAGGCACTCACAGCGCCGGCATAGCTCAGTTGGTAGAGCACCTGATTTGTAATCAGGGGGTCACGAGTTCGAATCTTGTTGCCGGCACCACTTCTTCCCTTACATCGCGTCAATATTTGACGAAGGAGCTTAAAGCTCCTTACGCCACGGCGGATTTGCACCTTTGCGAGACACCGTCACTGCAGCCACCTTGGCGGCGAACGCCATCGCTGCGGCGATATGCTCTTCCGAAATAGTTTTAAGAGCAGTCTTGTCCAGCATATCCAGCTCTGCAAGCTTTGTCAGAATGCCCGCATTGAAGGTATCGCCAGCGCCGACGGTATCGGCCACTTCAACCTTCTCGGAAGCAACAGAAACTTCCCGATTATCCATCAGATAAGCGGTCGCGCCATCTGCACCCTTGGTTACCAAAATGATCGACGGACCAGCTTTGCGCAGTTCATCAACCTGTGCACCAAGCCCTTCAATGGAAGGCATCAGCCAAGCCAGATCTTCATCGGAAACTTTCACAATGTCACAATGGGAAAGCATATTCATGATTCGCGCGCGATACACCGATGCGTCCTGAATAAAACCGGGCCGAACATTAGGATCCATCATGATCACATGATTGTTCGACTCCCGCACAGCAATCGCCTCATAGGTTCGCGCGCACGGTTCGACTGCCAAACTAATGCCGCCAAAGAAAAGCGCATCAATAGAGGCAGGCACAGGCCCCACATCGTCAATAGACAACATACGGCCCGCCGAATTCTCATCATAGAAATGATAGGTGGCGTGGCCATTATCCAATTTGACAAAAGCCAGTGTTGTCGGCAACTGGCTTTGCTTGCACAGACTGGTAGCTACGCCACTCTCAGCCAGAGACGCCTTTATTTGCTCGCCAAACAAGTCAGACGACAGACCGGTCAGAAACTCGGTTGCAACACCCAAGCGCCCCAATGCGATGGCCGTATTGAACACTGCACCTCCAGAACATGGTTGATAGGCGAGACTTCCCGTCTGACTTTCAACGGGAATCATATCAATCAGCGCTTCTCCGCTGCATAAAATCTTGGCTTGATTGCTCATGATAGAGTCCTCCAATGCATCACACAGGCAGATGCTTAGGCCTAGAGCCACGCAGGCACCTAAGACCCACCCTCAATTGGCCGCGACAGCACCAGACAAGACTCCGGCACCGTTGAGACCCTATTCAAATTTGGTAAGCGGCGACTGCACGATCTGTCTCACAGCCCCTCCTTCACCTTTTAAAACGGACAGTAAATTCTGCCCCAAAAGCTTTCCGGCGTCTCGAATATCCTCAAAAACGCGATCCAGCTCTGGATCTATCTGTTCAAGAATTGCACTGTTTGCTTTGACAACGACGTCATAATCCTGACCGCGCGAAAGGCCCTGCCCCCTTAAAGCAGAAAGAAGCGCCAGATAAGACGCTTCACCCGGACAGACGAACCCGTCAACATGCTCCTCTTGTCCATTCTCATACAAACCAGCAACCCATGCCTTGATCTCATCAGGAGACGAATCCAGCGTCACATCTTTGGGTATGACATACGCAAGTCCGGTCTCGCGCACCGCTTTCATAAAGCCATATTGCATATGCTGGTGAAAAGTGAAGATATCCTTGGGTAAAATGATCGCAAGCTTCTTGCAGCCTTTTTGCGCCAACCGTTTGGCAGCGATGTAAGCAAATGCCTCATTGTCGAAATCAACAAAATTATGGTCTCGACTAAAATCTGTCCGTCCGTGACAAATGAAGGGAAATTTTGCTTCCAGCAAGAATCGAATGCGATCATCAAAATTGCGGGTCCGGGTCAATACAAGCCCGTCAGCCAATCCATTGCGCACCAACCGTTTGATTGCGCCAACGTCGTCAATATCGGAAAAACTGGGCGTGATCGTCAAATGGTAATCAGAGCCCTCGATGGATTCCGACAAACCGGAAATCATACTATTACCAAAACCAAGCAGTTCATCATGAGGATTGAGGATCAAACTGATGACACGGGTTTTGCCCGTTCGCAGTCGCTGCGCTGCACGATCCGGCACATAACCGATATCGTCAGCCACTTGCGCGACAGTCTCGCGCGTTTTAACAGCTATTTTGGGATCGCCTTGCAAAGCACGCGAAACAGTCGTCACCGCCAACCCCGTTAATTCAGCGATGGTTTTCTGCGTTGGCCTGTTGTAGCCTTCTGCCATAGGATCCTGTTCCTGATAGTCCCAAGCGCCGGTGTCCTCGAATAGAGACAGTTTTATCACGTCACCCTTGCGCATATAATCAAAAAATAAGCTATTATTTGCAGATTTACAAACAGTTAGAAACTTATCCCCCTCCTAATATTTATAACGTTTTAAATTCTAAAAATCTTGAGTTATACTCTCATTCAGCTCGTTGCGACATCCAACGCAAAGCAGTGCTTTCTCATTAACAGCCCAAGGCCGATCCCATGAAACGTTCCCATGTGAATGAAATCCTGAAACAAAGCGACGCATTTATCCGCTCTTTCGGTTACATCATGCCCCCTTTTGCCTACCTCTCCCCTGAAGAGTTACAGGCAACAGATCACTCGATCTTCATCGAGCGCGGCATGGGATGGGACATCACGGACTATGGTCAGGAAAAGTTCGACGAGATGGGCCTGTTTCTATTCACCGTGCGCAACGGCATCGCCGCCGATCTGTCCAAAGGTACAGGCATGCTCTATGCGGAAAAGATCATGATCAGCCGCAAGGATCAGCTTTCCCCCATGCACAGGCACTATCTCAAAGCAGAAGACATTATCAACCGCGGCGGCGGCAAGCTGGTACTGGAGCTGTTTGCCCCTGATGAAGAAGGCAAGATCGACCGTACCAAAGACGTTACGGTTCCCGTCGACGGGCGCATGGTCACCCTACCTGCAGGCGGATTGCTCAAGCTCGATCCGGGCGAAAGCGTCACTTTGATGCCAGGCGTTTGGCATGCATTCTGGGGTGAAGGCGCTGATGTCTTGATCGGCGAAGTCTCCACCGTCAATGACGATCGCAAAGACAACTGGTTCGAAATGAAGATCGGCCGCTTCTCCAATATTGAAGAAGACGAAGCGCCGCTGCATTTGCTGGTATCAGACTATGACAAATTTCTGAAATAGGCATCACGTCCCTCTGACACCATCAAGAAATACAGCCACCACCTTACGAATGTGGCAATCGATCTCATCATCGGTCATGGGCGGCGGCCAGCCCATAATAATTCCGGTACGCTTTGACAACAATCCCCGCAGCCGGATGTCTCCGACTGCGGGGGTTTAATTCAAACCAGATCAATTATTCAGCCAAGGACAGCTTCGACTTTGACCGACTGAACACCATTGACCGGTGGTGGCACAATGTCGCCTTCAATAACCGTTCCATCCACGGTCAAGGTCACAGCGTTGCCCGCCCCCTTGCGCGTGACGGAAATATCGTAGCTCACACCACGGAACACGCGGTTTACCTTGAAATCGGTCCAGCGCTCAGGCACCACAGGCGCAACCCGCAGGCCGGAATATTCAGGCCGAATGCCATAAATCCACTGGGTGATGGCATAATAGTTCCACGCAGCTGTACCAGTCAGCCAAGAGTTCTTGGCCTCACCGTGGCTTGGCGCATCCCGTCCGGCGATCATTTGCGCATAAACATAGGGCTCCAATCGATGCACATCAGAAATCCCTTCACGAGCCGATGGGCAAATGCGGCTGTAGTAATCAAAGGCCGCGTCACCGTTACCCTGCATCACCTCACCGATAATCACCCACGGATTGTTGTGACAGAAGATGCCTGCATTTTCCTTATATCCCGGAGGATAGGTCGAGATCTCGCCATATTCGATATAGTAGCGAGAATAAGCAGGCTGTTGCAAAACGATGCCGTGCGGTGTCGCCAAATGCTTGGCAACCGAATCCAGTGCTTTGCGGGCTTTTCCGTCTTCTAATCCCACACCAGCCAAGGCGCAGAATCCTTGTGACTCAATGTAGATCTTGCCTTCATCATTTTCCTTGGAGCCGATCTTGTTGCCATTGTCGTCATAGGCCCGCAAGAACCAATCGCCATCCCATCCATGCTCACAAATTGTCGCGCTCATATCAGCCGACAGCTTGGCATAATAGGACGCATCCTCAGCCTTGCCTGATACAGCAGCGATATCAGACAATTCACGCGCTGATAGCACCATCAGACCAGCGATAAACACAGACTCGGCCACTTTGCCATCTTTGCTGGTCGATGTCTGGAAGCTTTCGCCCGGTGTATCCGAGAAACAATTGAGATTGAGGCAATCGTTCCAGTCAGCCCGCCCAATCAGAGGCAGACCATGCGGCCCAATCCGATCCTGCGCATATTGAATCGACCGTTTAAGATGTTCATACAAAGGCTCTTCCGTGCCCGGCACACAGTCAAACATAACCGGCTCATCCAGAATAGAAAAATCACCGGTTTCTTTCAGATAGGCCGCTACACCCACGATCAACCAATGCGGATCATCGTTAAAGTCCCCGCCAATGTCATTGTTGCCCTTTTTTGTCAGCGGCTGATATTGGTGATAGGCCCCGCCAGATGAAAGCTGTGTCGCAGCAATATCAAGAATGCGCTCCCGAGCCCGCGATGGCACCATATGGACAAAGCCCAGTAGATCCTGATTCGAATCACGGAAACCCAACCCGCGTCCGATACCGGACTCGAACGAAGACGCCGAGCGAGACATATTGAACGTCGCCATACACTGATAGGCATTCCAGATATTGACCATCCGGTCAGCATGTTGATCCGGCGAAGTCACCTGATAAACACCAAGCAGTTGATCCCAATGGGCCCGTAGCGCATCAAACGCGCTTTCCACATTGGCAATATCGCGATATTTGGCGATGATCGGAGAAACCGTCTTTTTTTTCAGCGTCTGGGAGTTTGGCGGATCAAATTTATCGTCCTTGTCATTCTCATGATAGCCCAACACATAAACAATCTGCCGACTTTCGCCTGGCTCAAGGCGTAATTTCACATGCTGGGAACCGATTGGAGACCAGCCATGCGCGATCGAATTGCGTGACCTCCCCTCCTCAACAGCAACAGGCTTATCCCAGCCACGCCATGCGCCAAGAAAGTCCTCGCGCTGGGTGTCAAAGCCATCCAGCTCTTCAGAGCAAGAAAAATAGGCAAAATGGTTGCGGCGTTCGCGATATTCGGTCTTGTGATAAATGACCCCGTCATCCACTTCGACCTGTCCGGTAGACAGGTTGCGCTGAAAGTTTGTCGCGTCATCCTGTGCATCCCAAAGGCAAAATTCGACCGAGGAAAACAGCGAAATATCCGCTACTTCGAGGCGTTCGTTGGTGACCGTCACCTGCCAAATTTCGAGTGTCTCATCCAGTGGCACAAAATAGCGAGTGGAGGTACGAATGCCAGCACGTTTTGACGAAATCGTCGAGTAGCCCATGCCGTGGCGACAGGAATAATCCTCAAGCGTGGTCTGGGTCGGCATCCATGACGGGGACCAATAGTCACCAGATGCGTTATCACGTACATAAACATAGCGACCGCCAAAATCAGCAGGAACATTGTTATAGCGCCCGCGCGTCAAGCGCCGCAGGCGGGCATCTTTATAATAAGAATAGCCTCCGCCGGTCGCAGACAATATACCAAAATAGCTCTGACAGCCGATATAGTTGATCCAAGGAAGGGGCGTGTCGGGACGTGTGATGACATATTCACGAGCCTGATCGTCGAAATACCCGTATTTCATGGTGTGATCCTGTTTCTTACGTGCCTGTCTGAGAAGCAGCCCTCAAAGCTGTTGGACATTCCCCCGCCAGGCCTCAATCTTCCGGCGACAATTTTCTAGCATATCCGCACAAATCCGCAAAGTGAAACGTTTCAGGTTTCTTTGGTAAAATCATATAATGAATGCCCCCGAAACCATTTAACGCAAAAACGCCACCCGCATCCATCGACGCGGGTGGCACTCAATCTTATTTTTTCGCCAGACAAACCAGCCAAATCATTTCAAAACCG
Source organism: Cohaesibacter celericrescens (assembly GCF_002866925.1). Classification (GTDB taxonomy): domain Bacteria; phylum Pseudomonadota; class Alphaproteobacteria; order Rhizobiales; family Cohaesibacteraceae; genus Cohaesibacter; species Cohaesibacter celericrescens. The sequence goes on from NZ_PKUQ01000001.1 coordinate 8,665, forward strand.
GTTACGGATCACTCGGCTTTTTTCAGCAATTCTTCAACAGCATTTCCAGCTTCCTCAGCCTTTTTTGTTGCGGCATCCTCGGTTGCCTTCAAGACCTTCGTCACTTCATCAGCTGCCTTGACCGCTGTGTCTTCAACCACTTTGCTTGCTTCTGTTGCTTCTTCAGCAACCTTTGCTGCAGCATCGTCAGCCATCTTGGCAGCAGCAGCAGCTTTGTCTTCCGCCATCTTTTTCGCGGCTTCCATCTCAGCGCGGGCTTTTTCTTCCGCTTCAAGCTTGAGGCGTGCGTCTTCTTCCGCCTTGGCTTTCTCTGCGGCTTCCATTTTTGCCTTCGCGGCGGCTTCGGCCTCAGCCTTTACCGTATCGGTTTGCGAGACCGTTGGTGCTGTTTCAGTTTTGACATCTTTTTTGTCCTCTTCTCCGCAAGCTGCAAGAAGAAGGGAAAGTGATGCGACTGCGAGAATTTTACGAAACATAGGAACTCCTGCTCAATTCTAAAGGCCCACAAATCACGAGCCTCATGGGTGTGCTTATGCAACACACATGGCGTGAATAGGTCATTAATTGGACGTTAATATGGCATTCATATGTAGACATTCTGCCCAAACCTTCGCACACCAACAGGTTTTCTTTTATGGCCACCAGTATCGAAGGTTTATGACAAAAACATCTGCAACGAGGTCTCATGACTCACTTGTCAAAATATCTGCAAACCGCGCGTTGCCTGCTTCCATTCTTTAAGTCGTACTTTCCCTCCATCGGGCACTGAATTAGCGACCGCATCAACCACTAGCGCCAAGACAAACCCAAAGCCGAATATTGCTCGCCCTATGCCTATGGCAACAGCGAGATGACAGGTGCCCATTGGGTGCGCGATGGCAACAGTGGCGGTGGCATGATTTGCTATGAATATAAGGGGGGACCGGACCATCCGCTCGGCAACCGAGCATCTATGGTCAAGACTTCACCGTGGGTGCACTGGTGCAAGCCAATCATGGCTTGAGACCATGGCTAACGATCACAGGCACCCCCGTTGGAAAGCTGCTGCAGGAAGACCTCGTTGCCAATCTCAAGTCCAAACAGGGTTCCATCATTGTTATCCTGACAACGGATATCCCTCTATCCCCGGGCCAACTGGAACGACTCGCTCGCCACGCCTCCATCGGCATCAGCAAATCAGGCTCACCGGGCAGCAACGGGAAGGGCGACATTTTCTTCGCCTTCTCAACTGCCAACGAAATGGACTTGCCACAACTCTCTGGCCCATGGCGTCACATGACCACGCTGAATAAGAACCTTCTTGATCCGGTATATATGGCAACAGTAGAGGCCGTGGATGAAGTGAATGGCTGAACCGCCTCGGTCTTGATGGTTTAACGATAATCAGCGTTATCAACCCGAATGCTCCTGCAAGCAGCACCGGTCCGGTCGGCTTGAGGAATTCATTATTATTGTCTATCGCGGGATAGAGTCTCAAACTGCGCGCAAAACACCAAAGCCCGCGGAAAAAGCCGCCAGCGAGAATAGACCCAGCAAGAATAGGCAATGGATTGAGAAGGTTGACCTATTACCAAGAGGCGAAAGAAAGCCAATCAAAATTCAGCGTCTCGGATTGTCTCGGAATTTTTTAAATTCGGCTCAACCCTTCATTCAGACGAATAAAGAGGAGTGTTGGTTGCGGGGGTAGGATTCGAACCTACGACCTTCAGGTTATGAGCCTGACGAGCTACCGGGCTGCTCCACCCCGCGACAACAAAACTGCATTCATATAAATGCAATCTACAACGACTATATAGTCCCAAGGTGGGACCAATTCAAGATCAACAGTGTGTTGAAATTGGTTGCGGGGGTAGGATTCGAACCTACGACCTTCAGGTTATGAGCCTGACGAGCTACCGGGCTGCTCCACCCCGCGTCATTGAAGTGTGCCCTTTATAGTCGTGTGGCCAAATATTGCCAGATCAAAATTTTGTTTTCCCCTCTTTTCAGAAAAGGGCTGTTTTTCGCCAAATTATCAAGAGGACAATTGCAACAAATACGCCACAATCTGAAATCAAATATGCTGTGTCGCGTGTTTTGTTTTCTTAAGTCTGGTTTTGCGCAACTCCCCCGCCTCATCCAGAATCGGATAAGCAACGGCCGCCAAATGGGAATGCACCCGACGCAACCCGCGCAAAATATCAATATGCAGTGTGCTGGTTTCAATGCTCTCGCGACGCCCCTGTCTCAGGCGTTCGAAATGACGCTCCACGCCTTGCCGCTCAAGTGCGTTGACCGCAAGCTTTTCACCAATGAGTTGGCGGGCAATGGCTTTGTCCCGATTCATAAAGACCGTCATGGCAAGCCTAAGGCTGGTTTGTACTTTGCGTTGCAGCTCCTGAATATCCTCCAACCCTTCCTCTGAAAATCGCAATTGGCCATTTGCTTTTTGGGCGGCAATATCGAGCAGATTCTCGGCAATATCACCAATAAGCTCCATGTTGGTCGTAAAGGATAAAATCTCGACGATCCGGTGGCTTTCCATGTCATCCACTTCCTGCCTGCCAACCTTGGTCAAATACAGTTTGATATCCTCGTAAGAGGCATCAACCAAATGGTCCATTTCAACAAGTTCGGCCGTCCGTTCAGCACTGAAGTCTTCAAGAGAAAGCTTGAGGCCTGTGATCATTGTCTCAACATACTCAGCCATGCGGAGCGCTTCACGCATCGCACAACTCAGCGCAACAGCAGGTGTCTCAATCGCAGTGCGATCCAACAGCTGAGGATGCCCCGCATCGTTTGCCGCTTCCTTTTCTCGCAAGGCCCATTTCAAAATCTTCTCTGCCGTCGGTACGAAGAAAATGAAGACTACGGCAATCCCGATGTTAAAAATCGTATGGAAATTGACAATTTGTCGCGCAGGGGCGGCTTCCAACTGGGATAGCAACGGAGGCAGATAGGCGACAAGTGGCAGACAGACCAGCACCCCGATAATCTTGAATGCTGCATTGCCAAAGGTCACACGACGCGCATTAATTCCCTCATTGGCGGTGGCCATAATCGGTGGAAGCACTCCGCCCAAATTAGCGCCGAGAACCATGATAAGAGCCAATGGCACAGACATGGCACCGGTTGAGGCAAACGACATAATCAGCAAAACAACAGCAAGCGAAGAATGGGCAAGCCATGTCAGAAGCGCGGCCAGAAGCAGCGCGATCAGCGGATCATTTGAGAGCGAAGAAAACAGCATCAACAAGACATCGGAATCGCGCAAGGGATCTGATGTCTGAACGATCGTGCGCAAGGCAATCAGCATCAAACCCAGCCCGATGGCAGACCGTCCAATCTGCCGCCGCACTGTTTGGCTATAAGCCTTGTGCAAAATCACTCCACCCAGAATCAAAAGAGGAGCAAGAAGAGAGAGGTCAAGGGAAAGCAACTGCGCCACCAGTGTCGTGGCAATATCCGCCCCGAGCATCACGGCTAGCGCTGGTGCAATCTCCATAAATCCGCTGTTGGCAAAAGACGCAACAATCATAGCCGTGGCTGTACTGCTCTGCACAATCATGGTCACACCCATGCCTGCCAACATAGCCCGCCCACGGTTGGCCACTCCAAGACTGATCACATCACGCAGTTGAGAGCCAAAACCTCTTATGATGCCCGTTCGGACCATATAGAGCCCCCAAAGCAAAAGAGCGACCGCCCCCAGAATTTGGATCAAAGAATATGTTGCACTCATTGGAAATATCCTGAAGAAGCTGAACCTTGAATTTCTATATCTAACATACGGTCAATTGCTGGGGTTAACATCGTCACCAACCCCAGATTCGTCCATCAAAGTCGACAGATTGAACAGATACGCACCATCGACATGAATAGGAATGTCAATTTTCATACGGATTGACATGATGCAGGGATTAAAAAATGACGCCCGTAGCCGCACATAAATAAAAGTAACGGCTTCGTATATCCATACATATACGCACAGTGTGCACTTTTCAATCAACAAAAGATGCACAATGTGCGTTTATTGCAAATCCAGACCGATTTACCGAACACAAACGAGCGACCACACAACAGGATGCACTGTATCCAGCGTGTGATCTGACACTGGCATTATGACGGGAAGAGGCCCTTGTTTGGTGCGGACATGGTGGGAACCAATAGCGCGATCTAGGCAGGCTGCTCTGGCAACGATCCAGAGCTTAGCCCTTTTCGCGCATCAAACGAGCTTTGTCGCGTTGCCAATCGCGTTTCTTGGAATCTTGACGCTTGTCATAGTCTTTTTTACCGCGCCCGACAGTGATCGCCAGCTTGGCTCTACCCTTGTCGTTGAAATAGAGCTTCAAAGGCACAATCGTCATGCCTTCGCGCTGCACAGCCTGTAGTAATTTCGCGATTTCGCGCTTATGGAGCAACAACTTACGCGCTCTACGTGGTTCGTGGTTGAACCGATTGGCCTGATCATATTCCGGTATATTGGAATTGATCAGAACAATCTCACCGTTATCTTCCGAAGCATAAGATTCGGCAATATTGGCATGCCCAACGCGCAAAGATTTCACCTCGGTGCCTGTCAATTGCAAGCCCGCTTCAATCACTTCGCCAATCTCATAGTTGTGCCGAGCCTTGCGGTTCTCGGCGACAACACGATTGTTCGGATCATTTTTCTTTTTCTTCTGTGCCATAACAAACAGATAAGCCGTTTAGATCAGACCTGCAACCTTCATCGCGGCCTCAATTTGCGCTTTCACAGGATCTGTTGCTGCTGTCAGGGGCAACCGGATCTGATTTTCGATTTTTCCGAGCACAGAAAGTGCATATTTCGCGCCTGTCGGATTTGGCTCCAAGAATAGAGCGCGGTGCAGTGGAGAAAGAATATCGTGCAGCTCTAATGCCCTGTCCCATTCACCGTTCATGCAAGCCTCTTGGAACTGGCTGCATAGTTTAGGAGCGACATTGGAGGTGACGGAAATGCAACCATGACCACCATGCGCATTGTAACCAAGCGCGGTGCCATCTTCCCCGGACATCTGGAGAAACTCCTTACCCATGGCAAGACGCTGGCGTGTGACTCGCGTCAGATCCGCAGTGGCATCCTTCACACCAATAATATTCTCACAGTCTTCAAACAAGCGTGTCATCGTTTCAACGCTCATGTCGATCACAGACCGTGGCGGGATATTATAGATAATGATCGGGATGGAGACAGCCGATGCGATGGCTTTATAGTGTTGGTAAAGCCCTTCTTGGCCGGGTTTGTTGTAATAGGGGGTTACAACCAGTGCACCATCGGCGCCTGCTGTTTCAGCATGTTTGGCCAGATCGATCGCTTCAGACGTCGAATTGGATCCAGCCCCCGCCAAAACAGGAACCCGTTTGTCAGCAACGGCAACACAAGCTTCAACAACCTTCTTGTGCTCATCATGGCTCAAGGTTGGGGATTCGCCGGTGGTTCCAACTGGAACCAGGCCATGTGTGCCTTCGTTGATTTGCCAATCGACAAAAGACTCAAAGGCCTTGTAATCCACAGCACCCTCGCGGAACGGCGTAATAAGAGCGGTGCAAGATCCTCTGAACATATCCATATTTCCTCACTTAAGGCGTAAATTACAAAAATCTCGCCTGAATTTTCGGTGTTTTGACGTAAGCTTCCGGCAATTTACCGAATAACCATCTTTTTCCAGCAAATTGCCGATCAACTAGCCGCATATCACCACAAATGTACCATCAATGCAATATTTTGAATTGTCTCGTCCCCCGAAGGGATTTGTTCATCATAATTCTGCAAGATTGAAATCCTATTTGAAGATAAACCGGTAAATGCGGAAAAATTCAAGCTGATATGTTCAAATCCATCAATAGAGTTGCGGTAACCACCCTATTTTTGATCGCCTTGACAGGCCAAACTGTCGCGCAATCACTGCCGCTGACCATTCCCATTCCGCAATCAAGACCAGCAGCAGCTCCTGTTGCGCCGACGTCCTTGACACCTGCCCCTGTGCAGCTTTTGCCACAAGCCCCCCAACCGGCAGCCAGTGCGGGTTCACAAGCTTTAGCGGTTTTGCCCATCAGTTTATCGGCATTGCCCAAAACCAAACCTGGTTTGCCCCCCTTGAGCACAGCAGTGCCCTCCTCTGCCCAGCCACCATCCCAAAATGCGGCCCCTACCGTTCAGGCCATTTTGCCTGCCGTTAGCCGCGCTGAGAATGGCATTGAAGCGCGAAGCGGCTCTCTAAAACAAGCACTAGATGCGTTGTCCCAAAACAAGCAGAAAACCGCCCTCGCAATTCACAAAGGCATGAAACAGTCTCTGGATCGGGTGATACTGACATATATTTTAGCGATTGGCGGTTATCACGATCTTCCTGCCGCAGAAATCAAGGCATTTTATGACCGCAAACCCCAGTGGCCAAGCCGCAGCTTAATTGCACGACGCGTCGAAGAAGCGGTTGTACGCGAAACACCATCTGGCCGTGCCTTGGCAAAAGCCTTTGGCAACACCGTACCAAATTCAACAACAGCCGCCATCGAAGTCGCAATTTCGCATCTCAAAGCAGGCAATAAAAATCAAGCCACCAAAATCATTCGCCCGATTTGGCGCGACGAAGGGCTAAACGCCAAATTGGAAAGCCGCATTCTTTCTAATTTGCGCTCGGTGTTGACCAATGCAGATCACTTCCGCCGCGCCAGCTATTTGCTTTATCGAGAAAGAGCCACTGCGGCTCTGCGACTCAAAAAATATCTTTCTTCCGCCCAATATAAATTGGTAGACGCCCGCGTGTCAGTAATCCGTGGCCAGAAAACTGCAGGATCAAAACTGGACTCTGTGCCTTCTTCCTTACGAAAAGACCCCGGCTACATATTCTCGCGTGTCCAGTATTTGCGCCGAAAAGGTCGTGTCACGCAGGCCGCAGATTTATTGATTAAAGCACCGCGAGATGTTGAACGCTTGATTAATCACCGCGAATGGTGGGTAGAACGTCGATTGATGTCACGTATTATGCTCAACAACGGAGATGCGCGCCGTGCCTATAAGATAGCTGCTACACACACGGCGCAATCGTCTAAAGACTATTCTGAAGCCGAGTTCCATGCCGGATTTTTTGCGCTGCGGTATCTGAAAGATCACAAAACAGCTGCGGTGCATTTTGAAAAAAGCTGGAAAAAAGCCAGCCGTGACCGGGACAAAGCGCGAGGCCTATATTGGCAAGGGCGCGCATGGGAAGCGGCGGGCGATCGCTCTGTTGCAGCCAAATTTTACCAAGCCGCTGCCAATCCGACCGTCTATTACGGCCAGCTGGCGCTGGAAGAATTGGGGCAAACCAGCCTTGTTCTGCATCACCCGCCAGCCGCCAACGCTGCACTCCAGAAACAATTCAATGGCCGTGAACTTGTACAGGCTATCAAACGATTAAAGGCTGTCGGTCATAGCAAAAGATCATCCCCAATCCTGCGCCACCTTGGCCGCACCCTGCAAAATCCGTCTGAGGTTGCTCTTGCACATGAATTGGCGCAAAGCCTGTCTCTGCATCAAGAAGCGGTGCAAATCGGCCAGTTGGCTCAAATGCGCGGCCTACCAGCAGACAAAATGGCATTCCCGCTGAATGTCATTCCGCGGTCCGTCAAAACCAATGGCGTTGACATTGCCGTCATCTATGCCCTGACCAAGCAGGAAAGCGTCTTCAATATTCAGGCTGTCAGCTCTGCCAACGCGCGCGGGTTGATGCAAATGCTACCCGCAACAGCCAAGACCACGGCAAAAAAACTTGGCTTGCGCTACTCCAAAGCCAAGCTGACAAGCGATCCAGCTTATGCCGTCCGTCTGGGTAGCGCATTCCTCAAGCAAAATCTGGAGAAATTCAACGGCTCCTACATCCTGACATTTGCCGCTTACAATGCAGGACCGGGTCGCCCACCGCAGTGGATTGAACGATTTGGAGATCCGAGGAGCAGTCGCGTTAACGCAATTGATTGGGTCGAGCGTATCCCCTTCACCGAGACGCGCGATTATGTCATGAAACTGATAGAAAACTTGCAGGTCTATGAAGCGCGTATCCATGGCAAAAAGCTGGATATCAGCAAAGACCTCAAACGGGGCAAACCTTAAGCCTTACTATTCCAGATGAAGGTTACATATCTGACCAAAAGACTATAGTTTCGGTAACTTGGCAGTAGCTAAAATAAATACGACAACCTTCACCAAACTTGAGTTGGGGCCAACATATAGCCCCAACGCAAAGTCCAAAGACGCCAGCAGGTAAGACGCGATTATGAACAGCACGGTCAAACGGTTTGAAATCACTGCCTCCGACGGACTGACCCTACGAGGGGAAGTCTTTGGGGATCGCGTTGCCAAGGGCACACCGGTTCTCTGTTTGCCGGGGCTGACGCGAACCAGTCGAGATTTTTACCCGCTCGCGGAACGAATGGCTGGCGACCCTGACAATCCGCGCTTTGTTATCATCCTAAACAGCCGCGGCCGTGGTCCATCTGACTATGACAAAAATCCGGAGAATTACAACGTCGCAACCGAAGCCAACGATGCACTGCAAGTTTTATCAGCCGCAGGGGTAGGTGAAGCCATTTTCATCGGCACATCACGCGGTGGACTGCTGACAATGGCCATTGCCGCAATGCGGCCCAATGTTATCGCAGGGGCAGTGTTCAACGACATTGGTCCTGTTATCGATTCTATGGGTATTGCACGGATCAAAACCTATCTGACCAAGGCCAAACCAGTGGATAGCTGGGAAGACGCCGTAGCATTCATGAAAATGGCTAATTTTGGCCATTTCACCTCCCTTTCAGACGAAAATTGGGAGCAGTTCGCCCACATGTCTTTTCGAGATGTGAAGGGCAAGCCGCAGAAGGACTATGATAAGGCGATTGCCATCGGTCTAGAAGCTGTTGATTTAAGCCAACCAATGCCTACCGCTTGGCCACAATTCCTTGCCATGTCCCACTGTCCTGTTCTTGTACTGCGCGGCGAAAACTCAGATATCCTTCCCAAGCATATTGCTGATGAAATGGTCGAACGGCATCCAGATTGCCAAAGCTATGAAGTCGAGGGACAAGGCCACGCGCCCTTGTTTCTGATAGAGGAAGTCAATGATCGGGTCCTTGCTTTTCTGCGAGAAACAGATGCAAAACGCGCGGCGCATGTGCCCATCGCAACCCCTGCGTTGCTCAATGAAGATGAGATCACCTATATTGAATGACAGGCCTCGTCAGACAAAACCGCTCATCGGGACTAAACCCAAAGCAATCGCCCGTTAGATATGTGCCCGTACCGCGCATCTTCAATTGAATTATCACACGGATGCCTATAAACTGAAATTTGTCCCGGGGTGCTCGTTTGTCGAGCTGAGATGCACCATAGCAAACCCGCAGAACCTGATCCGGATCATACCGGCGTAGGAAGAGACGATGCTCCGACGGAGCCTCCCTCCCCTCTACCCTGTCCGGTCAAAAGCTTATGCGTTCCTGTCGGTTGTCATACAATCCGATAGCGCATCACCACAATCAATCGAGCGTGTGGGTCTGTTCAGATTCGATAAGCGCTTGAATTTGGAGCGAAGATTATGAAGGCTTTGACCCTTTCCCTAATGGCCGCAGGCCTGTCCCTCACCACCGCGCTGGTTGCACCACACTCTGCAAGTGCAGCCGACAAACCGACGCTGACGGTCTATACTTATGATTCTTTCAACACCGATTGGGGACCAGGTCCTGCCATCAAAAAAGGTTTTGAGGCCAATTGCAGCTGCACAGTCGAGTTTGTAGCACCGGGCGACGCGACCGAAACCTTCAATCGTTTGCGTCTGGAAGGCAAAAATTCCAAGGCCGACATTCTGGTGGGCCTTGATTCCAATCTCATTGCCGATGCAGATAAAAGCGGCCTGTTTCAAGCCCATGCCATCAAAACCGATGCCTTGACCCTGCCGATTGATTGGGACAGCAGCACCTATGTTCCCTTTGACTGGGGCCATTTTGCCTTTGTCTATGACAGCGACAAAGTCAAAAACCCACCCACAAGCTTTGATGCATTGCTCAACGCACCGGACGATCTCAAAATCCTTATTCAGGACCCCCGCTCTTCGACTCCCGGTCTCGGCCTTCTGCTTTGGGTCAAAGATGTTTATGGTGACAAAGCCGCAGACGTTTGGGAAAAACTGGCCCCGCGCATTGTGACCGTCACCAAGGGCTGGTCTGAAGCTTACGGCATGTTCCTTGAAGATCAGGCACAGATGGTGCTCAGCTACACCACCTCTCCGGCCTATCACATTGCCGCCGAAGAAAAGACCAACTACAAGGCCGCTGAATTTTCCGACGGCCATTATATGCAGCTTGAGTTGGCGGCCATCACCAAATCCAGCAAGCACAAAGAGCTGGCCAATCAGTTCTTGAGCTATCTGGTGGGCCCAGAGGCGCAAAAGATCATCCCGACAACCAATTGGATGTATCCGGTAGCCTTGCCCTTCAGTGAGCTGCCAGAGGCTTTCAAGGGGCTGGTCAAGCCCGAACAAACGCGCCTGATCGCACCCGATGAAGTCCCGGCCACGCGCAAGGAAGCACTCAACGAATGGCTCGCGGCCCTAAGCAAATAACAGCAACACGCAGGCCACAGCGATAAAAGGACATCCGGTGTATAAAGAAGCAAAAATTCCAGCCTTTGGGCGCGGCATCCCTGCCCTGCTGGCCTTCTTTATACCCCTCATCCTTGTTGCGGCAAGTTTAACCGCACTTTGGTCTGTGACCGCAGATAGCTTGGACGGGCTCAATTCAAAAGAAGGCTGGATTCTATCCAGCCTTCTGTCCAATGTTTATATAATTCGTGCGATCCAGTTCACCCTGATGCAGGCCACATTGTCAGCGGTTCTATCGACAGCACTGGCGATCCCGCTGGCCCGCGCTTTTGCCACCCGACAATTCCGTGGGCGAACTGCCATTTTATCCCTGTTTGGTGCGCCTTTCATTCTGCCGGTAATCGTTGCCATCTTGGGTCTGCTTGCCGTCTGGGGTAAAAGCGGGCCAATCCACACTGGCGTGACATCCATGGGACTGGGTGACTTTTCCATTTTTGGTCTGGGCGGCATCTTGTTGGCGCATGTCTTTTTCAATCTCCCCCTCGCAACCCGAATTTTGCTGCAAGGTTGGTTTTCCATTCCCGCTGAACAATGGCGACTGGTAGCGCAATTGGGCATGGATAGTCGCTCCATCGCCCGCCATGTCGAATGGCCAATGCTTAAAGAGCGGTTGCCAGGCATTTTCGCGCTCGTATTTTTGTTGTGCGCCACCAGTTTCACCGTGGTCTTGGCCCTTGGTGGCGGCCCAAAATCCACGACCATCGAGCTCGCCATCTATCAAGCCATTCGCTATGACTTCGATCTGGATCGCGCCGCATTGCTGGCCTGCATTCAAATTGTGCTTTGCGCCGGACTGGCTGTGATTTTCCGCCTCATCTCCAAAGATCACGACACGGGCCAAAGTCTGGGTGGCACCATTGTGCGCAGCGATCGCTCCGACCGTACTGCGCGCCTGAGCGACGGGCTGACCATTACTATGGCGCTGGCTTTTCTTGGTTTTCCGCTGCTGGCGGCTTTTACGCGCGGCATCTATGGCCTGCTCCAACATGGCATCAATATGGGCGACATTGCCCCCGCCATCCTGCGTTCAATCACCGTTTCCCTTGGGGCTTGCTTGGTGATGTTGGTGATCAGCCTGCCATTGGCTCAACTCTCCATCCACGTCAGAGGAAAAGCAAAGAGACTGGTCGAATTGCCCGGCTTTGCCATTATGGTCGCGCCTCCCATTGCATTGGGCGCAGGTCTGTTCGTTTTGCTGCATAACCATGTCGCGATTGACGATTTGGCCCTGCCATTGACCAGCCTGCTCAATGGCCTTCAGGCGGTGCCTTTTGCTCTGATTATATTGACCCCTGCAATGGCACAAATCAAAAACAACTACGGCAGGCAAATCCAGCATTTGGGTCTTGAGGGCCCCTCAGCAATCCGATTGATCCATTGGCCCCTTATGCGCAGACCGGTCGGCCTCTGCCTTGGCATCACGGCAGCACTCTCCATGGGGGATCTGGGTGTTATCGCCCTGTTCGGTTCGCCATCCGAGCCGACCCTGCCCCTCTATCTATATCAGCAAATGGGTGCCTATCGCATGGACCAGGCCTATGGCACCGGCCTTTTGTTGACCGCGTTGGCTTTTGCATTTTTTATTCTTTTCGACAAAGGACTGGGCGGCCGTGATCAAACTTGACCACCTTCATATAGCGCTTGATGATTGGCAGATGACCATCGACCTCACCGTTGAGAAAGGGCATTTTTGTGCCCTGATCGGTCCATCCGGAGCGGGCAAAAGCACCATCCTCAATGCCATCGCAGGATTCCTGCCCCACGCCTCCAACCAGCTGTTTATCAACGGGGTTGATATGGCTGGGCAAAAACCCGCTGAACGCCCCGTCTCAATGCTGTTTCAGGATCACAATCTGTTTGCGCACATGACCATTGGGCAAAATGTAGCACTAGGCATCAACCCGACGCTCAAGCTAAGCCAGACGGATAAACTGGCCGTGCAAGAGGCCCTTGAGCAAGTGGGATTGGACAGCATGGCGGATCGCTTGCCACGGGCTCTATCCGGAGGTCAAAGGCAACGTGCCAGTCTGGCCCGCGCCATGTTGCGCCAGAAACCTGTTCTGTTGCTGGATGAGCCCTTTGCCGCACTGGGGCCGGCTCTACGCAAAGACATGCTGAAGTTGGTCAGTAACTTGGCCACGAGGAGCGGCCAAACCGTCATAATGGTGACCCACCACCCTGAAGATGCGCAGATAGCCGCGGATCAGACAGCTCTGGTTCACAATGGGCGCATCACACAATCAGGACCAACGGAAGAGGTGTTTGCCACCCCTTCAGCCTCCTTGCGATCCTATTTGGGTTAGCCCCCCCCTCTCAAGCATTGTCCTGCAAAATCATGTCTGATGCCTTCTCTGCAATCATCACAACAGGCGCATGGGTATTGCCAGACGTGATGGTCGGCATAATGGAGGCGTCAACAACACGCAATCCTTCAAACCCATACACCCGCAGCCGTTTGTCGACCACGGATAGCGGATCATCGCCCATTTTTGCCGTGCCACAGGGATGAAAGATAGTCGTCCCGACATCTCCCGCCGCCTGAATCAGTGCGTCATCTGTATCGAACGCCAAACCGGGCTTGATTTCCTCAGGAGAGAATTGCGCCATTACTTTGGTTTGCATCAACTGACGGGCATGGCGCAACGACTCAATCGCCACCAGTTTATCCGCCTCCGCACTGAGATAGTTGGGTGCAATGACAGGCTTGTCATAAGGATTGGCCGAGCGAATGCCCACGCTGCCGCAACTTTCCGGCCGTAAATTGCAAACGGACACGGTAATCGCCGGAAACGGATGCAAAGGGTCTCCGAATTTTTCCAGCGACAAAGGCTGCACATGATATTCGATATTCGGTGTCGCATGCCGATCGTTGGATCGCGTAAAAATGCCCAACTGGCTGGGTGCCATTGCCATCGGGCCGGACCGTTTGAGCGCATATTCCAGAGCAATCTTGGCTTTGCCCCATAGGGTTTTTTGCCGCTCATTCAGGGTGTCAGCCCCATGTATCTTATAGATCGTGCGCAGTTGGAGATGGTCCATCAAATTGGTACCAACCCCGTCCATGCCTGCCACCACATCAATGCCGTGATGTCCCAGCAACCCAGCCGGACCAATGCCGGACAGTTGCAGGATTTGTGGTGACCCGATTGCCCCTGCGGCAAGGATCACTTCTTTGCCTGCTTTGACGCTGGACGCCTTACCCGCAACGCTCAACTCAAGTCCATTGATGCGTTTTCCATCAAAGGTCAGCCGCTCCACATGGGCTTGCTTGACAATAGACAGATTGCCACGCGCTTTGACTGGGTGCAAAAAGGCATTGGCCGCACTCCAGCGCAAACCACCACGCTGATTCACCTCGAAATATGAAGAGCCGTCGCAAACCCCGTCGTTAAAATCGTCGGTGCGGACGATGCCTATCTCTTCGGCAGCAGCTTGCACAGAATCCAGAATATCCCAATGCAACCGCTGCCGCTCCACCCGCAACGCTCCCCCCTGATTATGCAGACTGTCATTGCGACTGTGGTGATCCTCCGACTTACGAAAATAGGGCAAAACCTCTTCCCAACCCCAGCCATCATTGCCCATCTGCCGCCAGCCGTCATAGTCGGCCGATTGGCCGCGCATATAGATCATCCCGTTGATTGATGAACAGCCCCCCAACAGCTTACCGCGCGGATAAATCAACGCGCGACCATTCAGGCCATCGCTTGCTTCTGTCTCGAAACACCAATCAGTGCGAGGGTTCCCGATGCAATAGAGATAACCAACAGGAATGCGCACCCAGTGATAGGCGTCCGAGCCACCCGCCTCCAGCAACAGAACCTTGTTGCGCGGATCGGCGCTCAATCGATTGGCAAGGACACAACCAGCTGACCCAGCACCAACAATGACATAATCATAAATACCCAAATCTAGACGTGTTGCGCTGTTCACCATAGCTCATCCTCCCAAACGATACTTGGCACGCAACCTTGACGGTCGCGATGATCTGTCACCTTATTTATAGCCAAGCTTATCCGCCATCGCTATGGCCAGTAATCAGGCTCCATTGTGCATTTTCCCACTAACGCAAAAGCCGATTATGCAAAAAAACCCGCCGCGAGATCTCACGACGGGTTCAAATTTTTTCAAAATCAATACAGTCCTAGGCCGATGCAGCCTTGCGCTTGATGCGCTCCCGAATTCGTTCAACGCTGGTTTGCGGAGTGGCAGACAGCAACGTCTTGGTATAGTCATGCTGAGGATTGTTAAAGACCTCCTCACGGGTACCATGCTCAACAATCTCCCCGAAATACATCACCATCACACGATCTGCGAGATATTTCACCACACTAAGATCATGAGAGATGAATAGATATGAGAGATTGAACTCATCCTGCAAATCTTTGAGAAGGTTGAGAATTTGAGCCTGAATGGACAAATCCAAAGCAGACACAGGCTCATCCAAGACCAAAATTTTTGGACGCAACATCAATGCACGCCCAATAGCAATACGCTGACGCTGACCGCCTGAGAACATATGCGGGTATCGACCAAAATGCACCGGCTCAAGCCCAACCTTGATCAACATTTCCATCGCCAATTCACGACGTTCTGCCGCCGACATTTCTGGGTTATTGATAATCAACGGCTCTTCCAGAACAGCTCCGACCTTCTGGCGCGGATTAAGCGAGCCATAGGGATTTTGAAACACGATCTGAATGGTCCGCCGCATTTCAGCGGTCACCTTCAGTTTATCGATATTGATGTCGGTGCCCTGAATATTAAGAGTGCCCGACGTCTGCGCATCGATCAGTGTCAGGATGCGTGCCAATGTCGATTTACCACAACCGGATTCACCCACAAGCGCCAAGGTCTCGCCCTTGAACAACTCAAAATCGATCCCTTTGAGCGCGCGCACTATTTCCGCGCCGCCAAAAAAGCCGCCATTGGAGACATAGTCACGGGTGATATCCCGCACATGCAAAATAGGGGAAGTCTGATCATTCATGATGCAAGAGTATCCTCTTTGCTAAAGCCACTGGCAAAATCACTGACAGTTGGCAGGCGGTCGCCTTCGGCCCTTTCAGGCAAAGCAGAGAGCAAAGCCTTGGTATAGGGGTGTCTGGGATTCTCAAACAGTTCAAGCACGGATGCTTCTTCCATTTGCTCGCCGTTATATTGCACCACCACCCGATCTGCAGTTTCGGCTACGACCCCCATGTCATGGGTAATCATGATCAGTCCCATGTCGTTTTTGGACTGAATATCAACCAACAAATCCAGAATTTGCTTTTGAATGGTCACATCAAGCGCTGTGGTCGGCTCATCAGCAATCAGCAGCTTGGGCTGGCAGGCGATTGCCATGGCAATCATCACACGTTGACACTGACCGCCAGACATTTGGTGCGGAAAACTCTTGATGCGCTTTTCCGCATCAGGAATACCAACAGAATCGAACAGCTCAATAACGCGATGATGTGCAGCTTTGCCAGTCAGGCCCAGATGCGTCTTCAAAACTTCGTTGATCTGAAACCCGACAGTAAAACACGGGTTGAGACTGGCAATCGGCTCCTGAAAGATCATAGAAATGTCTTTGCCGATCACCTGACGTCTTTCTATTGGTGTTAGACTTTGCAAGTCCCGACCATCAAATTCCATCAAATCGGCTTTGACTGTCGCTGAGTCTGGCAACAACCCCATCGTCGCCAGCATAGCCACGGACTTACCGGAACCGGACTCACCCACGACAGCAAGGACTTCGCCCTTCTCGACATCATAATCAACACCCTTGAGCGCTCGAAACGGACCCGTAGCGGTATCGAATTCTACAGTCAGATTGCGGATTTCCAACAATGGCATGGTGCAAATCCCCTTATGAACGCTTCAGTTTCGGATCAAACGCATCGCGCAGACCGTCACCGATAAGATTGATAGCCAAAACCGTTACAAGAATGGCCACACCCGGGAATGTCACAACCCACCAAGCCCGCAAGATAAACTCACGTGCTTCTGCCAGCATAGTCCCCCATTCCGGGGTTGGCGGCTGTGCGCCAAGGCCCAAGAAGCCGAGAGCAGCAATATCAAGAATAGCATTTGAAAACGACAGTGTCCCCTGAACGATCAGCGGAGCTGTACAGTTTGGCAAAATAGTCCTGAACATCAAACGCATCGAACTGGCACCGGCGACCCGCGCGGCAACCACATATTCACGCTCTCTTTCGGCCATCACAGCAGCACGGGTCAATCGCACGAAGTGAGGCTGGAATACCACTGCAATAGCAATCATGGCATTCAGCAACCCGGGGCCAAGCACAGCCACCATCACCAACGCCAAAAGCAGGCTGGGGAAAGCCAGAATGATATCCATGATGCGCATGATGATTGTATCAACCCGACCACCATAAAAACCCGCGATCAAGCCAAGGAAAATTCCGCCTGTCAGCGCAATGAATACAACCACAACACCAACAAACAGAGAGAAGCGGGAACCCAAAATCAAGCGAGACAGGATATCCCGCCCAACCGCATCAGTCCCCAACAAATATTGCATCTGCCCTCCTTCCTGCCAGAAGGGAGGGACAAGAAACGCATCACGATATTGGTGATTAGGGTCATGCGGCACCAGATAAGGCGCAAGAAACGCGATAAGAACCAGCGTTATAAATACACAAAGCCCGATAACGGCACCTTTGTTTTCGCTGAAATAGTACCAGAATTCTTTCAACACAGCCTTGGTAGACTGGCGAGAGACGGTTTCAATAGTGTCAGTCATAATTTTCTCACACCTAGTGATGACGAATGCGTGGATTGATCAAGCCATAAAGCAGGTCAACAAGAAGATTGACCGTCATGACCAGCACGGCAATCATCAACAAGCCACCTTGAACGACCTGATAATCTCGCCTCGAAATGCTATCGACCATCCATTTACCAATACCCGGCCAAGAAAAGATCGTCTCGGTCAGAATGGCACCGGCCAACAACACGCCAACTTGAAGGCCAATGGTCGTAATCACGGGTATCAGCGCGTTGCGCAAAGCATGCAGTCCAACCACGCGGAATTTACTCAAGCCCTTGGCACGCGCGGTGCGCACATAATCCTCGCCCAACACTTCCAGCATTGCAGAGCGTGTCTGACG
Source organism: Cohaesibacter celericrescens (assembly GCF_002866925.1). Classification (GTDB taxonomy): domain Bacteria; phylum Pseudomonadota; class Alphaproteobacteria; order Rhizobiales; family Cohaesibacteraceae; genus Cohaesibacter; species Cohaesibacter celericrescens. Next base: position 26,414 of record NZ_PKUQ01000001.1, read on the forward strand.
GGCAATAACAGCCAACGGGATCGTTGCCAATACAAAGGACGGCAGAACCAAATGCGAGGCAGCCGAGCGAAAGGCGCCTTCTTGGCCCGACAACCACGAGTCAATCAGCATAAAACCGGTGACCGGCTCAAAGTAGAACATCACCGAAATGCGACCTGAAACCGGGGTCCATTCCAACCAGCCAGAAAAGACAATAATCGCCAACAACGCCCACCAGAAAATCGGCATTGAGTAACCAATCAAAGCTGTGGTCATCACAGTATGGTCAAACGCCGAACCACGCTTCACTGCAGCAATCACGCCAGCTGGAATACCAAAAGACACAGCGATAATAATGGCGACGAACGACAACTCGAGGGTCGCTGGGAACAGAGCAAAAAACTCATCCCAAACCGGCCGACGGGTCACCATCGACATGCCAAAATCACCTTGAAACAGGCCTACGACATAGTCGAAATACTGCATGATCGCCGGTTGGTCAAAACCAAAGGATTTTTGCAGCTCCGCATAGCGTTCCGGTGTAATACCGCGCTCGCCGGCAAGCAACAGGATCGGGTCACCCGGCAACAGCCGTATAAAGAAGAATGCAACGATAGTCACGCCAATAAAGGTCGGGATGAGCATCCCGACACGGCGCAGGAGAAAACCTAACATAGATGTTGCCAGTCCGTTTGAGGAAGAGCCAATTACTCTTTCCTGTCAGTTCAGCAGCCAATGCCTCTCACTTTGTTATTGCAAGACCAATCCAGTCGGTCATAGTTTCTAGAGCGGCAAGTTATAATGGGCTTTTTAGCGGATGTGATGACCACAATCCATAGGCTGGGGCAAAAAAAGACTGAGGCGGGAAAATCCCGCCTCACCCAATAGCAAGAATGCTTATTTGATGTCGACACCGTAGAAGATGTGACCACCGAATGGGTCGATTCTATAATCAACAACTTTGGTGCTCACTGGTTCAAACACAACAGAGTGAGCGATGGTTGCCCATGGGGCTTCACGTTTGAAGACAACCTGTGCTTCTTCATAAGCTTTGGTGCGCTCTTCCATGTTGGAGGTCGCTTTGGCTTTCAGCAGAAGCTCATCAAACTCTTTGTTGCACCATTTTGCACGGTTTGCACCGGACTCAACCGCATCACAGCCGAGCAGAACATACATAAAGTTGTCTGGATCACCATTATCACCGGTCCAACCCAACAGCACTGTGTCATGTTCACCAGCGGATGAACGCTTGAGATATTCACCCCATTCGAAGGACACAATCTCAGCATCAACCCCAATTGCTTTCCAGTCAGCCTGGATCAACTCAGCCATTCTGCGAGCATTCGGGTTATAAGGACGCTGAACAGGCATCGCCCAGATGTTGGTTTTCATGCCTTCTTTGCCAGCTTCCGAAAGCAGTTTCTTCGCAGCTTCTGGATCATATGGATCGTCAACAACTTTATCGTTGTATGACCACATGGTGGGTGGAATCGGGTTCTTGGCAGCCGCACCAGCACCCTGGAACACAGCATCAAGAATGGCTTGTTTGTTGATAGCCATGTTCAGCGCTTTGCGCACACGAACGTCCTGGAACTTTTCTTTCTGGTTGTTGTAAGCCAGATATCCAACGTTCAGACCTTCCTGATGCATCAAGCTGATCGACTCGTCGCCTTCCATCGCTGTGATATCAGCAGGGTTAGGATAAGGCATGACATGACATTCACCGGCTTTCATCTTCTGATAACGAACAGAAGCGTCAGGGGTGATCGAGAAGATCAAGTCGTCGATGGGCGCTTTACCAGCCCAATAGTCAGGATTGGCTTTATAGCGGATAACAGCATCTTTTTGATAGGCAACCAACTGGAAAGGACCGGTACCCACTGGGTTCTGGTCGAACATTTCCAAATTGCCGGTTTTGGCGATCTGGTCCGCATATTCAGCAGAATGAACAGATGCAAAATCCATAGCCATGTTGGCAATGAAAGGAGCTTCCACTTTGCTGAGCACGAATTTTACGGTGTAGTCGTCAACTTTGACGATTTCGGTGATCAGGCTGTCCATGGACATACCACCGAAATATTCGTAAGTGCCGCCAGAAACCTTATTGTAAGGATGCTCGGCATCTTTTTGGCGCATGAAAGAGAAAATCACATCATCCGCATTGAAATCACGGCTAGGCGTGAAGTCTTTGGTGGTGTGGAATTTAACGCCCTTACGCAAATGGAAGGTGTATTCCAAGCCATCTTCAGAAACGTCATAGCTTTCAGCCAGAGCAGGAATAATATTGGTTCCACCGCGCTCAAACTCAACAAGTCGGTTAAAGATGTTTTTGGAAGACGCATCGAAAGTTGTACCAGAGGTGTAAAGCGCTGGAGTGAAACCTTCTGGGCTACCCTCTGAGCAGTATACCAAAGTCTTGGCCTGCGCGGTGGCTGAAAGCACAACAGCCAAAGCGGTTGCAGCCAGTGTTTTGGAAAGCAACTTCATTGTTTAAATCCCTCTCAAATCATTATCGTTGTCTTGTTGCAAATAAGATCGCCGCCATCATGTCTCTTTGACTGATAGATTCTAACCATCTCACCTTTTGGGGCGTCGAGCATACACTCCCCCGACACCGCAAATTAGCACCGTCAAAGTCGAATACAATCCTGAATGAAAAGCAATCTCTTATTCAAAATAATGCACCCAATTTAGGATAAATTGTTCAACTTTGTTTCGTTTACGAAAAATATTTAGGTATCTTTCGATTTCGGCGCAAATATCTACAAAAGCACCGGCTCAACTCGGGGCCAACGCAAGAGTGTTCTTCTCGAGCCACATGAGCCGCTCACCGTCAAAATAGGGAGACATTTCTGCCCAGACCCGAGCATGATAATCATCGAACCATTGACGCTCCAAAGCGTCAAGCAAAGACACATCAATCATACTGCGCTGAATGGGAACCAACGTCAGATCTTCAAAGCCCATAAAGCCATTGTCACAGCGCTTGATCTTAACAAGATTTTCGATACGAATCCCAAAGCGGTTTGCTTCATAATATCCCGGCTCATTGCTCACAATCATGCCCGGCTGCAGGTCATAGGGGCTGAATGGCTTGGCAATACGCTGCGGGCCCTCATGCACACACAGCACATGCCCAACGCCATGCCCCGTGCCGTGGTCATAATCCATGCCATGCTGCCACAGAGGCTGTCTGGCAATGGCATCGATGTGATGGCCTTGTGTGCCATCTGGGAATGTCAGCATCGCCAGCCGAATATGCCCTTTCAGCACGAGGGTATAGGCTTTGCGTACCTCATCCGAGACAGGGGCAAAACAGACTGTGCGTGTCGCGTCCGTCGTACCGCATTCATACTGCCCCCCCGAATCCAGCAAAAACACTGAACTGCGCTTGAGCGGAGCATTGCTTTCCTCTGTCACACTATAGTGACACATGGCCCCGTTGCTGTCAGATGCAGCAATGGTCGCAAAGCTGAGCTCGCGAAACCCTTCAATTTGTTTTCGCTCAGACAGAATGCGCTGAACCACGTCCATTTCCGAAATGGGGTCGCCTGCTCGATCTCGGTTTTCCACGTCCGTATCCAACCAATAGAGTGTGTTAATCCATGCAACGGAATCCGCCTTGCAAGCATTAGCCATACCTTCCAGCTCAATCCGGTTTTTGATGGATTTTGCCAGCGCAATCGGCCCACGCTCCAGCAAAACGACACCACCAGCATTGGTAACCATCTGGTTCGCCGCATAGGGAGCAAAATCGGGGTCAATCAACACCCGCTGTGACGGCTTGACCAATTGCCCAAGTTTAGTCAGAAAATCCTCAGGCGGAAGAATATGAACATCGTCCAGTCCAAAACCATCGCTGCCATGAGGGAACTTCTCTGACGAGACAAACCAGAAGATCTGCCCTTCCTTGCTGATCACTGCAAATGAATGCGGCACAGGATTGAATGGCACATCTGTCGCCCGCACATTAAACAGCCACGCTAGCCCGTCGGGTTGGGTTTCCACCAGCCAGTCACAGCCTTTGGCCTTTAAAGTCTCCGCAATCTGCTGACGCTTCTGGATAAAAGGCACGCCGGCATATTGTGCAGACATGCGGGTTATCTCCGATGCCGGTTTGGGAGGCTGGTCCCGCCAGAGACCATCGATGAGATTTTCCTCAATCGGGCATAGTTGGGCCTGTGCCGCTTCAGCACCTCCCTCAAACCGCTTCACCCAGCTGGTCGGCAGCAGCATGGCATCAAAGCCAACCCGCCATCCCGACCGAGCATGGGCCTGCAGCCAACATTCCAATGGCCCGTCAAATAGATGCTCATAGGAAAATATCTCTGCCGGAGTCTGTTCGCGCACCTGTACGCTATAGCGGCCATCGACGAATAAAATCGCTTCGTCCTGTGTAATCAACGCCAGACCGGCAGATCCCGTAAATCCGGTTAGCCACGCAAGGCGTTCATCATGAGGGGCGCAATATTCGCCCTGATGCGCATCGAAACGCGGCACAATATAGGCATCCAGCCCATGCTCCACCAACGACGAGCGCAAACCAGCCAGCCGTTGAATAATAGTTGAAACATCACCGATCGCCTTTGCCATCAAAGTCTCCCTAGTTACGCAATCCACAGCGATGGGCCGACAGTGATTGCAAAATCCATACGCCTCCTTTGCATGAAAAGGAGGCGTATGGATCAATTAATATCACTTTCAACCGGCAAAACTATAAGCAGTTTTCACAGTTGTATAAAATTCTGCCGCATAACGGCCCTGTTCTCGCGATCCATAAGACGAGCCTTTGCGACCACCGAATGGTACATGATAATCGACACCAGCCGTTGGCAAATTGACCATAACCATGCCCACCTCGGAACGACGTTTGAACTCCCGCGCATATTTGAGACTAGCGGTACAAATGCCGGCAGACAGGCCGAATTCGGTATCATTGGACAGCGTCAACGCTTCGTCAAAATCCGAGACCTTGATAACACTGGCGCATGGCCCGAAGATCTCTTCACGGCAAACACGCATTTGATTATGTGCATTCACGAACAATGCCGGACGTTGATAAAAGCCTTCCGTTTTGCCATTGACTTGTTCGCCACCGAACACCTCTGCCCCTTCATGCGCAGCCAGAGCCACATAATCCAGATTGCTCGCCATTTGAGCGGCTGAAACAACGGGCCCGATCTGGGTGGCAAGGTCGCAGGCATCGCCAACCACAAGGCCAGACATGGCGGCTTGAAGCTTCTCGACAAAGGCATCATGAATGCCGCTCTGAACGATCAACCGCGACGACGCCGTGCAGCGCTGACCGGTAGAGAAGAACGCACCATTGAGACAAGCACCGACAGCAATATCCAGGTCAGCGTCATCCATGACCACCATGGGATTTTTACCGCCCATTTCCAACTGGACCTTTTTAAGCCCCTTTGCCGCTTCCACAGCAATGCCACGGCCAACAGGCACCGAGCCAGTGAAGGAAATCGCGTTGATGTCAGGATGTGCCAACATCGCGTTGCCCACCACAGAGCCGCGGCCCATGACAAGATTGAACACACCGGCAGGACACCCCGCTTCGGCAAGGATCTCGGCCAGGGCATGGCCGCACCCTGGGGTCAAATCAGCTGGCTTGAACACAACCGTATTGCCATAACAAAGCGCGGGAGCGATTTTCCACGCAGGAATAGCAATGGGGAAATTCCAAGGCGTGATCAAACCGACCACCCCTACAGGCTCGCGGGTCACATCAACATCAACATCTGGGCGCACAGAGGCCAAAACATCACCGGCGTTTCGCAAGGCTTCTCCAGAGAAGAATTTAAACACTTGCGCTGCGCGCACGGTTTCGCCGATACCTTCAGCGATGGTTTTCCCCTCTTCGCGGGCAAGCAACAGCCCAAGCTCTTCCTTGCGGGTCATAATGATATTACCAACCCGCTCAAGCAAATCCGCTCGCACTTGCGGCGATATCATCGACCAACTTTTCAAGGCTTCTTTTGCTGCGACAACCGCTTGGCCCACATCGTCAGTGCTGGCCCGCGCATACAGCCCGATCAGGTCTTCAACATTGGACGGGTTGCGATTTTCGTTAAAATCGGAGCCACCGACCCAGCGCCCCCCGATGAGATTCTCATAAACTTTATCCGCCACGGCACTCTCCCGATATTTTTTTGGATACAATATATTATGCTAACAGATTTTACAGGCGAAACAAGAAGGATTGCGCCGATGCAGCTTTAATCTTCAGTTCGCAAGCAACCTGCCGCCCTCCCCAGCAAGAACGGTGTGGGGACAGCGTATTATGCAGACAAACAAAAAAAGCGCATGAGAGTATCTTGCATACCCTCATGCGCTTTGCTCATCTTGACCACAGGATCGTCGTTATGCCGCCCCTGCACCAACCATTATTTCACCAATTGCAAATGTTGTTGTGCCCAGCCCCCGCGTTCTTTTTCCAAAATACGTTCTGCATCCAGAGACTTAATTGAAACACCCTTGTCCTGCGGCACATCACCTGACAATTGCAAACTCAAAAATCGACCACAACAAACCCGCAAAAAACTGGTGAAGTTGCCCAGATTATGTTCGGCCTCAATGGCTTCATAATAAAGGGTTGTGATCAATTGAGTGACGCTCAATCCATCACGCAGAGCAACATCCTCCAAAACGTGCCAGAAAAAAGATTCCAGCCGAATGGATGTCACCATTCGGTCAATGCGCAAAGAACGGGTCTCGCACTCCCACATGGATGCACTTGACCCGATAAACAAACGACACATGACTTCCTCCCCTCTTTTATTATGAATGAGACCATTCATCCTGAGCCAAACGATTAGCCCGCCTGACCAGCACATCTTCATACGCCCTTATGGAACAGGATGCCCCCATCCCATCATGTTTCTATCTTGGTGCCCAGAACAGCCAAAAATTGTGCAATCCAAGCTGGATGTGCGGGCCATGCAGGAGCAGAAACCAAATTGCCATCCGTCACAGCCCCGTCAATGGCGATGTCAGCATAGATTCCACCAGCCAGCTCCACCTCGGGTTTACACGCAGGATAAGCACTGCAGGTGCGCCCTTCAAGCACCCGTGCGCCTGCCAGCAATTGCGCACCATGGCAAATGGAGGCGACTGGCTTGTTTGTAGCAAAAAAATGCTGAACCAATGCCAAGACGCTTGCGTTCAAACGCAAATATTCAGGTGCACGTCCACCTGCAATCACCAATGCATCAAAGTCCTCGGCCTTGATGTCATTGAATGTGCCGTTCAGCGCAAAGTTATGGCCAGGCTTTTCGCTGTAGGTTTGGTCGCCCTCAAAGTCATGAATGGCTGTGGCGACAGTCTCGCCAGCTTTTTTGTCAGGGCAAACGGCGATCACATCATGACCAACGGCCAGCAGAGCCTGAAACGGCACCATGATCTCGTAATCTTCACCGAAGTCACCGGTCAGTAGCAAAATCTTCTTCGACATGTTGAATCCTCCCATTAAACATAGGAGCAAAGCATGACACGTCAGACCTCTATCTAGGTATTATCCCTATACTACAGCCGCAGCAACAGGGATTGCGCAAGGATCATGAGGCGCGGGCACTGGATAGCGCCTCTTTGGTACCAGTCTTTCAATTCGGCAATGGTAACTTCAACCACTTCAATATCTTCGTCTTCATCCTGCTGTCGCAGATCCGGTCGATATTGCCCCGCGACATAGCGCGCCAAGAACAAATGCGCCTTCTCCGTCAAACGGGCAGGACAAACAAAGAGAGTGGAAACAGAGGTCAATTCCGACAGTATAACGCCCATTTCCTCCATTGCCTCACGATGACAGGCGCTCTCGATTGACGCATCTTCCGCCTCGATGCCACCAGCGCACGCTTCAACAATGATGCTTTTGTTCCGAAGGAACACTGCGGGCCGCAGTTGCCGGACAAGCAATACCGTGCCTGCATCATAGTCGACGGGCAAGACAGCGATGGAATCCCCATCAGACCAAATCGGCTCCTCCGTCACATGTTCGCGTCCATCGTTATGCTTGGTTTTAACGGAGACGATATCAAGTGTACCCTTACCTTCAAAAACAGTCTCGCTCGACAATAATTCATAAGAAACAGACATGGCATCCTCGGGAAATGAATCAAAAAAAGCAGTTTAATCGGCCGAATATATAATTACAGCACCTAAGCGCTGTAGCACTTATCTTGAGTACCGCCCAATGCAATCCCAAACAACAGCTCCCCAGAATAAATGACACCCCATAGATCGCCGAAATAGCATAAACGGCAACCCCGGACATCGTTCTGTCTGACAAGGGTTAGCGCGCCTTAGCAGAAACCTTTGCATCCAGCCTAACTTGACCCTCCTCATTGGAATATCCACTTATCCGTGCTACTTCACAACCCGGGCCACAAAAAGTGGCGAGTTCCAAATAAGACGGACAATACAAATGTCACGGCCATTCGAGAATATCGCCTTCATTTCAAGCACAACGGAAGAGACCGTGTTAGTCCGGCAAAAACTGGCTCATCGCTTTGGGTCAGTACCTCCTGATGAGGCCGACGTGATCGTCGCTCTGGGGGGCGATGGCCTCATGTTGCAAACCCTGCATCGCCACATGAACAGCACGATCCCCATATACGGTATGAATTGCGGGTCGATCGGCTTCCTCATGAATGAATATGGCGAAGATGGGTTGATTGAACGCCTGGAAAACGCAGAATTATCCGAGATCCGGCCCCTGCATATGTCCGCCACCACATCTGACGGAAAAATACATGAAGCCCTCGCGATCAACGAGATATCCGTCTTCAGACAGACCGCACAAGCGGCCAAATTGGAGATTCAAATTGACGACAAGGTACGGATGGAAGAATTGATCTGTGACGGAGCTCTAGTGGCAACGCCCACGGGCAGCACCGCCTATAATCTCTCTGCTCACGGCCCAATCCTACCGATTGATTCGCCTCTGCTGGCTCTAACGCCCATCAGCCCGTTTCGACCACGCCACTGGCGCGGTGCATTGCTTGCCAACTCAGCCAAGGTTAAACTGGTTGTCAAAGAACCAAACAAGCGCCCACTCAGTGCAGTCGCGGACCACACAGAAATAAGATCTGTCTTGGAAGTTGAAATCCGCGAGGATACCGAAAACTCTTGCATTATCATGTTCGATCCCGAACACGGTTGGGCGGAACGCATTTTGACTGAACAATTTCGATATTGACGAAAACTACAATTATTCAAATCACAACGCGTTTTATGTAATCACTTATATGAAAGCCTTCCTTAACTGACCTTCATCTATCATAGTCCTTTGTATCGCATGCTTTTGATCTCGCATGAGACCACAAAGCGAGAAAGCCTTGTTTGGGACTAAATGAAGTGATCAACGTCGACCTCTCACAACTGCGTTTCCTAATCATAGAAGACAATACACATATGCGCCGTGTTATTCGAACTTTGATCAATGGTTTTGGAGCAAGGGAAGTCGCAGAGGCAGAAGATGGCGCAGCAGGCTTGGAACTTTTCCAGACCACGGCTCCCGACATCGTCATCACCGATTGGTTCATGCCTATTTTTAGCGGCATCGAACTAACGCGTGCGATGCGTAGTGCGAAAACTTCGATAAATCCGACCGTTCCAATCATTATGTTGACGGGCCATTCGGAAAAGAAAAGAGTATTGGAAGCCCGCGATGTGGGTGTAACGGAATTTCTTTGTAAGCCCATTTCCGCCAAAGCACTCTATGCCCGAGTGGCATCCAGTGTAATCAACCAGCGCCCTTTTATAAAAGCAGCTGCATTTTACGGCCCGGATCGCCGACGGTTTGCAAATCCGTTGTATAAAGGGGCCGAGAGAAGAGCAACGGATTCTTCAGACGATTAAAACCGTCTGGCAATAAGGCAAACTGAAAGCATCTCGTGATTTTAGTTCACAGGGCTAGATCAAGAGAAGCAAGCAGAGGATCAACACATGGCCGACTATGAGATCGTAAAGCCAACAGTCGACTTGCGCAGAAAAGTCAAAGTGTTGCCCGGCAGTAGCGACTTTGATCCTGTTGCCAAGGCAGAACAAGCATTGCAACGGCTGTCTGTCAATTTTGACGGCTGGATGAAAGAGGAAGTCGGCAAGCTGCAAATGGCTTGGGACAATCTGAGTGAGCAAGGTCTGAGCGAAGAAACCCTCAAACGACTTTTCCTCGTCGCCCACGATATCAGAGGACAGGCCCATACTATGAAATATCCAATTGCGGGAGCGATTGCAGGTACGCTCTGCGATCTTATCGAGCAAGTGCCAAATCGAGCCGCTTTGCCCAAGGATATTTTGCAAAAACACGTGCAAGCGATCGCCGCCATTGTCAACGAAGGTGCACGCGAAGAAGACAATGTGCTTGGCAAAACCCTTGCAAAAGAATTGAGCGGCATCTCGGCTGAAATCATCGAGAAAGTCGGCGAGAAACAAGAATAAGAAAAGTCCGCGCGGTCTGTCTCCCCCTGACAACCTCAAGGCGCTCGGTCGACACTAAAACAAGAAGGCATCGCTCTTTAAGCTGCGTCTATTTGCTGTAACTGTAGTTTTGAACACATCTCTCGCGCTTCATCCCGCGCGATTTGCGTTGCAAAGCGCCTTAATAGCGCGTGCAGATCATCCATTTCATCGTCGGCGACGCCATTGTAATCGCTCAGAATCCGATCCACCATCAATCGGGCAAAGCGAGCTCTTGAGGCCGATGGATGAAGATCGGTCGATAAATCCTGATAAGACAACAACGCAGACAGAATAGCCGGAGCCAACCGCTCGGAAAGGCCCGCTTTTCTGCACAAGGCGTTGACCATGCCTTCGCTCGCGTCCGTAACACAGGCACGCACGCGTTTATCACTTAGGCTTGTCAAACTAACCATTGCGGTGACAAACAATTCAACATTGCCCATGCAAAGCCCACGGATCAGAATATCGGCCGTCAATTGCCCTGAAAGACGCAAATGCTCAACCAGAGCAATCAATTCATCGCCGTGAGCACAACAGAAAGCAAGATCCACAGTTGCCTTGTCACAAGCATCTTTGACCAATGAAGTCCTGCGATCGCTGCTCACAAAGGATTGCACCAATGCCAGCTGCTCTAGAGCATCCCCCAACTGCACAATCAATGTTTGTCGAATGTCCACAGGGAGGCCAGACAACGCAAGCATGGCATTGCGCATTTCAGGCTCTTTGCCAAACCGTTCAGCGAGGCGACGCAGGCTAAAAATTGCTATTTGTGCACCAGGATTTTGCAGCATATGACGGCAAGCTTCAGAGCCGGCCACTTCACTCATTGCCGCAGAAAGCGACGCACTGATCGAAGGGCGGGATGCGATAGCAGTCTGAATGGCAATGCTGTTTCCAGCGATCAGATCCACCAACTCCGAATCCAGCAAAACGGGTGAGGAGGCGACTACCGGAATAGCAACAGCTTCAACATCTTGAACCAGCGTCAGAATAACCTGTCTTGGCGCATGCGGTGAAGCAGCAAGAGCATAAGCAAGCGCTTCACGTACAATGGGAGAAGGATCATCAAGCAGGACCGTTAGCGCCGTCTCGGCAGCATCTCGCTCCATCTCCCCAAGAGGGGAATGAAGGTAAGCCCGCGCCAATGCACTGGTCGCTTCTGCACGACGCTCAACAGGGGCGGTCTCTATCCATGAGAGAAACTTCGTTACGATCATGCCGACAAGTCCTTGGCCAAAGGCCGAAACGCAAATACAAACGAAAGACACCACAGTGCCCCACTCGGCCCCATTCTGACCTAGCAACTCTTAACGATCGGTTCACCATAAATGTAAAATGCCTATTGGATCCCAGATGGAACCAATAGGCACAAAGAAAGAGCACAGCCAACCGAAGCCAAGTTGTGGATTTAGCCTCAGAGGCAGGATAACCTTCAGGCTTTTTTCGTTGACCCAAAGACATCGCCATCGAGAAACGCCGTCAGGTCCAATGCACCAAAACGACGCGCCGGCGTTGCAGCATCAGCATTGCCCACCTGCTCTTGACTGTCGCGGGAAGCGGAGGGCTTTGATCTTGGTAAAACACCTTGAAGACTGTCCACATAGACGTCAGCCGTCACGGGCTTACGCCGAGGCAAAGTAATGGACGTATCCTGCGCCTCTTGTGTCGCCTGCGCTTCTAGAGTCGTGTTAAAGACCCGACTGCTATGCGCAATAGCATGGGCAGCCGCGATTGCCGACTGACCATCTTCTCCCGTGACCAATCGAGACGATCGAACCGTCCGGTCCACTGCGTCTGTCGCTGTATAGCCAAGTCCAAAACGGCTGGCCTGTATCTTTTGAGAGGCATTATCTGGCTCAGCAAAGAAAGCATCAACCGAAGTTGCGGTTTCTTTACCGGGTGCCGCTTGAGGTAATCCCGTTACAGATGCTTGAGCATCAATACGGGAAAAGCGATTTTCCTGCATCGACGCTTTTGGCTTGAACCACTCGCCAAGATTAAAGAAGCGGGAAAGGGACTTCTTCTCCTCAGGAACCGTCCCAACTAAATTGTCATAAACATCTTCAACACTCTTGGCCTCTCCGGATTTTTCAAAGAAAATCGAACGGTTAGCCTGCGCTTGCTGCGGAAAAACCTTGTAGGCGTCAAGATCGGGTTTGTTCTCAGCCAACTCTATAAGGCGGCCACTTCCCTGCGCACCAAGAAAATGCGCCGCATACAACTCACCTGACGAAGGAGAACGGTCCAGCCGCTGCTCCAACAGTGTCTCATTTTTGCTCGCAAGGGCACCCGCCAATAATGCCGAGGTTTTGGGGTCTTTGCGCATGTCCAATATTTGTTGTCGATCTTGGGCATCTTGGACATAATATTTATTACCGACCTGCGTAATTTTAGAGGCTTCATTGCTATACCCAAGCTCAGGCCCAGCTTCTTTCATCGTTTCCAACCATGTTTGTTCAACGAATTGAAACAAGCCAGTTGCCGATGACGTAGGGGCCTTCACGCTCGCATTAAAGTCACTTTCTCTTTTTGCGGTGTGCAAAAGAAAATCAAAGTCAGTGCCCGTTGTCCGACTTGCCTCTTCAAAGGCAGTCTGAAATCTCTGGGGCAATTGAAGCGAAACAGAACTGGCCAAGATCTTCTCCAGATCAATCTAACAGGATGATTGTGAGACCATTAACGCACACCCACAGGCACGACAGACTCACATCGGTTAGTATTTGTTAACCAGATTGCCCGCTCTTGGTTAACGAAACCTTAACGAAAGGAGGGGGTAGCGCCACTTAACCCTTTTACGTAAACTGCAAAAACCAGCAAGGAGGATCATATGACTGGATTGTATTTTGAAGAATTCGAGGTGGGTACAATCATCCCCCATCAGCTCCGTCGCACCGTCACAGAGATGGACAATATGCTCTTCTCCAACATGACGCTTAACCCGCAGCCGTTGCACATTGATCGTCATTTTTGCGAGACCGAAACCGAATGGGGGCAACCCTTGATGAACAGCCTCTTCACACTCGGCCTGATGATCGGTATCTCGGTCAATGAAACCACAGTAGGGACGACGATTGCCAATCTGGGAATGACCGATGTTGTGTTTCCTCACCCCTTGTTCCAAGGCGACACCATCCATGTCGAAACTGAAATCAAGGAGAAGCGTGAATCCAAATCGAGACCCACAGCTGGTATCGTATCGTTTGAACATCGGGCCTATAATCAGGATAACAAACTGGTTGCCCAATGCACCCGTCAGGCCTTTATGAAAAAGAAATCTGCAACATAACGACTGAAGCAATTGCCGACCTCGATTATCAAGAAAGAAAAGAGAAAGAGATGCGTTCCTATTTGTTCGTCCCAGGAGACAGTATCAAAAAGCTCGACAAGGCGATCACATCCGGAGCTGATGTTGTCTTGATTGACCTGGAGGATTCGGTTGCTCAATCAAACAAACAATCAGCCAGAGAGACCACCGCCAACTTCCTGCGGGCACACGCTTCAACCCAAGACAGGCCACGTCTTTATGTGCGGGTCAATGCACTGGACACAGAGCTGACCGACGACGACCTACACGCCGTCATTCCGGCAGGACCAGATGGCATCATGTTGCCCAAAAGCATTTCGGGCCACAATGTCACCGCGCTCGACGTCAAGCTTCAAGCCTGCGAAGCCGTTTCTGGACTGCCTCAAGGACAAATAGACATTATCATTGTCGCAACAGAAACCGCCGCATCGATTTTCAATCTGGGCACTTATGCCGACACCAGCCCCCGCTTGGTTGCGATGACGTGGGGCGCCGAAGACCTGTCAGCGGATCTGGGCGCGGAGTCCAACAAGGACGAGCAAGGCAATCTCACCTCACCCTACCGGCTGGTGCGAGACTTGTGTTTGATTGGCGCAACGGCAGCTGGGATACAGCCGGTGGACGCCGTCTATACCAATTATCGTGATCTGGACGGTTTGCGCCATGAAGCAACCAACGCCCGTCGAGACGGCTTCACAGGAAAAATGGCCATCCATCCGGCACAGATACCGGTGATCAATGACGTCTTCACCCCAGACCCAGAGACAGTAGAGCGCGCGCGCAAAATAGTTGAAGCGTTTAAGCAAGCGGGCGATGCGGGTGTGGTTGGATTGGATGGAGAGATGCTAGATCGGCCACATCTAAGACGAGCAGAAATCACTTTAACCAGATGGAAAAATAAATAAATTTCAATCAGTTATACGGACTTACGGAATCAAGAAGCGAACCACTTGAATCAAAATAAAAAGAAACTGAATCACCATGTAAGAATGATGATTCAGTTTCTTAACTTCACTATAAAAACTCGGTCAAAAATATATCAGCTCTCAGGCCTGTTGAGGGTGAACACCTCATTGATCGCAGCATAGTCCATATAGCCTAACCGACCGAGCTGGTTCAGCTGCACGGCATCAAGCATGCCATCATTGACGAACGAATCCTGAATGTGAATACCGATTACTTCAGCCAGAACCATCTCGTTATTGCTGTTGATGCCCTCATACTTATTGAGCGGAATAATCTCTAGCAAACGACATTCCAAGGCCGCAGGGCTTTCCGCAACATAGGAGGCGTCGATCAACTTGCAAGGCGCTTCGGTTATACCGGCAAGCTCAAACTCGTTGACATCGGGCCCCACAGGCATCGAACTTTTGTTCATAGCGTCACGAAGATCGTAATTGACAAGCGAGCAAGCAAACACGCCTGTTGCTTCGATATTGGACACGCTGTCCTTATGGCCATCACTGGAAAACATCACCAATCCAGGGTCAGCAGCGACCGCATTGAAAAAGCTGTAGGGTGCTAGATTGGACACGCCCGATGCGCTTTTACTACTGATCCAGCCAATAGGCCGCGGCGCGATCAAAACCTTAAAAGGATCATGGCGCAATCCATGATCGTTGATGCGAGTATCGTAAAACATCATACCTCCCAATAGGAAACAATATCAGAAAGGTCCGGACGCGGCCTATCTGTTGGGTCTACGGAGGGCGTACCAACATGGATAAATCCAGCGACCCGCTCCCCATCTGTCAAGCCAAGTCGTTTGAGAATTTCGACATCAAAGGCATACCATTCCGTCAACCATTGCGCAGCAAACCCGCAGGCATGGGCAGCATGAACCAAATTCATACACACCGCCCCCACTGACATCACCTGCTCCCATTCAGGCACAGGCGCAGCTCTATTCGGGCTAGACACAACGGCAACCACAAAAGGCGCGCGCAACAGACGCTGCCGTTCGACTTCCAAGCGGGCCTCGGAAACATCGACGCCCAATTCACCAACACGCTCCGCCAATATTTTCCCGAAGGCCTTGCTCGCCTCTTGATCGAACCGAATAAATCGCCAAGGCTCGAGTTTTTTATGATCCGGCACGCGGGCGGCGGCCGTAAGCATCTGCTTTATCTGATCCTCGCTCGGTCCAGGGGCCTGCAAAAAGGCGGCCTGTACGCTGCGTCGGGTCAGTAAATAGTCAAGGATGTCGGACATGAAGAGCTCCAAATAATTCAGGTTTCAAAACCAGAGACTGGCCTCTCCAGCAACAATAAAGTCAGAAACCGCGACACCGAAAACGGGTCCCTTTCCGGGACGTGGCTACAATCGTACATATAGGCGAATTTGCCTTCAAAGCAAACTACGAGAAAAACAGACAATCAATTGACCACTTGCCCAGAAATGACCATGGTTTTTCGATTTGCTAACCAACACGCAAATGCTACACAGAAACAGCCGCGAAGATGAGTCTCACATACGCGCGCCAACCCGTCGCACGACGAGACCAGCCTGTCGCCAATGAGAAACACAAGGAACAACCAGTGACACGCCGAGATCCATTCACACAATCAAGTCATCTGCCCTTCGCTATTGTTTGTCTGATTGTTTTGATGATCGCCGCGATGCTGACGTCCGGCTCAGCTTTGGCGCAGTCGGAAAACACACCTATGAGCCTTGGTGACGTCCTGCAAAAAAGCACTCAGGGCGCGCCCGCTCCTCGCGTTTATCTCAAACTGCCCCAGACCGTCCCGATACCGCGCAACAACCCCGTAAGAACCAACCCGGCTGCGGCAACACAGCCAGCAGGCCCCGGTCAGATCGCACCAAATACAACAACAGGTCAATCGTCTCAAGGCGAACCGGCACGCACAACGGAATCCCCCACCGTTGAACAAGCCGAAACACAAGAGCCAGCACCACCCAAAATTCAACCCGGCGGCATCGCCAAATTGAAGCTAGAAGCTCTGTTGTCAAGCGATGGGCAGGTCTTGCAACGCGGCGTGAACTGGCGCGTTTTTGAAGAAAAAAGAGACAAGAACAGCCGCCTACCCTTGCTCCACAATGTTGATGGCGGATCCATCGATTTGGAATTGGACCCGGGTAGCTACGTCGTTTATGCAGGGTATGGTTACGCCAATCTAACCAAGCGCATCGTTTTGGAAAAAGCGGGCAATTACTCTGAGAGTTTCAATCTTCAGGCCGGTGCCGTGCGCCTCAATGCTGTCGCGACAGGAGACGTCCCGCTTGATGCCAGCATCCTAACCTTTGACATTTACAACCGCGACACAACTGATGGCGACACGCAAAAATTATTGGTACAGAATGTAAAACCCGAGCATGTCGTCAAGCTTACCGAAGGAACCTACCACGTAGTTTCCAGCTATGGCGCATCAAACGCCAAGGTGCGTGGCGATATCGAAATACTGTCGGGCAAGCTGATCAATGTGACAATGATTCACAGTGCAGCAAAGGTAACCTTACGCCTGGTATCGGAACCCGGAGGAGAAGCGCTGGCCAACACCGTTTGGACCGTCTTGACCCCTGGCGGAGACGTGGTCAAACGCGCTATTGGCGCCTTCCCCACCCTTGCCTTGACCGCAGGTGACTATACAGCCATCGCCAAGCAGAATGACGAAGTCTACAACAGAGATTTCTCGGTTGATTCAGGACTTGATCGCGATATCGAAGTCCTTGCCAAAGTGCAGTAGCACATGAACTCTGCATCTGGGCCACCAGAATCATACTCTCAAGCAAGCGAACCAAGAGTCTGATTGGACTCACAAAAAAGGCGACACTTAAAGTGTCGCCTTTTGCCATTTCACTTGAATCAATCTGTGAGTTACTCCGCAGCGTCCGCAGCGACACCATCCCGATCACGTCGCAGATCAGGAGCAATGGCTTCTTCCACCAGAGACGCGATTGCATCATCCAGAGACATCGAAGTCTGCTGTTTGGAGCCAAGACGCCGGATCGAAACAGACTCTTCCTCAGCCTCTCTGTGGCCACAGACCAACAAAGCAGGCACCTTGGCAAGAGAATGTTCACGCACCTTGTAATTGATCTTCTCGTTGCGCAAATCCAACTCAACATTCAGACCCGCAGCCGTCAGCTTATCCCTTACCTTGTAAGCATAGTCATCAGCCTCGGATGTGATGGTTGCCACAACCACTTGCAACGGCGCCAGCCATAGTGGGAAGTGACCCGCATAATGCTCGATCAAAATGCCACAGAAGCGCTCAAGCGAGCCGAACAGTGCACGGTGAATCATCACAGGAGAGACTTTGTCGCCCGCGGTGTCGATATAGAAGGCACCCAGACGGCCCGGCAAGTTGAGATCAACCTGAACCGTACCACATTGCCAATCACGACCGATGGCATCGCGCAACACATATTCGAGTTTTGGACCATAGAAGGCCCCTTCACCCGGATTCAGTGTCCAGTCTTGTCCAGCCGCATTCACTGCCGTTTTCAAGGCATCCTCTGCCGCATCCCAAACAGCATCAGACCCGACGCGTTTTTCGGGACGGTCAGAAAATTTCACACGGATGTCTTCAAAGCCGAAATCATGATAGATCGACATGATCTCTTCATTCATATCGACACAGACTTCTGTGATCTGATCTTCGGCCGAGAAGATATGCGCATCATCCTGCGTAAAGTGCCGCACACGCATCATGCCATGCAAAGCGCCGGAGGGCTCATAGCGATGCACCTTACCAAATTCAGCAATTTTCAAAGGCAGGTCACGATAGGATTTCAGACCATTCTTGAAAATCTGAACATGGCCGGGGCAGTTCATTGGTTTGCAGCAAAAAACACGCTCATCGGGAGTTTGGGTGGTGAACATATTCTCACCGAATTTTTCCCAGTGACCAGATTGCTCCCAAAGCGATTTTTCCATCATGTCGGGGCTGTTGACTTCTTTATAGCCCCAGCTTTTTTGACGGCGACGCATGTAGGCAATCAAGGTCTGGAAAAGTGTCCAGCCTTTTTCGTGCCAGAAAACAGATCCGGGTGCTTCCTCTTGGAAATGGAATAAATCCATCTCACGGCCCAGCTTGCGATGGTCACGTTTTTCAGCTTCTTCCAGACGATGCAAATGTTGTTTGAGATCTTTGTCTGACGCCCATGCCGTACCATAAATACGGCTCAGCATTGCATTGTTGGAATCGCCGCGCCAATAAGCGCCCGCCACTTTCATCAATTTGAAAGCGGACCCGATCTGACCGGTCGAAGTCATGTGTGGCCCACGGCACATATCGAGCCAATCACCTTGGCGATAGATCTTCAGATCCTGATCTTCAGGAATGGCATCGACCAATTCGACCTTGTAGCCTTCGCCCCTGTCGGAAAAATACTTCTTGGCAACTTCACGGCTCCAAACCTCTTTGGTGAAAGGTTTGTTGCGGCCAATGATCTCGGACATCTTCATTTCGATTTGTTCGAGATCTTCTAGCGTAAACGGCTCGTTGCGCGCAAAATCATAGTAGAAACCGTCTTTGATGACGGGCCCGATGGTGACCTGAGTGCCGGGGAACAACTCCTGCACGGCCTCGGCCATCACATGGGCTGCATCGTGGCGGATCAGCTCAAGGGCTGCTTCATCGGTGCGGGTAACGATCTCGATGGCTGCATCTGAATTGATCGGATCGCATAGATCCATCAATTCGCCATTCAGTTTCATGGCGACAGATTTTTTAGCCAAAGATTTGGAAATGCCCGCAGCAACATCCATACCGGTGGTACCAGCATCATATTCGCGTACAGATCCGTCGGGGAAAGTTAGATTGACCATAATAGTCTCCTGCTCAACTCCTGCATACAACGCAGGTAAGCTGTAGGGTGGATACCCTCAATGTTAGTCTTAAAAGCGATCAGTCAAAGAACCCGCAGGGAATGGTAAAACCATCAATCTTCTGACTCCAGCTGGGTCGCTGGATCAATGTGGTCGCCACCCCACAGGCCATAACGCCATGGTTTATACCAGCAAGCGTCCTGAGGCAACCGTTCAGGTACAGGATCAAAGCCACTATAGCCCCATGGATGACAGCGACAAATGCGCGCGATCCCTATCCAGCTGCCAATCCAAAAACCATAACGACGAATTGAACCTTCGGTATAGTGCGAGCAGGTGGGTTGGTAACGGCATTGACGCCCCATAAATGGCGACAGAAAAATCTGATATAACTTGATCAGCCCGATGCCCAGATATTTCATTTTCCACTCCGCCAAGAGAGTATCTCAACCATTGGCACCAGTGCCAGCCGCTTCGATTTGCTCGACTGCATCAACCACAGCTTTGAAGACCAAAAGGGTGGATTCATGACGGGCGGGATAGTCCCGCACAGGTTCGAGATATTTCAAATCACTCCATTTACCCTCAGGCGGCGGCCCGTCGCCGGTTAACATCGCCTGCATTTGATCGCGCAGCTGACGCAACTCATCCCCGTCAGCACCAATAATGAGACGTGCCACCACAGAGGACGCCGCCTGCCCCAGCGCGCAAGCATTGAGCATATGGCCATAATCAGTGACCTTGCCATCCGCCATCACCAGATCCACCTCAATGGTTGAGCCACACAACTTACTGTGGGCTTTGGCTGAAGCCTGAGGATCAACAAGACGCTCAAGGCGCGGAATATTGCCCGCAAATTCTAAAATCTTTTTGTTGTAGATTGCGTCCAACATGACATTTTTTCCCAATTAGCACGATCAACAGCAATCCAAAGCTGGTTTGCCATCCTATAACGCCTATATAGGATGAGAAACAAGGAAGTCCCGAATAATTGTCTCAAAGCAGATAACATTTACATGGAAGCGATCTCTTTATGCGAGAAGAACGCAGGTAAGTGCGATGATTTATCTGCTGACAAAAGTTCAAAAACGTGCATGATGGCGCAACCCAAATCGATCCTATTCTATCGATAGGAATTGATCAGATGAGGTGGTCTGCTGCGATCAAGCCTATCAAAGAAAGGTCAGCGGATCTCAAATGGATATGTTAGTCGATACCAAGACCAGCACGACGCTCTCCCACGAGGGGCAAGGAACCATCTTGAATAACAACAAAACCCCCGAAAATCTGCATCCTTTCCCTGCGGTTGAGAACAAAGACGAGTGGGCCTTGTGTGAACGCCCAAGTCGGGATGAAGCAGAAGCCGCTGTCAGAACCCTTATCAAATGGATCGGCGACAACCCCGATCGTGAAGGATTGCTTGATACGCCCAAACGTGTAGTCAGGGCCTATGAAGACCTTTACCACGGCTACCGCGAGGATCCTTCCGCGCCACTTGCCCGCACCTTCGAAGAGGTGAACGGCTACAAGGATATGGTCCTGTTGCGCGATGTGGAATTTTACTCAGCGTGCGAACACCATATGGTGCCGTTTTTCGGCAAGGCGCACATCGCCTATTATCCAAGAAACGGTGTTGTAGGGCTGTCCAAACTTGCCCGCGTGATTGATACATTTGCACGCCGCCTGCAGACTCAGGAAACGCTTACGTCTCAAATCATGGACGCGATTGAGACAACCCTTGCTCCACGCGGCGTTGCCTTGCTGATTGAAGCTGAACATATGTGTATGTCAATGCGCGGCGTTCAGAAAAAAGGCGTCTCCACCGTGACCAGCAGCTTCACGGGTGTTTTTGAAAACGACATAGAAAAGCAGAATCGCTTTATGACGTTGGTCGGAGAACGCTAACCACCATTCTCAATTATTCGGATGTTTTTGACAGCTCAACCGGATGGACTGAAACAGGGGCCTATGGCCCCTTTTCTTTTGCCCTTATCGGCGCTATTCACATACCAAGACATTCCTCCATAGAGGCCTCATCATGTGCACACCGTTCCAAGCCCAAGACGGGCAAGATAAAAACAGCATCGAACTGGGTGTAAAATTCCTGCCCAAATTTGACCGTGATGGTCTAATCGCCTGCATCACGACAGATGCTGACAGCGGCGATGTGGTCATGTTTGCCTACATGAATGCCCAAAGCCTGCAACTGACACTGGAAAGCGGACAGGCCCATTATTGGAGCCGCTCCAGACAGGCGCTGTGGCTCAAAGGAGAAACAAGCGGCAATGTGCAGGACGTGATTGAACTGCGCACCGATTGCGATCAGGATGCCATCTGGCTTAAGGTCCGCACCCGTGGAGCTGCTGCCAATTGCCATCAGGGCTACAAATCCTGCTTTTATCGCGCAGCCTCGCTTGACGATGGCAAAGCAGTGCTCAGCTTCAAAGAAGACAAACCGCTGTTCGATCCGTCAGAAGTCTATAAATAACGATCTCCAACTCCAGAGCAATCAACGGCACCCATAAGATTTAATGCGGCATCAAGTCAATTTGAACCCGACGTGTGCCGAATTTAATGGTTTTCAGTCTCGACCTCTTACATTATAGCAAGAGGAGGATTGAGATATGCTCGCCAACATGCTGGACATGCTTGCCCGTAACGCAGGCACGGACGAACCAGACCAGCAGCAAACGCCGCTGCAGATTGGCCACCATTCACCCATTGGCCTTGTGCTGGGAGGTGGCGCAGCCAAAGGCTGGTCGCATATTGGTGTTTTGCACGCACTGGAAGAAGCTGGCATTCGCCCCGACATTGTCGCCGGAACATCGATTGGCGCAGTGGTAGGAGGCTGTTATCTCGCCGGACAACTGGATAAACTGGAAGAGTTTGCCCGCAGTTTGACCCGTGGCCGATTGCTGGGTTTGCTTGACGTAAGCTTTTCCGGCAAGAGCCTCATCAACGGCACACGCCTGACCAAACTGTTGAAGCGCTATCTCAATAATATTCAAATTGAAGATCTGGATCGGCCGTTTATGGCGGTGGGAACAGAACTGTCGACCGGCCATGAAATCTGGTTGCGCAAGGGCCATTTGGTGACAGCAATGCAGGCATCCTACGCCCTGCCCGGAATTTTCAATCCGGTCAATGTCAATGGCCGCTATCTGGTCGACGGAGCCCTGGTTAATCCTGTGCCGGTATCATTGGCACGGGCCATGGGAGCCCGCATAGTGATTGCTGTTAATCTCAGCTCAGATACTTTTGGACGCGGCGCGATCATCCCCCATGCTCACGACGACGATGACCGCATTCGTCCAAATCCGGAGAATGAGCAAGCAGGTCAGTCCGTTAGCACATTTGGCAACATCAAAAACCTAATTTTTGGCAACGAACCCAACACGCCGGGCATATCGTCGATCATGTTTGACGCCTATACTATCATCCAAGACCGCATCACCCGCTCACGGCTTGCAGGCGACCCGCCAGACATCACCATCAATCCACGTCTGAACAGCATTGGCATGTTTGATTTTCATCGCGCGGATGAGGCAATTGAAGCAGGCTATGTGGCAACCCAAAAAGTCATTCGAGAATTGAGCGACTTATCTGGAGACCTCCAAATCTGAATAACTCACGACCCCAAACAAAAGAAGGCGGGACAGGGTCCCGCCAATTGATTGAAACTGAGCAACAATGACGATGTCTTAACCAGCGGCAATATAGGCACGCATATCGGCGGCTTCCTTTTCGGTTTCCTCTATACGAAGCTTAACCACATCGCCAATCGACACCAAACCAACAAGTCGCGTCCCATCCATAACAGGCATATGGCGAAAACGGCCAGACGTCATACGAGACATCACTGACACGACCGTGTCCCCTTCGACACAGGTCATAACACTGGATGTCATATGGCTGCTTGCAATCTCCGACAGGGCAGAAGCTCCATTTTCGCTCAAGGCACGCACAATATCGCGTTCAGACAGAATGCCCAACAAACGATCACCTTCAGCCAGCAAGACCACACCGATCTTTTTATCACGCAAGGTTTTCACAACCTCAGAAAGGGAGCTCGACGGCTCCATGGTAAAAACGTCGCGACCCTTCTTATCCAGAATCGTAGCAATAGTCATTGATATCTCCCCTGCTGATCGATTGTCTCAGTTCCGATTTGTCTATACCTAGCGGTAGTTAAACCGAAAGCCACTTCCTCGTTTGCAGAAAGTCTGCGACGAAATGAAGCGGAAGGCAAGCTCCAGAATAGAAACTTAGGCATAACGCAGCTTATTCCCAAAAAACTCCTTAGCCAACGCGCACCTTTCTCCCCAATCATCGCAAAGAATTATAAAAGAGGCGAAGATCAAAACGATCTCCGCCCCTTACAAAATCATCAATTTTAAAACCTTGGCACTCACTTGATCACGCGCAAATGCTCTGGCTTTTTCTTTGGAGGCTCTTTTTTGGGCGGCTTCGGCCTGCGCGGAGGCTTTGTCAATGGATCAAGATAGGGAAACACAAGCAGCCCTGCGACAAAGCCACCCAAATGCGCTTCCCAAGCGATAGTACCGCCGCCAGTCAAGCCAAACACCAGATTGAGCACCAACCAGATGCCTAAAAAAATCATAGCCTGCTGATTGTAACGCAATTCAACAAGCGTCAAGCACCGACCGTAATGGCTGCTTTGTAAGGCGCTAAAGCCCCCCAACCCGCCACTGAAAGCAAAGCGTGCAGTAGCAGCCATAGCCCCAGAGAGAACGGCCGACACCCCAACGAGTGGCGTGGGGCTATCAAAGTGCAACAACAAATGCACACCAGCACCAGCCGCTGCTGTAACCACAAAGAAAATGGCAAAATTCTTGGTCCCGATCCGGCGCAGAATGACGGTTGCGAAGATCGCCATCCAAACCAGATTCAGAATCACATGCATCCAGCTTCCATGCAGAAAAGCATAGGTCACAAAGGTCCAGACGTCTCCCAGCAGACCACCGGGGAAATCAAATCCTTGCGCCGCCGTGCCATAGCGTATCGGCAAGAAAGAAAATGTAAGCAACAATTCCTGCTTTTGAGCCGCCGACAGAACAAACTCCTGCAAAAACTGAAGGGCGATCATAATGCCACCCAAAACCATAATAGGGGTCGGCAAATTAAACGCCGGTTCTCTTGGTGGTGGCATACCAGACGGCATTTGCCAGGATCCACGAGGTTTCAGTGCCATGGGCGATCCTCAGGTTTGGTCAATGGGTTCCCTGCCCATTTGGGGATTATTGGCATAGACATCAAGCCCGCAAAAGACCAACAGGCCCCCCCCTATGCCACAGGGAGAGTGAATATCCTGCCCGCAGTTCTAGTGCGAAAATATTAACACCAGAGAAAAGGGCAAAAAAAAGCCACCCGCCGATCTCTAAAAGATCAATTCGGATGGCTGATGCCTCCTGAACAAAGTCAGGAAAGTTTGAAGAGCCGCGCCATCAAGCCATTTCAGGAGTCCAACTTGACGGCGTGGTAACTGTTAAGGACATGTTTACCCTTCCAATTACACACCTGCAAGAACAAGCATAAATTAACCTTAATGACGGTGTGCAAAACCTCATATCGCGCAGAAAGACGACAGTTGGCACGCCCCCTGCTTTGTAAAGGAACAAGACAAACGTTAATGCCCAGTCTGTGCCAGCATGAAACACCACCGGTTCAGAAGTGCCCCAGATAGAGAATGATTATGAAACATCAAGTGACCCGCGAATTATTCACATATTGGGATGGTCTAAGAGGCGGTCGCACTGCGCCAGAACGCAGCGACATAGATCCAGCCGAGATCCATCAAATTTTGGGCGACACTTTCATTCTCGAATACGGAAATCAGAATGCACTTAACTTCCGACTGGCAGGGACCCGGCTATGCGGTTCATTTTGTCGCGAACTCAAAGGCAGAAGCTTTCTGGATATATGGAGCCAAGAAGACACCTCTAGCATCAAACTGCTGCTGGCTGCAGTAGCGGAAGATGAAGCCGCTGCGGTTATAGGCTTCAAAGGAAAAACCGAGCGAGACCAAGAGCTTGATTTCGAGGCCGTTCTGTTGCCTCTTCGTCATTATGGACAACCCAAAAGCCGCATCCTAGGCGCCGCCAGCCCGGCCGACATGCCCTATTGGGTCGGCATTTGGCCACTAACAGAACTCAGCGTCACATCCATGCGCCTGATTTGGCCAGACGAACGCCCTGCCTTTATGCGGACCGCAAAAAGCGGCACAAAAGCGCAACCCGGTTTTGGATTGGCACCATCGACAGCAGCCGTGTCTCCCTCCGTCGACAATGCAGCATTCCAAATAGAAAAGCAGATCGGCCACTTGACTGTCATTGAAGGGGGACGTCGGGATTAAGGGTAAGACAACCGATTTTCCACAACCTAAAGCAACCGACATTGAAAGACACAAACAATAGGCACGTCGGCGCCACATAAAAGGCTTTGTTAACCATAGAGGGAATAGGATGGCGTCAGCTACGTCCATTTTGTCCATTTTTGGCGGGAAAGCAGTCCCTTATGTCGGCACTACTCCAAAAATCCGTTTTTCCACGCATCACCGAGCGCCGCCGTCACCAAAGAGTGAAGGTCAATTTGCTTGGTCGCTTCATGCTGGAAAACAAGACGGAATATCCCTGTCAGGTGATCAATATGTCACCGGGTGGCGTTGCAATGATCGCACCGATCCGTGGCGAAATCGGTGAACGGATCATAGCCTATATCGACCATATTGGACGCATCGAGGGAAAGATTGCCCGCAAGATTGAAGGCGGCTTCGCCATTTCCGTCGACGCAACAGCACGCAAACGCGACAAACTGGCCTCTCAACTGACATGGCTTGCCAATAGACACATCCTGTCCTTGCCAGAAGACAGACGTCATGAACGTCGCCAGCCCAAAAATCCCATCACCAAACTTATAATGGAAGATGGAAGCGAGCATATTTGTCGAGTGATGGATTTGTCTCTTTCTGGCGCTGCAATCAAGACAAAAGCCCGCCCTGCGGTCGGAAAATCAATCAACATCGGAAAAATACGTGCGCGCATCGTGCGACATCTTGATGATGGTTTGGCTGTTGAGTTCGCTTCCCTGCAGGATAGCCAAGCGCTAGATGAGAACCTGAAATAAGAATTTCCACACATCAAACCAAGCCGCACAGCCTCTCCGATCTCTCCTTTATCGGTCGCTGAGTGCTGTCTTGTGTCCTTTCCCCTCTATCATCGCAGGTTTCCTCGATAACGGAGCGTAAGCTCAACGACTTTGGATTTTTCTACACACGGTTTTTCTAAAAAATTATTTTATTTTTTCTCAACCCACGCCTGCCCAAACCCCATAGGCAGAGGAAAATAAGCGGGAGCCTTTTCCCGACGCAGCGCATCGAGTGCAGTAATTACTTGCACCCAAATCACAAGCGCGCCTTGAAAATCAGCCAAGTCCTGCATCCATCTGCGCCACCACAACAATCATAAGACATTGTAAAAACTTATCAATTCAAACTAATTCCAATTTTACTTGAATTATGAGAAGATTTATTTCTAAATGTACTTAAAGTAAAACAAAATTATAATAAAAATAAAAACTAAATATAATCAAAGTAACATACAGATGTAATAAACATATATCCATTTTTTACTTAACTTTACCTCAAATACAGCAGCCAATATTTCAAGTAAATAAAATAGCGTATTCTATAAATATCTCCACAACGACGGGAGATATACATGAGAAACCGCATTTGGGGATTTGCCTTTTTCAGTCTGGCACTGATGGCCTTATCCATTGAAACACAAGCTGCTCGCTACTCGCCTTTTATGACAATCACGGGCAAGACATCTGCTCCGATCGGACACGTTAATTTTTGCCGTAACAATCCGACGGAATGCAAAACAAGTTTCAGCGTTGATCGTGCAGTAAAATTGTCCAAGTCCAATTGGACACAGCTGATCAACATCAATGGACATGTCAACCAGTCCATTCGCCCGATCACTGACAAAGAACAATACAGGACAGAAGAGCTCTGGACATATCCTGCATCAGCAGGCGACTGCGAAGACTTTGCGCTGCTGAAGCGCCGCATGCTTATTAATGTTGGATGGCCAGAAACAGCTTTGCTCATCACTGTGGTTCGCGAGCAAAATGGCAACGGCCATGCAGTTCTAACCGTTCGAACCGACCGCGGCGATCTCATTCTGGACAATCAGGATCCACGCATCCTGCCATGGGATCAAACACCCTACCACTATATTAAACGGCAGGCAGCCTTGCATCCTGCCACATGGACTTCAATTGACGACCCTAGATGACCCCCGAAAGTTGTGGCGTTCCAAGCCACGATCCATCCACTGTTAACTGAATAAAGGCCTGATCAAATCCCCATCCCGTCCACAACCGATCAGGTTCTTTCGGGTCAGCTGTCCCCACAGCTGGCCCGCTTTTTTTTTATCTCGCTTCAACACTCAGGATCAGAGTGGCTTAAGCTCTTTGGCAAATCGCCGCCAGTTGGCAACATAGCCAGCCGCTGATGCAGTCAGCCTGCTCGCCGCTTCCTCATCCAGCACACGCACCACTTTACCCGGCATGCCCATGACCAACGAATTGTCCGGTATAACTTTGCCTTCCGGAATGAGGGCCTTGGCACCAATCAGACAGTTGCGACCTATTCTTGCGCCGTTCAACACAACGGCGCCCATACCAACCAAAGAATTATCGCCAATGGTGCATCCATGCAAAATCACATTGTGCCCAATCGTACAATCAGCACCAATGTCGAGTGGATACCCCATATCCGAATGCAATGTACTGCCATCCTGCACATTGCTGCGTTCGCCGATGGTCAGCGCTTCATTGTCACCACGCAACACGGCTCCAAACCACAAACTGGCATCACGCTTCATAATCACCCGACCGATTACACTGACGTTTGGTGCAATCCAATAATCCCCTTCATCCGGCAACTCCGGTTGAAAGGCCCCCAATTGATAAAGCGGCATCTCATTCGCCTTTCTATAAGCAATGCTGATTGCTGCTTTGCGATACGGATCGCAATCAGAATCAAAAATCCGGCCATTATTACAAGGCCAAAACAGGCCTCGCGCAATCCATCCGTTTGTATCGATTTGGACCGCAGTCAGGTCACAGCCGACATCGCGCCCACAAACATATTGAGCAACAACACGCCCGAACAAGCACTCCAGACCCCGGCAATCGCAGAAGAACCGAAAACCCACGCAATATGCCGGTCTTCAATCCGCCACCCACGCAAAGCATTGCGCATAATGATAAATGGCCCGGCGAACATACACAGGACCACAGAAATCATAGCGCCGGGCAAGGTATGCATGACCATCCGAAAGCCCGCGGGACGGTGAGAGACTATTTGATAGAGACTGGCCAAAATGCCAGCACAGACAAACCCGACACATGTGACATAGACCAACGCAAACATTTCCATTCCCATCAGAGGACACTTTCCCTGTAATGCATGTGCCATTCTGTTTCAGGCTGGCACAGCTGCAACGCTTCCCCGTTTGCGGTGCAAACACCGTGCCGATGCCTTGCTCACACGGCCGATCATCGTCATGATCGGCCCACAGCCAGACAGTCGCCATATGGATGCCAAATTGATGTGTCTGTGCCAATTGCTTATGGTTGGCAACAAAACAAGAGAGTCGCTTCATTGCGCCCATCAAAGGTAAGATTTCATGCAGCAGCAAATTGGAGAACAAGGATCCCCACAAAGATGGATTTTCTTTATCCTCATTGCAGGCCTTATCGCCATCACAGTGCTGTTTGTAATTAGCCGCATTTTGCAGCATTCCGGACCAGAGTTGCTCAACAGCCCTTACAGCGTAGAAACCAGCCTGCGCCTCTATACCATTGGCACGGCACAATTCATGGTGCCGGAAAACACGGTTCGTCGGCCTGAACAGCGCAACCTGCAACAACTCAAGAAGCTGGACCTGATTCTACTATGGCCCACCCTAGAAGGGTTCAGTCTGGATACACAGGTAGCATTCAATGATGTTACTAAGGATTCCCGACTGATATTTGCCTCTTTGAGCCAACCACCACAGCCAATTTCGACCTCGGAGCGACTATACTCGGTATATAGTCAGCACTTTGTCGGGGATACGATTGAAGGCCCGGCAGCCCTCATCGGATTTAGAATGTCAAAAGAATCGGGTTTTTCGGGCGAAGTGATCTATTTCAAGCCAGATGAAACCGCCCCCTTTGTCGCACGTTGTATCAAGCCGGTTGAAAATACACCCACCTTTTGCATGCGCGATATCATACTCAATAATGGCGCACAGCTGAATTACAGGTTTCGCCTACAGCTGCTAGCAGAGTGGCGTAAGCTTGACACGACCATGCGCAGCAAATTCAGTGATTACCAACGCCGTTGAAACAAAAAGCCGCGTTGCCTGATAGGGCATCGCAGCTTATATCCCAATATCCATCGTGGCTCTGGGTGGTCCTTAATCGAGCAACTATGTCCTGACAAACACGCCAATCGAGCTTAAGAGTCTTCGAGATCGTAATCCAGAATTGCCATAGAGAAATTGTAGGAAAGTTCGCCATCTTCTTCGTCGCGAAACAAAACGCCGACAAACTCATCTTCCACATAAACTTCGGCAGAATCGGTTTTGCGAGGGCGAGCCCGTACTTCCAGATTTGTTGACTGAAGTGCACCACGCATAAATTTCTGAAGCTTTGCCAGCTCTGTCTTATCCAAAATTGCCTCCTGCTAGTAAATTTCTCGTCGGCGAGAAACATGTCCAAATTCTAGGGACCAACCTGAGGGAAGGCAGACCCAAACATAACTCCGGCTCAGTCGCACAGCACACAGTGAGAGTAAACCCGCTATCCACATCATTCCAGTTTTTTCTGATCAAACACGCAGTTAGGGGCAACATAAAACCAAAATGGCGGGTTTTTATTCAGTATCCCTGATCATTTGGTCCATGCTGCGCGCAGGCTCGGCACAGCCCGCTTTGCCAACTATTTTGGCGGGCACCCCTGCCACTGTGGTGTGAGGAGGAACGGCTTTGAGCACAACTGAGCCGGCAGCAACCCGCGAACAGCGCCCGATTTCAATATTGCCCAAAACCTTGGCCCCTGCACCAATAAGTACACCTTGGCGAATTTTGGGATGACGATCATCGATTTCCTTGCCGGTACCGCCCAACGTCACGCCCTGCAAAATGGAGACTTCATCTTCGATGACAGCGGTGCCACCGACAACAATGCCCGTTGCATGATCAAAGAAAATGCCTTTGCCAAATTTGACACGCGGATGGATATCCACCTGAAACACAGCAGAGCTGACACTTTGCAAATACAAAGCAAAATCTTTACGCCCATTGCTCCAGAGCCAGTGGGCCAGCCTGTGAACCTGAATCGCCTGAAATCCTTTGAAATATAACAATGGATCAATATAGCGATCGCAGGCCGGATCGCGATCTGCGACAGCGACAATATCAGCACGCATGGCAAGTGCAATCGACGCATCCGATTCATAGGCCTCGCGATATGCCTGACGAATGGCTTCAGAATCCATTGCAGGACTATGCAAACGATCCACCAGACGGTGAATAACGGCATTTTCCATGCGTTTGTGGCTGAGAATGGTTGAATAAATGAAGCTGCTGAGAACAGGCTCGGCCCGAACGACTTCCTCGGCTTCCGTGCGCACCCGTTGCCAAATAGGGTCAACTACTCCAAGTTTGTCGTCAACACTCCACCGCAATCCAGTATCCGCCATGTTATTCTCGCCTTCTCTCTAAGCCTATCGCCCGGCTTCTAATTGGCATATATTGCCTTTAGACATAGTCCGCCCGATGACGAGCTGCAAGGTAGACGCTTGATCTTCTTTGCAGCATCCTTTGCAAACGACAGACACCAAAGATAGCACAGTCATGACAGACATCCAAAATCACAACAAAATCCTCGTTGAACGGTCTGGCCCAATTGGCCGTATTGTTATCAACAACGAAGCCAAAAGAAACGCCATGTCCTTGGATATGTGGCAAGCAATTCCCGCTGCGGTAAAGAGCCTAGATGACGATTTTGACATCCATGTCATTGTCATCACAGGCGCAGGCAGCAAAGCTTTTGTCTCTGGGGCAGACATCGGTGAATTTGATACGGTACGCAAAGACACGGCCTCAGCCACCCGCTATGACGACATCAATTCCGACTGTTATCGCGCAGTACGCAACGCCAACAAACCAACGATTGCGTTGATAAAAGGCTTTTGCATGGGTGGTGGGTTTGGCCTTGCTGCCGCATGTGACCTGCGACTGTCCAACGCCAACGGCAAGTTCGGCATTCCGGCAGGCAAACTTGGTGTGGGCTATCCTACCAATGCCATCGCCGACATCGTTAATCTGGTCGGTTCGGCCAACGCCAAGGAATTGTATCTAACCGCCAGAGTTTATGGTGCACAAGATGCTCAAAAGCTCGGTTTCCTCAACGCGATTTTTGATGACGAAACATTTGATGAAGCCGCAGAAGACTATTGCAAAACCGTCGCCACGCTAGCGCCCATGAGTGCACAATATCACAAGGCGGCCATCAACAGCGCCATTGGCCAGTCTGATAGCCTGTCAATGAATGAGCTAAAAAGCATGGCCAATGCTTGCTTTGACAGCCAAGACTATGCAGAAGGGCGAAACGCCTTCGCTGAAAAGCGAAAGCCCGTTTTCATAGGGAAATAAGCAAGCGACTTATTCAGGTACAAGCAAGCCGTTTAGCCTTCGGCAAAAAAGTCCAACGCGGCTTGCTTGAAGACCTTGTCCCCAACAGCGACCATATGGTCGCGCCCAGGGATATCAGCGACACGGGCATCGGGCAGGATATCCGCCAATTCTTTGGCAGAACCTGCGATGACATCGCGCGTGCCGACAGCAACAAGCGCCGGCACTGCCAGCTTGGCGAGATCTTCAACCGGAATCTTCTGTCTGGCCGAGCGCATGCATGCAGCCAGCGCCAGCCGATCACTGCCCGTCTGATCAGCAAACATGCGAAACGCCTTTCCGACGGCATGTTTGATCGGCACCCCCTGATCAGCTTCCAATGCAGCGATAATAGGGGCGGGATCGCCCGTACCATGAATCATACCGCCGCCAAGACCACCAAACACCACTCGCCTCACCCGTTCGGGATACTTCAGCGACAAAAAGGCTGAAATACGCGCGCCCATCGAATAGCCCATAACAAAGACACGATCCAACCCGAGGTGATCCAACAACCGTTTGGCGTCTTCTGCCATCGTGGGAGAGGTGTAAAGAGCCGGATCATAAAGTTTCTCACTTTCGCCATGGCCACGGTTATCAATCGCGATAACACGATACCCCGCCCCTGTCAGGGTCTGCACCCAGCCGGGATTGATCCAGTTGACTGTCTTATTGGAAGCAAAGCCGTGAATGAGCAAAACAGGCTCGCCTGCGCCTTCATCGAGATAGGAGAGAGTATAACCGTCGGATTGAAATTCTGGCATATTTGACAAAACACTATTGAGAAGTTGAAATCAAAACGAAGCGCATTTATGAAACACGCCTCTGGGGCTTTTGTTCTTATCAGGATGGCAAAAAAGCGCAACAATTGAAACCATCCACGCCAGAATAGCGCTTGGAATTTGGGAAAGTTAATCCAGATGATCACATCGAGACTAGGATTCCCTTGTCGCTGGCGCTATTGTCTCCGCAAAATCAAACTGGATTAAGAGAGAGCATCATCCCATGGCAGGCCACACGATTCCTCATTTCAAAAACGACGAAGGTGTTTCGGCAATCGAGATCGGCGTTCGGGAATTTCAGTGCATGGGTGCAACCCCTCCGCAAGACCATCCTCATGTGTATCTTGATATGGGTGAAGAAAATGAAATTCTGTGCCCCTATTGCTCGACCCATTATAAATTCAACGCAGAACTTGGTGAAACCCAAACCCGTCCGGACGGTTGTTTCCACGAATAAAGCCACTGTTATCCGTCCTGATACACTCGGAAAATCAAAACACCCACGGGGAAAGAACCAAATATGTCCGAGCAATTGCCAATCATCATTGTGGGTGCTGGCCCGGGCGGACTGGCGACTGCCTTGGCGCTTGCTCATAAAAACATTCCAGTTCTGCTGCTCGAAAAAAACCAGATGCCGACAGAAGTCGGCGCTGGCATTCAGATATCTCCCAACGCCACAAGCAGCCTCAAACAGTGGGGTGTCTGGCCCTATATAGCTGAGCAGGCTGTAATACCCGGAAAAATCAAAATTCGTTCGGGGGTCTCTGGGGCATTGCTATCAGAATTGTCCGCTCGAGACATTTCTGCCCGCTATGGTGCGCCCTATATGGTTGTGCATCGTGCCGACATGCAGCAAGCGCTTTATCATAGGGCCAGCCAACTCGCCCTCATCGAGATGCAAGACGAATGTGACGTTCAAGATATCAAAGACACAGCTGATGGCATCGAAGTCACCTGCACATTGGCCAGTGGCGAGCAGCGCAGCTTCAAGGGTTCGGCTCTGATTGCGGCTGACGGTGTATGGTCGCGCATTGGCACCACCTATTTTGGCAACAAGCCTGCTGCATACAGCGGCAAGACCGCCTGGCGCACCACCCTGCCGTTACAAATGGTTCCTGATACCATCGACAGCCGGAACATTGGCCTGTGGTTGTCCCCCAACGCCCATTTGGTCCATTATCCGATTGTCGGCGGCCATATGATGAATATCGTTGCCATCGTCAATGAAGACTGGACCGAAGAAGGCTGGAACGGCAAGGGCGATGCAGATTGGCTCAACAATCGCTTTGCACGATGGCCGCGCGAGATCCGCGAATTGTTGGTCGAACGGCAAGACTGGCTCAAATGGGCGTTGTGTGGGCAAGACCCTGAGCAAGCGTGGGTCAAAGGCAAGGTTGCCCTGACGGGAGACGCCGCCCACGCCATGTTGCCCTTTATGGCGCAAGGCGCTGTGATGGCCATCGAGGATGCTGCAATCCTTGCCCGCGCAATAGACGAAGTGCAAGGACCAATGGAAACGCGCCTCAAAGCCTATGAAAAGGCGCGCAAAAATCGAGTGAGAAAAGTCGTCGCCAAAGCACGCCGCAATGGTGAGATCTATCATATGCAAGGCGCAATCGCGACAGCACGCAACATGACCATGCGTCTGTTGCCGACATCCCAGTTGATGCGCCAATTCGACTGGATCTACAGCTGGAAGCCCGAAGACGTCTCATTTGACGCATAACAGATAGACACCTGTCCAACACCCTATTTGCAACTCGATGATTGACTGTCTGTTTTTATTGGCTGACCATGCGCATCAATGCCGTGTTTTGCCTTCATCTTGGCAACATAGTCTTTCAGCTCCCGTCCCGCTTCGACAGGAAAACAGTGGTCTGCCTGTTTCATTGTTTTTATACGATCAACGCGAAAGGAGCGAAAATCGGCCCGTATTTCGCACCAGGCAAGTAACGTCCAGACCCGTCCCCAAAAATACAACCCCAACGGGCGCACGCGTCGTGTGCTGCCCTCTCCTTCAAGGCTGACATAGGTCATGTCCAGAAAGCAGCGTTCCTTGCACGCCTTGCGCAAAGCATCCAGCGACGATCGTTCTATAGAGCTGCCGGAAAAGGACATCGCAAACATTTGCGTGTCGTCAATCAAGCTGCGCATCCCTTCCGGGATCACGGCATCAATCTTGATCAAGGCTTCTTGTGCCGCTTGCGCCAAATCGTCGCCAGCCCAAGCCCGCACCATGCGCGCACCCAGAACAAGCGATGCGATTTCATCCGCAGTAAACGTGAGCGGTGGCACATGATAATCGCTGGCCAAAACATAGCCGACCCCTGCCTCCCCCTCAATTGGAACGCCACAGCCCTGCAATTGGGCTAGGTCGCGGTAAATGGTTCGTTTGGATACTTCCAGTCGTTCAGCCAACGCCTGCGCGGTGAGCAAACGCCCACCACGCAGAAATTGCACAATCTCAAACAAACGATCTGCCCGCCGCATAGCACACTCCCAAAACACCAGAAGTCACCCTAGGAAGCTGCAGCGCAGATCGCAAGATCATACCTGATGCAATCCGATCGGAGTGCCGTCACAATCGGCAACAACAGCAATATCGCCCATATCCCCTGGCAACGGCGTCTTGGGTGTCAATAAGGCTCCCCCTAGGCTATCAACACGCTCCAGAGCGCCATCAATGTCATTGCAGGCCAAATAGATCAAAACACCACCAGCAGCGGGTTTTATTCTGTCAGCAGGCGTAACCGCACCAGAGACACTGTCTTCACCCTCTTTTGGGAACATCGCAAAAGGCATTGCATCATCGCCCTCACCGTGAATGTCTCGGATCAGCTCAACACCGAGCAAGCCTTGGAAAAAACTGATAGATTTTTCGAAATCTGTTGCCGGAATGGAAAACCATGTCACGGCATTTTTTGGCAAATTGGTCATTTCTCTCTCCTGTAAATCGGCCGGTGTTATCACCGCTTGAGATCACCATAGAGAGAGGCTGCTGACAGCATAGTGTCAGCAGCCTTTTGAGTGCAGCCATTTTCTTGTTGGCAAGTGCAATTTCAATTGACCAACTCAGGCTGGCTAGAGCTGGTCAGAGCTTTATAGGCATCCAATCGACCATATCCAAAATCAGGATCTCGACCTTCCATTCCAAGATCAAGAACAGAACGTGCCAAACGTCCTTTGATGTCTTGCACAGTCAACTCTGGCTCTTTTTCAAGCATCAGGGCAATAGAACCTGAAATATACGCAGTGGCCATAGAGGTGCCGGTCTGTAAGCCATATCCATCCTCCCCTGCAGCGACAAGCACATCCACACCGGGAGCGGCCAACTCGACATGGTCACCACGATTGGCAAAGATATAGAGGCCGTCATCTTCATCGGTTGCCGTAACCGCTATGACATTCTCATAGGCAGCAGGATAAGCTGCAGGAGCGTCGGGCCCTTCATTGCCTGCAGCGGCAACCACAATGACACCCTTTTCTTCGGCTTTACCCAATGCGTCTTGCAAGAATTTGTCTTTACTACCGGCAAAGCTGAGATTGAGTATCTCGGCGCCATTTTCCACTGCCCAGTCAATTCCGCGTACAATGTCATAGCTGTCGGCAACCATGTGCCCCTTGTCGCTAAACCGAAACACTTGCGCAGACATCAACGCCACATTTTTCGCAACGCCCCGCATACCGGCATGGGCCGCAATGATGGAGGCAACGGCGGTGCCATGATCCCGATTCAACTGCGCGCTGTCAGCTTCGGGGAATGCCGTAAAACGATCTGTCACACTGCTGGAAAGAGAAGGGTGATCAAACTTGATGCCGCTATCAACCACAGCAAGTTTCACTCCCAGCCCACTTTCCTCGCCGGACAGTTGGGCAAAACCCATTTTGTCAAAGGCATATTGTAGCCCTTCCAACATATCCGTTGGCTCGGCGTCACCCTCCGTAGCGGGGTAATAAAAATAATCGGGCTGCGCGCGATAAACCCGTTCATCCGTTGCCATCAACAACGCCTGTTGCGGCGACATTTCAGCCGGATATGCCAGTTTAAGCACGACCTGATCGAGCAGATTGATGCGTGTTTGATCAATCACTTCGAGATCAAACTGCGCCAGAAACTCAGAAACCGCTTGCTCGCTCAAACCGGACTGCAGAACAACAACAAACTCTTTGTCGCTGGACCAGGGCTTGCCGTCAATAGAGTATATACGCGGCTTGGCTCGGGCCACACGCAATGTTTCGGGCAGCACGATCCTTGGAGCCGCCTTACGCGATGAGCGGTTGTCTCTGGTTTTCCGTGGCTTGCGGTTTGGCCGCTTTTTGGAGACCCTAGGTCGTTGCGCAGCAGGCCTTTGCAACTCTTCTTGTTCTTTGATCTGTTTTTGGCGGCTCACTTCCCGAATGATTGAAATCCCCAAACCGATTGCAGGGAGCAGTATACGTCCCGAGCCTCCTGAGTGACTTGAATCATCCTGATCTGGATAGGTATCAGGATATTGCGCTCGTGCTTGATCAGCAGACCCCAATGTCATCACTAGCAAACAGGCCAACAACGCACACGCACTTTTTGCAAATCCTGTCCGTTTCATAGTCTCTCTCTCCGATTATCTCACGGCATGTATCTATACGGACCGGTTGCGCTTATCATGCGAAATCTCAAATCCGAACGCCCTCATTGAAATGCCAGAATAACACAATTTAATGGTGCTTCTTTCCTCGTTTGCTTCTGTTCGATCACAGATTATTGATTGATGGAAATAAATTGCACTAAATTTGTTTGGGCTTGCAGAGATTTAAGGACACCATCAGCGCCCCCTTCTGGTAGCTTGTTGACTGGCACCATAATCTCGAAAAACCCACCGGCTTTAGGCCCTGCAATGATTTTGGCAGACTGCAATTTAAGCAGCTGGGCCACATCGTTCATACGCGCATCTTTTTGAAAAGCCACAAGAAACACCGCTCCGTTCGTTGTCGTTGCTTGCTGTGGTCCCGATGCTGTGGTGAATTTTGACGACACATCAGTGGGCGCAGTCCCATCCCGCATGAGCCCGCCGATGACAACCCCTTGTGCGACAATCACCAACGCAGCGGCCATGGCAGCGAACCGCACACCTGGGCTAGCAAAACTGGCAAGGAGATCTTTGAATTTCTGAACCATTCTGCCTATCGTGCTGGCGCCAATCGAATGCGCCAAGGGCGCCTCTGTGGCTTCCAAGGCATCAATATCGGAAAGAAGACGGTCGAGCCCACCCGGCACAGGAGCGCCCAGAGCGGCATGTTGCTGCGCTATAGCGTCATTTTCTTCTGCAATCAGGCCTAGCTGCATACGCATTTCGGGATGCTCTTCAAGATAGGCGTCAACTCTTTGGGCCTCTTCAGGCTCCAACAGACCTTTTGCATACCAAGGCAGGAGCTTTTCGATTTCCGGATTATTGGTCATTATTCATCCTCGACACTGGTATTCAATTGGCGTTATGGCCATCCCCGGTCTATTCCGGATTTTGCTAATAAGTCGGACAGCTTCTTTCGAGCATGAAACACCCGTGTCTTCACCGTATTTTCCGGAACCGACAGGATCACGGCAATCTCCTTGATCGCCTTTTCCTGATAGTAAACAAGATCAATCACTTCGCGATGCTCGGCACTCAGCTTGTTGATACAGGTCCGCATTGCAGCGGCTTTGTCCTGTTTTAGCGTTGTTACCTCAGGCGTATCACTGTCATCTTCCAGACCTGACGCATAGTCATCATCAAGTTCAGCATCCGACCGCTTACGCAGAAGAGAAATCGCCTTATTCCGCCCGATGGAAATGATCCATGACGAAACTTGACTGCGCCCCTCGAATTTACCGGCAGACCGCCAGACATCGAGAAATGTCTCATTTACAAGCTCCTCTGCTATCGCATCATTTTTAGTGAAGCGCAGCAGATAACGATAAAGCCGAAGATTATGCCTCTGGTATAGAAGCGTTATGGCTTTACGATCATTACGCGCGACCCTATTCAGAAGCTCTAGATCGCGAGTATTTTCAGATCCCGACATGCAATCCCCGATTTCACTGTCATACCTGTGTCGTTCCCAAACGCATATTGGTTCAATATTTGTGAAATTTCTTTACAAAGATGCGCCCACCTCATTAGTGGCACATGAACACACCTGACGCCAATCCCCTGCCCCCTCCTGCAAATTATAAATACCTTAATAGAGGAATGAAGATCGCTTTTACAATCACAGGCCCTTGTCATCAGGTTATCCAAAATCCCAGAAATCCGCACTCTCACAATCGAGTGCATTTTTTTACGATTTTTTTGAACCCTTTCCGGATACGCCGCGACTGATGAGTATAGGCGCTGATGATCAACGCCAAATACCTTCAAAGCGACACACAAGACCTTCAATTGAAACAGTCAAAAATCCATAAGGGGACACATCATGTTAAAGAAAACCATCGCAGCCTTCGCCCTGATCGCAACCATCGCAACAGTAGCTCTACCAACCAGTCAGGCCCAAGCCGCAGGCGGACGCAACGCAGCCTTCGCAATTGGTGCAGTTACCGGACTGGCTGTTGGCGCAATCGCACATGATGTCGCCTACCGCAATGGCCATCGCAATTACCGCCCACACCGTTCGCACTACCGCCCGCACCATCGCCCAAACAGACATCACCGCGTTCGTCACTCTGGTCGTCCAGCCCCTTGGACCCGTGCTTGGTACCGCTATTGCGAAACACGCTATCGGTCCTTCAACTCACGCACCGGTTATTTCCGTGGCTATGACGGCCGCCGCCACTTCTGTCGCTAAGAGCGGCATCCAGAGCGCAATGCTATCGGGTGAGAGCCCGTTGGCATTGCGTATTTACACGGACTTTGTTTATGCTATGGTCGATGGATCGTATTTTTGCCATGATAAAGTTATAGCTTTACCTCGCGTATCCCGCGACTGGGTTGATGCTGGGGAGAATTTGAGGAGCAACCAATGACCGGAAGAAAAATACTTATTTATGCATTGTTAGCAGCTATTTTGCCTGCTCTTGCCATTGTCACGCCGACCACACAAGCTGAAGCCAAAAATGGCCGCAAAGGGGCACTTGCTGCTGGCTTGATTATTGGTGCTGTTGGCGCTGCCGTTCTCTACAACGGCAACAAAAACAAATGGAACCGGGTGCAGAACCATTATCACCGTAACGGTTTCCGTGGATGTCACACCCACAATGGTGTACGCCACTGCCATAACGCACGAAACCAACGTCCAACGAAAAACTACCGTGAAGCACCAAGACGTAATAGCTACCGTCCAGAGCCTTGGACTCGCGAATGGCGCCGCTACTGCAGAAACAAATATCGTTCATTTAATCCGCGTACTGGCTACTACACCAAATACAGCGGCCGCAAAGCTTTCTGTCGCTAGTGAATAGAAGAAAACATTTGCGCCCCTATTGCTTTTGAGGGATCACGTAAGCCCTTCATATGCAGTCACACTTCTGTTTATCACAGAATCACTATTGGTCCTCTCGTCTAACAGCGAGAGGACTTTTTTGTAGCCCAGCCTTTCATCCATTTTCTAGTCACAGCAAAACTCACAATTTATACCTGTGCTAAATCGACATTTAGCCCCTACAAATTTCACTGAGAAATGCGCTTTTAGCGCCATTCCCAATTTGGAGGTGCCATTTTTGCATACCGGCTATCGACGACAATGGCTGTATTTATGATGTGACAACGGTATGGTCCGAAAGGCAGAACCAAACAACATTAGTTTGGAAAATGGCAACTCACCTCCGGAAACAATCACAAAATGGTCCAACTATGTCCTGGGAAATGATTTTCACATTCGCCGTCCTCGGCATTTCCGTCATACTCTTTGTCACCGATAAGCTACGTCTAGATCTGGTAGCAATCGGCGTCATGCTCGCGTTGGGGCTATCTGGCGTCCTCACCCCGACAGAAACCGTATCAGGCTTCGGGACACCAGTGGTCATTCTTATTGCGGGGCTGTTTATAGTCGGTGAAGGTCTATCTCAAACAGGCATTTCCTACGCGGTAGGGGACAAAATCGTTCAGGTTGCGGGCAGAGAAGAATGGAAGCTGATCGTTTTGCTAATGCTTGCCGTTGCCAGCCTAGCCTCCGTGATGAGCGTAACGGGGTCCGGTGCTATATTCATTCCCGTCGCTATTCGTCTCGCCACGCGCGCGGGCATATCACCTTCCAAATTATTGATGCCGCTGGCTTTCGCTGCTCTGATCGGCGGCATGCTAACCCTGATCGGTACCCCTCCCAATCTCGTGGCAAACGCCCAATTGGAAAACGCCGGAATGGAACCATTCGGCTTTTTCGTCTTCACACCAATCGGCCTCATCATTCTAGTTATAGCTATACTATGGATGGTCTTTTTTGGTCGCCGCGTTCTGCGCAACGAAGGTGGCAAACAACACTCTCAAGAAAGACGATCCTTGAGTGATTTGATCAAGATGTATGACATCGAAGACAGCATCGTGCGCCTTGAGGTTCTTCAGGGGGCCAGTCTCGCAGGTGAAACAGTTGTCAGCGCCAAATTGAGACGCAAGATCGGCCTCACATTGTTCGGGATCGAACGCAAGACTGAAGGACGCGGCAAACCGGGGATCATTTCAACCCACACCGATATTCCTTTCCAAGAGGGCGACATCCTATTTGGCGTTATGGATGAACCAATCACAGATCAGGCTTTTGCTGAAAATGGCATGAAGGTGCTTCCTCTGGATGAAGCGGGGCACCACATATCGGCACGCGAATTGGGCATGGCCGACTTGATCGTCACACCCCGCTCCAAGCTGGTTGGGCGCACGGTAAGCGGCGCAGGGTTCCGCACCAAGCATGGCCTCAGTGTTGTGGGTGTCATCCGTAAGGGCAAACCCATTCACGGCAATTTCGGCCATGCCGTGCTGGAATTTGGTGATCAGCTATTGGTGGTCGGCGAGTGGGACCGCATTCGTAAATTGCGTGCATTCCCAGAAGATTTTCTGGTCTTAGCCTTCCCTGAAGAAATCCAAAACTACCTGCCCCGCCGCAAGCTGGCACCTATTGCTGTTGGAATTCTCGTGGTTATGTTGGTCTTAATCATCTTCCGGATTGTACCCAGTGTGACAGCGGTTATTCTGGCTGCGGCTGCGATGGTCAGTACAAATTGCATTGCTCCCAACAATGTCTACAACGTTATAAAATGGCGAAGCCTTGTGTTGATCGCTGGCATGATCCCAATGGCAACCGCCCTTTCAAAAACAGGCGGTTTACAACTGATTGTCGATCAAATGCTGGCCCTTAACGGCGCCAACTCTCCCTATTTGATGCTCATCTCATTCTTCCTGCTTACTTCGGTATTCAGCCAGTTCACCTCTAACACAGCCACCGCCGTATTGATTGCACCAGTGGCTTTTGAAGTCGCAAAGATCATGGGCGTTAATCCGGAACCTTTATTGATGAGTGTGGCCATTGCCGCTTCGACCGCATTTTCCACACCGGTCGCCTCCCCCATCAACACCCTTGTTATGGGACCGGGCAATTATCGATTTAAGGATTATGCAATCATCGGAGTACCACTCCAAATCATTGCGCTGGTTATCTCAACCTTTGCAATTCCCTATTTTCTGCCTTTCTAAAGCTGGGTAATCAGACAGAAACAAGGAAAAAGCCGCGCCGGTTTCCATTGGGCACCCGGCTTTTCCAAATGAGATGAGAGTCACAGCTCGTTGCACTCTTTCAATTTTGCAGCAATCAGTCCATGATTGACGCACCTATATGGGGCCATGCCCCACACATTACGGAAAAACAACCCATGGATCTGGCCGCACTTTTAAAATTTCTACTGCTGATAATGTTCAGCCCACCCGGCATCGCAAATTTCATTATTTGTACCCTGCTCAAAAAACGCATCTACGCAAGCATAGCAGCCGTTATCGCAGCCAGTGCCTTTATGTTTTTCAATCAAGCGGTTTTCGGACAACAAGCAGGTTCAGCTTATACAGTCTCATCCATCATCGCCGTGCTGGCTATGTTGATCACGTCACACGTCGCCTTCACCATTGGTGAAAAAGTGATCCGTGCCAATCTTGCGAAAAAATAAC
Organism: Cohaesibacter celericrescens; assembly: GCF_002866925.1. Taxonomy (GTDB): domain Bacteria; phylum Pseudomonadota; class Alphaproteobacteria; order Rhizobiales; family Cohaesibacteraceae; genus Cohaesibacter; species Cohaesibacter celericrescens. The sequence continues at coordinate 69,589 of NZ_PKUQ01000001.1, forward strand.
GTCCCATACAACAGCGCTACTTATTGCTTAGCAAATGCTGATCAAAGCTCGCTAAGCACCAGTCGTCATCGTGCATATTGCACTGATTTAAGTCTTTTTTAACCAACTTTCTTTACTCTTGCTTTACGGTTGAGCACTGGGAAAATATTCGGCGAACCTGGCTCTCGACCGCTATTGCAACACGCAATCTTGCAAGTAAAAATTGGTGGATTAGGTTGAATGTCAGACCGCAATAGAATGCGAAAAACGGCTACATACCTAGTTTTGGGCATTGTGTCTGTGATCTCCACCGGATGCGCCAACGGCCCGCTTTTAGGATCAAACAAGCCGATAGTTGCAAAACCCAGTGAGACATATATCCAGATCGTGAAAAAAGGGCGTACGCGCTGTTTCACTAGGGTCGTCGAGGGTATGCCTTACGATGAGATCTGCCAACGTGGCGATTATTTACGCTATAGCGCTGAACTCGACAGCAACAGCTATACCCCCGTTCCCGAATATGTGATGGCCCTGTTTGACGCTATGTCACAAACCGTTTCCACGAAGGGCAAACCGTCGCCATATATATCGTCTTACACTCAACCGTGATCCACTTTGCTGACAGTTCCACAGCCTAATTCACCTCAATATCGATGCCATTAACCCGATAGTGCCCCGGATCCAACGGCAGCGAAAAATGGATTTCTTCATTTCGCAAAATAGCGAGTCCGCCGTCATAGGCACGATAGGAATACAGATCTTCCCCACACTTGACCTGTTGCGTAAAAGGCCCTGAGCCCGTGGCATAATCCAGAGTCGCGCATTGGGCAATCTGCAACTCAACACTCTTACCAGAGGCTGGGTGCTGAAAAAAGGCGGCTAAAGCATGGTCTTTTAAAAAGTTGGACCGCTCGGAGCTATCGCGCTGATCAAACGCTTTCAGTATATCCGTCCCCGACAATAGATTGCCGTCTTCAAGAGCTGGCGATGACTCGTCATCCTCATCCAAATCATCCAGCTTATCTTTTTGTCCAAGCTTGGTAACAAAGGCAAAGACAAGATCGCTGTCATCATCCGTTTTTCCTGCTTCCAACTGTGGGCGGGAAGCGTCGGAGAGAACCTTCGCAACAAAAGCAGACGCATCCGCCTGCGCAATGCCACACAGCATCAGAGCAGAACACAATATCGTTAATCGGATCGCATAAATCGCATTGCCAACGGAACAACCAACCATAGAAAATCCTTCGACATGGCCAACAATAAAATAGAAGGCCAATATCTATATAATAATTATACGAATATGGAGGGTTCGGACAAATTTAAAACCCGAACCCTGAAGTATTATGTATTACCGACACTTCTTTGGGATCAATGTATAGTGCTGATCTTCCAATACACGAGCTGTGCGAATGTATACAGGATCATTGTATTTATTTCTTACGACAGCCCCGCCTCTGCGCATATTGCCCGACCAGCTACGGCTAGAACCGCGAACAAAAATACCTTTGGTGTCATATTCCACCAGCTGTGGAATTTTCTTCACCTTGTAACATTTATCGCGATTTACGTAGCGATCTCCTGAGAAAGTGCGGGCTTCTGCGTCCATTGAAACAACAGATCCAGCAGCAAAGCTAGTGACAGCAACGGCCACAGCGAGAGATAGTTTTGGAAATGTAAAATATGTCATATCAGTCCCTCCAGAATAAAATTTGCCCTTGTAATTGAGTGGGCCACATACTGATAAGAGACAATGAAGTTCATTTTGTCAAAGTAAATGAATCACGAGTACATTCTATAGATTATAGATACTTATAAATTGTTCAATTTCGCACAATATTCGTAATTATTATTAAAAACAGGACCAAGACATGATCGTTATATCAAAAACTAGAGAGTAAAAATCGATTTATGAAAAAATCAATATTTTCAGTATTCTATCGCGATTTTTTTATATACAGCCACTTCAACCCAAGGTGTATTTTCTTAAAAAACTCCCTCGGAATATTGAATACGTAGAATTATCAATAGGAAATTTAACTAATTGTTAATATATCCACATTTTATGCACACCCTTGGATAAATCCCTTAATCGCAATCGATAAACCTCGGCATTTCCAATCAAAAACAATTGACCAGAGGAACAATCGAATTCATAGCAACCATCCCAATAGGCACAGGCCCTGATTATCACAGGCATCGCCAACAAAAAGCACTGCATCATCGAAACCAAAACCGCAGCTTTTGTATGGCAAATGAAGAATGTGCATTGAAGATCCAATTATCTAACGACAGCGCCCTCCTCAGCAGTAATGCCAACTTTTCAGATTTGACACTCAGTCCACGCAAACGAAAAAGGCTCTCCCACACAATGGGGAGAGCCTGATATTTGGTGAATTCTGATCGTATTTAGAAGAAACACGTCTGCTCCAAGCTTACTCGGCTTCCGCTTGAGCTGCAGACTGGATCGCCGTCAATGCAATGGTATAGACAATGTCGTCCACCAAAGCTCCGCGAGACAGATCATTCACGGGCTTACGCAGGCCTTGAAGCATAGGGCCAATAGACACCACATCAGCAGACCGCTGTACGGCTTTGTAGGTGGTGTTGCCAGTGTTCAAATCAGGGAAGATGAACACATTGGCATGACCATCAAGCGGGCTACCTGGGGCCTTTTGTCGATTGACGCTTTCGACCGTTGCTGCGTCATACTGAATAGGGCCATCAACAATCAAGTCGGGACATTTGGCCTTGACGATAGCGGTTGCTTCGCGAACTTTGTCCACGTCTGCGCCGACACCGGAGGTGCCCGTTGAGTAGGAAATCATCGCAACCTTTGGCAAAATACCGAACGCCTTGGCTGAATCTGCAGCCTGCATGGCGATCTCGGCCAATTGTTCTGCATCGGGATCAGGATTGATGGCGCAGTCACCATAGACCAGCACCTGATCTGGCATCAGCATAAAGAACACCGAAGACACAATGGAGTTACCCGGTGCGGTTTTGATCAGCTGCAAGGCAGGGCGGACAGTAGAAGCTGTGGTATGTACAGCTCCAGAAACCAAACCCTGTACGTCACCAGCTGCCAACATCATCGTACCGAGCACCACGGTATCTTCCAACTGCGCTTCGGCCTGAAGAGAAGTAAGCCCCTTCTTTTTGCGCATTTCAACCATTGGCTCGATATATTTATCGCGGATTGACGCAGGGTCGATAATTTCCAGATCCGATGGCAAAAGAATACCATGCCGTTCTGCGACAGCCTCGACATCCTCTGGCTTAGCCAGAAGGATACAGTGGGCAATTTTCTTTTCGGTACAGATGATAGCTGCGCGCAACGTGCGCGGCTCATCCCCCTCGGGCAGGACAATCGATGCCTTCGCACGACTGGCGTCCTGAATAAGACGGTGACGGAACATAGGAGGTGTCATGTGAACAGACATATCACGCGCGTCATTCAGATGAAGAACAGCCAGATCGATGTGATCGGCAGTGTTGTCCATCAGCTCTTCCATGCGACGATCATCCCCCACTCGGACACGTCTATCCATGGCAGCAAGTTTGGTTGCCACATCAAAGGTCTGGTCCTTGGTTTCGAGGATGGACAAATCGGAAAAACGAGGGCCGAGGAAGCTATCCAACTTTGGAGATAGCGGAACTCCGCACGTTAACATCAAGCCTGCTATAGGCATGCCTGAACTTTGCGCCAAAGCGGTTGCCATGATCACGTCGGAGCGGTCCCCCGGGGTGACAACCAGCGTACCTGGCTTGAAGAGCTGCACCAGATGCTCCGGCTGACGGGCCGCCACGACAACATCTTCTACCCTTGCCGTATCTAACCCGCCCTTATAACGGATTGAACAGCCAAGATCCTTGACCACATCGCATAAGCGTCGGGCATTATGGCCCTTTGCAACAGGTGAAGCCGAGATCACAGGCACCTTCAAATCGGCTTTTTCCAACGCTGCTGCGATATCCTTGGCAGCAACACCATCCGGCAGGCGCGGAACCATAATACCAGCCAGAGGGCGCACAGCCGTCTTAACATGCATCGCGGCATCACGAACGGTGTCAACGATTGTCGCGAGATCACCCGATTGACCAGACACGACAGCGATGACTTCAGCAGCGAGGCTGCGCCCCATGGCTAAGTCCAAGTCGCCAATCAAGTTATGATCTTCGAAGGGGAGAATACCTTCAACCACGACAATCTCAGCGTCACCCCGGACTTTTTCGACCAAAGCCACAATGTCTTCCAGTAAACTGCTGATATTATCTGACCGGATCATCTCCTCAGCGAGCGAAAGAGAGATCGGATCCGGCACTGTAAGATTGCACAGAGACCGTGCAAAATGCACCGATAGATCTTCTTCACCGACTGGAGTGGCTGGATCGCCCACCGGCTTAACGAAGGCAACTGTGTGGCCAGCGCGTTGCAAGGCGCGGACGAGCCCAAGTGAGGGCGTAGCGAGACGGAACGCGTTCGACGTTGGCGTCACAAATAAAGTGCGGTGCTTGCCAAGAGCGGTCATTTAACGGCTGTCCTTTTGTTTTTGGCTCACCATCGTCATGATCAATAGACATGATATCTATGGGTATCATGCGCTCTGCATCGGGGAGGAAAACGAGAGCAACGGGAGCCGTAGCAGTTGTAGTCTATGTGAGTTATGTCCGGCAACATTTTCGAACATAGTGCCATTGCTCCAATATTGAATACCATGTCTGGGAGGAACATCTAGGCAACAATACTGGCACGCACGCCAATCAAGTTATACGGACGCAGGTCAACTGAGCATTGCGATATGTCATGTTTTCAAGAGCGTCAAGACAATAGAAACACTTAAGCTATCAGATGGTTGGTAGGATACCAACCGCATGAGACAATCAATGGAGTTTTGGGCGTATGATTCTTTGTATGCTCACACCTCTGTGTGAGAAACACGCATCAAAACCTATAGTGTTGGCATGAGCCGAATGAGCTCCTTGGTATAGTCATCCTCCGGTTGGTCGAACAATTGCTCGGTTTCAGACAATTCGCAAATTTTGCCATGCCGCATTACCGCGACACGATCACACATCTGCCGCACAACAGGCAAATCATGGCTAATAAACAATACACTCAAATCGAGAGCCTCGCGTAGATCCTTGAGAAGATTCAGAATTTGCGCTTGAATGGAAACATCAAGCGCAGACGTCGGCTCATCACAAATCAGAAAGCGCGGACGGGTAGCAAGCGCACGAGCAATGGAGATACGTTGGCGCTGGCCGCCCGAAAATTCATGTGGGAATTTGCTCCCTGCTACCGCCCCCAAACCAACGACCTCGAGCAAATCCGCGACAATGGCGCTAATCTCGCCTTTGTTCAACACCAACCGGTTATGATGGATAGGCTCAGCAACAATATCGTCAACACGCATGCGGGGGTTCAGCGATGAATATGGATCCTGAAAAATCATTTGAATTTGTCGCCGCATGGCTTGTTTCTCTTTGCGAGAACGTACTTGAGACAAATCCTGCCCATTAATATAAATGGTTCCTGTGTCTGGCTTGTGGATACCGGCCAGCATGCGGGCCACCGTTGACTTACCACTTCCAGACTCGCCAACAAGACCAAGAACCTCCCCAGGCATAATATCAAAACTAACATCCTGAACTGCCTGAATATAACGCCGGTTTCTGGGCAAAATAGCATTGACGGTGGGAAACCGAATACCAAGTCCCTTGACAGAGACCAAGGCCTCACTGCTTGGAGCCGGTGTCTCATCTCGTTGTTTGCCGAGCCAATGGCTGGACAGATTGAACTCTGCCATGGCCACAGTGCCTTCTTCAGCATAGGAAACACGCGGGAAACGATCGAGTTTGAGATCCCCTCGAGGCACCGCCGCGATCAGACTCTGGGTGTAGGCATGTTTAGGGGCGTGAATGATATCCTTGGTCGGCCCTGTCTCGACCAATTCACCATGATACATGACAGCAACACGGTCAGCCGTTTGGGAAATAACCCCCATATCATGCGTAACAAGAATGACGCCCACTTCATGCTCGGCAGCAAGAGCGCGGATCAGATCAAGAATTTGGGCCTGAACCGACACATCAAGCGCTGTGGTGGGCTCATCCGCGATAATCAGGTCCGGATTGGAACAAAGAGCCAACGCAATTACCACCCGCTGTCGCATACCACCTGAAAACTGATGCGGATATTGGTGGATCCGCGTCTCTGCATTGTCGATGCCAACCGAATTCAACAAGGTAACGGCCTCTAGCGATGCCTCTGTCTTACTCATCCGCCGATGTGTTCGGATCGTCTCAACCAACTGCTTTTCAATCGTATACAGCGGATTGAGGCTGGTGAGCGGGTCCTGAAAAATCATAGAAACCCGCCCACCCCTCAAATCCTGTATGGAGGTAACGTCCTGCCCATCCAGAGAGATAAGTCCCTCCGCGACCCTGCCGGGACGGTCCAGAAGTCCCATGATTGCAGTGCCTATTGTAGATTTTCCCGCACCAGATTCTCCCACCAACCCTAGGATTTCGCCACGTTCAACAGACAAGGTTACATCTCGCGCAGCCGTAAATGTCGATTTGCGACCCGGATACTCGACTGTCAAATTTTGAATAGAAAGCAAAGACATGAAAGGACCTTAACGCAGTTTTGGATCGAGGACATCGCGAAGCCAGTCCCCCAACAAATTGATCGAGAGCACCAGCAGAGCAAGCGTTAGTCCTGGATAAATCAAGATCCAGCGTTCTCCGGAAAAGACATAATTATTGCCGATGCGAATAAGCGTGCCTAGAGATGGTTCACTGGCCGGAATCCCGACACCAAGAAAGCTAAGTGTCGCTTCACCGAGAATGGCGACACCAAGATTTATTGTGGCAATCACAAGAACAGGCCCCATAACGTTCGGCAAGACATGACGCGCCATAATGATCCAAGGGGCCCGTCCAATCACCTGTGCGGCCTGTACATATTCTCGACCCTTCTCGACCATAGTAGAAGCCCGCACGGTACGGGCAACCTGAGGCCAGATCGATTGGGCCATAGCAAGGATGATAACAAAGATCGCCAAACTATCGTGCAAATCGCGCGGTAAAAAGCTGCGCGAAACCCCGTCAATCAGCAAGGCCACCATAATGGCTGGAAATGTCATCTGGACATCCACCAGACGCATAATCAAAGCATCCGCCAATCCGCCGAAATAGCCTGCAATAAGTCCAAAAAACAACCCGATGATCACTGCCAGAGATACTGAGATTAAACCCACAAGAACTGACGTCCTTGTGCCATACAGGATGGCCGACAGCAGGTCGCGTCCCTGATCATCTGTTCCCAATAGAAACATGGGCTCCCCCCCGTCTTGCCATGCGGGCGGCAAAAGAGAATTGATCAAATCGATACTGGCTTTATCAAAAGGATCGAAAGGCGCAAACACAGCAGCACCCAGCGATGCTCCAAACAAAATGATAGCGCAAATTCCGGCTAAAATAGTCACCGGCGATGACCTGAATTTAAAGAACGCATCACTATCAACGATTTGGTAGAGACGCGAAAACAGTCTTTCTTTGGTCATTGAATGCTCACGACTTGTCCATAACCCGAAGGCGCGGATCGATCAGGAAATATAGAATATCGACAATAAAATTGATCGTGACAAAGATCAGAGCGACCAACAACAGGTAAGTCGACATCACGGGAATGTCGACCGTTGAAATTGCCTGCAGAAACAACAGACCAATTCCCGGCCACTGAAATACGCTCTCCGTCACAATACCAAAAGCAATGATCGAACCCAGTTGCAGACCAGCGATTGTCGTCACCGGTACGAGTGTATTTTTGAGTGCATGGCCAAAGTGAATATGGAAACTGGAAATGCCGCGGGCGCGCGCGAATTTTATATAGTCCGCACGGAGTACTTCAAGCATTTCAGCACGAACCAGCCGCATAATAAATGTCATCTGGAACAAACCCAGCGTGCAGGCAGGCAGAACAATGGACTGCCAACCCGTTTTTGTTAACAGACCTGTGGTCCACCATCCCAGATCAACAGTTTCCCCCCTGCCGAAAGTCGGGAAAAGACTCAACTCCACACCGAAATATAAAATAAGCATAATGCCGATGAAAAATGTTGGCAGCGAGATGCCCGCCAGAGATACAATCAAAAACAGCCGCGCCAACCAACTGTCAGGGCGCAATCCAGAATAAACTCCCATTGGAATACCAATTGCCAGCGCAATGCCAAAGGCAACAAAGCTCAGCTCAAGGGACGCAGGCAGCCGATCAGCAAGGAGCGAAAAGACCGGCTGGCCCATTTGGTAGGACAGTCCAAATTCGCCCTGCAACGCCCGCAAAACGAAATGCCCGAACTGGACCATCAAAGGTGCATTTAGACCCAAGGCTTCTCTTAAGGCTTCGCGATCAGCGAAACTGGTGTCCTGACTGACCATCTGCGCAACAGGATCACCTGTAAAACGGAACATCACAAACGCAAGCAGCGCAACGATCAAAAGCACGCTTGCGGCCTGTATCAGACGCTGGAGTAGAAATCTAATCATTGATATTGCTTTACGTCAGGCATGCACAATTGAGCGCATCCAGAATGAGTTGATCTGTTGTTTAAAGGAAGACAATCCCAAAACCATCTGGGCCGTCCGAAAGACGGCCCAGAACACCAAACCGTTATTTCGAAACGGTGACATAGCGCCAATCAAAGATATTGTCAGCGCGCACTTTGAGCGCAACATTATCGCGAACGCCCCACGCCCCCCATGACTGATGCAGCGGAATGTAGGCCACATCATCTGTGGTAATCTTCCAAGCCTTGTTGATCAGATCGTTACGCGCGCCTGTATCGGTCGTAACAAGGATTTCATTGGCCAGACGATCAATCTCTGGGTTGCAGTAACCCGCAAAGTTAGATTTTCCGGCAACAATTTTCTTCTGATCGGCGAGCGCCCAAAGCGCAGAGTCTGGCGACACCCGTGGGCACATATGCAAAGAATATAGAGCGATATGACTGTCCAGACTGGCTGGCGTTGTGCCCAGCATAGCCATGCCGAAGTCCATGTTCGGGGCAAGAATCGCTTTCAAATATTGCGGCTTAGACTGGACATTTGCTTTGGCATCAACACCCACTTTCGCCAACATGTTCGAAACGGCAAGACAGATAGCCTCATCATTGATGTACATATTGTTGGAGCATTGGAAGGTGAAGCTGAAACCATCTGGATATCCGGCTTCCTCAAGCAATGCTTTGGATTTTTCAGGGTCGTACTCGTACCGTTTGAAGTCTTCTGAATATCCATTCACACCGGGAGCGACCATTAACGCTGATGGAGTGGCTCGGCCACGCATGATTTTTTTGCGAATGATTTCGACATCAATTGCACGATAGACAGCCTCGCGCACGCGTTGGTCCTTAAAAGGATTTTTGCCCTCTTGCGAATAGCCAGGCAAGGTATCTTTCCACTGATTCATGGTCAGATACATGGTGCGCACTTCCGGTCCTGCTTCGATATGCGCACCGGGCGTCGCATCAATGCGCGCGATATCCTGAACCGGAATGGGGAAAACGACATCAAGCTGGTTTGACAAAAGCGCTGCTACACGGGTCGCCGCATTTGGCACTGGCGTATACACAACCTCTGTAACATTTGTGGGAATGGATCCGGCCCCCCACCAATCATCATTGGCCTCGAGCACGGTTCTAACACCGGGTTCGCGTTTCACAAGCGAGAAGGGACCGGTGCCGTTTTCGTGCAGGGTTGCGAAGCTTTCGTCTTCTCCGCCTTTTTGTGGCGCACTGACGTTATTTGCCTCGGCCCATTGACGAGACATGATATACCAATTGGCCCACGTATAATGCAAAATCGGATTCGGTTTGCTGCCAATAAAATCCACAGTGTGATCGTCAACGGCCACGACTTCCGTGTCTGCTGCGAGGCGGTTTTTAAAATCAGATGCACCAGATCTCACGCGCTCTGCCGAGAAAACAACATCATCAGCGGTGAAAGGCGTGCCATCATGAAATTTCACCCCTTTTCGAAGATGAAAACGCCAATGAGTTGGAGAAATCAACTCCCAACTTTCTGCAAGGGCTGGCTGAATAGAGAGATCAGGCGCCCGACGGATCAAGCCTTCATAGACATTGCCCAAAAAACCAGAGGTAAACACCTCTTCAACAACATAGGGGTCCATACTGACAACGTCCCCTTGAGCAGCAAAGCGCAAAGTTTCAGCGTGAATCACTGTAGGACTAGCCACCAGGGCAAGCGCCAAAGAGGCGCGCTTGAGAATTGACTTTTTCATTGGCTTCTCTCTCAGGTTGATGAAGAGCATTCTGTTGCGAGAATGTCGTTTGTCGGCTTTCCGGTCAACAAACTTTAGATCCTTTTGATGCTGTTGACGTGTCATTCTTCCAATTTGATATCACTAGAAACAAAGCGTAGCGCAAGATGAATAGAATTTTAGGAATTGATCCTAGTTTACATCTCGGAACCAAGACAACCAAAATCGCGTGATGTAGGGAAATCAGAGACTTCTGATAACATCACTTCTCAGAAGTGCTTGTTAGAAGAAACAATCCTTCAACTCAAGTCACCGTTATTACAGTTTGAGGATAGGTCCTCACAAAATTTCGACAGTCTGGATCAATCGAATATGCGTCAATAAAACACATTCAATGCTGACAATTTATAACAACGCCGTTACGACTCGTTGTAGTTGTGGGCCAACAGCCCCTCCTTATAGAAGGAACATGATTTGGCAGATCCCCATATTAAATCCGAGATGGACTGGCTTGATTATCTATCTGTCTGCACCTACCGACTAGGCTTAGTGCTCGCGGCCCCTTCTGTTCTACTCCTCCCATGGGATACAGCTTATCCGGCGCAGCAGATGTGCTTTGTTGCCGCAATGATGTGCGCAAGTTGTTTGCACATCTACATGAAGTCATACAGACTGCTGCTTCAAGCGGCAACCTGGGGCGGGCTGATGTGTGCGGTGCTTGGATTTCCCATGTTTGGTCTGGGCGGAGCATTTATAACCTTGGGCGGGCTCTGCTTTAAGGAATATTTCTGCTTTAAGATTCCCGGGCTGCCCGCCCAGCCACTGCTGTTGGCAGGGCTGTGGTTTTGTCTCGCCGTGAACCTGACTGTCGCAGCCCAAGTGCTCGCCGCTGCATCAGCCCTGCTGTTCTTGATCGTCAGCATCGCAAAATGGCGGATGCCCTTTCACTTCGATATCGGTGATAAGACAAAATATGAGGTTTGAGTAATCGAACCGCGCCATAACCAACGCAAAATGGGATAAGTGCAACACTTATCCCATTCCTTCTAAACGCATCCCAAAGAGACGGCGGGAGTTGTATTCTTTTTACACAACTTCGCTAATATCCAAGGTTTGGACCTCTTACAATCTCTCACAAAATACTTTGAATTCCTCCGCTGTGGCGTAGGATTTCTGGGTGCCAGGGCGTGTGATGGAATCCGCAGCATAGCGGCTGGCTTGACCCAGAGAGAAATCGAGATCTTTACTCTCAGTAAAATAGCGCGCAAACGCACCAATAAAGGCATCTCCGGCTCCGGTCGTGTCTTTAGGTGTTACCGAGACAGGCTCGAAATGCTTTTTACCATCGTTGGTCACCAGCAAAGCACCTTTGGAGCCAAGGGTGACAATCACCGTTTTAATGCCTTTTTCCATTAAACTGCGCGCTGCTTTTTCAGCACTTATTTCATCACTCACAGTCATGCCAGTCAAAAGCTCCAACTCTGTTTCGTTGGGCACAAGATAGGTAACGTCAGTGATGCGCGAGACATCCAGATCAGGCTGTGCAGGCGCGGGGTTCAGCAAAGTAGGAATGCCATGTTTGGCGCCGAATGCGATGGTGTGATAAATCGTTTCAAGCGGCACTTCCAGCTGCATGACGATCAGATCGCATTGCTTAAGATCGTCAGCCGCCTTGTCTACTTCAGCAGGCGTCAGCGCTTCGTTCGCCCCTTTGACAATAAGAATGCTGTTCTCACCGGACTTTTCAACGAAAATTGGTGCCACACCGGAGGACATTCCGGGAACCTTGATCACATGTTTCGTGTTCATGCCCAGAGCATCGAAATTGTGAAGTGTATTGTCAGCAAAAATATCGTCACCAATCCGTGTGACCATCAAGACATCGGCACCCAGCTTGGCCGCGGCCACAGCCTGATTGGCGCCTTTGCCGCCGCACCCGAGACTGAAGGAGGGAGCCTCCAAGGTTTCACCCGGTGCGGGCATGCGATTAACATAGGTGATCAAGTCAACCATGTTGCTGCCGACAACAGCTATTTTTCCTGTCATTTTTCTTTCCTTCCATTGCTATGGAACAGGCTATCCGTGGAGACGTCACCGCCGCCAGATCGCCTTCACAGAGCGTGGATATATGCTTCGGCCTCATCGGCCTCATGGTTTGTTAAATAACCCAAACGCACAACAAAACTGGCGTCTTCTCCGGGAGCAAGACTGCGAACGTTGCCCTTTTTGCTTTCCGCGAGATAACCTTCTGGTTCACAAGTAGAAGGCAAGGCAAAAGCCGCCACCTGCTGATCGTCATTGACCAAAATCCAGCGCACGGTCTGGGGGAACTCTTTTCGGTTATAGGCAATGTGGAACGCATCGCCCTCTACACGCCGCATCATACAGGCAGTATTGTTTGCCGCATCTGATGCCGGATCCCGAATATAAAGCACCTGTTCCGGATTGTAACGCTCCGGTTCATCAAGCACTTCCAGCCCAGAAGGATCTGTCGCAAGCGAGTCGATGAAAGCCAGATAATCCGGTGTTGTTTTGACATGACCGGGCACGGCAGTGCGCACTTGTGTGCGTTCGGGAGTGAACGGAGCCGGCTGGATAATGCGCGCGCCTTTTGCATAGGCAAAATTGACGTGACACATATACATCAAGTCCATAGCCGCACCGCCCAGGTTTTTGACCGCCATTGCCATATCGAACAAACTGGCGTTAGGTCGCAAAACGATGCGCGGGGCCGCGAGATAGTGATCTCCGAAACCCATCACATATTCGCAAAGTCCGGTAACGGCCAAATAGGCCCCTTCATCATCTTCACCACATTCCAATCCGGCACTATCCATGCTGGCAACAGACATTTCCCCATGCAGCGCGTGAGTATCTTGTGGGGATGGACAGCCATTTCGCAACAAACCCGAATGGAAGGCAAAACAGCCGTAAGTGCCCGCAATATCAGAAGCAGGACGGGGCATACTGAACATATTTTTCATGGTCAGATCCACACCGTCAAACACGGCATCCCAAATCATCTGCCCATAGTAGGGCAAAACAACCAGATGGCCGCGACTGTTGCTCAGCCGCAGCGCTTGAATGCCATTTTGATAACAAAAGCTTGTTGCGGTAATGTCTGCATAGGTGACGATGGTTTGCTCATGAGGGGCAAAATCAGCTTTGCGTAGAGCAATATTCACCGGTTTCATGTCATTTTCCTCCGAGATAACCAGAGCGACATGGCCATCGCCCCGGATGTCAATGGATGTGTATTCATTGTCCTGCAAGAGAAAAAAGACTCTCTTGCAGGACGGGCGGGGGACTATTTTTCACGGTTTTTGAAGGCATTAATGACAATAACCAACAACAGAAACGCACCCCAAATAAAGTCAATCAGGTGATTGCTGAACCGCAAAATCTGAAAACCACTGGACAACAGCATCAACGCCACAACGGCAATTGAAACCCCAGCAACGGTGCCCTTACCTCCAGCAGGATTGGTTCCGCCAAGCACAGCGATCAAAACGGCTTGCAGCAGATACGAATTGCCATAGTCCGATTTAGCTGCATTGGTACGTCCTGACAGGATGATGCCTGCAACACTGGCCAACGCCCCCGACAGCATGTAGCTGTAAAAGATCATCCGGGATTTTTTCAGCCCTGCAAAAATAGCAGCACGCGGATTGGAACCAATCAGCATGAGATTGACCCCAAGGGTCGTCCTCGTCAGCAAGAAAGCAATGCCAGCCGCTACCAATAGGAACAAAATGAATGGCACAGCGATGCCAAACAACTTGCCATTGCCCAGAAACGCCCAAGCGTCAGGGAAACCGACAATCGCAGGCCCACCGGTAAGCACCAAGCACAAACCGATAAGCACCTGTCCGGTTCCCAAGGTAGCCAGAATGGGCGTGATGTTAAGCTTGGTGATCAGGAAGCCGTTGAGGGCTCCCGCCGCCAGTCCCACGCAAAGTGCGATACAAACACCCAACGCAACCATTAATCCGCTTTCCGCTATCCCTAAGTCCCGTATGAGATAGTGGAACAAAACGCCAGACAAAATGCCTGACAGATTGGCGATGCCCACAACCGATAGATCAATACCGCCAGTCAACATGGCGATCATCATAGCAATGGATAACAGACCAAGTTCAGGAAACAGATAGGTGATGGATTCAAAATTATAATAACGCAGGAATTTATCCGGACTGAGCGCTGTCATGATGACGAAAATCAAGACAGTCATCATAATCAATTGCAGAATATTATTGTCGCGATTGATCATGTTCCGGACGTTAAAGGAGGCTTTCATGATTTTACTCCTCACACATTTCTTTTGCGGTCACGCCATGCCGTCATGGCTGTGGCTATAATGATCACGATCCCGACCACCACACGTTGCCAGGTGGTTTCCACCTTCATGATGATCAGACTGTTTTTGACCATGACCAGCATGAAAACACCCAACATGGTGCCCAGAACCGACCCTCGGCCGCCGAAGATACTTGCGCCACCCAAAACAACGGCGGCAATAACATCAAGCTCTAACCCGACAAAATCGCGTGGGTTGGCCAGCCAGATCATGCCGCTATGCAGCAGTCCACCAAAGCCAGCCAGCATGCCGGCAAAGCAATAGATAAAGAAAGTGGTTTTGCGAACATCGAACCCGACACGCTTGGCCGCTTCCCCGTCCCCGCCCAACGCATAAACGCTGCGTCCGATCATGGTATAGCGCAACACCAGATGAACCAGGATGGCAAGGCCGACGTAAATCAGCACCATGGCGGTGAGGCCAAAATGCGTACCATCCGGTTTGGTTACTGAAATGATCTCCGTTTTAGCAAAGTCGATCAACGCGTCAGGCATTTTGTTGATATTGATCATCGATGTCCCGACGATACCAAGCAAGAAGCCTTTCACCATACTGCCCGTACCAAGGGTCACGATCAGCGGGATCATCTTAAACTTATAGACAAAAAAAGCATTGAGGCTACCAAACAGCACCCCCATAGTCATGGCTGCGATAAAGGGTATGACAACCCCGTCATAGCCGAAATAAACCATGCCTTTAACGGTCAGATACATCGCCGCCACGGCAAAAGCCGGAAAGGACACGTCGATCCCACCCGAAATCATGACCACCAGAACCCCCAGTGCCATGATACCAATGATCACATTGGACCGCATCAGTGAGAACAGGTTGTCCATTTGCCAGAAGGCCGGATTGATCAATCCGATCACAATCATTGCAAGCAGAAGGATGGCGGCAATGACAAATTCGGATCTTTTGAAGAGTTTCATAGCCTTTTCCTTAGCTGAACGATTTCAACTTATCGCTGATGACATCTTCGAGAATGGCGTCGCCTTCCATCTCCTCGATGAACCGTCCGCGGTGCATGAGGACCACACGGCTACAGTTCTGTGCCAATTCCAGCACGTCGTCCGATATCATCAAGACGGCCAATCCATGGGTCTTAACCAGCTCGCGGATCTTTTTATGAATTTCCGCTTTCGAACCAACGTCCACGCCGACAGTCGGGCCATTCAGAATGAGGACACGTGCATTGGTGAGCAACCAACGCCCCAGCACCACCCTTTGAGCATTGCCACCAGACAGCTCGCCGACCATTTTGTCAGCACTTGGCGTAGCAATTTGCATGGATTTGATAGTGTCGGCAGTAACGTTTTGCACCTTGTCTTGATCAATGATGCCTTTGTTAGAGAGGGCATCCAACGACGTAGCAACAATGTTGCGCGTGATAGATTGAGTAAGGAACAAACCTTCGGTCAACCGATCTTCGGGCACATAGGCCATACCTTGCGCGATGGCTTGTTGAACATTGTCGATATGCGCGATTTTACCATCAATTTCAATACTGCCAGACTTGGCAGGTAGCATACCAAACAATGTCAGAGCCAGTTCCGTGCGCCCCGATCCCAGAAGACCAGAAATCCCTACAATCTCTCCGGAATGCAAGGTGAGATCAATATCTTCATATTGTCCAGGTAACGTCAAACCCTTGACCTGCAACCGAGGAATTTCATCCTCTGGCGGGCGTGGTTTACGATAAGGTTGAATATCGATATCCAGTCCCGTCATATGACGAATGACGCTGGCCTCATCAAACTCCGACGTCGACCCTTCTGCCACTTTCATGCCATTGCGAATGACGGTCAGGCGCTCTGAGATTTCCAGCATTTCGCGCATTTTATGACTGACAAAAAGAATAGCGATGCCGCGACTCTGGATATCCCTGACAATTTTAAACAGGGTTTCAACTTCTTTGCCTGTAAGCGCAGTGGTTGGCTCATCCATGATGATGAGTTTGGCATCGGACATCAGAGCACGGGCAATCGCCACAAGCTGCTTGCTCGAAGTGGGAAGAGTTTCCACGTCCGCATCAAGATCAATGTCCACGCCCAGACGATCAATGGCTTCTTTTGCCAACTTGCGCACCCGGCGCCAACTCACAAGTTTCGTTTTGGCACGCAACTCGGAATTTAAGGCCAGATTCTCTGCAACAGTCAGATTACCAAAGAGAGAAAAATCCTGATAGATCACCTGAATGGCGCGATTGACGGATTCAATAGGGTTGAGATTTTCAACCTTTTCTCCCTCAATAATAATCTCGCCGCTGGTGGGCTGATAAACACCTGAGATAATTTTAATGAGTGTGGATTTTCCTGAGCCATTCTCGCCAGCGAGACAATGGATCTCGCCTTTGTTTATGGTCAGAGAAACATCATCCAAGGCACGCAAACCAAGGAACTGCTTCCCGATATTGCGCAATTCTATGAACGCTTCAGACATGATGGATCCAAGCGGTTGAAGATGAGGAAATGTGACAAGGAAAGGGCAGCGCCTATGCACTGCCCTCTCTCGAGCGGCTAATTAGAAATTATACTCAGCCATATTGTCTTTGGTGACACCGACCCAGCCTGCACCGTAGAGCAGGTTAGGTTGATCTGCCACAGGAGTGATCAGATCGGTATAACCAGGCAAGCCGAGGTTCAGACCAGCCTTGATTTCGGCATTCTTTTTCTCAAGAGCCATCACAGCAACCACATTCATGGCGTATCCAGCAACAGCAGGATCCCAGAATTGGATATACTGGATATCTTCATTGGCCAGATATTCACCAGCAACCGACACCAGACCGGTACCTGCAAAGAAGAGTTTGTCTTTCAAACCACGTTCGGCAATCAGACGACCTGCGCCTGCAGACGTAGGCATAGGACCACCAACGACACCTTTAAGATCAGGATACGTGGTCAGGACTTCTTTGAGTTTGTTATAGTCAGTGTTGGCATCGTCATAGGTTTCCAGACGTTCGGTTACCAGCTCCATTTTTGGGAAGTTCTTTTTCTGGTAATCGATTGCACCGTCAATCCATTCGTTCTGGGATTTAGAGGTCAGGCTACCGACAGTGGCTGCATATTTGCCTTCACCGTCCATATATCCGCCAAGAACTTCCATCAATTTCGCGCCATAAGCGTGGTTATCGAAGGCTTCCAGAACATAGTCAGCATTTTTGATGTTGGACGCTTCGTGCGCTACAACAACGATACCACGATCACGGGCTTTTTTCAGAACCGGCTCAACAGCTTCCACGGAGAAAGGCACGATAGCAATGGCATCAACGCCTTGCGCGATCAGGTTTTCAACGATTTGCACCTGAGCGGCAGCATCCGCCTGACTTGGGCCAAGCATCCATGTGTCATGGCCGGTTTCGGCGCCGAATTGATTAACTCCATCCCGCATACGGTCAAACCAAGCAATCCCGTCAACCTTCACAACGGTTGCGATGGAATATTCTTTGCCCGTTTCACTTTTGTAGATGTCCTTGCGTACCTGACTGGTATCAACAGGACCATTTTCAGCAAGGGCCGGACTGACCACGAGGGCAGCCGCCACAACCAGTGATGAGAATAGTGACTTCATTAAACTCTCCCGTTTATTTCCTAAGGTTACTCTGGTAGTAGGTTTTAAAAATCCACACCTCTTTACATGATGTAGATTATCCGGAAACGATCGAGATACTCGCACTTGCACCCAAGCGCGAAGCACCCGCTTTAATCATTTCCAAGGCATTGTCACGGCTTCTGACACCTCCCGAAGCCTTGACGCCCATTTCCGGTCCAACAACGGCGCGCATGAGGGCAATATCGTGCGCTGTTGCACCGCCGCTCATGAAACCAGTTGATGTCTTAACAAAATCGGCACCGGCATCCTTGGACAACTGACATGCGATCTTCTTTTCTTCATCACTCAATAAGCATGTCTCGATTATCACTTTCAGAGTGACAGGACCGCAAGCGTCTTTAACAGCAGCAATATCCTTGAGAACATAGTCTGTATCGCCCTGTTTCAGATGACCGACCGAAATCACCATATCAACTTCTTGTGCGCCCTGTTCAATCACCCATTTGGCTTCTTCACATTTCAAATGCGTTGGTATCGCGCCAAGCGGAAAACCGATGACCGAACAGGTCAATACAGAGCTCGCTTTTAACAATTTCGCCACCAGGGGAATATGGATCGGATTGACACAAACTGAACAAAACTCGTGTTCGATAGCTTCATGACAAATGCGTTCAACATCCGCAACGGTCGCTTGCGGTGCCAAAATCGTATGATCGATATAACTGGCCAGGTTTGTAACTTGTTGGTCGGACACAATGGTCGACATCGAATGAATCTCCTGACTTACAGAGCGGGGGGACAAAACTCAAGAATGTTATGATCGTAACATTATTTGAAATTATTTTTGCAAAATTAAACGCCTTGTGTCAATATGTAATAATAGCAAGTGAATTAATTCACATCTTCAAATATATTACTTAGACACTGATGTTTGGATATAAACTTTCTGAAAATCCTGTTTAAGCCTCATATTGGCACCTGTATCGAAGCGAAAATAATGCAAACGCGCAGAGAAAACCGATTGAATAAACTAACAAGGGCACTCGAGGAAGGGCGGTCCCTACACCTCAAGGAAGCGGCTGACCTGTTGGGCGTGTCGGAAATGACAGTGCGCCGTGATGTTGCCACAGCGCAGGCGCGTTTTTCTTTCTTGGGCGGACATATTGTTGGCGCAAACGACCAAGAATCAAGCAGAGCCTATTTTCTGTACCGGGAAAACAGCACCAATGTAGAAGCCAAACGGAAAGCCTGTGATCGAGCAATCCAGCTCATTGAGCCTGGCGATGTCATTTTCCTCGACTGTGGAACCACGCTGCCCTATATGGCAAGTGCTCTAACGACGATCACACCTCTGACCGTTATTTGTTATTCAATCAATATCGCCGAGATCATCTGTAAAAAGCCCAATCTCAAAGTGATTCTGCTAGGAGGAGAATATCACCCCTCCTCGGCCTCTTTCGCCAGCGACGAAGCAATGGAAATGCTTGCCAAAATTGGCATCAACAAGGCGTTCATTTCGGCCGGTGGACTCCATTTTCAAAATGGTATCAGTTGCTCAAACTTCCACGAGGTCCGCGTCAAACAAATGGTCATGTCCCGAGCTGTCACAAATATCCTCGTTATGGATTCGACAAAAATCGGCAAAGTCAAAGCTGCATCCTTCGCAGCACTTGACCAAATCGACTTCCTCACCACTGACGATGGCATGGACGATAGCCACCTTGCACTTTTCAACGAGGCCAAGATTGTGGTCAATCCAAAACAAGTTTAACAGAAGCATTCAAAACCGAGCAATTTGGCGATCGATGGCTATACGGCGCTTTTTTCATGACACAGCTCGCCATCCCTTCAAACTGACCTTTTCTGGATACCTCCATTCCAACTCCAATATTGGCCGGAATGAAGCGCCCAGACCAATTCAGGTTAGCCCGCCCAACCACAGTTTCTCTGTGTCGTTGATTAGAAAATCCCTCACCAACGGCAAATCCCACACACCGTAATATTTCTGTCATGACGACGGGGTATCAATCCCGCAGTGCACACGCGTGCAAATATTTTTATCGGACAACACACCCGCGCGAGCACAAACGCATTTTTGCTTAATTCATGCATACCGTTTTCATGGAGAATTCAGGATGACTATCACAAAGACCCTGAAAGTTGCAGCCATCACGGCTGCTCTTGCCCTGTCCAGCACAGCCGCAATCGCTAAAGATTTCAACATCAGCGTCTGGGCCGGTGGTTCCAATGACAATGACAGCTATCGCGCGGACGCGATCGAAATGGCTGCAGACATTTACATGCGTGAAGCTGCCATTCGCGGCGAAGATATCACCATCAATGTTGAAAAAAAGCTGTTCAACGACGGTTGGGACAATTTCAAGCAGGCCGTCACTCTAGCTGCCGAGTCCAAAACAGCACCAAACATCATCGTCACATCACATGTTGATATTGCGCCTTGGTCTCAGTCAGGCCTCATCCGTCCGATCGTGGACTATATTGATCTCGACTCTTGGCCCCTCAACCAGATTTATCCAAACCTAATTGAAATTACCACCTACAATGGTCAGGTCTGGGGTTTACCTCAAGACGCAGAATCCCGTCCGTTCTTCTTCTGGAAACCGCACCTGAAAGCCATTGGCTACAGTGACGAACAAATCGAAGACCTGCCAAACAAGGTTTTGTCCGGCGAATATACCCTGTATAATGTTCTGGAAGACGCCAAAAAAATTCAGGACAAAGGCATCGTCGAGGCAGGAAAAGGCTTCTCCCCACGCGTTTCAAATGGTCCTGACTACTGGCAATTCTACCAAAGCTTCGGCGGCGAGATGATGGACAAAGAGTCTGGCAAACTGGTCTTTGACAAGCGGGCCATGACCGACATGTTCCAGTTTTTTGCTGATGCGGTGAAAATGGGTGTTACCTCTCCAACCCATCTGGGTGCGGATTGGGGCCAGTGGTACAATGAAGTGGCCAACGGCAAAGCTGGCACATGGCACGGCGGCACTTGGCACTATGCCCGTTACACCGGCAAAGAGGGTCTTGAAGACTTCTTTGGTAACATCCAGTTCACACTGATCCCCGCTGGCAACAAAAACGGCCATGCCAACACCATCACCCAGCCTTTGGCTTATCTGGTTTCCAACACCGGTGACGACGAAGTGGCTGAAGTGGCAGCGCAGTTGATTGCCATTGCGTCCGAGCCGCGCCTCAACACCCTTCATGCAATAAAATCAGCCCAT
This sequence comes from Cohaesibacter celericrescens, assembly GCF_002866925.1. GTDB lineage: Bacteria > Pseudomonadota > Alphaproteobacteria > Rhizobiales > Cohaesibacteraceae > Cohaesibacter > Cohaesibacter celericrescens. The sequence goes on from NZ_PKUQ01000001.1 coordinate 91,001, forward strand.
TTGGGCATTGGTAAAGAGCAGCCAAATATCGCTCTTTATGCCAATGACCGCTGGGCATCCGAGGCCACCGAACGCCTTTTGACCCATGCCAACGCAATGCCAAACAACACCGATTTTGGCGCTTACTGGCAGATCATGTTCAAAGGCCTAGAAGCTGCTTGGACCGGGCAAAAATCTGTTGCTGATGCTGTCAATGGCGTGGAAGCCGAAATCAAGTCCTCCATGGCTGACGCTGTCATCATCAAGTAAGGCGCGACTTTAAAGAGCACCTTAACTCTCCGGAGAAGTCGGGCAAGACCCAAGCCCCTGCCCGACTTCACCCGTCCTCGCGCAATCGTCAGATTTGCCAAATTGGGGGAGACAAATATGCGCACAAAAACCAGTTTGCTAGGCCTTGGTTTCTTGACTCCGGCCCTGATCATGATTCTCGTTTTCTTTTTAATCCCAGTCGTGTTGACAGGCGTCTTCGCCTTTACCAACATGAGCACGGCGACGGGCATTCAAGGTGGCGAATATATGATTTCGCCAAAGACCATCAGAAGATTGGAAAGTGACCCTCTCTTCGACAAAAAAACACTCGACAGGCTAAGCAGCACCTCCTATCGCGTCGACGAATTCGGGCTAACCAAAGCCCTTGAAGCAAAGATCAAACCGGCCTTTCTCAAAGAAATCAAAAAGAATCTGCTGGGTAAGAGTTTCAAATCACGCCGAGATTTTGAGCGAACACTCAAGAAGCTCAAATCCCGTCCGCGTAGTCCCCGCGCCTTGAAACAGGCCGCAGAACCTTTTTCGCGCTCCATCCTCAACCAGCGCTATGAGAGCGAAACCGCATTTATAGCTGCGTTGGAAAACCTTGGCGCTCCCATCAGCGACGAACACCAACAAACTCTGATCAAGCGGGCCTATACAGGCTGGGTTTGGACGTCCGAAAACTTCACCAATATGGCATCCAAACCCGGCACATGGTTTGTAGCCTTCAACACCCTTCTCTATGTTACGCTCACGTTGGTTTTCAACATCGGATTTGGGCTATTCCTTGCCATCAGCACCTTTTATTTGCCCGCGGGACAGGCTTCCTTCTTCCGTGCGGTCTGGCTGCTGCCACGCATTTCTCCTCCCGTTCTTTATGTGCTGCTTTGGAAATGGTTTACTTGGGACAGCGGCTTCCTATCCACAATTACCAGCTGGTTTGGCTTTCCCGCCTTTAACTATATGTTGGGGTCGATCCCCAGCGCTTGGACCGTTGTCATTCTGATCAACGGCTTTGTCGGCGCGTCTCTTGGCATGTTGCTTTTTTCGTCAGCCATCGCCGCCATTCCTTCTTCCATGCTGCATGCCAGTGAAGTGGATGGCGCATCTCGCTGGCAGCAAATCCGCTACATCATTATGCCGCAGCTGCGCTGGCCGATCCTCTTTACCACCAGTTACAACACCCTGTCTCTACTGACGTCCTTTGAATATATCCTGCTTGCAACAGACGGGGGGCCCGGAGGATCAACAACGGTCTGGTCACTGGATGCCTACTATGTGGCCCTCAACAATTATGCAGGCAATCTCGAATATGGCAACGGCGCGGCTATGGCACTGGTACTGGTCATTGTCGGCGTGATCTTGTCGCTGCTTTATCTCCGCTTGTTCAAATTTGATGAACTGGTCGCCAAACCACGCATAGAAAACTAGGGGGGATCACCATCATGAAAAGCGAGACGTCCCGAAACTTCAGAAGCTGGCCGATACTGGCCGTTCTATTTGCGGCATCAATACCAACCCTGATTATGTATGCCTATCTGTTTATAGACACGGTCACCAACACAGAGCCAGGGTCGCTCATTCCAAGCGAGTTCACTTTGCAGCATTGGCGTTTTCTTTGGGAAACAGAGGAAGGCGCAACCAGCATCTGGGTTTCGACAAAAAACACGCTCATCTTTGCCACCGTTATGACCGCAATCATCTTGTCGGTCTCAATGACCGCAGGCTACGCATTGTCGCGGCTGAATATGCCCTTTCGTGCTTTTTTCCTTGCGGGCGTAATGACCCTGCATGCGTTCCCCACTGTCACACTGGTGATTGCCTTGTTCATCGTGCTGCAGATGGTAGGCCTCTACAACACCCTGATCGGTGTCATCTTCATCAAATCTGCGCTGATGTTGCCCTTCGGTATTTGGGTGATGAAGGGATTTTATGACACCGTACCGTGGGAAATAGAAATGGCAGGCGTACAGGATGGCGCCAGTCGTTTCATGGTTTGGCGTCGTCTCGTCTTGCCACAGATCCAGCCCGGAATAGTGGCTCTGGGGGTATTCTCGTTTCTGGAAGGCTGGAAGGAATATATCCTGCCGCAAATCTTTGCCCCGAACGCAGATGTGCAAGTCCTATCCGTGCATCTGGCGTCACTGATCGCCGACGATCAAAAGTTTGACTTCAATCTCTTCAAATCCATCGGGCTTTTCTATGTCATTCCGGTGATCATTCTTTATCTCATCTTCCAGAATAAACTGATGAATATCTATGGCGGAGGTACGAAAGGCTGATGCATATTTCTCTCAATAAATTCACCAAACGCTTTGGCGACAACACTGTCATTGACGAGCTCGATCTGGAGATCACAAGCGGCGAAATGATCGCTCTGCTTGGCCCGTCTGGTTGCGGCAAGTCCACCACCCTGTTTGCCATTTGCGGCATTCATCAGATCAACGACGGCAGCATCTTGTTTGGCGACAGAGATGTAACACATACAAACGCCCAATCTCGCAATGTGGGCGTGGTTTTCCAAAATTATGCCCTCTACCCGCATATGTCGATTTTCGACAATATCGCTTTCCCGCTGACCGTGCGCAAATTGGACAAAAAGACCATCAAGCATGAAGTGGAGGCTATTGCCGATTTGGTCCATATCAGCGAATTACTAGAACGCAAACCCGCTCAATTGTCCGGTGGCCAGCAACAACGAGTCGCTCTGGCCCGTGCACTCATCCGCAAACCCGATGTATTGTTGATGGATGAGCCGCTCGCCAACCTCGACGCAAAATTGCGATTGGAAATGCGCTCGGAAATCCGCCGTATACAACTCGAAACAGGAATTACAGCTGTTCTGGTTACCCATGATCAGGTCGAAGCCATGTCGATGTGTGATCGCATCGCCATTATGAATGATGGCAAGATTCTTCAGATCGCCACCCCCACCGATATGTATAGCAATCCACAAAGTGACTTTGTTGCCGGTTTTCTTGGCAATCCGCCCATTGCATTCCTTGACGGCATTGCCAAAGGCGGCAGCTGTGCTCTTGACGGCACAGACATTGAGCTCCCCTTACCCGACCATCTTTCGGCGTTAAACGGCAACACGCCGATCAAGCTGGGTATCCGTCCCGAATTGGTTGGGACCAAAGGCACATCTGAAATTTCGGGTGTTATCTCCTTTGTCGAGACACAGGGCCGCGAAAATCTTTATGACATCACCCTGCCCAATGGAAAAGTGATCCGATCCATTCAACAAGTGCGCGATGATGTTAGATTAGGCGACCGGATTACGTGGCCGGTCGATTGCTCCAAAATGCTGGTATTCAGCCAAGATGGAAAGCGGTTGTGATGTCTTTTGCGACAAAAACCTCTGCTCTGGGTTGGCCTGATAGCCGCTTTGGTGGGCCTTATATCATTGGCCATCGCGGTGCCAGCCACCATGCCATTGAGAATAGTCTATCGGCCTTTAAGTTGGCATCGGAACTGGGCGCAGATATGTGGGAACTCGACGTCCGCAACACTGCCGATGGCATTTGCGTGGTCAGTCATGATGACGACCTCTCACGCGTTTTTGGGGTCGATGCCAAGATATCAGAATTGACACTCAGCGCACTTCAAGCCCTTGAAACGGCCCTTGTCCCGACCCTTAAACAGGTCATTGCCCTTGCCAAACAGTACAACAGCGGCCTCTATATCGAGATCAAAGGGGACGGGGCTGGCCTCACTGCATGGCAAGATTTGACCGAGGCCGGTTATTCCTTTGCCGCGCTGGGGTCTTTTGTGCCTGCGCAGGTGTCCCAACTGGCGGCTATGGGATGCCCTTATCCGCTCACCACACTTGTACGCGTGGGAGACGATCCCTTCGCGCAGGCAAAAATGGCAGCTGCCGATGCCGTCCATTTGTGCTGGGAGCGCGCCAGCGATCGGCCCGATAATCTGTTGACCGTCACGTTGATGGATAAAGCTCGCGAGGAAAATCTACCGATATTCCTTTGGCATGAAGAACGCGCTGACGTGATCAAAGCCATTATGGCTATGGATGTAGCAGGCGTCTGTAGCAATCGCCCCGAATTGCTGGTGCCTTACGCCACCTCTCCGGCTCGCCCGTCAGACTTTGCCAAAGGGCCAGAAGTGGTGTGCCATCGTGGCATCAATAAATTGGCACCGGAAAACACCCTGCCTGCGGCTCAACTGGTATTTGAACAAGGCTTTGATTGGCTCGAGCTGGATGTGCATGAAACAGCCGACGGCGCGATGGTCGTTATCCATGACGATACGCTGGAGCGTACCACCAACGGCACAGGCGCTGTGGCAGAAAAATCGCTGGCAGAGCTACAAAATTATGATGCGGGCAGTTGGTTTTCACCACAATTTACCGGCACAACCATCCCCACACTGGCAGAAATGATCGATCTTGCCAATGCATGGAACAAGCGAATCTACATCGAACTCAAGCAGGTAGATCCGGCCAAACTACTTGCACAGGTAGAAGAAAAAGGCTTTCTCGATCAATGCTTCTTCTGGAGTTTTGATTGGTCATTGATTGAGCAGCTGCGCACCCATTCCGACAAAGCAAACATCATGGTAAGAAGCCTCGACTATCTGGTGCTCTCGCAAGCCATGGATGCAATCAACGCCACGATCGTCGAAATCAATATGTCCGAACCCGATGTAAATGACAAAGTTGCGCAAGTTCGAAAACTGGGAGCCCAAATTATGCTCTGCTATATGGGCCGCGATCAGGATATGCTCAACCGCATGTTTGCCCTTGCGCCAGATATGGTAAATTTGGACAATCCCCATTTGTGGAAAGAAGTTTGCCACCGAGCCAAGTTTGCATATGCTGGAAAGACCACCGCAGAATGAATGCCCAAGATGATACATCCAAACAAATAACCTCGGTCGATGTCGCCAAATTGGCAGGGGTTTCGCGTTCAGCGGTATCACGCACCTTTACCCCCGGTGCCAGTGTTGCACAGGAAACCCGCGAAAAGGTCCTCAAAGCCGCCGATGCGCTTGGCTACCGGGTCAATCAGTTGGCCAGAAGCCTGACCAACAAACGGTCCGATCTGGTCGGCATCGTCGCTGCAAATATGGACAATCCATTTCGCACAGAACAGATCGAACAAATATCCCGAAAACTGATGGAACAGAATTTCAGACCCATTCTGATGCCCGCAGAAAGCGCCGATGATCCATCACGCATCATAGGGATGCTGCTCGAATACAGTGTATCAGGGGTCATTGTGACGTCGGATACCCCACCCGAGGCCATCTGTCAGGAGTGTGTCTCCCTCGGCGTACCTGTTGTGTTGGTCAACAAGCGCAAAATCGGTGCAACGGTCGACCGTGTTTTGATGGACAACCTAAAATGCGGACAACTCGCCGCCCAAGCCCTGTATGAAAAAGGGTGTCGCAATGTGGCGATCATCAGCGCCAATGTTCCCTCCTATTCCCTGCAGGTGCGCGGCGACGCATTCAAGCGCAGCTGCCTAGAGATGGGATTACAACCGGTGACCGGCTTTGCAGCAGATTTTCAAGACTATAATGGTGGCGCACACGCAGCAGCGCAGCTTTTAGCATCCGGACGCCCCTTCGATGGACTATTTTGTGTAACGGACTTTATGGCGCTTGGCGCGCTTGATCATTTGCGCTTATCCGGTGCCCCACCGGTACCAGAACGCATGCAAGTCATAGGCTGCGATGACATTCGTCAAGCTGCATGGCAAGGCTACAACCTCACCACGATCCGCCAAGATACCGCGCATTTAGCCGAAGCAGTGATAGAGGCCCTCCTCAATCGCTTCTCAAAACCAAACGCACCGGCCACGACAAAAACACTGGACGTGAGCTTGATCGAACGAGGCACAACCCGCTGAGCGTGGCGCGTGAAGCTAGCATTCCCGCACTCCAGTGGCTGCAAGACGTTAAACAAGGGGCCATGAGACAGAAACCAAAGGGGTTCAGGATTTTATCGCCCGAGCAGATCTAGCCGTCGAAAACGTCATCGAAAGCTGGATAATTGAGACTTTTCATTAGGCATCCCTTGAGCATGTATATCAGGACCATGCTCAAGGGATGCCGTTTTGGTAGGCCATCCATTCCGGCAGCAAGTAAGCAATAAGCTAAGGGCTCATCTTGAATAGAATACAGCGGTCCAAACTCCATCAGGCAGTGGGTTTGGAGCCGATCTCTTCAATCAATTGCGCGCTGGTGATTTGGCGGCAATAGCCTTTGATTGTCTTGATCGACTGATCGTGACGTTCCGGCGTGAGGGTCAGGCAAGCATCTGTAACCTGCGTGACCAAATACCCCAGATCGCAAGCATCACGGATGGCACTTTCGACGCATTGATCGGTCAGCATGCCACAAAGCACCAATTGTTTTACACCCAGATTTCGCAGGATATAATCAATGTTGGTAGAGATAAAAACCGATGACGAACCTTTGGGGAGATTGATTTCATCTCCAATCGGAGCAATCGCGTCAATCACTTTGCCGTCCCACGATCCTTTTGGTACGTTGAAACCGGTGATCTTATAGTCAAGTGACCGATCTCTGCCATCAAGCGTCAGGCTTTCAATGGTGGTATAGAGCACTTCAATACCAGCCTCGCGGCAGGCTGCCTGCACCGCTTGCATATTGGGGACCACACTGGTTTCCAGCTCCTTGAAATACCAGCCGCAGGTTTGCTCCAGCTCTTGGGGAGACAAATGTTTGAATTCCCCACCTTCTCTATGACAACTAAAATTTTGAACATCAATAAAGAGCAAAGCCGAAACGGCGGGATCCAGAGCTAAGTCGCGTGTCAAAGTCATGTTGATGCCTCGGTTAGAAAATGCTGAAGAGAGTCGCCTAGAATGTCGGCCCATTTAGCCTGTCCATCCTCGGTGCTTATGTGATCATTGCGAATTTCAATCAAGCTATGCTTGAGGCCCCGTGCTTCGCCATGCACGGGCACAAACCAGTCAGACACTCCGGTTACCTGATAAGGCTGATTGTGTCCGATTGTCATCCAGGGAAACGTTTTTTGCATATAGGCCGCCAGCCTGGACGGCGTGTCGGCATCCTTGCGATAGAGAAACCCGATGTCCCAAGGACGCGGTACATTTTGCATAACGGGCGTAAAGCTATGCACCGAGATGGCCACACTAAAGCGCCCGCTATCAAGCAGGCCAGAGACCTGAGCATGGAAAGGCTCGAATATTTCTTCAACGCGCTGCCGCCGGTTGGGTAAGGCTATATTGCCGGGAATCTTAATGCCATCGCTGACCTCAGGTACAGAATCGACAGCCTCTGGCGGACGATTACAGTCAATAACAAGACGACTGTAGTGCTGCAAAATAGCCGTCGCATTCAAACGCTCTGACAGCAGATGCGTAACGGCTGCCGCACCAATATCCCATCCGATATGCGCATCGCGCTGGTCTTGTGTAAGCCCCAAATCCCCGAGGGCAGCAGGAATACCCTGCCCCGCATGTTCGCAAACCAGTAAGATAGGCGAAGTGCCTTCGGGGTTGATTATTTTGGCAGGGGCGGGATCACCAACTTGTAACAAGCGCGACATATAAGCACCTTGATCTTGAGCCTCTTGGTCACTTTGCATCATGACCACGCTCCATTCTTTGTTTTGGCGTTATTCTCTACTGAAAATCGCTTTTCATCTTTCAAGAATAGCTCCGGTTATACTTTTTCCGCCTTTAACCCTGCAGCAGGAATAAGGCCGTTTGGTCTGATCAAAAGAACAAGCACGACAATGCCAAGTCCGATCGGATCGCGAAACTCCTGAAATTCGGCAGGAAGAAAAGCAGCAAGATAAATCTCGATGAAGCCGAGTAGGAAGCCCCCCGCCACCGCGCCGCGCAAGGAACCAAGCCCCCCGAGAATAGCAGCGATAAACGCTTTGAGCACCGGTGTGAAGCCCATCAAAGGATCAACAGAAGCGCGTTGCGAAACCCATAGAACAGCCGCCACGCCAGCCAGCAATCCCGACAGGGCAAAGGCTGCCGAAATCACGGTATTGGCTCGGATGCCCATCAAGCGCGCCACCGCAAAATCTTCAGCGGCGGCCCGCATCGCAATACCATGTTTCTGGCGCTTCATGAACCAATCAAGGAACACAAGCATAACCACAGTGGCGACAATGGCACTGATCTTGTTAACGCCAATCACCAGCCCGAAAATCCGCGTGCTATCCGACAGGAATTGAGGCAGTAGAACCGGTTGTGACCGAGCGGAAATGAAATTCTGGAACAGCACTTGCAGCACCATAGAGACCGCAAAGGAAGTGACCAGCATTGTCTCTCCAGAGGCCTTTCGCACCGGACGAAAAGCAATCATTTCCATCAACACCGCAGCCAACATCGCAGCGCCGATTGCCAGTGCAATTGAAAGCGAGAAGGGCAACCCCGCAAGCCCGCAATACATCAAGATATAACCGGCAATTGTCATCAACTCTCCATGCGCAAAGTTGATCAGCCCCATGATAGAGAAGACAATCGCCAGCCCCAGAGCGAGAAGTGCATAAGTGCCGCCCAGAGCGATAGCATTGACCGTTTGTTGCAGAAAAAGTTCCATTGTCACGCTCCCAAGAATGTTTCTTCTAGGCCACCTTGAGAGCGCAAATCTTCTACGCGCCCCTGACCGACCACTTGCCCTCCGGCGATAATGTAACCGCGGTCTGCGATCTCCAGACTTTTGGCAACATTCTGTTCCACCAGAGCAATGGTCACTTTTTGATCCCGTAGGATGGTGATCAATTCAAAAATCTGCTCGACGATTTTAGGAGCAAGGCCCAGAGATGGTTCATCCAGAAGCAGGAGTTTGGGGCCACTCATCAAAGCACGCCCAACGGCCAGCATTTGCTGTTGACCACCTGAAAGAGTGCCTGCCAGCTGATCCTTACGTTCGTGCAGAATAGGAAACAGGGAATAAACACGATCCCAAGCGGCGGCGATCGCTTGTTTGTCCTTCACGCTGTAGGCCCCCATCAGAAGATTTTCAGAAACGCTGAGAGCAGGAAAAACCCTGCGCCCTTCTGGTGACAGTGCCAGCCCCATCGGCGTCAGCGCCTCGGGGGCAAGATCTGTTACATCCCTGCCGGAGAATTCAATTTTCCCTTCCGAAGCAGGCACCAGACCAGCGATGGCATTGAGCGTGGAAGACTTGCCAGCTCCATTGGCTCCCAGGAAGGCAACTATTTCGCCTTCCTGGACTTCAATGTCGATCCCACGGACCGCTTGCACAGCGCCATACCACACTTGCAGCGAGGATACTTTTAACAGCGGTGTCATAGGATCCAACCTCCTTGGATTATTGCATCCGTGGCGCAGGAATGAGATCTGCGGTCGGGTTAGGCTGGCCGATGAGCTCGCGATCACCATCCTTTACCCGAACCAGCGACACTTGCCGGACGGGCATGCCTTGCGTGCCTTTATAGGTAATGAGGCTGGTTGCACCCTGTATATTCTCAAGGTTAGCAATAGCATCACGCAACGCTGCAGGCTCGGTTGATCCAGCCTTCAAAACAGCGGCCTCAATGACTTTGATCAAGTCATAACCAACAGCGTTGAAGACCGTTTGAGATTTTTTGCCGGTGACTTCCAGATATTTTTTATTGAAAGCTTCCATAGGACTTCCTGGTAACTCGAAGCCAGCGGTGGTGAAGACCGTGCCTTCAACTACATCACCCAGCGAAAAGGTGGTTGGGCTATCAATACCATCGGAGCCGATCATTTGGCTCTTGACGCCAGCGGCACGCAATGCCTTTAGAAGGGATGGGAAATCAGGTTCGAAAGCGGCCGTCATAATGACGTCTGGCTGAGGATCGAGTGCGGCAATACGGGTTGCGATTGCGGAGAAATCCTGCTGATTGATCGAATAGGTATCCTCACCCAGGATCTCGCCACCCAGCTTTTCAAACACCTCTTTGTAATAAAGCGGCAGCGTGGTGTATTGCGCATCCGGGCTATAGATGATGTAGCTGGATTTAAAGCCTTCTTTCCATGCCCATTCAGCCGATACCGTCGCCTGAACATTGTCACCGGGGAAGTTGGCGAACATATAATCTCCACCGACCATCGGTAGCGTTGGAGAAGACGCACAGGTAGAAATCGCCGGAATTTGAGCCGCCGCAACAATTGAAACAGCAGCCAGCGCCGGATCAGCATCACAAGGCAGCACCAAAACAGAAACTTTTTGGTCCACCAGCTCTTGCGTTGCAATTGACGTCTGGGCAGCGTCAGAGCGCATATCCTTGTTGATCAGTTCGATCATGATCTTGCCGTCGATGCCACCCGCTGCGTTGATTTCATCAACCGCAATATTGACGCCTTCAATAACGGGAGCATCATAGGGAGCAAGTCCGCCGGTTTGTGCTGTTGCAAGACCGATTTTCAGGCTTTCAGCCAAAACCGGTTGGCTCAACGCTGATAAAGCGAGAAGACTTGATAAAAAGAGTGCCTTTTTCATAGTAATCCTCTGGATTTTTTTGGGAGTGGTGCTTGGTGATTTTCACTTTTATTATTTTGTTTTGTTTTGTTTTTGCTTATTGGTGTTGCTCCGAGCTTGTACCGAGATAAGCTTCGATAACAGCCGGATTTTTGCGGATTTCTGCGGGAGTGCCTTGAGCGATCAATTTGCCTTCATTGAGAACGGAAATGCGATCGCATAATTGGTTGATAAGCTTGAGATCATGGTCCACCAGCAGGATACCGATGCCCAAATCCTTGGTCAGGCTGCGCAACATATCCATGAGCGCATCGGTTTCCTCGCGGTTCATGCCTGCAGCAGGTTCATCAAGGAAAAGAAGGCTCGGCTGGCAGGCAAGAGCGCGGGCAATTTCGACACGGCGTTGATCGCCATAAGACAACGTGCCCGCCTCCATATCAGCAAACTGCGACATACCCATTCTGGCCAAGGCAGATTGCGTGCGGCCATGCGCGTGCTCTCCACCGTTGGTCGACAGGGCAGCAACGAGAACATTTTGATAGACACTGAGATGCCCGAACAGACGGATATTTTGAAAGGTGCGCGCAATGCCGTGTTCGGCGATAAAATGAGACGGAACCCCATCCAGCACAATATCGCCGATCTTAAAGGTCCCTTCACTAGCCTCAAGAACGCCAGAAAGCATATTGAGCAAAGTGGTTTTGCCTGACCCGTTTGGTCCAATCAGACCAACAATTTCGCCCGGCTTGAGCAGGAAGTCGACTTTATCAACCGCAGTCAAACCACCAAAGCGCATGGTCATTCCCTGAGCGGTGAGAAAACCAGCAGGCTCAACAGCACCCAAGCTCTGTTGGCTCACAGCAGGATGTGTAAACTTGATCAGCCGTTCTTCCCACTCTTTCAAGCCAAGCAATCCATCCGATTTTTTGAACATCGCAAACAGAATGAGCAGGGCTATACCGATCTGGGTTGTGCCGAATATTTGTGGAACGTCGATAAAACCGAGGGAAAATCCACCTTCCAAATGGCGTAAAATCTCAGTGACGATGGTTATTAGCACCGAGCCAGCAATGGCGCCGGTCACAGTTGTCATACCGCCAACAATGAGCATGGCCAACAGGTGGAAGGTGACGGTGAAATAGAAGCTTTTTGGGCTGAAGGCGCCGAGAAAATGCGCCATCAATGCGCCCGAAAGGGCCATCAACATAGCACTCAGAACCCATGCGATCAGGCGTTCCCGTCTTATGTTGACCCCCACAGCACTGGCAGCGATAGCATTTTCGCGACTGGCTCGTAATTTGAGGCCGGAAATCGAATCCCGGTAGAGGCGCGCAACAACTAGGGCAACCACGGCACCGACCATCGCAACCACAAGAGTGGTCTCCCTTGGCACGCCAAAGAAAGAACCGGAACCGCGGGTTACATCGCGCCAGCCAATAATCACGCCATGTGTGATGATCAGCAACCCGAGTGTGGCGATGGTCGCAGCAGACCCTTCTAACTTGCCAAAGATCACACCCGTCACCACTGCGATGAGCGCGGTGAAGAGCAAGGCAATCACGATGGCAGGCAATAGGCCCATCTCGGTTGAGGCCAGCCATTCTGGCAGTTTAGGCAGTGTTGCGGCTTTCATCATGGCCGGAACGGTCAACAGAGAAGACGCATAAGCGCCTATCGCCATGAAAGACACGTGGCCAAAACTGAGAATACCACTGTTGCCGCTATAGACCCCGATCGCCACGACAGCAATCAAGGAAACAAAGAAAACCACCAGAATGCGTTGGCTCGCCGGCCCCATATACCAAGCGACGACAGACGCCAAAAGCGCCAGTACAACAATAGCAAAAACTGAAAAAATCAGCTGACGTCCCGAGGTGACAAGCATGTAAAATCTCCGACTAATTGCTAACAACCATAGTGATGGATTATTTTCAATGTCAATATAAAAAATATATTTGACAAATAATTTTCATAAAGCATTATGGTTCAAAAGGGAGAAAATGCATGACGGTTCGAGAGCAATTCGAAGCCCACGCGTCGGAATTTACGGCAACAGAAAGGCGTCTCAGCACAACGATTTTGCTGGATTATCCGTTTGCCGGCCTTGAGCCAATACAGATTCTTGCCGAACGCGCAAAGACGTCAGCTCCGAGCATCTCCCGCTTTGTTACCAAACTGGGGTTTCATAGTTTTCAGGATTTTCAACGGCATTTAATCGAGGAATTAAAGCAGGTGCAGACCTCGCCGGTTGAACGCAAAGATATGAGCACACCGGTGGGAGGAGCCTATCTCTCCAGTTTCTTGGCGCGCGTTGAAACCATCCTTGATGAATCCACCCAGACCATATCCGAGGCTCAATTCGCACTGGTCTGCGACATGCTGTCGGATCCCCGCCGCTCGCTCTATTTTATCGGAGGGCGCATGAGTGACACACTGATGCAATATCTCTCCCGGCACCTGCGTCAGATCCGGGAAAAGGTCTATCACGTGCCCGCAGACCCCGAAATTTGGCCGGAATATCTGCTGCGTATGCGCGCGCGCGACATATTATTTGTGGCTGATTTCCGGCGTTACCAACCCAATTTGTTAAAACTGGCCCGGACAGCCTCGGAAGAACGGAAAGCCCAAATCATCCTGATGACAGATCGCTGGCTTTCGCCCGTGGCGCGCCATGCCTCAGAAATTCTTGCCGTACCAATCAACAGCAACACGCTTTGGGACAGCTATTCCGGCGCTTTTGCCATCAATGAAGCCATCCTGACCAACATCGCCGATTCCCATTGGGAGACAACCAAGCAGCGCATCGAGCATTGGGATTCCATGCGCATTGACTTTGGAGAAGAAAATAATGATCACTAACCCGTTGATCTTTGCAGTCACCCCCGACATTGCAGGCAAATCTCGTGGCAAGTCCTTTCCACTTCGCGATCTGGAAAAACGCCTCAAACGTGGCGTCGGCTGGACACCAACCAACGTTCAAATCACCTGTTTCAATGCCATCGCTGAAAGCCCTTTTGGGGCGCTGGGCGATCTATTGTTGATCCCAGATGGCGAGACTAGCGTTGAAATTGATTTTGAAGACGAAGCCCCAGTAGAGCGCTTCATAATTGGCGATGTCACTGATCTTGACGGCAACGCTTGGAATTGTTGTACCCGATCTATCCTGAAAAACGCCTTGAAGCGGCTCAAAGAGCTCGGCCATGTCGATCTTTGCGCGGCCTTTGAACATGAATTCCAGTTTAAAGGTGGCAAACCACCCAATGGTGAGGGCTATTCCCTGACCGGCTTCTCCCGTCGCCGCAAATTTGGCGAAACGCTTATGGCTGCGCTTGATAAAGCCGGTTTGGATATCGACACCTTCATGAAGGAATATGGACCCGACCAGTATGAGGTGACCATAGGACCGTCCAAAAACCACCGCGCCGCGGATGAGGCCCTCATTTTGCGAGAAGTCACGCGCATGACTGCAGCCCACTGCAGCGAACAAGTCAGTTTTTCCCCCATTCTAGACCCCGATTCCGTCGGAAATGGTGTGCATATTCATATGAGTTTTCTCAACAAGGACGGTAAACCAGCCACCTATGACGAAGATGGTCCAGCCGGGATGTCTGCTCTAACCGGTTCTTTCATTGCAGGCGTGCTTAAATATCTCGACAGCATCATCGCCTTTACCGCGCCGTCCGATGTGTCCTATTTGCGTTTGACACCCCATCGCTGGAGCGCTGCCTACAACAATCTGGGTTTTAGAGACAGAGAAGCATCTGTCCGCATCTGTCCCGTCACCTCAACCGAGAAAGACAGCATTGCGCGGCAATATAACTTTGAATTCCGCGCTGCCGACGCGTCAGCCTCACCACATCTGGCTTTGGCCGCAATCATTCATGCTGGCGTACAAGGCATAGAAGAAGGCTTGGCTCCTCCAGCAATTACAGAGGAAGATCTCTCGCTTTTGTCAGAAGAGGCATTGACAGAACGCGGCTATGTCCGGCTGCCACAAAGCCTTGAAGAAGCACTCGATCGACTGAGCAACAATGACGTGGTTCGCTCTTGGTTTGCCGAGGAGTTTGTCGACGTTTATTTGGCCCACAAGCGGGGTGAGCTATCCTATCTTAAAGACCATATTAGCAAGGATGACACCAAAGCGCGCTGTATTGCTTACGCCGAAGTATATTAAGTTTCGACAAGAGTAAAAGCAAATATTCTCCTGGAGAAACACATGACTTCAATGACATAACAAGAATGATTGACATCAAAATTCCATTCGTGTCAGCTGCTCCTACAACAGACGTTATACCTGTTCTGGGCATTTAGGACTTTCAACCATGGATATTCGCAATTTCAACAGTTTTGTTTCAGTCGCTGAATTGATGAATTTCACAAGAGCTGCGGAGCGGTTAAACATTACCCAATCCGCACTCTCCCGACAGGTCAAAAGCCTAGAAGACTATCTGGGAGTGAAGCTCTTTGAAAAGTCTGGAAGAAACATCCGCTTTACTCCCCACGGTGAAGCACTCTACGCCAAGATAAACAAGGTATTGGTCGCTGACAAAGAACTGCGTACCTTTGCTGTCGACTTGACGGGTGGGGAAACTGGCCTGCTCAAAATTGGCTCTTGTTCACAATTGATTGAACGGTATCTGCCTTCCTTTCTAAAACATTGGACTGAAGAAAACCCAGATATAGAAATCCGCCTCGAGGACGGGGGCGGTCCGGAGTTGGCAGGCAAGCTGCAAGATGGCCTCTTCCATCTAACAATCAGCGCCGAACCATCGGCTCCGATAGACTCATTTGAAAGCAAACCTTTAGGCAAACTGGGATTTCTGGCGGTTGGTGACAGGGAATTTCTGGGTGAGTCTCCCGATAGCATCGAAATTGACCAATTGCTCAATTTGCCTATTCTCTCTTTGAACAAAAAACACGCCTCTCGTGAGGTGTTCGATGCGGCCTGCAGGGTCAGCGGAACAGTCCCGCGCATTGTTCTGGAGAGCTATTCTCCACACACCCTGTTCGCGATGGCGATCGGCGGCAATGGCGTTGCGGTGGTGCCGTCTTCGTCAGAACCGCAGTCAAAGGAGCTGATGTGCCGCCCCATAGCCCTTAAAGGCGAGCTCATCAGCTTTGGCATCTGCGCCATGTGGAATATCCGTCACCCCCTGCCTGCCTACGGAAAGCGATTTGTCGACGCCTTAGGTGCTCACATTCAGAACGAACAGCTTGCATCAGAAAACACAATATCAACAGAACGTTACGGCCATTTGCACGTTATTTGAAGCCAAATTCTAGCCACTAAAATTTGATCTATTCTAATTTCGCATAGATTCACAATGAAATTATTCATTGGACGCGCAATTCCATCTAAAGCTACGCTGCTTGTTGTTTAGGCAATAATTTGCACTGCATCAAAAATATGCAGATCACACGCTTGGAGTAGGTAATCGCGCATGGGCTTTGTAAAAAACCTCAATCAGGAGCGCATTGTTTTTGCAATCACGATTGCAATATTCGCGCTGGCTTCCTTGGCCCTGCCCGGGTTTTTCTCCGCAAATAATTTGGTATCCGTTGTCAGATCTGTATCTGTACTGGGCATCCTCGCCCTTGGCATGTCAGTGATCATCATTGGTCGTGGCATTGATCTCTCCATGGTGTCGATCATGGCGATGTCCGTGGCTTGTTATCTTCAAATGCTGGGCAGTGGTGTCAGCGAAGGAGGCGCGCTTGCTTTTGCGCTGGCTGGTGTCATTTGCATTGGCCTGATCAACGGCTTTCTTGTTGCTTACGCAGAAGTGCCTGCAATTTTTGTAACGCTGGCCAGTGCGTCCTTTGTTTTTGGCTTTGTGCGGTCTCAACTCATTTCCACCGATTCGGTGCCGGTGCCAGCGGGACATTGGGTCGAGATACTCGGTAGCCTCCGTTTTGGTGACGTGCCTATTGAGGTGTTTATTTTCGCAGGCTTGTCTTTTGCGGCCTTCCTCTTTCTGCGCTACAGCAAATGGGGCCGCTATGTCTATTACGCTGGCGACAATCCCGAAGCTGCACGCAACGCCGGCATGCCGGTACGCCCGATGATGGTGTTGCGTTATGTTCTTTCTGCCTTAGTTGCCTTCATCGCCGGCATCCTGACCGCAGCCAGCCTCCACTCCATCAACACCCGTATCGTCAATTCCAGCCTGCTGTACGACATCGTGCTGGTCGCCGTCATTGGTGGCATCGGCCTGTCTGGCGGCAAAGGAGGTGTCCGCAACGTGCTTTTCGGCGCCGCACTCATCGGCATCATGCTGAATGCAATGACGATCATCGACATTTCCCTGTTGTATCAAAACCTCATCAAGTCGGCGATTTTGCTCGGTGCAATTATCGTCGACGGACTCTTAAACCCACGTGATGAGCAGACAGCGCAACAGGGTGATATTTAATAAAAAATAAAACAAAAAAAGACAAACCAATCGCCAGATCATTGAATAGAGGAACAGTCATGAACATCATCAAGACACTTTTAGCCGCGACGGCGACACTCTCCATCAGTTGCGCTGCCCTTGTACCACAGGCCTCGGCAGCAGATCCGGCGCCAAAGGTTTATGCCGATGCCCTGAAGGGCAAGCGCATCATGCTCGTACCGATGGCTATGGGTTTCGACCTTGCTCAGGGTTGGACCGCCATTTTGAAACGCGAAGTCGCCGCCTTTGAGGGTATTTTGGAAACACGCGATCCCAACTGGAGTGTGGAAGCAGGCGCACAAGCCATCACCGAAGCAATTGCATCGGAAAACAAACCAGACGTGCTGATTGTCATGTCTCCCGATATGAACTCCTATTCCAAACTGATGAAGCGGGCACAGAAAGCCGGCATCTATGTGATCCTCATCGATAATCCGGCAAACTTCAAAGCGGATGCCTACATCGGAAGCGACTGGGCGGAATTGGGACGACTGGAAGCCGAAGCAGTGGTGAAGGGCTGCGGACCGGATTCTTCCAAAAAAATCGGCCTTGTGCAAGGCGATCAGGTCAATGCAACCAGCCTGTTTCAATATGCGGGCATCATGGAAGTGCTCAAAAAATATCCTGATTTCGAAGTCGTTGCAAAACCGGATTCCAACTGGGATGCAACCACATCTCGCAATGTGACCACCACGATGCTGCAGCAAAATCCTGATATTTGCGGCATCATTGATTTCTGGGACGGCGACGCAACAGGCGCAGCTGCGGCCATTCGTGACGCGGGCAAACAGGATGAAGTCTTCCTCGTCACCACCGGCGGTGGCGAGCAAACGGCAGACTGTGATCGCATCGCTGATGGTACTTACGGTGCTGTTGTCATGACTGAGTTGGCTCGCGAGACCCACAACATGGTGGCAATCATCAAATACCTGCTGCAAAGCGGCCAGCAACCCGGAACGTCAGCTCCCTACATTTACACCCTGTTGAAAGCAACAACGAAGGACAACTTGCGTCCCGATAGCTGTTGGGATCTCAAGGCGTTACAGGCTGAAGCCGGCATAGAGTAAATCCAACAGAGACGGATAAGTTTCCTTCTCAAATGTTTCGGGTGGTCCATGGTCACCCGAAACCACGCCTCCCATCCATGCGGCAGCCCCAAACTTTCGGTGATGCCGCCCTATCCTGCTTATATTTTGTCTGGCCCTTTTCCTGTCTATATGCGAAGGGCCAGATGGACCAAGTCGTCGGAATCCTGATAGATGGCCCTTCGTGAACGCATACAAGCCTGGCGCTATAATTTAATCCCCGATCACCTCGTCGGCGAGATCCTGACCAAACGCTGGACGGACAATGCCATTCCGTTTATTGCCTTGGTGATCACTGTGGCGACATTCGGCTCGGCTATACCGGGTTTCTTCAAGCTCTATTCGTTGCAAGAATCCACGCGCCAGCTCGGTGAATTCTCTATCGTGGTAACGGGCTTGACCGTCGTTATGCTGGGTGGTGGCATTGATTTGTCTGTCGGCTCGATCTTTGCTCTGGCGGCCTTTGCATCAGTCTCAACCTTTTTCATTTTCGATGCGCCGGTCTGGGTCGCGCTTTTGGCGGCGATTGGCACGGGCATCGCCTGCGGTGCGATCAACGGATATCTTATCGGCTTTTTGCGGTTGCGTGCATTCCTCACAACGCTGGTAACCTTCATCATTGGCCGCGCTGTCTTTGATATTCTAATCGTCAAATATGGTGCCGAAATACAGATGTCGATGGCATCATCAGACACTTGGGATTTCATTGGAGACAGCACGATTTATGGCTTCTCGGTTCCAATCCTGACAGCCCTGCTTCTTGCATTTATCACTCATATTGTACTTACACGATCCCGCCCCGGTTGGCACATTCAAGCCGTCGGCGGCTCTCGTCGATCAGCACATAATGCCGGCATTCGCGTGCGACGAACGGTCTTTATGACCTATGTTTTCTCGGGTTTTTGCGCCAGTATCGCCGGTTTTCTTATTGCCACGCGCCTAAGCAGTGCGGGGCCCGGAACAGGTCTCAATCTCGAAATCCTCGCTTTAACGGCAGCCGTTGTCGGCGGCAACAGTCTGGGGGGCGGTCGTGGCTCTGTGACCAAAGGCATGATGGGAGCCATTATCGTTCTGATCATGACCAACGGCCTCATCCGTCTTGGTTTTGGTACCGGTACCAACCAAATGGTACTCGGCATCATGTTGGCTGTCGCGGTAACCATCGACATCCGCTGGCTCAAGAACCGACACAAGGTCCTCAACGAGGTCTATGTTGCTCCTGTTTATCTCAAAATGGGAGAAGCCTTGTCCGCCGAGCCCGGCTCTGGATCCCCCTACTCTCTCAACAATAGCCTTTCTAAAGCCGATCATATTGGGCTTGGCGAATTGGAAGGGCCGGAAGATGTCATACTCGATCGGGAAGATAATCTTTATTGCGGCACCCGCCACGGAGAGATCGTTCGCTTTTTCGCGCCCGACTATAAACGCTCGGAAGTCTTTGCCCATGTGGGAGGCTTCCCCCTCGGTCTGGCTTTCGACAGCGATCAAAACCTGATCACCTGCGTTGGCGCTATGGGGCTATACAAAATTTCTCCAGAACGGGAAGTCACACGTCTTACGGCAGAAACAAAACGATCTTGGACATCCATTGTCGATGATGCTCGCTTGCGTGACCCCAATGACCTAGACATCGCAGCCGATGGCAAGATCTATTTCACCGACTCCACCAAGCGCTATGATGCGCACGAATGGGCGTTGGATTCGATCGAAAACCGCGGCACGGGACGTCTCTTGGTCTATGATCCCAAGGATGGCTCAACCAAAACCCTGCTCGATGGCTATCGCTACACCAACGGCGTATGTATCGCCCACGACGGCAAGTCGCTCTATTTTTCCGAAAGCTGGGCCTGCCGGATCCACCGTTATTGGCTGGAAGGTCCCAAGGCAGGCACTGCCGAATGCGTTATCAAAGATATGCCGGGTTACACAGACAATATCAACCGCGCATCAGATGGCACCTACTGGATGGCTTGGCTCGGAATGCGGACACCCAGCTTCGATCTCTCGTTGCGACATCCGGCCATGCGCAAGCGTATGACCCGACGTTTGCCACAGGACGACTGGCTCTTCCCCAACATCAACACAGGTGGCATCGTCAAATTCGATGATAGTGCCAATATCATTCAGACCTTTGGCGACCTGACAGGACAATCCCATTCGATGGTGACCTCCATGCGCGAGCATAAGGGCCAACTCTTTATCGGTGGCATTCTAAACAATCGCATCGGACGGTATGAAATCGATGGTGCGGACGAAAGCTGGACAGGCATGACTTCCTATTGGGGAGAAAAAGCATGATTTTTGACCCGATCCTCGATTTCTTTCGCGGTAAGGCTGTGACAATACCGCCGATGGATGGTGCTTTCCGGCCCAACACAGAGTTGGATGACGCTGCACTTCTATGCGATTTGGCAGAAGCAGATAATCTGGCAATCCTCAATGGGGATATCATCGCGACCTCTGGCAATGCCATCTATGTTATCAACCCGGACAAAACGCCTGAGCTCTTGAAGAATTTCGAAGCTCCGATTACGGCACTTGCTGTCTCGCCAGAGGGGCAATTGGCTGTAGCGCTGGAAACAGGCCAGCTTTTGATAGAAGGAGAACCAATCCACCTTCTAGAAGAGATCCGCGCAATCACAGCCCTCGCCTATTCATACAATGGTGCTTTATGGCTGGCCAATGGATCGTCTGAGCATACATGTTCGGACTGGGCCGCAGATCTGATGAACAAACGCGCCACCGGTTCGCTTTGGGTTCGCCACCAGCCAAGTGAAGCCTTTCATAAGATGGCAGACAATCTTGCCTATCCCAGTGGCCTATGCCCATTGAGTGGCGGTCGTGTCGTTTTTTCAGAAAGCTGGCGCCATCGGCTGATGCAAATTGATGCGGATAAAAACATTTCGCTCCTCATCGATCATATTCCCGGCTATCCGGCCCGCCTGTCCCCCACAGCAGACGGCGGAGCCATTCTTTCCGTTTTTGCGCCTCGCAATCGCTTGATCGAATTCGTGCTGCAAGAGACCCATTATCGCTATGACATGATGGCCACCGTCCCGCGCGAATACTGGATCGCCCCAGCACTGAGTTCTGGCCGCAGCTTCCTTGAGCCACTGCAATGCGGCAGCATTCGCACCATGGGCGTACACAAAGCGTGGTCTCCTGCCCGCTCTTATGGGCTCGTCGTCCGGCTCGGAGCAAATATGAACCCCTTAACCAGCATGCATAGCCGCGCCAACGGCACGCGCCACGGTGTTTGTAGCGCCATAGAGCATGAGGGACGGCTCATCATTGCCTCAAAGGGGGGCGATTGCCTAATTGAGATTGCTGACACAAATGCAAAGGGCCACTGACATGGAACCCATCATTCGCATGGACAAGATCACCAAGGCCTATCGCGGCGTTCCTGCTGTCCAGCATGTCGACTTCGAGCTTCGACAGGGGGAAGTCCACGCACTGCTTGGTGAGAATGGAGCTGGAAAATCAACCTTAACGAAAATGATGGCGGGCGTTGTGGAACCAACCGACGGCAGCATGTATTTTCATGGCCAGAAAACAATCTTTACCTCTCCGAACGAGGCACTTGATGCCGGGGTCGCAATGGTGTTTCAGGAAACCAGTCTTGTGCCCTCCATGACCGTGGCGCAAAATCTCTATCTGGGATCGGAAAAATTCCTCAATCGCCTACGTGGCACCTATATTTCGGCCCAACAATTTCTGCAATCTTTGAATTTCTCCGTCGATCCGACCGCCTTGGTCGCCACTCTCGGTGCGGCGAAGCGACAGATGGTAGAGATTGCCCGTGCCGTTCATCACAATGCTGAAGTGATTATCTTTGATGAACCCACCGCGACTTTAACACCGGAAGAGAAACGTCATTTCTTTGCTCTGATCAATCGCCTGAAAGAGCGCGGCGTATCCATCATTTTCATCAGTCACGCTCTTGAAGAAGCCTTGATGATTTCAGATAGGATAACGATCCTGCGTGATGGCGAAATGGTTGCAAGCGACAAAACGGAAAACTTTACCCGCGACACCATCATCGCCTCCATGGTGGGCCGAACGTTGTCAGGCGAATTATATCGCAATCGTTCCGAATCCGACTTGCGCAAAGCGGGCAAAAAGGTCCTGTCCGTTCAGGACATCTCTATGGGCGCTATGGTGCGCAACAACTCATTTTCAATTTTCTCCGACCAGATCACCGGCGTCTTCGGTCTCATTGGATCGGGTCGGACAGAAACATTCAAAATTGTTTCCGGCATCTATAAGCGAGACTTCTTACGAGGCGGCTCTATTGTTTTGAACGACAAGCCCTCCCGATATTACGTCCCGCAACAAGCGGTGAAAGACGGCATTGTCTATGTGACAGAAGACCGCAAAAGCGAAGGCTTTTTCGAAACCATGTCAATCGCGGAAAACATCTATGCCGGCCTGATCGCCGCAGGCCACAACAAAGCTTGGTATGTCAGCGACAAGGAAATACATGCCGTTGCGGAAGATTGGTCCAAAAAACTGAATGTCCGGGCAATCAATGACAACGCCCGTGTTGTTGAGCTTTCTGGTGGCAACCAGCAAAAAGTTGTGATCGGCAAAGGGTTGGTTCAGGAACCCAATCTGGTCATTTTCGACGAACCGACACGCGGAGTCGATGTAGGCGCAATTGCCGAGATCCACCAGATTATCAACGGCTTGGCCGATCAAGGATTGGCCGTTGTGGTTATCTCATCCTACCTACCGGAAATCATGAACCTTTCGGACAGGATCCTTGTCTGTAGACAAGGGCGTATTGTGGAAGAATTCTCTCCCGTGGAAGCGACAGAAGAAAAAATTATGTATGCGGCGGTCCATTGATAAAACCGCCCAGCTAACAACCAATAACGAGAAGAACAAAAAGGAGAAAATCGATGGCGTCTGACCGTACGATGTGGACCTATTATAAAGGCAAATGGCAAGAAGGCGACGTTCGCATTTTGGGCGCAGCCTCCCATGCGACATGGCTCGGCTCTCTTGTTTTCGACGGAGCCCGCCTGTTTGAGGGTGTCTCCCCCGATCTTGATCTGCATTGCGAGCGCGTCAATGCCTCCGCCCAAGCACTGGGCCTTACCCCCACATTGACAGGCAAAGAGATTGAAGCCCTCACCATGCAGGGCTTGAAAAAATTTGCGCCGGGGACCGACATCTATATCCGCCCGATGTATTGGGCTGAGGAAAGTGACGTCGGAACCGTGCCACCACTGGCCTCTTCTACCGACTTTGCCCTCTGCCTTGAAGAAATGCCGATGGTCGAGCCAACCGGTTTTACGATCACAACAACCAGCTTTAGTCGGCCAACTCTTTCGGTTATGCCCGTCAATGCCAAGGCCGCATGCCTCTATGCCAACAATGCACGCATGATGCGTGAAGCAAAGGCCAAAGGCTTTCACAATGCCCTTGTAACCGATTGCGCAGGAAATGTCGCGGAATTGGCGACGTCAAATGTCTTCATGGTGCGGGACGGTGAAGTATTCACGCCAGTGCCAAATGGAACCTTCCTGAATGGCATCACGCGCCAACGCGTCATTGCCCTGCTGCAACAAGCTGGTGTGAAGGTTCATGAGATCACACTAACTTTGGAAGACTTCCGCAATGCTGACGAGATCTTCTCTACCGGCAACATTTCCAAAGTGGTCCCCATTATTGGCTTTGATGACCGGACGCTGGACTACGGACCGATAACAAAAAGAGCTCGTTCCCTTTATATGGACTGGGCGCACGCTTGAGAGGAAAAGAACTATGGCTACAGTCAAACTGATCACAGATGCTGAGGCTGAAAAAATTCCGGCAGTGAAAGAGGTATTTGATGATATCCGCGCTGCACGCAAGACTGATTTCATCAACAATTTTTGGCGCGCAATGGCCAATGACCCCGCCCTGCTGAAACGCACATGGGAAGGCCTGAAAGCCGTAATGATGGTTGAAGGCAACATCGACCCGATGACCCGCGAGATGATCTATATCGCAGTTTCCATCGCCAATTCCTGTCAATATTGCATTCATTCCCATACCGCTCAGGCGCGGGCCAAAGGGATGAGCGATGAAACCTATGGTGAGCTGCTGTCTATCGTCAGCTTGGCAGCTCAGACCAACCATCTTGTCACCGGCATGCAGGTCCCCATCGATCCCGAATTCGTGGCCTAAAACCGAGCCGAATAGCAAAATTAGAGCGTTGCTACCAATCACGGCAACCATTAATCGGAGAGAAAAATGGATATGGCACTTGTTGCTTCCAGACCTGGCGGTCCGGAAGTCATGGAGTGGTGCGCGCTGGAAACAGGCACACCCGGCCCAGGAGAAGCGTTGGTTCGTCACACTGCAATCGGTGTTAATTTTATCGATGTCTATAATCGTTCGGGACTGTACCCTTGGGCAGAAGACAAAATGATACCCGGAGCCGAGGCCGCCGGTGTCGTTGAAGCCGTTGGAGCAGGCGTAGACAATCTAAAGCCCGGAGATAGAGTCGCCTATGTGCTAAAGTCAGGTGCCTACAGAGAACGCCGCGTGCTTGCTGCTGACCGCCTAGTCTTACTGCCCGAAGGCATATCAGACGACCTTGCCGCCAGCGTAATGCTTAAAGGACTAACCGCACAATATCTGGTGACATCGTCCTACCATGTCAAACCCGGAGACATCGTGCTGGTCCATGCGGCGGCAGGTGGTGTTGGTTTGCTTCTGGGTCAGTGGCTCAAAGCGCTCGGAGCAAGAGCGATCGGCACGGCAGGCACCGAGGAAAAAGTCGCCCTCGCCCTCAAACATGGCTATAGCGATGTGATCAACTACAGCGCTGTCAGTTTTGCCGAAGCGGTGATGGAGCTAACAGCTGGTGCTGGCTGTGAAGCTGTCTATGACAGCGTCGGAAAGGACACTTGGCGCGGCTCACTGAGCTGCCTTAAGCCCTTTGGCATGTTTGTCAATTTCGGTCAGTCTTCCGGCATGATTGAGGATTTCAAACTCTCCGACCTAGCCAAAGGATCACTCTCTGCAAATCGCCCCGTATTGTTTGACTATGTCGCAGATCGCACCGACCTGGAAATGCGAGCCGCCGATCTGTTTGGCCGTCTGCTGAGCCAAGATATTTGTGCTGATGTGGTCTCCAAACGGCCTCTGCGCGAAGCAGCTCAAGCCCATCAAGCGCTCGAAGCCAGACAAACCACCGGAGCAGCAGTGCTGCAACCGTAACAATGGCTGCTGGTTTGCAAACGCAATCGCCAAACCAGCCCCCCTTGGCGTCTCCAAGTTAGATAGTGGCCCTCACTTATAAATGGGAGCCAATGGAACTCTCTGTGATTGTGCGCAGGGCGATTTTGCGCTGGCTTCCTCAGCCATACCCATTGCAAAACAGTGGATCTCAAGAAGACGCAAAAGTGAAAATGTGTCAGCCGATCGAGCGTAACTTCACCAAATAATTTCAGTTTCTGGATTTTTTGGTACGGGCGGCGGGACTCGAACCCGCACGGCCTAGGGCCTCAGGATTTTAAGTCCTGTATGTCTACCATTCCATCACGCCCGCACTCAAACCCGCAAACGCGAGTCCGACCATTGCTAATACCAGAGCAAGACAATTGCAAGCAATGCTCGCACCACCATCCACAAGAGGCCCATTAGCCAACAGCCAAAATACAAAAAGCGGCCGGATTATAGCCGGTCGCTTCTTAAAACACCAATTGTCGATCTGCGAGAGACCTCAGCCTTGATGTTTCTTGGCAATCGGAGCCTGGAACTGCAACCCCATATCCCATGGGAAATAGATCCATGTATCCTGCGAAACCTCGGTCACAAACGTGTCCACCAATGGACGGCCCATTGGTTTGGCATAGACGGTCGCAAAATGGGCTTTTGGCAGCATCGCGCGCACAACTTTGGCCGTTTTACCTGTATCCACCAGATCATCAATGATCAGAACGCCCTCACCTTCACCACCTTCAACATCCACCACAGAAGGGTCAATCGGCTTGATAACGTCCATACCGCCCTGAGTTTCATAATCATGATAGGACGCAACACAGACGGTATCAATCATCCGCACACCAAGCTCACGGGCAATAATCGCCGCAGGCACCAATCCACCGCGGGTAATACAGACGATTGCTTTCCACTCGGAAACGCCCTTCAACCGCCAAGCAAGGGCACGGCAGTCTCTATGGAACTGTTCCCAATAAACAGGAAAAGCATTGGATGTATCTTCTGACATGAGTGTTTCCTTCTCTCAATCGTGCATCGGCATCTGGGGCAAAGCCCTTATATACCCTAGAATTGAGCCTGTTGTTGAGTTTTTAGGTCCGCCAGCATAGCTTCAATGGCAGAAGCAGCAGTGTCCAGCTTAGACTGATCCCTGCTGCGCATTACGATGTTGGTGGCAAAAATATCGCCTCGAATATAGGGATAAGATCCGATCACAACCGATGGATGAGCCTTTTGCACGTCAGCAAGAGGACCGGCGACGATCCCCTCACCCAACCCGCTATCAATGGTTAAACTGATCATATGACGCCCACCCTTCAAGGTCGGCGCAATGGCATCCATCATGGCTTGCATGACCGATGGCACACCGGCCATCACGTGCACATTTTCCAGCCTGAAGCCGGGGGCACTGGAGACTTTATTTTCAATCAGATCCGCTCCAAACGGAATGCGTGCCATCCGTTTGCGGGCATCATTAAACTCGGCGTTAGGCATTTTGGCATAATGGGCCTCCAAAATGGCCATCGCACGCGCATCATGATCGATCCCAACACCAAAAGCAGCAGCCACAGAATCAGCAGTGATGTCATCATGGGTCGGCCCGATGCCACCAGTGGTAAAAACATAGGTCCAGCGCTTCCGCAGCGCATTAACGGCCTCAACGATAGCGGCCTCGTCATCGGACACCACACGGACCTCTTTAAGATCGATCCCCAGCTGTGTCAGATAGTCAGCAATAAACCCGACATTCTTGTCCTTGGTTCGGCCTGAGAGAATTTCGTCTCCGATAACAAGCACGGCTGCTGTTATTATATCTGCATTCATTGCCATATACTCTCGCAAGGCCCACAATGGCCTCTCTTACTACAAGCTTGAAGAATGCACTTCGCTTTAATCCATACATCCGCTCTTCACAAGTGGGCCGCCATGGTCCACATCAAATCTTAACAAGAAGATAGCCATATCACCAACCGATAGCCTAAAAGATACGTAAAGACCCTCGCATTGGATTTTTTCCTACCGCCAGCTCAGCTCCCATTGCCCCTTTGCTTTTGCCGAGATCCAATTATGAAATTTGAAGCACCCCTCATCCCCGGCCGACTGATTCAGCGCTATAAACGCTTTCTCGCAGATGTAGAGTTGGATGATGGCAGCATCGTCACAGCCCACTGCGCCAATCCCGGCTCCATGTTAGGACTAAAAGAGCCCGGATCCCGCGTCTGGTTATCAAAATCCAACAATCCCAAACGCAAGCTTGCCTACAGTTGGGAGCTTATGGCACTGGGTGAAGCGATGATCGGCATCAACACGGCCCACCCAAATCGCATTGTAGAAGAAGCAATCCTTGCTGGAACAATCAAAGAACTCACCGGCTACCCGACCCTGCGCCGTGAAGTAAAGTATGGCCAGAACAGCCGCATTGATTTGTTGCTAGAGGGAGATGGGCGGCCAGATTGTTATGTCGAGGTCAAAAACGCCCATCTATTGCGCCAGTCAGACTTGGCGGAATTCCCGGATTCGGTTACCAAACGCGGTGCAAAACATCTGGTTGAATTGGGCGACATGGTCGAGGAAGGCCATAGGGCCGTCATGCTCTATTTGGTACAGCGTACCGATGCAAAACGCTTCTCTCTGGCCGCAGATCTCGACCCCACCTATGCGCAACACTTTCAAAACGCCCAAAAGCGTGGCGTAGAGGCCCTTGTTTATGATTGCACCATCACAACACAAGCCATAACGCTCAACCAACCGATCCCCTTTGTGGAATGACACGCCCCGAACCAATGGTTGCGGTGGTAAAGAACAGTTTTCCCCTGCTTCTTGTTTGCACATTTGCGCAGGGAGCGATATCCATGGAGAAAGAACTCAAATCGGAACGACGCAATGGTAAATTATATTGAGGCCAGCCACGGCCCACTGCGAAACACAGGTGACATTCGTCTTTATGGCGAAGATGGATTTGAAGGCATGCGTCGGGCAGGTCAGCTGGCGGCTAAAGCATTGGATGGCGTGGTAGCACTGGTCAAGCCAGGCACCACGACACAGGAAATCGACGACTTCATCCGGACATTTGGCGCCGAACACAATGCCTTGCCCGCGACATTGAATTACCGCGGTTACACCAAATACACTTGCACTTCTATCAATCACGTGGTTTGCCACGGCCTACCCAACAACAAGCCGTTAAAAGAAGGCGACATCGTCAATGTGGATGTTACCTACATTCTAGACGGCTGGCACGGCGACTCCTCCCGCATGTATCCGGTTGGCCACATCAAACGTGCAGCTGAGCGCTTGATTGAAGTCACCCATCAAAGCCTCATGATTGGCATCGAAGCTGCCAAACCGGGCAACACCACGGGGGACATCGGCGCTGCAATACAGGAATTTGCCGAAAATGAACGCTGCGGCGTGGTGAGAGACTTCTGTGGCCATGGTCTAGGCCGCCTGTTTCATGATTCTCCCAACATTCTTCATTATGGCCAGTGGGGCGAAGGGGTCGAGCTGAAACCGGGCATGATCTTTACCATCGAACCGATGATCAATCTGGGCAAACCGCACGTCAAAGTGCTATCAGACGGCTGGACCGCAGTTACGCGTGATCGGTCCTTATCCGCTCAATTTGAACATTCCATCGGCATAACAGAAGACGGCTGTGAGATCTTCACCTTGTCTCCCGCGGGCTTTGACAAACCACCTTATGGTAATGGGCAAACATAGGGAAACAGCGCATGGGCGGATTTAAGGAAGCATCTGGCCAGCCTCATTTCATGGGTCATCGGGAACGATTGCGGCAAAAATTCCGCGATTCCGGCCCCACCGCCCTGCATGATTATGAGTTGCTGGAATTGATCCTGTTTCGCGCCATTCCGCGCCGAGACACCAAACCACTTGCCAAGGATCTGCTAAAACGCTTCGGTTCCTTTGCCGAAGTTCTAGCAGCGCCGGACCATCTGTTGTTGGAGTTTGCAGGCATCGGCCCTTCTGTCGTCACCGAATTGAAGCTCATTCACGCCGCCGCGGCAGAATTTGCGCACGGGCAAGTCAAAGAGCGCCCGGTCCTTTCTTCTTGGAAAGCCGTATTAGACCATTGCCGCACATCGATGGCATTCAATGATATCGAGCAGTTTCGTGTCATCTTCCTTGACAAGAAAAACGCCCTGATTACCGACGAAGTTCAACAGACCGGCACTGTCGACCACACACCGGTATATATCCGTGAGGTGATCAAGCGCGCTTTGGAGCTGTCCGCCACGGCGCTTATCATGGTGCACAATCACCCAAGCGGCGACCCGACACCCTCACGCGCGGACATTGACATGACCAAACAGGTGGCCGAAGCCGCCGAACCGCTCGGTATTTCCATCCACGATCACATCATTGTCGCCCGCAACGGCCACACCAGTTTCCGTGGGTTGGGGTTGCTATAAGGTCCATTGTGATAAATGGCTATCACAATAAAAAGACAGCTTCCTTGTGCTCCTTGTAAGACAGGCTGATTATGAGATAGGCTGAGCAAAGTCATTCAAGATTGCACAATCGGCCTCTTCATCCCCCCGACAAGCATCTACAAGCGGAGCAAGGCTTCCTCTCAACACCTGTAGTTGAGAAATTTTTTCGTCGACGACCGCAAGATGTGCTGTCGCAATCCGCTTCACATCTGCACTCGCACGCATATCATCGGCCTGAAGAGCGAGCAAACTACGGCAATCATCAATCGCAAAGCCCAACTGACGCGCCCGCCCCACAAGCCGCAACCTAATCAGATCTCCATCGCGATATATGCGATATCCATTAGAACCACGCGCAGGAACCACCAAACCGATTTCCTCGTAATATCGGAGGGTTTTTACCGGCAGGTCAATTTGTTTTGCCGCTTCACTGATTTTCACGACCAGCCTCTTGCTTAACTCTACTTAAGTACTTATACATAATCACTATTTTCTGGTTGTCCGGCACGCTAAATAAAGGCCTCTTTTCTGGGCAAATCCAAGTCAAAAAGCAGGCATTCGCAGTTATATAGACTATAGTTTATACGCCAAGGCAGGTTATTCCCAATAATATGACTATTATGCAATCAATCATCTCATTCAGCGGGAGACTTGCGCCAAATCTCCGCCAAACTTGCATGAAACTGACTAAATTTTGGACACTTATCCCATAATTGGCAAATATTCGCTAAATTTAGAGCTGAAAGAATTGTCTAAAACCTGACTTCTTGCTAAAAAGTTATAGTGAGAAGTTTATCTCCAATAAAAAAATATGCACACTTTCCAATAAATAAGTGGCGACCAAGCCACAGGGAGTCAAGGAACAGCGAGTCAAATGGAATATTTTATACAACAGCTGATCAATGGCATTGCGCTAGGCTCAATTTATGGCCTAATCGCCATCGGCTATACCATGGTTTATGGCATCATCGGCATGATCAACTTTGCCCACGGTGACATCTTTATGGTGGGAGCCTTTATAGCCCTGATAACACTGCTAGCGATCACGGCCTTAGGGATCACCTTCCTTCCTGTCGTGCTCTTAATCGTCCTTATCGTCTCCATGTTGATGACATCAGTTTGGGGTTGGAGTGTCGAACGCATTGCCTATCGTCCGCTGCGTGGCTCATTTCGCCTCGCACCACTGATTACAGCGATCGGCATGTCAATCGTGCTACAAAACTTTGTACAGATCGTACAGGGCGCACGCGTAAAACCACTTGCGCCACAAATCACAGGTGGTTTCGAACTCATGGAAAATGATGGTTTCATTGTTCAGCTATCTTACATGCAGATTCTGATCATTGTCACCACCGTGGTGTTGATGGCTGGCTTTACCATCCTGATTAACAAAACGTCGCTCGGACGCGCCCAGCGCGCCTGTGAGCAGGATCAGAAAATGGCAGCATTGTTGGGCGTCAATGTAGACCGCACCATTTCGTTGACTTTTGTAATGGGCGCGGCCCTTGCTTCTGTCGCAGGCGTCATGTTCCTGCTCTATTACGGTGTGATTGACTTCTTCATTGGCTTCCTTGCTGGCGTCAAGGCCTTCACAGCAGCCGTCTTGGGCGGCATCGGCTCTCTGCCCGGTGCTATGCTCGGAGGATTGCTGATCGGACTGATCGAAACATTCTGGTCTGGCTATTTCTCAGTCGAATATAAAGATGTCGCAGCCTTTTCAATACTTGCAATCGTATTGATCTTCTTGCCATCTGGCCTGCTCGGCAAGCCTGAAGTGGAGAAGGTCTGATATGTCATCTTTTATTGATAGCCGTGTCGGCTCCGCGCTTAAGCAAGCGGGCATGGCGGCACTCGTGACATTGGGGCTTACCGTTGTCATGGTTGGCCTTAGAACCAAAACAGCAACGGGTGGCCTTGTCATTGAAAGCCAATGGCCAATGGTCGCTGCTATGGTCGCTGTTGTCTTTGCTGGCCGTTTTCTGATGAGTCTGTTTGTTTGGCAAGGCGAGAATGCCTTCGCCAATGCCACACAAGCCATGATGCCAAAGGCCAAAACCCTTACCAAAATCGGTACTTTTGTCGGTCCGGCTTTGTTGGTTTTTGCCGTCACACTGCCCTTCTATGGCGATCGTTACATGATCGACTTGGGCATTTTGGTTCTTACCTACATCATGTTGGGCTGGGGTCTGAACATCGTGGTTGGCCTAGCAGGTCTCCTTGATCTGGGGTATGTGGCCTTTTACGCGGTAGGTGCCTATTCCTACGCATTGTTAGCCCATTACTTCGGGCTTTCCTTCTGGATCTGCTTGCCGCTGGCTGGCGTACTTGCTGCCTTTTGGGGCATCATCCTTGGGTTCCCTGTCCTGCGACTACGCGGTGATTATTTGGCCATTGTGACCCTGGCCTTTGGTGAAATTATCCGCGTTATTCTGCTCAACTGGTATCAATTCACCGGTGGTCCAGATGGCATTTCTCGCATTCCACGTCCGTCTTTCTTCGGGTTGGAATTCACCCGTAAAGGTGGTTTTGCAGAATTCTTCGGGCTCGACTATTCCTCGTTGCATAAAGTGATCTTCCTGTTTTACCTGATCCTTATTCTCGCGCTAATCACCAACTTCGTAACCATGCGTCTGCGCAAGCTCCCTATAGGGCGCGCATGGGAAGCATTGCGGGAAGACGAGATTGCCTGTCGCTCATTGGGCATCAACACCACCACCACCAAACTGACGGCCTTCTCGTTGGGTGCAATGTTTGGCGGGTTTGCCGGTGCCTTTTTCGCCACACGGCAGGGGTTTATCTCACCTGAAAGTTTCACCTTCATCGAATCCGCCATCATCTTGGCGATTGTGGTTCTGGGTGGATTGGGTAGCCAACTTGGTGTGGTTATCGCATCCATCATCATGATCGGTGGTTTCGAAGTCTTCCGAGACCTCGAAGAACTGCGCATGCTGGTGTTTGGCCTGCTCATGGTGCTCATCATGATTTGGAAGCCGCGCGGCTTGGTTTCCAGCCGTGAACCATCTGTCTATCTCAAAGAGAAAAAAGCTGTTTCCGGCGATCTTGTTGCGGAGGGTGAAGGATGACCACTTGGAAAGACAATCCAATCCTGACCATTGAGCATCTAACCATGCGCTTTGGTGGTCTGGTGGCGGTCGACGACCTCTCTTTTGAGGTAGGTCGCAATGACATCACTGCGTTGATCGGCCCCAATGGAGCTGGCAAGACCACGGTCTTTAACTGTGCCACCGGTTTCTATAAGCCGACCGAAGGCCGCATCACGATGCGGCGGTCCAACGAAGAGGAATTCTTCCTCGAGCAGATTCCGGATTTTGAGATCGCACGTTACGCCAGAGTAGCCAGAACTTTCCAGAACATCCGCCTTTTCGCAGGCATGACTGTTCTGGAAAATCTCATGATTGCTCAGCATAACAAGCTAATGAAAGCGTCCAACTACAGCATTAGCGGCATCTTTGGTCTCAAATCGTTTCTTAACTCGGAGAGAAATTCCGTCGAGAAAGCCAAAGCATGGCTAGAGCGCATCGATCTGATTGATCGTGCTGATGATCCTGCAGCAGACCTGCCCTATGGCGACCAACGGCGGCTTGAAATCGCTCGCGCCATGTGTACCGACCCCGAATTGCTCTGCCTTGATGAACCGGCCGCAGGACTGAACCCCAAGGAAACCCAAGAGCTGAACAGCTTGCTCTATTCTATTCGCAAATTAGATGACACCGCCGTGCTGCTCATAGAGCATGACATGTCCATGGTAATGGAAATTTCCGATCACGTGGTCGTTCTCGACTATGGTGTCAAAATTTCGGATGGTGACGCCGAGCATGTTAAAAATGATCCTGCGGTGATCGCTGCCTATTTGGGTGTTGATGACGAAGAGATTGCTGACGCCGAAGCCGAAGCACACTTCAAGCACAAGGAGGAGCAAACCTCATGAGCGAGCCACTCCTGAGCCTAAGGGGCGTAAAAACCTATTACGGCAAAATCGTTGCTCTACGCGGCATCGATATTGATGTCAATGAGGGTGAAATCGTCACCATCATTGGCGCCAACGGTGCCGGAAAATCGACCACAATGATGACCGTGTGCGGCATCACCCGCGCACGGGAAGGCAAGATCATCTACAACGGTGAAGACATCACCGACATGCCTACCCACCAGATCGCTCATAAAGCCATTGCCCAGTCACCAGAAGGCCGCCGGATCTTCGGCCGCATGACGGTGAAGGAAAATTTGCAAATGGGCGCCTCTGTCATCAAGTATGAGCATATGGAAGAAGACTTGCGCATGGTATTTGACCTCTTCCCCATTTTGGAGAAGCGGCAAAATCAGCGCGGAGGCACCCTGTCCGGCGGAGAGCAACAAATGCTCGCCATCGCCAGAGCTCTGATGTCCCGACCCAAACTACTGATGCTCGACGAACCTTCACTTGGACTGGCGCCTCTGGTGGTCAAACAGATCTTTGAGGTCGTCAAGGAACTGAATGAAAAACAGGGCCTGACGGTCTTCCTTGTAGAGCAAAACGCGTTCCACGCCCTCAGACTGGCCCATCGTGGTTATGTCATGATCAACGGTCAAATCACCCTGACAGGTGGTGGTCACGAGCTTTTGGAAAACCCAGAAGTTCAGGCTGCTTATCTGGAAGGTGGACGGCACTAAAGGGAAAAGGAAAAATCATGTCCATTCTTTGGGGAAATTCCTTCGCCGCATTTATGGTCGTCACCATCTTTTTGGGTGGTGGCGCAGCTTGGATGTCCGGCCGCGGTATCGCTCTCAGTTGGCGTCCTGTCACACAGATGATCTTATATATGGCGCTTTTAACTGCAGCTGTTCGTTTCTTGCATTTTGCCCTCTATGAGGGTGAGCTGCTGTCGCTGCAGTATTATTTGATCAACTTTGCAATTTTGTTAACCATCTGTTGGTTGGGCTTTCGCTTCACGCGGACCAACCAGATGGTAAGGCAATATCATTGGCTCTATGAAAAAGTCAGCCCTCTTTCTTGGAAAGAGCGCAATACCTGAACCAATGCAAACAAGCATGAAAGTGACGGTCACGCCACTTTCCTCTATTCCACCGAAAGGACTAGGTATATTTTATCCAAATATTGCCAACAGGAAAGAAAAGGGATTGAAACTTTTTTAAAATTCAGCCCTAATCCAACCAACCCAAAGGGTTAAGCTTTGCAGGGGGCCTGATTTACGTGCCTAGATTTGACACATTCGGGCCCCACAGTCAGACTTAATGGGTTCAATAAAAAACATTCCAGAATAGTTGTGACCAAAACGGCACAACGGAACGCACCAAACATCTCACGGGAGAGTTTTGATGAAAAAGACACTATTGGCGGGCGTCGCCATCGCAAGCACAATCGCAATGTCCGGCGCAGCTTTTGCTGACATCGTGATCGCCACAGCAGGCCCAATGACAGGTCAGTACGCATCCTTCGGCCAGCAGATGAAAATCGGCGCTGAACAGGCTGTAGCAGACATCAACGCAGCTGGCGGCATCAATGGCGAAATGCTCAAGCTCGAAGTCGGCGATGACGCCTGCGATCCAAAACAGGCTGTTGCAGTTGCCAACCAAATGGTCGGCAAAGGCGTAGTCTTCATGGCTGGCCACTTCTGTTCAGGTTCATCTATTCCTGCTTCCGCAGTTTATGCTGAAGAAGAAATCATCCAGATCTCACCTGCATCTACCAACCCAAAATTCACCGATGAGCGCCCCGATCCAGAAGGCGGCACCTATCGTGTGTGTGGACGTGATGACCAGCAGGGTGCTGTAGCCGGCGCAATGTTGGCTGAAGAATACAAAGGCAAAAACGTTGCTGTTGTGCATGACAAAACAGCATACGGCAAAGGTTTGGCTGATCAGACCCTTCTCAACTTTGAAAAAGCTGGTGGCAAAGCCGCCATGTATGAAGCTTATACTGCCGGTGAAAAAGATTACACCGCGCTGGTTTCCAAGCTGAAACAGGCAAAAATCGATGCTCTCTATGTTGGCGGTTACCACACGGAAGCTGGCCTGATCGTGCGTCAAATGCGTGAACAGGGCATGGACACAGTGCTGATCTCTGGTGACGCTCTTGTGACTGACGAATATTGGTCAATCACTGGTGCTGCCGGTGAAGGCACACTGATGACCTTCTCTCCAAACCCAGCTCTCAACCCACAGGCTGCACCCGTTGTTGCCAAACTCGTAGCGGATGGCAAGCCAACCGAAGGCTATGTTCTTTACACCTATGCAGCAATCCAGGCTTGGGTTGACGCAGTAAAAGCAGCCGGTTCTACCGATTACGCTGCCGTTTCCGACGCTCTGAACAAGGGCGAATTCTCCACTGTGCTCGGCTCACTTTCCTTTGATGGAAAAGGCGACGTAACTCTGCCAGGTTATGTTTGGTATGAGTGGAAAGACGGCAAGTATGAATACAGATAATCGCATTTGGCTCGTTGTGCCATCGCGATCATATGTAAATCATAGTTGATATGAAAAGCCCCATTGCTTTCGCTTTGGGGCTTTTTTCTGCTATTAGCAGCTACGAGATTTGATTATCCTAAGCACCCCCCCCTCAAGCCTGAGTGACCGCCAATGCTCGCCTATCTTGCACTCGCCACCGCAATGATCCTCACCGGCATCAATGTTGCATTGGGAAAAATTATCGTCACCGAAATGCCCCCCGCCTCCTTTGCCATGTTGCGCTTTGTGCTGGCCAGTGCCTGCCTTGTGCCGCTTGCTATGACCGAAAAAGGGGCGCGCGCAAGCCTTTTGGCGCTGACCAAACGGCAGTGGTTTGAAATATTCTTACTGTCCCTCTTTGGCGTGGTTGGCTTTACCACCCTGATGTTGATTGGCATCCAGTATACGTCCGCCATCAATGCCGGTATCATTGCGTCATCCTTGCCTGCCATTATCGCGCTGCTCAGCTGGCTGGTTTTACGAGAATATGTCTCACCCAGAAAAGCACTCTCAGTCGCCCTTGCCGTTGTAGGCATTGCTTGCATCAACTTGGCCACCCCTGAAACAAGCGCAGGATCCAGTCATGTCTGGTCCCAAACCCTACTCGGCAATGGCCTCATATTGGCCGCGGTCACATCAGAAGCCATCTTTGCTATTTTGACCCGCCGTTATGCCAATATGATCCCACCTTGGACACTCACCATGATCGTGCATCTATTGGCGCTTCCAATCACGCTGCCCGTTTTGATGATACAGGATGGGGGCTGGGTCATTCCACAAGCCAACGCCTCTTTTTGGTTGCTGGCTGTCTATTACATCATCACGGCGAGCGTGGTGTCTTTCTATCTCTGGTGTGTCGGCATCAAATCAGTGCCCGCATCCAGCAGCGCCCTGTTCACCGCGCTTGTGCCAACCAGCACACTTCTAGTTGCGGTCTTTGCGCTCGGAGAAAAACTGATTATGCTCCAGATTGTGGGGCTCATTGCGGTTCTAGCCTCTCTGTTCATCGGACTTAAAGCGTCCGCCACGTCGCATTCCACCACCTAAAAGGTCCTTCCATGAAAAACCTGATCACCGACATTGAAGGAATTCTGGTTGGCAACGTCAGCGATGACGCTTTGAAATCTGGCACAACGGCCCTCATTTGCGAGCGCCCTATGGTGGCTTCCTGCGCCATACTGGGCGGAGCCCCGGGCACAAGAGACACCGAACTGCTCAATCCCGATCAAACCGTGGAGACCGTCGATGCACTGGTTCTGTCTGGTGGCTCGGCTTTTGGTCTGGACGCAGCCGGAGGTGTGCAGGGCTGGCTGCGGCAACAAGGACGTGGTTTTTCAGTCGGACCAGTCAATGTTCCGATTGTTCCTGCAGCCATTTTGTTTGATCTGATCAACGGCGGGGACAAAGCATGGGGTCGACAGGGACCCTATTGGGATATGGGCTGGCAGGCAGCGGAAGCAGCAAGCCACGACTTCGATCTGGGCAGCAGTGGCGCTGGCACAGGAGCCCTGACGGCGGGCCTCAAAGGCGGCTTGGGCTCTGCCTCGATGCAAGCCCCCAACGGCATTCGCCTCGGAGCCTTGGTTGCAGTGAATGCACTAGGAAGGGCAACGATGGGCGATGGCCCGCATTTTTGGGCTGCACCGTTTGAAAAGAACGCAGAATTTGGTGGATTGGGATTGCCTGACACCATGCCATCGGAGGTAGACGCGCCTTACACCAAGTTGCAGGCCATGCAAAATGGCATGGGTGGGCAAAACAGCAACACCACGATAGGCATCATAGCCACCGATGCAGCACTGACCAAAGCCCAAGCCAAAAGACTGGCAATTATGACCCATGACGGCTTTTCCCGCGCCTTATGGCCATCCCATACACCGATGGATGGGGATCTTGTTTTTGCCTTGTCCACAGGCACCAAGCCCCTACCCCAAGGCGATGGCGCTTTTGCCGCACTTGGTGCCTATGCCGCCGCCACTATGTCTCGGGCCATAGCGCGCGGCGTCTATGAAGCACAAAGCAAGCAAAACGACCTGTTTCCAACATGGAGAAGTAAATTTTTAGGCCAAGCTCCAGTGGGCTAATAGACATTGGAGCGCGCAAAACAAACCTCTGCAATAGCGCCACAGAGCAGCACATTAGACTGCAAACAGGAACAAGCGTGATGACATCTATTTACAATCGGCATGACGGCGAAAAAAATAATATATACAAACCCGTAGTTTCTTTGTAGTTTTTAGATGATTTCTTCTAAAGAGAGTAAAAAATGGAAAAATTGACGCTGGATTCTGGCGATATCCGGATACTCAAAGTTTTGCAGAATGATGCATCCCTTTCGATAGCTGAAATCGCAAAGCAGGCGGGTATGTCCCAAACGCCTTGCTGGCGTCGCATCAAAAAACTCAAAGAATCCGGTATTCTCAAACAGATCACCGCAATCATCGATCGCGAATCTGTGGGACTAGGCTTTGTCTCCTACGCCTTTGTGAAATTGACAGTACCTAGCCGTAAAAATATGGAAGAATTCGACAAGCTGGTCAGCATCTGGCCAGAAGTCGTCATCTGCGAACGCATCACCGGCGCCGTTGATTATTTGGTCAAAGTCGTGACCGAAGATATCAAAGCCTATGATAATTTCCTGTGCTTTAAGCTTCTCAATTCGGAATTGGTCTCAGACGTACAATCACGCATCGTGGTTTCCACCGTCAAAGAAACCGCATCGCTCCCGCTTGTCGAATAGAGCAAGGCAACAAAATCAAAATCGCTTGGCGGAAAATGGCGAAGGACTGATCGATGGTGTTTTCCCCAAGACCATGTCAGCCATGAGGCGCCCTGTAACGGGACCCGTGCCAAAGCCCATATGGCCGTGACCAAAATTGAAATAGAGGCCAACATCCCTGTCTGATTGATCGATCACAGGCAGAGAATCGGGGAAACAGGGCCGTGCCCCCATCCATGGCTCATCTTCTACCGGTGCCCCCAACGGATACAAATGTCGAGCCCAATCAGCCGCGCGGTATATTTGCGTCGGCGTCTTGCGTGCGTCCCGCGGCGCAAATTCGATGCCTGAAGTGAGCCGAATGCCAAGATCGGTTGGAGTCATCAAGAAACCGATATCCTCATCCACGATTGGCCGATTGAGCACTGCGCCGTCAAGACTGGCAAAATGCTGATGATAGCCACGCTTGGTCGCCAAGGGCAGGCGATAGCCCATCGGCTTGAGTAAATCCATACTCCACGGCCCCAAAGCGACCACCACCTTGGGTGCAGAGACGGACCCATCGGTGCAAGAGACAGTCCAATCGTCCCCTTCCCGCTTCAGGCTCAAAGCTTCCCCTATCCGCACGTCACCACCGCGCTCAGCAAAAAGCGCAGCATAAGCTTTGGTGATCCGCTTTGGCGATGGAACCGAGACACAGCCTTTCCAGAGAATGCCTTTGTCTTTGTGGCTAAAATCAACATGTGGTTCAAGGTCTTCCAAACCGTCCATACCAAGCACTTCAAAGTCTATCCCGAACATATCGGCATAGCGCAAAGCAGCCTCAGTGCCAGCAAAGCTTTTGGCACTGTGATAAAGATTGATCCAGCCAGTGTAGCGGAATTCATCCATCACGCCTGCATCCCTGGCCAAATACTCATGCTCCAGAATCGCATTGGCGCGCAGAGGCGCGACGCCTTGAGCATAGATATCAATGCCAGCAGGGTTGGACAGGCGCCACATCCGCCAGAGCCAACTGGCCATCTTTGGCATAAATGTCGGATGGTAATGCATCGCCACTTGCCGGTTGGACATATATTTCAAAATTTCGGTGATTTTGTTGGGAAGCGTCAACGGCACATAGCCATCGCGTTCAATGATCCCTGCGTTGCCATGAGAGGTTTCTTCACCCGGCTCCCGCCGATCGATCAAGGCCACCCGTTGACCAGCCGCCTGCAAATGCAACGCAGTGCTTACGCCAACAATACCGCCCCCCAGAACAACCACATCGTAGCGCATCACATATCCTCAGGTTAAATCAATTTTTGTTAAACGAGTGAACGAGTAAAATACATCGTCAAGCCCCACCATCCCGTTTGTCACGAGACACTGCAATAGGGGTCATATTCTCAGTCTGTCATGTCTTTATAAAGCGGTCTATAAAAATGCATCCAATATCCAATTTTTAGCAATTGGTGAGAGCCCTGTCATAATAAAAACAACACCATCATGTCCGCATGACAAAAAAGCAGCACCTTGATGCAACAAAGGCAACAAAAAGAAGAAACTTGTGCCGCTCTAAACTTGCCCAAACCCGCTATAATGTGTTACCCGCGAAGCCAACACTCTTCTCTCAATCAAGGACAGCAAAACTCATGGCGCGACCCATTAAAATCGCCCCTTCCATCCTCGCTTCAGATTTTGCCCGCTTTGGCGAAGAAGTCAAAGCCATTGATGAGGCTGGATGTGACTGGATACACGTTGATGTCATGGATGGCCATTTTGTTCCAAACATCACTTTTGGCCCTCAGGTTGTACGCGCAATTCGCCCCTATACCGAAAAATTGATCGATAGCCACCTGATGATCTCTCCTGCCGATCCCTATCTGGAGGATTTTGCAGACGCCGGATCGGACATGATCACAGTGCACGCCGAAGCGGGCGTTCATCTGGATCGCTCGCTTCAGGCCATCAAAGCCATGGGCAAATTGGCAGGGGTTTCGCTCAATCCCGGAACCCATGAAAGCGTTATTGAATATGTGCTCGATAAAGTGGATATGGTGCTGTTGATGAGCGTCAATCCCGGTTTTGGCGGTCAGTCGTTCCTGCCTTCCACCGTCGACAAAACCCGCCGCGTGCGCGAAATGATCGGCGAC
The DNA here is from genome assembly GCF_002866925.1 of Cohaesibacter celericrescens. GTDB lineage: Bacteria > Pseudomonadota > Alphaproteobacteria > Rhizobiales > Cohaesibacteraceae > Cohaesibacter > Cohaesibacter celericrescens. Next base: position 132,197 of record NZ_PKUQ01000001.1, read on the forward strand.
CGCGACATAGACATCCAGATTGATGGCGGCATCACCACGCAAACCGCGCCACTCGTCGCAGCAGCAGGAGCCAACATTCTTGTCGCAGGCTCAGCGGTTTTCAAAGGCAATTCCATTGACGCCTACCGCGACAACATAGCCCGCATTCGCGAAGCCGCCGAAAAAGCGCAATAGAACAAAACACAATAGAAATCCCGCAGATGCGCGCACCACGCGCTCGCTAACCCAATTAGACAGGCAATTGACATGATCCCTCGTTATTCCCGCCCCGAAATGGTCGACATCTGGTCCCCAGAGAATAAATTCCGTATCTGGTTCGAAATCGAGGCCCACGCATGTGACGCATTGGCCAAACTCGGCGTCATTCCAGAGGCAGCAGCCAAGACCATTTGGGAAAAGGGCAACGCTGCCACTTTCGATATTGCTCGCATTGACGAAATCGAGCGGGAAACCAAGCATGATGTGATTGCATTCTTGACCCATCTGGCCGAGATCGTTGGACCTGATGCCCGCTTCATTCATCAGGGCATGACCTCTTCCGACGTTTTAGACACCTGCCTCAGCGTTCAGTTGACCCAAGCAGCGGACCTGCTTCTGGCAGATCTGGACACCCTGCTCGACGCCTTCAAACGTCGCGCGATGGAACACAAGAACACTGTCTGCATTGGCCGGTCACACGGCATTCACGCCGAGCCTGTAACCTTTGGCTTAAAGCTGGCAGAAGCCTACGCCGAGTTTGACCGCTGCAAAAAGCGTTTGATCGCCGCTCGCGAAGAAATTGCTACCTGTGCCATTTCTGGTGCAGTAGGAACCTTCGCTAACATTGACCCTGCCGTTGAAGAACATGTTGCAAAAGCCTTGGGCCTACAGGTAGAACCAGTTTCAACCCAAGTTATTCCTCGTGACCGCCATGCCATGTTCTTTGCTACATTGGGGGTGATTGCGTCCTCCATCGAGCGCGTTGCCACTGAAATTCGCCACCTTCAGCGCACAGAAGTGTTGGAAGCAGAAGAATTCTTCTCTAAGGGCCAAAAAGGCTCTTCGGCCATGCCGCACAAACGCAACCCCATCCTGACCGAAAACCTGACAGGTCTGACCCGTCTGGTTCGCATGGCCGTAACGCCAGCGATGGAAAATGTTGCTCTTTGGCATGAGCGGGACATTTCACACTCTTCCGTTGAGCGTATGATTGGCCCAGATACCACCGTCACGCTAGACTTCGCTCTGGCACGCCTCACAGGCGTGATAGACAAGCTGTTGGTTTATCCAGAGCGCATGATGGGCAACATGGATCGTTTGGGCGGTCTGGTACACTCCCAACGTATTCTCCTTGCCCTGACACAGGCCGGCTCGTCCCGTGAAGACGCCTACCGACTGGTACAGCGCAATGCTATGAAAGTGTGGGACAGCTATCAGGTCTCCGGTGATGCCGGTGTTGATTTCCTTACCGAGCTGCTTGCCGATGAAGATGTTCGTACCTACTTGTCTGAAGACGACATCCGTGATCGCTTTGATCTTGGCTATCACACCAAAAATGTCGATGTCATCTTCAAGCGCGTTTTTGGCTAAACGCAAGACAACGACACAGTCAAAACAAAGGGGCAGAATATGAAGGCGTCTGAAGCAGACATTTTCATCATTCCGGGGCTGGATAATTCCGGCCCCGACCACTGGCAATCCCGCTGGGAAGCAAAAATCAGATCTGCGCGACGCATTGAGCAGGCAGATTGGTCAAACCCTCAGCTGGAAAGCTGGGTCAGCACCATATTGCGTGATGTGGAAGCAGCAAATCGCCCTGCCGTTCTGGTCGCACATTCTCTGGGTGTCGTCGCGGCAGTGAAGGCAGCACATGCGATCAAGCCTGGCCTGGTGAAAGGTGCGTTCCTTGTTGGTTTGCCCAATGTAGAAAGCGATGAGCATGTGCCAGAACTCATCAGGCACTTTGCGCCCATTCCAGAACACAAATTACCCTTCCCGTCCATTCTAGTAGCCTCGCGAAGCGATCCCTATTGTGCCTATGACACAGCCGTCCATTATGGCAACAAATGGGGATCTACGCTTGTTGATGCTGGCGAAACCGGCCACATCAATGACGAAAGTGGCCAAGGTCCTTGGCCAGAGGGCTTGATGACCTTCGCTAATTTCATGCGAGACCTGTCTTAAGATCACCGTAGAAAACAAAAAGGCCCGATAGCAATGATCGGGCCTTTTGTATTTTACAACACTCAAATCACACGACCGCACGAGGCCCCTTCTTGGAAACAGCTGCGCTGATACGCTTGGCGACGAACCAAGACACAGGCAGAGCCAAAACCGCACCGGCGATCACAAAAGACACAAAAAAAGTAGGATCAAAATCCAACGTACCAGACATACTCAACGGCACCAGAGCACAAATCCCCGCCAACGTTGGTGCGATAATAATGTAAAAAATTGCAGTCAGTTTCAGCATGTAGGTCTCCCATGCAACTACACGCAAACAGCCACGGATCCCCGGAAAGCTATAGCGCAGGTCCATATTCAATGATGAATAATGGATGCATAATTTCCACTTGGCGCTGACTTATATCAAGTAGGCGTGCGGCAAGTTATCCTTATGTGAACATTCAAAACAAATGAGTAGAAACAAAACGAGCCTGATGAAAAATCATCAGGCTCTATAAATTTGAAGTCTAAAGATGATCAAAAGACGCAAAGTGCGCTAATCACCATCGGTCAATTGCTTAACTGCGGTCTGCATCAACTCTGCCATGGTACGGCGAATACGGTGTTCGGATTGATCAACGCCATTGTCTTTAAAATCGGATTGGATTTTCCGAAACACATCTTCCTCGCCCGGTTCCAAAAAATCAGAACGAACAACTTCTTTCGCATATTCGCCCGCTTCTTCAGCATCAAGACCCAGTTTTTCAGCAGCCCACAGCCCGAGCAATTTGTTCCGACGCGCGGTCGCTTTAAAGCGCAATTCTTCGTCATGTGCGAAGCGGGCTTCAAAACCATCCTCTCGCTTTTCAAATGTCGTCATAAAATCCCTCCCGATCAGGCAAACACCGGCACCTGCTTGTTCTCACCTATACTTGGTGCAGGCAAAAAAACAACAGGACCCAAGCCAATTTCCCTCAAACTTTGGTCTGAGGGCAGCATAAACAGACCTCAACCTCCTCCCTTTACTATACCACAAAATACACAGGATCGTTGAAATTACACCACGTCAGAGCCCCGTCCCAAACCAGCAAACGCCCCAGCAATGCGCTCATTTCCAACACATCTTAGTGGCGACTGCTGCCATCAAGTCAGCACTAGAATATTATTGGCAAAAAACTGGAACTTTTGACGTTTCAAAGATTGTGATTCAGCGCAGAATTCGCTAATCAGCGGGCTTGAGTGCTCGACCGCGCGCGCTCGGCATGGATTCTTTGCCGCGAGCCCCAATTCCGAGCACAAATGGTTTATAGTTTACAGGCTCCAAAGTCTGATTCTCATAGGGGGCAACAGCCGCCAGTCCGATCACAGAATTCTATGCTGCGCATTCCGGTGCAGCTTGATTGAAATATAATTGCTACAACATAAGTCAGCAGCAGACCTCCTGTCACACGCAGGCTTTATGCTCCATCCAACAGCCCAAGCCCTGGGCTTAACCGAACGGTACAACGCTCATGAATCGTCGTCGCAGGATCTATGAAGGCAAAGCCAAAATTCTTTATGAAGGTCCAGAGCCTGGCACTCTGATTGCCCATTTCAAGGACGATGCTACTGCTTTCAATAACAAGAAGCATGAAATCATCGATGGCAAAGGCGTTCTGAATAACCGCATTTCAGAGTTCATATTCTCGAACCTGAACGATATCGGCATTCAGACCCATTTCATTCGCCGCCTGAACATGCGCGAGCAGCTCATCAAAGAATGCGAGATCATTCCTCTTGAGGTCATCATACGCAACGTAGCTGCGGGTTCCATCGCAAAACGTTTGGGACTGGAAGAAGGCACCCAGTTGCCACGGTCGATCATTGAATTTTGCTACAAAAAAGATGAGCTGGATGACCCGATGGTATCCGAAGAGCACATCACAGCATTTGGCTGGGCTTCCCCGCAGGAAATCGATGACATCATGGCTCTCGCCATTCGCATCAATGACTATCTGTGCGGCATGTTCCGCGCCGTGGGCATTCGTCTCGTCGACTTCAAGATCGAATGCGGTCGCTATTTCGAAGGCGACACAATGCGCGTTATTCTAGCCGACGAGATCTCCCCTGATTCCTGCCGTTTGTGGGACATTGAATCCAACGACAAATTGGATAAAGACCGTTTCCGCCGCGATATGGGCGGTATGCTCGAAGCATACCAAGAAGTGGCCAAGCGGCTAGGCATCATCATGAATTCCGCTCCAGAGCACAGCGGCAAAGGCCCTGTTCTGGTCAAATAACATGCAAAGGCAGGCCAAACGCCTGCCTTTTTCCATTAATCCTTCTGCCTCTCCCCATCCCTGTCGCGACAGGCGAGACAACAGGACTGGGAAACTAGGAAAGCAAAAAGATGAAAGCACGCATCACCGTCACACTGAAAAACGGCGTTCTGGACCCTCAGGGCAAGGCCATTGAAGGCGCTCTGGGTGCATTGGGCTTTGACGGCGTCGATTCGGTTCGTCAGGGCAAGGTGATCGACATCGCGCTCGCTGACACCGATAAGGACACTGCACAGACCAGGCTTTCTGATATGTGTGAAAAGCTATTGGCCAACACTGTCATCGAAAACTATCAAATCGAGATCCTCTGAACCGCCTGATCTGCGACTAGGGCAGGAAGGGACAAAGTGCACAGATGGAAAGACCACCGCTTACCCAAGAGCCAACAGGAAAAATGACGGACCCTGATGCTGGCGCCACACAAGAGGCCCGCTTTAATCAGAAAGAAGAAGCTGCCAAAGCCATCCGTTTTATGCTGATGAAAGCCGCTATCTTCATTCTCATTCCGGTCGTCGCCTCTACGCTCGCGGTATTTTTTCTTCTATGACAGGCCATAATTTGGCTGCTGAAACCACAACAAACCGGAGCAGGACTGATGAAAACTGCCATCCTTGTATTCCCCGGAACCAATCGTGAGCATGACATGGCCGCCGCCGTGCGCTCCATTTCCGGAAGTGATCCCATGATGGTCTGGCATGCCGAGACCCAAATCCCTGATGCCGATCTGATCATTTTGCCTGGCGGCTTTTCCTATGGCGATTATCTGCGCTCTGGAGCGATCGCGGCACGGTCCCCCATTGTGGCGGATCTGTTGGATAAAGCCAAACAAGGCGTACGCATTCTGGGTGTTTGCAATGGCTTTCAGATTTTGACAGAGACGGGCATCCTGCCAGGCGCTTTGATGCGCAACGCTGGCCTGCATTTTATTTGCAAGGAAGCTTTGCTGCGTGTTGAACGGCAAGACACCATCTTCACCAGCGCCTATAAAAAGAATCAGGTGATGCGATGCCCTGTTGCGCATCATGACGGCAATTATTTTGCCGATGATGAAACCTTGGCAATGCTCGAAGACGATGGCCGTGTTCTTTTCCGCTATTGCGATGCAAATGGCGAGATCACCAAAGACGCAAACATCAACGGTTCACGCAACAACATCGCGGGCATCATGAACGCTCGCGGTACAATTCTGGGTATGATGCCTCATCCCGAAAACCTCATTGAAGACCTGCATGGTGGCCTCGATGGCCGCGGCTTGTTTGAAAGCCTATTGGAGAAGGTGGCATGATCCCGACAGAAATCAAGATCACTCCGGAATTGATCGCCTCTCATGGGCTCAAACCCGAAGAATATGAGCATATTCTTGAGCTGATCGGCCGCGAGCCCACCTTCACCGAGTTTGGTATTTTTTCAGCAATGTGGAACGAACACTGTTCCTACAAAAGCTCCAAGCTTTGGCTGCGTACCTTACCAACCAAGGGCCCTCGCGTATTGCAAGGACCGGGTGAAAACGCAGGTGTGGTTGACATTGACGATGGCCAGACCGTGGTTTTCAAAATGGAAAGCCACAACCACCCCTCCTATATCGAACCCTACCAAGGCGCAGCCACAGGCGTTGGCGGCATTCTGCGTGATGTATTCACCATGGGCGCGCGTCCGGTCGCGGCCATGAACGCGCTGCGGTTTGGCATGCCCGACCATGAGCGCACCCGCCACGTTGTTTCTGGTGTTGTTGCCGGTGTGGGTGGCTATGGCAACTGCTTTGGCGTACCCACTGTTGGTGGCGAGGTGGATTTCCATCCGTCCTACAATGGCAACTGTCTGGTCAATGCTTTTGCTGCAGGTCTGGCCGATGCAGACAAGATCTTCCTGTCAGAAGCCAAAGGCGTTGGCATGCCTGTTGTCTATCTGGGTGCTAAAACCGGACGTGACGGTGTTGGCGGCGCGACCATGGCATCATCAGAATTTGATGATGATTCTGCTGAAAAACGCCCAACCGTTCAAGTTGGCGATCCATTCAGCGAAAAACGCCTGATGGAAGCCACGCTCGAACTGATGACAACCGGTGCCGTCATCGCCATCCAGGATATGGGCGCAGCCGGTCTGACCTGTTCCGCTGTTGAAATGGGAGCCAAAGGCAATCTCGGCATTGATCTGGACCTTAACAAGGTGCCCGTGCGCGAAGAGAATATGACACCCTATGAGATGATGCTGTCAGAATCTCAAGAACGCATGCTGATGGTGCTGCATCCTGACAAACGCGAAGCGGCGGAAGCTGTATTCCGCAAGTGGGAACTGGACTTTGCCGAATGCGGAATGACAACCGACAATCTAAGGTTCCGCGTCTATCACAATGGAGAAAAAGTCGCAGATCTGCCGATTAAAAAACTCGGCGATGATGCACCTGAGTATGATCGCCCTTGGATCGAGACACCCAAACCGGCCAAATTGGATCCTGCGACCGTACCCGCTCCCGCTGACTTGCTAGAAAGTCTGGTCAAAATGGTCGGCACTCCAGATCTGTCGTCCCGCCGTTGGGTTTGGGAACAATATGACACGATGATTCAGGGCAACACCAAACAACGCCCCGGTGGCGATGCCGGAGTCATCCGCGTTGATGGCACCCAAAAAGGTCTCGCCTTTACCGTTGATGTAACGCCCCGCTATTGTAAAGCAGACCCATTTGAAGGTGGCAAGCAGGCCGTAGCAGAAAGCTGGCGCAACCTGAATGTTGTCGGCGCAGAGCCATTGGCTACTACCGACAACCTCAACTTTGGCAACCCAGAAAAACCCGAAATCATGGGACAGTTCGTCGGTTGTATCAAAGGATTGGGGCAAGCATGCGAAATGCTGAACATGCCAATCGTTTCAGGCAACGTCTCTCTATATAACGAGACATCAGGCGAAGCGATTCTGCCAACTCCAGCCATTGGAGCTGTTGGCCTCTTGCCCGACGTCGACATGGCCATCGGCAACGGATTTGTTGCGGAAGGGGATGCACTCATTCTGGTTGGTGGCCATGGCTCTGAAATGGGCCAAAGCCTCTATTTGCGTGACATGCTGGGACGCGAGGAAGGTGCGCCTCCAAGCGTTGATTTAGCCGCTGAAAAACGCCATGGCGACTTTGTCCGCACCGAGATCCGCGCTGGTTCCATCAATGCGGCGCATGATATTTCAGACGGTGGCCTTGGTGTCGCTCTGGCTGAGATGGCCATGCGGTCAAACCTTGGCTGCACCATTGAACTGCCAGTTGAGAACACCCATATTGCTTTCTATGCAGAGGATCAGGCCCGCTATTTGATTACCTGCGGTTCAGACGTCGCTGAAGCAATGGTCACCAAAGCGAAAGAAGCTGGCATTCAGGCTGAACAACTTGGCACCATTGCAGGCGACACGGTTTCTGTTAAAGGATACGGTGCAGTCTCGGTCGCAACACTCAAAGACAGCCATGAAAACTGGTTCCCTGAGTTCATGGCGCAAGAGGTCTAAACCGATGCCAAATATTTGACTGGTGATTGTCTAAAAATTCAGCTTGACCAGACCCAGTCTAAAAGAGACGCTTGTGCAAACACACATTCTGCCTTTCTTCATGCGAGAAAGGCAGAATGGGCAGAATAAATGATCGCAACAGAATACGGATAATTGCGTAATTCTGTCTTCTCTGCCAAAATCAAGAAATGAGGAGACCAGCATGCCGATGGACGCAAGCGAAATAGAAACTCTAATCAAGACCGCCCTACCGGATGCCAAAGTTGTCATTCGCGATTTGGCTGGCGACGGCGACCATTTTGCTGCCGAGGTTGTATCGGAAAGCTTCCGCGACAAATCTCGTGTACAGCAGCATCAGATGGTTTATGAGGCCCTGCAAGGCAACATGGGCGGTGAACTACACGCTCTGGCTTTGCAAACCTCCATACCGGATTAATTTCCAGTGGCACCCAAGAAAGCGGATTGCCACAATAGACAACGCTTCAGGCCGCGACTTGACCAAAGGCAATGCTTCCCCGGGCAGTCTTTTGCAAACACGGTCTTATCAATTGCGCAAAGGACGGATTATGAGCGATATCAAAGACTGGATTGAAAACGAAGTAAAATCCAACGACATTGTGCTCTTCATGAAGGGTAGCCCAAGCTTCCCTCAGTGCGGGTTCTCCGGACAGGTTGTTCAGATCATGGACTATCTGGACGTCCCTTACAAAGGCATCAATGTACTGGAAAATGACGATCTGCGTCAGGGCATCAAAGATTTTTCCAATTGGCCAACCATTCCCCAGCTTTATGTCAAAGGTGAATTTGTTGGTGGTTGTGATATCATCCGCGAAATGTTCCAAAATCAGGAACTGCAGACCTTGGTCAATTCCAAAGTCTCAGCTTGATTGGCCATCAGCGCCGAATCAAAAAACCCGGATCATTGATCCGGGTTTTTTATTGAGTGATCAAAACCCTTCAGTCTTCGTGCATAGCCAAGAAACTCTCGGCCAAAGCCGAAACGGCCCCACAACCCTCTCCATCGTCATCGTCCGCCCCTGCCCGTTCATCATCAATAGACAGACCCTGAAAATCAAACAGCTTGGGATCAAGCATGTGAGATGGTCGGATGTTGGACAGAGCACGGAACATTACCTGCGTGCGCCCCTTATGTTGGGCTTCAAACCCTTGCAACATGGCTTTGACCTGTTGCCGCTGCAAACCGTCCTGTGAGCCGCATAGATCGCATGGAATGATCGGAAATTGCATCAGAGTGGCAAATTTCTCCAGATCAGATTCTTCACAATAGGCGAGCGGACGGAAAAGCATTAAATCCCCCTCCTCATTCTTCAGCTTTGGCGGCATGGTCGCCAAGCGCCCACCATGCATCAGATTGAGAAAGAACGTCTCCAGCATATCATCGCGGTGATGGCCCAGCAAAACCGCATCACAGCCATGCTCACGCGCCACACGATATAGGTTGCCACGCCGCAAGCGAGAACAGAGCGAGCAATAGGTTTTGCCCTCAGGGATCTTCTCTTTGACGATGGAATAGGTGTCTTGCCGCTCGATATGATACGGAATCTCATGCTCTTCAAAAAACCGCGGCAACACATCGGACGGGAAGCCCGGCTGGGCCTGATCCAGATTGCAGGCTAACAGGTCTGCATCCAGCACCCCGCGCCATTTCAAATCCAGCAACAAAGCCAAAAGCGCATAGGAATCCTTGCCACCTGACAGACAAACCAAAAACTTCTGTTTTCTGGTTGTCATATTAAAGTCGTCCATTGCCGCCCGCACATTGCGCAAAAGCCGTTTACGCAGCTTTTTAAAAGCAACGGAACTGGGTGCCTTGCGGAACATAGGATGGCACAGGTCATCCTCTTCGCCTTGAATAGCGGGCTGGAGGGCAGGTTCAACAACAGACGGTGTGGCTAAATCACTCATAGAAGCTCTTTCCAGTCAAATCAGATGGTGATGCTGTAGCAAAGAGATCCACACAGCTCAACAAAAACACAAAAGGCCGCCCGATAAAGGCGGCCTTTTGCAAATTCAACGGTATAGTCAGTCCCTTAACGGGAGTAGAATTCGACCACGAGGTTTGGTTCCATGACAACTGGGTACGGAACGTCCGCCAGCTGTGGAATCGCATTGTAAGTCGCGGTCATTTTGTTGTGATCAACTGTCAAATAGTCAGGCACATCGCGTTCAGCCAGCTGGGTTGCTTCCAGAACGAAAGCAAGCTGTTTGGAACGATCACGCACTTCAACAAGGTCACCTACTTTAAGACGGTAGGAAGGAATGTTGACGCGTTTGCCGTTCACATGAACGTGGCCGTGGTTGACGAACTGACGCGCAGCAAACACGGTAGCAACGAATTTAGAACGGTAAACGATGGCATCCAAACGGGACTCCAACAGACCGATCAAGTTTTCCGAGGTATCGCCTTTGATCCGGTTCGCTTCTTTATAGATGCGCAGGAAGTGCTTCTCGGAGATGTTACCGTAGTAACCTTTCAACTTCTGTTTCGCACGAAGCTGCAAACCAAAGTCAGACATTTTGCCTTTACGGCGCTGACCATGTTGACCTGGACCATATTCACGGCGGTTCACTGGGGACTTAGGACGACCCCAAATATTCTCGCCCATACGGCGGTCAATTTTGTATTTCTGCGAATGGCGCTTAGTCATCGCGTGTTTTCCTTGTTTTCAGGCCACTTCACGGATTGAAGTACCTTGTTCTTGTTTAGAAAACGCGCCCCTCCTAGGATCACAGGCCAAGGCCGGATCCGACAGAAGATCGAAGATGCGCTCCTCAATCCTCACGGGTGCGTAAAAACCAAAGGGGGGCTGCAGAACAAGCCCCTCATCGATTGATCAGGTGTTTAGAGCCTTTATCGCACAGAGTCAAACCGCATTGCTCAGAATTTGCTGATTTCCTGCTCATTTTTACCGTCAGTCGCCATAAGCACGGCAACAGATCCAATAATTATGTGTATCGCGCCAAATATTACGAACAGCCTCGCAATGCGATCCACGCTTTGCGGAGCCTGTCTTCACCACCTCCCGTGGCAACGAAGGTCAATCCAAATCTATGGCCAACATTGTTCAGATTGGAATCAGCCAGACAATCTTGCCATTCCTGCCCCAGCAAATGCATAACGCGGCGTGCCACCGCTGGTGCTGGGTCTAGCCATAAGACCGGCCGAGGTGCAACCTCCAACAACACCGGCAACAACAGAGGATAATGAGTACAACCCAACACAATAACGTCGACGTCAGGACCATCAGCTATACAAAACGCACTCTCTATTTCAGACCAAACAGCAGACTTGTTGCTCTGACCGTTCAAAACAAAATCTTCCGCCAATCCAGCAAGCTTGGTACAGGCGATGAGGTCTACGCTGCATCCTGCGGCAAAATCATTGATCAGATCTCGCGTAAAAGATCGCCGGATAGTGCCCGGTGTGGCGAGCACAGCAAAACGCCGCGAGCGCGTAGCACTGGCCGCAAGCTTGATCGCTGGAACGATCCCGACAATCGGTATCGCAAAAGCCTCACGCAGGGCCTTAAGTGCGACCGTTGAAGCCGTATTGCATGCCACCACCAGCAGATCAGGACTAAACTCCTGAAGGGCTTGCCGGATGATATCGATCAGGCCATTGGTTAAGGCATCATCAGACAAATCACCATATGGAAAACGGGCATCGTCCGCGAGATAGATATAGTCGGCAAATGGCAATGTCTCAACCAACGCAGACAGAACAGACAACCCACCGAAGCCGGAATCAAATACCAATATGCGCGGATCTTTATCCCGAAACATGTCGAAATTCCATTGTCAAGCAGTCAGTATACCGTTCACCGGCCTTCAAAACCCACTGCCGATTGTAGCGCTAGCTCTTACTTGTCGTCGTCTCTCGGCCCACGCTGCAGAGCTGCAACAACTCCGCGCAATGTGCGCACTTCCTGTTCGGCCCAATCGCCCTTTTGCAAAATAGTGCGCAAGTTACGCACCATATGCACGCGTCTTTCAGCTGGTCGGAAGAAACTGGCCTCATCCAGGGCCTGTTCCAGATGTTCAAACAACCCGACCATCTCTTCTTTGCTTGCGCGCTGGACATCTGGCGTCTCAAACGGCAAAGCGGCTTCACGTTCGTTGCCCGACATACGCCATTCATAGCAAATGATCAGCACCGCCTGCGCAATATTGAGTGAAGAAAAATTTGGATCCACCGGCAAGGTGAGGATTTCGTTTGCCAGCACGATCTCGTCATTTTCCAGCCCCCAGCGTTCGCGGCCGAACATCACGCCAACCTTACCACCCTCTTTGATTGTCTGGCGCATCACTTGTGCTGCCTCGACCGGATGCCGAACAGGCTTGAGCATATCCCGCTGCCGCGCTGTTGTTGCAAGAACATAGTCAAGATCGGCCAGCGCTTCTTCCAGCGTTTCGAAAATTTTGGTCTTTTCAATCACGTGATCCGCACGACTGGCAGCATTGCGGGCTTTCTCGCTAGGCCAACCGTCCCGTGGCCGTACAAGGCGCAAATCTGTCACGCCAAAATTGGCCATAGCGCGCGCAGCGGTTCCGATATTTTCCCCCAATTGCGGTTCAACCAGAATAATCACCGGATCCATATTGCTTCATTCTTTCATGTTTTTGTTGAACATCATCCCTTTGATCAGGGAATTGAGTGCCAGATGCCGCACACTGCAAAGCACGGAATTGAAAGCTGTAGTGGAGCAAAAGGATGCTTTTTTCAAGACCCAGCCTAACATTGAAGCAAATGCCTAAAAGAAACTGTGTGCGAACAGCTTCCAAAGGGCAGTCTTTGGGATAAGAACACCCCATTGTGCACTTTTCCGGACCCAACAGGGAGTGCTATAGGGAAACATACGAACTTACGCCTGATCCAAAGGCACGATATGTCCCGATGACGGGATCTTCAGGATCAGGCACTTTTATGATGAGGTCTGTTATATGTCGAAGATTAAGGTTGCCAATCCGGTCGTTGAACTAGACGGCGATGAAATGACCCGCATCATCTGGGATTTCATCAAACAAAAACTAATCCTTCCCTATTTGGATATCGACCTCAAATATTATGATCTCGGCATTGAAGAGCGCGACAGAACAGACGACCAAATTACAGTTGATGCAGCAGAAGCCATCAAAAAACATGGTGTCGGCATCAAATGCGCCACGATCACACCAGATGAGCAGCGCATGGAAGAGTTTGGTCTCAAGCGTATGTATCGCTCGCCCAACGGCACTATTCGCAACATTCTTGGTGGCGTCGTGTTCCGCCAGCCAATCATTTGTCGCAATGTGCCGCGCCTCGTTCCCGGCTGGACGCAACCGATGGTGATTGGACGCCATGCTTTTGGCGATCAATATCGCGCAACCGACTTCCGCTTCCCCGGCAAAGGCAAGCTGACCATGAAATTTGTTGGAGAAGACGGCACAATTATTGAAAAAGAGGTCTACGACGCTCCTTCTGCGGGCGTCGCTATGGCCATGTATAACCTTGATGACTCCATTCGTGATTTTGCCCGCGCGTCTTTAAACTATGGCCTCAATCTGGGATGGCCAGTATATCTGTCGACCAAGAACACCATTTTGAAAGCCTATGATGGCCGCTTCAAGGACCTGTTCCAAGAGATCTATGAGCAAGAATTTGAAACCGAATTCAAAGAAAAAGGCATCTATTATGAGCATCGTCTGATCGATGACATGGTTGCCTGCTGTATGAAGTGGAATGGTGGTTTCATTTGGGCCTGTAAAAACTACGATGGTGATGTTCAGTCTGACACCGTGGCACAAGGCTTTGGCTCTCTCGGCCTGATGACGTCCCAACTGATGACGCCGGACGGAAAAATTGTCGAAGCTGAAGCCGCCCACGGCACGGTCACCCGTCATTATAGACAGCATCAGGCGGGAGAGGCGACATCCACCAACTCCATCGCCTCCATTTACGCTTGGACTGGCGGCCTGAAGCATCGTGCAAAACTGGATGATAACGCAGAACTGGCCAAGTTCGCGTCGACCTTGGAAAAAGTAATCATCGACACAGTCGAAAGCGGTAAAATGACCAAGGATCTGGCTTTGCTCGTCGGTCCGGACCAACAATGGCTATCAACCACGGGCTTCCTGGATGCCGTGGACCAAAATCTACAAAAGGCAATGGCCTAAATATCTCTCACGACCGAAGGCAAAGGCAGGCGCAAAAACAACAAAGGGGCGAACCAATGGTTCGCCCCTTTGTTTAAACACGCAAGTCCGACAACAACCAAGCTTAGGACGCTTTGATCATGTCTTTGATCGCAGCAATCGCGGCATCGGCTTGATCGGCATCTTTGCCACCAGCCTGCGCCATATCTGGACGGCCACCACCACCGCGGCCACCAAGTACCTCTGCTGCCTTTTTAACCAGCTCAACAGCGCTGAACCGTGCGGTCAAATCGGCAGTCACACCAACCACAACACCGACTTTTCCGTCTTCAGACACGGCAATCATAACAACGACACCAGACCCTAGCGCTTCTTTGCCTTGATCCACCATGCCCTTAAGGTCTTTTGGCGACACGCCTTCAGCGACCCGTGCCATAATTTTTACACCATTGACCTCTTCAGCGGCATCTCCACTGGCACCGCTATCGCCCATGGCCATCTTACGGCGGACTTCAGACAATTCTTTTTCGAGCTTTCGGCGATCCGCAATCAAAGCTTCAAGCCGTTCCAGCATATCACCGGGCGCAACTTTCAAAAGGGCAGCCGCATCGCGCACACGCCCGTCCTGTTGTTGAAGATAAGCACGGGCTTCGGAGCCTGTCAGCGCTTCGATACGCCGAACACCAGATGCAACAGCACTTTCTGACACGATGGTCATCAGGCCGATATCGCCGGTTCTGCGCACATGGGTACCACCACACAATTCGACAGAGTAGGTTTTGCCCGCTTTTTCGCCACGAACCGCTTTGCCCATGGAAACGACCCGCACTTCATCGCCATACTTTTCACCAAACAGCGCCATAGCACCGGCCTCGATGGCATCATCAACCGCCATAACACGCGTGTCGACAGCGCTATTCTGCAGCACCATCTCGTTGACCATCGCTTCAACTGTGCTCATCTCGTCCAGTGCAACGGGTTTTTGATGCGAAAAATCAAAACGCAAGCGTTCAGGCGACACCATAGAGCCCTTTTGTGCAACATGATCGCCAAGCGTTTCGCGCAAGGCTTCATGCAAAAGATGCGTAGCGGAATGGTTGGCCCGAATGGCGGATCGACGATCATTGGATACTTTTAACTCCAGAGCATCCCCTACAGCCAAACGGCCTTCGACGACTTTGCCCTGATGCACAAACATGGCGCCGGCTTTTTTGTTGGTATCGGAGACCTCGAACCGAACATTATCAGCAAGCATCACGCCTGTATCACCCAGCTGACCACCAGACTCACCGTAGAAAGGTGTCTGGTTGAGCACGATAGCACCCTCATCACCGGCCTTCAGGCTATCAGTCGCAGCGCCGTCTTTGATCAAAGCAACAATTACGCCTTCTGCAACCTCGGTTTCATACCCCAAGAAATCCGTTGCGCCGACTTTATCAAAAACATCGAACCAAACCGCGTCAGTCGCCGCTTCCCCCGACCCTGTCCAGTTGGCACGGGCTTCGGCTTTCTGACGCTCCATTGCCGCATCAAACCCGTCACTATCGACCTCAATGCTGCGCGCACGCAAAGCATCCTGTGTCAAATCCAGCGGGAAGCCATAAGTGTCATAGAGTTTAAATGCAGTTTCCCCGTCAAGACGATCCCCACCAGCCATGCCATCGGTCGCATCATCAAGAAGTTGCAAACCACGGCTCAGGGTTTTGCCGAACCGGCTTTCTTCCAACTTCAGGGTTTCGGTAATCAGAGATTCGGCACGAACCAGCTCGGGAAATGCCTGCCCCATCTCGCGAATGAGCGTCGGCACCATTTTATAGATCACCGGATCTTGCGAACCCAACAGTCGCGCATGGCGCATGGCACGACGCATAATCCGGCGCAATACATACCCACGGCCATCCGAGGATGGCAATATTCCATCGGCAATCAAAAAGCTGGTTGAACGCAAATGGTCCGCAATCACCCGATGGCTCGCTGCCGCTTCCCCCTGCTCTTCAACACCGGTCAAATCGACTGAATTGTGAATCAGGGCGCGGAACAAATCTGTCTCATAATTATCGTGCGTGCCCTGCATAACCGCAGCCACTCGCTCAAGCCCCATACCCGTATCAATCGAAGGTTTGGGCAAGTCGATGCGTTTATCCTTGCTAATCTGCTCATACTGCATAAAGACAAGGTTCCAGATTTCGATAAAGCGATCGCCATCTTCGTCCGCGCTACCTGGAGGGCCACCCCAAATGTGGTCGCCATGATCATAGAAAATCTCTGAACAAGGACCACACGGGCCCGTCTCGCCCATCGACCAAAAATTATCGTTGGTGGCGATCCGGATGATCTTTTCATCTGGCAAACCAGCAATCTTTTTCCAAAGATCAAAGGCTTCGTCATCTTCATGATAGACAGTGACCAGAAGCTTGTCTTTTGCAAGGCCGAATTCTTTGGTGATCAAATTCCAAGACAGCTCTATCGCATCTTCTTTGAAATAGTCACCAAAGGAAAAGTTACCAAGCATTTCAAAAAAGGTGTGGTGGCGCGCTGTATAGCCAACATTATCCAGATCGTTATGCTTGCCACCGGCGCGAACGCATTTTTGCGACGTCACCGCACGAGAGTAATCCCGGTGTTCGAGGCCGGTAAAGACATTCTTGAACTGCACCATGCCAGCATTGGTAAACATCAATGTGGGATCATTGCGTGGCACCAGAGGTCCCGATTGCTCAATCGTATGGCCGTTGTCGCCAAAATAATTCAAGAATGTAGAACGAATTTCATTTACACCACTCATGACGCACCAATCTTCTTTGACCTTAACAAAAGACACTGAGCCTTTTGCACTTGTTCAACGCCAATTCGGCGCCACTGCCAGCCAACAAATAATGATTTGCTGGCAATACCTGAAAACTTGTCTCTTGGCGGTTTTAACGGTCCATCTTCGCCGTGTCTATCATTTTGCTACCTCACCTGCCGGCTTTCAGCAGCTTGTCATCAAAACCTTTGTACAATCCAAGCTTTAATGAGACGACATCACCGTTTTGGGATGACATCCGTCCTATCAAACGCGAAAGGGCCGCCAGCTGGCGACCCCTTAAAACAGATAAATGGTTCAATAGAACAACGATTATTCTTCTTTTTCTTTGCCCGCTTTGGTCGGAGCTCCAGCCAGAAGAATGTCTTTTAGACCTGCACTTTGTCTGATGGCTGTTTCAATCTCGTCAGCAATCTCAGGATTTTCTCGCAAGAATGTTTTGGAATTCTCGCGCCCCTGACCCAGCCGCTGGCTATCATATGAGAACCATGCACCTGACTTGTCGACGATCCCTGCCTTCACACCCAAATCGAGCAGTTCACCCAGCTTGGAGATGCCTTCGCCATACATGATGTCGAATTCAACCTGTTTGAACGGAGCGGCGACTTTGTTTTTAACAACTTTAACCCGGGTCTGGTTGCCCACGATTTCATCGCGGTCCTTGATGGCACCAATGCGCCGGATATCAAGCCGAACAGACGCGTAAAACTTGAGCGCATTACCACCGGTCGTGGTTTCGGGGCTACCGAACATCACACCAATTTTCATACGGATCTGATTGATGAAGATAACCATACAGTTGGTACGCGAAATCGAACCGGTCAATTTGCGCATGGCCTGGCTCATCAAACGGGCTTGTAGGCCAGGAAGAGAATCGCCCATCTCTCCCTCTAGTTCGGCCCGGGGCGTCAGCGCAGCCACCGAATCGACCACCAACACATCAACCGCACCAGAACGCACCAACGTATCAGCAATTTCCAAAGCCTGCTCGCCAGCATCTGGCTGGGAAATCAGCAAATTATCGATATCAACGCCCAATTTGCGGGCATAAATAGGATCCAAGGCATGCTCTGCATCCACAAAAGCGCAGATCCCGCCACGTTTTTGAGACTCAGCAATAACATGCAGAGCAAGCGTCGTTTTACCTGAGGATTCAGGTCCGTAAACCTCAACGATACGTCCCTTGGGCAAACCACCGATACCCAGCGCGATATCAAGGCCCAACGAACCGGTCGGAATGGACTCCATCTCGACCACTTCACGCTGGCCGAGTTTCATCACAGATCCCTTGCCAAATGCGCGATCAATCTGTGAGAGGGCGGCATCCAATGCCTTTGTCTTATCCATGCTGCTTCCTTCGACCAGTCGTAGACTATTCTGAGCCATTTTGAAATCCATTCTTCATAGCAGACACGCTTTCGCAACCATGATTAATGTACTTACTTTGTTCTCATAAACAAGCATTGACGTAAAAATTTGATTAAAAAGAAAAATTTGGGTTTGTTCTCAACATGTTCCATCGGGAAAACTCACGCCTGACGAACCGGTTGCAAGGCCTACAGCTCGGCATATTTGCTTTTCTGACGATGATTCGAACAAAATTCTCAGAATTTGACCACTGACCAATTGAACATCGAAAGCGGCAGCCCCTCCCCTCAAATCACAAACCCGCACCCTACTCATCGCGCGACGACCGGCGGATACTGACAACAAGTCAAATGATTTGCTGAGATAACGACCCTATGGCTTTTACACTTGAAAGGCATCAGGATAGGATGAAAGGCTTCATACAAATGATAGATCTGCGGTCGATCCTGCAATCTTCAGTATGGCAAATTATTGGCTCATCGGCTCACCGGCCCATTGAGCAATCAGCCGACAAAGAGCGGTTTGGGGAGGAAAAGAAATGAAGTTTGGTGCAATTGGTATAGACCACAGACATATCTTCGGCATGGCGGGCAATTTGATAGATGCCGGAGCTGACTTTGTCGGCTGGTGGACGAACAGCAACCCCGAGCCACTCACAGGTTTCATCAAACGCTTTCCTGATACACCTCGCATCAGCGACCCAGACATTCTGCTCTCTGATCCTGAAATTGACATGATCCTGATTTCCTGCATCCCGCGGGACCGTGCTGCCTGGGCCATAAAGGCGATGGAAGCCGGCAAAGATGTAATGGTCGATAAACCCGGCTGTGTCACATTGGCCGAGTTAGACGAAATCAAACAAGCCATCGCACGAACAGGCCGCATTTGGACAATTGATTATTCAGAACGCCATGAAGTCCCTTGCGTCACCAAAGCAGCTGAGTTGGTTCAGGCTGGCGCGATAGGTAAAGTTGTCCAGACCGTTGGTCTCGGTCCTCATCGTTTGAACCGCCCAACCCGCCCGGATTGGTTTTTCGACCGTGATGCTTCTGGCGGCATTCTGACCGATATCGGCAGTCATCAAATTGACCAGTTCCTATTTTTTACTGGCTCCATCGATGCAGAAATCATGCATGCCAGCGTCGCCAACTATGCCAATCCAGAAGACCCGGGCCTACAGGATTTTGGTGAGATCGTCCTGAAAAGCGATCAAGGACGCGGCTATATTCGCATCGACTGGTACACGCCAGATGCGTTGCCCAATTGGGGAGATGGACGCCTAACCATTCTCGGCACCGAAGGGTATATTGAGCTTCGCAAATATGTCGATGCCGGTGTCAGCGATGCCACCAACACGCTGATCTTGGTCAATGGCGATAGATGCGAAAAAATCGACGCAAGCGACGCCGGAATCCCATACTTCAGCCGTTTGATCAACGATGTAAGAAACCGAACCGAAACAGCCATGCCCCAAACCCACACCTTGAAAGCCATGGAGCTTGCTCTCAAAGCACAAGCAATGGCAGAAAGTCATGCGGTCTGAAGCGCTTATAACGCCTTGGACGCGGGGCGCAGGGCTTAAAGACAACCAATTAAGGGGCTCAGGCATTTAAGGAGCTCAGGCGCACTGCCAGAGTCTCCTGCCGGGCTGAAGGCAAAGAGCCCAAGCAGATGCCCCGCTCAAATCAGAAAAAGCAACGACAGGGAAAGCGTTAGGGCTTGCCAGTGCACACGATACTGATTGTCGGCTCTAGCCTTTGCTTGCCGCTGTAAACCACTTGACGATGGCACGCCGTTCTTCCGGCTCCATATAGGTGACGTTGGCCGGTGGCATGGCATTGGTCACTCCGGCGTTGAGGAAGATCAACTGGGCCGCCCGAGCGATTTCACCCTCATGTTCCAAATATAGACCACGAGGTGCCACACCGATCCCATCCCATGCAGTTTCGCGAGCATGACACATCGAGCACCGGCTCATGATAATGTCGCTCACCTCTTCAAAACCATCGGCTGAAGCAAATTTCTGCTCGCTCGGACTCAGTGGGCGACTGCTCTCTTCCATTTCCTCGCCCAAATGCTCAGCAGGCAAAAGTGAAATCCAGATAACTGCTATAAACAGCACAATGGTTGCAGGGATGGTCCAGATTGGATGGCCCTTGCCAGCATGCTTGCTGTTGAAATAATGGCGGATTGTCACGCCCATCAAAAACACCAGAGCAGCAATGACCCAGTTATACGGCGACGCAAAGGCCAGCGGATAATGGTTCGACAGCATTAGAAAAATAACCGGCAGGGTCAGATAATTGTTGTGCGTCGAGCGCAGTTTGGCGATCTTGCCATATTTTGCATCCGGCACACGACCGGCCTTGAGATCCGCCACAACGATGCGCTGATTTGGCATAATGATAAAAAACACATTCGCCGTCATGATGGTTGCTGTGAACGCACCCAAATGCAACAGGACCGCCCGCCCCGTGAAGACTTCATTGTACCCCCACCCCATCACAACAAGTAGAATGAACAGCAAAACCATCAGAAATGTTGGTTTTTCATCCAACTTGGACTTGCACAAAAAGTCGTAAACGATCCAGCCAATAGTCAAAGACCCAGCCGAGACCAAGATGGCTTGCCAGACTTCAAGCTCCATTTTGGCGCTATCAATCAGAAAAAGCTCGGCACCCGCCCAATAGGTCACCATCAGCAAGGCCGCCCCGGAGAGCCAAGTAGTATAGCTTTCCCATTTGAACCAGATCAGATGCTCTGGCATGGCCTCTGGGGCCACGAGAAATTTGCGAATGTGATAAAAGCCGCCGCCATGGACTTGCCATTCTTCCCCATGCGCGCCCACGGGTAAATCCGGTGCTTTGCGCAACCCCAGATCCAGCGCAATGAAATAGAAGCTTGACCCAATCCACGCCATCGCCGTTATCAAATGCAGCCAGCGAATGGCAAATTCCATCCATGACCAAACCAGCGGCTGTAACAGATCAAAATCTAGCATCATTCTACTCCAAAATCCGGCTTATCAACTCCCAAAGCGGGCCCAAAGCAAGCAGGACCACCCCCACTCTATTGCAATGCAGTATTTTCTGGTATTAAGAAATAAACAGATCAGATTCAAAAAATCCAATAAAAAGAGAAATGCCGCTATGGCCTATTTCGACAATATTCGAACCTTTGTGCGCGTCTATGAGTTGGGCAGCATGTCGGCAGCGGCCCGTGATCAACGGATTTCTCCCGCTGTCGCGTCCGCACGCATTTCCCAGCTGGAAGAATATCTCAATGTTCGCTTGTTCCAGCGCACAACCCGCATGCTCAATGCCACCGAGCAAGGCAAGCTCTTTTATCCCGGAGCCTGCCGCATATTGGAAACGATTGAAGAAGCCGAAGCACTGGTGTCAAGTGTCACGTTAAAACCGCGCGGCTCCATCCATGTCGCTGCGCCTTTGGGCGTGGGCAGACGCCTGATCGCACCCGTCGTGCCCGCTTTCAAAAAGGACTTCCCGCTGATCGATGTGCGTCTACGGCTGTCTGACCGCAAGTTGGATGTCGCAGCAGAAGGCTTGGACATCGCTTTTTTCCTCGGCGTGCCAGAAGATTCCAATCTGCGCATTCGCAAGATTGCCGATTGCCAAAGGGTGCTTTGTGCCTCACCGGACTATCTGGAAATCAATGGCATACCCGAAAGTGGCTCCGACCTATCCACCCCCGCTCATGCTTGCCTGAACTTGCGTTTTCCAGGGGCACCCGAGTTTCAATGGCCGCTGCAAACACCGGACGGGGTCAAGCGCTTCACGGTCACCGGACCGTTCGAGTCCGATGATGGCGACGTGCTGACCGATTGGGCGCTGAATGGACATGGCATCATAATAAAGCCCGAGTTTGAAGTGTTGGACCATATTCGCTCTGGCGCATTGGTTCCCATCCTGACGGACACGCCACCAGTCCCCATTCAGATGGCCTGCCTTTATTCCCATCGCCGCAGGCAAGATCCCAAAATCCGCCTGTTCATTGATTTTGTGTCAGGACACATCCGCACGGTCCTCTCAAATCAAGCGGAACTAGGCTCAGCTGCCACGATAAGTGGAATAGCCAAAGGGTGAAATTAGCAACGGCACATGATAGTGCGTGGCCTCGCTCATACCGAAGCGAATAGGAATGACGTCAAGAAACCGCGGCTCTTCGGGGGCCACACCTGAGGCATCGAGATAAGCCCCAGCATAAAAAACCAGCTCATAACGGCCAATGGAAAAGTCACTTTCTGGCAAAATCTGCTCATCTGTTCGGCCATCTGCATTGGTGACAAGCGAACGCACAAGGGTGCGTGTCTGATCCGTCAAACGATACAGCTCCACGACCATACCCGCCGCAGGACAGCCGCGCGCCGTGTCAAGAACATGGGTTGTCAAATAGCCAGACATTCAAATAATCCTTTCTTAAGTCGCATGTGACGGTTCATCAGATTGCACAAAGTCACGTATGGTTGCACCATAATTGTTCTGAAAATTAGAACACTGCTTCATTTGCAGTAATAGCTATCTGAATTTCAAGAAAATGCGCGCCAATTTATTTGCTATACAGAGAAATATAAAAGGAGCCCAAAGCGTGACACGATACCCCAGAGATCTATATGGCTATGGCGCCACGCCCCCAAAAGCCCAATGGCCCGGTGGTGCGAAAATTGCTGTGCAATTCGTAATCAATTACGAAGAAGGCGGCGAGAATTGTGTACTGCATGGGGATGCTGCGTCCGAGGCCTTTTTGTCCGAGATCGTTGGTGCGGCCCCATGGCCTGCTCAACGTCACTGGAACATGGAATCCATCTATGAATACGGGGCCCGCGCCGGTTTTTGGCGACTGCACCGCCTATTCACCCAAATGGACATTCCTGCCACAGTTTATGGCGTTGCCACTGCACTGGCCCGCAGTCCGGATCAAGTCGCCGCCATGCAGCAGGCCGATTGGGAAATCGCTAGTCATGGCCTGAAATGGATCGAATATAAAGATTATCCGCGTGAAGATGAAAAAGCAGACATGATCGAAGCGATCCGTCTGCATACCGAAGTCACCGGTCAAGCACCACGCGGCTGGTACACGGGGCGTTGTTCGGAAAACACTGTAGATCTCGCAACCGAGATCGGCGGGCTTGATTATGTCTCCGACACATATGCTGACGATTTGCCCTACTGGTATCAATCAGAACACAAGGATCAACTGATCCTCCCCTACACGCTCGATTGTAATGATATGCGGTTTGCCACGCCGCAGGGTTTTAACAGCGGCGATCAGTTTTTTGCCTATCTCAAAGACAGCTTCGATTGTCTTTATGCAGAAGGGCAAGACGGCACCCCCAAGATGATGAATATCGGACTGCATTGCCGCCTGATCGGTCGTCCGGGCCGCATCATGGCGCTTAAACGCTTTATGGACTACGCCAAAAGCCATGCGGATGTATGGTTTGCCCGGCGGATTGACATTGCCCGGCACTGGCAAACGGTCAATCCGCCGGTTCGTTTTGACCAGCCCAGCCAAATGGATTTCCCACGTTTTGTTTGCCAGTTCGGCGGCGTATTCGAGCACAGCCCATGGATCGCCGAACGTGCATTTGCCTTGGAGTTAGGGCCAGCCCACGACACAGCGACCGGCGTTCACAATGCCTTGTGCAGGATTTTCCGTTCTGCAAGTGAAGAAGAACGCCTCGGCGTTTTGCAAGCCCATCCTGACCTTGCTGGTAAACTGGCGGCGGCCAAACGTCTGACCGCTGAATCGACTTCCGAGCAAGCCGGTGCAGGCCTTGACGCCCTATCAGATCAAGAGCGCGCAGATTTCACAAAACTCAATGATGCCTATGTTGCAAAGCACGGCTTCCCCTTCATCATCGCGGTCCGCGATCACAACAAGGCCAGCATTCTGGCGGCCTTCCAACGCCGGATAGCCAACAGCCGTTCCATTGAATTCGCTGAAGCCTGTCGACAAGTCGAGCGCATTGCCCAATTCCGTCTGATGGACATGCTACCATCGCACAGCAACAGAGCCGCACAATGAGTAGCATGGAAATTCTCATACAGCCTTTGACGAAGCTCGCATTTGCACCGTTTGGTGAGGTATTGGAAACATCGGGCACGCCCACCATGATGATCAATCAGGGGCTATGCGGGCGGTATCACGATCTGGCGGCAGTCGACATTGGCGAGGCAGACGCCGACCAAGGCAAAGTCGGCATCAGCCTGTTCGACGCCCAACCACGCAGACTGCCCTATCAACTGGATATGATGGAACGGCACCCGCTGGGCAGTCAGGCCTTTCTGCCGATGAGTATGACGTCATTTCTAGTCATCGTCGCACCAGACGCAAACGGCGAACCGGGAATGCCTTTGGCCTTTTTAAGCAAACCGGGACAGGGCATCAATTTCCATCGCAACATATGGCACGGCGTTTTGACACCGTTGCAGGCACCAGGACTATTTGCGGTTGTTGACCGCATAGGAACGAGCAAAAATCTACAGGAGCATTGGTTCGAACGACCCTACATAGTCGGTCGAACACCAGAATAAACGAAAAATATGTAGCAATCAAAAAACGACAAGAATGCAAAAAGCATTCTGGAGGAATAAAATTTTTCTTCGAGGGGTTAATCCATGAGTAACAGCAGCATAGGGACACCGGAACAACTCCGCGATCCCAACTATACACCACCACTTTACAAAGCCATTCCACTTGGCATTCAGCATGTTTTGGCTATGTTTATCGCCAACGTTACACCTGCCATCATTGTGGCTGGTGCAGCAGGCTTTGGCTTCGGCTCCAATTCGCCTGACTTTCCCGAACTTCTTTACATGATCCAGATGTCCATGCTGTTCGCAGGCATCGCCACCCTGTTCCAGACGATCACCTTGGGCCCGATTGGCGCAGGTTTGCCGGTTGTTCAGGGCACCAGCTTTGCCTTCTTGCCAGTGATGATTCCACTTGTTGCAGGCAAAGGCGTTGATGGCTTGGCCGCTCTTTATGCAGGCATTTTCATCGGCGGTATTTTCCACGCCATTCTGGGTATGTTCATCGGTAAAATCCGCATCGCCCTGCCACCGCTTGTCACCGGTCTTGTTGTGACCATGATCGGTCTGGCTCTGGTCAAAGTGGGCATTCAATATGCCGCAGGTGGCGTTCCTGCCATTGGCACACCAGAATATGGCTCCGCCCTCAATTGGGGTGCTGCATTGGTAGTGATCTTTGTTACCTTGGGTCTCAAATTCTACGCCAAAGGCATGTTGTCAGTCTCAGCGGTTCTGATCGGTTTGATCGCAGGCTATATCTTTGCGTTGTCCACCGGCATGCTGACACTCTCAGCCATTGCGACCTCATGGGATCGCGCAGCCGCGTTTGCCCTGCCAATGCCATTCAAATACGGCTTTGAGCTGTCATTCGCCGCCATCATTGGCTTTTGCTTGATGGCCTTTATCTCCGCCATTGAGACAGTCGGCGATGTTTCCGGCATCACCAAAGGCGGTGCGGGTCGTGAGGCAACGGACAAAGAAATCTCTGGTGCAACCTATGCCGATGGTCTTGGCACAGCAATCGCCGGTATCTTTGGTGGCCTTCCAAACACCTCCTTCTCACAAAATGTTGGCCTCATCGCCATGACGCGCATTATGAGCCGTCACGTGGTAACCATCGGCGCCATCTTCCTCATCATCTGTGGCTTGATTCCGAAAGTGGGCGGCGTCATTCGCACCATTCCCATCGAAGTCTTGGGCGGCGGTGTGATTGTCATGTTCGGCATGGTTGTTGCAGCAGGGATCTCCATGCTGTCTGATGTGGACTGGAACCGTCGCAATATGGTGATCTTCGCCATAGCACTGTCGGTCGGTCTGGGTCTGCAGCTTGAGCCCGGAGCCGTTCAGCACTTGCCAAGCACTCTTAAGGTTCTGCTGACATCCGGCCTGTTGCCCGCGGCACTGATTGCCATCGTGCTCAACCTGATCTTGCCAGAAGAACTGGCAGCAGAAGCCACCGAAGAAGTTTCCGGCGGCATGGCAGGCCACGGCAAAGGCACATTGCCTCACAACGATTAAGCACCCTTTGGGCTTGATCGAAATAGCCAAAAAAATAGCCCATCGGAGCAATCCG
This sequence comes from Cohaesibacter celericrescens, assembly GCF_002866925.1. Lineage (GTDB taxonomy): Bacteria > Pseudomonadota > Alphaproteobacteria > Rhizobiales > Cohaesibacteraceae > Cohaesibacter > Cohaesibacter celericrescens. The sequence continues at coordinate 158,597 of NZ_PKUQ01000001.1, forward strand.
GTGGGCTTTTTGTTTGGATCAACGGCTGTTGGTTTATGCGTCTGTCGGGTTCGTGGACTCCAGCACAGGGCACACATCAAACATGGTCATCACTTCAGCCGCGACCATCGCAGCCACAACAGCGGGGCGTTTATCCTTGCTACCACCCGCACCAATCGGACAGGTCAGATTTTGCAGATAAGCATCAGCATCCACGCCAACTTCCTGTTTGAGCCAATGGGAAAATGTCGCGCGTTTGCTTTTAGACCCTATCATACCGACATAGGCCGCATCACCACGCAACAAGGCTTCCCGCACGAGCAAAAAATCGAGGGCATGATCGTGGGTCAAGATAACATAGGCGCAGCCCGGTTCAGCACTGCGTATCTCGGCCTCGGGCAACGGGCTACAGCGTTGCTCCACATCTCCAGCCACCAACGCCAGCTCATCGGCACGACTGTCAATAACACACACACGAAGCGGCAAAAGTGCAAGCGCCGCACATAGAGCCCGCCCGACATGCCCCGCACCAAAGACATAAACAGCTGGACGAGCGTCAATCTCTTTCGTTTCCTGCTGTTTAGCAAGTGCCTGTGCTTGAGCATCCAGCATCGAAAACCGCAATGTCACAACACCGCCACAGCATTGCCCGATTTCAGGCCCCAGAGGCACAGTCATATCGCGCGTCACCGTCCCATCGCGTTGCATGCGTCGGGCCTCGTCGATGGCCATAAATTCCAACTGACCACCGCCAATGGTGCCCCATAGTGCGTCAGTCGCGACATAGAGTGTTGCGCCTACCTCGCGCGGAGAAGAGCCTTTCACATGCGTCAGGGACACCTGATAAACGCGATCATGCGCATTCAGAAAAGCCTTCAGGCTAGTGCGCATCACCGGCCCCAGACTGTAAAGCATCCACCGCCAAAAGAACGCATTCAGGCGTGGCAGGAGCAGCAAGACGTGGACATTGCTTATAGTCGGCGACACTTGCCACCGCCATAGACAGAGCCTCCAGCACAGAGATACCAAGCATGAAGGGCGGTTCACCAACGGCTTTAGAGCGTTTGATCGAGCGTTCTTTATTCTGCGACCAATGCGCCAGCTTGACGTTAAAGATGCGCGGGATATCACTCGCCAACGGGATTTTATAAGTCGAAGGCGCGTGCGTGCGCAGCTGGCCTTTGTCGTCCCACCACAGTTCTTCGGTAGTCAACCAGCCCATGCCCTGAATGAACGCCCCTTCAACTTGACCCAAATCGAGAGCAGGATTGAGCGACTTGCCAACGTCATGCAGAATATCGGTGCGATCCACCACATATTCACCGGTCAAAGTATCGATGGTCACTTCCGAGACCGCCGCACCATAGGCGTAATAAAAGAAAGGTCGCCCCTGCCCTTTCTCACGATCCCAATGGATCTTGGGTGTTTTGTAGAAACCGGCCGCCGATAACTGCACTCGCGCCATATAGGCTTCACTAATAAAGACATCAAACGCCATGTGTGCTTCGCCGATCTTTACCTGATTGGGCAAGAACACAACAGCATCGGCATCAACACCCCATTTTTCCATAGCAAACGCCACCAAGCGCGTTTTGATCTGTTCGGCGGCATCCAGCGCTGCCATGCCATTGAGGTCTGTGCCGGAGGACGCCGCAGTAGCCGAGGTATTGGGAACCTTGTCTGTCGCTGTTTTGGTAATTTTGATCCGCCCAATATCAACCTGGAACGCATCCGCCACCACCTGAGCAACCTTGGTGTTTAGACCCTGCCCCATTTCTGTGCCGCCATGGTTGAGTTGTATCGAGCCATCAGCATAGATATGGATCAGGCTGCCGGCCTGATTGAACCATGTGGCAGTGAAGGAAATGCCGAATTTAACCGGAACCAATGAGAGGCCCTTGCGATAAATCGCTCCTGTTTCATTGGCCCTTTTATTAAAAGCCAACACGGCAGACCGGCGCTCTTGATAATCAGACTCTTGCGCCAGTTCATCCACCAAACGATCCAGAATATTGTCCTCAACCGTTTGATGATAAGGCGTTAGATCGCGCCCTGCTCCACCATAGAAATTGACCTTGCGCACCTCCAACGGATCTTTGCCCAACTTGTAGGCGATCTCTTCGATCATCCGCTCAGCGACGATCACCCCTTGCGGGCCGCCAAAGCCGCGAAAGGCCGTGTTGGATACCGTGTTGGTTTTCATTGGATGCGAGCGCAAGCGCACATGGGGGTAAAAATAAGCATTATCGGCATGGAACAACGCGCGATCCGTCACCGGCCCCGATAAATCAGACGAATAACCACAGCGAGCAATAAAGTCCCCTGCCACAGCCAATATCTTGCCGTCATCATCAAAGGCGACATCATAATCGACAATGAAATCATGCCGCTTGCCGGTTGCTGCCATGTCATCATCACGGTCAGGCCGTAGCTTGACTGGACGATTGTATTTTTTCGCCGCCATCGCCGCAACACAGCAGAAAATATTCATTTGCGTTTCTTTGCCACCGAAACCACCTCCCATCCGCCGCACCTGAACGGTCACCGCATGCGACGCAATGCCAAGCACTCGGGCCACCATATGCTGAGCTTCGCTGGGATGTTGGGTCGAAGAAAACAGAGTCACATCTTCATCTTCTCCCGGAAGGGCAAAAGCGATATGCCCCTCCAGATACATATGGTCCTGTCCGCCAATACGCATCTGGCTGGCAATACGATGAGGCGCATCCGCAAAGCCGGTTTCAAAATCACCGCGCTCCAGCTTCAGAGGCTTGGCAACATAAGGATATCCCGCTTCCATCGCCGCGTAAGCATCCGTGACGACGGGTAAATCTTCGTAGAGTATTTTGGCACATTGCGCTGCACGACGAGCCTGATCGCGCGTCTCGGCAATCACGGCGAACAGCGGCTGCCCCCAAAATTCACATGTGTCAGTGACAAACACCGGCTCATCATCAAGATGGCTGGGGCTGATATCGTTGACGCCAGGAATATCATCCGCACAGAGCACACCGACCACCCCATCCATTGCCAGACAGGGGGTTAAATCAAGGTCAATAATCTTGGCGTGAGCCCGTTCACTCAAACCTAGATAGGCATGCAAGGTGCCGACAGGTTCGGCAATATCATCGGTATAGTCAGCACTACCGGTGACATGTTTGCTGGCGGATTCATGAACTAGATCCTCATGTACCCCGCCTTTTATGCCAGATGGCGTGTCGTTGGATGAAGGGAAATTGTCCTGCTTCATTGGGCAGCCTCCTGTTCAGGCTGTCCGTCAATTTGATCCAGCCAGAATCGGCGGAACAGATTCTTGGCCACCTTCATGCGATACACATCACTTGCCCGCCAATCACTCAGCGGTGTAAAATCCTCGTCAAGACAGGCACCGGCAGCGACCAGAGACGCCTCGCAGAATGGCTGACCGATCAAGCGGGCCTCACAATGCTCGGCTCTTTTGGGCGTGCCCGCCATGCCACCAAACGCAATGCGGGCTTTGCTGATCACCCCGTCTTCGACGGTCAGATTGAAGGCAACACACACCGACGAAATATCTTCATCGCGCCGCTTTGAAATTTTGTAAGCCGCATGATGGCTACTGTCTTGCATCAACGGAATGCGGATGGCTTTAACAAAATCCCCCTGTTCCCGATTCTGCTTGCCATAGGCGATAAAGAACTGCTCAAGCGGAACACGCCTTTCTTCCCACCCTCTGCGCAGGATAACATCGGCACCAAGCGCAATAAACACAGGGGGCAAATCTCCAATCGGCGATCCATTGGCAATGTTACCACCGATAGTGCCCATATTTCGGATCTGCTGTCCCGCGATCCGATTCCAGAAATCCTTCAAATGCGCAAAATGTTCGACAACAGCATCCTGTGCTTCGCTATAGGTGGCTCCGGCACCCAAAGTAATATAGGGCTTGGCACAGGAAATCTCTTTCATCTCTTCAAGATGGCCCACAAACACCATCACATCCAACGCGCGCATATTCTTGGTCACCCAAAGTCCCACATCGGTGCTCCCGGCAACAATCGTGGCATCGGGCTCATCCAAACGCACATGGGAAAAATCATCAAGATTGGCAGGCAAAATCGCCCGTTGACCGTCTTTTTCAATCACCACCCGATCGCCATGTTTCAGATCAGCAAGGCGATCGAAATTGACATTACGCTCATTTTCCAACCAATCAGATGCAGGAGTGCCATAGTCACTGATGGCCGCTGCTGCCTTGAGAATGGGCGCATAGCCGGTACAGCGGCATAGATTGCCCTGTAACGCCGTCTCCACCTGTTGCCGATTGGGTTGGGGCACCTCCATCCAGAGGGCATAAAGCGACATCACGATGCCCGGCGTGCAAAATCCACACTGGCTGCCATGATGATCAACCATAGCCTGCTGCACCGGATGCAAGGCACCGTTCTGGCCTTTCAGCGCTTCAATGGTCACCACATGGCAACCATCCAGACTTGGTAAAAAGCGAATGCAAGAATTGACCGTTTCATAGATCAGACCGCCCCGATAGAGCCGCCCAACCAACACCGTACAGGCACCGCAATCGCCTTCAGCACAGCCCTCTTTTGAACCAGTCAGGCGCTGATTGAGGCGCAAAAAATCGAGCAGTGTTTCACAAGGACTAAAGGCGCTGCGTGTAATCAACTGGTCGTTCAGCCAAAAACTGACTTCATCTCGGATTGATGGCATTTCCTGATCCTCTCATAGATGTATTCTGCTCAAGAATCACGCAGACATCAATCATGATCATTCTTTGGGCAGGAATAGTCTAGTGGAACGGTCTACCCGCGAGAAGGTTGAAAAAACAGTGACAGCTTCAGGATAATTCAAAAAATAGGAAACAGACACCCTCTGTTTGATGCCATTAAGGCATCACTTGAGCACCATGTGCCGATTAACATCTTTATAGAGCAAATAGCGAAACTTACCCGGTCCGCCCGCATAACAAGCCTGCGGGCAAAAGGCGCGTAGCCACATATAGTCGCCAGCTTCAACCTCCACCCAATCCTGGTTAAGACGATAGGCTGCCTTTCCCTCCAGCACATACAAGCCGTGCTCCATAACATGGGTTTCAAGAAAAGGAATGACAGCACCGGGCTCGAAGGTGACAACCGTTATATGCATATCGTGGCGCATATCGAGCGGATCGACAAACCGCGTTGTGGCCCATTTGCCGTCTGTGTTTGGCATCGCAATAGGAGTTTCGTCCTGCTCACGCGTCACAAAGGCAGGTGGCATATCCAAACCGTCAACAGCCTCATAAGTCTTCCGGAACCAATGAAAAGTGGCCAAACCCTTGCTGTCATTGCGAATGGTCCAGTCGCAATTGGGTGGAAGATAAGCAAACCCGCCTCCAGACATGATATGTGAGGTTCCCTCGATGGTGAGGCAAATTTCACCACTCACCACAAAGAGTGCCCCTTCGGCCTTTTTGTCGGTTTCTGGTCGATCACTGCCGCCACCGGCTTCCAGCTCGACAATATAGTGCGAAAAACTCTCCGCAAAGCCGGATAACGGTCGCGCCAGCACCCACATACGCATACCGTCCCAGAACGGCAAATGGCTGCACACAATATCGCGCATTGTCCCTTTTGGGATGACTGCGTAGCTGTTTGTAAAAACCGCTCGGTCGGTGAGCAACTGCGTCTGGGGGGGCAAACCGCCTGAGGGTACATAATAGCTGTTACTGGACATTACGGCTCTGACCTCACAGATTGAATCCAATGCCGGTCATAATTGCACCAGCCATCTTTGATCGATTGGGAAACACGGACATATAGCAAGTGATATACCCTCTGCCTGATCAAACAGCTTTAGCGCTGTTTTTCCAACCGCCAAAGCGGATGATTTCGAAAGAAGCAATCTCTTATTTTTTTTGAAAATCAATTGGATAGGCGAATATCGGACAGAAATACTACGCAATAAGACAGACATCACAGCTCAAAAAACATAGCGATGCAGAACCGAGTGACTAGAACGAAACATTTGGATTCCCCAGCTTTTGAGGGGCTTCACAACAAGCCATTCCAATGTTTCGTTCCTTCTATCCATCAAACCACTAGAGCAAGACCCGATGCTCTTTTTGACCTGTAAATTCCACGTGGCAGGAAAAGACCGCTCCGGTCATTGGTCTGTCTGCCTTCTCTTCATCACTGATGTTAACACTGGCGCAAGTGGCAAAAAGGGTAGAATAGTCATCCCCTCCAAAAGCAGGGCAGCTAACTTGTGTGGCAGGTAAAGGCTCTTCATGCAGCAAAGTGCCGTCAGGCGCATAAGCCGCAACTTTGGACGACCCCCAATGGGCAATCCAAATATTGCCAGCCGTGTCGACCACGGCTCCGTCCGCTTTGACATGCCTTTCCGACAGATCCAGAAAAACCTCCGGCTCTTCACACGGCCAGCCGTCTTCATCAAGCGCAACCTTCTTTACCAACAATGTCGGGCTGTCTGTGAAATAGGCCCACAGGCCATCGGGCGTGAAACAAATGGCATTGGAAATCGTGATGTCTTTGTAGAGGCGTCGCAATTCACCATCGTAATATCGATAGATCGCACCAGCCCCCGGCTCGGCTTGCTTGCCCATGGTTCCAATCCAAAAACCGCCATAGGGATCGGCCCGCCCATCATTAGAGCGATTTTCCGGACGGTCACTTTCAAGCCCGCAAACATATTCGGTTTCGCCATTGTCCAGATCAAAGAGAGACAATGCGCTTTCACTGGCAACAAGCAGATGCGTCTCATCAACCCATCCAGCGGCGCTGACATGCTCGTCAAAATCCCATTGCAACTGCTTGTCACCCACGCGGGTCATTAAGGCACTGCCTAGGATATCGAACCAAAACAATTGCTTGCGCTCGGGATGCCAAAGAGGCCCCTCACCGAGAATGCAAATACGATCATCAAACACATGCATAACCTAAACGCCCTCTATTTTTACAACCGCACCATAGGCAGCGATCAGTCCATTGCGTATCATATCTTCAGCCTCAACCATAATTGGCATACAGCCTTGTTCTGTGAGGGCCTTGGCATAAAGACAGGACAAATCGTGGTCACCAATGAGTACAATTTTCTGCCCCAACCAATAGGGTTTGGTGGCTGCCAGTTCCATCCCGATCAACAGGCCGGACAAGCGCGTTCGAACATCTTCTGCACTCAATCCTGACAACAAGCTCTCTGCATGCAGGGAAAACAACCTGCTGCTCAGACGCGCAGGATGTGCCATCCCTTCTGAAACCGTTTCCAGAAACAACTCTTCATTCAGGCCAGTTTGCGCAAGACTGTGCTGCAAAACCGAATGATCGGACAGAGCGTCAAACATTTCACCGGTCATTACCGTCTGAAAAGAGACCACTTCCTCGGCGCTGACGCGCACCCATTTGCTATGCAATCCGGGCAGACAGACAACACCATCAAACTCCTTGTCACCAGCAAGATATCCGGCAATCTGCACCTCCTCGCCCTGCATGAGATCAAAAGGCTGCGTTTGCTTGAGACCAGAAATCACATTCAGATTAAACTGATCACTTGAAAGTTTGGTAAGCCCGCCTGCCAAAGGCTGGCACGGAACAGCACAATACGGCATGTCCGCCCTTCCCTTTAGGGCTCCAACCCGACCACAGGCAATCACATCAATTTTGCGATCCAGATCTGGCACATGCGCTTTAATCAAAGCCATCAGTGTTGGCTCGAATGCATCTGCCTCAAGAGCTCCCATACGCTGGTCAGAACGGACGTGAAACAAGGGGATACCGCTTGCGTTCATCCCCCAAACGCGCAAATGGGTTGTTCCCCAATCAACGGCAATCCATTTCAGCTCTGTCATCCGTTTACCACAATGCCTCCATTATTCACCCTGCTTTGCCCACGCATCATACGGCTCACCTTGAAAGTCAAAACGGAACCATGTTGGTGTCATGCCGTTGATACAGGAATTGGACATTGTATAGCAGATTAAATTTGGCTACCCCATCCTACAGGCAAGAAATAAGTTAGTGAGAATGGTGTGTCACTCCAGCCTCGGCCATCCCCTCTGTCATCCCCACAACGACGGCCTGACAGCCAAAGAACAACACTGTTTGATTGAGTACAGGTTCCAATCCCATGCGCTTTCCGCCCCCTCATCCGCCTTGTTGCGGGGCATCATGCGGATGTCTATAATTTCTGACCTTCGACAACCCAAATCGTGTCAGGGAAGCTCCAGGGCAGCGTCAGCCCAAATTGCATCAAATAGGCCCCACTCAGCTCAAGCGCGCCAGATTTGAGTGCAACATATCCGCGAGACAAACCCACACTATCCTCTTTGTTGATCAACTCAACCCGATAACGCGCATCCGCATCCAGATTGGTCAGGCGCAACGGACGCGGTGCAATTTGGGAAGACGTGGCCGCCTTGCCCGCAAAGACCACAAAACGAGATCCATCACGCGCCAATTGTTGCTCTGCGATCACGGCAGGATCGGCGCTTTCGAGACGAAGAATGTCCGCAATCTGCATCCAGTTGCGATTGTCCTTCCACCAGCTGGTAACGTTGGCCAGCACAGTTGCCTCATCCTCGCTCAACTCACGCGGATCCATCTCGAACCCCATATGGCGTTGTGCCGCAACCCAAGCCCGCAGGCGAATATCGAGCACCCGACCAGAGGTGTGGCAAATGCGCGGTCCTACATGAGATCCGGTAACGGCCAGAGGCAAAAACAAAGCAGCATCATGCTGTATACGCAAACGCTCAATCGCATCATTGCTATCGGACAGCCACACCCGCTGGGTGCGCTTTAAGATGCCAAAATCAATGCGCCCGCCGCCAGACGCACAGCTTTCGATTTCCACGTCGGGATAGGCCCCGCGCAACCGGTCAATCAAAGCGTAGGTGCCGTGCGTTTGCTTGGAATCCGGAAAGGGAAGAACCCGATTGTGATCCCACTTGATATAGTCGATATCATCGGCAGCCAGCACGGCAGATATGTGATCAAACAGGTAATCACGCACCGCTTCATTGGCCATATCAAAGACCAACTGTTGTCGCCCGCGAATCTGGTCATCTGTACCAAGTACCCACTCGGGGTGTGCTCGATAGATCTCAGACTCTTCATTCACCATTTCCGGCTCAAACCATATACCGAAGGTCATGCCCAAGCCATGGATGTGCTCGATCAGGGGTGTCAGCCCTTGAGGATATTTACGGTCATCGACCACCCAATCCCCCAGCGAGCTGGTATCGTCATCCCGTTTGCCAAACCAACCGTCATCCAACACAAAACGTTCCGCGCCCAGCTCTGCTGCCCGATTGGCAATGGCCTTCAGTTCCTCGACATCATGGTCAAAATAGATCGCTTCCCAGCAATTATAATGCACAGGTCTGGGGCGTTCAGGGTGAGGCATGGTCAGAATTTCGTCGCGCAAATGCCGTTGATATGCCACGGCACAACCGTTCAATCCATCCACCGAAGAGGTGATGTAAAGCGTCGCGGTTTCAAAACGGCGAGCCGCTTCCAGCTCGATGTCTGAAGCGTGGCCAAATTGGATCTGCCTACGCCCGTCTGGTAACTCTTCGGCGATCATCCGGTGGCCGCCGGACCATCCATAATGGAAGGCGTAAGCGCTCCCTTGCGTATTGGTCGCACCACGACAGGGCACATAGAGACCGGGGAAATGCTCATGCCCTGTGCGGCCTATTCGGCTTTCACGCACATGAGCACCAGCGGTCCATGGCACATGATTGGGCTTAAATTCCCCACACCAACGACCGGAGAAATCAATCATGGAATCAGAAAGCTGTGGCGCAGGCAAAACCGGCGCGGCAAGCCAATCAACAAACACAGGTGCGTCCGCCAGCAAAGTGGCGCTTAAAGCGAAGACATGCGTTGCAGGATTTGCTTGAAACGCCGCTTCATAAGTCAAACCCAATGCATCATCACGATAAAGCAATGTCAGCCCAAACGCGCTTTGCTGCACCTCTGAGAACCGAAAATCGGGCAACAACCGACTGCCATCCCCCGCTCGCACGATCAGTCCGGGCTGACCGGGGAAGGAACGCTTGGCCTCCGGACAGAGAGACACTTCGGGATTCTTGTCCAACATGCCGCCCGTGACGTCCATGATATGGGCATCAAAGAGCGCATTGAGATCTTCACTATGAGGCAAACAAGGCCCCCAATAGATCACCTCGGCAAGGCGATCTTGGTGGGAGCCAAGGACAAGGCTTTGACGTCCATCGTCAATCCGCCAGCATCTTTTCATTGGTATAATCCCGAAAAGGAGAAAATGCAGAAGTGGGAGACAGCTGGCGCATCCGCCAGCTGTCAAAATTGAGCTATTTGACTGCGCCCAAAGTCAATCCGGCGATGAAATGCTTTTGCATAGCAAAAAACATCATCACAGGGGGAAGAGCCGCAACCAAAGAGCCTGCACTCATCATGTTATAGGCAGCGCGGAACTGGGCGTTGAAGCTGGTGATACCGGCGGTGACAGGCTGACTATCAGGCCCTTGTGTCAAGACAACCGCCCAGAAATAGTCATTCCAAATGAAAGTAAAAATCAACACAGCCAAAGCCGCAATCGCCGGCTTCATCAAAGGCAGCACCACATACCAGAAGATCCGCAATTCACTCACGCCTTCCACCCGCGCTGCTTCGATCAACTCTTTGGGCAAAGCACGAATAAAATTGCGCATAAACAGGGTGCAAAAACCGGTCTGAAAAGCGATGTGGAACAGCACAAGGCCGGTTTTGGTATCGTAAAGCCCCATATTCAGGGTCAATTCACGCACCGGCACCATCAGGATCTGGAACGGCACAAAGTTGCCCGCAACAAACATGAAGAAGACCCACATATTGCCCTTGAAACGATAGACCCCAAGCGCAAAGCCCGTCATGCAGGACAAGGCCACAGCCCCGATCACCGTCGGCACGGTAATAAAAACCGAGTTCAGCAGGTAGCGAGGCATATCAGATGCGGTGAACACTTTCCAATAATTGCCCAGCCCTTCAGAACTGGACGGCAGCCCCCAATAATTGCCTTGGGAAAAGTCAGCATCAGGCTTGATGGAAAACAGCGCAACCGCCAGCAAAGGAGCCAGCCACATCAGCATGACCACAGGCAACATGCCTTGATAGGTCATGGAAAAGGCTTTGGATTTCTTTTCTACAGGAGTCGGAAACATTATACGCCCCTCTCATCACGCGCCATCTTCCAAAGGAAGAACGAAATATAAACCAGCATGATCAGGAACAGCATCACCGCAATGGCGGCACCATATCCCATGCGGAAGCCATATTCAGACAGGGCGACTTCAAACATATAGAAGGCTAACACACGGCTCTCGCCGAAAGGGCCACCGTTGGTCATCACAGAAATCAAATCAAAGCTTCTAAGTGCACCGATAACCGTCACCACAAAGGCAATAAAGGTCGCGGGTCGCAGTTGCGGCAGAATGATATACCACAGCATACGCGCGCCCTTGGCACCGTCCAGTCGCCCCGCTTCAATCTGCTCGGGATCAACCGCATTCAAACCCGTCAGATAAAGGATCATGCAATAAGCGGTCTGTGGCCACAAACCTGCAGCGATAATACCATAGGTCACCAAATGCTCGTCTCCGAGTACATTGATCGGACCAAGCCCGAACCAGCCCAGAAACACATTCAGCAAGCCAAATGTTGGATCATAGAACCAGGTAAAGACCAGCCCCACGACCACTTGAGAAATCACGAATGGAAAGAAAAACAGAGACTTATAAAGGCGAATACCAGTGACAGTCTGGTTCAGGAAAAGCGCGATGAACAATCCGGCCGGAATAGCCAGCAAATACAAAACGAGCCAAATGACATTGTTGCGCAGGGAGATATAGAAGGCATCATCCCAATATAGTTCTTCGTAATTGTAAAAACCAACGAAGCTTCTTTCACCCAACCCATCCCATTCATAAAAGGAAAGATTGAAAGACTGGAAAATTGGAAAAATCACATAGAATAGAAAAAACAAAACGCCCGGCAAAAGCAAAAGCAAGGGCGTCATACTCTGTTGATTTCGGTGCCACCAACTCGAGTTTGTGGCAGAAAGAGCTGCAGGCACGGAACTCATCAGCGAACCTTTCTATAATGTGATTGTTGGAGGTGTGACCGGACCGAGGACGGGTGCTAAGACCTCCCCGCCCGAGCAAAGTCAGGCGAGGAAGCAATCGGTTCAATCGGCCAACTTATTTGTAGATGCGTTTGCGTCCACGTTCCAGCTGGTTCAAAATGCTATCCAACGCGTCAGGTTTGACCATAAATTTCTGGAAACCATCCATGGCAAGTTTGGCCATTTCTGCCGGAGCGTCGCGGTCAAAGAACTGTGCCACACCATCCGCAGCATTCAGCATAGGCAGACCTTCAAGCAAGAACTTGTCGTCAGCCACAGCTGAATCAGCATTCACAGGAAGCTGTTGCAGGGTTTTGTTGACGATGGTCTGGTTTTCAGCATCAACAACATATTTCAAGAAAGCACGCGCATTTTCTTTGTTCTTTGCCTGAGCAGGAATGTGGAAAGTATCCATTGGTGCATCTTCACCAACAGTCACCCCCGGAGTGATAGTAGGGAACTGATAAAAGTCCAACTTGCTATCATCAAGACCACCATCGCGGAGTGGTGGAACAGCAAAGTTCCCCATCAGATAAGCAGCAGCTTCGCCTTTGACCATAAAGGGAAGCGCTTCCTGCCAGCTATACGACGTGTGATTATCAACATAGGCACCCATGTCGATCAACTCGCGCCAGTTCGCAAAGGTTGCTTTCACCCGGTCATCGGTCCAGGCAACCTTGCCGCCCAAAAGATCAATATGAAACTGGAACCCGTTGGTGCGCATGTTCATATAGTCGAACCAGCCCGCAGCAGTCCAAAGGAATTTGGTGCCGATGGTGTAGCATTTTTTGCCGCTGTCGAGAATTTTCTGACAATTGGATTTCATTTCTGCAAAGTCTTTTGGCTCAGAAATACCCAGTTGCTCATAAATGTCTTTACGATAATAAATGCCCCACTGATAGAAGGTGTAAGGCACGCCCCACTGCTTGCCATCAAGGGTCACAGCAGCCTTGGAAGGACCGAGTTTGGTTTTGAAGACTTCATCTTCCCAAACATCAGAAATATCGTCAAACAGACCAGCGTCGACATATGGCTTCATGCGGTTGGCAGCGTACCAAGTAGCAACATCAGGCGCATTGGCTGTCAGGAAGTTACGAATTTGGGTTTTATAGGCTTCGTGGTCAATGATTGTGGTTTCAATCTTCAGATCCGGGTTCAACTTTTGGAAGCGATCAATCATGCCTTCCATAGCAGCACGAGGATCAGGGTCAGACGTATCAAGGAAAATTTTAAGATCACCGGTCAAACTCGCAGCCATTGCAGGCATCGCGATCATCGCGGTTGTCGCCAAAGCGACCAAAGTAGTCTTAAGCATGGAACGCATGTCTTCCTCCCAAATAGGTTTCATATATTGAAACCGAGTTTTACTTATTGCAAACATAATGCCAAACGGCTAAATATTGTCAACAGTGCTTATGGAGAAAGCCACCGGCATCTGGCATGAGCGGGAGCATGAAATGGCGGAAAATATTCAACCCGACGCCCCAGTCAAACCATCAGATGGGACGGTCGGCAAGGCGTTGGAGGTGCTGGAGCAAGTAGCAGCCTTTGATAGGCCTGTCCGCTTCAAGGAACTGCAGGATGAGAGCAACTTCCCAAAAGCATCTCTTTATCGCTTTCTGCAAACACTGACCAATCAGAACATGCTCAGCTACGACGCCGAGCACCAAACCTACAGCCTCGGGTTTCGCTTGGTTCGCTTGGCCCACTCTGCGTGGAAGCAAGCATCGCTCGCCCCCATTGCTCGGCCTCACATCGAAAAGTTGAGCAAGACTTTTAACGAGACCGTTCTTCTGGGCCAGCTAGACGGTGGTCAAGTGCTTTATATCGACCGATGCAACGCCAATAACTTCGCCAGCCAATATAGTCAAACAGGCAAAGTCGGGCCCGCCTATTGCACAGGGGTTGGCAAGGCGATGCTGTCTGTTGTGCCAGAACCCAAGCTGTCTTACATTTTGTCTTTACAGAGCTTTTATGCCTTCACTCCCCACACAATTGGGGATGAACAGACGCTGCGGTCTGAATTGGTTCAGATTCGTAGAGACGGCTATGCCTTTGATCGAGAAGAACATGAACCGGGCGTCATCTGCATCGCCGCTCCCATCGCAACCGAACAGAACACTCTGTTCGGAGCCTTATCTGTTACCAAATCATCCCAACACGCAAATATTGATGAGCTGGCAAGACTGGCTCCAGAACTCAAAAAAACAGCCCGAATAATCGCGCAAGAAGCCAAGCATTGGTATTTTCCGGAACACTAACCGTTCCGATTGTATCATCACAAAATCAATATTCGTTGGCCCTGCCGACCAGGAGGAATAAAATATGTCAGGATTGACGCTTCAAAATGTTGTCAAGAAATTCGCCGAAATTCAAGTCATCCACGGGGTGGATCTCGACATCGATGATGGTGAATTTTGCGTCTTTGTTGGCCCTTCCGGCTGTGGCAAGTCCACTCTATTGCGCATGATCGCAGGGCTGGAAGAAACAACATCAGGCGCCATTAGCATTGGTGATCGTGACGTTACCAATGCGGACCCTGCCGAGCGCGGCGTTGCTATGGTGTTCCAGACCTATGCCCTCTATCCACACATGACAGTGGCCGAAAACATGGGCTTTGGACTTAAAATGAACGGCCATGATAAGGCAGAAGTCAAAAGCAAGGTCTCCGAAGCATCCAGAATCCTCCAGCTGGACGACTATCTAGACCGCAAACCCAAGGCTTTGTCCGGTGGACAAAGACAGCGTGTCGCCATTGGCCGAGCGATTGTACGCGGCCCTGAAGTTTTTCTTTTCGATGAACCCCTTTCCAACCTCGACGCTGAATTGCGTGTCGAAATGCGCGTCGAGATAGCCCGCCTGCACAAGGAAATCGGTGCAACCATGGTCTATGTGACCCATGATCAGGTTGAAGCCATGACATTGGCAGACAAAATTGTCGTGCTCCGCGCAGGCAAAATCGAACAGGTCGGAGCACCGATGCATCTGTATCGCGACCCGGACAACAAATTTGTAGCAGGCTTCATTGGCTCTCCTGCCATGAACTTTTGCGATGCCACCGTTGAAAATGGATCAATCGAAGTTCCCGGCTTTGGGCTCGACGCTCTCGCTCCACCGCAAGGCATGACGGCGGGCACATCAAAGGTCACCGTCGGTGTTCGCCCCCAGCATATTAAAATCAATCCGGATGGCAGCACCCATACGGTTGAACATTCTGAATCTCTGGGCGGCGTGTCTTACGTCTACTTGCGGGCTGACTCGGGAGATCGCCTCACGGTTGAAGCGGGAGAAACAGCGCCAGCTTCCAACGGAGACCGCGTCGGTCTGGACATTGAAATTGACCGTGCCATGGTCTTTGATGGTGATACAGAAGCCCGCATCCGCTAGCACAATCAATCAAGCAACAGACAGCAGAGTGCCAGCCTGTTGCTTGCCACCTTTTGCTTGCTATGTGCAAAGCCAAAACAGCTATGAACTTTCGTCTTCCGCTTCTGACTGAGCCATAGCCCGCAACTGCGCACGGATGATTTTTCCCGTCGTCGTCATTGGCATTTCATCGACAAACCGCACCACACGGGGATATTCGTGGGCCGCCAAGCGATGTTTGACAAAATCAGCAATGTCATCGGCGAGCGCCTCGGACGGTTCATACTCATCGGTCAAAGTTATATAAGCTGCGACGACAGAATTGCGCACGGGATCCGGTTTTCCAACGACCCCGGCCATCTGCACCGCAGGATGACGTAACAGACAATCCTCGACCTCTGACGGGCCGATGCGATACCCAGCAGAACCAATGACATCATCATCGCGACCGACAAACTGGAAAAAGCCCTCCGCATCTCTGACACCCTGATCACCGGTCAATAGCCAGCGTCCTTGAGAGCCTTCAACATATTTGTCCTTGGTAGCGTCCGGCCGGTTCCAATAACGTAGAAACATCACCGGATCAGGCGACAACACCGCAATCGCCCCCTGTTCGCCTACGGCCAAAATTGCACCAGTCATCTCGTCAATAACCTCGACAACATGGCCCGGAACAGGCAGCCCCATCATGCCCGTGCGATTACAGCCGAGCGCAGAGCAGGATGAAATCACCAGATTACATTCGGTCTGCCCGTAAAACTCATTGATCGTCACACCAAGGGCACTCCGTCCCCAGTCCAGCAATTCGGTGCCCAAAGCCTCCCCACCGCTGCCAACCGAGCGCATCTGAATGCCCAACTTGTCAGCATCAGGCACCTGACGCATCAGTTTAAGCGCAGTCGGCGGCAAAAAAGCATTACGGATGCCTTGCGCTTTGATGAAATCCAAGGCCCATTTTCCCGAAAATTTGGCCACACGGCAGGCCACCACAGGCACCCCGTGATGAAGCGATGGCATCAGCACATTCATCAAGCCACCGATCCATGCCCAATCCGCTGGCGTCCAGACCTTGTCACCGGGTTGAGGGAAAAAATCATGATGCATTTCGACACATGGCAAATGCCCCAGCAAAACCCTGTGCCCATGCAATGCCCCTTTGGGATTGCCTGTCGTGCCGGATGTATAAATCAGCAAAGCAGGATCATCTGCGCGGGTCTGCACCGCTTCAAACTGGGTGCTTTCGCTCTCAACCTCTGTGTAAAAATCAAGGCCATATTGACCAGCACCATCAATCGATACAATCAATTGCAGGTCGGGCAACTCATGCCGAAATGCGGCAAGCTTTTTGGCCCCTTCTGCATTGGTGATAACCACTTTGGCACCCGAATCCTGCAAGCGGTGCGTCAGCGCATCTTGGCCGAACAATGTGAACAGCGGCAAGGATACACAGCCCATTTTCCAGACAGCAACATGCGCAATGGCGGTCTCAAGGCATTGCGGCAACAAAATACCGATCCGATCCCCAACCTCACCAGGTACCGATAGGCCCGAAACCCCATGGCGGGTTAACGCATTGGCAAGTTGATTGGAAAGATCCCGCATCGCAGCAAACCTAAGCGCGCGCGATGCACCGCCTTCAGACACCTCAACGATAGCCAACCGGTCCGGCTCAACCAGTGCCCATTTATCACAAACATCTACCCCCATGTTGTAACTTTGAGGGATGTCCCATCGATAGGCTTGATAGGTCTCTTGGTAATTTTGTTTCTTTTCCAGCATAGCGT
The DNA here is from genome assembly GCF_002866925.1 of Cohaesibacter celericrescens. Lineage (GTDB taxonomy): Bacteria > Pseudomonadota > Alphaproteobacteria > Rhizobiales > Cohaesibacteraceae > Cohaesibacter > Cohaesibacter celericrescens. The sequence continues at coordinate 175,864 of NZ_PKUQ01000001.1, forward strand.
CCTCCCCACCCCGATGATTGCGCGCAAGCTACACCAACCGTTGGCAGGCAGAAAGATGCCCTTAGTTCAATGCCTGAAATACGGATGGTTCATCAAAGACGACCTCACAAAACCCAGAACAACGCATCTTCCGGTTGGCAGACATGAGCTTGTGAATCAACACCAACCTTGCCTCAAGATAAGGCTTTGAAAGCAGCGAGAGCACCCTCGCGGCTTTGCTTGAGATCAACAACGGGTTCGGGATAGCTCTGGCCAAGCTGCACACCGGCGCGATCAAGAATATCCTTGGGTGCCGTCCATGGCTTGAATAGATATTTGTTCGGCAACGCCGCCAATTCAGGCACATATTTGCGAATATACACCCCGTCCGGATCGAACCGCTCGGCCTGCAACACCGGATTGAATATACGGAAATAAGGTGCGGCATCGGCTCCACACCCCGCCACCCACTGCCAACTGGCGCTGTTGGCGGCCAAATCGGCATCAACCAACGTATCCCAGAACCACTCCTCACCATGCCGCCAATGAAACCGCAGGTTTTTGACGAGGAAAGACGCCACGATCATCCGCACGCGATTGTGCATGTAACCGGTCTGCCATAGCTCACGCATGCCTGCATCGACAATCGGAATACCCGTCTGGCCTTTTTGCCAAGCGGTCAAAGCATCAAAATCTTCACGCCAGTCAAACCCATCAAATTTAGCCTGAAGCGGGCGTTTGGGGAGATCATGATTGTAATACAACAGACTGTAGGAAAATTCCCGCCACGCCAATTCGCTGCGGAAGTGATCCACGTCGACATCAAGCCCCCCAGCGTCTTGGGCAAAATTGGCCGCGTGCCAGACCTGATTGGGTGATATCTGCCCCCAATGCAAATAAGGCGATAGCCGTGACATATGGAATTTTGACGGAAAGTCCCGCCCCGCTTTATAGCCACCAAGCCCGCCATCCATAAAGGCAGCCAGAGCCTTTTGCGCACCGTCTTCACTCACATCCCAGTGCGCTTCTAGCGACAGATGCCACGGCACCTCAGGCAACAGATCCAAGGCATCAAGGCTTACAGAACCATCATCCTCAAGCGCCGAACAAAAGGATAGCTCTGAAGGCACGGCAATGGGAACAGCAGGTGCAGCCGATTGCAGGCAGCCCTTGCGATAATAGGGTGTAAAGACCTTGTAAGGTCCACCATCTTTTTTCTTGATGGTCCAAGGTTCCCACAAGAGCGAGCCATTCAGCCGGATGGTTTCGCACCCCATTTCCTCGACATGTTTGGCAATCTCGGAATCACGCACCATGCGCCATGGCTCGTAGCAACGGCTCCAACTCAGCGCGTTTGCTTGATAGTGAGTAACAAGACGGGGCACAATCTCAGTTGCCTTACCGCGATACAGCCGCAAGCGCCCGCCCAACTGTGCATTGAGGGACTGCAAGGCCTTGTGAAGCCACCAACGACTGGCTCCACCCATAGCCCACTCTCCAGCGGCATCATCATCGAGGATATAAATCGGCAGGATCGCACCACTACGCGCCGCCCGCTCAAATGCGGGATTATCCCCCAGACGCAAATCTTGTCGGAACCAATGGATTGAAACAACACTCATGGAATGCCCTCTTAGACAGAACAAAGAAAAGGCCCCACACGGGGCCTTTCAATCGGTTGTGATGACCAGTCGACTTAGCCAACCATCAATTGTTTTAGGCGGAGATTTTCATATTCCACTTCAGTCACCCGATGCAAAACAATATCACGAATGGAAATCACACCAGCCAAACGAGTGCCGTCCACAACCGGCATATGGCGGAAGTGGCCATCCGTCATCTCCTGCATCACATTGACAATAAGCGCATCGCTGGAACAGGTTTTGGGGTTTTCGGTCATATAGGCGCTAACCGAATGCGTCAGTGCCTCTTCGCCAATTTCCGCTGTGGCGCGAACAATGTCACGTTCAGAAAGAACACCCACCAGACCACCATTGGTATCAATCACCGGCATGTTGCCGATTTTTCTGGCCGCCAATTCAGCCACAGCCGCCGATAGGGTCATGCTGCTGGTAATCGCAAAAATCTGATGGCCTTTTTCATTGAGGATTTCGCCGACTTTTGTTTCTGAATAAGCTTTTTCAAAGGCCAGGCGCGCATCTTGAGACATATTTTTCTTGCCTTCGCCATCTGAGCGCGGGGCTTGATAGGAACTTGGTGCCATAGTCCTTCTCCTGCGAGTGCCGCCGATCCCCTGTATGCCACTCGCCATCCATCAGGGTTTTTAATCATTTTAAAAAGCTTAGCAAAGGAAAGCATGAAAAGGCAATCCACCCTTAGCCCAGAAACGAAACAGCAGGTGATCAGAAGTAAAAATCGCCAGGGCTTCAACGAAATATGATCCGTTCCTGCTCCACCAACTGATAGATATAGTCAGACACCGCTGATATCCGCCCCAAACGACGCGTACTCTCATGATATACGGCCCAATAAGCCCGCTGGATGTTGTGTTGCGGCAAGATTTCGACCAAATCGGCATCTTCTCGAGCCAAATATCCATGCAGAATGCCGATCCCCAAACCAGCTCTCACCGCTTCGGTTTGCCCCAACGCACTGGCACATTCGAACTGCGCCCTGTGACCACGCATCATTTCTCCGGCATAATTCAGGGACGGACTGTAGATAAGATCTTCGACAAACCCCACAAGACGATGGTTTGACAGATCGTCCCGTTTTTCCGGTATGCCATATTTCGAAACATAAGCCCGCGACGCAAACAGCCCGAGACTGTAATCGACCAATTTGCGCGCCACCAGCCGCCCGTGAACGGGCCGATCCACCGTGATCACGATATCCGCTTCGCGTCGATCCAGCGAAAATGTGCGTGGCACCGGCACCAGCTGCACCGTCAAGTCGGGATATTGATCCAGCAGCGGCCCCAAGCGAGGCGCCAGATAAGCCACACCAAAGCCATCCGGCGCACCGATGCGCACCACGCCGGACACTTCGATATTGGTCTCGCCGATGCTGGCCCGCGCCGCGATCATCTCGGTTTCCATCCGCTCGGCAGCCAGCAGAAACTCTTCCCCTTCCGGGGTGAGAACGCATCCCGTCGTGCGCCTGTCCAACAATTTTGCCCGCAAGGAATCCTCCAGTGCCGTGATGCGTCGGGCCACGGTGGCATGATTGACACCAAGCCTTCGCGCCGCCTGCAAAAGTTGGCCAGCACGTGCCACCGCCAAGAAAACCCGAACATCATCCCAATTCATATCACGGCACCTCCAAACTCCAGCTCGCCTTGCGACTTTAATTTTTGCACAACAGATGCGTTATTGCGAGTATTGATATTTATTTTTGTTAAGGCAAAAATAGCGCCAACAAAAGATAATTTTCATCCATGGGAGGGGAATAGTATGACGCGCGAAATCGGACATTATATCAACGGTAAAAAAGTTGCAGGCACCTCGGGCCGCTTTGCAGATGTTTTCAACCCCGCAACTGGCGAAGTGCAAGCCAAAGTATCTCTGGCCACCAAAGACGAGCTGGACGCTGCCGTTGCCGCCGCAGCAAAAGCCCAGGTTGGTTGGGAAGCAACCAACCCGCAAAAACGCGCCCGCGTGATGATGAAATTTGTCACCTTACTCAATCGCGACATGGACAAGCTTGCCGAAGTGCTGTCCTCCGAGCATGGCAAAACCTTTGCGGACGCCAAAGGCGACGTCCAGCGCGGTTTGGAAGTGATCGAATATTGCATTGGCGCACCACAATTACTCAAAGGCGAATTCACCGATAGCGCGGGTTCTGGCATCGACGTCTATTCCATGCGTCAGGCGCTGGGGGTGGTTGCCGGTATCACACCATTCAACTTCCCTGCCATGATCCCGCTTTGGAAGATGGGCCCAGCTTTGGCTTGCGGCAACGCCATGATCCTCAAGCCATCCGAGCGCGATCCTTCTGTGCCAATGATGCTGGCAGAACTGCTCACCGAAGCCGGCCTGCCAGATGGCGTTTTGCAGGTCATCAACGGCGATAAAGACAGCGTTGATGCTATCCTCGACAACGAAACCGTTCAGGCTGTCGGTTTTGTTGGTTCCACACCGATCGCGCATTACATCTATTCTCGCGCCACAGCCAACGGCAAACGTTGCCAATGCTTCGGCGGTGCAAAAAACCACATGATCATCATGCCTGACGCAGACATGGATCAAGCCGCAGATGCGTTGATCGGTGCCGGTTATGGTGCCGCAGGCGAACGCTGCATGGCCATCTCTGTTGCTGTGCCTGTGGGGGAAGAAACCGCCAACAAGCTGATTGAGAAACTGGTGCCACGCATCGAAAAGCTCAAAGTCGGCCCTTACACCGCTGGTGCCGATGTCGATTACGGTCCGGTCATTACCGGAGCGGCCAAAGAAAACATCCTGAGCATGGTTGAAACCGGCGTCGAGCAAGGGGCTGAACTGGTTGTCGATGGCCGCGGTTTCTCGCTGCAAGGCTATGAAGACGGCTTCTTTGTCGGTCCGCATCTTTTCGACAAGGTGACCACTGACATGGACATCTACAAAAAAGAAATCTTTGGTCCAGTCCTGTCATGCGTCCGCGCCCAAACCTACGAAGAAGCTCTTGGGTATGCCATGGATCATGAATATGGTAACGGCACCGCAATCTTCACCCGTGACGGGGATGCTGCACGCGATTTTGCCAAACGCATCAACATCGGCATGGTCGGCATCAACGTGCCTATTCCTGTGCCGCTGGCTTACCACACCTTTGGTGGCTGGAAAAAATCTGGATTTGGTGACTTGAACCAGCATGGCCCCGACGCGTTTAAATTCTACACCCGCACCAAAACAGTCACGGCCCGTTGGCCTTCCGGCATTAAGGAAGGCGGAGAATTTTCAATCCCAGTCATGGAATAATCTCCCATTCCTTCGGATCGAGACCCCCCTCTCAAACACATACAAAAACCGTCGCCCCAAGGGCGGCGGTTTTTCTGTTTATGTAATCCGTTCAAGACCAAGCCTTTTTTCTGGCAAAAGCCACGCCGCCAAACTAAGGTAAAGTGAGTTTAATCCCAAAGCAAAGAGCCCATGAAAAACCTCTTTACCCCAGATATCCTTGTCATTGGCGGTGCCCATATCGATCGTATTGGTCGATCGACGGCCCGCCTTGAGCCGGGTCAATCCAACCCCGGATCTCTGCACCGTACCGTCGGAGGCGTTGCAGGAAACATTGCCCAGGCATTGGCAAAACTGGATTGGCATGTTGCCCTTTCTACCATTACCGGACAGGATTCAGACGCCGATCTGCTGCGCGAAAAGCTGTTGGCAGCGGGCATTGATTTATCTCTGATTACCACCAGTTTTGACAAAACAAGTGCCAGCTATACAGCGATTGAAGATCGTAACGGTTCCTTGATCGCAGCGATTGCTGACATGGGTGTTTACGACAGCTATCCATCGGAAGAAATCATGGGTTGCCTGTCAGAAATTCCCCAACAGACCCGCATCGTTGCTGATACCAATCTGCCCCCAAAAGCTCTTGAAACACTAGCCGAAAACAAGGGCGCCCACAAACTGGCGATATGTGCAGTATCCGGTCCGAAAGCAAACCGCGCCGCTAGTCTGTTAGACAAAATAGACCTGCTCTTTTGCAACGAAGCAGAAGCCGCAATATTGGCTCAGGAATATGCAGACCTATCCGCTCTTCCGGGTATTCTGATGGATGAAGGCGTCACATCAGGGATCATCACCAAAGGAGATGCAGGCATCACCGCTTGGCAGGCAGGGACCATCTGGCACCGGCCTGCACCTCCGGTCAAAGTCACGTCCTCCAACGGTGCCGGAGACTGCCTGACCGCCTGTATCCTGCATGGCTTGTTGCTGGGGACCCCGTTTGATGAAGCGCTCACCTACGGTATGGCAGGCGCCAGTCTTGCTCTGATGAGCGATCAAGCCGTACCAGATCTGTTGAACCGGCCCATGCTGGACTCCTGTCTAGCCGACATTCCAAAGTGAATTCCTCCTAAAAACGATCCGACAACTCAAATGTCAGGCACCAAATAGAAAGACACATCATGCGCATTCAGCCGCAAGACCTGCCCATTACATACAGCGCCGAAGTTCAGGCCGCTCGCGATGCAGGCAAGCCCATCGTAGCGCTCGAATCAACCATCATCACCCACGGCATGCCCTATCCGGAAAATGTATCGACGGCACTGGGTGTGGAGCAGATCATCCGCGAGGAAGGGGCTTGCCCAGCCACCATCGCCATCATTGACGGCATCATTAACATCGGTCTCAGCCAAACCCAGATTGAAGATTTGGCCCAGCGGGACGATATACTCAAGCTTTCCCGCGCAGATCTGGCCTATGCACTGATGTCCGGCAAGAGCGGGTCCACCACCGTGGCTGCAACCATGATTTGCGCCGCCAAAGCCGGCATAGCCACCTTTGCCACCGGTGGTATCGGCGGTGTACATCGCGGCGCAGAAGAAAGCTTTGATATTTCTGCAGACCTGCAAGAGCTAGCCAAAACACCCGTCATTGTTGTCTCTGCCGGTGTCAAAGCCTTGCTCGACATACCAAAAACGCTGGAAGTTTTAGAAACCTTCGGCGTGCCGGTGGTTGGCTATGGGACCGACGAGTTTCCTGCCTTTTGGTCGCGTGAGAGTGGCGAGACATGCCCGTTGCGCCTGGACACCGCAGATGACATCGCTGCGCTGTATAAAATGCGCGCAACGCTGGGCATAGAGGGTGGCATGATCGTTGCTAATCCAGTGCCTGAAGCTGCTGAAATTCCGCGCAACGAAATGGAATCCGACATCATCGAAGCCATCGACGAGGCCAACCGCCGCGGCGTTTCAGGCAAGAATGTGACACCCTTTGTATTATCGCGCATCAAAGACCTCACTGATGGCGAAAGCCTTGTCACCAACATTGCCTTGGTGAAAAACAACGCCCGTTTGGCTGCAAAAATAGCCCTCTCGGTCGGCGCCTAAACAACCCACAAATGACAAAAACCGCCACGGATCGCAAAAATCTGTGGCGGTTCTATATTCAGCTAAACCAGTCGGTTAAAAACCCTAGTGTTCCAGCATTTCCTTGACCTTTGTCGCCAATTGCTTGAGCGAGAAAGGCTTGGGCAGGAAGCCAAATTCCACATTGTCGGGCAGATTTTTGCGGAAAGCTTCTTCCGCATATCCTGACATGAAGATCACCTTCAAATCGGGGCGCACTTTGCGCAATTCGCCCAACATGGTTGGGCCATCCATTTCCGGCATCACCACGTCCGAGACCACAAGATCAATCTCTTCGTCGATCTGGTCTATCAGCTCAAGCGCTTCCACCCCTGATCCGGCTTCATGCACACTGTAGCCACGCGAAGCTAGGGCACGTGCGGCGAAGGCTCGCACGGCCTCTTCATCTTCCACAAGCAGGATCGTGGCACTGCCGGTCAAATCAGCCACGGGCTCTTCAACAACAACATCTTTTGCAGGCCCACCGACGACATCCACGACAGTGACGGTGTCATCGCTGCCTTCAATCAATTCAACAGTTTTGGCATCTTCAACATACCGCGGTAGGAAAATGCGGAATGTTGTGCCCTGCCCCATTTCGCTTTCCAGATAAATGAACCCACCGGTCTGCTTGATGATGCCATAAACGGTCGACAGCCCCAGCCCGGTCCCCTTACCGACATCCTTTGTCGAGAAGAAAGGCTCAAAAATCTTATCGCGAATTTCAGGTGGAATGCCCGTACCGCTGTCCAGCACTTCAAGCAGCACATATTCCGCAGCCAGAAGATGCTTATAGGGCATTTCCGCCGCTTCATCTTCAGACAGGTTGCGTGTCTGAATGGTCAACTGACCACCATCAATCATCGCATCGCGCGCATTGACAGCAAGATTGACAATCACTTGTTCGAGCTGGTTGAGATCTGCCTTCACCGGCCACAAATCTCGGCCGTAAACCAGCTCCAGATCCACTTTTTCACCAAGCAATCGATCCAGCAAGATTGACAAATCTGCCAACACATCCCCAAGAGCCAAAATCTGTGGCCGCAGGGTCTGGCGGCGAGAAAAGGCCAGCAATTGCCGTACCAGAGACGCTGCACGGTTGGCATTTTGCTTGATATTCATAATATCTTGGAAAGCGGGATCACTGGGCCTGTGGCTTGCCAACAACAGATCGGAGAAGCCGATAATCGCGGTCAGAACATTGTTGAAATCATGGGCCACACCACCAGCCAACTGGCCAACAGCCTGCATTTTCTGACTCTGTGTAAACTGGACTTCAAGTTCTCGTTGCTCGGTGGTCTCCAACGCATAGACAATGACCTGTTCGTCATCCCCTTCACTGTCTTCCACACCGGAGAAATAAAAGCGAACGGCGCGGGTCTCATCTTCTGACAAGTCGCACTCCACTGGCAGAATATTGCTTTTTCCACTGAGTGCTTCTTCAATTGCAGCCGACAAGCCAGCCCTGTTTTTCTCCGAAACCAAATCATGAATGGTTGGTGTGGGCTCTTCGCCGTCGCTGCTTATTTCACCCGGCACCACCGAAGAGAACATGCGGGCAAACGGTGCATTGGTGCGCACCACATGGCCCTCGCCGGTCATCGCAGCAATGGCGATAGGCGTGTTGTTGAAGAAACGGGCAAAGCGCACTTCCGCGACCCGCAATGCCTCGGAAACATCCTCACCGGGGCTGCGGTTGATCACCAGTGTGCGAGAGGCACCCGGCGTGCCATCTGACGCCATGGGTACGCGATGCATCAGGCGAACGGGCAAACCTTGCCCATTGCGCTTGACCAGATCAAGGTCGATCATTTCCGTCTTGGGCGCACCCGGAGCGCTATTGGAAGCAGACAACAGCGCTGTTCCGTCACCGGAAACCAGCTCATTCAGATTGAGAAGACGCGGTTCAAACTGAGCCAAATCATAGCCCAGCCAATCAGCCAAGGTCGCGTTCATATAGATCACACGCCCGTCAGGCTCGGCCGAAAAGAAACCGGCAGGGGCATGATCAAGATAATTGATCGCAAGCTGCAATTCCTGAAAAATATTTTCCTGACGTTCACGATCTCGCGTAATGTCCGACACCTGCCAGACAGAGTAACCCTCGCGCGCGCCACCGTTTACACTATCGTCGGGAGTTCTCACTTTAATACGGAACCACCGAGCCTGCGGCGCCCCATCTTCAGCATCAAGCCCGCTAGGGCTTTTCAGAAGGCGAAACTCCTCCATTGACGGGCGACCGCTCCGAATGGCTTCAGATAACCGGAAAATGGCCTCAGCGGCATCCGGTTCGCCGGCAAAGCTGCGTTCAATGGACCGAATAGACTCTGCACTGTCGGCACCGGTCAAGCGTGCATATTCTGCGTTGGCATAAACAATGCGATCTTTGGCATCACATACCAAAACACCATCGCTCATACTATCCACAAATTGACGGGTCAAATGCGGTGCAGGAGCCGAATTGCCAAGCTTCACCAATCCAACGGCAAATCCGAGCAAAGACAGAATCCCAATTCCGGCAAGCACGCTGAGAAAGATTAACTGCAGCTGCCCACCCAACTGGCCTTTGAAAAACACCAGTGCGGCGGCTGCCAATACCAAGAACAAAGCCAACAAAAGCAGCCACTTAACACTACCCGACCGCTCCACCTGATCGATCATGGCAGGTGTAAGTCCTTCCTGACTCGCCTGTTTGCTCATTTAGAAATCCTCTGCCCTGCGTAACGGCTATGCTCTTGATTGGTCTAAAACGCCTAAAATTACAGCTATGGTCTATTTGCGATTAGACCAGCTTGTCCGATTCTTCAATTTCATAATATAGCTGATCACCTCTGCCACCGCCTTATAATGTTCCTCGGGTACTTCGGCATCGATATCCACCGTTGCGAACAGCGCCCGCGCCAATGGAGGGTTTTGCACAATCGGAATACTGTGCTCTTTGGCAATCTCGCGAATACGCATCGCTGTATCATCAATACCCTTGGCAAGGCATAAGGGAGCCCCCATCCCTTGCTCATATTTCAGAGCAACCGAATAGTGGGTGGGGTTGGTCAATATAACAGATGCGTCTGGCACCGCGGACATCATACGCTTTCTGCTCCGCTCCATGCGCAATTGACGCAACTTGGCTTTGACGATCGGATCACCTTCTTGCTGCTTGAATTCCTCTTTGATTTCCTTGATCGACATCTTTTGTTTTTCGTGCCAGCGGTTTTTCTGATAGAGAAAATCCATGCCAGCAATAACGGTCATCACAACGATCACACCGATCACCAATTGCAAAGACAAGCTCTGAATGAAGGGTAGCAAATCAATCGGATCCAGCCCCATCACAAGATCAAGCTTGTCTCGTTGGGGATAGAGAATAAGCAGCATCAGCAAGGTCACAACGCTGAGTTTGGCCAACCCTTTGATGAAGTTGACAAGGCTCTCCTTGGAAAACAGCCGCTTGAACCCGCTGGCAGGTGAAATCTTGGACAATTTTGGCTTTAGAGGCTCGGTGGAGAAGACAAATTTATGCTGGATAACGTTGCCCGCAACCGCCATCGCCAGCAGCGCCAGCATAGGCAAAATAAGCACCCCCAACAGGGCATATCCAACCTCGGTCCAAATTTGCGCCAACAGCCCTCCATCCAAAGACAACTGATAGGAATTTTCAAAAAAGCCACTCAGGTTGGAGGCTACGCCCTTGGCGACATAGGTACCAAGTACCGCAACAACAAGGCCTGTGCCCATCATCGAGAACCAGGCCGACACTTCCTGACTTTTTGCCACATCACCTTTTTCGTGTGCGTCATCCAGACGCTTTTGCGTGGGCTCTTCTGTCTTTTCAGAGTCGTCATTTTCTTCGGCCAAGTCAGCCCCCTAAAGCTATTCCAACGATCCTTCATCGCAGAAAGGCTGCAATCTTTCAAAACCAGACAGGTGCCGTCAACTTGGCACATCAGTCTGTCGTAGAAACCTTCGCACGTCCCCTGATTCCAGTATAGTCATCGCACAATAAACCTGCCGAGAACAGCTTCTATATGCCCCATATACCAGCTCATCATTGAGACCAGCAGCATCATAAATAGCACGGTCCCGACCAAAATATTGGCAGGCATGGCAATAAAGAAAACTTGCAACTGCGGCATCAAGCGCGACAACAACCCCAACCCAAAATAGAACACCAGACCATAGGCGATAAACGGCGATGACAATTTGAGGCCAACTATAAACGCATCGCCCAAAATCTGGGTGGCATATTCAGCAATGTCTCCAAGCGGCAACATTTGATTGACCGGAAACATCTCATAACTGTCATACATCGCGGCAATCATCAAATAATGCAAATTCGTGACAAAAATCAACGTGATCGCCAATGTACTCATAAAGGTATTCAGCTGAACCGTTTGTTGTCCTGTACTGGGATCAGGCCCCATGGCAAAACTCAAGCCCAATTGGAACGCTATGATTGTTGAGGCAATTTGCAGCGCCGCCATGATGAATTTAACCGACAGACCCAACACCGCCGCAATCAGCATTTCTTTGACCATAGCCGCCACAATACCGACGAGCGTCACAGGAATGCTGCCATAATTGCTCGAAACCATAGGGAAAAATACTAAGGTGACCATCACAGCGAGAATCAGACGCATACGCACAGACACCGCTCTTTCTGAAAAGCCGGGCATCAACATAAAAAGCGTACCGATACGCGAAAATATCAGAATAAAAATATAGGCGGTCTGCGGAAGAACATCGAACAGCATAATTGGCTACGAGCCAGCGAGAGACGTTGCGCCTCTAACCTGTAATGGCCCGCTCCATCAACAAGCGCGTATAAGAACTGAGCGTCTCTCCCACAAAGGGCATGGTGAGCAAGATCATTATAAAAATCGCGATAATCTTGGGAACGAACACCAATGTCATTTCCTGAATTTGCGTCAAAGCCTGAAACAACGCAATCACAACACCGACAAGAAGGCCCACAACCATAATAGGGCCGGACACCTTGATCAGAACCCAAATCCCTTCACGACCTAAGTCAAGCACCTCAGGACCCGTCATATCAGGCCTCCTTCACAGCATTGGCGGCAACTGCCGCCATTGGCCTAATACACCACATGCAAAGCAACTCGATTCAGATCGACATACGCATAACTTCTTCATAAGCTGAAATCATGCGGTCCCGAACGGAAACCATCGTTTCCAGAGCCACTTCAGTTTCGGCAACGGCCGTTACAACATCCACTACATCGGCTTTGCCATGAACCATGGCTGAAGTTGTCTTTTCGGCAACCTGCCCTTTGTCCAAAACCCCCATCACCCCTTCTTTGACCATTGCGCCAAAGTCAGTGTTGGTATCGGCTGCCTTTTGCAGTGTGTTATCCGATTGTGCCTGATTCGTAAGCCGCTGGGCTAGATTATATGCATTGGCGGCTGTCAGAGATGTGTTGAGCATGATATTTCTCTTCTGGCCCTAAGCGGGCAAATGTCAAAAAGGATTAAGAGCTGACCTCAAAGTCAGGCCTTGAGAATTTCGAGGGTTTTCAAAACCATGGAACGGGTGGAACTCACCACATTCAAGTTCGCTTGATAACTCCGCTGGGCCTGCTGCAAGTCCGTCATCTCAACCAGAGAATTGACGTTGGGCAACTTGACATAGCCGTTTTGATCGGCAGCAGGATGCCCTGGTTCAAACCGTGTGCGGAAGTCAGATTTGTCCGGCAGGACTCGCCCCATTTCCACGGTTTTCGCATCTAGTTTGCGATCAAAGTGGGATTCAAATGAGGGAATCTGCCGCCGGTAAGGGTCACCGCCCGGATTACGGGAAGTGGAATCAGCATTGGCGATATTCTCCGAAATCACCCGCATTCGCCCACTTTGGGCACGCAGGCCGGAAGCTGCAATCATGATCGATTTCAGAAAGTCCATTGTATTTCCTTTGCTCTCAGCCACCGCTCAAGAAGCGCATTAAAACGTGTACTAACGGCGTTGACCCGCTGTCCTGATCAGGCCCAGGCCCTTCGAATAAAGGCTTGTTGCAGCTTGATAGTCCAATTGGTTGGCTGTCACTTTCATCATCTGCTCTTCAAGCACCACAGTGTTGCCCTCTGGCGTAATCTCAAAACCATCCACTTTTTTGCCTGCCAACGATCCATCCGGGAAAATCGATTTGCCCTGTAGATGGTGAGAATTGGTAACCCGCGTTTCCAATCCGCCGGTTTGAAATGGTTTCAAAGCCTGATTGAACTTGAATTCTTTCAGATCCCGCGCCCTATAGTTAGGCGAGTCAGCATTGGCCACATTTTCTGAAAGCACACGCTGACGCGTTTGATGCCAATGCATCTTATTGCGTAGCATGGAAAAGAAATTCATGTCCCCGAGTGCCAACGGTTTGCCTCTTCAATTCGTGCGAAAAATCAGTGTATTGCCAGATGTCGTCATAGTCGTTAAGGCAAATTTTGCCTACCATATGGTTAACGAGTTATTAACGCCGCAGAAACTTTATCCGCAATCGGCAAAAAGCCGCCATTTTGTTGCGCACACCGATAGGCAAAAATTGCAAAATGCCTTGTAAAGACCGAGCAAATTATTTCAATAAGGTTAAAATGACCGTGCGAAAAGAGATTCGCTTGCAGACATGCCGGACCTCACCGACCAAGCGAGGCCAGCGAGAAATGAAGATTGGAAGCACCCATGCCCCAAGATAATCTAAACTATCTTGTACTCGTTGTTTTTGGACTTGGAGTCGTCCTTTTGCTGATTTTTGCCCTAACGTGGGTGCTCAAGAAAGTCAGCGTCGTGTCCGCACGCATTGCCAGAGACGGTGAAGATCCTCGCCTTTCCATTAGGGAAGCCGTACAGGTTGACCACAAGAGGCGCTTGGTTTTGGTTCGCCGTGATCAAGTTGAACATTTGCTCCTGATCGGTGGAGAGAATGATCTCCTCGTGGAGCATCACATTCCGCAGCAGCCTTTTGCCCAGAGCCCGGCAGTCCAGAGCCCGGCAGCACAGCAGCCCACATCTCAACTCCCCTTTGGCCAACATCCAGCACAACCACGCACAGTCGCTCAGCCTCAAAGACCGCTTCCCCCGCAATCAGCCGCAGGACCCGTGCCAGGTACGCCGTTAGCAAAATCCCAGACATCACTCCGGCCACAGACACCACAAGCATCAACCTCAGCCAATACCGCCTCGACCGCACGCCCTGCACCTGCGGTCAAGGCGAGCATGAGCGATGAACAGCCCGAGAAACCTACACTTGCCAAGAGTGCAGCCATACTGGCAACGACAGCCTCATCCTCTCTGCTTGGCCGAGGCCGCTCGAATGACACAGACTCGACCGACACCAAAGCTGAGACCCCTGCTAAAGCCACGGCGCCACAGGCAACACAAAGCAATCCACCTCAGCCTGAAGCCCCTAAAGCGGCCTCCAAAGAAAACGACCAAACAAACAGCAAAACAGCCGACAACAATCAAATAGAAACACCTGCGCCAACACAGATCAAAGCGCCGGCAATTCCTCCACAAATGCAGAATGAGCCACAGTGGACCGCACCAGAGAGCTATCAGCAGAACAGCAAACCGGCGGCCCCCGCAGTGAGAACAGAAAGCAAAGTCCAGTCTGCCTCGTCTAACGATGCCAGACCCGATGCCAGAACCGGTGGAGTTGATGCGCCGCGCACGACCAGTGGATCAGGCGAGTTTGCTCAACCACAACAGCCACAACAACCAAAGCTCTCTCAGAGCGATAGTGAAGCAAACCTGAAAAAATCTCCAAACTCCCAAGCAGCGCCTGAAAAATCCTATGATGACGAAATCAATCGTTTGCTCAGTGAACTGTCAGGCGACAACAAAAGATGACCAAAGCAACTTTGACCGCTCGTCACGAAACGGACGAGCCGCATAGGGCGCCACGAACCAAGCGCCTGTCGCGTAGCATGCGCATTTGCGGCTGGCTATTGCTGGTGGGTATAGCAGGTTTGGTAACACTGTTGTCTAATCCAGCCATGGCTCAACAAATGACCATCGGCTTTGGTGACGACATCACGCTCACCGAACGCGCCATGCAATTGGTCGCCCTGATCACGGTTCTATCACTGGCTCCGTCGATTTTAATAATGGTGACTTCATTCACGCGCATTGTCGTGGTTTTGTCCCTTCTTCGCTCCGCAATAGGCTTGCAAACTGCGCCTCCAAACACTGTCATGGTCAGTCTGGCGCTGTTTTTGACGGCCTTTATTATGGCCCCCACCTTCGAAGAGGCTTACACCACCGGTATTGAGCCACTCGTGGCTGGCAGCATCGAAATACCGGAAGCCTTTGAACTGTCAGCAAAGCCGTTTCACACTTTCATGCGGCAGCATGTGAGAGAAAATGATCTGGCACTGTTTCTCGATATCGCAAGACAGGAAACACCAGAAACTCCAGAGGACATCAGCCTGCGCGTGCTTGTTCCGGCATTCATGATCAGCGAATTGAGACGCGCTTTTGAAATTGGCTTTCTTGTCTTTCTACCGTTCATCATTATCGATTTGGTTGTCGCTTCGATCTTGATGTCTATGGGCATGATGATGCTGCCACCTGTCGTGATTTCTCTGCCGTTCAAACTGATTTTCTTTGTTTTGGTGGATGGTTGGAACCTGATCACAGGGTCACTGGTGAAAAGCTTTTTGGGCTCATAGACTTTGCACCAGCCCGCGATAGTATTTGGACAAGATCAGACTTGAGGCGTCGTCGGTGCATCAGATTTTGGTGCCAAACCAGCGGGATCAGCATTGGTCACGGCGTCAGCATTATCCGAACTGTTGCCGGTGTTGAGATAACGCGCACGGTACTCTTTTAAAAACCGTTCCATCGTGTCGATACCGGCAATTTCCTGTGCAATGGCCTGAAACTCCTGTCCATCGCGTTGGATTGGCAGGGTCACAACATCAAACGCCCCAGACACCGAGGTGTTGGACATACGTTCAGCATATTTACGCCGCAAACGATCCAACCCAAGCTTGTCGTCGGCCAGACTATAAGCAATCCCGGCTCGCAATATATTGGTCTGCTCACCCTGATCAAGGCTGTTGGCACTGCTCCAGCGTTCACCAAGCATCAATTCTATTTGCTCTGCTGCATCTTGCCACCGTTTTGCTCGCCACATGATGTCAGCCCGCAGCTGATCAATATCTTCCCCTTCCAGCGGCTTGAGAAGATCCAACGCAAGACTGACCTTGTTCAACTCAGCCAGCGCTTTGGCTTCCACCAAACGCCGCTGTCTTTCAAGAGACAATGGTAACTGCGATTGACGGGTTCGTCTTAACGTATCCAGAGCCAAATTGGGTTTGCTATCCAACAAATAGATCAATGCCAGATCCGCAGCGATCTGTGACCGAGCTGCACCCTTCAACCTGTTTTCCACCTGATGCTTCAAAAGATCTGCGGCGCGATCCAACAAATCAACTTCCACCAGCTTATCAGCCAAACGACGCACCATTTCGTCGCCTCGCCGACCAACTGGCGTCAACTCACGAAAATCATAATAGAGGGAAAGCGCCTTGATGGCCGACAAACCTTTGACTTCTCCATCCAAAAACAGAGAAGAAAAAACCGCATTCATTTCTTCTTGCAGAACACGCGAGATATCGGAGTTGGGATTGGAACTCGCTGTAGACTTCAAGGTTTCAAAGGCACTGCGAAACGCGCCCTTATCGACATAAAAATGGGCAAGCGAACGCAAAGCATTCAGCTCGACATCATCGCCTCGCCAAATCGCAGTCAGGCTTTCAAGTTCATCAATAGCCTCGTCAACATCGATCACATTCTCCTGCTGCCGCAGTTTGATATCTTGCAACCAAGCATCGTTGGCAATGGGCAAATATTTTGTTTCCCGCGCAGCGTTAAACGATTCAAAGGCTTCCTTTGGCTGGTTACGGGCAACGGCAATTTTCCCGCGCAACAGATTAAAGCGGGCGATGCCTTCTTTATCGAGATAAGTCGGATTGATCTCAGCCAAAGCAGCCGAACCACGGTCAAACTGTTGGTCAAGAAGAGAAATTTCCACACCATCAAGCAGCAACATTTGGCGCACTTTGTTGCCATAGTCACTGGCAACCGTTGATGCCAAATCCAGCGCATCCTCGGCCTCTCGCCAGCGACCAGAACGCGCTGCAGCCAACCCTCGCCAGACAGAAGCATCGGGGTCATTAAGAAATTCAGGATGGTTCAAGCGTCGATAGGCCGAATCTGGTCGCCCCGCAAACACTTCGGCGGCTGAGAAAAGCGTACGAAATTCCTTCCCTCGTGCAAATTCAGGTGCAGACTGTTCAATCATCTGAAGATGGCCCAGTGCCTCAAACGCATACCCGTTGGCGACCAGTAATTTGGCCAAGGCCATTTGGCTCTGGATTGCCATCAGATCATCAAGCTTGGACAATTTACGTTCCAATTCTTGACGTTGGCGAATAAAGATTACAGGGGTCTTTGCGACGGATTTGTCCAAATCCAGAAATGTTTCTCTGGTTTTGCCCTGATTGCTTGTTAGGGAACTGACATCAATTTTACTGACTTCAGAATTGGACAAGGATAGTCCACTAACCGAACTGATATAGACAAAACCCTCATCACGTGCGACTTGCAAATCATCCACATGCTGGGAAACAGCAATCCCGTGAGCAGATATCAAAGTTGAAAAATCGACGAATCGTTGCGCTTTAACAAAACCGCGTGCAGGCCCAAGCCCCGTAACAACATGCAACGTCTCTCCCGTTTCTGGATCGCGCAACTGCAATAAAGAGCCAACAGTATCGAACTTGACGCGCATAGCAGTGCGGCCACCGCTTATCTTTGTTCTGACCATATGCAAGGGCTTTGTCGGCTCGACGACCAGATCTCCGATCGTCAGCAACCAACCGTAGCCCTCTGGCGAAAATGTCACCAACCGGGAATTTTTCAACGGCACTCTCAAGACCGCGATGTTACCAGATCGCCAGACTTCCAGATCATCCGCCATGGACGCCAGATACTGTTTCGCACCAGTTACATCCAGATCCAGCGTCGTATCAAACACGGCCCAGATCACGCCGTTCTTGCGGAACACAGCTGAGGCTGTGGGGTTCTTGAACGGAAAATACAGTCTTACGGAACGACCAAAGGTTTTGGCTTCCACATGCAAGGCTTGCGAAGACAGGTCCTCTCCCGTGCCATTCATGCGCTCGGCATTGCCTCGTTCGGGAGCGGGAGCTGGTGTGAATTCAGGCGCAGGTGCCGGCTGAAGAACATCTTGAACTGCCGATGTAACAAGCACGGTATCCGCAGCCGGGATAACCTCATTCACAACTGGCAATGGCGTCTCAACCTTGGCTTCAGGCTTGGGCTGAGGCATTCCCATAGCAGGAGTTTGCTGTTGAGTAGGCGCTTGACTTGTCGTTTGCCCGGTCACTTGGGTCGGAACAATCGGCTTGGTAACCTGTGCATTGGTAAAGAGCGAGGCATTTTCGTCCGGTTTATTGGGTCCGGGCCCAATAATGAGCCGCGTTTCCTTGGAAGAACCACCAATGCGCTCGCCAACACCATCAATATTAGTTTGAGGCAGAAGGGAACCATCAGCGGCAATCAGGTCAACACCACGCGCGACCAATACGCCAGTATCTCCGGGTTTGGATACAGCCCGCGTGATATGATCCTCAACACTCTTGGCCGCGAACAAGTCCTTGTCACCCGTAATATCAACGATATAGGCATTATCTTCGCGAAAAGCCCGCACATCGGCATTTTTCGCCACTTCAAGGGTAAATTTGGCCCGCCCATTCTCCATAATCATCCGCATATCTTGCACCAGCGATGGCAAAGAAGCACGGATCTCGGACAAATCAACATTCGTTGCGTGATTGAAAAACAGATTTACCTGCTTTCCCTCTCGTTCAAATGTTGAATCAAAAGGAATGTTCCAGACAAAAGCAAACCGAGAAAAGGTAGGATGATCCCCAATACGGATATCAAGTTTAGGCTGAATGCGAGTTGCTTTGCTTGCCTGCTCCAAAGAGCGAGCACGCCGCAACGCCTCCTCGGCCCGATTGGCAAGCTCAGTCACGACTTCAGACGGCAAAGAAGGCGGCAATCCTGCCCAGTTTCGGGGCAATAGATCGATGAACAAACGTTCGCCCGCTTCCATCGTATTGACGCGCACATTCTCTTTGAGTGCAATGCGAATGCCTTTGCCATCGGGATCCAGACGCGCAATCGAAATGTAATCGGACAATGCACGAGATAAGGCCGTCACCGCGCCAGACTTCATGCGTTCGTCGAAGCGA
Organism: Cohaesibacter celericrescens; assembly: GCF_002866925.1. Classification (GTDB taxonomy): domain Bacteria; phylum Pseudomonadota; class Alphaproteobacteria; order Rhizobiales; family Cohaesibacteraceae; genus Cohaesibacter; species Cohaesibacter celericrescens. Next base: position 195,142 of record NZ_PKUQ01000001.1, read on the forward strand.
ATGACAAAAATGCTGTTATCTTGCTTGATCGAGTAACCGGGCAGCAAATTTCGACCCGAAAAATTCAGGACAACGCGGCCAAAACCATTCTCTTGAGATGGACTGATGATCAGTTCGCCAACATCAGCCGGAGACTGCTGGGCATGGACCACTTGAGAACCGGTCATACCACTGGCAAAGATCAAAGCAGCGGTAAAAAGCATCAAAATCATAGCCCGACACACAACATCAACCGCGCGGCTTTGAGAGCCTCGCTGGGTCAACTTGCTTCGCTGAGCTGGTATCGACATATACTGTATCCGCATCAACAGATCTCTGATCCTGGAAAGATTGGGCACATGGAAAGGCCAACCTGACGACATTGGAGACCACTATAAGCTCAAATGCTTTATCGTCACTTACCAAGACCAATAAAGAAATCCACCCTAAATTGGCAAACTCAATTGCCGATCTGAGGAAGCGCATCCATGCCCATGGACTCGACGTCATCTTCCAAACTGTTACCCTGAGCAATCGCAAGACTGAGGGCACTGGCTGAACTGGCTTTCATCTGTCCCAGAATGGCCGACATTTTACGCGGGTTCATAATCTTCACAATCTCGAGAAGGACATTCGGTTCCAAAACCTCAAAGATCTTTGCAGCCTGCTTTGGTTTCATTGTCTGGTACATCGAGACCAGTTTGCCCAGATCTTCTTCCTGCTCTTTATTGCGTTTGTTAGACGCAAGCTTGATTGAGTCTTCCAATGACCTGAGTTCATCAACGCGTTGTTGAAGGCGCTTTTCAGCTGCCTTTAAAAGCGCCTCACGCATTTCCAAGCTCTTTTCGCGTTCTGTCAATTCGTCCCTGCGAAGAGCCAGACGTTCCAACAGAGCCAATTCCGAGCGGGAACTGCGCGATGGATCGACCTTCATGCCATCAACAAATCCAGTGGGCTCTTCCGCACTTGTGTCTTGCTGCACATCAGCATTATCAACAGCGGCACTGGTTTCGCTTTCTGCAGTAGGTTCAGCCTGTTGTACACCGGGCGTTTCTTGTGCCAAAGCCTGCGTGGTTGAGCCGCTAAATGTATCACTGTTGGCAACCAAATGTGTAATCTTAACAAAGAACAAGCCAATGACCGCAATCAAGACTACAGGAAGGAGGCGAACACTGGTCATGCCGCGACACCTCTTTTTTGCCGAATAGCCATCAAGCGTTCTGACGTGGCGGCCGCCACATCCTTGAGACGACGGGGACCTTCCACGGATTCTACCACGGGCGCAGAGACAGAGCGCTCATAGTCCGGATAAGGAGCATCGACTGGTGGATAATGAGCGTCGGAGACTTCATAATTATAATCGCGCTCAATGGCTTGTCGACCCACGGACTGCCGTTTGGGCGCAGCGCCACGGACGGCATCAGATATCTTCACCAACCGGCCAACAACACCATCACCTTGCGACACATAATATTGTAGATCAGAAGACAGACGTTCCGCTTCCATCAACCGATGAGTCAAGTTTTTATCACAATCGCCAGCCGTGGCCTTCAGGCCCAAGATGGCACGTTCTGCAATTTCGGTCGCAGTGATCAACTCGGCAATAGTCGCACGCAACGCCTCTTCATCGTTGCGCAGCCGCTTCAATCGCTTATTCAACGTCATGCAATAACCGATCGTCAGAACGAGCAAAAATGCGACGAGCAATTCAATCATCATCCCTACAGTCATTTACTCACCCTTCCCGGTTCCGCCTTGCGCGGCTTTTTCAAATGCAGCTAACGACATTTTTGGTTTTGCCAATTTGCTTGATACTTGAACTGAAATATTTCCGTTGTGCTGTCCCATAACCCCGTTGGTCAAATGAACACCACCACACTTGATATTAATCGGATCATTCGGGCCACTTTCCAGCATCAAGGTCTGCCCAACATCCAATTTCATTACGTCATTCAAAGACATTTGCCGATCAAACAGCACAGCATCAACCTGCACTTCAGACGCATGGACTTCTGTCGCCAAATGCCCTTCCCAAATAGGGTCACGACCGAATTTTTCGCCCATGAACATCTGCAACAGCATGTCACGAATCGGCTCGATCGTTGCATACGGCAGCAGCATTTCAATTTTGCCACCGCGGTCTTCCATATCAATCCGCAATTCAACCAAGATCGCAGCATTGGCTGGACGCGAAATAGCAGCGAACCGCGGATTGGTCTCTAGCCGTTCCAGCGTAAAATTGACCGGAGAAAGAGGTGCGAATGCTGCCTCTGCATCTTCCAGAACAATTTCAATCATCTGGCGCACCAGATTAAGCTCGATTGTGGTGTAGGGACGCCCCTCCACACGAATGGCTGACGTACCGCGCCCTCCACCAAGCAAAACATCGATAATCGAATAAATCAGGCTCGAATCAACAGTAATCAAACCAAGGTTATCCCATTCCTCGGCTTTAAAAACAGTCAGAATAGCAGGCAATGGAATTGAGTTTAGATAATCTCCGAACCGAATTGAAGTGATGGAATCAAGAGAGACCTCGACGTTATCAGAAGTAAAGTTACGCAAACTGGTCGTCGTCATCCGAACCAAACGGTCGAAGACGATTTCAAGCATTGGCAGACGTTCGTAAGAAACAATGGCGGAATCGATCAGGGCGCGCACACCACTGCGCTCACCTGCAAATCCGTCATCAAGACTAAAACCGAGTAGATTATCGATTTCTTCCTGATTGAGCACACGGTCGGCACCACGGGTGGAGCCTTCTTCTCCACCAGCAGGCTCGTCGATCATCGCGGCCCATTGCGCGGCCATCTCATCAGCATTACCGGCACCCTGCTCTTCAAGAGCAGCGCCCCAATCGGCCATCAGATCTACGCCTTCATCTTCGTCTTCATCAGCCATCGCACACCCTACTGGATAAGGATTTCCCTAAACAGAATATCATTCACCTTGACCGGATAAATCGAGTCATTGATCCGTTTCAACAGTTCCCGCTTGAGCCGGAAGAGCCCGGCTGACCCTTCCAGATCAGCAGTTCTCAACTCGCGCAAATACACTTGAAATGCATCCAGCACCCGCGGCATAAAAGGTTCGATTTTCTGAGCCTGTTCATGGCTCACCATTTCGAGAGACACCTTGATGCGCAGATATTGCGCCCTACGATTCTTCGAATTCAGATTCACCGTCATCTCTGGCAAATCATAAAAGTAAGCTTTAGATGCAGGATCGGCATTTGGATCATTCTCAGGCTCAATCACATCTTCCGATGCACCAGAGAACAAGAAATAGTAGGCAACTCCTCCGCCACCCAGCAACACCAGCAACACCACGACAGCAATGAGGATCAATTTCATCTTGCCGCCGAAACGCCCGCCGGTTTCGCTGCCTTCTTCCTGATCAGTTTCTACTTCGTCCGCCATCCGGATCCAGTCCAGTTACGATTCATCAATCTTGGTTAATGCTTATTAATAAATAGCCCAGAAATAGTTAACAAAACCTTTCAAATTCCCACTCGGCACATTTTTCCCACTGGGCAGTATTACCCACGCATTTTCTGCCATCTTGCGGGGTAACGAGGACATGGATCGTTGATTTATATAATGAATTTCAACTGGCACGGATCATGCTTAATAAACCATGAACGCACCATGCTGGGGAGCGAGCGTGCGCATCATTCGGGAACAAAGTGGTTAACGGTTATGGATAACTCACAACTCATAGGTCTATCGCGGCAAATGGTTTTGCAGCGCAAGATGGATGTCATTGCCAACAATCTGGCAAACATCAACACATCCGGCTATAAGGCCGACAATCTCATGTTTGAAGAATATGTCATGCCAGTTGCTCGCATGAACGAATTTCGACCCTCGGACCGGGAATTGTCTTATGTACATGACGATCGCATCGCCCACCAATTCTCAGCCGGATCTGTAATTGACACCGGCAATCCGGTCAACGCGGCGTTCAACGACACGGATTCGTTCTTCACGATCCAAACGCCCGGCGGAGACCGCTACACGCGCAACGGCGAATTTGACATAAACGCCCAAGGCCAACTGGTAACCACCGACGGTTATCCCGTAATGGGACAGGACGGCCCGATCATTTTCACAACCGAAGACACCAATGTTAACATCACAAGAGATGGCCAGATCACCTCTGACCGAGGGGATGTAGGGCGCTTCAGCGTTGTGACCTTTGCAGACAAGCAAGCCCTCAAAAAAGAAGGCCGTTCCTTGTTTGCGGGAGAGAACCCAACGCCTGTAGAGCAACCCAACATCTTGGGTGGAAGGATTGAACAATCCAACGTCAAGGGTGTTGTTGAAATCTCGAGAATGATTGAAGTCACCCGCTCCTATGCCAGCCTTGCCAAGTCACTCAGCCAGACATCGGAATTGCGCCAGACCGCAATTGATACTCTGGGCAAGCTTTCTGCTTGACGCAACAATAGATAAGGAAGACGAACCATGAGAGCTCTTTATATTGCGTCCACAGGCATGCTCGCACAGGAACGCAACGTCGAAGTCACATCAAACAACATCGCCAACATGCGCACCACCGGCTACAAAAAGCAGAGAGCCGAGTTTCAGGACCTGCTTTATCAGGATTTGCGCCGCACAGGATCGTCAACGTCAGCATCAGGCACCACTGTTCCAGTCGGCGTGCAGATTGGTTCAGGCGTGCGGCTTGCTGCCACGGCCCGTGTTATGTCGCAAGGATCCGTTGAGAGCACCAGTAAGGAACTGGATGTGGCTATTCGTGGAGAAGGCTTTTTCCAAATCAGCCTACCTGATGGCAGAACCGGTTACACCCGTGACGGTTCATTTGAACTTGATAGTACCGGCCAACTTGTCACAGTAGACGGCTACACAGTCCAACCCGGCATTACATTCCCCGATGATACCCGCGACATCACCATCAGCACGGATGGTGAGGTTCAGGTGACAACAGGAAACTCCACCACGACACAGACTTTGGGGCAACTGACGCTGGCAAGATTTGTCAACAAAGCCGGTCTCGACGCCATTGGAGACAATCTGTATCTCGAAACCGGAGCAAGCGGCACACCACAAGTTGCCACGCCAGCGGATGACGGATACGGCACATTGCTTCAAAGCTACCTTGAATTGGCCAACGTCAATTCAGTGTCCGAAATTTCGGATTTGATCGCCGCTCAGCGCGCCTACGAGATGAATTCACGCGTCATCAGCGCCGCCGACGAGATGCTCTCTTCAACCACTAATCTGAGATAGGGACGCTGATATGAGAACCGATCTCAACAAAACACTTTTTTACAAATGGGCAAGAACAGCAGGTGCTTTGCTCGCCGCCATTCTGCTATTCGCCGCCGCCACCACCTCAAATGCACGATCCCAAACCAACGGGATCAACCAAGACCCTGCTAAATTGCAAGGCCATGTGGTCGTAAGTGGCAAACTGGTAACCCTTGGCGATCTGTTTGATAATGCCGGTGACGTTTCTCACAAGGCCGTCTTTCGCGCACCGTCGATCGGACAAAGCGGTACAATCAGTGCATCCCGCGTCATCGAAGCCGCGCGACGTGCAGGCCTGTCAAACATTGCTTCCACGACCATTCAATCTGTAAAAGTATTGCGCGATTCTCAGCTGGTATCAGAAAGTGATATCGTTGCCAGCCTGATCACCCAACTGCGTGCCAAGGGATATGTCTCCGCGATAGACCAAGTGAATGTCGAGCTCTCCACCCATTATGTGGACCAGCATGCAGCATCCAGCGCTGCCCGCGCTTTCGATATCAGAAGTCTGCGGTTTGACAGAAATAGCGGCCGGTTCACAGCCAGCCTCAAGATTGGTGGTCGTCAAGACCTAAGCGCCATGCGCATTGCAGGCAGAGCAACAGAAACAGTCCTCACTCCAGTCATGACACGCAACATTCGCCGTGGAGATATTATCACCGACTCCGATATTACTCTGACACCCATGCCCAAACGGGAAGTTTTATTGTCAAAACCCGCCCCGATGGCCAACGTCATCGGCATGGCTGCTCGTCAGGCACTGCGTGCAGGCATGATCGCAAATAGCTCCTACTTCACAGCCCCCGATATCATCAATCGGTCAGACGTCGTTACCATCCTGTTTCAAACCGGAGCGCTAAAGCTCAGCATGCGCGGCAAAGCCCTGATGGCAGGCGCCAAGGGTGATGTGATTACAGTTCAAAACTTGCAAACCAGTCGAATAATCAGAGGTGAAATTGTCGGAGCCGGACTGCTCCAGATCAACAAGCCTATGAACATCATTGCGGCCCTGGGAGCCAATGAGTAATGAAACACGCCCAAGTGCTCGCACTTTGTCTGGTCGCAACCTCCCTCACCGCCTGCGGTGCTGGCGACAGGCTCCGCAACATCGGTAAACAACCCGCCTTGTCCGCGATTGAAAACCCGACAGCGCAAAAAGGCTACCGTCCGGTCCAGATGCCCATGCCAACCAGCACCGAACCTGCCAGCTACAGCCCTAACTCTTTATGGCAAACAGGGTCGCGCGCCTTCTTCAAGGATCAACGCGCCAACAGGGTTGGTGATATTCTGACGGTCGAGGTTGAAATTACCGACTCAGCAAAATTGGATAACACCTCCAAACGCTCACGCTCCGGTTCGGACAATGTCGGCTTGGCTGGAAGCATAGGCACCCGTATTGCCAGCGTGATTCCCAACGAACTGATAGGCACGGGAGACGCGTCTTCCTTAGCGGAAGCTTCATCTGCTTCATCATCGGAAGGCAGTGGCGAAATCGATCGCTCTGAAAGCATCACAACCACGATTGCCGCCGTTGTTTTGCAAGTGTTGCCAAACGGCAATCTGGTGATTGAAGGACGTCAGGAAATTCGGGTTAACTTCGAAGTCAGAGAGCTGCTTGTAGCTGGCATCGTGCGACCAGAGGACATTTCATCGGACAACACCATCGAGTCGGCTAAAATCGCGGAAGCCAGAATAGCCTATGGCGGACGCGGCCAAATCACAGATGTCCAGCAACCACGTTATGGCCAACAGGTGATGGATATTATCTTGCCATTCTAACGTCGCTCCGGTTCCCGAAACCGACACGAAACAACGCTCCCCGTCTGGCCCGACAACCACCGGGCCCGACATCGGGCGAGGCTTATTCCCGTAACGCCTCCCCACCAAGCTGCCAGACCTTCGCTCCCACATTGGTTTGGCACAAAAAAAGGCGCGGATCCAACTCTGGGATCCGCGCCTCTTATAAATGTTTAAAACAAGCAGGACTGCCGATCAAGACTCAATCATCCCGATAGACTTTTTCCCGACGCTCATGACGTTCTTGCGCTTCAACCGACAGAGTTGCTGTTGGCCGGGCATCCAAACGCTTCAGCGCAATGGGCTCCCCCGTAGCTTCGCAATAGCCATAGGATCCATCGTCAATCCGCTTGAGCGCTGAATCAATTTTGGAAATCAATTTGCGTTGACGATCCCGAGCACGCAACTCAATGGATCTATCAGATTCAGATGACGCCCGATCCACCAGATCCGGATGATTGGAGCTGTCATCTTGAAGATGTTGCAACGTCTCGCGGCTTTCCCGCAAGATATCGTCACGCCACTGTTTCAGCTTGCGCCGAAAATACTCTGTCTGCCGTTCATTCATGAAAGGCTCACCGTCCGAGGGACGATAGTCATCATCTATCTCGATCGACATGGGATACCCCTTGTTCCCCATAAAAAGACGAGTTTTATATAAAGGCGCAAAGCCAATCAAACAACTATCCATTCAAAATAATTGGAATTGATCTTAATTTAACTGGGTGAAATTCAGCAATTAGGCTAATTTTGCGCCTTATATCATCCCATAGCCTTTCGATTCTGGTCCAATTTTGCGATTTCCACCTGCGCTCGCAAACCAATTTCCGAAAGCAACTCATCGATTCGGGCATCTCCGCTTTTTTCCTGCTCAGTCACCAAACGCTCAAGTTGCGTCAAAACTGATCGCGGTAGAGTGCCGGCCAACAGGCCCATGCGGACTTCTTCCAGCAGGTCCAGCATTTTATTACCACGCCGCACCGCTTTTTTGCGGCGTCCATGAAGAGCATCGTCAACACCCTGAAGAGCAAGCAGCGAAGACACGTCATGCAGGGCGCTGCTTTGCATCGTCCCTGACGTCTGTTTTGCGCCGCCAGTCTCCTGAGGCACAGAAAAACTACTGGATGTGCTCTGTGCGCGCTTACCGCCACTGGCTTTACCGATTTGGTTTGCACCATTACCACCCAGAATTCGCATTATACCATCCCTTAAAATTGCCCGTCGCATCCAAGAGATGCGCGACTGGCATGCTGTCTGGCGAAACATCGGCCACCAACTGTTAAGGAAAAGATTAACTTATTCGGTTAACAAGCCGTTAATACACTGGGCAATTATTGCAGCGCACGATCTGCCAAGCAGCAAAGGAAGAACTACACTTCACAGTAAAACACATTTTTTTCAATGAGATAGAGTGATAAACGCTTCCTTTTACAATTGGCACGGTCTTTGCAAAACAATTAGATAGAATTTCAAATTGCATCAGTTGGTATAAAAAGGTTAATTCAATGTCATTCCGTTCCCTAGTCCTGATGACATTTGCAACGCTCCTCTTGGTTGTCATGCCGGCGCATAGCTCGTCGCGTATAAAAGACATCGTGGATTTTGAAGGCATCAGAGACAACCAATTGATTGGATATGGTTTGGTGGTGGGCCTTGACGGAACTGGCGACTCGCTGACCAACGCGCCTTTTACCAAACAAAGCTTGCAAGCCATGTTGGAACGCATGGGGGTCAACATTTCGGGCGTCACTCTCAACACCAAGAATGTCGCAGCCGTCATGGTCACAGCAAGTCTGCCTCCCTTCTCCGTACAAGGATCACGTATCGATGTAACCATCAGCGCCTTGGGTGATGCCGATAGCTTGCAAGGCGGCACATTGCTCGTCACGCCCCTTATGGGTGCAGACGGTGAAGCCTATGCAATCGCACAGGGGCCTGTCGCAATTGGAGGCTTCTCGGCTCAAGGCGATGCAGCGGCCGTCACCAAAGGCGTTCCAACATCTGGTCGCATTGCCAACGGTGGCATTGTGGAGCGTGAATTGCCTTTCAAACTCGCAAGCATGTCAACACTGCGCCTGTCTTTGCGCAATCCAGATCTCACCACCGCTCGCAGGATAGCACAGTCCATCAATGACCTGATTGGACAACCGGTTGCCGAACCACTGAACCCCTCCGGCGTTCGCCTAACATTACCACGGGATTTTAACGGCAACATCGTCGACCTGATTACTGATATTGAACAATTGAATATAGAACCGGATCTTCCGGCAAAGATCATTATTGACGAGTCCACCGGTATCATCGTTATGGGACAAGAAGTGCGCGTTAGCACTGTCGCCATCGCGCAAGGCAATCTGACCGTATCAGTCACTGAGGCTCCACAGGTTGCACAGCCCAATCCATTAGCCAACGGGCAGACAGTCGTCGTGCCGCGGACGCAAGTCGATGTCACCACCGATACCGACAAGAAACTGGCATTGCTGGAAGGCAGTGTCCCCCTTCGTGATCTTGTCTCAGGTCTCAATGCCCTTGGCGTTGGTCCGCGCGATATGATTTCTATTCTTCAAGCCATCAAAGCTTCAGGCGCCCTTCAGGCAGAAATAGAGGTGATGTAATGACCACCGTTAACGCCACACCCTATTCGATTACGGAGCAAGGATCGCTTCAGAATCTCAGCAGAAAGGAACAAGCCCGACAGGTTGCCGAACAATTTGAAGGTGTCTACCTCACCCAAATGCTTTCATCTATGTTTGAAGGCATCGGAAAAGATGATGCGTTTGGTGGCTCTTACGCCGAGGACACCTATCGCGGCCTGCTGACAGAAACCTACGCCGATACCATCACCAAGTCTGGTGGCATGGGCATCGCCGATTCCATCATGCGCGAATTGATCAGCCTTCAGGAAGTGGAGCAATAATATGAGTGAGCAAGAAAACAAGGCCACCAGTCCTGTCACACAGGCAGCAACGTTGGCCAAATCTCCCATTGCTTCGCCCGATGATGTGCGTCGCCTAGTTGGCGCTATAGAGCATATTATGGATGCGCTGGACGACGTTATGGGCGAAGAAACCAAGCTCTTGAAAGAAGGCAAGGTCAAACAGGCCTTGGATCTGGTTGAAGCCAAGAACCAACTGTCCATCCAGTATATGCTTTTGCAAAAAGCCATAACCGCCAATGCCTCGCTGGTGAAACAAATGGCCCCGCAGGACAGTGAGCAACTAACCAGGCGCCATCATATGTTCCAAAGCACTTTGCAAGCCAATCTGGCGGTCATCGCCACAGTGCGAGAAGTATCCTCTGAGCTTGTCCATGACATCAATGATCAAGTTCAAAAAGGCGGCAAAGCCAACACCTACGGACAGTCGGGTCAATTGCCTCAGCATGTAACCCAACGTCGCGGCTTGTCCATTGATACCGCTTCCTAACATAGACATAAATCTTGGCCACACGTCAAAATCCAAAAGACAGAGCCTGCTGCCCGATGAACAATGCGATTAGTCTTCTAAAAAAAGCGCAAGCGGACCTGCAAAAAGGCAATGCGGTTCGAGCAGAAAAACACTGTCGGAAACTGCTCAAGGACAAAACCCTCTATCTACAGGTTCGGCTGTTGTTGGCAAAGGTCATGACACAGCAAAACCGCCTTAAAGATGCAGCCCTCTTTATGGCTGAAGCAGCAAATCACGACACCTCCCAGACCCAATTGCAAATGGCAGCCGGAGAGATGCTAAACCGTGTCGGTATGTTTGAAGATGCGCAACCATTTTTGGAACGTGCCGTAACAGCACAACCCACCAATTCCAACGCCTGGTTTGCATTGCTTTCAGGCATGGCATCGGACATCCTCAACCCAACCCGTCCAAACTCCAAAGACAAGCACCATACGGTTCCTGCCGACCTTGTTCAACTAGCCCAAAAGCTTCAGAATAATTTCCCTGAAGCCCTAAAGATGATCGCACTCATCGGCGAGATTTATCTCGCGAATGGCCAAGTAGATGCGGCTGAGAACTGCTTCCATCAAGCACTTTCTGCACGCCCCTATATCCCCGCGGCGCATCACAACTGGTTGAAACTTCATCTTGAAGCACTCGATCACGAAGCAATTTTGGCCTATGATAGCGAACATGGTGAGGTGGTAGCACAAGATGCTCTCTGTCAACGCACCATTGCAGCTTCTCTCGAAAATTTGGGATTTTTCGACAAAGCCCTTGAACGTCTAAACATTGCCATTGGTCTTTGCACCAACAATGCTCCACGGACCAACGAATACCTCGCAGCAAGAGGTCGGGTCCATTTCTATCTCGGCAAGTTCAACGAGGCCTTGGAAGACCTCAGTAAATCTCTTAAAGCCAAACCTGATTTTCTGGATGCACGACACAATCGATGCCTTACGAACAAATGCCTCGGCAATATTGGCGCAGCAGCACAAGACGAATTTGCGCGCTTAAAAATGGATAACAAACATGCGACGTTCGACTTTGAAAAACCAATTTGGAACGGCGAACCTCTGACTGGAAAGCGACTTTTCATATGGTCGGACATGGGTGTTGGAGACACATTTAAATATACACCGCTTATCAGAGAGTTATCAAAAGACGGTCACATCATTCTGGCTGCACAGCCCAAAACCCTGGCTTTTCTAAAAACAGTACTGCCTGAAATCGAAATGCGCGACATACCCAAACAAAAACTAACAATGGCCAACAATCGAATAAATCTGCACAATATCAATGCCAATACGACAGGAATAGCAACCTTCGACCCAATTGAAGAAGATTTCGATTATCACATGCCACTGGCTGGCCTTTATACAATCCTTCGACCAGATATGGCTTCATTCAAGCACTTAACGCGCGCCTTTTCGCTGCCTGAAGCAATCATTGAACCTTACCGACAACTGGACTGCATGAAAAATCCTCAAACCACCAAGGTTGGGTTAGCATGGTCCAGCAAGAGTAAGAACCCAATGGTTGAACGGAATTATCTTACACTAGAAGACTTGCTCCCGATCCTCAGAATGCCCGGTTTTGAGTTTTATAATCTTCAATACAGTGCTGAAGAAGACGAGATAAAGGCGTTTAGCAAAAAGCATTCAGTTCCGCTCCATCACGCACCCGGTCTAGATTTGATGGATGACATGCTAGGTACAGCAGCTTTTACATCCTGCATGGATCTATTCATAAGCCCAGCCAATACCTGTTGCGATATAGCAGGAACCATGGGTGTCAAAAGCCATAGAACAGATCTGATTCATTTACCTGAGAGCCTAGGAAAAGATTATGTGCCTTGGTATGAAGACCAAAAATGCCTAAGAATTCCATGGGGTCGCACGGTATTAGACTATCTACCTCAAATGCAAGATTGGTTGATGGTCAACAAAGATCATCGCGGCAAGCATCACTCACTCTGACAAACAGCGCAGTGTAGTCTTTTTCGACCAACAACGCCCCTATTCTCAATGCAATAAACTTCAGTAACAAAGCATTAGCTCTATAATCCAGTCAAAAATGACAAGAAGTTTCAATTCTGCTATAATGTTTCTACTTAAGCATGGCGATTTGAGGCTTGATATGGATCTATCCGTCCAGAAAATGCAGCCGCCTGCCAGCGTACAAGGCAAATCGGCGGCCAAGAAAACAAGTCCCGGCAGCAGCGATGACGCGGTAGATGATGTTAGCCGTGACCAAAAAACGCGTTTTGCCCATGGCAACACCGGTTACGATGAGATCGATGCAGACGATTGCCATCCCAGACAGCCAGAAACACATGAACGCAAGCGGCGGCGCAAAAACAGACAGTTGCTCTCGCGCGAAGACTTGAGTGAACTCACATCATCTCTGGAAGAATTACAGCAAGCCGACCAATCGGCTGACGGACTGATGAATATGCGCGCCTATCAGGCACAACCTTCTGAGACGGAAGAAGACGAACGCCCCCATTTTGAAGTCAATATTTAGCGTCTCAACCCTGAGTCTCGTCTGAATTCCGTTTTGGCGCAAAAATCGATTGCTGTTGTGCACATTAGATTTCCACAAATTCAGCAAATCATAATTCAATCGGACAAATTTAAATAAATTCCTCTCCCCTGTGATCCAGCAAAGCCTCAGTCTTGCCAAGAGGAACACTTTATTTACCAAAGTCCCTACCGCATTCTGCAACAATCAGACCCATCTTGATTGCACCAAAGGCATGAAACAAACGCTATTCTGCAAATTCAAGCGGCCAGTAATCATTGATTAATCATACCTTGCCCGTACTAACCCTGCATTAACCCTGACGCCTGTTAACCATATAATTTTACTAATGATTCTGGTTTAAAGCGCATTGTTCTCCCAGACCAAGGATGGTCCTGAAGGCCAAGTAATGGCCACGAGTACAAACCAGAAAGGTTTTGGGAAAATGTCAGATATTACTCTTTCCGCCGGCGTACGGCAGAATCTTCTCTCCCTGCAGAACACAGCGGACATGATGTCCACCACGCAGAACCGTCTTGCTACCGGCAAGAAAGTCAACTCTGCGCTGGACAATCCAAGCAACTTCTTTACATCACAGAGTCTCGGCACGCGGGCAAACGAGCTGAGCAACCTTCTGGACAATATCAGCACCTCCACCCAGGTTCTGGAAGCTGCAGACAACGGCATCAAAGCGATCACTGATCTGGTCGAAAGTGCCCAGTCAACTGTCAAACAGGCCCAATCTGCCAACAGCTCCAGCGAAGGTACCCACATTCAGGGTGATGGCTCCATCGACACGACATCATCTCCTAGCGGCACCACCGTCAAGGAACGCGTCGAAGCCCAGACGCTTAGCAATCTTGGAATTGATTCTGCAGCGGACATTACACTGACATCGACATCAGAAAATGGTGTCACCAGCACATTCAATCTTGCTGAGCACTTCACAGCAACCGGCGAAGCGCTCGACGATGCCAACGGTGACACCACCACAGGTGACGCCTATAGCGTCTCAGATCTTGTCAATGACATCAATGCCTCTGGTGTTGCTACCGCATCCATCACTGACGACGGTCGTCTGGATCTGAAAGCAAATGGCAACGAAAAACTGGATCTGACACTACAATCGATTGGTGGTGCTTCTCAAGCTGCGTCCGACTCTGTAGCAGCAGTCTTCGGCTTTGGCGGTTCGGCTGATGTCGATGGTGAAGGCGCCACAGTAACCGGCGCAGGTGGTACCGACGTAGAATTCACCAACGGTGCTTCTGCTGGTGCAGCGGATACATTTACAGTGTCAAACGTTGCCAGCTCCACTGATTCAGATAACGCTGATCTGGTCACCCAGTTCAATGAAATTCTCGATCAAATCGACCAGCTTGCGGCTGACTCCAGCTTCAATGGTCAAAACTTGATCAATGGATTGGGCAACGACTTGACGGTGGCGTTCAACGAGAAACGTGATGAAGGCAAGTCTGAATTGACCATTGCGTCTGCAGATCTTACCTCTTCCGGTCTGAACCTAAGTGACGCAACGTCTCTCAGCTCTGATGAAGCCAACGAGAAACTTGATGCCTTGTCAGAATCCTTGAGTACACTTCGCACACAGGGGTCTACCTTTGGTTCAAATCTGAACACGGTGAAGATTCGTCAGGACTTTACCAAAGACAGCATCAATACTCTTCAAACCGGTGCTGACAGTCTGGTTTTGGCAGATACCAACGAGGAAGGCGCCAATATGTTGGCTCTGCAAACTCGTCAGTCTCTGTCCACCACGGCTCTGTCTCTGGCTTCTTCCGCCGACCAGGCAGTGCTTAGCTTCCTTCGTTAATCAAAACCAAATTTACAGCCGAAACGGGGCCTCAGGGCCCCGTTTTTTTTGGGCCATAAAACTGCGATTTCATATCAGATTTTTTCTTAGGAAACATCGCCTTATACTCGAGTAACCCCTTGAGATAAATACTCTTTCCACTTACCCAAGTTTCAAGCTTGAATCGGTAACAACGTATTAAGGTTAACACGACACGTTTGATTAACCCTAAATTAGTGATTATTCGCGAAAATCCGACTAAGCCTCAGAAAGAGGCGCAAAAACAATTTGTATTCGAGTACCCAGAAAGGTAATCTCATGTCGTCGGATATCACTCTCTCAGCTGGCGTGCGCCAGAACCTCCTCTCCCTGCAAAATACTGCGGACTTGATGTCCACCACGCAGAACCGTCTGGCAACAGGTAAAAAAGTGAACTCTGCGTTGGACAATCCAACAAACTTCTTTACCTCACAAAGTCTTTCCAGCCGTGCAAGCGACTTGGGCAACCTTCTGGATGGCATTTCAAATTCCATTAAAACGATTGAATCTGCTGATAACGGTATCACCGCGATCACCGATCTGGTTGAATCAGCTCAAGCAACTGTCCGTCAGGCTCAGTCTGCAAACAGCGCCAGCGAAGGTACCCACATTCAGGGCGATGCTGCCATAGACACCACATCGTCCCCCTCCGGTTCAACCGTACAAGAACGTGTTGAAAATCAGACACTTACTAATCTTGGAATTGATTCTGCAGCGGACATTACACTGACATCAACCTCAGCAAATGGTGTCACCAGCACATTCAATCTTGCTGAGCACTTCACAGCAACCGGCGAAGCGCTGGACGATGCCAACGGTGACACCACTACAGGTGATGCCTATAGCATCTCTGATCTTGTCGATGACATCAATGCTTCTGGTGTTGCTACCGCATCCATTACTGACGATGGTCGTCTGGATCTGAAAGCAAATGGCAACGAAAAACTGGATCTGACACTACAATCGATTGGTGGTGCTTCTCAAGCTGCGTCCGACTCTGTAGCAGCAGTCTTCGGCTTTGGCGGTTCGGCTGATGTCGATGGTGAAGGCGCCACAGTAACCGGCGCAGGTGGTACCGACGTAGAATTCACCAACGGTGCTTCTGCTGGTGCAGCGGATATATTTACAGTTTCAAACATTGCGTCTAGCTCTGACTCGGACAATGCTGAACTGGTCACCCAGTTCAATGAAATCCTTGATCAAATTGACCAACTTGCGGCAGACTCCAGCTTTAACGGTATCAACCTGATCAACGGTACCGGCAATGACTTGACTGTGGCCTTCAACGAGAAACGTGATGAAGGCAAATCTGAACTAACCATTTCATCTGCCGATCTGACCTCTGATGGTCTGAACCTGACCGATGCCACGTCCCTCAGCGCTGATGAATCCAACCTGAAACTGGATTCCTTGTCAGACGCTCTAACAACACTGCGCAAGCAGGCATCAACCTTCGGTTCCAACCTTTCTACAGTGCAGATCCGTAAGGACTACACCAAGGAAGCCATCAACACCCTTCAAACCGGTGCGGATGCTCTGGTTCTGGCCGATGGCAACGAAGAAGGCGCAAACATGCTGGCCTTGCAGACCCGTCAGACGCTGTCTACAACAGCCCTGTCTCTGGCATCTCAAGCAGACCAAGCCGTTACAAGCTTCCTTCGGGCCTAATAAGCTCCGTTACAAAAATACGAAAAGGCGGGGAAATCCCCGCCTTTTTTCATTTTTACGGTTAGCAGCTTATCAGCCCTTGCCTTTTGACCTTTGCATACCGCTTTAACTAGACTAGAGCCTATCCATATAACATTGCGAGGTTTTTGCGATAAGTGATCTCGTTTAAAGAAAGACTTCAGCATCCTACAGTATGAGGATCGTTGGAACCGCTCTGGGAAAAAAGGTGGGCTGCTGGCCTAACTGCGAAAACACAGGATTTGCTATGTCTTTGAAAATAGAACTTCGCCCCGCCGAGCGCATCATTATTGGCAACAGCGTCATCACCAACGGAGACAATCGCGCCAAACTATATGTCGATGGCACAGCCCCTATTTTGCGCGAAAAAGACATCCTGACGAGCGATACCGCCAACAGTCCAGCTCGGCGCATTTATCTATGCATTCAGCTGATGTATTTGGGCCAGGATCTCTCCAAGCATAAAGAAACCTACTTTACTCTTATCAACGATTTTTTACAGGCCGCCCCCAGTGCATTAACGATTGTAGACACCATAAATAGTAAAATATTAACTAATTCTCTCTACCCTGCTTTGAAAGAAGCCAAAGCTCTTATTAGGTATGAAGAGGAGTTACTCCGGGATGTACAGCCAGTCCGCAGCGAAAGCCTACCAGAACACGGGTAACCAGGCAGGAAATCCACGTGAGCGAGAAGCTGCGCTTTTGATTAAGGCAGCCGCATATCTGCAACGCACCAAATTGGAAACATCGACACCCGACGATCTTGATTATGCCCTGACTTTCAATCGCAAAATCTGGACTATGTTTGTTGGTGAACTGCTTGATGAAAACCATGAAATGCCCAAACCGTTGCGCGAAAACTTAGTCAATCTGGGACTGTTTACATTCAACCATACCTTGGAAATCATGACGGATCCCCAATCCAAGACAGTGGATAGCCTGATCAATATCAACCGCAATATTGCTGAAGGTCTGCGCGCCAACAACTAGGCGAGACGCAAACAGATGATCGCATTTTTCTGCGCCGCCCAAACGGGTCCGGCGCAGTTTTTGTTTGTGGAGTTCCTATAAATCAAGACACCAAAGGAACCACAAGCAGACCGACACCGAACAAAAAGGGCAGCTGTTAAGCCACCCATTTTCAATTGCTCCAGTGCTATTCACAACAGGCTAAATATAGTTGGTCAAGGTCAACTGATACATCATAGACGCTGCCTGATAGGAGGCTTCTATGGTATTTTTCAGGGTCATGATTTTCGCCGCGACCTCTTCCGTATCAACGCCCTCGATATTGTCTGAAACCGTCTGAAGCATGCTCGTAGTCGTCATATGCCGCGTATCCGCGTCCTTCATCACTTTACTTGCAACACCGAGTTGGGTTTGAATGGTCTTGACCACGTCACCCTGATTGACGCTTGAAAGGCCGGACGAAATTGCATCGGCAAGAGCACCGTAGCGGTTCTTATCCAGGCTGCTATTCTCATCAAAGGTAGGCAGTGAGAAGGCGGTCATATAGGCCAACTGCCGCGCGATACTGTCTTCATTTGCTCGCGCTCCGTAGGATATATCCAGCCGACTATCGACCTGTGCCACGGCCGTATCACGAGCACTTCCGATACTATTGTCTCCCACATACCAATTCACGGTTGGTTTGCCCGCAGCAGTCGCAGTATCCAATGTGGTGGCTGTTTCAGGGGTACCAACAACGCGTTTGGGTTCCCCGCCATTTCCGGTGAGGAAAAAGTCCTGCGCGGCTTGTATTCGAGAAGCCGCCTCTCCCTCTGTCGCAACACTTTGCTCAATCTGAAAGGCCAACTCAACTTCGATTGCAGCGGCGATATCATCGGGTGTGCCATTTAGAGAGAAATTCCCCTCACCCGGCATCGTTATGCCATTGGCAGCAACCAAACGCACCACTTTGGACGATCCATCAGGCAGTTCAAAGGTAAAACTCATGGCCTCATTAGCCGAAGGCGCCGCCGTTAGAGCCACTGAGATACTGGCGGGACTCCCCGTAGGGCCCGTAACGGTCGCATTACTCAGAGTGCTTGAGACCGCGCTCAGCTTATAACCAAAATCGGTAACCTGTTCCGACATTGTCATGATCGAGCCGGTGGTTGAAAGGTCCAATCGACCACGCCCGTCACTACCAGCATCGGCACGCATCCGTTCATCGGTCACAGTGATCAGACCATCCTGACCAGTCATACCATTGACGATCTGATCGTAGCTCCTTGTCGGCTGAACATCGGATGTCGTGCCTGAAAACACAAAATCACCATCGACCTCAGTATCAAGAAGCCCCAAGGCCTCTTTCACCAAAGTCGCAGCCGTCATCTGACCAACAGACTGGTTCTCGGCGGTGATATCATATTGGGTTGACGTCGCCGAACCACTGACCTCAGAGCCAATATCGACCAGACGCTGCAACGATACATCCATCATGGAAATCTGAAGTTGTGCTTGATCGATCGTGGAACGAAATCCATCGATTGACGAAATCTGCGCACGTAGATCCAGAGACTGTCCGACGTCCCCACCCAACCCGCTATAGGTTAGAGACTTCTTGCCCGTGCTGAGCTGGACGGTCAAATCTTCCAGTTTGTTGGAATTGCCGCTGAGGATATTCATAAGCACAGAAGAGGAGTAACCATTAGGTCCAGTGATCATAATAAGCCATCTCTCTTTAAATACGCATCAACGCGTCCATCATTTCCTTAACAGCGGTCATGACACGAGCATTTGCGGAATAGGCTGTCTGCAATTCCAGCAGATTGGCCAATTCGATATCAATGTCGACATTTGAGGTTGATTCAAACCGCGCCTGAACATTGTTCATCACAATTTCCTGGCCCTCTAGTCGGGTCTGTGCGGTATTAGCCTGTTCGGCCTGATAGGAAATGATCTGTCTCGCAAATTCATCCACCGTCATCGTCACCGGGGCGCCGCCTGACTGATAGGTGAACTGCAGTTCAGTGTTGGTCAGCGCATCATACAATGCGCTCGGACGCGTCTGATCCGATGCCCCTGCAGAACTGTCATATTTAACGAGCAAACTCGGATCGTCAACAAGAGCCGAATTGATGGCAATGCGTCCAGCAAACCCCACTTGCTGAGGGATACCTTCCACTTCACCTGAATAGATACCCGGTCCTGTGCCACTATCGACAAAAAACGGTAACGCCGTTGCCTCTTGCTGCAAACCGGTTGCAGTGGCTTTGGCATCAAAAGACTGAATATCGACCGTATTTGCTGCGCCATCATCCAGAACACGCAAAGAATTACCAGATGGATTGCTGACTGTGAAAGCCGCTCCAAGAGCTGTCTGCACCTGCGCTGCAACACTGGCCATGCCACCGGAAAAGTCAATGCCGACAACTCGATCATCATTGCGCGCGGTTACATCATCAACCAATGGCAAAGACAAAGCAGTCTCGGCCCGCACGAATGATACTGTGTTGGTATCTCCTGTTCCGACATCCTGATACGTAAAGGTGAAGACATCACCCGATTGCAAATCGCTCAGGTCAAGATCAAATCCGGCTTGCGCGCCAGATGTTGCGGCAACGCCCTCAACATCAAACTTGCTGAACGCATCGGCCATGCCGTCGGCCAAACTATCGAGTTGGTTCTGCGCTTCAACCAAAACGTCATCGCGCAATTCGATCAACGCACCAATCGTACCGCCATCAAAACCACCCGACGACGTCATGTCCAACAGACCGCCATTGGAGTTTTTCAGAGAAATACTACCCAACATGCTTTGTGCAGGATCTGCGTTCCATTCGGTCTCGGCACTGACGGTGCCATAGGCTGTAAATTCAAATTCTGAAGCAGCTTGATCATAAAGTGACACGCCATTGGTCGTAGAAATCTTGACAGAATTATTCTCGCCATGTTCGACGCGAACTGGCACCAGTTCAGACAATTGTGTAATCAGCATATCTCGCTGATCCATCAATCCCACCGGATCCACGCCATTCAGCGTCATTTCCTGAATTTTGCTGTCAATGCTATCAATATTTTGCAAATATCCATTGAGGTTTGCAACAGTTTCCTCAATTTCAAACTCCGCGTTCTGACGCAGTCCCTGAATGGCTTCAGAGGTTTCATTCAGTTTCTGGACCAGAACCGCAGCTTCATTGAACACTTCCAGCCGCGTTGCCTCGTCATCTGGACTTGTCTGTAGTTTCTGCAATGAACTGCCAAATTCATTGACCAGAGTATCGAGTGCGTTCGACCCACCCGGTTGCCCCAATAGGGCATCAACCTGACCGAGATATTGGTTGAGGGTGCTGGCATAACCGGTGGCAGCGGTTTCCGACCAGAATTGCTTCTGCGCAACTTCATCGAGCGTCCTCTGCATAGTCGTATTGACTACGCTGGTGACTTGCCCATTGAGAACCAGATCCTCGCGGTTGCTTGTCTTTCTAGTGTAACCAACCGTATTGGCATTGGTAATATTGGAGGACACAACCTCCAGCTCGCGGTTGGTCGCCCGCAATCCGGATTGCGCAATCGTCAATGCTGTACTCAGAGCCATTTGACTTCCTCCTGATCGCAGCCCCCCGATCCACAAAGGATCGGGAGACTAGGATCAATTTCCATAAACTAACGAATGACCTGCATGACTTCCGAAAGCATATCTCGTGCGGTCGACAACACGCGAGTATTGGCGGTATAGGCCTGTTGAGACACGATCATCTTGGAAAATTCATCAGCAATATCAACGTTAGAGGCTTCAAGTGAGGAACCGCGAATCGAACCGGTCGCTCCCAAAATAGCTTCGCCCGAATCTTCAGATGCGAGGAAAGCGCCGCCACTTTCTCGCGCCAGATAGTTATCACCATCAAACGACGCCAGAATGATCTCCGCCATATTGCTTGATTTGCCGTTGGAATAGTTAGCAACCACATACCCGGAAGAGTCGATGCTGATATTGGTCAATTCGCCGGCAGCTGCACCATCCTGTGACAAATTCATATTGGCCACACCTGTGTTGGTGGAGTAGCCGGTGATGCCGTTGCCACCATGGTCGAGCACGATATTACCCAGATTATCGCCATCAACCGTCATAGCAGGCACAGTTACCGAAGCCGTAGGAGCCGTCATGTCACCTGCAACGTTAAACGTATAATCCTGCCCTACGTTGGTCCATTTGGTTGCAGTCCCTGTGGCCTCAGAATCGCTTTTGTAAAACAGGTTCCACGTATCTTCTGTCGCGGGCACCGCAGATGCGTCGCCTTCAAGGGTTTTGGCCCAACGCAGCTGTACGCTGACATTTTCACCATTAGCGACATAAGCAGTGATTGCGCCACCAGAGATGGACTGGGACAGGAAATTTGTTTCATCCTGAGCCTGAACCGTACCGGTACCAGCCGTGGTTGGATCTACGGTATATCCTGATCCCGGGGTCAACACAGAACCGCTTGAATCTGTGGTAGATGGTGTTGCTGGCAAGTTACCGGTGTAGGTAATGGTCGTTGTTGCCTCGGCCGCCATAAAGCCTTCTTCAAAAGTAGTCGGCTTGGGAACAGAACTAACGGGGTTTCCGGTCGCATCATCCAATTCAATCACGGCCAGATAGTTGCCGGCGTCATTGACAAAATAGCCATCCTGATCGAGCGTAAAGTCACCTCGGCGGGTATAAAGCGGTGTGCCATCAAAAATTGGGGAGCCATCCACTTCGCCGATTTTGTTATAAACCACGAAATAGCCATCGCCACTGATCGACATATGTGTCGAAGTATCCGACGCACCGACAGGTCCAGCCACTGTGTTGGTGCCGCGTGAACTGGTCAACACAGAGCCAGATTTCTGAGCGCTTTTATCAGAGGTAAAGTTGCTTACCAAATCAACAAACGCCGTATCAACGCGTTTATAGCCCGTGGTAGAAGCGTTGGCGATGTTGCCTGAAATGTTTTGCATTGCAGTTGACTGCGCGCTCATTCCTGCGACGGAGGTCGTTAGCGCTGAATAAAGACTCATGGTACTTCCCTTTGAAGAGATACAAATCAGATTGCCTTTACATCAGCAAGTTTCGGGCCAGTTTTGATAAATTTTTAAATTCAATAAAATCAAATACTTATCAATATTAACCCTTTATTAAGCAGGAAGTTTTGACCTTATCGAGAGGGCAAGCGGAAATATTTGCCCGTAGGAACGAGGCCATTTGAGTCGCGGTTCTGGTTCTGAAATTGGCTCGCGCCCGGTGAAATTTGATTGCACGCCTCATTCTGGCCGATATAGTCGCACTGCGAAGATGAGCAACCTCAAGTGCTCGGACCTTAAAATGGCCAGCCAATCCAAAAAACCACAGGGGAATGTTATGCGCTTTGAAGGCACATCAAATTATGTCGCCACAGAGGATCTCAGAATTGCGGTCAATGCGGCGGTAACACTGCAACGCCCCCTTCTGGTCAAGGGAGAGCCGGGCACCGGAAAAACAGTTCTGGCGCAAGAGATTGCCAACGCCCTTGATGCCCCTTTGATAGAATGGAACATCAAATCAACCACCAAGGCGCAACAGGGCCTGTATGAGTATGACGCTGTCTCACGCCTGCGCGATAGCCAATTGGGCGATGAACGGGTCAAGGATATCGCCAATTATATTCGCCGCGGTAAGGTTTGGGAGGCGTTTGAATCTCCCAAACGGCCAGTGTTGCTGATTGACGAGATCGACAAAGCGGACATTGAATTTCCAAATGATCTTTTGCAGGAACTGGATCGCATGGAATTCCATGTCTATGAAACCGGCCAATTGGTCAAAGCAAAACAGCGCCCGATTATTCTCATCACCTCGAACAACGAAAAAGAATTGCCCGACGCCTTTTTGCGCCGCTGCTTCTTTCACTATATCCAGTTCCCCGATGAACAAACGATGCGCGACATTGTTGAAGTTCACTATCCGGGTATCAAAAACCGGTTATTGAATCAGGCATTGTCTATCTTCTATTCTGTGCGTGATGTCTCCGGCCTGAAAAAGAAACCGTCAACGTCTGAATTGCTCGACTGGATCAAGCTATTGCTCAACGAGGATATTGATCTGGAAACCTTGCGAGAAACCGACCCAACCAAGACAATTCCGCCTCTGCACGGTGCCTTACTCAAGAATGAGCAGGATGTGCATTTGTTCCAACGCCTTGCTTTTATGGCCAGAGGGCAACGTTAAAACAGGACAACGTTAGACCCAACACCCAAGACAGTGGCGCTTAACTGCGCCACTCATCCCACCAGTCATGCATTTGCAGTCCCCAATAGACAAGCTGCGTCCCCATACGTCCGATAGGACCACCGCCCCATTGCGCATCAAAAGGCTCAAACAGGCGATGCCGGTCTGAAAGCCCCGCGATCCCTTCCGCTGCCAGCATGCCGATGGTTGCCGTGCTGTTGAGCCCATGCCCGCCCGTCGCAGTCGCAGACCACAGTCCGGGCTCCATTTCGCGTAAGACAGGCATTTTGTGCAGGCAATAGCCCATCAAACCAGCCCAGGCAAAATCCACCCCGAAGTCGCCAAGCTGCGGATAGATCGAAAGAATGTCTTTTTTCAGCATTGATGCCAGCGCCTGAGGCTGCGACCGGCGGGTCGTCATGCGACCACCCCACAACAACCGCGAGCTATCTTCAACGAGGCGGTAATAATCCCCTGCTCGACGCGTATCCCCAATGCACCCCGCGTATCGAATGGCACGGCTTAACTGGTGCGCCATCGGCTCAGAAGTCATAACATAGGTCGCAACAGGCAGAACCGCGCGTTCGAGCTTGGGATAAAGATCTTGCATATAGGCACTGCCGCACAGCAAAACCGAACCGGCTTGCACATGCCCATTGCCCTCACAGCGCACAGTCCAATGCCCACTGGACTTTTCCAACGAACGGGCCTGTTGGCCTTCATATATTTGCCCGCCGCGCTGCCGAATATCCTGAGCCAAGGCCAATGCATAATTGAGAGGTTGAATATGAAAAGCCTCAGGATCTTCCATGCCCTGAAAATAGAGTTCTGAGACCAGATGCTCGCGGACGCGTTCCTTTGGCCAATAGCCATAGGCGGTGCCATACACCGAATTGAAATAATCGATGTCTCGTTGCAACCGGTCTTCATTGCTATAGCGAGACACCCGAAGCCAGCCTTCTTGGGGGCGCACACCGCGCGCGCCCAGCTCTGAGACAGCTTGCTGAACATAATTGGTCCCCAATCTGGAGACATCGAACAGCGCCTTGGTTTGCGCCACCCCGAGCTGCCGCTCCAGCGCACCAAGCCCTTGCGCATAGCCGTCAGAGACAAAACCGCCATTGCGGCCAGAGGCACCCCAGCCAACCCGATTGCCTTCAATCAGCACCACTGACTTACCGGCTTTTAGCAACTCACGAGCAGCAGTGAGGCCTGCCAACCCCGCCCCGATGATACAAACATCCACCTGCACTAGACCATTCAGGGTCAAAGGACTTAAAGCTGGCACCATTGTGTGCTTATAAAAACTGTCAATATAGTCAATATGTGTCATGCAATTGCAGTATCTTTGAGTAAAATATCAGGACTTGCGTCGCGTTCATCGCGGCTACACTATAAATGTCTTGCCAAAGATATGCCCTTGTCGTGCTGCATGCCAGCCTCTTTCCTGATGTGTAGCTTCGTTTTCACAGTTCAATCAATGATGAGTGCAACTGAAGTGCGCGTCATGGACCCGAAGGAAGTTGCATTCATGCTCAGACTTTTTTTGCTGCGCCACGCCAAATCATCATGGTCTGATCCAGACCTGCATGATTTTGACAGGCCCTTGAACAAACGCGGCAAGAAGGACCCGCCCAAAATCGCCCTCGCGATGAAAGAACGGGGGTATTGTCCCGACCGCATTCTCTGTTCATCGTCCATGCGCACAAAAGAAACACTGGGCGGCATTCTTCCCGGTTTACAAGGCGACGTCAGCCTGAAGCTGCTGGATGATCTCTATGAAGGCCATGCCCCCGACTATCTTGTGATCATGCGGGCCCATGCCAAAGACAGCAACAACCTGATGATCGTCGGGCACAACACCGGCCTGCACGAAATAGCCCTTCGGCTGATCACCAACACCAACACACCGTTGGCTACCGACATGGAAATAAAGTTCCCAACTTCGGCTCTGGCCGTGATCGACTTTGATTGTGACAGTTGGAACATGGTAACGGCCCAGAGTGGTCAGCTGATCGATTTTATAAAACCACGAGATATAGCAATTGATATGCACGCAATCCTTCTGGAAAATCCGGCACCCGCGTTCTTTCGTCGCTAAGCACCAGAGGCGCAACAGCCGCTCACTTTGATAAAACGCCTGCGTTATATTTGCATTCTCGCCGTGCCTTGCTTACATCCATAAGCATGCTAGAGCATGATGGATAAGCGTGGTTGCGCCGTTTCAAGCGACCAAAGACAGGCGAAGCTATGAAACTATTCGATGAAGTAAGGATCGCAACGTCCAATCTAACGGATTTTGCCAGCGACTTGGCAGAGCCCACCTTGCGTTTGGGTGTCACGGGATTGGCGCGTGCGGGCAAAACCATTTTCATATCCTCCAGTCTGCATAACATCATCCATGGGGGGCGTTTGCCACGCTTTGAAGCCCATGCGACAGGACGCATCGGCACCGCAGAAATCAGCCCCCATCCAGACACCCTCATTCCGCGCTTTCGGTATGAAGATCATATCGCAGATCTAACCGACACCCGCGTCTGGCCCTCCTCCACCAGCAGAACCAGCCAGGTCCGTCTCTCCCTTCGATACCAATCCAAAGGAAGCTTCAAACGCACGTTCCAATCGGACAGGTTGGCGCTCGATATTGTCGATTACCCCGGTGAGTGGTTGCTCGATCTGACCTTGATGGATCAGGACTATCGCACGTGGTCTGCACGGTCCTTCAAACAAGCCAACAAACCGCTTTACAAAACCCATTCGCACCTATGGCGGGCCTTCGCCGAGGGCATCCATGGTAAGCTGGACACACAGCTGCAAGGCGACGAACCAGTGTTGGAGACCATCGCCCGCGAGACCACAAACAACTTTACCGCGTATCTACTTGAGGCAAAAAAGGCCCGCGGAGCCTATGCTCTCCTGACCCCTGGCCGCTTCCTTATGCCCGGCGATTTACAAGACAGCCCTGCCCTAACATTTGCTCCCTTGCCCGACGATCTGTTTAGCAAAGACCGCAAGAGCCTTTGGGCCATGATGGAACGCCGGTTCGAGGCTTATAAAAATTCGATCATTGTGCCTTTCTATCGTGATCACTTTGCCAGACTTGATCGACAGATTGTCCTGATTGACCTTCTTGCCGCTCTTAATGAAGGACCTGAAACGCTGGCCGAGCTGGAAGAAACCATCACCGAAATTCTCCGCGCCTTCCGCCCCGGCTCTCGTTTCTGGCTTCGCAATTTAGTCTCCCGCCGGATCGATAAAATCCTGTTTGCCGCCACCAAAGCAGACCATTTGCACCACACCTCCCACGACCGTTTGGAGCGCATTCTCAATCGCCTCGTTGAGCGCGCCGCACAGCGGCTGGAATCGGCAGGTGCCGACTATGAAACCATGGCCATTGCCGCCGTCCGCGCCACCCGTGAAGCCACACTTAATGTAGATGGTGAAGATCTACCGTCCTTGGTCGGAATCCCGATGGCCGGTGAATCTTTAGGTGAAGACGAATTTGACGGAATATCAGAATTTGCCTTATTCCCCGGAGACTTACCGACAAATTTTGAATCACTTTTTGAACCAATTGATTCAATATCTCAAAAAAAATCTAACACTAGGGATGAAGAAACCAGCAGCAAAGCGATTTCGGTTTCCGCACCGCCGCTCCACTTCAAGGACCCGTTACGGTTTGTGCGATTCCGGCCTCCCGAACTTGACAAATCCTCAAGTGGAACGGCGCTTTCGCTGCCCCATATCCGCCTTGACCGCGCCCTTGAATTCCTGCTGGGAGATATTTTGAAATGAGCAAAAAAGACCCAAAATCTGGCTCAACACCCTCCCACAGCAGGCGTGCTCCGCGTGCAGTCCGCCTTGACCGCGGGGCCTATGGTGACGATATTGCACGCCCCACACCAGACACTGGTGCCACAATCTCCATGGGATCAGGTTCAAACGCCAACGGCAGCGATTATTTTGACAATACCGCTCTGGAGGAAGAACCGGCCTACAAGCCCATCCGCAAGAAGGGCTGGTCTTTGGCCTCACTATTCTGGAGCGCCCTAACAGGGGTCTTGATGCTGGCGCTTGGGCTCTGGCTGGACACCCTGATCCGAGAACTTTTTGCTCGCTGGCAATATCTGGGATGGTTCGGAATCGCACTGGTTAGCATGGCAGTTTTATCCCTGCTGTTCTTCCTTCTGCGAGAGCTACTGGCCCTGCGACGTTTATCACATTTGGACCACCTACGCGAAAAAGTTGCAGAGCTTTATAAAGACGGAGACCGCAAACAAGCGATGAAAATCGCCAACGATCTGCTGCACCTCTATGAGCCACAACCCTCCTTGTTTCGCGCCCGTCAGTCCTTAAAACAGGATCTTCCCCACCTGTTTGACCCCGAAGATATTCTCGCCCAAACCGAACAGACCTTGATGCCGCCGGTCGATCAGGCCGCCACCCATCGGGTACATCAAGCCGCCAAGCGCGTCGCCGTCGTCACAGCCCTCAGCCCGCGCGCACTGTTCGATATCATTGTTGTTCTGGTCGAAACCGTCCGTATGGTCCGCGCCATTGCCGAGGCCTATGGCAACCGCCCGGGCTTTGTTGCCATGCTTCGGCTAACGGGCCATATCGCAGGCAATCTAGCCGTCACCGGCGGCATGGCAGCCGGTGAAACCCTGATGCAGCAAATCATCGGTCACGGCCTTGCCGCGCGCCTCTCTGCCAAGCTGGGAGAAGGGTTGTTAAACGGCATCCTCACCGCGCGGATCGGACTGGCAACCATCGCTCTGTGTCGCCCTATGCCCTTTGTCACGCAAGAACAACCCAAGCTGGGCGCGGTCATAAGAACCTTGCGCGCCACATCTGACGAGATGGAAGGCGAGCCGGTTAAAAACAAGAAAGCCAAAACTTGAGTTTGGCCCCGCGCCCTATTGGGTCCGGCATCACGCATCCTGCTAAGGACCACTTGCCCCAACCATCCAAGCGCGCCTAACTGAAGCGAACGCCCCATCTTCTCAGGGCTTTAAATCTGGCCCGCTTTGACTTTGAGATGTACCGATATGTTCATCCACTTCTTCACACAATTACGCGCTGCCAAGGTCCCCGTTTCATTGCGCGAATATTTGATGCTGATGGAAGCACTCCAAGCCGACCTTGCGGAAAAGAGAGTGGAGGACTTCTACTATCTCTCCCGTGCGATTCTGGTTAAAGACGAAGCCAATCTAGACCGGTTCGACCAAGTCTTTGGTGCCACCTTCAGAGGCTTGGAAAGCTTGAGCGATGCGGTAAACGAGGCACCCATTCCTGAAGAATGGCTCAAAAAACTAGCCGAGAAGTATCTGACAGAAGAAGAAAAGGCGGAAATTCAGGCTCTGGGTGGTTTTGACAAACTGATGGACACGCTGAAAGACCGGCTCAAAGAACAGCAAAAGCGTCATCAGGGCGGCAACAAATGGATCGGGACGGCAGGTACATCTCCGTTTGGAGCCTATGGCTACAATCCCGAAGGCGTTCGCATCGGACAGAGTGAGTCCCGCCATCGCCGCGCGGTTAAAGTCTGGGACAAGCGCCAATTCAAAGATCTGGATGGAGATTTGCAGCTTGGCACCCGCAACATCAAGGTCGCGCTGCGTCGCCTCAGACAATTTGCCCGCACCGGTGGCACAGAAGAGTTGGACCTATCGGGCACCATCAACAGCACAGCCCACAAAGGCTATCTCGACATCACGATGCGTCCGGTGCGGCACAATGCGGTCAAGGTCTTGCTGTTTTTCGACATTGGCGGATCCATGGACGACCATGTGCGCATTTGCGAAGAGCTATTCTCGGCTGCACGCACCGAGTTCAAGCAGCTAGAATATTTCTACTTCCACAATTGCCCCTATGAATATGTCTGGAGGACAAATGCGCGCCGCCATGCAGAGCGCATCCCTACATGGGATGTGCTGCATAAATTTGGCTCCGATTATAAAATTATCTTCGTCGGTGACGCTGCCATGTCACCCTATGAGATCGCCCACCCCGGTGGTTCAGTTGAACATTGGAACCAAGAGGCCGGCCATGTTTGGCTTTCTCGCATTCAGACTATTTATGACCATGCGGTCTGGCTCAACCCTACACCGCAACAGCACTGGGACTATACCTATTCTATCGGAATGATCCGAGACTTAATGCAAAAACGCATGTATCCGCTCACGTTGGAAGGCATTGATCAGGCCATGCGCACCTTGATGCGGTGACCTCAGCCCTGACATTTGTGCCCATCCTGTTGTTGCATGTCTGCAATCCATCTTCTTTATTTGACGTAAAACGGCCTTAGCTGCTAAATCAAGGCTACCTTCCCTGATCTGACAGGCCCCCGAAATGACCGCGACAAATTCCCAGACAGCCAGCAGCTGGCGCACTCCCTTTATGTTGCTCATGCTTATGAGCGCCGCTATGCAGCTGTCTTTTGCCAGTTGGTGGAACCTGTTGAACAATTTTGCGGTCAATGAGATCGGCTTCACCGGAAGAGAGATTGGCATTCAACAGTCACTGCGCGAGGTCCCCGGCTTTCTGGCCTTTACTGCAATTTTCGTCTTGTTGATCCTGCGCGAACAGACCTTTGCACTCTTGGCGCTGCTGCTGCTCGGCATAGGTGTGAGCCTGACAGGCATGATGCCATCAACTTGGGGGCTATATTTCACAACCATCATCATGTCCATTGGCTTTCATTATTACGAAACGACCAATCAATCGCTGTGCCTTCAATGGCTACCCAAAGACAAAGCCCCCGCGATGATGGGGCGCATCCTGTCCGTCGCAGCCATGGCGCAATTGGTCGCCTATGCAGTGATTTTCATCACATGGCAAACCCTGCATCTTTCCTTTGAACTGGTGTTTGCCATCGCAGGAAGCCTAACCATTGTGATGGTGATCTTCCTTTGGCGTGCCTTTCCCCAATTTGAAGCAACAACACCACAGCGCAAACATTTGGTGCTGCGCAAACGCTACTCGCTCTATTATGCCCTCACCTTTATGAGCGGCGCTCGGCGTCAGATCTTCACAGTCTTTGCCGGTTTTATGATGGTTGAGCGGTTTGGCTATCAGGTGCACGAGATTTCGGCCCTCTTCCTGATCAACTGCCTGTTCAACATGTTCTTTGCTCCCGTTATTGGTCGCTTCATTGGCCAATTCGGCGAACGCAGAATGCTGACAATCGAATATACCGGACTGATTGTTGTCTTCCTGTCTTATGCCTTTGTATCAAATCCATGGATGGCAGCTGGCCTGTATGTGATAGACCACGCCTTTTTTGCCATGGTGATCGGCACAAAGACCTATTTCCAGAAAATTGC
The DNA here is from genome assembly GCF_002866925.1 of Cohaesibacter celericrescens. Lineage (GTDB taxonomy): Bacteria > Pseudomonadota > Alphaproteobacteria > Rhizobiales > Cohaesibacteraceae > Cohaesibacter > Cohaesibacter celericrescens. The sequence goes on from NZ_PKUQ01000001.1 coordinate 226,172, forward strand.
CGACCCTGCAGACATTGCTCCCACTGCCGGTGTGGCATTCACGATCAATCATATCGCTGCAGTGATCATTCCGGTTGTCTTTGGTCTGATATGGTTGGCGCATCCGTCAGCGGTCTTCCTGATCGGTGCGGGCCTTGCTTGCATTTCGCTTGTTTTGGCGCGGCTCATTCCAACAGACCCGATTGAAGGAAGAGAATGGATCGGCAAAGTCACAATACCACAACAGCCCGCTGAATAAACGGCTGCACCAAAAGCCTATCCTCTGCGGGCGACGCCCACATGGTGGGTACCGATAATGCGAGAGCCGAACCCCAAATCATAAATATCGTAGCGCTCAAGCTCAAACCCTGCCGCTTGGATCAGCCCACCCACATCGCGATTAAGATGGCATCCCGATGCCATCCACCGCCACGGTGGCGTTAGAACATCCTGCAATCGGGATACATGGTGTGTTTCGGACCGACCATGCTCACAAAAATACAGCCGCCCAAACGGCTTGAGCACTCTATGGGCTTCCGACAAGGCCGCTGCCACATTGGGTATAGAACAAAGCGAATAGGTCACCACCACAGAATCAGCACAGTGTGAGGACAGTGACATCGCTTCTGCGCTTTCAACCAACAGCTCGGCAGGGATATCCTGTTGCGCAATCGCCCGTCGCGCCAAGCGCGGCAGGCCGTCATCGGGGTTGATACCAATTACCTTGCGCACCAATGACCGATCATAGTGCGGGAGATTGAGCCCAGAACCGAAACCGATCTCCACCACATCACCAGAGGCAAAAGGCACGACCTTCTGACGCTGACGCGCCACCATAGGTAAGCCACAAACCAGATGCACGCCCGACGGCATAATACGGCCTAAAAGAGTGTCAGGCTTACTATCTTGGCAGCTGTGCGTCATGTCTCACCAATGCAATTGATATATTCGATATATCGAAACTACATATTGCGACTTCCAACACATAGGTCAACCCACGCTTTTGAGAAGGCCCGTTGCAAGAGACACAAGAACAAGAGATCGCCTGATGGGAAGATACATCTTGTTAAAAAAAAGCCGGCATCACGGTGCCAGCTTTTCCCGTCCGAATGCAAATCCGGATCCACTCACGTGCGCGGTTGTCGTATCAAGCCTGAAATTCGGGAATACGAATAACCACACCATCAAGCTCTTGGGTCATTTTGATCTGACAGGACAAACGACTGGTCTCGTTGGAATCCTGAGCAAAATCGAGCATATCTTCTTCCATGGCCTGAGGTTCGCCGGTCTTATCGGTCCATGCCTCATCGACATACACATGACAGGTCGCACAGGCGCAAGCACCGCCGCACTCGGCTTCAATTCCCGGAACGCCGTTTTTCACGGCGGCTTCCATCACGGTTGCGCCATCTTGGGCTTCAACTTCATATTTGGTTCCGTCAAACGTGACGAACGTAATCTTAGGCATTGAATTAGGCTCTCTAATAAAAGGTTTGATGACCTTCGCTATACCCTAATTCGCCCACAAGGCAAAGAAGCAGATTGTATCGTAAAGTATCGTTTCGAATCCTAGGCACCCTTAAGTGTTTAGAATCGAGCGGATCTCCAGCAAGGTTTCATCGACAGCCAGCCGCAGCGCTTGCACCAGATTTTGAGTATCACCTTTACCAGCTTCCAACGCCTCCGCGGCATGGGCCACTTGCCAAGCCCCTATGCCTTTGGCCGCTCCCTTGATACTGTGAGCATACTCTTTGCGATCAACCACTCCCACATCCAATTGGCCAAGTTTCAACACCATTTGATCGGTGAACAATTGCAAAACCTCACGTTGGAGATCTTCATCTTCCATCGTTTGCCGCGCCAAATGATCGCGATCTAATATCACCGTCTGACTTTGCATTCCGCCCTCACTGCCCAGCCTCAACAGACCACTCCAATTTTGAAAAATCCAATTTTAACGACCTCTGTTAACCATAAAACCCTATTTTGCCGCAAACCAAAGCAATTAATTTGCAGACAAGCAAAGCCGTCGGCAGCAAAGCCAATGAAGGCATGCACAGAGGCAAAATAATCAAATTTTCCAAGCTCTTAATGACGGCAATCTGGGCTACAATCTGGCGATGTCAAACCTTTGATCGCCGAATGGTTAACAAATAGCGACAAGGGTCGGAAAATTATGGTTTCTTTGCCTTTCCTCTCCTTGTACGATGCTCCTCTATATATCGGACATCTGCGACCAATCGGCATTTGCACAATTTCGCTCTTTTCGCTGCCTAACTTTGTTACAGTCAGAATAGCGCTAAAAAGAAGTTTGTTGTTGGATTGATCGACTGTGGTGATATCAAAAAATTCCCGCAAGGGTGGCATTGTTGTCTCTATGAGGCAGAAACCCGATGGATGACATCGGGGGTTAGAAACGACAATGAGTTGGCGAGTATCGAGTAAATAAGGCTAGAACCGACATGGTAAGAAAGTCTCCAAAGATTCAGGACCCGACAGAAGCGGCTTTGTCGGCAGTTGAAGATGCTTTGAAACTGGATTTCGATGTCTCAGAAGAGACTGGCGAAAGCAAATCCACAGACAGCGCTGTGACTTCACGCGATTCCCTATCAGACAATGGCTCAGCCACGTCTGATGCGAGAAGCAACAGGGTCAAACCAAGACCTGCCAACGACGATCAGCAGTCGGTCGGCCATTTGCTTCATGCTTTGCAGCAACCACCCAGCTCAACACCCTATTGGTTTGCAACCCTGCTCTCTGGTGCCTGGTTCGCCATTGGCGGTGCAGCTTTCTATTTTGGGTTGGCCAAGGACCTCCTCGCCACGGGAGGCATGGATGCCCTTTTGACCTCTCCCACCGCATTGGCATCGCTTGCAGGGGTCGTCCTGCCCGTCATCCTATTCTTTATGATGGCTTATATGATTGTCCGCTCGCATGAAATGCGTCAGGTCTCTTATACCATGACCGAAGTTGCCATGCGTCTGGTTGAGCCGGAAAATGTCGCCAAAGAATCTGTCGTTAACGTTGGACAAGCCATTCGCCGCGAAGTGGCTTCCATGAGTGATGGCATCGAACGGGCATTGGCCCGCGCTTCCGAACTGGAGGTGATGGTGCATAATGAAGTGTCTTCACTGGAGCGCGCTTATTCAGAAAATGAATTGCGCATCCGCTCACTCATCGAAGAATTGATCACCCAGCGCGAAGCCATTGTTACCAACTCCGAGCGTGTGCGTGCATCAATCTCTGGCGCCCACACAAGCCTGACCGACGAGTTGAGCACATCAAGCGAATCTATCTCCAAAAGTGTTTCGGACGCAGGGTCACGCGTTACCTTGTCTTTGGCTGAAAAAGGCGAGCAAATCACCATTGCTCTGGCCAATGCAGGCGAGACCATGGTCAATGTCCTGTCCAACCGTGGTTCCGATCTGGTTGACCGCCTCTCTTCAACCGGTTCAAACGTTACTGAGTCGCTCTCGACAGCCGGTGAAAGCATCACCAATCAGCTCAACATGTCCGGCACCGACATTTCCCAAAAACTGGAACTCACCGGTAGTGATCTGACCAGCCAACTCGCAAGCATTGGCCATGAAGTCACGGACCGTTTCATCGGAGCGGGTCAGGAATTGACCACAACATTGTCCGAAACCGGAGCCAATGTTACACAGAATATTTCGCAAGTCGGCGATGGCCTGAATGCCAATCTGAAGTCCATCGGTAGCGAAGTCACCGAGAATTTGGCCAACACCGGCGGCGCACTGACGCACGAGCTGAAAGAAATCGGCGCCAATGTTACCGGTAGCCTGACCGAGATCAGCACCAATGTGACCACCAGCCTGACCGAAATCAGCGCCAACATGACCAATACCATGTCGGAGACCGGTTCAACGGTTGCCGAAAACATCCGCGAGCAAGGCACCCAGATTGTTACGGCGATCACCGAACGCTCTGCCGATGTTTCCGAAGCACTCAAAGGGACAGGCGACGCATTGTTGGTCGATTTGTCCTTGCGCGGCAACGAAATCAACGAAAAACTGGATGAAACGGGCAGCAACATTGCCCATACCATTTCCGGTGCTGGCGACAGCCTCACCTTGAATATGACCGAAACCGGTACACGCATTGCAGAAACCATCTCCAGTCAGGGCGACAGCCTCACAAGCAAGCTGGACCAAACGGCAGACCGTATACATCAGACCGTTACGGTCAAAGGCTCCGAGCTCAACCAGCAGCTTGAAGGCCATGCAACCAATCTGGGCGCAATCCTCGATGAGCGTTCACAATCCATGGGCACTTTGCTCGAAGGCCAGACCAACAATCTTACAGAACGTCTCGATGAAGCGGCAGGCAAAGCAAGTCAGGCCCTCAACAGCCGTTCAATGGAAGTGACCGAACGTCTCGCAATGGTTGGCACCGAAATCGCCAAAGTCATAGCGCAACGTGGTAACAAAGTTAAAGAGCTGTTCGAGACGACCGGTGGCGAACTCACGGACGCCCTGCAAGGCCAGAGCGAGGCAATACGCCAAGCTATGGAAGAACGGGTCAAAGCCTTTGATGACGTCATTGGAGTACAGGGCACAAATCTGGTCAGCCACCTGGGTGACAGACTGGATACGCTCAGCCAATCCATGGACCAGCGCATCAATACGCTGGATCAAACCCTGTTTGCCCGTGCTGGCGAAATAGAAAGCATGCTGGACACCCGTCTGGAAGGCTTCTCTGTCAGTGTTTCAACCAAAGCACAGGAAGTGGCCAGCACTCTTATCAGCCACACCACCGGATTTGAAAAAGGTATCTCGGAACGCTTGGGCGGGTTCGAACAAAATATCTCCAGCCTAACGCAGACATTTGCCTCCAAGGCAGACACACTCAATACGACATTGGACGAACGCACATCCAAACTCGACGATACTTTGGATAATCGTGCACGGCAGATCAACGAAACGCTGTTGGAACGCACCACCGACATTGCCGCGGCCTATTCCAAAGGGCAGAAAGACATCAACGAGAGTATGGACAACCGTCTCACGATGGTTGGCGACACCTTGTCCCGTCAAGCCCACGAGCTTACGGAAACACTTTCTGATCGTGTTGCCGAGATCAATGTCTCACTCGGTAGCAAAGTCTTTGAAGTGGCCGAAACCCTTGATAGCCGCTCGGCTCAAATCGAGGCTATTCTCAATGATCGCATGAACGCCATTTCGACCAATTTCGCGACAGAGAGCGCCAAAGCGCGCGATTCACTGGCTTCGACCCTCACCACCGCCAGCGCCGAAATCACCGAGAAAACAGAAAACTTCAATGCAGTTCTAGGCTCCCGGTCTGCCGAATTGTCCTCCATTTTGGATGAAAAAGGCAATGCGGTTGTGCATGCTCTGGACAGTCGTTCAGAAAATATCACCAGCACATTCCAAAAAGCGGGTGAAAGCATCATTCATAGTCTCGCAAGCCGCGGTGGTGAGATTGCTAAAGCTGTGGCTCAGGAAAGTGCCCGCGCTTCTCAGACTCTGGCTCAAACCGGAGAGAATCTGGTCGCAGCCATCACCGAGAACAGCACACGTGCAACAGAAACACTGGATCTAAGCGCCAGCAAAGCAGTTCAGGCAATCACAGAAAGCTCAGATCGTTCTGTCGGTTCCCTAACCAGCAGCACAGAGCGTGCAGCACAAACGATGATCGCCAGTTCCGAAAAGGCGGTACAAACGCTGGAAGAAAGCACCAACAGGACCCAGCAATCATTGGTCGCAACCTCTCATCAAGCTGTACAGACTTTGGAAGAGACCACCACCCGCACGCAAGAAACAATGTCTGCCAGCTCACAAATTGCGGTTCAGGCACTTGAAGAGAGCACCAACCGTACCCAGCAATCACTGGCGACAAGTGCACAGCAGGCAGCAGAATCTCTCAGCCAAAGCTCCAGCGAAACACTTTCTGCAATGAATGAAAGTTCGCAGCGTACGGTCAATGCCCTGAACCTCAGTTCCGAGCAAGCCAAAGCCGCTCTGGAAGCGTCTTCCAGTAATCTGGTTAAAGCAATCGCCCAGAGCAGCCATGATGCCATCATCGATCTGGACACCTCCAACAAGCGTCTTGTTGAAGCGATCCGAACCTCTGCCGAGGAAGCATCGCAGTCGATGAACAGCACCAACGAGTTGTTGCGCTCGGACGGAACCGAAATCGTAGAGCGCCTGAAAAATGCCAACGACACCTTGTCCGAGCTCTTGCTCAATGCTGGACGCAGCTTGTCGACCATAGAGACCAGCCTGTCAGCCCAGACCGGACAGTTCCGCGATGTTGTTGAAACAGTGGTTGCGGAAGCAGGCAACTCAACACAGCAGCTCACAAGTCATGTTCACGATTTGCGCAACGTCTCCAGTGGTATTCTTGGGCAAGTCGCATCCCTGACCGACAAATTCGAAGAACAGGCCTCTGCATTGGTCAATACCACCCAACTGATGGAATCCACCAACCATCGCCTGGAAGGAACGACTGAGGAACGCCGCGCCATGTTGGCGTCCATGACGGACGACCTCACACGACGCACCGAATCTATCGAGGCTGTGCTTAATAACTTCACCTCAATCATTGCAAGCACCCTTTCCACTGCGGAAGGCCGCGCACGCGATGTAGGCATGTTGCTCAGCCAAAGCACCGAAGGTGTTTCAAAAGAAGTGATGGATCAACTCGAGCAACTGCGTATCAGCGCCTCTTCCGAGGGACGCCGCGCAGCGGAATCCATCCGTGAAGTTCAGCGTGAAATGAGCGAAGAAATGGCTCAGTCCATGGCGGAAGCCAACGAGCGCTTTGAAAAGGCAACTCACGACATTCGCTCAATCACACAAGAAGTGAAACGAGATCTAGATGCCACACGGGCTGAGCTCAAACATGGTCTTGCGGAACTACCCGGCGAAACGCGGGAAGCAACAGGCGCAATGCGCCGCGTTGTATCAGAGCAGATAGACGCTCTGAAAGAACTGTCGCGTGTGGTCCAACGCCACGGTAACAGCTTCGATACAGTGCCAGCTGAAAGGCCTGCCCAACGCCCTGCACCAGCGGCACGCACCTTGCCTCCTGTCCCTGTGCAACAACCGACCCGTCATCCAGAGCCGCAAGCGCCTGTAGCCCCTGCTCCAAGCAGCTATACCGCACCGGCACATCATGACGACGACGACAATCGGTCCGGTGGATGGGTTTCCGACTTACTGCGCCGAGCGTCCCAGGAAGACTCGATGCCACAACCCGGCGACGCTGCCGCTCTAGCCCCGCTGAGCAATGACATTGTCAGAGGAATCGATGGGTCAAATCAGTCTCTAGCTTGGGAAAGCTATCGTCGCGGCGAAGGGGGAAGCTTCACTCGTAGGCTCTACACTTTGAAAGGCCAACAAACGTTTGAGGATATTCGCACCCGCTATCAGCGTGACAATGACTTCCGCACAACGGTGAATCGTTATGTTGCAGACTATGAGCGCATTCTCGATGACATTTCCAGAAAAGACCGTGATGGCTCGGCGACGATGAACTATCTCACCTCCGAGACGGGCAAGGTCTACACCATGCTGGCTCATGCAAGTGGTCGCTTGGGCTAAACCAGCGGCGATTTAAGCAACGATTGAAAACAAAAAAGGGTGCCAAATGGCACCCTTTTTATTCGCACTTCTTTTAGGTGCTCTAAATAGAGACGTTAAAGATTGGACTTAACTGAAATCAGCAACACGGTCTCTTAAATCAGCAAGTCGCATTTCCATGTCTCCGACCATGACATCCCGCTCAGCCTTAGCATCAGACTTATCCGCTTTAGCAGAAGCAAATACATCTGCATCAGCGCTGTGCACATCAGAACCAGTGAGAACTTTTGCTTGCGCAGAAGCCTCTTCATTCTGCTGACCTGTTTCCTCAACAAGGGCAGAAGCAAAAACATCCGCCTCTTCCATTTTGTCGTTTGACGACACAGCGACAGCATCTACCGTTTCAGTCGCCCAATCGAGATCGTTCATGTCAAGAGTGGCAAACTCGACGGTCTCAGCAGTCAATTCCGAGATCGGCTCATCAGCGGTAACGGAGGTTTCAGAATCGGTTTCGGTTTCTATGGAGTCAAAATCAATATCAATCGATGCATTGTCAAACACATCAGTTGCATCCGCAACATCTGACATCTGATCAAAAAGAGCATCGACATCATCTTGACTGGAATCATGTTGTTCCGCAGATTGACTCAGGATCACATCCACATCACTCTGCTCAACACCTTCACCATTCAGAGAAGGGCCATTAAGCAAGTGGGAATCAGGGCGCGCATCCTGAGATTTGGCCTGTGTATGATCAATCTCAACACCTTGGGATTCAAATCCCCAGATGTTGATCATGGAATTGATGCGGGTTTCAACATAACTCATCGCATCTACGATTTTCTTGATACGTTGCCCTGTCAAATCCTGGAATGAACAAGCCATATAGATATTTGTTGCTTCACCATCCAACGCATTGCAATCTTCTTCATTGGCGCCCTGTTCACGTAAAGTCCAAGCATATTCCTGAATCTTTTCAGCAGCACCGAGAATTTCACTGGTCGCGTTTTCAGTCTGGGAAACAATGGCATCCAGTTCGACGGTTGCTCGCTCAAAGCGCTCGGCACCATCGTTGTCTTCGTGCTTGATCTGAGCAATTTCCAGTTTGGTTTTTTCAATGGCGGCCGCCATATCCGCCAGATCCAGCTTAACCCGGTTCATCACAGACGCAGGAGCACGCTCACGAACAACTGATTTTTCCAGTTTATCTATCGCGTTTAATAGAGTATCTGTATCAGCATTCCGATTTCGTCTCGCATATTCCGACAAGAACCACCGACCTCGAGCGGTCTCCATCACAGCGGCTTCAATTGCCAGATAGTCCTCTTGTCTCAGAGGTGTTGGTGGCATGGGCTTGCTCATCTGTTTGACCACAATCCTATAGTAATTGGCTCGAATCAGCGTCTGGATTACGCATATTCATACTCAGATGCTACAGCCGAATCCTTAACGTTTTTTTACTTTTCATCAGGCGGCCCAAAATGCAAGCACCATCACCAAAGGGATATGCGCTCCGCATGTCGGCTTTCTTTGGAGCCTTTTTCTTTCCACTTGGCATTTATATTCCATTTTTTGCCGTTTGGCTAAACAGCCTCGGCGTGGAACCAAAAGAAATTGGTCTCATACTGACCATTCCAATGGCAACGCGCGTGATTTTCACCCCTTTCATGGCAGGAATCGCTGATAAAATTGGAGACCGCCGGCTGACATTGCAAATTTATTGTGTTGTTTTTGCAGTTACTTTTGCCATGATCACAATCAGCGACAATCTCCTATGGATCGCGCTGGTCATGGCAGTATCCCACATCGCCCAGAGTGCCATTATTCCCGTATCTGACTCTCTAGCCATGGCAGGAACAAGACGCTTTGATCTGGATTACGGACGGATGCGCAGCTGGGGATCCCTCGCCTTCATGGTCGCCAATTTGATTGGCGGGGTGGTTCTTGATGCCTTTGGTGCTGCAAATATTATTTGGGTTATGGTGATCGGAAATATGCTGCACATCATCTTTTCCATGACATTACCCTCAGATCCAAGGTTAAATGACAACCGTAATCTGTCCAAAGGTGCAAATTTAAACTGGGCTCAACTTAAACAATTTGCGCAGTTAGGTTTCTGGATCATTTTATTTGCCGCCAGTTTTGTACAAGCCTCACACAGCGTACTCTATGCTTTTGCGACAATTTTTTGGCAAAAAATCGGCATTTCGGCCAACATGACTGGAATCTTCTGGTCGGTTTCCATTCTGGCTGAGGTAACGCTATTCTTCTATTCCAAAAAGATTTCAGGCAGACTTAGCTGGAAATCCTTGCTTATAGTCGGGGCATGTTTGGCGACATTACGTTGGCTTCTGTTCCCGCTAGAACTGCCCGTTAGTGGCTATTTTCTCTTGCAAATACTACATGCTGGAAGCTTCGCCTGCACCCATCTTGGCATGATGTTCTTCCTCACCAAAATGGTAGATGATGAATTGTCAGGCACCGCTCAAGGACTTTTTACCATGTTAACGGGCTTGTTAATGGCCATCGCGACCTTTTTGTCCGGTTACCTTTATTCACTTCTGGAAGGCGATGCCTTTTACATAATGGCTGGGATCAGCCTGTTCGGACTAGTGCTGTTCCTCATCGCGCCTATGTTCTCACTCGGTCATATCAATGCCGACACAGTGCCTCTAGACAGAGACTAAAACACCGAGCACCATAAAATCGTGACGAAACCATCGATCTTTCCTTGCCTCACAGTAAGGATGTGGGGCATGTAACACATGAGAAAAGCCTTCCTATCGACAGATTCTTGCGTCATTATAAAGCAAGCATCAATCCCAAGGAGCTGGCTAAAATCAGGACCTGTGACCGAAGCGTGAGACCGAACATGACTCCAGACAAGATCGACCAAGGAGCACAGATCACAACGGTCTTTCAAACACCACAAATCGTGTTGGGGAACGCTGGCGCCGAAGGCACCCTTTTTATCAAAGGTGACTGGACGATTGAGACCATCAAGGACGCCGACAAACTTGTCTCCGATGCCTTTCAGCAACAGTTACATCCCACTGCTATTGATTTCTCGGATCTATCAATCCTGGATACATCGGGCGCTTGGGTGATTGTGCGCCTTATGCGCGGATTAAATCTAGAACTCTTCGCGACAAGCCCAATCCAATCTGACCACCGCATTCTGTTTGATGCCGTGTGGCAAACCAACCGCGTCCAGCCCCAAACCCAGCCTCCCCCCAATATGTTTATACAAGCCGCCGAACAAACAGGCCGTGATGTATTCGAAATCTATAAAGACATCAAAATTCTGACCTTTTTGATGGGCAGCGTGATCGCTGGTTTGGTGCAAAGTCTGATTAATCCGCGTAAGCTGCGCATAACCGCCATTGTGCATCATCTCGAACAAACCGGTCTGAAAGCTGTTCCTATCGTTGCAATGATGTCCTTTCTCGTCGGCGCGATTGTTGCTCAGCAAGGGGCATTCCAACTTCGCCAGTTTGGGGCCGAGCCATTTGTGATTGATCTGGTTGGCATTCTGGTGTTGCGCGAAGTCGGTATTTTGCTAACGGCCATTCTCGTTGCGGGCAGATCCGGTAGTGCTTTTACGGCAGAAATCGGCTCCATGAAAATGCGCGAAGAAATTGATGCCATGCGCGTCATGGGTCTGAATGTAACGCAAGTGCTCATCACGCCACGCGTGATCGCCCTTGTTATTGCTCTGCCCTTGTTGGGGGTGGTGGCCAACTTCTCTGCCTTGTTTGGTGGCGGGATATTGCTTTGGGTTTATTCAGATATAACGCCCATTGCCTACATCAACTGGTTGCGAGAAGCGATCGCTGTCAACACATTCATGGTTGGCGTTATCAAGGCGCCTTTCATGGCTTTGATCATCGCGCTGATCTCCTGTTCAGAAGGTCTTCAAGTCGGAGGCAGTGCAGAATCTCTAGGTCGTCGCACAACAGCAGCGGTCGTGAAATCCATTTTCCTGATGGTTCTTGTCGACGGCGTCTTTGCCATTTTCTTCGCAGCCATTGGATATTAGGGAAGATTGCATGACCGTAAATAATCTTCACCAGCATTCTAAACCCGGAGCAGGCAATCAGGACGATATCCTGCTTGCTGTGCGCGGCCTAACGGTCGGCTTTGGTGATCGGGTGATCCTTGAGAATCTGGATTTGGACGTCAGACAAGGCGAGATTATCGGCATTGTTGGCGCCTCCGGCACCGGTAAGTCGGTCCTTCTGCGCGCCATCCTTGGCCTCACCCCAAAACAGAGTGGAACCTTTATTCTGTTCGGTCAGAATACAGACCAGCTCAAAACGGCTGAACGCATGAAGATTGAGCGCAAACTGGGCGTATTGTTCCAACATGGTGCGCTTTTTTCTTCGCTGTCAGTGTTGCAAAATATTCAGGTGCCAATGCGCGAATATCTTTCGTTGCCCAAGCGCCTCATGGATGAATTGGCAATCTCCAAACTTGAACTGGTCGGACTGTCCCCTGACGCAGCCCACAAGCACCCGTCAGAGCTGTCAGGCGGCATGATCAAACGAGCCGCCCTAGCCCGCGCGCTCGCGCTCGATCCCGACATGGTGTTGTTGGATGAACCAACCTCCGGTCTAGATCCAATCAGCGCCGAAGAGTTTGATGACCTCATATCCAAACTCAGAAACACTTTGGGCCTGACTGTTTTTATGGTAACTCATGACTTAGACAGCCTGAATCAAGCCTGCGACCGTATTGCCGTTTTGGCAGAACGTCGGGTCCTGACGACAGGCACCATGCACCAAATGCAAAACAATGATCACCCCTGGATCCGGAAGTATTTCACCGGCAAGCGCGCCATCCGACAGTGGGACAGGAACTGACACATGGAAACCAAAGCCAACTTTATACTCATTGGCCTGTTTACCCTGCTGTTGACCGCAGTCGGCTTCGGCTTTGTCTTTTGGATCGCACGTTATGATGACGTGAAGCCAATGAAAGAAGTCATTGTGCGCTTTGAAGGCTCTGTAGCAGGGCTTTTCAAGGGAGGGCAGGTTCAGTTTAACGGCATCAAAGTCGGTGAAGTCTCCAATCTCAACTATGATCCTATCAATCCAAAATATGTAAAAGCCCATCTGCTGGTGGATTCAGAGATCCCGCTGAAACAAGACAGCAAAGTCGAGCTTGCCTTTCGCGGCCTAACTGGCGTTGGCAATGTCGAGATCAAAGGAGGCACACCAGAGCTTCCAGATCTGCTGGATCAGGAGAAAGTGCCACAATTGATCGCCACCAATTCTGCCATGCAGGACTTGATGTCCGGTGCACGGCAAATACTAACACGCGCCGACACTCTTCTGGCCAAAGTAGAAGACGTGGTTGATACCAATGAAAGCAGTATCAAAAATTCAATCAGCAATGTCGAGACCTTCACCGCTGCCCTGAAAAACAATGCCGGCAACATAGATACATTTCTTGCAGATGCCTCTGGAGCAGCAAAAGGCCTGACGTCTTTATCCGCCCGTCTTGAAACACTCAGCGACAAAGCGGAATCGCTTCTGGCCGCAGTTGACCCCAAAAGCATTGAGAACAGCGTCGAAAATGTCGAAAAATTCAGCCAAAAGCTGGCAAGTGCATCCGAAAAGTTTGATGTGGTTGTCGAAGATGCGTCTGAAGCGGCAAAAGGCATCAACCAATTCTCGGCAAGCCTGACCACCTCATTGAGCAAAGTCGATACATTGGTTGAAAGCGTTGATCCAAATGTGGTCCGCACTGCGGTGGCTTCTTTGGGAACCTTTGCAAAGTCTCTCGAGACTTCTTCCAGCGATATTGACGCCATCCTGTCCGAAGCCAAACTGGCTGCCGGCAACATCAATACCTTTTCCCAAACAATGTCGTCACGCACAGAAGACTTCAATACGATCATAACCGATGCCAAACAGCTTGCATCTCGCCTTAACGCCGCATCCAAGCGCGTCGACGGGATTCTGGGCAAAGTTGATGGCATCCTGTCGGATGAAGAAGGTGGCAAAGGCTTGGTACAAGAAGCCACCTTGGCAGCCCGTTCGATTCGCATCGTCGCAGAACGCTTTGAATCGCGCGCTGATGAAATTGCCAGCGGATTGGCCCGCTTCTCGGGCAAGGGCCTGCGTGATGTGGAAGGCATGGTTTCGGAGGCGCGCCAAACACTTCGGCGCCTTGAAGGAGCTGTTGGGAAGCTGGAAGACGACCCGTCAAGCCTGATTTTTGGTGGCAACAAAGTCAAAACCTTCAACCGTCGCCACTAACCCGTCCCAACGCTCACTGCAGCGTGATGTGGAGATGCCTCGTTGAGATCATCTCGGGTGGCACGATGAAGTCTTCTGCAAATATGTGGCAAAATCGCATAAATCCATCAAAAATCCGCCCAAAACGTCAAAAAGAAGTTGGTTTGTCCGGCCACATGGTTAGAGTAGGCGCCATTGGGTTTCGGGTATTTGAGGTTCTGCGTTTGTTTGGTTTTCGGTCATATGCAAGGTATTTTGCCATCATCGGTGCGTGCACCATACTGGCATCCTGCTCGTCCCTCACAGGTGGCAAGGAACTAACCACCTATGACCTCAGCGCGCCGGACAATTTCTCCAATTTGCGAGGGCGGACAAATGCGCAAATTCTAGTCGCAGTTCCGACCGCTCTGAAGTCTCTGGACAGTGAGATGATTGTCGTCCGCCCCGGTGGATCGGAAATAACCTATTTTGGTGATGCCCAGTGGAGTGACCGTCTTCCTCGTGTTGTTCAGGAAAAGCTGGTTCAAACGTTTGAAAATTCCCACCGAGTGCGTTCTGTTGCCAAACCGGGCGATGGTGTTGTGGTCGATTACAAAATCGTCACATCCATTCGTGCATTTGAGCTAAGCGATGAAGCTGGAGCTTCGGCTCACGTGGCTCTTTCAGTCAAAATCATCAATGACCGCAATGGTCGCGTCCGCGCTTCCAAGCAATTCAACGCTACATCGCCAGCCAATCTGAGCAACTCTCAAAAGGGTGTCGAGGCCATCGATCGTGCCATGGATGTAGTGTTACGTGACATCTTGGTTTGGGTGCTAGACACGATTTGATGATGCCCAAAGGCCCGACCAAATAGACCAACAGGCACACTTCACCGACCCACATACATTGTTAGAAGCCAATCAGATTTCAATATTGCTCTGAAACTGCTTTGCGCTGGCTTCCCAGCTAAAACCGGCAGCATAATCAACACAGGCCTGTCTATCGATTTTCAAGGCCTCTCGCACAGCGGTTGCTAAATCGTCGTTCAGCGCACCCACGCTGCTATCACCAATCACATCAAGCGGTCCCATGACAGGATAAGCAGCAACCGGTAGGCCGGACGCCAGAGCCTCTAACAACACGATACCAAAAGTATCTGTCTTGGATGGAAAGACAAATACATCACACGACGCATAAATGGCCGCCAACTCTTCACCTTCTTTCAATCCAAGAAAGTACACCTCAGGGTGTTTTGCTTCAAGCTCGGGCCTCTGGGGACCATCGCCAACAACTATTTTGGTGCCTGGACAGTCGAGTTCGAGAAAAGCATTGATATTTTTCTCCACCGCCACACGCCCGACATACAACAACAAAGGCTTGGCATCGTCCAAAATCTTTTCATTCCGAGGGTGAAACAACTCCAAATCAACACCACGCCCCCAATAATGTAGATCGGTGAAACCTCGATCTTCCAGATCGCGCTTCAAGCTGGGTGTTGCAACCATGCAGCAGCGACCTGCGTTATGAAACCAACGCAAAGCCGCATAGGTCCATGCAACCGGCACAGGAAAGCGTGCTGCGAGATATTCAGGAAAGCGGGTATGATAGGACGTGGTGAAAGACACATGACGCTGCATACAATAACGCCGCGCCCAAAACCCCAGCGGCCCTTCCGTCGCGATATGAACATAGTCAGGCTTAATCGCATTGATTTTCTTGGCCACCCCATGTCCAAGGGTTAAGGAAAGGCGGATTTCCGGATAGGTCGGGCATGGCAGGGTCTTGAAACAAAGAGGCGTTAAGTAGTGAACATCTCGGCCCTGTTTTTTTAATTCCAGACCTAAACGGTCCAAAGAACGCACCACACCATTCACTTGCGGGTGCCACGCATCTGTCACGATTAAAATTCGGGTCATGCAAGAGCCTTGGCTGGCACAGGGCCTGTCAATTTTGGCATAGCACCGACGGTTTCACCCCATCGGATCAGTTCAAACCGGCCGTCACCATGCTCGACAATCGCGGTACAGCTCTCGACCCAGTCACCTGTATTATAATAAGCAATGCCAAATTTTTCGTGCATTTCTGGATGATGGATATGTCCGCAGATCACTCCATCGACATCGAATTTTTTGGCTTCCTGACACAGGGTTTCCTCGAACGTACCAATAAAATTGACAGCGTTTTTCACCTTCAACTTGGCCCATGCTGATAATGACCAATAGCCAAACCCTAACTTGCGACGCACCGCGTTCAATCCTGTATTGATAGCCAACGCAAGCCCATAGGCCCAGTCACCCAAGTAGGCGAGCCACTTAGCATGGCGCACCACCATGTCATACTGATCCCCGTGGATCACCAACAGGCGGCGACCATCTGCCGTTTCATGAATGTCATGTGCCAGCAGTTCAACATCGCCAAAATGCGCGCCGACATATTTGCGCAAAAACTCATCGTGGTTGCCAGGCACATATACCACGCGGGCCCCTTTACGCGCTTTACGCAGCAATTTCTGCACCACATCATTATGGGGCTGCGGCCAATACCAACGGCTTTGCAACCGCCACCCATCAACGATATCGCCAATCAAATAGATCGTATCGGCATCATGATATTTTAGAAACTCAAGCAGCATTTCGGCCTGACATCCGCGCGTGCCCAAGTGAACATCGGACAAAAAGAGCGTGCGGTGTTTAAAAAGTCCTTCGTCACTGGTCTGGGTCATAGATCTGCTCTGAATTGGAGGCGGCAAACATTTGTGACACTTTTTAAGAACCCCGCGTCTCACTTTTGTGACAGCGAGAAAAAAAGCAGTTCAAATGCAAAACAGCCCCCAAGTTAGAGCAAGATAGCGGTCTTTTTCACAGAGAAACCTAGCCAATAAAAAAAGGAGAGCCATTGGCTCTCCTTCAATCATGCGTCTGATTTCCGATCAAATTCAGTATTTTCGTTCAAACGGCTCATCACCTGCAAACAAGGGGGCTGGATGCCACTGATAACGAAGAGAAGCGGAGATGATGTCGGCACTGGAATCGGCCCTGCCCGTATAACTCCCAAGACCATTACTTCCAGACACTTGAACATCATCCTTGATAAACAAATGGCTATATCCGACATCCACGGACAGCTTCTCACTCACGTTGTAGGAGGCACCCAAACTTGCCCAGACACGGTCTGCATCAGGGAGGCGCAGGTTGCGATGCTCGGTCGGAATAGGCGATTTTTCATAACCGACACCGGCACGCAACATCAGATTGTCATCATAGGCATATTCACCGCCAAGCGATGCAAACCAGCCATCTTCATAACCGAAATGCAACGTTGTTCCAGCGAGGCTACCATTAATCACAATCGGATCTTTCAGCGTGCTCCAATCGGACCATTCAAAGCCCGCCAGCAGTGCAAACCGTTTTGATATATCCTGGCGCAGCCCCACCGTAATGCTCGATGGAAGGTTTAAATCCGCAGTAATCGGCGTCCGAGCTGATCCAACCGATGTCAGATATTGGGTTCCGGACAGTTTTAAATTTGTCTCGGAGCGATAACCAACACCGATCGTAGTTCCTTCAAATGGCTTAAAAGTAGCGCCAAGACTAAATGTCGGCGCCCACGCATCACCCTTTAGCTCATGATCATAAACACCCACTTGTGCTGCAGTCATGCGAACCTTTGCATAAGTTACTCCCACACCAACCCCGACACTGAAGGCATCACTGATGCGATAGGCGATATTCGCTTTTGCATCAGTTGTGAAGATTTCGGATGTGGCAGCATGATAGGCAGAACCCGACGGGTTTTTGGCCTTGGTCGCCATGCCATAAGGTGCATTCACACTCAAACCAACATACAAATCATTCATCAGTTGCATTGCGGAATAGGAAGCAGGAATGAGAGCATCCAACCCAACATCGCCGGGGTCCGCAGTGCCATATGGCCCGCTGAGCAAACTAACATCCGTTTTGGGAATAACAGCAGTCAATACGCTTTCGGTGTTCACACCGTCTATCTGTGTGAGCGTAGCTGGGTTCCAGAACGCCGAAGACAGAGCACCACCCGCAGCTACACCTGCAAACGAAGATCCCTGACCAATGGCACTTTGTTCGCGCAGAGCAAAGCCCCCTGCCTGCGCGGCCGGAACGGAAGCTGCGGCCATGACGCTCAAAACGGCGACAGAGGCAACGCTTAATTTTAAGGTTTTTTGGCTGCGATTTTCGGACACTCATTCCTCCAGCATCTTAAAGACATTTGCCATGTTTTTGACAATTGGAAATGAACTTCACATACGCAATTTTATCAAATCAAGCCCTCCAAACGGGCGCCTTTGTCCAAAGGTGTCAAATTGTCGCCATATCGCGCTCTATCGACACAATGAAAACTAACAAGTGTTCATTCGTTAAATTTGTAGCAGTCGCAAATGAGTATATTTTTTTGAAAACAATCAGATACTTACCAAAGAACATTCGAGATTACATAACTAAGCCCCACAGAGCTGACCTTAGGGAATACCCTTACGTCACTGATTTCATTATCTTTATTATGAAAATAAGGGGATAACTTGAAAACCAGGCATTGATCTGCACGATCGAATGCAACGAGTTGGAAAAAATCTTACTGTTTTCGAATCTTTTCAAGTAATAATTGCCTTACTCTTGACACCGTATATTTACGCACAATTTTCAAACCAAGTGAGCATCTATTCAATGAACAAAACATTCATAAAGCTGACATTTGCCGCCTGCTTGCTGGCGTCAAACTTTGTATCGGGAACAAGTCAGGCGCAAAGTCTTCCGCCCGAGCAAATAAAATCTATTCTAAAGCTAACGAAAGCCAATTGGGTTGCCTACCGAAACTACAATGGTCAACAGCTCGTCTATTTCACACATCTAGAAAGCTGGAAATGCGGACTAACCACAGTGCAGTATGGTCTCAACGATCAACCACTCAACAACAATTGGCCACTCGCAAAATGCGACGAAAAGCAGCCCAACCAAGTCACAAAAGAGCGCCCCTATCTGGCCTTCCCGCTCGGACATGTAAAAAGCATTAAGCTAAAGCTTACCTTCATTGACCAAACAGACAGCGAGATCGTTGAATTCAAAGCCCCATAACCATCTAGTCAGAGGGCAGACTGTCAGCAGGTTGCGTTATTGCCGTTTGACTAGAGCGGCTTCACGCGCAATTCAGCCTTACGGGCCAAACCGAGGGCGCGCTCGCGATAGACAACAAACATGCCAGCGAGAATAACGATCGTGCCTCCAATGATAACAGGCATACTGGGATATTCATCGAATACCAAAATCCCGATGATCACAGCCCAAATCATATTCACATAATCAAACGGGGCCAAAAGCGAAGCCTCGGTCAAGCGAAAAGCCTGTGTCATCAGCATTTGGCCAAGCCCACCCATCACACCTGCCAAAACCAACAAACCAATGATTTGCCAATCCGGCAACACCCAGCCCCAAATAAGGCTGACGAGCGAGAAACAAGATGTCGCAACAAAAAAGTAAAAGATGATTGCAGCGTTCGTCTCGCTGCGTGTCATTTGACGAACCATGATTGATGTGGATGCTATGAAGATAGTCGAAATCGCAGCAAAAAAGGCTCCCAACAACGCAACGTCTCCATCCGATTGGGACAAGCGCGGCCACAGAATGATCAACACACCAATAAATCCCGCTGCCACAGCGGTCCAGCGATAAAACCGCACTTTCTCCTTCAAAAATATTGCAGCCAGTGCCACCACCATCAACGGTGATAAGAAAGATATCGCGGTGGCTTCAGGCAATGGCATCAACCCCACCGCAGAGAACCAACAAAACATGCCCGAAGCCCCAACAAGAGCGCGCCGAAAGTGTAACCAAGGCCGTGCTGTTCGAAGGCTGTCGCGTAATTTCCCCTGCATTATCGCAACAATCAACAACGGAAATAGAGCGAAAAAACAGCGATAAAAGACAACTTGCCCCGTAGGAACCGTTGCCGATGCATATTTTATGATTGCAATCATGACTGCAAAAAAACAGGTCGCAGCGAGTTTCCAAACAATGCCAACAAGGGAATTCATGACGCGATCTTTCCAATCATCATGGTGTGAAAGCACCAACATTCCGTTCGTTCCGCCACAGTCGGCTGAACGAGCCTAATCAAACCCGAATTAAAATTTGAAACATCAAAATGAACCCATAGATGTGAAATCAGTTTGACCAAAGGAAGATTTACAATTCTTCACGCTTTGACAAAAAGATCAAGCGGTAAGCAAAAAAAATGCTCATTAACCACCGCCGCACTTATGACACCAAATCCGATTGCTCCAAAAACAGGCTTGGCTGCCCGATGAATAGAGGCAGCAAACGACTGATTAGAACACCTTGGATCTTTACATACTGAATTGATCACTGATAGATTGGCAAAGATCTTCCAACCGACTTCAGCGTTCATCGCTCTACTGACAAACCTCATTGGCTTGTCAAAAAAGCCCCCCGCCTTTTGCAGAGATTCGGCCGCGTTATGACTTCTGTGCCTCAATTCATACAGAAAATGACGGCAGTATTTGAAAGACTGCCCCTGAACATCCGCGCAATCCTGATTATGTTCATTGCAATGATGTGCTTTTCAACAATGTCCGCAACGATCAAAGAGCTTGGGCAATCGCTTCACGTCACCGTAATCATAGTCATTAGACAAGGCTTCATGGTCTTATTCCTCGTGCCACCCTTGCTAAAATCTAGCAAAGGCAAGATAAGAATTGTAAGAAAAGACCTGTTTTTGTTGCGTGCTTTTTTGACATTTTTCAGCATACTTGGTGGGCTGACAGCGATCATCAATCTGCCACTAGCCACAGCGACCACACTGAGTTTCACGCGGACTTTCTTCATTACGGTTTTCGCTGTGGTGATCCTGAAAGAAACCGTTGGCATCAGACGCATTGGCGCTCTTGTCGTCGGATTTACCGGTATCCTGATTATCGCGCGCCCCTTTGATATGTTCAGTGGTGGCTTGGCCGCTCTAGACAACAATATCATCTTTGCAATGGTTGCTGCCGCCACCATCGCCGCCAATCAAGTGATCATTCGCATTCACACACGCTATGACCAACCAACCGTCATGGTAACTGGCCAAGCGCTGCTCATCGGATTGGCGATGATACCCCTCGCCTATCTTTACTGGACAACGCCCAGTTGGAAGCAGATCGGCCTGATTGCGCTAACCGGCGCTTTGGCAAGTTTTGCCCAATGGTTGATGGTGCATGCATTTAAATGGACCAAAGCGACAACACTCGCGCCGTTTGATTATATGCGATTGCTTTTCTCGACCGCCTTTGGCTGGTTCCTGTTTGATGAGTTCCCCGACGGCTATACTTGGCTGGGGGCAGCGGTCATTTTTGCTTCGACCTTCTACATCATGCGCCGGGAAGCCAAGCTCAAAAAGTCAACCACACCGCAAACCGTCGAATAGAGTGGTTTATCAGAAATCAGGACACTACAGACAAAAAGTCAGGCCAAAGCCTGACTTTTCAAACTTGGTCTCCGAGCCTCAGTTTCTGAGTTTTACCGCCACCCGATCCTTCAAAACCAATCGTTGCCTCTTTAGATTGTCGAGATAAAAATCGGAAGCATGGTCTTCCTCATGCTCTATCCGGATTATTTCGCGGTTAACCTCGGTGTAGCGCGCAGCAAGCTTTAAAAAATCCTCATCATCAATCATCAAAGCTTGCAGTTTCTCAATGGCATCAGGAAACTCCTCGCGCAATTTATGCGTTTCGTAAAACATTGCTCTCTCCTCCCGTGGAACACATTTTCAGTCTGCATCTGGTAAAACCCTGACACCATGAAACAGATCAAAATCACAACCAAAAGACACTTAAAACAAAACCCACAAACCACCGCATAAAAAAAGGGAGCAGATTAAAATCCGCCCCCTTCATATCTCACATTTCAAACCGTCAAAGCTTACTCAGCAGCGCTGGTCTGTGCATTCTGAATTTGCTTTTCGCGACGCGTCACCAGCTTGTTCAAGGCCGACACATAAGCCTTGGCTGACGCCACCATCGTATCGGTATCAGCAGAACGACCGGTTACAGTGGTCTCATCTTCGCTCAAACGGCAAGAGACCTCAGCCTGTGCGTCTGTACCAGCCGTCACGGCACTCACTTGATACAGTTGCAACCGAGCGCGATGCGGGAACATTTCTTTAATCGCATTAAAGATCGCATCGACAGGGCCATCGCCAGTGGCTTCCTTGGTTACATGGGCGCCATCCATATCCAGCGTTACGATCGCTTTCTGTACACCGCCAGTACCGGCAATCACCGTCATGGCAATTACCTTAATCTTCTCGGAAGCATTAGAGACCTCGTCGTCAACCAAAGCCTCGATGTCTTCGTCGAAGATATGTTTCTTTTTGTCAGCCAAATCCTTGAAACGGGTAAACGCGTCCTGCAAGGCATTTTCGCCCAACTGATACCCCAAGTCTGACAGCTTTTCTTTAAACGCATGGCGACCCGAGTGCTTGCCCATAACCAAATCTGTACCACCCACACCCACATCTTCAGGCCGCATGATTTCGTAGGTTTCAGCATTTTTCAACATGCCGTCCTGATGAATACCGGACTCGTGGGCAAACGCGTTTTTGCCCACGATGGCTTTGTTATACTGCACAGGGAAGGCAGACACAGCGGAGACCAGCTTAGAGGCACGGGTCAGCATCTTGGTATTGATGCCGGTTGTATAGGCGAACACATCATTGCGTGTGCGGATCGCCATGATGATTTCTTCCAACGCCGCGTTCCCGGCACGCTCACCCAGCCCATTGATGGTGCATTCGATCTGGCGTGCACCACCCTTGGCCGCGGCCAAAGAGTTGGCTACTGCCATGCCCAAATCGTTGTGACAATGCGCCGAGAAAATGGCTTTGTCAGAATTGGGCACATTTTCAATCACGCGGCGGAACAGGGATTCGATTTCATCCGGTGTTGTATAGCCCACGGTGTCAGGGATATTGATGGTCGTCGCACCGGCGTTGATTGCTGCTTCGACACAGCGACACATAAAGTCAAACTCGGTGCGGGTGCCATCTTCGCAGGACCATTCCACGTCATCGGTCCAGTTGCGCGCCCGTGTGACCGAAGAGATCACTTTTTCATAGACAGTTTCAGGTTCCATTTGCAGCTTGAATTTCATGTGCAACGGGCTGGTGGAAATAAAAGTATGGATCCGGCTTTTATTGGCATGTTTAACCGCCTCACCGGCGCGATCAATATCCTTATTGCCAGCACGGGCCAAGCCGCAAACAGTGGAGTTCTTGACCACTTTGGCAATCTCGGAAACAGCTTCAAAGTCTCCGTTGGAAGCGATCGGAAAACCCGCTTCAATCACATCCACACCCATTTCATCCAGCAATTTAGCGACTTGAATTTTTTCTTCCAAGGTCATGGATGCTCCGGGAGATTGTTCGCCGTCGCGCAAGGTGGTGTCAAAGATAATGATATTGTCGGTCATGGGATTTATCCTGAATTTGGCCGTTCCAGCCAATAAATGAAAATTGGTCAAGGCTAGTCACACGGCAAGAATGTCTCTGGCTGCTTTGAAATGTCATCCCCTGAAGATCCGCCGTAAACCGAAGTCAACGCCTGTCGATGTTCAGGGGCAGATTAGGAGTAGTAGAGCGGAGTTTAGACGTGCAGCTGTGGCGGGAGCTTTGGGCTCAACCGTAACAACTTGACCAATTGTGCTCAAAGGAGCGGTCATTTCCGTCTCTCGCATATAATAAAAGAAAAACCTAAGATGGTTTTCATATCTCGATCCATTTGTCATAAACGATCAATACCAACTCCACAAGGCCGAATTTTCAATTTTTTTGAACCCGACAAAAACAATAAATTTTAATTATAGAAGTATAACAAACAATATTAGAAATATTCTAATAGAATAAAAATTACATAAACCGAAAAATAAAAACTATGACGATAATTAAATATAAGAATTCAAGTAATTAATTATATTTCCGAAAATAAAATCAATTTATTAACTCTTTTTGTACAGTAATGAACTTTAGAAATTATACGCGACCAGCATAATAGGACCGAAGGTTTACAAAAATGAATTTCTTGTCCAAGATGAAGATGACACAGAAAGTCACGCTTCTAATCGTCGCCTCTGTCGTGGTTTCGATGGTGTCATTGGCAACTGTTGCATGGATCACTGTCAGCAACAAAGTCAGACAGGACGTTATAATACAACAGTCTACAAGCATACGTGTAGCCGCCCAGGTGTTGGAAACGTCCATCGAAGGTGTGGGAGTCGATCGCACCGGCGATGGCGACATCAGCCGCTTGACAATGCAGACCATTCCCGCTTTTGAAAACCACACATTGATCGACCGAGTTGGTGGTATAACCAACGAAACCGCAACAATCTTTGCTTGGGATGAGAAGACCAAGGATTTCTGGCGCAAAACAACCAACATCGTAAAACCCAATGGAGAACGAGCAGTCGGCACACCGCTTGGCCAGAAAGGCGCGGTCTATCCGATTATAGCCAGTGGCAAAAGCTTCGTTGGCGAAGCTGTTATTCTCGGCATACCTTACTACACACTCTATCAGCCGATATTCTCACCGTCTAATGACGTTGTAGGCATTCTTTATGTAGGTATCGAGCGTTCCAACGTTGAAGCTGTGTTGGGTGACGTGTCCTCCCAAATGCTTCTTTGGGCGTCGATAGTATCTGTCATTATTCTAGCCTTGGCTTTCGCAATCGTCAGCAAAATGATGAGACCACTGCCCGTGATTACCGGCTTGCTCACACTGATCGCAAAAGACGAGCAGCTTGAAAAGATTGACTATCAAGAACGCAAAGATGAAATTGGCGATATTGCCCGTTCTGTCAATGTCCTGAACCAACACAACGCGCAACGCCGCGAGTTGGAGCATCAGAAGGCAGAAACAGATAGAGCAAATATCGAGCGGCATACCAATACACAACGAATTATTGATGCGTTCCAAGGCGGCATTCAATCGGTTCTTGAGGAGTCTGCAGAGAACTCCCGCACCATGGAAGCCACGGCGCAACGTTTGAACGAGATCGCGCTGAACACCACAGCTCAGACCAACGACGCCTCCAAAATTTCCCATGATGCAGCAACCAACGTGCAAGCGGTCGCCTCGGCAGCCGAAGAATTGACAGCGTCAATCGAGGAAATCTCCAGCCAGCTTGGACGCACCCAGCAAGTTGTTTCCACCACCACCAATGAAGCACAAGCAACCAACGAAAAAGTCTCCAGTTTAGACCTTGCTGCCCAAAAAATTGGTGAGGTGGTTAGCCTCATTCAGGCCATCGCCGAGCAGACCAACCTTCTCGCACTCAATGCCACCATTGAAGCGGCCCGAGCCGGTGAATCAGGCAAAGGCTTTGCGGTTGTGGCGGCCGAAGTGAAAGAGTTGGCTAACCAGACATCAAAAGCGACGGAAGAAATCTCAAGCCAGATTTCAGGCATTCAGAGCTCTTCCAAAGAAGCTGTGTCAGCCATTGCTAAAATCACCCAAACGATGGATGAGGTCAATGAATACACCAATTCAATTGCATCCGCTGTAGAACAACAAGGGGCTGCGACCTCCGAAATTAGCAACAATGTTCAGCAGGCATCTCAGGGGACTTCGTTGGTCACTCAGCGGGTCGCCGCGGTTAGCGATTCTGTCACCGATACCCAACAATCAGCCACTCAGGTGCTCAATGCATCTCGTTCATCTGCAGAACAGGCTAAAGATTTGCGTTCGAAAATTGAGCAATTCCTGCAAGAGATACAGGCAGCATAACCCTCAAAATTGCTTGGATTCCAAGATTGCCAAAAGACAAAAACCGCAGTCCCAATGGGGCCGCGGTTTTTTTATGCCTTATCAAATATATTGAAACCAAGAGGCCTCCCTACATGGCAGCCAGATAAGCACGTGTTGCACCAGTGATAGTCCAAACCGAGTTGGCGCGTGGTGACTGACAAAAGGCCAGAGCAGGCCCCATAGACGCCTGCCCCAGAGCAACATGGCTAAAAGCATCAGCTCCAGTCAGAAAAGCATCAATCGCTTTGGCCAAAGCCTGACGATATGCCTCAAGATCACCAGACAGGAACAAAGACCAGACATCAGGCAAAAGAATGACCTTAAGACCAACAGCCTCTGCCCCCATCTCTACTCGGCATTGTTCAAATAGCGTACGCGTGGGGACAACGGTTGTCGGGGCTGCAATAAGAACAGCAACACTCTGCGCCCCCGGGGTCTTCATAGCACCCGCAAAAACCGCCTCTGCTAGTAACCGGTCCGTTCGTTCAGCCGGCACTCCGCTCGCCTTGACACCATCAACCACCGAACTGAGACTTGAACAGGTGAGCAGCAACAGATCAACATCCAAAGCGTAAGAGTGAAGAGCGTCAGCAATTTCCACCGACAGCGCCTCATCGATGCCGCCCTGTGCAGTGGCTTTATCCAACAGGTCCGCACGAACATAATGCGCTTTTGGTGATAAATTAGTGCCGTTAATTGCGTCTTCAAACAAAGGCACCAAACTCTGGGAACTATGGAGAAATGAAAAAGTCAAATGAGCCTCAAATTACAAATGGAGAAGACCTGTTAGCGACAGGATCAGCGAACAGTAAAATAACTAGATATAAAGTACTCCCGAGGCCACAATCACGGCTTTCCCGCCAATGCGTTCCGCGCTCAAACGTCCATCAGCGACTTCAAACTCCAAATTGATGATAGAGGCACGCCCCATCTCAAACCCTTGTTCAATAACGAAGCTGTGCGTCCCTTTCCCTGGCTGATCAAATCGGCAAATACAACCGGCAAAAGCTGCCGCAGCCGACCCCGTTGCCGGGTCTTCTACGATCCCCATCGTTGGGGCAAACATTCGTGTATGAAAGCTGGACCCATGGCGCACGGTCTCGCGTGTATAAAGATAGGCATCATTGTGGTCGTGCGACCCAAAGGCAGTGTTCCAACTGGGCAACACCGGGCTGGCCCGTCCGATCGCTTCCATATCTCGGATCGGCACCATAACAAAAGGCACTCCGGCGGCAAAAACAGTCGGCACGTGATTTTCAAACCCGATGTCTTTGATATGCAGCCCCAAAGCGGCGGCAATCTCGTCTTTCGATCCCAATTGAATATCAAATGGCTTTGACAGGCTAGGCACATCAAATACAGCATCCCCTGCCCCACCTCCTGCGCCATTGGCATAGAGCTTGACCCGTGCGCGAACCAGTCCGATCTTCTCCTCCAGCATCATCACACTGTCCATATCACGTTCAAGGTCAGGAAAGCGCTGAGAACCGAGCAAGACGGCAGCACCGACTGTGGGATGCCCTGCAAAAGGCAATTCACATGATGGCGTAAAAATCCGCAAGGCGGCGTTGTGGGCAGGATTTTTTGGAGGACTAACAAAAACCGTTTCGGAGAGATTGAATTCTCGTGCGATTTTCTGCATCTCACCATCACTCAACCCGTCAGAATCGAGCACCACTGCCAGAGGATTACCCGCGAGAACTTCATGTGTGAATACATCGAGAATGAAGTAGGCGCGCTCTGACTTAGACATTTGGCAAAATCCTCAAACTGACAGGCAAAATTACGGGTGTTCACTAACGGGTGTCCACTATAAGCGCATTGCCGATACAGGAACAGCACACAACGCTCGGTAAACACAAATTACTCTTAATAATCCCCTAAACGAAAAATCCCGGCCATTGGCCGGGATTTCGATCAAGTCAACGAAAAAGATGAGCTTAGTTTTTCTCTTTGTCTACCATTGCTTTTTCTTTGATCCAAGGCATCATTGCGCGCAATTTTGCGCCAACTTCTTCCACTTGGTGTGCATCGTTACGAGCACGGATCGCTTTGAATGAGGTCTGGGCAACTTTGTTTTCCAGCATCCAGTTACGCACGAAAGTGCCATCCTGAATGTCGGTCAGAACATTTTTCATTTCCGCTTTGGTTTCAGCAGTAATAATGCGAGGACCGGTTTCATACTCGCCATATTCAGCCGTGTTGGAAATGGAGTAGTTCATGTTGGCAATGCCGCCTTCATAAATCAGATCCACGATCAACTTCATTTCATGCACGCACTCGAAATAAGCCATTTCAGGCGCATAACCGGCTTCTACCAGTGTTTCAAAACCGGCACGCATCAACTCAACAGCACCACCACAAAGAACAGCTTGTTCACCGAACAAATCAGTTTCGCATTCTTCTTTGAAGGATGTTTCGATGACACCGGCACGACCACCACCATTGGCAGAGGCATAAGAAAGAGCCACATCATGTGCATTGCCAGAAGCATTCTGCGCAATCGCAATCAGAGTTGGCACACCAGCGCCACGCAAATATTCACCGCGCACGGTATGACCAGGACCTTTTGGAGCGACCATGGCGACATCAAGGTCAGCGCGTGGCTCGATCAGGTTGAAATGCACATTCAAGCCGTGAGCAAACAGAAGCAGAGCATTCTCTTTGAGGTTGTCATGCATGTCGGCATAATAGATGTCAGCCTGCAGCTCATCCGGGGTCAACATCATGACAACGTCTGCCCATTTAGAAGCTTCAGCAACGGTCATCACTTTCAGACCTTCAGCTTCAGCTTTCTTGGCGGACGATGAGCCTTCACGCAAGGCAACGGCCAGATTGGTCACGCCAGAATCGCGCAGGTTCAAAGCATGAGCATGACCTTGGGAGCCATAGCCGACGATAGCGACATTTTTGCCTTTGATCAGATTGATGTCAGCATCGCGATCATAATATACGCGCATTATTTCTTCCTTTTCCTAGAGCGTATCCCGAAAATGATTTCACATTTTGGATAAGGATACGCGTCAAACAAAGACTTAAGTCACTCCGCAATGCAACAATTGCGAAAATTGCTCTTATGTCAGCTCATAAAATTTCTCGATCAGCCTCTGAAACAACAGAAACCGAAAATGTTTGAACAGGGCCTAAAAGATGACAAAGCCAAGGTCAAGTCCAAACAAGGATTCAACGCTTCAGTGAAGCGTAAAAATCAAATCTCACCCATCGCGCGCTGAAAACGTCTTACGCTCTCGGCAAAGCCATGGAGCAGGGCGTCGGCAGTAAAACCATGCCCAATGGATACTTCTTCGATAAAGCCCGCCTCTTTCATCAGAGCCGGCAGATTCTCCGGTGTCAGATCGTGACCGGCATTGACACCCAAACCAGCGGCCTTGGCGGCATGAGCGGTTGCCACAACATCTGCCAAATGCTTTTTGGCTTCCTTTGTATCAACCTGACAGGCACCATAGGGCCCTGTGAAAATCTCGATCCGGTCGGCCCCCACAGCAGCAGCTTTTGCCGGTTGGGTTGGGTCGGGATCGACAAAAACAGAAACCCGAATACCGGATCGTTTCATCAAGGCGATCACATCACGCAACAATACCTCATTGACCTCGAAATCCCAGCCATGGTCTGAAGTCGTCTGAGCCGGAGCATCTGGCACAAACAGCACCTGATCAGGTTTGGCTTCCTGACACAGGGCCAAAAATCCTTTGTCAGGATATCCCTCGAGGCAAAGCTCTTTGCCAGCAAAATCCTTCCGGATCATTGCCACCAGATCTCGCACATCTTGTCTGCGAATATGCCGCTGATCCGGACGCGGATGCACAGTTATACCTTTGGCACCCGCTTCCAATGCAATTGCAGAAAGCCCGGTGACACTCGGCCATGGCAGGTCCCGCCGATTGCGCAACATCGCCACCGCATTCACATTCACACTCAGTCGTGTTTTCATAGATTTTTCAATCCAATATCAGAGCAAATCAAGCAACGGATCAGGTTTTTTCCGGACCACGTCGCAGAGCAATCACACCGGTTCTACAAACCTCAACCAAACCGAGAGGCTGCATAATACTGACGAACTGCTCAATTTTCTGCTGACGTCCGGTCATCTCAAACACAAAATGCTCCGCAGTGGCATCAATCACAGTGGCCCGGAAAGCATCAGCAAGACGCAAGGCTTCCACCCGTTTCTCACCTGTACCAGATACTTTGATCATAGCCAATTCACGTTCCAGCGGAGCAATCTGATCAATCGACAAATCCGCCACTTCATGAATTGGCACCAAGCGCCCCAATTGGGAGCGGATCTGTTGAATGACTTGCGGCGTAGCTGTCGTTACGATGGTAATGCGGGAAATATGCTCCTCATGAGAGGTCTCCGACACAGTCAGCGAGTCAATGTTATACCCCCGTCCGGAGAAAAGGCCAATCACTCGTGCTAGAACACCCGGCTCGTTATCAACGAGCACAGACAAAGTATGAGTTTCTTCCACTGTCGACACTTCTTCGATGAAATAGGCAGATCCGTGTTGCATCTTGCCGTTCCTTATATTTGCATATTGCGGGGTGCTTCATCTCAGTAATTGAATAGAAACACACACGCACATCAATGATACGCGGATCAAACCAGCTTCTTGCCAGCTTCTCCGATGGCCGTTGCAATCTTGCCCTCATCTTCGGCTTCATCCGACAACAACATGTCATTATGGGCTCTGCCTGATGGGATCATGGGGAAGCAGTTGGCCAGTTTAGCAACGCGACAATCAAACAGCACAGGTCCGTCATGGGCAATCATCTCGTCAATGGCCGCATCCAGATTATCTGGATGATCACACCGAATGCCATGTGCTCCATAGGCTTCAGCCAATTTCACAAAATCCGGCTGAGACTCGACATAGGAATTAGACATCCGATTGCCATGCAACAGTTGCTGCCACTGACGCACCATCCCCATATACTCATTATTCAGGATCATGACCTTGACCGGCAAATTATACTGGATAGCTGTCGACAGTTCCTGAATACACATTTGGATCGAAGCATCACCTGCGATATCGATGACCAAGCTCTCTGGATGCGCAACCTGAATACCGAGCGCAGCAGGGAATCCATATCCCATGGTACCCAATCCTCCGGACGTCATCCAGCGGTTCGGTTCTTCAAATCCAAGATATTGCGCAGCCCACATCTGGTGCTGCCCCACTTCCGTCGCGATGTAGCTGTCTTTATCCTTGATCTTGGCGCTCAGACGCTCCAAAGCATATTGAGGCATGATTATATCGGCATTCTTACGATAGGCCAGACACTCGCGCTTGCGCCAAATCTTGATCTGCTCCCACCAGTCAGCCTGCGCCGAACGATCAGGCTCCTGCCCACTGGCGCGCCAAATGCGCACCATATCTTCAAGCACATGCCCGACGTCACCCACAATGCCCAAATCAACCCGCACAATTTTGTTGATCGATGAAGGATCAATGTCGATGTGAATTTTCTTAGAGTTTGGCGCAAAAGCATCCAGACGCCCTGTGATCCGGTCATCGAAACGTGCTCCGATACAAACCATGACATCACAATCATGCATCGCCATATTGGCTTCATAGGTGCCGTGCATACCCAGCATGCCCAGCCAATTATCACCAGACGCAGGATAAGCACCCAGCCCCATCAGGGTCGACGTGATGGGAATATTGGTCAATGCAACCAGTTCACGCAACATCTGGCAGGCTTCCGTGCCAGAGTTGATTACTCCACCACCCGTATAGAACACCGGTTTCTTGGCGTTGATGAGCATTTCGACCGCTTGCCGAATAGAGTTAAGGTCGCCCTTAACCTGCGGATGATAGGTCTTGTGACTAATGTTAGATGGTCCCTGATAGGTACCTGTGGCAAACTGCACATCTTTCGGGATGTCGATCACAACCGGCCCCGGACGACCAGAGCGTGCAACATAAAAAGCCTCATGCAGAACGCGCGGCAAATCCTCAACATCGCGAACCAGATAATTATGCTTGGTGCAGGGCCGTGTGATGCCGGATGTGTCGCATTCCTGAAAAGCATCAGAGCCGATCAGGGCTGTCGGGACCTGCCCTGTAATGCAGACAAGAGGAATGGAATCGAGCAAAGCATCAGCAAGTGCGGTCACAGCGTTGGTAGCACCAGGGCCTGAAGTCACCAACATCACGCCGACTTTGCCCGTTGACCGAGCATACCCTTCGGCCGCATGCCCTGCGCCTTGTTCATGGCGCACCAAAAAATGTTGAACATCTTCCTGCTGGAAAATTTCGTCGTAAATTGGGAGGACAGCTCCTCCAGGATAGCCAAATATATGGTCTACGCCCTGATCTTTCAGAGCTTGGATAACCATTTCAGCACCTGTCATCTGCCGTGTCATTTATCCATTCCTTAAATTGACATTGGTTCAAACCAACCAATTGCCTGTCCAAAGCTGCCATTCTTGCGAGCAATAAAAAAGGGCCCCTGAAAGGCCCTAGATGCGCACTACCATTTGCAACGGTTACTCAACCATCGCAGCAGCGCGCCTTCCCACTAGAATCACAACAATATTTTTCATCACAAGTACAGCTTTTCCGTTTGTTTCGAGAGGGACGTTAATCGCTCCAAACTGGCAGGTCAACCCGGAAGGAACAAGATTCTCCGGTCAAGACGCAATTTTAAGCTAGTTTCCCACCTAATTTTTTTCCATTTCTATCAAAAATTGAGCAATTGCGGCTTCAGCTGTTTCAAACTGCGACCATTCGCCCATTTGATTTCGGATCCACGTCATCTGTCTTTTGGCATAGCGACGCGTATCGCGCTTGCACAATCTGATCGCCTCTTCATAAGGCATTTCCCCACGATCAAAAGCCGAAAGATGGGCGACCCCAATCGCTTTCATGGCAGGCAAGTCTGGAGACAAACCAAGGCCCGTTAGATGAACGGCCTCGATGATGCCGCCCAGCTCCACCATCTGATCAAAGCGATTTTCTATTTTTTGATACACTTGAGCGCGGGGTGGATTGAGCGCCAGACACAGCGCATCTTGCGCAATGGCCGGATCTTGGCGCATATCGTCTCCAGCATGCCATTGCGCCAAAGACTTGCCAGTGGCATCCAGAATTTCCAAAGCGCGCAAAGTCCGTTGCGCATCCCCCGGCTTCAGTGTCGATGCCACCACGGGGTCTCGATCGGTCAAAATGGCATGCAGCGCTTCAGGGCTCCCCAGGCGCACCAATTCAGCGGCCCAGAAATCGCGCACCTGTTGCGGGATATCGGGCATCGCATTCAGCCCCTCAAGCAGCGCCTTAAAATAAAGTCCGGTTCCACCCACCAGAATAGGACATTGCCCTTTGCTGCGCACATCCTTTATTGCAGCAACCGCATCATCCAGCCAACGGCCAACCGAATAACGCTCAGACGGGCTAACATAGCCATAAAGGCGATGTTCTACGTCTCCCATCTCGTCAGCGGTCGGACGCGCAGACAAGATCGACATTTGATCATAAATTTGCATGGAGTCAGCGTTGATAATTACGCCATTGACCAATTGCGCCAACTTAACCGCAAGAGAAGACTTGCCGCTGGCCGTTGGCCCCGCTATCAACACCGCAGTCGGTGCACAAGAATTTTTTGTTCCGTCCATAATCATACGGTCTTTACAGCCTCGCACGAGAGGCATTTATCCTTCGGGGGTTCCATGTCCTTCACCTTGACCATTAT
Organism: Cohaesibacter celericrescens; assembly: GCF_002866925.1. Classification (GTDB taxonomy): domain Bacteria; phylum Pseudomonadota; class Alphaproteobacteria; order Rhizobiales; family Cohaesibacteraceae; genus Cohaesibacter; species Cohaesibacter celericrescens. Next base: position 259,480 of record NZ_PKUQ01000001.1, read on the forward strand.
CAGCGCACCCGCCAATCCTGCCGTTAGCGCCGATCTTGTGGCCAAAATCCAGGCCGCCATCAAGGTCGATACAGAGTTTGTTTGGCTTATGGAAGGGGTCGCTTGCGATTTTATCATCCCGAACCATCCCGACCTAGACAATTTATATGCCCAATTGCGCAGCCTTCTGGCGGACATTCCAGTCGACATAGCACTACAACCCAGCCAAGGACGCCGCAAAAAACTGCTTCTCGCGGATATGGACTCGACCATGATCCAGCAAGAATGCATTGACGAACTGGCCGACGAAGTGGGCCTCAAAGACAAGGTCTCTACCATCACCGCACGTGCCATGCGCGGAGAAATCGAGTTTGAACCAGCCCTTAAAGAGCGCGTCTCGCTACTTGAAGGGCTGGACTTGTCCATCGTCGATAAATTGTTCGCCGACCGGATCACCTATACGCATGGCGGCATGGCCCTTGTCCAGACAATGAAAGCTCATGGTGCCTATTGTGCATTGGTGTCGGGTGGCTTCACGCATTTCACGTCCCGCGTTCGCGAGAAACTGGGGTTTGATGAAGACCGCGCCAATCTCCTGTTGGAAGAAAACGGTACTCTGAGCGGCAAGGTCGGCATGCCCATTCTGGGCAAAGAAGCCAAACGCGATCGTCTGCACGCTTTGGCCCAAGAGCTCAAACTGAACCTGTCCGAAACAATGGCTGTCGGTGACGGGGCCAACGATTTGGCCATGATCATGGATGCTGGCGCTGGCGTGGCCCTACATGCCAAACCCGCAGTCGCCGCACAGGCTGAATTCGTGATTGATCATGGCGATCTGACCGGACTTTTGTTTTTGCAGGGATATAAGGCCGAGGAATTTGTGTTGGGCTAGACGCCATCCAACGAACAAAATGACGAAGGGGCCACAAGCCCCTTCAACCCTGTTGGGCTTTGATCGGATCAATCTTTAGGAGGCAAGCCCCCCTCAGGGGCACTGTCATCAAGCTTGATCGGCACGAACACCAATTCGCCCCCATCCGGTCTTGCCAAAAGAAACACTATGGTGCTTTTGCCTTCTGCCTTGAGCGTTTCTACGCGTTTCACAACGCTCTGAGGTGTCGAGACTATTTCCTGATTGATCTCAACGATTACCATTCCGGTCTGGATGCCCTTTTGACCTGCGAGGCTGTGCGGCTCTACTTCATGCACAACAACGCCTTCAACGCTGTCTCCAAGATTGTGTTTTCTGCGTTCAGCGGGTGTCAGCTCAGACAAAGACATTCCAAACAAGCGGCTTAGTTTATCCGCATTTTTGGCGATTGGCACCTTGCTTTCACTGGCTTCCAAATGGCCTGCAACCACTGACAAGGCCATAAGCTGACCTTTACGGTAAAACTCAACCTCAACCTCGGCACCAATAGTCGTCTCGGCAACAAAGCGAGTCAAATCCCTCACCTCACTGACAGCTTCCCCCCCATACCGGACAATAACATCGCCGGGCTTCAAACCGGCTTTCTCTGCAGGACCGGCCTCATTCACCCAAGCAATCAACACCCCACGCGCATCACTCAATCCCAGCCCTTCAGCCAGATCTTCAGACACTTGTTGAATCCGGATACCAAGCCAGCCACGCCGCGTCTCACCAAACTCTTTCAATTGTGTAACAACACGGCTGGTAATATCGGCAGGAATGGCAAAGCCCAGTCCAATTGAGGCCCCACTTGGGGAAATAATTGCGGTATTCACCCCGACCACGTTGCCATACATGTCAAACAACGGGCCACCAGAATTGCCGCGATTGATGGCAGCGTCGGTCTGAATAAAGCTATCATACGGCCCGGTATTGATATTACGATTGCGCGCAGAAACAATACCAATAGAGACAGACCCACCCAAACCAAACGGGTTACCAATGGCCATAACCCAATCGCCGACACGCACGTCCTTTTCCAAACCGAAGGGAACTGTGGACAGCGGCTTCGGCGTATCCACTTTAAGCAGAGCCAGATCGGTCTTGGTATCGCGACCTACGATTTCGGCGTCATACTGGCCTCCATCAGAAAATTTAACACGGATCTTATCCGCTCCGGCAATCACATGATTGTTGGTGACGATCAGGCCAGACGCATCGATAACAAACCCTGAGCCGAGTGACTGTACACTGCGCTTTCGTCCCCCCTCTTCCTGATTTTTCTCAAAGAAATCTTCGAAAAAATCCTGAAAAGGCGACCCGTCAGGCACTTTGGGTAGAGGTATACTGTCTTTGCTGTCCACCAATGATCGGGTTGAAATATTCACCACCGCTGGAATCAGCCGCTCTGCAAGGTCGGCCACACTTTTAGGCCCCATAGATGTCTGATGAGGCATTTGGCCGGACGCGGCCTGCCCCTGCTCTGCATCTTTCGCATCCACATCGCACGGTAGGCCAGCCATCACCGCAAGAGCAATGGTACCACCTATGAGGCCAAAGCGTCGCAGACCATGAGCGCAATGTGACAATCGCTCCAAAACCAACATCAACATTTCGGCTTTCCTCTCCCGACACCAAAGGCGTGATTTCTCAACTCAAAAAGCAAGAGCATACACAAACTAACATATTGCGCGTAGTAGGCATAAAAAACGCCCCATTGTGCAAGATGACAAAGGGGCGTTTAAACAACAAATCTGCAAGATGATCAGGCTCTTACCATCCAGACAATACCGACACCGATCGCCATTGCCAGCAAACCACCGACACGCAAATTGCTTCCCGGTATTGTGGCAACCTCAATCATCATCCGTTTCATCGACTCTGGCAGGAGGGCATATAACAACCCTTCGATGACAAGAACCAAACCAACCGCCGCTAGGAAATCAGACATCAAAGCCCACTTTCTCCCTATGCAGCTGATAAAGCCCCCTTCCCCTTAGGCGGAGAGAGGAGGCTTCAGCATTATTGGGCAGTTTTTTCCGAAGGAACAGATCCACTGAAGTAGTTGAAGAACTCTCCATCGGGCGACAGCACAAGGCGTGTGTCTCCATTGGAAAGGCTTCTCTCATAGGCCTGCATCGTGCGATAGAATTCAAAGAATCCCGTGTTTTTGCCATAGGCTGCAGCAAAGATACCGTTACGTTCCGCATCACCTTCACCGCGTGTGATTTCTGAGTCGCGACGCGCATTAGCAACAATCACCGTTGCGTTACGATCAGCAATCGAACGGATCTGCAAAGCCAACTGCTCACCGTCAGCACGAATACCGTTGGCTTCCTGTTGGCGTTCTGTCTGCATCTGACGATACACCGCTTCGGAGTTTTCTTTTGGCAGATCTGCGCGACGCACGCGGAAATCGACCACTTCAACACCAAGACGGGCAGCTTTGTCATTCACAGCAACACGAATGGCTTCCACCAACAGATCACGCTTGTCACGAACGATTTCCTGAAAATCAAAATCGGCCGCCACATCGCGCAGGGACGAGCCCATAAAGCCGCTGAGTTGGCTTTCAAAGTTCGGAATGAACTTGGCTTTCTGTTTGAACAGGATGGGGTCTGTGATTTTGTAACGCGTGAAAGAATCGATCAGCAGGCGCTTTTTATCAGACGCGATGACTTCGCGTGCAGACTCTTCAAGATAGCGTGCGCGTTTGTCGATATATTCCACGTTCTGGATGAAAGGCACTTTTACATAAAGACCAGGTTCTTGCACGGCCCGCTCAATACGGCCAAACTGCGTAATCACAGCTTGCTCATATGGATAGACAATAAACACCGAGCTAAGCCCCACCACAGCAACAACAGCTGCGATGATAAGGGAAAGAATTGCTTTACCGGACATAATCAGTTCCCCGCCTTTTTCGTCAGTTCATTAAGGGGCAAATACGGCACGACACCTTGGGAGCCGGCACCTTTGCTATCAAGAATGATCTTCTCGGAATTGCCCATAACTTTTTCCATGGTCTCCAGATAAAGACGCTTGCGTGTGATTTCTGGCGCTTTTTCATATTCGCCAAGAACGTTCAAGAAACGCTCTGCTTGACCGCGGGCTTCTGCAACGGTCTGCTCACGATACGCATTGGCAGCTTCCAAAATCTGAGCAGACTGACCTTTTGCTTCTGGCACAACCTTGTTGGCATAAGCTTGAGCTTCGTTCTGCATGCGCACATTATCCGCCTTGGCAGCCTGCACATCACGGAACGCATCAATCACCTGTTCTGGGGGCTCCACGCCCTGAAGCTGAACCTGCACGATCGCAATACCCGATTGGTATTTATCGAGCATGGCTTGCGTCAGTTCTTCTGCAGCACGCTGAACGGCAACACGGTCACCGGTCTGGATCTCATCCATATTGTTGCGACCAACGATCTCACGCATGGCGCTTTCAGCCACTTGTTTGACGGCCACTTCAGGATTGTCAATATTGAAAAGATATTGCTCTGGATCCTTGATGTTCCACTGCACTTTGAAATCAACATCAATGATGTTTTCATCACCGGTCAACATCAGGCTTTCTTCAGGCACATCCTGCCTGCGAATGCCGCGCTGGGATGCAGATTCACGCGTCCCAATGGTAATATCACGAATCTGGGTCACATTGACCTTTTCAACACGACCAATTGGATATGGGAAATTATAGTTCAAACCCGGGCTAGAAACGCCGACCGCTTCGCCGAGCAACAATTCAACCCCAAGCTCTTCCTGAGCAACGGTGTAAAAACCAGTTACCATCCAGATTGCCACGGCACCGGCAGCCAAAAGGCCAATACCTTTGGCACCCAGAGAACCGCCACCGGATCCACCGCCGCCAGGGAAAACCTGACGCAGGCGCTCTTGGCCTTTTCGGATCAAATCTTCCAGATCAGGAGCATTGGGACCCTGATTTTGAGGGCCTTGACCCCATGGACCGCCATTCTTGCCGCCGCCGTTGCCCCAAGGGCCACCGCCGTCGCCACCACCGTTCTGATTGCTCCAAGGCATAGTCTATCCTTATTCTTGAGCGTTTCCATACTGTCTTGACTTATCAAGACGACAAGGGAACGCCATGTTTCAATAGGTTGCAGCAATTTTCGCGATTTCTCGCCCATCAAAATTGCCCGAGACACCCGTTGAGCTGCTTTTAGCCCACAAACCGTAACATGACCGTAAACAGGTCTTAAATTAATATGGCATCGGCCACACAAGTCGCAAACGCCACTTTGATGACAAGGTGGGAAGCAAGCGCCGCAAAATCAAGAGCTAACTGGCCTTTTCTGCGCGCAAACTCGATTTACCTGAGGAAAGCACGCTTCAATCGGCAATTTGATGTCTATAGCCCCACTGTTTGCAACAAAACAGCATCAATTACGCACACTGAAGCCCCCGCCCCACACGCGGTACCATGACATGCCATGCATTGCCAGAGGCACCATCTCCTGCTTCTCTGGTAAAGTAGATGCGCCTTCCCTAACGCAGGAAAAGCGGATCTAGATAGACAAGACCAAGCCTTAAGAACGCCTCTGACGTTCATACACGACAAAACTCATCGCAGCGCTGTCATTCTCGCCCTGCACGGCCTCTTGGCGCGACGTTTCGTGCCAAATGGCTTCATCAATGGCCGGCAAATGCGTATCACCCTGAGGCTCTGCATGAATATGCGTCACATACAAGCGATCGGCTTTGTCCCAAAGAGCGTTATAGATCGTGCCACCACCGATAACAGCGATCTCATCAACACCATCCAGCAAGGCCTGAGCTCGGGATTGCGACAGTGCATCTTCAACAGATGGCACCAAGACAACACCATCAGCAGAAAAAGCTTGATCGGCTGTGACCACAAAATTGACCCTTCCGGGCAAAGCGCGCCCAATGGATTGAAAGGTGCGGCGCCCCATGATGATTGGTTTGCCCATCGTCATCGCCTTGAAACGTTTGAGATCGCTCGAAACATGCCAAGGCATCCCATTGTCCTTGCCAATGACGCCATTGTCAGCGACCGCATAGTGAAACACCAGTTTGGGTTCATCGTTCAAAGTCATGCCAATACCTGCAATCAGACAGCCACAACACCCGCAACACACGGATGAGAGACACAGTTAGTGAGTTCAAAGTCGCCAGTTCCAAAGCGCTGATTTGCGCCACCCTCATGGGCACAGCCTCCGCAATATCAAACAGCCGAGATTACCCCAAAGTCCATTCACGGACTGAAATATCATCATCGGCGTAAGATCGCGACGAAAAAAACATCCATAAGTGCGGGACATCTGGCTTTGTCGCAGCAAAGATCGAGTGAGACCACCAAATATCAAACCGACCTCGACCGCGCGGCCCCCTACGCATAGGTTACACACGCCAACGCCCACCCATACGAATAATGAACCATCTCATTTCGTTTTGGCGATAGCGGAGCCACACCTTCGGCCATCATGGCCATTGTTGATCAACTCACGGGTAAACTTTTGGCAGGTAGGGCGCTATTATCATAGCGTTAGTTTCGAAAATACTCAGGTTTGTATATATATCTATGAAACGAAAGAATGCTTTCAATGCAGACTGTTGAGGGCAAGGCTTTTAATGAAAGCCGTTTTTCTTTACTCGCTTTAGGCATTTTCCAATCCGCTTTTGAACATATAGCCAAGATACCGTTTGGAATCGATCGGATCATATCCCAAACGCACTTTCAGTTTTTTGCGCAACTTGCTGATATGACTTTCAACGACGGTTTCTTCAACCCCCTCGTTGAGGAGACCATAGACGGCGTTATAGATCTGGGCTCGACTGACACGGCGTTCTTGGTTTTTAAACAAAAATTCTAAGATGCGCCGTTCACGTCTCGGGAGTTCAAGAATCTCACCACCGATTTCAGGTGCTCTTCCATCAAAAAATACACGAATATTTCCCTCCGGCAGCATATCTTTCAGCTCTCCTGTTCGGCGACGTATAGCAGCAGCTCTCACCAGAATTTCCCTGACGTGAACAGGCTTACGCACAACATCGTCTACTCCAGCGGCAAATAGATTAAGCGTTAATTCAAGTGATGATGTATCGTTGAGCGCAATTACCGGAGTGTTCTTGCATCTTTTTCGTATCAACCCCGGATAATTTACCCTTCTTTCGCAATCCCCCAAAAGAAAGGCTTCCACAGATCCAATATCTGTTTCTGATATACTGGTCACCCAGCTATCAAATTCTTGCGGCATGATCCCAATAGATGCCACACCTTCGCGCTCAAATCCTGAAGTGTATCCTTCAGCTACAATACCACGATTATCAATTATAACTATCATCGTAATACTCCCTCTTGCTGCCAATAGGAATATTTCAAATCGGCGCAAGCGTCATTACAAATCTGATAGATATAGAGGGGAAATAGAAATCTCTGGAAATAAATTTAAAACTTGGGAAGCAAATTTTTAGCTGAATTATGAATAGATATGCATAAATATAGCGAAAGATTTAAACTAACTTCTCGATAGCCAATAATTAAGCGAAATTTATAGCCAGACTTTCCAAGAGTTTTATATTCCCAGTTCCGTTTGATTTCAAGAATGGAGACTGTACTTGGTAAATCGGCATTTGATGAATAAGAATCGCGATCCAGATTTGCTATACAATTCAATGGATTATAGTATTTTAGAATTATTGAAAGTGTTAACAAATGGAGATAGCACGGTTCCAGATCAAGTTGTACCAACAAGCGTCAGTTGATCTGAGGTAGATTTATCGTTCAAATCCACCGGGCTTTATGATTGAGGGTGCCCACCCTTTAACATCTCGGCCTCAGCCTGCCGCAGCTAAAACGAATAACTGCCCGCCACCGAAAAACGAGACCTCAAGATATATTTGGAAACATTGAGCCTTAACTCGACATGGATATATGGCCTAGGCTTGGTGGGATAGATTAACCCGTTGCTGTGAAGCAGGGCGTCCTTGCCCAAACAAACCGATACCACCAGAATAATAAACAGCTGTCATAATTGACACTATCCGTTTTTTCGGGCTGCCACCTGGCTCTGATACCTGCGTAGGTTGGCCAACAGGAGCAAACCTTAGAGTTATTCTCCAAACCTGTTCGTGGGCAACAATTGGATCAAAGACACAAATCATTACCCACATAAGGACAGGCTAAAAAACGACAACTGGGCAACGCGGGAGACATATCGCACCGACTAACATCAAATAGGCTCTGATCGCCTGTTTGGTTTGGAAGAGTGCCATCCCGCAATTGGGCACATTGGAGGCTCCATATAATTTGCATAAACAGACCGGCCTATTGAATTACCAGTTCGGCCTGAAGAGCGCCCGCTGTCTTGATCGCTTGCAGGATGGAAATAACTCCCGACGGGCGCAAGCCAATGCGATTCAAACCACTGACCAATGTTTGCAGATCGGTGCCGCCGATGATTTTCAAAGGGCCACCACTCTGAGCTGCCTCAATATTGGTTTCCGGCAGAACAACAGTCTCCCCCCCTCGCGAGAAGGGCTGCGGTTGGCTCGCGACAGGTTGCTCTGTTATGCGCACCACCAGATTGCCATGGGTCACAGCGACCGTTGATATTTGCACTTGGCTGCCGATCACAACGGTACCGGTACGCTCATCAACGACGACGCGTGCAGGTGTATCCGGTTGAACTGCCAACCCCTCAATTTCTGCGATAAACCGCGTTGGGGTGATATTGCTGGGTTTTCTCAGGATTACAGACCGGAAGTCTCGTTCCTTGGCCAATTTCACTCCATAACGGGCCCTCGAAAAGGCATTGATTGCATCTGCGACCCTAACCGCCGTTTTGAAATCTGGGTTGGAAAGCTGCAGCACATAGTTTGGTAGATTGGCAAAGGAATCCCCTAACGCGCGCTCCACGATGGCACCATTCGAGATAAGACCTGATGTTGCTGTGCCCACTTGCAAGCTTTGCGCATCTCCCTTGGCAGAGAGACCGGATACAGCAAGGGACCCTTGCGCTATGGCATACACCTGTCCATCAGCCCCCATCAGCGGAGTAACGATGAGTGTGCCACCCGAGAGTGAACTCGCATCCCCCAAAGAGGAGACCGTCACATCGATACGCGTTCCCTTTTGTACAAAGGCAGGGAAATTTGCCGTTACGACAACAGCCGCGACATTGCGTGTTCTAAGGCGTGCATCACGAACATTGACGCCCATGCTGTCGAGCATCGACTGTAAGGACTGTTCTGTGAAAGGCGCGTTGCGCAGGGTGTCTCCGGTGCCGAGCAAGCCGATGACCAAGCCATATCCGACGAGTTGGTTATCCCTCACCCCCTCCAAGGAGGTAATATCTTTGATGCGAACCGCCGCATGACCCGGAATTGAGAGCGTCAAACACAGAATACCAGCTAAAAACCATTTGAAGAGATGTTGCATTTTCTACGGCCCTATAGAGATGGTGCCATTGGCTTGCACCCGTCCACGAACAATCAGTCCAGAATCCATATTGCGCACGCGAACGATATCGCCAACGGTTCCATCTTCCAGCGGTTCGACATGCGCAATGATACTGAGCCCTTGCTCTTTGAAGATCAGTTGCGCCGGATTCCCGCGCTTAATAACGTTGCGATGGAAAACGGATGAGCGACTGATCGGCTGCCCGGGGGGCAATGTATAAATAACTTCTTTGCCTATAAGCTCGGCACTTTTCGGCACCACGGAAAATCGGTCGATCCGGAAGGACTGGAACCTCTTTTGTTCCAACACCGCCAAGCTGATGACATCGCCGGGTTTCAGCGTCACCTTAGGGACTGGCAACGAGACAACATGTCCCGAGGCCGCACTTGCTGTCTGTACAAAAGCCCCCCCCAATAGCAGCAGGCATGCCGCAAATGCGACCCCCAGATGCCTTGGCGATCCCGCCGTTTCTGCAGGTCGCCCAGAAGTGTCAGACCGATATGCCATTAGCGAATTCCTTGGGTCACAACACCAGCCATGTCATCGGCAGCCTGGATGACCTTGGAATTCATTTCATAACCGCGCTGAGCACTAATCAAAGCCGTAATTTCTTTTACGGGATCAACGTTCGAGGTTTCCAGATAGCCCTGCCGGATACGACCAAAACCAGCGTTGCCAGCAACACCGTCTACGGCCCCACCTGACGCTTCGGTTTCTTTAAACAGATTGCCGCCCTTTGCTTCGAGGCCAGCGTCATTGGCAAAAATCGCCAGTTGCAGTTGCCCCAGTCTCTGCGGTGCAGGTTGGCTGTCAAGCTTGGCATAGACCTCGCCATCTTCATTGATTTCGACAGCAACAGTGTCTTGGGGGAACAGAATGGCAGGCTCTACTGGATAACCATCCGCTGTCACTAAGCGCCCTTCCCCGTTTGTGTTAAAGGCCCCTGCGCGGGTGTATAGAGTTTCGCCATCTGCATTGGAGACGACAAACCAGCCTCGACCATCAACGGCGAGATCAAAACTATTGGTCGTATTGTCCAGATTGCCCTGGGTGTGTAGATTTCGAATGGCTGCGGTGCGAACACCAAGCCCCAGTTGAGCACCTTCCGGAATAGGATCTTCACCGGTCCGGTTGGGAACGCCCTGCAAGCGATGGGCCTGATAAAGAAGGTCGGTAAATTCAGCGCGGGCGCGTTTGAAACCGGTCGTATTCATATTGGCAATATTGTTGGCGATCACTTCAACATTGAGCTGTTGAGCGCTCATGCCGGTCGCCGCAATAGCAAGGGACTTCATGATTGCAATCCTTGTGTTGTTTCAAAGGTCAGAACAAAAGAGCAGGAAAATGCCCAATCAAATGGCCATTCGGCTGACTTCTTGATAGGCCGTTACGATTTTGTTGCGGATCGCAATCGCGCTCTGCAATGTCAGCTCCGCATTCATCACGGCTTCCACAACAGATTGGACAGATTGTTTGCCCTGAATACTCGCGATCGAGGCGCTTTCACCCTGCTTGATGGTTTGGATCGCATCTGTCGACACTTTGGCAAAATAGTCCGTAAAGGATTGACCGGTTTCGTCGACATCTCCGGTTACATTGACCGCAGCCCTATCGGTGTTGACAAAGCGACTTTCCGATACATTATTCATGCCCGTGGTGGGGGACGAAAGACTGGACGTAGCGTTGAGTGCGTCAATCATTATGAGCTCCTTAGAAGGTCAATTGTACGCAACACCATGCTGCGGGTTTGGGAAATGACTTTGAGGTTGGCTTCGTAACTGCGGTTGGCTTCGCGCATGTCGGACAATTCAATCATGGCATTCACATTAGGCAGCTTGACCATGCCATTTGCATCGGCAGCAGGGTGCCCAGGTTGATATTCGACTTGAAACGGGGCTTTATCGAAACCAACATCCTTGATCGAAACGAGATCAGCACCAAGTGCGCGATCCATTTCACTTTTGAAAGTAACAGTTTTGCGTTGATAGGGGTCTGAGCCTGCGGTTTCCCCCGTAGAGTGGGCATTGGCAAGATTTTCCGAGATCACGCGCAAGCGCTGCGATTGTGCAGACATGCCATTGGCCGAGATCTGGAAGGTTGCGGAGAGTGGATCAATCATCATTGTACCTTCGTGCTCAACAGCATCATGCTGTGCATAGATTTCATCAAATTGGTTGTAAGGGCATGAGAGCGGGCGACTTCATTGGCCTTCATCATTTCTTGTTCAAGGGACACGGAATTGCCTGAATAGGTCACATCCCAGCTGTCTTTCTTTTCGACAACCTGCCCCTGCTTTACAGCAGCAGAGGCAGTCATATGACCTGCTTGTGTGCTACGCATTTGGATATGGGCTTTGTCAAAGAGTGCACTGAAAGATTCAACATCCTTTGCCCGATACCCAGGCGTGTTGGCATTAGCCACATTTTGGGCAATGGTGGCTTCGCGCGCAGCGAGCCAGTCTTGATGCTTGCTCGCAAGTTTCATGAAATAGACAGGTTCCATAAATTCTCTCCGACTGGTTCTGATAGTTCATTCATAATCAGGCAAACTTGCCTGAAGCTGTCGAAGCCTCACTATCTATTTGAAATAATTATATAATTTTTAATTTTATTCAAATTTTTTACGTATTTTCATTGCTCCCAAGAGGACGAGAGCACCGGCAAAGCAAAAAAATCCGGATCGAATATTGGGCGAGTTGACAAAAAAAGCCGCCAAACACATAAGTGAATGACGGCAGTTTGGGCTGTATTACTGTGTAGTCTCTAGAAAAATGAACGAACCAATCCTCCTACCAAAATATTCCAGCCGTCAAGCAAAACGAAAAACAGCACTTTAAATGGAAGCGAGATGACCGTCGGAGGAAGCATCATCATACCCATAGACATGGTGAGTGTCGCAACAATCAAATCAATGACAAGAAAAGGCAGAACGACCAAAAAGCCGATCTCAAAGCCGCGTCTTAATTCTGAAATCATAAAAGAGGGTATCAATACGCGCATTTCAACCAAATTGGGATCATCAGCCTCACTGCCTTGCATGCGAGAGGCAGCCAGATCATTAAACAGAGCCAAATCCGATTCCCTGACATGATCAAGCATGAACTCCTTGAATGGTGCAGCCACCTTTTCATAAGCCTCTGTTTCCGATATTTGGTTTTCCATCAGCGGTTGGAGGCCATTTTTCCAAGCTTGGTCAAAGGTTGGCGCCATGACATAAAAAGTCATAAACAGCGCAAGGCTGATGAAGACGATGTTGGATGGCGTTGTCTGCAAGCCAAGACCTGACCGAAGAAAAGAAAATGCAACGGAGAAGCGAATAAAACTTGTCACCATGATGAGCAGCCCAGGTGCCAGTGACAAAACCGTTAGCAGGGCAACCATCTGCACCATGCGCCCGGTTGCCGCTCCCTCACCGGCTGGCAGTAGACTGCTCAGATCGGGGACTTGCGCGTAAGCCGGTACTGCCATAATCAGGCAAAAAGCAGCCGCTGAAAAAATACGTTTCATTGGACCACCATTGTTTCAAGAATAAACTCGTTGATTTTGCCCTTGGAGCGGATTTTGGCCCGTTGATTTAAATCTTCACGCAAGTTCACCAGCCCTCCCGCCCCTTCCAGATCGGCGAGCGTGAGTGTGCGGATGTAGGCGGAAATATCACTTTCGATCTTGCTGGTCAGGACAGACGCTTCTTCCATCGCATCTTTTTGGAAGATGACAGTGCCTTGCACACGAACAAACACATTTCTAGGTTCGGCCAAATTGGCGACGACAGGTTTGATTGATTTTGCATAGCTGGCTGCATGATAGAGCGGCTTAACATTGATTTTGGCTTGCACCCGCTCGGTCTTGAGCACTGCGAGGCGGGTTTGATCCACCAAATTCATGCCCGCAAAGGCGCCTGCTCCAGCGGTCAGCATCGTCAGAATAAATATATTAATAAATAGCCTACGGTCATTACCCGAACTTGAAACAGAGGAAGACGATAGGCTTGGGGAGACAGGATCACTCATTTTAAGCGGCTTTTCTGATAAACGATTTTCGAAAAAGGACTTTGATTGCTCTAGAATGGCGTCAAAGTTTGGTAAATCCGCTGGCCCCAAGCTGGCTTCTGAACTTCACTGACACGTCCGCGGCCGCCGTAGGAAATGCGTGCCTCTGCAATCTTGTCGTAAGTAATGACGTTATTCGGCCCTATATCTCGAGGGCGCACAATGCCTTCAACGCTTAGGACCCGCACTTCAAAGTTGACGCGCACTTCCTGACTGCCCGAAATAACCATATTTCCGTTGGGCAAGCGTTGCGTGACGATAGCAGCCACCTGAAGGTTGATATTCTCACTTCGATTGATGGCCCCTTTGCCGTTGGATCCACTGTTCGAAGATATATCGAGGTCGCCCTCGCCTTCTTCGTTCATACCAAACAAACCAAATCCGAGGTCCATGCCAAAATCGTTGTTCGAGCTGCGGCTACGACCGGACTCATTGTCAAGATTTGCTTCATCTGAAATATCGATGCTGACCGTCAGAACATCTCCGACGGATTTGGCGCGCGGTTCCTTGAAGAATTCGGTTCGGCTTTGATCCCACATGGATTGATAGCTTTTGTATGGTTGCGGCTGATATTGCGCCAAAGGCGGGTGCAAATCTTTGCGATTAAGCCCCTCGCCCACAGGCGAAAGCCCCGGTGGATCCCTGAATTCCTTGATGACATCGGAGCAGCCCGCCAGCATAAATAAGCTGAGCATTGTCAGGATTGGTTTGGCCCTATGTGGTGTCATTTTATGTCCTCCCCTGTTTCCAGTTCAACGAGAGAGGCCATGCCTTGTGTCAAGACGGACGCTCTGTCCGGATCCATTTCATTGAGAATACCGCCAACAATGCGGGGCTGCATTTTGGTAAGAAGCGCAATCGCGATGTCATTATCGAGTTTGGCCAGGCGTTCGGCGGCCGCATCAGGCCGCATCCGCTCATAGACAGAAACGATGTGCGCTTTCACATCCAGAAGAATCTTGTCCCGTTTTTCAATCCAGCTTCGGACATCCGCCCTCAGTTGGGAAAGCTTTTGGGTGCGTTCATCGATATCGGTTTGCAGAGCAACAAGATTGTGAATTTGCCAAGCGATGCGCTGCTCTTTGGCAACGTTGGCAATATTGGCGCAATAATTTTTGGCATCCGTTTCACTGGCTACATTGGTTGCCTGTTCGGATTGCTTAATCACAGCGGGGCTCTTTGCGTGAGCGCCGCTCGCCATAGCAAGCCCGAGCAAGGCGCACAAAGCCAATCGAATACCCGCCTTACAGGAGGGGTGGTCGGGGGAAGAGTTCAGCATCAAACCTGACAAGCTGATCATGTTTGCCTCGCAATTTTACGCATTTGAATGCGGTATAATTGATAACTGGAGGCAGTTTGCAGGCGCAAACTTGTGTCAGGCTGTATAGAATTTTACGAAGGCAATAAACTGATTTATTTTTAAAAAAGGAGCCTTAGATGAAGACCCGTAGAGCAACAGATTAGTTGAGCATTGCTCGGCTTGACCATTTTGTCGCCATTGGTTTGAGGCGCGCGTCAACCAGCGCATAAACCAAATGATCGATTTGCTCCATATCAGGTGCCTCTGGCACGTTGAACTGGATCTCACGCAATGTGATGTCCGTCACATTGCCGACGAGTGACAAATCGAACCTTGCTATGACACCATTATTGTTGAACTCCATACCGAGAATAATGAGGGGAGAATGATCCCAATCAACAGACATTTCGGCCGCGCGGCAATAAACTAGAGTATCTTCTTTAAAAAGAAGCTCTGTAGAAGATGAAATAATATCCTGAATACTATCGTGAGAATCCCTTAAGACATAAGAAATCATATGACTTGCATCAACAAGCCTTAACTCTGCCCCAAAATCACTTAGGGCCCAAATGAGGGCCCTAGTCAAAGATTCTTCATTACTACCGGTTTTCATGGTTTTATATGTATTTATTCCTGTAGCATTCTGGTTGTTTTTATTCATATGCCCTCAGAGCCGGTTTAAAGTTCTCATCCTTCGCAGTATACACATAATAAAGTAGTTCTGCAACGACACGGAAAAACTGCGGGGGAATCTGTGTGTCTACTTCACATTGTGCATAGAGGGCACGTGCCAACTGGATGTCTTCAATGACTGGAATGTCGTTATCTTCCGCTATTTGACGGATTTTCAACGCAATAAGATCTTGACCTTTTGCAATCACCAACGGCGCTTTATCTTCATTATGTGTATAGCGGACAGCCACCGAATAGTGTGTCGGATTGGCAATAACCACGGTTGCCTTCGGGACTGAGGCCATCATGCGATTGCGCGCCCGATCGCGAGCAAGCGAACGCATCCGCCCTTTGACCGCCGGATCGCCTTCGGTGTCCTTATATTCGTCTTTCAATTCCTTGCGGCTCATGCGCAGATTGCGGCGCCAATGGCCACGAACCCAAATCACATCTAGCGCCACCAATGTGATGATGGCAACACAAATGCCCGAGACCAAACGAACGGTGATCGACAACAGCTCTTCTGGCAACAATGAGGGGTCAGTAAACATCAGATTGGCCAACGTTTGACGTTCATTTGACAAAAGGATGCCAATAACGACTGCAAGAATGATGAATTTGGCAAGGGCTTTAAGAAACTCGATGCCACCTTGTGCGCCAAACATGCGTTTGAAGCCCTTGCCGGGGGAGATTTTGGAAAGCTCTGGTTTGAGCCTGTCAAAGGAGACCTGCGGCGGATGCTGGAACCATGTTGCAGCAAGTCCAAACACCAGCAAGACAGAGACCGGAACGACAAGAAACATTGCCATTTCAAGACCCACAGCACTCGAAATCTGTATGAAGTCGGCTTCATTTTCAATTCTTATATCTCCCACTCCATCCAGCAAACGAGCCAGAACAATTGATAACTTTGCAGTCGGGCCGTTAATGAAATACCCTAAGATAATGAGCAGTGCCAAAAAGCCGGAGAATGTGTTTACTTCCTTCGATAGGGGAAGGTTCCCCTTCTCGATGGCATCCCGGATTTTCTTCTCCGTCGGCTCTTCTGTCTGACTGTCTTTGTTTTCTTCTGACATGGACCGCTTCGCATTTAAATCAAGTTTGAAGGCTTGGGGCTATCGGCCTATTGCAAAAAGCCCCCTCCGTCCTGTTTGGGATTCAGATCAATCTCACCTTTGCCGGCCATTTCCAGGGCAAGATCCGTGATCTCGCGCCTTGCAATAAGAACATCGCGCTCAGCAGCAGGCTGGCCACTGGCCAATTCGTGTTCGACCATACGGCGCGTGCGGCTGGCGAGCGTTGCCAGAATAGCCTGACGCAAGGGCGCTTCAGTGCCTTTGAGCGCCATAACAATCTGTTCGGAATTAACCTGATCAAAGATAGCCATACGTGCTCGCGGCGTAAGATTGACAATATCGTCAAAAGTGAAGAGCAGGCTCTTGAGCGCTTCGGCAGATTTTGGCTGACGTTCTTCCAGGTTGTTTAGCGCGGCTTCCATCTGGTCCCGTTCCATCTGGTTCAGGATACTGGCCATTCTGGAGAAGGTATCGGCTTCCAGATTACCAGAGAAATTCAACAGGAAGTCTTCATGTAGGGCTTTTTCAATGTCCCGGGCAGTGTCTTGCACCACAGGCTTGATGGACAACATGCGGCGCATGAGTTGGTTTCGCAAATCCGTGGGCAGTTGATTCATGATCTTGGCCGCCGCAGCCGGTTTGCTACGCGACAGAATAAAGGCGGCTGTCTGAGGATGTTCTTTTTTGAGATAGTTGGCAATTGCCGTTTCAGAAATGGATGAGATCCGGTCCCAGATAGACCAGTTGGATGATCCGGCAACATCGGCGATGATGTCTGATATTTCATCCTCAGGCAAAACACCGGCCAACAGTTTCTGGACTTCATTGACAGAGCCGAAAAGACTGGAACCATCGGAGAATTGTTCGACAAACTCTTCTATGATGCCTTCCATTTCCCTAGCGTCGACACTGCCAAGCTGTGCCGCAGCACGCGTGATGAGTCTGATCTCGTCGCTATCAAAATGACCAAGCATTTTTGCGGCATTGGTCTGCCCCATGCCGAGCATGAGCGCAGCGACCTTGTCAATGCCGCGAAACTTCCGTACGGGGGCTTGTGGAAGTTGAATTTCGTTCCCAACCGGAGCCAATGCTGTCGTCATGACTTACCTCTGTCGAATATAATTGGTGGCACTGAGGGTTTACGCTTCGATATGAGATGATGGAATTCTCTCTATGCGAAAGCGTAAACCGTAGGCAACATTAGTTGAAAGCTTCAGGTGAAGGCGATGTTCCGGCACCAACGATTTCGGTCAGCGAGACACCAAAGCGAGAACTGTCGTCTTCAACGACGATCACTTCACCACGGGCCACAACGCGGCCGTTGACAACCACCTCCACAGGCTCTCCGACCCGATGGTCGAGCGGAATAACGGCGCCGCGCCCAAGTTTAAGGAGGTTGGATACCAGCATGGAAGCAGACCCGAGTACAACCTGGATATCAACGGAGATACCAAGAATGGCATCAAGGTTGCGATCCGTGTTCACAGTCGCCCCGAGGGTTTCGCTGGCTTCGACCGTTTGAGTGAAATCTTCCAGCTTTGCCTCTTTTTCGACGGGCTGTTCCAAAGGAGGTTTTGGCAAATCTTCCCGCTCGATCTTTTGAAATTCCATATCATCAATCATGGGTCAAATTCCTTGTCGTGAACTTATTTACAAAGGGGTGTCAGGACTTGAGGCGCACTTTGCGCAGCATCTGCGGCAACTGGTTCTCAAGGCGTTGAAAGTGTGGTTCTGACGCATTGCCATTGGGCGAAATTGCCCGATCTGCGGCGTCACTCACGCGCTTGAGCAGATCCACCTGGTTGGCGCATTCCTTGCCTATTTCATCTTGAAAGGCGACCATTTCCAGACGCAATTCTTTCTGCTGCTTGCGGACCTCCCGCGTCATTCGATCAATATCGGTCACAATATCGCGGGCTTCGTCGATGCGGCTTCCCAGTGCATTAAGAACCTGTTTGCCGCGCACATTGATCTCATCAATGGAGACCTCGATGCCATTAAGAGCCAGATTTGTCTGCTCCATGATGCGCCGAAACTCGAACTGATTGTCACGCAATTTTTGTAGTCGAGTATTCATTTTCATGACCCAAATAGAAGTCACGATGAGCGCGATCATCAATACGCCATCAGCTAGATAAGATATCATCGAATATATCCTCTTCTTGATGGATGAAATCATCTACCTTGAGGCAATAAGATCCATCCGCCTGTCCAATCGAACAGGTAAACAATGACTGGTCGTTGCATTGCAGGGTGATTTTGCTTCGTGGTGTGGCTTGAAGTTGTAAAACATCACCAACTTTGAGGTTGGCAAGCTCATCCAACGTGATGGATTTCTCTTCCAACACGGCTTCAAGATCCACATGGGTGCGCTGAATTTCTGCCTGAAACTGCTGGGTCCAGCCTTTGTCCCGGTGGTTGCCTTCACCCGACACGACCTGAGCCAGATTCTGGCGCAAGGGTGTGAGGGCGGTATGAGGAACCATGACAAACATTTCACCACCACGCCCGATGGCTTGCATCAACAATCGCCCGACCACTGCTGTGTTGTTTCGGCGTCCAATGACCGCAAAGTCCATGCGGGTTTCAATGCGCTCGAATTTCAAAGTAATGTCCGAAATCGACTTGAAAGCATCTTCAAGGCATTTGATGGCGTCGTTAAAAAGTGAGCGGGCAACGCGGGTTTCAATGTTGGAAAAAGGCCGCTCGTCATCAATCGGCGGTTCGCTGCCGTCTGAACCATACATGACTTCCATCATCGAAAAAATGAAGTCACGGTCGAAGCCGATCAGCAGGCGGGTATCCCATTCGGGAGTATAAACCACAGCAGCCAAGGCATTTGCCTCATTGGCATCCAGCACATCACCAATGCGGTCATTGCCGATATAGCTGACTGAAACATAACATGGAGAGGCTGCGCGCTGGCGCATGGTATCAGCGAACACCCGGGCCATCCGATCAAAGATGATCGGCAACATCGGCAGTCTTTCGATCGACGTACCCGCCGCGTCCAACAATCGGTCTGTGATGGGTGAATGATGTGATTGCATCATGACCTTACGCAGCTCCCTTCTGGGCAAACTCATGAACACTGCCATCAGAAGAAGAAATCGGACCAGCATTCATCGTCTGATTTTCCACTTCATCAATGCTGGGGCGATCCAGTTCGGAAATTGTTTTGCGGCCATGTTCAAGCGCAATCTGTGGTGCAGCGCCATTCATGAAAGCCAGCAAGGTCTGCTTGACAATCACATAGTGCCGACTGCGTTTCTCACGGATGGTTTTGACCTTGTTTGCCAGTGGACCTACCAACGCATAGGCCCCAAAGATACCGGCGAATGTGCCAACCAACGCAGCCGCGATGAGACCACCCAGAATAGCGGGGCTCTGATCGATCGCCCCCATCGCCTTGATCACCCCCAAAACGGCAGCAACAATGCCGATAGCGGGCAGGCTTTCGGCCTGTGCACTCAAAGCCAGATAGGGTTTCATCTGATCACGCATACGCGTCATCAATTCTTCGTCCATCAGGGCTTCAATCTCATGCGGGCGGGCGTTGGAGACAATCAACAGACGGAAATAGTCACAAATGAAATCCCGCAAAGCTATGTTGCGTAAAATAGAAGGATAAGCAGCAAAAATCGCGCTGTTTTCCGGTTCTTCAATATGAGGTTCAATATCGTTTCGACCCTTGGCCCGCAATTCACGCATCAGCGTGTAGAGCAATCCCAGAACGTCTAGATAGTCGGTTTTCTTTGGCACGGAATTGGACAAGGCTTCACCAATAGACTGGCCCGTGTCTTTAACGGTTTTCAACGGATTGGCTAATACGAACGTGCCCAAAGCCACGCCGAAGACAATCAGAAACTCCCATGGTTGAAACAAGACAGCGACATGCCCCCCCATGGCGGCAAACCCACCCAACAGCGAGACCAAAGAAATTGTAAGTCCAAGAAATACACTCAAGATCGGCTCTCCCGATTTAAATTTTCGTTGGAGCCAATCTAATTTGCCTGTCTTGCGCGAACCTGACCTTCCGCTTTGGACGGCAAAGGCGAACCACTCGTCAGTATATAAGGACACCGTCACAGCACGGATCTAGGTTAAGACATCGGTGAAGACAGGTCAGCCTGAGGCAAGCTGCGCAGGGCAAACTCTGGTTAGAAACGCCAGGAGCGCCGTCATGATTGATACGTCACTACGACTGACCATGCTCAACAACAATATGAGCAAGTCGCTTGATACGGTCAGCAAGGATCCCCTTGTCGACCGGTTGAGTCAAAACTATCTCGAGAAAATTCAAGACATTAAAACCGTCGATGAGTTCATTGATGATTACGAAGTCTTCAGTTTTGCCATGAAAGCCATGGGGCTGGAAGACATGACCTACGCCAAAGCTTATATGCGCAAGGTGCTGGTTGAAGGGGTGAGCGACAGCGACTCTTTTGCCAACCAGATCACAGATGAACGGTTTAAGGCCTTTGCCGAAACCTTCAATTTCGAACAGTTTGGCGAAACAACAACGACCTTTAGTAAAACCCAGCAACCGATAGTCGATATGTATGTCCGGCAGACTTTGGAAGACAATGAAGGGGAAGACAACACAGGTGTCAAACTAGCCCTTTATTTCCAGCGCAAGGCTTCAACAATCACCACCAGCATGGAATTGCTTGCCGACAATGCGATGGCCGAGGTGGCGCGCACCTTGGCGGGCATTCCTTCTGAAGCAGCCGGAGCTGACCTCGACTTGCAAGCAAGTATGATTGATGAGCGCATCAACATCGAAGATTTGCAGGATCCTGACAAGGTCAAAGAAATGCTGGTCCAGTTTTCCGCTCTTTGGGATTTGGAGAATGGAACCGCAACCCAGACTGTTCCCAATGTTTTGATCTCTGACCCGCTCAGCGCTGGCATTGATCAAGATCTGCTTATGAGCCTGCAAGGGCTCCGACTGGGAGGAGTGTAATGCCCTCTTCTACCTATGTGTCTCTTTCGGCGCAGGTGGCAATGGAAAATCGTATGAACTCCATTGCCCGCAATGTCGCCAACATCAATACCGCTGGATATCGGGCCGAAGAAATCAGTTTTTCCGAAACCATGTCTGATGTCAGCAAAGCCCCGGTCAGCTTCGTCTCGATGGGAGAAACCTATATTTCGCGCCAGCAAGGGGCGATCACAAAAACGGGCAATGCACTGGATTTGGCGATTGAAGGTGAGGCCTGGTTTTCTATCCAGCGCGGCAATGAAGTGGCCTACACCCGTGACGGGCGATTGAATCTGGACCAGACCGGCACTCTGACGACGGTGAATGGAGAGCCCATACTATCTGCGAATGGCACCCCGATCCAAATGGACCCCGAAGGCGATAGCCCCTATGTGCAAGCGGATGGCGAAGTGGTGCAAGGGGAGCAGAATGTCGGTCGAATTGGGCTTTTTGAGTTGAATGAAGGTGAAAAGCTAACCCGCTATGGCGGCTCTGCCGTCCTGCCTGAAGGTATAGCCTTTCCACTGCAAGACCTCACCAAAGCACGCATCGTGCAAGGGTTTGTTGAAGGCTCCAATGTCAATGCGATGACTGAAATGACCAAATTGATCATGATCAGCCGGGCTTTTGAAAGCGCTGCAAAAGCAATGGAAACAACTGAAAATGCCCAAAGCGAAGCTATTCGAGAACTTGGGAGCACGTCATGACCGGACCAATTTCCGCCACACAAAGCATCAGCAGTCTAAAACCGCTCGACTTATCCCGAGTCTCATTTCAAAGCACCAGCCTTAAGTCCGGTGCGGTGACGGAGACATTCTCGTCGCATTTTCCGGCCCAAGCAGGCAACGCAGGCAGTGCGCGTGATGGTCACGTCTCTTTGTTGAAGTTTGACTTTTCATTGGAACAAGTTCCGCTGGTTGGAGATTTTTTGTCCCTCGTCTCTGATTTGTTTTCCTCCACCCACGGGTCGTCATCATTGGCAACAGATCAGACCAGTGAAGTTGCCTATCACCGCAGCAATAGGACTATTGCAAACAGAGATGTTTCGGCCTCTGCAAACCAATTTTCCCAAAGCGACAGCCAGAAGATGGCAAGCACAAACGATCTGTCCGCTCTATTGCCCAGTCTCGAAGGATTGTCCCCTGCTCCAATAAATCTTCTGCCCGACGATGATGTTGCTCCCGATGCGCTAACGGCAACGCCGGACGCCGCGCGATCGATTTCCGGTTTGGCAAAACATCCATCCAACTTGCTTCCGGCAGAAACATTACAATTGCTGCAGGATCGCTATATGGCCAAGATTTCCAAGGAGGGATAAATTATGAAGAAAGCCCCCCCTCACCGGGCCGCCTCTGCACCCGCACGCGCAAAATCTGCCAACAAGCTTGATAAACTGCATGGCGTGGTCCGCTTGCTGCAAGAGCATAATACGTCTGTGCGCGTTTGCGGCACGGTCTCCCAGATCACACCCGGATATTACGGCATCAGCGGACTGGAAAAGCATGTTTGCATTGGCGATTGCATTGAGCTGGATGTGATGCGTCCCTATGGTCGCGGACCCGCTCGTGCCGAGGTCATCCGCATTGATGAGGGCAAGGTCTATGCCAAGCCTTACAGCCAGCATCTGGATGTTGGCATTGGCACCCGTGTCATGCGCATGGGCCCGGTTCAGCTAAGTCCGGACAACAGCTGGCTGGGGCGTGTGATTGACTCCCTAGGGCGACCAATCGACAACAGGGGTATGCTTGTGCCCGGTCGATTGAGTGTTTCCCTTGAAGGGGACCCGCCTCCCGCCATGGAACGGTCCATGATCGAAAAACCTATTCGCACCGGCGTGCGGGCCATTGATTTATTTACCCCTTTATGTGTTGGCCAGAGGATCGGTGTATTTGCAGGGTCAGGCGTTGGCAAATCCACATTACTCGCCATGTTGGCCAGCGCTCTTGATTTTGAAGTCGTAGTTGTCGCGCTGGTTGGCGAGAGGGGACGAGAGGTCCGCGAATTCATTGAAGGAACCCTGGGAGAGGCGCTCACAAAATCTGTGGTTGTCGTCGCAACCGGTGACGAGAGTCCCATGATGCGCAGACAGGCCCCTAAAACGGCCATGGCCATTGCGGAACATTTCCGCGATCAGGGCCTCTCTGTTCTTATGATTATGGATTCAGCCACCCGCTTTGCTCAGGCCGCAAGAGATGTGGCAATGGCGTCGGGGGAACCCGCAGTCGCGCGTGGCTATACGCCCAGTGTGTTCAGCGAATTACCGCGCCTGTTGGAGCGGGCCGGCCCAGGACGGGTGCCAGAGCATGAGTCAGAGCCTTGTGGGGCGATAACCGGAATATTTTCCGTTCTTGTTGATGGCGATGATCACAATGATCCGGTTGCCGACTCCATTCGCGGTATTCTGGATGGACATATTGTTTTGGATCGAGCGATTGCAGATCAGGGGCGTTATCCCGCCATTGATGTCTTGTCGTCGGTGTCTCGTATGGCCAACAAAGCCTGGAACAAAAATGAAGCGCAGCTGATCATGAAACTAAAAAGCATGATTACACGCTATGAAGAAACGCGCGATCTTCGCTTGCTGGGCGGTTACACCAAAGGTGCTGATGCAGAACTTGATCATGCCATGCTTTTAATCCCAAGCATCTATGACATTTTGTGCCAAACACCTCATGAGATGGTTCCAGCCAATGAGATTGACGACCCATTTCGCGAGCTCTCGGATGCCCTCACCGCAAAAGAAATAAAGGACTAGCACAACTCGTCAGGCAAGTTTCAAGCAAGCCACGTGCATTAATATTATCGCAACATTGGTGCACAAAGACAAACCGAGGTACTATGCATGGCTATATCCATTCCCTCAGATTTGGTTCTTGATGTTGTGAAGGCCGCCGATCCGGTCGCGCAACAGCATGCAACCATCGCGTTGGGGTCATCAAATGGTGTCAGGGCGCAGCCTTCTGAAAGCGCTTTGCAAAACGCATCCTTAGATGACGAGTCTTTCCAGCAAACCTTTTCATCCGTCGCGCAGCCTGCTGTGTTGTCAGATGCCCGAGGCAGCTTGTCCCGCTATCAAATGGCCCCGGTATCCACCCCCGTTGGTGAGAAATTCGAAGCCATGCTGCTACACCAGTTTTTGGAAACCATGTTGCCACGCGAGTCCGAAGCCGTATTTGGCAAAGGCACTGCGGGGGAAATCTGGCGCTCCATGCTGGCTGAACAGGTGGGCGCGCAAATGGCCAGAACAAAGGCAATTGGTTTGGCCTCCTATCTCAAAATTCCTGAACAAAGCAATCCTGCAACATAAGGGAAGAATACCCATGACAACCGAGCTTGAGCTATC
The DNA here is from genome assembly GCF_002866925.1 of Cohaesibacter celericrescens. GTDB lineage: Bacteria > Pseudomonadota > Alphaproteobacteria > Rhizobiales > Cohaesibacteraceae > Cohaesibacter > Cohaesibacter celericrescens. The sequence goes on from NZ_PKUQ01000001.1 coordinate 284,237, forward strand.
TCATTTTGACGTCCCCACAGCGGTCCCGCCTGTTGAGGTTCTGTCCAACGCAGCGCAGCCATCAGATGAGAAAGGCACCGTCATCTATCTTGAAGAGAAAATGCTTGCCTCTGTCGACCGGGCAATAGATGTCGTGTCAAATGAAACACGTGCCCTGCGCGAAAATGTCATCGTCGACTTGCGTCCGCACGCTGATGCAAAATCACGGGCTCTTCTTGATCTCAATCGCATCATGGGTGATCTGTCTACCAAGGATGTACCCCAGTCTGTGGTCAACGAACTGCGCATATTGAGGCATATTCTTACTGACAATGAACAGCTTCTTTCCAACCATCTTGAAGCGGTTCGTGAGATCACGGACTTGTTGTCATCGACGATGATGAAAGAAGAGTCTGACGGCACATACACCGCTGATCATCTGGAGCCTAGATAAACGATGCGTTACATCTTGCTGGGTTTTTGGATTGGTGCTGTCGCCATTCTGTCTGCTTATTTCTCGGGTCTCTGGATGAATAAGCAGAATTTGATCGAAATCGCCGAAACCCCTCAAAATACAGGCATGGATTATGAAGAGACCCGCGCGATCAGTGTTCCTATGATCGCAGATGGTAAGGTGCATGGATATGTGGTGGCACAATTTGTCTTCACCATTGAAGTCGAAGCCTTGCAATCCCTGTCTGTCCCGCCCAATCCTTACATTATTGACGAAGCCTTTAGGGCCATCTTCAATGACCCTGACATCAATTTTTCTGACCTCAGAAAATATGATCTAGACGGTTTGACCCAGCGCATCAAAGACAATGTCAATGCCCGCATGAAGGGAGATTTGGTGCACGACATTTTGGTTGAGGAATTCAGCTTCTTTCCAAAATCCATGGCGCATGCGGGATAAGACCGCGTTCCGTCTAAAGAGCATTGACACCGTTGAACCCATTTAAGGTTCTTGACGGTCGCCTCGCAAGCCCAGCGCAAGTTTGCTGGGCCAAAATCCCGTGACAGAAAAACTCACGCAATGGAGAGCGACATGACCGACAGCAACGTTGTTGCAAGTGTTGGCCTAAATCCCGAAAAGAATAGCCGAGATATCGGTTTCGCTTTTGGCATGGTCATTATTCTGACGATCCTCTTCCTACCAATTCCAGCGATTTTAATTGATATCGGCCTGTCTTTATCTATTGCCTTGTCCGTCCTCATTTTGATGGTCTCGTTGTGGATCCAGAAACCACTGGAATTTTCGTCCTTCCCAACGATCCTGCTGATTGCCACGATGTTGCGCCTGTCATTGAATATCGCAACAACCCGCATGATTTTGTCTCGCGGGCACGAAGGCATGGATGCCGCTGGCGGTATCATCAATGGATTTTCACAATTCGTGATGGGCGGCGATTTTGTAATCGGTATTATAGTGTTCGCCATTCTGGTCATCGTGAATTTTCTGGTGATCACCAAGGGGGCAACAAGGATTGCAGAGGTTGGCGCACGCTTCACACTGGATGCCATTCCTGGCAAACAGATGGCGATTGATGCCGACCTGAATGCCGGATTGATTGACGAGAAGGAGGCACAGTCGCGCCGGCGTGAACTGGAAGAGGAAAGCTCTTTTTTCGGCGCAATGGACGGGGCCTCCAAATTTGTGCGCGGCGATGCCATCGCCGGTCTGATCATTACAGCCGTCAACATTTTTGGCGGCATTGTTATCGGGGCGACCCGCTATGACATGAGCCTGTCGGAAGCTTCGGATGTATTCACCAAACTGTCGGTTGGCGATGGTCTGGTTTCACAGATTCCGGCATTGGTTGTCTCGCTTGCCGCCGGTTTGCTTGTCTCCAAAGGAGGAACACGCGGATCGACAGAAAAAGCGGTCATGAGCCAACTGGGCAAATACCCACGTGCTCTGTTTGTGGCATCCAGCTTGATGGTCATTCTCGCCATCATGCCCGGCCTGCCCGTTCTCCCCTTCGCCATTCTTGCCGGCATCATGGCTTTCACCGGCTATACCATTCCACGCAAACTCGCAGAGCAACAAGATGTAAGAGACAAAAAGGCTGCCGTCATTGCCCGACAAAAAGAGCAGGAAGAGCGCTTATCGGTCAAACAGACACTTAAATCAGCTGAGATTGAACTCTGCCTCGGCAAGCAACTCACGGCTCAAATGCTGACATCCCGTGATGATCTGGCCAATCGGGTCGGCAAAATGCGTCGCAAATTTGCTGAGGAATATGGCTTCGTTGTCCCCGACATTCATTTGACCGACAGCCTGACCATCAATCCCAAGAGCTATGAAATTCGTATCCATGGCACGGTCGTTGCCAGCCATGAACTTCGGGTTGGTGAGCTATTGGTGCTTTCAGGTCCAGAAAACACCAACAAACTACCCGGTGAGGCGACGCGCGAACCCGCCTTTGGCATGCCAGGCATTTGGGTGCCTTCTGCCTATGCCGACGAAGTCAAACGCATTGGCATGGATGCCGTCGACAACACCTCGGTTGTCTTGACCCATTTGAGCGAAGTAATCCGCAACAACCTGCCACAATTGTTATCCTATAAGGATATGCGATCTTTGCTGGATCGTCTTGATAAGGAATATAAGCGCCTGATTGACGACATTTGTCCGGCACATATTTCTTATTCTGGTTTGCAAGCCGTTCTTAAATTATTGCTCGCCGAGCGCGTTTCGATCCGTAACCTGCATCTCATTCTGGAAGCAATTGCCGAAATTGCCCCCCATGTTCGCCGATCAGAACAAGTGGTGGAGCATGTTCGTATCCGGATTGGCCAACAGATTTGTGGCGATTTGGCCCACGGTGGGAAACTGCCCGTTATCCGGCTTGGTAACCAATGGGATTTGGCCTTCCATGACGCCCTCAAACGCGACCCCAAAGGTGAAGTGATCGAATTCGACATTGACCCGCATTTGGTGGAACAGTTTGGCGAACAATTGACCAAACTTGTCAGGGATAAATCGGCAAATCATCAAAGTTACGCGATTTTAACAACGCCGGACGCCCGCAGTTATGTGCGCATGATTGTCGAACGTCTGTTTCCGACATTGCCGGTCCTGTCCCATCTTGAAGTCGTTCGCGGGGTCGATTTGATCACCGTCGGCAGCGTGTCCTGATCGCTCATGGTCTGGCTTCAAACCAATGTGTTGGTCGCGATATTCCTGATCTATTGTCGTATCGGGGCCTGCTTAATGATTGTGCCGGGTTTCGGCAGTGCACGGATTGCCGCTCAGATCCGTCTGTTCATTGCCCTTGCCATCTCTTTGGCACTTGCGCCCTTGCTTTTGAAGCAAGTCATGCAGATCATTCCTGATGTATCACCTGCCAGTTTGTTGTTGTTGATCGCCTCTGAATTGCTCATAGGTGCGACCATAGGCTTCATTGGCCGAGCCTTTCTGGCGGCCCTACAAACGCTGGGAACTTTTGCCGCAATGTCGATGAGTTTCTCCCCCATGGCAGGGACGCCGATTGAAGGGGGGGAACCGGTTCCAGCCCTTGTCAATCTGATGACTATGACAGCCGTTGTCTTGATTTTTATTTCCGGGCTTCATTGGCAGATGATTTCAGGACTGATTGATTCCTATCAGGTGGTTCCTCCCGCTATGTCATTTGCAGTACAGGACAGTTTGATACAGGCGACAGATGCATTGAAAGAAGCCTTCATACTGGCTTTGCGCATAAGCAGCCCCTTCATAATTTATGCGGTTGTCGTCAATCTGGCGCTGGGTCTTGCCAACAAATTGACCCCACAAATTCCGATATACTTCATTGCCATGCCCTTTGTTATCGCGGGAGGACTTTTTCTCGTCATGTTCGTATTCAGCGAAATGATAGGGATATTCATTGATCAATTCTCTCAAGTGATTAATCGCTAATTTTTTTGGAGGCCCCATGTCTGACCGTCTCAAGAAAACCCGTCTCTTGTTGCGCGCGCAAGAGCATCTACAAAAGAATGCCCAGCGCGCTGTCACGCAGATGAAGACTCAGCTTGATCAACTACGTCAAAAAGAAAAAACCTTGTTGCTGCTTATGTCAGAAGGGGACCCCATGTTGGTCAACAGCTTGATGCATTCGCACACAAAACAAATCAAACGCGTCTCCCAGGACAGAAAGAAAATAGATGCTGCCTTACAGGAGATGAAGGAACAAACCCGCAAACACGGTGTATCAATGGAAATCGTCAAACGGCTTATTTCTGTGCAGGAAGAGGCCCAGGCCAAGATGCAGGAAAAAAAAGATCAACTTGAGTTGATTGATCAGTCAGTTCAGAAAAATCAATCTTTTTAAAAACTTAAGCATCACAAAAACCAACCGCAATGCGACAGAAAACCCCTTTTCCTGAGGGGTTTTCTTTTTTTTCAAAAAACATTCGTAGAGGTCAGCTTCAGGCAAGTTTGCAACTTTAAGGTCTGAAGTACGGCAGGTTGGACAACAACCAAAAAGGTCCAAAGGCATGACGCCGCCCTGTCGTCCCGGTGAAAATCCGGAATGTCCCCATATTTGACTATCATTGAAAGGGACATCATCATGTCTAACAGTATTCTGACCAATGCATCTGCAATGACAGCTTTGCAGACCCTGAACGCAACCAACGCCAATATGTCGGAAGTTCAGAACCGCATTTCTACTGGCCAGCGCGTTTCTTCCGCTGAAGACAATGCGGCCTACTGGTCTATTGCAACCACTATGCGTTCGGACAACTCAGCTTTGTCCGCCGTACAGGATGCTCTGGGTCTCGGTGCTGCAACGGTTGACACCATGTATACAGCCATGAACTCTACCGTTGAAGTTGTTGACGAAATCAAGGCAAAACTCGTTGCTGCCAAACAGCCTGGCGTTGACCGTGGCAAAATTCAGTCTGATATTTCTGAGCTGCAAAACCAGCTTCAGACCATCGCAGACTCCGCCGTGTTCAACTCTGAAAACTGGCTGTCAACTGATGCCTCAGCAACTGGCTACTCCGCAACAAAAAGTGTTGTTTCTTCCTTCAGTCGTGCCGGTGGTGCCATTACAATCTCCACCATCGACATCGATACCACTGCTACGCAGTTGTTTGAAGCATCTACTCAGGCTGGTGTTCTCGATAAAGCCCGCACAGCCGCTGCCGGCAACATGATTGGTGACAGTGTTGCTACCATCGACATCAGTGCGATTACTGATGATGCAGCCGATACAGCAGCCCTTGATGCGGCAATCAGCGACGTCGACGCTGCAATGGCTGAAATCACCGACTCGGCTACTCTGTTGGGTTCTGTGAAAAAGCGTATCGATCTTCAGAAGGACTTCGTGTCCGCTCTGACAGATGCTCTTGACCGCGGTATCGGCCAGTTGGTTGATGCGGATATGAACGAGGAATCAACACGTCTTAAAGCTCTTCAGGTTCAACAGCAGTTGGGTATTCAGGCTCTCTCGATTGCCAACTCCAACAGCGAGAACATTCTGTCACTGTTCCGTTAAGGCAAGACAGATCAAGACTTTTGATGTTGCGACAGACATGAAAGGCACGCCCCTTGTGGGGCGTGCTTTTTTGTTTTGGGTGATTGCAATTCAGTTGGACGAACCAATTCCCACGCATGCTTCGCGCAAGTTTTAGCCCGCATAGTGGCCCCAGTTAATTCTCAGTCGTGCAAGGGGTTTCAATTTCGATGCCAGGTAGTGAACAAGCCGAGAAAATTTGGTCCAACCTCAAAGAACTGGGACCAAAACGCCTGATGGCATTAGGCATAATCGGAGTGCTGACGTTATTCTTTGTCGGCGGTGGAGCCTATCTCCTCTCCCGTCCGCAATTGACCACTCTTTATTCCGGATTGGATCGGGAAGACATCACCCGTATCGGATCCGCTTTACAAGATTCTGGTATTCAATTTGACGTCAATACCGAAAGCTCTGCAGTTTTGGTGAGTCATGCGTCGGCCAAGCGGGCTCGCATGTTGCTGGCAGAGCGGGGGCTCCCCCGAGGGAAAAGCGCCGGCTATGAACTGTTTGATGACCTTGGTTCTCTGGGTTTGACATCGTTCATGCAAGAAATCACACGGGTTCGTGCGATCGAAGGTGAGTTAGGCCGAACCATTCAGTCCATGAAAGATGTACAGGCGGCGCGAGTTCATATTGTTTTACCGGAAAAAGGCTCTTTCAGAAGCAAGGATCAACCGCCTTCTGCGTCTGTGGTCATCAAAACAGCGGGGGCGGGTAATTTCCACACAGCTCAAGCGGTGCGCTTTCTTGTTGCCGCCGCAGTTCCCGGCATGGTCCCCGATAAAGTAACGGTGCTTGATTCAAGTGGTACCCTGCTTGCGTCCGGACAAGGCGAGCACAACACTTCAGCCGGTGAAATGGAAGGGCTGGCTGATCGTGTATCAAACCGCATTCAGGAAAACATTAGAAAAACCCTGACGCCCTATCTTGGATTGTCGAACTTTCAGGTTTCCGTCGCTGCCAAGCTGAATACGGATAAGCAGCGTGTTGCAGAAACAATCTTTGATCCCAACAGTCGGATTGAACGCTCGGTTCAAACGGTTAGGGCCAGCGAGAGTGCCCAAAATGCAACGTCGCAAAAGCCGACGACCGTTGAACAAAACTTGCCAGACAGCAAGGTTGATGCGGGCGGTGAAGATCAATCAATAGAAGAAAACAACCGACGCGAAGAAACCGTCAACTATGAAATTTCTTCGAAAAAAATAGAACAAACACGTGAAGGTTATGATGTCGAACGGCTTTCCATTGCTGTGTTGGTCAACCGCCAGCATTTGGTACAAACCCTGGAAGAAGGCATCGAAGAAACCGCCATCAATGAAGCCCTTGACAAACATGTCGAAGAAATCCGCCAGTTGGCAGCTTCCTCAGCCGGTTTTGATGAAACCCGCGGAGATCAGATCAAGGTTGCAACAGTCAATTTTGAAGTTGGTACAGGTGATCTTGCGCCTCTTGAGCCCTATTCATTCTCTCAGGTCTTGCTTCGCCAATCGAGCGACATAATCAATGCCATCAGCATCTTGCTGGTGTCCGGCCTGCTGATCTGGTTTGGCTTGCGTCCTGCCGTCAATTCCTTAATTCCCAAACTCATAGCCAATGACAATGCCGCACCGCAAGAAGTAGATCTGCAAGAAGCCGCCATCGCTCTGGATGCGCCGGAAGCCTCTATCAACGGGGCCTTGCTAGAAGACTTGTCACGCAAACTGGAAGCGTCACCCGTGCGCAAACTGGAACAGGTTGTTGAGCTTCATGAAGAACAGTCTGCTGCAATCCTCAAACAATGGTTCTATCAGACGGAGCATGCATAATGGCCAGTGCGCTGAAAGACTTGTTGCCTTTGGTTGATGAAACGCCGGTTTTGCCCAGCGCATCAACACAGAAAAAGCACCCGGAAAGGGTCCTGTTTGGTGGGCTTGATATTTTGTTTCAAAAAGCCCATCGGGAAGAGCAAGCAACTCTGAAAATGGATGAACAGAGCCTGAGAACACAGGCGTGGTCACAGGGCCTGTCCGATGCTGAAACGCTTTGGAACGAGAAACAAGAACATGAGCGCGAAGCTGCAAGGCGGGCTCTGCAGCAGGAAAAAGACGAGCTAGCCGACTTGTTATACGAGTCTCTGACTGGGCATATTGAGCACCAATTCGAAGAAATCAAAACAGCACTTGCTGATCAGCTTGCGGAACTTTTGGAACCATTAATGGCCGAACAGGGGCGCAAAGTCATGGTCGCCCGATTTGCTGAAGTGGCCGCCTCGGCGCTGAATGAATCGGTTGCCCAGACGCCTATGCTCAAGGGATCAAAAGAGCTTTTACAGCAGCTATCGACTTGTTGCCAAAATGCCAAGGTCGATGCATTGGCCAGAGATCAACTGGCCATAGATGAACTGTCCAAAGACGATCCGACCAAGGCCCTCTTGCCCCAAAAAAATGAACTGTCTTTACAGTTGGACAAGACCGTTTTCGAGACCCGTTTGACGGCCTATTTGGCTCAACTCAGGGAGGCCGTACAGCATGGCTGAAGAATCCACCGAACGTGAACCCGAGCTCATTATTGTACGCAGACGCTATGATGCTGACCTTGATGCCCCGCACGGGGGCGTTTGGAAAATTGCACATGCCGATTTCATGACGGCAATGATGGCTTTCTTTCTGGTTATGTGGCTCGCCTCGGCGACAGATGAAGAAACGCGCAAAGATATTGCGCAATATTTCAACCCGGTGAAACTGGCAGAAATGACGCCCCATCAAAAGGGGCTGCAAGATCCCGAAGAGGCAGCACCCAAACCGGACGACACTGCCAATGAAGAAGGGAAGAAATTCAACGGCAAAAGCAACACCCCATCTACTCCGCGCAAATTCAGCGCAGATGGCGGGCGTGTAGAGAAAACTGGCACCACGAACTTCAAGAATTTGCCGACCTATTCGGAAGCCGAAATCTTTTCTGACCCTTATGGCATTCTAAATCGCATTATGGCGTCGGCACAACAGATGGAAAAGCAAGAGTCTCCAAGCGAGGGAGCTTCCGACAACGACGGCAAAATCGGCAATAAGGGAGGGGCTGCGCTGCGGGACCCATTCGATCCGCTTTACTGGCAATTAAAACCTGAAAAACCGGAGATTGAGCAGGATAACCTGCAAGTTGAAGTGATTGAAAGCAAGGTCTTTCAGACCCAACTGCCGCGTATCAATCCGATGTTGAGCGACACATCAATCGTAAAAGGCATTATCACCGGCAACGATCCCGCAACCGAGATTACTCCTGAACCTCCGATGGGAACCCGACATGCGTCCTCGGGAGAAGAACCCGAGGATGCAGCCTCCCTAGAGCCGACAGATACCAATGCCAGCGGGCCAAAAACCACTTCCAAACCTCAACAGAAACGACAAGCGGAGAAGCTCGCGCTCTATAAAGATCGCCTTGCCCAAGAACTCGGCAAGTCTCCCCGTTTGGTTATTGGCAATGAATTGACGGTCACCCAGAAGGGAGATGGCATGTTGATTGATGTCACCGATAAACCAAGTTGGAGCATGTTTGCTGTGGGGTCATCCGAACCGTCCGCACGCTCCATCGCACTGCTCGAAAAAATTGCCAACAGCCTCAAGACGGTCAAGGGTAAGATTATTATCAGGGGTCACACCGACAGTCGGCCATTCCGTAACAAAGGCAACGATAACTGGCGCCTCTCGACAGCACGGGCACATATGGCACGTCACATGCTCATTCGTGGTGGTCTGGATGAAACACGCCTGTGGCGGGTCGAAGGCTATGCGGATCGAGAGTTGAAACAACCCGATAAGCCAGAGGCAGCCAACAACCGGCGTATCGAGATTTTGGTGCAGCCCGATGAGGAGGCAGGACAATGAAACCATTACGCAATTTATTGCCTCTTGCCTGCCTTGCCACCTGTCTCGGGGTGCCCCAAATGACAACAGTCACCCTGGCGCAAGAGGCGGCATCAGTCCCACCGCCAAAACCAAGCCCAATCCGGGTAGTGGGGGGCGCCGCAGTGGTTCCGGCCAAACATGCTGATCAGGCAGAAGCTGTCGATTTGGCCAATTCACCATATTCCACCCCAGAGCTAGACCGGATTCTGAAGCCGGATTCCAATAAAGAAAAGAAACCCTTTATGCAAATTCGTATTCTTCAGGGTCTGCAAAGCCAGACAGCAAAAGGATCCACTCATGCTTTGAAAGCGCAGCGTCGACTGCTCGGCCGCATGAATGAATATTTTAAAAGCCTCGATCCTGTTTATTGGAGCGATCATCGCAACATACGAGCAGCGGTGTTGCTGCTGTTGTCTGGAGGCCATCCTTCTGTCGGTCATCATCTGCTCTCTCTTGGGCTACCCGTGGAAGCAGACATGACGATGATGCAAGGAGCACTCGACTATATAGAGGGCCGTAAAGAGGATGCTTACGCAAATTTGACCTCTTTCGAACCACTGGATCTTGAGCCAAGCTTGGGCGGTCAGATCGCCTTGGTGCAAGCGGTTCTATATCTGCCCCATGATTTAAAGAATGCCTTGGTCGCCATAGACAAAGCCCGTCTGCTGATGCCGGGCTCCCTGATCGAGGAAGCAGCCCTGCGCCGTGGGGTCTCCATCGCTGCTGCTCTGAACCAACCGGATTTATTCCAAACCTACGCCTTGCAATATATCCGGCATTATCGCAGTTCCATTTATAACGAAGATTTTCGACGTCGTTTTGGTCTCGCCATGCGTCATTTCAGTGACAACAGGTCGGAAGAAACGTTCGATTATCTCGATGGGGCCATCACTGAATTTGATATGGACACCCGCCGCGAATTTTATCTTTTACTTGCCTACTCGAGCTTGGTGGAAGGCAATTTGGATTTGACGCAAAAAGCAGCCCGTTCGGCCTTGCCTTTAAGTATGGACAACACCCCAGACCGATCCCGCGCACGTCTTTATCTTGCAGGCTCTATACTCAAGGCAGACAGATTGGATATTGCGCTAAAGCATCTTTGGGCCGTCAAACGAGACCTGTTGACCCAACGAGATCAGGCCCTAGCGGAACAGGTGTCAGAAACCCTGAATAATATCCGCCATTGGCCCCAATCTGGGCCGGATTCCCGAAGCTTTATATCGCACAAAGCACTGGTAAAACCGGAAAATGAAGATTGGGATGAAGGGACAATTTCGGAAGCACATCTGGAACTTGAAGCATCGGACCAGCTTTTGACTTTTGCTGACAAACCGATGCAGGGGGGGGCACGATGACGGATCAAGCCATTCAAACTCTGGGCACGATGAAGCAAAGCACAACGCCATCACCGATTGGCTCCAAAGATCAATCTTCTGGACAGGGGATCGGTAAAAAAGGCGATCAGCGGGGACAACATCCCTTCAAGGGCTGCGTGGAGCAACAGGACGGAGCGACTGTCTCAAAAGAGACGAGCCTGACCGAGACCGATGAGCAAAAGACCGATTTTGACAAAGTCTTTGAAGGCATCGATGCACAGAAGTCAAAGTCTACCCAGAAGGGTGAGACTGCCACTTCTGATGCTATTGACCTCCAAAGCGACGGTTCCACGCCCGCCCAGGACAGCAAGCCTACCACGAGTGAGCAGACCGGATCAGAATCTGCTTTCGCGCGTCTTTTGAGCGCAGTTGCACCCGAAAAAATTGCGGTAGAGACAGCTTCCTTGGCCAATGAGGGAATGCAAAAGGAATCCTCTCCTTTGCTTCAGTCACAGAACCATGCTTCAACGCACGCTAAGGGTAGCCAGATGGCAAACGCTGCGGCAGGCCTGTTTGATGCTTATGCTGTTGACGTTCGCCCTGCATCTGCTTTCGACAAAATCGTCCCCATTGTCAAAGAGACGATTTTAACCCCGACACAAAGGGCCATGAAAGACGGTTTTTCTATTATACGGCAAGAAACCCACTTTGCCCCGACAGCAACGTTGGAGACCAATACCATAGCTGCAACGGGAACAATCATCCAACAGGTTGGTACAGCGATCGGTAAGGAGCTGTCGCCTTCGGTTTTTGGGCAACAGGGAAGCACACCACAAACAACAGCCACCGCTCCCCGCCCTGACACCGGCAGTTTCCGCATCAATAACGGCAGTGAGGCCCTGCGGGTTCTCGATATTCAACTGCATCCTGCAGATCTGGGCAAAGTGCGCCTTTCGATCCGGCTCAATGACACATCTGTTGATGTGCGAGTGGAAGCATCAAACGCTGCGACTGCCAAGATTTTAGAAGGCAACAAACAAGCATTGGATCAACTGCTGCAAAAAGCGGGATACCGCGCCGATCACATCTCAATTGTCGCCATCGACGACAAAAGTGGCAGCCAAATCGCCCCCCCCTCGACCGCCAATTCATCTCAAAGTCAAAACTCCGCGCAGGAAGATGGTGCGAGCTTCAGCACAGGGGACCAGGCTCACTCCGGCGAAGGCGGCAATGAAGACGATGGTCAGGCAACGGGCCAATCAGACGACATCAATCTGATGTCTGATCATCCCTCTGCAAATGGATCTGATGAGGAAAGTCATGAAGCGCACAGAACGTTGTCTAGGGGCATTACTCTTTAGCTCAGCTGCCCTGACAAGCAGCCTAGCCTGTGCCGGACAGGCTGCCTTTGACCCTGTTTGCGAACGGGAAATGCGCGCCGCCTCCCAAGCAGAGAGCGTACCTTTGGGGATCTTGTATGCGGTCGGATTGACAGAAACCGGCCGCGGCAAAAAACTCCATCCCTATGCCCTGAATGTGGCAGGGAAATCTATATTCGCCACCTCGAAATCGGATGCCCTCAAGCATTTTCATAGTGCACAAAAGAACGGTAAAAAGCTGATAGATATCGGCTGTATGCAGATCAATCACCATTATCATGCCAAAGAATTTTCCTCGCTGGATCAGATGTTTGATCCTAAGTCCAACGTTATGTACGCCGCCAAATTCCTCAAACGGTTGAAACATCGGCAAGGCAGTTGGACGATGGCTGTGGCTCGCTATCACGCAGGCCCCAACAACAATCCTGCTCAAAAACGCTATGTCTGTGCGGTCATCGGCAATCTTGTTGCAAGCGGTTTTGGCAAATGGACCAATTCATCCCGCACATTTTGCAAGTAATATTGGCGGCGTTTCCGACCGTTAACTCCCCCCACCTCACCTCACCTCACCTCACCTCACCTTCCCCCACCGCCCCATCTGTCCGACCAAATCAGCTCAATCAATGGCTATAATTTTTGAGATCAGTTTCGCGCAAGACTGCACGTCTATCTTCTGTTTGTAATCATCTCACAGTCCGTTTTGGACTTGGTGGCGTTCTGCTCGCTGTTATCAGGAGAGTGGGCCCTACATTCGACAGGAGAGCAATCATGAGCCTATACGGCGTTATGCGTTCAAGCGTTTCAGGCATGTCTGCCCAGTCCAGCAAATTAAGTGCGGTCTCAGACAATATTATCAACTCGGCAACCGTTGGATACAAACGTGTGGAGACCGAATTCAGCTCCATCACAATGCCTTCGGGGTCAGGCACTTATAATTCGGGTGCCGTTGAAGCCCGCTCCCGTTACGCGATTTCAACAGCAGGCAACCTTGATTTCACCACCAGTGTCACGGACCTAGCGATTGAAGGCAATGGCTTCTTTGTGGTTGCTGATAGCGATGGAACACCAGCTTTGACGCGTGCAGGACGTTTTGTTGCTGATGACACCGGCGATCTAATCAATACAGCTGGTTATTATTTACAAGGTTATGATTTGGGAACGGGCGGGGTACCCGCTGTTGTCGCCAACTCCATGGCCGGTATGACCACTGTTAATGTCGCCCAGATGCAGCTAGATGCCGACCCGACAACCGCAGGCTCAATGGGCGGAAACCTGCCATCAAATGCAACGGCAGTTTTGGCCGGCTCATGGCCAAGTGATAACGTTGCGGGCTCTGATTTTACAGCCAAAACATCAATGGTCACCTATGACAACCTAGGTAACGAAGTAACCGTCGATATTTACTTTACCAAAAAGAGTGCTTCTCCGGCCAGCTCTGTCTGGGAAGTATCCGTATTCAATCAAGCTGATGCAGATCCGGCAACCGGTGGGTTCCCCTACGCTGCGGCTCCGACAAGCCCCCTTGGCACCCCTTACACCAACCCGCTAAGCACGACAGACCTGACCTTTGACAATACCACGGGAGATATCACTGGCACCGATTTTGTGCTGTTTGACATTCCCGATGGGCAAACCGGTGTAAATTTTTCACTCTCGGAAATGACCCAGCTGGCCAAAGAGTTCGGCAGCGTGAATCCTGAAATGAACGGCAATCCGCCGCAAGCCGTCGAAAGCATATCCATCGATAGTGATGGAACGCTTTATGCGGTTTATGAGAATGGCAACCGCGAGGCACGCTTCAAAATCCCTCTGGCGAACGTCGCCAGCCCGGACAATCTCGATCCTATGGGTGGTGAAGTGTTCCGCACCTCTAGCGACAGTGGCGATGTGGTCGTTGGCTTTGCCGGAGAAAACGGACTAGGCACGATGCGCTCCATGGCCATTGAAAACTCCAACGTCGATTTGGCAACCGAATTGACCAATATGGTGGTTGCACAGCGGTCCTTTTCAGCCAACTCCAAAGTTTTTCAGACCGGATCTGATTTGCTGACCGAAGTGGTCAACCTCTCCAGATAGCTCCGGTTAACGAGGCTACGCGACCCTTCCCTTTTGTCGCTCGCGTAGCCGCCTTCCATTTATACAGGTTCGTGTCATGAGTCTTTCAGTTGCCCTGCAGGTCGCTCAATCTGCCTTAACGACCCGTCAGCGAGAAACCGCAATTCTGTCAAAGAATATCACCAGTGCGACGGAGGAAGGATACAGTCGCAAGACAGCTCTTATCTCTTCCCTGCGCTCAGAGGATGGTCAAAGTGGTGGTGTTTATGTCAGCGCCATTGATCGAGCCACCGATAGTGCTTTGTTCAGCAATTTGATCAGCTCCACATCAGCGGGCATGACCAGTGAGATCTTTCTTGATGGCGTAACCCGCCTTTCACAAACAATTGGCGATCCCCAGGAATCCCGATCCCCTAGCGCAACCTTGGGCCGCTTTGCCAATGCTTTGCAGCAATATAGTGCTGAGCCACAGAATACGGTTCTTGCCGGTGCTGTTTTGACGGGAGCACAGGATCTGGTCAACACACTGAACACAGCAACCAGTGCTGTACAGACCGAGAGAGAGCGGGCCGATGCCTTGATTGCAGACTCGGTCAATTCAATCAATTCCCTGCTATCCAATCTGGAAGACGTCAATAAGGAGGTGATCCGCGGCACGCAAGCAGGCACGGACATTACGGATGCCCTCGATGAACGGGATCAAATCGTTCTGCAACTGTCCGAATTCATGGGTATCAGGACAGAGACACGTGCCAACAACGACCTTGTGGTAACCACCGACAGCGGCGTCATGCTGTTTGAAACAACACCCCGATCGGTCAATTTTGAAGCGACCAACAGCTATGTCGCAGGAACCACCGGCAACGCATTGATTGTAGACGGCGTCAGAGTTTCTGGTCCCGGAGCCAACATGGAGCTGAAAGAAGGCAAGATTGTCGGCCTGATGCAGATCCGTGACGAGGTAACGGTAACCTATCAAAACCAGCTTGATGAAATAGCCCGCGGCCTGATTACTGCCTTTTCAGAATCAGATCAGGTCGGCACCAATCCGGACCGCACAGGTCTGTTCACTTACTCCGGCTCCCCTACGGTTCCCGCTTCAGGTACGTTGGTTACAGGTCTGGCAGGGTCCATTTCCATTGCCGCCTCCGTTGACCCCGATCAAGGGGGCGATATCAATCGCCTGCGCGACGGTGGCATATCCGAACCGTTTGACAGCGATTATGTCTATAACACGGGCGGTGAAGCCGGCTATGTGACACGCCTGCAAGACCTGATCACCAATGTCGATACGCCGATGACCTTTGATCCTGCAACGCAGGTGGACACCAGCAATTCACTCACCGCTTTTGCTTCCTCTTCGGCCAGCTGGCTCGAAGGAGAACGCAAACAGGCCACCACCATCAATGAACAACACACTGTGGTTGTCACGCGGACGGCCGAATCCCTTTCCAATATCACGGGCGTCAATATTGATGACGAGATGCAGTCGATGCTGGAAATAGAGCGGAGTTATGCAGCGACCGCCAAACTCATCACCACGATCAATCAAATGCTTGATCAACTTCTTCAAATCGCGGGGTAAGTCATGAAAACCGGTTTTATATCTACATTGTCCCTGACCTCCGCCTCGCGTGGCTCCATTATGGAGCAGAGTGTGGCGTTGGCCAAACTGCAAACAGAAGTTTCCTCGGGGCGAAAATATGATGTCGGCCTCGATCTCGGCATAGGAACCGGCGAAGCCATTTCCATGCGCAGCGAGTTCGAAAACCTCAACACCATTGTTGACACCAATGGGCTGGTTAAAAGCCGCTTGGATGTCACCGAGACCGGCATGCTGAATGTACGCGACAGCGCGCAAACAATGCTGGCAACACTCGTATCCAGCATTGGTAGCGAAACAGGTCGTGAAGTAACCATCGCCGAAGCAAAAAACAATCTCGAACAGCTTGTCGCGACATTGAACACCTCCTTCAGCGGCACCTATCTTTTTGCTGGAATCAATGTCGGAGAAACACCGATTACCGACTATTACGCCACGGGTTCAGCCAACAAAACAGCAGTTGACACCACCTTTATGGCCGAGTTCGGCATGGCACAAAACAATGCAGGACTGAACAGCGTGACGGCGGCGCAAATGCAAAGCTATCTGGATGGCGCATTTGCCAATGAATTTGACAGTCCGGGCAACTGGAATGCCAATTGGTCAACAGCCACAGATCAGGAAATGGTCAACCGGATTTCAACGTCCGAAACCATCGAGACGTCCATCAGTGCCAATATTGATCCCATGCGCAAACTTGCTATGGCCTTTACCATGGTCGCCGATCTTGGCGGTGAAAATATGACACAGAACACCTTTGATGTGGTGCTCAACAAGGCCGTTTCTATGCTCGGAGAGGCTATTGGTGAGCTCAACTCCAGCATAGGGCAGGTCGGCAATGCGCAGGCACGCGTGGCACGGGCATCAGACAAGTTGTCCCTGCAAACCGATCTTATCAACGAGCGCATTCTGGCGTTGGAGAATGTGAACACAACAGAAGTTTCCGTCCTGCTTTCAAACGCTGTAACCCAGCTAGAGGTGACCTATGCCGTCACCAGCCGGATGCAGGGAATGAGCTTGTTGAACTATCTTTAAACACCCCGTTTGACCGGTGGTCCAACGGCATGTCTTTGGCTAACTCCTTTGTAGCAAGGGTCACAATGTATAACACCTATTACGCGGAAAGCACGGCACTGTCGTGCGAGTTCAATCGCAACCACGAATGGTCTGCTTTGGATCAAGTGGTCACGGCATTAAAGACAGCAAAAGAGCACGGGCTTGTATCCTCTGAAGGGAAACAGGCTCTGCATAATACGATGATGGTCTGGAGCTTCCTGCTAGAAGACCTGAGCAACAGTGACAATGACCTGCCTGCGCAATTGCGCGCAGACCTCATTTCCATAGGCATTTTTGTCATTAAGCAAGTGGGGCGTTTGCGCGAGGCGGAAACAGCCGAGATTGACGGCCTAATCGACATCAACACAACCATAAGGGATGGATTGAACCAATGAAACCGTTGCAATTGACCTTCAAATCTGGCGAGCGTTTCTATGTCAACGGCGCTGTGATCAGGTTTCCAAAGAAAACCACGGTTGAGTTGTTAAACAATGTCGAGTTTCTGCTCGAAAGCCAGATCATGCAGATCAGCGAAACAACCACTCCTCTACGCCAGCTTTATTTTGTCGCACAGATGTTGCTGACGTCCCCCAGCAACACAGATGACGCGCATGCGACATTTATGCATTTCTCCCGCAGTCTGGCCCAGACCCTGAAGCACTATCGCCTCTGCGCTGGTGTACAGGAAGTTGTCGACATGGTGAATGCTGGCAGCACCTACGAAGCCATGAAAAAAATCCGTGCGCTCTACCCCCTGGAAGCCAGCATTCTGGATGGCTCCGCGCTTCACACGACGGAATCACTGGTGCAACCCCAAAAAGCAGCGGCCGCGGCCAATTATCTCTAACCCTCCGATCCGAACTGAAACATCTTCCGATCCACAGCAAATTCAGAGGATTTCCCACAATGAGCGTCTCTACCGTCACCCCGTCGAGTTCTGTTGATACGACATCGAGTTCAACCTCATCAGCCATGCAAACCCAAACCATGGATTATGATTCATTTCTGCAATTAATGGTGACGCAAATGAAGAATCAGGATCCAACGGAACCAACCGACATGGGCGAGCAGATGGGGCAACTCGCGTCTTTCTCCAACGTCGAGCAAAATATTCAGACCAATAATAAGCTGGATGCGGTGCTTTCCCAACTTTACGTCAATCAGTCGGCGAGCCTGATTGGTAAAACAATCACCACCACCAATAATATTTCGGGACAAATCGAATCCGTCGGCATTTATTCCGATGGTGTTGTGGCAAAGCTGCAAGATGGTACAGACGTTCTTATAGGTCCCGGAGTGACAATCTCCTGATGAATGAAATGGACGCACTCGATTTGGTTCGAGCAGCATTCTGGACGATCATAGTCAGCTCTGGCCCTGCGGTTGGCGCAGCCATGGTCGTCGGCGTTGCGATTGCCCTGTTCCAAGCACTGACTCAGGTTCAGGAAATGACGCTGACCTTTATTCCCAAGATCCTCGTGATTTTTTTAACACTGATCGCCAGTGGTACCTTTATCGGTTCCCAAATTGCCAGCTTCACCGAGGTGGTTTATGACCGGATCGAACACGGCTTTTGATAGGATACCAAGATTGTTGGATCGTCGTAAGCAGCACCCGCTAGATCCTCAGGATGCAGCAACAAAGTCCGTCATGCCACATACCCTATACCGCAATAGGTGCACGGATATGGGGATGCGGATCATATCCAACAATCTCGAAATCATCAAAACCATACTCGAAAATCGAGTCGGGTCGGCGCTTGATTTTCAATTGCGGCAATGAGCGCACCTCGCGTGTGAGCTGCATTTTCACTTGTTCAAAATGATTGGAATAGATGTGGGCATCACCGATGCTAATAACAATCTCACCAACATCCAAGTCACATTGCTGAGCCAGCATATGGGTAAGCAACCCAAGGCTGGCAGTGTTATACGGATTGCCCAAAAACAAATCGTTGCTTCGAATATAAAGGGATGCACTTAACCGCCCACCGCCCACATAAAACTGATAGAAAGCGTGGCAAGGCGGAAGCGCCATTCTACCGGCTGCAGCATTTTCCTGCGGCGTCATTGTTTCATCGGGCAGAGCAGAAACATTCCAGCCGCTAATGATATGACGGCGTGAGTTCGGATTGTTTTTCAAACCATCCATAAGCGCTTGCACTTGATCATAGGATTTACCATCAGGTCCCTGCCAAGCACGCCATTGCGCTCCATAAACGGGACCCAATTCTCCATCTTCAAGAGCCCATTCATCCCAAATGCTGACACCATTCTCTTTGAGAAACTTGGTATTGGTATCGCCACGCAAGAACCACAACAACTCGATAGCAATCGATTTAAAATGGAGCTTTTTGGTCGTCAACAGCGGAAACCCCTCGGTCAGATCATACCGAACCTGCCGCCCGAACACCGAACGCGTCCCTGTCCCAGTACGGTCGCCTTTATCAACTCCGCTTTCCATCACGTCTGAAAGCAAGTCTAAATAAGTCTTCATTGAGCGCCCCTGACTCTACCTAAATAAATTGGCAGAGAGTATGTGTAATTTGAACCGTTTTCATAGAAACATTCTACGAATGAATTGTTTACGCTGCCAATACGGCTCGACCAGTTCTGCAAAATGCCAAACACAGATCCAGTAGCGGTGCAGTCTCCATTGACTGCCTCATAATCAGGCTATATTGCAACAAATCCGGATATCCTTGCGTCTATGCCCCAACCGTCATGCCATATTTTGTGTTCTGATAGCTGATTCTGCAATCCATTCACAGCGCGGCATAATTCCGTGCCTTCGCTATCATTCCCTCTTTTAATCCCACCGACTAGTCCCTATATTCAATTTGTCACTTCGGTGACTATGGCAATAAATGGCCTTTGTAATAAGCCTATCGGACCCGGGGGCGGTACCCGGCGCCTCCACCACAAGCACCGTTGCGAATGCAACGTCAGAAAGCGGTGTTTTTGCTGGGGGCGAAATAGGATCGACGAGGGTGTAAAGATCGTGTTTTTGCTCGGCATTGTACCGCCGTTATCGGGCTATATTTTAGTTGCAAATGACAACTATGCAGGCTCACGTCTCGCTGCTGCTTAAGCAGTGCGACAAGCCACTTAAGCCCTAACCGGTTTGCTCGGTTAGGCGGGGTTCGGAGGCACCTGGCAACAGAAGCCTTCACTTAATTTCGACAATCCTTTGACAATGGTTGATATCTGCCGCTGGAATAGGTATTGAGCGCCTGCCTCGCTTGACTTTGAGCAGCAGCCACTGACAATAGAACGGCAAATCTTCCAGAATTCGGAGGCCCCATGAGTGAAGACCTGATCCGCTATGATATCCTTGCACAAGACGCTTTGCGAGGTGTGGTGAAAACGGTTTTGACCGAAGTGTCACGCACCGGCCTTCCCGGCGAACACCACTTTTATATCACCTTTAACACCCATGGAACTGGCGTACGCATTTCGCCGCGGCTTTTGGCAAAATACCCAGAAGACATGACCATCGTATTGCAGCATCAGTTTTGGGACATGACAGCCCACGAGCAGGCCATTGAAATCGGCCTCTCCTTTGATGGCATCCCGGAAAAACTTTATATCCCTTATTCCGCAATCATCACATTCATTGATCCCAGCGTCCATTTTTCATTGCAGTTCGAAGTTGAAACAGACGTCGAAGATGAGTTGGAGAGCCTTGATCTTGAAACAGATGAAGGATCCGAGGCAATCATCACCGTAATGGCGCCCACGTCGGAGCGGGACGAAGGCACAACAGCAGAATCTGCCGAAGAAGCCCAGACCGCATCAGACACATCGACCTCAAAAGAAGAGGATGATAAGTCAGATGGCGCTGAAGTGGTGTCATTGGATGCTTTTCGCAAGAAATAGACATTTTTCAGGGATCATCCCGCCAAAGGCACCTGTTAGAAGCAATGGCCAGCATTATCAATCTCCGCCAAGCACGCAAAAGCAAGGCTCGCGTTGAAAAAGAACAACGAGCCGAGTCCAATCGTGCCAAATTTGGCCGCACCAAGGCGGAGAAGGCCAAACAAAACTCAGAATCCGATAAACTCAATCGGCATTTGGACGGTCACAAACTGACGACAGCCCCCGCAGACAGCGACGGCAGCTAATCTGGCACCCTCATGAAAAAGCACTCAGTCACTATCGCAGGCCATCGCACATCCATTTCTTTGGAAGACGAGTTCTGGACCGGACTGAAATCGCTGGCGGCCAGCCGCAATAAATCACTGGCTGACATCATCCGCCAAATCGACCGTGATCGCGGTGCAAACAACCTCTCATCAGCCATTCGCATTTCCGTACTCGATCATTACAAGGCTCAGATCCCTGACAACACGGATCTGACAGAACCCACTAATCCAACTGAATGATCCTGTCGGGAGAATTGAGCAATTCTTCAATCAAATCATTATGAACCGAAGGATCAACGCGGTTCTGTTCTGGGCTCGTTGTCTCCTGCTGCGTTGGGCGAACGGTTCTAATCTGTGGCAACGTAAACAGAGCTTCAGGCAACACCCGCGGTTGTATCAGGATAGGGTCTTGAGCCGCATCGCCCAAAAGCCCATCAATGCCCAAAAGAGTTGCACCATCAGCATCGGGCTTAAGCTCTTGAAGCGGCCGGATTTCGATGCCATTTTGCACCCGCCCATTGCCATCATCCGATTGTGATTGTTGCTGAATGCGCTGAGCATCCCGCTCGGCTCTTTGCGCCTCGGCAGCCAATCGTTCAGCTTCAGCGCGCGCAGCCTCCACGCGGACTGCCTCTTGGTCAGCCTTACGTTGCGCTTCGGTTGCCAAACGAGCCTTTTCTATCGCAATTTTGCGCGCTTGAGCGGCTTTGAATTCCAATTCGGCTTTTCGTTCATTCTCTGCGCGCAGCGCTGCTTGGGCTTCGCGTCGGGCCCTTTCTTCGGCGGCCTTGCGTTCAGCGTCAGCTTGACGTGCGGCGTCAGCTTTGCGGGCCGCTTCTTCATCCAGACGCGCTTTTTCAAGAGCCGCCTTTTGTGCCGCTTCCGCTATGCGGGCTTGTTCAGCTTTTTGCTTTGCCAACAACTCTTGCAATTGTTTCCGCTTGGCAGCGGCCTCGGCCTTGCGTTGTGCTTCGAGACGGAGTGCTTCTTGTTTCGCAGTTTCAACCGCTTGTTCAGCGGCCAAAGCAGCCTCTTGACGGTGTTTTGCCTGCTCACGATACAGACGCAATAGGCGGCGCATTCGTTCTTTTTCCAAAATATCCGCTTGCAACCGCTCGACGCGATCAACCTCGCGTTCAAAGGCCCGAATGCTGAGATAGCCGGTAAAGGGCGCAACATCGACAACACGACTTGGCGCATCAAGATCCCCAGAGAAGACCAAACCAACTTCAGGCTGGGCACCTGTCACGGCATCCTCCTCATTGGGCTCAACCTTGATGGACCAATCGCCATTGATCGTCTGAGCCGATAAATCAATCATCAGATTGCCACGGGATTGCAGTATGTCCGCATCGGCCTGAATGTTGTTTGCACGCAGGGCCCCCCCCGCAATGCGAAAGGCACCCGCAAGATTGGATACCCGCGTTGAACCTGCATCCATATGCGCCGTGAATGCCTTGGCTATATCATCGTTTTTCAGCTCCAAGCCTTTATCTACGGCCCGCACCACCAGCTCAAAAGCCTGCGGATTGATGTAATTCAACACCCCGTCTGTAAGCGTGAATGTGCCATTGCCAGACAATCCCGATACAAGCCCCGCCAAAGACCGCCCCTGTGTCTCGACATTAAAATTGACATCCATCTGCCCATTGGCAACAGCGCGACCATCGCGTTCCCAAACAAAGGGTGCCAATGCCATATCGGTGACACGCAGATGCGACTTCAGAACAGCTTCCCCATTTACATTTTCAAGCTGCAAGCCACCTATAGCTGCGCCCCCTTCCAAAAGGGCGTCAAAATTGCTGACGACAACTTCATTATCGCGCCAAATCAGGTCAAACTTTGGTTGTTGGAAAATATAGGGCGCGGCAAGTTCCAAACTGCGGGCTTTGACCCCGAGCACAATCTTGACCGGATGGGCATCGGCATCTGCCAATGGCGCAAGAAAAGCGGTATCGGGCCAACTGCGATCCAGCGATGTAAGGCGGCCCGCACCAACCACACTTTCACCAAGCCATATCCCGTCCAGATCACCCAGTTCCAACTGGCCTTTCAAAAGCCTGTCTGTGATGGTTGTCTCATAGGTCAGTTGCCCCACAACCGGCTGTCCATCCCACTGACCTTCAAGGTTGTTGATCTTGCTCACGGCATCGGCATGATCCAAATCCGCCATCAGCTTAGCTGGCAAGGCGAGACCGGGATTGCTTAGCGAGATACCCGACGCCATTAAATAGGGAGCCAAATCATCAATGTCCAAAGCAAGCTTGCCTTTGGTGCCGACACCCTCCTTGGCGCTATAACGCACCGTGCCGTCATACGTGAGCGACCCTTGCTCAGGTTGCAGAGACAGGGCCAATGACGCGCCTTCTGCAAGCACCCCTTTAACAACAACCCGAGAAGCAAGTGCAGGCAAGGCAATAGCATTGCTCCCCAGCCCGACAAGGCCAAGCAGCTTTTCGCCATCGGGATTGTTCACTTGCAAATCCAGCGCCAAATCATGATCGGCCCAATTGGCAAAGGACCCGTCCAAATGGCCGCCAAAAGACACATCGCCACCGCCTAATAAGCCAGAGAGCTTTCCTTCAATCCCGCTGCCTTGAGTGCCGCCATCGATCGAAAAAGTAACATCTGCAGGAGACAAAGCCCCTTGCGCTTTGGCAAACCAGTCAGCAACGGGTTGCTCGGGCAGGAAGCGTGCAACAAGATCAGCGAGACCATTCAGATCATCAGCGCGCACTTGCCCTTCGAGACGGCCGCGCGGTGTTCCTGTCAAATTCTGCAAATTGCCTGACGTGGAAAGATACGCACCAGCGAAATCGTCGACAACGAGTTGGTCAATACGAATGTCACCATTGGCAAGACGGAGTTTGGCAGCCATTTTTTTGCCTTGAAAGTCCCCTGCCAGCAAACGGTCTGTTTCAATATCGAGGCTAATATCGCTCAACGGCGCGGCCTTGCCACTGGAGTTGGCCAATAGCAAAGACCCGATCCCCTGCACCACATCAAGATTGACCTGATCTGCCTTCAATTGCATGGTCAACGCACCTGATTTCTCGGCGGTGCCATCGCCCAAATACCAATCTATCTGCCCTCTGGCGCGATCGCCATTTATATCCAGATCCAATGACGCAATCGAAATCTGATCAGACTTGACCACCACTTGACCACTCAAATCAAAAGGTTCAAGGCGCCCGCCTGGGGGCACATCCTTAAGCCACCATTTGGCAAAAGCCGAGGGTTGATCGGACCGAACGCGCGCCTCTCCCTCAAATACATGCTGGGAATTGACGCTGTCCATGCGCTGTGAAAACAGCCCCGCCATTGCAAACCGGGTTTGCCCCGGCAAATCAGCTTCCAATGTTTCAATCTGCCAACCATTGTCCACCAAACTGGCGTCCAGTTGCAGATTGCGAATAATACCACCACCCAGAATGACACCGGGCACATCAAAACCGACACGCCCCGGCATCGGTGGAATAGGCATTTTAGTCAAACCATCCGCAAGCACACTGATGCCATGTTTCAAATCAATTGGCGCATTGGGGCCCTCCCCTAGTGCTCGATCCAAATCAAGCTGGCGAGAGGAAACGACAACGTCAAAGCGCGGATTGACGCCAAAATCAATGGTCCCCGCCCCATTGAGGCGATAGGCCTGATCAACAGGACCGTGGGAAAATTCAAACTTGGGCAGAACCAAGGAGGATGCGGTCAAATCGCTTTCGCCGTTGAGCAGCCAAGGAACAGACTGTTCCTCCAATCCATCGATTTGATTGGTTAGTCTGGTCGTGCCGACATAATGATAACGACCATCTTCCTGTTCTTTCACATTGCCATCCATGGCAAGCGTGACGGGCAGGTTGACCGGCGTTAACAAGCTCTTGAGATGAAGGCCGGATTCGCTGGCAGAACCAGTCGAAAGCATCAGGGAATATGGTTCTCCATCCATTTGGAAGGAGGTCTCGATTTTGTAAGGTCCGATCAGGCTTCGGGCTTGCAATGTCGCATTCAGCGACGTGATGTTCTTTGAACGGCCGGTGCTTTTATCGTCAAAGGCAATCCGCCCGTTTTCAACGCGCACATCATTGAGCTTGATTTTCTCCAGATCGATATCCCAAAGCTTGCCCTTGTCCTGCCGCCATGCAAATTGCCCTTGTTCATCCAGCTGCATCCGCAATATGGGCGAACGCAATGTCATGTCGACCACTTCAATTTTGCCCTGCAACAGCGGCAGCAATTCGATGCGCATATCAAACGTATCAACCACCAGAATGGGCGCTTCATTGTCTGGCCCGACATGCACACTTTCAAAATGCAAGTGCGGCAACGGCAGGATTTGCATATCCGCCGCCCCCAAAACACGAACCGGCTGACCCAAGACAACCGTCGCTTCTCGCTCAAATGCTGCGCGATAAGAAGTCCAGTCGACAAAAAGCGGCCCAACCAGCGCCACGATCAACGCCAGCAAAAGCGTACCACCAATGGTGAAATACAGACTATTCAGAACCTTGTCTCCTTAAGGCCATGACCAGCAACCAACAAGCCAACGGACATACATCAAAATCCGACCAGCGCGGATTTATCTTTCGCATAACGGCATCAAACACATAACGCCATATCAAGCCACAACAAACGCTAGCAAAATGAACCCGTTGACCGCAAATCAGGAGTTGTCCTTACCCCAGATTTGGTAGCATTTTCCCCGGATTCATGATGTTCTTTGGATCAATGGCCTTTTTGATAGCCACCATATAGGCCAACGCAGGCCCAAACTCTTCCAACATATACTTCATTTTGCCCTGACCGACACCATGTTCACCTGTACAGGTCCCGCCCATTGAAATGGCGCGATGGGCCAGGCGCGACAAAAAGGCATCTGCTTTTTCTTGCTCAGCGGGACTTTCGGGGTCAAGCAACAACAACACATGGAAATTGCCATCCCCGACATGACCGACCGTTGTGGCGACAAATCCATTGTCTTCCAAATCCTGCTGCGTTTGCGTCACACATTCAGCGAGTCGGGAAATCGGCACACAAGCATCTGTCGAAATGCCCTTGGCACCTGGCCGCAACTCATGCGATGCCCAATAGGCATCATGGCGCGCCGTCCACAACTTGGTTCGGTCTTCAGCACGAGACGCGGATTGAAAATCGGATCCGCCGCAATCGGCAACGATCTCGCCGAATAATTCGATCTGTTCCGCCACACCCGTTTCTGTACCGTGGAATTCCACCAGCAAGGTTGGTCGCTCGACCAGATCCAGTTTGGAATAGAGATTACACGCCCGTATTTGCATCACATCAAGCAATTCAATCCGCGCAATGGGAATCCCGCACTGAATGGTCATGATCGTGGCGTTGCAAGCACTTTCCAAATCAGGAAATCCACACATTCCGCCAGCAATGGCTTGCGGTATGCCCGACAGCTTCAGCGTCACTTCGGTAATAATGCCCAACGTGCCTTCGGATCCAACCAACAGACGGGTCAAATCGTAACCAGCAGAGCTTTTTTTGGCACGGCTCGCCGTTGTGATGATTTTACCGTCAGGCATAACAGCCTTCAGCGAAACCACATTGTCTTTCATGGTGCCATAACGCACCGCATTGGTGCCCGAAGCACGTGTCGCAGCCATCCCCCCGAACGAAGCATCGGCACCGGGATCAATAGGGAAAAACAAACCTGTATCGCGCAAATAATCATTCAATTGCTTGCGCGTCACCCCCGCTTCAACCGTACAATTGAGATCCTCGGGATGCACTTCAACCACCGCATTCATCTGGGACAAGTCAATAGAAATGCCGCCAAACGGAGCGTTGAGATGGCCTTCAAGCGAAGACCCCGTACCAAACGCAATCACTGGCACGTCATGCTCGTTGCACAGCGTCACAACGTCAGAAACCTCTTGGGTGTTTTTGACAAAAACCACCCCATCCGGCATCTGATTTTTCAAATTTGTGGTCGTATGGCCATGCTGTTCTCTAAAGGACGCACCCGTCGTAAAGCGGTCGTCAAAACGCTGCTTAAGCAGATCACACACAGCAGCGGTTGCAGCATCATCTCTAACCCGGCTGAAATGAGGTTCGGTCACCATTATTTATCTTTCTTCTTTAGCCCTTGCATAAAACCGAACCTAGCAAAATTATTTCGAAAACAAAACCGCTTACCGCACTGCCGCATAGCAAATCTGCAATGCAATTTTCAACGATCCCCTTGAAAGAGGGCTTGGGATTTATCCAACATTGCCTATACTGCCCCCATCGCCAGACTGAGCCATCTGATTCAATTGTTGCAGCAGCAAGAAGGACTGAGACAAGACTTATGCGTTGGTTAAACCCGTTGCAACTGTCAAAAAGCTGGATTGAACCCAACTGGCGTGTCTATCTTTCCACACAACAACCCAAATTGTGGTTTCTTGCGATTGTCATTGGCATGTTGGTTTCATGTGCGGCAATTGTCTTTCGTCTCGGCATTGGTGCGGTGCAGTGGCTCTGGCTTGGAACCAATAGCGAAAGTATTCTGACAGCGGTGCAAAACACACCTGCATGGGTGGTTATCCTTGCCCCCACAATCGGTGGACTGGTTGTTGGTTTGTTTCTGGAATATGTCCACCCGATCAAACGAGCAGAAGCCGTGGCCGATGTTATCGAGGCCCGTGCCCATGGCGGCAAGGGGCTTCGCTTCTGGCAAGGGCTAGACAGCGCAGCGGTGACCATCATTTCACTGGGAGCTGGTGCCAGTGCTGGCCGTGAGGGGCCCATTGTGCATTTGGGAGCCAGCCTTGCCAAAATGCTTTGCGAGGCTTTTTCTCTCACACCGGCGTCCAAAAAAACGCTTCTGGCCTGTGGCGTCGCCAGTGCTGTTTCGGCTTCCTTTAACGCCCCCATCGCAGGGGTCTTGTTTGCCCATGAAGTCATTCTCGGCCACTATGCCCTGACGGCATTTGTGCCCATTGTGCTCGCCTCTGCCATGGGCACTATGCTCTCACGCCTTTACTTTGGCGACATCGCAGCCTTTGATATTCCCGCCTATCAAATCACATCCTACTGGGAAATGCCTGCCTTTGCGCTGCTTGGCCTGACATGCGCATTTGTCGCAGTTCTGTTCCAGTTCACCTTGATGGGCACAGACTGGGTCGCTCGACACGTCAAAATGCCCCTGCCCTTGCGCCCAGTGATAGGCGGCTTTCTGATTGGTTGCATAGCTCTCTATTATCCCGAAATACTCGGAGTCGGCTATGAAGCAACCGACAAAGCCCTGCACCAACAATTGCCACTGGCGATGCTGTTTGGTCTGATCATTGCCAAAACGGCAGCCACCGCGATCACACTAGCGTCGCGTTTTGGCGGCGGGATTTTCTCTCCTTCTCTCTATGTCGGTGCCATGACGGGCGGCACCTTTGGACTGATCGCTGCACAAGTTTTCCCCGATATGGCTTCAAGCCACGGCCTCTATGCCATTTTGGGCATGGGCGCGGTTGCCGCAGCGGTCTTGGGCGCGCCCGTATCCACCACTATGATTGTATTTGAGCTAACCGGCGGCTATGCCTTGTCTATCGCCCTGCTGCTCACAGTCTCCATCGCCACAGGCATCACTTTGGCACTGCATGGCCGCTCCTATTTCCATTGGCAACTGGAAATGCGCGGCATCTTCCTGCAAGAAGGTGCGCACAAATTTCTTGTCAAAGAAGTCAAGGTCGCCCAATTCTATAAACCCCTGCCAGAAAATGCCAAAGAAGAGCAACAGCTTTTGCCTCAAGGCGCACCAACCATTCGCCTCATGGACACATTGGAAAAGGCTCTCAAAGCCTTTGACGCTGTAGGAGGAGAGGATATCGCGGTTCTCGATCCTGAAGACAAAGGCCGGATCATCGGTTGGGCTCAACAGGTCCAAGCGTTACGCTATTTCAACGACAAGCTCATCAGCACCAATGTCGAAGAGCACCGCTGATGACAGTTTGGCATATTTTGCGCCTGACAAACCACATTTGTTGCTATAATGTTCTAATGCTGGATTCGGCAAGGCCCCGCCACCATTAGAACCGAATGCATCCCTCTTGAACCGTTAATTTGGACCAGATTGTCTCCATGCCAGACCTTTTTGCCAACAACTCTGCACCTCCGTCTCATGAAATGCAGGAGGACGATCAGGAAGGGATTCGGGCCAAACTAGCACGCATGCACCCGACGCCTTATCTTGAAGGCCTCAATCCGGAACAAAAAGAAGCCGTTGAAAGCCTTGATGGTCCCCTGTTGGTTCTGGCTGGTGCAGGCACAGGAAAAACACGGGTTCTAACGACACGCATCGGTCATATACTGGCCACACGCCGCGCAGCACCTTGGCAAATTCTGTCGGTGACCTTCACCAACAAAGCATCGCGTGAGATGAAAGACCGCATTGGTCGGCTGATCGGTGGGTCGGTTGAAGGCATGCAATGGCTGGGCACCTTCCACTCCATCGGCGTTAAAATTCTCCGCCGTCACGCCGAACTGGTTGGCCTCAAGTCCAATTTCACCATTCTCGATAGTGACGACCAAATCCGCTTGATGAAACAACTCATTCAGGCACAAGGCCTTGATGAAAAACGCTGGCCTGCGCGCCAGCTTGCCGGGTTCATTGATGGCTGGAAAAACCGCGGCCTTTCGCCGGAGCAAGTGCCACAAGACGAAGCCTTTTTATTCGCGCAAGGCAGCGGCCTCATCCTTTACACCGCCTATCAAGCGCGACTCAAGATTCTCAATGCCTGCGACTTTGGTGATCTTTTGCTCGAATGTCTGCGTCTTTTCCGCGAACACCCCGATGTTCTCTCAAGCTACCATAACAAATTCCGCTATATTCTGGTGGACGAGTATCAAGACACCAACGTAGCGCAATATCTCTGGCTGCGCCTCCTCGCCCAATCCAACCACAATATATGCTGTGTTGGCGACGATGACCAATCCATCTATGGCTGGCGCGGCGCCGAAGTCGACAATATCCTGCGCTTTGAAGCAGATTTCCCCGGCGCAAAGGTCATCCGCCTAGAGCGCAACTATCGCTCGACCGAACATATTTTGGCCGCGGCGTCTCATTTGATCACCTTCAACCAAGGCCGCCTGGGTAAAACCCTGCATCATCAGATTGAAGACGATGAGGCCGAAAAGGTTACAGTCACATCCATCTGGGATTCAGAAGAAGAAGCCCGCACCATCGGTGATCAAATCGAAGCGCAACAGCGCGATGGCCACAATCTCAATGAGATCGCCATTCTGGTGCGTGCGTCTTTCCAAATGCGGTCGTTTGAGGACCGTTTTGTCACCATGGGCCTCAATTATCGCGTCATCGGCGGCCCGCGCTTTTATGAGCGCGCCGAGATCCGCGATGCTCTTGCCTATTTCCGTGCTGTTGTGCAGTCAGCTGACGACCTTGCCTTTGGACGGATTGTCAACACACCGCGTCGCGGTTTGGGTGATGCAACCGTGCGCCAAATTCACGCTTTGGCGCGGCATCAAGAAATCCCGTTGATGGAAGCGGCAGCCGAGCTGGTTGGCACCGAAGACCTCAAACCGCGTGCACGCAGTTCATTGAAGGGGTTGCTTGGTCAATTCAACCATTGGCGCACGATGCTGTCGACCATGAAACATTCTGAATTGGCTGAAGTCATTCTAGACGAGTCCGGCTACACCGAAATGTGGCAGAAGGAAAAATCGCCTGACGCGCCCGGCAAACTGGAAAATCTGAAAGAGCTTGTTCGGTCCATTGCAGAATATGAGTCTCTGCCCAGCTTTTTGGAACATATCGCTCTTGTCATGGATCGGGATTCCGGCGAGACCAACGAAGCAGTTTCTATCATGACCCTTCATTCCGCCAAAGGTCTTGAGTTTGACTCCGTCTTCTTGCCCGGTTGGGAAGAAGGTCTCTTTCCCCATCAGCGCGCGTTGGATGAAACCGGCAACAAGGGTCTGGAAGAAGAACGCCGGTTGGCCTATGTCGGAATCACCCGCGCTAAAAAACGCGCCAAGATTTATGTCGCCCAGAACCGCCTCATTCATGGCAAATGGCAAAACTCCATTCCCTCGCGCTTTCTGGATGAATTGCCCAACAAACATGTCGAAATCGAAGAAACCCAATCCACCTATGGCGGCTATGGCGCATCCGGTGTTGGCGGCTCTATCTATGGCAAAAGCCGGTTTGATAAATCCGACCCGTTTGAAAGCTCTTACGACACCCCGGGCTGGAAACGCGCACAAGCCAACAAAGCCAACCGATCAAAAAGTGGGTCCTCACATGGCAGCCACACCTCTCACCTGATCGAGGGCGAACTTGTTGCCAAAAGCGTTTCAGATGGCCCCGCCAAATATGCAGTCGGCGAACGGGTCTTTCACATCAAATTCGGTTATGGTGAGGTCAAATCTGTTGAAGGCAACAAACTGACCATCCAGTTCCAAACAGGTCAAAAACGCGTTGTCGATTCGTTTGTAGAAAAGCACTAAAAACCAAACACACCAAGGCACCTGCTTGCCTTTGCAGCCCAGACGGTTTATCGACTGACAAAAGCCAAAGCGTTGCCATGACCACTA
This sequence comes from Cohaesibacter celericrescens, assembly GCF_002866925.1. Classification (GTDB taxonomy): domain Bacteria; phylum Pseudomonadota; class Alphaproteobacteria; order Rhizobiales; family Cohaesibacteraceae; genus Cohaesibacter; species Cohaesibacter celericrescens. Next base: position 315,702 of record NZ_PKUQ01000001.1, read on the forward strand.
AAAAATTGGCCATGAATCTACGCACCCACCCAATATTTCGGCCTTGTCTGATTTCGTAAAACAGAAAAGGCTTGGATTGTGAGACAAAGCCATGCCCCAATATCTTTATGCCGAAGGCAACTTGGAAGAAATTCAAACCGCCGCCAAACATCTAGAAAACGTGTTTGAAGAAGACGGCTTTGCAGTCTCCAATTTCGAGATTGATGAAGACAACGGCCTTTGGGCTTTGTCACTTTATCCTGCCGAAGAGGGTGTCACCGACACCTACAAGATTGCACTGGCTGAATTATCTGCTCTTTCCATGCAAATACCGCTCAAAATCAAAGAACTAGAAGACGAAGATTGGGTTAGCAAATCGCTTGAAGGGCTCTCCCCCGTTGAGGCCGGGCGCTTTGTGGTTCATGGTTCCCACGACAAGGGCCTGAACACCAAAGGCCGGATACCAATTCAGATCAATGCAGGCCAAGCCTTTGGCACGGGACATCACGGCACCACAGCCGGTTGTCTGAAGATCATCAGCGAAGAGCTGCGCAGCTATAGCCCTTGCCGGATACTCGATCTTGGCACGGGGTCAGGCGTTTTGGCTATCGCATTGGCAAAATTGCTAAAGCAAGAAGTGATTGCCACGGATATCGACCCTATTTCCATTGAAACAACAAATGAAAATATCCGTATCAATGGGGTACATCCCCTTGTGAAAACAGCGGTAGCTACGGGCTTCTCACATTCAATTTTTAAGGAAAAAGGCCCATTTGACCTGATCGTTGCCAATATTCTGGCCGGTCCTCTATGCCAAATGGCTCCAGAACTTGCCGCTCACACCAGCGTTGGTGGCCGCATCATTCTGTCTGGTCTGCTTCCTCATCAACGCGCAAGAGTGATTGCTGCCTATCGCACACAAGGTATGCGGCTCATCCGTTCCATCACCCAAGATGGATGGCTGGTTTTGGTGCTCGGGTAAAGCACCAAAAAAGAAAGCGGACCAAAGGCCCGCTTTTCTTTTTAGTAATTTCCAGACTATGCCCCAAGACCATTTAGAAAATGAGAAACTTAGGAAACAGCTGTTCAAGCCGATACAAATCACCCAATCGGCCTGAGATGCGTATCTTTATCAGAACGGAAGATATTTAGGGTCACCAAGTTTCAACTCATCTGCATCAAAGCCGTTTGCTTCCAGCAAATCGCGGTCGGCAGTGCGTAGATAGATTTGTAGGTGACGGCGCGCTTCTTCTTCACGTGCAGCAAATATTTTTCCAAGTGTACGGCTAACGATAGACATTTCATCATCCTTTTATCATCAGACCCCGACATCCGGACTCTATGACTTTAGTATAGGTCGAAATTAACCCATGATTAAATATACGTTTCTTCAAATCAGCCATTCAAAAAATGCATGCCTATCAAATATGAAGACCAGATACGAAAAAAGCGGGTCGTAACCCGCTTGTTTCCTTGGAACTAATTTGTTGAACGGTATTCCTTCCGTCCGGCGCTTTGATCGGCTTCCATCCTGCTCCCTTCAGCAGCTGGAGCCGTTAAAAGCACCCCAAGTCATTAATCTTTTGAATCTGTAGAAATTTCGAGCATGGTGTCGATACCGTGGTCAGCCATGTAAGTACTTACAAAACGCTCTGCCTGTTCTTCACGGGACTGGATGTAACGATCGAAAGCGCGGTTAAAGAAGTTCATAATGTTTTTCCTTTTGGTTTCTGTCAGTCATGCTTGACTTACATCAACAATATGGTGCATTGCGGTGATTTGAAAAAGAGCCAATTGCTCAAGACTGCCATGCGAATATTGCATATCGAAAATATGAGCTCCGCGTTAAACGCAAATACGGGTTAAGACCTAGGTGATATATATCAGGTTAGAACACCTGCATTCGGTTGCGAGACCGGACCAAATTTGCCACTTTAGCCCTATGTAGATAAGCGCCCCATCGATGTGTCGGTGGTTGCAAAAACCTTTGCCAATCCACTCCTATTTCCATTAGAAATCAATAAATGTCATTATGAATCCCAGAGGATTTCGTCCATGTTCCAAGAATTTAGCGATCAAGCTTGCCCAGAGCAAGGCCGCGTTCGGCTCCCTCTATTGCGGGAGGAATTACAAGAACAGGGCCTATCGGGCTTCATTGTGCCTAGAGCCGATGAATATGGTGGTGAGAATCTGGCCCCCTATGCTGAGCGCTTAAGCTGGTTGACGGGCTTCACCGGATCCGCTGGCACGTCTGTCATTCTCAAAACCAAGGCCGCAGTCTTCATCGACGGGCGCTACACCCTGCAAGTGCGGGATCAAGTCGACACAGAGCTATTGACCCCGATCTCTGTTCCTCAAAGCTCGGTCTCCAAATGGCTAGAGGCCAATCTGTCATCTGGCGACGTGATCGGTTTTGATCCGTGGCTGCATGGATCCAGAGACGTGGCGCGTTTGCAAGATGTCTGCGAAAAGGCAGGAGCCGAGCTCAAGGCTTGTGAAACCAACCCAATTGACGCGATCTGGACCAATCAGCCAGAGCGCCCGAAAGCACCTATTGTGCCCCACCCGATGAGTTTGGCTGGTCAAACCGCAGAAGAAAAACTGAACAAAATTTCAAAACAACTGCAAGGCAAAGCCGATGCAACATTCATCACCCAAGGTGATAGCATTGCTTGGTTGCTCAACATTCGCGGCAGTGATGTACCAAGGGCACCGCTTCCCCTGGCCTTTGCAATCGTTACGGCGGCCTCCAAAGCCATTCTCCTGATTGATCCATCCAAACTGACCGCTGAAACACGAGCGCATTTGCCTGACAGCATCACAATTGAACCGCTGGACAACTTACCGACAATCATCAGCAATCTTGCGGCCTCGGTTAAAAACTGGATGCTGGATGATCAGTTGGTGCCATTCGCCGTCAGAACCATCATCGAAGCCACAGGTGCTGAAGTTGTTATTGGCCAGGATCTCTGCCTCAAACCAAAATCTGCCAAGAATAAGGCTGAGCTGGCAGGAATGCGAACCGCGCACCTCCGTGATGGCATCGCCATGTGTAATTTCCTTGCGTGGCTTGATACAATGGCACCGACAGACAGCCTGGATGAAATCGCGGCAGCTTCGGCGCTCGAACACTTCAGGTCTGCGTCTGGTTGCTTAAAAGACATCTCGTTTGAGACAATATCCGGCGCCGGCCCCAATGGCGCGATTGTGCATTACCGCGTCAGTGAAGCGAGCAACCGAAAGTTTGATCAAAACTCGCTCTTCCTCGTTGATTCAGGAGGCCAGTATCCAGACGGCACCACCGACATCACACGCACGATAGCCATCGGTACACCCGATACAGAAATGAAAGACCGCTTTACGCGGGTTCTCAAAGGCATGATTGCCGTTTCTATGGCGCGTTTCCCCAAAGGGGCCAACGGCGCGCAGCTGGACACTCTGGCGCGGATGCCTTTGTGGCAAGCCGGACTTGATTATGCCCATGGCACAGGGCATGGCGTGGGGTCATATCTGTGTGTGCATGAAGGCCCCCAACGCATTTCAAAAGCAGGCGCGGTGCCTCTGGAAACCGGCAACATCCTGTCCAATGAGCCCGGCTATTACAAAACCGGAGCGTGGGGAATCAGGATCGAAAATCTGCTTGCGGTCACAGAGCCAGAAACAATCAAAGACGGCGAAGACGCCATGCATGCCTTTGAAACCCTGACTTTGTGCCCAATTGATCACCGACTCGTCGATGCGCGCCTGTTGACGCAGTCCGAGCTGGATTGGTTCAACGACTATCACGAAAGGGTCTTTGCAGAATTGTCAGGTGATCTGGATGAAAAAACCCGTGCATGGCTGGCTGAAGCAACCAAGCCATTGCACAAATCATAAAATACCCAGCAAACGAAATGGATCGGCTAACCAGAAATCAGGTCGATCCATTCATCCTCGGTATAGATGATGATGTCCAGTTCTTGCGCCTTTTTCAGCTTGGACCCAGCCCCCGGTCCGGCAACCAATATATCGGTTTTCTTTGACACTGATCCAGATACCTTGGCCCCGAGGCTCTCGGCTTGATTCTTGGCTTCCGATCGGCTCAAGCGCTCAAGGCTGCCCGTAAAGACAATGGTTTTTCCCGAAACAGAACTATCCGTCTGTACAGCTTCGGCTTCTTGAGGGGTGACCGCAGCCAACAAAGCATCGAGCACCTCTTCATTGTGGGGTTCGTTGAAAAATTCAACAACCGAACGAGCCACAATAGCCCCGATCCCGTCGATCCCCAACAGATCCTGCCAGGCATCGCTGTCCGCGTCCCCTGCCTTGATCATAGCCTGACGCAGCGCGGTAAAGGTATCATACTGCCGCGCCAGCAATTTGGCCGTGGTCTCACCCACATGGCGGATCCCCAGCCCAAATATAAATCGGTGCAAAGCAACCGACCGCCGTGCGTCAATCGCATCAAACAGATTGCGTGCCGATGTTGGGCCCCAACCTTCACGATCTCGAAGACGTTCGCCACGATTCTTGCCCGCATCAATCTCTCGTAATCGGAAAATATCTGCGGCATTGTGGATCATGCCTTCTTCATAGAAAGCAGTGACCTGCCGTTCACCCAATCCGTCTATATCCAAAGCGTTGCGCGAGACAAAATGTTTCAGCTGCTCTACAGCCTGCGCCGCGCAAATAAGCCCGCCTGTACAGCGACGGATGGCGTCCAACTCACCGTTTTCCTTTTTTTCCCGCACGGCATGAGACCCACAAACAGGACATTTCGTCGGAAAATCAAAAGGCTTCAAGCCCTCGGGGCGCAATTCCAGCACAGGCCCGATAACCTGAGGGATCACATCTCCAGCCCGCTGCACCGTGACCACATCACCGATGAGCACGCCTTTGCGCTCAATTTCACCTTCATTATGCAGCGTCGCGTTCGACACCACAACACCGCCCACAGTGACAGGCTCAAGCTTGGCAACGGGAGTGAGTGCGCCGGTGCGGCCCACTTGAATTTCAATATCCAGCAGCTTTGTGGTGGCCCGTTCAGCTGGAAATTTATGTGCTATGGCCCACCGTGGTGCACGCGATACAAAGCCCAGCCTGCGCTGATAATCCAGCCGGTCAACCTTATAGACCACCCCGTCAATATCATAATCCAGCGACGAGCGTTGTGCCTCAATCGCGCGGTAATGTGCCAGCAATGCCTCGACAGTGGTGTGACAGCGCATTTGCGGATTGACCATAAATCCCCAAGCATCAAAACGCTGTACAGCTTCATATTGTGTCGGAGCCAATTCTTCACTGACCTCACCCCAAGCATAGGCAAAAAACGCGAGATTTCGAGATCGAGTAATTTCCGCATCCAACTGGCGCAAGGAGCCCGCCGCTGCATTGCGCGGATTGGCAAATGTCTTGCCACCCTTTTCTTCTTGTCGGGCATTGAGCGCCGCAAACTCCGAGCGGGGGAAAAAGACCTCGCCACGCACTTCAACCACACTGGGGATTTCGGAACCATGCAGCTGCTGCGGGATAGAAGCGATGGCTTTGACATTGGCAGTGATGTCTTCCCCAACGGCCCCATCGCCGCGTGTGACACCATACACCAGCGCGCCATCTTCATAGCGCAAGGATGCAGACAAGCCATCGATCTTGGGCTCGGCGGTGATAGCAACAGGCTCACTGCTGGCAAGCCCCAGAAACCGGCGCACCCGCATGACAAATTCAGCAACATCTTCATCATTGAACGCATTGTCCAAGGATAGCATAGGCACCGCATGTGTGATCTTTGAAAATTTTTCGGAAGGCGCAGAACCAACGCGTAAAGTAGGGCTGTCTGCACGCCGCAGATTAGGAAACCGCAACTCCAGAGCCCGATTTCGTCTACGCAGGGCATCATACTGGCTATCGGTCAGAAGAGGCGTATCTTCACCGTGATAGAGTTTATCAGCTTCGGCTATATCTTCAGCCAGATGGGCCAATTCTTGCTCGGCTTGCGTACCGTTCAATTGATCAACGGCCAAGTCCCGCAAAGTTTGCCGATCCACGCCTTATGCCCTCGCTTTTTCATCAGACATCAAACGGCGAGCAGCCGCCCGTGCCTCGTCGGAAACAACATCGCCCGCCAACATTCGCGCAATCTCTTCTTCTCGGTGATCGCCATCAATAACAGAGACCCCCGTGGCAACCCTATTTTCGCCCTTAACAGCAGTTTTCGCAATCCGCATGTGTGCGTCAGCACGAGAAGCAACCTGTGGCGCGTGGGTGACTGACAACACCTGCACATTGCCAGCAAGGCGCGCCAATCGGCGCCCAATAGCATCGGCCACCGCACCACCAACGCCGGTGTCAATCTCGTCGAAAACAAGCGTCGGCGCAGAGCCTTTATCGGCCATAGCAACCTTCAGTGCCAATAGGAAGCGAGACAACTCCCCACCGGATGCGACTTTCATCATCGGCCCGGCTTTGGTACCCGGGTTAGTTTGAACCCAAAACTCAAGCTGATCAATGCCGTCTTCACTGCGCGCCTCACCATCACTGGTCATATTGACCAAGAAGCGAGCGGCCTCCAGCTTCAGGGACGGCAGTTCTGCCATCACTTCTTTAATAAGTGCATCGGCTACTTTCTTGCGTTTTTTACTCAGATCGACAGCCGCTTTATCATAAAGGGCTTTGGTGCTGACAGCGGCCTGACGCAGCGCAACCAAACGCTCTTCGCCATGATCAAGCGTATCGAGTTCTTCGCGCATTTTTGCCAACAAACCAACCAAGGCATCGCCGGTTAGCTTGTGTTTTCGAGCCAACGCCCGCAGACCAAAAAGCCGTTCTTCGGTCTGTTCCAATTCACGCGGATCAAAATCCGTTTGCCGTTGAGCTTCTTCAAGGCTGCCACGAGCTTCTTCCAAGGCATTCAACGCAACATTCAAATGCTGCAAAGTTTCATCGAGCAAACCCGGCATTTGTTCGGTTTTGCGCTCAAGTCGCCGCATCATTCCAGACAAGGTTGGGATGGGCGACGCATTGCCATCCAGCACCTCAAAAGCCTCATTCAGATCGCCAGCAATCTTTTCCGATTGCATCATCACAGTGCGTTTAGCGGCAAGTTCATCTTCTTCCCCCTCAACGGGGCCAAATGCGGAGAGCTCATCGACCGACGCATTGAGATAGTCGGCTTCCTTGCGTGCTTCTTCAATCGAGTGTTCCAGATGCGCCAGATCTTTTTCAGCCTTGCGCCAATCCTTGAATAGCTTACCCACCTTGGCAACTTGGCCCTGCAATCCACCAAAAGCATCCAGCAAACTGCGATGCACAGAAACGTCCACCAAAGCACGATCATCATGCTGCCCATGAATCTCGACAAGACCGTCGCCAATCTGGCGCAGCATACCGGCACTGACGGGTTGATCATTGACATAGGCTCGCGTGCGGCCATCACCATTTTGCACACGGCGCAAAATAAGATCACTGCCACTGGACAGTCCCTGCTCTTCCAAAAGGGAAAAAACGGGGTGGCTGGGCGTAAGGTCAAAGCTGGCGACAATCTGGCCCTGTTTTTGGCCAGCACGCACCAACCCACCATCTCCCCGCCCGCCGAGTGCAAGCGACAGAGAATCCAGCAAAATAGACTTGCCCGCACCGGTTTCGCCGGTCAGCACAGTCATGCCATCGCCGAATTCCAGATCCAGGCGATCAATCAACACAATGTCACGGATGGAAAGCGAGGCGAGCATGGTTTCCTCTTGGATCAGACGAGCTTAACTGGTCAGTTCACTGACTCGGATTTCGAGCCATGCTATGACAATTCGCCATCTAAAAGCAATCAGGCAATGCGCAAAAACGTGAACAAAACAAGATCATTCCCACAAGACAATTCTATGCGACGAGACATTTCTATCGTGCGGGGCAAACTTGACTGCCTATCAGCGAAACAGGCGTGCCATCCAAGAGCCGCGATTGACCTTGGGGGCCAAACCATCCTTATTCAGCATGCCATAGGCAATCTTGTACCATTTGCTCTGCGGGAAGTTATGGCCCAAAACAGCGACTGCGGTTTGTGCTTCATGGGTAATGCCCATGGCGAGATAGGACTCAGCCAAACGCATCAAGCCTTCTTCCACCTGACGTGTCATCTGGAAGTCAGTTACCACCACTTTGAACCGGTTGACCGCCGCAATATACTCTTTGCGCTCGAGATAGTAACGACCAATCTGCATTTCCTTACCTGCCAATTGATCCATTGTAATACGGATTTTGCGGCGGGCGTCATCGGAATATTCAGAATCGGGGTAGCGCTGGATCAACTCGTTCATCGCCTGCATCGCACGCTCTGACGATTCTTGATCGCGTGTAACATCAGGAATCTGTTTGAAGTAGGACTGCCCAATCAAATAATAGGCGTATGGCGCATCGTCATCACCGGGATATAGTGCAATGAATCGCTTTGCTGCCGAGATACACTCTGTATATTGACCGCTTTTATAATGCGTATAGGCGGTCAGCATCATGGATTTGCGAGCATAGTTGGAATAGGGATGCTGGCGATCAAGCTCCTCGAATTTCTTCTTGGCTTCTTTTGCATCGCCGGTTTCCATAGCCACAAGGCCTTCTGCATAGAGCTTCTCGGCTGGAATCTCTTCAAAAGCCAACTCGGAAGGGTCGGTGCTGGAGCAAGCCGCCAAGCCGGTAGCCAACACCAGAGCGAGCCCAAACCGGCCGCGTTTTGCAGAAAGAAAACCCATCGTTACTCATACCCTTCAATCAGGAAGCAGATCCATCCGCCCGGCCGCGCAGGCCACGTCTATCTTGTCTTTACAAGAAAGCAGTAGAATTTTCCAACAGTGTCATCACAATTTAGGAAAAAATGTGTCTTACCGCCAAGTTGCTCGCTATATCTTCACAGCAAAGTCACTTATACGCACAATCTAAGACAATCGCACCCACAATCCCAAGATTTTTGCCGCCAATAGAGTGTTAAAACAAAAAGGGTGACTTGCGCCACCCCAAATTTATCAAAACAAATGCAAGCTTAGTTGGTTTCAGGGCCCATCGCTGCCTGAATAGCAGGGCTGGTATGGGACACGCCAACACGCATGGAATTCCGTTTGCTGGCAGCAGCTTCCACCCACTCCCAATTGCTGTCATCTGCAAAAAGAGCTTCCAGCATATTGAAATTCAATTTGTGGCCACCTTTGAATGAACGGAAATGCGCCAGAAGCTGAGCACCAGCCAATGCAAGATCTCCAACGGCATCCAGTGTTTTGTGACGCACAAACTCATCGCTATAACGCAATCCATCAGGATTGACGATTTTCTGATCATCGCCAATGACAACCGAATTTTCCAAGGAAGACCCAAGCGCATACCCTGCGGCCCAAAGGCGCTCAACATCGGACATAAACCCAAACGTGCGAGCCAAGCTAACATCACGTTTGAACACCTCTGGTGTCATTTCAGAGTCGAAAGTCTGAACACCGATGGAATCGCAATCAAAGTCGATGGTGACATCAAACCGTGTTCCATCATAAGGCATCAATTCGCCGACGGACTCACCATTCTGAACACGCACAGGCTTCAACACACGGATATAGCGGCGCGGTGCTGACAATTCTGTCAAGCCAACCTGATCGATTGCATCGATATAAGCACGAGAGCTGCCATCCATAACAGGCACTTCATCCGCATCAACTTCAACCAGAACATTGTCGACACCGTAGCCAACCAATGCCGCCATCAAATGCTCGATGGTGGCAATCATCCCTTTTTGAGGATGCCCGATAATCGTGCAAAGCTGGGTATCAATGACCGAAGAAAAAGATCCTTTGATCTCCAATTCGGTGCCATTTTCACGATCAACACGCAGGAAGTTAATGCCGGTATTGGGGTCTGCCGGATGCAAGATCATCTCGACGGGCTTACCGCTATGCACACCAATACCCGACACCACCACACGTTCGCGCAAAGTGGTCTGTTTAGCGTTTAGCAAATTTGCCATATTTATGCCCCTAATCGTATCTATCGTTTTTTCAGTGTCGGCCGCCCACATCCAGATGTGGAATCTCTTTCGCCAACGATACGCATGATACGCTTTATGCTTTTCTTGAGCCGAACATAACGTGTGAATGATCTGTTTACCAAATCACGCTTTCTTACCCTATGTTACGAAAATAATCCCGACGCACTGATAATAGAGCCGTCAATAAAAACACATATATTTCAATAAATTAGAAGCCGGAGTTGGCTCAACCCCGGCTTCTGGCAGTCTATTTATTATAGTTTATGTAACAGAGTGTTACCGCACCTGTCTGCGCAAGAAGGCAGGAATTTCAACTTGTTCTTCTTCGCTGATTCCCTGAGCCTGTGGCGCAGCAGTTGGTACAGAGCGGCCATGCGGGTCCAGCTGACCCTGCTGTGGCTGATACATGCTGTTTTGCGTAGGCCGTTGTTGGCGCGGTGCAAACTCATTAAAAGGCGATCCTGCAGCAGGCATGCCTGGCTGAGAAGAATGTGGCGCATGAGGTGCAGCAGGTGCATTCATACGCGGCATGGCAGGCAATTCATTTTGCACAGGACGCTGAGCGGCTTGAGGCGCAGGCGCTTGCTGGGGCTGATAATGCTGTTGTGCCTGTGGCTGCTGAACACGTGGCTGCATTGGCTGTTGCACAGGTGCGGCTTGCTGCACTTGCGGAGCAGCCTGTGCTGCCTTTGCTGCCTGTGGTGCATGACCACCAGCAGCCTGTTCAAGTTCGTCTTCACGACGACCAAGACCAACAGCAGCAAGGCGTTTCAACAGGCTCATAGGACGCGTTTCATCATCCTGATGTCCCAATTCTTCACGATTGCGCAGAGCTTCGAGCTCACGTTGGATCATGGGTGGCAATTCATCCACATTCGGCATTGCACGGCGCAAATTTTCGGGCACTTCAGGCATCGCAGGAATGAAAGGTTGTTCCGCAACGACAGGCGCCTCAACGACTGATTTTGGAGCTTCAAATTCTTCTTCGTTCACCGGCTCAATCACAGCTTCAGGCTTAAAGGGCGCGATGGAAACTTCAGGATCCTGCTGTGATGGGCGGGAAACTGGCATTTCAGGAAGCTTGATTTCACGCTCGACCGCTTCCACGGCCTCAGCCACAGCAGCACTTGCCTGATCGGAAACAGACGCTTCAAGAGATACAGCCTCAGCTGGTGCATCGGCTTCAACGTCATAGGTTGGAGCAGCAACGGTCCGCAGACGCTCGTTCAACTCTTTCATACGCTGATCGGCAGGCATCACGGTTTCATGCAAAACCTGATCAATGCCGGTTGCAACGACGGAAACACGGATCATGCCTTCCATTTTCTCGTCAAACGTCGCGCCGAGAATGATGTTGGCATCTTCATCCACTTCTTCGCGGATGCGTGTGGCCGCCTCGTCGACTTCAAACAAGGTAAGATCTTGTCCGCCAGTGATAGAAATCAGCAGCCCCTGAGCACCCTTCATGGAAATATCATCAAGGAGCGGGTTGGCAATCGCGGCTTCCGCTGCAGCCAACGCACGGCCTTCGCCAGACGCTTCGCCTGTGCCCATCATAGCTTTGCCCATTGCACGCATAACCGAGCGCACATCAGCAAAGTCAAGATTGATCAAGCCTTCTTTGACCATCAGATCGGTGATACAAGCAACGCCGGAATACAACACTTCATCGGCCATAGAGAAGGCATCGGCGAAGGTTGTTTTCTCATTGGCAATACGGAAAAGATTCTGGTTTGGAATGACGATCAGTGTGTCGACACTCTTTTGCAGTTCGTCAATTCCGGATTCCGCCAACCGCATACGGCGTTGGCCTTCAAAGTGGAACGGCTTGGTCACAACACCAACGGTCAGGATACCCTGTTCACGGGCTGTGCGGGCAATCACAGGCGCAGCACCGGTGCCTGTACCACCGCCCATACCGGCCGTGATAAACACCATGTGAGACCCGTTAAGGTGATCGTTGATTTCGTCGAGCACTTCTTCCGCTGCGGCTCGACCAACTTCAGGCTGGGAACCGGCGCCAAGACCTTCGGTCACGGCAATGCCCATCTGAACGATACGTTCAGCTTTGGACAAGGTGAGTGCCTGCGCATCTGTATTCGCAACCACAAAGTCGACACCTTCAAGGCCGGTTTCGATCATGTTGTTGACTGCGTTACCGCCAGCACCGCCGACGCCGAACACCGTAATTCTCGGTTTCAATTCGGTAATGTCGGGCATCCTCAAATTGATGGTCATTGTACCCTCATTTCACTGCATGGATCGAACTATTACCGATCTCAATCCGCTTCTGTAAAAGCCGCCGCCTAATGCGTAGCTCCGTTTAAACTCAACTTTTTCCGATCGGGGCAGCAGGGCGAATCACTTCTCAGCAATATAACCCAACCCCTTGATTCTGATCAACGATTCACGCATGTTTCACAGCATAAATCCAATCAGCATCAGAAACTTTCTTTCAGCCACTGCCCCATGCGGGCCAGATAGCCATCTGTACCGGTCAATCTTGGCTTGACCGTCATACGCTCAAATTGCTCAATCTGGGCAACTTGAGGATAAATCAACAATCCCACGGCGGTTGCAAAGGCAGGCCCCTTGCCAATATCGGGAAGACCAGCAACACCCAATGGTCGACCAAGGCGCACATTGCGGCTTAGAATCCGACGCGCGGTTTCAGCCATCCCTGTCAATTGGCTTCCGCCACCGGTCAAAACAACCCGTTTGCCCACATGGCCGGAAAAACCGGATGCTTCGATGCGATCCCGCACCACTTCGAGAATTTCTTCAACTCTTGGCCGGATAATGCGTGTCAAGGACGCCTGCGGCACCTGATTCAACAAATCCCTGTCGTCATCACCCACCGGCGGAATGGCCACCAGTTCCTGATCATCAGACAGGGACAACAGCGCACTGCCATAAAGGGTCTTGATACGTTCGGCATCGGCCAGACGCGTTGAAAGTCCACGGGCCAGATCCATCGTTACATGATGACCACCCATGGCGACCGCATCCGAATGCACAAATTGCCCGTCCACAAAAATGGAGATCGACGTCGTCCCACCACCGAGGTCGACACAGGCAACACCTAATTCCGCTTCGTCATCCACCAGACACGCCAAACCCGAGGCATAGGGTGTCGCCACCATCATTTCGACATCAAGGTGGCAGCGATTGATGCACAATTCCAAATTTTTCAAAGGCGCACTTTGTGCCGTGACCACATGCATATCAACCGCAAGGTCATCACCCAGCATACCGCGAGGATCACTGATGCCCTTGCCACCATCCAGCGAATAGCCGATGGGCATAGAATGCACCACACTGCGATCCATGGTCAGCAAATGCTCAGACCCGGCTTGCAGAACACGCCGAATATCGGCTTCATCGACTTCATGACCATGCAGCGAAACTGTGGCACTCAGCGTGTCACTTTTGATACGTCCGCACGATACATTGACGATCAAGGATTCAACCGTGATATCCGCTTGACGCTCTGCCGCATCGACAGCAAGGCGGATCGAGTTTTCGGCCTGATCCAGATCGACAACAACACCGGATTTGATGCCACGCGCCTGATGCAGACCAAAGCCCAGAACCTGAATGGTATGAGTGCGATGGCGCAGCGCCTCACCAAAGGGGCGCGGCACCAACCGTGCAATCACGCAACAAACCTTGGTAGACCCAACGTCCAGAATGGTGATGACCGATGACCGTTTTTGCGTGAGATAACGACCGCGCATCTCCCGCTTATTCCAAGGCGAACCCCTCATGTCTCCACCTCTTTGGCCACGTTGGCCCCAAGATCACGCAGGGCTTGACGTCGTCTTTCGGCGGCATCTTTGCTCATACGTACAAAAGTCCGATCGGACAACCGCATATCCACCAGAGATATATCCTTGCGAGACAGGGAGCCGTCTTCATCAAACGCCAGCAGGTTATCCAACGCATCCTGCAGATCGATTTCCGGCAACTTCGCCTGCACACCGTTTTTGAAATAAAGATCCCAGCGCCGTTCCGACACATAAACGACCGCGCGGGTCTTGCGCGCCAGTGATGGATACTGCGCCAGTATTTCAAATAATTCTGACGCTTTGCGTTGGGCCCCATGGCCAACGACCAAAGGCAAATCAGCAAACTCTGGGTCAATGTGATCGGACAACACCGAACCATCATAGGAAATCAGCGATACATATTGCCCTCGCTGCCAAAGGGCAAATGGCTTTTGCTCGCGAACCACGACTTGTAGTTTATTCGGATATAATTTTTGGACGGATGCCTCGGCAATCCAGCTCACTTGTTCCAGATTCTTGCGCGCCACATAGGCATCAAAGGTCAGCAGGGAGCTGTCCTCATTGATCCCAAGGACTGACAGAATCTCGGCTTCCGTAACTTCTTTTTGACCCGTAATCAGCACGGCTTCAACTTTAAGCCCCAGAACGGTCGAGGCGCGTTCCAGTGCCGTTTGGTTTTCTCCACCGATCATAGAGCCATACAAGGCCGTGACAGCAAGAAAGCCCACGGACAGTCCCCAGCCAACACCGCGGGGCAGCCAGGTTTCTGCGATCGGGATAATACGTTTATAAAACGGCAGGCGACGCTGCTCATAGGCATAGGCGCGGGGAGCCAATGAGTCGCGTTGCTTTGCAGCGCGCCTCCGCTCACCTTTATCTTTTGCCAATTTGCCTATCATCGGTCGCACGAAGCGTCCTCCACCATCCAAGTAACCAATTGTTCAAAATCGAAGCCCGCTTTTGCAGCCATTTCTGGCACAAGAGAGGTTGGCGTCATGCCCGGCTGGGTATTCACTTCCAGACAGATCAATTCGCCCTCATCACCAACGCTTTCGTCATATCGAAAGTCTGCGCGCGAGATGCCTCGACAACCAAGCGCATGATGCGCTGATATGGTTAACGATTGTATATATTCGTAAACATTCGGTTTAAGTTCGGCAGGTAAAGTGTGGGAAGACCCCCCCGGAGCGTATTTTGCGTCATAATTATAGAAAATGTGATCGTCAGACGCGATGTCGATAATATCGAGCGCACGATCCCCCATCGCTGCACAGGTCAGCTCGCGTCCGGCAATGTAGCGTTCCACCATCACAATGTCCCCGTAGGGCCAATCAGCAGAATAAAGCTCTTTTGGCGGATGTTGCTGATCTTTGGTCACAATCAAGACACCAAAGCTCGACCCTTCGCTGACAGGTTTGATAACATATGGCGTCGGTAAAGCATGTTCTTTTGCCGCATCTAGACGGTGCATGACTTTTGATTCTGCAACCGGAACGCCAGCGGCACGCATGATATCTTTGGCTTTTTCCTTATTCATCGCAACGGAAGAGGCCATAACACCACTATGGGTATAGGGAATACCCAGCACTTCCAGTAGTCCTTGAATGCACCCATCCTCACCATAGGGACCGTGCAAGGCATTGAAGGCAACATCAGGCTTCAAGTCTGACAAAACGGAGGCGATATCCCGCTGGACATCCACACGGCTGACCATAAAGCCAGAGGCTTCCAGTGCATCCGCACATTCTTTACCGCTACTCAACGAAACCGGACGTTCCGTCGACCATCCACCCATCAGAACTGCAACATGTTTTGCCATTTAACTAAACCTTTCAAGCCAGAACCAAGCTATTTTCAAAAACAGCATCCGTTCTGACCGACACTTGCATGGTTACTGGCCCACACTGTGGCAGCCCTTGCAGGTCATGCAATTTGCATTACGCCCCTCCATTTATGGTTAAAAATGCCTAACAAATGATAAGCAGAATCTGACAATCTGCGTTTTCCCAAGCCTGTTTACAAAAAATGCACAAATAAAAGAGCCGCTTTCAATGTTTGAAAGCGGCCCAAAAACGCGTAAATATATACCTAGTAAAATGAAACAAACACTTCAAAACACCAGTGTCTAACTGTCAAGAAACGGCACAATCTGCACGTCATCCTCAAAAGACCCGATGCGCTTGATTTCCCAATGCAGTGAAATTCCGGTCATCTCTCGCACCTTGCCCCGCACCATTTCGCCCAACCGTTCAATGTCTTGCGCGGTTGCGTCACCGGTGTTGATCAAAAAATTTGTGTGTTTGGCTGACACTTGCGCCCCACCCAACTCAAATCCGCGAAACCCGGCTTCATCCACCAGGCGCCAAGCGCTTTTGCCGTCAGGATTCTTGAATGTGGAACCGCCCGTGCGTTCCTTGGTGGGCTGATTGTCTTCGCGGTAAGCCGAAACCTCCCCCATCTCGACCTTCAAAGCTTCTGGATCACCCGCTTCACCACGATAAATCGCTTTGGTGAAGATATAATCAGCAGGCGCTGCGCAGGTTCTGTAGCCATGGCCCAGATCATCTGGTGTCAAATCGTGAATGACACCCGCACGATCCACAGCGCGCGCGGCGATCAACCGATCTTTGGTCTCAGCACCATGGGCTCCTGCATTCATCCGCAAGGCACCACCAATGGCGCCAGGAATGCCTTTGTAAAAGGAAAACCCAGCAATCCCCTGTTTGGCTATTTGAGTCGCAAAGCGCATGTCAGGCATCGCAGCACCAACAGACACCGTTAGGTCGTCCTCCACCTCAATGCTGGTGAAAGCTTTGCCAGACAGGCGAATAACGACACCTTCAACCCCTCCATCACGCACCAGCATGTTAGAGCCAAGCCCGATGACCGTGACAGGAATGTCACTTGGCAGATGTTTTAGAAAATACGCAAGATCGGCTTCATCTGCCGGATTGAAAAACAGTTGCGCAGGCCCGCCCACCCGAAACCACGTATAGGGCGCAATATCAAAATTGCTATTGAGCCGACCACGCACATCATCGGTCCAGTCGCCAAAACGGCTCAGAAGATCCTCAAATGCCATGTTATTCTCCGGCCAATGCTTTTAACTCAGCTGGCAAGGCGTTGGCCCAACCGGATATACTGCCAGCGCCAAGGCAGACGACATAATCTCCCGGCTCTGCAATTTCGCGAATGCGGGCCGCAAGTCCTTCTGAAGGACCCAGAATTTCGGCTTTGCGGTGTCCGTGGTTTTTCAAACCCTCAACAAGCGTCTCGGAATTGAACCCTTCAATCGGTTGCTCACCGGCGGCATAAACATCGGCAACCAACACATGATCGGCCACATTCAGACAGGTACAGAAATCTTCAAAATGATCTTCCAGACGGCTGTAGCGGTGCGGTTGCATGACGGCAATCACCTTATTCTGGCTGGCTTGACGGGCCGCCCGCATGACAGCGGCGATCTCCACCGGATGATGTGCATAGTCGTCGATGATCTCAATGCCATTCCAGCTGCCAGTGCGCGTAAAACGACGTTTCACCCCCCCGAAACCAGACAAGCCACGCCGAATCGCATCCGCCGAAATGCCCAACTCATGTGCCACGGCAATGGCGGCAGTTGCGTTGGCAACATTATGTTCCCCCGGCATAGGAAGGGACAGGCCCGAAATCTCTTCGCTTTCGCCGCTACTACGGTTTTGGATGACAATGGAAAAACGGCTTATCCCGCCTTCATTGCGCAAATCAGTGTAGCGCACGTCCGCTTGCGGGTTCGCACCATAGGTAACGATCCGGCGGTCTTCGATCTGCCCCACCAGCGCCTGCACGTCAGGGTGATCCAGACACATGGCTGCAAAACCGTAAAAGGGCACATTTTCAACAAAGGCCCCAAAAGCGGCCTTCACAGCATCAAAACTTCCGTAATGGTCCAAATGCTCAGGATCAATATTGGTGA
The DNA here is from genome assembly GCF_002866925.1 of Cohaesibacter celericrescens. GTDB lineage: Bacteria > Pseudomonadota > Alphaproteobacteria > Rhizobiales > Cohaesibacteraceae > Cohaesibacter > Cohaesibacter celericrescens. The sequence goes on from NZ_PKUQ01000001.1 coordinate 333,412, forward strand.
CAACCGCAATGTCGGCAGGCAACTTGACAAAGGTGCCATCGGACTCGTCCGCTTCCACCACCATCCAGTCGCCCTCACCCATGCGAGCGTTGGTGCCATAAGCATTGATAATGCCGCCGTTGATCACGGTGGGGTCCATGCCGCCCGCATCCAACAAAGCCGCGACCAAAGACGTCGTGGTGGTTTTGCCGTGGGTGCCGCCAATTGCAATCGCCGATTTGAAGCGCATCAGCTCTGCCAGCATTTCGGCACGGCGCACAACAGGTAACTGCCGCGCACGGGCTTCTTTCAGCTCGGGATTCTCTGACTTGATAGCCGAGGAGACCACCACAACCTGCGCATCGACGATATTCTCGGCAGCATGCCCAATCGCAACTTTGATGCCTTTGTCACGAAGGCGCAAAACATTGGCGCTTTCGGAAATGTCACTGCCCTGAACGGTGTAACCCAATTTGAGCAAAACCTCGGCTATTCCGGACATCCCGATTCCGCCGATCCCGACAAAATGCACTGGACCGATATTTTGTGGCATCTTCATTTGGCAACTCCTGAGTTTTTCGCCAATCCCTCGACCAAATCCGCCAATTGGTTGGCGGCATCCAGTTTGCCTTGCCCCCGCGCTGCCTCTGCTGCCGCGCTGAGCTTGTCTGGATTGGCAATCAAATCTTCAATCAAATCCGAAATATCATTGGGCCTTAGGCCGCGCTGTTCCAACACCCAAGCGCCCCCGGCATCGACCAGAACCGAAGCGTTGGCCTTCTGGTCTTGATCCAACGCACCGGGCAAGGGAACCAGAATCGATGGGCGACCGATCGCAGCCAGCTCGCTGACGGATGAAGCACCAGAGCGGCAAATCACCAAATGTGCATCAGCAATCTTTTGCGGCATGTCCGCAAAAAACGGTGCCAGATCGGCTTGCATGCCCAACTCACGATAGGCAACTTTCACCTTCAGCAAATCTTCAGTGCGGCATTGCTGGACAAGCCGAATGCGGTCACGCATTGTTTGAGGCAAGCGCCCCAAGGCACCGGGCATATATTCCGAGAAAAACCGGGCGCCTTGCGATCCACCAAAAACCACCAACCGGATTTCGCCTTCAGCGGTCAACGGCGCAAAAGACGTCTTGGCAGCCTCATGCACCATCGGGCGCACCGGGTTACCAGTCAGTGTGAGCTTATTGTCGAACCCTTCAGCCCCTTTTAGAATGGGAAAACTGGCAGCAATCGCGCTGGCCCCTTTGGCCAAAAACCGGTTTGCCCGCCCCATAACACCATTTTGCTCATGCAAGCAGGACGGCACTCCCATGGTACGCGCGGCCAACATAGGGGGCACGGTGGGATAGCCACCAAACCCGACAACAATGTCGGGCTTCAGATCTTTGATCACATTGCGTGCTGCAAAATAGCCTTTGGCTAGTTTGAGTGCCGCTTTGACCATCACAACCGGATTTTTCACCGACGGTGTAGCAGAAGGAATAATCTGAATGCTTTGCGCAGGAAAATCATGACCATATTGCGTTGCGCGACCGTCGGTCGCCAAATGCACAACCCAGCCCCTCTCAATCAAAACATGAGCAAGCGCCTGTGCCGGAAACAAATGTCCACCGGTCCCGCCAGCGGTCAACAAAACTACTTTTGTCATTAAGCATCCCACCCAATGGATGGCTCCTATTGCACGTCACTCGGCTCAGTCAAAATTTTGATAAAACTGCCCCTGCTCCAGCCCCACTTCAGGCCTTCGCCGTGTGAGCGCCAGCAAGAATCCCATTCCCAGAGCAACAGACAGGAGCGACGACCCGCCATAAGAAATGAATGGCAGCGTCATACCCTTGGCAGGCATCAACTGCAAGTTAACAGCGATATTGATCACGGCCTGTAGGCCAAACAGCAGTGCAAGGCCCGCAATCGCCAATCGTTTAAACAGATCTTGCGTCTTTAATGCCAGCATCAATGCCCTGATCACCACGAACACATAGGCCCCCACGAGCAACAGGCAAACCAGAATACCGAATTCCTCTGCAAGCACCGCAAAAATGAAATCGGTGTGGGAATCAGGCAAAATACGCTTGACCATACCCTCGCCCGGCCCTGTGCCCAACCAGCCACCACGAATGATGGAATCCATTGCTGTGTCCACCTGAAACGTGTCACCAGTGGCTGGATCAAGGAACCGATTGATGCGGCCCGTAACGTGCGGAACAAACATGTAAGCCATTGTCAGTCCACCAACCCCGAGCCCCATCAGCAGGAATATCCAAAAAAGCGGCATTCCCGCCATAAAAAACAGTCCAGCCCAAACCACACTGAGCAAAACAGTCTGGCCAATATCGGGCTGCGCAACCAACAGCGCAACCACAACCATGAACAAAACAATGGAAAACAGATTGCCCGGAATCTCTGGTCGACGATCATTCTCTGCAAACAACCAGGCAGACAGCACCACAAAAGCCGGCTTCAAAAACTCGGAAGGCTGTATCGAAAATCCGGCGAAACTAATCCAGCGCTGTGCCCCTTTGGCTGAAAAGCCCAAAACCAGCGTTAGAACCATTCCCAGCAAGGCACCCACGAACACCACCAACGCAATGCGTCGGACCGTACGAGGGTTCAAAAAGGTGACACCGACCATCAAACCAAGCGCCATAGGCAAAAAAATCGCGTGCCTGATGACAAAATGATAGGAATTCAAATTCAACCGTTCGGCCACGGCAGGGCTGGCCGCCATAGACAAAACAAGACCGGAGAACAGCATCAAGACCAGCGCCAGCAGCATGGGCCGGTCGATGGTCCACCACCATTCGGTCAGAATATTCTTGCGCGTGCGCCGCATTATAACCCCTCGTCAGACGAATGGCTTGGATCGATGGGTACGGTTCCACTTTCCAGATAGGCATGCACCGCCTCGCGAAACTTATCACCACGGACCGTGAAATTGGGGAATTGATCGAAGGAAGCACAGGCTGGAGAGAGAAGAACAACACGCTCCTTTGCACCGGCTCCAGCCGCTTTACAGGCATCTATTGCCGCAGCGAGCGCCAAATCCATATGCGCACAAATGCTATAGGAAACGCCGTTCTTTTTGAGTGTTCTCGCAAATTCATCGGCAGCATCGCCAATCAGATAGGCGTGCTCAACGCGATCCAAAAGATCAACAAGCGTCTCAATACCCCCTTCTTTGGGCAATCCGCCTGCGATCCAATGCACAGACCGGAATGAGGCCAAGGCGCGGGCAGCGGCATCCGCATTGGTTGCTTTACTATCATTGATATACAGCACACCATCGGCAGCCCCGACCTCTTCCATACGGTGCTCTAAACCACCAAAAGAGATAAGCCCGCGAGAGAGAGCAGCAGGCGGCAGATCAAACTGCCGCACCACCGCAATCGCCGCAGCAGCATTCTGCGCATTGTGAGTGCCACGAAGGGCGCGCGCCTGATCCAGATTGAACAGAAAATCGCCTTCCATGCTTTGCAAAACCCCATCAGGGGCAGCCACCATTGCACGGCTGTTGCCAAAGCCCGAAATTGTTACAATGGTCCGTCCCTTGAGGCGCAAATTTGATGCGACATTGGCAGACAACCGGTCATCCAGCGCAACAACGGCAAGGCCCGAAGACGAAACCATTCGGGCTTTAATTTTGGCATAACTCATCAAATCCCCATGCCGGTCCAAATGATCGGCGGAAATATTGAGCAACAGGCCAATGGACGGATCAATGCTAGGAGCCAGATCGATTTGGTAGGACGAGACTTCGATGACATAAATGCGGTCTGACGCAAGTGGCTCCAGAGCCAGAACGGGCGTCCCTATATTGCCACCCATCTGGACATCCATACCAGAATCTCTCAGCATATGAGAAATCAAGGCAGTGGTTGTGGATTTACCGTTGGTGCCCGTAATAGCAACAAACGGACAATCAATGCCGCTATGCCGCCGCTGACGACAGAAAAGCTCAACATCACCGATGATCTCAACCCCTGCCTGTTGCGCCAGTTTGACGCTCCAATGCGGCTCAGGGTGGGTCAGTGGTACACCGGGCGCCAGCACCAGCGCAGCAAAAGAAGACCAATCTGCTTCGCGCAGATCAACAATCTCAACACCTTCAATCAAAGCCGCTTTGGTACGGCTGGCTTCATTGTCATCATAAGCAACAACGCGCGCACCGCCCGCAGCAAGCGCTTCCAATGTCGCCAACCCGCTGCCGCCAAGTCCGAACACCGCAACTGTTTGGTCGTCAAAAATGGTAATCGGGATCATTGTCTTCTCTCAGTCGCAGCCTGTCTAAACCCGAGCAGGCACGCCAGACGACCACCTACCCCATCACATTTTATTAGCGCAATTTCAAAGTTGCCAGACCGATAAGAGCCAACACAACCGCGATGATCCAAAAGCGGATCACCACCTGAGGCTCGGTCCATCCCTTATGTTCAAAATGGTGATGAATCGGTGCCATTCGGAACACACGCCGCCCAGTCAGTTTAAACGAGGCAACCTGAATGATGACTGAAACCGCCTCTAGAACAAACAAGCCACCCACAATCGCCAATACAAGCTCATGTTTGGTCGCCACAGAAATCGCGCCCAACATACCGCCCAGCGCCAAAGATCCGGTATCGCCCATAAATATCGCGGCCGGAGGAGCATTGAACCACAAAAAGCCCAAACCGGACCCGACCATAGCACCGCACAAAACCAACAGCTCACCGGTGCCCGGCACATAATGAATTTGCAAATATTCCGCGAAAATCTCGTTACCAGACAGATAGGCGATAACACCAAATGTGGCGCTGGCGATCATAACCGGAACAATTGCCAAGCCATCAAGGCCATCAGTCAGATTGACCGCATTCCCCGCGCCGACAATAACGAACAAGCCAAAAGGTACAAAAAACCAACCCAAATCCAAAAGCGTATCTTTAAAAAACGGGAATGTGACGGAGGTGGAGAAAGAAGTCTCTCCCAGTTTTGCCACCGCAAAACACGCCAAACCGGCAATGACGGCCTCGATGGACAAGCGCAAGCGACCTGAAAACCCTCTATGAGAAGACCGCGAAACCTTGAGATAATCGTCATAAAAACCGATAAGGCCAAACCCGACGGTCACCGCCAACACGATCCAGACATATGGATTAGACAGATTAGCCCACAGCAAGGTTGCCGAAATCAAGCCGGTCAGGATCATCAATCCCCCCATCGTGGGCGTGCCGGTTTTGGTTAGCAAATGGCTCTGAGGTCCATCCTCGCGAATAGGTTGCCCCTTTCCCTGCCGCGCACGCAGCGACCGGATAATGGCAGGTCCAAACAAAAAGCCCACCAACAATGCCGTGATAATCGCACCAGCCGTTCGAAAGGTAAGATATCGAAACACATTAAAAACAGAAAATTGATCTGAGAATTCAACGAGATACATCAGCATCTGTTTGTCTGACCTTTCCAACGCGGCGCCAACAAAATGGCCCGCTTATCTTTTGCATTCACCCAGCAACGCAGCAACAATCGGTCCCATCCTCGACCCAAGCGATCCCTTTACCATTACCACATCTCCATCGCAGATATCGGCAACAAGAGGGGCAATAAGGTCCGCAGAGCTATTAGCATAGGTGGCGCGCATTGCGATAGGCACAATTTCCCACAAATGAGCCATCATCGGCCCACATAAATAAACCCGATCTAAACCAGTATTTTCCAAAGAGGTGACAAGCCCTTTATGCATTTCAATGCTATCGTCACCAAGCTCTAGCATATCGCCTAGTACGGCAATTTTACGGCCACTCCCTTGAGACAAAGCCAGCGTTGCGAGAGCAGCAGAGACCGATGCTGGATTGGCATTATAACTCTCGTCAATCAGCTGAACGGTCCCCCCTTCAATCGCCAAACTGTGCCGCTCACCCCGCCCTTTACTCGCTCCGTGCCGGGCGAGCACCTCACAAGCTTTGGTAACATCGCCACCAGACAAAGACACAGCCCCCAGAACAGACAGGGCGTTCAGGGCCAGATGTTCACCCGGCGCGGCCACATGGCAACGCACGTGATTACCAAAAAGGGAAACGGACAGATCAGACCCATCCGCAGCCAGCGTCAAATCCAACAAACGAACATCGCAGTCTTGAGACCGACCAAAGCGATGAATAGCATCAATGCCCTGGGCTTTTGCAACCCCGCTAAGAAAATCGCTAAATCTATTGTCACCATTGATCAGCACAGCGCCACCGGCCACAACACCTTCAAATATTTCGGCCTTTGCCGCTGCGATCTCGTCGATGCTATCAAAATTGCCAATATGAGCCGCGACGATGGTGGTGATTACTGCCAAATGCGGTTTGACCATCGCAATCAGGTTTCGGATTTCGCCAGGGTGATTCATGCCGACTTCAATCACACCAAACTCAATTTCCTTTGGCATTCTTGCCAAAGTGAGTGGCACTCCCCAATGATTATTGAAGGAAGAAACCGCAGCATGAACAGAACCACTTGGCGCCAAGGCAGCCCGTAAAGCATCTTTTGTGCTGGTTTTGCCCACACTGCCCGTAATAGCAATCACCCGCCCTGCGACCCTTGCTCTTGCCGCTTTGCCCAAGCGCTCCAGAGCGCTCAATACATCATCTACAAAAACAACGCGCTCGGCGATATCTAAAAATTCAGACCGTTGTGCATCGTCCAGAACCACAACAGAAGCACCGCTATCGAGCGCAGCCCGCGCAAACCCGTGACCGTCAAACCGGTCACCTTTGATGGCGAAAAAAGCATCCCCTTTAACAACCGTACGACTGTCAATCGATATGCTCATCACATCATCAATGGTCCCAGGTTGAAACGATGGAGACACAGCTGCAACAAAATCAGAAGCCGTCCACAATGGGGTCATAGAGCCGCCCCTTTTTCGATCTCGGCCAATGCTTTGGCGATGGCTTCATGGTCAGAAAATGGCAGTATCTCGCCTTTGATTGTCTGCCCTGTTTCATGACCTTTTCCCGCAACGAGCAAAATGTCTCCTGATGTCATCATGTCCACACCAAGCGAAATAGCCTTTTGCCTTCCAGCCACCTCAACACCATTGGTAACCGTTTCCATCACAGCGGCACGGATCAAAGCAGGATCTTCTGACCGAGGATTGTCGTCTGTGACAATCGAATAATCAGCAAAATTGTTACTTGCCTGCCCCATCAACGGCCGCTTGCCGGTATCACGATCTCCACCCGCGCCAAACACACATATCAACCGCCCTTTAACAAACGGCCGTAGCGCCTTAAGCGCCACCTCCAGCGAATCCGGTGTGTGCGAATAGTCAACATAGATGGCAGTATCAGCCCCAGACTGCCCCACCAGTTCCATGCGTCCGCGGGCACCCGTCAAACCACAGATAGCATCAATAATGTCTTGTGGCTTCAGCCCGCCAGCATAAGCCATCAAACCGGCAACCAACGCGTTGGATACCTGAAACGACCCAACAAGCGGCACAAAACAGTCAATCTCGCCCCAAATCCCACCCAAATGCACGCGTTGATCAAAACCCTCAACATCAATCGAACGCACAATAAGATCGGCGTCCGAAGAACGGCCCACGGTAAGACAGGTGAGGCGACGGGCCTTGGCAACTTTAAGAAAATGCGCACCACTGGGATCATCCAGATTGATAATCGCCGTGCCGCCATCACGGACGAGGCGGCTGAAAAGCTGACTTTTTGCAGCCCGATAGGCTTCAAACGTGCCGTGATAATCCAGATGATCACGGGTCAAATTGGTGAAGGCGCCAATATCGACGGACAAACAATCAAGCCGCTTTTGCTCCAAACCATGGCTGGAAGCCTCAAGCGCCAAATGTGTGACACCCTCTGCAACCAACCCCTGCACACTCTGCATCAACCCGACAGGGTCCGGTGTGGTCAAACCACCATATCGGGTGCCCTTCGGGCCTTCGATGCCGATGGTGCCAATATTGGCTGCCGCAATGCCTTGGCTTGCCCAGATCTGCCGCAGAAAAGATGCAATCGATGTTTTGCCATTGGTGCCCGTCACAGCAGCCACTTGCTCAAGCGGGGCGGGGAAATAGGCTCCTGCCAAACGCGCCAACGCCAAATGCGGGTCTTGAATGCGCAGGATCGGTTTGCCTCTGGCGTCAAAATCCGGAGGAAAATCGGACTGGTCGGAAACAACGACCAACACCGCACCGTTTTCCAGCGCTTGCGGTACAAATTGAGTCCCATCAACCTGAAGGCCCGGAATACCGACAAAAACAAAGCCGGCCTCAACAGACCGGCTGTCAGATGTGACCCCGGCAACAACAGCCTCGCCGAGGTTCGCCAAGAGAAAGTCTTCAATGGGCTCGTCTAGAACACCTAACAATTCAGACAGTTTCATCCACCAGCACTCCGGCTTGTTTGTTGTCACCTGATTTTGGCTACAGGTTTAAAAAGACGCAGCCACTGTTGGAACAAACTCTTGTTCATATCGGGGCATAACCCCCAAAATAGGACCGACACGTCGAATTATCGAGCCAACAGTCGGTGCCGCGTTCACACCAGCAGTTGCATAACCGTAGGTTTCCTTCAGTCCTTTTGGCTCATCCAGAATAACCAACACAACATATTTGGGTTTATCCATGGGAAAAGCCGCCAAGAATGAGTTGCGCAACCGGTTGTGAGAATATTTGCCATTGACGACTTTTTCGGCGGTACCAGTTTTGCCACCCACAAAATATCCATCAACCCGGCTGCGCTTGCCAGATCCTTTTTCTGCATTCAATCGCAATAGATATCGCATCGCGGCGCTGGTTTCCGTGCTCACCAACCGTTCGGTTTCGCCCTTAATTGACGTTTTGTCCCGTTTCAGGAAAGTCGGGCCGATATACATGCCATCATTGACCAAGGCAGCAGCGGTAGCGGCCAATTGAATAGGCGCAACAGTCAACCCATGACCAAATGAAATGGTCATCGTCGACAAATCAGTCCATTTTTTCGGGAAGGATGGCGACCGGCTTTCAGGCAACTCGGTCTGAAGCCGATCCAGCAAATGCGTTTTTCTCAAAAAGGCCTTGTGGTTTTCGCGCCCCACCTTTAATGCCATTTTGGCTGTACCGATGTTGGATGAATAAATAAAAATCTCGGGGACAGATAGAATTCGTTTTTTGGCATGAAAATCATTAATCGTCGCGCCCTTGACCCTGAGAGGCTGGCGGGCGTCAAAACTGTCGCTGATAGTCACTTGCCCGGAATCAAGAGCCATCGCCATGGTAATGGTTTTAAACACCGATCCCATTTCATAAACACCGGCTGTCATCCGGTTCAATCGGTCAGGCTTTTGCGCATTTTTCGGATCATTGGGATCATAATCGGGCAATGAGGCCATGCCAATCACTTCACCGGTCTCGACATCTAACACGATACCGGCAGCAGCAATTGCTTTGAATTTTTTCATATTTTTGGAAAGTTCATCCCGCAGAGCATGTTGCACGCGAATGTCTACCGACAGCTGTACGGGCTCTTGATCACGCGAGCGTGCAAACCCGGTGTCGTGTAACACCGACAGGCCGGAATCATCGATATATTTTTCCATGCCGGCAATGCCCTGATTGTCGACATTGACCAATCCCAAAATATGCGACGCGGTATTTCCGGCAGGATAAAAGCGGCGGTTTTCATGCAGAAAACCCAAACCGGGAATGCCGGCTTCATGCACCGCTTGCTGTTGGCGCGGTGTAACTTCCCTTTTAATCCAGGTAAAGCTGCCCTTGCCTGCCAAACGCTTACGCAACCAGGTTGATTTCAGGTCGGGAAAAACACCGGTCAGGGCATCAACGGCTTCATCAATATCAACGATCTTTTGAGGCTCGGCAAAAATCGAGGCCGTTCTGATATCAGTCGCCAGAATTTCTCCATTGCGATCAATGATATCCGGACGGGCAGCATCCATAGCGTCTTGCGCGCCGGATCGACTGCTCGCGACGGCTGGAGAAGCAAAACCCAACATAACCAGCCTTCCGGTCATGACTGCAAAGCAGCAAACAAAAACCAGAATAGAAAGCCGGATGCGACCGCAGGTCCCTTCTGACCGCACCTTATTGGCACCTTCAAAATCAAATCTATGACGAAAGGTCGAACCCGTTACATTTTCATGGGATGTATCCATCATATCCATCCCTCTATTCTACCCTTGCATGGACTGGCTGAGCATTTTTTAAAAATGCATCAAGTCCCTGTTTATCATCACCCGTCAAAGCAGGACCTTCAATCCGCTCAGGTAAATCGGCGGCACTTCCTATTTGATGCGGGTCGACAGCCTTCAGGTGCAACTGGTCCGAGAAACGCTCAACCAATCTCTGCACCCGTTGCGGCCGATTGAGGTAGCTCCATTCGGCTTTGAGCAAAAGCAGTGCTTCATTCTCAGCAGAGATTTGCTTTTCCAATGTGGCGATTTTCTTCTCTTCTTCTTGGGCCTCATGCTTGACCTGATAGAGCCAGAAAGCCCCGATCAAAACCAAAAAGAAGAGAAGAAAGTTTGTGAGTCTGCTCATTTGTGGCCTCCTGAGCGGCTCTCCGCCAGCATTTTGGGCAACCCAAGCCCGCGCGCATCTAGATCGTGAGGAGCGGCCTCTGTGCGCACGCCAGCCCGCAACTTGGCTGATCGCGCACGCGGATTCCGCGCCAATTCTTCATCCCCAGGCCCAACACCGCCCTTGACCAGCATCGTAAAGCTGGGGGCAGCAAGGTCCTGTTCCGGCATATGACGAGAACCGCCGAAATGGGTCTTGGAGCGCTCGGCAAAAAAGCGCTTCACAATACGGTCTTCAAGGGAGTGGAAAGCCACCACCACCAAACGCCCTCCCGGTTTGAGGCATTTTTCCGCAGCAACAAGCCCATCAACCAGCTCATCCAACTCGCCGTTGACATAAATCCTCAAAGCCTGAAAAACCTTGGTCGCCGGATGTGTCTTTTTCTTGGGATTACGCCCAATGGTTTTTTCAATCAGATTGGCCAAATCAAGTGTGGTTTCAAAGGGCTTTTCCGCGCGCCGTGAGCCAATAGCACCAGCGATGCGCCGAGCCTGACTTTCTTCGCCCAATTGCCGAAAAATCTTTGCCAGCTCAAACTCGTCATGCTGGTTAACGATGTCGGCAGCAGTTGGACCGCTTTGTGACATCCTCATGTCCAACGGCCCGTCATGCATAAAGGAAAACCCGCGCTCTGCTTCATCCAGCTGCATGGACGACACACCGATGTCCAGCACGACAGCATCAAGCGGCACATGCCCTGCCCCTTCGGCAAGGTCAGCCAATTCACCAAAACAGCCCGCGACAAATTCGAGACGCCCGCCAAATTCCTCTTGCATCGCAGCGGCTCGTCCAGCGGCTTCCGGATCACGATCGACCCCGAGCACACAGGCGCCAGCTTGCAAGATCGCAGAGGAATAACCTCCAAAACCAAAGGTGCCATCCAATATCCATTGGCCTTCTTTGGGATCAAGCGCATTTATAACTTCCGACAACAGAACGGGAACATGACGATCGGAATCGGCCTCTTGCACGACTTGGGATGGTGGAATCATTGCCCTACCCCTTCGCGCTGTTTTTGTGCAGCTTTGGCTTTGCGCATAGCGCGCGCCCGTTCCGTCGCTTCCGCCTTGTAGGCTTCATAACGGTCCGGTTGCCAAATCTGGAATTTGAACCCCTGCCCGACAAACACCACGGAATCCGTTATATCAGTATGCGCTTTGATGGTGTCACTCAGGACCACACGACCATCCTTATCAATTTTGAGCGTTTCACTTTCGCCAAGCAAAGCGGTCGCCAAGACTTCTCGTTCATCAGAGAAGGCTTCAAAGCTTTCTAGATGGGTGTCTATTTCACCGCGCAATCGCAAACCGCCAGCGTCAACCGCTTCCAAATCCAGAGACGGACTGCAGAACAGCATCTCCTGCCCTTCACGGGTGAGAATCTGCCGAAAAGGCGCAGGTATAGAAACCCGTCCCTTTGAATCCAGCCGATTCACATATTTGGACACAAAGTCGCCCATACAATCCCGCCTCGAAAACACAATTCAGATACTAAATCGCCCGCACAATGCGGCACCTGCCAATATCGCCAAAAAGAAACGAGTCATTTCTAAAGACACAATCTCCAAACGCATCCTCATGGGATATCATGGGATTATATGGGCGTCAATGGATTCTGATGGAGTCCATAGGGCATAACCAGCCCCCTATTGTAAGAAAATCAGCGTTAACAAAGGGTTGCACTCTCCAGCAAAAAGAGTGGAATTGCGGCTTTGAAAATTTCGGAAACATACAGCCATAAAAACCCGACAAGAGAGCCGTCAGGCACGCCAACTCAGCAGGTCCATTTTCGGGCTAATTCACGGAAAAACAGGGAGAAACCCGCATCATATCTCTGGAAACGAAGCGGCATATTTGTCTTTTAAAAAAGGAGAAAATACCAGTCGGTCTGTAAGCCGGGTTTTGTACGGCAAAGGCCAAAGCCTTTGCGTGGCAACCATTCATCTGGGGCATCCATTGCTGAATGCCTCATGCAACCCACCCGAATGACTGACTTGAAAGCAAGCCGGGCCGAGGCCCACGCCATTCCTATTCGGTCTTGCTCCCGGTGGGGTTTACCCTGCCGTCCGCATTGCTGAAGACGCGGTGAGCTCTTACCTCACCCTTTCACCCTTACCTGACCAAGGTCAGGCGGTTTGCTTTCTGTGGCACTTTCCCTAGAGTCGCCTCCGCCGGGTGTTACCCGGCACCGTGCTTTCTTGGAGCCCGGACTTTCCTCACCTGATTGCTTTCGCGACACAGGTGCGGCTGCCCGACCGACTGGTCCCACGGACCTAAGCCCTAACGCCGCACAGGTCAAGAGGCCATCGCATCAAGACGCGTTGCAATGCGCGTCACACCAGCCTCGATTTCTTCCAGATTTGAAGCCGCATACCCCAGAAACAACCCCTGTTTAACCTTTGACGACCCCTTCGATTGGGATGACCAATAGAGCGAAGACAATGCAGAGCTTTCCACACCGTCTTTACGCAAAAGCGGCACAAGGGTCTTGTCGTCAAAGCCCCGCCCCAGCGCATGCTCGGTGAAATAGGCAGGCAATTGAATACCCCCATCAGGCACAACGGGCGCTAGGAACGGCCGGCAATGCCGGTTCAAACCAGCAACAAGAGCATCGCGGCGCGCATGATAAAGCTTATTCATTTCACGCACATGTGCCCTTAAATGGCCATCGGCCATAAAATCAGCCAGCGCCTGTTGCACCACAACGGAGGGCACCGCCCCAACGTTGCGCAAACTCAATTGCGTTGCAGCCACCAACCGCTTGGGAACAATCAAATAAGCCACATGCAGCGAGGGCATGAGAGACTTGGAAAAAGTCCCCATATAGATGACCACATCCCGCCGATCCAACCCCTGCAAACAGGAGATGGGCGCACCAGAAAAGTGAAACTCACTATCATAGTCATCCTCCAGTATAAACGCACCCAAGGCGTCCGCTTGGGACAGCAGCGCCAGCCGGTCTTGTAGAGCCATCACCTGCCCTGAAGGGAATTGATGCGACGGCGTAGTATAGATAAGGCGCGGGTCTGCCCCCTCGGGCAATCTGTCTAGCAGCTGGGAGAAGGAATTCTGCTGATGCACGGCAATCGGATGACACAGCGCTTCAGCCCCCTTAAGCGCAGCCGTCATGCCTCCATAACCGGGCTCCTCATGCAGGGCCATATCACCGGGGTTGAGCAACAACCGCGCCACCAAATCAAGAGCAGCTTGCGCTGAAGACAGGATCATCACCTGATCAACCTCGGCAATCACACCACGGCTGGCCGCAGCATGGGCAAGGATGGCTTGTTTCAAGGCAGGCAAGCCGGAATAATGCGCATAACCGGCCATGTCGGGATGTAGCGGCAAGTGCCGTGCTGCACGGCGCAGCATGCGCCCCCACAGGTTATGCGGAAAGCTACGGACATCCGGCAGCCCCGGTTGGAACGTCGAAGGTGTTGGCAAGGATCGCCTCTCCACAGACATAAGCTGCAAAGCTTGTCGAGACAGCCGAGGCGCGGAAGCCGTACGCACCCGCGCAACATCATCCCGAGCATCCGGAGCTCCTCCTAAAAATCCGCGCGACGCCTCACTAACACAGGTGCCCCTTCGGCCATCCGATTGCAAATATCCTTCCAGCTCAAGCTGTTCATAGGCCATAACGACCGTATTGCGCCCCACACCCAAAGCCAGCGCCAACTGCCGACTTGATGGTAACGTGAAGCCCGCAACCAGATCGCCACGTTCAATCAACTGTCGGATTTGCCCAAACAACTGCCGCACCAAGCCATCATCAGACGAGCGATCCAGCATAATGTGTCCTGCCAGCATTTTTTTGGCCCTATGATTATTCACTTTATGGTTCTTTATATAGAGCCATAAATTTGATTTTATCAAGTCAGAGAAGCCCCAAAATCGAGCAAAGCAACGATGCGCCCAAGCCGCAAACATTTCAGGACCAACCAATGACCCAGACATCTTGCCAAGAAAAAACCTTCCCCGTCACAGAGGCCAATAAAATTCGCGTGGCAAAACGCGCCCATTATGACGAAGCCACCGTGCATGCCATCCTTGATGAAGGTCTGATAGCTCAAGTCGGCTTTGTCCAAGACGGCAATCCAATTGTCTTGCCAATGGTTTATGCACGCATTGGCGATCAGCTTTACATCCACGGCGCCAAGGCTACACGGCTGTTAAAACAGCTCAAAAAAGGCCTACCAGTCTGCCTCAATGTCACATTGGTTGACGGGTTGGTGGTCGGACGCTCGGCCTTTCACCATTCGATGAATTTCCGCTCGGTCAACATCCACGGCACCGCAAAACTGGTGGAGGATGAGCAGGAAAAATATGACGCTCTCGTTGCCGTAACCGATCATTTGGCCCCGGGTCGTTGGGACGAGACCCGTGCAATGACCACCAAGGAGGCCAATGCCACAACGGTTATTTCCGTCACCATTGAGACCGCAGCCGCCAAGGTCCGCTCTGGCATGCCCATAGACGACGAGGAGGATTATGCGTCCGATCATTGGGCCGGAATCGTGCCGATAACCACCGCCTATGGCCAACCGATTGATGACGCCCGCCTCAAGCAAGGCATACCCGTTGCCGACAGCATCAAGGCCCTGAGCAACAGGCGTTAAGCATCCGCTGCATTGATACAGCCGAAATAACACCCCTTGACAGACCCTATGGGAGCGCTCTATATCCCGCCCCATAGGTTGCAGACACCTGCCGCTCGCAGGCCACAAGGCCACGGTGAAGGTTTGCATTTGAAGACACATCCTGCCCCTCATGCATTTCATGTGGGTGGCAATGCGAGCCCCATCCAAAGACTAGAAATGCGTTTGATTAGGAGGCTGAGATGTCGTCGGACAGCTCTACCAACAATTCTGCGCTCCATCGCACCCCCGCCAATGGTTTCACCAACGGGCCACTTGGTGCTTTGTTCGCCAAAACCGCGCTGCCCATCGTATTTGTGATGAGCATGAACGGCCTCTTGTCCGTCGTGGATGCTATTTTTCTTGGCATCTATGTCGGCCCCAATGCGCTCAGCGCTGTCACCTTAATGTTCCCGATCTATATGTTGGTGGTTGCCTTATCGACACTGGTTGCCGGTGGCATGTCCAGTATTCTGGCCCGCCATCTGGGCGCAGGACTCACAACAGACGCACGCAACATCTTTGCCAGTGCGCACGGGCTGGCAATCACCTTGAGCCTTGTGCTGATCATCGCCTTTTTGTTCATTGGCCATCAGGTCACCTTTCTGGTGGCCGGTGGCGTTGAAGAACTGGCGTCCATGGGACACACCTATCTCGCCATCACCATCTTTTCAACGCCAATGCTGTTTGTATTGTCGGTGCATTCCGATGCTCTCAGAAACGAAGGCTTTGCTATGATGATGGCAGGTATGAGCCTGTTGGTGTCCCTTGCCAACATCCTGTTCAACTATATCCTCATCGCACAATTTGATATGGGGGTGGCAGGCTCGGCCTATGGCACTTTGATAGCGCAAGCACTTGCTTTGACTATCATCTTACTGTTCAGGATTTATGGGCCATCAATGCTGAAACCATGTCATTTGCTGCACAGCACGCCATTGGCCAACTGGCGGCCCATTCTTGCCCTTGGCGCCCCCCAAAGCCTTAATTTCCTCGGCATGGCTTTGGGCTCGACAGCAACCATCACCGCGTTGCAAATGGCAGCAACGCCACATTATGCGCAAACCATTGCGGCTTATGGCATTGTCACTCGCATCATGACCTTTGTGTTTCTGCCGCTACTAGGCCTGTCATTTGCTCTGCAATCCATCACGGGCAATAATTATGGTGCAAGTCTATGGCATCGCTCTGACAACAGCCTGCGCATCGGCGTGACGATATCACTGGTCTATTGCCTGTTGGCACAGCTCATCCTGACAACAGCGGCAGCCCCCATCGGGCGGATGTTCGTTGACGACGAAATGGTAGTTGGGGAGGTTGCCAGAATTGCGCCGATCATTGTCACCCTGATGTTCAGCGTCGGTCCCTTGCTAATGATTGCTACCTATTTTCAGGCCATCGGCGACGCCCCGCGTGCGGCGATCCTGAGCCTGTCAAAAAGCTATCTGTTTGTACTGCCGCTTATTTTTGTCCTGCCACTGCAGTTTGGTGAAACAGGCATATGGCTGGCAGCGCCCATCGCAGATCTATTCTTGATCACAACAACACTCATTTTACTGACATACACAGCGCGACAAACCCAACGCAAATGGGGCTTGTTCGCCACACCGAAAGAGGTGCAATCATGACGCAAAACCCCGGCACCCTCGCTGAGGCAAAAAAACAAGCCAAGCTGCTCCGTGCCAAACTGAGCGAAGACGGACACGCGATCTCGCACAGCAAATCGCTGGAATTGGTTGCCCAACAACAAGGCCATCGCGACTGGAACGCCATGTTCGCCAGTTTTGGCAACCAGACAAGCCGTGTCTGGCAAGTGGGAGATCGGGTCTCGGGACGCTATCTATCCCAAGCGTTCGAGGCTGAGATCATTGCCGTTAAACAAGTCACAGAGGGTTGGTATCGCCTGACATTCAAATTCGATGAAGCGGTCGATGTGGTGACATTTGACAGTTTTTCCGCCTTTCGCCAACGTGTCAGCGCCACAGTTGGCCCGCAAGGCACCACCAGAGAAAAGACTTCCAATGGCCAGCCTCAGTTGGTGTTGGATCTCTAGCCCCCAAAACAACAAAACCTGCCGCTCTTAATGAGCGGCAGGCTATCATTGTCGGCTACTCCACTAACCTTAAAGCTGAGGCAGCATCGCATTTAGTTTGTAAAGCGTTGTGATGGTTGACGTATCGGCGATCCCGTCGACCTTTTCAGGTCGAAAATGCATCTGAAAAGCCTTGACCACTGTCTCTGTCTGATCATCAAACACACCGGTTATCTCGATGCCGTAGCCATAAACACCCAGCATAGACTGTAAAGCTTGGATCGGTTGACCTTCGTCGCCTTTTTGGAAAAAACGCCCACCCGAAATGGTTTCTGGTTCAGCCCAATGGCCCACACCGGCTTTTGATAACACCTGCCAAGGGAAAAGACTGCCCGGATCGATCTTACGGCCTGGAGACACATCCGAATGGCCCAACACCCTGTATGGCGCGATTTCGTGCCGTTCGATAATATCCTTGGCCAACGCGATGACCGCATCCAACTGTACCTTGGGGAAGTCTTCATTGCCCGCATTGGCAATTTCGATCCCAATTGAACAGCTGTTTATGTCAGCATCGCCCTTCCAAACGGCTTTGCCCGCATGCCATGCACGCGCGCCTTCATCAACCAGTTGCAGGATTGAACCATCCCGATGCACATAATAGTGGGATGATACCTCGCTCTCCGCATTGCACAGCCAATTGAGCGCCTGCTCGTCATCTTCCATCCCGGTATAGTGTAAAACCAGCATATCGACCTTGCGCCCCTCCTTACGATCACCAAAATTGGGAGAGGACTTCAGATCGCACGCACATCGGGTCTGTACAGTTGACAGCATCATTAACTCCATAAGATCGGGATAGGTCGCTTTGGCCCTAAAAACGTTTGGCCCCAGAAAACTCGGGCTAAGACTCAGGCAAAGATCGCCAGAATTGCGTCTCTCTTAACGCAAGCCACGCTCAATCACAATCAGCGACCACGCGTTATTGATAGAAGCCAGTTTTTCGGTGGAAATGCGCACAAACTCTTCCGGCACACCACGGGCAATCATACTATCAGGATGGTTTTCGCGCACCAGCTTACGATAGTGACTCTTGAGTTCTTTGTCAGACATCGACCGATCGGCAGCCAGAATGGTATAGGGATCCTGCTCATCCGGTTTTACATGCTGCATCTTGATGCGAAGAAAGCTGCGATCGGAAATGCAAAAAATCTCCGAGACACGCTCCAGATACATCATTTCGCGGCTGTGCATGACCCCGTCTGCACCGGCTATCAAAAACAGCCCGTCGATAATATCTTCCAACGCTTCAGGCTCGTCTTCATACAACGCCGCAATCTGTTTGGCATAGGATTCATACCCTGCCACATCTTGCTTAAAGAGATTGAACATGCGCACCACATTGCGCTCTTCCCCTTCGGGAATTTCGAACATGGTCTGAAAGACGTTGATTTCGTCCTGCGTCACAACACCATCTGCCTTGGCCATTTTGGCAGACAGGGCAATCATCGCAACGGTAAATGTCAATTGTTTGCGATCAAAGCGGTCACCCACAGTCTTAACCGCAGACGCCATCTTTTCGACAACGAAGGCAAGGGTTTCGCTATGTCGGATATCATCGATCAGACTGCCAATCTGGCTCCAGATGCTCATTTTTTCTCCTGATCGCTTTCCACCATTTCGCGCGCATCATAAATCTAGGTGAGTCCAAAAGCGATTGCGAGAGCAAGTATAACAAAAATTTAATGTTCAGCCTTTTGGCAGCCCTTTATTGACACAAACGCCATGTGCCTTTTCGCCCGTGCTTGCCATGGTCCAGATGAATATGATCCTGATGATATTTATCGCCTCCGGGACCAATAACAGTGGTGAAATATTTACAGGACGCACGGTTGAAACTGCGCAAAAACTTGCCCTTTTTGCTATAGGAATGCCAATCTTCCTCAACATTCACAACCTTGCCATCCGCAAACGTCATGGCACTGACATCAAACGCATTGAGGCGAGCATGTTCGGAGATTTTGGCTCCTTTTTTGCTATTGCGAGTACGGCAGGCATATGACGCCGCCACTTGGATATCACTCACTGGCTGGCCCAAATGCTTCTGCGCCAACGGCTGGACCTCCTCTGTAAAGAAGCGATAAAGCTGGGTCATCATCACACAATTGAGCTTGGCATCGGAGCTAAAGCGAACAGGATATGCCCCATCCCACCCTTGCACCAAATAGGGCGATGGATGCCCACATCCATCTCTGTCATTAATTGGAGGCAAAGGCATGGCTTTGACCAATCCTTGATCAAAAACCGGACAAGATTGCAGGGAAATTGCAGGATCAGGCAACACAGCATCGCGCTGTAACTGAGCTTGATCTATCTCCTCGATGTCTGAAAGACCGACGCAGCCGGCAAGAACCAGCATTCCGAACACAATACAGATCACGCGCGCTTGGAAGCCCTTACCGTTAAACATATATAGTGTCCCGCTTGCAGCCCGTGGAATAAGGGTGCATTCTGATGGAAAAAGGTAAACAAAGTGAGGACGGTGTTATGACACAATCACCAACCAAACCCGAGACGGTTGGACCTGTTAGCCTTCTGGAATGTCTCAAAGCGATCAACGCCGGCATACTAACGCCTCAAGAGTCCATAGCAGGCTGTCTGTCGCGCATCGAAGCGTATGACGCAGAAATCATGGCCTTTTCATCCCTGAGCGAAACCGCCTTGCACGACGCGACCCAGGCATCCGGGCCATTGAGCGGCATCGGCATGGCCGTTAAAGATATATTCGACACCTACGATTTACCAACGGAGTGCAATTCTCCTATCTATCACGGTCACATGTCCGGACGGGACGCAGCAATTGTTGCGCAGGCGCGCAAGGCCGGTAGCACCTTGCTGGGCAAATCAGCAACCACAGAATTTGCCTTTCTCCAACCCGGCACCACCCGCAATCCGCATAATCTGGAGTATACACCCGGTGGTTCCTCTTCGGGGTCAGCGGCAGCCGTTGCTGCGGGCATGGCCCATTTGGCCTTGGGCACACAAACCGGTGGCTCGATCATTCGCCCCGCGGCCTTTTGCGGTGTCACAGGCTTCAAGCCAAGCGCAGGTCTGTTGCCCAAAGTTGGTATCAAAGAATTTTCCTGGTCTCTCGATACTGTAGGCCTCTTTACAGCAACCGTCGCCGATGTGGCATTTGCGGCGTCTGTGCTGACAGGGCGCACCCTCAAAATCGCCCCAGAAGCACAGTTTGAACTGCCCAGACTAGGCATCGTGCGCAGCCATTCTTGGTCGGAAGCAGACCCCGGCTATCGCCAGCAGTTTGAAGACCTGATCAAAAGCCTCAAGCGCTTTGGCGTTGACTTGATAGACATAGAACCAAGCGACACCCACATCGCAGCTTTTCATGCCCATCAGATTATTCAGGATTATGAAGCGCGGCAGGCTTTGGCATGGGAATACTCGACCCACCCCGATCAACTCAGCCCCTTGCTGAAGCAGACCCTCGACTTTGCCCAGACCATCAAGCCCTCCGACTATGACGAAGCCCGCATGTGCGCGGAAAATGCCAGCAAGGAAATGGACGAGCATTTCGAAGATGTCGATGCCTTGATAAGTCTTTCTGCACCCGGCCCTGCACCAAAAGGATTGGCGTCAACAGGCTCCCCGATTTTCAACCGCATCTGGACCCTGTTCGGACTTCCAGCCATCAACATAGCTGGCCTGACCACCCAAGATGGCCTGCCACTGGGTGTGCAAATCATCGGTCCCTACATGGCCGATCAAGCAACATTGCATATTGCCCATTGGCTGGAAGGGGCGATCAAACGTCACCAAGAGAGATAGCTACAAGCATGGTTTAGGTATGATCCGACAGCTTGCTCGGCTCCTGCGTCTGGTGCCTACCTATATGCTGGCACCA
Source organism: Cohaesibacter celericrescens (assembly GCF_002866925.1). Classification (GTDB taxonomy): domain Bacteria; phylum Pseudomonadota; class Alphaproteobacteria; order Rhizobiales; family Cohaesibacteraceae; genus Cohaesibacter; species Cohaesibacter celericrescens. Next base: position 354,547 of record NZ_PKUQ01000001.1, read on the forward strand.
GAACGACAAGCAGGGACCATGGGCAATATTCATGAGCGAGCCAGATCGACAGGGATAAGGACAGTCAATAACCAGCCGCGATTTTGAAAAATTTATGAATATTGCATGACAATTTCACCTTCTATCCCCTGTTTTCTGACACAAATTGTCACAGGGCTTATCGAGGCGAGACAAAGGGTTATTGAGAAAAAGGCTGCCAAATTGCCCATTTTTAAGGCGTATGAATAATTTTTCACTTTTTGATCCGCCCAAGTTATCCTAGACTTCAGGTCCAGAAGAAAAGGCTTGGAGGAGCTATAACATGATTAAGTCTATGAATTTCATGTTTGTATGTGCAGCCTTTGCATTCGTAGCAGCTGTTGTGTTTGGCATTATTTAAGCAACAAAATGCCAGACATCATTTTGCAGTTAGAGGCTGACGATTAAGGCCGTTGAAAAGACAGGCCTATTTAAAGATTTGGGACAAAAAAACCGGGACTGCTCCCGGTTTTTCTACTTTTAGAATTACTTCAAATACATCAGCTCTACTGAACAGCTCATGGTCGGTAGTTCAGGATTGGAGCCAGCCACTTCTCAGCCACTTTAATGTCCCATCCTTTACGCGCCGCATAATCAGCCACCTGATCCTTTTCGATTTTGCCAACACCGAAATAATAGCTGTCAGGATGCGCAAAATACAGCCCGGACACAGCGGATCCCGGCACCATTGCGCAGCTTTCGGTCAAACGAATGCCAGTCCGGGCTTCGGCATCCAGAAGAGCAAACAGCGTACGTTTTTCTGTATGGTCTGGTTGGGCGGGATAGCCTGCCGCTGGCCGAATGCCCTGATATTTTTCGGCAATAAGATCCTCTGTACTCAACCCCTCTTGTGCCCCATAACCCCAGAACTCGCGGCGCACCCGTTTGTGCATCACTTCGGCAAAAGCTTCGGCCAATCTGTCCGCCAACGCCTGCATCAGGATTTTGGAATAATCATCCCCTTCCGCATCAAACGCAGCGACATACTTTTCTTCACCAAAACCGGTTGAAACAGCAAAACCGCCAATATAGTCGGTAACATGGGTATCGATCGGAGCCACAAAGTCACTCAGCGCCACATTGGATCGCGCTGCACGCCCTGCAATCTGTTGCCGCAAGGAATAGAACCGCGCGATCTCATCACCTTTGCTATCGTCAGAATAGACTGCTATATCGTCGCCCACCGCATTGGCAGGCCACAGACCAATCACGGCCCTTGCCGTCAACCATTTCTCATCGACAATTTTCTTCAGCATTGCCTGCGCATCATTAAACAGGCTTGTTGCCACTTCACCGTATTTATCATCGGTCAAAATGGCAGGATAGCGCCCCTTCATTTCCCACGTCGAAAAGAAAGGCGTCCAGTCGATGTAGGGCACAAGCTCTGCAAGGTCATAATTGTCAAACACCTTTGTGCCGGTGAACTGCGGTTTGACCGGTTGATACCCATCCCAGTCGATCTTCAAAGCATTGTTACGAGCGGCATCGATGGTAAGGCGTTTTTTCTTGTCCTGAGCCGCTTCATGCTTGACGCGAACCTGAACATAATCATCTTTGATTTGCCCGACATAATCGTCTTTTTCACGCGATAGCAATTTGGTCGCCACCCCGACAGCCCGGCTGGCATCGGTGACATAAATCGCCTGCCCGCGCACATAGTTGGGCGCAACCTTTACCGCCGTGTGCACTTTAGAAGTCGTTGCACCACCAATGAGCAACGGCTTGTCAAAGCCTTCACGTTCCAGCTCGGCAGCCACATGACACATTTCGTCCAATGATGGGGTAATCAGGCCTGACAGACCGATGATATCGACATTCTCGCGCCGCGCCGCTTCCAAAATAGTGGCGGAAGACACCATAACCCCCAGATCAACCACGTCATAACCGTTGCACTGCAGAACCACACCGACGATATTTTTGCCAATATCATGCACATCGCCCTTGACGGTTGCCATCAACACCTTGCCCGCGCTGCGACGCTCGCCGTCTTGTTCAGCATCCATAAAGGGCAACAGATAGGCCACCGCTTTTTTCATCACGCGGGCAGACTTCACCACCTGCGGCAAGAACATCTTGCCATCACCGAACAGATCACCAACGACATTCATGCCGTCCATCAGCGGTCCTTCGATAACGTCGAGAGTACGCACAGATTTGACGCGCGCTTCTTCAGCATCGTCTTCGATATAATCGCTGATGCCCTTAACCAGCGCGTGTTCGATGCGTTTCTCTACCGGCAACTCCCGCCAAGACAGATCGACAACACGCACTTCGCCTTTTTTATGCAAGAAGCGTTCGGCAATTTCGAGCAAGCGATCGGTGGAATCATCGCGGCGGTTCAGCACGACATCTTCGATACGCTCAAGCAATTCCTTGTCGATTTGGTCATAGACCATCAACTGTCCGGCATTAACGATGGACATGTCCAACCCGATCTTGATGGCATGATACAGAAAGGCTGAATGCATCGCCTCACGCACCAGATTGTTGCCACGGAAAGAAAAAGACAGGTTCGATAGGCCACCAGAAACATGCGCCCCTGGCAGATTTTCACGGATCCATTTGGTGGCGTTGATGAAGTCGACACCATAATTGTTATGCTCTTCGATCCCCGTTGCCACAGCAAACACATTGGGATCAAAAATAACGTCTTCAGGTCTGAAGCCAACGTCATTGACCAGAATGTCATAGGAGTTTTTGCAAATCTGGATTTTGCGCTCGTAGCTGTCCGCCTGCCCTTTTTCATCAAAGGCCATCACGACAACAGCCGCGCCATAGCGCTTGACCAGTTCGGCCTGTTTGACGAACGCGTCTTTGCCTTCTTTCATCGAGATAGAATTGACCACGGACTTGCCCTGAAGGCATTTCAGCCCCGCCTCGATGACACTCCATTTGGAGCTGTCCACCATGATAGGCACACGCGAGATGTCCGGTTCTGCAACAATCAGATTGAGGAATGTCGTCATTGCCTCTTCAGAATCGAGCAAGCCCTCATCCATATTGACGTCAATGATCTGGGCACCGCTTTCCACCTGTTGCCGCGCCACATCCAGCGCCGCTTCATAGTCACCTTCGGTGATCAGACGGCGAAATTTGGCCGACCCCGTAACGTTGGTGCGCTCACCGATATTGACGAAATTGGTCTCAGGCGTCAGCGTAAAGGGCTCAAGACCCGACAAGTGCATATAGGGAGCAAGTTTAGGCACTTCGCGCGTTGGATACTTTTTCACGACCTCGGCAATAGCCCGAATGTGATCCGGCGTCGTACCACAACAGCCACCGACGATATTGATCAGGCCGTCCCGGGCGAACCCTTCCAGCAAGCCCGCCATATGCTCGGGGCTTTCATCATATTCGCCAAATTCGTTCGGCAATCCGGCATTGGGATAGGTGGAAACCAGCGTTTCGGCGACCCGAGACAGGCTATCGACATGCTGACGCAGCTCGGCTGCCCCCAAGGCACAATTGAGGCCCACAGCGAAGGGTTTGACGTGACTTATGGAATGATAAAAGGCTTCCGCTGTCTGACCAGACAAGGTGCGGCCAGATTTATCGGTGATTGTGCCAGATACAATCACCGGCCAACGCATACCACGCTCTTCGAAAACCTCTTCCACGGCAAACAGTGCCGCCTTGGCATTCAGCGTATCAAAGATCGTCTCAACGGTCAGAGCATCCGCCCCACCGTCAAGCAGGCCGTTGGCAGCTTCTTTGTAAGCGATGCGCAGGTCGTCAAAAGACACCGCGCGATATCCGGGGTTGTTCACATCGGGTGAAATGGAGGCCGTCCGGTTTGTTGGCCCCATTGCTCCCAAAACAAAACAATGGCGCCCCGGCTGGCTGGCTTCTACGGCAAGCGCGGCTTCCTTGGCAATTCTGGCACTGACCACATTCAACTCATAGGCCAAATGCTGCATGGCATAGTCAGCCTGCGCGATCGATGTTGAGGAGAAGGTGTTTGTACCGGCAAAGTCAGCACCGGCTTCAAAATACTGCCGATGGATATCGCGGATGGCATCTGGACGCGTGATGGACAGCAAATCATTATTGCCCTTCAGATCCTGATTCCACATGGCAAATTGCTCACCGCGAAAATCATCTTCTTGCAGTTCGAGACGTTGGATCATGGTTCCCATGGCCCCGTCAAGAATGAGAATGCGCTCAGACGCCAGACGGGTCAGCAGCTCAAACGATGGGCTTAAAGACAGGCTCGACATGACTTGGTTTCCTTCACTCACTTAACTGGCTTTGCGGGCAATCCCGCGTCTCGATCTATTTCAACAATGGGTTAGACAGCAACCGGACGCATACCCAGAAGATGACAAATGGCATAGGACAGGTTGGCGCGGTTCATGGTGTAGAAATGGAAATCATCCACCCCCCGCTCATGCAAATCATTCACCTGTTCAGCAGCAATCGCCGCAGCGACCAGACGATGGGTCTCAGGATCATTGTCCAATCCCTCAAACCGGTTGGCCAACCATTGCGGCACACTAGCGCCTGTCCGTCCGGCAAAATTTGCCATCTGGACAAAATTGTGAATAGGCAGAATACCCGGTACAATGGGAATGAAAATCCCTGCCCGACGGGCGCGCTCCACATAAGCTTCATACAAATCGTTATCAAAGAAAAACTGCGTAATCGCCCGGGTCGCACCGGCGTCGACTTTTTGGCGCAACATTTCGATATCGGTAGCAAAATCGGGACTTTCCGGATGTTTTTCAGGATAGGCCGACACAGAGACCTCAAATCCACCAATATCGCGGATGCCAGCCACCAGATCAGCCGCATTCACATACCCGTCCGCGTGAGGCACATATTTACTGCCCACCCCGTCGGCGGGGTCTCCCCGCAGAGCAACAATATGCTTCACTCCGCAAGCGGCATAAGACTCGACAACCTCGTTCACCTCGGCTTTGGTCGCGCCAACACACGTCAAATGCGCAGCAGCAGGAACATGGGTTTCGGTTATAATGCGTTCAACTGTGGCATGGGTCCGCTCGCGGGTCGAGCCACCCGCACCATAGGTCACCGAAACAAAATCGGGACAAAGAGGCGCAAGCCTTTTGACACAGGCCCAAAGATTTTCTTCCATTTTAGGTGTCTTGGGCGGAAAAAACTCAAAAGAGATATTCAGTTTTTCGGCTGTCTGGCTGCGTCGTCCGCTGCGCTCTGCATTGTGGTTCATAATTCGATACTCATTGTTTGTCGGCCTTGGGGAGGCAAGGCTTGATAATTGCGATGACCAAGAGCTCAAAGCCCCCGTCAGAAAATTCCCGAATTCATATCGGCTCGCTGCCAGCCATCTTGGTCGCCACCCAGACTGTCACGGTCAAAGGTGTATCGCTCATCTCAACCAATCGGCGTTCTTGTTCCAGATCCTTTGCGATGGTCAGTTTGAAGCCTGCTTCAGCCATCCAGCGGCGCATGGCATCGTGGGAGAATCCCAATCGCCTGTGCGCATGGTCCTTTCGCAAAAATTCATGTGAATGGGGGGCAAAGTCCACAACCAGAATGCGCCCGCCCGGAGCAATGACATTGCTCGCCTCTTCCAGTGCTGCCGAAGGATCATCAAGATAGTGTAGAACCTGATGCAATGTCACCAAATCGAACTGGCGATCAAGCGATGCTAAATCGAGAATATTGCCCTGCTGCACATGCAAGTGACCATGGTTGGGACCATCAAGACGCGAACGGGCAATTGCCAGCATCGAGCGGTTCGCATCCAAACCAAGACCATAACGGCATTGATGCGCCAAAAGTGATAGAATACTGCCCGTGCCCGTGCCCAGATCGAGCAATTGATCGATGGGCTTATCCCCCAAGCTGGCTACAATCGCCTGCTCAACAGCACTTTCGGGAACATGTAAGGCACGCAACTCGTCCCAGCGTTCAGCATTCTGTTGGAAATAATCAGCGGCTTGCTGTGCACTGGCGGTACGAATCTGCTCCAACCGTTCTCTATCGCGCCGGATCATGACATCTTGTTGGTCGACATGGCGCAAGGCCGCTGCAATCAGATCGCCTTTTGCTTCATCTCTTGTGAGGCAATAATAGACCCATGCCCCTTCCGGCAAACGCTCGACCAGCCCGGCTTCATAGAGCAATTTGAGATGGCGGGAAATCCGCGGTTGGCTTTGATGCAGAATGGCCGTCAAATCCTTGACCGACAAATCCCCTTCAGCCAACAACGACAGCAAACGCATACGCGTCGGCTCTCCACTCGCCTTCAACAATCCAACCATTTCATCAAGCGTCAACATTCATCACCTCAAAGATATAAAGATATCTTTATGCGATTAATTTAAACATAGCAAGATCCAATCTTATATCTACACATGCTTGCGACCCAACATCGCCTGTAGACGCAAAAAGCCCCGCTAAACAGCGGGGCTTTTGATTCATAATAATATACTGCCAATTGTCGGCAGGTTTATTCTTTATTACTCAGCGCTGGGCGCCATGCCCAATGCATGCAGATACAGATCCAGCAGCGCTTCCATTTCTTCGCGCTCATTGCTGTCCTGTTTTCTCAAACGCACGACTTGACGGATCACTTTCACATCATAGCCGTTGCCTTTGGCTTCCGCATAAACGTCTTTAACGTCGTCTGCGATCGCTTTTTTCTCTTCTTCTAGACGCTCAATCCGCTCGATAATCGCACGAAGCTGATCAGCGGCAACACCACCTGGATTTGACATTTCTTACTCCAAATTTCGGTTAATGGGCCCATGCCACACAACGGCTGGCACAAGGACCAACAATTAACCTCTCTCTAACCAAATTAGTCTTGCAACAATCTTAACATCTCCCAAAGGCACACCGACAAAGACAACATACCAACGGATCAATCATGATTGTGACTGCCTTTAAAAGCCTGCAGCTGCTCATTTGAGGCCTCGGACTGATGCGCTTTCTTCCATTCATCATATGGCATGCCATAAATGATTTCGCGCGCATCTTCTTTGCTCATTTTAAGGCCCGATTCTTGAGCCGCCTCCATATACCAACGAGACAGACAATTGCGGCAAAAACCAGCAAGATTCATCATATCGATGTTCTGAACATCCTTGCGCTCACGCAAATGCTCCACCAACCGACGAAACGCGGCAGCTTCAAGAGCCGTTTTGTGGTCTTCGTTCATAGGGTCCCTACAATCGTCACTATAGAATGATGCACCGTTTTGGGCAGGCGCACATCATAGCCAGTCTCCAGCTGGGAACAAGAAAGAATTAAAACTTTCACCGCCCCAATTGACACAATCATGGCTATGCAACAATTCTGTAGAATTAGACCAAAGTCATAAGATGTTAGACCATGATTATGCCCTACTATTGTGTCAAAATCACCTTCACACAGCTGTTCATCTGTTTTGCTAAAATGCTCGCACGGCCAATTAAAACAACATTTCTATGCAACCAGACCCAATAGCAGATCCAATGCAGTCTTCGTTCATGCCAAATCGAATAAACGCTTCAGAACCGCATCTATCGATTGAAAATCACAACAGACGCCTTCAAAACGTGTAATTTTCGACACCCAGTTCGACTAATGTCGAATTCTGTCATTGACATTATGGGCACGAAACGCGAAACAAAGGGCGGCTTCCCAGCACTCTGAAAGACGATATCGAGCCCTATGTTTGTTTGGAAACACAAAATACGAACCACCACCCTGCACTTCGGTCAAACATCGGCCAAGGCACTTACCATCGCAGGTTTATTTCTTGCTTTCAGCGGCGTTCCCGCATTAGCTGACTTGCGTGTCTGCAACAAGACAGGCAGCACCATTGGTCTTGCTATCGGTTATGAACTGAAGGGCGAATGGATCAGCGAAGGCTGGTGGAACCTAGAACAAAAGAAATGCGAGACTGTCCTCAAAGGTATTCTTGTAAAAAATCGCTACTTTATCCACGCCATTGACTATGACAAAGGTGGGCAGTGGAATGGCGAAACATTTTTGTGCACGCAAGATCTGCAATTCCAGATCAAGGGAACACAAGAATGTGTCGCACGCGGATTTGAGAGAACCGGCTTTTTCGAAATCGACACCGCCGGAAAACAGGATTATACGGTTCAATTGACCGATCAAGAATAGGAAAACTGTTGTGACTGTAAGACGTAACCGGAAAGTGAAAATCCTGGCCACATTGGGCCCGGCTTCATCAGAGCAAGAGCAGATCAAAGGTCTATTTCTAGCTGGCGCCGATGTTTTCCGCATCAATATGAGCCATTCCAGCCATGATATGTTGCGCGACTATGTGAAAAAGATTCGCGCCGTAGAAAAAGAAGTAGGCCGCCCGATCGGCATTCTTGCCGACCTGCAAGGCCCCAAACTCCGTCTAGGCCGCTTTGCCGACACCAAGGTTAAGCTGATCAATGGCGCGCGTTTCACTTTGGATAGCTCCGATGAACCAGGTACCATTAGCCGCGTACAGCTACCACACCCCGAAATTTTCGGTTCTGTAAAAGAAGGCGACATCCTGCTTCTCGATGATGGCAAGGTACGCCTCAGAACAATCAGCGTTGCTGCAGACGCCATCCACACAGAGGTTGTCACCGGCGGAGACATTTCTGACCGTAAGGGTATCAGCTTCCCGGACTCGACCCTTTCCTTCTCCGCGTTGACACCAAAAGATCGATCCGATCTCGATGCAGCCGTTGAAGCAGAAGTCGATTGGCTTGCTTTGTCCTTTGTGCAGCGCCCCGAAGACGTTGCCGAAGTGCGCAAGCTGTCCCGTGGGCGCACAGGCATCTTGTCTAAAATCGAAAAACCACAGGCTGTTGAATGCCTCAAAGAGATTATTGAGCTTTCAGATGCCATCATGGTTGCACGTGGCGACTTGGGCGTCGAAATGCCGTTGGAAAAGGTTCCTGGTGCCCAGAAACAAATCACTCGCGCCGCTCGTCAGGCCGGCAAGCCCGTGGTTGTTGCTACCCAGATGCTGGAATCGATGATCACATCACCAATGCCGACTCGGGCAGAAGTGTCAGACGTCGCAACCGCCGTGTTCGAAGGCGCAGATGCTGTTATGCTGTCTGCAGAATCGGCAGCAGGCGATTTCCCCCAAGAAGCCGTCGCCATGATGGACCGTGTAGCGCAAGAAGTTGAATGCGATCCCTACTATGGCAACATCATGTATGCTCAGCGAGCAGCACCTGAAGCGACTGCCGCTGATGCCATTTCCGCAGCAACGCGCCAGATCGCTGAAACGTTGAATCTGGCCAATATCGTTTGCTACACATCCTCAGGCACCACCGGTCTTCGTGCGGCACGCGAACGGCCACAGACACCGATCATCACGATGAGCCCGATCATCGCCACAGCGCGTCGTCTGTCTCTTGTATGGGGGTTGCATTGCATCGTTTCCGAAGATGCGGGCACTTTGGATCAAATGGTCGACCGCGCTTGTAGCAAATCCTATCAGGAAGGCTTTGCCAAACCCGGCCAGCGTGTGATCATCACCGCTGGTGTCCCACTGGGCACACCGGGCGCCACCAACATGCTGCGCATTGCCTTTGTTGGCAGCGACGGCCTTGGCGGCATCTAATCGCACCAGCAAGCCAACCAACGGTAAGAATCAGAAAAGGGCCGGTTTACCGGCCCTTTTCTTTGCCCTGTCATAAGCTGCCATCTTACATGCGCTTCATCCGGTGACTGCGATCAAACAGCAGACAATAAAAAACGCGCATGAGACAATCGCTCATGCGCGTTTTTTATGTTTAGCCAACAAAGAGTTGCCTAACGCTTAATCAGCCCTGACGAGCTTTAAAGCGAGGGTTCTTTTTGTTGATGATGTAAACACGACCCTTGCGGCGAACCATGCGGTTGTCACGGTGACGCTTGGCAAGTGCTTTCAGCGAATTCTTGATTTTCATTGTCCCAAGCCTCGGCCATTATAACGAAACAAAAAGCGCGCCAGAGCGCGCGTAAATTCGAGCGGAAACTACGATCCCTATCGAGCATTGTCAACTGGCAATTCACCCCAATCCAGCAATTTCATGACTTCAGCGCAAAATCGGCAAGAAGAGCAGATGAATCCGCAGCATCTGACAAGCATACACACACCTGACACGACAATCTTGGATAATCCAACCCAATTTGCACATTTATGAACATCAACGGTGTGGTGCCCGACGCTGAAAAGCAGAATCACATCTCTTGATAAACTTCATAGGAGCTATGCATCCACTTGCGGGGATAAACCTCATGAACGGTGCGGTGAGTTGATCTGCCTCATATGGCAAACCACTTATCTACCTTAGACAAGGCATCATCAAACAATGCGCATAAATAACGATATCTTCAAAACAAGTCGCATTACCACTGTTGGGCAAGCACTCCGTAAAAGCCAATACGGAAAGCACAGAGATCTCTGGTAAAATCAGAGGCGTAGCGCAGATTGCGCAAGGAGACTGTAAGATGTTGTATCTGGAATTCTTATTCCTTCTGGTTATGCTATATATCGGCTCTCGATATGGCGGCATAGGACTTGGAGTTGTTTCAGGCATTGGCCTCGTCGTTGAGGTGTTTATATTCCAAATGCCTCCGACCTCCCCTCCCGTCACCGTGATGCTGATTATTTTGGCCGTCGTCACCTGTGCGTCTATATTGGAAGCTGCGGGCGGTCTTAAATACATGCTGCAAGTCGCAGAGCGACTGTTGCGGGCCAATCCCAAGCGCGTCACTCTCATCGCGCCCTTTGTAACCTACGCAATGACATTCATGCTCGGTACGGGCCATGCTGTCTATTCCATTATGCCGATCATTGGCGACGTCGCTCTGAAAAATGGCATTCGTCCAGAGCGCCCTATGGCTGCAGCATCGGTTGCTTCCCAAGTGGGCATCACCGCGTCCCCCCTCTCTGCAGCAGTGGTCTTCTATCTGGCGCAATTATCCGAAATCAATCCAAACATCACGCTATTTTCCATTTTGATGGTTACCGTCCCCGCCACCTTGTGCGGTACACTATTGATGGCTCTTTACAGCATGCGTCGCGGCAAAGAACTGGCCGATGACCCCGCCTATCAAGAGCGTCTGAAAGATCCCGAATGGCGTGCCAAAATCGAATCCACGACGGCAACCTCATTGGATGAAGTCTTGCCTTCCAAGGCACGCAATTCCGTGCTGCTGTTCATTCTTGCCATCGCCACCATCGTCTTTATCGCAATGGTGCCCGAAGTCAGAACCATCGCAGGCACGGACAAAGCCATCTCTATGTCCGTTGTCATTCAGATGATGATGCTCTGCTTTGGCGGCATCATCTTGCTAGTTACCAAAACCAATCCACGCAGCGTGCCAGACGGAGTGGTCTTTAAATCCGGCATGGTCGCCGCCATTGCGATTTTTGGTATTGCTTGGATGTCTGATACCTATTTCAAATTTGCAATGCCACAGTTCAAATCCGGCATCATTGAAATGGTAGAACTATATCCATGGAGCTTTGCTCTGGCGCTGTTCGTCGTCTCTGTGGTTGTGAACTCTCAAGCTGCCACGGCACGCATGATGTTACCTGTCGGCCTGGCCATCGGCTTGGAACCGGCTCTCCTGATCGGTTTAATGCCTGCTGTATACGGATATTTCTTCATCCCCAACTATCCATCAGACATCGCGACCGTGAACTTTGATGTCACCGGCACCACCAAAATCGGCAAATTCTACTTCAACCATTCCTTCATGACAGTTGGATTGATTGCTGTGATCACCGGTTCGGTTGTCGGCTATCTGCTTGCACAAATCGTGATTGGCTAACAGCCCTAAATAATCTCGTCAGGCCCATTGGGTCTGACGAACACCTTCATGTTGATGGGACAAAAAATCCTCGACAGCATTCTATTACCGAGTTAGCTTCTTAAAACACTTTGCAACCAATCCTGGGAGGATAAATATGGCATTTGGAGGCACCGCCGATCTCAATTGGCACCACAAGGAAGTGGTCTTGTTAGACTTGAAATGGGTCAACAAAACCATGGTGATGCACGTCGAAATGAAACAGTTCGAGGAAGAAGAGCATCAGGGCAATGCCCCCACCATCATCTTGAGCCGCCAGTCTCAAGGTAAGCTTGAAGACATATTGGTCGTCTCAGGTCGCGCCGGAGGGCACGTGTTGGTGAGCTTGGATCCACAAGACCGCCTGATAGGACGGATCAACCAATCCAACCCCAATTCAGCTGGCACGGTCAAATGGGAGATCATCACCTAAACTAATACCGCGATGCTGATTGCCAGCAACAGATCAATCATCCTTGGAGTTTAAAAACCGGAACAAGCAACAGGCTTGAGCCTAAATCTCCAGACTGTGCAGATCTGATTTCTGTTTCTATAGGCCGAAAACGCCAAGTAACCTCAGACGACAGAGTAGCAACAGCAGATGTTGGTTGAATCATTTTGCCCGCATGGGCCACAGAAAGCTTCAGTGATGATGAAGGCGGCAGCGTCTGTATGCCGCCGCTCCAATCACAACGAAGACGCGCAGTCGGGATATGGCAGTGACGTTACGCGGTCACACATTTCCACATCAACGACAAACAAAACCCTACGCCCACAGCAAAAGGCTCAGAAAAATCCCACGCACCTTCAAGAATAGAGTATAATAAAAATACAACCAGAAGGATAAGACGTTGACCCAGCCCACTGCCCCCACAAACTCCTCGGACCAGTCGAACCTCCCTTACAAAGGGAGAGCGTTGTGTACTTCACTTGTTGAAGCAGACTTGGATAAATGCCTTGAAATCCTAATCAAGCACGCGACAGAAATAGGCCATGAGTTTCATCAAGAAACCAAAAGCTTGATAGAGTGCGAAATGGCCTTCAAAAAATAGACGATCACTTGAACCGCATGCTGGGTGAAACAACACTCAAACGCTACCAGATTCAAAAAACACTGGCATGATGGCCTTGCAAGGAATGGAATTCACCAGCTCAACAGTGAAGAGCTCAGGCTTTTGTGCCACCTGAGCCCTTCTTGCTGGTTTTGTCTTCAGAGTGTCCCCTACCTTCAGACCCCATCTCAATATCAGCCATAAGTAGAAATTTCAATCAAAACGGGCCTTTGGTGCCGAGAAAGCACACGATTAAACCGCACAACTGACATTTTAACCAAGAATGTCGAAAAACTGTCATATATCCATCGCCGCCGATGCTTGCATCGCTGTAATATGATCATTGTCAAAAGGATGAAATTGAAAGGTTTCCACCTTTAGAAACAGCAGAAACTCGATCATCAGGAAATGCGATTACCAGCAAACCCATACCCATACCCATACCCATAATGGCACCATCAGAAATAGATATCGAGCTTCAACCAAAGTTTCAGCCACTGGAACCATACATTGGTTACCCTTATCAGTAACACATGGTTTGTTTCCTGCCGTGGCAAGCAAAATGCCCTGATCGTGTGCATATCAGGGCCTGCTATTTAAGCGTGGGATAGAATAAGGTCGAAATCCACACGGGAATAGGCATCCTTGACGGTTCCGGACAATTCATATCCTTGAGGAAACGTCCCCGCTTCTTGTGGCACATAGGTCATCACCAGATCATCACGCACCCCGAAAACCGTATCTTCATTAAGATAGGGATCATCATCGGGAAAAACTTCTGTAACCAATGTTTTATAACCCTCCGCAGAGGCAATATAGTGCAGATGCGATGGACGCCAAGGGTGACGGCCTGCCGCCCTCAGGATCTCCCCGACAGGCCCATCGTCAGGTACGGTGTAACTGACGGGCCGGACCGTGGTGAAAGTATAGCGGCCATTTTCATCGGCAGTCATCAAACCATGAAAAGAATGGATGTCCTGATCTGGATCCTGACTGGAATACAAGCCATTGGGTGCGGTTTGCCAAATGTCCAGCTTTGCACCGGGAATGGGGTCTCCATCAACACCGCGAATGGTGCCATTAACCAACAAGACCTCGCCTTCGAAGTCGCCTTTCAAATCCCCACCCAAAGCCAGCTCTGGCGGATTGGAAACGTGGAACGGCCCCAGAACAGAAGATGAGGTAGAGTCTGGCGCTGAATGCATCATATCAACGAGGGAGGAAAGGCCCAACACATCGGACAGCAAGACAAATTCATTGCGTTCCGGCGTGGTAATTCTACCCGCCCATTCAAGAAATTCCAGACCCTTGCGCCACTCATCATGCGTAAGGGAAGTTTCTCGCGCGAAATCGTGAATATGTTGGGCCAATCCCAGCATAAGCTCGCGAACACGCGGATCAGTTTCAGGACCAAAATAGGCAGAGAATATCTCTGTGATATTGTCTTTTGTTACTGTGCGCATAGCGAATTCCTAATTTAAGATAGCAAGGCTCAGGCTTGGAAAAGCAATGAGCAAGATTTGAATGAAAAGCATCACCCCGGCGAAAGGCAGAGCACCCAGAAACACATCTTTGAGCTGGATTCGGTCATCATTGAGCGTGGCTTTGATGACGAAACATGAAATACCAAGGGGCGGCGTTAACAGACCAATTTCTGCGCCGACCACAGTCACGATTCCGAACCAGACCAGCGACAGGCCCATCGGCTCGATCAGGGGCAGAAAGAGCGGCACGACGATAAGAATGATAGACGAGGTATCCAACAGCGTACCCAGAAACAACATCAGCAACACATAGATGAACATAATCTGGAAGAAGCTGGCCTCTGACGAGCGGAGCATCTCACCCAGTTCGTTTGGCAGACCTGCCAAACCCAGCATACGCGAGTAGATGGAAGCAGCAGTAATGAGAAACAGAATGGCCGCAGTGATATGCCCGGTTTCCAGCAAAGCTTCCCAAAACGTCCGCAATGTCATGCTCCGGCGCACAAAAGCGATACCCAAGGCAACAAGAGCCCCTGTTGCACCGGCCTCCACAGGTGTCAACCAACCGGTATAAATCCCCCCCAGAACCACCGCGATCAAACCTGCCGTTGGCCCGAGTTTTGAGAGAATGTCTCTCCAAGGAAGCATTTCATAGTCGGTCGAGGGACGCCCACCAACAAAGTTGGGAGTGAACCGGCCCATAAACCAGATCGCACAGATATAGGCAGCAGCCAGCAACAATCCTGGAACGACCCCAGCCAAAAACATATCACCGACGGATTGCTCCGCAACAAACGAATAAATGATCAACATCGCCGACGGTGGGATGATCATGCCGAGTACAGAGGAGCCGGCGACCACACCTACGGCAAAGCGCGGGTTATAACCGTAATGCATCATTTGCGGGACGGAAACTTTTGAAAAAACCGATGCAGACGCGATCGAGGACCCGGTCACAGCAGCAAACACGGCATTGGCACCGACTGTTGCCATGCCAATACCACCTTTGACGCGCCGAAATCCCGAACTCATCACCTCATACACATCATGTCCTAGACCTGCCTTGGAGACAATCAGCCCCATGAAGGTAAAGAGCGGCACGGTTGCAAAAGTATATTCCATCACGCTGTCACTGACCGCGATCTTTATCAGATTTATCGCTAGATCATAATTGTCACGCATGAGCCAGATCGAAACGAAACTGACAACCCCCAAGGCAATAGGGATGTAAACGCCTAAATAAATCAAAGCCACAATGGCTACGACTGATATCAGGCCAATATCAATAGGACTCATTTCACATCCTCATGTTCGGGAGCTTTGATCAATTCCGGCTGGACCGCTGGCGACAAGACCTTCAATATGAAAATTACGGTACAGAGGCATGCACTGAGGAAAATAACCAGTTTGATCGGCCACCAAGGCGCGGTGAAGACTCCGGGCACACCAAAATAATCATTTGATTGCCACATATCGTGGAATTCGGGCCAAATGGCGATAGCAATCAAACACATAAAGACAGCTGACACGCAGTCAATCACATGCCTGACACCAGCAGCCAGGTTCGGGTATCGCTTACTCAGCACAACCAGAAATCCATCGGAGCGGGTCAAGCGATTGACCCGCGCCACGTCTGGCAATTGCATAAAAACGATCATGACCATTGAAAACTGGACGATCTCGACAGCGCCAAGAAACGGGGCATTGAAGACGCCCCGCGCCACAACATCAAAATTAACGATCAACACCAGGATCAAAACGATGAGCGTTCCGATGACATTGGCGATGATGGCAACTTGATTTGCCATTCCAGTGAGCGTTGCCACCAAAGTTTCAAAGGTTTTCTGCATTTGCTTCAACCTTCAAACTCAGTTGCCAGAAGCCCAATCGCGAACACCGGAGTATCCTGCTGCTTTCAGCTTGTCCAAATAGGCGCGCAACATATCATCGCCAGCTTCGCCATTTTTATTAAGGGTCGAGGCCCATTCAGCAGCAACATTTGGCATGGCCATAGCCCAAGCTTTACGGTCTTCTTCGCCCACTTCGACGATTTTACCACCAGCGGCGACATAGGCTTCACGACTGGCCTGCGCCCGTTCCATTGCCAGACCAGACAAATGATCGCGATAAAGAATAGACACATCCTTCAAAACAGTCTTCACTTCATCTGGAAGTTTTTTCCAATAGTCAGCATTGGCAGTCACTGTTTTGGAGTTAACCGCACCGAGGTCGGCCTGCAGCATGTAAGGGGCGACTTCAGCAATTTTGAAGGTTTTAGCAGCTTCCGGCCACAGCAGGGCTTGGTCCACCAGACCGGTTTGCAGCATGCTATAAAAATCAGTGAGACCACCACGCACGCCCGCCGCGTCCTCGAGACCTTCAAGATAGCGCAAGTTCATTCCAGCGCCGGCGATCTTTGAGCCTTTGAGGTCAGATGGCGAGGCAACTTCCTTGCTTGAAAAAACCTGATAGGTATCAAGAACAACACCGGTCGCCAGATAGACCTGGTTCTGTTTGGCGAATTCATTTTGCATGGCAGGGAACTCGCGGGCAATTTCATCAATCGCCTTAGCAACTGCGCGTGCGTCTGTGGTGACAAATGGCGTTACCGCCGCCAAAGCCTGACTGGGCAATTTGGAAGAATGGAAGATCGTGGTGACGATACCAATATCACCCAGACCAAATTTGATCCCTTCCAAAACACCTTTGGGCTTAACGATTGAGCCGCCATAGCTCTCCTGCCACTCCATTTTGTAATTGCCGGTTGCTGCCAGTCTTTTATCAACTTCGGGAATAAAGAAGCCCGTAAACTCTTTCACCCAAAGCGCTCGCGCCGGATATCCATCGATGACGACTGTCTTGATTGTTTCTGTTGCCAGTGCCGTGCCCGAAAATAGGCTTGCTGCGACCGCAAAAACGGCCAAACCTTTTGAAAAATTACGCATATTGTCCTCCTCCATTTTCTTTTTCCCTCACCAAACCCAAGCCAGACCCAAAATTATCTAACTGCCTTCAATAAGCTTTGTGAGCTGGATTACTTTTTTAACTCCTCCGGACACCGCACTATCGGTCCTCCAACCTAGCGCGATGTCTATTCTCTATTCTCTTGCAAGAGACTTCCCTTTGCCACGAGCCTTAAGTCTCAGGCATACGAACAGGCCTGATCGAACGCAAAGCGTGGCAACTTCTGGAACAATGCACTTTCATCGGCATAACCAAGATTGCACAGGAAGTTCGACTTCAATGTCGTTCCGGCAAAAAATGCTTTATCGACGATCTCGTTTGAAAATCCAGACATAGCGCCAACATCAAGCCCAACCGCTCGTGCCGCGATCATGAAATAAGCGCCTTGTAAGGTTCCATTGCGAAACGCGGTCACTTCAGAATGCTCAGGCTTGCCTTCAAAATGCGGTCTGCGATCCTCGTGCGGAAACAGGAACGGCAGTTCCCGCCAGAATTCCAAATCATGGGCAATAATCGCGGTAACCGGAGCCGCCATCATCTTGTCGACATTCTTATCCTTAAGCGACTTAGCCAACCGCTCCTTTCCTTCACGTGATGTAACAAACACAAAACGTGCTGGGCAAGAATTCATGCTGGTAGGACCACTGGCCGTGATGTCATATATCTTATGCAGAAGGTCATCAGAAACAGGACGTTTCTGCCAAGCATAATGCGACCGAGCATCGGTCAAGATCACATCCAAAGACGCCTGATCCAACGATGCTTTACGCTCTCTGAGATCACGCACCAGCTGTTGGGCTTGTGCTCGGGCATGCTCAAGTTCGCTGCCTGCCAATCCCGTCATGATGCTCTCCCATCAGTTGAGAGATCCTTCTCATCCACAACTGGGCTGTAGCAAATGCCGATGCCTTCGACTTCAGCCTCAACAACCTCACCGGGGCGCAGCCAACGCGGTGGCTTTTTGGCATGGCCAACACCGGGAGGTGTGCCCATCGCAATCAAATCACCCGCGCGCAATGTGGTATATTCAGAAATAGTCGAGATTGTGCGCGCCACAGACCACATCATATCTGAGGTACTGGCGCTTTGCAGGATTTCATCTCCCACACGACTTTCGATCTTCAGACCCGTCGCCCCTTCAGGCAATTCATCGGGAGTGACCACAAAAGGCCCCACCGCACCTGTCTGATCAAAATTCTTTCCCGGTGTCCATTGATGCGTCTTGCGTTGATAATCTCGCACCGAGCCATCATTAAAAACCGTATAACCAAAGACATGACCCAACGCTTCTTGTTCGGCAATATGACGCCCGCCCTTACCGACAATGAGCATCAGCTCGACTTCATAATCCAGTTTTTCCGAACAGCTAGGACGCACCATAGGGGCACCGGCAGGCATCAATGAATCCAACGAACGCATAAACAGAGCAGGATAGTCAGGAACCTCATACCCTCCCTCTTTGATGTGATCGATATAGTTAAGGCCGAGACAAATAATTTTGCCTGGATTTGCAACTGGCAATGCCGGCGTAATTTGGCTCACGGCAATTTCTTCGCCCGCAATCCCGTCAAATGAGAGGCCCGCAAGCAAAGCAGGATTGGCAATCAACTGCATCAGATCTCCACCCACTTCAGGCATCAATCGGGTGAGATTTTTGGCGGCCTCTCCCTTTACAGCATAGACCGCAGATTTTCCGTCAATGTGACCAACTAATAATTTCATTCTATCCATCCTGTCTTTGTTGGTCGATATTGGCGGGAATTTTTACTATTGTCAATAATTATCGATTATTTTATGATATCATCAAAATAGGAGGTATTTATAGATGCTATGGAATGATTATCGAAATGCAGCAAGAGAACGCGGCGCCCTCGCACTGGAGCTATATGTCGTGCGCTCCATACCCGGCGATGATCCCCAAGCTGTAAAGGCCAATTTGGCCGATCACTTGGCCTATCAACGCCAGCTGGAAGAAGCAGGCTTACTGGCCTTTGCCGGACCTTTGTCCGATGAGACAGGCGATCAGATGCAAGGCGAAGGTATGATTGTCTATCGCGCCACGTCGCTGTTGCATGCCAACCAACTCGCTCAGAGTGATCCGATGCATGTGTCGAACGCCAGACACTATTCCATTCGGAAGTGGTTGATAAATGAAGGGTCGCTGTCCCTATCGGTGGGCCTGTCGACCAAAACCATCAAGCTTGATTGAAGATTTCGTTGACGGGCACCGCGATCCTGAGTGACCAACCAGGCACTTTGTTTGCACGACCTCGAGCCGAAGCAAAGAGTTGTCTGAATTAAAACACCCCCCCACCTTGCGCGACACTTATCAGACAGACGTCACCAAGACAGGCCAAGCCTAAAACAACAAAGCCGACAATATCGCTATTGCCGGCTGCTTTAAATATAAAGAGAGAGTGACGATTACTCAGGCTGCCTAGATGCCCCGGCCAAAAGCCCTGTCAAAAAAGCACC
The DNA here is from genome assembly GCF_002866925.1 of Cohaesibacter celericrescens. Lineage (GTDB taxonomy): Bacteria > Pseudomonadota > Alphaproteobacteria > Rhizobiales > Cohaesibacteraceae > Cohaesibacter > Cohaesibacter celericrescens. The sequence continues at coordinate 374,309 of NZ_PKUQ01000001.1, forward strand.
CGTCTGCTGATAATGATTAACAAGCCGCTCTGACGCCAAATCAATGTCGCCATCGATTGCGGCCTGAAGAATGCCATCATGCTCACTTGCCACATCACGCCTTTGATAATTAAGCGAGCGTCCAGCTAAATAACGATAGCGAATATTCAAGTCATAGAGCTGACTGCAAAATTTCAAAAGGATAGGTGACCCACAATTGGCCAGCAAAGCCAGATGAAATGCCTTGTGCCGATCTTCAAAAGCATCAATGTCGTCGCGCGATTCACGCACCATCCTGTGATGGCTGAGAACCAATTGTTCTTCCCAGTTTTCATCGCGGTGTTCGATGCTTTTCCGCAGAGCCATATCCTCCAACGAGCATCGCAACCCCAAAATTTCCTCGAAATTCTCTCGGCTGGCACTGGCGGTACGAAATCCCCTCTGATCAAGCCGTTCAACCAGCTGATCGGAAGTCAATAAACTCAGCGCCTCCCGTATGGGAGAGGCACCAGTGTCAAGTTTGGCGCGAAGCACCTCGATTTTCAGTTGCTCGGCAGGCTTCAGCTCACCGGTGACAATCATCCGCCACAGCGCCATATAAGCATTCTGCGTTGCCGATCGACCGGCCGTAGGCATATTGACTGTTCGGGAAAATGTATTTGCGCTCATTCCATCAAAATATCGAAAATATCGAAAATTTCAAGAATTATATTCAATAGAAAGCTGAATTTTTAGAGTTTCAAAGGGCTACGACAGCTTCATCTCGTCCATAACCATCAGATATCGCTGAATTTTAGCATATCTTTTTGTATCTCAGATACTATCATCAGCAGCCCACACGCCGAACCATAATCGATTAAATAATTTTATATAATAATAATCGATTTTTGTCGCAAGCAAAAGCCTCGCACAAATACTCCATCTTATGGAGTTACTCTTGTTCTCAAATCATTTCCATTGCCCGCCCTATTTCACAACAAAGGAGGGCAAAAAAACAGATTTGAAAACAAGGCGCATTGCAAGTTGCGCACTTGCCATCAGATTTACCGGACGCAGGATCCATCACTCAACTCGGCTCACCCACTCTTCACTATTCGGCCCAACGACACATTCATTATCCACTCTCATATCCAAACGAATTTGGCAGCGTTTGGATACGTCACCAAAGTCGTCCGGTGGCAATTGGCGCACGGAAAGAACCAACGACTTCCAATGAGGCTCTGTTTGTTGATTGAGTGTATAATAAACCCATTTCCCACGTTTTTCCTGCGCCAGCAACCCAGCTTTATAGAGCATTTTCAAGTTGCGAGAGACGTTATATTGCGTCTCACCGGTCACATCCATGGCCTCGGCAACAGTAATTTTTTGGTCGACATGAATGAGTAACCAGCACAGTTTTAAGCGGTGAGGTTCGGCCAGAGCCTTTAAAGCGTCAAGAAATTGTTCGTCCATTTAGCGCGGTTTCCGTTTTCGTAGACTGGTCACCACTATAACCATACCAACCAAGAATACGATACCAGAATGAGTGGCATGAAAAGCCAATTCAACCCCGCTAGCCCCGGAGAAAAGGGCGAACCAAAAAAATGGGCAAAAAAATCCAAGGAGCGCAATGTTCCTGCCAGTCCGGGTTTGGTCGGAAATATCCCCTCCATGAACCAAAATCGAAAATATCTTAAACATGTGACTGTATGCGCACCACTTGCTTAGGTTGCCCAAAACTGCCTTTACCATTTTGTGTTCCTCCAAATTCCCGCTTGCTGTCAAAACTGGCAATATCATGTTTTATTGAATAATTACACACTTGCACGTTTGTGCATACTTGTATATAGGATGCGCATCATGATCTAAAATAAGACCCTACTAATACACAACATTAAGGTGATTTCGTTGTTATGGAAAAACTGACAATTGCACTGGATGAATTCATCCATGTGGGTGGCGCATTAGTCATTGTGATTGCTGTCGTTTCAATCCTTACCGGATTTATGCGCGAGTATATTCCGCAAGACAAATTGCAAAAGAAGCTGACCAAACATGAAAAGTGGGGACCCCTGTTTGGCGCTCTATTTGGCATGTTAACCCCATTCTGCAGCGCGTCGGTTGTCCCTGTATCTATGGGCATGGCGACAATGGGCGTTTCTCTAGGCACCGTGCTGAGTTTCTTGCTGTCAGCACCCCTTTGTAATTTCATTGTGCTGGCCATGGTCTATGCAACATTTGGCTTTAAAATCACAGCTACCTATCTGGCGCTGACCTTTAGCGCGGCAATATTTGGTGGCTGGCTGATAACAAAAACGCCTTGGCGGAACGAAATTAAACGCGGAGAAGAACTAGAGAAAAAAAATGCTCCGAGCTGTTCTGCACCAGCCCCAACCTCCTGTTCAGCACAGCCCGTTGCGGTATCTTGTTGCACAGAACCAACAACCGCAAACGTCAACACAGGGTGTGGTTGTCCCGACACCTCTTCAGTGACTATGGCTGAGCCGACAAAGACGCAAAATGCCCTTCGCTTTGCCCTCGCCCTATTCAAAAAAATCATACCCTATGTACTAATAGGGGCACTGATTAGTGGCCTTTCAGCAGCTTATTTACCATCGGAATTGGTGGAGAAATATGTTGGCGGCGACAACATGCTATCAATCGTGATTGCGGCGGTTATCGGGGTGCCTCTTTACCTGAGAATTGAAATGGCAATTCCTCTGCTCAATATTTTGATTGTAAAAGGCATGGGCTTGGGCCCTGCAATGGCACTCATCATTGGCGGCACGGGTGCAAGCCTGCCGGAAATTGCATTGGTTTCTTCCGTGCTAAAACCAAAAGCAGTCATTGCTTTTGTTGCTCTGGTATTGACCACGGCAATTCTTGGCGGCGTCCTTTTCCAATATATATTCTAATACCCCTCCCCTTTGAAGGTCTGCTTAGGCAGGCCTTCTTCAACGATGATCTTGTGAAAACTGCTATGAAAATAGGTATTATATTGTGCGGCGACGTGCCGACTAACTTATTAGAAGAATTCGGCAGCTATTCCGATTGTTTGCAGAAAGCATTGGCTCTGAATTTACACGAGCGGCCCCTAGAATGGAATATGTACCAAAATCATCAGCTGCCCGATACGGTTGACCGATGTGATGTTTACATTATTGGCGGCAGCCCTTTTGGTGTAAACGACGGTTTGGAGTGGATTGACGAGCTTGCTTGGTTTGTGCGCGACGCGTTTCATGCACGCAAAAGGCTAATCGGGATCTGTTTTGGCCATCAACTGATCAATCATGCCCTTGGAGGAAAAGTTGAAAAATCCGCGCGTGGTTGGGGACTGGGTACTTATGATGTCTTCTTTAAGCAAGATCTCGGTGAAATGAAAGTTGGACAAACCATGGCGTTACTCGCCATCCATCAAGATCAAGTAATCAAGCCAGCCAAAAATTTTGACATTGTTGCCGGAAGTGATTTCTGCCCACATTATATCACAAAATATCAAAATCAGGTTTTAACGGTTCAAGGTCATCCTGAATTTAATTACTCATTTTTTGAGGCACTACTAAATCAGAGGAAAGATAGTCTTTCAGAAGATGAGATAAAACAGGCTTTGATAGATAACAACAGTCAGGAACACAGATCTATTTGTAATAAATTTTTGAATAAATTCATATTTTCACCTAACACCTAAAAGCAACGTAATCTCCTATATGGTTGCTATCCGGTTGGATGTCAGTATCACATTTAAAAAATTCATACATATGCCACCTTGGACAAGAGTTCTAGCTTTGCGTCGCCGCCTAAGAGCGGCATGTTTGAACCATGAAGAAGGGCCTCCAGCCATACACACTGCGTTAACAGACCAAACCCGAGGAGTTTTGAGATCTTCGTTGCAGCTCAACAGACTCATAAATTCGGCACCACCAGTCTCTTATGGCTGGGAGGCAGGCATTATCAGTTTGCATCAATGAAGACCAAATTCTCCTAACTATTCCTTCGGTTCTTTCCTATGGCGTGGTTCTGTCTGTGTCCTAGGACATTGCGTGGCCTTTTCCATGCCATGCTAACCGCACATTTCCTACACACTTTGCACATACTGGCTGCAATTTCTCTGTCTATCTCTTGTCCAACCACTTTGGATTTGCAAGGAAAGATGGAGCACGGTTCCGATGAAGATTGCTATTATTCTCCCGCGCCACATGTTTTTTGGTCCCCAATATGCGACGGCGATCGATTTGTGCGTGAAGGAATTCGTTTCTAACTCTCGTTTCAAAACCGATACCAAAATTTTCGGAGCAGAGATCGACACACCATTTGAAGGCTTGGCTTTTCAGCCAATCCACAAGCATGGCGAAGGCATCAGCTTCAATCAATTGGTCAGGGAACTGAAGCTATATGATCCGGATGTGATCGTTGTACAGCAACATGTGCCGACCGCCAGAAAGCTCAAAAGTCACTTTCAAAACAAAGCGTTTGTGCTGCACAAACACAACAATCCCGCGCAAAACATCTCATTCATAAAATCCATCCGGGAAACCATGGATTTCGGATTTATAGACGAAACGATCTTTGTAAGTGAATATTCCAGAAACATACTTTTGCAACGAAAACCAACTCTTAGCGAAAAAACGCATGTTGTCCATAACGGAATAGACGTGAGCCAACGGCAGCCATTCTTGTCCAAAACCCAAAAAATCTTGTTTGCCGGGCGCGCTGTGCCTGAAAAGGGCGCCCTTGAAGCGATCCAGGCAGTAGCAAACATTGTGAACCAAAATCGGGACTGGAAAGCCAGTTTCGTACTCAGCACTCTTGGGATGAGCGAAAGCTATCTGGCCGCAATACAACAGGCATTTTCTAACATTAATCCCGAACAAGCTTCTCTCAAATTTGACCTATCCCACGGGCAAGTCATGCAGGAATTTGACGCCTCTTCGGTCTCTATTGTTCCCTCCATTTTCAATGAGCCTTTCGGGCGTACAGCCCTTGAAAGTCTAGCCAGTGGTGCCGCATTGGTCACGTCCATGAGGGGGGGAATCCGCGAAATAGCCGGCGACATAGGCATAGCGATCACTCCGACTTCCATTCAGTCGATCACCGACGCATTGCAGAAACTGATCAGTCAGAAAGATGAGATTACCAGATTGGGAATGGTTGGCCGACAACGCGCATGCAGCTTGTTCGACATCAAGAAGAAAGCCGCCCAGATAGATGAAATCTATGTGAAAGCAATGAACAAAAAACATCTAACGCTGGCGGCTTGATAGCAACATGACTTTTAGAGACATTCGAAATTTGGTCGAGCAAGTCGCTATGCAGCTGGATATTCAGCCCAGCACAAAAACAAGCCAGCTGCAGAATCTCTACAGCGGAAAGTCCGTCTTCCTTGTAGGCAATGCACCGTCCTTGAATCTGCTACCTCTCGACGCCTTGTCTAAAGCCGAACTGCCCTTTGTTGCCGTGAACAACGGAATTAGATTATTCAAAGGCAGACCTATCCCGTTTCATATTGTCTCCGACATTGATTGCTTTGGCCAAAATTACAAATCATGGAACGATTATGAAATAGGCCATGGCTTTTATCGCAAGCGTTTCTTGAAGCAACATCCCTCTGCCAATTCCGATCTGACTTATAAAAAAACCTGGGTACCCTATCGCAACGGCGGCATTCTGAAGCGTGGCTTTCAACCTGATATGCGTCTGGGAATAGGAAATGATTCCAGTGTCTTGTCCTTTGCAGCCCAAATCTGCTTCTATCTCGGTTTTCAAACGATCTACGTGATTGGCTGTGATCTCACCTACCAGCAAGGCAATGAATATGCCTATGAGATGAGTGAAAAAGACCGAACACTTGAGGCTCATGAAGAGACAAAAAACAAACGCAGCTCAATTGCCCACACTGATGCTGAGTTTGGCATTCTCCATCAGCGTTTTTCAGCTGAAGGCCGACAAATATTCAATTGTGGAATCGGCGGCAATCTGAACGCCATCCCGCGTCTACCGTTTGCAACGGCTCTGCTCAATGAAAAGAAATGGCAATGAACCATCAAAACTCCAGTCCTCCCGACATTGGCAACCGCAATCGACCTCATACCGAACTGATCGACAGGATCCCCATCCCCCCACGCAGGCGACCAAGGCCGAGTAAAATCCAAGCGTTATGGGCCCGGTTGTCATTGGCTATCAGCCCACTGCCAAACGCAGCTGATGCATTGCAAACACTAAAAGGGAAAAAAGTCGCACTGGTGGGAAATGCCCAATCCCTGACCCTGCAAAAATATGGCAGCCAGATTGATAGCCATGACATCGTCATTCGGTGCAATCGCGCTGTTTTAAAAGCGGCGGATAGCCATGGAACAAAAACAGACTGGTTTGCACTTAGCCAGCATGTCGATCTGGAGATGATTCAACAAAGAAACGCCTCACGAGCACTTTGGTTTTCACAAAATCGCAAATATTTGCCGTTCTGGATGGTCCAAAGACAGTTTTCCTCTCACCTGCTCACAGCAGAGGAATATCGCAGCATATGTGTTGGTTCCGGGCTAGCCCGACCATCGACCGGCTTCATGATGTTCCATCTCGCTATTGAATCAGACTGCGAAATGCTCACCCTCTATGGCTTTGATTTTTTCAAATCGAACTCAACCAGCGGCGACCACACAGCAACCACAACACCGCATAATTTCAGCGCTGAAGAAGCGGTCATCACAGAACGAGCCAAACGGGATACAAGGGTCACTATATGCATCTGAAGGCTTGCCTATTCAACGACACAAGTGACGAGAATCACCATGGCTGTAATTTGGTCGTCAATAATTTGCTATCCGGATTGAGCCGGAACAATATTTCAGTAACAAAGCGCTTTCCGACCCGCTGTAAATTCTGGAAGAACCGTGACTTATCACGAACTCTCAATGAATTTGATTTGATTATCATCAATGGCGAAGGCACGCTTCACGATGAATCCAATTATGGTGAAAGGCTGCTCCAGATTGTCAATCTGACCAACCGGCCGACCTATCTAATCAATAGCTCTTATTACAACAATCCCCCTGAATGGGCGGCATATCTTACGAAGTTCAGAGCGATTTTTACACGAGACAGCCAGAGCGCCAATGACATATCGCGTTTGATTGGTAAAGAGGTCCCATGGATGCCGGACCTGTCGCTCCTGAAACCCTTTTCGCCGCAGCCAACAGCCAATAGACAAGGAACAATATGCGGCGATTCCGTTATCGATGACATTACGGAGCAGCTAATGGCATGGTCTCAAGCCGACAATACCGATTTTCTTCCCATCATGTCGTCGCCAATCCGCATCATTCCGGGAAGAACCGGTCTGAAAAGACGCATCAATGTCAGCACCAGCACCATATCCCGCCTGATCGCAAATAGACTTTCAGGGCAAGGGAATTATAAAAAACAACATGCCGATTATATCGATGCCATATCCAAATCGAGCCAGCATATTACGGGCAGGTTTCATGGAGTGTGCATTTCCCTAATGACCAGAACACCCTTTTTGGGTATTGAGTCCAACATACCCAAAATTTCACGGATGCTTGATGATATCGGACTCGGACAAGAGCGCATTCTGACAGAAATCAGCAAAACAACCATATATGGTGATGTTGCTTTCAGCGTTGATGAATTGGCCATGATCAATGCTTACATAGAAAAAGCACGGAGCCAATTTGACCAATTTGTCACAATTGCACATCAAGGCTAAAGGTCCCGCCCATGCCTAATCTTTAACAAAGGGCGCACCTTCTCGCTGTTATTACTTGTAAATTTCAAAACTTAACGCCCTTCTGGCTGTAATGATCAAAGGCTTTCTTTTGTTATCTCTTGGTGTGAACCTTGCGCAACAGAGTGCCACGCAGCAATCGGTTTAGCCCGGGCCTGCCACCGCATTGTGCCGCTCCTTTGAACGCATATTATGCAACCAACTAGGTAAGCTTACACTCCCCCACTTGCGACTTAGCCAGATGGTCCACGACGAGCTGTAAGCTTGCCGTGGGTGTGGCTTGGTTTAGCGACTGTCTTCCCCACATCACTCCATATTTGTATGCCGAGCGCGCATGGTTTCGGCATCTACTCCAATGCGTTTTTTGAGCATGAGGACCATCACTTCGAAAAGAATGAACATGGCGCCCTCATATAGAGATCCCATAGGCAGGACAGATGCATCTGTTTTGTCCAAGTCATCGGCCATGGTCTGCGCCGAAATAGGCAAGACGAGACTCGCAAGTCGGGCGGAAGCCGTCTCTGGTTGCGCTGTTAAGAACAAAATATCAGCACCGGCTTCATGAGCTACAGTCATTAACGCCGATACGATTGAAAGTTCTCCTGGACCTGCGGATGCAATAAACAAGTCCCCTTCCCCTAACGGCGGCGCAGAAATGTCTCCTTGCATTGAAACGGAGCACCCGAGATGGTGCAATCGCATCGCAAATCCGCGGATTTGGAGTGCCTCTCTACCGCAGCCGTAAAGCACAATATTATTGGCAGATGCTATTGCCTTACACGCAGCATCGACCGCACCTGGATCAATATTCAAAATCGAATGACTCAATTCTGAGATTGCTTTCTCCGCGAAATACCTCACCATGTTTCTCCCTATTCATGTGGCAGATAGAGCTACGCTACACATTTTCCAAGCACCTCGATATAAGGACGCATGCTTGCCTAGATCAAAGCATCAGTTCTGTGCGGTTCTCGAGGAAATGATCGATGAGGCGGCGAGTTAGCGACTTTTGCGGGCCGATGTCGGGCCAAACTGCGTAAATGCCAAGTACAGGCAGGTTCCAATCTGGTAGCACGTGTATCAAACGCCCCTCGGCAACGTCCTTTTCAATCTCTCCGAGCGGGAGGTGCCAAATGCCGAGTCCGGCCAGCACGGCGGCCTTGGCTGCATTTACTGTATTGACCTCGACACGCATGTTTGTGGGTTCAAAACTAAAGGATTTCCCTGCACGCTCCAGCGTCATCATTGATGGAATTTGCGTGACTGCGATGAAATCATGCTCGACCAGGTCTTGCGGACTCCCAATCGGCGCACACCCGGCAAGGTAATCGGGCGAGGCCACTAAAAGCCGTTTAAAATCTGCGATACGTCGACTTTTCAGACTGCTGCTGCGCATAGTCCCCAAACGGATAGCCAGATCAAACCCATCCTTCACCAGATCAGCCGGAGCGTCGCTGCAATGAAGCGATATTGCAACCATCGGGTGCCTCTTGGCAAAGTCCCACAGCGTATAATGCAGGCGGCTTTGTTCATCAAAGGCAGGCATCGCGACGTGCAGCGCACCCACAGGTTCCTCATTGCCCGCATTGATCGCATCAAGCGCCTCTTCGCCAGCGGCCATCATGCGCCGGGCGGGGTCAAGAGCAAGATGCCCTTCTGGTGTTAACGACATTGATCGCGTTGATCGAAAAAACAAAGTCACACCCTGGCTTTTTTCCAGCCGTGAGAGATGATGACTGATGACAGAGGTTGAGAGCTTCAACCGACGTCCAGCCGCACTCAGACTGCCTGTATCGGCAATCGCAACAAACACGGCGAGGCTACGGTAATCATCGATCATCTTTCTAATTCCTGTAAAAATGATTTCTCGAATTACAGGGTAATCAAAAAGGCAACTTCTGTCTATTTCTAGGTTCAACAGAAAGGCGACAGCAATGTTCAAAAGCACCGCAAATGTCACGACCACGCGCGCAAGCATCTACTTGCAACAACTTTGCAAACACTTCGGACACAAAGTTGAAGTTCAGTTTGACCCGCAATCTGGGAAAATCAAATTCCCTTTCGGGACTTGCGCCCTTTCAGCCGACGATACAGCCTTGGATATGACAGTGTTAGCTGACACCCAGCCTGATCTGACCAAAACCACTCGTGTAATTGCCAGCCATCTAGAGCGCTTCGCGTTTCGCGAAAACCCGACAATTGTTTGGCACCCCTACCCAACATCTTCGATAGATACTGCCTAAACTCAAAACCCTGATCACGACACTTTCATCTCCAAACGCACTAACATGATCTGAACAGGAAGAGACTCATGCCAATCCTTGCAACCAACAACCCTGACATCACGTCGCTCAAAGGTATTCACTTATATCACGCAGGCATGTCTAACTGCTCCATGCGTGTTCGCCTAGCACTTGAGGAAAAGGGGCTTGAGTGGGTCTCTCATGAGATCAATCTAGGCCAACAAGAAAATATTCAGGACTGGTATCTGGCGATCAATCCCAAAGGGTTGGTTCCCTCAATCATACATGATGGTGTTCCGGTGACAGAATCGGATGACATCCTTGCGTATTTGGAAGAAAAATTCCCTGAACCCGCGCTTGTCCCCACCGATCAGACCCTCGCTGCGGAAGCAAATAAATGGTTCGATCTGGCCGTATCTATGCACATAAAGGCGATCAAAACCTGGGTCTACAGCAGCACTGTCGGCGCCACCAAAAGGCGATCAGACATGGCCCATTATGCTGAGGTCCAGCCCGACAAAGAGCTTGTCACATTCCATCAAAAATCGCTCGACGGATTTAGCAAGGAAGAGGTCGAGGCGGCGCGTGAGATGATTGTCGATGCCTTTAGAAAGATGGAGTCCCGCCTTGAGGACCACAAGTATCTCGTCGGAGACGCACAAAGCATTGCTGATATCGCGTGGCTTCCACAATATGTTGTGCTGGATACGCTCGGTTTCGATTTTGCCCCCTATCCAGCGATCATTGCATGGGCCAAGCGCCAAGAAAGACGTCCCGCTTATAAAGCAGCGATCTCGAACTGGATGCCGAAAATTCCCGGATGGGCACTACGTGCAGGCATCAAAATTATGCGGACCTTTCGCAAGTGGACAACGGCTCGGCCTCACACTCATCCCCAGAACTAAATCGAAAATTGATAACAGGAGATTTCCATGACAATCGCAGTGACTGCCGTATCCGGCCTATTGGGCGGCGAAATCGTCCGCAAATTGATTGCAATGCCTGAGAGTGAAGCTGTTGTTGGCCTCGCTAGAACCCCCGCTAATGCTCAAGACCTCGGTATCGAGGTGCGTCTTGGTGACTATGGCCAACCCGAACAGCTACGTGCGTCGCTAACGGATGTCGATACCCTTTTGCTCGTGTCTGGAATGGATGCGCCCGAGGCCCGCATCCAGCAGCACAGAAACGTGATCGAGGCCGCGAAATCGGCAGGTGTCCAAAAGATCGTCTATACGAGCATTCAAGGGGTTGAGGAAGGCACAGCCTTTTCCCCAGTCGTGCAAAGCAACCGCCAGACCGAGGCCGACGTGCGTGCAAGTGGTCTCGACTTTGCAATCGGGCGCAACGGAATTTATATCGAGCCAGACGTAGACTATATCGATAGCTACAAGGCGAAAGGCGAGATCGCCAACAGTGCCGGCGATGGCAAATGCGGCTACACAACCCGCTCCGAATTGGCCCATGCCTATGCACGCCTTTTGACCAGCAACGACAGCAACGGCCGGACCGTTAATCTTTACGGCACACCAATCACCCAAATCCAACTTGCCGGCTACCTCAACAGCGCCTTCAAAACGACCCTTAGCTACCGCGAGATGACCTCTGACGAATTCATTGCCGACCGCACGTCAGAACTCGGTGCGTTCATAGGTCCGATCATCGGTGGTATCTATGAAGGCATTCGTTTAGGGATTTATAACAAGCCAAGCAATTTTGAGGCGGTGGTCGGCAGACCACATCAGAGCTGGGAAGCTTATTTCCGTTCGATATCGGTGTAGCGCGACAATCTGACTGCCACGAAAAGACATCCTGCAACTTAGAACAGCCAGATGTTTTGGGGCCATGATCATGATCATGATCACGTTCAAGATCTCAGCTTAACCACCGCTTCGTCTTTTGGGCGAGCAGGCCGCGTTGGATGCTGTGCCGCACTTGGGCATTTAGGCCCCTTGGTGCGCTTGGGACTTACCAGATCACAACAAATATGCAGCATTGCAGCTTTCTGTAACCAGCAGCTCATGCAAGATGCAGCATTTTGATACAAGGGACTGTGGGTGAATAAACAAATCAACATTGTCTGCGATGCAAGTCGCTGATCTGAAGGCATCCCAACATATCACTGCAAATGAACGGAGCGTGCCACTGTCCCGTTCCGTTTTCAGCTTTGGTTTAACGCCTCATTTTTAATCGTCTTTACTCCGAGTATGCCAAAGCTGATAGGGGGCCATTGCATCGGTACACGACTGCAAGGTCAGGCTCTTGATCTGATGCTGAGAGGTCCCCCCTCGGCCAAGTCGGGTTTCTTTGCCTGGAGTCAGACACATATCTGGTGTGGAAGCTGGTTTGATCAAGCCTTCATCGGTAAAGTCAAAGCTTTGCAATGCGCCACCATCACAGGCCTTCAATGCGACAGTTGCTCCTGCTTCCAGGCCAGTCATGGTTGCGCAGACTTCAAAGCGGGGCAGATAGATGGTTCCCTTGGCGAGTTTTTCAGAATCAACGACTTGATCCTCGCCCAAACTGCCGCGGTAGCTGTAACAGGTGTGGGACTGCAGTCCCTTGGACGGATCAACCCCATCACCACCGCCAGAAATGTCCAGACAATAGCCGTTGAGCATACCATCAAGGTCATCTTTTAATGTGACTTCAACATCATCTGCGAGCACGGTTGATGCGGCAATGCCTGTGGCAAGGATAAAGGCCGTCAAACGGGAGAATTTGTTTTTCATTTGAGTCTCCGGTGTTCAAAGTCAGTTCCGATATCGGCAAAACAGCCCTCACAATAGGGAAGGCTGTTTTGCCGATTTGCATGTCACTGGACATAACGTACGCAGCGAACCAGATTAGCTGCTGGCGCATAGTCACAAGCATTCTCTGAACAGAGTGCGCCATCGTCGCTGAGACCAGAATCCTTGCTCGTTTTGAAGGTTGAGCGTTGGGCACCTGCACCATGCCAATCGGTATATTCTGCCACGTCGGGCGCGCGAGACAGAGCCTTACCGAAAGCAATGTAGACAGCGTGGTTTTTGAAGTCACCAAAGTTGGTGGAAGTCCAGAATGCTGAGCTATCATCGGACTGGGGAAAAAACTCGGTGTTGATGGCCGGAAATTCCGTCTTGTCGTAATCCACGATGGAATGAAGCTCCTTGGTATTTGGCAAACGCCAATCGGTATGACCAGCAAGATCCAGGCCTTCGCAATAGGCAAGAGCACTTGACCATTCGCGTGCAGCCCCATCATCAGCCTGCTGCCACATGCGCGCGGTTGCCTTGTCTGTCACCGTACCATCGCCATTGTTGACATAGTCGTTGACGCCATAGACATTCGGAGTACCAGCAACGCAGCGCACATATTTGCCATCGCCTCCAGGGCCTTTATTCTCGAGCTCGGATCCATCGATAAAGCTGACACCGGTCGGGTATCCCTTGATGTGGCCGTCGGCAAAATTCATGCCGAATGCGCCTTCGATCTCATCATTGATGATGGGACCTTTAACATAGCGGGTACTAGACCAATATTGGCCGGTATAGGGCGGATTTGGATATTCAAAATCGAAGGCTTCTGTATCAAGATAGGGCCGCGGTTTGCCACCTTCATCAGGCTTAAGCAGTTCTCCGCGGGAATCCACCAGAGAGTAAAGCTCCTTAAGGGTAGGAAGGCGCCAATCAGAACGTCCACCCAAATCGAGCGAGGCACAATAGGCATCTGCCTCATAGAATGGATATTTTGAATAATCCGGCGTCTTCTGCCACAGTAATTTGGTATTGAGATCCGTGACCGTTTTGTCCCCATTGTCTTGGTAGGAAGAGGCGAGATATGGGTATTGTGCATTCTGACCGTACAGCGCCTCACCTTCAGCGGGACAGTCGATAACATTGACCGAAAGGTCATAGCATTTGTCCTGCATGGTATCGACGATGGGGTAAGTCAGCTCAGCGGCCGAAGCAAAACGGGATGCACTAACGCTAAGCAAAAGGGACAAAGCAAGGTGTGCGATTGGGGTTGGTCTCATATTTCTTTCCTCGTTTCGTGCCATATCACGCTTTCATACAAAATCATTCGGGCAATTGTCGGCAGTGCGATGGCGGTAGAATTGGTGGATCACGTGCGCTCAAACGCCACATGATATCTAGGAAAGATTGGCAGAAATCTTGGTAAAATCGCTCACCCCGCTAATCTCGTACCTTTTTCAGGTTCGAATAAAGCGGCACATAAAGAGTATTAACACCCCGCAGTCCAATTGCATGGAAAAACGGAAGCATCACCATCTGGGCCAGATATATCCTGTCACTCGGCGCTTCGCACTCTTTGCTTTAGCGCTAATTATGCCTGCGCCATTGTGACGGTGACATGCCAGCTCGACGGCGGAATGCAGCGGTAAAGGCGCTAGGTGAGGAATATCCCAATCGGACGGCCAGAGATTTGCTGTTCAATCCTTTCTGCAGGCCTTCCAGAGCCAGAAGAAAGCGCATCCTGTCTCGCCATTCGCGCCAGTTCAATCCCGTTTCGGTTTGAAACAGCCGCCCCAAGGTTCGCTCACTTGTGCCAATTTGATCGGCCAAACGCGCGAGATTGCCCGCATTCGCCGGATCTGAGAGCAAGTGCGTGATAGCAGCCGCCACGCGTGGATCTCGTGCGCCAGGAAGGCACAGATCAGACTGTTCCAATCGCGGGATCTCATCCAGAGCAACCCATTCAAGACGCTGCCGTTCCGGCATTGTGAGGAGGCCTTTGGCTTGTGGTGCCAAGCGGCGAGCAATGCCGCGGATCAAAGGAGTGGCGCGCACCACTGTTGGTTGCTCCGGCATATCAACATTAGCGGCATAGCGGGAATGGATGTAAAAAGACTGGAATTCTATCAGACTGGTCGTGGTTATCTGGCACTGGGTCTCTGGTGGAATCCAAATACCGTGGCGGTCGGGGATGAACCATCGATCATCACCAATCTCAACCCGCATTCCCCCATCAAAACAGAAAACCAGATGGGCCCACGGGTGATTGCATGGACCTAGGGGCACGCTGTTGTCCAGATGGCCAGCCCAAGCCACGATTGGCTGGTCCAGATCACCGGATTCACCAAGGAAAGAAGGAGGAGCTGAAAGGTTTTTTGCAATTGGCGGAAAATCGACATAATTTGGCATCATGTCGTTCTCGCACAATCTGCTGCGACTTGCTACCTCAAAGACAAAGAGAGATCTGTCAAAGGAGGCCTTCTTGGCTCATTTTTTCAAGCCAGCCATTGTGATTGTAACCCTGTTGTGTGCCACATGGGCCGCCTTGGCAATGCCCAATGGCATGGCCTCAGATCAAGCCGCAATTTTTGGCATTGTTCTGGTCACGCTCAGCCTTTGGGGCACAGGGCTGGTTCCTGGTTATGTTGCCTCGACTTTCTTTTTCACAGCTCTGCTTCTGGGAGGCTTAAGCACACCTGATATCGTCTTTTCTGGCTTCACCTCATCGGCAATGTGGTTGATCGTTGCCGGTTTTGTTATCGGGGCCGCCATCACCAATTCAGGCCTTGGTGCGCGGATCGGTGAATTTGCACGAATTTATCTGTCAAAAAGCTATCCGATATTGATTGGCGGGCTTATGCTGCTTTCAATGGCGCTTGGCTTCATCATGCCCTCTTCAGTGGGGCGTGCTGCCGTGATGATACCCATTGGTATGGCACTGGCCGAAGTGCTTGGATTAAAACCAGGCACCCCCGGGCGCACCGGTATTGCAGTACTCATCGCTATTGGTACCAACATGCCAAGCTTTGCAATTCTGCCCTCAAATATTCCCAATATCGTGATGTCGGGATTGGCAGACCAGCTTTTTGGTCTGCATTTCGGCTATACCGACTATTTGCTTTTGCATTATCCGGTGCTCGGTATTCTCAAGTCGGCCGTGATTGTTGGATTGGTGCTTTATTTCTTCCCGGCAAAGCTTTCGACTGTGCATGATACAAAACAGGAGAAGAAACAAACGTCAGGCAGGAAACAACTTGTGCTTCTCACCATCCTGTTGATGACCTTGGTCATGTGGTCCACCGATCAGTTACACGGCATTAATCCCGCTTGGATCGGACTGGCAACTGCATTTGTGCTGATGGTGCCGCAGTTCGGCTTCATTCCCCCCCCTGCCTTCAAGAAGGCCATCGATGCTGGTACCTTATTCTTTATTGCAGGAGCTCTAGCCCTCGGCGTTGTGGTCAATGCAAGCGGTCTGGGGGACATCATCGCGCGCGAGGCCTTTGAATGGTTACCCATGGAAGCTGGCAACGATTTCCGCAACTTCATGTCGCTCACATTGATTGGTGCTGGCACATCGATTTTCACCACAATGCCTGGCGTTCCTGCCGTATTGACACCACTGGCCTCGGAATTTGCAACTGCCAGCGGATTTTCTCTTGAAGCTGTTCTAATGGCGCAAGTGATCGGCTTCTCGACAGTTGTCTTTCCTTATCAGGTTGGCCCCTTCATCATCGCTATGGGGCTTGCAGGAGAAGCAATTCGTCCGCTCATGAAGGTGACCTTAGCCCTATGTGCAATCACGATCCTCATTCTGGCGCCAATCGACTTTCTTTGGTGGAAATTGCTCGGCATGATTTGATGTGAAATCCTAATTACTCATGCAGGTAGTTTAGCATGGCTGAATGCGAGCACCTGCAAATCATCACTTCAACCACTGACGGCTTTGGATCAAACTGCAGAAAATTGCAGATTTCCGCCCTTTTGTTGAAAAACTAATGTTGCAATGCGGCGAGAGTGCTGATTCAATCTTCCAATGAGACGGAGGGTGAACGTGATGATGGGACCGAGACAGGATCAATCCGGAGACGGCCTCCCGCGCGGTCAAAGACTATCTCTTTACCCTAGATGATGAGGCTTTCGGCGCGGCAACAGAGGTTGTTTCCAAACTCACCTCGCATTCAGACCCATCAAGCCAATGCCTTTCAGCGATTGCAAGCAATCGCCTGCCGGTAATAGACTGCTGCTCATCATGGGCCAGCTTTCTTTGCCTATTCAAACAATTATCTGATCGATACAGACCATGCGATCATTGTTGATGTTCAAGCCAGCCGCTCGGTTCGAACCGGAGAGACCTATGCCACGCGCACCATGATTGAACGCGCGGCATGAGCGGTTTGGCCTTTGGCCAGAGCGTTTGATCGCTGACACTGCATATTCCGGTCATACATTGCGCGGCAGGCAAGCAACTGCTTAGAAGTCGCAGAAAGTTCCAAACCATTCGCCCCGACCAGAAGGACCCCGACTTTGTCAAATATGGCGCAGCATAAGCAAACAGCGAAGCCTGCAGCATCAAGCAACAATGTTGCCCAAAGGGGACACCGCGCAGGCTTCTGCGTTCAAAATATGAAGGGGGGGCGCCAGATGGCGCGTGACATAGCCGAAACCGAAGACTATGCCATCTCATGCAAACTGCGAAATAAGGTTGAGATGTTGTTTGCCCATCTCAAACGTATATTGGGTCTCAGGCGACTGAGATTACGAGGTCCCAATGGGGCCAACGACGAAGTTGCCGATCTCCTTCATCGCTACGCCGTAGGATCCTAACTTGTCTGTTACTATCGAAAGCGGGCGCCCATGACGTTTCATGGTTTTCTTGAGGAATTCCAACGCAGCCTTGCGATCGCGACGCTTGGTGACATAGGATTCTAACACTTAGCCCTCGTGATCAGCGGCCCGCCACAAAAGTGCGTTTGACCGTTGATTTTGACGAATACCTCGTCCAAATGACGCTGCCATTGTGGCCAAGGCCGCGATCCTTCAACACGTTTCTTCCGGATCTCTGACGCAAATATTGGACCGAACCTGTTCCGCCAAAATAGAATGGTTTCATGGCACACGCCGATGCCTCGTTCATGCAAGAGATCCTCAACATTCCGAAGAGAAACTGGAAACCGGACATACATCATCACAGCCAACCGAATGATCTCAGGGCTGGTTTTGAAAGCGCGAAATGGAGAGCATTTTGTCATCATTAGAGGGTAAATCACCGCATGCCCATCTCAAGCCACGTTCATCTGACAGCACCCAGTTTCGCAAGAAAGCAATGCGTCTATAGCAAACAAAGATAGCGGCAGCCTGACCTGGTCGCGCTCACCAGTTTCGCGCGACTTTATTTTTTAACATGGCACTGCCCCGACCATAACTCGTATGGCCAGGACAGATACACAAACAATCAGACTCTCCCGATTTAATTTATTATTTTTTTAGCACCGGACTTTTTTCTACAGGCACTTTAAGTACTTTTCTTATGGGTTTCTTCTTCAACACTTCTTCAACTTTAAAATCTTTAGGTAGTTTAGCCATTGAACCCATATGACAACCAAACGAACCGTCCTCATGGACGCCAGGGCTGCCTCCGCTGCTTCTACATGCTGCCTTGTAATCATCCCACTTTGTCGCAAAAGATGTACCAGTAAATAGCAGTATGATAGCACCTGCGCCCACGATGGCTTTTGAATTCATAATTCTCATACTTATTCTCCTATAATGGCTGTCCAGTAGGACATTGATTTTGTTTAATTTCAAAAGTGGGGAAATTTTCAAATATCCAACATTTTTGAGGGTGTCATAGATAATCGAAAGTAATTTTTGAGCAGTTGCGATGATGGCGTGGAAACCGGGCATACATCATCACAGCCAATCGAATGATCTCAGAGCTGGTTTCGAAAGTGCGAAATGGAGAGAGTTTTATCATCCGACGAGGAAAAGTCACCGTCCCGCCCGTCGCAAGCCACTTTCCTCTGACAGCACCGGAGGGTGGGATCTGCGCCCAAGCTGTGTGCCATGACAAAAGCATCATAAGCATCATAAGCATGAATAGATTTATTCGCATGATAGAACTCATATTGTGAGATGGTCATTACAAAACGAGGAGGCCTAATTGTTTTT
Source organism: Cohaesibacter celericrescens (assembly GCF_002866925.1). GTDB lineage: Bacteria > Pseudomonadota > Alphaproteobacteria > Rhizobiales > Cohaesibacteraceae > Cohaesibacter > Cohaesibacter celericrescens. Next base: position 393,154 of record NZ_PKUQ01000001.1, read on the forward strand.
GCCGCGAGTGCTTTCGATCTTCAAGTCAGTGCTTCTGGCTCTTGGGTCAGGCAGTATTACAATCTTTTTAGCTTTGCGCCTGCGGACTTTTTCTTCAACGATTGGATCAGTCTGATTTGTGCCGTCGACCATTTTGCAAGGGCCACACCACTCATCCTTGCTGCTCACTCCGGCTTGGATGCCCGCCGCATTTGTGCTTACCGGCAAGGTCATGCAGAGGGTAGAAGTGGCGATCCACGTCAGAATTGCCTGTTTGGTAAATTTCATAAATTTGCCTTTCAAAAATGCGCTTGTAGGAAAATAGTTCGAACCGAGTTGGCGCGGATTTATTCCGGGTTGGGTTCTTGATCTATGCCCCCAATATTGAATTTATTCGCGCCCATTCGTTGGTCGCGACGAGAGGCCAATCGGTTCACACCGCACTTCATTATTTTGAGTGCTAAATTCACGAGCATGCCTAGGGGCCAGCTCAGCCCGCCATTTCCATTACTGCTTGCCATCTAGCGCAGTCTGCAGCATCCGTAAACTATTGTAGAGGTACCGTTGGGACGGTTGCGCGAAAGCTTCAGGCTCCAGCCATATTTGGTATCCGACATTCCATCTGAGCAAATTCTTTGGTCCAATAAACCGGAAAAACGCGCAGCGCGAAAACTGTAGGGATATCCGTCTGGGCTGTTGGAAGGTGCCGTCATCTGAAGGTTTGAGACCCTTGGTTTGGAGCGATCAGCTTGTTTGAACGTTATTGTTTGATTTGTGTTGAAGCCCAGCAACCAAAATGGCTCTGTGCCGGCACAAATCAGCCCCAGTGGGAACCCGTTTTGCATTTGCTGCCCGCTTCCGCGTTGCAGAAAGCCTCCATTAACATAACCTGTATTTTGACCAACTGTGACTTTAGCCCAACCGTTGCTGAGCCATGCCAAGACAGAGACAGCGGCTCCGGGAGCCAAATTGTTGACAGGTGCAGATTTTGTATTTGGTTGATTGCGAACCCACAACTTGTCGCCTTGTGCAACGCCGGGCACACTGTAAACCGCAGGCAGGTGCCAGCCTTGATCATCCTGACTGGATTGTGTGGGTTGCTGCCTTGTTTGCCCATTGCCTGAGACGTTGTTTGGCAAGGCTTTGACCAAGTGCTTACTCTGCACCCAGCCTTTGCCGAAGGAACCGCGGATGAAGGACCATTTTCCATCGGCGCTCATCCGGTCGACATCCACCGGTGTGCTCAATTGAAGAATTGCTTTGACGCGACCGGAGCGGCCTGGTTTGGAGCGCACATTTAGCCCACTGTCGGGATCGTTGGCCGAGATACCTGTAACCACATGGGCCCCGAGTCGATGGGCATTGGGTTTTGGACTGGTGTTTGGATTGGTCTGGATATCGGCTAAAAATTTACTGGAAACCCAAACATCCCGTCCCGTCCGGCGCAGTTTGGCCCAGCGACCAGAGGGGTCATATCCCAACACTTTGAGAATGGCGCCATTGCTGATGTCGCCGACGTCTGCAAATTTGTGCCCGGGCCCGCTGCGAATGTTGAGGCTGTCGTTTTGAGCGATGCCTACCACTTGCTTGAATTCGACCATTCTGCCTTGTGCAGAAGCATTCGTTGTTATGCAGGTGCTTGCCACCGTTAATGCCGCAATGACAGCGAGAAGTTTGAATACTTGGATCATTAGAAATTGTTTCTCTGAAGTCAGATTATGCGCGCCCATCACAAAATTTTATAAGGGAAAATTGTTATTTGGAAGCAATGACGTCTCCAAGTGCCATATGGTAGTTAAGGCGAATTAATTGCGAAGTTGGAATGATTTGTCGTGCAAGACCTCCTGCTTGCAGTGAGTGTACGCAGGGGTTGCCAAATCATGATGGTGAGGTGTGACTTCGCCGTGACTTAAGGAAAACAGGATAAGATGCGCCAAATTGAAGAGTTGAAAAACCTGCTGACTTTGGCAACGCAAGACGCACAACACTGGGATCAGGTCTGTAATTGCGTCGTTGATCTGTTTGGTGCCCTAGGCGCGATACTTGTTCCGACAAATCCCTCATTCAGAGGTGTCTGGATGTCTTGTTCAACCAGCCTGGGAGCAACCTTGCCCGAATACATAGCTGGTGGCTGGCACATGAAAGACCCGCGTGAGCAAGTGATGCCGTTGATGATTGAGCGGGGGTATGCGACCGACGACGACATCTTTGACAGTCGTGAGATCAAAGCGGAGACCCCGTTTTATAAGGAGTTTTTGTTTCGACACGATTTTGGTGTGTTAATCGCAATACGGCTTTTGACGCCGAATGGTTATTGGGGGCTTATGCTGCATTTCGACAATGATCACCCACCAATATCTGACGCTGAGAAAGCATTAATCCTAGAGGTTCGGCCGCTGTTCGAACAAGCGATTGCGACTGCTGAAAAAATCGCCTATCAACGCATTGCAAAGTTTGCCCAGTTCTTTAAAGGGACAGGTTCTGAAGTGTTCATTTTTGATGGAGGCGGGGAGCAATGCATCGATATTGACACTGCCGGTTCTATAAAAAAACAGCATCAATTGTCGTCGCTTCTTCCCGATGAAATGAGCAGCTCTTTGCACCAGGAACTAGCCGAGGTTTGCACCAGTGATGCGAGCTTGTCGCTGAGCAGGGCTTATCAATTCCGTGCCCAAAACAAACTTTATAACATCCTGATTATCCAAGCCCCTCCTAAATTGAGACATTTCTTTATGCCTTTCAAAGTTTGCGCAATTCGCACTGAATGCAGCGATACCAGTGCTGTCAAGCAGAAGAAACTGCGTGACGGTTATGGCTTATCGGAAGGCGAGATCGTGACCGTTGATTTGCTGGCATCTGGCAAAACCCCCGCCATGATTGCCGAGATTATGAGCCTCAAATCGACCAGCGTTCGTCAACGCCTAAAAGGGATTTATGAAAAAACCAATGTGAATAGCCAAGTGGAACTCATCGCCCTCTATGGGGGGCTCTAGATCCCGGAAGCCGCTAGCGAGCCATTCATCTGCGGCTCGCATGGCAATTCACGGCACCCTTCCTTCGCGATCGGCACAGCGAAGGTCTGCTTCCCATTCTAAATGTTACCGATGCAAATCCCGTGAACAAGACACTGTAAGTGGCAGCAATACTGACGTGATCAAAAGTCATGCTGCACTACGTCAAGTCAGCATTCCGACCACAGCCGCGGCCAAAGTTAAGAGTGCTGTGCGTGAGCACCGTCATTTTAGAGGACGAGAAGATCAGATGGGGCAATTCTCAGGACGTCCGCAATCTTAGCCACGATCTTGATGGATGGGTTGCGAATGCCCCTCTCTATTCCTGACACATAGGTTCGATCAATGCCCGTAAGGCCCGCCAAATCCTCTTGAGAAGTCCCCTTCTCTTGGCGAGCCTGGTGCACATTTCGAGCCAGTATATTCTGTATATCGTCCATACGGACATAAAGGTCGCATTGCGATTATATTCCCACGGACTGTAGTCTACACAGCATTCGAAATCCGAATATTCTCCGCTCGTCAATCAGCACTCGTATCCGACTCGTCCAAATCGGAGAGCGATAGAACTATGAAAACACTCTATGCATTACTCAGGAGCAACTTCGTAAAGTTTTATGCAGAAATTGGTTTGATTTACATTTCTTTCCGGATGTCAAAGACATCGCCACAAAACGCTGCCACGCAGAGGCATAAGAAAAACTCAAAGATCGCCATCCCAGCATTATTGAAACATCAATTGAGCCAGTTAACAGCGAAAAGGATATGTACGCGGTCGTTTCATTGATCGAAGCAAACAGAGACAAAGGATATATGTTCTGACGTGCACCAGCGAAGAAAACAAGGCCTCGTTTAAGCACTCCTCTCGAGCGCTGCCGGTGAGGTGAATTCCGTTCCATAACACCTTCGGAAAGAAGTCTCTAAGTAGGCTATGACAACCTGCGTAGCTCCCCAATTGCGGAGCTGGTGGTCATAGCCGGGCCTCGGGTCTCTATAGTGGGTTTACGACAATCTACACTTTAAAGGAGACCGACTATGACCAAGCCCAATATGGCACATAATGATGCAATTTTGGTGGCTATTGACATTTCGAAAGCGCGCCATGAAGTCCTGATAGCCGTTGTCGCTGACGATGGTTTTGGGCTTGCTTCTCTGCAAGATCAGGTTGTCCTGTTCGCGAGCTACCCGGTAGCCTGACAAAGATGTATCAGCAACCAACGTCAGGCACTCTCGTGAGAAGTCATCAATGATAGCCAGAACACGTTAGCGGCCGCCCATTGACCGGCAGGCAAGCGGAGCGCCGCCGAGAGGGGCATTTGCGAACTTCTAGCTTCTCTTCCCGATAAAGTCTTCTAAGCTTCTTAAGGTTCATATGAATGCCTTGCCGAGCCAACATGACAGCAATCTTTCGATATCCAAAGCGGCGGCGTTTGGCCGCCTCCGCCTTGATGGCTTCACGAAGATCAGCGTCATCACCCCCAGTGTTCTTGTAGCGAACACTGGACCGATCGATTGGAAGAATGGCACACCCCCGCCCCTCTCGGCGGTGTAACCGCCTGCCGGGCAGTGGATGGCTGACACCATGCTCCTTGCAGGCATGAGCCACAGCTTCTCGCTTGCCGACAGGCGTTACCATTTTTGAAGCGCTATCCTTCTACACGGCATATCCAGCATCTGTTGGGCTAAAAGTTTCTTGAACTTGCTGTTCTCTTCTTCGAGCGCCTTCAGCTTACGGGCATCAGATACATCTGTTACCCGGCAGGTGATGCTTGCATCACTGAGAGAGCATACCGCCATACTTGGCTTTGTACTTGGAAAAGGACGCCGAACTGATCCCGTGTTTGCGGCAAACTTCCGCTGTCGGCATCCCAGTTTCCTGTTTCTTGATCATGCCTATGATTTGTTCTTCTGAAAAACGCGAACGCTTCATTATCCGTCTCCATTGGTTGGGACGGACTCTATCAAATTATGGACGAGTTTTTGGGGCGCAGGTCACAAGTTTAGTCCAGAGATTTTAAAAGGCGCCGCGTCTTCTCTTGAAATTGATTTTCAGCTCGTGGATACCGGTTCACTTGAACCAGCGACCGCTCCGCAAACGCCGTTATCTAGAAAGTTAAGCCGTTGATTTATTTAGGAAAAGGATGGTGGGCGTAACTGGGATTGAACCAGTGACCCCTTCGATGTCAACGAAGTGCTCTCCCGCTGAGCTATACGCCCATCCTGTTGGATTATTCTATTCAATAACCCCTTGCGGTGAAAGGCTTCTAACGCTCTGGCAAAAGGAATGCAACCCCCTTTTACCGAACAGCCCCAATGGGGCTGCAAATCTGTGAAAAACAATAGCGAATATTGAATATCAAGCCGAATAACCCGCCATTAGGCCACCAACATCTTACCCACTTCATTGACAAGATCGCGCAAGTGGAAAGGCTTAGACAAGACTTTTGCGTCTTTTGGTGCTTGAGAATCAGGGTTGAGCGCAACAGCGGCAAAACCGGTGATAAACATCACCTTTAGATCCGGGTCTAGCTCGGTTGCACGACGCGCCAATTCGATACCATCCATCTCGGGCATGACGATATCTGTCAACAACAGCGTGAAAGGTTCTTCACGCAACCGATCATAGGCGCTTTTTCCATTGTCAAACGAGACGACCTCATACCCTGCATTTTGCAAGGCGCGCGCCAGAAATCGGCGCATATCATTATCATCTTCAGCGAGCAAAATTTGCGACATGTCTCATCGGTCTCCAGCCCATCACGGGCGAATAAATCCAATTGGCCTTATACCCGAAATCCGGGTTTAACTGATCCGGCATTAAACACAGACAGGGGTAAAGATCCGGTGAACTCGACGAAAAGTGGATAGTTACTCCTCAGTCTATTTCGCAAGGTCCACAAATTTGTTAGGAAGTTGAACTCCCATTTTCGATATTATAGCATTACAATATTACGACAAGAGAGAAGCAAGGTCGACAAGAAACCGCCGCCGCGTAAGCGCCAAGCCCGAATCTGGCCTTAAAACCAAATGAACGAGTTGAAATCCGTGACGTTTAAACCGACTGACATCCTGCAAGACCCGTTTCGGATTGAACTGCCTGAGCAGCACCTTGCTCCGTTTCTATTCAACGCACCTCACTCAGGACGCTGCTACACGCAAGAATTCCGTCAATCCAGCCGTCTGACCGAAGCCGAGCTACGCAGCTCGGAAGATGCTTTTGTCGACAAACTATTTTCCAAGGCCCCCGAATGCGGCGCCCCGCTAATGGCCGCCAACTTCCCCCGAGCCTATCTCGACCTAAACCGCGAGCCCTATGAGCTTGACCCAACCATGTTCAAAGAGCCCCTTCCCTCTTATGCCAAGAGCTCGGGCGCACGCGTAGGCAGCGGATTGGGCACCATTGCTCGGATCGTCTCAGAGCGGAAGGAAATCTATCGCGAGAAACTCGGCCTGCAAGAGGGTCTCGACAGGATAGACAGTCTTTACAAACCCTATCATCAAGCCCTACGTCGCCAAATGGCTATGACGCACGTGGAGTTTGGTTATGCCTGCCTGATCGATTGCCACTCCATGCCATCGCGCGTGTTGCGCAACGCCAACCCCAGCATCCGGCCGGACATTATTCTGGGTGATCGCTATGGCACCAGCTGCCACGCGTCCCTGACAAGTGCTGCCAAAGGCATCTTGACCCATCTTGGTTTCAAAGTTGACATGAACCGCCCTTATGCGGGCGGCTTTATCACCCAGCATTATGGCCGCCCAATCAAAGGACTGCATGCGTTGCAAATCGAAATTGACCGAAGCCTCTACATGGATGAAGACACATTAACCCCGGTTGCACATTTTGAAGAGCTGGTGACATTGTTTGGGACCTTCACAGAACTATTGATGCAAAGCGCCAGCGATGCCATGTTGCCTTCAGCCGCAGCAGCGGAATAACGACCCCAGTTCGGCTCCCTCCCCTTGCCAATACAGTTGACTGCCGGACAATCACAACCACCAGCCCCCTTACTACCGGCAAATCCCAACGAATGCCCGCCTTCTTTATGTCAAAAAAAAAGGCCGCATCAGCGGCCTTTGAAGTCTAAGGAGGAAACGCCCGGTGAGGGCGACGATATAATACCGCACCGCAACAATGACATCGCAACGGCCATTTTTCAATACCAGCAGCGCCATCTCCGTCCCTAACGCGCGAACGAACCCGCCCGAGGGAGGTTTTCAGGAACGCTACAAACAAACACAAACTATTGAAATAATTGAGTAATATACAAAACTCAAACACACCAATTTACAACAAAATACCTGTGCATAATATTTGGGCTAAATTTCAATAATCTATTTTTTGCCTAATTATTGACCTTTTGATCAAATCCTGCCCCGCATTTCGATTAATAGTTTTGCCGCGCAATCATTGGCTGCACACTCCAACCTCACACATCGGTGAGCGAAAGTGTACAGAACGTCACGCCCATTTTATTTCCTATTTATCAGGAATGCAGACACTATCATCTCATCCGCTGACGGCATCACCCGCTCGGAGCCAGTTTAAAAAAACATCACCTAGGAGACTCTCATGTCCAATAACACCAAATCCTTTTCCGCAGCAGTTATCGCTGGTGCAGTTGCAACCGTTATTTCTGCAGGCGCAATGACAGCACTGACCACCGAAGGCGCACACGCTGCTGAAAAAGAAAAATGCTACGGTGTTGCTCTTAAAGGCCAGAACGATTGTAAAGCTGGCGCCGGCACCACATGCGCGGGCACATCCACGTCTGATTATCAGGGCAATGCATGGAAACTGGTCCCTAAAGGCACCTGCACCACCATGAAAACACCAAATGGCATGGGCAGCCTCACCGAGATCATGTCATAATCCAGCGATCACGCTCCCCCAGAGCAAAGATAAAGAGGAAAGCCTCATGACATCATCCAATCAGATGTCTGCCTTGGCTACCAAACCGATCCCGGCACGCGCCGGGGTCGGCCTCAAGGCAGCCCACTATCAAACAATCCTTGATACAAATCCCGACATCGGCTGGTTTGAGGTTCATCCCGAAAACTATATGGGCGAAGGCGGTCCACCACACCGTTACCTGACCGAAATTGCCTCTCGATATCCACTTTCCCTGCACGGGGTGGGCGCTTCAATTGGTGCAGATCAACCACTGAAGCTCGACCACATAGAACGGCTCAAAGCTCTCAACAAACGCTACAATCCGGGTCTTTTTTCAGAGCATTTGGCTTGGTCTAGCCATGACGAGATTTTTTTTAATGATCTATTGCCTGTTCCCTACCGTCAGGACAGTCTGGACCGTGTGATAGAGCATGTAAGCCAGTTGCAAGAACATTTAGACCGGCAGGTCCTGATTGAAAACCCGTCAGTCTATGTCGCCTTTGATAGCTCAACCATGTCCGAAATCGCCTTTCTGGAACGCCTTGTAGAGCGCACCGGCTGTGGCTTGCTGCTCGATTGCAATAATGTCTATGTGTCGGCGACCAACCAGAATTACGATCCTATTGCCTATCTCGATGCTTTTCCTGTCGAGCATGTCGGAGAAATTCATCTGGCCGGTTTTGCACGCGATGAAGACGATGAAGGTGAGCCCCTGCTGATCGACGCGCACGACCGCGAAGTCGCAGACGCGGTTTGGACCCTTTACGATCATGCACTGGATCGCGCGGGGGCCGTGCCCACTCTTGTCGAATGGGACACCAACATTCCCCATTGGGATGTGCTCTTCGCTGAAGCAATGCGCGCCGATACAAAGCTACAAGCCGCGACAGCCAAGGCGGACCTTCGTAATGCAGGATAAGCTACCAACCACTCAAGACAACAAAGCACTCAACCGATCGCAAGAGGCCTTCTCAAGCGCACTGTTGAAACCAGACGCCCCACTGCCTGGAGATGTTGTTGGTCCGTCCACGGCAAAAAAAGCACAAAAGCGGTTCGGGGTCTATCGCAACAATGTTGTCGTGAGTCTGAGCGAATCCCTTATGGCGACCTATCCAACCATTCTCGCGATGGTGGGAGAAGAATTCTTCCGCGCAATGGCGCGTGAATTTGTGACAGCACATCCACCACAATCAGCGATACTAGCCCATTATGGCGCGGGGTTTGGTGGATTTATGGATACATTCGAACCAGTCAGCGCTCTGCCTTATTTGGGTGATGTTGCGAGGCTGGAGTTTGCATGGCTTATCGCCTACAACGCAAAAGACAACGCGCCGCTTGCACCAGAAAATTTGCAAACCATCGACCCCGAGCATTTGGCCGACCTAACCTTCGATATGCACCCCGCTTGTCAGCTATTGTCTTGCAGCCATGCGGCCTATAGCATTTGGGCCGCGCATAAACAGGAAGATCCCGCAGGGGTGATGGCAAACCTCACAGATCACCCGGAAGACATTTTGATCACGCGGCCCCAATGGGACGTTACCGTCATCTCTTTGCCTGCTGGCGGTTACGCGTTTATCAAGGCGCTGAGTGATGGCAAAAGCCTGGGAGAAGCCGCAACTCAGGCGGCAAAAGCGGACAGCGCATTCAATTTTTCCCAAAATCTTGGTGGCCTACTCGAAACAGGCGCCTTAGCCAATGTCCATTTGAATAATCCATAAAACAATAACCACACGCGCCAAAGGCAGGAAAAAATGCGTTTAATTCAGTCCCTGAACCACCTTCATAGCAGCCTATTTGATGGCTTGTCGCGCCTACTCGATGGATGGTTTTTGGGATTAACGGCCCGATTTATTTTTTCCAGTGTTTTGATGTTTTATTTTTTCAATTCGGCTTTGACCAAAATCGGCGACGGGATATTCGGCATTTTCAATCCCAGTGTCGGGGCTTATGCGCAAATTCTGCCACCAATCATCGAGGCTGTTGGCTACGACGCAAGCCAGATCGCATTTTTCCCCTGGACCCTTATTGTGATTCTAGGCACTGCAGCAGAATTTATCCTTCCAGTGCTTATTTTCCTAGGGCTAGGAACACGCCTTGCCTCCGTTGCCTTCATTGGCTTCATCTTGGTCATGACTTTTGTTGATATAAATTTCCATGCGGTTGATGCATCAACCATTGGCCGGATGTTTGACCGAATACACAATTCCGAAATCCTCGACCAGCGTCTGCTGTGGCTCTTTCCCTTGTTGTTTTTGATCGTCAAAGGCCCTGGCAAACTTTCCTTCGACCATCTGCTGAGGCGCTGGGTCAAAAGCCAGACAGAGCAGCAAGTCTGAAACGCGACAATTCAGACTTGACCTTGAAGCGAGAAGACTGTGGTATGGACACAATTACAGTCCCGCCTCAAGGAACCATTCATGCATTTTGCCAGTGACAACTGGGCCGGCGCGTCCGAGCCCATCATGCAAGCGTTATCGCGCCACAGCACAGGATTCGCACCCGCCTACGGCGAAGGTGACCTTTGCGATGCAATCGAAGCCCGCTTTCAGGACCTTTTTGAAACCGACTGCGCAGTGTATATCGTCGCCACGGGTACAGCCGCGAACGCCTTGGCCCTGTCGGCCGTGACCGGTCCGGGCGGCACGGTTTTCTGCCACCAAGATGCACATATCAGGGTTGATGAATGTGGTGCACCAGAATTTCTTACCTCTGGTGCCCGTATGTGGGGGTTGGAAGGCCGCCACGGAAAGCTAAGCCCAGCAACGATCCTGAGCGGCCTTGAACAGGTACCACACGGCGTGGTGCATCATGGCCAACCGAACGCCATTTCCCTGTCGCAAAGCACTGAATCTGGCACCATCTATTCCCTTGATGAAATCAAAGCACTGACCACGGTTGCCCATGACAACAAGCTCGCGGTCCATATGGATGGCGCCCGCTTTGCCAATGCACTGGTTTCCCTCAATGCCACACCAGCAGAAATGACATGGAAGGCTGGCGTAGATATTCTTTCATTTGGCGCAACAAAAAACGGCGCCTGGTGTGCGGAAGCCGTGGTGATCTTCAACAAAGACTATGCCAAAGACTTTATCTACCGCCGCAAACGGGCCGGACATCTTTTCTCAAAAATGCGCTTTTCGGCTGCGCAGTTTGAGGGATATTTTGAAAATGACCACTGGTTGGAAAATGCACGGCATGCCAATTCGATGGCCGCAAAGCTGGTGGCTGGATTACAAGACAGCAACACGACGCGCTCCGCGTGGGCAAGCGAGGCAAACGAAGTCTTTGCTATCGTACCCAAATCAAGCGCCCAAAAGGCCTCCGCAAGTGGGGCCAATTTTCATCAATGGCCAACCAACGGCTTGCATCCGGACGATCAGCCGAATGACGATGAGTATCTCATCCGCCTCGTATGCTCTTTTTCAACCAGTCAAGAGGAAGTCGATCAGTTCCTAGCCCTCATCAAAAGCTAACCGCGGACCGGCCTCATTTTTGGATACGAAAAAAGGCGCTTCACCTAACAGCGGGGCGCCTTTTGTGTGAGAGATCGATTGCCGAACAAGCAGGCCATCAATCCGGCAATCCGTTATTGAGGAGGAAATGCGGCACCCTCCGAGGTGTCTTGGAACACAGATCACACCGCGATGGGCAGCGTGATCTGTGCGATTATCGCCGGTTAGTGCGTTGATCCTTCAATCACCGTTGCGTCGGTTTCCGTTTCTTTATCCGGCCCCTTAATCGCAATCTGGCGTGGTTTTTTGGCTTCTGGCAACTCGCGGATCAGATTGATATGCAGCAAGCCGTGTTCCATGCTCGCACCATCTACATGCATATAGTCGGCCAACTGAAACTGGCGTTCAAAAGCACGAGAGGCGATACCGCGGTGCAGATAGTCTTTTTCGTCCGTTTCCTGTTCGACTTTTTCACCAACAACAGTCAGCGTATTTTCCTTCACTTCGATGGAGAGTTCATTTTCAGTGAAGCCCGCGACGGCCATGGAGATGCGATAGGAATTTTCCGCCAGACGTTCAATATTATAAGGCGGATAGGACGGAGCACCACCATCTGGAGCAGAAACGGTGTCCAGCATTGAGAACAATTTGTCAAAACCGATGGTGGAACGATAGAGCGGAGTGAAATCCATGTGACGCATAAGTGTGCCCTCCTTGAGCGGCATTTTTACAACGTTTAACAACACCTGATCCCCCTATCAGAGGCGAGATCAGAACCATACCGGAGCCGTATTGGCCTCCGATGATTGAGATATGGAAATGTCTTCAAAACATTTCAAGGCCCCAAAATGAAATTCCCGCAAAGCCTTGAAAATGAGGCTTTTTCTAGGCCTGCCATATCTTCGCCACGTTGATAAATCGCACATGAACGGAGCCTTCTGATTGGGTTCAGCCAGCCCCTGATAGGTTTAAATCAGAACAAAACGGGCAGAGGTTTCTCCACCCCTCAAACAACGCAAAGGCACAACCATGAAAATGACAGCAATTGCACTTCCCCTTCTCATCGCAGCCACTTTCAGCATGCCAGCCCAAGCCAGAGACGCCCACGCACCAAGACTGCTGAGCAATTTCGAATTGACCATTTCATCCGGCAAGCACGTTGACCGATACCATTTTGGCCCGACCAAAGAACAGCGCAAAAACAAAGCCCGCGGGCATCGGTTCAATCGCCTGCCCCCCAACCAGATCGCCAACATTGTGCATAATCGCGGCTTTTACAATGTACGTAATATGCGCACTGACGGTCACGTCTATACGCTCAAAGCAAACGGCCGCCGTGGCAATGTGGTCCGGCTGACTGTCAACGCACGCACAGGTAAAATCATAGATAGCACCAACGTTCGCCCGGAAAAACGGATCAATCGTTCAAACAATTACCACAACCATCGAGGATGGACTCAAAGCCGGAATATGGGGCAAGGCATAAACCGCCAACCATTCTGGATGCATTGACCCGATAAAGACGCTCAACATCTGCCTGTTTGGCTCCGCACGTGGCCAGACAGGCTGGCCTCCCAAGCTTGCTTGCACAGCATCTAGGAAAACCCACTCGTAGATCTATATTTTCCCTCCCATCCTGCGCACATTCCGGTAAACTGCACACAAATCCGGTCGGCCGGGGGAGCCCATGTATCTGAGAAACATCGAAAAATATCCAGACCTCGCAGATGGACGTTGCAGCGCCATCACCAGTTGGGACGGATACAAAATTCGTACCGCGACTTGGCCCGCGCTTGTTGGAACCCCAAAAGGCACCATTTGCTTGTTGCAAGGCCGTGCTGAATTCATCGAAAAATATTATGAGGTGATTCAGGACCTGCGCAAGAGGGGGTTTTCGGTTGCGACCTTTGACTGGCGTGGACAGGGCGCTTCAGACCGCCTGCTCCCCGATCCGCTAAAAGGCCACGTCAGGCACTTTTCTGACTATGGCAAAGATCTCGACCAGTTTCTAAAAGAAATAGCCCTGCCAGACTGCCCGCCACCACATTTTGGTTTGGCACATTCGATGGGCGCGCTAATTCTGTTGACCAGATTACCACGTTTACGAGCGGTTCTTGAAAGAACCTTATTAAGCACACCATTGATAGAAATAGCCCAGCAACAACGTGTTTTGGCAGGCAAAGACCTCAGTCAATCGACCATTAAAAATTCAGCTGCTTTTTTGCGCATGATCGGACGCGGTCGCAAGTTTATGCTCAGCGTGTCCAGATCCCCGTTTGATCGTCTTGGCTTTGAAACCAATTCACTGACCTCTGACGGGCCCCGCTATGATCGCAACCGACAATATATGAAAGACTTTCCAGAGTTGGCCATCGCGGGCCCAACAGCCCAGTGGCTTCATGAAGCTTGCACGGCAATGGAACATTTGCAATCAAGTGAATTCCAGTCAACCATCCACACACCAAGTCTGATTGTAACCGCAGGCAACGACAGCATTACCAACCCCAATAGCGCAGAGTATTTTGCAGCAACCACACGCGCAGTGCACTCCGTAACCATCCCGGGAAGTCGCCACGAAATCATGATGGAGCGCCATATACTCAGAGAACAATTCTGGGCAGCATTCGACAGTTTTATTCCCGGTGAAAACCGCCCCATTCGCAACACCCCTGATTAATCAACGGTGCACTTCATCAAAATTGGCTTTTAAGCCTTAGCCCCAAGCAACGCAAGAGCCTTCTCATGCAGGTCTGCATCACCACTCGCAACCACCTGCCCGCCATCAAAAGCCGACTGGCCTTGCCAATTGGTGACAATCCCGCCAGCCCCTTCGATAATGGGAATAAGCGGCGCAATATCGACCGGTTTGAGAGATGCTTCGATCACGAGATCGGCCATGCCCAATGCGACCATGCAATAGGCATAACAATCTACGCCATAGCGGGACAAGCGAACGGACTGCTCAACCCGTTGAAATGCCAACAATTCTTCTGCATTGAATATATCCGGAGCAGTCGTGAACAAAGTGGCTCCCGATAACTCTGGGCATTTACGGGTCGAAATAGAACGCTCACCATCCGGCCCCTTGTAAAAACTGTTGGTTCCGTTACCAAAATAGCGCTCGCCGGTAAACGGCTGACTCATCATCCCCAGCTGAGTTCCTGACAAATGCCTATATCCGATCAATGTCCCCCATGTTGGCAGGCCGGAAATAAACGCGCGAGTTCCGTCAATCGGGTCCAACACCCAGAGGCCCTCGGCTTCTAGGTTTTCAGCGTCGAATTCTTCACCCAAGATACCATCATCTGGATAGCGTGCGAGAATCGCCTTACGCATGTGCCGTTCAGCATCTTTATCCGCATCGGTTACTGGATCGAACCCGACGCTTTCTTTGTTTTCGATTGCAATCGGCATACGAAACATAGGCATCACAATATCGCCGGCCAGATCGGCCAATTCATGCAGAAATGCAAAATTCGGTTCATCGACAAAATGAGACATGAAAGATTTTCCGTAACTGGCTGACCAAAAGGGATGTTTAACCGGAGATGACAACTAGTTTGATTGATAGCTGTTCAGCGGATCATCATCAATGACAAACCACAACCAACGGCCACAAAAACGTGCCATGCATGCACGCCATTATGGGTTTACCCAAGAGAAATTATCAACACGAAGCTCTGGGGCCCGACCCACCGTGCGCGCTCGACCGGAACCATTTTTCTCATCTGAAAGTGAAGCTGAAAAAGAAGCCGGATCAACAAGTTGGTCAGCATCAAGCGGAGGTTTTCGAAGCACAAAAATATCGCGACTAGCCCCGCGTCCCTCGCGCAATGCGGTTTCATCGGCTGACGCAAGATTCTCAGGCAGAACATCTTCATCCACCGATTGAGACAACACCCTTATCACGAGCTTTTCGACAAAAAAGGCCAGTTTTCGTCGCCCTTCTTTGTTGAAACGAATACCGTTTTTTTGGCGCAACCGTTTTTCTTGTCCGGCAAGATTCGGACCACGATAGGTAAACTCCCCCTCCTCATTGGAAAAAGCATCCCAAATATTGATGAAGCGTTCCCCTCTCCCGGTCAAACGGCTGGAGACAAAATCATTTAAATGGCGCATGTCTGCCGATAGTTTTTTATTGGCCACCGGTGGCAGCCCCACCCAATAAATAGGCCTGTCTATTTCCGAAAAAGCCGACCTTAAGCGATCGATTTCACGCACATACGACCGTCCCCAGCCTTCCGATTTAAAATCATAGGCGGGGAAAATTTCTACACCATCGGCATTTTTTTGGGCAGACATTCTCACGCGGTCATTGAGTCCAACCAAGACAACAGCAAAACTAAACGGACTCTTCTCATAAACCTCAGAGGGGTTTTTTAAAGGATTTCTGCTTGCGCGATAGACAAGGCCGGTTTTGGGCACAGAGTGAATATCAATTTTAACGTCTGGGGTTTGCGAGAATGCATCTTTCAATCCCCAGCCAATATCTTGAGAAAATTCATCTCCAAAGATCGCGATCACGGCTGCATCGTCATCCTTGGTAACCGTTTTGATCACCGGTTTGGTAGGTGCTTTCACAACAGCTTTTTGTCCTGAGCTGCTTTTCTTCTCTTTGGAAGCTTCAGGCACTTTTTTGGTCCGGCGCTTGAACAAGCGTTCAAAGAAACCCAAAGCCACCTCATAGCGTCCGTCATCTGGGGTGACTCTGGGAGCAGCCCGAACAGGTACCAAACCTTGGGAGGTACTCACGGAAGCGGCCATAGCCGACAAGGTCATTGTTGGATGCAGCACACAAACAGCGCTAAGACAAACAGCCACCAATGACTTGCAAACATGGCGTTTCCAGTATCTGCCTATCGCTGACATGCCAAAATGACTCCCTGATCAAAAAATCCAAACCTGAGTTTACGAAAAAGACTTAGCCTCCTTTGCGCAAAGCCTCAAGCAGATTACCGCTGGCAAACCCGTCAGGCACGTGCCCCATTCGTTTCTGCCAATGGCGAATGGCTCCACGAGATTTAGACCCTAACCGCCCGTCGACGCCACCAGTATCATACCCCAGTTTATTCAGAAGGGTCTGCACTTCTTTCCGCTCTGATCGTTTTAGGACACGATCAGACCTTGGCCATTGGCCAGCGAATGACCCACCACCGCGTATTTGATCGGCCAAATGCCCCACTCCGAGCGCATAGGCATCGGCATTGTTATAGCGCTTGATCACCGAGAAATTCTTGAGAATCAAAAACGCCACACCCTGATATCCGGCCGGTAGAATGAGTTTTGCCTGATCATCAGGGCGCGGAAACGCGCGCCCTGAAACCCGCTTTGCGCCTAGTTTTTGCCATTCTGCGAGTGTTTTACTCGTCTTCCCGTCCGCCAACTCAAAGGCAAAATTGCGTGGGAGTTTTATCTCATATCCCCAAGTTTTACCGGTTTCCCAACCCGCTGTTTTCAGCAGATTGGCGCTGGACGCCAAAGCGTCCGGAATGGATGTCCAAATGTTTCTCCGGCCGTCGCCGTCAAAATCATAAGCCTTGGTCAGATAAGTCGTTGGGATAAATTGCGTATGCCCCATCGCTCCAGCCCAAGACCCAACCATACCAGACGGTGCCACATCACCATTTTGCAAGATTTTCAATGCGGCAAGCAATTGCTGCTGCCCAAATTTGGACCGTCTCTTGCCGGCATAGGCAAGCGTCGCAAGTGATTGGATGGTTGGCTTAATCAGCTTTTTATTGCTAAAAATTGAGCCGTAGGCGCTTTCCATGCCCCAAATCGCCAGCAGAACATGCTGATCCACCCCGAATGCTTGCTCCAGTTTCTGGAGCAAAGCACCATGTTTTCGTTTCATTTTGCGGCCGTTTTTGACACGCGCAGCACTGACGGCCCCATCCAGATAGGACCAGATCGGCTTAACAAATTCAGCCTGATTATTGGCACGCTTAAGGATCGACATATCGAGCTGAACACCTGCAAAGGCGGCATTATACGTCGAAGCAGAAACCCCGGCGGCTCTGGCCGTAGGCCAATAGCCTTTGATCCACTTGTGAAACCCCGCCTCGCTCTGCGCATGCACATCGGAAGCGGTAAAAGCCACCAGCAAGAGCACAGTGGAAAGAAGAAATCTGATAGGTTTGACAGCCAACCGACTGGAACAGATCTTGGTGCGCATGAATTATCCCATGTTAACAGACAGAAGCATTTTCAAACAAACTTGCGACAAGATTACGGCCAAGATAGTAAATTGTTTACCAAAATAATTACTTGTCCTTATTTGAATGTTAAATATATTTATAGCCGTCAAACTTTCGTAAATTTCCGTTTGGTAAACTTTTTAATATATCAATTTTTAGAAATGGAGCTTCATTGCCATGGCCCGACCAATTCGTAAAGCTGTATTCCCTGTTGCAGGTCTAGGAACACGCTTTTTACCTGCAACGAAAGCCATGCCTAAAGAAATGCTGACAATTGTTGATCGCCCTGTGATCCAATATGTCGTTGATGAAGCCCGCGCCGCCGGAGTGGAACATTTCATATTTGTTACCGGTCGCAACAAAGGGGTTATTGAGGATCATTTCGATATACAGGTCGAACTCGAGCAAACCCTTGAACAACGCGGTAAGATCGACATTCTGGAGGCCTTGCGCAAGGATCTACCGGCCCCCGGCCATGCGAGCTTTACGCGTCAGCAACAACCTCTAGGGCTTGGCCACGCTGTGCTTTGCGCCAAGGAGCTGGTTGGCGATGAACCATTTGCTCTTTTGTTGCCAGACATGATTATGAAATCAGAACGCGGATGCCTTGCGGAAATGATGGATGTCTACCAGCAACGAGATGGCAATGTGGTTGCGCTCGAGCAGGTTCCCATGAATGAGACCCACAAATATGGTGTCGTTGAAACAGGTAAAGAATGGGAAGGCAGTCACGAAATTCTTGGTATGATTGAAAAACCCACCCCTGGTCAGGCCCCCTCGGACCTGATCTTGTCGGGTCGCTATATTCTACAGCCAGAAATTTTTGATTATCTGGCACTTCAACCACCAGGCAGCGGCAATGAAATTCAGCTAACAGACGCGATGATCCAATTGAACAATGATCAAAATTTCTCCGGCCTCCAATTCAAAGGAGAGACTTACGATTGTGGCTCAAAATCGGGTTTCCTGATGGCCAATGTGGCCTTTGGGATGCTACGCGACGATATCGCGCCCAATGTTGCTGACACCATTCGTGCCCTGCTTGATAGCTATGACGATCGTATGGGTAAAAATAAATAGCCGCACAACACAACAATCTAGCATAAAAAACGGGCTCGATGGCCCGTTTTTCTTTACCAAAATTGTACTGCCAGTGACCGACCCAACGACAAGAAGGCAGCGACGATCACTCCACCAAACTGATAATATTACCAGAGGGATCGATCAGGTGAGCGAGAGAGCCCCCCCAGAATTGACGCTCCGGCGACGCGACAAACGGCACCCCCCGCGCCTTTAAGGTCTGATAAACGCTTGGCAGATCATCCACAGCAAGAGAGAGACCAGTAAAACGTCCAATCAGCGAGGCTTGCGCACCTCTGGCATCCTCTTCTTCGACAATCACCAACATGCCGGGTTCAAAGCCAACTGCGCCCTGCTCAGACCGATCCCAAACCATCGGCCAGCCAAGGGAATTGGCGTAAAAATCTCTCGCAACAGCAAGATCCCTAACAAATATTCGAAAGGCGGTTACATGCATCGGCCGTCCCCCATCATGCCCTGAACCGTATCATTCACACGCCAGATCAATAAAACCTGTTCTGCGCAAAATCGGTCCTCTTTATGCCTTCGGCCCACCGCAGCAAGAAACGGTCACACCAACCAGCTTAGCCAAAACGGCCAAAGACAGATCCCGTACGGAACCTGTCTTTTTAACTCAGACACTGAATTTCCCGTCCAGCATCAACAGTTTGGCAATGCCTTGCCTTATCAGTCAAGAAGTAATCCATTCTGAGACCACAAAACCGCCTCTGATTGCGCAGCGTCAACAGTTAACTGCCTATATCGGGCGATGACAGCGGTGCATTGATTGCGTGACAGACACAACATCCACGGTCCGCATTCCAATATTTCTTGAACAACACGCTCAGGTAGCCCCAGCAATTTGAATAGACACAGCACTTGATCCCAGTTCAATGAGGACATCATCCGCGCCACGATTTGATGAGGGAAACCACTTAAAAGCGCAATGCCGCAAACCAGATCGGCAAACTGATCATTATTTGCAAATTGCCGCAAAATGCCGTTTTCCAACAGACCTTGTTTGGAAAAGCGATCCGCTTTGGCCAACGAGGAGTCGAATTGATAGCGCGCCAAATAGGAATGACGAGACAAGTCATACATGGACTCTTGAATAAGGGGAGCAATTTGTTGCCACAACACAGGCAAATCAATGATCGACTTCACTTCTGGCTGTTTGGCGGTTTCCGGGCCAGAGGCAACCTGCTCCCGTTCGCGCAGTGAGAGCTCTTGAAATAAAGATTGGTCATTGGCCGCTGAATTTCGAAGCATGTTCAAGCCCACTTGGGATATATCCGCACCCTTGTTTGCCGCAAGCTTAATCAATACGGAACCATGTTGCGAGCGGATAAGAACATCGGTAACAACACAGCTAAGGCTCTTTCGCATGCATATGGAAACCATATGTGTTTCGCCTTTGACGTCGCTGATTTTGACCAGATCCTCATCTGTCAACACGGGTGAATGTCGCAAGACCGGATCAGCGACGCTTATCACATCGAAGGCAAATCTACGGATAATTTCTTGCGGGGCATTTTCCAAATGACTGAGCTTTTGAGCAGCAAAAGATCTGGTTTCGACACCGACAAGATCTGCAAGCCGATGCATGACAGTGCTGTATGTCTCGATTTGCTCTTCAGTGCAATGGGTCGCAGTCAGCGCAAACAAAGTGGCGACATGCCGCATGAGCTCATCGCTTTTTCCCTTGTCACCTTGGCCATTGAGGACTTTCGGGTCTACTAATTCGGTTCTCAGTTTTGCAGCGTGCATATCATTTATCCCGTAATCCACTCACATCTGTAGGCATGAAGGAGTAACATCTGGGAGCCACTCTACAGACCACATCTATAAAAACGAATAAATCCTACGCTCTATTTTTATGATAAAGCGTTGAAAACATGATGATAATTTAAATAAAGTTTGATACAAATCTTAAATGACATTCCCAAATTTGGAGAAATAAAATGCCAAAGCGTCCCGGTGAAATGGAACTTGCCGAAAACTGTTTATCCCAGGATGCCTGGCTCAGCTTTATCGGTCACATCCAAACCCCATTTAAATCGCGAGAGATGTGTCCGCGTAACGGGCGAGGAACCGATGAAGTCGCCTATATCAAGCTCAAGCCGGAGTTTTTACCTGGGGTAAAATCACTGGAAACCTGCTCACATGTGATTGTTTTTTACTGGATGCACCACGCCATGCGCACGCTCATCCAGCAACGGCCAAAATTTGATACCGACATCCATGGCACCTTCGCCTTGCGCTCACCAAACCGCCCCAACCCGATCGCTATATCCGTTGTTGAGTTGCTAGAAATTCAGCCCGACGGATTGAAAATTCGCTACATAGACTGCCTCGACGGAACGCCGCTGTTGGATATCAAACCTTACTTCCCTCACACAGATGCGATCCCCGATGCGCAAGTGGGCTGGTTTGACAAGGCCACAACGCCGGACCCGATTTAACACTGCAAAAAGCATAAATAAAAAAGCCCCACTCAATGGAGCGGGGCTTCAAGCATTCATATCGCAAGCTTAGCGTGTGAATGGTTTATATTTGACACGTTTTGGATTCACAGCATCTGGCCCCAAGCGACGGATTTTGTCTTTTTCATAATCCTCGAAGTTGCCTTCAAACCATTCCACATGGCTATCGCCTTCAAAGGCGAGAATATGCGTCGCCAAGCGGTCAAGGAACATGCGATCATGGCTGATGACCACGGCGCACCCTGCAAAATCCTCAAGAGCATCTTCAAGTGCAGCGAGGGTTTCGGTATCCAGATCGTTGGTCGGCTCATCGAGCAGAAGCAGGTTGGCACCGGATTTCAACACCTTGGCCAAATGCACGCGGTTGCGCTGACCACCGGAAAGAGATCCGACTTTTTGCTGTTGGTCGCCGCCCTTGAAATTGAAAGAAGAGCAATAGGCGCGGCTGTTCATTTCACGCTTGCCCAATTTGATGATTTCATCACCGCCGGAGACTTCTTCCCAGACGGTTTTGTTGGCATCAAGCGCATCGCGAGACTGATCCACATAGCCAAGATGCACGGTATCGCCAAGCTTCAGCGTTCCTTCATCTGGCTGTTCATCACCGGTCATCATTTTAAACAGAGTGGTTTTGCCCACACCGTTCGGACCAATCACGCCAACGATACCACCCGGTGGCAGTTTGAAATCAAGCCCATCAATCAACAGACGGTCCTCAAAGCCCTTTTTCAAACCTTCAACATCAATAACGATATCACCGAGACGTTCTCCCGGCGGAATAATGATTTGCGCAGTGCCCGGCGCACGATCTTCGTTACGTTTGAGCAGCTCGTCATAGGCTTTAATACGAGCTTTGGATTTTGCCTGACGAGCTTTCGGGCTGGCTGCGATCCATTCTTGCTCGCGAGACAGTGAACGCTGACGAGATGCATCTTCGCGGTTTTCCTGCGCCAAACGCTTGGCTTTCTTCTCCAGATAGGCAGTATAATTGCCTTCATAAGGAATACCGGTGCCGCGATCGAGCTCCAGAATCCAACCGGTTACATTGTCAAGGAAGTAGCGATCATGGGTAATGATCAACACAGCGCCCTTGAACTCACGCAAATGGTTTTCGAGCCAGTTGACCGTTTCCGCGTCCAAATGGTTGGTCGGCTCATCGAGCAATAGCAGATCCGGCTCGGCCAACAACAGTTTGCACAAAGCCACGCGACGCTTTTCACCACCGGACAACACAGACACATCGGCATCAGACGGAGGACAGCGCAGGGCGTCCATTGCCATCTCAACCACAGACTCAAGATCCCAGAGATTCTGGCTGTCAATAATATCCTGAAGCTTGGCGCCCTCTTCCGCGGTTTCGTCGGAATAGTTCATCATCAGCTCATTGTAACGGTCCAGAATGGCCTGCTTTTCGGCCACACCTTCCATCACGTTGCCCATAACGTCCTTGCTCTCATCAAGAACAGGCTCCTGTGGCAGATACCCGATTTTGGCACCATCCGCAGCCCAGGCTTCACCGGTAAATTCTTTGTCCAATCCGGCCATGATCCGAAGGATGGTGGATTTACCCGCACCATTTGGACCAAGAATACCGATTTTTGCATCGGGGTAGAAAGACAGATGGACATTGTCCAGCACTTTCTTGCCGCCGGTATAGGTCTTGGACAGACCATGCATGTGATAGATGAATTGTCGAGCCATTAAGTCGCCGCCGTTCAATTAGTCAATAGGAGTTTGCCCCGTTTTACTGGGCCGAGCGCAGGGTTTCAATCCCTATTCTCATGAGATTCAAGATGGACGCTGCAACGCATACCGTTCGTAGGCCCTCTGTCCCACATCCAATCTGAGCAGATAAATCCCAGAAGGCACAATGAAATTAGGCACCTCGATATCAGCCATTTTCAGGGTTTGGCGCAAATGGGTTCCTGACAGAGGCAAATAATCAGGGTCTTCACCGCTATATTTATTATAGAGGCGCCCCCCAAACCACCGGCTGCGTTGTCTAGCCTTTCTCGCTGTATCAAGCTTGAAGTGCAACATTCTGAAAAGGTCACCTTCATCAAGCGGGACGATGTCAGCCGCTCTACTCAAGGCAGACAGAAAACTGGCTCCACCAGCCAGAACAGCATTGGCAATGCCTTTCTGAGTGGGCGTAGGACCATGCAAGACTTTAATGATTGCACCCAAGTGAACCGATCCGTTTGACCCACCAAAATTCATTTAGGCAATGGAGCGTTTACGCAGTTCGCGGAAAGAGATCAGCTTTCTCGCCTCTTCATCCCAGAGGGCAAGGGGCACGCAGCGGAAGCTCTGCCAGAGCGTGAGGCGACCCGCCTCCTTCAGTTCTGGATAGTCGCGCAAAATCTTGGTCAAGCGATAAAAGGGAATGGCGCTTGAGAGATGATGCACGTGATGCACGCCAATATTGGCGGTAAACCAACGAAGAACGGGCGGCAAATCATAATGGGAAGACCCATGAAAAGCAGCATCATGGCGGTTCCAGTCTTCTTCGCGATTCCAGTATGTCTCATCGAACTGGTGCTGCACAAAGAACAACCAGACGCCAATTGTCGTGGCCAGGACAGTGGTCGGGATCTGAATGAGCAGAAAATCCCCAACCCCTACAAGCCACATACCAAGGGCAGCAAATGCAACAATGCCGATATTGGTTGACATGGTTGAGGCCCAAGGGCCCCAGCCGCGCCGCATCAGGCCGATGGGCAAACGGTGCTGTAGAAAAAAATGATGGGTAGGACCGATAAGGAACATAACAAAAGGATTGCGATACAGACGATAGCCCAACTTCCGCAGGGGTGTCAGCGCCTGATATTCATTCAAAGTGAGCGTATCAATATCACCCATTCCGCGTCGGTCGAGATTGCCAGAGCTGGCATGATGGATAGCGTGTGTGCGTTTCCAATAATCATAAGGCACCAATGTGAGAATACCAAACACACGGCCAACCCAATCATTGACAACTCGGGAACGGAAAAACGCTCCATGACCGCAATCATGTTGAATGAGGAAAATGCGCACAAGCAGACCGGCAGCTGGCAGAACGAGCAACAGATAAAGCCAGACACTCACATCGAGCGCAAACCACATCGCCACCCAGCAAGCCAAAAACGAACCGATGGTCACCGCGATCTCAAAGAAGCTCCGACCATGATGAGGGGTCTTATATTGAGCCAGAATTTTGACCCATTGCCGGCTAGTAGGCACTGTGGTGTTGGTTACGCTCGATCCGTCTTTGTTCATGTCCGCCCTTTGTCGATGCTGATTGGAACATGCAACTTACCAAAAGCCGTACGTACCCGTTGTTGTCAGTAATCTGTAAATTAAATAAAGCCCAAGCTCAACTGCTACCTCTGACTGACAGGGGTTGCACACGGCATCAATGAAAAATAAGACGCCGCTGAACTGATTCAGACTGCTTGACGATAAGTTGAGGAGAGGAAAGCATGGCCTTCTGGGGGCCAAGAAATCACAGGCCGCAACCAACCACGCACAATTCATCACATTTTACTATGGCAATACTAGGGCAAAACAGAGGTAAATTTGAGGCTATTTCAGTGCGCACCAATCGATGCCGCCGCAATTATGGTCTTGCAAAAAAGCATTGGCCCGCGAAAAACAACGCGATCCCAAAAAGGCATCGAAGCCGACGCCCGATTTGCGTGCGCCCAAGGGACTGGGATGTGACGTTCTGATAACGTCATGATGTGCCGCATCAATTGCGTCTGCCTGCTTGTGGCTATGCCGTCCCCAAGCCAAAAAAACCACAGGCTCCGCCTTGCTATTGACCGCGGCCAAAACAGCCGCTGTAAAAACCTCCCAACCCTTTTTCGCATGGGAGGCCGCCTCCCCTTGCCGCAAGGTGAGCGTGCTATTGAGCATTAAAACGCCTTGTTCAGCCCATCGGCTCAGATCTCCATTGTCAGGAGGTATCAATCCGCAGTCCTCAGCCAATTCCTTATAGATATTATTGAGCGAGCGAGGCGGCTTTACCCCACGCGGCACAGAAAAAGACAGCCCCATCGCGTGCGGCACATCCCCTTCAAGACCGGGATATGGATCTTGCCCCGTGATCACGACTTTGACACGGCTAAAGGCAGTCTGCTTCAGCGCATTGAGCCGCATCCCACGATGAGGCAAAATCGAGAATGCCCGTTCCTCCTGCATCAACCATGCATCCAATCGCTGCAAACGCTCGTGTTGATCGGCCAAACGATCATACCAATCACCACATTGTTGCAGCTCTTCAAGCAAACCAATCATGCCACTACTCTTATCTATTATTTTGCATCAAGGGCCGCCAGCGCAAAAAACGCCTCGTTGCGCACGGCATAAACTTTCTCGGAACTTGACCATTGCAGCGAACAAGACTCATAAAACTTCTGAGCGCTGACATTATCAGCATCGACAGACAGTCGCAGATAAGCGCATCCACGCGCCTGCCCAATCGAAGCCACATGCGCCAACAGCTTCTTACCCAGCCCCAATCCGCGCACCTTATCGGAAACATAAAGATCCTGAACATACACTCCCGGCCGGCCAATCCAAGTTGAAAAGCTGTCAAAGAACAAACACATGCCCACTGCCTCGCTTCCATGCTCCGCAATCACACACTCAAATTTGGGCTTATCACCAAATCCATACCGCTCATAGTCAGCGATGCTCGCCTGATGTTTTTCGCTCTCGCCCAAAAATGCGGATAAGTCCGCAACCATCCGATGAATAAGGGGAGCATCTTCACGCACGGCAAACCGGAAGCTAAGGGCCCCTGATGAATCGACGCAACCTGTGTCTTTGTTAGTCGCCATATCTGTATCCTATTGGTTTCAAACGACACCCAAGGCGTAATGAACCGAGCAAGCACGCTTCATACAAAGTCGTGAGACGCATAACGTAGGGTAAGAATCGGGCAAGATTCGTCTTTTTTTCTTCGCCACACAACCCGTTTTTACGGGCATTTATGCCGAAAGGGAAGACAGGAACACGGGAACCTGGCTTCACGGGTATAAGCCATGCCCAAACTAAAATTAAATCAATCGATTGATTTAATTTTAGTTTGGTGCTTTAATATAGTTGTCATCTCATTCGCCATCCAAAGGCCAACAGCAAGTAACATCCATGGCTCAATCAAGATCTGACATCACCAAAAAAGCGCTCATAGACACGGCCTTCCAGCTTTTTGCAGTTAAGGGCTTTGCCGCCACATCAACCCGTGAAATCGCGACAACCGCCAAGACAAACATTGCCTCGATCACCTATCATTTTGGCAGCAAAGCGGGGTTGCGAATGGCCTGCGCCCAAACAATCGTTGACCGATTTTCCAAAATAAGAACCAATCCTGAAGCCTTGGACGTACCGGACATTATTAAAAGTGCCGAGACGTCTTTTGAGGCGATGATTTTGCGACAGGCCTATGTGTTTCTGCAACTGGAGGAAGCGGAAGCGATGATCAGTTTCCTCTTTCGTGAGGCCCATGAAAAGGGAGAGGTTTTTGACCATATCTATGAAAATTTCTTTCGCACGATGTTCGAATTCCTCCTCTCCCATTGGGCTGACAGTATCGGCATCAGCGCGCAAGAAGCCCAGTCAGAGGCAAACAGATTGTTGGTCTTTTCAATGATTGGACAAGTCGCCTATTTTCGCGTTGGCCAACCCGTCGTTGCCAAACATATGAAGTGGCAAGGATACAGCGAAACCGAAGCATTGGCGGTCCTCACAATCTTGCAATCCAACATCCGCACCATCATCAACGCCCATAGGAACGCCTCATGAGTTTTCTTTGCTCCCTGCCCGTCATTGGCATGCTGCTGAATGCTTGCCTGCCACCAGAGCCCATAGCCACAGGCTATGTCGAAGGCGACTATGTGCTTGTCGCACCCATCGAGGTCGCGCAGATCGCCGCCATTCCGGTTGCACGCGGGGATCATGTCAAATTTGATCAGACACTGGCCATTCTGGAACGCCGTGACGCCGAAATTGCAGTCGCTCAAGCCGAAGCAACCGTCGCGCAGTCCGAAAGCAATCTCGCCAACCTGACCCGAGGCGCAAGGCCAGAACAAATCGCCACCTTGGTGGCCACATTGGCCGCCGCGCAGTTCAGCGCCGAGGAAGCCGAGCGCGACATGGAACGCCAGAAAAAACTGATGCAAAAGGGCACAGTCTCTAAAAGCAAATTTGATCAGGTCCGCACCAGCTTTGATGTGGCGAAAGCCAAGGTGGAAGAACTGAAAGCCAATCTGGCCTATGCCAAGCTTCCCGCGCGCAAAGATGAAATCGCGGCCGCGCAAGCAACCGTCAAACAAGCAAACGCCACATTGGAATCCGCACAATGGCGCCTTAAAAAACGAACACTCAAAGCAAGCCAAAGCGGCATTGTCGTGGATGTCATTCGCAATCTGGGAGAAGTTGCAGGACCACAAGCGCCAATCCTTCAGATATTGCCCGATGGCGGCACCAAGCTGCGGCTTTATATTCCGGAAAAAAGGCTCGCCTCCATCAAGATAGGCACCCAATTGAGCGTGGAATGCGATGCTTGCGCGGACAACATCCTCGCCCGCATCAGCTACATTTCTGACGGGCCAGAATTTACCCCCCCTGTTATCTATTCCCTTCAGAACCGCCAGAAGCTGGTCTATCTCATCGAAGCCAAGTTGGCCACCGAGAGTTCGCTAAAGCCTGGACAGATTGTCTCTGTCCAACTATCCGGCGCACAAGATCGGAGCCAGTGATGAAAGCCATTGACGTTCATAATCTTGTGAAACGCTATGGCGACAAAACAGTCGTCAACAATGTCTCTCTCTCGGTCGAACAGGGTGAAATTTCCGGCTTTCTCGGCCCCAATGGATCGGGCAAAACCACAACCATTCGCGTGATGTGCGGATTGCTGACTCCCAATGAAGGCCACGGCACGGTGTTGGGCTATGATCTGCATAAGGATCAACTCAAGATCAAGCGTCAGGTCGGTTATATGACGCAGAAATTTTCCTTCTATACCGACCTGACCATCGAAGAAAATCTCTATTTTGTTGCCCGCCTGTATGGCCTGTCTCCCGCCCGCCAATATGTGCGCGATACGTTGGAGAATCTGGGCCTCACATCGCGCCGTCATCAATTGGCAGGCTTGCTATCCGGTGGTTGGAAGCAACGATTGGCCCTCGCTGCCTGCATCATGCACAAACCCAAATTGTTGCTTCTGGACGAACCCACAGCGGGCGTTGATCCAAAAGCAAGACGCGAGTTCTGGGACGAAATCCACATGCTGGCCGCCGACGGCATGACTGTCATGGTCTCCACCCACTATATGGATGAAGCGGAACGTTGCCACCGTATCAACTATATTGCCTATGGCAGTTTGCTGACGTCAGGAACCGTGGATGAAGTGGTCGCAGAAGCAGGCCTGTTCACCTATCTGGTCTCTGGACGCGATGCAGCACGGGTGGCAAAAATATTACAAACAACCAAAGGCGTCGATCAGGTTGCCCCCTTCGGCAACAACCTGCATGTGGTGGGCAAAGACAAAGATCAGCTGGAACAGGCTGTCTCCAAAGCTGCTGAACAATATGATGTCACCGCTCAACCGGGCGAGACCACATTGGAGGATGTTTTCATCCAATATATGAGCCAATCACAGGACAATATGTCTGGAGAAAACGGTGAAGGAGACGCCCTACAATGAATTATTTTTTTTCCTTCACCCGCCTCTACGCCTTGCTCGCCAAAGAAATCACACAAATGATGCGCGATCGCATCACCTTTGCCATGATGATCGGCATTCCTCTGGTCCAGCTTGCCCTGTTTGGTTTTGCAATCAACACAGACCCCAAACGCCTGCCCGCAGCCTTGGTTACCTCCAGTCAGGACCAATTCACCCGCGCCATGATCAGCGCACTGGAAGTCACCAATTATTACCGTTTTGACTTTTTGGCCTCCTCCACCCAAGAGGCCGATCGCCTGATGGAAGAAGGACGGGTGTCTTTCATAGTCACCATCCCGTCTGACTTTTCAAAACGGGTTCTCAAAGGGGATAATCCGCAAATCCTCATCGAAGCAGACTCCACCGATCCGGCGGCGTCCTCCGGGGCTATCTCGACATTAACAACGGTCGCAAATCAAGCGTTTCTGCGCGAATTAGGCAAAGTCCAAACTCAGGACAGCGGCGTCGATATCGTGGTGCATCGACGATACAATCCTGAAGGCATCACACAATATAACATCGTGCCCGGCCTGCTCGGCGTCATCCTCCAGCTTATCATGGTGATGATGACCTCCATGGCGCTGACTCGCGAAGTGGAACGCGGCACCATGGAAAATCTATTGGCCATGCCCGCCACTCCCTTTGAGATTATGCTGGGTAAGATCCTGCCGTATCTGGGTGTCGGCGCGGTGCAGGTAGTTGTGGTTCTTGTCGCCGCCAAAGCCATCTTCAGTGTGCCTTTTGTCGGCTCACTAGGGTTGTTGCTTTTTGGTGTTTTCATTTTTATCAGTTCTCTGGTGCTTATCGGTTATGCGATCTCCACAATTTCCCGCAGCCAAATGCAGGCCATGCAAATGAGCTTCTTCTTTTTCCTCCCCTCCCTTTTGCTGTCGGGCTTCATGTTTCCCTTCAAGGGCATGCCGGGGTGGGCGCAGATATTGGGTGAAATATTCCCCCTCACGCATTTTCTTCGCC
The DNA here is from genome assembly GCF_002866925.1 of Cohaesibacter celericrescens. Lineage (GTDB taxonomy): Bacteria > Pseudomonadota > Alphaproteobacteria > Rhizobiales > Cohaesibacteraceae > Cohaesibacter > Cohaesibacter celericrescens. The sequence continues at coordinate 422,936 of NZ_PKUQ01000001.1, forward strand.
TCGTGCGCGGCATCATGCTCAAGGGCGCGGATATGGAAGCCATGCGCTCGCCGCTCACCGCCCTGATGCTCTTCACTGTTGGTCTTGCCGTCTTGGCTTTGTTGCGTTTCCGAAAAACCCTCGATTAATGGCCCCTTCGCTGGAAGTCATGCCCGTTTGCGCCTATAGTCAAAATTAGCACGCTGGCATGGCCTCCATGCTCACAACAGGGCGGTTGTCATGACGATAGAACCCACACAACCAATGGCATTTCGAACCAAAGGGCTCACCAAGGTCTATGGGGAGGGCAACGCGGCCGTTCACGCTTTGCGCGGGGTCGATCTGGAAATCCCCAGCGGAGAGATCGTTGTGCTTTTAGGCGCATCGGGCAGCGGCAAATCCACCTTGCTGAATATCATAGGCGGTCTGGATCGCGCCACCGAAGGGGACGTGTATTTCCAATCCCTTTGTCTATCCGAAATGTCGGACAACAAACTGACCCTCTATCGACGCGACCACGTAGGCTTTGTTTTCCAGTTTTACAACCTGATGCCCAGCCTCACCGCTTATGAAAATGTCGAGTTGGTAACCGAAATCGCAGACAGCCCCATGGACCCCAAAGAGGCTTTGGATATGGTGGGGTTGTCAGAGCGAGCCAACCATTTCCCCGCTCAAATGTCCGGCGGCGAACAGCAGCGCGTCGCCATTGCCCGCGCCATTGCCAAACAACCCGACGTGCTATTCTGCGACGAACCCACCGGCGCGCTGGACAGCAAAACCGGTCGCGTTGTTTTGCAGGTTCTAAAAGACGTGAACGAAAAGCTCGGTGCCACCGTGTTGATTGTCACCCATGCCGCCAGTACAGCAGCAATGGCCGACCGCGTAATACATTTTGCCGATGGCCGGATCAGGGAAGTCGTCAAGAACGACAAGAAACTCACCCCAGATCAGATCGAATGGTAGGGAGATAGACAGCCATCATGTCACCCCTCAACCGAAAACTAGGCCGCGATCTTTGGCGCATGAAGGGGCAAGTTATCGCCATTGCCATGGTGATTGCCACCGGCGTGATGCTTTTGGTGATGATGTCCGGTGTGGTGACCTCTCTGAATGAAACCCGACGCGCCTATTATGAGCGCAACCGCTTTGCCGATGTTTTTGCCCCCGTAAAACGCGCGCCGCTCCATATCATCCGCGACCTCGCCGATTTATCCGGTGTGTCCGTAGCCGAAGGCCGCGTCACCGGTTCGGCCCTCATCAGTTTGCCAAGTCTTGAATTGCCCCTGCGCGCCACAGCACTATCGCTACCAAATCGTTCAGAACCGCGCCTCAACGCCATTCACTTGACCGACGGTCGCCGTATCAACAGCGACAATGCGGACGAAATCATCCTGCTCAACAGCTTTGCACGAGCACACAAGCTGGAACCCGGCGACAAGCTCTCGGCGACCATGAATGGAGCCCGACGCACCTTTCGCATCGTCGGGCTGGCCCAATCCCCCGAATATCTTTACAGCGTGGCCCCCGGTGAAATGATTTCCGATGACAGCCGTTTCGGCGTGATCTGGATGAGCCAAACAGCCCTCGCGGCGGCCTATGACATGCAAGGTGCGTTCAATGAAGCTCTGCTGTCCGTGGGACGCGGCAACAATCTGCAAGAAACCCTTGAACGCATTGATCATATTCTCAACCCCTATGGCGGCTTGGGCGCTTATGGCGTCAAAGACCAAACCTCAAACCGGTTTGTCAGCGAAGAAATCACGGGTATGGAAGGATCCTCCAAGGTCGTTCCGCCCATTTTCCTTGCGGTTGCGGCCTTCCTGCTCAATATCGTCATTTCACGCATGGTGCAATCTGATCGCGAGCAGATCGGCTTAATCAAGGCCTTTGGTTACAGCAACTGGGAAGTCGGCTTACATTACTTCAAATTTGTGCTCGCCATCGCCATTGGCGGGGCTGTATTGGGCTGTATTGGTGGCATTGCGCTCGGGCGCGGCATGATGAACATGTATCTGCTCTATTACAAATTCCCGATCCTTGTATTCCAATTGGACCCCGCAGCCTTTGTCACCGCATTCCTCACGTCCATCCTTGCTGCGTCGGCTGGTGGTCTGTTTGTTTTGCGGCAGGTTTTTGCTCTCAGTCCAGCCGTTGCCATGCGCCCTCCCGCTCCTGCCGATTATTCCAGAGCGGGCAAGATCGGCGCGTCTCTCAATCGGCTCCTTGATCAGCCAAGCCGGATGATCCTGCGGCGCATCACTCGCCAGCCGCGCCGCATGATCGGCTCATTGACGGGCATTGCGTGTGGCATGGCTCTATCCGTCTCGATGATCTCATTACTTGCCGGCTTTGACAGAACCATGGATCTGACCTTCAATGTTCTGGACCGCAGTCAGGTAACCGTCACCTTCACCCATCCGTTGGCAATCCACGCCATCCATGAAATAAATGCTATCCCCGGTGTGATCCGGATCGAACCGGAGCGCGTGGTCTCTGCGATCATGCGCAATGGAACGCGCAGCTATCGCGGGGCCATCAACGGCATTCACGCCGATGCAACGCTCAAGCGTGCCGTTGCCAAAGACCTGTCCCCTATTGTGCTTGGAAAACAGGGCATCATCCTGTCAAAAGGACTGGCCAGCACCCTCGACATCACCCCCGGAGAGATCTTGACGGTGCAGATTCTCGAAGGCCGCAGACCTGTTTTGCGCATTCCTGTCGCCAACATCGCCGAAAGCCTGTTTGGGTCCCCTGCCTATATGCAGCTCGACGCCTTGAACCGCACCCTTAAAGAGCCGTTGCGTGTCTCCACCGCCTATATGCGCATCGACGCCAACCGCGCGGATCAAATCTTCAAACAACTCAAAAACCGCCCCTCTGTGGCAGGGGTCAGCCTCAAATCCGACGCCCGCGTTGCTTTTCAGAAGATGATGGACAACGGTGCAGGCTCCATGCGTTTTATTATGGTGGCGATTGCCGCCATCATCACCTTTGGCATTGTCTATAATGCTGCGCGCATTGCCTATGCCGAGCGCCTGCGCGATCTGGCTAGCCTGCGCGTGATGGGCTTTACCAAAGCCGAAGCCGCCTTTGTCTTATTGGGAGAGCTGGGAGTTATCACTCTGGCAGCCCTGCCCATTGGCGGCGCCTTGGGATATTATCTCAGCTACGCCATAGCAGAAGGCTTCAGCACCGATCTCTACCAGATTCCAACAATTTTCACACCATCCAGTTATGGTATCGCAGCTCTTGCCGTTTTAACGGCCGCCATTGCATCCGGTTGGCTGGTGAAACGCGACATAGACCGGGCAGATCTCGTTTCCGCCCTAAAAATCAGGGAATAAGCGCAGTCATTGACACAGGGTCAAAGAGGCTGGGAGAATAAGCCATGGCTAAAAAGAAATCCCGTTCCTATTTCACCATCGTCGCCGTTCTGGTAACGGCTGCAGCGCTTGCCTATGCCTTCTGGCCCCGCGCCCTTTCGGTTGACATCGGCACGGTCAAGCGAGGCCCAATGACGCTGACCATCGATGAAGAGGGACGCACACGAGTTCGCGACGCTTATGTGGTCTCAACACCGGTGGCCGGACGCCTGATGCGCGTCGAGGCCCAGCCTGGCGATGCCGTCATTAAAAACGAAACCATTGTCGCCCAGATGCGCCCTCTCAATCCTGCAGCCCTCGACATCCGCACCCGCGAACAGGCGCGCGCAGCGGTGGCAGCAGCCGAGGCCGCCTTGCGCGTTTCTCGTGCCGATCTCAACAAAGCAATGGCAGACTTGGATTTTGCACAAAGCGAATGGGGCCGCGCTAAAAAGCTAGCCGAAAAAGGCACCGAAAGTCAGGCAGCGCTTGATCGCTTCCGAAGCAATCTGCGCGCGGCAAGCGCCATGAGAGACACAGCCCAAGCGGCAATCAGTGTGCGAGAGGCCGAACTGGCCAATGCCCGTGCCCGCCTGATCAGCTTTGACGGTCCCGAACAAGCCTCGGCCCAAATGGGCGATGCCGACATACCATTGCGAGCCCCTGCCACCGGTCGCATTTTGCGGGTCATCCAGCAAAGCGAAACCACCCTGACAGCAGGCACCCCCATTATGGAAATCGGCAATATCGCGCATGATCTCGAGATCGTCGTTGAACTGCTCTCCACAGATGCGGTGCAAGTCTCACCCGGTGATCGGGTGATCGTCGATGATTGGGGCGGCGACACCCAACTCGAAGGCAAGGTCGAGCGGGTAGACCCATGGGGTTTCAAGAAATTTTCGTCCCTCGGTGTAGAAGAACAGCGCGTCAATGCCATTATTCGCTTTACAGGGGCCAGACAAAGCCGTGACAAACTGGGGCACGGCTATCGCGTGGAGGTCCGCATTATTATTTGGGAGGATCAAAGCACCCTCCTCATCCCGTCCAATGCTCTCTTCCGCGACGGTGACTATTGGGCGGTATTTAGAGTTATCGACGGCAAAGCCATCCAGACGCGCGTGAAGGTCGGTAAAGACAATGGCTTGTCCGCTCAAATCCTTGACGGCTTGGAGGTCGGAGATGCCATCATTCTTTATCCGTCCTCGGGCATCAGCAACGGCGCAAAAGTCGCCCAGCGCGTGATTGAATAGACAAAAATGGAAGTGCATGACGGCTTCAGGGGGGGCGTTTGATCCTTTATGCCAAAACCCGCAATGGAACGCCCTTCAGCCAACTGTCAATATTTTCGATAGCATCATTGAAATAGACGGCGTAATTCTCTTGCGTGACATACCCCACATGCGGTGTCGCCAACACATTGGCAAGACTGCGGAAAGGGTGATCAAGCGGCAAGGGTTCGGTATCAAAAACATCCAGCACCGCCCCGCCGATCCGTTTTTCCTGAAGGCACTCAATCAAAGCCTTTTCGTCCACCAGCGGGCCGCGCGCGCTGTTGACCAGAACCGCATCAGGGCGCATCCGCTGCAACATTTCAGACGTAACAAATCCGCGCGTTTCATCAGTCAGCGCCAGCTGAATTGTAATCACATCACTTGTTGCAAACAAATCATCCAGAGACAAAGCCTTGATGTCCAGCTCAGACGCACGCTGTTCGGGATTGCTTCGGGTCCAGCTGCAAACCTCCATACCAAACGCCTTGCCATAGCCGGCCATACGCTTGCCTTGTTTGCCTAACCCGACGATCCCCAACCGACGGCCCTCCAGCGATCGCCCAAGCCCCAGTTGCCAAGGGCCACCTTCGCGAAAATTCGCCGTTTCCTGCGGGATGTTGCGCATAAAGGCAAGCAACCCCGCCCAAGCCAATTCAGAAGCAGGGCCGCGTTCGCTCCTCGTACCACAGACTTGAATAGTCAGACTGCGCGCAGCCTCCATATCGATGCTGCGATTGCGCATCCCTGTCGTGATCAATAATTTGAGGTTTGGAAGCCGCTCCAAAAGCGATTTGGAAAAAGCCGTGCGTTCGCGCATTGCGACGATGATAGTGCAATCAGCAAGCTCAGCGGCAACAGCATCTTCATCACCAAGATGCTCGCCATAGCGCCTGATCTCAAGGCGGTCTTGCAAAATAGCCCAATCTGCGCTTGCCAACGCAGCGGCCTGATAATCATCTAAAATAGCGCAATTGGGTTTATGTGACATGTGGATTGCCCCGAGTGAGAAAACCCAAACAGCTGTATCATGGCGCTCGGGCTGTGTCGGCTTCAGATTAACGCCAGCACGGTCAACAACACACTGCCATTTGATGAACTATTTGTCGACCAGCGACGTCAAAGTGACATGATCGTAATGACAACAAACCCACCATGAAGCGAGCGAAAATCGCCATATCAGGCAACCCATGCAACATCTTCTGCATTGCTGTCAAAACTGGATGACCGCACCGTGAAGCAGACACGCGTCCCTTTCTTGACGGATGGATCGATAAAAATCTCGCCTTCATGGTCGCTGATAATTCTCTTGCAAACCGCCAAACCGATACCGGTGCCTTGATATTCATCCTCATCGTGAAGCCGGGAGAACATCTCGAAGATCTTGGAATGATACTGTTTTTCCACCCCAATACCATTGTCGGTCACAGAGACCTCGATTTGCCGCCCATCAATTTCTTTTGCCGAGATCAGGATTTCTGTCTTGTTCTTGGAATGAAACTTGGTTGCGTTGTCTATGAGGTTCGACAAAACATGCTCAAGCATCAAATGATCCCCTTCGACCTCCAGGAGTTCACTCACTTCTACAACGACGGTGACGGCTTCCAGCTCATCTTCCATAGACTTCAGAACAGCGTGAACAAGAGCATTTAGTCGTATCGATAGGTTTGTCTGACGAGACTGGCCAAACTTGGTGTAATCTTGAAATGCATCAAGCATGTCCCTCATCCGTCGCGAGGATCTTTCGAGGCGGGTCATCACGTCTTGAGCATCACTTTCAAGCTCGGCACTGTAATCCTCACGAAGAACGTCAACAAAGCTCTCAATTCTCTTTAGCGGCGCTCTTAAATCATGGGCAACGATCGATGAAAAATGGCTCAATTCTTCATTTGCCCCCCTTAAGCGACCATTTGCCTGCTGAGCAGCTCTGCGCAAATCGATTTCAACAAATGTAGCCAACTCAGCCTGCTCTTTTGCTTCGCGCAATTGCTCGGTCATACGGGTCGCCAAAGCAAAGGCACGCTGTTTCTCACTGCCCAAAGACCGGATCGTAAAGAAAAGCAGAATTGAGATAATCAGCCCGCACGTAATGAAACCATAAGGCAGGCGTTTTTCGCCAACAGTCACAAAGTCCGACCTTGCAGAAAATACCAACAACCATTCATGCCCGCCAATGCTCAGTGTCTTCTGGATAGGATCCAAATAAGAAGATTCTGTAATAAGTTGAGCTTCGGTTGCGCTGCTGTAGAGCAAGCGACTATCATCCTCTTGATTGGCATCGAATATGCGAAAATCAATTTCTGAATCGCCGTTCCCAAGCGTTCCGGCCATGAGGTCATTCATGCGGAAAGGGCTATAGACAAAGCCAAGAATTGCATTTCGCCGCTGTTCAACAGTATTTGTAAGCATACCGCTACGATAGTGCGGAAGATACATAAGAAAGCCGTTCTGTTTATCAACAACAACGTGCTCTTGTACAAGCGTTACCATCCCGCTTACCGCAGGTTTGCCCGTGTCACGAGCCCGCATCATAGCTTCCCTGCGGGTGGGTTCTGACCACATGTCATATCCAAATGCCTGCAGGTTTCTTCCGCTAAATGGCTCAAGATATATGATCGATGTATAGAGGTCGCGCTTCCCGGACGGCTTGACATGATACTTAGGAAACCCCTCCGATTGCATATCGGATTCATGCGAAGCAAGCTTTGATGCAGGGATGACTTCGGAGTATCCATATCCTTCTAACCCGGACAAGTGGGCATCGTGTAAAATGACGTCAGAAAATTTCGCCCATTGGCTCCTGGATACAGTCTCATTGCTTCTGAAAAATCCGACACCAGCCCGAAGGGCCGTTTCTTGGGCTTGCATCCGAGCTTTGATAACAGATTGAATGTCTTCAACCTTGATTTCAAAACGGCGCTCAGCAACATCCCAGAGCCATTGGCTAAAAATCGCCGTTGTCGCTAAAGTGACAGCAACGGAAAGCACCAAAGCCATCACAGCGGTGTTGGCCCCGCGCATTCCCTTGTCATATAGTGCATCGAGCGTCTGCATCGTATTTTGCCAACTCTTCAATTGATGGTCATCAGCTCATCAGTTGTGTTTTAACCGATGTAATATTTTTCACTGCCGCGAAAAACTCTTCAGAAGTAAACGGCTTTACGATGTAGCCATTGCTACCAACCTCAAAAGACTCAAAAATATCTTCAGCATCATCAGAAGCCGAGAACATCAGGACAGGCACGTCATTGTAAATTGGATGCGCTCTAATCTTCTCAAGCGTCTCAAAACCATTGATCTTTGGCATATTCACATCGAGAAGAATGAGAAATGTTTTCTTTCTCATACCCATTGAGACCAATTCATCAAGCGTTTCGAAAATACGCTCAGGTTTCCGCTCGGAAACAAAACGATTCACGATCCCTTCTTTACGAATTTTTCTCCTCGTGAGAAATATTTCATCGACGTTATCATCAACCATAATCAATGTAGTTTCTGACACACTTCTTGCCTCTGACTGCCCAATCATATGTATATTCCTGAATTACTTGTTACACTTGTCCAGATATATTTATATAATACAAGTAATCGGAAATAACTTATAATTTAATAACAAAAATTAGAATTTATATTTACAAAAAAATAACCAACAGTTCTAAAAATATTTAATAGACTATATAATTTATAGAGAAGAATTGTGTGACTTAAAACTGGATTGATTTTTAGGGGAAACACGGCCCGTGTTGAAAATTATAAAGCCTTTTTCCGCACGATTTAAAAGGAAAGCTCTACACAAAAATATTCTCTAGCCAGTCAGATTACTTCGCCCCGTAAAAATCGCCAGCAGCCAGCCAATTGCATGACCGACCAATCCGCGGGATTGAACCGGGCTTGCTATCCGACCAAAAGTGATTTCTCCGCCACAGCCGCCACTGGCAAAGTAAAGTAAAAAGTTGTCCCTTTTCCGGCTTCAGAATCACACCAAATTTTGCAGCGATGGCGATCAAGGATCTTTCGACAGGTTGCCAGACCAAGTCCGGAACCACGATATTCATCATAGCCATGCAGTCGCTTGAAGGGCTGGAAAATCACTTGTAGATCTTCCTCTTGGATGCCTATTCCATTGTCTTTGACACCAATTCTCCACGCATTTTCCACGAGCTCAGCCGAAATATGAACTTCAGGTGTAGGCGCGTTACTGTATTTAATGCCATTGGCGATCAGGTTTTGCATCAATTGAATAATCTGGGGGGGATCACCCATAACGTTTGGAAGTGGATCATGCGTAATCCGCGCGCCCCGCTTCTGGATATCAAGCTCAAGATTGATCAAGGCGTCCTCTAGCAAAATCTCCAGCGATGTATCAAGCAAAGGTCGGTTATTATTGGAGCTTTTATTGTAAACGCGTAATGTGTCGATCAGTTCGCTCATTCGTCGGGTCGAGCGTTCAATGCGGACGGTTAATTCCGACACACTATCATAGTCCTGTTCATTCAGAGCTTCGACGATAAGCTCGTTCATCCCACGAATAACATTGATGGGTGCTTTCAAATCATGAGCCAAAACACCAGCAAATGCGGATAGATCATCTTGCTGGAGATCAATCTTGCGCAGCATTTCAACCCGCTCGATTGCATTATGAACGACCCTCTTCAGGGCTGCAGCGGTCACATCGCTCTTGGTCAAATAGTCTTGAGCACCCAGTTTAATGGCATCTGCCGCAACCTTCTCATTTCCCTGACCCGTTAACATCACCGCCGGAATATGGTTATCAAGCTTTTTCAAATCAGCCAAAACCTGCGTGCCGTCGCGCCCTGGCAAAGAAAAATCCAGCAAAATACCATGAATAGTGTTGGCTTGATAAAGAAGGAGTGCTTCATCGGCCGTTTCCGCTTCGATGAAACGATAAGAAAATTCATCATCAGATCGCAGATGCCGAATATACATTTCGCGGTCATCTTCACAATCATCCACTATCAAGAGATTAATGCTATCGACCATCGGTTTTCCCCTTAGGCAAGATAGAGATGCCAAACCAATATTCCTTGAGCCTTTTGATTGCGAGAATGAACTCATCCATCTCCACCGGCTTGGCCACATAGGAATTGGCTCCAGCCTGGTAGCAAGCCTTAATATCAAAACTGTCGTTGGAGGTGGTCAAAACAACAACCGGAATATCCAAAAGCCGTTCATCAGATTTAATCCGCGCCAAAACCTCTCGGCCATCCAGCCCCGGCATGTTCAAATCCATCAAAATGATACTTGGCCGCGGGGCCGTGAGAGGATCGCTGTAAGGCCCCTGCTGCAACAAAAAATCGAGCGCATCTTCGCCAGAGTCGCAACGATAAATAGGGTTGATCAAGGCACCATCCCTCTTCAAGGCCCGTTCTGTTGCTTCAAAATCATCATCGCTGTCTTCAATGATCAATATTGGGTAATCAGCACTCGTTTTTATCATGCAGCTTTCCTTTCGGCGAGCGTGAAGAAGAATGTCGTACCAACATCCGCCTCCGATTCAAGCCAGATCGTCCCCCCCTGCTGGCTCACTATCTTATGGACAAAGGTAAGGCCCGCCCCGGTTCCTTCGCTGAATTGTTTTGAAGTGTTCAAGCGTTTGAATAGTTTGAAAATAAGATCATGATACTGATGATCGATTCCAATACCGTTGTCTTTGACATGAAACACATTGGTTTCTGCATGGTATCCGACTTCCACAGTCTTGGAAACCTTATCGTTATATTTGATGGCGTTCACAATTAGATTACGAAACATTTCCGTTGCTCGAACGCGATCACAATAGATAGATGGTAGAGGTAAAGGCCTTAGTAAAGTTACCCTGTTTTCTTCCAGAGTATCTTTCATAGTGAGTTCGATATCAGAAATGATGGCCCCAACATCTGTATATTCGATCGACGCTTCTTCTCGTCCGAGGCGTGAGAAATAAAACAAGTCTGAAATAAGCTGTCCCATCCGTTTCGTCAGATACTGAACCCGATGCAAACGCTTCTTGCCGGCTTCATCCAGCTTGTCCTCATAGTCCTCAATCAGGAAGCTCGAGTGATTGTGGATGGCCCTCAAGGGTTCTTTAAGATCATGCGCTGCGATATGGGCAAACTCATCCAGTTCCTCATTCGAGCGAACAAGCTTTTCAATCAAGGTTTCGCGTTCGATCTCATTGTTTTTTTGCTCGGTAATGTCACGAACAACACTGGTAAAAAGACGCTTGCCTAAGAAATTTACTTCACCAATGGCAAGGCTCATCGGAAACACGCTACCGTCCTTGCGCCGGCCCATGATATGGTGCCCGACGCCCGTGGCATAGCGGCCGCCAGAAGCACAAAGAGCAGAAAGGCACTCGTCCAGCTTTGCCTTCTCCAGCTCGGGTGCCAATAATTCAATATTTTTACCGATTATCTCGTCGGCTCTGTATCCAAAAACGAAATAGCAGGCCGGATTGCATGTTTCGATCATTCCGTCTTCGGTAATCGTAATAATGCCATCGACGATAGTCTCAAGCACCGCATTGGCCTTGGCGCGACTTTCGGTCAAGTCATTGGCGAGCTGGCTAAACGCCCGAGCCAGATCGCCAATCTCGTCTTTTAATGCAACGGGAAGCCCGACCAGCGCCGTCGTAACATTCGCGCTCCGTACCGTTTTTGTCATAGCTCTAAGAGGCTTTGTGAGACGATGCGCAAACAACGCTGCCATAATAGCTGACAGGACAATCAATCCTAAAGAAAATATGAGCGAATTACGCAAAACAACATAGGCTGGTGTCATCAATTCAGCACTTGGCACACACAAGACAATACCGAGAAAAGCGCTTGGGTTGGCGGGGTTAACATTCAGCTTAACAAAATAGGAGACACCATCGTCGTCTTGATGAGAGGCTTCATCAACGGTCAAATTTTTGAATTTATTTATAATTACGGGAGGTGTCCTGGTATAGTCCTCGTGAAATTCAAGCCGACCCAACTGTCCATCTTTTTGGTATTCCAGATAGTCACCAGCATTGTTGACACTGAACGCTCCTTTTTCAGGGAGACTGTCCTGAAACGCCAAAGCCAAAAGCTTTTCATAGTTGGCGTTGATCACAATAATACCAAAAAAGCGCCCGTCACCGTCAAGCACTGGCACCGCAGCTCTCAATGTTGGAATTTTGCTTTGTTGCACCTGTCCATATTCACGGTTGTAGGTAATTTCCGAGAAATAGACCCCGTTGCGGCCCACCGACTGGGCACCAGAAAAATAGGGTTCATCCATTTTTTGCTGCATCTGGTCGATGCCTACATGTTCGAAATGATCTCCCACCCGATTGGTACGGACGAGTTCACGCCCGCCGTCTGCAACACCGATATACCGGATCTGCGTATAATGTGGCCTTGAGGACATGATTGAAGCGAAAACAGCTTCCAGTCGCTTGCGCCATTGGTCAGATGACAACCCATCAAAAGCTTTCACATCATTGTTGTCCATCGCCCGGACCAGTTCCAGAATCGGTGGAGCTTGCGCTATGACGAATGCGTCATTCTTCAACTCGTGGTAATTGCTTGCGAATTTTTGTGCCAAGAGGCGCGTTTCCCCAGCAAGCCCTTCAATCGTTGTGTCCAGAATGACTTTGCGTAGATGGACATAATTAAAAGCACTGATCAGGATCGCAATAACCAAAGCAACGCTGCAAACAACAATGGTTATTTTTGTCGACAGAGTACGAATCGGAAAGGATACGGCCTTCATGACCAACCCCAATTGGGTTTGACCAACCGCGAAAGACCAAATAGACAGCATATAATTTCTGAATACAATTGCATCCCAATATTTCTAAAGCCTATTGCAGGCATAAGGGTCTCCTCAACCAACCTCTGTTGCGCCGGATGCATTGCGCTAGGATGATCACCATTGTGGTACATCTCAACTAAAAAGTTATTTAGTTATAACAAGACCCGTGGTTAATATATGGTTTCGAATGCTTCAAATTACGACGATTACTGTATGGTTTTGCAAGATTGAGATCTGCCATTGCAGAATGGAGCACTATTCCATCAGCCCCAAGGCTGATTTCGAACCAGTTACCTTGCATCAGGCGATGCATAAAGCGCGCGCCCTTGTTCGTCCGCCAAAATAGATGCCAAATTGACACCCCATGCAATCCTGTTGGCAGGGCGTACAGCACTGGCGGCTCAGGCGTGTTTTGCCGAAAGCCTTTATCCGTCAAAGAGTGAGTAGCTGTCTGAACCGTCAGGTTCAAACAACGAGACGTCATGCACCTATCTTCCGGTACTTGACGTCTCCAATTGACAGATTGACGGCTATTTTTTCAACCATTTTTCGACGGATTTGAAATCGAAATAGATCGATAACAGACTTGGGAAGACAAAGATCACCAGCAACGTCGAGGCTAACAGACCAAAGGCGACCGATGTGACCAGCGGCACCAGAGTTTTGACATAGGGACTGGTCTCAAAGGTAATGGGAATGAGACCGATAAAGGTGGTCAAAAACGATAGCAACACGGGACGGAAACGATGCCGCACCGCTTCAATGGCTGCGGTTGTATAATCACCGTCTTTGATCTCGCTTTCAAAGAATGTCATGAACAGGATGGCATTGTTGACCACCACCCCCGACAGCGAGGCAAACCCGATAAAACTGGGCATCGAGATATCAAGCCCCATGAGCAAGTGACCATAGATCGTGCCAATCAAAGCAAAGGGGATCGACAGCATAATGATCAAAGGAAGGCTATAGGACCGGAACTGGAACGCCAAAATAAGATAGACAGCCACCAGTCCGGTAAGGAGCGCGGTTACAATAGAGCCTTGCGTTTCCGCCTGCTCTTCTGTTGCCCCACCAATATCAATAGAAACGTCCGGATAGGCTTCTGAAATGCTGGGCCAAGCCTCTCGGGAAGCAAATTGCGCGATTTGGCCCGCTGTTGTTGCCTCCTTATCGATATTACCGACAATCTTGGCGATGACGCGCCCATTCTCGCGGGTGATTTGGCTGTAGCTATCTCTGGCCTCAAGAGCCGCGATACGGCTCAAAGGAACACTTTTGCCACCAGTCAGCGTAATCGGGTAATCCTCGAGCGCGGTAATAGAAGGCACCGCATCGGATATTTCCACGCGCACCGAATTATCCGACAGCCCAACCTTGAAGCTGTCAGTTTCAACACCGGAGAAGGCCGACCGCAATTGGTTGGTAACGCTTTGCGGCGTCAGGCCGATTGTATAAGCATATTCATTCAGTTTGAGTTCGATGGTCGGGCGATCCTTACGAAAATCCTGATACACACTGGTCACATCCGGTCTGGACTGGACCAGCAGGAACAAGTCGGAAATGGCCGATTCCAGCTGGATTAGATCGCGCGAGGAGAGCTGGATTTCAATATCATTGCCCCCAGGCCCCTTTACACTCTGGGTAAAGTTTTTTTGCATCAAATCAGGGATCGGGCCAGCAGCTTGTTGCCACAGCTCTAAAACGTCATCGGCCAGTATGTTGCGTTGGTCACTATCCAATAGATCAACTGTGATGGTGAAGCTGTGCGAACCATTATTCTTCAAGTCCGCATTCGTCGCATACATCACCAGAACTTGTTTGACCAAGTCTTGCCCGTCTTTGGTCTTGGGCGTCCAGTCGGCATTCACGGTATCCAAGGCCGCCAGCAATTGCGCAGCAACTTTTTCTGTCTGCTCGAGCGGCAAGCCCGGGGTTAGCGCAATACGGACCTCAATCGTGTTTTCCTCGCTAGAGGGAAAGCCGATCACATTGACCGAACCGGACGTTATCAAACCAATCGAGACAATGAAAACGGCAACAATGCTCCCGACCGTGGCATAGCGCCAGCGCACAAATAACGCAACGATTGGCAGAACAAAGGCTTCTTTGCCCTTATCCAGATAACGCGGGAAAAACCGATTGCTTGTGTCCCTCATCGAGCTATGCACATGGCTCAGGTGATTGGGCAAAATAAAGAATGCCTCAAACAGGCTGGCGGCCAGGGTGATAAGCAACACAATTGGAATAAACTGGAGCACTTTGCCGATTTGGCCGTCAAGAAACATCAGCGGCCCAAACACTGCCGCCGTCGTCAGAAAGGAAGAAACCACGCCTGACATGACTTCTTGGGCGCCATTAACCGCAGCCTCTTTATGATCGACCTTATCGCGCCATTTGGAGATATTATCGGCAATGACGATGGAATCATCCATGATCAATCCGATAGACATCAACAGCCCCAATAGGGTGACCATATTGATGGTGACACCCAATAGGCTCATTACAAAGATGCCTGCCAAGAACGAGAAGGGAAGCGCCAGGGAAATCCAGATGGCTTCCTTGACCGAGAAAAACAAATACATCACCAACACGACCAGAAGCATCGACTGGGCCGCATTTTGCAGGACGATCCTAAGCTGCTCTGAAACCGGCTCCGTTGTATCCGCAACCACGCTGATTTCAAAGGGATCTGGATAGCGCAGCTCTTCGCGTGCCATTAAGCTTCGAACCTGATCCATGGCTTCGATAGCGTCATCATCCCGCGTTTTGGAAATCTGGATAATCGCGGCGCGTTTGCCATTGATGAAGGAACGAGAGTTCTCTTCACTTTCAACCAAAGTCACCGTACCCAGATCAGAGACGCGCACATATCCGCCTCCCTCATTCTGGAAGATGATCAGGTCTTCCAAGTCTTCCACCGACCGGCGCGCATCGGTGTAACGCACTGTGATAGAGCGATCACTGGTTTTGATCTGGCCCACAGGAACCTGCATAGAACGGGCGGAAAGTGCGTCAGAAACATCCTTGGCGCTCACGTTATAGCGACGCAGGGCTTGCGTGTTAAACTCGACCAGCAGCTCATCATCCGAAATTCCGCTCACAGTGGCGGTTGCCACCTTTGAGAGATTGGAAATCTCATCTGCCAGTTGATCGGCATAATGCACCAGAGCGCTTGGGTCTTCGATGCCCGATACAGCCAGAAAGGCAAGCATATCGTTACGGCTGGCCACAGAGATTTGTGCCGCTTCGGCATCTGCTGGAAAATCGCTAATGGCTGAGGTAGCAGAGGACACGTCATTATAAAACTGCCCAATATCGCCGCCATCATTCATCGTCAATGTTGCGGTTGCTTTGCCATCTATCGACAAACACGACATTTCTTTCAATTCAGAAACAGACCCAAGCTCGTCATCAAGCTTGACGCAGATCTGGTCGTCCACATCCGCAGCAGACGCTCCGGAATATGAGATGCCGACAGTCACCCTGTCTGAGGAAAACGCAGGGAAAGATTCCCGCTCCATACCGCCGATGACAGTAAGGCCGAGATAAACAACAGCCAGCAACACCAGATTGGCGGCGACCGGATGACGCGTGAAATAGTTAATCATCGATCCGTCTCCGCTTAGGATTTTACTGGGTCAAGCAGGCTGCCAATGACGGCAGGGATCGGCTCGCTGATAACAACACTGTCGCCAACGTTCAAACCCTCGCGAATGACAATCATGCTATCAAGCGCAGGCCCAACAACAATCTCTTTAGTTGCGAGGCGACTATCGCTATCCATCACATAGACAAAGGTTTTACCATCACTGGAGGTGTGAACCGCAGAGCGAGGAATACGGATGGCTTCCAACGGATTTCTGGCGGACAGTGTCACCTTGACAAAGGTACCGTTCGACAGCGGTGGGCGGCGATTGATCGGATCTGGCTTATAGGGTGTCTCGATGCGCACAGCCATGCCAAGCGCCCCGGTTGTTCCGTCCGCGGTGCCATTGAAGCGAACCAGTTTGGCAGGCCAGATTACAAGGCCCTCATCGTCTGGCAATCGGATGCTGGCTTTGAGATCCAGTTCACTTATGCGATCAAACACATCGATTTCTTCTCCCATAACCAACAGTTCCTGAAGGTCCAGGCGTGCAATCGAGCGAAACAATTGACCCAGCACATAAGGCTGAAACTCTGCCACCACTTCAGAGGCACTGATATCCTCCAGCGTCAGCATCTTGTCGCCCACGCGCATATATTGGTCTTTAGCTATGTCTTTTTCCGTCACCAGACCGGTAAAAGGCGCCGTGATAACGGTGTTATCCAAGGAGCGCTGGGCTTCTTCAATCTCGACATCGCGTGCAGCTATGCTCGCTTCAAGCGAGGCCTTTTGGGCAGGCACAAGACGCAATGTATTCTCAATGCCAAGGATCACCTTCTGCTGAGCAAGCAGGGATCGGCGCGCCGTATCGACAGTTGTCTGGGAGGCACTACCACGCGACTTCAACTCAATCTGACGATCGAGATCAGATTGCAGCAGGCTTTTGACTTCTTGTTCAAGCTTCAGTGTAGCGCGATTGTTGCTTTGCGTGGTGTCCAGTTCGTCGAGTGCGGCTTGAGCGCTGTCTCTATTGGCCTTGGCTCGGTCTAATGCGATTTCATAATTGCGTGAATCGATGCCGATCAACTTTGAGTCTTCCGGAACCAGCTTACCAACAGCCGTGGCCGGATCCAAATAGGATGCGCGACCTTCTACCTGTGCAATCGCAGACCAGCTCTGCACAGCCTCAAGGCGACCAAACCCAGAGATTTCCGGGATAAAGGAGCGCTTGGCAATTTCCACAACACGCACCGCCTGCGCTTGTTCGGGTATGCTTGTTGCGGTCTGATCCTTGTTGGCATTGTTCATCCATAGAAACACACCAATACCAATGGCCAACGGTGGAATGAAAAGCAGTTGGCGTGCATTCATGGGGAACTTCATTTGCTATTTCTCCGGCCGGTTCACGTTGTTGGGTCGTTGGATGCGTCTGCCGCTAAACTGACTATTTGGTTTTTAAAAATGCTCAAACAAAAGCAAAAAGCTCGGCGCGCTACCAAAGTCATTTGCATCGCAGATACAAGCTATTGCCAAAATGGTACACCAGAAAAATGTATCCAAATGTAATGTGTGGAGCAAATGCCGCTTGTCGGTGCCGAATTTGGCGAGCAAATAGCCCCCTTTGGGCCAACAACGTCCAAGACCGACGCCAAAAAACCCATCGCCAACATCGGCTTTCAGATCCGACGCTCATCATAGCGAACAGTGCAGGATAGAAATGAAACGCAGCGCTCTCGCGACACAATTTTCAAAAACCGGCGATGCCTAGTGAAGTCTGAGCTCTTTGGAGATGTGGCGCCACAGTGAGAATACCATTTTTCACGAAGGTGAACGGGCGTGAAATGGTCTCCGGCATGGTCTACGGCTCCTAGCAGCTGCTAAAAGCTGGAGAAAAAAGAATGATTTAACTGAGAAAATGGTGCCCGGAGGCGGATTCGAACCACCGACACGCGGATTTTCAATCCGCTGCTCTACCAACTGAGCTATCCGGGCGCTTTGCGATGCTTTTATCTTGACCAACCAGTCAGGACACAAGTTCTGGTTTGACCCAGCGGGGTGTCTCCCCGTGCAAATTGTTTGGGCGTTATAAAAGGTTCAAATTGCCCTGTCCAGTCCGCTTTTGGCTTTATCTACAGGGGGGATGATGTTTTCCCCGATTGCCTGCGATTTACGCGTTTTTTCGGACCTTTATCGTTTATCAGAGCCAGTACCCCTGCTCTATCTTATTGTTTTGACGATTATTTCAAGCAGGCCATTCGAGCGCTCAAGAGAATTGGCCAAAATCGTCGTCATCGGGATCATCCTGCTCGACCGCAGCGATCGCATAAGACCCCTTAAACCAACGGCTCAGGTCCACATCCTTACAGCGCGGGGAGCAAAAAGGGTAATTGGCCTTCACAGAAGGCTTGGAACAAATGGGACAAGGCCTAGCGCGGCGCAGGCCGGCTACTTTGCCTACACCCGTTTCAGCATCAGCACCCGTCTGAGCCTCGGGTGCGGTTCGGATTGATTTGTCTTTGTCGGTCATAAAACGTCCTGTAAGCGCTCTAATGGGTCGAGCCAAACACTTGATCGCTCATGGCTAGAAACATAAGCTTCGAACCACTAGCGCACACCGCCCAGCCATTTCAAACGCAAGGGGTATTTTTCACCAATCAACAAGTTGGCAGTTTCATTAAGCGGCAGTCCGACAACGGAACTGTAAGAACCGACCAGATTGACCACAAAAGATCCGGCAATGCCTTGGATGGCATACCCACCCGCCTTGCCGCGCCATTCACCCGATGCGATATAGGGATCGATATCATCGGATAAGCGCTTGAAACGGACGCGTGTCTCCACAACCTTGGTGCGCGTTTTACCCTTGGGCGTAACCAGACAGATGCCTGTGTGCACCTTGTGAGAGCGGCCAGAAAGCAAATTCAGACACTGGTTGGCTTCTTCCGCCAATTCGGTCTTGGGCAAAATGCGGCGCCCCACAGCCACCACGGTATCGGCGGCCAGAATGTAACAGCCCGACAAATAGTCATCGTCTTTGTAGGCCTGATAGACAGCCTTGGCTTTGGCCTCACACAAACGACGGGCCAGCGCCCGCGGCTGTTCATTCTTCAACGGGGTTTCATCAAGATCTGCGGGTTTTAGCGCCGTTGGCTCGATGCCGATTTGCTGGAGCAACTGCAAACGCCGAGGCGATGCCGAGGCCAAAATGAGACGATAAGGATCGGACATAATGCAATGCTTTTTTGATGAAAACAGGGGCAAATTGACACACGGCCAACGCTCCAGCAGAACCCAGAGCGCAGCAGCCAATCAATTTTTCAACCGGTTCACCCCAATAGCGCTCCACAACCACCCTAGGTGGGGTCACCCCACCTACTCAGTGGTCTGCAAGGTGAGCGGTTATTTGAAGCGATAAGTGATGCGACCTTTGGTCAGATCGTAAGGTGTCATTTCTACCTGCACCTTATCACCAGCAAGAACACGGATGCGGTTTTTACGCATACGACCAGCGGTATGGGCTACGATCTCGTGCTCATTTTCAAGTTTCACCCGAAAGGTGGCATTTGGCAGCAACTCGGTGACAACACCTGGAAATTCCAGTACTTCTTCTTTCGCCATAAGCGTTCTAAACGTCCTTTAGATTTGCATGCGTTTCGTGCGGGATTGGCGAGAAAACGATTCTCCACCTCAATCAAAAGGCAGAAATATTTCTTCTTCGCTGCAATCTGAACATTGTCATGAGACAGATTGTAGCGCGCATCCCCTTGCTTTATTACAAGTTTCCGAAGCGAATGATACAGTTCTTATTCTGAGATTGCGGGCAATCTAGTCCAAAGCGTGTATGAGTGCAATCGCTTAGCGCAGATTTCGCGCAAAGGATTATACCACAACAGCCCCAAACGTCACTCTCCCGTGTGCGCCATCCATTCAAAACGGTCTTTGAGTTTGATTATCAAGCCGTCACGTACAGAGCGATAGGCATCCATAATCTGTTCTCGCGACCCCATCGCCAGCGCAGGATCAATAGTGGGCCAATATTCTGTTTCCACGGCGTGCCCGCGGCTCCACTCCAACGACCGATGATGAGCTTCAGGAGCAAGCGAAATGATCAGATCAAAATAGCTATCTTCCAAATCATCAAATGTAGTGGGTTCATGCTCGGATATGTCCAATCCGATCTCTTCCATTACAGCGGCGGCAAAGGGGTCCGGCTTACCGCACCTCACACCAACAGATTTGACGTAAAAAGCACCCGGAAAAAGATGGTTCGCCAAAGCAGCCGCCATCGGAGAGCGAATGGCATTCATACCGCAGGCAAACAAGATGGAGTCGGGGCGGAAATCGACACCAATCACACCGGCCATCCCGCTAGCCTCTCCAATGTAAAGAGCAAATGAGCGTAAACAGCCGTCGCGCAGTGGGGAAATCTGTGGTGATCTTGCCTTCAAGTCGGGATTGCAGAATTTGAGACCCTTCGTTGTGGAGCCCCCGACGCCCCATATCGATTGCCTCGATCCGACTAGGCGTGGCCGTTTTAATCGCCTCGTAATAACTGTCACAAATCAGGAAATAATCTTTGATGATACGCCGAAAAGGCGTCAAAGAAAGAATGTGCGTAGCAATCGGACTATCGTTCTCCAGCTTGATTTCCATAACCAGCTTACGCTCAATGAGGGTCAGATTAAGCGTATAGGGCCCTCCATCTTCATGGCCAACCGGATGGAAGCTGTTGTCTTCGACCAAATCATGAATCGCGACAGAGCGCTCATGTTCGATATCAGCCGAGGCAGGCTGAATGGAATTGGGGTCCAGATTGACCGCACAAAGTCGAAAACCGGCTGTTTGGTCAACCGCGTCCCCGACCGGAGCAGCGGAGCAATTGCTTTTTCCTTCGTCAAAGATCGCGCCCGGCTCGTCGGTTCCGTTCGTTTCAACCATATTGCCCCAAACCTAATCTACCCTGCTGCATCCGAGATGATAGTCGCCCATTTTTAGGCATACTGTCAAACCACTGCCACGTCCAACGCAAAAAATGCTAGTATCCAGCAAAATCATCCCATATTCAAACGCTTGGCAACCGAAAGAGCGTGGGCTTCCAGCCCCTCCTGACGGGCTAACGTTACCGCAGCGGGGCCAATCTCGCGTAAATTCATTGCGTTGCATTCCAGCACAGACGTGCGCTTTACAAAATCAAGCGTCGAAAGACCGGAAGAGAATCGGGCCGATCTGGCTGTTGGCAAAACGTGATTAGAGCCGCCAACATAGTCCCCCACAGCCTCTGGCGTGAAGTGACCAACAAAGATCGCCCCGGCATTGTGCACTTTGTCCACCATATCCGAAGCACCATCCATCGCAAGTTCCAGATGTTCAGGTGCAATGCGGTTGGCCAGCATCATACCAACCTTCCAGTCAGGCACGATAATCACAGCTCCATAGTCACGCCAGCTTGCACCTGCGATCTCGGCCTTTGGCAGCGTGGTTAGAACGCGCTCTACAGCCGCTTCAGTGGCATCGGCAAGATCGACATCATTTGTAATCAGGATCGACTGGGCGGCCATGTCATGCTCGGCCTGAGCCATCAGATCCACAGCCAGCCAATCAGGATCATTGTTCTTGTCGGCCATGATAAGGACTTCGGATGGTCCAGCGATCATGTCGATGCCAACAAGCCCAAAAACCCGGCGTTTGGCTGCGGCGACAAAGGCATTGCCGGGCCCAACAATTTTATAAACAGGGGCGATGCTGTCAGTACCATAGGCCAACGCGGCCACAGCCTGTGCACCACCGACACGATAAATTTCGTCAACACCGGCCAGCTTTGCCGCAGCAAGCACCAGCGGGTTCAATGTCCCATCCGGCGTGGGCACCACCATCACAAGCCGCTCAACGCCAGCCACTTTGGCCGGAACAGCATTCATCAACACCGACGAAGGATAAGCGGCCAGTCCCCCGGGGACATAGATTCCAACTGCTTGCACCGCCGTCCAGCGAGACCCCAACTTGACACCAAGCGCATCTTCATACGTGTCATTTTTGGGCATTTGGCGCGCATGATGAGACTGGATACGATCGCGCGCCAACACCAAAGCGGCCATCACATCGGGATCAACTTTGGCAACAGCAGCGTCGATCTCCTCTTGAGAAATGCGCAAACCCTTGGGGCGCGCATCAAAGCGATCAAACTTGGCGGTATAATCATAAAGCGCGTCATCTCCGCGGGTTTTCACATCCTCGATAATGTCGCGGACAACGGCATCCACATCGTCAGAAACCTCACGTTTCATAGACAGCAAATCACGGAATGCAGTTTCAAAATTGCTATCACTGGCGTCAAGGCGAATGGCCATAGCGGTATCCTCACGAGGCTCTGAAAGGGCGGAACTAATTCGGCAGTCTTTATGCGAGCTTCTTTAAAGTGAAGCAAGGGCGGCGGAGCAAAATATATGGAAAACGCCAAGGAAAGCATTCCCGAGCCTGATTTGGAGGAAAGGCACAGTTTCCGGCTGAACGCCCATGTACATTCAGCCTCGAATTGATGCGATCAATTCAGAAGGCACAAAGCCCCCCCCGCATAACAATAATTAATAACAAACTAATATTTACAATAAAACAAAATTAAGACACTTCGGCTATAAACTTGTGTTGAGCTGCCCATTGGGCGGCAGATGAGAGGTGACAATGCTTTTTGATCAACTGAAGGTCAGGTATAAAATCCGGCTGCCTATCTGGATCCTTGCGGCATTCATTTTTGTTACCGCAGTCTACAGCCTTCATACATTCAAAACGACGCTTGAAAGCGGGCATATCGCCAAAGTCAAAGCCTTGGTCGAAACGAGCCTGTCAATCGCCCAAGACAATTACAATCTTTACAAACAAGGCCTGTTAACCGAAGCAGACGCACAAAATCGCGCACGCGATGCCATAAGGGCGATGCAGTTTGATGGCGGTGCTCGGGTCTTTGCTTTTGATACCAAGGGCATTCGGGTTGTAAGCAATCAATTATATAAAGAAGGCACAAGTGCGTGGAAGGCCAAGCAAACCAAGTCCATGATCAAACTGGCTTTGGAAGGTGGTGGCCTTACATATTACAACGGTGCACGCACTCTTAATAACGTCGTAACCAGAAGAGTACCAAAGGTTGCATGGTCAGAGCATTTTGCCCCTTGGGGATGGGTCGTCGCTTCAGCCGTCTATTTAGACGACGTGACGGCTGCAGTCTGGAACAAACTTATCACGCTGATTGTGTTTCTTGGCGGCGGAGCTGTTGTGGTCCTGATGATTGCCAATACCATGGCCCGCACGATAACCGTGCCACTTTCTCAGCTAACAGACAGCATGAAGAAACTGGCTGCGGGGGATACAACCGTGACCATTTCCGGAACGGCACGCGGTGATGAAATCGGTGAGATGGCCTCGGCTATGCAAACCTTTGTCTCCCATGAAACTCAGCGATTGGCTTTACAAAAACAATTGACCGACCTGGCCTATACCGACAGCCTTACAGGTCTTCCCAATCGGACTGTGTTTTATGAAAGCCTGCCTACCGAAATCAACGCCGCCCGCCAAAACGACAGTATATGCGCGCTCATGATTCTCGATCTGGATCGATTCAAATCCGTCAATGACAGCCTTGGCCATTCAGCTGGCGATACTTTGCTCGTCGAATTTTCCAACCGCATCACCACCCTGATTGGCCCGCAAGGAAAATTCGGGCGTCTGAGCGGAGATGAATTTTTTATTATTCTGTTCAATCTGCAAAACCGCACGGAGGCGGACAACATTGCGACGTCTGTTTCGGACGTGACAAAGCAACCCTTCACTCTGGAAGGGATTCCTGTGCAAATGTCCTCCAGTATCGGGTTGGCGGTCGGGCCTGACGACAGCACAAGCGATGCTGATCTTTACCGATTTGCAAGTTTGGCACTTTACGAGGCCAAGCAGGCAGGAGGAGCCTGCATCTGTCATTACCAACCAGAAATGAATCAAAAAATGGAGAAACGTTTTGAATTGGAGACCATGATCAACGATGCGTTGCTCTGCAATCAATTCAAAGCACATTTTCAGGCAAAGATTGATTTGGTTTCTCGTCAAATCATCGGGGCAGAAGCATTGTGTCGCTGGCATCATCCGGAAAAAGGAACGATCAACCCAATTGATTTTATTCCGACTGCGGAAGAAACCGGCCATATCATTAAAATTGGTGATTTGATGCTGAAACAGGCCTGCCAATTCGCAGTTGAATGTAACAGCTGGACACAAGAGCCCTTTGTTGTGGCGGTGAATGTATCGCCCAAGCAATTATTCTATGGTCGTTTTCTCTCTTCGTTGGGACAATGCTTGGAAGAGACCGGCTGCAAAGCGTCTTGGATCGAATTAGAAATAACCGAAAGCGTATTAATCAACGATAGCGACGAGATCATTACACTCCTTGAAACGATCGCCGCTCTGGGTGTTATGATCACGATAGATGACTTTGGAACCGGTTATTCTGCAATGAGCTACCTTCACCGCTTTCCCATCAAGTGCCTTAAAATCGACCAATCTTTTGTCCGAGATATGCGCGCAGACCCTCAAAAACAAATATTGGTGACAGCGATGTTAGCAATGGCACACGGGTTAGGTTTGAAAACCGTTGCCGAAGGAGTTGAATATGAAGATGTTGCCGACACACTTACTGAACTGAAGTGCGATATCGGCCAGGGATATTTGTGGCATCGCCCCTCGCCAGCAGAACAGCTTCTTGGAAAAATACGCACAGAGAAAGCCGCATAAAGCGCGGCATCTCAACCGCGAAACAATCTTTCCAAACGGTATAGACGCGGGCTTTCACCCCCGTGGCACCCCATTCAGCCCGTCTGCATATTCGGATCAAATGTTTCGGCAGCCTCATGTTCTGGGAGATTCTCGGTTTCCCAAGCGCCACCGGTATCCGTCAATTGGGCTTCGATGCATTCTACACCAATCCGCAATTCGGCATCGCCTGCAAAAATGATAGAAACATAGCCGTCAGGGCCTTCTTCATTTTGCTCAAAGGTAATGGCCAGCATATTCAGAACGGCTTCTTTGGCATCCATACGGATGTTGCGGGCCTTAACAGATGTCACGCGGTCAAAATGCAAGACCGCCTGATGGCGTTCGTAGGTCGGTTTCGGGCCAAAAAAGCCGCGTTTCTGGAGCGCTTCTTCCCATGCGAACCGGTGCATGGACATGACAATACGTCCTTCGGACTGGATCCAGTTGACCGCTCCGACTTTGACCACAGCATCTTGAATTTGACTAGACAGGACCGCGAGATCTTCTGCATCCAGTGCGGCAAGTTTCAGCATCGGCATGTGTCTCTCCTTAGAAAGCTCCCAATCGCATAAGCGATCGACGTTGAGTGTTATTCAAACAGATAAGGGCGATACAGCCAGATACAAGAGCCACACAGAGCAAAGCCCAAGCCAGCGGGACAAGGCAGCAGGAAGGGGCAACAGGAAAGGGCAAGTGCCCTCCCCCATTCAATTTTATGCAGAGATACGCTCGACAGTCGCCCCACAAGCCGCCAGTTTGTCTTCCAGGCGCTCAAAACCGCGATCCAGATGATACACGCGGTGGACTTTGGTTTCGCCTTCAGCGACCAGCCCAGCGATAACAAGCGACACAGAGGCACGCAAATCAGTTGCCATCACCTGCGCGCCCTTAAGTGTCTCAACGCCCGTGACATGCGCCTTCTGACCATCCAGAGCAATCTTTGCACCCAAGCGTGCCAATTCCTGCACATGCATGAAGCGGTTTTCAAAAATCGTTTCCGTGATGGTAGACGTGCCGCCAGCCATGGTCATAAGCGCCATGAATTGGGCTTGCAGATCAGTCGGAAACCCCGGATAGGGCTGGGTCGACACATCAACAGCCTTCAGTGCGGTCCCGTTGCGGGAAACACGAATGCCTTCCTCTGTGGTTTCGATTTTTGTGCCGGTCTTGGCCAAAGTGTCCAGCGCAGATTGAAGCAGGTCTGCCCGTGCGCCCTTGAGCAAAACATCACCACCCGTCATAGCAACCGCCATGGCATAGGTGCCGGTCTCAATACGATCAGGCAAAACCGAGTGACGTGCGCCATGGAGTTTTTCAACGCCTTCGATGGTGATGGTCTCCGTACCCGCGCCGGAAATCTTGGCACCCATAGCGATCAGGCAATCGGCCAGATCAACCACTTCGGGTTCCCGTGCAGCATTTTTGATCACCATTGTACCCTTGGCCAGACTTGCTGCCATCATCAAAACATGGGTCGCACCGACAGAGACGCGCGGGAAAGTGAATTCACCACCCTTTAGGCCATTGGGTGCCTTGGCCATCGCATATCCATTTTCGATTTCAATTTCAGCGCCCATAGCCTTCAGACCGTCAATGAAAAAATCGACAGGGCGCGTACCGATGGCACAGCCACCGGGCAGAGACACTTCACATTGGCCCATGCGCGCCAATAGCGGTCCGATAACCCAGAAACTGGCGCGCATCTTTGAAACAAGATCATAAGGCGCGCGGGTATCGATGATTTCCTTGGCTTGCAGATGGACAACCTGACCAGCCATGGAGTCTTGACCAGGGCGCTTACCCTGAATCATATAGCTAACCCCGTGGTTGGAAAGAATCTGTTGCAGCTGTTGCACGTCACGCAGACGCGGCAGATTTTCGAGAATCAATTCCTCATCGGTCAAAAGCGCAGCGATCATCAATGGCAGGGCAGCATTTTTCGCCCCTGAGATAGGAATAACCCCGTTCAGCTCGGCGCCACCAACAATGCGAATTGCGTCCATTTCAAACTCTTTCTGTTCTGGACGGGATGTCCCGGTCCGTTAAATTCATGCGCCAGACATCTGGCAATCGATCAAGCCTCAATTCAAACAGGCCTGCCTTGTTTCGATTGCCGTGCCATACAGCAATATTGATTGGTAGTATTACGCGTCTTCACCCGCACCATCTGGTGTCTTTGTGTCCGAAAGAGCCTGAACTGAAGCTGAACTCTCTGCTTTGCGCGCCCGTTGCTGGGTCTTGCGTCGTCGCAGATTGTCCCTCAAAGCCTGAGACAAACGGTTTTGCCGCTCCAAAGCCTTGCTGTCCCGCTCGGCAGTTTTGTCCTGACTAGCAGATTGGTTTGAATTGTCTTGACCATCAGCGTTCGGCATTGAATTTCCAACAGATACATATTGAAGGATGAAGGGTGAGAAAGTTTCTATACCAAAAGCAAGTGACAAGAAAGACCGCAATAGGGTCTTTTCATGGCGATAATCCGCTTTTTAGTGGCATGGCTAACAGCTGGACGTTGCGTTCCGGACTGGCCACAGCCATGAAATCCAGTTCAAATATCGGAGCGATGGGATTTAACAAGTCCGACCCAATTCACAACATTCGTGCCTTTTTTCAAAAACAAGCTTGCATAATCAAATCCGGTGTGCAAAAAACCGCCCGCATCAAGTGGTTATCACTTGACCCAAAAAACACCGTGGCAAGCTGCCGTAGCTCAGTGGTAGAGCACTCCCTTGGTAAGGGAGAGGTCGAGAGTTCAATTCTCTCTGGCAGCACCACGGTTTTTTTGTATCTACCCCCACAAAATAGCAGAAACCAGCCATTTATGGCACCTAATGCAAGGGCGATATATCATCCAGCCCCTGTTAAATCTTGCGCGGTTTTGCAGAACATTGACAGAACAAAGGCACGGCGTGCCATATCATTTGGCACGTTTACGACACAGTAGAACAGCCGCTCGCTCTTATTCCCTGCAACAAGCTCTCAGCAACACCATCTTATTGGGATAAGGATGCTTTTTGATCAGGGTCAGACTCTTCCCCTTTGCTCACGATCGAACGCAGCGCTGAGACATGCACATCGGTGAATTTCTGTGCCTCTAGCGCGAGAATGGCGGCAACTTTGTCTTGTGGAGCATCACAAATGACCAGATCAATCGGCAGTGGCTTACCGATCAGGTAACCTTGCAATTGGTCACACCCATTCAGACGCAAGAAAACCGCTTCTTCCACCGTTTCCACACCCTCGGCTACGATTTTCATACCCAACCCCGCACCCAAGCCAATGATTGCTTTCAATATGGCAACAGCGTTGTCTTCATGTCCCAAAGCAGCAACGAAACTACGATCAATCTTGATTGTGTCGAAAGGATATTTTGAAAGATAGGAGAGCGAAGAGTATCCGGTTCCGAAATCATCAAGCGCAAGTGATAGCCCGAGTGTCTTGAGCATTTTCATGATTGACAAGCCGCGGATATCATCTTCAACCAGCATGCCTTCTGTCAATTCAAGCTCGAGCTGAGAAGGGTCGGCCCCCGTCTCCCGCAATATCGTCTCGAACTTCTCTACAAAGTCTTTTTGCTGAAATTGCAAAGGGCTCAGATTCACACTGATATGAGCGCCTTTAAGCTGGTTGGTAGCTGCCTTACAGGCTTCCCTGAAGACCCAAGTGTCAATGTCGATAATCAACCCACAGGCTTCTGCCACGGGGATAAATTCGACAGGGCTGACAATCCCCCTTTCCGGGTGGTTCCATCTCAACAGGGCTTCATAGGAGCGAATATCAAGCGTTTGGGCATTGGTGCGCGGTTGGTAATAGAGCTCAAGTTCATCTTGCTCCAGGGCCTTCTCAAGATCCGCCTGCAAGGCACGGCGTTTTTCAATAAGAGCATTAAGACCATCACGAAACAAATTTGAGGCATTTCTTCCGGTGTTTTTGGAATGGTAAAGAGCGATATCTGCTCGAGAAAACAGCGTCTCGGCATCTGTGGCATGGTCAGGAGATAGCGCAATGCCAACACTTGCCCCAATCATCACACTTACACTCTCGTCCAACAACATCGGTTTTGATAATTCAGCAACGATTCTGTGGCCAGTGTCCGCAGCTTGGTTGGTGAAATGGATGCCCCGCTGAATAATGGCGAACTCATCGCCACCCAGTCGAGCGACAACAGCCCCGGCACCTGCAATTTTGAGCAATCGCTGCGCTGTCTTTTTGATAACCGCATCACCAGCCTGATGGCCATGCACATCGTTCACATTCTTGAAGCGATCCAAATCCACTAGAATCAGGGCCACGCCCTGATTCCGCTTGGCATTTTGAACCGCAACATCGAGCTGTTCATTGAAAAGAGACCGATTTGCAAGGCCCGTCAGGGCATCCTGCTGCGCCATAATACGGATATCATTTTCGGCGGCCTTCCGTTCGCGCAGATCGACAAAACACGCGATACGGACCTGTACGCCCTTATAATTAGTGACGCGCGCCCGAATAGCGACGGGGATCCGATCGCCCTTCTTAGACAGGACCACCGCCTCATAAGGGTCAATTTTATCCTCGGCAATAGCACTATAAATCGCCTCGGCTGATTCTTCGGCAATCAAATCCACAAGCGGCTTGCCGACCATCTCGTCAATTTCATAGCCAAGCAGCTCGGACATTTGCAGGTTACTATCCATAATGATGTCACCATTATGCATTATAATGCCTTCGAATGTCGCATCAGACAGGGTCGCAATACGTTCAGCTTCCTCTGATTTAACTTTATGCAACTCCAGCTCACTCAGCTTTTGATGCTCATCTTCAAGACTAGAGACCAGTTTATTAAACAAAGAGGTAAGCTTTTCGGCTTCGTCTCCAGCCACCTCAGGCAATCTATGCTCGAAGCTTCGCTTTCCCGACAGCAACTTCTCCATGGCAACTTCCACATGCCCAACGCCAATGCGCGTGGCATGTTCAGAAATATTCAGACCAATGCGCTCTTGTTCGTTGCTCACACCGATTTTTGAGTACCGATTGAGCAGCCAGAAGAAGCCGTATCCCAGCCCAAAACTGAAGCAAAAATTCAGCACAGAACCAAAAGTCTGCACATACAATTGGTAAAGCCAGCCATTCGAAAATTGCTCGGCCGGAGCAAGCAACGCCAGTCCGATGGTTCCTGCGACACCGGCAAAAGCATGGGCACCGATGGCCCCAACGGCGTCGTCAACTTTCCATTTTTGCTCAATAATATGATTGGCAACGAGGGCAACCAAACCACCAACAATCCCGATAGCAATAGCGCCAATGGGCGTAAGAATGGCACATCCAGCCGTCACAGCAACAAGCCCACCAATCAGGCCATTAACTGATTTTTCTGGCAAATAATAACCATCTTGATAATAACCCAACAGGTGGCCTGCGGCCGCACCGAAGCCACCGGCCAGCACCGTATTCAAGATGATAAAAGCGACATCTTCTCCTGCTTTCAGGGTCGACCCACCATTAAAGCCGATCCATCCAATAAAAAGCAGCAACCCACCGGTCGTTGCCAACACAGGACTATGACCGGAAAAACGAACAGCATTTCCGCGCGCATCAAAGCGGCCGGTGCGAGGCCCCAACACAAGACACGCCGCAAGAGCAACCCAGCCACCGGTCGAATGCACCACGGTTGAGCCCGCAAAATCGATAAATCCGAGATTGGCGAGAAACGCACCTTCATTGGGTTGAAGCGCATTGCCCCATGCCCAGTGCACAAAAAGAGGATAAATCAATGCCGAAAGGAATATGGAACCGACGATATAGGCGGAAAGGCGCATGCGCTCGGCAACAGCGCCCGAAACAATGGTTGCCGCTGTGCCACAAAACATAACCTGAAAGACAAAAAAGGCAGCTTCATAGGCCGTAATATGTTGAAGCCCAAGATAGTTCCAATCAAAACCAGGCATCAAAAATTCAGACGCACCGAATGCCACCATGAAACCAACGACGGCAAATGCCGCAACGGAAAATACAAAGTCTAGAAGATTTTTCTGGGCAACATTGACCGAGTTCTTGGACCGCACCATTCCCGCCTCAAGCAGCAAGAAACCCGCCTGCATGAACATGACAAGGGCGGCAGCCATCATCATCCATGTTATGTCGATTTTGGTCTCTACACTTTCTGAAGCACTTGCCCACCCAATAGCAGGCGTAAAAGCCATAATAAAAGCAATTGAAAATACTGAAGGATTTTTACGCATAATCACCAAAACCACGACACGTCAGATATGTAATATCTTAACCGTATGGAGTTTGGGTTAAATTTTGGTGTTGCACCGCAAACAGAAGATGAAAATAGATCGTCTTTTTAATGACCTATCCACCAAGCGCCTAAATACAGAGGCGTTTTGCCCAAATGAGGCAGGTTCAAGCGAACCTGCGTCCTGTCTGTAAAATAGAGCTAAGAAATTGAGAAGAGTGGTAGGCCCGGAGGGGCGGCAACAATCCGAAAACAATTAATAGTTTCAACGGCTGGCTGGACCAGATTGTCGACAAAAGCCGCCCAATGAATACAATTACTTGTTTGAAATGTGGACCAGACCAACAAACATAAAAAAAGCCCGCCAGATTTCTCCAGCGGGCCATTGCATTGTGATTATTTTACGCGCGGAATCGTCGGGTTGTCTCGCCATCGTTTGGCCAGTTTGACCACCCCGTCAGAAATTGCCAGCCCGCACAGGCCGAGCATAAACCCTACAGAGCCGCCAACACTGGGATCGCTATATCCGAGATAGCGATCGACCAAAGGCATCGCGACTGGTGTCATGTAACCCGAAAATAAAGCCCCGACAATTGTGGCGCCGATGGTATAGGTGACGCTGCGATCCGGATGAATAATCGCCCGCACAAGGCCACCAAAAAAGCCCGCCACCAAGTGAGCGAGCTTTATGCCGAGAATGGTCTGGAAAGGCTCCACCTAATCACCCTCCTCAGTCTTTGGGGCAGAGGGCAGCGCCATCGGAGGGCCTTCGCACCACCAAGCAGATTTGGTGCCGCCATCATAAGGCACAGCCAATTGCTGCTCGATCAGCATCGCACCAATGCTCGGGCACTTGCTTAGATCAAGGCTGGCTGCACAGGCCTGCAGCTGATCAAGCGAGTTGGCATAATGAACATCCACCACCGCCCTGCCCGCATATTTGCCAGGAGCAACATTGCGCAGCAAAACCCAATCCCCCGCCTTGATGAGATCCGACACCACTTTTGTGGCGTGTTTGCCCAGATCATTTTCATAGGCCTTGAACCGCGCCTTGTCGGCAGCGGTCAGCTTGCCACTTTTCCAGAGCGGATGCGACTTACAGCCCGATCCGCGTTTTTCTGGCGTATCGACCCCATTCACACGAGCCCCAATATCCTTGTAGCTTTTGGTCCAATATTTGGCCCGCACATAAATCGTGTCCGCATCGTAAACACGCTCCACTTGCGCCGGCACAAGAATGGGCCCGTCAAACGGATCCCGCTCTGCCGATTGCCCCAACCCTATCGAGCAGAGAATGGCCAAGGCAAAGCCACACCCCAAAATAAATAACTTCCGCATCATCCTATTGCCTCATCAATTGGCAGGCTGTCTGGCTGTCATTGATAGCACAGACTTGCCGCCGTAGCGTGTAAAGGTCAGCCGTCACGACGCGAACTGCGCTGCCAGCCGGTGATTGGTCCAGTTCAAAGATCAATTGATCGACAAACACTTTGCTATATGTCTTGATGCGCGGCACAGGATGCTCCACCTGCGCCGCAGCACTTGGCTGATCAGAGCTGTCCATCGTTGCGCAACCGGTCAACAATGCCGTCGCCGCCGGGATTATCCAGAGCCTCTTCATTGGCCTGCCCCTCCGCTTGCCGCGCCCGCTTTTCCAGATCAAGCGCGGTGTCCAGATCGTCGGCCCTGTCAGCCTTGCGCTTGAGCGTTTGGTCCTGCGCCCAACCCGTCAGTAAGGTCAAGAGGACCTTGCCCAGACCCGTTAGAACCCGCGTCCACATTTCTCGCCTCCGTTAAAGCTTTGATGTTGGTTCCCACCCGTCCAAGGATCATGCTTTCCAGATCAGCAGGCGATAGCCCGAAGTGCTTGACCGCATCGGGAGCCTTGGAAATCACATAGTCTGAAACTGATTTGAGTAGCTGGCGTTTGGTTTGGATGATGGGTGCGTGCTGGTCAGCGGCATAAGCAAGGGCCTGCCTGAGGCGCGACTGGATCACACTTTCAATCGTCGCTCGATGCTTGGCGTCAAGTTGGACACCCAGATACTTGTTGGCCTTGGCAGACAGCCAAGTGGTGACAACAGCCACGCCAGCCATTAGCAGGGTCTCAACATAGGGCAGCATCATTTGCACCAATGGGGCAGTGTCTATTTGGTAGCCTTGCACCTCCTGCGCAAAAGCCGATGAGCTGACAAACGCACCTGCCAATAGGCTATAGATGGCAGTAACGAAACTTGATTTTCGCATAATCGTATCTCCAAAATTTGGGGGATGAGAGGCGAGGCAAAACGCGCCGACGCCGTTTAAGGCAAGGCTGTAGAACAGCCGCCGCCGAAAGGGTGACAGCCAATTGCGCAGCAAATGGTGAGAACCCAAAGCGCCAGTCAATTGCGAAGCAAATGACGAGAGCGTGGGTGATTTTTAAAGATGAGAGAGGGTGTAGAGTGACCGTTACCAGTCTTTATTCACGCCGCGTGTATCGACGTGGACGCCCCATGAATAGAGGCCAAGACCGCCTGTGAAGCCGCCTTGAGATCGGAAGTATTTGAGCCGGTTGAAACAGAACCCCGGCGACTTGCTTTTGGCGTAAAAATCCAACGCGGTGAAATTCATATGCTGGCTGACAGCCGCGCCACCAATGGCCTTGTTGTAAGCTGGCGATCGATAGCCACTGAGCAGGCTGATCGGCTCATCAATATCAGCCCGAAGCCATTCCAGTGCCCGCACCGTGGCAATGATATTCCACCACAATTCTGGTGGCGGATCGGTGTTCAGCCCGAAGCCCGGATCGTCGGGGTCAACGTGGCTTGTGCCCTTCGTCAGGATTTCAGCCGCCGTGAAATATTTGAAGCCAAAGCCCGCATAGAATTGCTCAAAGCTCATGCCCTGCATGGCTCTCTCCTTTAAGGCAAGGCGCGATGCGCCGCCGCCGTTAGCACGCGCCAGTTCCTCGCGTAAGCGATGAACGAGAGCAGGCAGTTTTTTTTTGGGGGGGGGTATTTCGTCTTACGGCTCAGTGCAAAACCGGATTGCATCCGAACAATACCTATACTTAAGGGGGATATTCACCCCAAGAGATTGTAATTTTTAACTATTCTAATTACAGAATATTCTAGGTAAGGAATATTCAAATGCTTGTTACGTTAATTCTGTCGGCTGTTATTACTGGATTTGCAGCACTGAGCGGCTGGCTCATAATCCCTCTTGCACTGAGTTATGGAATAATTGCGGTTGAGCAAGCCGACACAATCTATTCAAACGCGTTCGCGCTCCTTGCTTCGATCTGGATACTTTTAAATGTGGTTCCGTTTTGCTGGATCATGTGGCAAGCATACGGGCAAAATACAGACAAAGACAATTGAGTTGGATGTCAGGCGGTCACCAAACCCGTCAATATCTCGGTTGTCGGCTGATCTGGAACAAAGATCAGGTCATGCGTACAGATCGTACCAAAACTTCCCTCTGATTGCGACGTACCCAGAAACAACGTCGTCAAATCAACCGGACTATAAGAAGCCAGATCAGCAACCGATGTGGCAACGCCGTCGATAATTAACTGCGTGAAATTCGGCCCGACACCAAATATGATCTCATGATAACCAGACCATAAAATGCCACCGGATGCTGGCGCAGGTTCTTTCTCGACTTCAGAGCCATCATAGAATGAAAGACGCAGCTGACTGGCTGATCCGTTGGCCCTTAACATAACATAGTCTTGACCACCGATCGAACCAACCTCCAATATGCGGTCCCAATTATCATTCCAGCCAGCTATCTCACCACGCCAAACGCCATAAAATCCATCGGTCAAATCAGCTCCAGACAAATCAAAATTGGTTTTGTCAGCAGCCGTCACGCTCGCATCTAGTATTGGCGGAGCCAGATACCGCGTCTCTGTCAGATTCGGGATCCCGATTTTTAGCGTTGCCGAAAACACCTCGCCATCAGGCACGGTCGGACCGATCTGGCCTATCACATAACTGAGACTTAAATCAGTGGTCGCTCTGGTGATTTCATTGCGACCATTTGTTAAAACAGCAGCAGAGCTGGCCAAGTAGCCGTAGGAACCGTCCTTCTCTTCGGCAATCACAGAAATATCGTGGGTAGTTGAGCTGATCTCAGCCCAAACAGACGCAGTAAAGACATCACCAGTCGTGGCACTCGGCAGGGTCGCGACATCGGGCTTTAGCCGAGGGTATGCAGGTGCACCGCCAACGCTGTTATCCAATGTCCACAGGACCTCAATCCACGGCATTCCATTGGTTGAGCCAATAGACAAGACTTCGATCGAGTCCGTGCTAACGACAGACCAATCATCTGGCAGAGCCCCACCAGAACCAACAACACCAACAACAGCTCCGGTACAATCAGGGCTGGGGAAATACTGTTCAATGGATGGGCCTGTATATAGCCCAGCGCTACCAACACGAGGCTCATCAGCTCCGTACTGATGGACCACTCCAGACGCGTCAATCCCCCATCCGATGGTCGCCCGATCCAAATCAAAAGCCTTAGAAACCTGAAGAGGAGAACCATTTGCAAGCACTGCATTATGCTTAAAGTCAGCCCACAAAACGGCAGACTCATCAACCGGCCCATGAAGACGCGGATCATAAATAAAGCCGCCACCAGCAAGCGGCGCTCCCAGCCCAAACAATCCAAACCGCATCACACAGACTCCACCAAATAGACTGCATCAAGACCAGTCACATCAAAATATTCAGGCGAATTTCCCATCACCTTCACACCACCCGAACTGGTTAATCCAGCCGCGTATGCAAGCCGCACCGGCGCGTCTGACAGAATGCGCATTTTGCTCACGCCTTCTGGCACAGCGACATCCACAACCGTATCCGCGACAACCTCATCTTGAGCGGTCGCACCGCTCATCATCAGCAGGTCGGCTTCAACCGACCGCGACCCAAACGTAAGATTGACATTTGCCATTTTCTATCCTTCTCAATCAGTTCACATGAACGCGGGAATCTTCAAGCACCGCCGTGATCTCGACCAAAGCGGTATTGTTACGCGGCACAACTTTGATGACCCGCGCCAATTGAGACCAGTTTTCGCCCTCGCCAAACGCAAAGATTGTGCGCTCGGATGCTGCTCCGGTGTATGGTTCGAAGTCAGGCAGAGTATCCAAAATGATCTCGGTCGGAGAGACGATGCTGGCAACGTCAACAACAGATCCGACACCGCCCCGCTTGGTGCGCAATCCAATCATGTAGCTTTTGCCGTCTTCATGTTCGATCGGCTCGGACAATGTCATTGTTTTGCTAGATGCATCCCATGTCACAACATCGCCAGACACGCCCCAGCGCGGCACATCGTGCGACACCGCGATCAAACTCCCGTAAGTGGGCAAAAGCCCCTCCAGCTCCGTCTGGAAGGTAACAAACACGCGCCTGTAAACATTAGACGCAGCAATATACTGACCCTCGCGCTGCGCGTGATCCCGATCCGTAATCCCGAAAAGCTGGACAGTGGCAGGCTTGTCTTGGTCACCGCCTGGCAAAACAGCCAGCTCTGTCGAACCTTTCCATGTCTTTGCATTAAAAAAGCCGACCTTGACCGCGTCTGCTGTTTCTTCCGAAGGCACAACAAAGTCTATGGAAAAACTGCCCTGCACGATGTTGCGCGTGCTAAACATCGCCACAGGCAGGGTCAGGGGCTCATCACGTATCAAGCGGAACAATGCACCTTGCTGCACAGGAACCGCCCGACCGCACCGCGCAACAGAGGCCAGCGCGTCCCAAATCGATGACAGACTATCGAAAATGCCATCGCAATAGTCGCCACGGGCAGTGAGCTTGACATCGAGGGCGGCTAATTCGGACAACAATAAATTGTCATCACTGAGCTGCCCACCATACTCGGCGCGCAGAATGTCACAAAATGCCCAAACGATAGAGCGGGTCGCCACAGGCGCTGACCAGACCTTCAGAACATCGTCCCATATCGGCAGCTTGCGGGTTTGAATAACATTGATCCGCCGTGACGTGCGGCTGGACAGGTTGTTGGTGGCCCTCGCCTTGACCAACAAAACAGTCAATCCGGGCCACGACGAAACCCCATTAATTGAACTACGCAAACCAACCCACTGCAAATCATTGCCAGCGCGAGAACTAAGGTCTTTGTCATTGGTGCGCTCAAGGCGCACTTCATAACGACCATTGCTGACCGCATAAGAATAACTTCTCCGAATGGCTGTTGCCGTCGCGTCTGTGATACTTTCACTACCGAGGGAAATCCAGCTACCAAGCGGCTGATCATCATCATCGATCAAACGCGCTTCCACATCCCAAGTGACGGTCCTGTTTTCAAGATCACCATTATCATCGGCATAATAAAGCCCACGGGCCAGAACAATATCGATGTGAATAGAAGTAACCACGGTCTCCACCGCCGTGGCGACAAAAGGGCCAACCCAATCAGCACCGGTCTCATTTGTCCCTTTGGCTTCTTGCCCACTCACCTCTTCTGCGGTGATTACATTGGTATCAAACAGCGTGGCTGTTGCACCTGGCAACACAAGCTCGGTGGTTATTTCGTCAAAATTTGCGATGTCTGTTTTATCAATCCTTGTGCGATGGATTTCACATTCACCCACACCAAGACACAGCGTCTGATAGAGATATTGCTCGTTGCTTGAATATTCAGCCCAAGGCGGAGCAATATAATCCGGAAACAATATATGGCGCCCATACTGCACCGGCACCACATCGCCAAATCTCGCAGTGTTACCCTGTGCGGCCAGTGAATAGGTGGGGCTTGTAGATATCGAGCTGGTATTCCTTGACGCCGAATTATTGGCGACCGGCACCAACGCGTTGACCAGCGCCATGCCGCCGATTGTAACCGCAGCACTTGCAGCAGCCCCAGCCAAACCACCAAGGATTCCGCCACCAACAAAAGCAGCAACGCCGCCAGTCACGATGGTTGCAGCCACCATCACAGCGACAGTCAAAACAGTGCGAAGCGGGTTGGACCCGCCGCCCGATCCGCCGCCACCTGCGGGCAACGCGACAAACAGACATATATCATTATCAGCGACCATACGGTCGCTCCAGTCGCCTCGCAAAACCGGCTCATTGTTAATCAGGCAGATCGTAGGGACTGCAAAATCATCAATGCCGTTTGACTCTAAATAGGTCAAAACGGTCATTGGCGCAGACAACACGATTGGCTCACAGCCGTCATGCGGGCTGAAAGCGTTCCGCACATGCACAACAACCGGACCATGCGCCGGAGCATTATTCGCACCGGTCAAGCCGTGAAGATCTGGAAAATCATTCATGATCCGCTACCCTGAAAACGATAGTAAGCGTGGATATTCCAGCCACTCTGTTGCAAATCAGACAAAGACTGGAAAATAACCCCATGGCCCTGCACACAATGCAGAACGCCACCACCGTCCACATCGACCCAGACGCCGACATGGACCGGATACCGCGCCTGCCTCATCAGAACGCAGTCACCTTCACAAGCGGTATCCACCGCCCGCCAGCGCTGCAGTTCTGGATGGCCTCGAAACAGCCGCACGATATCCAATAGAGTTTCCGGAGTTGGAATTTCGGAAACCGTACGGCCAAAATTCACGCGCTGCACCCAGCGTACAAACGACCAGCAGTGAAAACAGTCCGGTCCGTTTCCGGTCGCAGACCAGCGCCGCCCGACATACTCGGTTGCCCAATGCATAACACTCTCCAAAATTGATTATGCCAGCGATGGCGAACGGTCGACGTCATATCGCCAGTTAGGAAAAGACAAATTGCTGATATTCAGAACCGTTGCTCTGGCAACAACAGAAGAGCCGCTCGCTGCGGCATGCACCAGATCCATGGTGAGAGGAGGATCCATTTGAGGCCCCAGCATGTCGCTGGCCAGATAGGGACGGTAAATAATCTTTGTCACCACCTGACTGGTTGCCGCATCCTTCAGCGCATCAGTCACCAATAAAGAGGCATTATCCAGCCGAACCGAAAGCTCCGGACTCGGAGACGTGTCTTTTTCCGGCAAGTCCAATTCGAAGGCCAGCGCAATAAACGCAACATATTGATCTGCATTACGTGCAGCGCCAGACTCTATCTTGCCAACAAAACCGACTTGATCCAGAACATCGTCATCAAGACCATCAATAAAGGACTGGGCAGCCCCATCGCCCTGCGCCCGCCACGTCTCGACATCCGTATGATTTTGCACCAGATAAATAGGACCATCCTCGAAGGTCGGATGATATATTTCCAGCGTATGCAAGATGACCTGGTCTGCTGGCGCACTCGCATACGCTTCCTCGATAGCCGCCGATAATTGATTGTCAGACATAGAAGCCCCTTAATCCGATTTGCGATAAGCCAGAATGACAGAACCGCCTTGGCCTGACTGACCAGGATTATCGCCACCGGCACCGGAGCCACCGGCACCGATTGTTATTTGGATTCCACCAAAACCACTGATATTGACATTGGTAAGTTCAGCCATAACACCGGCCCCGCCGTCGCCAGCTATTTGCGGGCTTGCCCCAAAGATAGCCCCGCCCAATCCGCCTATATTGCCAGGCAATGTGCTATGCGGTTCGGCGGTTGTGACAACGCCGGTATGGTCTGTTTCATCCCGAGCGGT
This sequence comes from Cohaesibacter celericrescens, assembly GCF_002866925.1. Lineage (GTDB taxonomy): Bacteria > Pseudomonadota > Alphaproteobacteria > Rhizobiales > Cohaesibacteraceae > Cohaesibacter > Cohaesibacter celericrescens. Next base: position 462,542 of record NZ_PKUQ01000001.1, read on the forward strand.
TGCTGTTTTTCCGCCTTTCCCGCCACTGATAGAAACAATGCTGCCAAAGGACGTTACACCGCCATCGCCGCCATCCGCAGCACCACCCCCCAAGGAAGCTCCACCACCAGAGGCCCCGATGACGGCAAGATATTCCAACCGGACGACGTCTTCAGGGATCGGGAAAAAATAGCTTTCGTCAACGAACATCACGACCAAACCGTGATTGATTTCCGCCTGCACACGCAGCAAAGACTTGATCTTACCATTGCTCGTTGATATCAGACTGTCCGGACCGTCTGGAGGGCCTTCAACGACCGATTCAACAATACTCGCTGACGCTTCAATATTTGAAATTGCCGTCTGCGCACGCTCTTCCAATGTGGCCATTATTGCACCTCGTTACCATCCAGCCATATTGGGCCATCTGTCATTTATGAATGTATCGACCGAAATAGACATCGCCTCAAAGGCAGCAAAGTCATCGCGCGTCAAAAGCAGATCCAAGACGTCAGACGACAACACCGGAGGCTCTCGGGCCTCCACCATGGCGGTAACTTCCCAACGATTTGTGCTGGAAAGATTGGCTGTAAACGCTGTCTGGCCTTGGCCCTTGAACCGCACTTCGTGAGGGGTCAGCCCCAAGCTGCCTTGCAATGTAATCGAGATCCACGCAGCACCGGATTTAGCGCGATCCCGATACCACGATTGAAAGAGAGCAAACTGCCACTCGGAAAAAACCCAACGCACCGACAAGAGCTCCGGCGCGTTGGTGAATTTTAATCTCTGCCGCGCATATCCGGATTCCATTTCCGTCCGTTGAATACGATCCAGCGGGGACATGCTGTAATTTTTATAGGTTGGAAGCGGCAGCTTGTCTGGGTAGACAACGATATCAGTCATTTACCAAACCCCATTACCGGAAAGCCCCCGCCGAACGGTTCAGCCCGTATTGACTTTCAATGACAGGGGCAAGCCCCTTGCCTTTGGCGATATTTTGACCCATTTGACTCTCCACCTGTTCAATCATGACAGTGACATCAAAGCCGCCATTTCCATTCGGCGTTGCCTCTGCACTCGCCTCAGAGCCAGAAGCATTGTTGTGAATGGTGATTGTCACGCTGCCGCCTTGAGGACGACTTGCTAACGACGCAAGACCGCGAATGGTATCCGCCGTCTTTGTTTGCTGCGCCGCTGTCAAAATACGCTCATTCTCCAGCGCAACGATGGCCCGCTCGCCTGGGCGCAAACCATCACTTACATTGCCGCCAGCGTGAAACCGCGGCGCATCTGAAAACACCGCAGAATCAACAGACCGGCTGACACCAGAGCCACGACCAACAGCGCCACCAGAGTGGAACAGATGCCCGATCGACAAACTTGAGCCAGCCGCAGATCCACCAAACAAATTAGAAAAGTTGAACGCCCCCAGCAATCCACCCAAACCTTGCGACAATGGTCCGGTGATATTCTGCTGGATGGTCATTCGGGCGATGTCCGCAACAATGGAATCGACCAAATCACCAAATTCAAGCTTTCCGGTGCTGACAAAATCAACGAGCTTGCTTTCGAGCCCGTCCAGCGCACCCCCCATAACACCCTCGATCTGGGCGGCACTGTTGGTTGCGCCATCGGCATAAGCCTCAAGCGCCCGCTGCATACCGTCAGATGCCATTCTGCTTTCAGCAAGCTTCTGTTTCTCCGCTTGCGCAAAAACGCGGGAAGCCTCTTCAACGCCGCGATTGTAGGTTTCTTGAGAAATCGCCCCCGCTTCAAGATACTTGTTAAGCTCGGCAATGCGATCCGAATAGGTCTCGCTGGCGGTCATCAATGACCGCATAATGCTCTCGCCTTCCCGCTGCGCATCAGAAACCTTGGCCGTCGATTTGGCCTCTTTTCCCTTCAGTGCGGAAATTTTAGCCGAGGCCGTTTCCTCGATCTTGGCTCTGGCGTCCGCCTTTTCTTCAGCGGAAAACCCTTGCGCATCCAAAGCGGCAATCTGTTGGTCGCGCTCCCAATTGATCAGCTCCACACGCTGGTTGGTCGCAGCCAAATGCGCACGATAGATATTATCGAGATACTGTTTTCGCTTGGACAGCGTTTCTTGCAATTCATCAGGCACCGCGCTGGGGCTGGCACTGGAGCTTTCTGGCGTTTGACGACTTTTGAAAATATTAACAATCTCGTCATTCTCTGCGATTAACGCCCGCCTCTCGGCTTCCAGCCTTGCTATCCTTGCGTTGGACCGTTTGGCATTCTGCCCCGTCCAGTTCTGAGCCTGGTCACGCTCGATCTGGCTGGTGAGCTCGTTTATTCTTGCGCTGTTACCGCTCATTTGCGTTTGCAGACCGGCGCTTGTCCGATCTTCCAGCTCGCGCATTTTATCGATAGCCGCGCCAACTTGTTGAGCCAGATATGCGAACCCTTCTGCCGCCGTTATCGCCAGCGGAGCCAGATCAATCAGAGCGCTGTCAAGATTGCGGTCAATTACCAGAGCCAAAGTCTTGAGCTGTTTGGATGCCTCGGCTCCTTTTTCGACAATATGGCGATCGATCACCACACCCAACTCACGCCCCTCGCGCGCCATATCCGCCATTGCATCAGTACCAGCATTGACAAATTTTACCAGCTGCTCACCACCAGCACCGCCAAATACCTCATCAAGAGCAATGAGCTGGGCTGCTTTGTCCAACTCACCAATCTTTTTAATGATCTCATTAAAAAAGACCGGCGCATCTTTCAGCTTTTTGGCGACATCATCTTGCGTGTAACCAAGCTCTTGAAAGGCCTCCACAGCAGGGCCCGCACCACGCTGCGCAAATTCCTGCCCACGCAACTGCAATTCCTTGAAGCCGTCGACAAGAGCATCTTTCGAAACCCCGAGTTTATTGGCCATAAACTCAAATTCTTGGAAGGCTTCAACATCAAGACCGGCAATCGCGGCCTCTCCCTTCAGCTCCGCCAGAGATTCAGCCGCGTTGATAGCCGCTCTGCGCATAGCCTCGAAAGCAACAACAGCAGCACCGATTGCGGCTCCGGCCACCAATCCAGCCGGTCCGATGCTCCGCAACACACCACCCGTGGCACCAAGTCGGCTGGTCAAACCATCTGCCGTTGATCTCAATTCACCAGAGGCGGCACTCACGCCTTTCAAGGCCGCGCTTGCAGGTTGCCCTGCCGTGTTGATTTTTTTGAGGGCAAGCTCACCCTCTTTGCCAAAATCCTTCAGCGCCTTCTCAACCACAGCCTTGTCTTTGACTGACAGCCGAATGGAGACAGATCCTGCATCGCGGTTACTGGCCATAGATTTCAGCCTCCATCTTGCTGATGGGCTTTACTCTGCCCCACCAAATATCCAGACTCCCCATACTCAAGGAGGCGAGCCAGAAAATCATGGTCCAGATCACTGGGACAGCGCGATAAAGCCTCACGCATTTCAAGTCCAATGACCCGACCATCAAAGTCATTGCGACGCCATACGGACGCCCGCTTAAGCACACGGATAGCCGTCAGGCCTTCGTGGCTTTCTACTTTGTGTATTTTTTGTGGACAGGCTGCACATTGGGTTTCACACGCAGCACAATAGCCAAGGCCACCCTGACCAAACCATTCAGCAAGGTGGCCTATTGCTCCCCCTCGCGGGCCTCCAGAAAGATCGAGACATAAGCGTGGCTCTCGAAATTGGCCAGAAAACCCGTATCCTGAAACAGCATGCCAAAAGCGGAGAGCGATGGATCTATGGGTTTGCCATCCTCATCGCCTACGCCTTCCCAGCCACTCACCACCATTTCAGCCACATAGACCGCAATCAAAATACGAGACAGCCCATTGAGCATGTATCGATGATCCTCATTGCTCCCGTTTCCCACCGAGATTTCAGGCAGGCCAACAAGTGAAAGGGCACCACTACCGTCAAGAAAGCCGGAAACCATATCGCTTGCCCGCTCCTTTGCGGCAGCATGCTCCACAGCAGAGACAGGTCGCATAATCAAACTGACCCCGCGCCCTAAATCCTTCGACCCTTCTTTGAGATCGAGACGGGTTTTATTCAGCCGGATCACAATGCATAACTTTCGATTTCGTTTTTAAGCGTGGCCGTGACCATCGGATCGCTGCCAGTTTGCTCCGCATACCAGCTTACGCTGGCCTGCATGCCCCCCGGGCCTGCAATCGGCGCGATAGGGCCCTTTTCAAACCGCACGGCAGGCATCAAAAAGGACAACGAAGAAGTCGCACTGATTTGGAAAATCAATTCCATCGAATGCGCCGTACCGGCCTCTGCTTTGTCATAGAAAGATTCATCAACATAACGAACGGTTAGATCACCATCGCAAGTGGCCGTTTCAGTCAAATCATAACCGCTGCTGTATTTGGTGCCGTTGATCTCATCATTTGCCGTGGGATTGTTGTTATAATTAAACGACACGGCAGTAACAGAACCGACCTCGACAGTGTCAACTTTCAGCGCGCCATTAAAGTTTGGCATAGGCACGCGGTCCATTTGCGTGGCTGGCGAGCCCCCGCCTGATGCAGCAAGCTTATTCTCGTTCCGGCCCATCGCCTGCAATTCAACTTGCTTATATCCACCCTCGCGGGAGGCACTCAAAGACAGTTGAGAAAGCAAAACACCAACATGCTGGAAAAAGACTGCCCCAGCCCGTTTCTCGAACTCCAGTGTCAGATAGGGCAAAGACTCCGCGCCGGATTTGAACACATGAGAATAAGGCCCTGCCCCCGTACTGGTTGGATCACCAAAGAGACCCGTCAACCACAAGCCCAGATGGTTCACATCCATTGGCACAGTCAACCCGCCTTCATGCTTGCGCAAATCAGGGGCTTTTTCGCTTTGGTCGCGATTGTTGATCCGGGCTACACCAAGCACAGGATCATCAACCTTTCCCTCTGTTTCAGCGAGACTTTCGCTATAAAACAGCGTCGATACATAATCACCAGTCGCTGGCGTATCAAAATCCGCCTGTTTTTTAACAAGCAGGTTCGTCGCCCGACCGTGCGGCCGCACAATGGTTGGCATGGCCTAACCCTTTCTTTGTGTTGGATTTTTGAAACAACCTAAAACGGCTGATCTGATATGAAGGTCAGCGCGACAGTTACAATCGCACCCTTTGTATTTGGCACACCTGCCGTCACCAGATTGTCGCGTTGGAACCTTGTTATGCGAGCGTAGCAGCCAACAGCGGCGAGCCCCCCAATCATATCGTGGTCATTTGCCAGATCGATCTGATTAGAAATTTTAGTAACCAGATCCGAAATGGCTGCACGGCAGCTTGGTTCATCGGCACATTTGACAATCAACTCAAAAGAGGCAAGCTGCTCAAGCTCGAAGGAATCGCTGACGCCCAACGCTTCCTCATTAACGTCAGTGTCTCCGTCGACCATATTGAGCCAAGCCTTACCACCATCTTCCAGCGCCTCAAGCCCATCATCAAGGGTTTGGTTTCTGTTGAGCGTTGGCAGTCCTTCACCCGTACTAACAACGCCAGCCAGCACATCGAGCATTTGATCTGACTTCAAGCTATCAGTCATCATTCAACTCCCGTGCGACATGGTGCGCGATTTTAACCGGCAACAACTGAACAGCTGACCGGCTGACACTTTCCAGATTAAGCCTCTTGTCCAAGCGGACTTGTTTGATTGCGATAAACATCAAGATCGGCTCGGATTTGGCTTTAGAGCCTTGCTTGATCCTCCGCGCACGCTTGACCCGCTTGCTCGGTTTTCTTGATTTGGTGTGGCGGAAACCCTGTTTCGCAACCAGATAGAGAACGCGGCCAGCGCTATCGCCCGGAACCGGCTGCAAGCTTTCGCCGCCAAATGTATCTGTGAATTCTTCAACCGACATAGGACGTCGGCGCTTAATGCGCGATCGCGGCACATCTTTTGTCGGTATCGTTAGCCGCGCACCGGACCACTGGGTGGTTGGCTTGATGGTCGCACCATGTTCAAACGCCCCGACTATATGCGGTGCCTTGGTGTAGATCATCGCCGCAGGCTCTAGACTTTTGGCACCCCGCTTCGGGAAAACAGCATCACGGACAGTGTTCGCCAGCCTCCGGCTGAAGATGGATGCAATGTGATCGCGATAGGCATATTTTACATCGTTGGATGCCTCTCGCATTCCGTCATAGATAGCACCCGCCATCCTGTCAGGTATCTTTTCAAGATATTCTGAAATATCTTCTTTGATGGCGATTTCGAATAATTCACTCATAATTCATCCACCACCATGCGCCAGACGTCACGCTCGATGCCGGTGTGGCGCGGCTTGCTCTCAACCTTGTATTGGGTCGCAGCGCCGTCTGGATCAATGGTAAAGACCCCGCCTTTTGTTGGCGTCAATGCGCCGCTTTGCACTTCAAGTGCAATCTTGTCCAGCAAGGGCCTGCTTTCAAATTCTCCAAACTCGGCATCATCCGAATATAAAATCACAGTGCAATCCACCGCATCTCCAGATACCGGCTGATAAGAGGCGGCAACGCCCTCAATCAGAAAATGAGCCTCTGACATTACCGCCTCCTATTGGTATTTTCAGGTCCGCCGACTATGGGCCGTTAAGCCCCGAGACCGGGAATAAGCTTGATTTGCACGGCGACAACCGTATCCGCAGCAGATGTGTAAGCGATGCCAACCTTTGTGTTGGCGGTTGAAGTCTTGGTCAATTCTTTGGCGGTGTCATCCCAATAAAGAACGTCACCAACCGAGACCACATCAGCAGATTTGCACGGCAGTTCCCAGACACCTTCCGTATGCAAAACAAAGGTCTCTGTCGCCTCGACTGTGTCACCAGCAACACCAAAGAAAGCACCGATCAAAACGGCGGCACCAGATACAACGCCTCCAACCGGAGCAGCGAGATCCAGCGCAACACCGTTGCGAATTTTATTTTGAGCCATTTCAATTTCCTCAAATAAAAGGGCCACCCAGTAGGCAGCCCTCGTGAAGGTTCAAATTTCAGATCAAAGCACGATCAGGATTAGGATGCGCCAGCGTTGTGATAAGCGCCCTTGGCATCAAGAGGAGCTGCTGCAAAGTGATCCTTAACGCGGATCTTCACACCGTCTGCCGACCAGCTTTGGTTGGAGAAGGATTGCGGCCCTTCCTGACCATCCAGCCAACCAAAGGCCATAGCAGCCATCACGGCAGGGTCAGCAAAGAGTGACCAGCCTTTAGCAGCCAAGCTATCAAACATGGGCTCATAAACCGGTTTGATAGACCGCTGCGTTGGTGTCACGACCGTGGTGCTGTTGTCCACCAGATTAACCGGCAAAAGCAGGCGCTCGATGGTGTCGGAAAGAGCGGAGCCACTAACAATGTAAGCAGGAGAAACCCCGATAGATTCACCATCTTTGTTCGCTTGCGTGCGTATCGCCGTAATGCCCTTGCCCAGCGTGTCGCTGGATGGGGCAGCGCCCGTCGTCGCTTTGTTTTTATGGTCGGCATGGAACATGACTTTCCCGTCCGCCATCTTTGCCGTAAACACAGCCGTCCAGAAAAGCTTGTTCTCAAAACGAGCTGCACGCTCTGCCATGGTTCGCTCAAAATCGGTGAAGGCACCGAGATCATCATTGATGATCATCTCTTCACTCATGGCAAATTCCAAGCCATAAGTGCCAAGCTTCATCGCTTCTTTGCCCTCAGACAAAGAGAAGCTTTCGTACTCGCCGTTCTCTTTTTTTGGCTTCAACTCTGGCACATCACCAAAGCTGATCAGACTTGTATCACGAAAATCCTTCATGTTGCGCTGTGCGCCAAGCATACGGAACGTGCCAGGATGCGCCTGATAAGCAGCCGCCAACACCCGATTGCCCGCCTCGCCGAGCAAAATCGGGAAGTCAGACATTGACGTCGCGGCCCGTAGAATCCGCTGTTTGCCCGCCACACTGCCGAGGTCTCGGAAAGAGACACCCTTGGCACCAAGCTCGACCATCATGCCCAACATGGACAAGCCGCGATATTTCTGCCACCCGTGTGGATCCGCATCAATTTCAGACGCTTCATTCTTGATCTGGACACAACGGCCAGCGATCGCCTTGGCCATGCGTTCATGAATGACAGCAGGATCGTCATTTGAAAAACCCTGCTCTGTACGCTGGCCAGTGATTTCCACAGCGGCAGACTTTTCGGCCAAATGCTCAAGAATGGCACTGCGAACAACGTCAATCGAAACATCCTGTTCGATAAAAGCATCAGCTCGTTCGTTTAGCCCATGCTGCGCGCAAAGCGAGCGCACTTCTTTTGCGTAAGCCAGCGCTTCTCGGCGGATGGCATCTGCGTCTGGCTGGGCCGCTTGCTGACCAGTTGGCGCGGCAGGGGCTTGCGGCTCGATAACAGCTGGTGCGCCGTCTGGATTTGCGCGGGTGTCTGGGGCAGTGCCTTGCCCCTGGTTAGTTTGGGTTTTGCGTGGCATATCTGCCTCTTCCTCTTTGCTGTTGAAAATAACACAGGGGCTTGTCCGCTCCTGATCTGATCTTGTTTGTGCTGCATTGTCCGCAGGGATCAATACAAAGGACACCTCCATTGGCGTCCAACGGGTCGCGCGGAATACCGGCAACTGGCCTTCCTCACGAATGGCCTCATATTCCTGAATGGAATAACCGACCGAGATTTTGGAAAGGATCTTGGTTTGAACATCGCGCCAATGCGGCTCGACATCATCGCGCTCGGAAAAGCGCACAGAGGCAATACCCTGATCACCCTCAATCCTTGCCGATCCTTCAACAACAGCCCCAAGCTGACTCGTCAAATCATAGGCCATATGGCTCTTTAGCAGCGGCGCACCGGCGTTGAGCCGCGAGAGGTCTATCGCCTTTTCACTAACCTCAAGCTCTTCAATCCAACGCCCATATTCACCGTCCGGCATATAGCCGCGCCGTGTGACTTGCGCTCCGGTCGTAAAAACGATTTCGACCGTGCGGTCATCTGCGTTAAGGCTGTCTGATCGGATAATCAGACATGCGTCATCAGCTGCCCCACGCGACTGCAGGGGCAGGTCAAAAGTCTTTTTCTTTGGCATGATCAATCCTCTTTTGAGGGGTCCAGCGCCCCGAAATCATTGGCGACACCGGTCTTGGTCACCTTGCGAGGGTCGCTATCAAAGATTAATCCCTCTTTGTCAGCGGCCTTGTAGTGGTCCAAGAAAGCTTGCAGCGTTCGGGCATGGTCGTTGCCGCGCTCCGCCATTTTTTGTTGTGGCGTTGCAAAGCCGGATCGGACTTCGATCAAGTCCGCCATCACATCCTTCAACGGGTCGATGCTTTCAAACACCGGCCATGTGATCTCTGGACGATACCCCGGCTTGATACCAGCAAACCGTCCAACCAACTTGCCCGTGGCCAGAACAGACCGCCAGCAAGGGCGCACAAACTGATGCGCAAGCACTTGCTTTTGAAAGCGCCTGAAATCAAGCCGCGCCTCGATCAGACCTCCGCGCATGGAGGAATAGTTAGCTTGGCTCATATCGCCGGTGAGCTGCATTTCTGTAATGTTGCCACCGGCTGCAAGACCACGATATTTATGCTTGAGATAGCCAGAGTCCTCAGACGCTGGAGGGGTGAAACTTTCAACCTTCAAGTTGCCAGGCAAACCAAAAATGGCCCCGGGTTCCAACAAGCCAACAAGGTCAGAGCCAAGCAGCTTCTGCAAGATGACTTCTTCGTTGGCTTCCGTTCCCATTGCCTTCGCGACAGCGGCCACATCGTCGCTATCGCCACCGGTCACAAACGCCGCCATGCAAGCCTCGATCGCCTTGCGTTGATCGACTGCTGTCTCATAATTGTCTGTATCGCGCCAGCGTGTCAGAGACGATGCCAAGGCAGGCACCCCATGCACCTGACCTGGGCGGGTGCGCTCATAAATATGCATGAATTGATCTGCAGGGACGCGAATGCTTTGCACCCCATAGCGACCAAAATTCACCCGCTCTCCGGGGTGATCCTGAAACAACCAATAAGCAACCCGCCGACCGGAGAGATCATATTCAACCCCATTGACGATGCGACCATTTTTGATGTCATCATTCTTGCCGTGGTCAAGATAGTCCGGCTCTATGACTTGGAGCTGCAAAGGAATATGCAGACCTTCGCGCGGATGGACAGCAATCTGGCGCACCAGCGCCGAACCACTCTCAAAGATCGCACTGGATATAAGCGTTTCCAGACCAGCCAGATCACTCACACGCTCGGGATCGCATTCATCTGACCAGTTCATCAGATCGTCATAGGCATCATCAACCACACGCGGCATGATGCCATCAGGCCCAACCGTATTATTCACCCAAACCCGCTGCGCTTTTTCAGCAAACGGATTGTTGCGAATAAGATCACGAGACCGCGCTCTCAAGGTGGCAAGGTCTCGACCAATTTCCGTGTTGGCTCCGGTTTGTCGCGCATCCCATCCAGCCGTATTGCGGCCATGCTTTGCGCCGTCATAACTTCTGACCCCGTCAAGAGCCAGTCGCGCTCGCACTCGGTTGACGCCTGCCAATGGACTGAAATATGACACCGTGCGATCAATGATATTCATTTTCATAAATCAACCCCGCCGCACCCCAGATAAATAGATAACACTCTTCTTCTGCCCCTGAGAGGCAGCAATGTCGCCTTTGATACGGTCTTCGACCTTCATCATCTCAGCCGCAGATTGATAGGTTGTCACGCGGCCATCGCTGAAAGTGACGGACTTCACCCCGCTTGCGATGGCCTTTTGCAGCCGCGCCAGATCATCGGTTGTATAGGCCATTCCATTCTCCTGTGTTTCGCGATCATGAAAGGCAAAACAATTAGCGATTTCTCAAAAAGTTGGGGTTGCGCTGCAGCTTCATGCGAGCGGGTCTTTGGCTTCCAGCCGTTGCTTGAGCTGGCGCTGGCTTCGCTTCCGCTTCAGGCTTTTCAACCGGCTCAATTCTCACCGCCAACAGATTGAAAGGCGCTGTCTGCGCCCATGATGGCGGGTTGCTCCAGTCGATTTTTTCAGCACCCAAAACGATTGTCTCTGCGCGACCGTAGCAAGCCAGATCAAGCGCCTCGTTGGCTCGAGACCCAGCCTTCTTTTCCCACCCCTTCTTGGCGGTTTTTTTCTCTGCGCTCAGTTCTTCAAACACAGCATCGGGCAGATGCACCGACAAATGATATTTGTTGGGCCCTGCATCTTCACGCAACAGGGATGCAGACACGGCATCCTTCAAGGATCCTCGCGAGACAAACAACAACGGAATATCGCTGGCTACCTTTCGGCCTTTAGCCGCACTTTCAGGGTATGATATCTCCGCCCGTTTTGCGCGGTCATTGGAGGCCCCCTTGACCAACTGAAACCGCTTATGCAATCCAGTTGGTAACGGATCTTTGCCCGCCTTCAATTTGCGCCAAAACTTGTACGCGTTGTCCGCGACACCGGCTTCACCACCGGAATCACATGCGATGCGAATTGGCTTCAAAGCAAAGCCAGTGCCATCGACCTCATATTGACGATCAAACAGCGGCAGCAAAGCATCCCAATCCTCTGCATAAAGAGGAGGCTTGATCGATCGGTCATCATCCCCAGGCGCACTGGATGGCGGGTTGACGATATCAAATCGGTCGATACACCAGCGCTCAAGGTTCGGACCCCATGCATCGGCCTGACCAACAAAAGCACCCTTCTGCACATCAAGCTGGATGGTGATAAAGCGCGTGTCTTTTGGCGCAATCTTAAGCGGATAATCCTCGGCCAAAGCTTTCAATTTTTCGACGGTCAGTTCATCTTCATCGGACAACCCACCCGGCAAATACGGCTTACCCTGATCAACAGTAACCGTCGCCTTGAGCGATGAATCGTCACCTGTTTTTTCCAAATGCGCCTTTGCAATCAGATAGCGATAGACCAGCTCTGACCAGTTCTGAAATGTTGCACATGGCCCTTTTAACCAATAAGACACCGCATCAGTGTCTTTGATTTTCGGATCATCGATCGTAACAAGCGTCCCGTCACTCGCCTCATGTAGCCATTGGCCTTTGAGGTTGAGATCATACTTAAGGGACGGATCAATTATCTCGCCGCAACAAGGGCACTGCATGACCACATTAGCTCTCGCTTCTTCCGGAGAAACGTCCTGCGGATATTTCAGATCGTCAAAGTCTGGCTCGAATGCCTGCTGGCAATCCTCATGCGGACAAGTCCAATAATACCTCGCCCGTGTGCCGGTGTTATATTCAGCCAGCCCACCCTCACACGGAGGTGCTTCATGCGCGGTTTGCGGTCTCCATGTCTCATCAAGAATGGGTTTGCCTGGTGAACACTCCAGCGCGGCCATGCCCTGCGACCCGAATGTCTGGGTACGCTTGCGCATCATCGCAAATGGCGAGCCCTCTTTTCCCACATCCATCGGCATGCGGTCGTAATCGATCGCCGCGATAAAGGGCCAATCCGATCCAGACAAGTGAGGAACCGTGGGCCACCCCATCGTGACCGACGCGCCGTTGTTAAATCTTTTGTGTTTGAGCGTGCTATCTCGGCGACTTGTTCCAAGACGGCGCTTGATCTCCGGTGATGCTTCGATCATCACATCAAGTTTTTTTTCTGAAAACTCATCTGCCGTAGTCTCGGTCATGTGGATGAGTTTCATTGGCAGAGGGCTGCATATAATCCGATGCGCCACGGCATTCAAAATCAATCCTTCTGTTTTGATGGTTCTGGCTGGGCCGATAAAAATCATCGCGGTAAAGCGACGGCTACCCATCATATTCATGGGCTCGACCAAATATGGCGCATCTTCATGCCGCCATGGTCCGTTATAGGCACCGCCAGAGACGCGCCGAAATTCGACAGCAGCATCAGCAACACTCATCCGCATCGGTGGACGTGCTGCATCGATCACATCGGCGATGATCTCATAGGGCTGGACATAAGGAGGGACTGCCCCCTTACTACGATGGTAGTTTGGGATCCCCCGATCTGGCATTGAGCTTGGCTCCCAAACTTTTCTCGACCTTGTCTGCCGATTCCTGCAACATGGCATCACATGCCGCAGCAGCCTTCTCCACCTGGTCTGGTTTCAATCCGCATTCGCGGGCAAGTCGGTCAGGCAAAATACCCAAACCGTCTCGGTAAACTTGCAAAACTTCAATCATCATATTGACGACGCTGGACCGCATCATCATTTCGCCGCGTTCACGCGCCAGCGCCATATATTCGCGCTCGGCGGCAAACAGGTCTTTCTTCTGTTTTTCAGTGAGACCGGCATGAGGATCTGATTCATCCTTGCCAAGCAAGGCAAGGCTCATTTGCCGAACGGCAGCCTTCCGTTGTTCATCTTCCGAACGCTCGATATCTTTGCGCTCGGAGATCCAAGCAAAGCAAGCTGACAACTGAAATTCGTAAGAGCGACCGTTACTGCCCTCGGTAATAACGGGCATTCCAGACTTGCGATATGTGTCGATGGTTGGAGGCGAAACCTGCAGCGCGTCGGCCAACATTTCTCGGTTGAGCACAACATCATCAACACCGTCAGGCAGTGGATACTTTGCTATGTCAACCATTCTAAAACCTAAATCATAAACAAAAACAACATCCTAAGACCACCAATAGACCGTATCAACGAACACAACACGCTACGCCGCCCCCTATTGCTTTTGGTTAGCCAGGAAGGACCCAAGTTTTCACATGACTTTGGGGAACGCCCACCCAAAAGAAAACCGCCCTTAAGAGGATTAACTCTCAGGGCGGCTTTTGCTGGTTTTTTGTTCGCTGTCATCGTGTCAAATGCTCAGCTCCAAGTCAATTACCTTTTTCAATCGCATGGCCGGTTTTGTGTGGGCAGGAGCGAAAGCGCGTTGAAATATCTGGACTTTCCAGCTTTTGAGTTTTGGCATTTCCTGTGAAATAAACCCGATGCCAACCTTCCAGAGGTCATAATGCTCGAGTAAATGCAGATCCAGCTCGGCGGTTTGATCAAAGATCACTTCGCAGGCTTGCCCGTGATGGCACACCCGACCGTCTGGATGACGAACCTTGCGCCTTGACCGCTCGGCCAATCTTTCACCCGTATCCCAATCCCAATAACTCATCATCACCGCGCCGCCTCTGCCCCGCATAGGCTGGATCGTGCCAGCATCCAGCGTTGGCCGCTCAGGCGTGCGACCGGCTTGCGCATGTTCGACGATCAAACCAGCCGCGACTTGCCCATCCAGCCCAAGCTTGGCCAAACGACACACCACACCATGCACGGCCAGCGCGTCCTGATGTGGCTCGGTGATCGAATGCCCACCACCGTCGACATGAGTGCCCAGCTCGTTCAATCGCTCAAGCCCTGCCAAGCTGTTGCCACCCGCCAGATAGCGCCGATCATCCACCGTATCGCCATCCTGATAGACCCGCTGGTCACGATAGGCCCACTCAAGCAACGCCAATAGGCCGATGGCCCGCACTTCCCGCTTGTCAGCCTGATCATAGCGGATGTTGAGATTGTAGGTTGCGCTCTGTGCCAGTCCGATTGCCATTGTCCTGCCCTTTCGAATGTCTGTTGGTGGTGACCCGCCCTCTTGCGAGGGTTGCGATAGTTCTGCGAGGGTCTAAGCCAAACCCTCGCGGGTATTTTATTAATTAATTCAGATAGTTATCTAACCCTTGCGAGGGTAGCGATAGTTATAGTCTCTATAAACGCATGAGAAATCTTTTCTAATTCCATTCCCCGCACCCCTCATATGCATATGCGCGCGTGAACTATCGCAACCCTCGCAGCATCGGCGTAAAGCATTGGAAATGCGCACCTTTTCCTATGCGATAGTTTACGCCAAACCCTCGCATGACCCTCGCGCAACCCTCGCATAATTGGCCCCGATCCAGCCTGCACCCGTTCACATTTGGCGCACACTGGCATCCCATGGGTGGGTGTGGGCGGGTTAGTGGTCCTTGTTGTGGTGCGGAAATTCGTCTTCATAGGAAATCTCCTCGGGCAGTTGGATTTTGACATTGATATATTTGCGGATGCGTCCATTGACCTTCTCGATGCCCTTCTTGGGCAGCTCGCGCCCGAACAGGGTGGAGGAGAATATCTTCACCCCAGAGGCCCGACACCACGTCTCATAGGCTTTGTACATGGCTGAGCCGGTCACCTCGCTCAGAGGCTTTCCCTCGTCATCAGGCGGCACATGGACCACACAGGCGTCGATAAAATTCTGTATCGGGTCCATTTCGGATTTATAGCTATTGGTCAAATCCGAGATGCTGCTTGGCACCTGCAAACCTTCATTGACATAGATGGACAACCCCTCCAGCAACCAGTTGAGGATGCCCGATCGCTCGGCGTCAAATTCGGCCAACACCTCGGCCATAGGGCGCTTTTCCGCCTCTGATATGGTCACGTCCCACGGCACGATCAGCAACCGCCGCCATATGCCCCAGTCGGTGCCGGTGATGTAAGGCATGTCGTTGCCGCTCATCACCGCCTTGAAGATTGGAACCAGATCAAAGAAGCCCTGATGCAACAGCCGCACTTTCATCGGCTCGCCACCCGTCAGACCCTTGATGAGATCCTCTTTCACCGATTGCCCCTTGGGCAGCTCGGACACACGCACCAACCGGATGCCCACCAAGGTGGCGAGATCCGGCGTTGCCTGGTCACCACGGCGCTGGCCGGTGCCAGAAACAGACTCGGGGTTGAGCTGACCGGCATAGGCCCCCATCAACCGGCAGATAGCCTCGGTCAATGTCGATTTGCCGTTGGCCCCCTTGCCATAGTTGTAAATCAGCTTCTGCTCATCGGTCAGACCAGTCAGGCCATAGCCAAAATACACCTGCAAGAATGTCCGCCTGTCTTCATCGGGCTGAAATCTTTCGAGAAAGGCTTTCCACTTCGGGCAATCTGCACTGGGGTCATAGACCACGGGCGCGCATTTACTGATGCGCATATCGCGATCATGCTCGACCAGTTTCATATCCAGCACCGGCCCTTCCATCGGGTCTTTGATGCGCTTGAAAACCAGCGTGCCATTCAGGCAATTGAACACCATCGGGTCCGCATCCAGCGCCTCTGGCCCCACAGTTATGTGCGGTGCGGCTTGCTTCACCATGCCCATCAGCTTGCCATTGTTGCCCGAACTAAGGGCATATTTGCGCCGCCCCGCCCGTCTGCTTTGCACCTTGGAGCGGACCGCTTCTGCCTCTTTGATCTTGAGCTTGTCTTCCTCACTCATGTCGTCACTAACGGTCACCTTGCGCGCCTCATCGAGCGCCAATTGTTCCCATGGTTCGATTGCAATGAAGTTGGCTTCCTGCTCGATCAGCTTGGCGGTCTTCTGCGCAAATATCGCCACCTGTTCCTCGCCGCCGGTCAGTTGCCAGTGGGTACCAGACCATTGATGAAAGCCGTGCTCACGCACGTTCAAAATGCCGTCGCCAAAGTGACAGATAAGCCGCAAGGCGTTGCCTATGTCGTTCTGATCCAGCGTGGCGCAATGGGCGATCTTGTTGTCGTTGGAGGCCAGCGGTGGCTGGGCCTCACGCTCGGCAGCATCAAGGCTGTCTCGAATTTGATCATCAGGCAGAGGCTTCTTGTTGTCAGTCATTCCCCGCACCTCCTTGAATTGATTCACCGTTCGAACTCGACGCTTCAGCGGGCCGATGGACGCTCTCGTTCATTGCCTTGCAATGCTCGGCGGTGTCCGCCTTGCGGACTTGCCTGCCGTAATCATTCAAATCTTGCCTGCCGTCCGGCCACAGCTGACCAGCAGAACGGCCCTCATACCGGATGCGTCGTGTGGTCATGTCCAGATACGCCCGAAGGCTGGCCAGATCCTTTGTGTCGCCATCGGCGATCAAAATCTCTTTGCTGCACTCTGCCGGCACATGCATCCGCAGGCTGGACCAATCTGGCACCAAGGCAGGCAACAGGCGCAACGCGTCATCGGGATGTGGGGTGCGGGGAGCATCGGGGTGGAAGCGTCCGGTCAGATTGCCCAACGTACCGGCCACCCAGCCCGCCTTGCCCAATCGGGTGATTTCACCAACCGTCTCGATGCCCTCACCCACATACATCGTGGGTGCTGGCGGCGTCAGCCTGATCGAGCAACCAAGGAAAGGCCCGCGGATCTTTTTGGCTGGCAGCTTCTCAGCCTTGCCATCGATGAGCGCCTCAATCACCGCCTTGCCCGATCCGTCCGGCAAAAGCCAGGTCATATGCACAGCACTGAAATGCCCGCAACGGTCTTGAAACGCGGCCAGCATCGCAGGGCCGGAATGGACAATGCGAAAGACGTCCTTTTCCACTTCTTCCCAATAAGGCAAATCAGCGGTGAAGCGCAGGCAAGGCACATCGACGTTAAAACCCGCCAGATCGCGCCCCTCGACCATATAGGTCTCGGCGATTGTGCCCTTGGCGCTCACACCAGCAGCAAAGATTTGGCGGGCTTTAAGCTGGCTTTTGGCCGCACTCTTCTTCGCTTCCTCATCCCTTGCCGCTTGGCGGGCCTTGGCCTCATCACTCATCTTTTGGCGCACCGGCGCCGACAAAGACTCGCGCTTGCCGCCCAGCATTTCCATAGCTTCGTTAAAGTCAGCCGCCCCACAAAAATGCATCATCCAGTCGACAGGGCTAAACCAACGCTCGTTCAGTTCGCAGCCGGTCGAATAGCAGTGATAAAGATTGCTGGACGGATTCATCACAAAGCTTGCGCCTCGATCGCGGTGCGCAGGGTTCGGACAGCGGCCAGACATCAACGCCCCAGCCTTCTTGAGCCGCGTATGGGCACCAATCGCGCCAACCAGATCAAACTCTGCCTTGGCGCGGGTGACAACTTCATCGGGGTAGCGCATGCGAGGGGACGTCATCAGAACAGCCCTCCCTGCTCTGGGTTTTCAACGAGCACAGGGCGCTCAGCCGCATCTTTGGCCTTTGCCTGCTCACGGGCCCGATCTCGTAATTGCAAATATTGAGCGCGATGGGTGGAACAGAACCACAGTTGACTGAGCGCACCTTTGCCAGACGCGGGCATGAAACCAAAATCACCCCAGCTTGAGCAGCCCTGCGCCATGCACCAATGTTCCACATGCGGGCTGGACCCATCGTCCTTTGGCGCTTTGGAAGGATCAATTTTGAGAGTGCTGGAGTCAGTCATGACGCCACCCCCAGTTTCTGAAACTCATTATCTGCCTTGGCAATACGCTTCTCAGCCACGTCGAACCACTCGCGCTCGATCTCGACGCCGATAAACTCCCGCCCCAACTTGGCAGCGGCCACGCCGGTGGAGCCGGACCCCATGAAAGGGTCAAACACACTCGCGCCTTCGTCTGTCGAATTGCGGATATAACGTTGCAGCAGCGGCCAAGGCTTCTCGGTCGGGTGATTGGTTTCATCCGGCCACGGCATTTCAACCAAAGACATCGAGCCGGGCTGATTGATGGTGAAGGCCTTGCCCTTGCCCAAAAACAGAACAAATTCGACCGGCTTCATATACCAGCGGTTCGGCATGGCGCTGCGCTTGTTCCACAGCAGCACATTATGCAGCCGGAACCCCGCGCGATCGGCGGCATTCATCGCCTCACGCAAATTCTTGTCATTGGTGAAAACATAGGCGTGCGATCGAGCAGCAAGAGACCGGAACAACAAATCCATGATCTCATCCCAGCTGATATCGCAGGTAACAGGCTGGCCTTTGTTGTTATAATCCTTCAGCCAGCCACCGCGCGGCGCGTCCGGATGAGGCGACTTGCCACCCATAGTCAGACGATAAGGCACGTCAGACACAGCACAGGCCGCATCCCGAACAACAATATCCCGCGCATCGGCATGAAAGAGGGTCATTAGAAACACTCCCCGCCATTTTTCTGGCACAGAGCATCTTCTTGCGACAGCACGAGATCACCCTGCCTATCCATGAACTCACGAAGTTGGCGACGGCTAAAGCGGTCTGAGAATTGTCTTCCTACACCTCTTTCATGCGCTTCCCACCATGCGTGACGGCTCGGTTGATCCCTCGCAATTGATGCCAGAAATGCTTCTGATTTTAGAAAACACCCGTCGCAATTTCCGCCGATAGTTTTTCCGCCAAACACAGGCAAATCAAGATCAAACGATTGCGACCGCCAAAAGCTAAGCACCTTGTGGCGCGTGACACCAGCTTCACGTAACGGCAGCCATGTAGATGTTCTGTTATCTGCGTAGGGAGTACGATGGCTTTCATCTGCACGAAACCCAACCGCCGAGACCCAACGCCGCCAGCCTTTTGAAACCAAATATCGCTTAGCCGTCTTAGTTTTCAATTCGGCAGAACACCATTTTCTAAATTGATTTGGCAGCGCCTTTTTTTTCGCAATCAGAGCATCGAATGGCTCACCATTCCGCGCCGCACCTTGATATCCAACGATCTCAAACAAAGGCATCATCGGCCGATATTCTAGCCAAGTGACCATGACACCCCAACGCCGCCCGACTTCAGCAACAAAATCTAGTGTTTGAGGCATTTCGCGACCGGTGTTCTGGAAGGTCACTTCCACCCGGTCTGGCAAATCGCCATTGGCCGAAAGGATCTCATGCAACATAAATGCCGATGTACGGCCACCTGAAAAGGCTATCTGGACATTACCCGCAGGCAACAAATATCGCGCGTCGGCGTGGTGAAGGGTCATTGCGCCACCTCTTCCAGACATTCCAGCCGATAAACAGGCACACCCCGTTGTTTTCGACTGACCGTCCAGCCGAAAGGCCGCAGCAGATTGCGCGCAAAGCACTTGTGCGTTTGCAATGCATTGTTGGCGTCCAGCGGCCCGCCGTCCGGTCCATCCCATATGTGATTGATCAGCTGCTCAGACGTCATCCCCAAAGGGCGATCAAGCAAAGCAACGATAATTTTCTCGGCGTTAGAATTGGCAGACGGCCAACGCATCCGGATTGCCTCCAGCCCGCTCACCTTCCCTTTGCCATGACAGCAAGGACAAATGGACTCCGCGCCGCGCTCAGAGTGGTGTGAGGTCATTTGTCGGCCTCTTTTCCCACGGTTCTTGCTTTATGCTCCAGCTTGGTAACTGCCATAATGACCGGCTTCAGGTCTGGATCCGCATGATCAAACCCACGTCCGTACCGGCCACACAGACGAGGCAACATGGCGCGAGGGATCTCGACCCAGTTATCAGGGTCTGTATTGGCCAGATTGCCATCAAGGCACTTGAGGCAATGACCCTCTTTTATTGGCCCGTTTTTTTGTTCCCAGAGCCAACGATGCTTCAACACATAGCGCCGTTCAAAGCCGGTATGCGGGTTGGTCTCATCCACACTGATTTCCACATAACCATCTTTTGACACACGTTCATGGCCCAGATAGTTGGCATTATGCGGCGTCTGGCCTTTCTTGAACTGGGTGCGAGCAGAGTTGGGATTGAAGGGCATTTTCTTGCCCTTGTTCAAAGGGATGTTTCCCTTTTCAATCAGGCCTGTCCGTCCTGTTTTCCAGCCATTGCGACTGCAAAGTGATTTGTAATTTTCAAAAGACACGTCAGGCCGGTTGAACAATTCAACAAATACCGCATGAGATTCCTTGCGCACATCGGTCTTATGCGCCTCGACCCAAGCCAGCTCAGCTTTGCTATAAATGATGCGTACGCCCTTCATTTGTCGCTCCCGTCTTCGATCAGTGGGAATGACTTGAGGTGACGCTTCACAAAGGCACCGTGGTTGACCATCAACTCAACGCCCTTCACCTGAAGAGCTGCATTTTTGATGATCTGATCAGTGACCGAAACCAAAGCTCCTGTTCGGGCAACTTCTTTTTCAATGCCCTCTTGATCAAGCTCCTCATCGCCAAGGCGCTCAAGCTGCATGAAAAGGTGATTATTCAAATCTGAAAGTTTGTTTTGCATCACGCCACCTCACTTTGTTGTTTGGCCTTGACCAGATCATTCACCCGATCGCGCAACTCGATAAGCTCACCAAACGTGAGCAAACTGTCGCGGATATCGCGGTTCTGGAATGGACCGGCCGCGCGATAAAAGACGTTACCGGACACCTGATCAGGCACCTCATAAACCGCGATCCGGCGCGTTGGTGTGAAGGTTTGTTTCTTGCGGCGATTACCCATGACGCGCTACCTCACCGTGACGCAGGACTCTCTTGAAAGTCGCTGGCGCGAAATGCTGTCGCTGCGTTATCGGCGTCGGCTGTTTCACAGCCTTGCCTGTCTTGCCGAGTGTTTTTGCGTCGGCATTAAGAGCATCAGCTTGCTGCGCTGTCAGCCCGATTGATCGGGCATGCCCGTCGATCTGGTCGCGCACGGTTGCATGCGAGCATTTCAGCCAGCGCGCAATTTTTGAGATAAATTCGCCACGCTCTGTATAGAGCTTGTAAGACAGATGATTGCGGGCCGCAGTAGCCACATTCTGCTGACCAATGCCTTTAACAATAGCCCACTCGGTGGTGCCATATTCGCCCGCCAAGGCCCGCACCAATGGCGCGATAGGCGTTGGCATTTTGGGTGGCTCTGGTGCCAGCGCCGGAACCTTGCCAGTCCATCGGTTGGCCAGCTTGCAAACGACCTGGGGCCTAAGCCCGAGGAGTTCAGACATTTCCTCATAGCCCATAGCCCAACGGTGGCGCAGCGCATAACAAAGCTGTGACCGAGCAGCAGAGCCTTTGTGATAGGCCATCAAATCAGATAGGGAAAGATCGTGGTAGGCACAACATTCGCGCACCAGATGTTTGATACGCCCATCAAGCAGCTTGAACCAAACCGGATCTGATGACGGGATTTCTGTTTCGTCCGAATCCGTGGCTCCGCGTGGTCGTCCGCCCTGTATCGCATATATATCAGCCAAGATATTCGGGCTGTCAGGATAATCCAGAGCAATGCGGCGCGGACTGTTGCCACGGGTCAGCCGCTGGCGAATGCGGGCTGCTTCTTGCGGGTTGATCATTGCTCGCTCTCCTCAATCAGTTTGATGGATTGGTCCATACCGACCAACACGCTCAACGCATCGGCAATTTCCTTGCGCAGCTGGTGCTGGCGGGCCTCATCGCGCGAGACACAGCCGTCATCAGCGAGGCAAACACCTATTTTTTGACTGATTTCGCCGATCTCTTTGAACATCTGCGCCAGCTGCTGGTTGATGTCGCCTTCCCAGCGTCCATCGGGCAGCTTGACGATTTCATAGCCCTGAAGCTGGACAAGTGCGCGGCTGACAATCGGCTCGCCAATGTCTTTTTCCAGATCGGCGATCACATCAGCAGGCATCCAGTCAGCACCGTGTGGCTGGCCATAACGGGCCAATTGCGCCTGATTGACCCGCGTGATTTCAGAAGCACATTCAATGCCGCCCGCCTTTTTGACGATGTCACGACACCGGCGGCGCAAGCGCAAATAAAGCTCGTTAGAAAACTGACGACCCATAGATTTCATGATAAATCCCCCGAAACTCTATCGATGACAGGCGTCGGGCAGTCCTTCAGACTGCCCGCAAAACACATCCAGACAGGAGCTAGATCATGGTAAGGAAACTCAACCACACCCTCAGCTTCAGCCAGAAACCGGTTAACAAAAGCACTAAATTGAGGGGCAAGCGGATCGATGAACAGCTCAGCCTGATCGCGCGAGCTCACATCACCGGAGCCGTTTTGGCCGGTTTGAACATTAGAGAGGATCATCCGCCTACTCCGCAGCAGAATGAGGGAGGCGATAAAACTGATTAGGCAAAAGAGCCCCATTGGTTTTGTCGATAATGCGCTGCATCAACTCGGAGCTTGGCGGACGGTTATCATTAATGATGCGGGATATTGTTGTGTCTGCACATCCGAACCGGTGTCCAGCTTCCGTGAGCGTAATATTTTCACGGGCTAGATAACTAGCGAGAGGGTGCTGTTTAGCGGATATCATCACATAACTCCATTCTGCCTTTATGCAGACTAGACTGCCTGCACTAATGCAGATTGTCAAGCCTTATAAGCAGAATGCATGTTGATGAAAAATACTGCATAATTGCAGAATAAAAACCAACGATGGGAAATCCGATGAAACCAGCAACCCAAAAAGCCCGTCAACAACTCATTCTTGCATTGAAAATAACAGGCCTAAGCTCGAACGCTCTTTCCAAGCAAACAGGAGTAGCTGACACCACCTTGTCTCGTTTAGAAAAATCAGACAACCCGCCCGAGCCTCGCGTTTCAACAGTAGAAGGCATTGACTTAGCCGTACACAAACACATCGCCAGCGGCGATGCGACAGAAGAACAAGTCGCCATCTATGAAAAGGAGTATTTGCCACTCCAAGGAGTACGAAGCACTCCATACACAGAACCGCAAACACAAAGTGTTGTGCCAGCTCAAATCGAGCGAAATCATATGTCCGATTTTCAAACAGATCCGCGCACAATTCCCGTGATGGGCACAGCAGCAGGGTCTGCCCTCGGCTCATTCGAGATCGGCTCGGACATCATAGACAGGGTGCGCTGTCCGCCAAATCTGGTCGGAATCAAGGGGATTTATGGTATTGTTGTTGTCGGAGAAAGCATGGTGCCCGAGCACAAGCCAGGCGACCTACGCATTATCCATCCAGGAAGACCACCTCAGCCCGGCGATAGCGTGGTGATACAGACCTACAATGCAGCGACAGACACACGAGAAGCTTTTATAAAGATATTGGTCAAAGCCAACGGCAAAGAGGTGAAGTGCCGCCAACACAATCCCCCCATGGAAATAACCTATATCCAGCCAAACGGCGACCCAGAGAAAAACAACGGCAAACAAACCTATGTGCTCAAGGTGCACAAGGTTTTGACCGTCAACGAACTACACGGTTTTTAGACAAATAAAAGCCCGCAATAAGCGGGCTTTTATTTGTCGCAACATGGCATCATCAATACATCCCCTTATCCATCTCACGGCCCAACTGTTTTTTAAGGTCACGCTCCCTCTTTGCCCACCGGGCCTTTTCTGTCGCAGCCTTTGCTATCTCTTCAATATGTTTCGGAAATTTGGTTTTGGAAAATGCGCCAAGGACCACATCCAGATCACTCTCGTTACTTGACAGCACATTGCCAACCTCCCCACTAAGCAAATCCAGCCTATGCCGACACATGCCACCATACGCACCAGCAGCACAGGTGCAGCGCATCGAAAACTTCCCCTCACTCATCTCGACGGTAACGAAATAAGAATCACCCTTCGACCCCTCGACCTCAAATGTGATTTCGTCCATATTCTTGACCTCCCCCAATCCATTTCGCAACACACCAACAAAGCCTTCTTGCGTGAAACGAAGACGCTCGACCACCCCAGAAGACCAGTCATGGTGTTTTATTATCAACTCCCCACCATCAACAGCCTCAACAACCAATGAGTGACCCTTAGGGTTTTTAGGCCACGGCTCGCACGCCAGCGACCGGCTAGAGTGGACAAGATCCCCCACCGAAAACGCCCAATCAGGCCTCTTTCCTTGCGTCATAAGCTCAATAGTATCGGTGATGGGTTTATTGGTTTTTGGATCAATGACATCACGCCCTGTATTCCGGTCTTGTCGGCGCACCTTCCACGTCGACACAGACAAATCCAGCGCATCGTTAAACGCCGGCAACGGAACAAAAAACGCCCAGCCATCACAAAATGCCTCTGGGTTAACAATATGCACCCGGCTCGCTCTGGCATTATTTACCTTTTCCGATGGATTAAAAATAAACACGACAAGCCCCGCGAACACTGAGACACCCAACCACAACGCGAGCCTACACGCAGCTTCACAACCAGACAAGCAAAAAAGCGAGTCGGAACAACGCGTTATGCATTGCCTGCATTAATGCCGATATTTTGACTTGACAATTCTGCATAATTGCAACTTAATGTTCTGCATTAGAGCCGAATTGGAGCGTATCATGTCCCCTGAACCACAACTCAGCCATGCACCACACCTTCCCAGTCGCCGCGTCCCCAGCCCAGCAGACACAGCCGTCATCAACGGCAAACGCTATCGCTGGCCTTCGCGCTATTCGTGGAAGCAGCTCAGCAGCACGGCTGACGCGACAACCATCCGTATCATTCTAAGCCGATGGTTTTCCGGAGCGGAGCCTCCAGTCTTTATGCAAGATTCTGAACGGGCCGCATTGGCCTTTCTAAAACGCGCAAACGCTTGATCCTCCCTTGCCCACCAAGACGGGCAGACAGGAGCGAGATGAGGCCTGTTCCTCCCACCTCACCTCGCTCCAATTCAACGTTCACCACTCGCGGGCTTTGTATTGCGTGCCCGCACTTCAGGCAAGGCCATTGGCCGACGCCGATCGCAAGCGCATAGCGCGCGCCAGTTCATCGCAAGTGATGAACGAGAGCCTCTTAAACCGGAGTCCAGTCATGACCTGCTACCTCCCCACCAGCCAGCCCCGCTTTGAGCATCGGCGCCTTGCTTTGGCTTCTGCATTGGCCAGCACAGCGCTGCACACGTTGTTTGATGTCAGGCAAGGCGGATGCGCCGCCGACGCCGACAACCAGCGCCAGTCAATTGCAAAGCAAATGACGAGAGCACCACGGGCTAATGAATGGGTCACATGCCTCAAACATTTGCCTGCGCTGGGCTTCACGCTCGCCGGCACAACCACTTTCACCTTTTTCATCATCGCAATCGGAACCTAGGCAAGGCGCGGAGCGCCGCCGCCGAACGCAAGCGCATAGCGCGCGCCAGTTCCTCGCGCAAGCGAAGAACGAGAGACCTAACCGCACCAAGAGAAAGCCAAAACAATGAGCGAAGACACCCCAATTTTACGACAATTCAGCCAGGTGCTGCAGAGCATTTCAGACGGCGACTTTCATCAAGATTGCTCAGACGAGCTGGAAAGGGTCCGCAGCACTCTGGTCGAACACATGCTGGACTTTGGCGGTGAGCCATCGGGCACACTGACCATCAAGCTCAAGCTGAAAGTCGAAAAAGGCATCCTGTCTATTCGCCCATCGCTTGATGCAACGGTGCCCAAAAAGCCGCGCAGCACATCCACCCTCTGGATGACTGAAAAAGGCCTCACACCGCTGAACCCGAAACAGATGGAAATGTTCAACGGCAAACCAAGAACCATCACCGAAAACACCGAAGTCAAAGTCCTTTAACAAAGCAAGGGCGCACCGCGCCCGACGCCGCAAGCCAGCGCCAGTTGATAGCCATAGGCAATCAATGAGAGCGACCAACCCCAACCACACAGGCAAGACAATGGATCTAACCGCAGCCATCAACCGAATTTCTGAAATGTCCGGCCAATTCAGCGACCCCGAAATTCTGACTATTCCGCACAGCAACGGCGAAGACAAACTCTCTTTTGTGATCACCCGTGACGCTCAAGGCGGCATGGTGACCAAAGACGTCACCAAGGATCTGGAACGGTTCGATGATCACCCGTTGCGCCGCGAAGGAACAGCGGTGATGGGCAACCTCGACAGCCTGATCGCCCACGTCAACCGCTTCAAAACCCCTGAAAGCGCCTTGTTTGGCGAGCGTGTGGGTAACAATGAAGTCCTGAAAATCACCGGGGTGATTGACTATCATGATCGCGTCAACAAACCGGAAGAGGATAAATGTCCGGACGATCTGCCAATGCATCCAGACGCCAATCCCCAGCATTGCAAACATCGGGTAACGCATGAATTCCCCCTGTCCGATGAAATCAAGGCATGGACGAAAGTCGCCAAAAACCCGCTGGACCTTCTCAGCTTTGCTTTGTTTCTTGAAGACAACATTCTGGATGTGCTCCCGCTGCCCGATTTTCTCAGCAGCGAAACAGAACCAGAGTCCAATTCCGACAAAAACCTCAAAGAGCTGGTCTACAAATTGGATGGCAAGCCATGCGGCTATCGTAAGCTAATGGAGCTGTCCAAAGGCATCCAGATCAATGAAGGCAGCAAGTCTCAAACCTTCATAAACAAAGACACCGGCGAACAACAGATTGGCTTTGAGAGCGAGCACGAGGATGCCGAAGGCAACAAGCTCGAAGTGCCAAACATGTTCCTGATTGCCATCCCGATTTTTGAAGGCGGCGCCGTCTATCGCATTCCAGTGCGGCTGCGCTATCGCAAAAATCGCGGCGACCTTGTCTGGCTGATCGAACCCTACCAGCTGGATCGCTACATCAAAGACGCATTCACCGAAGCATGCGCCGACGCAGCAGGCTTCACCGGCCTACCGCTCTTCTTTGGTCAACCAGAGACATAGAATCCCGTAGCGAACCCCACGCAGTGAAGCGCAAACCCAAAGGGTGACCGTGGAGCGTGGGTAGTAGGCCGCATGGGGCGGACCATGCAGGGGGAACGCCACCTCCTATCAGGCGTGACAGTCGGGAGAGTACCGACACCTGATTTTATTGAGAGGAAATCGATATGAAAGCCTATCAATCACACAAAGTTGTTGAAGCAGCCAAGATCACGAAAGCCGAACACCAAGAAGATGGCCGCTGGCATCTCATGCTTGATGGAGACGTGGTCGAGACAACCACTATCGATGAAGCAAAGCGGTTCAAGGTCACTGAAGAAGATCTCGGATATTTTGTTCGCTACCCTGATGGTTACATTTCTTGGTGGGCAACAAAGGCCTTCGAGGAAGCGTATGAAAAAACTGCCACCGCCAAACCTGCCTCGCCACCTCGCGATAATATTATGCAGTTTTTCACATTCACCCATTTGCCTGAGTTTTTGCAGGAAGCGAGCGAGCCATTCTGCAAATTGGCCGAATTTATTCAGGTGAACATCCCGCGCAATCCTGAGCGCACTGTCGCTCTTCGGAAATTGCTGGAAGCAAAAGACGCGGCAGTCCGCGCCGTTGTCGCCAAGTAACCCAATTCCCCGCGTCGGGCACCTCTGAAACTGGCCCGTTTCAAACCAATACACAGCCCGTCGCGGGGTGCATAAGCAAGGCAAACATCGCCACCGGAGATCACTATGACCCTCGCACAAAAACACAGCAGTTATGCTCCACCCCATCGCCCGATGAACCTGCCGGCAGACTATAGCCCAAGCCGCGAGTGGCTCAAGCTGGGCGATGATGGCTGGTGGGATTTTGAAAATCCGGAAAACAGCCGTTGGAGCTGGCGCGGGCTGGCATCCAGCATCGCCAAGCAGCCACGATACAACGGCAACACCGGCACCATCTGGTCGGTCGCTCAGCACAGCGTTCTGTGCCACGACCAGGCACCGGATGAAATCAAGTTTTTTGCCTTGGTCCATGACCTGCCCGAAGGGGCATTTGGCGACAAGGTCCAGCCGCAAAAGGCCTATGACAAGCGATTGATCGCAGAGCATTTTGCGAGGGCAGGATCACTGATGCCAGCCGATGCGCACGCTCGCATCCTCCGCCAATTGATGTTCGATTTGCTCGAAGAATTGGAACGCCCAGAACACGACGTGTTGCTGAAAATATTTGTTAGAGCCAAGAAGTCACTCCCGTCCATAGAGCAAGGACGCATCATGAAAGTCATAGACCATCGCGCCCTGTTGACCGAAATGCACCAGCTCAATTTCGCGCCGGACTGGCCGCTGAATATCGACCCCGCACTCATGCCTTTCGACGTCGCCATCCTGCCCCATCATCGTTGGCAGGATTCCTATGAGGAATACCTCGATCGCTTGTCGCTTTACGTAGATTTAGGCGCTCAACGCTAGGCGTTGACGCCGTCAGCAAGCAAAGCGCGCCAGTTCATCGTAAGCGATGAACGAGAGCCTTCACACAAGAACAAAGGAATCGCCCCATGACCCCATGCACCCTATCTTTCCCCTGCTCCATTGGTGACCGCGTCTTCAGCCAGCGCCTTGGTAAAGCAGGCAATGTGATCGGCCTTCAAAAATGCGAGAACTGCGGGCCAAAGGCCTTTATTGAATATCTAAACAACGACGGCGAGCCCAAAACTCTATGGGCCTTCTGCGACACGCTCCGTGCGCCTATCAACAAGGAAGAGCGGGAGACAGAGCAATGACCGGCACCCTGATCTTCCCGCTGCCATCAGCACAGGCGCTTGTCATGGACGGACGCAAACGCCCCACTATCCCGCTGCGCAGCATGGCCCAGCTGATGTCTCGCCGGTTCATTCTGGCCAACATCACCGACCAGCCGATTTCGCTGGCACAATTCAATTGCCTGATGGCCCAACACGCACCACAGGCCATCAAACAAGCATGCCTGATGCATCGCGCCGCAGAAACCATCTATGACCCTCTGCATGGTTTCCTGTCCGAAGATGGGGCGGTTTTGCATGATGCACCCGAGACCAGCCACCCGCAGCACCTCCACCTGTTGCCTGACAATTGGCACATGGCCATGGACAAAGTGCAGACATGGGCCGAAGCCACCACAAACAGCCTGCTCAATCAACTCAGCATCCACGGCAGTCCGAACCTTCCCACCCTACCCCTCAAGCGCAAAATCAAGCCCCTTCCGCCAGAAGACGCTGCATGGCAATGGGCTGAAGCAATGGAACACCTAACCCAGCGCCCCATGGCGCAGGCAGTGTGAGGAGGATGGGATGAAAAGAGAATATTTGCTAACCGTAAAGCTTGTGCTTGAGCCATACAGTGATCAGGCGGATTTTGCTGACTATCATAACGAACTCGATGATTTCGAAGGCGAGCAGGTTGAAGTAACCCCTGAAGGACTTTTGGAAGAGCTATCTCCCGAATCTCTGATTGATAGCTTGGATTTGAACAATGATGAATTGTTTGCGGGCACGGGAATTTATGCGGATGTCGCTGAAATATCAGTTGTTGATGCCATTGCTATTTCACCCTCATCAGAAACAGAACACAGCAAACAATCTGAAATTTCTGAAATCGATCCGGCATGCATCTCAGAGTTTGCAACCGAACTCGAAGGCATGAAGATCGAGGAGATCGACCAAGAGATCAATCGCGCCCAAGATGTCATTGATGAGGAGGAGCCTTGGCTTGAGGCTTTGTGCGCGCGCAAACGGCAGATCGAATTGGAGGCCCAAGCGAATGACTGACATGGCAAACGACAACATCCACGAAGATGACTTACCTGAACAAATCGGATCCTGTGTCGCTTGCGGGACTACCATCAGGGATGGCGATGATTATCTGTCTTGCATCGATGGCGATATGATGTGTCGAAACTGCAGCCCAACCTATCAAGACATTCTGGATAATCCGACACACCTTTGGCAGGCCGACACCGAAATGCCATTCACTCAGAAAGAAGCGCAAGTATTTGTCAACGCTCACCTCTCCCAAGGCGGCAAACTAACCGACAAGGCGACGTCATGAGTAACCCTTCAGTAAACCGCTACCTTAAAAACAAGACCTTTGATCACATAGATCATGCGCTAGGCCGTCCGATCCAGCCGCTAAAAGACAGCCACCGCAATTACTTTGCTATCGGCGCAAAATGCGAAATGGCTGATCAGTTCCGCGCCTCTCCTTATTGGGAAGAAGGGCGGGGAATGGGCGACATGACTTCGTTTTATGTAAATGAGGCGGGCCGCAAAGCACTGGACGATCATCTGACCGAAATAGGAGATCAACACCGCCTGTATGAGGTGATGGTAAAGGACTATGACGGCCAAGTTTATCCAAGTGAGCAGGTCGCGAAAACCCGTTCCGGCGCGAAATATCAATGGCTCATCGGGTGCGACTCCGACGATCCATTTAACGAAGTTATTCAGCGGATTGTTTCAGTCCGCACGTTAACGCCTAAGCGCCCCCTAACAAACCAGCAAGAAGGCGAGAGGGTATGAACATGAAGGCATCAAACTCTCCAAAAACAGGATCAGTCACCCAGCCTCAGATCGAAAGGGCAATTAAAGCTGCCCAGTGCCGAGGACTCGACATTTCAGAAATGCTGATCGAGCATAAAAAAGTCCGGCTTGTTTTTACCGGCGGGCAGGCACATGATGTTTCAAACCAACAGGAAACAGCAACACCACCGCTTAAAAGCTGGGACTAGGTCGCTATGATAAAGCTCAAATACCCCGGTCTGACCAGAGAAAATTTGCCAACTGGCGAAATACGCCATCGCGTGCGGGTGCAAGGCGATGCCAATCGAAAAATCACACTGCTTGCAGGGCCAGACCATAAGGAATTCTCAGAGCTTTATCATGCGGCTCGCAGAGGCATTCAGTTAAAAACAACAACACCGGCAGAGGAACGCGCCACACGCGGATCCCTTGCATGGCTTACCTATCTCTATCTAGACCATATCGAAAAACAAGTCGAAGCAGGCCTTAAATCCCAATATACGCTGGTTCAACAAAGATCATTTCTCATTCGGCTTAGAACAGCTTACCCCGATTATGTGATGGAAATGCCAAAGTCTCAGGTGATCAAAATCCGCGACGGCATGATGAAAACCCCAGGCGCTGCGGACAACATGGTCAAGACAATCCGCACGATGTACAATTGGGGAATTGAGACCGGGCATTGCACCGACAATCCAGCGATCGGCGTTGCAAAAATCAACAAGAATTCAAAGGGCGGGGCAAAACCATGGACGGTTGACGACCTCAAAACCTTCCGCGCCACGCACCAAGCTGGCACCACTGCCCATCTATATCTCACGCTACTCATGTTTACAGCCTGCCGCATCAGCGACGCCACATGGCTTGGGCGGCAGCAAGAGTTTGACCATGAGGGCCAGAAATGGCTTGGGTGGCAGCCCAAAAAGAAAAACTCTCCCTATGTCGAAGTCCCGATGCTCCCCCCTCTGCTCAAAGCCACACGCGCAGCAAAGATATTGGGGATGTCCTATATCCTGACAGAACACGGCCAATCGTTCCGGTCTGAAAAAGCCCTCGGCAACCGGATGCGCAAATGGTGTGAGCAAGCAGGATTGCATCATTTGTCAAGTCACGGGGTGCGCAAGGCAGCAGGTGAGCTTCTGGTACATGAAGGCTGCACCACATATGAGGTGATGGCGATCCTTGGCCACAGCGAATCAAAGACGTCCGAAGTTTACACAAAAGGCGCAGAACGACGCCGCCTGGCAATGAGTGCTCTGAGCAAGCTTGAGGGCATGAAATGGTAAATGTGGACCAGACTTATATTATATCTGGTCCACATTTACTATAAGCCGCTGGTTTAAAAGGCTTATTTCTTTATTATGGTAGGCCCGGAGGGACTTGAACCCCCAACCAGACCGTTATGAGCGGTCGGCTCTAACCAGTTGAGCTACAGGCCTTTAAAAAGGTGTAACCCGTCTATACTGAATTGCACCAACAGGCAAGCCCCAGCGAGCCTATAGTGGATAGCGACCCACCGTTTGGCCTGCCCATTTCAACAATTGTCCCCGACTTTTCAGCACACCTCCCTAATCCGGCCATAAAGTCCTAAGACAGTTGCCGCGACTTGACCTATTCCACCCCCATTCCAACGGCAAAGCCGCGAGCGATCAACTCTGCCCAATATGGCGCCTCTTTTTTTGAAACAGAATACACCGACAAATCCGGAGATCCATTTTATGAGAAAACATCTGCTGATACTTGCCGCCCTCGTCCCAATGATAATGACGCCCGCGATGGCAGACGAAACCAAAGGCGGGAGCATTTCGGTTGTTGGCATGGGGATCGTAGAGATGGCCCCTGACATGGCTATCGTGTCCGCTGGCGTACAATCCCGATCAGAGACAGCACAGGCCGCTCTGGCGGCTAACAACGCCAGCATGAAGGCCCTGTTCGATGAGCTGGAAAAGGCAGGCATTGAGAAAAAAGACATTCAGACCGCCAATTTCAACATCAATCCAGAAATTGTCTATCCAAAAACCAATAAACAAGCGCCCCAGATCGTTGGCTATATCGTCAACAATCAGGTTTCGGTGAATATCCGCAAGCTTGAAAATGTCGGTTCAGTTCTCACTGCTTTGGTGGATGCAGGCTCTAACAACATGTCCGGCCTGCAGTTTGATGTTTCCAACAAAACCGAATTGCTGGCGCAGGCCCGCAAAGCTGCCATTGCAGACGCCCGCCAAAAAGCCCAGCTGTATGCCACAGAGCTGGGTGTGAAAATAAAACGCCTGACCAGCCTATCTGAATCGGGGGGATATCGCCCTCAGCCAATGATGATGCGGGCCGCCAAAATGGAAATGATGTCTGCCGATGTCCCCGTCGCAGAAGGCTCCATGCAAATCTCTATCTCGGTCAACACCAGCTGGGAATTGGCAAATTAGGCCCGTATCTCGAATGAAGCTAGTTTTAAAAGCTCTTAAACTACATCAATCTGGACGGTGATATGAAACTTCGGAATCTTTTTGCCGCGATACCGTTGCTGATATGGACACATAGCTCCATCGCAATTGCGGCAGACACGCAATATAGAACCATCGCCGTCAACGGATCTGGTTACGCTGAGAAGCCAGCCGACTATGCGTCCCTAACGGCAGGCGTGACGACAAAATCACCAAGTGCCAAAGAGGCTTTTGTAGAGAATGCACGCAAATCGAGATCCATCTTTGATGCTGTGATAAAAGCTGGCGTCAATCCAAAAGACTTTGTAACCGATACTGTTAAACTGGACTCTGAAAGTCTTTGGGTCTCGGATGGTGAAAAACGCAAACCCGGTTTTGTAGCAAAAAATAGAATCAGAATCAAAATACGGGCAATTGGGAAAATCGGACAGATCATGACGTCGTTGGTCGAAGCTGGAGCTAATGATGTCTCCAATCTGAGTTTTGGTCTCGAAAAGAACACTCTGGGAAATCAGGCAAGAGAAAACGCGTTCGACAATGCTTACAAAAAGGCACAACTGTTTGCGGCAAAAGCAGGCCTAAAACTTGGGAACGTCATAAAGATCAATGAAGGTGCAGACTATAGCGTTGATCATCGCGTTTCATTCAAAGTTTACGATGAGAATGATGGTGTTGCTGATATGCCCATTGCTGAGGCGGTCAACGATAGTGCCATAGTCACAGTCTCTCAGTCAGTAGGCGTAATTTGGGAATTGAAAAACTTTAAATCACCATCAATCGCTTACAAGTTTGACTACAATGCCTTTGGCACAACGACCAACGACATAGTCATCACAGAAAACCACTCCTTTTAAAAGCAACAAACCTACACTCGAAAGCTTATCTAAACTGGGAAATTACACTCCCAAAAAACAAAGGCCGGACAATTGCTTGTCCGGCCTTTTTGATTCACGATGAGATCAAATAGACTCTAGCTATCAAGGAAGCTGCGCAGTTTGCGCGAGCGGCTTGGATGCTTGAGCTTACGCAAGGCTTTGGCTTCAATCTGACGAATACGCTCGCGGGTCACAGAGAACTGCTGTCCCACTTCTTCCAGCGTATGGTCGGTGTTCATACCGATACCAAAGCGCATGCGCAACACGCGCTCTTCACGCGGGGTGAGCGAAGCCAAAACGCGGGTCGTTGTTTCGCGCAAGTTGGCCTGAATGGCTGCATCGATTGGCAGGATGGCGTTTTTATCCTCGATGAAATCACCCAAGTGTGAATCTTCCTCATCCCCGATCGGGGTTTCAAGGGAGATCGGCTCTTTGGCGATCTTGAGAACTTTACGCACCTTTTCAAGCGGCATCTGCAGCTTTTCAGACAGCTCTTCCGGTGTTGGTTCGCGACCAATCTCATGCAGCATCTGGCGTGATGTCCGCACGATCTTGTTGATCGTCTCGATCATATGCACCGGAATACGGATGGTCCGCGCCTGATCCGCAATCGAGCGGGTGATGGCCTGACGAATCCACCAAGTGGCATAGGTCGAGAATTTGTAACCACGGCGATATTCAAATTTATCAACGGCCTTCATCAGGCCGATGTTGCCTTCCTGAATGAGATCGAGGAATTGCAATCCGCGGTTGGTGTATTTTTTCGCAATCGAGATAACCAGACGCAGGTTGGCTTCCACCATTTCCTTCTTGGCCTGACGGGCTTCACGCTCGCCTTTCTGCACAGAGGAAACAATGCGGCGGAATTCACCAATTTCCAAACCGGTTTCAGTCGCCAGCATCTGGATGTCTTCACGCAGTTCTTTGATCCGGTCTTTTTCGTGCTGGATAAAATCTTTCCAGCCGCGCGAGGTCAGATTGGCAACGCGACGGATCCAGTTGGGGTCCAGCTCATGACTTTGATACTGGTTCAAAAATTCAGACCGGTTAACACCATAGGCCTCGGCCAAGCGCAATAGACGGCCTTCACGGCCAACCAACTGCTTGTTGATGTCATAAAGCTGGGAAACCAGAGCATCAATACGATTCTGGTTCAAAGACAGGCTTTTAACCTCAATGATGATGTCATCTTTGAGTTTGTTATGGCGACGCTCCTGACTGGGTGACAGGGTCTTGTTGGCCATCCGGTTTTCAACCAGCTGGTCCTGCAAGCGGCGCAATTTTTTGTAATCATCAGCAATCTGGTCAAAAATCACCAGAACTTTTGGCTTCAGCTCGGCTTCCATGGCGGCAAGAGACATGTTGTTTTCCATGTCGTCATCGTCGTCATCATCATCCGGATTTTCTGACGTTTCAGCGCCACCTTCAGCCGTTGTTGCACCAGCAGCAGGCGCGGAGCCAGCCACAGGCGCAGCCCCGGCAGCACCAGAGACAGCAGCAACAGCAGATGCGCCGCCCTCACCACCTTTTGCGGCACCGTCTTCTGTGGAGCCATCTTCTGCAGCACCATCTGTATCGGCGTTTTCATCTTCCTCGTTGCCAGGACCAGCATAGGTCGCTTCAAGGTCAATAATATCACGCAGCAGGATGTTGCCTTCAACCAGTTCGTCGCGCCAAATGATAATTGCCTGAAAGGTCAGAGGACTCTCACACAATCCGGCGATCATAGCCTCACGGCCAGCCTCGATGCGTTTCGCGATGGCGATTTCGCCCTCACGCGACAACAGTTCGACCGATCCCATTTCGCGCAAATACATGCGCACAGGATCGTCGGTCCGATCCGTGGGTTCTTTGCCAGTGGTCGTTTTGGCAACGGCGGTTGATCCCTTGGCCTCAACCAGTTCGGTCGTGTTAGGAGCCGCTTCGTTGTCTTCGGCTTCTTCAGCCTCGATTACATTGATACCCATATCCGAAAGCATGGACATGGTGTCTTCGATCTGTTCAGAGGAAACTTCTTCTGACGGTAAAACCTGATTCAGCTCGTCATAGGTTACATAGCCGCGCTTTTTGGCAGTCTTGATCATCAACTTAACAGCAGATGCAGTCATGTCCAAAAGAGGCGCGTCTGAGCTCGCACCTTCAGCGTTTGATTTATCGTCTTTAGGTGTTGCCTTTGTTGCCATTCCTGTCTCCAAGGATGCTCCGTTCAGACATGTGCCTGAGTTTACATCCATTCACACGGACGCCGTTTCATGCATTTGCTTTGTTCTAGACAAAAGAAAACATGAATTTTCAGGATTCTAATGACCTTCATACCGCTGCGGGCGTTAAACGCCTCTTAACCGAAACCAATCAAATGTCGTGGCCATACAAAAAGCAAACCATATCCACATAAAAACGGGCCGGTTAGACCATAAAGTCTCCGGTTTCCAATCTCGTTGAAGTAGTGCAGCAAACAATCATTCCTTCGCCAGCTTGACATTGGCGCATATGGCTGCCGAACACTGATATTTAGCGCAGCGATTCGATTCGGCAACCCCTACCAGAGGCAAAAGCGACAAATAATTCAATTTTTCGAATCATTTTCAACGCTTTAATTGATTCGAGCGCCCCGAACGGACCAAAATCAAAGCAATCGCAATGATAATACGCTTGAACAGACGTTAAGAGGAAGCTGGCGGCAAAGCCAATTGGGCCAGCACATCTTCCAGCGTCATGCCGATTCCGGCGGATTTCATTTGATTATAGAGTTCAGAAAGTTCCTGCTCTTCACGCAGATTTTCTTCTCTTCGGCGATGCAGCTCGTTGGTGAGGCTTTGGATTCGCGCAAACAGCCCTTCATCCACCGCACCTTGCAACTGACTCATTTCCCTTTGCAGGTCATTTTCAACTTCTCGCACTTCCAGCACATTCAAATAGGACTGGAACAGACGCTCCAGAAACAGACGACTGGGACCATAGGCCAATTGATGAACCCGCTGCCGGCCAGCCAAACGCCAGCCCCATGGCCGCACGAGCGTGCCGTCCTCGTTGCGCACTTCCATGCCATGCATATCATCCAGCAACCCTTTCAGGTCATTGGGGCATAGCGCATAGATATCGGCGTAGGTTGTGGCCTTTTTGTCAAAAATAATATGGGAAAGCACAAATTTAAACGCTTCCAGACTGCTTTTCTGAAACGGCAAGTTGAGAATTTGTTCGGCAAATTGCTCAAACAGATAGGGCATATGAATAGCCAAACCGATGAGACAGTTTTCATATTCGGTTGATCGCCCATCCTCAGGCGCACGCGAGATATTGGCTGAGGCCTGCAACGCCGACGATGGCCCAGCCCCTTGCCCCGCTTTACCCCCTCCGCCAGTATAGCGTCGCTCTCGGTTCGTGTCGCGCTTTTGGCGCTCTTGTTGCCAGAACAGGTTGGACAGGGCGGACTTGAAACTCATTTGATATTGTCTTTGGACCCGCTCATCCTTGATGGTCTTGAGCAATTCCTCGATGCGCTTTTCCAGTGCTGCCTTGCGTTCGGGTGTATCAACCGGCTGCGCCTCAAGCTCCCGTTCCCAGATCACGTCAGACAGTGGCCGCGCCTTGCCAAGCACCGTGCGAAATGCATCTGTGCCGCCCTCGCGAACCAGATCATCAGGATCTTTGCCATTGGGCAGGAAAACAAACTGAAAAGAATAACCGGCTTTCAGGCTGGGCAAAATGCGTTCAATCGAACGATGTGCGGCTTGACGACCTGCCCTATCGCCATCAAAGCAAATATAAGGCTCATTCGAAAAGCGCCACATGCGGGCAATTTGCTGCTCGGTAAAGGCCGTACCGAGCGATGCCACGACATGACGGATACCGGCCTGATGCAGGGCAATGGCATCCATGTACCCTTCCACTACAATGGCCGCCCCAGCCTCATAGGCTGCCTGCCGCGCCCGATGAGCATTGAAAACCATTGTGCCTTTGAAAAACAGCTTGGTTTCCGGCGAATTGAGATATTTCGGTTTGCCATCAGGGTCAAGGGAGCGGCCACCAAAAGCCACAACCCGACCTTTTTCATCTTCGATGGGGATCATCAAACGATTGCGGAACCGATCATAAGTGCTGCGGCCCTCATCCGGTTTGATGATCAACCCTGTCTCCAGCATGTCCTGTTCGCTGATGCCTCGCTCGAGCAAATAGCTCTTGAGGTGATCACGACTGTTGACCGAATAACCAAACCGGAAGGTTTTCAGCGTTTCCGCCGTTAAGCCACGCCCCTGCACATATCGTCGAGCTTCGCGCCCCAAATCAGCGCTGAACTGAAGCTGGAAATATTTTGCAGCCATTTCCATAACATCATAAAGGCTTGCCCGCTCCCGCTCCCGCTTTTGCATTTGCGGGTCAGGCGAAGGCATAACAACGCCAGCCTGTTGGGCCAGCGCTTCCACGGCCTCGGGAAAGCTAAGCCCCTCGGTTTCCATGAGAAATTTAAAAATATCACCGTGTTTGCCAGACGAAAAACAATGATAAAACTGCTTTTGGTCATTGACGAAGAAACTGGGTGTCTTTTCCTTGTTAAAAGGCGACAACCCGGCATATTCCCGCCCCTGTCGCCGCAATTTCACTTTGCGACCAACCACATCGGAAACCGGTATCCGTTCCCGGATCTCTTCCAAGAGGTTTTGCGGAAACTTCATCAATGAAACTCGAATACCACCACTGGGACTGACAAAAACAACGATACCACCGAAGAGGAACGATCTGCCCCCTCGCCGGTTCGCGGTCACACACGATTAGATGCTATATAGATAAGCTCAAAGTGTCTGTCACCCAAATAGAAAATGCAGTTTCGGACATCAAGCCAGAAAGAATGGGGAACAACCAATTCAGAAGGGAGTTAGAGTAACAGACTCTTCACAACACAACTGGCTTTGCCAAAGTCCATCTGGCCCGGATAGGTAGACTTGAGATGCGACATCACTTTACCCATATCCCTCAAGCCTTCCGCTTCAAGCTCAGCGATGGCCTTGGCGCAGGTCGCACTCA
The DNA here is from genome assembly GCF_002866925.1 of Cohaesibacter celericrescens. Lineage (GTDB taxonomy): Bacteria > Pseudomonadota > Alphaproteobacteria > Rhizobiales > Cohaesibacteraceae > Cohaesibacter > Cohaesibacter celericrescens. The sequence goes on from NZ_PKUQ01000001.1 coordinate 501,537, forward strand.
CCTCATCTTCGGCCATTTGCTGTGGCAAAAACTCATTGATAATTGCCTTTTCTTCGCGTTCTTGCTCAGCAAGCTCCAGGCGCCCAGCTTCCTCATAGACCTTTATCGACTCATTGCGCTGCTTGACCATTTTTGCCAGAATTTCCAGCAACTCGTCATCAGACACACGTTCTTTGCCGTTCCCACGTGCTTCAACATCGCGGTCCTTGATAGCAGCACTCACCAGCCGAAGAGTCGCCATACGACGTTTGTCCTGAGCCTTGATCGCCTGCGTCAAGTTTTCCGTAATCTGTTCACGCATATTTGCCTCTTATCAAGCTTTATAGTGGGCCAAATTCGGGTGCTATAGCGGGCCCGATAAATATAGATATGGTCACAACTTCAATCGATGAAAGCCCGTCTGCCTTCACAAAAACTTTAGGCTAGATACAGCCAACGCACAGAAGAGGCAAGCCAACATTCTACTTAAGACTAACCACAAAGCAAGCTTTCAAACCAAAAGAAGACCAAAAGTCCAATCTCAACAGGGCCTCTCACAGCTTATTGATCTTCATTTTGACAAGCCACAAAACCGTGCATACCCGTGAAAATCGAAATCATAATTGAACTATATGAGATTGGACAGCGCCGATATATACGCACTCAGCTCCATAAAATCACCCACCAAATCTCAACAGAATCGGTCAAATCAAGAGAACAACCCAAGGATCGCATTTGCTGGCTATTTGGTTACCATCCAAAACCAAAGCCTTTTTCACTGACAAAAGCCGTCAAACACGGCGCAAAATTGCATCAGGCTGAACCAACTTGAAACTATTTCTCGTTCAATGACGCTCGATACATTGACGCTGGCATGCTTTTGACTTAATTCATCACCTCTGAGAACAGGCGTTTCCCGTATTCATCCCGTTTCCTTGTTTGCTTGGGTTCCTTACCACCCAGACGTTCAAGCGACGACCACGGCAAACGAGCACACATATTTTCAGGACGCATTCGGCATGGCTCAACCCGATTCCACCCTGGCCCCCACTCCGGCCCCATGGGAAGACTTCAAACCGACCGCACTTCTGGTTTTGGCTGACGGCACTGTCATCAAGGGACAGGGCATCGGCACCACCGGTACTGCCGTAGCGGAAGTTTGCTTCAACACTGCGATCACCGGCTATCAAGAGATCCTCACCGATCCTTCTTATGCGGGCCAGATCGTGACTTTCACTTTCCCCCACATCGGCAACATCGGCACCAACGATCAAGATGTCGAAACAATCGATCTGGAGAAAGCATCCGGCGTTCGTGGCGCGGTGATCAAAACCGACATCACCGAGCCCTCCAATTACCGGTCGTCACGCCATTTCGACGCTTGGTTGAAGGCACGCGGCATCATTGGCATCGCAGGCATCGACACCCGCGCCTTAACTGCCCACATTCGTGAAAAAGGGCTGGCAAACGCAGTCATCGCCCATACGCCGGACGGCAATTTTGACATTGAGGCCCTCAAGAGAGAAGCCGCAGGTTGGAATGGTCTGGTTGGGGCAGATCTTGCCAAAGATGTCACCACAGAAAAGTCCTTCGAGTGGGATGAAACCCCTTGGAGCTGGCCCGAAGGCTTTGGCAAACAGGCCAACCCCGATTTCCATGTGGTTGCCATTGATTTTGGCATCAAGCGCAATATTCTGCGCCTGTTAGCCGCTCAAGGCTGCAAACTAACCGTTCTGCCAGCAACCGCGACAGGCGAAGAAATTCTGGCGCTCAATCCAGATGGTGTATTCCTGTCCAATGGTCCCGGTGATCCTGCGGCAACCGGTGACTATGCAGTTGGTGCGATCAAGACAGTGATTGCGTCTGGTGTTCCGCTGTTCGGCATTTGCCTTGGACACCAAATGCTGGCCTTGGCGCTCGGAGCTAAAACCACCAAGATGCATCAGGGCCACCACGGTGCCAACCATCCGGTACAAGACAAAACCACCAACAAAGTGGAGATCACCTCCATGAATCACGGGTTTGCCGTTGATGGAGACACCCTGCCCGAAGGTGTGACAGAGACTCATGTTTCTTTGTTCGATGGATCCAACTGCGGTCTGGCGGTGGATAGCAAGCCGATCTTCTCGGTTCAATACCATCCAGAAGCCTCCCCCGGCCCACAGGACAGCCACTATCTGTTCACCCGCTTTACCAATCTGATCCGCGCGAAAAAAGGCATGGAACAGATTGCCGAATAAGGCAGGCAAACGACTCATACAAAAAGCCGTCGGAAACCAAGTTTCCGGCGGCTTTTTTATAAAATACTGAATGCAGGGTTGGTATTTCAGGGCAGCTGAAATGCCTACCCCAATTTATGGATTAGCCACTTGGAAAGTGTCGCAGGAACTGACTTTCCCGCTTTCAAATCCCCGAGTGAACCAGCGTTTGCGCTGCACCGAGGTGCCATGATTGAAGCTATCTGGCACCACATAACCCTGCGTGCGTTTCTGCAGCGCATCATCGCCGATCTGCGTCGCTGCATTCAAGGCTTCTTCCAGATCGCCTCGTTCCAACAGACCCTTCTGGTTGGTAAAGTGCGCCCAAACACCCGCATAACAATCGGCCTGTAGCTCGACTCGAATCGACATCTGATTGGCTTCCAGCTTGCTCATCGAGCGGCGCATCTGATTAAATTTGGGTAAAACGCCGGTAATATTTTGGATATGATGGCCAACTTCATGGGCCACCACATAGGCTTGCGCAAAATCGCCCGGTGCCTCGAACTTGGTTTTAAGCTCACGATAGAATCCAAGATCGATATAAACTTTCTTGTCTCCGGGGCAATAGAAAGGCCCTGTCGCCGAGGATGCCGCACCACATGCGGAACTGACACGATTTGAAAACAAGACCAAATTGGGTTCTGGATATTTTTGTCCGGCTTGTTGGAAAATCGTACCCCATACATCTTCGGTTTCGGCCAGCACCACTTTGACAAAGGACGCCATTTCATCATTGGCAGCCGATTGCTGTGGGGTCGTTTGTTGTTGGCTCTGGGTTTGCGGCACGATTGAACCACCACCGCCCATCAGCATTGAGATAATGGTGCTAGGGCTCACACCCAACATCCAAAGCACACCACCAATAACAACCAGCATGATCAGGCTGGGTTTGCCGCCACCACGCCCAATCGGCAACTTCAAGCCACCTCGGGAAAGGCCTCCCGATGACTGACCACGACGATCCTCGACATTGCTGCTTTCTCTACGTCCACGCCAACGCATGTTTGACCCTGCCTATTTAAAATTGTCAGTCTTTGACCGGGGAACGCCCCCGCCCATCAGTCACCGACAGAATGGACGAAGGCAAGATGCGATTGCAAATGCTAAATTGGGAGAAGGGCAGCCATACGGGGATAATACTGACGCCATCCTACCAAACAGCGAATGACTGGCTCATGGAAACCCGTCTACAAACAAGAAAAGGCCCGCACTTGGCGCAGACCTTTTCTTAGGGATACAATATTTTATTAGCTGCGGACAAAGTCCGCAGGCTTATTGGGCGTGCTTACGCAACAAGGCTACGCCAGACGCGAGCAACGAGGCAACGAAAAACAGCAACTTCATGCACATCACACCGACGATTGACGCCCAAAGTTTCGCGGCTAGCTACAAGATTGGCCAACATTGGGTTTCTCCAGTTTTTAAGGGATTTTAACGATCCCGTTCACATCGCACCAAATTTGCCGGTAAAACCCATTGACCTACATCCAAGCCTGAGCTTTAAATAGGGCGAGCCACCTGCACAAAGTGCGCTTATGTCAGTGAATATGCGCACACTGTGCACACAAGTCAATAGAAAAGCGCACTTTTTGCGCTGGATGATAAAAATCGTGTCAAAATCAGAAGATAAAAACAGCAAAGATCCCATGTCAGCTACCCGGTTTCGGGATTGGCGACGCGCTATGGGCCTGAAGCAAAAAGATGCTGCAGACTTGTTGGGCTTAAAAAAACGCATGATCCAATATTATGAAAAAGGGGCGCGTGACGGAAAGAGCGTAACCATTCCAAAATCGGTTCGCCTGGCCTGTTACGCACTCAAAACGGGTGTCGGCGATTATGATGGTGAACACTCGAGCAAGCTGGATTTAACCGGTTTAACTGAAGACGAATAAGTTTAAGTTGCCCTTTTCTAACAAGCCGATTGCATCCAAATCGGCAATAGCCAAGCAAACCAAAGGCAAAGGATTTAGCCATTGGACTTGTTTGAAACGAAATTCGTATTTTTCGTTTCTCGGCCCGGTTCATCCACTGTTTTTGGCTTTGCCCCCCAAAACCAGACAATCACCCGAAAAACTTCGCCTTTTAGGTAAAAAAACGGCACCCCCCACTGGCAATGCGGTCGATATTTCGCTATAGCGATCCAAATCTCATCTGCATACACCAACCTGCAACGGCCAGGTCTCCCATAAAATGGGAGAGTGGTGCCCTGACGTGAGCGCGAAACACTATGCCAAAGCGGACCGACATTAAATCCATCCTCATCATCGGAGCAGGACCAATCATTATTGGTCAGGCATGCGAGTTTGACTATTCCGGAACTCAAGCCTGCAAGGCCTTGAGGGAAGAAGGTTACCGGATCATTCTGGTCAACTCCAATCCAGCGACCATCATGACCGATCCCGACATGGCGGACGCAACCTATGTTGAACCGATCACACCGGAAATCGTCGCAAAAATCATCGAGAAAGAGCGTCCCGATGCGCTTTTGCCGACCATGGGCGGCCAGACGGCACTCAACTGCGCGCTATCGCTGCGCAAAATGGGTGTGTTGGAAAAATACAATGTCGAAATGATCGGTGCGACCGCTGAGGCCATCGACAAAGCCGAAGACCGCGAGCTGTTCCGCGAAGCAATGAACAAGATCGGTCTGGACACACCAACATCGCGCTTGGCCCACAACATTCCAGAAGCGCTGGAAGCTCTGGAAGCCGTAGGATTGCCCGCTATCATTCGCCCGTCCTTCACCATGGGTGGCACCGGCGGTGGCGTAGCCTACAACCGCGAAGAATATCTCGAGATCATCGAACGAGGCCTCGATGCCTCGCCAACCACAGAAGTGCTGGTGGAAGTCAGCATCATTGGTTGGAAAGAATATGAGATGGAAGTCGTTCGGGACAAAAACGACAACTGCATCATTATTTGTTCGATCGAAAACCTCGATCCAATGGGTGTGCACACAGGCGACTCCATCACAGTTGCCCCTGCCCTCACCCTGACCGACAAAGAATATCAGGTCATGCGCGACGCTTCACTGGCAGTTCTGCGCGAAATCGGCGTTGAAACCGGTGGATCGAACGTCCAGTTCTCGGTCAATCCGGAAACCGGCCGCCTGATCGTCATCGAGATGAACCCGCGTGTATCGCGTTCCTCCGCTCTGGCATCCAAGGCAACGGGCTTCCCGATTGCCAAGGTCGCCGCGAAATTGGCTGTCGGTTACACTCTCGATGAATTGGCAAATGACATTACCGGTGGAGCAACGCCGGCTTCGTTCGAGCCCTCCATCGACTATGTCGTCACCAAAATCCCTCGGTTTGCCTTCGAGAAATTCCCCGGTGCTGAGCCGATCCTGTCCACGGCCATGAAATCCGTAGGCGAGGTCATGGCCATTGGCCGCACTTTCCAGGAATCGCTGCAAAAAGCCTTGCGCGGCCTAGAGACCGGCCTGACCGGCGTCAACGAAGTGGAAATCGAAGGTCTTGGACAGGATGACGACAAAAACGCCATCCGTGCCGCCTTGGCCAAAGCCACACCGGACCGCCTGCTCAAAGTTGCCCAAGCCATTCGTCTGGGTGTCAGCCATGAACAGATCTTTGAGACCTGTAAATTTGATCCTTGGTTCATTGATCAGCTTCAGGGCATCGTCGACATGGAAGAACGCGTGCGCAGCCACGGCGTACCGCAGGATGAGCAGAATCTGCGGAAGCTCAAAAGCATGGGCTTCAGCGATCAACGAATCGCTGAATTGGCGGGCATCTCTGCCAAAGACGTGTTGGCTCTACGCAACAGCCTCAATGTGCATCCGGTCTATAAGCGCATTGACACCTGTGCCGCTGAATTTGCCTCACCAACCGCTTATATGTATTCGACCTATGAAGTCCCGTTCAATGGCGAAATGGTTTGCGAGGCACGGCCATCTGACCGCAAAAAAGTCGCCATTCTCGGCGGTGGGCCAAACCGGATAGGTCAAGGTATCGAGTTTGATTATTGTTGTTGCCACGCCTGCTTTGCCATGGGTGAAGCCGGTTATGAAACCATCATGATCAACTGCAACCCGGAAACCGTTTCTACGGACTATGACACCTCAGACCGGCTGTATTTCGAACCGCTGACCGAAGAAGACGTAATCGAGATTCTGCGTAAAGAACAGGAAAACGGAACGCTGGAAGGCGTGATCGTTCAGTTTGGTGGTCAAACCCCGCTGAAACTGGCACAAGCCCTGCAGGATGCGCACATCCCGATCCTTGGCACGTCGCCTGACGCCATTGATCTGGCAGAAGACCGTGACCGGTTCCAAAAACTCCTGCATCGCCTTGAGTTGAAACAGCCGCGCAATGGCATCGCCTATTCCATTGAACAGGCGCGCATCGTTGCCGAGCAGATCGGCTTTCCTGTTGTTGTTCGTCCATCCTATGTGTTGGGTGGGCGCGCCATGGAAATTGTCCGCACACCAGACGCCTTTGAAAAATACATCCAGATGACTTTGGCAGAATTGGTGCCACCGGACGTCCGGATGAAATATCCAAACGACAAGACGGGCCAGATCAACGCAGTTCTGGCGCAGAATGCCCTGTTGTTTGACAGCTACCTGTCCAGCGCCATCGAGGTGGATGTGGACTGTTTGTGTGACGGTGACGATGTCGTCATCTGCGGCATCATGGAACATATTGAAGAAGCGGGCATTCACTCCGGTGACTCGGCTTGCTCTCTGCCGCCTTATTCGCTGTCCGAAGACATTCAGAAAGAGTTGGCACGCCAGACCAAAGCCATGGCGATTGCGCTCAATGTTGTCGGCCTGATGAATGTGCAGTTCGCCGTCAAAGACAAAGACATCTATGTCATCGAGGTCAATCCACGCGCCTCACGCACAGTGCCTTTCGTCGCCAAAGCGATTGGCAAACCGGTGGCAAAAGTGGCCTCGCGCATCATGACTGGCGAAAAACTTTCAGCCTTCGACTTAAAACCGCAAAATGTCGAACATATTGCTGTCAAAGAAGCGGTATTCCCCTTTGCACGGTTCCAGAATGTCGACACACTGCTCGGCCCCGAAATGCGTTCGACCGGTGAGGTTATGGGGCTGGACAAAGACTTTGCCATTGCCTTTGCAAAATCTCAACTGGGTGCTGGTGTACTGGTTCCAACCGAAGGAACAGCCTTCATCTCCGTAAAGAAAGACGACAAGCCACGCATTCTTGCTGCGGTAAGACGCCTCAAAAGCGCTGGTTTCCGAATCATCGCCACCGGAGGCACCCAGCGCTATTTGTCTGAAAATGGCATCGAGTGCGAGAAGATCAACAAAATGCTAGAGGGACGCCCTCATATTGTTGACGCCATCAAAAACAGCGAAGTGCAACTGGTCTTCAACACAACCGAGGGAGCAAAAGCGCTTTCCGACAGTAGGGATTTGCGCAGAGCTGCACTTTTGCATAAGGTACCTTACTACACCACTGTCGCTGGAGCGCTTGCTGCAGCACAGGGTATTGAAGCTTATAAAACAGGGAAGCTTGAAGTTCGGCCTTTGCAGGACTACTTCTCCTAATATCGAGGCGTTGAAGAAACGCCTATAAGAGCTGATTCATGTGCGTTTCGAGGGCAAAAACCCTCGGAGCGCTAAACTTTTTTGTGGGGAACCGCCCCAAATTTTAGGAGGCTTTCCGAATAACATGGAAAAAATCCCTATGACGCCTGCGGGCTATCAGGCGCTAGAAAAAGAACTTAAACAACGCAGCAGTCATGATCGCCCTAGCATCATCGCAGCGATCTCGGAAGCACGCGCACATGGCGATTTGTCCGAAAATGCGGAATATCACGCAGCCAAGGAACAACAGAGCCATAACGAGGGCCGCATTGCCGAACTGGAAGCCAATCTTTCGCTTGCCGACATTATCGACGTCTCAAAAATGAGCGGCGACACCATTAAATTTGGCGCCACGGTCACAATCGTTGACGAAGATACGGATGAAGAGAAGACCTACCAGATTGTCGGAGACGTGGAAGCAGATCTGACACAAGGAAAAATCTCGCTCTCCTCCCCCATTGCTAGGGCCCTGATCGGTAAACAAGTGGAAGATTCTGTTGAAGTGGCCGCTCCTGGTGGTGCGCGCTCTTACGAAATTCTCTCGGTCAAATACATTTGATCGTCATTTCATGAGAAATTCAGCAGGTACCTGACAAATAAAAAGCGCGTTAATAAATCAACGCGCTTTTTAGTCTGCTATCGCTCAGGGGCGAAACACCACGACTGCAACGCCGTCCATTTTACGAAATCAATCACCCAAATCGATGGGCACATTGGGATCGTTTTTGCTCTGACGAATAGTCAAAGATGTCCGCACGCTGTCAACATTGGGTGCTGACGTCAGTTCGTTGATGACAAAGGACTGAAAGGCCTGCAGATCGGGAGCCACACAGCGCAACACAAAATCAATATCGCCCGATAACATGTAGCATTCGCGCACCTGCGTCCAAGACCCGACAAGCTTTTCAAACGCCACCAGATCAGCCTCGGACTGGCTGTGCAAACCGACCATGGCAATGGCAGTGACGTCAAAGCCAATTTGCTTTTCGTCAACAATGGCCCGGTAGCCTTTGATGATGCCAGCTTCTTCCAAAGCACGCACCCGGCGCAGGCACGGCGGTGCCGATATACCAACACGGCGCGCTAGCTCCACATTGGTAATACGACCATCATCCTGCAACTCTTTCAGGATTTTCCAGTCAATTGGGTCTAGTCTTGCTTTCAATGCAATAGGTCTCTTATTTTTGGTGAACCCAGAAGGGGGGGAATATCACAGGCAGTGGCAATTGGTATAACGCTCTATGGTTTCTTATCATAGACATAAACGGACCAAGATGGGAAGTTTTGACACATTTTTGTTCTCATTTCTGACATAGATCAACATTTTTGTGAATGATTCGGAATAATACAACCTGAAGGAGAACAGCGTGACGGCTGACGGCGAGCGTAAGATCTGGCTATTGAGCGACGGCAAAGCAGGTGATGAAAACCAGTGCCTTGGTGTGGCTGAACGCTTGGGTGGCGACATCGAAATCCGCCATGTAAATCCGAGTAAATTCTGGGCTATGGCCATGCCGTGGGGACCCATCCCATTTGCCGATCATCCAGACCGTGAAACATCGCCGTTGCACGGGCACTTCCCCGATGTTGCGATCGCGTCAGGCAGGCGCGCAGTTTCCTATTTGCGGACTCTGAAAAAAGCCAGCCCTCAAACACTCACTGTCTTTCTCAAAGATCCGCGCACGAACTCACTCAATGCCGACCTCATTTGGGTACCCTTTCATGATGCTAGGCGCGGCAAAAATGTCATGGCGACACTCACCGGACCACACAGAGTGACGACGGAAGTTTTGCGCCACGCACGCACGACCGGTCCACAAGCTTTGCATCATTTACCAGGGCCAAGTGTGAGCCTCATTCTGGGTGGTGACACAGCAAAAGAACAGTTCGGCAAAGCCGCATCACGTCGATTGGCGCGCTATTTGTCGGACGTTCTACCATCCCATTTCTCGGTTATGGTCACCCCATCCCGTCGCACGCCGGATCACCTGATGGCGGCCGTTCGGCAAGCCTTGCAAGGACGACCGCACTGGATTTGGGACGGAGAAGGAGAAAACCCCTACTTTACAATGATGGCACTTGCGGACGCGATTATCGTCACCGCAGATTCGCACTCCATGTTGTCAGACGTGCTTGCCACGTCAGTGCCAGTCTATATTTTTGAACCAGATGCCTATCCAGAAAAACTCAAACGAACAATTGATCAACTTGTTCAGCAGCCTTGGGTGCAACGCCTTGACGGTCCGCTAGAAACCGGAGACCGTGCGCCTATTGATGCAACAGAATTGATTGCAGACGAAATTCGGCATCTGCTAAAAGACACTTGACCTATCCTAGCCGCTAATTGGAAAACACCCAGACATCGACCGATCACAAACATTCCGATAGAGAAAGAAACACCGATGCACAGCAAAGTCTTGATCATTGGCTCCGGTCCAGCAGGATACACAGCCGCGATTTACGCCGCACGCGCCATGCTGGAACCAACCCTTGTTGCAGGAATGCAGGAAGGCGGTCAGTTGACTATCACCACCGAGATCGAAAATTATCCCGGCTTTGCAGAGGAAATACAGGGCCCTTGGTTGATGGAACAGATGAAAGCACAGGCTGCCCATGTCGGCACCAAGCTCGTATCAGACATCATCACCGACGTTGACCTGTCATCGCGCCCCTTCAAGGCCAATGGTGACTCCGGTACCCAATACACCGCAGACAGCATCATCATCGCAACGGGTGCTCAGGCACGTTGGCTGGGGTTGGAGTCAGAGACGAAATTCCAAGGCTTTGGTATTTCGGCCTGTGCCACCTGCGATGGTTTCTTTTATCGCGGCAAAGAAGTGTTGGTCATTGGCGGTGGCAATACTGCAGTGGAAGAGGCGCTATATCTGACCCACCACGCCGACAAGGTGACGGTGATCCACCGCCGAGACGAATTCCGTGCCGAAAAAATTCTGATCAACCGGCTGGAGAAAAACCCCAAAATTGATGTGATCTGGGATACCGTCGTGGAAGAGTTTGTCGGTAAAGAGGGCTTCCCTCCCAGTGTCACAGGGGCAAAATTGCGCAATGTAAAAACCGGTGAAGTGACAGAAAAGACCACAGACGGCATCTTCGTCGCAATCGGCCATGCGCCCGCTGTTGATCTGTTCAAAGAGCAATTGCAGATGAAAGACAATGGCTACGTTTGGACCGCGGCTGATTCGACAGCCACCTCCATACCCGGGGTTTATGCCGCAGGTGACGTCACAGACGATAAGTATCGCCAGGCCGTAACCGCCGCCGGTATGGGCTGTATGGCGGCTTTGGAAGCCGAACGTTACCTCGCAGAGCTGGAAGACTCTGAATAATAACGGATTTTGCCCAACAAATCAGCGTGTAAGCTCTCCTTTGCCCTTTGATTTGCCAAACAAACTTATTAGACTAAGGGCTACGCCAGAAACTGCATATCTGGAGTAGCCCAAACGCATAGCACGCGTTATGGATTCTAAAGTGATAAATCTTGAAGGTTGCCCGCTGGGCAATCCCTTTGGAGGGTGAGATGGATTGGGACAAACTGCGGATTTTTCACGCGGCAGCCGACGCAGGCAGCTTTACGCATGCTGGCGACAAGCTCCATATGAGCCAATCCGCTATCTCTCGACAGGTGAGCGCTCTTGAAGCGGATCTAGGCGTCACTCTGTTCCATCGACACGCACGCGGTCTCATCCTGACAGAACAGGGTGAATTGCTCTATCGTACAGCTCATGAGGTTCTCATGAAGCTGGAAACCGTGAGAACCCATCTTTCAGACTCCAAAGAGAAGCCAACAGGAGAATTGCGTCTAACAACGACTGTTGGACTTGGGTCGGCATGGGTAACGCAGCATTTGCCGGAATTTCTCGAACTGTATCCCGGCATTTCTTTGAACTTGCGCTTGGAAAACGAAGATCTCGATCTGGGCATGCGTGAGGCTGACGTCGCAATCAGGCTGCATCAACCCACCCAACCCGATCTTATTCAGCGCAAACTCTTCACCGTGCATTTCCATATGTACGCATCACCGGAATATCTCAAGAAATTCAGTCAACCAAAGTCCATGAATGATCTCAATGATCATCGCCTGATTAGCTTTGGGGATAGCCACCCAGGTTACCTCAAGGACATGAACTGGCTGGAAACCGCAGGGCTGCCTCCCGGGCAGCGGCGCACGATGGCCTTAAAGGTCAATAATATTCTTGGGATTCGCAGCGCAGTGATGCGCGGAGCAGGGATAGCAATTCTTCCCGATTACGTCGTGCACCCACGGGACAATCTGGTTCAGTTGCTCCCAAGTGTGGAAATGCCAAGTTTTGAGACCTATTTTGTCTACGCAGCCGAACTTAGGAACTCAATGCGCATCAATGCCGTTCGCGACTTTTTGCTCTCAAAAGCAGCCAGCTGGCACTATTAATTCGTTTCTATCGCATTTTTAGATGAATTCTCGCGTTGCAGAATTTTTTTGCACGTACAGTACGCATTTGCACGTAAAGCTATGATCTCGACGCATAGCAGACTTGCGCCATAAAATGTTGCATATAGACTAAATAATAGGCATATACGCATCAGCTGAAGGCAATCATCGTTGCTAACTCCTCCCAGCGACGATATTTGTAGCCAGCTGTTCCCCTCTGGAAGGTGATTGCTCCGTGCAAATTGCGCGGATTTACTTCAAAGCCGGACTAATGTCCGGCTTTTTTTTTGCTTTGAATCCTGACCCAGCACCTTCCCTTGAATGATTAAAAATTATGCACTAATTTTTCTGTCTAATTTCTGATCAATTTTTTCGCCGAATATTATGCTGTTTCATTTTTCTATAAAGCGTATTGCGCGACAGCCCCAAAGCGGAAGCGCACAGACTGACATTCCATTTGGATTGCGATAAAGCCTGCTCAATCGCGTATTTTTCATAATTGGAAAAGTCCAAGGCCGAAGATCTACTGTCCAACACAGGCTGAGCCTCAGAATGATCAGCTTGACCAGCCGTAGGACATGTTTCGTCCTTCTCAATCATCTGCAAATGCTCCGGCGCGACAGGTTCTCCATCGGCCAAAATGGAAGCCGTCTTCAGAACATGTTTCAACTGTCGAATATTGCCGGGCCAGTCATAAGAGCGGATCATCGCTTGCGCCGCGATCGAGAAATGGGCCTGATTGGCAAAATCCATTTCCGGAAGCAAGCGGCCAATCAAATAGGCCAAGTCGCTCCGGTCACGTAGAGGCGGCAGGCTTACCGTAAACCCACAAATACGATAATAGAGATCTTCTCTGAACAGCCCTTCTTTACAAAGCTTTTCCAACGGCTGATGGGTCGCAGCCAACAGCCTGATATCAAGGTCCACACCCACCGAACTGCCAAGAGGCGTAACCTGACGGCGTTCCAGCACCTGCAATAAACGGGTTTGCGCAGACAAAGGCATATCACCGATTTCATCAAGCAACAGCGTTCCACCGTTGGCCGCCAGAACTTGGCCCTTAAACCCGCTGGCTTGCGCCCCCGTAAACGCCCCCGCCTTGTAACCAAACAGTTCACCTTCGATGAGATTTTCAGGCAATGCACCACAATTAACCGCAATGAAAGGAGCATCAGCGCGACCGCTTGATTGGTGCAGGGCGCGGGCAAAACTGTCTTTCCCCACCCCAGTCTCTCCAACAATCAACAAAGGCACATCATGCTCTAATAATTTACCAGCCTTCTTGGCCAAAGACAGCAATTGACTGTCCTGCCCCACCAAACGCTCCAGAGCGTCGCTGCTATGAGGTTTGGTGTGCGATTTGGAGCGAGGACCCTTGCCTTTACGATTGGGGCGAGAAACAAAGCTACCCACTTTAACCCGCCCTGCCCTGGGGCCAATCAGGCTGGCGTGGATATTGCGATGGTTACTGGCATAGTCAGTATGCACTTGCAGGCGGGTGGGTGCATGCCCCTCCTCGGCCAAGCGGTCCGCCAATTGGCCCGGTTCCACCTCGAACAGATGCCCAATGTCAGCCCCGACGACCCCTGACCGATCAGGCGCGGACAAATGCTTGATGGCCTGTTCATCAGCACCAATAATACGCCCATTCTGATCCAGTGCTAAAAGCCCCTCTTCTAGCAATCCGACCCGCTCCACATCGCGATGGAACCGCAAGATCCACTGGTCGGCAAAATGGTCTTGAAAATTACGGCGCGTGATCAAGCGTGCAGACATCTCTAGCAGCGCACGTGTATGTGCCAAAATCTCCAGATCGTCGGTTCGGCCAATGCTGGAGACGTCAAACAAAGCCAAGACATCTCCTTCGACATCAAACACGGGTGCCCCCGTGCAGGTCAGGCTGGCGTGATCGTTATGAAAATGCTGATCACGATAAATGGTCAAAGACGTTTTTTCACGGATGGCAGTCCCGATCCCATTGGTACCCTCGCAAGCCTCGCTCCAATCGGCACCCCGCCGCAAGCCTGATTGCCGAAACAGATCTTCCAATGCCGATTGCACCGCAAATTCGATGATGGTGCCGCTGCGGTCGGTCAGGATAACCGCATGACCTGAACCAACAATATTCTGAAAGATATGCTCCACTTGAGAGCGGCAGGCCGAGAACAGAGGTCCCAGAGTTTCAATTGAGTCCCGAACCTGCTCGCGTCGAACCACCGTTTCAGAACGCTTGCGCCACTGATCCAGACCATAATCATCGCGACAGCGATCCCAAGATGCAGAAATGGTTTTTTGATCGCGCACGGTCACCCCTGCGCGGTTCAATTGATTGCTTGCCAAATTTTCCTCCCATGCCCGGCATCCATGCTTATTGAGCGGATTTTCCGAACCCCAAAAGCCTAACATGGCCAACCTTCATGCACAAATGTCGCAGTGCAGAGAGATCACGCAAACTGCGACAAATTGTCACTTGCCCTACCAAGCGCAGCACAAACTGTCCCGTTTTCGTGACACACCAAAGTCGTATCAATTTATATATTTCAATCACTTAATGAGTTGGCACGAAACTTCCTATGTAGAGAGCATAACACTATCCACATAATGTTCGATCTGGGAGGATACATATGAACATAGTCAATTCAAATACCCGCAGCGCTGCACTGGACACATCGCATCTGGATGTTCCATTCCCCTTCAAAAGCCGTTATGGCAACTTCATCAATGGACAATTTGTAGAGCCAAAATCGGGCCAGTATTTTGCCAATCCAACACCTATTTCGGGCGAGATCCTATGCGAGATCGCACGCTCCAACGCCGACGACATCGAAGCCGCGTTAGATGCTGCGCATGCAGCATTTCCTGCTTGGGGGCACACATCGCTCACCGAGCGTTCGAACATGTTGCTGAAAATCGCTGATGTCATGGAAGCCAATTCCAAGCTTTTAGCAGTGGCTGAAACCATGGACAATGGCAAACCGATCCGCGAGTCCATTGCTGCAGATGTGGCATTGGCCATTGACCATGTCCGTTATTTTGGCGGCGTGCTACGCGCTGAAGAAGGGTCGATTAGTGAAATTGATTCCAAAACATTTGCCTATCACATCAAGGAGCCTCTGGGGGTGGTTGGCCAGATCATCCCATGGAACTTCCCGCTTCTGATGGCGATCTGGAAAATTGCGCCCGCACTGGCAGCCGGTAACTGTGTTGTCCTCAAACCTGCGGAACAAACCCCTGCCTCCATCATGGTGCTAATGGAACTGATCGGCGACATGCTGCCACCGGGTGTGCTCAATATCGTCAACGGCTTTGGCCTTGAGGCTGGCAAGCCATTGGCGTCGTCCAACCGCATTGCCAAAATAGCCTTCACCGGCGAGACCACCACCGGCCGTCTGATCATGCAATATGCATCGCAGAACATCATTCCGGTGACATTGGAGCTGGGCGGCAAAAGCCCGAACGTCTTCTTTGCCGATGTTATGCAAGAGGATGATGCCTTCTTTAACAAATGCCTTGAAGGCTTTGCCATGTTCGCTCTCAATCAGGGTGAAGTATGCACCTGCCCAAGCCGCGTCTTGGTGCAAGAAAGCATCTATGATGCCTTCATGGAAAAAGCGGTGGCCCGTGTGGCTGCGGTTAAACAGGGCAACCCGCTGTCGATGGACACCATGATCGGCGCGCAGGCCTCGGTCGAACAGATGGAAAAAATCTCTTCCTACCTGGAGATCGGCAAACAGGAAGGCGCTGACGTTCTGACGGGCGGCAACGTTGCGCATTTGGGTGGCAATTTGGAAAACGGCAACTACATCCAGCCAACCATCTTTGCTGGGCACAATAAGATGCGTGTTTTCCAAGAGGAAATCTTTGGTCCGGTGGTCTCGGTGACCACCTTTAAAGACGAAGCCGAAGCATTGGAAATCGCCAACGACACCCTCTATGGGCTGGGCGCTGGTGTTTGGACCCGTGACGGCACCAAAGCGTTCCGCATGGGGCGCAACATTCAGGCTGGCCGCGTCTGGACCAACTGCTACCATGCTTATCCGGCACACGCTGCATTTGGTGGCTACAAGCAGTCCGGCATTGGTCGCGAAAATCACAAGATGATGCTCGACCATTATCGTCAAACCAAAAACCTGCTGGTGTCATATGACGACAATGCACTCGGCTTCTTTTGAGTCTCCCAAGACTGTCGCTTGATGTGACTGACCAAAGCCCAGGGCATCAGGGTCAACCCCTGATGCCCGACTGCATTTGTGACGACCAAGGAGGAGGGATTTCATGAAGGACAAGCCAGCACCAAGCGTAACGGCGACAGAGCCCGCAATTGCGCTCTTGCGCCAACTGAAAGCCCAGTATGGTGAAAAACTTATTTTCCATCAATCCGGCGGCTGCTGCGACGGCAGCGCACCGATGTGCTATGAGGCCAGCGATTTTATGCTCGGGGACAATGATGTGAAGCTCGGAGAGCTTGACGGCGTGCCCTTTTATATCGGTCGCGATCAGGGCGAACGCTGGGGAGCGACCAACCTGATCATCGATGCTATTGCCGGCAATGGCGGCATGTTCAGTCTCGACAATGGTACAGGCAGGCGATTTCTGACACGATCCGAGGTCTGTGCTGCGCCAACAAGTGATTAATGAGCCAAACAAAGGAAAGGCTGCCAATCATATAATTGGCAGCCTTTTTCACGCGACAAAAGCGGGGACTTTCTAGCGGAACAGAATTTCTGTTTTACCCAATTCCTTATATAAGTGAGCCACTTGATCGGCATAGCCATTATACATCTGCGTCGGAATTGTATCATCGGTGCCCAGCACCGTTTCATTCGCCTGTGACCAGCGAGGATGGCGCACTTCAGGATTTACATTGGCCCAAAAACCATATTCTTTGGGCGCCAATTGCTCCCAAAAACTCACGGGGCGCTGGTCAGTAAAGGTGAAGCGCACGATCGACTTGATGGATTTGAAGCCATATTTCCAAGGCAAGGCCAAACGCAAAGGCGCACCAAACTGCTTGGCCATCGGCTTGCCATAGGCGCCAGTGACCAAAAAGGCCAATTCGTTCATTGCCTCTTCGATCGACACCCCTTCAGTGTAGGGCCAAGGATACCAGCTTTGCTTCTGGCCACTGGCCACCTGACTGTCTTGGAAGGTTTCCATTTGAATATATTTCGCACCAGACAGTGGTTTGGCCTTTTTCACCAGATCAGCAAAAGCAAACCCTGTCCAAGGAATGGTCATGGACCACGCCTCAACGCAGCGGTGGCGATACAGCCGCTCTTCTAGGCTCATTGCGCGAATGAGGCTGTCAATATCCAGCTCCATCTCCTCTTCCACCAAGCCGTCAATTTTAACCGTCCACGGGCGGGTCTGAAGCGCTTGCGCGGCTTTGCTGATATGTTTGTGCGAGCCAAACTCATAGAAATTATTGTAAGTGGCGTTAACCGTCTCATCCGTAACCGCCCGCTCGAGCTTGTAGGCCTCATTGCGCTTGGCTGGATAGAGATCCATCGTCGGATCTTTATAGTCCGAGGTGCTGGTGGATTGGGTCATGTCATCGGCAACATCATGCGCCACCTCGCTGTTGCACCCAGCCAGCGACAAGGTAGCCCCACCAATGAGCAACGACGACCCGCGCATAAATTTACGACGGTTCATATAGATCTGCTCGTCGGTAGCGAGGCTCTCTTTCACGGACCACGGGCGAAACGCTTTTATCAACATGACATGGTTCTCCAACACTTCCTCATGGTTCAAGACTACCCGCCCCAACTGCTCGCGTTCAAATCACCATCTCGTGTGGTGTTACTTGAGGGACAACAGTATCGCCGTTCATTCGCTGTTCCGCGTCGACAGTAAGGTTAGACTTTCTTAAAGTCGGCCCTTTATCTTGTACTGTAAAAAAGTGGCAATCATGGCTACACTTCTCTACCATCGCGCACGTGCTAACAATGCTTGCAGCACCATACTCCTTTAAGAGTTGCCGGTTTCCCTGAGCTATGCGCTCGATCTTACTCAAGGCCAAACGCTGGGGTATTGTGTTCGATAAAGGCCCTCAAAAAAGGCTTAGGCAAACGCCTCCGGCTGCTGCCTAATGACACCCGAACCCCATAGAAAAACGGGGCAGTAGCCCCGTTATTATAGTGGTGTGTCTTGCTAAAGCTTATTCAGCAGCCTTGGCAGCCTCGATAACAAGATCAGAATTGCGTCCGGTCAACTCTTGCATGTGATCAAAAACAGCCTCGAATGAAGCAACCCCTGCCGAGACAGACCGAAGTTCAATGATCAAATTACCGATCTCGGACTGAGGCATTAGAGATTCAACAATATCCCACCCCTCCCAATCAGGACGGGCGTCATAGCCCAGAAGTTGACCACGTCGGGCCGCCACGATGGTGTTGACCTTGGGTGTTGCATCGTTAGGAACCGCAATCTTCACATTCATGATGGGTTCGAGCAAAACCGGACTACAGTCTGGCAGTCCCTCACGCATTGCCAGTGTTCCGGCAGACCGGAAGGCCTGATCCGACGAATCCACCGCATGATAGGATCCATCACTGAGGTTAACAGCAACATCGACAACTTCAAAACCAGCCAATGGTCCTTTCACAAGGGCATCTTTGACACCATTTTCGACAGACCCAAAGTAGTTTTTGGGCACAACACCGCCAGTAATCGTCTGAGTGAAAGCAAAGCCTTCACCACGATGCAGGGGTTTAATATCAATCAGGACATCCCCAAACTGACCATGCCCGCCAGATTGCTTTTTATGACGCCCGCGCACACTGGTAGATTTGCGAATGGTTTCCTTATAAGGCACAGCTGGGTCTTGGCTTTCGATGTTGATCGAATATTTTCCTTCAAGCCGCTCCAGCGCCACACGCAAGTGCATTTCGCCCTGACCATACAGAATGGTCTCACCGCTATTCTGATTTTGCTCGATCAGTAAAGACGGATCTTCTTCCGCCAGTTTTTGCAATGTTGCATGCAGCTTGACCTCGTCACGATGTTCTTTTGGCCGAACCGCCATGGCATAGACAGGTGCAGGCAATGCATGGCTATCGAGCGCATCAATCCCGGCCTTGGATGTGGTCAGGGTTATACCGGTGTGGGCATTATCCAATTTCCCCAGCGCAATGACTTCACCAACATCCGCTTGGTTGTCCTTGATGGTTTTTTGCCCCTGAACATGGAACAAACCGGACATACGGCCGATTTCATCTCCGTCCGCGCCATAAAAAACATCCCCGTCTTTGATGGATCCTTTCAGGATGCGCGAAATAGACAATTTCCCACCGTGGGATGTGTGTATGCTCTTCATCACTTGCAGAATAGCTGACCCATCGGTTGGCTCAGGACAAGACAGTCGTTTTGCTGTGGTCTCAATGCCGGGGCCTTCGTGACGCAACACTTTGAGCAGCCGCATGATACCATTTTCTTGCTCCGCAGCGCCAATCAGAACCGGAACAACCTGTCCCTGTCGCATTTCTTCAACCAGATTTTCAAAAACCTGATCTGCGGAAGGTTCGCGATCTTCCAGCAATTGTTCCATCAAAACATCGTCGTAATCGGACAGTGTTTCGAGCATAGAATAACGCGCGTCCCATTCGCGTTCTTGATCGGTTGCACTCATATCAACCAGTTCACTGGGGGCATGCTCATTATACATAAAGGCACGTTCAAGCGCTAAATCGATATAACCGATGGCGCTTTCGGCTTTCCAAATGGGAATTTGTCGCAACAACAGAGGCGCTGCACTTGCCACTTGCAAAGCCTCAACCATCTCACGCACACGGCTGGTGCATTTATCCATTTTGTTCAGGAAAAGAATGCGGGGAATATTGCGCTCTTCGAGGCTCTTTAAAATGACCTGCAGCGCCGGGATCTTCTTCACATCCGGTTCGCAAACCACAACAGCCAAATCAACTGCGGACAGCGCCGGTTGGCTTTCAAACTGGAATTCGACAGATCCTGGACAATCAATAAAAGTGTAGGTGTCATCCATAAAGTCTGTTTCAGCAATGTTCGCCTCCACAGACATATGGTGGGCTCGGGCTTCGTTCGAACTGTCGCCGACGGATCCTCCAGCATCGACTGATCCGAATTTATTCACAGCGCCAGTGCGTGCCAAGATGGCTTCAAGGAGAGTAGTTTTACCGCTTCCAAAGGGCCCTACGATCGCTACGCAACGTGGACCCTCGACTCTTCTGCCTGCTTGTCCCATGGCAGATCCTCCTTTCTGTTTGGTATGACGTCCGCACCAGACATGCATCATCCTTTGACAGACAGCACACGCTCCTACCTGATGTTAATCGTGCGTTTGACAGAACTCCTTTGTTCAAAAGACTGCATCAAACTGCCAAATTGTCGGACAGAATAGCTATGAGCTTAGCCCAGAAATGGCAGCACTGTTTGATCAAACGCAAAAAAACTTGCGATTGCGGCGCTGAGTCACTGCTATTTGACAAATCTGTGCCCCCTTTCACCCGCAAAACAGGGGCGAACAGGCCGATACATCCGACCAACCAAAAACGGCCCACACTTTGTGCGGGCCGTTGAATGTGATCTGAATTTTTGAAATCAATTATTTCAAAGCGGCGCAGAAGCGCTTGATGCGGCCACAGGCTTCGGTCAAAGCCTCTGTTGAAGTGGCGTAGGAAATGCGAAAATAAGGGTTCAAACCGAAGGCAGATCCCTGAACCACAGCAACGCCTTCACCTTCCAGCAGTTCGGTGACAAAATCTTCGTCATTTTTGATAACATTGCCTGATGGAGCAGTTTTACCAATGGTGCCAGCACATGATGGAAACACATAGAAGGCTCCTTCAGGCATTGGGCAGCTCAAACCTTCACATTCATTGAGCAATGCAACAACCATATCGCGGCGTTCTTTGAACACAGCAGCCCGTTCAGGAATGAAATCCTGTGGCCCATTCAGCGCTTCCACAGACGCCCACTGCGAAATAGACGTCGGGTTAGACGTAGACTGAGACTGAATTTTGCGCATCGCACCAATCAGCTCAAGCGGACCTGCACAATATCCAATGCGCCAACCAGTCATGGCATAGGCTTTTGACACGCCATTCATGGTCAGCGTGCGATCCTTCAAAGAAGGCTCTACCTGTACCGGCGTGACAAATTCAAAATCATCATAAACCAGATGTTCATACATATCATCGGTCAGCACCCAAACATGAGGATGTTTGACCAAAACATCGGTCAGTGCTTTCAACTCTTCACGACTATAGGCCGCGCCTGTCGGGTTGGAAGGCGAGTTGAACATGAACCATTTGGTTTTGTCAGTAATCGCAGCTTCCAATTGTTCAGGCTGCAATTTGAAGTCCGTTTCCATCGTTGCTTCAACGGCTACAGGCGTTCCACCAGCAAGCAGAACGATATCGGGATAAGACACCCAATAAGGAGCAGGAATGATGACCTCATCACCCGGATTAAGCGTCGCCATCATGGCATTATAAATGATCGGCTTGCCACCGGGTGCAACGAAACACTGGGCGGGGTCATAGTCGAGACCGTTTTCGCGCTTGAATTTCGCCGCAATGGCCTTTTTCAGCTCGGGAATGCCATCCACCGCTGTATATTTGGTTTCGCCTCGTGTGATCGCGTCAATACCGGCTTGTTTGATATTATCCGGGGTATCAAAATCCGGTTCCCCGGCACCCAGACCGATGACGTCACGACCAGCGGCCTTGAGTTCACGCGCCTTGTTGGAAACTGCAATGGTTGCAGATGGTTTCACGCGCGAAAGCTGCTCGGCGATAAAGCTCATGGAGCCCTCCAAATATTCAGCTAAAAAGAGTCAAACGAACCCATGCGCAGAGATGCATCCCCTGCGCGTCCGCAGGGCAACCCTAGTGCAGCCCCAGAGACTTTTCAAGCGAACCTGCCTTAGATTTGGCCAGTTTGGCGGCGGTTTGACTAATATTCTTGCACACATTCGTACCCAACCAACAGGGCTAAACCTACAAATGTTTCAAAACTACGGATTTTCACCTAGTCACAAATTTTCTGGCCATCGCCAACCAGCTAAGCCTTTTTGAAACAAGTCAAATTTCTGTGCGATTAGTCGCGGAGGGGTGCCGCCTTGCGTACAGGCAACACGCAAAACCGTTTGGATTTTTAAAATTCAACATACTGATAAGTATGCAGGTCACCTACCCTCACCCAAAATCCAGCCCCGTCTCTCTTCGACTAAATCCTTGGTCGTGTGACACAATGTCCACTTAGATACAGTCGAATATTCTAAACAAGTATATTATAATCCTGTTTAATAGGTTGGCGCGATAGAGTCGCACTTTTGCTACCTATTTAAACAAGGACCGACCCATTCTGGCTCAACTTTCCTGGTTCAGCCGTTTGACAGATATTGCAAATGTTCGGAGGACCCATGACGAGCCTTGCACCCCCCCAAGCCATACAGCGGCGGCTCCGATTTGGAACCCTTGCTGCATTATTTTCAACGGTTACTGCCGCTACGGGCCTATTGCTAATCTGCAATTCCACTTTGGCAATAGCCAACCCAGTCTCTCCCTTGCCCCAATCGGTCGCAAAAACCGATGGCCTTCAATTATCCGGCAAGGCCGCTGGTGGAACCGCCGATCATTCAAAGTTTGAAATTCTCCAACAGGATTTTAAGTCCGGACCAGAGGTTACCAAAGCCTGCCTGACCTGTCACACAGAAGCCGCAGACCAAGTTCATGGCTCCATCCATTGGAAATGGGAATATAAAAACCCCGACACCGGACAGACCCTTGGCAAGCGGACAGTCATCAATGCCTTCTGTGGCAACGTAGCCTCCAACGAACCTCGATGCACCTCATGTCACGCAGGCTACGGCTGGGACGACATGCGCAAGGATCCTCCAAGCGAGCCAGAAGCAGTCGATTGCCTCGTTTGCCATGCAGATACTGCGCTTTACAGCAAATTTCCCACCAAGGCTGGCCATCCGCTTTATGAGCCCACCCCTTGGGCCGGCGAGATCAAACAACCGCCCGACCTTGCCAAGGCTGCACAATCAGTCACCAACCCCCAACGCCAGAATTGTGGCTCTTGCCATTATTATGGTGGCGGCGGCGATGGTGTGAAGCATGGCGATCTTGATAGCTCGCTCAATCATCCGGACGTCAAACTGGATGTGCATATGCGCGAAGACGGGCTGAACATGGCCTGTACGGCTTGCCATTCGGGCACCAGTCACCAATGGCCGGGGTCTCGTTACAGCGGCGAAGCCAAACCAACGATGAAAACCAATCAAGGGCACGACACCAAGACCGCCAAAGTCCGCAAAATAGACCAAATGGCTGGACTGATGCAACCATCGGCCTCGTGTGAAAGCTGCCACTCGGACCGCCCCCACAAGGGCGACCATCTGATGGGCATCAAACTGAATGATCATACCGATACGGTGGCGTGTCAGACCTGTCACATCCCCGAATTTGCGCGTGGTGGTGTCGCCACCAAAACGCTGTGGGATTGGTCAACCGCCGGCAAATTGAAAGACGGCAAACCCTACAGCACCAAAGATGAACACGGCCATCTGAGCTATATGTCGCAAAAGGGCAATTTTGAATATCAAGAAAATGTCCAGCCACACTATGCCTGGTTCAATGGCAAATACACGTATACCTTGATTGACGATAAAATAGACCCCACCAAACCAGTGGAATTAAACGCCCTGCATGGCTCGCCCACCGATGGAAAGTCTCGCATCTGGCCCTTTAAACGGATGGAATCCCGTCAACCTTATGACATGGCAAACAACCAGCTGGTCAACAACCATGTCTACGGCCAAGACGACACTGCGCTCTGGACCAACTTTGACTGGAGCAAATCGGTCAAAGCTGGAATGGAGTTTGTCAACAAGCCTTATTCCGGCAAACTGGGTTTTGCGGACACCATTATGTATTGGCCCATCACCCATATGGTCGCACCAAAAGGGGATGCAGTGAGATGTCAGGAATGCCACGCCAAACATGGCCGACTTGACGGCGTTACCGGACTTTATCTTCCAGGAAGGGACACCTTCAAGTGGCTTGATTGGATCGGCTACGCCGCCTTTGGCCTGACCCTTCTGGGTGTCTTGCTACATGGCTTGCTACGCATCCTGTTCCGCAATCGCAAAAATGAGGCATAAGGGGACAAAATGATGACTGATATTACCTCTTCACCCTCGGGCTCTGGCAACAATGCACACGCAGACAAACCAGATGCAAGCAAACGGGCTGTAAAGATCTATTCCCGCTACGAGCGATTCTGGCACTGGTCGCAAGCCCTACTGATTTTCATTCTTGCCATCAGCGGCTTTAATCTGCATGGCACGTTTGATCTCATTCCCTTTCCTCTGGCGGTCATGATCCACACCATTGCAGCGATTGTGCTTATCATTTTGTGGCTCTTCACCACTTTTTGGAACTTCACGACGGGCCAATGGCGCCATTATTTACCAAACAACAAAGGCCTGCTCGCCGTAATCAAATTCTATGCTTTTGGCATTATAACCGGTGCTCCACATCCCTATTCCAAGAGCCTCAAACGCAAACAAAACGCCCTGCAATCACTGGCCTATCTCACCTTCATGGTGATCATAGGTCCAGCATTGTGGCTGTCTGGCATTGCCTATTTACTCTACAATCTCTGGGCTCATCTCGATAGTGGACGGCAACTCTTCACGCTGGTGGCCTTTGCCCATACGGCAGCTGCTTTCATGATGATCACCTTTGTTGTCATCCATGTTTATATGACAACGACGGGCAAAACAGTCTTCCATTACATCAGGACCATGATCACAGGATACGAACGGATTGAGCTGACCGAAGCCGAAGAAGCCTATCTTGAAGAACAAGAGCCAGAACTGCTCAAACATCCCAAAGGGTAATCATTATCCTGGCAACAAGGCCTCAAACAAAAAAGCCGCGGCATTCACCGCGGCTTCATTATTTATGGCGTCGCCAAAAAGAGAAAATCTTATTGAAAAGCTTTGCCTGGTTTAAGACCAAGCTTTTTCATAATCATGGCAGCCGGACAGATGCCAGTGAAGGCAGATTGAAACAAGTTGGCACCGATAAAGACGGTGAACCAAACAAACAAAGGGCTGACAAATGCAGTCAGCACGACCGATACCAAAATCATAGCTCCGGCAAAGGCGAACATAGCGCGATCAAGACACATGGAAACACTCCCATTATATTAATTATTCCTAATATTATAATTTACAAATATATCCATGTAAAGACCCAATAGCTCCAAGTCGGTAAATCCAACGTGAACATCCTTACCACCTTGTAACTGGCGAGCCACACAATGGTCACAATATGGGTCCGCTTCCGCCCCTTTTTTCACAAATGAGAGCCGCATTTTCGTGAAAAACTATTCCCAGAAACAGATTG
The DNA here is from genome assembly GCF_002866925.1 of Cohaesibacter celericrescens. Classification (GTDB taxonomy): domain Bacteria; phylum Pseudomonadota; class Alphaproteobacteria; order Rhizobiales; family Cohaesibacteraceae; genus Cohaesibacter; species Cohaesibacter celericrescens. Next base: position 527,181 of record NZ_PKUQ01000001.1, read on the forward strand.
ACCAACAAACCTCTGCGGGAAAAAACAATGCCACTGTTCAAGCCAGACACTGCTCAACGCAGACACACTCGGCACAGCATCGATTTGAGCCACAAAAGCCGTCACGACAAATCCATCTCTACCGCCTTTAAGGTCTGGCTGGGGGCTTATGCCCTTGCGATGGCTATCGGTCTCACGGTGGCCTCTGCGCATGCAGCCCCCTCGCAAACTGCGCCAATAGCTCAATCCATCACCGAGCCGATGCAAACAATCTCTCCCCTTTTGGTTACGCCCAATGCCATGCAATCCGGCGGCCTGTTGTTCAAGGCAAAGGAAGCTGGAAAATTCATCGAGGCGCCCAAAGTCGCGACCGACATCAAGCTCGATGTTACAGGACCAGTGGCCCGTGCGATCGTCACTCAAAAATTTCTCAACCCCAGCGATTCTTGGTTAGAGGGCATTTATGTCTTCCCTTTGCCTGACAATGCAGCGGTTGATCAGTTAAAGATGAAGATCGGCGACCGTCTCATAGAAGGCCTGATCAAACCCAAACAGGAAGCCCGCGCCCTATATGAGGCCGCCAAACGCGACGGCAAAAAAGCCAGTTTGCTAGAACAGCAGCGACCCAATCTGTTCACCAACGCAGTAGCCAACATTGGGCCGAATGAGTCCATAACCATCCAGATTGAATATCAGCAAACAGTGCCGCGCAAAGACGATCGATTTTCCCTGCGTGTGCCGTTGGTGGTCGCTCCACGCTACAACCCGATGGCAAAACCTCTCCAGCCGTCATAGAATATCAAGCCAATCAGCAGCAGAGCAACGACGGCTGGGGCAATACAGACCCTGTTCCAGACCGCGACACAATAACAGCGCCGGTTCTGGACCCCGAAAAAGAACCCAAAACCAATCCGGTTACATTAACCGTTGCCCTCAAAGCCGGTTTCCCGCTGGAAGATGTTGTCAGCCACTATCATGATGTCAACATCGAGCCTGGCAATGACGACACCATCACCCTGACCCTGAAACAAGACGCAGTCCCAGCGGACAAAGATTTCCTGCTGACATGGACGGGAAAAGCAGGCCAAACGCCCAATCTGGGGCTCTTCACCCAAACACGCATCGGCGATGGGAACAAGACCGACGCCGACGCCAAATCCGCCGAACACTATGTGCTGGCCTATATCACTCCGCCCTACAAGTTGAGCAAAACCCTGACAGCACCTGACCGCGAAGTCATCTTTGTCATCGACCAGTCCGGTTCCATGGCCGGCCCCTCCATCAAGCAAGCCAAATCCAGTTTGATTGAAGCGTTGGGACAGTTGAAGCCGCAAGACAAATTCCAGATCATCCGCTTCAACAACCAGATGAGCCAATTGTTCTCTGCATCAAAAACTGCAGATCGCGAAACCATCGACACGGCACAAGACTGGGTTCGGTCGATCAAAGCGGAAGGCGGCACCGAAATGCTGCCAGCGATGCTCGAGGCGTTAAAGGACCCGAACCCCAAAGCTCCGACACTGCGACAGGTTATCTTTTTGACCGATGGGGCCATCGGCAATGAACGTCAATTGTTCGAAGCGATCAAATCCCAAAAGGGTCGTTCCCGCATTTTCACCGTCGGCATTGGCTCTGCACCCAACAGCTTTTTCATGTCCCGTGCGGCTGAAGTGGGACGCGGCACCTTCACCCATATCGGCGACATTGCCGAAGTCAAAAGTCAAATGGGCTCGCTTTTCACCCAATTGACGACACCAGCCGCCACCGACTTGGAAATCGAACTGGAAGGGGCAGAAGGCGTTGAGGCATCTCCTAGCGATCTTCCCGACCTTTATTTGGGCGAGCCGGTCATTGTGGCAATTAAAGCCCAAAAGCTGGGTGATAAACTGACCCTCAAAGGTCGTTTTGACAACCAGCCTTGGAGTATGAGCGTCGATCTGGCCAAAGCGGCCAAATCACAAGCCATCGGCAAGCTGTGGGCACGCGGCAAAATCCGCCAGTTGGAAAATGAGCGCCTGCTCTCCAATAACAACACAGCTCTCGACAAAGCGATTGAGAGTTTGGGCCTCCAGCATCATCTTGTCACCCGCCTCACAAGCCTTGTCGCCATTGACGTCACCCCTTCACGACCAAGCGAAACCCCGCTGGACAGCAAAAAAGTACCGCTGAATCTACCTGATGGTTGGGAAATGGATAAAGTCTTTGGTGCTGAAGCAGAAATGGCAGCCCAAGCACCACAGGGCCTGAGGTCACAAGCGATGACATCCCCCACGGCCCGCATAAAGAAATCGGGCATATCGCAGCGATTTGCTGCCAGTGCGACCCTATTGGCAGTGAAACCAGCACCGCAGTCTGCTCCCATGCAGATGGCCAGTGCGCAGAACACGCAGCCACAGATCATGCTACCCAAAACAGCAACATCTTCTGACCTGATGATCATATTGGGGATCGCACTGTTGTCACTGGCGGGTAGCCTGTTTGCATGGATGCAATGGCGCCAAATCGGCCCCAACGCCGGTTCAAATTCAAAAGCAAGCTAACTAGAGTAAAGCGCGCGAGACACATGCTCGCGCGCTGTTACATTCTAACCCCAACAACAGAAAGCGGCACACCCTTGCCTCTCTGTCATCATTTGAAAAGCCTATTACCCCGAACCCTACCCATGGCAGTTTTGCTGCTCAGCCTTGTGGGCAGCGGGTTTGTGCTTTGGGGCTTTTGGATTCCCATGAAGGCTCAGCTAGCTCAATATCTGCTTGAGCGCGCATGGCAAACCAGCCGCGAAACCGGACAGCCACAAAAAGCATGGTCATGGGCGGACAGTTGGCCCGTAGCCAAACTCTCTATCAAAGCATTGAACCTACAAGCCATAGTCCTCAAGGAAGCCGGCGGTGAGGCCCTTGCGTTTGGTCCTGTGCTTCTGGAGCAATCCGCCTCTTTGGGCGGCAACGGGACCAGCGTAATTGCAGCCCACAGAGACACGCATTTCAAGGCCCTTTTCCGTCTCGAACAAGGAGCCCTGATCAAAGTGGAGCCAATGGCTGGCCCTTCAATGATCTATCAAGTAAATGAGATGCGCATCGTCCGCTGGGATCAGTCAGGCCTGATCAAAGACACCCAGTCATCGCAACTGATCATAACGTCCTGCTGGCCCTTCGACAGCTTGATTGAGGGCCCCCTGCGGTTCATCGCGATAGCCGATCGCGTCGCCCCCCAGTGATCACCAGCAAGTGACTTGCCTCAATCTGGTCCAGCCGCAATGGTAACACCACCAGAACACCAACGAGGAGCTTGTTATAATGCGCACACCGGTTCGTTTTTTGCCTGCAATCTGTTTGTTGTTATTGTCCGTGCAAAGCGCGATGAGCAAAACAGCCCAACACCAGACCCAACACGGCCCAATCACGGTTGAAGACATCGCTGAGTTCAATCGTCCATGGGGCATGGCGTTTGTCACACCATCCAGTGCCTTGGTAACCGAAAGGATTGGTTCGCTTTGGTTGGTCAATATAAAAACCGGCAAGAAAGTCAAGGTTTCAAAGCCTCCTCGCGCCCAAGTGGAGGGACAGGGCGGCTTGTTGGACGTGGCACTTCATCCCGACTTCAAAAACAATGGCTGGGTCTATTTCACCCTCGCCAGACAAGTCAAAGGCGGTTCGGGCACCGCTGTCGTGCGGGCAAAACTCACAGGCCTGAACAGCGAAGAGCCAACCCTCACTGACCATCAGCTTCTGTATCAAGTCAAACCCAGCTCTGCCAGCCACCACTTTGGCTCCCGCATCGCCTTTGCACCGGATGGCACGTTCTATGTCACCTTTGGTGACCACGGCGAACGCCCGCGCGCGCAGGACACCAGCAACGCATCAGGGTCGGTCATCCGCCTCCTCGCAGACGGGACTAATCCGGCTGACAATCCTGCCTTTGCCCCAACAAGCGGGTCCGCACGTGACGGCCTCTGGTCCATTGGTCACCGAAACCCGCAAGGCGCGGCCATCCACCCACTAACAGGCAAGCTCTGGACCGTGGAGCATGGTGCGCGTGGCGGCGATGAAATCAATCGGCCCGAGGCGGGCAAAAACTACGGCTGGCCGACGATCAGCTATGGCAAGCATTACACCGGAGGCAAAATCGGCAAAGGCAGCGCAGCAGATGGTATGGAGCAGCCCGTCTACTATTGGGACCCATCGATCGCACCGTCCGGTCTCGCCTTCTACAGCGGCACTCTTTTTCCTCACTGGCAGAACAGCCTGTTTGTCGGAGCCCTCAAACATAAAAAGCTGATCAGGTTAACAGTCATCGGCGGCGAAGTGACCGGAGAAGAGATCTTGCTGGAAAATGCCTATGGCCGCATTAGGGATGTCAGTTCAGGACCAAACGGTGCGCTTTGGCTTCTCACCGATTCCTCCAAAGGTAAACTGTTGCGCATCTCCCCTACGAAATAGAATAATTCATCAGCCATTCTTGCGCATTGATAAAAATTTTTTGTTTGCCGCACATGGGGCAATGACCTAGAAGACAGGCATTGTGGTCGGCGCAATCGCGGCGGCCTCCTATGTCCTCCCTTATCCATGGTGTCCACTATGACGCGTTTGACCGCGAATGTGCTATTGATCATCGCCGCCCTTTTTTGGGGGGCTGCTTTTGTGGCGCAATCTACAGCGATGGACTCAATGGCACCATTGGGATTCAATGGCATGCGCTTTTTGCTTGCCGCCATAGCAGTCGCCCCCTTTGCGTGGATCGAATGGAGAAAAAGCACCAATCGGATTCCACTGACAGGTATTGTCAAAAGCGTTTTGGTTGGCGTGATCTTCTTCATCGCCATGGCTGTGCAGCAATATGGCTTTTACACCACATCGGTCACAAATGCCGGTTTTCTAACCGCGCTTTATGTCGTCCTGACACCGATTATGGGCTTCATTCTATTTAGAACACTACCAAACCCGTTTGTCTGGCCAATTGTCATTCTATCGCTGACGGGAGCCTATCTGTTGTCCGGAAGCTTGAACGCAATGAAAACCGGCGACATCTTGATGATTATCTCAGCTCTGTTTTGGGCTTTGCAGATCATTTTCATCGGACGTTTGGTAAAGCAATATGGCAACCCCATCACCGTCGCATGGATCCAGTTTTTGACCACCGGTATCATAGGCACCGTCTTGGGTAGTATTTTTGAAGTGATTGATCTGTCAAGCATCAGTGGGGCGTGGATCGAAATTGCCTATACGGGCATCCTGTCCGGCGGCCTCTCCTTCACTCTGCAAGCCATAGCCCAGCGACACACACCACCATCGGATGCCGCGATTATGCTGTCGAGCGAAAGTCTATTCGCGGCCCTGTTTGGCGCGCTTCTTCTGGGGGAACGTCTTACCACCATTCAGATGCTTGGCTGTGCGATGATTTTCTCCTGTATCTTACTGGTCGAATTGATGCCCCAAATACAGAAGCGATTGAAACGGAGGAATCAAGCCAAACAACCGGCTTAAAAGGTCTCTCAATTGCCAAAGCCGCCAACAGGAAACCCGATCGGCGGCTTTTTGTCTTTCTGGCTTTGCAGCCGCATCCTGTATCAATCAGCTTTTGATTTTGCCAATATCAAGCATTTTTAACATCACGCGTTCGAAATAAGGCTCTGTGTCACCCTTGCGAATTTTGCGCAGGAAGTATTTCTCAAAGGCAATCTTGGCCAGATGCACCCATTTTCCTTGGGAAGCATAATTGGTATTGCGTGGCGGTATTTGTGGCATAGCGACGAACGCAATGCCCGAATCCCCAAAATCAGCCAGACAGATTGCATTCCATGTTGCTTGATGCGTTGGCTCTTCGCCTTTGAGTATCTCACTCAGATTAAGCGCCGATGCAGTCACCATAGATTCGATCATATATCCGGTTTTGGGCACGCCAACCGGCACAGGGGTCTTTTCATAAGGCGGAATGGCAATGCAGACGCCAACGCCGAAAATATTGGGATATTTTGGATTGCGTTGATGTTTATCGACAATGACAAATCCGCGCGGATTGACCAGCCCGTCAATGCCCATGAGCGCAGGAATGCCGCGGAAGGCAGGCAGCATCATGGAATGTTTGAATGGCAATTCATGCTGCTTTTTGACTTCACCATCGGCGGTGTGCTCGGTCACATGCATCACACCATCTTCAACCTTGTCCACCTTGGCATTGGTGATCCAGTTGACGGTCCGTTCACGAAAGCCGGACTCCAGCAAGCCCTTGGTATCGCCAACGCCACCAAGCCCCAAATGACCAACATAAGGCTCAGAGGTCACAAAGGTCATCGGCACCTGATCACGCAATTTGCGGCGGCGAAGGTCTGTATCAAAAATCATTGCCGTTTCATATGCAGGACCATAACAAGATGCACCCTGTACGGCGCCCACAACAATGGGACCGGGATCAGCACAGAAAGCCTCCCACTTTTCATTACCGGAAACGGCATGATCCACGTCGCAAACAGAAATGGTGTGCCCGTTTGGTCCCAGCCCTTCGATTTCGTCAAAGGCGAGATCAGGCCCTGTCGCAATCACTAGATAGTCGTAAGAAACAGAAGAACCATCTTCTAGGTTGATCAACTGCTTATCAGGATCAAGTCCTTCCACCGAGGAACAGACAAAATCCACTTTATGTTTTGGCAAAATGGAAGCCAAATCCAGCGTGATGTCTTTTTTGGTACGCCAGCCTACGGCCACCCAAGGATTAGATGGAGTGAATTGAAAGAATGGTTTATTGGAAACCACCGTCACTTTGTCTTGCTTGGACAAAACATGGCGAATTTCATAAGCCGCAGAAAGACCTCCAAGACCACCACCAAGAACCACAACATGAGTCATACATGACCTCCTTCTGCCCCTCCTTAGCGGCGGATGAAAACCATTCGTCTCTCAAGTGATGGGCCAAAATCAAACTATATTATTATTATTGAATATTAGAATGTTGTAATAAATATTTCCAGACAAAATTGGCATTTCTAACGAAAGTACAATACTCCTTCACAAGGGGCGTAATTATTGTTGGCAGCCCCTTCATAGTCCCTCTTTGTTCCACTATATTGAGTGTTCCAATCAAAAAGGCATTCAGATGGCATCGGACAATCGCAAAAACGCCGGCAAGGTTTCAGGCAACTCCAAAGCCTCAGGTTTGGGCGAAGCACCGCAAGCCGCCTTTGAAGGCGTGCCCCTCTCTGGTTCCATTGCAGATTGGGCCGAAGAAATAGCACAAAGCGCTGAAATAAAACCGCCCCCCTCTCAGGAAAAACCAAAGAGCCGTCGTAAGAAGGCCACGGCAAAAGCCCCGGAAAAAGCCTCTGCGCGTGACAGGACAGCCGGGGGATTGAACCCCGTTGCGGGCCTAGATATGTCGCTGGAAAAAGCAGAAGAGCTCGAGCGGGTCACAAAAGAACGCAAAAAGGCCCAAAAGAAGAGCAAAGAACCCGATCGCTCCGGCGTGACCGAAACCGTGGCTGCTCTTGAAGCCTTGATAGAACACGGACGTCCCGAATTTATGGATGAAGAGCCGTGGCGCCCCCATCGTCCAGATCGACCTGAAAAGTCCGAGGGCGGTCTCGCCTTCGAATTGGTGACAGACTTTGAACCGGCGGGCGACCAACCAACGGCGATTGCGGACCTGTATGAAGGCATCCAGAATGGAGAAGCCACACAGGTGCTGCTTGGTGTCACGGGGTCGGGTAAAACCTTCACCATGGCCCAACTGATAGCCAAGACGAACCGACCTGCGCTCATTCTTGCGCCCAACAAGACATTGGCGGCACAGCTCTATAGCGAGTTCAAAAGCTTCTTTCCAAACAACGCGGTAGAATATTTCGTTTCCTATTACGATTACTACCAGCCCGAAGCATATGTCGCACGCACGGATACCTTCATTGAGAAAGAAAGCACGGTCAATGAACAGATCGACCGCATGCGTCACTCAGCCACGCGATCCTTGCTAGAACGGGATGATGTCATCATCATTGCCTCCGTTTCCTGTATTTACGGTATCGGTTCGGTCGAAACCTATACAGAAATGAGCTTCAAAATTGAAGTCGGCGATGAAATGGATCAGACCCAGCTGATGGCCGATCTGGTGGCGTTGCAATATAAACGAAATGACATTGCCTTCCAGCGCGGCTCATTCCGTGTCAGCGGTGATGTCGTTGAAATATTTCCCGCCCACTATGAAGACATCGCCTGGCGGGTTTCCTTCTTCGGTGACGAAGTTGAGGAAATCAAGGAATTTGATCCACTGACCGGCCAAAAGACGGGCGAGCTGGAATTTGTAAAATTATACGCCAACTCTCACTATGTCACGCCTCGTCCGACCCTCAATCAGGCGATGAAGAGCATCAAAAAAGAGCTCAACGAGCGCCTTGAAGAACTCAATTCTCACGGTCGCCTCCTCGAAGCTCAACGACTGGAACAACGCTGCCGCTATGATCTGGAAATGATGGAAGCCACTGGCGCTTGTCAGGGCATCGAGAACTATTCTCGCTATCTCACAGGGCGTCAACCCGGTGAACCGCCTCCGACCCTGTTCGAATATTTGCCCGATAACGCCATAATTTTCATTGACGAAAGCCATGTTTCCATTGGCCAGCTTAGCGCGATGTATCGAGGAGACTTTAGGCGTAAAGCGACTTTGGCTGAATATGGCTTCCGCTTACCAAGCTGCATGGACAACCGCCCCATGCGCTTTGAAGAATGGGACGCCATGCGGCCGCAAACCATCGCGGTTTCTGCTACGCCGGGCAAATGGGAAATGGAAGAAGCTGGCGGCGTGTTCGCCGAACAGGTCATTCGCCCGACCGGCCTGATTGATCCCCCCATCGAAATCCGTCCGGCAACATCACAAGTGGATGATTTGCTCGGTGAAATTCGCCTTAAAAACGCCGAGGGCTACCGCACTTTGGTCACCACCCTGACCAAACGCATGGCCGAGGATCTGACTGAATATCTGCATGAACAAGGCATCCGCGTACGCTATATGCACTCGGATGTAGACACATTGGAGCGCATCGAAATCATCCGCGATCTGCGCCTTGGCACTTTCGATGTCCTGATCGGCATCAACCTGTTGCGCGAGGGCCTGGATATTCCCGAATGCGCCCTGGTCGCCATTCTCGACGCCGACAAAGAAGGCTTCTTGCGATCAGAAACCTCGCTGGTTCAGACCATTGGCCGTGCCGCTCGTAACGTCGACGGTAAAGTAATCCTCTATGCAGATCGTATGACGGGATCGATGGAACGGGCGATTGGTGAGACCAATCGACGTCGCGAAAAGCAGGTTGCCTACAATACCGAACACGGCATCACGCCGCAGTCCGTCAAAAAGAACATCGGCGACATTCTGGGCTCGGTTTATGAAAGCGACCATGTCACAGTCGACAAAGGTTTGGCCGAAGATGGTCCCGGTGGTATCGGCCATAATCTCGCGGCCCATATCGCTGACCTCGAAACCCGCATGAAAGACGCAGCTGCCAATCTGGAATTTGAAGACGCAGCACGCCTACGCGATGAGCTAAAGCGACTGCGGGAAACCGAATTGGCCATCGCCGACGATCCGCTCGCTCGCCAATCTGCCGTTGAGAAACAAGCAGGCAGCTACAAGGGTGAGCAAAAATATGGAGCCGCTGCCAACTTGCCCAAAAACACCCGCATAAAACAGCCAGACCTAGACGACATGGGCCCGGGCACGGACCGCGAAAGACCCAAGGGCGCAGGCAAAGCGCCAAAGCGCAGAGGCCGTAAGAGTTAGACTTTGCGCTCAGGGGGAGCTTTGAGCGCAAAACGACGTTCCAAGACTATGCCGATGTTTCTCTGGCGCGGCACCCAACGGTGCGAGCGCACTGACTGGTGCTTTTTTGACACAGTTTCTGGCGTCTTCGCAGCAGATTTAAACCGCAACACACTCTTGCCACTTTGCTGCACTTTAAACGCCGCAGACACCGAGACACTCTCAAAGCAACCAAGAGACACACGACATGAACCGACTGGCGACCACCACTTTCATCCTTGGCGCAGGCCTGCTATTTCTCACAGTCCTAATGGACGTCAGTCATGCAGCAGGAAAGGCCCAGTGCGGAAAGGCATCATGGTATGAATTGACGTCAAAAACCGCATCAGGCGAATATGCCAACCCCACCAAAATGACCGCGGCACACAAAAAACTGAAGTTCGGTCGCAAGATTGAAGTCACCAATATGCGCAATGGCAAAAAAGTCATCGTCCGCATCAATGACCGAGGCCCCTTCACCAAAGGCCGCGTTTTGGATGTGACCCGCGCAGCAGCCAAAAAGCTCGGCTTTAAAAACGCAGGCACCACCAAAGTGTGCTTCAAGGTGATCAGTTAGACATTGCCAGAGATTACGAGCGCTTATCGATAGGGCGTTCTAATCCATAAAAAGCGTCAGACAGATCATCCATTTGCTTTTCGAGCAGGGCGCGCGCATCCAGCACACCCATGTTATAAAAAAGCGGCCCCATATATTTGGCCAGATGATCAACAAGAAATTCGACCTCAAACCGGCCCAATTCCTGATCCAGCTCTTCTAGCAAATAACTTTGAAGCAACCCTGACAGGTGCATTTTGTCATCATGGGAAAGCTTCAATTCCGGCGGTTTCTTGTGGCGAATTGCTCGACTTGCCAATGGTCACAGTCCCTTCAAGAAAGGATTGTTTCGGCGTTCCTCTCCTATGGTGGAATGGTCGCCATGGCCGCACAAGAAAGACACGTCGTCTCCCAGAGGCAAGATTTTGTTTTTAATCGAGGCAAGCAATGTTGCGTGATCACCACCGGGCAGATCAGTGCGGCCAATAGAGCCGTTGAACAAAACATCCCCCAGAATGGCAAATTTGGCTTCCTGATTGACAAACACCACATGCCCCGGCGCATGACCGGGACAATGCAGAACGTCGAATTCCATGCCAGCAATGTCAACCGTATCACCTTCTTCAAGCCAGCGATCCGGCTCGCATCCTTTGGCAGCAGGTAACCCGAATTGAATGGCTTGCTCGGCCACGCGCTCCATCAACATGCGATCGGCTTCATGCGGACCTTCAACGTCAACATCCAGAGCATCACGCAGCTCAGCGGCACCACCCACATGATCAATATGGCCATGGGTAATCAAGATTCGTTCAACGTCGATTTTCTCATGCTCAAGCACTTCGAGAATTTGCGGGACATCTCCACCCGGATCGATCACCACGCCCTTGCCTGTTTCCTCGTCCCAAATCAGCGTACAGTTTTGCTGAAATGGCGTCACTGGAATGATAGCAACTTTCATATGAGGGATCCTGTCCTGTCTATAAGTCGGTAGAGCCAGATAGGATGGCTCTGCATCTAGCTATTTGTGTTTATGATTAGCCTACTTTTTTGCAAATGCAAAGGTCCGGATCGGACCAGAAACCCTTCAGCCAATACCAAACAGACTCAATGCTCGGTCAAAAGTGGGCCATGAAAATCAGGCAAATTAAACCTTTGAGACGTGGCTAAAATGCAACGAGTCAGTTATCCTTGCAACAAATGAGTTTATCAGGAGAGACGGCAATGCATCCCTGTTCAACCGCCAAACAGAACAACCCAAGGACGACCACTTGCCCTGTTCAGCAGCCAGAATTTCAACAACGGCTATCAGCAAGCCTGTTTGCGATCTCCCTTGTATTTGCATGTCTAACCGGATCGGCCCGTGCGGAGGACATCCCGCAACGATTGATCGACAATCACAGGGCCACGATGGGCTGCTGGCTTGCTGACATAGACAATGACGAGCTAGCAGATCGCGCCATCATTATTCATCTTGAGGCCCAAACCTTTTATGGTTTCATCTGTTCATCCAGTTTGTCTGGCGACAGCTTCCGGCTTTATCAGGTTGAAAACAAACGCGACGAATGGGCCAATCTGCTTTCCTTCCCGCAACTGGACACCAAGCTTGGCTGGTATTCGACGAACCAATTGCAAAAACCCACATGGGATGAAAAAAACAAACTGCTGCGCTCCGAAATCCCCAAACAAGGAAGCACCAGCTCTTGCCGCCAGTTCACCATCTATGCTTGGCAAAAGGGTCGGTTCCACATTGCCCAAGTCGGTTTGGCCGGAGACTGTGAAGAGAAAGACAGCGAAAAGGATATGATCATATATCCCTTCGTTGACGAAGTGGAATCGGGACAAGCATCAGGTCAGGCAAGCCCGACGACGCAATCAGATGCGAACACAGATAAAGACGAAAAAACAGACACCGATGACACCACCGATACCGCGCCGGATAAGAAAGCCAAATAGCGGAGGCCAAACCGGCACAAGAATCCCTTGGTATGCTCAATGTTCCGAGAAATGTTTGACAGGCGGCCTCCACTCAGCCATACGAGCAAAATAATTTCCTCTCGCGCGGTCACATCAGCCATGAACTATCGCCATATCTATCATGCCGGCAATTTTGCCGATTGCCTCAAGCATATCACGCTCAGCCGCATTCTTTTGTATCTGCAAAAGAAGGATAAGCCCTATTACACGCTCGACACCCATGCGGGCATCGGCCTGTATGATCTGTCCAGCGAAGAGGCTCAAAAAACCGGAGAATGGAACGGCGGCATTGGCAAGTTGATAGGCCCAAGTAGCGATCCATTACCACCCGAAATCGCGACCTTGTGCGCACCCTTTCTTGACGTGATCAAAATGCTCAATCCCGACGGGCAGATGCGCTCCTATCCCGGGTCTCCCGAAATTGTACAAACCATGTGCCGCGAACAGGATCGGGCCTTCTTCATTGAGCTGCATCCCGATGATTTTGATCTACTAAGCGACAATTGCGGTCGGGACCGGCGATTTTTCCTGCGCGAAGATGATGGTTGGTCGGCATTGCGTTCTGACCTGCCCCCACTGGAGCGCCGCGGTTTGGTCTTGATTGACCCGCCTTATGAAGAACCGGATGAATATACCTACATGGTAGAGCAGTTTCTGGAGGGCTATAAACGCTGGTCAACAGGAATCTATTGCATGTGGTATCCGATCAAGGCACGACGGGATGTTGATGTCGCGGCCCAAATGATCGCAGACGCAGGTATTCCCAATGCTTTGCGTGCAGAGATAATCATCAACAAACTGGACACCGCCCACCGGCTCAATGGCACCGGCCTGTTCATCATCAATCCGCCCTATACTCTGCATGATGAACTGGCTGTCTTATTGCCGTTTTTGGCGAAACGGTTTGGCCTAACGGCACAACGGTCCAGCCTCGAGTGGATTACCCCTCCCAAATAAGCCAAATGACGGTTTCAAACAGTCTGGGAAGCGATAATAATAAGGAACGATCCGAAAGGACCAAAATGCAAAAATCGAAATCAGCGGCCCGTTTCTTGGTACCATACTTGACCCTGCTTGCCTCAATACTTGCGCTGGCCACACATGCCACTGCAAAATCGGCCGGCGATTTTGACTATTATATTTTGACGCTCTCTTGGTCCCCCTCCTATTGCGCTGACGACGGCAAAAAGGGGCGGGACAATCTCCAGTGTTTTTCTCAGCGCAATTACGGCTTTGTCGTCCATGGCTTGTGGCCCCAATATGAAAAAGGCTATCCGGAATATTGCAACACGTCTTTTCGCAAACCGTCTTCCAAGCTCGTCGACCAAATGCTGAAATTTTCACCCAGTCGTGGGTTGATCTATCATGAATGGAAGAAGCACGGCACCTGCACAGGGTTGAATCCCCTCGACTATTTCCGCAAGGCGGTCAAAGGTTTCAAGGCCATCAAACGCCCTGAAAGCCTGGTTGGTTTGCCGCGACCGGTTTTGATGACGACAAAAGAAATAGAGCAAGCCTTTTTCAAGGCCAACCCAAACCTGCCCAGAAACAGTTTGTTCGTGACGTGCAAAAAACAGAAACTGCGCGAAGTGCGGATCTGTATGGACAAAAATGGAAAGCCACGACGGTGCAGTGCTTCCGCCCTCAACGGCAGTTGCCGCAATCGCGGAAAGTTGCGCATTCTGTCAGTTCGATAGGTCATTCCAACCATTTTTTAGCAAGTCCAATGGCTTGTTAGACAAATGTTGCAACATGTATGGGATAGGAACAGCCTTTTTGCGTTTCCGCCTTGACGGAACCCACCGAACCAGCGAAGTTGCACGCGTTACCTTTTTGCAAGCCCACACAGGGGAGCTGACAGCATGAAACACCCACATCTTTTTATTGCAGGCGCTTTGTTGCTTTCAGCCGGCGCGACGGCCAGCGCTTCCGTTTTGCCTGATTGCGACCGCAGTGACGTAATCTCCCGTGTCACCCGAACTATATCTGTTGCCGAACAGAATGTTGTACAGTCTGGCGATCCAGTAAAACAGATTGACCACATTCGCCAATCCAAGCTGCGCGACAACGGCCCTCGATATGTGGCTCAACGTTTTTGCCGCGCAACCGGTTACACCGAGCAAGGCCGCAAAAAAAACATCTATTATTTGATTGAAGCAAAAGCTGGTTTTGCGGGCTATGGTTATGCCGTAGAAGCCTGCATCACCGGACGCGATCCTTGGAAGCTCCACGGTGCCTACTGCCGTTCTCTTCGGTGATCAAAAAAGCGCCTGAGAGCATAACCATCAGATTTATGTAATGCCTGCATTTATAATGCAGGCATTTTTTATGGCCTTGATCTTGGCAAGCATCAATACACGTACCAGATAACAACTGTGAACTATTGCTTGATCAACCATCACGACAATCTGAAAAGTAAATTTGGGGAAATGGCATTTCCCTGACAACTAGGCTTTAAATGGCAATTGGTGATCCCTATATAAAATGCCACAGCTCAGCAACGAGCAAAATTTCGCGCCTCAAACCATCCAGAAGAAACGGACTTTAGCCGATCCATGGTGATGTATTTTTACCTCATTGGAGGCCTTATCCTGCTGTTGATTGCAGGAGATCTTATGGTTAGAGGCGCAATTGCGCTTGCAACCCGTCTTGGGATCCCCCCACTTATCATTGGCCTAACCATCGTTTCGTTCGGCACCTCCGCACCAGAATTGATCATTTCCCTGAAAGCCGCTTTTGAAGGGGCGGGAGGCATCTCGATCGGCAATGTTGTGGGGTCCAACATTACAAATGTGCTTTTGGTTCTTGGCCTGCCCGCCCTCATTCGTGTGACCCAGTGCAACGAAAGCGGCACCCGTTCCAGCACGGTCTTCATGCTCGCTGTCTCAGTCATCTTCACAGCACTCTGCTGGCAGGGCCTACTGGATCTGACCTCCGGCATTATATTGCTTGCCCTGCTGGCTTTTTTCCTCAGCTGGACCGTATGGACCTCACGCAAACAAAAAGGCGAACCTTGTGATCTGATTGATGACGACATGCTGGAAGAAGCCCCTTCAAGTCTTGGCCTTGCAATTTTGTTCATCGTTATTGGCTTTGTCGGCCTGCCACTTGGTGGGCATCTGACCATTGAAGGCGCAACCAGCATTGCCAGAAACTGGGGCGTTTCAGACACCGCAATCGGTTTGACTGTTGTCGCTCTTGGCACATCGTTGCCCGAATTGGTCACGACGTTGGTTGCTGCAATCCGTAATCAGTCTGCAGTCGCTATTGGCAACGTGGTCGGCTCCAACATATTCAACATTCTGGCGATCATGGGCCTCACGGCGACCATCATTCCCATTCCCGTGCCTACAGAGGTGATCCATTTTGACCTTTGGGTCATGTTGGCTACATCCGCCATTCTGTTGCCAGTTGCCCTGCTGCACATGCCGTTGACACGCGTCAAGGGGGTGGCAATGCTTGCCGCCTATGTGGCCTACATCACGTATGTTCTTTAATCCCCTTGACCACAAATCGCATCACGTTGAGTTGTCCGACCTCTTGGGTCGGGCACATTTGTCTTTAAGCTTGGTTCCATTGCCACTACAGTTTTTGCATGTCAGAAGAATCGGAAATACCTGAAAATCAGGACAGCGCCAATGACGCAACACCGAAAAAGCCCGCCAGTGGTTTTGACGTGATCGCCGATTTTGTGCGCCGCTTGCCAAACAGCCCCGGAGTCTACCGCATGTTCAATGCCGAAGGCGACGTGTTGTATGTGGGCAAAGCGCGCAATCTGAAAAAGCGTGTTTCCAACTATGCCCGCCACGGCAATCAGACCAACCGTATATTGCGCATGATCCAGCTGACTTCCAGCATGGAATTTGTAACCACCAGCACCGAGACAGAAGCCTTGTTGCTGGAAGCCAATTTAATCAAACGCCTGCGCCCACGCTTTAACGTGCTGTTGCGCGACGACAAAAGCTTCCCCTATATCCTGATTGGTGAGGACCACGCAGCACCACAGATCGCCAAGCACCGTGGCGCACGCAAACGCAAAGGCAAATATTACGGCCCCTTTGCCTCTGCTGGTGCGGTCAATAACACAATCAATGCTTTGCAAAAGGCCTTCCTGCTGCGCACCTGCACCGACTCGGTCTATGAGAGCCGCAGCCGTCCTTGTTTGCTTTATCAAATCAAACGGTGCTCCGCCCCATGCACAGGAGAGATCTCGGAAGACGGATATGCTTTTTTGGTCAAGGAAGCCCATCAGTTTCTTTCCGGCAAGAGCCAATCCGTGCGCAAAGAAATCTCCGAGCGGATGCAACAAGCTGCCGACGATCTGGATTTTGAGCGCGCCGCCATCTATCGCGACCGCCTTTCTGCGTTAAGCCACATCCAATCCCATCAGGGCATCAATCCGCAAAACACAGAAGAAGCTGATGTTTTTGCCTGTTATCAAGATGGGGGGCAAACCTGTATTCAGGTATTTTTCTTCCGTACCGGTCAAAACTGGGGCAATCGGGCCTATTTCCCCAAAGCAGACAAAAGCCAGACCGAAGAAGAGGTCCTTGGCGCATTTGTGGCGCAGTTCTACGACAACAAGCCCTGCCCTCGCCTTGTGTTGCTGTCCCATATTATCGAAGAACAAGAGCTCGTTGCCGAAGCCCTTACCAGTAAATCCGATCATAAAGTGGCGGTATCAACGCCTCAACGCGGAGAAAAACGCGAGCTGGTGGAGCATGCCCAAGCCAATGCCCGCGAAGCGATGGGGCGCCGATTGGCCGAAACATCCACTCAAACGCGACTTCTGGCAGGCTTGGCAGAGGTCTTTGATCTGGGCGCTCCACCCAAGCGGATCGAAGTCTATGACAACAGCCACATTCAAGGCACCAATGCAGTGGGTGGTATGATCGTCGCGGGGCCAGAAGGCTTCATGAAGAACCAATATCGCAAATTCAACATAAAATCCCAAGACATCACCCCCGGTGATGACTATGGCATGATGAAAGAAGTCTTGCAGCGCCGTTTCTCTCGCCTGTTGAAAGAAAACGGTCCGCGCCCTGCGCAAGCAAGCGGCAAACCAGCAGATCACGCATCAGACCAGACCATCGATGGCTCAGACAACATGGGCCATAGCAAAGATCCGGCTTGGCCTGATTTGTTGCTCATCGATGGCGGACGCGGCCAACTCAATGTGGTGTGCGATATTCTTGCCGATTTAGGCATTCATGATCTCCCGATCGTTGGCGTCGCCAAAGGGCCAGACCGGGACGCTGGGCGGGAGAATTTTTGCATGCCTGGCCGTGACAATTTCATGCTTCCCATGCGGGATCCGGTGCTTTATTTCATTCAACGCTTGCGCGACGAGGCCCACCGGTTTGCCATTGGCACCCACAGAGCCCGCCGCAGCAAGCAAATCTCCCAGACAGGACTTGAAGACATCCCCGGCATCGGACCTTCGCGCAAGCGCGCTCTTTTGCATCATTTTGGAACAGCCAAAGCCGTTAGGGGAGCCGCTCTATCAGATCTGTTGGCCGTAGAAGGCATATCCGAACAAATGGCCAGCACCATCCACGCCTATTTTCATGACGACAACAGTTGATCACTGCTTATCCTTGGTGTCGCATTGACGGGAACCCATTGGGCGTGCTTTGAAGGGGAACAGACACTTTGTGTTAGATAGGTCCTCTTTCGAACGGGCCTGCGTCAAAAGGGAATGTCCACCCATGAACGTCTCAACGACTTTCAGCCTACCAAATATCCTGACATTCGCGCGTATTCTTGCGGTCCCTGCTGTTGTGGCTTGTCTGCTTTGGCCTGAATTGGAAACGGCAAGATGGACCGCCTTGGGAATCTTTGCAATTGCCGCTATCACCGACTTTTTTGATGGCTATTTGGCGCGACGCTGGAATTTAAATTCTGCACTAGGGCGCATGCTCGACCCAATCGCCGATAAGCTGTTGGTGTCCGTATGCATTTTGATGCTGGCATTGGACCAAACCCTAAATGGTTGGCATATTTGGGCAGGTGTGATCATTCTATGTCGGGAAATTCTGGTTTCAGGTCTGCGAGAATTTCTGGCCCAACTGCAGGTCAGTGTTCCGGTGACCAATCTCGCCAAATGGAAAACCACGGCACAACTGATCGCGCTAGGCTTTTTGCTGGCAGGGCATGCTGGTGACAAAGTGTTGCCTTATAACACCGAAATTGGTCTGACACTGCTTTGGGTATCGGCCCTGTTGACGCTCTACACAGGATATGACTATTTCCGAGCAGGCATGCAATATCTGCTAGACGATTAATTCGATCGGCCATTTCGATCGGCCATGACGGCGCCCAAACCTTTATGCTATCTTTGCCCAGACCGACACGCTCATCCGATAGGCTCAGCGTCCTCTTGAATGGATGCAAGAAGACGAAAAGCCCGTGGCGTGAAAACATGACAAGGATTAACGATGAAACTGGTCTATTTTGCTTGGATCCGCGAACGCATTGGTTTGGAAGAGGAAGAGGCGGAGCTTCCCGACACGATCAGCACTGTTGATGATCTGTTGCGCTGGCAGCAAGGACGCGGAGAGGAATATGCAGCCGCATTTTCCGAAAAAGAGACCATTCGCGTCGCTTTGGATCAATTCCATGCAGAGCATTCCGATCCTCTGAATACTGTCAAAGAGATCGCATTTTTCCCGCCAATGACCGGTGGTTAAGTCCTTAAAAGCTTTACTTCAAAGGAAACTGCCATGAGCGTCCGGCTTCAGGCTGAAGATTTTGACATCGGCATGGAAATAGAGGCGCTGGTTGGCGGGCGCACCGACATCGGTGCCGCAGTGTCATTTACCGGCCTTGTGCGTGACATGATCGGGGATCAGCGTATTCTTGACATGACACTCGAACATTACCCCGCCATGGCACAAGCGGAATTGGAACGCATCGAAATCGAGGCCCAAAACCGTTGGCCCACCCTCACAGACAGCCTCATCATCCACCGCTATGGCACCTTGCTGCCGGGAGACCGGATCGTGCTCGTGATCACTCTCTCCTCCCATCGCCAAACCACCTTTGAAGCTGCGGAATTTATGATGGATTTCCTCAAGACCCGCGCCCCTTTCTGGAAAAAAGAAACCGTGCAAAATGGAGGCAGCAGCTGGGTTGAGGCCAGGGACAAAGATGATCGAGCCCTTGCGCGCTGGCACAAAACCTAAGGCCAAACACAAAAACGGCGCTTCTCAGCGCCGCCTTTTCTGATCAACATTTTTTGTCGAAATTTATTCAGCAGCCGCCGCTTTTGGCAACACTTCACTGGTATAGTCATCCATCAAAGTCTTGGTAACGTCACCAGGCGTGAAGGCATAATTATCAATCTGGGAAACCGGTGTCACTTCTACCGCAGTGCCGGTCAGGAAGCACTCTTCGAAATCACCCAATTCCTCAGGACGTATCTTGCGTTCGATAACTTCGATCCCACGCCGTCTGGCAAGATCCACAACGGTTTGTCGTGTGAGGCCATTCAAGAAACAATCAGGCATCGGGGTATGCAAAACACCATTCTTAGCAAAGAAAATATTCGCTCCCGTGGCTTCAGCAACATAGCCCTCGAAATCAAGCATCATGGCATCATTATATCCTGCTTGCTCTGCTTTATGCTTGGATAGGGTGCAGATCATATACAGACCAGAAGCCTTGGCTTTGCAAGGGATGGTACGCGGATCGGGGCGACGCCACTCCGCCGTTGCCAACCGCAAGCCTTGGAGGCGCGCTTCGGGGGAGAAATAAGACGGCCACTCCCAAGCAGCAACAGCAACATTGATTGTATTGGACTGCGCCGAAATACCCATCATTTCTGAACCACGCCAAGCAACAGGGCGCAAGTAAGCATCAGTCAGGCCTTCTTTTGCAAGAATGTCGATCTGAACACGCATCAAGGCATCTTGAGTGTAAGGCAATTCAAAACCAAGCGCTTCGGCAGATTTAAACAGGCGATCGGTATGCTCTTCAAGCTTGAAAATCTCGCCGCCATAGGCCCGAACGCCCTCAAAGACACAAGAGCCGTAATGTAAACCATGTGTCAGGACATGTACCTTGGCGTTTTTCCAGTCGACATATTCGCCGTTATACCAGATATGCCCTTCACGTTGATCAAATGCGGGACCCGCCATTGTTTTTCTCCTTAGTATGCACCGCCAATTCTGCGTTGGCTGTGTTTGACTTCCTTCAACCATTTTGCTTTGTCTTTTAACTCTCGCTATGGTCAGAAAGTCGATTGATTCACTCTTGCAAAAACATGAGATTTGGAAAAATTAACAACCAAAATCGGATAATAATTTCTCCTTACGTGCTATATAGGTAACAAACAGAACAATTTATGTCAACATTGCTGACGTATTTTTCTGTGACTTTTGCCGTTGAGCCAAAAGGTGACAAACGAAAATGAACCAGATATTGAAGAAGAGTAAGAAAATTATTCCTCCATCCAGCAAATGACGATATGAATTATCATCAGAAAAGTTCAAGACGCGGAAAAAACGAGACAGTCAGAAATATGGAAACAGACCCTGTAATCACACTCCCGATGTCTGAAGAAGATGGCATTTCTTTCGAACTGATCGAATTATTCTTCTTTGCCTATAGAGATTTTGTCGCCGATCCAGACTCAATGCTGGCCAAACTGTCTTATGGTCGTGCCCATCACCGCGTGCTGCATTTTGTCAATCGCAACCCCGGCATTCCCGTAGCAAATTTGTTGGGCATTCTAAAAATCACCAAACAAAGCATTGCGCGGGTCTTAAAACAATTGATTGAAGATGATTACATCGCCCAGCAAACCGGGGCGACCGACAGACGCCAGCGCCTTTTATTTCCCACACAGAAAGGCCGCGACCTAGCGCTTGAATTATCCCTCTGTCAGGCCAAGCGCATTGAAGATGCCTTAAAGACGCTGCCGCAAGGCACCAAAGAATCCAGTAAAGCATTCCTTTATGCCATGATTGAGCCACAGGACCGGCCCATCGTGCGTCATCTGAACGAAGGTTTGGAGACATCCAGCTCCTACGACCCGTCCTATCAGAACAGGCATAAATAGAGGATTTTTGCATGTCTAGCCGCGAACAAACCCTGCCAGACAATGCCCAGCATTTGTTGGTAATTGACGATGACAGCCGAATCCGCAATCTATTACAGCGCTTTCTGAGCAAAAATGGCTATCGGGTTTCAACAGCACAAAACGCGCAAGAAGCCCGCAACACCATCGCTGGCCTTTCGTTTGATCTGCTTATTCTGGATGTGATGATGCCCGGAGAGAATGGCATGGAACTGGCCGCAGATCTCAGAACCACCAATCAGGTTCCCATCCTTATGCTTACAGCAAGAGCTGAGAGCGAAAGCCGTATTCAAGGGTTGGAGATTGGTGTCGATGATTATCTCTCCAAACCCTTTGAACCTAGAGAACTGCTGCTGCGTATCCGCAACATTCTCAAACGCCACAATCTGCAAACCAGCGCCCCTGTTGAAGAAGTCACTTTCGGCCCCTTCTGCTTCAAGCTGGAAAGACAGGAATTGATTTGCGGTGATGACGTCATCAGGTTAACAGACAGAGAGCGAGAATTATTATATCTGTTTGCCTCTCAACCAGGAGCCACGGTCAGACGCACGGCTCTCGCTGGTGATGATGGAACCGGCGAGCGTACAGTCGATGTGCAGATAAATCGGTTACGCAGAAAGATCGAACCTGACCCGTCAAATCCGATTTACTTGCAAACCATTCGGGGCATTGGCTACCGCCTTCTCACAGACTGATCCGAAAAGAAGCGAACAAACAGCCATGGATACGGGAAATAATGTAGATCAGAGTGACGACAGAGCGGCAACCAAACCGCATTGGCAACAGTCCCTGTATCAAACGCTCTCACCACTGCGGTTCGTGTATGAGGGCTACCGCAAAATTGCCAGACGACTTGCCCGACTGATGCCCAAGGGCATTTACGCCCGATCATTGATCATAATTGTCGCGCCCATGGTTATTTTGCAATCTGTGTTGGCTTTTGTCTTCATGGAACGCCACTGGCAGACCGTAACCAATCGCCTGTCCACGGCGGTTACACAAGACATATCTGCCCTTATCGCCGTGTTAGAGACCTACCCGCAAGATGAAGACTATAATCAAATTGTCACTCTCGCCAAAGATAAACTCGATCTCAACGTCACAATTCTGCCCGATGGACCGCTGCCACCTCCCGGTCCCAAGCCCTTTTTCACATTGCTTGATTATGCTCTATCCCAGCAGATAACCACACTCATCGGCAAACCCTTCTGGATCGACACTGTGGGGCGTTCCAACATTGTTGAAATTCGCATAAAGCTTGAGGATAAAGTGCTGCGTGTCTTCGCACGCCGCTCACAGACTTACGCGTCCAATTCACATATCTTTCTGATTTGGATGGCAGGAACGTCATTGGTGTTGCTGGTCGTCGCCATTTTATTTTTGCGAAACCAGATCCGTCCGATTCAGCGATTGGCTGATGCCGCCGAGCGTTTCGGCAAAGGTCAGGAAGCGCAAAATTTCAGACCCGCCGGCGCGCGGGAAGTCAGACAAGCTGCTCATGCCTTCATTGAAATGAAGCGACGCATCGAGCGCCAGATCGAACAGCGCACCACCATGCTGGCTGGCGTGAGCCATGATCTACGCACCATTCTAACGCGCTTTAAACTGCAATTGGCTATTTTCGGAGATGAACCAGAAGTCGCTGACATGGAGCGCGACGTCGACGAAATGCAGCATATGCTCGAAGACTACTTGGCCTTTGCAAGTGGTTCATCGTCAGAGACCGCAGAAATGATCAACATTGAGGACTTTCTGTCTGAGCTTGAGCATGATGCCCTTCGATCCGGTTTTCCGTTAAAAATCACCCACACCGGCGGCAAACGGGTTGAAGTCCGCCCTCAAACTGTCAAACGCTGTCTGCACAATCTACTCAGCAACGCAGCGCGCTACTCCGAAAATATTGAGTTGACTTCGGAAAGGCTGGGCAATTGGTGGCTTATTATCATCGATGACGATGGCCCTGGCATCCCGGAAGAGGAGTGGGAAAGTGTTTTCCGCCCCTTCTATCGCCTTGATAGTGCGCGCAATCAAGACAATCCTACCACAGGTTTAGGGCTGGCCATCGCACGCGACATTGCGCGAGGACACGGCGGCGATATCAAACTGGGTGAAAGCCCGCTTGGCGGTTTAAGGGCCACCCTGCGCTTGCCATCCTAAAAGCACTAGATAAGGCGCATGCCATTCGGCACAGGCTTATCAACGCTATTGAGAACGATATCGCCATTTTCGTCCTGATAACCGAGCGTCAAGACCTCTGACATGAAGGGGCCAATCTGGCGCGGTGGAAAATTCACAACAGCTATGACTTGACGACCAATCAGCTCTTGCTTCGTATAATGAACGGTAATTTGGGCTGAACTTTTTTTGACACCAACCTCATCACCAAAATCAATCCGTAATTTATAGGCTGGTTTGCGCGCCTCGGGAAAGTTCTCCGCTTCCAACACAGTCCCCACCCGAATATCCACTTTCAGGAAATCGTCAAATGTAATTTGAGGTGCAGCGCCAACCATGATCATCTCTCCATTTAAAAAAGAGATGGTCTTTCATCAAGATTTGACAATCAAGATGGCACTGAAGCCAAAGCACCGTCATCCACAGACCGAGCTTCGTTCTCAGATGAATTGGATGATGCCTGTGTCATATCATTGCTGGATCGCGAAGAGGACCGACAACGGCGGCGCATTTTGGGCAAAGCACAAGCCAGTTTTTGTGCTCTTCGCAGCGCGGCTTCACCTTGTTTGAGAAGTTTGTCGAGCGCCGCCATGGTTTTGGACAGGTCTTCACTATCATCTTTGAGCCAAACCCTAAAGGTGCGTGCATAAGCGGCCAACGCTCCCTTTTTGCGCACAATCCCCCCGATGCCGGAGGGGGAAATCCGCGCCACATCCAAAAACCAGTCAGCAGTCAGGCGAGACAGGGCCATAAGATGCAGGGACAAAAGTGGGTCGGACCGTGTGGCTTTGGTCAGGGCCACGATGAGCGGACGATGGGCTTGCATAGCCTCGAAACGAGCCATCATGACGTCGAACAAGCGCTCCCGCGCCGGTTCATCTGACATTTCCGCATCATAGGAATCAAGCATATATCGATCAATTCGGCGGACCAGCTCGGTCACATAAGCGTAACGGTTCCGATACTCAAGGAAAGCCAATTTGATTTCCACGCCCGTCTCGATAGCAATATTGGCGCAAGATACATTTCGCCAACCCTGTTCCAGAACGGTAAGAGTGAATTGATCAAATAGTCGGTTTCTGATGTCAGAATTATGATTCATAATCATTGTCCTCCCTAAACTTGATACGAACTTCAGCTCAAGACGGATCAGACGAAACGCAAAACTAAACCAACCCTAATTTGATTCTGGCTGACAATTGCGATCAAAATGTGGAGACAATACAAAATCCTTCAGACTTAGAGCCACTTAACGCCTCACATACTCAGCAGTGAGCGCAATGGAAAAAATCTCCCAACCGAGCAATAGAGCCAAAATTTTATTTTGAAAGCTCAATCGAACGATCCCTTGCAGCGGCTGTCGCCTTTTCCATAAGCGCCCCAAGCCCCCCCTGCTCAGCCATTAAGACATTGAGAGCAGCAGCCGTGGTTCCACCAGGAGAGGTGACATTCTTGCGCAGAGTGGCCGCAGGCAACGCTGACTGATGCAACAATTCACCAGCGCCAACGATGGTCTGCCTTGCAAGGATACCTGCGGTTTCGGCATCCAGCCCCAGAGCTTCACCTGCACTGGCCATCGCTTCAACCATATGAAAAACATACGCAGGACCCGAGCCAGAAATTGCGGTCACCGCATCGATCTGGCCTTCGCTTTCAACCCAAACGAACATCCCCATGGATGACAACAGGGCAGCTGTTAACGTCCGCATCGAAGCCGTCACGCCGTGGCTGGCAAAAGCGGCCGTCATGCCACGTCCAACCTGAGCCGGTGTGTTTGGCATCGCACGCACAACAAGCGCCTCTTCTCCCAAATGCGCCTTGAAAGCAGAGACCGGTGTGCCGGCTGCTACAGATATCACCACAGTAGATGCACCCACCAACGACTTGAGCGTTGGCAACACTTTGTCCATCACTTGCGGTTTAACAGCCACCACAACAACATCGGGGCAAACGATACCGTAGGGAGTGGCGATGAACCGAAACCCTTTTTGCTCTGCCAATTGGTTCATCTCTTGGGGTAATCCGGGGTCAATCACTGTCACATTTGCAGGGTTTAGCCCCATATCCAGCCACCCCGAAAGCATAGCGCCGCCCATTTTGCCCGCGCCAACCAGAACCAGAGAGATATCACCAATCGTCATGCCACAATGCCCTTCTCGACAGATCTTGTTTTCATATTTTCCCGTCTTGAGTGCCACATGCAGCCACTTGTTTCAAACAAGAAGTGAAACAGACATAAGAAAAGCCCGCCAGAGTGAACAGGCGGGCTGATAAAGGTGCGAAAGACACGTTTTATGCTCTGAGGATCAAACGGGCGACACATCCTCGGGATCTGGTTCGCTTTGAATGCCGAGTTTCTCTTCCAATACAATCAAACGGGCGGCAAGTCGGTCGTTTTCATCGCGCGCAGCGACAGCCATTTCCTTGACAGCTTCAAACTCATCGCGGCTAACAAGGTCCATATCACCCATCAGGCGCTCAAGCTGCGCCCGGATCGCGGTTTCCGCTTCATCACGCACACCTTGCGCCACTCCAGCGGCATCGGTCATAAGTTTGGCAAATTCATCAAAAAGTCGATTGTTTGTATGAGTCATTTTTTTCACCCCTTATCGACTGCAATCCAGAAGTCACTTGATTACAGTACGTGTCTCGTCATAGATCAGTCTTCTTGTTCAAAATATAGTCATCATTCCAAGTTTCACAATTGGTAATTGGACTTTCCCTTGACTTGTTGTTTGTTAAGCAACAAACAGCTCCCAATCTCACACAAAAAAGGTTGTCTCGTGACTCTTTTGGCCATTCCTTTTCCGGTGATAGATCCGGTCCTGCTTTCACTGGGGCCCATACAGATCCATTGGTATGCAATCGCCTACATCGTCGGTATTTTGCTGGCATGGTTTTACACAAAGCGCCTTGCCAACAAAGCAAGCCTGTGGCCCAAAGAGACCAGCCCTATGAGCGCAATCGCTCTGGACGATTTTGTGCTCTGGGCGACGTTGGGTATCATTTTGGGTGGTCGCCTTGGCTATGTGTTATTCTATAATCTGGATGCCTATCTGGCCAACCCAAGCCAGATTTTTGCGGTCTGGAATGGCGGCATGGCCTTTCATGGCGGCTTTCTGGGTGTAACGCTGGCGATGATCCTTTTCGCCTACAAACGCTCCGTGCCGATTTTATCAATGTTTGATTTGGTCGCGATGGCCGCCCCCATTGGCTTGCTGTTCGGCCGCATCGCCAACTTCATCAATTCCGAACTGTGGGGCCGCACCACAGACATGCCTTGGGGGATAATTTTCCCCAATGGTGGACCAGAACCACGTCATCCCAGCCAGCTTTATGAAGCTGCCCTGGAAGGCTTGCTGATGTTCATCCTTTTGCGCATCCTTAGCCATTCAACGTTGGCCCTGAAAAAACCCGGCACTGTCGCGGGGACATTTGCCATCCTGTATGGCATCTTCCGCTCACTGATTGAGCTGGTGCGTGTGCCTGACGTTCAACTGGGCTACCTCAGTTTTGGCACCACGATGGGCATGTGGTTATCCGCACCAATGGTTTTGGCAGGGATACTGATGATACTCTACGCGCAACGCAAAAGCTCAGGCTCGGTCAACTCATGAGTGACCCCAAGAGCAATAAAAATGAGACGCCTCTGGAATCGCGTCTCAAACGCCTGATCGCTTCCGCTGGCCCCATCAGCTTGGCCACCTACATGACCCATTGCTTGACCGATCCGGACCATGGCTATTATACATCGCGCACATCAATTGGTGCTAAGGGCGATTTCATCACAGCGCCGGAAGTTAGCCAGCTCTTTGGTGAATTGATCGGCATTTGGTTGCTTGCGGTCTGGCGACAGGCAGGCAGGCCCACTCCGTTCCATCTGGTTGAAATCGGCCCCGGTCGCGGCACGCTCATGCGCGATATGGTCAGAGCCATTGCATCCGCCCCAGAAGCATCGCAAGCCCTGCATATCCATTTGGTCGACATCAGCACAAGCTTGAAGAATCAGCAAGCCCTGGCATTATCCGACACAACGGCCCCCATTGATTGGCATGAAACCATCCAAAGCCTGCCAAATGCACCTCTGTTTATAGTTGCCAATGAGTTTTTTGATTGCCTGCCGATCCATCAATGGGTGATGCATAGTGGAAAATGGTACGAACGAGTGATTGGCTTGGATCAAGACGGTCAACTCGCCTTCGGCTTAGGACCAGTACGTGCGCTAACCACCCCACTGGCCAACCCGCATACCAACCAACTGGCAGACCCAACAATCAGCAACACTATCCCGGAGGGCGCCATCTGGGAGCAATCCCCCGCCGCTGAAGCCATCATGTCCGATCTAGCCCAGACGCTAACCCTCCAAGGCGGTGCCGGCCTGTTTATTGATTATGGCTATACTGATTTTGAATATGGAGATACATTTCAAGCGATGCGTCACCACGCCTTCGCCGATCCCTTGGCATTACCGGGAAAACAAGACCTGACCGCACATGTCAATTTCGCAGCATTGGCCAGCACGGCGCTCCATGAGACACAAAACAACGCCAACAATAACCACGCGCTGACGGTTCCCGAGCCAGTTGACCAAGGTACATTTCTGCTCGCCTTGGGCCTGCTTGAACGCGCAGGACAATTGGGCGCAGGAAAAAGTCTCGCTGCGCAAGAATCCCTGCGCGATGCCGTTGAGCGGTTGGCCGCTCCGAATCAAATGGGCAATCTATTCAAGATTCTGGCGATCGTTCCAGCAGACAGCCAGATCCCACCCTTCTCTAACTCTTGAACAACTCCGCTTCAAAGTGTCATTGATTTCCGGTTGACTTAAGCGGCAAACAGAAACAACACTTGAGTTTGCCAAGCCAAATTCATCAGGCAGAGTCATTTTTGCTTTCAGCATGCATTGAACCAAGGAGCATTCATGCGCGTTCAGCATCAAGCCCTAACCAGTTTAACGGGCATTGAGCACGGTTTCTTTACCCGCAACGGCGGGACATCAAGCGACACTTATCACAGTCTCAATTGTGGCTACGGGTCAGATGATGACAGGGAACAGGTGCGACAGAACCGCGCATTGGTAGCCCAAACCATAACCGTAGCGGATGACCGTTTGGTGACGGCTTATCAGGTCCACTCACCTCTGGCACTGGCGATTGATGGTCCTTTCACCTCCTCCCAACCACCCAAAGTCGATGCATTGGTCACCAACACGCCTGGTCTTGCGGTTGCTATTCTGACTGCTGATTGCGGACCTGTCCTGTTTGCAGACCCCAATGCCGGGGTGGTTGCCGCTGCCCATGCAGGATGGCGAGGAGCCTTTGAGGGCGTGATCCAAGCAACCGTTGAAAAAATGCTTGAGCTGGGAGCAGAGAATAAAAATATTACGGCCATCCTTGGCCCAACCATATCCCGCGACAATTATGAGGTTGATACAGCCTTCAAGGAACGCTTTATTGAACGCGATAGCGCTTACGCCCACTTTTTCTCGCAAGGCAACCGCGATGGGCATATGCAATTCAACCTGCCAGCTTTCATTGTTGCAAAGCTGGAAGAAAGCAATATCGGTACAGCGCTCAATATCAACCGCTGCACTTACGGCGAAGAAAACCAATTTTTCAGTTTTCGTCGGTCTACACATCGAAATGAACCTGATTACGGACGGCAAATATCTGCAATCGCGTTGATCTGATACACTCGGGTAAGTAATGATTTACAGGGATCAGAATCACGCCCCAAAATCATCACCACATGAATCCGCTTTGCAAGAATACGCTTTAGGGAGCAACTAAATGGCCTTACACTTTTCCCCGGATGAATTCAAAAGCCGAAAGGCCTCCGTGTTGGCAAAAATGGCAGACCGCAAACTGGATGCGATGCTGATATTTGCGCAGGAAAGCATGTATTGGCTGACGGGATATGACACGACAGGCTATAATCTGTTTCAATGTCTGGTCCTACGCAAGAACGGCGAGACAGACCTTCTGACCCGTTCTGCCGATATGCGGCAAGCCAAAAGAACATCCAATATCAAGCATGTGCACATATGGGCAGATCGGGTAAAGAAAAAAGCCTCACCTGCCGTACAATTGCGTGGTTTGCTGGAAGATCTGGATCTGCTGGGTTGCCGCATTGGCATCGAATATGACACCCATGGCCTGACAGCAAAGGACGGCCGCACCCTTGATGAATCCCTACGATCATTTGCTGATTGTGAAGATGCCTCACGCATCATCCCCCCTTTACAGGCCATCAAGTCCGGTGCGGAAATTGCTTATTTGCGCAAAGCTGGTGAACTGACAGATTTGGCTCTGAACGAAACCCTGCCCCTCATCAAGGCCGGCGCAGACGAAGGCAAGATCCTGGCATCCATGCAGGGGGCCATTTTGGAAGCGGGGGGAGATTACCCCGCCCATCATTTTGTGGTTGGCTCAGGCGAAGACGCCCTGCTTTGCCGCTACAAGACCGGCCGGCGCCAACTACAGTCACAGGACCAACTGACTTTGGAGTGGGCCGGCGCCTTCCGCCACTATCATACACCGGCGATACGCACCGTAATCATTGGAGCCCCCCTCCCCCGCCATCGTGAATTATATGACATCGCTACTGCCGCTCTTTCAGCAGTCGAAGACGTCATGCGCCCGGGCAATAATATTGGCGACCTCTACGACACCCATGCACGGGTCATTGATGGAATGGGAGGCCATGCTCATCGCCTCAATGCCTGTGGCTACAGCGTCGGGGCAAGCTTTGCACCCAGCTGGATGGACTGGCCTTTGATCTATCGTGGCAATGAAAATAAAATCTGCCCGAATATGACCTTATTTGCCCATATGATCTTGATGGATAGCGATCAGAATGTCGCCATGTGTCTGGGGCAAACATACGTCACAACGGAAGCAGAACCGGAACCACTTTCAAGCCTGCCGATGGATCTTCTGATCCGGTAGCAGCGGTAGCATCCGACTGATTTTGGCAATACGCACTATTTTGCCCTGCTTCGCATTTGGTTAAGCATTCGACAACCTGGCGGCTCTATTTTGGAGGGGAACCCTTTTCGGGTTCCCCGACTTTGAAACCCAAGGACCGGTGGAACCGACATCAACTTTATTGCGGAGCAACGGCACATGTACGTCTTGCAGATGAAAATCATCCGAAAAACCGGTTTGAGCGCCCTTTTGACTTTGAGCCTGGCAGCTTGCGCAGGATCTGCCATTCCAACACCTCCAGGAACAATCGGCGAGTCTCCAGCATCAATCATGGACAGCCAGCCCCCTGCGATTGATTATACAGACTCAAATCAACAGACAGCCCTTGATGACAGCACCAACGGGTTGCCGCCGGCTACAAGTTTGGCCAATTCGAACACCGCGCAAGCCCCTTCAGTTGGCTATAAAGCTCCAGCGTCAAGCGCCATTCTAACATTCGAGCCAATGGTCGGCGCGCCTAAGGACGTTGCTCGTGAACTGTCCAAATCGCTCGGCTTGCGCATTGCACAGCAATCCTTGCCAGTCGTCGCGCGCACAGATCAGAAAGTTACCCATCGCATCAAGGGCTATTTCTCAGCCAGCAAGTCAGGGTCAGATTGTGTTGTTTCTTATGTTTGGGATATTTTTGACGCCAATGGCAAACGGATCAATCGCGTAACCGGCTCTCAAAAAACGGCTATGGTTTCCAGCGATCCATGGGACAGTGTCAAAGGACCGGTTCTGGACAAAGTGTCCGTCGATACAGCCGCGAAACTAAAAACTTGGCATGCCAGCATATAAATGCGCGCCAAGCTCTTGGCTCAAATACAACCAGAAAAATATAAATACACGCAATGATTGCGATTATACAAAAGAAATACACTATTCCTGACGATAAGCCATGCTGTGAGGTATTATACTAAAAAAAACGGCATAACCTCGTCGCAGAAACTTTACATTACAGAGATTCCATGATTACAAGGCACCTAGAGTGACCGCCCTCACATTTGGGCGGTTAAGTTGCTCTAATTATCCAAAAGTGATCAACTTTTCTGCTGTCGGGCTGAAGAGCCCAAAATGGAAAAGGGATAGTGAACAGGGGTGCACCGGAGCCATCCCCGACCAGCGGCTCCCCCAATCAGCGAAGCGACAGGACATACGGTTCATGAAACTTCTCGCCGGCAATTCCAATCCAACCCTAACCAAGCGCATTGCAGAATATCTAGGCATTGAGCTCAGCGATGTTTCCGTAAGACGATTTGCGGACCAGGAAATTTTCGTTGAAGTGCATGAAAATGTACGTGGAGAGGATGTCTTTGTGGTTCAACCCACCTCCTATCCCGCCAACGACCATCTGATGGAACTCCTGATTCTGATTGATGCTCTTCGCCGTGCCTCTGCGCGCCGCATCACAGCAGTTATTCCCTATTTTGGCTATGCCCGTCAGGACCGCAAACCCGGCCCTCGGACACCAATCTCAGCCAAACTGGTTTCAAACCTGATTTCTCACGCTGGTGCTGACCGTGTTTTGACGCTTGATTTACACGCAGCCCAAATTCAGGGTTTCTTTGATATCCCAACCGACAATCTCTATTCAGCCCCTGTGCTCTCGCGTGATATTCTGGAACGCAATGAGGCAGAGAATGTAATGGTTGTCTCCCCTGACGTTGGCGGTGTGGTTCGAGCGCGTGCCCTTGCAAAACGCATCGGAGCTCCACTTGCAATTGTTGACAAACGCCGTGAACGGGCGGGCGAATCCGAAGTGATGAATATCATCGGTGACGTCAGCGGCCGGCATTGTGTTCTGGTGGACGACATCATCGATTCCGGTGGCACACTTTGTAATGCCGCTGAAGCGCTGATAAAAAAAGGTGCAACCTCTGCCACAGCCTACATCACGCATGGCGTGTTGTCCGGTGGTGCTGTTGCCCGTATCACAGCTTCAAAACTGCGTGAACTGGTGATCACGGATTCGATCGAGCCAACAGAAGCGGTACTCAACGCCCACAACATTCGGGTACTCAGCGTCGCCAACCTGCTCGGCGAGGCGATTTCTCGAACAGCCAATGAACAATCCGTATCTTCTCTGTTCGATTGATGTTTTCCGCTCGAATAGCGAAACGAATAATTAAGCCCAGCAGATCTTGCTGGGCTTTTCTTTTGCCTCATGCTTGATCGTTTGAGGACAGTAAGCAACAAGCTCCAACACAACAGCACCCTTAAGACCGTTCAAAAGACTGGAAACTGGCTAAAAAACCGCTATTTTCTAGGCCGCGCCTGCTTGCCATAAACCGCACTTTGCCTTATAAGCCCTCCAGCTGCCTCTACACCCTTGGAGGAGTTGCAGCAAATGGGCCAGCAGATGGCCCTTTTTTGATCTTTTTAGGAGCATTCCAAATGGCTGACTTTGAATTCAAAGCAGAACGTCGTGAACGGGCCGGCAAGGGGGCCGCTCGTGAATTGCGTCGCGCTGGTCGCGTACCTGCCGTAATCTACGGTGATAAAAAAGAACCTCTCTCCATTTCTCTTCCTTACAAGGAAACAGAATTGCAGATTCGTAGAGGCGGTTTCTTGTCTCACGTCATCACAGTTGATGTTGAAGGCGAAACCATCCGCGTGATCCCACGTGATTATCAGCTCGACGTCGTTCGTGATTTCCCAATCCACGTTGATTTTCTGCGCGTTTCTCGCAAGACAAAAATCACGGTTGGTGTACAGGTGAAATTCATCAACGAAGACGAATGCCCAGGCCTGAAACGTGGTGGCGCACTGAACATCGTTCGTCGCGAAGTTGAAGTGAACTGCCCTGCACTGGAAATTCCAGAAGCCTTCACTCTTGATCTGGCAACAGCTGACATCGGTGACTCCCTTCACATCTCTGCAATTCAATTGCCAGATGGCGTGACACCAGTCATCACGGATCGCGACTTCACCATCGCAACAATCGCGGCTCCTGCTGGTCTAGATGAAACAGACGAAGCAGAAGAAGAAGAAACCGAAGCAGCACCTGAATAATCGGCGCTGGCTGTAAGAACCATCAAGATTAGGGTTCGGGAGGAAAATCCATGCATCTGCTCGTCGGACTTGGAAATCCCGGACCCAAATATGCTGCCAATCGCCACAATATCGGTTTCATGGCGATTGATGAAATTGCTCGCCAACATAATTTTTCCCCTTGGCGACGCAAATTTCAGGGCGAAGTCTGCGAAGGCCAAATCGGTCGGCACAAAGTCCTGTTGCTCAAGCCAACCACCTACATGAATGACTCTGGCCGCGCGATTTCGGAAGCCTGTCGTTTCTACAAGATCGATGTGAAAGACGTGTTTGTCTTTCATGATGAACTCGACCTCAACCCCGGCAAGGTAAAAGCAAAACTTGGTGGCGGTGTTGCAGGCCATAATGGTTTACGCTCCACTGGGGCACATATCGGCAATGACTTTCATCGCGTACGCATTGGCATTGGCCATCCGGGCCGAGAACGCGTGACCCAGTGGGTTCTGGGAGACTTTGCCAAAGTGGATAAAGAATGGCTAGAACCCGTGATCGACAGCCTTGCCAAGACCGTACCTAGCCTGCTTAACGGTGATCTAGGACGGTTCATGACCGATCTGAGCCAAACACTTACACCACCGGTCAATGGTCATAAAAAGACCAAGACACCGACCAAAGCGCCGTCTAAAAAGAACGATAACAAGCTCGGCAATCCAAAAGAAGCAGCCTCCACAGAGGCAAATCAATCGAACGACGCCCCCATGAAGAGCAGCACCGGCTCCTCCAAGACAAATTCGGCAGAAAATGCCCCTAAAAATGCAATGGCCGAAGCCCTGATGCGGCTGGTCTCAAAGAAAAAGGATCAATAGCCATGGGTTTCAAATGCGGCATCGTAGGCCTCCCCAACGTTGGCAAATCCACCCTGTTCAACGCCCTGACCAAAACAGCAGCAGCGCAGGCAGCCAACTATCCCTTCTGCACCATTGAGCCAAATACCGGTGATGTGGCGGTGCCAGACCCGCGCATGAGCGAGATCGCCAAGATCGCAGGATCTAAAGAACTGATCCCGACCCGTTTGACCTTTGTTGATATCGCAGGCCTCGTACGGGGTGCCTCCAAAGGGGAAGGTCTGGGCAACCAGTTTCTTGCCAACATCCGCGAAGTTGACGCCATCGTGCATGTCTTGCGTTGTTTTGAAGACGATGACATCACCCATGTGGAAGGCAAAATTGACCCCGTTACCGATGCCGATACAGTTGAGACAGAACTGATGATCTCGGATATGGAAAGCCTTGAGCGACGTGTTGCAAACATCAGAAAACGCGGACAAACTGGGGACAAAGACGCCAAGGCACAAACCGAACTGATGGATAGCATCCTAGAGCTACTTCAGGCCGGCAAGCCAGCCCGTACACTCCCGATTATCGATGAAGACCACATGAAGGCCGTCAAAGGCCTAAACCTGCTGACAACCAAGCCTGTGCTCTATGTCTGCAATGTTGATGAAGACAGCACCGCAACAGGCAACAAGTTTTCTGAAGCCGTAGCAGAAATGGCAAAATCACAAGGCAACGGCTCAGTCGTTATCTCAGCTGCCATCGAAGCCGAAATCTCGCAACTCGACAATGAAGAGCAAGCAGAATTTCTGGAAACTTTGGGTGTTGAAGAACCCGGTTTGGATCGCATGATCCGCGCAGGCTATGAGCTGCTGCATCTGATCACCTATTTCACTGCCGGACCAAAAGAAACACGCGCCTGGACCGTAACCAAAGGTGCCCGTGCACCACAAGCTGCCGGTGTCATTCACACCGATTTCGAGCGCGGCTTCATTCGTGCCCAAACGATTGCCTATAATGACTATGTTACGCTGGGCGGTGAAACCCCAGCCAAAGAAGCAGGCAAAGCCCGTGATGAAGGCAAAGAATATATCGTCCAAGACGGCGACGTCATGCTCTTCAAGTTCAACACGTAAACCGCCAGTGGATTAAAACGTTCGTTTCAAACCACGAGAGAAGACAAACGCAATAGATCAAAAACCTTTGTTTCCGTGATCTATTGCGTTTGCAAATTTGCCCGAGACATTGGACCAGAGCGCCGCATTTGCTTGGATCGGCATCAAAATGCCGCGAATGATGTATTCGTTCGCTCGCTTTCCTTCGCCTAGAGAATCGATTTGCCTCTTTCATTCCTATGGTTTCCAGCTTCACTGAACCGTATTGTTGAGAGCTATTGATGCAGTTTGTGCGCTTTTTACAAATCCAATAAAGAACACCACAAGTAAAACCGCACAAATTGCACTCAACCGGCAATCAAACGCCAAACTTCTACACAGATATTGGGGTGAACCGACAATATCTGTCGATAATTCTAGAATAACCGATAATATCCCGCCCAAATTGACTCGCCTCAAGCCATAAGGGAGCTCGGTCCCATAAGGCATAAGCGGCAAACTACGAGTCCGCATCAAGGCACGCGCCTGGAGGGAACATGAAAGTGCGAGATTATCTCAAAATCGAATCTGCCGCAGACCTAAGCCGGTCCGAGGTTGGACGATTGGGAACAGCGGTTCTCTTCGTTGTCGGCGTCATGATTTACACTGGCACGCAGTATGCTCATTCAGACCAGTCTTTCTTATTGATTGCAGCCTCTGTTATTGGTGCTTACATGGCTTTGAATATCGGTGCCAACGATGTAGCCAACAATGTCGGACCGGCCGTTGGCTCTTTTGCTCTAACCATGACCATGGCAATCCTGATTGCTGCCGTCTTTGAAGCAGGCGGAGCTATTATTGCAGGCGGCGACGTCGTCAATA
This sequence comes from Cohaesibacter celericrescens, assembly GCF_002866925.1. Classification (GTDB taxonomy): domain Bacteria; phylum Pseudomonadota; class Alphaproteobacteria; order Rhizobiales; family Cohaesibacteraceae; genus Cohaesibacter; species Cohaesibacter celericrescens. Next base: position 563,489 of record NZ_PKUQ01000001.1, read on the forward strand.
CGGTCAAAAAAGGCATCATAGATCCGGCTTCACTGCCCAATTCGGATACATTTGTATGGGCCATGATGGGCTCCTTGCTGGGTGCAGCGATATGGCTGAATGCAGCAACCTGGTTTGGTGCGCCGGTCTCGACAACCCATTCAATTGTTGGTGGTGTCATGGGTGCGGGCATCGCTGCTGCGGGCTGGGAGATTGTCAATTGGGAATCGATGGCCAAGATTGCCGCCAGCTGGGTCATATCGCCCGTTATGGGTGGCATTGTCGCCGCAGCAACACTCTATACTCTCAAAAAACTTGTATTCTTCAAACCTGATCCCTTAAGCGCGGCAAGACGTGTGGTGCCGTTCATGATTGCATTGATGGCCACCGCGTTCACCACCTATATCGGTCTCAAGGGCATCAAAAAACTGGTGCATATCGAGTTCAGCACGGCCCTGATTGCCGGTTTGATTATTGGCATACTTTGCTATTTCGTCGTCAAGCCAATCATTGCCAAAAAAACCGACGGCTTGACGTCAGACAGGGCAAGTGTCAATCGCCTGTTCACCATTCCCTTGATTTTCGCAGCCGCCCTTTTGAGTTTTGCTCATGGTGCAAACGATGTTGCTAACGCGGTGGGACCGCTGGCCGGTGTTGTTGATGTTCTCACCAACAATCCAGAGGCGGCAGACGGCGCTAAGGTCTCGATCCCACTATGGGTGATGGTCATCGGCGCGTTGGGCATCTCATTCGGTCTGGCCCTTTATGGCCCCAAACTGATCCGTACGGTCGGTTCCGAGATCACCGAACTGGATCGCTCCCGCGCTTTCTGTATCGCCCTTGCCGCTGCCGTCACGGTGATCATCGCCAGTCAACTTGGTATGCCAATCAGTTCCACACATGTGGCGTTGGGTGGAGTCTTCGGTGTTGGCTTCTTACGTGAATTTCTGGAACAACGCATGAGTAAAGTGGTGGAAGATGTATTGAGCCGTCATGAAGGCGATCCTGAATTCAGTAAAGTTGAAGCTGTATTGATGGCGTTCCAGAACGCACCACCTGAAGACAAACGCCGCATGCTGAATGCGTTGAAAGAAATGGGCCATGACGCAGTCATCACAGCCGCTCAGCGCAAACAGTTAAAAAAAGCACTGAAACGACAGTTGGTCAAACGTTCGTCTCTTCTCAAGATCGCCTCGGCTTGGGTGATCACAGTGCCGGTATCCGGCTTCTTGGCCGCCCTGTTCTTCTTTGCCCTCAAGGGCATGATGCTGCCGTAAAGATTTGCTGCAGCAATTGCGTTCAAGCAAACCAAAAAGCCACCCAGATCACTCTGGGCGGCTTTTTTTTAACATTCTTGTTGCCCAATCAAGGACCATTTTATTTTTTCCCGCAGGTATTCAATCCAAAAATCGAATAAAGCGGGCAACTGCGCATAAGGCCTGTTGCCAACGGGATAATTCCAATCAATCCCCACATGGTTTTAGGGCCAATGAACATCATTGACAGCAAAGCAACCCCAACGACGATCCGCAGGACGCGGTCCAAGCTTCCAACATTTACAGTCATAGCATGTCTCCCCAAAATTTGTTGAAGCTCAGTCTACCGCAATTTACCATCAGAACCAATAAAAGTCCGGCTGTGCGTAAAAACGCCACACGATAGGATCTTCGTTTAATAGCCTTTTGCTCTCTCTTACAGACCCTCAAACGCTATCAGGCAGTGGACATCGACACCTTTGGCTCGTAGCGCATCTGTCCCTCCAAGTTCAGGCAGGTCGATGACAAAAGCCGACCCGACGATATCAGCGCCAGCGCGGCGCAACAGATCAACGGCGGCAGCGGCCGTACCACCGGTGGCAATCAGATCATCCACCAGCAGGATTTTTTCACCCGCCTTGATCGCATCGGCATGGAGCTCAATCCGGTCAGTGCCATATTCCAGAGCATAATCCTGACCAATTACCTCACCGGGCAACTTGCCCTGCTTGCGGATAGGAACAAACCCCACACCGAGCTGCTCGGCCATAGCTCCGCCAAAGATGAAACCGCGTGCCTCAATACCTACAATTTTGTCAATCCCCTGCCCCCGATACGGGTCAACAAGTTGACGAACAGATTGTTTGAACCCTGCGCCATGAGCAATCAGGCTGGTAATATCCCGAAAGATGATCCCGGTTTTGGGATAGTCCGGAATGGATCGGATCAGGCTTTTAAGGTCCAGAGTCTCACTGGTCTGCATTTTGGGCTCCACTTGTCTACAATACGCGTCCGGCCACGGCATCGAGCCGGGCCAACAGGTCCGGATCTCGTTTATCCGATGCCGTCATAATGGCAAAATCAAGAGCGCGATCAGATCCGATCGGGCACGCAACATGGTCTTTTGGCAGAATACTCGCCAGCCGAGACACCAGCCTCTGGGCTTTTTCGGTATTTCTTTTCAGTACGGCGATGATGTCTTGAATATCCACGCTGCCATGATCAGGATGCCAACAATCATAATCCGTCACCATAGCTACGGTGGAATAACAGATCTCAGCTTCCCGCGCCAGTTTTGCCTCTGGCATATTGGTCATGCCAATCACATCACACCCCCACGTCCGATATAGCTCGCTTTCTGCAAGAGAAGAAAACTGCGGCCCTTCCATCGCCAAATAGGTACCCCCTCTGACATAATCGAGCGCTTCGAGCTTGGCAGCTTGCTCAACCATATCAACCAGAGCTGGGCTAACAGGATGCGCCAGCGACACATGGGCCACACATCCACGACCGAAAAAGCTTTTCTGTCGCGCAAAGGTACGGTCGATGAATTGATCCACCAACACAAAACTACCGGGCGCATAGGCCTCCTTAAGCGAACCGCAGGCCGATATGGAAACAAGATCGGTCACGCCCGCCCGTTTCATCACATCGATGTTGGCGCGATAATTGATATCGGAAGGGGCGAACACATGCCCTCGGCCATGGCGCGGCAAAAAAACCACCTTACGGTGGTTCAGCTCACCAATGCGCACATCATCGGACGGCATCCCCCATGGGCTCTTGATCGAAACCCACTCGCTCTCCTCAAATCCGGGCAAATCGTAAAGCCCGGATCCGCCGATAATCCCCAACACAGCCTCTGTCATCGCAAACGCTCCCATATCATCAAACAGCACCAGCAGAATTTCAATGCAATCCACGCGGTTTAACCAATTAGCAGTGTGCCAAAGCAGCTGTCAGGCGCAATGCAAATTCCCAATTGCACACAAAAAAGGGGCTCAACCAGAGCCCCTTTTGATAGTCACAACCTTCGCGGCAATCAATGATCGACTTTGGACCACAATTTGCGCTTGGTAAAGAACAACAGGCCAGCAAAGACAATCAAGAAAATCAGAGTATTAATACCGACTTTCTTGCGCTCTTCCAATTTGGGCTCAGCAGCCCACATCAAAAAGGCGGTCACATCTTTTGCATACTGCTCTGTGGTCATTGGCGTGCCATCGGTATACTCCACCAGCTCGTCATCGAGCGGAGCAGCCATAGCCAATTTAATACCACCACCAAAAGCAGGGTTGTAGTTCAAATCACCAACTTCTTCTTCAAGCTCTTCAGGGGTTTCTTCATAGCCTGTCAAAAGCGCATAGAGATAGTCCGGACCATACTCTTGATATGTGGTCAGCGGATGCCAAACCAAACGGATCAGGTCATTGAACACTTCAATACCGGTATCAGGACCAATATTAGCACCGCGCGCTTTGGCGATCAGAGAAAGATCCGGCGGCAAGGCGCCACCATTGGATGCTTTTGAAGCCTCATCATTTGGATAAGGAGACGGGAAATAATCAAATGGCTTGGCAGGACGTGTAAACATCTCACCATCTGCATCAGGGCCGTCTTCTACTTCATATTCCGCAGCCAAAGCTTTGATCTGATCTTCATTGTAACCCAACGCACCTTCGTCACCGAGGTTGCGGAAGGCCACATATTTCAGTGAGTGGCAGCTGGAGCAGACTTCCTTGTAGATTTGGAAGCCGCGCTGCAACTGCGCTTTATCAAAGGTGCCGAACGGGCCAGCAAATGACCAGTCCTGCTTTTCATAGTGATGTCCACCGCCCGCGGCCAGAGCACCGGCGGATGAAACCGCCAGAGCACAAGCTGCTACGAGCGCGCGAACCGTGGATTTGGTCAGCGTAATCATGGTTTTACCCTTTCCTCGCTCGTTTAGGCTTTGGAGTCTGCTGCTGCAGATCCGCCATGTTTGGACAAAACAGCTTCACTGATCGACGCTGGCAATGCTTTTGGTTTTTCAATGAAACCAAGCACAGGCAGAATGACCAGGAAGTATGCGAAATAGTAAACGGTAAAGATACGTGCCCAAAGGACGTACCCATCCTCAGCAGGTTTGCCACCCAAATAGCCAAGGCCTAGGCAGACAACCACAAAGATCCAAAAGAACTGTTTGCCCAATGGACGATAGTTATTGGATCGAACTTTGGACGTATCAAGCCAAGGCAACACAAACAGCACGGCAATCGCACCAAACATCGCCAGAACACCGCCCAGCTTATCAGGAATTGCACGCAGGATCGCATAGAAGGGCAAGAAGTACCACTCAGGAACAATATGAGCAGGCGTCACCAGACTATCTGCAGGGATATAGTTATCAGGGTGACCCATGAAGTTGGGCACCATGAAAGCCATCCATGCAAAGAAGATCAGGAACAGTACAATCGCATACAGATCCTTGACCGTGTAATAAGGCGTAAACGGCACCGTGTCCTGGCTGTCTTTCACTTCCACACCGGTTGGGTTGTTGTTGCCAACTTCGTGGAAAGCCCAGATATGCAGGCCAACGATGGCAGCCAGCATGAAGGGCAGCAAATAGTGCAGCGAGAAGAAGCGGTTCAGTGTTGGGTTGTCAACCGAGAAGCCGCCCCACAGCAGTTCAACAATCGGATCACCGACAATCGGGAAGGCTGAGAAGAGGTTGGTGATAACTGTCGCACCCCAAAAGGACATTTGCCCCCAAGGCAGGACGTACCCCATGAAGCCGGTTGCCATCATCAGCAAGAAGATGACCACACCCAAGATCCAGACAACTTCACGCGGCTCTTTATAGGAACCGTAATAGATGCCACGGAAAATATGGATATAAACGGCGATGAAGAACATCGAAGCGCCGTTGGCATGCAAATAACGCAACATCCAACCCCAGTTCACATCGCGCATGATATGCTCAACGGAATCAAAGGCCATAGAAGTGTGCGGAGTATAATGCATAACCAACACAACGCCGGTGATGATCTGCGCTACAAGGCAAACAGCCAAGATAGCACCGAAGGTCCACAGGTAATTCAAATTCTTTGGAACAGGATAAGATACGAATGAATTATGCGCCAGACTAATAAAAGGCAGGCGGCGTTCCATCCATTTCACAAATCCGTTCTGCGGCTCGAAAGTCGAATGTCCGCTCATGACTGGTCTCCTTAAGACATTTGCCGGACGTCAGCCGATTTTGATAAGAGTATCGGACAGAAATTCATATGGCGGCAGCTCGAGATTGAGAGGTGCCGGCCCTTTACGAATGCGACCAGCGGAATCATAGTGCGAACCGTGACATGGACAGAACCATCCATCATAGTCGCCCTCTTCACCCAGAGGCACACAGCCAAGATGCGTACAGATACCAATCTGGATCAGCCACTGTTCCTTGCCTGGTTTGACTCGCTCTTCATCGGTCTGTGGGTCTTTAAGTGTAGCCACATCGACGGCACGCGCTTCGTCAATTTCTGTCTGTGTACGATACCGGATGAAAATCGGTTTACCGCGCCATTTAACGGTCAGGCTCTGGCCTTCTTCTATCGAAGAAATATCCACTTCCGTGGATGCGAGAGCCAATGCGGTAGCATCGGGATTCATCTGGTCAATAAACGGCCAAGCAAGCGCTGCTGCGCCGACGGCCCCAAACGCGCCAGTTGCGACATAAAGAAAATCGCGGCGGGTATGTTCTGCCTTATCGCTGGTAGCCAAGGCTAGGTCCTCTTCCAACCAGTGTCCAACTCCAGCCCGTCTGCCCTTGACACGGTGTCAGCATCCCCAAAAGGATGGTCCAGTCCTTTGACAGCAAGCGAGCCAATTAAATTGCAGTCCGGTGTCAAACCAGACTATAGGAAAACTCTTTTTGCATTGATCGATTGGCTTGTCCAGAGCGGGAACCCCAACTAGAACCATTTGTCGTGAAATGTGCATCACAAATTCGTCTTATAGCACATCTAATTGCGACAAAATGCCTCAGCAAAAACCCAGTAGCGCCGTTTTATTGTGCATCAAGTTGAAAAGGCGGCCATTCCAGCCGCCTCTTCATTCCAGTGCAAAGCACTACCGAGTCGCGTTTTGCACTGACGTCTTCAGGCGATAAAACCACCAGACTGGCGCTGCCATAAGGACGCATAGAGCCCGCCATTGGTCAACAACTCTTCATGGCTACCCATTTCAACGATCCGGCCGGCATCCATAACGATCAACCTATCCATAGAGGCAATCGTTGAAAGGCGGTGGGCAATCGCCAACACGGTTTTCCCTTCCATCAAAACATTGAGGCTATCCTGAATGGCCGCTTCCACCTCGGAATCCAGAGCCGATGTTGCTTCATCCATCACCAGAATAGGCGCATTTTTCAAAAGCACACGGGCAATGGCAATCCTCTGGCGTTGACCACCAGACAGTTTCACCCCCCGCTCTCCAACTTGGGCGTCCATACCAGAGTTACCATTGCTATCGGTGAGCCCTTCGATGAAATCGAGCGCCTGCGCTTTGCGCGCGGCTTCCTTGGCCTCTTCAAGGCTGGCCCCTTCGCGGCCATAAACAATATTCTCCAAAACGGTACGATGTAGCAAAGCCGTGTCTTGCGTGACAACACCAATCTGCGCCCGCAAACTATCTTGTTGAACGTCAGAAACCCGCTGCCCATCCACCTTGATCGCGCCGGAATTGAGATCATAAAAACGCAACAACAGATTGATCAGTGTTGACTTCCCTGCACCAGAGCGCCCGACCAAACCGATTTTCTCACCAGGATTGATCGTCAGATCCAGCGCATCAACGACCGGTTCGTCCTTGCCGTAATCAAAGGAAACCTTGTCAAATTCGATTTTACCGGACGACACCACCAAAGGCACCGCGTCTGGCTTATCCAGTACGACCTGTGGCTGGGAAATTGTGCTGATCCCGTCTTGTACCGTGCCCACATTTTCAAACACGCCACTCACTTCCCACAAGATCCATTGAGACATCCCACGCAAGCGCAACACAAGCCCGGTCGCAATGGCGATATCACCGCCGGTTGCTAGTCCCAGATGCCAATAATAGATAGACACAGCAACCGTCGCCACCAACAACAGCTGGTTGATTGTCTTGAGCGCGATTTCCAAAAGTGTAACCAGCCGCATTTGCCGGTAGACAGCTTTCATAAACCCCATCATCGACGCCTTGGCGTAATTGTCCTCACGCGACGCATGGGAGAACAATTTAACCACCGAAATGTTGGAATAAGCATCAACCACTTTGCCCATCATGTCAGATCGGGCATTGGCTTGCGTCTTGGAGATATCTCTCAAACGCGGCACGAAAAACACCATGACACCAATGTAGCCAACAATCCAAAGAGCCAGCGGCATGGCCATTTGCCAGTGGGTCTGGCCGATCAAAACCAAAGCAGAAATAAAGTAGACCGAAATAAACACCAGCACATCAGCCAGCCGCGTGATCACTTCACGCACAGCCAGAGCGGTTTGCATCAGCTTTTGCGCCACACGACCCGCAAATTCATCCTGATAAAAAGTCATCGATTGGCGTAACAAATACCGGTGTACCCGCCAGCGAATGGACATCGGATAATTGCCAATGATGGTCTGGTGAAACAAAAACTGCCATGCAAATTCCAACACAGGCATGATCACCAGCACCAGAATACCCATCCAGATAAGGTCATCTGTATGATCATCGAAAAAGGTCGCACGATCAGAAGTCGCAAACCAGTTGACCAAGTCCCCGACAAATCCATACATCATCACTTCAATCACAGCCACTGCTGCACTCATAATTGAAACAATGCACAAAAACGGCGCCACAGGTCGTGTGTAATGCCAACAGAAAGCCCAGAACCCCTGAGGTGGCTGTTCCAGATTATCCAAAGTGAAGGGATCAACCAATTTTTCGAAACGCGAAAACATCGCCAAGCTCCAAACAGAACCAAGTCAAAAATGAGGGTTTATGTGATGATTTTGAACTGGATTGGCATCAAAAAGCCAATCAATCGTCCGCGAGTGAGATAAGACTAGCCTATCACAAGCCGATCTCGGGGGAGAACAAAAACATGACGCACTGAGAAATCCAAAGGCATGTGACATTTATCCCACCAAAGGACAAAGTCACTGCCCTGTCGCGGCGCGCACATCAGCTTGCGCCAAAAAAACAATTGCCATCCCGCACCAGTTGGGCCAAACCAAAGACATGATGCGCTTTTCACTTGCCCTTTATCAGCCGGATATTCCGCAAAATACTGGTACGATTCTCAGAATGGGAGCGTGCCTGGATTTGCATATTCACATCATTGAACCGTGCGGCTTCGCCCTGAATGACCGCACTCTGCGCCGTGCTGGCATGGATTATCTGGATCGTAGCAGCTTCACCAAGCATCTATCTTGGGCGCACTTTAATGACTGGCGCACAGAACAAAACAGCCGTCTGATTCTCGCAACCACCAAGGCGGACCACTCTTTTATAGAGTTCACCTATCATGAAGGCGACATAGTGATGTTTGGTCGCGAGTCAGCGGGGGTACCTGATGCCGTGCATGACAGCGCCGATGAACGCCTCACCATCCCCATGAAAGAGGGCGAACGCTCGCTCAACCTTGCCATTTCCACAGCCATGGTCGCCACCGAAGCCATGCGACAATTGAAAGCCTTTCCCAAATGACCGAACCCGTCAATTCGATCCTTCCAGAAGGCCTACCTGTCGACATCGAAGAAAAAAAGCAACTGGCAACCGCATGGTTCAGTCAACTACGCGATAAGATTTGCAACAGCTTGGAAAAGATTGAAGCAGAGGTGCGCGGCCCCAATGCTGATATGCCTGCGGGCCGTTTCGAACGCACCCCATGGGAACGCACTGACCACACCGGCGAGAAAGGTGGCGGCGGCATCATGTCCATCATGAAAGGCCGTGTGTTTGAAAAAGTCGGCGTGCATGTCTCGGCTGTCCACGGCGAGTTTGCCCCACAGTTTCGCGATCAAATCCCCGGCGCATCGGACGACCCGCGGTTTTGGGCCTCAGGCATTTCCCTCATCGCCCATCCACACAATCCAAACGTCCCTGCGGTTCATATGAACACCCGCATGATTGTCACCACCAAACAATGGTTTGGCGGCGGTGCAGACTTGACGCCGGTGCTGGATCGACGCCGCACGCAAAGTGATCCGGACAGCATTGCGTTTCACGCCGCAATGAAAGCAGCTTGCGATGCGCACCCTGTCGCCGACTATGAAGCCTATAAAGCTTGGTGTGAACGCTATTTCTATTTGCCGCACAGAGATGAACCACGCGGCATTGGCGGCATTTTCTATGACCGGCACAACAGCGGCGACTGGCACAACGACTTTGCCTTCACCAAGGATATTGGTTTGGCCTTTCTTGACATTTATCCGCGCCTTGTCCGCCAACACATGGAACAACCATGGACGGACCAAGACCGCGAAGAGCAGCTGATCCGCCGCGGACGCTATGTCGAGTTTAATTTGCTGTATGATCGGGGCACGATTTTTGGCTTGAAGACCGGTGGCAATGTCGCCTCGATCCTTTCATCCATGCCACCCGTCGTAAAATGGCCCTGAAAGAACGAACACCCCAGAGCCATAACTCAGGAGTGCAGAACCTTTCGCGAGAGCAACTGGGCTTTACTCAGCGAAAACCCGCTCGCCACCCATATTTGTTCCAATTCAGACAAACGCTTCCCAAGCTGACGCCCGGGCTTCATGCCTTTATCCAACAGATCGCGACCGCTCAAGGGAAAGACTGGCGGTCGCCACAGATCCAAATTGTGCAGCAGCATCGAAATTTTGGTTAGATCTGTTGAAACTTGTCGTCGCACCAGCGCCAGCACCACCAAGTCATGGGCCACATCTTTGCCGTGTAAATAGGCTAATTCCTGTATTTCAATTTCTGAAATAGACCGGATCGTCCGGACATTTGCAACAAGCCGGATCATGGCATCGCGCAGCCTGTTTGGCAGACGCATAACGCCCGCAATCCGCTTGGCATCTTCGGCAACGTCAACGCACAAAGCAACCAGAAGCACCGTCATATCCGGCTTGAGCCGCAAGATTGACATCAGCTCCAAAAGACGAGCAAAGCGGGTGAGGCTGGGAACACTTGCCAGAACAGCAGGCAGCATCCCGCCCTTTAGCATCGCGTCCAACGACTCGACCGCATATCGACCACTTATAAGCTTTTGCATCTCCGCGCCCACGCGCTCACCGGACAAAGACGCCAGTTGGCGCTGGGCAGCGATACAGGCAACATAGTCCGGCGTGTTGTAATGCCCACCATATTGCGCATAAAACCGAAAGAAACGCAGCACCCGCAAATAGTCTTCCGCTATCCGCCGTTCAGCATCGCCAATAAAGCGTACACAGCGCTTTTTTGCGTCCGCAACGCCACTGCCAGTCGGATCATACAAGCGCCCAGCCGCATCCAGATAAATCGCATTCATGGTAAAATCTCTGCGCGCAGCATCCTCGGCCCAGTCTCGACCAAAAACCACCTGTGCATGGCGGCCATCTGTCGCCACATCAGTGCGCAGGCTGGTGACTTCAAAAGACTCATCGTCAATCATCAATGTCACCGTGCCATGATCCACCCCCGTTGGCAGCACACGAATATTTGCGGCCCGAGCCCACTCCATCACTAGACTGGGTTCGGCGGTCGTGGCGCAATCAATATCATTGACTTTGCCCCCGAGCAGACTGTTGCGCACAGCACCACCGACCACACGCACCTCTTCTCCGTCCCGATTCAAAAGAGCAAATAATTTTTGCAATGCAGGCCGCTTCAGCCAATCGAAGGCCTGATCTTCCTTCGCCAGAAAGAAACGTTCTTCGACTGTCATTCTGGTGCCTTAATTTGCCCCGGAATCAACTTCCCATTCTCCATGTGCGCAGGGACATATGTCCCACCGAGAGGATTGTTATTGATCTGCGACATAAAAAGAAAACCGAAGACCGAAACCACGAGACCAGCAATCACCAGCCAGTACCGTGGGGCATCAATCCATGCCTTACGATGCATTTTATTGGTCAGGAACAAATATCCCGCATAAACTAGGAACGGGAGAAGAAACAGAATAAGCTGAGTAAAGATAATTCGGATCATGGACTATATACCGTTTCATACAGATTTCGCAAAATGCCAGCTGTCACACCCCAGATATAGTAATCCCCATAGGGCATTGCAAAATAATGGCGCATTTTACCGCGCCATTCGGCGCTTTTCCTCTGATGATTGTCAGGATCCATCAAAAAACGCAGCGGAACCTCGAATATATCAGCAACCTCCCCCGGATTGGCAACCAGTTCAAAACCTTCCCGAACAGTGCACAAAACAGGGAATATGCGAAAACCGGTCGAAGATACATAAGGCCGCATATACCCGAAAACATCGACAAACTCAGGCTTCAGACCAATTTCTTCATCCGCTTCGCGTAGGGCAGCCCCTTCTGCGGAAGCATCATGATCATCAACCTTGCCCCCGGGAAAAGCGATTTGGCCAGCATGAGATGCCAAATGATCGGTCCGTTGAGTCAGAATAATGCTGGCTTCATTGCCCCGATCCACAATGGGAATCAACACAGCCGCATCCTTGAGGTGCAAAACCTCCCCCTCATGCCAAGCAAGATCCTTTATCGGCGTTTTGTCATGGGGTGCCTGTGCGTGTTCGCTATCCTGTGAAAAGGCCTTTTGTACGCGCTCTCGAAAAGCAGCGGCAGAAAAATCAATCATGACCCAAGTCACCCTGTTCAAACGCGTCCATAGAGCAGATGGAATAGAAGTGACCGCAGCTGATAATGCCAAACTGACCTTGATGTTCCCCCTGCCCCTCTCGCGCCAATGCCACCAGATCATACATCAAAGCGCGGGTCAGCCGCGCCTCCAGCCTACCTCGCACGGTGACATAGGCTTTCAGCCCACCGGTTGCCTCCTCCAGTTCAAAGCGCATGGGATGGCTATCATCAATGCGAACAAGATCACCAAGATTGGTGCGCATCGTCAAGCAACCGCCTGAAGCCAAGGCTCCGTCGATTGCCAGTTCAACCGCCTGAAAGGGGGCGTCATCAACAGCGATGCCAATTTTCTCTACCGGCGTGACCAGATAGGTTTTGCCGTCCTCGTCTTTTCGCAATACCGAAGCAAACAAGCGCACCAGAGGTGCTCGCCCAATGGGGCTACCCAAATAGTACCAAGTACCATCGCTAGCGATGCGCATATCCAGATTACCGCAAAACTCTGGATTCCACTGTTCAACGGGTGGCGACGAAGCACGGCCATCAGCACGAGAGATGAGAGCAGATAAACCGGCAGGCATGTCTCTGAGCACACCCGCATCGCCGGCATCTGGCATTTCTGAATCTCTTGTTCTGTCTGACATACGGTCCCTTGAGATTTGATTATGCTGCAATCCGCCCTCAAACGTGTCTGAGAACCAGAAGATGCACTTTTCCAAACAAAGAATATAAGCGCTCAATCTGCTACCACAACGGCATAACTGTTCTTCAAATCAAATTCTGAGAAACAAACCTTAATAATTTCAAGCCAGACATCAATCATCAAGTAGTCTATTCAATAAGGGGCCGCACCATGCCACTGCACAGGTCGGACTCAACCTTGTCAAAAGACAACAACAGCAGCCGCCCCGGGTCCACTGGCCCAGGCATGACAATGCGCCCCAAAGGCACACGTTCAAACCCGAACCGCACATAATAGTCAAAGTCGCCAACAAGCAAAATGGCACAATAATCCAGTTCCCGTGCCGCTTCGATGGCTCGATGCATCAACAGACGACCTGCACCGGCATTTTTAAAATCCGGATGGACAGCAAGTGGGCCAAGCAACAAAGCGCGGCATTTTCCGATGCTGATAGGAGAAAGCCGAACGGAACCGGCAAGATGCCCCTCAGAAAGGGCAACGAAGCTCAACAAAGAATCAGGGCAAACCGCTTCTCGCACCCGAAACGCTGTACGCGCAAACCGCCCCGGCCCGAATGCATCACGATGCAACTGCTCAATAGCCTCCACGTGGAGAGGAAGTTCCTGCTCCAAACTAAATTCTGGCCGACACATGTGGGTTGTCCATTCTAGCCGCTTGATGCGGCAGCTTCGAAATGCGCTCATGCAAAAAGGATACCTCCATAAAGGCACCCTATTTACAGGTTCAAAACACCAGACTGAAACAATCCGGCCGCTATAAACATATTCTTTATCGTCGCAGCATTTTCGGAGATCCATTCATTAAAGTTGACTTCAGGTATCACAGCCCCAACGCCCTGTCTATACACCACATTATAATATTAAGAGAAATAAATAAGCATATAATTCTGTTTTAATGGATTTAAAAGCACTATATTTTAAAACACCAACCAATTTCCAACATCGCCAATCAACCCATTACCAGTAATGAGCAGCATCTGCACCCTCCGCGATCTCTTTCAGCCTTGCTCTTGTTGCAATGGAGATTCCATCTGGCAATTCATCCAGATCAAAGAAACCAGATTCGATAATTTCTCCATCCAAAGACCTCCCATCCAGTCGCTCCCCCGTAGCACTATCCCAACGCCAGTCTTTCACCACATAACAAGCGATATAGTCAGGCAATGCGCGCTTATCATTCAAGTAGATACCCAAAAGCTGTGGCTCAGAAAGGCTGATTATACGGGCTTCTTCACATAGCTCCCGCTTCGCAGCCTCAACAAGCAGTTCTCCACGGTCGACACCACCGCCGGGGAAATACCACCCATCCAAGTAGCTATGCCTGACCAAAAAAACAGCACCGTCTGCCCCAAAAACAACCACCCTCACACCGAGCGAAACACCCTGCGTACCAGAGCGTACTATCAGCATCAGACTTATCAACCACCTTGGCGCAGAAATTGGAACTCCGAGCCTAGATAAAATACTGATTAGTCTCATCTTTTAAGACCACGTAAAAAAGCATACCTGCCATGCAAAATCATAACTATTTTCCTATTGGTTTATTAGCAATATGAGCGCAAATTCAACTCAATTGCTGAAAATTTCAGCACCACCTGATTAAAAATTCATCAGATCGGAGAACGGCCATGATGAAATTCTTTAAAAGATCCAAAAAGACAGTGCGCTACCAGTGGGTTCCTGCAGTCAATATGGCTGACCGCGCAGTTGTCAATACTTTGATCAACCCATTGGGTTAATCGCTTCTTGCGATTGGTTATGCCCCCCCAAAAACGATCAAAATATTCTTTTAAAAGCAGCAACAGCGACATGCGCTATTGCTGCTTTTATTTTGTCTCAAAACCACTCAAACCTAGACGAATCCGATAAAAACGATTAATCGCTAGGTCAATTCAAAGAAAAGAGTTGGCTATGTTTCGTCTTGCACATATTTCCGATCCTCATTTGGGGCCCCTACCAAATCCGACCCTGACGCAGCTGGCCACCAAACGGATCTTTGGCTATGTAAACTGGCGGCGCAACCGCAAGGGTATATTGACCAGCAGTACGCTCGATGACTTGATTGAGGATCTAAACACCCAAGCCCCCGACCACTTAGCGGTGACAGGTGATCTGGTCAATTTGGCGCTCCCTTTGGAAATCACCAATGCCAAACGATGGCTCGATAGCCTTGGGGACCCTCAAAACGTATCCGCTATTCCCGGCAATCATGATGCTTATGTGCCGCGTTCCCGCCTCCGGGCTGAAAAATCATGGCGCCCCTTCATGTCCAGCGACGACAAGGCCAGCCAAACAGCCTCTTTTCCCTATCTACGCATTCGAAACAACATCGCGCTGATTGGTGTCAATTCCGCCCAAGCCACACTGCCCCTCATGGCAACGGGCTACTTTAAAAAAGCACAGGCAAAGGCTTTGTCCGATATACTGGACACATGCGCCGACAGAAAGTTGTTTCGCGTGGTGATGATTCATCACCCACCGTGCCGCAACGCCACCCATTGGCACAAACGTCTGATCGGTGCATCGCGTTTCCGGAAAGTCATCAAGAACCACGGCGCCGAACTGGTCCTGCATGGCCACACTCACAAAGCCACAAAGATGGCAATTCCCGGCCCAAATTGTCAGGTGCCGGTTGTCTGTGTACCGAGCGCCTCCCAAGGACTGGGAGGCAAAAACCCCGCTGCGCGTTTCAATATGTTTGAGATTGAAGGATCACAGGGCAATTGGCACTGCGAATTGATCGAACGAGGCTATTCCCAAACCACATCAGGGATCACAGAGATCAATCGCCAGACGCTCAATATTCCAAACGCCTAACCGGCGAAACCCCGAACGAAAAGCTTGATGCACGCATCTGAATAACACTCAGAATTTGGTCGGCAAGAACCAGGCATAAAGCACAAGGCCGATCGCACCAGCGATGATCCCGAAAAAGAACCACCACACTCCGCTCATGCCACCGCGCTGCTGATTTCTATCGCGCTTGGCCTGCCCTGCGGCCTCCACATTAATTGCTTTATCGCCCATTTTGGCGAGCAAATAGTCAGACTCAATCGCTTTTTCACGTTCAATGATCCGTTCCGCTAAATAATGCGTAACGGAATCAGCCACGTCATCAACATCCTGACTCTCGATCAGCACCGTGCGGCCCAATCGCGTGTCCTTCAAGAAGCGATAGCTCCGCTTGTCACGCGCCATCTCGACAAAACTGGTAATGTCGACCCAGAAACGAGGCTTGCGCCCCGGAACGATCTGAAACGTCAGCATTTCCATGTCATCAGGCAATTCTTTGGCAACATCTTCCAACGCTTCGCCCAGAAGCTCCAACCGCGCGCGCTCTGTATCACCGAGTTCAACAATAACGCTACTCTGTTCAACATCGGCGATGCGAACCTCACGAATGGCGCGACCGAGGCTTCGTACGGGCTCAGTTTTTTTCTGCTCATCCATGAGTGAATACCATTCTGTCAATCCAGAGTTATCTTAATCCATCATGGATAAAGATAGCTCATCGTCCCTGTTACAATCGCTCCACCCCGAATAGCAGTTCGGCAATTGAATGAACAATCAGAAAGAGCGATATCCATTATAGGCGCTTGCAATTGGTTAATCAATTGACAAGGAAGCCGTCAGGATAACTCCTCAGAGCCACGCGAACCGACCAGTATAAACCGCACAATTCTGCGCCAAAGCGCCATAAAAGACGACACCCCGGATCGCCGCCCCGATCAGGGGATATTAGCCAGCAGCTTTTATATTTTGGCGAATCAAAGCCAAAATATCTCGTCCCTTTTCAATATGCGGCATGTGCCCGACTCTATCAAAAACATGCACAGCCATCCTTGGTGGCAAGCTGTAACTATGCCGTGTTGGCAACACCCGATCCTGCGTGCCCCAAATAACCTTTATGGGGATGGGAAGCGAGCCCAACTCGGCAAGAGGCAAAATCTTTTGCACTTTGCCATCAATAATAGCTTCGGCCGTGGCCTGCAAAGCAGCAAGCGCCCCGGGCTTGGCGCGGTGAACCGCAATCTGCTCGGCCAAGGATTTGGGTACATCGAATTCCCAGCCAAAAAACTGATCCAACAGCACATGAATACTGTCGGCATCCTCTGCCCGCGCATAGTTGCGCAACAGCGACTGATTGATCTCTGGCCCAAAGCCCCCCGGTGCCAACAATGTAAGAGAGGCCACACGGTCGGGCTGTTTCATGGCAATCAAAGATGCAACAGCGCCCCCCATGGAATGCCCCACCAAGTGAACAGCCTCAATATCAAGAGCGTTCAAATCGGCCATAACGGCCTTGGCAGCAACCACCGCATTGCATGTTTTTGGATAATCAAGCGATCCACCATGACCGGGCAAGTCAAAAGCAATGCTCCGAATAGAGGCCGACAAACCCACCTGCAGATTGGCCCAACCGGTCAAATCACCCGCAAAACCATGCAGAAAAACCACAGCAGGTCCACTCTCCGGTCCGATACTGACGTGATTGAGTTGGGGTTCTGACATCATGCACTCCTGAAATTTACGACCAAGATCTAAACAAACAAGCCCGCAATTCAACACGGCCCCATTCGGAAATCCAGTCATGCATAAGTCTTGTACGGCCTAGCAGCCTTCCATCAAGGCACGAACCCCTTAATACCGTTGAACACAAGGCTGCTATAGTGTTCAACCAATTGATCAATAGTATAGCCGCCCATTGGGTCATACCAAACGCAAACACCTGTGAGCATAGCGATCAATGCCTTAGCCGACACGCGCATATCCTCTTTGGCCCATCGTTCCTTGTCAGCGCCATTTTCAAGAATAGTCACCAAACACGTCTCATACTGATCGCGCAATACCACAATCTATTGATAGTGTTCACCCGATAAACTGGGCAATTCAGAATTGCCGATGAAAACCTGTTTTTTCCGTGCGGAATAATAGCTGATTTGAAACCGGGTAAAGATCCGCAAAGTCTCTTCTGGGTCTTCCACACCGCGCAATTGCCCACTCAAAGCCCTATTCAGTTCCAGCATGATAGAAAGTTCAGCTTATATAAAAGCTCTTGTTTGGAAGCGATGTGATTATACAGAGACCCCACCTGTATTCCGACAGTACCAGCCAACTGGCGCAAGGAAACAGCCTCATAACCATTTTGGTAAATCAATTCAATCGAGGCGTCATAAATCGCGTGGAGCGTCTTCTCACCACCGGATCCTGATATGCGTGCCATTACATTTACACCGTTAAAAGGCTTCTAAAGACATGCGACAAACAGACCGACAACAGTGCGCCTAAACCCTCCCCTTGAACAGCATTGTACAACATAGATAGATATTTTTATCAGCAGAAACCGCATCAACTGATGCGTGCTTTTCAAATCCAGACCACCGTCCACACGCGGTTGATTTGGAAGCCTTTATGCACAAGGCAACAATTTCTGTCGACTTGCACAAAACCCAACTTGACAGCCACAAGCACGATGCCTATAAGCCACACACGTCTCGCCCGACAACGGCGTGCAATGGTATGGCGGAGTAGCTCAGTTGGTTAGAGCAGCGGAATCATAATCCGCGTGTCGGGAGTTCAAGTCTCTCCTCCGCTACCAAAATTTCCCAATAAAATCAAAATCTTACACAAGACAGCAAGAACACTATTTTTGCGGTTTTACACTTTTCTTGGAAAAGTTTTACAAACTTCCCTGAAGTTTTGCCCAATGGCACTCCAAGCAAACCGATTTGTAGCTCATTGCGGTTCAGAATGCCTATGTTAAAATAAGCAGAGGCCTGCACGAAACAGTCTTTCGCTGCAGGTTCCACGAGCTCACACTATGCGGACCTTCCAGACCTTCGTCCAGTGCACACCAATGGCCGCATTTGCAACACTTCTCTTAGAGAAGTGTTGCAAATGCGGTGTAAATAGAAGACACAAATATCATTGAGCAAATAAGTCCACCTTTCAAAAGTCAGCCCCAGTTTCTCAGAAGCTCGTGCTTTTATGGGTAATAGTGTCAAACTTGATCAATGCCATAGATTGTTTTTGCAATTGACAGACCATCGCACATCTCCTTAAAGTTGCATTATTCGCTTCTAATGAAAACGTGTCTTGCGACACTTGGAAGGCACAGCATGGCACGTTATACAGCCGCCATATTACTATCCATGTTAAATACATTCTTCTTTATCCAAGAAGGTATTTCTATAAATGCTGGGCAGTTTTTTGTTATAGATGGGCCCAATGGCGGTAGAGTTGAATATTTTAATATAGCGGTTTTAGCAACCGCATGTTTACTCGTCTCTTTGGCTTCCATTCTAATGGTATTTCACATTGCAAAGATAATAATAGGATTCTTGAGGAGAGAAAAAAATGGCTAATCTCAACGGTTGGACAGAAAGATACAATTCTATTATTAGTGATACTCCAGGGACAATTAATATTGCGCCATGGTCAGGCAAAGATCCCTCCACGCCTTATTATGCAATAAGCTCAATTGGAACCAAGGCTGTCTTAGATAACAAGGCATATATTGATAAGTATTCCAATAAATTTGGTATTGATGAAAAATTACTAGAATCTATAGTTTATCTAGAAAACTCACATGGTTGGTACGACTTTGGAATGGGTTCTTCAGTTAGACCAGCAAATATAATACCAGAACTCTGGGGAAGTATTACTGGATGGATTGAGCCTTCTGAGATAATTACACATCCATCAGCTAACATTGCTACAGCAGCAAAGCTTTTAGCCGAAATAAAAGAAAGATTGCCGAATGCCACATTGGCAGAAATTGCAACTCTATATAATAAACTCTCCGCAAAACAAGTAACAAAATATGGCAAACTGGTTGAAAAATACGCACAAGAAAAACCTTGGGAAAACAGTCCTCCAGAATGCTTCCTCGCAGGGACTTCCATCGCAATGGCGGATGGTACTGAGAAACCGATTGAAGAGGTCAAACCTGAAGATTGGGTGTTATCCTATGACAAGGATGGCAAGCTTCAATCTGGTCGTGTGACCCGCACTTTCATAAACACCGCAAAGCAAATTCTTGATGTGCATGGGCTGATGGTTACACCCGGCCATGTAACCTTGTGTGGTGATGGCAAGTTTGACGGCGAACACGTTCCCATTATGGACATTTTGCGCTCGGACGGTGCTCTGGTCATGAAAGACGGCACCAAAGTCCGTGCGGCAACAGGTTGCCCTCTCGGCTCGCTCGGAGATCGTTTCATCCACGCTATTATTGGTGAGAAGCAATCGGATGGAAGGGTGAAAGTGAAAGAGGTTGGGCAACTCCGCCTTGGTACTCGCTTCATTCTGGAAAATGATGAAGATCTATCGATCCTCGACATCATTCAAGAGCGCGGGGGCATGATCTCTGAGGATGGTTATATTCAGACTGACCTTGGTAGTGCCAAAATGCCCTTCCGCTGGATCTATTCGTCCAACCTACCAAAGCCAGAAGACTATGTTCTGCAGCGCTCAGCGACGACCTTAGGCGACATTTATCAGGCCAATGAATGGGAAGCCGTGCAACCCCAAATGCCAATGCCTGCATTTGCTGCTATGCCATCAGCATCGATCTCCGAGCAACCAGCGGTTATCCAAGCCGCACCCTCCAATGTGCCACTCTCGATGCGCGGTCACCCGCAAGCCCAAAACCAAGGGATGAGCCGCAAGCAACGCCGGGCAGCAGACGCGCGCGCTCGAAAAGCATCAAAAAGCAAGAGTACCACCCTTCACTGAAGGGTAAGCAACTTTACGAAATGAGGCGAGAATCTCCCGCTTTTTCTTTTGGAAGATTGATGCGAACCCCACCGTTTTTGAAACACTATTAGGTAAAGTGTTGAATGCCATATTGCGGACGTTGGGCCACACTGCAGCATTCGTCAATATGGGCTCCTTGCAGACATGCGGCAATGCGGAAAGCACCCTGCCAATTGAGGGGCCACCGCCATTGCTTACGGCCCAAAGCTGCCATGTGAGGCCGTGCTGGAGTGGGTTAGCCATTCTCCGTTTGCGGCCATTGGCGCAGCATGCAGCATAACTACTACGGGGTCTAGAAACTCTGCTTCTCGAAAACTGTATAAACCTTGATAGAGAAAAGCTTGTGGTTGCTTTTTTTGCAACAACAATCCATTGCGCCCAACGAAAGTGAGCATATAGTTGCTCCTGTATCGAAGTCTACACATGAAAAAATGAAATTCAGAAATGATTGAGCGCACCTTTCAAAACATCCCCAACGAAAAAATAAGCGAAGCTGATCAGCAATCGTTCTTGGTTAGTCTAGGTTGGGCAAGAGGATCTACGTGGGATGATTTACTGCTATCAAAGCGTGTGCTGATAATATCAGAGGCAGGTGCGGGAAAAACATATGAATGCCGCACTCAGGCGACGCATCTGTGGTCTGCAGGAGAACCAGCATTCTTCGTTGAATTGGCAGCGCTGGCGACGGACGAACTTCGCAGCCTGCTAGATGCCGATGAAGAAACACGGCTGGACGTTTGGCTTACTTCACAGTCGGAGGTGGCGACATTTTTCCTAGACTCGATTGACGAGTTGAAGTTGACGTTGGGCTCATTTGAGCGCGCGCTCAAACGACTGAAGAAGTGCATCGGAAATCAGCTTCACCGGGTGCGAGTCGTAATCACGACCCGACCGATACCCTTTGACGAACAGCTGGTCCGAAATCTGCTGCCCGTTCCTCCTGCGCCGTCCTCAGAATCGGACGAAGAGGCATTCGCAAAGGTCGCAATGCGCGAACATCAGGAGCAACACGACAACAAAAGCAAGAACCCATCGGCCGATTGGCGGTCGGTAGCCTTGATGCCACTGTCGGACGAGCAGATCGTCGATTTTTGTCGGCACCAGGGAGTGAGCGATCCCGATCTTCTTTTTGAAGATCTACGACGTCGCAATGCCCTAGAGTTTGCACGTAGGCCTCAAGACCTCATTGAGTTATGCGCGGACTGGCGTGAGCACAAGCGCATCCGAACGCATCACGATCAGGTTGCCACGAATGTTCGCGTGAAGCTGCTGCCTCGAGACGACAGACCTGAACCGGCGGAATTGTCCGTCGACAAGGCGATCGAAGGAGCCAGTCGGCTCGCGCTTGCAGTTCAGATGACGCGTCGCCTAACAATCCGCCATAGTGCAGCGTCCGACGTTGTTGACGAGGCGGCAGCCCTCGATCCCGCGATCATTCTGTCAGATTGGCAACCCGACGAACGAAAAGCACTGCTGGAGCGTCCGCTATTTGGCTTCGCTTCATATGGACGGGTGCGCTTCCATCATCGCTCGGTTGCGGAGTATCTTGCTGCGGAGCGGCTAATAACTCTTCGAATACAAGGGATGCCGTTTCGAGCCCTCAAGCGGCTTCTTTTCGCGAAAACCAAAGGCAAGACGATCGTTCGCCCGTCCAAGCGACCAGTGGCGGGTTGGCTAGCCTTGCAAGAAGACGGAATATTTGAACTCTTGCGGGATAATGAGCCTGCGGTGCTCTTGGACGAAGGCGACCCAGAGTCGCTAACGCAAATGCAGCGAAATCAAGCTCTTCGTGCCTACGCTGAGCGTTACGGCCCTGGTGGCTGGAGAGGCCTTCAGGTGCCCCACATTCAGGTACATCGTTTTGCATCGGAAGAGTTGGCAGATGGAATCGTCAATATTTGGCGCAATGGAGTAGAGAATCCGGATGTGCGACAAGTTTTCATCAGCCTTATCGAGGCAGGCCGTATAGAGAGTTGTGCCGAGATCGTATTCCATGTCGCTCAGGATATTGCGGCACCTGTAGTTGAGCGCATAACGGCTATTGACGCTTTAATTGCTCTTGATGATGACAGGTTAACTGGTATCGCTTCCAGTATTGCGGATGCTGACAATCTCTGGCCTGACAGAGTGGCCCGAGGTGCCGTAATACGCCTTTTCCCTAAGTACATATCGGTTGAGCAGCTTTGTAGCACTCTTAGATGGATAAAGTGGGAAAAGCGGAGTGCCGGCGACCTTAGCTGGCAGCTTCCACACTTGATAGGAGGATCGTCCCTTGATCTCCCTGTCCTTGAGGAACTGCGTGATGGCCTCCGGGCGCTAGTTTCAGAGGGGCTAAGGTGGCGGAAAGAGTGGCCACATATTTCGAGTGATCGGCCACATCTCAGTGGAGCGCTCGCAGCAACGTGTAAATGCGGCCTCAATATGAGCCAAGATCAAGAATGGCTGTGTGCTGGCGCTCTTTCACTGCGATTGCATCACCGGGACCATGGCAATTATGAGCCGATCAAGTCACTTTTCGAACGGCTGAGCAATCTGAATGCAGTGGGCAATGAACGTCTCTTTTGGGTTGAGGACGCTTTGCTGCAATCGCTTCATGAAGTCAAAGACCCGTGGAGTCGGCTCGCAGAGATTGCGATTCACGATGGACCTGTCCAGCTTAGGTCAGACAGAGATCTGACTTGGGTGGGCGAAGCGCTTGGCAATACAGCCCGAGATGTGGGTGAACGTGCAATGCTCTTGGAGGCTGCCATCCGTTTGTCTCCGAATCCTGATGCAAGGAAAGATCACGTTGAAGGACTTAGGCCTCTGATAGTGGATGAACCTTCATTGGAACAAAGGCTGGACGACTGTCTGAAGCCATCGAAGCACGATAAAGAACATCGTCGTTGGGAAAAGAAACAGGCTGACCGTCAAAAGCAGGAAGAGCGGCGAAAGGCGAAGGACCGCGCTAGTTGGATTCAGTTCTGGCGAGAAGTTGCCAATCAGCCTGAAAACGCATTCTCGACGGAGCAAAGCTGGAACACAGCTTGGAACTTGTGGCGTGCCATGAAACACGATGGTGATGATAGTAGATCGTCAGGTTGGAATCGGCGCTTCATTGAAGAGCAATTCAATCAAGAAACTGCTGACAAGCTTCGTCGCGTGCTGATGAAGATCTGGCGAGATGATCGCCCAACATTTCCCAGCGAAAGGCCCGAAGGTGAGCGCAATACATTTCTTGTTCGTTGGCAACTTGGTCTGGCCGCAATCTACGCTGAAGCAGAAGACCCGGACTGGGCAGCTAAACTCAGCGATGCCGAAGCAGAGCTAGTTGCGCGGTACGCTCCTATTGAACTGAACGGTCTTCCCCTATGGATGGAGCGTCTCGTAGATGCGCACCCAAACGCTTTGGACCGGACGCTTGGAGATGAATTGTCATGGGAGTTGAACCAGCCGCCGGGTAAACACGGACAATTGGGATCCATACTTCAAACAGTGGATAGAGAACCTGAGCAAGTCGCGAGATTATTCCTTCCCAGACTGGAAACCTGGCTGGATACTGGTGGGGATGATATCATTGGCGTTGAAAATGCGAATGGAATGACTAATAGGGTTCGGCAAGTCGCAAAAACTATTTTGAAACATGGCGCTGCTTCGGAAATTGAGAAACTTCGAAAACGGGCACTCCAGAGATTGGAGCAACAATTGCCGTTTGCGCTGCGTCTTGTTTGGTTGTCGACATTATTAAGGATTGATCCGCAGGCGGGTATCGAAAAGCTGGCAGATCAGATTGAGAATGTTGAGCCATCTGAACGATCAGACGCTGTGACATGGTTCGCCCACCTTTTTGAAGATCGTAATGACGCAGTTGGTTTGGGTGACGAACGCTTCACGCCGCAATTACTGCTGCGGCTGCTTCGTCTGGCCTATCGCCACGTTCGAGTACAAGAAGATGCGCAACACGAAGGATCCTATTCACCGGACACTCGCGACAACGCGGAACGAGCACGCAATAATATCGTATCGGCATTATTCAACGCGAAGGGCGAGGAGGGCTTGGCTGCCAAGCTCGAGATGGCCGCAGATCCTCTCTGCGCTCATTTCAAAGATCGCATCTTGGCAGTGGCAGAAGAGAATTGGGCGCAAGAGATTGATGCTGACGCATTTGATGACGCTCAAGCGGTAGCGCTTGATCGAAGCGGGGAAGCGCCTGCCTCAACGAATAAAGCCATGTTTGCAATTTTGAAAGATAGGCTTTCTGACCTCGATGACCTTCTCCTCTCTGATGCTTCACCGCGAGAGGCATGGGCCGGGATATCAGAAGAGAAGGTCATGCGTCGAGAAATCGCGCGAGAGCTGAGCCATGCAGCCAACTCGATCTACACTGTCGACCAAGAGGCCGTGACCGCAGATGAAAAAGAAACCGATATCAGATTGCGTTCCGTAGTCTCTCGCCATGAGGCGGTGATCGAACTCAAGCTCGGGGATGGACGCTCAGCTAAAGACTTACGCGATACAATTGAGAATCAGCTGGTGAAAAAGTACATGGCAGCGGAGCACAGCCGGGCCGGTGCCTTGATGGTGACCCTTGCGAAAGATCGGAATTGGGATCATCCGGATGAAAGCCGTAGAATCAACGTGGACGAACTTTTTTCCCTTCTGCGCAAAGAGGCGGAACGGATTGAAGAAGCGTCGGGGGGAACGGTTTTGTTAGCAGTTCACTTACTTGACCTGAGGCCTAGGTTGCCTTTGGAGAGTAAGAAAAAAGATCGCAAACAGTGAAGGGCATCACAGTTCAGAAACAGTGCATTTTGAGCCACGATAGCGAGTTGCCTACGCTTCTACACAGAAATTGTAGAAATTCATCCGAGCGAGCAAAAAGCCGTCTTCATGCCTCAAGCTTTGCCGGTATCCGGCAAATGGCAGCTTTTGCTTGCAACGTCTGCGATTCCTCATCGGCAGGAACGGCAGCAATCCGCCCTCTATCGCCGTTGGTGCCAGATCGGTCTGATCAGCACGTGAGCGTCCGCTGTGCCGAATATATGCAATAGCGTTATTGCGCCGCAGCAAGTCCGCAATCCACCCTTTATACCAATTTAGATTGTCTGGATCTGAACCTTTCAAAGCCCCACTATCAAAGCTGCGCTTTCAAAAACGCATGAATTTTGGAGCTTGTGCGCCGGTAGACATGGTTCAGGCGCAGAGGGTAAAACTCAAGCGCCGTCCCCCCCGCCATATTCCGATTGACCACACTCGTCAAATTCACCGTACCAGATGAGGGATCAGCCTGATCGATCCTGAATGCGCAGTCGCTCTAGTTCATCGCCCATCACAGATTGTTCTTTGTCACCCGCGACAACCTGACGCACATAATGATTAGACAATCATCATACTTGTTGGGACATACAAAACCGAGACTTGATTTTAACCTGAGGTCGTCGATTTCACCTGGTATGGCGCTTGCCGTAGAGGCCAAGAAACTTCGTGTTTTCTGTTTTTCTTCGCAAGGCAACGATCCCATCTATCTAGTGATTAAATTTCAACCGCGCCTTGCGGCCGCATGACGATATAGGAATTCTATAGATGACAGGCAAAAAGCAGCATCCATTATTTGGCACTGTAAATACCGACGACCTCGCACCTCTTAAAAGAATGGCTCAACGCCAGTTGGCTGCATTTCCATTGCAAGGGACCGATTGGCAGCAGTGTGCACATGAGGTTTTGGAAAAGCTCACTTGCGATATTCATACTCAACAGGGGACTCACGTCAGGAGTGATGACATTCTCGCAAACATAGAGGTGACCAAGGCACCAGTTGCTGCCTTGCTTTGCCAAGATGTGATGACAGACAAGTGCAAAAGCAATGACACCAGCCACTTGCAGTTTTGCGAGGACGCCGGAGAGAAGCTGTCCGCCCTAATCTTGGCAGCCACCCTTATCCTCCATGGAACCCCCAAAAATACTCATGCAATTCATGAAGCTTTGGATTCCGTCCGATTGCTCAGAAGCCGGCATCCAGACTTGTTAATGCATTTGGCACCATTTCTGGATGAGAGCGCTTTAGTTCTCACAAATGGACTTTCGGAACTTGCCGATAATGACAGCCTTTTAGGACCGCAAAAGAGGCTATTCATTCGGATGGCTGCCCTGTTGCGCAAAGCGAGCAAGGCTTCACCCCCGACGAAATACACCAACGACACGCGGGAGGATTTGAAGCGTTCTGAAGCCGACA
Source organism: Cohaesibacter celericrescens (assembly GCF_002866925.1). Lineage (GTDB taxonomy): Bacteria > Pseudomonadota > Alphaproteobacteria > Rhizobiales > Cohaesibacteraceae > Cohaesibacter > Cohaesibacter celericrescens. Next base: position 590,175 of record NZ_PKUQ01000001.1, read on the forward strand.
GATACAGCTCGGAAATTTTGGACGGCAAAGTCATCAACATTCCGACATCCAAGATCGACCCCTCGCCATTTCCTCATCGCCTAGAAGATGACTCTAACGTCAATGAGATCGAAGTACTGAGCAAGTCCATGGAGAAGGACGGTCAGGATGTGCCGATCATCGTCAGACCTCATCCAGAAGTCAGTGATCGATACCAAGTGGTGAGCGGTACCAGACGCCTGATGGCTGCCAGAGGCATGGCCGAGACATACATAAAGGGCATTGTCAAAGACCTGGATGACATCGCTCTTCTGATGGAGCAAGGCAGAGAGAACAGCTACCGGAGAGACGCGACCTATATTGAAAAGGTCCGCCTTGCCGGACATCTATTCAAAATGGTCCCCAACTACGAACAGGCTAATGCCCGGGTCATGTCCGCTCTGTCAGTCGACACAACGGAAGCCTCGCGGCTGAAGGTCATCAGCGAGAAGATCCCTGATGACATCATTGAGAGCGTCGGTCCTGCCCCCAAAATTGGACGCCCTCGCTGGCAGAATTTGGCTGATCTGCTGGCGCAGCCAGTACACCTCGATAACGCAAGACAAATAATCGAAGGCAAATCCTTCACAGACATTGCTTCATCAGATGAGCGGTTTTCGCGTCTTATCAAAGAGGTAGAGGCCAAACCTGCTCTCCCAATCCCCACTACCGTGATGTCGGACAACACCAAGCTTGCCACCTTGGCACACAAAGCCAAACGCTCAGAGATCCAAATGCCAGATCGGGCATTTGCAGAATTTGTCGCGAGAAAACTGCCTGAGCTCTATGAGACTTTCAAAAAGGAGCCAGAATGGCATGATGCCTAAGGCATCGCCCATGCGAAGCCAGACATACTGTGACAGCGGAGAACAGCGTTTACAGGAAGTGGTGCACGCAAAGAATAGCTGAAGGCCAGACACTCCTCTTTCTTACGTCCTCAGCAAGAAAATTTTTATCTCATTGACAGCTGTCAATGAGATAAAAATGCGTAGACTCGGCTGCAAACAGATCCGAATGAACCATTGCTAAGGAATCCCCTGAGGCTGAAACAATCGAGGAAATCCTCAACTCAAGGCGCGGCGCACCTTTAAAACGATTGTTCATGTCGTTTGGCCGACGTTTTCACGACCATCAAGGCTTTAGGTGGTCGGCTATTATTCGGCAGCTTCTGCCGCTCCCGACCAACGCAGGGCCTTGAGTATGTCAGCAATCATAATGTCCCCCACCCAAGATTGACCGCCAACTGGCGTAACGAAATGGCAGTTTTCGGGTGCGTTTTTTGCCAATTTGGTCATATCATCGACAGAATGAGAACCAAGCCCGTTAAACAGTGGCAGCACCACTGTATTGGGCAAGACGTCTCCAATCATGTCACTGAGATGTGGTGCTTCATCAAGAAACCCACATGAAATGGCCCCGAAATTTCCTGTTCGCTTGAGCTTATCAGCAAGTTCGTGGGCGCGCCTGCTAGATTGACGATCTATCGACGCCCCATGTGCGGCAATCAAAATCGGCGGGCGGTGGCCCGACAGGCCCAACCGCGATATATCTTGTAACAGAGCACTGGTAACTCCTTCCGCAATCCAGTCTGACACGCCAAATGGCGGCAGCATGGTGAGTGTTTCAATCGACTGTCCAATTTCTTCCGCCACTTTTTGCGGTAAAATCCTGTTGCAGAAATAGCCATCACTCATGAAAAATGGATAAATCAATTTGTTCGGCGTATTCAGTCTAGACCAAGCCTCTGCAATGCTGGGCGCGCCTTTTAGTACGCCCGCTTCTACCTGAACCATGCCTATTTTGTAACCTATTTCATCGGCAAGTTCCAAAACGCGCGCATTGTTGAAACGTCCGCCACGTTCACCATGGGCAACAATCAAAATACCGAGGTCGGTGCTATCTGGCATCAACGGCTGCATGTGTCATCTTTCCATCCGGCGATTGCATATCAAAGCTATATCCAACAAGCAGGTACCGAGCTTTCCATGGATGGGACGCTGTCAAAGGTCCATGCAGAAAACAGGCAATTGCAGTTCGTAAGTTTAAATTTGACGATATTATTTGAGCCACTATGTATGCCCCCCCCGATCACACAACAATTTGGAGAGAAAAGACGAGGTAATGCCAGTGCCTCTCCATAACATTCAACATTAAAAATCTACTCAGCTGCCTCACGCGTAGTCTGATCAATAGCTTGTTGAATTTCCGATTTGCAGGAGCCACAATTGGTGCCAGCATTCAAGCAATCTCCGATCGCCTTAACGCTGGAACACCCCTTAACAACGGCGCTTTGAATCTGATTGAAGCCAACAGAGAAGCAGGAACAAACAATAGCGCCTGGATCCGGCTGATCCTGCCCTGCCCGACCAGCAATCACTAAATGTCGTTTTTTTGCCTCATCGAAACACGTGCTCAGCAAACCGGCAGCCCAACTGCGTGATGCTGCAACAGGGCGAGTGCCGACAAACAGGATGCCCACCAATTGTCCCTTTTGAAAACAAGCGTGCCTATGCTGTCCGCTTTTAGCATCCTCATATTCCAGCCAGTCTGCACTTTGCGTTAGGCCAAATAAATTATGCGCAAAGTGCGCTAAATCGGGCTTCATTGTTTCAAATGCCAACTCGACCTGCCATCCATCCGGAACACGAGCGAGTGCCCAATATTCAGCATCGATGTGATCTGGTTTTTCTCTGACAATCGCAAACGCAAACTGTTGCATGCGGGCAAAATGCACAGACACCGCCGTCGATTTTGAGGCCGGTTGACCCGAGAAGGGATCCGTGACAGCGCGCACCAATGTATCGACACGGGCGTTGCTGGCATATTGCTCATTCCAATGAAACGGCGCAAACACTTGCCCCTTCTTTACTCTATGGGTGATCAAGGCGCGTAACAAAACATCACCATGATCGCTTCTCACACTGACGAGCTCAGCCTCGCGTATGCCCAATACCAAGGCATCCTTAGGATTGATTTCAACAAACGGTTCCGCGATATGCTGCGCCAAGCGGGGCGATTTCCCCGTGCGTGTCATGGTGTGCCATTGGTCCCGCAAACGTCCGGTATTTAGCAGCATGGGACGGGCATCAGTCCTATCGCTCGGTGCCTCGCTGTGAACGGCCACAAAGCGTCCTTTTCGATCAGCGGTATAAAAGCCACCATTGGCAAAGAAGCGCGTCTGGCTGGGCTCGGCACCCACCTTCCGTGGCCATTGGAATGGCTCCAAGGCATCATAAGCAGGCTTTTCAATGCCCGCCAAAGCCCCAATATCAAAGTCTCTGTCGCCGGCATTGCCATAGGCAGACAAGGCGGCATATTCAGCAAAAATCTCAGCGGTTGTTTCATATTGGAAAGCATCAGCAAACCCCATCCGTCGCGCGACTTCACAAATGTGCCACCAGTCTGGCTTGGATTCACCCATAGGCTCTCGAAACGGGCGCTGGCGCGAAATCCGGCGTTCGGAGTTGGTCACGGTGCCGTCCTTTTCGCCCCAATCAGCTGCGGGCAACAGCACGTGTCCATATTGCGACGTGTCGGTTTTTGCCTGCACTTCAGAGACGACCACAAAGGGACAGGCTTGAATGGCTTCGGCCACCTTGTCCGCTTCCGGCATGGAAACAACTGGATTGGTGGACATGATCCATAGCGCTTTGATGTTGCCCTCACGTACCGCTTTGAACAAGTCCACAGCCTTTAGACCCGGCTTCTTGGTCAGATTGGGCGCGCTCCAAAATTCACTTACTAGGGCGCGGTGATCCTCGCGTTCCAGCTCCATATGAGACGCCAGCAAATTGGCCAATCCGCCCACTTCTCGCCCCCCCATAGCATTTGGCTGTCCAGTAACAGAAAACGGGCCCATGCCCTCACGGCCAATACGGCCCGTTGCCAAATGGCAATTGATGATGGAATTGACCTTATCGGTACCAACGCAAGATTGATTGACCCCTTGACTGTAAATTGTCACGGCCTTTTCTGTTGTCAGAAAGAGATCATAAAACGTAGCCAGCTCACTCTGTGTCAGCCCCGTCAACTCTGCAACCTTGGAAGGAGACGATCCATCGATTGCGCTTGTCAATGCATCAGAAAAGCCTGATGTGTGCTGCTCAATATAGTCAGCATTCAAGCCGTCATGCAGGGAAAGATGATCAAGCAGCCCATTAAAAAGAGCCACGTCGCCATTGGGTTCAATCGGTAAATAGAGATCGCAAATATCGGCGGTCATCGTGCGTCGAGGGTCGATCAACACGACCTTCATCTCTGGTCGTGCTTGCTTGGCCGCTGCAATACGCTGATAAAGTACTGGATGGCACCAAGCCAAATTGGATCCGACCAACGTAATTAAGTCGGCTTTCTCGAGATCTTCATATATCCCCGGCACCGTATCGGTTCCAAAGGCTCGACGGTGACCTGCTACGGATGATGCCATACAAAGCCGTGAGTTGGTGTCGATATTGCTCGCTCCCACAAAGCCCTTCATCCATTTGTTGGCAACGTAGTAATCTTCGGTCAGAATCTGACCTGCTGCATAAATAGCAACAGATTCCGGTCCATACTCAGCAATCGCCTCGCTGAATTTGCTGGCAACCAAATCAAGAGCGGTATCCCAATCGGTTCTCTCACCATAAATACTGGGAGTTAACAGCCGCCCTTCATAACCAGTGGTCTCCCCCAGTGCAGATCCTTTGGAGCACAGTCGGCCAAAATTGGCGGGATGCTCCGGGTCGCCTCTCACTACAATGCTATTGTCGGTTTTTTTGCGCGCAAGAACCCCACAGCCAACCCCGCAGTAAGGGCAAGTAGTCCGAATTTCATCATTTTGTTTTGGCCGGTTTTGCATGGGTCTTTAGCCTGGTTTTTCGAGAATTGGGCACAGTTGTGGCTTGCACTGCCGAATAACTTGAGCTCATACACCAAAGGTTAAACGCAATTGTGTCTGAGCTTTTGTCATCAGGGGACTAAGCTGCTTTGGCTGCGGGTGATAAAGAAATCTGCAATATTCCGCCCTCTAGTCGCACGGGATACGTAGCCACTTGCCCCACATCAGCACCCATCGCCTCGCCCGTTTCCAGTGAAATTTCCCAATTACAAATCGGGCAAGCGACACTGGCGTCGCCTACGATGCCCTGACTTATCGGGCCATCACAATTGGTGCAGACATCTTCCAAAGCGAAGATGCGGTCATCAAAGGTGCGGAAAATCGCGATGACAACAGCGCCATATTTCACCCGGCGGGCACCGCGTTGCGGGATGTCGCTTATCGACCCAATTTTGGTCCATATTTCAGCTGTAATGTTCATTATTCTGCTGCCTCGCGTTCCAAAACGGCCATGGGATTAAACTCGTGTTTGTCCTTGCCGGAGACGCGCTCTGACCACGGGTCCACTTGTGCAAATTTCTGGCTATAGACAAAGCGCTCATACAAGGCTTTGCGTAAGTCTCCATCTTCCATGATCAACGTGCGGATGGTGTCGAAACCGCGACGCTTGCACCATTTGTAGATGCGCTCCAGATAATGGCCTTCTTCGCGGTAGAGTTGGATCAACGCCACCACATGTTCCATGACAGCTTCTTCGGTCTCCACAAGGCCCAACACTTCGGTGCCTTTGATGTCCAGACCGGCTGCGCCACCAAAGTGGATTTCATAACCGGCTTGCACGCAGATAATTCCGATGTCTTTGCAAGTCGCTTCAGAACAGTTGCGCGGACAACCGGACACTGCCAGTTTCAGCTTGGCTGGTGTCCACGCACCCCATGTGAATTTCTCGATTTTGATGCCAAGACCGGTCGAATCCTGCGTACCAAAGCGGCACCAGTCAGAACCAACACAGGTTTTCACCGTGCGTAGACCCTTGGCATAGGCTTGGCCGGAGACAAACCCCACCTTGCCCAGATCTTCCCAAACCCCCAAAAGATCTTCTTTTTGGATGCCGAGCAAATCAATACGCTGACCGCCGGTCATTTTGACAGAAGGAATGTCAAACTTATCGACCACATCGGCAATGGCGCGCAACTCGGCGGCATTGGTCACGCCTCCCCACATGCGCGGCACCACGCTATAGGTACCATCTTTCTGGATGTTGGCATGCACACGCTCATTGATGAAACGGGATTGATAATCGTCCTCATACTCACCGGGCCATTCTGCCACCAGATAATAGTTAAGCGCCGGACGACATTTTGCGCAACCGGTCGAGCTTTTCCATTCCAGCGCCTGAAGTACTTCCGGAATGGTCTTAAGCCGCTTTTGCTTGATCGCCTGACGAACAACCTCATGCCCATGATCGGTGCAGCCACAAACCGGCGTGACCGCATCGGGGTTGTAGGAATCTCCAAGGGTCAGTTGCAGCAAGTTACCAACCAGATTGGAACAGGTGCCACAGGAAGCTGAAGCTTTGGTGTGGGCGCGAACTTCATCAAGGCTGGTAAGACCAAGTTCTGTGATAGAATTAGTAATCGTTGATTTGCAAATGCCGTTACAGCCGCAGATTTCCGCATCATCTGGCAACGCTGCAACGGCCTCCATGGGGTCCAGGGGGGCACCTCCCTGAAACGCCGGACCAAAGATCAATGTCTCGCGCATTTCGGAAACATCGGTGCCTTTCTTGAGCATGTCAAAGAACCATGGTCCATCAGCGGTTTCGCCATACAGCACTGCACCGATGATCTTTTCGTCTTTTAGAACGAGACGCTTGTAAACGCCGGCCGTGGCATCGCGCAGGACAATTTCCTCGCGGTCTTCACCTTCGGCAAAGTCACCTGCAGAATAGAGATCAATACCCGTCACTTTCAGCTTGGTCGCTGTGACCGAACCGTGATATTCCGTGTTGCCCTGCAGCAGATGATCGGCAAGAACCTTGCCCATTTCATACAAAGGCGCAACCAATCCATAACAAAGGCCCCTATGCTCGGCGCACTCACCCAAAGCATAGACATCAGGGTCAGAGGTGACCATCTGATCGTCGACAAGAACTCCCCTATTGCATTCGATGCCAATTTCCTTGGCAAGGCCCATGGCTGGACGAATACCGACAGCCATCACCACGATTGACGCTTCAATCACAGTGCCGTCTTCCAGCTCAATACCGCCAACACGACCGTCTTTTTCAATGATCGCCTTGGAGTTGGCTTCGGTCAGAACATCAATGCCACGGGCCTGAATGGCCTGCTTGAGCAGATGACCAGAGGCCTCATCCATTTGCCGTTCCATCAAGGTCGGCATCAGATGCAAAACAGTGACATCCATGCCCTGTTCTTTCAGGCCAGCAGCCGCTTCAAGGCCCAGCAAACCGCCACCGATGACAATAGCCCGTCCGCCGCCTTTAGCCGCGTTGAGCATGCCTTCGACATCATCCAGATCGCGATAAACCATCACGCCATTCAAATTATGCCCCGGAATGGGAATAATGAAAGGCGACGATCCGGTTGCGATCACCAGCTTGTCGTAAGAAGCGGTGATGCCCGCCTCAGATGTTACGGTCTTGGCGTCGCGATCAATCTTGGTAACCTTGGCACCTTTATGTAGCGTGACATTATGCTCGGCGTACCAAGCATCCCCATGGGTGATGATGTCTTCATAGCTCTTTTCGCCAGACAACACAGGCGACAGCATCAAACGGTTATAATTGACGCGCGGTTCGGCATTAAAGATGGTCACCTCATAGGCATCACGGTCTGCTTCAAATAAATATTCAAGCATCCGGCCCGGTGCCATGCCATTGCCAACGATGACAAGTTTTTTACTCATTGGTCGGTCCTTATTCACGCGGCTGTCCCAGTGGATTGACCACCGTTCGCATCGCTTTGATTTTTGGTCTGGCGCGCAAGGCGCGTGGCGCGTTTTTGCTGAATGGACTTGAGCTGTTCTGCGCTTGGGTCAGCGCCGCCCTCATAGGCTTCAAGGAAGTCAAGAAGCTCTTCGCGGAAGGCGTAATATTCAGGATGATCCAGCAGCTCTTTGCGCGAGCGTGGGCGTGGCAAATCCACATCCATGATGTTGCCTATTTTGGCATTCGGTCCGTTCGACATCATCACCACGCGGTCGGCTAGCAAGATCGCTTCATCGACATCATGGGTCACGCAAATGGCTGTCACTTGGGTCTGTTTCCAGACATCCATCAACACATCCTGCAATTCCCAACGCGTCAGGCTGTCGAGCATGCCAAATGGTTCATCAAGCAATAAAAGCTTGGGTGACAATGCAAATGCCCGTGCAATGCCAACCCTTTGCTGCATGCCGTTTGACATATCAAGAGCTGCACGATGCATGGAATCGCCCAAACCCACACGGGCGAGATAATATTCGACAATATCCTTACGCTCGGCTTGGGAGGTGTTAGAGAACACCTGATCAACCCCCAGCTTGACATTCTCATAAGCGCTCAACCAAGGCATTAGGCTCGGAGCCTGAAAGACCACCGCACGTTCGGGTCCAGCACCGATGACTTCCTTGCCATCCAGAATAATGCCGCCTTCAGTAATGGGGTTGAGCCCGGCTGCCATAGAAAGAACAGTAGATTTCCCGCAGCCGGAGTGTCCGATCAGCGTTATGAACTCGCCTTTTTTCATCTTCAGGTCAAAACCATCAACGACCGTCAAGGGCCCTTTTGGTGTCGGGTAGATTTTTTTTACTTGAGAAAATTCGACGTAACGATCCTTGACATCAATGTCCGTATCAGCCTTGGCACTTGCCTTGGCTTTTGTATTGAGATCCAACGGCACAACATTGGGCATCTGGATGTCACTTTCCAGATCCGCTCCGCGATCCAGACCAACCGTGATGAGATAGTCGGTGATCGTAGCCCGCAAATTGATAAAATCATCGTTGCTGTTCATTGCGGCACGCTCACGAGGGCGCGCCAGATCAACCTTAAATTCGGGGCCCAAAGTCGCGTTTGGCCCCGGTGTCAACGGGATGACACGGTCAGCCAGCAAAATGGCCTCATCAACATCGTTGGTGATCAGGATGATCGTTTTTTTCTCTTTGCTCGAAATCTCGGCAAATTCATCCTGCAATTTGGCCCGCGTCAAAGCATCCAACGCCGACAGCGGTTCATCCATCAACAAAATGTCGGGCCTCATGGCAAGGGCACGGGCCACCGCAACACGCTGTCGCATACCACCGGACAATTCAGCAGGTTTGCGATCTCGTGCGTGAGTTAGACCCACCATATCAATATAGTGACTGATGATCTCTTCGCGCTCGGTAGCTGGCATCTTATTGAAGACGGCATCCACCGCGAGCTTGATGTTGCCATGCACAGACAGCCATGGCATCAGCGAATATGATTGAAACACCACACCACGCTCAGGGCCGGGACCGGAAATTTCCTTGCCGCGATAAATAACCCCGCCCTGATCTGGCTCGACCAGGCCAGCAATGGCAGAAATCAGTGTGGATTTGCCTGAGCCGGAAAAACCGAGGATAGCGATGAATTCACCCTCCTCCACATCGAGGAAAATATTATCCAGAACATCATTGCGGTTCTTACCTTCACCAAACCCCTTGGACAGGCCGGATATTTGCAAAATAGACATGTGCTATCCTTTGTGTCGATTAACGGTTTGACGAAAAAGTGAAGGCTTGCTGCAGAGCATACATCAGGCGATCCAGCATAAAGCCGATGAGGCCGATGGTTAGAACTGCAACAATGATTTTGGCCAAAGACTGCGATGACCCATTCTGGAATTCATCCCACACAAATTTGCCAAGGCCGGGGTTCTGAGCCAGCATTTCAGCGGCAATCAACACCATCCAGCCAACACCAAGCGATAGGCGCAATCCGGTGAAGATCAAAGGCAGGGAAGACGGCAATACCAGCTTGGTGATTACTTTGGAGGTTGGCAGCTGAAGAACCTTAGAAACATTGACCAAATCCTTATCGATAGACGCAACACCAAGAGCGGTGTTGATCAGCGTTGGCCACAGTGAGCACAAGGTTACAGTGACAGCCGAAACCACCAGCGATTTAGGCATCCAATCGTAGGAATTAACATACAACGCCGAGACGATCATGGTCACAATGGGCAACCATGCCAGAGGCGAGACAGGCTTGAAAATTTGAATTAGAGGCGTGATGGCCGAATTGAAGCTTTGAGAGAGGCCCGACGCGATACCTAGCGGCACCGCAATGATCGTCGCAATGACAAAACCCAATCCAACCGTCACCAGCGATGTAAAAATCTGATCGATATAGGTTGGCTTGCCTGTGAAGGCCCGTACCTTGACCTTGTCCGATTTACCAGCAGCAATCAGTTTTGCATTGCGCACGTCTTGGCGTTCATAAAAGGCTGTTTCTTTTGCGCGGGTGCGGGTGTGGTCATCCCAAAGATTGATGGTCTGATCCCAAACCTGAACTGGCCCCGGGATCGCGCCGAGTGACGTTTGAACCTGAGGCGCAAATCCAGCCCAGAGCATCACGAAAAACCCAATGCCAACTAGCGGCAGGATCAAAGTCTGCTTGAGCACGCCAAGCTGCTCACGTGGGTTATCGCCTGCGGCAATTTTAAGCAACGGAACAAGCCAGGAAAACCCCAGAGCATTCATCCATCCACTTGTTTTGTTGATTGCTGAAAAGATCCGCTCACGACCGGCGCCGTCGGAGGTTGCATTTTGGGTTACGTCTGTCACGGTCCTAGTGTCCTGTTCCAAAGCCACTTCACATTTCAATCAACAGTGAAGGGCTCCTACTGTTGGGTGTCGCGCCATCCTGATCCACAAACCACATGGTTTTCGGGGGAAGGACAGTCTGGTTGATCCTGTATGATCAGAAGAAGAAGAAGGGCGGTAGAGAGGGGGAAGCCACCCTTCCCAAGTTTTTCTTGGAGAAAGACTATTTCACAGTGCCGTTTTCAACCATCTGACCGGTTTTCAGACCAATGGTCTGGGCATCGATATAAGCGTTTGGCTGGGTGCCGTCATAGGTGACGCCATCGATGAAAGCGTTGGTTGGTTCACGGTAACCATTGCTGTCCCACGGAAAGTCAGCTTCAGCTACGATACCATCTTCAACCAACAATTTTGCTGCTTTGAGATAAACGTCTGGCAGATAAACCGACTTGGCTGTTTCCGCGTACCATGCGTCGTCTTTCTGATCGGAAATCTGACCCCAACGGCGCATCTGTGTCAGATACCAAACGGCATCAGAATAATAGGGATAGGTAGCAAAATAGCGGAAGAAGACGTTGAAGTCTGGTACATCGCGCTTATCACCCTTTTCATATTCAAACGTACCGGTCATGGAGTTTGCGATGACTTCAGCATCCGCACCTACATATTCGGAGCGCGCCAGAATTTCCACGGCTTCTTCGCGATTGGCATTGTCATTTTCATCCAGCCACTGTGCGGCACGGATCAAAGCCTTTGTCAGAGCCAACGTCGTGTTGGGATATTCAACGGTGAATTCTTTAGTGAGGCCGAATACCTTTTCTGGGTTGTTTTTCCAGATTTCATAGTCGGTAATCACCGGAACGCCAATACCTTTAAAGACAGCCTGCTGGTTCCATGGTTCACCGACGCAATAACCATTGATGGTCCCGGCTTCCATGGTGGACGGCATTTGTGGTGGAGGCGTTACGCTCAATAAAGCGTCAGCATTGATCTGACCGGAAACATCATCCTTGGAATAGAATCCGGGATGAATGCCACCGGAGGCCAACCAGTAACGCAGCTCATAATTGTGTGTCGATACAGGGAAAACCATGCCCATGTTAAAAGGTTTGCCTTCATCCTTGAACTTGTCGACCACCGGCTTCAGCGCGTCTGCCTTGATAGGATGTACAGGCTTGCCGTTTTCCATTGGCACATAGTTTTTCATCATCGCCCAAATTTCGTTAGAGACGGTGATACCGTTGCCGTTCAAATCCATGGAGAATGGCGTTACGATATGTGCCTTGGTGCCAAACCCAATAGTGGCAGCGAGTGGTTGACCGGCCAGCATGTGCGCGCCGTCCAGCTCTCCGGTGATCACACGATCCAAAAGAACTTTCCAGTTGGCTTGCGGTTCAAGCGTAACAAACAAGCCTTCATCTTCAAAAAAGCCCATCTCGTATGCAATGGCGAGTGGTGCCATATCTGTCAACTTGATGAAACCAAACTTCAATTCGTCTTTTTCAACGTCCAGTATCTCGGCAAAAGCATGAGGTGTTGGCACCAAAGCACTGAATGTCATCAAGGCACCCACAACAAAGTTCTTGGTCCAAGTCTTTGATGCACTATCCACGGTTACGTTGTGTTTCGTCACGTTCAGATCCTTCACTCATCCAATGCGCCTCTAGGGCGGAAAATACAAAAAAAGCCGCAGTTTGACATGCACCGGGAGGAGGAAGTGCAAATCAAACGGCGGCTTTGCCGTAGTGCCCAGCAATGGACACAAATTTTTATGGAACCAGCTTTGGCTCTGATCTTATCTATGCAGACTGTGTGCCAGTTTAAAAATTAAAAATTAATTGTTTAAATTCAATATATTATAAGAATTTTGGGAGATTAGTAAGAATCAAGCACCAATATGCAGTAGGTATAAATGCTGTTTTTTTAGACACAAAAACCAATTTGATCAATAATTGATCAACTCTAATTTGGGGAATTTGTAACATATTCAGCAACTGCATCGACAGAGAATGACTTTTCGTCAAAAAACAACAATGGGGCACATGCTGCCGCTTCAAGTTGCTCTGGCTTGAGGTTGAGAGCGCGCGAGATCAGCGCGTAGTCAAAGACCTTGGCAACAGTCTCCAGATCGGCATCAGAGAATGACGCCTGCCCCCAACGCACCATTTGTGAATAGAACCAATATCCCTGAGACATCTGAGGCGCAGCACAAACTCCACCACCAAATGATAGAAAGCCGGGGATTTTCGTATTTTCGCCCGAAGTTAGTTGCATATTGTTGCTTAAAGCAGGAAGGCATTGCGCAGGAGGACAATTCAAAATATCGTAATGTGATAGAATAGTGGCCAATTCTTTCAAGTTGTCCGTTTGGGCACACCAGTCGGCAGCTTTTGCCAATGAACGAATGAGTGCATCCAGCCGATCCGGATCGCTCAGAGCCCAACGCTCCGTAACCCCCAAGACTTTCTCGGGGCTATCGGGCCAAATAGCCTGTTTGCAGGTTACGATGCGCCCAGTGCCCGCCAATACCGCCGCAGTGTTCCAGGGTTCACCAACACAATAGCCGTCAATCTGGCCCGTCCCCAATGCATCTGCCATGAAAGAGGGAGGCAAAACTCGTATTTCAACATCGTGTTCAGGGCTAATGCCAGCAGCAGCCAACCAATATCGCAATTCATAGGCATGGCCGGAGAAAGGGTGGACCACTCCAAAACGTAGGGGTGCCATTTTACTCTTCGCGCGGTTCCTAACAACTAGATTTAGTGCGTTTCCTGAAGACGACGGATCGATACTCCCATTCCATGCCGCGTCTATCAATTCAGCAGCCACGGCATTCGTTACGGTGATTGCATTGCCACCAAGTCCCAAAACCATAGGCGCACGCATAGGCACGGAAAGTGACATTAAACTGAGACTTGAGGCAATGGGCATCGGTGCCAGCATATGAGCAACATCAAAGTGACCGACATACATACGGTCCCTGATGTTGGCCCACGAGGTCTCGCGCACGAGCTTGAGATCAATACCTTCAACTTGCGCAAAACCGCAATGTGCCGCAGCGACCAGAACGGCGCTGTCAAGAAGAGGAATGAACCCCGCAACGACCTGATGGTTCTTTGATGTCATCAGAAGTATCCCTCATTTTGATTTTCACGGGTCTCGTCCATCTGAAGCAAACCCTAATCCCCCAACATTCCACTTGCGATGATAAGGCTTTGAGCGACATCATTGATTTTCCGACTCTGGTTCATCGCTGTTTTGCGCAACAAGTCATAGGCCTCTTGTTCGGAAATTCTTTTGGATCGCATCAGGATGCCTTTGGCACGGTCAATAGTTTTGCGTTCAGCTAGCTCGTTACGCGCCGCCGCCAGCTCCTTGTTTAATCGGGAAAATGCGCGGAACCGGCTTATGGCCATATCCATTATCGGTTTGACCCGATCCTTTTTGAGACCATCCACAACATAAGCCGAAACGCCAGCATCAACCGCCGCCTCGATTGTTTCGGGCTCTGACGTATCAACAAACATGGCGATGGGGCGCTGAACAGCGCGGCTGACCTGAAAGATATGTTCTAACTGATCACGCTTGGGATTTTCCAAATCGATCACAATAACGTCGGGCTCAATGTCAGTGATTTGACGCACCAATCCATCCATCTGATCAATTACGATCACACGGCCATGACCAGCCTCACGAAGCCCCTGTTCAATGATAGAGGCCCGGATTTTATTGTCATCAATCACAAGAATGGATAGCGTGTCGCTCATATGCTTATTATGCTTAGGTGTAATGCGATTGCAAACAATTGTTGCGCCGTTCCCAACACACTTCGCAACCGCAGCATTTCATCCAGTCTTTTGTCCTCTTGCTCCAGATGGCGCTGTCATGTGTGGACGTAAATGGACCCCACCTAATTGCAACAATCTATTTGGTGGTGTCAGACAAACTTGTACTTGACCAAAGAGGGCCAGTATCTTCGACTGTTATGCCGCACAAAGACCCCGCCACTCTGCGAGAGCAGCGCTACGGTTCAGCTTGAAATTTAGTCTGCTGTAGAGGCCTCTCTCCTGATTGAAATGGTTGTAAACTGATGCGTGGATGGAAGCGAATTTCTGCAATGCTCGCATGCGCCTGAAGCGGCTCATTGCGGAGGGAAAGTGGAAATTGAACATAAAGCATCACCGCAAGGCGAATGATCTCTGGGCTGGTTTTGAAATAGCGAAAAGGGGAGTGTTTTGTCATCATACAAAGATAAGTCACCGCACTGCCCGTCTCAAGCAATTTACTCTGACATTACCTCCATGACGCTGGAGGCAGAAAGAATAATCGGGCAGAGAGTTCTCACCTACCATTTCTAGGCCGAGAACGACTCATGCAGCAGTTCAAATCACCCGGATCAGCCCAACGTTTTCCCGCAGTTCACGTTTCCATTTATAGTATCTTCAACGTCCAGCGCCACTTGATCTCCCGAAATACATTGCGCCAATTTCGCGATGAAGCAATGCTTGTGTGGCGCACGGAGACAGCGGCGGCCTGTATTGTTCTCGTATACAAATTCCGCGCGACTTTGTTTCTTCAACGTGACAATGCTGCTTTAAGCCCAGTTATTCCGCCAATGCCCGACCTCAAGCCAGTCTGCTCTGACCGTGCCATCAATCCGTATAGGCACAGCAAACCTCAACCAATATAGCAATAGAAAAGGCCTCCGTTTGAAGGCCTCTCTAGAATACCCAATCACTCGGGCTTATAGGCAATAACGTCGACTTCGACCTTCGCATCAACCATCAACTGGGACCGCACAGTGGAACGCGCTGACGCGCCATTGGGAAAGTATTCCGCATAAATGCGGTTGAAAGTCCAGAAGTCACGGGTGTCGTCAAGCCAGCAGTTGGCCTTGACCACATCATCCAGCGTGCAATCAGCAAGCGCCAGCACGGACGGCTGGAGAGAAAGGCAGATTTTGGCCGCCAGCGCCAGTGCGTTCTACACCGAGACGTTTAATAGACATGGATTTCTCCGTTGTTTGTTTAAGATTTACAAATTGGATTACCAGACCTTACCTCGTGCCAAGACAGGGCTTTGGGCAACAAGCTGAGAACCGCGGATCAATTGCACATGATCGAGCATATTGGACACCACGCAGGCGTGGTTGGGCACGATCCGCACTCGATCCCCTACCCTCAAATCAAGCGGTTGTTCGCTGACCATTCGACCGTGTTCCTCGGACAACTGATCAATGCGAATATCCGGATGCCCCAACACCGCACCAAAATCTTCAAAGCCAAGCAAATCCGAAGTCAACACCTTGGAACCAGCGTCGATGATGGCACGATTGACTGTCGGCATGGAAACAATCGTCGCCAACACTGACAGCGCGCAGTCATCCAGACTGCATGTCCCGCGCGCCACCAGAGACCGGTCATTATAGATATAGGTGCCAACCCGATATTCTGTGACAACCGGAACCAAATGGGCATTCCACATGTCGGGGGAGCCACCGCCCGACACCACGGGCACGGCGATGCCGCCCGCTTCGATCAACGCCTTGGCGCGGCTTAACCAACTCTGCACAGCATCTGTAGCCCCGGCTGGAGGATAGGTCATCAGGCCACCAAATTTCAAACCCGAAGCTGCGTCAATCCGAACTGCTAACGCCATCGCTTGCTCTGGTTGTTGCACCCCACAGCGCCTCGCACCAGTGTCGCATTCCACCAAAACAGCAAGAGGCGTTTGAGCATCAGCAAAAGCTTCAGCCAAACCATTAATCACCATCTCGCTATCGGCAACAACGCTGAGGCGGACCTTTTGCGACAGTGACCTGAGACAATTGAGCTTGTCGTCACCCATAATGTTATAGGTGATAAAAACATCCTCGATGCCGCCCTGCGAAATCATGGCTTCGGCCTCGGAAATTTTCTGACAGGTGATCCCCACCGCCCCCGCGTCAAGCTGCGCTTTGGCCAGCAAAGGCAATTTATGGGTTTTGATATGGGGTCGCAACGTCAGATTATGACCATCACAATAGCTTTGATAGCGGACGATATTAGCCTCGGCCACATCAAGATCAACCAACACAGACGGTGTCACTAGGTTTGCATACATATCATTTCCTGCCTTACTGTTCGCAATCCCCCAACGGGCATTGTGCAGTAATGACACCAAACTCGGCAATATGGGCGCGGATTGCATTCATAATCATTGTGCGCTGGCGGACCAAAAGATCACGCGAGCGATGCAGGACCAGAACACTCTGCTGTTCGACACTCTTGATCGACACAAAGTGCATACTGGGGCGAGTGACCGCCTCGCAGATTGCTTCTGCGTCAGCCGCATCATTCTTATGGCGTTTGACATAAGGCTTTACGTAAGCTGGTGAGATCAACTGCACCTCATGGCCAAGCGCTGTGATCTCGCGCGCCCAGAAGTGACTGCTTGCACAAGCTTCCATACCAACTAGGCAGGGCTCCAGCTTCGATAGGAAGTTGAGAACCGCGCCGCGTCGAAGTTTCTTTTGCAAGACGATCTTGCCAACGCAGTCAACGCCGTGAAGTTGAAAAACAGACTTTGCTAAATCAATTCCAAGTGTTTCAATATGCATGTGGATGGCTCCTTTCCAACGTTGCTCTCTAACAGCATCAATATGGCACATTGTGATGCCGCCGGATGGAGCCGTCCACAACATCAGAGCACCTTGCAAACTACATCGATTATGATGCCATCGCCCGTGACCTAGCTCATGACCATGTCGAAACCAGCATTGCTGGTGACACTTACGTTTATCGCATATCGTAAGATGAGGTTTCGGATGAGTTATAGAATTCGCTTCTATAACTCACAAAACATAGTAATGTGAGTTATAGAAAGGTGTCCTATAACTCATGACTTGGAACTGGCAAAAAACCGACTGGCCCCAATTTAGCTGGAACAAGCAAGCTCTTAAAGAGCTTGAATCCCGATTTTTGTATCAGTCTGGGATATTGCTTGGTACACTCAAACACATTGATGATGAGCAAAAACAGCACCTCACAATCAATTTGATTTCAACGGAAGCGATGAAAACATCCGAAATCGAAGGTGAAATTCTCAATCGAGATTCCGTTCAATCATCCATCCGTCGCAATTTTGGTCTTAATCCCACTCATAGCAAAGCCAGTCCTGCCGAGCAGGGTATTGCCGACATGATGGTCGATCTATACCGAAATTTTGATGCTTCACTTTCTCATGACATTTTGCATGATTGGCACAAAATGCTGACTATGGGGCGACAGGATCTGCGCGACATCGGACGATACCGCACCCATGAAGAACCAATGAAAGTTGTCTCCAGCTCTCTGCATGAACCAAAAATCTATTTTGAAGCGCCACCCTCTTCAACTATGGCTGCAGAAATGGAACGCTTCATGGCATGGTTTAACGAAAGCAGCGCTCTGCCAGCATTGACACGCTGCGGCCTAGCGCACCTGTATTTTGTCTGCATTCACCCTTTTGAAGACGGGAATGGTCGTATCGGACGTGCCATCGCAGAAAAAGCACTGTCACAAAGCCTTGGTCAGCCCAGCTTACTTGCTCTCTCCCAGACAATTCAACACAAGCGCAAGGAATACTACCGCCACCTAGAGCTCAACAATAAAGAGTTGGTTGTCACTGACTGGCTGACCTATTTTGCAGAAACTATTTTGGACGCGCAGGCGGTGTCTCAAAAATTGATCGAATTTCTCATTGCTAAAACCCGTCTTTATGACCGCCTGCGCGGTGTGCTCAATCCACGACAGGAAAGAGCAATTGAACGCATGTTTCGAGAAGGTCCTTCTGGTTTTAAAGGTGGTTTGAGCGCCGACAACTACATCACCATTACGGATACCACGCGAGCAACGGCAACGCGTGACCTGAAGGATCTTGTCGAGAAAGGCGCACTCAAACGAACTGGCGAACTACGTCATACGCGCTATTGGCTGAATATTCGAGACGAGGGCTAACGGCTTGTGCCATGAAACTCATCCGCCCAGCCTTCATATCCCATGGCGGATAGGAGTCAGGTGTAGGGTCGCCAGCACGAAAACGGTTACAATGATCTAAGAGGTGGTCCCGGAAATTATGAATTCTGATCAAGGATCCCAGTTCACCAGTTCCGACTGGATCCAGACATTGACTGATGCAGATGTAAAAATCTCAATGCCTCTCGGTGATGCTTCGCATCACCTGCCGGTAATAGACGGTCGAGAGCGCTGGGTTGATAATCGCATGATCGAACGTCTCTGGCGATCCATCAAATATGAATGCATCTATCTCAATGCTTTCGAGACGGGATCGGAGGCAAGGATCGGCATTGCAAAATGGATTACATATTATAATGCAGAACGCCCTCATTCCAGTCATGGCATCTTGACCCCGAACGAGGCATATGACACCACAATAACCATAGAGAAAATCGCAGCCTGATGTGATACCTAGATCCACCTTATATCGGCTACAAACTGGTCGAAAAACTGGGACCACCTCTGAGCATCAATGCCGTCTGGATCACTGTGCGCTGCTGAACGCTAAAAGACCGCCTACAGAGGCGGTCTTTCTATTTTGATATCGTTCTGTTCATTTCTAGCGGCAGAAGTGGCGACGTCCGTCATAACCACGGAAATAGCCGGTACGTGGGTTAAATGACCGGTAGCGTGCGTCGCAATATCGATACCAAGCACGCGTCCATGGGGCTGGACGACCAGAGTGATGAACGCGGTGATGTCTGTTTGGGCGATGGTGCGGGCGGTAATTGCGATGGCCATTGCGGTAGGCGACATCGTGTGCGATTGCGCCAACGGCCAAGCCGGTAACGGCGCCAATCGCGAAGGCTGCGTTGCGACCGCCTGCCGCTTGCGCTTGGCTGGTGGGCAGAGCCACTGTTGCGATGGTTGCGATCAGGGCGAAGGCTGCAATGGTTTTCTTGAACATGATGTTTCTCCGGATCGATATTTGTTTTTATTGAAGATCTTGTGTGTCGCTTTGAATTTGTTTGGCGTTGATCATCAGCGCCTATACTCATCAGTCGCGGCGTATCCGGAAAGGGTTCAAAAAAATTCAAAATTTATAATTTGGCAACTGAACGGCTCTGTCAGGCAAATTTGAATTGGTTCACGAGGGCCATCATCACTGTCTTTTAGGGAGCATAAAGACCACACACTCAGTGAGAGCAGCGCTACGGTTCAGCTTCAAATTTGGTCTGCTGTTGAGGCCTCGCATTCGTGATCTACGGCCCGCCACAGATAGTGCGCTTCGCCGGTGATTTTGACGAACACTTCATCCCAGTGCCACTTCCATTGTGGCCAAGGGTGCGACCTTTCAATTCATTTCCTAAGGACCTTTGACGCAAATATTGGACCGAACCTGTTCCAGCAAAACCGGATCATCTCAAAGCTTACGTCGATGCCGCGTTCGTGCAAAAAGGTCTTCAACATTTCGAAGGAAAAGTGGAAATTGAACTTAGAGCATCACAGCAAGGCGAATAACCTTTGGGCTGTTTTGAGATAGCGGAATGGAGAGTGCTTTGTCATCCTACGGGGATGAGTCACCGCACTAACCGTCTCAAGTCAATTTCCTCTGACAGGCCCCTCAACTACATTTAAATCCGGTAATTACCCTGCCAGGGTAATCTGTCCAAGTCCGAAAAGGTGAGCTGGTTTAAAGTGAACAGCACCATCTGCGCTCGGAATTGGCTCATGAATGGCATCACCACTTAAAAAATTAACGCCCCCACAGACCGCGTTTGTGGCGAGGCTAATCGTTTGGATACCATGCCCTATAACTTTGAACTCAAGAGCGCTGGCGCGGGAGACAAATCTTGTTATCCGGTCAATCAGTTCAACTTCGCCACGGTTGTTGTTACGGAGATCAAATCCTGTTGCAAAAACACCAGGAAAACTGAAGCGTCTAAAATTCCTTTCATCGATAGGGGACAGACAAATAAATCCGCGACAATAGGCCTTAAAAGGATCGAGGATATGCTTCAAATCCTGCCCTTCAATAGCAGCCGGAATTTCGCTGATTTCTATCACCAATCGGTTTCTCATATCAATCTGAAGCATCTTCAGAATCTCGAGAAAAGCTTTCCTGTTTGATTGATCAATCAGGAACTTAAAACGGATTGGCAGCAGAGCAAGCGTATTCTGTCCATTTTTGTCCTTCTTGGTAATCACATCCAAAACGGACGTTAGAAATGCCATATCCCCTTTTTGGGTGCGGACTTGGCCTTGCGATATAGCTTCAGGGCGAAAAGCCATCAAAGCGTTGGCCTTCACATGCCAAATAGGGCGATAAAAAATGTGACTGTCTGCTGATGCAAGCCCTCTATTTTTAATTTTTGGAGGTAAGTTCAAAAATGATCTCCTCAATTACATTCAGACCGAAGGGTT
This sequence comes from Cohaesibacter celericrescens, assembly GCF_002866925.1. Classification (GTDB taxonomy): domain Bacteria; phylum Pseudomonadota; class Alphaproteobacteria; order Rhizobiales; family Cohaesibacteraceae; genus Cohaesibacter; species Cohaesibacter celericrescens. The sequence goes on from NZ_PKUQ01000001.1 coordinate 611,199, forward strand.
TTTGTAAGGTCCGATAAGCTCCCAACTTCTTTGCCAGTTCAAGAAAGGTCATGTTTTGGGTAGCGCCACCACCAGAAATAGCGACAATCTTACTTAGAGGATTCAACTTTTTTAATCCAATAATCGTTTCTATGCCCTCTTGGTTTGGCATCAGAATATCTGTTATGACCAGATCAAAGTCATTTTTTTCCGCAATATCGAATCCCTCTTTCCCATCTTCTGCTTCAACGACACGACAGCCTGCTTCTTCGAGAAGATCTCGGAGAAGCAAGCGAAATTCTTTATTGTCTTCAATGACCAATACACTTAACATGTTTTTATTATACCCAATGTTATCCATGATCCGCTTTTCTAGCGTTTTTTCTATTGGTTTTACCAACTTTCAATCGCAAATACTCTGTAATTTCTTTAGAAGGCAGAGGTTTGCAATAATAGTAACCTTGCCCTCGGTCACACCCGATTGATTGTAAAAAACGAGCGGTTGAAAGCGTTTCGATGCCCTCTGCGCAAACAATTAACCCAAGAGAACGGGCTAATGCCATTTGCGCTTTTATGACCATTTTTGCATCATCATTTTGATCCAAGTCCCTGACCAATGAACGATCAAATTTCAATTCGCAGAGAGGCATCCGATAGACTTCAGCCAACGACGAATAACCGGATCCAAAATCATCGAGCGACACGTCAATTCTTTTTATCCTCAATCGAGTAAGTATCTCATTTGCCATGTCAGGATCAGCCATGGCAGCCTGCTCCGTTATTTCGGCAACCAAAAGGGATCTTTCTATTCCCGCCTCATCAAGCATAAACGCCAAGCGGTTCGGCAATGACAAATCGGTGAGGTTTTTAGGGGACAGATTGATTGAAATTGGACATTGAATTCCCAACGACCGCCAATGCTGCTGCTGTGCAATAGCTCCTTTTATCACAGCTTCGGTTAGCTGCCCGATAAGCCCTTCATTTTCGGCAAATTCAATGAAGGCATCAGGAAACAGCATGCCATGGATTGCATGGTTCCATCGAACCAGTGCCTCGCAGCCTGTCACGGGAAAGCTATCAGAAACTTGCATCTCCACCTTGGGTTGATAGTGAAGTACCAACTCATTTTCATCTATGGCTCGCTGTAATTCTTGTTTCGTGATCAACAATGGTTGTTTTGGTTGGTATGCTCTTTCTGTGGGAACTTTCGGTGACATCACCACCCTCACCTTCGAGAGAGATTGCTCCAGAGACGCCACTGAAATCGGTTTTTGAAGAGAGGGCAACATAGTCAGGCCAAGGCTCTCTCCGACGCGCAGAGAGGTTGAAAGGACCCGCTTGTCTTGTCCACTGGCAAGAATGATAGACGCTTGGCAATTCCGAGTAGAGAGAAGCCGGAGAATTTCAACACCGTCAACGTCTGGCAATGTCAAATCCAGTAGGATCACATCTGGAACCATATGATCGATAAGTTCAAATAGTGCTTCACTGTCCGCAGATTCAAACACGTAAAAGGAGAGATCTTCAGCGACGTCTCGAAAAAATGCACGAATACCTTCGTCGTCATCCACGATAATCAAGTTGAATTTTTTATTCATGTTCATTCTCAATTATCAACTGCTGTGATGAAATCTGGTGAAGTCTTTGCATCCAGTGCAGCACGGATTTTTGTGGCGAGATCAACCCTACGATAAGGCTTGGTTACCAAGTTTGTGGCAGCCTTGACCTCTCCGTCATGCAGGATGGCCGCTTCGGCGAAACCTGTTGTAAAAACAATGGGTAATTCCGGCCGGATCTTTGTTGTTGCCTTTGCAAGTTCAGTCCCCCCTAACCCACCAGGCATTACAATATCAGTAAACATAAGGTCGATATCAGGGCGTGAATGGATGAAGTCCAAAGCATGGACGCCATTTTCTGCTTCAATTGTGGTAAAACCCAGATCTTCCAACAAGGCGATGGCAATTTCGCGCACCTCCGTCTGATCTTCAACGACGAGAATTGTCTCATGCCCAGTATGATGCTCGACTATTTTTTCTTCCGCAACAACGGCCAATTCAGGCTTCTTAGCCGCCGCGGGAAGGAACAGTCTCAGTGTTGTTCCTCGACCCAGCTCGCTATATACGCGAATGTGCCCTCCGGTCTGATTGATAAAACCGTAAACCATGCTGAGTCCCAGACCACTGCCTTTGCCAACATCTTTGGTCGTAAAAAATGGATCAAATATTTTGTCAATCTGGTCTGGAGCAATGCCACAACCCGTATCAGTTATGGCAATGACGACATAGTCTCCGGGCGAAACTTCGCTTTCCCGAGCCGCATATTCTTCGTCCAGCGTGATATTGCTGCTTTCGACAGTCAACGAACCACCATTGGGCATCGCATCGCGCGCATTTATCGCCAGATTTATCAGTGCGGATTCCAGTTGGTTCGTATCGGTTTCAATAATTGAAATTTCGCGTCCAAGACAGCATTCCAACGTTACCGCACCACCTAACGTACGCTTCAACATAGTGCATACATTTTCAATCAAGGGGTTGATTTCAACGGCCTCAGTTTCAAGTTTCTGTCGTCTAGAAAAAGCCAGCAACCGCCGTGTCAACTCCGCCCCTTTGTCGACAGCACTCAGAGCGGCTGTTACACGTTTCACGGCTTTAGGATCCTGACTTACAGAGCGTTCAATCAATTGCAGGTTCCCCAAGACGACCCCGAGCAAGTTGTTAAAATCATGTGCCAATCCGCCAGTCAGCTGGCCAACGGTTTCCATTTTTTGAGCCTGAACAAACTTTCTTTCAATAGCTTTTCTGTCGGTAATATCGGTGATGACCGCGAGTGACTTGCTGAAAACTCCATTGTCATCACACTCGGCGATGGCATTCAAAAGCACATCAATAGTCTTGCCTGATTTAGATACCATCTGAACATCGATGTTTTTGCAGAATCCACTCTGTACAAAAGCGGGATGTGTTTTCTCGCTGAGTATTTTTCGACTGTCTTTACTGAAAAACGAGGCTGCATCACATCCGATAACGTCCTCACGGCTGTATTCAAGCTTCTCAAGCCAAAAATCGCTCACACTGAGCAAAGATCCATGTGGGTCGACAGAATGCAACATGACCGGCGTATTGTTGTAGAGCATACGATAACGCTCTTCGCTGGTACGCAAAGCATTCGTTGTTTTCATTTCCGCGGTAATGTCGGATGATGCCACAAAAATAAACTGCTCACCCGTAGCAGGGTCCGTGTAAGGAACCTTGTCTGTTCGGCACCAACCACGAGGACCGTCTTTGGGCGTATATTCTTCTACGATGCCCAGCGTTGCTTCACCTGACGTGATTACTTCGAGATCATCATCAAGATATTTTTGCGCAAACTCGGGAAATAAATCAAAGGTATTGCGGCCCTCTGCATCGGCTACAGACATCCCCATGGATTGTGCTGCAGGTTCATTAAGTCGCAAAATAGTATTGTTATCATCCTTATAAAATATGCGCATAGGCACATTGTTGAGAATAAGCTCAAGCTCACTTTTATTGCGTTTTAGCTGATCTTCAGCCAGTTTCCGATCGGTGATGTCGATTGCAATCACGATCACACCACGGATTTCGCCGGCGAGGTCACATTCCGCAGAATAAATCACCTGAACATTTCTGGTTTTGCCATCCGGATAGGCAATTTCTCTTTCGATCGTTACATCATTGCCCAGTTTCATCTGAGCCAGGTTTTTCTTTAGACCGAGCAGTTGCTGTCTATCCAGGACCTCTGCGACATCTTTGTTGACCACACTGCCTGCTGGTAGATTATACCATTCCGCTCCGGTCTGATTGACAAACCTGAATTTAAGATCGAGATCAATATAGGTGACTAAAAATGGCAAATTGTCAGTGACCAACTTTAACAGCGTTTCACTTTCTTTTTTATCAGAAATATCGCGACCTTCCGCGATGAAACGAATGATATTGCCGGAGTTGTCTGAAACCGGTTTTATGGAAAAATCGATGGGAACCTTGTGTCCATTTTGGGCCTGTATCTGCAATTCATAGCGTACAAATTCACCATGCTTGGCCCTATTCCAAGCATCCTGCAGCCTGATCACGGTTGCTTCGTCAAACTGCCAGCAATCATTATCAGCCAAATGTCGACCGACCAGTTGATCCCTTTCCAATCCCAAGAAGTCAATGGCTGTATCATTTATCTCCAAGACAATGCCGTCTTGGTCCAGAAGGCTACATAACTGAAAGGAATGATGGAAAATTGCGCCATATCGTGCCTCAGCATCGCGCCAACCGGCTTCAGCAATGCGTTCCTTGGTTACGTCCTGCATTGAAACAACGGCACCCAGTAGTTTATTATCGGAATCAAGCATCTGGGATGCTGTCGCCACTATTTGCCTGCGCGCATGCCCTTTGGCAGCAATGACGATCTCTTGAGACTCGACAAGCTCTCCCATCAAAGCGCGATATAACGGAATCCGTTCTTTTCGAAGCGGTGTGATGCCATCGGCCTCATAGAGGTCATAGTGATTTGCCCACTCTTCAGGACGTATCGGCGCTCTCTCAAGTCCGTGAAATTCGCGGGAGGCAGTATTGAAAATCGACAAGGCTCCCTGTGCATCGCAAGCCACGATACCTTCTTGGATATTTTCGAGCACTGCTTCTAAAAAATGTCTACTCTGTTCCAGCTCGATGCTGGCCTGCTTCTGATCATCAATGTCTTCGATACTAATGATTATGCCCCCGATGGTGCCGTCTTTATGACACCATGGTTGAATATGCCTCCGCACCCATCTAAATCCGGTTTCACCGGTTGGCATCTTGTCTTCTTCAAAAGTTATGGTTTCACCATCAAGACCGCGCTGCCATTGTTGCGCCCAGTTGCCCGGTAGATTTGACATAAGGATGTTGTGCCGTTTGCCGACAATATCCTGATCACCAAGCTTGAAAGTGTCACGCCACTGTTTGCTTGCAGCAATATATTGCAAATCCTTGTCAAGCATCGCGACCGAAATGGGGACGTGCTCGAAAAACAACCCAAGCTGATGCTCCACTAAATCGAGGCTATTTTCAGCTTTTATCCGACTTTCAAATTGGTTTCTTGCGTCAGCTGCTACGCCACGCATTTCGATACTGGCCGCCGCAATTGATGCCAAATCAGTCAGGCGTGCTTTATCAATCTCGGAGAATTCATGTCGGGGCTTATCATCTAGCAGGCATAAGGTCCCCAATTTGTAGCCATTTGAATCTATAAGCGGTGCACCAGCATAAAACCGGACTTTATGGCCTTCGGTCACAAACGGATGGCACGCAAAACGGCTATCATCACTTGCGTCGGCCACACACATGACCTCATCCTGCAAAATGGTGTAGGAACAAAAGGAACCGCCACGGTCGGCACCCGTTGCTTCAGTCCCAAATGCGGCTTTGAATTCAAGTTGCGTACTTCCCACAAGGCAGACCAAGCCGATGGATGCCTCAAATTGTTTCGCGGCAACGCGTGCAATGCGATCAAAATGTTCTTCTGGAGCTGTGTTCAAAATTTCGTAATTTTTAAGCGCAGCCAATCGCTCGATTTCGTCATGAGGCAGATTTGGGGACGTCGTCATACGGCAACAAGCCTCTTTCTCGCGACAATAAAAGTAATTATAATTACCTATGTTTTGATGGACAAAAATGAATAGGTTGTAAATTGTTGAGCCTATATATTAAGAAAATCGATTATTAAGTTATTTTTTTATTACAAGGGACCAATCGAGATATAGCCTGTCAATAGGAGGGCATATTGAGAATTTAATTCTCAATGCAGCCGCGGAAATTATGATTTGAAAAGCTGATTCCGTTTAGGGGATTGAACGGTTGAACAATCGTGGCAGTGAATAGTTTGTTGAAAATCAGTATTTGATGCTCAACAACACCTGCTTATCGCCCATGAGGTGAAAAACTCGGCCGAGATCAAGGGCAATTTGCGAATAGGACTGACCAGGCGAGGTCTAAACTTGGTCCTGAGGGCAGTAGCGCAATAATGATTGAAATTCCTATCGTCATCTCAGGAATTCACAATTGATCGGGACCGGGCAGGGAATGGACACCGTTTTACCGACAAAAAATAGAACGCGACCAAATATCCTGCAGCCGTTACGAGTGAGGAGACCTGCTGCGAACGGAAATATTACGTCCCCAGAATCTGACGGCCCAAACGGTCAGCTTCGACCTTGCGGGTAATGCGATCACGGTGCGAGCGTAACCCCAGACCCGCGTGTTCATCAACAGGCCGGATACAATCTATCTTCGCAAATCAACCTAATTGGGCCACCGCACTCTAATGTTAAACAGACGGGAAAGAGTGCGACTGAGCCCATTGGGCTATGATGTCCGTCTCTGGCCGCCTTGCCCCGGTCTTTCATAAGTCGGTTACCTTCAAAAATGGTACCGCGTTCATCCAGCAAAGCCTTCTACCGAATTTTGAGGCAAGTTCTAATTTCCAAAACCCGCTAGTCGTGGCAGCCACAGCGCAAGAGGTTCAAATATCAGCACCAGTACTAAGCCGATGAGCATCAGGATGACATAAGGCATCGCCCCGCGAATGACGTCGGCCAACGGGGCTTTGGCGATGCCCTTGATGACAAAGAGATTCATTCCGACCGGCGGTGTGATTAAAGCCAACTCAAGGTTGATCATCAGCAAAATACCATACCAAACCAAATTGACGTCAAAAGCCATCAGCGCGGGCAAAATGATTGGTGTTGTGATCAGGATAATTGCAATCGTTTCCAGAAACATCCCGAGGATGAAGATCACGAGCATGATCATTAGGATAAATTGCATGGGGCCAAGGCCCATCGACGTCACACTTTCCATCAATTGGATCGGTAGACGGATGATGGTCACGGCATGCCCGAACATTGCTGCGGCGGCCAAGATCATGAACAACATAGAGGTGGTTCGCACAGTATCATAGGCGGTTATCGCCAAGTCCCGAATCCCAAAATTTTTATAGACAACGCTACCGACAAAGAGCGCATAGATTGATCCAATCGCTGCTGCCTCGGAGGCGGTGAACACCCCGAGATAAATGCCGCCAAGCACCAGTGGTGGCATTATTAAGGACCAGAATGACTTACGCATCGCCCCGAGGCAACTCTTCCATCCGATCCAATCGATATCCTCGATTTCTTTGCGCAGATAGCCTTGGGCCATGCAATAAATAGCAAACAGCAGCGCCATCATGATACCCGGGATTAATCCGGCTATAAATAACGCGCCAATCGAGGTTTCCGAGACAATAGCATAGAGAATAAGGGGGCCGGACGGTGGGATCAGAATGCCAAGCGTTCCGCCCGCAGCAATCACCCCGTAAGTATCCGAGGGGCGATACCCGAACCGCTTCATTTGCGGTATAGCGCTCGATCCTATGGTCAAAGCAGTCGCCACGCTTGATCCGGATATTGCTGCGAAAATTGTGCAGGCAAGAACGGTGGCCACGCCAAGGCCGCCTTTGAGATGACCAACCATCGCATTTGCCGCATCATAGAGATCATCCACAACTTTAGACCGGATCATAACATGCGCCATGAATGCGAACATCGGAATAGCGGTCAGCAGCCCATTGTCGAGTTTGGCAAACACTGTGTCGGCCACAGATGAAATACTACCTTCACTCAGGATGGTAATCGCCAACGACGTCAACGCGAGCCCGGCAAATATTGGTATGCCAGTGAGCAACATAGCGATCAACACGACCAGAATAGTGAATGTCATCATGGCCGATTCCTCACAAATATCAGATCGAGACATTTCGCAGCGGCCAACAGGCACAAAAGCCCAGCCCCAACCACCAGGAAGGATTGTGGAATCCACAAGGGTGCCTCAAGATAGCTGTCTGAATAAATCCCGAACATGAGAGAGAATTGCACCGAGTTGATGGCACTGACACATAATACGGCCGCGACGATGGCGATCGAAAGGTTTGACCAGAATTCCAGAATCCAGCGTTTGCGCCCGGTAGCGTTTTCCGAGAAAATGTCGACGCTGACGTGTTCGCCTTTGCGTAGGACTTCGGCGGCTCCGAGCATCACAATAGCCACGACCAGAAAGCCCGAGAGTTCATCCGACCACGTCAGCGGGTGCCCGATAAAATAGCGGCGAAACACGCTAAATCCCGTAACGGCAAGAGTGAGTATAATCAAGGCCGCACTCACGATGCTGGCCATGAAAGCCAGCCCACCAATCAGCCTCGTTAGATTTGAGGGGGCAACTAAGCCCCCCCCACCATTGTTTTCATCAAAATTCATTGAACTTATGGCTCACATTTTGCTGATGAGATCGAGCAGCTTTTTGCCGTCTTCGCCTGATGCATCGCCAAAGGCTTTGTCAAAGGCTGGGCCCATGACGGCCTGAAGCGCCGCACTTTCGGCGTCGGTTGCGATATGCACGGCCATGCCCGCTTCGGAGAGTTTAGCCGGTGCTTCTGCAGCCGAGGCTTCGGATGCCTCAATCGCCCAGACAGCGGCTTTGTGACCGGCTTCATCAACAGCGGACTTATTGGCAGCGGAAAGACCATCATACCATTTCGGATTTACGTAGCCGTGGAAATAGATGGAAAACAGCGGCAGGATAGTAACATGGTCCTGTACTTCGAAATATTTGCGCGATACGGCTGCGGATATATCTGTCAGCCCGGCATCAATGACGCCGGTCGACAGCGCCTGATACACCTTGGAACCCGACATTGCAGAAGGGGCGGCCCCCATCGCCACAAATCCTGCGTCCGGAACCGGCCCTAGACCGCGAATTTTCACGCCATCAAAGTCGCCCGGAGCAATCAGTGGTCCGCCATTGGATGTGATTGCGGTAGACCTGGTGGTAAACATCCACGTTACATTACGCACACCTTTGGTGAGCAGTTTTTCTTCGAGAAATCCAGCCGCCTCGGAGCCGTCCCATTTCTGTAAGGCTTCCAGACTTGAAACCGCAAAGGGTCCAAGCGTGACGTTCATCAATGGTAGCGTTTTGCCCCATTGTGGGTTGATCGAAAAGGCGCATTCGATATCGCCCTTGGCCACTGACGTCGCGTTTTGTTTGGCCCCGACCAGAGAGTTGGTTCCAAACACTTGTACGTCGATCCCCCCGTTGGACAGGGTTTCAATCTCGGCTGCCCAGCGATCGATCACTTTAGCAATATGGTGAGCTGGTGGAAGCTGATGGCTGCACCGCATTACCGTTGTATCTGCGGCAGATACGAGGCCTGTATTTCCCAGTATCAACGCCAGACCGGCCATTATTCCTGTAATTAGTTTCATTTCTCTCTCCCTTTTAAAGTCTTCGCTATGTGTTTTGAGGCTCCGCACTGTATGGGTAGGCTTTGGGCAAGCCTGCCTTGGCAAGCGACCCATAAAGCGGTTCCTGTGGCATTTCTCGATCCAGAATGCGACGAACGGAAATCAGCGCCTCCAGATCAACTCCTGTCTCAAAGCCGGATGTTTCGCAGAGAAAAACCAAATCTTCCATCACGATATTGCCGGTGGCATTTAAAGCTGCGGGGCAGCCTCCTAACCCACCGAGTGACGCATCAAGAACGCGTGCGCCTTGTCCCATTGCGGCCGCGGCATTGGCAAGTCCCATGCCTCGCGTATCATGAAGATGGACCCCAAAGTGTTTGTCGCCCGCCAGCCTTTGCATTTCTGTCGTGAGGTGGGCGACCTGGTGTGGTCCCGCATAGCCAACGGTATCGGCAATCGAAACAATATCGATGCCCATTGCATAGCATTTTTCCGCAAGGTCCAACACGGATTTAGGGGCGACATGTCCCGAGATTGAACAACCAAAGCTCATCGCCAGACCGACTCCGATGATAGGTCCATTTTCCATAGCGTCACGCTGGGCGACAATGTCACCGATCTGTCTGAGCGTAGTTTCCTGCGAGCAGTTCAGATTGGCCTCGTTATGTGCTTCGCTGGCGGAGACCACACATTGCAACTCAGCCACGCCGCTAGCAAACCCATTCTTAGCGCCGCGAAGGTTGGGTACAAGAGCCGCGGCGTGTGCACCGGGCAGCGCATCAATCGTCGCTGTCAAATCATCAATATCGGCGAACATAGGATAGCGGTCTTTGGGCAAGTATGAGCCCAATTCAAAATGCCGGATTCCGGATGCGTATTCCTGCTTCATCCACTCTTGCTTGCCAGCAGTCGAGGGATATTGTGTGACCATTTGCAACCCATCGCGCAGCCCCACCTCGCGTAGGGTGATCCTATCTTTCGGATACAATTTGTAGATATCAGTCATCGGCTTGTCCTGTGCGCAAGCCAAGTTCGTGCAGAACAGCATCGGTGTCGGCGCCCAAAGCAGGTACGGAAAGGCCCTCGCCCAGCCCAACGCCCTCGATCTCGATCGGCAGGGTGGGAGTGCGAAATGGTGTACCATCTTCGGTGGTTCCCGAAACCAACCCGCCGTGGCGTAATACATGTGGATCTTCGAACAAATCCTCGGGGCGGTTGATGGGAGAAAATGGGATGTTCAGTCGATCTAGCATGTCGATCAGAGCACTCAGCTCATACTCGATTATCTTACGCGCTACGATTGGCACTGTCCATTCACGGGCGCTAATCCTGGCGGTGGCATCATGCAGGCGAGTGTCGGTCAGGAAAGCTTCAAGCCCATAGGTTTCGCAGAACGCCTTCCAATGCCCATCGGTCACAACGCCGATGAAAATCTGTTGGGCATCGCGGGTTTTAAAAATATCATAAATCGGCCACGCGTGGACACGCTGAGGCATCGGCACCGAAGGTGCCTTTGTCAGATCATATTGCACCATATGCTGGGCAACCATGAAAAGGCTGTTTTCAAAAAGGCCGATGCGGATCTCCTTGCCTTTGCTTGTGGCGCTACGTTCATGCAGAGCGGCCAGAATGCCGATCACGCCGAACATACCGCCCATAATATCATTTGCCGAAGACCCGACACGCAGCGGTTTTTCAAGCGACCCAGTCATCATTGCCAGACCGCTCATCATCTGAACGACTTCGTCAAGTGCCGGCCGATGTTCGTAAGGGCCCGAAAGGAAGCCTTTGTGCCCGGCAATGATCAAATCTGGGTACCGGGTGCGAAGATCCTTGATATTGATGCCTTGTCGCTCAAGCTGGCCATCACGGAAATTCTCGATAAAAACGTCAGCGCTGGACAACAACCGGTCCAACGCTGTGCGGCCTTCTTCGGTTTCAAGCTCAAGCACCACGGACCGCTTGCCGCGATTGAACAGTGGAAAAAACGCAGTGCCCATCCCCCCCAATTTGCGTGTCTTGTCGCCTTTAGACGGTTCAATCTTGATCACTTCGGCACCAAGCTGCGCCAGAATCATGCCGCAAGCGGGGCCCATAATCATGTGGCTCATTTCGACAACGCGGATATTCTCTAGGGGCAGTTTTGCAGTCATTGTACCTATCAGCTTTGAGGAATAGAAACCACAAGGTAACGTCGCCTTTGCGTTCTGAATAATATAATCTTTGAAAGGCTGCGTTCGATAGTATAGAACGCTTCACTATGGATATTAAGCAGCTCACTTATTTCGTGGCCGTTTTTGAACACGCAAACCTGTCTCACGCCGCCAGCCACCTTGCAGTGGCGCAATCGGCCATTAGCCACCACATTGGTAAACTCGAAGCCGAGCTTGGCACGCCTCTTTTTGTGCGCAAACCACGTGGGATGGAGCCAACAGCCGCCGGGCAGCGCCTTTTTTCGCATGCGCGGCACATCCTTGCGTCGATCCGCAACGCCGAGCAAGATATGCTGCACAATGCCGAAGAGATCGCGGGCGAATTTGCAATTGGCCTGCCCTTTTCGGTGATGAAGGGGATTTCTGTGCCGTTGATGCGCAGAGTTCTGTCAGATTTCCCAAAAGTTAGGCTTTCAATCGTAGAGGGACTGTCGGGGAGTACGCATAATGCGCTGCTGGCGTCCGATGTGGATATGGCACTATTTTATAATCCAAATCGCAATCCTGAAATCACGATTGTGCCTGTGCTTGAAGAAGATATTCTGTGCGTTGGGCGTACATCGATTATTTCCGACAGCCGTGGGCCGATAACCTTTGCAGAGTTGTCAGAGCTGCCCGTTTTGTTGTTGCGTCACGGGGCCTCTGCACGGGCATTGATCGACCGGCCGGGTCTCCTGAGTCGACTTGAAGCAAATGCGCCACTCCAGCTTAACTCGATCAGCGGGATCACAAATGGCATGCTTGCCGGACTGGGCTGTACGATTGCGCCCCAGGTGTTTGTCCGTGATCATCTTGACACTGGGGCCTTGCATGCGCGCAGCATTATCGAGCCACAACTCACCCGGCGGCTCTACCTTGGATACCGGCGCGACTATCCGTCCAATCGCCTGTTCGAGGCTATCCGGACACTTGTTTTGGATTTAATTGAGCAAGAAGTACGCAGCAACGCTTGGGTGGCAGAATACTGTTATCGGGGTTCGTAATTCTTAGGGCCTATACAGCTTGTAGGTGTCAGGGGTGCATCTTTTCGTACCTTCAAAACCATTTGCCTTGAAGCAACGCTCCATGGGTGCTTTCATGCGGCCGCCCATTTTCTCACCCTAAACCTACCGAAAGCCAGCGAGGACATAGTTGTTCAGATATTGCCAGACAGTCCCTGTTTGTGAAAAGCCCGCGCTGCGCAAGGTTTCAAGATGATAGCCAAGTGACACCTTGGCGTTGCATTGTTTTTTGTTCTCCCAGATCATTTTCCTCTTGGCAACGGCACAAGCGTATTCGGGTAGTCAACACGAAGACCTCGTTTCCTGCCTAGGCTATTATCTTTTCGATGACATATTCTGGCCAATTCATGTCATTCCTTGTCCACAATATACTCCAGTGCCTTGTGTAGGTTATTGAGCGCAACGACAATCGGATCATCAAGATCGACAAGAATTCGAACCGCATCCATGTAATGAACGGCAGACCCACTCACATCAGACTTTGCAAACGGGTTGGTGTGAGCAAGAATCTCCTCAACAATATGAAGGGGCACTTGCAATTCCTTCAACATCGTAGCCCCCGTACGGCGTAAGTCATGGCGGGTCCAGTTCCGGGTATTGCTCACTGTTTGGATTTTCTCTGAAATGCGGTTCCAGTTGCCAAGCTTACCGCCAACACTGTTTGGAAAAACATATGCAGAAGGATCGCCCTTCGATGAACCAGGTAGAGAACGAAGAAGATTGACTGCTGCCGTTGAAAGCGGCAAATGTTGAGACCTTACTCCTACATTTTTTTCTTTAACTTCCGGCTTAAACCAAACGCCATTTTCAAAATTGATGTGCGACCAACGAGCATTTGCAACTTCCTCACGGCGTGAGACAGTCAACAGAAGAAACATCATGGCAATTGGCCCGAAGTCCTTTTCGAGCGGTATATTTTGACGGCGAAGCGTTAGATGTGGCGGATAAGACAGCAATGGATAAATTGCCCGGATCTCATAAACATCCAAAACCCGATCTCGCCTACCTGTTATCGTTGGGTCAGAGCTCGAAGGATCAGATATTTTTTTCATATCCGGCACATTTAATGAAACAGGTCTTCCGGCGCCCAGCTTGATGAAATCTTTTCCTCGATGAGCAGCCCAATCTAGGACGCGAGATAGATACGTCATAGCCCGCGACACCTGACCATTAGCTGTATCTTTGCCAACCAATGGTCGAACAGGCCGATATGAACTCACAATGCCACTGAGTTGCTCTTCTGAAATTGACTCAACCTGCTTATCCAAGAGGCTTCCAAAGACACATTCAATGGTGCTGCGCATCTCAGGACGTGAGCCGGGTTTGCCACGAAGCCTCCAACCTTTCAGCTTTACCGCAAAAATGGGCTCCACCTCATCTAGCAAGTCTCTTAAGGTCGTTCGCTCATGCTTTGGGGCTACACTTACATAAGCTTGATTGACCTGACCATGCTTGATCTCAATACGAGCATAGTCAGCAAGTTCGCGGGCCTTTTTCAGCGAAATTTCAGGGTAACGCCCGAGAGTTATCGTCCTGTTCATCCCTTTTGCATCTCTAGCCATTAATGCAAATGACTTAAGCCCGGATTTTGCCACTCTGATTTTAAGACCCACCGTTTTCGTGTCTGTAATATGAAGACGCGATTCATTGGTGGCCAATGATTGAATAAGCTTGTCGGTAAGCAGCTGCTTGGTTTTCATAATATCCTCATCTTTTGTTGACGAGGAGGAAATAGGTTCAGCATCTTTAAGCTGGTAATGGGACTACATGGGACTACAAAATGGCTGTGCTTGCATGAAATGCGATGAGACGAATTGATACAAGAATTGCGACATCACACCACACCGAACAGAAAAATAACATTTCAAAATCAACATGTTAACTATGTTGAATCTATCTCAAAGCGTATCAAACAGTTTCAAGCTATAGCGGCACTAAACAAGCGAATTCATGAATCATAATCCGCGTGTCGGGAGTTCAAGTCTCTCCTCCGCTACCAAATTTTCCTCAGATATCCCCTTAGAAATCAGCCCCTTAATGGTTCTCATGATGAATCTTACAGGATTCTTCGTCAAGAGATTTGAGCAGAAATCCTCATCTCAGTGTGACAGCAGTGTGACAGGGTCTATTTGTGGCACGCCTTTTCTCTTTGCACAGGTCGACATTTTTCTTTGCACAACTCCTCCTGTTAGATAGCCCGCTTTTAGCGGGTATTTTTGTATCAATTTAACGTATGTTTTTTGGGAACACTTTTGAACTTCTAAAACCGACTCAATTCGAAGAGGAATAAGCAGCTATTCGGAACAGTCCGAACGATTGGCTGCACAGCGGACCTGAACCGACCTTTGCTGCAGTTAGCACGAACGTCTGCTCAGAGCAGATGGGGTCTTTTCAGTTCCCAATCACCAATTCCTTGGCCTTTTTCTGCCCTTGGCTCCTTGCTGTGTAATTGAGCGTGACTTCCTCAATCTCGAAGCCTTTGAAGATCTCTCTGATCTCAGGCACATCACTAATCGAAAATAGAAAGCTGCCTTTGATTACTGCGAGTTGGTCGGCCAGCTTCTGGAAGGGCATTGTCAGAGCAAAGTTGCTTGAGGTGGGCAAGGCGGTGAATTATCATTCGTAGGATGACAAAACACTCCCCTTTTCGCTATTTCAAAACCAGCCCAGAGATCATTCGCCTTGCGGTGATGCTTTATGTGCGATTTCCACTTTCCCTTCGGAATGTCGAAGACATGTTACATGAACGAGGTATCGACATCAGCTATGAGACCGTCCGGTTTTGGTGGAACAGGTTCGGTCCAATATTTGCGTCAGAGATCCAAAATAAACGAGTTGAAACGTCGCTATCTTGGTCGCAATGGCAGTGGCATTTAGACGAAGTATTCGTCAAAATCAATGGCGAAACGCACTATCCATTGACCGGCAGGTGAGTGCGTAGCAATCACCGAGAGGTTGTGGCGAGCCGTAGATCACGAGGGAGAGGTCTTGGAATCCTACGTCACCAAGTGCCGCGATCGCAAGGCAGCATTGAAATTCCTCAAGAAAGTCATGAAACGCCATGGTCGCCCGCTTTCGTTGGTAACAGACAAGTTGCGATCCTACGGTGCCGCGATGAAGGAAATAGGCAACGACGATCGGCACGACACAGGCCGCTGGCGAAACAACAGGGCTGAGAATTCGCACCTTCCGCTTCGGCGAAGGGAACGAGCAATGATCCGTTTCAGGCGCATGCGAACTTTGCAGAAATTTGTTTCCATCCACGCGTCAGTCTACAACCATTTCAATCAGGAGCGTAGTCTCTATAGCAGATCAAACTTCAAGCTGAACCGCAACGCCGCCCTTGCTGAGTGGCGCGATCTTTGTGCGGCATAAAAGACCGTGATCGTGACCCTCTCCGGGCATGCTCAGGTTTGTCTGACACTGCCATCTTGTCAGGCCAGCGTCAGCGTTGCGCTCTCTCCATTAGCGTCAAAAAGGAATTTTCTGATGGTTGGCGAGAAGAGCCGCGATCTGGGTGACGCTATGCCGCATTTTGACAACATCACGCGCTTATCGGGATTGGAGCCGATAGAGCGCCAAATCATGCGTGTCGCGTAAGGCATATTCTCGTTTCGCCATGAAATGCCTGTGCTCAAACCTTTAAGATAAAGCCGCTGATGTTCAGGGAAAGGCAGCAAGGTGGTTTGCGATATGATGGGCTGCCCTCTCGCTGTTTTTTCAACTATAAATAGTCTGTCGCGCATATAGGCCACCTGACCGATGTATTTGGTGATCTGCTTGATCTCCCATTCGGTATTTCTGATACGCTCGATAGATTTAGAATAAACAAGACCATCATGCTCACTCAGATGACAGCAGGAACAGATGACGGATCCAGGCCAGGAAAGAGAGACATGGTAGGTCTGATAATATCCTAAATATCGCCGCAGGGCTTTGAGATCCCCGGGGAAGCCATCGTTGACTTTGTTCTTCTCGGCCATTCCTTTTTTCACGCTGGACAGTTTCAAGCGAAAGACGGAAGAGGCATTGTCGAAATCTGTGGCTTGAAGGCCAAAATAGTGGGCAATCCGCGAGAGATTATAAGCAGCAGGCCGCGCGGTTCCATTGATGTAGCGGTTAAACTGTTGACGATTGAGTTTGACGTCTCTGCATACGTGAGAAATAGACTGCTTTTGGCTGCAGGCATAACGGAGATTCTCGGAGAATCTGGAGTTTTTCTGCACGGGGCTTTCCTGTTTAGGTTGAATAGACAAAAGAGGCTAATTACGCGAATGCGCGTAAAAAAGCGTAAAATAGCTTAAAATCGCGAAGTTGCTTACTTCATAGGGAAACTCTATTTTCCATGCAACAGCGCGGCTCAGATTAGCGATTTTGATCACACATTATCGCGCGCTTACCGTTTCCTATGCCCGGTTTTGGCGTCACACCAGCAAGCCATTTGCTCGTATTTTCCATTTGTGACCCATATCGCCTTTTGCACCGGCCCAAATGCTAGCAGAGAGAGAAGACCCATGCGCAAGAAGACACCTCCCAAAAACCATGTCATTGATCAGAGTCTGTCCCGCCGTCATTTTCTTGCTGCATCAGCCGCTTCCGGCTTTGTGCTGAGCGCATCGGGGCTTCTATTGCCTAAAAGTGCGATGGCCGCAGAGGTTCCCAAGCACGGCGGTCATCTAAAATTAGGCATGAAAGGCGGGGCTGCAACTGATGTTTTGGATCCTGCTGCCGCCGCAGGCACGGTTAGCTATTTGGCCAATCATGTGTGGGGCGATAAAATCGTTGAATCCCACCCCGAAACAGGCGCACCTTTGCCCGGTCTTGCGGAAAGCTGGACGTCCTCTGCGGATGCAGCCGTCTGGACCTTCAAAATTCGCAAGGATGTTCCGTTTCACAATGGTTCGACAATGACAGTGGCTGATGTTGTCGCCACTTTGAAACGACATACGGACGAAAAATCCAAGTCCGGTGCGCTGGGGCTTTTGCGGTCGATCAAGACTGTCGAGGAAACAGCTGGCGATTTGGTCATCACCCTTGCAGAAGGAAATGCCGATCTACCGTTGCTGCTTACTGACTATCATTTGATGGTACAGCCCAATGGTGGTTTTGATGATCCCAACAGTGGCATTGGCACCGGCCCCTACAAGATCAAAAGCTTTGAGCCAGGCGTCCGGTTAACCTTTGAGAAAAACGAGAATGACTGGCGTGAAGACCGCGGGTTTGTTGATAGCGTTGAAGTCATCGTTATGAATGACAACACCGCCCGCATCGCGGCCCTGTCTTCCGGGCAGGTTCATTTCATCAATTTTGTGGAACCAAAAACCGTCAAATTGCTTGAACGTGTACCGCATTTAGAAATTCTGCGCACCAAGGCCAAGGGTTATTATAGTTTCCAGATGTTCTGCGATACAGCGCCATTTAATAATAATGATCTCCGTCTGGCTCTCAAATATGCGGTTGACCGCGAAGCGATCCTCCAGCGGGTTGTTGGCGGATATGGCACCATAGGCAATGACTATCCGATCAACGAAACGTATCCGCTGGCGCCCGAAGGCATTGAGCAGCGGATGTATGATCCCGACAAGGCCGCTTTCCACTTCAAAAAATCAGGTCATGACGGCACAGTGCTATTACGCACGTCCGACGTCGCGTTCCCCGGTGCTGTTGATGCTGCGGTTCTGTTACAGGAAAGCGCCAAAAAAGCAGGTATTGAGATCGAAGTTAAACGCGAGCCTACAGATGGCTACTGGTCCAACGTCTGGAATGCCAAACCGTTCTGCGCGACCTACTGGGGTGGCCGACCTACCCAGGATCTGCGTTATGCGACATCTTATCTGTCAACGGCAGACTGGAATGATTCTCGCTTTAAACGTCCTGATTTTGACATAATGCTAAAGGCAGCACGCTCAGAGCTCGATAATGCCAAACGCAAACTGCTCTATCATGATATGGCGGTCATGGTACGCGATGAAGGAGGCAGCATCATCCCGGTCTTTAATGATTTCCTCAACGCGACCAACAAATCCATGAAAGGATTTGTCCACGATATCGGCAACGACGTCTCCAATGGCTATATCGCCAGTCGGGTATGGCTCGACGCCTGATGCCACTTCGGCATCTTTGAGATCGGAGCCGTGGACTACCACGGCTCCAAATTTAAAAACAATAAAGGTCAACGATGACCCTGTCCGAACATTTCAAACCTCTGCTCTCTCTCTCTCAACGCTTTCCGCTGATCTTCCGCATTTTGCATAGGCTGCTGTTGTCATTTGTGCTTCTGTGGGCCGTGACAGTCATGATCTTTGTGGGCGTTGAAGCCCTTCCCGGAGATTTTGCCACAACCTATCTCGGCCAGTCAGCTACACCCGAAGCTGTGGCCAATATCAGGGTTGATCTCGGGATTGACAGACCACTCTTGACCCGTTATGGCGAGTGGCTCAGCAATGCCTTGACAGGTGATTTTGGCACATCTTGGGCCAGCCAGCAGTCTGTCAGTGAACAGATATCAAGGCGGCTTGGCAATTCCCTGTTTCTGGCACTCTTTGCCGCCATTGTTGCGGTTCCCTTGTCTGTCGGATTGGGATTGATAGCCGTACGCTACCGTAATCGTATACCCGATAAGCTCATCAACATCCTGTCTCTTGCTGCCGTATCCCTTCCCGAATTTTTCGTCGGCTATCTGATGATCATGCTGTTTGTTGTCACGTTCCCGACAGCTGCTTTCCCTTCGACTGTCTATGACGGCATGGGCTTTCTTTCACGGCTTGAAGCCATTGTTCTGCCGGTGGCAACGCTGGTTCTGGTCGTGCTCGCCCATATGATGCGTATGACACGGGCTGCGATCATGCAGGTGATGTCTTCGGCCTATATGGAAACCGCAGAGCTGAAAGGTATGAGTGGCTTGCGCGCAATCATCCATCATGCCGCACCCAACGCACTAGCCCCGATCATCAATGTGGTTGCGCTCAATCTGGCCTATCTGATCGTCGGTGTGGTGGTGGTTGAGGTTGTTTTCGTTTATCCCGGCATGGGGCAATATATGATCGACGCGGTGACCGTGCGGGATTTACCCGTGGTTCAAGCCTGTGGCCTCATTTTTGCTGCCATCTATATCGCGTTGAATATGGTCGCCGATATTCTCGCCATTCTGGCAAATCCACGTTTGAGGCATCCACGATGAAATTGAAAGAGATCCCTTTTACCGCGTGGATTGGTCTGGCTGGCATCGCTCTCACATTGATCTGCGCCTTTTTTGCCCCCTACATCGCGCCCTATGGCGAGACCGAAGTGGTGGGAGACGTCTGGGCCCCGATGAGTGCCCAGTTTCCTTTCGGGCTTGATAATCTGGGACGGGACATCCTCTCGCGCCTGATCTATGGCGCACGAACGACCCTGTTGGTCGCCCTGTCGTCGACAGTACTCTCCTTCACCATGGGCATTGTGTTCAGCTTCATCGCTGCCGTGAACCGTGGTTGGATCGATATGGGCCTGTCACGTCTGAACGATCTGATGATGTCCATTCCGACCTTGATTTTTGCGCTGGTCGTCCTCGCCACTCTGCCACAGAATATAACGACGCTGATCATTGTTATGGCAATATTGGACAGCACGCGTGTCTTTCGCCTTGGTCGAGCGGTGGCATTGGATGTCGCCGTCATGGATTTTGTTGAGGCAGCAAGGCTGCGTGGTGAAGGCACAATCTGGATCATCCTGCGCGAGATCCTGCCCAATACATTGTCTCCTTTGTTGGCCGAGTTCGGTCTCCGGTTCGCTTTTGCCATTCTTTTCCTGTCGACGCTATCCTTCCTCGGGCTTGGTATTCAGCCCCCCGCAGCCGATTGGGGTGGCATGGTCAAAGATAACAAGGATGGCATTATTTTCGGCATATCAGCCGCGCTTATGCCAGGAGCGGCAATCGCTCTTTTAACCATCTGTGTCAATCTGGTTGTCGACTGGCTCTTGCGCCGCACCTCCAGCCTGAAAGGAGGTCGTGGTGATGCCTGATTTGCTTGACGTTCGAAATCTCAAAATTGAAGCAACCAGCTTTCCCCCCGGAGAAGCGCCACAACGCATCACAATCGTTGAAGATGTTAGCTTCACTCTACAAAGAGGCAAAGTGCTTGGGCTTATCGGAGAGTCCGGTGCGGGCAAATCCACTATTGGCCTCTCTGCCCTTGCTTATGGGCGTGGCGGGGTGGAAATCTCCGGTGGAGAAGTCAGGCTCAATGGTCAGGATCTTCTGTCGCTTGGCAAGCGTGAAATCCGGGCCGTGCGCGGCGCGCGCGTCTGCTACGTCTCCCAATCCGCAGCGGCTTCCTTCAACCCCGCCCATCGCCTAATTGATCAAGTGATTGAGGCGACGTTGCTGCATGGGTTGATGAAACGGCCAGAGGCAGAGCAACGGGCCATCCATCTGTTTGATATTCTTGGTCTGCCGGATCCCGATACATTTGGCAGACGTTACCCCCATCAGGTTTCCGGTGGCCAGTTGCAACGTGCCATGACGGCCATGGCGCTTTGCTCCAATCCCGACCTTATTGTTTTTGACGAGCCGACCACCGCGCTTGACGTGACCACCCAGATCGATGTTTTGGCGGCGATCAAGCATGCCATAGAAGAAACCCACACCGCAGCCCTCTATATCACCCACGATCTGGCCGTGGTGGCGCAAGTGTCCGACGACATTATGGTGCTGCGCGAAGGACATATGGTCGAATATGGAGCCACCGAGCAGATTATCAGCGCGCCAAAGGAAGACTATACCCGGGCGCTGGTCAATGTTCGAAGCCTCAAGCATACCGAAGCTGATGATCAGGATGATCATTATTTTCAAATGAGGGCAATCCATGCAGCCTATACGGGCGGGCACAAAGTGCTGCATGATATCTCGATCCATGTACCCAAAGGGCAGACTCTGGCAATTGTCGGCGAGTCTGGTTCGGGAAAATCCACTCTTGCTCGTGTCGCAACAGGGCTATTGCCCCCCTCGCAAGGGGAAGTGATCCTCGACGGAGAACCGTTGCCACCTGCGCTCAAATGGCGGTCCCGCGACCAGTTGCGCCGCTTGCAGCTGATCTATCAAATGGCAGACACAGCCATGAACCCACGTCAGACAGTGGGGCAAATTATCGGCCGGCCACTCACCTTTTATGAGGGTATAAAAGGTGAGGCACGGGACAAACGTGTCGGAGACCTCCTCGATCAGATCGAGATGGGCGAAGGCTATATTGACCGCTATCCGGCAGAATTGTCCGGTGGCCAGAAACAACGGGTCGCGATTGCCCGCGCGCTGGCGGCCCGGCCTGAAATCATCATTTGCGATGAGCCGACCTCTGCCCTTGATCCGCTGGTTGCCGATGGCATCCTGCGGCTGCTGCTCAATTTGCAGAAGGAGCGCCAGCTGTCTTATATTTTCATCACCCATGACATCTCTATCGTGCGTGCTATTGCCGATTCTGTCGCGGTGATGTTTCAGGGAGAATTGGTTCAGTTTGGACCCAAGTCGAAGGTTCTTACGCCCCCTTATGACGATTATACGGACCTTCTCCTGCGGTCGGTTCCCGAGATGGAAACAGGTTGGCTTGAGACGGTTCTGGCGACCCGAAAGCGGGAATCGGCCGACAACTGATCCCTTATTTTGAGCCTGATGCTCTCCTTTCAATCGCAGTGTTGCAGCAGGCACTGTTGACAATCAAACACAAATTCGAGGGCATATGCTCATGTTGAACCGTGGCTTTTCTGTCTCTGAAGACCAATGGATCACTCTCAAAGACGGTACGCGCCTTTCCACGCGCATCTGGATGCCTGAAGGGAGCGAGGGCGATCCCGTTCCTGCTGTTTTGGAATTCTTGCCTTACCGCAAAAGGGATGGCACGTCGCCTCGCGATGAAAGCACTTACCCGGTATTTGCGGCTGCAGGCATTGCCGGTGTGCGTGTTGATATTCGCGGATCAGGGGAATCGGAGGGTGTCATTGATGGGGAATATACCCCGCGTGAGCTGTCCGATGCCTGCGAGATCATCGACTGGATTGCCAATCAAACTTGGTCTAATGGCAATGTCGGCATGATGGGCATTTCATGGGGTGGTTTTAACTGCCTGCAGACTGCGGCTTTAAAACCAAAAGCTTTGAAAGCCGTCATATCCATCGCGTCAACTGTCGATCGCTACAATGATGACATCCATTACAAAAATGGCTGCCATCTCTATGCCAATTTGTCTTGGGCTGCCACCATGCTGGCCTATCAATCCCGTTCTCCCGACCCTGCCCTTGTTGGCGACACATGGAAAGACATGTGGCTGGAGCGTTTGGAAGGGGAACCTTATTTTCTGGAAGAATGGATGCAACATCAACGCCGCGACGCCTTTTGGCAGCATGGCTCCATTTGCGAGGATTTTGACAATTTTGATACTCCGGCTCTGGTGATTGCCGGTTGGGCTGACGGCTATCGCAACACACCTCTCAAGGCGATTGAAGGCATTGGAACCAAAGCCAAAGCATTGATTGGCCCCTGGATTCATAAATACCCCCATTTTGCCTTCCCCAAACCGCGCACAGACTTTCTTTCAGAAGCCATTACATGGTGGAACCGCTGGTTACGGGATGAGAACAACGGAGCGGAGGCCATCCCACAGATGCGCGCCTTTATCCTCGATGGCCCCCGCCCTACCCACCGCCGGGAACAAGACCCCGGATTTTGGGTGGCCAAACAGTGCTGGGAAACACCCCAACTCGACATATTTTCAGTTGCTGATGACCAAACCTTGGTTGCTGGGAAAAACGGGGGCGGTATTGGTTCTGTTTACGTGCGCTCCCCGCTCGACAGCGGCACCAATTCAGGCGAATGGTTTGCCCTAAAACCCGATGCCGAAATTGCCGGAGACCAACGGATTGATGATGCCAGCGCTCTGACCTTCGACTCTGCGCCCTTCACGCAGGAGGGGCTCTATTTGGGGCGTCCTGAATTGAGCCTCGATCTATCATGTGAAGCGGACTGGGAGAATCTGGTGGCGCGCATCGTCGATGTTCACCCTGATGGAACGGCCACACGGGTTTCCTATGGTGTACTCAATCTGGCCCACAGGGACAGTAACGCGGCACCGACTGCTATGCCCATCGGTAAAAAAACCTCAATCACCATTATGTTGGACGCTTGCGGTTATCGTTTTGGTCCAGGCCATCGGATGCGCCTGTCACTGGCGACCGCCAGTTGGCCCTTGATCTTGCCATCGCCCGAAGCATCGGGCCTGACAATCGACACAGGATCCATACGGCTTGCCATGCCTGCGCTCGGTGAGCATGAGGCGATAACCATCCCTGCGCCATCCAATCCCGACCCGTTGCCCGTCTATATATCACATAAAGAAGGGGAAACCCGTCGCACAGTAGAACGAGATTTGATGACTGGAATGACCCATTATCGCATCTATGAGGATACCGGCCTTGAAGAGCATCCAGACACAAGCCTCTGTGGTCAGGAAATCCGCACGGAATGCTGGTCAATCAACGCTCAGGACCCGCAATCCATGAGGGGCCATTGCGAATGGATCACGCGGTATGAGCGGCAGGGATGGACGGTTGAAACCCGCACCACATCAACTCTCACTTGCACGAAAGAGGATTGGATCCTCAAAGCCTCTGTAAAGGCTTTCGAATCTGACAATCAGATCTTTGAAAAGACGTTTGAAAGCCGAGTGAAACGAGACTTTATGTAATTCTTATCGCGTGGGATTAATAGTCACAAGGATTTTGGTAGAGCCAAGAATCTTATGCCCTGTGATATAGCAGTCAAATCTAGTAAGACAAAATCATGCCGAAGTAGCCGCAAAGGGGTTTGCCCAAGTTTGGCCGCTATGTAGCAACCGCATTGTAGCATCCGCCCATGGGCGAGAGGCAGTAATGGACCGCGATTGCTAATCATGGACCATGATGACCGTTTTGGCTTGGGAATGCATTGCACCAGTCTGGTTCGGGCCCAAGGTAACAAATTTCTGTGGAGCAGAGAATGGCAGATTCTGTTGGCGTTGGTGGGCAAAGCGACGGGCGGTAAGCAAGCTGTGTCACGCGGAAACCATCCTAAGTTTGTATTTACTCGTTACTTGAATTGAGCCCCTGAACGGATATCATGCGGATATCATGCGGATATGGTTGCGGCAGAAACAGAATCCAAAAAACACCACTACGTAACTCAAGCGCAGCTCCGCCATTTCGCCCATGATGCAGCACGTTCAAAGCTCTTTGTTTTCGACAAGTCAAATGGCCGAAGCTATCCCTCAACGATAAAAAATGCGGGCTCAGAAAATCAATTCAATACACTTATCGAAGGTGAGGAGCGGCTGAATTTTGAGAAAATTTTTGACGAGGTTGATACCAACGGAGGTTTGATAGTCAATCAGATCAATCAGCATCGATCACTGGATTGGATGAAAGAGTCCGATCTTTTTAAGCTCGCGGATTTTGGGACCATCCAGTTACTGCGAACTAAGTTATCACGAATTACACCGGCGGTTTTGCTCGATCAAATGCGCGAAATTCTAGCAGAATTTGGTGCCGATCTTGACGATCCGTCACTTGCGCCTCCGACCGAAAATGATGCCAAACTCAGCACAATAATGAATTTTTTTGGTCGCGATAGGTACCGTGCACCCTTTCTCCGATTGTATCCCGGCTTAGTCCAGCCTGAAGGAGAGGCTCGCCTTGTTATTTCGGATCATCCTGTCGTGTTTAGCAATCCGTTTCCTTATGGCGACCGCGGGCTCAAGTCACAGGGAATAATGGTTTCCTTGCCGCTAAGTCCGATGCTTCTCCTAACATGGCACTGTCCTACAATTGTTGAACGATTAAAGCATCTGCTTGTGGGTGAGAACCCAGATCAACAGGCGCTTCGCGCCTATGCAGAAGGCTTGTTTCTGGGCAAACCCGCGCTGGTCAGCAATATGGAAGTCGAACGCTACAACGCGCTCCAGTTTGAACAATCGCGCAGGTTCATTTTCTCGCATTCCAACAAGTTCGATACCGTGACGCTTCGCCGGTCTGACCAAGCGGAGACCGAATTGCAGGAGCGGAAGTCGCTTGTAGAATTCGGCCGGTTGGGCGAAGGACCACGACCTCGCCCGAGAATGCCCGATGGCTGGACACTTGTTGTTCATGGTCCGCGTGACCACTGCCTGATACACATCGAGGAGATCGACGAAGAAGGCGAAGGCATTACTGCTAGAACAAACAATCTCGAGTTACTGAATGCTGTCGCCACCGACCCACACCTTGATTATGTCGAGCTCCTTGACGGGCCTCGCCAGAGGCGCCATCTCGGGCAGGTTACGATCGAACTTCTTACTGAACGTGGCCCTGGCTGGTTTTCGGTTGTTCACTATGACTATGCCCTGCGCGCTCTATCTCGCCAGATAGACCGATCTCGTTCAAATGGAACGCAAGCGGCGCTCAAATGAAATATCAGGGTGACCCACACCTGGACAGCGATTGCCAAACGTAAGACGGGCTAGTAGCGGGCGTTGGCGACAGATAGACAAACGGCAGCTTCGTCCGCACGGCCGTTATTCCTTGAACCTAAATGCTGCAGAATCAACGAATGGCAGCTTTGGGGAAGCTCGTAGGCACCACCTTTCGCTGCGCGAATAGTCCGTAAGGGCCGTTTTGTTGGTCATGTGCGCAGTTTGAAGTGATTGAGTTCTGCATTGCACTATGCCGCATTGTGTCCAAGTTAAACTTGGTTGCGCCCATAAATTAGGATACGAATACGGATGGCCGCTAGCTTCACATTTGACTAGCGGCATGGTTCTTGAATGTCGAGGGGGGATTGTGAATGGCCAATCTTGTAATCGGACAGTGCCTGTGCGGCGCTGTGAAGTTTCGCATATTGGGAGAGTTCGAGAGCTTCTTCCTTTGTCACTGTTCGCGCTGCCGTAAAGATAGCGGCTCAGCCCATTCGGCAAACCTGTTTTCGTCCACAGCGAAGATTACCTGGTTGTCGGGCGAGGAGAATATCAAGAACTTCCGACTTTCCAAGTCACAACACAAGAAGTGCTTTTGCACGGACTGCGGTTCAGCATTACCATTTTATCAAAAGAACGACGGTGTTCTAGTTGTACCGGCAGGATCTCTCGATAGCTCAATCGGCATCCGACCCAAAGCGCACATTTGCTTTTCCAGTCGCGCAGATTGGGACGATGACTTAGCCTCGCTCGAAAAAATCAACGGACTTCCCAGTTGAACGGTCAATTTTATAGCGTACCTCAGAGCGCAACCAAACTATAAGGAAAAGACCATCTGCTACCTACGTTCGCTGAGCCGCTATCCCTTGCACGCACATGCTGCATAGTGGATGAACAGCAGCTTCCTGAAAGCTGAAATGCAGCAGATGACGGTTGACGAACGACCGCAGTGGACCGTTCGCGATGAAATTCAAGTATATGATTTCTCACAATGGCGCTGCTGCGGATTGAAAACTGGATGCTGTATGAATGCAATAGCGGCTGACTAGGAATATTTTTGATAGTCCCGCGCAAGGCGCTTTGACATCGGCAGCGATCGCAACATTTTGATGATTAGCGATTTATGCTCTTTGCTATTTTATTGTAGGTCGCGTTGGTCGCTTCAGACGTGGGAGCTAGATAGTAAGTGTGCCCTGCATTTTCGAATATTGTAAATTTGTCCGGCACGCTAGAAAGCCATTCGGAAGATGGTCTCCCATGGTCATCTGCACCAAAAAATACTTGATTTGGTGTTGAAATAGAAGCTTCCTCCCGCAATCGAGTAGATGAGATGCAGAATATTGAGGCGAAAGAAAGCCCTGCTACGACAGCCCGCCAAAGCGCCGTACCGCCCGCGCTGTAACCAATCCCAACACAGTCACCATTCAAAGTCTGGTTGAGTACCCGAACAACTTCATCCATGCCATCATCGTAGAAAAGACAGCTATGCAGTGCTTCTCCTCTTAAATCGGGCCTATTGCACAGGTCATTCAACGCAAATCGACTTACGCTCAGTTTGGTCTCAAGCCTGCTAAGAATGCATTGCTCATGTTTTGGTTGATCGAGGATGTCTGTGACTATGCAAATGTTCATCAACGGATAGCATCTCTGCTCACAATTGTTTTGTCATCCGACGAAGATAAGTCACCGCCCCGCCCGTCTCAAGTCAATTTACTCTGACAAGACCTACCCCTACATTGTTTTGAACAGCACGTTTTGGTCCAGCAGATATCGAATAAACAGTGGCAAGCTTGCTCCTCCCAGCGCCCGGGCCTGAGCGCCGAGTGAGCCTTCCAGTACGACGGGTAGTGTGATGCCTTTCCAGTTCTGTTTATCAATGACTTCCCGCACTTTGTCGATCAGGATCTCCCTGATATTGGAAGGCAATGTCCCATCAATGATCGCGACCTCAAAATCAATGATGGCTGATGCTGAGGCGATAGCCAAAGCGATATAGCGGGCGGCCATATTTAGCCATTGCTCCAAAATGTCACCCAGCTCGGTCCAATCGTAAGACGGCTGTTGCAAGAGATTTGGTTCGAGGCCCTTATCTATCAGCATCTTTTCAAGGAAAAACAGAGACGCGAAATCGACGAGTTGGCTCGGATTCTCATCGACGAGGTTTTCCGGTAGGCATATGGGCAAAGAACCGAGGGCTCCTGCGTTGCGCGTCCTACCCGAATAAATGGAATTGTTGAGGGCGATGCCTCCGCCAATAAATGTTCCCACAAAGATATAAATAAAGTCGCTGAACTCCATGCCGCGCCCAAAGGCAAGCTCAGCACCACAGGCTGCTGTGCCATCATTCTGAGTGAAGCTTGGTAGGCCAGTGGCAGCCTCCAATTCCGTGGTAAAATCGAAAGATTTCCAGACATCCATTGTGCCTTTGGATACGCCAACTTTTTCTTCCCATTCCCAGAGTTCAAAGGGCATAGCAATGCCTATGCCCGCAATTTTGTCGAGATTTTCTTGTGCTACCCGTAGCGAGAAGTCTTTAATCCCCTGTACGGCGAAAGCCAAAATCACCTCGGGCATGGGATAGGGATAGGTTATGTGAATGGACTTACGAATGGCGCCAACAAAGTCTATTAAAAGCAGGTCGGCGCTGCGCCGTCCAATCTTGAGACCAAAAGAATAAACCCCGTCTGGGTTGAGCGTCATCGGAATAGATGGTTGTCCAACGCGCCCACGAATTGGCTCACAGCGCAACAACAGACCATCGTTTTCCAATTCACCGATAATCACCGAAACGGCTTGCGCCGACAATCCAGATCGGCGGGTTATTTCGGATTTAGCCAACGCGCCATATCGCCGAATGAGAGACAGGACTAGTCTTTCATTATAGGCGCGGACTTTTCTCTGGTTAAATCCACTCGACGGATCGTGACCGGAGTCACCGCGCGAAACCTTTTTGGCCATCCCCCCCCAATTCCTTTTCTTCAGTGTCTTTTTTGCTATTCATGCCTCACGAAGGAGGTTTCCGGTTCTGGTTCTAGTCAACAACCTCGGTTAAAGCTTTCATCCGATGTGTGCAGTTTTCGTATCTTTCATCAGAACGCCGAAATCTGGCCATTTCCGCCGAACAAGCCGCAATTTGACACTCTAACGACGCAACTGTTCCATAGCCTATGAATTAGATCAAATAACTAAATTAAACAGAATTAGTAAAGCCACAATGCATTATGGAACCTCTTTTCGCTCACGAAATTCGCGAAAACTTAGCGAGGATTGCCAGCACTTGCTGGGAGTTCCCAACATCTGTGTTTGATTTCAAAGTAATAATTAATACTTCAAACAGAAGTAATAATTGAATTATGGGCGAAATATCAAAAATTCTATTACTTTATGCGGGATTTTTTTGAATTTCATACATATTTGTGTGATTTTTTGACAAAAATCAAATATTTTCATCCATTAAATCACTTAAGTAGATTTATAGGATAGAGGTCACAGTTCCCTTTTTGGCTGGAGCAAGCGCACACAAGGCCTGAAGTGGATTTATTGAAGACCTCCAGAGACCGATTGGAGGAAGTCATGCTTTTCAAAGAATCTGCGATTGAAGTTGGTGCACAGGCAGAAAACAAAGCCGACGCAATTCGCAAAGTTGGCGCGTTGTTGGTCAAGTCAGGAAATATTGAGCCTGGCTATGTCGATAGCATGATGGCTCGAGAGGAAGTCGCCAATACCTTTTTGGGTAATGGCATCTCTATCCCCCATGGCATTCCCAAAGATCGTGACTTGATCAAACAGACCGGGGTTGCGGTTCTCCAACTCCCTCAGGGTGTCGAGTGGAATGAGGGCGAAATTGCCCATTTGGTGGTGGGTATTGCCGCCAAAAGTGACGAGCATCTTACAGTGCTATCCAACCTTACTGATGTCTTGGGAGATGCAGATGAAGCTGCGCGGTTGGCCACAACCGACGACGCAGGTGAAATTGCGCAGCGTTTATCTGGTGGCCAGTTATCTCCGTCAGAAGAGACACCCGAAGATTATGACGAAGGCTTTGACTTCACAGTCACCAGTCCTCACGGTTTGCATGCCCGCCCAGCAACAGCCCTCGTTGATATTGCCAAGGTCTTCGATGCCAATGTTCGAGTTCGCAATGGAAATAAAGCGGGTGACGCAAAAAGCCTGATTGGTCTACTTAAATTGGGCATCGACAATGGCACCACCATTCGTGTGAGTGCGGAAGGCACGGACGCAATTAAAGCGCTAGCTGCCATCCAGACTGCTCTTGAAGAGGGTTTGGAAGATGAAGACGAGGCGCAGGCCGAAGCTGCCAACGTCCCGATCTCGCGCGCCAATAAGGTCCAGTATGAAGGCCAAACAATCACGGGTATTTCCGCATCTCCAGGCATTGCTATTGGTTCGGTTACCACGTTCCGTCGCGGGCGGATTGTGGTCGAAGAAAAGGCGCATCAAGATGTGAGCGCAGAACAAGAGCGACTGAATAGTGCGTTGGCGAGCTCCAAAGATGAGCTGTCCACTCTTTATCGGGATATGCTCAACAAGTCAGGCGCAGCAAAGGCTGCCATTTTTAAAGCGCAGACCGAATTTCTTGACGATCCCGAAATGCTCCGTGATGCTAGAGCGCTTATTGCCAAAGGGCACAGCGCTGGTTGGTCCTGGCAACAAACCTATGAAGGCCATGCAGCGGCACTTTCTGCTATGCAGGACGAAATATTGTCGGCCCGCGCACTCGACTTACGTGATGTCGGAAGACGACTGTTGAAACTGTTGGCTGACAAAGTGGAAGATGATCCTGAGCTGCCCGATAGCCCTATTATTCTACTGGCAGATGATTTGACACCATCGGATACCGCCGGTCTCGATCCAAAATTCGTGCTTGGGCTTTGTACCGCATCGGGAGGGCCAACATCGCATACCGCGATTATCGCTCGGAGCCTTGATATTCCTGCTGTTGTAAGCGCTGGCCCGAACATCCTGTCTATGTCTGATGGAGCCACCGTCATTCTTGATGGATCCGCGGGCGTGCTGGTCATTCAACCAACTCGGAACGACAATGCGCAGGCTGAAGAAGCTTTCAAAGCCCACCAGCGCCAGGTCATTGCTGATCGGCTAGCGTGCTATCAGCCGGCCATTATGACCGACGGCGAACGGATTGAGGTTGTTGCCAATATAGGCAGCGTTGATGAAGCCAAATCTGCGGTGGAAGCTGGTGGAGAAGGTGTTGGGTTGTTACGGACCGAATTCCAGTTTTTGCAGCGCGATACAGAGCCGAGCGAAGCGGAACAATATGAGGCCTGCAGTGCCATGATGAAAGCTCTGAACGGCCTGCCGATGATCGTGCGTACCCTTGACATCGGGGGCGATAAAGATGTGCCTTATCTACCGATGCCTCAGGAAATGAATCCATTCCTTGGTGTCAGGGGCATTCGCCTTTGCCTTCAGCGCGAAGATCTGTTCCGTACACAACTCCGGGCCATCTTGCGCGCGTCCAGCCAAGGACCGATCCGCATCATGTATCCCATGATTGCGACAATGGAAGAGCTGCTTGCGGCCAAAGCAATTACCGAAGAAGTCCGGTTGGAAGTGGGAGCCGGGCCAATTGAAATCGGCATGATGATCGAGATCCCGTCCGCGGTCATGATGGCCGAAGATTTTGCCAAAGAAGTCGACTTCTTCTCTATAGGCACCAACGATCTGACGCAATATGCGCTGGCCGTAGACCGGATGCATCCGCAATTGGCCAAGATGGCCGATGGCTTGCACCCTTCCGTTCTCCGACTGATCCGCAAGACCGTTGAGGCCGCTGATGCTGCGGGCATCTGGGTCGGGGCCTGCGGCGGCATCGCTGGAGATCCGATGGGGGCAGTCATATTATCCGGTCTAGGGGTAAGAGAATTGAGCGTCAGTATACCAGCCATCGCAGCAGTTAAAGCAAAGGTTCGTACCGTTTCCATGGATGAAGCCCGAGATCTAGCGGCCCGTGCGTTGGCTTGTACAAAAGCTTCCGACGTTCGTGCTCTGGTCTAAGGCATCTTGAGAATAGGATGAAGTCATGAGTGAAGGCGCAAAGGTTGCAACACTGACCCTAAACCCTGCCGTTGATCGTACGGTGCAGGTCGCCAACTTCGCGGCTGGAGAGGTCAATCGGGTCTCTGAAGATCAGTCCGACGCTGGGGGGAAGGGTATCAATGTCGCCAGTTTCCTTTCCCATGTCGGCCACAAAGTTGCTGTAAGTGGGCTGCTGGGTAAAGACAATCTGGGCATTTTTGAAGAATTGTTCGTTCGAAAAGGCATTGACGATCATTTTATCCGTATGGATGGAGCGACCCGCGTCAATGTGAAAATTGTCGACCCCGCACTGGAACAGGTTACAGATCTCAATTTCCCCGGTTTGGGCAATTGTGGAGAGGCCGAAGGGGTCATCTCCGAGACCATAATCAAACTGGTTTCAAGCGGTATTGAGACGATTGTTCTTGCGGGAAGCTTGCCAGCCGGTTTGCCAACCACATACTACCGAGATCTGACAATTTTGCTTAAAGAGCTGGGGTGCAAAGTCATTCTGGACGCCAGCGGTCCGTCCTTTGCCGAAGCGATGAAGGCAGGCCCCAATATCATCAAACCCAATATTGATGAGCTGAGTGAACTGGTCGGACGTCCCCTTGTTACACCTGAGGATGTTGTAACCGCTGCGCGGGAGGTCAACGAAGGCGAAATTGAACTGATCGTTGTCTCCATGGGAGCGGACGGAGCGATCTTCATCAAATCAGATGAGGTTCTGCTCGCAAAGCCACCCAAAGCCATTGTGAAAAGCACTGTCGGTGCAGGAGATGCCATGGTTGCCGGCATAGTTCATGGCCTTTCAGAAGAGAAATCCCTGTCTGATGTGGCTTGTTTGGCGACAGGTTTCTCATTAGGAGCTCTCGGCGAAATCGGACCTCACCTGCCGCCACGCGAGGCAATCGAGGCCTTCGCTGCGCAAGTGACCCTTCAACATTTGAAGTTTTGAGAGGAGAAAGGAACCAAGATGGCAACATTTATTGGTGTCTCAGCCAGCCCGGATAGTGCAGCGCACACCCATATGGCAGCCGAGGCTTTGCGCAAAGTCGCCGCGGATCACGGCCATACTGTCAAGATCGAATGTCAAGGGCCCAACGAGACAAGCGCTCCGCTTGAGGACAAAGACCTCGCAAGCGCCGATCTTGTGATCCTTGCCTTGGATAAAGAGATCGACCAATCCCGTTTCTCGGATCTGGCCGTTTATGAAGTAACCACGAGCAGAGCCATTACGGACACCGCCAAGGTGCTCAACGAGGCTCTCTTAGCCGCCGGTCTTCCGGCCACGATACGATATGACCAGCAGAAGGAGGAAACCGTGTCCACATCTGAAACATCAAAGAAACGCATCGTTGCGGTGACGTCATGCCCAACGGGTATTGCTCACACATTTATGGCAGCCGACGCCCTAAAGAAAAAAGGGGCCGCAGCAGGTCATGACATTAAAGTCGAAACACAAGGCTCTGTTGGCGCCAAAGATCAGCTATCCGCCGAAGACATCGCCGCCGCTGATGTAGTGATTATTTCCGCCGACACCCATGTGGATGAAAGCCGTTTTGCAGGCAAGCCAATCTATCGCACAACCGTGGGTGCCGCTGTGAAAGACGCTGCTGGTGTTATTCAATCTGCTTTCACTGACGCAGAAACCACAGCAACCCCTCAAAATAGCGGCATGCAGTCTGTCGCTGAAGCAAAAGCCGCGATGCAGGCAAAACGCTCCGGACCTTACAAGCATCTTCTGACCGGCGTTTCTTATATGTTGCCCGTTGTTGTGGCTGGTGGTCTGCTGATCGCACTCTCCTTCATCTTCGGCATTGAGGCCTTCAAAGAAGAAGGCACACTTGCAGCAGCCTTAATGACCATTGGTGGTGGCAGTGCTTTCAAATTGATGGTTCCTGTGCTTGCCGGTTTCATCGCCTTCTCGATCGCGGATCGTCCCGGTCTCACACCAGGTCTCATCGGTGGCCTTATGGCTGTTGACCTCGGCGCGGGCTTTTTGGGTGGTATCGTTGCAGGTTTCCTCGCTGGTTATGTAGCGCTGTGGTTGCGTGATAATATTAAGTTACCATCCACGTTGGAAGGCCTCAAGCCTGTCTTGATCCTACCGTTGCTGTCCACACTGGTGGTTGGGCTAACCATGATTTATGTGGTTGGTGAACCCGTTCGTTTCATCAATGAAAGTCTGACTGCAATGCTTCAGGGCATGGGCCAGACCAATGCTGTTCTTCTGGGGCTTGTTCTGGGTGCGATGATGGCTTTTGATATGGGTGGTCCAGTCAACAAAGCAGCTTATGCTTTCTCCGTCGGTCTGCTCAGCTCGAGCACCTTTGCACCAATGGCTGCAGTTATGGCCGCTGGTATGACACCTCCTTTGGGACTGGCACTGGCTACTTTCGTTGCAAAAAATCGCTTTGACCAAGACGAGCGTGAGGCAGGCAAAGCTGCAGCAGTGCTTGGGTTGTCCTTCATCACTGAAGGGGCCATTCCTTATGCCGCAAAAGACCCACTGCGTGTGATCCCGTCTATCATGGTTGGATCTGCCCTCACCGGCGCGCTGTCTATGTTCTTTGCGAGCGGTCTACGCGCACCTCATGGCGGTGTGTTTGTTTTGGCGATCCCCAATGCGGTAAGCAACTTGCCAATGTATATTCTTTCTATCTTGATTGGCACCGTGGTTACTGCAGCCATTCTGATTGCGGTCAAACGCCCGATTTCAGATACTCCAGTGGCTGCTCCTGCCGAGTAAGGTGAGACCATCGAAAACAGATGACACTATCGCAAATAAAAGCCGCGCCTTGCAATGCAAAGCGCGGCTTTCATTGTTACGGAAATCGAGTAAAGAAAGTGCCCCGTCAAAAAATCAAAACCGTGTAAAGCTTATCAACGAGTTTAATTCAAACCTTCGCTGGCATAGTCACCCTGCCCGTCTCAAACCAATTTCCTCAGATAAGACCCGCAGCAGGTCTCCCGCCAAGCGCCAAGCCAAGGTGGTGCACGATAGTTTCCAAGCGTTGGGTTCGCCGACTGTAGCGAGCCAAGATCCGGCCATCAAACCGCTCACAGAATATCCGTCTCCCGCACACAACGGTGTCACACCAGAAGCGACGTGCTTTGATAACCAGTTCTACCCGCCGACCGCTGACTGGAAGGTCCGCCACTCGTCTTATATATCGGCTTTGAATGCGTCGGCTAGGCCGTCCGCAGCCGCCCCCCCCCTGAACGAGAACGTGACCGCAACTGAATTTGCACACTCCCACCGGCAATCTGGATTGAATATACTAAAAAGCCGTCTGGCACGAGGCTTGCGCGCTGAAATCGATGATACATAGCTAATCCTCCGATAACCCAGCTAAATCCGGCACAACAACTGCAGCAAATATGAGTCAGAGCCAATGTTCAAAGCCGATTGACAACGCAAACCAGAGAAAGCACTTTTCAAGCGCCTTTTGTTTCCAGCAGCCCGTGCTTTTTAAGCACTTCTGTAATTTGTACATCCAGTTTCGTATCTGGGATCAATGCAGGCTGACGACTTGCGCCAACGCTATTATCCATTAAATAAAGCGCCCGTTTGACCATTGCGGGAGGATATCCAAATCCATAAAGATCCGCACGCAACTCAGTGAAGGCGGCTTGAGCTTTTTCGGCAGTCGCCATATCACCTGCATCAAATGCATCACAAATCTGTTTAATCAGCACAGAATTGGTATTGGCAAGGCCGGAAACACAACCTTTTGCGCCATTCTTGAGTGCATAAAGGACCAGCGAATCCGGGCCGGAATAAACGTCAAAATTTGGATTTTCGCGGGAGATTGCCAAATATTCGTCAAGAGTTTTCTGCGTGCCGCCGCTATCTTTGATACCGGCAATGTTACCATGATCCGCTAGGCGCCTAGCGGTTTCAGGCTCAATATGATTCTGCGTGCGAGCAGGAATATCGTAGAGATAAACCGGTACCTCAACAGCATCTGCAATCTGGCAGTAGTGACGATAGAGGCCTTCCTGCGTGCAAGCAATGAAATAGGGTGTAATCACGGCAAGAGCATCAACTCCCAACGCACTAATTTCCTTGGACAGTTTAAGGGTCTCATACGTCGAGGGTGCGCCAACATTGACGAAGACTTTTTGCTCGCCTTTTGCTGCGCTTAACACTTCTGCACTGAGTTTGACTTTTTCTTCAAACAACAGGCTAGAAAAGTCACCATTTGTTCCGCAACACAAAATATTATTCCCAGCGTCAACTTGCCGGCGCACTTGTTTGCGCACTGCGGCATAGTCAATTTCCTCATCAGCGTCAAACGACGTAACGAGTGCGACAAAAGGCATGGATGACTGAGTCATAAAAGGGCTCCCTGTTGGATCTTTGTCAGAGGGCTTGGAAACCAAACGGTTGGAAAGCAGTCAGACAGAGCAAAAGATATAAAATTCCTCAAATGACAATATCACAAATAACGTGTTATTTGTAAATATGTATATTATTTGTAAACAAAAATTTGAGATTTAGAGCCCCGATAATCCTGCGACCATAGGGCGAATGAAATAAGCTTTGCATACATCGCCGTCATGCAGCCAGAAGATGGCAAACAACACCGCCATCAAACCACTAAAGGTGAGTCTGCGTGTGGGGCGGATAGGAAAATGCCGCCAACAAACAGTGTCTTGTTGAAGGAAAACAATTAGAAAACAGAATGCGCCTTTTGCCCTAAAGCGACAAGTCGAGCAGACTGCCTCCAAATAGGCGATCGCGTGAGTGTTCAATATGCTCTCGCATCAACTGGCGTGCCAATTCAGCATTCCGGTCTTTGATGGCCGTATGGATACCAACATGCTCTTTGAAAACAAATTCAAGGTTAAAAACCGCATCATCCATCAGCGACTGCCCATGCATTTTCATACCAGCATGAATATGCTCGCGAAGCGCACCCATCGAAGCTTCGAAATAATGGTTGTTACAGGCTTTTGCGATGGCGATATGAAAGGCATAGTCAGCATCTTCTTTATGCGTCAAATGCGTTGTTGCCTGCTCCAACAAATGGAGCGCGGCATCAATCTCTGCGATTGAAGCATCATTGCGTCGAAGGCTGGCATAATAAGCGGCATCTGGCTCAAGAGACAGTCGAAATTCATAACAGCGTTGAATATCTGCGATGGTCTCGACTTTGGAAAATCCGAGTGCTTTGTTGTTCTGAACCTTGACAAAGCTACCAGCCCCTTGCCGCGAATAAATAAGCCCTTCTTCGCGCAACCTGTCCAGCGCACCGCGCAAAACTGGACGCGAAACGCCAAATTCATCGACCATGACAGCCTCGGTTGGCAACTTCTGATTTTCTTTATAGTCGCCATTGGAAATGCGCGTATGAAGCAGATTATAAACCCGCTCAGACAGGGAACTGCGCCCCTTTCCTTTGCCATTGGCCGCTATCAAATCCACGCTGTTGTTTGCCATGTGATAATCTCGTTTCAGGTCTAAAAGTCGGATAGAGAGATCAATTGAAACAAATTTGTTAACAGGTCTGCATCCCCAAATCCGCCTGACTTTGTAATAAGGGAAAAAGACCAGCTGTCAAACTGTGCTGTCGAGACTGGTACGCCGGGAAAGAGCTCGCCACGCACCTCCAAGACCTTAATACCGAGCTCCATCAGCAGTCCTTGGGCAGTTTCACCACCGCACGCCAAAACATTATCATATTGTTTTGTCTTTACAAACTCTGCAGACAGCTTGACAAATCTGTCACTAACAACGGTCCTGTCCTCACTCAGATTCCCTTGTGTCAGCTGCAAAAGAACCTGCTCGCCCGCAGATGCAGAACGATGTGGGAGAATGCCATTAGCCGCTTGTAAATGGGTGTGAGCGATCGCGGCGTCAGCAAGAAAAGAATCAATTTGCCGGCACGTAATCGGATCACGAGAGCCGATAGCGGCCAGCAATGATCGGGAAATATGCGGGCTTTGTCTACTCCGGTACGGTGCAGTTGCCAGTGTTTGGGCGAGCGCACGAGCAAGCCCACGTGCGCCCACCAAAAGAGTGTTCCCTGAGATGGAGTCCACGACCCTTGCTAAGTCCTCTTGATCAAGACAATCAGGCACAGAAAGTTTAGCAGTGACATCTGATAAATGCTGCCTCACATTGACCGATTGGTCGATGCCGTCTCCGAACAAGACACCCATTTCACAAAGGCGTCCCATATCTGGTATAGCGGGGGCACAAAGAATATCGATCGAAAGATCGCCTCCGGTCAAGCCATTAACTTCATTGCAGATATTTCCCTTCAAACGAGAATCCACCTTTTTGAAGATTTGCGTCGGCACAAAGTCATTAAACCGCGCGTGCAAACGTTCATGAATGCGCTTTGCTTCATCCCCGCAGCACTCCCGAGAGGCTGTATTGACCACAAGAATTTCCGGCTGCTTGACCAAAGCTTCGTCAATCGCATGTGGCGTGGTCGCAGCAAAGACCCGCAGCCCCACGTTGGCGAATTCCACACCAGAATCGAGTGCTCCAGTGAGGTCATCGGCGAGTATAATTAACCTTGGCTGAACACTCGTGGCATTTGGTTCGGTTGGACTATCTGGCATACTATCATCTATCGCATTGGAAAACTGAATATTGACATATTAATGCATCTTGCTTTCATGAGTTAGAACGTTGAAGAATATCACTAATATTCTATACCGCTGCCAATCCTCTGCAAAATACAAAACAACTTGCTTACATATTTACAAATATGTTAAAAATTGTTCACCGTGTCAATGCTGGAGATTACAGATGAGCATCAAGTCAAAAATTGGGATCACAATGGGCGATCCGTCCGGGATCGGGCCGGAAGTCATTATCAAGGCTTTTCGAGACTCTACTCCCGAGCAGCGAGAGCGGATCATGGTTATCGGTGACAAAAACATCCTAAACCGCGCCGCAAGAGCTTGTGACATCTTTCAGCCCATGCATGATTCTGGCACCCAAGGCGCGCCCGAAAGCCTAGAAGTTCTTCATGTTGAGACAGACGGTCTGCCAGAAAAATTCGGCATCGTAAGTGAGGCCTGCGGAGAAGCCTGCTTTCGATATATCGCCAAGGGTGTTGAGCTAACACGGGCCGGAAAAATTGCCGGCATCGTCACAGCCCCCATCAACAAAGCAGCCCTAAACGCCGCGGGTCACCATTATGACGGTCATACGGGCATGCTCGCTCATCTGACAAAATCGAAATCCTCTTTCATGCTACTCGCCGCAGAAAAGCTTAAGGTCATTCATGTTTCGACCCACATTTCGCTGCGCGACGCAATTGACAGAGCTAAACCCAAACGTATCACCGAAACAATCGTTGCTGGCTGGCAACATTTGCGCCGCATGGGATATGGAGACCCAAGAATCGCCGTTGCTGGCATCAATCCTCACTGCGGGGAAGGCGGATTGTTTGGCGACGAAGACGACACCCAAATCGCACCGGGCGTTGCAGCAGCACAAGCCAAAGGCATCAACGTTGTAGGCCCGATCCCCGCAGACACCGCATATTACCGCACGTCTCAAGGTCAATTCGACCTTATCGTCGCCCAGTATCATGATCAGGGCCATATTCCAATTAAAATGATCGCCTTCGACACTGCGGTCAACGTGTCACTAGGGCTACCAATTGATCGCTGCTCTGTCGATCATGGCACCGCATTCGACATCGCAGGGAAGAATCTTGCCAATCATGAAAACATGAACCACGCTATCAATTATGGCCTGCGGCTCGCAGATGGAAAAAATCAATAATAGCTGACGACGGCAACTCTGCGCTCTTTTCGGCTTTCAATCAGCCCCCCCCCCAAAAAAAAGCCCTGCATCATGAACATGGTGCAGGGTTTTTCATTAGGTGTCCGACTGGAATTGAAAACGATGGTTTAGCTCGCACTCAATAAGCCGCTTGATATATTTCCAGGATTTCTTTTGCGCCGATATTGCGCGGGTTGTTGTCCAGCAATCGCCGAATAGTACTTGCTTCTCCAGCCATCAACTCCAATGCATTCTCAGGAATGTTAAAATCACTCAATTTTGTTTTCAACCCATATGACCGCAACAACTCGGCCGATCTGATACGAATATCTTCCTCACTTGTCGCTTGACCAAGACCTAAAGACTCCAGAACAATCCTGGTTTTTTCTGACTGCGCAGAAGAATTGTAGGCAAGCGTATAAGGGAAGATCAAAGCGTTTGCTGCTCCGTGGGGAATCTTATAGTGCGTACTCAAAGGGTAGGCCAAGGCATGCCCCGCCGTTGTATTCACGGGACCCAAACAAATCCCCCCATAATAAGCAGCAAGACACAAGGCGGTGCGCGCCTCTTGGTCGGCAAGATTGCTTACAAGCTTTGGCAAATTCTCGCCAATCAACTCAATGCCGCGCTGTGCATACCAGTCAATAAGCGGATGAGCAATCTTGCTGGTAAAAGCCTCCACGCAATGTGCTAGAGCATCAACGCCCGTAGCCAAAGTCACATCCAATGGCGCAGTGAGCGTCAGATCCGGATCAATCAAAATATAGTCTGCAACCATAAACTCGCTGTCTGTTGCAATTTTAACGGCACTCTCGGGGTCCGTAATCAAAGCACGTGCCCCAGCCTCGCTGCCTGTCCCTGCTGTGGTGGGAATTTGAACAAGCTGGCATTGTCGCGACGGAGCGTTGCCCTTGCCTGCAATATCACTCAGGCTAAGTTGGTTCCCAAGCAAGACCGCAATCAGCTTGGCGCAATCCATGGCACTGCCGCCACCAAATCCTACTATGACTTCATATTGCCCCGCACGTGCTTGCGCCAGTGCTGCATTCAAGCAATTTAGATCCGGCTCCGGATCTACGATGCCGATCTGTTCATTTGAAAGTGACAACCCAAGATTTGCCACGCGTTTGGCGTTGAATGAATCAGTCACAATAAAAAACTTGTCATTCTGCATCTGCGGCATCAGCTCTGCTAGTCGGGCGGCCTGCCCTTGACCAAACAGCATCGCTGAAGGCAGCCGCAACAATATCGGAGAAGACAGACTTTTCATTGTTCTTAAACCTCATTATAGCCAGAAAAACGAAGGTTTTCCTTACCTTTATCCTCCAGAAACCACATATTAGAGCCAAGAGAAGATCTTCTCATAATCCCTCTTGCACTCTGACAAAACACCCTTCCTTCGTCTTTCCAATCTGAGATAAAAGCGAAACGGCAAAATTTTGTCGGTCAACTTGTCAGTCTTTTTATAAAATTTGTCAAGTGATGTAAAAGTTGCCAAGCGGTTCTGTTGGTTTTTTATGTTTACCCCCTAAATTTATACTCAAATTTACGATTCTCAACGTTCTAATGAGGGAACTATTCAATTGAATTAATTACTTTAAATAGGATAAAAAAAGAAAACTGTGTGCTAAATATTGTCGTTAGCGGCTACTGAGACTTTAAAGTTGGAATATGCAAAACATAACTATTTACTGAATTCATACACATATTACAAAATAATTTAATCAATTAAAATCAGATAGTTATGCCTATAAAATACTTTAAGAGACAAGAAATCGATATATAAATTGACAAATAATAGACAAATTGTCATTCTCTGCTCATTCCTGCTTTCATAATTATCGTCTGGAGGACGTTGCGTTTTTTTGAAAGCATGAGGTGGTAAACATCAGACGCCTTTGGAATTTGATGGTGAATTGGAGGGAGGAAGAGGTTAAATTCAATTGAATTGCCCTTTTCGCGTCAGCTAGACTGATGAACAAGTATTCAAATTTCTTTCCAACAAATCAATCAGACGCTGGCTCCTGTTGTTCAATCACTCGGGCGGTCAACGTCAGAGGTCGAGACTACGAGATTTTTGCTTATTCAATTGCGCTTTAGGCGCGACCCTG
Source organism: Cohaesibacter celericrescens (assembly GCF_002866925.1). Classification (GTDB taxonomy): domain Bacteria; phylum Pseudomonadota; class Alphaproteobacteria; order Rhizobiales; family Cohaesibacteraceae; genus Cohaesibacter; species Cohaesibacter celericrescens. Next base: position 653,038 of record NZ_PKUQ01000001.1, read on the forward strand.
GAGGAAATACCATGAAGAAACTAGTTAGCCTTCTCGCTGGGACATGCGTGAGTGTTGCAATGCTTGCAGCTTCCGCAGCATCAGCAGAAACCATCAAAATTGCAGCTGAAGAGCCAGGCGGCGGCTGGTATTCTTATGGCGCAACCTTCACAAAACTTATCGAAGACAAAACCGATCTGGACGTAGAAATCATTCCTCGCGGTGGCGGCGTGAACAACCCGCCAGTTGTTGATCGCAACATTGGTCAGTTCGGCTTCACAACCGGCAACGCAGCGGCTTGGTCACAACAAGGCCTTGAAGCCGTATATAAGGGCAAAAAGAGCGAGAATATCCGTTCGGTTACCGGTGGCATGCAAGGAGCATTCACAGTCGTCTTCGCTCGCAAAGCCTATATCGACAAAGTGGGTGTAAACTCATTTGAAGAACTGTTGAAACTTGACGAATTGCCACGCGTTGGTATGGAGCCCGCAGGCAGTCAGGTTCCCATCATTGCAGACCTGATGCTTCAGATGGTTGGCTCCGGCATTGAAGATCTGCGCAGCAAAGGCGCCTTGACGCAGGTGAGCTCCTCAAAATTGGCTGAATATATGCGCGATGGTCGCATCGATTTGATGTTTGAAAATGTGCCGTTGGGTCATCCAGCCATGACCGAAAACAGCCTGACCAACGAATTATCCTATGTTGCCATGGGTGACAAAGTCATTGACGGTCTCGGCAAATTTGGTATGCCACGTGGCATTATGCCAAAAGGGGCCTTCAAGGGTGTATTGGCAGACTACCCAACCGCGTTGAGCTCGACAATCTTCATCACCAATACCCAGCAGTCCGATGAAACCGTCTATAAAGTGCTCAAAGCGCTGGATGAAGGTGGAGACGCACTGCGTGAAGAGCATGCTGCTTTGCGCGGCTGGACAGCGGAAAAAGGTTGCCAGCCAGAGCAAGCGGTTCTTGAGCTGCATCCCGGCGCAATGAAATATTGCAAGGAAAAAGGCTACCTGAAATAACAGTGAGTGTTGGGTTGCCAAATCTTCCTTGGCAGCCCATTCCTGTCTTTACCCCGCATGAACGGTAAAACAATGGCCAAGCTAACATATCAAAGAACGCTGCAAATCGTGGTCGGCCTGATCTATTTGACCTTCCTGTTGAAGCAGTTCTTCTATCCCAACACACCAATGATCTCCTCTCCGGTCCATGTTTTTCTGGCCGTTGCAACACTGATTACCTTCATGCCTTTGAAGCTGAACAATGAGAATTTCGTCTGGATTGGTAGAAGCATCGATCTTTGCATTATCATCGTGTCTTTCCTGATTTGTCTGCATTTTTATCAAGAGAATTATCGCCTCGAAACCCGCCTCAACTATGTTGACGACGTCTTCATAACTGACAAAATGACCTTTGTGTTTGGTGTGTTGGCTATTCTAGAAGGGGTGCGACGTGTGGTTGGTGCCTCCCTGCTGACCATGATTATAGCCTTTCTGACCTACGCTTTCTTTGGCAACTACATCCCCGGATGGATCGGCTTTACCGGCTTTAGCCTGAGTGATATGACCGAAATCATGACTATGAACAATGATGGTCTGTTTGGTGTCACCGCAAGTACTGCAGTCAATTTCGTATTCTACTTTATTATGTTTGGGGCAATTTTCTCGGCCACCGGCGGCGGCAGGGTTTTTATCGATATCGCCATGTTCGCAGCCGGTCGACTGACAGGTGGGGCTGCCAAGGCAGCCCTGATTGGCAGCTCGCTGTTTGGTACCATTTCCGGATCAGCAGTGGCCAATGTGACCGCCACAGGTGTCTTGACCATTCCCATGATGCGCCGCTCTGGATATACCGCCGAACAAGCAGCAGCGGCAGAAGCAATCGTATCTACGGGAGGCCAGTTGATGCCTCCGGTTATGGGTGTTTCGGCCTTTGTGATGGCTGATATGCTCGGCGTTCCCTATGCCCGCATCGCTTTAGCGGGGATTATTCCAGCGGTTGCCTTCTATTTTGCGCTGTTTATGATCATTGATTTGCGAGCGCGCAAGACAGGTGTCGGCAACATAAATGCGAAAGATCTAGTCTTTGATCCTGTTGCTCCTCGGGTTCATTTGTTGTTTAGTCCAATCTTCTTGATTGGCATGTTGATCGCCGGCTATTCCGCACCCTTCTCCGCTTTTTGGGCATGCATTGTCGGGCTCATCATTCCCATGATGCGCAGCAACACCCGTTATGGTATCAAACAGCTATTTGAAACCGCGGTCGAGATTTCGCGACAAATGGCGCAAGTTTCGGTTCCCCTGGCGGCTGTCGGTATCATTATGGCGGTTGCATCACACTCAAACCTAGCACTCAAATTCGTAACCTTGCTGTCCAACTTGGGCGCAGGCAACATCTATCTTTCTTTGGGTTTGGTGATCATTGGCTGTATCATCATGGGCATGGGCTTGCCGACGGTGGCCGCATATATTATCGGCTCGGTGATGTTTGTCCCCGCGCTGGTGGATCTGGGTATTGACCGCTTAGCTGCACACTTCTTTGTCATGTATTATTGTGTGTTATCTATGGTGACCCCACCCGTGGCATTGGCTTCCTATGCAGCTGCCGGTTTGGCTCAGTCGGATACGATGAAAACGGGACTTCAGGCTTTCGCGCTTGGCGTCGTAATCTTTATGATACCACTCGCGTTTGTGATGGACCCAGTGCTGCTTTGGTCTGGCACCTATTATGAGATCATGATTGCTTTTGGAGGCATGATCTGCGCAACCTTGAGTTGGTCAATTTTCATTCAGGGTTGGTTGCGATTCAATCTCAATCTCGTTGAAAGGACACTATTTCTTTTGGTTTGTGTCGGTATCATTTTTGAAAAGAGCCTTACTCCAAGCTGGTTCATGTTCCTTGCAGCCTTTGCAGTGCTGTGCTTATGGTGTTCGGTTATAAAGGCAAAAGTCTTTAATATGACATCACAGCAAAAATCGGTATCAATTGCGGACTTGACCGAATAGCAGTGACAAAACCCACCTAGAAAACAAAAACTTACAGCCCATCGTGTTCACCATGATGGGCTGTCGCTTTAGTAAACCGAAGCTTGCTGTAAGAGGCAATCGACTTGAGGCGGGCGGTGCGGTGATGCTTTATGTTCTATTTCAACTTTCTCTTCGCAATGTTGAAGATCTTTTGCATGAACGAGGTATCGGCGTCTTCCATAAAACCATCCGGTTGTGGTGGAACTGGTCCGGGCCAATATTTGCATCAAAGATCCGGAAGAAACGAGTTAAAAGGCCATGATCTTGGTTACACTGGCAATTGGATGAGGTCTTCGTCAAAATCAACGGCAACAGGCATTATTTGTAGCGGACCGTTGATCACGAGGGTGGCACAGACTGTTTCTAACGCGCTCAGGCGGTCTCCAACCCGGGAGGATTTTTTAATATATCGCGCTTCTTGCGTATTATCCGGGCTTCCTTGCGAAGACAGGCCTGTTCCTTGTCCTTATCGTCATGCGAACCGCTCACCAATTCAGCGTGCTTGTGACTGGTAATCCATTTGCCCAGTGTCGAAAGCCCAATACCCAGATCGTCCGTAGCTTGTTGCTGTGTCAATCCGCTGTTCTTTTGTTCCCCGTTCTTTCCTCCTGTTGAGTTCAAATATTTTCAGAAAGCACTCTCCATTAAAGTGGTACCGGTTGAGCGCGCTATTGCGTTTGAAATGTGGACCGGCAAAAAAGCTCCCTGCGAGATAATGCATTCTGCACTTGAAGAGGTGTTTCTGGGCAATAGAGGCAATATTGGTTCTGTCGCAAATTTCTGAGGTTGTCGCAGATCTGGCTATCACTGGACACAGCTATTCTGCGAGCGCAGAAAATTGCTGAAATGCGGATTGACCATCTGTTGAGAGCTGCCCTTTGCAGATCAAATGTGCGACTTCTATTCCATCCAATGTTGCTGACGCTGATGAGAAGGATTTGAAGCCCTTCATAGGCCGCGTCAGCATTTTGATGAAGCGGTGGTCTTGCTCAATGATGTTATTCAGATATTTCACCTGCAGTATTTCGATCAGCCAGAACCAGCCATGTATCAGCAGCAACCTGTTCATGTTTTGCAGTCCTGCTAAGTTTGCGCTGCTCTTGCCGATTACAACCATTTCAGGCTAGCCATTATTCTTGATTGTGCGTGCGAAGCAAGCACTGGCCGCAGCTTCATCCCGGTGCTCAAACAGCATGAAATCAAGGGTTTTCCCTCGTTTATCGATCGCCTATAAAGATAGGTCCATTTGCCTTTGACCTTGATATAGGTTTTATCCATTCGCCAGGAGTAGCTGGTCCTGATTTCTCTCAAGGCCTCGCTATTGGTTCAAGGTCGTTTAACTTCACTCTATGCAGCCCTCACCTATGCGGTTGCGGCAGTTGTTATTTTGGTCTCAGGGATTGCGACCCAATTAACGAACCTTACAACTGTTACCCTGTGTGTTTTTGGACTGACGGCCGGGATGATTTTTGTGACGCTTACATCTGCCCCTCGCCTAAGGGACTTGCAGTAGGGCCGAGCATTGTAAAATAGCTACCGCTAGAAACGAAAAAACTGGATTGGAGATATGGTAATCACCAATCCAGCATTGATAGATCCAATCGGGTTGTTAGTGCCCGACGTGGGGAGAGCCCTCTCCTTTTCCGCGTGGTGCTAGCCACGGCAAAAAGGCAGCGAGCACGAATACGATAGTGATGATACCAAACATATTGAGCGTAGCCAGCAATACGCTTTGTTGGCCAATGGTGAAGCTAAGGCTGGACACAGCGGCCTCGGTCGACATGCCGCTATGAACCATGTCAGCGATCAGATGATCAGTATTCGGCATGGCGTTGACCAGCTCAGTTTGGTTTTCTTTAGCGGCATTTTGCCAACCGGTTTGAATCAAAGAGGTGGCAAAAGCCCCCGCAAGGGTCCGCATAAAGTTTGAAAGGCCTGCGGCATTGGCCATTTCATGCGGTTTGACCGTTGCAAGCGCCAAACTGGTGACCGGCACAAAGAACATCACCATGAAAGGACCAGTGAAGAGCATGGGCCACGCCATTTGCATGAAGGTCACATCGCCATTGAACGTCATCCGCCAAGCGGTCATCGCTCCCAGCCCCAGTATCCCCGTTGAGAGAATGAGCCGTGGATCAAGCACATCATTCAGCTTGCCCACGATGGGAGCCGAAATGAAGGCGAGAATGCCCATGATGCCGGTTGCGTAGCCTGCCCATGTCGCTGTGTATCCCATGTTGGTTTGCAGCCACAGCGGGATGATGACAACGGAGGCAAAGAAGGCACCGAACCCAACGGCGAAGGTAACCGACGCTGCCGTAAAACCGCGGTAGCGGAAAATGCGCAGATCAACGATGGGATTTTCCTCTGTCAGTTCCCAAATCAGAAAAGCAATAAACCCAACCGCTGCCACGGCCGCCAATACACAGATCATTGGTGAAGAAAACCAGTCTAGGCTCCGGCCCTCTTCAAGCAAAACTTCCAATGCTCCGACCCAGACAATCAGCAAGGCAAGCCCTATCGCATCGATTTTTGCCTTGACTTTCGGGTCCGGCTGGCCGCGGAGTAAAGAATAGGCAACAAAAGCACCAACCAAGGCAATTGGAACCTTGATAAAGAAGATCCATTGCCAACCATAACCATCGCAAATGATGCCGCCCAGAATCGGACCTGCAATAGGGCCAATCAAGGTTGTCATAGCCCACAGCACCGACGCAGCAGTCGCCTTATCTTTGGGGAAGATCTTGACCAGCAGCATCTGTGAAAGCGGCATAATCGGGCCACCGGCCAAACCGAGTAATACGCGCCCAAGAATAAGGGTCTCTAGAGAGTTGGCCATGCCGCAAACAAGCGACATAATAGCAAAACCTACGAAACAGCTGATAAAAGTCCTGATCGCACCAAATTTTTGGGCCAACCAGCCCGTCAAGGGTACGGTGACAGCCTCGGCCACAGCATAAGAGGTGATCACCCAGATACCCTGAGAGGAAGAAACGCCCAAGGACCCTGCGATGGTTGGAACCGACACGTTGGCGATAGTACTGTCGAGCACGACGAGAAAATTTGCTGTGCCGATAGCCAAAGCTGCGATGATGAGGGTCGGTCCTGTCAGGGCCGCACCTCGCACCGAAGATGTAACCTCAGTCATGGGTTATCCTTCTGTGGTTATCTTTCTGTGTTATCTTTTCGTCAGCTTTATTCTGCGACATGGATGTCGGCTGTCATGGACAGCCCCACTTCCAGCGGATGTGTTTCGAGCTGAGCGGGATCAAGCGCGATACGAACCGGCAGGCGCTGGACAACCTTGATCCAGTTGCCCGTCGCATTCTGGGCTGGAATGACCGAGAAAGCCGAGCCAGTGCCGCCGGTAAAGCCAGTCACCGTGCCATCATAGGAAACGCCGCTGCCGTAAAGATCAGAATGCAGCGTCACTCTCTGGCCTGGTTTGACATTGGCCAACTGGACTTCCTTATAGTTGGCATCGACAAAGACATCTTGCAGCGGAACTACGACCATCAGGCGCATGCCCGGTTGGACACGTTCGCCCACCTGCACGTTGCGTTTTGAGACAACACCCTCCACTGGTGCACGAATGATGGTGCGCTCCTGATTGACCCTTGCTTGATCGCGCATGGCTTTTGCAACGAGCACCTGCGGGTTCTTGTCCTGCGCCACGCCCTCGATCATGGCCGCGTTGGCTTCTTGTGCGCTGATCCCTGCATCAAGGGCTGCTTTTGCTGCAGCGAGAGAGGCTTGAGCAGAAGTCAGATTGGCCTTTTGTATTTTAAGGGCAGCTTCGGCCGCGGTCAGTTCATCTCCAGAGACCGACCCACCTTTGGCAAGCGAGGCACGACGATCAAAATCAATCTGAGCCTTGTCTAGATTGGCTTGCGCCGTCAAGACCTGTGCTTCTGCACGTTGAATATCGGCTTTGCGCGCCTCAATTTGCGCATGCAAGGTGCGGTTGTTGGCGGCAATCGATTTCACCTGCCGCAACGCTTGTTGGTAGCCGGCTTCAGCCTGCGCAAATTGCAGGTCAGTGTCTGTGCTATCCAGACGTGCGAGAATATCGCCCTTTTTGACATGCTGGGCATCGGCCACCATAACTTCTGCAACAGGGGCGGAAATCATAGCGGTGATGTTGGCAATGTCTGCCCCAACATAGGCGTTGTCGGTGACGACATGCTTGGATGCATAGAGTGTCTGGTACGCATAGACTCCCCCCCCAATAACAGCCACTGCTGCGAGCAGGCCCAAAAACAGCGGCGCCCGTTTGGTCGATTGAGCCTTTTGAGGTTCAGCGGACATCAGGTCATCAATTTCGATATCGACTTCGATTTTACTAACTTCGTTCACGATTTTTTCTCCGTACTGCGGAAGCCGCCGCCAAGTGCGTGGACGAGTTTTACATCCAGTGCGAAACTGCGGGCGCGTAGTGCTGCTGTGGCATTGCGAGCGCTTATCATGGCGTCCTCCGCTGCCAGAACTTCGAGATAGGTTGCCAGTCCGCCGTCGTAACGATTTTTGACGATTCTGTGAGCATTCTCAGCTGCGGTTGCTGATTTTTGGGTCGCATAGAGCCTACGGCTGAGCTGGCGTTTGCTGACAACACTATCGGCAACGTCCTTGAGTGCTTGAGCCAGTGCCTGATTATAAGTCGCTACGGCAATCTCATGCTTGGCTTGTGATACCATCAGCCCGGCAACATGACGTCCACCCTCCAGAATTGGCAGCGAAATGGCTGGCCCGACAGATCCATAAGTGGATTTGGTATGCGACAGGAGGTCCAAACCGAGGGCCTGTTTGCCAATGACCGCTGTGATGTTCACATTGGGGTAGAAAGCTGCGCGGGATTCTTCAACGCGTTTAATCGAAGCCTCCGCCCGCAAACGGGCCGCGACAACATCAGGACGCCGGCCTATTAGGTCGAGAGGTAGGTTTTTGGGTAGTCCGGAATAACGGCCTCCACTGACATGAGGGCGCTTGATGGCAAGGCCACGATCGGGGCCCTTGCCCAACATCGCAGCAATCTGGTTTCGAGTCAGCGCGATCTGTTCATCGATGGCAGCAAGGCGTGCTTGCGTGCTGGCTTCTGCTGACCGGACACGCTCAAGGGCGCTTTCGTTCTCTAGCCGTTTGTCAAACCTATCACTGATGACCTTCACAGTTTGCTTGCGCACTCGAATGGCGTTGCTCGTTGCATCTTTATCTGCATATAGTGACACGAGCTGAGCATAGATCTGTGCAATGCCGGTGGACACAGCGAGTCGAGCTGCGGCGGCTTCGGCTTCGGCGGCTTGCGTTTCGCCTTTGGCAGCAGCCAAAGCTGCGCGGTTTTTGCCCCAGAAGTCGATTTCCCAATTCAAATCGAGAGCGATCACCCCGGCGGCTTTCCAGCCTTTGGGCGCTACAGCCTCATTTATCAGATAGTTATAGCTCTGACGCTCTTGATCTATCTTGGCGTTGGCACCCATCGTGGGGAACAAAGCGCCTCGGGTGGAACCTAGTGTTGCATAGGCTATTTCCAACCGAGCAGCAGCAATCTTCATGTCATTTGCGCCCGAAAGACCTTCCTTGATCAACTCCGACAATTGCGGGTCACGGTAGGCTGCCCACCAGTGATCTGACGGCCAAGCGGATTGTTTCGCGGCCAGTGACTGGGTCGCTTCGTAGGCACTCACTGGATTTATTTCTGAAAGCTCTGTCTTTGGAGGGAGCATTGCACAGCCCGCACACAGGCTGATGATCGAAAGCGCCAGTGGAGTTGTCCTTCGGGAGGTTAGAGTCGGGGAAAACATGTTGTTGCCAAACCAAAACTAGAAAAAATGCAAAATTATAACTGTACTGTACGGTTTATTATTAGATCTTGTTTGGGTCAAGTCAAAAGTGTACAAGCGTTTCAGAAAAGTGAGGATCGGTAAATGCGCGTTAAGACCGGCGAAAAAAGAAGCAAAATCGTTAAAGTCGCGTCGGAGGTTTTTGGTGAGCTTGGGTTCCATCGTGCCAGTATGGCTACAATTTCTGCGCGTCTAGGTGGATCGAAAGCAACGCTCTACGGATATTTCAAATCCAAAGAACAACTATTCGCAGCCGTTTTGATGGACGCTCTGGAAGAGCACGGCAATGAAGTTTTTTTATTGTTCAAAAACTTTGGTCCAGACGTCGCAGAGACGCTCACAACATTCGGCCGGGCTTATCTGAAATTTCTCAGCAGGCCTGAAGTTTTGGCTGTATCAAAAATGGCCATGTCAGATGGGGCCAGTAGCAATTTGGCACCAGAATTATACCAAATTGGCAAACAGCGCGGCTTGCTTGAGATACAGGCCTATTTGCAAAGGCTCATGGACAATGGAGTTCTTTTGGCTCCGTCTGCTCAAATTGCAAGCTTGCATCTAAAGGCTCTGCTGGAGGCAGGTGTCGTTGAACCTCAGCTTTATGGCGTTGAGCCTCATCTGCCTATTGATGAGGCTGTTGAGGTTGCTGTGTCCGCTTTCCTGAAGGCATATATGGTGGTGCAGGCGAGGTAGACACCCCGCTCTGCAATGCTGATTGAATATATCTTGATTACCAATGCCTCGAATTTCAGTGAAGCTGATGAAACCCTGATCTTGTATATCTTTGACGGTCAATTGCTGTCTCTAGGGTAAAGTCGGGAGTTCCAGTCTAAGCTGCTCAACCTTTTCTGTCCTTAAGTGTCTGATCTTCAGAGAGCCAAGTCAAAAATCTCTCCAAAATAGAGTGGTTGTCGGCATGAAGTGGCTTCCATGGTTGTTGATTTTCACTGAGAGCTGGCTCTGGCTCACATTTGCTGAAATTGTTGTGCATCTTTTAGCTGGTTCATCAGAGGATCAGCTATGCATCATCGATTTCAGCGCGCAAGCCTCGTGCCTTACGGCTTTTCAGTATATTCAATCCAGATTGCCGGTGAGAGTGTGCAAATTCAGTTGCGGTCACGTTCTCGTTTAGGGGGGTATCCCGACTGTGAGCGGTTTGATG
>NZ_PKUQ01000010.1 GCF_002866925.1 Cohaesibacter celericrescens
ATCATTCAAAAAAAGATGTACAAAACGCTCATGAACGGTATAAAACCGCCGTTTACCGACTATTTATAAGCTGTGAAAAGTTGGAATTATGAGCGCTTTTTATTGCATACCCCACCGATATAACCGAATAGAAAATATCGCTTATATCTGAGTCAACTTTAGGCTTTTCTTACCAGCGTCTCATAGTCCCATGAGGGGCCGCAAAATTCCTTTTTCGCAACGCATTTACTCAGTTTCAGGAACTCGGATTTCGTTAATTGTCCGAAACCCCTCTTAAAAGGAGTGCTGATTACAAGGTTTATTGCCCTAATAATGGGTTGCAGAGATCGCTACCTTTGTCCATGAGACCTGTAGCTTCTGAGTGCAGCAGTATGCCAACCACCCGCCCCGCGAGGGTAAGTCGGCGATATTTTGATACCGAGTGTTGACCCGCACCATAGAGAACCACTGTTTTAAAGGCCTTCAATTGAGAGCGCATTCAAGCCTCCGCCTCTTCATAGGCATAGCCCACGCCATAGACAGACCGAATGATTTCAGCGCTCGGCGCAACCTTTCTGAGTTTTGTGCGTATATTTTTAACATGGGTATCAATCACACGATCAAACACATCAGTATCATCTGGGAATGTAAGTTCGACCAATTGCGTCCGTGAGAAAACCCGTCCCGGGCGCTTATGTAATGTAGCGAGCAGCTGAAACTCACGTCTTGTCAGAGGAAGCTCTTGCCCTTGATATGTGACAGCCCAGCGGTCTTCATCCAATTTCAGAGGACTATCGTCAAGCTCAAAGTCGGCTGACTTTTGCTGTGAAAGCAACATGAGTTTTTCCTGTCTGCGCAAGATAGCCTTCACCCGCGCCACCAATTCACGTGGCGAAAAGGGTTTGCAGACATAATCATCAGCGCCCAGCTCCAGCCCCAACAACCGATCCAGCTCTTCAACCCGAGCCGTTTCAAGGATAATGGGCACATCACTCTTGGCGCGGACTTCGCGGCAGATACTCAAACCGTCCTTACCAGGCAGCATGACGTCCAGAATGACCAGATCAGGCGCGCGCTCAAGGATTGCTTCCACCGCATGAGCCCCTTCATGCAAAATATCAGCGGTCATGCCAGCCTGCTTCAGATAGTCCTGAATGATTATGGCGAGAGAGGGTTCATCCTCAACGATCATAATGTGCCAACCATCATTGTATTCCGTCATATCGTTTTCCCGATCCTTTCAATCGCCAAATATAACGATCGCGTTAGCCTAGATCCATTCCAATTGGCAAGTGGATTTCAACGGCCAACCCACCCAAAGACGAAGGCCTCGCTTGAATGCTACCCCCGTGGGCTTCGACAATAGCCCGACAAATGGCCAAACCCAAACCGGATCCCCCTGATTGGCGCGCTCGAGACGGATCTGTTCGATAAAACCGCTCAAATAAGTGACCAATATCCTGTTCATCAGGACGAGGCGAGCTATCTTCTATGACAAGAGTAATTTGATCTGCACTTTTATCTACCGAATGCGAGAAAACGCGCACCTTACCCGGGGCATCCGTGTATCGACGTGCATTCTCCAATAGATTGTCCAGCATTTGCCTAATGCGATTTCTATCACAATAGACCAGAAGCCCATCAGGCAAGTCCAATTCAACAGTCAGGCCTTTCTCGGCATAGCGCCCACCGATGTGCTGGACCGCATCGCAGACCAAAGCTGACAGATTTTCTTCAGACAGGTCGCATAATATCCGCCCTTCACGTGCATGCGTCAACATATTGAGGTCGTTCACAAGACGGTTCAAACGATCAACAGTCTGATGCATCTCAGACAACAAACCGGCATCGGCCTGATAGATGCCATCTTGCAGCCCTTCGATGCGACCTTTCAGGATAGCAAGCGGCGTTTTTAGTTCATGCGAGGCGTCCGACATCCACTGACGTTCGGCTTTTTCTGCCGTCTGCAAACTTTCTGCCATCGAGTTAAAGTCTCGCACCAGCGAGCCAATTTCATCAGGCCCCTCTCCTTTCATGCGAGCAGAATAGTTTCCCGCCGCCAAATCTCGGGTGCCACGAACCAAAGCCCGGATGGGCGTCACAACATTGCGCGCCAGCAAAAAAGCCGCCAGCGCGGAGATACCAACGGCCAACAACGAAACCCATAACAATGTGCGAAACTGATCCAACAAGAATTGATCATCCCGAGCGGCACGCCCATCTTGGGGGCTCGACAGTGCAAGCCACCCGATAACTTTGCCTTCCACCCCGTCTTTGGTTTCGGCATAAACGGGACGCGATGCATAGGCCCGCCCCCCCAGTCGGGCCCCGGCCAAATATGCCCCATCCGGCGTGAGCAAACTCAGGCGCATACCCAGGTGCAGAGGATCCGGTTGAGCGGGAGGGCGTGGTGGAGACATCCTGTCCGGCGCCTCAAACCGAGGCGGCATTTGGCCAATCCCCGGCCGCGGAGGACGAGACAAAGATAGAATAGGCGGATTCTGCTGAGCCCCTCGCGCCTTCATGCCAGAACGGACAAGATCATCCCAAACATTTGCGGCGCTATTCAAACGCTCCCAAACGACTGGGTCGCTATGGGCTTTGGCGATTTGATCGACCAATTCATCCATGCCCTGAAGCTCAACCTGAAGCAGATAATCAGAAAAACCAGACCGCATTTTTTGGCCAATAAGGCCCGCAATCACCAGAATGATCAAAATACTGGTGACGAGAAAGGCGGCAAACAATTTTGTGGCAAGGGAGTGCTTCTTCCAAATCATAATCAAACCATGCCAGTCAAATGTGAAGGGATCGTGGACCACCAAACAACCGTTGCAACAGCAAATTTCGGGCAACAGGATTTCTATTCTGCTCTCAGCATCTCAACAAACCCATAATCCACCAGACAGCAAGATTGAAACAAGTGTCATAAAGCCAGACAGCGGCCTCAACGTTCGACGCTGTGCATCAAAAAGCCGATATTCACAAAATTTGCACCACGCAGATTGAAATACCGACGAATTCGCTAGTCAATTCAGCCTTTTCGAGATCATGCTGTAATGTAGTTGATTGAACAATGAATTGTTAGATACTACCTTGAAGTTGTAGGGTTGAATTTTGAAGGAAAGCTTATGTCCAGCTTTGATGCACAAATTAGACAATCTAAAGAAGAAATCGAGACCGCTAAATTGAAGATATCGGAAATGTCGTCCAAAATTGAAACGGCGAGAGAAAAGCTCGATTCCGGGATTGATATTTCTATCGATATTGAAAATGCATCCCTTCAAGATGTGCATTCTCACACAGAGGCCATGAACGCCAATATTGCGGAGCTGATTATGGGTCTCGACGATGTCACGTCGGCCTTTTCCAAAGATTTTGATGCTATGCGCTCCTATTCGGGGTGGGAGACAACGATTGGCATATTCTCGAAAGCCCGTGCCGATAGCTTGCGGCAAGAACGCATGCGCACAGCCAACATCGACGACAAGCTACAGGACCTGATCTCAAAATCTGACGTGATCACCCAACTGCTGCAAGGCCAACTAAACACCCTCAATGAACATTCTACCAGAGTTGAGCAAAACCTGTCCGAAACCCTCGCCAATCGAGAGCAAACGGTAACAGATCTTGAAAGCATCAAAAGCCAGATCTTGAAGCTTGATCCCGATATCATCGCGCTTGAAAACAAAATTGCAGTTGAAACAGACGCCGCGGCACGCACAAAACTCGAAACAGATCTGGCTAAATTGAACGGACAATTCAACAAGCTGGCACAGGAAGAACAGGTTAAACTGGCGCAGAGCCAAACTCTTGAGCGCTATATTGAACAGGGAAAGACCTGGGTCGATAGCTTGCAAAATCAGGCCGCAACTCAGATGGTTCTCATCAATAAACTGCAAACGGACACCAAGCAGCGCGTTGTTCTGTATGATGCCTTGACCAAGTCTTTAAAAACGGCCCAACAGCAAGATGTGGCGCACCGGATCAATGAAATCGGTGTTGCAACAGATCAGGAAGCCCAGACGGCAATGGCCGCCATCGGCTCTGCCACCAATCAACGTATGGCCGATATGATGGAAAAACACGAAGATCACATGGTGTTTGCTCGTAAGGTTCTGGAAGAAAAAGCCAAATCTGATGATCGCTTTGCGCGCAGGTTTGAAAGTATCGTCGAAAAACACGACAAAAACACCTATGGCTCATGAGCGAGCGCGTGGATCTAACCTCTGATCATAGATCTCTTGAGGATGCTCACGAGACACGGCGGTATTTTGACAAATTTGGGCGCATTATCACCCACCTGACACAGGTTGCAGAAAACGCCACCTCGAACAAAATTGCGCTCGATACCGAGCTGCCCACTGTCAAAGATTATCTGACCGCTTTATCGGCAACCTTCACCGCCCTGTCCTATAAATATCTTCTGGCGGGGCGGGTTTCCAACTTGCTGCCAAGCATATTGAATATTGACAGACAGGACAGCGGGTTCCCGATCTATCAGGAATTACTGCAAATGGCCAGTGACGCCACGCAAGCCGAACGGCGCCTGAAGTCCCTGCCCTCAATGAAACAACTCAAGCAGGATATGGTCCATCATATCCTGACTGAAAACACCGTACCGATAGAGCAGCAATTTGCCGCCTCGCAGTTGCATTATTACAATCTATTACGCAGTGACCGGATATTCTGGGCGCACAACGATCCACGCGCTGTCTGGCAGGGCGACATGTCCGAGAATCGCCGCAGCTATCATATCCATTGGGCGGTTTATGACAGCCAGCAAAATATTCCCGTCATCTATCTCCTGGATGTGGAGGATACCGGCCGGCACGCATTACTCAAGGATGAGAGGCGCTGGCCACGGGTTCAAGCCCATTTGATGGCACAATCATCAGCCTCCATGAAGCTAGTGACCATTGCGCGAGGGTTCGACCAGGATTTTGATGACCTGCACCCCAAGCGGCTAAGGCGCATATTTGTCGGGCCCATGTATAGCCATGCCTTTACCGAACAATCCGGACCACTGCGCGATGTGTTGGCACAATCCAGCACAGTACCGGAACTGGATTGGGCACTGGCGTGGACTGCGGAAACACTTGTCGCATCGAGATCCGAACGGCAATCGGCCGGATTTTTTAGCACCGTTGAACGTCAAATCTATCAACTGGATCCACTAGGCACATTGGGTGGTTTTGAGACAGATGGTTTGACCGAGCAACAACGGTCGTTGATTTTACCGCAACGACCTTATCAGATTTTGAAAGAACGCAATCCACCGGGTTTTGATCACATACGCAAATATGTCGTCAGCCCTTCGGGGAGAGTTCTGAGCTATAGATAGGCTTTGTTCGTGACCATATCGACAGATCTAATGGAACTCAAAGAAGACCATATCCGCGAGAAATATACACTGGTTGAGGTTATGCTGGCCGGGTTCGATCACACGCCTCGTATTGCGACCACACGCAATGCAAAGCCCGTCACCGAACGCTCCAGTGGCCTTGGCACGCGGCGCAGGTTCCGGTCGACCACACCAGGTTTCACCACCCGTCCGAACACAGCATCGGAAGGCGTGCGACTGAGCGAACGCATCACCGAATGCGATGACGACGATCCCTTAATGAGCCCGCTACAAGCCACGGTTTTGCGATCCTTGCGCCGCGCCTTGTCTGTTGCGCAGGTGGTCAGCGATCAATTTGCCGATCAAACTGGCCTAAGCGATAAAATGCGGGACAATCTTGCCGGCTCCCTTGCTGCCAACCAAATCGCGGATTTCGAGGAATTGCTCAACGCCACCGCGCTCATTAGCCTTCATGTTTTCGCCAACATGACCGACTTCTTGCTAGCAAACAGCTCTAACGACCCCGCCAGTGATCTCGATATTGGCGATGTGGAAGAAATTGTCGTAGACAATCCGCAGCTTGCGTTGCATGGCGCCTTGTGGGAGTTGGACCAAAAACTCTCATCATTCGCCAACTCAGACAACCAGCTCATAGCAGTGGTGATGGCTTTTTGCGAAAAACTGATGGAAAAGGTCGCACGACGGGCCGAAGCCTCCAGTCGTTTAGAGCCTTTTACCAGCGTCAACTACCGTGTTGAAGCCGAAGATTTTGAGATCAACGGATTCATACCGACCGCGCGGGCACGCTCTTCCTCTCTGACGATGACCTTTAAAAAGCCCCATGAAGTGGTTGGCAACCACATCGCCAAACATCAAGCAATGAAACTGTCTAAGATGCTGATGGCTTATGATTTTGATCGCAAGCTCAACCCCTTTGCCGAGCTTGGCGGCTTTATTTTCACCTTCATGGGCGACGGCAAACCGGGCACAGGCAAAACAACGCTCATTCAGATGATGGCCGGATTGATCAATGAATATTGCCAGAACGCCGGTTATGCTTTCCGATACCAGAATCTGTCGACCGACAGTATCGACAGTTATCAGGGTAAATCTGCTCAAAATGCCAAAGCTTTTATCAAAAATGTCCTGGATCCGAAGGTAATCGGCTTTGGCACGGTTGACGACATCGATCAGCTGGCGGGCAAACGCGGTGATCGACAGTCATCCGCAGGCCAGTTGGAAATCACAGCCGTTTTGATGGAAAGCTTTGCTGGGGCCAATACTGTGGTGCGCGGGAACTGCACATTCGGCATGTTTTCCAATTATCCCGAAAATGTCGATGATGCTTTGCGCCAACGCGCAGGGGCGCGGTTCTTGGTTGATGGACCACAGACACAAGAAGACTATATCGACATTTTGCACTTGCTCATCGGCAAAAATCACCAGATTCCTCTTGGAGATCACGCCTTGTTCGAAGCGCAAGTGATCAAAAAAGCGGTTGCCGCCTCCTATGACCGTCACTCCCGCCCCACAGAAGACGCCTTGTTGAATGTCTTTGATCGGGTGTCTTCAGAGATTGGCACCTTAGATACCATCGCGAAATTGGGGCGTTATCTCAAAGCCATTCAACAAGCCGATGAGCGCTTCACCGGTCGTGCCATCAAGAACATAACGGACGCAATCAAGGTACGGGCGATGGATTTTGAATTGCCGGATGAATGGATGGAAAACACCGCGCTGTTCTTGGCGCGGGATTATGAAACCAAGAAAAACATGATCGCAGAACTCGCTAAACCCATCACCACTGAAATGGCGCTGCAGGAAATCAATCGCTATGCCGACAGCGAATTCCGCTATGCGGATAAATCGGATGAAGTGGCAATTGAGGCCGCCGTGCGCGACATGCAACGCACAGCAGAAGCAAAACGTCGCTATCTGGAGACATTGTCACAATGATGCGACTGGTAAAGCGCGGATTGATGTTTGGCAACCTGTTTGAGGTGACCTCACCTGCCTTGGTCGGGCGCTACAATCGAGCGCTCAAACACCTGACAGGCAGGACAACCAGGCTTGCAGAGTTCCACATTGATATTTCCGGTTTCTCGCCCGAAATCGGCGACGAATTTGACGATCTTCTCTATTTGAATCCAGACGGCTTTAACCGGCAATTCATCTTTCTCTCGATTGAGCAAAGAAAATCGCCACTTCTCAATGCCCAGTTTTCTATGTCACGGACCATCCTGAAAGACTATATCAGCCGCCATGAAGAGCAGTTGTTTGCGTTGACGGCCCGCAATGCGGTGGTTGGAGAACTGATCAATTCTGCATATTCTATCAATACGCCGCTCGATCTGTTCAGCATCCGCACAATCGAAATCGAAGCCGACACCATCGAGGCCCATGTCGAAGCCAGCAACATTCTGACCAACAAAATAACGCGTTTCATGAATGAGCCGGACAGTTGGTGGGACGATGTTTTGATCGCCGACATGATCGAACTTTCCAAACGCACCGGCGACATCACGAGCAACCCCATTCGTTTGGAAGAGCATGCACTGGAACAAAAGAATTTCTATACCGACCATTTTGGTGGCATCTATTTGTTCCGAGATATGCAAGAGCCAGCCTGCATCGCGGTCGACAAGCTGGACAATCCCGAAGACCTGCCAGTGGAATATGCCTGCACCTTAAAGGATCGCTTTGAAATCGCCGCCTTTTTGAATATCAACGAATTGGTCGAGCCCATTGTCGAAGCACAGGGTATGCAGGCCAGAGCGGTGTTGCGGCAAAAACTGGATTTCATTGTCATTGATGTTGCTGCGGACAAAGGCGAGGATTTATCAAACACATCACGCCGGGATTTGCGCAGACTGAAGCGAAAATTATATCAAGACTTGCCAGCGGAATATCATGCTCTGGAAGAAGTCCTGATGAAGAATGAAGCCGGCCACCCTCCACTCAGGCTCAGGCCAGATCACCCTGCTTATTTCTATTTGTTGCGCTCCAAGAACCACCGTGACAAACATCTGATCAACATGCTTCTGGCGCAGATGGCCCCATTGGATTTTAGGCAATTGTTCATTTGCCACAAAACCGCATTTTATTCAGCCTATCGCTCATGGAGTGATGCAAAGAGAGAATTTGTCGCACAATTCCTCGAAGACGAATATGCCGTTGACAAGGCAGGTGCAAGAGAAGAGCTTTTCGGACCAGAGCCAAGCATGGCAGAAGCCGAAGATGCTTACGACGACGATGACTGGCAAGGACCGTGGGGCCCAATACCCGCAGATCGATAACGGGGGACTTGATGCAAATTCTTAAATGGGCGGTTGGCGCCATCATTGCCATTTTGGTTGTTCTATTCTTGCACTATACATTGCCATCCCGTGACATTGTCCGGATTGTCGGCACGGATGTGAAGCGCATGGATATCGGCGCGTCGTGGTTCTGGGCCTCTCCCGACGCAGGAACCACCAAGGTCGATACCAGAGATGTGCGGTTTATCAATGCCGAGCTACCCAACGGCAAACCCTATGTCTATCGCAACGAAGACACCGATTGGAGCTGGCCACCTTATCTGAAATTTGACAGCGGCAACCTCACCGCTCAGGCGCAATCACTGGCACAAAAGAATGACAATTGGGTGGCCGTAACCCACTATGGCTGGCGCATCAAGCTCTTCACTATTTTCCCCAATGTGGTGAAGATCAAACCTGTTGCAGGACCGGATGTCTTTCTGATCCCATGGTTCAACATTGTCTTCTTCATGTGCCTCGCTGCAATTGCTTATTTTATCGTCCGCATGATCCGGATATTCAAGGTCGAGCAAATCGATCCTGTCCTTGACGAGATCGAACAAACCGCCGATGAGATGACCGACAATATGTCCGATTACACAGATCAAGCCCAAAGCCGATTGGGCTCTATCCGAGCGGCTATCAAGGCTTGGTTCAAACGCTGGTTTGGCGAGGTCAAATAGGTCAATTGCGTTTGAGGCGGCGCTGAACGAACTTTTGGTGAAACACCTTTAGCCTTAAAGATATAACACCTGTTCAGTACTGGATTTATCGCATAACAACTTGGGATTCTACGAAAATCTAAAATACTTTTAGAGAAAGACTTATCCATCACGCTTATATTTTACTAAGGCTAAAATGGACGATGATCTTATCTGACACATTGAATGCATTGAAATTTTCGAATCCGCGAACACTGAACATGCATTTGAGATTTATTTTAAGAATAATAATTCTTAGAAATTTCAAAAATATTTGAGATGCCATTATAGAAGCTATAGATGGCAATGTTACAATATTCACAACATTAAAGATTATGAATTTATAAAAAATAGAAAATATCAATGAATATTATGCTTCCAGCCCTTTATATTCAATATATCTTTCAAAATCTTTATCTGACATACTATTCATTACCGCTTTACGCTTGACGAAAGTCAAGGTCACTCTAAAGGGAACACCATAATTTTCATCTATGAAACATTCACATGGCTCCTCATCTTGCGCTCACAAGCGCTCTGAAATGAAGCAAATATTGGTCGGAGAGCTGAAGCGCTTTCTAACCGAGTTGTGTGTTGTGCTGTCCCTACTGATGATGCTGGTTCAGACCTATCCAGCAGCTTCCAGCGCGATGAACGAGTGGACACCTATTTGTTCAAGCGCCGGCCTCTCCCTTGTTCAGATCCCTTCTGATGAAAATGTGCCAAACGACGATTGCACGCGCTGCGTCCTCTGTTTCACGCATCACAATTCATTTGTCGGCGTGCCTGTTAAAACGACAGACATGCCATCTCCCCATGCAGGCAAGGGTTTTTCTCAACCCGAACTGGTAGCCAATTCGATTCCATTGCCGGATCACCTTTTGCCATTTTCTGGCGCGCCCCCTCCATTCAAGCAAGTTGAACCAATGTTGCACACTTATTCTGTGTCGGTGTCACCGACACCAAACACTGTGCCTGTCATGCCGGAGATCATCTCATGGCATTAGGCAAAAGACTCTTTCCCGAATTTTGGCGCACGCTTGCCCCCTTGTTGGTGCTGTTGGCCGCCACCCTTCTCCTCACATTGCCAGCTAGCGCACTCGGCAACCAGCCGGTCATCGAGAAATATCTGACAAAAGTAGCCGCGGCTGACTTGGTCGAGGGAGCAACGGACTATGGTCCGCTCCGAAGCGACGTACCCATAGCGCCTGTCATGAAAAATGATGAGCTGCTGGGCTATGCATTCATCACCAGCGACTTTGTCAGCACAACCGGATATTCGGGCAAGCCCATACATGTGATGGTTGCGATTGACCCTGATGGCAAATTGCTGAAGGCCAATCTTGTCAAACATTCAGAACCCATCGTGCTGATCGGCATTCCCAACAGCAAAATCCAAGCCCTGACCGAGACTTATTCGGGGTTGGACATCGTGCATGAAGCAAAAACCGGCGGATCTGGCCACGATCTGGATATCATTTCCGGGGCCACCGTCACGATTATGATCATTGATGATTCTATCGTGCGGTCTGCGATTAAAGTTTCACGCGCCATGCAGCTGGGTGGCCTCACTGTTGAAGCGGGCAGTGATACCCCCCCACGCGCCCTCAAGTCTGACCTTATTACTGTGTCTGATTGGCAAACCCTCTCGGGTGATGGTTCCATCCGCCGCATGACGCTGGACATTGGGCAAGTCAATTCTGCCTTTGAAAAGGCCGGTGATGCTCGCGCCATCAAACGGCCAGAGCCAGGTGATCCGACCGATACCTATATCGACATGCAGGCTGCATTGGTATCAGTGCCAAGCATCGGTTTGAGTTTGCTCGGTGACGCAGAATATAAAAACCTGACCGAGTGGCTGAAAGAAGGAGAGCAGGCCATTTTGATCATGGGTCGCGGTGTCTATTCCTTCAAAGGTTCTGGTTATGTGCGCGGCGGCATATTCGATCGCATTCAATTGATTCAAGGCGACAATTCGGTCCGTTTCCACGATCGTCAGCAGAAACGTCTCGGGGCTCTGGCACCAGATGATGCGCCGGCTTTCAATGAGCTGGATATCTTCAAGATTCCGGCGGACGCAGACTTTGATGTGGGCGACCCGTGGCGCTTGCAATTGCTGGTCAACCGCGCGGTCGGACCGATTGAGAAAACCTTTCTCACCTTCGATCTGGGCTACAAGCTGCCAGAATTTTATCTTGAGCCGCGCCCTGTTGCTCCGCTAGCAACGAGTGTGGTGGATGGAGACGAAGATGCAGCGGCACGTGCGGCCTTATGGAAGCGGGTCTGGAACGACAAAAAAGTCGAAATAGCCATTCTGTTGGTGATGCTCACGGTTTTGACTGGGACATTCTTTTTCCAAAAACAAGCCACGCGTAATGCCAAAGCCTTCTATTGGTTCCGCATGGGGTTCCTGACCTTGACACTGGCATTCCTCGGATGGAGCCAGAATGCCCAATTGTCCATCGTCAATCTAATGGCACTTGGCGCATCTTTCTCGGATGGTTTCAGCTGGGATGCCTTTTTGCTTGATCCCTTGGTGTTCATCCTGTGGAGCTCGGTTGCGGCAGCCTTGTTGTTCTGGGGGCGCGGCGCTTTTTGCGGCTGGCTTTGCCCATTCGGAGCCTTGCAGGAGCTTTCCAATCAGATAGCACGCTTCTTCAAAGTGCCACAAATCACACTGCCTTGGGGTCTACACGAGCGGCTTTGGCCATTGAAATATATGATTTTCATGGGTTTGGTCGGGCTGTCGATGGTCTCGGTTCCCCTTGCGGAACAATATGCAGAAATCGAACCATTTAAGACTGCGATTATTCTCAAGTTCGCACGCGGATGGCCCTACGTTCTGTTCGCTGTTGCCTTGCTCAGTGCGGGGTTGTTCATCGAACGGTTCTATTGCCGCTATCTATGTCCGCTGGGTGCCGCACTGGCCATCCCCGGTAGAATTCGCATGTTTGACTGGCTCAAGCGCTACAAAGAATGCGGCAGCCCGTGCCAGACATGCGCCAATGAGTGCTTTGTTCAAGCCATCCATCCAACCGGTGAAATCAACCCCAACGAATGCCTGTCGTGCTTGCACTGTCAGGTTCTCTATCAAGACGACCAAAAATGCCCTGTTTGCATCAAACAAAGAAAAAGCAGGGAAAAAATAGCAAGAAGCAACGCCACATCAGCGGATGCATTCAGTCAATTGCTTGGCCAGCCAAGCGCTAAAAACTAGGAGGAGTGGTCACATGACTACCGATGACAAACAAAAAGAAGGCATTTCCCGCCGAGGTCTGCTTGGTGGAACAACCGCGGGTGTCGCGATAGCCGGGTCTTTGGCCGTTGGCGGTGCTGCGATGATGAAATCGAATCCGGCTGTCGCTGCGGAAAATAAAACCGCCTTGCATCCCGGTGAACTTGATGAATATTACGGCTTCTGGTCTTCAGGACAGTGCGGCGAAATGCGCATTCTTGGATTGCCGTCCATGCGCGAACTGATGCGTATCCCTGTATTCAACCGTTGTTCTGCGACCGGTTGGGGCAGCACAAATGAATCCAAAAAAATCCTCACCGAAGGCCTGATGCCAGAAACCAAAGAGTTTTTGGCAAAACGCGGCATGGAAACTTATGACAATGGTGACCTTCATCACCCGCATATGTCCTTCACCGATGGCACCTATGATGGTCGTTATTTGTTCATGAACGACAAAGCCAACACCCGTGTGGCTCGTGTACGCTGTGACGTGATGAAATGTGACAAGATCATCGAGATCCCCAACGCCTCTGATATTCATGGCTTGCGACCCCAGAAATACCCGCGCACAGGATATGTCTTTGCCAACGGAGAGCATCGTGTGCCTCTGGTCAATGATGGCAGCATACTCGATAGCCCTGAAGACTATGTCGCAATCTTCACCGCCATTGATGGCGATACCATGCAAGTCGCATGGCAGGTGATTGTTGACGGCAACCTCGACAATGTCGACGCGGATTATCAGGGCCGTTATGCCATTTCCTCCAGCTACAACTCCGAAGGCGGCGTCACTCTGGCTGAAATGACCGAAGCCGAAATGGATCATGCTGTTATCTTTGATATCAAGCGCATTGAAGCCGCAGTCGAGGCTGGCGACTACAAAGAATACAACGGGGTGAAAGTTCTGGATGGCCGCAAGGGCTCCAAATTGACCGCTTATATTCCTATTCCGAACAGCCCGCATGGGGTAAACACCGCACCAGACGGCAAATATGTGATGGTCAATGGCAAGCTGTCGCCAACCGTTTCGATTATCGAATTGGATAAAGTCGAAGCCGTCTTCCAAGGCGCAGACCCTCGCTCTTGCATTGTTGGCGAACCTGAACTGGGTCTTGGCCCTCTCCACACAGCCTTCGATGGTCAGGGCAATGCCTTCACCACCCTGTTCCTCGACAGTCAGGTCGTGAAATGGAATATCGACAAAGCTGTTCGGCTCTATGCTGGTGAAGAAGTCGATCCAATCCTGTCAAAAGTCGATGTACAATATCAACCCGGCCACAACCACACTTCGATGGGTGAAACCAATGAAGCGGATGGCAAATGGCTGATCTCTCTAAATAAATTCTCCAAAGACCGCTTCCTTAATGTCGGGCCACTAAAACCGGAGAATGAACAGCTGATCGACATCACCGGTGACACGCCGGTTGTAGTGCATGACAGCCCAACCTTTGCCGAGCCACATGACTGTATTATCGTTCATCGTTCCAAGGTGAATCCAGTCAATGTCTGGAGTCGCGATGATCCTATGTGGGAAGATGCCCGCAAGCAGGCAGAAGCCGATGGCGTTGAGCTCGAAGACGGCCATGACGAGGTCATTCGCGATGGCAACAAAGTGCGGGTCTATATGTACTCGTCCGCACCGACTTTCTCGCTTGAGAAGTTCACCGTTAAACAGGGTGATGAAGTCACCATCTATATCACCAATATCGACGATGTGGATGATCTGACTCATGGGTTCACCTTGGGCAACCACGGCATTGCTTTTGAGGTTGGACCACAGGCAACGGCCTCGGCAACCTTCACCGCAGACCGTCCCGGTGTGCATTGGTTCTATTGCCAATGGTTCTGTCACGCACTCCACATGGAAATGCGTGGCCGTATGCTGGTTGAACCTGCTTAAAGGGCATTTGCATGTTGCTTCGCTTGATTTTCATTCTCCTTATGCTGGCACCAACCACGATGGTCGGCGCAGTGGAGATCGTCGTCTCTGAACAAAGCGGAGCATTGACTCAAGCGCTCAATAACGCGAAGGCGGGTGACATTATCCGCCTTCAGCCCGGCTCATATAAAGGGCCGATTGTCATCAACAAGGCAATCATCCTTGATGGTGGTGGGAAAGCCGCAATTGTCGGCAATGAAATAGGGTCCGTCATCTCGGTTACAGTGCCAAATGTGACGGTTCGCGGCTTGACGATCACCGGATCCGGCTCCAAAGGGAACGGTCGGGACGCTGGCGTTTTTCTTGGCAAAAAGGCCGAAAACGCAGTGGTGTCCGACAATAAAATTCTAGGCAATCTTGTTGGCGTCGATGTGCGTGGTTCCAAGAATGCCCTTGTCACCAGAAATATAATTCAAGGGCGACAAGACCACCGTATGAACGACCGCGGCAATGGCGTTTATATGTGGAATGCACCGGGTGCAAAAGTCATCAAGAACGATTTCCGTTGGGGGCGTGACGGCATCTTCGTCAACACCTCCAAAAACAATGAATTCTCCAACAACCGATTCCGAGATCTACGTTTTGCCGTGCATTATATGTATGCCAACAACAGCGTGGTATCGGGCAATATCTCGCTCGGCAATCATCTGGGTTATGCGATCATGTATTCCGATGATGTGCGGATTGAAGGCAATTATTCAAAGGGTGACCGCAACCATGGCATCATGATGAATTATACCAACCGGACTCTGGTCCTCAACAATCACATTGAGCAGGTCGGAGACAAATGTGTTTTCATCTATAATGCCCACCGGAACAGCTTCAAGGGAAACCTGTTCTCCGGCTGTGGCATCGGCATTCATTTCACTGCGGGATCAGAGCGCAATGACTTTATCTCAAATGCCTTTGTCGGCAACCGTACCCAGGTCAAATATGTTGGTACGCGCTGGATCGACTGGAGCGTCGATGGGCATGGCAATTATTGGTCAGATCACGCCGCCTATGATCTTGATGGCAACGGCATCGCTGACACAGCCTATCGTCCCAATGACATCATGGACCACGTGCTCTGGACACAACCTGCAGCCAAGTTTTTACTTGGATCTCCTGCGATCCAACTGATCCGCTGGTCACAATCTGCTTTTCCGGCACTTTTGCCAGGCGGCGTCATCGACCAAGCACCAATGATGCACCCTCTTCTGCCCCAGCCCCCTTCATGGGAGGAATTCTGATGCCAGCTCTTGAGATTGAAAATGTCTTCAAACGCTACAAAGCGCTTGAAACCGTATCGGACGTTAGTTTTGACGTTGCTGCGGGTGAACGTGTGGCTCTGCTTGGCCACAATGGCGCAGGCAAGACAACCATCATTCGCATGATTTTGGGCCTTACCTCCGTTTCAGATGGAGCCATCAGGGTTCTGGGGGGCGCTCCAGGCACCCGCTCCGCCCGCAAACAAACTGGCTTTCTACCCGAAAGTGTGGCGTTTCATGGGGCATTGACTGGTCGCGAACAACTGCATCATTTTGCTCGTCTCAAATCGACATCAAAATCCGAAGCCGACACTCTTCTTGAGCGTGTCGGTTTGGCAGACGCTGCCGACCGCAAAATCAGGACCTATTCCAAAGGCATGCGCCAGCGCATCGGACTGGCACAAGTGATGCTAGGGCGCCCCAAACTCGCGGTACTTGATGAACCAACCAGCGGTCTTGATCCGGTATCAAGGCATGAGTTTTATGACATTGTCGATGAACTAGCCAACAACGGCGCAGCGGTGCTGTTGTCTTCACACGCCCTGACCGAGCTAGAATTACGCACAGACCGCGTTGCCATTTTAAGCAAGGGAAAGATGGTCGCCAACGACAGCCTGTCTCACCTGCGCCAATCCGCTCAATTGCCGATTAGAGTGACTGTCACCGCAACGCCCGACACCATCGAAGGTATGGCAGCAAAACTGGGGGGGCAACGGGTCAATGGCCAGTCGCTTGAACTGTTGTGCCAACCGCCGGAAAAGGTAGCCCTTCTGTCTACGATCACCGCCTTGGGATCCGCAGTCAAAGATCTCGATGTAACACCGGCAAGCCTTGAAGAACTCTACCGGCATTTCAGCGGTTCCAACGGGGAGCAGATCTAATGTATATTCTTGCAATTGCACGACTGGAGTTGCTCATCGCGCGCCGCAATCTTTGGGTGGCGATTGCCATTCTTCTTATGGTGCTCTTCGATGCGGTGCTTACCATGGCAGGGGATGCGCCAACGGGCATGTTGGGCGTTAGCCCGCTTACGGTCGCCCTCACCTCCATCACGACTTTATCAGTTTATCTCGTGCCGCTGATTGGCCTTTTGCTTTCCTTTGATGCCATCTCGGGCGAAATGGAACGAGGCACACTCACCCTCAGTTTGTCTTATCCTTTATCACGGGTCGAAATCCTCATTGGAAAGTTCTTGGCTCATATCTGCGTTCTGGCGATTGCCATTGGTATTGGCCTTGGTCTCACCGCCACGCTTGTGATTGTGCAACACGGGTCTCAACATCTGGAAATCCTGCCCCTAGTACGTTTGCTTTTAACGTCTCTCGCTTTAGGAGCAAGCTTTTTGGGGCTGGGATATGCTGTTTCTATTCTGGTGCGCCAAACAGGAGCAGCATCCGGCATCGCCATCGCCATCTGGCTGGTCTGCGTAGTGCTGTATGATCTGGGACTGTTGGGCGCGCTGGTGGCCAATGGATCAGGGGTCTTCGCCAAAAGCGTTTTTCCCTGGATGCTAGTTGCCAATCCGGCCGACGCCTTCCGTTTGATCAATACGCCGGATATCACCGCCAATATTCTAGGCTCGGGTGTATCCGCCGCAGGTTCAGTGGTCGGCTTCACCGGACAGCTCCTCTCCTTGACGCTTTGGCCCCTAATCGCGCTTGCCTTATCCTGTCTGGTGTTTGAAAAGGCAGAACCATGAAACAGTTTCACGCTCTCTTACTGGCCTTTTTCCTTATTCTGCTTGTTGGCTGCGGTGAAGAAACACAAGTTACCTCTGTTCCAGAACCCATTGCTCTGACCGAAGACGCCGCCGGACACTATTGTCAGATGATAATTCTGGACCATCCCGGCCCCAAAGCACAGATGTTCATGGCAGCCTATTTGCACCCTCTCTGGTTCTCGCAGGTGCGCGACGGCCTCGCGCGGATGAAGTCAGCAGAACGCACATCTGAGATTCAGGTGCTCTATGTCAATGACATGGGTGCTGCCAAAAGCTGGCAGGAACCGGGGGTCGACAACTGGATCAAAGCTGACAGCGCCTTTTACGTGGTTGGCTCCGATGCCGTTGGCGGCATGGGTGCTCCCGAATTTGTGCCATTCTCTTCAAGAGACAAAGCCGACCAGTTCGCGCACGCACGAGGTGGAAACGTGCTTGCGTTCACTGATATCTCCGCCGAATCCGTCTTGTCCCCCATCGACATCACACAGTCATCTCAAAAAATCCGTACAATGGACGACTAACCACCAACCGTGAGCCATGATCATCCAAAATGCAGCTGTAGCCATCGCAGGGCTACATCAGGGATCAACAACCTCCTGAGATACGGGTATCAAACAGAAAAATCACAACTCAAAGGTGCTATTGCCACAACCAACGCCATAGTGCTTGGCCAAGGCTTCCCCGACAGTCCAGTCATGTGCCGTGTCCAGATCAATCATCTCCAGTGGATGAGAGCAGATGACGCCGCCTGTCTTTTCAGGAAAAAATGTATAGTGATCTTTTACAGATTGCACCCGACTTAGATACAGATTGCCCGCGACGGCAAAAGCCGGCGGCAGATCCTGAGTGCGCATTTTCCGCACGTCTGTGTCGATAAAGGGGGATAAACGCAAGTCGCTATTCTGCGTAAAGCAATGATAGGGATGATGCCGCGCCGGAGAAACGCCTATCACAGCATCCAGATGGCTTTGCTCAATCATCGCAAGGGCCTTAATCCAACGGCTTTTATGCCGTATAGGAGACGTCGGCTGCAGCAGAGCAACATAGTCATAGTGACGCCCCTCTTTCTCCTCGACCTCAAGAGCATGCAAAACAACATCAATAGATGTCGCGGTATCACCGCTGAGGGTCGCCGGTCTCAACCAAGGCACATCGACACCTTCCGTTTTCGCCACCGAAGCAATTGTGTCACTATCCGTCGAGACAATAATATTCGAAAAATCCGAAATCGCTTGAGCAAAGCGTAAAGACCAACAAATAAGGGCATCATCAGAGAACAGCTTGATATTCTTGTTGACGATCCGTTTGGATCCTGATCTTGCCGGAATAATAGCCAGAATTTTCATTTCAATGCTTCCGAATTACGATATGCCACAGACTATTAGATTATAATGCTTGAAGCTACTCAATTGCATGACCTGCAATTGGATGTAAAGCAATAGCAAATGCAGGAGTTCTGGAATGCCAACGTTCATCATTGCTGAAGCCGGTGTCAATCATAATGGTGATGTCGGATTGGCACTCAGGCTGATTGAAATTGCCGCTCAATGCGGGGCCGACGCCGTAAAATTTCAGACATTTAGTGCAGAAAAATTGGCCGCAGTAGGCGCGCAAAAAGCCGAATATCAGCAAGAGACCACCGGAGATGGCGATCAGCTTTCCATGCTAAAAAAGCTGGAACTCACCAGAGATGAGTTTGGTCGTTTGAAGGCACGATGTGACGCACTTGCTATCGAGTTCATGTCCACGGCCTTTGATGAGGAGTCTCTGGATTTTTTGGTTTCCATCGGCATCAAGCGCATTAAAATCCCCTCAGGTGAAATTACAAATCTGCCATTTATTGCCCATTGCGCGCGCAAGATGATGCCGATTATTTTGTCTACAGGCATGTCTGACTTGGATGAAATTGAACAAGCTGTGGCCTGTATCCGGAGGGCATGGAAAGACATCGATTTTAAAACAACCGATAAAGAATTTCTGACCATTCTCCATTGCACTTCAAATTATCCCGCCCACCCTCAGGATCTCAATCTCACCGCCATGACAACCATCGCGCAAAAGACCGGCTGTCCAACAGGATATTCCGATCACAGCCAGGGCATTGTGGTCTCGCCCGCAGCGGTTGCCTTGGGAGCCAGTGTAATTGAAAAACATTACACTCTGGACAAAGCCATGGAGGGGCCAGATCACAAGGCTTCTCTGGATCAAGGTGAGCTTTCTACCATGATCAGAGATATTCGCATCATTGAACAAGCTCTTGGCACTGGCGAGAAAAAACCCAGCGAAAGTGAATTGCCTGTTCGGGATGTGGCGCGCAAAAGCATTGCGGTTGCCAGAGACATACCGCAAGGAACCGTTTTATCCCAAAGTGACTTGATTATGCTCCGTCCCGGGACGGGAATTTCTCCAGCTCGCCGTGAAGAGATCGTGGGGAGAAAAACAAAAAGCGCTCTGCAATCGGGTGCTTTGCTCGATTGGAAAGATATAACGTAGAGCATTCTAGCAATACAATATGTGCATCGCGCGCAGAGTGACCAACTGTTAAGCTCAGCCGCAGTGCCGCTACCGCATTGAAACAAGCCGATTGGAAAGTCTCTTGCCTCGGAAAATTTGTTACATAACAGGAACACGTGCAGATTTTGGTTTAATGAAGTCCACCCTTCATCTGCTCAATAACGACCCAAATCTGGAATTGGGTATTGTTGTAACCGGCATGCACCTTGATCCAGCATGCGGAATGACTGTGAACGAGATCGAAGAGGCGCAACTGCCGATAGAGGCGCGCATCAAGCTGGAAAAAATGACCACGTCCGGCGAAGCCATGGCACTCCATATTGGTACCATGCTGCGCGGCTTCACAGCCCATTTGTCAACCAACCGCCCTGACATTGTTTTATTGCTTGGCGATCGAGGCGAGATGTTAGCAGGAGCTCTGGCTGCCATCCACCTCAATATACCTGTCGCACACATTCATGGCGGAGAACGTTCCGGAACAGTCG
Source organism: Cohaesibacter celericrescens (assembly GCF_002866925.1). Lineage (GTDB taxonomy): Bacteria > Pseudomonadota > Alphaproteobacteria > Rhizobiales > Cohaesibacteraceae > Cohaesibacter > Cohaesibacter celericrescens. Next base: position 20,464 of record NZ_PKUQ01000010.1, read on the forward strand.
ATGAATCGGTTCGCCATGCCATAAGCAAATTGTCCCATATTCATTTCGCGGCAACCGAACAAAGCAAGCAACGGCTGATCAAAATGGGAGAGCAGGAAACATCGATTTTTGTCAGTGGCGCGCCCGGTCTCGATGGACTTGACGAAATAGAATTACCATCGCTTCAACAACTGGCTGAAAAATACAATCTCGACGCCCAGCGCTCTATTGCCATCCTCTTGTTTCATCCTGTTTTACAGGAAGCAGATGAGGCAAAAGCACAAACTGAAATTATCCTGAAAGCCCTGCAGACGAGCAATCATCAAATTCTGGCGTTAATGCCGAATTCAGATAGCGGCGGCCAATATGTGCGCCAGGCACTGCAAGACTATACAGAAAAATGTAGCTTGCGGCTTGCAACACATTTACCCCGGCTAGAGTTTTTGAGCTTTTTGAAGAATGGCGATCTCTTGATCGGCAACTCGTCCGCCGGTATCATTGAATCGGCCTGCTTCGGAATACCGGTTATCAATGTTGGCTCCCGTCAGAATTTGCGGGAGCGCAATGCCAATGTCACAGATCTGCCCATTGATCAGCAGAGGCTTGAACAGGCCCTCCAAGACCTAAAAGGGATGCGCTTCCCTTGCCAAAACATCTATGGCAATGGCACTGCGGGACAGGCCATCTTGAGCAAATTGAAAAGTGTCGATCTAACACCAAACTTGCTAAACAAAGTTATCGCATATTAAAAGCACGGATCGGCATGCTCATTCCAACGAATGATCCAAAAGTCAGACGATTTTGTGAGGGTATATGACAGCGCAAACCACGAATGATAGCCTCCCTTCGCTCAATATCATTGGAGCCGGTGGCCACGCTAAAGTTGTTTTGGAAGCCGCTCTCAAGACGCATTCAATTGCTGATATCCGCATATTTGATCAAGATAAGGACAAGACAGGCGGCCGATTCCATCTGGATTTGGCAATTGAATATTGGGAGTATCCCCCCCTAACAGGTGCCATACATCTAGCAATCGGTCACAATGACGCCCGTAGGGCAATCGTTTCTTCTTTGTCAAAATATCACATGCAATTCCTCACCATCACTCACGAAAGGGCGTGTCTCTCCGACACAGCCATTCTGGCCGAAGGCTGTTTTATCGCGGCTCAGGCCAATATTGCAGCAGCCAGCAGCATTGGCGCGCATACGATCATCAATCATAATGCCAATGTCGATCATGACTGCAGAATCGGTGCCTTTTGTCATATAGCCCCCGGCAGTACGATTTGCGGCAATGTTTCGGTCGGAGACGGCACATTGGTAGGGGCCAATGCAACGCTTCTGCCAGGGGTGAGTGTTGGAGAAGGCTCTATTGTTGCGGCGGGAGCGGTCATCGCCTCCAATGTTGCGCCCTTCACACTGGCATATGGCGTGAACTCAGCGAAGATCGCCCAGAAGCTCTCTCGGCCTATAAGGTAGCATTTGATGGCAAATATTGCCCGATCCATCATGTCACACTGCCGCGAAACCAACCACGTCTGGCCCCGCCTTATGAATTTGGGAATGAGATGAATGTCTTTAATCACTGAAACAGGAAAATTCCCCAAAGCGGGCGAAGTGGACATTCTGCTAGGCGCTTATGGTGGCGGCCATATGCGTATGATCATTCCGGTGGCCAAACAACTGCAGGCACGGGGCCATAAGGTCTGTATTTTTGCCTTTACCACCGCAGTCAGCATGGTTCAATCGAGCGGACTTCCTTGGTTCAGCTATATGGCTCTGCCTCAAGCGCAGTTACCAGAAGTGAAAGAAAAAGGCCAAGAGCTTGCGTCAGGCTTCCCAGACGGCGGCCCAATGTCAAAAGCCCACAGCAGCGCCTATTTGGGATGCAATTATCGCGATTTGGTTTTGCAAAACGGGAGCGCAAAAGCAGCAGAAATCTACCAACAAGACGGCCGCTTTGCCTTCAACCCCATACATTTGATGGAAGAGGTTCTCGACTACATTCAACCCAAGGTCGTCGTCACCACAAGTTCTCCCAGATCCGAAAAAGCCCTAATCAAAGCAGCAGGCAACAAGACCATCAATTCGCTCTGTATGCTTGACTTATTCGGCATGCAAGAAGTCGCATGGCTAAAAGAAGCGGGTTTTGGCAATGAATTATGTGTCTTGAATGAAGGTGTAAAGCAATTTGTTGCCGAGAGCGGACGACCATCAGATGAGATTATTATCACGGGAAACCCTGCCTTTGATCGTTTGCAAAATGAAGACACAATACAAGCAGGGCGTCTCTTACGCGAAAAGAAAGGGTGGGGTAAAAATGGTAAGATCGTTGTCCTCTACGCGTCTTGCGCAGAACCTGCAGTCCATCCTTTCACCGGGGAACCCGGACTGGAAGATCTACCCCGTAAGATTGAAGCCCATTTAGTTGACCTTGTGACCAAAGATGACAAATATGAGTTGATCATTCGCAGACACCCCAATGAACCTCAAGATGTAAAAACATATGGCTCTATTCATCAAAGTACCATGAAAGATGACATCGATAACCTTATGCACGCAGTTGACTTGGTCGTCGTAACAAGATCAACAGTAGCGGTTCAAGCTGCGTTGGCCGGCAGACCTGTCTTGAGCGTTGAGTGCTCCTCTCTTCAAGACAGCCCGTTCGGCAAACTGGGGTTTAGTACGGCCGTTTTCTCAATCGAAAAAATAGAAAAAACTTTGAATGCCTTAAGTGAAAAACTGGCAAGCAACAACGAGAAAAACAGCAATGAAAGCGCCTCGTCTGCTGAGACTGTTGCAAATAGAATACTTGCATTCATGCGATAAGGCCGCCTGATTTTTGAACAGTTCAAAGACTATAAATGTCAGCAATTGGAGGCCGAACCTGAGGCTTCGCGCCACAGCGCTTGATCGTAAAAACCTCACTTTTTTGCAAATATGATGTGCTATTGCTTGCAATGGCTATGCATGTATAGGTATGAGACAGACACCACATCGTCGTTCATATAATGAATAGGGTTGCTTATGGCTTTCTTGCACTCGGATCCCCGCAAAGATAATTTGGATCTTTCTCTTTATGCGCCAAACTTAGAGGCACCGGAAACGATGTACGGTTTGCCGCAGAAGGTTACATTTTGTAAGAAGTGTGTGATTTCCAATCAGCGCCCCAATTCAACTGTTGAGCACAAGCATACCTCCACCAGCAAAAAACAGACAATCAACTTTGATAAAGATGGCATTTGCGATGCCTGCCGCGTTGCAGAACGCAAACATCAAGACATTGATTGGGAAGAACGCCGCCGTGAGCTGGAAGTCCTGTGTGACAAATATCGCTCACGGAATGGCTCTTATGATTGCTTGGTTCCAGGCTCCGGTGGCAAAGACAGTTTCTATCAATCATGGATGCTGAAATACGAATTTGGCATGAATCCGTTGACCGTTACGTGGGCACCTCACATCTACACGGACTGGGGTTGGCGGAATTTTGATCGCTGGATCCACTCGGGGTTTGATAATTATTTGATGACTCCGAACGGCCGTGTAAAACGCCTCATTACGCGATTGGCCGTTGAAAATCTGTTCCATCCCTTTCAGCCATTTATAGTTGGCCAAAAATCCTATGCCCCCCAAATGGCAATCCAGATGCAAATTCCCCTCGTTTTCTATGGGGAAGACGAAGCTGAGTATGGCAACCCAATTGCTGATACGACAAGCGCACAACGCAATTACACCTATTTTTCAAGTTCATCAGATAGTGAGATCTTTTTAGGAGGGACATCCGTCCAATCTTTGCAAGATGATTATGGCGTGCGCCCCGCGGACCTCAAGGTCTATTGCCCATCCAACCCCGACGATCTTCGCGCCAACGACATCAACGTGCATTATCTTGGCTATTATTTAAAATGGCACCCACAGGCCGCCTATTACTTCGCCGTTGAAAAAGGAGGCTTTGAAGCCTCCCCCCATCGCACACCCGGCACCTATTCCAAATATCATTCGCTTGATGATCGAATTGACGATCTACATTATTATACAACGCACATAAAATTTGGCATCGGGCGCGCAACACATGATGCTGCGCAAGAAATTCGTTCTGGTGATATTGAACGAGAAGAAGGTGTCGCACTGTGCAATCGGTATGATGGTGAATATCCAGAGAGGTTTTCTGATCAATTGATGGCGTATCTGTCCTTACCAGAGGAAGAATACCCTCAAGCATCGAAGATGTTTGAAACACCGATCATAGATCGCGACTATTTCGAGGCTTTGTCAAACCGTTTTCGTCCTCCTCATCTCTGGAGTTTTGGAAATGAAGGATGGAAGCTACGCCATCGTGTCGCAAACAATGTTTAATAAGGATGTGGCATGAACATCAGATTGATTGCGCGGTTGGATGTAAAGCTGTCCCATCTGATTAAAGGCGTTCAGATGGAAGGGTGGCGCAAAATGGGCAACCCTGCGGAACGGGCTAAGTTATACTATGCGCAAGGTGCCGATGAACTTCTTTATATGGATGTCGTTGCCTCACTTTATGAGCGCAACAATCTAAAAGACATCGTCCGCGAAGTGGCATCCGAAAGCTTTGTGCCAATTACCGTCGGCGGAGGTATCCGCACCCTGGACAGCGTCAAAGAACTGTTGGATGTGGGTGCAGACAAAGTAGCGATCAACACGGCAGCAACCCAAAGACCTGAACTTTTACGCGAAATTTCAGATACATATGGGTCGCAGGCCACCGTGCTTTCTATTGAAGCAAAGAGCCAACCTCAGGGCGGCTGGGAAGCAATGACGGACAATGGACGGAACAATACCGGTTTAGACGTCATCAAGTGGGCTGTTGATGCCGCACGGCTTGGCGCTGGAGAATTATTGCTTTCGTCGATTGACAAGGATGGAACCTCGAAAGGGATGGACTTGGCGTTAATAGACGCTGTATCCCGCGAAGTAGACATTCCGGTAATAGCGACTGGTGGCGTCGGTCAGGCCAGTGATGTAATTGAAGGTGTCCGACATGGAGCAAGTGCGATTGGACTTGCTAAGGCATTGCACACGGATGCGCTCACATTTCCCGATCTTCGAAATGAATTAAGAAAAGCAGACATCAACGTACGTGCTGTTTGAAAAGGATTGTCATGACCAAACAAGTTGTTGTCATTGATTATGGCATCGGGAATGTTTTTTCTGTTTGCAATGCACTGAAAGAAGTGAATGTTGATGCGGTTTTATCAGGCGATCTTAACGTAATAAAATCCGCAGATCGTATCGTCTTACCCGGCGTGGGAGCTTTTTCGCGCGCCATGTCTGCGCTAAAGGACAAAGGAATAGATGATGCCATCCGGGCTTTTGTCGAAACCGAGCGACCTTTCTTAGGAATTTGCATCGGCATGCAAGTTTTAATGCAGCACTCCACGGAAATGGGAACCCATCAGGGGCTGGGCTTGATTGAAGGCATCGTGGACAGGATCGATTCCAAAACCACGGACGGGGCACGTCTGCTTGTGCCTCACATCAGCTGGGCACAATTGCATAAACCTAAGTCTGCGCCAGAGGATATCTGGAACCAGTGCGTCCTCCCCCAAAGAAACGATCACAACCCAGCCTATTATTTCGTGCATTCCTATTCTGCACGTCCTGTACATAAGGACAACCTGCTGGCAGAAGCCACTTATGGTGGACATGCTTTAACCGCAGCAATAAAGAAAAACAATATCACGGGCCTTCAGTTTCATCCTGAAAGAAGCGGCAAGGCGGGCTTGGAATTGTTAAACCGCTTCACCCAGATTTAGGAGCAACATAGCATCGGGCAGCAAAGCAGTTTCTTTGAAGCACCACGAGTGCTTGGGTGTACAAGATAACAATTGCACCATTGGAACGGTGGATTTAGTACCGCACCATTCAAAAATAATATTAAGATGCACTCGCTGAACTCAAATAGTACGACGACACCATCATCGTTGGAAAACATCCAACAGAATGATTGCGATGATGCTTTAATGTCAGCGTATCCTGTACCTCGAGACCCTTTTTAAAATACAATTTCTACAATACCATATCGATCCTTCTTTTCCATTTTTCTGAATTGAAATTGCCATGCAACTCTACCAGTTCTTTGATCACCCTCATTCTGTGATGTTCCACCATTTTTATGGTGACCAGCATGCCAAGGGGCAAGGCGCAATTTCCTCTCAAGATTTTGCAGATCTTCTAGAGTGGCTCTCATCGCAGTTTAATTTGATCGGTGCGCGAGAATTTCAGAAGAAGCTGCTCAATCAAAATCTGAAAAGCAAAGACATTTGCCTTTCCTTCGATGATGGCCTGCTGTGTCAGTACGATATTGCGGCTCCGATTTTGGAAGCACGAAACATTGATGCATATTTCTTTGTTTACACATCCCCTCTGCTCGGAGACCTCAATGTATTGGAGATTTTTCGGGATTTTCGGTCGACCCAATTTGCTGATATAGAAGAATTCTATGCCTCTTACTTCAAGCAGGCAAAAAACCATCTAAGTGAGAGTTATTCAGATCGGCATGAAGAGTATTTGAAGCTGAATTATCTGAAGGAATTCCCATTTTATACCGAGTCAGATCGATGGTTCCGATATCTACGGGATCGAGTTCTAGGGCAACAGACTTACAATGATCTTATGTGGTCGTTGTTAAAGGAAAGCGATTATGACTTAAAAGGTGCATCCAGCCGGCTTTGGATGACAGAAAAGCAAGTCAAAGACCTGTCAGACAAAGGGCATAGTATTGGCCTGCATTCCTATAACCACCCAACGGTTATGAGCAACCTACCGCTTCCAGATCAGAGAAAAGAATACCACGCTAATAAGGAGCATTTGGAAGGCGTTATTGGCAAACAGATTGATTGCATGTCACACCCGTGTGGGAACTATTCCCCTCAGACACTGGATTTGCTCACAGAGATGGGTGTACAAATCGGCTTCCGCTCAAGCCTTAGTGAAGTAAAAATCAAATCAAATCTTGAAATTCCACGGCAGGATCATATTCTGGCTTTTAAGGAGATGAGGAAATGAAAATCACCGTTTTCACAAGCAACCAGCCTCGTCATATTTCGCTGATCAACAATCTAGCGAGCATTTCTGATGAAGTTTTTGCCATCCAAGAATGCAACACTGTCTTTCCAGGTGAGGTTGATGATTTCTTTAAGCGCTCCGATATCATGCAGCAATATTTCCGGAATGTGATATCTGCGGAAAACAATTATTTTGGCGACATAAGCTTTCTTCCGCGTAACGTCCGCTCTTTGTCGATCAAGACCGGCGATTTAAGCCGACTACCCCCAAAAGTTCTTGAGCAAGCAATGCAGTCCGATTTATTTGTTGTCTTTGGCGCAAGTTATATTCGGGGATGGCTCATTGATGAGCTCGTTGCAAAAAAAGCAATCAACATCCATATGGGAATTTCCCCTTATTATCGCGGGTCTTCTTGTAATTTCTGGGCATTGTATGACAACAATCCTCACTATGTGGGGTCGACTATTCATATGCTTTCAAAGGGTCTGGATAGCGGTGAAATGCTCTATCATGCAATTCCACGTTTCGATGGTGAAGAACCATTTGAATTCACGATGAAATCTGTAAAAGCGGCACATGAGTCTCTCGTCGATCGCATCGCCAGTGGTAAGATCCATGAAATGGGGTCCCATAAACAGGATAAAACACAAGAAGTGCGCTATACCAGAAACAAAGACTTTGACGACAGGGTCGCCGGACAGTTTTTAGAGCGGAATTTATCCGCTACAGATTTAGGAGCGACATTCGCAGAGGCCGAATACCCAAGTCTGCTACACCCCTATTGGTATTAATACCTCGCTTGATTTTGAGAGATATTTTAATCAATTCCCCTGACAACCCTTATGTCTCCAAAGCAATCTCAGGCTATAAATCACAATGAACGATATTTACGCTATTTCCATTAACGCAGAACAGAGCCTCAATGAGGCTTTAAAGCAGCTGGATGCAACAGGACGGGGAATCTTGTTGATCACACAGCCTGACGGCCGCTTTTTGCGCACCGTTACCGATGGGGATGTGCGCCGTTTTCTGTTGAACGGAGGGTCACTTGAAGAGCCGATCACGGCTCTGGGACAACGGGAATCTGTTTGGGTACCTGAACACACAAGTGAAGTGGATGTGTTGACCCTGATGGATGAGCGCGAACTGGATCATATTCCGGTTATGGATGCCGATCACAAGCCTGTTGCGTTGCATTTACGCAAGGATATCCAGCCGCGAATTTTGCTCTCCGTTCCCCATTTGGGAGAATTGGAGAGGCAGTATATTCACGAAGCACTGGATACCAACTGGGTTGCCCCTGTCGGACCCAATATTGATGCCTTTGAGGCCGAAGTCGCAGAGTATGTGGGATGCGACCATGCGCTTGCCGTCACCTCGGGGACAGCCGCGATCCATCTCGCCCTGAGACTACTCGATGTAAGCCATGGGGATTTCGTTTTATGCTCCAGCTTCACCTTTGTCGCCAGCTGCAACCCGATCCTCTATCAAGGTGCAACGCCGGTTTTTGTCGACTCTGAAACCGACACCTGGAATATGTGTCCCATTGCATTGGAACGAGCCATCAAGGCTTGCAAAGAGCGGGGAGCTCTACCCAAGGCCATCATCGTGGTGCATTTATATGGCCAAAGTGCACGTATGGGTCCGATCATGGAACTGGCAAATGCCTATGACATTCCGGTGGTTGAGGATGCTGCAGAATCCATGGGCTCCTACCATCAAGGCAAACACACAGGCACCATCGGTAAAATGGGCGTCTTCTCGTTCAACGGCAACAAGATTATTACCACATCCGGTGGTGGCATGCTGGTGTCTGACGACAAAGCCCTGATCGACAGAGCCCGTTTCCTTGCAACCCAGGCAAAGGATGACGCGCCCTATTACCTGCATAGTGAAATTGGCTATAATTACCGTATGAGCAACATTCTGGCAGGGATAGGCCGTGGGCAGCTGAAGGTGTTAAATCAGCGTGCACAGCGGCGCCGAGAGCTGTTTGATCGCTATATGTCTGAGCTAAAGGATATCAAAGCCTTACACTGGATGCCCGAGTTGGAGGGTGACTACTCCAACCGTTGGTTGACGGTCTGTCGGCTGGATCCAGCGCATACGGATATCAAGGCGCAGGATTTCATCCAAAAACTGTCCGATTTGGGTATGGAAGCAAGACGCGCTTGGAAACCAATGCACAGCCAACCCCTTTTTGCTGACGCAGAATATTTTACGGCCGCCAATACCAGCTATTGTGATGACTTGTTTGAGCAAGCGATTTGTTTGCCCTCGGGTTCCAGTATGACAGATACAATGCAGATGTACGTCATCAGGGCAATTCGAAGCATTTTGGCCTAGCCAATGTGCGCAGATTTCGGGATAAATCCCGACGAGACAGGGGAAGGCAAGGGGGTCATGAAAAGAGCATTCGATATTGTAGTATCGGCCATGCTGTTGCTTTTAACCAGCCCCATATTGTTGCTGGTCTGTTTGGCCATCAAACTCACAGACAAGGGACCGGCACTGTTTAGCCAGACCCGCGTTGGCCTGAACGGTAGATTGTTTGAAATCTATAAGTTCCGTTCAATGGTGGTCAACGCAGCCGACCTTGGCGGATTTTCTACGGCCGACAAAGACCCCAGAATCACGGCAATCGGGCGGCTGCTTAGAAAAACGAGTTTGGATGAGTTGCCGCAATTGTTCAATGTTCTGAAAGGTGAAATGAGCTTGGTAGGGCCTCGGCCAGATGTGCCAGCCCAACGGGCCTTGTATACCGAACCCCAGTATCTCAAAAGATGCTCAGTACAGCCCGGCATTACGGGCTTGGCGCAGGCCACAAAACGATCAACTGCCACTATTGAAGAGCGCTTGCAGCTCGATTTGGACTATGTCGATCAGTCCAGTTTACGCTTTGATTTATGGGTTATCCTGCTCACAATCAAACAGGTGATTGCCAAAGGAGGCATCTAACCGCTTTCTGTGGTAGATGCCTGATAAATCTGAATTGGTGAACTGGGACCGCCAGAGGTCCCAACGGGAAGTAGAATATGTGTGGAATTTTTGGGCGTTATTCATTTGATGATCGACCTGTCGACCAGGGCATTCTTGCTGCAATGTCAAATTCCATTCGGCATCGTGGTCCAGACGCAGATGGATATGACCAGACCGGCGCCATGGTGGTTGGCAACCGGCGCCTGTCAATTCTGGATTTGACACATGCAAGTGATCAACCTCTCTATTCACAGGATCGCAAAATCGTTGTGGTCCAGAATGGAGAAATCTACAACTACATTGAGTTGCGCGATGAATTAAAAGCCTTGGGGCATATTTTCCATTCTCTTGGAGATACAGAAGTCCTTTTGCGCGCCTATGAAGAATGGGGACCTAAATTTGTCTCCCGCCTGAATGGCATGTTCGCAATTGCCATTGCAGATCATCGGAGCAAGAAGCTCCATTTGTATCGGGACAGACTGGGAGTGAAACCATTTTTTCTGGCGGGGTCCCGCGAGAGCGGAGCCCTCTGGTTTGGGTCCGAGATCAAGTCCATTTTGGCCAATGGCCTCCATTATCCGCCCAATCTTCAAGCATTAGCGCAGTTTTTTGCCCTGAACTACATCCCGCAACCGCATACCGCGTTTCAGGGGATCACCCATCTGCCTCCCGCCCATATCGTCACGGTCTCAAAAGAAGGCATCGAGATGGAACCCTATTGGGCGCTATCCGATACAAAGCAAGATACCGCCATGACGGTTGAGGATGCCAAGACAGAGCTATTCTCATTGCTCGATGATGCAACGCGTTTGCGCATGCGCTCCGACGCGGCTTATGGAGCCTTTTTATCTGGCGGGCTGGATTCCAGCTCTGTGGTCGGATTAATGACCCGCCACACCGACAAGCCAATTAAAACTTTCAGCATCGGCTTTTCTGACCCCCGCTTTGATGAAACCTATTATGCCGAACTGGCCTCCAATCGGTTTGCTACTGAGCATATTTCGAAATGTGTTGAGCAGGATGTTACAAAAAACTGGCCACGTGTGGTTTGGTATAGTGACCAACCGCATGGTGATGTTTCCTTCATGCCTACCGATTTGGTCGCCCAGCTCGCCGTGCGCGATGTAAAAATGGTCCTGACCGGTGACGGTGGCGATGAGCTATTTGCCGGATATGAAAAATATCTCGATTTCTTCCCCAATGGTCAAACCGATCATCTTGCCACGGGTTGGGAAAATGACTTTTGCAGGCAAACGGGCCTTCTGCTGGGAGACGAGGCTTCTCAGTTGCTGCGAGGAGATCTCGCTCAGGCTTTCTGTGATATTGATCCCTATAAGGAATTGAGCCAAAGCATTCAAAAAGCCGACCATCAAGATCCGATCAATCGGGTTCTGATAGCCGAGACAGAAGTTTTATTACCAGGCAACAATCTCGTCAAATCCGATCGCATGAGTATGGCCAATTCACTGGAAGTACGCTCTCCCTTCTTGGATTATAGAATGGCGGAATTTTCTATGCGGGTTCCTGGCTGGATGAAGTTGGAAGGCAATCAGACCAAGGCTATTTATAAGCACGCCGTCCATGATTTGCTGGGAACGGAATTAACGTACCGTAAGAAGAGAATGTTTACGGTGCCAATCGGAGAGTGGTTTCGCGAAACGTTACAGTCTTATTGCAATGATGTGCTGCTGGATGGCCGTCTGGAAGCCCGCGGACTGTTCAATATGGATTTTGTTCGCAAAATGCTCGATAGCCATGTTCGCAATGAGCATAATTATACTCGCCAAATCCGCTCGCTAATAGCCATCGAACTCTGGTACCGGATCTTTGTAGATCGCGAGATACACGATTTCTCACCGTCATGAGCGCATGCTCTATGCGCGGCTCCCGAAAAACAAAGACAGTTGGCCCCACGGATTGGGCCCTCCTCCCCTCTATTGAAGCTGGAGGGGCAGGTATCACACCCTATCCTTGAGTCGCGAATTTTTCAGAGATGCGCTTTTTGCAAAAGCCAACGCCAATCCAATGGTGTACCAGGTGAAAAAATTCCGATGCTGCCCAAAGGCTTCCGAATAGGAGGAAATCGGCCAGAAAACAGTCACCAACAACGTAACAGCAATGGCTGTTTTCATGGAAAGCTTCAGGATCGTCTCAGAGGCAAAGACAGCCTTGAACAACAAGATAACCATAACAACAAACAGACCGAGCCCGATCAGCCCGGACTCAGCCGCCGTTTGAATATAGATCTGGTGCGGATGGCTGTTGCATTCAGGCGCACTGCTGACCACCAGCATTGCTTTGCTCGTACAAAAATTCTCGAAATTTTCGGCGCCGACACCAACAAGAAGGTTGAGTTTGGCAACACCCAACCCCTCCATCCATGGGACGTGATAGGCACTGGACGGATACCACGGCAAATTATTCTGTAAATTAGAGATAAAGGCTTCAGCCGTTGCGGGTACGGCAACGGCCAAGACCCCAACCAAAACGGCACTCACAACAGAACAGGCAACAATATAAGGCAGACCCAATCGCGCAAGCAGCGTGAATACCCCGAGCCCCAAAAGCAGCAACAAAGTCATATAGATCTCACCAGAATTGACTGATGTACCGACCAACAGTGCCAACAATAAAACCGCCACCCAAACAGGTATGGTTTTTTCCGCAGCCTTCGCCATAAACCATAAACAAACAGGCAGTCCCATACCCACGACATACCATCCTGCTTTTCTATTTTGTTGCCATGGTCCAAACAATTTATCGGCATCGGGCTGTCCGATACGCTCAACAATCAGCATCGCAGAAACAATAACAAGGCCAAGGCACATCGCCCAAATAAGCTTCTCTTGCAGCTTCTCATCTGACTGCAGAGACAGCAGGCAGATCATCGCAAACAGTGGGAAGCGGATCCAAGGCAAAGCATCCTCAAATCCATTGCCGGGCCAATCAGAGATTGCCGCTGTAAAAACAAGCCACAGCCAAAAGACAAGCGCTGCAATCATCCAAGGATGTCGCAACCATTGCCAATCACGCGTTGCGATGGATGAGACAAGCAGGAAGATGGCCCCGATGCTTAACCAAATATCTGACCCAGCACTGCCTAACAAAGCGACGAATGGACCGATGAACCAATAGAATATAGCGATTTGGTTTCTCAATGAAGGAGACAGCTCAGTGCCAAGCATTCTGCCAAATTGCATTACAGTTTCCTATGTGAAGAATTTTTGTTTGATTGAACTATGGCAGATTTTTCAGTCACGAACAGCCAAGCGCGGGGTCACTTTATGATTTGCCCGGAGCTTATATTTTGCAGCCTTTGTTTACAAGAAGAAGTATTGCAACTCAGCAGGAGGCGCCCCGTCAGAAAATTATAGATCAAACTCCTCACCAATGGAGTTAGATCTTGCTTTGGCGAACTATACCGTCAGTCAATTTCGAAGTTGGACTTTCAACCAAGCGCACATTCGCTGCAGAAAGGCAGTCGACGATTGCCTCATCCGGTTTATAGCCCTTTGCGACGGTCGCCAAGACCGATCGAGCGCGCGCAATATCATTGGCTTCGCTGGCGCTTTTCAATGCGTCCAGGTGAATATCAAGAGCTTCTTGTGACATCTCTTCTTCCATTGCGCGCATTATCAAAGGATGCCGTGTTCTTGTAACACAATCACCAATCAGCAATTCCTCGCGGACTTTTTCTCCGGGTCGCAGACCTGTATATTGGATTTCAATATCTCCATCAGGATTGTTTTCATCTCGGACGTCCAAACCAGACAAATGGATCATTTCCCGCGCCATGTCCTGAATTCTAACTTCTTGCCCCATATCCAGCACAAATACGTCACCACCTTTGGCTAATGATCCAGCCTGAATTACAAGCAAGGCTGCTTCTGGAATAGTCATAAAATAGCGGGTGACATCGCGATGTGTGACAGTAACCGGACCGCCTTCTGCAATTTGGCGCCGAAAAAGCGGAACGACGGACCCTGATGACCCCAGAACATTGCCAAAACGCACCATAGAGAAAATGGTTTTTGTATCTGGATTTGCAGCTTTGGCCTGCACAATCAATTCTGCAACGCGCTTGGTGGCCCCCATCACATTGGTTGGCCGTACGGCTTTATCCGTTGAGATGAGTATGAAGCGCTCAATGTTGTTCTGAAACGCTGCCTCACAAGCATTTAAAGTGCCCTTGATATTGTTTTCAATTCCGACAAACACATTCTGTTCGACCAGAGGCACATGTTTGTAAGCGGCGGCATGGTAAAAAACTTGAATGTCAAAATGAGAGACCACCCTATTGAGACGATCGAAATCACAAACAGACCCCATGATCGGAACAATAGTGATGGATAGATTCCGCTTCTTGATAATCTGGGAAAGCTCTTGCTCAATCTGATAGAGATTAAACTCGCAATTTTCATAAAGAACAAGACGATCAGGTCCAATGTTCAGAATCTGGCGGCACAGTTCAGAGCCGATGGAGCCCCCTGCCCCAGTGACCAAAACCGACTTTTCCTTAATGCTATTCTGCAGTAAATCTTCACGCGGAGGTACGGTCTCACGCCCAAGCAAGTCGTCGATTTCGACCTCACGCAAGACATCAACGGTCGCGGCTCCGGTAACAATTTCCATCATCGATGGAACCGTCAAAACATTGATATCTCCCTTACTCAAGCGCTCCAAAACCTGCCGTTTTTCCGCAGGAGAAGCTGACGGGATAGCGAGAAGAACGCGTTTTAAATCAAACCGATCCTGTAAATCTGGCAATGCGCTGGAGGGGTAGACCCGAATGCCTTGAATGATAGAATTATGCAAATTTGGATCATCATCAATAAAGGCAACCGTCTTGTATTCCCGGCTATCCGCAAGGGCGACAGCAAGCTGCACACCGGCACCACCAGCACCGTAAATGGCAATCGTCTCATGAGGCAGAATATTTTTCAAAATCCAGTGGTAATAATGGCGATAAATGAAACGGCTAAGCCCTGCATAACACAGCGTCACCAGCGCAAATATGATAGGAATTGAACGTGGAATATACTGTCCCGATTTGAAGAAATCGAGTGCCATCACAAAAAGGGCAAGGAAGAAGACGGACCGAAACAATTGTGTCACCGTCTGCGCCCCGGCAAAACGCAGGATCGTGCGATAGACCCGGTTCACAGAGAAAATGGCAACACCGACGACCGACACCAGAGGGAAAATCCACCAATTCGGGACGATATAGCTTTCCGGCCACCAGTCTGACAAACGTAAGACGTAGGAAGCCCACAAGCAGATTGGTAGAAACAAAGCATCGAGCCCCATCATAACCTTGCGCTTGATGCTTCGGCGGACTTGCAGCAAGTCTTTCTGTTTCTCGTGTAACGAAGAAAACATTTATTCTCGGCCTTCAAATTATAATTTAGATGTCCGCTTTATATCGCTGGTCCGATATATTGTATAGCTCGAAGAAGAAGCCAATATAGCTTTGATTATAAAGATAGTTGCATTTTTCAAGCGTTTATCAATCCGGTTATTGAATCTTTATAATTGCCCGACACGAATATTTTAAACCAAGGCGATAGGCACATACTTTGCAATGCAACGAACCGAGGAGAGTGCGTATAACCATCATTCATTGCGCAAGCGCGCGCTTTTTCTCAACAACAATATTGACCGATTTCCTCAATTCCTCCTGATCATCCCGAACCTGTTCAGAACTTCTTTGCATCAAAATACGTTCCGCCTCGCGCAATTGGGCAATCGCCTCGGCAAAGGCTTCAAGATCATGCTGACCATCGTCTTCTTTTCTATAGAAGGTACGCGACAGAATTACCAACTCAGACCCCAAGCGAACATGTTCGGACACAACGGCGCGCCCTGAGACCAGCCCTTCGCCCATGCGCGCCACACCACCAAATCCAAATGGCTTGTCATACTGTTTGGAGCACTCTGCAAAATGCTGAATCTTACCATCGATTAGAGGCTCAAACATGAAGTCCATCCCCATATCCAGATGCAAATCATTCAGGCCGACAAACAATTCCGTCACGCCTGGGACCTGAGCAATCCTATCCAAATCCTCAAAGGCCGCAGCTGTCTCAATCAGGGGAACAATACCGGCTCTTCCCCGCACCATAGTGCTGAACTGCTGCAACTGCGTTGCAGACGTGAACATCGGCAACATCAAAAAATCAGCGCCGGCCTCTATCGCTTGATCAATTTCACGTTCGGTCCCATCGTAAAGCGGGTTCAGCCTGACAAGCAATTCAGCCTTTGAAAGCGCTCGTTTAACCTTGGCAACATCGTCCATCTTGTGGCTCGTGATAAAGGTATCAAGATGTTGCTGGCGCGCAAGTTTGCCGTTGATTTCCAAGTCAACAAAGATCCTGTTGACACCCACACCCTCCGCAAATTTTGCAAAATCAGGATCGTTGGTAATCAGCATTAGTTTCAACATACTGGGACTAATCCACATTTCTATTCAGAGCCAAAGGATCCTTAAAATATTTCCTTCGCAACAAAGCAAAGAGGTTCTTGTCGCACAACACATTTATCGCCTTTCTTTGCTTTCCGCCAAGGCAGCCCGCATCAAAGGCAACACGGTCAGAGCATTAGCGGCAACGAGCAAAATACCGATCACGACAGCCAAGAAGCAAGAGAGCAAAATAGACGGCTCTGGGATCCAGCGCGACAATCCCCATAACAGCGGCACACTCACAACAAAAGTGATGCAGGCAACAAGTATCAGTTGTTTTACAGTTTCCGTGACAAAGGTCCACTTGCCTTTTGACAAATTGACTATGTTGAGCCCTGAATGAACAAAATAAAACACCAAAAACGGTAACAGAAGCCATGTTTGATTGACCTGACCATAATTGATGACCACAAATTGGGAGCCAGTCGCAAGAGCCGCAGCAATGATTGAATTTCGCAAAACAAGCCGGGGCAAACCCAATGCATTCAATCCAATTGTCGTCATAAAAGTCACCCCAGCGAAAGGTAACGCCAGAAACAAATATTGAGATGTTTCTGCAATCCGCAAAACATCCTGAAGAGACATAGCCCCTCGGAGAAAAATCAGCTTGGTCAATCCCTCCCCAACGCACAGCCAAACACCTATGATTGCAGCAGAAAGTACGGCAATACCCTTTATGGCGTTAAGCACCTGTGCCTGAAATTTCTCTAACTCATTGTCTGGAATTTTAGACAACCGAGGCAACAAGATCGTCACCAAAGGTCCAAAAATCAGAGCCGACGGCAATTCAAATAGCTTATAACTATAATTGAAGATAGCGAGATTGCCCTCTCCGCCAGTCGCGTAGATTGTGCGGAAGATGATTGGCATGGCCACCAGCAAACTAAGACTGAGGACACCAGCGCCAAAATCGCTCCAAAACGGCAGCCCGGGCTTGCTAGAGCCAAGCTGTATCGAGCGTCGGAACAACCCTCTCGAATTGAAGCCCAAGAGAGACAGTCGGATAAGACTGGCACCAATAATAGCGCTGGCAAATGCCAGTAATTTTTCATCATTCTGCCACCAAGCAATCAAAAACACGCAAATAGAGGCGTTGAAGGCCAAGGTCCCCAGATTTGGCAGAACGAAAATTTCATTAGCATTCAAAAAGGACACAAAAACACCGGTCAGTGCCGCAACAGGCAACGAGATCAGCGTGATCGTCATCGCCATTTCATATATAGACAAGGCTTGCGACGATGCACTGGGCGCCAGTAAAGCGAGCAGAGGCCCCGACCACAAGGCTAGACACCCTGCCAGAAGGGAAAATGCCAATCCGACAACGACAGCAATATATCTGGCCAGCGCCTGACGCTCTTGACCGTGTGCTTTGCACAAGCGAGGGGTCAGGACCGCACTGAATCCCCCTGCCAACAGCAGGCCCACTGTAAAATCCGGCAAGCTAAGCAGCACGATGACAATATCGGCCTGTTCCGTCACGCCATAACGACCGGCCAGAATTAAATCACGCAGAAAGCCAGACAAGCGTCCGAGAAGCAATGCAAAACTGACAAGGGACATGGTCACAAAAAGGGATTTCATGGAGTTTAGAGCCCTAATAGGCCTCCTGCGTGAGAACAATAAATTTCTTGTTTATTCTGCTAATTGAGTGAATTGAAAACGGCAAGTCATCCTGTGGGAGCGCCTTTTCAAGGCGAATCCACCAACATCAAGGGATCCGCCACCATAAAAGACAATTTCATCGTCGAATTCAACGGTTACACCGCCATTTTAGAGCCCATGCTCCTCGTTACAGAGTCTAGGCGTTCGCATCTGCCTTGGTGTATGCTTCGAGAGACTTGTCTCCGCAAGCGTCGATGACGTAACCACAGGCTCTTNCACTCGTTACGGCCTTCATCCACTTCCTAAGCACCTCCAGCGGATATCCTGAACCGTAACTGTGGCCAACACCGTCGGTCTGCCACCCTCCAATTTGATCAACAATATCGGCGGGGCATTCAACAGCCCTGAGGCGATCCCTCATCGAATGACGGAAACTATGCATCGAACATCCTTCAGGCACGTATTTCTTCATCCATTTGTTCAAGGCTGCACTCGCTGAATTTGCATTTGTCGTCTCGGACTTGTTGTACCGGGGAAATGCAAACCTTGATGCAGTATCCTGATTCAGGATGCGCAATGCCGCCCATCTGGCCTCACCTTCGAGTGGGACGTCACGCTCGCTGCCTTTTGTTTTGAGACGACGCCAAGGGTGTGGGCGAACACGCGCGTAAAGGGAACCATCATCGGCTCTAATTATGTCGTCTCGGGTCATCCCTGCTGCTTCTGCCAAGCGCATTCCCGTGTCCGAAACGAGTGAAACAAGCCAGCGCAAGTCATCATCAAAACTACGGCACTTCGACTGCACCAAGGTAATGGCTTCTTGAGGAATCGGGGTACGGTCTGAGACGCCTGCCGACCGGTCATAGTATACGCCTGAGAATGGGTTGGTGATAGTTAAGCCCTGTTCGCTAGCGGCAAAGTTAGTTACTGCCCGAACAGTCCCAAAGACCCGCGTGATGCTGCTCCCTGCAAGTTCACGCGCAATCAGGGAATCGCGAAAGGTGTTTGCATCTGCCTTGGTATACGCATCGAGGGGCTTGTCCCCGCAAACGTCGATGACGTAACCACAGGCTCTTTCTGCGGCTTGATGGAAGGTAGCAGGGCGACCCTTCCCTTTCAGCTTGAGATAAATCCCAACCGCTTCTGACAAAAGAACAGATGATGAAGAAAGAACAGATGATGAAGAAAGATCAGGCGTTGGATCAGCGACGTGCGTTCCGACTTCCCGCTGAAGCCTTAGCATATGTTTGCCTGGCAACACTCCGTCTTGGCACCGAAGATGGTACCAATACTCGTCAAGCCGATCAGCAGCCCTTCTGGCTCAAGCCCGAGCGATTCTGGGAGACCTCGTGCTGCACGAATAAGCTATCCGTGGCGATGTGTAGTGGGTTTTTAGTTCTTAGAGGATGCGGTGGGAAAAGTAAAAATTGCCAGCTTTCACGAAGGTGTCCGAGTGTGAAATGGTCTCTGACATGGTTCACAGCTCTTAGCAATTGCTAAAAGCTGGAGCAGGAACAATAATTTATGAGAATTTTTGGTGCCCAGGAGAAGTAGGTTTTTNGGACTCGAACCTCCACTTCCATACAGAAACTAGCACCTGAAGCTAGCGCGTCTACCAGTTCCGCCACCTGGGCATCTATCAGGTGTGAGGCGGTATTTACGGCTCCAGCACTATATTGTCAACGTAGGATCATAGAAAAAGCAAACAATTCACACCATTCATCCCAATGAGGACAATGAGCATGGGACAAATCCTAACTTCCAGCTTCACAGCTGCGCCGTTAACGACTAGGAAAATAGGGATGCCACCTGTGGTGCATCGTTTATAATATTATTTCTGCTGGTAAGATCTCAGATTTACTGCGCGTGCAAGACAGACAGAAGACTGAAAAGACGTTAGACTGCTTAATACTGCAAAAAGACCGATGCCGGGCGCACAATGCCGAAGTATGGAGAAACATTGATGACCAATTCAACAGGCAAGATCGTAACCGTCTTCGGAGGCTCGGGCTTTCTTGGCCGTCATGTTGTGCGTGCACTGGCAAAGCGCGGCTATCGGGTGCGGGTGGCTGTGCGTCGTCCGGATCTGGCCGGTTTTTTGCAACCGCTGGGCAATGTGGGTCAGGTGATGCCGATGCAGGCCAATCTGCGCAATGCAGATTCTGTGGCCCGTGCCGTGGCTGGCTGTGATGCAGTGGTCAATCTGGCTGGCATCTTGTTTCAAACCAGCAAGCAAAGCTTTGATGTTGTTCACCGGGATGGCGCCAAGAGCATTGCAGAGGCAACAGCCAAAGCGGGCATCTCAAAGCTGGTTCAGATTTCTGCGATCGGGGCTAATAAAGAATCCGCTTCTGATTATGCACGCAGCAAAGCAGAGGGCGAAGAGGCCGTTTTGGCTGCCATGCCGGACGCAGTCATCATACGCCCATCCTTGTTGATTGGCGTTGAAGATGAGTTCTTCAACAAATTTGCTGAAATGGGCAAACTGTCCCCCTTCCTGCCATTGGTAGGAGGCGGAGACACGCTATTTCAGCCCGCCTTTGTTGGTGATGTGGCTGAGGTGATTGCAAGGGGTGTTGATGGCACTTTGGCGAAAGGAACCACCTATGAACTGGGTGGGCCCGAGGCAAAGAGCTTCCGACAGCTGCTTGAGCTACTACTAGCCGAGACTCATCAACGGCGGTTTTTGTTGCCAATTCCCTTTTGGATTGCCAATCTTTTGGGTACGGTGTTCGAAAAACTGCCCAAGCCACTATTAACCCGAGATCAGGTCAAATTGCTCAAAACCGATAATGTCGTCTCAGAAGCAGCAAAAGCCGATGGGCGCACATTTGAGGGGCTGGGCATAGAACCACTGGCGATAGAAGCCGTGATCCCGAGTTATTTGTGGAGCTATCGTACTACAGGGCAATATGAAGCCAATCGACTGCGCTAAACGTCCCCGTGATACGAAAAAAGACCAATCCATCCTGCCGTCAGAGGATCTCTGGCGGCATTTTAGGCATCAAAGCCACTCGGTTGAAAAAGGAATGCCAGTCCTTTTGCTCTGGCTTGCTCCATGCACTCTCTGCAACCGCAGAAAGACGCGGAAAGACCATGTGATTAAACAGGCTGCGTGACACCAAATTCTCACTCCAAATACAGCCTTGAATGCCAATCATCTGCGGAGAATTTTCAAACCCAGCGGCGGGGTCAAACTGATAGGCATCATAGGGACTGGCGGTTCCGGCCCAGCTCAGGCCCGGCTCAGTCCACTCTGGTGACTGCGCCATATCGAGATAATAGGCCTCCCCCGGACACATAATGATCCGATAGCCCTTCTGCGCCAGTTCCACGCCCCTTTCAGCTTTCATCCAAGCCATCAGAATGCTCTTGTCCGGGTCCAAGCCCCCGCCTTTGGCTGCTTCTTCCCATGCAACGGGCACCTTGCCTGATTTGACCAGACGATCCTCCACAAATCTCAGGACTGCCGCCTGCATATGCATTGTGTCCGGCTTGCCTGTCGCATCGAGATACCCCTTTGCCTGCGCCCAACTGTTGGCAGCGCGGGAACCCGTCCAAGCCGATTCAGCCACTTCATCGCCGCCCATATGAACAAAGCGACCGGGGAAAAGGTCACAGATTTCGCCAAACACAGTTTCCAAAAAAGTCCATGTGGCGTTGAGGCCCGGATTGAGCGCATTGTTGACATAGCCCTGCACCGACGCGCCGCCTTGAATAGCGCTAGGGTCTAACAGCTCTGGAATAGACACCAACGCGGATTGGGAATGCCCGGGAACATCCACTTCCGGCATCACATCAATATGCAAGTCCTCGGCGTGGGCTAAAATCTCACGCACATCTTGCTGGCTATAGAACCCACCATAGGGAGAAACACCGGATCCATGTTGCGGCAAGAGGGGAAGTTTATGCCCACGCCATGCGCCAACACGCGTCAAGCCCGGATAGGCAGGGCTTTCAAGTCGCCAGCCTTCATCGTCAGTAAAATGCCAATGAAAGCGATTGAACCGATGCCATGCCAGAATATCGAGAAAGTCCTCTATTGACTGCTTATTATAGAACTGCCTTGAGACATCCAGATGCATGCCGCGCCAATTATGCTGCGGCCAGTCTACTAGTCTGCCCGATAGGGGAAAGGAAAAATCTCCACCCTCCCCTCTGGCTGCACGCCAAATCTGCGCGAGCGCCAACAATCCATAAAAGAGACCAGCCTTATCTGCCTGTAGGGTAATGGCGTCGTGCGAGAACAGCAACGCATAAGCAGCCTCCCCGTGAGACGTCACCGCGTCACCAGCGGGTTCGATGATGATTGGCATCCCTCGGCAACCCGATGCAAAAGGCACCGACTGGGCGGAAAACAAACGTTCGCAGAGTGCGTTGATCGCATTAGCGGCCTGATCGGGTTGCTGCAAAGAAAAACAATCCGGCGCAGCAGCGGCCCAACTGTCGATCTGCACATCATTGGCACAGGGCAACAAACCGAGCATGGGCCGGCCCTTGGAGGCTTTCCCGACGACATTGGTTTGGGATTGTTGGTCGAATGAAATAACAGGGGGGTGCTGTGGCTGCAATGGCTCACAATGAACCGGCACAGTGTTGCCATCCGATAGAATCAGGAAGGCCGATTTTGGCCCATCTGTGCAATGGTTTGGGCGATGGGACAAAACCGGTATGACAATCTCCCACAGAACACCTTGAGCATCGGCACACAGAGGCCCAAGGGGCGCCAACTCGTGATAATTGGCAGTGCGAGAGACAAAGTGCGCTCCGATCAACTCGGTGTCAGGAGGAATACGGGTGATCGCCGTATAGGCAAGGCGCAAGCGATCAGGCAATGCCGTGTTGCATTCTCCTGATAGCGTTAGGCGCATCCTTCCCGTGTTGCTACCGTCATCTTCCCAGAGGCTTTTGAGTACCAAATTGCTGTTAGCATTCATATCACCACCACCCTAGCAAACCATGCTTGTACCATTGCAGTATACACACGCAAAAAGGCGGAGCTATGCCCCGCCTCTCAATCAATTAACCACTGCGTCTCGTTCGCACATCGCGCTTAGTCAAGTGGCGGAATACGCAAAACCTGACCGGGGTAGATTTTATCCGGATGGCTCAGCATTGGTTTGTTGGCTTCAAAAATACCTTGGTATTTGGCCCCATTGCCATAATGCTTGGAAGAGATCGCCCACAGCGTGTCGCCCTTTTTCACTGTGTAGAAAGTGGCATCCGGCTCTGCATTTTTGACCGCAATTTCTTCCTCAACTTTGGAAATACCGAGAGTATTGCCAAGAGCCAGAATGATTTTCTCGCGAATGGAGCTGCTCTCCGTTGCACCAGCCACTTTCACGGTGTCCCCGTCGACAGTCACTTCAAGATTTTCAGCGTCCAAGCCATGCTTGGCAACTTCGGCTTTCAAATCT
Organism: Cohaesibacter celericrescens; assembly: GCF_002866925.1. Classification (GTDB taxonomy): domain Bacteria; phylum Pseudomonadota; class Alphaproteobacteria; order Rhizobiales; family Cohaesibacteraceae; genus Cohaesibacter; species Cohaesibacter celericrescens. The sequence continues at coordinate 43,942 of NZ_PKUQ01000010.1, forward strand.
TCTGCTTTTGGAGATTCGTCTTCGGATGTGATGCCTATTTTCTCACCAACCGATTTAATAAAATCAAAAACGCCCATAATAGTTGCTCCGTCCGTCTGTTTGCTGCGCTTTGGTCCGTTAATGTTTGCGAACCATGTGAATAGCCAGCGCTCCCACCTCTAGGCAAAGCAGATTTTGGCGGTCATGACAACTATTCTGGTGATCGAACAAAAAAATACCCCCTATCCTGAAGGCATAGCACCTTGGATTGGGGGTATTTGTTGGTTCGGACCGATTCCAGCGGCAAGTGTTGGTTAGCTAGCTTCGACTTGTTTGAAAAAGTCACTGATCATCAGATCAAGCGTCTGGGCCTGTTCCGCCACGCTGCGCGAAGATTGCAGAACGCCAGATGCGCGATGGGTGGTCTCACCTGCTTTTCGGCTGAGTTCGGTCACATTATCCGAAACGGTCTGCGTCCCTTGCACAACGCTCTGGACAGAACTGGATATCTCCGACGTTGCCGCCCCTTGTTGGCCGACGGCAGAAGCGATGGACGTGGTGTATTGGGATACTTCTTCCATGATTTCAGCGATGGAGCCAATGGAGCCGACAGCGTCACGGCTTGAACTCTGAATGTCATTGACCTGTTGTGAAATCTCTTCTGTAGCCTTGGATGTCTGGTTCGCCAATTCCTTGACTTCGGCTGCAACAACCGCGAATCCTTTGCCTGATTCACCAGCACGTGCAGCTTCGATCGTCGCATTGAGTGCCAACAGATTGGTTTGTTCAGCAATATCGCGAATGAGATTGACAACTTCACCAATCCTAGACGACGCCAAATCAAGGCTTTTCACTTTTTCATTTGAGGATTGCGCAGCATCCGCAGCACGCTCTACAATCGCCTGAGTTTGATCCACCTGCCCATTGATATCCGCAATCGCTGCCGTTAGTTCCTCTGCGGCCGAGGCCACGGTTCCAACATTTTCAGCGGCATTCTGGGATGCATTACCCGCAGTTTGCGCCCCAGCAGCGGTGTCATCTGCAATACCCGACAGGGCTTGTGCATCTTGTTCCATACGGTTGGCATTTTCGGTAACATTGGCCAAAGCCACCTTAACCTGCTGATCGAAGCTCCCGATCAGACCGGTTATGCGTTCTTGACGAAGAGCCCCTTGCTGGCGGTTTTCTTCTTCCGATTTGGACAGATCACGCGCCTTATGCGCATTATCCCGGAAAACTTCCAGCGCAGCGGCCATAGCGCCGATCTCGTCCTTACGATCCCGATCCGGAATCGTAATTTCCAAATCCCCACCCGATAGCCGCGCCATGATATCGCGCATTCTGGCCAGCGGCGCATTGATTGATCGCGCTTGCCAAAGGCCGATGCCGGCACCAACCAGCAACAGCAAGACCAAGATACTTGCAGATGAAATCAGATAATTGTTCCATACTGTTACAAAATAACCAGCGGGCATCAGAATATGAATCACGCCAATTGGTTTGCCCGAAAAATCAACGACCGGATGCAGCGCAGAAGCGTAGCTGATGCCGCCATGGGTTAGCGGTTCCTGAATGACGGTCGTCTGAAGTGCTCCTAGCAGCGCATCTTTGCTTGCAATACTGGTCTCACCAAGCGTCGAAGCGAACAGCTTTATTTCATCGGCATTGGCACTGAACTGTTCGAAATTCGTATTTGGCATCAGATAGAATTCAGTGTGCAGGCCACGATCGCCTACAAATTTCTCAAACAACCCTTTATTGAAGGAGAGACCAAACTCGATTGTGCCCAAATGTTTGCCGTCAAGCGAGATAGGAGAAAGACCGCGGACACCGATCCCTGCCCGACCGCGCTCCAACCCCATAACAGCTTTATGCTCTGCATTAGCCGTTACGACAGTTTGGCGAAAGCCGGATAGATCATCGCCAAATTTGGACGGTTTGTGAACACGGTGGAAAGACGTTGCGGGCGGTAGATGAAACTGGAATTGCTCAACACCATTCTCTGCTTTCCACTTGGCAAAGCCGGAATCAAACATTTTGCTCAGAGTTTCACGGTCCCCGTCAGCCATTGCGCTTTTTACCGCTGGCATTTCCGCAACAAGTGCGGCACGGTTGGCGGCGTCCATATTCCAGTTTTTAATCAGGCTTTCGAATTCAGCAATATAAATCCTAAGCTCTCGATCCTCTGCGGTAGCAATCAAATCCCGGATAACAAAGGATGTCGCAAATGCCATCAATAATAAGACTGCAAATATGCTACCCATTATTGAAAAAATGATGCGTTGTTTAATTGTCATTGAAGTATTTCCCGCCAGTCAATTATATGCACACAATCCGATATGTAGTAATATGAACAGAAAATGGTTAACGTCTTATGGACCAAAATTGTAAGGGAATTTTTTACACCAAATAATAAAAATCGTTTGACAGACGAAATTGAAGACAGCCCACATCAACAAGCATAAATAGGAAAAGCAGTGGCCAAATTACGCATCACTACCGGCTCTCCAATGGAGCAAGAAGCCGGTTATAGTAGAGCAATAGTGGACGGAAACTGGTGTTTTGTATCCGGCACCACCGGCTATGATTATGACACGATGGCGATGCCAACGGCCCTGTCAGATCAGGTACACAATTGTTTTGCAACAATAGGGAAAAGCCTATTGGAAGCTGGGTTCTCGCTCAATGATGTTGTGCGCATTCGGTATTTTGTCACATCACGAGCTTACGCCAACGAGGCATTCCCGATTTTCGGCCATTATCTTGGCGATATTCGTCCCGCAGCAACCTTGATCATTTGTGAACTACTGAAGGAAGAAATGAAAATCGAGATAGAAGTGACAGCGATGCGCAGCGCAGCCGATGGCTGGGCAGGCACAACCGATCCACTTGGACTGTTCGATGAGTGAAAAAGGCCCCATCTGGGGCCTTTTCTTTGTATTTTTATGGTCGCGCCGAGGTCTCTCGATATAGAATATACAACGATGCAGCGATGATCAGCAACGCGCCGAACCAAAACTGACCAGCCGGGGCAAAACCAAAGGCCAGCCAACCGGCAGCAACGTTGAAGGCCAGTTTGATATGATCGAACGGTTGCACATAAGCAGCGTCGGCAGAGGAGTAGGATCGAGCGATAAGCAACTGCGCCAGATAAACCAAAAATCCTGAAGCAACAATAATTGCTAGCGCACTCATAGAAGGAATTTCAAATCCACCTCCGAGCGCCATAAGACCATTGACCGGCGTCATCAACAGCAACAGATACACAGTGACCGTCTCGGGTGCTTCTTGATCAGTCAAAGTCTTGGTCATCAGGGACGTCGCCGCCCAAAAGACTGCCGCCATCACCGGCCAAAGGGCAAACCATGTGAAGGCATCCGACCATGGGGCCAGAATCACCATTCCACCCATGAAGCCAACGATAGTGGCTGCCAAACGATGGATACCAATTTTTTCCTTAAGGAATAGATGCGCCCCCAATGTGACAAAGAAGGGCGAGGTCATGATCAGGGCGATGGCCTGCCAAATGGGAACATGAGCAAGGCCGGCTGTCCACGCCTGAACCCCAAGCACTGCGAACAACACACGCAGCACATGCCTGCCAACATAGTCGGTTTTGGCAGCCTGCAAGCCAACTTTATAGAGCCATGGCAAGCTAAACAGCAACGCCACAAAATATTGGCCAAAGGCAACCATGCCCGATGCCAGCCCAAGGGACATAGTGAGATATTGCGATCCTGTATTGACGAGCGCAAAACACAAGCCAGCCAGGATCATATAAATGGCACCCCAAAGCGCGCCAGAGCGCAACGCAGCAGCAGCCAGAGAGGTGTTTTGGGAAGTCTGATTCATTTCGCTTTTCCAAATTAGGCGGAAACTTCATAACAAAGAAACCACCAGAGCAAGTGAATCAGGACGCACGGACAGAGCCAACCACCCCCGAAAACCAAACGGAAGAGGGAACAGTCCTGTCACGTTCTCTATCATCCGGACTATAACCGTCGGCTCTGGAATCACACCAGATCTGCTTGACCATTCATTCACAATACCAATCAGCAGTGTCCATGAATGCGCTCGCGGGCTTGAGGCTCAAGCACAGCTTGAGCACCTTACCGCCGGTGGGGACTTTCACCCCGCCCCGAGAACAATGCCTGTCACGACCTAGATCGAACAGAGCGAAGCTAAAATGGCTGTTTTTGAATGAAATAGCAAGATGGAACAAGAACTATACTGATTAGGCCGGGAATAAGCGAGGATTTGCCAAAACAACAAAAGGCGGGAGTCAAGGTCCCGCCTGTTTCTTTGTATGGTGTGTCTCTAACAAGGTCTCGCTACACCCAGTCTTGTGTCCTTAAAAGACCGGACCAGAAGGCTGCTTTACCCTTCCTGTTTGTTTTCAGATGCATGCTCGGTTGGAGATGTCGGGCGCGAATTATGACGGGCAGCCATAAAGCGGTCGAACTCTTCCTTGTCTTTGACGCGGCGCAGATCAATCAGGAACTCATCGAATTCTGCTCTTTCTGCTTCGAGTTTACGGCGCTCTTCTTCCAGTCGCTCAAGCTCTGCCTTGCGATATTCGTCAAAAGCAACATTGCCCGTTTGAGCAAATCCACGGCTTCGACGTTGGCCGCAACCGGAGTTTTTGAATTCACCGTCCATGCGGGTTTTCAGGTCCTTGAACATCTCTCGCATTTCTTCACCCCAGATTATATAAGCCAACATACCAAGGCCAAGCGGCCAGAAGAAAATAAAACCAAGTATCATCAACCCCACATTAGAGGCTTTCCAAGATGACTTGGCAGTAACTGAATGTGACATCGTCTTCCTTTCGTTCGGCATTACGTTTCCTTTACACATTGCAGCTCAAATATTCGTTTCAATTTGGTGCAATGCGCTCTCACACCACAAGAGATGGGAAAGTAAAAGCGCAACTTCAAGAATATTTTTTGATAATTATTTTGAATAATGGCCTTGAAACGGGCTAAAAAACTCCCAGTTACAGCGGATTTTTTTACTTTTCACACCAATAATGCGCCCCTCCTGATTACTTGAGGGTATACATCGCCAGGCATGGACATGGTTGACCCGCATCGCGATTGAGATCGCAAAATGGCTGTTGGGATTGACTTAGGCACGGCCAGCCACGCTTAGCTTGTTAACAAGGACGATCAATTGAGCAAGCTTCAACGCACCGCTTATGCCAAAGAAAAGCCCCAACAAGATGCCGGGGCTTTTGCAGTCTGCGAAGCAGATTATTTAATTTCTGTGATGAAATCTTCTTTGGCGCGGCGAACCTTTTTAAGGTCCTTTAACCAGTCGCCCTCTTCTGCGCGGTAGCCAAGCGGCAGGATAGTCACTGACCGCAGGCCTTTCTCGCGAAGACCCAAAATCTCGTCCACCTTCTCCGGCTCAAAACCTTCCATTGGCGTAGAATCGACTGCTTCAAAAGCAGCTGCGGTAAGCGTCATACCCAATGCAATATAGGCTTGGCGCGCAGCATGTTCAAAATTCACTTGCGCTTCGCGAGGCACATAAGTGGAGAGCAACATCTGACGATAATTCTCCCATCCTTCATTGGTAAAGCCACGTTCGTCGTTAACAAGATCAAAACTGGCATTGATGCGTTCCGATGTATAATTATCCCAAGCCGCAAAAACCAGCAGATGCGATCCATCGGTGATCGGTGACTGATCCCAAGCCACTTCACGAATACGGGCCCGAACATCAGGGTTGGTTACAACGAAGATTTCAAAAGGCTGCAAACCGCTAGACGTCGGAGCAAGCCGAGCCGCTTCCAGAATGCGGTCAACTTTTTCGTCAGACACCGTTTTAGACGGATCCATTTTTTTGGTAGCGTAACGCCAGTTCAGTTTTTCGATAAGCATAAACATGTCTTTCTGATCGTGATCGGCAGACTGCAGGGGAGCATCTGGAAGGGATGGATTCCAATCGCCGAGCATGGTAACTATTAATAACCATGTCTACATACGTAACTTCAAAAGAAGTTCAAGTAGGCACATTGTTGATACCAAGTTACAGAGAGGTGCTCAGATGGCAGGACACTATGACCAAAGCAAATGCCAAACCGTAAGCGAAATGCTGGCGCGTCTTGGAGACAAGTGGACAGTTCTGCTCATAATGAGGTTGCGGGACGGACCTGCACGCTTTAGCGAATTGAAGCGATCCGTTGTGGGTATCTCGCAGAGAATGCTGACATTGACATTGCGAGCGTTGGAACGCGACGGGCTGGTGAACCGCACCGTCCATCCTACAGTGCCTCCCAGCGTGGAGTATGCCCTGACCGAATTGGGTGTCTCCTTCTCCGAACCGATAGAGGCAATGGGCGGATGGGTTTTTCGCAATCACGAACAAATACGTGCAGCGCGGTCGGTGTTTGACGAGCGCAAAGCCGAACTGGACAAAAAGAAGCTGATCAAGATTTAATGCTCTTGATCAGCTCACAGTTGTATCTACGGGAACAAAAGAAGGCTTTAGACTTTCTTGGTTTTTTTGGCCTTACTAGCGATCAAATTCAGGTCTTGATCATGTGTCCTGATGAAATCACCAATTCTTGGCGCGATTTCAGAACGGAAACGCGAACCATTGAAAACACCATAGTGACCGACACCGGGCTGTTCATAATGCACCTTCATATCATCGGATAACCCCGCACAAATTGTGTGGGCAGCCTCGGTCTGCCCCGTTCCGGTGATATCATCTTTTTCACCCTCAACGGTCAGCATCGCGGTGTTGATAATTTTGGTGCAATCCACCAGACGCTCCCGATAGGTCAAGGTGCCTTTAGCCAGAGAATGGTCAATAAAGACAACTTGCACAGTTTGAAGGTAAAATTCTTCCGTCAAATCCATTACAGCAAGATACTCGTCGTAAAAATCGCGGTGCTTCTCTGCCGAGTCACCATCACCGACAATCAAATGACTGTAAAAATCCTGATGCGCGGTGACATGGCGATCCAGATTCATCCCCATAAACCCACTCAGCTGCAAGAAGCCAGGATAAACCCGGCGGCCAAAGCCAGCATGCGGGAACGGCACTGCCATCACCACATTATTTTTAAACCAGGCGATACCCTTACTCTCGGCATAGTCATTAACGGCGGTGGGCGAAATGCGTGTATCGATCGGCCCGCCCATTAGGGTCATAGAAGCCGGCGCACGCGGGTCACCGTCTTCGTTCATCACGGCGACCGCAGCCAAAACCGGAACCGAAGGCTGACAAACAGCCATGACATGGGTATTGGGGCCGAGGTAATGCAACATCTCGATGACATACTCAATATAATCATCAAGGCTGAATTCCCCTTCCTGAACAGGCACAAGACGCGCATCTATCCAATCGGTGATATAAATATCATGATCAGGCAGCATCGTCTCGACAGTACCGCGCAACAGGGTGGCATAGTGGCCAGACATCGGCGCGATAATCAGAACTTTGGGATCTTTTTTATGAGCCGCTGGCAGCATGCGTTCGAAATGAATGAGATTACAGAATGGGCGATGCCATACCGTTTTTTCATGAACGGAAGTCGCTTGCCCATCAACCATAGTCTCAAGCAATCCAAACTCGGGTTTGCCATAGCGACGTGTTGTGCGCTCAAACAGTTCCGCAGCAGCAGCCATGCCTCTACCCAAAGGTGTTTGGGACAGCGGATTGACCGGATTCTGCATGAAAACACGGGTGGCATCGGCGACCGCGCGCCAAGGGCTGAGAATGGCGTGGTTCCATTCATATAACTGATAGACAGGGAGCGGAATAGCCGACATGTCCAGTTCCATCATATCCGGCATTTCAAAGGCATCCATTTTGGGGGCGCCAGAAATGAGTGTATTGGGGTCATAATTCTTGGGATCGAACCATCCTTCGAAAGAAAAACTGTCAAATTTCATAGTTTCGTCTCCATCAAGAACGCCCCTACACAAAAAAAGAGGTACCCTATGCACAGATTTTCAAACCTCAATTATGGCTGCCCAATGGCGCAAATAAACTGACGGCTCTCAACTATTGTGCAAAGCAGCATCCTAATGCCAGAAATTGAAAATTAGCAAGGTATTTGCCTACCTCTTTAGGCTAAATCAATCATATTTCGCCAAATACCACCGCACAGATGCTGCATTGCAACATATTCATAGGACATTTTCCATGTTTAAATGTTGCGAAACAGGTGTGCTTGATGACACACTGTCAATCTGAGCTGAAACATCAGCCAATGCCACGTCCTTCCAACTGATCCGGTGCCATGGTTTCTTCTCCTTTGTCAGATCAAATCTTTGCCAATCGCCAAATCAAACTCGACACGCTCGTCCGCTTGCGCTGGCTGGCTATATTGGGGCAGACATTGGCAGTGGTTTTTGTCTGGCTGGGACTCGGATATGATTTTGAAGCAGTGCTATGTTTGGCGCTTGTAGGGTTGTCTGGCTGGCTGAATTTTTATCTTCATTTCCAGTTTCAAAAAAGCGTGCGCTTGTCTTCCCTTCAAGCAACGGTGCTTCTTGCATATGATTCAGCACAATTGGGTGGTCTTCTATATTTGACCGGAGGATTGCAAAATCCGTTTGCCTTTTTGCTCCTCGTACCTGCCGTGGTATCGGCCACCACGCAGCCTGCCCGCTTCACAATAGTTCTGGCCTCTCTGATCACCGGCATTGCCACATTACTGGTCTTCTTTCATCAGCCCCTTCCTTGGACGGGCGGCACTCCGCCCGATTTGCCTGTGCTTTATGTGGCGGGGATCTGGATCGCCGTTATTCTCACCATGTTGTTCATGAGTGTTTATGCTTTTCGCATTGCCCAAGAGCGACATCTGCTTGCGAACGCGCTTTCAGCTACAGAGCTCGTTCTCGCCAATGAGCAACACCTGAGCAATCTCGACGGGCTGGCAACCGCAGCGGCCCATGAACTGGGCACTCCGCTCGCAACCATTCAATTGGTTGCCAAGGAGCTGGAGCGCGAATTAGAACGAGACGACCCGATCAGGGAGGATATCGTTCTCTTACGCAGCCAAGCTGAGCGTTGCAAAGACATCCTTGGTAAATTGCGATCCCTTTCAGGAGACGAGCATAATAATTTCACCAAGATGCGCATCACGGCGCTGATTAGCGAAATTGTTGAACCATTCGACTTATTTGGTGTCGAAATCATTCAAACATTCCCCGATGACCTTTCCAACCAACCCGTTTTGTGGCGCAATCCGGGACTGCTCTATGGTCTTGGTAATTTGATTGAAAATGCAGTCGACTTTGCCCAGAGTTGCGTTGAAATCCGCGCCCGTTGGACAGACAACGGCGTTTCTTTACGCATCAGTGATGATGGCCCCGGTTTTGCCGATGCGATACGCAATCGCCTAGGGGACCCTTACGTGACCACCCGTGCGACGAAAAACACAAACGAGCCTGACACCGCCAATCGAGGGCCGGCTCATGTCCCACCCGGCAATGCCCTGAACGCAGGGGGACTGGGTCTGGGGTTTTTCATCGCCAAGACCTTGCTCGAACGGAGTGGCGCAAAGGTGAGCATTGCCAATAAAGATACACAGCAAGAAGCAAGAACTGCGAAAAAAGACCATGAAATCAGTGGAGCAGTAATTGATATCTACTGGCCGAGAGCTGCACTTGAGGCAGATCAATAAAAGAAGTAGATTTGATGCTAGATTAAATCTCGTGACCGAATGCCACACCCTCATCAACAACTGTTTGCATTTCGGGTGTGACATATGAGCGAAGAGGACGGACGATCATGATACCATCAGAACAGGCTTCAAGCATTCAACCCGGTTACTTGTTGCTGGTTGACGATGATCATCCATTCCTGATTCGGTTGGCAAGGGCGATGGAAAGCCGAGGCTTTACGATTCAGACCTCTGATTCAGTGACCGAAGCGCTCGCTACTGTCAAACACAGTCCGCCACGCTATGCGGTAGTCGATATGCGATTGGGTGATGGCAATGGACTGGATGTCATCGAAGCAATTCGGCAAGCCAACCCAGATGCACGCACCATCATGCTCACAGGTTATGGCAACATCACCACGGCGGTTACCGCTGTGAAACTTGGTGCTGTCGACTATCTGGCCAAACCGGCCGATGCTGATGATATATATGCCGCGCTGATGAATGAAACCAGCACCAAGACGGAGCCTCCTGAAAACCCAATGTCCGCGGACCGGGTCCGCTGGGAACATATTCAGCGTATTTATGAGCTTTGCGATCGCAACGTTTCGGAAACCGCCCGCCGGCTCAATATGCACCGTAGAACCTTGCAGCGCATTCTGGCAAAACGCGCACCTAGATAAAACGGACAGCAAGGACAACGGGCAGATTTGATAAAATCTACGCACAAAAAAACCGGCCCAAAAGGCCGGTTTCTTAATTTCATTCACTCTTTAAACGAGCAAGCGATCTTAGGAAGTCTGCAGATTAGCAGCGCTTTCGCGGCCATCGCGACCTTTTTCCAGATCGTAAGTAACTTTCTGGTTTTCGTCCAAGCCAGAAAGACCAGAGCGTTCAACAGCAGAAATGTGTACGAACACGTCTTTGCCACCATCGTCAGGGGCAATAAATCCAAAACCTTTAGTTCCGTTAAACCATTTTACGGTGCCAGTAGCCATAACCGTTATCTCCAAATTTAAAATACTATCCGCAGTATGCGATAGCGCGGCGTCGCAAGTCCGTATCGATAGTCTGACGCCCTTAAACAGGAGAAGCAGTGGTCGAATAGGAAAGTTAGCAAGCTTTAACTGCCACAGCATTGTGGCAAAATCAAGAGACAATAGAAATTTTAAACAGCTACCTAATACTAATTTCTGTTAGATTTTATTTGGCTCAATATGGGTTGGAATGCCCGGATCGTGAATGGCATGCAACCGCGCAGCCGCCAATTGAGCGAACCGGAGAGTTACGGCTTTTCTCCGAGCTGCGGCCAGTTTTTGGGCTTCCACATCGCGCAGGATTTCAGCTCCATGGGCATCTGCGATGATTAAACCGGCGTCTTGAGGAAAGATATCAGCCGGAGTTTCCTGATTGGTTGCAAAAAACAACCGATCACAATAATCCCAATAATCCGGCCATTTATTGTCTGCCCTGAAGTCGGCTATCGACGATTTGATCTCAACAATCCAGATCTCGCCTTTGTCATTGATCGCAAAGAGGTCGGCCCGCCGTCCAGACTTCAAGGTCATTTCAGGCAGCGAAACAAAGCCATGGCGCCGCAACAACCGCGCCGTACCTCGCTGGATCTCAAGCGCCCTTTGAGACTGTCGTCCATCGACGGGGGCGCTCAAATCCGGTTCAATCATTCTGTTCATATCGCTCCTCCGACAGTCTGTTCTCTGTGCCATCCAGTTGCACGACACCCAGAAACGGCCCGCAAGCCCTTCTCTATTACAGGAGCGGCGACAAACAGAATGCCCTAAAGAGCATTGCCCGCCGCATAGCCCGACGCCCAAGCCCACTGAAAATTGAAACCACCCAGATGACCGGTAACATCAAGAACCTCTCCAATAAAATATAGGCCAGGCGTCTCGTTCGCCTGCATGGTTTTGGATGAAATTGCCTTGGTGTCGACGCCACCGAGCGTGACTTCGGCGGTGCGATAGCCTTCGGTTCCAATAGGCGTCACTGTCCAACGGTGCACAGCATCGTCGAGTTTGCGCAAGGCTTTGTCACCCAGTTGAGCGATGTGACCATGGATATGGTCACGCTCACAAACCGCCTTGGCCAATCGCTTTGGCAAGATCGAAGACAATATGGTGGCAACATCCTGTTTGGGGTGCTCTTGCCGTGCAACGGCCAAGGTGTCAAAACAGTTGGCATCAGGCGCCAAGTCAATGATGACCGGCACACCTTCTTGCCAATAGCTTGAAATTTGCAAAATCGATGGGCCAGACAATCCCCGATGGGTAAAAAGAAGACCTTCGCGGAATGATTTTTTGCCCACACACACCCGCGCGTCAACCGACAGGCCCGCCATTGGGTCAGACCAGCTTTTCTGTGCATCAGAAAAAGTAAATGGCACCAACGCGGCGCGCGTTGGTATGATCGGCACATTAAATTGTTGTGCGATATCATACCCCAAACCAGTTGCGCCCATTTTGGGGATGGACTTCCCCCCAGTGGCCACCACCAATGAATGGGCTTGCTGAGTGCCTTTGTTGGTCTCAATGACGAAAAGATCGCCCCGTTTTTCAACGCCCTTTATAACTGTCTCCAGCCGCAGCGTGCCGCCAGCTTGTCGCAATTCAGCCAGCAGCATATCAATAATCTGCTGGGCACTATCGTCACAAAACAGCTGACCCAAGGTTTTTTCGTGCCAGGCGATACCATGCGCTTCGACCATAGCAATAAAGTTTTTTGGCTTGAACGTACGAAGAGCAGAGATACAGAAGCGGGGATTGTGGGAAAGGAAATTCTTTTCCGTTGTGCCAATATTTGTAAAATTGCAGCGCCCGCCGCCAGAAATCCGGATCTTCTCTGCCGGTTTTTTGGCATGATCCAACAGCAGCACACGTTTGCCACGGCGGGCAGCAACGATGGCAGTCATCAATCCGGCCGCCCCTGCCCCCAAAATCACGGCATCCCACAAATCAGAACTGGAACGAGGATTCGGAGCAGATAAATTGGAAGGCTTTGGTTCAGACATAATGGGCCCGTTCACATCACTTGAGGTATGGGACTGAAATTGGCTGAGTGACAACACTGCGCCAGCCTGTTAGCCGACAGGTGGCATCAACCATCCTCGGCAATCAGCCAATAACGAAGCGGCATCACAAGGTCAAGCACTCACCCTATCAGGCCTCAGACGGCAATGTCTCCGGCTTCGTTTGTGGGGACGGCGTCGACAGAGGCTTTCTCTGTTCCGGCTTCAGACATCTTAAACTTGGGCAGAGTGATGGAAAGATGATGCTCAAGCGCTGAAATTGAAGCGGTCATTTGCTCAATCAGTTCGCGAAGATGAGCTCCGCCTTCTTCGTGCAATTCAGCGGCGCTCATATCTCGCCACGATAAACACAAATCAAAGACGGCTTGCGCCCCGACATTCGCAGCTGCTGAACGCAAGGCATGCGCTTCATCACGAAATTCAGAATCATTGCACTCGTTAACTGCCGAACTGAGGCGTTTCAGTGTCGCAATACCGTCTTCGCTGAATTGATGTGCAAGACCGACGACGAACTCTTGCCCCCCCAAATCGGTCAGATCCTTCAATGTACTCTCAACAAGGACGCATGCCTGTATGGGCTTAAGGTTGGGCGTTATCACTGGAGCATTAATGAGATCGACTTTGTCACGATTGCAATATTCGTCCAACAAGTTTTTAAGCTGCACACGTTCAATCGGCTTGTGAAGGCAGGCAACCATACCCGCCTCTTCACACCGGAGCGCCATTTCAGGCGAAGCGTCTGCAGTGAGCGCCATCATTGGTGGCTGATTCGATGGATCGCGTGAACCCGCCGTATCTCGGAAGCGTCGGGAAGTCTCCAGCCCATTCAGGATCGGCATATTGATGTCCAAGAAAACAAGATCAAAACGACCATTGGCCAGCTCGGCTAACGCCTGCTCCCCATTTTCCACCAACCTTACCGCATGCCCAAGGCTCTCAAGCAATTTTTCAATGACCATCTGGTTGGTGCGGTTGTCGTCAGCAACAAGGATTTTGAGTTGCTTTTCCTTCTCAACCGGCTGCCATTTCACGGCCTCTTCTTGTCGATCATAAAGATTGGCTGCTAACCGCACCAATTTACTAAGACGATATCGAACATCACTTTTTGAGATGAAAGCAAGTCCATGTTGGGGCTGAATTTTGGCCAGATGGATTGGATTTTCAGATCCGGCGCATATCCATACCACATGAATCGTTGCCCCCTTTCCCAATTCGGAAATCTGGGCTTGTACAACAGCAACATCCTCTGGCATGCCGCAGTGATCAATCAACAAAAGCGAAGCAAGGTTGCCATTGCGACTGTTCTTTACCAAAGCCACTACCGCCTCTTTAAGATCGAGAAAGCTCCGGCTTCGTTTGTGAATTGCCTTCACCTGACTTTGCAAGATTGCATCACTAGACACCAAAGCAAGATCCAGAGTGTCCCCGATTACAGATTTGCTGAAACTTGGATTTTTTGCTTCAAGCATTAGATCCAAGCCAATGTTAAGCGCAAAACAACTACCCTTACCCGCTGTAGAGGCAACCGTAATCTGTCCGCCAAGAGCGTCGGCATATTGTCGACACAGAGCCAAACCCAAGCCAGACCCGCCAAACCTGTCTTTGATGCGATCATCGGACTGTGTGAAACTGTGGAAAATTTTGGCTTGCGCTTCGACGGGAATACCAACACCCGTATCGATGACTTCAAAGCGGACTTTGTGTTCAATCTCTCCGTCTTCTATCAAAGAAACCTTCAGCGTGACATGTCCCGCTTGTGTGAATTTGAGAGCATTGCTGAGAAAATTGATCAGAATATCCTCAACAAAACGATGGTTGCCATGATAAAGCCGCCGCATAGCTGGGTCGATGTGAATGCTCAAATAAAGTTTCTTGCGCAAGGCCTCCGCATGAAACAAACGATAAACACGGCCCAACATGACGAAGAGGTCAAAATCTTCGTAATTTTCAGGCATTTTTCCGCTTTCGGCGCGGGAATAGTCCAGCAAATGGTTGATCAGGGTAAGCAGCGAGGAGCCCGATTCCGATATGGTGCTCACCATGCGCCGCTGCTCTCTATCAAGTTTGGAATCTCCCAACAGATCACTCAAACCTTTGATCGCATTCAAAGGCGTGCGCACTTCATGCGAAATAGTTGCCAAAAACGTCGACTTGGCCCTGTTGGCTCTTTTCTCCCCGTCGATCGCCCTTTGAATCGTGTGTAAAAAGCCCAACACCGCCAAGGACAGGACCACAATTCCGCCAACTTGTACAAAACACACCATTGGACTGATCATCCAGAGGTCTAACCACCAGAATATACTGATCAACGAGATGGCAGAAAATAGTGCGGCGACCTTGAGATAGAGTGTTCCATATCGGAAACCTGCTGCGAGAATGACCCAGAAGTAGAATGGATACAGCCCCGTCCCTTCAGGCCCAAGAACAAAAATGGCAAACGTTAACAGCCCCAGATCATTGGCAATAGACAGCAATCGTCGGCCAACCGACACGCCAGGCGACAGGAGCAAATGTAGAAACTGGAATGTGACCACTGCGAGAAAGATGACCGTTGCACCCGCAGAACCTTCATAGAGTCTATGTAAGGTTGAACTATTCAAAACCATGCCAATAGACAGGAAAAGATAGAGTGTGACTATGATCACATAGCGCATAAAGATTGCGACATGCTCAGAATCGTCTCGGGCAGCAAGCATGAATTTCGCGCGGGTATAGAGTGCAAATGGCACTTGCAGAGGGGAGCGCATACTTACGCAAGCCCCTGGATCTTCTCAACATGGTCTATCTTGTTGCCAGTTTGCGCAAGCATCTGTTGTTCTAAAACGTCAGCCCCTTGCGGGCGCCCAAAGTGATAGCCTTGGGCCTTATCACAATGTTCAAGCAACAGCAGGTTGGCAACAGCTTTGGTTTCAACCCCTTCCGCAATCACTTCCAATCCAAGTGAATGCCCCAAATTGATGGTTGCGCGCACGATGGCAGCGTCGGAAGGATTACTCTGCATATCACGCACAAAAGACTGATCAATCTTAAGTCTGTCGACAGGGAAATGCTTCACATAAGAGAGTGAAGAGCACCCTGTCCCATAATCATCGATTGAAATTTTGACACCCAAATCACGCAACTGACCCAATTGAATGGCCACTTGCTCGCGATCATGCAAGACAATGCTTTCAGTCAATTCCAAGTCCAGCAAATGCGCGGGCATGCCAGTCTCACCAAGAATTCGTGCGACCAGAAGCGGGACCGATTGGCGCTGGAACTGAACGGGAGAAAGATTGACCCCTATGGTGAAATCAGGCAATCCCATGCGATGCCAACGAGCGCCTTGTCTGCAGGCCTCTTCAATAACCCATTCATTGATTGGCATGATGAGCCCGTTGCGTTCAGCGCGCGGCAAAAACTCACCAGGTGGTATAAACCCACCCTCACCGTCACGCATACGCAACAAAGCTTCACAACCGATTATAAGTCCGGTTTTAAGATCGACCTGTTGCTGATAGTGCAAAACAAATTGTTCGTCTTCCAGCGCTTGTCGCAAAGCGTTGTCGATGCGCTGTTCTTCTCGTGCACGAGCATCCATATTGGCGGCGAAGAAACAGAACCCATCACCGCTGGCTGCCTTGGTGCGATACATTGCTAGATCAGCGTTGCGAACCAGCTGTTCAAAGTCTGCACCATCTTCGGGATGCACGGAAATACCGATAGACGCCGTTACTGGCGATGACATTTCGACCAAAGCGATAGCACCAGGCAAATGGGCAGCAATATTTTTACCTAGTTGCTCAATCTGGCTCTCCGAGGTCACGTTGGCCTGAAGCACAGCAAATTCATCGCCGCCCAAACGCGCAACAAGATCGTTTTCTCCTACGATTTCTCTCAAGCCCTCGCCAACCCGAACCAGAAGCTCATCCCCAGTTGCATGCCCGTGAACATCATTGACCTGTTTAAAACCATCCAAATCGATAATATGGATAGCAAATCGGCCGTCTCCCCGGCGACATCGACCAATCTCGCGATCGACCCTGTCGCGCAGCATCGAACGATTGGCAAGCCCGGTCATGGCATCATGATGGGCCATATGATGCAGGTGAGTCTCAGCGGCCTTGCGATCGGTAATATCCTGCGAAGATGTCACAACGCCAATGACGGTATCCCCTTCCATCAAAGGGGATTTGCTGGTCAGGAACACCCGTTTGGTTCCGTCTGATCCGGTGAACTCTTCTTCAAAGGATCGCAGACCGTTGCGTGATGATATTACAAGTTGATCAATGGCAGAGTTGCGCTCGCTTTTCTGTTTTCCCAACACATCCAAACGATTGCGGCCAATCACATCCTCAGGTTTGAGCCCTAGGAAATTGGCCTTATATACATTCATGAAAAGGAAACACCCGTCCAGATCGGTTGCGCTGACCATAACGGGAATTGTGTCGATCACATTCACCAACCGGCTCGCATTTTCCCGCTGCGTCCAAGCCAGAATGCTTTCGCTTTTTTTGAGAGACTCAAGCAAAGCATTAGCCCGATGAGATAGCACCTGGCTTTGACGATGCATTTTGAGAAGATTTCGGGCCCGCGCCACAAATTCACGATGATCAACAGGACTGAGCAACAGATCCGTAGCACCCGCATCAAGGGCACGCAGACGCAATGTGCGATCTTCAAAGACCGTGACGACAATGATAGGCACATCAGCATGTTTTGGATCGGATCGGATATGACCGATAAAGTCATCACCTTGCATTCCGGGCATATTGAAATCTGTCAAAATAAGATCGGGTGCATGCGTCTTCAGCCACAACAAAGCCTCCGCAGGCCCCGGACAGGTTACAACTTCAATGTCCTCTTCAATGCGTTTTGCGATCTGTGCATAGATTTGCCGATTGGTATTTTGATCGTCAACGATCAGGATTAATGCCATTGTCAGCCCCAACTGCTCAGCGCGCCATCCTATCCCCAAATAACAGGCTGCTCGCGTTTGTCAGGAAAGAAGCTATCTCAAAGAAGTTAATGCAGCGGGAACACGGGTTTTATGAGACAAAAACGCGCGACAAAGTTGCGAACATCATTAACGCATTATGAAGCGCGCGCCATTAGCGAAGCCCTGACCAAGGGTCTTGGGGCTTGCGTGGCCCTGCCTGTTTGGCAGGTTGAATGCGGGCTCGGGCCAATTGCTCGGCTTTTGCAACCGCGGCTCTTGCATCCGGATCATGTTGGATTTGCGCTTTACGCGCACCTGACACAGTCAACTGACCGGTTGAAGCGAGAAAAGTGTAAAGCGCAATTACAGAGTCAGCTTTAGAATAAATTTCAAGTTCCTGCGCATCTAAAAGCGAAACTTCAGCATCCAGAATATCGAGGAAAGAACGTTGACCGGCTTTTTCCTCAATCTTGATACCACGCAAAAGCGCACGGGCAGCTTTCACTTCTGCGCTCGCCTGACGCAAAGTGGCTTGTGCAGCACGATTACGCAGATATTGCTCTTTGGCGTCAGCCTTGATGCGCGCAGCCAAAGCATTGCTAATATATTTGCGCTGGCTATGCTCGGCTTGAGCTTTCTCGACATCTGCAAGACGAGCACCACCATCAAATATTGGCAAGCTTAGACGCAGGGAAAAACTACGTTCAGTCTTAGTCGTTTCAGCCTGACTTGAAGCAAAGTTCCGGCTCACCTCACCGCTGAGATCTATAGACGGGAGGAACGCACCTTTGGCGGCCTTGACCGCATATTCTGTTGCTTTGATATCAGAACGGGAGGAACGCAAATCCGGATGCATTCGCAGAGCCTTATTCGCGGCTTCCTCTTTTGTTTTGGGCATATAGCGAATGGGCATTTCCGGATAGATCAATTCACCCGGCTTGTATCCCACCAAAGATTCATAGCGGCCCGCAGCTCCACCCAAATCAGCAAGAGCCCCTTCCAACGAGGCTTTTGCGCGATAAAGCAGCACTTCGGTTTTGGAAAGATCAGTCCGCGTAAGTTCTCCTGCGCGTATTCGGGCCAACGTTGCACGCCGTTGCTTTTCCAGATTAGACAAATGCTGACGTCGCAAATTGATCATGCGCCGTGCAGCGTAAACATCCATGTAAGCTTTAACCGCTTCTAACAAAATTTGTCGTTCGCGATTGCGCACTTGATAGGCACTAGAGCGCTCTTCATATTTTGATTTGATCAAATTGTTTCGCGTTTGGAACCCGTTGAACAGACGCTGACTGGCAGACACACCATATTGGCTTGTCCGTGTACGGGTGGTCGATCCGCTCTTGAGTCTTTCCTTGGTCAGGGAATGAGAGCCAAAGGCATCGATTTGAGGCATAAAAGCCGAGCGCGTTTTTTTTGTGGATGCCCGTTTTACATCAAGACCTGCTTCTTCTGCGCGAATGTCTGGATTGTTATCATAAACATCATAGAGCATTTGAGAAAGATTGTCGGCCCGCACGCCTTCGGCACCCAGCACCGACAGGCCTAAAACAGCCGCGAATACAGCACACGAAAGACGCAGCAATCTCTGGACCAACACACGCATGGCACCCTGATGTAATTTGTTCATGCTGCCAGTGACAACCATGTCTTTTTCCCCATATGGGATGTCGTATTGACTATTTCCGCTCAACCATGTCTGCGATTTCCGCGCAAACTAAAGCACAGGACCACAGTCTAACTAATAGGTATTTATGGTTAAAAAAGAGATAAAACAGTCTCGGCGAGACCCGTTATCCTAGCGCTCTGAAAAAGCCACATCCATCGATCGGTAAACCGGTTTGAGCAGATAGCGCGCAAGGGATTTCTTGCCAGTAACAATATCTGCTGTGACAACCATTCCAGGCAACACGGGGTAAGGTATGCCATTGCGTAACAGGAAATTGTCCTTCAAGGAAACCTGAACTTTAAAGTAAGGGTCCCCCCGTTCATCTTCAAACGAAGTGGCGGAAATGGTTTTAACATGCCCATCAAGGCTGCCAAACACATAGGGATCAAAGGTTGAAACCGTAATCTTGGCTTCTGCGCCTTTATGAATATGACCAATGTCTTTGGGCTGAACACGCACATCCGCCACGATTTTCCGATCATCGGGCACGATACGCGCGACAACTTCCCCAGACCGGACAACAGCACCGATTGTATTGATCGCCAATTCCTGAACGATACCATCACGGGGAGAAACCAGATCAAGGCTCTCTACTCTGTCTTGCTGTTTGGTAAGAATACGTTCGAGCTCCGCCAATTCACCCGCATTTTTGGTCCGTTCCTTGGCCAATTCACTGCGCAAAACCGCGCGGGTCTGTTCCAACTGAATTTCGGCTTCGGTTGCTTGTTCTCGTGTGGTGGCAATTTTGCCTTCCAGCGCATAAAGACGCACACGCGCCTCTTCAAGTGCGGCTTGAGCTTCCAGCACGGAACGGCGCGAGGCATATTGCTGACGCAGCAATTTTTCCAGACTGCTAAATTGCTCTTGAGCGATCTCAATTCGTTTTTCGACACTTTTCTTCTCGGACAAAGCGGCATTAAATTCTGCTTTGCGGCGCACCAACTGCGAGGCTACTTTGGCTTCTTCGCGATTGATGCGGGTTTTCTCGGAGAGAAAAACAGAAAATTGCGACTGTGCCAAGGCCGGATAAACGCGCATATCGCGACGAAAATCAGGGCGTTCACTCCCGTCCATCAAGGCATCAAGACTGGCAACAGACATGCGCAGAGAGGCCGCACGGATAGCCAATTGATCCCGTTCACTTTCGGTCGCGGTGGAGCGCAGCTTGACCAAAGGCTGCCCGGCCTTAACCCGGTCTCCTTCAGCAACAAGTACTTTTTCGATATATCCCCCTTCCAAATGCTGCACCATCTGCACAGAACCAGAAGGTTGAACCTGCCCGCTGGCATGGGTCACTTCAAGCACCGAAGTGATGAAGGTCCACGCGATAAAGGCCAACAGAAAGACAAGACATCCAGACACCACATAAGCAAAAAGCTGCGGAGGCTGTTCAGCCTCCAATGCCAAAGGCAAGGTCAGCGTCTTCGCATCAAGATCAACTCTTTTGGGTTTAAAAAATTTCACCAAAACAACCCCAGTGTCCCCTTGCTGGCACACACACGCTCAGCAAGTCCAAAATTCACACCGCACTATATCATTCTTAACGTTAATACTGTCTTGCTGCGAAGCTTCTTGCCCCTACTTAAGTTTCATCACGCAACGGATTTATTAAACGCATCCAGCTGTGGCAGGACCTGTTCGGGAGGACCATTGAGTATGATCTGTCCTTCATGAAGAACGATGACCCGATCCGCGTCTTTCATATGGCTTGGTCTCTGGGTGGTAAACAAAATGGTCGATTTCCCACGCTTCTCAGCCAGAAGCTGCATGAACTTGCGGTCGGCATCAAAATCGAGGTAGTTCGCCGGTTCGTCGAGAAAATAGTAAGTTGCACTCTTGCTAAAGCTTCGGCAGAGCAACAGCTTCTGCTTAAAACTGTCTGGCATTTGATGCACCAGCTCGGTTTTAAGCCGGGTTTGCAACCCTTCCGGCAGGTTGGGATGGGCCTGATTGATATCGAAATGCTCCATCAATCTCAGAATTTCCTTATGATCTGCCTTTGGATCATTAAGATGGAAATTCTGCTCAACCGTGCCGTAAAAGAAGGTTGGATGATCGGGTTGGTAGCTGATTTCAAACCGCAATTCCCCCATGTCGATCTGCCGGATGTCCAAATGGTCAAATCCAACCGCTCCCGCGACAGGCCGATACAATCCGGCAAGCAATTTCAGAAACGTTGACTTCCCGCCACCGCTAGGGCCTGTAATGGCAACTATCTCACCGGGCTTGATTGTCACATTGGCACTTTTGATGGCCGCATCGGAGGCTTGCGGATACCGGAATGACAGATTTTTGGTGGTAATATGACCAGCAAAATTGCGAGATATACTCGGGATGACACCGGGGGTACGTTCTGGCTGCATTCGCATCAGATTGTTGACCATCCGGATGGCTTCAATCAACTTACCAACTCGCGACAAGCTTAGAAACGCATTTTGCAGCGGTGATAAAACGCGCCAGATTAATGCCATAATCGCGATCAGGCCACCAACCCCCAAATCACCAGCCATAACCATCATGGTTCCCACACCGAGCGTACATAGACCTGCGGCCATCGAAAACGCCTGACTGACAATTTGAATTTTCTGCGAAAAATGCTGCGCCCTAAAATCAAGAGCCGCAAAGCTGGCAGCCGATTGTTCATAGCGCTGTTGCCATATTTCCCCACCCCCGACATTGCGAATTTCGCGATGCATAAGAAACAGTTCCATCATAACATTCTGTTTTTGGGACTTGGCGTCCCCCGACTGCATGGTCTGACGTTTTGCAATGGGCACGGTTACGATGGCCAGAATTGTATAGGCCACAAGCAGGACCGCCGGTATCACGGCAATCCAACCGCCAATGATGGCGATTGCAATAATAAACACAAACACAAAGGGCAGATCCAGCACAGCTGTGCCGAAGGACCCAAGAAAAATTTCGCGCAGCTTCTCGAATTGCCGCAAGCGAGACAACTGTGACCCCATCGAAGCATTCTGCATCATCGCATAGGGCATATAGAGCAAACGCTGGAAGACTTCCACAGAGAGAGCAGTATCGAACCGTGCACCAATGTAAGCCAATATCCGCGTGCGCAGATGCCGTAATGCATAATCCGCAGTGATGATCAGGCCAATGCCAACCACAAACATGCCCAGACTGGCCGGCGCCTTGGAGGGAATCGCATATCCATAAACAGACATGATGAAAATTGGCACGGCCATCGCAGCGAGATTGATGCCAAAATTGATCACAAACAACGATAAAAACAGCCTCCGAAAAGAAGCCGCAGCGTGTGTGACCCAGCCAAAGGACTGCACAAACCGCTTCTGACTGGCAATGTCTACCGGCTTGATCAGGTAAATCGTTTCCGTACGGTCCAAACAGTTGAGCGTTTTCTCCTCGCCCGTGGCTCCGCAAAAGCTATTGATCGTGCCTTCACCGTGATTAACCGACAACAGAATATGCACGATGCCCGTTTTATCTTCAAACAAGCAAGGCAGTTTTTCCTGTGAGAGCGATGATAGCCTCACTTGGTCTGCCACTGCGACAAAATTTAGCCGCGTCAAGACGGCCTTGAGGCCTGTCAAATCGTTTACGGTGTTAAAATGGGGCAAGACTTGAGCCAAATGCCGCCCATCGCCACCCCAACCCATCAGTGGGAGCAAGACCTGCAAACAACGTCCAGCGGAACTGCCGTAATCAATACCATTCCAGCGTTCATTGATTCCCAAAAGGGTTTCATAGTCCGAATATTCGTTGTAGGGCACCGCAACATCGGGTTCTACAGGCTCGGCCTGAAGGCCGATTTCTACCGCAGGTGCGATTGGCAAAGTCTCTTGGACGCTTGCCTCCGCAGACATAATTCCCTTGTCGACAGGTAAGCTCGCAAACTCTTTTTCCGCCGAATAGTTGGCCAAACCCTGAAGCGACACCTCACCATGTTTCACTTGCTGCGCGACATCTGACAAGCGCGCATTCGGAGAGATTTCGCCTCTTTGAGGGCGCGGCATATCCCCTTGGAACATACGAGGAAGCGCCATTTTCTGTTTCGTTGGCGCCTTCCCTATCGGCGCGACAGTCATCTTGGGGCCAGCCGTTGATTTACCATCGAAAGGCATAGAACGATCCGTTGGGGCCGATTTTTCATGTGTTTTATCGTTCATGCGGACATTCCCAGTGTTGACGCCGCCGTTGGCATGGCTTTTGCGATGCCATTCCCCTTAGCTTGGGCTTGGGTCGCTTGGTATGGGTGGTCCTCACGGTTCTGTAGCGCCCCGTCTATGAGAATATATTGCCGCTCTGCAAGAGCGAGGAAGGACGGGCGATTGGACAGGAAAACAATCGTCATCGTTCCTCGCAATTGTTCAAGCCCCTTGCGCAGAAGATTGTCGGCACGCTGATCGAGCAATGCATTGGCTTCCTCCAGAATGAGGATACGAGGCTGCTGCGCAATGGCACGCGCGATACATATGCGTTGCCTGAAGCTAGGTGGCAATGTCTCATTGCCACCGGTCCCGATCATCATATCATAGCCATGAGGCAGCTGCTGAATGTCACTTTCAAGCCCAATCAACTGGGCTGCGGCACGAGCTTGTTGCAGACCGTCTCGCGTCTTGAAGAGAGTAAGATTATCCAGAATACTTCCACTAAAAATAGCGGGGCTGTTTGGTACATAGGCGATGGAGTCTGTCAGATCAGCATCAACAAGATCGTAAATGCTACGCCCGCCAATCATCAATTCACCCGCATCTGGTTTAGCGACGCCTCGGAGCATTCTCAAGAACTGATGGTCATCTCTTGGCTGGTTGCCTTTAATGCCGATAATCGACCCGTTCGGGATGTCGAGTGAAATGGTGTAAGCCTGATCATCCTCATTCATACTTGAGGCCATGGTGACATGTTTCAGAACCACAGCCCCTGTTTGCAAGTTAGCTTTCTCTATTTTCCGGTCAGGCTCCGGGTTGATAGTAAGCAGAGCATCCACATTTTTTTTGACCAGATCAAAGTTGCTCATCTCGCTCCAGGATCGAACAGAGCGCACCAAAACCTCCACAGCGCGCCCACCCAAAAGCAGGCAGCACGCCAATGAACCGATGGACTGAGTGCCCTGTATCACCAAAAGGGCGCCACTTGTGACGATGGTTACCATGGTAACTGCAGCAAAAGCAGCGGAGAGCGACTGGGTTGCCCCGTCAAGTTTAACGGACTGATGAAAGGCAACTGCAATGGATTCCTGCAACCTTTCATAGCGACGCATCATTTGCGGTTCACATGACATGGTTTTGATGGTTTCGACACCCGAAAGGGCCTCGATTACAAAATCATATTTGCGGCGGTCCAGCTGCTGGCGTTCATCTTGCAGTATTTGTATGTCTTGCGCTCTTGCAAGCAGCCTCCAAGCGAAAATCGCAAATAGTCCAACCAGCAAACTTGCAATCAAGGGGCTAACGATCGCCATCACACCCAGAAAAACAAAAATGAACGGCAAATCAACCAACCCCATACGGGCGGGTCCAGCGAACATTCTCGATGTCGCCGAAAGAGCATTCATTCGATCGATGTGAGTGCTAGCAGCATCATTTTCCAACGCTGACGGAGGAGCCAACAACGCGCGTCGGACGGCTTCAACACCCGCAACATAATCAATATAGGAAGCAGACCAGCCAGAAATATGGGATCTCATAACCTTAAGCATGGTGTCAACCACCATCACAACAAACAAACCGGCCATGAGATAGAACAAGGTGTTGTAAGACATATTCGGGATGATGCGATCATAAATCTGCAAGATCACCAACGGCATACCCAACCCAAGCATATTGATCACAAATGACGCAGCAATGATCCGTCTTGGCACGCGGATCAAATGCGCAAACCAGGAATCTTGCATGGATTTTGGGGGATTAAAAACTTCATGCAGACGTGCCCATGCAGACTGCTGCCGGCCAGAAACACCCTTTTCGCTGTCTGATCGATATGGAGTCGTCATCCCGAGGATCTCTTTCGCAACATACGCCAGCCCGCCGAATAGGGTCCAAACGTCGCAGATGAAAATTCTTGCGTCCCCTCTATATGCCCTTAATTCTGTTGACCATTCCTTAACCAACACTGCAATTATCCGACAAAATAAGGCTATGCCGGCCACTTTTACTTCGTCGTAACCATGCCTGCAAACAAGCGCTTAATCACACTGGATATAATGTCGATGCCAAATACCTGACCGTTCTAGGTCGTGAAGATTGAGGATCACGGAAATGGCTGACACCAAGACCCCGGATATTAAGACAAGCAACGACGTGGCAAAGCATGAGGCCAATCGCGCTCAACAGACGATGCAAAAAGCCAACGCGGAAAAGACCACAAGCGACTATGATACCGGCGATGTGCTTGCCTCCCGTCAGGATATCCTCAATCCGAATTTGCACTATGGTCTGGCCAATGACGCCGAAGTTTTGATGCCTGAAACGCAAGGTGGAGCAGCACAAAATTCGGGCGACTATGTGCCATCAGCCCAATCAGGCAGCTATTCGGGATCTTCGATCCCAACCACACAGAATGAGGGATCCTTTGCAAATGGTTCTCTGACCGGATTGTCAGCTCCGTCAGACGATATCGCACAGGACAATGCACCTGAAAGCCGGTCCCTCAATCATGACACA
Organism: Cohaesibacter celericrescens; assembly: GCF_002866925.1. Taxonomy (GTDB): domain Bacteria; phylum Pseudomonadota; class Alphaproteobacteria; order Rhizobiales; family Cohaesibacteraceae; genus Cohaesibacter; species Cohaesibacter celericrescens. The sequence goes on from NZ_PKUQ01000010.1 coordinate 69,823, forward strand.
ACAGAACCAAAAGAGCGTGCGCAACCAAACGGTCAGGGTGAACAGCCTTTAGCATCATCAGCAACAGCAGCATCACTTTCATCGGGCTCCTCAAGCGGAGGCAGCTCAACGACACAAGGTTCGGCAGAACACGTCAATCATTTGGTCCAAGCGAAAGACAGCTCAGAGACAACTTCCGAGAATGTAAATCTGAACGGCAATGCCACCGCATCCGATCTGGATGGCGACAGTATCAGCTACAGCCTTGATGGACAGCCAGCGCAAGGCACCGTCACACTGAATGCAGATGGCTCCTACAGCTTTGCACCCGGCACAGACTTTGATGATCTAGCCGTTGGAGAAAGCCGCACAATCTCCTTTGACTTCACAGCAGATGACGGCAATGGCTCAACCGACACCGGTACCATATCCATTGAAGTCACCGGTACCAATGATGCGCCGACAGCGATAGATCTGAATTCTTCAAACAATGGCATCAGTCTCAATGAAGATAGCGGCAACAATGCCTTTGTTTCGGTCAGTGAAAATGGCGACATTTTAGGCGACCAGAGCCAGTTTACCGTCGAAATAACATTTAGCGTATCTGAGGAAGCTGGCCACTTTACTCCCCTGCTGTCCTATTCGGCGGGTACCAATCAAAATGATTTTTTGGTCGGATCGCACAGCGGCGAAGGTGTTTTGAGCGTCTATTTGAACAATCAGAAGATTACCACCTCTATTCCCAATTCAAGCATCTATGATGGGGGAACGCATGATTTGGCCGTGGTGCGAGATTCTGATGATGGATCTCTGGACATCTATATTGATGGCCAGCTGGAATATTCGGTCGACAATTTGCAAACTGGCGTCAATTTGACATCAGGTGGCACCATCGTGCTCGGCCAAGAGCAGGATAGTGTAGGTGGCTCATTTGCGACCAATCAGGTTTTCGTTGGTGATATAGATGAAGTCGCCATTTTTTCCCAAGCTCGAGATATATCTCAGATCCAAGACGATGCGACCAACGGCATCGATTCGACAGACGCCGGTCTCAATGCACATTGGGGCTTCAGCGGTCTTGACCCATTGGCCGACCTTTCTGGTAACGACCACGATCTTTCCGAAGGGCATGTTGAGGGTAGCTCTTGGTCTGAAAGCTCCATTGTCTATAATCAGGCAGTGTCCGAGAACAACGCAGGCGCCATCATTGGTACCCTCACGTCAACCGATGTGGACACCAGCGATACTCACAGCTACACCGTCTCGGATGATCGTTTTGAAGTGGTCGACGATGGTGCGGGCAACATGCAGCTCAAACTCAAGGACGGCGTATCGCTGGATCATGAAGCAGAAGCATCTGTAACCCTCACCATAACATCCGATGACGGCAACGGCGGCACTCTGGATCAGGANNNGGCAACATGCAGCTCAAGCTCAAGGACGGCGTATCGCTGGATCATGAAGCAGAAGCATCTGTGACCCTCTCCGTCACCTCCAATGATGGCAACGGTGGCACTCTCGATCAGAACTTCACTATCAATGTGGCTGACCTCAATGAAGCGGTCACCGCCAATGACGGGACTGGCACGACTTCCGAGAATGTAACTCTGAACGGCAATGCCACCGCATCCGATCTGGATGGTGACAGTATCAGCTACAGCCTTGATGGACAGCCAGACCAAGGCACCGTCACACTGAATGCAGATGGCTCCTACAGCTTTGCACCCGGCACAGACTTTGATGATCTAGCCGTTGGAGAAAGCCGCACAATCTCCTTTGACTTCACAGCAGATGACGGCAACGGCTCAACNTTCACAGCAGATGATGGCAATGGCCTAACGGACACCGGCACCATATCCATTGAAGTCACCGGTACCAATGATGCGCCGACAGCGATAGATCTGAATTCTTCAAACAATGGCATCAGTCTCAATGAAGATAGCGGCAACAATGCCTTTGTTTCGGTCAGTGAAAATGGCGACATTTTAGGCGACCAGAGCCAGTTTACCGTCGAAATAACATTTAGCGTATCTGAGGAAGCTGGCCACTTTACTCCCCTGCTGTCCTANTGATGTCTCACTGGATCATGAGACAGAGCCCAACGTCACTCTTACCATTACTTCAGATGATGGTAATGGCGGAACCGCCTCGGATGACTTCACGATCAACGTGGCAGACCTTAATGAAGCACCGGTACTTTCTCACGAGGCGGACAATCTGCAAGACTTTGAGAGTGATGCTGACGGTTGGTCCAACACGACACGCACCGATGATGGGTCGTCAAACACCATCCTTGGCCGCTTTGGCTTTGAAAGCGGCATGGAAGGGACCTCAACGTCTTTGACAACACCTGACGCAGCCGAAAGCACCGTTATTGAATTTGATCTTCTCGAAATTGATAGCTGGGACGGACGAGGTGATAATTATAGTGGCAATTCCGGCGCAGAGATGATCATCATTGAAGTCGCTGGCGAGACCATTGAAATACCAATGGATTTCAACTGGAGCAATGAAACGGCTTCGGGCACATCTGGTAATGTTTCCTGGACACTGGTCACCAATGACGAAAACACCAATGACATGTTCGGGGGGTACAATGATCAGGTCCATCAGGTCCAGATCACCGTCAACAATCCTGATAGTGCCATTGATTTCAGCATATCCAGTTCACTGGACCAATCAATTGCCGACGAAGCTTTCGGCATCGACAATGTGCGGATAAGCAACTTTGATGCTGACGGCAATGAATTGCTGACCGTGTCAGAAAATGACACCGGAGCCTCCATTGCGATCTTGTCCGTAGCCGATCCAGATGAGGGTGACAGCCATACATATGCCGTTTCAGACGAGCGTTTTGAAGTTGTAGAACAAGACGGCCAGATGACGCTGAAACTCAAGGATGGCAACAGCCTTGATCATGAAGTGGAAGACACGGTCGACGTGGTTGTGACAGTAACCGATAGTGGTGGACTAAGTGACAGCCAGACACTGACGATCAATGTCGGTGATGTTAATGAAGCGCCATCTCTCAGCGCGGATGGCTCCTTTAACTTCCTCTATAACGGAAGCTTTGAGAGCTTCAGCAATGGGGAACATGGAGGAGGAGACGGCACAGGCTGGTATCAAGGCGCAACCATTGACGGTTGGACCCAGACCGATATTGATGTCCATGAAGCAGGGCATATGGGACTAGGAGCCTCCGACGGCGACTATCACGTTGACCTTGCCGGCGAGACCAACGGTGAATTGAGCCGCGTAATGGACGGGCTTAAAGATGGCGACGAATACACTGTCACATTGGACCTGAAATCTCGCGGAGCAGACGGAAGCGGTAAGGGCAGCGCCGAGGATGCGGCAGGCCAAAGCGTGGTTCAGGTCAGCTGGAATGGGGAAGTAATCGCCACCATAGATCCTTCTGTCGACGGCATGGGCTGGAACAGTTATGCCTTGAACATCACAGCTGGGTCGGGCGACGGCTCTGATACGATCACCTTCACCGAGATAGGCAGCGACAATAACTACGGCACCATTTTGGATAATTTCCAAATCACCGACAGTGATGGCTTTGGTGTTTTGGAGAATGAAACTGGCGCGGAAATTGCGGTCTTGGGTGTAACAGACCCCGACGATGCAGACACCCACACCTATAGTGTTTCTGACGACCGTTTTGAAGTGGTCGACAACGGGTCCGGTTCAACGGTTCTCAAACTCAAAGATGGCAACAGCCTTGATCATGAGACCGAAGCGACACTCGACGTCACAGTGACGGTCACCGATAGCGGCGGATTGAGTGACAGCCAGACGTTGACCATTGACGTAGGAGATCTCAATGAAGCCGTCACAGCAAACGATGGCACTAGCACCACGTCTGAGAATGCGTCCTTGAAAGGCACGGCCACCGCATCCGATCTGGATGGTGACAGCATCACTTACAGCCTGTCCGCCGGTCCTACGCAAGGTTCGGTCACGGTCAATGCAGATGGCTCCTACAGCTTTGTACCCGGCACAGATTTTGATGATCTTGCCGTTGGCGAAAGCCGCACAGTCTCCTTTGACTTCACAGCAGATGATGGCAATGGCTTAACGGACACCGGCACTATATCGATTGAAGTTACCGGCACCAATGATGCACCAACAGCCGTCGATCTGACAGCAAGCGATGTTACTGAAAACAATGCAGGCGCAGTGATTGGCACTCTGTCTTCCTCCGATGCGGACACCAGTGACACTCACAGCTACACCGTCTCGGACCGCCGCTTTGAGGTAGCTGATGATGGCGCAGGCAACATGCAGCTCAAACTCAAAGATGGTGTATCGCTGAATCACGAGACGGAAGAGTCTGTAACCCTCACCGTAACCTCCAATGACGGCAATGGCGGCAGCTTTGATCAAGACTTCACCATTAACGTCGCCGATGTCAATGAAGCAGTCACCGCCTATGACTACAGTTACAATATTTCTGAGGGTCAAAACCTAGGGCATTCAATGATGGCGAATGACGTGGATGGAGATCAGGCAAGCTTCAAGATCGTCGACGGTCCGAGCCACGGCTCTATTGCGTTTAATTCGAACCCGTCCATGGCCGGAGAAACACGGACCAATCAAGGGTTCCAATTCAGCACCGGATCTGATTTTGACGATTTGGCAGCAGGAGAAACGCGGACTGTTACAGTCGACTTTGAAGCTGCTGATGGCAATGGATCGACAGATACGGGCACGCTAACCTTCAACGTAGCAGGCACCAATGATGGACCAACGGCAGTAGACCTTTCGTCCTCTTCTGTGACTGAGAACAACGCAGGCGCGGTGATCGGCACACTGTCAACCACGGACGTCGACACATCCGATACGCATACGTATTCAGTCTCCGATGACCGCTTTGAAGTCGTCGATGATGGCGCGGGCAACATGCAGTTAAAACTCAAAGATCGTGTAGCGCTGGATCATGAAACAGAAGAAAACATTGCCCTCACAATAACCTCCGATGATGGCAATGGCGGCACGATGTCAGAAGACTTCACCATCGCTGTGGCAGATGTGAATGAAGGAACAAGAGGCCTCTCTATCACCGGCACCTCTATGACGTCTGGGCAAGCTGGCGTTATAAACACAACCAATTGGTCTGATACCGAGAATGGATATACCGTAACCGCTCAAAATTTGGTCAATGGTGAACTGAGCGAGGCCAGCGCCGCAAATATCGACACTTGGGACAGCGGTTTGGGCGCAAACGGCGGCGTCACTCATACCGATAGCGGTATGGACAATCAATTGGCCTACGATTCAGCAACGGGACAATCAGAAACTGTTATTGTTGATTTTGACAAGGATGTGTCTTCTGCAAGTTTTGATTTCCAGCATCTATACTCGTCTGATTATGGCGAGGAAGGGCATTATCAAGCTTATAATGATGGCAAGCTCGTTGGTGAGGGGGACTTTACCGAAACAGGAAGTGGGTCCGGAACCGGCACTGTTGATGTGGCTTTTGATCAGAATTTCGATCAAATTGTCTTTAGCAGCAATATGCAAACAGATGGCAGCAATGGCTCTGATTATCAAATCACCGAAGTGACATATCAAGAAGCCCCCACCGCAGACGGGAATGACGTTCTAACCGGTTCGGAAGGCAATGATAAAATTGCAGGCCTATCAGGCGATGATACCATCACAGGTGGTCTTGGCGATGACATCATGGCCGGAGGGGATGGCAATGACATGTTCCTCTATATGATCGGCGACGGTAGTGACCATATCGACGGGGGTGCCGGAGCAGATTGGACGGACTCCATTGAACTCTTCGCTGCGGATGGGTCGAACTCGACACAAGGGGGAATTGGAGAAGAGATCCCGGCTGGTGATGATTGGACCCTGAATATAACCAGCGGTAGTGTTTCTGACAGCAATGATCACGAGTTTTTGCTCTCCGACGATGCTTCAGGAACAATTGACTTCGCTGATGGTAGCCAGATCGAGTTTGAAAATATCGATCGCATCGCCTGGTAAGTCATACAAAATTTACACTGTTTACAGATAGCCTCTTTTCGCGAAAAAAAGAGGCTATTTTCTTATCTTCATACGTATCAAGACTTGTCATAATTAACAGTATTTTATTGTCACTTCTCTAGAATTACATCAAATAATTAGAAAAGAGGCTCTCAATGCTGGATACAATTTCAGATCTTGCCCGTGAAAAATCGAGCGACAAACGACGCGAACTGCTTGGACGCGTGGCAGACATGTTTTTCGATGGCGCTGAACACCACAGCCAGCATGAGGCCCTCATATTTCGAGATATCGTCCTTAAAATGTTGGATGATGTCGACATGGATGGCCGCGCAGAATTTTCCCAGCGCGTTGCCCCGCAAGAAACACTACCAGCAGACGTTGCACGGCAATTGGCGCAGGATGACGTAACCGTCGCGGGCCCTATGTTGCAACATAGTCCGGTATTGACAGATGAAGATTTTGTCGCATTTTCCCAGACCCTGTCCCAACAGCATTTGGAGAGCATCGCCCAACGAGAGACGCTCAGCGGAACAGTCACCGACGCTTTGATCGAAAATGGAACGCGAGAAGTCTGGCATAAGGTAACGCAAAACCATGGTGCAGAGATTACGCCCAAGGGCTTCGATTCACTGGTAGAAAACGCATCCGGCGATCAGAATTTACAAGCCAGCCTGAGCGCTCGTCCCGATATTACAGAAGCAGCTGCAAAGGCCCTCCTTCCTTTGTTGCCTCCCGAAGGCAAGCGCCGATTAGCCAAGTTGTTTGCAACCAACTCAGAGGCTGCATGCGAATTGGTCGACTTGGCTCAAAAGCGTGTGGTCGCTGAAAAATTTACCGGACGCAAAGGTCGGATAGAAACAAAGATGCTCATTGCCGACGTCAAAGAAGGCAAGGCTGATTTTTCCGAAGTCTTGATACAACTGACCGATGCAAACAGAGGCCCGGATGTCATCCTCCTGTTGGCAGCGATTGCAGACATGGATGAAGCGGTTGTCTCCAATGCCTTTTATCAGGCCAATGAAGACCCGATTGCAATTTTATGCAAATCACTGGACACAAGCGTAGAGGCCTACACAAAGCTTATTGGCATGCGTAGTGAAAAGCTAAAACTCCCACTGAGCGCTGCGGGACGCAGCATCGTACATTATAAAGACCTCGACATTTCATCATCGAGGCGTGCGATGCGGTTTGTACAAATGCGAAACAATCTTGGATAGACTAATCCCATTCAAGATTGAAAACTTATTAAAAAAGGGTGCCCAATGGAGGCACCCTTTTTAGTTTCTAGTGATTCCGATTTTACTTCCGCTCTTAGTCAACCTGCGAAACCAAACCAAGTGAAAGCGGCCCCAACTCCGCCCTATCAGGCAGGCTCGGCACTTTTCTTGTCAGTAGGTTCCTTGGCATCGACTTGCTCTGTAGCGCTCATATTATCAGAGCTCTCAGGGCTCAAAATTTCAGCCAAAGCATCTCGAGACAGCTCGCCCTGCAGTTCGCCTTCTTCATTGACAACAGGGACAGGATGGTCTGCTGAAATAGTCTCAGGCAAAATTTCTTCAAGTGCCGCATCCGGAGCAATCTGAGTAACGTCGTCATAATGCTCTTCGGTCAACTTACCGGTCGCATTTTCCTCATAGGCTTCTTCAAGGCCTTCTTGAGTCAAAGTGCCCTGATAGCCGTCATCGGTCACATGGAAAGCATAATCATCTTTATGCGCTCGCATCTGTTTAAGGGCACCAGCAATGGTTTCCGAAGTGATACGGAAGGTCTGCGGCTGCATCACCGTCTCAACATTAAGCGCACGCGCGCGGTTCACATCCCGCACAAATGCCTCGACATATTCAGTCGCTGGGTTGAGCAAGATTTCTTCCGGTTTGTCGTCTTGCACCAGCTCCCCGTCTTTGAGAATAGCGATAGTGCTACCAAGGCGCAGAGCTTCGTCCAAATCGTGCGTGATAAAGATGATGGTCTTGTGCAACTTCTCTTGCAGCTCGACCAGCTGATCTTGCATCTCGGATCGGATCAGCGGATCCAAAGCGGAAAAAGCTTCATCCATCAACAGGATTTCAGCATTGGTGGCCAGCGCACGAGCAAGCCCAACCCTTTGCTGCTGTCCACCAGACAGCTGGGAAGGATATTGATTTTCATAGCCGCCGAGTCCAACCGTTTCCAGCCACTCAACAGCACGTTCATGCGCTTCCTTTTTCCGAACACCCTGAACTGAAAGGCCAAAAGCGGCGTTATCGAGCACAGTACGGTGAGGCAAAAGACCAAAGCGCTGGAACACCATCGACATTTTGTGACGGCGAAACTGTTCCAATTCAGCTTGGTTCAGGTTCACAACATCCGTGCCGTCCACCAGGATTTGACCTTCGGTAGGATCGATCAAGCGGTTGAAGTGGCGAATGAGAGTCGATTTTCCCGAGCCGGACAGGCCCATGATAACCGAAATTTCGCCTTTCTGGATCTTAAGGTTGATATCTTTAAGACCCAACGTATGACCGGTCTTTGCCAGAATTTCGTCTTTTGAAAGGCCTTCATGAACCAGATGCATATGCTTTTTAGGTTCATTGCCAAACAGTTTGTAAAGCCCTTGGACTTCAATCAGAGGTTCACTCATCAGTGGGCTCCCTTCATATGCTTCTGACTACGCTTTGCATAGGCTTGAGAAACACGATCGAAGATAATCGCTAGTGCAACAATCGCGAGACCGTTGAAAAGGCCGAGCGTGAAATACTGATTGGTAATGGATTTGAGCACGGGTTGGCCCAGCCCCTTCACGCCAATCATAGAAGCAACAACAACCATAGCCAGCGCCATCATAATGGTCTGGTTGATACCAGCCATAATGGTCGGCATAGCCAACGGAATTTGGACGCTAAACAAACGCTGATGCGATGTTGCTCCAAACGCAGTGGCCGCTTCAAGCACCTCTTTGTCAACAAGCCGTATACCAAGATTGGTGAGGCGGATAACAGGAGGGATGGCATAGATCACCACGGCAATCAAACCAGGAATTTTGCCGATCCCGAGCAGCATTACCACCGGAATGAGGTAAACAAAAGCTGGCATTGTCTGCATCACATCCAGAATCGGAGTGAACACCGATTGGGCGCGATCTGATCGCGCCATGATGATGCCAACAGGAATACCAACAAAAATGGAGAGCAACGTACAGACCGTAATCATGGAAAGGGTCCGCATCGTATCTTCCCACATTCCGAAATAACCAATCAGAAACAGAGAAATAACAACGCCGGTCAAAAGCTTCCAAGAGCGGCTGGCGCTGAACACGATGGCTCCGATAACGAAGACAATGATCGGCCAAGGCGTAGTGAGAAGAAGTTTTTCAAACCAGATCAGGAAAGCGAGAAGAGGATCAAATAAGCTTTCGATCACATCGCCATATTCCCGCGAGAAGTTTCGAAAACCACCATCAAGGGTTTTCTTTATTAATAACAAATCCGCTCTATCGAGCTCTGGAAATTGGGTTAGCCATGACGACTCCGCCATTTGCTTCTCTCCGATGTTGTTTCGTTTCGTAGCTGGTTTGCAATGGTAGGCCATTGCGACATGGTGCCGCGAAAAATCCATGTTCTTTTGTGGGTTTCCCCATAGCGTAAAATCAATGTATTGGAACGCAAAAATCCCGGACCAGTTCTCTGGTCCGGGATCGATGCACCCAAAACGGGCGTAAATACGCTACTTACAAGTCAGCAAGAGCCTTTTTGACATTTGCAGCAGCTTCGGCAGGCAGCCAAGCTGTCCACTGGGCTTCGTTCTCCATGAGGAAATGAATGCCAGCAGTCTCACCATCGGCCTGATTGTCTTCCATCCATGCGAGCAATTCGTTCATTTGAGAGTTTTTGAACGAACGTGTGCCCAGATAGGTGTTGATGACATCATGCCCTTTGGCAAAATCAGCAGTGGAGATGGTCTGTACCAAGGAAGGCGGATACATCGTTGGTTTTGGATCCGCACATTCAGCCTGAGTGGTACATGTCTTGAAATGGTCCTCATCAATTCCAGAACCGAAATCGACTTTGGTCATTTTATATTTGCCCAAAACCGCGGTTGGAGCCCAATAATAACCAAACCAGCCCTCTTCGCGTGCAAAGGCCTTGGCAATGGAACCGGACAGGCCTGCCCCTGAACCTGGATCGATCAAATCGAAACCGGCTTCTTCAAGCTTCAGAGCTTTAAAGAGATTGCCGCTCGAAATCTGACAGTTCCAGCCTGCAGGACAGCCATAGAAGCCACCGAGTTCTGGATCTTCAGGATGTTTGAAGAGTTTGGCGTTTTTCATCACACCTTCGATAGTCGCCAAGCTAGGGTCTTTTTCAACCATATAGGTTGGCACCCAAAAACCTTCTTCGCCGCCGTCAGACAAAGACTGTCCAGCAACTGCAAGGCGCCCATCGGCAACACCCTTGTCGAGCGCTTCCTTCATGGAGTTTGACCAGAATTCAGGTGCAATGTCAGGCTCACCCTTCTCGATCATGGATGTACCGGTTGGCATCGTATCGCCCGGCACCAGTTCTGCTTCACAGCCAAAGCCATGTTCAAGGATAAAGCGATCCACATTGGCGATAAGAGTAGCAGAACTCCAGTTCATATCAGCGATTGTGACTTTGCCGCAATCTGCAGCATTTGCAGAAATGGCTGTGCCTGACAACATCAGGGCAGCGATCAAAAATCGTTTCATAGTAACCTCCGGGGTGGTTGTTTCATGTCTTCGAGACCTGTCATTTCAAAAAGCATTCTTCTCGCAAAATCCGGTCATCTGAAATTGATATGTGCCTTTTTGCATCACTGCATAGACACTAGAATGTTTGCGCCAAAATCGCAGGGGGACATTGGCCAGTCAAAAGAATAAAATCCGAACCTTCACCGTTCATATCAGTCTTGCACAGCCGACGAATGGTCCATATTTTTTCAACGCTGCGGAGACTAACAATTCTTATGGTAGCTCGTCAATGAACGATCTCGACACAAAACAACAGCCACCATCAAAAAAGCATCGATGTTGGGATTATATTTGAGATATACTTTACTTCAGAACCTTTCAAATCACAAATTCAGCCGTTTATCCTATCGAATGCCTTTTGAATACCTAAAATTTTCATTTTAGACACAAAAAAAACAAACAAGTTCACTTGGCCAAAATCCTTTTGAGACGTCACAGAAAGCTGTTCCCGAAAGACTTCGAGCTAAGTTTACTAGCATCCATCAATGTTCGCTAGTATTTTTTTGGAATATTAAGCTATTGAATTATAGGGATTTTTTTACGGGGGAAAACTCGTTATAAATGAACGAATTACAGGAATCATAGTCAGAGCAGTAGCGCATTGCTAGGTTGACGCAACCACCCCAGAAGAGCGAGCTGAGGGTCATTCGCCCTCGCCAAAACGATCATCAATGAGACTGGAAATAGCATCCAGCACATCTTTTGCGTCACTTCCCGATGCCACCACGTCAATGCAGCACCCCGGCGCTGCAGCGAGCATCATCAACCCCATGATAGAATTACCGCACACCGATTGACCATCCTTTGAGACAGTAACGGCAGCATCGAACTGATCAACCAACTGGACAAATTTTGCTGAGGCTCTGGCATGCAGACCACGCTTATTCTTGATAGTTAGTCGATCGGAAACAGGATTTTGTGACACGGAAACCGCTGTGCTTTCTAATTGCAAATCATGAAGGCCAGCCACTATTCACCCGATAGCAGCTTGCTGGCAATGTTAATGTATTTCCTGCCGGCTTCACAAGCTTCATTTACGGCTTCAATGATTGAACGATCAGCACGCACACTGGCGAGCTTGATCAACATCGGCAAATTCACGCCCGCAATCACCTCGATGCGATCCTTATCCATCACCGAAATCGCCATATTCGACGGCGTACCACCAAACATGTCAGTCAACAAGACAACGCCGTGATTTTTATCGACGGTTTCTACCGCATCAAGAATATCCTGCCGACGCTGCTCCATGTCATCATCTGGCCCGATGCAGATGGTTTCAATCTGCTCCTGAGGTCCAACAACATGCTCTAGAGCGGACCGGAATTCTTCGGCCAAACGACCGTGTGTAACAAGAACAAGACCAATCATGCTGTGTCAGCTCTCCTTTTCCTCGGTGCTTGGCGACCCTAGGGGCAGGATCTTGCCATCTGATCACAAAATGTGCACCGAATGCACTAAAGGTTTGTCTATCTTCACCACTCACGTGCCGAACGCAAGCCCTAAAGTCGATGCATGGCGGCTAGCAGCCATCCTTCCATGTGGATAGACGGGCAAAAATCAATTCTGAAGCAGCCAAAGCCGATCTTTGGGGTACCGACATGCGCGCAATGGAGTGGCCCAAACAGTCGACAACTCCATTTTCTCTGGTTGGCATGCGCTCCATTTGAACTGGGTGAACCAAATCAACAAGCAAAGACACAACGGCTTGCTCAACAAAATCATCTCGAGAGATTGATATGACGCCCACCCCCCGCACTTCTTCAAGTCTGCGAGTGACGACTGGTGCAAAGGCCAACAAAGGCGGACAAGCCGATGCAACCGTTTGTTTAAACCGCAGAGGTGCCCGGGCCAACTGAATGTAGTCATCGCTGATCAGAGCCGAATAAAGTCCTTTCCAATCGGCTTGCTGCCGCAATTGCCGCTGTAAGAAAGACTTGCCGCTACCCGTCGGCCCTCGCAACAAAACACAAAAGCGCCCAAGTACAACTGCGGCAGCATGCATGGTCTGAGCGTGAGCGCGCAAATGAGCAGGCAGTTCAAAAAGAGGCCCATCACATGTCTGATCTGAGTCGGGATCAAGATACAGAGGCATCACCCTCTCCTGCTAAACTGGAATTTGGTCTCTGGCATTGGCCAAAAACAGCTTAGCGCGATTGATCGGAAATTGAATCTGTTTTTTTCGTCGCGCGGCTGGCAATGGCAGGCAGAGACACAGTAAACCGAGCGCCCACCACGACAGGCTCTTGGTCGCTTTCCTCTTCACGCAAGCGATTGGACGCTTTGATTGTTCCTTGATAGGCCTCAATAATTTGTTGGGATATCGACAGGCCTAGACCTGAGTTCTGCCCAAAATCCTCGCCTTCCGGTCTGTCGGTATAGAAGCGCTCAAAGACTCGGTTTACATCCTCGGCCTGAATGCCCCTTCCGTCATCATCAACGGTCACGACGACATAGCCGCCCTTGCGAGCCAAGCCAACATGAACCTGCCCACCTTCCGGCGTGAAGGAACGCGCGTTATCAATCAGATTGACAAAAACCTGCCCCAACCGGCTATCACTGCCGTTCACTCGATAAAAGACAGAGGGATCATCGGTCTCGTTCCCCAGTGCCAAAGCGACGCTGACGTCGGATTTTGATCCGATTTCATTTTGTATTTCTACAATAGTTCCAAGCAGCGCATATAAATCGATGGTTTCCGATTCTTGCCTTGCCAACTCAGCATCCAAGCGCGATGCATCCGAAATATCGGAAATCAAACGATCAAGACGGCGCACATCATGCAAGATAATATTAATAAGTCGTTCGTGGGAGTCCGGGTTTTTGGCAAGCGGCAAGGTTTCAACAGCAGAACGCAATGAGGTCAGCGGATTTTTCAATTCATGCGCGACATCTGCAGCAAAGGCTTCGATCGCATCCATGCGTTGGTAGAGCGTTTTGGTCATATCTCGCAGGGACTTGCTCAGCTGCCCGATTTCGTCCTTGCGATCAGAAAAATCAGGAATTTGTTCACGGTCTTTGACGCCACGCCGCACCCGTTCCGCAGCCTCAGACAGCTTACGCACCGGCCCCGCGATCGTCCCTGCCAACAAGATTGATAGCGTGCCCGTCACCAGCGCCGAAATGAGAAACAACCGGACGATGCCCCACCGTTCGGCCTGAACAATTTCGTCGATTTCTCCATCCCGCGTAGAAAGCAAGAGTGCCCCAGCAATGACGCGCGTCCGCTGGATCGGCACAGCAACCGAAACGATCAAGCGCCCCTTGTCATTTACCCGAACTATGGACGCTGAAGTACCATCAAGCGCCAAAGCCACTTCAGGATAACCACGCCCGTCTGTGCTGCCTAACTCTTTATAAAGCGGCAAGTCGGCCTGACGTAGCCAACTGATGAACCGATCCCATTTTTCCCTCCATGTTTCATCATGCACCTGCACTGGATCGTCCAGATCAAATCTCAAGATTCCGCGCGCGTGCAACTGGCGGGAATCAATGACCAGATTGCCAGTCACATCATAGATGCGCGCTCGGGTATCTGTGGGAGAAATAGCGGCGCGCAAAATGGGCGCCGCGCGCTCGGGATCAATCGGAAAATCAAAAAAACCGAAAGTATCATCTGCTGGAGTAAACGTTTCCCCGGCCTGAAGCTCCAGCAATCGGTCAGGATTGATGGTGATCGCATCTGCCTCAGAGGCAGCAGATGCCGAGACAGCTCCAGCGATAATCTTGCCCTGACTGAGCAAAGATGTAACCCGTGCATCGATCAATCCTTCCCGAAACTGGTTGAGATAGAGGATACCAAGCACCAGTACAGCCAGAGCTGCAAGATTAAGAAAAACAATGCGCCGGGTCAGAGAAGAAAAAGCAACAGAAGACGTCAAACGCCTGAACAGCGAACGGACGCGACGACCGCCATTTCGGAAGACCTTGCGTTTTCTTTTCTGTTCCAAATCATTTCGCTCGTTTTTCTGCAGCATAACTTTTCCGAACCGGACCGATCGCCCAAAACGAACGCATTCGGCCCGATCTATTGACCTTTAGTGAGCCATTGAATCAACACCATCACCAATGCAACCGAAGAGAGTACTGGCGTTATCAACGCTCCGAACAGGGCCATCTGAAACGGCGATGGTCACGACCTATTAAAGCAGTTGGCGACCAAACAAAGCGTTCCGAAGGGTCGGAAAACCGACCCCACCTCGCTTTTATACAGTCAATCGAAACAGGTTTCAAAATTGGTATCGTTAGATGTCATTGACCCTTGTTGTATCGATCAAATCAGGTCAGGCGAAACCCTTGTTGCAAACAACGCAAACCCGCCTGTCCCATCTGGTCTAGAGCGGTTGCTCACGAAAACGATAACCAACCCCATATAATGTTTCGATCATATCAAAATTATCATCGACAACTTTGAACTTTTTGCGCAGCCTTTTGATGTGACTGTCGATGGTGCGATCATCTACATAAACCTGATCTTCATACGCCGCATCCATCAGGGCATTGCGGCTTTTGACCACGCCTGGGCGCTGAGCCAATGAAAATAGGATAAGAAACTCCGTCACCGTTAGCGTCACCGCTTTTCCGCCCCACGTACAAGTATGGCGCTCCTGATCCATTGATAGCTGGCCACGTTCAAGCATATCCGACTTGTCAGTCTGAGCACCGACTTTCACAGCGGCTTCACGGGCCTGTGCACGACGCAAAACCGCCTTTACCCGCTCAACCAACAGGCGCTGAGAGAAGGGTTTATGGATAAAATCGTCAGCGCCCATCTTCAAGCCAAACAACTCATCAATCTCTTCGTCCTTGGACGTAAGAAAGATAACGGGCAGATCTGTTTTTTGCCGCAAACGACGCAACAGTTCCATCCCGTCCATGCGCGGCATTTTAATGTCCAAAATCGCGAGGTCGGGCGGTGCATGCAATATGCCGTCCAGCCCGGACGAACCGTCCGTGTAGGTATCTACTTTATACCCTTCGCTTTCCAGTGCGATGGACACTGAAGTCAAAATATTGCGATCGTCATCGACAAGGGCAATGGTTGCCACGCCGTTTCCTTTCCTTGATCGTCCCGCATACGCAAAAAGCGTTGAATGCAGAAGAGTCTGTTCCGCCGGTCATTGTTATCAACAAACATAAGACATGGAGCGAATTTAGCTCTGCTTTTGCTACCTGACAGATATGCCAAAAACACAGCTCTGTCACCTTGGTTGCAGACCTAAAGGGCGAAAGCTGCAAAATTGTGGCAACAACACCCAGTTCCCCCACTTACAAAATTTGTAACGATTGCAAAAATTATTGGCGGCTTTCGGCCAATTCTTTTCTCCCCACTGACGGTAAATTAACGGGGGAAAACCGCAAAACCTTATCATAAAGTGTAATATTCGAAGCCATTTCCATCAGGTTAAGTGCTTATAAGTTGTTGATTTCCGCAAGCGCAGTTTTGCGAAATATCAACGACACGACAAATTTACGCGGCTATGACATGCCCAGTGTTCGGCATTAGGACTGTTACGGAGCCCGACCTGATAAAGAAAAGACGAAGGTCAGGCAGTTTTCTGGAAACATGTGTCGTGTAAAGAGCGGTGCCACCCGCCAAACGATACAAGATTCACAGACCTTGGCGAACCGAAGATTGAACTGCAAAAGTACGATCGGACTGACCATACAGGTCAGTTTTTTACAACTTAAGAGTGTCTCAAGGGGCTTGAAAAGTGAAACAATTCGGCAAATGGAACGAATCCTATGGCGTAGACAAAGCTGGTCTGCGTAACCTCGGCAGCGTACATTGGAACTATCGTTTTCCTAAACTGGTAGAAGAAGCACTGGTGCGCAAAGAAGGACGTTTGATCTATGGCGGCGCTTTCGCTGTAGATACAGGCAAGCACACTGGTCGCTCTCCCAAAGACAAATTTACCGTGCGTGACGCTACCACCGAAAATACTATTTGGTGGGACAACAACAAAGCAATGACGCCAGAAGCTTTCGACCTGCTGCATGCAGACATGATGGCCTATGCAGAAGGCAAAGAACTTTTTGCTCAGGACCTTTATGGTGGAGCTGATGTCGAGCATCGCCTGCCAACCCGTGTCGTAACCGAGCTTGCTTGGCAGTCTCATTTTATCCGCAACATGTTGATCCGTCCGGAATATGAAGAACTTGCTTCTTTTGTTCCAGAGCTGACAGTGATCGACTTCCCAGAGTTTAAAGCAGATCCTGAAAAATACGGTGTTCGTTCTGAAACCTGCATCGCGATCAACCTGACCAAAAAAATCATTCTGGTTGCCGGTTCTTCTTACGCTGGGGAAATCAAGAAATCAGTATTCACAACACTGAACTACTTGATGCCAGAAAAGAACATCATGCCAATGCACTGCTCCGCAAACGTTGGCCCTGATGGTGACACCGCGATCTTCTTCGGCCTTTCCGGTACGGGTAAAACCACCCTGTCTGCTGATCCAAACCGCACATTGATCGGTGATGACGAGCACGGCTGGGGCGAAAACGGCGTCTTCAACTTCGAAGGCGGCTGCTACGCAAAAACAATCCGTCTGTCTGAAGAAGCCGAGCCTGAAATTTTCGCAACCACGCATACATTTGGTGCGATCGTTGAAAACATGGTTATCGATCCAATCACCGATATCCCTGATTACAATGATGGTTCGAAAACTGAAAACACTCGTGTTTCTTACCCAATCGACTTTATTCCGAACGCATCCCTAACCGGCCGCGCTCCACAGCCTAAAAACATCATCATGCTGACCGCCGACGCTTTCGGTGTTCTGCCTCCGATTGCCAAACTGACACCAGAACAGGCCATGTATCACTTCCTGTCTGGTTACACCGCGAAAGTGGCCGGCACTGAAAAAGGCGTAACTGAACCAGAAGCAACCTTCTCTACTTGCTTCGGCGCTCCATTCATGCCTCGCCATCCTTCCGAATATGGCAACCTGCTGCGTGAAATGATGGAAAAACATCAGGTAACCTGCTGGCTGGTTAACACCGGTTGGACCGGTGGTCCTTACGGTGTTGGCTCCCGCATGCCAATCAAAGCAACCCGCGCTCTGCTAACTGCAGCGCTTGACGGTTCTTTGGCTAACATGGACTTCCGCACCAACGACTTCTTCGGCATTCAGGTTCCTCTGTCATGCCCTGGTGTTGATGACAAACTGCTAATGCCACGCGATACTTGGGCTGATAAAGCTGCCTTTGACGCACAGGCCAAAAAATTGGCTGGTATGTTCGTGAAAAACTTCGAATACTACCTTCCACATGTTGACGAAGCTGTGAAAGCAGCTGCTCCTAAAGCCTAAGTTTGGGCAGTCAATCAAAAACAGAAGGCCCGCCATTGGCGGGCCTTTTTTTATGCGCGGTCTCTCAAGAACCGAAGAATCAGACCGTCAAAATAATCGGGCCATTTTTACTAATCACCACGGAATGCTCGAACTGTGCCGTCAGACAACCGGGCGTAAACAGTTCCCATTCCCGGTCGCCGTCATTGGCATAATCCGCTCCAGTAGACAGAAAAGGCTCAATCGCTAACACCATCCCGTCCAAAAGCAACCGGCGGTCTGCGCGGTCAGGGATCGCCAGGATTTCGGGTTTATCGTGCAAAGTAGTGCCAACCCCGTGACAGCCGAGCAGATTTTCGATGATCGAATAACCACCTGCTTTCGCGACCTTTTGGAATGCCTTTGGAATGACCTGCATCGGAGCACCCGCCCTAAGGCCTAGAATCGCCTTGTCGCGCGCCCGTTTGGCGGCGGCAACAATCGCTTCTTTTTCCGGTGCTATTGGGGGCAAGATAAAGGTTGCGCCAGCGTCGGTAAAATACCCATTTTTGCAGGCTGATACATCGATATTAACCAGATCGCCTGCTTTCATCGTCTGCCCGTCAGCCCAACCATGAGCAATCACCGGTTCAATCGAAATACAGGTCGCACCGGGGAAACTGTAAATCTTTTCGGGGGCAGATTCCGCACCCTCTTGTTCCAATATCGTGCGCGCCAGATCATCCAGCTCTTTCGCTGTCATCCCCGCTTCTAAGGCCGCCCCCATTTCACGAATGGTGCGAGCAACCGCGCGGCCGCAGGCTTTGAGTCCTTCTAACTGGTCATTGTTGGTGACGATCATCTTTTTGTGCCCATTTGAATGTTTGGGAGGAGGCCAAATCGGACTGAGGCAGTGCCAGATCATTTGCGGCCAACAAGCATGCAGCTTATAAAGTTCTCATTCACCATTGGCAAGTTGTGCTTATGTGCCGCAGAGGAGAAAACATTGGTCTCGCAAGAAATAACTGTCCCGCTCACTTTTAGCACCCTGCCCGAAGAGGAAATGCAGCTGCGTGCTGATGCATTTTTTGAATTGATGCGTAAGCGTCGCACGGTACGGGACTTTTCCGACCAGCCAGTCCCTCGCGAAATCATCGAGACATGTGTGGCAGCTGCCGGCCGCGCACCATCGGGAGCCAATCAGCAGCCTTGGACCTTTGCCTGCATCTCCAACCCAGTCATCAAGCGCCAAATACGATTGGCTGCGGAGGAAGAAGAGCGCAGTTTCTACAATGGTCGCGCAGGCGAGGAATGGCTTGATGCTCTGGCCCATTTGGGCACAGATGCCGACAAACCTTTTTTAGAAAAAGCCCCTTGGTTGATTGCAATTTTTGGTCAGCGCTGGGGCATAAACGAAGATGGCAGCCGCAAAAAACACTATTATGTTCCCGAATCCGTCAACATTGCCACGGGTTTTCTGATTGCAGCCTTGCATCAAGCGGGGCTGGCCACACTGACCCACACGCCTGCGCCGATGTCTTTTTTGACTCAAATCTGCGGACGGCCGGATAATGAAAAACCATACATCCTGCTGGTGGTCGGCTATCCAAAAGACGGAGCGACGGTGCCCGATATCGAGAAAAAGTCGTTAGACGAGATTAGCGTTTGGCTTTAGCAGTCATAAGTCTTGTAACGAAAAAAAGGCCCACCAAACGGTGGGCCTTTGATGCTTTACCACCATCCAGGAGTTGGCTCATTTCACTGCATAGAGCGTGGTAGAGCCGGACACCTCGTTAGCAACTGCAATCATCGCTTCGCCATTGGGGCTGTCCTTCGCGGCAATGAAGGCGATGCCCTCGGGCGCAATGTCCCCTGCCGTCATTTTTTCTGCACTTCCGTCCAGTTTCACATTGTTTGCATAGGTAACAAAAGCGGCATTGGCAGGATCGGTAATGTCATAAACCATCACGCCACCGGTGCGCTCCAACCCGATGAACGCATAATGTTTGCCACCGACCATGCCAAGCGCCAGCGCTTCTGGCTCGGCACCCTTATCATCAGAGCGATTGTCGAAGCTCTCATTGGCCCCTTGGCTGTTAAAAGCAGTGGGCATCAGCTCAGCCAGCTTGGCTTCAATCTCCGTACCGGAATCAAAAACCATTTCGCCCATTTCATTAAAGATCGAGAAAGACCGGCCTCCATAGCCATAAATGGCGTCAAAATCACCGTCGCCATCGGTATCACCCTTGGCTGTGGTGATTTTCAAACGGCCAAGATTTTTCTCATCTTGCAGCTCGGCTGCATTTGGAAAAGCCTTTTCATCCAGTTTAACTTTGCCCAAACGGGTTTCTTCTGAATAGCCATCATAGTCGCGGCTATCGCCTTCGTTGGCCATGACGACATAATTGATGCCATCCTTGGCAAAAGCCTGAATGGTGTCAGGCATGCGCATAGACAGCACAGGCCAGTTTTTGCGATTGATACCGCCGTCTTTGTCAGACAGATCCACCAGATGCTTGGAATAGTCCTGAAAACCCAGTGTGAAGACATTTTTCAACGTGCCGCTTGCCGTATCGACCACGGCCATAGCGTTGTTTTCCTGTAAGGAAACAAATGCGGTTTCGCTGTCTGGGGTGATCGCGACATATTCCGGCTCAATATCTTGCGCAATGCTGATACCCTCTGGCGACGGAGTATGAAACTCGACGCCCAATAGATCCGCATTCACATTGTCAAAGGAGACGGTTTTGACCTCAAGAGAAGGGATCGAAACAATGGAGACTGTGCCTTCAGGGTCGGTTTTGTAATCGCTCGATGGCTCGCCTTCGTTGGCAACCACCACAAATTCGCCGTTAGGGGCAAAAGCAACGGAATCAGGCAACGCGCCAATAGTGACTTCGCCAACCAATGTTCCATCCGTTTTATAAAGCACCAGTTTGCCAGCATCTTGCTTTGGCTTCACTTCCACAGCGATAGCAACATATCCCCCATGCACTGACACGGAGTTGGCACCATGGCCATGTTTAGTAACATCAATGGCGCCGGTTTTCTTGATCACGGACGGATTTGAAATGTCTAAAATATCGATGCTTTTGTCCGCGCCATTGACGACATAAAGCCTTTTGCCTGCCTTGTCATAGGACACCACTTCGGCTGCGCCTTCGTCAAAGGTCTTTGTCTCATAGGAGCTGATCGGCTCCAGAGTAAGAGCTGCAGCATGCGAGGCCAGTGAAAGCGTCAAGCAACTGGCCAAAAGCAGCGCCTTGGAAGAAATGTTCAACATAGTAGATCCCCTACGACAAGTTTGAATGGACTTTGCCTTAGCCCCATCATGTTACAGGCGCGTGAAATGGTCGGCTCGGGACCAAAAATGAGATGTGCATAGAGGTGGTGTTGTCGGCCAGCCAGACAAATTTGCATGCTTTGGCTCTTTCCCTTTATGCAGCCGGACGATAGGGTTGCGTGAATTATTCCAATTTGGAGAGCAATATGTGCCGCTGGATCGCCTACAAGGGGCAACCGGTTTTCCTCGAACATTATATCACCACAGCAGAGCATTCGCTTATCCATCAAAGCCTGCATGCCGAACAGGGTAAAACCGAAACCAACGGCGATGGCTTTGGCATCGGTTGGTATGGTACACGGTCCGAGCCGGGCATTTATCGCGAGGTCCTGCCCGCCTGGAATGATTGCAATCTAAAGAGCCTTGCCGCGCAAATCCAATCGCCGCTGTTTTTTGCTCATGTGCGCGCGTCGACGGGCACAGCCACCAGCCGCAACAATTGCCATCCCTTTTCCTATGGTCCGTGGATGTTCATGCACAATGGCCAGATTGGCGGATATGAACATGTGCGGCGGGCAATGGAGTCCCAGTTGGATGACTATCATTATGGCCGGCGCCTAGGCACGACCGATTCAGAACTGTTATTCCTTTTGGCCTTGCAGGAAGATCTGCAAAGCTGCGCTGTAAAGGCCCTAACCAAAGTGTTGATCAAGGTGCGACAATATATGCTTGATAAAGGCGTGGCAGATGCTCTGCGTTTCACCTCCTGTTTGTCTGACGGTAAACGCTTGTTCGGCTTTCGTTATGCGTCAGACAAATTCGCCCCTTCACTATTTTATCGCCGCTATGACAATGGGGATGTGGTTCTCGTTTCAGAACCAATCGATCGGCAATCCGAATGCTGGACCGAAGTGCCGCAGGGCCATTCAATTTGCTTCACCGAAAACAAAGTGACCTTGCGTGAATTGGCATTTTGACGATGACCATGCAGGATTTCCCCTCCCCCCACATCGAAGCGGCCTTCGCCGCTTTGCCAGATCAGGCACGTGGACCGCTTTTGACAGTGCGGAGCTGGATTATTGAAATCGCGGGCGGTCGCGAGGATATCGGCACTCTCATCGAAGAGTTAAAATGGGGCCAGCCCAGTTATGCCACCCGACCAAAGACCGGCTGCCCATTGCGGTTGGGCATGCCCAAGGATGGCAAAACATGCGCGCTCTATGTGCCATGCCAAACCAAGCTAATCGCCGAAATGCGGGCTCACTATCAAGACACTGCGCCAGCGAACCTAAGCTTTGAGGGCAATCGCGGGCTACATTTTGACCCAGCCAAACCCCTACCAGATACAGAATTACGCCATGCCATTGCATTGGGTTTGACCTATCATTCACGTCGCAAAAACTAAGCAGCCAAACGATTATTTGGCTTCGGCCACGACATCGAAAGTGCCAAAAATCATCCGCTTACCGTCAAACATCATGGGCTGCTGCATGCGCTCGTCTTGCATGATCTTGTCCCAAGCATCTTTGCGCACTTGTTCTGACGGCCACGTCATCCACGAATAACAGACGGTTTCATCCGGCTCGCATTTGACCGCCATCGGGAAAGATGTCAGGTCTCCGTCCGGCACATCAATCCCCCAGGCATCAACCACATGGAGCGCGCCATATTCCTTGAACAGAGCGCACATATTCTGGGCGTGTTTGATAAACTCTTGTTTTTTTGCCGTCGGTACGGAATAAACAGCACCATCTACAATCGTCATGGTCGGCTCCTCAGTATGTATCGAAAACCAGTGGATTAATCGCCATATTAACACAAACACCTCAAACGCCGTAAGCACTTTCCCATAGACAACGCAAGCGGTAGTCAGAGGCACTTCGCTCGCCATGCAAAGCTTGGCTATGTTACTCTCATCTTCACATTCTTACGCCGGGTCCCGTCCGACGCTTGCTATTCAACTTCTGCTGCCAAACCCGAGGCCTGCCACATATGCCGATCTGGATGCTCATCACCGTTTCTTCGGCTTTCCTGCAAAATATTCGCTCTGTTTTACAAAAGCATCTCAAAACGGCACTCAGCACAACCGGCGCAACCTTTGTGCGCTTTGCGTTCGGGGTGCCTTTCGCACTGCTCTATTTGTTTGTTTATACGAAATACTCAGGCAGGGCGCTGCCAGATCTCAACCAAGCCTTTGTGTTTTGGGTGGTTGTCGCAGCACTGACGCAGATCGCAGGTCAGTTTTTGCTAGTCTATCTGTTTGCATTTCGCAATTTTGCTGTCGGCACCGCATACAGCCGCACAGAACCGGCACAGGCGGCAATTTTTGCGTTTGTCGTTTTTGCTGAAACGATCACAGCAACAACGCTGATCGCTATATGTGTAACAGTGCTGGGCGTGATGTTGATATCAGTCGCTCGTACGACGTTCTCAATCCGTAGTCTTATCACCAGCAGCATCAGTCGAACCGCCTTGATCGGACTAGGATCTGGCGCGTTTTTTGGCATTGCTGCGGTGGGATATCGTGGCGCGAGCCTGTCGTTGGCGAACGGGATGCCGGAGCCAGATTTCATTTTGCAAGCCAGCGTCACGCTGGCCGCCGCCATCCTTTTTCAAACCATCATCATGGGTATTTGGATCGCAATGCGGGAACCACAACAATTTGGCGCAATCCTGCGGGCGTGGAAACCGGCGCTGGCCACCGGCTTTACCGGCGCGACCGCGTCGTTCGGTTGGTTCATGGCTATGACGCTGCAGCATGCAGCCGTGGTCAAAGCCTTGGCGCAGGTTGAAATGCTCTTCAACTTTGCCTCTTCAGTGTTGATTTTCAAAGAAAAAATCAACCGGCTCGAAATTGTCGGCTGCGGTTTGATTGTCTGCGGCGTGCTGATTTTGGTGGTAGGCTAATGGCGACGAGACGCCCCCTTAGGGAAAGAGATTATACTGTTCCCAGTCCTGTTTAGGGATTTTGTCGCCTTTTTTAAGGCTGAACTGAACCACTTCCATGCGATCTTCACTGGTGGTGCAGCTGTAACTCACCCGATACCAATCGCCTTTTTTGCGATAGGCCGCGCCGGGAGCCTTGAGCTTGGTGTCGCCATATTCCAACGGCTCAAACGTATAGGCCACAATGCGCGCTGCGTTCAGCTTATCCATAGCTTCCAACTCACAGCGCTGTATCAACTGCTCCTCGGGCACCATCTGCTTGAGCGCATTAAGAGTGCGCTTGTCCAGCGCATGGGCCGTCCCCGCGTGACCAATGGCCATTAACACAATGAGCGCCAAAAACGCACGACTGACAAATAGAGTGATTTGTTTTTTCATACCGCTTTATAACAAGTCTGAACATGGGATGAACGGACAATCTTCAGCTTCGCTGTTTTTTGTGTGGAATCATCCATTAGGAGGAGAGACTACACAAGCAAACCTATGCGGAATCGAAATTGTCCGGCGCCCCTTTTATGCCCTCGAATTGCGGTAAAATTTCGGCTTTTGAGGATGAAAGATGAAAAGAATTTGTTTCGCTTTGCTAAACTCGTCGCAAATTATCAGGATTTCTTGTTCGACGCCCTCCTAGCTGGAGAGAACGCGGTCCAACTCACCCCCTAGTGCGCTTCGTCCCAGTTATCGGCAGCAGCGGCATCTACCTTCAGGGGCACGCTGAGCTGGAGCGCGGGCATCGGGGCACTTTCCATGGTGTCGCGGACGACTTTGATGGTGTTGTCGACTTCAGCCTCCGCCACCTCAAAAATCAATTCATCATGCACTTGCAACAACATGCGGGCCGAAGAGCCAGCTTCGACCAACGCGCCCTCCATGCGCACCATGGCGCGGCGGATGATGTCTGCCGCGGACCCCTGAATGGGGGCGTTGATGGCGGCGCGTTCTTGGAAGGCTTTCATGTTGGGGTTTTTAGAATTGATTTCGGGATAGTGAATTTTGCGACCGAAAATGGTTTCGACATAGCCCTGCTCGCGGGCGGCCGTTTTGGTGTCTTCCATATACGTCCGGATGCCGGGGAAGCGGGTGAAATACATGTCGATATAATCTTTGGCTTCAGTACGCGAAATGCCCAGTTGATTGGCCAAACCAAAGGCTGAAATGCCATAGATGATACCAAAATTGATGGCCTTGGCGCGGCGGCGAGTAGCCGAATCCATCTCTTCGATTGGCACGTTGAACATTTCCGACGCAGTCATAGCGTGGATATCCAGCCCCTCATCAAAGGCCTTTTTCAGCTGGCCAATGTCGGCCATGTGAGCCAAAACGCGCAACTCGATTTGGCTGTAATCGGCCGAAATCAATTTGTTGCCGGGGGTCGCGACAAAAGCGGTGCGGATCTTGCGGCCCGCCTCGGTGCGGATGGGAATATTCTGCAAATTCGGATCGCTGGAGGACAAGCGGCCCGTGGTGGTCGCCGCCAATGAATAGGACGTGTGGACCCGCTTGGTTTGCGGGTTGATAAAACCGGGCAGCGCATCGGTATAGGTGGATTTGAGCTTGGACAGCTGACGCCACTCCACCACGCGGGCGGGTAGCTCATGGCCCTCAGCGGCCAAGTCTTCCAACACGCTGGCCGATGTGGACCATGCGCCGGTTTTGGTTTTTTTGCCGCCGGGCAGGCCCTGCTGGCCGAACAAAATATCACCCAACTGTTTGGGTGAGCCGATGTTAAACGACTGCTCCGCAAGGGCATGGATTTCTTCTTCCAGCCGTGCCATGCCTTGGGCAAATGTGCCGGACAGGCCGGACAGGATTTGGCGATCCACAGTGATGCCTCGCGCTTCCATACGGCGCAAGACCGGCAGCAACGGGCGTTCAAGCCGCTCATAAACCGTGACCATATGGTCAGCTGCAAGGCGCGGTTTGAGCACCATCCAGAGCCGCAAGGTGACGTCTGCATCTTCCGCCGCATAGGCCGTGGCTTTATCGATCTCGACCTTGTCGAAGGTAATCTGTTTTTTACCGGTGCCCGCTATCTCTTTGAATGGAATAGGTTTGTGGTCCAACCACAGCTCGGATAATTCATCCATGCCATGGCCATGCTTGCCCGCGTCTAGCACATAGGACAGCAGCAGTGTGTCGTCGAGCGGCGCCAAATCGATGTCATAGCGGCTGAGCAGCAAAGTGTCATATTTGAGATTCTGGCCAATTTTCAGAATGCTAGGATCTTCCAGCATGGCCTTAAGCGCGGTGACAGCCTCGGTGATGGGAATTTGACCTTCGGCCAGACCGCCACCGAACATGTCGCCTTCACCCGTCACATGGGCCAGAGGAATGTAACAGGCTTTGCCCGGTTCGGTCGCCAGCGATACACCAACCAGATTGGCCTGCATAGCGTCCAGACTGTCGGTTTCGGTATCAACAGAGACATAACCCACCCGTTTGGCTTCATTCAGCCAATGGGTCAACTCTTCCATTGTGCGCACGGTCTGATAGCTGCTGTTATCAATTGGTAGCTTGGCGATATCAGCGGCGATCTTGTCGGCCAATTGCACCGGACCTTGAGCGCCTTGAGCGCTGTCTGCACCCTCGATGCTATCGCCTTCAACCGCCGCTACTTTTTGCGGCGGTTCCCAACCGACAATGTCCAGATCGCACGGCTCAATTGCGTCGGCCACAGTGTCGGTTGCCTCGGCAATACGGCGGGTCATACTGGTGAATTTCATTGCCTTGAGGAAGGCAATCAGCTTGGGCCCGTCCAGCTCATTACGGAACAAAGCATCAATGCCCAGAGCCAAGGGAACATCACGCTTGAGATAGACCAGCTCTTTGGACACGCGCGCCTGATCGGCAAATTCGATCAGATTTTCGCGGCGTTTTTTCTGTTTGATCGTCTCAGCACCCGCAAGCAGGCTTTCCAGATCTCCAAACTCATTGATCAATAGCGCCGCAGTCTTGATGCCGATGCCTGGCACGCCAGGGATGTTATCGACAGAGTCGCCCGCCAGCGCCTGCACTTCAACCACCTTATCGGGTGCCACACCGAATTTCTCGATCACTTCGGCCTCTTCGATGCGCTTGTTTTTCATGGTATCAACCATGACAACGCCCGGGCGCACAAGCTGCATCAAGTCCTTGTCCGAACCGATGATCGTGACATCAGCCCCCGCATCCAACGCCATTTCGCTGTAGGTCGCTATGATATCGTCGGCCTCATAGCCTTCCAGCTCGATTGATTCGATATTAAACGCACGTACCGCGTCGCGGATCAGGCCAAACTGAGGACGCAGATCTTCAGGCGCGGGCGGTCGGTGTGCTTTGTATTGATCAAAGATTTCGTTGCGGAACGTATGACCTTTGGCGTCGAAAATCACCGCAATATGACTGGGATCAACACCCGCGAGGCCATTTTCCTTTTCCTGCAGCAGTTTCCACAACATGTTGCAAAAACCGGACACGGCACCGACAGGCAAACCATCCCCCTTACGCGTTAAGGGCGGCAGCGCATGATAGGCACGAAAGATATAAGAAGAGCCATCAATCAAAAAGAGATGCGGTTTTTCGGCCATTGATATTCCCCTGTCACAGCAAATTGGGCCGCCTATTGGGGCCGCGGCTTACTGGCTCGTCAAACTCGCGAACAAACCATGATCATCATTGGAAGGGACCATAACCCAACGAACAGGGCATTGAAAAGGGCAAATGAGAAAACCCCCGACTGAGTGAAACAATCGGGGGTTTAAAATTGTCAGGCCGTAAGAATGGTCAGAAATTATTCCGCAGGCACGATGGCTGCCTTGCGGTCAGGCAGCTTGGCCCAACGAGGGCGAACATAGAGAAATGTTCCGACTTTTAGACGCATAACAATCTCATACATCACGATGGCCCCCACAATCGCAGCCATGGAAACGAGGAACGCCGTCAATCCGGGCCCAAAGTCAAACAACTTGGGGATCACGAGACGTGCAATACCCATGGGCAAAAAGAAGCCCAGATAAATCGGCAGTGAACGCTCGCCGCAGAAACGCAGCACTTGCGCCAGACCGCGCTTTGGCAGAATCGCCATAAAGTCAATGACCGCCATGAACCCAACGGCCCCCATCACGACAGATACCAGCGCCACATCGTCATAACCGAAATAGACAATTGCACCGTTGGCTGCCGCCCAAACCACCAATCCAAGGATGGCAGATAGCTTGTTTTGCTGGGCTGTTTCAGCCAACTGGAACCAGATGTCGCGCCCAAAATGACCAATAAGGAAGAAGACGTAATATTTGGAGAAGAAATCCACCACACCAATACCCGTTTGGGCTGCATAGATTTTGACGGCAATGGCCACGGCAAACTGGGCCAGCATCGGGACCGATTTGGTTAGTCGAAGGACTACGAAATATACCGGCAGCAGGTAGATAAACCACAGCAGGCCAAAAGGCTGTACGAAAGACGCCAACCAATAGAACAAAGTACCCTCAATGCCGAAATCCTGAATGAAGAACGGTGTTTTGAAAATGAATTGGATCGTCATCCATAACAGATAGAAATAGGCAAAATGGACGAATTTTCCATTCAGAAAGGTATCCCAATCCTTGCTGATTGCCTTTGCCGCGAACAGGCCGGACACCGCAAAAAAGACAGGCATACGGAAAGGGGCTGCAAAGGCAATGATGGGATGCATCCAACCGTCTTCCCCCATCCCCATCTCGACATGGCCAGTCGCATGCATAATCACGACCAAGAGAATGGTCAGGCCTTTGGCCAAATCCACCCATTCAACGCGTTTTCTGGCGCTACGCTCTTTGGCATTGATTGACATGGTCACCATCAAAAAGTCTCCAGTAAGCCGCAATCGGCAAGACAGCGCACGGCGGAGGTTCATTAGAAATTTGATTAAAATTTTAACTGCTGGTGTCAATATGACGCATCTTTCGCTGCGGTTCTTGCCTTGCTTTAAGTTAAGCTTAACGATTCCCCTAATACTTTGAAATTAAATTGATTTTCGCAGTTCACACTTCTGTGAGAAGCCACCTGAAACGCTTTATTAACCCTATTTCCGCGCATATTCTCGATTTGTGGATGTGGAGCAGATTGAATTGCCCCCCATATCGGCCCTATGCCAAGAATGAAAGAACCCGGTCCTGATATGAATGTTAATAGGGCTTTGGGACTCTGGGTGTAGACTTCCAGCGAATCACAGCACGAAGGATCGTCAGCCTCGGCAGCCCATGAATTTGCCTTATTCTGGCGTCATACCTGCGCACCATTCAGACCACGCTATCGGTTTATCGCCGCCCAAACAAAGAGATTCTAGTCCCGCTCATGACGCGTAAACGCCCCCCAGCCCGTCCCCGTCCGTCTGGTGACATTCGCCTAAGCGAAGAGGACCGCAGTCATCCAAACACCAAGGCACCAGCCAAAAAAACACAGCGCGTCAAAGGCAAGCCTCCGGCCACACGCCGTAGCCCCAGCCCCAAAGCTGCTGGCGGCAATGGTGGTGGCAATGGAGCCGGTGGTGCAAAAAAAGGCCGCAAAAAAACAACACCAAAGGTGTCTCTGACCACAAGGCTGTTTCGGTTTGGTCGGGAGATCGCCTATTGGTTTGTTGTTTTGGGCATATGGGGCACAATAATCGCTGGCGCTATTTTGCTCTATTATGGAGCCCAGCTGCCGCAGTCGACCGCATGGCGCATTCCTGACCGTCCACCCAACATTCAAATCATATCAATGGATGGCGGTCTCATCGGCAACCGCGGAGAAACCGGTGGTCAGAAGGTACGCCTATCGACCCTACCACCCTATTTGATGGATGCCGTAGTGGCGATCGAAGATCACCGTTTCTATTCCCATTTTGGCTTTGACCCTATCGGTTTCACCCGGGCGATGGTGACCAATGTGGTGCGCGGGCGGCTCGCACAGGGCGGCTCAACGCTGACACAGCAGCTGGCAAAAAACCTGTTTCTGGAACACAAACGAACCATTGAGCGCAAGGTTCAAGAGTTGATTTTGGCCATCTGGTTGGAGGCAAAATTCTCCAAAGCCGAAATTCTTGAGATGTATCTAAACCGTGTGTATCTGGGGTCCGGAGCCACCGGAGTGGATGCAGCGGCACGCACCTACTACAACAAACCTGCCGCCATTTTGACCCTGTCGGAAGCGGCAACCATCGCCGGACTGCTTAAAGCACCATCCCGCCTTGCGCCAAACAAACACCCCAAAGCCGCCAAAGAACGCGCCAAGCTCGTTCTGGCTGCAATGGAACGCGAAGGCTTTATCACGGCACAAGAGCGCAAACTTGCCTTAACGCAATCAGTCAACACAGTGGCGAGGCACAGAGCCAGCTCACTCAATTATATCGCTGACTGGGTAATGGAACAGCTTCCCGATTTGGTTGGTGATATTCGTGAGGACCTGATTGTTGAGACCACAATTGACTTGCGCATGCAATCATTGGCTGAGAGTGCCGTTGCCGATGCGATAGACAAATCGGGCAAAAAACTCGGTGTTGGCCAAGGAGCCCTCGTATCTGCTACGCCACTGGGTGCCGTTCGGGCGCTGGTGGGTGGCAAGTCCTATCGTGAAAGCCAGTTCAACCGCGCCGTCAAGGCAAAACGCCAGCCGGGCAGCGCCTTCAAGCCGTTCGTCTATCTCGCATCTCTAGAATTGGGGAACAGACCGGAAAGCATGCGGGTTGATGAACCAGTCACCTATCGCAATTGGTCGCCGAAAAACTATTCCAAAAAATATATGGGCCAAATAACCTTGCGTCGTGCTCTTGCTCTGTCAATCAATACGGTTGCTGCGCAGTTGACCTTTGAAATGGGTGCGGAGCATGTGGCCGATGTGGCGCACCGATTGGGCATCCAATCAAAATTGTCCAATCATTTGTCGCTGGCGCTGGGAACGTCCGAGGTAACACCACTAGAACTGGTGGGAGCATATTTGCCCTTCGCCAATGGCGGTGCCCGTGCCAATCCTTACGTCATCCAGCGCATTGTTACAAAGGAGGGCGACACTCTCTACATCAATCCCAATTTGCCCGGTGCTCGGGTGATTGACAATCAGGTTTTATCTTTGATCAACTCCATGATGCAGGAGACGTTGATTTCCGGCACAGGCAAAAAAGCATTGTTGCCCGGACGCCCAGCAGGCGGTAAAACTGGTACCAGCCAGAACTATCGCGATGCCTGGTTTGTTGGCTATACCGCTGATCTGGTCACCGGCGTATGGTTTGGCAATGATGATGGCAAACCAACCAAGCGTGCCTCCGGCGGCAATCTACCCGCTACCGCTTGGAGACAATATATGGTGGGGGCACACAATGGCATGGCCATTGCCGGATTGCCGGGTGTGAATGTGCATCAATTGGCCGAAACCCGTCGGGTTGCTGGGGGGGAAGAAAATCCTTGGATCAATCCCGACTTGCTGCCAGCAGGCGAAAGCACAGCTCCACCCTTGCCGCGCGAACGTAAAAACTTTTTCACGCGGCTGTTTGGTGGTTAGTATCCATCACTTTGAGGCATGCAGCTCTATTCAGGTTCAACACCGTAGGTGTGGAGCCTGCGGCCATTTTGTCTGAGCCATTTTTTGCCTTCTTCATAGTCGGGGCAAAGGGCTTGGACATGAGCCCAAAAGCGATCAGAATGGTTCATCTCGCGCAGATGGGCCACTTCATGGGCGGCGAGATAGTTGAGCACCGAAGGTGGCGCCATAATGATGCGCCAAGAAAATGACAACACCCGGGCAGAGCTGCAAGACCCCCAACGGCTCGTGGTGTCTTTAATGCGTAGCGAAGACGGTTTGACACCAATTTTGTCTGAATGAAGTGCGACCGCAGCACTCAGATCAGCCCGCGCTTCTTTCTTTAGCCAATCAGTGACCCGTCGTGCCATGTGTGATTCATTGCCGCTCACCAGCAGGATTTTCTCACCCTCGTCTTCCAAAACACGTACAGTGCCACGCGCCTGATCGAGATGTTCCAGTGTATGTGGTTGATCGCGAATGGGAACCACGGCACCATGTTCAAAGGCAACATTTGGGGGCCTGCCTTGCTGCTTGTCCACCAACCAATCTACGTGAGCCTGCAAAAACTGGCTAACTTTTTTGACGCTAATACCCGGAGGGCATGTCGCCACCGGTTCCCCCGTTCGACCATCAAGACGCAATATGAGGCGTTTGGCGCGGGCGTTGTGCTTGAGTTGCACATCAATCGGCCCGCGAGCATGGGTCAAGCGCACCTGTTGGGGCAAAGACGAGCGAGGTTTAATCAATCCGATTTTACGCAAAGAACCGCTCTCCTGACTGAACATGGACATCTTGTCTAGCTGCTAATGGTTTGCTTGATATATCGTGCAAATCCTCAAAAGCATGAAGCATTCAAACGCGTCACCTATCCACTAGTGTTCGAACTGCAGTTTGACGAGATTGGCGTACAAGCCGCCTTTCTCATTCAAATCATCATGGGTTCCCTCTTCGACCAACCGGCCATCCTTGATGACGCAGATCTTGTCAGCATTGCGAATGGTCGACAAGCGATGGGCGATAACCAAAGTTGTGCGTCCCTCACTGAGCCGGTCAAAGGCCGCTTGCACCTTGGCTTCGGATTCACTGTCCAAAGCGGATGTCGCTTCATCCAACAAAACAATAGGCGCGTTTTTGATCATGGCACGCGCAATAGCGACCCTCTGCTTTTGACCGCCAGACAAAGTAGCAGCATTGTCGCCAATCATGGTGTCGTAGCCTTCGGGCAACTGCACAATAAAATCATGAGCAAAGGCATTCTTTGCTGCATCCTCAACTTCGGCATCGGAAGCATCAAGCCTGCCAAAACGAATATTCTCGCGGATGGTTCCCGTAAACAGAATGGTGTCCTGCGTTACCAATGCAATGTGGCTGTTAAGCGAAGCCAAAGTACATTGCCGAATGTCCGTGCCATCAATCTCAATAGATCCACCCGTAACATCATAAAACCGTTGCACCAATCCCATGATGGTTGATTTACCACCACCAGAAGGACCAACAAGAGCCGTCTTTTTGTTTCCATCCATGGTGAGAGACAAATCGCGAAGCACGGTTTCCTCATCACCATAGGAAAACTGAACATTGTCAAAAACCACCTGCCCGTTCGTGACAGTCAGGTCCTCGGCGTCATCGCGTTCCAGCAAGCGGCTAGGCCGGTCCAGAATTTCATACATCAATCGAACACCAACAAGGCCGCTTTCCAAACTGACTTGCAGACGACTCAGGCGCTTTGCCGGATCATAAGCAAGAAGCAAAGCCGTCAGAAACGAAATGAACTCGCCCGGTGTTTGTCCATCGACGATGGTTCTCCAACCGCTGTACAAAATGACCAAAGCAATGGCAATGCCCCCCAGCGTCTCCATCAGAGGACTGGTACGGGCACCAAGACTGGCCATTTTATTGGCCCGGGTTTGAACCCCCGTAATGGCATGGTTCATGCGCTCGGCCATCACATCCTGCAGACCAAAAGTGCGAATGATGCGATAACCATGCGCACTTTCCTGCATGGTGTGGGTCGTTTGAGTCAGCGAAACAAACTGATCTTTGGCGATGCGCTTAACACGCCGGACCAGCTTGGAAACAACAAAGATAGCGGGAGGAGCAATCACAAAGGCAATCAGAGACATGATTGGATCTTGAAAGATCATGACGCTGACCAGCGCAATCAATGATAACGCATCACGCCCCAAACTGGTGATCAACATATCCATGACCCCGCGTGCAGCAGAGGCATTGTGCGAGATGCGCGTAATCAGTTCGCTAGAGGGATAGTCGTGATAAAAGTCTGCACCTTGGCTCATAAAATGGCGATAGAGTTTTCTTTGCAGGTCAGCCACAATCGCATTGCCGACACGCGCTAGCCTGATCGCCTGCAAATAGGTTGCAAAGCCCTTGGTGGCAAAAATCGCCAGCACCGCAAGAGAAATAATCCAGACCTGATTGAAGTCTTTTGAGATGAATATCTCATTGACGATATCGCGCATAATCCAGGCACTAAGCCCGGTTGTCGCGGCAACAATCGCCATAAAAACAAAGGCAATCAAATATTGCTTTGCGTAACGGTGGAAATTCTCAGACAGAAGCCGATAGATCAAATATCGGGACGTTGAGGGGTCTGAAAAAAAGCGGCGCCATTTGTCGCGCACGGTTTGGACTGCCATGCCTGTCCTTTATCTGTCGATTGACGACAACAGCGACTGTCTCAGAGTCAAGGCACATACAGCCAAACTTTGAAACAACCCCATCGTTCGGCCCTGTTTATCGCTTTTTATCTTTTTAGAAAAGCCGCAATTTTATCAAGCTCCGGTTAGGTCCTTATATTGACCCTGATTATCGAAAAAATGCGATAAGTATAAAATGCGTATCATCGACGAGTGTTAGCACGAATAATGGCTTTCTCGAGCACATCAATTCTTGCATTGAGTTGAATTTGCAACATGCCCTTTTCCTCTCGCAGAAGATTAGATTTTTTATTAATTCAATCACATTAGTTGGGAAAAATGAGGCTGTTCAAACTTGTAAATATTCGGACTAGCGGCACTGCGGTTCTCCCTGTGTTTGGCCCAAAGCGGCAAGAATTTCTTCGACGCTTTGATCGGCATTGGGTTTGATCAGCCGACCACCCGTGGCTTGTGCTACACAGGCCAAAACATCGCCGCCGCCCATCGAGATCACATCAACTTTTACACCTTGGCTTTGGCGCGCCACGGCACAAGGATCTGCATCACAGGTATCCTTGCCATCGCTGACGAGGATAACCCGACCTCCTAACACTTTTGAGGCTTTTTCGATGGCCACCTTCAGTGCGTCCGCCGCAGGCGTAGCAGGGTCTGGCTTTAGCCTCCTCACTTTTTCGACAAGGCGCTTTCGTCGCGCCATGGTGTAATCGCCCAAATCGACCACTCCAGCACAGCCGGCGAATGTTACAACACCGATGTCGATTGCATCGTCGAGTTTGTTCGTGACTTGCGCCACTGAGTCCTTCAGAACATCCAGCCTTTTTCTGCCGCCCTGTTCGACATAGCGGTTGTACCTCTGTGAGGCACTCCACCCCGCCGAGCCGCCTTGTTCAATTAAAGTTTCCAGTTTTGTTGCCAAAGCATCATCCATATCGGCAGGAAGACCCATACTTTTAGAATGATCCAGCGCCAAAACAATATAGGGGCTTTTGCTTTTTCCTGCTGGGCAACTATCAGGGCCTGCAGGTGCGGGGGGCGGACCTCCTGGTGGTGGGGCAGCACCCGGTGGCGGGCCTGCTCCCGGGGGAGGCCCGCTGGCAGCTGGTGCCAAAGGCAAACCGGAGGCTGGACCGGCAGCAACGTTAGGTTGGGCTATTCCCCCTTGTGAGGCAGCGGATGACGCGGGTGAAGCAGGCAGCAAGGGTTCGCCGTCCGGCCCTTTGCCGTTAGCTTCGGAGGCACCATCTAGATTTGCAGGCCCGTTTGACAGGCCTGATGGTGACGTCACATCCCCTTGTATCCCCCCATTCCTTGGCAAAAAGCTTGTTTGACCAGAGATCAAATCGGCACTTGGCGACTGGGCCAGAGGCAGGTCACACGAGAATTGTTCGGCTTTTTGTTGTTCAAGATTGTGAATCTGCTGTTGAAGCGCATTTAGCTTTTGCCATCTGGACACACCCGACTGATTGCACCATGACAGCTCAATACCGAAAATTCGCACACCGCAAGCCTTAAGTGCAAAGGTCCCCACCGCGCCAAGCACGATGAGAAACCCAAGCCATAACAAGACCAACAGCATTGATCTTACAGAAAATCCGAACACGGTTTACCTGCCTATTGCATCAAGGATTGAACTTGAAGGCGCAGAGATGCCACTTCCGCTTCCAGACGGGCAATCTCGGTTGACGATGCACTGCTGGCCCGCGCTGCCGCCAATTCAGCCTGCCTTTGGGATAGCAGCGCCCGTGCATCCTGTTGCTCATGCTGTCTCAAGGACGCAACGGATTGCAGCTTTGCCGTTTGGGCAGCATACACACCCTTGTTCAGATTGCTTCTGGCACACCAATAATCATCGGTTCGGGCATCGCCCGAGCAGGTGCTTTGACAGGCAGCAAGCAACGGTAAAGTGGCACTAAGAAAAAGCACATTTCTAAGAGTTTTCAATTTCAAGCATATCATTTCAAAATTCCTCTCTATGGACTATCCGCTGACGGACACGCCAATTTCTTTTGGAACCCGCGAGAAAGCGAGCACGAGCGCGTCACGTTGCTTTTCCAGTGATGCTTTTTGCTGTTTAAGCCCTGCAATTTGCGGATCGACCTTTTTGCCACCTTTTGCGATGCCTTCCAGATCACTGATGTCACGATCCACTTCAGAGATTTCGCCATTGACCACTCTAACGATGTCCGTGCTGCCCCTCATGTTGGAACGATAGCCTTCCGCGTCGAGTTCGCCAGAGCTGTAATTGCTGTTGAGATCGGCAATTTGTTTGTTCCGCTCTGCTGCCAATTTTCCGGTTTGACTGGCCAATTGTTTATAATGGGCAATGTTTTTGTCCGCCTCCGCAATAATGGCTTTCAACTCGTCCTGTTTGGATATTTCAGCACCGGCTTCCTTATTGACACGATGTGCATCCATGCCGCCCATTGTGCCACCGGCAAGCGCACCCAAACCAGCGCCGCGAGCCATGGCTCTTTCATCTCCCCCCATCAAAAGAGCGAGCCCGCCACCGACCACGGCGCCCACAACAGCTCCCGTAACCACACCTTGGACCATGCGCTTGTTTTCGGTCGCTTTTTGGCGCATTGCCATTTCGGTCGGGCTCATCTCAGCCGGAGGCTGGCTTGTCGTAATACAGCCCGAAAGTGAGAGGGAGGTAACAAGCACCATTGCCACCATTTTAGTTTTTTTCATTTGCATTTCGCTTTCCCCATAAGTGCCAAATGGCACAGCCATCCCAATAGTCAGTTGGTTGTTGCAGTCGGAATTTGGTCGAGAAAATGCAGCACGTTTTGCATATTTCTCGCCGATTTAAATTTTGAAATTGATGTTTCAAGCTGACCGACATAATGCTTCATGTCGTCGTCCCCCCGTTGGGCCAACTCCCGTTTTGCCACGTCAGCCTGCAATGACAAGTCATCGGCATCATAGTCCGCAAGAGTCTCGACCGTTTCGAAATAGGCGTTCGAAATTAGGTTGTAGTGTGCAAGTTCGGCACGGATTCTCGGCACGTAAAACTGTGGATTCACGTTGCTGGCCTTGGCTTCCTTGTAAGCGATTTTGAGATGCTTGATTGTTCTGGCGCTCAGGAACACTTCCATCGCCTGCAGGCCACCATTCAGAACAGTAACCCGAATATTGCGCGCCTTGAGTTCGTTTCGGCGGGAAAATTCAGCCTCAAGTTGATATTGCAAGGCTTCGATTTTCGCTCTGAGTTCATCATTCTCAATCAGGCGGGCGGCATCCGCCATCTGTTGGAGCGGCTGATCCTCTGCTTCGCCCTCAACCTGCCTTTGCGTTTCCTCATAGGCGGTTTCGAGGCGATCAACATAGGAAACATCACGCGGAATATTTGCGGTACCGACCATGATGCGGAACCCCATAGTGCGCCGCCGAAATTCGCCTCCGGCTTGTGTATCAAAGAACGGCCGTTCATCGCGTCGGGCTGAATTGATCAAGTCCGGACTGTCGAGAAAGGACCCGCCGCGCACAGAAAATCCACCGATGGCCCCATGCAGACGATCGGATCTGGTCATGCGGAAGGGTTCGAGAACAATCTCCTCGGCATTGCCGTAAACGTCATAAAGACCCACTGGATTGGGCTTCTTCTTACCAATAAGTTTCGGCTTCCCCCCCGAAGACGTGGCCCCGTTGTACCACGCATAATCATCAATAGTGCCCTCGCGGAAAAACAACGGCTCATTGCGCTCGGCCGTTGAAACAGCACTGCCCCCCCGGGTTGCAAATTCCCATTCAATTTCCGTTGGCAAACGAACAAAGCCATTGTCTGCACCCAATTGTGTCAGAACACGCATCATGGTGTCGGCGTTCTGATAAATCCAGGTGTTCAGCTTGCGTGTAAAATCGACCGCGTCATACCAGCTGACATTGGTGATGGGTACATTCATCTTGCGCGACATACGCTTTTGACACGTATCGGGGCCTTTCATGACGGCGTCATATTGGCCCTGCGTGACTTCATAGGCACCGAGTAAATAATAACGCTCGTTCGTGGTCGGATCATTGAGGGTGCCCGAAATATATTCGGGGTGATTTTCCTCGATATACCCGCGCGTGCGATCAGCATTTCGGCCAAGCACAATTCTCTGGTCGGCCAAAGGGCCGATGGTTGAATTTGTATCCTCCGAGACCGTAACCACCCTTTTCAAAGCAATTTTGCCACCACACGGGATGGGCAACAAAAGAACATTTGGATCATCGGCTGGGTTATAATATTTGGGGTCCCAGTCTTGTTGAGCCACCGCCATTGGAACCATGAATGCCATCGCAGCAAGTCCCAATAGAACCTTCAAGAAAAGCCACAGCGTCGATTGGATTTTTTGCAATAGGTCAGGCATCACGAAACAGGTCCCCGGGCCGGATTTTGGATGATTGAAAAGCGATGAAGCAGGCGATCAAGAGCTGGAGGGCGAGCACCACGGCATTGATCACCGCGAGATGCCCCGCTGGCAAAACAAAGATATCGGTTTGATCTAGCGTGTAAAACCGGAACTGGTGATTACCCAAAAGCATGGTGAGGTAGGTGATCGCGCCAGCGATAAGTAGACCACCCAACGCATTAAAAAGCCCGATAAACACAAAATACATGCCGACCCCGACTTGCCCCTGCCCCATCAGACCCAGCAACGCGACATGAGACCGGAGCCTTTCCAACTGCACCACCATCCAGGACCATACCGACAGAACCAACCCCACCATTAAAACCAGAGAGATTGCGACGACGATGCGGCTCAGAACACGATCCAGACGTGCGATCACCTCGATGCGATTGGCGTTGCTCTCGACAGTGTATCCCAGCTGCCGCATCGCCTCGGTCAAGTGGACAACGCTTTCTATGCGGTCCGCATAAAGGCGCAAGCCAGAAGCAACGTCAGGGCGCTCATCAAGCGAAGTTCCCTTGTTTTTGCCGCGATGGGGCAGAGCATATCCATCCAAAAAGGCTTCGACATCCTTTATGATGGCAGGAGCCACAAACACCCAATTACCCGAAACGCCTTCTTTCGATGTGATGTCAGCCACGGTTAGCCCGATGCGCAGATGCTCACTTTGAGACCGTCGTGCGTTGGCGATCTCAAAATGGTCCCCGATGCTCAGGCCCATTTGTTTGGAAAGTTTTTGTGATAGCACTGCATGTCCGGAATCAAGCAAGCCAGCGCCGCTACTCACGAGCGGATCGCCAACCGCTGTTGGCATCAGAGAAACCGGCGTACGCTTGCGACCATTGTCTCGGCTGGCAAAAGCGCGGGTCGACAAATAACGAGCGGTCGGGATGGAAAAACCAACACCATCCAGCGCGGTTATTTCAGACCATTGTTCGGATGTGATTATATAGTCGCCTTTGACGCGGATCTCCAGGCTGGCGGGAGACGAGCGCAGCGCGTCCATCATGGATTGGATGAAGCCCACCTTCATGCTCCAAAGCAGCATCGCGGGCACCAAAACAGACACAAGCGCGATCATAGCCGCAATATTGGGGCGCGGGGCGCGTGTGAGGCTTTTAAATGCAAGGCTCAAAGCGATCATCGGGCGCCCCCAACCAAAGACCCACTCCCTTGCTTACTCAGCCCAAGGGATAAGTCTCCCCCCCGACGGGTCTTGGCGGGTCCTGCAGCACAAGATCGGCGCTCCAATTCCCCCGCCATGTGGCTTTTGCCCAGAGAGCATGTTTGGATCGAGCAAAACTCAAAACCGCATGCTTTAGCCAATTCCCAATCGTGGGTAATCATAATCAGGGCAGCGCCGGTTTGAACCGCAGCCCAGTCGATTGTTTCAAGGCACTGTCTGGCTGTTTTAGGGTCCAGCGCCCCAGTTGGCTCATCACACAGGATCACTGATGGGCGATGGCTTAAAGAGCGAGCGATGGCCGTTCGTTGCTTTTGACCTTGCGAGATCTCGGAAGGAAACGCCCCTGCAATCATCGTCAGGCCAAGGCGATCTAAAAGCACATCAATAAAAGCGGGGTCCGGCCGCTTGGCAACAAGCTGTTGCAAGGTGACATTTTCACGCACCGACAAAAATGGAAAAAGCGGGCTTCTTTGCATGACATAACCAAAGAAAGAAGCGCGAATGCGCGCACATTTCTGAGGCTTGGTGGCAATTTGTTTCAGATCATAACTCTTGTCCCCGACCGCCAGCGCAAATCGCTCGCACTTATCGGGTTGGCTCGCCATGGCAAGAATATCCATAGCGGTGGTTTTCCCGGATCCCGTGGCTCCAATGATGGCGACCTTCTCTCCGCTCTTGACTTCAAAACAGGGTATATTCAGATCAAAACAGCGATCAGGGTCCTTGAGATTTTTGTGAATCTGGGAAACGTCAAGCCTGATCATGGCATGCGGTCCAGCGACACTGTGGTGACATGCTCACCCTCGACCGCATCCTCATGCAAAGGGAACCAGCGTTCTGGATTGTTATGCACGCGCTCGTAATAAAGAAGCTTGGATTCCAACGCGTTCATCAGGTCGCGCTGCTCGGGCGCACTCAATGTCACCCAATCTGTCATAGTCATTGCCGTGGTCTGGCTTTTATAGGGCAAATCGTCGAGATACTCGGCAATAGCATCACCCAGTTTTTGATCGTCCCGCACCTGCGTTGGATCGTTTGACGTTCGAACAGCCAATTCCTGGATGTCTTCAAAAAAAGCATTGGCATCGATTATGCCACCGGGCCGATTGGCTTGATCAACAATTTCGCGCAAATTGCCTGCCATGGTAGAGAGCTGATTTCTTGTCAGCATGATACGGATGTCCAGCGCTTGTCGACTGTAGGCACCAAAGGCATGATCAATGGTCCAGGCTTTATAAAAGTCCGGAGCCTGCTCACCCTGCTGATTGCCTCTGAACTCAAGCTGGAAGGCCCGCGCAGCACGTTGCAAGTTGGCCTCTGTAGAGGTATCGGCCTCGTCCGGTTGCTGGATTTCGCTGTCATTGTAAATTTTTCTGGAAGTGGTAACGATCAGATTGGACAAAGTGCTGACCTTGGAACCGAACGTTCCGATGTCTCCGCCTTTGACGCTGGTATAGAGGTCGTTGACCGACCCTACAAACCGCGACACCTGACGATAGCGCGCCTCGGCGCCTTGATGATCTTTTTTGCCTTGCGGGGTTTTGAGATGCATCACCAGCAGCTTGATGCCGCCATCGTTCAGATCACCGGCGAGCTCGGGAATATCCAACTGGTGAGCAAAATTATCGCCATCTTCCGGCGACTTTGGGCCGGCGTCGGTGACCAGAATGATATATTTTGCACTGTAGGGCTCCCAATTATTGTCACTTCTGGCAAAGGCAATGCCACCGATTGAATCCTCCCGAAATCCTTTGGTAGCGACTTTTGCCACCTCCATTTTGTCGATGGCGGTGACAAAATGATCAACATCAGCCTCTTCTCCAAGGGGCAACAGATTCTTGACGTGATAGCCAATGCCGGGGTTTGTCTTTTTTGATTGCCGAAAGCCGACCAAACCGAAAGAGACTTTGCCGGACAGTTCGGAGTTCTGAAGTTCAACCCCGATCTGCTCGATGACTTCCTTGGTTTGGCGGATGAAAGGCACCATGGATTTTGTGGTGTCGATGACAAAGACCACCCCAACCTTAAACTCTTGTTCTTCCGTTTTGGCCTCACGACTGGTAACCGACGCGACCTGGATCAAATTGCCCTCGTTGTCATCGGGGAAATAGGTCGATTCATGATCAAGAATGGGCAGCAAGTAGAAGTTGTTGGTATCGTTGATGGCATTTTCCGGCTCAACAGCGACGGCGTGTTCGCTGGAGGCAAAGGCGGCTGGATCTTCATAAGTTTCCAGATCTTCAGCCAGTTGATCAACGTCTTTATAAAACAAATGCCGCACACGACCGGCTGATGCACGGTTATTGAAGGCCACAACAATAGACTGCTTCCAATCGACAACCCGATCGGTCTTGATCCAACCGGCAGCCTCACCGCTGCTGTTGGCTCCCACCTCGGTGAAACCGTTTTTCTCGCCATAGACATAATAGACAGAAAAAGTCGGGACATTATGCTCTAACACCCGTGCTGTTGTTCCCGGCTTGGACATCAACTTGGCACCCGGCTTGACCACAATGCGCCTGAACAGGGTTTTCTTGCCGGGCATGAGTTGGGCCTGACGGCTCACTCCATCGGCAAACGCCGGATGCCCACCCAAAAGTGACGGACTAACGACAAGGCACACCAGAAGAAATACAAATATAGTCAATGATTTAATCATGTAACATGTCCCGCAAGTTGCTAGCTGCAATAGTCATCAAAGGTTGTCCGTGCTTCTGCATCCTCGTAATATTTGGGCTTTAGCAGTTGACACAAATCGTCGATTTCGGTGGACACAGAATTGTCCCCATTGGCGCTCAGTTGGGTGTAATATTGAAGCGCCGTGCGCGGATTTTTGATCGCATCCTGCCGTGTTGCTATTTCCTTTGTGGGGTCAAAGATCTCGGCATACTCTCGCATTGCTAAGGCATGATCTTTGCCCGCAGACAGACGCAAAAAATCATCCGATATGTCGAGCAAATCAGGCTGAGAGGATGTCTCATGCGCGGCTTCATAGAGCTGGTCACCCGACAATTCTTCATTGACCAACATGCTCTGCCAATAAGCACGATCCCGAACCGGTGCTGTGGATGTTTGCGAGGGGAGCTGTTGCTGAGCTTCAGCAACAACACTCTGCTCCTCACCCCAAAGGGCTGAGAGCTCATCATAATAAAGCCATGCAAACACTCCGGCCCCGATCCACAGCAAACACATGCCTGCGACCACAGCAAAAAGCTTCCATTTGGATAGTCGGGTATCCTCCCCCACGCCAAAATTTTCGAGAGGGGCTTCTTCGTTCTCAGTTTCCAGACCAGCAGAGAACGCCGCTGCATTTTTCCTTATCGCATCGCTATTATCACGACCCTTATTTTTCTTCTTAGGCTGAGATGAAACCAGCCCCGACCCCACACCCCGACGACCAGAGATCGGCACATTGGGCCAAAAATCTTCGACCATTGCCGCCAATTGAGGCACTGTAATCTTGATAAAATCGCCCTCTTTTAGATGATCGACAACATTGGGGCCTAACAACAATCTGTTGTCAGAGGCGTCTTCGACAGCCAGCTCTAGTGGCGTACTCTGCCAACAATCCAATCCCAAATACCGATCTTTGTCGGCTTCGCGTTCCACAACCACTCGCATTTGTGGCGAAGCGTCTTGTCCAATATCGAGCCAAGCGTGGCCCGGTCCGTGCTCTCTGTGTGCGGAAGTTATGGTCATGGAATATCGCGTCCCTGATCGGCTCTTTTGGTGTTTTAGTTGGAGAATTGAGCGATAATGTCACCCAGCTTGGCATTGAGGATTGGATCAACATCCAGAGTCCCGCCTTTTGCGTTGTCCTCAACGGTTTTGTAGAAGGCATGGATCCAGTCGTCGACATAACGGCTGGTAAAGGGCTCGGCCTCGCTGGCAATGCCGCTGGCGTCAAAGGCAATTGGTCGCGCTTTAAAGACAGGTCTGCTATCGCTCTCATATTGAATCGCTGCGCGCTTTTCTTCAGGCAAACGCGTCATGCCCAGATCTGATATAAAGCCATTGAGCAAACGTTCGGCGGCAACAGTTGCCTTGTCGATGAGTTCATCCCTGCGGTCGACAAAGGCAATGCGCTCGATTTGTTTTTCCAGCAAATCGGCGAGCGCTACCCTCTGGCCTGCCTGCGCAATTTCTTTAGCGATCTCGCGAAGCCCTTCACCCGACACTCCGGTCATCATAGAAAAACTGGGGTTATCCGCACGGTCAAATAGATTTTCGATCATCGCGGCGGTTGCGGCCTCCGCCATCAACCGTTCGCGACTTTTGCGCACAGCCTGCCGCGCCTCTTCGGAAGCTGAAGCCGTGACCGAGGATGCAACAGACGAAGGTGCCGCGGAGCCGGATGTCCGACTTGCGCCAGGTCTGGGTCGCGGTCGGTTTGCCCCCGGGCGCGGACGCGCTGGTACAGCACTCACAGTCGATTGCGGAGCATCGGCTACAGCTTGATCCGCTTTGGGTTCCACGACGCGAGACAGGCTTGCGTCATAAAGGCGATCGGCCAAGTCCCCTGCCTCAATCATGAAGCCCTTTAATAAGG
This sequence comes from Cohaesibacter celericrescens, assembly GCF_002866925.1. Classification (GTDB taxonomy): domain Bacteria; phylum Pseudomonadota; class Alphaproteobacteria; order Rhizobiales; family Cohaesibacteraceae; genus Cohaesibacter; species Cohaesibacter celericrescens. The sequence continues at coordinate 114,380 of NZ_PKUQ01000010.1, forward strand.
AACCGAACCGGAAATTCTCGTCACAAACATAAAGCTCTTGCAGCACCCGATCTGCCACCACCAAACGCTCTTCCAGCCGCGTGTCCGTGTTGGAACTGACATAGAAAGGCGAGAGGCGCTCGAACAATCTTTGCTTGAGCTTGGCGAGTTTGAACTTGATCTGTTTTTCTTTGATTTCGGGTTCACAAATTGGGGCAAGATTGCGCGCGATATGGCTCGCACCACCGTCATTCAGCTCCATCATTTCATCAAAAGCACGAGCAGGATCTGCAAAATGCTCTATGGCCGATGGCACATTGATAAAGGTGGTTTTCAGGTTCGAAAGAAAGTCTTTTTTGCCATCAAGGATCGCCTGTTCGCGCTCATCAGCAATGTCGAAAATCTCACCATTAAGAACGTTCGGATTGCGCATCAAAAAGCTATTTTTGAAGGACGCCCCCGGTGTCCAGTTTTTCACCCATGTGTCCGCGCTGTTGCCATAAGACTGGATCAGTGGATTGTCGATGGCCCCTTCCAATCGCCCTTCCAACCCAAAGGAGCTGTCGCTGGTCTTCTGTTTGAAATGCAAATCAAACTTGGTGAATACAAAAAACAATAAGCTTTCCTTGTCGATGCGATCCATAGGGGTCGCGCCGTGGGTGGCGGCGATCCATTTGGCAACCACTTGAGGCAGTTGGTCGACATCAAGATTATTCGGCTGAGCACACAATAGCATGGAGGTGATTTCCTGCTCCGCCACATACCGCTGAAACAGATATTCCACCTTGCCGCGCAACAGCAGCGTCTGCAGGGTTTTGTCGGCATTCTGCTCCAGATATTTGGCAATACCCGTGAGCCCTTCGGCTTCATCATCCCCGTCGAAATCGGCCGCCTTCAGCCCACGGCTGCGATAACCGGGAAAATCGAGCAAATCCGTATGATCAAAAAAATCCCAAGGCTTGTCTCTAATCGTGATCCAGATTTCAGCGGTCAGAGCCGCAACAGTCGAACGCGGTAACGCGGCTCCGGCACCGGTATTGGATCGCACCTCAATTTGTTCGCTGGACCCTTGCGACAAATCGCTCAAACCGGCCACGGTGATAATGCTGGTGATATCAGTGTTTGTTGCATCAATCGCAGCCAATGGTACGAAAGCTTCTTTGGGAAAATTAAGTCTTTGAAGCGCGCTGACCAAATCAACATAGAGTTTGGTGATGACCTCTTGCCCGCCCCACAGGATAGAGAAAAATCGTCCCAGCTGCTCGATTGTCAATCGGGGGCAGGTTTCTGCCGCAGCAGCCCAGAAGGGATCGAGCTTTGCGGTTAAGGCTGACGCCGAAAGATATTGCTTGAAATAGTCTTGCAAGTCCCAGATGTCTTCAAGCTTGAGACCATTGAAATTTGCATTATCGTCCTTGCCCCGAAATGTCTTGATGTGATCGGCAATATCGCTGCGCTCTGGGAAACTGTTTGGCCGCCCATCAAAGAAATAGGCATTGGCGATGATCTTGATAATGTCAGCATGGGACAGCCAGCGCAGACAAACAGGAAAGCCTGACGGTGTGGTCTCGCTGCGGATGGTGAAGCGCGTGACAAGTCCTGTCGATTCGCCTTCCTTGTCGATGTTGATTTTTTTGATATAGCTAACTGGCTCATCCACGCCATCGAACATGGCAAACAGCTCATCATCAGAGCGCGCGAGGACCGAGATCAAATGTGATTTACCAACTTGGCTAGCCCCAAACACCGCCACGGCCATAGGACGACTGGCAGCTTCGGTCAGTCGCTGTGCTTCGACAACACCACGTTTGAGGTCTTTGGCTATCGAATTGCTGGCTTCGCCGATGCGTTCGATGTTGGCGGGATTATCCAACCAAATGATGCCATCTTGTGCGGCGGTCGAAACCGTTTGCGTATCATCCAGCAATTGCTTGTTAATATTCATCATTTTGTCTGATCCGCTAAATACTCAAGATACCTGAATCGAGCCAGTAGTCGCCCTGCGCCAGTGGAAAGGTCCTGAAGGATATGGACACCGACCGGGACACATCGCCGCCAATCGCATCGATGGCGTCTGATATGCGCAGGTCTTCCTTGGTGGCTTCGTGCTTCATCAATTTGACAGCTTGTTCGTCGGGGCGCTCTTCATCTTCCAGCTCCTCAACTTGATCCCGCGTCAAAGTGATCTCGATCGGTCGTGGTGGCTTGCTGTCTTCTAGCCGCAAATGATAAAGCGGAGAGGTGACCCAGCGCTCATAGGGCAATTGCCGGTAACCGATCAGGCCTTCTGTGTAGAGTTTGAGCGTTTGCTCTGTCGCCGTGCCATTGCTAGCCAGATCATCAAACGTGAACAGCACATTGTCGTTCAGCAGCTTCATGTCCTTTTCCAACTCACCGATATAGCGTGTGGTGGACCGAGCTTGCAGCATATGTGTGTAGAGCATGAAATTTGCGATGCTGCGCTCAGCCATCGCGCACAAAACGCCGCCAACGACAGCGCAAGATTTGGGATCGCCAATTTGTGTGTTGTCGCGACTACGGAAGGGATACCAGTTTCCAGCGCGATATTTACCCATGGGGAGCAGACGATCCGGCCCGATAAACAACCGGTTCAGCAGGCTTTCTTGCACGGCTGCCAATTTAGTCGGGCGGCCAGAAAGCAGTACATAATCACAATCGAAATGAGACAAGGCTTCCGAGATTGGATCAAACACCACATCCAATGTCTCATGAACGGCATCGGCCACCAGTTTGAAATCGAGCGGCACCATCATCGACATAATGTCAAAGGGCGCTTCAGGATCTTGATCAAAATCTGACAGCAGATAATGCAGCACAGATGGCGAAACATGAAGGGAATCCCGGATAAGCTCTGCCATGCTTGCCGCATGGATGACCTCATAGCGATCTTCCCCTGAATCCTCATAACGCTCCATGATACCCAGTGCTGCGGGCACCAACACCTGCTGCACATATTGGCGGCGCGCATGTTTCTGATGTTCAGCCATATTGGCACGATCCCCGTTAAACAGATCGCGCAACCGGATGCGGGCCTCCTTCACGCCATAGTCGGTCAGCGCTTTTTCAAGCACCGGTATAAGACAGCGTTCAATGATGGCTTTGGTGATGTCATCTCCCGCAATGCGCACTCCCTCGCGGAAGGTCTGAACCGGCACGATGGCACGGTCATCATCCTGAAAGAAGGTTGTGATCATCAGGTCAGTGGTGCCGCCACCAATATCCAGACTAGCGACCCGCAGAGAAGGCTCTGGCACCGCGTCAGGTTCGGGCAATTCATCGGTTTCAAAGCGTGGACGCGGCTTGCCGCTCATATCAAAATATTCTTTGATGTGCCCGCCAAACCGGCGACTGATTTCACCATAGAGCCAGACAAATTGCACACAACTTGCTTCATCCCAAGACACATGCACCGATGGACGCACCACGCCGGGGGGCGGATTTTCGCTCCATTTCATGATATCCCACAAAAAGCTGATGGCGCTTTCTGCTCTGGCCTTCATAATCCGCTGCTCGCGTACCGGCAAAGCGGTTGGTAGTGTGAGGATAATGCGCCGCAAACTCCGTGGCGCTTCGCTTTGGCGTCGCTCTGCACGCACAGCGGGATCGTTGATCATCACCATCGCCTGAAAGAAGATTTCGGCCAACATAAAACCGTAAAAAGACGAGCGCGAATAGCTAAGCTGCTGGCTTGGCCGGTTATAATCCGCCACTCTTTCCCTGGGATACAGGGCCGCAAACAAATCCTTATCTTTGCGGACTTGAGACAAGACATCGCCATGTGCGTTCAAATAGCGCCGCGAGACGCGCCCGACCGGCGGCATATCACCCTCGTCGGTATAATCCGATTGCGGGAAGCGCCAAGGCTGATTAACCGGCGCAACATCCCATAGATAGCGCTTGGGAGCCGACATACTGATGATGGATTCTGCGCCCGACTGGGTCGATTTGATGCGCGAAGCCTCCGGTCCGACCCGCACCATTGTGGGCCAGAAAAAAGCGTCGCTGCGACCTGACAGGCGCGAGAGATTTTCTTTGCCGAACCATGCTTGCGACAGGGCAACATGGCTTTCAAATGGCTCATTGTAAAGCTTCCATGGCTGTTGCAGATCGCGCAATTGCAGGATCAAAGAATTATTCAGCTCGACGGAATCTTCGTTTGGATAATTCTCAATCAGCATACCGCAGGTACGAGAGTTGCCCACATCAAGGACGAGATCTACTTCAACCGGACGAATTGATCTATTCTCTGAAATGGTATCAACAAAGCGCACGATGCCCGGCTGAATGGTTTTCTCCAGCAGCTGTATCAGCGCGATCCAGCGGGCGGCATGTTCAAGGTGATATTCTTTTTCCTTCTTGCGGCCCTTGGATTTTTTGTCGTGATATTCATCGAACAGTTCTTCGAGCCATTCGGCCACCCAGATCTGAAAATCCTGAGGCTCGTCGTCACCTTCGATAAGCTGGGGATTGGACAAAAACCAACCGATTTTGTCCATCGAAGAAACGAAGCGAAACTCGCATGGATTTTCCACATCCAACTTACGGGGAGCAACATATTGCTGGTCCGGTCGAGACATGTCGCCAGCGGCTTGCTCGGATTCGTCTTCCTCCATTGCCAATGCAGTATCAAAAGCAAAAACAACCTTATACCACAGACCATCTTCAGAGCTTCGGTCTGTATCCCGCACAACCATTGCTCGCGCCCAATTGGTCGGACCTTTGTCAAAATTGTGCTCGCTGTCGACACCACGTCCTGGCAAACGGCGCAAATAGGGAACTGGCACCCATTTGCCGATGAAGGGTTCCAGAGCACCCATTTTATTGATGTCGTAGCCCAGATCATCTCCCTGCTCGACGTTGGGCGGGTCTTCATTTGCGTCTTCTTCATTCCACCCTTGCAGCAATTTCCAAGGCACCCCTTCTTCTGTCGCCTCGTCAGGGTAGGGCCGCTCAATGAAATGCAAGCGAAAAGCATTCAGACGATTTATATCAAAGCTGTTAGAGACGAACTGGATGCCCGAAAAGGGAACCAAAGTTATGTCGGCAAAAATGGTCATTCTTCTACCTATTGGCCTCTCTTTTCGCTGGCCGATCCGATGCGCACGACCTGTTTGATCTGATCGCGACCGGCTTTACCATTGATGGAATATTGCGAGGTAATTTCCGCTCCTTGCCGACGCACGACGCGGATCGTGTAGGGCACATCTTGAGCAGGCTGGAGTTTGTGACTGTAAAGCGTCACAAAAATCGGCAAATCGCCCGCTGGAATGTCCGATGCGCCCTGCCAGACGATATTTTCAACGGGGGTAAGCGTGATGTTTGCTCCACCATTTGAATCTGTATCCAAGCTGGCACCGCAAGCTTGGCGATTGCGAAACCAGAGCACGCCACTTGTGCATTTGATTGCTAGGTCGAGATCAGCGGAACCGTTCCATGCCAATGAGACCTGCAAAGCCCCATTGCCAGCGCTTCTATCGTCGAGACGCTGCGTGATTTCATTGTCTGAAAGCGCGGGGCCTGTATCCACCAAGGGCAGGCAGTTTTCATTTTTGAAGGCGACGGCATTTTCCAAAACACGGATTTCTTGCTGCAAGTTTGTCAGCCGCATCAGTTTACCGGCGTTGGAACCAGCACACTGATTGAACCACGGCAGAAAGGAAAAAGCACATGCTTGAAACAGAAAATACAGAATGAAGCCAATGAGCAGTGCCAGTAGCATCCATAAAAAAGCTGTCATGCACTTGGCCCAAGAATGCCTGGACTTAGGTTCCTTGACGACTGACGCCACGTCCGGCGGGACAGGCGCAACTGTTTGTGGTGCCTCCATTGCAACAGCGGCTTTTTTTATGGGAGCGCGCTTTTTCAACCCGCCACGATAGGCTTTTCTGTTTGCCAACCGATAGCCCCAAGCCACCAGCACCGGCTTGTCGCCCAACGCATAAATGTGGGACTGATTGGGGATGCTAATAGCGTTAAGCAAAGCACGACCAAAAGCGCGATCCGCAGAAACCGAGCTGGCTATAAGGTCTTGTGCACAAGCCTCAATCTGTCCCTCAATCAAAGACAATGCCTCAAGCAATCGAGCTGATCGCTCCTCATCCAACATATCGAAGGGTTCTGCGCGCCCACCTTGGTTTGCATACCAATCAATGCGCGAACCATCCTTGTTGCTGACTGGTTCGGTGAAGATTGAGGCGCAGTCCATCCCGAGCCGCTGACTGACAAAGTCGGTAATACGCTCAAAATCGCGTTCAATCTGACCACCGATCGGGGCAAGATCTGCTGATTTGGTTGATGCAATTTTGATACTACGCGCCATGCTACTTGCCTGCCTGGGCACGAGGCATTTGCGGAGAACAAGAAGTATCCTCAGGCTGAAGGGTCACACCGTTTGCCTTGAGGAAACTTAGCAAGCTGTCACTTTTGAGTGCAAAATTCAGGCGCATTTGCTGTTCTGTGCTGGTTTTGATGAAAGTGTTAACCCCAACAACACGACCACAAGTGTCGGCCAACGGCCCACCGCTGTTGCCTGGCGAAATATCGGCTGAATGCAACACCAGTTTATTGCCCGAAGGGCTATCCTGAAACACCGTTACGATGCCTTGCGTCAAAACCATATCCGGCGCTGCCGTAACCACTCCAGCGAACAGCTTGATAAAATGCTCGTCCGTTTCCATAAAGATGGCAGGGAACCCGGCGGCGTAGATCTGTTGGCCTTTGTCCGATTTCAAGGCCACTGGCAGAAAGCGTTTGGCGGGCTCCCCAAGCATTTGAATGAGGGCATAATCCTGCTCCCCGAATTCCTTGGAGGAACTGGTCGCGATAACCTTCCCCCTTCTGGCACCACCTAAAGCTTTGTTGACGACGAGTACCTGACCATTTTTTGCAGGCTCCACCACATGCCGATTGGTGACAATTTTGTCCGGAGAGACAAAAAAACCACTGCCGCTGCTCATGTTGGCCTTTGAATCACTAGCAACAACCAGCACTGTCGCAGCTTCCAGCAAAGGCACAACATCGACAACCGCGGTGGCCGACGGCAAGGCCTCCTTTGGCTTGTCCTTCGATTGAGGAGATAACTGCTCAGACAGGGGCGGAGCGGCAGCCACAGGCGGCGCAACACATGTACGCTGAGACAATTGTGATTTCAGGTCACCAATCCGCGTCAACAAAGCCTGTTCAGACTGGCGTATTGCACCATCTGTCAAAAGCGCAGATGCACCTGATGTGCCCGGATACACCAGAAACCCGGGGACCAGCATGAGCAATAACAACAAAAGAGCTACGATGCAGGCGATTAACACTGGCAACCAGCAAGCACTGCGGCGATCCGACTCCTTGGTTTCAAGACCATCAGGCGCGGCACCATGCGGCGGCCCTGTCCGTCCTGCGCGGGTTTGGTCACCAGCATGGCCAAAAGCCAGCTTGCTAACATCCGAGTTTAGAGAATCTATGTCCGCAGGCTTCTGTGCCACCGGATCTAATGCATCAGCAGGAGGTTGCTCTTGTCCATTGTCCGGGCGTTGTCCAGCTTCCTTTTGCGAGGACACCGGATCACCAATCATCATCATCGCCAATTGGCTTGCGTCATAGTCCTCAGGCAGGAACTGCCCCAGTCCATGCAACAGGTGATGCGCCAGTTTGTCAGTATAGTCGGCACCACCGGCCGGAACGATGCCCCAATTGGTGAAAATCGGGTGACCATTCACAACAATCAAATCATCATCGAAGGAAAGAATATTCAACCAGCAAACGAGCATCTTTGCCTGTTCATCATTGGTGCGACGGACGCAATCAAGCAGATCGCTCAAAAATGCACGCAAGACAGCAGCAACACGAACCTTGTTGGTTTGATCCAAACTTCCCCATGCCTGGATTTGGCCGGCCTCATCAGAGTACCATGCTATGGTTGAAAGCTCACCAGCACCATCCCGCTTGACGGCCGGTTCTGAAAACATCCTAGAGTAGCGAGGGAGGTGAGAAGCGAGATAGTCCAACCCATCTTCATAGGTATCCAGAATAGGACGGGTACGAAATCGAATTTCCTGTTCGCCCTTATATCTTACGCTTTTTAGGAAAGACTGTTGTCCACTCACAGTTTCCGCCCCTCGCACCATCAACCAAACCGAGTATAAACACCTCTAGCGCACTTAAACCTAAAATTGAAGTGTGTTAATCTTTTTTTAACCACATTTCACACAAGCAATGCAATTATTTGTTGTAATTGATGTTTTGATTGACTGATTCGCTCTACAAGCAAAAACCTGCATGCAAGCCCATGCTGTCGAACAAGGACAGAGTATCGCTCCTGAGCCTCCAGACAGCACACCTGCAATCGCCGCACGGAGCGAATGCCCCCGCGCTGATCTCTCATAAAATCTTCAGGAAAAAACTTGGGATGTGGAATTGGAATTCAAATAATGGCCATCGCTTGTGATGGATTTCCTTACGCGACAGGTGACAGCCCTTTCATGCCGCATTCTCTGTTGAAACGGTAGAGGACGCTAGGGCCAAATATCAAAAACAGTCGTAGTTGCACCTGCCGGGATCTATTCCAATCCGTTCAAGTGATTAAAAATCGCAGTATAAAATGGGCGACCGGAGAGGCCGCCCACCAATTCATAGTCAACCCAACTGGGATTGAACTGCTTCAGCCACGGCTTCTGGTGTAATGCCAAAATGCTTAAAGACATCTTCCATGTCACCGGAAGCACCAAAGCTGCTCATGCCAATGAACTTGCCTTTTTCGCCGATATAGCGATCCCAACCCAACCGGACAGCCGCTTCAACAGCAACGCGCGCTGTATCACGGCCAATGATTGTGTCACGATAATCCTCGTCCTGTTGCTCAAACAATTCCCAGCTCGGCATAGAGACGACCGCAGTCGGAATGCCTTTTTCCTGCAGGATCTTACGAGCATCCATGGCGATTGAAACCTCATAACCGGTGGCAAAAATGGTGCCCTGACGGGGGCCACCCTCGGCATCGGCAAGGATGTAAGCGCCGCGTGCGCAAAGATTTTCATCCGTATGCACGGTGCGAACCGGAGGCAGAGGTTGGCGGGAACAAATGATGGTTGTTGGCCCATCTTGATGTTGAATACCAAGCTCCCAGCATTCGGCCATCTCAACGGGATCGGCAGGACGGAACACCCACATATTGGGGTAGGCGCGTAAAGAAGCGAGGCTTTCAACCGGCTGATGGGTGGGGCCATTTTTGCCAATGCCAATGGAATCATGACTAAAGACAAACAGTCCCGGAATTCCCATCAAGGCCGCCATGCGCAAGGTGTGACGCATGTAATCTGAAAAGACCAGGAAGGTTGTCCCGACGGACATAACTCCGCGGTGAACCGTCATGCCGTTCATAATCGCACCCATGGCATGCTCACGTACACCATAGTGAATATAGCGCCCACTCCGATCATCTTTGGTAAACGGCGTTAACTGACGTTTGTGTTTGGTCGCAGCTTCCAGATCGGGAGCACCTGACATGATCTCGGGAATGGCATCAGCCAAAAGCGAGAGCACATCTCCAGACGCAGCAATGCCCGGCTTGGCGGTTGGGTCTTCGGCATTTTCTTTTTTGAAAGCCTTAAGTGTGGCGTTCCAGTCTTTGGGCAGATGCCAATTCATCAGGCGATCAAATTCAGCGCGTTTATCGGCAGGCATCTTGCTGCAACGATCAAGCCACGCTTGGCGTTCCTTGGCCCCATTAAGTCCCGCGGCGGCCCAGTCCTGCCGGATTTTTTCTGGAATAACAAAGGGCTCATGCGGCCAATTCAAATTTTCACGCGCAGCCACGGAGTCTTCGGGGAACAATTTACCACCATGAGCAGCACGATCATTTTGAATGCGCGGTATACCAAAACCAATAAAGGTACGACAAGCAATCATCGATGGGCGATCATCCTGCTTTGCTGCTGCAATAGCCGCAGCCACAGCATCTGCATCATGTCCATCCACTCTCTGCGTATGCCATCCAGCCCCATCAAAACGGGCAACATTGTCTTCAATAACAGCCTGATCGGTTGAACCGTCATCCGTCATGCGGTTGTCATCCCAAAGGAAAACCAGTTTGCCGAGTTTGAGATATCCAGCCAAAGCAATCACTTCAGAGGCAATGCCTTCCATCAGACAACCATCACCAGTATAGGCATAGGTGTAATGGTCAACGATATCATCACCGAAACGTGCATTCAGGCTCTGCTCGGCAATCGCCATACCTACGGCGTTAGCAATGCCTTGCCCCAACGGACCTGTGGTGGTTTCAATCCCATTATCGCCTTCATATTCTGGATGACCAGGCGTGTTGGAGCCCAAAACACGAAAGTTTTTAATTTGCTCAAGATCAAAATGTTCATACCCACTCAAATGTAACAGCGAATAGATCAGCATAGAGCCGTGACCAGCAGAAAGGACAAAACGATCGCGATCGGGCCAGTCTGGATTTTGGGGATCAAATTTGAGGTGTTTAGCATAAAGCGCCGTCGCAATATCAGCGCCGCCGAGTGGCGTGCCCGGATGGCCATCATTGGCTTTTAAGATTGCATCCATTGATAAGAAGCGAATAGCATTGGCCATATCTTTCATATGAACAGTCATGGTCTGGACCTCCCAATCGCACCGATTCAGACTGCAAGACCTTCAGGCGAATGAGATTTTCTCACCACCCAAGACCCTATCAACTGCCTAACCGGCAAAATTCTGGTTAAAATGAGTTCAGGGATCTTCCTTTCGTATATTTATGCGAATGGTT
>NZ_PKUQ01000011.1 GCF_002866925.1 Cohaesibacter celericrescens
ACGCAGCATGCGTCACAATGGGCTCTATCCGGACCTTTGTTCATCGTAGGGTTTGATCTCGAATTTAGCCAATCCACCTGCAAACCGCATGGCGGGCATTTATTGATGCCTGGTCGCTGCTTGCCGTCTTTTAATGGTGCTGTGCAGGTCAGGGGCGGCGTTGATGAGGGTGCGGGTGTAGGCCTGTTTCGGTTTGTTAAAGATGTCTTCGGTCCGGCCGCGCTCTATGATGCTGCCGCGATACATCACCAACACTTCGTCAGTGATCGCGCGGACGACGGACAGGTCGTGGGAAATGAACAAATAGGCCAGATCCAACCGGTCGCGCAAGTCGGTCAACAGGTCCAGAATCTGGGCGCGGATGGAAACATCTAGCGCCGACACTGGCTCATCCGCGATGATGATTTTGGGTCGGGTGATCAGGGCGCGGGCAATGGCAAGCCGCTGACGCTCGCCACCGGAAAACTCATGTGGGTAACGCTCGGCAATATCTGGATCAAGACCCACCTGTTTTAAACTGTCTGCAATGCGTTTGTTTTTCTCGTCTTTGTCGAGGCCGTGCCGATACAGATGCAGCGGTTCGGCAACCGACCGGCCGACCTTGTGGCGCGGATTAAAAGAGCCGTTGGGGTCTTGAAAGACAATCTGGATATCCTTGCGTACATCCAACAAATCGGTGCGATTGGCTGAATAGGGATCATGTGCCCCGATGGTGATGTTGCCTTCTTGCGGCGCTTCCAGTCCCAACAGAGCGCGGGCCAAGGTGGATTTACCACAGCCGGACTCCCCAACCAAACCAATGCTTTGGCCTGCATGAATGGTCAGGTCGATATGCTTAACAGCGCGAAACCACTGTTTCTCAATATAGGGGAACTGGCGCGGCATGGGATAATCGCGCGCCACATCACGGGTCACCAAAATCGGCTTTTGGGCCTTGAGAACGGGATCATCGCTGTAAAGCGCCGGTTTTTTGCGGGCCGGTCTGTGGGTGGAGGCATCGAACAGGCTCAGGCTATAGGGGTGGGAAAGGCTGTCAAATGCTGCCGGCAGCGGACCTTGTTCTACGATCCTGCCTTCTTTCATAATGGCGATGCTGTCGGCCATATCTGCGACCACTGCCAGATCATGGGATATCAGCATGAGGGCGGATTGTTCTTCGGCCATCAGATCACGCAGCAGGGATAAGATCTCGGCCTGACTGGTGACGTCCAGCGCCGTTGTTGGTTCATCGGCAATGATCAGTGCGGGATGCATGGCGATGGCAATGGCAATCACGACCCGTTGGCGTTGGCCTCCTGATAATTGATGGGGGAAGCGGTCTGGCGAAATACGGGCGGGGGGAAGGCCAACCCGTTCGAGCAGCTGCTTGGTTTTTTGTTCCGCTTCCTTGCGCGTCAGTGGGCTGTGCAGCAACAGGCTTTCGCTGATCTGGGCCTTGATGCTCTTGAGCGGATTAAGTGCGGTCATGGGCTCTTGAAAGACCATGCCCATGACATTGCCACGCCGATTGCACAACTGGGGTTCTGTCAGGCCGACCAGATTGTCTCCAGCCAGATTGATGGTGCCAGAGAGGCGGGACTGGCGTGGTAGCAAGCGCATGATGGACAGAGCTGTAAGGCTTTTGCCAGAGCCGGATTCACCCACCAGTCCCAGACATTGGCTTGCTTCAATCGAGAAGGAAATATTTTTCAGGATTTGCGTATCGCCGATTGACAGGTTGACCCTGTCTAGTTCGAGCAGGCTCATGATGGTTTGCTCCCGCCGATATCCAGACTGGTGCGCGTTTTGGGGTCAAGCATATCGCGCAAGCCATCGCCTAGCAGATTAAGCCCGAGTACGGTGAAGATGATGGCAAGGCCGGGAATGATTGCCAGTTGCGGGGCTATGATCATCCAGGTTTGGGCGTCAGATAGCATTTGCCCCCAGCTTGGCATGGGTGGTTGGGTGCCAAGGCCGACATACGACAAACCAGCTTCAGCCAGAATGCCCAGCGAGAATTGGATGGTGCCCTGTACGATCAGCAGGTTGGTGATGTTGGGCAAAATATGCTCGATGGTTATGCGAGCTGCACCCTTGCCGGATAGCCGTGCGGCCAGAATATAGTCTCGTGCCCACAGGCTGAGAGCCGCGCCGCGCGACAGGCGGGCAAAGACGGGGATGTTGAAAATGCCGATCGCTATGATGGCATTTATCGCTCCCGGTCCGGCGATGGCGGTGATCATGATGGCTGAAATGATGGCGGGAAACGCAAAGATAAAATCGCCGGTGCGCATCAGGGCTTCATCCAGCCAGCCGCCTTTGGCCGCGGCCCATGTGCCGATTGGGACGCCCAGCCCCATGCCGATGCCAACCGCGACCAGCGCCACCGCGATCGAGTTGCGAGCGCCCAACATGATCATCGAAGCGAGATCGTGGCCAAAATGGTCAGTCCCTAGCCAATAGACGCTGCTAATGGGTTTGAGCCGCTCCATGATGTTGACCGAAAGAGCATCATGAGGTGTCCAGACAAACGAAATGAGTGCAATGGAGACAAAAAACAGCGTGATCAATCCACCCAATACAAAGGAGGGAGATCGCAGGGCACGCGCCAGATAGCTTGGTTCTTTGTTATGCACTTTAGACGCGGAGGAGAGATTGAGTTCGGTCACGACGCTCTCCTTTTGTGCAGGCGTGGGTCAATGATGGCGTAGGTCAGGTCTACCAAAAAGTTGACGGTGATCACCGTGGCAACGAGCAGCACGATCACGGCTTTGACGGTGATCAGGTCGCGTTGATTGATGGCTTGGAATACCAGACGGCCAAGGCCGGGCAGCGAAAAGACATTCTCAATAATCACAGTGCCCGCCAACAGAAAGGAAAATTGCAGCCCCAGAATGGTAACCACCGGAATGAGCGCATTGCGCAAGCCGTGGCGGTTGAGGGTTTGATTGAAGGTGAGGCCTTTAGCACGGGCGGTACGCATATAATCTTCATGCATCACTTCCAACATTGACGAGCGCATGATGCGCACCAATATCGAAGCCTGTGGCAAAGCCAGAGCTATGGCTGGCAGAAGCAAGGCTTTGAGGCTGGGTAGTAGCCCCGCATCCCAACCGGGAAAGCCGCCAGAAGGAAACCAGCGCAAGGTAACGGCAAAGACCATCACCAGCAACATGGCAAACCAGAAGTTGGGAATTGCGATCCCCAGTTGGGTTGCGCCAATCAAGCTGATGTCTGGCCATTTGTTGTGATTGCTGGCGGCCAGGATTCCTAGGGGAATGGCGATCAGAGTGGACAGCAGCAGGGCTATCAAGGCCAAGGGCAAAGATACACTCAGACGCTCACCGATCAGTTCTGTCACGGGGACGGAATAGGTGTAGCTGGTACCAAAATCTCCCGCCAACATACCGGTAATCCAGATCCAATAGCGCTCGACAAGTGGCGCGTTGAGCCCCAATTGCTCGCGCAGGGCGGCGAGTGTGTCTTCTTGTCCATTGATGCCGAGGATCAATTCAGCGGGATCGCCGGGTAAGACTTCCATGACGGCAAACACGAAGAGCGATGCCGCGATAAGCGTCAAGCATAGTGAGGCAAGGCGGCGCAGGGTGTAGATGATCATGAGGAGTTGTCTGCCGGTCCGTCAGGCACGAAATTGAAAAGGCATGGTGCCAAATGCCATGCCTTTTCTTTTAACGAGGTCGTAAGAGTTAGTCCATCCACTCCACTTTGGTCAGGTCGGTGGCCTGTACCGGAGCGTTGGCCCATAGGCCCTTGATTTTTGCGTTCCATACACCGGTTTTGGCCAGTTGGAACAGGAAACCATTGACGGCATCCTCGTTGAGTTTGACTTGGGCTTTTTGCAATAGTTCTGTGCGCTTGGCTTCATCCGATGTGGCGTTCAGCGCGGTGATTATCGCTTTGAAGTCGGTGTCTTTATATTGGAAGTAATAATCGTCACGGGCATAGATGTTGATGTCCATCGGCTCTGTGTGGGAGACAATGGTCAGGTCATAATCTTTGCCTTTGAAGACTTGTTTTAGCCACTGCCCCCATTCGACATTGATGATTTCCAACTCAATGCCGATCTTCTTTAAATCGGACGCAATGATCAGTCCAGATCGGCGTGCATAGTCCGTCGGTGGCAGGTGCAGGCGTGCCTTGAATCCCTTTTCCAAACCGGCTTCTTTGAGCAATGCTTTGGCTTTGTCCAAATCATAATCATAGACCGCTGACAGGTCTATATATGCCGGGTGATGCGGTGCGAAGTGAGACCCGATCAGGGTGCCGTAACCGAACATGGCGCCATCGATGATGGATTGGCGGTTGATGGCATGGGCCATCGCCTTGCGCACCCGCACGTCATCAAACGGCTTTTGCGCATTGTTGGTCGCAAGCACCGTTTCGCCCTCTGTTGTGCCAATGACAACAGCAAAGCGGTCATCTGCTTCGAATTGGGGCAGCATTTCCGGTGCTGAGAAGATCGGAAATGCGTCAACGTCTCCTGCCAGAAGAGAGGAAAGCTGGGCAGTGGCGTCTCCGACGATTTTGAAGGTCGCTTTATCCAGCTTGGCAGGCTCTCCCCAATAGGTGTCGCTTTTTGTCAGCGAGAGCGAATCGCCTTTGGTCCATTTGGTCAGCTTGAAGGGGCCGGTGCCGACGGGCTTGGTTTTGTTGGTTTCTGCGCTTTCGGGTGCGACCATCACAGCGTCACCCCACCCTAAATTGAACAGCATGTTGCCGGTCGGGCGCTTGAGGGTGATGACGACGGTGTGAGCATCCTTGGCGGTCACTGTTTCAATTGGCTCGAACAGGGCTTTTTGGGCGTTGATCGACTCTTCTCCTCGCGCACGGTCTAGCGAAAAGACGACGTCCTTGGCATCAAAATCAGTGCCGTCATGAAATTTGACGCCCTGATGCAGGGTGAATGTGTAGGTCTTGCCATCGTCGGAAATGGTCCAGCTTCTCGCCAGAGCTGGTTTGACCGCTCCGGTCTCGTCAATGCGGGTCAGGCCCTCAAAAATATTGGCATAGACCACTTCATCGATAGCGGCTGCGGCGCCAGCGGTGGGATCAAGATGGGGGGGCTCCAAGCGGACACCAACGATCAGATCCGTTCGGGCTGCCAGTGCGCTGGAGGCAAGAAGCGAGGTGGCAATTGATAGGGCGGCCGTCCATTTCAGTGCTGTTTTGATCATAAAGGTCTCCCCAACCTTGTGGTTGCTTTGATATCTAGTCAGCTGATTAAGCCAGAATTTTGATTGTTCGGCTATAGACCGAATTTTATGATGGGTTTGTATTGCCCAGAAGTGTTTGGATGGCAAGGGCCATGATCTTAGTAGAATCGACCATATCCTTTATGCCTACATACTCATCTGGCTGATGGGCGAGGTCTAGGATGCCCGGCCCGTAGGCTATGCAATCCTTCAGTTTGCCAATGCGATCGATATGCTTTTGGTCATAGGTGCCCGGTGATATGACATAGTCTGGTTGGGTGCCCAATATCTGCGAAATTGCACCGCTGACGGCTTTGACGACCGGCTGATCCTTGTCTGTCATGGTTGGCAACACTTCAAACAATTCGCGCAAGTCATAGGTAAAAGAAGGGCGCTTGGCTTTCAGCGTGTCGAGCAAATGGGAGATCTCGCGTTTGACTGCACCGATGTCTTCTTCGATGAGGAACCGCCGGTCAATGATCATCCGGCAGCTGTCGGGAACGCAAGGGCTGGGCAGACCGTCTGCCCCTTCGGTTTGGCCGCCATGGATGGAGTTGATGTTGAGGGTGGATTGTTTTGCGCCTTCGGGCACCACCGGCATGTCTGTGCGTTTGAGAGCCAAAGCGGGGAACAGGGTGGTCTCGAATGCGTCCAGCACCGCACCCATGTGGCGGATTGCACAATCGCCCAAAAAGGGCATAGAGCCATGGGCAATGTGGCCGTGTGTTTCAATCTCGGCCCACCAGACACCTCGGTGTCCAAGGCAAATGCGATCTTTGTTTAGTGGTTCGGGAATGATCACGTGATCGACGCGGTCTGGATCAAAAAAGCCCCGTTTTGCAAGATAGGCAACGCCGCCAAAACCACCGGATTCTTCATCGCAAGTGCCCGATATTTCTATCGCTCCGGCAAAGTCGGGGTTGCATTCGATATAGGCCTCGGCAGCAATGATTGAGGCTGCCAATCCGCCCTTCATGTCACAGGCGCCGCGGCCGTAGATATTGTCGCCTTCAATCACGCCTTCAAAGGGAGGGCGCGTCCAGCCTTTGCCGACCTCAACCACATCAATGTGAGAATTGAAATGCACACAAGGTCCCGGTCTTTTGCCTTCATAACGGGCGATGACATTCAGGCGCGGGTAGGTGTCGCTGTCGCCGGGGGTGTTGAAGGCGCGGATATACTGGACCGAAAAACCACGATAGGCCAACCTTTCGCCGATGAAGCGGGCGCAGGGAGCATAAGCCTCACCCGGCGGGTTGATGGTGGGAAAGCGAATCAGATCCTGTGTCAAGGCGACAAGGTCGTCCCGTTTGCTTTCTATTCGTTTGATGAGCTCTTCCAACGTTGATGCCCCCGCAGCGTAGAATGGTTTGTCAGCATGGGACGAAAAGTCGGCGCTGTCGAGGGCTGCAAGGGTGAATGTCAACCACCGTCGCGAATTTCATCCAAGCTTTTTGCTGGTGTCAGGGCTTGCGGGTCGATGCGTATTTCAATCAGCGACGGGCCGTCATGGGCCATCATGCGTGCAAAAGCGTCGGGGAATTGGCTGGTTTCAGATACGGTTTCACCCAATCCACCCATAGCGCGGGCCATGGCGGCAAAATCAGGGTTGGACAGATTGGTGCCAGACACACGGGCAGGATAGTGGCGTTCCTGATGCATGCGAATGGTGCCATACATGGAATTGTTGACCACGATAACCTTGATGGGTGCGCCTTCTTGCGTGGCGGTGGCGAACTCTTGGCAGGTCATTTGAAAACAGCCGTCGCCAGCAAAACAGATTACCGTGCGGCTCGGGTCCTCAACAGATGCGGCCACAGCGGCAGGCAGGCCGTAGCCCATGGAGCCAGAGGTCGGGGCCAATTGCGTGCGCCATGCACCATAGGTCAAAAAGCGGTGCACCCAGATGGCATAATTGCCTGCGCCATTGGTGTAGACCACATTATCCGGCGTATGGGCGTCGATATGCTTCATCACCTCTGCCATCTGCACCATGCCGGGGTTTTTCTTTGGTGGAATTGCAAAAAAATCGTCGTAGCCAGCATGGATGTCGCGGACCCAATCCATTGTCTTGTCTTGTCGCACCGTGCCCAAGGAAGCCAGCGTTAGAGCCATGGTTTCATGGCGCGCCGCGATAGCCAATGTTGGCGAATAGACGCGGCCCAGCTCTTCAGGGTCTGCGTGAATATGGATTAGTGGCTGCGCAGGGATCGGACAACCAATCAGACTGTACCCCGATGTGGTGATCTCGCCCAGTCGTGCGCCGAGCACAAGCAACAAATCGCTTTCTTTCACCCGTTTTGCCAGAGCGGGGTCAATGCCAATGCCGACGTGGCCTGCATAGTTGGGATGGGTATTGGGGAAATAATCCTGACAACGAAAGGACACGCCGACGGGGATGGCATTGGTCTCTGCGAATTGGGTGACGGCCTCGCGTGCGGCTTGAGACCAACCTCCGCCGCCGACAATCATGAAGGGGCGCTGTGATGTGCCAAGCATGCTTTTGAGCTGGTCAATGGCTTGTTGGCTGGGGGCGCTGTCCGCAGGCGTCGCCTTGGCGGGCAATTGAGCGGGTGCCGTGACTTCATCGGTGAGCATGTCTTCGGGCAGGGCCAGAACGACGGGACCGGGACGGCCGGACAAGGCTGTGCGATAGGCGCGGGCGATAAATTCTGGCACGCGAGCGGCATCATCTATCTGGGCGACCCATTTGGCCATTTGGCCGAACATGCGGCGATAGTCGATTTCCTGAAAAGCTTCGCGCTCGATCTGATCACGGGCGACTTGCCCGATGAAGAGGATCATTGGAGTGGAGTCCTGGAATGCGACATGCACACCAGCGCTGGCGTTGGTGGCGCCGGGACCGCGGGTGACCATGCAAATGCCGACGCCGCCGGTTAGTTTTGCGTGGGCGTCCGCCATCATAGCGGCTCCGCCCTCTTGTCGTGCGTTGACATAGCGCAAAGACGGCGCGTCATGCATGGCATCAAGCACTGCGAGATAGCTCTCGCCGGGAACGCCAAAAATTGTCGAGGCGCCTTGTTTTACAAGACTATCAACCAGAAGGGTTGCACCAGTTGTCGGCTTCATGGCTCTGTCCTTTGCCTTTCAAACGTTCCGCTTGTTTAGTTGGCGATGATCTGACGCTGTATCAGCGTATCTATTTCTTTTTCACTCAGCTTAAGTTCACTTGCAAGGATGGCTCGGCTGTGCTCTCCCAATTTGGGGGGAGCCGTGCGATATGTCACGGGTGTGTCGCTGAATTTGATCGGGTTGGCCACGCCGGGGATCGATGCGCCGTCGGAGCGTTGGAGGTCAACTTTCATGCCGCGATGCTGAACCTGTGGCTCTTTGAACACCTGTTCAATATCGTTGATTGGCCCGCATGGAATGCCTGCTCCGCTGCAAGCCAACAACCAATGGTCAACCGGCTTGTCCGCTGTGACTGCTGTTATTTTGGCCGACAGGATGTCGCGATTTTCAACACGGGCGCGGTTGGTTTTGAAACGAAGATCGCCGGGCAAATTATCCAGTCCGGCAATGGCGCAGAATTTGGCGAATTGTGTGTCATTGCCGACGGCCAAAATAAAAGGCCCATCGCTGGCTGAAAAACTTTGATAAGGCACAAGGTTGGGGTGGGCATTGCCCATTTGGGTCGGAATCTTGCCACTGACCAGATAATTGGTTGCCTGATTGGCAAGCGTCGCAACTTGAACATCCAGCAGGGCAAGGTCAATATATTGCCCCTTGCCGGTTTCGCCACGATGAGCCAACGCTGCCAATATGGCCGATGTGGCATAAAGCCCTGTCAGGATATCAGCCAAGGCAACACCGACCTTGATCGGCCCGCCACCTGCCGTATCCTGTGGTTGTCCGGTAACACTCATCAAACCGCCCATAGCCTGAATCATGAAATCATATCCGGCCTTGTGCGCGTCTGGGCCGGTTTGGCCAAACCCTGTTATCGAGCAATAAACCAGATCGGGTTTGATCGCAGATAGGCTTGCATAATCCAAACCGTATTTGGCAAGGCCACCGACCTTGAAATTTTCTAGCACTACGTCGCTTTGTTTGACCAATTCGCGCACCAGTGCCTGACCCTCAGGCGCGGTGATATCAAGGGCCAGTGAGCGTTTGTTGCGATTGGTACAGGCAAAATAGGCTGCGTCCGGCTGCGTGTTTTCTTGTGCACTGTCCTCGAAGGCCGGCAAATAGGGCGGTCCCCAGCCACGGGTGTCGTCGCCGGTAACGGGTCGTTCAATCTTAATGATGTCCGCACCCATATCCCCCAAAATCTGACTGGCCCAAGGGCCGGCCAGAATGCGGGAGAGATCAAGAACGCGAATGTGAGACAGAGCGCCCGTCATGATGCATGCCTTGGGTTCAATTTTACAGGATCAACAGAAGGCTTGCAGACCAGTTTGCGCGCGGCCCAAAATCAGTGCGTGAATGTCGTGGGTGCCTTCATAAGTGTTGACGGTTTCCAGGTTGACCATATGGCGGATGACGTGGAACTCATCGGAGATGCCATTGCCGCCATGCATATCGCGTGACAACCGCGCCACCGTGAGGGCTTTGCCGCAGTTGTTGCGTTTGATCATCGAGACATTTTCAACTGCACAAGTGCCTTCATCCATCATTCGCGCCACGCGCAGGGCTGCTTGTAGACTCAGAGTGATTTCGGTTTGCATGTCAGCCAATTTGAGCTGGACCAGTTGGGTTTGTGCCAGTGGGCGTCCAAACTGTTTTCGGTCAAGGGTATATTGCCGTGCTGCGTGCCAACAGAATTCAGCCGCTCCAACCACGCCCCAAGCGATGCCGAAACGGGCTTTGTTGAGGCAGCCAAAAGGACCGGCGAGGCCCTGCGTGTTTGGCAACAGATTTTCATCCGGCACAAAGGCGTCATCGAGCACAATTTCACCGGTGATCGAGCTGCGCAGGCTCATTTTTCCGTCAATCTTGGGTGTGGTAAAGCCTTCTGTGCCACGCTCGACGATGAAGCCCTTTATTTTACCATCATGGGCGTCTGACTTGGCCCAGACGATGGCAATGTCGGCAATCGGGCTGTTGGTGATCCACATTTTAGCGCCAGTCAGACGATAGCCGCCGTCGACTTTTGTGGCGCGGGTCACCATTGATCCGGGGTCGGACCCATGGTCCGGTTCGGTCAGGCCAAAGCAGCCGATCTTTTCTCCTGTGGCCAGTTTGGGTAGGAATTTATGCTTTTGCTCTTCTGTGCCATAGGCAAAAATGGGATGCATGACCAGAGATGACTGAACCGACATAGCAGATCGATACCCAGAATCGACCCGTTCGACTTCGCGGGCGATGAGACCATAGGCAACATGATTGACGCCAGCGCCACCATATTCTTCCGGAATGGTCGAGCCGAGAAAACCCTGTTCACCCAATTCGCGCATGATGGCCGTATCAAAGGTCTCGTTGCGGTTGGCTTCGAGAATGCGCGGCATTAATTTGTCATCACAAAAAGCGCGGGCGCTGTCCATGATCATGCGCTCTTCTTCGCTCAGTTGCTCCGCAACAAGGAAGGGGTCATCCCAGATAAAAGTTGGTTTGGCGCACATGACGGTCAGCTCCTTGATGGCCCTTGGGTTGGGCGTGTCGATATTTTGACTGTAGTTTAAACGCACCATGAGCCAGCGAACAGCGATGATAAATCAGACTTGCATGAGATATTGTTATGCTGGATGGGCAATGTTTGGCTGAATTGGTGTTTGGTCATGATCTCGGGTAATGGTTCAGCCATACAGTTTATTCAGTTGTTTCTTGGTGGTGAGTGCTTCACGCATCACCCATGTGCGGAAGGTTTGGAGATTGGGATTGGCGCGTTTGGCCTGAGGGTAGGCAAAATAATAATCGCCGTTCGATTGAACCACTCGGTCATCGAGTGCAACCAGATTGCCGGCCGAGATTTCTTCTTCGACCAGGAAGCGGGGCAGTAGAGCAATGCCCATTTTGGACGCGGCGGCGCGAATGACCATGTGGAAATGCTCAAACCGCGGCCCGACGTGCGGACTTGGATGCTGGACGTCGGATTCATTGAACCAATGCGCCCACAAAGTTGGGCGCGACGTTGCCTGTAGCAGGGGATAGTGCAGCAAGAGCTGTTGCAGGCCCATTTTGTTTTTTTCTTGCAGCAGATCAGGGTGCCCCAGAGGCACGATATATTCGGGCATCAGTGTGTCGGTCAGGGCATTGGCCCAAGAATGCTCACCGAAATGGAAGGCGGCATCAATATCAATATCGCCAAATTCGAATGGTTCAATCTTTGTGACAATATGGATCAGAATTTCCGGGTGAGCGGTTGTGAATTTATTGAGGCGTGGTACCAACCAACGAGCGCCCAAAGTTGGCAGGCAAGCGATCGTCAGCTCTCCACCTTGACCGCGATAGGCCAACAATTCCAGCGTTGCTGTTTCAATGTCTTGCAGTTTGGTGCGGATTTTTTCCGCATAGACTGCGCCTGCTTCCGTCAGGATCAAACCATGTCCGGTGCGTTCGAACAATCGCAAGCCAAGCAAATCTTCCATGGATCGCATTTGCCGCGATATGGCGCTTTGCGTCACACCCAGTTCGCTGGCCGCTTTGGTGAAGCTGAGATGCCGCGCTGCAGCTTCAAAGGCGCGCAGAGCGGAAAGTGACGGAAGATAATTGAGCATGTCTATGAGCTTTTGTTATGTGTGATTTTGAGACGCTAGTCTCATTTGTCAGGGATTTCTACATTCTTGCCCCAATTTTTGCTTAAAAGGACGGATGGGGGTTATCGACGGGGAAAAAAGCCATTTTTGTCATGCGAAAATGTTGAGCTGAATTTTTTTAAAATAGAGATTATCGATATGATGAAAGGCAAATGAAGATATTTGACCTATGCTATAGTAAAGGGTGAGCGATTGGCCCATATATAAGACTTCCTGCAATTTCGATGAATGCATCATCGGGATCGGGATTGAAGATTTTGCCTAAAAGCAGTAAAAGACTATTCATCATGAATTGGTGAGTGTAATTTACCAAAATTCGCCAAACCATGTCCCTTAACAGTTGATCTAGAATAGGTGATGAGACTATGAGACTGACCCAACAGGCCAACTATTCTGTCCGCATTCTGATGTATTGCGCCACCAAGCGGGACGAGTTTGCAAAGGTCAGTGAAATAGCTCGGGTCTATGATATTTCTGAATATCACTTGTTCAAGATTCTGCCGATTCTGGTCTCAAATGGTTTTATCACCACCCACCGCGGCCGTAATGGTGGGCTACGCCTTGCCAAAGAACCTGCCGATATTACACTTGGGCAGGTCATTCGTGCGGCGGAAGAGAATTTTCATCTGGCCGATTGCTTCGATGAAGGCAGCTATGACTGTCCGCTGTTGTCGATGTGCGATTTTAATCAGGCGCTGAATGATGCTTTGGAAGCCTTTTTGCAGGCGCTGGATAAATATACGCTGGCTGATCTGACCTCCAAACAGGGTGATATGCGCAGCCTGCTGCATATCGGTGAAATTGCCCCAATAGCGCCTTCAACAACCAACTGATCGCCTGCTGGTCTCAAATCTATAGATATGCTGGTGTTATGAGCGCGGTGGGAGATTTACCCGGACCGCGCTGTGTCTGTATTTCGTTTTATTTGGCGGTCCAGCCGCCATCCATGGAGATGGTGGTGCCGGTGATGGCTGATGCCGCATCACTGGCCAGATAAAGCGCCAGTTGCGCCACCTGTTCGATGGTCACAAATTCCTTTGTGGGTTGCGCCGCTAACAGGACGTCGCGCTTGACTTCTTCTTCGGTCATGCCGCGGGCTGCCATCGTGTCGGGGATTTGGCTTTCCACCAATGGGGTCCAGACATATCCCGGTGCAATAGCGTTGACGGTGATGCCTTGTTCAGCCACTTCCAGCGCCACGGTCTTTGTCAATCCGGCAACGCCATGTTTAGCGGCGACATAGGCCGACTTGAATGGCGATGCGACCAGCGAGTGGGCGGATGAGATGTTGATGATGCGGCCGCGCCCGGTTTGTTTCATTTTTGGCAGAGCGGTGCGGATGGTGTGGAAATTGGACGTCAGATTGATGGCGATGATGGCATCCCATTTGTCGACCGGGAACTCTTCTATCGGCGAGACAAATTGAATGCCAGCATTGTTGACCAGAATGTCGATGGGGCCGATATTTTCCTCGGTTTGCCGCACCATGGCTGCGATGTCTTCGGGCTTGAGCATGTTGGCCGAATCATAGAGAGCCCGGACACCAAAGTCTTTTTCTATGGCGGCGCGATGGGTTTCTATTTCGTCTGGATTACCCAAACCATTGAGAACAACATTGGCACCATGTTCAGCAAAAATGCGGGCCACGCCCAAACCGATGCCGCTGGTTGAGCCTGTCACAAGTGCTGTTCGGCCTTCATGTTGTCTGGCGACCATGGTCTTCCCCTCATGCTTTGGTTGAATTTCTATGTGGCCTATTGTTGCAAGGCAGCATAATTGCCCCGCGAGACTTGGCAAGCCCTTATGGATGTGCATAGTCCGAAAGTGCAGTGCTCCCGTATCGCGTCAAGTGTCGCACCAAGCACGGCGCCGGTCGGGTTAGACGAGCAGAGGATATGAGCGATGATAGAACTTGAGTCACATGACCATAGCCATTGCATTGATCAGGTTCTCGGTGCTGCCGAGGCGGTTTGCAAGGAAAAGGGGCTGCGTCTGACGGATCAACGCAAATCTGTGTTGAAAATTCTCGCCGCTAGCCATGTGCCCGCCAGCGCCTATGATATTCTGGACCGCCTCAATTCTGCGCGTAAAGAGCATGCCGAGGCAATGCTGGCCCCTGTGTCGATCTATCGGGCGCTGGACTTCCTCCTGCAAAATGGCATGATTCATCGCATCGAGAGTCGCAATGCTTATGTGGCCTGCAGTCACACAATGAGTCCGCATAGTGAAATCACCATTTTTATGCTGTGTGATCAATGTGGGCGGGCCGGAGAATTTCAATCTGAATCCCTGGGTGGACTGATTGAGCGTATTGCTGCAACGGCCCAGTTTCTGCCCCATGCACCGGTGATGGAAATCCGTGGGATTTGTGCCGAGTGTCGCCAAATCAAGACTGAAAGCTCATAATCTCCTCTAGGCTCGGGTGTGTGGTTGCACCCTTTGATTTGATTTGCCATATAAAGCTTGCTGATTACCCTACGGCCGGACTGTTGCGTTCGGGTACATACCCGCTTGATCGGGAAAGTGAGGATCCATGTCGTTTTTGACCGCTCCATTGCCCCGCCGCATCACCAAAGCGGTGAAAGTTGGCTCTGTGACTGTCGGTGGCGGAGCGCCCATCGTTGTGCAATCCATGACCAACACTGATACCGCCGATATCGACGGGACCGTTGCTCAAGTTGCTGCTTTGCATAAGGCGGGTTCCGAGCTGGTGCGTATCACCGTGGATCGGGACGAAGCAGCAAAGGCCGTGCCGCGCATCAAGGAACGTTTGTTGCGTCTTGGTGTGGATGTGCCGTTGGTGGGGGATTTTCATTATATCGGCCACAAGCTGTTGGGCGAAAATCCCGACTGCGCCGCAGCCCTGGACAAATATCGCATCAATCCGGGCAACGTTGGTTTTAAAGCTCGACGCGACAAACAATTCTCCACTTTGATCGAGCTGGCGATACAACATGACAAGCCGGTTCGGATCGGGGTTAATTGGGGGTCGCTTGATGAAGAACTGCTGACGCGTTTGATGGACGAAAACTCTGCCAGTGATGCGCCTAGATCAGCTCAAATGGTTATGCATGAAGCGATTATCCAGTCTGCCTTGCTGTCTGCTGCGCGCGCGGAGGAGCTGGGGCTAGGCGCAGACAAGATCATTCTGTCCGCCAAAGTATCTCAGGTTCAGGATCTGATTGCCGTGAACACCGAATTGGCTTCACGCTCTGACTATGCGTTGCATTTGGGCCTGACTGAAGCGGGCATGGGCACCAAAGGCATCGTGGCATCCTCTGCCGCCATGGGGATGGTGTTGCAACAGGGCATTGGCGATACCATCCGCGTGTCACTGACCCCCGAGCCAAACGGGGATCGCACCCGTGAAGTTCAGGTGGCGCAGGAACTATTGCAGAGCATGGGCTTTCGCTCTTTCATCCCCATTGTTGCTGCTTGTCCAGGCTGTGGTCGCACCACCTCGACGGTGTTTCAGGAATTGGCGCAGGATATTCAAAATGATATCCGAACCAATATGCCGATTTGGCGCGAGAAATACCCCGGAGTGGAAGCCCTCAATGTTGCGGTGATGGGCTGTATCGTCAATGGGCCGGGGGAGTCCAAGCATGCTGATATCGGCATTTCTCTGCCCGGTACTGGCGAGACACCTGCCGCGCCTGTTTTCATTGATGGAGAAAAAGCAGGAACCTTGCGCGGTGAGACAATCGCTGCGGATTTCCACACAATGGTGCGGGACTATATCGAGAAGCGCTTCGGGTAATTCAATCCCAGGCTGACGCTGCTTAATGCTGGCGGTTGGCGATGAAGCGGGCCGTGGCGATTAGCACATCTGCTTTGTTTGCAAAGGGGGCCAGAGTTTCTTCGGCCTCAAGGATCAGGCTATTGAGCGTTTCTCGCGTTGCGTCCACCCCATTCAGGCTGACCAATGTGGCCTTGTGGGACTGCAAATCCTTGCCAGCTGTTTTGCCCAATTGCGCGGATGTGGCGGTGACGTCAAGAAGATCGTCGGCGAGCTGAAAAGCCAAGCCGATGATGGTGCCAAAGCGGGTGACAGCAGCTTGTTCTTTTGCTGAGGCCTCAGCAAGTATCGCGCCTGCTTCACAGGCATAGCGCAACAGAGCTCCGGTTTTCATGGCTTGCATTTGGCGGATTTCAGCCTCGGTCCTATCGCGGCCTTCTGCTTCGATATCGAGGCTCTGACCACCTGCCATGCCGCCGATGCCTGCATTTTGAGCCAGACCTAATACCAAGGCTGCTCGAACTTCTGCCTTTTGATGGGTCGCCTCGTCTGCCAATATGTCAAAGGCAAGGGTGAGCAGACTGTCGCCAGCTAAAATGGCGGTGGCTTCATCAAAGGCGACATGCACGGTTGGTTTGCCGCGGCGTAGATCGTCATCATCCATGGCTGGTAGGTCGTCATGGATCAGGCTGTAACAATGCACGCATTCCAGTGCTGATGCGGCGCGCAATACACCGGCTTGGTCATATCCCAACATGCGGGCCACTTCGACGATCAGGAAGGGGCGAATGCGCTTGCCACCATTGAGCACACCGTGTTGCATGGCGGCTAGTAATTTGGGCGGGCGCAATTGCTCGGTGCCTCTGGGCGCGTCTGTTAATAAGCTGCGCAAGGTAGTCTCGATCTGATCTGCGCTGTTTTGCAAGCGCTCCTCAAAGTTTGCTGTTTGAGTTTTTTCAGGCTGAGACTCTTGAGACATGGCTTCCTGATTTCCCTGCCTCATAGCTGGCAGGTTTTATGGCGGTAGGATCGGCTTTTGTTATGCATAGCCGATGCCCGTTTTTTGCCGAGGCGTCAAGTTATTTGTCTGATAAACGGCTTGGTAAAGGACCGCCTGATGCCTCAACTGCCCACCGTATGTCAGATCAAGCTGCTTCCAGTGCGATGGCTGCTGACTGAATGATCGCGGCAAACCGAATAGCGGTTTGTACCTGTTCGGTTGTCAGTCCGGCCTGACGCAGGATGCCTTCATGGGAGTCAATGCACATACCGCAGCCATTCATGGCAGAAACAGCAAGGCTCCAAAGTTCAAAATCGACTTTGTCAACGCCGGGGCGGGCGATAAAATTCATGCGTAGTTTGGCGGGCATCGAGCTATAGTCTTTGTTACTGGCCAAATGCACAAAGCGATAATAGATGTTGTTCATACCCATCAAAGTTGCGGCCCCTTTGGCAGCGGTGAGCGCTTCGGCTGAGAGCTTGTCGGCGGCTTCGGCAATAAAAGCTTCGCGCACAGTGGTATTGCGGCTGGCAATGGCACAGGCGACCATCAGGCCGTATTTTTGTTGCTCGGTCAGCCCTTCTTCACCGGACATGTTGGAAAGATTGAGTTTCACATCTTTGGCAAAGTCTGGCATTTGCGCTTTGAGGCTATCAATGGACATCTGAATTTCCTGATCAATTGGGCATGACCGGTCGTTTCCGCGCCAAAGGGCGCTGGAGCGGGTGGCCGCTGTAATGGGAATGGATTGGAGCCTTCGGGAGGCGAATGAGAAGGCGGGATGGCCGCCTCCTCGAGGTTTCTTGATGTGGGGCTTAGCCCAGAACGTCGCCGCCAACTTCGCGGTTGCAAGGGCAGAGTTCGTCCGTCTGCAAAGCATCCAGAACGCGCAGGGTGTCTTTTGGATTGCGGCCAACATTGAGGTTGGTTGCATAGACATGCTGGATGGTGTTGTCGGGATCAACAACATAGGTGTAGCGGTATGCAACACCATCAGGGTGACGTACACCAAGGCCATCAACCAGCGACCCGTTGGTGTCAGCAAACATCCAGATTGGCAGTTTGTTGAGATCCGGGTGATCGCGGCGCCATGCCAGTTTGCAGAATTCGTTGTCGGTGGAGCCGCCCATAACAACGGCATCACGGTCTTCGAACTCGTCTTTCAGACGAGCGAATTCAGCGATTTCGGTTGGACAAACAAAGGTGAAGTCTTTTGGGTAGAAAAAGATGATCTTCCATTTGCCTTCAAAGCTTTTCTCGTTGATGGCTTCAAAGGCGCTTTCGCCATTTTCTACAATGTCGTTGAAACCGGGCTTTACACCTGTGACCGAAAATTCTGGAAGTTTATCGCCAATGCCGTGCATGTCATGTCTCCAAAGCTTTGGATGTCGGGAGGGCACCCAATTTAGAATGATTCAAAATTCGATAAGGTGTTAAACCATAATCGAGGTGATCAATCAAACCTCAAATTTCGAATTTGCCAATCGATTTTTTCGATTGTAAGATCTATCCGGAATTTGTCGTCGTCTCTTTTTGACCGAGTGCAGATATGACCATTCGTCCGACCTTGCGCCAGCTGCAATATTTGTGCGCTTTGGCTGAGAAAAAATCCTTCCGTGGAGCAGCGGAGGCCTGCTCTGTGTCGCAATCCACCCTGAGTGCGGGTATTGGCCAGCTTGAAGAAATTCTGCAAGCGGGATTGGTGGACCGCGAAAGTGACGGGTTTCGGCTGACCAGGCTTGGGTCCGAGATTTTGGTGCGGGCGGAAAGTTTGTTGAGCGATGCCGATGATCTGGTGGCCTTGGCGCAACGCCAAGACGCGCCTTTGTCAGGCCAGATGCGCCTTGGGGTCATTCCCTCTATCGGGCCCTTTCTGCTGCCGCGTGCATTGCCGGGGTTGCGGCGGCATTATCCTGATCTGAAACTCTATTTACGCGAAACCCTGACCCGTGCCCTTTTGGACGATGTGCGGGCGGGGCGATTGGACGCTGCCATTGTGGCATTGCCTTATCAAGTGTCCGCCTTTGCTTGTCAAACGCTGGGTACCGACCGGTTTCAAGTGGCCTTGCCCTTGCGTCATCCATTGGTTCGTAAAGAAAAAGTATCGGTACGCGATTTGCACAGTCAGGCGCTGATCTTGTTGGGAGATGGGCATTGCATCCGCGACCATGCGCTGTCCAGTTTGAAGCGAATGGATTCAACTCCCGGGGCCAAGATGGGGGAAGAGATTGAGGCGACCAGCATAATCACCATTGTTCAAATGGTGGCCAATGGTCTGGGGGTGACGCTGTTGCCACAAATTGCGTTGCGGACGGGGCTGGTTGATGGCCTCGATATTGTGATCCGCGATTTGAAGGAACAGCCTGCTGAAAGAGAACTGGCAATGGTATGGCGCAAGAAATCAGCGATGGAGCCCAATGTGCGGCTTTTGGCTGACTATCTGTCGAGCTTTATTTGATTGGAAGCTGGGCTTGCGAAAAAGGCTGAATGTGTGATTCAGTCCTTTGAATCTTTCCCTGTTTGCGATAAGACAGGTGATAAGCATCGTGCTTTGATCAAAGAATCTCGAAAAAGCGCTTTTTTTTGAAAGATTGCTCTGGTCAAGCGCGGTAGGGTTCTGTATAAGGCCCGCAATCTCTTACAATAGAGTTGTTCCCATATCGGGGTTTGTCCCTGAACGGTTGGGTATTGACAACGGAGTTTTGACCATGGCTGTGCCAAAGAAAAAAGTGACCCGCATGAAGCGTGGCTTTCGCCGCTCTGTGGACGCGCTGAAACAGTCGGTCTATGTCGAAGACAAGGATTCTGGCGAGCTGCGCCGTCCTCATCATATCGACCTGAAGACCGGTATCTATCGTGGTCGTCAGATTTTGGAAGCCAAAGACGCTTAAGTGTTTGCTTCTTGACGATACAAATTAAAAGGTCGGACTTGTCCGGCCTTTTTTTGTGCCCATTTTTACAGCTATTGTGGCGGTTGCTATAGTGTGAGATATCGAGCCGTGAGCCCGTGTTTCAAGCCGCTGTCATATTTGTGTGCTGGCTTTGATCCTGCTCATGTTGACCCAAGCCCCTACGGAGACGCCCAATGCTTTTCAATATTCCCCTGCTGATTGCGCCGTTGATTGTTTATAATGCCTTTGCTTTTGGGATTATGGGCGTCGTCGTTGGTGATCCATGGAGCGCACCGATTTTTACCATCGAAATGGTGTCCAATGCGCGCTGGACTTTGACATTGGGCGACGTGATGATCGTGGCGTCTTTGTTTCTGTTGTTTATTGAAATCCTCAAAGCCACGCGCACAGGAGTCGGGTCTATTGTCGATCATATATTGTCGACACTATTGTTCGTGGCCTATCTCATTGAATTTTTGTTGGTGCGCGAAACCGCAACTTCGGTCTTTTTTATTCTGATGGTGATTTCTCTCATTGATGTGATTGCTGGATACTCGGTCACTATCCGTGGAGCACGGCGGGATATGACTTTCGGGCCGGGCATGCAGCCCTAATAAAGGCTTCGAGACACGGTTGAATTTATCACGACATAAGACCTTTTTGAGCGTTTGACAGCCATTGCGCTGAATGCTTTTTTCAGTAATGGTCGCGGGTGGGGTTTTTTGCCAATTCCGTCTATTAATATCTATCTGGATCAGGAGGGTTTCCCATGCGGGATTTTCAGTTGCCGGGGCGTTCCCCTGTTTATGGCGAGCGCGGCATTTGTGCGACCTCTCATCCGATTGCCAGCAGCGTGGCCCTGTCAGTGCTGCAAAAGGGTGGCAATGCTGTGGATGCTGCTGTGGCGGCAGGCGCGGTTTTGTGCGTGGTCGAGCCGCATATGACCGGTATTGGCGGGGATTGCTTTGCCATTGTCAGTGAGCCCGACGGACAAATCCATGGCTACAATGGATCTGGCCTGTCTGCGGCGGCGGCCAAGCCGGATTGGTTCCTTGAACGCGGCATCACCGAAATTTCCGAGGACAGTATTCATGCGGTTACTGTCCCCGGAGCGCTCAAATGCTGGGACCGCTTGGTTCGAGATCATGGCCGCTTGGGTCTTGATGCGGTGCTGGCTCCTGCTGTCGATTATGCTGAGCGCGGTGTTGCGATTACCGCCCGTGTGGCGTTTGACTGGCAGGATTTGGTTTCTGATCTTAAAAAAGATCCCGGTGCCGCCCTGCATTATCTGATCAAAGGGCGGGCCCCAAAAGTCGGTGAGCGGCATGCGGCGCCAGCGTTGGCGCAAACCTTGCGCGCAGTGGCTGCACATGGTCCCGATGCTTTTTATCATGGTGCTGTTGCCGCGGAAATTGCCGCCCTTGTGCAGAGCTATGGAGGATTGCTCACTGAGGAAGATCTGGCGGGCGTGACTTGTGAGCAGATGGAACCGGTGATTGCCTCCTATCGTGGTGTCGATGTTGTCGAGCTTCCCCCCAACGGGCAAGGCATCACCGCACTTACCTTGCTGAAAATTCTTGAGCAGTTTGATATGGCAGGGCTGGAGCCGCATGGAGCGGAACGGCATCATATTCAGCTGGAGGCCGGCCGGTTGGCCTATGGCATGCGGGATCAGCATATTGCGGATATCGAGCATATGCGGGAGTCAATCCAGACTTTGACGTCCGAGCAATATGCTCGGCAATTGGCGGCGAGCATCTCGCCGGAGCGCCGCAATGATACGTTGCCTAGTTTTGTCCCGTCTCAATCTGATACAGTCTATTTGACGGTAGCTGACGAGGACGGGCGCAGCGTTTCTTTCATCAATTCAGTGTATCGCGGTTTTGGTGCGCGACGTTGTACCCAGAAAGGTGGCGTTATGCTGCAAAATCGGGGCGCGTGTTTTGTTGTCGAGCCGGGGCATCCCAACTGTATTGATGGCGGCAAACGTCCGCTGCATACCATTATTCCCGCAATGGTGCGCAAAGACGGCAGGACGTGGTTATCCTTCGGGGTAATGGGCGGGGCCTATCAGGCGCAGGGGCATGCGCAAGTGATTGTTAACATGGTCGACTATGGCATGGACCCGCAAGAGGCTCTGGATTGCGAGCGGCTGTTTTGGAATGAAGCTGGCGATGCGCTGGCCGAACGGAGCTTTGATCCGGACGTTTTTGAGGCGCTAAAGGCAAAAGGCCATGTCATGCGATGGGCTGAAAAACCTCAAGGTGGTGGACAAATTATCCAGATCGATAGGGAAAGCGGGCTTTATTGCGCCGCATCGGATTGTCGCAAAGATGGCTTAGCCATCGGATACTGACCAATTTTGCTGTCGTATCGGCGTTTTTGTCCGGACGCTGTCTTTAAACAACATTCTGAAGGCGTGGTTGATCTGAAACCATTTGTGGACGGCGGCGCGCCTGACCATAAGCGCGTGCGGCGTCTCGTGGGCTGTTGGCCGAGGGGCGACGGAAGGTGCGCTGGCTGTTTCCTGCCAATATTTGTGCTTCAATTTGGCTATAACTTCCAATTGGCATGGACGGATACATGGGCGCCGCTGCTTTGGCAACGGTAACTTTGTTGATTGGGTCGTCGTTTGTGGACCTGCGCTCATCGGTCAGTAAATGTGGATTATACGGACTACTACCTATCGAGATTGCCAGCGATGGAGTGACGTTGAAATGTGTCATTGGTTGCGCCTTCCCGAAAATCTGTTTCAAAGTGGTACAGATACGTTGATTTCTGATCGATCTACAGGAAGACGACGCAAGAAGCGGGCCATCTGTTAACACTCTGTTAAGAGTTTGGTTAACGGCTGAGAAGGGCTTTCGTGGCGGGATTTGGAAAAAATTAACCTTGTTGGCTTCTAATCAAGAGAAAGTGATCTACACATGCGGAGGAGCGTGTTGCGGACCGGGGTTTGGAGACGCACCGATGGTGCGTCTTTTAGGGATTTCTCCTGTTCGGAGTGGTCTGGGCGAAGTGAACGATCATTTGCGAGAAAGATGGGTTGGGGTGTCACGAGCACTCTGGACAAGGCCATGGTAATAAAAGCGCGCGATATTCTGACCTCAATCGGTGAAGTGATCTATGACTGGCAAGCCAGCGGTGATCAGCTGCGCTGGAGCAGTAATGCTGCTGAGGTCATGCAGGCCAATGTTGTTGCCTCTTGCCCGACAGGGCAGGCGTTTGCGGACCGTGTTACGCCTGATACAATCGGTGCCCGTTATCGCTCTATTTTTGGATCTGGGCGCACTGATAACGGCAGTGGTGTTCCGTTCGAATGCATCTATTGTCTGGCGCCAAACGGATTTGAATCCGAGGTTCGCTTGTGGGTGGAAGAGAGTGGTCGTTGGTTTGCTGGTAGTGATGGGCGTGCTGAGCGTGTTCATGGCATTATGCGGGTGGTCAACGAGCGGCACCATCGCGAGCAACGCCAGCGCTTCTTGTCCCAGTTTGATGAGCTGACGGGTCTCTATAACCGTTCTATTTTTCTCGATCAGTTGAGCCAGAATTTAGAATGTCGGGCGCAATCAGATCAGGTTTCCTGCTATTTGGTTGCGCATATTGATAATTTTCGCGTCGTCAATGAGGCTTATGGCTTCGATATTGCCGATCAGGTTATTCGCGAAGTGGCTGGGCGCATTTCGCGCCGGTTGCGCGATGGCGATCTGGTCGGGCGAATTTCCGGCACCAAATTTGGTTTGCTGATCAATAATTGCTCCGAGGCCGAAATGGCTGCGACAGCCGAGCGGTTTTTGGAGGCTACGCGCGACGACCTCATCCAGACCGATGTGGGGCCGGTGCATGTGACCATGACAATGGGTGGGGTGTATTTGGGCAAGGATGTGCCAGATCTGCGTACCGCCGAAGTCTGTGCGTTGGACGCTTTGGATCGAGCCAAACATCACAATCGTGGGTCCTTTCGATCTTTCAATGCGGTTCCCTTTGCGCTGGATGAGCGTGAAAAGACCATCAAAATGGCCGATGAAGTCATTTCATGCCTCAATGACCGCCGTATAGATCTGGCGTTCCAGCCAATCGTTGAGGCGCAAAGTGGGGAGCCTGCCTATTATGAAGTCCTGATGCGGGTGGATGACCAAGAAGGCAATGCTATTCCGGCGGCAACCTTCGTGGATTTTGCTGAGCAGTTGGGGTTGGCGGCTATGCTTGACCATCGCATTCTGGAAATGACGCTTGATGTGTTGTTCAGCTATCCAGAAGCGCGCCTGAGTATCAATGTTTCGCCAGATGTTGCAATGGACAAGGACTGGAATGCCTATTTGCAGGCCAGAGTCGCTAATTATCCCGACGTGGCAGAGCGACTTGTGGTGGAAATCACCGAAAAAGCTGCGATACGGAATATGGAAGGCGCCATCGCCTTTGTTCAAAGTTTGCGTTCGCTTGGTGCCAAGGTTGCGATTGATGATTTTGGTGCCGGATATACATCGTTTCGCAATCTGCAGCGACTTGATGTCAATCTGGTGAAAATCGATGGGTCTTTTGTGCAAGACATCGACACCAACGCACAGAATCGCGCCTTTGTGCGGATGTTTTCAGAGCTGGCTAAAGAGTTGGAAATCGAAGTGGTGGCTGAATGGGTTGAGACAGAGCAAGTTGCCCAAGTGCTGTCCTCGATGGACGTGGCCTATTATCAGGGGTATCACTACGGCAAGGCCAGCAAGGATCTTCCATGGGCCAAAGCCGGGGATCACAGTTTGGTGGTCTAAAGTCGGGCGGTTGGAATTTCCGATTTTGCGGCGCACAAATAGGCGCGTAATAATAAAGGCGGGTTCTGGACCCGCCTTTTTGTCGTCGATAGGGCTTTGGGCATCAGTCGCGGTTTTTATCAGCCAGTTCCGAGATCTTCTTTTGCATATCCGCGATCTGGTCTTTGAGCGTATCCAGTTCATTGGCCGGCTTTTCTGGCGCGGGCTGTGTTGTGTCACTCACGGGTTGACTGAAGGGCATGAACATTTTCATGGCATTTTCAAACATATCGGTGTTGCGGCGAACATGGTCTTCCATCGCACCGAATGCGGAATTCCCGAAAGAATCTGTCAGTTGTTTGCGCAGGGCATCCTGATCATTGGTCAGGTTCTGCATGGCAAATTCCAGATAGCTGGGTACCAGCGTTTGCATCGAATCGTCATAAAAACGGATTAACTGACGCAAAAACGCAATTGGTAGCAGGTTTTGACCTTTGTTTTCATGTTCAAAAATAATTTGGGTTAGAACCGATCGAGTGATGTCGGCACCGCTCTTGGCATCGAAAACGACAAAATCATCATCGGCCTTGACCATCTCAGACAAGTCTTCGAGCGTCACATATGTGCTAGTGCCAGTGTTGTAGAGTCTGCGATTGGCGTATTTTTTAATAACCGTTTGATCAGACTTTTTTGTCATTTGCGCTTGGCCTCGTCATGAAGTCGGAGCGGCACGATACCCCCCGCGCTAGATAGGTTGTCAATCAGCTTAAATTGTTCATGCTGCATTGCCAACCCTTTGTCTCTCGCTCTTTCGCATGTGCGGTCTGGCTGTCTGGATTGCGAACAACAAGGGCGACGTGTCATTGGCCTTTCTGACTAGGTCCATGGCGTAATTGACTAAGTGCGCCTTTCTGACCGATTTATCATAAGGAAGCTGCCCGTTAACAGCGATGTTGACGATTGCCTGCTTTCTGTTGTGCAATGGGAACGCGAAACCGGTTGGATTATTTGTCAAACATACAGGGATAAAATTATGACTTCAGGCACTGACATCGTCATCGTCGCTGCTGCGCGGACGCCCGTGGGATCATTCCTCGGCTCCTTTGCAAATATGCCCGCGTCCGATCTGGGCGCTCTTGCCATCAAAGGAGCTCTGGCTCAGGCCAACGTCGATGCCGCTGATGTTGATGAAGTGATTTTGGGTCAGGTCTTGACGGCAGGTCAGGGGCAGAACCCAGGGCGCCAGGCCGCGCTCAAGGCTGGCGTTGGCGAGCGGGCTCCAGCTTGGATCATCAATCAGGTTTGTGGTTCGGGCTTGCGATCTGTTGCGCTTGGTATGCAACAGATTGCCATGGGCGATGCCAATATCGTTGTTGCCGGTGGTCAGGAAAGCATGTCCATCTCGATGCACGCGTCCCAAATGCGCAGCGGCACAAAAATGGGGGATGCGAAATTCACCGACACCATGGTTAAAGACGGTCTGTGGTGTGCATTCAACGATTATCACATGGGGCAGACTGCGGAAAATATTGCCAACCAGTGGCAGATCAGCCGTGAGGCGCAGGATGCGTTTGCTGTTGCTTCACAAAATAAAGCAGAAACCGCGCAGAAAGCCGGCAAATTCAAGGATGAAATTGTGCCGGTTACGGTTATCGAACGCCGCAAGGAACGTGTGGTCGAGGATGACGAGTATATTCGCATCGGAGCCAATATCGAAGGCATGCAGAAGCTGCGTCCGGCCTTTGTCAAAGATGGCTCCGTCACGGCAGGCAATGCTTCTGGCTTGAATGACGGTGCTGCCGTTGTCGTGATGATGAGCGCTGAAGAAGCCAAAAAAAGGGGTCTCACACCACTGGCAACAATTAAATCATGGGCCTCTGTTGGTGTCGATCCCGCGATCATGGGCACCGGTCCAATTCCTGCGTCAACCAAAGCACTGGAAAAAGCCGGTTGGTCTGTATCCGATCTTGATCTGGTTGAAGCCAACGAAGCGTTCGCTGCCCAGGCTTTTGCCGTCAATTCGGACATGGGGTGGGATGTTGAGAAGGTGAATGTCAACGGCGGTGCGATCGCTATCGGCCATCCGATTGGCGCGTCCGGCTGTCGTGTTCTTGTCACCCTTTTGCATGAAATGAAACGCCGCGATGCCAAAAAGGGCCTTGCTACTCTATGTATCGGTGGCGGCATGGGCGTGGCTCTGTGCGTTGAACGCGCATAAAGACCATTCGTCAGTGACAAAATAGTTGTGCGGGGCGGTTTTCTGCCCTGTACCAAGTGTCCCAAAATGGGCCGGAGAGTTCGTTATGCAGGGTCAAAAAAGAAATTAGGGGTAAATTGTGCGGCCTAAAATGCATGAATTGCTCGATCAATAAGTCGTAAGGGTCTGCGTTGGCCCTGGGGGTATTCCAGTGCCGGTTCTATGCAATGAGGAAGGCGGATCCGGTGACTGACTAGAGGAGGAATTCCATGTCGAAAGTCGCAGTTGTAACCGGTGGTACCCGCGGAATCGGAGAAGCCATTTCTATCGCTCTCAAGGAGGCTGGATATGTTGTTGCCGCCAATTATGCAGGCAATGACGAGCGGGCGCAGGCCTTTTCTGAGCGGACGGGCATTAAAGCTTTCAAGTGGGATGTGGGTGACTATGAAGCCTGTCAGGCGGGCATCAAGCAGGTTGAAGACGTGCTCGGCCCTATTGATTTGGTTGTCAACAATGCAGGCATCACACGCGATGGCATGCTGCACAAGTTGGCTGTCGATCAGTGGCATGAGGTGATCAATGTCAATCTCAACTCGATGTATTACATGACCAAGCCGATCATCGATGGCATGCGTGAGCGCGGTCATGGCCGTATCATCAATATCTCTTCGATCAATGGCCAGAAGGGCCAAATGGGCCAAACCAACTATTCCGCGGCCAAAGCCGGAGTGATCGGGTTTACCAAGGCAATGGCGCAGGAGACGGCCCGCAAGGGCATTACAGTCAATTGCATTTGCCCCGGTTATATTGACACGGATATGGTTGCTGCAGTGCCAGAGAAAGTTCTGGAAAGCATTATTGCAGGCATCCCGGTTGGTCGTTTGGGGCAGGCGGATGAAATTGCTGCCATGGTCGCCTTCCTTGCTTCAGACAAAGCCGCTTTTGTTACCGGTTCTGTCATGACCGTCAATGGTGGTCAGTATATAGCCAACGGTTAGGAATTGGTGCTGCAGGCTGTTCGACTGTACCCGGAAGAACAGGCGCCCGCCAAGTTTGACTGATAAAGATTGAAAATCCTTGGATAACAAGCCGCAAGCGCTTTCCACTCGCGGCTTGTTTGTTGTTAGGTGCTGGTCTGAGTCTTCATTCTGATCGGACCCTTTATGCCTAAACGACTGTTTGCCACTCTGATCGGTTTTACCGCCATTTTGATGTGGGCCTTGCTGGCGCTTTTTACTGCGGCAAGCGGCACCGTTCCACCATTTCAGTTGACGGCAATGACTTTTCTGATCGGGGGATCGTTAGGGCTTGTCAGTTGGCTGTTTCGTCCCGGAGCCGCTAAGGCACTGAGGCAGCCATGGCAGGTTTGGGCATTGGGTGTCATTGGGCTGTTCGGTTACCATTTTTTCTACTATACCGCCCTGAGGCTGGCCCCACCCGTCGAAGCGGGTTTGATTGCCTATCTTTGGCCTTTGCTGATTGTCGTGATGTCCGCGTTGCTACCTGGAGAGAAACTTCGTTGGTACCACGGGGCTGGGGCGCTGTTGGGGCTGGTCGGCACCTTTGTTATTGTCTCAAAAGGGCAAGGCATATCGATCGATACGCGCTATGCCAATGGATATTTTGCGGCGATTGTCTGTGCTTTTACATGGACGGGTTATTCCATTCTATCGCGCAAATTTTCATCAGTGCCAACCGATATCGTTGTCGGATTTTGCCTTGTGACTGCTGTTTTGAGCGGTGTTGCGCATATGGTTTTTGAAACCACTGTTTGGCCCGCAAATTGGCAGGAATGGGCGGCAGTTTTGGGCTTGGGCCTGATGCCGGTCGGGGCTGCATTCTATGTCTGGGATTTTGGTGTCAAGCATGGCGATATTCAGGTTCTGGGGGCGGCGTCCTATGTTGCGCCGCTTCTGTCAACGGCAGTGCTCATCGTTGCTGGGTTTGCCAGTTTTAGTTGGATGATCGCAATGGCAGCAGTGCTGATTACTGCTGGTGCTGCTTTGGCGTCAAAAGATCTGATTATGCGGTCTAAATCCAAGACTTAAGGGGCTATGGCTTGCGCAGTTTCCTGACATAGGGCGCAAGGAGCAAAGATGTCAGAAATAGCAAAAACGCTCCCAGAACAATCGATGGCCCCGGACTGGAGTCCCAGATTAAGGAGCCATTGAGACCCAGAACGATAGCCAGACAGGCGACCCCTGCAGCCATCGCCGCCATGCTTTCAGGACTGCGGGCAAATTGTCGGGCGGTTGCAGCTGGAATAATCAGCAGCGATGTGATCAACAGCACGCCAATGAGTTTCATTGCCACGGCAATGACCAAGGCGATGAGCAAGATAAACACCAAATTGGCGCGCTTGGTTGGCAGGCCCTCAGCCGCTGCGATATCCGGACTGATGGTGGTTGCCAACAAACTGCGCCAATGGCTAAACAGCAGGGCGAGCACAATAAAACCGCCACCCCAAATGGTTATCAGGTCCGTTTTGTTGACTGACAATATGTCGCCAAACAGCAGAGACAGAATGTCGACCCGTATCCATGTCATGAAGCCCAAAGCAAGCAGGCCAATAGCGAGTGAGGCGTGGGATAGGATGCCGAGCAGGGTGTCGCTGGAAAGACGATCGAGTTTTTCCAAGCCATAAAGTGCCATTGCAATGGTGATGGAAACCGTGAAGACACCCCAAATAGGCAGGGTTTCGAGAAGCAGGCTGAGGGCAATGCCCAAAAGGGCTGCGTGAGCCATGGTTTCGCCAAAGTAGGCCATGCGACGCCAAACGATGAAACATCCCAGTGGGCCAGAGACCAGGGCAATGCCGATGCCACCAACAATGGCGCGCATGAAAAAATCATCAAACATGCGGATGTCCTTCTGGATGATCGTCGCCGCAGCTGCAATCTGTGTCGAGAATGCCGGCGTCCAACGGGTCGTGACTGTGGCTGTGGTGGTGGCTGTAAGGCACCATGGTTTGAAGGCTTTTGCCGCCGAATAGCCGTTGGTAATCGGGGCTTTTTTCAACATCAGCAGGCTGACCAGAGCAACAAACATGGGTGTTGAGGCAAATAACACGGGTCGAGGCCCGCATCACCATATGCAGATCATGGGAGACCAAAAGAATGCCGCATTGGTGTTTGTCTCGAATTGTTTCAATCAAGCTGTACAAGGCTAATTCCCCTACATAATCGACGCCTTGTACTGGTTCATCCAAGACCATCATATCCGGTTTCCCGATCAGTGCGCGGGCCAACAGAACCCGCTGCATTTCACCGCCGGATAATGTATGGATATTGTCTTTGTATTTTTGTGCAACACCGGTTTCGTTGAGTGCCTGTTTGATCGCGTCGTGACTGTGTGTTTGTGTCAAATTCATCAACCGCTCGACGGTCAAAGGCAAAGTGCGGTCAATGACCAATTTTTGTGGGACGTAACCGATTTTTAGTCCTGTGCGGCGTTGCACAGTGCCCGATGTAATAGGCCGTAGGCCGAGCAAAGCTTTGATCAGTGTGGTTTTTCCCCCTCCGTTAGGGCCAATAATTGTGACGATTTCACCCGCCGCAATTGAGAGGGACACTTTGTCTAGGAGTGTTTTACCGTCACTGTGAACGGATATGTCGTTGCCGACAAGGAGAGGGTTTTTGCTGTTCACGTCTTTGCCATGGCTGAAAATTAGGGAATGGTACAATATAACATTTTCTTGCGGACGCAAGCATGTGAAGAGGTGGAAACACAAAAAAGGGCCGTCTCCGGCCCTTAATTCTTTTGCATGTTTGTGTTGTGCTGGTTGCGTTAAACGTCGAACGAGACACCCTGTGCGAGTGGCAGTTCTGTAGAATAGTTGATGGTGTTTGTGGCGCGACGCATATAGCCTTGCCATGCATCAGAACCGGACTCTCGGCCACCACCGGTTTCTTTTTCGCCGCCAAAGGCTCCGCCAATTTCTGCGCCGGATGGGCCAATGTTGACGTTGCAGATACCGCAGTCAGACCCTGCTGCGCTCATGAAGCGCTCTGCTTCACGCATATCCAGCGTGAAGATGCAGGACGACAGGCCTTGCGGGACGTCATTATGCATCGCGATGGCTTCATCCATGTTGGAATAGCGCATCACATAGAGGATCGGTGCGAAGGTCTCTGTTTTGACGGTCGCCGATTGCTCGGGCATTTCCACAATGGCCGGATGGACATAAAACCCGTTTTTGTTGCCTCCGTCCGCGCGGGCTCCGCCTGTGATGATACCGCCTTCTTGTTTGGCATTTGCCAGTGATGCCTGCATGCCCTCAAAAGAGGCTTGGTCAATAAGCGGCCCTACCAGGGTGTTGGCCTCCAGAGGAGACCCCACTGGTAAGCTGTTGTAGGCTTTCTTGAGCTGTTCGATCAGTGTGTCGGCGATGCTCTCATGCACAATGACGCGGCGCAAAGAGGTGCAGCGCTGTCCTGCAGTGCCAACGGCGGAGAAGCAAATCGCACGGATTGCCATATCAAGGTCCGCGCTTGGGGCGACGATCATGGCGTTGTTGCCACCAAGCTCCAGTATGGACCGTCCAAAACGACTGGCGACACGTGGACCAACGGCCTTGCCCATGCGGGTGGAACCGGTGGCGGAGAGAATGGAGATAAGAGGGTTGTCGACCAATGCTTCGCCAACGGCTGGGCCGCCGACGACCAATTGATGCAAGCCAGCTGGCGCGTCATCGAACTCCTCAATAACGCGCTGGATGATTGCATTGCAGGCAAGTGCGGTCAGTGGCGTTTTTTCTGATGGCTTCCACACCACGCTGTCGCCGCAAACCAAAGCGAGGCAGGTGTTCCACGACCAGACTGCAACGGGGAAGTTGAAGGCGGAGATCACGCCACACACACCCATTGGATGCCAACTTTCCATCATGCGGTGACCCGGGCGTTCTGAGGCAATGGTTTTACCATAAAGCTGACGGGAGAGACCAACCGCAAAATCGCAAATGTCGATCATTTCCTGCACTTCACCCAGGCCTTCCGACAGGATCTTGCCTGCTTCGATTGTTACCAGTTTGCCGAGGGCTTTTTTATGGGTGCGCAATTCTTCGCCCAACAGTCGGACAAGCTCGCCGCGCACAGGGGCTGGTACAGACCGCCAAGATAAAAAGGCTTGATGGGCGGCGGTGACGGCTTTGTCCATGTCAGCCGCACCCTGCTCTGCGACCTGTCCGATTACTGAGCCATCAATCGGGCTGGCAACACTGAGGGTGCCTGCGAGCGTGTCTATGTCGACGCCCATTTCTTGCAATAGGGATTGGGCCTCTGTGACGAGAACGTTACTCATAGTGAT
This sequence comes from Cohaesibacter celericrescens, assembly GCF_002866925.1. Lineage (GTDB taxonomy): Bacteria > Pseudomonadota > Alphaproteobacteria > Rhizobiales > Cohaesibacteraceae > Cohaesibacter > Cohaesibacter celericrescens. Next base: position 31,788 of record NZ_PKUQ01000011.1, read on the forward strand.
TTCTCCGAAGGAAGGTGAGGAGCGATGAACTGTTTGGGAGGCTTTTATGTTTCATCGCTAAGACATTGATTTTGATTGCTAAATTATTATTGCGGCGCCTACTATAGGACGCCGTTTTCGCTAACCATAGAGGCTGTAAACGCGGGCACTATAAAATGCCGGTCATTTTCGGCAAAATGCTGGACAAAGGTGATAAAATGTCAAAATGTTGTTGGCCTTGGTCGTAAATATATGAATAACTGCCCCTTGATGAGATTGTCTTTTCAGAATCAATCTGGATCGGTATGAGCGCTCCTGAAGGAATGGCTCGATATGAATATGAATATGAGGAGAGGCGGCATGCGGCGTACACTGGATGATTTGGATCGCCAACTGATCCGTTTTTTGCAAGCGGACGCGCGGATGTCCACGTCCGAAATCGGTCGCAAACTGTCCGTTGCGCGTTCCACTGTTCATGAACGGATTGAACGCCTCAAGCGTGAGGGCGTGATCGATGGTTTTACCGTTTTGCTGAACAGTGATCCGTTGGAATCGCTCAATCGGGCAATTGTGTTTGTTGAAATTGACCCCAAGCTGCAAGGGGCTATTGTTGAGAAGCTTGAAGGGTTTCCTGAAATTTCGTCTTGTTTTACGGTCAACGGCGCGTTTGATTTGGCGCTCATCGTCGAGATGCCTCAGCTGGAGGATCTCGACGCCTTGCTAGACGAAATAGGGGAGATTGCTGGTGTCGCGCGCACCATGACCAACATTATTCTGGCCAAAAAATTTGACCGCCGTCACACTCTGATCAATGAGACGGCCAAGAAGATGTTTGGTCAAGAACCCTTCTAGTGGTTTGAAATGTCCTATTTAAACCACTAAAAACTGTCTTTGCGGGTGCGGAGTTCCGCAAACACTTCCGGATCAGTTGCATCGGCCATGCCAAGAGAGGTCTTAATGTCCTGATTGTTGGCGCGGACAAAACTGTTGGTGGTGAGCTCTTCCAGAATTGTGAAGGGAATTGTAGGAAGCCCTTGAGCGCGCAGAGCTTTGATTTCAGCCACTCTTTGCTGTAGCAATTCATTGTCCGGCTCAATAGAGAGGCAGAAATCGCCGTTGGCTTCTGTATATTCATGGCCGCAAAATACGGTTGTTTCGGGCGGCAGCTTTGCCAATTTGTCCACTGAGAACCACATATCGCGCAGTGTGCCCTCAAAGACACGCCCACATCCCATGGCAAATAATGTGTCACCGGTGAAGGCCAGCTGGGCGTCGGGTATCCAATAGCTGATATGATCCAGCGTATGTCCCGGAGTGCCAAGCGCATAGACCGAAAGATCCCCAAAAGTAAATTCATCACCGTCTTCAACGCATTTGTCGATTGATGGGACACGGTCTTTGCTGCTGGCGGGTCCATAGACCGTTGCGCCTGTGGCAGCTTTGACCGCTTCCAGGCCGTCTACATGATCAAAATGGTGGTGGGTGATCAGAATATGCGTAAGGGACCAATCGGTTTCCTCTAGCGCGGACAGGACCGCTTCAGCGTCTGGCACGTCAACCAGAAGTGTGATTTTGTCTTCTGGATCGTGCGCAAGAACGGCGTAATTGTCAGATCGGCACGGGATGAGCTTTGTTTCGAGCGCATGTGGTGGCATGTCGTCACCTCTCCTTTTGGCAGCAGCAGCCTTTTGTTGGGGAGTTTGGCACACTTGATGGGTAAGATATAGTGAAAATTACTGAGTCATGTGATCGCTGAGCGCTTTTTTGACATCTGGGTTTATAATTGATTTTCCGTCGGTAATTTCTTGGTTTTGCGTCTTGGAATTGCGGCTCGTGAATGCCACATTAGATCTGTATCCGGATCTGTAATAAGCCGGTGGGATCGTCCTGCTGCAAAGGCAAAGGCGGTTATGTATGTTTCTTGATGTTCTCGACTTGCGCAATTTTTACGCTCAGTCTTTGGGTCGCATTACCGCGCATTATATCTACCAGCGGATTCGACAGCATTGGCCCAATGTCAATGGCTTGAGTATTTTGGGCGTCGGATATGCGCTGCCTTATATTCGCAGCATGCGCACGGGGGCCGAGCGAACGCTGGTTTTTATGCCTGCCAGGCAAGGAGCCGTCTATTGGCCCTCCGACGGTGCATCGTTGACAAGTCTGGTCGATCCGGATCGTTTGCCTCTGCCTGATTCCTGTATGGACCGGATCATATTGGTGCATATGCTGGAGCTGGTTGACAGCCCTGCTGACCATTTGCGTGAAATTTGGCGTGTGTTGACGCCGGGGGGGCGGTTGCTGATTGTTGTGCCCAACCGGCGTGGTGTTTGGGCGCGAATGGAGCATACTCCTTTTGCCTATGGGCGCCCATTTTCCAAAGGTCAGCTGACGCATTTGCTGCGCGATACCATGTTCACCCCAGTGCGTTGGAGCGAAGCGCTTCATTTTGGCCCTTTCAAAGGCAAGTCGTGGTTTGGTCCAGCCCGTTGGTGGGAGAAAATCGGTGCGCGGCTGTGGCCCGCTTTTTCAGGGGTTTTGATCGTGGAAGCAACAAAGTTGCTGCGGCAGGGCTTGCCGAGCAAGGAAGCCAATTTGATGCAATCCAGTTTTCGTCCGGTTTTTCTACCGGTGCCAAATTTGCCCAACTCTGCAGCCAAAATGCCGATGCGCAATCCGTTCTTTGATTGGCAGGGAGACGATCATTGGATCGATGAAGATTAAGGCTTGCGGCTGAGTAGAAAAATGGCTTGCTCGGCAAAAATATTCCAGAACCACCAAGGGGCATTAAACGAAATCCGTTCGCCGTTTGCCTGCAAACCGTGGGCTTTTTCTATGGTGGCGTTGGTTTCGCCACACAATCCGACAAAGTCTCGCACCGTACAAAAATGTATGTTGGGCGTGTCGTGCCAACTGTAAGGCAGATAGTCGTTTACGGGCATGCGGCCCTTCAAAAGCAGGTCTTTGCGCACGCGCCAATGGCCAAAGTTGGGGAAAGAGACAATGGCTCTGCGGCCGATGCGCAAAAGATGTTCCAGCACCGCTTTGGGGTTGTGGGTTGCCTGAATTGTTTGGCTTAAAATGACATAGTCAAAGCTGTCATCGGGATAGTAGATGAGATCTTCGTCTGCATCCCCTTGGATAACAGACAGACCTCTGGCGACACATTTGTTGACGCCTTTTTGCGACAGCTCGATGCCGCGGCCTTCAACCTTGCGATCATCGCGCAACAGTTCCAGCAAAGCCCCATCGTCGCTGCCCACATCCAGGATCTTGGTGCCGGGTGCAACCATGTCTTTGACCAACTGGAAGTCAATACGGGTATTGTCTGCTCTTCCTTCTGCGATAAGGGGGGGCGTCTTCTCGACGTTGCTCATGTTTGAGTCCCTTGGTTGCCTGCGGCTTCATCCAAATTCATGTTGCGTGCGGCGGATTTCAGAAACCCGTTGATGGCATCAAAAAATTCTGGTTCTTCCAACAAAAAGGCATCGTGGCCTTTGTCGCTGTCAATTTCTACAAAGCTGACAGATGCTCCTGCAGCATTGAGGGCATGCACAATCGTCCGGCTTGCTGTCGTTGGGAAATGCCAGTCAGAGGTAAAAGAAACCACACAAAACCGGGTTTTTGTTCCCATGAAAGCCTTGGCCAATTGTCCATTATAATCTGCTGATAAATCATAATAATCCATTGCTCGAGTGACATACAGATAGGAGTTGGCGTCAAAGCGATCAACAAAGGTCATGCCTTGATGGCGCAAATAGCTCTCGATCTGGAAATCCGCATCGAACGAGAAGGTTTTCTCAGCGCGGTTTTGCAAGTTGCGGCCAAACTTGCTTTGTAGCGATTGCTCGGACATATAGGTCACATGGGCGGCCATACGAGCAACGGAGAGCCCTTTGCGCGGGGTTGTGTCGTGGTCGTAATAGCGCCCGCCATGCCAGTCCGGATCAGCCATGACTGCCTGCCTGCCGACTTCATAAAAGGCAATATTCTGCGACGAATGGTGGGCCGCTGTGGCGATGAGCACTGCGGAATTGACGCGCTCTGGATATTCCGACGCCCATTGAATGGCCTGCATGCCCCCCATTGATCCACCGACAACACTAAATAGTTTTTCGATGCCCAAATGATCGATCAACATGGTCTGCGCTCGGACCATGTCCGGGATGGTAATAACTGGCAGGTCCAGACCATAGGCCTTGCCTGTCTCCGGATTGATCGAGGCGGGCCCCGTGGAGCCGGAACAGCCACCCAGAACGTTGGAGCAAATGACAAAATAGCGGTCTGTGTCGATGGGTTTGCCCGAACCGATCATCGTCGACCACCAGCCAGTCTTGCCTGTAACAGGTGATGGGGATGCCGCATATTGATCGCCCGTTAGTGCATGGCAGATGATGATCGCGTTGGAGCGGTCATCATTGAGTGTTCCATAGGTCTCATAGGCAATGGTAAAGGGTGACAGCTGCACTCCCGCATCCAGATGAAGCGGTTTATCCGGACCAAAGGTTACGCTCAAACTGGATGGGGACTGCGCCTCATGTAGCGCAAGATGGTCATCATCATGTTTGATGCTGACCTCTGGTTCGTTGCTGTCTACTGGGCCGGTCATGGGTGTTTCCTCAATCACTTCTTGTTTGTGGCAGGTGTACAGGAGCCACATAATGCCCTGCAGCAAGAGGCTGCGGACATTTTATTCTTTGTTCGTAGCTAGGCACGATAGTGGGGGGTGTCAAATGTTTTCTTTGCTTTTGTGACCTTGCCTTTTTAAGAATGGTCCATGATCCTTTTTGCAGATAGGATCTGCGATCATCAGATTTTGCGCCACTTTTTGTGTGTTTGGCGCGCGTTAGCCGCTCTGGAATACAGGAATGACTTCATGAATGACACCCCGATAGGTTCGGACGAAAAAGCAGTGCCGACACTTGATGAATTGCGTCAGCGGATTGACCGGATTGATGAGTCAATCCATCTCAATTTGATTGAGCGCAGCGAGATTGTCGAAGCTTTGATTGCTGTCAAGCGGACCGATAAGCCGGGGGCTGCCTTCAGGCCCGGTCGTGAGATGGATATGATGCGCCGCTTGGTCGGTCGGCATCGGGGTATTTTGCCGATTACTGCCGTTGAACATCTGTGGCGCGAAATCATTGCCACCTTCACACATATGCAGGCTCCTTACGAAGTGGTTGTTGAGCCGGGTGCGGATCTGCGCGATATGGCGCGGTTTTATTTTGGCTTTACAGTTGGATTTACCCAAGCGCAGACCCGTGATCAGGTGATCGAACAGGTACGTACGGGGCAAGGCAGGGTGTTGGGTGTTGCTGGCAATGAGCCTGATGCCCAAAAGGCATGGTGGATCCCCCTTTCTGACAAAGGGGTGCAAGTGATTGCGCGGTTGCCGGTTATTGCGCAGGCGGGTCGACCTGCGGCGAAAGACTGTTTTGTGTTGTCCATGCCGCTGATGGATACGACCGTGCCCGATATACGGCTTGTGGCGCTTTCTGCGCCATCTGGTAGCGGGGTGGATGATGCCATTACCAGTGTTGGTGGCGGAATTCTGTCGCGGGTGATGGAAGAGGGGCATTGTGAGATTTTGGCTGCGATGCCATTTTCGGTGTCGAATGTGGAGATCGAAAGCCTGACACGACTTGCTGACAACCCGATGGTGATCCGGGGCAATGTTGGTGGTTATTGGAGCCCGATCGCGCTTTCCTCCTTATGAGTGCATCTGGCGCTCGATTTTAATGCAAATAACATCTGGCTTGTCGGATTCTCGCGGTTCGCAAGCCTTTTTGCTTGAATGGGTCGAGAGCTTGGCTGTAGAAGTGGCCAAGCAATGAAAAAGTATAGATATTTCAGGAGTGGTCTTATGTCTGTGTCAGGTCAACCGGTGCGTCCCAAGCCTCGTGATGGGGTGATGAATATCCCTCTCTATGTGCCCGGGAAATCCAAGAGCTATTCCACCGGCCCTGTTTACAAACTGTCGTCCAATGAAACGCCCCTTGGTGCCAGCAGCAAGGCGATTGATGCCTATCGTCAGGTTGCCGGTCAGCTTGAACTCTATCCAGACGGCGGCTGCAGCGAGCTCCGCGAGGCAATCGGGGAGGTGCATGGCATTCATCCTGAACGTATTTTGTGCGGTGCTGGTTCAGACGAAGTTCTCAGCTTGCTTGCCTACACCTTCTTGGAAAAAGGCGATGAAGCCATCTATTGCGAGCATGGCTTTTTGGTTTATCCGATTGCTATTCAGGCGGCTGGTGCGACGCCGGTTGTTGTTAAAGAACAGAATTGCGTGGCGGATGTGGACGCTATCCTGGCGGCCGTGACGGACAAAACCAAAATGGTGTTCCTCGCCAACCCGAATAATCCCACCGGTACCTATTTGCCATTTTCTGAAATCCGCAGGTTGCACGCTGGTCTGCCGGGCGATGTGGTTTTGGTTCTGGATGCAGCCTATGCCGAATATGTGAGCAAAAACGACTATGAATCCGGGATCGAGCTTGCTGGATCTTCTGAGAATGTCGTTATGAGCCGCACTTTTTCAAAGATTTATGGCTTGGCCAGTTTGCGTTTGGGATGGTGTTTTGCACCAGAGGCGATCATCAACGCCATGCACCGCATTCGCGGGCCTTTCAATGTTTCTGGTGCCGCGCAGTCTGCTGGTATATCTGCTATTCGCGATCAGGACTTTGTTCGCAGAGCAGTGGCCCATAATGATGAATGGCTGCCCAAGCTGACCAAAGGGTTGGAAAGCTTGGGGCTCGAAGTTACGCCAAGTGTCGGCAATTTTGTGTTGATGCATTTCCCTGATGTTCCGGGGAAGGGGGCCGTGGAAGCCGATGCCTATTTGTTGAAACATGGATGCGTCTTGCGGCTTGTCGGTAATTATGGTTTTCCCAATGGTTTGAGGATGACCGTCGGTTCGGCAGATGCATGCGAAGCTGTGTTAACACATTTAGAAGATTTTCTCAAAGGCGCGTGACCATGTCTGACTTCCTATTCAAGCGCATGACCCTGATCGGGATTGGCCTTTTGGGCTCATCCATAGCGCTGGCGGCTCGTCAGAAAGGGCTTGTTGAACATATTGCCATTCATACACGCTCGCAGGCCACTTTGGCGCGGGCCGAAGAATTGTCGCTGGGTGATAGTTACCATAAGGACGTGGCTGACAGCGTCAAGGATGCTGATCTGGTGATCGTCTGCACACCAGTCGGTGCCTGTGAAGCGGTGGCCAAAGCCATTGCTCCTTATTTGGCAGAAGGGGCGATCGTCACCGATGTGGGCTCGGTTAAAGCCTCCATCATTCGCCAGATGCAGCCTTATTTGCCCAAGACAGTGCATTTTATTCCCGGGCATCCGATTGCCGGCACAGAACAATCAGGCCCTGATTCCGGCTTTGCGGAACTGTTCATCAATCGTTGGTGTATCCTGACACCACCGGAAGGCACGGATGCGGCTGCTGTCGACAAGTTGGCACAATTCTGGACTGTGCTCGGTTCGAACGTTGAGACAATGGATGCCAACCACCATGATCATGTGTTGGCCATTACGTCGCATTTGCCGCATTTGATTGCTTACAATATTGTCGGAACGGCCTCTGATCTGGAAATGGTGACCAATTCAGAAGTGATCAAATATTCCGCCGGTGGTTTCAGGGATTCCACGCGTTTGGCTGCGTCTGATCCGACTATGTGGCGAGATGTCTTCTTGCATAATAAAGAAGCGACGCTCGAGATGCTGGGACGGTTTACCGAGGATCTGACGGCGCTGCAACGGGCCATCCGCTGGGGAGATGGGGATACGTTGTATGAGTTGTTTTCGCGTACTCGATCCATCCGCCGCAGCATTATTGACGCGGGCCAAGAAGTGGATGCCTCTGACTTTGGTCGCCATATTGTTGAAGGCGGAGAGACGCGTGCAGAGCAACTGAAATCAGATGATCACAAAGATACCGGCAGTTAGAGCGCTTTAATTTGCGCCTTTGCTGCCGATGCCAATGAAGTAAGATTCTACTGAATGGCGGGTAGACGGCCCAAGGGCAGGAATCCTGCTTGAATGTTGCCGCCTTTCAACTTGATATCAACTTCCGAGCCGATCAGATCGCCGTCTTTGACGGGTTTGCCCATCAATTGCAAAGCGGTTAGTGGCCCATTGAGGCCATCCCGTTTTGCACTGAGTGTTTTGCCCGCTGTTGCGGCATCTACGCTTGGATTGAGGATCTTCAGCTTTACCAACCCATTGGCTAGACCTTGCTGATCAAACGACACATCCCCGTTCAATTTTAGCGTCTTCTGGCCGATGTCTACGTGACCGTTGATATCCTTGACCTCGCCGGACTGTTGCAGCCATGCGCGGGCTGGATTGCCTTGATTGCGAATGGAAGCGGATAGGCCTTCAATCAAGGTGACACCAAACTGGCCGGAGACAATCGGAAAACTCCCTGCGGCGAGTTCTGTGGCTGTCATGGATAGATCTAGATCGTTGGACTCGTCAGGGTTGGGCCGCGCATGGAAGGCGAGAGAGTCAGCCTTGATTTCGCCTAGCATGTTTGAAAAGGCCGGATTGTTCGAGGTAACCGTTGGGTTGGCTGCCTCAAATGAAGCGCGGGAGATAATTTCCGTGGGGCTGAACCGAACCGAGCCGCGCATCAGGCTGGAGACCATATCAAAGGTCTGGCCAGAAGGTTGATGGCTGATGGTGAGACGGGTGTCTGACTCAATCAATGCCAGATTGGGCGTGTAGATCTGCCATATGGCGCGGAATGCTCCCCCTTCCACACGCCAGCCATTTTGAGCGTTTTGGGCCGTATAGGATGAGCAGGTTAAAAGAAGCCTGAAAGGATACCCGCCCAGAGTCTGGTTCTGGCACTGCAAAACAGGGGTGCCGTTGATTTGCCGCGCCATCAAACGATCAATCAGGCTTTGGGTCTTGGTGTAGCTGACATACCAGAAGGCGGACCAGCCAGCGATGACCAGCAATACAAAAAGTCCAAGAAAAACATACTTGCGGTGGTTGGGTCGGCTTTTCGCGAGGGCTTGGTCGTGTGCTGACATTGGACGGCTCATTCTCTTGCAAATCAAAGGGCAGGTTGATATCCAAGGCCCTTGTCGCCTGTTCTTGTGGCGCAATCAAGGCTTTGTTGATTGAGATATCCAACTTTGAAATTGGTCGCAAGGCGCATTTGGAGAATGAATGATGAGTGATCTTTGGGTCTTTGGTTATGGCTCCTTAATGTGGCGTCCCGGTTTTGAATATGAAGAATGCTTCGTTGGCGAGTTGCAAGGTTATCATCGGGCTTTGTGTGTCTATTCTTATGTTCATCGCGGGACAGAAGAAACCCCTGGCCTCGTGCTTGGTTTGGATGATGGCGGCAGCAGTATGGGAATGGTGTTTCGTGTGGCAGCGGAGAATCGCGATGCTGTGTTGCAATATTTGCGTGAGCGCGAACAAGTGACCATGGTGTATCTGGAACGCTCTGGACCTGTGACCATAAGCGATGAGCAGGGCAATCGCGACGGACAGATTGTGGAAGCGGTCACTTATGTAGCCGATCATCAGCATATTCAATATGCGGGCAAACTGCCGATGGATGAACAAGTGCGGATTGTATCGGCTGGCCATGGCAAAGCTGGCCCCAATATCGACTATGTGCTCAACACTGTTGATCACCTTAGAGATATCGAGATTGAAGACACCGAGCTGTTCAAACTCGCAGGGCGTCTGCGTGCCCCGACGCGATTTTCAGAGCACTTTGAATGAAATGAAGGCGGTGTCGCGGAGCGATTAAGCACTAAGGAGGCAGGCTGCCCTGCCAGCATCGTCACCGAGATCTGCGATGACTTTTTGCCGTGCGTCTTTGTTGCCTGCGAGCAAATGTACATAAATCGTGAGATGTTTTAGGTCTTCGGATGCAATGTCTTCAAATGCGAGAGGCGATAGATCAGATATTTCACCAATCCACTGAACGTTTAGCTGGGTGCCTGTTTCGGTCGCCAATAGCAAAACACAGTCTTCAAAAATGCTGATGTCATCCAATGCAATTTGGGAAAAGAGATAGCGTATACCGGCATCGCCTTGCCAATAGCAAAAGCGATTGCTTATGCTGTCTATCGTCAAATCTCCGACAGGTTTTGATGCCATTGATTTTCCCCCAAATTCAAGCGGCGCTACTCTTGAGAACAAAAGTAGAACAAAATAGGCGTCTTTGCAAACGCTAATTCTTCTACATAATGTAGGGAATTCTCCGTCGAATACAACATATAGATTTTGTTGCTCAGATATTTCTTGCTGGCGGCAATTTGCTATTGCCCTCACGCGCTTCTTTGATCAATCGATCACTGTTTTCTTCAATTGTGGTGCTGATTCTCTCGAAAAACTCGTTTGGTTCCAATCCGGGAGGAATCGGGGGTAGAATTTCAACGATGATCTTGCCTGGATACAGGATGAACGACTGCCGCCCCCAGAACAAGCCGGTGTTCAATGCCACCGGATAGCAAGGGACTTCCAAGGCTTTGTAAACATGGGTGATGCCAAATTTATAATGCGGTTTCAGATCGCGCAGGCGGCGTGTGCCTTCTGGGAAGATGATCAGTTGACGCTTGTTCTCCGCCATCTTCTGTTTGGCACGGGCCAACATGCTTCTCAATGTTTTGGCGCGTGCTCCGCGGTCAATTGGGATCATGCTGCCTTTGGCAACGGCCCAGCCAAACAGAGGGATCCATGTCAATTCTCGTTTGAGAATGAACAGGGGGTCATCGACCAGTGGCACAAGAGAAAATGTTTCGAAGACACTCATATGCTTGGAGGCAAGAATAAGACGTTCACCGGATGGCAGGTTTTCTTTGCCCCGTACTTCGTAGGTACCACCGACAATAAGGGTGAAAAGGCGGGTGCAGCTCAAACCCCACTGACGGGCGAAATACATGACTACAGCGCGGGGTAGTACCAAGGCAAAAACGCAAAGCGACGCCCAGAATGCCGTGACCAGATAAAAGGCAATGTGAAAGAGCACTGATCGAATCAACAGCATTAAAGCTTCTCCTGCCGAAATTGACACACAAAATAGTTCGAGCAAATCTAAGGGTGATCTGGCTGCTCTTGCCAATGGTGGGCTTATAATTTGCTTGGACACAAGTGATGATGTGCCAGATATAGGTTCAATGGCAGTTATTGACCAATTCTGCTTGCCTGTCCAGTATTCAGTGGGGCTTTCACGGTGTCTGCCGCATCAGCAAAGCCCCTGTTTTTTTGGGGATTCAAACGCTCGGATGTGCCGTGTAATATCGAAGCGAGCAATTTGCCATATTCTTTGGTCAGCAGATGCATGTTGTTCCAGTTGAAAAGCCGCGATAGCACGGAGTGCTGGTTTGACGGGGTGACCAGATTGCTCTGCAGTTGAATATCTGGTGCCGCGCGGCGCATTTCCAGCATTGTACGGGGCATGTGATAGGCGCTGGTGACGATAATCAGACTCTTGAAACCGTTTTGTTGTGCCCAAACGGCTGTTTGTGTTGCGTTGGCAACTGTATTGAGGGCTTGACTATCAAGATCAATACAACAATTGATCTGGCTGGATGTCAGATCAAAACGGTTCAGCAGCGTGCGATTGGAATAGCGTGGATGGACGCCGGATATTAGCAATTTTTTGCCCATTCCGTCTTGCAACAAAGCCACAGCGCGATCAAGCCGCCCGGCTCCGCCTGTCACCACAACGATGGCATCGGCCTTTGCCGGGGGGTGTTCATTGGCAAACAACACATAGCCTGTGAACATCGCCAATCCGGTCGCCGCCAGCGTTGAGGTGAAAAAAACCACCAAGGCAACAGCAATCAGCACTTTGCGCCAAGGAAAGAACGATTTCCGGGCAGAAGTTGGTGCGTCTGGTTTGATGCTTATGCTGGACGTGGTGCTTTGTTCGGACATTCAAGCCTGTAGGGTTGTGATTCGGATTTTACGACAGTTTGCTCAGTGTATTCATAACCGTCAATCTTGTTGTTATTGCGGTGAACACGGCGATGACCACAACCAGAGCAAATGTTCCGATGTAAGCGGCAAGTCCAAGATCAACCACGCCAAGCAATGCCTGCATTTGGTCCAGCGTCGCGGAGCCTTCGTCTTCGCGTACCAGCAATTGCATAATAAGGAAGATAAAAATGGCCGCGCCACCACCGGCCAATGCCCCCTTAAATCCGAGGGTGAAGAATTTGCGTTGAAATTCCCCCGCAATGAATTTGTTGCTAGCCCCGACAAAGTGCAGCACTTCGATGGTTTCCTTGTTGCCAGACATGGCGGAACGGGTGGCAAAAACCACGGTGAGCACCGTGGCGGCGATGACCAGTAAGAGGATGGTAAAGCCGACGAGAATGGCGGTTTCTGCCATAGAGCGCAGGCGTTCAACCCAAAAGCGATGATTGTCGAGTATCGCACCGGTTACCTGTTGTTGCAGGGATTTGCTCAAGGTCACAAAATCGACCGCCGAGGGATTGTCTATGGTCAGTTCAATCAATCGTGGGATGGGCAGGTCGTCAAAGGACAGATCAAGCCCGAGCCATGGCTCCAGCAGGGCGCCAGACTCGCTGGCCGAGAGCACCGTTGCGCTGCTGATACCCGGTGACTGTCGGGCGATTGTGATGGCTTTGGCCAACTCTGTTTCGATGTCTATGCCATCGACTTGCCGGATCTGAATGGTGGCACCACGGGAAATATCCGATTGCCAATCGCGCGTGGCGTCCGAAATGATGGTGACCGCCGCAACCGTGAGAGCGGCCAGAAAACTCATAATCGCGATGACCAGCATGAGCGAGTGCCCTGCGATTGTGCCCTTGGGTACAATTGGACCCGGCCGCTTGCCAACGGCGAAACTGGCCGCTTGTGTCATGGCCTTGGCTTTGAGTGATTTTCGTTTGCCTCTGGGCTGTTTGTCTTTTGGTTCGGCGGTCGGGATGTGTTGGGGCTGTTTGGCTTGGGGTTGGACGGTTGTGTCTTCAGGCCATGTGAGTTGATCTTGTGGGCCTTGGGTGTTGTGGGATATATCGCTGGGGGCTGTGTTGGTTGACGAGGCTTTATCCCAATATTCCTGTGGCAGCAGCTCTTCAAAATTCTCACGCTCCGTATGGCCCAGATAGGAGCCCACGTGTGGCGTGCTTGTCGGCATGGGCGCAAGGGGAGGTTGAGAGGTTTCTTTGTCGCGATTGTCGATAGTATTGCGTTCGATTGCACGCAGATAAGGGTTTTCTTGATCAACTGGTTTTTCGGTCATGATCGCTCTCCCTTCGCTCAATCATAAATAAATAGGGCGCCGTCATTCAGAACGATCCTGCGTGCATCGATTTGATCCATGAGGCCGGTATCGTGGGTCGCGATTACGATAGATGTGCCCGATCTGTGTAATTCGATGAACAGGCGCAACAGGCGGCGGGCCAGAATGGGATCAACGTTACCGGTTGGTTCATCGGCGAGCAAAAGTTTGGGACGAGAAATCAGCGCTCTGGCGATCGCTGCGCGTTGCTTTTCTCCACCAGACATGACCGGCGGGTAGACATGCATGCGGTGGCCCAGACCGACCCATTGCAACAATTCGGCAACGTCCGTCCGATAGTCGCTTTCAGACAAGCCCTTAACGCGCAACGGCAACGCAACATTTTCAAACGTTGTCAGGTGGTTGAGCAGGCGAAATTCCTGAAAGACAAAACCGATGTTGCGGCGTAACTCGGAAAGCTCATCATGGTCCAGTCGCGCTGTGTCCTTGCCAAAGATCTTGATCAGACCCCGGTTGGGCTTGATGGAGAGAAACATCAGCTGCAGCAGCGAGGTTTTGCCCGCCCCGGATGGTCCGGAAAGAAACTGAAACGATTTGGGCGGGATATGAAAGGATACATCACGCAGCACTTCCTGCCCCATGCCATATCTCAGTCCTACATTCTCAAAACGAATCAATCCGGTCGTTCCTTTTGTTGATTGGGTGAGCTTGCATGATTTTGTTACCAAGTTCATCCGATTTGTGCTCGCAGAGGTCGATCTTTCAGGAGGCCTTGGCAAACTATTAAGGGCTGGTATCCTATGTGTGGATGATTCGCCCAGTTTCAATCATGTGTTCGACCTTATGTGCCTTTGCTGGTGGTCGTGCTATAAAGGGCGATCTGTTAATTCGGATCAAAGCACTGAAGCGCCGATGAAAATTACCTGCCCCAATTGTTCAACAAGTTATCAGGTGCCCGATGATTATATTGGCACCGATGGCCGCGCTGTGCGTTGCGCCAATTGCAGCGAAACTTGGCATGCCGAACCGGTCGCTCCCATTCCTGAAGCCGCCAATCCGGTGCAGGAGGCCCCTGCAGAGGGTCCTGAGGGCGGGGCAGAAAATTCGCAAGATGATATCGATAGCTTGTTTGATTCCCCCGGTGATGAGGAACAAAGTCAGGATGACATTGATGCCTTGTTCGATTCTCCCGCTGCTGGCGAGGAACAGGATCAGGACGGTATTGACGCGCTTTTTGATTCTCCCTCTGCTGGTGAGGAGCAAGATCAAGATGGTATTGATGCGCTTTTTGATGCTCCCTCTGCTGGCGAGGAGCAAGATCAAGATCAAGATGGTATTGATGCTCTGTTTGACAGCCCTGCTGCTGACACACCGCAACCGGATAAAGCCACAGCTGGCAATTTAGCCAAAAGCAATGATCCATTTGTCATCAAAGGAGGCGTCGACGAAGGGTATGAGTCCCCTGTGGTTGATCTTATGGACGCTGCTGCCTTTGAAGCGCAAAAAGTGGTCGCGCGGGGCAAGGACATAGAAACAAGCGTGCGCCGCAGACGGCGCAAACGGAGAAGACCCGAGCCTGCGCATCAAGATAGTGCTCAATTGATTGCGAAGCGAGAATGGATGTTGGGCGGTGGCGCTCTGGGAATGTGCCTTGTAGTGTTGATCACATTGTTTTCCGCACCAAAATTCTGGGTCCGGACCTTGCCTGATCTTGCCTCGCTTTATGGGCTAGTGGGAATGGACGTCAATGTGGCTGGCGTTGATTTTGATATGGTGGATGTCAAGTTTCTACAGCAAGGAGGGGCTCCCGTGATCAGCGTCGAAACCGAGCTTGTTAATCCCGGTTTAGATCCTGTACTCCTTCCCTCTGTGCAATTTTCTGTGCTTGGCAACAATGATACAGAACTTTATTCATGGGCCATTGGGCCAGATCATGTCGGTTTGGGCCCCGGAGAGCGTAAACGGATCGAGACTTCTATTGCAGCGCCCTCGCAAGCCAAATATATATCGCTCAGAGTGTTTCATCAGTAGAGCATGTGATCTGGGCATGTCGCTGTGATCCCATCCGCGCAAACAGGAACCCGGAAAAAAAGCATGACTGAAACCATCCACGTTCTTTATGACGAGGCCACCCTTGAAAAACGCAATCAGGAACTGGCTGCGTCTATAGCTGCTGGCGGCTATAAAAATCTTTTGGTGATTGCCGTTTTGAAGGGCAGCTTCGTTTTCGCTGCTGACTTGCTGCGTGCACTTTACCGTGCTGGCGTGCCGTTGGAAGTGGAGTTTATGTCTTTGTCCAGCTACGGCTCAGGCACCAAATCCACAGGGCATGTGAAAGTCGTGCGGGACATCGAGACTATTGTTGAGGGACGGGATGTCCTGTTGATCGATGATATTCTGGAATCTGGGCGGACTCTGGCTTATGCCAAGGGTTTGTTGACCGACCGTGGGGCATCTCGCGTCGATATAGCCGTTTTGCTCGATAAACCCGGCAAGCGAGTCGCTGATATTCAGGGTGAATTTGTTGGGTTTGAGTGCCCGGACAAATTTGTAGTAGGCTATGGAATGGACAAAGCGCATTCCTACCGCGAAGTGCCATTTGTTGGATATCTCACTTGATTTAGGGATGGTTCTGGCGCCGTTCTAGACATCTTCCGTTTGCTAATTTCACTTTTCGTTCTCCCTTTCGCTTTTGGTAAACCTTTTACCTGTCAAATAGAGAGGTAAGGTCGGCAAAAGACCTTGGTGTGACTAAAAAGAGTAAAAGTAAGTGGGAGTGGGTAAATGGCCCGAATTCTTCTGACTGAAGACGACGACGGGGTGCGTTTGTTTGTTCAACGGGCTTTGATGATGGACGGACATGATGTCAAAACGGCCGAAGATGGCAGTTATGCGATGGACGTTTTGTCTGAACATGACGGGTCTTTTGATCTGCTGTTGACCGACATCAAGATGCCAATGATGGACGGGATTGCCTTGGCGCAATCAGCAGCGAAAGACTGGCCTGATATCACCATCTTGATGATGACCGGATTTGCCGATCAACGTGAGCGTTGTGACAGCCTGAACGCGATTGTTCACGATGTGGTATCCAAACCTTTCTCGCTGGCTGAAATTCGTGGTGCCGTGAAAGACGCTTTGTCTGGCGAGGCTGCGATTGCACCGCCGTCTATGGTGCGGTCTTTGTATGGTTAGTGATGGTTTTGGCTGTCCTTAATCGAGATCAGAAATGCAAAAGGGATGGCAAGTGCCATCCCTTTGTTATTTTTACCCTATTAAGGTTTTAATCCTCTAGCCAATCGGGAATGGTATCGAGCCCTAGCAAGTCTTCATAAGAAGGGCGGGGGCGAATCACTGACCACTGGTCCCCGTGGACCATGACTTCGGGCACCAAAAGACGGCTGTTATAGGTGCCAGACTGCACAGCGCCGTAGGCGCCAGCAGACATGATTGCGACGAGATCGCCGGACTCTAGCTGAGGCAGTGAGCGGTTCTGAGCGAGGAAATCCCCTGTTTCACATACAGGCCCAACAATGTCGACGGTAGCAACGGGTGTGTTGAAGGACGGCTCTTTAATCGGGCGCACATCATGCCAGGCCTCATAGAGGGTTGGCCGGATGAGGTCATTCATTGCGCCATCGACGATGACGAAGGTTTTGCCTTCACCTTCTTTGCGATAGATGACTTGGGTGACTAAGATGCCTGCATTGCCGGCAATCAGGCGACCGGGTTCAAAATAGACTTTGCAATCCAGATTCTGAACGTGTTTTTTGACTGTTTGTGCATAGTCGCGTGGCAATGGGGGAGGGGATTGATCGGCATGATAGGGAATGCCGAGACCTCCGCCCAGATCGACATGGTCGATGTCATGGCCGTCTTCACGCAATTGGCGCACCAGATCGCCCAGTCGCTCAAAGGCCGCGTCGAAAGGTTCAAGTTCGGTGATCTGGCTGCCAATGTGCATGTCGATGCCAGTGACTTTGATACCCGGTAAATTTTCAGCGCGATTGTAAACGTCGCGGGCTCGTTTCCAAGGAATGCCGAATTTATTTTCGGATTTACCTGTGGCGATTTTAGCGTGGGTTTTAGCGTCGACATCCGGATTGATGCGAATGGAAATACGTGCCACACGGCCGAGTTCGGACGCAATGAGGCTTAGATGTTCCAGCTCGGGTTCGGACTCGACATTGAAGCAAAGAATGTCCTGTTCGAGCGCAAAGGTGAGTTCGCGGCGGGTTTTTCCAACACCGGAGAATAGGATCTTGGAGGCGGGAATTCCTGCCGCTAATGCCCGGCGCAATTCACCTTCGGAGACTACATCGGCCCCTGCACCTAGACGGGCAAGGGTTTTGAGAACAGCCTGATTGGAATTGGCTTTCATGGCATAACATACGAGTGAAGAAACCCCGCCGAAAGCTTCGGAAAAAACTTTGAAATGCCGCTCAAATGTCGCTGTGGAATAGACATAGAAGGGCGTGCCCACTTGCTTGGCGATCTCGGCAATGGAAACGGCTTCGGCATGCATGACGCCGTCGATATAGTCAAAATGATGCATGATTGCCTCGTAGATCAGTCAGCCCGGCACCGGGGAAACGGGCAAGGCGGAGCACGATGGACTTTAAAGGAAATATGGCCGGGATTAGAGCAGCGGGTCCAAAATAAAACCCTCATCCGGTGCCTTGGTTCGCGAATCAGTCTGTTCGTCTGAATCCGAGATGCCGTCTTTTACCGATGGGTCCTGCACATCTGTGCTCATATTGGTGTTCGCTGTTGGCGCGACCAGCGGGCCGCGCTGCCCGCAGGCTGTCAGACCTGTTGCCAGAGCAAATAGGATCAACAGCTTAACACCTGTTTTTGTGATTGCCAGATGGGATGTCTGAAAGAGCATCGCTTCACGTCCTTATGCCTTACACGCTGTGTCGGCGAAATGATTCTGGACATTGGACCTGTCGTCCGCTGATCCAAACAGCCCAAGGGGCATAGCCCCTGAGCGTTGCTTTGGGTGAACTATTGCTTGGCTGATCTCTCTTTTTCAAGCGTTTTCAACCAGCTTCTTGCCTGTTTCTTGACATTCACAGGAGATGTTCCCCCGTAAGAGGTGCGACTGCGGACCGATTTGTCAACCGAAAGGACCGAGAAAACATCTTCGGTGATTTTCGGTTCTACTGACTGCATATCTTCAAGGCTCAGTCTATGGAGCTCGATATTGCGGTCTGAGGCCATGCCAACAAGCGTTCCCGTTACGTGATGGGCATTGCGGAACGGCATGTCGAGGCTGCGCACGAGCCAATCGGCCAGATCGGTGGCCGTTGAATAACCCGAGCCCGCTGCTTTTTTTAGTTCTTTCAGGTTTGGTTCCAGATCGCCAACCATACCGGTCATGGCCGCCACGCAAAGAGACAGGTTTTGAAGGGCATCAAAGGTTTGCTCTTTGTCTTCCTGCATGTCTTTGGAATAAGTGAGTGGCAGACCCTTCATAACAATCAGCAGGGCATTCATCGCACCGATGATGCGGCCTGCCTTGGCGCGGACCAATTCGGCGGCGTCGGGATTGCGTTTTTGCGGCATAATGGAGGAGCCGGTGGAGAATTTGTCTGACAGTTTCACAAACCGGAATTGGGCTGATGACCAGATGACCAATTCTTCGGCAAACCGTGACAGATGCACAGCGCAGATCGAAGCCGCAGACAGCGCCTCCAGTGCAAAGTCGCGGTCAGACACACTGTCGAGCGAGTTGGCCGTGGGGCGATCAAAGCCGAGGCTTTCTGCTGTCATGTGCCGATCAATCGGAAACGATGTCCCGGCAAGAGCGGCAGCGCCCAGCGGACTTTCATTCATGCGTTTGCGGGCATCCTGAATCCGGCCGCGATCGCGGGACAGCATTTCCACATAGGCCAGCATGTGGTGACCAAATGTCACTGGCTGGGCGCTTTGCAAATGCGTGAAGCCGGGCATAACCGCAGAAGAAAATTCAACTGCTTTGAATGCAAAGGCATGCTGTAAGCCGCCAAGCTGGTCATCAAGCCCATCAAGGGTTTCACGGACCCAGAGGCGGAAATCCGTCGCGACCTGATCGTTGCGCGAGCGTGCGGTGTGCAGGCGACCGGCACTTGGGCCAAGCAATTCGGCAAGGCGGCTTTCCACATTCATGTGGATGTCTTCCAGTGCGCGCGAAAAAGTGAAGGTGCCTGCCTCAATTTCTCCCGCGATTGTGTCTAGACCTTGTTCGATTGCTTTGGCATCATCGGCGGAAACAATGTCCTGTTGAGCCAACATGCGGACATGAGCTTTGGAACCGGCAATATCTTGCGCGTAAAGAATCTTGTCAAAGTCTATGGAGGCGTTGATTTCTTCCATGATGGCGTCAGGGCCCTCGGAAAAACGGCCGCCCCACATTTTATTGCTCATGATGCATGTTCCAATTGGTGAGTTCTCGTTGAGGTGCTTTATGCCACAACAAAATAAGGCTGTCAGCGCCTTAAGGTGGAAAAAGCGATAGAGTTGATATCAGAATCAAGATGTCCCATCAGATCGGGACCTGAAAAGCAGAATGAAGGGAAGAGCGGGATGTCGCCTTTGGACGGATTGAAGAATGTGCAGACCAGGCTGGTTCATTGCTCGGTCGCTGTTGCGGTTGTTTTGGCAACGCCCTTTGCGGCGGCAGCAGCGGAGGTTTGCAGTGCTTCCAAGACGCGGATGGAAGCAATCGATCCTCATATCAAGGGAGAGATTGCCGCGTTGCAATTCACCGGCCATCCGTCCGATATGAGTGGCCTTGCGTTTAAACGCGAAGATGGCACCGATATAACGATTGCTGATTTTAAGGGCAAAACAGTTTTGTTGAATTTGTGGGCCACATGGTGTGCACCGTGTCGGACGGAAATGCCTGACCTCGATGAATTACAGGCTGATTTGGGCGGGGGTGATTTCGAAGTGGTGACCGTCAGCCTTGATCGTAAGGCGCCGGGGAAGGCGCGTATGTTTTTTGACGAGATCGAACTAAAGCATCTCGCGCTCTATTATGACAAGGGAATGGCTCTGTTTCCAGCGTTGAGAAGCCGTGGCATGGCCTTCGGCATGCCGACGACCGTTATTCTTGACAGCGATGGCTGTTCTTTGGCGCATATGTCCGGCCCTGCTGCTTGGGGAGGCGATCAGGCGAAGGTGATGATCAAAGCTGCCATGATGGCTGATTAGTGCAGGTTGCCCAATAATAAATTTACCAATGTGCGCCATGCATTGGTGTTGGTGTCAGTTTCGATCGGATAAACAAAAAGCCCGGAACAATTCGGGCTTTTTTGTGTATGTGGTGCTGTGGAATGCTGATCGCGGCAATGATGTCAGGCTTTTATGTCGAGATTCTGGCCCATGCCTTGTGGTGCTGAGCCACCGCTCTCCATACCCTTCTGTACAAGGCTGTCGAGAAGACCTGCCATTGCTGTATCCGAGTTGTGCGCCATTTTTGTCAATGTTGCACCAAGCTCCATTTTGCCTTGAGCGGCATTTGTATAAGCGAGGGCTGACCCTAAGGTAGCGACATTTGACATTGGACTCTCCTGTATTCCCAGATACCCGAGTTTGATTGTCTCAGCTATTTCTTAAGGCAGAGTAAACAAGTCCTTAAAATGATTTCTGATTGTTTCTGATGCCGGGTTAGACTGTGCTAATGGAGGGTGCCGCCAATGTTTGCAGGTGTCAAACTGATACCACCAATAGAAAAACCGAGATCCATATGGCCTCGGTTTTGATGCGTATTGGTTGATTGCCGGGGTGCCTTAGCGGGTAGGTATCGGCACTTCGCCACGATAATCGTAAAAGCCGCGTTGGCTTTTGCGACCCAGCCAACCTGCTTCGACATATTTAACCAGCAGAGGACAAGGGCGATATTTGGTGTCGGCAAGGCCTTCGTAAAGCACCTGCATGATGGATAAACAGGTATCCAGACCAATAAAGTCGGCCAATTGTAATGGCCCCATTGGATGATTGGCACCAAGACGCATGGCGGTATCAATGGATTGAACGTTGCCGACGCCTTCATACAGGGTGTAAACGGCTTCATTGATCATGGGCAGCAGAATACGGTTGACCATGAAGGCCGGGAAATCTTCAGATACTGCGACCGTTTTGCCTAGATTGTCAGCAAACTGTTTGGCTGTTTTGAAGGTGTTTTCATCCGTGGCAATGCCGCGCACCAGCTCGATCAGTTTCATCACGGGAACCGGATTCATAAAGTGAATGCCGATAAATTGCTCTGCACGATCTGTGGCTGCCGCAAGACGTGTGATGGACAGGGACGATGTGTTCGAAGCGATCAGGGCTTCGGGGCGTAGGATTGGTGTGACCGCGGAAAAGATTTTGCGTTTGGTTTCTTCGTGTTCGGTGGCTGCTTCGATAACCAGATCAACCTCTGACATGCTGTCAAGCGCAAGTGAGGGTGTGATGTTGTCCAGTGCAGCCTGCATTTGCTCTTCAGAGATAGCCCCTTTGGAAACTTGGCGTGCCATATTGCCCTGAATGGTGGCCATGCCCTTGTCCAGATTGTCTTTATCCAGATCATTCAGGATCACTTCATATTTGGACAAGCTGCATACATGTGCAATACCGTTGCCCATCTGGCCGGCGCCAATGATGCCAATTTTCTTGATTTCTGAAATCACTTTGCTCACCGATTTCCGCCATTTGCGGCTATTTTTATGGTTTGTCTATTTGAAGGCAGCAGCTCACGTTAATGAGGACTGTCCTGATGCGGATGGAAAGTGTGGCAGATAATTTGCCGTTTCGCAAATGCGAAAAAAGCCAAAGGATGCGAGCAGTACACCCTTTGGCTTGCTTTTTTGCAGACGGTAAGACCCTGCGCATCTGACACAACGCTCTTCTTTGAAAAGCAGAAGCTGTATTGAAATGCGTTACAGTGCTTTTTCCAGCTCAGGCAGAACATCAAACAAATCGCCGACGATGCCATAATCCGCGACCTGGAAGATCGGAGCTTCTTCGTCTTTGTTGATGGCAACGATCACCTTGGAGTCCTTCATGCCGGCCAGATGCTGGATCGCGCCGGAAATGCCGCAAGCAATATAAAGCTCAGGGGCAACCACTTTTCCGGTCTGGCCAACTTGCAGATCATTTGGTGCATAGCCTGCATCAACGGCGGCACGGGAAGCGCCGATGGCAGCCCCTAGCTTGTCAGCAAGAGGTGTCAGGACCGCATTGAACTGCTCTTCGGAGGCCATGCCGCGACCACCAGAGATGATGACACGCGCACCGGACAGCTCAGGGCGGTCAGAAGCGGACAATTCCTGGCCGATGTAGCTGGTGCCAGCGGGGGCATCAACAGCTGCGATGGTTTCAACCGGCGCAGAGCCACCGGTTGCCGTTGCGGCAAAGGTGGAGGTGCGTACGGTGATGACTTTTGTGGCGTCAGAGCTTTTGACCGTCTGCATCGCGTTGCCCGCATAGGTGGGGCGCTCAAACGTGTCTGCTGAGATAACTTTTGTGATCTCGGAAAGCTGCATCACATCCAGCAATGCGGCGACGCGCGGCATATAGTTCTTGCCATTTGAGGTGGCAGGAGCAACCAAAGCATCATAGTCGCCAGCGATGGATAGGATCTGTGCTGCCATGGCTTCGGCCAATTGGTGCTCCATGGCGTCGCTTTCTGCGATGAGCACTTTGCTTGCGCCGGTCAGCGTTGCTGCTTCAGCTGCTGCATCGGCACAGCCTTTGCCAGCAACAAGAATATGCACCTCAGAGCCCAGTTCAACAGCGGCTGTGAGCGCCTTGTGGGTGGCTTCATTTAAAGCCGTATTGTTGTGTTCGGCAATCAGAAGGGTTGTCATGGTCTATCTCCACTTTTGCCTTAAAGCACACCGGCTTCGTTTTTGAGTTTATCGACCAGCTCGGCCACGGTCTCAACCTTGATGCCGGCTTTACGCGCAGCGGGTTCTGCGGTTGAAAGCACCTCAAGACGCGGCGCGATATCCAGGCCGTAATCCGCTGCTTCTTTGGTGTCGAGTGGTTTTTTCTTGGCTTTCATGATGTTGGGCAGTGATGCATACCGTGGCTCATTGAGGCGTAGATCAGCGGTCATGACCGCTGGCAATGTCACTTTAATAGTCTGTGAACCGCCGTCGATCTCACGAGTGATGGTTGCTTCGTCACCTTCGACTTCTATTTTTGAGGCGAAAGCAGCCTGTGGCCAGCCCAGAAGAGCGGCAAGCATTTGACCGGTCTGGTTGCTGTCGTCATCAATGGCCTGCTTGCCAACAATCACCAGCCCTGGCTGTTCTTCATCAACCACAGCTTTGAGCAGCTTGGCGACGCCGAGAGGCTCTACCGTTTCATCGGTTTTGATCAGCAGCGCACGGTCTGCGCCCATGGCCAAGCTGGTGCGAAGGGTTTCCTGTGCCTGCTGCGGGCCAATGGAGACCACAACGATCTCGGTGGCAATACCGGCTTCTTTCAGGCGAACCGCTTCTTCGACGGAAATTTCGTCAAACGGGTTCATGGACATTTTGACATTGGCCAGATCAACGCCTGATCCATCTGCTTTGACACGGATTTTGACGTTATAATCTACAACCCGTTTTACGGGTACGAGGATCTTCATGGATTGTGTCTCCCATGTGAACCAATTGATTGGTTCCATCGTAATTTCAAATGCACAGCCCTATGGGCCCTTTGGCTGAATGAGAGTGTTCTCTTTGTACGTCACAATCAGCTTTAGGCGCCCGGCGAGCGTCGTTGGTCGAGGTGGACGGTAATGGGCTGACGAAGGGCTGTCAACAATCCCGAAGTCGGAGATCCATGACTTTCGGTTATGATGACGTTACGTATACGGAATTTATCCGCCGCGCTGGAAAAGAGGCACTGATCGCCGTTTCATAAAGGGAATAAGCAGCGCGCCGGTCAAGGCTCCCCCGACATGGGCCCACCAAGCAACCGTATCGCCATCACTGGTCACAGAGTTGAATATTTGCAACAGGATCCATGCGCCCAGACAATACATGGCGGGAATGGGCAAAGGGATGCGGCCAAGGAACAGAACCCAGACCCGAACGTCTGGATGCAAAAGCAAATAGGCAGCGATAATCCCCGCCATTGCGCCCGAGGCGCCAACCAAAGGCACGGGAGAGCCCCAATTTGCAAGCATGTGCACCAGAGCGGCCCCCATCGCACAAAGGCAATAGAACAGCAAATACCGGAAATGGCCCATGGCGTCTTCTATATTGTCGCCAAAAACCCAAAGGAAAGCCATGTTGCCGATAAGGTGCATCCAGTCGGCATGCAGGAATGCATAGGAAATGGGTGCTGTGAGCAGGATGGGGTCAGAGATCGCAATTGCACCGGCATTTGAATATTGGTCTGGAATGAGGCCAAAGGCGATGGCATAATCCTGAAGCACCAAGCCTCCCGCTCCGGACTCTGTGATCAGGAAAATGATGACATTGAGCACGATGAGACTGATTGTCACATACTGCCAGCGCACATGAACAAGCTTGTTCTTGTCATGTAGAGGGATGAACATGGAGCAACCTTTCCCATCGTGGAACGTTGTGAGCGACTGTCGGGCTTAATCGGGTGACTGTCCAGAGCCGTATGGACTTATGATCAGTGCCAAAAGTCATGGGCATGGACAGCTTGTCAGTCTCGATTTACCGATTTTGACCGGGTACCCACAGCACGTCTTTTTCCCCTTTGCCATTGGTCCAACGGGCCGCAACAAAGAAGAAATCGGACAAGCGATTCATATATTGGATGCATTGCGGGGATACGACTTCGCTGTCGGTCGCTGCCAGCGCCGTGATCAGACGTTCGGCCCGACGCGAAATGGTGCGAGACAAATGCAAATAGGCTGAAGCGGGGGATCCTCCGGGCAGAACAAAACTTTTAAGGGGCTCCAGATCGGCATTCAGGAGATCAATCTGGGTTTCCAACCGGTCCACTTGTTCGCTGGTCATCCGCAGGGGTTCATAGGGTAATTCTTCGCCCGTATCAGGGGTGCAAAGATCCGCGCCCAAATCGAACAGGTCATTTTGGATCTGTGCCAACATGGCATCCAGTTGGGCAAAGTCCGGCGTATGCAAACGGGCAAGGCCCACTGTGGCGTTGGTTTCATCCACTGTGCCATAGGCTTCCACACGTAAGTCATGTTTGACGCGGCGTTCGCCGCTTCCCAACATGGTGGTGCCTTTGTCGCCAGTGCGTGTATAGATTTTGTTGAGGCGAACCATGAGTCGGAGTTTCCTGCTGTTTGATGGAGGCATAAAAAAAGTGCGACTGAATTCAGGCGCACTTTAAACAGATTTGTTACCAATGGAAATTGCGTCCTTAGGCATGGGAGCAATTATTAAGGTGTCTGGATCAGAATTTGTAACCGACGCGGCCACCAACATTGGTCAGACCATGATTCCATGTGCCCAGACCGGCGTTGGACATATGCTCAACGGTGACCATGAAACGGAAGCGGTCATAGTCAAAACCGAGGGATGCGGTCTCGCGGAACAGGGCGCGTGTTCCCAGCGGTTCGCGTTTGGGATCGACATCATTGAGCTTGCCGTTATGCACCATGCCGCCAAAGCTGGTTTCGAAAAAGACGGGACCAAAAATCGGGAATAACCAGCTGGCACCTGCATAGGCGTAGGAGGTGTTCCCTTCGGTATTCACGGATACGCCGATGTGAGGGCTTGGAGCCAGAATGCGGTTCCAGAAGGAAGGCTCTTCGGCTAGGCCACCAAACGGTTGAAACAGCACTTCAGCTTGAATATCCACATTGCCTTTTTCGCGGCGCTCAACGTCGTGGGCCATAACACCCATGCGAAGCTCGCTTAGAAAGCTTGTTCCTGTGTCAGACAAATAGCCGTTGTTATAGTCAGCAGCAAACGCTGTACTGCAAGACAATGCAACGACAAGACTGCAAATCGAAAATGTGGTTTTCATATGAATATCCGTGCGCACCTAAATTACCCGCTGCAAACCTAGCTGAATTGCTGACAATATTCCACCGGAAAAGCCGTCCATTTTAGCATTGTACCACAAGCGTGCTGTTTTGATCACGGTAGGCAACGCGTATTACCCCATGAAATAGAGGCTTGCCATTACCAGAATGATCGCGACAAGTTGCAGAATTATCCGCCAGCGCATCAAAGATTGCGAACGACTGGGGGAGCCGCCACGCAGCATATTGTAAAGGCCAAGGGCCAAAATGATCACCACTGCAACAAGAGCAATAGGAACCAAGGCGGGGAGGATCGCTGTCATGGAGTATTCTGCTTTCATTATTGGGTCGCTGTCACATAGATCACACCCTAACAGCAATGGGGTATAGGCGAAAAGCCATATGGGAGATGAACTTTTGTCGTGCAAGACCCAACGAAGCCTCTAAGCAGCTGCAGCAACAGCAATAGTGGCCTTGCTCCTTGGGTGGTGGTGTCAGTCACCTGATTTACGCAGCAAGGAATCCAGGGGGGTGACGGGTAATATTCGCTTGAGAAATGCCATCAAATGGGTGGGAAATGTAACGGGATAACGGGCCTTTGCCTGTTTTGCATCAAGCGCTTTGATCAGTTTATTCAACACCGCTTCTGGCGGTAGTTCAAAGCGGTCAGGCTTGTCTGATTCCATCTTGGACAGGCGGTTCTGGTAGCGATCTTGAAAAAAGCTGTGTTCGGTATTGATGTGTTTAAGAAATTTTTTGCGTGCAGTTTTGCGAAAATCACTGGTAATCGGCCCCGGTTCGATCAGGCTGACATTTATATTGCTGCCATGCAGCTCCAAGCGCAACGTATCGGTTAATCCTTCCAACGCGTATTTTGATGCGACATAAGCCCCGCGGAACGCCAAGGGAATGATGCCCAGCACGGAAGAGCATTGCACGATCCGGCCATGGCCCTGTGCGCGCATCACCGGGATGATCTGTCGGGTTAGCTCATGCCAGCCGAAAAAATTGGCTTCGAATTGTGCGCGCAGAATGTCGGTGGGTAAGTCTTCAACCGCACCGGGTTGGCCATAGGCCCCGTTGTTGAAGAGCGCATCCAATTTGCCGCCGGTATGGTTGAGCACTGCCTCAACGCAGGCGGATATGGATTGCTGGTCGGTATAGTCCAGATAAACTGCCGTCAGTCCGGCGCTGCGCAAGGATTCAAGGTCTTGCGGACTGCGGGCTGTGGCAAATACCAGCCACCCCATCTCATGCAGGCGTAGGGCACAATGGCGACCAATGCCGGTCGAACAACCGGTAATAAGGATCGAACGCTGTGTCATGACCTGTCCTCTGATATTTATTGTTCGGTTTGATTTAGCAGACACAACAAAAAAGAAAAGGGCGGTCCACGCAGAGCCGCCCTTTTTTTCGATGTGGATTTAATTAATTGCACGTCTTTGAGCCGCGCGGCTGGCTATTTGTCCAGCAAACGTCGTGCGATGACCTGCGCCTGAATTTCGCCCGCGCCTTCAAAGATATTGAGGATACGTGCGTCACACAGCACCCGAGAGATGGGATATTCCAGCGCAAAGCCGTTGCCGCCATGAATTTGCAAGGAATTATCAGCTGCGGCCCAAGCGATCCGAGCACCCAAAAGCTTGGCCATGCCTGCTTCCAGATCGCAGCGTTTGTCGTGGTCTTTTTGGCGGGCCGAGAAATAGCTGAGCTGACGGGCGATCATGATCTCGACGGCCATCATCGCAAGCTTGTCGATGACGCGCGGGAAGTTGATCAAGGACTTGCCAAACTGCACGCGGTCCTGCGCATAGCGCAAACCAAGGTCAAGAGCGCTCTGGGCAACGCCGATGGCGCGGGCCGCGGTTTGAATGCGGGCGCTTTCAAAGGTCTGCATCAATTGTTTGAAGCCTTGCCCTTCGACGCCGCCAAGCAGGTTTTCTTTTTTGACCGCAAAATTGTCGAAAGACATTTCATATTCTTTCATACCGCGATAGCCGAGCACTTCAATTTCACCGCCGTCCATTCCCTCTGCGGGGAACGGGGTGGCGTCATCCCCGCGTGGTTTTTCGGCCAACAACATGGAAAGGCCTTTGTATCCGGGCTCATTTGGATTGGTGCGGACCATCAGTGTCATGACATCGGCACGGACAGGATGGGTGATCCATGTTTTGTTGCCGGTCACCTTGTAGGAAGCGCCATCAAGTACAGCGCGGGTTTTAAGGCTGGCAAGGTCCGAGCCGGTGTTTGGTTCGGTAAAGACTGCCGTGGGCAGTATTTCGCCGGATGCGATGCGTGGTAGCCAGTGTTCTTTTTGTTCTTGGGTGCCGCCGCAAATGATCAATTCAGCGGCAATCTCGGAACGGGTGCCCAGAGAACCGACGCCGATATAGGCGCGGGATAATTCTTCCGACACCACGCACATGGCTTCTTTGCCCAAGCCCATGCCGCCAAACTCTTCAGGGATGGTTAGGCCAAAGACGCCCATCTCTGCCATTTTGTCGACAACATCCATCGGGATATATTCGTTTTTGAGATGCCATTCATGTGCATGGGGGCTGACTTCTGCTTCGGCAAAGCGGCGCATCTCATCGCGGAAGGCTTCCATCGTTTCATCCAACCCTGCATCTCCAAAAGACGCGGTGCCCTCAGCCGCTTCCATCAAGGCGACGAGGCGGGTGCGGATGGCGGGCGTGTTGCCTTGGTCTATTAGATCTGTCACCGTCTGGGTGTAGGCGGTTTTGATGGCTGAGGCGGGTATGCCAAAATCGGACAGGCGGATGATTTCGCCTTGGTTCATGGGAATGCCGCCGAAGATCTGCGCCAGATATTCCGAGAAGGCTATGCGGGTGATCAGGCTTTCCATCTCGCCATAGCGGCCTTCGCTCTGCATCGTCTTTGCGTGGCCGCGCATTTCTTTGAGCGCTTCTACATATGTGGCGACCCACGCTAGCCCGTGAGTGGCGCGCTGTTCTGCCTCGATTTTCTCAGATTTGATGCGGCCATCAACAACGACCTTGGCGCGGACCGATTCAATAAGGACGCTGAGTAAGTCTTGAACCGAGGTTACGGCGGTATCCATATCCGCAAATAGTGTTTTCGGTGCTTGGATGATTTCTGTTGGAATGGTCAGCGACATGGATCTTCCTCCTCTTCCACTTGACGGTTTACAGATGTGTTTGTTTGGGCATGATTTTGGTTTCACGCCTTCTCAGAGCCAGATCTGGACCGTCGAAAATCCGATTTCAACACACATCAAAGGCACGATTGCAGGCACGGGTCCTCTTGCCTGTGGTGTCGTGCTGCTACGCCGGAGTCTGATGACTTGCGCCTGTGATGGTTGTGCTATGTTGCAGTGCACAGTGAGGCCCTTGGCCCTATTTTGCAATAAGCCAATGGATTAAGTCGAGCACTTGCTGCGCTGCATCATTTTATTTTTGATGCGTATGACATCGGAGAGCATGCTTTAGGTGCGGGTTTTGCTGTGGCTTGCACGGCTGGCAATAATCACGCCGGTTGCGGTGATGGCGATGCCGACAATCTGCGAGAGTGTGATCGGTTCGTTGAACAGGAGGTATGAGATAACAGCGGTGACTGCTGGTATCATGTAAAACAGGGCCGCGATGTTGGAGACTGCGCCAAATTCAATCAGCCAGAGCAGCAGGAAGATGGCGCCAATGGAAAGGACCAACACCAACCACGCAAGGGCAAATAAGAATTCGGATGTCCATTCAATGGTTTGAGTTTCTGTCAATAGGCTGAGGCCACCGCATAGCAATGTTGCCGCACAATATTGCCAAACCGTGGCAGCACGCATATCCAGATTTGATGCGAAGCGCTTTTGGTAGATGGTTCCCAACGAGATTGTTATAACCGCGCAAATGGCTGCCGCAATCTGAGTGGGGGTCACGGAAAAAGCGCCGCCCTGTAGACGTGGCAATAAAACAAGTGAAATGCCGATCAATCCCAATATAAAGCCGAAAATGTGGTTGCGGGTGATCGATTCTTTCAAAATGGCGCGTGCAAAAAAGGCGGTTAAAACAGGTTGGAACCCCATTACCAATGCCGCCAAACCGGCAGGCATGCCATCATCAATGGCCCAGAAAACACAGGCCAAATAGATACCGTGAATCATCAAGCCGCTGACAAAGGCATGGAACGCACTTTTGGGGTTTGGCCATCTGGCTTTGGCCAGCAGCGAAAAAGGTAAAAGCAATGCCAGCACGATGCCAAAGCGCAAGGTCAGAAAGGTCATGGGTTCTGAGTATGGAGCACCCATGCGCGCGCCGATAAAGCCGGTTGACCACAAAAGCACAAACAATGCAGGGACAAATTGTCCTATTGAGACACTGGATTTGGGAGACATCGTATGGCCTTTGGCACTTAAGGATGGCAAAGGCTCTGTCTATCGGGTGGCGCTTGTTCTGTCCATCACTTCATTGGGTTTCGTGATTATGTAAGCAAGACCAATCAAATGGTTTGCTCCAGGTGTCCGAGGTGTTGGTTGCTTTTTTACCATCTGGAGCTATATAGGGGGCGTAAATGCAAAGGCGCGTTTCGCCTTTTGGGTCTCGTATCTGGCGTCAGGTTGGCTGAGAATGAACCTTCTTTGGGAATGGGTGATGATGCCGGTCCGTATCTTTTGGCGGTTTTCCGATAATCACGGGTTTGCATTGGCAAGCAACATCGCCTTTTCCATGCTGCTTTCGATTTTTCCTTTTTTGCTGCTGGTCACCGGCATCACCGTTTGGGCCGGTGGTGAGGCTCTGGGTCGATATCTGCAGGATTTGATTAGCCTGCTATTGCCGGATGCGATTGCGGGTATCCTGCAGCCGGATGTGGATGCGGTGATTGCACAAAGCACGGGGAGCTTGTTGTCGCTGACGGCGGTAATCTTCTTGGTCACTTTGACTTCGATGGTAGAGAGTCTGCGTGAGGGGCTCAATCGTGCCTATGGTTATTATGAACGCCGTTCCATTTTGTCGCGTCGCGCGATGGGGCTATTGGGTGTTCTGGGGGCCTGTATCGTGATGATTGCGGTGGCTGCCGGATTGTTTGCGGCTCCGATTGCCTGGAGGCTTGCAAGTCCGCATTTGCCCTGGCTCGATGATTTTAAAGTCACGTTCGACCTTGTGCGGTTTGGTATTGCTTTGCCAATATTGACCGTATTCTTGGTCGCTAGCCATCGCTGGTTGCCTGTGCGGGCGATTGACTGGGCCGATATTTGGCCCGGCGTGGCCTCGACCTTGGTGCTGTGGTGGGCCGTGGCCGAGGGATATTCTTATTATCTCTCTCATTTTGCTCAATATGCGCGGGTTTATGCCGGGCTGGCTGGTGTCGTTGCAACACTGATTTTCCTACAAATTATCTCGATGATTTTTCTCTATGGGGCCGAGGTGAATGCGTGGCGTATTCGCTGGCGACGCATTGAGCAGAATAGAGTGAGCAAACAGGATCTGGAGCGGCCAAAGCCGGTGTCTGAAGTCTCGGCGGACGAGGAATAGATTTGCGATCTGTGGAAGAGTTTGAAAAGGCCGAACATATCCGGCCTTTTGGTTGGTTAAGCGCGATGCAATGCCAACCTTAAACTTCTTCACCGCGGCTGTTCAAGATCACATCTTCAAGCGTACGCAGGCCTGTTTTTGTGGTGCCGACTAAACAAGCCATGTTGCCCGGTTGATGTTTGTTGTCGAGCATGAGCCCATGGGCCTTGGGAATTTGGTCCCAGCTGAAGACCTCGGACATGCAGGGATCAACATGGCGGTCGATGACCATCTGGTTGGCGGCCATGGCTTGCTTGAGATGCGCAAAATGTGATCCTTGGACGCGCTTTTGGTGCATCCAGAGATAACGGGCATCCATGGTCAGGTTGAAGCCGGATGTTCCCGCGCAAATGACCACCATCCCACCACGTTTCACAACAAAGGTAGAAACGGGCATGGTTGCTTCGCCGGGATGCTCGAACACCATATCAACATTGTTGCCTTTGCCGGTGACATCCCAGATGGCTTTGCCGAACTTGCGGACTTCCTTGAACCAAGTGTTGTATTCCTCGGAGTTAACTTTGGGCAGTTGGCCCCAGCAGTCAAAGTCCTTGCGGTTTAAAACCCCCCGAGCGCCGAGACTCATGACAAAGTCACGTTTGGATTCATCGGAAATAACACCCACGGCATTAGCCCCAGCTGCCGCTGCGATCTGCACACCAAATACGCCAAGGCCGCCGGAAGCGCCCCAGATCAGGACATTCTGCCCGGGTTTGAGTTCATGGGGATTGTGTCCAAACAGCATGCGATAGGCCGTGGCCAGGGTCAGCACATAACAGGCGCTTTCTTCCCACGTCAGATGTTTGGGGCGTGGCATGAGCTGTTGGGCCTGAACGCGCGAGAATTGAGCAAATGATCCATCGGGGGTTTCATACCCCCAAATACGCTGGGTAGGTGAGAACATTGGATCGCCACCATTGCATTCTGCGTCGTCGCCGTCGTCCTGATTGCAGTGAATGACAACCTCGTCGCCAACCTTCCAGTTTGTGACCTTGCGCCCCACCGCCCAGACAATGCCGGACGCATCGGATCCTGCAATATGATAAGGGCTTTTGTGGACGTCGAACACGGAAATCGGTTCGCCAAGACCAGCCCAAACGCCATTGTAGTTGACGCCTGCGGCCATGTTCAGAACCAGCACTTCATGGCTGTCCAATTCCCATGTGGGAACGATTTCCACTTGGAAAGATTGCTCTGGCGGTCCGTGCCGCTCGCGGCGGATCGCCCATGCATACATTTCTTTTGGCACATGCCCCAGTGGTGGGATCTCTCCGATTTCATAAAGATCTTTTTTCTCGCCTGTGGTGCCCTGTGTAAGGAGTTCCTCAGCCATTTTTTCTCCTCCGGACATACATGTCCTAAAAATGGATAACTGTTGCACTGCAGCATATTCGAGGTTCAAATTGATGTTTATGACGCAGTTGCGAAACTATCTGAAATTATTTTGGGTAAGGATATACGTCTTATTGCCAATTTGCATTTTGCGTGTGCGAAGGGGACACTTGCCCTTGAACAAGTGTGGCCTCATGGATCGGTGGAGTAAGAGTGTCTGCGGTCCCTTGAGGCGGAAATTCAGAAGCGCTGTAGGGTGTTGCGGCATTTGCTGGTCTTGCAAGGGCAAATTGACGAGCCCTAAGAAGGCCGTGCCAAAGCGGTTGAAGTGGGAGGATGTGCTATGAGTGATCATGGAACCATGAACCAAAGTATGAAGGGGCAGCGTGTGGATGGAGGCCTTGACGTGCGACAAAAGGACCGGCCCTGGATCTTTCGTACCTATGCGGGTCACTCGTCGGCACGGGACTCCAACAGCCTGTATCGCAACAATCTTGCCAAGGGGCAGACGGGGCTCTCCGTAGCGTTCGATTTGCCTACCCAGACCGGTTATGACCCTGATCACTCTCTTGCTCGCGGCGAAGTGGGTAAGGTTGGCGTGCCCATATCGCACATTGGGGATATGCGGGCCCTGTTTGAGCAGATCCCGTTGGAACAGATGAATACCTCGATGACGATCAATGCAACGGCTGCTTGGTTGTTGGCGCTGTATGTTGCTGTTGCGGACGAACAGGGAGCAGACCGTTCCAAACTGGCAGGCACCACGCAGAATGATTTGATCAAGGAATATCTGTCGCGCGGAACCTATGTGTTTCCGCCCAAACCATCTTTGAAATTGACCACCGATATCATTGATTTTACCTACCGCGAAATGCCGAAGTTCAATCCGATGAATGTCTGTTCCTATCATTTGCAGGAAGCGGGCGCGACGCCGGTGCAGGAATTGGCCTATGCACTTTCAACGGCCATTGCTGTGCTTGATGCGGTTAAAGAAACCGGTGCCGTTTCGGAGGATGATTTCCCACAAGCGGTCGGACGTATTTCCTTTTTTGTCAACGCGGGCATGCGGTTTGTGACCGAGATTTGCAAAATGCGCGCCTTCGTTGATTTGTGGGATGAAATTTGTCTGGAGCGCTATGGTGTTACCGAGGAGAAATATCGCCGGTTCCGCTACGGGGTGCAGGTCAACTCCCTCGGGCTGACCGAACAACAGCCAGAAAATAACGTTTATCGGATTTTGATTGAAATGCTGGCGGTCGTTTTGTCTAAAAAAGCCCGGGCGCGGGCTGTGCAACTGCCCGCATGGAATGAAGCGCTCGGTTTGCCGCGGCCTTGGGACCAGCAATGGTCGTTGCGTATGCAGCAGATTATGGCGTTTGAATCCGACCTGCTGGAATATGGCGATATTTTTGACGGCTCCAAAGAGATCGACGCCAAAGTGGAAGCCTTGAAAGCCGAAGCGCGCGATGAGATGGCCCGCATCGAAGAGATGGGGGGAGCGATTTCAGCGATAGAATCAAGCTATATGAAACAAAGGCTTGTTGAATCCAACGCCAAACGCCTTGAGGGCATTGAGGTGGGGGATCAGACCTTGGTGGGTGTGAATAAATATTGCCAAAGTGAAGCGTCCCCTCTTGCTGCTGGTGAAGACAGTGGCATTTTAACGGTTGACCCTGATGTTGAAAGCGAGGCCGTCACCAAGATCAAGGCGTGGCGAGAGGCGCGTGATCAAACCGCAGTCGAAGCAGCGCTGTCGGCCTTGCGCTCGGCTGCTCAGTCTGGTGCCAATATCATGGAGCCGTCCATTGTTTGCGCCAAAGTTGGTGCAACGACAGGAGAATGGGGGCAGGTTTTACGCGATGTTTACGGAGAATATCGCGCGCCAACCGGTGTTGGAAAAGCTGCTCGTGTCGACAATGATGATCTGTCCGATGTGCGTGCGGCGGTCAATGCAGCGTCTGAAAAACTGGGGCGCCGATTGAAAATTCTGGTTGGCAAACCCGGTTTAGACGGTCATTCCAATGGAGCCGAACAGATCGCGGTGCGGGCGCGCGATAGTGGCATGGAAGTCGTCTATCAGGGCATTCGGCTGACACCGGCACAGATCGTCAACACCGCTTTGGAAGAAGGGGTGCATGTGGTGGGGCTATCCATCTTGTCTGGCTCGCATTTGGCGTTGGTCGGTGATGTGATGGCGCAGATGAAAGCGGCCGGGCTTGATGATGTGCCATTGGTTGTTGGTGGCATTATACCACCTGCCGATGAGGCGGTTTTGAAGGGCTATGGTGTCGCTGCGGTTTACACACCCAAGGACTTTCAGCTTAACGAAATTATGAAAAACATCGCTGGGCTCGTGGCTTAGTTAGCTTTTGTTTGGCCAAGCAATTGATAGAGTCTGGCTGGGGCGAGGGGGCGCTGGACCCAATCATCGAATGGTGCGATCTGGGCTGGAATAGGATCTGATGACAGGGCGATGAGTGGAAAGTCTCCATAAGAGTCTGTGTTGCGTATCCGCGTCGCAAGCTCCCAACCGTCCATCTGCGCCATTCTGATGTCAATGATTGCCAGATCCGGTCTCGTTTGGCGCAACAACTGCAAAGCTTGGTGCCCGCTTGAGGCGTGGAGGCATTCGCAATCCATCGCCTCAAGCATCTCTCCCAGAATGAGATGATTGGTCTGATTGTCATCCACCAGCAATATGTGCAGCGGTTTGCTGGTGGATGCTTGCTCTTTTGCAGAGGGGCCGTCAGGAGCTGTCTGTTCGGTTTCGAATGGCAGATCTATGGTGATCTTGGCCCCCGAAGGTGTGTTCTCCTGCGCTTGGATTTTTCCTCCCAGAACAGAAATGATGTTTCGTACGCTCCAAAGACCCAAACCGGAGCCGGCGATAGAAGGCTCAGCTTTGCCCCGATGATAGGGTTCGAACAACAGCATTGGGTCTTGGTCGCCAAAACCGGCGCCGGTGTCGGAGAATATCAACTCAATTTGGCTCTGTGTTTTGTGATATTTGACAGCTGCGGAGAGCTGAATTGGTGCTCCGTCTGCATATTTGATGCTGTTATCCAAGAGCAGCATGAGCACACGGTGCAGATAGGTCGGTTCGGGAATGGCCGGGGCTTGATCGCGCAACTCATCAGAGATGTGCAACTCAAACCGAGTGTTGTGGGCTTGGGCCAATCCTTTTGCCAATTGGTCAAAATTACCAAGCAGTCTTAGCAATTGTTCCGGTTGGTGCCCAAGAGGGGATTGCAAATCGGTTCCCCCTTCGACTATGGCCATAGCATTGTCGGCAGCTAAATGCAGAGCATCCAACAAGGGTGCACAATCCTGTGGAGACGGCGTCTGCCTGATCAGGTCGGTTAAAGAAACGATCGCGCCCAGATGGGTGCGCAAATCGTGACGAAAACGGTCTGTTTTCTGAGTGTTTTCAGCGATTTCATTGCTGTTCAGTTTCATTTTATATGCTATAGGCACTTTTATGGTGTGCTAATCGGGGCGTCGGTTCTTTTGTATGATGCCTTTTTCCTATCTTTCCCGCCACCTCCAATATTGATTGCATCGGAATTTTCTGTGTTGGGCCAATAGGGTGTTTGTATTGTCCTAATGCTCAAGCTCTTTTCTTCCAATTGATTTTTGCAATTTCTCACTGCCCACTGGAGTCCTGCATGGTTGATATTTTCTCCCTTGTCTTTCCCATTTTTGCTCTGATTGCCCTTGGATATATTCTCGTTGTCAGCGGTTTGATTCCGAAAGAAGTGGGGGCAGCGCTCTCGAAATTTGTATTTTCCGTTCCTTTGCCGCTTCTCATGTTTCGCTCATTGGCGACCAGCAATATCGGGGATCAGGCGCCATGGTCTCTATGGGGTGCCTATTTCCTGTGTGTGTTTTCCATCTGGGCTTTGGGCATGCTGGTTATTCGTTTTGTGTTCGGACGCGAAGGCAGTGTTTTGGCCGTCGCTGGCATTTCATCCGGCTTTTCCAATCTCGTTTTGCTCGGTATCCCCATAATCTCGGGGGTTTTTGGTGAAGATGCGTTGGTTCCTCTGGTGATGCTGTTAACGATACATCTCCCGGTGATGATGCTTGCCAGTTCGCTGATGGTGGAAACCTACGGTCGCGAGAAGGATACAAAACTTGATATTGGTGCTGCCCTGCAAAAGGTATTCAAGGGCTTGGTGCGAAATCCGATTGTCGTGGGGATCTTGGCAGGGGGGCTTTGGGGGCTAATGGGGTTGCCCATCCCCACTTTGGCAGCGGTTGTGATTGACAAAATTGTTCCGGTGACTGTGCCCTTGGCGCTGATCTCTATGGGCATGAGCATGCGTGAATATGGCCTGCGCGGTGACGTTGTCCCTGCTCTTGTCTTGGGACTTCTTAAAACTGTGGCATTTCCTGCGCTTTTCTTGCTCGTCTCCACCACCATCTTTTCACTACCCGCCGAATGGGTTGCCGTTATTATTCTGGGTGCTGCGTGTCCAACAGGGGTCAATGCTTATTTGCTAGCCGATCATTTTGGCGTTGGCCATCGCCTGTCGGCCAATACCATTTCTCTGTCGGTTCTGATGGGCTTTATCACATTGCCCTTCTGGATTTCAGTCGCTAGAGACCTGATGGTGCAATGATAAAGGCCTTGAGATCATCCTCTGACCAGTGAACAAGCTGGCGAATGTCTTGGGGCGATGCACCGCGCGTGCGCAGGCTTGCCAAGCCCAGATCTCCCCGTGATTTTGACAATTTCTGCCCCGAACCATCGGTCAGCAACCGGTGATGATGATAGAGTGGAGCAGGAAGGTCTAAAAGGGTTTGCAACAGCCGGTGCAGGCTAGTGGCACAAAAGAGATCCTGACCGCGCACCACATGCGAGATGTCTTGCGCGGCGTCATCTATCACCACGGACAGGTGATAACTGGTTGGCGTATCCTTGCGCGCCAGAATCACATCACCCCACGCGTTTGGTTGGGCCGGGATGATCTCTGGTTTTGGGTAGGATTGGCTTTTGGGGCCGGTTTCTGTCCAAGTCAAAGACGAGCCTGCAATCTCCAATGCTCTATGCATATCCAAACGCCAAGCGACGGTGCCTTTGCCTATTTCTGTGTCTGGAAGCAATGCACGGGGGAAGAGATGAGCGCCGTCCGGATCGCGCGGCCATTGTTTTTGGGTGTTAGTCTCCCACTTTAAGACAGCTTTCTGGATGTCTTTTCGGCTGGCGCTGGATGGATAGATCAGCCCCTTTTGACGAAGGACTTCGAGCGCGTCTTGATACAGGGAAAGCCGCTGAGATTGGCGCAGAACCGGTTGGTCCCATGTAAGGCCCAGCCAACCGAGATCGTCCAGCATCTGTTCGATCTTGTCTTGGGTGCAGCGCATGGTATCAATATCTTCAATGCGAAGGTAAAAGCGCCCACATGTGCGCTTTGCCGCTTCGAAATTGATTATGGCTGAAAAGGCATGCCCGAGATGCAGGGCGCCGTTTGGACTGGGTGCGAATCGAAAGACTGGCGTCATGGATAAAAGTTCGGTTTAGGGGAAACAGGATTGCATCTGCATTGATAGCCTTTTGAGCTAGGTTTCGTCTACTGGTCCATGTCAGTCTGCATTTCGTTCGAATCCTTAAGGAGCAAGCAATGGTCAAATTGCAGTCTCAAGATGATTTAAATGCAGCCCTTGAGCGCTTGGTGGCGCGCGATCCACGGCTTGCGCATTATGTGGTTTCCTGCCAGCCAATTCCGCTTCGGCAGAGGCAAAGCGGGCTTTCGGGGTTGTTGCAGATTATTTTGGCGCAGCAGGTCTCCGTCGCATCGGCGCGTGCGATCTGGCAGAAGTTTGAAACGCGCTTTCCTGAGTGCGACCCTGCTGAATTGGCCCAAGTGGGCGAGGAAGGCCTGCGCACGTGTTCTCTTTCACGGCCCAAGATTAAAACCGTGCAAAGCATCGCGCAATCCATGTTGGATGGGTTTGATTTGAATGCCCTGGGCGAGCGCAATGCGGGCCATGTTAAAAAAGCCCTTATTGGCTTGCATGGCGTTGGTCCGTGGACTGCGGACGTGTATTTGCTGTTTTGTCTTGGAGAGGGTGATATTTTTCCCGCAGGAGATTTGGCTCTTCAAGTGGCTGTCGCACATGTGTCTAAGATGGATGTGCGTCCCAAAGAAAAGGCTTTGGCCGCTTTGGCGCAAAATCTTTGGGCACCAGAACGCAGCGCAGCTGCACATTTGTTCTGGGCGATTTATCGTGACCTTAAATCGGGTCGCGACGGGGTGATTTAGTGGGCTTGTGCGGGTTTGCTGATGGCAGTCATCCATTGTCCCAAAAATGGCAGGCGTTTGAACAGCGGAGCCAATGCATCTTTGCTAGCAAAAGCACCGATCAGAGCGATGGTGACCAAGCCAGTTGAAAGCACGACGTTCCAGCCGCCAAAGGAAAGGCCGAGGATGCGCATTTGTGCAACGGAGCAATTGATCAATTTGGTGCTCTGCAATTGTGCCATTAGATTGGTGGCGTCTGGTGTAATTGTAACGGAATTGGTGCAATCGTTTGGCCCTAGCCAAAATTCCCATTCAGCTCCGGCCTGATAAAAGCCGACCACAGCACCATAGGCTAGCACACCGGCCAACCCCACAAACAACAGCCGGACCATCGTCGCAGGCGCCCCGCGCATAATGATGATAATGGAGATTGCCGATAACGGTATCATGGCATAATGCACGTGCCGCTGGACGTAGCACAGCTGGCAAGGTTGAAAACCGCCAATATGCTCAAACCCTAGGGAGCAGGCTGAGATAAAGAGTGCACCAAGCAATAGGAGAGAGGCCGCAAGGCTTTGTGTGTTTCCGATAGGGGCTGTCAATTTCATTGATCGTGTCTTTCAATTCAATGCTCTTGCGATGGTCTGTTAAAAGCCAACCGTGACCAAAGTTTGTCAGTGCTGAAAAAGCATGTGCACAAGACCAATCAATAGCGTCATTGCTTTTTTAGATCAAATATTTGACTGCGACAAACCCGCCGACCAAAACCACCATTGCAACCGTGAATACCAGACCAAGGCGTTTTTCGATGAAATCGCGAATGGGAGGGCCAAGCCAGTAGAGCAGCGCGGCTAGAATAAAGAATCTTAGACCGCGGGCCACAACAGAGGCGATCATAAAGACCGGTAGCGCAAGGCCCGTTGCTCCAGAGGCAATGGTGATGACTTTATAGGGGAAAGGCGTTAGCCCCGCGATCAGGACAATCCAGACGCCCCATTCATTGTAGCGTTCTGTGAAAGATGCAAACTTGTCGGCATATCCGTAGAAAGCAAGGATCGGCAAAGCCAGTTGATCAAACAGCAAGGCACCGATTGCGTAACCGAACATGCCTCCCAATACGGACATGATGGTGCACAAGGCGGCATAGATCCATGCCTTTTGACGTTTGGCGATGACCATCGGGATCAGCAAAGTGTCGGGTGGAATCGGGAAAACCGAGCTTTCGATAAAAGAGACAGCCCCTAAGGCCCAGGGCGCGCGGGGACCGGCGGCGAGGTTCATGGTCCAATCATAGAGTTTGCGAAGCATTGGTAACCGTTCTGGTTCGTCGGTGGATAAAGGGTCAATTGTTGTCTCAATCGTGCGATCTTACGTCGGGTCTATGGCAGAACTGTTAAAGAGACCGTCAATTCGTGTTGAAGAGATGGGAATTGTGACGGTTATGTGTTGACGGCAGAAATTTTGCTTCTATATTCCCCCCTTACGTGCCCCCGTGGCGGAACCGGTAGACGCGGTAGATTCAAAATCTGCTGTCCATTGGGCGTGCCCGTTCGAGTCGGGCCGGGGGCACCATTTCTCTTTCCTTTTTTGATGTTTTGAGCGCATGGCCGTAGCAGGCCATTGAAAAACTGTGGTTGTCGGTTTTGTGTTTGAGCCAACTGTTGCCTTGCGCGAGCTATTAAAAAAATGACTGAGCGGCTTTTACAAGCATGAACACCGCCAGTGCCGTCAGGATCAGCTTGAACAACTTGCGGAAAAGTTTTTCATCCATCATATGCAGGATTTTTCCACCGGTGATCGTGCCAATATAGCCCGAAACAATCATGGCGATGATCAGGCCCAGCCATGTTGTGAAAGCAAATCCGACAAAGCCAAACGCCAGAATTTTGAGGCCATGCTGCAAGGTCATGGAAGCCGCGTGTGTAGAGACGACACCCTGACGGTCGTCGGCCTTACCCGCGATCATGGCTGCGACCAGCGGCCCGGTTGCTCCGACAAACATGCCAGCCAAAGACGAAAGTGCACCACCAGTGGCGATTGTGACGTTGCCACCCTTCATGAATTTTGGTTTTGGTGCCCAGACCAGAGAGAGCACAAACAGCGCGAGAATGATTTTCAGCAAAGCATCCGGCAGTGCGATGACCAATTGGGAGCCAACGGCGGTGCCTATGAGGGCTCCAAGGCCAAAGGGCACCAGAAACGACCATTTGATGTGATCGCGTAAATGCCATGCACGGCCTGCGTTGGACCCCATTTGCACCATGCCGTGCAACGGGATCAGTGTTGCGACGGGAATCACCGTGCTCAAGATCGCCAGCAGCGCCACGCCACCACCAATACCAAACGCAGCGGTGAGAGCAGAGGTGAAATAGCTGGCAATGATTAGCCCCCAAAGGGCCCATTCGCTCAGGCCGGTGTCCGCGAAAAAGGGGAGAGTCTCCAACATGATGCTTTGGCTCCTTGTGGCGGCTTGGTTGCGGGCGCACTCGTCAGGTTGGGGGCGCACTAGGCCCGCTATTTTGTGTTAGACGGCCAGTGACGATTCGATCAGTTTGACCCAATAGGACGCGCCAACCGGAATCAGCTCATCATTAAAGTCATACTCTGGATGATGCAGTGAGGCGCTGTCGCCATTTCCGATGAATATAAACGCTCCGGGACGTTCCTGTAGCATGAAAGAAAAATCTTCCGAGCCCATCGATGGCACCATGTCAGTGGTGACATTGCTCTCGCCCGCGATGGTTCTGGCGACTTTGGCGGCCTTTTGTGTTTCTGCTTCGTGATTGACGGTCACGGGATAATCGCGCGTGTAGGTCAATTTCGCTGTTGCGCCATAAACGGCCGCCGTGCCTTCTACCACTTCGCGCAAGCGCTTTTCTGCCATGTCTCGGACATCGGGGGCCAAAGTCCGCACGGTGCCTTCGATAAAGCCTGTTTGCGGAATGACATTGTCGGTAAAGCCCGCTTTGATGTGGCACAGCGATACGACCAGTGATTTTTGTGGGTCAGTGTTGCGACTAACCAGCGTTTGCACAGCTTGGATGATTGCTGCCATGACAACAATGGTATCCACGCCCTCATGGGGTTTGGCTGCATGGCAGCCCTTGCCTTCTATCTCGATGGTAATGGGATCGGCCGATGCCATGATTGGCCCTGAACACAGGGAAAAGGACCCCAGTTGATGGCCGGGCCAATTGTGCATGCCATAGACCTGATCGATTTCCCATCGGGTCATCAACCCATCCTGAACCATGGCACGGGCACCGCCTCCGCCTTCTTCTGCCGGTTGAAAAATGAGGGCAACTCTACCATCAAAGTTACGGGTTTCCTGAAGGTATTTCGCTGCCGCGAGCAACATAGCGGTGTGTCCGTCATGGCCGCAGGCGTGCATTTTTCCGGGCACTTTGGAGGCGTAGGGCTTGTCTGTGGCTTCATGCAGCGGCAGCGCATCCATGTCGGCGCGCAAGCCGATTGTTCTCCCCGACTTATTGGACTTGCCTTCAATAACCGCCACAACACCCGTTTGTCCTACTCCCGATGTGATATCCGAGATGCCATAGGACTGTAATTCTGCAACAACCCGTCCGGCGGTCTGCTGCACATCGAATTGTAACTCCGGATTTTGGTGTAGATCCTGACGCACCTTCTTTATAGCGTCGTGAAAGTCTGCAATTCGATTTATGATTGGCATAAAATCAGGCCTTGTTGATGATGGCTGGGAGGCGCGCGGAACTTTTCTGGTTGAACCTTAGCGGCTTCGAAAATGGCGCTGGGCATCGTTCGCGCTCTGATATGATATTGTGCATGGCAGCATAATCAGGTGGTCGGTGCGGAGCAAGCCGAATTGTGCATAAGGCATGAGGTCTACAGCAGCATTGAATATGTGTTCTGATGAGCAAGTTTGGCGGTTGGCGCTTGTTCCGTCTAACGGCATCGGCTAGAGAGAAGACTGTCGCGTTCAAGCCAAGTGATTTGCTCGGAGGTTCACTTTTTATGATCGATTTGCCCGCTATCAAGCTTTGCCGTTGGTCGGCTGGTCTTGTTGCATCTCGCGTTATCTTTTTGTCTCTTTGTTTTGTTGCATTGGGCGTTGGGTCCGTTGATGCGGCAAAACAAGCGCAGAGCAAGCCCAAGCAAGATCTGGTAATCTCCCCCAATCCTTTACTTTTGATGGATGTCGATACGGGCAAGGTTTTGTATCATCAAGGTGCCAATAAAAAATGGTATCCAGCTTCTCTGACCAAACTTATGACGGCCTATGTGACGTTTCGTGCGATTTCTGCAGGGGAACTATCTGAAGAGTCTGCTCTGAGCATTTCTGCTCATGCCTTGTCCTATCCTCCATCGAAAATGGGCTTTAAGGTTGGGACAAAACTGACCGTCGGCAATGCGCTGAAGATGGTGCTGGTCAAATCTGCCAATGATATTGCGGCAGCGTTGGGCGAACGTGTCGCAGGCAGCGAGCCTGAATTTGCCAAACGCATGAACCATGA
This sequence comes from Cohaesibacter celericrescens, assembly GCF_002866925.1. Lineage (GTDB taxonomy): Bacteria > Pseudomonadota > Alphaproteobacteria > Rhizobiales > Cohaesibacteraceae > Cohaesibacter > Cohaesibacter celericrescens. Next base: position 75,566 of record NZ_PKUQ01000011.1, read on the forward strand.
AGCTGCGCGCCTTGGCATGAAGGCCAGCCATTTTGTCAATGCCAATGGTCTTTATGCCGAGGGGCAGACCAGTTCTGCGCGTGATATGGCCTTGTTGGCGCGGCAAATCCTTTTGGAATTTCCTCAATATCGCCCCTTGTTTCAAATCCCTGCCATTCGTCACGGCAAACGGGTGCTGCGTTCTTATAATAAACTGCTTGAAACTTTTCATGGCGCGAACGGTATGAAGACCGGGTTTGTCTGTTCATCCGGTTACAATCTTGTGGCTACTGCAACACGTGACGGGCGGCAATTACTGGCTGTTGTCTTGGGAGCGCCCAATACACAGGTGCGTTCGGAAACTGCGGCGTTTCTGCTGACCCAGGGTTTCTCACGCGCTGATATGGCGACCGGAGCGGGAGTTCCTATTCAAGAGGATGTTTTGTTTGGGAGTTATGACGCGCCTACCGATCTGCGTCCTGAAACGTGCCCCCAAGGGCAGCCAAAATGGGTGGCGACTGTTGATTATAAAGTCAGCTATCTGGAGCCGCGCTTTAAACTGATGGAGCCGGTCCGCGTTTATACCGGCATTCCGGAAAAAAAGATCAAGTTGCCAGAGCAGTTGGTTCAATTGCCTTTGCTGGCACCCAAGGCAAAAGAAGTGGTTTCAGTGTCTACCATCCATATAGGCAAAGACACGGGGCCTTCGCGCTTGCCCCGATCCAAACCCTGATGGCCGACTTGTTGGCTTAAATGATTTATTTCTCAATCAAAAACCATAGCGTCGATGGTCCGCGTTGCTGGGTATCGATGAGCAAGTGGTCATGCTCTGAGCAGAAGTGAGGCAAGTCAAGTGCCGCCATCGGGTCGGTGGTAAGGATCGCAATGCGGCTGCCTTTGGGCAGGTCCTTCAATGCCTTTTGTGTGCGAAGAACCGGCAACGGGCATTTGAGGCCGCTTAAATCAAGGTCATGCATCAGCAGTGTATCAGTCCGGTTGGAGTGTCAGGCTTTGGAAGCGCCTTTGCTTTTAAAGCATGGTGCTTTGATTGTTTCATAGCCTCTTCACATTGTTACTTCAACTCGCAGCTGAAGTGTGTGACATTGGTGGAAAATACGTATAAAAAAATTAGTAGCTTAAAGGAGCAAAGCCCATGGTGACGTCACAAGAAGTTCTTGATTTTTGGTTCAGCTCCGAGCCAAAGAAGTGGTTTTCAAAAATTGATGCTTTTGATGCCACCATTCGGTTCCGGTTTGGAATGACGCTGGAAGACGCGCGCCACCGTCGGCTTGCAGAGTGGGAGGGCAGTGCCAAGGGCCTTCTGGCGTTGATTATTGTGCTCGATCAGTTCTCTCGCAACCTTTATCGGGGCATGCCGCAGGCCTTTTCTCACGATGCCGTGGCTTTGTCCTATTCTCATGCTTTGGTAAAACATGCCGATTGGGATGGATTAAGCCCTGATGAAAAAGCGTTTGCTGTGATGCCGATGATGCATGCGGAAGATATCGGCGAACAACAGGCTTGCCTTAAGTGGATGGAGGAAATTGGTGGTGAGGGATATATCGATGCCGCCAAAACGCATAAGAATATCATTGAACGGTTCGCTCGCTTCCCACACCGCAATCGGGTTTTAGGTCGGTATACGACACCGGAAGAAAAAACCTTTCTCGATGAAGGCGGCTTTTCAGGTTAGGCTTGGTCGCGCATTCACTCCCCACCTATTCAATTCTTGGTTAACGAATGATTGATGTGAGGGGAGTGACAAAATGCCGCGAGAAATGCCGGTTTTTCGCCAATTTGTTTGAATCTTTTTGTCGGCGCGGTCTAGCCACATTCAGGTCCCGTGACGCTGCTTTGGTCATTGACTTAAGTTTTACAATCCCATTAACCCAAGCCTGACCAATTTGCCGTTTACTGTTGGCAATGGCTATGTTCGGGCAAAATTCTACTGAAACAATGGTGAGCCGAGGCCTTCGGTTCCCGTAATTGGTCGAATGATTGCGTTGGTTCTATGGGATTGGGTTCTATGTTGCTGAAGTCAGATACGGTAATGGAAGGCAGCACACTGGTCGATCAGTTCGACTCGCCGTTTGTTGACGAGGTTTTTGTAAGGGCCGGAGACGGGCGCATTTGTCAGGGACCTGTGATCACAGTTGCTTCACAAGGCTATCGTCTGCCTTTTGAAACCAGTCGCTCTGTTTTTGCAATGGGTGCCAAGATTGCGACTTACTGGGCGCATGGATACGGCCCTGTTGGAGCCGGTTTCCTTGATAGATACGGGCTGCACAGACGCAGCGAAGGCGGATTTCATGCTGCGCTGGACCAACTTTCGCAAACCGCCGGAGCTGACTTGCTGGTATGGCCCTATTTCCCCATGCAAGCACGTGAATATGAGTGGTTGATCTCGTGGTTAGACATTCAAGGTGGAGCAAGCCACCCCATCCTTCAAGCGCGCGTTCATAACCGTGCCTTTCTGAATTGTTGCGCAGAGAGTGACGATGCGTCCCTGCTACGAGAGGGGCTGTCAATCAGCAAGAACAAACGCAAGACTATGGGGCGACAGATCCGACGTCTTGGTGATCTCGGGCAGGTCGATTATGTTTCAACGCGAAGTGGCTATGATCAAGGCAAAGCGCTTGAGGCCTTTTTTGTCACGGAGGCATCTGGTTGGAAAGCACACAAGGGCACTGCGCTTGCGGTGAATAGCAATCTGAAACAGTTCGTTGAAGGGTTTCTGCCGCAGATGCTGACGGAAGGGACTGCGCAGATCGATCTTATGATGCTGGATGAGCGTTGCATCGGTAGTTTGATTTCGTTCCGTGCAGGACGCGGTTTGTTCACTTGGAAAACCGGCATGGATGAGGTTTACAAACGCTCTTCTCCAGGGGTGCACCTCCTGTTGGAGGTGAGCAAGCAGATGATTGCTGATCCGGATGTTGACTATATCGATTCTCTTGCCGATACCGGCCACCCCGTTGCCGAAAGTCTCTGGGATGGCCGTCGTGATTTTGCACAATTGTTTATTCCGCTCAGCCGGGTTGGAGTGATCGCTTGCTGCAGTTTGCGGGCTGGTTATGAAGGCAAGGCCAAGGCGCGTTATTGGGCAAAAAGAGCGCTTGGACGGGTTTGACTCAAAGGCTGTGCTGGTCTTGGTTCTGCTGGTTTAGCCAGCACCAAGGCCCAGAATACCTTATATTTGGCATTGCCACGAAATTGAGTGGCTATCCCCATTTGCGTCACACCTTTGCGTAGCATGTTTGCATTGTGCCCTTTTGAATCGCGCCAGCCGGAAAAAGCCTCAGCCAATGTCCAGTATCCCGCGCTGATATTTTCAGCGGCGATGGCTGCGTCATAGTTGGCCCGATCAAGGCGTTTTTTGAGCGTCTGGTTCCTTGTAAGCGAGTGGCTTACTTTATCAGCCGCAGCCATGGCATCGGCTTGTTCCTGAGCGGCAGCAGCAAGTTTGCTGTCCAGAGTGAGGGCATTGAGGCCGTTGTTTCGCCTATAGCTATTGATGATGCTGAGCGCTTCTTGCGGGTTTACCGTTACACCGTCCTGATTGAGATTTGTGTAGAGAGCCGGTTCTTGAAACGCTGGTCCCTGGGCACAGCTTGCCAGCGTCAGTGCCAGCAGCGCGAGGGCGAAAAATCGGTTGGGGTGCGCGTTAAACAATGTCGGCGTCTCCTTCTGTGTCGCCAGTCGTGTCTGTCAGCTCGGAGGCATCGGCCAGCTCGATTTCCTCTGCTTTGAGTGTGTCGGACGTCGTTTTGTTTGCGGTTTCTTTGATGTCCGGATTAAACGGTTGTATTGTTGATTCTTGCTGTTTTTCCGGAGTGGCGATAGAGCGGACATAGACATCTTGCTGCGGGAACGGGATTTCGATATTGGCGTCTTTCAGTGCCTTGAAGATGGCAAAGCGCAGCGCACTTTTAGCGGACAGGGAATTATTGATATCCTGAACATAACAGCGCAGCTCGAAATCGAGCGAAGACGCGCCGAAATCCATGAAATAAACGCTCGCCATAGGATAGCTGGTGACCAGATCTGAGTCTTGAGCAACTTTAAGAAGGATTTCGCGGACCTGTTCTGGATCCGCGTCATAGGCCACACCAACGGGGACAATAATCCGGCCCAAAGAGCCATTGTGCATCCAGTTCATTACCCGGTTTGAGATCAGGTCCGAATTGGGAACAATAACGGTTGCGCGATCAAAGGTTTCGATCTTGGTGGCGCGGACCGAGATTTTTTTTACATAGCCCTGATCCGCCCCGACAACCACCCAGTCTCCGGTTTTGATAGGGCGTTCGACCAGCAGGATAAGCCCTGATACGAAGTTGTTGACGATGCTTTGCAAGCCAAAACCGATACCGACAGATAGGGCACCTGCCACTAAGGCAATGTTGGACAGATTGACGCCCATATAAGAGAAGGCCAACATCGCCGCGATAATAAAGCCGACATAGCCCACGCTGGTCTGGATCGAGTTTTTGAGGCCCGTGTCCATGTTTGTCGCGGGCATCAACCGCTTTTCCATCCATCCTTGAATGCTCTTGACCAGGACAAGGGTGACTATGAAAACCACCAACGCCCCCAGAATATTAATTGGGGAGATGCTTAGGTCGCCGATTTGTATATTGAAGAGGGCCTGTTGCATCGCGGTCAAAAAGTCTGTTGATTCAACGCCCCAGGGTGCAAAGATCAACAAAGCTGCGCTGACATAGAGCAATATACGCAGCAGGCCGTTAGAGAGCACACCGATTTGCGCAATGGCTCGTGGAGCAATGCCGAAGGCGCGGGATAATTTCTGGGTGTTGGAATCTTCGGTCTCCAGATTTTCGCTGAGGAAATTGTCTACGAGTGCCGAAAAAATGCCGAGCAGGGCAAGAATGATAAAAGCGCGGCCCATCTGCACAGCAAGGAAGGAGCCCAGAGAGACATATCCCAACACAGGTGCAATGGCGATGACGATGCAGGCCAACCACACCAGCGGCTGTAACAGTTTGACAAAGCCGGGTAGGGAGAACCCCTGATGGGCTGGGCCATCTTTGGTAGCGGTTGTGTCTTGTGTTGATTTGGCTGCGATAATCATACGCATTCCCATCCATACAAGGATAGCGATGAGAATGGCTGCAACACCACGGATCAGAATTGTGGTTTCGAGCGGGATCAGCAAGGTTTCGGAAGTCTGATCAAACAGGGTATCAATCGCATAAACACTGAGCAACGCCAGTGCGATGCCATATAGCTTTCGTGCGGTTGATGTCTCGAAGTTGAGTAGACGATAATTGGATTTGTTGGGCGCTAAAAGAACGCGGATCAGTCCATATCCAAGAGAAACACTAAAAATGACGAAGGATATCTGATCTGCCAATAATTCGATGCGTGTGGGAAGCAGATCGGCGTTGCTCAAAATCAGCACAACAGCTATTAAAATGGCCACCGGTATGAACGTGTAGGAGACCAATGCCCAACAAGCATGCAGGCTGCGTTGCAGCAGTGTGGGTGCCTCTAGGCGGGCCAGTTTTCTCAGGCTGGAAAAGAGGAGATACCGTAAAGGTCCGAAAATAATGATCGCAACGAAGGTTATCATGGCGCTGATTTGCCAAAAGCGATCAGCTGCTTTGGTGGCCAAGAAAGACGCCCAGTCGGACATAAGAAAGTTTAGCGTTTTCCAAGCGGCGATTAGGCCGCTTAAACCGGACAACCAAAGCGCGGGATTGAACAAAGTGCCACTGCGGTCAAACAATTGTTTGGTAAAGCGATCTTGTCGCGCGACCGTGATTTTGTTGCTCAATTGTCTTGCCCGCAACAGGCTTGAGTTGATCAGTTTGACCTGTGCGTCCGTTTCGGCGATTTGCTCTTCAAGCTCCGCTCGGCGCGAAATTAACACCTCAGCTTCCGGATTGACTTCTTCCCCCTCTTTCGCCTGCGCTGGCTTGAGGGCTTCGATGCGGGCTTTGGCTTCGTCGAGGGACGGCTGCAAAAGGTTTTTTTGGGTGAGCGCGTTTTGTTCGATTATCACCAGTTCTGCGCGTAAATCATTGAAGGCTTTGTCGGAAAGGCTCTCCCGATTTAGCGTTGCTTCAATTTGATCGAGGCGGGCAATGAGCGATTCTGCAAGATTGGCGGTTTGCTCTGTTGTTTGATCCTTCGACTGAGCCATGGTGAGGGCACCAAGGACAAGACATATCGCGATAAGCGTTGCGGAGGCCATATGGCGCAAAGAAGGAAAATGGATCACGGCTGCTGTTCTCGCACAAATATTTGAAACCGGAAAAAGGCATAATTCTATAATTGGTCTACTGGAATTTACCTGACAACACAATCATGGTGATTTGCTTCCGTTAAGGTGCCTTTAGATATCCAGCCATTGTGACTTTATGCAGGCAGCTCTCTGGTTTCCCCGTGGTTTTACCGCTAGGCTTGGTGTTAAAAGTTCCTTAAATGGCCAATCAGAGAGAGAATTTCTATGTCCGTGCATTTTGATCTTGAGGATCCCGAGTTTCCGAAAGAACTCGAAGATATAATTATGGAAAGTGGCGGCTATCCATATGATAAAAAGCTTAAACGTTCAAAATATGAAGACGAGCTGGAGCGGCTGCAGATTGAGTTGGTCAAGGTGCAGGAATGGGTGCGCGAGACCGGAGAACGGATTGTGTGTGTCTTTGAGGGGCGTGATGCCGCTGGCAAGGGTGGTTCGATCAAAGTGATCACACAATATACCAATCCGCGCCATGTACGGGTGGTGGCTCTGTCCAAGCCCAGCGATGTGGAGCAAGGGCAATGGTATTTCCAACGATATGCTAAGCAGTTGCCAACAAGTGGCGAGATCGTATTGTTCGATCGCTCATGGTACAACCGCGCCGGTGTTGAACCTGTTATGGGCTTCAGTACCCAAGATCAGACCGATAAATTCCTCAAGGATGCGCCAAGGTTTGAGCAGATGATCCTAGATAGTGGAACGCGATTGTTTAAATTCTGGCTTAATGTTGGCCGCGAAATGCAGCTTCGGCGCTTTCATGACCGCCGCCACAGTTTGCTCAAACACTGGAAACTGTCTCCCATTGATCTCAAGGCTCTCGATAAATGGGACGACTATACCCAGGCGCGGGATAAAATGCTGATTTCAACCCATCGCGATAGATCGCCGTGGGTGGTTATTCGCTCTAACGACAAACGACGGGCGCGCATCAATATGTTGCGCTATTTCCTTGGTGCCTTGGACTATCCGGGCAAAGACCTCTCCGTCCTTGATCCGATCGATCCCAAAATTCTGGGGTTTGGATTGCCATTTCTGCATAAGGGTGAATAAGGCCGACAAGGCACAGAAGCCCAGTACAAGACTGGCAAGAAGGCTGCAGGAACGGCAAGAGAAAAGAGCGGACAGATTTGCCCGCTCTTTTGGAGTTTGAGAAGCGACAGGCTTGCGGTTGGCAAGGCTCAATCGTCAGATAGACAGTCGCTCAGATGGCGCGCGTTGTCCGCGATCAAGTCGGGATAAAGAGACGGGCCAAGTGTCAAAGATTTTCCGATTGGGTCCAACTCTCCCAGTTTGGTGTTGGTTCCTTCGGTCAGGGCTGGCAGGATTGCTGCGGAGAACTGCGGTTCCGATAATAGGCAAGCGGCATCCAGGGCTTTCAGTTTGGTCCTGATTTCCTTGACGCGGGCTGCTCCCGGGGTGGTGCCGGGTTGCAGCATGATTGACCCAATCGCTTCTACGCCAAATCGATTTTCAAAATAGTGATAGGCATCATGAAATACGATAAACGGTTTGTCGGATTTCCCCGCAAGCTGTGTCTTTGCCTGCGCCATGACTTGCTGCACCGAGTCGATGAAGGTTTTTTCATTTTTAGTGTAAAGCTCGGTGTTGTCTGGATCCTGCGCGATGAGTGCATTTTTTATCGCGGACGCCAACAGGATGCCGTTTTGCGGGTCTAGCCAGATGTGATTGTCGATGTGGGCTTCATCATCGTGCCCAGCGTCGTGATCATGATCTTCATGAGCCTCGTGGCTTTTGTGGTCATCATGATCTTCATGAGTCTCATGGCCTTCGTGGTGATCATGCTCTTCATCACCGTGGCTATGTTTTTCCCAGTTTTTCCCTTCGCGCAGGGGAAGGAGAGTCAAGCCTTTGGTTTGTATCAACTCAAGGGAATGCGCATCGCTTGCCAGAGTTTGAATCGGTTTCACCAACATGGGTTCTATGTCGGGACCAACCCAGATGACAAGATCTGCTGCTTGAAGTGTCTTGGCGTTTGAGGGGCGTAACGTGCTGGCGTGTGGAGATGCGGATTGCTCTATCAGTAAGTCCGGGGTGCCGACATTTAGCATAATGGCTGACGCGATCGAATGGATCGGCGCTATTGATGTGACAACTTTGGGAGCGGCTCCCGCAATGCTGGTGCTGCCAAGTGCAGCAAGGGCAATCAGGCTAACGAGGAGGGTTGGCTTTCGGCTGTTTCTGACCATGAAGACATCGCTTTATCTGTGTGTCTGACGACGTGAATAGGAGGCTATTTGCGTTGGAATAACCATTATTACGTTATGTTATAACATGTCAATTATCGACTCGTAAATGGGATGTCAAGCGTTTGACGGCCTCTTAGGAGTGCTGCGTAGTAATCCTGAAGGCAATACTCCTTAGACGAACGGCTGAATTTAGCCGAAAATCGACGAAATCAGTCGAATTTCTGCTGAATTTTTGGATTTGTTAACTTTAAAACTTCAGGCTCACTGCAACTTACATGCGCTGAGGCGCGGCACAGTGCTATATATGCGGGTGGAACCATGTTCAATTTTGCCAAATCAAGCAATAGGTCATTCAACGGATCTGATTTTGTAACGACAGATAAGAACCAACACTCAGATCAATTGACAGTATCGTCTACGACGGGAGAAACCGTGTTAGAGCAGACGGTCATTGATGAGCAAGTTATTACAAAAGTGGTACATGATCTGGGAGGCCTAGGACAGGAGATGGCCGATGTCGCAGGTGAAATCGAGCAGTTGAACGGGGAAGCCGGTGCTTGTTTTCAGTCCCTCTCTCATTTGGTATCTGTCTCGACAGAAGTCCAGACTTCCAACCATGGGATTCTGCAAGCGGCGAGCCATTCCTTTGCTATTGCAGATCAAACTTCGCAAGACGTTGCCCATAGCCGAGATATGGTGGAGGAAACCCTTGTTAAGGTGGCTGACCTGATGCAAGCCGTTTCAGGGATCAATAGCCAGTTGCAAGGATTGAAATCAGCTTTTTCGTCGGTGCGTGATGTTGCCAGTGCGATTGACGCTATTGCTCGGCAGACCAATCTTTTGGCGCTGAATGCGACCATTGAGGCGGCCCGAGCGGGTGATGCGGGTAAAGGTTTTGCCGTTGTTGCCGCTGAAGTGAAGCAGCTTGCATCCCAGACAAGCCAAGCGACTGAAACCATCGGATCTACTCTCACTGACTTGGACAATGAAGCGGAAGCCCTAATTAATTTGGGCGGTGAAGCACAAGTCTCGATGGCCGATGTTGAAACCAGTACATCCTCAATGCATGGCATCATTCAAGGGCTGGATCAGGCTTTTCAGACGATCCGGGATTCTTCACAATCCATTGAGAGAAAAGTGACGGAAAACAGGTCTTCCATTACTGATCTTGTGACTGAAGTCGAGTCGGTGCACAAGGCATTTGATGCGACCAATACAGGCCTGAGTAAAACCAGCAAACGTATGTTGGCAGCGGCAGCTGTCGCCGACCAGATGATCGCCAGCTCATCCGTTGCCGGGGTCGAAACCGAGAATACATTTGCAATCAAAACCATCCAGCAGTTGGGTCAAGACATTGGTCAGGCTTTTGAAGAGGAAGTTCGATCGGGCCGGATCAGCGAGGGTGACTTGTTCGATAGCACCTACACGCCCGTCCCCAATAGCAGTCCCGAGCAAGTCACAACTCCTTTTACTGCGATGACCGATCGTGTGATGCCAGAGTTTCAAGAAACGATCGTCGCAGAAAACGAGGCGATTGCCTTCATTGCTGCCGTTGACAAAAATGGGTATTTGCCGACTCACAACAAGGCTTTCTCAAAACCGCAAGGCCCTGATCCCGTTTGGAACGCTGCCAATTGTCGCAATCGCCGGATCTTTGACGATCGTGTCGGATTAGCGGCTGGCCGCAATACCAAGCCATTCGTGCTGCAGACCTATCGACGCGATATGGGCGGCGGAAAATTTGTTTTGATGAAGGATGTGTCCGCTCCCATCTATGTTAATGGTAAGCATTGGGGCGGCGTGCGTATGGGATATCGGGCCGATTAGAGCAGCACCATAGAGGCAATTGTTATCAGCGGTCCAATTGCCATCAATGGTTCGTGCAAGCAGCTATTGCCGTGGTTGAGGCAATGTATTGATTGTCTCTGACACGTCGGTTTGAGGTAGTATAATCGGCTGCTTTTTTTGACCGAATGGATTTGGGATCGCCGAGGTTAACTTGGAGAAAAAGCCGCCAGATGGCGCTTCAGTTTCAGGTTCTGCCAAGGCAATAGATGCTGAGGGAGCAGACTGTGCGGCTATGCCAGAAACCGGCAGCGCGGCTTGTGAGGCAGCTGTCGGTGCCGGATTACCCTTGATTAAACCGGCCAGAAAACCGTCGGGATTTTTGCCCTCAGATATTTTCTGTTTGCGTTCCAGCAGTTCCAGTTGTGATTCGACCATGGCATCAGCCGTTTCAACTTCTTTTTCCTGAACTTTTTGCTCCAGTTTGAGTGCGGCTTGCTGGAACCGTATATTTTCTTTCTGCCGCAGTGTTTTGAGCGATGCCAAAAGGCTGGGCTCTACCGTATAGTCGGGGCAGGGGCCCGTTGCATCGAAGTGACTTGCACCTTGTGGGTCGAAAATATAAGTCCGGTTACAAACTTCCACTTTGGGTGGTTTGTGTGTGATCTGAAAATGGTCATAGCCGTTTTTCAGATTTTGCCAGAAAGCAAAATGTTCGCTATTGCGATTGCGGGCCATATTTTCCGGCGTCATCCGGAACGGAAAGGCATGGACCTTGAAAGAGCGCTGGCCGCCGGAAAATGCTTCCCGACCAAGCGAATAGATCTCTGCAATTGGTGCATCTTCCATCGCATAACAGCCTCGGGATGAGCAGGACCCATGCACCATCAAATGCTTGCCTGTACGGCCGTAGGAACGGTCAAATTTGTTGGGATATCCCAGATTGAAGGAAAGATAATAGCTCGATTGCGGGTTCATCTGGCCGCGCGTGATGGCGTAAAAGCCTTCGGGCGCCTGACGATCCCCTTCTCTTTTCTTGGGGCCGATTTCGCCAGAATAGGCACAGATCGGATAGGTTTTGAGCAGCGCATAGGTGCCGTCTTTGCGTTCCTTCCAAGCTTCCAATACCGCTTCTTCCTTGAAAATGCGGATGTAGATCGGAGCCTTCTCTGTGGAACCGATCTTGCGGATCTTGTCTTTGATCTTGGCAGGGATAGGCTGCAAATGCTTGCCGTCTTCAAGCATGCCGGGGTTGCAGGCGGTAAGCGCGATGCTTGCCACGGTCAAAGCCAGAAGGGGGCCTAATCGGTTCATTTGCTTGATGTTGCCTGTTCGCACGCTGACGTCTGCCTTACTCATTCAAACCCTTTGATCATCAATCAGTAACCAAGACTTGTTGACAGTCGGTTACCAAACGGCTTTGGGACCATGATTCATAGATATGCGAGATGATGCGGCAAGAATAGGGCTGATAGCGTCGATCAAGTAAAATTGACCATTAACACACGACAATTGCAGAATTGATATTTGGATTTTGGAAGAGGCTGGTTTGCTCCAAGCGGCGGGGCTCCGCCACCTGGGTTGTTGTTCTATCTGTTTTGCGGAAGGCTATATCTTGGACCCGATGGCGAGGAATTTGGCGCGGCGCTGCTGACGAATCTCTTGCGCACTCATGCCATCAAACTCGGCCAAACAGTCTGCAATCATATTGCCGGTGCGCTCGAGCACGGTTTTTGCCGAGCGATGAGCTCCGCCGACAGGCTCGGAGATGATTTTGTCGATGATCTTGAATGCCATCAAATCCTGCGCGGTAATTTTCATGCTTGTTGCTGCATCCTGTGCGCGGGTGGAATCGCGCCAAAGGATGGACGCTGCCCCTTCAGGGGAAATCACACTATAGATGGAGTGCTCAAGCATCAGCACCCGATTGGTTGCGGCGATGGCAATCGCGCCCCCAGATCCACCTTCACCAATGATGGTCGCTACATTTGGCGTTCCCATGGCAAGGCATGCATCGGTGGAGCGCGCTATCGCCTCAGCCTGTCCGCGCTCTTCAGCGCCGATGCCGGGATAAGCGCCTGCTGTATCAACAAAGGTGATCAACGGCATATTGAAACGCTCGGCAAGTTCCATGATGCGGACCGCTTTGCGATAGCCTTCGGGACGCGCCATGCCAAAATTGTGCTTGAGACGGCTTTCGGTGTCGTTGCCTTTTTCTTGGCCAATAACAGCGACCGGTTTGCCGCGGAATCGGCCAAATCCAGCTTGGATGGCTTCGTCTTCTGCAAATTTGCGATCCCCTGCAAGGGGCGTAAATTCTTCGATCAATGCATTGATATAGTCAAAAAAGTGAGGCCGGTCCGGGTGACGAGCGACTTGTGTTTTATGCCATGGTGTCAGATTGGCATAGAGATCTTTCATTGCAGAGTCGGCTTTGGTCTGCAGACGGGAGATTTCGTCGGCTACATCGACGGCCTCACCTTTTTCCTGCATCGAGAGCAATTCTTGAACTTTGCCTTCGAGGTCAGCGACAGGTTTTTCAAATTCCAGATAACTATGCATAAGCGGTCTGATCCAAGTTGTGGTTCTTTTTAGCACTTTTTCGAGCCGGCGGCACGTTGAACTTTTGTGGCTCTTGTGTCAAGCAACGGGCGGCTGGTGTTTCAAGTTTGCTACCTAATCCAAAGCCTAAAGCAAAGGCGTTGTGTTGTTTTAAGTCAGTTGGTCTTTTTGTGTTTATTGGTCTCGAACTGGGCAGAAAGAGGATGGTGCTGTTCAACCAGTTCAATCAGGCGTTCGTCAAGTATATGGGTATAGATTTGCGTGGTTGAAATATCACTATGCCCTAATAATTTTTGAACAGCGCGCAGATTGGCCCCATTTTGCAGCAAATGGCTGGCAAATGCGTGCCGTAGCACATGCGGTGAAATTGCTGTGGCGTCCAATCCGACATCATCGGCAAGAGCCTTGAGTTCCCGCGCGAAAGCCTGACGCGTATAATGCCCGGATTCTCCGAATGAGGGGAATAGCCATTGACGCGCGGCTGTTACACCTTTGGTTCTGGTAACCATATCGGTTGATGTCAGCATCGCTCGATAGTCCTGCATGGCCTGTTTTGCCCGGTCTGACAGAGGAACCAGCCTTTCCTTGCTGCCTTTGCCAATGACACTCAGAAACTGACCGTCTTGATGGGCGGCGGATGCAGGCAAACTGACAAGTTCGGATACGCGCAGGCCCGTGGCGTAGAGCAATTCGAGCAGCACATACAGGCGCATTGCACGGATTTGCCGTTTGGGTGTGGGACCGTCAAGCGACGCATTAAAACGGGCCGCTTCGATCAGGCGGTCGACTTCTTGTTCGGTTAGGACTTTGGGCAAGGGGCGATTGCGTTTAGGGGCCTTGAGCGTGGTGGAGGGGTCTTCTGACCGATAGCCATCACTATAAAGGAAGCGAAACAGCTGACGGATGGAAGAAATCTTGCGGGCGATGGTTGATGCCGCCAGATCGCGTTCAGCCAATTCTGCCAAATAGGTGCGTAAATCATCCGCGATGCAGGTTTCAAACCGGACCTGTTGGGCTGACAGACTGTCCTCCAGATCGTCAAGGTCGCGCCGATAGGCATCCAAAGTATTACCGGAAGCGCCTTTTTCGGCGCTTAGGGAATCGAGGAAAAGATGGAGGGCCTGTTGATTGCTAAGTGGCACGTGTCCCTCACTTGCAGCCCTGCTGAGGGCTTTTGATCAGGTTATTTGAGATCTTTGGCAGGAACGCGAATGACTGTTTCGCGTTGGGTTGGCTCAACAAAATTGGCCAAGGCAAAAATTCCACCTGCAATCAGACCAGCCAAAACAAGGAGAAAGACTAGGGCTTTGATCAGACTAAGCATATATAGATCCCATTAGAAAACTCGGATTACATGAAAGGCAACCTAGCATCCTTTGAATGAGGTTGTCAGTTTTTTGCCGAAATTATAAAAGAATTTTCCAACTAATTCGCCCTATCAAATCTGCAATTGGGGACGGGTTTGGTCCATTTGAGGTCAAAATGCATTGCTGGCTTGACAGTTTGGTCTCAAATGGATCAAACCATGAGCGATATATTAGTGACAAGGACGCATATGGCGGTTTCAAAAAACAGTGAATGCGGCGCGCGTGAAACGCGGCTGGTTGAAGCACTGAACGGACGTCCGATTGTTTTGATCGGACTGATGGGGGCTGGTAAAACAACAGTCGGACGGCGTCTGGCCAATCGTCTTGCTATTCCCTTTCGCGATGCTGACCATGAGATCGAGGCCGCTGCCAATATGTCGGTGGCGGAAATATTTTCTCAACATGGTGAAACGCATTTCCGCGACGGTGAGAAAAAAGTGATTGCGCGGCTTCTGGATAAAGGCAATCAGGTGCTGGCCACAGGCGGTGGTGCGTGGATGAATGCTGAAACGCGAGACTTGATCGGTGGCAAAGGCATTTCCATTTGGTTGAAAGCCGAGTTTGATATTCTTATGGCGCGGGTTCGGCGCCGGTCGCACAGACCATTGTTGCGAGATCCCGATCCGGAAGGCGTGATGCGGCGTCTGATCGACGAGCGTTACCCAGTTTATGCTCTCTCTGATATCACTGTCATGTCTGTGGATTTGCCGCATGAAAGCATTGTTACGTCGGTTGTTGAAGCGCTGGAAACACATTTGAATGTTTCTGAATAGGCGGTGACACTGGCCATCGTTGATATCAAGTGACACCAAAATAGGGACGAAAGGGCAATGGAAGCCAGCAAAAAAGACTTGACCGAGACTGCGCGCCAAGTGCGGGTCGAGCTTGGGGACCGCAGCTACGATATTGTCATTGGTCGCTCTGTTCTTGGATCTTTGGGGACTCGTTTCACGAGCCTCTTTCCTGGTTCCAGAGCGGTGATTATCACGGATTGCACGGTTGCGGGATTTCATCTTGAAGCGGCGGAGGCTTCTTTGCGTGCGCAGGGCATTATTCCATCCGTGGTCGTTATGGAGCCCGGTGAAAAAACCAAAAGCTACAAGGGCTTGATTGAAGCTTGCGACGGCGTGCTTGATACGCGCTTGGAGCGCGGTGATCTGGTCGTGGCTTTGGGCGGTGGTGTGATTGGTGACTTGGCAGGATTCGTTGCTGGGATTATCAGGCGCGGTATGCGGTTTATTCAAGTTCCTACCACACTGTTGGCGCAAGTGGATTCGTCCGTTGGAGGGAAGACCGGAATCAACAGTGCCCACGGTAAAAATCTTATTGGCTTGTTTAATCAACCCCATCTGGTGTTGGCAGATACAGCCGTGCTGGACACGTTAACACCACGCGACTTTCGAGCGGGTTATGCCGAGGTTGCCAAATATGGCTTGATCAATCAGCCTGATTTTTTTGAATGGCTGGAGACTAACTGGCAAGGCATCTTTGATGGCGGCCCCGAAAGGGAAGAGGCGATTGCGCGCTCCTGTCAGGCCAAGGCTGATGTGGTTGCAGCTGATGAAAAAGAGGCCAATCAACGTGCTTTGCTCAATTTGGGGCATACCTTCGGCCACGCGCTCGAGGGCATGGCCGAATATGATTCCGAGCGCATCGTGCATGGGGAAGGTGTTGCCATTGGTATGGTGCTCGCCCATGAATTTTCGGCTCAGCTTGGTCTTTGTGATCCTGCTATAACAGATCGCGTGGTCGCTCACTTGCAAACCGTGGGGTTGCCTACCCATATAGGGGCTATCCCGGGCCAATTGCCGAAGGTCGATTTGTTGATGGATTATATTGCCCAAGACAAGAAAGTGTCTCGCGGCGCTCTCACCTTCATCCTAACGCGTGGATTGGGGCAATCCTTTGTTGAAAAGGATGTTGACCCGTCCGTTTTGCGTGCGTTCCTTGAGGAGAAATTGAACTGATGCTCGCCTCTCTGTGGTTGACTGCGTTGGCTATTTTGTTTTTGATTGCCCTGTCCGGCTTTTTTTCGGGTTCCGAGACCGCGTTGACTGCGGCGTCCCGTGCGCGCATGCATCAAAAAGAAAAAAGCGGCGAACCGGGAGCAAGCGCTGTTAATCAATTGCTGCAATCACGCGAAAGATTGATCGGATCGCTGCTTTTGGGCAACAATCTGGTCAATATTTTAGCCTCGGCGTTGGCGACAACCGCATTCCTTTCCTTGTTTGGCGAAGCCGGTGTGGTCTATGCGACCCTTACGATGACACTGGTTGTGTTGGTGTTTGCTGAAGTGTTGCCCAAGACATGGGCTATTTCCAACCCTGATGGTTTTGCACTCAAGGTGGCGCCCTATGTGCGGGTGGTCACGCTTTTGTTTGGTCCTCTGGTTATTGCTGTCGAGTGGGTCGTTGTTCGGTTGTTGCGTCTATTGGGCGTGGATACCAAAGAAGGGCAATTCCTGTCCGGCCAGGACGAATTGCGCGGTGCCGTTGATTTGTTGCATATGGAAGGCAGCGTGGTCAAAGATGACCGGGATCGCTTTGGCGGGTTGCTGGATCTGGAAGAATTGGATGTGTCAGACGTTATGGTGCATCGGACCAACGTGATGTCTATCAATGCGGATGACAGCTCGACGTCCATTGTGGAACAGGCCCTCAAAAGCCCCTTTACACGCATTCCTCTCTGGAAAGACGAACAGGATAATTTTGTTGGTATCCTGCATGCCAAGGATTTGCTCAGAGCCTTGGCACTGGTCAAAGGGGAGCCCGAGAAGCTGGATATCATGGCGGTTGCGTCAGAGGTTTGGTTCGTCCCTGATACGACAAGCCTGAAAGGTCAGCTCAATGCCTTCCTCAAGCGTAAAAGTCATTTTTCGCTGGTGGTTGATGAGTATGGCGAAGTCATGGGGCTGGTCACACTCGAGGATATTCTTGAAGAAATCGTTGGTGAAATTGCGGATGAGCACGACATCGATGTGAAGGGCGTGAAAAAAGAGCCTGATGGGTCGGTTCTTGTGGACGGTTCCGTGCCGATCCGTGATCTCAATCGTGTGCTTGACTGGAAGCTACCCGATGAGGAAGCAACCACCATAGCCGGGTTGGTGATTCATGAAGCGCGGCAAATCCCTGAGCCGGGGCAAGGCTTTACCTTCTACAATTTCCGCTTCCGGGTTCTGCGTAAAGATAGGAACCGAATCACCTCCCTGCGCATCACCCCTGTGAAATAGAGCGATTTGCTACTGTTTAAGGCTTTATTGTCTCTAGAGATAAAGCATGTATTGGACCTGAGAGCTCATCTTTGATAATATCATGCACCATTCGATGTGCCGCGATCCGAGAGATGTCGTTGAAGGCCGAACTTGCCACGCGTACGCGGAAGTGTGTTTCACCTTCTGGACGTGAATGTGCGTGCCCTGCATGCAGGGCAGATTCGTCAATCACCTCCAACAACGTTGGTTGAAGTTGATTGTTTAGCTTTTTTTCGATGTTTTTCTTGACGGTCATGGCTGAGAATGCTGAATTGTTGCACTTCCAAATTTGAGGTGATTTGAACACGTGTGTGAACCTTGGATCTGATTGCAGATGGGGATTTTGTTCCCAATGCGCAAGAGGATTTTTGCATTGGTATCTCTGATTACGTGAACATGTCCCTTTTTCGAACCCAAACACGCCTTTAAAAGCGTCCGGAGACAAGCGTAGATTCATGAAACTTGACTCGAAACTCTTCGACTCGATTCGCATCAAGCCTGATGTGGAACGTCGCAAAAAGCAACAGCATGGCGGGAAATGTGAATGGCCCGATTGTGACAAGCGTGGCAGCTGCAAGGCTCCCAAGCGTGGCTCAGGTGGTAAAGAATTTCACAATTTCTGCGAGGGCCATGCCCGAGACTTCAATCGCAATTACAACTATTTTAGTGGCATGGACGACGACGCTGCGGATACCGCAAAAGCGAGCACCGCAACTGGTGATCGCCCAACGTGGAAAATGGGCGTGAATGCTTGGGGCAACGAAACCGATAAAGCCGGTGCGACGCGCGGCCGTAGTTGGGAGGCCACCGGGTTTTCTGACGGCCACTCCCAGCGAGCCGCTGAGCGGGCCAAGCGTCGGTCTCGTCATCAAGAGCAAACACGCAAATTGCGCCCTCTTGAAGCCAAGGCCTTCGATACGCTTGGTTTGACGTTGCCAGCAACGGCTGATGACGTGAAAAAAGCCTATAAGCGCCTGCTCAAGGAAAATCACCCCGATCTCAACAAAGGGGATCGTGCCTGTGAAGAACGGCTGCAAGACGTGATCGCAGCTTATAATTCTTTGCGCGCGGGCGGTTATTGTTGAGCTGCTGGTTGATAGCCGTTTGGCTTTTTGCAGTTTGATATGAACTTGAAACGAAAGGCGGAGGGATCCGCCTTTGGTCTTTTTGGCCAAGCCTTTGTTCTGCCGACGATTGTGTCGGGACAAAAAAATCAAATCTTTCTTTCCTTTTCGCCTCGGATTGCTTTAAGTTGCCTTTCCGTAAGACCGAGCCATTCAATCGGGCCTTGATTAAGCGTAGATCGCTCCTCTTCGCACACTGTGTGTATGTGAGACAAGACAAGGCCTCATCCAGAGCAGTGCTATGAATGATATGAGCAACGAGAATTCCAATGTGCCGGATACTGAAGTGTCTGTGCGTGATGTGTTTGGCATAGATGCCGACTTTATGGTTCCGGCTTTCAGCCAGACCAGTGATCATGTCCCTGACTTTGATCCAGATTATCTGTTTGACAGAGAGACAACGCTCGCCATTCTTGCTGGCTTCTCCCACAATCGGCGGGTGATGATTTCGGGCTATCACGGTACGGGCAAGTCATCCCATATCGAGCAGGTTGCTGCGCGGCTGAATTGGCCTTGTGTGCGCGTCAATCTTGATAGTCATATTTCCCGTATTGATCTGATCGGTAAAGACGCCATTGTTCTTAAAGATGGCAAACAGATCACCGAATTTAGGGATGGCATCTTGCCCTGGGCGCTACAGAATAACGTCGCTCTGGTGTTTGACGAATATGACGCGGGCCGGCCCGATGTGATGTTCGTGATCCAGCGCGTGCTCGAGGTGGCTGGTCGTCTGACGCTGCTTGACCAGAATCGGGTGATCAAACCCCATCCTGCGTTTCGTTTGTTCGCCACGGCCAATACAGTTGGACTGGGCGATACTTCGGGGCTGTACCACGGCACCCAACAGATCAACCAAGGCCAGATGGATCGGTGGTCGATCGTTACAACGCTGAATTATCTGCCGCACGACAATGAAGTGGCTATCGTGCTGGCCAAGGTCAAATCGCTGGTTGGTGATGCAGGCAAGGATGTCGCGGACAAAATGGTGCGTGTAGCCGATCTGACCCGCAATGCCTTTATGAATGGCGATTTGTCGACAGTGATGAGCCCGCGCAGTGTTATCACATGGGCAGAGAATGCCGAGATTTTTGGTGATATGGGCTTTGCTTTCCGGGTGACCTTCCTGAATAAATGTGATGAGCTGGAGCAGCCACTGGTCGCTGAGTTCTATCAGCGTTGTTTTGGTAAGGAATTGCCAGAATCTTCTTTGAATATTGCAGTTAGCTAAGGGGCACGCGCGGCCTCTCAATCTCTCAGGCACAGTAGATACGACGGAAATACAGGCAAATGTCGAGCAAACCTCCTTCCAAATTGGGTGGGCATGTGGACCCAAACGAGCGGTTTAAGCATGCAATTGGCGGCACGCTGAAGGCGATTGCCGGTCATGTCGAGCTGGAAGTGCAGTTTTCGTCCGATCGGCCGATGCTGGTGTCGGGCCACGCGCGCTTGCCCGAACCACCCCGTGCGCTGACTCCTGAGAAAGCGGCTGTGTTGCGGGGGCAGGCTGATAGCCTTGCTCTGCGTGTTGCTTGTCATGACCCTCGCGTTCATGCCAAGCATGCCCCCGAAGGGGCACGGGCACGCGGTGTGTTTGATGCAGTGGAGCAGGCGCGGGTTGAATCCATCGGCTCCAAGCGGATGGTTGGACTTGCCGGTAATGTTTCGGCGATGCTTGAGGACCGATATTCAAAGTTTGTAACGGGAGATTCCAGTCGCGTAGAAGAAGCGCCGCTGGACCATGTATTGTCTTTGATTGTCCGTGAAAAACTCACCGGGACAGCCGTTCCTGAGTCTGCACGCCATTTGGTTGAGCAATGGCGTGACTGGGTTGAACAAACCGCCGGCGACAGCCTTGATAACCTTGAAAGTGACATTCAGGATCAGGCTAAGTTTGCCCGCCGTTTGCGCCGGGTCCTCGCCGATCTTGATGTGGCCGACGATATGGGCGGTGAAGCGGAAGACAGCGACGAAAATGCAGATGATAGCGACAGCGGCAACAATGACGATGCCGAAAATGATACGGACTCGGAAGATGCGTCCGGTGGTGAACAGCAGCAAGAGCAAGAAGCCGAACTGAGCGCAGATGAACTGGAAGCGGGAGAGTCCGAATCTGACGAACAGCAAAGTCAGGAAATGCAGGACTTTGATGAGTCGGATGGTGATGATTCTGGCGAGTCAATGTCGCCCAAGGATTACGGGCGTAATGAACCGGATGGTCGTTATCAGGTTTATTCCACCGCTTTTGATGAAGTCGTGCTTGCCGAAGATCTCTGCGATACGGCCGAGCTTGAGCGACTGCGCGGCCATCTGGACAAACAATTGCAGAATTTGCATCAGGTGGTGGCACGATTGGCCAACCGGTTGCAGCGCCGATTGCTGGCGCAGCAAAATCGCGGTTGGGACTTTGATCTTGAAGAAGGCATGTTGGATACCGCGCGTCTGACACGGGTGGTTACCGATCCAATGCGGCCGCTGTCCTTTAAGTGGGAACAGGATACCGAATTCAAGGACACCGTCGTTACTTTGCTGATCGATAATTCGGGGTCCATGCGTGGACGCCCTATTTCGATCGCCGCAACCTGTGCCGATATTCTTGCGCGCACGTTGGAGCGTTGCAATGTGAAGGTCGAAATTCTTGGCTTTACGACCAAAGCATGGAAGGGCGGGCAGGCACGGGAAGCTTGGTTGAAAGCGGATAAACCGGCCAACCCTGGACGACTCAACGACTTGAGGCATATCGTTTATAAGTCGGCAGACAGCCCGTGGCGCCGTTCACGGCGGAATCTTGGCTTGATGATGCGTGAGGGGCTGCTTAAGGAGAATATCGATGGAGAGGCCTTGGATTGGGCGCACAAGCGCTTGCTGGGCCGGCCAGAGCAGCGCAAAATCCTGATGATGATCTCTGATGGGGCACCGGTGGATGATTCTACACTTTCGGTCAACCCGGGTAACTATCTGGAAAAACATCTGCGCGAGGTGATTGAGGAGATCGAGACCCGGTCGCCGGTCAATCTGCTGGCCATTGGCATTGGGCATGATGTGACCCGTTACTATAAACGGGCACTTACAATTATCGATGCTGAAGAATTGGGTGGAGCGATGACAGAAAAACTCGCCGAATTATTCGATGATAATGCTACGCCCGCTCCAGAAAGATCGCAGCGCCGCAAGCTGCGGAGGCGCTAGGTTGGTCAAATTTTTTGACCTTATCGGTAAGGGGTGCTCAATTCGGGGTGACATGTTGCGCCCTGTGGTGTTTGCGTCCTGCCTGTTGCCTATCGGGTTGTTTTCTACGGCTGCTATCAGCGCATCCGAAGCCATCTCGGTCTTGCCACAGCCTGCGCCAAAGTTTCAGTCGATCCGTGTGAAGAGTTCCCCCATCGATAATTTTGCTGGTTTAGGGCCTTCTGGCCATCGACTGGGGAAGCTGATTTGGGTTGGCGGGCTTGAATTGTCCAGCTCTGAGCCGTTGTTCGGCGGGTTCTCTGATCTGGCCTTCCTTGATCAGCAACGCTTTATGGCAGTCGGTGATAAGGGAGCATTGTTTTCTGCGCGGTTGGTTATCGACAATGGCCGCCCTGTGGGGCTTGATGAGGCGCGTTTTCGCTTTATACCCGGTTTTTCCCTGAAGCAGCCCGCATGGCGCCGTGACGCAGAAGGCCTCGCTATTGTCGGCAACTCTGCCTATGTCAGCTTTGAGGGGGCTGCCCGTGTTCTGCGCTATGATATAGTGAACGGCGAACCAAGCCATGTCGGCAAAAAAATTGGTTTGAGTGAGGAAATACGAAAGGCCAATCGAGCCAATTCGGGGCTGGAGGCCATTGCTTTCACTCCTGCAACCAGTGCCCATGCCGGTTCTATGGTTTTAATCAGCGAAGCGGCCCGTAAGGGAAGGGTGCTGGGATGGATCCGGCAGGGGCGTCGATATATCGGCTTCTCCTTGCCTCAGCAAGATGGTCTGTTTGTCACCGCTGCGGCCTTCACCGCTGGCGGAGATCTTGTTATCCTTGAGAGAAAAGTTTCATTGTTGGGCGGTTTGGTCATTCAAATTCGTCGAGTCAGGGCCGTTGATTTCATTGCAGGGGACATCACACGTACCGATGTGCTTTTGCGTGGAACATTTTTGGATGGTTTTGACAATATGGAGGGATTGGCGGTGCAGGATCTGTCCGATGGATCCAGTCTGTTGTCGTTGATTTCGGACGATAATTTCAACTCATTTCAGCGCACTATTTTGCTGCAATTTTTGCTGCCTGCCGGAACATAAAGCATCACAAGTCGGCTTGAGACGTCTCAAGCTGACTTGTGATGCTGTTATGATGGTTGTGTGTGGCGTTTCTAGGCCGATGGCGCGATGGCGTCTTGGCGGCCGCGTAAGGCCTTATATGGGCCAAGCATGGCCAACGAGACACTCATCTTGACCAGATAGTCACCCATTGCCCAACTGACCCAGCGTGGAGCCTCGATATTGGCAAATCCCAGCAGGGGCGCTGCATCGGTCGCAAATGCGTCTGATGCCATGCCGAAGCTTGTGTCTAGAAACGCAAATTGCAGGGCGAAGGAAAGGCTGAAAAAGATCACTGTATCGATGGTCGACCCGAGGAAGGACGAGGTGAGGGGGGCTTTCCACCAGGCGTCATGACGCAATTGGTTGAAGACAAAGACGTCCATCATTTGGGCGACGAGAAAAGCCGAGCCTGAAGCAATAGCGATGCGTGGAGTGGCAAGCCATATGGACAATAGGATCGCGAAAAAGAAACCAACCAGTACGATATGACGCGCGGTTCGTGGGCCAAATTTGCGATTGGTCAAGTCTGTGACCAGAAAAGCCAATGGGTAGGTAAACGCACCCCATGTCAGTAGATCTTGCAATCCGAAAGACCGAAACGGGAATTGGACCAGATAATTGGACGCAACAACGATGCAGATCATGGCCAAGATGGCCAAGCCGAGAGACTTACGAGCAGCAACCATATGTCGCCCTCCTTCTGTATGCCGCAAACGGGAGGATAGCCCATCGCGGTTGTTTGAAACAAAAACAGCGCCCAAAAGGCGCTGCTTGTTATTTTTAAGCATGACTGTTTGGGACCAAGCCCAACCCTGCATTAAGCAGCAGCCTGTGCCTTTTCGATTTTGCGTTTGATCTGCAGCGCATTGGTTGACAGATCAGCGTCTTTGGCTTTGACCAGAAAGGCATCAAGGCCACCACGATGTTCAACAGAACGCAGTGCATGAGCGCTGATGCGCATCTTAACACCGGTGCTGAGAATTTCACTCAGCAGCGTCACTTTTACCAAGTTTGGCAGAAAACGACGGCGGGTTCTGTTTTTAGCGTGGCTGACGTTGTTACCGGACTGGACGCCTTTACCGGTCAGTTCACAGCGACGTGCCATGGAAAATCCCTCACAAATTAATAAGGACGCCGAACAGCGTCCGCTCATTTCAGATTTTGTATACAGCCAGCATGCAGATGCAGCTGGGCTGAAAAGTCGCCTCGGTATAGTGACCCTAGCGCCGCGCGTCAAGCATTTCCGAGACATGAGACCCCTTCTTTTCAGGATTCTCTGCGGAAAATGTGTGATTCAATCGCTTCGATCCCCATGTTCGCAGACTGCAACGCGCAAAGATAGTCGTTTTTACGCCTTATTCGATCTTGGTTGAGGCTGTCTTCAAGGCCCTTAATTTGCCTTAATTCGCCATTGTATATGGGTTGATTGTAGTTTGTTAACCATATTCCGTGAAAGTGACGGAATATGGCGTGCTTGAGAGTAATGCAGAGACTGTGTCTTGCATTGTCTCGGTTGGCGGCTTTTCGATGCGCGTGTTTGCGTATGGGCCAAGCCTTTGTTTGTGTATTAGGGAAAGACGATGCTGACTTGGAAGCATATTACTCCGCAGATATCTAACTTTCTGCCCGGCTTGGCTGGAGCAAACAGGATGCGCCTTGTCTTATTGGGCGCAAGTCTTATCGTCGGGATTGTCGGAGTGATGCCACGGGCGCAAGCCACAGATATCGATGCGCGCTTTGGTATCTCTATTGCTGGCATTCCAGTCGGCAAGGGAACCGTTAAGGCGAGCGTCAAGGGCAGCAAATACACGATCGACGGCTTTGCCAAAACCTCGGGGATTTCCAAGCTGTTTATTGACAGTAAAGGCCGTGCTATCAGCAGTGGTGCTCTGCGGGGTGAAAAACTGTTGCCGTCGATGTATGCGCTCAATTCCAAGGAAGATAAAATCCACAACGTGGTCCAGATTGCTATGCGATCGGGCAATGTGAGTGACTTTTCTGCGTCCCCACCCGTTTCCAGACACGCCGACCGAGTGCCCCTTAAACGGGTTCACACGCGTGGTATTGTTGATCCTCTGAGTGGCTTGATTCTTTCTGTGAAGTCTAACAAAGATAAAGACAGGGTCGGTAAGTCGGTCTGTGATCGCACTATCCGGATGTTTGACGGCCGTTGGCGATATAACATTGAGTTGTTCTACAAAGGCACCAAGCAGGTTCGATCTGGCAACGCCAATCAATATAGCGGTCCTGTGACCCGTTGTGGCGCACGGATGCGCTTTGTTGCGGGCCATCGGCCCAACAAAAAGAGCACAAAATATATGGAGAGCAACAAGGATCTCGAGGCTTGGTTTGTTCCGGTCGGCGACGAGCCAGTGGTTGCGATCTATCGGTTGCAAATCGGGACCATGGTTGGCCGCCTTGTTTTGCAGGCGAGAGAAATGATCGTCAATTGATGGCTTGATTGTTTTCAGAAGTCTTGTTTTTAAGAGAGAGGGTTTTGGCCCTCTCTTTTTTTTCGCTTCCGTTTCAACCTGAAAGCCCTACCTCCGCTCCGTTTGATCTCATCTCATTGAGTTTGGGATGTCGCGGGGTATGGATGGTCTTCATCGTTTGGGGCGGGGGGTATCGCTTGCCATATTGCAAAGGCTGCGCCGACCTACAAACTGTACCCGGTTGAATCTATGATAAATGCTTTGCAGACTGGCTATCTGATTTGAAGTGAAATGTGTTTCATATTGGGGCAATTGGTTAACGCCACGCCCATGGCGCTGTTGCTGCGCTTTTCAGCTGAATTCAGTGTTATCAAAATGTGGGATGCACTGGCAAACAAATGGGCAGATGTAGATGGAACAAAGCGGGAATTCTGTTTGATGTCTGATTCGTGCTGACTTTGTTCCGCCTGTGTTCAAGTGGTTAATGCGGCGCCTATTATTTGACTCTGTCTATTAACGATTTGAAAATCTGACAATGTCTCATATTGGACCGAATTGTTTAAATATTCGACGGATTATATCCATTCTGTGTCTGTTGTGGTTTTTACGGGGAATAGCAAAGCACAAAATATAGTGGCTTTGTGGTGCTCGGCATCAACCTGTGCTGTGAACAAAAGGGGAATATTGAAAAGTCAGCGATTCGGCCATGATTCGTTCTAGACTCGTTCTATTTATTAATGCTGCCGCTCGAACGGATCGGCGAGGGCCCCTGTCGGCTCTGTTGCAAGGATGCCTGTTTTGGCAAGAAATTCAGCATGGCATTTTCATTGGCGCTTGCCAGTGGCCCCATCAATCTGAAATAAAGGTGAGCACGAGGCGCTGAAAAGCGCTTTGATGCATTGATAGACGCTGAGTCGGCACCATTTGGGTTGTTGGCTCCCAGTGATAGGCCATCGGCACGTCCATGACCAAGAAACCCGTTCCTGATTCTCCTTTTGCCTCATTGGCCGGTCTATCGGATTCCCTCAAAGTCGAAGCGGAAAAAAAATCGCAAGCTGAGCAAGCGGCGCGAAAAGCATCAATCAAGGCAAGAAAAGAGGCCTCAGGCGGATTTGCCGGCATCGAGGCAGAGCTGATGCGCCATGCCAAAGCAGAGGCGCGGCCAGGTGCCAAGGCTGTGACTGGCACACATAAACTCCAAAAAGCACCGGAATCTAGCTTGCCGGAGCCTAGCTTGGAAGAGCAATTTCTCGATCGACTGTCACAAAAAGGATATGCCGATTCTCAGAGGCAGTCTTCTGACGTTGCTGCTGGGGAGATCGAAGCAAGGGCCGCCAAGACGCAGTATGGTCGCACCGCATCCAAACTGTCAGAGGCCGCGCCAGGTTGGGCCGATGATTTTGGTGTCACCCCCGGATCGAAGCCTGTGATCGGTCGGGTCAATGCGCTTCTGGGCCCGACCAATACCGGCAAGACCCATATGGCGATCGAGCGAATGGTGCGCCATTCTTCTGGTATCATCGGATTGCCGTTGCGGCTTTTGGCACGCGAGGTCTATGGCAAGCTGGTTGAAAAGGTGGGAAAAGATCTGGTTGCTCTTCATACCGGTGAAGAGCGGATTGTGCCCGCTTCGGCGCGGTATCATGTCTGCACGGTGGAGGCTATGCCCGCCAAGGCTGATGTCGCTTTTGTCGCCATAGACGAGGTCCAGCTGGCCGCAGACTTTGAGCGTGGACATGTGTTCACCGACCGTTTGCTGCATTTGCGCGGTCGTGAAGAGACTTTGTTCTTGGGTGCCGCGACCATGCAGCCAATGATCGAACAATTGTTGCCCAATGCGACGATCACCAGTCGGGTGCGGATGTCGCAACTGACCTATGCTGGCTCCAAGAAACTATCGCGCTTGCCGCGCCGGTCAGCTGTGGTCACCTTTTCGGCCAATGATGTTTATGCCATCGCAGAGTTGGTGAGACGCCAAAAGGGGGGGGCCGCAGTGGTGATGGGCAGTTTGTCCCCTCGTACGCGCAATGCTCAGGTCGAAATGTTTCAAAATGGCGATGTGGATCATTTGATCGCAACCGATGCCATCGGAATGGGGCTCAATCTCGACCTTGATCATGTGGCTTTTGCTGCGGAAAAAAAATTCGATGGTTTTCAACATCGTCGCCTGACGGCGGCAGAATTGGCGCAGATTGCAGGGCGCGCAGGGCGTTATACACGCGATGGTACCTTTGGTGTGACCGGACGGGTGAGCCCATTTGAAGATGAATTGGTCGAGCAGCTGGAATGTCATGTGTTCCAGCCGATCAAAATGTTGCAGTGGCGCAGTCGGTTGCTTGATTTTTCTAGTTATTCGGACTTGATTGCGACGCTTGAAGTCCCACCTGATAGAGCGGGTTTGACCAAGTCTTTGCCAGCAAGTGATCTTCAGGCGCTGGAGTTATTGTTCAAAGACAAGGATATTCAGCGACGGGCCAACAGTCCGGAGCGCCTGAAATTGTTGTGGGAGGTGTGTCAAGTTCCGGACTATCGCAAGATCGCTCCAGCCAATCATGCTGATTTGATTGGGATTATCTTTCAGCAGCTGGATGACTGGGGCGTTTTGTCGCGAGATTGGCTGTCCGCACAAATAGGCTATGCGGATAGAATTGATGGTGATATTGACACACTAGCCAATAGAATTGCACATATCCGCACTTGGACCTTTATTGCTAACAAAAAGGGGTGGCTAGATGATCCTGTTTTGTGGCAAGAGAAGACAAGGGCCGTCGAGGATCGGTTATCCGATGCCTTGCATGAGCGGCTAACCAAGCGCTTTGTTGATAGGCGCACAAGTGTTTTGATGAAACGTCTGAGAGAAAAAGCAATGCTCGAAGCGGAAATAACTGCTACCGGTGACGTACTGGTGGAAGGCCAGCTTGTTGGACAGCTGCAAGGGTTTCGCTTTGCGCCCGATGTGAGTGCTGAAGGCAATGATGCCAAAGCCATTCATGCCGCCGCGCAGAAGGTCCTATCTGTCGAATTCGAAAACAGATCGGAGAAAATAGCGGGGGCCGCCAATGATCAGTTCCTGTTATCTGGCGATGGCTTGTTGCGTTGGCTGGGGGCTCCTATTGCCAAGCTTGTGGCTGGTGATTCGGTGCTGAAACCGAGGCTGATGGTGCTGGCCGACGAGGGCTTGAGCGGACAGGCTTTGGAGTATGTCCAATCCCGAATCAATCTATGGCTCAATAATCACGTCAATCTGCTGTTGCAGCCGCTCGTGGATCTGGCTGAGTCTGAAGAACTAGAGGGTGTCGCCAAGGGTATGGCGTTCCAACTTGTTGAAAACCTTGGGATTTTGGATCGTCGTTCGGTCTCGGAAGACGTGCGATCTCTGGATCAGGACGCCCGTGCTTCTTTGCGCAAATTCGGCGTTCGGTTCGGCGCTTATCACATCTATATTCCCGTTTTGCTCAAACCTGCTCCCAGCTCGATGCTGGTGATGATGTGGGCTTTGCACAACGGTGGTCTCGATCAGGACGGTATCGTTGAAGTGCCTTCCCTGTCTGCTTCAGGGCGCACATCCATTCCTGTGAATGAAGGGATTTCTCCTTCTCTTTACAAAACCGTGGGCTTTGGTGTGTATGGCAAAAGAGCTGTGCGTATCGATATTCTCGAGCGGTTGGCAGATCTCATACGTCCGCTTCTGAGTTGGCGTGCAACCGAAGAATCACCTGAGCCACCGGAAGGTGTTATGGAGCGTGGCTTCACGGTCACCGTTGCTATGACCTCTTTGCTTGGGTGTGCTGGCGAAGACTTTTCAACCATTTTGAAGTCACTCGGTTATCGTGTCGAGCGTCGCAAAATTGAAGCTGAACCTGCTGCGAAAAGTGAAGATTCGGGTGAGACAGCTGCTGTCGAAACACCGGCTTCTGACGCAACAGACGCGGCCAATGCCTCCGAACAGAGCGAAGCGGTTGTGGCTGACGTGACTTCTCCACAGGAAGATGCAAAGGCCGGTGAGGGTGTGGATGCCGACCCTACAGCTGCAGTTGTTGAAGAAGAAAAGTGGCTCGAAATCTGGCGCCCGGGTGGTCGGGGAGATCGTAAACCCAATCGGTCTGGAGCCCGCAACAAGCCGACTCCGAAAGAACCCAAGGCCAACACCGGAAGTCGTCAAGCCCAGCGTCTGGAAGGGGGCTATAAAGGCTCTAACCGTTCAGGCAATGGCAATGAGGGTGGCAATAAAAATGCCAACCGTCAGCGCAATGGCGAAAAGGGACGCGGTAAGCCACGTGAACAGGCTCCTCGCAAGCCGCAGAAAGTGGCGGATCCCGATTCCCCGTTTGCTGCACTTGCGGCTCTTAAGGCAAGTTTAGACAAGGGCAAGTAGCCCTTGTCACTTTCTTTGGCGCGATGATCCATGAACGAAAGAACTGCCAAACTCCGCATAGACAAGTGGTTGTGGTATGCCCGCGTGGCAAAGACACGAAGTTTGGCTGCCAAATTGGTCACTTCTGGCTGTGTGCGGCTGAACAAAGATAAAGTGACCTCGGCCAGCCAAGGGATCAAAGTCGAAGATGTCTTGACTGTGACCCGCGCTTCCCATGTTTTGGTTTATAAGGTTGTTCAGCTTGGTTCGCGTCGGGGGCCTGCTCCCGAAGCGCAGTTGTTGTTTGAAGATTTGACGCCCAAACCCGAGCCAGGGGCAGACAAATCTGCCCCTGTTTCGCTTGAAGCCGGGCACGGTCGTCCAAGCAAGAAAGATCGTCGGGATATCATGCGTCTGAAACGTAGCTTTATGGATGAATGAGACGCGAAATACCCAAAAAGGCAAAATTTTCTCTTGAGTGTCTGGTGAATTTATTAAATAAGTATGTTCTATACCTGTTTCCAATTCGCGTTTGCGATTGATCAATGTCGGCCTGCAAATTGCCCTGATATGAGCAAGATGAGGGGCATTGTGGAGGACAGAGGATAAGAGACGGTTTTGAACGTGTTTCTTGGAAATTTGTTCTGCTTGCCCTACCGAATTTGCAATCTTTACCGCTTGAAACAAATGTGTAAAAGCGATAGCAAACGGTAGTTGAATTCTGGCGGATTAACCGCTTGAACGAAGTCGATGGTCATTGCCGCTTTTTGGGCGGATCGATGATCAAACAAGAGCCGGAGCGCTCGCGGCATTGCTGGACTGGCCCTGATTTGCCAAGGTCCAATGCTGCTGCCTCTACTGCGGAGAACGCAATGACCTATGTCGTGATGGATAATTGCATAAAATGCAAATATACGGACTGCGTGGAAGTATGCCCAGTTGATTGTTTCTATGAGGGTGAGAACTATCTCGTTATCCATCCCGATGAATGTATCGACTGTGGTGTTTGTGAGCCAGAATGTCCTGCTGAAGCAATCAAACCTGACACTGAGCCCGGTCTTGAGAGTTGGATAAAGCTCAATGCGGAATACGCTGAAGTGTGGCCCAATATCACAGTGAAAAAAGATCCATTGCCTGATGCCAAAAAATGGGATGGGGTTGAGAATAAGCTAAAAGATCTCTCTCCTAATCCAGGTACAGGCGACTAAAAATATTGCTATGCAGCATTTGAATGGTGGTCCGGGTGCGTATTTGTGGCGCATGCGGGCCTTTTTTTGTGCCCAAGTTAACCAAAATACGCGTTATAAAAATGGCTAAATTCCGCCACTATCACGATAAATTTTGAATTCTGGGAAGAGGGGAATGCTGTTAGAATGCCATTTGCTGACATTCAAACGTTGGAAATAGTGCAAAAATATGATATGCTCCCTCAATCAGCTGATAAAGGAAGGTTCGCAATGCTCCTATCTAGGAGTTTTTTTATGCGCATTTTGAAGTTCATGCAATGTCAAAGTGCGTAATACACAGGTGCGTGCCTAAATCAGTTTAGATGCATTACGGTATGTTTGGAAGATTAGATCGAGACGGTGTCGATGTCCGATCACATTCTTACTTACCAAAGAACCGATGAATGGGCTTTGCCTTTTATTCATTCGGAAATGGGCGGGCAACAGGTGCCCCCTTCAAATACGTGACGCGGGAGTTTCAAGCGTATGGCCATCAAAAAAGCCACCCAACGTCAGGGCTTTAAGATCAGTGAATTTGTTGTCTATCCGGCTCACGGTGTGGGCCAAATTGTCAATATTGAAGAGCAGGAAGTCGCTGGTCTCAGCCTCGAGCTGTTCGTCATCAATTTCGAACAAGACAAAATGACACTGCGGGTACCAATCGGGAAAATTACGTCTGTAGGTATGCGCAAATTGTCAGATGATGAAAGCGTTGAAAAAGGACTGGTGACGGTAACTGGTCGCGCTCGAATCAAGCGCACTATGTGGAGCCGCCGCGCACAGGAATATGAAGCAAAGATCAATTCTGGTGATTTGCAGTCCATCGCTGAAGTCGTGCGCGATCTCTTTCGTTCCGACACACAGCCGGAACAATCATATTCCGAACGTCAGCTTTATGAAGCAGCTCTTGATCGGATGGCACGTGAAGTGGCGGCAGTGCGTAAACTGTCCGGTACTGAAGCTGTGCAGTTGATTGAGAAAAATCTCGCTAAAGGTCCGCGCCGCGGTGTGGCAAAAGACGAGGAAGCCGCCGCTTAATTGCTGCCGGTTTTCAGTTGCTCTGGCTGATTAGTGATTTAAAACCCCGATAGAGATATTCTCTCTGTCGGGGTTTTTCTTTGGGCGGACTTCCGGGAGCGAATGATCAATGGATCGGACGCTTATTATTGCTGTGCGATGATTTGCTTGACCATCTGTCCGCGCTTGACCTGAGACCCCTCTTTGATGTCATTCAAAATGCTGAACAGTTCGACCTTGTCGGTGGTGCCCTGCATTTGTTTGGCAAGGGATTGAAGCGTATCGCCCCAACCAACCGTGTTGATTTTGATTGTCAGTGGTTTAAAAGCCTGAGCTTGTTGGAAAGACAGGGTCTGGAAACTATTGATGGTTTCTGTAACCGCACTCTCATAGGCAGCGTTCGGCTGTGTCGTGGCAAAAACAAACCGATAGGTGGCTGACTGTACACGAATGACCGCTATGCGGAAGGTCCATCCCTTTGCCTTGGCCGCAGCTATGACGGCTGGTTGTCCATTGATCGTTTGTTCTCGGATGGAGCCGGTCAACAAGCCCGAGACCCAGCCTGATGTGAGATATCGGGTGAGGGGAACATCCGGGCTGACGCTCACCCCATCAAAGCGCATGGCTGTTCCATCTTTGGCGACAGCAAGCACGGCCTTGGAGGTGTTTTCCAGGCGATATCCTTTTGGCAAAGTGAATCTGATCCGCAAATGCGGATGAATATAAGAGCGTTCGCGAACGAACCCTTCATCTGGCGCATCTCCAAACAACATGCCATCGATTGCGGCAAGATAGTCTTCTCGCTCTCTGTCGCCAACATCGGGGCCGCCAAACCGGCGGGCCGTATAGATGGCGGTGTTTATGCGCTGGGGCGTGGTTGGATGCGAAGACAGGAAATTCGCTTTCGGGTCATTATCTGCCTGTCCGGTGAGAAATTGCGCATATTTTCCCATTGTTGCAAGAAAACGGCTCGCAGCGAAGGGATCTAGTCCCGCTCTGAAGGTGGTTCCAATGCCTTCCTTGTCCGCTTCTAGCTCTTGAACTTGGGAGAAGCTGGCCAGAGTGACAAGATTTTTGGCCTTGATGGAGGCGGTCTTGGACGTTTTCCCGACCATATTGTCCATAACTTTGGACATCAGTTGGTTCTTCTGTTGCGCCCGGGCGCGAGCCAGCGCGTGGCGCGCTGTTACATGGGCCATTTCGTGGGATAGAACAGCTGCAAGTTCAGCTTTGTCATTGGCCAGAGCCAGTAAGCCACGGGTGACATAGAGATAGCCACCCGGTAATGCAAAGGCGTTTACGGCGGGAGAATTCAAAATCGTAATGCGATAGGGTCTATTGGGCTCATTAGAGGCGGCGACAAGGCGGCCTGCCAATTTGGCCACCATAAGTTCCAACTTGTCATTGTTATAGATGCCGCCATAGGCTTTGACGATTTTGGGATGCTCTTTGCGCCCGATTTCACGCTCGACCGAGTCAACAGAAGACGTGCCGGAAGGGGCCACACCAGAAATGGTAGGCTTTTCTCCGCTGGTCAGAATACTGTTGCAGCCGGTGAGTAGCGCAGTGGCTAGACACAGAATGGCTGCTGTCATCAAGTGGCTCAGGCGCGTGTTGCTCACACTATTGTCCCCATCTGATTTGCTTGAGCAATGCGGTCATGGTTATTTATCATCTATATGTCTTAACAAGTTTCTATCTGTGCCGGCTTGCAAAGCGTCGGTTTCAATCTGTTTTACCCAAAGTTGTTGCGGGCGGAGCACACGAATCAAAGGTCCTCCACGATCTTCCACCCACCCCCGGACATATATATGGGCTTGTGACAATTCATCCAGCGATTTGTTTTTCTCTTCCCAAGTCGCAAGACTTTTTTTGCTCAAGCTGACGGTGAAGTCTGACTGCCAATTACGGCCAAAATTAAGATAGCTTGTTCGGTCTTTGTTGCGACTGATGGATTTAACTGTTCCGTGGATGATTTGATAACGTGAAACAATATTGGAGAGGTCGAGTTTGGTTGCGTCTTTGGCTTGGTAGCGAGGTATCCGCCATATTCCTTTTTCTGCGTCGCGCGCTTGATTTTCAATAGCAAGCAATCGGTCTGCGCATGCCGCTGATACTGATTGTGGATCAACACGGGCCAAACCATCGTTCAGCAGTGCTTCCTGCAGCAGGGTTGTCTGGCTTTCGTCTTGATTTTCAGGGATGCCAGATTTAGCGATAAAAATACTTTGGCGACCATATCGGTCACGTTTCGCTATTTTTGTGGCAACCATTTCGCTTGTCGTCGTTTGGTCGCTGAGAAACGTCTCGATCCGTTGTTTTTTTGCTTTGGCGAGAGGAGGGGGCGTTAGTCTCTCCACGATCAAGCCATCCAGTTTAAAAGAGCCATCGGGTGCATCAAGATTTGCGGGTGATGTATAGGTCAGTGCTTGATAGGGTATGGTCGAAGTGTTTTGCATGCATGGGTGTAGGGCGCGCGTCGTATCGGCCTGTGCGGCGCTGCCGTATATCCACAGCGTTAGGCCAGCTCCAAATACTCTAAGGACCGATCTCTTATACATGGAATCGCATTGCTCCCTTCGTCATTGGCGATCCGCATGAATTGTTGGGACCGATTTCAGGATGGCCTGTTGATCTGTGATGGGTGAAATGATACAGAGCCTTGACGATTTTTGTCAGTCAAATTTTTCTTTCTTGCTGTCTTTGGTTGAACCGTGTTGGGTTTCCCCTTGGGAGGAAGACAGATTCTCTGGCCCCGTAGCTCAGACGGATAGAGCAACCGCCTCCTAAGCGGTAGGTCGCGCGTTCGACTCGCGCCGGGGTCACCAAACTCATTCGCAATCAATCCTGTCCGGCTTAAGCCTTTGGAAATGGAAACTGGCCTACTCTCATCTTTATGCCTTGGATAGAGGAGAGTGCAATTCATAGCACATCAGGTCCGCTACCATTCACTCGGTCGGCGATAGATAAAGTTGAGGCGGCTTTAGCAAAAGTTGGTGCTCCTAACGGGCATTCAGCAACGACCAGCCATGTCTTTTTTACCCTGATACTGTGTCTTGCGATCACTGTCATTCCCATCGCTGCACATTTTGTGAGTCCAGCATTAGCGATTGCGTGTCACTTTTTGTTGGTGTCCGGCACCGCGCTTTTCTTGACACCAATGGCGCCGCTGGTGGTGGTTTTTTCCCTCATATTTCAGAATATGTTTGTTTCGATTTTCTCGGACTTTCTGGTTGATCAAAATGACTATAATTTTGTCAGGGGCTATAATTTTCTAACGATGATGATCCTTTGGCTCTGGCTGTTTGGGCAGTATGGGCTCAATTGGCGGTCATACGGGCGCACTGTGAATCGTATCATGGGGGCGGGTCTGATCGGTTTTGGCTTGATTGGGGTCTATTTTTTGTTGGGCATGGCAAAAAACCCATCGGGTGCAATCATTTATTTGCGTAACATCATCAGTCCATTGGTGATCTTTCAGATATTTTTCCTTACTTCTTTACGGAGCCGACAGCCTTTAACGCCATTTTTTGTAACGATAACGATATTGGTGATCATTCTCGGGTTCATCGAAATGTTGGATCGAGAGCTGTGGCTTGATATGGTGAATGGGTGGCGTCTTTGGGAAGTTGGCAATAGAGAAGCCGTTTTGGGGTTGGTGGCGGATAAATCGGCGAAGGAAACCGGGCTGATTGTACGCAATATTCTCGATACAATGCGAGTTGCTTTCCTGAATACGCCTTTGTTGGGGGAAAATAGCTTTGTCATCTTGCGTATGAGTGGCCCCAATATTCATGCGATCAGTTATTCCTATGTCTTGGCCTTTCTCTCCATTCTTATGCTGATGAACCGCCGCTGGTATCTGACTTTGCCCATTATCCCTCTGTTGCTCTTGGCCAGTGCCAAAGGCTCTATGATTATGATGCTGCTTGCTTTCAGTGCATTGTTGGCGCGCAAACTCTTTGGCGCGGTGTTTGCTATTGGGGCTTTGCTTTTTGTCCTAGCTGTTTATATCGGCTTAGGAATCATCACGGGGCTCAATATCGGTGATTTTCACGTGCTTGGGTTTATGGGTGGTGTCTATAATTTCATAGGCTATCCATTTGGTAATGGCCTTGGGGACGGTGGTAACCTGGTATCTAACTTTAACAATTTAGATTGGCCTGCATATCAGGCTGCCGGACGAACGCCGATCGCGATGGAGAGCGCTGTCGGTGTTATGTTGCATCAAATGGGGATTGCGACCTTCGGTTTGTTGGCGGTTTACGCTTGGATTGCCGCGCAAACTTACAAAGTCTCTCTGGAGAGCCGGATCAACCTGCATTCCATTGCCAGCTTTATCCTGATCATTGTTATGGTGAATGGCATATTTCAGGAAGAAGCGATTTTCTCGCCTCTCGCACTTGGGCTCATTATGGGGTTGAATGGTCATATATTGGGCCAAGCCTCTGGCCGAGATGACACATCGCAATAAAGTAAACTGGTCGCCCGCTCAGTTTGCGGCATCATCCTATTATCGACATCTCTTGGATTTCCAGTCGCAGTGTTGGACGTGTGGCCCATCGAACGCTTGGGTATTTGCAAACTTGCAAGGCTGGTAGCGTTCAATACCATAATAAACGAGTTGTAAGCGCCACCGGCTATCTTTTGAGGGTTTGGTATTTTGCGTGCTTTGGGCCTTATAACGATTGAATGGTGCC
>NZ_PKUQ01000012.1 GCF_002866925.1 Cohaesibacter celericrescens
ATAGCATTCAGTGCAGGTGTAGACCCCTGTTTCAAGCGGTCAAACATAGTGATGGTCAAGGGCGAGTCTGACCCTGTCAGCATCAACGTGGTGTTGAAATTCTCAAACGACATCAAGAAACAGATAATGCCCGCCCCAATCAAAGCCGGTTTAAGGAAGGGCAATGTTATGGTTCTGACCGCTCCCAGTTTTGTTGCACCCAGATTGAGCGCCGCTTCTTCCAGACTGGTATCGAATTTGCGCAACCGAGCGGAGATCACCAATGTTGTAATCGTTGTGACAAAAGCGAATTGCCCCAAAATCACCAAAACCAGCCCTGGGCGCAATGCTTCGATCTCATAGCCCCATGCATCCTCAACCCCATTGACGATGGAGTTGGCAAAAATCAAAATCGATATACCGAGAATGACGCCTGGGATGACCAACGGTGTGAGCGCCATAACGTAGAGAAGGTTTTTTCCCGGGAAATTGGTTCGCTCAAACAAAAAGGCGTTACATGTCCCGACAAATAAGGACAGAAGCGTCACCCAAAAAGCAACAAATGCGGAAAATCCCAAACTTTCCAGCAATGGGCCGTCGTTAAAAATACCAAGCCGGGGCGCACTGTCACCAATGAACCAGTCAAGAGTGAACCCCTCCCAAGGCATAGAGGGGAACAGACTGTCATTGAAAGCAAACACGCCTACCACGATCAGTGGAGCAGCCAAATAGAGAAAGAATAGCGCGACATAGGCCTGATAGAGGCGAACCCCTGCTTTGGGCTGCGGAATGGATGGTATCATATCAGCCTCCTATTTCACGGTATCTGCGAGGGTCTGGCGGGTCAACTTGAGACCGATCCAAACAATGAGCGATGACAGGAAAAGCAGCAGGAAGCCAAAGGCAGAGCCAGATTCCCAATTGAAGCGCGTGATGAATTGGTTGTAGATCTGCTCGGTGAACCATAGGCTGTCTTTGCCACCCAACAGCGTTGGGGTGAGATAGTTACCCAATGTTAGCATGAAGACCACTATACAGCCCGAAGCAATGCCCGGCATGGCATGCGGGATGACGATATCACGAAAGATGGTAAAGCCGTTACCACCCAGATCATAACCCGCCTCTATGAGACTGTCATCGAGCGTGTCCAGAACGGAGACCAATGGCACCACCATGAACAACATGGAGGTATAAACCAGTCCCGTCATTAAGGATGCGTCGTTATAGAGCATTTCCACCGGCCCGGAAACAATCCCTGTCCATTGCAAGAATGAGCTGATCACTCCGCTCTCGCGTAACAGGATCATCCAGCCAAAGGTGCGCACCAGCTCGGAGACCCAAAAGGGAATAAGGCAGGCAAGAAACAACGCCGCTCTAATCTTACCCTTGGCCACCTTGGCGATATAATAGGAAATCGGAAACCCGATCAACAGGGTGATAACGGTCGCCAGAATTGACATGACCGCAGTTCGCAAGAACGTGTTCCAATAGAGGGGCTCGACGAAAAACTCGATGTAATTCTGAAAACTAAAGACATAGTCTCTATATCCCAGCTTTTCGCGCAGAGAGACAATCATCAAGTCGACATGTGGCAGCAGGATCAGAAAGGTCAACCACAGCAACAGCGGCATCATCAACAGCAAGGTACTTAGCTTAAAAGCAGATTTGGAAGCAGGCGTCATAGCGCCTCTCCTTGCGTACCGGCACCAATGTCAGGGCGCCGTGGATATGCTCGGGTCTTGTCGATGTTCCAGACCAGACGGACCTGCTCACCTCGGGCAAGATCAGAAAAGGCTCCGGTTTGTGGCAGCGTCACTAGAATTTTATGCTCGGACTGGCGATCAACCACTTCAACCCGACTATTGGCCCCATCAAACAAAAGATTGGCTACATTGCCAATAAAGGTATTTTGTCCCTCTTCAAAACGAGCATGATTGGCCTCGGTTTTGGACCGTTCAATGGTGATGGCCTCGGGGCGCACAAATAGCTCAACACGCGCACCAACATCAAAACGGCCTTTGTTTGCGGCATGGGCGGCGATCTCGCCGCCTTCATCAAGGCTGATCATGGCCTCGTCACCCGAGATGCTTTGCACAACGCCCGTCCAGCGGTTGGCCTCTCCGACAAAACCGGCCACGAACGCAGTTTGCGGATGATAATATAGATCCTGTGGCGTGCCGATTTGTTCAAATTTTCCTTTGTCCATCACCGCCACATGATCCGACATGACAAGGGCTTCGGATTGATCGTGCGTGATATAAACAAAGGTGGTTCCAACCTGTGCCTGCAGCTGTTTGAGCTCTATCTTCATATGCTCGCGCAGTTTCAAATCCAGCGCACCGAGCGGTTCGTCCAGCAACAGCAATGTCGGCTCAAGCACCAGCGAACGCGCGATGGCTATGCGTTGTTTTTGACCGCCCGACAACTGGTCAATGGTTTTCGAGCCAGACCCTGGCAGCGAAACACGCTCCAGCACATCTTTTACGCGACGGTCAATTTCACTCGATGAGACTTTGCGACGTTTGAGGCCATAGGCAATATTTTCGGCCACATTCATCATGGGAAACAAGGCTAGATGTTGAAAGACCATATTCACTGGCCGTTTGTTGGGTGGCACCCCCAACATAGACTCGCCCTTGATGTTCAAAGTCCCCGATGTGGGCTCCTGAAACCCCGCGAGCATGCGCAGCAAAGTGGTTTTACCGCATCCGCTGGGGCCAAGAATGGAGAAAAAGGATCCTTGTGGGACTTGGAGGGAGACTTCATCGACGGCCGCAAAATCATCGAACATTTTAACAAGGTCTTTGCATTCAAGGTCTAGCGGCTGGCTCATAGTATTTTGTTCCCATCTCAGGTCCATCTTGCGGCTCGCATATTGGAAAAAATCCAGCACGCAGTCTAGGGTTAATCTCCAGACAACCAAGCATCATATTTATTCGATGGAGAGAGATTATAAAATTGCAGATTATTAGATCCCTCTCGGCCAAGCCGAGAGGGACAGTATTTAGCGATCAGGTCAGTTGCTTTTGGCAGCTTTCACACGATCCAAAACCTTACCTTCAATGGTTTCAAGACCAGCAGGTACTGGTGGGTACCATTTGATATTGTCCAAATCAGCAGCAGGGAAAGACGTCTGGAACTGCGCTTTCAGTTTCTCTTCTGCAAAGGCATCAGCCCCTTTGGAAGCAGTGAAGTTGCCTGCAGATGCCGTGATCATGGCAGCGATTTCGGGCTGCATGACAAAATTGATCCACTTGTAGGCAGCGTCGTCATTCTTACCTTTTTTAGGCAGCACAAACGCGTCGATCCAACCAAGAGCACCAGATTTAGGCGCCACAAATGTTATGTCCGGGTTGTCGCCATTCAGCTTCCAGCCACCTGTATCCCAAGCCATAGCAGCCGTGACTTCGCCCGAACGCATCAGATTGAGCAGGGAATCGCCACCTTCCCAATAGGTTTTGACATTGCCTTTGCAGGAAATCAGTTTTTCCTCAACTTTGCCCATAACCTCAGCATAAGCTGCTTCGTCTGCGTAGGCGGCGAATGGATCAAGCCCCATAGAGAAGGCAAAACCAATGAGAGTTGGACGCTTCAGGCGATAGGATACTTTGCCTTTCACATCATCGGAGCAGAGATCCGTGTAGTCTTTGACCATGCTAGCTTTTTTGGTGTCGACAACCAAACCGGATGTACCCCAAACATGTGGAACACCATAAGCTTTACCATCATATGTGGTGCTCTTTTTAGTGGCCTCAAGCATGGAAGTGATGAACTGGCTAGCATCAATCTTGGACAAATCCATAGGCTTGTAAATGCGGTTCTCAGCCTGCGCGCCAGCCACACGGTCTTGGCTTGGCTGTGCCAAATCGAAACCACCGCCACCAGTCGCGCGCAACTTGGCAATCATTTCTTCGTTGTTGGATTTGGTTACCTTAACATCGATACCGGTCTCTTCTTTGAAAAGCTTGACCACTTCATCCGGAGCATAACCACCCCATGTCAAAAGACGCAGTTCTTCCGCCTGTGCAGAGCCTGCGACAAACGCCAATCCCGCAAGCGCCGTTACGCCCATCATTGCGGATTTCATGGTTTTGTTGATGATCATTAGCTTTGTCTCCCTGTTGATTGCAATTTTCGTCATTTGGTCACTTGAAGAACGATGCCTTGGATAAACCATGCACACAACCGCCCGATATCTGTAACAGTCTCACGGGGAGAATTTTACATTGGGTGCCTGGAACACAAATACCGAATTCAACCGACCAGCCTTACCGAATTATTTTTTCGAAAGTTAGCCATATATATTGGGCGAATACAACGCTCTAATGACATTTCTTGTAAATAAATTTTCAAAGGCCATCAGTATATATATATTCCTTCACTTTGCTTGGAGGCTCCGGGTGTGGCTGCAAAGGGTGCCTGCTGCGGCGCTCGCCATTTGAGACACGCACCACCAAACGGGAACAAAAATCAACTTTTGCCGGTGATCTTCAGGCTCTTCAGACAAGCGGCACCCTTTCCGAAGGACTTCAAAACCGGCGACGTCTCATCTTTGTTGAATTAGACTTCGCGTTTCATACGGCGCGTGATAGCGAAGCTTAACACTGAAAAGACAAGACACCAGATGCTCATAGCGAAACTTTGAGCAGGTAAATTGATGCCACCGTCAATCAGCATGCCCGTTATGCCCGGCCCGATGGCTGTTGAAACGACTATGACGGTTGTCACCAAGGATCGAATGGCCCCGAGATAGCGCGTGCCATAGGCAACAGGAAGGAAAACACCCCAAAAAGCACCTGACGCACCTTGTGTGAGGCCACATAAAGCAAGAACGCCATACCAACTCCAGACCTCGGTGCCTATCCCGATCAATAAGACACCCAGCGCCATGGGCACCAGTATAATCGGTAAAAGGCGTTCCGGTCCAAACTGATCGGATGCCCATCCGGCAAAAAAAGCAGCACTAACGGATGCTGTTGCGTAAAAGGAATATCCTGGTGCCATTTCCAACAATGACCATCCTTTAATATCCGCGATGTGTGTCTGATGGAAAAAAATCACTGTCCCAATAAAGCCCGGCGTCAAAAGCATGGGAATAAGCGCCGGCAGAAGCCAGTGCCGAACAGCCTGAAAACGGGTCCAGTGCTGCCCGCCTAGACCACGGGATGATACCGTGCTTTTCTTACCATGCGGAGATCGATCGCCACGCAATAGAACCCACAGCAGTGGCGTCACGACCACAATGAGGAGCACAGATACAACGATCCAAGTGGCATTCCATCCGATGACCGACACCGCAAAAACTGCAATCAATGGCATCACAACCTCGCCTGCCGGGTGGCCAAGACTGGCAATGGACACAGCCCGTCCTCTTGTCGCCTCGAACCAGCGCCCCATAGCAGTCATGGCAATATGGCCAAACATGCCCTGCCCGCAGAACCGCAACAGAAAGATCGCAAAACCCAATATCAGGACGGACGTTGTGGAACTAAGAATGAGCGC
The DNA here is from genome assembly GCF_002866925.1 of Cohaesibacter celericrescens. GTDB lineage: Bacteria > Pseudomonadota > Alphaproteobacteria > Rhizobiales > Cohaesibacteraceae > Cohaesibacter > Cohaesibacter celericrescens. The sequence continues at coordinate 5,482 of NZ_PKUQ01000012.1, forward strand.
TGCTAAAGCGAATAGAAGCGTGATTGCCGTCGCAAAGCGCATCAGAGAGATCTTGTCGACGAGTGAACCGAACCAAAACATCAAAGCTGCGGAACTGAGCGTGGCCACGGTGTATAATGTGCCCCAAGAGCCATCTGTCAGACCAAACTCCTGTTTGATCTGTGATGCAAAGAGGGAAATGAACCAAGTCTGGCCAAAACCAGCGGCAAAAGTCAGCAGGAAACCTGCGCCGAGCCAACGGGCATTTTCTCTAACAAAAGTCAGCATGCTTACCTGATATCCAATTGCTTGGTGTTATTCATCCTGCTTGGCTGCAAAAACCAGTAGCCAGCGAGATGGATCACTTGGAGGGTTTGACCACAAGGTGCGGCCACTTTTCAGTCGGACGCCATAGAAGAATCAATATCAGCAAGCAACCGAAATAAATTATAGGGCGTTTTAAAGCGCAATTATCCGCGAGTTTGGAAATTTTCTCAAGGCCCATTTTCCTGATATGCCTTTGCAGAATGACGTTGGTTCCATCTGTGGCGTGGATCATGCCTGTATGAATGTTGAGACAGCTTGTGCCAATGCCTGCCGCGCTGCACGGCCATGGTCAACGTGATTATACTCCATTGCCCATGCTCCATTGCCCATGCGCTCAAATGAAACGTTTCATTGCCGATGGTTTTGCCTTATTATCCTTTGCGAATTCGAGATCAAACAATCAAACACGTTTTGAATTAGGGAAGGAAATCAAGATGCTTAAAGGGATTGATCACAGACTGAACAGTGACATGCTGGGCACATTACGCGCCATGGGGCATGGCGATACCATCGTGCTGGTTGACCGCAATTTTCCCTGTCAATCGGTCGCTGCCCAGACCACTCTTGGCAAGCCGCTTTTGATGGAAAACCTTTCCGCGAGTGAAGTAACAAAAATCATTCTGTCTGTGATGCCAATTGATGATTTTGTGGATGACTATGCCGTTGCAATGGAAGTTGTTGGGGCCGCGGATGAGACCCCAAAGGTGCAGCAAGAAGTCGAAGCAGAACTCAAAGCATCCCAAGGACAGGATAAAGCGCTACAGAAAATAGAACGCTTTGCCTTTTATGAGGCTGCAAAAAACGCCTATGCTGTTGTCCAAACCGGCGAAACCCGCTTTTATGGCTGCTTCATTTTCAAAAAGGGCGTTATTGCACCAGACGATGTATTTGAAGTCTGATCAGGATCATTGAGGTGCTTTTGTTGTGGATGTCCGCACGATCAAATTGCACGTCAAATCCAAGTCTGCCTCGTTACTATTTGGATCAATGATCCTTTTGACGGCCGTTTTGGCAAGCGCCTCGATAGGTTGCCGAATGGTCGTCAAGCGAGGTACGACAATATTGGCCAAAGCGATGTCATCGAAGCCTACAATAGACAGCTCTGTGGGTACAATCACCCCGATGTCACGGGCTTCTCGCAAGGCACCGATAGCTTGCTGATCACTGGCGGCAACAATGGCGGTAGGTCGGGAGCCGCTGTTGTTTTCCAACACCAGCCGAGCGACCTTCTCACCGGCTTCATAGTCGAACAGGCCATGATGAACCGAGAGCTTGAACGCAGGATCACCTTTGCACAACTCTTTGATACGGGCGCTAAAACCTTGCTTGCGCTGCTCTGAAACAATGGTGTCCTTGGGACCTGCAATATAGACAATATTGCGATGCCCCAATTCAAATACATGGTCAGCAGCTAGAGCGGCACCCAATTCCTGATCAGCGAAAACGCCCTCATGGACATTGCTAACGGGGCGGTCAATCGTGATGATAGGAATTGTCTCGGGAAGCTCGAATGACAATGAATCCGTTGAGGGAATGACAATAATACCCGTCGGGGACCTGTCTAGAATGGCCCTCACCTGCCGAGCTTCTTTTTCATGATCATCAAAAGAGCTCGCGAGAATCACAGCCAGCCCATGCCGAGCGGCTTCGAGTTCTATTTCTTTGGCGACCTGAGCAAAAAACGGGTTGGTAATATCGGGCAGGACCAGCCCGAGCACATCGTCTTTGTTGGCTCTGAGGGCCCGCGCCGCGAGATTGGGTTTATAGCCCAACAATTCAATTGATTTATTGACGCGAATAAGAAGCGGCTGTTTAACCGTAGCATTCTTGGCAAGCACACGAGAAACCGTACCAACAGAGACATTGGCATGTTTGGCGACATCCTTGATCGTGACGGTTTTTATTCGGTCTACCATTCGGTGTTCAACTAACCCGCTTCATTTTGTAAAAGCTTTGTCACATATTAGGTTGAAAAATCAACCTCTTGTGCAATAAATTCCCGAACTTCGCTCAAAGTTGGCAAAGAACCAACAGCTCCGCGCCTCGTTGTCGACAAAGACGCAGCATGAGACGCAAAATGAATTGCTTGGGCGTAAGGCATGCCGTCAGAAACTGCAAAGGCAAAAGCACCGTTAAAGCAGTCACCTGCAGCAACTGTATCTATGGCGTTTACTTTCGGGCAATCCATTTGACCCGCGATCCCATCCAAGTACCAGGCAACACCAAGATGCCCCATTGTCACAATGCTTCCGACACGACACAAGCTTGCCAGATCTTTGGCGGCGAGCGCTGCGTCACTGAGGCTTTCCAGCTGCCTGCCAAGAATGGCTCCTGCTTCTCCACCGTTGGGCGTAATAATATCAAACGCGTTCAGCGTGTCCTTATCCCAAGGCGGGTTTGCTGCAGGGGCTGGATCCATAATGGAAAGAGCACCGGTCTGACGCGCCAATCGAGCGGCTTCAACCGACGTTTCAACGGCCACTTCATTCTGAAATAGAAGGACAGCGGCCTGTTGAATTTGGTTTGCTTGCGCTTTAATATCATCAACATTGAGGGCCCCGTTGGCCCCGGCGGTAATGCGGATGATATTGTCTCCTTCCGGACCGACATCAATGAAGGCCATTCCGGTGGAATGATCTTCTTTGACGATGATGGCGGTGTGTGCGCCATTTTGCTTCAAGGTCTGCTCACAATCGCGACCAAACCCATCATCACCGATGGCACCAATCATAGTGACGGCACCACCGAGCTTGGCAACGGCACAACACTGATTTGCGCCCTTGCCACCCGTTCCTATTTTGGTTTCGCGGGTCTTGATCGTTTCACCCCGTTGCGGCCAACGATCAAGATAGGTTGTCAGGTCGACATTTATACTGCCAACTATTGCAATGTTTTTGTTCATGACGCACCTCGGCTTTAAAAGTTGGCAATGGTGTGGGTTCAGCCCGCAAATTTGGCCCGGTAATAGTCAAGCACGACAGCCACGATGATGACCACACCGGTAATCATTTGGCGCATGAAGTCGTTCAGGCCATAGAGGATCAATCCATTGGCAAGCACACCGATAATGAATGCCCCTAGCAATGTCCCGATCACAGACCCACGCCCACCAAACAGGCTAGTACCGCCGATGATAACCGCAGCAATGGCATTCAGCTCAAAGCCGATACCGGCGATTGGACTGGAGATGTTCAAACGCGCCATATAAATGATCGCCGCGATGCCAGCACACAGGCCACAGATCACAAAAGCTGCGACCTTGTACCAAAAAACCGAATGACCAGCCAGCCGCACCGCCTCTTCATTGTTGCCGATGCCGTAGATTAGGCGACCGAAGACGGTTTTGTTTAACACAAACCAGGCGACCAGCACCAACACCATCGCCAATATGAACACCATAGGGACGCCATAAAACTGGGCAGATCCAAACTCTTCAAAGGCAAACGGGAATGAGAAGATTGTTCTTGCGTCCGAGATATGAAGCGCGGCACCCCGTGCAATATTCAACATACCAAGCGATATGATAAAGGACGGTAGCCCCCAATAAGAACTGATAACACCATTGAGAATGCCACAGACCACGCCAGCCAGCACAGCTGCCAGACATGCAAAGGCAATTGCCTCACCCGGGCTGATGCCCGCAGTTGTGATTGCTTTACCAGCGACGACCGCCGCAAAAGCCATAACCGAACCAACGGACAAATCAATACCGCCAATCAAGATGACGAATGTCATACCGACTGCCAGAACCAGATTGATCGTAATCTGGGTTAGAATGTTGGTGATGTTGTTTGGTGCGAGAAAATGCTCGGTGGTTACCGCAAAGAACACCACCAACCCCAACAATGCCAAGCCGATGCCGGCTTGATTGATAAAATCTTTGAATGACCAGTTTTGTTTTGCCGCTTCACTCATTTTCGTTCTCTTCCCGTGGTGCTGATTCCTGCTGGTATGCAAGCTGAAGAATTCTCTCTTCGCTAAAGTCCGCCCTTTGCACACAGCCCTGAATTTGATGATTTGACAAAACCAGAATGCGATCGCAAAGCCGCATCAATTCCGGCATCTCCGAAGAGACAACCAAAATGGCGACACCACTTTCTGCCAAACCGCGCAATATCGTATAAATTTCGGCTTTTGCCCCGACATCCACGCCGCGCGTTGGTTCATCCAACAGAAGCACGGTTGGCTGCGTTGCCAGCCATTTGGCGAGCACGACCTTTTGCTGATTGCCCCCAGACAGACTGGAAGCCGCGTCTGTGATCTTGCCATATTTCAGCTGAAGACGTTCTCCTCCTTCGACAGCAAGATCGTTTTCCTTTGACCCGTTCAGAATGCCGCCATGCGAGATTTTCTCCATATTGGGAAAAGCAACATTGGCAGAAATGGACATAGAGAGGATCAGACCTTCATCTTTCCTGTCTTCTGTCACAAACCCGATTCCGGCTTTGATCGCGTCTGCAGGCCCTTTGATCGTTATGTCTTGTCCATCGCGCTGAATGCTTCCGGACAAAACTTCGTTGATGCCAAAAACACCACGCAAAATCTCGGTGCGACCAGAGCCAACCAGCCCGGCAATGCCAACAATCTCGCCATATCGCAAGTCAAGCGAGACGCCTTCCTCATGGGGACATTCGGCAACGCGAAACGCGTTCAAACTAAGAGCCGTCTCGCCCTTTTCCGGACGCGCATCATGCAAGTCAATGGTGTCGGACAAACTGCGCCCAACCATATGGCGCACAACATTCTCCGGTGTTGTTTCTGCGATATTTTCAGATACAACCGTTTCTCCATTACGGAAAATGGTCACCCGATCACAAATTTCAAACACCTCATTGAGATGGTGGGTGACGAATACGACGGTGACGCCATCCCGTTTGATATCTGCAATGATTTTAAACAGTCTTTCGGTTTCGCGTTCTGTAAGCGTCGCAGTAGGTTCGTCCAAAATCAGGATTTCACTGTCAGACTGAAGCGCGCGAGCAATCTCGACAAGCTGCCGGTGCGCAACCCCCAGACTGTCGACCGTCGTTCTAACGCTGACATCACTCAATCCGATTGCATCAAGGGCAAGACGGGCTCGCCGCTCCATTTCGCTGCGATCAAGCAGACCAAATCGTGTTCTTGGAAAAGATTCGATAGCGATATTTTCGGCCACGCTCAAATGACTGAGCAGATTGAATTCTTGGTGTACAACTTGAACACCATGTTTTTTGGCATCAATGGGCGCTGTGGGCTTGTAGTCATTGCCATTAAGCTGGATATCGCCAACATCAAAGCCATAAACGCCGGTCAAAACCTTGATGAGCGTGGATTTACCAGCGCCATTTTCACCAACAAGCGCATGCACCTCGCCGCGCTCTAGCGAAAAATCGACGCCGTCGAGGGCCTTCACGCCGCCAAAATATTTTTTCAATCCCGCTACGCTCAGAATCTGATGCGCCGGATCTGGTGTCTGAGTGGAAACAACCATTTGAAATTGCTTTCATAAATAGAGATCGTCCGGCCTCCCTAGACAGAAAGGCCGGACAGCACTCGCCACTTATTTTTTCGTTACAAGTTCAATTGGTGTTTTAACCCAGCCTTCAAGCTGCTTGCCGGTTTTGACAACTTCAAGAGCCATATCGATGGAGTTGGCAGCCATATCGGTGCCAAATTGATCAACCGTCGCATAAAGACGACCATCTTCGATCATTGGAGCAACGGCAGGAATGTTATCAAATCCAACCACGACGATATCATCACGGCCAGCTGATTGCAGGGCACGGACAACTCCGATGGCCATAGAATCATTGGCGGCCATAACACCCTTGATGTCCGGATGTGCGGTCAGCATGTTTGAGAATACGGAGTTGGCTTCTTCAGTTTCCCAATGCGCTGTACGGCTATCAACCAAATCAAGGCCGTATTCTTCTACAGATGCTTCAAAGCCAAGACGACGTTCGGTCGCATTGTCTGCTCCGGGGTTGCCTTCAACGATAACAACTTTAGCCCCTTTGCCAATTTTTTTGGCCAGAGCATCACCGGCCAGCTTTGCGCCGCCACGGTTGTCTGGGCCCACAAACGCCAACTCCAGTTTCTGCTGTTTTTTGGCTTCAGCATCAAGCGCCACATCAAAGTTGATGACAACAACACCGGCGGCAATTGCCTTTTTAACAGAACGCACCATTGCTTTGGAATCAGCAGGCGCAAGCACGATGGCATCAACACCCTGTGTGATGAAGTTTTCGACTGCATTGATTTGAGATTCAAAGTCGGTCTCGTTTTTCATACCGACAGCTTTGAGCACATAGTCACCGCGCGCTTTTTCATGCGCTTTGGCGCCTTCCATCATGTTCTGGAAGAACTCATTGGCCAGCGATTTCATAACAAGTCCAACGACAGGTTTGTCTGCAGCAAGAGCAGTGCTCGTCATCATCATGCCACCAAGCGCAACGGCTGCAATCGTTTTCAGAAATGTCATAACTTTCCTCCCTATTGTAAATAAATGCCCGTTTCCAAAGTCCTCCGGCACGGGCTGTATTGACGATAGGCACAGGCAATCTCCGAGTCAATATGAAACGATACATAAATATGAAACGTTTCATTTTAGGGCGAAGTTCACAAGATTTTGGTCCCCGTCAAAGATCAATTTTGCCGCTGGATGGAGATTATTTTTCTCCTCTCATGATATGAATTTATCGGTAGGGAAATTTGGATTCTACAACAGTCGCAGTGCTTTGATCTTGTTATCTAACGGCCGGAAGCATTATTCGACCGGTCGCATCACGACAGCTTAGTCAGTCTATGAAAGTCAAATCAAAAACCAGTGGATCAATTGCAGGACACGGCTTTGGCTGGGGTAAAAAGACTAAAGCTCCAAGGTTATTCCCCCTTTCGTTCGCTGCACGCATTGGCAATACACTAACGTTCCTTGCTGTGGCATGGGCCCTAAAAGCGCTGAAGATCATCGACTTGCGTTTGTGGCCCAATGAGTTGGTCATTCAGCCGGTTTGCGCAGTGCGGGATTATGTCGATGCAGGATGGGGAAATAGACATTGTGATTGTCGGCACCGATCGCACCACACACACGGGGAGGTGTTTGCAACAAGGTCGACATGTATCTGAAGGCCTTCACCAGATGGACTGGCAAGCCTCTTACCGGATATGGAGCAGTGGTCAAAGGAAGGAAATTTGCTAAATACGGTGGGGGCCAAAATTCCGCCCCCACTGTTAGTTGACATATAGTCGAGCAATTGCCGGAAGATTAAGCAGCAGCAACGTCTCTGATGAAGCGACTGACCGCCTCCCGAAGTTCATTTGTGCGAGTAACCACATCCGTTGATGCTTGCTTCACTTGTGTGGCTGACTTAGTGGTTTCCGAGACCGACGTCGTCACACCGGCAACATTATCAGCGACCTCTTGTGTGCCTGTTGCTGCGGCCACAACATTACGAGAAATCTCGTCGGTTGCCTCGCCTTGCTGTTCGATCGCGATTGCAATGGAGCTTGTGTACCCATTGACCTTTTCCATGGTTTTGGCAATCGCATCAATCGAGAGCACCGCTTCGCCCGTCTGGGCTTGAATTGCACCCACCTGTGAAGCAATTTCTTCTGTGGCTTTGGCGGTTTGCGTCGCCAAGGCTTTTACTTCCGCCGCAACGACAGCAAACCCTTTGCCGGCCTCGCCTGCCCGCGCGGCTTCAATGGTTGCATTAAGTGCCAGAAGATTGGTCTGATCGGTGATCTCTTTAATCAAGGTCACCACTTGGCCAATTTTGTTGACGGCCAAGGCCAAGCTTTCCACTTTCTCATTGCTGCTTCTAGCGTTTTGGTTGGCTTCCGCTACCACACCCGTGGTCTCGGATACATGTCTGGCAATCTCGTTAATGGATGACGACAATTCTTCCGACGCTGCTGCGACGGTTCCCACGTTGGTTGATGCGTTATCCGAAGCACTCATCGCCCCGTTGGCGCGTCTTGCTGTGTCGTCGGCGATATCAGACAAAACTCTTGAAGAATCCTGCATTTGATCCGCATTGCTAACCAAAGCATCCAGAACTGCTGTCATCTCATTTTGGAAGTCTTCAATGACTCTCTCGGTCCGTTCGTGGCTGGCGGCTCGATCTGCTTGACGCTTTTCGCGATCTGCTTCCATTTGATTGCGCTCAATGGCATTGCTACGGAAGACTTCAACCGCTTTGCCCATCGCGCCAATTTCGTCATGGTGACCGGCTAAAGGATTGGCCACGTCGTTATTACCACCGGCCAATTCAGTTAACACGTCGGTGATTTGATTCAATGGCCGAATGATTCTGACCAGCAGGATAAATGTGGTTGCGACAAACAGCACCAGAAGGAAAATAGCAGAGGCCCAGACGATCATCGCCCGCATTTTAGAAAGATCTTTTTCGGCAACAATATCATGCTTCAGGTCTGCGATTTGATTTGCCGTAGCCGCCGTTTGGGCTTGCAGAATAATATCCACATCGGCGCCAATTTTCTCTGCAACCGCATCAAACGACGCCATCATTTTATTACCGGCCTCTGGGCCACCATCTACATATGCCTGTGCCATTTTCTGGCCGACTTGATAGAAACTTTCAAAGTGCGTGCGCGCATCATCCAGTTTTGGAACCAGATCGTTAAGACCAAGCTCTTGTGCAAGAGTGGTTGCCCTATCGATATCTTGGTAAAACGCCTTGGCGTTGTTGGCTGCCTCATCAAATCCATCGTTGAGACCATCAAGGCCGCGCGTCGCAGAAATATCTGTCAACCATTGCTGGACTTGAACGACATCAGTCTGGATCTGTTTTGTAACTGCGGTCAGCGCCAATGATGGCCCAGCGATTCTTATTGATTTTTCCAAAGCCAACTCTGCCGACTCTTCTACGCGGCTTGACATCCACTCTGAAACGGCAACGAAGCCCAAAGTCATGACAGCAACGAGCGAAAACGACCCTATCAGGAGGTTTCGTATGGATAGGTTCTTCAACATGTATTTTTCCTCTCGGCGGCTCGCCCCCACGGCACAATTTAACACAAACCATTGTACCTATTGTTGTTTCTCCGCCAGTCACAACCAAATTCTTATTTGCGATATTCCTGTAGTATTGCACCACAACTGTTAAAAATTTATCTCCACCATTCAAAATATTGATAAAATCACGCATTTGTACGACAATAGCCACGTTGGCCTTCGGTACGCATTCTCTCGGTATGTTAAAACCACTGCCAGCCCTCCTCTATCTCCCAGCACAAGCTGAGCACGGATCATTGTCATGGCAAATTCCGGTCCTGCCAACAGCTGCAGACTCACGCTAGGATCACAAAGAAACAAATTTGATCGTCTAAATCAGCTTTAATCGGTTGGTTCCAACCTGTATAAACAGCGCAGTTATCTCGATGAGACCTGAGCAAGCCGAAAGCCCTAGCGGGATTTGATTTTATGCCGGTTAAGGCTGTTTCGGTTCCATATCCATGAATGATAGTGAGGTTCAAATGCCAGCCCCCAAGAATATTTTCAAAGCACGGCTGAAATCCGGCGAAACCCAAATCGGACTGTGGATGGATATTGGCAGCGCAACGGCTGCAGAAATCTGTTCTGTTGCTGGCTTTGACTGGTTGGTCATAGATGGCGAACACAGCCCCATCGGGCTGCGGGACATTCAAGACCAATTGCGTGCAATTGGTGATAAAGGCCAAGCCGTCGTTCGTGTCCGTGATGACAATCGCGCCGAAATCAAACAAATGCTGGACATTGGTGCACAGACCATTCTCATCCCCATGATTGACAGCGTCGAACAAGCACGAGAAGCGGTAAAGTCCATCCTATATCCGCCCAAAGGTGTTCGCGGCGTAGGTGCCGCTCTCGCCCGTGCCTCTTTGTATAATTCCATTCCCGATTATCTCATCACGGCCAATGACGAAGTCTGTCTGATTCTGCAGATAGAAAGTATGGCAGGAATCGCAGCGCTCGAGGACATCCTAGCGCTAGACGGCATCGATGGTATATTTATCGGGCCGGCGGATTTGTCCGCAGATATGGGGTATCTGGGCAACCCAGAGGCGAAAGAGGTTCAGACCGTCATTAACAAAGCCATCAGCACAATTCAGAGCGCTGGAAAGGCCGCAGGCATTCTGACGTTTGATCCTGCTATGGCCGAAACATACAAAGCGATGGGTGTGGATTTTCTTGCTGTTGGATCAGATGTGAGCATATTGGCCAAAGGTCTTGCGAACTTGGCTCGAAGCCTCAAATAGTCCAAGCGAGCTGCACGCGCGTTTTTTTGCGCCATCCCCCCCGAAAAGCTATTGTTTTTCGGGGGAGATGGCAGTGTCAGATCCTTTAAGAAGGCTTGGTCTCAATCATTGAATTCCGCATCGAAAAGGTCTTGAACCAAGTATCAAGCGCGGGGCGGGCATCTCGCCATCCCAAATCGGAAAATCTGAAATCCAGATAACCTAGAGCACAGCCGATCGCGATCAAGCCAGCATCGATATCTACAAAACTCTCAACCTCGGTTTCCAACTGATCCAGCGATGCGTCTATCTTTAGCATCTGCCCTTCTAACCATGCTGGCCAGAGTTTGTCTTGAGGCCGCATCACGGTTTCATAACGAGCGAGCAATGCCGCATCAAGCAAGCCGTCGGCGAGGGCTTCTCGCCGCAGGACTGTCCAAAGCCGGGGCGCATCGGGATACATCGGCGTCCCATCATGCTGCTCATCCATCCAGCGGGTGATGACGCGGCTATCATATAGCGTTTCACCACTATCCAGAATAACAGTCGGCACTTTACCCGTGGGGTTGTGTTCGACAATGGCGAGGTCTCTATTTACCGGACTTCCCGACTGAGAAAGCTTTTCAACCTTTTGTCCGGTTTCGAGAGCCATCATCATAACCTTACGAACGTAGGGTGATGCGGGCGAGTAGAAGAGTTTCATATCGAATCCCAATTTATGAATACTGAAATATGTGTGCTGTGTTTCTCAAACTACTTGGCTTGGTTGAGTAGCCAGAAACGATAGAGCAAAAAACAGTCGGGTCAATTGCAACCGATCATAAACCGGAAAGGCACTCGATTGCATCATCGGCACCGTTCAGAACATTTCATGGAAAAAGATCAGAAATCAGCTGAAAATTACCTGACTGTCTGCTCACTCATCATGACAACACACGAAGTGAGGCTAAAAGCCATCTGAACGCACCACACTGCACACATCATTGGGGAAATGATCGCTGGTTGGGGCTACATCAGCAGGGGGTCGACAACTGGGTTGAGAGATGGGTTCGCAGATGCAACATGCCAACAGTGGCCGTAAGCATGATGGTGAAAGCAGCTTTTATATGGAGCCGATTCCACGCTGAGACTGAGCCCTCCCCTTGCGTCTATGGTCTTAATAGGGGATTGGGCTCATTCATCAGTCGGATACACGCGCCATTTTTCCATGGCGCATGGCGTTTATTTAAGATTGATATCGGTTGGAAGGCCCAAAGTGCGCAAATCATCCTCATTAGGGTGACGGCCGATTTCTACATCATTGGCAATGCGCGCAGCAGCAGGCAGGCTCATGACAATATTGCCAACAGATGATGCAATTTCTTTAATATGATGAAACATGATGGATCTCCAAAAACACATTGAATTTGCACACACAATACAACCAATGGAGATCAGTAAAAGCGCTGATATGATTTAGGAGACATGCATAAAATGCATAACTCTGAATTTAATGGTGCATAATTTATAGACCTCGCATCCTTTCAAAAAACACAGCTATCCCCTGCCCGCTCAGGTGCAGACATCATGTTTCGATATCGTGGATGAAATAGTTTGGCCACTTTTGGCGCAATATCTGTAAGTCTATGCTCAATTTTCCTAGGTGAAATTCCAGTGCAGCGGCAACCATACTCGGGTCGCCCCTCTCCATCGCCGCTAAAATGGCTTTATGTTCATCAATGGTTTTTTCGATACGGCCAGCTTGCGGCAAGGTTAGCTGACGATACCGATCGAGCTGAACTTTGACTTGTTGGATGTGGTCCCAGATGCCCTCGTAGCCAGCAGCGACAGATATGGTTTGATGAAACTCCTCATCTCTTTGATGGAAAATCTTAATCTCGCCATCCCGGAAAGCATGCTTCTGCTGTTGAATACAGCGTCGCAACTTGGCGATATCTGCGGCAGTAAGGCAGGCTGTTGCGCAGCGCGCCATCTCCAGTTCCAACGTGCGCCGGATCAACGATGCCTCGATCAATGACGAGATAGGAATGCGGCCCACAAATGTGCCGGATTTGGCGACCGTTTCGACCAGTTTTTCTTTAGCAAGACGCTTGATTGCCTCTCGGACCGGTGTTCGGCTGACACCATTCTCTGCAGCCAAATGCGACTCGGATATCGGGGTTCCCGGAAGCAGCTCCATGCTGACAATGGCCTCATGCAGCTGGCAGTAAAGAGCCTCACTGCTTGTCGTGCCACTTTCGCTAAAAAAGCGCGCTGGCCCAGTCGGAGGACGAGCGGGAGCACGTCGACGCGGATTGGGCTTGGTCAAGACATCTTCTGCCATATTTCCCCCTGAACGACCTTCATTGCGCGGAGAGGCACGCTAATCCCTATCAGCGGTGCCATGCATATCACCAATTGCAACAGACGTGAATATGTAAGTGTTCGGTAGCCACAAATAGCAAAAGGCCCACTGCATACAGCGGGCCTTTTATTCATATCAAACACGGCAGCAGCAAAGCTAAGCCTGACTTGGTAGCCAAAGCACAATTGCAGGGAAGGCCACCAACAACGCAATGGTCGCGGCATCGGCCAGAAAGAAAGGTGTGACACCCCTGAATACATCCTGCACCGTCAGATCGTCCCGCACGCCAGCCACCACAAAACAATTGAGCCCTATCGGTGGGGTGATCAAACAGAACTCTGCCATTTTAACCACCAGAATGCCGAACCAAATAGCGCACATAGGTCCACTCATGCCAAAAGTACTGTCGGCAGCAGAGACAAGCTCACCACCATTGAGCGCCATCACTGCGGGATAAACCACAGGCAAGGTGAGCAACAGCATGCCAATGGCATCCATAAACATGCCGAGCACAGCATAAGCCAACAGAATACAAACCAGAATGAGCATCGGGGACACCGTCAGTGATGTAATCCAGTTTGAGAAAGCATCAGGCAATTGGGCGAAGCCAAGAAAACGCACATAAATCAGAACGCCCCAGATGATTGTAAAAATCATCACGGTTAGCTTGGCCGTTTCCATCAACGAGTCTTTCAGTTCAGACCAACGCATGCCGTGCCAAACCGCCATGACGAACACCACAAAGGCCCCGATAGCGCCACCTTCTGTTGGCGTGCCAAAGGCATCACCACCAAAGGGGTTGTAGACAAAGAAGATGATGGTGAAAACCACGATGACAATAGGCAACGCAGGCGGAAGTGAAGCAAAGCGTTCACGCCATGTAAACCCGCTGACCGGAGGACCAAAGCCCTTGATTGTCATCGCCATGCCAATGATCAGCATTGCATAGATGATGGCAGAAAACACACCTGGGATGAAGCCAGCCAGCAACAGTTTGCCGACATCCTGCTCCACAATGATGGCATAGATCACCAGAATTGCCGATGGCGGAATGAGCGACGCCAACGTTCCTCCAGCCGCCACGACACCGGCAGCAAAACGCTTGTCGTAGCCGATCGCCAGCATTTCGGGAATGGCAATGCGCGCAAAAACCGCAGACGTCGCCACGGAAGCGCCCGAAACGGCAGCAAAGCCAGCAGTAGCAAACACCGTAGAGACAGCCAAACCACCGGGTACCCAAGCAAGCCAGCGTTTGGCCGCCTCAAACAGCGCCTTAGTCAGGCCAGCATAATAGGCAAGATAACCAATGAGAATGAATGTCGGAATCAGGCTGAGGGCTTGTGACGACACTTTCGAATGTGGCACCTGCCCAGCCGTTTTAACAGCAACAGTCAGCGCCCAAACGAATTGCTCTGAATCGTACCCGCGTTTGGCCCAGAAAATCCAGACAAGACCAACCAGACCGGCAAGACCGGCAGCAAAGGCCACGCGCATTCCCAAAATCACCAGAACGAGCATGCCAGCGGAGACTATCAGGCCAATTTCAATCGGTTCCATAATGTCTCTCCCTATGTGTCATGGCCGGAAACATGTCCGGCTTCTTCGGCAGCCTGAGCGGCTGCATCGGCGATCAGAGGTACGGCGATTGGCGTTTCGTCATTGCGGATAAAGGCCCGACCATAGGCCCAGATTTGCAGCACCAAGCGTAGGCAGAGCGTGAAAAATGCGACTGGCGCCAATAGTTTGGCAGGCCAAATCGGTAACGCAATATCCATCGAACTGTCTCGGCTCCACATGATGGCAGAAAAATCAAAGCTGCGCAGAAAGTGCGCCCATGTGCCCCAGACCAGCAAGATCATCAAAATCAGGATGGCCAGCGTGGTGATAATTTCAACCAAATAAAGGGGGCGACCACGCAGGGCGCCAACCACCATATCCATACGGATATGGCCACCGTTGCGCTGAACATAGGCAATGCCCATGAAAGCGATCAAAGGCATGGCTTGTTCAATCCAATCAACATATCCGGGCAAAGGTTGATTGAAAAAATTGCGACCACTGACAGAAAAGACGGCCAGCAACATAAGCACAAAGACGGCCAAACCACTAAGTAGGGCCAGAAATGCCTCAACTTTATTGAGCGATTGGTCGATCTTACTAAGGGTGCTGTCGTCCGATAACAGCAACGCGGAGCCTGCCATAGCGGGCCTCCATTCAACGGTAATGATACAGAAAAAAGTCCTGCGCCTTGTTGCTTAAGGCGCAGGATGAAGCAGCGTTATTTTTTAGCAGCGATCATGCCGGTCACAAGGTCATACAACTCTTGCGCTGGCAAGCCGTTTGCTGTGTTGTCTTCGATCCATGCCTTTGCGGCAGGGGCAGCAGCGGCTTCTTTGAAGCTGGCGATTTGATCATCGGTAAAGGTGATTTTCTCGATGCCACGCTCTTCAAGTGCAGGGCCCCAAGCCTTCATGGTTTTGTTGTTGTAATAATCAACATAGTGGGCAAGAGACTCGTCTACAGACCCAAGCAAGGCTTCGCGGTTTTTATCAGACAGAGAATCCAGCGCGTCGGTGTTGACCACAACAGGGCAGTTCACAGTGCCCGGATTGAGGTTGGTCGTCCACCATTTGGCGTTTTCGATGGTACCAAAAGACATGTGAGCATGCGGAGCAAAACTGACCGCCTTCACAACGCCGCTATCCATAGCCTGACGCACTTCCGTCGCTGACATGGAGGTGGGAACCGCACCGATGGTTTTCATCGCGGCACCGATGCCACCGGTCGCACGCACGGTCAGGCCTTTGAACTCTTCAAGGCTTTTGGGTGCATCGCCGATTCCGACAATGTTATACTGTGGCAGCGGAGAAGGCATTAGCAGCGTGGCGTTCCAACGAGAAAGATCGTCTTTCACGGCAGGATGATTGTAGACCGCCATGGAAAGCTCGATTTCCTGTTCCAGCGAAGAAACGCCAAGGAATGGAAGCTCAAGAACGGTGATGGATGGGTTTTTATCGCGGTGATACCCTGCGCAGAACTGAGCCATTTCAAACGCGCCGATGGAAATACCATCGAGGTTTTCACGGTTCTTTGATAGACCGCCGTAGCTGATGTTAAGGGTAAAGTCGCCACCGGATTTTTCTTTGACCAGCTCTGCCAGCTTTTCAACATGTTCAGTGAAAGCACGGCGTTTGCCCCAAACGGAAACATTCCATTCAACAGCAAAGGCTTCAGACGCGAAAGAGACAGAAAGGGCGATAATGGCCGCTTGGCCGAGAAACTTGCGCATGGATATTCCTCCCGAGATGCATGCAATAGTTTATAGCTGTTCCAACCATTGATGATCCTGTGCGCTTTGACTATGAGGAAAATTGCGCAAGCAGCAGACCCTGCCCTGCGGAAATCCGCAGGGCAGGGTCTGCTGAAAATCGGGTGCAAAACCGCCGGTTAGCGACAGGCAGGCTAAACTATTGTAGGCTTTTTATGGTCCCGATGAGCGGTATCGGATAAGTACCACTAACTATTGGCATGTTTCCGTACGAAAATCTGTTCGTTAACCTCGGGTCCCCATTGCTTGCCCAACCACTCTTTTTCCAACACAAACCCGAATTTTTCATATAGATGCCGCGCTGGTTCGAGCCCCTTGAAGGTCCACAATCGGGATTCTGAGAACTTGTGCTTTTTGATGTGTGCCATCGCTTCTTTCATAAGCACTGTGCCGATGCCTTTGCCACGGGCCGCGTCGTCGAGAATAAACCACCGCAAGTGGGCAATGTGCGGTCCAAGATCCTCGCCATCAACGGAAATAGCGCCCACAATGCGCTCGTCAATTTTTGCGTAGAGCGTAATATTCACCGGATTTGAAAGCCGTTCCATAAAAGCGGCCATTCCTGATGCTACCTTGCATTCAAAGACCGAGCCGAAGCCAAAATTTGTAGAATAATACTGGATGTGCATCTCGGTCACACGTGCAAGCAAACCCGGGCTATACCCACTTTGGATATGAAATGCGGGAATTTGCAGTGATGGCGCCTGCTGGGGGCTAGAAATGCGGTTCTTCAAGGCATCAGCGTATGTCGCAAGCCCTTGGGAGATCAGATGCTGCTCGTCTTCTGGCAAATTGGCCAAAGCCGTTTTTACTTGTCCACGCCCAAAGGCTTCAATGTCATCAAACAGCTCCATACCCTTCGGTGTCAAAGCCAGATCCTTGTTCCTTGGATCGGAGTTGGCCCTTGTTGCGATCAACAGCCCCTTCTCCTCAAGCTTCATTAGCAGCCGACTGATTGTTGACTTTTCTAAGCCTAACAACACCCGGAGATCAGAAGCACGCAGAGTAGACTGATTGCCGATTTCTATAATCGCATGAACTGCGGAGGGCGACAAACCTGTTCCAGCAAGGCCCTTTTTCAAGAAGCCAAGCTCTCGGACAATGATGCGAGAACTTTTGCGGATTTGATCAAGTTGATCAATCGATACGATATTGCTCATAGTTGCATGCTACAACTAATTATTCTACCCGTCAAATGAATCGCGCACTATGCTCACATCGGCCTAGATGCAATGTGTGTTGGAACTGCTATTTTCGACACTCGACCAGTAACGACTTGGGGGCTAGAGCAAGGCATCCTTGTCGAGCCCCAATTTAACGATTTTCTCATTGAGGGTGCGCCGCCCTATTCCCAGCGCTTCAGCAGTGGCGTCCATGCGGCCTTCCTGATCACGGATGGCTTTGCCGATGAGTTCGCGTTCAAACGCAGCAACAGCTTCTCGCAAAGTGCTCGGAATGCCCTCAAGCATCAGATCACTCTGGATCATCTGCATCATGGTGGCACTGCCTCTGCGAGCGGCCAGCACACGCCGCTCTGCCACCGAGCGCAATTCACGCACATTGCCAGGCCAATCATGGGTCATCATAGCGGCCAGATCATCAGGCGACAGCTCTGGTACCGCCGTCTCATAGATACGGGCATAGTCGGACAGGAAATGGGTCATTAACAAAGCAAGATCATCCCGCCGTTGCCGCAGCGTAGGCAAAGTGAGGACCAACGTATTGATGCGGAACAACAAATCTTGCCGCAGACGACTTTCGGCGACGGCTTTCTGCATATCTTCATTGCTGGCGGATATCACCCGAAAGCGCACGGGGATCGGCACATTGGCACCAACGGGCAAAATGCGTTTATTCTCGATCACCCGTAGCAGCTGAGCCTGCACCGGCAACGGGCAGGAACAAATTTCATCAAGGAACAAGGTTCCTCCCGAGGCGGCCAGCAAGCGGCCATCCTTGCCCCCTTTGATGCCGAACATTTCGGCTTCAAAGGTTTCTGGCGAGAGAACAGCACAGTTGAGCGCCAAAAAGGGGCCATCCGCATCAGGGCCTAGATCATGCAAGGCACGCGCAACAAGCTCTTTGCCTGTGCCTGTTTCGCCCTGCACCAAAACCGATGCCGTGCTGTCGGCCAAATCGATCACATCACGCCGTAACAGGTTGATTTCATCTGTCTGGCCTAACAATCTGCGATCGAGGCCGGACAGGTGCATCAGTCTTTGTTTAAGCCGCGCGTTGGTTTGGCGCATACGATATTGCTCGGCGGCATTGCGCATGATGGTCAGCAGACGCCGTGGCTCGCAGGGTTTCTCTACAAAGCTGTAAGCGCCGTCTTGAATGGCCTGCACGGCCATGGGAATGTCGCCATGGGCAGAAATCAAAACCAAGGGTGGCGAAATGCTCTTGTCGAGGCTGGCCAAGAGATCCAATCCAGACATGCCCGGCATACGAACATCGGACAAGATGGCATCTGGTTGAAACTCGGCCAATCGGTCCAACACATGGTTGGCGCGGGACACAGCCTCAACACGCCAGCCCGCCGCCTCCATCAAATCAATAAGGGATTGCCGCATGGCTTTGTCATCATCGACAATGAGAATGCTGTGTTGTTGCTCTTCGCTCATGTCGGCTCACTTGCTTGGTTGTTTGTCTCAGTTTCAATCGCAGTAACAATCTCTGGGAATTCGACCCGAAAGACCGCCCCGCCAGTATCTCGATTCCATGCGGACATCTGGCCGTCGTGATCCTTGACGATCCCGGCCGATATCGCAAGCCCCAGCCCCATACCGCGACCACTCTCACGCGTGGTCACAAAGGGCTCTTGCAGATCATCCAGTGTGGCATCACCCAAGCCCTGCCCATTGTCCCAAATCTCGAACCAGACGGTGTTTTTTGTTTTACCCATTTTGACATCAATTTCCGGCTCATTCACCTCCTCGCAGGCGTCCACCGCGTTGCGCAACAGATTGGTCACGATCTGCTCCAACCGAAAGCGATTGCCGCGCACCCACTGCTGTTCCGGTGGCAACTCCAGCGTGATGGCAACTTTCGCTTCTTCGAGGTTGGGTTCTACCAGCCCTAGCGAGACCTGCATAACCTCACGCAAATCAATATTGTCGAAGTCTTCCGCATCTGTGCGGGCGAAAAATTTCAGTTGTCTGGTAATGCCTTCCATGCGATCCACCAGCCCGCCAATCAGGTCAGTGAAGGTGGGTTTTGCCTGCGCGGCCATTTCTGCGACCGCGATATGATTGCGCATGGCGGCAATCGGCTGGCCAAGTTCGTGGGTAACCATTGCCGCTAGGCGACCCAATGCGGCCAACCGGCTGGCGCGCTCCAACTCATCCTGCGTTTTTTGTAATTGTTGCTCAGCAGTGCGTCGTTCGGCGATTTCAATCGCCAGCCTTTCGTTGGCCTCGCGCAACAAGGCTTCTTCTTCTTCTGATCGCTTGAGAGCTGCGCCGATACGACGGGTTCTTTGCAGCTGAAAATAAAGAAAAACCAGACCAGCTATCAATATTGCAAAGCCGGTAACCAGCCAGCTGCGCGCCACTGCGCGGTCATCGGAGGCAAAATAGTGCAAGGCCCAGTCATGAGGCAAGTCGTCACTTGTGAGATGCAGTCGCTGATTGCGCCCTATTCTGGCTCTTTGGGGGGGAATTGCTTTCCAATCGAGGGGCTCAAGCGCCTGACCCGGGAACTGTCTAGCCTGTTGGATTTTGTTGCGCTGCTCCGGCGTCAGATCACTGAGAACATGATAGAGCCACGCGGGATTGGAGGCCAAAAGCACGACCCCGTCACCATTGACCATCAAGACCTGTTCACCGGCTTGGCGCCAGCGCTGTTCCAGCTTTGAAAGATCAATCTTGATGGCAAGAACACCCAAGATTGTCCCCTGACGATTGCGCACAACATCGGCGAGAAAATAGCCCGGCAAGCCGGTGGTCGCACCGATTCCATAAAAATGCCCGTGCTCCCCCTTCATCGCAGTGAGAAAATAGGGGCGGAAGGAATAGTTCTGCCCCACAAAGCTGGTCGTGCTGTGTGCATTGGACGCTGAAATTGTAACACCGTCTTTTCCCATCAAATAGATGGCATCGATACCGGACACTTCTGCAAATTCTTTCAGCCGCTTGTCGAGCACTGCTGTGTCTGCGCCATTGCTTGTTTCGATCACAAATGGATCGCGAGCGAGAATATGGGTCAGATGCGAGAAACGCTGCAATTCGGCAATCAACGTGCTGCGGTAGAGCGAGAGTTGCCCCTGTGATTTGGAGGCTTCTTCTGACTGAAAATAGCCAAAGGAAAGCCAGAAAATCCCAGTGACGACTGCCGCAGCGGCGAGCATCGCAGATAGGGTGGACAGCCAGCGCATCTGATATATAGGACCAATCGGAGATTGAGACAAAGGTTGGGCCACTATATCGATAGCCATTTAACCAGACAAGGACGCTGGCAAAAGCCATCAGCATAAGGGCTTCAGTTTGGTGCAGACATTTTAAATCCCCACAAGTGACACCGAATAGTGCGCAACTGTAAATCAGACTTATTGCCCCCATTGCCGTTTTGATTATCATTGATAACAACAAAGTAAGTGATACTATGGAGGGGCAAAATTGGGGTATTGGTTCGATCCCCCACTCTGCTGGGGGGGAGACAGCCGATGACCATTGCCACCAAGCAAAAAACTGACGAAATTAGCTCGATCATATCGCATCATCTGCATTTGGAAGGGCCACTGCTGCCGATTTTACACGCCCTGCAAGATGCCTTTGGTTACATTCCGGCCTCAGCAGAATCCCCCATCACAGATGCACTCAACATTACCAAAGCCGAATTGCACGGCGTCCTTAGTTTTTATCATGATTTCACGCGGCGCCCTGTCGGTGCACATGTGATCAAAATCTGTCAAGCCGAGGCTTGTCAGGCTGTTGGAGCCAAGGCATTGGCGCAATCAGCGCTTGAACGACTGGGCAAAGGCTGGAACGAGACCACCGACAATGGAGCGGTGACCATCGCGCCTGTTTATTGCCTCGGCATGTGTGCATGTGGGCCTGCCGTGATTGTCGATGACACCGTGATTGGACGCATGAATGAGACGCGCCTGCACAAACTGCTTGAGGAGGCGGGCGCATGAAAATTTACGTTCCACTCGACAGTATGGCCAAAGCTTTGGGCGCAGAGGAAGTGACCCACGCCATTGTCAAAGAAGCGTGTCGGCAGGGCCACAAAATTGAAATCATCCGCACGGGAACGCGAGGCATGGCATGGCTTGAGCCGCTGGTTGAGATTGACCGCGGCGACGGGCGGGTGGGCTATGGCGCTGTTACACCAGATCAGGTTTCGGCGATGCTTGACGGATCCCTTGAAAGCCTCGGAAGAGTTGAAGATATTCCTTTTCTGGCACGCCAAACAAGGCTCACATTTGCCCGTTGCGGTGTCATTGACCCATTGAATCTGGCTGACTATGAGGCCCATGGCGGTCTGGTCGGGCTGAAGCGTGCCATTGCCATGAGTGCCGCTGACATCGTCGAGCAAGTCAAACAATCCGGCCTACGCGGACGCGGCGGAGCGGGCTTTCCCACGGGCGTCAAATGGGACACCGTGCGCCAAGCTCAGGCAGAGCGCAAATATATCGTTTGTAACGCCGATGAAGGCGACAGCGGAACCTTCGCCGATCGGATGATCATAGAAGGTGACCCCTTTAGCGTCATTGAGGGCATGGCCATTGCCGGACTGGCAACCGGCGCCACCCATGGTTTTGTCTATATCCGGTCCGAATATCCCGATGCGATCAAGATCATGAGTGCGGCGGTCGATCTCGCGCGGATCAACCGTATTTTGGGCACCAACGTGCTTGGCTCGGGCAAGGCATTTGATATGGAAGTGCGCGTTGGGGCTGGCGCTTATATTTGTGGCGAAGAAACCTCAATGCTGAATAGCCTTGAAGGCAACCCCGGTGTGGTGCGTGCCAAACCACCCCTGCCCGCTCTGCAAGGCTTCATGGGAAAGCCGACCGTGGTCAACAATGTGATCAGCCTTGCCACCGTACCGGTGATTTTTGAAAAAGGCGCCGCGCATCACGCCAGTTTTGGTGTTGGCCGGTCGCGCGGCACGGTCACATTGCAGCTCGCTGGTAACGTTAAATACGGCGGACTGTTCGAGACCGCTTTTGGCATCACGTTGGGCGAAACGGTCATGGACATCGGCGGCGGCACACGCAATGGACGCCCTATCAAGGCAGTGCAGGTTGGTGGCCCGCTTGGCTCCTACTTGCCCGTTGAAAAATTCGACACGCCCATCGGCTATGAGGAGCTGGGTGCAGAGGGTGGCCTCATGGGCCATGCCGGATTGGTGGTCTTTGATGATACCACCAATATGTTGGAAATGGCCCGCTTCGCCATGCAATTTTGCGCCATAGAAAGCTGCGGAAAATGTACACCTTGCCGCGTCGGCTCGGTACGCGGAGTGGAAACCATCGATCGCATCGCAGCGGGGGACCACGAAGCGCCTGCGCTGTTGAGTGACCTATGCGAGCTGATGCATGACAGCTCGCTCTGCGCATTGGGTGGCTTTATCTATCATCCGGTTATGTCGGCATTTGAGCATTTCCCCGATGACTTCTCGACCACCAAGGAGGCTGCAGAATGACATCCCTCAGCACCATCCATGATGATCGCGATTTTGGCACACCTGAACGGCAAGGCGCTCCAATCACGGTGACGATTGATGGCTTTGACGTGACCGTTCCCGATGGCACCAGCGTCATGCGGGCGGCGAGCCATCTCGATATTGACATCCCCAAGTTATGCGCCACCGACAGTTTGGAAGCCTTTGGGTCATGCCGCCTTTGTGTTGTCGAGATTGAAGGTCGCAAAGGCACCCCCTCGTCTTGCACCACACCCGTTGCCCAAGGCATGGTGATCAAAACCCAAAGTGAGCATGTGCGAAAAATCCGCAAAGGTGTGATGGAGCTGTATATCTCGGACCATCCGCTCGATTGCCTGACATGCAGCGCCAATGGCGATTGTGAATTGCAAGATATGGCGGGCGCTGTGGGCCTGCGCGATGTGCGCTACAAGGCGCCTGATCAGAGTACAATCGCCAACCATTTCACCGCACGGAACAATACAGGCGAGGCCAACAGGCTTTGGACGGCCAAAGACGACAGCAATCCCTATTTTAGTTACGACCCCAGCAAATGCATTGTATGCAGCCGTTGCGTGCGGGCTTGCGAGGAGGTGCAAGGCACCTTTGCGCTAACCATCGAGGGGCGCGGATTTGATAGTCGGGTCAGCGCAGGAACGGCTCTGGACAGTTTTCTCAGCTCTGACTGCGTGAGCTGTGGCGCGTGTGTTCAGGCCTGCCCTACCGCAACGTTGCAAGAAAAATCAGTGATAGAGCTGGGTACGCCGCAACGCTCTGTCGTCACCACTTGCGCCTATTGCGGGGTTGGCTGTTCCTTCAAGGCCGAGTTGAATGGCGATCAAATGGTCCGCATGGTGCCGTATAAAAACGGCAAAGCCAATCGTGGCCATTCCTGTGTTAAAGGCCGGTTTGCCTATGGCTATGCCCAACACAAGGATCGCATCCTCAAGCCGATGATCCGCGATCACATTGATGAACCCTGGCGTGAGGTCAGCTGGGACGAGGCGCTCGGGTTTGCGGCGCGAAAGATGCGCGGACTGCAAAAAACTTACGGCCCAAAGTCCATTGGCGTGATCACGTCCAGCCGCTGCACCAATGAAGAGACCTTCCTTGTGCAGAAGCTGGCGCGCGCGGTTTTTGGCAACAACAACACCGATACTTGCGCCCGCGTTTGCCACTCGCCCACCGGTTATGGCTTGGGCCAGACCTTTGGCACCTCTGCAGGCACACAAGATTTTGACAGCGTAGAACAGACCGACGTGGCCATCGTCATCGGAGCCAACCCGACCGACGGGCATCCGGTGTTTGCCAGCCGCCTCAAAAAGCGGTTGCGTGCGGGTGCAAAGCTGATCGTCATTGATCCGCGCCGGATTGACCTTGTCAAATCCGCCCATATCAAAGCATCACACCATCTCGCTCTGCGTCCCGGAACCAACGTGGCACTGGTCTCTGCCATGACCCATGTGATTATTACCGAGGGCATGGTCAATGAGGCGTTCATTCGCGCCAAATGTGATTGGGACGAATATTGCCAGTATGCCGACTTCATCAGCGATGCCCGTCACAGCCCCGAACAGACAGAGGCATTAACGGGTGTGCCAGCAAAAGAGGTCCGTTTGGCAGCACGGCTCTATGCCACAGGCGGCAAAGGCTCGATCTATTACGGTTTGGGCGTGACCGAGCATAGCCAAGGCTCTACCACCGTTATGGGTATAGCCAATCTTGCCATGCTGACCGGAAATATCGGGAGCGATGGCGTGGGTGTGAACCCATTGCGCGGGCAAAACAATGTTCAGGGCGCTTGCGATATGGGCAGTTTTCCGCATGAATTGCCCGGCTATCGCCATGTCAAAGGCAAAGAGGCGCGACAGATTTTTGAAGATGCCTGGGGTGTCGATATTGATCCGGAACCGGGTCTTAGGATCCCCAATATGCTGGACGCGGCTGTTGATGGCAGCTTCAAGGGGCTCTATTGTCAGGGAGAAGACATTCTGCAGTCGGACCCTGACACCAAGCATGTAGCGGCGGGTCTGGCCGCGATGGAGTGCGTGATTGTGCATGACCTGTTTCTCAATGAAACCGCCAACTACGCCCATGTTTTCTTGCCCGGATCGAGTTTTTTGGAAAAAGATGGCACCTTCACCAATGCAGAGCGACGGATCAATCGCGTTCGTGAAGTGATGAAGCCGCTGAATGGCTATGCCGACTGGCAGGTGACCCAATTGTTGGCCAATGCTATGGGCGCACAATGGTCCTACAAGCATCCCTCTGAAATCATGGCCGAGATTGCGGCAACTACGCCATCCTTTGCAAATGTCACCTATGATCTTTTGGAGGAAATGGGGTCAATCCAGTGGCCTTGCAACGACGCCTATCCGGAAGGTTCGCCGATTATGCATGTGGATGGATTTGTGCGTGGCAAAGGCCGGTTTATTGTCACAGAATATGTGGCAACGGATGAGAAAACCGGCCCTCGTTTTCCACTTTTGCTAACCACAGGGCGGATTTTAAGCCAGTATAATGTCGGAGCCCAGACCAGACGCACACAGAATGTTGTGTGGCACGAAGAGGATCGGCTGGAGATACACCCCCACGACGCAGAGGTGCGCGGGGTTAAGGATGGGGATTGGGTCAGGCTGGCCAGTCGATCTGGCGGCACGTCCTTGCGTGCGACCATAACGGATCGTGTCAGCCCCGGCGTTGTTTACACCACCTTTCATCACCCCGACACACAGGCCAATGTGGTGACCACTGATTTCTCCGATTGGGCGACCAACTGTCCTGAATATAAGGTGACAGCGGTGCAGGTTAGCCCATCCAACGGTCCGACTGAATGGCAAGACGATTATGCGGCCCAAGCCACACGTGCGCGCCGCATTGCGCCAGCTGCGGAGTGATATCAGCTATGGCGCATGAGCATGTTGAGAGTTTAAACGGCGTTTCCTTTCAAGCCGAGGGGATATTTCCCGTTCGTCGCACGCTGCCACAAGAGGTGCCTGTGGCAATGGTTTATGATGGCACAACGCTTGCTGTCATGATGGCAAGCCCGCAAGATGTGCTCGATTTCGCCTATGGCTTTGCCCTCAGCGAGGGTATTGTTTCGTCGCTTGAGCAGATCGAACGGCATGAAATCGCTTCCCATACATTGGGCATCGAAGCGCGGTTCTGGCTGCGCGAGGATCGCCGAGACGCTCTAAAGCGGCGCCGACGAACAATGGCCGGGCCTGTTGGCTGTGGGCTTTGTGGCATCGAGAGCCTTGAGCAAGCCGTTCGCAAACTGCCGGTCATTCAGTCTACGGAGCCGACATTCAGCCATTTGGATATTGCGACTGCTACAGATTCGTTGTCTCGACAGCAGCCACTCTATCGCCTGACAGGAGCCACTCACGGGGCCGGTTTTATGCGACCGGGTGAAGGCGTTATTCTGGTGCGAGAGGATGTTGGGCGGCATAACGCGCTCGACAAAGTGATTGGGGCGCTGGCGTCTGAGAAAATTCAAGCCTCCACCGGTGCGTTGGTACTGACCAGTCGTTTGTCGGTTGAGCTGGTCCAGAAATGCGCCATGGCCGGATGTTCGACCCTGATTGCCGTCTCGGCACCCACCGCCCACGCACAGCAGATTGCGCAAACTGTGGGGATCACATTGGTCGCCTTTGCACGGGGTGGCGGGTTTGATGTTTATTCCCATCCAGACCGGATCAAAGTGGAGTTGCGTGATGTCCCCTGAGAAAATGGTGCATATGGCCAATCAGATTGCTATCTTTTTCAAAAGCCAGCCCGAAGAGAATCGAGCCGATCAGGTTGCAGGACATTTAACTGACTTATGGGAACCACGTATGCGCGCGCAGCTTTTGAGCTATATTGAAAGCGGAGGCCAAGGTCTTGATGATCTGGTTCTCAAAGCTGCGCATATAATACAGCAGAATTAGCTGCCCTATTCCAACCATTGGAAAATCATGACATCCAGCATCGACAGCAAAGCGTCCTTCCCGTTTGACAACAGTTATGCGCGCGAATTGACCGGTTTTTATGCACCTTGGGAAGGCACAAAAGCGCCCTCTCCGCACATCCTGTTGTTCAATGAACCGCTTGCGGAGCAATTGCGACTGGAGCAAGCCACATCCGATCCCGATCTTGCCAGCTATTTGTCCGGCGGCCTTGTTCCCGATGGAGCAACCCCTTTGGCGCAGGTCTATGCGGGGCATCAGTTTGGCGGCTTTTCTCCGCAATTGGGCGATGGTCGTGCCTTGTTACTGGGCGAGCTGTTGGACAAGGATGGCAATCGCTTTGACATTCACCTCAAAGGTTCTGGCCCAACGCCTTTCTCACGTGGCGGCGATGGCAAAGCGGTGCTTGGACCGGTTCTGCGCGAGTATTTGATGGGGGAAGCTATGCACGCGCTCGGCGTTCCCACCACACGGGCGCTGGCGGCGGTAGCAACAGGTGAGCAGGTAATGCGCGAGGGTGCCAAACCCGGTGCGGTGCTTGCCCGGGTGGCATCGAGCCATTTGCGGGTTGGTACATTCCAGTTTTTTGCCTCCCGTCAGGACTGGAACCATGTCAAACAATTGGCAGATTATGCCATTGCGCGGCATGACCCCGATCTGATCGACAGAGGCGACAAATATTTGGCGTTCCTGACCGCTGTGGCCAAGCGTCAGAGCAAACTGATCGCACAGTGGATGCAGATCGGCTTTATCCATGGCGTGATGAACACCGACAATGTAGCCATTTCAGGCGAGACCATTGATTATGGCCCTTGCGCTTTTATGGATCATTACGATCACAGCACGGTTTTCAGCTCGATTGATCACACAGGGCGTTATGCCTATGGCAATCAACCGGTTATCGCCCGCTGGAATTTAGCGCGGTTGGCCGAGACGCTGGTGCCACTGATTGACCCCGATGATCAAGACAATGCCATCAATCTGGCGACGGATGTGCTGGCCGATTTTGTCACCATGCAAAAACAGGCTTGGCTGGATGGTATGCGCAGCAAAATCGGGCTTGCCACATCTCAAGAGAGCGATGAGGCGTTGATCAAGTCACTGCTCGATAGCATGAAGGGCCAAGAGGTGGACTTTACCCTGTGCTTCCGCAGGCTATCGGATGCTGCATTGGGGCAGGAAGACGACCTAAAAGCTCTATTTGACGATGATGAAAAACTGGCGACATGGCTTGAGGGCTGGCGACAGAGATTGGCGCAGGAAAAACGCGACCCTCAGACCATTGCGGCTGCGATGAATGCCGTTAATCCGATTTACATCCCGCGCAATCATCTGGTGGAGGAGGCCCTGAGCGCGGCAGAGGATGCAGGCAACCTCATCCCGTTCAAGCAATTGCTTGCACGGGTTACACAGCCATTTACTCGGCACGCTGGCTTTGAGGCCTATGAACGTCCAGCACCGAGCGGCTATGGCCCTTATCGGACATTTTGTGGAACGTGAGCCGGTTCACGACGGCTTGCGCCCACCATTGTCAGCCCTTGAGCAATTGAACGCGCATGTCGGCGTCTGCATGCAACCGCATTTGTGCGAAGCGGGCCAATCGTTCGATACGCTGGGGATCAGGGTGATGTTTGGCAGCCGTTTTGATGGTGCCCCACAGGCAATAGAGCAGCGTGCCGCTGGTTAGCGCCATGAAATCATGAGCGTATAGGGTCGGATCTGGCTTAGCGAGCAGATCCAGTCGCGCTTGTTTCCATTTTGCGTGAAGGTCTTGGGCCACAGGTGTTTGAGCATTGACGGCAAGATAGGCATCAAATGCATCAGCGGCGCGGCCCTTCAGCAGGCGCGTGGCAATCATGCGTTCATGGATGCCGTTGGCTCCTTCATAAATGGCGGCGATGCGAGCATCCCGATAGGTCTGTTCCAGACGATATTCCTGCAGATAGCCATAACCGCCCAACACTTGCATGCCCAATTCTGCCGAACGGATGCCCGCATCGGTGCAAAATACCTTGGCCAGTGGTGTCAGGAATGCCACCAAATCAGGATTATCGCCGCGCTCCATGGTGACAGATGAGAGATGGGCAATGGCCCTACCACCGATGGCCATCGTGTCTATTTCATTAAGCATCCGGTGTACATCTGCATGTTGGTCCAACGTTACCGGTACACCATCGACGCCTTTGCCTTGCACCCGTTCCGCAGCATAGCTGCTGGCGACATCATAGGCGCGCGCAGAATGAGCAACGCCCTGCAAAGCCACATCGGCGCGGGCGTGGTTCATCATGGTGAACATGGCCAATAGCCCCTGACCTTCGGTCCCGATCAACTCGGCATCGGCCTTATCAAAGGCCAACTGGCAAGTGGGTGAGGCATGCAGGCCCATTTTCTCTTCGATGCGCGTCACCGAGATGGCGTTTCTTCTACCGTCACTGCGCGTACAGGGGCATAAAAACAACGACAGACCTTTGACACCGTCATCAGAGGTGCGGGCAAGAACCAAATGAAGAATGCGGTCGCTGATGTTTTGATCGCCGCCCGAGATGAAGATCTTTTCACCGTCGATCTGCCAGCCATCATCCGTTTTGATGGCCTTACAGCGAATTTGCGAAAGATCGGACCCTGCGTTGGATTCAGTCAAGCACATGGTGGCGAGCATATCGCCAGAAACCAGCGCCGGAATATAGCGGGTTTGTTGCTCATCGCTGCCAAAATTCAACAGAGTGCGAATGGCTCCGGGCACCAAGCCGGTGATCATTTGCAGGCTGTGATTGGCCCCGACAAAAATCTCAGCAGTGATGGCCAACATGGTATCGCCCAGAGCCTGCCCGCCAAATTTGTCCGGTGCGGTCAGACCTTGCCAGCCCTGCTCGGCATAGGCCCTATAAAGTTGCGCGAAGCCGTCCGGCATATACACACGACCATCTTGGAGCCGACAGCCCTGTCGATCCCCCAACTCGTCCAAAGGGGCTATTTCCCTTTCAGCGAACGCCGCAAAATGCTGGGCGATCTCGGTAGCAAATGCCAGATCCCAATCGGGAAGATCCGCTGCACCGGCCACGTGTGTCAGCGAAAACAGGATGTCCTCGACCGGCGCGACGAAGGGCTTCATGTGTCAAACCCAAGCAGCCGTGCCGCATTGCCCTTGATGATGTCCTCGCGCAGTTCGTCGCGGATGGCAATTTTCTCAAAATCAGCCAACCAGCGTTCTGGCGTGATCATCGGCCAATCCGAGCCGAACAGCACTTTTTTCTTGAGAATTGAGTTGCAGTAACGCACCAAAATGTCGGGGAAATATTTGGGAGACCAGCCGGACAGATCGATATAGACATTGGGCTTGTGCTGGGCCACGGCCAAGGCTTCTTCCTGCCAAGGGAAAGACGGATGTGCGAGGATGATTTTGAGGTCGGGAAAGTCCACCGCGACATCATCCATAAACATCGGATTGGAATATTTCAGGCGCATACCGTTGCCTCCGGGCATGCCGCTGCCAACGCCGGTTTGTCCGGTATGGAACAGCGCAATGCCGCCTTCTTCCTCAATCGCGTTATACAGATCATAGGCCATGCGATCATTGGGGTAAAAACCCTGCATGGTGGGGTGAAACTTAAAGCCCTTGATGCCGAAATCACGCATCAGGCGCTTGGCCTCGCGCACGCCCATTTTGCCCTTCCACGGATCGATGGAGGCGAAGGGGATGAGCACATCGTCATTTTCGGACGCCAGCTCGGCGACTTCTTCATTGTTGTAGCGGCGATAACCGGTTTCTCGCTCGGCATCGACAGGAAAAATCACGGCGGCGATATTCTGCTCACGATAATGTTGCGCGGTTTGCGGCACCGTTGGTGGATGCTCCCACGGCGCACGGAAGTATTTCGCCATGGTGGACTGCAAATCATCATACCCATCATCGGTATGGCAACCGCAAGGTTCTTCGGCGTGGGTGTGGATGTCGATCGCCCGCACCTTTGTGATATCAACCATAGATCAGGCTCCTTTTAAAGTATCGTGACGGCAGGGTCTGCATCGTCATATAGGCGCTGAAAGAGCTCCGCCCGACGGGTCAGCACTTTGCGATAATTCAGGTTGCCCTTGGCGGTCATTTCCCCTTCTGGTAGCGAAGCGGGCTCAGACAACACTATGGCGCGGGAAATCAGAGATGAACTGCCCGCAATTTCGCGGGAGCGCTCCACCAGACGGCGGTGGATCTCACCCTGCAACAAAGCGCAGCGATAGGCTCCCTTGTCATCTTCCAGCGAGAAGCCTTCGCGCTCCAGCTCTGCCTTGTTGGCGAAGATCATCACGCCAATCTGCTCTCGGTCAGCTCCTGTTATGACCAAGTCAGAAGCCAATGGCGCAAGACAGGCCAGCATATCCAGCCGCAATTGGCCAGCGCGTACCCAGGTCCCCGTGAGTAATTTGAAGTCTTCAGAAATGCGGCCATCGAACTTCATGCCTTTGTCGATGTCATCTTTGTCAACAAACACCATGGCATCGCCGGTAATCAGATAGCCATCCTCATCAAAGGCAGAAGCAGTTTTGTCCGGGTCATTGAAGTAATTTTCAAATATACTGGGGCCAGAGACCCGCACTTCACACCGCAAATCGGCATCAGGCAGCAATTTAACTGTCACACCATTGAGCGGCACCCCGACCACACCAGCGCGATCAATCGGCTCATGTTGCATGAGGCAAGCGGGTGCCGTCTCGGTCATGCCCCATGACGAGGTCATCAGCGGAATTTCCCCCTTGACCTCCATCGCCATTTTCTCAAACCCCTGCCAGATATCTTGAGGCAGAGAGGCACCGGCATAAAAGATCATATCCAGATCATCAAAGAAGCGCTGGCGCAAGCTTTCATCTTTTTGCAAGGCGTCCAGCAACATCGAAAACCCGACCGGCACATTAAAGCACAGCGAGCCTGTCACCAGCGAGAGATTTTCAATGGTACGCTCGAACAGGCCTTTCACGGGCTTGCCATCGTCAATATAGAAGCTACCGCCATTGGCCAGCATCATATTGAAATTGTGAGAACCACCAAAAACGTGGTTCCAAGGCAGCCAGTCAACCACCCGCGGCGGTTTTTGGCGCAAGAAGGGCAACGCATCGGCGATCTGGGTCTGGTTCACACACATCATCCGCTGGGTGGTTTCGACCCCCTTGGGGTTGGAGGTTGAACCGCTGGTCATCAGGATTTTGGCAACCGTATCCGGTGTTACCTTGGCAAAAGCCGTATCGATATCGACACTGGCATCCCCGCGTAGCAAGCTGGCAAAAGACGACACACGCGTATTATGCCCCGGACGCGAGGCGATAACATCAACGCCCTGCAAGGCATCAAGCGCCAGTGCTTCGGCATAATGGTCCGCATCAATCACATAAGCCATTTTGGGACGAACAAGCTCGATGGCATGGCGCAAGCGACCATGAGCGCCGTGAATGAGCGAATATTGCTCGGCCACTGGCACCGTTGGCACACCGACATACTGCGCAGCCAGTGACAGCAGCCCATGGTCAAGGCCGTTGCCTGACATAATCAGTATGGGCGTGTCCTGACCCATGCCGCGCCCCAGAAGAGAAGCCGCAATCGCTCTGACTTTTTGCAACGTAGAAGCATAGCTCTCTTGGCGCCAACCTGCGCCACTGCGTTCAGCCAAAAAAACTCTGTCAGGCGCATCATTACTCCAGCGATGAAGCCAGTCGCCCGTTCTATCGACAACGTCGCCCAATTTGTGGTTGGAGCGCAATAAGATAGTGCCGTCTGGCTGCTTTTCTTTCAGAACAGAATGCGGTTGAAAACCGGTTGTTACAGTCACGAGTCAGACCCTCCCACGCCTTGTCATCACCAATTGCACTGCGCATTTACCTGAATGTGGGTGCGCGTTTTTCAAGAAAAGCAGCAAGGCCTTCTTGTGCGTCTGGGCTGGTTTGTGTCAGGGCTGCACAAAGGCTTTCGGTGAACAATCCATCAGCTTTTGCCATATCTTCAATACGGCTGAGAGCCTGAATCATGATGTAGTTGGACAGCGGTGCATTCGAGGCAATCTTGCGGGCCAGATCCATCGCCATAGCTATCGCCTCTCCCTCGCCCACGCTGTAATGCGCCAAGCCAAGTGCAACACCTTCATTGGCACCATATTTGCGACCGGTGAGCATCATTTCAATCATTCGGTCCGCACCCAGAATCCGACCGATACGAACGCTGGCGCCACCACCAACAAAAATGCCACGACGGCCTTCAGGCAATTGAAAAATGGTGGATGATTCCGCAATACGCACATGCGAGCAGGCAGCCAATTCCAAACCACCGCCAATCACCGCGCCAAACATGGCAGAAATAACGGGCAATCCGCTATATTGGATGCGATCCATGACCTGATGCCAACCGCGTGAGTGACGCATGGTGCCTTCGGCATCACGCGCAACATGTTCACTCAAATCCAGACCCGAGCAATAGTGGCCTGCGGTGCCGGTCAGCACGACAACTTTTGCATCTTCATGCGGTTTTGAAAAAAAGGCATCAATTGCGCCTAACAGCTCGTCGCTCATGGCGTTGCGTTTGGTCGGGCGGTTCATTGTCAAAACGGCAATGCCGTCCTGCACATCAACTTTTAAAAGAGGCTCACTCATGCGGCTTTTCCTTTAACGCGGAGGCAATCGGACTGCACCGTCAATGCGGATTGTCGTGCCGTTCAAATATGGATTGGAAATTATCTGTTCGGCCAGCAGCGCATATTCATCCGGCAGGCCCAAACGATCAGGAAAGGGAATATTTTGGGTGATTTCAGCGGTCACCGCTTGAGGCAGGCCTTCCATCATAGGGGTGTTGAACAACCCCGGTGCGATGGCCATCACACGCACCCCGAAGCGCGCAAACTCGCGCGCTGCTGGCAGGCACATAGAGGCAATAGCCCCTTTGGAGGCGGCGTAGGCAGATTGGCCCAATTGGCCGTCTTGATAGGCAACGGATGAGGTGTTGATGATCACACCGCGTTCGCCACCATCCTGCGGCTCCATCTCGATCATGCGGCGGGCCGCATGGGTCATGACATTGTAGGAGCCGTAAAGATTGACCTTGAGGGTTTTGTCAAACAGATCAAAGGAGGTCTTCCCTTCACGGCCAACAATGCGCGCGGCAAAACCAACACCAGCACATGAGATTGCAATGCGCGGAGCGGCGCCGAAATGGGCCTCCACTTGCTCAAACGCCTTGTTGACAGCAGCCTCATCGCTAACGTCGGCCTGCACCGCGATGCCGTCGATTTGTTCTGCTACGCTGGTGGCGCCTAGCAAGTTATAATCAAGGATCGCCACCTTTGCGCCTTGGGCGGCCAATCGTCGGGCGGTCGCGGCACCTAAGCCGCTGCCTCCGCCAGTCACGAGAGCAATCTGGTTGGCAATTTGCATTTTTCCATTCCTCTATTGAAAGGGTCTTGGCGGCGACAGATCGCCCGGTCAGTCTGGCAAAAGGAAGAGCGTGATGACGGGAAACAGCACCAGAAGGACGACCCGAACCAGATCGGAAGCGACAAACCAGATCACGGCCTTGTAGGTTTCGCTCATTTTGGTTTTAGTTGCCATGGCATTGATAATAAAGAGGTTCATCCCCACGGGGGGCGTTATCAACCCCACCTCCACAACGATCAAAACCAAAATCCCGAACCAGATAGCGACATGTTCTTGGCTCATGCCAAAATCAAGCACACTGATGACCGGAAAGAAAATCGGAATGGTCAGCAAGATCATGCTGAGGCTATCCATCAGACACCCAAAGACCAAATAGAAGATCAGCACCAGTGTGAGTACAGTCCATGGACTAAACCCCTGACTGACGACCCAACCGGACAATTCTTGAGGCACTTGGCTGAGAGCAAGGAAGCTGTTGTAGAAGCCCGCTCCGAGCACGATGAAGAATATCATCGCAGTGCTTGTCGCGGTTGCGATGATGCTGGCCTTGAGCACGCCCCAGTTCAGATTGCCGCGCACAAGCGCGATGAGGCCGGTCCCTGCCGCGCCGACGGATGCCCCTTCGGTCGGGGTAAACCACCCCAGATAAATCCCGCCGACGACCAGTCCGAAGACCAGCAACACCGGCCAAACATCCAGCAGAGCTTTCATCCGTTCGGAATAGGGCACCGGCGCTTTTGTGCCAGCCGCCTTGGGGTATACGCGCACATAGATCGAGATGGTGATGATATAGCCAATGGCTGCGAGGATACCGGGAATGAACGCTGCTAAAAACAGCTTGGCAATATTTTGCTCGGTCAGAATGGCATAAATCACCAGAATGACCGAAGGCGGAATGAGAATACCCAACGTGCCGCCAGCCGCCAATGTTGCGGTGGCAAAACCAC
Organism: Cohaesibacter celericrescens; assembly: GCF_002866925.1. Classification (GTDB taxonomy): domain Bacteria; phylum Pseudomonadota; class Alphaproteobacteria; order Rhizobiales; family Cohaesibacteraceae; genus Cohaesibacter; species Cohaesibacter celericrescens. The sequence continues at coordinate 40,627 of NZ_PKUQ01000012.1, forward strand.
CGGCGTAGCCATATTGGCGCAATTCAGGCAGAGCAACGCGGCTCATGGTGGCCGCTGTGGCAAGGGAGGAGCCACAAATCGCACCAAAGCCAGCACAGGCCCCAACAGCGGCCATCGCCACCCCACCCTTGCGGTGACCGAGCCAACTTTCGGCGGCCTTGAACAATGAGGTAGACATGCCAGACAGAGAGGCGAACTGCCCCATCAAAAGGAACATTGGAATGATGGTGAGAGAATAGCTTGAAAAGGTCGTATAGGTTTCGCTTTTCAATTTGGCCAGTACCATGGACGATCCACCCATGGCGAGATACAGCCCCCCTGCTCCACAGATCATCATCGCCAGTCCAATGGGTGCCCGCAAAAAAATCAGGACCAGCAAAACCGGAAAAGACAGATAGCCCAGTTCCAACATACTCAATGAACCGCTCCTTCAGTGTAGGGCAGATAGTGACGGCCGGTGATGATTTCAGCGACGCGTGCATAGGCGCAATAGAGGCCGACAAAGGACGCAACAACAGCAGAGACAAAGCTGGCGGCATAGGCCCACCAAACGGGGAATTGCAACAGAAAGGTGGTTTCGCCGTAAGACATTTTACTTTCCATTCCGGCATAAAGGCGCCAGGTGATCAACAAAATGATGGCTGTGAGCACCACTTCCCAAAAGGCTTTGATGAGCCGGTTTTTAGCGGGCGATAATGTGGAGGTGAAAATATCGACTGTGGCATGCGCAGCATAAAGCTGACAAATCGGCAAGAAGGAAAAGATGGCAAAGGCAACACCGGCCTCGACGATTTCAAAATCACCGTTGATCGGGCTCACACCGGTTGCCAATAGCAGATCAGCCAAACCCTGAGACAGGCCTTCCAAAAGGGAAGAGTGCCCAAAGGTGTTCAGCCCGCGACCCAAGACGCTCATACAGGTCAGAAGGATCAGCGCGATAAGCACAATACCTCCAATGACCGCCATCGCTCGTGCGACACGCTCTACCCAATTTAGCATGACATTTTCTCCAGAAGACTATTTTGCTCTCGAGGAGTATTTCCCTCGAGAGCCGTCTTGTCACCGCATCATTTCGTATGCTTGGCGATCAAATCCGTCGCTTTGGACAGCAATCCGGTGCCATCAAGACCCTTGGCGTCCATTTCGGCCACCCAGTCTGTGGTGGTCTTTGCAGCAGCCGCTTTCCATTCTGCCACTTGATCCGGTGTCAGGTCGATAATGGTGTTGCCGCGATCCATCGCCGCTTTGCGCGGAGCAGCATCATCAGCCTGCATTTGCTTGCCTGCAAAAGCAGAGAAATTCAAGCCGGAGTTGGCATCGATGACGGCTTTTAGGTCGTCAGGCAGTGCATTGTAGCGGTCTTTATTCATCGCAAGAACGAAGGTCGCTGTGTAAAGCGTGTCGTCACCGAATGTGGTGTGATTGGTGACCAGCTCCGAAACTTTGAGCGCGCCGGTGACCTCCCAAGGGATAACCGTTGCGTCGATCACACCCTTGGACAAAGCTGCTGGCACGGCAGGAATCGGCATACCAATCGGCGTAGCACCAAGATTTTTGAACATTGCGTTGGTCACACGGGTCGGCGCACGAAGCTTGACCCCGTTGAGATCCTTAACGCTACGGATCGGCTCTTTTGAATGAATAAGACCCGGGCCATGCACCCACAAACCAAGCACCTTGATCTCTTTGAAATCCTGATCAAGCATCAGCTCTTCACCCAGTTCCCAATAGGCTTTTGACACGGCCTCGGCATTGGTCATGGTGAAGGGCAATTCAAACACTTCAGTGCGCGAAAATCGACCCGGCGTATATCCTGGAAGCGTCCAGACGATATCAGCGATACCGTCAATGACCTGATCCATCAATTGTGGTGGTTTGCCACCCAACTGCATGGCAGGGAAATGCTGGATTTCGATCCGGCCACCGGATTCTTCCTGAATTTTTTTAATCCAGGGAATCAGAATATTTTGCGGCACATTTGCCTGCTCGGGCAGGAACTGATGCATGCGCAATGTAACATCTGCAGCATTGGCATCAGTCGCAACCGCACCCATGGCCATAATAGAGATAGTGGCAGCACCAGCAAGACTGGTCATGCCCTTGAGTAAATTCGTCAGAATATTGCGTCTGTTTAGTGTTTTTTTCATCGAGTGTCTCCTCCCAGATCACTTGTGAATTTCCAGCATTTCCTCAAATAGCTGGCCGTAACTCAAATTATGCGTCTTTTTTTCAAGCCATTCTCACCATGAATTATCAATCCGGCGTTGTAAAATAATAAAAATGACCATTTAGTTTCCCAAAATAGAAAGTAACAAGTCAGATCGTTGCTTTCGTTAGGCCATTTTCAAATCCTTGATCGCTTGGGTAATTGCCAAACGAAACATCCGTTCTGCGGGACTGGGTTCATTGTCCTGCCGCACCATCAGGCCCACCGGCCCTTTGGTTCCATCCATCTCAAATGGCAGCTGCACAAGGCGACCATCTTCTATTTCATTGGCAACAACTCCGGCCGATATGATCCAAATAGCATCGGTCTTGGCGACGTAAGCCCGACCAAATGCCCCTGAAACCGTCTCAATCCGATTAGGGATGTCGCCAACGCCATTTGCAATCAAAAATCTCTCCACCAATGGGCGTATAGCAGAGGCTGCCGATGGAAAAAGAACCGGCCAATTGGTGAGCTGTGTTAAATCGGGATCGACCGTCATTGGGTGCTGCGGGCGCGCAACAAACACCACATGCTCATTATATAACTGGGTGAAGGAAATGCCCTGCATGGTATCGGGGGCACCAAGGCGGCCAATGACGAGATCCAATTCCCCTTGTCTTAACTGATTGATCAGGTAGCCATGCGGCCCGTCGGAAATGGTCAGCCTCACATCTTGCGTAATGGCATCGAGCTTTTCAACGGTGGCGGGCATCAGACTGGCAGCAACACTGGGCAAAGCCCCGACAGCTAACCTCGTTTTACCGCCGGACGACACTTGTTCTACGCCATACAAACCTTGCTGCAACGAGGCGACGCTCATTTCGGCAAAATGCAAAAAGACCTCCCCCTCCGTCGTCGGGGTTACCCCTGCGCGGCTTCGGATCAACAATTGGGTATTGAGGATTTCCTCAAGCTCCTTGAGGGTTTTGGAAATAGCGGGCTGGGTCAAAAATTGCTTTTCCGCCGCTTTTTTCAGGCTCTTTTGGCGGCAAATTTCAACAAAACACTGGATGTGACGGAACTTGATACGGCGGTCTATCATTTTTAATTGCCCAAAATGGAAAGTAAATCGTCAATTTAATCATTTTACATTCCATTTTCAAATAATCACTATTGGTAAAAAGTCAGGGAGGACGTGTTGGGAGGACATGGCATGCGCACCCAAGTGTTGATTATTGGTGGAGGACCGTCTGGCCTGCTCTTGGCTCAGCTGCTTGACCGCAAGGGCATTGATACCATCGTGCTGGAACGAAAAACCCGCTCCTATGTTTTGGGCCGTATTCGTGCCGGAATTCTGGAACAGGGAATGGTAAAGCTCATGCGCAAGGCGGGTGTTTCCGAACGCATGGACAGGGAAAGCTATGTGCATGACGGCACGGTCATCGCCTGCGGAGACGAGCAATTCCGTATTGATTTCACCAAGCATACTGGCACCCCAGTGGTGGTGTATGGCCAAACCGAACTGACGCGCGACCTCTATGATGCGCGCGAAGCGGCGGATGGCGAGATCATTTATGAAGTTGAGCATGTCGAAATCAACGATGCCAAAAGCGACAGGCCTTATGTCACCTTCCAGAAAGATGGCATCGCACAGCGCATTGATTGCGACTATGTGGCCGGTTGCGATGGTTTTCATGGGGTCAGCCGCCAGACCATCCCTCTGACGGTGCGCAAAGAGTATGAGAAAGTCTATCCGTTCGGTTGGCTCGGCATTTTGTCTGAGACGCCGCCCGTGCATCATGAACTGATCTATTCCAGTTCCGAACGAGGCTTTGCGCTGTGTTCGATGCGCAACGACAATCTGAGCCGTTATTACATCCAATGCTCGCTGTCCGATCGTCCCGATGATTGGTCAGATCAGCTGTTCTGGGACGAACTGAAGCGACGCATTCCAAGCGACTATGCGGATAAGTTGGTCACAGGTCCGTCGATTGAAAAATCAATCGCGCCGCTGAGGTCCTTTGTGACAGAACCAATGCGCTGGGGCAGATTGTTTTTGTGTGGCGACGCCGCCCATATCGTGCCGCCAACCGGCGCCAAAGGCCTCAACACCGCCGCTTCCGACATTCACTATCTTTATCATGGTCTGGTGCAAGCCATTCACGACAATAACAACGAGGGCATCGACCGCTATTCCGAGCGGGCCTTGGCGCGCGTCTGGAAAGCGGAGCGGTTCTCGTGGTGGATGACGTCCTTGCTGCACCGGTTCCCAGAGCAGAATGCCTTTGATCTCAAGATGCAGTCAGCAGAGCTTGCCTTTTTGCAAAGCAACAATGAAGCCCAGAGCGCTCTGGCGCAAAATTATGTTGGGCTCCCCTACTGATGAATATTGCAAACTTATCAAAGGCTCGCCTCCATTGGCGCGAAGATGGCAATCCAAGCGGCAAGCCCGTGGTGTTTGCCAACTCACTGGGGACAGATTTGCGCCTGTGGGACAAAATTATACCGCTGTTGCCCCAATCCCTGCGCCTTATCCGCTTTGACAAGCGAGGCCATGGCTTGTCCTCTTGCCCGCCCGCGCCCTACAGCATGGACGATCTGATCTGTGACGCTGAAGACCTGATGGACCATCTGGGGCTAACTGGTGTGGTGTTTATCGGCCTGTCGATAGGCGGCTTGATCGGCCAAGGACTGGCGACCAAGCGGCCTGACCTGATCAAGGCATTGGTTCTGTCCAACACAGCCGCAAAAATGGGCGATGCTGCCATGTGGCAACAACGTATTGGAATGGTTCAGGATGGCGCATTGTCGGAGATGGCCGGCCCCATATTGGAGCGCTGGTTCTCACCGCCTTTCCACCGAACCGATGAGCTGGAAGCATGGCGCAACATGCTGACCCGCGTGCCGCAAGAGGGCTATTGGGGCTGTTGCGCGGCCATTGCTGACACTGATCTGACGAGCAACCTGCCAGATATTACCCAGCCGACACTCGGGATTGCAGGCGCGCTTGACGGAGCCAGCAGCCCAGAATTGGTGCGTGCCACTATTGACCGACTACCCAACGCCCACTTTGAAACAATTGCTGGCGTCGGACATTTACCCTGTGTGGAAGCCCCCCAGACCTACGCAGACTTGTTGATCCCATTTTTCGAGGAAATAAATCATGTCTAGTCGCTTTGAAAAAGGAATGGCAACCCGCCGCACTGTCTTGGGCGACAACCATGTTGATCGTGTAGAGGCCAACAAAGAGGCATTTGACGAGCCGTTCCAAACACTCATCACCGAGGGGGCATGGGGCACCGTATGGGCGTCAGATCGGGTGTCGATGCGGGATCGTTCAATGCTGACCTTGGCGATACTGGCAGCGATGGGCAATTTTGAGGAAATCCCGATGCATATTCGTGCCACCGCAAACACCGGCGCCACAAAAGACGATGTTCTAGAGGCCTTCTTGCATGTGGCGATTTATGCGGGAGTACCGCGCGCCAATCATGCCATCAAATTGGCCAAGCAGACTTTTGTCGAGATGGAAACTGAAACGGCGAACAAGTAAGACAGTTTGGGAGGAAAAGTTATGAAACCTGGCGAATTTTATCAGCGGGATCGTTCAATGCACCCGCCTGCTTACACCAAGGACTATAAAACCAGCGTCGCACGCTCACCTAATTATGCGCTGATAAGTCTTCAGAACTCGGCCTCCGAGATCACAGGTCCGACCTTTGGGCATAATGACATCGACCCGATGGACAAAGACCTGATCCACAATTATGCCTCCAATGGCGCGTGTGCGATCGGTGAGCGGATCATTGTTCACGGTCGCGTGCTGGATGAAAATGGCAATCCTGTTCCCAAGACACTGGTTGAAATCTGGCAAGCCAATGCCGGTGGCCGCTATCGCCACAAGAAAGATACCTATCTGGCCCCGATTGATCCCAATTTTGGTGGCTGTGGTCGCACATTGACCGATGAGAATGGCTATTATTACTTCCGCACGGTCAAACCCGGAGCCTATCCGTGGCGCAACTGGGTGAACAATTGGCGTCCGGCGCATATTCATCTTTCTGTGTTTGGGACAGCCTTTGCACAACGCCTGATTACCCAGATGTATTTTGAAGGCGACCCACTGATCAAAACATGTCCGATCCTCAACAGCATTCCGGACGCTGATGCCGTTGAACAGCTCATCGCGCTGGTAGATATGAATGCCACCATTCCACTGGATTCCATCGCCTACAAATTCGACATCATCTTACGTGGACGACGCTCTACTTTGTTTGAGAACCGGTTGGAAGGGAACTAGATCATGGCTCAGGAATTGCCCTATTTGAGAGAAACTGCATCCCAGACGGCAGGCCCTTACGTTCATATTGGTCTTGCTCCAGGGGCTGCTGGATTTGATATCTATGAAAAGGAACTGGGTTGGGACATTGCCGGACCAAACGCCAAGGGCGAGCGCATTCGCGTTGAGGGGTTGGTGATTGACGGCATCGGATCGCCTGTGAAAGACGTCATGCTGGAAGCATGGCAGGCCAACAGCGCCGGCGTTTATGCGCACCCCGAGCATGCAGGCGAAGTGGAAGAAGGGTTTCGTGGCTGGGGCCGCGTGATCACCGATTTTGACACTGGTGAATGGGGTTTTGACACCATCAAACCAGGCGCTGTGATGGGACGCGATGGCAGAATGATGGCACCGCATATCAATCTCTGGATTGTTGCACGCGGCATCAATATTGGTCTCAACACGCGGCTGTATTTCTCGGATGAAGAGACAGCCAATGCGTCCGATCCAGTGATCAACATCGTCGAATGGGAAAAACGGCGTCAAACCTTGATAGCCAAGCGCCAAGTGCGCGATGGGCAAATCGTCTATCGCTTTGATATCTGCTTACAGGGCGATAACGAGACCGTGTTTTTCGACATCTGATACAGACCATTCTTCCCGTCTGAATAAAGCCTGATGATGAAGCCAAAAGATGGTTTGATCGTCAGGCTTTACACACTCAGCCATTGCCTATGCCGATGGTTTCAATCTGGTCGATCAGGGCATCGGCATGCAGCAGGGCTTTGCCGGTTGTTTCCACCATCAACGACAGGATCATCCATTCCAACGTCCACGCCATACCCGAACGCTCCTGTTCATGCACCATCGCATGATGGAGGCCAGACACCTGCACAGCATTAAAACGGGCAAAGGACACCAGCGTTTCGGCCAGAACCGGATTTTGTTTATGAGGCATGGCCGAACTGGAGCCACTGCCACTGAGCTGGATCTCTTCAACACCTTGCTGAGCCATCAGGCAAATATCCATGCCCATTTTGCCCAGACTACCGGTGATTTGTGAGAGAAAGTCACCATAGGCCACCACAGGGCTGCGCATTGTGTGCCACGCTTTGATCGGGTTTTCGAGGCCAAATCTGTCTGCTATTTGCTCTGCGACATCATTGGCTTTGTCACCCAAGGCATGACGGGTTCCGACGGCGCCACCGAACTGCAATTGCTCGACTTTTGTGCGCAGCGGCCCCAAATCTTCGATATGATTGACCAGTGGCGTAAGCCAGGTGTAAATCCGGTCAGCCACCATAATGGGCAAGGCAGCCTGCATGCGCGTTCGGCCCATCATCGGTTTGCTGCCAAACTCTTCATAGCGCATCAATATTTTTTCGGCCAAAATGCCCATGCGTTCGACCAAAATCGCGCTGACATCGCGCAAGGTGAGCACCAAGGCAGTATCGAGTAAATCCTGACTGGTGGCGCCCATATGCACAGCCGGCATAAGCTCGGCACCGACATGCTTCTTTAGCAAACGCACAAATTCGGGAACCGGCACACCATCGGCCAAGCTTCCCTGCCCCAAGGCTTCAGCAGCAGGACTGAAATCTGCCATTTTATCGAGGGCCTGCTCGGCAACGTCCTTTGTCACCAGACCATGATCTCCCAAAGCCTCGGTCAGAGCCATTTCAAAGGCCAGACAATGCTCAATGGTTTTCTCCGCACTAAAAAGCCGAGAGATTTGGGTGTCTTCAAACAGCGGAGCAAAGCAGGCGTTGTCAGCAATAAACGAGGACATTGTATTTCAGATTCCTTATCGTCTGGGTTCCAGCCGACAATAGTGAGGATTGCAGTGGCAGGCGACCCCCTTCCTGCATTTATGACCAAAGTTGATGAATCATGAGTCACCACTCATATGGCGCATGAGTGGGGTATCTCTTCCTATCCGGCCACGTTGAATTACTTATGTTACCATGAAGAAACGAGCCGCTGTCCGCCAGACCAACTTGGCTGGAAGCGATTGCTCCAACAGTCACAACGCACAGCGTTGCCCGCAGCCTAGACCACTGCGACAAAATGGAGAGATCACATGTCTATCAGACCCGTCGTTTCCACCAGTCAGGCCGTACCCACGATGGAAGGCGCTGGCGTTAAGCTGCACCGCGCGTTTGGATTTCACGATCCGGCCATGGCAGATCCCTATTTGTTGTTTGATGACTTTCGCAATGAAAATCCACAAGACTTCTTACAGGGGTTTCCTTGGCATCCCCATCGCGGCATCGAGACCATCACCTATGTGCTGAATGGCACCGTGGAACATGGGGACAGTTTGGGAAACCATGGCACGCTGGGCGCGGGGGATGTGCAATGGATGACAGCGGGATCCGGCATCATGCATCAGGAAATGCCCAAAGGAAACAAACAGGGCCAGATGCACGGTTTTCAGCTGTGGGCCAATCTGCCCGCCAGCCTGAAAATGACCGCTCCGCGCTATCAGGATGTACAGGGCAAGGAAATTCCACAGATCATCGATGACGATGGTACTAGCGTAAAAGTCGTCATTGGTGAGTTTTGGGGCAAAAAGGGCCCCGTGGATGGCATCGCGGCTGACCCATTGTATCTGGATATTTTTGTGCCCGCCGGTGTGCGCAAACGCTTCCAGATCGACACCTATCGCAATGCTTTTGCCTATGTCTTTGAAGGGGCTGGTAGCTTCGACAATTCCTCAAAACCATGGGGTGTGTTGCTGGAAAAAGAAGTCGGCGGCGAAGAAGTGAATATTCGCGACATGTCCGGCAATCGTACGCTGGTCAATTTTGGCACCGGAGATGAAGTCGAAGTGGTGGCTGGACCCGAAGGGGTGCGTTTCTTGCTGGTTTCCGGCGCTCCCTTGCAAGAGCCTGTGGCTTGGCATGGTCCGATCGTGATGAACACCAAGGCCGAAATTCAGCAGGCCATTAAAGAGCTGCGCAACGGCACCTTTATCAAACCAGCGCACTGAAGCGTTTTTTCTCGATTTCAATCTCTTGGAAGGGGCATGGTGCCCCCTTCCCTCTTTGATCGAGCTGTTGGAAGGATATTCAAATGGGACTACTCGTTGACGGCCAATGGCAAGACCAATGGTATGACACCAAATCATCAGGCGGACGCTTTGTTCGCAAAGATGCCGCCTTTCGCAGCTGGATAACGGCTGATGGTTCTGCGGGCCCCAGCGGATCAGGCGGTTTCAAGGCCGAGCCGGGCCGCTATCATCTCTACGTGTCCTATGCTTGCCCTTGGGCCCATCGCACGTTGATTTTTCGCGCGCTGAAAGGGCTGGAGAAATTTATCACTGTGTCGGTGGTCAACTCCTATATGGCGCAGGATGGCTGGACCTTCACCCCAGAAGAAGGCGTTATCCCCGACCCACTGTTTGGCGCAGACTTTATGCATCAGATCTACACCAAGGCCGATGCAGACTACACAGGGCGGGTCACCGTTCCGGTATTGTGGGACAAAAAGACCGGTACCATCGTGTCCAACGAATCCTCTGAGATCATTCGCATGTTCAACACAGCGTTCAATGGCTTGGGGGCCAAGGCTGGTGACTATTACCCTGCCGAGCACAGAGAAGAAATCAACGCCATCAATGAACGCGTGTATCACACGGTCAACAACGGGGTTTACAAGGGCGGATTTGCAACCACACAAGCAGCTTATGAAGAGGCCGTGGTGCCATTGTTCGAGACACTGGATTGGTTAGAAGAAAAGCTGTCATCCTCTCGCTACCTGCTCGACTATGGCGCGACCGAAGCGGACTGGCGATTGTTCACCACGCTCATTCGGTTTGATCCGGTCTATGTGGGGCATTTCAAGTGCAATATTCGCACCATTGGATCCTACTCTAACCTGTCTCACTATGTGCGTGATCTGTATCAGCAGCCCGGTGTTGCGAAAACCGTCAATATGGCGCACATCAAGAACCATTATTACGCCAGCCACGACACCATCAACCCGACACGCATTGTACCGTTGGGGCCGGATATTGATTTTTCTGCGCCGCACAACAGAGGCCAAATGGACTGAGGTCCATCACCGACAAAGCCCGATCCATCTCTGGTCGGGCTTATTGCTGTGCTTCTACTGGCTTGCTTGCAAATGACTATAGATGGCGCAGACATCTTGTTCGATAAATCCGCTTTGCATCGCGGCGGTGAGCAATGCCAATAGGTCTGACGACTGGGGCAATGTGAGGCCCTTTGCATTGGCCTCATCAATCGCAAGGCCAACATCTTTGCCCAATTGATGCATGGGTGAGACGGGAGTAAAATCCTGATCGGCGATGGCGCCGCCTTTGGCTGCCACCATCGGGCAGGCTATGGCGCCATTGTTGGCGACCGCCATAAAATCATACAAATCAAGCCCTGCCGCATTGGCAAAGACCATGGCCTCAGACAATCCCCCCAGCACATTACCGAGCAACATCTGTATGGCCAGCTTCATGCGGGTGCCAGATCCAACTGGACCGCAATGCACGGTCTTTTTGCCCATTGCATCAAACAGATCTGTAGCTTCCTCCATCGAGCCTTTGTCGCCACCGACCATGAACACCAGCTCACCTGCGGTTGCTGGCCCCACGGAACCAGAAACCGGGGCATCCAGAAAGACCCCGCCCGCTGTCTCGATATAGGCATTTGCGGCTAAGGTGGCTTGTGGGGAGACCGTGCTGGTGTTGATGATGGTCTTGCCAGTTAAATCAGATTTGGCCAGTTTTTCCGCTATCGCCAACAGAGCCTCGGGGCCATAAACCATAATGACGATGTGGCTCACCCCTGACGCCAAGGACACCAGATCGGGGCAAAGTGTTGCGCCCTCATCGACCAGTGTTTGTGCTTTGTCTGGAGAACGGTTCCAGACAGACAGGGCCATGCCAGCCTTTGCAAGGTTGCGTGCCATAGGCACACCCATGATGCCCAAACCGATCATTGCTACATTTTTCATCGCACTTCCCCGCCCAGACACATGTGGATGCCAAATCTGCTGTCCGCATAGTCAGGCGGCAGCTGCCCTTGTGCTTGCACAAAGGTGGCATTTTGATACCAGATTAAAGCAATTGCGGATCAGTCTGCAATGATGACTTCGATGCCACGGTCTTCGAAACGCTTTTTATCGGCGTCTGACAGACCGGAATCGATGATCAGGCTATGGACAAGCTCAATCCCGCCCAAGGACGCGAAGGACACTTCGCCGAGTTTGCTGGAGTCAGCGACCAGATAGATATGGGCTGCAGAATTGATCATCGCAGATTTGACATGCAAATCATTAAAGCCCGGATAGGTTAGGCCAGCCTCAAAGGAAAGCCCTCCCACGGCCAAGAACAGTTTCTGGGCAAACATATTCTCAAAGAAAGCCCCCGCCTTTTCGCCAGAGAGCGATAGGGTTGGTGCTTTGAATTCACCGCCGGTGACATGAATTGAATGGGATGGCTCCTGTCCCATGATAAACACAATATTCAACGCATTGGTCATCACTTTTAGCCGGCGCTTTTCGCCCAAGTGATTGGCTATCATGGTTGTTGTTGAGCCGGCATCGAGGATGATGGTATCACCATCCTCGATCAGTTCAGCAGCTTTGCGCCCAATGGCTTCTTTCTTGTCCAAGTGGTCAAGATGATGCAAGGCCAGCTGTTGAACCTGTTTCGGCATGGATTTGGAGAAAGCACCGCCATGCTCGCGAACGATATGGCCTTCTGCTTCTAGTTTCTCCAAATCCTGTCGTATGGTTGGTTCAGAAACATGAAACATCTCGCTCAATTTGGCGACACGCGCACTGCCTTCTTCCATCAAAAGATCGAGGATTTTTTTGCGCCGAGTTTCGCCGAGCAGAGGCTTCTTATCTTGTTTCATGCTTCCTATTCATCCAAGCCATGATGATACAAATCCCATTTCAAGTATTTTGAAATGGCTTCATCGACGACATTTGCAACATCACCGCGCACCATAGCAACATGATGCTCGAATCCATTTGCGCAAATGTGTTTCAGCAGCTTACGTAGCTTAGTTACATGGCAAACTGCAATACCCCCGTCCATACCAAATGGGTCATCGGTGAATTCTCCTTTGCCGACATAGGTACGAATTGTGCCTTTGGCATCATCGGTAGACAGGCGGAAGTAGGTCATTGGGCCCGGAGCAACTTTTCCTTTGATGGCACCAAAGCATGAATCTTCTTCAAGAACAGTGCCCAAAACATCCAAATTGCCGATTTCGACTTCGCTTCCCATAAAGCTCTTTGGATAATTGGAGCAATGAGTGCAGACGCATTTGTCCGGATCACTGGCGTAATTGTTATTCCAATCCAGCAGCCCCGATGGTGTACCGGCGGCGAGCGTCAATGCATACATGGAAATGGCACCAGCAACATCCACTTCACATGCACTCGGCATCAGGTCTTCGCCCATCATCGACATAGTTGCGCATGTGGCGCAACCATAATTATCCTGAATGGATGTCCAGCACTGAATAGCGCTTGCGTCGCATTCATTTTCTTCCATCCAACGGTTCACGACCGTGGTAAACTTGGCTTGTCGAAGGACCTTTTCTTTGGCAATGCACGGGGCAATTTTGCCGTAGTCCTGCAATTCTTCGAGCCTTTGCTGAACCGCCGCATCGTCGTCTTTAAGACGTTGTGCTCCGAAAATCATTTCCGACAAGTCACAAGTGACCACAGTGATGCCGCTGGCTTGCAGCAGCTTCTCACTGTATCGAACGGTCTGGAATGCGCCGGTACGAGCCCCTATCGAACCAATGCGAGCATTGGACAGGCCGCGAACAGTGCGGCAGGTGGCAGCAAAATTCTGCAGGTCATGTTTAAATTCCTGCCCATCGATATCGCTGGTGTGCGACGTGGTGTCAGTGAACGGAATGCCATATTGGTAGAAATTGTTGGTGACTGAAATCTTGCCACAAAACGCATCGCGGCGGCTGCGAACATCAACTTTTTCGACATCGTCATTGCAGGCCTGCACGAGGACAGGCACGTTGAGACCGGCACCATGGATGGTTTCGACAATGCCGATTTCATCGCCAAAGTTTGGCAAAATAACAACTATACCGTCAATTTCTTCACGCTGTTCCTTGAACAGTTTGGCATATTTGAAGGCATCAGCGCGGGTTTCAACCGCGCCAAAAGGAGTGGCATCGAGCGGGAGTATAACTGAGCCAAAGCCCAGTTCATCCATCAATTTCATGAGCTGCTTGCGGGCATCAATGGCCATTTCGCCATTGAAGATATTGCGTGTGCCAACAACCAGTCCTAGTGTTGTCCGTTTTTCTGTGGTCCTCATAGCGGGCCCCTTACTGTTCCTGATTTTGCTGCAAGGCAGCTTTACGCTGCAAGTCGCGTTGAATTTGGTCGATAACAACAGCGCCGACGATCACCACGCCTTTAATGACCATTTGCCAGAAGGAGCTCACACCCATCATGACAAGTCCATCAGACAGGATACCGATCACAAAAGCACCGATGATGGTGCCGCCAATCCGGCCACGGCCACCTGCCATGGATGTGCCACCCAAGACGGCAGCGGCAATGGCGTTCAGCTCGAACATGTTACCTGTCGCGGGATGAGATGCGACCAATTGCGAGGCTACGATCAAACCGGCAATCGCTGCACAAAAGCCGGAGAACATATAGACAAACATTTTGGTGCGATTGACTTTAATTCCCGACAGGCGCGCAGCAACTTCGTTGCCACCAACCGCGTAAATATGCCGCCCAAGTGGGGTATGGCGCGACAGATATGCAGCACCAAGAGCAAGGAAGGTGAGCACAACAATCGACACCGGAATGCCCGCAATGCTGCCAGCACCCAACCATGGAAAGCCGGTATTCCCCAATTCGGGAGTGCCCTCCAGATTGGGGAAGGTTTTACCGCCTGAAGACAACAAAGCCATACCACGAGCTACATACAGCATACCCAAAGTCGCGATGAAGGGGGCGACATTCAGCCTGGTTATCAAAAAACCGTTCACAGACCCGATAACAACGCCCAAAAAGAGGGTGATGATGACGATTTCTGGAATGTTAAAATAAAGCGTGTATCCGAGAAAGTCGAGCGGCAAACCATGCAGGATCAAGGCACCGGCAACCATGCCAGCAAGTCCAACGATGGAGCCGACGGATAGATCAATACCGCCTGTAATGATAACGAAAGTCATGCCCACGGCCAGAAAGGCGTTGATGGCCACGTGCTTGGACATGATCATCAGGTTGGCGACCGATAGGAAATTGGGCACAAGGACCGCAAAGAAGGCAATTACGACAATCAGTGCGATGAAAGTTCTCAATTTGAGCAAAAGCATGCCGATTGGGAGAGAGGATTGCTTTTTGACTTCTGGGGTAGATGCGACGGAAACCATTGGAATCCCCCTTTTAAACTCTGTTGCTTTGTTCAGAGGCACGATGGCCAATAGCGGAGGCAGCGACGAGTGCTTCTTCAGCAGCATCATTGCGTTCGAACCGTCCTGTGACCTGTCCGTTGGACATGACAATAATACGGTCAGACATGGATTTAATTTCATCCAGATCCGAGCTGACAAAGATGATTGCGAGGCCTTTGGCGGCGAGATCGGTCATGATCTGGAAGACTTCAGCCTTGGCACCGACATCGATGCCCCGCGTTGGTTCATCCATAAGCAGGACCTTGGGCGATGTCAGAAGAGCCTTACCGATGACAACCTTTTGCTGGTTGCCTCCGCTCAATGAACTGACTTCATTGTCCGGAGAAGCCACCTTGATCGACATTTCACCGATTTTGGTTTGAATGGCTTCTTTTTCTGCACCTTCATTGATGACAAATTTGGCCTTGAGGAACTTCCACAGGCTCGACATGGTCATATTTTCCGCCACAGAAAGGATCTGCACCAAGCCTTCACGCTGTCTATCCTCGGGTATCAACGCCAGCCCATGCCGAATGCGATCGCCCACATCACCAGAGATTGCTTCGCCATCCAACCACACATTCCCCGTGCTTTCTGGATAGAGCCCCATCAGACAGTCGAACATTTCCGAGCGCCCTGCCCCCATCAAGCCATAAACACCAACGATTTCGCCGGCACGTACAGAAAGATCAACATGGTCCACGGTGTATCCACCGCCTTGTCTGGGTAAAGTCAGACCCTCAATTTTTATGACTTCATCGCCATAATCCACCAGATCATTCAGCTCGACGGTCTTTTTGACACCACCAACCATTTTGTCGATGATCCAAGGCACATCAATGTCTTTGACCGCCGCTTCGGCGGCCATTTTTCCATCGCGCAGGATGGAAATATAGTCACCAATGCGCACAAGTTCTTCGAGGCGATGGGAAATGTAAATTATAGACACATCTCGCGCTTTGAGCTCTTCGATGATGCGGAACAGAATTTCTACCTCTGCAGACGACAATGCCGAAGTCGGCTCGTCCATGATCAAGACATTGACATCCTTGGTCAGGGCTTTGGCGATTTCGACAATCTGTTGCAGGCCGATGCGTAAATCGGCAACTTCGGCTTTAGGATCGATGGTCTGTTCCAAACGCGTCATCATTTTTGCTGCGCGCGCTATTTGCTCCGCATGATCGATCTTCATGCCGGGCTTGGTGATTTCCTGCGCCATAAACATGTTTTCAGCAACTGAGAGGTTGGGAAACAGGTTCAACTCTTGGAAAATGATACCAATGCCCTTGTCTTCAGCATCACGGGTGGAGTTAAAACTCACTTCTTCACCCGATGCCAAAAAGATCTTGCCTTGGGATTGTTTTTGAACCCCTGCAAGCACTTTCATCAAGGTGGATTTGCCGGCACCATTTTCGCCGACCAATACATTCACCTTGCCACGATAGACCTTGTAATCCACATCATCGAGCGCCTTGGTGCCCGGAAACACCATACTGATGCCTTCTGTGCGGAGAATGACGTCATCTTCCTTGGTCATATCAGCCTCCATCGCCCACTGTCAGGCGAACGGGTGTGACAAGCACGGGCTTGCTGGCACCGTCATCGGTGAACATGCCGGTGAAGCTCACTTCTTTGCCGTCCAGCGCTTCGCGATCCAAACCGGAAAGCACATCGGCATTCACCCGCTTGTTTATGGCGTTGGAAATGCGGGCATATTCAAGCTGATTGGTAAAGTCATCAAATTTCAGGAAATCGAGGCTGTCGCGAATTGATGAGCCCTTAAGAACCGGACCAATTTGAAGTAACATGTCTTTGGTGCCATCGTAGGGAGGCAGATCGAGGCCCAAAGTCGATGCGCGCGACTTGGTGTTAACTTCGACGATCTTTGCAGTGCCTTTGACTATAAAGTTCCAGGGGCTGCCTTCTTCTTTTTCGCGATGGCCGTATTTCTTGCCAGCTTCAGCAGCGTTACTTTTGTAGGCGCCAACAACTTCACCCAGGTCATTGGCTGCACTATCCGCGAACGGCAGGAGCTTGTCGCTCCACATGTCTGCAACAATTTTGTCTGGATTGAATTTGTCGTCAGAGAAAAAGATCTCCAACTCGCCCTCTGCTTTTTTGCGTGGTGGTTCGTTTTTGACAATCTTACATGCGCTCAGTGAGAGCGCGATTCCGATAGCTGCAGTCAGAGTAGCTGCATGACGGAGAGCTGTCTGGTTGTTCATCCCGGTGCCTTCCAAACTCAACCTTATAAAAAGACGGGGCAATGGGGGCCCCGCCCTCTAGAAGTGTTATCTAGATTCTGGTCTAGACTTTGGCTCTCATTATTCGCTCAGAGCAAAGGTTTCGAGTTTTGCAGCATTGTCTGAATTGATAAGAACACAATCCATCAACTGTTTTTCAGCAACACCGGTGCTACCAGTTTTGAGGTATTTGTCAGCCTGCTCAACAGCGATCTGGGCAATACGGTAGGCTGGCTGCAGAACGGTTGCTTTGATTCCACCGGAAGTGATGGAGTCACGCACATCGTTTGAACCGTCAAAACCGACAACAATCACGTCGCCTTTGCCAGCAGCTTTAAGAGCTGCATAAGCACCCATCGCCATTGTGTCATTACCAGAAATCACGCCTTTGATGTCTGGATGAGCCTGAAGAATGGTTTCCATTTTTTCGAAAGCTTCTGGCTGACTCCAGTTGGCGGACTGACGCGCAACCATTTTCAGGTCTGGATATTGGTCAATCACATCGTGGTAACCTTGCGAACGGATACCGGCGTTGGTGTCGGATTCACGGCCAACCAGCTCAACAAAATTGCCTTTTTCACCCATTAGCGCGACAAACTCTTCACCGCCCAGTTTTGCGCCCTGATAGTTATTGGACACGATCTGAGAAACAGCAACGCCGGTTTCGTTGATTTCGCGGTCAATCAAGAAAGAAGGGATGCCAGCCGCTTTGGCTTTTTTAACCGCAGCAACGGTGGCGTCTGCACCAGCGTTATCCAGAATAATGGCTGATGCGCCACGTGCGATGGCGGTGTCAAACAGTTCGCTTTGTTTGTTGGCATCATCATCATGCACCAAAGACAAGGTTTCATAACCCAACTCTTTGGCTTTGGCTTCTGCTCCGACTGCTTCGGATTTAAAGAATGGGTTGTCATGGGATGGTGTGATGACAACGATCAGCTTCTCAGCCGCAGATGCACTCAAGGCTCCTCCCAGAACCACAGAAAGTGCCACACCGGCCGCCAGGACCGACTTTGCAAATGTTTTCATGACTTGACGTCTCCTCTACCTATGAAAACTAGATTTACTTTCATTTTGCTTCTAGAGCCACGTTAGACACACTTTTCGAAAACGGTCAAGAATTATCAAAAATATTCGAAACTTTTTTTGCCAAAAACCCATAAAATATACACAATAGCTCCAACAATTCGAAAATAATACGGTATCAATTTTCGTTTTCTTGTGTTTCTTATTGATTACTTTCGTTTTCATTGATAGCCTGCCAACAGGTCGTTTCACAAAGACGGATTCTCTTATGGACATCTCCGAGTTAGAACAAAAAGCACGCGAAGTTCGAAAACGGATTATTCGCATGAACAGCGCAGCAGGTCAGGGCCATACAGGTGGAGACCTATCCGAAACAGACATTTTGGTTGCGCTCTACTTTCGCATTCTCAGGCAAATAGACCCCACCAGAACCAATCCTGATCGGGACCGCTTCATCCTTTCAAAAGGGCATGGGGTTGGCGGATATTATTGCACGTTGGCCGAGGCTGGCTATCTGGAGGATGAAGACCTCACCACATATCTGGGCTTTGAAACCCGATGCCCCGGCCACCCGGTACGCCAGAAAACACCTTGCATTGAGCTGAACACTGGCGCTCTGGGGCACGGAGTACCCGTGTCTGTTGGCATGGCTCTTAGCGCGAAAAGACAGCAAAAAGACTTCCGGGTCTATGTTTTGACTGGAGACGGCGAACTGCAAGAAGGCTCCAACTGGGAAGCTGCTCTTAGCGCTCAACAATATTGTCTGGACAATTTGGTTGTCATCGTTGACCGCAACCGTTTGCAGCTTGCCGACCGGACCGAAAACATCATCGGGCTTGAGCCACTGGCCGATAAATGGCGCGCTTTCGGGTTTGACGTTCAAGAAACCCAAGGCAACGACATGGGAAGCGTCGTTTCGACACTGGAAGGCTTGGACTTCACCTGTGGTTGCCCTCATGTGGTTATCGCCAACACCACCAAAGGTGCCGGCATTTCCTTTATTGAAGACCGCCCCGCTTGGCATCACCGCGTGCCCAAAGGCGATGAAGTGGCGCTTGCGATCGCGGAGCTGGAGGCATGAATTCCATGACTGTTGTAAAACAAGATTTGCGCGAGGTGATGATTGAATCCTTTCATCGCGCAGTTGCTCACGGCGTCAATCTGGTGACAGTGGTTAGTGATTCAACCAGCACCGCCAAAATCGCTCCGTTCCAAAGCGCCAACCCCGAACGTGTGGTCAATGTCGGTATTGCCGAGCAAAGTCTGGTTGGTATTGCTGCTGGTTTGTCACTGGGTGGACATGTTGCTGTCACCGCCAATGCAGCGCCGTTTTTAATCGCCCGCTCCAACGAGCAGATCAAAAATGACATTTGTTACTCCAATACCAATGTCAAGCTGGTCGGGCTGAATGCAGGTGTCGCGTATGGTGCGCTTGGCGCCACCCATCATGCGATTGATGATATTTCGGTGCTGCGCGGCTTTGGCAATATCCAGATTTTTGCCCCTACCGATGCCATTGAGGCCGCCCAGATCTTTGATTATGCCTATGCCCATGAAGGGCCGGTCTATATCCGCCTCGATTCGGCTGCCTTTCCCCATTTGCACAGCCCAGACTATGTGTTTGAAGTAGGTAAGCCCGACTTGCTGATTGAGGGCAGCGATATTCTTATTGTGGCATTAGGATCTGTCGCCCATGAAGCGGTGGATGCCGCAAAAGCTGCTGCCGAAACAGGTCTGTCGGTTGGTGTGGTCAGCCTTTCGAGCATTCGTCCGCTTGATAAAGAAGCCTATGTCGATATTCTCAAACGCTACAAGCAAGTATTAAGCGTTGAAGAGCATTCGGTGCATGGCGCATTGGGCAGCCTCACCGCGGAAGTGATCGCCGAAGAACAGCTTGGGCTGAAGCTTACACGGCTCGGTTTCCCAGAAGGGCAGTTTTCCAAAACCGGTCCACGCGATGCGATCCGTGCCTATTATAAGATCGATGCCAAAGGCATCACAGAAACACTTAAGACACTAGGATAATGGCATGACCGGTCTCATCCTCTCCATTGACCAAGGAACCAGCGGCACCAAAGCAATCCTGTTTGATCGCGATGGGCAGCCGCAGGCAAAGGGCAGCGTTGCACTGGCATCGATTTTCCCGCAGGCCGGATTTGTAGAGCAAGACCCCGATGACATCTACAACAACGTCATCGATGCGGTTCGGGATTGTTTTGAGGTGTTTGGCTCAACGCCCCAGATCTCGGCCTGTGGTATTTCCAACCAGCGCGAAACCTTTGTGCTCTGGGACAGTGAGGGAAAACCGCTGAACAATGCTGTGGTTTGGCAATGCAAACGCTCATCCCAGGTGTGCGAGCGTCTAAAGGGAACCAATTTGGAAGCCGATATTCGGCGCAAAACGGGCCTGATTGTCGACCCCTATTTTTCCGGCAGCAAGGTTATCTGGCTGAAGGAAAACAATGCGGACATCGCTGCCAGGATAGAGGCTGGCGAGGCCTATTTTGGAACCATCGACACGTGGCTGGTCTATCGCCTCACTGGTGGTAAAAGCTACGCCACCGATGTGACCAATGCATGCCGCACTTTATTCTTCAATCTCAAGGATTTGTGTTGGGATAAAGACTTGCTGGAACAAATGGGCCTATCAAAGCTCAACTTGCCCAGCCTTAATCCATCCTCTTGCAATGTTGGTGAAACCGATATCGGCGGACTATTGGATCAACCCATCCCGATCACCGGTTTGATCGGAGATTCCCATGCGGCCGCATTCGGTGAAGGTTGTCATCAAAGTGGACAAGCAAAAGCAACGCTGGGCACGGGTTCTTCGATCCTTATGAATACAGGCGACACCCCTGCGAAGCCGCAAAATGGTATGGTTTCAACCATATGCTGGGCGATCGAGGGTCGCGTAGATTATGCACTTGAAGGCATTATTGTTTCTTGCGGAGCCACCATCCAATGGCTACGCGACCAAGCTGCCTTGGTTTCTGATGCGGCCCAAACTGAGGCAATGGCGCGAGCTGTGCCTAACAATGGCGGCGTTTATTTCATTCCAGCCTTTTCCGGACTTGGTGCGCCCTATTGGAAGATGGATGCAAAAGCGATGATTGCGGGCCTGACTTTTGGCTCTACAAAGAATCATATCGCGCGTGCCGCACTTGAATCCGTGGCGTTCCAAATCAAAGACGTCATCAATGCCATGAAAGAAGCGAGTGGCGTAGAACTCGGCATGTTGAACGCGGACGGCGGCATGACCAAGAATCAATTTGTTATGCAATCGTTGGCAGACTTGCTTGGCTGTTCGGTACAAACGATCGATTTTGAGGATATTTCTGCTTTGGGCGCGGCCTACATGGCAGGGCTGGGAGCCGGAGTTTATGCCGATATCTCAGAGCTCCCTAGCCATAATGAAGGGCGCTCATTGCGCGTGCCAGATCTCGATGCAAAGGACATTGTTGCTTGTCATCAAACCTGGCAAGACATCATCCACAAAGTTTATTGCTAAGACTTCGCTTCGCTCAAACCGAATAACCTAAGCAACCTACCCGTAGATTCCACCTAAGACAGCTAGAAGGGTCCCCTCCTACCCCTTCAGATAGGCCGACGCAATCAACAAGTGCGTCGGCTTTTTTTATTTCTCGCGAGACTTCACTTAACCGAGGGGGGCACAAGAATCGCGTTCTATGAGCAAGCAAGGCTCTGGATTGAATAACTCCGGAGTGGATGCGTGGCTCATTACGGCTATAATCGCTCGTTTGCCCATTTCAAAATAGGGCAACCCGACCGTCGTTAATCGTGGTCGGACCACCTCGGAAATTGCCTGAAAGTCATCAAAACCGATAACAGACAAGTCTTCAGGCACACGCAGTCCCATATGGGCAGCAGCACTCATTACCATCAAAGCAATGCGGTCATTGCCGCAAATAATGGCGGTGGGGCGATCTGGCCTGTCCAAAAGGGTTTTGGCGCTTTCATAGGCCACATAGGTCTCCCCCTCAGGCAGATATCCTTCAACTCCAGCACAACACAGATCCGGATCCAAGGCCATACCGTGGGCCGAAAGTGCACGATTGGCACCTGTCAGACGCAGGTTGGTTGCCGGTGCGCGCTCGGGCAACGAGATTACACCAATCCGAGTATGCCCCAGCTTGACCAAATAGGCGGCCTGCTCATACCCACCGGCCTCATCGTCCGGCAGAATTGCCCTGTCTGTGCAGCCTTGGGCAAAACAGTTCGCATATACAACATTCTTAACATCAGAGGAAATCCGATCGACCTCTTGATGAAAAAGGCTGGCATAAACAACGCCTGCTGTGTGACTATCACGAAACATTTGCCAAATATCGCTGCGGTTTTTCTCGGCATCATCCAACGAACCGATCAACAAGAGACAGCCCAATTCCGAGGCCGCGGCTTGAGCGCCACGCAACAGGTCAAAGGAATGGGGAAACATGGTTTCCCTGTCCGCAAAAAAACCAATAAGCGGAGTGCCCTTGCCCAGGCTCATCTGTGCCGACCGACGAGGCACATACCCGGTTCGCTCAGCCACTTTTAGAATTTGCAGGGTCGTCTCTTCGCTAGCACACTTTTTCCCGCGCAAAGTCAGAGACACTGTTTTACTCGACACTCCGACTTCGTTTGCGATATCCAATAAAGTGGGCATTGTGCCTCCGCAGCTCTAACACTCAACTCATGCAATAGGTCTATAATGCATGCTTGGTTTCGACGAAAAGCAGTCAAATGCTCGACATACCGATAACACAAAGCAGCTTCATTATATCACCCTCAAAAGACCGGATCTATTATTTACAGATCACAAGTCACCTAATCCCAAGCCGCAAGGAGGCACGAGAGCATGCCATTCTTGTTGATAATAATACTGACATCAAGGGCTTATTGCTCCTCATTTGGTCGCATCTGTTGACGTAGGGTGCCTCTTTAGATCAGGGTCAGAAAAACCAAACATTGGAGATTGATACATGCGTACACGTGCTGCTGTTGCCATTGCGGCGGGAAAACCGCTCGAAGTTATGGAAGTGGAACTGGAAGGCCCGAAGGCCGGAGAGGTTCTAATCGAAATCAAGGCAACAGGCATTTGCCACACCGATGAATTTACGCTCTCGGGTGCCGACCCTGAAGGGATTTTTCCTTGTATTCTGGGTCATGAGGGTGCCGGTGTTGTGATTGAAGTGGGCGAAGGTGTCACCACACTCAAGCCGGGCGATCATGTCATTCCGCTCTACACACCAGAATGCCGTGAGTGTTATTCGTGTCTATCAGGCAAAACCAACATGTGCACGGCAATCCGCAACACACAGGGTCAGGGCCTGTTGCCCGATGGCACAACCCGTTTTTCCATGCTCGATGGCACCCCCATCTATCACTATATGGGCTGCTCAACTTTTGCCAACCATACGGTTATGCCTGAAATCGCATTGGCCAAAGTGCGAGAGGACGCGCCGTTTGACAAGATTTGCTATATCGGTTGTGGCGTGACCACCGGCATTGGCTCGGTCATCAACACCGCAGGCGTGGAAATCGGCTCGACTGCGGCGGTGTTTGGTCTTGGCGGTATTGGCCTCAATGTCATTCAGGGCCTGCGCATGGCCGGTGCTGACATGATCATCGGTGTCGATTTGAATGATGGCAAAGAGGAAATGGCACGAAAGTTCGGTATGACCCATTTCATCAATCCTTCCAAAATTGACGGCTCTGTTGTCGACGCCATTGTAGCCCTGACCAAAACCGAAATAGACCAGATAGGCGGCGTTGACTATTCGTTTGATGCTACAGGCAACGTCAAGGTCATGCGTGACGCGCTGGAATGTTCGCACCGTGGCTGGGGTGTCTCTGTGGTCATCGGCGTGGCACCTGCCGGGGCGGAGATTTCCACCCGTCCCTTCCAGCTGGTGACAGGGCGCGTCTGGAAAGGCACAGCCTTTGGTGGTGCAAAGGGACGCACTGACGTGCCGAAATTTGTCGATTGGTATATGGACGGCAAAATCGAAATTGATTCAATGATCACGCACAAGCTCACTCTGGACAACATCAACGAAGGGTTTGAGTTGATGCATGCAGGCAAATCCATCCGCGCAGTTGTGGAATTCTGAGAGCAGCCAAACAGCGCCCTTCCAGATTTCAAACCCGGTCTCACATATGTGGGGCCGGGTTTTTAATGCCGAGGGCCCAATTTTCTGTTTTTCATTCATCCTCAGCATAATTGCACTTATTGCAACATATAGAGAAAACCAAGCAACCAATCACTCTTCTCAGATACGCCAACACCATGGCAATTGATATGATTATATATTCTGCCATCAGCCAGATTCGAGGACGCATTCTTATTCAATTACTCATTAATTACAAATACCTATATGGTTTCTATTAAATTCTTCCTTAACCCCCGCCGCCTTATTGTAAGACAAATAAATTTTTGAGAGCAGATCAACGACAACAATTTCCATATGGAATATGGCATTATGGCGCGCGACACTTCCCTGACCGGCAAAGAACAGTTTTTCAAAGAGAATGAACTCATTGTCTCGAAAACCAATTTAAAAGGCCACATCACATATTGTAATCAGGTCTTTTTGAAAATCTCGGGATATTCTGAAAAAGAAATCCTTGGACAGCCCCACAGCGTGATCCGTCACCCCGAGATGCCCCGCTGCGTTTTCGACATTCTCTGGGAGACGGTTCAAAACGGTCATGAGATTTTTGCCTATGTTGTCAATCGATGTAAAAATGGCGACCATTATTGGGTCAACGCCCACGTGACACCAAGCCGTGACAAAACGGGCTCGATCATTGGCTATCATTCAAATAGGCGTGTGCCGGATCGCGACATACTCGAGAAGAGCATTTTGCCACTTTATCAAAAATTGAATGATACCGAGCGATCACACACCAATCGAAAAACCGGTATGCAAGCCTCTCGCCAGCTGCTCGATGATACCCTGCAGTCCCAAGGCATGCGATATGACGAGTTTATCGCCCGACTTTAGGCTTCACCAAACAAATCATTCGATACGATACGCATGAATAAGTCCTTTGAAAGCCCTCGCCATGTTTAACAATCAAAATAAAACTGCTGTCCAAAAAGCCATTCATGTTTGTGAAGCCGCCGCCCAAGGTGATTTTGAAGCCCGTATAACACATATCACCGAGACCGGTGATGCTGGCAGAATGCTGCACGCAATCAATGACTTGATCGATCGTTCAGACGCTTATGTCCGCGAATCGAGCGCCTCGTTGCGTTATGTCGTTTCGAATAAATACTTCCGCAGAATCTCGGAAAAAGGCATGAATGGCGGCTTTGCAGAGGCCAGTCGTTCGGTCAATAATGCCATGCAAACAATGGAAGATCGGGTCAACGGTTTTTCCAAGGTAGTGCAGACCTTTGAGCATCAGATGCAAGGCGTCATTGAACTGGTGGCATCGGCTGCGACCCAATTGGAAGCCTCAGCCAAATCGATGCAGGAAATGACAAATTCTTCCAGCAATCAGGCGACCATCGTGCGTCAAGCATCAGAACAAGCCGCGGCTAACGTGGGATCAGTTGCGGCAGCCACCGAAGAGATGACCAATTCCATTATCGAGATCAATCAACAGGTCACGAGCTCAGCACAACAGACAAGCAACGCGGTTCAAGAGGTCCAAAAAACCAATCAAGACATTGCAGGCCTTTCGACGGCCTCCCAAAGGATCGGAGAAGTTTTGGCGCTGATCAGTGACATTGCTGACCAAACCAATCTTTTGGCACTGAATGCGACGATCGAAGCGGCTCGCGCAGGTGAAGCGGGTAAAGGCTTTGCTATCGTTGCCGCTGAAGTCAAAGCACTTGCAGGCCAAACGGCAAAAGCGACCGAAGAAATCAGCACCCATATTACCGAAATTCAAAGTGCCAGCAACAAGGCAGTGACGTCTATTTCGGGCATTGAAGAGACCGTCAGCAACGTCAACACGATCGCGACTGCGATTGCCGCAGCGGTCGAGGAACAGAGCGCAGCGACATCCGAAATTGCGCGTAGCATCGAACAGGCCTCTATAGGCACCGCTGAAGTCAACCAAAACATTGGTTCGGTCAGTGAAACGGTCAGCGAGACCGCTTTGGCAGCGAGTGACGTCTTTGGCGCCTCCAGTGAATTGGCGCAAAGTGGCGAAACCTTGCGCAATGGCGTTGCCAGTTTCCTTAGCGAAGTCAGAAAAATCATCTAGCAGTTGATAAATATAGGTGTCCAACGGGTGAAATGGTTTAGGGCCCTTGCTTTCCCCCTCACTTGCGTTCGGAAATCCACTCTTTCTTTGATCATTGGGCGAGCCCCTTAGCAGAGGTCAGAGCCACGTCCTTTAGCGCAGTGACCAATTGCGCGGGATTACTCGTACACCCTGCCGCTTGATGCTTGCTTGTGCCGACAGTCTTATCTAGATTTGCAGTGCGTTCAGTGCTCCTCATAGGTATCGCCGGTGTGCATGGCCTGCCCCTTTTTGCAAAACCGAATCGAGTTTCTATTCCGGTCTTCTCCCAAAATAGAAAGCCCCCCCCAATGACAGCTGCCCAATCCAATCGTAAACTTGGGATAATGTTTGCCATTCTCGCAACGATCATCTTTGCTGCGGGGGATGCTGTATCCAAAACACTGGTGGTTGATCACTCGGTCTGGTTCATCATGATGGCGCGCTATTGGTTTCATCTGGTTGTTGC
The DNA here is from genome assembly GCF_002866925.1 of Cohaesibacter celericrescens. Taxonomy (GTDB): domain Bacteria; phylum Pseudomonadota; class Alphaproteobacteria; order Rhizobiales; family Cohaesibacteraceae; genus Cohaesibacter; species Cohaesibacter celericrescens. The sequence continues at coordinate 67,442 of NZ_PKUQ01000012.1, forward strand.
TTTGGTCTGGGCTACGTCGAGCAAAAAGGGACTGGTTGGCAGCTTTCGCTCAGGCAACCCCTTGGTTCAATTGATCCGAAGTGTTCTGCTGTTTACCGAAATCGCCCTGATCATCATAACATTCGGCATGTTGGGACTGGCGGAAACCACCACACTTATCATGGTGCATCCACTGATGGTGACCGCCTTGGCGGCGATGTTCCTTGGGGAGAGTGTCGGCTGGCGGCGTTTGGTCGCTCTGCTTGTCGGGATGGCCGGCCTTGTCATTATCATGCAGCCAACGGGAAATATATGGGGCACGGGCGGCCTGATCGGGCTTGCTGCTACCAGCTCGTTTGCGGTCTATCAGCTGTTCACCCGCATGGCCAGTCGCTATGATGATGCCTTGACGTCGTTCCTTTATGCCGGTGTGATTGGTGTGGTTATGAGCACTGTCATGGGGATACCAAATATTCCTCCTTGGGGAGAAATCAACTGGCTGCTTCTTGCTTTGGCGTGTTTTGGGAGCACATTCGCGCATTTCTGTGTGATCAAGGCGTTGTCGTTGACCTTTGCCAGTGAAATTCAGCCTTTCACCTATTTGCAAATTGTATGGTCGATCCCGATCGGCTTTCTGGTGTTCGGTACATTACCGATATGGACGACCATTCTGGGTGCGGCATTGATCGTTGCAGCCGGTCTCTATTCAATCCACCGGAGCAATCAGATGGCCAAAGATGCGGAAACGGCCTAACGGCGGTACGCATTACATCTCATAATGCCGCAAACAGGATGCCTTCAAGGTCACTCTGGGAGAGAGGCACGGGGTTGCCTTTCATAGAAGACGATACCAGAGACGCACTGGCGATGGACGGGATTTGCTCCTTGTCCAAACCCAATTGCGCCAATGCGGGCAGGCCAAGGTTTGCAGACCAGGCTTTCAGGCTCTCAAACGCTTGCTCATGATCGCAATCAATTGCCGCAGCGATCCAATGTTGCACCTCATCAAAGCGCGCAAGAAGCGGCGCCTCCTCTGCAAGCGTATGCAGCCTGGCATGATTGCTTGCCAAAACATGTGGCAACAGCGTGCCACAGAGTGCACCATGCGCACCACCCGTGACCCCGCCCAAAACTCCTGCAAGTCCATGCACTGCCCCCAGACCAGCATTAGCCAATGCCAACCCGCCAGCAAGACTGGTCCACGCCAGCGCATCGCGAGCTGCGGGGGCTTCTGTCTGCATGAGTGTGGCCAACGCCTCCAAGCCTTTCGGAATGGCATCACGGCAAAGGGCATCGGTAAGCCAATTGGCTTTGCACGACAGATAGGGTTCGATCACTTGGGTGACGGCGTCCAGCCCGCTGGCGAGTGTCACTGATCGAGGCAGGTTGTCGGTCAGGCTTGCATCAACAATGGCAATATCGGGCAACATTCGCGAGTCACGCAGTGACACCTTGCGTCTGGCTTCAGGAACGGACAAAACCGCGTTTTTTGTCACCTCGGCCCCCGTTCCAGCCGTCGTTGGCAACGCAGCAAATGGAAGTGGAGCAACGTCCAAAGGCAACCCCTGCCCGACAACTTCGAGGTGATCAAGCATGGGGCGGGTTGCGGGAATGAGCGCAGCGAGCGCCTTGCCAGCATCCACCACCGACCCTCCACCCAATGAAACAACGGCAGCAATGGCACCAGCACGCGCCTGTTCGACACCCTTCGTGATCATTTCAATATCCGGTTCACCAGCGACTGCAAAGCACTGTACCTGAATATCTTGATCCAACAGCGCCAGACGCAGCCAGTCAGCGCGTTTGCTATTGCTGCCATGAACCAGCAGCAGCGGCGCCCCCAAATTGGCGAGATCCTTCACACCCGCAAGGGCCATGCCACGGCCAAAGCGAATGTCTGCTGCAGTTAAAAACCCAAAGGACGAGCCAGCCATAATGCGCTCCTGATCAATGTTATGTTTGGATGATTGTTCGCCGGATATTAGAGGCAATCGCATGATTGCGCCAGAGCGTTCGAAAGGCAGAAGACTAAAACCAGAAGCGAGAAAACCGGCTCCAGTGCCTAGGCCGAGCAAATGGTCTAGACAGCTGATTACATATGGAGTTTTTTTGTTTCCTGCACAGCAATGGCCATAGTTTTTTCAGCTCGTTTTGCATCCCGCGCAGCGATGGCATCAACAACATGGGCATAGTCCTGCCCAGCCTTACTTCGGTCCAGCATCAGCCATTTGCCGTCATTTTCAGCGAGATCTCGACTAACAACCGAGAAGAAAGCGGTCTGCACCATTTCCCCCAATGAAGACAGAAAGCGATTGCCGGAAAAATGCAATATGGTTTTATGAAAATCAGAACTGGCGACAGCATAGGACAACCGATCACTGGCATTCTGCAAAATTTTGCATTGCCGAGAAAGGATATCGATTTCTCTCGCTTCGGCCCGTTCAGCCATGGAAGCAGCAGCAGCAGGCTCGAACACCATGCGGATTGCGAACAGCTCGTCAAGGAATGGCCCCGCATTGCGCAGCGACACATGCCAGCGCAAAACATCGGGATCAAACATCGACCAGTCAGAAGACGGGCGAACACGGGTGCCCACCTTGGCTTTTGATTGCAGCAAACCTTTGCCAACAAGTGTTTTCTTAGCTTCGCGAATGACCGTTCTCGATACACCAAACATTTCTTCCAGATCGGGGTCGAGCGGAATCATCGTTCGTTCGGCATAGTCACCCGAGACGATGGCCATGCCAAGCTGATCAACAACGTTGGATGTGTTGCTGAACGCCTGTTGAGACGCACCGCTAGCGGTGGTTAGACTCATGAGCGCGTCGCGAATTCTGTCGTTGGTTTTCTTCTTGCCGTCGTTGCCCAACCCAAGCCCTTTTGCAGCATGATGAAGGTAAACAACAACCCGCCAATCACGATTTTTGTCCACCAACTCGATAATGTTCCGTCAAAGACGATATAGGTCTGAATCAGCCCCATGATTAGAATTCCGAAAAGGGTCCCTGCGACAAATCCCGTCCCCCCCGTCAACAGTGTTCCGCCGATGACAACGGCAGCGATTGCGTCAAGTTCAACGCCGACTGTTGCCAGGGAATATCCTGCTGATGTGTAGAGCGAATAGACGATTCCTGCAAGGCCGGCCAGACCACCGGACATGGCATAAATACCAATGGTGGTTGATGCAATGGGCACTCCCATGAGCTGGGCCGTTTGAACGCCCCCCCCCATAGCATAGACATTTTTACCAAAGCGGGTGCGGTGCAGAACCATCATGGCGCCAATGAAGACAAGAAGCATCACGCCACCGATGAGGCGGAAACGCCCGCCACCAGGTGCCTTCCAGTAGATGGACTGTAGCACATCATAAAATTCATGCGTGACCGGCACCGAGTCTGTTGACAGAACATAGGCCAGCCCGCGCATCAGAAACATGCCCGCCAATGTGACGATAAAGGGCGGCATCTCGAGAAAATGGATAATCGCCCCCATTGCCGCCCCAAACGCCACCGTGACGCACAGCACGAGCAGAAAAGCCAGCATTGGATGGATGGCGGTTTCTCTTAAAATCACGGCAAGAAACACGCCGGTGAAGGCGATGACGGAACCAACCGACAAATCAATCCCGCCCGACAAGATCACAAAGGTCATACCAACGGCTGTGATGCCCAGAAAGGCATTGTCGGTCAGCAGGTTGGCGATAACACGGGTCGATAGCATGGTCGGGAACTGCCACACGCACAAGGCATAAGCGAGCAGAAAGGTTGCAATGGTGATATAGAGCGGCAGCCTTGGAGATCTAATCATGACACGCTTTCCTTTTCAGCACCGTTTTCTTTGACCACCGGTTCATCTTTGAATGTTGGCTCTGCCGAAGCACGGAACAAATAGATCGCGTGTTTGACCGCTGGAGACTGGATAAACAGAATGGCGATGATGAGCAGAGCCTTGATGACAAGATTGAATTCGGGCGGCATGCCTGACAGCAGTATGACCGAATTGACGGACTGAATGATGAGGGCTCCCAGCAGCGAGGCGACGATCGAAAAGCGCCCGCCCAACAAAGAATTGCCGCCGATCACCACGGCCAGAATAGCATCCAGTTCCATCCACAGACCGGCATTGTTTGCATCGGCGCCCTGAATGTCTGCTGCCACTACGATACCGGCGAGCGATGCGCAAAAGCCAGAGATCAGATAGACAGTAACAAGTAGAACACGGGAATTGATGCCCGCCAGCCTTGAAGATATTTCATTGATGCCGATGGCTTCGATGAGCATGCCCAACGCGGTGCGCCGTACGATCAGCGTCACCGTGATGCCCATAAAAATCCAAAGCAGGATCGGCGTGGGAATGCCCAACACTGTGCCTGCACCGATGTGGATCAAACCGGGGTTGAGAAAGGTCATGATCTTGCCCTCGGTGATGAGCTGGGCAACCCCTCGCCCTGCCACCATGAGAACAAGCGTTGCAACAATTGGCTGAACACGGAAAATGGCAACCAGCAAGCCATTCCAGAGGCCACACAGCAGACCGGCAGCCATAGCAGCCAGCACGGCGGGCACCCAGCCTGCTCCAGTTGTCACAACGCTTGCTGCCACCGCGCCTGCGATGGCCATCACGGCTCCCACCGAGAGATCAATACCCTTGGTCGCGATAATCAGCGTCATACCAATGGCCAGCAATGCAGTTGGGGCACCGCGATTGAATACGTCGATTACGCTGCCAAACATGCGACCATGCTGGAATCGAATGGAGAAAAAGTCGGGAAAGACGATGAAATTCAACAACAGCACCACAGCAAGAATAATCAGCTGAGGCGCGATGCGTTTGAGCGTCGTGCCTGTCATTGGGCAGCCTCCTCTTCTGCGATGGAAGAAATAATAGAGTTGATGGATATGGCGTCGCCCTGCAATTCACGCACTTGGCGCCGATCCCGCAGCACAATGATACGGTCCGAATAAGTGATCAATTCTTCCATCTCGGAAGAAGCCACGATCATGGCCATGCCACCTTGACGCAGCTCCTGAATCAGCTGAATGATCTCGGCATGGGCACCCACGTCAATGCCGCGTGTCGGCTCATCCAATATCAACAAATCAGGGTCAGTCGCCAACCAACGTGCCAGAAGGGCTTTTTGTTGGTTACCGCCAGACAACAGGCGAATGGGCATATCGAGGCTGGCCAGTCGAATGTCCAGTTTCTTGACATAGTCTTGGGCTATTTCTTCTGCACGGGCCTTTGAGATGGGGCGCGTCCAACCGCGGCGGGCCTGCAATGAAAGAATGATATTCTCACGCACCGACAAATCCCCGACGACGCCTTCTATTTTTCGGTCTTCCGGACACAGGCCAAATTTGTTGCCAATGGCGGTGCGTGGGTTGTCCAGCTTGATGCCCTTGCCCCGCAATTCTGCGGTGCCCCGGTCCGCAACAATGGCCCCGAAGATTAGCTTTGTGGTTTCGGTGCGACCTGACCCCAACAAACCGGCCAGCCCCACCACTTCCCCTTCGCGCAAGTCCAGATCAAACGGCTCAAGAGTGCCACGACGGCCATAATTTCGCAGGGAGAGCAGCACGTCACCGGGCTTGTTTTTGATGCGTTCCTCTTTGACCGCAGCGAGATGGCGGCCGAGCATAAGCGTGATGATTTCCGTCTGCGTCACTTCTGACAGAATACGGGTACCAACCACGCGGCCATTGCGCAACACGGTGGCACGGTCAGAAATCTCAAACACCTGATCAAGAAAATGGGTAATGAATACGACAGCCATGCCACGCGCGGTCAAGCGGCGGACCACCGTGAAAAGCATTTCAATTTCATCTCTGTCGAGGCTGGCGGTCGGTTCATCCAAGATCAGGACTTTACCGGCCAGTTCCACGGCGCGCGCTATGGCGATGACTTGTTGAATAGCAATGGAATAGCTCGACAGCAACTGCGTGGGGTCAACATCCAAGCCAAATTCGGTCAGAATGTCTTGTGAACGCCGCACCATTTCCCGTTGATCTATCAAACCATGTTTGGTGGGCTGCCATCCCAGAAACAGATTTTCTGCCACGGTGAGATTGGGCAGCAAATTGACTTCCTGATAGACAGTACCAATTCCGTGCGACAGGCTGTCTTGCGGGTTTTTCGGGCTGACTTCGACATTTTCGAGCAAGATGGTGCCGGAATCCTTTTTGTAGGCTCCGGTCAGACATTTGATGAGCGTGGATTTCCCCGCGCCGTTTTCGCCCAACAGGGCGTGCACTTCGCCGGGATAAAGCGACAAAGAAACGTCGTCCAAGGCGATCGCGCCGGGAAAGAATTTTGAAATGCCGGTTGCGAGTAGCACGGGCTCTGGCGTATTGGGCATAATGTGATCCTGGGTCTAATCCCAGAGCATCCGGCACATCGCACAGAATGCTCAATTTCCGTTGGCCTGATCAACGCTGCGACAGTTTGTATAAGCAACATCGACGGAACCAATGCGACAGCAAGCAAGGACTGTTGCGCTTAATGGATACAGCAGGAAATGATACCATCCCCTGCCATATTCACGACGTCAGAAGATCAATAACCAAGGCTTTTCTTGGACTCATAGATCGCTTTGTTGTCGTCTTTGAGCGTGTAAAGCTTGGATTCAGTCTGAACCCATTTGGCTGGCAGGGTGCCGTCTTTCCAATAGGCTTCCAAAGCGTCGAAGGCCGGGCCAGCCATATTTGGCGTGAGCTCAACAGTTGCGTTGGCTTCACCTGCGTCCATAGCTAGATGGATGTCTGGCACAGAATCGATGGACACGATCAAGATGTCTGTGCCCGGTTTGGCTCCCGCTTCCTTAATCGCCTGAATCGCGCCAACGGCCATGTCGTCATTGTGAGCGTAAAGGGCGCAAATATTCTCGGCACCTTCAGCCTTCAGGAAGCTTTCCATGACAACTTTACCCTGTGCTCTGGTGAAATCGCCGGTCTGACTACGAACGATTTTCAGATTATCAGCACCGGCAATGCCCTGTTCAAATCCTTTTTTGCGATCAATCGCAGGAGATGACCCGGTCGTGCCTTGAAGTTCAACGATGTTACAGTCTTTGCCCGCAACTTCGTCTTTGAGCCATTTGCCTGCCACTTCACCTTCATGCACCAGATCAGATGTCACGGCCGTCATATAAAGTGACTTTTCAGCGTCAACCGTACGATCGAGTAGGATGACCGGAATTTCAGCTTCCTTGGCTTCTTCCAGGACTTCGTCCCAGCCAGTTGCAACAACTGGAGCCAGCAAAATTGCGTCGACACCTTGGGCAACAAAACCGCGGATGGCTTTAATCTGATTTTCCTGCTTTTGCTGAGCATCAGCAAATTTCAAAGTGACACCACGGGCTTCGGCCTGTTGCTTGGTGACAGTGGTTTCGGCCGCGCGCCAGCCTGATTCAGAACCGATCTGAGAGAAGCCGACAGTTTTGTCAGCGGCATTTGCAGATAAAGGAGCCAGAATGATTGTTGTGGCAAGTAGAAGAGATCTGAGTTTCATGTTTACCTCCCATAAACGAGTTTCTCATAGCGACATTAAGTATTACTTATTCAAATCGGTAAATGGACTTTCCTGCTGCTTACATGGCATATCACGCCGCCAGCCCTTTTCAATGCGGACAGATTGTCGCGTAAATTCTGGCCTATATAGAATAATGTGCCAAAGCCACGCGCCAGATATCTGCATCACAACCTTACTTCGATGACAGGTGCCTTTAACGAAGCTGAGAGCACCCAGGTCGGGGCCGAGACGACCCACAAAGCGTTTTAAAAATTCTAGAACACTCAAGAACAGCAAGACAGAAGGGACAACAGCTTTAAGGCAAAGCTGCTTTTTATCCCGCATGTTATCCCGCATGTCCGATTGGCATCGGTCAGATATAAACCTTTAAAAAATGCGCGTCATGCGGATGATGACCAAAAATACAAACGCGGCTGATTCCTTCGATCACATTTGACATAGGTCAAAATCATTCGAATATACGGGTTAATACGGAATTTTTCAGTCAATTTACCGCCTTGTCCGGCATGAATTTTCCCCTCCCATCTCCCCATTGAGCTATGCGTTTACTGCAAATCGATCATTCCAGCTAGTAAACATTTGATTCAAAGAGCTTTTTCAAAACGGAAATCCAACCATATTGATTGCCTTCGGGTATAACTTTCCTATATACTACTTTAGAAAGGTAAGTTCGAAGCGCGATAAAAACCAAAGAGGTTTTGTAAATTCCCTGCTCGAGCTTGCATAAATCCCGGCTTCTCACCCGATGCAATCGGGCGGCTAGTGCTGCTCGCAATGGGGAAGCTGTATCTAAATGGCGATGAAAGTCGCGACGACAACTCTTCTGGAACGCAGTTCCACTCGTTGATATGTGAGGAAACTAACTATGAATTTCATGAGTGACAAACCCATCGTAGCCGATCCATGGCAGGGGTTCTCTGAAGGCGAGTGGCGCGAAAAAGTAGACGTACGTGGTTTCATCCAATCCAACTATACGCCTTATGAAGGTGATGACAGTTTTCTGGCCGATGCGACCGACCGCACCAAGCAGATTTGGGAGCAATTGGGTGAATTGTTGAAAGCCGAGCGCAAAGTAGGTGTGCTGGATGTTTCTGCCGTCCCCACATCCATCACGGCTCATGACGCTGGTTATATCAACAAAGAGCTGGAACTGATTGTCGGCTTGCAAACAGAAGCCCCTCTCAAACGCGCAATTATGCCCAATGGCGGTCTGCGTATGGTTGAAGGCGGCATGGAAGCCTTTGGGTTCAAGCCTGACCCGCAGGTTCATGAAATCTGGACCAAACACCGCAAAAGCCATAACCAAGGCGTGTTTGACGTATACAGCCCCGATATCCTTGCGGCACGTAAATCCGGTGTGATCACCGGCCTTCCTGATGCTTATGGCCGTGGTCGTATCATCGGCGATTATCGTCGGGTTGCCCTCTATGGCATCGCATTCCTCAAAGAAGCCAAAAAAGCTGAATTCGACGAACTCAATGATGCCGTGTTCGACATGGACACAATCCGCCTGCGTGAAGAACTCAGTGAACAATATCGTGCATTGGACGAATTGCGCGAAATGGGCTTGAAATACGGTATCGACATGGCCAAACCAGCCAATACCGCCAAAGACGCCATCCAGTTCACCTATCTGGCTTACCTCGCCGCTGTGAAAGAACAGAATGGCGCGGCAATGTCCTTTGGTCGCACCTCGACCTTCCTGGATATTTATATCGAACGTGACATGGCTGCGGGTATCCTGACCGAAGAACAGGCTCAGGAATTGATTGATGATATGGTCATCAAACTGCGTATTGTTCGCTTCCTGCGCACTCCAGAATATGATGAGTTATTCTCCGGCGATCCAACTTGGGTAACCGAAGTTCTGGGCGGCATGGGCAACGACGGTCGCACACTGGTTTCCAAAAACTCTCTGCGCTTCCTCAACACCCTCTACAATCTGGGTCCCGCACCAGAGCCTAACCTGACGGTTCTGTGGTCCAGCCAACTGCCACGTGGTTTCAAAGATTTCTGCGCTAAAGTTTCTAAAGACACCAGTGCCATCCAGTATGAAAATGATGACTTGATGCGCGCAAAATGGGGTGATGACTACGGCATTGCATGTTGTGTCTCCGCCATGGCAATCGGCAAACAGATGCAATTCTTCGGCGCCCGCGCTAACCTTGCAAAAGCCCTGCTATATGCGATCAACGGTGGCTTGGATGAGAAGAGCGGTGCAAAAATTGCTGAAGGTCTGGACCCGATCAAAGCTGACGTTCTTGACTATGACGAAGTAATGGCCAAATTCGACAAGTCCATGGACTGGTTGGCCAAAACCTACGTCAAAGCGCTGAACACCATTCACTATATGCACGACAAATATGCTTATGAGCGCATCGAAATGGCTCTGCATGATCGTGACATCCTGCGCACAATGGCTTGTGGTATCGCCGGTCTGTCCATCGCAGCTGACTCTTTGGCCGCTATCAAATATGCCAAAGTCAACGTCATCCGTAACGATGCCGGTTTGGCCGTTGATTATGAAATCGATGGCGACTATCCAGCCTTCGGCAACAATGATGATCGTGTTGATGACATTGCGGTTTGGTTGACTGAAGCCTTCATGAAAAAAGTGGCAGCACAGCCTTACTTCTATCGCGATGCGATGCCTACACAATCGATCCTGACCATCACGTCCAACGTGGTTTACGGCAAGAAAACCGGCAACACCCCTTGTGGTCGCCGCGCAGGTGAACCATTCGCACCGGGTGCAAACCCAATGAATGGTCGTGACAAAAAAGGCTTTGTGGCTGCTGGCGCTTCGGTTGCCAAACTGCCATACGAGTATGCACAGGACGGCATCAGCTGGACAGCTTCGGCCACTCCAGACTCGATGGGTCACAACGACAATGAGCAGATCCGCAACCTTGCCAACTGTCTGGATGGCTTTACAGATGCTGGTGGCTTCCATGTCAATGTGAACATGCTGAGCCGCGAAACGCTGGAAGATGCCATGGAGCATCCTGAGCAATATCCGCAGCTGACGGTGCGTGTATCCGGTTATGCCGTCAACTTTGTCAAACTGACCCGCGAACAGCAGCTTGATGTGTTGAGCCGCACCTTCCACGGCAGTATGTAAGAATTGCTATCAAAGATCTAAGACAGTTCTTTAAATGGCGAATGAGTTGAGCCGGAAAGCCTTGCTTTTCGGCTCTCTTCATAAGAAAATATAAGTATAAACCAACAAGCTCCCCGACACCGGAGAACCAGCCTTGACCATCAGTATGAACGAAACCCATCTGCAAGATGTCCATAAGCATTCCAGCCATGGCTTCCTTCATTCTATGGAATCGGGGGCGGCTGTCGATGGACCGGGCATGCGCTTTGTTTTCTTCATGTCCGGCTGCCTTTTCCGCTGCCTCTATTGCCACAACCCGGATACATGGAAGCTACACAACGGCACCTATATCGATATCGATGCGGTGCTTAAGGAAATCAAAGGCTACGCCAGCTTTCTCAAATTTGCCGGCGGTGTCACCTTCTCGGGTGGAGAACCAATGATGCAGGCCGAATTTGTTGGTGAAGCCGCGCAAGCCATCAAAGATCGCTTCGGGTTGCATGTGGCGCTGGACACGCAAGGCTATTTGCATACCAATGTCGATGACGCTTGGTTTGACGCGTTTGATCTGGTGATGCTCGATATCAAACATATCGACCCGGACAAATACAAAGCACTAACAGCACAAGCCTTGCAGCCAACACTGGACTTTGCCCAGCGCATGGTGCGGCTAAAGCAAAAAACGCGCATTCGGTATGTGTTGGTGCCCGAATGGAGCGATGCGCAGGACGAAATCGAGCGGATGGCTGATTATGTTGCCAGCTTGGGTGATATCATTGAAATGGTTGAAGTTCTGCCCTTCCACCAGCTTGGGTCATCCAAGTGGGACCAGTTGGGCATGGAGTATAAGCTGAAAGACTTGCGCACTCCATCGCCGAGCGAGACCGAAGCCGCACGGGAAATTTTTCGCTCTCGTGGTCTGATTGCGACATAAATCCAGACCGAATGCGCCCCTGATCTCACAAATGCGCAGGGCCGAAAACCAACAGTTTCCAGTGATATCGCACATTGATGGATCATCATTTCACTGGCAAACCGAGGCAATACTAACCTTGACACAACGCCTTTCTGGCTTGCCAGTGAATTCCATGCAGAGCGACAGCCCTAGAGCGCACGCAGCGCCACGCGCTGACCTTCCAACGCGCTCGAACGCATCAAGGCATCAATAAGCCGGTGCACTTCCAGCGCTTCACGCCCGGAGACAATCAGCTCGGCTTTGCCTTCAACGGCATCGGCGAAGTTGGCGATAATGCCCCGATGCCAATCGCAGGGGAAGTCCATTGGGTCCGCACCACCGCCAGACCCGCCTTCTTCAATCTGTTCTTCAAACCGCCCGTCACGCCAATGCAGAGTCAGGCTGCTGCCTTCCAGTTTGGCCGAGCCCAGTGTTCCGTCGATACAGATCGATTCAGCTTCTCCAGGGAACGCAGCAGTGGTGGTGCAGATGGAACCAATTGCGCCATTTTCATAAACAAGACCAGCTGTGGCGAAGTCTTCCACCTCTGTATCGTGGACAGCCGTGGTGCCTAGCATCGCCTGAACGTACCGGACAGGCCCACACAAAGAGAGGGTCAAATCAAGCACATGGATCGCTTGCGTGATCAAAACGCCCCCGCCATCTTGTGCAAACGTGCCGCGGCCCGGCTGATCATAATAATCCTGCCCTCGCCACCAAGGCACATTCGTGCGGACCATGGCAATATCACCCAAAGCACCGTCTTTGAGCAGTGCTGCCAGACTTAGAGCCCCCTGCCGGACCCGATGTTGCAGCACCATGCCCATTAAAACACCAGCCTTCTCGGCCATCTCGACCAGCTCCTTGGCTGTGTCCAGATCGCGTTCAATCGGCTTTTCCAACAGAATGTGTTTACCAGCTGCAGCCATCATCGAGACAATGTGTCGGCGTGCATTGGGCGGCGTAAGAATCAAAACAGCATCGGTCTCATCGTCCGCAGCGATGGCTTCAAGACTTGCAAAAGCGGCCACTTGCATATCGTCGGCTGTGGCCTGACGTTTCGCCTCGCTGCGCATATATATTCCGGAAATCTCAATGCGGTTCTTTAGCTCTTGGAGTGCTGCCACATGGGCTTGCGCCGCCATGCCCAGTCCGATAATTGCCAGTTTCATAAAAACTCCCAGTCATTATTCTTGTTGCCAGTTCTGATGGTTACAGAACCCGTGCTCATGCTTGTATCTTGCCAGAAATTCCAAGCCACTGTCATCTGAAATCCCCATCCAGCCACTGACTTGTTTGTTTGACAGACCTAATTAGTGTGGCCCTTTGAGATAAAAATTATCAATGCTGCCGCACATAGGAGATAAAGTGACGTTGCAAGGCGCTGTGGAATTTTTGCCGGTGCCAAACAAACATTAAACTGCGGGTATAGCGCTGATTGAGCGCCACATGTGCCAGTCGATTTTGTTGGAGACGATCCTCAACGGCGAGTTTTGAGACAAAAGTCAATCCCAGCCCCTGCTCGACCGAAAGCATAACGGCCTCTAAGGTATTCAATTCCATAATGCGCCCGACCGTGCCGATATGAGGGGCAATCTTTTGGTCAAATTGCTCGCGAGAGCCTGAATGTGCTTCGCGCAGAACCCAATTATAATTGCTCAAATCAGATAAGTGGCATGCCCCCTTCCTAACCAAAGCATGATCGGGTGGCACGACAAGCAGCATCTCGTCCTCACGCCAGATTTCAGTGGTCAGATCGGCGTGATGACTTTGGCCTTCGATTAGGGCCAGATCCAGTTCAAAACGGCTCAACATCTCGCACAAATCATAGGTATTGTGAATTTGAACCTTCGCCTCTAATCCGGATACGCCAGACAACAGGCGGGGTAAGAGATAGTTGCCAATGGTTTGGCTTGCCCCAATGCGCAGCGCACCAACCGGCTCTCCACCCTGATCAAACAAATGGCGGATATCTTGCATTCGATCCAAAATATCCTCGGCCAGCACTTGCAGCTGTCGCCCTTGGTCATTGAGTTTCAAACGCGGGTGAACGCGGTCGAACAAGGGGGTGCCAAGGCGCTTTTCAAGTTCGCCAAGGGATTGAGAGACGGCTCCCTTGCTCAGGCACACATCTTGTGATGCGTCACCCAGATTTTCATAGCGGGCAACAGCGGCAAAAACACGGAGTTGTTGGATAGAAGGCATATAGTTTCTCTATACAATTGGTTCCAATCATTTAGATATCACAAACAAACAGCACAATCTATGGTGCCTTAAATCAACAAGAAATGTAGAGATAAGATGCCCCAATTCCTGCAACGATTTTCAAATATCCCCACGCCTATTGCCGGTCTGGCACTGGGTATAGGCAGTCTTGGTTGGTGTTGGGAAAACACAGGCCTTTTCTCCGGACAAGCCCAAATTTTGGGGGCTGCTTTCGCTGGGGGGCTGCTGATCCTTCTGGCGGTAAAATTCGTCCTCTTCCCGCGCCTGCTGGTCGCCGATCTCGCCCATCCCGTTGTTGGCAGCGTCGTGCCGACCTTTGCAATGGCCACCATGGTGGTCTCCAAAGCGATCGGCGGCCTGCCAGCTGATGCCTTATGGCTTTTTGCGGTCATGTTACATCTGGCTTTTCTGTTCACCTTTACCGTCAAGCGACTGAAAGCCTTTGAGTTGCACCATATGGTACCCAGCTGGTTTGTTCCTCCAGTGGGTATTGTTGTGGCGGTTCTGACCAACCCGAGTAGCGAGTTCGTTACCTTGTCACAAGGGCTTTTATGGTTCGGGCTTGTGACCTATGGGCTGTTGTTGCCTGTCATGTTGTATCGTCTGATCTTTGGTGCGGAAATCCCCGACGGGGCAAAACCAACCATTGCCATTTTGGCAGCGCCTGCCAGTCTTTCGCTTGCTGGATATCTGGACTTCACTTCAGACCCATCCGCGCTTTTGGTGGCGCTTCTGCTGGGTATTGCCCTATTGATGACAACCGTCATTTATCTGGCATTTGCGCGACTGATGCGCCTGCCCTTTAGCCCTGCCTATGCGGCTTTTACCTTCCCAATGGTCATTGGCGCAACCGCTCTTTTCAAGGCCCAAGGGTTGTTTATAAAATGGGGCGTGGCACCAGACACCATCGCACAATTGCAATGGCTTGCCCGTCTGGAACTGGTCATTGCCACCTTGGTGGTGGGCTATGTTGCTCTTCGCTTTTTGGCGTTCTACACCCTGCCCAAAGCGCATAGTGTCAGGAAAGTTGCCTAACAGATGTACCGTTGGAATTGACGGCACAGCCCAGCTCAATAACAAAAGCCGCTGCGAGGAAATCCCCGCAGCGGCTTTTAATTATCGATTACCCAGCAAAGGATTGCTGATTAACCTTCAAACTCGACCAGCAGATCCTTGGCATCGATCTGACTGCCGGGTGTGACATGCACAGTCTTGACCGTCGCATCATGTTCAGCGTGGATGCCGGTTTCCATTTTCATGGCTTCAATGGTCAACAGCAAATCGCCTTCGCGTACTTTTTGGCCAGCTTTAACACCGATTGAGGCAACAACACCGGGCATCGGTGCACCGATGTGGTTGGGGTTGTTGAGCTCGGCTTTTGGCCGCTGTACCGTAGTCGATTTGACCAAACGGTTTGGCACACGAATAGAGCGTGGCTGACCATTCAGCTCAAAGAAGACTTTCACATCACCATGTTCAGATGTCTCTCCAACCGCAAGCAGGCGGATTTCGAGCGTTTTACCGGGGTCAATTTCAGCAGAAATCTGCTCACCGGGTTTCATGCCATAGAAAAAGGCACTGGTTGGCAAGGACCGCACGGGACCGTAGAGATGGTGACGCCCCATATAATCCATAAAGACTTTTGGGTACATCAGATAGCCATTCAGATCTTCGTCGTCGACCTCGAAGCCTTCAAGATCATCAGAGATCTTGGCACGAAGCGCCTCGAGGTCGGCTGGCTCAAGGTGTTTGCCGGGACGTTCGATGTTTGGCTTTTCGCCCTTAAGCACCTTGTCGATAATTTTCGGCGGGAAGCCACCTTCTGGCTGGCCCAGATTGCCGCGCATCATATCAACGACGGATTCAGGGAAAGACAGATCAACGTCTGGGTCTTCAACCTGCGCACGGCTCAAACCTTGGCTTACCATCATCAGAGCCATATCGCCAACCACCTTGGAAGACGGGGTCACTTTGACAATGTCACCAAACATCTGGTTGACGTCAGCATAGGTTTGGGCCACTTCGTGCCAACGCTCTTCCAGTCCGATGCTGCGAGCTTGGGTTTTGAGGTTGGTGAACTGACCGCCGGGCATTTCGTGCAGATAAACCTCGGAAGCCGGAGCAGAGGTGCCACTTTCAAACGCTGCATATTGCCCGCGAACCGCTTCCCAATAATCAGAGATCTCCCGCACAGATTCGATATCGATGCCGGTGTCACGATCGGTGTGACGCAGGGCTTCAACAATTGAACCAAGGCATGGCTGAGACGTGGATCCAGAGAAGGAATCCATGGCAGCATCGGCGGCATCAACCCCCGCTTCAGCGGCGGCTAGAATGGTCGCGCCGGCAATGCCCGAGGTATCATGGGTGTGGAAATGGATCGGCAGACCGACCTCTTCTTTCAGGGCTTTAATCAGCACGCGTGCCTGAGCTGGCTTGAGCAACCCGGCCATGTCTTTAAGGCCCAGAACATGCGCACCGGCAGCCTTCAATTCCTTGCCCATTTTGACATAATAATTGAGATTGTATTTGGCGCGTTCCGGATCGAAAATATCGCCAGTATAACAGATGGTGCCTTCACAAACCTTGTTGTTTTCCAACACGGCATCCATCGCCACGCGCATATTCTCAACCCAGTTGAGAGAATCAAATACACGGAACACATCGATGCCGGTGACGGCGGCCTGTTTGACGAAGCTCTGCACCACATTATCAGGATAGTTGGTATAGCCAACGCCGTTGGAGGCACGCAACAGCATTTGTGTCATCAGGTTGGGCATGCGCGAGCGAAGATCCCGCAACCGCTGCCAAGGACATTCCTGCAAGAAACGATAGGCAACATCAAAGGTGGCCCCACCCCAACATTCCATAGAAAAGAGCTGAGGCAGATTGGCGGCATAACTCGGAGCGATCTTGATCATGTCAATCGACCGCATGCGCGTGGCCAGCAAGGACTGGTGACCGTCACGCATCGTGGTGTCAGTCAGCAACAGCTGTTTCTGATCTGCCATCCAGTCAGCGACAGCCTGTGGGCCTTTTTCTTCCAGCAGATTACGGGTGCCATAGGCTGGCACTTCGGTTTGGCGCTTTGGCACCACAGCTTTTAGCAGCCCTTCAGCAGGCAAAGGCCGGTTTTTGGTCTCTGGGTGCCCGTTGACCGTGATATCTGCGATATAGGTCAACACCTTGGTGCCACGATCAAGACGTGCCTGGAATTTGAATAGCTCGGGCGTGTTGTCGATGAAGGTGGTGGTATAGGTGTTGTTGAGGAAGGTCGGGTGCTTGAGCAGATTTTCAACAAACGCAATGTTGGTCGAGACGCCGCGAATACGAAACTCCCGCAAGGCACGATCCAACCGCGCGATGGCTTGTTCCGGTGTCGGTGCCTTGGCGGTTACCTTGGTTAGCAAGCTATCATAATAGCGGGTAATAACACCGCCTGCATAGGCAGTACCACCATCCAAACGAATGCCCATGCCTGTAGCAGACCGATAAGCGGTCAGTCGGCCATAATCGGGAATGAAATTATTCTGCGGATCTTCGGTCGTTACGCGGCATTGCAGGGCGTGGCCGGTGAGGTGGATTTCATCCTGGCTGTTTTTGCCAGTGGCCTCAGCAATGGTCTTGCCTTCTGCGATTTTGATCTGAGCCTGAACGATATCAATGCCGGTGACTTCTTCGGTCACCGTATGCTCGACCTGCACGCGGGGATTTACTTCGATGAAGTAAAAGGCTCCGCTTTCGATATCCATCAAGAATTCAACGGTGCCAGCACATTCATAGTTGACGTGCTTGCAGATCTTGTAGCCAAGATCGCAGACCTCGGCACGTTGTTCAGCGGTCAGATAGGGTGCTGGTGCGCGTTCCAAAACCTTTTGGTTGCGGCGCTGCACTGAGCAGTCACGTTCGAATAAATGATACATACCACCATGGCTATCGCCAAGGATCTGGACCTCAACGTGGCGGGCTTTTGTGATGAGTTTCTCCAGATATCCTTCGTCATTGCCAAAGGCGGCTTCCGCTTCGCGGCGGCCTTCCAGAACTTTTTCTTCGAGTTCCTTTTCGTTCATAATCGCGCGCATACCGCGACCACCACCGCCCCAGCTGGCTTTCAGCATCAACGGATAACCAACGGCCGCAGCTTCAGCCCGAACAACGTCCATATCGTCGCCCAGCACTTCGGTCGCAGGAACAACGGGCACGCCGGCGATGATCGCCACTCTACGCGCAGACGCCTTGTCACCAAGGGAGCGCATGGTTTCGGCTTTTGGGCCAATGAATGTGATGCCATTTGCGACACAAGCGTCGACAAAATCAGGGTTTTCCGACAAAAGGCCATAACCGGGATGAATGGCGTCAGCACCACAGTCTTTCGCGACGCGAATGATCTCCTCGATGGAAAGATACGCTGCAACCGGTCCCAGGCCTTCGCCAATGCGATAGGCTTCATCGGCTTTGAACCGATGCAATGATAATTTGTCTTCCTCTGCGTAGACAGCAACTGTGCGCTTGCCCAATTCATTGGCAGCGCGCATGACACGGATGGCGATCTCGCCACGGTTGGCAATCAGGATTTTTTTAAATTCGGCCATTTTTCTTCCCGTATCTGTCCTTCCCGTCCCCAAAGTCAGGAGTATGGGGGGAAGGAACACGTTGATTGAAGCAATCCAGATCTATCGCCTGACGTGATTGCTGCGCTAAGGGTAAGCAGCGTCCTTACCGCTTGGTCCGCAACTCCTGCTAAAGACTGTTATAGCAGGCATTTTTATTATGTGGAGCCACTTTAAATAACTTTTGGACAGGCGACCGAGCAAGAGCGCCGGTTAGTTGCAAGTTTCTCACACAAAAACTCTCTTAAGGCGTGGCAAAATTCTATCATCCATCGCGAATATGCTTTAAAATTCAGTATCGGCATTTAAAACCCTGCCAAACAATTCTGGATTGCCTAAGAAAAACGCCCTTTGATGAAAGACGCTCGTCATTTTGACGCTGATTGCATTCGGAAGGATGGGGATTATGATTCCTTTTGCACATAATGTGTCATGCCATTTACCAAACTCGGACCTAGGACCGCACGATGAACCTCAATGAGCTCCCCCGCTCCCAAACGATGCGAGCGGTGAACGCCCTCAGGGATCTCATTTTTACTGGCGCCTTGCCCGCTGGATCGAGCTACCTCGAAAGCGAGCTTGCGGATCGACTATTTATGTCTCGCACCCCTATCCGCGAGGCCGGACTGATCCTTGAGGCTCAGGGACTTGTCGACGTGCGCCCCCGAAGGGGCATGCGCGTAAAATCTCTATCCGTTGCCGATGTTGAAGATATTTATGACATTTTGATCGCGTTGGAGGCCCGCGCCAGCGAACAAGTGGCAAACAAGCATTATAGCGTGCGTGAGCTGATTATTCTTGCTGACGCGGTTGAAGACATGGCGGGCGCCGTCGCGCGTGGAGATCGCGTTGCATGGGCCGAAACCGATGAAGCCTTTTGCACCGAATTGTTGCGCTTGTCCGGCAACGAACGCTTGGCTTCAATTGCAGCAACCTGTACCGATCAATTGCGCAGAATCCACATGATGACGATGCACCTGCGCCCCCTGCCCGATCCGAGTGATCTGGGCCATGCGGCCCATTATAGAGCGCTGGCGCAGGGGGATATAGAGACCGCCTTGGCGGTGCATCGCGCCTATCGCCAGCGTTCCAAAGAGGTTGTCTCTCTCATCCTCGAACAATTTGCGCTAAAGCAGTTTTAAAATTGCCTTAGCAAGGTGCGGCGACATCTTTGAGATAAGGAACCAGAACCCTGGGTGGCTCAGAGAAAAGGGTGCCGAAATCCTTGGCGCCGAACAGGCCTTTTTCGGATAGATCTGACAATGCCCGACTCAGAGCTGGCGTCAGTTTGTTGGCAGATTTTACGTCTTGAAAATTCAGCTTGGTTTGACGCCTTTTTATTGACTTTGCCCGTTGGTCTTTTGAAGTTCCCTCTTCTAGCTCCAGCATTGCCTTAATCGTTTTCTCGTCAAGCCGACCTGTTTTTGATTTGTCGCCACCGCTGAATTTTGAAATCAATGCTGTGGATTTTTCATGGATTGTAAATCTGTTGGCAATGACCGTGCGAGCCCGCAAATAATCCTGAAAACGCAATGCAAGTCGTTTGCGATAGGCGGGATCACAAAAGCGACTTCTCTGCGTTCTCATTGAACAGGCAAGAAATTTTTCGGCGTCCTCAAAGTGGAAGTAGGCAACGCCCTTTTTTACCGTCCAGTCCGCAGCAATTTTGCTGATTTTCTTTGTGCATCGTTCGTGGAGTTCGCTATCAATTGCATTCAGGCCTGTTTTGGTTCTGTTGACATCAATGCGCATCTTGAAATTCTTCTGATCAACATACGGTGGTTTGCCGGTCATATCGTAATCTCGAGCAACCGCTTTAGGTTCCCGCAAAAAGAGCAGAACGGCTTCTTTCGAGCGTTTGGGAATCTCGGTGACGTCTTCGGCTGGAGACCCGTCCGTCATAAAAGTCCAACTGATTGTGGCAAATGAAGCCAGAATAACAAGCACAGATATGAGTGTTATGAGATTTGCGAGCATCCCCCCACGTTTTCTTGTGGGGCGGATTTTGTTACGATCGAAACCAGCGATAAGATCTTGTCCTCGCTGAATATTTCGCGTCATTTTTTTGTCCCGAAAGCCACGACCTTATTGTTTCAAATTATGCAAAGACCCCATTGGTCCTGCGATAAATTATAGAATCAGATCGTTGGAGCGTAAGATTTAGTGGAAAAGCGTGATAGGAAATGACCACGCACACAACATGACACTTAGGAATACTCGCACGCCTAGATTGCATTCAACCCTAAGGCATACATCTTAAAAGATGATTGACGTAAAAAAACAATTGCAACCAATGTGAACG
This sequence comes from Cohaesibacter celericrescens, assembly GCF_002866925.1. Taxonomy (GTDB): domain Bacteria; phylum Pseudomonadota; class Alphaproteobacteria; order Rhizobiales; family Cohaesibacteraceae; genus Cohaesibacter; species Cohaesibacter celericrescens. The sequence continues at coordinate 88,141 of NZ_PKUQ01000012.1, forward strand.
AATGGTTGCTTTTACAGCTAAGTTGATCGGCTTGGATCGCCATGTCTGTTACGTCAACATAGGTAAAGACATCGGCCCCGAAGAGCGTTGTTTGCTCTTGTAACGAGATACCACTTCATAGCGCCCTCAACTCAGCTAGTCCGCTGTCTTGCCGAAGGGCAACGCCGTTTCTACGTAGAACACGCAGCCAACCGCAGACTTGGCTGTTATCCGCCTTTTCGACCACTGCGATAGCGGGTGAGTGCTTGGCGTGTTCGCGAGCCGAAGTCACCATCAATTTTGCCTTTGTAGAACCCCTCTTTTTGTAAAGTGGTCTGAATTTTTTGGCGGGTCTCTTTTGAAATGGCACCGGAGGCTTCGAACAGCAATTGCTGAGCCTGTTTGTCATCGCCAAGCAATGCTTTAAGCAAATAGGACGCAGCACTTTCAGGGCTTTTTTCAACACCCTGCCCTCGATCATAGAAGACCGCCAAGCTCGACATTGCCTCGGCGATATCAAGATCGCTCGCCTGCTGATAGAGTTTGGCAGCGCGTTTATAATCGCGCGGGGTGCCTGTACCATCACGATACATCGCAGCGGCAAAAATCATGCCACCGGGGTTGCCATTTTCCGCCGCTTTTTCGAACCAGAAGAGTGATTTTTTTAAATCTTTTGCAATTGGTTCACCCAGTTTATACATCACAGCCAGATAGGCCATCGAATGGGCGCTGCCCAAATCGGCTCCCTTTTTGGTGGCATCAAAGGCTTCATTCAGTTTGCCCGCTTTGTGAAGGCCTCGGGTCAGTTGGGTGTAGAAACGCGCTTCACTGGGATAGTCCGCCAAGGCTTCATTGCAAGCCGCGATAATTTTCTCTGCGTTCAGTTGTTTGTAATCCACCCCTTTGACGACAGCGTCGGGGTCGAAGGGATGCGCAGCAAGCCGATCGCAGGCAAGCTCGGGGGCGGGGGAATCATCGACATTGCCTCTAAGGGTGCTGACGATCTTCTCCTCTTGCTTGATGGCAAGGGGTTCTGTTTTTTCGGCCTCGCCCTTAGCAGCAGCTGGAGCTACATCCTCTGACTCCGGGGCTATTGGGCTGGTTTGGGGAGCGGCTAGTTCGGGAGCGGTAGGGACGGCTTGCTGCTCACTTTTCACAACAGCGTCAACCTCAGGCTTGAGGGCTTCAGCTAATTTCGAAGCCTCGTCTTTTGGTCCCATTTTGGAAATGTCAGGGGAGGCATCAGCGGCGGCTTCGGGCTCTTGCCGTTTCATGGCTTGCATATCAGTAGCCATAGCTTCATCAGGCTTTTTGACATCTTCTACAGCAAGTGGTTCTGAAACCGTTTTTGGCATTTCGGCCATTGGGGCCTCTATTGCCGGAGCTTGTATTTCAGGTGCTTCTGTTTCTGGTGCAGGCGTCTCTGATACTTCAGGCATTGCTGCCGGTTCAGAAGCTTTTGCCACCGGTTTGATCTCAACAGGCTGATCGGCAATTGTATTGATTACTGCATCAAAACCGACTTTGGGAACACTGGTCGGTTCCCCGTCTGGCGATGCCAAGATCGTCTGCTCTTTGATGTCTTTAACAGTCCAGCGCGTTTTGATCGCATTGGTGTCTGCTGTTGTTGAGGCTTGAATGCGCACTTTGTCACCAACAGAAACCATCGCACCAGCGGGCAGGGAAATTTCTATTTTTCCTGCTTCGTCAACTTTGCTGACTGTGCTTTTGATTTCTAATGCTGACGCTTGGCCGGACCAGATAGATAACACCAATATTGCGGAGCCAAGTCCGCGCCAGTTTGATGATGGTCTGTTGTTTTTGGTCCACATTTTCAAAGCCATAATTGTCCCCTCACAGCGTATGGTCGAATCTATCCTTTTTTAGCCATAGCATTTCGGGGCCGCTCTTGCATCGCCAATAGGAATAGGAACATTCACATTATAGTCACCAATAGCATTCGGCCCTCAAATGAGCGCTATTGGTGCAAAAAATACACAGGTTGGCGCTGCGGCTTGAAGAATGTTGTCAACCGGTGCTCAAAGAGGAGGTTGAAACCCCATGACAAAAGGGCGATTGTGCCTCCAACTCCGGGCCGTTTGCGACGGCCCTTGTCACCGTCACGCCACATCTGTTTGAAAGAACAATTGTCGAGAGTATCTGGCGATGGAAAGAAGGACAGACGTATGAAGATTTCGGTTATCG
>NZ_PKUQ01000013.1 GCF_002866925.1 Cohaesibacter celericrescens
CGAAGATGTTGGTCCTCTTTGGTCAGGTTCATGTTTGTCTGACGGCGCCGTTTACCCCATCCACTCCTCCGACCGAAATGGTATCAGTCCCTCTATTCCCAGAAGGTTTCAGATTTTTGACTTGCAATGCGGTCATTGCTTTAACGCGCTTAGGTATCTATTTATCCCTTATATCCTTCGAACCTACCCCCTATAAATATGGGATCTGGTGAGTTTGAGAGCATTGAGGTGAGATGCCTTGATAAGATATAACCAATTGAAATAATTGTCTAAAACATACGTATTGAGTTTGGTTGACAGTGAATGATATTTCGTGTGATAACCGTTTATGGATGGTATAGCTCCGACCATCCATCAGAAAGCGGTTTTGTTTTTTTGCCAAATCGCAAGGGAAAGAAAACCATGCTCAAAGCACGCATTTATCAACCCGCTAGAAATGCAATGCAGTCCGGACTCGCCAAAACCCACCGTTGGCATTTGAAGTTCGAGCCGTCGGCCTCCAGAACCATTGAACCTTTAATGGGGCACACGAGCTCATCCGATACTAGGCAGCAGCTGGATTTGAACTTTGATAGCAAGCAAGATGCTATAGCTTATGCAGAGCGCCATCATATTGACTATCAAGTCATGGAGCCTAAACAAAAGAAACGCAGAATTGTCGCCTATGCGGATAATTTCGCTACTAAACGTGTGGATGGAAACTGGACACACTAGTGCGTTTACCCCAAGACAATGTATACAGCCAGAGCAATTCATAAATCTGGCCCCTTAGCTCAGTTGGATAGAGCAGCTGACTTCTAATGTACATGGATTACTATATATTTCATGGACTTACGGGGATCCCCGTGAGACTTCGAGGCAATTGAAGCTAAAGTCTCATAGTTAGCTGCCTTGCTGAGTCTCGAATTTTTCAATCGACTCGCAAACCATTGAAACCTGCATTTCCAAAGAATTATGCAGAGCGTGAAACGCAGGTGTCAATCTTATGTTTGTTGGATATGTATCCAATAGGGTCAAGGCAAAAACCACGCCTTGGATATTTGCGAGTTGCTCTGCAATTTTGTTGGTCATCATCTATATTTTCCATCCATCCAGTTTATTCGATTGCATAGATAATTTAGACAACTTTGAACAAAATAAAAGTAGAAATCAAAACGCTGGTTTAATATAACTTATTGTATTTATTAAACATTTCTGTACGAACCCTACAATCCACCATTTTTGACCAAATAGCTCGATAGTTTTTTTAGAGCTTGGGACGCCTGTTCCGGTGTTTGGGCCAGATAGTGCTTGAGGATCTTATGAATGTTCTCGACCGAGTGCCCCGTAATGGAAGCAATCTGGGGAAGGGTGCAACCGGCATCTGCCAGCCATGTCACAGCGGTATCACGCAAATCCTGATCCCTGAACCCCTCCAGACTTGGCATCGTCTCCGTAGCCTTGTCACAGACCTTTCTGAATGCCTTGCGATATCGATCCCCATCATCGCCACGTTCCCAACAACACCCGCCTTTTTCGTCGATCAACAGAGTGGAAAGCGTTTGTTGATGTCTGTTGCGTCTGGCCTTTGCGGCCAGCAGCCGATCCGCCAGAGGCTTGATTTCGGGTATCTGGACAATGGCGCCGGTTTTTGACTGTTTGAATATCATCAATCCATCAGCCATTTTTTCGAGTTTGAACAACAAACGATCGTTCTGGCGTTGTCCCGAGCAGATACCAAGCATAATTGCGTCGCCCACATCTGGACGGCCTTCTTTGTCTGCGGTGGCAATGAGGTGCTTCATTTCAGCGATGCTGCCAACGCGTAACCGTGGCAACGGAGTGGTCATGCGCAGAGCAGTCCATGGATTGTTTGAAACCAGTCCCATTTCCCGTTTGGCCCATCCCCAAGCCGGACGAAGGGTGCTGACAATGGCCTTTGACATAGACACACCTTTTTCACTGCGAAGCTTTTTATAGATGCCGTTGGCCATTACATCGGTGATCGAAGCAGCCGGCGCTGTCCAAAGCTCTTCATCGAAGGCCTGAAAAGCGCGCATGTTGTAGTCGTACCCCCTTAAAGTTCTTAATGAAGGTTTTCCGGTCAGCTTGTTCTCGGAGCGTCGTTCCGTGTGCCATTTAACAAGAAGCTCGCCAACACAGATGTAGCCCTTCACCGCATGGTTCTTGGGCTTTTTCTTTGGGCCGGTTTGCTTCAGTGTGATCTGTTGCCGGCGTAAGTTGACCTTCTCGCCAAACTTCTTTGACCAGCTGATGGTTTCATTCAGATCGAGCCAAGTGCCGTCTGGATGCTTGAGATCCTCGCCCTTATAGCCGAGCGCACGCAGCGCCTTGCCAGGAACGAAACGAGGTCGTCCGGAGCGCCAAACGACATATTGAATTTTGATCGATACTTTGGCCATGATTTTACCTATAGGCCGATGGATTGGCATTTCTGCGTGACATCATCCTGTGTCGTGCGGACAGTCAGGGCGTGAGGATAGGCACACCTTGACTGTCGCTTGCCAATGCGTTCTCGGGCAATAATAAAGCTATATCGTGCGTGTGGGGGGGAGCTTGTGCTTGATTGCTGTTGTTGCAGACAGTCCTGTCAGCCTAATCTGCGGCGGCTGAAGTCGATTTGATCACAGTGTCGGCCAATTCGATGATGAGCTTTTGTTGGGAGCTGGTGGCACGAGTGAATATGCGCAAAAGACGAAGACCATCTTTGGATTGAAAGAACTGTTCTGGTTCGATATCGACCCTTTCGCCTTGCTCTATGCCTTTAAAAAACCAAGCAACCGGCACGTTTAAAGTGCGTGATATATCGATCAGCTTGGATGCGCTGATGCGGTTGCTTCCTTTTTCATACTTCTGGATTTGTTGGAAGGAAATGCCAAGCTGATCACCCAGCTTCTCTTGGCTGATGTTGCTCAATTGGCGTGCAATGCGTACGCGTGAACCAACGTAGATGTCATTTTCATTTGAAGATTTGGGTGTCATTGTGATTAATCCTTCTCTGGTTCGGGAGCGCATATTGAATAACTGTTTAGAGTCTATCATTTCAATGCTTTCACTAAAAATCATAATGAGAAGAACTGCAGTCTGTGAACTTGTAAGAAACGAACGCTATGGTTCCATTCATTTTGCAGACTGAGATGTCCTTCCTATTTTGGTTGGTCGGCTGGCGGCTCAATGCGATAGAAGGTCGCCTTGATCACTTCGGCCAGTATGTCGTTGATGGTGATGATGGCTTTGGCTTCACTGGAATGGTGAAACTCAAGGTTTCTGCCATCGCTAAAGACCTTGACCACACCACCAACTTCATCGGTGATGTTTGTCACATGCTCTAGCAGTGAGAAGCGCTTGCGCGTGTCGTCGCCCAATGTTGGATAGAAGGTGACGGGCAGATTGGCGGGAAGGACCATTTTCATGCTTCAATTCCGCCATAACGGGCAGCCAGATCGGCTGCAATATCGGGAATGGGAAGATCTTGGTCTTCCCGCTCTTGCGGATCGCCGATGAGAATACGGTTCATCATGTCGAGATTGCCGCTGGCCTTTATCCAGGCAATAACGGCAGGGCGCGACCAGCGGAGGATGCCCGGAAGCCTTTTGGGGAAGTGGTTGTCTTCAAGCTTTGCCCGAGCGTGGTCAAAAGCGCTTTCTTTCACGTCCAGCAGTGAGACCAGCTGCTGACGGTTTAGTGTCATAGAATGGGTCTGAATGAGGGTCATAATCATCAATCCGTTGGTGAATGATGACTGTTAATATCCAATTTGGAAATGCACTTGTCAAACTAATTGTTTCCAAATTGGAAAATTAATCAAACCAAGATTGTACAATTTTCAGACTGCCACGAAAAAAATCCATAGAAACGCTCGACTCGCCGATTTCGAAGCCTTTAGAATTTCGGCACTTTTCATCTGGAGTATAGTCTTTGGGTACATCGGTTTTTTCGACGACTTCCGCTCCAGGCATAAGCCTTAAATCTTGATCCCTAAGGGGCTTGTTATGGCGGAACTGTAGGTATAACGGTAAAGCATTTCGCTGAAATATGCATTCTGGAGTGGCATAGGTGCCCGTCATATGGGAAACAACAACAGGTCCGTCATACATCTGAATGGTTTTAATACCGAACCCCAAAAACAACATAACTGCTATAATCGAGATTGCCTTAACAATATAGCTTTTCATCGTTTAATTTTCCGATATTGCAAGCAATTTCAGCTATCTAGCACATCAATCAAATTTAAAATCTTCGCTAGTTGTTCTTTGGATTTTCCGGAAAGCTTAGAATGCAATTCGTCAAGCATCCCGTTCTCTTCGGGTGGTCCCGATAAGAGATCGGCTGGACTGCAATTGAGGACTTCCGCGCATGCTTCTAAAAACGGCTGATTGTATGGCCTAGTTCCAAGTTCCATTCGAGAAATAGTACCTTTTGTACTGTCAATAGCATTGGCCAGCTCGTCTTGGTTTAGTCCGCGGTGCTTACGCCACTCGCGGAGATACCAACGACTAAGCTGCCCAGACGTTTTCCCGAATCTTTCTACCATAAGTGTAATAATGATCTTTCTGTAGAATTCAGTCGTCGGCCAATTTGGAAACTTAAGGATTGACATTAAAGTTTCCAAAATGGATATTGTAAATATGGCAAATCACCCACTCAAAGATTGGCGCTTAACGCGCGGTTGGACGCAAACCCAATTGGGCCACCGGATTGGCGTGACCAAAGGAGCGGTTTGCAAATATGAACAGGGTCGCCCACCCGAATGGGGTGTGATGACCAAGCTGGTGGAAGTCACCGCTGGCACAGTAACTCCTAACGACTGGCTGCCTGATCAAGAGGCGGCACAATGAAGTATCCCACCTTCATACGGCGCAGATCTGCGATCAAGGACACGCTGCTTTGTGCCCATGATGCGATCTTGCGGGATCGGCTTGCTGACTTCTTGCGTGACCAACACCCAACCAACACAGCCAAGGAAGTGGCACGGAAAGCTCGGATACCGCACAGGACAGTGGAGAGATGGTTGTCTGGCCTTTCTTCGCCACGGCTGGAGCATTTCATATCCCTTCTGCACGCTTATGGTCCGGCACTTTTGCAAGCTGCCATGGATGACGCCAGCATTCGGGACATGAACCGGATGGGGTTTGACTGGGTGGAGCGCTTACGCACGGCCGAAGACCAAGACGCAGCAAAAGCGGACCTGAAAAGGGTGGCTGATGCCCTGAAGGCGCTGACCAATGCCAGACCCAACAATCGGCCCGTCAGTGAAAATGAGGGACGATAATGCGGTACAGCGAAAAAACACCCTCATTTCGGCGATGCAAAAAGACCGGTCTTTTGTCAACCGCTGGTGCACATAGTGCGTCAAACGACCCGCTTGTCCACAAAATGCAGAAAATAATTAGCGATTGTGCAAAAGGGGGCTTTTCGTTGGCCGAGGTGAGCCGCCTGTCCGGTGTTCGTGATCGGCAATGGCGGCGATGGCAATCCGGCCAAGCCATACCGCGCCCTTCCAACCTGCGGCGCATGGAAAAGGCAATTGTGCGCCTATGTCATGAGCGCGACCGGACCATAAAAGGGGAAGCGGTTTTGTCTCCCGTTGCCTATCGCATGGTTTTGATCACTTTGGCCGACAAGGCGGGGGTGAATGTGGCTGCGGTTTTGGCCGACGATCCGCAAAGCCAAGACAAACAAAGCCCGATAAAAGCCGCTGCCAGCCTGTGCCGACAACGGGCGCTGTATTTAATCGTGACCGAATTAAATGTGCCTTTGGTGATTGCGGCTGGATTTGCCGGCATCACCAAACAGGCAGTTTCCAAATCCCTGCGCCAAATCGAAGAAAGCAGAGATGACCCGCACATCAATGCTCTGCTGGACAGCATGGCGGATCTTATTCACGGCACTTCGCGAAGCGTAGGCCTGACCATCCTCGAACCCATACAAAGCCATCAGCGGCAGGAGGCTTCTGTCAAGAAGCTCCGAGAGCCTGACCAATTCAAAAGGAATAACTCTCATGGGTAGTCGTCTCAAAGAGGTGAAAGTTGCGCTGCAAGATGATGTCTTGCGGCTGGTCAAAGAGCTGGTCCCGAACGGGAAAATCAACGGCAACAATTATGCCGCCAAAAGTCCTGTGCGCCATGATCGCAAGGCAGGCAGCTTTGTGGTGTGGATCGGCGGCAACGCAAAAGGGGCCTTCAAGGACTATGCCTCGGAAGAAGACAAGGGCGATGTTCTGGGTCTGATCTGTCTTTGCAAAGGCCTAGATCGAAAGGAGGCTTTGGATTGGGCAGAAGATTGGTTAGGCTGGAGAAATATGAGCAAAGCTGAAAAAGCCAAGCTCATGCGTGATGTGAAAAAGCGGGAGGCCAGCCAGAAAGAAGAAGATCTGGCGAACTACCGGCGGATGGTGGACAGGGCGCGGCGGTCCTGGTCCACCACTTTGCCAATCAGTGGTACCGTGGGAGAGGCCTATTTTGCGTTTCGCGGGTTGCCACTGGACACCATCAAAAATCGAGCGCCCTTTTGCCGGTTTCTGCCTGATGTCGAATATTGGTATGAGGCCGACTATTCCTATGAAAATGGCAAGAAAACAAAGCTGAAGGCGGGGCCGAAGTTCCCCGCCATTGTGTCGGCTATGCGCGACATCGAGGGCGGTTTGCAGGCTTTGCATTACACCTTCATTGCACCGGACGGGCAGGGCAAAGCGCCGGTCAAAGACCCCAGTAAAGCCAAGCTGATGTTTCCGCGCACGCAAGGGGCTGCGATCTGGCTGACGCGTGGGGAGGGGAATATGGACCCGATCACCATGGCCAAGGCGGGCAAATTTGCGCCTGTGATCATTGGTGAGGGCATCGAGGACGGATTGTCGGCTGCACTGGCTGTGCCTGAGGCGCGGGTGCTGGCGGCGGGATCCTTGCCCAACATGCTGCATATCCCGATGCATAAGGCCTTTGGTTCATTTGTTCTGCTGAAAGACAACGACTGGGGCAAGCCACAAGCGCAAGCACTGTTTGACAAATGCGTCCAGCGGCTGAAACGTGCCGGCTACCCGGTGAGCGTGGTCAGCTCGTCTTCGGGCAAGGATTTCAATGATTTGTTGAGGGGGGCGTGATGGGGTTAGTCAATATAGAGTCTAGCTCGGGTTTTCACTGCGAGCTTTTCAAGTTTGGATATACGCGCATAAGATCTAGCTGCAGTAGTATATGCAAACCGAATTGTTTTGGAAATTTTCCTAAAGTCGTCATTTCTTTCATTGAAGCATTGACTAAATTTACCAGTGTCATGTTTGTAAGTGTTGTTGAAAACGGTAATCCATGGATACATTTCATCGGTGGAAACGTCTATATCCTCGACTTCGGAAAATTTGTAATAATTTTTTTTGTATTCATCAATGGCGCAATAGAATCGGCCAATAACACTAATGACATTGTCAGATCTGCTAATTTTCTCAGGCGTATTGAAGAAGTCATTCACATTTATAGTTGGAACGCGATAGGTCTCAAAGTCATCTTTGCCAGTTCTAAGGTTTGGAATAACATCGCATTCAAAAATTGCTTGTTCAATTTTGCCGGACAATTCTGTGAGATTTCTGACTTCTTTTTCAATCGCATCAACTTTTGCATGAATTCTAGGGGTTTGGGCTTGCTGAATGAGTGGCCTGAGGGTTGTCAGCCCAACAAACACGCCGACAATTGCAGCGGCCCAACCACTGTTGGCATCCCAAACCTCGAGAAAACGATGGGCACCAAACCACGAATAGGCGAACGTCGCGCACAAAACCACAATCAACCCGCCAAGCATTCCGACAAAAAACGACTTCATAAAGTTGCTCCAATACACACGATATCAATCATTACGCGAGTCGACCGACCCTGCCAATTAGGGAGGGCGTTGTAATGGATCAGCTTGCCTTTTTGTCTTCCTCAACGATTTTTGCCAGTGCGTCATTGATGCGGGTTTGCCAGCCTTTGCCGCCTTCACGGAAATACTCGACGATATCGGCATCCAGCCGCAGAGTAACGGGCTTTTTGGGTGTGTCAGACACCGGACGGCCGCGCTTGATCGGACGTGTTGGTGTGATGCCCAATTCTGCAAAGAGTTCCTTGCCGGTGCGGAGGTTTTGGATTTCTGGATCGGTCAATGGTGCAACATCTTCATCGATCATGAAGGGATCGGGTTTCTTAGATGCCATAATTTCTAGCCTCCTTATCGTGAATACACTTTTGTCGGTTCTTTTTCGACTTGGCGCCACCTTATTTAATCATACAACACTCACAAAATCACTATTTATTGTACCTACAATAAATGAGGGTTCTTCGGGAGAAAACCATGCCTGATAATGCAAAAAATTTCTTTCAAGAAGCCCTGACCCGCGCTCGTGACAATGGCCAAGCGCCGGACAAATGGGTGGTGAATGGTCATGTGGCGACTGCGTTGATGCTGACCAAACAAAACCATGACACCAACTTTATCGACATGGTCGACATGAAGAACAAGCCCTTGGTCGTGCTCGGGTTACCCGTTGTAAAAAGCTGGAAGATAGACCCGATGATTGTGATGTTGGCCGAAGGCAAGAAAGGCTTGTCTTGTTTTGCCATTCCTCTGGTTCTGGACCTCACCGAACTGGAGCCAAATTCATGATTTCGCAGCACAAAGGCCCGTCCCAACCAAGGGAAATATCATGACAAATGAAATGAATGACGTAACTCGATCCATTGTTGGCGTAAACGCGATGAATGTGGCGATGGCCGTGGGCCATGTGGCAGCCTTAGCGCTGGTAACGCAAATGCGGGACGGCGGACGAGAGGAAAACGAGCTGTATTATCGCCTGTTTAAGCCATTGGAAGAGGAGCGAGAGACAGAGCAGGATATTGAATTGATGGCGCAATATGTGGCCGATCGGCCAGAGAATGTGTCGGGCGAACAATTGTTTCGCAAATGCGCTGAGTTGGCCATTCACGATGCACCTGCTGGCAGCTTTTTTGACCAGTCTATTGAAGTGCAGATCGGCTATCGCTTGTTCGCCAAATCTTGTCGGTTGGTGGCTGTCGATCTGCAAATCGAACAGCGGGAAGAGCAATCCAGACTTGAGCGGGCCAAGCAGGAACGCAGACCCATACCATTTGAAGATCAGACTTACGCGGCCGATGAAGGGCCATTGGTCAAGGATCCTGTGCATGAGGCCGCACAGAAGGCCATTGCAGAAATGCCAATCACCAAGGCGGCAATCAAAGAGCCCGTCCAGCAGGATGATGCGCCCGAACAGCCGATGTCTATCGGTGAACGGCCGGTGGCCCATCAAGGCAAAGCCAAACGTGGTGGCGCTCGTGTGCCCAAAACCGCACCAAAATAAGAAGAAAGCAGGTTTGCTGTGACGGCATCAGGCGTACAAAAAATTCGGGATGCGGTAATGCCCGCTCTGCGAGAAGTGACTAGGGAACAGGGGCGGCGGAAAGAGGCCACCCCTGTTCCCATTGCGCCGGATTACAGACGAGGGGATGCATATGCCGGTGAATGGATGCCCAATGACATCGGCTTGCCGCCTGATTGTCCGGTCCAACCTCTGGGTATGGATGGTGACACAATATATCTGGTGGATGCTATGGGACAATTGGCAGCAGTTGGTCCGTCCAGCTTTGGCCAAGCCTTCATTCAACGTCTGTTTGGCCGCCATATTGGCTATGCTTATTGGGCGTGGCCAGCGCATAGCAAAGAGAACGGGATTTCTGGATTTAAGGCCGAAAAGGTGCGCGAAACCTTCTATACGGCCGCTGATAACAAGGGCCTTTGGAACGCTGTCGAGAAGGTGCGCGGACTTGGTGCCTGGCGTGGCGACGATGGCGAGCTGATCCTGCATTGTGGCGATTGTCTCTGGATCGATGGCCAGCGCGTCGAGACCGGAGAAAACGGCCAATATTTCTATCCAAGGCGGCCGCATATTCATGGGCCGTGGGAAGAGACGGTGACGCATGATGACAATCCTGCGCGGAACCTGTTCCGGATCCTCAAGACATGGAACTGGAAGCGGCCAGAGGTGGATCCGCTGTTGTTTATGGGGTGGCTCGGGGTTGGCATATTGGGCGGTGCCTTGGAATGGCGTCCATCGATGTTTCTGATCGGGGACAAGGCCGTGGGCAAATCGACCTTGCAGGCCATTGTTAGCCAAGTGTTGGGCGACGGGCTTGTGTCTTCAACCGACACCACACCGGCAGGGATTTATCAGCGCGTGGGCAATGGCTCTTTGCCCGTCGCCATCGACGAGCTCGAGGCGGAAGCGGACAACCGGCGTGTGACCGGTGTTGTCAAACTTGCGCGTCTTGCAGCCAGTGGGGGCCTTATGTTGCGCGGTGGGCAGGATCATAACGGAGTCGAATTTCAGGCGCGATCCACATTCCTGTTCTCTGCCATCAATCCGCCTCCACTGGCACCGCAAGATCTCTCTCGCATGGCCATCCTGTCCATCGATAAGCTGGATATGGACGGGGCAAGCGAACCGCCAAAGCTGGATCCGAACACTGGCCCAAAGCTCATGCGGCGCATGGTGGATCAATGGGGTCTGTATGATGGCACATGGCAGGCCTATCGCGAGGCTCTGCGCGATGGTGGCCATGATAGCCGAGGGCAGGACACTTACGGCACGTTCCTTGCCTGCGCTCACCTCATGTTGGGCGATGAAGGCGTCGAGGAGGCCGGCTATCGGGCCGATGACCTGTCCGGTTGGGCCGACGTGTTGGCCGCGCAAAGCCTATCGGAAAAAGAAACTGCCGAGGAAAACTGGAAGGCTTGTCTCGAGCATCTTCTGACCAGTCGCGTCGATGCCTGGCGCAATGGGTCACAGCATACGATCGGGGCGCTCCTAGAAGGATATAGGGACAGTGGCAACAGCTATGTTGATGTGGCCAAGGCTCGAGAGCTGTTGGCTCAGGTGGATCTTGGTTTGCTGCCTAGAGGCGCGAACAAGATCGACAAGAGCAGTGACTATCTGGCGGTCCCGAACAAGGGGCCGAACCTGACCAGCCTGTTTGACGGGATGCCTTGGGGCAACAGTGTATGGACCTATGCACTGCGACAAGGGCCGTCAGACATCATCGAATACCGCAAGGAATACAACAAGGTAAAGATTGGCGGTGTGTCGCGGCGCGTGACGCTGGTCAACCTGACAGCATTTGAAATCTATGCGGAGGAAGTGGGGTGATGCTAAACCAAATCGCCGACATCGACACTCAAGGCTTCTGCAATGGCTTTGATCGTATCGATGGAGCCGCTTCTGCGGCCGTTTTCAATCTGGGAGATCAGTTCCTGTTTATGCCCGATCGTTGCAGCCAGTTGTTTCTGAGTGAAGCCACGATATTTGCGATAGACTTTGACAGGGTTGGTTCCATCAAGCAGCGCGTCAACGACCTCTTCAGGGAAATATTCTCCCTCTTCAGCTTTGGCTTTGTCATACAGTTGTTCGTCAGACAGATGCATATCAGCCGCATCTGGCTCGAGGGCGATATAGTCAGCCCAACTCATAACCACCTTGTCTGGGAGCCCGTTTTCATCCAGGAGGATTTCAGGAACAGCCATGTCATTCTCCTATCTGTTGTAAACATCGCCACGAGGGCCGATCTTTTCAATGGAAATGATTTTAATCTCATCATCCCGATCGAACAAAACACGGTAGTCGCCAACTCTCAGACGATACCCGCCTCTACCCTCAAGCGGTCGCACATTCATGTCTTTGCGGTCTGGATCTTCTGCAAGCTTCTTAATCGCGGTTCTGATGCTATTTGCTCTTTTGGGCTGTACGCGCCTCAACGATTTCATTGCCTGCGACTTGTATTGGACCTTGTACATGCGTGCTTAGTGCCTTTGATATGCTACGAATATAACTATGAGTTATGTTTATGTCAATGCATTGGTGCATGCGAAGGGCATCGTGTTAAACGCTATGTTCGCGTCTACGTAACAGCCTACGCTTCAATTTATCACTCAAAGATCATCAACGACAAGCACATTAAGCGCCGGTCGGTTCCCCGACCCAAATGCCAACGGGATAAGCCACGATGTTCCCAACTGATATTTTTTTGTCTCAATACCCTGACCCTTCCTCTTAAGAACAGACCGCGCCTCGTCATGCCTTTTGCAAAGAAGCAAAAGCCCTGCCGGGCTAGCGGACAGTTGACCAGGGGTGGATAGCGCTATGGTCGAATGGCTGCGGAAGGTTCTCCCGTTCAGACGGGTCCGGGGGCACCAAAGGGACACCAAAAGTTCCACTGGGGACACCTAGGGGACACTTGGTGTCCCCGAACTATCTACATGAAATCAAGGGGTTAATGCTGTGGTTCCACTGGGGACACCTAATAAGCTTCACGCATACGCGCGCGCACGTATAGAGATATTGGTGTCCCTAGTGTCCCTAGTGGAACTATAGAGTTAAGTATCTGAATTAAATAAGAAATTCTGGGGACACTTGCGGGGACACCAAAATCTCAGGTGTCCCCAGACAATCACAAGATCCGCTCTGCGATCTGCTCGTTTGAATAAAATATAGAGTTATATCAGATAGATGGCTGACGAAATCGAACAAATGGATCTATTGCAGACCGGTGAAAATGACGGGTGTGAGAGCACGCCGACGGCGGTTTTCCCTAGCGCTCGGGTGGAAAAGCGTGGGGTGGGCAGGCCAAAAGGGGCGGTTAACAAGAAAACCGAGGCCATCGGCAAGCTATACCAGACCAAAGGCTTTCGAGATCCGCTGTTGTTCCAGGGCGAGATCCTGTCTAGCCATCCGCTGGATCTGCATCATTGGTTCGTGGTGATGCAGGCAAAGGCGCAAGGGATAGCTGCCGACAAAGCCGAAGCCTCTTACAAAGCAGGAACTCTGATCGGTGTGCCATCAATTGCCGAGATCGTAGCGATGCAGACCAAGGTGGCGGATCAAGTGACGCCCTACATGTATGGCAAGAAACCACTTCAGACCGAGAATAACGATGAACGGCTGCCAATGCTGTTCATTGACCTGGGGGATGGCAGCCAATCCGATGCTGATCAACTGGATGATGACAGTCTCTCGATTGGTCTGGCGCTCGAAGACCAAAGTCAACAAAATCAATCACTTAGTACGAATGGCAATCAAGCGTCTCATGAGAGTACGTCTCATGAAACCGCCAAGCCATTGAAAGGCATGGGAGAATAGCAAATGTTCCCACTGATAGATTATCAGCAGGAAACCCCTGTCATCGTGAGGGGACCGGCATGTTTTGAGCGACCCTTGTCTGAAAATTTTTGCTTCCCCTTGGTTCTGCCTGCTTCATCCGGCCAGCGACAAAAAGACCAAGCCGAGCGAGAGCCTTCCCCGAAAGCACCCCCCACCCCCCCATATAGGGGTATGGCGAGCCACACCGATCACGATTTTGATCTGGATGAATTTGAAAATGTCGCGTTTTCTGGGGCCATAGGTCGGGGGTCGGGGGAAAGCGATAAATTGAAAACCGGAAAAGGGGTGAGGGGATGAGCTATCAATTCCCGGGTCAGAGCGAAGCCAACCTCATTGCGCCGGACAATGTCGATATTCGCAAGCTCGTGCAGCTGTATGAGCAAGACGAGGATTTTGATCCCTATCACTTCAAGCCTGCTGGCCCTGTGTCTAGCGCCTTCATTCGTGATGACATCATGTCGAAGTTCATCATGGGTCCCGTTGGTGGTGGTAAAACTGTCTCCTGTGTTTTTGCTCGGGTGTTGGCTGCAGCTCGGATGCCGCCATGCAAGGATGGCTGGATCCGCGATCGGTTTGTTGTGGTGCGGACCAGCTTTCGCGATGCGGAGCGCACCGTTCTGAACAGTTGGAAACAATGGTTCTCCAAAGACTATCCCGGCTCAAGCTGGACTGGTGGTAACGATAGGCCGGCAACACACACACTGCGCTGGCGTCTGCCCAACGGGCTCAAAGTTGAAGCTGAAACGTTGTTCCTCGGCATCGGCGATGCCTCGATCGAAGATATCCTTCGTGGCCTTGAAATCTCGGGAGGCTGGATGAATGAAGCCGACACGCTGGCCAGCAATGTGTTGCGCTATATGGAGCAAAGGACTGGGCGCTATCCCAAAAAGGAAGATCTAGCCGATCCTACAGCAAAACGCGTCCGGACAATCCTCGGGGACTATAACGCTCCGGATATGGACAACTGGACCTATGAGGATTTGGTTGAAAATGTCGCGCCACACCGGCGACTATTCCGCCAGCCATCGGGCCTTTCTCCCAAGGCTGAAAATCTAAGCCGGCTAGAGGCAGACTATTATCAGAAAATTGCAGTCGCTGAACCGGATTGGTATGTGCGCCGGATGGTGCATAACGAATATGGATATAGCCGTGAAGGCCTGCCGGTCTATCGCAGCTTTGATCAAAAGCGTCATGTGGCTGCCAAAAAACTGGATCCAATCGAAGGCCTACCATTGTTGATCGGCATGGATGCGGCGCTCAATCCGGCTGCTATCCTCGGGCAGCCGATGCCAAACGGTCAAATCCGGATCCTTGATGAAGTTGTACCAGGGCAGGGTTATGGCGCTACGCGCTTCTCTGAGATGCTTGTCGATCTTCTGGACCGTCGATACCCCATGTGCAGCGATATCCGCCCATGGGCCGATCCTGCAAGCCAGTACGGCGCTGATAGAGAAGGAGGCGAGCTGTCTTGGCTGGAAACCATGCAGGTGGCTTTGGGGATGCCAATCCTCATTCCGGCTAACGGTTCAAACGAATTGGGCTTGCGTCTGGGATCCGTCGAAGGCGAACTGACCAAGTTCATCGATGGGCAAACACCGCGGTTGCTGGTCTCACCTCATTGCAAAATCCTTATCCGCGGTTTCATGTCAGGCTATCGCTTTAAAAAGCTATCGACCGGTGGCGATAAATTTGCGCTGCAGCCTGACAAAAACGAATATTCCCACCCTCATGACGGTTTGCAATATCTGGTTTTGGGATATCGCGGCCGGCAGGCTGTTACTGGTACCGGAAGGCAATCAAGCAAACAGGGCGGGTGGGCATCGCAGGCGAACAAAGGGCGGCAAATAGATCCGCACAAATTCGCATGAAGATCGTTAGTCCTGCCAGCAATTACGACATTGCCTGCTGCATCGGTCGTTGCCAGTCAATCGTTTGGCTGTGCCTCAAAGCGCAACGGGATGTCTCGGAAACCTGGGCATTGCGCGATGAAAACGGGGAAGCTGTGATCATGGCAGGGTTATGGCCAAGGCAGGACGGTGTTGTTGAAGCATGGTTTTTGGCCAGACCGGAAGCACAGCGACACCTCAAGCGGATCGTTCGGGCCATTCGGTTGACCTTGAAACGCAAGGCCTATGCTGAAATCGAAGTCAGAATAGTCACCAAGGCAGGCGCTCGCATTGCGCGGCTTTGTGGCTTTTCACTGCATGACACCTTCGACGGCGCGGAGATTTGGCGACATGGGCGGACTATTCGGAAAAAGCGACAACGGCGCGGTTGAGCTGCAAAAGAAAATCGCGCAGGAAAATCAAAACAAACAAATTGCCGCTTTGGCTAAGGCGTCGTCAGAGGTGGATCAGGCAAAAGCTCAGGCCAAAGGTGGTGGACGTAAAGCACTCGGCAATCGCTTGCTGACATTCATCGGCACGTCTGGCGGTCAGGATACATTGGGATAATCCATGGCCAAGCAAGCAAACAAGGCAACGGCGCAGCCTGAAAAACCACAAATGCCATCAGGTGATGGCCCAATCATCAAAAAGATGAAACGGCTCTATGATCAGGCAAACACCGAATATCAAACCTTCCAGCCGCTGCTTGATGAGGCTTTTGACTATGCCATCCCTTTTCGAAAAGGATCATCTGATGGTAAGGGACAAAAACGCGTCAATAAAGCGTTTGACCAGACAGCTATCGTTGGAGCATTCCGGTTTGCCGGTCGCTTGTGGCAAGATTTCGTTTCAGAAGAAATGTTTCGCCTTGCCCCCGGCGATATCCTGGAAAAGAAAGTCAAAGATGAGCTGCGGCCGCATTTGGAAAGAACCACAGCCGTCATAACCGGAATGGCCAGCAATGGCGAGTTTGACCTTGCGTTTCATGAGATGGCGTTGGATTTGGCAGCCGGTACCGGCGCGATGTATATCCCGCAAGGTGACAGCCCCGATCGTGCAGCTCGTTTTGTCTCGGTACCCATCGATGAGTTGCGTTTGCTTGGCGGTCCTTATGGCGATGTCGTTGCTATTTTCTGGGACCGAAAATGGAAACCATGGCAGGTTGAAGAAGAGTTTGACCTCGATGGTGACAGACTAGGTCCTGAATTAAAGAAACTCATCAAGGACAAACCGGATGATGATCTAACGCTGCATGTCGCAACTGTTTTTGACAAAAAATCCAGCCGTTGGATCACCAGAAGCTGGACCGACAAAGACGAAGTGATCATTCGGCAAGAGAAATCTTTTACCAATCCTTGGCTGACACCTCGATATTTCCGCGTGCCCGGAGAAACCATGGGACGTGGGCCCATTATGTTGGCCATGCCATCCATCAAAACACTGAACACAGCACAAAGCCTGACATTGCAGGCGGCCGCCATCGCCTTGATGGGCATATGGACCGCAGTTGATGACGGGGTATTCAACCCTGATCACAGCGCCATCGAACCAGGGGCAATTTGGAAGGTGGCACGAAACGGCGGCGTGTTGGGGCCGACAATTTCACGGATGCAGGATCCCAATCTGGACACCAATAACATCATTCTCAATGATTTGCGGATGGCGGTTCAAGCTACCTTGATGGACCAAAGCCTGCCGCCCGATGGGGCATCGGTTCGATCGGCAACCGAAATCCTTGAGCGTGTGAAACGGTTGGCCTCTGACCATACCGGCGCGTTTGGGCGTTTGGTCTATGAAATCATCGTTCCATTGGCGCGTCGTCTCATTGAAGTCGCCTCTAATGTCGGTTTGATCGAAAACCAAATCCCGATCGATCAGGTGCTTATCCAAGTCAAGATCTCGTCACCCTTGGCAACTGCTCGCGCTGCAGAGCGCCTTGAGAAAATCGTGCAATGGATCGAAATGGTCCTTGCCATTTTGCAAGAGGGTGCTCCTACCGTCGCCAAGTTGGAAGAGGCGCTTGAGCATGTTGGCCGAGAGCTTGGAGTTCCATCGGACTATATCGTGACCGGAGAGGAGCGGGCCGAAATGAAAAAGCAGGCCGCTGAAGCGCAAGCCATTGCGATGGCTGCGCAAGCTGGTTTGGGGGCTGAAGCGCCAACAGATCAGGCTGCTGAACAACTAGGAGCGGTGTAATGGCCGATGCAGGATTACAAATTCAGGACATGATCAGCAATTTGAGTGGCGACAATAGCTGGGAAGCCTTGGAAGGCCTCATGGGGACATTCGGCCACCCTGAACGCAAGAAACTGGCACAAGAAGATCAGGCACAGCGTGATGCTTCTATCGCCAGCTATCGGCGGGATCTTTTGATCATCTTCTCGACAACTGAAGGCCGGAGTGTCTTGGCCCAACTGGTTGCCGGTACCCTCGGGCGTCCGCCGGTGAACTTTGGAGCCCTTGGCCTGTCTGCTGATCAGGTGGGCGTTCTGGCCGCCTATCGCGACGGTCAAAACACTGTCATTCACGCCCTTATAACAGATCTGTCAAAAGCCGGATTTAACCCGTCCGAAAAAGGAGACGCAGCATGAAATACGCAATGAATAAATATTGGCCTTTGATCCTGTTTGCCGCCGAAGACGGCAACGGTACTGGTGGAGAAGAGGACAATGCCGGTGAGGGTGGTGAAGGCGCGGACGATGAAGGTGGTGGTGAGCTATACCGCCCTGATGGACTTGATCAAAATTTCCATGGTGAAAATGATCGTGAAACCATCGATAAGCTTATGGCCGGCATCAATGACGCCAAAACGGTTCTGCCCGAAGACATCACAGGATATGAGTTTAAGCCAACTGATGAACTGAAGGGATATTTTGGTGAAAAGGACGATCCTGTTTTGACCGCAGCCAAATCGGCGGCACTCAAGCATGGCATTGCCCCGGATGTGTTCCAGAATTTCATCAACGACACCTTTGGCGATCCGGTAGCGCAAGGCCTATTGGCTCCTCCCTATGATCCAAAACACGAAATGGATAGTCTGGCCACCATGTTGGGAGGTGATGCCAAAGTGGCGGAAAAAGCCATCAACGATGCGGAAGCCGTGGCTGCCAATATCGCGCAAAGCCTGAAGCTTCCTGAAGGGGCAGGCAAGTTCTTTGAAGGCATGGCCGAAACTGCATCGGGTGTCATGATCATTCGTGCTGTGCAAGGGATGGCGGCTGAAAAAGGCATTCCATTGGGTGGCAAGGATGCAGCGACTGCAGCGCATTTCTCAAAAGAACAGCTGGAAAATCTGGGTGCAGATCCGCGAATTAACCCGAGTTCAGGCAAATATGATGCGGAACTGCGCAAGAAATATGACGCGAGCTTTCAGGCGCTGTATCCGGGGTAACCTGTAAAAATTCATGAGGAACCACTTCAGCGGGGAAAGATCTCCACTCTCACAAAAACGATGCCATTCGAATAGTGGAGACAACAGCGCAATGCACCAAATAATACTATTATTCTCTTAACCTTGCCGACAATTAGAAGTAGAGTTGAGTCGACTCATAATGGTTCGGTAGTGCTCGGAGAATTAAATTGAGCAATCAGAGATCTGCATTCGTAGCTTACTCCACTAGAGATGAAACTGTAGGCGATAAAATTCTTAGCGGTGTACGGAAGGCAAATGCCGTCGGTGCTAACTCAGTTAGATTTGAGCCTTGGGAGTTTAACGATATTCCCGGTGAAACTGTGATCTCACCGATCTTAAGTAAAATCGACGACTCGCCATTTGTTGTCGCAGATGTAACTTACCTTAACCTAAACGTCGTTTACGAAATTGGTTTCGCAATTGGTCGAAATAAAAAAGTTTTCTTACTTAAAGATACGTCAGTTGCTGGGGACAGTAAATTAGCGAAGCGTACGGGTATTTTTGACACCTTGGGCTACTTTAGCTATTCCACTGATGATGACATTCGAAACAGGCTAACTGGCTATATTGATGAAACAGCACTTCCATTCACGAAAGAGTTGGATCGGCAAGCCCCAGTTTACCTGATGGAACCTCCAGAACGGTCAGATGCCGCAACGAAGATGGTATCACGAATTAAAAAGGCCCGATTCAGATATAGATCTTTCATTTCTTCAGAAGACATTCGGCTCTCTGCAACCGACGCCATTCGACAGGTCGGAAGGTCTAGCGGTGTTTGTTTGATGATAGAATCAGCAGGCGATAGCAAAGAAGAACACAATGTTAGAACGCTGTTTGTTGCTGGTCTCGCTCACGGAATGCTCAAACCTACACTGATATTCTCTCCAAGCGGTTTCGATGCACCTTTGGACATCAGAGACGAAATAACAGTCTACAATAGCCCCCAAGATATTTCCGAACATGTAGCTATATTCTGCCCGCAAATAAATGATGTACTACAAGGTGAAGCAGGAACAAATGAAACTGCAAAAGGTTTTCTAGACAGCATATGGGTTGGAGATCCCACTGCTGAAAATGAAATGACTACGTTGGCTGACTATTATCTTCAAACAGATCAGTTTCTGCGCGCGTCTAGTGGTGATGTCAATTTAGTAGTCGGCCGAAAGGGCTCGGGAAAAACCGCACTTTTTATTAGTTTGAGAGACATAACAAGGGCTGACAAACGAAACATTGTGGTGGATTTGAAGCCAGAAAGCTACCAGCTTGCAAAATTGAAGGATGAGATTTTATCTCTCCTTGCTGCGGGATCACGCCAGCATTTACTCACGGCATTTTGGGAGTACTTGATACTACTGGAAGTTGCGTACAAGCTTCTCGAAAAAGACAAAAAAACTCACCGTTTTAACCACGACTTATACGATATCTATCAGGAACTTGAACGTACTTACCGTGGCGATGACTCTTTGTCTGAAGGAGATTTCTCAGAGCGCCTATTGGCCCTTTCCCGACGGTTAAGTGATCAGTTCAAAATTAAGTTTGGCAATACGGACAACCATGGAATTACAATCCAGCAAATCACAGAAATCTTATACAGTCATGATCTAAAGAATCTAAAAACCCAACTTTCTAAATATCTAGAGCACAAGGGTCGCGTACTCGTTCTATTCGATAATCTCGACAAAAGTTGGTCAACAGACGGCGTCGATACTATAGATTCTATCACCCTCCGCTGCCTTATTGATGCAGGCCGAAAAATCGAACGTGATATGCAAAAAGCTGGGCACGAGTTTCGTTGTATCTTGTTTTTGAGGAACGATGTTTACAGATTTTTGATGGAAAATTCATCCGACTATGGGAAAGAAATGCGCGCGACACTTGATTGGAGCGATCCGGACTTGCTTCGCGAGATGCTTAGACTGCGACTATCTTCAAGTTTGCCCGTAGAATATGCAAAATTGCCATTCGATGAGCTTTGGAAAATGATTAGCGTATCGCATGTTTTTGGCGAAGAGAGTTCAGATTTCATCATTTCAAGATCCTTAATGAGACCAAGAAACGTACTCAAGCTGTTCAATCACATTCGTGGATTTGCTGTTAATTTTCGACGAGAGAAAATTATAATCGATGACTATCACAAAGGGTTAGTTTCTTACTCGCAAGATTTAATTGTCGAACTTGATAGAGAAATTAGCGATGTATACCCCGCTGCCAAGGACCTTCTCTATTATTTCATTGATACACCACCAGAGCTAAGTAGAGACGATTTGTTAAAGATTTTCAATGAGGCCGGCATTGAACCTGCTGAACATGAAAAAATTAGAAATTTTTTGATTTACCACGGTGTTCTTGGCCTGCAAAATGGCGTCGATGAGCAGTATATTTTTGATGTTGGTTACGATCCAAAACCACTGCAAATACGCGCTCAGAGGGCTGGAGAGGCAGCGCGCTTCACAATTAACCCAGCATTTGCGCCCGCGCTCGAGATTAGAGGTTCGGTTATGGACATCCATAAAATTTAACAATTTTGCTCTAACTATTCTTCAATTATGCCCAACTAGTTTCTAGTGGGCGATCAGACACAGCTCCAAAACCACAAAAAGCCAAATTCAAATCGTGTATTTCGTGTTGAATTCTGATTTGAAAGTCAACAAATGAAAACCGCAGAATTAAACAGCTCAATAATCAACCGGAAAAAATTGCCACCAAAATTCCCTACTCATATGCACGCACCAAAATTCTGGGAACAACTTGGCCGAACGATCGCTACCTATGGATTTCTTGAGGAAGTATTGGGCAAGGCAATCTTCGCTTTCTCTGCAACAACGAATTACCGCTCAATTGAGATCGATGCGGTCTATCAAGCTTGGCTACCACAGCTTGAGCGGGCTTTAACAGACCCACTGTCGAACTTGGCTGAAGCCTACGGTAAGGCCGCACGCCAGAATCCAGAAACAACGACAAAAAACGTGGATGAATTGGTTGCACATATCAAGAAAGCGGCCGTAATCCGCAATGTTCTTTGCCACGGCTCGTGGCGGATGCCCGACGCCGACGGTGCATCTGTGCCACTATACGTCAATCGGCACAAACAAGTATTTGATGATGCAATAGACTTAGCATATTTAGAGAAAGTTCAAACACATGTCGCCGAGCTGGCTTGTAACGTCAGAGATACAGTAACCCACATGGGATGGCAGTTTCCCGGTGGTGGAGGACCGGGAAAACCAATCATCGAGTGGAGGTAGGTATTTGCTCAGCCCTATGTCAGGGCTGTCTTTAAATCTTGTAAACTGAGTATGGGGCGGCTTTGGAGAAATTGCAGCGCTATATCGGAATTGCTTTGAGTGGAAGAAATAGACCGAAGTTCGAGTCTAAACTCTAGGAGCCATAAAAACCACGGTTGACCGCCCGCCCAGACGGTTAGCGTTGAGTTCAAGCCAGAGCTCAATGCGCCGCCCTTATTCGCAGCCGGTCTTCGAGCCTCTGGCGTGACACTCACGCTATAGAAGGCTGAAGACATGAGTAATGATGCACCGACCTGGTTTGTTGAGCAATATAACAACGGGGTGATCCAGAAATTCCAGTCTGGCGGCTTCCTGATGCAGAGCACTGTTTCTGCTGCTGCCAGCATTGTTGGCACAAAAGCCCATTTCAATATTATGGGCAAAGGCAAGGCGCATAAGAAAAAACGGGGTCAGGCTGCGATTCCGATGAATGCGAAAAAGGGCCGCGAAGAAGCCAACCTCGAAACTTGGGAAGCCTTTGATGAGGTTTACACCTTTGACCTTTCCCGTATGACTGCCAACGAGAAAGAAGCAATCTCGGGAGCAGGGGCCAAGGCCCTTGGCCGCGCGGTCGATGAAGAGCTGTTCGGCTTGTTTAATAGCAAAATGAGCTCCAGTGCTCCAACCGGAGCAGGCGCTGCACCCAATCTGGATGCTAATGGATTGCCCGGAATGGTCGGCGGCTCGGCCGTTGACTTTGACCTCAAGCATTTGCTTTTGATGAGCAACGCGCTTCAGGCGGCTGATGTGCCATGGGATGGCAATATCTTCTGTCCATTGCCTTCCGGCATCTGGAACCAAGCCATGGCCTACAAGCAGTTCAACTCCGCCGACTGGACCGGAGATGATCTGTCTTTCCGCAAAACCACCGTCTCTAAATTCTGGAATGGGGTGCATTTCTTCCTCGCGCCCAATGAGTATTTCATTCAGAACGAGGCGGGTCATTATGACCTGCAGATGTATCACAACTCATCTGCTGGTTGGGCCAACAACACCAAACTCAAATCCATTTGGGATTGGGACAACCGCCTTGGCTGCTGGACCGTGCGCATGGAAACCGAAGGAGCGGCTGCCGGTCTATTGGCCGAAGGCATGGTGCGTGGTCGCTTCAAGATCCCGACAGACATCACCCTGAACTGATCTCCACCTTCACCCAATAATTCTTAGGATTGAGAAAGGGAAAATATGTCTTTCAATCTTGATGGCTTTAAGCGTCTTGCCTCTGTTGGTGCAATCGGCACCGGATCGGGCTCTGTGAAAGCGCTATGCACCTACCACACCAATGACGATGCAGCCGCAGTGGAGACTGCTGGCTATTTCGACAGTCTCGCTCCGGATGATGTGCGTGCTGGCGACTTCATCATGGCGGGTTTGGATATTGATGGTGCTCCGGCGCTCAAAAACTACATCGTCACGGCTGTGACTGCCAGCGTGGTTACGATCGCGGCGCAAACTACCGCATAACCCAAATAGGTGATGCGGGGCTTCAAAACCTCACTTGGTTGCAGGCGGTCCGGTGTCAGATACGCCGGGCCGCCTTTCGTTTGATAGATAGGTGGCGCATGATTGATGAACTAGAAATTGTTCGGGCAGCTTGTAACCGCATTGGTGCGGATGCGCCTGAAGATCTGACCTCGGAACTGTATAGCGGTGTAACGGCACTTCGGGCCTATACCTTGGAAGCCCGCGCTGCTTTGGCTTTGCATCCTTGGTCTTTTGCGCAAGAACTGCATCAACTTTCCCGACTAACCGAGCACCCCATTGCCGGCTATCAATGCATTCATCAATTGCCAGTGAAAGACGTCATCATCGGGGCTGATCGGGTGATCAATGATCCGTCGATCGAAGA
Source organism: Cohaesibacter celericrescens (assembly GCF_002866925.1). GTDB lineage: Bacteria > Pseudomonadota > Alphaproteobacteria > Rhizobiales > Cohaesibacteraceae > Cohaesibacter > Cohaesibacter celericrescens. The sequence continues at coordinate 23,621 of NZ_PKUQ01000013.1, forward strand.
TGATCATTTCACCGCTTATAAGAAATTCGGCACAAAGATCTATTCAAATGTTGAAGAGCTTTTTGCGGTGATGCGTGTGCAGGTGGGGCCCCATTTGTGGAACCCGCTTTTTGCCAAAGCCGTTTCGACTGGGTTGGCTGGATTTTTGGCCGAAGCACTGGCCAGTGATAGCAAAACCGCAGACCGCTTGATCCATGAAGCTTATGGGGATGCACGCGAAGAGCGCCGGGGTGGCCTAATGCGGGCAGCTATCAATGCGGATGGCTACACAACGCCAAACCGGAAAATGCGCATGGGTGAAAATCTGCTGACAGCAGCGTATTTGAGCTAAGGGGGCGGCAATGGTAGCGAGACCAGGTCGGATCCAAACCACCTATACGGCGGGCGAGCTGGATCCACTCACGTTCGATCGAACCGAACTCAAATATTTTCATTCCGGTGCAAAGCATGTTGAAAATGTCCAGATCCACCCTCAAGGGGGCTTTAGCCTGTGTGATGGACTGCGCCATGTTGATGATTTGTCCGCGACATCGGATCGCTTAATTCCTTTTAAAACCAGTCAGGGGACTGTTTACGACATCGCCTTGCGCGATGGTCATGCGGATGTGCTCGAACATAATGGCATCACAGATGATTTTGCGCTGCCCTTCACCTATGAGCAATTGCCAGAACTGACTTGGGCTCACCGTCAAGATACGATGTTTTTGTTTCACGAAGATGTTGAGACATCCCGCGTCATTGCGACAGATGCCGGTTGGCAGGTGGACGATCTGCCTTATGAGGACATCCCGAACTATGATTATGGCGCCGTCTATGCCAATGGCGAACCCGCAGAATGGGAAATCAACTTTGTAGGATTTGACGACGGCAAGCGTTTTCGGCTGATGGTTTCGGGGCAAGAAACCGTATCGATTTATTATAGCGCAACCGGAGAAACGGTTCGAGCGGCGATAGAGGCCGCTATTCTGGATTTACCGAATGTCGGGGCTGGTATTGTTGTTTCCGTGATTTCTGGCACCAATATCAAAATCACTTTTGCCGGTACTGATAACCAGGGCGATGGCTGGGCAGTATCCGGTACACCAATTGATGATGCCGATGGCGCGATCCCTGCTTTTAAACTCAAAGTTGGCGTTCCTCCTGGCGAACCAATTATTTCCAATCTTCGGGGTTGGCCTCGATGCGGCATGTTTTTCCAGCAAAGATTGATCGCCGGTGGTTTTAGGTCTCGCGCCAACAACTGGATGACCTCTATCACAGGCCGGTATTTTTCGTTCAACACCAAACTGGATGAAGCCAATGGGGCTTTTGTTGTGCCTCTGGACAGTGAAGGCGGGGAGACAATCAATCATGTGATTGCCGGCCGGAATATGCTGGTCTTTACATCAGAGCGGGAATACTGGATTTCCGAACGGGAAATAGACAAAACACAACCAACCGTTCACGTCGAAGCCTCAACGCACGGCACAAAAGCCGGTGTCCCGATCATCAAGAATGAAGGGGCTGCAATATTCTGCCACAAGACTGGATCCGTTCTCTCTGAGTTTCGCTATACCGATGTTGACGGCAATTTTGTCTCTCAACCCATATCGGTGTTGTCTCCTCATCTGTTTGAAGATGTAAAAGACATGGCTTTGCGGAAGGCTTCACTGTCAACCGACGCCAACCTGTTGGGCGTTGTCGATGAGCATGGCCGAATGCGTGCAGGCTTTTTGTTGCGGGAACAAGATGTGACCAGCTTTGGCCGCTTCTCGTCCGGAGTTGGATTGTTCAAGGCTGTCTCGGTCAACAAACGCAATGAAATGTCCGTCATCATAGAGCGCAATGGCACAAGGCGCTTTGAACGTTTTGAGCGCGGACTGTTGTTGGATGCAGCAAAAGCCTTTTCATTTGCATCGCCAGAATTGGAAATCACCGGCCTTGAGCATCTGGAAGGGTTGGATGTTTGGGTGCTTGGTGATGGCGATGTGTATGGGCCGTTCACTGTTTCTGCTGCCAGCATTAATTTGGATGTGGCCGTTCAGTCTGGTGAAGTCGGGCTGTTTGCGCCACCCGTAGTCGAAACGTTGCCGCCTCCTAGAGATATCGGCCCTCACACCGTATTGCGCCGCAAAGCCCGCATTCATTCTGTTTGGATCTCGGTTGTCGACACAACATCATTGGCTGTCTCGGTCAATGGCAAGCCGGCGGTTGATGTCGCGCTTCGTGACTATGACCCTGATTTAGAAAATCCGGAACTGGACGATGGGTTTACAGGTCTTGTGGAATTGAGAGGTCTGACGGGGTTTTGCGACGAACCAACAGTCACCATCACGCAATTGCGCCCAGGGCGCTTGTCTGTTCGTTCGATCACGGCCGAGGCCAAATTATAGGAGAGACCTATGGCGATGCTTGTTAGTGGAATTGGTGCGTTACTTGGTGGTGGCGGAGCAGCTGCTGCAGGAACTGCGGCTGCTGGTGCAGCTACCGCTGGCGCGGCTGCAGCAACAACGGCGGCGGCCACAACCGCGACGGCTGCAACGGCCACAGCCGGTCTGGGTACTGGCCTTTCCGCAGGAACAATCCTGAAAGGTGTGGCAGGTTTTGCCAGTGCCGTCGCGGGCCTGATGGGGGCTGACGCACAGGCCGAGCAATTCGAAATGAAGGCTGAAGAGTCTGAAATGCAGGCGCACGATGAACAGGCCAAGGGATTGCAGCGCACCACGGGTATTAAACGCCAGCTCATGAAAGCCTTGGGCGAGAACGCTGTGAAGTTTGCGGCGTCAGGTCAATTGGTTGGTGAAGGTGTTTCTGAAGACAACGCTTTGACGCTCGAAGAAAGATCGGTTCAGGACATAACGGTCGATCGCGCTGATACGGACGCACGCATGGCAATGCACCGTGCGCGGGCTGCTGGTTGGCGTCGTGTTGCCGGCCGCACCCGTTCCGCTGGCAGCATGGGAGCGTTGGCTGGTTTTGTTGGATCGTTTGGTTAAGGAGTGAACTATGCCTAATCGTCAAGCTAGAAGTCCTGGCAAATTAGCTCGTTTGGAAACCCAAGGCCAAGTGAGCACCAAGCCTGGCTTTGCCGTTGATGCCAATGCGGGGGTGTTTCGTGCATTGCAAGTGGATCTGCGCCGAATGGGAAACGCCCTTGGCAGTATGGCCGATCGGGCTATGAAACACCGAGAACAGGCTAGCATTGAGGCGGGTAAAACCCAAGGCCAGTTTGATGGCTATAACGTTGATCTGGGGACCGGTGCTAAATCAACCAAATTTGATGGTGATCTTAAATCTGGAATTGCTTCGTCAGCACAAGCTCTCGGGATCAATCCGATTGATCTAGCAACGGCTATTTCCTATGAGACGGCCGGGACATTCGATCCGACAAAAAAAGGGCCAACCACCCAATGGGGGCAGCATCGCGGGCTTATCCAGTTTGGTGAACCGCAGGCCAAGAAGTTTGGTGTCGATTGGAATGATCCGATTGGTTCCCAGTTGGGGCCTGAAGGTGCAGTGGTCAAATATCTCAAAAACGCCGGTGTTAAACCAGGCATGGGCTTGTTGGATATCTATTCGGCAATCAATGCTGGTGGTGTTGGCAAATATACCGCTTCTGATGCGAACAACGGCGGCGCGCCCGGTACAGTGCGTGACAAAGTCCAGAACCAAATGGCCGGACATAAAGCCAAGGCTGAAAAGTTGTTTGCCAATCAGCAACTAGCTGGATCCGGCAGACCTGGGCCGTCTGGTCCGGCACTGGCGTTGCGACAAAATCAGTCCGTTATGGGCAAGGCCTACCAAGGTGCGCAAGATCGTGCCATTAGCCGTCGTCTTCCGCTTGAAGTCACCCAACAACTCGATGGCATTTATGAAGAATATAAAGATGATCCCAACGCTTTGATTGCTGCATTTGATCAAGCCGAAGGCAATGTTCTGGATCGGTTGCAGAAATTGTCATCTGACCCCGAACTGTTGCAGCTTGGCCGTGAAACCTTTGCCCGCAAAAGACGTGTTTATGAAAAATCTGCGATGGCAGAGGAAGACAAGCGCGTGCGTGATGGTGAACGGGCTGATTTTGACGAAGTGAACAAATCATCCCGAACCAGCCTTCAAAGGCAAGCATATTTGGTGGGAGACGATGCAGAATCCGGTGCTGACCTCGATGTCGCCATGAATGACAATTTGTCCAATATCGAAGATGCACTTGAGGCCGGTTTGATTTCCCCGCAATTTGCGGCAAAAGAGAGCAAAGCCATTTTCGATACTGTGACCATGGCACGGTTGGAAGGGGTTTTTGATAGTCTGCCTGGGCCTGACGAAAAAGAAGCCTTCGTCGCGGACTTGAAGGAAAACTGGACCAAGGGTGAAGAGCTCCTGAAAGATCTTTCCCTCGAGCAAGTGCAAAAGCTCGAGCGGACTTTTGCCGGTGTTATTTCAAGCGAGCGCCGTCAGGCGACTGCAGATGTCAAACTTCAGACCAAAAAAATGCAACGCTTGATCGGCGATGATTTGACGTCGATCGGGCAAACAGGTGTTGGTCTTGCCATAGATGGCGATGAGTTGAGTTTTGATGAGGTTAAATCGGTTCTGGGGATCGATGCGGCAAATGAATGGCAGCGGAAAAGACAGATCCAGACAGCATCCTTTAATGCAGTGACTGGCCTCGATCTGTTGCCGGTCAACGAAATGATGACGCGGTTGGAAGGCTTGGAGCCAAAGCCCGGAAGCGCTGGTTATGTGGACCAAATGGCTATCGTAAAAGCAGCCACAACAGAAGCCAAACGCATTGCAACATTGCGCAAGGAGGATCCAGCAGAAGCGGTTGATCAAGCCTTTGATGAGTTGCAGCCTTTGAAAGAACAGGCCTATGGCGGTGATCTTGCTGCGATGGAACAGCTGATTAATGGCCGGATGGATGCACAGGAAACGCTGGGCATTTCTGATTATTCCAAGGCCCCTCTAACCAATGTAGAGCTGGAAGCGATTGCGCGACCGTTGGCTGGTGAAGTGGACAAACAGGCTTGGTTGGAAATGGCCTTCAAGCTTGATCAAACCTACGGCCCCAATGCTGATGAAGTCATGGCACAGATCATGCGCTGGAAAGGCATGCATAAAGATGTGGCGGCCGCAGCTACAGGATATCTAAGAAAGCTTTCACTGGGTGAACAGCCAAGCCGCCTTGAAGCAAAAAGCCAAGGTGAGAAGCTTGGGGCTTTGACTTCAGAGCAAGCAATGGACGGTCAATTCGAGACGGTGAAGTGGAAGCTCAAGCCCGACGATGGCGTGATAAATGCCTTGATTGCAAATCCGGATAGGGCGGACCAGTTTGATGAGGCTTTTGGTGAGGGTGCCGCAGCGTTTTATTTTCGCGCACAAGAACGAAGCAGACTGCAAACAAATCACTATGTGAGAACACTTTCACGCAAGGGCATTAGCATCCAGCCTGATGGATCAGAAAACTACGACCCAGAGTTACAAAGAAGGTCGCGCGAGAAATCTCCGAAGGGTGCAAATTAATGGAAAATCAACAAACGGAAAAACCAGCAATTCCTGAAACGAATTTTTTCGCACAATACTATAAGGGTGAGCCTGCCGGTCTTTCTCAAGCGCCGCGACCTGGTCTTGCCGAGCGCTTTTACATCAATATGGAAGCGGCCACGCGTCAGGGCACGGTTGTGGGTGCGCTGCGCGATGTGTCTCGCCCTGAAAATCGCCATCGCTTTGATAGTCGGCTGGAAAGTTTTCCTGAATGGGAAGGTGCCACAGAAGGATTGGCTGCCCTTTCCGGGCAGTTGGCGGGTACCTTCGTTGACGCTGAACGCAGTGTTCCACATTTGGAGAATTTTCTGCCGATCGGGCTTGGTGAAAAAGCAGTTGCTTTGACCGGCCATGGCTTGGCGTCCCTGCGTGCCAGACTGTTTGCTGGTGCGCTCGATGCTGCGGCGGTCAATGCCGTGACTGATGGCAGCATTCAAGGGATAGAGATGGGAGCCGGATTTCGCGACGAGCTCGATCCTGTTCAGTTTTTTAGCTCTGTTGGTTTGGGTGCGGTGATTGGTGGTGCTATGGGCCCCATCACACACCGCGCCAATCCTGACGCAAAAGCAGCCCATGACATTTCTGAATGGTCAAAGGATCAGGCGTTTGCAGATCCAGCCCGTCAATCTGATCTGCTAGACAATGCGGTGCGTTCCGAACCTATGGACGCACCCAGAATGAATCTGGATACGCCAGAGGGCGCAAATCTCGATATGGGCGACATTTCTCCGCTCACAGACGCAAAACGCGCTCTAAAGGTCTCTGGTGCCGATTTGGAACCCGTCGCCTTGGGTGATCGGTTGCAGCCAAGGCCAGACATCCCCCAATCACGTCCGGACGTGCAACAGATGGCCATTGATGACGGCAAGCTGGCAAACAATGGCAAATGGTCGATGGATGAACCTGATATTGTCGGGGAAGGGCGCTTTGGTCCGGTGCTAGACATCGAGGCCCACGGCAAACACTGGAACAAGGTTGCGGCGCGTCTGAAAGAAATGGATACAGGGGAAGCGCCCAAAGCACTGGATCATCCTGAATTTGGCGACATCGATGTGGTTTGGGGCGAGTATGACCCAACAACCCAAAAGGGATATGGGCTCAAAAAAATAGCAGAAAAGCACCCTGAAGTGCTCGACAGTTTGCCCGATATAATTCGCAACAGTAAGGTCTTTAGTCTAAATGAAAACCGAGTGCGACTGCTACATGGTGAGAACCATGTCAGTGTCGTAGGCTTAAACTGGATGGGGGAGGAAAAAGTTTGGCTTCTTACTTCGTTCGAAGACATTAAAGGCAGATCCTTAAGAGACCAGCGCTCTAGCGGTACTATGGGGCGCGGTAGAGGTCACCAAGGGGACACGTCCTCCTCTTCGCTGGCTGATACAAATATAGACCCCAAAGGTGGTAAAATCAAGGAAAGCCGGCGTGTCGAAAGTGGTACGGAGCGCTCCGAAAGTCACCAGACTGATACACACAGCTCGTCTGCCGCGCCGACAGATCAAGATATGCGCTTTCCTGCAGTCGATGGCAAAGCCGATCCGGATCTGGATGCCGTTATTGCCCAAATGGATGCTGAAGTAGAGCCAATGTTGCAAGCCCGTCTTGGGCAGATGACAGGGGAAGTCAAACGATCATCTTATGGTGTAGCGCGGGGCACGGTTATTGAACAGCATAAGGCGACCGGCCTGCGGCTCTTGGACATCACAAACCGGTTGATTGATTTGACCGGTGTTGCTGCCGTACGCCAGGGCGTAAAGAAACCACTGGGGCAAAGCAAAAAAGGTGTAATGGGTACGCACAATAGAAAAACCGGAGTGATCCGGTTGAAGGATCCCAACGACTTTGAAGTTTCTGCCCATGAGGTTGGTCACCATATTGATCAACGTCTTGGTGATAAATTCGCAGATTTGATGGTACTCTATCGCAGTGAGCTGGAACCGATGGCTCCGAGTGGATACGAACCTGAACTTTGGTTATCTGAAGGGTTTGCGGAGTTTTTCAGATCATTCCTGACCAATCCCAATTATGCATCCAAACAGGCCCCGCGGTTCAATAGAGCCTTTGCTGATTTTCTCGCAGAGACCAAACCGGAATGGTTGAAGGGGTTTGTTGATATTCAGGACACCTATCATGCTTGGCGCACGATGCCGTCCGGCGAAGCGGTTTCCAATTCAATCGTCACCACCAAACGCAAAGGACTGGTAGGGCAGGCGCTTGATGAGGCCAAAAGAACCGGCATTGGCCAATCAATCGGAGATCGCTTTCACAATGCCTATACCGATTTCATCGATGCAAAACACCCGATCCAACAGGCTGTGACCGAGCTTTCCAAGGTGTTCTCTGAAAATACCGGCAAGAAAATGGATCTCAAGGTCAAAGATGATCCTTACAAATTGGCCCGCATGATGGAAGGTGCACAAAGCGCCGGGCATATGGATCTAATGCATGGCGTCCATGGCTACCAAAGCTTGAACCCTGAAGGCCCTGCATTGCGCGATGCGATCATTTTTTCTCAAGGTGGCGGCAATGTGCTGTCAAAATGGGATGAAGCGATTAATCAGGACTTTGGCTCCTATCTCTGGTCTCGCCGAGCTCTTGGAGAGTATGATCGGTTAGAAGTTGGCGACATTCCCAATGCTCCGGACAAGTTCACCAAAGGTGATCACGTATTGAACGTCCAAGAGTTGGAAGCCGCCCATCCTCATTTTCGCCAGGCTGCACAAATGGTGCATGAATGGAACCGCAATCTTTGGAAGAAAAAATATGATGCCGGTTTGATCAGCCAAGATCAATTTTTGGATGGTTTGGCCATCAAAGACTATGTGCCAGGTCTTCGCAAACAGGATTATCCGGGCAATACGAAGGTCGAAGGCAAGGGCGCTCGATCTGGCAAACAGGCGCAAGTGAACCGGTTTAGAGGCTCCAATCTGGATGTGATCAATCCGCTTGAAAGCCTGATGATGGATGCCTATGAAACCTCGATCGCGATCGCCCATAATGACATGATCAAGAGCCTGAAGCGTTTGGGTGACATGGCTGGTCATGGATCTGGCCGGATTGTCGAAGAGATACCCGCTCGTGAAATGCGGGCCAGTATCATCGATCCAATTGAAGCGGTGGAAGCGGCGGCCAAACAAAAAGGTTATTCAAAAGCTGACTTCTCGGTGGTCCGCGATGCATTGGAAGCTTCCTTGGGTGACGAGAAAGCACGGCTTTTCCGGCCTGAAGTTATCTCAGAAAATGGGCAACCGATTGTGTTCTACCGCGATGGCGGGCAATTGCGGGCTTTGCGCTTGGCAGATGGCGAGCTTGGACAGCTGCTGTTTCAGACATTTTCGCTGATGAACAAATCAGAACAAAACATGCTAACAGACATGCTTGCGGCATCTGCCAGTATGTTGCGGACTGGTGTAACGGCGGCGCCCGAATTTATTGCCGCGAACATCATCCGGGATCAGGTCATGGCGGCGATTTTCTATGGCAAACCGTTCAAGCGCCTGAAAGCCACCATTCAAGGTGCGAGAGACGAACTGTTCAGTCGGGATGCCTCACGGCACTATAACGCTATGGGCGGCATCATGGGTGGTGAGAATGTTGCTTCACTACGCAATGGTGCGCTCAATCGAGATCTGAAGGCTCTCGAGAAAAAGGGCTTTGTCACCTCAAAACTGGCCAATCCTCTGACCAGCCCCTATCAGTTTGCCAAGGGATTGGCATCTATCACCGAGATCTCGGAAACCGCCACGCGTCTTGGTCTGTTTAAAAGCTTTTTTGACGAAGCAAAATTGAGGGGACTTGATGACTTTGAAGCAGCAACCGAGGCGGCTTGGTTGGCTCGGGATCATATCGACTTTGACCGGCGCGGCCTGCAAATGGTGGCGCTTTCGCGTATTGTTCCGTTCCTCAATGCCAGTCTGCAAGGCATCGACAAAACCACGCGTTTGATGATCACACCTTTGGCCAAGAAGGCAATGGGCAAAGTTTTGACGATCGAGGATCAAAGGGCCTTGCCGCAAGCCGTTAAAGCCTGGGCGCGATTGTCAGGTCTCACCGTGATGGGAATGAGCCTTCATGCCTTGATGAGCCAACATGATGAGTATCATGAGATCTCGGAAACCACACGCGCCACGCATTGGATGGTAAAGACCGGAAACAAATGGACGGCAATCCCCAAACCTTTCGAATTGGCCATGATCCTGAATATCGGAGAAGCCGTTTACGACGGAGTGATCAATGAAGATCCAACTGCTCGTGAGCGCTATATGGATGGATTGTTCCAGGTCTTGTTGCCACCCAATATTATGGAGAGCAACCCGATTGTGAAAAGCTATTTCGAGGCAAAGAGCAACAAGGATTTCTTCACCGGTGCCGAGATCATTCCGGATCAATTGAAGGGCCTTGAGCCTCAATTGCAATATACTGCCCGTACCTCGGAGCTTACCAAACAGATTGGTGACCTTATGGGCTGGTCGCCTGCGCTTACCGAAAAGATGATAACCAATTTTACCGGCGGATTGGGCCGCTCTGCTTTGTCTCTCTATGATGCTTTTGGTAGCGACAAGCCGGGACAGTCTCTTGACGATATGGCCATATTGCGACGTTTCATCAAGTCAGCATCAAAGGGCTCGCGCTCGGTTCGAAAGTTTTGGGAATTGGTTGCTCCTAGTACAGGGGAATTTGAAGGTGCGGTTAAGAGCTACGCGGCCATGCTTGAAGCTGGTGACAGCGCCGGAGCTGCTGACTATCTGGGCAGCCTTGGCGAAGAACAACGGGTTTATCTTGTTTCGCGCAATCTGGAAGGAAAACCAGCCAAAACCAAAAAACTGCATCCGCTTGATCGTGCGCGGCGTGCTGTGCGGGCAATCACCCAGTTGCGCAAGGATCTGGCAGATAGTGATGCACAGACTGCCGATGACACGATTACCAATATTCCACGAAATGATCGTGGTGCCATCGTTGATATCTTGGAAAATATCGCAGTCAAAGAAGCGCGTAATGCTCTTGTGATGCTCAATCAACCGGGATGGAAACATCGCGGATTGATGGATATTGATGGCCATTATCGTGAATTGGAAGTGGTAAATCCTGCGATCTTGGAGGCATTGGCCGATCGTTATGCGACCGGCGGTGTCGTTTCGTTTGAAACGATAAAAGAGATCTGGCCGGACTATCGCAAGCGACTTTTGGAAGATGGAACAGAAGCACCCTTGGGAGATTTGGCGGTTTTGGCCGGACGCGAAACAGAGCTGCAGGGCAGCAAAATCAAACGGACTGCAAAGCCAGAGATACCAGGGGAGGCCAACTGATCGGCGGTTGACCGAACGAGCCAACTGGCATGATGGGATACGCCAATTTTGCGGGGAACCCATCATGCCTGAAAATGCAATCACCCAAGACGATCGGGAAATCTTTTATACGGCGGTGGCCGATCAGACTGAATTTCCTGTCACATTCAAATTTCAGCAAAATCAGGATCTGGAAGTTGGTACCGTCGCTGAAGATGGCGCCTTCACCGAGCTTTCACTGGGTGCTGACTATCAGGTGAGTGGTGCTGAAGGCGACAATGGCGGCAATGTCTCGTTGGTGGTGCCGGCCACAGATGACACACTCTACCGCATACGCGGCAAAGCCACTCTCGAACTCAATAAAAAACTGACTGGCGCGCGCTATAGTCCAGCAACGACCAACAGTCTATTCGAACGCTGTCTTATCTGGATCGTAGAAAATACGCGTGACGTTGGAGCGGTTAATGCCATCATTGATACTCTCTCGAATATCACACTTCCTGCACTGAATGCACTTGGCGTCACCATGGGTGAACAGGTCACGGCAGCAACTCAGGCAAAGACTGACACTCAAGATATTCGGGATGAAGTCATTGATCTAAAAAAAGCAGCAGAGGACGCCGCTGAAGCTGCAGAAGAGGCAACCCCGCCTTTCCCGATTTCGCAAGTTATAGATCTGCAAGATGGGTTAGATGGCAAAGCTGAAGCAACCCATAATCACGCGATTTCCGATATTACAAACGTTCATTCAAATTTTAATCTGGAAGCTGGCACGTTTGTTACAAGCGTTCCAGTGCTTCGTGTGCTGACATCCAGCACCACTTGGGCTAAGCCGGCAAAACTAGCCTATCTCGTCATTGAAGTTTGGGGTGGCGGCGCTGCCGGCGGAGCAAGTGGCACAGGTGGAGGCACCACATCTTTTGGCGCTCATGCCATAGCAACTGGTGGTGCGACAGTGGGGTCAAATGCAAATAACACCTACCCGTCACGGGGTGGAGTTGGTACGTCGGGCGATGTTCTTCTGCGAGGCCAATCGGGTGGTAGCATGGGCGCATCTGGATATGGTGGCATGGCAGGGTCAGCACCCAGAGGCGGCGGCGGTGGCGGTTACCAATATCCCGTAGGGACTGCAATCCATGACGGTGGTGAATTTGGTGGAGGTGGTGCATCCAGTACCACCGGCAAGGGACATGGCGGTGGCGGCGGTTACGCCATGGCTATTGTAGATGCAGATAATTTGAGCGCGACAGAGTTAGTAACTGTAGGCGCAGGGGGCACTCCAGATGGCACAAACGGTGCCGGTGGTGCCGGTGGCGTGATTGTTACGGAGTATTACAATGGTTAAGTCTGCAAAAATTGAAGATGGTGTTGTGACTAATGTTATCGTCGGACTATTGCTTGACCACATTAAAATTCCAGAAGAGCAGCAAGTTGGCATTGGATGGTCTTGGAATGATGTAGAAGGTTTTTCAGCACCCGCCGAGCCTGCCTTAGACCCATTAACTGTCGCTGATTTTGAAGCCGCCATCCAATCTCTTATTGATGAAACAGCGGTAGCCAAGCTTTATGCCAGCGGGGTTGCTCTGGCCTCTTACGCAAATTCTACTAACCCGCAATGGGCCGCTGAAGCGGCAATCTTCATCGCTTGGCGTGACGCTGTTTGGCTGCACTCGTATTCTGAAATGGCTAAGGTGCAGGCGGGTACAAGAGCTATGCCTACAATTGACGAAATCCTAGCAGAGCTGCCAGCCATCAATTGGCCTGATTAATCCCAGTAGGAAGTTCAATAGCAATCGGGGGAAGTTGACGAGCCAAAAGACCAGATATTCTAAACGCATGACAGTGACAATCTTGGAGAAGCGTCATGCGCAAAATTTATGAACTCATTTGGCATTGCACAGCGACACCCGAAGGGCGTGAAGTTTCGGTAGCAGAAATTGATAGTTGGCACAAACAGCGCGGCTGGAACGGCATTGGCTATCACAAGGTTATCCATCTTGACGGCAGCGTTTCGTCGGGCCGCCCACTTTGGAAAATGGGTGCTCATGTGCGGGGGCATAACCGTGGAACCATCGGCTATGTTTATGTTGGTGGGTTGGACAGTCACAAACGGCCAAAGGATACGCGGACTGAGGCACAGAAACGAACCATGATCCGGTTAAGCCAGGAAGCTGTTCGTGATCATGGCGTCAGAAAAATCTCTGGTCATCGCGATTATGCCGCCAAGGCTTGTCCGTGTTTTGATGCATCGGGTGAATATCGCTGGATTACAAATGGCTTCCCAAAAAACGATCCGGTAAAATTGACCAGCTCACGCACGATGAAAGGCAGCACAACGGCCTTGGTCGGCGGGGCAGGGCTGTCTCTCAATGATGGCATCGATCTGTTTTATGAGATCCAGAATGGGTTTGATCAAATTCAAATTGGTTCAATCATTGGTACTGCCGTTGGTTTGGCGATCATATGCGGGGCTGCCTATGCGCTCTATGCACGGTGGGACGATGCCGGACGGCCAACACCGACGGAAATTTTCACATGATGAATATGCTCGCCTGGTTGGTCGGATCCAGATTAGGTCGTTGGGTTGCATCAGCTCTCGTTGTCATTGCTCTAGTCGGGTATGTCGCCCTTTCGTTCTATCGCCGTGGCCTAAACGCAGAACAAACCAAACGAACAGCCAAAGCCCTTAAGCGACTTAAAGAAAGGATCGGGACAGATGAGACTATTCGTCGTATGCCTGTTGATGAGCGTCGCAAGCGCCTGTCAGACGACTGGGGATCCTGATTGTGGCGGACTGTCGCCTATTATCCCCAAAAAAGAAGATGTCTCAAAACTGCCCGATCACCTGGTCGATCAGATCCTGATCAATAATGAAACGGGGCGTAAAAATTGTGGCTGGAAGCGGAATGGTGAACGATAGATATGTTGGAGATGACAACCAAAGATTTCGCCTATTTCATAGGATTAGCGATAGCCGTTGCGGGTTCTCATTTTATGTTACGGGCAAAAGTCATGGTGCTGGAAGAACGGCTAAAAGGCTATTCAAAGGCAATGCAGCGCATATTTGACACGCTTGAGCGTATAGAAACAAAGCTTGATGATAAGGCTGACAAATAGATTGAAATCCCTAATTGTTACCCTTAAAAGAGGCCTTCAAAGATGCAAAGTCTCATATGAGACATGAGACGGCCTTTTTAGCGTCTCACAGTACCAATTAAGAAGCTAAATAAATATTTAGTTTCAAATAGTTGGCCCCTTAGCTCAGTTGGATAGAGCAGCTGACTTCTAATCAGCAGGTCGCACGTTCGAATCGTGCAGGGGTCACCACTTCCTTCAATATATGTGTCATGCATTCCGCTGTTGCTTGAAATGATCCAGCAGGCTTTTGCAACCATGTTGCTCGCCAACCATATGCATTCCCATCGCACACAAGAAGAACTGAATTGGTCCATGGAACGACAAAGGTGTAATTTTGGGTAAAACCCAAAGCGCGCAACGACGGATAGCATCAGGCAGATAGCTGATTTTTGCAGGTTTACCCAATGCATCAAAGGCCAACGATGCAAGCTCTGTATGGGTAAAGATATCAGGTCCCCCGACATCTAACCAATCTTTCTCAGAAGCAATTGTTTGTGCTGTGGCCGCCGCCAGATCCTCTCCATCAATAGGATTGATTTGATGTGATCCCTTACCAAACAGCCACACCCGACCCGCGCGGGCCATCGTCAAAAAATCGGACATATCAGAGAAATAGCCGCTGGGTGCAATCACTGTACTTTCGATGGGGGACGAAACCAAACAATCGACAAACGCCTGTTTAGCAGAGACCAACGCGACATTTGTCATTTTATCACCATTCAGAACGTGAATATAACCAAATCTTTTGACACCTGAAGCTATGGCTTCTTGCAGAAGGTTTATGTTTGCCTGAAAATCGACGTCTTGATAACGAAGACCGTCCCGCTGTCGGGTTATACCTAACGATGAAATGACCAAATCGCATCCGCTCATGATGCCAGTGAGTGTTTCCGGGCAGGTGGCTTCCGCTTCAACGAACGCGTCAGCAACAAGTCCCGTGTGTCGGGCACGCGCACTATCTCTTACTAACGCTCGTACCGACCATCCCCTCTTTTGATACTCACGGCACAAATGACGGCCAAGATAGCCTGTAGAACCAGCAATAAATACAGTTGGCATATCACTCTCACGATAAAGCAAAAAAACATGGATAGATCAGAGACAGCAGGTATCAAGATAAAATTCAATCTTTAGACTGCGCGCTGTTCACATTAGAATTTGCATCAACACTGTGCAATGGCGATCAAATCCGCTATGACGAACGAAGATCGTACTTAAGCTCAATCGAGCCCACAGCCAGAGACCCAAAGAGACAACTATGTCAGACCTCGGCCCTTTTCCGCATGATCCAAATTACGCCAACGAGCAACCCCATTGGCATGAGCAAAGGCCGCGTTCGCAGGAAGAACCAGATTGGATCACCTCCCTCAGTGATGCTATTGAAAGCGGATTGAAATCCCTTTGTTCTTCACGCCTGAAGGCGTTTTTCGCGTTAATGCTATTTGCTTTGGTCTGCTTTCTACCCGGGTTCAATTCGATTCCTCCGGTGGATCGTGATGAACCCCGCTTTGCACAAGCGTCAAAACAAATGATGGAATCCGGCGACTATATCGACATTCGCTATCAAGACGGCACACGATATAAAAAACCGGTTGGCATTTACTGGCTTCAAGTCCTCAGTGCCACGGCGACAGGCATGAAAGAAGAGGCCCCTATTTGGGCTTTTCGCATTCCGTCACTGGTCGGTGCACTCTTAAGCGTCGGCTTTACATTTCTTATCGGCATGCGCATGGCCTCGGTACGCGTTGGTTTTTTGGCGGGGCTCGGCATGGCTGCAGCGATTCTACTCGGTGTAGAAGCAAGACTAGCCAAAACGGATGCGATGCTGTTGGCGACGATTATGGCTGTGCAATGGGTGCTATGGGAACTGTATGAAAATCGCACAGGACTAACCAAAGGGCAGGGCGTTCTATTCTGGTTTGCGCTTGGTGCCGGAGTTCTGATCAAAGGTCCAATCATTCTGATGGTAAGCGGTTTGACAATTGCCCTGCTGGCAATTCAAGAGCGCTCCATTGCCTGGCTCAAAGGCAGCCGTTGGAAAATCGGTTTTCCTTTATTCCTCCTCATCACACTTCCATGGTTCATCGCCATCGGCATTCATACCGATTGGGGCTTCTATCTGGAATCCATTGGCAAAGATATGATTGGTAAAGTAGCCTCTGGCAAGGAATCCCACGGAGCCCCTCCGGGCACTTATCTGGCGGCAACCATAGGGACATTCTGGCCCGTATCCGTATTTGTTATTTTGTCAGCGGTCTGGATTTGGAAGGAGCGAAAACAAAAAGCCGTGCGCTTTGCTCTTTCCTGGATTGTGCCTATCTGGATAATCTTTGAATTCGTCCCCACCAAATTACCGCACTATATTCTGCCCGTTTTGCCTGCACTCGCAATTTTGACTATGCTGGCTTTGGAGGCCCGCTCAACCAGCTGGACAAGGCTTTGGGGCAAAATCGTCGCGCTGCTTATTCCGATCGTGGCCATCATTCTTGGGCTGGGCGCTCCGATCGCATTGATCGTATTGGAAGGCTCCATAAACCCTGCGGCATTCGGTCTGGGCCTGGTCGCGGCCGGATTGGCCATGCTGAGCTACGCCATTTTGACGCGCGGTCGTGTAATGGCCGCTTTTGTCTTGGCCGCCATGACTGGTCCAATTCTTTATCTCTCAATCCACGGAACAATTTTCCCCGCCTTTCATTCAGTTTGGCTATCGAACCAAATGGTTGAGGCTGCTGAAATCGTCAAGCCATGCGAAAGCACAGAGGTGGCTAGCGCAGGTTATGCCGAACCAAGTTTGGTCTTCTTGATGGGAACCGATACGGTGCTCACCGACGGTAAAAATGCGGGCCAGTTTCTGCTTGAAGCAGGATGCCGATTAGCCATTGTTGAGCGCGGTCAGGAAAAGGCGTTCTTCGATATTTTGGCTGAGAAACAGGCCAAGATCGAAGAAGTGACCCGTGTGGAAGGGTATAAATTGAATGGCGGGAAATGGCAGTCCTTCGGCCTGTATCGGCTCAAAATGTAGCCCCAATCGGATTCAACTGGATCAAAACAGAGCATGATAGCAATTTCGACCATCACTGATGCGTACCGGCGGCTTCGGCAGCAAATAAGTAGCTTTCGACGACTACTCTCCGTCCGTGGATTTCGCGTAAGGTCAGGTTACAACAATCCAGAAATAACCCACCCCAACTGGCAACTTATTATCGTTGTTGCTATCAGTCTGATCGGCCTAGGTTTCCTGTTTGCTGATGACGCGGCGGGGCATTGGAAATCAACCGTTTCACCGGAAATCTACCATTTTTTCCGGGCGCTCACCAGTCTTGGAAAATCGGAGATTTTGCTAATCCCCGCAGCATTGGCCATTTTGTGTCTGGGGCTGTTCCCGTGGCAATCTCTTCCCAAAGGGGCACAGGCTATTTTATGCCAATTCCAGATGCTCGGTCTTTATGTCGTTTTAGCAATTGCAGGGTCAGGTCTTACAAACAACCTGATTAAAATGACAATCGGCCGCGCTAGACCACGCCATTTTGAACAACTCGGTGCCTTTCATTTTGAGCCACCGGGCTTTTCATCAGGATTTCAAAGCTTTCCTTCCGGTCATTCAACAACAGCTGGCGCGATGGCAATCGTATTTATATTGCTCTTTCCCAAATTCAAATGGACTTGGCTCGCAATAGCCGCATGGATCGCTGGTTCAAGGGTAATTGTTGGTGCGCATTATCCTTCCGATTCTGTGGCTGGTTTTGTTTATGGCGCTTCATTTGCTTGGCTTCTGGCAGTTTGGTTTGCCAATCGCCGCCTTCTGTTTCGTGCGCAAGGCGGGTTAATCAGAATACCAAAAAATGGCGGACTTTCACTAACAGGGCTTTACAAAGCGCTTCACATGTTGCGACAAAAAGCCTAAGAGAAGGGCAACTTTGACGCATTTCCTATTCCGGTGGCACTGTCTGCAATTTGCATTGTTGATCATACCGAGACACGGAAGTATTTCGAAACAATCGAGTCAGGAACATATCTATGTTAGCCAGCTTGCCACCTCTCGCCCATGCGCTAGAAGCGAGCGTCATCATTCCGTGTAAGAATGAAAGGGATAATCTCGCTTTTCTTATCGATGAGGTAGGAACCGCGCTAGAGGGGCGTTCGTTTGAGCTAATCATTGTCGATGATGGCTCTGATGATGACACAGATGTGCTCTTGAAAGACTACGCCAAGACACGTCCTTGGTTGCGCCACCTGCGGCATGAAAAATCATGTGGCCAGTCCAATGCTGTTCGTACCGGTTTGCTCCATGCGCAAGGGGAGTTCATTGCCACGTTGGATGGTGATGGCCAGAATGATCCGTCATTTTTCCCCCAGATGATTGATGCCTTGAAAGCCGGTGGCCCAGACCATGCTCTTGCAGCAGGGCAGCGCATGAAGCGCACTGATGGTGCCATCAAGATGGCATCGTCCCGTCTTGCAAACACGGTCCGTCAGGCAATGTTGAAAGACAACACTCGCGACTCCGGTTGCGGCCTCAAGGTTGTCCGTCGACAAGTCTTTCTCAACTTGCCTTTCTTTGAATCATGGCACCGTTTTTTGCCTGCACTTGTTGTACGGGAAGGGCTTAAAGTGGTTCATATCGATGTGATAGATCGCGGACGCAGCCACGGCACATCGAAATACGGTATTTTTGATCGACTTTGGGTGGGAATAGTCGATTTGTTCGGCGTTCTCTGGTTGCGCAAACGCCGCAAAAAAATTCCGACCATTTCAGAAATCAACCTGACAGCTGATAATAACAACTAGACGAGTCAACCGTCAGCGCGCAGATATTGGAAAGTCCCTTCTATGCTTGCCACTCTATGGACCGATTTTAGCTCTTGGCTCGGCACTGTATTTTTAGATCAGTGGGATATGTGGTTGATTTTGGGTTTTGTTGCCCAAGCAATGTTTACCATGCGCTTTGTGGTTCAGTGGATCGCAAGTGAGCGCGTTGGCAAATCCATCGTTCCGGTTGCCTTCTGGTTCTTCTCTGTAGGTGGCGGCGGCTTGTTGTTCATTTATGCACTAAAGCGCGGTGATCCTGTTTTTATCGTCGGGCAGGGTGCGGGTCTGTTTATTTATTTGCGCAATCTTCGCCTTATCTACAAAGAACACAAATCAAACAAAATGATGGAAAATTCCCCTGTGGAATAGGCCGGTATGATTAAGACAAAAAAGGCAGCCTCTGGCTGCCTTTTTTGTTCGTTTCTAAATCATCCCTCTGTAGAGGACAGTGCAGCAAAGCCTTTTTCGAGATCCGCTTTGAGATCGGCTACGTCTTCCAAACCAATGTGCAGACGAATCAATTGACCGGGCTCATCCCAAACCGTCGCGGTGCGGTAGTTGCGAGGATCTGCATAAATCACCAAGCTTTCAAATCCACCCCAACTATATCCCAACCCAAACAACTCAAAAGCGTCAATCAAAGCAAGTGTTTGCTTCTTCGTGCAGTTTTTAAGAACGACGCCCATCAGACCACAGGCTCCGGTGAAATCCCGTTTCCAAATTTCATGTCCTGGATCGCTTTCCAAAGGCGGATAAAGCACTCTGTCCACTTCAGGCCGTGCTTCCAGCCACAGTGCCATATCCAATGCGCTCTTCTGGTGTTGTCGCAAACGCACACCCATCGTCCGCAAGCCACGCAGGGCGAGGTAAACATCATCTGGAGCCACATGATACCCCATCGCGCCATGAACCAGCTCAAGACGTGTCCAGGCTTTTTCATTGGCCGAGACAACTCCCAACATGACATCTGAGTGACCAACAATATATTTGGTGCCTGCCTGAATGGTCATATCAACACCATGGGCCATCGCATCAAAATACAAAGGTGTGCCCCACGTATTGTCCAGCACGACCAAGATATCGTGCGCATGAGCAGCAGCAACAATGGCAGGGATATCTTGCATTTCGAATGTTTGCGATCCCGGAACTTCGGTGAAAACCGCAGTCGTATTGGATTTGAACAACTTAGAAATATCAGACCCAACCAAAGGATCGTAATAGTCGACTTCAACACCCATTGGCTCCAGAACAACAGAAGCAAAATTGCGTGTCGGTTCGTAGACACTGTCCGTGATTAGGATGTGGTCACCCGCTTTTGCCGCAGACAAAAGAGCAAGAGAACAAGCTGCCAGCCCAGAAGGGGTCAATACCGTTCCATGGGCTCCTTCCAGATCAGTCAAGGCATCTGTCAACGCTTCTGTTGTGGGGGTGCCACGGCGACCATAATGATATTTTGCCCTACCCGAAAAAAGCTCTTCTGTTGATTCGAAAAGGACGGTAGACGCATGCACTACTGGCGGGTTTACAAAACACTCAAGGTCAGAAGAGGAGCGCCCTGTATTGACGAGGCGCGTATCTGTTTGATAATTTTTTGTGCTTTTATCACTTTTTCGCATGAGTTCAATTGCCTTTGACAAAGAATGAAGAGAGTCGTTACCGAAATTTTCGACCGAAAACTTAGCACAAAAGAACAAAATGTTTCCAAATTTGGTGTCTTGCGCACATTTTTAGTGCGAATAGTCCATATTGCTGGTTAGAATTGCATTTTGCCCCTTGACCAATGTCGAATAATTTTCTTCGATGGGAATGTCAAATGTAAAACTTATGACATTGACCAAACATAAAAGCGTAGGGGACGGATGAGCCAATTTTAAATCACCGTATTCACTCGCTGAAAAGCAATCAGATTATCTTGGGCAACAAACAATAGGCTGCATAATGAAAAAAGCTCTTCTTTCCGTACTCATGGGTTCCGCAATGGCTGTCGGCGCAACGGCTGCAAGTGCCGCGACCCTCGATGATGTCAAATCCAAAGGGGCCGTACAGTGTGGTGTGAGCCAAGGCCTGCCTGGTTTCTCCAACCCTGACTCTGCAGGCGCATGGACTGGTCTGGATGTAGATTTCTGCTATGCCGTATCCGCCGCAATTTTCGGTGATGCGAGCAAAGCCAAATTCTCTCCACTTTCTGCCAAAGAGCGTTTCACTGCTCTGCAGTCCGGAGAAATTGACATTCTGCCACGCAACACCACTTGGACCATGACACGCGATACGGCGCTTGGCCTCAACTTCGCTGGCGTTAACTATTATGACGGTCAGGGCTTCATGGTTCGTAAGGCTATGGGCATCACATCCGCTCTGGAATTGGACGGCGCTTCTGTATGTACCAACACAGGTACAACAACAGAATTGAACGTGACCGACTATTTCCGTTCAAACAACATGACACTGGAACTTGTTCAGTTCGAAAAAGCTGACGAAGTTGTTCAGGCATACGATTCTTCTCGTTGTGACGTATACACCACCGATGCTTCCGGTCTGTATGCACAGCGTCTAAAACTCACCAACGCCGCAGACCATGTTGTTCTGCCAGAAATCATTTCCAAAGAACCTTTGGGCCCAGTGGTTCGCCAAGGCGATGACCAGTGGTTCAACATCAACAAGTGGGTTCTTTTTGCAATGGTCAACGCTGAAGAACTGGGTGTAACTCAGGCAAACGTTGATGAAATGAAAGAAAGCAAAAACCCATCCATTCGTCGTCTACTCGGCACAGAAGGTTCATTTGGTGAAAACCTAGGTCTCACCAACGACTGGGCTTACAACGTCATTAAAGCAGTCGGCAACTATGGCGAAAGCTTCGACAAAAACGTCGGTCCAGACACACCACTCGGCATCGCACGTGGCGTGAATGCGCTGTGGTCCGATGGTGGCCTGATGTATGCTCCACCAATCCGCTAATTGCGTGGATTGCGCCCCGGCAGGACAAATGTGTCTGCCGGGGCATTTTTATTTTTGCGACGTCAATATATTAATAATAAGTTCCTAAAGGAACAAGGAGACGTCGTAGTCTCGATCGCCTGATCAAAGTCAAAAAACAATATGATCAGTCACCCACGAGGACATCATGGCTGCTAACGCACAAAAGGCCGGGGATAATTCCTCCGCGAAAGGGTCTATTTTTAACGACCCCAAGGTGAGGGGGCTTGTTTATCAGGTTCTACTCATTGGCGGATTGGCCTACCTAATTTGGAGCATCATCCAAAACGCTTCATACAACCTTGAAAAGCAAAATATTGCTTCCGGTTTTGGTTTTATGGACGGCACAGCTGGTTTCCTTCCAAACCAAGCTTTGATTGAATTAAGCGCAGTATCGTCCTACGGCAGGATGCTTGTTGCAGGACTATTAAATACGCTATTGATAGCGGTCATCGGGATATTCTTTGCAACGATTGTTGGGTTTATTGTCGGGATTGCCCGCTTGTCCAATAACTGGGTCATCGCCAAGATGGCTACCGTCTATATCGAAATTGTCCGCAACATCCCATTGTTGTTGCAGATGTTCTTTTGGTATTTCGCAGTGTTGCGAGCGCTTCCCCATCCAAAACAATCTTATGATTTTGGCGCCGGATTTTTTCTCAACAACCGCGGCTTTTTTATGCCCAAGCCCATTTTTGAGGATGGCTCATCTTTCATAGGCTACGCATTGATTGCTGCAGTTATTGGCATTTTCCTTTTGTCCAAGTGGGCGAAAAAGCGTCAAATAGCAACGGGCCAGCGTTTTCCGGTTTTTATGACCAGCCTGGGTCTGTTAATCGGCTTGCCATTGGTTGCCTATTTTATCGCCGGGATGCCGATTTCTGCGGACCTTTCTGCTCTCAAAGGCTTTAACTTCAAAGGTGGTATGAAAGTCATTCCAGAATTTGTGGCGCTATTGTTGGCGTTGACAATTTATACAGGAGCTTTTATTGCCGAAATTGTACGAGCAGGAATTCTAGCCGTCAGTCACGGACAAACCGAAGCCGCGAGTGCTCTTGGACTACGCAAAGGCCCTACGCTACGGCTGATTGTTGTTCCTCAGGCCATGCGCGTTATTATCCCGCCTTTGACGTCACAATTTCTTAACTTGACCAAAAACTCGTCACTGGCAGTGGCCATCGCTTATCCGGATGTTGTCTCTATCGGCGGGACCGTCCTCAATCAGACCGGTCAGGCAATTGAAATCATTGGCATATGGATGATTATCTATCTGTCCCTTTCCCTCATCACCTCAATGCTCATGAACTGGTACAACCGGTCCTTGGCATTGGTTGAACGATAGGAGATACCCATGTCTGAAAACCCAGTCTCCTATGTTCGCAAAGAGTTGGTGCCAGAGAAACCAGCGCCAGTCGATATACATGGTCCGGTTCATTGGATGAAGGAAAACCTCTTTTCCTCCATTCCAAACACAATCCTGACCTTGATAGGCATATATCTGATTTATCTGTTATTCCCGCCTCTGATCAAATTCAGTTTGATCGATGCGGTTTGGCATGGACAAGACAGAACGGCTTGCATCGATAATGATGGAGCTTGTTGGGCTTATGTCAGGGCATATTTTAGCCAGTTCGTCTACGGCCGGTATCCGGTTGAGGAGATCTGGCGTGTCAACATCGTGTTTGTCGTTGGTATCATTGGTCTCGTGCCTGCTCTTATGCCGACGCTCCCTTTCAAGCGTGAAAATGTTCTCTTCATGCTCATTGTTTTTCCTGTTATGACATTCATTCTGTTAACGGGGGGCAATCTGTCTTTTGAGAATTATTTGGTTGAATATACCATTTTGTTCGCGATCGTCCTTGGGCTTGCAGCTTTGGTATCCAAAGCGACACACAGCCCGATGAAAGCAATCCTTTTGGTGCTGGGTGGCATTGGAATAGCCGCAGCCGTCATCTTCGGTATTATGTCCATTGACTTTGGCCTTGTACCGGTTGAAACGGCCCAATGGGGTGGTTTCCTTGTTACCTTGGTTATCGCGATCACAGGCATTGTGGCATCGTTGCCGCTGGGAATTGCACTGGCGCTTGGCCGTCGGTCCAAAATGCCAGTTGTGCGTCTCGTATCTATCATCTTCATCGAATTTTGGCGTGGCGTACCGCTAATCACGGTTCTCTTCATGTCTTCTGTGGTGTTGCCGTTGTTCCTGCCGGAAGGTGTGAATTTCGACAAATTGTTACGGGCACTGATTGGTGTGGCTCTCTTCTCCGCCGCTTATATGGCAGAAGTCGTGCGGGGTGGCTTGCAGGCTATACCTAAGGGACAATATGAAGGTGCTGATGCGCTAGGACTTACATTCTGGCAATCCACCGGCTTGATTATTATGCCTCAGGCGTTGAAACTCGTGATCCCAGGGATCGTGAATACCTTCATTGGACTGTTTAAAGATACCACTCTGGTGCTTATCATTGGCTTGTTTGATCTTTTAGGGCAGGTGCAGACTTCCTTCACCGATCCGACATGGTCGACACCAACCACATCGCATACGGGATATTTATTCGCAGCAATCGTCTTCTGGGTGTTCTGCTTCAGCATGTCCCGCTATTCAATCTTCATGGAAAACCGGCTGCACACCGGTCATAAGCGATAAGCCGTCCAGAAAATTCAAGGAATACTCCTATGACTGAAAATGCAGTTGACCCAAAAGACATACATGTAGATCGCGCCAAAATGCACATCTCGGATACAGATGTTGCGATCGAAATCACCGACATGAACAAATGGTTTGGCGACTTCCACGTGCTACGTGACATCAACCTCAAGGTTATGCAGGGCGAACGCATCGTAATCGCCGGCCCATCCGGTTCTGGCAAATCTACCATGATCCGCTGTATCAACCGTCTTGAAGAACATCAAGAAGGCAAGATCATCGTCGACGGTATCGAATTGTCCAACGATTTGAAAAAGATTGACGAGATCCGCCGTGAAGTTGGTATGGTGTTCCAGCACTTCAATCTGTTCCCGCATTTGAGCATTTTGGAAAATCTCACACTGGCGCCGATTTGGGTACGCAATATGCCCAAAAAGGAAGCTGAAGAGATTGCGATGCACTATTTGGAACGGGTCAAAATCCCAGAGCAGGCTTTGAAGTTCCCAGGTCAGCTCTCGGGTGGCCAGCAGCAGCGTGTAGCAATTGCTCGATCGCTCTGCATGAACCCACGCATCATGCTGTTTGATGAGCCCACGTCGGCCCTCGATCCAGAAATGATCAAGGAAGTGTTGGACGTGATGGTCGGTCTTGCGGAAGAAGGCATGACCATGATCTGCGTTACCCACGAGATGGGCTTTGCCCGTCAGGTCGCCAACCGGGTCATCTTCATGGATGCAGGTCAGATCGTGGAACAAAATGAACCTGAGGAGTTTTTCACCAATCCTCAGCACGAAAGAACCAAATTGTTCCTAAGCCAGATCTTGCACTAGATTGATCTCGGCATCGTCGACACAACAAAAGCCCGGACAGTGTCCGGGCTTTTTTGTTCATAGCTGTTGTATATATTCAACCACCGTTTGGGCCAAAGGGTGCGCCGGGTTCACAATCAATTGGGCTACCTTCTCGTGAGGCCCATTCTGCCCAAGATCCGTCATAAAGCCCGAGCTGCCCGTGCCCGATGGTATCCAGAGCCAATGTCAATATAGCCGCTGTCGCTCCCGAGCCACAGCTTGTGATAACGGGTTTATCCAGATCGACACCTGCATCAATAAAACGCTGGCGCAAAGCGGCGATATCTCTCAAACAACCATTCTCGTCTACCAAGTCGGGGAATGGAACATTCTTGGAACCCGGAAAGCGTCCTGATGGAATATTAGGGCGTGGTTCAGGCGCTTGGCCAAGCCACCGCTCCTCCGACCGCGCATCTACAATTTGTATTGCTTGAGTGTTTACCGCTTTTAAAACATCATCATAACTGCGCACAGAGCCATGATCGAGCCGAGCCGAGAACCGGCCAACATGCGGCGTCGGAACCAAATCACTAAGCGGGCGGCCCTCTGCTTTCCATTTTGGCAACCCGCCATCAAGAATGCAGACATCTTGAACGCCCATTGTGCGGAACGTCCACCAAATCCGGGGCGAAGAGCGCAGCCCAACACCATCATAAATGACAATTTTTTGCCCGTCGCTTATGCCGAGCGTTTGAACAGCAGCAGAAAAATCTGAAGCCGTAGGCAACATATGCGGTAAATCTGTCGATAAATCTGCGATTGCATCCATGTCGAAATAGAACGAACCAGGAATATGTTCTGCACGATATTCGGCTTCGGGATCGCGTTGCTCATGGGGCAAATACCAAGAGCCATCCAGCACAACCACATCAGGGCTATCCAAATGTGTTTCAAGCCACTGCGTGCTTACTAGCCATTTTGTTCGCTCACCCATGCCACCGCTCTCCATCCAAATTGCCAATGCCCGCCAGATTTTTGGCGTATAATCTAATTCCTGCGCAGCAAGATGGAGCATCCTTGCCAAGTACGCCATATGCCCAAATGAGATTTGTAAGAAATCCCCTACAAATTCAAATTTCGCAATTGAACAAACAAAAAGGTCGACAATTGCCGACCTTTTTAACCGTATAGACGTCGAAACACTGTCAGGGACAAGTTCCCAAACTCATCCTTCAATCAGTTGATCCCAACAATCCATAGCCTTGGCTGCATACATGAGAGAAGGCCCGCCGCCCATATAAATTGCGGTCCCCAAACATTCTTCGAATTCAGCTCTGGTGCAGTCCAATTTAATCAATGTCCGCGTGTGAAACGCGATGCATGGTTCACAGCGCATAGCCAGAGCAATACCAAGCGCCACCAGTTCTTTTGTTTTGGTATCAAGCGCTCCGGGCTTGTCTGCACCAGCCGACAAAGCAGAAAATCCGGCCATCGTTTCCGGAATATCTTTGCGCAATGTGCCAACTTGTTTGCCAACGTCAGCCATGAGCTGTTTGTAATCAGTAGCCATGAAAAAACCTCTCCATTTTCCGTAACATCGGAAATTGGTTTCCCGATAGTCACATTACCATAAAGTTCTATGTATCACTATATTCTAATATTGCAAATAAAGAAAAATGCATACTGGCTGTACTGTAATGGCAACGCACCCTTCGATCAGATTTGATGGTCACAATGAAGTGCTAGTCAACAAACCGGATGCGAATGCGTCGATTTTGTTTCCCTTTATTTTCAATCTTGGTCACAGCGACGGACCCTATCTCGCTGGTCTGCTTGACATGGGTGCCACCACAAGGCTGCAAATCAACATCACCGATAGCGACCAAACGCACTTTGCCTGACCCTCTTGGCGGCTGAACCGCCATAGTCTTGACCAATTCAGGCTGTGCATCCATCTCTTCATCCGTAATCCATCGCATCGTGACTGCATGATCCTGATTGATCAGAGCCATCAATTTTTCAGTCAAACCCTCTTTATCAAAGTCCGGATCCGGAATGTTGAAATCAAGCCGAGACTCAACAGCACCAATCTGTCCACCGGTCACCGCGAAAGGTACGACCACAGACAGCAAATGCAACGCTGTGTGATGACGCATATACTTATAACGGGTTTCCCAATTGATATGGCAAGTGACTTTGTCGCCTGCATTCACCTTGCCATCTTGCCCGTCTTGCGCAAGGTGCAACAACGCCCCGGTTTTACGATCTTTGCGCGTGGTGACAATATCTATGTGGCTGCCGTCTTGCTTTTCCAGATACCCCGAGTCACCCGGCTGTCCACCGCCCGTGATATAAAAAATGGTCCGATCAAGTATGATCGAACCATCATCATTCACGGCCAAAACAGTTGCATCACAGGTGGTCAAGTAAGCATCCTGACGAAACAATTCTTCGGTCATCTCTAATCCTCGGTAAGGAATGGAGCCTTTATATTAGACTCGCGTTGCATCCAATCTGGCACAGGCAAACCCTTGGAGGCAAGAAAGGAGGGGTTATAAAGCTTGGATTGATACCGCGTTCCATAGTCGCACAGGATGGTCACAATCACATGGCCGGGTCCAAGAGTTTTGGCCAGCTCAACAGCACCTGCGATATTAATCGCAGATGAGCCACCAAGGCAGAGGCCTTCATTCTCCAGTAAATCAAAAACATAGGGCAGGGCGGTCTTATCAGAGATGCAATAGGGGTGATCAACGATTAACCCCTCTAGATTCGCCGTAATGCGCCCTTGCCCTATCCCTTCCGAGATAGAAGACCCTTCCGACTTCAATTCACCATCTTTGTAATAGTGATACAGCGCGGCGCCCTCAGGGTCAGCAAGACCGATTTTGATATTCGGGTTATGTGCACGCAACCCTTTAGCCGTACCAGCCAATGTACCACCGGTGCCCACGGCACAAATAAAGCCATCCACTTTGCCGTCAGTCTGTGCCCAGATTTCCTCAGCTGTCGTTTCAACATGCGCTTGGCGATTGGCGACATTGTCAAATTGGTTGGCCCATATTGCGCCATTGGCTTCAGTCTTTGCCAATTGCTCTGCTAGACGCTGTGACACTTTGACATAGTTATTCGGATTACGATAGGGCACAGCAGGCACTTCAACCAGCGTGGCACCAGCCAAACGCAACATGTCTTTTTTCTCTTGCGATTGGGTTTCAGGGATCACAATCACAGTCTTGAAACCCATGGCGTTCGCCAGCAGTGCCAACCCGATACCCGTGTTACCTGCGGTGCCCTCAACAATAGTCCCGCCAGGGCGAAGGGCACCAGACTCAATCGCATCACGGATAATATACAGCGCGGCCCGATCTTTGACCGACTGGCCCGGATTGAGAAATTCGGCCTTGCCAAGAATTTCGCACCCCGTCAGGTTGCTCGCACCATTGAGGCGGATAAGGGGCGTGTTGCCAATCGCAGCCATCACATCTGATCGAATATCCATGAAACGTTTTTCCTTCTCGAGCCAAAAGGCCTTTTACATCCCCAATATTTATGAAAGCAAAGCCGTTTCTTCAAGCTCTACACACCCAACGCAGGCCGTGAAAAATCGTAATTTTGCGTAGGCAATCCGGCTTCAGCCAATCTCTTCTGGTTTCAGCTGTTTGTCGGGTAAAATTTGTTACATCCTCAAACGCCGACAAAAAGACATTTCCAAGCAATGCAGCGCAATAAACAATGGCAAAGGGTAAGCACCGAAGTGACAGCGTTTAATGCACTGAAAATGAGGCACGTCCGGCAACGACAGACCCTTGTTTCAACAACTAGACCACCAACTTGTTGAAACAATCCAGTGAACAAAAATCGCCTTTCAGTATGACCTTAACACCCGTGCCAAAAAGTCACGGGTACGGGCTTCTTTAGGGTGCGAAAAAATCTGTGCCGGAGCTCCTTGCTCCAGAATTTGACCCTTGTCTAGAAAGCAAACCCTGTCGGCAACATCGCGCGCAAATGCCATTTCATGCGTTGCTAAGATCATGGTCATGCCGTCCTGCTTAAGAGAACTCAACACCTGTAGAACTTCGCCGACCAGTTCAGGATCCAGTGCCGACGTTATTTCATCAAACAACATGATTTCCGGATTCATAGCCAGTGCGCGCGCGATAGCGACACGCTGCTGTTGACCACCGGAAAGCTGATCTGGATAATGATGCATTCGCTCTTTCAGACCGAATTTTTCGAACAAAGCTTCGACTTGTGGCATCAACGCGTCGCGGGATTTGTTAAAAATCCTTCGAGGGGCAAGCATCACATTTTCTTCAGCGGTCATGTGAGGGAAAAGATTGAATGATTGAAACACAATCCCGATGCGTTGGCGGATTGGCTGGGGGTCAAGCGAAGGATCTGCGATTTCTTCACCGTCCAACCAGATGTTGCCATCATCAACCGGATCCAGCAAGTTCAAGCATCGCAAGAGCGTAGATTTACCCGAACCCGAAGGACCAATCAAACAAACCATTTCCCCTTGCGCGACATCAAGAGATATCCCATTCAACACCTTGGTCGCTCCGAAGGACTTGTGAATATTTTCTAGTTTGAGTTTCATGAGCGCGCTCGGTTCTGCTTGGCAATCAGGTGATCAGCCAGTCGTGTGGCCGGAATGGTAACAACCAGAAAAATAACTGCAGCTACAACATACGGTGTAAAATTGGCCAAAAGCGACTTGAATACACCCGCTTGACGAAAAATCTCGACAGGTCCGATAAATGACAAAAGGGCGACGTCCTTTTGCAGCGCAATCAGTATATTCATTTGCGCCGGTATTACGCGCCGTATGGCCTGCGGTAATACGACAAAGCGCATAGAATCCGAGGATGACAACCCCAGAGACAATGCTGCATTCCGTTGAGATTTGTGAATGCTCTCGATTCCTGAGCGAAAAATCTCTGCCACATAGGCAGCATAAGTCAGCACAAGTGCAACTGTGCCCCATATGTAGGGAGAATTGAACGGCCGAGGAAGACCAAGCCCCGGTATGCCAAAGCCGATAAGATAGACGACCAAAACCACTGGCACACCGCGAAATACGTCCGTATACAAAGCTCCAAAAAGCCGAAGCGGGTATAACACAGGGTCACGAACATCGCGCGCCAAGGCGATTGCGAGACCGAGCACTGCAATTAACGGCACAGACCATGCAAATATCGCAATATCTAATAGGAAGGCATTCAAAAGTTTGGGAAGCGTTTTGACAACCACTTCCCAGTTAAAAAAGCTGAGTTTGACCTTTTCCCACCCCGGAGCCATCGGGATAAAGATCATAAGCACAGCAATCACAGATGCAGTTGATGCACCAGCGAGAAACAACGAACGACGTTTGAGCTTTCGTTCAAACGCCTGCCTACGGGTAAGCCCAACAGAAGAATTCGACATTATTCAATGACCGGAACGCCTGTCGTTTCTGAAAGCCAAGTGGCTTCCAAATCAGCCAGTGTGCCGTCTGCAGTCAGCGCAGCAATTGCGTCATTGACGCAAGCTTTTAAAGGGCTGCCTTCTTCCATCAACATGCCGAACTGATCCGGATTTTTTGTGCGATCCGCAGGGAACTGTCCCAAAAGCACACCATTTTCAACAACGACCGCCGACAGATAAAGCGCTGTTGGCAAATCGAACAATGCAGCGTCGATCTGACCGGCTTGAATGGCTGCGGTAACGTCGGTCTGGTCATTATAAAGTAGCGGATCACTGTCGGGCTCGACCAATTCAGTAAGCATCGGCACTGCTGTCGTATTGGCGTCAGCCCCCCATTTCAGCGATTTCAGCGAAGCCAAAGTCGGAACAGCCCCTCCATCCACGACAGCCTGAGTTGTCAGAACAGCCATTGCAGAAGAATAGTAAGAGGTAGAGAAATCTACAATTTTATCTCGATCATCGGATATGGAAAATTGTTGAACATTGAGGTCAAAGTTTTTGGCTCCGGGCTGAATCGACTCGTCAAATCCAGAACGAACCCAAACAACATCATCGGAACCAAATCCCATCTTAGCAGCCACGGCATAGGCTACGGCAGGTTCAAAACCCTTGCCTGTTTCCGGAGCGTCATCAATGACCCATGGGAAATATGCAGGGTTTCCCGTTGCGATGGTCAATTTACCATCCACCAGCGTCTTACCGGTGGCACATTGCTCAGCGGCAAAAACAGGGCTCGCGCAAGTCGCAAAAGTGAGTGCTAGAGCAATGACTTTCAACGGCGATTTCATGACAGCTTCCTTCATTCGTTGTTTTGTAAATAAAAGATACAATTTGATGCCCCATGTCCAGTGCTGAAATGAATCTTTCAATGTTGCATTGGGCACACCAAATCTCCATTTGACCATATGAAATGAAGCGTCCAAGGGACCAAGCTACTCGGTTGGAAGAGCTTAGCTCAGGCGAGGCGGGGTCAATGTGGAAATTGCGCACTATGGCGCCACCATTTCTTTTGTAGACATTCACCCAAGATTGACGTTGCGCAAGGATTAAGCGCGGACATTAGATCAGGTTACATCGCGCGCTGCGGCGAAGAGAGTTGATAAACATGCAGAACGCATAGAACAGTGCAGCGATCGTAATCCGCCATTAGTTTTCAACGTCAAAATACCAGTGATACGGCGGAACCAGACGGAGCCAAATTCCGGAGTTACGGGCGCACTTTTCAAAAGGACAAAAGGATAGTGTGAGT
The DNA here is from genome assembly GCF_002866925.1 of Cohaesibacter celericrescens. Taxonomy (GTDB): domain Bacteria; phylum Pseudomonadota; class Alphaproteobacteria; order Rhizobiales; family Cohaesibacteraceae; genus Cohaesibacter; species Cohaesibacter celericrescens. The sequence continues at coordinate 55,499 of NZ_PKUQ01000013.1, forward strand.
AATTTATTCGAACACTGAACCAAAAGATCTGTTAGATAAATCGTCCGACAGGAGAGACCATGACGGCGATACTACCCGAACTGAATCCGCAAGGATTTAGAACCATACCGGAAATCTTGGACTATGCTACGGCAACCTATGGTCCTCATACAGCATTTTCTGCTCTAGGGGCAAAATTGTCCTTTCAGGATTTGGACCGCAAAACCGCAGCATTTGCTGCTTATTTGCAGCAGGCTGGATTGATGGCGGGGGATCGTATCGCAATCCAACTTCCCAATCTTCTTCAAAGTCCAATTGCTGTTCTGGGAGCCATTCGTGCCGGCCTTGTCGTGGTCAACACAAACCCGCTCTATACCGCGACCGAGTTAAGGCACCAGCTCATAGATAGCGGTGCCAAGGCGATGGTTGTCATATCCAATGTCGCCCACACGGCAAGCAAAGTTGTGCCGCACACAGATGTTGGACTGGTCATCGTCACCGAAGTGGGCGACATGCATTCCCTGCTTAAGCGCAAACTAATCAATTTCGTATCGAAACGAGTAAAAAAACTTGTTCCGAAATTTCGATTTGCCAATCAGGTAACATTCCGCACCGCGTTGCGCGTAGGCGCTCGAGCACGAGCGGTAAAACACTCTGCCCAAAGTAGCGATACCGCCGTGCTACAATATACAGGCGGCACCACAGGACCAGCCAGAGCTGCAATCCTCAGCCATAGCAATCTTGTGGCTAATATGGCGCAGGTTCGATACCACCTCGCTGAAGCAACGGGCCAACCAGGTGATATCTGGGTGGCGCCTCTACCGCTCTATCATATTTTCGCCTTCACAGCGCATAACCTGGTGTTTCTCAGCCGTGGCTGTCATTCCCTACTTATCCCGAACCCTCGTGACATGAACAGCTTTGCCAAAGCACTCAAAGGCAAGAAGTTCCATGGATTCCTGCAGATAAACACTTTGATGGTTGCTCTGGTGCAAAACAAAGCGTTTAGAAAGCTTGATTTTTCATCTCTTAAGATCACGGTATCAGGAGGCGCTGCCCTGACAATGGATGCAGCCGCCAAATGGCAAGCCTTGACCGGAGGCGTTGTATCTGAGTCTTACGGTATGTCTGAGACCTCTCCTGGAATTACCGGTAATATCATCGGAAAAGAGCAGCTCGGTTCAATTGGAGTTGCATTCCATTCGACCAATATCCGTGTCGTTGATGAACACGGCCATGATGTGCCAGATGGCGAACCTGGCGAATTGTGGGTGCAAGGCCCTCAGGTAATGCAGGGATATTGGAACGCACCTGAGGAAACCCAGAATGTTCTCACCAAAGATGGCTGGCTTAAATCTGGGGACATTGTTGTGCGGGGCAATGACGCGGCCTATCGCATCGTCGACCGCAAAAAAGACATCGTGAATGTCTCAGGGTTCAATGTTGCCCCAAATGAAGTGGAAAATGTCGTCAGCCAAATGTCCGAAATTGCTGAATGTGCGGTAATCGGTATACCCGATGACAAAACGGGAGAAGCCTTATGTCTGTATGTTGTTGGCAAGAATGAAAATGAGGCACCGACAAAAATGGAAATCATCAAGCATTGCCAGCAGCACCTAACCAGCTACAAGCTTCCCAAACAGATACATTACGTTGAGACTTTACCCAAAAATGCCATCGGAAAAGTTTTACGTAGGGAATTGCGGTCAAAGCACAAGTCAGAATGCGACCAAACCCCTCGGCAATCATGAACAAATAGCAGATCGGCTCTCTTTGATATGCTCTTAAACCGCGACTTTGGTGATATCTTGAACTGATCGCGCGTCATGATACTGTGTTTCAAGTGCAGAAATACCGTTTCTCAGCTCAGGAACAGCCCTGTCACCAACCGAGAATGCTTGTGACAAAGTTGGCATCATTTTACTGAGAAACGGGACGAACTGTGCAACGGACAAAGGCTTGCTGAATAAGTAACCCTGATATTGGTCACAACCAATGGAACAAAAGCGATCAAGTTGTTCTTCTGTTTCTATGCCTTCAATAATCAGCTTGAAGTTTAAAGTCTGCCCCAGATCAACGATGCTTTTCACAATATGGTCGTTAATATTATCCTGAGAATAATGGGTGAGAGATTTGTCTATTTTAACGGTATCGAACGGCAATACACGCAGATAGTGCAGGGATGTATGGCCCATACCAAAATCATCAAGCGCAATTTTTACACCCAAACCATGCAATTTAGTCAAAGCACCAATTGCATGGACTTCGGGTAACAGTGCTGTTGATTCTGTGATTTCCAGTTCCAGAAGTTTGGGCGACAGTCCCGTTTTCATTAGGATCTCAAGTACTTTCCTATCAAAATCCGGTTTTAAAAGCTGTTTGGGTGATACATTCACCGAGATGACAAAATCATCCGGTACATAGCCATACCAAGAGGCTCTCTGGCGGCAGGCAACCTCCAAAATTTTGAGACCAATTTCATCAATCAAGCCGGCATCTTCCGCTAGAGCAACCGTTATGGGAGGGGCTATCCGCCCATATTGCTGATGGTTCCAACGCAACAGAGCTTCTGCTCCAAATACCTGCTTGTTTAAAATATTGATTTGAGGTTGGTATTCCAAATATATTTCATCACTATTCTCTTCGAGAGCCATTTCCAAATCATTTGCCAATGCAATTGCGATGCGTCCTTCTTCACCGCGAAGGTTGATATACTGATGTTTTGGCTGACTATTTTCTTGAGACTCGGCTTTATCTAGTAATGATCGGAGCACCTGCTTGCTTCGTTGGAGGGCTACGCGCTCTGACAGTTTGACAAACGGCAAGTAAATTGCGGCCCCTACCATCAAGCTGATAAGCTGCACAATCACACCAGAGAAAGATCCCGTAGAAACATAACCACTGATCAGGGCAGGGGTGGTCCACATCGTATTATAGGACGTATGAGGCATCCAATCGAACACGATCGCGGTATAGCCAATGACGGTCTGCACAATCGGTGTCAGAATAAACGGAATGGCATAAATTGGGTTTAGAACCAGCGGGATACCGAACAACAATGGTTCATTCACATTGCACAATGCAGGAAAAAGGGCAATCAATGCAAATCTGCGGATATTTGTGAATTTACTCACAAAGAGCAGAACCAAAATCAAAGACAGAGTGCCGCCAGATCCTCCCATTCGAACAAAAAAATCGAAAAACTGAGAGCTAAATGTGAAGAGTGGTTCAGCCCCATTTACAACGGCATCAATATTTGCATTCGTTGCAGGAATTAAGATGCTGTCTTGAACACTGTTTAGAAGATTGGGTCCGTGGATACCGAAAAACCACAAAACCTGAGTCAAGAAAACATAGCCTATCGCAAATCCGATGTTATCATTTGCTCCAGCAAAGAGAGAAGACAGCATGCCATCAAAGCTGGCTGCAATATTATCTGACCCAATCGCGTAAAAAACAGCTTTAACGGCCGCGAATAGAAAAATAGTAAGCATTCCAGCTGGCATAATTGCAAAAACATCACCAACAAGCGGATCATGTCCCGAAGCCTTTAAGGGAAGCTGCAAAAATTTTAATTGCGCAAGCTTTAAAAACAGAGACCCACCAGTCGCCGCAACAAGCAAAGCAACCAACAATCCCTCGCTCAGAGAGAGAGCAGACCTGAGCGTTGTATCGTCATTCGGAGCAACAATTATGAAAAAGCATGAAATAACGACCATGGCCGTAATCGTCGGGTTGGCGCGTCTGTGATCGTGCTCTTGAATATACTGATCCGTTAAAACCGTCGAAAATCCAAATAACGCGACTAGCGATGCGATGCCAAACGTTCCTGCGATAAGATTGTCACACATCACATTAAGATGTGGCCCGAAAATATCCGTAAGGAAAGATTGAAGCCAGACGAATGGCGGAAACCGAACAAGGAGCGCCAAGGCTCCAACCATAATAAGGGGTAGTGCTAAGGATAGGCCCCGCTGCACAGCTACGAAAAAAGATCTCTGACTCAATTGCTCTGTAAGATCCACCAATCGCATGCCGTAGTTTACTATAGACATCATTCTATCCTGAGCCGGAACCTATTGGTTTTTATAGTTTTATATCCTTCCTCAATACACGTATAACTTTCATTTCTAGTTAATTTTAGCCATATGTGTCCTCGCTCAATTGTTATCTATGAACGCGCATAATTAAGGACTTGAGTATGGAAAAAACCATAGGCCGATAAAAAGAATAGAGATGGTCTTTTACACCAACCTTCTTGGCGGAAAAGGTCGGGCGTCAAGTTTACTTGAACTTGATTATGGGTTGTTGCAAAGTCTGCAGCGGGCCGGCTTCGGGATTGTTAATTTGGTCGACCAGATGGCTCGCCATCAAGAAACCAGCCTGATGCACATCTTCGTCGATACAATCCAAACCAGGATCACTCAAGCCAAGAACCTTTGAAACCGATTTTGCCACCATATGGTAATCGCTCCCTTGCTTTTTCCCAGCTGAGGTAAAGCCGTTTTGAACGGCGAAATAAGAGATTTCTCCCGGGCAAATCATCCCATCGGGAATCTCGCCACTTTGCGCAAGGGTGCGGGCCCATTCCACCAATTCGTCAGGCTGCGAATCCAGTGAAACTGTTTGCGGGAACAAATAATCCACACCTGTCTCACGCACCGCGCGCATAAAGCCGTACCGCAAATGTTGGTAAAAAGTAAATTTGCTCAAAGGCAGGAGTATACATACTTTTGCGCAGCCTTTTTGGACCAACCGCATGACGGATTGGTATGCAAAATCGTCATTGTCATAATCAACAAAACTATGCTGCTCAGTGAATTCAGTCCGCCCGTGAGTGACAAAAGGAAAGTGCTTTTCTGTCAGGAACCGAACCCGCTCATCCAATGCAGTCGTGCGTGAAAAAATCAGTCCGTCTGCCAGTCCATTTCGAACAATCTGCACAACCGGGCTTTCAATCTCGTCTTGCGTGAAATGAGGAATGATATTGAGGTGATAATTTGTTTCCTGAAGAGCCTTAACAACGCCGGAAATCATGGAGTTACCGAAACTTAGGATCTCATTGTGAGGATCAAGAATAAGGCTGATGACATTGGTTTTCCCGGTTCTCAGACGCAAGGCAGCCCGATCAGGCACATACCCCACCTCTTGCGCAATTTTATTCACCAAAGCGCGCGTGGAATGGGAAATTTTGGGGTCCTGACGCAATGCTTTTGAGACCGTCGTAACCGCAAGTCCAGTGATATCCGCAATCGTCTGTTGGGTGGGTCGAGAACGGCGTGATATCCGGTCAATTGGTATGCGATTTTGTGCCATTTTGCTTGGAGGTCCGGTGAGGTTCTTTGATACCTGAGTATCATAGCCCCAAACGCCGGTCAAACAGGGCAATTGTCTAGATAGCCTTTAGAATGAAAAAATAGTCATTGACAATATTTCCATTTACAACGTTATAATGTTTGCGAGTTCAGACTTTCTACTGGGAGGAAACAGATGAAACTGATGTCTCTATTAAAGTGCTCTATTCTGAGCACTGCTATGGTCGTAATTCCCCTTATTTCTGCACCTGCAATGGCTGACGAAAATGTCGAAGTCATGCATTGGTGGACAGCTGGCGGTGAAGCCGCAGCACTTAATGTTTTGAAAGAAAATCTTGAAAAACAGGGTGTTAACTGGAAAGACATGCCAGTTGCTGGTGGTTCAGGGGTCAGCGCCATGACCGCACTGCGTGCGCGTGTCACCGCAGGAAACCCACCAACCGCCGTCCAGATGATGGGCTTTAACATCAAAGACTGGTCCGCTCAGGATGTCCTCGGCAATCTCAACGATGTTGCTGAAGCCGAAGGTTGGGACAACGTCGTACCACCGGCCCTTCAGGAGTTCTCAAAGCACGATGGCAACTGGATTGCTGCACCGGTCAATGTTCACTCCACAAACTGGGTTTGGATCAGCAAAAAAGCGCTTGATGACGCCGGAGGTAAAGCACCGACAACTTGGGACGAGTTGATTGCAATGCTTGACACCATGAAGGCCAACGGCATTACGCCTCTGGCTCATGGCGGACAGGCTTGGCAAGACGGAACAATCTTTGACTCCGTTGTTCTTTCTCTTGGTGATGATTTCTACAAAGACACTATGATCGACCTTAAGCCCGAAGCATTGGGCGGCGATAAAATGGTTGAAGCGTTTGATCGCATGGCAAAATTGCGCAGCTATGTCGATGACAACTTCTCCGGTCGTGACTGGAACTTGGCCACCGCTATGGTGATCAATGGTGAAGCAGGCATGCAAATCATGGGTGACTGGGCTAAGGGTGAATTCCTACAGTCTAAAAAAGTTCCCGGAGAAGACTTTGTCTGCATCCGTTTCCCTAGCACGCAAGGCGCCGTAACCTTTAACTCCGACCAGTTTGTTATGTTTGATGTTAAAGATGGCCTTGCTGCACAGAAGAAAATGGCTTCTGCTGTAATGGATCCAAATTTCCAGATCGCGTTTAATACGGTAAAAGGCTCCGTTCCTGCCCGTACGGACGTTTCTGACGAGAAATTTGACGATTGCGGCAAAAAAGGCATGGCCGATTTGGCTGATGCTGGCAAAACTGGCCGGTTGTTTGGCTCTATGGCCCATGGCCATGCCGTGCCAGATGGCATCAAAAGTGCCATCTTTGACGTCGTAACAGCCCACTTCAATGGCGAGTTTGACTCAAAAACTGCTGCTGCAGAATTGGTCGACGCGGTCGAATCTGCGAAGTAAGACCGAGCGAACCGATATCAAGATCAAGGGCTGAATTAGCCCTTGATCGTCTCACAACAGGCAAACGCATAGTTTTGTTTTGTTGCTCATTACTGTGAGACTATGGTTCATAGAAACAAGCGCCTCTTTGCCTATACATTTTAGAGTACTTGTCTCGACATAAACACAGAACGCATTTTTGAAAGTTCCTCATGTTGGATCGCATACGTGATTGGGTGCCGCGCATTGTTCTTGCGCCGAGCTTCTTGCTGGTTCTGATCTTCGTTTATGGCTTCATTTTCTATTCCGGTTATCTGTCGATGACCAACTCGAGAATGTTTCCATCCGACGAATGGATTGGATTTGCGAATTATATCAAGCTTTTTAAACTGAGACACTGGAATACCGCACTGGTAAATCTGGGTATCTTCAGCTTCCTTTATATCGCCATCAGTACGATTCTTGGCCTTTTCTTGGCTATTCTTCTGGATCAGAAAATCCGGGGTGAAGGCTTTCTGCGTCCTATATATCTCTACCCGATGGCGCTGTCCTTCATCGTAACCGGCATTGCCTGGAAGTGGTTTCTGGATCCGGGCATCGGAATCGAGGCCACCTTTCACAGCTGGGGCTGGGAAAGCTTTCATTTCAACTGGATCAAAGACAGTAAGATGGCCATCTACACCGTGGTTATTGCCGCCGTATGGCAGTCCTCGGGGTTTGTCATGGCAATGTTTTTGGCAGGCCTGCGCGGCATTGATACCGAAATTATGCGCGCCGCCGAGATGGATGGTGCACCCAAGTCTCTCATCTATCGCAAAATTGTCATCCCTATGATGCGGCCGGTTTTCCTGTCTAGCTTTGTGGTTTTGGCGCATTTGGCTATTAAAGCCTATGATTTGGTCGTCGCGCTGACGGGGGGTGGTCCGGGCAGGGCAACCGAGATGCCAGCCACATTCATGTATTCCTACACATTCACACGCAATCAGATGGGAGTAGGGGCATCATCTGCGATCATCATGATGATCATGATATTCTCAATCATAGTGCCTTATCTGTATAGTGAACTTAAAAGTGGAGACAGAAGATGAACCACACCGTCTCCACGTCCTCAACGCTCGGTGATCGCCTGATCCGTGCCGTCATCTATGCGGCCTTGATCTTGTTCGCCATTTATTACCTGCTGCCGCTCTATGTGATGGTCGTCAACAGCTTCAAACCGCTGGATGAAATCCGCGGCGGCGGCATGATGAACCTGCCCCAAGATTGGACTCTTGCTCCTTGGCTCTCGGCTTGGTCAACAGCCCAAATTGGAGTGGATCCAACGGGGCTAAAACCGTTCTTCTTTAATTCCATACTTATGGTGGTCCCTGCAGTACTGCTATCCACTATGCTTGGTGCCCTGAATGGGTATGTGCTGACCAAATGGTCCTTCAAAGGTGACAAAATCGTCTTTGGTATGTTGCTTCTTGCTTGTTTTATTCCTTTTCAGATTGTGCTCATTCCAATGGCGCGCATTCTGGGATTGTTGGGACTTGCGGGTACAACACCGGGGCTCGTTCTGGTTCACACTGTCTATGGTCTGGGATTTACCACTCTGTTCTTCCGCAACTATTATGAAGCGTTCCCGACTGAGCTGGTACGCGCAGCCCAAATTGATGGTGCAAGTTTCTTCCAGATATTTCGGCGCATTCTTCTGCCCAGCTCCGGCCCGATCTTTGTTGTGACCGTGATTTGGCAATTTACCAATGTCTGGAACGATTTTTTATTCGGCGCCTCTTTTGCGGATTTTGACTCAATCCCCATCACAGTTGCGCTCAATAATCTGGTCAACAGTTCAACCGGCGTCAAAGAATATAACGTGCATTTTGCAGGTTCTATTCTGGCAGCCCTTCCCACCCTTGTCGTCTACATCGTTTCCGGTCGCTACTTTGTGCGCGGACTGATGGCCGGCTCCGTAAAAGGGTAGGCACGTTTAGTGCAAAAAACGAATGTGTCCTAAGGAAGCATTCAGTTGAGCAATTCCGGCAATTCTTGAACCGCGAGAAATGCCGAAAATCATTGAACACGCGAACAAACCGCGCAGCACCGGGTAACCGGGAGGACAAAAATGGCATCCCTTTCGATTGAAAATCTCTACAAATCCTATGGCAATGTTGAAGTGCTCAAGGGCATTGATCTTGAAATCGAAGACGGTGGATTTTTGGTATTGGTCGGTCCGTCCGGTTGCGGCAAATCAACCTTGCTCAATACAATTGCCGGACTGGAAGAAATAACCAGCGGCGATATTATGATTGGCGGAAAATCTGTCGCTGGCTTGCCACCATCCAAGCGTGATATCGCTATGGTTTTCCAGTCCTACGCGCTTTATCCCAACATGACCGTTGCGCAAAATATCAGCTTCGGCATGGAAGTGCGCAAAGTTGAAAAATCCGAGCGCGAGGCTGCGATCAAGCGCGTAGCAGACATGTTGCAGATCGGCGAGTTGTTAAATCGCAAACCAGGGCAATTGTCGGGTGGTCAACGTCAACGCGTAGCCATGGGCCGTGCGCTTGTGCGAGACCCTCAGGTCTTCTTCTTTGATGAGCCTCTGTCAAATCTGGACGCCAAATTGCGCGTTGATATGCGCACCGAAATCAAACGCCTCCATAAGCGGATGGGCACCACCATTGTCTACGTAACCCACGATCAGATCGAAGCTCTGACTCTGGCCAGCAAAATCGCAGTGTTAAAGGATGGCTATCTACAGCAATTTGGTACGCCTGCCGAGGTCTATGACGATCCGATTAACATGTTCGTTGCCGACTTTATGGGGTCTCCATCGATGAACTTGGTTCCGGCTGTTGTTAAGGTAGACGGCGAGGCAACATCAGTGACACTCAAAGAAGCAGGCGGGATAGAATTTGATCTTCCGGTTCACAACGTCCAAGGCCTGTCCGCATATGCCGGCAAAACCATTGTCCTTGGAATTCGACCAGAAGCACTGACTGATCCTCATGGGGCAGATAGAACATCTGACCAGATCGTCGAGCGCCAATGCATGGTCGATGTTGTCGAGCCAGCGGGTTCAGACACATTTTCTATTTTGCATTTGGGGGGCAAACAGACCATTGCACGCATGCGTGCCAACGCACAAGTGACCGCGGGGGAAACCACAACTTTTGCGTTTGATATGGCAAAGGCTGTCTTTTTTGACCAAGAGACAACACTACGTATCCGTTAAGCAAGGCCTAGACACCACGCCACCAGTTTCGGTTCTCCTTCCCAATTTTGGTGGTTGTGTGTTCAACTTGGACGAGATAACCCATCTGCTAGTGACACCCTAAACAAACCATAGGGTGTCACTGGCTATTTGAAAAACTTCGATAGGGATTAGGAATAACTAGTCTATCCTGCCGCCATGAGAATTGAACATCTGGTGGCACCGGGCATGTGATTTTTGCGGTGGTCTCAATATTTTGGTATCAGCGCCAGACGCCCCGTAATTGTAACTGAAGACATTCTGTTGCAACTTGCATCAACACACGCAGGGATTAGAGAATGTTGGATTGCAAAGTATAGCGCCCACTCGCAAGTTAAGCTTTGAAACCCCTTTGGGGATCATTCATTCTTTTAAGTTAAACAGAGACTGGAGCAGATCTATTCTGCTGCATTTTTTAGATTAGACATTAGGCTGTGAAACTTTTCGCCCTGAATAGCCACATGCACACGAAGCGCGTTAGCAGATGCTTCTGGATCACCCTTCTTCAGCGCCTCAAGGACTGCTTCATGTTCTGCTAGGGATTGAGCCATACGTCCACGCAATCGCAGCTGCTGGCGTCTGAATGGCTTTAAGCGCTTGTGCAACATTTCCACTTCCGAGGCCAAAAAGCTGTTGCCGGACTGTTGATAGATGGTTTTGTGGAATTGTTCATTCTCGATGTAGTAGGTGTCTGGATCCTGCCGTTCAACGGCTGCCTGACATTTCTGGTTGGACGCTTGAAGATCATCAAGGGCCTGATCCGAAATACGCAAAGCCGCCAAACGTCCGCAAACGGCTTCCATTTCAGCCATGACTTCAAACATTTCAATGAGCTCGATAGGGCCGGGTTGGCGCACAAAGGCGCCTCGGCGCGGAATCAACTCGATCAAATTTGAAAGAGCAAGCCTTTGTAAGGCTTCTCTGAATGGCGTCCTGGAAACACCAAATTGTTCCGCGAGCCGCACTTCATCCAACCGTTCGCCATTTGAAAAGCTCCCGTCGAAGATCATTTCTTCAAGCTGCTCGGCAATGGTGTCTGCGCGGCGTTTTTCAATATTCTTCATTTATCTTCTCTTAAAAATAAAATTCAACAAAGCAATTATTGTATACAAGAATTTGACTAAAAAAACAATGTGTGTTTATCCTGATGCTGCCCCGGAGCAATCGGGGTGGATTCATTGGGAGGAAAACATGAAATCCATGCTCAAAACAGCAGGAGCCGCGCTGGCGCTTATATCCGTCAGCTCCGTGACCTATGCGACCGAATTGCGTCTTTCGCATCAATGGTCCAACAAAGACATTCGGCATCAAGTGGCGCAAATAGTGGCCGATGGTGTTGCTGCAGCCGATGTTGATTTGGAAATCAAGATTTTTGGCTCTAAGTCACTCTTCAAGCCTCGCGAGCAATATAAGCCATTGAGCCGTGGCCTGTTGGACATGACTGTGCTGCCTCTGAGCTATGCCGGAGGACAGCAGCCAGCCTATAATCTGACTTTGATGCCCGGTTTGGTGAAAAATCACGATCACGCAGCCCGTCTAAGTGCTTCGCCATTTATGAAGGCGCTGGAAGAGAAAATGGCCGCTGACGATGTGAAGGTTCTGGTGCACGGCTATCTGGCTGGCGGTTTTGCGGGCAAAGACAAATGCATCACCAAGCCTGAGCATGTGAAAGGCCTTCAGACCCGCGCTGCGGGCAAGTCATTTGAACAAATGCTGGCCGGAGCAGGCGCATCGATTGCCTCAATGGCGTCATCCGAAATCTACAATGCAATGCAGACTGGCGTGCTTCAGGCGGCTAATACGTCGTCTTCATCCTTTGTATCCTACCGGATTTATGAGCAGGTCAAATGCTACACACCAGCAGGTGACGTGGCGCTGTGGTTCATGTATCAGCCGCTGCTCATCAATAAAACAACCTTTGAAAAGCTGACCGAACCTCAGCAAGCCGCGTTGTTGGCAGCATCCAAAAAAGCAGAAGCCTTCTATCTGGCAGAAGCCAAAAAACAAGATGCGGCGTCTGCAAAAGTATTTAGCGATGCGGGCGTAGAAATTGCTGAAATGAGCGCTGAAGATTTTGATCAGTGGCGCGCCTTGGCTCAAGAGACTTCCCTTAAGGCGTTTGTCGAAGAAGTGCCCGATGGACAAAAGCTTCTTGATCTGGCTTTGGCCGTCGAGTGATCATTCTTGGGGTGGCAGGCTGCCATCCCAACCCACCTTATCTAAAATTGGGAAGCGACTATGGCCGGACACAGCTCATCCGCAATTGCGCATACCGGGAGCAATCCCTTCCTCAAGGTCGTAGCGGGCCTGTCTACATTGGCTGGTTGGTGTTCAGCGGGCATGATTGTGTCTGCCGTGGCCATTACTTGCCAGATGATCATCGTACGCTTCGTTCTGAACGGATCCACTGTTTGGCAAACCGAGGCTGTTATTTATCTCGTCATCGCAGCAACCCTTATCGGGCTGCCCTATGTGCAGCTGTTGCGGGGGCATGTGAATGTGGATCTAATTCCAATATCCATGGCTCCGCGTCCGCGCTTTTTCATGGCAATTCTGACGTCCATTTTGTCAATCGCCATCATTTCGGTGATGCTGTTCTACGGCACTGAATATTGGCATCTCACATGGGAACGTGGCTGGAAATCAGACACGGTTTGGGGGGTGCGACTGTGGATTCCCTATTTGGCAATCCCGATCGGATTTGGCCTCTTTCTGCTGCAACTTATTGCCGATCTCGTCGGAGTATTACTCGGCGTCGATAAACCTTTCGGTCTGGAGTAACGTCGATGGATCCTCTTCTTCTGGGTGGTATCGTGGCTATTGCGACGATCCTTATTCTCTTCTCTGGCGTGTCAGTGGCCGTCGGTTTATTGATCGTGTCTGCCGGGTTTCTGCTCGTCTTTGATGGCGCTCGGTCTTTGGAGCTGCTGCCGGAGCTGTTATTTGGCAAACTCGATAATTTTGCCCTTTTGTCGATCCCGATGTTTATCATAATGGGGTCTTCAATCGCATCGACCCGAGCAGGGGCCGACCTGTATGAGGCACTTGAGCGCTGGTTGACCCGCGTCCCTGGTGGCCTTGTGATTTCCAACCTTGGTGCCTGCGCTTTGTTCGCTGCCATGTCAGGCTCTTCGCCTGCCACCTGTGCCGCCATCGGCAAGATGGGCATTCCTGAAATGCGCAAGCGCGGCTATCCTGATGGTGTTGCCGCAGGCTCAATTGCAGCCGGTGGCACGCTGGGTATTTTGATCCCGCCATCGGTGACCATGATTGTCTATGGCATCGCCACAGAAACCTCGATTGGCCGTCTCTTCCTGGCTGGTGTCGTCCCCGGTTTGATGCTGGTGGTCTTGTTTATGGCATGGTCACTTTATTCAACTTGGAAATCCGGCGACACGGAACGCTTGAGCGCAGGCAGCTATACGTGGAGCGAACGGTTTGAGATTTTGCCCCGTGTTTTGCCCTTTTTGGCCATCATTCTTGGGGTGCTCTATGCGATGTATGGTGGTATCGCGACCCCGTCCGAGACCGCTGCAGTCGGCGCATTGCTGTGCTTGCTAATTGCCATGGTCATCTACAAGCTCTGGAACCCGCGCGATCTCTGGGTTGTGCTGCGGGACAGCACCAAGGAGTCGGTGATGATCCTGTTCATCATCGCAGCGGCCGGCGTGTTCTCCTATATGCTCAGCTCCTTGTTTATCACCCAATCGATTGCGGAATGGATTGGAACGTTGGACGTCAATCGCTGGATTTTGATGGGTGTCGTCAATGTCTTTTTGCTGATTGCTGGTTTCTTCCTGCCGCCGGTTGCTGTGATCCTGATGGCGGCTCCTATATTACTGCCCATCATTGACGCTGCCGGTTTTGACCCGATTTGGTTTGCTGTTGTGCTGACCATCAATATGGAAATCGGCCTTATCTCTCCGCCGGTTGGTCTTAACTTGTATGTGATCAATGGCATAGCGCCCGACATCTCGTTGAAAACCATCCTGACCGGTTCGCTTCCCTTCGTCGCTTGCATGGTTCTGGCAATCATTCTGCTGTGTGTCTTTCCGGGCATTGCAACATGGTTGCCCAATGCTGTTATGGGGGCTGCGCTGTGACCCTTCTGGCTGATCTGCTATCGACCGTTTTCGAGCGGCGCTACCGGCAACCTGCCCGTAAAGGGCAGGACAACCGGCCAATTGAAGAACTCGCCTGCGATCTGGTAGGGTCTGCCGGAGAAACCTCGGGGCTTGCTTTGGCTGCGGACATTCTGTCGGGCTTTGAAAATCTGAGCGACGACAAAAAACTGGTTTTCTTCCAGTATCTTGCCACCGCAATGAATATCGACCCGGAAAGCGTGCGTAATACGCTGGATGATTATGAACGCAATCCGTCAAAATCATCCTATCGTGCTTTCCTGACGGCTGCAGAACCGCGTCGGCAGGAGCTTATCCGGCGGCTTAATCGGGTGCCAAGGGCAACCGGAGCGCTTGTTCGGATGCGGGCAGACCTGTTGCGCATGGTGAAAACCGACTCAGAGCTAGCAGCTCTCGATCTTGATTTCAGACATTTGTTTGCGTCTTGGTTCAACCGTGGTTTTTTGGTTTTACGTCCAATTAACTGGGAAAGCCCAGCGCATATATTGGAAAAAATCATCGCCTACGAGTCCGTGCACGCGATTGACAGCTGGGACGATCTGCGCCGCAGATTACAACCCACAGATCGTCGTTGTTTCGCATTTTTTCATCCCTCTATGCCGGATGAGCCGCTGATCTTTGTGGAAGTGGCATTGACCAAGGGCATTCCAAGCTCAATTCAGACGCTACTTGCCGAAGACCGAACCGCTACGCCAGAGGATGAAGCGGACACCGCCGTGTTCTATTCGATCTCGAACTGTCAGGCAGGCCTTGCAAGCATTTCCTTTGGCAATTCCCTCATAAAACAGGTCGCATCTGATCTGTCGGCGGAACTGTCAGGCCTGAAGACCTTTGTCACCCTGTCACCGATCCCCACGCTGACGCGCTGGTTGCAGGCAAATGATGCGGCTTCAGACATCAACAATCCAGATGAGAGCAAGGCCGTAGCAGCCCACTATCTGTTGAATGCCAAAGGCCACGCAGGCTTACCCTATGATCCGGTGGCACGCTTCCATCTGGGCAATGGCGCTATCGTGCACGCTGTCCATGCTGATGCGGATGTTTCGAACAAGGGCAGGGAGCAGTCTAACGGTACAATGGTCAACTATCTCTATGACCTGCCCAAAGTCGCGCAGAATCATGAAAAATTTGCAACTACGAAAGAGGTCGCAGCATCGGCCGAGGTTCGGGCTCTAGCCAATTCCTCGCCTGTGTCGCAGCCGTAAGAAAGGCACTCCCATGGCAAATCCACTTTACGACGGACTCTTTGGTGCTCATGCCGGTAAGGCGACCCCATTTCTGCATCTTTTAGATGGCAGAACGATCACGCATCAGGACTTTCTTGCCACAACCGCCCAGATCGCCAATGTGATGACACAGATCGGGATGAAGCCCGGCGATCGTGTGGCCGCGCAGGTTGAAAAATCTGCCGAGGCTCTCGCACTGTATGCCGCTTGCGCGCAAGCGGGTTTGGTCTTCTTGCCGCTCAA
The DNA here is from genome assembly GCF_002866925.1 of Cohaesibacter celericrescens. Classification (GTDB taxonomy): domain Bacteria; phylum Pseudomonadota; class Alphaproteobacteria; order Rhizobiales; family Cohaesibacteraceae; genus Cohaesibacter; species Cohaesibacter celericrescens. The sequence continues at coordinate 71,056 of NZ_PKUQ01000013.1, forward strand.
CACGGCTTACACTGTCGATGAGCTGTCCTACTTCATAAAAGACAGTGGCGCTTCTTTGATCGTTTGCGATGAACGCAGCGAGACCAAACTAATCCCTGTCGGCAGCGCACTCGGGGCCAGGATTGAAACCTTGAATGCCGACGGCAGCGGCCATTTGATGGCACAGGCAGCGATCATGCCTGCTGTCTTCTCTACTGTAGATCGCGATGAAGACGATCTCGCAGCATTCCTTTATACGTCAGGTACGACGGGGCGTTCAAAAGGCGCGATGTTGAGCCAAGCCAATCTGCTGTCAAATGCTTTTACATTGGCAAAAGAATGGCGTTTTACGGCAAATGACGTGCTACTGCACGCTTTGCCAATATTTCATACTCACGGCCTTTTTGTTGCCAGCAATGTAACGCTTGCTGCCGGTGGCAGCATGATCTTTATGCCAAAATTCGACAGTGAAAAGGTGATTGAGATATTGCCAAAGGCAACGGTGATGATGGGTGTACCAACATTCTATACCCGCCTGCTGAGCGAAGCGGGTTTCACCAAAGCACTCACGTCGCACATGCGCCTGTTCGTCTCGGGGTCTGCACCGTTGCTGGCCGAGACCCATGTGCAATTCGAGGAGCGTACCGGCCATCGAATTCTCGAACGCTACGGCATGACCGAAACCAATATGAACACGTCAAACCCATATGAGGGGGAACGGCGGGCCGGGACTGTTGGCTTCCCACTCCCCGGAGTGGATTTGAAAATTACCAATCCGGATAATGGAGAAACCCTTGCCGACGGAGAAATCGGTCAGATCGAGGTGCGCGGCCCCAATGTGTTCAAGGGCTATTGGCAAATGCCGGAAAAGACCGCCGCCGAATTGCGCGAAGATGGCTTTTTCATTACCGGTGATTTGGGCAAAATCGACAGCGACGGCTATGTCCATATCGTTGGACGAAATAAAGACCTGATCATCTCCGGCGGCTATAACATCTATCCCAAAGAGATAGAGTTGGTTCTGGACGAACAGCCCGGAGTTATGGAAACGGCAGTTATCGGAGTTCCGCATCCTGATTTTGGTGAGACCGTTCTGGGCATTATCATTCCCCAAGCAGGTCAGTCACCGGACCTTGAAAGCATGATGGAAGCGATCAAAACATCACTTGCGCGCTTCAAACATCCTCGCAAGCTAATCATCATGGACGAGCTTCCGCGCAATACGATGGGAAAAGTCCAAAAGAACATCTTACGAGACCAATATAAGACAACATTCACGCAAGCCTGAAACAGAATCCTTTAAATGCGCGTCAGCACATCTCGGAGATGCCACGATGTATAAAAATATTCTTGTCCCCGTTTCTTTTGAAGCCGGCCGCGATGCTCACCGGGCAATGGACATTGCAAATGCTTTGCGCGCAGATGACGGAACAATCACGATTCTGCATGTCCTTGAGCATCTGCCACAATATGCCAGCAGTTTGTTACCGGCAGATCATTTGGAAACGGCTCGCAAAACCATAACTGAAAAGCTGACCCCACTGGCAGATGGCATTGCACACGTCGAGGTTTTGGTAGTTGAAGGGCATTCGGGTCGAACCATCCTTGACCATACAGTAGAGCATGCGTGCGATTGCATCGTCATTACAAGCCATCGTCCGGGGATGCAGGACTATTTCCTTGGCTCCACCGCAGCACGGGTGGTTCGTCACGCATCATGTGCTGTGCATGTCGTGAGATGATCTTGGGCTGTTTGATGCCCGCTTTCCTCCTTAGATCCGGATAGAGTTCCGGATCTAAGGGTAGGGCGTGCTTATGCCTGTAGGCGATGTGAGCAACCCTGTTTGAACCATTTCCTATGATCAGGCGCGAGCGCTGATTGGAAGAATGTTTCAGCGCTTTATGTTCAGCAGCACTTTTTATTCAGATGAAACTGCGCTGAATGTTCTATGAAGCCAAAGTGTTGACGTCAGCACCGATAAGACAAACATCAAGCATGGAACGCATCTCAATGCAGAGCTATGTGTCACGCGCTCACCATAGATAATGAAAGTCACCCTAGCTGGCAGAGTGTCCGCTTATCTTGGGGTTGCATTAGCTCTTGCCTCCGTATGGCTAAATTGAGATTCTCGATCATCAATGATTTTCGTGCATCCAATTGAAGCGCAGATCAAGGGCTGCACTTCCTTGGGAATTGATTTGTCATAATCGAGAACGCAGCATCCATATAGCCAACTTTCAATCGCAACAATCCATGTATCTCAACGAAAATAGTATTTCCATACAAAAAGGGTCTTTGAAATTAATCAAAGACCCTTAATTGGCTCCCCAGGCCGGACTCGAATGAGAAAGCAAAATGGCTATTTTCTGCCGTCTCTTTTAAAAAAAAAGTAGTCAAAACCTATTGCATTCCTATTGCAATTATTTTTATGCACAATTTGGTTTGGCTCCTAAATTGAGAGCCATAATACGCCACAGCGCGACCAGTTTTACTAGTGGTTGTAGTTTGCTTTGTAGGTAAACTGAAAACAAAAATGCAACAATGCGCAGTTCATAAACTTAAAGGGTTGAAAACGTTGGCAATAATAGAAAAAAATGGAAATCAGCTCGCCAACTTTTAGTTCCACCACTTGGTCTAAACCCTCCACCTACCAGACGGGCAGAGAAAGCCAAATCTGCGCCAGAGGCGCTCTATTAAGAAAGAACAATTTCAACTGTTTCTGTTGATCCCACCAGCTTCAGCTGGTGGTGGTTTAGTTGCCTGAACGGCCTGACCGACGAAAGAATTTTTATAAATTAATCGTCGGAAAAGTAGCTTTATCTTCAAATTGATTAGGCCGTCTTATCTTCTTCAACTAAACGCCGTCTGATTTCGTCATTTACTACATTTAAGACAATTAGATAGTCCTTGCCANATGTGACCGGCATTGGCTGCAGGTTCCCAACCCAGATTAAGGATGGCGCTCTTTCGGGTGCCGGTATAGACCGCAACAAGAATGAATTTGGCAATATGGCGCGTTTCAGGGGCCTGGCGCGCTACCTTTAAAAGCTTGGCCACCTCGTGTCTGGTCAGCCATCGATCACGGGGTGCAGGTTTATTGGGCAACTCAACCCTGGGCGCAGTGACCAGATATTCTTCTTCGACACAATAATTCAAAGCAGCTCGTAAGACACNTTAGTTGCCTGAACGGCCTGACCGACGAAAGAATTTTTATAAATTAATCGTCGGAAAAGTAGCTTTATCTTCAAATTGATTAGGCCGTCTTATCTTCTTCAACTAAACGCCGTCTGATTTCGTCATTTACTACATTTAAGACAATTAGATAGTCCTTGCCACGCAGCTTAACAGCAGGGTTCAGTCGCACCTTGCGGCACTCCAGATCTTCTGTTGACAATGATTTATTCTGCGGCATGGTTCAGAGCTATGTGTAAGATTTATAGATATATTTCATCTCTTCGCAAGGCCGTCAGGCAGTCCTTTGACCAAGCTCGTTAGGGAAATAGAAATTTTTTCTCGACAAAAAAATTCTGAACCTATTTTTCTGTAAGAAAGAGCATAAAAAATGCGATGGCCAACCAGTAAAAGCACACGCAACCCCCAAAAAATCTATGCGGATTAGGAGTTGTGGCGCTGTTTCATTAGCTTAAATTTGGATATTCCCATTCATATGATTGTTTTTCATTGCTCCCCATAGAGTAAATTGTTTTTGTAATACTGCGGGCAATATGGAAAGCACAAAATTATTTGTTATTACATTTCCCATGAAATGAATGAGACGGGGGAAGGGGGGGCCGCCAGTGGAAATCGACTTTAGATGGGCAAGGCAGTCACTTATCCTCGCAAGAGGACACAACACTCAACTTTTCACTATTTTAAAACCAGCCCTGAGATCATTCCTTGCTGTGATGCTTACGGCTCTGGTTTGCAGCTGTCTGCTCCAGTATGCCAATAGTCGAACCAATCTTGCACTTCGTGTTTCACTATAATTCTCGCTTCATCACGAGTGATGCCGCTCTTGCCAATGATCTGGTCATAGTCGGTCATCTGATGTCGTATGTAATTATGAACGACAATGGAAACCGCTTTGGTCATTGAGGTCTTTTTATCCCAATCGCGCATCAGGACTTTTTCAAGAATTGGTTGGCTGTGCTCTTGTGGGCAATGAGGGAAGTGCCGAATAAGGGCGTCTTCAATTTGCTGGCGATGAAAGTGTTTGATTTGGTTCTTGCGTTCCGGGTTTTGATGGGCCATTTTCTTCAATTCTCGAGGTTCAAATAATTGAAAAACCCCGCCATTTATAAAAGGGCGAGGCTAATTTTGTTGATAAGAAGTAATTACATTGCACGTGAAATGAATTATCAGAAAGTTTCATGTGCCTTGTTTAAGCCGCAGGCAATAATCTATTTGCTCTTCGGTAAATGCCTTCGCCGATGTGTCTCCAAATGAAGAGGCTGACATGCCTGACACGCTCAATGCTCGTGTGCACATAAGTATCTGGACGCATATGGTCCTAGGTTTTTAGGTTGGACGGAACCTCGAACATTGCGGGTTTTCCAACAATGATGGACTTGGCCTCAGGTCACCGGCCTNCGCGCTTATCAGCATATTTTCGGCAGGTCTTCTTCTTGATGTCTGAGACCGCTTTGTCACCCCAATAGGGCATCAGAGCTTCAATGGCGTAACCAATGCGGGCTGGATCTGCAGTGGTAGGAGCATGTTCAGAGGCATAGACTGAGAGGACATCGGCTATCGCCATGTCGGCTTGCAACGCCTCAACTGGAGGCTCCCACTTCGCATCGATATAGTCTTTTAGGAACTTTTCAGCTTCCTGGCTGCACGCAGGGCCGAAGCCTGTGCTCGTCTCGATTCCTTGGTCGAGGATGACATAGACCGGCTGGCGGCCTTTTCTTTTGCGTAAGAAGAGGCGCGCGGGCTTGGTTGAACGCGGCATTTTTCAAACATGTCCTTTATATTGTCATGAGTTGTATAGTCCACGCCGCCGACCCGATAGCACACCAGGTTGCCCTTATCGCGCTCATTGCGAAGGGTTTGTGCCTTCCTGCCAATCAACTTTGCAGCTGCGGCAAGAGGGATATATTGCAGCGATGGGTTGCTATGCTCATTCATCAAGGTGGCTCATAAAACTTGGGTGCCTGGACCTGCGGGGGTACCCCGCCGAAACGCTTGATGAGAAAGTAGGTTTTCTTTTTCGAAACCAAAAACACTGTTAAAAATTTATGAAGACGACCTGCATCGTGGGTCTGATGAGGTGTGATCTAAAGCCATACACACTAGGGACATGCGCCTTTGGCTTAGAACCACACGATCAACGGCTTGATTGGAGGCCATCAACGTTTTTTAGGTTTTGGTTGAGATGTTTTGCCTGACCGGACCACATATTGAAGAGCCTGACACGCTCAATGCTTGTGAGCACATAAATATCTGGGCGCATATTTTCCTAGATTCCTATGTTCCTAGTTACATAGGTACCTAGGTTTATAGGTTGGATGAAGCCTCAAACATTGCCGGTTTTCCAACAATGGTGGACTTGGCCTCAGGTCACCGGCCTTGCCTGCGATATCATCACGATGCCACAGGCAAGACGCTTGGCCTTTATGTTCGCTGAGCGGATGAGGTCAGATGTGATTGCGGCGAAGTGCTTGTATTTGAACTTCCGCGCCGACAAGATCGGCAACACGCTGCGCCATGTTGTTTGCATTGTGTAGTTGGTTTATGGCGCGATCACGGGTTTCCATGTCTTCTGCTGCTACCTCAATTTCGGGGAGGTGTATAAGCAATATCATTGCGGTCCTGCGGAACTCATCGCTGAGCAACTGGTTGGCTTCAAGCTGATGGTCGAGATCATCGATCTGTTGATCAAGCTCACTGGGTCCACAATGCGGTAGTGTGTAGATGGCGTCGATCGCATCGCGCCCAGCCGCTAAGGCATCAGCTAACGTTTCTGTTATGCGCTCCATTTCGGATGGCTCTTTCTGGACAAAATGCACCATGCGATAGGTGTTGTTGTGGGGATATGAATTTGGCAAGGGAAGCATTTGATTTTCCTTTTGTATGACTTTGACTCTGGATGAGGGGCTGTCCGGCCCACAT
>NZ_PKUQ01000014.1 GCF_002866925.1 Cohaesibacter celericrescens
ATTTTGCTCATGTCAAAGTTCCTTTTGGTGCGCATTTTGCGCTTTAAATCTGTTTTATGCGTCTTTGAATTCAGCCAGTTTGGCAATGGCAGCATTGCGCATTAGTGCCACTTCAGCGCCCAGCGCAACAAAGTTAAAGCCCCAGTCCATATACCGTTTTGCATCGGCGCTGACGGGAGCGAGTGTTCCAATCGGTACGCCTTTTGCTTTGCAGACATCGACGCAATGTTTCATGGCTGCCTGCACGTCGGGGTGACTTGGGTTGCCCAAATGGTTCATGCTGGCTGCCAAATCGGACGGGCCAATGAAGATTCCACCCAGGTTTTTCACGTCACAGATTTTGTCAATGCGTTCGACGGCGGTGGTTGTCTCAACTTGGACCAAGGCACAGGCACGTTCGTTGGCTGCCTGAAGATAACCTGTTTCAGCGCCATACGAACAACCTCGGTGCATGGTCGCAACGCCGCGAATGCCTTCTGGCGGGTAGCGCATGGAGGAAACGGCAGCTTCGGCTTCTTTTTCATTCTGAACATAGGGGAAGAGGATGGTGCGGAAACCAATGTCCATGAAACGTTTGATCAATACCGGATCATTCCATGTGGCTCGAATAACCGGTTCACTATGAGCGCCGCGTAAGGCTTGCAGCTGTTGTACCAATCCGCCAAGTTCATTGGGCGCATGTTCGGCATCCAGAACCAGCCAATCATAGCCTATTCCGCCGATCACTTCGGATGCGATATTGCTGGTCATGGCGAGCCACAAGCCGAGTTGTGTTTCTCCGTTTTGGATCGCTGTCATAAAGCGGTTCTCGGGTGGATTGATGAGTTCCGGCATTGGTTTGGTTGCTCCCATGGGTTGGTTTGCACCAAAGACAAGATATTGAGGAAAATTTTGAGTGTTTTTTATCAAACGGCAAACTTAGCCGTTTTGTGAATGCTGCCATTTTCCTCTGTAGGCTGTGTTTGTTGTCTTTGTGTGTATATAAGTCATATCAATTAATCAGATTAATATTCAATAGTAAAATGGAAAGTTGCCAAATTTGTCAAATTAGGTTGGCCAATTTGATGTTTTCAGGTAAAATTTGTAGGAGCTCGGGTCCCCTGGCTTGGTTGTTTTGCTAATTTTTGGATTAATCAGATTAATTATCTTATTCTCGCAAGTTGTTTTGATTGTGTGATAGGGTTGATCGGAACGCGCTTGATCGTCCTCTTATCGAAGGGGGCCGTAAGGGATATCAATAGAACCAACAAAGTCAGCGCTGATGCGTGGTGGCTTGTTGGCAAGAAGTGGAACGTTATGGCAGGGGATGCGAGCATCAAAGATCAAAATGGTTCCTTGAGTGGGCGGACGGTTGCCGAGATCGAGCAGTTGATTTCTGGACGAAATCTGGTGTCGGGCGACCGCCTGCCTACCGTTCAGGAGCTGAGCAATCGTATTGGCGTAAGCTTGTCTGTGGTGCGAGAAGCGATTGCGACGCTGAAGGCGCGCGGCATCCTGAGTACCCGCCAAGGTGCGGGCATCTTTGTTTCTACCCCCAAACCATCGGAAAGTTTGGGGTCGGTGTTTGGCGATCTGTCACAGGTTTCGTCCGTAGTGGAAGCTTTGGAGTTGCGGTTGGCGGTGGAAGTCGAAGCGGCTGGTTTGGCAGCGGCCCGTCATTCAATGGCACAAGAATCTCGCATTTTTGAAGCATTTAGCGGCATTCAAAAAGCCATGGATGAGCACCAGACGGGGGAGGCGGAAGATTTCCGGTTTCACATTGCGATTGCTGAGGCCACTAACAATCGCCGTTTTGTCGATTTTTTGGTGCAGTTGGGTAACGCCATGATCCCGCGTAGCAAGTTGGGGACGCTTCCGGCGACAAAAGAAGAGCAAGCCGCCTATTTGATGCAGTTGCAAAAAGAGCATCAGGCTATAGTGGCCGCTATTGTGGCGAAAAATCCAGAAGCGGCGCGCGAGGCGATGCGGTTCCATTTATCCCAGAGCCGTGACCGCTATCACGAGATTATCCGTTCACAACGTATGTTTTCTGAGGCGTGATTAGGCCGTGTCGCGCACCACGATTTCGAACCCCAGATCAATCACTTTTTCTGTAACGTCAACATTGTTCAGGCGACAGAGCAGGGCGTTGGCAGACAGTCGCCCCATTGTGGCGCGGTCAATTCGGACGGTGGTCAAGGCCGGGTAGGTGAAGGCTGCAAAATTCTGATCCCCAAAGCCGACGATGGAAATGTCTTCCGGCACTGATATCCCGCGTACTTGCGCTTCGGTCAGAACTCCGTGAGCCAAGGTGTCGGAACTGCAAAATATTAATGAGTCGTGCAGACCTTCGTCAAACAGCTTTGCAGCGGCATGTCGGCCCAGCTCTAGATTGGAGATTCCCGGCACGATGCTCACAGCCACATTTTCAATACCCTTGGCCGCTAAGGTTTTTTTGAAACTTGCATTGCGCAGCGTGGCGCGGTGGTCTTCGGCCGATACGATGGCAAACTTTCTGTAGCCCTTTTCATAGAAGAAATCGGCAGTTTGTTTGCCGACAGCCTCTTGCGAGAAGCCGACCACGATGTCGAGCGGGGTTGGGGTCACATCCCATGTTTCGACAATGGGAATGTTTGCGGCCAGCAACTGGCGGCGGCAATTGTTGGAATGGTGAATGCCAGTCAGGAAGATAGCATCTGGACGACGGCTGAGCACCGCTGCGATCAGTTTTTCTTCTTCTTCGAGATCATAGCCAACTTCCCCCTGCAGGACTTGATAGCCGGCCTCTTTCATCGGTTTGGCAAAATGCTGGATGGTTTCGGCATAGACGATGTTGACCAGACTGGGCACGATGACCGCGATTAGACGGCTTTTGTTCGAGGCCAGTCCACCCGCCAACAGGTTGGGTACATATCCGGTTTGCTGGATCACTTGGGTGATGCGATCACGGGTCTTTTGTGCAACTTTATCGGGGTGGTTCAGGGCGCGCGAAACCGTGGTTGGAGCAACCCCTGCCAATTTGGCAACGCTTTCCAAGGTCACACTTTGTGATCCCTGTCGGGTCTTTTTGCCCTCGCCAAGTGTTGGTTGCTCATTCAGAGTTTCAGCCAAGAAACAATCCCTTAAAAATGGAAACTGGCCGACAACTTAGGTGATGGGAGCAGGATTGAACAGGACCAGATCATTTTTGATGCCGAGTTTGTCTGCTGCGGTTTCGGTCCGGCCGCTGGCAACATCCAGAATGAAATGGAACAGTTCCCAGCCTCCTTCTTCCACCGTAATTTCGCCTGTAGCAACCCTACCAGTGTCGACATCCATAAGATCGAACCATCGTGTCGCAAGGGCGCTATTCGTCGCCACTTTAATTGTCGGTGTTGTTGGAAGATTATAGGGGGTTCCCCTACCAGTCGTAAATATGTGAATATTCATTCCTGCTGCAAGTTGCAACGTTCCACACACAAAATCACCCGCTGGCGTTGCGGCAAAGGTTAAACCCTTGCGTTTCAGGCGCTCGCCGGGGCCAATTACATCGCTTATGGGCCCTGAACCGGATTTGGCAACGGAGCCGAGCGATTTTTCGACAATGCCAGAGAGGCCGCCCATTTTGTTACCAGGGGTGGTGTTGGCGGCGCGGTCGGCACCGCCTCTGGCCAGATAGTCGTCATACCACCTCATTTCACGAATGAGATCTTGGACCACTTGCGGGTTTGCTGCGCGGTTGGGCAAAAGATGCACCGAGTCGCGCACTTCAGTCACTTCGGAGAACATCACGCTGCCACCAGCACGAACGATGAGATCGGAGGCAAAGCCCAATACCGGATTGGCTGTGATGCCGGAAAAAGCGTCACTGCCGCCGCATTGCATGCCGACCACCAGTTCTGATGCCGAGCATGTTTGGCGACGGCGCTGGTTGAGGCGGTCGAGGTGGCTGCGGGCTTGTTGCAATATGTCGTCTGTCATGGCCGCAAAGCCTGTTAGATTTTCGTCTTGCAAGAACATTTTGCTGGCAGATTGGTCGCCCGGCGTCATGATCATCTCGGGGCGAAGCTTTTCGCAGCCCAGCCCGACGACCATCACTTCGCCGCCAAAATTGGGGTTGAGCGCGATATTCTTGATGGTTCGGATGGGAATAATCGCATCCGGTGCGTTGATGGCGACTCCGCAGCCGTAGGAATGGGTCAACGCTATGACGTCATCTACATTGGGGTAAATCGGCAGCAATTCAGATCGAATACGCTGGACAACATGCTCCACAACGCCCGCTACACATTGGACGCTGATGCTGATGCCTAGAATATTGCGGGTACCAACGCTGCCATCCGCGTTGCGATAGCCTTCAAATGTATAGCCATCCAGTGGTGGAAGCGGTCGTGGCGGTACATCCGGGCTCTTCAAACTTGCCAATGACGGAGCCTCGGGCAGCTCGATCATATGTTCGTTTACCCAGCTTCCCTCAGGCAATGTTGCTTTGGCTATTCCGATTGGCACACCATAGCGAATGACAGCTTCCCCTGGGCCTATGTCGACCAAGGCGACTTTGTGCCCGAAGGGAATGTCATCACGTAACACCGTACCAGTGTCCAGCCGCGTACCAGCGGCGACGCCTCCCGCCGACAGGATGATTGACACATTATCATCGGCGTGAACTTTAAGACTGGGAACGTTGAGGCTAGGATTGCTCATGCCTTTTCTTAAGCCTTTTTGTGCTGCGATTTGGATTTGATTTTTCCGTAGAAGGAATAGGCAATAGAAAGGATGATCAGCCCCCAAAGCACCACGGCGATTGGGCTTTTGGTGAAGAAGATAGACAAGGAGCCAAAGGATTCGAGGCTTTTAACAAAATAGACTTCTGCCTGTTTTCCCAGAATGAAGCCGATGATAAAGGGGGCGACCTCTAGCCCTACTTTGGAGCCTAGATAGCCAAACAAGCCAAAGAACAACAATGTCCAGACGTCAAACATAATGCCAAAGTTAATGGCATAAGCCCCAACGACACACATCATGATGATGCCGGGATAAAGTAGATATTTGGGGATGGTGATCACCTTGACGATCGTACGAATGGCAAAGAACATCACCAAGAACATGACGATATTGGCAAACACCAGCGCGACCATCATTGTGTCCCAGATGACCGGATTGTTGCCGATAAAGAGCGGACCAAGTTGGATGCCTTGCAATGTGAAGGCACCGATCAAAACCGCAGTGGTAGAATCGCCGGGAATGCCGAGTGAAAGCAACGGAATAAGCGCGCCACCTGTCAGGCCATTGTTGGAACTTTCAGAGGCGATGACACCCTCAGGTGCCCCCTTGCCCAACGCGGCGGGGTCTTTTGAGAAATTTTTCTGCTGGGTATAGGCCAATACCGAGGCTGCGCTGCCGCCAACGCCGGGTAACATGCCGACAAATGTGCCCAGTGCGCTGGAACGAAACAGATTGACAAATTGGCCTTTGAAAACAGAAAAGGAGAAAGGCGTTCCCTTGTTGAGTTCGAGTTTCTGGTCGCCGGTAATCTCTTCGTGGATGCCTTTTTCCGCCTCCTGTAGAATCGTGCCCAGACCAAATATACCGATAAGCACAGGCAGTAACGAGAAGCCGCTTTCCAGATAGGGTTCCATAAATTCGAACATCAGGCGATATTCACCGTTGCCACCAACAGATACATCATAGCTTCCGATCAGGCTGAACCAGATCCCCAATATGCCACTGAAAATGCCTATCAATAGATTTTTGGATAGGGACGCGATGACTGTCAATGCAAACAGAATAATCAGGAATTTTTCAATGTAGGAGAATTTGATCGCAAAATCCGCAAGGCTAGGCGCAAAGAAAAACAAAACTAATGCGCTAAACAAGCCGCCGATTAGCGAAGAGGTTATGCCGGTCTTGAGCGCTCGTTCCCCTTCCCCCTTCTGGGTCATCGGATAGCCATCAAAAGTGGTGGTAATCGACGATGGTGTGCCAGGTATGTTCAGCAGAACAGCAGGTACCAAACCGCCGGAAATGCCGCCAACATACAATCCTAGCAGCAAGGCCAGACCGTTGGTTAAATCCAAGGCATAGGTCATTGGAAGACAAACCGCGACGGCCATCGTGGCGGTCATGCCAGGGATTGCGCCAAAGATGATGCCGACAACAACACCAAACCCAGTGAGGACAAAAAACATTGGAGATAAATAGTTTAAGAATTCCATGATTCAGTCTGCTTTCCTTGGCGTTACGGCAGCGAGATGTTGAAGACTTGCGCCAGCAAATACCAAGCAACGGTGGGAGAGATGAGCGAACTTAGAGTGATTGTTATCAACTGACGCCGACTGGCGTTGTGAACATAAAGGAGCGAGAGCAGAAACATAAAGGGGATCGACATCAACAAGAAGCCAAGACCCATGTTTGGAAAGAATGTGCCGACGCTGTCCATCAGGGTGAAGTAGACGACAGTCAAAACCAAGGTGCCACCAAGGCGGAGCCAGTCTATAGATCCTTTGGGTGTCTTGGTGCTTGCCGGATCGTCAGCTTTGCCTTTTGTCTCAAGCGCGCGGTTTGCCTGTTTGTAACGGTTATAACAGGCCGGCACATATCTGATCAGTATCATGCCTGCGAGGATCAATAGAATCCAATGGATGATTTGAGGGAAGAAGAGGTGAGACTGCTCGAAATCAATTTTTACGTCCAGCAACGCGTTGCCATCTGCCATTGTGAATTCTCCGACATCAATCCGGTAAAATTAGAAAAGCTTTTCCAGCTTAAAAGGGGAGTTCCCCCGACTGCTCTACTCTAGTCATCCTCGATGCACGTCAAGCCAGTGGTGTGCTTTGCTGTGTGTTCTCTAAAGTGTAAAGGGCGTTTTTTGCTTATCACGACAGGCAAAAAACGCCCTTAATAGAGGCTTTATCTAGCAGGCAGGCCTATTTGATAGCTTCGATGATAACTGCATATTTATCGTTTTTCTCTTGGAGATAAGCAGCGGCCTCGGCAGCAGGTTTGAAGTTTGGAATGAAGAAGGAGTTCTTCTGGGTTTCCTGAATTTTGCCTTCGGCATAGATTTCGCCCAAAGCTGTATCAAAATAATCAACCAGCGCAGGATCCATTTTCTTGTTGTAAAGAATGAAGAATTCTTTGTCGAAAGTGAAATCATTTTTGCCGTCCAATGTAACGGATACTTTCGGAGCCACATATTCAAGCAACTGGGCCTGAGTGGTTGCCCCCATGCCTTCAGCTTTTGTCTGTTTGATGGTTTCTTCGCGCGCGGTCAACCAAACAAAACGCATGGCTTTTTGATCGTCGGCAGGTAGCTGGGTATATTGTTCGTTGGCTTGCACAGAGCCTTGGATCAAGTCGGCCTGACCATCGAACAGCAGTTGGTTCTTATCGGACTGGGAGCCTGTATTGACTGCGACCAGATTTCCTTCTTTACCGGGGAAGCGGATTTTGATGGCATTTTTCAGAGCACTGAAGCCAATTTCAGAAACGCCGCCGGGTTGAATGGCCACGCGCACTTTTGTGTCTTTGGAGCAGGCTTCAATAATGTCTTCAAGTGTCTGGTAAGGTGAGTTTTTGGGTACCAGGTAAGCATTGCCCGGATTGATGGCAACGGTTGGGCCTACAGTGAACTCGTCGAAAATGTTGAAGTAGCCTTTGCGGCCATACAGATTGCCAAGATAAGACTGATCATGGAAAATCATGATCGTATTGCCGTCAGACATACGGCGCAGGGCTTTGAACGCAGCGGTTGAGCCAACAGCGTCAACTTTTACATTAATGTCCAGTTTTTTGGCAAGGGCTTGCGCTACAATGGCGGAGTTTTGGTAGGTATCGCCACCTGTCGATTTTGATCCGATTACAACACGAAGGTTGCCGGAAAGCTTTGGTTCGGCTGCGTTGGCATGCGTTGCCGCAAAGCCAATAAATGCGCACATAGCGACGGCAAAGCCGCTTTTGAGAAGTTTCATCGTATCTCTCCCTAGTTGAACAGCATTTTGGCGCCTGCTGTTCCTTTTTGGCGACAATTCGTGTCGCCTGTCCTCCGACATGTCGACCGCAAGATGGGATGAGGACTGTAACCGCTCATCGCCCTCTTTTTGATAGACTTTTTACAACGCAGTTGCCGTTTGTTTGAAAATGACAGCGTTGTCATTTATAATAGAAGCAGCTTCAAAAATCTGTCAACCCCATCTAAAACGACAAGATTATCTGCCAAAAACGCAATTTATTGTTGGATTTTCGTGACTTAGTGTATTTCCATCCACAGGGGTGAGGTGGAAATAAAAAAATGGTTGCGCTTTCATTTAACTTTTGGCGAAATAGAAACATCTGCCTTTGTGCAAAGACAAAAGGTTTTTGCACGGCAATTCGGAGGAAAATTCAAGATGGTAGGATCAGACGCGTTTGGAAAAGGATCTCCAAAAGTCACTGCCATGCATGTTCTGCCCGTCGCGGGACAAGACAGCATGCTGCTCAACTTGAGCGGGGCCCATGCGCCCTATTTTACCAGAAACATTGTTATTCTGGAAGATGAGGCCGGTCATACGGGAGTTGGTGAAGTCCCTGGTGGAGAAAAGATCCGCAAGACACTGGAGGATGCCATTCCTTTGGTGTTGTCCCAGCCCATCGGTAATATCAATAAAATCCTCAAGGCCATGAATGAGGCTTTCATCAACCGTGATGCAGGGGGGCGGGGCGCGCAAACATTTGATTTGCGTACGACAATCCATGCTGTCACCGCCGTCGAAGCCGGGCTTCTCGATTTGATGGGGCAATTTCTGAACCTGCCTGTCGCCGCTCTGCTGGGCGAAGGACAGCAACGTGAAAGCGTTAAAATCCTTGGATATTTGTTCTATATCGCGGACAGAAACAAAACGACGTTGCCTTACCGGTCTGAGCTCGACGCTAAAGAGCCTTGGTTCCGGCTGCGCAACGAAGAGGCGATGACGCCGGAAGCTGTTGTGCGCCTTGCTGAAGCTTGCCATGAACGATACGGTTTTGAGGATTTCAAACTCAAGGGTGGTGTGCTTTCTGGTGAAGAAGAAATGCAAGCAATTGCGGCTTTGAAAAAACGTTTCCCAGACGGTCGCATGTCTCTTGACCCCAATGGGGCGTGGTCACTGGACGAGGCGATCGATCTTTGTAAGGGACGGGGTGATATTCTTGCTTATGCGGAAGATCCGTGCGGCGCTGAAAATGGCTATTCCGGACGTGAGATTTTGTCAGAATTCCGCCGGGCCACCGGATTGCAAACCGCGACCAATATGATCGCGACGGATTGGCGTCAAATGGGGCATTCTGTCATGCTTCAGGCGGTTGATATCCCGCTTGCCGATCCGCATTTCTGGACCATGCGAGGCGCAGTTCGTGTTGCACAGATGTGTCGCGACTGGGGGCTAACTTGGGGTTCACACTCGAATAACCATTTTGATATTTCACTGGCTATGTTCACCCATGCGGCTGCTGCCGCGCCGGGGAATATCACCGCCATTGATACCCATTGGATTTGGCAGGACGGCCAGCAATTGACCAAGGAACCCTTGATCATCCGTGGGGGAGAAATCAAGGTTCCCGAACGACCTGGCCTTGGTATTGAGGTTGATATGGATCGGATTGTGGCGGCGAATGCACTTTATAAAAAACACGGCTTGGGTGCCCGTGACGATGCGATTGGCATGCAGTTTCTTGTGCCAGATTGGGTTTTTGACAACAAAAGGCCTTGTCTGGTGCGCTAATTATTCTGATCTGACTTTGTTATATGTGGTGAGTGACACCCGTTTTGGAGATATCCAAAACGGGTGTTGTCGTTTTATCGTGTCATTAAACCTGCAGGGCCGTTTCAGCGTTTTGCGCTTCTTGTTGTAGCTTGTGTTCGGCGGCACCCGGTTCCCCGCCTAGCGGAGCAAGAAGGCGATAGGTCACGGGAATAAGGAACAATGTGAACAGGGTTGCAAATCCCAGGCCGCCCACGACCACCCAGCCCACTGCCGTGCGAGCTTCTGCCCCAGCGCCAGATGTCAGGATAAGTGGCAATCCACCAAAAACGGTTGAAACCATTGTCATCATCACCGGGCGCAGCCGCAATTGCACCGCATTACGGATGGCACTGTCTATGTCTTGCCCCCGCTCACGGAGTTGATTGGCAAATTCTACGATCAGAATGCCGTTTTTGGACATCACGCCGATGAGCATCACAAGACCAATCTGGCTGTAATAATTGAGTGTGCCGCCGGTGATCTTGATGGCAAGGGCGGCTGCGGCCAGTCCGAAGGGCACCGTGATCATTATAATGATGGCACTGATAAAGCTTTCAAATTGGGCTGCAAGCACGAGAAAAACGATCAATCCGGCAATCGCGAACACCATCATTGTACCAAATTGGCTTTCTTCCAACGTGCCTGCTTCGCCCAGCAGTGTGATGCTTGTTCCTGTTGGTAGAATGTCCGAAGCGAGGTCTTGAACGCGTGCAATCGCATCGCCCATACTTA
Organism: Cohaesibacter celericrescens; assembly: GCF_002866925.1. Classification (GTDB taxonomy): domain Bacteria; phylum Pseudomonadota; class Alphaproteobacteria; order Rhizobiales; family Cohaesibacteraceae; genus Cohaesibacter; species Cohaesibacter celericrescens. The sequence continues at coordinate 10,449 of NZ_PKUQ01000014.1, forward strand.
CGTCGGTTGCCAGATTTGAGCGGATAGAGACCGCCAATGCGCCGCCTTCTCGCTCATAGGAGGCAACGGAAAGGACCTGTGTGAAGGTGGCGACAGAGGACAGAGGAATGATGCTGCCGTCGGACGTTCGTGCAAAGACAGATTCCAGATCGCGGGCGTCGTCGATCGGTGCGCCGCCTGGTGTCAATCTCACGTCCAACTCTTCGCCATCAATAAAGACCGAGGTGGGGGTCAAGCCTTGGGTCATAGCTGAAATTGTGTCAGCAATGATGTCAGGGGTTATGCCCAGTTCCAGTGCTCTGTCCCTGTCGATATCGACACTGATTTGTGGTGTGCTTGTATCTGATCCCAGTTGGGCGTTAGTAAAGGCGGCATCCCCTTCCATCGCTAGAATCAATTTGTCTGCTGCAGTGACCAGTTTGGGGTAGTCATTGCCGGTCACCGCAAAGTTGAGCCCACTGCCACCACCGCGGATGCCCAGGGAATTGGGGACGCCAACCCTGACTCGAATGCCGGGGACCTTGGCCAATTTAGTGTTGAATTCTGCGCCAATGGTTGCTTGATCGCGCTCCCGTTCTGACCAATCCGCAAGACGCACAATGACAAAGGCGCGGGTTCCTCCTCCGCGGCCTATCAGGCTAAGGACAGAGGCGACCTCTCCACTTTCCTGGTAGGGCTTGAGGATGGCTTCCACTTGCTCAACCTGTTGGCTCATATAATCGTTGGTAACCCCAACCGGGCCTGAGGCAATAATAAAGAAAAGAGCTCTGTCTTCGGTAGGCGTTAAGGTGCTTGTCAATGTTTGTGCCGCACCGATTGCAAAGACCGCAAAGGCCAAGGCCGCACCAATGGTTAGGATGGGAAGGCGAATAGACTTGTCGATGATGTTTAGGAATGTCCGTGTGATCCAGCCCTCTTTGGGTTCGCTGTAGCCTGCTTCCAGTTCTTTTCCGCGTTTTGTGGCGCCCTTTTTGCCCGGGTCAAGGATTGATGCCAGCATCGGGGCCATGGTCAAAGCGACGATTGAGGACAAGGTGACGCAAAAGGCCAATACGAAGCCGAATTCAGAGAACACGCCGCCGGCTTGTCCGGGCAGGAATGAAATGGGGATGAAAACGGCGGCAAGGGTAGCGGTGGTGGAGATCACCGCAAAGAAAACTTCATTGGTGCCGTTGACCGCTGCAAGCCGAGGGGATTCTCCCTCATGGCGACGGCGTACAATATTCTCGACCACAACAATGGCATCATCCACCACCATGCCGGTGGCCAGAACCAGTGCCAACAGGCTGATAGTATTGATCGAGAATCCAGTGATCCAAATGGCAGCCACCGTGCCAACCAGAGCGACCGGGATGGCAATGGCCGGTATCAAAGTGGCGCGCCAAGAGCGCAGGAAGCCGAAGATTACCAAGATTACGATGCCGATGGCCAACAAAATAGACTTGGTAACTTCGTTGATCGAGCCCTCAATGAACACGCCATCGTCTGACGTGATATAAAGCTCTACGCCCTCGGGCAGTTGAGGCTTGAGTTCGGCCACTGCTTGGCGCACATCTTTGGAGATGGACAGTGTGTTGCCAACTGATTGGCGCACAATGTCGATGCCAATCGAGGCTTGGCCGTTGGCGCGGGCATATTGGGACTTTTCCTCGCCTGTTAACTGGACATAAGCGACATCGGAGATGTGCGTCGTATCATTGATGCGCAAAGCTCCGATGAGATCCGCTGTCACATCAGGGCTTACCGAGCGCAGAATTGTTGAGTTTGCACTGCTCTCCAGTTTGCCAAGTGCATAGTCATTGCGCAGGGTTTTGAGGGTCTTGGTAACATCGTCAAGGGAAAGCCCGCGTGCCAAAAGGTCCGGGATAGAGATCGTAATGCGGAATTCGTCTGCTTGCGCTCCGGTGACCGTAATTTCTGCGATGCCATCGACCAACGCGAGGCGATCGGTTATCCGGCCCTCGGCCAGTAGGGTCAGATCGGCAAGACTTTGGGTGCCGGTTAATGCCAACCTGATGATTGGATCGGCGTCAGCATCGCTCTTTTTTACGGTTGGGTCTTCGATATCGTCGGGCAATTGCCGCATGGTTTGAGAGATGATTTCACGAGCTTCGTTGGCGGCAATGTCGACATCTGCATCCGTACTCAAATCCAGAGTGATCCTGCTGCTGCCGTAGCTGGAGGTGGATGAAATTCCGGTCATCCCGTCCAACGCACCAAAAGCATCTTCCAATACAGATGTGACCTCACGGTCAACAATATTGGCCGAGGCGCCTTCGTAGCTGGTGCGCACCGATAGGCTGGGCTGGTCCACATCGGGCATTTCTCGCACTTCTACCGCCACCAAAGCGGCAGCACCTGCTATAATGATCAGAAGGTTGATAACAAAGGCGAGAATCGGTCGGGCGACAAAAATCTTTGTCATGCCCCCCAGCATTGCTGACTTGCTCATTGAGCCTTCTCCTGATTGGTGGAGCGCTGGGTGGATTCTGGCTCATTGGTGGGGGCTTTGGTTTCTTGTTGGCCCGTGCGGCCAGCAACGGCAATCGAAGCGCCAGGTCGCAATTTATGAACGCCGTCAACAACGACTTTCATGCCTTGCTTCAGGTCTCCGCTCACCCAGATTGTGTCGTCCTGTCTGTTGCGGATGATCACCGGTACAGTTTTCACTTTGCCTTTTTCTGCGATCCAAACAAAGGTTCCGTCGCGGGTCCATGTTAACGATAAGCTTGGGATTGAAGGCATCGCCTTGCTTTCTTCGACCAAGCGCACCGTAAAGGTCATACCGGGCCAGAGAAGGCCGTCGTCATTGTTTATCGCAGCCTTAACGGTCACGGTTCGTGTCACATCATCGATCTGGCTATCAAAAGCCACGATTTTCCCAGCGAATACCTTGCCTTGTGTTGAGGGAGTTGAGGCGCGGATTTCTTTGTTCAGTGCCAGAATGTTGACCGCGCGCTCAGGCAATTCGAAGGTAACCAAAATTGTCTTGGTGTTGTTGATATTGACGATTTCCTTGCCAGAGCTGAGGAAGTCACCAACTTCTATTTCGGCAAGACCGAGGCGACCGTTGATGGGCGACTTGATGGTGCGATCTGCGAGGGATTTGCGCGCTAATGCCAAATTGCCTTGCGCGACAGCAACCGCAGACTCGGCTTCTTTCATAGTCACTTCGGACACCACATCCTTGTTGCGTTTTTGTAAGGATTGATAACGCTCGAGGCTGTCTAGTGCTTTGGAAAGTTGCGCTTGGGCTATCTCGACGTTGATACGTTGGCTTTCGTCTTCCAGTTTGATCAGTTCGTCGCCCTTTGAGACACGCGATGTGCCGTCAAACAACACTTCTTTGATTTGCCCAGAAACCTCTGACACAAGTGTTACACTTTGCTGCGCGACACCGGTCCCAATGGATGAGTAGCTGTCTTCATAAGGCTCAACCTCTACGTCTGCGAGGGTTACAAAGGTTGCTTCTGCGCCGCGCCGCCGTCTACCCGGTGCGCTCGATCTCTTTGCATTTCTAGCACTCGGGTCAGCTGAGGGGGCGTTTGAAGCTGATGACTTTTGGCCTTGGCTGGTTGAGTTTTGGGGAGGCAGGACATCCGAAGACGAGAGGAAGGCCGGAAGACCAAATTGATAAAGATAAGCCGCTAGTATCAAAACGGCTGCAATAAGAATGCTGATAATATGTTTCATGAGATCCAACGCAGTAGTGGAAAATACGCAAATGTATTGATCGTTATCGCTTTTTCGTCTCATGAACTCAAGTAACCTAGGGTACGAAAGTGTATCCGAATGTAACCGTTTTAACGAATTTCGCAGACATCGGCATTTGGTCGCTGCTCGGCTATGGACCAATCTCTCGCGTGTCCTGCCATGGGATAGAAAATGCTCAAGACTCTTGGTACAAATTGTTATCCGGCCACTCTGGTGAATCAGCGTGACATGGAAACGCCTTTGGGAAGGAAATACTATGAAATTTGTACGTTATGGCGAGCGTGGCTCTGAGAAGCCAGGCCTTGTTGATGCTGATGGTCGGTTGCGCGATCTGTCCGGTCATGTCTTTGATATTGCCGGAGAGGTGCTAACGCGTCTGGGAGATGTGGCTGCCATTGATCCGGCCAGTTTGCCGTTGGTTTCAGGAGATCCGCGATTGGGGGCCTGCGTCGGGCAAACAGGTAAATTCATTTGTATTGGTTTGAACTATGCCGACCATGCCGCAGAAAGCGGAATGGAAGTGCCGCCGGAGCCAGTAATTTTTGCCAAATATACCTCCGCCATTTGCGGCCCGAATGACCCGATTATCATTCCGCGTGGTTCGGAAAAGACCGACTGGGAAGTCGAATTGGGTTTTGTCATTGGCAAAACAGCCAAATATGTGTCTGAAGCCGATGCTATGGACCATGTTGCGGGCTTCTGCGTGGTTAATGACGTGTCTGAGCGCAGCTATCAGATCGAGCGTTCTGGTCAGTGGTCAAAAGGCAAATCATCGGATAATTTCGGCCCAACTGGTCCTTGGTTGGTGACTCCAGATGAAGTGGGTGATTTTGACAGGCTTTCGATGTGGCTCGATGTGAATGGTGAGCGGGTTCAGGATGGTTCGACCGCTACCATGGTCTATCGCGTTCCATTCCTGATATCTTATTTGTCGCAATTTTTCACCCTGCATCCGGGCGACATCATTTCCACTGGCACCCCTCCGGGCGTTGGTCTGGGCATGACGCCACCGCGCTACCTTAAAGCAGGGGATGTGGTTGAATTGGGGATTCAAGGGCTTGGCAGCCAAAAGCAGGTCTGTGTCAACGACGTTTAATCGGTCGCAATACCCGTCACGCAAAGGCCTTTTAAAACCAAAAAACCGCTTTCGCTGAGCGCGGAAGCGGTTTTTGTTATCGGGTCGCTGTATCACAGCATTAGTCGGCGACTTTTTTGACAAATTCTGACTTCAATCCCATCGGGCCTACGCCCGGAATTTTGCAGTCAATGTCGTGATCCCCACCGACAACACGGATGTTTTTTACTTTTGTACCAACTTTCACGACATCGTTGGTACCTTTGATCTTGAGGTCTTTGATCACAGTGACTGTGTCGCCGTCGGAGAGGGGGGTGCCGTTTGAATCACGAATGATGTCTTGTGCTTCAGCGTCAGTAGTGGCTGATGCTGACCATTCGTGGGCGCATTCAGGACATACCAATAGGGCACCGTCTTCATAGGTGTATTCACATTTGCATTGTGGGCAAGGAGGAAGTTCGCTCATATCAATCGGTCCTGTCAATGTGGGGTTTAGCCAAGCAATGTTGTGCCTGCATCCAAAGTTTCTTTCTCCCTTACATTTTTGAACAGTGGGTGCAATATCACTTGATATAAATTGCTGTGATGGTTGACGCTTGAAGCGAAAAAACCCGCTGTGAAAGCGGGTTTGTCTAATTTGATGATGCCGTTGATGTACCAAATGATCATGAGCCGCGCTTGGGCGGCTCTGGACGATAGCGTTCCATCACAGAGTCAAGACGTTTACCGGTCATAGATGGATTGCTGTCCTGCAGGCAAGTCAACAGTTTGGCTTTTTCGGCGCGCATCTTGGCTTCGTCTGGCCGTTTGTTTCTGTCGGGTCTTTCCGGCTTGAAGCATTGGCTAAAGGCTTCTTCGGAAACGCCGAGATCCGCAGCGATTTTGTCTGTCGGATGACGAGGCTCGTTGGCAGCAAAAGCGGATGTGCTGAAGCACACGGCTAAAATGATCAGTGTTTTGTTCATATCTGTTGTTCCTGGCACGTATGTTGCTTGGGTGGCTGATATGAGACATGTACAGATCGATTGTGTAGTGAAAAGGGGCCCAATGTGACCGTTTGGTGGCCTTCACATTTTTGCATTGGAACGTTAAAAAGCTCGCAACACCTGATAGATACAGGGAAAGAAACCGCCGTCATTGGGGTTTACTCTTGGCACGTGTGTGTGTTGAGGCATTGATCGTCACACCGAAACAAAACTCCGGGCGACACAAGGAGACAGAATAGGAAATGCCCGCATTCAGATGATGCGGGCATCGCGTTTATATGGCGTCCTTGCTTCGTGGCTAGATGCCGCCCATGCAGATATATTTGATTTCTAAAAAGTCATCGATGCCATATTTGGAGCCTTCGCGACCAAGTCCAGATTGCTTGACACCGCCAAAGGGGGCCACTTCGGTTGAAATCAACCCTGTATTGACGCCGACCATGCCTGTTTCGAGCGCTTCGGCAACACGCCAGACTCGTTTCAGACCTTCGGAATAGAAGTAGCCAGCCAACCCGAATTCACTGTCATTGGCCATGGCAATGACCTCGTCCTCGGTTTTGAAGCGTATGAGGGGAGCAATGGGGCCGAAGGTTTCTTCGGTCGATACCAAAGCGGAGCTTGGGACATCTATCAGAACCGTTGGTTCGAACAGGGTGCCGGACAGGCGTGACCCGCCGGTGAGGACCTTGGCTCCCTTGTCTGTCGCGTCTTTGAGGTGAGTTTCAACCTTGGTAACAGCCGCTTCGTTGATGAGAGGGCCACAATTGACGCCTTCATCCATGCCGTTGCCGGGTTTTAGTGTTTTGACCGCTTGAGCGAGTTTTTCTGCAAAAACGTCATAGACTGCATCCTGTACATAAATGCGGTTGGCACAGACACATGTTTGTCCGTTGTTGCGATATTTGGCGATCATGGCACCCTCTATCGCTGCATCCAGATCTGCATCATCGAAGACGATGAAGGGGGCATTGCCTCCAAGCTCCAAGCTCATTTTCTTGATACCGTTGGCGCATTGACGCATCAGGATTTGCCCAACGCGGGTGGAGCCTGTGAAGGTGATTTTTGCGACTTTAGGGTTGGCGCAAAGCTCTTGGCCTGCAGCCGATGCGTCGCTATTTGGTAGAACGTTGAAGATACCTTTGGGGATGCCTGCGCGTTCGGCCAGAACGGCCATGGCCAACGCGGACAGCGGAGTCAGTTCGGCTGGGCGGGCCACAAAAGCACAGCCAACAGCCAGAGCGGGGGCGACCTTGCGTGCGATCATCGCGTTGGGAAAATTCCAAGGTGTGATAGACCCCACAACACCGATTGGCTGTTTGAGCACAACGATGCGTTTGTCTTGTTGATGTCCGGGGATGGTGTCGCCATAGACGCGCTTGGCTTCTTCTGCAAACCATTCAATGAAGCTTGCGCCATAAAGAACTTCTCCTTTGGCTTCAGGCAGGGGCTTTCCCATCTCGGCGCAGAGAATTGTGGCCAAATCATCGGCAGCGGCAACTATGAGATCGTTCCATTTGCGCAGAATGATCGAGCGTTCCTTGCCCGTTTTTTTTGCCCAGTCTTTTTGCGCGTCATAGGCGGCATCGATGGCCTGTTTGACATTTTCAACACTACAATCGGCCACTTTGGCGATTACTTCGCCTGTCGCGGGATTGGTGACATCAAAAGTTTTGTCGCACGTGCGCCATTCTCCGGCAATAAATGCCCGAGATTCGAGCAGGCTTTTGTCATTGAGTTGCATGTTAAGAGTCCCGAGCTGCGAGCATCGATGCTTTCAGAATGGCCAATGCTTCGGCGAAAACATCATCTTCGATGGTTAATGGAGCGAGGAATCGTATGACATTGCCATAGACGCCGCAAGTGAGAAGAATGAGGTTGCGCTTCAACGCCTCAAGCCGGACTTTATTTGTAAAATCCGCGTTGGGGCCAGATCCGTCAGCCTTGTTGAATTCGACGGCAATCATAAAGCCTGGGCCCCGGATTTCTGCTATTTCTGCGATGTCCGGTTTCAGTTCGGCCAAAGCGGATTTTAATGCTGTGCCAAGGCGGTTGGCGCGGTTGCAAAGCTTTTCTTCTTCGATGATATCAAGCACGGCATGCGCCGCTGCAATGCCCAGAGGGTTGCCGCCATAAGTGCCGCCCAACCCGCCGGGGGCTGCTGCATTCATGATCTCGGCTTTGCCTGTTAATGCAGCCAAAGGTAAACCGCCAGCAAGACCTTTGGCCATGGTGGTGATGTCGGCATAAACATCATAATGCTCCATGGCGAACAAAGCGCCGGTGCGCCCGAAACCGGTTTGTACCTCATCTGCGATCATAACAATGCCGTGGGTATCGCACAGAGTGCGGAGGGCGCGCATTAGCTCTGGCTGCGCCTGATAAAAGCCGCCTTCGCCCTGAACCGGTTCGATAATGATCGCTGCGACCCGTTTGGGGTCGAGATCGGACTTGAACAAGTGTTCGATGGCAGCGATGGATTGATCCACGCTGGTGCCATGCAGCTCAACAGGGAAGGGTACATGGAACACATCGTTCATCATGGCGCCAAACCCGACTTTGTAAGGCTGCACTTTGCCAGTCAAACTCATGCCCATGAAGGTGCGGCCGTGGAAAGCCCCACCAAAAGCCACAATCGCTTCACGTCCAGTATGCGCACGGGCAACTTTTATGGCGTTTTCTACGGCTTCTGCACCTGTGGTGACGAACACTGTGCGTTTATCAAAATCACCCGGAACAACTTTGTTCAGACGCTCTGCAAGATGAACATAATTCTCATAGGGTACGATCTGATGGCAGGTGTGGGTGAAGCGCCCCATCTGCTTTTCAACAGCAGCCATGACTTTTGGGTTGCAATGGCCGGTATTGACCACGGCGATGCCGGCGGCAAAGTCGATATAGTGGTTGCCTTCAATATCCCACAGTTCGGCATTCTTGGCGTGATCAACATAAATCTGGGTCATCACACCAACGCCTTGGGCGATGGCTTCATTGCGGCGTTGTGCAATCTCGATATTCAGCATGGTTCCACTCTGTCTTTTCTAAGGCTATGCATTTTATGATTGGTTTTTTAAAAAGCATAAGGCGTTTTCTATATTTAAAAAGTCTATTTCTTTTGTCTTTTAACTCTTTGAAACCATAGATATTGATGCTTAAATTGATCATTATAATGAGCGGGGTGAACTATGGACAATGACTTGGACGTTGGAGAGAGGTTGCGCATGGTGCGGCGGCAGGCGGGCCTGTCCCAGCGAGCGCTTTCCAAAAAAGCAGGTGTCGCCAATTCTATGGTTTCGCAAATCGAGGCTGGCAAAATTAATCCATCGGTGGGGGCGTTGAAACGCATCCTTGATGGCGTTCCCATCGGGTTGGCTGAGTTCTTTTCGTTTGAAGGAGTGCCGGAGCGAGAGGTTTTCTTTGCCGCTGAAAGTTTGAAAGAAATTGGCAAGGGCAGCTTGTCCCTGAAACAAGTGGGCAACAACCTATTGGGTCGGAGCTTGCAGATACTCTATGAGACCTATGAAGCCAACGCCGACACCGGACGCGTGCTCTACAACCACGAGGGTGAAGAAGGAGGGGTTGTTATTTCAGGACGGATCGAAGTCACTGTTGGTGATCAGCGCCGGATTCTTGGGCCCGGTGATGCCTATTTGTTTGAGAGCCGTGTGCCGCACCGGTTCCGAGCGGTTGGAGCAGAAAAATGCATTTTGGTCAGCGCTTGCACACCGCCTAGCTTCTAGACACTGCATTGTGACGCATTATTTCTTCATAATAGGGGTAATTGCGTAGCGACTTATATCTAATGGCATTGATCGGTCTTTTGTTTGATCTTTTTAAAAAGATGGATATGAATGTCATGTTCGGATTCGAGAATCTGTTCTCTTTTTTTACCAAATGCAGGGTGTGTTTCAGCGAATGAGACGATTGGCCAAAGATTATCTGGCGCTATGGGTGGCACTTCTTGCCCTCACCAGCCAGCTGTTTTTTGGCGTTGTGCATTCCACTTCCCTGTGGGTGGCCGCCAGTGGCTCGGCGGTTCAGGTTGAGAAAGGTTCGGTTGCCTTTAGTTTCCTGCAAATTTGTTCCGCCGGTGGATTGGTAACTCTTGAAGGAAATGGTCCGGCGCCGGATAAGGATGGCAAGGGCCGGTGTCCGGTGTGCGCCTCCGCTGTCACCGCTGCCATGATGGATGTGGTGATCGCCGATATTGTTGCGGTCCCACAATTCGCTAAACTGCACTTTCTTGCTCGCGTAGACCAATTTGCCGCAATAGCCCGCACGCAGACGCTTTATATTCGCGGCCCGCCAGCATTCTCCCAACTCTCCTGATAATCGTAGTCGGACCCGTGATGTCCCGTTCGGGGGCGTTTGATAATGCGGAATCGCGGCATGTCTCTGCATGTTGTGGCGCATGGTTTGGCTTTGCTTTGTAGTTTTAAATTTGGGAAAACCGATATGAACCGTCGCAGCCTTTTGACATCTGCCGCTCTGGCTCCTGTTTTTACTGTTCTTGCAAGCGTTACTGCCAACGCCAAAATGGAACAATCAAATCATGCTAAGCCGCATGGTCCAACCAGCCATTTGAAAATAGACGCCAATCCGACCGACAAGGAATTTGAGAAATATCCGACTTGCAGTTATTGCGGTATGGATCGACAGAAATGGAGCCATACACGCCATCTTATTCAATATGAAAATGATGCCACAGAAGGCACCTGTTCCATTCATTGTGCTGCTATTTCTTTGTCCTTGAATATGGATAGCGGCCCTAAAAATATCTGGGTAGGGGATGCAGGATCTGACGCAGAAATCAAACCTCTGATCAAAGTTGAAGACGCCCACTATGCTCTTGATCCAAGCAAGCCTGGTACCATGTCGGCGTCGCGCAAGTGGGCCTATGCTGATGCGGCCAAAGCTGCCAGCGTTGGAGCCGAGCGGGTGGTGCCATTTGATGCTGCGCTAGAAGCGGCTTATGGCGATATGGCCAAAAACACCTTGATGATCCGCAAGCGCCGCGCTGAAAAGCACGCTCATATGGATAAAAAGATGAAGGCAATGAAAGACAAAGCAAACTAGAGCTTTTGCTCTTGGTGGCATGGAAGGTGGAGATGAGCGGATGTGAGCCTCTGTTTGTTTCTACCTTCCAGCGCTGTTGTGTTTTTTGGCCCAATGATCAAGGGATGGCCTATGTGCAATCCAGATAATAATCCTGATGCTTCACACCAATTGTCTTCAAATGCCAAGGCCGAAAGCCCTGAGCGGCGAAGCTTTATGATACGAGGCCTTTGGGGTCTGTGTGGCTGTGTTGGCTTGATTGTGAACAGCGATATGGTCGTGGCGCAGTCTGTGAGTGCTGATCCGTCTGACCAAACGCCGTTCGGAACGCCGATGCCGCATGATCGTGACAGTTGTCCGGTTTGTGGTATGTTTCCTGCTCGTTATCCCGATTGGATTGCTACGGTTTTGTATCGTGATGGACATGCCGATCATTTTGATGGCGCCAAGGATATGTTCAAATATCTATTGGACATGGAGAAATACGCATCAGGGCGCAAGCAACAAGACATCTTGCGCATTGGCGTGACCGACTATTATGCTACGGCGCGTATTGATGCCCGCACCGCGCTCTATGTAGCTGGGTCGGACGTTCTGGGGCCGATGGGGCATGATCTGATTCCGCACCTGGATCGCTTTGATGCTGATGAGTTTATGAAAGATCACAAAGGACAGCGTCTACTCACCTTTCAGGAGGTGACCATGGAATTGTTGCTGGCGCTTGATCGTGGGGAGATCCCTTCTCAATGATGCAGCGACCTTCTTTTTATGCGCTAGCCTTATGGGGCCTGTTGATCACGCTGATGTTTCTAGTGCTGATGCATGGTGCCTTATCTGAGGGTCCCATGCGTTTGCAATTGTTTCGAGAAAGCTTGGTGCGCCCGTTGGGGCTGAGTGATCTGGCGCTTTTTACCGAAGCGCGCTATACACGGCATCCCTCAATGGCCGATTTTCATTCTGCCTTTCAGGATCACCCCACGTCGCTTGATCATTTCCCGACGGGATCTCTGATCGCGCCTCCCAATCATCTGCTGCATAGGGAGGTCCGGCCATGACTGCTGTGACGGCCCGGGGTTCTTATATGCGGCGTCAGCTCTATTTGATGGATTTTACTCTGTCATCGATGCGGCGTCGCTGGGCTCGCAATCTTATTTTGTTGTTGGTTTATGTGTTGGTGGTTTTTCTGCTTGCGTCGGTGATGTTTTTCTCAAACGCCATTCGCAACGAAGCGGCACTGTTGTTGAAAGCTGCGCCTGAGATCACGGTACAAAGGTTGAAAATGGGGCGGCATGATCTGGTGCCCCTGAGTTATCTTGAAGCCATTGGAAAAATCCGTGGGGTGCGCAAGGCAGAAGGGCGTTTGTGGGGGTATTTTTATGATCGTTCGAGCCGTGCCAATTACACCTTGATGGTGCCCGGGGCTGATAAAGCTGGTCTTGCCCTTGAAAAAGGGCAGACCATTTTGGGTGAGGGCGTGGCACGCCTTCGTAGGGTTGAAAAGGGCCGCATATTGACCCTTCCATCGCCCACAGGCAGGCCGATGGTGTTGCGGATCAAAGATATTTTGAGCAGCGAGTCTGCGCTTGTGAGCTCTGATCTGGTGTTGGTGTCCGAGGAAGATTTTCGTCGTTTCTTTGAGCTTGAGCCAGACGTTTATACAGATCTGGTGCTGCATGTGCGCAATGAGCGTGAGGTAGCGACCATTGTTGGCAAAGCGTCTTATCGGCTGCCCGACGCACGCTTTGTGACGCGTAATGATATTTTGCGGACCTACGCCTCTATTTTCTCATGGCGAGAGGGCATTATGTTGGCGCTGCTCGGTGGCGCTTTGCTGGCTTTTGCGATCTTCGTTTTTGACAAAGCTTCGGGGCTCTCGGCAGAGGAAAAACGAGAGATTGGCATCCTGAAAGCGGTGGGCTGGGAAACCGGTGATGTGATGGCGATGAAAATTTGGGAAGGTGCCTTTGTTTCTTTAACGGCCTTCATGATGGGCACAATCGCCGCCTATTTTCATGTGTTTTTTCTCAATGCGAACCTGTTGCAGCCGATTTTGCAAGGATGGGGGGTGCTTTATCCGAAGTTTAGCCTGATGCCATCGGTTGATGGTTTGCAGTTGGTGACGCTTGCAACCTTCACCATCGTTCCTTTTACCGCCGCGACGTTGATACCCATTTGGCGCGCCGCGATAACTGACCCCGAGCAGGTGATGCGATGATTAGGCTTGATGGCGTTAGCAAAATCTACAATCAGGGACAGACCAATGAGACCTTTGCGGTGCGCGATGTTTCACTGACACTGCCGCTCGATGCGACCATTGTATTTAAAGGCCCTAGCGGGTCTGGCAAAACCAGTTTGTTGAGCATGATTGGCTGTCTTTCTCGTCCGAGTGAGGGGCGTATTTATCTCAATGGCGACATCCTGTCCGGTCTGCCCGAGCATTTCATGACAGAGATTCGACGGGCGCAATTTGGTTTTATTTTTCAGCGGTTTAATCTGCTGCGTGGATTGTCGGTGTTGGAGAATGTGATGATCCCTGCCTATCCATTGGGGATGGACCACAGTGCACTCACACAACGGGCAATGGCGCTGTTGACGCAGTTGCAATTGCAACACAAGGCGCGCGTATCAACCGAGTTGCTATCTGGTGGCGAAGCCCAACGGGTTGCGATTGCGCGGGCTTTGATCAATAGCCCGTCTATTGTGATTGCCGATGAGCCGACTGCCAATCTTGACGGAGCCCTGACCGAACAATTTCTCGCAATTATGGCGTCGCTGCGTGCCGAGGGTAAAACGGTCATCCTGTCCAGCCACGATCCACGCATCTGGAAGTCTGATGGGGTCAATATTATTGTATCGATGCAAGATGGCTGCTTGGTCGATGTTGGGGGGAAAGACACGCTTTCTGACTATCGATGCAATGACGATCAGTGCGGCGAGGAGGCAACATGATTTTTCAAAGCGCCATTATGGCTCTTTTGTTGTCTTCGTTGCTTGACAGTTTGATCCTTGTTTGGGCTGCGCTGTTTGCGGTGTCGTTGCTCAAACATTGGGATGCAGCCAGCGGTCATGGTCGCCAAATCACTTTGGAGCGCCGAACCTATTTGGTTTCGACTGCTTTGGTCTTTGTGATGTTGGTTGAATTGATGAGCTTGATCTTGTTTGTCTATAATGCAGATCGCATGGCGGTGATGTTTGTTGGCGCGATGTGCGCGGTTGGAACACTCAATGTCAATGCCTATGGTTTCCCGGCTCTGTTGTTCAAATTGGCCGCTTTCTTTGGCTCTTTTGTCTGGTTGGTCCTGCATCATGTGGATGGCAAGGGACGTGATTATCCGTTTATGCGATTCAAATACTGGTTCCTGATCGGACTTGCGCCCGTCATGGTGTTTGGTGCGGTGTTGCAGCTGGTCTATTTTCTCTATCTTGAAGCCGATGTCATCACCTCTTGCTGCTCTCGGATTTTCACACCAGAAGTGTCCGGTATTGAAGCGCAACTGGCGTCGCTCGATCCCAAACTGGCTTTGTGGGTGCTATTTGCCGGTTTGGGTGTTTTGAGCCTGTTGGCAAGCGTCAGCTTTATAAGGATTCGACTGTCTTGGCTGTATGCGCTGTTCTGTCCGGTCTATTTTGTTGGTGCTATCACGGCCATTATTTCGGTGATTGCGCCCTATATTTATGCCCAGCCTCACCATCATTGCCCCTTTTGTATCCTCAAACCGGAGTATGACTTTATTGGTTATGGGCTTTATCTCTGCCTGTTTGTTGGCACGGCTTTTGGATTGTCGGCGGGGGCCTTGTCATTGCCGATCAAGGCGGTGAAGGCGGCCAGTCTCAAGCAACATCTACCGCGTGTGCTGTATGCCTGTATCAGTTTGTCCATCGGTGGGTTTTTGGCATTTGGCGGCCTTTGCCTCTTCGCAATCTGGTCTTCTCAGCTGGTGTATTTTCGATGATTGAACTGGATAAAAAATAACCCCGGTCAGACAGTGTCTGCCGGGGCCAAGTTTTTTCACTGCATCAAACAGATCACAAGGGCTTAAGCGCGACCGTGATTTTGCAGCACCTTAATATAGTTTGCTCGCTCATAGCTTTCCGGATTGGCAATGCAAATGTGGCTGAGTTTGCCGCGCATGATATCAAGCGATGTCAGATCACGTGCATCCAGCCAGTCAACCAGTCCATCGGAGAGCACCTTCATATGCTCCAACCCGTGGCGCAAAAGGGACGATGTGGTCATGACGACATCGGCACCGGCCAGAAGATATTTCACAACATCTTCGTGTGTTTCGACACCAGTGGTTGCTGCCAAGGAAGCATTGGTGCGACCCGCCAAAATGCCGATCCACAAAAGTGGCAATCGCATTTCAAAGGATGTCGATAATTCCAAACTTGGTTCGATACTTAGCTTTTGCGTGTTGATGTCTGGCTGGTAAAAGCGGTTGAACATCACCAGACCCTTCGCTCCGGCTTTGACCAACTCAGAGGCCATCGAGCCGAGAGAGCTAAAGTAGGGACCGATTTTGACCGAGACAGGAATACTAACCACCGACGTTACAGCTTTGACAATGTCAATATAGCGCTGCTCTACTTCTTGTCCCGATATTGTTGGGTCAGATGGAACAAAGAAAATATTCAGCTCGATGGCATGGGCTCCAGCCGCCTCAATGTCACGGGCAAAATTCACCCAGCCACTGGTGTGGATGCCATTCAGGCTGGCGATGACCGGAATATCAAGACTGGCGACGGCTTGCTCGATCAATGTGATCTGTCGGGTGGTATCAAAGGCATAAGACGACAGGGTCGGGAAGTAGCTCAAGGCTTCGCCTGAGGATTCCGAATTGCTGTCGATCAGCGCATCCAGCACTTCCTGTTCTTGCACGATCTGTTCTTCAAAGATCGAGGGCAGGACGACGGCACCCGCGCCATAGTCCTGCAGAGCTTTGAGATTGTCCAGATGGGCATTGAGGGGGCTGGCACTTGCCACGAGAGGGCTTTTAAGTGTCAGGCCGAGATAGTTTGTTGTCAAATCCATATCAGCCTCCTTTACAACTTGCTGCCAGCGCCAAGAACCCGTGATGGGTCTGGACCAGCGTTCATTTGAGAGAATTCCTCATAGGACTGGAACTTCTCGTGAATGGCTTTCTGTGCCTCTTCCAGCAATGCAGTGGCCTCTCCAGGGCGACTGGCGGCCAGCGCGCTGTAACGCAATTCACTATAGGCATAGTCCTGGAATGGGAGGTTGGGCCTGGGTGAATCAAGCATGAATGGAGGCTGTCCCATGTCATAAAGCGCAGGGTCATAGCGCAGCAGCGGCCAATATCCAGATGCAACCGCCTTGTCCTGCTGGTTCAGGCCATTGCGCAGATTGTAGCCATGGGCGATGCAATGGCTGTAGGCCAAGATGATTGAAGGTCCATCATAGGCTTCGGCTTCACGGAAGGCTTGAAGAGTTTGTTGTGGGTTGGCTCCGAAGGCCACCTGAGCGACATAAACATTGCCATAGGCAATCGCTTGCATGGCAAGATCTTTACGTTGGGTTCGTTTGCCCGCCGCAGCAAATTTCGCGATGGCCCCCAATGGGGTGGCCTTGGATGCTTGGCCGCCTGTGTTGGAGTAAACCTCGGTATCCATAACCAGAATGTTGACGTTACGCCCGCTGGCCAGCACGTGGTCAAGGCCGCCGTAACCAATGTCATAGGCCCAGCCATCGCCGCCGACAATCCAGACAGAACGGCGCACCAGATGATCAACAACAGAGAGTAGGTGATCAACCTCGGAGTTGCCCTTCATGGTTAGCAGTTTGGTCTTCAGAGATGCGATCCGTTCTCGTTGGTTCCGTATTTCTGATTCACGGATTTGCGGTGCTTCCAAAATATCAGCGACTAGCTCTTCACCAAGTTTGCTAGCCAGTTGCTTTATCAAGCCGGAGGCGACTTCGAGATGTTTGTCCGCAGCGAGTCGGAAGCCCAAACCAAATTCGGCGTTGTCTTCGAACAGTGAGTTGGCCCAAGCCGGTCCGCGGCCCTCTTCGTTTTTCGTCCAAGGAGTGACCGGCAGGTTGCCGCCATAGATTGAGGAACAGCCGGTGGCATTGGCGACCATCAAGCGGTCCCCGAACAACTGGGAGAGCAGTTTGACATAAGGGGTCTCGCCACAACCGGCACAGGAACCAGGAAATTCGAACAAGGGCTCAAGGAACTGAACGCCGCGAACGTTGGCAAAGTCAACGCGGGAGCGGTCGTTGATGGGCAGGGTTTCGAAAAAGCTGAGACTGTCACGTTGATATTCAACCAGATCACCGCTGGCGGTGGTCTTGTCATGCATATTGATGGCCTTGACGCCGGGTTCAATCGGGCTGGTCGCTGGACAGGCTTCAACGCAGAGACCGCAGCCTGTGCAATCCTCTAGATAGAAGGCAAGCGAGAAGTGAGCGCCGGGGTAGCCGCGCGCATTGACCGGAGCCGATTTGAAGGTATCCGGCGCTTTTTCCAGTGCATCATCATCGAAGTATTTGGCGCGAATGACCGAGTGTGGGCAAACAAAGCTACACTGACCACATTGGATGCACATCTCCTGTTCCCAGATGGGGACTTCTTCGGCGATGTTGCGTTTTTCCCATTGTGCTGTGCCAGAAGGGAAGGTGCCGTCGACAGGCAATGCGCTGACGGGGATGTTGTCGCCTAGGCCTTCCATCATTTGGGCTGTCACTTTGCGCACGAATTCTGGCGCACGTGGCGGCACGATGGACGTGCGGTTTAAAGCACCTGACGGTTGGTCGGGCACAGTCACTTCGGTCAATCCAGCCAAAGCGCCATCAACTGCGGCAAAATTCTGCTCGACGATGTGGCTGCCTTTGCGGGCGTAGGATTTCTTGATCGATTGTTTGATTTTGGCGATGGCTTCATCACGTGGCAAGACGCCCGAAAGTGCAAAGAAACAGGTTTGCAAGATCGTATTCGTACGAGAGCCTAGCCCCACTTTTCGTGCTGCGGAAGATGCATCAATGACAAAGAATTTCAGCTCTTTGTCGATGATCGTCTGCTGCATGTCGGTTGGCAGGTGCGCCCAGACTTTGTCCGCAGGGAAAGGGCAGTTTAGCAAGAATGTTGCACCCTTGGCTGCCAGTCTTAGCATGTCCATTTTTTGGGTGAAATGGAATTGGTGGCACGCAACAAAATTGGCGCTGGCAACAAGATATGGGGCGTTGATCGGTTTGGGACCAAAGCGCAAATGCGAGACGGTGACGGAGCCTGATTTGTTGGAATCATAGACGAAGTAACCCTGCGCATAGCGCCCATCTACGCCAGCGATGATTTTTACGCTGTTTTTGTTGGCCCCGACGGTGCCGTCGGCACCAAGGCCGTAGAAGACAGCACGAACCACATCATCTTTTTCAATGTCATAGCTGGTATCAACGTCGAGGCTGAGGTGAGTGACATCATCATTGATGCCGACAGTGAAGTTGTTACGCGGTGCGTCTTTGCCCAACTCTTGGAACACGGCTCTTGCCTGAGCGGGGGTGAAATCTTTCGATGATAGGCCATAGCGACCGCCAACGATGCGGGGCATGGTTGCCCATTCGCCTTGTGCAACGGCTTGGGCCATAGAGGCGATAATATCAAGATAAAGCGGTTCGCCAGTTGCGCCTGGTTCTTTGTTGCGGTCAAGCACAGCGATCTTTTTCACGCTTGTGGGCAGAACGGCCAACATATGTTTGACGGAAAAAGGTCGATAGAGGCGGATTACCAAGAGCCCGACCTTTTTGCCTCTGGCGAGCATTTCTTCAACCGTTTGCTGTACGATCTCAATACCAGACCCCATAGCGACGATGACGCGTTCTGCGTCCAGTGCGCCGTAATAGTCAAACGGTTTGTACTGGCGTCCAGTATGGGTCGCGAGGCGGTCCATCGCGTCTTCAACGATTTGCGGTACGTCGTTATAGAATGTGTTGGAGGCCTCTCGGCCCTGAAAAAACACATCCGGATTTTGCGCTGTGCCGCGCACCACCGGATTGTCCGGGCTCAGAGCGCGTGCGCGGTGGGCACGGACCAGATCGTCATCGATCATATCACGGATTTGATCATCGTCGATCATGTCGATGGTGTTGACCTCATGAGAGGTGCGGAACCCATCGAAAAAGTGCATAAACGGAACGCGGGATTTGAGTGTTGCGGCGTGGCTTACCAGCGCCATGTCATGGGCTTCTTGTACCGAGGCAGAGGCCAACATGGCAAAGCCCGTAGAGCGAGCCGCCATGACGTCGGAATGATCACCAAAAATTGACAAGGCATGGGTGGCAATGGCGCGGGCCGCGACATGGAACACGGTAGGGGTCAGCTCGCCTGCCACCTTGAACATATTGGGAAGCATGAGCAACAGCCCTTGCGAGGCCGTGAAGGTTGTGGTCAGGGCACCCGCTTGTAACGCGCCGTGCAGGGTGCCTGCTGCGCCTGCTTCGCTCTGCATCTGTTGCACAACAGGAACGTTGCCCCAGATGTTCTTGATACCGGCAGAGGTCCATTCGTCTGCCAGTTCAGCCATATTGGAGGAAGGCGTGATGGGATAGATCGCGCAGACTTCATTGACCCGGTAGGCGATATGGGCAACCGCTGTGTTGCCGTCCATTGTATCTTGTTTTGGGGAATGCTCAGACATTGGGGCGTGCCTCCATGATCATGTCGATGGCGTGACAAGGGCATTGGTCATAACAAACCGAGCAGCCGGTACATTTGTCCCAATCGACGGTGTAGCCTCTATTTCTGCCAAGTTTGATGATGGCCCCTTCGGGGCATGCCGCCAAACAATTGTCGCATTCATAACAGTCGCCGCATGAATAGCAGCGCTGGGCCTCATACCGGGCTTCTTCCTCGGTTAGGCCTGACAGGACTTCGCCGAAATTCTCGACGCGTTTTTTTGCTGAAACTTCGGCTTGTTCCGAAGAGTCTGCATCGGAATAGACCGGCAGGTTCAGTTTGTCGAATGTGACAATGTCGGTCGGAAGCGGTTCTTGATAGGTGGTGCCAGCCAGCCATGCGTCGATATGGCGAGCGCCTTTTTTGCCGTGCCCTGTTGCTATGGTCACGGATTGATCACCGGGGACCATGTCGCCACCGGCGAATACACCCGGTACATCGGTCATTTGATTGGGGCCAACAACGACGGTGCCGTTTGAAGAAAAGACCAGTCCGGGCACTTTGTTCAAGAAAGTGCTTTCGGTCTGTTGGCCGAGGGCTAGAACGACTGCATCTGCTGACAGGGTGTCAAATTCACCGGTTGGTTGCGGTCTGCCGGTTTCATCAATTTCCATGCGTTCGACGGTGAGTTCGGAGCCTTGAATTTCTTTGATGGTAGTTAGCCATTTGATTTTAACACCTTCGGCCATCGCCTCGTCAGCTTCAAAATCATGGGCAGGCATATGTTCCCGATCGCGGCGATAGACAATCATGGTCTCGGCGGCGCCAAGGCGTTTGGCTGTGCGGGCCGCATCCATTGCGGTGTTGCCACCGCCATAAACAATGACCCTGCGGCCAAGGAGAGGCGGATGTCCATCTGATGTGTCGTGTAACAAATTAACGGCATCGAGCACTTGGACTGCATCGCGGGCCGGTATGTCGACCCGGCGGCTCATTCCTGCCCCGATGGCGATATAGGCTGCATCGAAACTGCCCAGTTCCATCTCTTCCAGCAGGTCCGTGACCTTGTGGTTGGTTACGATCTTGACGCCGAGTGCTTCGATGCGTGCCACTTCTTGAGCGAGTTCTTCGCGCGGCATCCGGTAGGCTGGAATGCCAAAATGCATCATGCCACCAGCAATGGGGCCTGCTTCAAAGATTTCGACTTCGTGGCCCAAGCGTGCCAAATGATAGGCAGCAGACAGACCGGATGGTCCTGCGCCTACAATGAGAATTTTTTTGCCACTGTCAGGGCGGATTTTTTTGAAGGCCCAGTTTTCTTTGTTGGCCAAGTCACCCAAAAAGCGCTCCACTGCGTGGATGGAAACCGAATCGTCTACCTGACCTCGGTTGCAGCCTTGTTCGCAAGGATGATAGCAAACCCGGCCATGCACAGCAGGCATAGGGTTTTCAGCTGTCAAGATTTCCCAAGCTTTGTGATAGTCGCCTGCTTGAGCCGCTGATAGCCATTCGCGAATGTTTTCGCCAGCAGGGCAGACATTGCTGCAGGGTGGAGTCAGAGTGACATAACGAGGCTTTTTTTGTCGCGTTGGGCCTGCGCCGGAGGGGATGGTCAAGTCGACAACTGGCGTGAAGTCCTGATGTTTGGAACTCATGAAATGGGCCCTTCTGTGGGTGCATTGGTCTTTTTCTGGCTTAGATAGTTCACTGCACAGAGGCGTTGATTTTGATCAATTGGCAAAATTTGATATGCAGATTTGCGGTGTCGGAGACATGGTGTTAAATGAATTTGAATATTCGAATAATTCTAAGCTGCTGTAAAGTCATGCCAATTTTAAAGAAAGGGCTCCGTAATTTCGGCTTTTCTAGCGAGGAATAATAATGCTGCAGATTTAGAGATGCTTTGAATACATTAAAGTATACTTTAAATTTGTGATGCCGTAACGAATATGCGTAATTTTGTTGTTGGGGGAAACCAGTAGAGAGGTCCTTCAAATGGTGCCTAATTGTAACAAAACGGGGGCCATTGATCTGCGTTGGCTTGATTTGGCTGTATTTGGTGAATGCGACAGATGTTGAATATCAATGCCTTGTTCTTGGGACTAAAGACTTGGTCAGCACTTTGGTTTTGCGGGACAAATTTGTGGCAAGCCCAGATATATAGAGCACTCCATGCTTGAATGTCGAACGCGGGTTGGCGCATAGTGCGCTCGCGTGGAGCAGGTTTCTTACTCCCGATAAGCCTCGTTACGCGATTTAGTATTTTGGCAATTGTTCGGTTGGTACTGAATGATTGAGATTTTGAACCACTTGGCCTTTTCTTTGATGAGATCTGCCCCGTTGGGCGATCTTCAACGAAAGGGCTGGCAGCCCGGCTGCTTCAAGTTTTACGTATATCCCATTGAGAAATGATCCTGCCAAGTCAGGCACTTTTCAAGTTAGGCAGCTTTTAATTGGGTGTGCGCTAAGGAATTCGAGAACCGGAAAGGTAATTAATATGGCAGATCAAACCACCCCTGATATCATTTATACGACTGTAGACGAAGCGCCAGAACTGGCGAGCGCATCGTTCTTGCCAATTATTCGCGCCTTTGCAGATGCTGCAGGCATTAAGGTTGGCACCAAGGATATTTCCCTTGCTGGTCGAATTATTTCCACCTTCCCGGAAAATCTGACTGATGCCCAGCGTCAAAGCGACGATCTGGCTGAATTGGGTGAGTTGGTAAAAACTCCAGGCGCCAACGTGATCAAGTTGCCAAACGTATCTGCTTCTGTGCCCCAGTTGGTTGCCGCTATCCAAGAGCTTCAAGCGCAGGGCTATAATCTGCCGAGCTATCCAGAAGAGCCATCAAATGCAGATGAAGAAGCAATCAAGGCTCGTTATGATGCAATAAAGGGCTCTGCCGTAAACCCGGTTTTGCGTGAAGGCAACTCTGATCGCCGTGCTGCAAAAGCCGTGAAAAATTATGCTCAAAAGAACCCGCATTCGATGGGCAAGTGGGCATCTGACAGTAAAACGCATGTTGCGTCTATGTCAGGCAACGACTTTTATGCCAATGAGAAAGCCGCGACCTTGACTGCCGATCAGGCTGGTGCCGCGAAAATTGAATTTGTCGCTAAAGATGGCGCTGTGACCGTTTTGAAAGATGGTTGGGTGTTGGGTGATGGCACCGTGGTTGATGGGACTTTTATGTCCGCAAAGGCTTTGTCTGCTTTCCTTGCTGAAGAAATTGAAAATACCAAAAAAGACGGCATCATGTTCTCGTTGCACATGAAGGCCACGATGATGAAGGTTTCAGACCCCATCATTTTTGGGCACGCAGTGAAAGCTTGGTTGGCCCCTGTTTTTGACAAATATGGCGACGCTCTGGCGGCCGCCGGTGTGAATCCCAACTCTGGTATGGGCGACGTTTTGGCTCGGATTGCCGAAATGCCGAATGCGGCTGAAATACAGGCAGACATTGATGCGCTGAATGCAGAGCGTCCGTCCATTTATATGGTAGACAGCGACAAAGGTATCACCAACCTGCATGTGCCTTCTGATGTTATTATCGATGCGTCCATGCCTGCTGTTATCCGTGCTGGCGGTAAAGGCTGGGACGAGACCGGATCCAAGGGCGATTTGAATTGCGTCATTCCGGATAATTGTTACGCAACCATCTATGATGAAAGCATCAAATTCTTCAAAGAAAATGGTGCATTGGATGTTGCTACCGCTGGTTCAGTTGCTAACGTTGGTCTGATGGCCCAGAAAGCCGAAGAATATGGTTCTCATCCAACCACTTTCGAGGCCCCTGCAGAGGGTAGCATTCGTATCGTTCTTGCCAACGGAGAAGCATTGCTGAGCCATGATGTTGAAAAAGGCGATATCTGGCGCGCTTGCACTGTGAACAAAGCGCCTATTGAAAACTGGATCCAACTGGCTTTGGATCGTCAGCGTCTTACAGGATCTGAGGCAATCTTCTGGCTCGATGCCAACCGTGCCCATGATGCAGAGTTGATCAAATATGTGACGCCTGCATTGGAAGCGGCTGGCGTTGCTGACAAGTTTTCTATTATGGCGCCGCGTGAAGCGACCCGTGCTTCGTTGAACACTATCACTGCAGGCAAAGATTCCATTGCCATCACCGGCAATGTGTTGCGTGATTATCTGACCGATCTGTTCCCGATCCTTGAACTGGGTACTTCGGCCAAAATGCTGTCGATTGTTAAATTGATGAATGGTGGTGGCTTGTTCGAGACGGGCGCAGGCGGGTCTGCACCAAAGCATGTTCAGCAGTTGGTTTCTCAAAACCATTTGCGCTGGGATTCAATGGGTGAATTCTGTGCCTTGGGTGAAAGCCTGAATTTCTTGGCTGACAGCAAAGGTAACAGTAAGGCTGGCGTGCTTGGCGTGGCAGCGGAAGCTGCAACACAGGGCATTCTGGACAACAACAGATCACCGTCCCGTAAAGTGGGTGAGCCAGACAATCGTGATAGCCATTACTGGTTTGCGCGATATTGGGCTGAGGCTCTGACTGCCCAGACAGACGATGCCGCATTGGCAGCCCATTTTGCGCCCATTGCAAAAGCGCTGGCTGAAGGTGAGACTGCAATCTTGGCTGAGTTGGCCGCGGCGCAGGGCCCAGCTGCTGACATTGGTGGTTATTACCACCCCGCCGCTGAGAAAAAAGCCTCGGTTATGCGCCCAAGCGCGACGTTTAATGCGATTATTGGCTGATCTGTAAGCTCGTTTATGTCGTTTAGAAAGCGCCCGGTTCTGCCGGGCGCTTTTTTTGTCGCGGGATGAAGAGGAGGCTATGACTTGATTTCTGATGTTATCAGGCCAATGCTGATCCCCTTGCAAATTGACTGATGAGACTGTGATGGATAGCAGACCGCCGTTTGGCTTACGCAATCGCCATATCAATACGATTTTTGGTAACAATGGACCGCGCAAGTGGTTGGTGGCCAAGCGGGCCAAACAAATGAACGCGGCCAGTACAGAGGTAGTTTTGAACTGTAGTGATGGCGTGAGATTGCATGGATTACACACTCCAGGGCGGGACCCATCGCGCGGCATGATCGTGCTGCTGCACGGGTGGGAGGGCAATGCCAACTCCACTTATTTGCAATCTGTCTCAGCAGCTTTGTATGAACAGGGCTTTTCAATTTTTCGGCTGCATATGCGGGATCATGGCCCTAGTCATCATCTCAATCATGATCCGTTTTTGGCCGTTCGCTTAACCGAAATACTGGACGCGATGGAGCAAATCTGCATGATCTATCCGCATCGCTATGTCGGGTTGACCGGATTTTCTCTAGGGGCAAATCTGGTGGTGCGGGTGGCGGCCAATCTGGCGGATCGCGGGATGCACGTGGATCAGGTCGTTGCTGTGTCGCCGCCGATTGATCCAGAGCAGGCGGCTTTTTCGATCCAGAAATTCTTTATCTATAATCGCTATTTCTGCGCCAAATGGCAAAGGTCGTTTGAAAAGAAGATCGCCTTGTTTGAGGACTATCAGGCCCATACAGATTTGCTTGGCCACACTGACATTATAGCTATGCATGAGGATTTTGTGCCGCGCTTTTCAAATCATGCAACCGCTTCAAGTTACTTTCGTGCTTATGCGCTCAATGAGCACAATCTCAAACGAATGGATGCGCCTTGCCACATTGTTATGGTTGAGGATGATCCGATTATTCCCGTCGAGAGCAGCGCTTTATTACCAAAGCTGGACGGTATGACTTTGCAAATTGTGCCCTATGGCGGGCATTGCGGGTTCCTGTCGGGCTATCACCTGAATAGTTGGATTGACGGGGTATTGGTTGATTTGTTCTGTTGACGCAGGCTTGCCTGTTGATTTTTTGTCGCTACGCGCCTCGACGCGTTTTAAAGCTTTCGATCTCGTTGTCGATGCGATTTTCTGTCTGAACTCTTTGGTCAGGTGTTGTGCGATAAGGAAAAATGCTGATAAATCAACCTTTAAGAGAAATTGTTTTTTGATGTTTGGGCAGGACTATGCTGTGGCCGCCGGCATTCTACCCATAATCTAAGTCCTTATTATAGGCTTCATATGCATTCATCTCAGGCGTCGCGCAGGAGCTATGCAATACATGAATTTGACTGTGAGCGTCGTTTGGTGCAAATGAAGTGAAACTAAAGGCTAATTTGCCTATTCGGGGGCAGTCATTCCCGAATATTGGTGAATAGTGTTGAACGGGCCAGGGATGCAATCATCCTGTCACATAGAACCGTTTCAACGACGTGCCTGTTTGTATGTATGGTTATTGGAGAGAAAAATATGATTCGTATCGGTCTTTTTGGTGCTGGCCGCATTGGACAAATTCATGCCAGAGCTGTAAGTGCTATGGATAAGGTGGAGATCGTTGCAATTCATGATCCTCGCGACGAAGCCGCCGCCTATATTCAGGCGCTGACCGGTGCCCGGCGCGCGACCTTGTTGGAAATTGTAGACGACCCCCAGATCGATGCTGTCATTATTGCTTCTCCGACCGATCAGCATGCCGAGCAAATCCTTGAAGCAGCTCAAGGTGGCAAGCATATCTTTTGCGAAAAACCAATCGATCTAAATTTAGCCAAAGTACGAGAATGCGTTGCCGCCGTTGAAAAAGCGGGTGTCAAAATGATGATCGGGTTTAACCGTCGTTTCGATACCAATTTTGATGCTGTCAAGCGTAACATTAAAAATGGTGAAGTGGGGGAAGTCGAGCTGGTGCAAATCACCTCGCGTGACCCCTCTGCTCCTCCGCTAGACTATTTGAAATCTTCGGGCGGTATTTTTATTGATATGATGATCCATGATTTCGACATGGCTCGTTATGTGCTGGACGACGAGATTGTTGAAGTCTTTGCCACGGGTTCCGTGTTGACTGATCCTGAGATTAGCAAAATTGGTGATCTGGACACAGCAACCGCAACCCTACGATCAGCTTCAGGCAAAATCGTCACGATCACGAATAGCCGTCGTGCAAGCTATGGCTATGATCAACGCGTTGAAGTGCATGGCTCCAAGGGTATGGTTCGGGCAAACAACCTGCGCGGTACAGCCGTTACGCTCGCTAACAAACAAGGGTATCGCAGTGATCCACTGCTCGACTTCTTTATGGAGCGGTACGCTCTGGCCTATAAAGCCGAGTTGCAGACATTCTGTCGTTTGGTGGCAGGACAGGATGAAGCCTATCCCAATCAAATTGACGGGCTGAAAGCCATGGAGCTTGCTACAGCGGCCGCTGAATCCTTTAAAAAGGGTCGGGCGATCAAAATCGGCAAGTAATCTGGGTTATTTCACCTCCTGTTGAATTGAAAAGGCCGCTTTGTAGCGGCCTTTTTTGTTTGGTCAAGGCTGATAGGGGTTAGATCGGGTTGGCAAAGCCGACCATAATCTGCCTTAAGCCCAGCGCCGCGCCTGCGATAATGGCGATCAGGGTGACTGGTCCACTGTAGGAGAGGACGGATATGGCAGACAAGCCTTGACCGATTGAGCAGCCAACGGCTGTTACCGCTCCGACGCCCATCAAGCCCGCCCCAATGATCTGCCGGCGCAATTCCCTCGGGTCTTCACAGGCTTCCCAGCGAAAGTGACCCTTGATCAAGCTGCCAATGAATGCGCCGATCCAGATGCCTGCTACCGAACCGATGCCAAAACTCAGCTCGCTGCCTGAAGCCGTCATGATATAGAGAATGGACTCTCCAATGGGACCGGAAAAGGTGTGGGTGGTCACTGGGACTGCGTCGAAACTGTCGGTTGATACCCATTGGGTACCCCACCAGCCCGAGACAATGGCCAAACCGACGATGACGCCCCAAATAAGCGTTTTACGGCTTTGCCTGACATGGCTTGGATAAATGGCGATGATCAAAAGCAACAGACCGATTGTGATGCCGACGGCTGCGGTGGAAATACCGGTGAGGGCTGAGAGGTCATTTGCAATGCCGGGTAGTGCGGGGCTTGATTGCTGGGGTGGAAACAGCCAAACACGCCCATAGGCGAGGGGGCCAGAGATGGTGGCATAGGCACATATTCCCATGACAACCACAATGACAAAGGCGCGTAAATCGCCGCCGCCTAAGCGGGCCAGTGCACCAAAGCCGCAATTGCCCGAGATGGCCATGCCGTAGCCAAACAGTAAGCCTCCAGCGATGCTTTGCATCGGATACCAATGCTGATTGAGATAGGGTGTGCTGGCAAGGTTCAGAGCACCGAACTGGACAAGACCAAAGCTTCCGATGATAGCAACGCCAATCGCAATGCCCCACATCCGCAGGCGCAAATCCGAGCTGGAATAGAAATAGTCTTCAATGGCACCAAGGGTGCAAAATTGCCCCAACCTTGCAGCAAGGCCAAGCGAAATGCCGCCGAACAAGCCGATTGCAGTCACAAGTATAGGTGCACTGAAAAAATCAGTCATCGCAGGTTTCCTCCCTAAGCCGCCACACTTTTTGTATGTTCGGCTTGCCTAGGCGATGTGATTTTTATTTTTCGCCCTGATCTTCATCCCGACAAAACAAGTCGTAGACGACTTCCATTATTTGTTTTGGGCGATCATCGGTCAAGCGGTAATAGATGGACTTTCCTTCGCGGCGTGGTTCGATCAAGCCTTCGAGGCGCAGGCGGGAGAGCTGTTGGGACACCGCAGCTTGTCGCGCGGAGAGCAAATCTTCCAATTCGGTGACAGATTTTTCGCCCGTTACCAAATGGCACAGGATCATCAGTCGGCCGTCATGCCCAATGGCCTTGAGAAAGTTGGACGCAAGGTTGGCATTGCGCGCCATTTTATCCAAGTCAGCTTCATCCATATTCTCGCGAAAAACGGGTAGAGGCATTGTTTGTCACCGAGCGTTGTTGTCTTGTTGTCGTTCCAATTCGACCGATGCCGATTTATCTACAGATGCGAGCAATTGTGCAAGTAGGCCCCAGAAAAAATCTTCGCCAGGATAACCCTCAATGCGTCCTTTTTCCGTCCCGTCCACAAGCAAAATGAATGTGGGCGTATAGAAAAAACCACGCGTCAGTTTGAAGCTCGACGGGAGCGATGTTTGTTTATCGATTCGTCGCAAAGGGGCGCGTTTCCCCTCGCTCGACTTGGGGTAGATGGGTCCAATTTCCTTATTCCATCGGGCACACCAGACACACCCTTCTGCTTCGACCATTAGTAATTCCATACCGACACCCGTGGGTTCAACGGGAGCTGCGCTTGCAGGCGCACAGGCCAGAAAAATCAGAAATAGGAGTGAATGTATCATAATCATCATATTCATATTGACGCAGATCGGAATACATAATTTAATTTGAATATGTGAATTTTACAAGCGATAGGAGTCTGATTTGCTAGATGTAACGCTTTGGGGAGCCTTGTTGGCAGGACTTTTGTCATTTTTATCTCCATGCATTCTGCCCATCGTCCCATTTTATTTGAGTTATTTGGCGGGTGTCGGCATGAACCAGATCTCCGCTGATGCTGAGATTGATGGGACTGTGCGTCGTAGGGCCATCTTGGCGGCCATTTGTTTTGCAGCCGGTGTGATCTCCGTTTTCATGATGTTGGGCATGGCCGCGTCGATATTCGGGCAATTTGTGCGGGAGTATTTCGACATTCTGCGCTGGGTTGCGGCAGCGGTCATTATTGTAATGGGGTTGCATTTTCTCGGGATCATGCGCATCGGCTTTCTATATCGGCAGTTTCGTAGCGATGCGGGGTCAACAAGCAGTGTTGGCTATGCTGGGGCTTATCTCATTGGGCTTGCTTTTGCCTTCGGTTGGACGCCGTGTGTCGGGCCGGTGCTTGCCTCTATCCTGTTTATGGCGGCAGGGGCGGATGCCGCCCAGTCGGGCGCTGTGCTGTTGTTTGCCTATGGATTGGGGATGACCTTGCCTTTTGTGTTGGCTGCTATGTTCATAGGACCCTTCATGCGCTGGATGGCGGGGTTCCGTAAGCATCTTGGGTTGATCGAGAAGATTATGGGGGGAATGCTGATATTGTTTGGTGTTTTGATTGCCACCAACAGCATCAACTATATCGCGCAATGGATGATTGAAACATTTCCGATTTTTAGTGCAATTGGCTGATGCGCTCTACCGGAGCTTTTAAAATTGGAAAGATAACCAACATGAGGAGGGGAGGCCTCAGACTATGAAACATGTGATTGGAATTTTCGCAGCACTGCTGCTGTTCGTTGGTATTACGACGGGGGCGGTAGGTCCGGCATGGTCCGAAATGGGTGATGACGGATTGCACAAAACATCATGGATGCGAGACACCTTTAAGGATCTTTCAGAAGATTTGGCCGAAGCAACCGCTGAGGGCAAGCGGCTGATGATTATCATCGAGCAGAGGGGCTGTATCTATTGTAAAAAGATGCATGAAGAGGTTTTTCCTCGTTCTGAAATTTCCAGCTTTATCGAAGAGAATTTCTTTGTCGTGCAGATCAATATGTTCGGCGATGTGGAAGTGACAGATTTTGACGGCGAAGCTCTGCCGGAAAAAGAGATTGTAAAAAAATGGGGTGCTCTGTTTACGCCCACTCTGATGTTTTTCCCTGAAACTGTCAGTGGCGACATGCCAGCAAATCGAGCTGCAGTCGTGCAAATGCCGGGGGCCTTTGGCCGGCATACGACCCTCAACCTTCTCAATTGGGTGATGGAGAAGGGCTATGAGGGCGAAGAAAGCTTTCAAAAGTATCACGCTCGTAAATTTGCTGCGCAGCAACAGTGAGATAACGATGTCTAATGAGACTTTGGCCTGATTGCCAAATGTATGTCTCTGACACATTATGAAATTCAGTTTTTTGAATTTGTTCTTGTGGAATCGTAAAAGATGAGGCTAAATACCTCAATAATACGCAAAAAGACGTAGCTAAACGCTAAGAGCAACAAAGAAAGAAACAGACGCGATCAGTCGCAGGACCAGTGACGGGAGAGCGTCTGATCTAGGGGAGGACCGGAATGAAACATATAGCTTGGGCAGCATTTGCCCTGATCCTTGGTTCCAGTGCTGCGATGGCCGATGTGGTCAAACCCGGCGATGTGACCTTTGATGAAGGGGCGGTTCCTGCGCCCTTGACGGGTCAAGCGGGTGTGGCCGAAGAAGGCCGCAAAACCTTCATCAGTCGCAAATTGGGCAATTGCCTTGCTTGTCACGAAAATAGCGAGATGAAACTGGAGCAATTCCACGGAGAGGTTGGACCAAGCCTCGATGGTGTTGCTGATCGCTGGAATGAGGCAGAGCTTCGCGGCATCATCATTAATTCCAAAAATACATACGAAGGCACCATCATGCCGGGTTTTTATGTGGGAGAGGATTTTCCACGCACAGCCAAGCAATTTAAAGGCAAAACCATACTTACGGCGCAGCAAGTTGAAGATGTTGTCGCCTATTTGAAAACACTTAAAGAACAGTGAGTGGGAGCGAGTTTGGCAGGCACCGGCCTGCCCTTGTGGCTCTTTTCGTCAATGGAGGTTTGAAATGACATACACACGCAGGGACGTTCTTGCGATTGGCACGGGTGCTGTGGTTGCAGCGAGCTTTATAAGCTTGCCCGCTCTTGCTACTGGGACCGATGATGCGATAGCGGCTTTTACTGGCGGCAAAGAGGTGACTGAGGGCGGTGTTGATCTGTCTGCACCAGAAATTGCGGAAAATGGCAACACTGTGCCTGTTGAGGTGAGCGCTAAAGGAGCCGTCTCTATTATGCTTCTGGCTGCTGGTAACCCGACGCCCGCGGTTGCAACTTTCAAGTTTGGCCCTCTCAATCCATCACAGTCTGCATCGACCCGCATTCGTCTTGCCACCACGCAGGATGTTGTTGCGATTGCGCAGATGGCGGATGGTTCATTTCGCAGCGCCAAATCGACTGTCAAAGTTACCATCGGCGGTTGCGGTGGTTAAAAACTGAGCATTGTGTCCGAACGCAGGTTCGACGATCACATTGCAACTCTTTGTTTTTGCATTTTCAACCGGCGAGCACAGATCATTCGCATGAAAATGCACTCGGGAAGGATCATTTAAATGGCTAAGGGCGTAAAACCTCGCGTTAAAGTTCCAAAAAAAGCGGCGGCTGGCGACAGCATTACGATCAAGTCTCTGATCAGCCATAAAATGGAATCGGGTCAACGCAAAGATGGCGACGGCAACCTCATTCCGCGCTCCATCATCAATCGTTTCACCTGTGATTTTAACGGTGAAAATGTAATTGACGTCACTCTGGAACCTGCGATTTCGACCAATCCATATATCCAGTTTGACTCGCTTGTTCCGGAAGCCGGTGAGTTTCATTTCACTTGGTATGACGATGACGGGTCGGTCTATGAAACCAAAAAGAAAATAAAGATCGCCTGACCAAGATATTGACCAATATATCGGGCGTTGTTGCCGCGATTTTCGGATTGAGGAACCCGGATTTTGGCAGGCAAGTGCGCTTTAAAACAAAGAGGTTGATGTCGGTGTGGCTTCCTGTCCGCATCGCTGTCGACCGATAGAGGGAGGACCGTTTGATGGGCAAAGGACCATTTCTGCTTTCGCTGGCTCTGGGTGCCGTATTGGCATTGGGAAGCCACACAGCCCAAGCAGACGAAGATGCCAAACTGGTTATTGAAGGCCAGGAACTTGTGACCAAAACCGAAGCCCCAGCACATTTGCAAGAAAATCTGGATGAGATCTATTCAGGCTGGGTTTTCCGCTCTAGTGAGACACAGGCGCTACAGTTGGATGATTTTGAGAACCCCGCTTTTGTTTTCATTGATCAAGCCGTTGATGTGTTTGAAACGGCGGAAGGCACTGCGGAAAAAGCGTGTTCTGACTGCCATGCTGATGTTGAGGATTTCAAGGGGCTGCGCGCTTCGATGCCGCGTGTCAAAGACGGTAAGCTGCAGACCATGGAAGACCAGATCAACCAGTGCCGCACCGAACAAATGGGTGCCAAAGCTTGGGGATGGTCCAGCACTCAGATGCAATCCATGGTGACTCTTGTGGGTCTGCAGTCTCGTGGTATGCCGATGAATGTGACAATTGATGGCGATGCCAAGCCGTTTTGGGAGCAGGGTAAGGAAATCTATTATACCCGCCATGGTCAATTGAATATGTCTTGCTCCAATTGCCACGAAGACAACTACGACAACAACATCCGCGCTGACCATCTCAGTCAGGGGCAAATTAATGGCTTCCCGACCTATCGCTTGAAAAATGCCAAGCTTAATTCGGTGCATGATCGCTTTAAGGGCTGCATTCGCGACGTGCGTGCAGAGCCTTATAAAGTTGGTTCTGACGCGTTCCGTGCCTTGGAACTCTATGTGTCTTCCCGCGCAAATGGTTTGTCCATCGAAACACCTGCTGTTCGTAACTAAGTCCTGCCACTCCCGCGTCTTGCTGGCGCGGGAGTGTTCTTAGTTAGTACATTCACGTATGCGAATATGTAAAATATTTCATAGGATGATCGATTATGATTTCCCGTCGCGATTTTCTTCAGGTCAGCATGGCTGCTGCCTCGCTCTATGGTTTGTCAGGCTTTGGTTCTTGGTCCCGCGTGGCCGCACAGCAGGCTTTGACCCAAGATCAACTGCTGCAATTTGACAATTTTGGCAATTTGTCGCTGATTCATATTACCGATATTCATGCGCAGCTGAAGCCGATCTATTTTCGCGAGCCCGAAATCAATCTGGGCGTAGGAAACAACAAAGGTAAGGTGCCACATGTCACGGGGGCCGACTTCCGCAGGATCTATGGCATCGCTGACAATACACCGGCGCAATATGCCCTGACCCATGAGGATTTTTCCTCGCTTGCCAAAGCATATGGCCGTGTTGGCGGTCTGGATCGTGTGTCCACCGTGATCAATGCCATTCGTGCCGAGCGCCCTGATGCACTTTTGCTGGATGGTGGCGATACATGGCACGGCTCCTATTCCTGTTATCACAGCCAAGGCCAGGACATGGTCGACGTGATGAATGCCTTGAAACCAGATGCGATGACCTTCCACTGGGAGTTCACGCTTGGCTCTGATCGTGTCAACGAGATCATTGAAGATCTGCCCTTTGCAGCGTTAGGGCAGAATATTTTTGACGCGGAATGGGATGAACCCGCGGAAATATTCAAACCCTATAAATTCTTCGAACGGGGTGGGGTTAAGGTTGCCGTGATTGGCCAGGCTTTCCCGTATATGCCGATCGCCAATCCGGGTTGGATGTTCCCCGAATACAGCTTTGGTATTCGGGATGAACATATGCAGGAAATGGTTGATGAAGTGCGGGCCGCAGGGGCGGAGTGCGTTGTCTGTTTGGCGCATAACGGGTTTGATGTCGACAAGAAGATGGCGGCTCGTGTGAAGGGGATTGATGTTATTCTGTCCGGCCACACCCATGATGCATTGCCAGAACCGGTGCAGGTTGAGCAAACCTTTATTATTGCATCCGGCTCGAATGGCAAATTTGTCTCTCGTATTGATCTTGATATCCGCGATGGGGCGATGAAAGGCATTCGCCACAAATTGATCCCGATCTTCTCTGATGTGATCGCGCCTGATCCTGTTGTCAGCAAGGTGATTGAGGATGTCCGGGAGCCCTATAAAGTCGAGATGGAAGAGGTTATCGGTCAGACCGAAAGTCTTTTGTATCGCCGCGGAAATTTCAACGGCTCGTGGGATGATTTGATTTGTGATGCCCTGATTTCAGAGCGAGACGCAGACATTGCGATGTCACCAGGCGTGCGCTGGGGCCCTAGCTTGTTGCCGGGGCAAGACATCACGCGTGAAGACATCTGGAATGTTACGTCAATGAGCTATGGTCAGGCCTATCGTTCTGAAATGACGGGTGAATTTATCCATGTGATTTTGGAAGACGTGGCAGATAACCTGTTCAACCCAGACCCCTATTACCAACAAGGCGGCGACATGGTGCGCACGGGTGGTCTTGGATATTCCATCGATATTTCTAAAAAACAAGGCGAACGCATTACCGATCTGACCCTGTTGTCGACGGGCGAAAAACTTGATCCGGCTAAAAACTATATGGTTGCGGGTTGGGCTAGCGTCAATGAAGACACTGAAGGTCCTCAGATCTGGGATGTCGTTGAAAGCCATATTCGCAAAAAGGGCACTGTTAGCGTGTCGGAGAATAACAGCGTCAAAGTGACCGGAATCTGATTTTGCAGGTCTGATTGATGTTTTGAATGTGAGAGAGGGGTAGGATTGATGCCTGTGTTGTTCAAAGGGAAAAAACCGTCTCGCAGGGCCTTTTTAAAAGGGGCTGTTGCTGGTGGTGCAGGCGCGCTGACTGGTGGCACGGCATTGGCTGCGGGTGAAAAAGTTATCACTGAACTGCAGCCGTGGATGTCAGAATCCGGCGCGCCGGTGGATGCAATGCCTTATGGCAAGCCGTCGGCTTATGAAGATCATGTCAAACGTCGGACGGTGGAGTGGTTGACTGCGGATCCTATTTCGTCGATCAACTTCACACCGCTGCATGAACTTGACGGGATCATCACGCCCAATGGCTTAGCGTTCGAGCGCCACCATGGTGGCGCAGCCGATATTGAACCGGGCAAACATCGTTTGATGATCAATGGTCTCGTGGAGACCGAACTTGTTTTCACGATGGATGATTTGATGCGGTTTCCGCGTGAAAACCATGTGTATTTTCTGGAATGCGCTGCCAACTCTGGCATGGAGTGGCGCGGATCACAGCTGAATGGCTGTCAGTTCACCCATGGGATGATCCATAATGTGATGTATACCGGCGTGCCGCTGCGGCTGTTGCTGGAAGAAGCCGGTGTTAAAACCGCGGGCAAATGGTTGCTTGCTGAAGGGGCCGATTCTGCGGCGATGACCCGGTCCATTCCTATGGAAAAAGCGATGGACGATTGCATCGTTGCTTTTAAGATGAATGGCGAAGCATTGCGTCCTGAACAGGGGTATCCGGTGCGGCTGGTTGTTCCCGGTTGGGAAGGCAATATGTGGGTTAAATGGTTGCGCCGCCTCGAAGTGGGTGACAAACCTTGGCATCACCGCGAGGAAACGTCGAAATATACCGATCTGTTGGCCAATGGCAAGGCGCGTCGCTTTACGTGGGAGATGGATGCCAAATCGGTGATTACCAATCCTAGCCCGCAAGCGCCGATCAAACATGGCAAAGGACCAACGGTTATTACCGGGGTTGCATGGTCAGGACGTGGCACCGTTCCCCGTGTTGATGTGACTGTTGATGGTGGCATCACGTGGCACAAAGCCCGGATTTCTGGGCCTAGCCTCGATAAATCGATGCATCGTTTCTATTATGAGTTTGATTGGGATGGCAAACCATTGCTGTTGCAGAGCCGGGCACATGACAGCACGGGCTATGTTCAGCCAACCAAAGATCAGCTGCGCAAGTTTCGCGGCGTCAATTCTATTTATCATAACAATGGCATTCAGACTTGGGCCGTGGATGAAGAAGGGATCGCGGAAAATGTCGAAATTTCTTAAGGCGATTGTTGCTGTAAGCCTGTTGAGTAGCCCTTTGATTGTGTCTGGGATTGCGACAGAGGCGCAAGCTGAAAAACTGGGTCTGGGGCGTCCGGCAACGGCGGATGAAGTCAAGGCGTGGGATATCGATGTCCGGCCCGACGGTTTGGGGCTGCCTGAAGGCCGTGGCAATGTTGAGGATGGCGAAGAGCTGTTTATAGACAATTGTGCGGCTTGCCATGGTGACTTTGGTGAGGGCGTTGATCGTTGGCCTGTGCTTTCTGGTGGGCATGATTCTCTGGAAGATGACCGGCCGGTTAAAACCATCGGCTCCTATTGGCCTTATGTCTCGACCGTGTATGACTATATCAATCGAGCCATGCCGTTTGGTGCTGCCCAAACGCTAGAGCCGGATCAGGTGTATGCCATCACCGCTTATTTGTTGAATATGAATGACGTGGTGGATGATGACTTTGAGCTGAGCCACGAAAATTTTGCGGATGTGAAGCTTGAGAATGAAGATAATTTCTTCATGGATGATCGTGCTGATGGGGAATTGAAGGAATTTGCCACAGAGCCTTGCATGACAAATTGCAAAGACTCGGTTGCGATTACCAAGCGGGCGGCCATCATTGATGTGACGCCAGAGGAAACCGCAGCGAGTGAAGCGGATAGCGAGGCAAAAGCTGAAGCGGCTGCTGAAGAAATGAAGGCTGTAACTGCTGACGCTTCTGACGCTGAAGAGTCTAAGCCGGTTGAAGAGGCTGTATCAGCAGCGCCGGCCCCTGCCGTTTTAGATGAAGCTTTGGTCAAGTCCGGTCTGAAGGTGTTCAAGAAATGTAAAGCCTGTCATCAGGTCGGTGATAAAGCCAAGAACAAGGTAGGTCCTGTTTTGAATGACATTTTTGGACGAGAGATCGCTTCCATCGACGGCTTTAAATATTCCAAGGCCTTTGCGGCCAAAAAAGAAGAAGGTGGTTTTGTTTGGGATGAGGAGAATATCTCTGGATATTTGACCAAACCCAAAAAATTCATCCCTAAAAACAAGATGGCTTTTGTTGGCTTAAAAAAGGAAAAAGATATCAAAGCCATCATAGAATATCTCAAATCCATTTCTCAATGAGGCCTAAAGCTTGAGGGGAAGGACCGGTTTGAAAGTATATTGGTTGTTGATATTGGGTTCTTTGGTGGGCCACTTGGGTGTCTCAGGTCCTGCATGGTCGCAGGATCTGAGTCCTCTAGAGAAGGCTGGCCAAAATTCTTTTAAAAAATGCAAAGCCTGCCATCAAATTGGGGTGGGAGCCAAGAACCGTATTGGTCCGCAATTGAACAATCTGTTTGGCCGCAAAGCTGCAGATGTGGTTGGGTTCAAATATTCCATCGCCATTCGCCGTCAGGGAGATGATGGACTCGTGTGGCATGCCGACAAGCTCGATGCCTATATTGAAAATCCTAAGAATCTGGTGACTGGCACAAGGATGAACTTTGCCGGTATCAAAGATGCAGAAGAACGCATTGCATTGCTGGCCTATTTGCGCCGTTTCTCGGACAATCCAAGCGATATTCCCGAGGCCGATCCGACGGCGACAGACGCAGAACACGATATTGATCCTGCTATTTTGGCGCTCAAAGGGGACCCGGAATATGGAGAGTATTTGTCCAGTGAATGCGCAACCTGCCATCAAACCAGTGGTGTAGATGATGGGGTGCCGTCCATCATCGCTTGGCCAGACGAAGATTTTGTTATCGCGATGCATGCCTACAAAAAGAAACTGCGCATCCATCCGGTGATGCAAATGGTGTCGGGGCGGTTGTCTGATGACGAAATTGCCGCTCTTGCTGCCTATTTCGGAGGATTGGCGCCAGAATAACACAAAAAACGAGGGAGGAGACAATATGACTTTGAACAGACGTATATTTTTGGGGTCCGCGGCTGCCATGGCTGGCACTCTGGCAGCGCCTGCGGTTTTTGCCGATGGGCATAAAAAACCGCGTGTGGTGGTTATCGGTGGTGGTGCCGGTGGGGCCACTGCGGCGCGTTATTTAGCCAAAGATAGCAAGGGTGCGCTGGATGTTACGCTGATTGAGCCTTCGCGTGATTATTACACCTGTTTTTTCTCCAACCTTGTGATCGGTGGTATTAAAGAACTCAGTTCCATCCGCCATTCTTACGGCACGCTGGCCGCAGAGTATGGTGTAAATGTCGTGCATGATTGGGCTGTTGAGGTGGACCGGTCCGCTAAGATGATCAGTTTGGCAGGTGGCGCAAAACTGGCCTATGATAAGCTGGTGATTGCACCGGGGATTGATTTTGTGGATGGTGCTGTGGAAGGCTGGGACGTGTCGGCTCAAAACAAGATGCCTCATGCCTATAAGGCGGGATCACAGACCGAACTGCTGCGCGCACAAATTCTGGCAATGCCACAAGGTGGTGTTTTTGCTATGGTCGCACCTCCCAATCCTTATCGCTGCCCTCCCGGACCCTATGAGCGCATTTCCATGGTCGCGCATTTGCTCAAGCAGACAAACCCTACCGCCAAAATTCTGATAGCGGATCCAAAGTCCAAATTCTCTAAGATGGCATTGTTCCAAGAAGGCTGGGGTACCCATTACGATGGTATGGTGGATTGGGTTGGGCCCGATTTTGGTGGTGATAAAGTCTCGGTTAATCCCGACACTATGATGCTGACAATCGATGGTGAAGAGAACAAAGTCGATGTCTGCAACGTGATACCGGCGATGAAAGCAGGACGCATTGCACAAATAGCAGGCGTGACCGAAGGCAATTGGGCGCCTGTTCATGCCAAGGACATGTCTTCCAAGATTGACGGTGATATTTATGTGCTTGGAGATGCTGCCGCGCAAGGGGACATGCCGAAGTCGGGATTTGCTGCTAACAGCCAAGCCAAAGTCTGCGCCATGGCGATCCGTGGTGCGTTGCTCGGGTCCAAGGTATTTCCTGCCAAATTCTCCAATACCTGTTGGTCTCTTATTGATACCAACGACGGGGTGAAAGTCGGCGCGAGCTATAAAGCGACGGATGACAAAATCGCCAAAGTGGACGGATTTATTTCACAAACTGGCGAGAGCTCGGCAACACGCGCCCAAAACTTCAAGGAATCTGAAGGGTGGTACGCGGGCATAACAAAGGACATGTTTGGCTAAAACTGAATGGTGGGGTTCGCGGCCTGCGAGCCCTTTTTTACCAGATGACGCGGGGATGCGTCGGGAGGATCATAGTATGAAAAAGAAACTGATCGCACTTACCACAGGTCTGGTGCTCGGGTTGGTATTTTCCGCTCCGGTTTTGGCTGACGATCATGGTGGTAAAGTCGCCACGACTTATGCGTTTGACGGCTCTTTTGATGACGCTACGTTTGCCGTTGAAAGCGCCATTATCGATAAGGGGCTGGTGATCGATTATGTCAGTCATACCGGTGAGATGCTCAATCGCACTGGTGCCGACGTTGGCAGTAACAAAACGATCTTTGATGCTGCGGATGTCTTTTTGTTTTGCTCAGCAGTGTTGTCCCGCAAGGTCATGGAAGCGGATGCTATGAATGTTGCCCATTGCCCATATGGCGTTTTTGTAGCGGATCAGGACGGCAAGGTTGTGGTCGGATATCGCAATATGCCGGAAGGACCAATGCAGGAAGTCCAGGCGCTTCTTGATGAGATTGTCAAAACTGCTATTGAGTAAAGACGATTGGTTTTCATCAAAGGATTGGTCGCCCTCGTAACTGACTGAGCGGTCCTATTGGGAAGGACACCAAATAGAGGACTTTGACGTCTTTTCCATTTAATAGGCCGCTTGGTTCAAGTGTGGCAATGTTGGGTAATCAAGATGGATTCGTTGATCGAGGCTATGATCGAAGCTGTTGGTGATGATGGTGTGATGATGGTCGCAGGACTTTTGGTTGGGTTGCTCTTTGGCGCTGCAGCACAGCATTCGCGCTTTTGCCTCAGGGCTTCGATTGTCGAGACCGCCCATTCGCAATTGGGTGCAAAGCTTGCTATCTGGTTGTTGGCCTTCACATCGGCGGTGATGTTTGTGCAGATCGCTATTTTAGCAGACATTCTTGATGTTTCAGGCGCCCGGCAATTATCGGCTGTTGGCAGCATGTCTGGAGCGATCGTTGGCGGCTTGATGTTCGGTGTGGGTATGATTTTGGCCCGAGGATGCGCCAGTCGTTTGTTGATCTTGTCAGCGACCGGCAATTTGCGCGCCTTGGTAACGGGGCTAGTGCTGACTTTGGTTGCTCAGGCATCGCTGCGGGGGGCTCTGTCGCCGTTGCGGGAAAGTATCGGCGGCCTATGGTTGATTGATGGGGGGGAGACTCGGAATTTGCTGACTGTTCTGGGGCTCGATACCATCGCTGTTGTGGGCTTGGCCGGGGTTGTCATGATGGGCGCGCTTTGGCTTGCTGTGGTGCGCAAGGTCCGTTGGAGCCATGCGCTGGGGGCCGTTTTGGTCGGCTTCGCTGTCTCCCTTGGATGGGGATTGACCTACCAAATCGCACAAGTGTCATTTGAGCCGATTGCCATTCAAAGCGTGACCTTTACCGGCCCCTCCACGGATACATTGATGGCATTCGTCAACCAATCTGCTGTTGTCTATGATTTTGGCATTGGTTTGGTGCCCGGGGTTTTTGTTGGCGCTGCGATGATGGCGTTATTGACGGGTGAGTTTGAAATTCAGCGCTTTGGTCCTGAGGTGAAGATGGAGCGCTATTTGCTGGGAGCGGTGCTGATGGGATTTGGTGCCATGCTCGCAGGTGGTTGTGCCGTTGGTGCGGGTATGACTGGAGGTTCGATTTTTGCCATTACAGCGTGGGTGGCGGTGTTTTCTATGTGGATGGGTGGTTTGGCGATGGTCTATTGGTCGGAACGGTGTGTGCCACTCGTCATTACCTTCAGGCGATAATAAGGACTTGCCTTCCATCTCCAAATTCCAGTGAATAGCGCGCAATCTGAAGCACTCTGGACGATGCTTGATGCGTCAGATTCTGCGCGCCACTCTTCTCCCAAGAGCCTGAGGTGCTTGCCTAAGTCGCTATTTTGCTTAAGGTTTGCATAGCTTCAGAAATGTCATAGTGGTGATTTCCAACAAAAAGCCCATTGGAGTCTATATGCGAGGCGTTGGGAAGATCTCCGAAAATGTCCGCGTCGATATATTTCATCACTTCATTGTTAGTGAAGTTCCCAGCTACGATCGGGCGACATTCAAATCCGGCTTCATTCAGCTCTTCAATGAGCCTTTGACGGGTTAGATCTGCTTGGGGGCGAATAACCAAACTAAATCCAAACCAACTGCTTTGACCGGTCTCTTGCTGAATGAGAAGATTTGCATGGTTGCCCAGAGCTTCTTGAAAACGCATACCATTTTCGCGTCTGGCCTTGATTAGAGAAGGAAGTTTTTTTAATTGTTCGGTGCCGATGGCGCCAGACATTTCCAGAGGTCGCACATTGTATCCGGGCAGCACAAACCGAAAAGATTCTTCAAAGGCATTGTCGCTCTTTTCACCACAAACATGATTGTGTTTGGGTAGGTTGCGGGTCCAGCCATGCGCCCGCAAGGAAAGGAGAATATGGTATAGCTCCTCATTTGCCGTGACGATCAGGCCGCCTTCCATTGTTGAGATATGGTGTGAAAAAAAGCTGCTGAAACTTCCCATGATGCCAAAGGTGCCGGTCTTACGGCCAGATAGCTCAGCGCCCATCGATTCACAATTATCTTCAATGATCCGGATGTCGCGTTCGCCGACAATTTTATTGATCGCATCAAAGTCGTTGGGATTGCCCAGCAGATTCACCGCCATGATGAGGCGTGTTTTGCCTGTGATGGCCGCTTCCAGCTGTTCAAGATCATAATTGAGCGTGTTGAGATCGATATCAACAAAGCGAAGCTTCATGCCATATTGTTGAAGCGGATAGTAAGTTGTGCTCCAGGATACTGCTGGCACGATCACTTCATCTCCGGCTTTTAGCGGGTTCTCTTTTGTGAAAAACAGCGCGGCGACCATGAGCAAATTGGCTGAAGAGCCAGAATTCACCATGACGCAATAGGGGCTTTCAACATAGTCCGCAAAACCATGCTCGAACGCTGCCACCTCTGATCCCATGCTGAACATGCCGGAACTGACAACCCGCTGGATCGCATCATACTCATCTTGATCCCAAGTCGACGTTGCCAACGGATATCTTAAATTGCTCACAGCTTTTCCTTTTCAAGGTAGAAGTCATAGGTCAGCGCGATCCCTTCCTGCAGCGAAGTGGCCGCTTGCCATCCCCATGTGGATGATTTTGTCACATCAACCAATTTTTGTTTCATGCCAACGGGTTTGCTTAGATCGTGGGTAAAGTGACCGGTGTATCCAATGACCTCAGCCACTTTTTCATAATACTCATTCACTGAGTAATCCATGCCCAGTCCAACATTCATCACTTGCGGCATATGTTCAAAGTCAACCAGTGCACGCCACATACAGTCGCTGAGGTCTCCGGCATACAGAAATTCGCGTCGGGCATGACCGTCGCCCCATATATCTACTTCTGATATATTGTTTTGCTTGGCCAGATGTAACTTGTGAATGATGGCGGGTACCATGTGGGAGTTCTTGGGATCAAACTTGTCATGCCGTCCATAGATGTTACATGGAACCAGCGTTTTATACTGAAATGCCTCATCCTCTCGGCTGATATAGTCGCACAATCGAGCGGCAACAATCTTGGCAAGGGCATAGCCCTCATTTGTCGGCTCAAGTTCTCCGCTCAGTATCATCTCCTCCCTCAAGGGAGAAGAATAATTGCGCGGGTACATGCAGGAGCTGCCAAGGTTGAGCAAGCGCTTCACCCCTGCGTTCTTTGAGGCCATGATAACATTGCGGCCAATATCCAGGTTCTCGACAAGAAATCCGACCGGTTCGCGTATGTTGGCATTGATGCCTCCGACTTTTCCGGCGCAATGCACCACATAGTCCGGACAGGTCTTTTGCAGATATTGGTGGAGAGCGTCATAATCGCGCAAATCCAATTCAGCACTCGACGGCGCAAATATTTCGTGTCCTTCGTTGAGTGGGCTTTCAAGAAAGTTCCGTCCGACCATGCCAGCACCGCCGGTGAGGAATATACGCATGTGAAAGTCTTCCTGTATCAATTTGACTGTTTCAATAGATCATTCGCAGATAGCTAACGGTAAGTCAAAAACAAGTCTTCTCATCAATGCGCTCATAGGCCAGCCATCCCCACCGGTGCGCTCTTTCTCTCGGTGTATGGGGCAAGTGCGTGTTGGTTTTGAGAGCTTGGCCCTGTGTTTTATACTCCTCGGAATTATTCAAATTCCATTTGCTCAAAGACGCGTCCTGCGTTTTTTGTGGCCAATTGCTCGAATGTATCCAGATGTTTGTAGGGTGACTGATCGACATAATAGGCGTCTTGCAAGGTGCCTCCGTTTTCAAGATGTTCACCGATTTTGCCGCGTAAATATTCCAGATAGCCTTTTGTATAACGGCGCACCTGATCCATGTTGGTGGGATGGCCATGACCTGGGATGACATAAGTGGCTTCCAAGGCTTCAAACTTGGTGTCCCACGTTTCCAGCCACTCTGCTGTCATGCTGTCCTCAAACAGCGGCAACATGCGCTCGTGAAAAGCCATGTCACCCGAGATGACCAAACCCTGTTTAGGCAGCCAGACGACGATGTCGCCAGCACTGTGCGCTGGCCCCAGATGTCGGGCTTCTATGCGGAAGTCGCCCATCTCGACGATATAGTCATCTTCAAAAGTCTCTGTCGGAGGCGACAATTTTGTACCCTCTGCCTTTTCGCGATTGAGTCGTTGCATATTACTCAGGCTTTGTGGGCCACGGTCGGCAAATTCTTCTGCAGCGTCGGTGTGCGCTATGATTTTAACGCCTTGTTCGGCCCAATAGCTGTTGCCCAACATGGCGTGACCTTGACCGTTTTCGCAGAAAACCAGTTTCACTTCTTGGTCTGTCAGCGCCTTGATCTCTTGGTGTAGGGCTTTGGCCAGCACATATGCGCCACCGCTGTTGATCACAACCACGCCTTCACCGGTGATGATGAAAGACAGATTGTTGTTGTGGCCCGAGTTTTCATAAGTCGGCGGCGCCGTTGCTCCGATGGCGGAAAAAACGCCGGGAATCACTTCATATGGTTTTGAATAGAGCGGCGAGGCGGGATATTGATCGGCAATATCCTCGCTGGCGAATGCCGTGAAGGCATGTGTGCAGCTGGCGGTCATCAGGGCTGTAAGTGCGATCAGTGCGGTTTTCATGATGCATCTTCCTCTATAAACCGGTATCCATCGGATGTTTTCTCTGCACGCCCTAATCCGCCATTTGGCAAGTGGAAACCGATGAGCTGCATTTTTTCAGTGGCGATTCGGTCCAACAACATGGTTCGGGCCTTGGCTGCTATTTCCATGTCCTGATCTGAACCTGACTGCCACTGCGGTCTTTCAAAGGCAACATGAT
Source organism: Cohaesibacter celericrescens (assembly GCF_002866925.1). Classification (GTDB taxonomy): domain Bacteria; phylum Pseudomonadota; class Alphaproteobacteria; order Rhizobiales; family Cohaesibacteraceae; genus Cohaesibacter; species Cohaesibacter celericrescens. The sequence goes on from NZ_PKUQ01000014.1 coordinate 54,835, forward strand.
GATTGCCGATGGCATCGCCAACGATCATCACACTGTCGGTTCCTGATCTCACCTCAAAGGACATATGACCGGGGGTATGGCCAAAGGTGGCGCGGCTGGCTATGCCGGGCAAGATTTCTTCGTCATCTTTGAAGAAGGTAATGGCGTCCTCGATGACTTCCAGTCGTCTTTGTGCTCCCACAGCAAAGGCGGTGCGTGAAGCGTCAATGGTATTAACCGTGTTGGGGTCCATCCAATAGTCCCACTCGGTTTTGCCAATCATATGGGTGGCATTGGGAAACATGGGATCGTCAAAATCGTCAAGAAGGCCCCATAAGTGATCGGGATGGGCATGGGTGAATACAACATGGGTTACATCATCTGGTTCCAGATCAAGAGCTTCTAGCGCCTCAAGCCCTTTGCCGGCTGTTGGCTGGAAGCCGGACCCTGAACCAACATCGAACAAAATGGTGCGCTCACCATCGCGGATCAGTGTCATGTTGCATTCGGGCGACAGGCTTTTGCGGGACAGGTGATAGCGCTGCAAAATAGGTAATAGCTCCTCCTGAGGCATGGGCCCAAGGATGAAATCACCCGGAAGGACCAAATGTCCATCGTGCAGTGTGTCAATCTGAAGTTCACCCAGAGACAAAGAATTACGCGCCCAAACCGGTAGCGGAGACATCATTATTGAGGCCGCTACGGCGGCGGTTTTTTTTATGAAATCGCGTCTTGTCGTCGTCATGGCACTCACCTAAACATATTGCAATATGATAATGTATTATAGGCGGGAGGCGATTGGCAATCTAGTCTTTGGCGTGAGGAGGACGTGTTGTTTTGGTGGTTTGATGGATAGAAACACCAGAATATTTGAATGGTGCTTACACTAGCTAGCCAGACTGCTGGCCTGCTCCGTTTCTTTTTGTTCCAAATGTGCGCAGAAGTCATTGAAGGGCATCGGGCGCCCGAAGTGATATCCTTGGGCAATATGGCAGCCAGCGAGACGCAACACTTCCGCTTGTTCCGCTGTCTCCATGCCTTCGGCCACTATGTCGATATCAAAACCATGGGCCAGTGCCATGACAGCGTTGATCACAGCCATTGAATCCATTGAGTGTGGTAAATCTTTAACAAAGGCCCGATCAATTTTGATCTTGTCCAACGGGAACTGGTGGATATAGCTCAGTGATGAATATCCGGTTCCAAAATCGTCCAGGGCAATCTTGATTCCCTCTGCACGGATGGCGTTGAGGGTTTTGACGATGGCTTCAGGGTCTGCGATGAACAAAGATTCTGTGATCTCGATGTGCAGTCGTTCCTTTGGTAAGCCGGACAGAGCCAAAGCGTTTTGAATGTCCGCAAGGATGTCAGAGCGCACAAACTGGATTGCCGAAACATTGACCGCAACGGTGACAGGCTCTGGCCATCGCATAGCATCACTGCAAGCTGTCTCCAAGATCCAGCGGCCCAACTCCACGATCATGCCAGTCTCTTCAACAATCGGAATGAAAACATCGGGGCGGATGAGGCCCATATCACGATGATGCCAGCGAATGAGCGCTTCGCATCCAATGGTCTGTGAGGTTTTTAGATTGACCTGTGGCTGATAGTGGAGTTCAAATTCCTTACGTGCCATCGCATCGATGATCTCTCGTTCCAGCACACGGCGGTGTACCACATCGGCTGCGAGATCAGATGTATAGAACAGGCAATTTTCACCGCTTTCCTTGGATCGATGCAAGGCAACCGAGGCTGATCTGACCACTTCTTCAGACAACAGCCCCCCCTGACAAAAATCAGCCACGCCAATATGACATCCGACAATAATGTTGTGTCCGCGGATAGAGAAGGGTGTCTCAAGGCATCGTTGGATACGCTTTGCCAAAAATGCAATGTCGTCTTTGTCCGCACCAATCTTCCCGAGTAAAAACTCCTTTTGTTCGGAACAGCCGATACTGTCAAATTCATCCAGTTGTGAGAGACGTTCACCAATTTGCCGCATGAGCAAATCAAAATATTCGCTGCCTAAGGATTGTTTGATTTTGTCAGCGCGGTTTCCTTGACAAGCGAAAATCAACGCGTCCGTCTGCATTGCTGCGTTCATGCGCTCATCCAGGGCTTCGCTGAAGCCTACTTTATTGAGCAAATCGGTCAGATGATCATGATCGGCAAGATATTCCAGCCGCAGCTGTTCTTGCTTGGCCTTGGTCACATCATGGAACAGCAATGTGGCGACCCGGCTTTCGCTTTGTTCGCCATGATTTTTCGTTTGGATAAGAGACGGTGTGATGGAGCATTCAAAATAGTGAAGGGTTTCGCCCCGTGTTATCGTTAAAGTGCGCAGGGAATGCTGATTTTCAAGCTGATCAGGGTTCTCCAGACACAATTGCACAAGAGCCGCCATTTCTGTTGGCATGGATGTGCCAATTTGACCGCCCTTGGCAGTCTCGAAGCCGAGTTTTCCCAGCAAATTGATCGCCTGATGGCTGATTCCCAGAATTTTCCCGTCGTCGGTGGCAATGAGAATGCCAGAAAAACTGTCGGAGACCACTGTCTCAAGCAAGGCTGATATGCTTCGGGTTTGTTTATGGGATAGTGTCAGCAAAAGGTCTTTGAAACGGATCTCGAATAGAATCAGAGTGGCACCTGCTGCCATGATTTGTATTTGGATAAATCCGGTTTGCAATATGACGGGCTGCTCAACATACAGCCAGAAGCCAATCACTTCGACCAATGCTGCCAATGCTGTCAATTCAGCAATCTTGATATAGCTGTTCTTTTTGCGGGTCACGCCTATCAATACGACAAAAAGGAATATTATGGCCGATAGTCCGTAGGACCATCGTGTGGGGGCGTAGGATAGATTGCGGGCCTGAATGAGGTTTTCGGCGGCCAAAATTTGTAATTTGGGGCCTGTTATCATACCGTAGACCGGTACGGTCAACGTGTCTCGCAACTCTGCGGCTCCAGCCCCGACAAGCACTTTTTTGCCTTGGAGCACGCCTGTCGGGAGTTTGCCTTCCAGCAGGTCAATCACCGAGTAAGTCGGTATGCTGTCCACATCTATGCCATAGTCGACAATAAATGTGCCGAGCGCGATTGTCTGAACGCCTCCCAAAACGCTGGTTAATGAAGGAACGATGTCTCCCTCGATGGCTTGAGCCAAGGGAAAATGGCGAACGACGCCGTCGGTGTCCGCCAGCATGTTGACAGTCGCCAGCCAGGCATTGTCGCCCAGCTGCTGAATTGGGCGGTTGGTCTGGACCTGTGCGGTTGTAAGGTCGGAGATATCATTTTGCTGAAAAATCGCTAGTGTGACCGGCCCTTCAGCCTTTTCGAGCGCTTCTTGAAAGATGATGTCTTGTTGGGGTGAAGATGATGCGCTGAAATCGATATCAAAAGCCAGTTCTTCTGCCCCCGCAGCAAAGCTCTTTTCAACGATCTCCCCATAGATGGATCGTTTCCAAGGCCAAACGCCAATGGATGTCAGACTTTTGTTATCAATTTCGAGAAGGGCAATGGCTTCACTGCTGGGCTGGCTGTTTAGCTCCATACGCTTTTCGGCGATCGCATGATCCAGATAATAGAATATCTTATATTCGCTCGCCATGGCACAGCCGAGGAATATCGCAAAAATTGCGAGGATGCGATAGAAAACGACGCGCTTCATTGCAGACTCAGTCCCAGCTAAATATCAATAGTGACTATAGGAATGGAGTCTTGCTTAAAGCTTTTAATGCATGCGATTTTTGGGCTTTTCTTATCGTATGGAAAACAACTGATTAACGCTGAGCTGGTCGGTTTGGTGCTTTGTGATCACCCCATGGCGGCTCTCGATTTGATCAGGGCGGTGACCCTCTCTGCATTATCGCGAGCGCGGCTGCCGTCTGCATGGTAGACATTATTCTCAAAACCGATGCGCGCTTTACCGCCTCGTTGCATTGCATGGAGCAAGCAATCCGTTTCTTGATTGCCAAAGGCACAACAGGCCCAGTCTGCTTTGATGCCGACTGCCGTTTCAAGGGCATGGAGCGATTGAAGGAAGGGATGAAGGGCATCGGGGCTTGATGTCTGGCCCGTTGTGTAACGACCCAATACAAACAGCAAGTCAAGCCTGCTGGACGGCAGCGTTCCGTCGCTACATAGCTTCGTAATGAGATCAACATCTTGGGTGTCGTATAGGATATGCTGGACTGCGACACCCTTTTCTTCCTGCTCTTGATAAAACCGTTTTATTTCCGGTATTTCTCCATCGCCGAGCATTTCCCGAATGGATATGGAGACTGCCGCCGGTGTTACGTCTTGCACGACTGAGCGCTGTTGCGCCGGGCTATATTGTCCCACCGATTCGGTTGTAATCTGAATATAAATGTCAGGCGTCGCAATTTTGAGCTCTGCCAGCAATTCCCTATACAAACCGGCATCGAGACAATGCTTGCCATCCTTGTCGCGTACATGGGCGTGGAGACCATCGGCTCCGGCTTGAGAACAGACTCGTGCGGTTTCAACCGTTTCCGCAATCGTAATAGGTAAAGCGGGGTGGTCTTTCTTGCCTTTGCGGGCGCCATTGGGGGCGACCATAATGTGGGGCAACGCTGGCAGGTGTGGGGAGGCCATTACAGGACCTCGTCAAAAGCGATTTTGAGTTTTGTGATCATTTCCTCAATATGCTGGTCTTCGATTATGAAGGACGGAGCCAAGAGGATATGGTCGCCATGCACGCCGTCGATGGTGCCGCTCATCGGATAACAAATCAGACCGGCCTCGAAGGTCGCCTTTTTGAGGAGCTTGCCTTTGGCGAGGGATGGATCGAACGGTGTTTTGGTGTCTCGGTCTTTAACGATTTCCAAACCGATAAACAGCCCACGTCCGCGAATGTCGCCGACATTGGGATGTTTGGCAAAAGCGTTCTGCAGGCCTGTGCGTAGCTTTTCGCCCATCTGGCGGCTGCGTTCTGCCAAGCCCCCGTCGGTTAGTTTGGTCAAAACCGCCAAAGCGGCGGCAGAAGCCGTGGGGTGACCCATATAGGTGTGACCATGCTGGAAAAACCCGGTTCCGTTTTCGATTGCCCGATAGATTTTGTCAGTGCATAACATCGCACCAATAGGCTGATACCCCGCTCCGAGACCTTTGGCAACGGTTAGAATGTCTGGCGAAATATCATCCTGTTCACAGGCAAACAGTGTGCCGGTGCGTCCCATGCCGCACATCACTTCGTCAAGGACCAGTAGCACGCCATATTTGTCGCAAATCTCACGAATGCGGCGGAAATATCCTTCAACCGGTGGCAACGCGCCTGATGTGGCACCAACGACTGGCTCGGCGAAGAAAGCCATTACCTGATCAGCCCCGACGCTCAGGATTTCAGCTTCGAGTTCATTGGCGATGCGCTGCCCATAGTCATAGGCGCTTTCTTCTGGTTTGCGGTCGCGATATTCATAACAAGGAGAAATATGGCTGGTTTCGATCATCAAAGGGGCAAAAGGCTCGCGGCGCCAGATATTGCCTCCTGCGGCCAACGCACCCAAAGTATTGCCATGGTAGCTTTGGCGTCTTGCAATGATGCGGTGACGACTGGGTTCTCCGATTTCCAGAAAATACTGTCGCGATAATTTCAATGCTGATTCGACGGCTTCAGACCCGCCAGACACCAGATAAACCCGGTCTAGTCCCTCCGGTGCGTGTTCTATCAGTTTGTCAGCAAGCATTTCAGCGGGCTTTGAGGTAAAGAACCCTGTGTGTGCGAAGGGAACCGCATCGATCTGGTCTTTGATTGCTTTAATCACATCGGGGTCACTGTGTCCAAGGCACGAAACGGCCGCTCCACCTGACCCATCAAGATATTTTTTTCCATTGGTATCATAAAGATAAACCCCTTCGCCTTTTTCAATAGTAGGGAGGGTTGCTTTGGTGTGGCGGGGGAAAATATGGGACATGATCTGCCTGCTATGGAGAAAGGGGGAGGTGTCGCGTTGTATGGATTTCTGTTCTGTGCAAAAAATTCTATACATCAAAGAAACATATGTTTCAATTGTTGACTTTGTTTAAAACAATTGAAATCTTAGGGCCTTGGCAACGTCCCAGCGCCACAGGAGCAAGAATCTGAAGCAACCTACACAACAGTCCGATGTGACAGCCAAAGGGTTGGTCAAATTGCAGGATCGCGTCGCGGCTCACTATGGGGATATGAGCCAGCGTTTGCGGCAAGCCGCTGATTATGTTGTGGCACACGAACTTGATGTGGCAACCCATTCCTTGCGCACGGTTTCGGGCAAAGCCAAGATGGCACCGGCGACGTTTACGCGTCTGTCTCAGGCCCTTGGATTCTCCAGTTATGAGGATATGCGCGATTTATGCCGTGAATCGGTCGGGAGACAGGCTTTGACTTTTTCCCAGCGGGCCGAACGGCTTGCTCGGGAGCATCAAGGCGATGCGATGCCTTCGTTCTTTGATCGACAGATGTCAGCAAGCCTTGATAACCTTAACCAGTTGTCCGGTGAAATTGATCAAGACATGTTGTTGCAGGTTGTTGAAACCCTCAATGGCGCACGGGACGTGCTGTTGTTTGGTGCTTTTAGTTCGACCGGTCTTGTTGAGTATTTTGCTTATCTGGCGCGTTATTTTGCCAACAACTGGAAAGTTGCAGGGCGCATGGGTGCCTCTTTGAGTTCGGCGATGGTCGGGCTGGATGAGACTGATGCGGTCATCATTTTAACCAAGGGCCCCTATGCCAAGCGCTCGATTTTGGCGGCCAAAATGGCTTCTGCCTCAGGGGCTTACGTAATAGTTATTACGGACAAGCATTCTTGTCCTGCGCTGGAGTTTTCCTCTGCACATTTCATCGTTCCTACTGAGAGTCCTCAATTCTTTTCTTCATATGCGGCCACTCTTGTGCTAATTGAAACATTGGTAGGAATGCTAGTCGTGAGGGCAGGAGAGCAAGCACGCATCCGAATTGAAGATGTAGAAACCCGCAATCGCCAGTATGGTGAGTTTTGGGAATAAAAAATCATTCACAATCCTTTCGTTCAACACAGGGAGAACATAATGTTGAAAAAAGTAACTTTGACTGCGGCGGCCCTCGCCGCTGGGGTGGCCTTTTCACCCGCTGCTTTCGCAGAAGAATTCATCACTATTGGTACAGGTGGTGTTACCGGTGTTTATTATCCTACCGGTGGCGCGATCTGTCGTCTGGTGAATAAAGGCCGTAAAGATCATGGCGTACGTTGTTCTGTGGAATCCACCGGTGGTTCCGTTTACAACATCAACACCATCCGCGAAGGCGAACTGGAATTTGGTGTTGCTCAGTCTGATTGGCAGTATCATGCCTATCACGGCACATCCAAATTTGAAGACAAAGGCGCCTTTGAAGATCTGCGCGCTGTTTTCTCTGTGCACCCAGAGCCATTCACTGTTGTTGCCCGTGCTGACTCCGGCGTTAAAAACTTTCAGGATCTGAAAGGCAAACGCGTCAATATCGGTAATCCAGGATCTGGCCAGCGCGGCACCATGGAAGTTCTCATGGATGCTCTTGGTTGGACAACCAGTGATTTTGAACTGGCAACCGAACTGAAAGCCTCCGAGCAGTCTGCTGCTTTGTGTGATAACCAGATTGACGCCATGGTTTATACCGTTGGTCATCCATCCGGTTCCATTCAGGAAGCCACCACAGCTTGTGATTCCGTGCTTGTGACGGTTGATGGCGCTGCTGTTGATAAACTGATTGCTGACAACAGCTATTATCGCTCAGCAACCATTCCAGGTGGCATGTATCGCGGTAACGATGCCGACACCCAAACCTTTGGTGTTGGTGCAACCTTCGTCTCTTCTGCGAAGGTTTCCGAAGACACGGTTTATGTTCTCGTGAAATCCGTGTTCGAAAACTTCGAAGCTTTCAAAAAACTGCATCCTGCATTTGCGAACCTGAAGCCAGAAGAAATGGCAACCGCTGGTCTGTCTGCTCCTTTGCATGACGGTGCTGCAAAATACTATAAAGAAAAAGGCTGGATCAAATAACCAGTCAATGTGTGGCTTCGGGGTATAATGCCCCGAAGCTTCCAATTACCTTTTGATATGGCCGGATCGGGGCTTGTTTCTGTCCGACCTAAAAAATTCATAAGAATGCCATCGTTGGCCAGTTCTGGATATTTTGTTTCTGTTCCGGTCATCACCCCTTGGGCGATGGTTGGGAGCTGTTTCACATGTCAGACAAGAATGTGACTGGGCAAGCGTTATCTGAAGACGAACTTCAGGAACTGGTTGCCTCCTCAGACGCGGGTTCGCGTAACCCCATCGGTCCGGTGGGTACTTTCCTTGCAGCCGTCGCTTTGATCTGGTCAATTTTTCAAGTCGTTTTGGCCTCGCCCATCTCGAACTATGTATTGCCCGGTGATCTGATCAATAACTCACGCCAGTTTCATCTGGCTTTTGCGCTGTTCCTTGCCTATATGGCTTATCCGGCGCTGAAAAGCAGCCCACGCCATCACATTCCACTTCTTGACTGGATACTCGCCACCAGCGGTGCCTTCATCGCGCTGTATGGCTTCTTTATGTATGAAAAGATCGTCAACAATGGCGGCTTGGCTGATGATCTCGACAAATGGGTGGCTTTGGCTGGCCTTCTGATTTTGTTCGAAGCAGCCAGACGTTCGCTTGGCCCTGCTATGGCGATTATCGCCACGATCTTCTTGGTTTACGTTTTCTTTGGCTCATCTGAAATCATGCCCGAAGTGATCCGCTGGAAAGGCGCTTCGCTGAAAAAGGCCATGAGTCATATGTGGATTACATCCGAAGGTGTATTTGGCATCGCTTTGGGTGTGTCGACCAAATTTGTTTTCTTGTTTGTCCTGTTCGGTGCCTTGCTCGACAAAGCCGGTGCAGGCAATTATTTCATCAAAATGGCATTTGGTGCGTTGGGCCACCTGAAGGGCGGGCCTGCAAAAGCAGCCGTGGTTGGGTCGGCTGCAACGGGCCTGATCTCGGGCTCTTCCATCGCCAATGTGGTGACCACCGGTACGTTCACCATTCCTTTGATGAAACGGGTTGGCTTCTCGTCCGAGCAAGCTGGCGCGGTGGAAGTGGCCTCAAGTGTCAACGGTCAGATTATGCCGCCTGTGATGGGGGCGGCTGCCTTCTTGATGGTGGAATATGTCGGCATTTCCTATGTTGAAGTGATCACCCATGCCTTCCTGCCAGCGATCATTTCCTACATTGCACTCGTTTATATTGTGCATCTGGAAGCGGTGAAGCGGAATATGCCGGTCATCGGCGACAAGGTTGTGTCCACCATGCGTACCGTTTTGGGCATGCTGGGATTCTTTGCTGGCTTTGCTGCGCTGTGTTATGGGGTCAAATACCCGATCGGCTGGATCGTCTCGCTGGTGCCAAATGGTGCGAGCTGGATTTTGGCGGTGCTGGTTGTTGTTTCCTATCTAGCCCTGCTCAAACTTGCTGCGAGCGGCGAAGATCTGCATCCCGATGACCCCAATGCCAAAGAAGTGGTCTTGCCAGAGGTAGCCGAGATCTACAAATCAGGTCTCTATTATCTGCTGCCTATCGTGGTTCTGGTTTACTTCCTGATGATCGAGCAAAAATCGCCGGGTCTGTCGGCTTTTTGGGCGACGTCTTTGTTGTTTGTCATCCTGCTCACCCAGCGTCCGATGAAAGCAATTTTCCGTGGAGAAAGCGAAACGGTTAGTGCCTTCAAACAAGGCGTTTATGATTTGGGTGTCGGTCTGATTGATGGCGCACGCAACATGATCGGGATTGGTCTGGCTACGGCCACGGCCGGTGTCATCGTTGGCACAGTGACCCTGACTGGTATTGGTCAGGTGATGGCTGATCTGGTCGAGCTGCTCTCGGGTGGTAACCTTGTTCTGATGTTGATCTTTGTGGGTATGTTGTCCCTCGTGCTCGGTATGGGGCTGCCAACCACTGCCAACTATATTGTTGTCTCATCGTTGATGGCCGGTGTGGTCGTGGCGCTGGGTGAGCAATCTGGTTTGGTTGTGCCGCTGATTGCTGTGCATTTGTTTGTGTTTTATTTTGGCATCATGGCGGATGTTACGCCGCCTGTGGGGCTTGCCTCCTTTGCCGCTGCGGCGGTGTCGGGAGGGGATGCGATCAAAACCGGCTTCATTGGCTTCTTCTATTCCCTGCGCACCGTGGCATTGCCATTTGTGTTCATCTTCAACACCGATCTGTTGCTGATTAATGTGACATGGTATCAGGGCATCTTGGTGGCTATTATCGCAACGATTGCTATTCTGGTGTTTACCGCCGGTACGATGGGGCATTTTATTACCAAAAGCCGTCTTTATGAGAGCGCTCTTTTGGTGTTTATATCCTTCGTGTTGTTCCGGCCTGATTATTTCATGAACCGGATTCAGCCTCCATTCGAAATGGTTGAACCTGCTCAGATTGCCAAAGTGATCGGCGATTTGCCCGAGGGCGGCGAAATTCGGATGAAAGTCGCGGGACCCGATTTTGATACCGGTGAAATAAAAGACAAAACACTGATCCTCGTTGCTGGTGGTGAAAAGGATGGTGAAAGCCGTTTGACTGCCATGGGGCTTGCCTTCTTGGAAGAGGATGGCGTGGTCAAAATGGATGAGCCGTTCCCGGGCACACCTTTCTTCGACAAAATGGGAACCTATGACTTCTATGGTGATGATCCGGTTTTCGTGAAAACCGCTCAAGTGAAAGCAGATCAGTTGCCTAAAGAACTGATCTTTATCCCGGGCCTGCTTTTGTTGGGTCTGGTTTACATGATGCAGCGCATCCGCGTTGGCCGACAAGAGGAGGAAGCCACGACATGATGAAACAGGTTCTTTGTGCCATAGACCTCAATCAGAAGAACGATAATGAGGTGTTGTTGAGGGCTAACAAAATCGCTCGATTGGATGACGCCAATCTGGATGTCATCACTGTGGTGCCCAATTTTGGTATGGCCTTGGTTGGCTCCTACTTTGATGATAATTTCCAGAAGCAAGCCGTTGAGGACGCGCAGTCTGCGTTAAAGGCTCGGATTGCTGATGTTCTGGGAGATGATCGCAATAAAAACATTCGCCACATCGTTGCGGTTGGCTCCATTTATGAAGAAATTTTGGAGCTGGCAAAACAGACCGACTCCGATCTGATCGTGATCGGGGCGCATAAACCTGATTTACGTGAATATCTACTAGGCCCGAATGCGGCGCGCGTTGTGCGCCATTCCAAATGTTCGGTCTATGTGGTGCGGGAAAGCTAACGTTTAGCATTAAGCTTAAAAGACAGGCCATCCCGCAATGCGGGGTGGCCTTTTTTATTCAATGCATCCTTATGCCGAGGTCCAGATCGCCCTTGCATCGGCAGTAGATTGCGGGACGCAAAACCCTTGATACGAAGACAGGCCCGAAAGGGCCTGTTTGGATGTGGGTGCCTATTAAAGCCGATTAGGCGGCTTCCATAGAGCCAAATTTTTGTTCGACTAGGCCGAGCATGACAAAGTTGGCTGTCGTGGCACTGCATGCCATAGGCAAATCATAGACAATGGCCAGACGGTTGAGCGCCTTTACATCCACGTCGTGGGGCATGGGAGAAAGAGGGTCGACAAAGAAAATCAGTCCGTCCAGACGCTTCTCTGCAATCATCGCACCGATCTGCTGGTCGCCACCTAGGGGACCAGAGAACAGAGGTGTGAGGTTGAGGTCTGGAAAGGCTTTGAGGAGTCGTCCCCCTGTGGTGCCTGTGGCAAACAATTCTGCTTTTTCAAGCAAGTGCAGATGCTTGCCAACCCATTCGATCAAATCATCTTTTTTCTTGTCGTGGGCGACCAATGCGATGCGCAGAGCACCGGTGGGCGATTTGCTGTCTGTGTCTTGCATGGGGTCTCGTCCTAGAGCGGTTTTGCGGCCAACCTTGCGATCAAATTCGCACATCAATGCTTGTTATAAGGCAAGTGGACGTTGGTCATTTCGATCGGTGATAGTCTACAATTTTGTTGCAAAGTTTGTCCAGAGGCCTGAGGCGCATCGCTTCGGGTTGCGGTGGCTAACTCTTTGAGAGCAAAAGGCATGTGAGCTCGAGGGGCCCGGTCAATCGGTGCCGTGCCTGAAATGTGGTCTACGGGTTGGGCGATCAAAAATTTTGCGACCAAAGAGCGAGGCCGTCAGGTCGGTCAGTAATTCAGCTGTTTTGCCGCGATGGTCGAGGAACGGATTTAGTTCAACCAGATCAAGGGAGGTGACGCAGCCGCTCTCATGCAGCAGTTCCATAATCAAATGTGCTTCTCGGAATGTGGCGCCTCCCGGCACTGTGGTGCCGACGGCAGGTGCGATGCTTGGGTCGAGGAAATCAACGTCGAGGCTGACATGCAGCATGGCATCTTGTTGTTTGACTGCATCAAGCAATTGTTGAAGTGGTTTTATGACGCCCACTTCATCTAAGATACGCATATCGTTGACGCAGACATGGTGCTGTTTCAGGAGGTCTCGTTCCTGTCGGTCAACGCTGCGAATGCCCATCATGTGGACATGAGATGTATTGACCGGATGTTCTAGTGGTCCTCCATACACACCGCTTAGCTCGGACAGTCCGCAGAAGGCAGCCACAGACATGCCGTGCATGTTGCCGGAATCAGAGGTTTTGGGCAGATTGAAATCTGGGTGGGCGTCAAGCCACAGGACAAACAGGTCGCGCTTTTGTTCGGCTGCATAGCGTGCCATGCCAGCGACTGAGCCCATGGATAGGGAATGATCACCCCCCATGAAAAGCGGAAAGCTCGAGCGGGCCATGTCGAGCGCTTTGTCAGATAGGCTTTGTGTCCAGCCGGCGATCTTTGCAAAATTAATGGCCTTGCCTTTTGGTTCTGATATGGAATCTGAACCAGTCGTGACAGGAGACAGATCGCCGTGATCTGTGCATGAAAAACCAAGGCCGCGCAAGGTTTCAACAATGCCAGCCGTGCGCAAAGCATCGGGCCCCATGAGGCAGCCTTTTTCGTGGGTGCCGTCTTGCACAGGTACGCCCAGAAGCGCGATGGAAGAATGAGGGGTGTTTGAATGCACCATAGAATTGGTTCGCCTTAGAGAATTGCTATTGGTCTATCTATATGGCGTCAATAAACCTGAGGGTAGTGTCAATCAGAAGCGGGCAAAGCTAGCAAAATCTATCAGATTATTGACGATATGCGAGGGGAATTTGTGCAAATTGCCAAAAGCCCCTGCCGGTTCCCTTAAGGGAACCGTCATCCAAGGTACGATCAACCCAGCTGTGACTAGTTGCCGAACAATCCTTTTGTGACATTGCGGAACAATTGCTCCTCAAGAGCGGGTTGTTTTTGCTCGGTTTCCTGCTGGTCTGGATCGGTTTGTGTGTTACTGGATTGAGGTTGCAGCAAATTGTTTAAGTTGATCCCGAGTTTTTCGCTTTGTTTTTGCAGTTCCTTTGTAACGGTCTTTTTAACTTTTTGAATGCTCTCGGATGCCGCTTTTCCGGTTCCGCCCAGTTCTCCAAGTCCTTGAAGGATGGCTTGGGGATTCTCCAATATGCCGGGAATGTCTGGATAGATGCGTGGTTTGTCCAGTTTTCCTTTGATGATGATCGGGATGGGGATGCCATCTGCATCGACGAGGCCGCCTTGGCCCTTGAGTTTGGAGATCAGCTTGGGTGTTGTTTTATAGTCGATGCGCTTGTTGGGAAGGTCTATGTTTCCCGCTCCCGTGAGGCGCAGCAACGGGCTGAGCATCAATAGATCGGAATTGCTCACGATGCCTTTGTCAAACGCAAAGCTTGCGGTGAGGGCCGAAAAGTCGGTGCTCTGCGAGCCTGTCGAAGCCCACCCTTCCAGGATGTTGCCTTTCAGAGTGCGCAGCATTTGGGGGATATTGATGCCCTTGATCTGGCCGTTTTTTACTTCCAGCTTGCCAGTCCCATCAAGGGCACCGATGAGTTGGGCTTGATTGTTGCCGGTCGTTGTTAAATTGATGGAGACGCCACCGGTTCCACTCAATGATTTCAAATCGATCGAATCAGAGAGAAACTGCGCCATTTGCATGCCGGACAGCGCAAAGTTTGCGCCGATCTTTGCTGGGCTGCTCTGTGCATTGACTGTGAAGCCACCGGTCCCTTGGCCATCATACAGGCTCAATTGATCCAGTGATGTCGTGAGTTGGCCGTTTTGCAGCTTGGTTTGCAGGGAAACAGGACCTGTGGCGATATCGCGGGCCACCAGAGAATTGGCCGAAAAGGCGAGGTCGGCATTGAGTGTATTCAACCCTGAAAAATCAATCGGAGTGGTATCCCAGCCGTTGGTGCTGGTCTTGGCGTTGGCTGTGCTGGCCTTTGATGCCGTGCGCCCTTGCGCGGCTCCATCACCCATGAAGGGTGTTACGTCGAGGGTCTCAAAGGCGAGCTTGCCATTGAGCGTGGGTTTGGCAGAGCTGGCCGTGCTATAGGTGATGTCACCGCTGCCGCGGGATTGTCCCATCTGCAGGGATAAGCCATTCAAACTTGTTTTTTGAGGGGCGAAGGCCAAGCGTGTGGACAGGGACATTGGCACGTTTGGCGTACCGCTTGAAACCTCTTGTCCAAGCCAAGCGAGCAGGGCCTTGCTGGACGTTGTTTTGAGGGACAGTTGGCTGTCGGAAAGGCTGGCATTGGCAGGATCAATCCGGCCGCTCAAACCAATAGAGACGGGCCGCGCATCGAGGGAGAGGCTGGCAGGGATAGGCGCGCCCTTGAAGGCCTCGCTCAGACCGACTGTACTGGCGTAGCGAATGGTCTCGTCATTCCACGAAAAGCCCCCCTTGATATCGGCAGGGGCTTCCAGTCCGGATATTGTTATGGTGCTTGTTATGTTTCTTAGGCTGGCACTTTCCTGATTGGGTATGGCTACCTGCAGGGCAGAGTGGGTAAACTGTCCGTTTTTGAGCGCGATGACCCCTGCCAGATTGCCGTTTTTGACGATTTGATCGGCTTGCAATCCTTGCGCGGCAAAATTTATATCGGTGGTCAAAGTGCCGGTTAGTGGACTATTTTGTCCCGCGAGCCGGGCAATTTCGTTGATGTCCAATTGACGGGCATTAAATGACCCGTTCCAGATCAGTTGGCTGATGTTCCCGGAAAGACTGGCTTGAAGATTGCCTTTGGCGACGTTTGCTGACTTGAGATTTGCCTGAAGCTTGCCGTCCAGAAGATGCGCCAGAAATTTGAGCTGTCGGATTGCTTCTCCGCGATAGGTCAGGCGTCCAGCGCGAATGTCCATGGTGAGATCAAAGGACGACAGCGGAGCCAAGTCCACTTGTTGTTGGTTTGCGTTTTGGGCGGTTTCACTGGCTTCAGGTGCGGATGGCTGCGATTGACTGACTTGGTCGAAGGGCAGGATTTTATCGAGATTCAGTGTCGATGTGTCCAGCGCCAAACGCACAAGCGGGCGCTCCATTGTGGGGCCGGTGAAAATCCGAGCGGCAGCTTGCAAGGTTTGATCATCAAGAGAGAGTGACAGACCCGGTAAATCGATGGCATTGCCCGAGACAACCACAGACCCAGTGAGGCCTAACTTGCCGACAGACAAGGGCGAAGGCGTGATACCAAGCCAAGCGAATAATTGGGTTACATTCCCAGCATTGGCGGCATAGTTGGCGACAAATATCTGGCTGGATTTCAGCGCCAGTTCGCCCTGGAGTTTGGCTTTGATCAGATCGCTGGAGATATCCAGATCCAGAAGGGTGGGTTGACCATTGATGGCGTTTCCTGCGTTAGCCAATGTGCCGGTGAAGTCGTGGTCTTGGTCTTTATAGGGCAGGGTGCCGCTTATATCGGCGGGGCCGTTGAAGTCGGGGATCGCGATTGTAAAATCCAAACCGGACAGCAAGGTGAGATCGTGGCCGCCTTCATCCTGACTGATGAGTTCGGCGTCATTGATCGTTAATCTGCGGATCTTGAGCGCTGAAAGATCAACGGATTGGGCCGCATCAGATGGCGTGTCGGCAGTCGTTGTGTCGGCCACGGCACCCGTTTCGGTGGTGGAGCTATTGGAGCCGGATGTTAGCGTTAGAACGGGTCTGTTGAGCGTAATGCCGGTGATATCGGCTTTGCCGGATAATAAAGGAGACAGAGCCAAAGAAAAGTCGAGTTGATCGATGGCAAACAGCGGTTTGTCCTGTTGATCGCGCAGGGAGACAGTTTCTGCCGACAGCTTCAGGCCTGTGAGCAGAGACAACGAGACATCCCCATTGATGTCCAATGTCATGTCAGATTGGTCTTTGACGAATTGTTCTACCTGCGTTTTGAGAAAATCAGTCGAAACAAAAAAGGGAACAAAGGCCAAGGCCAAAATGACCAAAAACAAGGTGGAGAGAAGGGATATCAGGATGTTACGCATCAAATTCTCTCAATTATTGCTGACCAGAGATGGGGGTGTCCTTGGCCGAGATGGGCGCGAATCAGTTTCACCCATCATACAGAGATGAGCGCCGAAGGTGCAGGGCATTGCGGCCTCCTGGCGTGATGATTTGGCTCGTTTGTGATTTTTGTCGCACTGGATAGAGGTTCGGCGCTTACAAAGTGGAAAAGTACGTTCTTGATTAGTGATGGACTTTTGTCTCATAAATAGGGCCGGTAGAGTGGCGAGCAGTAAACGCAGCGTCATTTTGAGTAACCAATTGGGGAAGCATATGAGCTCTTTGGAAGTCATCTGGTCGGATCTAATCCGTCATCGTCAGGATTTTGCAAATTTTCACATGCGTGAAGCTTTTGCTCAAGATCCCAATCGCTTTGACCGTTACTCAACCGAAATGGACGGCTGTCTGACGCTTGATTATTCTCGCAACCGAATTGATCAAAAGACGATGATGTTGCTGGAAAATCTCATCACGCGGGCTGGCGTTGCCGAGCGCTATGCGCAAATGAAATCTGGCGTTGCCATTAACAACACGGAAGGCCGATCCGTTCTGCATATTGCGCTGCGGGGCAGCGTTGACGAAGATTTGGTGGTGGATGGTCAACCGATCGTTGCCGACATCAATGCCGTCAAAACGCGCCTTTATGCCTTTGCCAAAGGTGTGCGCGATGGGTCGATTGCCGCGCATGATGGCCAACCTTTCACCGATGTGGTCAATATCGGTATTGGCGGATCTGATCTTGGACCTCATATGGTGGCGCGCGCCCTCGCAGCCTATCATGATGGTCCGCGCGTGCATTTTGTCTCCAATGTCGACGGCGCACATATGGGGGATACGCTCAAAACACTGGATCCGGCGCGGACGCTGTTTCTTGTGGCCTCCAAAACCTTCACCACGCAAGAGACCATGACCAATGCCCGTGCGGCTAAATTATGGTTGGTTGCAGCGCTCGGTGAGGCAGCCGTTGGTGATCATTTTGCCGCTTTGTCTACTAATAAAGATGCTGTTGAAGCCTTTGGCATTGGCGCGGACCGGATGTTTGAATTCTGGGACTGGGTTGGCGGTCGGTATTCCGTTTGGTCGGCGATCGGCCTGCCTGTGATGATCGCCATTGGCCCCGATGGGTTTGAATCGTTTCTGGCTGGTGCGCGCTCAATGGACAGCCATTTTGAAACAGCGCCTTTCCGTCGCAATATCCCGATGCTGATGGCCGCGCTAGGCCTGTGGTATCGCAATATTTGGGCCTGCTCGTCAGTGGCGGTCTTGCCTTATGATCAACGACTTGAGTATTTTGCCGATTTCCTCCAGCAGCTGGATATGGAATCCAATGGCAAATCCGTGCGTACGGACGGCTCCAAGGTGCTGCGGCCTACCGGTCCGGTGATTTGGGGCGCTGCGGGCACCAATGGCCAGCATGCTTTTTATCAGGAATTGCATCAGGGCTCCGATATTACACCGTGCGAATTTCTTATCGCAGCCAAACCAACGGATGCAGACGCGGGCCAGCATGACTTGTTGCTCGCCAACTGCCTGGCTCAAGTGGAAGCCTTGGCCTTGGGGCGCACGGCAGAGGAAGCCAAAGCGCAGTTGGAAGCTTCGGGCAAATCTGCGCAAGAAGTCGCCGCTCTGGTGCCGCACAAGGTGTTTGCTGGTAACCGCCCAAGCTCCTTGCTGTTTTACGACAAATTGACCCCCGAAATGCTCGGTCGTTTGATCGCGCTGTATGAGCAGAAAGTGTTTGTGCAGGGCGTGGTCTGGGGCGTTAATTCCTATGACCAGTGGGGCGTGGAGCTGGGCAAGGAACTGGCCAGTAAGTTGGCTCCAGCTGTGCAGTCCGGTGACCGTGGTGACGGCGACCCTGCCATTCTGGATCGCTTGAAAGCCTATCGCGCTCTTTGAGCTTTTAGAGCTGTCGCCCAGTATCGAAAATACAAAACCCGCCTGCACGCAGCACGGCGGGTTTTTGTTGCCTATTGGGGCAGTCTTCTTGATAGGGTCGAATGTCGGTTCTGCGGACATAGTTGACCTCCACCTC
>NZ_PKUQ01000015.1 GCF_002866925.1 Cohaesibacter celericrescens
CAAAAATAGAATCAGAAAAAATAGAAAACAAATCCGGGCTGAATCCTTCGTGGGTCAATTATTGGTCAGATACGAAACATAAGATGTGTTTTTAGACCGTGTTTTCTGGTGCGTGCTCCTCATATCCTCCTTATTATTGGTAGAAAATGAGCGATAACCTATGTTTCGCAATTTTTAATACGCATGTCAAAAGTGTTGTTTCTAACCCAAATAAATTTACTAAATTAGCCAATCTGTCCAGCTTACATGAGTTATGTCAAAGATATAGCGATCTATTTGGGTGATTTCTTAAGCCGAATAAGTTTGGAGAATGATATTTTGGGGAGCTGCAATGCATAATTGGAATAGATGTCAATCTGGACAAAAATTCCAAGCAAGTGTTATACGAAAGTCGAGTAAGTGAGTAAGCGACTGGTGAATTGGTTGAAATGACTTTTCACATACGACGTCGTCTATTTTACTTGATGCCCAATTAATCGGTCCTAATTTCTAAATTCGGTATTATATGGCTCGTTTGTATCTACGGCATCCTACTGTCTTGAATTGTATTTTGGCATGTTCCGACTTCCTCCCTATACCAATTTGAGTGATCAACTCATATTGGAAGCATCTCTACGGCGAAGGCCTGCTTTTGTGACCCAAACATCAAACAGCTATCGCCTGTTCACCGTCACTTGTTTTTTGATGGTTCTAGACGCAGAGCGGCTAAAATTTGAAATATGTAACGTTTGAAAGAATAGATATGACACAAAGTGAAATGACAAAAGGGGCACTACTTGTTCTAAATAGTGGGTCTTCAAGTGTTAAATTTACCATTTTTCAGGTGGGATCAAAGGCACAGGATCAGGTTTCTCCTCTCTTTGCGGGGCAATTGACAGGCATTGGTACAGATGCAAACCTCAAGGCCAAAACGTCTGAGGGTAAGTTGATTACTAATGAATCATGGGCTGATAAGGACAGAGGGTCCGTTCCCGCGATCCTTCCTCACTTGCTTGAGTGGATTGAAACAAACCTGCCAGCAGATTTGCCTTTAAAAGCTGCGGGGCATCGTGTGGTGCATGGTGGTGAAACCTACGATAAGCCCGTTTTGGTGCAAGGAGATGTTTTCAAAAAGCTTGCCGACTTGAGTCCATTGGCACCGTTGCATCAACCACAAAATTTGGCGGCGATTGAAGCGTTGGCGAACAGTCGACCAGAGTTGCCGCAAGTTGCATGTTTTGATACAGCTTTCCATCAGACACAGCCACCATTGTCGACAACCTATGCTATCCCCAAACGTTATACTGATGAGGGTGTGCGTCGTTATGGTTTCCATGGTCTGTCTTATGAATATATTGCGCATAACTTACGTGAGAATAAACCAGACTTAGCCAAGGGCCGTGTTGTGGTTGCTCATTTGGGTAATGGCGCCAGCCTTACCGCGCTGGATAATGGAGTCAGCGTTGAAACATCGATGGGATTTTCTGCATTGGATGGTGTGCCCATGGGGACGCGTCCGGGCAGCTTGGATGCGGGCATCTTAATCCATCTTATGCGCACCTATGATATGGATGCTGATGATTTGGAAAAACTGCTATACCATCAGTGTGGTCTTCTTGGGGTCTCAAACATCTCCAATGACATGCGAGAGCTGGAAGAAAATAGTGATCCAAATGCACAGCTGGCAGTAGACCTGTTCAGCATCAAAGTTGCCAAGCAAATTGCATCGCTCGCTATCACTCTTGGTGGAATTGATGGATTGATCTTCACTGCAGGTATTGGCGAACACGGTCCTATTATTCGCAAAAAGATATGTGATTATTTGGCTTGGATTGGATTTGAATTGGATGTCGCAGCAAACGACGCCAACGAAGAATTGATCTCCACGGAGAGTTCAATTCCAGTCTACATCATACCAACGGATGAAGAACTTATGATCGCGCGACACACAGTCAATGTGTTATCTGCTTAGATGGATTTTCCCCTAGATCTTGCCCGATTAAAGGGAGCAGGATCTAGGGGAAGCACAAAAGGCATACTCTGTAGCGAACAACAAGACATAGTCAGAAGGTGGCCTATCACATCACTCATCTGAACATTCTGGTTGTCGGTGCGGAGTGCTGCTGCACCAAAGCTTTTGCAGCTATCGGTGATCTTGTCCCAGTATCTGATAGGCGTTTTTGAGTGCAAAAAGCAAAATGTCGCGACAAACAAAAGCGGATCTAGAAGCCGATAAGTGAAAACGATAAGCATTCTTGCGCGCTATTTCTCAAATACGCAGAAAATATTTGCTTAGGCTTTGGGGAAAACCTCTCCAAAAAGTATCTGTTGCTCAACATGCCGCGAAAATTGCTTTTAAATTTTAGCTCATTGTTGGAACCTGACTGTACCAAAAGTGGCATAAGTTCGAATCTGCCTCTTATTTGCGCGCGCATCGTTGGTTAGGGGTTGAACTCTCGCCAATAGTGCCGCAAAAACTGAACGACATTGTCGGCCGACAATGCCTTTACGCAGGCAACAATCCTATTCTGAAACACGCATTGGTTAATTGGGATTGTTCAAGTGAAGTCGGAGCAAAAAATGAGCATTCTGGTAACAGGTGGCTGTGGTTATATCGGTAGCCACATGACGTGGAACTTGCATGATGCAGGGAAAGACGTCGTGATCATCGACAATCTGTCAACGGGTTTTTCCTGGTTGGTACCTGACTCTGTACCGGTGATTGAAGGGGATATTGGCGACAGTGATTTGGTTGCACGCGTCATGAAGGAACATAATGTCGAAGCCGTGATTCATTTCGCTGGCTCCATTGTGGTGCCGGACTCAGTAACCGATCCCCTCGGCTATTATTATAACAATACAGTCAAATCCCGCTCGCTGATTGAAAATGCCGTCAACGCAAAGGTCAAAGCTTTTATTTTCTCTTCGACTGCCGCGGTTTACGGCAATCCGGACGAAGCCGATGAACCATTGAAGGAAGACTTGGCACTTGAGCCCATTTCTCCCTATGGCACATCCAAACTGATGACCGAATGGATGCTGCGTGACAGTGCTGTTGCCTATGACTTCACTTATGCTGCGCTCCGTTACTTCAATGTGGCCGGTGCCGACCCCGAAGGACGCACGGGGCAATCCACTCCTACCGCAACCCACCTTATTAAAGTGGCCAATCAGGTGGCGTTGGGGCAGCGGGATTCTCTTGCCATCTTTGGCGATGATTACCCAACTGCCGATGGCACTTGTATCAGGGATTATATCCATGTAAGTGATCTGGTTGCCGCTCACGCTTTGGCGCTGGAAAGCTTGTTGAACGGGCATGAGTCATTTGTCGCCAACTGTGGTTATGGCAAAGGCTATTCCGTGTTGGAAGTTGTGGAAGCGGTGCGCCGTGTTTCAAATGTTGATTTTGCTGCAAAAGTCACAGACCGCCGCGATGGTGATCCTGCTGCGTTGGTTGCAGACTCAACGCGGCTGCGTGGCATCACCGGCTGGGCACCTCAACATGACGACCTAGATTTGATTGTCAAAACCGCTCTTGATTGGGAAAAGCGGTTGATTGAAAAAGGACACAATCGGGCCTTATAGGCCAAGGGTTGGATGTCACTAAGCACGAACAGGCAGCACAAGGAAGCTTGTTCGCAAAATTTGAGCAACCTTAGGACGAGATTTTGCTTCGACCGGTACAGTTCATCTGTTCGGACGTTAACGCTACAGCTTTGTCTGTCGCTGGGGCGGGATATTTCTTACAGATGCGTCTGGGAGAGTGTATCTCGATTTGGATTTCCTTATCTTGGCCAAGACCATTGTCTTTTAGGAATTGGCAGACTGTTGGACCCATGAGATGAGTATGAGAAAAAACACGATGCACCAGAAAACCACATCCCATCTCAAACGTCTTGAGCATGAGAGTCTCCATATCATTCGTGAGGTTGCGGCCGAGTTCAAGAACCCTGTGATGCTCTATTCGATCGGTAAAGACAGTGCCGTGATGTTGCATTTGGCACGCAAGGCCTTCTTTCCCTCGCGCTTGCCTTTCCCGTTGTTGCATGTGGATACGACGTGGAAATTCCGTGAGATGATTGCGTTCCGCGATCGCATCGCCAAGGAATATGATCTTGATCTGATTGTGCATACCAATGAAGAAGGCCGTGCAAACAATGTCAATCCGTTTGATCATGGCTCGTCGCTTTATACGCAAGTGATGAAGACCGATGCCTTGAAGCAAGCCCTGACGGACCATAAATTTGATGCCGCTTTTGGCGGCGCACGGCGCGATGAAGAAAAGTCGCGCGCCAAAGAGCGGATTTTTTCCTTCCGGTCTGAAAACCACAGTTGGGACCCAAAGAACCAGCGCCCCGAGCTTTGGAATATCTTTAACACGCGTATCAAGCCCGGCGAGAGCATTCGTGTCTTCCCGCTGTCCAACTGGACCGAACAAGACATCTGGCAATATATCATGCTGGAAAACATTCCCATCGTGCCGTTGTATTTGGCCAAAGAGCGCCCTGTGGTCAAGCGCGATGGTGCGTGGATTATGGTCGATGACGAGCGCCTGCCGTTGTCTGAGGGCGAGGTGGTGCAGAATAAGCTCATCCGCTTCCGCACTCTGGGCTGTTATCCGCTGACCGGTGCAGTGGAAAGCCCAGCTGCCAACCTTGAAGAGATTTTTGAAGAAATGCTTGTTGCCCGCACCTCGGAGCGGGAAGGGCGGATGATCGACCATGACGATGCTGCGTCGATGGAGAAGAAGAAGCGCGAGGGATATTTCTGATGACGATTGTAACCGAGCCCAAGCAGGTTTCTTCCGCCGTTGCCACCAAGGGCGACAGTTTTGGCCACGAGCAAAGCCGTGATCTCTTGCGTTTTCTGACCTGTGGCAGTGTGGACGATGGCAAATCGACCCTGATTGGCCGTCTGCTGTATGACAGCAAGACCATTTTTGAAGACCAGATGACAGCGCTTGAAGCAGTCAGTAAAAAGCACGGTACAGTCGGCGATGAGGTCGATCTGGCTTTGTTGCTCGACGGGCTTCAGGCCGAGCAGGAGCAGGGCATCACCATCGATGTTGCTTACCGCTTTTTTGCCTCGGAGAAACGCAAATTCATTGTCGCCGACACCCCCGGCCATGAGCAATATACCCGCAACATGGCGACCGGCGCCTCCAACTGTGATCTGGCCGTCATTCTGGTCGATGCCCGCAAAGGCATTCTTACCCAGACCCGCCGCCACAGCTTTATAAACTCATTGATCGGCGTACGCCATGTGGTGCTTGCCATCAATAAAATGGATCTGATGGACTTCGACCAAGAGGTCTTTGACACAATCGTCGCTGACTATAAGGATTTTGCCCAAAGTTTTGAATTTGAGACCATCGCAGCTGTGCCGTTGTCTGCCCGTTTTGGCGACAATGTGGTGACCAGAAGCGACAACACCCCTTGGTATGATGGCCCCACCCTGCTTGGCTATCTGGAAGAAATCGATGTCGAAAGCGCCGATCTGGCGCTGCCATTTCGCTTTCCCGTCCAGTGGGTGAATCGTCCCAATCTCAACTTTCGAGGGTTTTCCGGCACTGTGGCCTCTGGCTTGGCCCGCGTTGGCGATGAGCTCGTGGTTGCCAAATCCGGCAAAACCAGCCGTATCAAATCGATTGTCACCATGGATGGGGATCAGGAGGATACCGAAGCAGGCGAGGCCGTCACCATCACGCTTGAGGATGAGATCGATATTTCTCGAGGCGATCTGCTGGCCCCAAGCGCCCACCGCCCACTGGTGACCGACCAGATCTCGGCCCATTTGATCTGGATGGATAGCACGCATTTGCTGTTGGGGCGTCCTTATATCATTAAAATGGGGAGTCAACAGGTTCAAACCACGGTCACCAGCCTCAAGCACAAGTTAGACGTCAATGATGCGTCGCATCTGACAGCAGGCAAGACGTTGGAGCTGAATGAAATCGGCTTCTGCAATATGGCCTTTGCCGAACCTTTGGCGATGGATACCTATGAAGAGAACCAGAAAACCGGTTCCTTCATTTTGATTGATCGCTTCACCAACCAGACCGTTGCTGCGGGTTTGGTTTGGTTTGGTTTGCGCCGGGCAGAAAACATCCATTGGCAGGCGGTGGACGTTGACAAGGGTGCCCGGGCCGAGCAAAAGCATCAGAAACCCAAAGTGCTTTGGTTCACCGGTCTTTCCGGCTCGGGTAAATCCACCATCGCCAATCTGGTTGAAAAGAAGCTGCATGGTGATGGCCGTCACACCTATTTGCTCGATGGCGACAATGTTCGCCATGGTCTCAACAAGGATTTGGGTTTCACCGATGTGGATCGTGTGGAGAATATCCGCCGCATTGGTGAGGTCTCACGATTGATGGTGGATGCTGGTTTGATCGTACTCACCGCGTTCATCTCGCCTTACGCCTCCGAACGCCGTTTGGCACGGGAAATGTTGGAAGAGGGCGAGTTTATCGAAGTCTTCGTTGATACCCCGCTTGAGATCTGCGAGCAGCGCGACGTCAAAGGGCTTTATGCCAAAGCGCGGCAGGGCAAGATCAAAAACTTCACCGGCATCGACGCCCCCTATGAAGCACCCCTCAACCCCGAAATCCACGTCAATACATCAACTATGACAGCTCAAGACGCCGCCGAGAGAATTGTCGATCTTTTGAGCAGAGATGACGTTTATGATTGGTCTATCTAGCAAAGGCATCCGCACTGTCGCCAAATTGGCCAGGGTCTAAATGAACACTCCCTCAATGGGGGCCCGAACGCTTCCATAAAAGGCCGCCTTGAATGGCGGCCTTTTTATTGGGGACTGGTCTTGAAACGAGCCAGAAAGGTCCCGCCGGAGCTTTGCCGGGGACTGCATTGTTTACAATGCCAAAGGAGGGACTTGCAAAAGCTGTTACATAAGGTCAAACATGAACGATAATTGTTTGCAGGTCGGCCATCGGGCAGATTGCAAACTGAAAGCACAGGATAGTGTAACCCTTGTGCGCGACACCAGAATTGGTGATTCATTCCAGCGTTCATAAAGAGCGCTGATTTGGCTAACCCGATCAATCAAAGAGATGATACATGACGAAAGTTGCCCTGATTACAGGTATTACCGGCCAGGACGGATCCTATTTGGCCGAGTTGCTCCTTGAGCAGGGATATGAAGTTCATGGCATCAAGCGGCGTGCATCCAGCTTCAATACCCAGCGGATTGATCATATTTATCAGGATCCGCATACACCCAATCCGAAACTCAAATTATATTACGGCGACTTGACCGATAGTTCTAACCTGACACGCATATTGCAAGAGGTTCAACCCGACGAGGTCTATAACCTCGGCGCGCAGTCGCATGTTGCTGTCAGTTTTGCGTCGCCGGAATATACTGCGGATGTTGACGCGATGGGGACTTTGCGCTTGCTGGAAGCGATCCGTTTTCTGGGGATGGAAAAGAAAACCCGCTTTTATCAGGCTTCGACATCCGAGTTATATGGTCTGGTACAAGAGACACCCCAGACCGAAACGACCCCCTTTCATCCCCGCTCTCCCTATGCGGTTGCCAAACTCTATGCTTATTGGATAACGGTCAATTATCGTGAAGCCTACGGGATGTATGCCTGCAATGGTATTCTGTTTAATCATGAGAGCCCACGTCGCGGGGAAACCTTTGTGACACGCAAGATAACCCGTGGTCTGGCCAATATTGCGCAAGGGTTGGAAAGCTGCCTACATATGGGCAACATCGACGCACTGCGCGATTGGGGCCACGCCAAAGACTATGTCCGTATGCAGTGGATGATGCTGCAACAGGATACGCCAGACGACTTCGTCATCGCGACAGGCAAGCAATATTCGGTGCGTGAGTTCATCGGCTGGTCAGCCAAAGAGCTAGGCGTCACGCTGCGCTTTGAAGGCGAGGGGCTGGACGAGGTTGGTATTGTCGAGGCAGTTGAAGGCGATGATGCGCCCGCGTTGACCGTGGGAGATGTGATTTTGCGTATTGATCCGCGTTATTTCCGCCCCGCTGAAGTGGAGACCTTGCTCGGTGACCCAACCAAGGCCAAGGAAAAGCTTGGTTGGGTGCCACAGATCACAGCACAGCAAATGTGTTCTGAAATGGTCGTGGAAGATCTCAAAGAAGCCAAACGCCATGCCCTTCTCAAACAGCATGGATTGGATTTGCCAGTCAGCCTTGAGAATTAGCGGGTAGAATAAACCATTGCCATCCTGCGCAAGACTATGGATATCAACCGCTTTGGAACCATAGTTCGCAAAGTGTTGAACGCATTGGACAAAGATATCAAGGCGACTTATGAATGGTTGGTATTAAGGCTTGGACATGGTGCGACTTGACCCTTTTGGCGCAACCTCAAGCTTGGAACTATAGGCAAGCCGGGCGCGCCTTCGGCTTTGATTTTGGTGCCGGATTTGATAGTGCGTTGGGGGCCTGATTGGCAGCCCCATCCGGTGGAGCGAATAAGCGAAGAAAGTTAAACGGCATGATTACCCCTGTTTTGTTGTGTGGCGGTTCTGGAACCCGGCTTTGGCCTTTGTCTCGCAAAAGCTACCCAAAGCAATTTGTGCCCCTGGTTGGTGATGAAACCTTGTTTCAGGCGTCGGCCAAGCGATTGACTGGTCCCGATTACGCTCCTCCGATTATTGTTACCAATTCTGATTTTCGCTTCATTGTGACGGAACAGCTTATCGATGAAGGGATCGACCCCGGCGCAATTCTAATTGAGCCAACTGCCCGAAATACGGCACCGGCTGTGCTTGCCGCAGCGCTTTGGCAAGCACAAACAGATCCGAATGCCCTGATGTTGGTTGCACCTTCAGATCATGTGGTACCTGATGCGCACGCTTTCCGCGCCGCTGTCGAGGTTGGCTGTCAGGCAGCAAGAGATGGCAAGCTGGTAACCTTTGGCATCAAGCCGACTCATGCCGAAACTGGTTATGGCTATTTGGAATTGACCGAGGATATTGGCGCCGCCGAAACTCGCGTCATTGGTCTTGAGCGCTTTGTCGAGAAACCTAATAGTGAAGATGCCGAAACGATGGTTTCATCCGGACGGTTTCTCTGGAATGCCGGTATCTTCCTGTTTTCAGTCAAAACTATCATAGAGGCGTTTCGTGCCCATGCGCCAAACCTGATTGCACCGGTCGAAGCCTCGGTTAAACAAGCCCGTGCTGATCTGGGATTTCTGCGCCTCGATCCGGAAAGTTGGGCCAAAGCGCAAGATATCTCCATTGATTATGCGGTGATGGAACGCGCTGACAATTTGGCCGTTGTGCCATTTTCCGCTGGCTGGTCCGATTTGGGCGGCTGGGATGCGGTCTGGCGTGAAAGCGCCCGTGACGAACTGGGCGTTGCCACTTCGGGGCGCGCGACATCCATTGAATGCACCAATTCTTTGCTGCGCTCCGAAGATGATAGTCTGGAAGTGGTCGGGATTGGCCTCAAGAATATCATCACGGTTGCGATGCCGGACGCCGTACTTGTCGCTGATGTAAGTCGTGCGCAGGATGTGCGCAAAGCGGTTGAAGCCCTGAAAGCCAAAAAGGCGCATCAGGCAGAGTCCTTCCCTCTTGATCATCGCCCATGGGGATGGTTTGAAAGCCTTGTGATTGGCCAGCGTTTTCAGGTCAAGCGTATCGTTGTGCATCCCGGAGCAGCCTTGTCGCTGCAATCTCATCACCATCGCTCCGAACACTGGATCGTGGTGGAAGGCACCGCCAAGGTCACTGTCGACGAAGATGTCCGTTTGATCACCGAAAACCAATCGGTCTATATCCCGCTGGGTGCTGTCCACCGTATGGAAAACCCCGGAAAAGTGCCGATGGTCCTGATAGAAGTTCAAACCGGTTCTTATCTGGGTGAAGATGACATCATTCGATATGAAGATGTCTATGCCAGAGACTGAAATACAATCGGCCTATTCCCCCTTATATGCTTATAGATGACAGAAAAAAATAATATGAAACGCGTCTTTATAACCGGAACGGCCGGCTTCATTGGCTTCCACTTGGCCGAATTGCTTTTGCAAGAAGGCCTTGTGGTGCATGGTTACGATGGTATGACCGACTATTATGATGTGGAGTTAAAGCGACAGCGCCATGCAATACTCAAGCAGCATCAGAATTTTTCCTCAACCGAAGCAAGACTGGAAGAAGAAGAGACATTGGCAGAAGTGGTGAAACGTTTTTCACCTGATATTATTGTGCATTTGGCAGCCCAAGCCGGTGTCCGCTATAGCATTGATAACCCGCGTTCCTATTTGCAAGCCAACATTGTCGGCAGCTTCAACGTGATGGAGTGCGCACAAAAGCAAGGTGTTGAGCATTTGTTGATGGCGTCCACCTCATCTGTGTATGGGGCCAACGAAGAAATGCCCTACAAGGAAACAGACAAGGCCGATACGCAAATGTCCTTCTATGCGGCGAGCAAGAAGGCCACGGAAGCGATGGCCCATTCCTTTGCGCATATTCATGACCTGCCGGTTACCATGTTTCGCTTTTTTACCGTCTATGGCCCTTGGGGGAGGCCAGATATGGCTCTGTTCAAATTTACCGATGCCATTTTGGATGGGCGGCCGATCGATATCTATAATCACGGCAAAATGTGGCGCGATTTTACCTATGTTATCGATCTGGTCAGAGGGATTCGTTTGTTGATGGATGTAGTGCCTGCGCTGCCTGCTGGTCGGGGCTCCATAATTGAAGGCGATTCACTGTCTCCGGTTGCACCCTTTCGGATCGTCAATATCGGCAATTCCAACAAGGTCCGCCTACTCGATTTTATCGAAGCGATTGAACAGTCATTGGGCAAAAAGGCGATCCGCAATTTGATGGATATGCAGCAGGGGGATGTTCCCGCCACTTGGGCCGATTCCAGCCTGCTTCATGCGATGACGGGCTATCGCCCAAAAACGGGCATAAACGAGGGTATCGAAGCATTTGTGCGTTGGTTTCGGGATTATTACGACAAATAGCTCTGCACAACTGCCGGCAAATAAGTGATTTTGCGACCTCCTTCTAACTATGAGCCATGCAAAGAGAGCACTTGTTCCAGACCGGCAAATCGCCTTATTCTAGCGCTGTACTATGCCAGTCCCAAGGCAACGATTCCCAGGACCGCTGGCGCGAAAATTGGCTGAACGGGCCAATGTCGACCTATTGGGTTCGTGTCAGAGATCCGCAAGTATCAAGGTAGCTATATGATGGCGGATAAAAGCTTTCTTAGCGATATACTCAAGCGCATCGCGCGCGCTGGACCATTTTTGTCCTCAAAGAGTCCAATTTCTTCTAGCGATTTGATTCCGCTCTGCAAAGAGCTGATCAGTGACAAAGGGGAAGCGTCTGGGCTCAAAACGGCACTTAAAATTCTGGATGTTTATGAAGCAGCCACGCCAGAGGAACAGCGTCTTTTCTTTCTTGATGTCGTTGAGCAATTTGGTGTCGATCACCAAGTTCTGCAGGATGCGATTGATAATTGGCAATCTGGCGACAATGCTTCCGCGCGCGATGTTTATTTTGCTGCCGAACCCAAAAGCCAAGAGCTTATTCGTCGCCTGAACCGGGTGCCCGGTGCCACTGCACGGCTGGTGAATATGCGCGCCAATTTGCTGGGCTACTTAAAAGAAAATCCCGAACTGAAAGGCCTCGACGTCGACTTCCGGCACTTGTTCTTTGCATGGTTCAACCGAGGATTTTTGGAAATCGCCCAGATCAATTGGTCAACGCCTGCTTCTATTCTGGAAAAAATCATTACCTATGAAGCCGTTCATGAAATCGACGGTTGGGATGATTTGCGCCAGAGGGTGGCCGAAGCAGACCGCCGCTTGTTCGCCTTTTTCCACCCTGCCATGCCCAAGGATCCATTGATTTTTGTGGAAGTTGCTTTGACCCGTGAGATACCGGGTGCAATTGCGGGGATTCTCGAACATGAGCGCGAAACGATTGATCCCAATCAAGCGACAGCTGCTGTTTTCTATTCCATTTCCAACTGTCAACGCGGGTTGCGCGGCATTTCCTTTGGCAACTTCCTTATCAAACAGGTTGTCACTGAGTTGCAGCGAGAGCTCCCGTCGCTCAATACTTTTGTAACGCTCTCGCCGGTACCAGGATTGCGTCGATGGATTGATCTGGCGTTAATCAGTGAAGATCCATTGCTACGGCCTGAAGAGCGGACCTTGTTGGCAGCATTGGAAGATGATGCCATGCCACCAGCCGATCTCACGGCGCGTTTGGCTGCTCGCTATTTGCTGAATGCCCGCAGCAAGAAGGGCACGGCGTTTGATCCGGTCGCCAATTTCCATCTTGGCAATGGCGCAATATTGCATAAGGTGCATGCTGCAGCAGACTTGTCAGAGCGTGGCAAGAAAATCAGTTGGGGCGTGATGGTCAACTATCTCTACAATGAAGCCAAAATTGAAGAGCACCATCAGGCCTATGCAACGGACAGCTCGGTTGCTTCCTCGTCGGAAGTAAAATCCCTTGCCAATGCAAAAACCAAAGCTTCTGCTGTCGCGCCAGCCTGATTTGACGCGATAGTTGACGGTGGCATTAGATGAGCGATGAATAGGGCGGATTTTCCGCCCTTTCTGTTTGTGAATTTCTTATTCTGCGTTTGACAGCAGAGGCCTGTTTGCCACTAATCTTTAGTATTAAACAGTTATGTTATATGGGGAATTGTACATAATATCGAATATTAACCAAGTCTCCACCAAATTTACATAGTCTTTCCAGAGAAGCTGTTTTGTTCGTTTTGTGTCAGATCACAAGACTTTGCATGAGTACAAAATAGACAGCAATAAACAATATGTGAACTGGAAAAACTATGCATCTGACTATTGCAAAACGTCTTTATCTACTTGTGGGTGTATTCTTTCTTGGGCTCGCGATTTTGGCCTTTTCTATGAATGTTCAGTCAGCAAATGACTTGACCGAACAAAAGGCAATGGAGCTGCAAAGTCTTGTCGATTCTGCAGTGAATATTGCCAAGGCTAACCATGAAGCCGCTGAAGCCGGTGCAATGAGCGAAGAAGATGCCAAACTGGCGACCGTCAATGCCATTCGTGCCATGCGTTATCGCGGAAGTGAGTATTTCTGGATCAATGATATGAACAATGTCATGGTCATGCATGCGGCCAAGCCATCAATGGATGGCAAAAATTTCTCGACCCTGAAAGATACCAATGGTGTCGCAATCTTTCCTGCCTTTCTTGAAGTGGTCAAAGCCGATGGTGCCGGGTTCGTTGAGTATACGTGGCCCAAAGCCGGTTCAGAAAAACCCATAGACAAACTCTCCTATGTCAAAGGCTTTGCTCCTTGGGGGTGGATCGTCGGCACGGGTGTCTACATAGATGATCTTCAGGCCGTTCTATGGAGCAACACACAAATGCTGTTGATCGGGGTCGCGATCATCCTTTCAATTTGTCTGGCTTTCGCTTGGTTCACATTGCGGTCGATTCTGACGCCAATGGGGTCCCTCAAACGCGCGATGATCCGATTGGCTGCCAATGAACCTATCAAAACTGTGCCAGCCGAAGGGCGCCAAGATGAACTGGGTGAGATGGCAAAAGCGGTGGCCACATTCAAGGAAATGAATGATGAGCGCAAACGATTGTCAGAACAGCAAAATACGGATCAGGCTACGCAGGTCAAAAAGCAGGCACAGGTTGATCAGTTGATTGAAGCGTTCCGGTCGGATGCTGCGACTGAGCTAAAAGTGGTGTCCGAACAAATGGCCCGTTTGCAGTCCACCGCGGGCAGTTTGACATCGCTATCGCAGTCCACCGCGGATCGTTCGTCACAGGCTCAAAATGCAGCCTCTCAGGCCTCGTCCAACGTTCAGACCGTTGCAGCCGCCAGTGAAGAATTTGCTGCATCAATTTCCGAGATTGGACGTCAGGTCGATCAAGCCACCAATGCAGTCAATACCGCGATGGTCACCACGGGAGCGGCGAATGAACGTGTTGGCAGTCTTGCCAACGCTGCTCAACAAATCGGCGAAGTGGTAAGCCTTATTCGTGATATTGCCGAACAGACCAATCTCTTGGCTCTCAATGCCACCATCGAGGCGGCTCGGGCCGGTGAGATGGGCAAGGGGTTCGCCGTTGTTGCCTCTGAAGTGAAAGAACTAGCCACCCAGACCTCCAAAGCCACAGAGCAGATTTCCAATCAGATCACCACGATCCAGAATGAAACGCAGGAAGCGGTTCATGCGATCGAGGAAATTGGTACGACGATTGAGCAGGTCAACAATTATACTGCCTCCATCTCTGAAGCGGTGCAGCAACAAAATCTTGCCACGTCCGAGATCGCCAGTTCCATTCAGGAAGCAGCTGTCGGCACATCGGCTGTTAGTCAGGATATCGAAGTTGTCTCCGGTGCGGTGACACAAACCAACAAAGCCGTTGACGAGGTCAACGCGGTGTCAACAGACGTGACGCAATGCGCATCAGGTCTCTCAGACACCGTGGATCGCTTCCTCACAAAGGTTGCTGCGGCCTAAGAGATCGGCTTTCCGGCAATAGATTAAGACTGAAGGGCGGGCCTCCCGCCCTTTTTATTTGCGCCACAATCGTTCAGAAGCTATAGAAGGCACCCAAGCTTTATACGAGGCATTGCCTCATTCTAACCGACGATGGCCAAAGGACGATTATGGCGAACAGGCGCGGCAACAAGCCATCCAACACCCCTTCTAGACGGTCTGACAACAAGAGCAGTCGAGATAAGACCCGACAGCATTCCGCCAATAAGACAGGCGAAACGAAGGGACGTGGTGCTCTATCTTCGCAAAAGCCTGCCTTCAGACCGGGCCGCGTTGTCAAACATAATAAAGAGCAGACGCAAGCCAAGGCGCAGGATCGCGTGTCCGAACGCCCTCAGCATGAGGAGCGTGCGCCCTTTATTCTACCGCCACGACCACAAGGACCCGTACCGCGCCGTGCGCCTTTTGAGCTAATGGTCACCCAGCCATGGGATCACTATGCCTTACTGGATATGGGGCATGGTCAAAAGCTGGAGCGCTATGGTGCTTACAGCATTGTGCGGCCCGAACCGCAAGCCATGGGCAGTCCTCGCCTTGATAAAAGCGTTTGGGATGCTGCCGATGCCGTGTTTTCCGGTGATCTGGAAGAAGAAGGCCCGGGCCGCTGGCGCTACCTTCAGCCGCTGGGAGAAACATGGCAAACCCATTGGGATGACATTCGTTTCTATGGTCGCTTCACTGCCTTTCGTCATGTCGGGTTTTTCCCCGAACAGGCCGCCCATTGGCAATGGATGGACAAACAGTTGCGCTCGGCCTATTTGGGGCGCCCACCCAAGGTGCTCAATCTGTTTGGCTATTCCGGTGTTGCCTCTCTGGTCGCCGCCCGCGCAGGGGCTGAAGTCACCCATGTGGACGCCTCCAAAAAGGCCGTCGCCTATGGTAAGGAAAACCAGATGCTGGCCGGCTTGGACGACAAGCCCATCCGCTGGATTGTTGATGACGCTATGAAATTTGTTCAGCGCGAAATCCGTCGCGGTAACGTCTATGACGGCATTTTGCTTGATCCGCCCAAATTTGGCCGCGGTCCCAAGGGCGAGGTTTGGCAGTTGTTTGAAATGCTGCCCGAAATGCTCGATGCCTGCCGCCAGATTCTATCAGATAAAGCGTTATTCTACACTCTGACCGCCTATGCCATGCGCGCTTCTTACGCAGCTTTTGATGAATTGATGATTGAAGTGATGACCGGGCAGGGCGGTATTGTGGAATCGGGTGAGTTGATGATCGCCGAGGAAGGCGGTGCGCGGAACCTCAATACCTCGCTCTATACCCGTTGGCGGCCCCTTAATAAAGACGAACAGGAGACTGGTGATGAGTGAGAGCCGTGCACAAAAAAATGGCCTGATTAAAGAAATCACCGCTGTTTCCAATCAACATATCAAGGATATCCGCGCGCTGGAGCGCCGCAAGGTGCGCAACCAAACGGGCCTGTTTATGGCCGAGGGGTTGCAGCTGGTGGCCTTCGCGCTAGACGCTGGATGGGAAGCCGAAACGCTGGTCTATGCCAAAAACATCAAGACCCATGAATTGGTGGAGAAAGTGGCTTCCAAGGTCTATGCCAAAGGCGGGCTCATACTGGAGGTCTCCGAACAGGTGCTGTCCAAGCTGACCCACAGGGACAATCCACAGCATGTGATTGGCGTCTTTCGCCAGCGTTATGGCACATTATCTGATCTGGCCACTGATATCGCGACTGCTGGCGGAGACATGGTGGTCGCCATGGAAGGTGTCAAAGACCCCGGCAATTTGGGCACTACGATCCGTACAGCTGATGCGGTGGGTGCCAGCGCTTTGGTGTTGATTGGCGAAACCACAGATCCTTTCAGTCTGGAAGCGGTGCGCGCCACGATGGGCTCGGTTTTTCACATCCCGCTTTATCGCGCCACAAGCGAAGAATTTTTGACCTGGCGATCAAGCTGGCCAGGCGAGATGGTGGGTACACACCTCAAGGGCGCGGTCGACTATCGCAAGGTCAAACCCAGAGATCCTGTGTTGGTTCTGATGGGCAATGAAAAATCCGGTCTCAATGACGCATTTGCCAACGCGTGTGATCACTTGGTCAAAATCCCCATGGACGGCCGTGCCGAAAGTCTCAATCTGGCCGTTTCCACCGGAATCACACTTTTTCGTTTGCGTGAAGGCAAGTTGGGTCTGTAAAATCCCTTAGTGCGCCTCTTCAAAGGGTGACTTTACAAATACCTCCGACTCAAAAGGGGCCACTTATGAGCCAGCCACTTCGCATTGATATCATTTCTGACGTTGTTTGCCCGTGGTGCGCCATCGGCTACAATCAGCTGCGCACAGCGCTTGAGGAAATGAAGTTGGAAGCCGATATCCATTGGCATCCATATCAGCTCAATCCGGAAATTCCGCCACAGGGCAAAAATCTGGCTGTCCATTTGGCCGGAAAATATGGCATCACGCCTGAACAAAGCATCGCCAATCGCGGGCGCATCACCCAGCTTGGTGCCGATGTCGGTTTCACTTTCAATTTCACGTCGGAGACCTGCACCTATAACACCCTGCATGCGCATCAGTTGATTCATTGGGCGAACGAGTTTGGCAAAGAGCACGCAATGAAACTGGCGCTGCTCGAAAGCTATTTCACCGACGGCAAAAATGTCAGCGATCTTGATATTCTGGTCGAGGCTGCGATTTCGGTGGGGCTTGATGGCGACGTGGCACGGCACATTTTGGAATCGAACAAATATGAAGCGCTTGTGCGCGAGCATATGAATTTCTGGAGAGACCAAGGCATCACCGGCGTTCCCGCTGTTGTGATCAATTCCAAATTTCTGGTCAATGGTGCCGCAGGCGTCGAACAATTCAAACAAGCCATCAATGGCGCGGTTGTTGATGGGTGAAGGCTGAGCGAGCCTTCCTACCTGATGAGAAGAGAGAGAATACTTCGTCATATTCCCCTCGCATCCTATTTCGCGCTTTCCTCTGCGGGCGGAGTTTGTTTATAAAGCCTGTCTATAA
This sequence comes from Cohaesibacter celericrescens, assembly GCF_002866925.1. Classification (GTDB taxonomy): domain Bacteria; phylum Pseudomonadota; class Alphaproteobacteria; order Rhizobiales; family Cohaesibacteraceae; genus Cohaesibacter; species Cohaesibacter celericrescens. The sequence goes on from NZ_PKUQ01000015.1 coordinate 17,506, forward strand.
GCAAATATTGAAGATACGATCCACTTCCTGCCAGTCAGAGAGAAAGGCTAGCGCATGCCTATCGAGCAAATTATTGTTATTGCGATCATCCAAGGCATTACCGAGTTTCTTCCCATTTCCTCTTCAGGCCATCTGGCCATTATATCGGATATAACCGGTTGGGCCGATCAGGGCCTTGCCATGGACGTTATGGTGCATGTCGGCTCACTGTTTGCCATCATCACGTATTTCTGGCGCGATGTGCTCGGCCTTGTACAGGGCGTGTTTGCATTGCTACGTGGTCGCCTAACCGATCATGGGCGCCTTGCCATCTATATCGTTCTGGCCACCATCCCCGCCGTTATTTTTGGTCTGTTCTTGAAAAAGATGGGCTACATCGACGCGCTACGGGCGGATGATGTTTTAAAACTGCAAGTGATTGGCTGGACCGCCATTGTTTATGGCACATTGCTTTATATCGCGGATCGCATCAGTCCAAATCTGAAGTCGATGGAAGACATGAAATTGCCGCCGGCGCTAATCATCGGCTTGGCCCAAATGCTGGCACTGATTCCCGGCACCAGCCGTTCGGGCATTACAATGACTGCGGCGCGCTTTCTCGGTTTTTCACGGCCTGAAGCAGCGCGGTTTTCTTTCTTGCTTGGCATGCCAGCCATTGCCGGAGCTGGTCTGTTGACTGTGAAAGAGGCCATCGACACAGGCACAACCATTTCTTCCGATATTTGGCTGGCAGCAGGCATCTCGTTTCTTGCGTCCTTTGCAGCCATTGCTTTTTTGATGGCGCTCGTAAAGCGAATGAGCTTCCTGCCGTTTGCCATTTACCGCTTTGCACTAGGACTGTTTTTGCTGTCAATCGCCTACGGATTTGTAACCCTGTAATGGGCGCTCGTGGAGATTGCCTGAATTGATTTGGTAGTGGGAAAGCCGTAAGCGATTTCACTGTAAGCATCAGACTTATGGAACAAGGTGGTGATAATGTTGTCACCTTGTTCAATTCTACTCTGGAAGATCGGCGCAACTGCCTTTATGGTCGCCTTCCGCCTGATCAGGAAAATTGGGCCAAGACGCAATATTGGTATGCTCTTAAAGTATGTCCATTAAATTGCTGATAATCATATTGTTATTGAATAGACTGGTGCTGAGGGTTTGTCAGCTACCGGTTCAATAAGCGCGGGTTGAAAGAGGCTACACAAGCATGTTGCTGCTCTATCACAATTTGATGTCAGTTCCGTCCCGTTTTGTGCGGCTTGTTTTGGCTGAGTGCAAAGCCGGTGCAGAGCTGACCGAAATCCTGCCTTGGGATCGAAAAGAAGACTTTCTTCTGGTCAATCCGGCTGGATCTGTCCCTGTTTTGCGCGAGAATGATGGCCCGCCCGTCTGCAGTGCCAGTGTGATCGCGGAATATCTTGACGAAACGCGTGGCTATTCGCTGGGCACTCGACGTCTACTGCCTGATCATCCCAATGGACGCGCCGAAGTGCGCCGCCTTATGCAATGGTTCTTGGAAAAAGCGGTTGATGAGAGTGGCCAATTCTTTATTGAAGAAAAAATCTACAAGCGCATGCGCCGCCCTGGCGAAGGGGGGGGACCACCTGATTCGACTACCTTGCGTGCCGCCCGCGGCAACCTGAAAATCCATCTCAAATATATTGCCTATCTGGCCGAACGACGCAATTGGTTGGCAGGGGAGCAATTTTCTTATGCCGATCTCGCTGCTGGGGCTTTTCTGTCGACAATCGACTATTTGGGCGAAGTGCCTTGGGACAAAGAGCCGGTCGTCAAGGACTGGTATCAGCGCATCAAATCCCGTCCTGCCTTCCGTCCCATCTTGGCCGATAGCATCAAGGGCATTCCAGCCGCGAACCATTATATGGATTTGGACTTTTAGTGCCTGATATGGCCGCGATCAAACCTGACCCACAAGCAAAGCTGAGGCGCTTTTTAGAACAGGAAGCGGAAAAACTGGGTTTTGCCGAAATTCGCATTTGCAAAGCCGGTGATGCGCAAAGCCGCGAAGAGATGCTGCGCGTCTTTGTCGCCAAGGGCTATCATGGCTCCATGCAGTGGATGGAAGAGACGCTCAAGCGCCGCGCCCACCCTAACAATCTCTGGGACGATGTGCGCTCGGTCATTATGCTGGGGTTTAACTATGGTCCCGATGAAGATCCCCGCCCGCTGCTGCAGCAAAGCGACAAAGCCAACATCTCGGTTTATGCCCGCCATCGCGATTATCATGACCTGATCAAAGGCCGATTGAAGCAGCTGTCGGCCAAGCTGCTCAGCCGTGTCCGCGATAGCCACCCGAATGGCGAAATCAAGGTCTTTGTCGATACTGCCCCCGTGATGGAAAAACCTCTGGCCGAGCTGGCCGGGCTGGGCTGGCAGGGCAAACACACCAATCTGGTCAGTCGTGAATATGGCTCATGGTTGTTTTTAGGGGCGATCTTTACCAATCTGGACCTTTCCCCCGACGCACCCGAGATTGATCATTGTGGCTCCTGTAGGGCGTGTCTGGACGCATGCCCGACCGATGCTTTCCCCGCGCCCTACCGAATCGATGCCAGTCGCTGCATTTCTTATCTCACGATCGAGCATAAAGACCCCATACCGCACGTTTTTCGGCCGGCTATGGGCAACCGCATCTATGGCTGTGATGATTGTCTGGCTGCCTGCCCGTGGAATAAATTTGCCCAGCAAGCGAGCGAAGCCAAGCTCAAGGCGCGTGACGATCTTTTGGCGCCGCCCCTCAGCGCGTTATTGCAGTTGGATGATGCTGCCTTCCGTCTCCATTTTTCCGGCTCCCCCATTAAACGCATCGGACGCAATCGTTTTTTACGCAATGTGTTGATCGCTGTAGGAAATTCTGGCGATGCAGCTTTGATAGTGCCCGCGCAGGCTCATTTGCACGATGATGATCCTGTGGTGCGCGGTGCGGCCATCTGGGCACTGTCGCAGTTGTTGCCTGTTCCCGAATTTCAAACCCTCGCCGCAACGCTCAGCCCCAGTGAGCAAGACCTTACCGTGCAGGATGAATGGCTCCGTGCCACCCAAGGAGACAAAGCATGAAATTGTTCATTTTTGGCTATGGATACAGCGCTCAAGCCATCGCTCGCGAGCTGATGCCTCATTGTGAGTGGATTGCGGGGACATCGCGATCCGAGGGTAAACTGGCGCAAATTGAAGCGCAGGGTCTGCGGGCCTATCAATTCGACGGCCTGCACCCAAACCCCGATTGCGCAGAGGCGATTCGCGGGGCAACACACATTCTGATCTCCATTGCCCCAGATGCTGATGGAGATCCTGCCATGCGCTGCCACGGCGAGGACATTAAACAATCCAAAGCCCTTGAATGGCTGGGGTATCTGTCCACCGTTGGCGTTTATGGCAATCATGACGGGGCGTGGGTCAATGAAGAGACCGAGTGCAAGCCTATGTCCAGACGCTCTGTGCAGCGGGTGGCAGCTGAGCAAAGCTGGCAGAAATTTGCGCACCACAGGAATACGCCGCTTGGTATATATCGTCTTGCTGGCATTTATGGTCCGGGCCGCAACCAGATGATTAAGTTGGACGCCGGTACTTGCCGTTCTATCAACAAACCGGGGCAGGTCTTCAACCGCATTCATGTTGATGATATTGCACTGGCGGTCTCCATGGCTGCCATGCAAGCCCATGCGGGTATTCTCAATGTCTGCGACGATGAGCCTGCGCCCCCTCAGCAGGTGATTGCCTACTGCGCCGATTTGATGGGCCTGAAGCCCCCGATAGAGACGTCGTTCGAACAAGCTGTTATGTCGCCCATGGGCCGGTCTTTCTATGGAGAAAACAAGCGTTGCTCCAATGAAAAACTTCATGGCCTAATCGGTGGCACGATGCGATATCCCACTTACCGTGATGCTTTTACCCATATGTGGAGCAAGGATATTTGGCGCGGCTAGGGCCCGATTGTTTGCCTCAGTGCACCATGACAGCAGCTCCATAAACAGATCTCGCTTGGCTGGCCTGTACACAGGCAAATTCAGCCCTGTTAAAAAAGTGACTTAAAAGCAAAAATGCCCTTGCCTTACAGGCAAATAGGCATTAGACAACAGCCTCATTGCCGCGCTGTAAAGCGCACGGCATCAGGTTGCGCTGGTAGCTCAGTTGGATAGAGCACCAGACTACGAATCTGGGGGTCGGGGGTTCGAATCCTCCCCAGCGCACCACTTTCTCTTTTAAAATCAATACTCTTTTTCTTGGTCATCGTCATGGTATTCTGTGGCTCGGCGCGATTTTCTGGACAGGTGGGCGAAATCTTCTGGACAATTCATTTAATTGATAGCCCGCTTTTTGCGGGTGTTTTTGTATCTGTTTAACGCTTGCTTATTGGGGACATTTTTATCCCCCATAAAGATGCATTGTGAGAATGAAAAAGCAGCTGTTCCCTGCGCAATCAACGAACTCAAACTATGCGGACGAAGTTGCCGTTTGCCGCATCGCGGGGAATTTAATCACGCCTGAGAGGTGGTCCCAAAAGGAGAAGTTTTTGGACAATTTCTTCATTTATCAAATGGCACAGTTTTTGTGCGGCATAAAAGACAGTGATCATGGTCCTGGTGAGCCAAGTCAAATTTGTCTGACAGAGCGTCTGTTAGACTTCCAATCAAGAGTTTCAAGTTCCCAGTTGCATTGCCGTTCTGGGCTTCCCACTTTGAGAAAAAATTGTCGATCAATCGGAGTATGTCACGTGTCTAAGAATTGGCAGCAATATATCGACATTGTCAGGTCGATGGTTAAACCAGCCTTAGGGTGTACTGAACCGATAGCGGCTGCCTACGCTTCCTCTGTTCTAGCAAACATGCTAGAGGGTCTGGGTGAGCTCGATTGCTTGGAGCTGGAGATTTCTGACAATCTTTACAAAAACTCCATGGGCGTTTTCGTACCAGGTACCGGCAAGATTGGTGTTCCTATTGCTGCTGCTTGCGGTTTTATCGGCGGCGATAGCGAAGCTGAATTAAACGTTCTTGCCCAACTCACACCAGATCATGTTGCCAAAGCGCAATCATTGATTGATGAAAACAAGGTTTCGGTAAAACGCGCAACTGCAGACCAGCCCATTTACTGCAAGGCAAAAGCAATTGTTGGTCAAAATCAAGCTACTGTTATCATAAGCGGAAATCACAGCCAGATTGTTCACAAAGAACTTAACGGAGACGTGCTTATTAGCTTGAACACAGAGGATGCATCAAAACCAGGTGCATCCAGTCTTGTCAACGACGCGAACCTCTCCGTCCAAAAAATTTATGAGTTTGCTGAGAATGTACCATATGAAGAAATCGAATTCATTCTGGAAGCCCGAAACTTGAATATTGCGCTTTCTGATGAGGGTATGACAAACAAATACGGGTTGCAGGTCGGGCGCTCAATGCAGGCAAACATTGAAAGTGGTTTGTACGGCAACTCCTTGAGCGACAAGATCGTGATGTTAACGTCTGCAGCCTCAGACGCGCGGATGGGGGGCGCAACCCTGCCCGCTATGAGCAACTATGGCAGTGGAAATCAGGGCATTGCGGCAACCATACCGGTTTGCATTACGGCCGATCACGTAAGTGCAAGTGATGAACAGCTTGCACGTGCGCTCATTCTGTCACATCTCGGAGCGATTTATATTAAGTCTTACTATCCCTCTCTTTCCGCATTTTGTGGAAACACCGCAACGAGTGCCGCAGCCGCTATGGCAATAGTTTACTTGATGGGAGGTTCTAAGGAACAAAGCTATCACGCCATTATGAATGTGCTAAGCGACACGTCGGGAATGGTGTGTGACGGAGCAAAAGCGACCTGTGCCATGAAGGTTGGCAGTTCTTCTTCAGCAGCAGTCAAAGCTGTGATGGTAGCCATGAAAGGCAATGCTCCGCAGAGGCAAGGCATTATCGGAGTTGATGTTGAAGACGCGATCAAGAACGTGGGCCAGATGGTATCTTGCGGCATGTCCTCAACAAATGATGTCATTATAGATATCATGTCAGATGGACGTTAGGCTGTATCAAACCGACCGGTGCAGACATGTGTAGACGGCCCCGGTTTTGCAAGAGTTTATTTGAACTAACAACGACCCTACAGTGCCGCGATGAAGGAATTAGGCAACGCTCTCGCAGAGTGGAGGGTTCTTTGTGCGACGTAACATTCGAAGATGCTGGCCCACTTTGGTCAATTTCAAGTTTGTCTGGCACACCAAATGGGCGCCCCGCGATACGGGCACGGCGTTGCCCTGCATCAGACCAGTCGCAGTCCAACGGCAATACAATGCCAAAGGTCATGCGGTCTTTGTAAATCAGTTTTAGGGCAGACATGATACGCACCTCCAGTTCATTGGTTTGCCTCGCCGCACCAAGATGCGGCGAGGCAAGCGAGGTTATTCGGCAGCGACGGCTTGGGGCATTGTCGCGTTCAGCCGACCTGACAGGCGCGCTAGAACGATCCCGACAACCACCACTCCGGCAGCGATGTAAGGCGCAGCGGCAAGGCCTATGCCTTCCACCACGAGCCCCCCGGCCCATGCCCCCCCGGCAATGCCAAGGTTGAACGCACCGATGTTCAGGCCGGATGCCACATCAACCGCACCCGGTGATACTTCGCGTGCGATTTGCACGACGTAAGACTGCAGCGGCGGCACGTTGGCGAAGGCAAAGCCGCCCCAGAAGGCCGCAACAGCGATGGCTGCAATCGGGCTGGTGAGGAGCGCGCCGAGTGCGACCAGTGATATGGCAAGGCCAGCAAAGATTACGGTCAAGGACGCCACGGCACCGATACGGTCGGCCAGCTGACCGCCCGCGATGTTCCCCACGGCGACAGATGCACCGTAGAGCAATAGCACCAGACTAACCGCGCTTGCAGACAGACCTGTGACTTCGTTCAGCATCGGCGCAAGGAAGGTAAAGGCGATGAAGTTGCCGCCATAGCCGACAGCCGTGATCAGATAGACTAGCAGAAGGCGCGGCGAAGTCAGCACCTGTAATTGGGCTTTGACCCCCGCTGATGCGGTCTTGGTCAGATTGGCGGGCACCAAGATGGCAGAAGCGATGAAACCGATCACGCCAAGCGCGACAACACCAAGAAAAGTTGACTGCCAGCCGAAGTTTTGGCCGATGAACGTCCCCAAGGGAACACCGGTTACCAGAGCGACTGTTAGACCAAGGAACACCAGCGCAATGGCAGAACTTTCCTTTTCGGGTTCGACCAGGTCAGTTGCAATGGTCGACGCGATTGCAAAGAACACACCGTGTGCGAGGCCGGTAATGAAACGCGCCACGACAAGGCTGCCATAATCTGGCGCAAAGGCAGCATAGGCATTGCCAAGCGTGAACAGCGCCAGCAGGAGCAGCAGCAATGTCTTGCGAGGCACGCGGTCGGCCATGGCCGTAAGCACCGGCGCTCCGATGGTCACGCCAAGGGCGTAAAGACTGACCAAAAGGCCAGCAGAAGGAATTGAAACGCCAAGATTGGCGGCGATGGTCGGAAGCAAGCCGACGATAACGAACTCGGTCGTTCCGACGGCGAAAGCGCTGATGGTCAGCGCCCAAAGGGCAAGTGGCATCGGTTTTCTCCAATAAGTTTGATGTTGACGCCATATATGCCAGTCGCTATCTATTGCAAGAACAGGCAAGTTTGGAATGGATCATTGCAAAAACTGCACGAATTACTGCGCATGGGAGACTTGGCCGCCTTTGTCGGGATCGTCGATGATGGGGGCTTTGCTGAATCCGCACGGCGCAGGGGGGTGTCTGCCTCTACGCTCAGCCGGTCTGTCACACGGCTGGAAGAGCAGTTGAAGGTCACATTGCTGCGCCGCACCACGCGATCCATCGAGATCACCCCCGAAGGCGCCGCCGTTGTGGCAGAAGCGCGCGAAATTCTGGACCGCAGCGAAGCCCTGCAAGAGATCGCAACAAGCGGACAGGCCCCCGCCGGACCGCTGCGTGTAAACGCACCGGTTCCTTACGTCCTGCATGTTCTCGCCCCGCGCCTGGCTGAGTTTCACGCGCAATACCCCGGCATCCAGTTGTCTATCGACATGACAGACACGCTGGTGGATCTGATCGGCAGTCACGCGGATGTTGCCATTCGGCTGGGCCTGCTGCCTGATAGCAACATGTTGCACCGCCCCTTGGGGCGTACGGCTTGGAAATTGGTGGCTACGCCGGAATATCTCGATCGCAATGGCTGGCCAAAAACGCCAGCTGACCTCGCACAGCTGGAGCAAGTTCGGTTCGCGGTGCCAGATCATATCAACACCCTGCGCTTTTCCGGTCTGTCCACCCCCGTGACGGTGCCCCCCGCCCTGACCGCGGGCAATGGAGAGGCCGTGCGCCAGATGGTATTAGGCGGTCTGGGCATCGCGCGGTTTTCCGATTTCATGATCGCAGACGACATCCAAGCCGGGCGTTTGATTGAGCTGTTTCCCGGCCAACTCGACGCCGCCCCTTTGAATATCTCAGCGGTCTACCTAACCCGCATCTCGGGCCTTCGGCGACTGGGGGTCTTTCTTGATTGGGTGAGGAACATTAGTGGAGACTGAGTTATGCGAGCGCCCTTTCAGCATGCAAAAAATCTCTTGCAAACAGCAGCCTAATGCAGTGCAACAACCGACACCGTTTTTAGCCCGCATAGTTTGGAAAGAACGGCCCAGAGCCGCCGTTCGGTAACGATCATCTGCAGCATTGCAGCTTTCGCATTCCTGCCATTCGTGCAAGCCGCAGCATTTTCCCACTGCAGATGGCAAGTGAGCGGACAGAGTTGTCATTGTCGATTTTTAGCTGATGGCTGCTTTTGAGCATTGTTTCTATTTATTTCTTCATAGAACTCAGCATCCATGTTCTGAATAGGATTTCGCCCATCTCTTGGCAAATATCTTGAAAATGAAATTACCAAGCTTGAGAAACAGATGAACAAAGAGAAAATACTGATCATAGTAGTGACGGAATGAGCGTAGAACGCAAAACTTCCGCGTTGATACTCTACATACAAATCAAAGCAGTAACAAAGAAATAGAACCACCGCTGAACCGACAAAATACAAAGCTTTTTTCAATCGATTTCCGATCTTGGTATTGGGGAGCAGTTAAATCCAATTAGGTATAAATAGCAGCACATTTCCTCAGTTACGCCAAGAGTCTATTGCAATTAAAAACCCATGATAAAGCTCGTTTTTTCTCATTTGACGCTGAAAGCTGCCGTTGATGCATCCTGCAGCAACTATCACAATGGGCTCATTGCGGCCTAGTGCAACGCGATACAGATGTGGCCGACTGTGGGTGCCGCCACATGAATTTACGGCCCTGAGCTGCCGTTGGCCTGCGGTCATCTGCTGCATTGGAGTTTTCTGGAAGCTGTCGTTCGTGCACTATGCAGCATTTGGGTGCAAGGGGCTGCATCTCAGCGGACAAAGCGGGCTTTAGTAAAACTCGTTTGAAAGTTTTTTCTAAAGGGGGGGCTTAGCTTTTGCACTGTTAGAAGGAGCGTTTTCAAGTTGTTACATGGCAGTTCTAAGCGTACAGTTTTGGCAGTTGTTTTACGGGCAACTCAGCCCACCTAAAATTACGGACTAGGGCCCAACATAGGTCCTCCTTTCGGTTTGGTTCCATTAGAATATCTGCAATTTGCGAAGAGCCAAGAGGTTCGATTATGAAAAAAAGCAAAGATTGGTCGATGGGCAGAATTGCTCGGGATATTTCGGGAAAAGCCGTCGATGCTGCGTTAGACGCATCAGAGAAAGCGCTTGATACCGCCAAGTCCAAATCAGCCGAATCCATCCATCAATTTGCCGAAAACCAAAAACCTCTTTCTGCAGAAAACTGGTTCGAGCGAACGGCTGAAGCATGCGAATCCATGTCCGATGCCATTATGGGAAGCTCAGGATGGACCAACAAATTGGTCTCGGTCGCCTCTTCTAAGTTAGGAGCTATGGCAGCTCCAGCATCTTTGGTTTCAGTCGCAGCTCTTGTCGGTACAGCATCGACAGGAACCGCCATAGGAACCCTCAGTGGCGCTGCTTCAACATCCGCAGCACTGGCATGGCTCGGAGGAAGCGTAGCCATGGGAACCGCCATCGTGACAACAGCTGGAGTCGGGGGGATGATAGCCGCTCCATTGCTGGTGAAACCGCTTTCTGAGAAATATCTGACAGGTCAAGCGCGAAATCCGAACGAGCTGTCAAGAACCGAGCACGATCTGGTGAATGCTTGCTGCGCACTTGCCATCGGCCTCAGAGAAGCTGCGAAAGATGGTGATCTGTTAAATAGCCGAAAAGCGACTGCCTTGCTTAATGATGCGCTCAAGCCACTGATCGACAAATCTGCCGACATACTTTGGACATCACGCCAATGGCCCCTGTTACAGCGCCGAAAGTTCAACAATGCCTATCTGTTGCTTGGTCAATCCAAGGGGTTTGCCAATGACTTAACGGCAAACCGAGAACCTATCGTTGTGGGCTTCGCTACGTCACTGATCCTCAATCTTCTTTCCGAAGGCGAACGCTCCTTCTCGGAAGAAGAACTTGATGTACTCGAAGCAATAAGGCGATCTGGCACCGCATTGAATGGTGCAAACAACGATGAAATTGCGATTCACGTTCAAGATATGGATCCAGAAGAGTTACTAGAGTTCAAAGAAAAAATTGAAGTTCATATTCGGGATATGACGCCCGAGCAATTGCAAGGTTTTAGGAACAACATCAAAGGTATCACACACGAGCTTCGATATGCACGTGAAGAAAATAGTGATGGCGACATGTTTGAGGTCGAGTTATTTGAAGCCACCAATCATCCTGGTGCAGATATCAAACTGATAAACATTGAAACAGGCGAAATTCGAGAACTACAGCTGAAAGCCACTTCCTATGGCAAATATGTCGAAGAACATTTTGCCAAATATCCAGACATCGACGTGTTGGCAACCACGGAGGTCTCAGAAGCTTTGGACGTCGAGACAACAGGCATTTCAAATGAGCAGCTATCAGCCGACATTGGTTCGACAATGGAAGAGCTTGCATCCACCGATAGTATCGAGATCACCGATAGCATGGCGATTGCTGGCCTCGTCACTTTGGCACGCAATGTGAACATTATTCTTACAAGCGATCCCGAAAAAAAGGCAAAACGTTCCGCTCTCGTGTCACAGAGCATTAAGGCGGGGCTAGTCGCAGGAATTGCAGAGCTGGTTGTTTGATCTGGCACATCTCTTAAGGCAAGATCTTTACGTTCACTCGTGTTGTGATGCGAAGGCGCTCATACAGGGAATGTCCACCTTGGGCTAACAGCAGACTGGTGCAGAGCCACATCGCTCGAAATCGCTCATCCAAGGTCGAAAATGGCAGTCACGGCCCACTCCTGCCGTTCGCCAATTATGAAATGCCGCACAGCCGCTTCCTCATTCCTGACATTCGAGCGAAGCGCAGCATCTTCAGCGACTTGATGGTAAGTGAGCGGACAAAGCTGCCATTGAATTCACCGCAACCGTCTCGTATTCCTCTCTTTTTTTGGTTGCATCCTGAGAGATAAATTGCAAGGATTGAAGAATTGTAGGCGATGATTGCCAATCAATAAAGGGCACTTGCGATGCATAAATGGATGACGCAGCAGCATCGTATAAACGAAATTTATGATGTCATTTTGTTTGAAAGTGATCGAGGTAGTGTCTTGCTGGCGTGTCAGATAATCGATGACGCACTAAAGGAAATCCTAAAAGATCTGAAACCTAATTCCGTGTCTGAAGCGGCATTTAAAAAGGCGACCGGAAGAGGAGGACCATTTAGCTCACTCGCATCTAAAACAGAGGCCTTGTACGTTATCGGCGTGTTATCAACCCAAACAAATTCGGCAATAAAAGTCATTCGAGAAATTAGAAATAAAGCAGCACATTCATCTACAGAATTTCGTATTTTTCAATACGAAGAGAAATTAAGCCAAGCCATGAACCTATTTGGTGAAGGCTTTGTTTTGACATCCACCGAAACTGCACTAGAGATGTTTATGCAAAAAATGGGGAAAATTGGAAAAGATATAAAATCGGATTTGGGAGCAAATCCATTTTCAACCAAGCAAGAATGTATTGATTATTTACAAGAAGTAGATTCGCCTGCGATGCAGGGACTGAAGAATATGTTGCCCAACTGGCATGTTGCGTCGCTCACATACTTAATAGTTGAGAGCATTTTTTTAAACCTTGATGATTTCTCAATGAAGCATTGATCCTTACAATTTTATGCTCATGGATTTAATCAGAGTTTTAAATGTCCAGCTTGGGCTCTGAATCGACCTTCGCTGCAGTTGGTACGAACGTCTGCTCAGAGTAGATGGGTTCTCCTCAGTTCCCGATCACCAACTCCTTGGCCTTCGTCTGCCCTTTGCTGCTGGCGGTGTAATTGAGCGTAACTTCCTCAATCTCAAAGCCCTTACAGATCTCCCTGATCTCCGGCACATCATTGATCGAGAAGAGAAAGCGTCCTTTGATACCTGCCAGTTGATCTGCCAATTTCTGGAAGTCTTCCGAGCTGAAGACGCCTTTGCCGTAATAGTCTTCACAGTTCCAACAGGGCGGGTCGAGATAGAATAACGTCTCGGGCCGGTCGTAGCGTTTGATGCAGTCCGCATAGGACAGACATTCAATGGTGACGCCAGACAGGCGCTCATGAACATCTTCTAATAGCGGGATGATCTTGGTGAGGTCAAACCGGGCACCGCGCGATGCAACTCCATAGGTCGGCTGCCAACCTTGCCTGCAAAACTCGTGCGCTGGAGATAGAGAAAGCGTGCTGGGCTGTTCTATGGGTAGGTTGCAAACTGTGAGACGCCCGTTAGAGGCCACCTCTCATGCAAGGCTTTTGGCCAAGGTGTTCCAAGGCTCGAAAATATAGAGCCTTGGAGGCAAGGGGCTGGTGGGAAAGAAGCTGGACGGCTTTATTGGTCAGCTATCTTCAGCAAGTATTTCCCATAGTTGGATTTCTTGTAAAGATGAGCTGCTTCGAGAAATTGCTCTTTTGATATCAGCCCCATCCTGAAGGAAATTTCCTCAGGACAACCGACTTGCAAGCCTTGGCGCTCGATCAATGTGCCGACAAAATTGCTGGCATCGCGCAGGCTGCCGTGGGTACCAGTATCCAGCCATGCAAACCCGCGTCCCATCTGCTCAACCTGCAGGCTTCCATCATTGAGATACATTTCCAGAAGGGACGTAATTTCCAACTCGCCTCGATCTGATGGTTGGACCTCTTTGGCGCGTTGGGGGGCGTCGCCATCGAGAAAATACAGTCCGGTTACGGCGTAATCAGAAGGGGGAGTGTCCGGCTTTTCAATGATTTTATTGACTTGGCCATTCTCATCAAACCCCACAACCCCATAGCGTTGGGGGTCATTGACGCGATAACCAAAGATGGTCCCACCTTCTGTGCGGAGGTCTGCAGCCAGCAACAATTCGCTCAAGCCGTGGCCAAAGAAGATATTATCTCCCAGAACCATCGCCGATGGCATACCTGCAAGAAAATCCTCTGCTAGCACATAGGCCTGAGCCAGACCGTCCGGCGCGTCCTGCACGATATACGTCAGAGACAGGCCCCATTGAGAGCCATCACCGAGCAAACGTATGAACTGGTGTTGATCTTCCGGTGTTGTGATAATCGCGATGTCTCGAATTCCGGTCAACATGAGCACTGACAAGGGATAGTAAATCATGGGTTTGTCATAGATAGGCAGCAGTTGCTTGGATACTGCCATCGTAATCGGAAACAGGCGTGTCCCCGTGCCCCCTGCGAGAATTATTCCCTTGCGCGTCGTCATGTTATCAATTCCTGTTTTTTCAATGCATTGAGTATATGGGTAAGGTCTGCACGCCAGTCCGGTCGATCAATATTGAACTGTGCTTTGATGCTATCGCAATTCATGCGTGAGTTGCCTGGTCGTTTGGCTGGTGTTGGGTAATCACGTGTTGGAATGTCCGTGACGGCAACAGTCAATTCTGCTTGCCTGAATATTTCTTTGGCGAAATCGGCCCAACTTGTATCCGGTGTACCGGACAGGTGGTAAATCCCGCTTTTCTCGGGGGACGTGATGAGGCATTGCGCCACCATCCAGGTGGCTTTTGCAAGTGCTGCTGCGGGGGTGGGGCCCCCGATCTGGTCACCGACAATGGAAAGAGCATCCCTGCTTTGCCCAAGGCGGAGCATGGTTTTGATAAAATTATTGCCATGACTGGAGACCACCCAAGAGGTGCGGATGATGGCGAAAGAACCACCAGCCTGTTTGATTTTTTCCTCGCCAGCCAGTTTCGTTCGGCCATAAGCACCCAATGGACCGGTTGGATCTTCGGGACAAAAAGCCGTTGTTCCTTCGCCTGCAAATACATAATCGGTGGAGATATGGATGAAGGGAATATTCTTTTGCGCGCAGGCCCGAGCCATCGCGCCGGGGGCCTCCGCATTGATCAAGACTGCAAGCGCTTCTTCTTCTTCCGCTTTGTCGACGGCGGTATAAGCTGCAGCATTGATAACGGCATCACAGTCGGAATTCAAAATGACTGCGGCACACGCCTCAGGGTCTGTTAAATCAGCCCTGTCTCTTCCAACACTTTCGGTATCCGGCAAAAGGGCCAGCTCAGTGGCGACCTGACCGCCTTTTCCAATAACAAGAATTTTCATCAACCCGCGCCCAATCTTTTGCCGACACCATCTCGGTTTTGCAACGCGCGCCACCATTTTTCATTGTCCAGATACCACTGAACTGTTTTCTCAAGCCCCTGTTCGACTGTAACAGAAGGCCGCCATCCGAGCTCATCACGGATGCGGGTCGGATCGATGGCATACCGCATGTCATGTCCCGGGCGGTCGGAGACAAAGGTGATCAAATCTGCATAAGGGGTGTCTTTGGGGCGTTTTTTATCAAGCACCGAGCAGATTGTACGCACCAGATCAATGTTACGCGCTTCATTCTCACCGCCAATATTATAGCAGCGGCCAAGCGTGCCCTTTTCGACAACCAACAACAAAGCGTCTGCATGGTCTTCGACATAGAGCCAGTCGCGAATATTTTCGCCTTTGCCATAAACAGGGATTTCCTCTCCCGCAAGGGCGCGCAGAATGACCACGGGGACGAGCTTTTCGGGGAAATGAAAAGGTCCGTAATTATTTGAGCAATTGGTCAGGACTACAGGCAAACCATAGGTCTCATGCCAAGCCCGAACCAGATGATCCGATGACGCCTTGGAAGCAGAATAGGGGCTGCGGGGATCATAGGGGGTGTCTTCGGTAAACAGGCCTGTTTCCCCCAAGGAACCAAAGACCTCGTCAGTCGAAATATGATGAAAGCGGAATGTTTCTGGTTTGCCTGCCCCCATCCAATAAGAGCGGGCAGCCTCAAGCATATTGTAGGTGCCGGTGATGTTTGTTTCTATAAAATCGCCCGGACCGTCGATGGACCGATCAACATGGCTTTCAGCAGCCAAATGCATCACGACATCGGGGTTATGTTTTGTGAAAACGCGATCCAGAGCAACACGATCCCGAATGTCTGCATGCTCAAAAGCATAGAGCGGACTGTCCGCAACACTGGCTACATTGTCTTGGCATGCAGCATAGGTTAGGGCGTCCATATTGATCACATGATGGCCACGAGACACCGCCAGTCGCACCACTGCCGAGCCGATGAAGCCCGCGCCCCCAGTTACCAGAATTCTCATCAAATCAACTTTCAAACACGAAGGGAGAAACGAAGGCGGCAAGAAACGGCGCTTTGGTGTCTTTCTCGGACAGAATGGCCTCGGACGTTTCGATACCCCAGTCTATAGCCAAATCCGGATCATCAAATCGTACGGCACCGTCGGCTGAGGCCGAATAATAGTCAGTGCATTTGTAGACAATCTCTGTTTCAGGTTCGAGTGTTACAAAGCCATGCAGAAAGCCTTCTGGAATATATAGCTGTTTGCCGTTTTCAAAGCTCAGCTCAATGCCAACCCATTGGCCATAGCTCGGTGAACCAACGCGAATATCCACTGCAACGTCATACAGGCTGCCACGACCACACCGAACAAGCTTTGCCTGCGCGTGAGGAGGAGCCTGAAAATGTAGCCCGCGCACCGTGCCTTTTTCTTTTGATAAGGAATGATTGTCTTGAACAAAATCCACGTCCAGCCCGCATTCCGATAGGGTGCGTCTGTTCCAGCTTTCTGAGAAGAACCCGCGGTCGTCTGAAAATCTGCGTGGGGTCAAAACAACGACACCCGAAAGGGGCGTTTCTTCAATAATCATACATATCTCCAACAATATGGTGCCTATATTTCATTAGACACATCCAACAAACAAGACACGTCTCTCATCTTGTTTGTTGGGTCGATGGCAAAGCAAAAATAAATTCTTTTAAAATAGTCCTGTTTTTTATGACAGCTGTGCGACTGAACCAAAATGCAGCAGTTTCGTATTCACGTCTCTATCTGCACATCACACAGATCAAGTATGCTCTGGCTGGCGTGCATTTATCAAGAGCTGTGTTCGGTTGTGCTTTGTTGTCTAGGCCGGTCAGGGTCTCCAGAGCTGGTTTTTTTGATCGCAGATTTGCTTCGTCGGGCCATATTTCCCTTCGTTGCTCAATGGAAAAAGCTGGCAAAATATATTGCTTGGCCCCTTGATTACGAAGAGTTCTCCCGCTTTTGAAACGCCAATCCCTATACAACAAAAGGCCCGGCGGATCGCACGGGCCTTTTTCTGTGGTGCATCAAGAGTGCATTCAATCTATCCATTAACGGCTGAAAACTGGTTCCAATACCGGTTTCCTGACATTAGTGGGGCGCTGGAGACGGTTAAACCGCCGCCCATCCGTCGCTTAGATCTGCAGCATACAGGGCATCAATCGCTGCCTGATTGGCGCGGGAGCTTTCAAGACTGAAGAGAGTGACATCTTTGCCTGCAAGACGGTTTCCGATGGCTTCTACTTCCATTTGATATTGATTGACGCCTCTGAAAGCCCATTTTTCAACATTGCTATGGCCGCGATTGTGCAAGACCACATCCACTGCTTCATAAAGCTGCGCATTAAACGGGGCTGTAATTTCAATGAAGCCTTCGTCACCATGAAAGACCATGGATTGGCGTTGTGCCAGTTGAGTAGAGCAATAGAATGTCATGTCAAAACTGCCAAAATCATACTGGCAATTGGCATAGATGTCGGTGCCAAAATCGGGGTCTCTAACAATGGAGGCTCGGGCACGAACCGGCTCTTTACCCGTAGCAAAGCGTGCTGTAACCGTGGGGTAAACGCCAATATCGGGCAGTCCTCCGCCACCAAGGTCAAGCTGGTTACGCATGTTGGTCGGGTCGACATTGTAATAGGAAAAGACGCCCTGAATGTGCCGCAATGTACCGATGGCACCTTCCGCCAACAGATCGCGCACCTTTTGCCACTGTGGATGATACGTGACCATGAAGGCCTCTGTGGCAACGAGCCCGCTTTTGTCTCTTGCGGCGATTACGCGGTCTATTTCTTTGGCATGCAAGGAAATGGGCTTTTCACACAAAACATGCTTGCCTGCTTCCAGGGCCTTGATCGTCCAGTCAACATGTTGCGACGTCGGCAGTGGGATATAAACGGCATCCACTTCGTCGCTCGCCAGCAATGCATCATAACTGCCATAAGCGGTTGGAATGCCAAAATGCTTAGCAAAGGCATCCGCGCTGTCTTGGCTGCGGCTGGCGACCGCCTGTATGTTGCCATTGTTGGCGGCCTGTATGGCAGGCACAAGATGTTCACGTGCAATTTTTGCCGTGCTCAGAATTCCCCAGCGGATCATGGTCTTTCTCCTCACTATGTGATGCCAGTTTAGCAGCACCCCGCGATGGGATTCAATTGGTTAAACTGGCAAATGCAGCCAATGCGCGCGACTGAGTTGCGCGCCGATGATGGGCTGGCTGTCCATGGCCCATCAAAATCCTTGAGAATACGGCTTTATTTTTTACACCCGCGGAAAAATCTCAATCATAAAAGCAATAAAGAATTGCATAAAAATGCAAATTATTGCATAATTTTGCATTAAATAGCATGATAATGCATTGTGGCGTGCTTGATCCCGCCAAAACAGGACCGGTCTATGAAAGAATTGGCATTGAATAACCCTCTGGTTCGGCAGGACCTGTTGAGCCAACGATTGCAAGAAGGAAAGCAGCTGATTGCCTCCGATTTGGCCCGTGAGTTTGATATTTCACTCGATACGATACGACGTGATTTATTGGCACTGGAAGATCAGGGTTTGGTGCAAAGGGTGCGTGGTGGCGCTGTTGCGGTGCGCAAGCCAGCGGCCACCTTTACCGAACGCTTATCTGAACCACCCAATGACTGTAGCAAGATTGTTCCGGCCGCCATTCCCTTGATCAAGGAAGGCATGACAATTATTCTGGATGGTGGCACGACCTTGGCCCATTTGGCTGAATTGCTGCCTGCATTGCCAAACCTGCTGGTGATCACGCCATCGCCAGTCATTGCATCCATTTTGTTGCAAAAAAACATAGCAACCCATTTGATCGGTGGCCGCATCAGCCCTTGGGGCGGTGTTGCCGTTGGCGGTGATGCCGTGCATGCCTTGGGCAAGCTCGCCGCCGATCTTGCTTTCATTGGTATATGCGGCCTGCATGCACAGTTTGGTCTGGCATCAGATTATGCCGATGAAGCCGATCTCATGCGTGCGATGGCAACGTCCGCCGACGACACGGTGCTGGTATGTTCCAAAGAAAAAATCGGACAACGGGCGCGGCATCAGGTTTTATCACCCGAGCAATTATCCATCATTATCACTGATGCAGACGTCGCAACTATGCAGCCTTTTAAAGAGGCTGGAGCGGAGATACTTCATGTCTGATTTTCAAGTGGTTCAAACACCGCATTCAAAAATCCGCACACCCCGGCGCGCGGTTGCAGCCATGTTCGTGCTCAATGGCGCCTATTATGGCATCTGGGCGTCTCGCGTTCCTGCCATAGCCCAACAGCATAATTTGGGGGAAGCCTTATTGGGAGTGCTGTTGTTGTGTATGTGTGCCGGCGCAATTGTGTCTTTCCCTGTGACCGGCCGTATGGTCGACAAATATGGCAGTGCACAGGTGACAAAGCGGATCGCCCTCCTGTATGGAGCGTCTCTAGCTGCATTGGCATTGGTCCCCAACGTCTGGATGCTGGGGTTGGCTTTGGTTGCTTTTGGTGCCGCTCACGGGGCTATGGATGTCAGCATGAATGCTTGGGCCGGAGAGGTTGAGCGCCATGAAGGTAAGCCGATTATGGCATCATTCCATGCCATGTGGAGCTTTGGTGCAGGCCTAGGCGCGGCATCTGGCTATTTGGCCGTGAAACTGGGTGCGGTGCCCATGACCCATTTTCTAACCGGCGCTGTGATTTGTCTGGCACTCACCTTACCCTTTGGCTTGATACGATGGGTATCGCCGACGGTTGCCCCCTCCAGCACAAAGAAAAAAGCCCCCTTGCTGGCAATTCCGAAGGGTGCGCTGGCCTTTGTTGGTATCATCGGTTTCTGCTCGTCTATGGGAGAGGGCGGTATGGGCGACTGGAGCGCGGTGTTTCTGGTACAGGTCGCCCAGGCAAATGAAGCCATTGCGGCGCTCGGGTTTGCTGCCTTCTCCGCAACCATGGTGATTATGCGCTTGATCGGGGATAAGATTATCGCGCGGCTGGGGGCTGTTCGTGCGGCCCGCATCAGCGGCGTTCTGGCTGCATCTGGTTCACTGTTGGCTGTAGCGGTTGCGAATTTGCCCGCGATCCTTATTGGTTTTGCTCTCATGGGCTTGGGATATGCGCTTGTGTTTCCCCTCATGTTCTCCCGTGCTGCCAATGATGATCAGCTCTCACCGGGGGCTGCCATCGCATCTGTGGCCACATTGGGCTATGGCGGGGGGCTCTTGGGGCCGGTCCTTATTGGCTTTCTCGCGGAGCTTTTAACCATTCGCTTGGCTTTTCTGGTTTTGTCAACACTTGCGCTGGCGATCGTGATTTTGGCACCCTATTTGGCGCCAGTCTCAGAAAACCGCCACTCTGACATGCCTGCAAAACCCGAGTGATGCGACAGTTTGCCAAGGAGCAGTTGCTTTTGCTTGAAGCGGGTCGAATTTTGGTTAGTGTTGTGGCTAACAACCATATCACCAGACTTGGCACTTTACTTCTGGCAATCCGCTTTTGGGAGGAAACAAAATGAAATTTGGTAAAACCCTGTTGGCCACAACCGCGCTTTTGGCAACCAGCTGCCTGGCGCAGGCCGAGACCCGTGTGACGTATAAGTCAGCAAAATCCACTTCATCCTATTATCAGATGGGTGTGCAGATTGCCGAAGCGATGAAAGCTGGCACCAATGGTGATATCATCGTCACGGTCGAAGAAAGCCAAGGGTCTGTCCAGAATGTGATGGAAGTCAAGGGTCGCGGTGCTGACTATGTCTTCACCACGCCTCCGTCATTGGTTTCGCTTGCCCAAGGTGGCAAAGCGATGTTCAAAGACAAAGGGCATGTCAAATTTGCAGACATTCGTGCGTTGTTCCCTATTCCCAGTCTGACCATGCATTTTGTGATGTCTAGCAAAAGCGGCGTGACCGATTTTGCTGGTATGGAGGGCAAATCCGTTCTGCTCGGCAAAGGCTCATTTGGTGCAAGAGAAGGCGCGAAATATCTCAAATTGTTCGGTTTGGAAGACAAAATAAAACTGGCAGAAGTCGAGATCTCCAATGCGGTGCCCGCTTTGAAAAATGGCCAGATTGACGGGTTTGTGACATCCGGCTCCTGGCCTGCTCCCAACGTTGTTGAAGCTGCCGCTTCTACCGACGTGCATATTTTGTCGCTGTCTGACGATCAAATCAAACAAACCAAACGCACAAAGCTGGTGATTCCGGCTGGCACCTATGCTGGTCAGGATACCGCTGTCAACACCACGTCGTTGCCAGTGGTTGCCTTCACGACCACTGCTATGGATGAAGCCACCGCTTACACACTGACCAAGACGTTCTGGGAACAGAAAGCCAAGATGGGTGCAGGTGCTCCATGGTGGAACGGTGTGAATAAAGAGCTGATGAGCAACATCCCCGGTAAACTGCACGCAGGTGCCGTAAAATACTACAAAGAAGCTGGCTTTGAGTTGACAGAAAACCAAATGTAAGCTTCTGCTATTGTCAATAAATATGCCGTGGTCATAAGTGGCCACGGTTTTCTCGTTTTAAACACAGAGTGTCTATCCATGATGCAAGCGCCCGTGCAAAATAACCTGCCCGTCCGACTCCTTTTGGTCTCGCTTGCAAGTCTGCTTGTCGCCTTTCACTTGGGTTTGATATTTTCTGGCCTGACGCCCAATCTGGTCTCTCGCCCCATTCATATGGCGTTGGCACTGCCGTGGATCCTGATCATCGGCGCCAAAGCGCAAGCTGGGAGTCTGCTGTATAGATCCGCCGGTTGGCTTCTGTGCGCGTTGGGTATGGGGGCTTGCTTCTATATTGCTTACAATCAATCCGTCTTGGGGGATCAATATGGATCGCTCGAAGGCACGTTCCAGATTGCGGTGGCGATGACGCTGCTCACTGTGGTGCTTGAGGCGGCCCGTCGTGCTATCGGTTGGCCTTTGCCCATTGTTGCTTTTCTGGCGCTGCTTTACGGATTGTTCGGTCAATATATCCCCGGTGAATTTGGCCATTCCGGTACGCCGCTCACTTCCTTTCTGGGCACCTTAACCATCGCAGAGGGCGGTCTCTGGGGCAGTCTGACCGGCGTGTCGGTGTCTGTGGTTGCTATCTTTGTTATTTTTGGTGCTGTGCTCAATGCAGGTGAAGCAGGGCAGGGCTTTATGAATGTCGCCGCCGCTGCTGCCGGGCGTCTCAAAGGGGGCGGGGCCAAAGTGTCTGTGATCTCTTCGGCGTTGTTTGGTTCTATCTCGGGGTCTGCGAGCGCCAACGTCGCCTCGACCGGTGCCATCACCTTGCCCGCTATGACCCGTCTGGGCTACCCCAAACGACTTGCCGCAGCGGTTGAGGCCGTCGCGTCGTCTGGTGGTCAGATCATGCCGCCCTTGATGGGGGCAGGGGCCTTTGTCATGGTTGAGCTGACTGGCACGCCTTACACGGCCATCATCACCGCCGCGTTGCTGCCAGCCCTGTTGTATTTTTTCGCAGTCTGGATCGGCATTGATGCCTATGCCACCAAATTTGATCTCTCGGGCATTGCCAAAGAAGACCGGCCACCGGCAAAAGATGTATTGGTCACCTCCGCTTTCTTTCTTATTCCTTTTTCGGTTTTGCTGTGGGGCATGTTCATTGCCAGCTTCACGCCGCAATATGCCGCAAGTTTGGCGATTTTGGCAGGCGGTCTGCTGTTGTTGGTCAATCGCCAGTTTAGCATAAAACCAAGCCAGATCGTTGTCCGGTTGGAAAAGGCACTTAATACCGCCGCGACACAGGTTTCGATGATTGCCTCCATCATTCTGTGTGCCTCCATCATCATCGGTGTGTTGTCTATCACGGGGTTGGGGGTTAAAATCACCTCGCTGATCCTGTCCGGCTCTGGTGGTTTGCTGTGGCCCTCGTTGCTGCTCACCGCATTGGCCTGTCTGGTGTTGGGTATGGAAGTGCCAACCACTGCCGCATATGTGATTTGTGTTTCGGTGGCAGGCCCAGCGCTGATCCAGTCAGGGTTGGAGCCTCTGCAGGCCCATCTCTTCGTCTTTTGGTTTGCCCTCATTTCTACCATCACGCCCCCGGTCTGCGGGGCGGTATTCATCGCGGCAGGCATGATCGGCGAGGATTGGCTCAAAGTTGCTGTCACGGCCATGGCGCTTGGTATCGGGCTTTATATCATCCCCTTGGGCATGATCGCCAATCCCGACCTGATCGCATTGGGCGAACGCCCTTTCGGGGCCGTCGCTTCGGCGTTGCAGGTGGGGCTCGGGCTTGCTCTTATTTCCTACGGCATGATTGCAGCCTTCCGGTCACCCGTCAGGGTGCTTCTGATTGCCGCAGGTTTGGCCGTGATATTCATACGTGTATTTATTGATGCCTAAATAAGATCGATGCTTCGCGGGAATGGGGACGCTTGCAACCCATTATGATCACTAAGGAATTTGAGATAGATCAAATTTTAGGCGATTGCTTATGCCTTGAGCAATGAAAGTTGTGGCTTACTTGCGATTTTGAACTAAATGCGTAATTCATAGGTCGACTCTTATACGAAAATTTCGCAAAAACATTGGCACTGTTAATCAGGTCTTAAGGATCTTCTCGTTGAGAAGGACCGAAGCATTTGGTTGCTGCCTCCGACAGCCGGGAAATCAGCGTTTCTGACGGGCCGGAACATTGAGAGGCGCAGCGTGCAGGGCAGCCAGTTGGGCAACATGATGTTGCTATTGGCAGTGTTTGCTTCGGGGAACTGACGCAGGACATGCAAATTGGGCAGGGGGCAGACCCAAAAGGGTCGGCGGTGCTCAAACAATAAAATTCGTTGGGATAGATAAGATAATGAGTATTAAACGCGAACACTGGGGCTCACGCCTTGGTTTCATCATGGCGGCTGCAGGTTCTGCAATCGGCCTTGGTAACATCTGGAAATTCCCTTATATGGCCGGTGAGAATGGCGGCGCGGCCTTCATTATCATTTATCTAGGCATTGTTTTCACCATCGGGCTATCGCTGATGCTGGCGGAAATCACCATCGGTCGCCACACCCAATCCGATGCCATCAATGCATTCAAAAAGTTCAACAGACCGGCATGGTCTTTTATTGGTATTTTGGGCATCGTCACTGCTTTCGTGATCTTTTCCTTCTATAGTGTCGTGGCTGGCTGGACGATTGCCTATGTCGTCAAGTCTGCAACGGGTGCCTTCTCTGGAATGGATGCGGCTGCAATTGGTGATACCTTTGGTGGGTTTGTCAGTTCCACGGTTCAACCCATTGTTTATCACGGAATTTTCGCAGCCCTGACCGTATTGGTCGTACTTGGTGGGGTTTCTGGTGGTATTGAACGCGCCAGCAAAATCCTGATGCCGGTGCTGTTTCTCATCCTGATTGCTCTCGTTGTTCGCGGCGTCACATTACCTGGAGCTGAAAAAGGGTTGGAGTTTTTCCTCTCACCCGATTTCTCTAAGATTACGGCTAGCACAGTTATGGCCGCACTTGGACAGGCCTTTTTCTCCCTGTCTCTCGGCATGGGTGTTATCCTGACTTACGGTTCTTATTTGGGTAAAGAAGCCAACATTGGACGGTCTGCCTGGCAGATCGCTTTGCTGGATACAATGGTTGCCATTCTTGCCGGTCTTGCCATTCTGCCCGCTGTGTTTGCCTTCAACATGGATCCTGCTGCGGGTCCTGGCTTGACCTTTGTCACGCTACCAGCTGTTTTCGAGGCGATGCCTGGTGGCTACTTCTTCTCGATCATCTTCTTTGTTTTGCTGACCATCGCTGCTTTGACCTCGTCGATCTCGTTGCTTGAGCCGATTGTGTCCTTCTTCTCCACGAAGGGTTTCACACGGACACAGGCAACCATCGGTGCCGGGGTGCTTGCGTTCCTAATCGGCATCCCGTCTTCCCTGTCTTTGGGGGCCTGGAGCGATATTCACATCATCAAGGGGCAAGGATTCCTCGATTCAGCCAGTTGGCTAACAGACAAGATCCTACTTCCTGTTGGAGGCCTTCTTATTTGCCTATTCGTTGGTTGGGTAATAACGCCAATTGCCATCAGGGAAGTGTCAGGCGAGGGTGAACCGAGTGCTTTGGTCAAAGCGTGGATCTTTATTCTGCGCTTTATCGCTCCGATTGCGATCGTCATGATTTTGCTGACCGGTCTGGAAATCGTTACATTGTAAGATCGGTAAAAAAACGAAGCTTCAATAAAAAGGCGGGCCATTTGGCCCGCCTTTTTATTGATCCTATAGTCAATGCCACTCCTGTGCTGCCTGTTCTGTTTGAGATCCACGCTTTGGATGTCGTGTGACACATAACCTTCACATCGGTGTCATATGGGCTATGCAACAGTTTGTTGCTGCCCTATCGGGGCGATAAAGACCGGAGTTCATCAATGCTATCTCGCCATCAGGTTGCGCGTGACATATCTTATGCCCATTCTGCTGACACCAAACCAGGGCGCGCGGTGATCCGGCTTTTAGAGAATACGACAGGCCGCTTGCAACTGATCAAGCGCGCGGATGGCTATGAACATGAAGTGGCTGCCGGGCGGGATTTTTGGTCTGTTATTGTTGAGCGCTATGGACTGTCTCTGGAGGTGATGGCCGGCCAGCTGGCAAATATTCCCAAGGAAGGGCCGCTGATCCTGATTGCCAATCACCCTTATGGTATCCTCGATGGTTTGATGATGGGGCACATCTTGTCCGAGGCGCGGGGCGATTTCCGCATCTTGGCCAACCAAGTCTTTCACAAGGCCGATGATATCAATCGCATCATCCTGCCGATCTCGTTTGAGGCAAGCAAAGAAGCCGTGCGGCAGAATATCGAAACCCGTAAAAATGCGCTGAGCTATTTAGCGGATGGCGGTGCGATTGGTATTTTCCCCGGTGGTACGGTCAGCACCGGTGCAAAACCATTCTCCCATCCGATGGATCCAGGGTGGCGTGGATTTACCGCGCGCATGGTGGGTAAGTCAAACGCCACGGTCGTACCGGTTTTCTTTGACGGCCATACCTCGCGTCTGTTTCAGGTCGCGAGCCATCTCCATTCCACATTGCGCATGGGACTGCTGCTGAAGGAATTTAAGAAGCGCATGGATACGCCGGTTAAAGTGGTGATTGGTGAGCCAATCAGCCGCGCTGTCCTTGATCCGTTGGCAAAAGACAGCCGCGCCATGATGGATTATTTACGTCAGGCGACCTATGCTCTGTCCCCCACGCCTGTCAATTCCGATGAATATGGCTTTGAATTTGAAGAAAAGCACAGGGTCCGTGCTTAATCCAATTTGCCCAATCAAAGACGTCAGAGCACTCGCATCCTGATCTCGTTTTGCGAACCCTGATATCAGCCTATTGTGCCGAGTAGATCAGCGGGAAGTTTCGGGCTTCACCCTGTACACCATCACAAGTAGGTTTTTCGCGATATTCGATCAGGAAAAACTCAAGCGCCTCGCCTTCTACAACGCGCAATTGATAGCTTGAATAGCTGCCACAGGACCCATCTCCATCATAATATTCCGAGCGTACCATCGCAGTTTGAGGGGTAACCTGTGGCGCACGGATCTCATAGAAATCGTCGCCATCGCCATGGTCGGGAACCGCAGGGAATATCAGCACATTGGAATAAGCAGGGTTGCTGTTCAGCGCCGTGACAAATACGGACGAACCGGTTCTTGCATAGAGATTGCAGGGGACTTCCCACAAGGTCATCTCATCGGTGATTGCAAAGCGTCTTCCGAACCCCGTTGTATTGGCTGGTTGGCAATCAGGGGCATCACGTTTTACGCTCTGCAAGACCCCAGCTGGCACGGCTGCCAATGCATCAAATTCTAACGCTTCTCCCAGTTGGATAGCGTCGCCATAGAGACCAGATCCAGCGTCCGCGCTGTTGTCCTGTGTGTCCTCTAGTTGCGGACAAACAACCCCGCCCTTGACAGAAATCACAAATGGAAAATGCTTGGACTGTGTGATGGTCAACTTGGCTTTGTCGACAAAGATATTGTTGTCAGCAACATGTTGCTCTTTTACCTCAACCAACACAGTAAAGGTGGCATCGGGGTCGCGATAAAGGCGCAGCTCTTCAAGCTCTGGCTGATCTGTTTGAACCCCATCCTGACGGGTCAGTTCATACACCGTTTTGCCCACCTTCATCCATGCAGGAAGTTCTTCACCATCATTATAGGGCGCATAAAAAACGTAAGAAAACTTATCCGAACCAGGAGTCTTGTTGTGTTGCCAAAAAGCCAAATGGCAACCGTCATAGTCGCCAACCACATTCTGTCCAAACAGGCGTAGATCGATGCTCTTGTCCTCGTCTGCAGCCCATGCCGATGAGAGCATGCCTGTTAGGGAAAACAAGACAAGCAGAAAAGCCAAACCGCGCTGGATTTGGTGTGTCGGGTTTCGGAATACACGAAGAGCGATCAGAGGCATGGGGTTTTCGTCCGGTGGCTACAGTGAGTCTTTTGCAATTAGCAAAATTAGCCTAGGGGAGAACACACGCAACGTCCAGACAGTTTCGCAAGGTTCTGCCAATGAAACCGGGCTTGAATATGAGAAAAAGGCTGGCTGCCATCTGACAGTCCAGCCTTGAAATCTGGCGATAAATTATGCTTGCATCAAGAGCCAAGCATGGCTGCCTCCGCAGCTCGGCGACCGATCTCATCCCAGTCTTTAGCGCGCACCAAATCAAGGGGCGCGATCCACGTCCCGCCGATGGCGAAGACATTGGATTGAGAGAGATAATCACGCGCATTGTCTGGATTTATACCGCCGGTTGGGCAGAATGAAATGTCGCCGACGGGTCCCGCCACAGCCTTGAGCATGGAAATGCCGCCGAGCACTGCCGCGGGAAATAATTTTTGCTGGCTGAAACCTGCGTCGCGCAAGGTTAGCATTTCAGACAAGGAGCCTGCACCGGGCAGGAAAGGCCAATCGCTCATTTCCAGCGCTTGCAGCAATTTGAAGGAAACGCCAGGGGAAACACCAAACTGACCACCCGCTGATTGGGCCGCATTTAATTGTGCTTCGGTCAAAATCGAACCAACACCAACAACGGCGCCCTCGACTTGATTGGCAATCGTTTCAATAGCGTTTAGCGCCGCATCGCTGCGCAGTGTTATTTCCAGAATAGAGAGACCATTGTCTACCAGAGAGCGAGCCAAAGGCAGCGCATCTTCGGGATCTTCGATCACCAAGACCGGAATCACTTTGGGTCCATTCAGTAATGTTGTGATGGATGGATGCATAATGTTCCTTTTGTCGATGAGGTCACAAGAACCTCTCGTTTTGGCCGCAAATTTTCAAACCCATACTCTATAGCATTAGCGCGGGACCATATCAGGCCATCGCTGCGCATGCCATACACGATGTAAGAAGTCTGATCACAATAAAGGAAATAGATTATTTTTAAGTAACGCTGCTGTTGCCAGCAAAAAAAGAGAAACCGTCTGGTACGCATCATCGTACCAGACGGTTGGTTATCAGCACTATATGTGACCCGGTGCACCAAACTGCATCGGGTTTGGCTTATGCCTCTGGTTGGTCCAGAAACCAGTCCGCTGCGTTTTGATAGCAAACATCGCGTACCAGCTTGTCTAGCAACTGGCGATCATTCGGAATGTGACCTGCTTCAGTCCAGCGCCCAATCATTTGGCAAACCAGACGGCGAAAATACTCATGCCGTGGGAAGGACAAAAAGGAGCGACTGTCGGTCAACATGCCGATGAAGTGGGAGAAGAGCCCCATTTGTGCCAATTGGGTCATTTGTCGTTCCATGCCGTCCAGCTGGTCATTGAACCACCAGCCTGAGCCCGCCTGAATCTTGCCCGGAATGGTGCCATCCTGAAAATTACCAGCGGTGGATACAATGACTTCATTCATATTTGGATTGAGATGATAGAGCACGGTTTTGGGCAAATGGCCATCTCGATCCATTTCTCCAAGCAATCCGTTCAACGGGCCCGCCACAGGCAGGTCGTTGATGGAATCGCCACCAACGTCGGCACCCAGACTGCCATAGAAGCGGTGATTGTTGTTGCGGATTGCGCCGATATGCATTTGCATTACCAAGCCGCGTTGATAATAGGCACGGGACAGATCAACCAGCATATTGGTTTGGAATTGAGCAATTTCGAGCTCTTCAAGAGCCTGATTCGTCATCCGCTTTTCAAAAATTACATTGAGCGCGGCAGTGTTAACCGGAGGAGCAAAGCGCAACACGTCAATGCCGTGATCGGTGGCTTTACAGCCATTGGCAACAAAGTGGTCAAGACGCTCGATCAGGGCATCCATCAGCTCTTCATAGCTCTCAATGGAGCGGCCTACCACTTTGGACAAATCTGCTATGAAGTCCATAAAGCCCGGCATTTCGATTTTGTAGGCCTGATCCGGACGGAAGCTTGGCGCGACAATCATGTCATTGATGCTGTCGTCCTGAGCTATGGCTTTGTGATGCTCGAGACTGTCGCAGGGCATGTCTGTTGTGCCGACAAATTCAACCTTCATCTGACGCAGCAACCCGCGAGCAGAGTGGCTGTCTTCTGCCAGTTTGCTGTTGGCTTTCTCCCAGATTGCGTCTGCCGTTGCAGGAGACAACAAATCGCGAATGCCAAAATAACGCTGCAGTTCAAGATGGGTCCAGTGATATAGGGGGTTGCCGAGAAAACGCGGCATCACCTCGGCAAAGGCATTGAATTTTTCGCGGAAATCAGCGGCGCCCGAAACACGTTCTTCGTTGATACCGGCCCAACGCATCGCGCGCCATTTATAGTGGTCCCCTTCTAGCCAGATTGCTCCGATATCGTCCCATTTTTTATCGGATGCGATAACATCTGGTCCCAAGTGATTGTGATAATCAACAATGGGCAAACTTTCTGCAACGTCATGATAGAGATGGCGCGCTGCTGCTGTATCCAGCAAAAAGTCTGGGCCTAGAAAAGGTTGCATCTTATACTCTCCATTTGTGCATCATTGACTATTGCTGCCGTCGGCCTTCAGGCCGGTTAGCGGAAAAGGCCGACGGCATGACTTTAAGAAGCCAAGGAAGCCACGCTAGCTTTGGCTCCTGTCTGGACTAAAGTTGCATAATTTGCCTTGATTTTCGTCACGAATTTAGGATTGTTCGCAAGTTTAGCAGGGAAAATACTGTCGATGGCGAGCACGGCATCGATATAGGCGTCTTGATCAGGCAGCAGCGCTGCTTTTTCTGCGATCAGATCGGCCGCCAATGGGTCGTTAATTGGCGTAGGAGCACCTTTTTCATCGGTTCCTGCCATAAAGCGCAACCAACCGGCAACACCCAGTGCTAGCCGGGACCAATCAGACCCATGCTCAATGTGCCAAGCAATGGATGCCAGCATTCTCTGGGGTAGTTTCTGGCTGCCATCGGAGGCAATCTGCGCGGTTTTATGCTTCAGTTGACTATTGGAGAAACGCTCGATAAGGGCATCCGCATAGGCGTCCAAATCCACATCTCCGGGCACAGACAGGGTTGGCTGCTGTTCTTTGACCATTAATTCGTGCGCGACTTTGCGATAGTCTTCATCTGCCATACAGGCATCGATGGTTTCATACCCAGCCAGATAACCAAGGTAGGCAAGGAAAGAATGCGCGCCATTCAGGGTGCGCAGTTTCATGTCTTCAAAGGGTTCTACATTGGAGACAAACTGGGCGCCCACTTCTTCCCAAGCGGGACGGCCTTTGATGAAACGGTCTTCAATCACCCACTGGCGGAACGGCTCGCAGACAATGCCATTGGGGTCTTCCATGCCACCAAGCCTTGTTTTAATCAGGGCGCGGCTTTCGTCTGTCAGGGCTGGAACGATGCGATCTACCATTGAGCAAGGGAAAGTCACATGCGCCTCGATCCATGCGGCCAGATCGGCATCCAGCTTGCGGGCATAGGACATTACCGCCAATTCGCACAGTTTGCCATTGGTGGGCAAATTGTCGAGGGACAAGATCGTGAAACCATCAAGACCCGCCTCACGGCGGCGACGCAAGGCCTCCACCAGCGCACCAATGGCAGATTTTGGTGTGTGCGGGTTTTCAAGGTCATGCACGATGGCAGGATTGGCTTCGTCCAGTTTGCCACCAGCCAGACAATAGCCTTTTTCCGTCACTGTCATAGAAACAATTGCCAGATCAGGCTCTAGGTATGGTGCAAAAAAGGCATCAACGCCCCCTCGCTCGGGATGGGCTGTTTTGACAATTGAGCCGATCACACGCAGATTGCTAACCGTATCACTATGTTCCAGAACGCTGTAAAGATGGTCATTTTCTTCGAGCTGGCCAAAACGTTCAGCACCAAATAGAATGTCGCTTACCACTACGCCCCAGTCGCTTTTGGGGTGCTTGAGCAGCAAATCCTGATGATAGCCCATCCAGTGGGCACGGGCGAATGCACCAAAACCCAGATGAATGAGTCGAGGTTTTAGGGCTGAGCGATCGTAATTTGGCAACTGAACATTGCCCGGTGCTTTCATCAGATCAGAAATAGTCATAAATTTTCTCCAGATCAGAAGGGCAACAATGTGCCACTGTCATAAGGACGATTGAGGACAGACAGGAGGCGACTATCATCATTGCAGGTGCTGATTTCGCAGCCAGCCAGTGCGGGGTTAAAACGGCCCTTGTGGGCCCATCTTAGATCCAGCGTGCTCGCTGTTTGTGTAACAGTCAGAGTGGTCAGGCGGTGCTCTCCGTCCATTGCATCAACATTGTCACCTTTGTCATCGTAAACATGCGCTGTATATTCGCAGCTTCCAGCCCCGGGCATAGGATAAATGACGAGCTGGCGTGTTTGTCCTTTAACCGATGCTGACCGCTTGGCCTCTGGTGACAATGGTAAAACTGTGCCGGCGCGAACGAACAGCGGAATCGATTCAATCGTTACCGGTATGGTGGTATGTTGTCCACCCTTGTAATAGCTTCCTGTCCAAAAATCATAATAACCAACGCCATTGTCGGGTAAATAAACCCGTCGTGATGTCGCGCCTTCTTCCACCACGTTGGCCACCAGCAAATCACGCCCAAGGAAGAAATCATCGGTTGGTTCAAAACACTGTGCATCATGATCATGGTCAAGGAACGTTGGCCGGATCATCGGTTCGTCATCGACAACAGATTTATAGAGCAAGGTGTAGAGGTAAGGCAGCAAGCTGTAACGCAGTTTGATTGCGTTTCGGATGTGGTTGGTGACTTGCGGGAACATCCATGCTTCGTTGACTGTCGCATCGTCATTCCAGCTGTGAATCGTGAAGCGGGGATGGAAAATGCCATTTTGCACCCAGCGCACAAACAGCTCCGGTTCAGGACGTGGCCCGGCAAAGCCGCCAACATCGTGGCCGACATTGTATAGGCCGGACAGGCTCATGCCCAAACCCATCGGGATATTATATTTGAGGCTCTTCCAATTGGTGCGATTGTCGCCAGACCAGGTCTGGGCATACCGTTGGATGCCGGGGCAGCCGGAACGCGAAATCAGATAGGGGCGTTTTTCCGGTGCAAAATCTTTTTGCGCTTCCGTTGATGCGCGTGTCATCAGCAATGGCTGAACCGGGCGGATAAGGTCGATTTCAATGGGATCACCAAAGCCGTTGCATCGGGCTTGTCTGTCCCAGATTTCATATTCGTTATTGTCATTCCATGTGCTGTTGATGCCATAGTCCAACAAGGCAGTTTTCACATTTGCCCGCCACCAGCTTTGCGTCGCTGGATTGGTGAAGTCCAGATGGCTGCCTTCATCATCCCAAAAGACCGAGCGCTCTGCGACACCGGTATCACTATCCTGAACATACAACCCCAGAGCATCGGCTTCCGAGTAGCGTGGGTGGTCCTGAAGCAAGCAAGGTTTGATGTTGGCGATCAGCTCGATACCTGCGTCGGCAAAGCATTTGGACATGCCTTTGGCGTCGGGTACCTTGGCTGTATTCCAGTTAAACACATACCGCTTAGGCCCGATCGAGGTGTAGCCCGAAGACAGTTGGAAACTATCGCACGGAATATCGTGCTTCTCGAGCAGTTTGACAAAGCCTTGCAATTGTTCTTGCGCGTTGTCGGCATCCGTATAGGACATGGTGGAGCCTGAATAGCCCAGCGACCAACGTGGCAAAAAGGCGGTGCCGCCGGTCAGGCGGGTATGGGCTTTGGTGACATCCGCAATGGATGGCCCAAGGGTAAAGTAATAGTCCAGATCTCCGTCTTGTGCGCGATAGGAGCGATAGGGCTGGTGATAATTGTCCAGCTCATTGCCCAGATCAAACCAACACGGGGACAGATTGTCATAGAAAAGCCCATAAGCCAGCCCGTTGGCTAGCCGCGTAATGGTGAAGGGTATGTGTTTGTAGAGAGGATCGGTAGCGCCGGCATCGTAGCCCATGGCGTCCAGATTGCGCATTTCATAACGGCGGCCGGAGCGTTCCAATTCGCCTGCTTTTTCACCAAGCCCGAAGAAACGATCCGATGCATCGCGCCTCAGAAAATGGCTGTGCGCATGGTCCTTGCGCCCCAGCATATACGCGCCGGTTGGGCGATCTTGTGCAATTTGTTGCCATTGCTCGTCAACACCTTCCCGCCCATGCCAAACAAGACCAAGAGGCTTGTTTATGGTAACGCATAAATGGTGGGTCGACAAAGTGATGCTGTCATCTTCCAGCTGGCTTTCAAAAGCTGGACAGGCAAAGCCCTCCAACGATGTGCGTTTGCGGCCTTCGATCGGAGCGTCGCCCTTGGGCGCAACACACCAGCTGCGATCCAGACGATAGACGCCGTCTTTCAGCAGCTGCACCCGTATCATCCGTTCTTCAAGAACATCAATGTGCAGATGATGCCGTCCTTCGACTTCAAGAATGACACCGGTTTCCGTTTGGCTTTTGAAGATCCAGTTTTTCAGTTGATACATGATGAAAACTTCCGACTTGGAGCAAAAGGGCAATGAAGCCCTTCGTGTCTTTTGGGTTTTATGGGATGCTCAAAGAAAAACCGCCCATCACTGGGCGGCTTTTTGAATTTTTGGTTCAGCCGCCATATCCAAGGAAGAAGCTTGGCAGGAACAGAGACAGCTGCGGGATATAGGTTACCGCGAGCAATAGCACCACCAGCACGGCATAGAAGGGCAGCAGAGGTTTAAGCACTTTGCTGATTGCCACCTTGCCGACCGAACAACCAACGAACAATGCGGAGCCGACTGGCGGTGTGCAAATGCCGATGCACAGGTTGAAGGTCATCATCACACCAAAATGCACTGGATCCATACCCAAATCCTGAACAACAGGCAGGAAAATCGGAGTGAAGATCAAAAGGGCAGGTGTCATGTCCATGAAGGTTCCTATGACCAGCAATGCCAGATTGATCGCCAAAAGGATGACAAGTGGGTTCTCGGACAAAGACAACAGGGCATCAGAAATGGTGAATGGAATGTCTGAGAAAGCCATTGCCTTGGACATTGCAATGGAGCAACCAATCATCAAAAGCACGATGGATGTAGTGACCGCTGACTCGAGAATGATCTTGGGTAGATCGCGGATGGTGATTTCGCGATACCAGACCAGCGCCAAAAACAACGTGTAAACCACCGCCACGGCCGACGCTTCGGTCGCAGTGAAGATACCGCCGATAATGCCACCCATGATAATGAAAATCAGACCAAGCGGAAGGACGGCATCGCAAGATTTTTGCATCACCTCGTTCCAGGACGGCTTTGGAGCCAGAGGATAACCGCGTTTCTTGGCGATGACCCCAGCCACCGTCATAAGACCCAAACCCATCAGAATGCCAGGGACATAACCGGCCACGAACAAGGCTGCGATCGACGTGCCGTTGGTGATCAGGGAATAGACGATAAAGGTGGTGGAGGGTGGGATCAGCAATCCTGTTGGGCAGGAGGCGATATTAACCGCTGCGGAAAAAGCAGGATCATATCCTTCTTTTTTCTGAATGGGCGCCATAACGCCGCCAACAGCTGCCGCAGATGCGACTGCCGAGCCAGAGATGGCTCCAAACATCATATTGGCCAGAACGTTACAATGGGCCAGTGAGCCGGGTAGACGACCACCGAGGATCTTGGCAAATTCAATAAGCCGCATAGCGATACCGCCGCGGTTCATGATATTGCCAGCCAAAATAAAGAAAGGGATCGCCAACAGCGTGAAGCTGTCGAGACCGGATGCCATTTGCTGTGCGACAATAAATATCGACTGGTCAAATGACATGTTAATGACCATGAAGGTGAACACGGTCGCGATACCGATTGCAAAAGAAATCGGAACACTGAGCGCCATCAAAACGATAAAGATCGAAAATAGCGTGATTGTTGCTTGCCATTCCATAACGTAACTTGCCTCACTTCGATCTATTTATGCTGCCCAGCAGGGGAGGAGGATGAGGGCGACATCGGGGTCGATGTGTCCACAATCTCGTCCTCAAAAGGAGTGTTGGGGTCGAGAAGTTCGATGATCAGAACCACGCAGTAGAACAGCATGGTCAAACCTGAAAAGGGAATTGCGCCATAAACATACCCCATTGGTATGCGGAGCGCGGGGGTCATCTGGCCGGTCTTGAGAGTCTCAGCCATCAATTGCCATCCGCCATACAGCATGACGACAGAGACGAAGGCTCCGATAATGACCAACACAAGAACCCTGATGTTGCGCAGAGAGCGGCCGCCCATCCATAGGCTGATGACATCGATGGCCAAGTGGCGCTTTTGCCCCAAAGTGTAGGCAGCGCCGGTAAAAGCGATCCACATAAAGAGGAATCGGGCGATTTCATCGGTTGTTGTACTGGGCGTACCCAGAACATAGCGCGAAAAAACCTGCCAAACGACGCAGACGACAAGAATTGTAAAAATCAGGACCACCAGACTGCCAAGCAACCCGTTGACCAAGCGCACGGCTTGCTTCATGGTCTCACCCTTCCAATTGAGTATTTAAATCCCGACTTGTGTCGGGCGTGATGTTTTGTCGATCGAAAGAAAGGTAATTGGTTGTCCAATTGTAGTCCTTCCCTTTCCATTCGACAGTAAACCGATTCGACAACCAGTCAGTAACGTCAAATTGGTAGCAGCGCAGACAGAAATTTGTCTTCAAATGCCGACAGATTGCCAATTGGCAGACCATGCCACGTCGGGGCAAATGCTGTCTTTGTTCGGAATCGTCAGACTTTTGCGTTGCTCTGAATGACCGATATCGTTTGGTTGTCCTGTAAAGACACCTTATTTGCCCACAGTCATCGCAAAAAAAACAAAATTGGTCAACCAAAATGAAAAATTATTGACAAAAATCTGAAAATATCCAATTGTCTGGTCGACCAATGATGAAATTGGTCAGATCATGCAAGGGCATGCCGCACTCATGTGAGTGGTTTATGCTCGATACAAACTAACACCGACTGAATTTTTCAATCGGGAGGGAAATGATGAAACGCAATCTTGCTCTTATTGGTGCCGTTGCTGGTGCCGCTTTCGCACTGACCGCTACTGCTGCTAGCGCTGTGACCTTAAAGCTCAACCACAACAACCCAAAAGACCATCAGCTGCACAAATCCATGGAATTCATGGCAGAGCGCGTAAAAGAGCTGACCAACGGCGATGTGAAGATTCGCGTTTATGCCAACGCTCAGCTCGGCACTCAACGCGAGTCATTGGAGCTTGTTCAAAACGGCACCTTGGCAATGGCCAAGTCAAATGCTTCTGAACTGGAAGCTTTTGAAGAATCCTATTCTGCAATGAACCTGCCTTACATTTTCGTTTCCGAAGACCATTATTACAATGTTTTGTCTGGCGAAATTGGCGACGACATTCTGATGGCGTCCAAGGACAAAGGCTTCATCGGCCTGACCTATTATGTTGAAGGCGCTCGTTCCTTCTACGCCAACAAAGAAATTCACACCCCTGCCGATCTGAAAGGCATGAAAATCCGTGTTCAGCCTTCAGAATCAGCCATTCGTATGGTTGAGTTGCTTGGTGGCAACCCAACACCGATTTCTTGGGGTGAGCTTTACAGCGCTTTGAAACAGGGTGTTGTTGATGGTGCTGAAAACAACCCATCTGCTTTGACTTCAGCTCGTCACGGTGAAGTATCCAAATTCTATTCCAACGATGGCCACACCATGATCCCTTCTGTTGTGGTCATGTCTACCAAAGTCTGGGACAGCTTGGATGAAAATCAGCAGAAAGCACTGAAACAGGCTGCTAAAGACTCCATGCTCTTCCATCGCGAAGCTTGGAACGAACAGACACGTAAAGACATTGAACAAGCCAAAAAAGAACTCGATGTGAAATTCATCGAAGTCGAAAAAGGTCCGTTCATTGAAGCTGTTATGCCAATGCATGAAGAAGCTTCCAAAAAATCTGCTCGTATCGCTGATTTGGTTGAACGCATCAAAGCGGCTGCCAAATAAGCTGCTCGATACCAAAGCTCGATTGCTGCCTCGAACAGTCACCGCTTCTGTTCAGGAATAAACAAGTGACAACATGGCGGGCGGGGTGCCCGCCATGTTTATTGACAGATCTCTCGTGGGTCGCATCCAGACGATCCAGCAAGTTTGAAAACAGGATAAAGACCGATGGCACTTGAACGTTCTGAATTGGCTGATAACGCACTTCAGTGCCTACATGATGAGGGCTATGACGCGCCGTATAACACCCAGTCTCTGAACCACCAGACTATGGTGTTTGTGCAAGGACGCGATGCAGAAAGCCTTGACGGGAAATGGAATTTCTGTGTTGATCTGCTCGACACAGGCCTTCGGCAGAAGTGGTTTTCGATGCTGCCACAAGCGGCAGAAGATCGCCTCGAACCCTATGACTACGATCCTTATCTGGGGGAACAAGTAACCATTCCTTCCAATTGGCAGATGCTCAAGGAGAAGTGGTACTTCTTTGAAGGCAGCGCTTGGTATACTCGTCCTTTGGCGGTGGATAAAGTGTCAGCTGACGAGCGCAAGTTTTTGCGTATCGGCGCTGCACAATATGACTGTAAAGTGTTCCTCAATGGCGCGTTTTTGGGTAATCATTATGGTGGTTCAACCCCCTTCTTTGTCGAACTGACAGACAAGCTCCAGGAGGGCGAAAACTGGTTGATGCTGTGTGTCAACAACACACGCACCACAGACCGAGTGCCGATGCGCAACACAGATTGGTTCAACTATGGAGGCGTCTATCGCGAGGTTGCGCTTTATACAACGCCAAAAACCATTCTGCGCGATCTGTTTGTCGCGCTGGTGCCAGATAGTGCCTACAATAAAATTTCAATCGAAGCACAAGTCGATGGTCCGGCTGTTGGTGATGTGTCGATTTCGATCCCTGATCTTGGCATTCAGGCTTCGATCACACCAGATGCAGAGGGTCTGGCCAAGATCATCATCGACGCCAGCCCTGAACTTTGGAGTCCTGAAAACCCTCGTCTTTATGACATCACAGCAACTGTGGGTGATGATCAAGTCACTGACCGTGTTGGCTTCCGTCAGATCGAGCAGACCGGTGCAGACCTTTTCCTCAATGGTAAGCCGCTCTTTTTGCGTGGAATATCTGTACACGAAGATGATGCTGAAACCGGAAAAGTAACCAGTGAGGCAGATATCCGGCGTCGTTTTTCGCATGCTCGCGAACTCAATTGCAATTTCTTGCGACTGGCGCATTATCCGCATCATGAGCTAGCATCGCAAATCGCTGATGAAATGGGCTTCTTGCTTTGGGAAGAAATCCCAGTTTACTGGGCCATTGATTTTGAAAATCCTGCTACATTGCGTGATGCCGAAAACCAATTGATTGAGTTGATCAAGCGCGATCGCAACCGTGCCAGCGTTGTTATCTGGTCAGTGGGCAACGAAAATCCGGATTCCGATCCTCGCTTGAATTTCATGCGATCTTTGGTCGAAACAGCCAAGCAATTCGATCCGACGCGTCTGACTTCGGCAGCCTGTTTGATCAACCACGCCAAAAACAAAATCGAAGATCGGCTATCCGACTATATTGATGTGATCGGGATCAATGAATATTACGGTTGGTATGAAGAAAATTTTGAGGACCTGATCGAGATCGGATTGAATTCTTCACCGGAAAAACCGGTGGTGATTTCTGAAACAGGTGCCGATGCTGACATTAGTGCCACAGGACCAAAGAAGGGTCTGTTCAGCGAGGCCTATCAGACGCATGTTTATGAACGTCAGATTGAGACGCTGCGCACATTGGACTATGTCAAAGGGATTTCTCCTTGGATTCTGTATGATTTCCGCGTCGAAAGACGCCAGAATGTTTTCCAGCAGGGGACCAACAAAAAAGGTTTGATTGCTGGTGACAAACAGACCAAAAAGGAAGCCTTCCACAAATTGGCGGCCTTTTATGCAAGCAAGCGCCACGAAATTGAAGCTG
This sequence comes from Cohaesibacter celericrescens, assembly GCF_002866925.1. Classification (GTDB taxonomy): domain Bacteria; phylum Pseudomonadota; class Alphaproteobacteria; order Rhizobiales; family Cohaesibacteraceae; genus Cohaesibacter; species Cohaesibacter celericrescens. The sequence goes on from NZ_PKUQ01000015.1 coordinate 56,536, forward strand.
ATTGAAAATGCCGTCAGTGCAGAAAAAAATGAAAAGTGAGGGGTTTCGATGATCCCGGACGTAGGCAAAAGACGCTATCAAGAAGTTGCGGAATCGCTGAAAATGGAAATGATCGACCAAGATCTTTCTGTCGGTACGCGTCTACGAACGGAACGTCAAATAGCAGAAGATTTTGATGTCGCGCGCTCGGTCGTGCGCGAGGCGATTATCATGCTCGAGATTGAAGGCCTTGTTTCGGTACGCAAGGGCTCGGGTACCTATATTGCTCGCAAACCCGACCAAGCAGAGAAAAGTGGCGTTGCTCGCACCGATATAGGCCCGTTTGAATTGTTGCAAGCACGCCAACTGCTCGAAAGCAACATCGCCGCATTTGCCGCAACCATGGTGACAAAAGCCGATATCATGCGCATGCAGGAAGCGCTTGATATGGAAATCCAAGCCATCGAGATGGGAAAAAGCGATTATAACGGCGATGAGTTGTTCCACCGCCTTCTCGCAGAAGCAACCCAGAATGGTGTGCTCGTCGATATGGTTTCCGAAATGTGGCGGTTGCGTAAAGGCAACCAGATTTGGGATGGCTTGCATGCTCGCATCTTTGATGAAAGCTATCGTCAAGACTGGTTGGATGACCACCAGAAAATTTTGACCGCGGTGAATCGCAAAGATCCCGGCAAAGCACGCGATGCGATGTGGAACCACTTGGAAAATGTACGCAATACGCTGCTGACCCTTTCCGACGTGGAAGATCCCAAGTTTGATGGCGAACTGTTCAAGGCACCCAAAGTGGTGAAGATCAACAAATAGCGCACTCCGTTTGGTCCAGAATGCTTGGACCCATGAATGCGCGTCCATTTACAAATGAGAGCTCTCGAACAAGGCAATTTTGTTCCCGAGTTCGATAACAGAAACAAAAAGGGCAAAGCGATGAAACAGACCTGGCGCTGGTTCGGGCCGGATGATCCGGTTACTCTCAAAGACATCCGTCAGGCAGGAGCAAGCGGCATTGTATCCGCCCTGCATAGCATCCCCAATGGTGTGGTCTGGAGCCGTGAGGCAATTGCAGAACACAAGAAACTGATTGAGGATGCCGGTCTGGTATGGTCAGTGGTTGAATCCATCCCCATCCATGAAGACATCAAACTGCAACGGGGCGACTGGCAGAGCTATATTGCCAATTGGGGGCAATCCCTTCGCAATCTCGCTGCAGAAGGCGTCAATAATATTTGCTACAATTTCATGCCTGTGCTCGATTGGACCCGCACCGACATGGCTTGGGAATTGCCCAACGGGGCGCGTTGCATGCGCTTTGATGAGGATCGTTTTGCGGCCTTTGATCTGTTCATTCTCAAACGACAGCCTACGAGCGGCGAATATTCCGAACAGGAAATCGCAGCAGCGCAACGTTGTTTTGACGCCATGAGCGACGAAGACAAACGCGCTTTGCAACGCAATATCATTGCTGGTTTGCCGGGCTCGGAAGAAAGCTACACCATTGAGCAATTTGCTGCGCAACTGAGTCTATATAGTGACATCAGTGCCGAGAAACTGCGGCAACATCTGGCTGATTTTCTGAATGTCGTGGTCCCTATCGCCGATGAAGTGGGTGCCACTATGGCCATTCATCCTGATGATCCGCCACGTCCTCTGTTCGGCTTGCCTCGCATTGTTTCAACCATCGAAGACATGCGTGCCCTGCGTGCCATCAATGATAGTCCAGCCAACGGCTTCACCCTCTGCACCGGTTCCTACGGTGTGAGAGCGGACAATGATTTGATTGCGATGATCGAAGAATTCGCAGACGTAATTCACTTCTTTCATTTGCGGTCTACCAAACGCGATGGTCGTAGTTTTTATGAAGCTGATCATTTCGGTGGTGATGTTGATATGGTCGAAGTCATACGCCGCTACAAAGCTGTTGAAGACAAAGTTGGCCGCTCTTTGCCCTTCCGGCCAGACCATGGGCACCAAATCTTGGATGATCTAAATCGACGCTCCAACCCAGGTTATCCCGCCATTGGTCGCCTCAAAGGCTTGGCTGAATTGCGTGGGGCTATGCTGGCTGTGGGTGGTAAGCTAGACTGACAAACTGCGAGCGGTTTGTCTTTTAAAAATACAAGAAAGGGTACGCGAATATTTGCGTACCCTTTTTATTTGCGCTAGCTCATGTGCCGTTTTGCCTGTTTCTAAATCTGGCAGAGCTGCATGTTTAATTCATGGATGAGCCGCCTGTCCATCGCTCAGTATCCCAGATATAGCAGGGCAATAACTCTAACGAATGCTTGGCAATGGCGAGGGCATGTCTCAAGAGGGATGTCCTCTATTGAAGACAGTTGGTGCTTCAGATATGACTGTATAAGACGAAAGATGGCCTCCCCTGTTTGATCAAACCGGCAGCCGTGGCTATCCATTGCAAGTGCTGCATATGGCTGGAATTGTTCGTGACAGGACTTGCCTGTAAAATGAAGCTGTTTGGTTTAAAGGTGCAAGATGCGTGAAATCAATCTCGAAGACGATCCTCATCGCCGCTATAATCCGCTAAAAGACGAGTGGGTCCTTGTTTCTCCCCACCGTAATAAGCGCCCTTGGATGGGAAAACAGGAAAAAGCGCCTGTCACCGACAAGCCGTCACACGATCCAAACTGTTATCTTTGCCCTGGCAATGCCCGCACTTCGGGCGCCGTCAATCCCGATTATCACGGCCCTTTCGTTTTCGACAATGACTTCCCCGCCATGCTGACGGACACCCCGCTTGGGGTACAACAAGATGGCCCGCTGTTCACCGCCAAGACGGTCCGCGGCACGGCGCGTGTGATCTGCTTTTCCGAAAAACACAACCAAACTCTGCCTGAGATGCCGGTTCAAGGCATCCGTAATGTCGTTGATTTATGGGCGGATCAATTGGCAGAATTGGGCCAGACCTACAATTGGGTTGCCTTGTTTGAAAACAAGGGTGAAATGATGGGCTGTTCTCAACCCCATCCCCATGGCCAGATCTGGGCTTCTGATTTTCTGCCCAATGAAATCACCCGCGAGGATGCGTGCCAAAAAGCTTATCATGAGACCAACGGGTCGGTTTTGTTGGTCGATTATGCCACAGCAGAAGCGAACAAAGGTAAGCGCACCGTTGTTGAAAATGAGCATTGGATCGCTGTTGTGCCTTATTGGGCAACATGGCCTTTTGAAACGCTGGTATTACCCAAACGCCATGTTCTGCGTTTGACGGATCTGACCGATGCAGAGCGAAACAGTTGTGCCGATATTCTCAAGCGTTTGACGTGTCGGTATGACAATCTGTTCGAGACAGAATTTCCCTATTCGATGGGCTGGCATGGTGCCCCTACAATGGAAGGCGATATGTCCCATTGGCAGCTGCACGCCCATTTCTATCCGCCATTGCTGCGCTCTGCGACGGTGCGCAAATTCATGGTTGGTTTCGAAATGCTGTCGGAATCCCAGCGTGATATGACTGCCGAGAGCGCTGCCGAAAGACTGCGTGGCTTGTCTGATGTGCATTACAAGGAACAATAAGATGGATAGCGATGCACTGAAAGCAACGGTTGGCGAAGCCTTTGCAAAGCAGTTCGGACGGCAAGCCCAAGCAATTGTAACAGCACCGGGGCGCGTCAATCTTCTGGGCGAGCACACCGATTACAATGGCGGTTTCGTGTTGCCTATGCCGTTGACCCTTGAAATATGTGTTGCCATAGGGTCGGGGCTCAAGCCAGGTTGGGCGAAGCTTTACAGTCAGAATTTTGACACGTCGGCTGAAGTGGATCTGGCGGGTGATAAAGCGGATGAGTGGACCGATTTTATCCTTGGTTGTTTTAAACTGTCAGAGCAAAACCCAGACCTGACCGCAGGCTATTGCATTGCCGTGGGCAGCACTTTGCCGATGGGGGCAGGCATCTCCAGTTCAGCTGCATTGGAGGTGGCGACACTGCGGGCAATTGCTGCATTGGCAGGGGTCGATCCTGATCCTGTTGCCATAGCCAAAACAGCACGCAAGGTCGAAAATGAGTTCATCGGCATGCCATGTGGCATCATGGATCAGTTTGCCTCATCTGTTGGTACCCGCAATATGGCTTTGTTCCTTGATACCCAATCGCTGGATTATGAACTGGCACCATTGATCCCCGACCATAAAATCATCACGTTGCATTCCGGTGTCACCCATAAGTTAACCGACGGCAGCTATGAGCAGCGCGTGAAGGAATGCAACAGTGCCTGTGAAAAATTGGGTATCGGCTTGTTACGTGATGTCGGGGTTGCCGATCTGGATCGCATCAATGCCATCGGCGGAGTTGAGGCCAAACGCGCGCGCCACATCGTGACGGATAACCAGCGTGTATTGGATGGGGTCGCGGCATTGAAGGCCCGTGACGCCCAAGCCTTCGGCCGATTGATGAGCGAAAGCCATGTCTCCCAAAAAGATGATTATGAAATTACTGTCGAGGAAACCGATGAACTGGTCGATGTCGCCGTTCAACTGGGTGCGCTTGGCGCACGCCAGACCGGTGGCGGTTTTGGTGGTTCCATCGTTGCGCTTGTGAAAGACCAAGATGTTGATCGCTGGTGTGACGCCATGACAAGCCGCTATCCACAAACCAAAGTTTTGGCGATCACCTGACCAGATCCAGAGTGTGTCACGCATTATTGGCGTCACTTCTTCATTGGCAAACCTGAAGCCGCGCGTGCGCTGACATAGCGTGTTCGGGCTTGCCAGTGAATTCAAGGACAGGCGTCTTGTTCAAGGGCTAAGCCACCTGAATCCCAAATTAATTTGAAATATTGTATGTTAAGACGCTGCAATATTTATTGTTTTTCAAATTGCATAGATCCGAGTTTGAATCGACCCCGTCGCCGAGCCGCATGATGGGTGGGGCGGTCGTGCTATGCAGTCTGTTTTCCGGATGATCCCGCAAATCGCCTCTGCCGAAGAACTCTCAAAGCCATCCTCCTGTGTCTCCTCGCAGCAATCTTGAGCATGGAACGCTCTGATTGAGCATTAGCCAGCTGCTGCTCGTTGCTGTAGTGACGATGTTGAGAATGGGGAGAGGGCTAGCTCTCATTCGAGGGACCAGCTCGGCCGACCTAAAAGGGAGTTGCGGAGTCCGAAAAATCCGAAGTTGTCGCAAGCAGTGAAGCTTAATCGGAAATTGCGCAGACTCCGCAACTTTAGTGACCATCTCGTGTCGCAAGCAGTGCTGATGGCGCACTAATTACATTAACCAGTCACCGAATAGGGCAACGGACAACTCACTTGTTTCAATCACAGCTAGGTTTCGAGCATCATCCAAACTTAAGATCAATGACATGAACCATGTGAGGTTGTATAAATATATATATACAACCTAAAGATATTGGTCAAGTTTTATGATAGGAAAAAACGCGAAAATTCAAATTTTCGTGAGCCCTGAGCTCAATCAATTAAAAGCAATAGCACTATGCGGCATGGTCGCTTTTCAAACGACCTTATTGCCAATGAAGCACGACGTTGCTTTTTGTTCTTTAAGGCCTCGGGTCAAGACAAAAGCCACCGGCACTCTCCGTGCGGTCCAGTGGTTTATTTCCAAATCGACAACAACCAATAAAAAAGCCCCGGGAGAAACCCCCGAGGCCATTTGATCATCACGTTTCTTTTATCCAAGCAAAGCTTGAATTAGAATGTGCGTTTGATCGTCAACTCTGCTGCAACATCATCCCAATCGCGGATACCAGTGTTCGCGGTATAAGTGTTGCTGAAATCAACTTTCTGATAGCCGACTTTACCTTCGATTTCTAAGTTTTTAATTGGTGTGTATAGTGCACCAACGCTAACACCCCAACGATTGAGATCATTGTTCACTGCGGTGCGGTCATTGAAGCTATAATATCCTGCACCAACTTTGAAATCAAAGTTATCAGCGAAAGCATATACCAGACCACCGGAAACTTCCCAAGATGAGTTAAGTGTGCCTGCCGCTGCAGCAACCGAGCCGACAGGAGCAGGAGCTCCTAGCGAGTAACCAGCACCCATGGTCAGAGTAAGTGCTTCCATGACGTTGAATGAAGCATCACCCCCAATGGTATAGCCGTAATCGGTGGAAATGGTTGGGTCCGCATAGCGCACTTGGAACAGGCTTGCCCCAACGGCAACGGAACCCCAGCCTTGTTCTACTGCAAGGCTGGCTGCAAGTGAAGGAGCAGACCGGCCTACGGTGTAGACTGTGGTAGTTGGGCTCGTAATGCTGACTTCGCCGCCGTTTTGGATGCCGTCACCAGCGGTGCCGCCACCAGCGCCATCATCGATAAATCCAGTGATCGCAGAGCCGGCTACTGTTTGGCTGATGCCTATTGCATATTCTTCCAGTGCGATTGCTGCTGTTACACCGTTACCAAGGTCCATTTTGTAACCGATGGCATTCAGGTCACCATGGCTGGTATCGAAGTCGTCATATGCCTGACCGCCATTGAATTCAATCAAAGAGTCAGTAAGACCGGCATAGAAACCGCCAAGCTGCAAATATGCCTTGTCAATGGCAGTTCCGGAGCCACCGGTTGTTTCTCCAATGTCATCAAGCTCGATCACAGCGGAAAGCGTACCCATCTCGGTTTCTTCACGTGCTGTGAAGGTGAGGTTCGTTTCGGTGTCGAAGTCGTACAAGTGTTGTGAACGTGCGAGGTTTTGGTGGAAACCGTTGGTATGCACCTTCAACAGGACTTCACCAGAGATTTTCAGGCAGGTGTCTGTGCCTGGAATGAAGAAGTACCCTGCGCCGTATGCGTCACAGACACGTACATAGTCTACAGGTTCGGCAACTGGCAAATCGGCTGCTTGAGCGGAGCCAACTGCGACGATAGCAGCTGCGGAACCGAGGATGAGGCTTTTGATGTTCATAATTTCTGACCCATGAATATGTGGATGCTTGCGACGGGCAGACACTAACTCAAGGGTTGTATAGTTAAAATATAAAATCAGAGATCGCAGGTTCGATTGGGTTGGTGTGTTGCAGAAAAAACACAATCATTGCGTAATTATTGAAAATAAAACACTCTAGGTTGTGGTGAGCGAGGCTGTAGGTTGTAAAATTTTGGGAGAACTTGCCTCTATTGGCACAAGCTATATGGGGGATCAGTCTGTTTGGTGCGGTTAGATCACAAAAATGCCCCACACCATCACGCGCGGAGCGCTCTTTGTTGGGCAGTCTTTGCCGCTAGTATCAGGTTATTGGCTCGAATTGATATTGTATTGCGCAAAGTTGCTCTCTGCGTCATCCATATAATCAAATCCCATTTGCGCTTTAAAGGCGGATGCGATGAGCGAAGAGGTGATGACTAAGGATGAGTTGGATGCCTTGAGGCTGGTTTGGAAGACGATGTCACAGGACCCTGAAACACAGGGTGCCTAAAGCTACCCATCGCCACAAAGCCGCCAAATATTTCGGCGATCGTATAACGGCCATGTGATAGTGCAGTAACGATTTTACGATAGTTGAGATGCCGCCCGCGATACTCAATCCTACTGAATAGGCATGTCACTCCAAACAGAAGCACGGGGTCTAAGTTCAAGTATCTTCTGGATACTTTACATAAATTTTACTTCAACGCGCCAGACTGTGCTTTGGGGGAATTGATCGCTGTGGAACTTTTTCTGCTCTTTACGGCCAGGAATTATTCCTAAGCACAGGCAAGTGAGCAAAACAGAAAGCCTTGTGAATGCTGATATCTGAGTCTGAGGATGCCCAAAGGTCGCAGATCAAGAGCCTTATGCGTGAGTTGGAGCTGGCGAAAGAAGAGAACGCGTTGATGGAAATGATCGCGCGCCATGCCAATGATGGGCTTCTCATTCAGGATATTTACGCCACCATAGAATGGTCAAACCCGTCCTACGCGCGCATCACCGGATATAGTACCGAGGAGCTGAGGGGCCACAAGCCTCAAGAGTTTCTGTTGCCACCCGAGAACCAAATGTCCAAACAGGACATCGAAGCGTTCAAATATGATATTGCCTCCGACATTCTTGATTCATTCGAGGTCGTCCGCAACGTCCGCAAAAATGGCGAGTTTTTCTGGAACCAGCTCAGCTTTGCTGTGGTGGAATATGAGGACGGCAGAGATCCAAAGGTCATTGTCATTTCGCGCGATGTCACTGAACAAATTGAACGTGAAGAGAAACTGAAACTTGCCAAGCAAGAAACCCAGTTCAGAGCTGAACATGACATGCTGACGGGGCTTCCCAACAGAATGAAACTCAACGGCTTTCTCTCCGAGGCTTTGCAAAATGCAAACACCACGGATGGCGAGGTGGGCATTTTGCATGTGGATCTCGATCGTTTCAAAGCCGTGAATGACATGCTGGGCCACGCCGCCGGAGACGCCGTTCTTGTGCACGCTGCCGATGTCATGAAGGCCATCATGCGCCCAGATGACATGGTTTGTCGATTTGGTGGTGATGAGTTCATCATTGTTTGTCTTGGTGTGTCTGGCTTTTCATACCTCGAAAATGTAGCCAAACAGATCATTTCTGACCTAAAGAAACCCTTCGTATGGGGAGATCAGAAAATTCTCTTCGGTTCGAGCATCGGCATCGCCTTGTCTAGCGAAGTCCATCGTGACCAGGAAAAGTTGATCAGGCATGCCGATGTTGCGCTCTATGAGGTGAAAAACAACGGACGAGATGGATTGCTCTCCTACACCCGCCAGGTTGGAGACATGGTATCGCGCCGAACCGAGCTTTCAACGTCACTATCTCGTGCCATTTCAGATGACCAGCTTGGTGTCGTATTGCAGCCTCAATTTGATCTTTCCACCAGAAAAGTTGTTGGCTTTGAATCCCTCATTCGTTGGCATCATCCGCAAAAAGGCTTACTTGCGCCAGCCGATTTTTTTGAAGTTGCCGAGAGAAATGGCCGGATGGAAGACATCGATGCCATCGCCATCAAGAGTGCTCTTGATGCGTTAAGCCACTTTCATGATGTCGGTTTCCCTTCCATGCGCGTGTCGATCAATGTCTCTGCACAAATGCTAAACTCGCCAGCATATGTGGACCGCCTGAAATGGGAGGCAGACAAACGCAACCTCAACCCGGAAAACATCGTCATTGAAGTGCTCGAAACCATTCTGATTCAGAGTAGCGATGACACGGCCTCCCGTGCAATCCGCGCATTATCTGCTGCAGGGTTTGGGGTGGAACTCGACGATTTTGGCACCGGTTATTCGGGACTCGCCAATCTTGCTCGCCTTGATATTCAGGGCGTGAAGATCGACCGCTCTCTGGTTCAAGACGCGCACGAGAATCACACGTCACAAGTTATTCTGGAGGCCGTCATCACCTTATGCAGGGATCTGTCGTTGAATGTTATTGCCGAAGGTGTTGAATGCCGGGAGCAGGCCGAATTTCTGCAGGGGATCGGCGGCTCAGTAATCCAAGGCTACGGGGTTGCGCGCCCGATGTCGCTGAACAACGCGGTCCGATGGCTGAGGAATACTGACATGAATGCGATTTTGACTACATCAGAAGAGAGTGAGAAGCCAGAACTGGCAATGACCGCTTACGTTTAAATCGGCACGATTGGTAAGCTGCTATTGGCACTTACCCCGATGGCTGCTGTGCGGACATAGTTGACCTCCACCTC
>NZ_PKUQ01000016.1 GCF_002866925.1 Cohaesibacter celericrescens
TTTAAAAATTTACCAGAGGGTGGGGGAGGATGCTTGTTGCTAAATAGTATATTGCGCACATTTATTCATCGAATTGAATGATGTTGCCCTTCTTGAAAGGCGAACATGGCGGCGGCTATCTAGACAGCTCTACGGGTCCCTGAAATTTTAAATTGGGGCAGCGGTTAGGGCTTTCTTGGCACGGTGTTTTAAAACAATGCTGATTGGCCATCGTAGATAAATTGTTTAGCTATCTTATGGCTATGATTGACGATGGGCCGCTATTATTGAGGTCATGTGTGGCAAAATACGACACTCAAATTGTTTGCGGGCATCTCGACGATTGAAGTTAGAGTCAAACCATATTGGTTGGCCGCATTTATCACGTCCTCCACCTGACGAATGCCCCAAGCGGGGTTTTTTGCGCGCAGATAGGCATCAAATTCAGCGTTGCTATCGACAAATGGTCGTCCTTCTTGTCGATATGGGCCGTAAAGAACGAGCGTTCCTCCGGATGGAAGAATGTTGCCAGCTTTCTTGAATAAACCCTGAGTCGCAGCCCAAGGGCTGATGTGCACCATGTTAATGGCTATCATCGCATCAGCATATTCGATAGGCCATGTTTCACTTGTTGTATCGATATCAAGTGGCGGTAAGAGATTGTTTTGGGTTTCTTCCTGCGACCATGCCTGTATCGATTCACGCGCCTGCGGAGAGGGATCTGAAGGTTGCCATGTCAAGGCTGGAAGCGAGGATGCGAAATGGAGAATATGCTCACCCGACCCACTGGCGATTTCCAGCACCGTACCGCTTTCAGGCAAAACATCGCGCAACAGCTCAAGTATGGGGTCTCGATTACGAAGAGTAGACGGGCTGTGTAACTTTAGATCTTGATTCGGCATGGAATGTTCCCTCAAATGAAACATATATGTGAATTCTTATCCTAGAGCATATATGCCTTGCGCATTTTTCCGCTTTCGGTCGTTCGCACTAAATTTCCAACAATAAACTCGGCCGCGCCTTTTTTGAAAATCCCAGATTTTCGCAAGGCCATTGATGATTTTTGGGGGCTTTATTGGCAGTTAAGCTTATTTGTGCGTTTGCTTTTTTGTTAGGCGCGCTTTTTAGTTATTTTTTGACCCAATGCGAAAATTGCTTCAACTGCCTGCGGAATATCAGCGGCTACCATCGGTTTTGCGTGGAAGTAGCCCTGAATGGAATTGCAGCCAATTTTGGCAACGCATTCTACCTCTTCGCGTGTTTCAGCACCTTCGGCTACGATACTCAAACCGAGACCTTGACCAAGTGTCACAATACCAGCCAATAGCTTTTGATTATGAACATCCTTGTCAACATTCATGACAAAGCTTCGATCAACCTTTAGCTGATCAAAGGGAAGCCGATTGAGATAGCCCAAAGACGAATATCCCGATCCGAAGTCATCCAGAGAAAGAGAAACACCAAGGGCTTTTAGTTTGCCAAAAATTGCACGAATGCGGCCTTCGTCCTGCTCCACGAAAAGGCTTTCCGTTACTTCGAGGCAAATATGCTGTCCGGACAGCTGGTAACGCTCTAGTGCGCAGCGAACGACGTTCACAAAGTCAGGCTGCAAGAGCTGAATTGGTGATACATTGACCGAGAGATGTTTGAAATCGAAACCGACATTTACCCAGTCGCGTGCCTGACGACAAGTTTGATCCAGAATTAGTGAACCGAGTTCTACGATTAGCCCTTTGGATTCCGCAACCGGAATAAACTCGGACGGTGAAATCATTCCCTTGGTCTCATCGTGCCAGCGCGCAAGCGCCTCCAGACCGGTCAAGCTATTATCTGATGGATCGATTTGGGGTTGAAAATGCGGTATAATCCTTCGGTTTATAATTGCTTCGCGCAAATTGCGCTCTAGCTCGATCTGACTTTGCACATGCATGTACATTTCTTCAACAAAGACCGCGCAACAGTTCCCACCATCGTCCTTTGCCTTGCGCAAAGCGAGGTCGGCTTTCAAATGCGCTTCTTCTGCACCAACTGCATCTTGGGGTAGTCGAACTACGCCTAAGGATGCACTCAAATGCAGGTCTGTTGGCCCCAAATTAAAGGGTTTGTTCAGGCGGATTAACAAGGCGCTGCATACCCTAGAATGACTGGATACTTTTTGTTTTAGTGGCACTAAAACGGCAAATTGGTCGCCTGAGAGGCGTGATATCGAGGCTTGGTCGCCAGCAGTTTCCTTAATAGCCGATGCGACTTGCTTTAACAGCGTATCTCCGCCCGATTGACCGAAGGCAACATTGACATCCTTAAAGCGGTCCAGGTTGATGTGTAAAAGCGCCCATTCGCATTTGTTCGTCTTCACCTCGATGGCAACCTTGTTAAGATCAGCCAAATAGCGACTACGATTGCCCAGACCTGTCAATTTGTCAGTGTAAGCCAAATAGGCAAGTTCATGCTGAATGTCGACAACACGGGACAGACCCTGAGCAAGTGCACCAACTTCGTCAGAACGTTGTGTATAGGGCACTGTGTTTGTGTTGTTGCCAGATGCTAGGTCATTGGCAAAATTGGCTAGCTTCTTGAGTGGCTGCAATTCAGCAGTCATCCTCCAGATGCCAAGTCCAACAACGAGCATGAGGATCGCAATCGCGGAACCTGCAATCAATGTCTGAAGCTCAAGGCGCGCTGTGTGAAGATCATCAACCCACCCAACGTCAACGGCCAGCGCTCCTGATACCGTGCCGTCAGGCGATTGAATGGGCGTTAAATACGCAAGTCGCAATCGCCCCATGACCGGAACATCACCGATATGAGGCCGGTTTGCCATGAGATCATCATAGGCCGGATGCCCTTTGGAGAGAGACATTGGCGGAGGCATGGAGCCATCTGGATTTCGAAATGTTGTAGCGAACCGGTCAAATTTCTGCGTATTGGGATTGAGTTTAAAAAGGTTGGCTGCCCCCTGATTGGTCAAGCCTATTTCCTTGAGAAGACTATCGTGCTCATTGCGAAACGTTAAGGCCTTTTCAGAGGACGCTGCCAAAATACGAATGGCCTCGGGACGCCCGGATTCATCTCTTTCGATAACAAATTCGTTCGCAAGACTATGGCTGAAGATAGATGCTGCCGCCCTTGCTGCGCGATCAATGCGGATCGCTGCATTGACCTCGCTTGCTTCGTAGAGTTTGGTGTAACTCAGGGTCGCCATCACAAAAATTGAGAGAGTAACCAACGCAATCAGCAGTGCCATCACGCGGAACGTGAATCTGTTGAGTTTCGTAAAATGTGTACTCATTGAGATTTTCTCACTATTTGCCAAGTGATCGCCCGAGTTTCAAATGCGACCTGCATCCAAAATGCTCGTTTGCAGTGGTATTCTTTTGGGTAATATCGCCTTTCGCAGATAATACTTCGTTAGTGCTCCATAAAATCGGATTTCAGGGTTTATACTTACTTACCGCTGTTCGATTTCGCGATGCCTAATCGGAAGGGCTCATCGTCTGTGCGGCCCTGATTCTCAGTTTTTTGTAATGAGGAAAGAAACCCGCTCGCATGTCGGCGCGGCAAGGGCGCGCTGGGGGGCGAATTTTTCAGGCGATGCAGTCGGCTTTTGAGGGGATTTGATTGCTAAATACGGCTTGATGGGGTCGATGTTTGGTCTACAGGGTTTTGGAAGGGTGGGGTGCGGTGGTTTCCCGATCAATGAAGCGAACGCCAAGGCTGAGGCGGCGGGCGCTTTTGGGCTCGTTTTGTGCTTGTTCCAATAGCAATTGGACTGCCTGATAGGCCATTTCCGGGCCATCAATTTCCATTGTGCTAAGGGGGGGAGAGGCGTGCGCACCGAGTGTCAAGCCGTCAAAGCCAACCACTGAGATGTCGTTTGGGACAGTGAGACCTATGGTGGTGATCGCACGTATAACGCCCAAGGCTACCATGTCGTTGGCGCAAAAAATTGCAGTGGGCCTTGGATTGCTGTTTTTAAGGAAGCCAGCCACAACATCACAGCATGCCATGCTGAGTTGATCGGGGGAGCCGACATCACAGATATGGCGTTGTTTGGAAAAGTCCAAACCCGCATCTTCCATTGCTTCGCGAAACCCCATCATGCGCCGTTTGAGGGATTCACGATACAGATGGGTGACATGAAGTATTTCAGTGTGTCCGAGTTCGAGAAGCCTGCGTGTGACGTCTCTACCGCCAAAATAGTTGTCTGGGGAAACACTGGAAAGATTCATGTGTGTATCCATGCCGTTGACAAGGACGGCAGGGCGGCCAATGCTACGCACAGCGTCGATGACTGCGGTGTCGTCCAATCCCACAAGGAAAATCGCGTCGGCGGCAGAAGAAAGCAATCGGCTGAAATCGCGATGCGCAATGTCTCTAGGGGTGAATATTGCGAGATCGATGTCTATTTTTTCTGCCCGAGCATTTTGCAGAATCGCGTCTATAATTTGTCCATAGAAAGCGTCGTTGGATACATATCTGTCCATCGTTGCGACGACAGCAGACCGAATGCGCCCCGTGGCAGCAGCCCCCCGTCCGCTGATGCCGCTATAGCCAAGTTCTTCGGCTATTTTTGCAACCAAAGCACGATTGGCGGCGCTGACGCCGCCTCTATTATTGAAAACCTTGGACACGGCTGCTACCGAAAGACCGGCCGCGGCAGCCACATCTTTCAATGTCGGTGTGGTTTGCGATTTTTTGTCCATAGGTGTCTTCTCCACGGTGTCGACATATTTCGTAGGTCAACGAAAGTTTCGTCATGTGGTTATATGGAAGCGTCGACACAATTACCAGAAAAATTGCGTATGACCTTGCGAGCGCATCAAGGCTTCTATGAAATAGTAGTCTCCATAGGGCAACATGGCATCACAACGCCCTGCAGGAACATGGGCTGCACCATGGGCCAGTAATCCTTGTGCGCCTTCTGTTGTGGTGAGGTCACAGGTTTCAAGCAATCCATCCAATAACCGGTTGCCAAAAGCTCTCCAATGGTCAGATTCTTCATTTGGAATATCTTGATCCGACAGCAAATAGAGACCTGCGGCCATTACGGCGGCGGCTGAACTGTCAAGATGAGGGGTCTCATGAGAGGCTAATGAAAAATCCCAAACCGGTACTGAGTCTGTGCCGAGCAGTGCTTCGGCCTTGGAGCAAACACGGCGTGCCATATCCAACATGTGTTTGTCGCCTGTATAGGCATAGCACTGCGTGAAACCATGCATCAGCCATGCCTGTCCGCGCGCCCAACATGAATTGTCAGCATACCCCTGATGGGTTTCACCACGCATTGGCTCACCTGTTGCGGGGTCAAATAGATAGGTGTGGAAGGTGGTGTCGTCGGCGCGCACCAGATGATCAGCGGATGTCTGGGCATGTATCTGTGCTATGTCACGATAGTCCGCGATGCCTGTTTCCTTGTGGGCCCAATGCAACAAAGCCAAGTTTTGGATCGTATCAGCAATCATGCGGCCATTTGTGAACTTGGCCCGTTCGGGGTCGTTTGCACCAAAGGGCGACCAAGCTTGAATATAGCCGCCTTCCGGGCGAAAACGGGATATCAGCGCAAATGCTGCAGAAAGTCCCATGTCACGGGCTTCTTTGTCGCCGGTCATCAGCCAGTCTGCAACGGAGTGTAGCGAGAACTGGAACCCTAGATCATGGTCTCGGAAACGGTGATTTTCTAATATTTTGCGATATTCCGGACGGCGTGCTTGTGCTGCATTGCGAAAGGCAGCATCTCCGGTGAGTTGATAGGCCAGCCAATATTGTCCGGATTGAAAGCCCATCACCCAGTCGGGGCCGTCACAATAAATCCACTTGTTGCCATCCGTGCCTATTTTGGGATTGCGCAAACCAATCGTTGCCATTTGCTCGTGCAGTCGGTCCACACATCGCTTTAAGGCCCGATCGTACCTGTCTTCAGTATGCACTGATAGCTCTTGTGCAAAATATGGATTGTTGAGCCCGTTCATATCAGAAATCTCCAAAACTGTCTGTTGGGAGTATTTTCGTAAAAAAAGAAAATTTCGTCAATAGAGAAAATTTATGTTGACGTTTCATCTGTGCAGAGTTTAGATTTGAGACAATCTGCTAAACGGATCACGGGGTGATATTGGCGGATTGTGAGGGCAAATAATGGTGCTTATTATATGAAATGTGATGCTAGAGACTTGGGTGAATAATGCTTTGTCTTTGCTGTTGCACGCGCCAAATTGTTCCCGATCAGAAATTTACAGTCGTAAAGGGTAGGAAAAAATGAAAGTTTCGCGAAAAATCTTGAGCTTGGCTTGTGTGTTGGCCGTTATGTCTACTGGTGCGATGGCAAAAACCTATAAGATCGCGACCAATGTGCAGGAAAAAAGCACAGCAGGCGAAATGATCTCGGAATTTGCCAAATCGGTGGCGGAGAAAACTGACGGTCGCGTCAAGTTCAAAGTCTTTTCAAACGGCGTTTTGGGTGATCAACTGGACTATTTCCAGCAAATCCAAAAAGGTGTGGTGGATGTTGGGTTGGTCAACAGCGCTGCTCTGGAAAATGTGATCCCAGCCTATGGCGTCGTGAACCTTCCTTACGTGTTCCGGTCTTCAGAGGAATATGGTAAGGTCATGGCCGATGCCGGTGTTCGTGCGGCTTTGTTCGATGCGGCTGCCAAGCATAATTTTGCGCCTCTCGGTTTCTTGTCCAGTGGCTTCCGTTCGCTGTATGTGACCACTCCAATCAACAGTGTGGCTGATATCAAGGGTAAAAAACTGCGCACCATGAGCAGTGAAACCTATATCGACATGCTCTCCCGCTTCGGTGCGGTTCCAACGCCTCTTTCCTTCGGTGAACTTTATTCCGCTATGCAACAGGGTGTTGTTGATGGTGCCGAGGGTGGTTTGGCCGGTCTGTGGTCCGCGAAATTTGGTGAAGTTGCCAAATATGCGCTGAAAACCGAACAGACACGTCTGACCGATTTTGTGGTCACCAGCTTGGAATTCCAGAAAAGCGTTTCTGCAGAAGACCTCGAAACCATCAACGAGATTTTTGCTGAGATTTCCAAACGTTCAATTGAATGGGCCGATGCCAGTGAAGCGCGTGACCTGAAGTTGGCCGTTGACAAAATGGGCGTCACCGTGGTGGAAATCGATAAAGGTCCTTTGATGGAATCTGTCGTGCCTATGTATAAAGATGCTATGAAAGATGCTGACAAAGCTGCGCTTTTGGGTGCGATCTTTAAAATTGAAGGCCGGACCTTCGACTAAGGTTTAGCCAGAGGACTGACCAGTTATTACACTGGGATTTCAGCTGGAAACCAATTTGAGGCGGCCGATTGGCCGCCTCATCCCTCCACATATATGGTCGGGGTGAAGACTGCGCTTGCCCCTGTTTGTCGGGAAGACCAAGATGCAAAACAAGACCAAATCCGCCCCTGAAACCACTTCGCAAAATCACGATTTGGCAGACAATGCCGTTACCGTGCCCGGTTATGGGTTGTTGACAAAAAGCGTTGGAGTGGTGCTTGCCGTCCTTCTGGGCTTCATGGCCATTCTGATTTCTTATCAGGTGATAGCGCGCTATTTCTTTAATGCCCCTAGCAGCCTATCCGTCGAAATGTTGCGTTTCTCTCTGATCTGGCTTGGTGTTCTGGGGTCAGCATATTGCTTTATGCTCAACAAGCACCTCAATTTGCCTTTGTTGGTTGACGCTTTGAAGCCGAAGAACCGTGATCGCCTTAAGTTGTTCAATGCCTCTTTGACGCTGTTGTTTGGTGCTTTGTTGGCGTGGGGTGGTTTTAATTCTATCCTTGCCAATGCGCTGACCAGAACGCCGATGCTGCATCTTTCAATGGGCACTTTGCAGAGTGTGCTGCTGATTGCCGGCGTATTGATCTGCATTTCTCAGCTTTTGCTGATATATACGTTGTTTAAACAGGGTTCATCCAAGATTATTGATCTGATCGGGATGGTGGTGTTGTTGTCCTTGGTCCTGTATCTGGCGAGCCTGTTCCGTGCTTCTGAGACATATATGTTCTGGGTTGATGAGCATCTTGAACTGTTTTCGACTGTTGTATTGTTTGGCACCTTATTTGCCTTGTTGTTCTTGGGCACTTCCATTGCCGTCGGGTTGGCTTTTTCTGGTATTCTGACCCTTAGTTTGCAGGTTGATATTTCAGTGCTGTTCTCGACCATGGGCGAGAAATTATTCAGCGGCCTGGATTCTTTCGGATTTCTGGCTCTGCCCTTCTTTGTGTTGGCCGGTAATATCATGAACCAAGCAGGTATTGCCCGACGGTTGATTGATTTTGCCATGTTGTTTGGCAGACGCATTCCCGGCAGTTTGTGGCAGACCAATACGTTGGCCAATATGTTGTTTGGTTCACTGTCTGGTTCGGGCATTGCTGCGGCCACTGCAATTGGCGGTATCGTCTCGCCGATCGCCAAAGAAGAAAAATATGATATGGCCATAACCACTGCGGTCAATGCGGCTTCCGCTCCTTGCGGTATGCTCATTCCGCCGTCCGGTGCGCTGATTGTCTATTCCTTGATTACCGGTGGCAGTGCCTCAATTGTTGCTCTGTTTCTGGCTGGTTATGTTCCGGGGATGATCATGGGTGTCAGCGTTATGGCAGTTGCCTATATCTATGCAAAAAATCGGAACTATTCAGTTGATAAAAGCCCCTTCCGTATGAGCGAAATGGCGCGTTCTTTTGCGATGGCGGCGCCGAGTTTGCTCCTGGTTGTTGTGGTGATTGGCGGTATTATTTTTGGTGTCTTCACCGCGACCGAAGGCTCTGGCATTGCGGTATTCTATTCCTTGGTGCTGGCATTGGTCTATCGTCGGTTGACGCCTCAGGTGCTTTATAAAGTCTTGTTGGATACCGCGGCGGCTACAGGTGTCATCCTGTTTCTGATTGCCTGCTCCAACCTGATGAGTTGGAGCATGACCTTTGCGAGCATTCCCGATACGATTGGCGAGTTCCTGACCAGTCTATCAAACAACAAATATGTTATCTTGCTGCTGATCAACATCACATTGTTGGTGATTGGGGTGTTCATGGATATGGCTCCCGCACAGCTGATTTTCACTCCAATTTTCTTCCCGGTGGTAATGGAGCTTGGTGTGGATCCTGTGCATTTTGGTATCATCATGGTCTACAATCTGTCGATGGGCGTGGTGACACCTCCGGTTGGCACCGTGTTGTTTGTTTCCTGTAGTGTGTCCGGAGAGAAAATCACGAAGGTAATACGGCCCTTGTTGCCTATCTTCTCGGTGCAGATTGCAGGTTTGCTCCTGATTACCTTTATTCCAGCTTTGTCCTTGACGTTGCCTCGCTTGTTTGGCGTCTAGTCTGGACAGCCTGCGTCAGTTTTCCTCCCGCTGGCGCAGGTTTTTTCAATAGGGCTCGTCTTTTGTTGGCGAGCCCGATTGTCTTCAATTTATGGATAGCTTGTGATGTCTCTTCGCCTTGACGGATTTTCCGATAACCCAATGCGATCCCGTGCCGATTTTCAAGATGCGGCCCGTGCTCTGAATAAGCCGTTGATACCCTTTCTGGATCGCGGTGGGGCGGCTCTCGATTTGGAAGAGGGGGCGGCGAAATTTGATATGCGGGCCAGCTCACTGGAAGGTGTTGTCCGGCCATTGTGGGGTTTGGTGCCATTGGCTTTGGGCGGGGGAGCTTTTTCGCATTGGCCGTTGTTTCAACGCGCCATCTGTGAAGGCGTTGATCCTGAGCATCCCCGTTTTTGGGGGGCTATTGGCGATGTAGATCAACGGGCCGTGGAAATGGCTGCCATCGGCTTTTTGTTGGCGGCGTTGCCCAACGAAGGCTGGGACCAGTTGCCCGAAACCTCGCAAGAACATTTGGTAAACTGGCTTTCTGCTATGCAAAAAGTCCCGATGTCGCAAAACAACTGGCTGTTTTTTACGGTGCTTGTGCAGCAGGGGCTGAAGCGGATCGGGCGGGGTGATATCGTTGATCTAGCACTAGAGCACAAACATCTGCAACAGCTGGCCGATTGGTATCGCGGCGATGGCTGGTATGGCGATGGCGGCAGCAAAGCGGTTGACCATTATGGCGGCTTTGCAATGCATTTTTATGGGATGCTTTATGGCTGGCTGAAAGGTGATCAGCTAGATGAATTCTCGGTACTGTTTCGCAAGCGGGCAAGTGAGTTTGCTGTTCCCTTTAGTCACTGGTTTGCTGATAATGGTGAAGCAATGATACAGGGGCGGTCGCTGACCTATCGGTTCGCAACAGCGGCTTATTGGGGCATGCTGGCTGTATCGGGCGAACGTCCATTGTCCATTGGTCAGATAAAGGGGGTGTGGGCGCGGCAATTGCGTGTCTGGCGTGACCGTCCGATCTTTCGGTCTGATGGGATTCTGTCTCGCGGTTTTGCCTATCCCAGCTTGATGGTGTGTGAGGATTATAATTCTCCCACCTCTCCCTATTGGGCCATGAAAGCCTTTATGCCACTGGCGCTGGATGAGGCTTCTGACTTCTGGCAGGCGGATGAAGAGCCATTGGATGACCTTCGCTCTGTCTATGCTATGCCGCATGCGGATAGTTTGGTTCAGCGCGTTGAGGGCCATGCTATTTCCCATTTTGCAGCTCCAATTCACACATGGCTGCAAATGGATAAATACAACAAATTTGCCTACTCAACGGTCTGTGGATTTGATGTTGGCAGTTTGCAATATGCCAATATGGGCATATTTGGCGACAACTTGCTGGCATTCAGTTTTGACGACGGCGCAAACTGGCAAATGCGTCAGAAAAATCTCGATGTTTGTGTGGCTGATGACAATTTGACTGTGCGTTGGTCGACGGGTGCCTTGGAGGTTGAAACCAAAATTGAGGTTGTTGGGGATGGCCTGTTCACACGCAGCCATGCCTTTGAACTTTCGGTTCCCACACAGGTGGTTGAGACCGGCTTTGCGGTCAATCAGTGGTATCGCGAGGCTGAGCGCCTTGACCCTGCCGATGCACATCAGGCGATCCTTTTGAATGGTGAAAACGCTCTGTCAGGGATCTTGCCGATGGATGATCTACCGCGTCAATCGATTGCCTGCGGACGGGTGAATAGCAATATGCTGTCGCCGCGGACGTTGGTGCCCGGCTTTAGCCTATCTCTGGCTGCTGGAAACCATCAAATCAAGCACGGGTTTTGGTTGTCACCGGACAAGAGAGAGGAAAAATGCGAGGCCTTTTTGGCTTTGCAGAAAGGGCATTGACCTGAATGGTTTGAAGAATCACGTTTACTGTTTGGCTGAAATCTTGTTTACGGTTCAAATGCATAGCATTTGAACCGTTTTCTTTGTGCCAATCTGTCAGAAACCACTTGTGATGGACACGTAATTATCGCCTGCGATGGACTGGAATCTATCATCCTCGAGCCATTTTTCGAAATATACGTATAATTCTCCTCTGTTTGGAAAACGAGCTTGATGTTGTAGGTTGGTTTGCGGCACAACAGTTCGTGTGATCATCAACCCTTAGTAAATGTGAGGATAACAGGTGCAAGAAAACCATCTTGACTATTCCGGCACGCTTAAAGGGGTTGAAGTGCGTGATGAGCGCGGGATGATTTCCCAAGAGTTGTTCAAGCTCATCGATGATGCGATTGAGCAGCGCGATAGCGATCATTTGATCAGCCTCACGCAGGACCTTCACGAAGCAGACCTTGGTGATATCATCGAGGCGTTGAGCCCAAGGGATCGTATCGACTTTCTTGAGCTGCTTGCCGATGATTTCGACTTTACGGTCCTGACGGAGCTGGATGATTCTCTACGCCTGAAAATCGTCGAAGCTTTGCCAAATAAACGTGTTGCCGAAGGAATCAGTGAACTCGATTCTGATGATGCGATTGTCATTCTTGCGGACATGGAAGAGGAGGATCAGGAAGAAATTCTGGCCGCTCTGCCTGCCCTGGATCGGATACAGCTGAAACGATCTCTGGACTATCCAGAGGATTCTGCTGGCCGTTTGATGCAAACGGAATTTATCGCTGTTGCTCCCTTCTGGTCGGTGGGGCAGACCATCGACTATATGCGCGAAACTCAGGATCTGCCGGATGAGTTCAACCAGATTTTCGTGATTGATCCCGGGCACCGGTTGCTTGGTAGTGTCTCGCTTGACACGTTGCTGCGGTCGCGGCGGCCCACCAAGATTTCTGAAATTCAGCATGAAGAACGCCTTTTTGTCGAGGCGGGTCAGGATCAAGAATATGTCTCCCGTTTGTTCGAACGTTACGATCTTCTGTCCGCTGCGGTTCTGGATGAGGGTGAACGTCTGGTTGGTGTGATCACCATTGATGACATCGTTGACGTTATCCATGAAGAAGCCGACGAAGATATCAAACGTCTCGGTGGTGTTGGCGACGAAGAAATCACTGATACGGTTCTTGAAACGATGCGGTCTCGCTTTATTTGGCTGTCGGTCAATCTTGTGACCGCCATTCTAGCGTCGTCGGTGATCGGGCTGTTTGATACGACCATTCAACAGATGGTGGCCCTTGCTGTCTTGATGCCCATTGTGGCTTCTATGGGGGGGAATGCTGCGACCCAGACCATGACCGTGGCTGTACGCGCGTTGGCGATGCAGGATTTGGATAGTTTCAACGTGTTGCGCGTTGTTTCGCGTGAAGTTTACGTCGCCGTTCTTAACGGCTTTGCTTTTGCCATTATTCTTGGCGTTGTGGCTTGGCTTTGGTTTTCCAATTATGAGTTAGGAATCGTTATTGGAGCGGCGTTGATCGTCAATCTGTTCTTCGCGGGGCTTGCGGGCATTTTGTTTCCAATTGGTTTGCAAAAAGTGGGTATTGACCCGGCGATTGCCTCTTCTGTTTTTATAACGACTGTCACCGATGTTGTTGGCTTCTTTGCATTTCTCGGCCTTGCGGGCTGGTGGTTTGGATTGTTGTAGGCCGCAGCGGGCAGCGCGGTCTCATCAAACCGAGAGATTTTATGTCTCCTCTAGACAGTTTGTGAATGAACAGGTTATTTCTGAAGGCTCAGAAATGCTGACGTCGGCCTGCGTCTTGATTTCATGTATCTTGAGGGCGCTTGAAACGTTGCAGGGAGGGAAAAACGCATGCGGCCTAGCATTAAGGGCATCTTGGAAACGCCGGTCTATGTGGATGACCTTGCTCTCTCCCATGCGTTTTATCATGGACTTCTCGGTTTTGAGCGCATGATAGAAGGAGACCGTCTTCATGCCTACAATGTTGCGCCTGCACAGACCTTGATTGTATTCTTGCGTGGCACCTGTGATGAGGATTTGTGGATCCGTGGCGAAAAAGTACCTGGTCATCGGTCTGATGGCCCCAGTCATTTTGCTTTTCGCATCGAGATCAAAGTGCTTGCAGACTGGATGGCTTATTTGAAAGCGGAAGGCGTGGACATTGAAAGTCATGTGCACTGGCCCTTAGGGGGCGAGAGCATTTATTTCCGCGATCCTTTTAACAATGTTGTTGAATTAGCGACTGGAGGCATTTGGCCCAATGACGCGGTTGTTAATTCATAGTGGTTTGGGTCTTTTGAATATTGGTCTAAGGTATTAAATTTTTGTATTTAATACATAAATCAGATTCTATTGACTTTTACGTAATTTGCCCCAATACTGGAGCTCGGAGGCTCAATGGCTGACTATTTGACTATCTCTGAACTGACCAACGAGTTTGGGTTGACCACTCGGACCTTGCGTTTTTATGAAGACGAAGGATTGATCAAACCTGTGCGGCGTGGGCGACAGCGCCTTTATCGCCCAAGTGACCGAACACGACTCAAGTTAATCTTGCGTGGTAAGCGGTTGGGGTTGTCTCTCGATGAAATCAGTGATGTGATCGATATGTACCGGCAGCCTCCGGGAGAAGCAGGACAGTTGAACCTGTTGATTGAAAAGATTGAGGCACGCCGACAGGACATGCGCCAGAAGCTGGCAGATATTCAAGAGACCATTGAGGAACTTGATGCGGTTGAAGAAACCTGTCGGTCCCGTCTTTCTGTCTTGAGTAGTGATAGCTAAACGCGATTTTTTCGACGTTTGACCTCATCAATAAGCCGATTGATGCTTTTGCATTAATCGGGGATGGGGGCTGGTCGTTTGTCTGAATTTAGGATCCGGGACGAAAACTATAGGGCGCGAGTCCAAGATTCCTATGCTCACCAAAGCTTTCTGCAGAGTATGGGAGCCACAATTAGCCATATCGCGCCGGGGCAGGTCGATATTGCATTGTCTGCACGTGAGGATCTATTGCAGCAGCACGGCTATTTCCATGCCGGCGTGACCTCCACCATCGCAGATTCGGCCGCAGGCTATGCGGCCTATTCCCTATTTGCTGCAGGCGATGGGGTTCTAACCAGCGAATTCAAAATCAATCTACTCAGTCCAGCGCAAGGCGAAACCCTTGTGGCGCGGGGGCGTGTGCTCAAGTCAGGCAAGCAACTCACCATTTGCGCCAGTGATGTTTATGGCCTGCAAAATGGCACTCAGACTCATGTGGCGACGGGCCTCTTCACTTTGATGCGGATGGAGGGGATGGAAGCATGAGTATCGTTCATCAAGACAATCATAAAATGAAAAACAATCTGCACTCGCATTTGAGTGGGCAAGTAGATCTAGGGAGGAAATAATGGGCCTGTCAAACCAAGCTCCGATGTTTAATTTTAATTTGGGTGAAACAGCAGATATGCTGCGCGACGCAGTGGCCAGCTTTGCTGCAGCTGAATTGGCCCCGATCGCGGCCGATATTGATCGCAACGATGCGTTCCCACGTTCGCTGTGGACCAAGATGGGTGAGATGGGCCTGTTGGGGATCACCGTGCCGGAAGAGCATGGCGGAGCCGGTATGGGTTATCTAGAGCATGTGGTGGCGGTTGAAGAATTGTCCCGTGCGTCCGCATCCGTTGCCTTGTCCTATGGCGCACATTCTAATCTATGCATCAATCAGATCAATCGTAATGGCAACGAGGAGCAAAAGGCGCGCTATTTGCCCAAGTTGATATCAGGCGAACATGTCGGGTCTCTGGCCATGTCTGAGCCCGGCGCTGGGTCGGATGTGGTATCTATGAAATTGAAGGCCGAAAAGAAGGGGGATCGTTATGTGCTCAATGGTTCTAAAATGTGGATCACCAACGCGCCAGATGCTGACGTGCTACTGGTCTATGCCAAGACAGATCCAAGCGCTGGTTCCAAAGGCATTTCAACCTTCCTGATCGAGAAGGATTTTAAGGGTTTTTCAGTCGCGCAAAAGCTGGATAAACTGGGGATGCGTGGCTCAAGCACTGGCGAATTGGTGTTTGAGGATTGCGAAGTGCCGGAAGAAAATCTGGTTGGCACGTTGAACAAAGGTGTGCGTGTGTTGATGTCCGGACTGGACTATGAGCGCACTGTGCTTTCCGGCGGCCCGTTGGGCATCATGCAAGCTTGTATGGATGTGGTACTGCCCTACATTCACGAGCGTCAGCAATTTGGCAAACCGATTGGCACGTTCCAGTTGATGCAGGGTAAAATCGCCGACATGTATGTCAATATGAACGCCTGTCGTGCTTATGTCTATCAGGTGGCACAAGCGTGCGATCGCGGAGAGACCACGCGTCAGGATGCTGCGGGTGCCATTTTGATTGCTTCGGAGAAAGCCACTCAAATGGCTCTGGATGCTATCCAGATATTGGGCGGCAATGGTTATATCAACGACTATGCAACCGGTCGCCTGTTGCGTGATGCCAAGCTCTATGAGATCGGTGCCGGTACGTCTGAGATCCGCCGCATGCTGATCGGGCGTGAATTGTTCAACGCCACAGCGTGAGACCAACGACAGTGGAGAAAGCTCAGGGTAGTGTGTTTTTCGTCATGAGGGCCGGTTTTTCCGGCCCTTTTTTGTGGGCTTCTTGGTGTGTCTTGGGCCTGGTCACGCTTTCGCCTTTATGGCGGAGCTGTTTTTGGCATAATGAGGTTCAACAATGAAGGAATGTGGCATGCGTCTTTTGAATGGAAAATGGATTGGATTGGCTTTGCTGTCGGGTTTGGTTCTGGCACCGGGTGTCGGTTTGGCTCAGGGGGCGCAAAGCCCGTATGACACGATCTATGTGGTCAAATCGGATGCCAAGATGCGGGTTGCCATTGAAACGAATTCTGCTGTTAAAGCAACCCTGAGCAAAGGCACCGAAGGTGTCGTTATGCGCTGGTGTCGCAATGAGTTCAATTTTCGAGATTGGGCCTATGGTTCGCTTTCAAAGCGTCGCTCTATGCTGAAAAACCGCGTTTGTGAAGTGCAAGCTGCTGGCAAAATCGGCTTTGTTGAAGCCAAATATCTTGATTTGATGTAAGAGGGTCGCTTGCGATCCGCTTGATGGATCTGATTGCTCCTATTTATTGGCGCGTGGTGGCATCCGTGCCACCAACAGGCCTGCTATGATCAGGCCCAATGCCAACCAAGTGGTCAATGGGACATGTTCTGAGAGCAAAATAGCGCCCATGATGACGCCAAATATGGGAATCAGATTCATGCCCAAGCCAAAGAAGCTTGCCCCTACCGCCCAAATAAGCCGATAACGCAGAATGGTGGCAAGGCCGGTGGGGAGTAAGCCCAAGAAGATGAGGCTGACCCAGCCATCGGCGGCAATGGCGGTGAAATCGGGGAGCCCTTGCGCAAGGCCAAGTGCGATGAGCTCCACAGATGACAAGCCTAATATGAGCGTCGCCAAGCGGGTGGGTGGCACGTCTTTGACTTGTCTGATCATGGCGCCCGATAGGGCGTAACACAGTGAAGCGCCCAATATGGCTAGCTGTGCAAGAATTCCGTTGTTCATATGAGCGAGAGCTTCTCGCCCGACCACCAGAGCAATCCCAGAAAACCCGAGTGCAATTCCCATCAGCTTGAACCGATTGATCTTGTCGTCTTCGGTAGTCACATGACTGAGAACAAGGGCAAGCAGGGGCCCCGTGCCCAACAATAGGGAGGCCATGCCTGCTGATACTGTCAATTCGGCCCAGGAGATGAGCAGAAAAGGCAGGGTTACGTTGAATAGGGAAATGGCTACCAGAAATGCCCAGTTTTTCGCCGACTTTGGCAGCATAAAGCCGCGATAGAACGCCCACGGTAACAGTACGGCAAAGCCAATGCAGACACGGATGGCGGCCAGCCAAACCGGCCCTGTTTGGGGCACTGCAACTTTGATTGCGACAAAAGAAGACGACCAGACAATGGTCAGAAACAACATCAGTGCCAAATCAACCGCGGTTGGTTTGCGTATCGTGGGTGATCGCATTGTGTGAAACCTAGCAGGAGGGTATGAGCGTAAAAGATCACGCTCTTCCTTCTAACGTCATTTTCCCTATCAGGTCAAATCCTGATGGTTCGATTAAAATGGCTATCGGTTCGCTCTGTCTAGGGGAGTAGACGGGTGGCAAGCTTTTGTGAACGTGAGAAAAACTGACGTCGCACAAGAACCATACCGACAAAGGTTGTGGCAGCTATCAGCAACATAGGGTGGATGAACCAGCCAAACAGGGCAAGAGAGAAGAAGAATGCGCGCAGGCCCAGATTGAAATGACGACCGGCTAGAGAATTGATTTCTGCTACCTGCTCTATCGCTATCTCCATGTCCTCTGGACTGGTGGATTTGTGGTAGGGAAGCGCTCCGATCAATATGGAGGTGTAGTTGAAAAGGCGGTATGCCCAACCGAACTTGAAAAATGCATAGACATAAATGCAGATCAAGCTAAGGGCTTTTGTTTCCCAAAGTGCTCTGGTGGTCTCGACCGGCAAAGACAAATCACGGGTAACCTGCAACGCAAGATCTGTTGAGTTGAGCAAAGCAAATCCGGCACCAATTGCCAACAGTGAGGTCGATGCGAAGAATGCTGTGCCATTTTGCAGACCTGTAATAATGGCCGTGTCAATCATACGCAAATCTCTGTTTGCCATATTCTTGACCCAACGGCGGCGGTGTCCGTTCATCAAATGTGATAGGTTGCGGTGGCTTAAGGGGGAGTGGTCCACGACGAATGAAAATAGCGCCCAGAAGGCCGCATACCATACAATGGCGATGATATCGAGGGTGGAGAACGGAATCATAAGTATCTCCTCATATTAAATTCCCTTGAAATGGGTGGCGGTGCGTTGCTGTTAACGAATTGTCACGAAGTTGCCACAATACGCACATTTTTATAATTTGCTAGTCTATTGATTCTTATGGCGGAATTGAAGTCACTAGCTGACATGTCCCTATTGCATGCCTTATTGGTTGCTTAAGTGTTTCCAAGGCGTTAATTAATGCCGCAAGTGCTACGGTCGTAAGGCGCGTGGTAATTTATTATCAGTGACAGTTGAGGTTACATGGACAACGAAATCGACGTTTCTTGTTGGGGTGTCACAATGAAAGCGGTTTTGGCGCTAGGCGCTTTACTCGTGATCGTTTACTTCTTTGGAGCATTTGATACGGCTGCGATCGTAGCAGGTTAAACAAACCTCCCTGTTAGGGGTGTTTGGATGTTCAAAAAAGCGTGGGGTAACCCGCGCTTTTTTTATGCTTGCTTTTTCCTTGGACATTTTAGACGATCTGTTTGCTAACTTGTTTGGCGAAAAGGGATGGATATATGACGCAGACGATTTCTATAACCTACCAAGAGCTGCTTGATGCAGCTGAGGCCGAGATTGAAACTTTGACTGTTGAAGAGGCCAAGGCTCTTTTGCATGACGAGACCTGTGTGTTTATCGATATTCGCGATATTCGAGAGCTTGATAAGTCTGGGCGTATTCCCGGCTCTGTGCATGCCCCTCGTGGCATGCTGGAATTTTGGGTTTGCCCTACAAGTCCCTATCATCGTGACGTTTTTGCCCAAGACAAGAAATATATTTTCTTTTGTGCTGGTGGTTGGCGCAGTGCTTTGGCCACCCAGCAAATGCAGCGAATGGGTTTGGCTCCAGTTGCCCACATTGAGGGTGGCTATTCCGCTTGGCTCGCGGCTGGTGGCGAAGTGGATATCAACGAGATTTCAGATCCCGTTTGAACTATTGGGAATCCTGCCTCTTTTCAAATCGCTCTGAAGTGTCTTTGAATCTGATTATGAATTTTTGCTAATTCCCACATTGCAATATTATGGTGTCTCCGTCTTAATGTCTGTGTTCAACTAAAGCAGTTAACGTAACATGCTTAGAAATTCTTTATTTATTTCTGGTGGTTGTGTATAGTCTTCCCACGATTATAAACGGATTTTAAGCTGCTTGCGGATGGATCGAATAACGGTTCAGGCAAGGTAAGAAGGGGGAAGACAATGGCTGTGCTTCGATCGGACATTCGTCCTGAGTCTGAAGACTTTATGTCCAACAGAGACGAAATGTTGTCTTTGGTTGCCGATCTCGATGCGAAGCGTGCAGCGGCCGCACAAGGTGGCAATGAGCGGGCCCGCGAACGGCATTTGTCCCGAGGAAAATTATTGCCTCGTGATCGCGTGATGCAATTGCTCGATCCGGGAGCGCCGTTTTTGGAGCTGTCCCCGCTAGCCGCCAACCAAATGTATGATGCTGCAATTCATGGAGCAGGGTTGATCACAGGGATTGGGCGCGTAGAAGGCCGCGAGTGTATGATTGTTTGCAATGACGCAACGATCAAGGGCGGCACTTACTATCCCATGACTGTGAAAAAGCATTTGCGGGCACAAGAAGTGGCGCAAGAGAACCGCTTACCATGCATTTATCTGGTGGATTCTGGCGGCGCCAACCTGCCGCAACAGACAGATGTTTTTCCTGATAAAGAGCATTTTGGCCGAATCTTTTTTAATCAGGCAACCATGTCATCCATGGGTATTCCGCAAATTGCAGTTGTGATGGGATCATGCACCGCTGGTGGTGCTTATGTGCCTGCTATGTCGGATGAAACCATCATCGTACGCGAACAGGGGACCATCTTTTTGGCAGGTCCTCCGTTGGTCAAAGCGGCAACAGGCGAAGTGGTGTCAGCTGAAGACTTAGGTGGTGCAGACGTGCATACCAAGGTTTCTGGTGTGGCGGACCATTACGCGCTCAATGATGCCCACGCGCTTGAACTGGCGCGTTCCATTGTATCCAATCTCAATATCCGCAAAGATGTCGATATTGAACTGCGTGAACCAGCCGAACCGCTTTATGATACAGCTGAGCTGAATGGTATCGTGCCGGTGGATCTCAAAAAGCAGTATGATATCCGTGAAGTGATTGCTCGACTGGTGGATGGCTCGCGGTTTGACGAGTTCAAGGCACGCTTCGGAACAACATTGGTAACGGGGTTTGCGCATATCCATGGCATTCCCGTTGGCATTATAGGCAACAATGGGATTTTGTTCTCTGAGAGTGCTCAGAAAGGCGCTCATTTTGTTGAGCTCTGCTGTCAGCGTCGTATTTCGCTGTTGTTTTTGCAAAATATCACCGGCTTTATGGTCGGGCGTGACTATGAGGCTGGAGGTATCGCTAAGGATGGGGCCAAACTGGTAACCGCCGTCGCCTGTGCCCAAGTACCCAAAGTCACTCTGTTGGTTGGTGGCTCATATGGGGCAGGCAATTATGGCATGTGTGGCCGCGCCTATAGCCCAAGGTTTCTGTTTAGTTGGCCCAACAGTCGCATTTCAGTGATGGGTGGAGAGCAAGCCGCCAGCGTTTTGGCGACCGTTAAGCGCGACAATCTGGAAGCGGCGGGGGAGGAATGGTCTTCTGAACAAGAGGCCGCTTTTAAGGAGCCAATTCAGAGCCGCTTTGAAGAAGAAGGTCATCCCTATTATGCGACAGCAAGGCTTTGGGATGATGGCATTATTACGCCGTCCGAAACGCGACGCGTGTTGGGAATGGCCTTTTCTGCAGCGCTGAATGCGCCGGTGCCGGAAACACGCTTTGGCGTCTTCCGCATGTAAGCTTTGATTGAAAAGACAAAGGGGCCATGACTTTGGGCCCTTTTGTGCTCACTATAGTTTGCTGTCAGGTGCCTGGGATGATGCCTGTGGCCCAGCCTGCAATTAGCAAAATCGCACCAATGCCGAACAGTTTAAACATGCCGCCGCTGCCTTCTGTCGGGACACCCATGCGGGACAGCGCATGTATGCCTCCGGTCAACATGTAGGCATCGCATTTGACCGAGCTGGCCAGTTTGGTTGCATAGCCATTGGTTCGTGCACCAGACGCACAAAAGAAAATAGCCGCTTTTGCATCTTTTGTGTCAATGGGGCCGTTGAGTCCGGACAGAGGATGATGCAGCGCTGAAGGCACTTTTTTACTCATCAACTCCATCGACTCGCGCACATCAATTAGAACCGCTCCTTGGTTCAACAGTTTCTTTGCTTCGTCATGGTTGATCTGTTTGACGATCTGCTTCTTTGCCATTTTTTCGCAAGTCCTTTGGTATCAATTCGGCTTCGTTTTGCCTGCCTGACGAGGCTTGCCGTCTGTATCACAATAGAGATCCTTGAGAACAGAGAGCAGTTGTTCAGCGTTGCTATTGGATAGGGAATAATAAATGGTTTGAGCGTCGCGACGGCCCGTAATCAAACCATCCTCGCGCATTTTTGCTAGATGTTGGGAAAGGGCGCTTTGGCTGATTTGCAGCCGTTCTGCAAGGCAATTGACAGATTTGTCCGGACCATCAACCAGTTGGCAAAGAATGCGCAAGCGATTGCTATTGCCAAGCAGCTTGAGCAATCGTGCAACTTCATTGGCTTGATCTGCCAACGCCTCAATTGATGGGTCTGCCGCCATGGTTCATCCCGTGTTTTGCAGTCTGCCTCGGCAAGATGGCCCTGTGGTGTGGGATGATGTATGGGCCAGCCTTGCTTTGGTAGACTGTCGAATTAGACTTGTCTAATTTAGTATATTCGAATATTTAGTCAAGCCCCTTGTGGTCTGAAGGGCGTGAGCTTGAAAATGTCCAAATTTACACGCCAGAGAACGAAAAAATGAAACTTCTTTATAATTGACTTTTACGTCAATTGATTTCATTTTTAACAAATAATTTTAGCAACTTATCAGTTTTGATCTCTGTATTCGGATCAGAATTGGGTCAAACAGAGATCGAGTGGGAGAAGGCAGTATGATAGAGAGTGTGTTGATTGCCAACCGTGGCGAGATTGCTTGCCGGGTAATCAAAACGGCGCGGACCATGGGATTGCGCACAATTGCTGTCTACTCTGATGCTGACGCCAACGCGCTGCATGTGCGGTTGGCGGATGAAGCTTGGCATCTTGGGCCTGCTCCTGCTGCCCAAAGCTACTTAGATGTTCAAAAAGTGCTGTCGGTGGCGCAGCAAAGCGGGGCGCATGCGATCCATCCCGGATACGGTTTCTTGTCAGAGAATGCCGCCTTTGCTGAGGCTTGCGAGGCACAAGGCATTGTATTTGTTGGACCTAGCGCGGACGCAATCCGCGCCATGGGGCTGAAAGATCGGGCAAAAACCCTGATGGATCAGGCCGGAGTGCCGGTGGTTCCGGGCTATCACGGCAGCAATCAAGACGTTGTGTTTTTGCAGCAGCAAGCGCGCTCTATCGGGTATCCGGTGTTGATTAAGGCAGTGTCTGGCGGTGGCGGCAAAGGCATGCGTCTGGTTGAGCGGGATGAGGATTTTGTTACAGCATTGGAATCTGCTCAGCGTGAGGGGCTCAATGCTTTTGGGGATGCGAATGTGCTGATTGAGCGATTCGTGAAAAACCCGCGGCACATTGAGATTCAGGTTTTTGCTGACAGTCATGGCAATGCGGTGCATCTGCATGAGCGAGATTGTTCGTTACAACGCCGTCACCAGAAAGTGATTGAAGAGGCCCCCGCACCGGGCATGACTGATAATGTGCGCGCTGCAATGGGGCAAGCAGCTGTCAAAGCAGCCCTTGCTGTTGGGTATCGCGGGGCGGGCACGGTTGAGTTCATCGTTGATGGTTCGTCGGGCCTGCGAGAGGATGGCTTTTTCTTTATGGAGATGAACACGCGTCTGCAAGTGGAACACCCTGTCACGGAGGTCATTACGGGACAGGATCTTGTGGCTTGGCAGTTTGATGTAGCCAATGGCAAACCATTGCCCTTGGCTCAGGATGCCATTCCTCTGTTTGGGCATGCGGTTGAAGCCCGACTCTATGCGGAAGATCCCGAAAATGGCTTTTTGCCCTCAACAGGCAAGCTGTTGGGGCTTTCCTTTCATGCGGGAGAAGGTGTGCGAATCGATACAGGTGTTGAAGGAGGCGATGTTATTTCACCCCATTATGACCCGATGATCGCAAAGGTGATTGTGCATGGGGCAACCCGTGCAGTTGCCCTGTCTAAGCTGGCTGATGTCCTCCGGCACAGTGTGGTGGCGGGACCCAAGTCCAATGCTGCATTTTTGGCGGCATTGGTTCAACACCCTGATTTCGTCTCGGAAAACTTTGATACCGGCTTTATTGATGCGCGCCTGGATGCCCTGATCGCGCCCGATCATAACATGCAAACGCTTGTCGGTGCCGTGGCTTTGCAAACCCTATTGTCCGCCCGCCAGAGATCTGCTTATGCCATGCGCCAGTTGCGTAGCAATGAAAGATCATCCGCTTGGGATGCCATAGACGGCTTTCAACTGGGGCGGGGGCGCACACAATATTTGCCGATTGTGGTTGATGGGATTGAACAGATGCACTCAGTTCAATTTGGGGTGGCAGGCTTGATGGTTGAAGGGGCAAAGACCACAGATCAGGTCTCTATCATTGAGAATGCTGATGGCCTTTTACTGATGGCCAACGGGCGGCAATATCGCGCTCACTTGCCAGATTATGACCACGAGGAAGAAGGTGGCTCGGGACAGATTGGCGCGCCAATGCATGGCAAAGTCATTGCTGTTTTTGTTCAGGAAGGTCAGTCCGTTGCCAAAGGGGACCGGCTGTTCATTGTCGAGGCCATGAAGATGGAGCACAGCGTTGTGGCTCCGACTGATGGCGTCGTGTCAAAAGTATCTGCCAAGGAAGGGGATCAGGTGGGAGAGGGGTTTGCTGTCGTTAGCTTGCACGATGAGGCTGAAGCGGCTGCCTAGAGCCTATAATGAAAAATGGGCCGCAATAATCGGCCCATTTTGGTGATATCTTGGATCATTTTTCTTGATCATGTCTCGAGAGATATGCGCACCAGATCTTCAATGCTGGTGTATCGCGGCGACCAGCCGAGCTTATCATGGGCACGATCTGCTTGCATGCGTTGAGACCTACCAAAGCCTGACGCCCAGTTACCAAACCGTTTTTGTGCTTCTTGTACCGTGATGATGTTGGCTTGGTACGGTTTGTTAAGCGCTTGGGCAACCTGTTTGCCAATGTCTTGAGCTGTCGCGCTCTTTATCGCTGTTGCGTTGAGCAGAAGGCCGTCTCCCCGATGCTCTAGGGCCCGAACATATAAATCTGCAAGATCGTCACTTTGTACGATAGGGAAATGGGTGTCGGCTGCGCCCACTATGATGATTTCGCCGTTCTCCAAAAGCTCCTTGGCATAATCTGCAATGAACCCGCGTCCTTTGTCGACGACCCGTGCAGGGTGAATGACTGTTAGGAGGAAATTGGGGCAGCTGTGCAGTTGCTCTATGCTATCGAGCATCCAGGCAAATTCTGGAAGTGGTTCCAGAACGTGGCGTTCTGTGATCGGGATAACCGGTGCTTCAGGATAGAGCCAACAGCCTCCGGTATAAATAAACGGAATGGTCTTTTCGACAGGCAGTGCTTCGGCAGCCTTTAGCAAAGCCTTGACCAGATGATGGTCTACGTCGCCCATATCACTATCAAAAGTTGCTGCTGCATGAATGAAGGCGTCATGGGTGAGAGCTTCACCAACCCAGCTGTCGGGGGATGTCAGGCTGCCTCGCACAGGAGTTGCGCCGAGTTGAGTTTGAATGTTTGCGCTTTGCTCGGATCTTGCAAGAGTGGTGACTGTATGGCCCTTTGCCAACAGGGCTTTAACCACGCCTGTCCCGACTAGCCCCGTGCCACCAGTTACAAAAATACGCATAAATCGCTTCCTTCCAATCCAATCCATATGAGACTGGTTTATTTTGTTATAGCGAATTTATAGCAGAATGTGCATAAATCCATTGTCTGTTTTAACGAAAAGTGCTGTTTGCTTTATCACAAGTAAACAGCATGATATGGACCAAGTTATGACAGTACATATCATCAAATTGTGTGTCGGCGTTGACAGCGTCGACGATCTGGAACAGCGAATTATTCTTCGGCAGCAGCTGAGTGCTTTGAACGGAGAGGCGGGTGAGCAGATACACACCACGCGCATGACCCCTAAACGTCGCGAGGAGATTCTAGATGGAGGATCACTCTATTGGGTGATCAAGGGTATGATATTGGCACGCCAAAAGATCGTTGATCTTCGCGCTATACGCGGTGAAGATGGCATAGGCCGTTGCCAAATCGTCATGGATCCGACGCTTGTGCGCACCGAATCCCAACCCCGACGGGCCTTTCAAGGCTGGCGATATCTCAAGGTCTCTGACGCGCCGCGTGACATTGATCCTTTGCGCACCGCTAACGACTTGCCTGAGGCGTTTCGCCGTGAGTTGGCCGATCTGGGGCTGCTATAAGGCCAATGGCGCTTTTGTGAAGAGCATTGCGACTTGCCTCTTTGATTTTTTGACCCACATAATGAAGATGGAATAGGCTTGTGAATTGTGACGGGCTGGACGTGGGTGGAGGCGCAAAGACATATGAAAGACAAGCGGGATCAATTGGTTGAAAATGCCGCAAAAGACTTGTCCTCTGAAGGGGGCAAGGGGGATGTCTCTGCATTTCTGGCCAAAACCAAGATTGTTCGGCAGGCGCAAAAAGCCAAAGGCTTATCGCCCGTAACAGGACGCTTGATGTTTGCACTTGATGCTACGATGAGCAGGCAACCGATGTGGGATGTGGCTTGCTCGCTTCAAAGCGAAATGTTTTCTGTTGCTGCTGAACATGGTGGTCTGGCGACACAGCTGGTCTATTTTCGGGGCACGGGAGAATGCCGTGCAAGCCGCTGGACACGCACTTCTGATGACATGGTGCGTTGGATGGAACGGTTTGATTGTCGCGCAGGACGCACACAGCTTGGACGTATCCTTCAACATATCAAAAATGAAGCAGGGCAGACCCATATTGACGCTGTGGTTTTTGTCGGTGATTCTCTGGAAGAAAACCCTGATGTGATTGTGGGGTTGGCCGGTGACATCGCGCTCAAGCGCATACCGGTGTTTGTCTTTCAGGAAGGCAATGACGGGCTTGCCGCCACAATCTTCAAGGAAATTGCACGTCTGACTGGCGGGGCCTATGGTCAGTTTGATCCCAGTGCCAAAGATAAGCTTGCGGCCTATCTGAAGGGAATTGCTGCCTATGCAGCTGCTGGACGGGATGCAACCAGACTGCCAAAAGACTTGCAGAAGCAATTGCCCAAACTGACCTGAGATGTGCGGAACTTGTTTCCGCTTGATAGTACTCTTTGCGCGGCAAAGAGACCTTACAGACCGAATAAGCAAGCGCCGAAATGCGTGTCTGGCTTTGTTCTACTCAAGAATTGGTGAAATGATGACCTATCTTCTGGCCGGATTTCTATTGTTTACGGGTTTTTATATGTTGGCACGTTGGGCAGCTCATGCACGGCCTTCTGATGTCGCCCAACTCGGCTACCGTTTGGTTGGGGGAGCGCTGGGACTGTTTGCGGTTTTTTTGATGTTTCGCAGACAATGGTTTATTGCGATGCCAGTTGCCGCGATGGCATGGGCGATGTTTGGCCGCAAGCCTGCCGGTGCCGGTGCTGACCGCGCCGGGGGACGCGGCTCTACCGTTCGAACGGCTGCCTTGGAAATGACGCTCGATCACGACACCGGTATTATTATCGGACGGGTTTTGGCGGGCACTTATGAAGGCCAAGAACTGGATAGTTTATCAGAGGCTGAACTGGTCAGCCTCTGGGACGAGATACGAAGCGACAAGGAAAGCCGCGATTTACTTGAAGCCTATCTTGACGGCCGGAGAGCCGATTGGAGAGAGGCATTCGATACGGATACGACTGCGGGGGAAGGACGCGCGTCGGACTCTGGCCCCATGACCCAAGAGGAAGCCTATGAGGTTCTTGGTCTTTCTGCGGGTGCCAGCAACGCGGAAATTGTTGCTGCGCATCGGCGCCTCATGAAACGGGTTCACCCTGACCAGGGGGGCTCCACTTTTCTTGCTACCAAGATCAATGCGGCCAAGGCTGTCTTGCTGCGAAAACATGGCTGATCTCCAAATACTCAACTAAACTCACGGATGGAGCGCCAGACAGGCGAATTTCTGTTTCTGTAGGATCTTGCAGGCGTCACGGGCGGATGATTTACTCTCAAAGCCAGTGAACCGTGCGCGATACAGGGTTGCATTGTTCTTTTCCACCGTCTCGGTATGGTTGACCCGAGCGAGAAGAAGACGTTTATTTTTAGCGCGTGCTTGGGACAGGATTTTGTTTGCTGCGGCCAAGGACGGTGCTGCGCCCAATTGAATGTGCCATCCACTTGGTGCCACTTGTGTCGACGACGCTCGCGAGTGGGTGGAAAGATCTCCAACCGGATCATTGGCTGCACGCGGCAATGGTGGCATTGCAAGAGCTGCTGTGGTCATCCGTGGCTTTGGACTGACGGGGATTGATGCTGTGGCTTGCTGATCTGGTTTGGCAGGATTTTCGCGTGGAAGAGCCGCCAGATTGATTGGATTGGCATAGGCCATTTGTGCAGACGACGCCGGTTGAAAGGCAGGAATGCTCGGAGCCAAGGATGCCATTGCCAGCGGTTGGGAAATTTCAAGGGTTTTGGCTTTTGGCAGGCGAATTGACTTTGCCAGCTGGATATAATTGGCTTTTGATGCGGTTCCTGCACGCGGCACCACCAATGCTGTTTGCCTTTTACCCGTTTTGGCCTTGGACAGATATTTTGCAATCAGCGACTTCATGTGATTGTCACGGCTGCGGCCAGATTTTCCGCCCATGACAACGGCAACAATATGGCGATCACGTGTTTTGACGTTTGTCACCAGATTGAAGCCCGATGCACGGGTGTATCCGGTTTTGATTCCGTCGACACCTTTAACGCGGCCAAGCAATTTGTTGTGATTGCCATAACGACGTTTGCCGTACTTGAAACTTGATGTGCTGAAATACTTATATTGCTTGGGGAAACGATCTTGCAAAGCGCGTCCCAGCAGGGCCATGTCGGCTGCTGTTGTCTTTTGTTTGCTGTTTGGCAAACCTGATGCATTTTTGAAGGTGGTCCTCGTCATGCCCAGCGCACGTGCTGTGTCTGTCATCATGGCTGCAAATTTTGCCTCAGACCCACCGATATTCTCCGCCACAGTGGTTGCAACATCGTTTGCGGATTTGGTGACCAGTGCATAAATTGCATCTCGCACACGAATCGAACTACCTGCCCGCAGGCCTAGCTTGGAGGGGGGACGCGAGGCGGCATATTTAGACACCTTAAAGCGGGAGTTTAATGTGAGCTTGCCATTTTCCAGCCGCTCGAAGACCATATAAAGGGTCATCATTTTGGTGAGCGAAGCAGGATAACGCGGAGATGTGGCGTTGCGTGAAAACAGCACTTTGCCGCTTTTCACGTCAATCACATACGCTGCATATTTATTGGCTGCTGCATTGGCTTTGCCCAATGACCCCAAAGGAGCAAAGGTGAGACAAATTGCAACTGCTGCTAGGATTGCGGGACGCGCAAACCTGAAGCGCCTTACGGCTTGGAACGCTACTCTATACACGTGACGTCCTTTGAGTGTTTACTCTGATGGCGGCATACTGCGCGCCTTTTTTGTACATAGTTAGGCAAACTTATGCCTAACGTTTCCTTGCGATCAACATTAATGAGACTCGGTTAGGAAAAGGTAAAAACTCCAAGCCGAAATGCAAATTGCGAAAAAAAAGTACGACCCAATGGTTAAAGTTTTTTGCCAAGCCTTTGACAGATCTCAAGAAAGAAAAGGCTTACAGGGGGTTTGGATATGTCTACTTATGCCCTTACAATGTCGGTGAATTGTGCCTACATAATGAAACTGAATGGTGAACATCTGCAATTTGGTCTAATATTTGCCTATGTTCGTAATAAGATTGTGGCGAGCGCTGATGGTTTTTGAGATTTGTGAGCATGGTGGTTGGTTGCCAATCAAATGCTCGGCGTTGGTCCGAGAAAGTTGTGGAGACAGTCTGAGCAATGAGTAAAGATATTCGTCGCCTAGATGAAGATGAAGGCGTTGGTGTTGCCACAAAGGCCAAGCCCAAGACAAAACGGCCGAATATGTATCGGGTGCTTATATTGAATGATGACTTCACCCCAATGGAGTTTGTGATTCATGTCTTGGAGGCTTTCTTCAACAAGGGGCGGGAAGATGCGACTCGCATCATGTTGCATGTCCATCACCATGGGGTGGGGGAGTGTGGCGTGTTTACCTACGAGGTTGCGGAAACCAAAGTCAGTCAGGTGATGGACTTTGCGCATCAGCAACAGCACCCATTGCAATGCATTATGGAAAAGAAGTGAGGAACGTCAGTGCCATCATTTTCTAACAGTCTTGAAATCGCCCTGCATAAAGCTCTTATGGCTGCCAACGAGCGCTCTCAGGAATATGCGACGCTGGAACATTTGCTTTTGGCGCTGATCGAAGACAGCGACGCGGCGTCGGTTATGCGTGCCTGCGGGGTTGATTTGCGCTTGTTGGAAACCAGCCTGACCGATTATGTCGATAATGAGTTGACCAATTTGGTGCAGGAAAAAGGCGAGGATTCTAAGCCCACCGCAGGTTTCCAGCGGGTTATTCAGCGAGCGGTCATTCATGTGCAATCTTCGGGACGCGAAGAAGTGACGGGCGCGAATGTGTTGGTTGCCATTTTTGCTGAACGGGAAAGCCATGCTGCATTCTTTTTGCATGATCAGGAAATGACCCGCTACGATGCGGTCAATTATATTTCGCACGGTATTGCTAAAACTCCAGGAATGTCCGAAGGCGTGCCTATTTCCGGCGCCGATGATGACAGCGATGATGACTTTGATCTGGATGATGATGAAGAGAAAACGGGCGGTAAAACCGAAGCGTTGAAGGCCTATGCCGTCAACCTCAATGAAAAGGCCCGTGACGGTAAAATCGATGTTCTTATCGGGCGGGATACGGAAATCCACCGCACGATTCAGGTGCTTTGCCGCCGTTCAAAAAATAACCCACTTTTTGTTGGTGATCCCGGTGTTGGTAAAACAGCCATTGCTGAAGGTTTGGCCAAACGCATTATTGAAAACAAAGTGCCGGATGTCTTGAAAAACGCGACCATCTTCTCTTTGGATATGGGCACCCTTCTTGCGGGCACACGCTATCGCGGCGATTTCGAAGAGCGCTTGAAACAGGTGATCAAGGAAATTGAAGAATATGATGGGGCGATCCTGTTTATAGACGAGATCCATACGGTGATCGGTGCTGGTGCTACATCTGGTGGTGCAATGGACGCATCGAACCTACTCAAGCCGTCGTTGTCTGCTGGCAATTTGCGCTGTATGGGGTCTACGACCTACAAAGAATACCGTCAGTTTTTTGAGAAGGATCGTGCTTTGGTGCGCCGGTTCCAGAAGATTGATGTCAACGAGCCGTCTATTCCTGATGCGATTGATATCCTTAAGGGTCTGAAACCATACTTTGAAGACTATCACAGCGTTAAATACACCAATGACGCCATCAAATCGGCCGTTGAGCTGTCGGCGCGTTATATTCATGACCGCAAGCTGCCGGATAAAGCCATTGATGTGATTGACGAGACCGGGGCCGCGCAACAATTGCTGCCTGTGTCGCGTCGCCGCAAAAGCATTTCGGCCAAGGAAATCGAAGTCACGATCGCGACTATGGCCCGAATTCCGCCCAAGACTGTGTCCAAGGATGACAAGGAAGTGTTGTCTAGCTTGGAAACCAATCTCAAGCGTATGGTCTATGGTCAGGATCAGGCTATCGACGCTTTGACAAGCCAGATTAAACTGGCGCGGGCAGGACTGCGTGAACCAGAAAAGCCAATCGGCAACTATTTATTCTCCGGTCCCACAGGGGTTGGTAAAACAGAAGTGGCCCGACAACTTGCAGATCTGATGGGTGTGGAGCTGCTGCGTTTTGATATGTCAGAATATATGGAGCGTCATACCATTTCACGGTTGATCGGTGCGCCTCCCGGGTATGTCGGTTTTGATCAGGGCGGTTTGTTGACCGATGGTGTCGATCAACATCCGCATTGTGTACTTTTGCTCGATGAGGTGGAAAAAGCCCATCCTGATCTGTTTAATATTTTGTTGCAGGTGATGGATCATGGCAAGCTGACCGATCACAACGGCAAAAAAGTCGATTTCCGTAATGTGATTCTGATTATGACCACCAATGCCGGCGCAACTGAAATGGATAAGCCAGCGATGGGCTTTACCAATAACGCTCGATCTGGCGATGATGAGGAGGCCATCAACAAGCTGTTCACACCGGAATTCCGCAACCGGCTTGATGCGGTCATTCCGTTTGGGGCGTTGCCCACTGATGTGGTGCATCAGGTGGTGCGCAAGTTTGTTATGCAGCTTGAAGCGCAGTTGGCCGACCGTGGTGTGATGTTTGAACTGACTGAAGCGGCAACGGCGTGGCTCGCCAAAAAAGGCTATGATCCCAAAATGGGAGCGCGGCCATTGTCACGGATCATTCAGGAGCATATCAAGCGGCCTTTGGCCGACGAGATTCTGTTTGGCAAGCTGATAAAAGGCGGCACCGTACGGGTGGATATTGATCTTGATAATATGGAAAAATTGTTCCTGACCGTCATTGAGGATCAACCGCCTATTCCTGAGAAAGCTGCTGCAGCCAAAAAGGCACCCGTGAAGAAAGCTCCTGCCAAAAAGGCGACCAGTCAGTCTACTGGTAACGGGGAGTCGGATGGAGAGCCTAAAAAACCGGCTGTCCGTGCGGCTGCAAAGAAAAAGGCCTCAGTGCCGCGCGTTGCCAAAGTTGATAAAAAATAAGGAAAGGGTGCCGGACACATCTCCGGCACCTCATTATGCTGATGCTTCCTAATCTGCCCTACTGGTTAAAAATCTTGCTTCTATATTTCGCCTTTGCAATTGTTTCCCTGATGGGTGCAAGCGCGACGATGCGGGCAGCTTTTCCCAACGGGGTTTTTGGGAGTCTGATCGATCCGGCTACAGGGCAAGCTGACGGCATGGAGCTGCTTAAGAATATTCTGACTCTGGCAGCAGGCTATATGCTATTGATAACGCTCGTTTTTCAACGCTTTCGCGGGGGCGAGTAAGGACTCGCAAAATGGCTCTGGTGATAAGACACAGGCCGTGATGCTTTTCATCACTTGTGCTTGCGCAATGCTCGTGTTTGCATAACTGATATTCATTCAATCCCTTTATTTTGTATTATAAGCAGAGTATTGTCCGCCGAACTGGGCTGTGCTGGCGCATATATACGTAGCAAAGACACAGCCCCTTGCGATTGCTGGTTTCCCTCGGGTTCCCGATCACTTAGCAATCTGTTCCAATGGCGCGGATTGGTTGGACCGCAAAAAAGAGGTGACCCTTTGCTCTCTGCACTTGGGATTTTGATTGCTGCGCTTGGTGGGCTGATGTTCCTGCCCGCGGCAATAGATTTGGCCTTTTTTCATGACGATTGGCTCGTCTTCGTCGGTGGTGGTTCCATTTCGGTTGGTTTTGGCGTTGCGCTTTTTCTGGCTATGCGTGGTCAGGAAGGGGAGTGGAATGTTCGCAAGGCTATTCTTTTCGTCAATGGCATCTGGATTCTGGTCAGCCTGTTTGCCTCTCTTCCGCTATATTTTTCGTCGCTCCACTTGAGCTTTGTGGATGCATTTTTCGAGACAGTTTCGGGGCTAACAACCACCGGGTCAACGGTTCTGAGTGGCTTGGATACCATGGCCCCGGGCTTGTTGTTCTGGCGATCCTTCATGCAATGGATCGGTGGCTTGGGTATCGTCGCCATTAGTGTGACCATTTTGCCTATGTTGGGCTCGGGGGGACAGAAGTTATTTTTTCTCGAATCGTCCGAACAGAGCGATAATCCCTATCCCCGCATTCGTGATTTTGCTGCCAAGATTGCCTTGGTGTATTTTGTTTTGACCGTCAGTTGTGCCGTATCGTATTTTCTATTGGGCATGACATTCTTTGAGGCCATCAACCATGCGATGACCACCGTTTCTACGGGAGGATTTTCTACATCTGATGGCTCAATGGGGCATTTCAATAGCATGGGCATTCTGTTGGCGGCTTCCTTCTTTATGTTTTTGGGTGGTCTGCCTTTTCTGTATATGTTGCGCTTTTTTGCTTCTGACAAACCCAAAGACCCACAGATTGCCCTTTATGTAAGGGGGGTGATCTTCGCGACCCTGCTGGTGT
This sequence comes from Cohaesibacter celericrescens, assembly GCF_002866925.1. Lineage (GTDB taxonomy): Bacteria > Pseudomonadota > Alphaproteobacteria > Rhizobiales > Cohaesibacteraceae > Cohaesibacter > Cohaesibacter celericrescens. Next base: position 33,353 of record NZ_PKUQ01000016.1, read on the forward strand.
TTGCCGCCAAGGAAGCGTTGCATCCTGATACGGGCTTTGAGGATTTGGTTCTTAGTCTGTTTAATGTCATTTCCATTGTAACCACCACAGGGTTTGCCTCTGGCGATTATCAGCTTTGGGGCCCTCTGTTCTGGGCGATCTTTTTGGGGCTAACTTTCTTTGGCGCTTGTTCCGGTTCCACGTCAGGGGGGCTTAAGCAATTCCGGTTCGTTGTTGCCTGGTTGGTGATCAAAGATGCTGTGGCCAAAATGGTCCATCCTGATCGGGTTGTGCCGATGCGGTACGGTCTTAAGGTCGTAGACAATGACATGGCTGCTTCAACGATGTGTCTGGTGTTTTTGTTCTTCGCCACTTTCACTGTCTTTGCAGTGCTGTTGGAAATGTCCGGTCTAGATTTCATCACGTCCGTCAGTGCATCGGCTACAGCCATCGCCAATGTGGGGCCGGGGTTGGGCGAAATCATCGGGCCTGCGGGCAATTTTACCTCACTACCGGATATCGCCAAATGGCTGTTGTCATTGGAGATGATTCTGGGCCGGCTTGAAATCTTATCCGGCTTGGCGATTTTTATGCCTGCATTCTGGCGTTGGTGAGTGCGCTATGTTTGCGCTCATTTCATGCTTTTGACGCTTGGTTCGTTTGAGAATTGTTCTAACGCGTGAGATGTGACAGGTTGGAGACTCCCTAATAGTCAAAGACCTGTTATGTCTCATTTAGAATTTCCCCACAAAGAAACATCTGAAGAAGTCGAGCCGCGGCTTTCGGGTTTTGTTTGGTATCGCCAAGGCATGCGCCATTTGCTATCCACTCCGGCGCTAGTGCTTTGTTTGTCTTTTTTGGGGTTTGGTGGATTTGCGCGGGAAAGCGGCATTGATATTGTGCATGCGATGGTGATGACGATCAGCGTGTGGGCCTTGCCAAGCAAGGTTGTGTTGGTTGGTGGGATTGTGTCCGGAGCAGGCCTTGCCGCTATTGCTACCGCCGTTGCGCTTGCTTCTGTGCGGCTTATGCCGATGATTGTCGCATTTATTCCCGAATTGCGAGACAAAGACACGCCTGCCTGGAAACTTTATGGACTGTCGCATGTCACAGCTGTCACCTCATGGGTGTTCGGTATGCAAAAATTGCCAGAGCTGCCGCGCTATGCACGTGTCCCTTTTTATGCAGGGTTCGCTTTGACACTTTCGATCATAAATACCGGTGTCACAGCCTTGGGGTATGGCATCGCAGGGGTGGTGCCGCCGATCGTCGCGGCCGCTTTGTTCTTAACGACACCACTTTATTTTATGTTGACTTTGCCTAGTGCGGCGCGGTTGGTGTCAGATCGCCTTGCTCTGGTGTTCGGTTATGCGCTCGGACCTGTTTTTGCGCTGCTGACACCGGGGATGGATTTGATCTGGACCGGATTGGTGGGTGGGCTTGCGGCTTATGCCATCGGTTATGTCGGGAGGCGACGGTTATGACCCTGACGTTTGGTGCTTTTGATGCCCCTTGGTGGCCCTATCTGTTCATCATTCTGGCGGGCACATTGCCTACCGATGTTTGGCGCTGGTTGGGAGTGAGCTTTGCCGGGCGGCTGCGTGATGATAGTGAGTGGATTTTGCTGGCCCGTGCGATTGCGAATGCGCTGGTTGCTGGCGTAATTATGCGCCTGATCTTGTTTCCCAGCGGGGCCTTGCAAGATGTGCCTGTCTGGATTCGTCTGGTTGCTGTTGGGCTTTCTCTGGGGTTGTATTTCAGTCTTTGGCGCAATCTTCTGCTTGCCGTTGCGGTGGGTGGAAGCAGTCTGGTGGGGCTTTCAATGTTGTTTGGCGTTTAAACAAAAAAGACCCTCGTGAGGGCCTTTGTGTGTTTGTTGGGCTGGATTGGTGGTCTTACATTTTGTCCAAAACAGCGCGCAGTTTTTCAGCTTGTTGGGCCAAAAGGTCGCCGTCGGCCATATCGCCGGTATGTGGACGCAGGGAGACGCCTTCCTTGCGCGGAATGATGTGCATATGCAGATGAAATATGACCTGCCCACCAGCGCTTTCGTTGAACTGCTGAATGGTGATGCCATCGGCTTCAAACGCGATCATCTGAGCCTGGGCAATCTTTTGTGTGGTTGCCATGACCGCATTGATGTCTTCGGTGGCGACGTCAAGCATATTGCGTGAGGCATTCTTGGGGATTACCAAGGTGTGGCCGTCCGCACGGGGCATGATATCCATGATTGCGACGGTCATGTCGTCTTCATAGACCTTATGCGAGGGGATTTCTCCACGCAGGATCTTGGCAAAAATATTCTCAGAAGCATAGGCGGGCGTTGTCATTGGTCGGTTCCGTTTTTTGCAAAAGGACTAGGGTTTTTGTGAGTCTAACAGCGGATCGGCCGGATTGCTATGCATCACCCTTTTTGAAAGGCGATAGTGTGGTGAGAAAGTCCTGTTCGGCCTCGGCCGCCTGTCGTTCCCGTTGTAAATAGTCGTCGATAGCCTCACGAAAAGCGGGATGAGCAATCCAGTGGGCTGACCATGTGGTTTGCGGGATATAACCGCGTGCCAGTTTATGCTCGCCTTGTGCGCCGGCCTCGACACACAACATTTTATGCGCAATCGCCCAATCAATAGCCTGATGGTAGCAGAGCTCAAAATGCAGGCAAGGATAGTCGCCCACAGTGCCCCAGTATCGTCCATACAGCGTGTCTCCACCAATAAAATTGAGAGCCCCGGCAACCGGTGTGTCATTGTCATAGGCCATGATCAGCAGGATCTTGTCTGCCAACCGCTCGCCGATGAGGGAGAAAAAGGCGCGGTTAAGATAGGGACGCCCCCATTTACGTGCCCCTGTATCCATATAGAAGTCATAGAAGGCGTCCCAGTCGGCTTCGGTGATGTCGCTGCCCTGTTTGTGCCGAATGATCAGTCCGTGCTTTTGTGCAGTTTTGCGCTCTTTTCGGATATTTTTTCGTTTTCGCGAGGACAGTTGCGCCAGAAAGTCATCATAACTTTCATAGTCTTCGTTCACCCAGTGGAACTGTTGGTCCCTGCGTACCAGAAACCCCTGTTTTTCAAATTCGGATTTTTGATCCTCTGGCAAAAAGGTCAGGTGGGATGATGATATTGGATAACGTTCGCAGAGTTGCTGCATACCGTTGGCCATTGCGGCGAGGGCTGTGCTGAGGTTGATGCCCTTGCGAGCCAACACTTTGGGGGCGTTGACGGGGGTGAAGGGGATAGCGCTTTGCAGCTTGGGGTAATATTGGCCTCCGGAGCGTTCCAGTGCATCAGCCCAGGCGTGGTCAAAAACATACTCACCTTGGCTGTGTGATTTGAGATACAGCGGCAAAACAGCCAGAGTTTGTGCTGTTTCATCCCTCAAGGCCATGTGATGGGGCAACCATCCGGTTTGTTCGCAAACACAACCAGACAGCTCCAGTGCCTCTAGAAAGGCATAGGAGAGAAAGGGGTTGGCTTTGGTTGGGCTTAGGGTGTCACCAAGACAGGCATTCCACGCGGCTTCACCAATTTCACGAATGGAATGGATGATATGCAGCTGATAGCCAGATGTATCAGGCATGTAGAATCCTTAGAAAACTATACATTTACAGAGATTTAGGTCACCTCGTCAGGATTATAACCCTCAAACGTGACCTGATCACAATATTTTAGAGCGTGGATGTGGCTTTCTGCGCTTTTTGTGGTCCAGCATATCGATGGCATATCATAAACTGTTTTGAAGACATCAACGCTGGGGGTCGGGAAGTCCTCTATGCAATAGGAAATGAAATTCGGCTGGCTGTGCTTGGCATGCAGCAAATGCGTTGCTTGATAGCGGTTCTCATCGCTTAAATCATGACCAATCTCGTCACGAAAATAATTACAAGACACGATGCCGCGTGGACGCTTGGTCATGGGGATCAAGTTTTGAACGATTGCGGGCGAAAAGCTCATCAAAGCCAGCGGTCCGTCATAGCCATGCACAGCATCCGCGACGGCTTTCTCTAGGCGACCATCAGCAACCTTTGGCGTTTTGAGCTCGACGATGAGAGCTACCTTGCCTGCCACCTGAACCAACAGATCAGAAAGTTCGGTGATACGATCGGATCCGTGCTTGAAAGCGATGCTGGACAATGCCGCCAGAGAGTGCTCGTCAACACGTCCGCTGCCGTTGGTGAGGCGATCCAGACTATAGTCATGAAAAACAGCTGCCTTGCCATCGCTGGTGATCTGAACATCCAGCTCAATAGAAAAGTCGTGGGCAATTGCTTTCTCAAAAGCCTGCGTGCAATTCTCGACTATTCCGTTGTATTTGTTATGAAATCCACGGTGGGCAATGGGACGTTTTGTCAACCATTTGAGATCTTGCTGATGCATGGGGACCTGCCGAATCAACTGCACAATAAACGAGAGTGTTGCTTTGACACTTTGGATGTCCAAAGTGGTTGAGACAACGCTTTGTTTTAACATGTAGAGACATTTCAAGCGCATTCAATAGCGCTTGAAATGTCTTAGTACAGATACCGACGCTATCAGGCTTAACTCAGTTCGACAATGGCTTCTATCTCAACAGCCACACCAAATGGCAGTGACGCTGCAGAGACTGCTGAACGCGCATGGCGACCTTTATCACCGAACACTTCAACCATGAAGTTGGAAGCGCCATTGATGACCGCAGGTTGTTCGGAAAAATCACCGGTTGAATTGACAAAACCGACCAATTTGACGACACGAGCGACTTTATCCAGATCGCCAGTGGCCGCTTTCATTTGAGCAATGAGATTGATTGCGCACAGTTTGGCGGCGTCTGCACCTTGGGCGGTTTGCATGGTATCGCCCAATTTCCCCTGAAACTGGATGCCGTCAGCGTTCATCGGAATTTGACCTGAAATGAATAGCTGGTTGCCGGTTTTAACGAACGGTACATAGTTGGCGGCAGGGGCTGCTGCCTCTGGCAGTGTGATTCCGAGTTCTGAAAGTTTGGCTTCAATAATGCCTGACATGAGGTTTCTCCGTGGGATTTTAAATTGAATTGTGGGATGTAATAAACGGGCAACAGCCCTTTATGTCTTGATTTCCACTTTTAGGTGACCGTGGTGGGCATTGCCAGAAAAACCTTGTCTGGCACACGCATTTCAGGCCAAGATTGGCAGTAACTATTTCACCCTTGGCGGCTTGCCGCTTATATTCATGGTTTGATTTTGAGATTGCTTTTTAAACGTTCCTTCGTTGCCGGATTTCTTCTCGTGTGTTGTTGCAGTTTTGTGCAGGCGCAGACCGAGCATGAGGTGCAGGTGTTGGCACCGCATCGCGTTGTCTATGAAATAGCACTCAGTGACAAAAAGAGTGGAGTGGCGCAGCCCGCATCGTTGTTTTCTTTGTCTGGTCGCATGGTGTACGAGATGACGGGGGACGTCTGCGACGGCTATTCAATGACCCAAAGACTGGTGACATCATCAGAATTGACGGAAGGCGAGATGGCTTTGGAGGATGTCCAGCTGGCCAGTTTTGAAAGCCCGAAAGGAGAGGGGTTTCAGTTTGCTACTCGCCGCTTGTTGAACCAGAAACTGCGTCAAACTTTGCGCGGTTCGGCTGAATCTGCAGGGGAAAGCACTCAGTTATCCATGAAGGAACCGGTAAAAAAGGAGCTGGTTTTACCTCACAAGGCTTTGTTTCCGATGGGGTATTTACGCGCAATGATCGCAGCTGCGAAGGGTGGTGAGACAATTGTGTCTGCCTATTTGTTTGATGGTGCTGACAGAGTTGGGGAGTATTACCATGCAACCGCCTCTATTGGTCGTGAAAGGATCGGACCAGACCAGACCGGCGCTCTTGCGCTTATGCAAGGCAAGCGACATTGGCCAGTCACCATTGCCTATTTCATCGTAGGGGAGCAAGCCGAAGACATGACGCCGTTGTATGAAATATCGACCGAGTTGTATGAAAACGGGGTCAACAGTGATCTATATCTTGATTTTGGAGACTATGCTCTGGATGCCACGGTGACCGATTTGGAACTATTGCCTCAACCGGACTGTCGCCAATCGCATGATTAGTTGATGCCGCTGTCTTCATCGGGTTTTTGTGCCGAGTGGATAGGGGGATGTTGGTTTGTATTGGGCTTGTCGGGGCTGAGTTTGGCCTTCATGGTAAGACCTAGTTCAACCATTTTACCGCCAAATTTTTCGCTCAGTTTGTCGATGGCTTTTTCTGCCTGGGCGCGTTTACCGGCTTGTGCATCAACCAAATCTGGTGGATCGGCAAACTCGGCTGAATGCAGTTCATTCAGGCCAATGCCGATGAGGCGGAAACTGCGTCCGCTGCCCAGTTCTTTAAGCAGCATGTCCTTGCCAATCGAATAAACTTTGTCGGCCAACTGGGTCGGGTCGGACAGCGAGCGACTGCGGGTGATGCTTTTGAATTGAGGGTTTTTGAGTTTCAGCGTAATGGTGCGCCCTGCCAGATTTGCCTTTTTGGCGCGGTTTGCTGTGTCCTCTGACAAGCGCCGTAAGATAGGCAACAGATCCTCTGCATTTGAGAGATCGGTGTTGAAGGTGGTTTCTGAACTGATGCTCTTGGTTTCCGAGCGAGGCGAAACCGTTCTGTGATCCTCCCCTCGAGCCAGTCTTACAAGTCGCAATCCGAGCGAGCCGAAACGTTTGGCAAGCTCGGTCTCATCGGCGGTCTGTAATTGCCCGATGGTGTGAAAGCCCTCCATGGCTAATTTCTTTTGAGACACCTTGCCAACTCCCCAGATCAACGAGATTGGTTTGTCCTTGAGAAAGGCAAGGGTTTCCTGCTTACCGATCAAGGAAAATCCGCGCGGTTTTTCAAAGTCAGATGCGATTTTGGCGAGGAATTTGTTGTGGCTCAGTCCCACTGACACGGAAATGCCGATTTCTTTTTCGACCGAATGCACAAAGCGGGCAAGGGTCATGGCTGGGTAGGCGTGGTGCAGGCGTTCTGTTCCCGTCAAATCTAGAAAAGCTTCGTCAATGGACAAAGGTTCCACCAGTGGGGTCAGCTCTTGCATTGCGGTTCTGATCTGGCGACCGACTTTGCTGTATTTTTTCATATCGGGCCGAATGATCACCGCATCGGGGCAAAGCTTTTTTGCTTGAAACATTGGCATGGCGGATTTGACGCCGCGAATGCGCGCGATATAGCAGGCCGTGGACACCACACCGCGTTGCGCTCCTCCTATGATCACGGGCCGGTCACGAATTTCGGGATTGTCTCGTTTTTCAACGGAAGCGTAGAAAGAATCGCAGTCGATATGGGCAATGGACAGGGCACGCAATTCTGCATGACACAGCAGCCGGGGCGATCCGCAATGAGGACATCGTTTGGGCGCCCCATCGCCATCCATAAGGCAATCACGGCAAAGAAACTGTTGCGCTGTGCTCATATCAGATCACTGTTGCTTGCACCGCCTTGGTGCGACATATCGAGATTTATCCAGATGGCGGAATGTTGGTTAATATGCGCCGGTTGATGCCATACTCATGGGGTCAAGTTTGGCTTTGGCGATCACTACGTCTTCGGGCGCCAAACCGTTGTTGCTGGTAAAGGCTAATACCAGAGAATCATCTGTCAAAATGAAGTCGAGAATCGCAGCCAAAAAGGACGGCTCCGACGCCACGGCACGTAAATCCGAGGTATCAAGGCCTGATAGTGACAAGAATCTTCCCATCAGATCGGTATCGCTCGACAAATAGCCTAATGCTTTGATGGCAATAGCTTCTGCGGTTTCAAAGGATTGGCCGGAGTGATTGATATTCATCGACTGTGTTTGTCCTTTTGAAAGGTTTGATCTGTATAGATGTTTCAAGCGATAATACCGCATCTGATGCAGAAGCCCAGATCTATTCGATTGTGGGATCATGTCTGTCAAACACACCTCCGATCTGTGGACGGAAACATGGCCAAAAAAATACTCATTGTCGAAGACAACGAGCTGAATATGAAACTGTTTCTCGACCTGCTTGAAGCTTATGGCTATGACACCATTGGCACACGAAATGGTCTGGAAGCGCTGGATTTGGCTCGCGATCACCGGCCCGATCTGATTTTGATGGATATCCAACTGCCTGAAGTATCGGGTCTTGAGGTCACCAAGTGGCTGAAAGAAGATGATGATCTGCGTTCGATTCCTGTTGTTGCGGTTACGGCATTCGCGATGAAAGGCGATGAGGAACGGATTCGTCAGGGTGGTTGCGAAGCCTATTTGTCCAAACCGATTTCTGTCGCAAAGTTTATTGAGACCGTGCGCACCTACGCAGGTGATGCATAAGGCCGATTTGAGGAATTTGTATGTCCGCGCGTGTTCTTGTCGTTGATGATATTGCAGCCAATGTGAAGCTTCTTGAAGCACGTTTGATGGCTGACTATTTCGATGTTTTGTGCGCCTATAGTGGCGCTGAAGCCTTGGATATTCTAGACAAGAATATGGTGGATATTGTTCTGTTGGACGTCATGATGCCCGAGATGGATGGCTTTGAAGTCTGTCGTCGCATCAAATCCAATCCAAAGACCATGCATATCCCTGTGGTGATGGTGACTGCTCTCGATCAAGTGAGCGATCGTGTAACGGGCCTGCAAGCCGGTGCTGATGATTTTCTGACAAAGCCGGTTAATGATATGGCGCTGATTTCCCGCGTCAAAAGCCTCGTTCGCATTAAGATGATGACTGATGAACTGCGTTCTCGTGCCAATACCTCCGAGCAAATGGGCCTGGACGATGGTGCGTTTTTGGACCGTTTGATGCATCAGGAGGGCGGCAAGATTTTGCTCGTTGACGATATGCGGTCAAATGCTGAGCGCGTCAGCAAGCAAGTGCGGGGGAAATTTGAACTCTTTCTTGAAAACGACCCACAGTTGGCGCTCAGACGTTGCACAGACGAGAATTTTGATTGTGTGCTGGTCAATTTGAGTATGCGTACTTTTGATGCTCTGAGGCTTTGTGCGCAAATGCGCTCATTGGAAACGACCCGTATGTTGCCTATTCTCGTTTTGGCCGATGAAAGCGAACAGGCGAGGATCATGCGTGCCCTCGATTTGGGGGTGAATGACTATATTCGGCAGCCTGTCGACAGGAATGAGTTGCTTGCTCGTATGAACACGCAAGTCTTGCGTAAACGTTATACCGATGCTTTGAGGGAGTCTGTCCAGCATACAATGGAATTGGCCATTATGGATGGGCTGACTAAACTGTATAATCGGCGCTATATGACATCGCATTTGAATTCTTTGTTGGTGGCAGCGCAAGAAAAGCAAAAGCCAATGTCCGTTTTGCTTTTGGATATCGACTTTTTCAAATCAGTGAATGACACCTATGGGCACGATGCCGGTGATGAGGTCTTGCGGGAATTTTCGCAACGGATGCGTCAGAATACGCGTGGTATTGATCTGGTGTGCCGCTATGGTGGCGAAGAGTTCGTCGTGGTTATGCCCGACACAGATCATTCTTTGGCTATGGTGGTGGCGGAGCGCATTCGCAAGAAAGTTGCCGAGAAGCCTTTCATCATTCACAAGGGTCGCCAAATGATCGATGTAACAGTCTCAATTGGGTTAGCATCGACGCTGAACGGTGAAGAGTCACAAGATGTGATGTTGAAAAAAGCTGATCAAGCACTTTATAATGCCAAGAAAGAAGGCCGCAACCGTGTGGTTTCTTCTGGCGATGCTGCTGCGTAATCCATTTTTTTGAAGTGCGCTTCAACTTTTTTCTTTTCAAGTTTCAAAGCCCATTTTTAAAACGCGCATAATAACACAAAGCTTGATTACGCCGTTTCTAACTGATTCTGGCTTAAATACGCGTTTGTGCGTATCAATAGTTAAGCCGAATCTGGATTAGAACTGCGGATAGGGCCGCATTGTGAGCGTTTTCTCGCCAATACAAGTAGGAATCCTTCGTATTTTGAACGGATTTACCTTAATTCTTCATCATTTTTTGTATTTCCTAACGTTTGGTTAAACAATTCGTTGAAATTGTCGCCGCTTTTGTTAGGTTTGTCTTGTGCGTTGTGAAATGGGGATGAGCAATTGTGCTGCGTAGTTCTTTGTTGCGCGTTTTTAGTACCCCCAGTTTTTATCAATTTTTCCCCTGCGGAAAACTCAGGTCCGCCGCATCTCCTGAGCCCGTAGGGCTTGGTCGGTTCAGAAGCAGCAAGAGTGGCCTCCTCAAAGTGGTCTGCAGCTGAACCGGCCATCCTTTTCCAAACAATTCCCACTATCACTGTTTGAAACGGCCAAGGGATTTTGTCTGTTGGATGCATTTCCGGTTTTTTCTTTCAACAAATCAATATCGTTAGAGTCTGTCTAATGCTGTGTAGAGAGCAGGGACCATTTGTGATTTGTGAGTGCATGGTTGGGCTGTATTCAGGCTTTTGAGCCGAATTCAAAAAGAATGGGGAACAAAGAAAACAAAAGTTTGGGCACAAAAAAACCCGCTTGTAAAAAACAAGCGGGTTTCTAAAACTTTGCTGAAAGAAAGCTTATTTGATTTTAGCTTCTTTAAATTCAACATGTTTCTTGGCCACAGGATCGTATTTCCGCTGAACCATTTTTTCGGTCATAGTGCGGGAATTCTTCTTGGTGACATAGAAGTAACCCGTGTCAGCGGTGCTGACCAGGCGGATTTTGATTGTTGTTGCCTTAGCCATAGTAACTCATCCGTCTATTGGACCCGCAAACAGGGGGGAAGCCAAAGGGCGTTCCGATCGTTGCCGGGTCTAAGATGCGCTGAGGGGTAAGCTACCTGCTCAGCAAAAAAACCTGTTTCGAAGCGACAAACTAGTCAAAGCTGGCCTATTGTCAAGTGTGCAACTGTGTTTATCGACGCAAAGTTAAAGTAGATGCCTCAATAGGCACGATTTTGGTCGCTGAATGGCTCAGATCGGACCATTTTATATTTCGGCCCTGACCATCGATTTACCAATCATGTAAAAGTAAGGCGTTGGTTCTTTGGGGGTGAAGTCCGGATCTCGTATGAGTCGGGCTTCCAGTTCCGTTAAGATCTCCAGCGTTATGCGTGGTAAATCTAGATTGCAGGCGTCCGGAATCGTCAGCCAATGCAGGTCTTCCAGTTCACCTGTTGGTCCTGTCTCTTCGGGTAAGCGCGCTGCTATGTGGGCCGAGTCGACAGCGAAAAAACGCGTGTCAAACCGGCGGGTGCGCCCCGGAGGGGTGACTGCACGGGCAATGAATCGGAAAGGCGCAAGGTTGGGTAATATTTCGCGTTCCTTGAATGCTTCCCAATCTCCCCCTTTTAAACGTTTGTCTGTTCCCTTGGTGCCTAGAAACAGGCCCGCTTCTTCATAGGTTTCACGAACGGCACACATCACCAACGCGCGCATACGAGTATCGCTGTTGCCGTTTTTGGCTTGATACCTTAGTTTTTCCATCACATGCGGATGCAGGTCGCTGGCATAGGGGACAAAACGATCTGTTGCATCAAGACGGCCACCCGGGAAAACGAATTTCCCCGGCATGAAGCGGTGTTTCATGTGCCTGCGGCCCATAAGGATCTTAGGCTCTGCATGCTCTCGATCCAGAATGATCAGTGTCGCAGCATCCTTGGGGCGCGTTGTTGGCTGATTCTTGTCGTGAAAATTAGCCGCATTTGCTGTCAGCTCGGGATGCGGGATCGGCGGGCTTGATGATCGTGTGGGCATAAGTCATTTCGCAAGTATGAGCGGACAAAAAGTATGACAGGAAGACGGTTTTACGCTTCAGGCAGGTCAGGCTCGGCGTTCGGGTCAAAGCCATGCATATAATTGGCCCATTGCAATGCAACGATGGCGCCCTTGATTGGCCTGAGGAAAGCCAGCGACATGGCAATGGTAATGGGGATCCAAATAGCCATGTGTATCCATAAGGCCGGTTTAAAGGTGATCTCGGACCAAATCAAAAGCGAAACGACAATGTGGCCGACAATGAAAATTGTAAAATATGGCGGTGCGTCGTCGGCTCTGTGATGGGAATAGTCTTCATGACAATGGCTACACTTGGGTGTGATCGCCAAAAAACCGTTAAATAGGCGGCCGGATTTGCAATTTGGACAACGCCCCATGCACCCTTGCAGCATAGCCGCTAGCACTGGTCTGTGGGGTTTGGTTTCAATCGAAACCGTATTCAGGGCAAGGCTCGTCAAAGGTCAGATCTCCTAATCAATATCCAATGGCATGCCAGCAATTGTTGTTCCTGTCGCTTGATATTCTCAGTGGCCACGTCCCTTTTTGCTTCTTGAGCGTGTTGTGCCTGGTTTCTTCTTGCCCGCACCCTTTTTGTTGGCCATGCCGCGTCCATTCTTTGGAGAGAGGCGTGCTGGCCGTCCTTTGGGGTGCTTGCGTCCTTCTGAGAGCATTTCGAAGCGCAGGGCCCCTGCAAGAGGCGCTGCTTCTACCAATTTGACTTCTACGCTATCACCAAGTCGGAAGGTTTCGCCAGTGGCTTCCCCTATCATTTGGTGGTGTGCTTCGTCATAAACATAATAATCATGCCCCAGAGTGGAGGCTGGTATGAAGCCATCCGCACCGGTGTCTGTGAGCTGTACGAACAGCCCCACACGCGTAACCCCGCCGATTTTCCCTTGGAAAGTGGCTCCAACGCGGTCAGACAAGAAAGCGGCAATCAAACGATCCTTGGTATCGCGTTCTGCTGACATGGCGCGGCGTTCGGTTGTGGAAATGTGCGATGCGATATCACTCAAGCGCCCTTCGAAGCCTGCCGGAAGCCCGTCGTCGCCGACTTTCAATGCCGCAATCAAGGCGCGATGGACAATCAGATCGGCATACCGACGGATTGGGGAGGTAAAGTGGGCATAGCGGTGCAGGTTTAGTCCGAAGTGTCCGATATTCTCAGGATTATATTCAGCCTGTGCTTGGCTGCGTAGGACCACTTGACTGACAAGGTGGGCCTGTTCTGTTTGGGCTGATCTTTTCAGAATGGTATTGAACATCGAGGGGCGCAGGTTGCCACCTTTGGGTAAATTGATGTCCAGCGAGGCGAGAAATTCCCGAAGGCCTTCCAGCTTTTCAGCAGAGGGGTTGTCGTGGATACGATAAACAAGACCTTGTTTGTGTTTCTCCAGCGTTTCTGCTGCAGCCACGTTGGCTTGTATCATAAATTCTTCGACCAGCTTATGGGCGTCCAGACGCGGAGGCACAAACACACGGTCGATGGTGCCATCAGGCTTGAGCAGCATTTTGCGTTCAGGAAGGTCCAGCTCTAGGGGCTCGCGATTGTCGCGTCCGGCCTTGAGGGTCTCATATCCCTGCCATAGGGGCTTGAGGATAGTGTCAAGGATAGTTGCCGTCTTTACGTCTGTTTGTCCTTCAATGGCGCTCTGAGCCTGATTGTAAGACACTCCAGCAGCGACGCGGATCATCACCCGATGAAAAGTGTGGCGCTTTTTTTGGCCGTTCTTGTCAAAAATCATGCGCACAGCGAGGGCCGGGCGATCTTGGTCTTCTTTCAGCGAGCAGAGATCGTTGGAGATACGCTCGGGCAGCATCGGCACAACGCGGTCCGGGAAATAGACCGAGTTGCCGCGCTTGAGGGCCTCTTCGTCGAGCTTGGAGCCAAGTCGGATATGGTGGGCTACGTCGGCAATCGCGACATAGGCAATGGTGCCGCCTTCATTGTTTGCGTCGGTATCTGGCTCGGCATAGATGGCGTCATCATGATCTTTTGCGTCTGCCGGATCAATGGTGATCAATGGCACGTCACGCCAGTCTTCTCGGCCCATCAGGCCGGGCTGGGTCGCGCGTTCGGCTTCTTGGATGACCGCATCGGGGAAAATATAGGGAATACCCAGAGCGTGAATGGATATCATGCTGACAGCTTGCTCAGACGCCATCGGGCCAATCACTTCACGCACATGGGCCCGCGGCACTTTTGAACGGCCCGAACGGGTGATGGAAACCGCGATTAGGTCGCCTTCCTGCGCGTCGCCTCTAGCTGAATCGTCTATAGACACTTCGCGGGTTTTCTTGTCGATGGGCACAAGACGGCCGCCGCCGTTGATCGGATCGCGCCGGTAGATGCCGAGGATCGAATCCTCGCGCTTGGGCATTATTTTGATAACGCGAACCGCTTGCCTGACGCCGGGAACTTCAAACTGTTCAAAATCCTTGTCAATCAGCTTTGCCAATACGCGGTCGCCCACGCCCGGCACTGCCTTGGATTTTTTATCCGGTTCAATCAGCAGTTTGGGAGGTGGGCTGTTATCATCGCTTTCCCAGTTGACAGGTACGCCGATGAGGTCGCCGTCACGGTCTCTCTCGGTGATGCGATAGACACCAACCGCAGGCAATTCGCCCGCTTTTACCAATCGTTTGCGATTTTTCTCAATATGGCCGTCTTCGGTCAGTTCTTTGAGCAAACGCTTGAGGCCTATGCGGGCGCCTCCGGTGATGTTGAATGCGCGCGCGATCTCGCGTTTGCCTGCCTTGCCTGGGTTTTCGGCAATGAAGGCAAGCACGTCTTCCTTGGAAGGAAGGCCGTCCTCACTTGTGGGTCTGCGTCTACGTATCACGTGCAGGTCTTTCTATACAGTCGCGAGGCCGGAGGAATGGTACCATCAATCTCAGGTTTCTTCGGTTCCTTCGGGCGCAGCTTTTGCTGCTGGTTTTTTCTTAGCTGCGGTCTTTTTAGCAGGAGCCTTTTTCGAGGCTGCTTTTTTTGCCGCGGGTTTTTTGGTGGCTGGTTTTTTGGCGGCAGCTTTCTTTTTCGGGCTTGCGCCTGCTTTGGCTGCGATCATTTCCAGCGCCTGTTCCAAAGTCACACTTTCAGGGGCGATATCTTTGGGTAGGGTAGCATTGATTTTACCATGATTGACATAGGGGCCATAGCGACCAGATTTAACAGCAATGGCACCGCCATCAGGATGTTCGCCCAGTTCTTTGAGGACTTGTGCTGCACCACGACCGCCGCCTTTGGCACGTTTTTCAGCCAACAGACTGACCGCATGGTTGAGCCCAACTGTGAAAATGTCTTCAACGCTTGGTAAATTGGCATAGGTGCCTGCATGCAGCACAAAGGGACCGTAACGGCCAAGTCCTGCCTGAATCATTTTTTCATCTTCAGGATGTGGTCCAACATCACGCGGCAAGGAGAGCAGCTTCAAGGCGCGTTCCAGATCAATACTGTCCAGTTCCCAGCCTTTGGGGATCGATGAGCGCGGTGGCTTTTTATCTTCGCCCAACTGAACGTATGGTCCGAACCGGCCCGTGCGCAACGAGACTTCCAGATTTGTTTCCGGATCGGTGCCCAGAACTTTGGGTCCGCTGTCTGCGCCATTTTGGTCTTGACCGTTGCCATCTGCGTTCAACTGGCGAGTAAACCCGCACTCAGGATAGTTGGAGCAACCGACAAACGCGCCATAGCGGCTGGTTTTGAGGCTCAACTGACCTGTTTCGCACGATGGACATTTGCGCGGGTCGACACCTTCTTCCTTGGGGGGAAAGGCATAGGCGGCGAGCACTTCGTTCAGGGTATCAAGCACCTGACTGACTCGCAGCTCTTTGGTGCCGTCAACATGTGAAGAGAATTCAATCCAGAATTCACGTAGCACGTCTTTCCACTGGAGCTCACCCGAGGAAATGCGATCGAGCTTTTCTTCCAGATCAGCCGTGAAATCATATTGCACATATCGTTCAAAGAAGTTTGATAGGAAGCCAGTCACCAGACGCCCTTTGGAGTCTGGGATCAAACGCTTTTTGTCCAGAACCACATAACCGCGATCACGCAGCACCGATAAGGTGGCCGTGTAAGTGGAAGGGCGACCGATGCCCAACTCTTCCATGCGCTTAATTAGCGTAGCTTCGGTGTAGCGTGGAGGTGGTTCGGTGTGGTGTTGAGTGGCGGTGATCTCTTTTTGCTTGAGAGCTTCCCCTTGGCTCACGGGGGGCAAGCGCTTGCTTTCTTCGTCTTCGTCGTCGTCTTTGCTCTCGGTATAGAGGGCAAGAAAGCCGTCGAATCGCACAACCGTACCCGTTGCGCGCAGATCTGCGCTGCGTAAACCATCTTTGGCTGCGATCTCAATCGTGGTGCGTTCCATCTGGGCCGAAGCCATTTGGCTGGCCATGGTCCGGCGCCAAATCAAGGTGTAGAGTTTGAGCTGCTCTTCATCCAAATATTGCGCCATCTGTTTCGGGTGGCGGGCAACATCGGTTGGGCGGATCGCCTCGTGCGCTTCCTGTGCGTTTTTCGCTTTGGTTGTATATACGCGCGGCTTATCAGGCACATAGTTTTTACCGAAC
This sequence comes from Cohaesibacter celericrescens, assembly GCF_002866925.1. GTDB lineage: Bacteria > Pseudomonadota > Alphaproteobacteria > Rhizobiales > Cohaesibacteraceae > Cohaesibacter > Cohaesibacter celericrescens. Next base: position 49,593 of record NZ_PKUQ01000016.1, read on the forward strand.
TCGGACTCGATCGTGCTTCGAATGGGGCCAATGGCTTCAGGAGTGATTTCCACGCCATCTGTACGCATGTAGGTAATCAGGCCGGTGGTCTCGCCGCCAAGTGTGATGCCTTCATATAGTTTCTGAGCTACCTGCATGGTGCGGGCAGCCGCAAATCCGAGTTTACGTGATGCTTCTTGTTGCAGCGTTGATGTTGTGAAGGGCGCAAAGGGATTGCGCTTGACGGGTTTGGCCTCAACAGAGCGGATAGACAGATTGGCTTGTTCGACCAGCTTTTTGATGTCAGAGGCTTGTGTTTCGTTGGTGATGTCCAGCCGTGCGAGTTTGTTGCCATCGACCGCCACGATGCGCGCTTGCAAGTCAGCGCCCGCTGCGGTTTGAAGATCAGCCAGAACAGACCAGTATTCTTGAGGAATGAAGCGTTCAATTTCTTCTTCGCGCTGACAAACCAAGCGCAAAGAAACAGATTGTACACGTCCGGCAGACCGTGCTCCGGGCAATTTGCGCCAGAGCACCGGCGACAGAGTAAAGCCAACGAGATAGTCAAGCGCACGGCGGGCCAAATAGGCATCAACGAGTGGTGTGTCAATCTCGCGAGGATGCTTCATGGCTTCAAGGATGGATTCTTTTGTAATCGCGTTGAACACAACCCTCTCAACCGGTTTGTCTTTTAGCACGCGTTTGTTTTTCAACACCTGCAACACATGCCAAGAGATGGCTTCTCCCTCTCTATCGGGGTCAGTCGCGAGGATGATGCGGTCAGATTCTTTGACGGCAGTTGCGATTTCGGAGAGGCGCTTTTTTGACTTTGCGTCGGCCTCCCAAGTCATAGCAAAGTCGTCATCTGGCAGTACAGAACCGTCCTTTGAGGGCAAGTCTCGGACGTGGCCGTAAGAAGCCAAAACCTTATAATTGCTGCCTAAATACTTGTTGATGGTCTTTGCTTTGGCTGGTGACTCAACGATTACTAAGTCCATGTGAACCCCGTACTGTCCATCTCACACCATTCCGCACCAGAGACATGGGAGGTTGTGGTCGGTTGGTGGTAAATTTCTCTGATTCTTTTAAAGTTGCTCCTTGTCACATGACGACTTCCCACACCAAGGTCAAGGGCAGTGCGCATATTCTGCTGAGATATTTTGTCTTTCGCACAAGGCGGGTATTTTTCAAAATACAACCATTTGTATATATATTGGTTATATACAATCGTAATTGTTGGGTGTATTGTAATTGCAACCAGCAGTGACTGGGCTTGCCCCATCGCTCGTTCAATTATGTATTTGGAGAGAGCTGTGCCTCAAAAAGCGAAAGCAGACGTTAGCGGATCGGAGACAAAGACCGCCGATTACGTATATGCCCATTTGAAAGAATTGACCCAGATGGCGCGACAAGAGAATTTGACGATGTTGGTATATTTGCTTGAAATGGCGCAAATAGAAGCGATGGAATTATCTCAACAAATTCGCCCTGCCGGTCGGCGCTGATTGCGGGTCGAGCAGCGACCAATTACCGTATATGCAGCTGTGGGGACCGACTGTTGGCTGCCAGTCAGGGCTTGAGTGAGACGGCTTGATTGCCGTGTCGCTCCAGTCTTCCTGCCAAATCCAGCTCAAGCAGAATGATTTGCGCCTGACTTGGGCTCACGCCAGATTGCCGAACAAGCTCATCAATGGCGATCGGGGTCGGTCCGAGGCTTTGAATGAAGCGATCGCGCGATTTAACCGGTAACGCGTCTTCAAAATCAAACGGTTCGGAGCTGCTTGCGTTTTCTCGCAGCAAAGGCGGTTGATATTTGAGGGATGGTGTATGGTTGGGCAAAGCTGCCAGAATATCATCCGCTTCGCATACAAGGCAGGCGCCTTGCTTAATTAAATGATTGGTTCCATCAGAACGCGGGTCCAAGGGGGACCCCGGGATCGCAAAAACCTCACGTCCTTGTTCCAGAGCATAGCGCGCGGTAATAAGCGATCCTGAGCGTTTAGCGGCTTCAATCACCAATGTCCCAGCTGCCACACCAGAGATGATGCGATTTCGACGAGGGAAATCCTGCGCGCGGGCCTGCCAATTCCAAGGCATTTCGGAGACCAACAAACCGTTTTCTGCAATCGCGTGGGCGAGTTTGATGTTTTCCTTGGGGTAAATTCTGTTGAGACCACCCGCGACAATCGCGATGGTGCCTGTATAAAGGCTCGCCTTGTGGGCCTCCGTGTCAATGCCTCTGGCGAGACCGGATGCAATCACGATGCCCTTTTGCCCCAAATCCCGGGCAATGTTTTGTGTCAGCTTGAGTCCGCTGGCAGAGCAATTGCGTGATCCTACAATGGCGACTGCCGTTTTGTGAGACCATTGACCATCTCCCACAATCGTGAGCAAAGGCGGTGGGGCGTGGATATGTGCGAGGTCTTGAGGGTAGTCCGGTTCACCCAAAGCCACCAGCCGCGCTCCGCCTTGGTAAATTTGGTTCCATTCCGTTTCAACATCCTGTTGTGTGGCTATGCGAACGGATTTCTTGGCACCGCCCCGTCGGGACAGGGTAGGCAGGGCATCAAGTGCTTTCTCTGCTGATCCAAAATGGGCACAAAGGTCATGAAAGGTTGCTGGGCCAACATTATCGCAGCGAATGAGTCGCAGCCAATTGAAACGTTGGCGGTCTGTCAGATACTGATCTTGTGACCCGGATCCATGGTTCTGGCTATTGAGATCCGAGGAATGTCCGTTTGAAAGGGCTTGGTCAGGAGCCATATTGGTCAGCATGTCCTGCTGATCCGTTGTCATGATGCGTTGCTTTCGGGTGGCTCTGCCTGACCATCGCCATCGGTCGCTTCGGATGTCTTTTTGTTGCCGCCGATCCGGCTCTCGGTTCCATTCAGCAATCGATTGATGTTGGCTCTGTGTTTGACCCAAAGAATAGCCGACAAGACCGCAAATAGTTCTGCCAATTGCCATTCACTAAAACCGAACAGGGCGAAGGGCATCAGGGCGCTGGCGATCAAGGCCGACAGCGATGAATAACGGGTGATGTAGGCTGCTGCGAGCCAAATGAAGCCAAAAAGCAAAGCGGCGGGCCAGAAAAGGCCAGCCAAAACACCAATATAAGTTGCTACACCTTTGCCACCTTTGAATTTAAGCCAAAAGGGAAAGAGATGGCCAAGAAAGGCTCCGACACCTGCCAGATTGGCGGTCTCATTGCCCCATTCCGCGGCGATGAGCACGGCAAAGGTGCCTTTGAGCATGTCGCCCAGAAGAGTGAGAGCGGCCAGCTTTTTGTTGCCTGTGCGCAAGACATTGGTCGCGCCGATGTTGCCTGAGCCGATGCTGCGCACATCGCCCAGGCCGCCTAATTTGGTCAGGATCAAACCAAAAGGTGTTGACCCCAACAGATAGCCAAACGCCAGTGCGGCGAAGAAATAGGGCAGGGAGTGGCTCCAGCTGATTGGATCGGGCATTTTGTTCGTCTCCCTGATGTAAAGGTCTGCCTAATGCGAAGGTCGGACCAATGTATGGGCCGACCTTCGAGTGATTCTTCGGGCCGTTACTTATTTGGGATCGTAGTGGTGAACCAGTTGTCCTTCAACGTATGTTTGCAAAACCCGTCCAGAGAAGCGTGCCTTGTGGAAGGCTGTATTTTTTGAACGTGATTTTAGGTCGTCCCGATCCATCACCCACGGCTCGTTCGGATCAAAGAGGATCACATCCGCAGGAAGACCCGGTTGGAGACTGCCTGCTTTTAATCTGAGCAAGGACGCCGGTGTTGTTGATAGGGCTTTGAAGGCTTGCATCAACGTCAATTGATCGTTGTGGACCAGCCGCATGGTAGCAGCCAACATGGTTTCCAGACCAACCGCGCCGTCGGCACATTCCGCAAAGGGGTGGCGTTTGGTATCGACATCTTGTGGATCGTGAGCCGAAACAATCACATCTATGGTGCCATCCGCGACACCGGCGATCATGGCTTGCCGCTCGTCTTCCGAGCGCAGTGGCGGCGACATTTTGTAGAAGGTGCGATACAGACCGATGTCATTTTCATTCAGCGTCAGATGATTGATGGATACACCACAGGTGACATCCAGCCCCTTGTCTTTGGCGCGCCGAATGATCTCAAGGCTTTCCGCGCAGGAAATCTGTCCGGCGTGGTAACGACAGCCCGTGAGTTGGGCGAGGCGAATGTCGCGGGCCACCATGATAGTTTCGGCTTCGGCGGGTATGCCGGGTAGACCAAGGCGTGTCGAGGTTTCGCCAAGATTCATTACACCGTTGCCAACCAGATCGGGATCTTCTGGGTGATGGACGATTAAGGCATCAAAATCATGGGCATAGGTCATCACGCGACGCATGATTTGGGCGTTGGTAATGGCTTTGCGACCATTGCTGAGCGCCACGGCTCCTGCTTGTAACATCAGGCCGATTTCGGTCATTTCCTTGCCGGCAAGGCCTCTGGTCATGGCAGCATAGGGGTGGACATGAACGCGAGCGGTATCGCGGGCGCGGCGGGTGATGAAATCTACCAGTGCGATGTCGTCGATTACCGGATCGGTATCCGGCATGCAGGCAATAGAGGTGACACCTCCGGCGGCCGCCGCTTTGCTGGCGCTTTTCAGGGTCTCGCGGTGTTCTGCACCGGGTTCGCCGGTTGTGACATGCATGTCAACAAGGCCGGGAGCAGCAATCTTACCGCCGCCGTCAATACGCAGGATATCGGTGGGCAGTTGGCCTGCAACATTGGCACCGATGGCTTTGATCTTGCCTTCTTCGATCAGGATTGCGCCGTGCTCTTCAAGGCCGGTTGATGGGTCGAGCAATTGCACATTGGTGAGGGCGAAGGCTGCTTGTTGTCGTTCTGACATGGTCATTTCCCTCTTAATCCAGATCTTCAGGGCCAAGCTCTAGGCTGTTTTTGGCGAGCGTTTCGATGACGGCCATGCGTACGGCAACACCCATTTCAACCTGCTCATGAATAACCGAACGGCCAGAATCCGCCACCGAGCTATCGATTTCTACACCTCGGTTCATAGGGCCGGGGTGCATGACGATGGCGTCTTGATGCGCATATTTTAGTTTTTCTTCGTCCAGACCATAGAAGTGAAAATATTCGCGGATAGAAGGCACAAAAGCGCCGTTCATGCGTTCGAGCTGCAAGCGCAACATCATCACCACGTCAGCGCCATCAAGGCCCTTGCGCATGTCGCGGAAGGTTTTGACACCCAGTGCTTCCACGTCTGCAGGCAATAGAGTGGAGGGAGCGACCAACCGGACCTCCGCTCCCATGGCATTGAGCAACAAAATGTTGGATCGTGCAACGCGGGAGTGCAGAATGTCGCCGCAAATGGCAACCACCAGATTTTGCAATGTGCCTTTGTGACGGCGGATGGTGAGCGCGTCGAGCAGGGCCTGTGTCGGATGTTCATGAGCGCCGTCACCGGCATTGATCACCGAACAGCCGACCTTGCGGGCAAGCAGTTGTGGAGCGCCAGCGGCGGCATGACGCACAACCAGAATGTCGGGATGCATCGCATTCAACGTCATGGCTGTGTCGAGCAAGGTTTCGCCTTTGGATACGGCAGAGTTTTTCACTGCCATATTCATCACATCAGCGCCAAGGCGTTTGCCTGCAAGCTCAAACGAGCTTTGGGTGCGGGTGGAGGCTTCGAAAAACAGATTGATTTGGGTGCGGCCTTTGAGGGCCACTTTTTTCTTTTCAATCCGTCGGGAGATATCAACCGCTTCTTCAGAAAGGTCCAAAAGAGCATTGATTTCAAGTTGATTAAGCCCGGCTATTCCGAGCAGATGGCGGTGCGCAAATGCCACGTCTTTATCCTAGCGTTTTGGGGTTTCGCTAGAAGTAGACCTATAGGTGGAAAGTTTGATTGCCGCAAGGGCTAGCAACGCACAAACTGCATCTTTTGTGATGTGGGTTTGTCAGTGGTCAAATACCATCAACCCAGATTCATACTTTGGACCAGCGCTAGCCAAAGCGGAATGGCTAGTGCCGAGAGCGGGGTTTGTAGTGCGACTATCGCGGCAATCAAGGGTGCGTTGCCGCCCATTTTTTTTGCCAAAACATAACTGTTCATAGCGGTCGGGACGGCTGTGCTGATAATCACCACGTCCAGTGCGTGCCCTTTTAGACCAAACAAAACCGAGAAAAACAAAGCGATTGCGGGCATACCTATGAGACGCAGACCGCAGGCGAACCAGACTTCTTTTACCGGTGGAAATGCGTGTCTGAGGCGTAGGCCGGCCCCGACACTCAACAAGGCACAGGCAAGCCCTGCGCGGCCAGTGACGTCGATTGTTGAAACGATTGGTCCCCACAGCGGGATATTCAAAAGATTGAAGGCCAAGCCAGCCAAGGAAGCGATGATGAAGGGGTTTTTGAGAATATTGCCCAGCACCGTCGAAAAAGAGGGACGTTTCTCTGTCGCAAAAATTGCCATGATGGCAATGATGATGATGTTGATGATTGGAATCAACGATGCCATTGCGACGGCGACCAGCGCCATGGCGTCGTTGCCATAGGCTTTTTGCACGATAGCAAGCGCCATAAAGCCATTCCAGCGCAGTACCCCTTGGTAGATTGAAGTGTAGGAAGGGTTGTCGACGGAGAAAAACGAACGGAAGACCGGATAGAGCGATAACAAAAGTACCGCCATCACGATAATAGTGGCAACCAGCACAAAAGCCATGTCATCGATGGGGACATTCGTTAAATCAGCTTGGAACAGGGAATTGAAGATCAAAGCTGGGAAAAAAAGCCAATAGGAAATCGTATCCAGGCCCGCCCATTGATTCTCAGGTACCAGTTCGCTGCGGCGCAAATATAGTCCTAGTCCGACCAAAAAGAATGTGGGAATGATGGCTTCGACTATTGGAGACATGGTGATGGCTTTCGGCGGGAGGACTTGGGCGAGGCTATGCTGATAATAGACGCAGATGTCTAGCTTTCGGTTGCGTTGGATTCTTGCGTTTCATCTGCGGTGGCAAAACGGGCTCGGTCCAATGCGCCTTGTAGAATGAAAGAGGCAGCCATTTTGTCAACCACTTCATCCCGGCGGGCGCGGGAGGCATCTGCATCCAATAGGGTGCGTGTCACAGCAACGGTAGACAGACGCTCATCCCAAAACGTCACTGGAATGGGCTGTTGCTGACGTTCGCGCCAGACATCGCGTAGAGAATGGTAAAAATCCCGTGTTGCTTGAGCGCGAGGGCCTTCACTGCCGTCCATGTTGAAGGGCAAACCAAGCACGAAGCCACCGATAGACTGTTCAAGGCAAATCTCAAACAGGCGTTCAGCATCGGCCATGAATTTCTTGCGTTGAATGGTTTCCAGCGGTGAAGCAATCATTCGACCTGTATCCGAGATTGCCAGTCCTATGGTCTTGGTGCCCAGATCCAGCCCCAGCAATCGTTGGCTTGGTTTTAGCCCGGCGATCAATTCGGTCAGAGGAATATCGACGGGTGGTTTTTTCTTTTTTGCCATGGGGAGGGGCCTTGTCGAGTACAAAATTACTGATTGGGTCGCTCTAGCATATTTGATGGCAAAGGCGAAAGAAAAAGCTGGCAGAGGTCCGATTCAAATCTCTTGGCTTTTGTATCCTGCTGTTTTTGACGAGGTGAGTGCTAGGTTTCAAGACCGGATGCAATCGAGTGAATTAGGTCTGCGATGCGATTGATGCGTGCGGGCAATGTACGCCCGCGTCGAAACACCATCCAAAGATCTCGCTGACATCCTTCTGGAAGCCTGATGATGCTGATTTTGTCTTTGTCAGGATAAGCATCGATGCCGCTTCTCGGCAACACCGTATAGCCGATGCCATGAGCAACAGGGGCCGGAATCTGGCTGATTTGATTTACAAAGGTTCGGATGCGCAATGTGTCCGAGCCTTCAAAGTGATCCGGAAAATTCAAAGAAAATAGATCGTGTGCATAGGCGAAGCCATCCGGGTGGGCGACAAAGCCGAGTTCATCCAACGCTTCAAGTGTCACGGGTGATGGCAAGCGATCTGGCGGAACAATCAGACATAATTCTTCCTCTCCGAGATAGTGGGTATCCAACCTGGGATGGTTTGGCTGGTGGTCTGATATACCCAGATCATACCGTCCTTCAAGCACCCCCAGAATAACATCATCTTGTGGAGCTGCTTTCAGCCTGACTGTCAGATCTGGAGATGCCTGCATTAATTTGAAAATCTCAGGATACAGCAGCATGGCGAAGCTTCCTGAACAGGCGATGTTGACTTCACCAATGCCGGGGTTGTCTTGCCGAACGGCCTCGAATAGAGCGTTTTCTTCAACTCGGCGGGATTGCCCCATGGCAAACACCGCTTCACCCGCAGGGGTCAAACTAAAGCCTTTGCCTTGACGGGAAATCAATGGTTTCCCTATCTGGCCTTCGAGTTTGCGCAGATGCTGAGACACACCAGGTTGTGTCATGCCTAGATGTTTTGCAGTTCGGGTGAAGTGACCGATTTCGACCAATACGGTGAAGGTTTCAATCCATTGAGCGTTTAGCATGGATTATTACTAAACGTTATAAAAAGTAAATCAAATGATTATTTTACGTAGTGATTGTGCTGCCCTAAATTTGCATAAACAAAGCGAACCAAAGGAAAGTATCATGCTACCGACACCTCGGACTTTTTCGCATATCGGCCTGTCTGTTCCGGATCTAGATGCCGCCGTGCAATTTTATACCAACGTTCTCGGCTTTTATACCATTATGGAACCAACCGAGATTGTTGAAGATGACAGCGATATCGGTCAGATGTGCACCGATGTTTTCGGTGCTGACTGGAAACGTCTACGTATTGCGCATCTTGCCACCGCCGACCGCATTGGCTTCGAGCTGTTTGAGTTTGATGGCAATCACCCACCCAAGGAAAACTTGTCTTTTCGCCAGCATGGCACCTTCCACTTTGCGATCCAAGATCCAGACATAGAAGGCCTCTTGGCCAAAATTGTCGACGCGGGTGGCAAACAACGTATGCCTATCCGTGAGTATTTCCCTGATGAAAAACCTTATCGTATGGTCTATGTGGAAGATCCGTTTGGTATCGTTTTCGAGCTCTACAGCCACAGTTATGAATTGACTTATTCCGCCGGTGCTTACGCCTAGGATGGCGCATTGCGTCCCCTTCCGGCATCGTGCACCTTTTTCCTTCCAGATGGTGCGTGATGCTAAGGGGCATCTGGCGACAATCCAATGTTTAAACCCTCAAAAGCCATGAGACTTGGTCTCAAGCCGGTTTCTTGGTCGCCTGATAGAATGCTTCATATCTGGCCAAATAGGTTTGTACCTGCTGGCGGTGCTCAGCACTTGAAAAGAAGTCTTCTACCTGTTGGGGCGTTTTGTTCATCAGGGGGAAACGCAAGAATAGATCTGTGGCAAAGCTCTGGCTCACCGTTGAGAGCACAAGGCGCAGTTGTGCCAGCATGTCGCCCCCTCTGTGGGAGGCGTGCAGGAGGGCAATTGGCTTGTCGACGATATGTTCGCCGGATACCAGCCAATCGATGGCGTTTTTCAAGCCGCCCGGGATGGACCTGACATATTCGGGGCTGGCAATAAGCAGTCCGTCCGCGGCTGCGATCGCATCTACAAACTGTTGTACCCCATGTGGCAGGGTGATATTTTCCAGATCTGGGGAAAAGACTGGCAGATGTCCAATCCCGTCAAAGACTGAAATCTGGATGTTATTGGGCGCGATCTTGCTGACCGTTTGAAGCAAAGCGGTGTTTGTTGACGTGCTGCGGGCACTGCCCGAGATTGCTAAGAGATTCATAGGGCGATGGTGATGGCCTTGCAGTGGCTTGTCAATCTTGCGTTGCTTTTCTTAAATGCTCTATTTTTTGCTTTGTTTTTCGGCAAATGGGGAAAATTGACGCGTTCGAAGTATCTGGAGGCGCTTGGAGTTGCGCCCAAAAGTCATGAGGTGCTATAGCCGTGGGTAAGTGAGAGAAGACTCATTTTTGACCCGGTTCTTTTGCGCCGCCCTCAATCATTGATCGGGGCGCAGACCGGATCTTTATTTGGAAGGCTTGCATTCATGTCAATTGACAAGAATACGGTCAAGCGTGTGGCGCGTCTCGCCCGCCTGTCCGTTACAGAAGATGAGGCAGAGAACCTCAAGGGTGAATTGAACTCCATTCTCAACTGGGTTGAAATGCTCAATGAAGTTGATGTGGAAGGGGTTCAGCCAATGACCTCTGTGGTTAATCAGGAAATGAGAAAACGCAAGGATGCGGTCACGGATGGCAATTATGCCGATCGTATCGTCGCCAATGCCCCGATGTCTGAAGACAATTATTTCATGGTTCCCAAGGTCATCGAATAGACCTTGTCATTTGTCAGGTTGCAGCCCACTGGCTGCAGCCGCAAGCGAACCCGAATTGAAGATGGTCGGGATTTGACGGGCCAAGATTTGCCCCATAATCTCGCAAAGTGATGAGGATAGCCGCGTGACAGATCTCACGGCTTTGACAATTGCCCAAGCCCGCGACGGGTTGGCAAACAAAGACTTCACAGCGACTGAGCTGACAAAAAGCTATATCACCGCGATTGATAACGCTGATCAGCTCAATGCCTATATCGTCAAAACGCCTGAGAAGGCTTTGGAGATGGCCGCGCAGTCGGATGCGCGCCTTGAAAAAGGCGAGGGACGTCCGCTGGATGGTATTCCGCTTGGTATCAAGGATCTTTATTGTACCAAGGGGGTGGGCTCTCAAGCCTGCTCGCATATTCTGGATGGTTTCAAGCCAGAATATGAAAGCACAGTGACACAAAATCTTTGGAACGATGGCGCTGTTATGTTGGGCAAGCTCAACATGGACGAGTTTGCGATGGGGTCTGCCAACGAGACCAGTTATTTTGGTCCGGTTAAAAACCCTTGGCGTGCAACGGGCGAAGAAATCGACCGGGTGCCGGGCGGCTCCTCTGGTGGTTCTGCTTCTGCTGTTGCTGCACGGATCTGTGCTGGTGCAACGGCCTCTGACACGGGTGGGTCCATTCGTCAGCCTGCGGCCTTCACTGGCACAGTTGGCATGAAGCCAACTTATGGCCGTTGTTCGCGTTGGGGCATGATCGCCTTTGCCTCTTCGCTAGATCAGGCGGGGCCGATCTCTCGCACCGTGCGCGATGCTGCCATTATGCTCAAATCGATGGCCTCGGTTGATGTCAAAGACACCACCAGTGTTGATTTGCCTGTTCCAGACTATGAAGCCGCCTTGACCGGTGACATTCGCGGTATGAAGGTTGGTATTCCCAAGGAATATCGCGTTGACGGTATGCCTGCTGAAGTGGAAGCCAATTGGCAACAAGGCATTGACTGGCTGAAAGCTGCTGGTGCTGAGATCGTTGAGATTTCTCTGCCGATGACCAAATATGCATTGCCTGCCTATTATATTGTGGCTCCTGCGGAGGCGTCTTCGAACTTAGCCCGGTATGACGGTGTGAAATATGGCCTGCGCGTCAATGGTGATGATATCACTGACATGTATGAAAAGACCCGTGCAGCCGGATTTGGCTCTGAGGTCAAGCGCCGCATTTTAATCGGAACTTATGTGCTGTCGGCTGGTTATTATGATGCCTACTATCTGCGCGCCCAGAAAATCCGCACGCTGATCAAACAGGATTTTGAAAAGGCGTTCCAGACCGTCGATACCATTTTGACACCGGCAACGCCGTCGGCTGCTTTTGAGCTTGGCAAAGAAGTGACGGATCCCGTTGAGAATTATCTCAATGATATCTTCACCGTGACCGTCAACATGGCTGGCCTGCCCGGTATTTCAGTGCCTGCGGGCAAATCTGCTGAAGGGTTGCCAATGGGGTTGCAGCTGATCGGTAAGGCGTTTGATGAAGAAACGCTGTTCCGGACTGCCGGTGTGTTGGAAGAAGCTGCAGGCATCCTGGATGCTCCGGCTAAATGGTGGTAAGTCTCGTGACCGAAGCAATCCGTAAGCCTGAAGACTGTTTGGAAAAAGCCCATGTTCGGGAAGAAGTGGACCGTATTGATCAAGCTTTGATTGATTTGTTCGCCGAACGTGATGGCTATGTCCGTCGTATGGCTGAGCTGAAAAAAGACACGTCTGAGGCCCGCGATGAAGAGCGGGTTCGGACTGTGCTGGATAAGGTTCTATTCCGATTGGAAGAGCAAGATCTGGCACCTGATCTTTATATGCAGTTCTGGGAAGACCTTATCGAAGTCAATATTGCCTATGAGGAAATGGCGATTGCCGCCCTCAAGGATGAGCCTTCAGAGACATCTGGCGCCTGAGCGCTGATTATTCGAAAGCGGAGCCGCGATCAAGGCTCCCAAGCTAAGGACGAAATTATGGCTGAAGCGTCCAGCAAACTGATCAAAGGGGCAACCGGCGACTGGGAAGTCGTTATCGGCATGGAGATCCATGCTCAGGTCGCCTCTGAAGCAAAGTTATTCTCTGGGTCTTCCACCGAGTTCGGTGGCGAGGCCAACAACCATGTTAGCTTCGTTGATGCGGCCATGCCTGGCATGCTGCCTGTGATCAATGAGGAATGTGTTCGACAGGCTATTCGTACCGGTTTGGGCATGAAAGCCAAGATCAACAATCGTTCGTTGTTTGACCGTAAAAACTATTTCTATCCCGATTTGCCGCAGGGCTATCAGATATCCCAATTCAAAGACCCCATCGTCGGCGAAGGCATGGTGATCTTGGATATGCTTGACGGCGAACGCGTTGAAATCGGTGTAGAGCGGTTGCATTTGGAGCAGGACGCGGGCAAATCGATGCATGATCAGCATCCGACCATGTCGTTTGTTGACCTTAACCGCTCTGGTGTGGCGTTGATGGAGATCGTCTCCAAGCCGGACTTGCGCTCTGCTGATGAAGCCAAAGCCTATATGACCAAGATGCGGACAATCGTTCGATATCTTGGCACTTCGGACGGTAACATGGAGCAGGGGTCCATGCGTGCGGACGTTAACGTCTCTGTGCGTCGCCCCGGTGAAGAACTTGGAACCCGTTGCGAACTTAAAAACATGAACTCGATCCGCTTCATCGGTCAGGCTATCGACTTTGAAGCTCGTCGTCAGATTGCGATTTTGGAAGACGGTGGCTCGATCGATCAGGAAACCCGCCTGTACGACCCTAAAAAGAGCGAAACCCGCTCCATGCGGTCCAAGGAAGAAGCGCATGATTATCGCTACTTCCCCGACCCCGATCTGTTGCCGCTGGAATTTGATGACGCTTATGTGGAGGCGTTGCGTGCAGAGCTGCCTGAGTTGCCTGACGAAAAACGTGAGCGCTTCATCACAGACTTTGGCCTCAAGCCCTATGATGCATCTGTCTTGGTGGCATCCAAACGCAATGCCGAGTTCTTTGAAAAAGTTGCCGATGGCCGTGATCCCAAATTGGCTGCCAACTGGGTGATCAACGAATTCTTTGGTCGCCTGAACAAGGAAGGCACTGATCTTGACGACAGCCCTGTCTCGGCCGATCAGTTGGGCAAGATTGTTGATCTGATCAAAGCCGGTGATATTTCGGGCAAGATCGCCAAAGACTTGTTTGAGATTGTCTGGGCCGAAGGCGGAGATCCTGCAAAGATTGTTGAAGAAAAAGGCATGAAACAGGTCACTGATACTGGGGCAATTGAAGCGATTATTGAAAAGATCATCGCAGACAATCCCGATCAGGTTGAAAAGGTCAAAGAAAAACCGAGTCTTATCGGCTGGTTTGTCGGTCAGGTGATGAAAGCTTCACAAGGCAAAGCCAACCCGCAGGCCGTGAACCAAATCCTGAAAGAAAAACTCGGGCTTTGAGTTAAAAGCAGAGTTGCGAATTAAAAATGAATAAGGGGAGTGGTGCCGAACCACTCCCTTTTTATATTGAGAGACAGATTTGTTTTGCGGGTTAAGGGGGATCCTGATACTCAAACCAGCAAAGGCTGTGACTGTTTTCATTTGTGAGGACCAACAATGACTATGCTTATTTTGGGCGTGCTGCTCTGGACCGTGGCGCATTTCTTCCCGGTTTTTATGCCAAATTTACGTGCTGGTGCGATTAGTAAAGTGGGTGAGGGGCCGTATAAAGGGCTCTTTACGTTGGTTATTGTCGGCGCTCTGATCTTGATTGTTTTTGGTTGGCGTTCGGTTGGCGTAGGCGCTGATCTTTATAGCGCCCCTTGGACGCGTCATGCGACTTATGCTCTTGTGCTGGCTTCGATCATTTTGTTTGGGGCCGCCAAGGGACAAAGCCGCATTCGTAAGCTGGTGCGCCATCCTATGCTGACAGGTGTGGCTGTATGGGCTATTGGCCATTTGTTGGTCAATAATGATCCTCGCTCGATGGTTCTTTTTGGTGGCATGCTGCTCTGGGCTGTGGTGTCAATCTTTGGCATCAACCGCCGTGACGGTGCCTATACGGCACCTGAGGCTTGGAGTTGGGCGCGTGACATCCGCTTGGTGATGATTTCTACGGTACTTTATGTGGCACTCGTATTTGGCCATCCCTATTTCACCGGAATACCTTTGTTCTAAGTTGAGGCTAGTGCCCAGATTGGGTTATAAATGATAGGTCGGATCCAGATTTGGGCCGACCTTTTTTGATAGCGTCAAAGCCTGCTATGATATGCTGCGGCCGATGACAGCCCAATCGTCGCATCACATCTGTGTGACGTGGCTTGGATAATTGACCGATTGGTCTTAAATTAGAGGTCCATTCCAGCCGCAGCATCCTGACGTGGCTTTTTATTTCATTTTAGGAACAAAAATGACCGAGCAGACAAAGCCAATTGATCTTTATTACTGGCCAACTCCAAATGGCTGGAAAATCACAATTATGCTTGAAGAATTGGGTGTGCCTTACAATATGCATTACATCAATATCGGCAGTGGTGATCAGTTCAAACCCGAGTTTTTGGCTATTTCTCCCAACAACAAGATGCCTGCGATTGTTGACCCTGAAGGGCCGGGTGGCGAACCAATCTCGGTGTTTGAGTCTGGTGCGATCCTGCTTTATCTAGGGCGCAAATTCGGCCGCTTTTTGCCGAAACCCGAGCGAGAATTGGTTGAGGTCGAGCAATGGCTGATGTGGCAGATGGGTGGTTTTGGCCCAATGCTTGGTCAGAATCATCATTTTGCGACCTATGCTCCCGAGAAAATCGACTATGCCATCCGTCGCTATCGTGACGAGACGCATCGCCTTTACGGGGTGTTGAACAAAGCGCTTGAAGGCAAAGACTTTGTTGCAGGCGACTATTCAATTGCTGATATGGCGATTGTTGGTTGGGTTGTGCCTTATGAGCGCCAGAATATTGATCTCGCCGAGTTCCCCAACGTTGAGCGCTGGTTTGCAGCGATGAAAGCCCGCCCAGCCGTTGAAAAGGGACTGGCTATTGGTAAAGACGAGCGGGCAAAGATGGACCTTGCCAAGGATAAAGCCGCTCAAGCCATGCTGTTTAACCAACGGGCACGGTAACAAACGCTGCATTTCTGCCAGTTTTATAAGCCCCTGCATGCTTCGTCTTGCGGGGGCTTTTTGCGTTTATTTGTCCGACCTGTGCGGGACTTCCTTATAATCTGTTTGTTGAAAAGATTTGCTATGGTTGCTGAAAGGTTAGCGCAGTTGTTCATGTTGTCTTCAATTTCTATTGGAAATTACCGGAAATCTGCCAAAATTTAGGTTGAAAAAGTGTAAAATTTACACCCCCATAACTTTTTGTTCTCATTGCAGTAACCAAGCCTGTTTACGTCAATTTGAGAGATTTCTTCCAACATTGGTTTCATCAGGACAGGCAAGTCAGCCTGCCTTTCAAAAGCCCGGGCAAGGGCGTCGATGAGTATAATATTGGGATTAAAACAATGGCTAGAATTGAGTTTCATGCAACTGAGTTAAATGGCATCGGACAGGATGCAACCGGCGACGTTTTCTTTCAGCTGGGACTGTCGCACTCTATTGGTGAACAGGGTGAACCTGATCTCATTGCTGCGCATAAATGGTTTAACTTGGCTGCAATGAAAGGCAACGATGCTGCTGCGGTACGTCGTCAGGAATTGGCATGCGAAATGTCTCCCTCCGACGTTTCTAAAGCTCAGCGTCAGGCACGCGAATGGATTCGTCTGCACTAGATTTTGCTTGGTCTACCCCGATAGGACAGTGGCGACTGGGTCTGGCGGGACTACCAATAGCGAAGTCTACTGTAAGACGGATACACATATGTGCAATTTAATATGACGGGTACCAGATGACTGGTGCCCGTTTTTTATTGCTCGTTTTTTTCGTTCGTTAAAGCCCCAAAGGGTCTGATACTTGCTGCATGCCGGCGACACCGTGACTGAAGCCGTTCACGAAAGCGTGCTTGGGCATCAAGTCCTGAATTTTTGCTCTTGCTTCTTCTGCTCCTATGTTGCCGTTCATCACCGCACGGAACGCTTGTGCCACGCCCAGCATGTCGCCGGTGTGTGGTGAGAGACGGAAAGCGTTGACACCGGCCTTGGCGAGAGAAGGCAATTCCTCCAAAAGCAGCTGACTGCCATAGGACATGGTCTGGATGCCATTGACGGCCAAGAAAGGTTGTCCGGCTAGACTGTTGACATCTCGACCGTCGGGGTCCTGATCACAGACGAACCGGCAAGAGTCTTTTGATAAATGGTGCAAGCGCGCATGATAACAGCGCGCAGACAGGGCAAGCGGCAGGCGGCCAAACACCTGTAGCTCGTAATCTGGCTCAGGGGCTGCTTTAATCAATTGAGCTATGGTTTTGGCTGGCACTTCTGCAGGCAGAACAAACCGCACAGCACCGCGTGATGTAAGCGATTGAATGGTCGCTTCATTGTAGATGTTGATATAGGGGCCGATGACATAGGTGCGGTCTTTGAGGAAGGCCAATGCGGTGAGGTCGTTCGCCTCGACCATCCACATATCTTGATCGCATTGTTCGGCAAGGCATTTGCGTTCTGCTTTAGTGGTGACCAGAGCCAGCGTCGAAATTACAACTTTTTTGCCTGCTGATTCCATGCGATCCAAAATGTCGGGTAGCACCGCATTGCGAAAGGGGAGGCGTTTTGAACAGACCGGCTCGCCGATATAAACCAGATCGAAATCGGACTCGTCCGCCACCTTGAAATAGAAATCGCGCCAGTCACTCTCGGACCAGTTGAATAGGCAAGGGCCTAGTGTGAGTTCGGGCATTGGGTTCAAATTGTTCTTGTCCATGATTTCCCCTAGCGCCATGTCTTTTGGTAAGAGCCTTTTGTGGATTTTTGGCCTTCGGTGAGGGGCGCCAAGATGGCGTCCAGATCGACACTCGTTCCAGATGCTACGGCATCAACGGCTTGCCGGAAGCTTTTGACCACTTTTGCCATATAGGCTTTGCCGCGTTGCCGTCCTTCGATCTTAAGGGCTGTTACACCTGCCTTTTGCAATTGCGGCAGAAGGTGTGCCGCGTTGAGGCTGACGGGATCTTCAAAGACATAACCGGTTTCACCAAGAGACTCAAAGCGCCCTTTGCATAGGGTGGGGTAGGCGGCGGCTTCCCCTTTGGGATACTGATTGATGGTAATGCCCTCCAAGGTGCTTTCGAGATAGTCACCTTGGTCTTCATATTTTACCGAGCCAGGAGGGGAGCAAACGCCGTTGATGTTGGGTGATTTTCCTGTGCAATAGGAAGAAAGCGCACAGCGCCCTTCTGCCATGACGCACAGGCCACCGAAAATGAAAACTTCTGTTTCGCAGGTGATTTCAGCGTTTATTTTTTCGATTTCCTGCACGGTCAGAACACGCGGCAGCACCACCCGTTTGACGCCAAATTCGGTGGCGTAATAGTTGATCATGTCGGCGTTGGCTGCCGCTGCTTGCACCGACAAATGTACGCGCAGGTCAGGCTGTGCTTGGGCGGCATAATCGAGCATGCCCAGATCGGCCAGAATGATCGCATGGGCATTGGAGTTTGCCACATCATCGACGGCTTTGCGCCATAGATCTGTGTTGCCTGCTTGAGCAAAGGTGTTGACGGCGACAAGGACTTTGGCGCCACGCTCTGCTGCATATTCGATGCCCTGATGCAGTTCTTTGAGGGAGAAGTTGAGGCCGGGGAAGTTGCGGGCGTTGGTCTCATTGCGGAAGCCGCAATAAACGGTGTCAGCGCCGGCATCCACAGCTGTACGCAGCGCGGCAGGCGTTCCGGCAGGGCAAACTAGCTCCATAGCTTTCTGTGTCATCAGTCGGCTCTCAATGCTTTTGGGTTTGTCTTTGTTCAGGTTGGAAAAGGTTCAGACATGCCATCCATCGGGGCACCGGTGTGGTTGACGTCATTGTTGCGGGTTAGAGCGCTGTGGCGCAGAGTCTCCAGAATGGTTTTGCCGCCGCGTTCGACTGGCTTGCTCAGGGGGCCAGCCATTTGAGCGCATTCGTGGATAAAGTCGATTTCTGCATCGTCTAACGCATTGCGCAGAGCCAAAATGGCTTCTGTATCGCCCTCGATGGTCAGGTCGCGTGAAAAGAACAGAGCGTCTCCATCTTCTTCACCATCCATTAAATTGAGCAGGGAGAGGAACGGCGCTTTTACGGTGACGTCGCGATTGGGGAAGCTGTCTAGCGAGCGGGACAGGCGAATTTGGACCGTTTCATTGAAAAAAGTCAGGCCTGCAATCCAGTCAAGGTCTGTCGGCACGATAACAAAAGACTTGTTTGCATAGTCATCCAGACGTTCAAAAAACTCAGGATGCTGGGTAGCCACCCGATCAGCTGCGCGTGTTATGATGCGTTCCAGCGGCGCAAGCGGCAGAAATTGGGTGAAACGAGCGACATAGGGCGGAAAGGCGCGAGCGGTTCCTTCTGTCATTTTGTGGTCTCCGCTTATGCACGACAAAGCACGGGGCGTAGGGCAGCCTCGCATCGTCGGTTTAAACGACCATGTTGCTAAGAAATCCTATTAGATATTTGATCAAGGTCATGTCCGGCTGCGCCCAAATGGCACAGGTAATTTTACTTATTGATGATGAAACCGGTGCCGTAAGGGCAATGTTTGCAGGGACCTAGCGCAATTTTATCCCACTGCTGTGGCTGTTAACCCAGTTCAAAGGCGCAATGGAATTCATAAAAATCCAGCCTGTCGCCTTTGGCAATGCCTTGGTTGGCAATCGGCAGGGCGGCGAGACCATCGGCTTCGATTAGAGGACGCAGACGCGCGGAGCCACCGCGGCCAATCTTATCCAGCTTCGGCAAACCGTTTTCACTTGTGCCAGATATGCGCACTGGAACAAATTCAAGGCGCGTTCCGCCATTGGGGGTGGTGAAATCTGCTTCCCCCTGCATCGGTGCCGGTTTGGATGATATGCCGGCCAGTGCATCAAGCGCGGCTGTGCCAAACAGCAAAAAGCCAACCAGAGCAGCAAAGGGATTACCGGGCAAGCCAATAAAAACACAGTTTTTGACTTTGCCAAATCCTAGAGGTTTACCCGGTTTTAAGCGTAGTTTGTGAACTTCAAAGGTCCCGGAAATGGCGGTGATCGCGCGATGGATATAATCTTCATCACTGACCGACATGCCGCCTGATGTCACCAACAAATCATTGTTTTCCGCCAAGTGTGAAAGAGTGTCGCGGATGGTCTCAAACTTATCCTGAACCATGTGATGGATTGTTAGATCAATGTTGGCCCGGCTCAACAGTGCAGTCAGCATGGGGGTGTTGGAATCATAAATTCCACCGGGGGGCAGATCTGCGCCGGGGTGGTTGAGCTCGGAACCGGTGGCTAGAAGAGCCACGCGAATGGGGCGCACAACTGGCAATTGGGCATTGCCCGATGCTGCTGCGATGGCAATGTGACGGGTGTCAATCCGTGCACCTTTTTCAATGATAACGGATCGTTGCGGAACATCCTCGCCTTGCCGTCTGATGTTGCTGCCTTGTGTGGGCAACTCTGAAAATGAGGCAAAGTTGCCGTCCTCTGACAATTGAGTGTCTTCTTGCATGATGATGCTATCGGCCCACACGGGCACGCTCGCGCCAGTCAATATACGCACGCAAACCGCGTCGGACGGAATGTGGCTGATGTCATTACCAGCAGCGATGCGTCCCGCGATGGGCAATGATCGCATGTCATGATCAAGTGGCGCTTGTTTGAGGGCGGAAAGGCGAATGGCATAGCCATCCACCGCGGAATTATCGTTAATCGGTAAAGGAACGTGACTTGTTAACGCCTGTGCCAACACATGCCCCAGTGCTTTGCCAAGGGGGCGGGATTGTTGCTCGAGGATGGGACGCACCATCACTTTCAACAGATCCAGCGCTTCAGGCACTTTGATAAGAGGTACGTCTTGACCAGCGGCGTGATGCCTTGCTGAACAGCAGGATTGGGTTTCCGGGGGAGACGAGAGATGGCTTGGTGTGTCTGTCATTGCGAGTCTCTCGGTTTTTGAAAAGAATATTCTATTTTCTGGGTCGTGGTCTGGTTAAATTCGGCTCAAGCCGATGTCCTGAAGCTATATCATTAGCACGCATTTATATCGGGTACCAAAAGAGCGTCGATCAGTTGCCGCTATCGGCGTGACTTGATCATAGGGTTGTCTCCTTTTTGATTGTTGCGCACAATCGGGTCTTTTCTTGTCAATCCAGAAATGCACCGGCAAGTGAAGCGGTGAAAAGACGGAAATGCTTTATCTTTTCTCTATGCAAGTGGCAATAAGCATGGTAGTCACCAGCGTCAACTTCTAGCAAAATTGTTCCTTTCCGGACGTACCCCGATTGTCTCTTTCATTCGGGTGAGACAGGGACTTATATCCTTTTGGCACCGAGTTTCTGCTCTACCTCGTCAGGTAAGCGTGAACCAAACTCATGAGGTAGTTGGCATGGCCACGATTCTTGAACCTTCCACCGGCCGCGAAGCACTGACCTTCGATGATGTGTTGTTGCAGCCCGATCATTCCGTGGTAATGCCAGGTGAGGTGAGTATATCCACCCACCTGACCAAGGAAATCGAACTTAATCTTCCCATTCTTTCCTCTGCCATGGATACCGTGTCAGAAGCCAAAATGGCTATTGCCATGGCGCAAGCCGGCGGCATGGGCGTTATCCATAAAAACATGACAAGTGCTGAACAGGCAGAGCAGGTTCGACAGGTCAAAAAATTCGAAAGTGGTATGGTTGTCAATCCGCTGACGATTACACCCGACTTTACGGTCGCAGAGGCAAAAGCACTCACTCGTGAGTATGGTTTTTCTGGTGTGCCTGTTGTCGAAGGCACCAAAGATGGTGAAAAAACCGGTCGCCTGGTTGGTATTCTGACCCACCGTGATCTTCGGTTTGCATCCGATCCAGATCAGCGTGTCTATGAGCTTATGACGCGCGATAATCTTGTGACGGTCTCCGAGCATGTCAAGCAGGAAGAAGCAAAGCGTTTGCTGCACCAGCGGCGCATCGAGAAGCTTCTGGTTGTTGATGAGAATTATCATTGCATCGGCTTGATCACCGTGAAAGACATGGAAAAATCCCGCCTCAATCCAAATGCTTGTAAAGATAGTCAGGGCCGTTTGCGCGTTGCTGCAGCTTGTTCTGTTGGCGATGCCGGTTTTGAACAAGCTATGGCGTTGATTAATGCGCAGGTTGATGCGTTGGTTGTCGACACCGCGCATGGTCACAGTCAGGCTGTCCTAGATGTGGTTCAACGCATCAAGAAAGAGAATAGCTCCATCCAGATCATTGCTGGGAACGTGGCGACAGCTGACGCTACCAAGGCTTTGATTGATGTGGGTGCCGACGCTGTAAAAGTCGGTATCGGACCGGGGTCCATTTGCACCACCCGCATTGTTGCCGGTGTTGGTGTACCGCAGCTGACCGCTGTTATGGATTGTGCCAGAGCTGCGGAAGATGCAGGCGTGCCCACGATTGCCGATGGTGGCATCAAATTTTCTGGGGATCTTGCAAAGGCGCTGGCTGGTGGGGCCAAGGTCGGTATGGTTGGCTCTCTGCTGGCAGGTACCGACGAGAGCCCAGGAGAGGTTTACCTCTATCAGGGACGCTCATTCAAATCCTATCGTGGCATGGGCTCTGTTAGCGCTATGGCGCGTGGATCGGCCGATCGCTATTTCCAGGCAGAAGTGCGTGACACATTAAAATTAGTGCCAGAAGGGGTCGAAGGCCAGGTGCCCTATAAAGGCCCAGTCGCAGCCGTGTTGCACCAACTGGCAGGCGGGTTACGCGCTGCTATGGGGTATACTGGTTCAAAAGATTTGGCTGACTTCCGCGACCGCGCCAAATTTGTGCGCATCTCACCTGCATCCCTGCGAGAGAGTCATGCCCATGATGTGACGATCACGCGTGAGGCACCCAATTACGGAACGTCAAGCTGATAGACGTCTTAAATCGTTGATATTGGCGGATTTCTGCGGGATTCGAGGTTCCTCTAGGTAACCCCGAATTCCGCTTTTTTCGTTCTAAAGGTGCTTATGGGGTGCTTAGTTTGGATGCCTGGAGGGAGTTGGCTACTTTGAAGCTGAATGGTAATTCTTTATTGTGGTCCAGGGGAGGGGTGATATACATCTTTGCGCTGAAAGTTGTACGCAGAATACTCTACTTGGCAATAAGCGTGTTGTGAAACAAGGCGTTCATGAGGTGAATTTCAGCGTGGACCAAAATGCGGTTTACAAAATATATAATTTTGTCTAGAAGGTAACTTTCTTTGTTCGATTTTATCATTTTTCCAACACTCATTTCACTCAGGATGGTCTTCATGACACGCCTTTCTCCGGTTCGCTCCATTCGTCTGTTTCGTTTGGCTGTTGTCATTGCCTCTGCGGTGGTGTGCACTGGCAACGCAGTCGCTCAGGAGCGACCTCCTGCGAGCGTGACGGTTGTTACCGTGAAAGCTCAGGATATCACTCTTACGTCCACACTGCCCGGCCGTGTCGTTGCATCCGGTGTGGCTGAAGTGCGGCCGCAGGTGGCGGGCATCATCACCGAGCGCCTTTATGAAGAAGGGGCAAGTGTTGAATTGGGTGACGCCCTCTATAAAATCGATCCAGCGACCTATCAGGCCCGTGTCGCCGCTGCGAAAGCCGCGGTTAAGCAAGCGCAGGCCAGTCTCAATGCCGCACAAAAAGTTTCTAAACGGCAGAAGGCTTTGTTGGATCGCAAAGTGACCTCTCAGCAAACGGTTGATACAGCCCTGTCCAATGAAGCCGTCGCAGCAGCTGCCCTTGATGTTGCAAAGGCCCAATTGCTTACGGCGAATATTGATTTGGACCGGACCACCATCCGCGCGCCATTGTCTGGTAAAGTGGGTTTGTCTTTGACAACGCAGGGTGCCTTGGTAACAGCCAGTCAATCTGCCCCTCTCACTGTCATTCGAAAACTCGATCCTGTTTATGTCGATGTTACAGAATCGGCTGCGGCCATGCTGCAATGGCAACGCAAATTGAAGACCGAACCAGAAGCTCCATCGCCGATGGACCAATCTATTGTGGTCACCTTGGCAGATGGTTTGCCTTATGAGATTAAAGGGTCGCTGACTGCGGCAGAACCCCATGTTAATGAGCAAACTGGGGTTATTCTTCTGCGTTTGACTTTCCCAAATCCAGATGGGTTGTTGCTGCCCGGGATGTATGTTCAAGTCGATATGCCTCAAGGCATTGCTCAGAATGTTGTTCTTGCACCGCAAGAGGGTGTGGCGAGAGATCGCCGCGGCAATCCCATTGCTATGGTGGTCAACAAGGACAATGTTGTCGAACAACGTGCCTTGACTGTCTTGCGCGCCCACGGGGCCCAATGGGTGGTCAGCAAAGGTCTTGTCGATGGGGATCGTGTGATTGTTGAAGGCTTGCAAAAAATTGCGCCAAAAGCGACCGTTCAACCTCAAGAACGATCTGCTGCCCCAGTTTCTGAACAAAATTAAACCCAAGACGGAGAGAATCCATGGCGCGTTTCTTTATTGACAGGCCTATCTTTGCCTGGGTGATTTCAATTATCATTATGGGGATCGGTCTTTTATCGGTTTATACCCTGCCGGTGGCGCAATATCCAACGATTGCCCCACCTACTGTCAGCATCAATGCAAGCTATCCCGGTGCATCGGCAGAAACCATTGCCAACACGGTGACGCAAATTATTGAGCAACAAATGACCGGCCTTGATGGCTTGCGTTATTTCAGTTCAACGTCATCTGCCTCAGGGCAGGCGAGCATTACCCTGACCTTTGAAACGGGAACAGACCCCGATATCGCTCAAGTTCAGGTGCAGAATAAGCTCAATCAGGCGACAGCCCTTTTGCCTGATCCGGTGCAGCGGCAAGGTGTTCGTGTTCGCAAGTCATCAGCCAGCTTTTTGATGGTTATCGGGCTGATCTCCGACGATGGTGCCTTGCAGCAAGTTGATTTGTCCGATTACATGGTTTCAAATCTGGTTGATGAGTTCAGCCGCATTGAAGGCGTGGGGGAAGTGCAGGTTTTTGGTGCGCAATATGCCATGCGTATTTGGCTTGACCCGTCAAAACTTGCTACCTATGAGCTGACACCCTCCGACATTGTTTCGGCTGTTTCCAATGAGAATGCCCAGATTTCGGCAGGCTCTTTTGGCTATTTGCCAACAGTCGAAGGACAGCAGTTAAACGCGACAATTACAGCGCAATCCCTGCTTAATACGCCGGAAGATTTTGAACAAATTGTACTGCGTGCTGAAACTGACGGTGGGCTTGTTCTTCTCAAAGATGTTGCGCGGATTGAAATTGGTGCTGAAAACTACCAGACCATTGCGCGGTTCAATGGTCAGCCAGCGACCGGGATGGCCATTAGTCTTGCTTCGGGAGCCAATGCGCTTGATACAGCCACAAAGGTGAAAGCGCGGATTGAAGAACTGTCTTCGTTTTTCCCAGAGAATGTGAGCTATGTCGTTCCTTATGACACGACACCATTTGTGAAAATTTCTATCGAAGAGGTTGTGCAAACCCTGTTCGAAGCCATCATTTTGGTGTTTTTGGTGATGTTGCTGTTTTTGCAAAACTTGAGAGCAACCCTCATCCCCACTCTTGCCGTGCCTGTCGTTCTGTTGGGGACTCTTGGCATTCTTGCAGCCTTTGGATATTCCATCAATACATTAACAATGTTGGCGATGGTTCTTTCGATTGGCTTGTTGGTCGATGATGCGATTGTTGTGGTGGAAAATGTTGAACGCATCATGGAAGAGGAAGGGCTTTCTCCGGTTGAGGCAACCCGCAAATCCATGGGGCAGATTACCGGGGCTTTGATTGGTATTGCGCTGGTTTTGTCTGCCGTTTTCACTCCTATGATTTTCTTTGGCGGATCAACAGGCGTTATTTACCAACAGTTTTCAGTCACCATCATTTCAGCCATGTTGCTGTCCGTTGTGGTTGCTCTGACGCTTACGCCTGCTTTGTGTGCCACACTCCTGAGGAATAAAGATGCCCATCACAGCTCACGGGGATTGTTTGGCTTGTTCAACAAAGGGCTCAATAAAACCCAGGGCGGCTATGCGTCGAGTGTGAGCTGGATTATTCGTCGGCCACTGCGCATCGGTGTCGTGTATTTGGCGCTTGTGGGCGGAATGGGTTGGCTTTACACGCAAACACCGACTGGGTTCTTGCCAGATGAAGATCAGGGCATTCTGTTTACGCTCATTCAGGGCCCTTCCGGGGCGACTGCTGAGCGGACACAGAAGGTAACGAACCTGATTGAGCAGCATTTCAACAACGACCAAGCTGAGAATGTTAAATCGGTCTTTGACATTGTTGGCTTTAGCTTTGGTGGGCAAGGCCAGAATATGGGTATGAGTTTTGTTCTGCTCAAGGATTGGTCCGAGCGTGTATCTCCAGCGCAAAGTGTAAAGGCAATAGCGGGACGTGCTTATGGCGCCTTTAGCCAGATACGTGATGCAATGGTTTTTCCGATTGTGCCGCCATCTGTTATTGAATTGGGCAATGTCAGTGGCTTTGATTTTTACTTGCAAGCGCGCAACGGACAGAGCCATGAGCAATTGCTCGAAGCGCGCAATATGCTTCTGGGTATGGCAGCGGCAAGTCCTTTGATTGCTTCGGTGCGTCCCAATGGCTTGCAGGATGCTGCACAATATAACCTAAGCATTGATTGGCGCACAGCTGGTGCCATGGGCATATCGGCAACCGATGTGGGCCAATTGTTGTCCATTGCCTGGGCTGGCCGTTACGTCAATGATTTTGTTGATCGGGGGCGTATCAAACGGGTTTATGTACAAGGCGAAGCGTCTGCGCGTGCAACACCCGAAGACCTCAAAAAATGGCGGGTCCGCAACAAAAGCGGTGGACTTGTGCCTTTTTCCAACTTTGCAACGGAATCCTGGAAGTTCGGTCCGCAAGGAATTTCACGATACAACGGTATTCCTTCGATGCAGATTCAGGGCTCTCCTGCTCCCGGTGTGAGTTCGGGCGCAGCTATGGCCGAGATGGAGCGTCTCGCTGGCCAGCTTCCCGTGGGATATAATTTGTCTTGGACAGGTTTGTCGCTAGAAGAAAAGCAGTCCGGCGATCAAGCGCCATTGCTTTATTCGCTCTCACTTTTGGCTGTGTTCTTGTGCCTTGCTGCTCTTTATGAAAGCTGGGTTATTCCTGTTGCTGTCATGCTCGCTATGCCGATTGGTGTTTTGGGTGCGTTGCTCGGGGCTTGGCTTGGCGGCTTCCAAAACGGGGTCTTCTTTCAGGTCGGGTTGCTGACTGTGATTGGGCTAACGGGTAAAAATGCGATTTTGATCGTTGAGTTTGCCCGTGATCGACAGGCCGCTGGCGAATCCCTGTTCGAGGCTGTCGTTGAAGCGTCACGACAGCGCTTCCGTCCCATTCTTATGACCTCTATCGCATTTTCGCTTGGGGTGCTCCCTCTGGTGATCAGTACCGGTGCAGGATCTGGCGGACGCACGGCAATCGGCTCTGGCGTCCTTGGAGGCACAATTTCTGCCACGTTCCTTGGCATCTTCTTGATCCCTCTGTTCTATGTCTTCGTTAGAGGACTGTTTGGGAGCAAAACAAAAGAGAGCTAAAGGTCTGAACGCGTAAAAAAATGCCAACTGCATCATGTTTTATGGTGCAGTTGGCATTTTTCGTTTTACAGTTTATCGGGCACAGCAGATATTAAAGAGGCGATGTTTTCTCTTGTATTGGCGCAGCGTTATGTATGTGATTTATTTGTAATTAATTAAATATTTCAGAGGCTTAGGTCTCTCACGTTGTGCGTGATATCACCTGCATTAGCCGAGCGGTCGAGCTGACACCAGCGAATAAGCTCCAAATTTTTTTATAAAATCAGGAACCCATTCGCCAGTTTATCGTTGATTAGATAACTGGAACGTGGAGTTCGAAGGTCACGTGCAGTTTCAAATCTAACCTTACAACATGAGGAGATTGCCAAATGAAACGCATTCTTGCAACAACCGCTATGAGTCTTTTTCTGAGTACTGCAGCTTTTGCGGATGATCATATGTCCGCTTTTACAACTTATGACGTTCAGGGCGTGCAAGATATTTACGCATCCGAATTCATTGGTATGCGCATCTACTCTGCCGAGAAAGACTATGACGCCTTTGATGCAAACAGCCGTGTCAACGAAGGAGCCGAGCAGGAGTGGGATGATATTGGCGAAGTCAATGACATCATTCTGGGCCGCGATGGCAAGGTCAAGGCAGTCATTCTCGGTGTGGGTGGCTTCTTGGGTGTCGGTGAAAAAGATGTCGCCGTCGATATGAGTAGCATCAAGATTGTCAATGAAACTGACGATGAAGATGATTTCTTTCTGGTGGTGAAAACCGATCGGGATATGCTTTCAGATGCACCTTCCTTTGAGAGGGCCATGGAAGAGGGCGCCACTTTTGCATCGCAAACCGGTAAATCCGTCAAGGAATATGCGGAAGGTTTGGCAAATGATGCCAGCGGTGCGATGAGCAACGCCAAAGATAAAATGACGATCGTTGCAACTGATGCCAAAAATAAAATGGCTGCGGCTACGGATGAAGCAAAACGCACCATATTGATGGCGCCTGATGTTGTTCGTGACGGCTGGAACAGTGCTGTGATCACCGATCTCACCACCGATGATCTGAGCGGTGCGCGAGTTTACGGTGCCAATGATGAAGACATTGGTGAAATTGATGCCTTGATCCTCAATGATGAAGGCAAAATTGAAAAAGCGATTTTGGATATTGGTGGCTTTCTTGGTATCGGCGAGCACCGCATCGCAGTTACTATGGATGAATTGAAAATCTTGCGTCAGAATGATGGTGGCGAAGTGAAGGTCTACATCAATGCGACGCAGAAAGCGCTCGAAGCCCAGCCGGAGTATAAAGGCTCATAACCGCGCATAAATGGCGTTTTCCATGAGTGGTGTGGCGTTACTGTAATATCAGTGCTCACCAATCTGACAATTAGCTAATCAGAGGCGTCTTGTATTGTGCAAGGCGCCTTTTTTGTTGCTGCCGACGATGGCTAGTTTTGCGGATCCAGAGCAAGTCGGACCTGGCATGCTTTGCCCTCGGGACTATGTAATCCGCCCCAGAATGGAACCAAAACAGTCTCTGGCGCGTTGTTCTAGTGCGTTCGTTGGTCCGATGAACATTGAAAAATGGAGAAACACTATGTCCAACACAACAAAAATCAACTCACCAAGACCTGACAATACAAACATTGTTGAAGCTGATCTTGCTCAAGACAAAATGGGTAACAATCGATTGCAAGGCAATGATCAGTCTCAGGTGCGCAATCAGCGTCAAGCGGTGCCTGATGTGAAGCTGGAAACGGACGGCGTGATCGAGAGTTTTGAGAAGCTTGATAAGGATGTGCGCGCAGAACGGGACCTTGGAAAAGGCAACCGGTCAAAAGGTGACTGATCCTGAATTGCTGCAGTTCGATAAACGGGAAAAATTGGAACCAAATGCGGCTTCAACCGTTGGTAAGATAGGAACGGTGATTGGTGTCTCATTCGACTTCAGTAAAACACTGTTCTCAAATGATTTCGAAAGAAGGAAACCAAATCATGGCACGCTTGACCAAATTCTTGATGGCCGTCTCTTTGCCTTTGGCCTTAGTGACATCAACAGTGCAGGCTGCTGATGTGGACCGTATCGAGGTGGGGGTTCTTGAGTGCGCCGTTAAGGGCGGCGGTGGTTTTGTTTTCCAGTCGACCAAAGATTTGTCTTGCCGATTTAAACCTGCCGACGGCGCTCGGTCAGATGAGCCCTATTTCGGGGCGATCAGTAAATTCGGCATTGATATCGGCACCACCGACAATGGGGTGATTTCGTGGGCTGTGCTTGCCCCGACCACCGATATTCGCGAGCCGGGGGCTCTGGCTGGCACCTATCGGGGGGTGAGTGCCCAAACAACGGTTGGTGTGGGTTTGGGTGCCAATGTTCTGTTGGGTGGATCTGGTGAGACGATAGCTTTGCAGCCATTAAGCGTGTCGACGCAAACCGGGCTGAACTTTGCTCTGGCGATTGGTCAGGTCGAGCTACGCTCAATTGTCGACTAGTGGCGGTCTAACCCTTTACCAACATTGAAAATATGAAATGAAGAGCTTCGTGAGTGACTTGTCCCGACCGGAGCGATGAAAGGAAAAGCAATATGTTTGAATATGGAATCTTGGGTCTATTGATCTTGATCGCTGACATCTATGCCGTGATTAAAATCTTGGGCAGTGGCGCCAGCACTGGGTCGAAAATTCTCTGGACCCTTGGCGTTTTGGTCTTCCCGCTAATTGGACTGATTGTTTGGTTCTTTGCTGGCCCGAAAGGCTCTAGGTCACTTTAGCTTCTTCTTGTTTTTGCTTTTAAGGGGGATGGTTATTTTGACGAGCAAGCCATTTTCGGAATATTGGCGCTCAATCTCCCCCTGCAATTCGCCCAAAATATTAGCATCGATAAGCTTGGTCCCAAACCCCTTGTGGGTTGGGGCCTTTACTGTTTTCTGGTTTGTTTCTCTCCATAGTATTTTCAGGACTTTACGCTGGTTGTCTTCTGTCACGGTCCAAGTGACGGACAGGGTGTCCTTGGAGTTTGCAACATCACTATATTTCAAGGCATTGGTTGCCAACTCGTGGAATGTAAGCCCTAGCGCTTGCGCTGTGGCTTCGTTCAAATCCACCTTCGGGCCTGAAACCTGATCCTTATAGGAGTATTCGCCCAAAACCTGCTCCAGCTCTTTGGCAAGCAGATCCAGCAATTCTGCCCTTTGCCAATGCGATCGTGTCAAAGCGTCCTGCGCGTTGGCCATGGCTTGCAGGCGGGCGTTAAATGAGGTGGAGAAGGCGTCCAATGAATCCGAATGCAACAAAGTCTGCCGACTGATTGCCATAATGCGTGCAATTGAGTTTTTGATGCGGTGCTTCATTTCTCCAAGCAGCAGTTCTTTGTCTTTCAAGCTTTTCTCCGAGAGGGCCTGAAGTTTGTGCGCTGAATCCAATGCTCGCAACTGGGATCGTGTCATGAAGGCCAGTAGTAAAGCCAGCAGGATCGAAATCGAACCAACCACATAGGGGGTGATGTCTTCAACCGTCCATGCTCCCTCGGGAAGGGTACCAATCTCAAAAATCCATTTTCGACCCGCAAAATCCATCTCGCGGTCAATTAGAAATTCAAATTGACTTTCGGATTCCTCGAACCCTTCGCTCGTATATAGAGGGTATTCGGGCCTCTCTTTATCATAAGCTTTTAACTTGATCGGCAGCAGTGGTCTTCGGGTGAGGGCCGTCGTGAAAAAGTCTCCCGCTCTGAATGGAGAATATATGAAGCCCTTAACGGGTTGTTCGGGTTGGATTGTTTCCGTGTCATCGATGCTGTCGTCAGGGTGGTGTAGAGGCACATAAACCAAAAATCCGGCTTGCTTTTCGGACCCGATCTCCTGAACAAGCTCTACGGGCCCTGTCGCTGTCACATTGCCTGCTAACAGGGCTGATTCCATAGCGCCTCGACGGATAGGCTCATGGAACATATCAAAGCCAAGGGCGGCGTTGTTGCGAGGATCAAGTGGTTCGATTAGGGTGATGGGTGTTCTAAGGGGTTGATCGGTCGTGGGCCATACCGGACGATCTATGGCGTAATTCTTGATTAAATTATCTTCTATCTGTTGTTCTTGCCCGCTGCTGATCAGCTCTGCAAATCCGATACCCTGACCGCCTGGGTAATGCTCGTCCATTTCCAGCCCAGATACGAATGTATTGAATCGAGCGCGGGAAACCATCTGATCTCCCGCTGCAAAGAAAGATCTGGTCGCGCGGAGCAATGACATGTGCTGACCCAACCGCGCCGCAACCCGGTCTACGGCCTCGTCTGCAATGAGTTCGGCTTCTGCGTGGTTGGATGTTTGGGTTGCTTCACGCAGTGTATAGGACATTCCCAAACCAATTGTACAAACGGTACAAAACACAATGGGCGACAGAAGACGGTGCATGTGGCGATCGTTCCTAGTTGATTTGACTATTCACTATGATTGATGTTGGCACGCGTGCAAAGCGATTTACCTACACTCAGGCGTCTTGCTGTGCATACCAACAGGTCATGCTTAAAATATTGGGGCATGTACTGATCAAATAAATTATAAATTTGGTAGAACTACGCAAAATCAAGGCTTTATAGGCGGGTTTGACCATAATGTCTTGCCAAGACGCATGTAACCTTGATCTCTCTTTTCCTGTTATTGATCGCAATTATGGTCTTTTGGGGATTGTCTCGACGGCAGTAATTCTTTCACGCTTTCTATGTCTGCTGCCAGCGGCTTGTAGTGTTCAATCTGGTCAATCAGTAGCTGGCTATGTTTGGCCACCAGATCACAGAGGTCATCATTGTCGATATGGGACAGTCGCTTCAATGAGTGCGCAAGCCCTTGCGCCATGAGTATATTATTGGTCGCAGCACGCCGAATGGGGTGGTAGGCTTGACCAAACAATTGGCGTAGCGACAATCCATGCAAAACCAAGCGAATGTCGCCGTTGTGGTCGGCTTGGGTTGAAATGTGGATATTCTCGCGGGCCATAACCGCAAAGGCCGCCGACAGGCTGTTTACGCAGGCAATCGCAGTGAAGGTATCGCTCACGCTGGGGGAGAGTGCTCTCAGGGCAATTTCGATCAGTAGATTTATTTCAAACTGAATGGTTCCTGCCTCAGAGCGCACATCATCAATCTCGATAAAACCGGAAAGGCACTCGCAATCCAAATCCGTATCGGTATTGGCATGCATATCTACTTTTGCGATGTCGTCGCCTTTGTGCACAAAGGTTCCATGAGCGCATGTGAAATGAATGATAGCGTCGTTTTTATGCGCCCATTCGATCAAGAGTTTCAGGTTGATATCGCCAATATATCCCGTTCTGTGGGCTTTATAGGTGGTGGTTTTGCTCGTTTCATTCTGGCTTGGCAGGCCTTGGTTTGCACGCGTCTGGTCGGCCAATTCTGATAGGTTCTGTTGCAAGTTTTTGCTGATTTTGGCTATTTCATCGTCAATCGTGATGGTCTCTGCCACATGGCGGACAAAATAAATCAATTGAAAGACCGACAACGCTGCGAGGATAACCGCGCCGGAGATGGTGCCATTGGGAACGAAGTCTGAGTCAATGCTGTAGAGCGCAATGATGGAATAGAGAAAGGTGCCGCCAAAAAGCCCCGCGGTGATTTGATTGACTAGATCTGATGAAAAGCGCCTGAGCAAGCGCGGGCCTATATTTCCAGCTGCAAGGGTGAACACAAGCAGAACAATTGAGTAGGTCAGGCTTAAAGTGGTGATGGCTCCCGTGGCGATCACGCTGAGAAGGGAACGCGCCTGATCTGTTGTCTGGATAGAGATAAATTGAGAATAGGACGAGCCTTGCAGTATTTCTTCTAGCGGCAGGGTCGCAAAGGGCATCAGGCCAATGCCAAGAGATATCAATGCTGGCACTGTGATCAGCAAAAGAAGCGGCTTGTGATAGGTCGACAATAGCATGGGTCTTTTCCTGTTCGCTGCTTTTCCGCGCTTGCTTGTGATCTTACGGGCTGCACTCGCCCAGTCAAAATTAATTAAATAATTTGTTTCGACAAGGGAACAAAATCACGTGTAGAGGCGTTTTACTTATAGATCAGATGATTGATCTGAAACGCAAATTTACACTGGAGTGAAATGATGAACTGGAATCAGATTGAAGGCAATTGGGAACAGGTCAAAGGCGAAGTGCAGAAGCAGTGGGGCGAGTTGACCAACGACGATATGGACGTCATTGCTGGCAATCGTAAGCTGCTTGCGGGCAAGCTTCAGGAACGCTACGGCAAAGCGGAAGAAGAAGTTGATCAGGAAATTGATGGCTGGCTTTCCAAAAACTGATGCGCCTCAGAATTGGCGAATATGGAGCTCCCGTAAGGGGGCTCTTTTTTTGTCTGCTTGCACGATCGATTGGCGGGTGTGTGTGAGGGGAGGCCGCGCTCTGTAGGTATTGGAGTCTTGTGGTTGAAATTTGCATAAAAAAACGGCCCCAAATGGAGCCGTTTTTTAATTATTTTGAACTCGTTTCTATCGTCTCCGAACAAGGTGCATAATCAAAGATGCTACCAGAAAGAACAAGAACAGATAGAACAGAATTTGGGCAATACCGACAGAGGCACCTGCAATACCACCAAATCCCAACACGCCTGCGATCAAGGCGATCACGAAGAATACTAGAGCATAATAAAGCATTTCATTTCTCCTTTTCCCTATATTATATAAACGGTTAGGGCGGAGATTGGTTCCAATGAAACTGGTTCTTTTATGCTTCTTTCTGTTCGAAAAACAGGGCTTGGCTGATGAGGGCCTTTACCATGTCCGGGTTGAAGGGTTTGGTGACAAGGAAGGTTGGCTCGGGGCGCTCTCCGGTGAGCAAACGCTCGGGGAAGGCGGTGATAAAGATTACAGGAATGTCGCTGTCTTTGAGAATGTCTTTTACGGCATCAATACCGGATGATCCGTCTGCCAATTGAATGTCAGCAAGCACCATTTTGGGCTTGCTTTGGTTATACAGCTCTAAGGCTTCAGTGTGGGTGCGTGCTATGCCGGTCACCGTATGGCCCAAACTCTCGACCATATGTTCGATGTCCATGGCGATCAGGGGTTCATCCTCAATAATCAATATGTCGGTCGAAACCTGTTTCGATATTTCAATCGAAGCCTGTGCAAGCAGATCAGACACACTACTTGCGTCCACACCAAGGATGGTGGCGATGTCGTCGGGTTTGAATTCTTCCACTGAGGTTAGCAAAAAGGCCTGCCGCGCGGCAGGGGACACATTTTGCAGATTTTTGGCTGCGCGCCTTTCCCATCCAAAGGGAGATTGCACTTCAGGCACATCAACAGCGCTGCTACGATAGATATGCGCAAACAATGTGTAGATCGACACTCTATCATTGCCTGTCTCAGGAAAGATGGATGTGTCGGCGATCAGTGCTTCAAGGGTTGCTGCCACATAGGCATCTCCAGAAGATTGTGATCCGGTTACTGCGCGTGCGTATCGTCGCAGGTAAGGAAGATGTGCTGCAACACGAGTAGATAACGTCATCTAAAAAGCCTCTCCATTATGGGCATTGAACTGCTATTATAGAGGGAAACGCACCAAATAAAAAAAAGTTCCTTGTGATTGGAACTTTTTTGGATCTGATGCGTTTTAATTACGAACACGACAAAATGACAGGCGTATAGATGGTGAACAACAATCATAAAAGATTGGATCCGGCTCCCGGTGGTTTCGACGACCTTTTAGCCCCAAATGCGGGTGGGCTCGATCCAAATGATGCTATTTCGCAAAAACTCAAAGCCCTTTATTCACAGGCTGAACAGCAGGCTATACCAGACCGGTTTCTGGACCTGTTGGAAAAGCTGGATGAAGTTGAGCGTGCGAGCAAACCCTCCGAGGAAAAATGAGCGCTTCAGTGCAATCTCCGACTGGCAGTTTTAAACGCGACTTGCTCGCTCAACTGCCCAGCCTTCGAGCCTTTGCTATGTCGCTGTGTAATTATCACGACAAGGCAGATGATCTGGTACAGGACACTGTGATGAAAGCATGGGCCAAACAGTCAAGCTTTCAGCCTGGCACCAACTTACGCGCATGGCTCTTTACGATATTGCGTAATGAATTTTATAGCCAGATGCGCAAAAAAGGGCGAGAAGTCCAGGATCCCGACGGTGCCTTTACCGATAATCTTGCTATTCATGCAGAACAGCACGGAAGAATGGATCTGCAAGACTTCAGCAAAGCACTGGCGGAATTGCCCGATGACCAGAGAGAGGCGATTGTTCTTGTGGGAGCATCCGGGCTCTCATATGAAGAGGCTGCAGAGGTTTGCGACTGTGCCGTTGGCACGATTAAGAGCCGGGTCAATCGTGCCCGCAGCCGTCTGCAAGAATTGCTGAAACTGGATGGTGACACCAGCTATCTGCCGGATGAAACGTCAGCGTCTGTAACTTCGCAAGCTTTCTCCAGCTAAGCTTGCTCTATATCGATTCATAAAAAACCCATCCCCCTCACGCCTTTTGGCAGATGAGGGGGATGGGTTTTGTTTTGGCCTGTCTTTTGTCTGACATCTGCGACGACAGGCACGGCATCAGAGAGAGGCTGTTAATCCGCTCTAGCTCGTTGCCGGATCGACGCCTTGGTCTTGAAGCGCAAGCTCGATTAGGCGTGGGTCGTTGTCTTGTCCGTCATCCTCAATTCCCGTGCTTTTTGCTAAAGCTGTGGACTCAGCGCTGGCGTCAAATAGCATTTGTTTGAGCTGTTCGACGATATATTGACGCGAGTGTGATGGAGAGGAAACCAGGCTGTCGATTTTATTTTTGACTGTGGTGGTCATGATAATGGTTTCTCTGTTCTTGCATTCTTATCATGCGGGAGCAAAATGGTTTGCTCCCGCCACCGGTGTGGCTGTTTTAGTAAGGGGTGGCGTGCATCTGTTATGAGATTACAGAGCGGAGCATCCAAAGAGCTTGCTCATGAAATGTCAAACGAGCTGTCAACATGTCTTCGGTCACCATGTCGCCTGCATCCCCGGCCTTTCTGGCGGTTTTGCGGATTTTACGGACCACTGTTTCGTGCAGTGCAATCAGGTCATGGACCATGTCACCGGCTTGCGTGTTGTTGACGCTCTGTTTACTGGGGGAAAATGAGCTAACATCAGAGAATGTTGCTGGTGCCAGATGGCCCAACGCTCTAACCCGTTCCGCAATCACATCCGTGGCGGCAAACAGATCATTATAATGCGCCTCGGTCAGCTCATGCAGTGGCTTGAATAAGGGGCCAACAACATTCCAGTGATATATATGACTGGTAATCATTAGCCGATATGTTGAACTCAGGATGTCGGACAGGGTTTTTGCGGTGTCTTTTCGATATTTGTCGCTCAAACCAATGTTCATGTCTGACGGTTTGGTTTCTGATTTCAATATTTCGCTAGTCTTAGACACAGCTCGTCCTTTCTGAAAAGTGGTTTTGATGATGTTCGCGAGGTACTTGTTTGGGCGGATTATTGGTCATCAGAGGTGCTTTTGCGCAGCAAAAATGCGGCACCCAAAAGACCTGCCCCCGCAACCATCATCATGGTTGGCGATTTTGAAAAGGCGCCGATCAACGCTCCGGTCGCAACAATATCCGAACCATTTGTCTGGACTTGTTGGTCGCGTTTTTTGCGTTGATGGCGAATGATCTTGAGCCCTAAGAGCATTGCAGCTCCGAGCATCAGCGAGGCCGCAGACAGGGCCAGTGCAGCCGGCGCTGCCCCGTACTCTTCCATCAGAGCAACAAAGACAGCGACCATGCCAAACAGGTAACAGGTCAGGAACGCCAAGCCTGCAAAGGCTATGAACAGGCTGTCCTGATAGGTGCGCTTGACCTTCTGTTTGACCTTGGTGCTAGCCTGTCCTGCAATGATTGAAAAGAGAGGGCCAATCATTTATTTACGCACCAGCATCGCGGCCAGAAAACCAGCGCCGACTGCTATTCCAAGGGCAGCAAGAGGCTTTTTGCGCACCTGAAGCATAAGCTTTGCTTCCAGTTCACCTGCTTCTGTATTGAGGGCCTTGATGGCTTCTTGTGATTTTTCGGCCATAGCCTGAGCAGTCTGTTTTGCTTGATTGCTCAATTCATCGGCCTTTGATGCGCCGCCATTTGATAGCATTTTTGTCAAACTCGCAATATCGTCGCGGATCTGTAAAACCTGTCCATCCAGTTCTTCAAGAGTGGGCGCTTTGGTCTTGTTTGCTACTGTATTGTTGGCTGGCATTTGTCATCTCCATTGTTGTTCGAGTGATACCTAACCAATGATCTGACGGGGGAATGGTTCCGGAAAAACCGGGCAGAAAAAATATTTAAGTTTTACGGAACAAACCTGGCTCTGGTGCGTTGAGACACGAGGACCAAATTATCGAAGATGAGAAATGTCGTTTGCTTGAGCGTTGTCCCGCTTCTGTGTGCATTCTGTCTGCGACAAAATAAAAGGCCATCAGACTAAGGAGCTCTCGATATGCCTAGTGATGAAAATGCTGTAACAGAAAACCTCGGTTCAGCTGTTGCAACAGTAGACGGTTTGATAGAGGGCTTCTTTTCTATGTTGCCCAAAGTCGTGATTGCACTGGTGCTCTTTATCCTAATGTTGGTTGTCGCATCGATTGTGAAGGCGCTTGTAAAGCGCATTCTCACGTCGAGGGCTTCTTCCGGTGTTGGCATCGCACTTGGTCGGATCGTGCAGTTGGTGATTATTTTTGTCGGCCTTTTGGTGTCGGTTGCCATCGTGGCGCCAAGTGTCGGTGCTGCTGAGTTGTTGCAGATCCTCGGGGTTGGGTCGGTTGCCATTGGCTTTGCCTTTCGCGATATATTGCAGAATTTTCTTGCTGGTCTCTTGCTTCTTTTGCGACAACCTTTTGTGGCAGGAGATTGGATTCAGTTTCGTGGCTTTGAGGGGACAGTACAGGAGGTTTCAACCCGCTCGACTTGGGTGAAAACCTTTGATGGCAGCGATATTTCCATCCCCAATGGCGAGCTTTTTAAAGACCCCGTCACTGTTATGACCAAAGATTTCATGATCCGCACAGATTATGAAATTGGGGTAGGGTATGACGCCGATCTGGAACAGGCAAAATCGGTTATTCTCGATGCTGTGGAGTCGATCGATGCGGTTTTTGATGATAAAAAGCCGGATATCGGTGTTTCCGATTTGGCGGCGTCTTCTGTGTTGTTACGCGCACGCTGGTGGACCACCACAGATGATGTCTATTCAACCAAACTTGCTGTGTTGCAAGCAATCAAGGAAGCCTTGGATGCTGCGGGTATTTCTATTCCGTATCCTCACAGACAGTTGATTGTCTATCCATCTG
Organism: Cohaesibacter celericrescens; assembly: GCF_002866925.1. GTDB lineage: Bacteria > Pseudomonadota > Alphaproteobacteria > Rhizobiales > Cohaesibacteraceae > Cohaesibacter > Cohaesibacter celericrescens. Next base: position 87,884 of record NZ_PKUQ01000016.1, read on the forward strand.
CGACGGGCCAGAAAAGCAGTTGAAAGATCGCAAATAGGATACCATTCTTACAAACACATCAATCGCATGACCAAAGAGTAAAGCATTGCCTCTCAAATCAAACAAAGCAGAATTGATCGCCATACGGTATCTCGCCAAAGACATGTGCGCTTTGGTGCAAGACCCTGCGCGTGTTGAGGCCGTGTTCCGGTCTGTCGGACCTGATGTGTTTAGGGACCCTGACTTTGATACCCTGATAGACATGTTGCTGGCACAAACACAAGCCAAGCTTGCGTTTGTTGCGATCGTAACGGACCGTGATGTTTGGTATCAGAGCAAAGCCGGAGAGGGAGCTTATTCTGCTGTCTTGACCGACTTCATCAGCATATCTTGTCTTGAGGAGAAATGCTCATGGGTTCCTGTGTCTGCATTTTCGCCAAATATACTCAAGTATGAAACCCATAAATTCAATTCTACCAACGCATCTATCCATGTTAGCGGGGTGCCTTTGGTTGTGAATGGTGTGACTGTCGGTAGTCTATGTTTGATCAATGATGCACCCGTTACAAGCTCAGGATTCAGGGATGTCTTGGCGCGTTGTTCCAAATTGGCAGCTTCGCTTTATGAATTAAAGCATGCGGCTAAGAACCATGTGTTGTCCGAACTTAACTTGTCGCAGGCCAACATGCGGCACGCGTTGGCACTCAAGGCGGGCGGCATAGCGACATGGGGCTGGGATCTGCGTGAGGATGTGGTTGACTGTGACCAAGGCTTGCTCGATTTTTATGATCTTGAAACCAAGGACAAGCTCCGTTCAAGCACCCTCTTTGAGAGGATTATTCCCGATGATATTGGCCGGGTGAAAGACGAGATCCAAACCGCGTTGTTGTCTGATGAGGATTTTTTCACCGAGTTTCAGTTGCAAAACGGAACTTATATTCTGATTATCGGGCATGTGTTTGAGCGGTCTGATGACGGTGAACCTCTGCATGTTCTTGGGGTTGCTATTGATTTGTCCGAGAGCAAAAAGTCCGAAGCCAAGACACGGCTGTTACTCAGAGAAGTGAATCATCGTGCAAAAAATATGCTCGCGATTCTCCAGTCTTTGGCAGGGCAGACCATGCGTCATACGCAATCTGCGCAAGAGTTCACCAGAGCTTTTTCCGGGCGGCTCCAAGCTTTGGCCGCGTCCCATACTCTGCTTTCAGATCAAGAATGGGATGATACAGATGTTTATGCTCTGCTTAAAATTCAGCTTTTGCCTTATACGCAGGATTATAGCAATCAGGTTGAGATTAACGGACCTGCTGTGTTGGTGAATGCCGATGTTGCAGTTGCGTTGGGACTGGTGTTCCATGAGCTTGCAACCAATGCTCTTCGCTTCGGCGCTCTTTCAAAAAGAGACGGTAAAGTGAAGGTCTTTATTGAGCAAAAGGTCACTGAAAAAGGCAATTGGCTTAATTTGCTTTGGCGTGAAACTGGCGGTGTTGGCATAACTAGGCCTGCAACAGAAGGGTTTGGCAGCCTTCTCATTCGCAGCAGCTTGAATAAGATTGTTGGAAGCCGTGTGCATATTGATTATGCGTCACAAGGTATTGCGGTTGATATTTCTATCCCTCTGAAATATCAATGAAATTATTTTCCTGTTTTTGAATTTCTATAAGTATAAATGGAACATATTTATATCTCCTGCGTTGTCTAAGTGAATGGAGGATGCAGTCCTTCAAGACTTTTTTCCTCTTTGTATGTGCTTGTATGTAGTGCAAAAAGATGGAGTAGGAGAATATTGTTATGGAATTCAATTTTATTACTACTACAGCCTTGGCTGTTATCGTCTCTACATCTGTTTTTGCTGCAAGCAACGATGTCGAACACTCAGCGCAGGAAAAAGTGCAGTTTAATATTTTCTCCTCTGAGACTACCGACCAGATGGTTGTCAATGAGGGCGGATATATTTCTGCCGAGTTTGGCCAGATTCTTGCGAGCAGTCTGATGGGGAAGACGGTCTATACCTATGAGCCGGGTAAACCAGAAAAAGATGCTGTGGGTGATGTCAATGATCTCGTGATGGCGCCGGATGGATCATTCAAGGCGGCCATCATCGGTGTCGGTGGCTTTGTTGGTATTGGCGAGAAAGATGTGGCTGTCGATTTCAAGCGCATCAGCTGGATGAGCTGGGATGGTGAACGTCATTTGGTTTTGCACGCGTCTAAGGAGGAGCTGACCGAGGCGCCCGTCTTTATGCGTCAAGCACTCAATCTTATTCATCGTGAAGGATTGCTGGTTGTTGATCAGTCCAATCTGAGTGCCGAAAATATGATTGGAACCGTTGTTTATGGTTCCAATGACGAAGAAATCGGTGAAATCAGCGATGTGATCCTGAGTTCTGAAAGCCAAGTGGTGGCTTATATTATTGACGTGGGTGGTTTCTTAGGTATTGGCGAAAAACCAGTGGCAATGGATATCGATGCTCTCACGGTTTACAAAGATGCTAAAGGGGATTTGCATATTTACACCCCTTACACTGAAGGACAGTTGAAGGCGCAGAGAGCTTATTCTGAAAGTGACTACAGCAGCGACCGTGACGTCGGGGTTGCCAGGTAGCCTGCGCAGTGGGCCGCATATCTGTTGATGTGTGGCCCAACGTGTTTTCAAACAATCCTTAACTCAACATAATTCCCATTTCACAGAGGCGGACCAAATTGGATCGACCGATTTTGCCGCTGTAGCTATATTTGGAACAGGTCCATGCGATCACAAAACCCGAAACGACCGCCAACCAAGGCCATTCAGACGCGTGAATCAATTCGCGAAGCGACGCGTTTGTCAGCAAAGCTGGTTTATGAAGTGATCCGGCGTGATGGCAATGAGGAATTGTCCCGCCCCGTTTCTTCATTGGTCTGGTCTGGCATTGCCGGCGGTTTGATGATTTCTTTTTCGGTTTTGGGGCTTGCCTTGTTCCGCCGTTATCTGCCGGATACGGAATGGCGTCCGCTTGTTGAGAATTTTGGCTATAGTTTCGGATTTTTACTCGTCATTCTGGGGCGGATGCAGCTCTTCACCGAGAATACCATCACCACGGTCATCCCGCTTTATCATTCCTTCTCGTTATCCGGTCTCGCTCGGGTCGGCCGGCTTTGGTCTGTGGTTTTTATGGCAAATCTGGTTGGAGCATTAATCGCCGCTTGCTTCATGGCTTATACCAGTGCATTGGGCGAGCCGGTTAAAGACATTATTGCCGATATTTCCAACCATTTGTTTGATTATGCTTGGTATGAGGTGTTTGTAAAAGCAATTCCTGCGGGGATATTGATCGCGGCTCTGGTCTGGATTATGCCGACGACGAACAGCGTATTTTTGGTGATTTCCGTGATTACCTATCTGATTTCCCTGGCAGGTTTTTCTCACGTGGTTGCTGGCAGTGTTGAGGTGTTCTATTTGGCGGTTACAGGGGAGCAAACCTTTGCCAACGCCATTCTGGGCTTCATTCTTCCTGCCTTATTGGGGAATGTGATTGGCGGCACGGCTATCTTCACCTTGATGGCGTGGGGGCAGGTTAAAAACGAAAAGCTTGTTGAACGGGATTAAGTGCTTGTTCGCGGGTGCCCTGCCTTGAGAAACCATGCCTGTAAAGCCCAGATCAAATCTGGGCTTTTTGCTTTTGGGCTTTGGAATTGTTGGTTTTAAATGTTTGGGTCGCGATCGCTTGGCGCCAAAGCAGAGGAGATCAGAGGGCTGTTTTTGACGAGCGCATAGCCAATCATAAGGATGGGTACGGCAACAAAGCCTCCCACTGGACCCCAAAGCCATATCCAGAAAATGAGTGACAGGAAGATTGCGAAGGGATTGATCGTTGTGATCTTGCCCAGCAACATCGGGGTCAGAAATTGCGCTTCAATAAAGTTGATTAACAAGTACACAGCCGCAGGTGTTACAATACTGCCCAATTGGCTCGAAACTGCCAAGCCAACGGCAAGCAGGATCAGGGTCATCATTGCGGGGCCAATGTAGATTACAAAATTGAGCACACCGGCCAAGAGGCCCCATAGGATAGGGGACGGTACGCCAATCATCCACATGGCCCCAGTAACCACCGCGGCCAACAGCAAATTGATGCCTGAGATATGCAGCAAATAGGTGGAAACCTGCATTTCTATGGTGTCGAACATGTTCACAAGCTTTTTGCGCTGACTTGTTGTTGTCAGTTTGGCAAGCACGCTCTCTTTTATCTGATGACGTGTAGCTGTGAAAAAGAATAGCCCTGCGAGAAACAGGATGATTTGTGCCATCAAGGACGGAGCCAAATAGGCCACTTGTGTGACGGTGCTTGTCTCGGAAACGCTCACTGTCACATCCGCGGATGATCGGCCCGCAATTTCATTGAACTGCTCTTGCAGACTGGTTATGGCGGCTATGGGACCCTTCCAATTGACCAGCTCCGCTTGCAATCGTGACCAAATGACGGGCAGGCGGTCCATCCATTCAGACAATGGCATGGCAAAGCCTGCAATTGCTATCGCAATGATAGCGATAAAAAGGCTAACCGTGAGGAGCGCCGAAATCCATGCCGGAATGCCAATTGCTTCAACCCGATCAGCAAGTGGACCAAAAACCAGCCCAACGATGATGGCCAAGGTCAGCGGAGCCAGAATTGTCTGTGCGATATGCAGCACCACAAACATCAGAATGAGAGCAATGAAGAGCAGGGCCAGATGGGCATGGCGCGCCAAGACTCTATCTGATCCGGTTGGATTGTCTTTCGCAATTTCTGGTGTTTGCATGGTTGGGGCTCGCTGACTTGTCTTTGAGAAGTTATTACAGAGCCAACGGTTGAAACGAAAAAAAGTTCCCTTCGAAGCAGGCAGCACGGAAAGATGAGCGGGAAACAAGTCATTCGAGCTGTGGTTGGTGGGGATGTGTGATTGGCATTATCCATGGGTTTTTTATCTATTCCTTGAAATGGCTTTCACAAGTCTGTGGCAGGGTGTTTGCAGTAGATTTGGAACGGATAAGGCCTGTTGGATCAACTGCGCTGCTTTTCGGCAAAATTGTGCGTGTGATCAGCAAGAACAGCGCAAGTGTTCGACGACTGAAGTGACTATTCCGGTTCAATTGATGTGCATCGGCAACAATGCCGCACTTTCTCTAGATTCTGCTTGGCGCATCTTGATTGATCGTCTATATCATCGCCTCTGCATATTTGAACTGAATTTGGGACAAGACAATGAAACTTGGTGGTCGTCTGCAAGCTGCAATCGAAGTGCTACAAGAGGTTGAGGGGCGTAAACGTCCTGTTGCCGAAGCGCTGAAGGATTGGGGGCGAACGCATCGTTTTGCCGGATCTGGAGATCGATCTGCGATTGGTAACATTGTTTATGATGCCATGCGCTCTCGTGCATCGATTGCTTGGCGCATGGGCGAAGATACCCCGCGCGCTTTGGCTATTGGTACGCTCGCCTTTGATTGGAACAACAGCCCCGAGCAATTGGCCGCTGCCATTGCTGATGACGCGCATGCCCCTGAGGCTTTGAACGATGCTGAAGTTGCTGCAATTGAAGCAAAATCTTTGAAAGACGCGCCTTTTTGGGTCAAAGGCGATATTCCGGAATGGGTTGAAGGGGCTTTTCTTGAAGCCTTTGAGGAAGATGCGCATATGGAAGCCAAGGCTTTCTCTCGCCGTCCTCCGGTTGACATCCGTGTTAACACCCTCAAATCTACCGTTGAGAAAGTTCAAAAAGAACTATCCCGTTTTGATCCCAAACCCACCAAATTGAGCAAGACGTGTTTGCGTTTTCCTGCCGGTAAGGGCGACTCGCGTCAGCCCAATATTCAGGGTGATCCAGCATTTCGCAAAGGCTTTTACGAAGTTCAGGATGAGGGCAGTCAAATTGTTTCCAGTTTGATTTATCCGCGTGCGGGTGAGCAGGTTCTGGACTTTTGTGCAGGGGCTGGTGGCAAGACATTGGCGATGGCCGCGCAAATGGAAAACAAAGGTCAGATCTACGCTTATGATATGAATGCGTCGCGGTTGGCCCCGATTGTGGACCGGATAACGCGGGCAGGGGTGCGTAATGCCCAGACCAGAACGCCCAACGATGGCGCTCTCGATGATCTTATGGGGCGTATGGATCGTGTTGTCGTGGATGCTCCTTGTACCGGTACGGGCACATGGCGCCGCCGGCCCGAGACCAAGTGGAAGCTGACCGAAGAGCAATTGGAAAAACGGGTTGAAGAACAGCAGCTGGCTTTGGCACAAGCGCGCCAGTTCGTTCGCCCCGGTGGCTATCTGATTTATATTACCTGTTCGGTTCTGGCTGCTGAAAATGAAGATCAGATTTATCATTTCATTGCCAATAACCCCGACTTTGAGTTGGTGTCTGCCGGTGAAGTTTGGCAAGATCTGTATGGGCTCGAAGCACCACAGCCATGGTCATCGGATATGATGAGCGTGACATTAACTCCAGCCTCCACTCAGACTGATGGGTTTTTCTTCAGTGTTTTGGAGCGGCATCAGGGTTAAATTTGGTCTTGTGCTTTTATATCAACACCTTGACTCAATTTCATGTCCAGTGAATTGAAATTTTTGATCCGCTGTAGTATTCCTTTGTCGTGATCTTTTTGAATCATGACAAAGGAAATGACGTGATGGCGAGCGACAGCGATTCTTTTCAGGTTTCGATGTTTGATACCCTGCCTGATATGGCCCCGCCGCAGCCCAAGCCTGCTGCGGACGTTGGGCCGTTTCAAGTGGATGTTGCCAAGCCTGCAAAAGTGAAAAAACGCTCCACTCCGGCAACAGCGCTCGCCAGCGAAGAGGCGTTTACGCTTGAAAACTTCCTGCCCTACCGGATCTTGGAAGTGGCTCAGGGGATTTCGCGGCGCGTCGGCAAGGTTTTGCACGACGAGTGGGATATGAGCGTCGCTGAGTGGCAAGTTCTGGCCAGTCTGGCGCGGGATGGTGCTGTGTCTGTGCGTGAGGTTGAGCCGCGCACCTTATTGGATACGGTTGCCGTCTCTCGTGCTGCCAAGCGTTTGACGGACCGAAAGCTGATCAAGCGGGATGTGAACAAGCAGGATAAGCGGCTTGTGGTTCTCAAAACCACAAAAAGGGGGCGTGATATCGCCGCTGAAATTGGCCATTGCGTGATGGATATGGAGTCCGATTTCCTCAAGGGTATGAATGTCCAAGATCGTATTCGCCTGTCCCAACTGCTCAAATCATTGACCTGAGTTTCTCCTCGAGACCAATGATTTGCTCGGGACGCCTTGCTTTCACTCATGCAAGGGTTGGCTTTGAGGTGCCGTTTTGGTTCTAATTGTATTTTTGTATTTTGTAGACATCGCCCGCGTCACTGTACTCCATTGAGGGACAGACGCGGCTACGCTCGTCGTGTAGGCTGGAAAAAATTGCTTTTTTGCCTCACCTCTTTGCAATCGTGACATGTTTGATTGCCTTTGCGCTGGCTTCGTCTTAAGAAGTTAGGAAATTGCTCAGATAAGTGAGCATCTTGAACGACAGGATTGAGACGCATGACGGATAAAATTCTCATCATTGACTTTGGCTCACAAGTTACGCAGTTGATTGCAAGGCGCGTGCGTGAGGCAGGTGTTTATTCCGAAATCGTACCGTTTCAAAGCGCTGAAAAAGCCTTTCATGAGATCAAGCCAAAAGGTGTGATTCTTTCGGGCGGACCCGCTTCAACAGCAGACATTGATTCTCCGCGTGCACCTCAGGCTATTTTTGAGGCCGGTGTTCCTATCCTTGGCATTTGTTATGGTCAGATGACGCTTTGTGTCCAATCCGGAGGCAAAGCCGAAGGGTCGGATCATCGTGAGTTTGGACGGGCCTATGTTGAAGTCGTTGGCAAGAGCCCGCTGTTTCAGGGTGTTTGGGATAAAATCGGCTCCCGCCACGAAGTGTGGATGAGCCATGGCGACCGGGTTGTTAAATTGCCCAAGGGCTTTGAAGTCATTGGTGTATCGGAGAATGCCCCTTTTGCTGCTTATGCTAACGAAGAAAAACGCCAATATGGTGTGATGTTCCACCCCGAAGTGGTGCACACTCCAGATGGGGCCAAGCTGCTATCCAACTTCGTGCATCACATTTGTGGATGCGCCAATGATTGGACCATGGCGCATTTCCGTGCTGATGCCATCAAAAAAATCCGCGATCAGGTCGGCGACAAGAAGGTGATTTGTGGGCTCTCCGGTGGTGTTGATTCTTCCGTCACCGCGGTTTTGATCCATGAAGCGATTGGTGAGCAGCTGACGTGCATCTATGTCGATTCTGGCCTGATGCGTTTGAATGAGAGCGAACAAGTGGTCTCATTGTTCCGCGAGCATTACAATATTCCGCTGGTGCATGTGGACGCATCCGAAATCTTTATTACTGCACTTGAAGGCCAGTCTGATCCTGAGCGCAAGCGCAAGATCATTGGCGGCTTATTTATTGACGTGTTTGAAGATGAAGCCGAAAGCATCGGTGGAGCTGACTTTTTGGCGCAGGGAACACTCTATCCCGATGTTATTGAGTCTGTGTCTTTTACCGGCGGGCCTTCGGTTACGATCAAATCGCACCACAATGTGGGCGGCCTTCCCGAACGCATGAATATGGAACTGGTCGAGCCGCTGCGTGAGCTGTTCAAGGATGAAGTGCGGGCACTGGGCCGCGAGTTGGGTCTGCCAAGTGACTTTGTCGGACGGCATCCGTTCCCTGGACCGGGCCTTGCAATTCGTTGCCCGGGTGGAATCTCTCGCGAGAAGCTTGATATTCTGCGTCAGGCTGATGCGATCTATCTTGATGAAATTCGCAAGGCGGGCCTTTATGATGTTATCTGGCAAGCCTTTGCTGTGCTGCTGCCTGTTCAGACCGTTGGTGTGATGGGCGACGGCCGGACCTATGAGTCTGTGTGTGCTTTGCGTGCGGTCACATCCGTTGATGGCATGACCGCCGATTTCTATCATTTTGATATGAACTTTCTTTCCAAGGCCGCAACCCGCATCATTAATGAGGTCAAAGGCATCAATCGTGTGGTCTATGACGTCACCTCCAAACCTCCTGGCACCATTGAGTGGGAATAGGCTTATTCCTGAAAGAAGCTAACAGGATTGTTTGTCGCCACCCCTGAGGCCCAAGTGTAGTGGCGCGGGTTGGGTGCTTGGGTGGTGCTGCGTTTGGAAGGTAACGTTGATGCTAAGCTCGGAAACCAAAGACGAGATTTTTGATCTTATTGGACAGACGGTAACGCCTCGTCTGTCCGATCAATTGCGGTTTGTGCTAGAAATCGACAAGCTCAAAACGATCATCCGTCAAACACCTTTACTCGACATTTCACGCCGCGAGAATGATGCTGAGCATTCTTGGCATTTGGCGATGATGGCGATGATGTTAGCTGAATATGCTGCGCCGGACGTGCGTCTTGAGCGTGTTCTGCGCATGGTACTGATCCATGATATCGTTGAGATCGATGCAGGCGATACCTTTTTGTATGACGCGACAGCCGAGGCAGGGCAGGAGGAGCGTGAACAGAAAGCGGCAGATCGCTTGTTTGGTTTGCTGCCAAAGGAGCAAGCGGTCGAGTTCCGTTCATTGTGGGATGAGTTTGAGGCCCATCAAAGTCCAGACGCACGCTTTGCACGCACGATGGACCGTATGCAGCCATTTCTCCACAATGTCTTTACGGGCGGTCACTCTTGGAAGCATCACGGTGTGACGGCTGATCAAGTGCAAAAGCGCATGGCTGTGATTGCTGATGGATCTACTCTGCTGCACGGGCTTGTGACAAGGCTCATTGAAGAGTCTGTTGCACGTGGATTTTTGTTGCCCAGTTCCTCCGACTGATGGACTGAAGGACAGACCTGTTTTGTAGCGTTCAGACACATTCATTGTTCCGCGCACCAAAGAAAAAGCGCGAACCCGAGGGAGGAACCCGGGTCGCGCTTTGCATTTGTCGCTCGGTGGTTCGATCAAGGGAGGAAGTCGATCGCCGTTCGACAAAATTCGGGTTAGTTTGAGATGACCACGCTGGCTGCTTTCATGCCGCCAGATCGTTTGATCAGATTGAACAAGATTTTGGCATTCTTGGGATGCAATCGAACGCAGCCGTGGGACGCTGGGCGGCCCAGACGCGAGATGGCGTTGGTGCCATGAATGGCCCATCCTTTATGAAAAAAGACAGAGTGGGGCATCGGCGCATTGTTATATTTGCGCGAACGCCACATTGTATGCATGCGATAGGGAGCATACTGGCCGCGTGGTGTGTAATATCCGCGCCCACCCGTGGAGACTTTCCAACTGTGTGTAATGAGCCCATTTACATATACATTCATGCGCTGTTCGGAAATGTCAATCCTTGCAACAACGGGGGCTTCTGGAATGCTGGTGTCTTTGGATGCCGAATTGCCAAGCAGTGTCAATGATCCGCGCAAGGCTGGTTGGCTGTTGGCGGGTTTGTTGATATCTGTTTCCGCTGCAGGTGCCTTCGATGTTGTGGCAAGCGCCTGCCCAGTAAGGGCCAAAACAAAAAATAACGATGTAACAATTTTCAATGACATGGTCCAACCTCCCTATTTGAATGCTGCGGGTTCCTTTTGAACACTGTCAGGGCGCGCGCTAAATATTGATTGAATGGCAAGGTGAAAAGTCGAAATTGGCGCTATATTCTTGCGGTTTTGGTTAAGAAAACCTTGTTTATCGCTTTCGTTATACTTGGTTCGGGGAGCCTGATTTTATCAAGATTTTACTATCTTTGAATGGTTATCTTGGTGTTTTTGGGCCCATTTGCCTGAACAAGTGCGAAAAGCTGGCGCGCATTCTTGGGGTGCAGGCGAATGCAGCCGTGGGAAGCGGGTCTGCCCAATTGTTTGGTGGCATTTGTTCCATGGATGGCATAGCCACCGTAGAAAAAAATTGAGTAGGGCATGGGAGAGCCATGGTATTTTTTGGAGAAATATCTTTTATACATCCGAGTTGGGCGGAAGTTTCCCGTGGGTGTGCGATAGCCTCGACGGGCGGTCGAGACAGACCAGCTGTGCTTGCGTCCACCATTGACTGACACATACATTTTCTGGCTCGAAATGTCGATTTTGACCCGCACCGTACCCGCCGTTGCTGTGTTGGCCGATACCAAAAGAAAGATTGAGCAAACCAGTCCCACTGTAGCGCGTGTTAAAACTTGAACTGAGGATTTACACTGTCTTTGAAAGTGCTTGAGAGCAATCAAATTGAACATGGTCTATGTGCTTTCAGTTCATGCTTTAAAATCCGATGCCTAGCGGGCAAGCCTCTAAATATGGACCTGTCAATGGAATTGAACCGATTGGATGATTATCAAGAATTATTCCAATGAACCTTAAGCTATAAAAGCTCGTAATTACACTTAATGCAAATCATAAAATGGTGAGTTAATGTGGCTGTGTTTCTCAAAAGCCTAAAGTAAATGCATGGAGAGACCTGACGGATCGCCAGTTCATTTTTTCTTCTGTTTTTCAAGCAACTCGGCACATCTTATGCAGTGGGATGCTGCGGGATCTATTTCTAATCGCTTTAATGAAATTTCTGCATCACATTCAATGCAATAGCCAAAATCGCCTTGTTCCAACCGTTTGACAGCTTGCTCAATCCGTTGCAACTCAAGCACACGGCGCCTTTCGGCTTCCTCTGCCATGGCTTGGCCTTGCAATGCATCCATTCGAGACAGGCGACCGACACTTTGTTGGTCCAGAGATACCACAGTGCGGGAATCCTTTGATAGGTCGCTTGATGCGACTATTTCGATGCGTTTGCCTTCCAATAAATCCAGTGCGGTCTTCGGCGAAATGGGCATGAATATCTCCCGTGTTGCAAAGATATGGTATTGGCAATAAAGCATTGATAGACAGGAAGGTCTACTTGACAGATTGAAGCTTTTGATCGTTTTTACTTACAAATATCCCGGTGAACTTTCCCATAGGGTGGGCTAGATACTGTGGAAGGTCAATTGCTTTCGGTTTTTGGTGATCGGTGGTGTTTTTTTGGGAAGGCTGGGGTAGCGAGGTTGAAGCGTCACTCGATTGGGAAAATTTCATGAGTTGAAGCTTCAACAATTGACTTATGGCAAGTCAATGGATACCGCTTTTCTGCAATGAAAGAGACGAGTGTGATTGCCTCCTTTGTTCGTTTGTCTGCTTAGCTGTATTTGGAGATCCGTATGTTCATGTTGCTTGTTGGAATTGTTCTGTTTTTGGCCATACATCTGGTTCCTCAGAAGCCGGACTTGAAGGCTTCCTTGATTGCCAAACTCGGAACTGGCGGCTATCGCGGTCTGCATGGAGTGGTTGCGCTGGTTTCTGTCGTCCTGATTGTTGTTGGTTATTTTGAAGCGCGCGGTGAAGTGGATTTATGGTATCCGCCTTATTGGACCCGTCATCTGGCGGCAACATTGATGTTGATTGCTTCAATCCTTGTTTTTGCGGCTCCCTTTTCGGGAAAGATCAAGGAAAAACTGACATCTCCGCTGTCTGTCGCTTTGAAAATATGGGCGTTTTCCCATTTGATCGCCAATGGTACACTCGCTGACGTTATTCTGTTTGGCTTTTTCTTGCTGTTTGCTGTTTCCTACCGGATTTCCCTGAAGAAGCGCATTAAAGCTGGCTTGGTGTCCATTCCCAAGGGGCGTTGGCTGTATGATGCTTATGCTGTTGTGCTTGGACTGGCGTTCTATGCGGTGATGGTGCTTTGGCTGCATGAGTGGGCCTTTGATGTCAGTCCTCTTTTCTAGCGCTGCTTTTTTGGTTGACGGTTGGGGCTTATATCTGTGTGCAACCCAATTGCTGCCACATTGCCCATGGATGTAAGCAATGAAGTGGGTATATGTGCGCTGAATGCTCGGGTTTGACCTGTTCTATTGGACAGGAAATGTGCAGTAGAGGCATTTATAGGGCAGTATCCTCACAGAAACGCAGAGCAGTGATTGCGTCGTGCTTTTGGACCGGTTAATGTCCGCCGAAAGAAATGCAGTTTTGCCGAAATTTTTTCGGTGTTATAGCGTGTTGGAATTTGTGTGACTTTATAAGTCACAGAGCCTTTACGTGCAAAAGCAAGATGAATGCGAAATGTGATTGAAAAATCCAGTTTCGCTGTAAGCGAGGAAGAATGTCTGAGTCCGATTTTATTCGTGAAGTTGATGAAGAGATGCGTAACGAGCAGCTCAAGAAAATGTGGGATAAATTCGGGCCATACGTTATTGGTTTTGCGTTGTTGATCGTTCTGGGGACTGCTGCCAGTAAGGGGTATGACTATTGGCGCACCACCCAGTCAGCCAAATCAGGGGATGCTTTCATCGAAGCGATCGCATTGTCAGACAGTGGTAATTCGGAACAGGCAATTGCTGCGCTCGAAACCCTCAAGACATCCGGCTTCGGCGGTTACCCCCTCTTGGCTGAAATGCGCATTGCTGCGGAAAAGTCTGCAATGGGGGATGTTGATGATGCAATCGCGCTCTACTCATCTGTTGCAAACAATGCCGATTATGACGTCGTTATTCAGGATTTGGCTCGGATTCGCGCCAATGTCCTGATGCTTGATCAAGGCAAGGCCGACGATGTGATCTTGCAATTGTCCGGGCAGATGGATGGCGGTGCTTTCCGCCATACCGCTCGTGAACTTGTGCTGTTGGCTTATCTGGAAAACAAAGCATTTGCGGAAGCCCTGCCTATTGCGGATCGTGTTGTCGCCGACGCAGAAACGCCAACGCAGCTTCGGCAACGAGCTGAAGTATATGCCAGCTATATCAGATCAAAAATTGTTGTCGATTCCAAGGAGTCCGCTCAATGATGACGCATTGCCGCACCAAATCCAACGGATGTCAGACCAAAGGACCTTTGGTTTTGGCGGTGATCATGCTTGCTGGTGCTCTGGTGGGATGCTCCAGTGTGGGGGACCTTGCGGGAGACATAAATCCTTTCAAGGCTAAAGAAACGCAGTTGCCAGGTGAGCGCAAAACGCTATTTGAGAATGCTGCTGTGGGAAAAGCGGAAGATTCCAGCCCTGTATCAATTTCGGGTGCTGTGGCATTTTCGTCTTGGGTGCAGGCTGGGGGACCACTCGGCAATAATCCACCGCATGTGTCCTATAGCGGGCAGGGCGCGCGGATCTGGAGCACCAATGCTGCTGTTAGTGGTGGCGAAAGTGATGAGCGGGCAGGAGCCCGTCCGGTTTCTATTGGCGGTCGGGTTGCTGTTTATAGTCCTGACGGCAAGGTTTCTGTTTTCAATGCTTCAAACGGAGGGCGCGTTTGGTCTGTATCTGTGCGACCTCAGAATGAAAAAGGCATTGCCCCTGGCGGTGCTGTGACAATCGACGGTTCGCGCGTTTATGCCTCGACAGGCTTCAGCGAACTTGTTGCGCTGGAAGGCGGCTCGGGTCGTCGGCTCTGGACATTCCAGCTGGATGCACCTGCGCGTGGTGCGCCTGTTGTGGTTGGCGGAAAAGTGTTGGCCGTGACGGCGACCAATTCCATTTATGCTGTCAATGTATCGGACGGAACCGAAATCTGGTCATTCAACGGTATCCCTGAAGGTGCCGGCCTTATTGGGTCGGGGTCTCCTGCTGTGAGTGGCAATCTCGTGTTATTCTCTGGCTCATCGGGCGAGTTGGTGGCGCTTGACTTGAAAACCGGCGATATGCGCTGGTCTGATAGTGTTGTTCAGGGCAGCCGCCGCTTTGCTGTTTCTGGCATATCGTCTATTGCGGGTGGTCCGGTCGTCTCTGATGGTGTGGCTTATGTCGCCAGCGTCAGTGGTAAACTTGTTGCCTTGCGCGTCAAGGATGGCGAGCGGGTTTGGGATCGGTCAATCGGTTCAATGCATGCTCCTGCCGTGTCTGGCAACACCGTCTTCGTGGTTGATCTGGATGACAACGTGATTGCGCTCAACCGGAAAACGGGCAAAATTCGCTGGTCAAGTCAGCTTCCGTCCGTTAGAAGCAAGAAAAAGAGATCCAGCTGGGCGGGGCCCGTGCTTGCCGGTGGCAGCCTTTGGTTTGCATCCAGTGAAGGACAGTTGGCCGCAATGAGCCCGCAGTCCGGTCAGGTCAAACTGACAAAAGATATCAATGATCCGGTCTTTATTGCTCCGATTGCGGTGGGTGGTCGTTTGATCACGCTGAGTGGTTCTGGCAAGCTGTCCGCTTTTAATTAGGCCTGCAGCGACCTATATATGGATCTACCTTATTGCCCCGGACGTGCTTCGTCATGTCCGGGGTTCTGTGCTATTTGATGGGCATAAGAAATGCGTTGATTTCTACCTGCCCCTTTGCGTAATCATGCAAGCTGGACGTGCTGTTTGAAGCCGGTCCTGCGTATATTGGTTTTGATTGCGCCATATTGGACTAAGTGTGATGAGACTGAATGTGGCCATCGTTGGCCGACCGAATGTTGGTAAATCGACCCTGTTCAACCGTTTGGTTGGCAAAAAGCTGGCTCTGGTGGATGACCGGCCGGGGGTTACGCGTGATCGCCGCGAAAGCGAAGCACGTCTGGGTGATATGACCATCAATATTATTGATACGGCCGGACTTGAAGTCGCGGGCGAGGATGCTCTTGAAACGCGTATGCGTCTTCAGACCGAAGAAGCAGTCGCTATGTCGGATGTCATTCTGTTTATGATTGATGCCCGCGCCGGTATCACGCCGATGGATGAGTATTTTGCCAACGTGGCGCGTAAATCTGGCAAACCAACCATTTTGCTTGCCAATAAATCCGAGGGGCGCAAAGCTGATGCAGGGTTTTATGACTCTTATTCGTTGGGGCTAGGCGATCCGGTTACGTTGTCTGCCGAGCATGGTATCGGCATGTCCGAGCTCTATGAGCAGCTGGTCAAGTATGAAGAAATCAAGCTCAAAGAGCTTGGCATCTCGCACGAAGAAATGCAGTTGTTGGCCATGGATGATGGCCCAGAGGTCAACGTCAGCATCGAAGATGGCGAGTCGGAAGTACCACTTTACGATCCGACCAAGCCTCTGCGTGTTGCGATTGTCGGTCGTCCGAACGCTGGTAAATCAACGATAATCAATCATATTATTGGCCAAGAACGTCTGTTGACCGGACCCGAGGCGGGCATTACGCGCGATTCTATTTCGGTGAATTGGGAATGGAACGACCGTAAATTCAAATTGTTTGATACAGCCGGCATGCGCAAGAAAGCGCGTGTTCAGGAAAAGTTGGAAAAGCTTTCCGTATCTGATGCTCTGCGTTCCATCCAGTTTGCTGAAGTGGTTGTGGTGACGCTTGACGTGACGATCCCGTTTGAAAAGCAGGATTTGCAGATTGCAGATCTTGTGGGCCGTGAAGGGCGAGCTATCGTCATAGCGCTCAACAAGTGGGATTTGGTCGACAATCCGCAGGAAAAACTTGCCGAATTGCGTGAGAAGGCCACCAGACTTTTGCCGCAAATGCGCAACGTGCCACTGGTGCCTATTTCCGGTTTGACCGGCAAAAATTTGGATCGTTTGTTGCAATCTGTTCTGGATATCTACGAAATCTGGAATATGCGCATTTCGACATCGCGCCTGAACCGCTGGCTGCTGAATGTAACCAAACACCATCCGCCGCCCGGCGTGGCAGGTCGCCGCATCAAAATTCGCTACGCAACCCAAATTAAGGCGCGTCCGCCGACCTTTGTGGTGTTTTGCTCGCGACCTGATGCGTTGCCTGAGAGCTATACGCGTTATTTGCTCAATGATTTGCGGGCTACGTTTAAAATTCCTGCGGTGCCGGTGCGTATGCTGATGCGTAAGGGTGAAAATCCTTATGCTGCAAAAGCTGCAAAAAGAAAAATTCACTAAAATCAAAAGGCGATCATGGTCTGCATGATCGCCGCATCGCTCCTGCGTAATAATGTTTGGAAAAATACCGCTGTTTTGTGGTTTTATGACCATAGGATGACGGGTTTTTCCATAGTTTTGCGCAAATCTGTATGGCAACCCCAAGAGCAGGTGTGTATAACTCCATTCGATCGGCCCTTTTGACGTTAGGATAATCAGGCCGGTTTTTGTGTTTACTGGGTTTCCCAGTTCTCAGAGTGTATTCAAATTTTCTTTGAAGAGCTCTGAGTTGTGTTTGCCGCATATTTTTGTCGCAATCAGGCATCGTCATTTGGAAAGTGTCTGATTGTGAATATGCTTAGTAAAGTGAAAGAGGGTAAAATGAGCAAGATATGGACCCCGGACAGCTGGCGATCAAAAGCGATTATGCAAGTTCCGGATTATCCCGACCAAGAGGCAGTGAAGTCTGTTGAAGGTCGCCTTGCCACCTATCCACCTTTGGTCTTTGCTGGAGAAGCCCGCAGATTGCGCAAACAGCTGGCTCAGGTCTCTGAGGGCAATGGATTTTTGCTGCAAGGTGGCGATTGTGCCGAGAGCTTTGCGGAGCATCATCCTGATAATATTCGTGATTTCTTTCGCGTGTTCCTGCAAATGGCGGCTGTGCTGACTTATGCTGCAGCGTCGCCGGTGGTCAAAGTTGGCCGCATTGCGGGCCAATTCGCCAAGCCGCGCTCGGCACCGATGGAGACCGTTGATGGCTTGGAATTGCCAAGCTATCGCGGAGATATCATCAACAGCACCGAATTCACGCCGGAAGCGCGTATTCCCGACCCTGTAAATATGGTCAAGGCCTATCGCCAATCCGCTGCGACGCTGAACTTGCTGCGCGCATTTGCACAAGGTGGTTTTGCCAATCTGGATCATGTCAACCGTTGGACCATGGACTTTCTGAATGATAGCCCTCAAGGCCATCGTTATCAGGAATTGGCTGACCGTATCACCGAAGCATTGGATTTCATGCGCGCCTGTGGTGTTGATCCTGCGTCGACAGAAAGCTTGCGTTCGACTGATTTTTACACCAGTCATGAAGCTTTGTTGCTTGGCTATGAAGAAGCCTTCACGCGGGTTGATTCCACATCTGGCGATTATTATGCAACGTCCGGCCACATGTTGTGGATTGGCGATCGTACCCGTCAGATTGATCATGCGCATGTCGAGTTCTTCCGTGGCATTGAAAACCCGATCGGTTTGAAATGCGGTCCGTCATTGGAGCCGGATGATCTGCTCAATTTGCTTGATGTTCTTGATCCCAAAAACGAAGCCGGACGTGTGACGTTGATCACCCGCTTTGGAGCGGACAAGGTGTTTGATCACTTGCCTGCTTTGGTCAAGGCTGTTAAGCGCGAAGGACGCAAGGTTATTTGGTCTTGTGATCCGATGCACGGCAATGTCGTTAAGGCAAACAACGGCTACAAAACACGCCCGTTTGAGCGCATCTTGAAGGAAGTCGAGAGTTTCTTTGCTGTCCATCACTCCGAAGGCACCTATCCCGGTGGTGTACATGTGGAAATGACTGGTCAGAATGTGACTGAATGCACCGGCGGTGCGCACGCTATTTCCGAGGATGAATTGTCCAATCGCTACCACACAGTTTGTGATCCGCGTCTCAATGCGGATCAGGCGCTTGAGTTGGCGTTCCTGATTGCTGACAATATCAAAAAAGGGCGTGCTGGCCGCAAACAGAGCGATCAGCCAATGTTCTGAACCTAGGGTTAGGATCTCTTGAAGCAAAAGCCCGGCCCTACGGTCGGGCTTTTTTGTTGTCTTTTGTGCTCGGGGTGAGTGGCATTCACTTGTGCGCAACTGGTGGCTATTTGTGCCATGCACACTTTGCGTTGGATTCTCGCAGGCGCTGCCATTATATCTGTTCTTAAACCAGCGTCAGTTTACACTGCGCGGGATCTAGGATGTATCCATAGAGCCTTTTGCGATGTGAAACCGCAGACACAGGCTCTAGGTAGGACAGGATGATACCATTGACCGATAAGCTCGTTTTCAGCCTTGCGCAGCTCAATCCCATTTTGGGTGATCTTTCCGGTAATGCGGACAAAGCCCGCGCTGCACACCGCGTGGCCACGGAGCAGGGTGCAGATTGTCTGGTTCTGAGTGAATTGTTTATTTCTGGCTATCCACCAGAGGATTTGGTGCTTAAACCGGCTTTTCAAGAAGCTTGCCGTGCACAGGTTGAAGGACTTGCTGTCCTCACCCAAGGGGACGCGCCTGCTATTCTGATCGGTGCGCCTTGGGTTGAACACGGCAAACTCTACAATGCTGTTTGTTTGCTCGATGATGGCGTGGTCAAAGCGGTACGCTTTAAAGTCGATTTGCCCAACTATGGGGTGTTTGACGAAAAACGCGTGTTTGAAGCCGGTCCCTTGCCTGGCCCAATCAATATTCGTGGCGTGGCCGTTGGTGTTCCGATTTGCGAAGATATTTGGGACAGTGAGGTTTGTGAATGTCTGATGGAGACTGGGGCTGAGTTTTTGCTGGTGCCAAATGGGTCTCCCTTCAATCTGGATAAGTGGGAGATTCGCCAACAAGTGGCTCTGCAGCGGGTTGTTGAGACCCAGTTGCCGCTGATTTACCTCAATCAGGTGGGGGGGCAGGATGAACTTGTTTTCGACGGTGCGTCTTTTGCGCTGAATGGTGATTGCTCGTTAGCGATGCAATTGCCCGGGTTTGTTGAAGACCAACGTCCTTTGACGGTGCGCCGGCTCAATGACAAATGGCAGCTGTCCGGTGATATCGAGCCGGTGATGGATCGCGACGCCGGTGCTTGGTCTGCTTGTGTCTTGGGATTGCGTGATTATGTCAACAAAAACCGGTTCCCCGGCGTTGTCTTGGGGCTTTCTGGTGGTATCGACTCGGCAATTTGCGCGGCCATGGCTGTAGATGCTTTGGGTGCTGAAAGAGTGCATTGTGTCATGCTGCCCTATCGCTACACGTCGGACGAAAGCCTCAAAGATGCAGCTGATTGTGCCACTGCGCTTGGAGTGCGGTATGATATTGTAGATATTGCGGAGCCTGTTGATGGATTTGCCAATGCTTTGTCTGGCCTGTTTGATGGCACCGAACAAGGGGTGACGGAAGAGAATTTGCAGTCTCGTTCTCGTGGTGTCATCCTCATGGCAATTTCTAATAAGTTTGGCAATATGGTCGTCACCACAGGCAATAAATCTGAAATGTCGGTCGGTTACGCCACGCTTTATGGCGATATGAACGGAGGTTTTAACCCCATTAAAGACCTCTATAAAATGCATGTCTACCATCTGTCGGCTTGGCGCAATTCACATGTCCCTGCGGGATCCATGGGGCCTCGTGGCGAAGTGATCCCAGCGAACATCATCGCCAAGGCGCCAACAGCCGAACTGCGCGAGAATCAAACCGACCAAGACAGTTTGCCTGAATATCCGGTTCTGGATGACATTCTGGAATGTTTGGTCGAAAAGGAAATGGGTGTTGAGGACATCGTTGCGCGGGGGCACGACAAAGCGTTGGTTCACCGGATTGAGCATCTGCTCTATATTGCTGAATATAAGCGCCGCCAATCAGCGCCGGGAGTTAAACTGTCCGCGAAGAATTTTGGGCGTGATCGCCGTTATCCAATCACTAATGGCTTTCGGGATCGCGATTAAGCGCTCGTCACAATTGTAAGTTTTGATCTGAAGGGAATTCTGCCAGATGGCCGAAATCGTTCGTTTTGCCCCGTCACCTACGGGAAATATCCATATCGGCAATGCTCGTACTGCGTTGATCAACTGGCTGCTAGCGCTTAAAACCGGCGGGGAATTTATTCTGCGTTATGATGATACGGATCAAGAGCGCTCCCGTGATGAGTTTGCTCAGGGCATTGCCAAGGATCTTGAGTGGTTGGGTATCAAGCCCAATCGTATCGAGAAACAGTCTGCGCGCATGGCTGCCTATGATGCCGTTGCTGCAAAGCTGAAAGCGTCTGGGCGTTTGTATCCTTGTTATGAAAGCGCGGACGAGCTGGATCGCAAACGCAAACGCCAGCGGGCGCGTGGGCTGCCACCGGTTTATGATCGCTCGGCCCTCGATATGACTGCTGAACAAATGACCGAGTATGAAGCAGAAGGGCGTAAGCCTCATTGGCGTTTCAAACTGGATCAGAAAACCGTATCCTGGAACGATGGTGTACGCGGCGCGCAGAGCATAGAGTGCGATAGCGTGTCTGATCCCGTACTCATACGCGGTGATGGCACTTATCTGTATACCTTGCCCTCAGTGATTGATGATATCGAGATGGGAGTCACCATGGTCGTCCGTGGGGATGATCACGTGACGAATACTGCGGTACAAATCCAGCTGTTTGAACTGTTGTCGGACAAGGTTCCTGCTTTTGCTCACCACAATCTTCTAACCAGCAGCTCAGGAGAGGGGTTCTCCAAGCGGCTTGGCTCGATGTCTTTGCGCTCCATGCGTGAAGATGGCTATGAGGCGCTGTCTGTTGCCATTTTTGCGGTCTTGATCGGCACGTCAGAGCCGGTGCATCCTCTTGCCGATATGGCTGCGCTTGCTGATCTGTTCGCGCTGGACAAAGTATCTCGCTCGGCTTCCAAGTTTGATTTGGCAGATTTGGGGCATCTCAATGCCCGCATTCTACACGAAACCGACTATGATGTGATTGCTGATCGTTTGGCTGGTTTGGCTGTGACCGGTGGCGAAGCTTTTTGGCTCGCGGTGCGCGGTAACATCGAACGCTTGCCAGAAGTGAAAGACTGGTGGGATATTGTTGAAGTTGGGTTGCCTGATGACGCGATTGCCTTGTCTGAGGACGACGCCGATTTTTATGCCAAGGCGTTAGAATTGCTGCCTAGGGAGCCGTGGGATAATACAACGTGGAAAAGCTGGACAACGGCGATTAAAACGGAGACTGGTCGCAAGGGTAAAGGGCTCTTTATGCCTTTGCGTGTTGCACTCACCGGTCGGTCACATGGCCCCGAGTTGGCAGCGTTTTTGCCTATTCTTGGTTACCAAAAAACTTCGGACCGACTATCCTGATTGAGCGGCCGTCCGCCGTATGAACAAGGCCCTTGTCGGAGCTAACCTCCGGCGGGCGATAGGGTTTGAATGTCATGCCGAGGCGTTCAACTGCCAGTGTGTCCGGATCAACCATCACCGTTTGTTTTGGCAGAGGGAGTGGCACAATTGGGCTATTGTTGACGGGCATGACTTGTTCTGTTCTGGGGGTAGAAAGTGGCTGGTCGCTTGTTGTAAGAGCGGTCAGCTGGCTAATCGGTGCCTGACAGGAACAATTGGGAACATATTGCTTCTTATACAGAAATGCCGTTTCCAGAGACTGGTAGGGTCTCCCACCCAGGGATACCATTTCTTCTTCTGACTGACCCGGGTTTTGGTAAACATATAGTTCGGCAGAGGTGCCTGGACAACTGGCCTGACAGACACTGTCATCGCGGGCGAAGTTGCTTTCTGTTGTTGAGAAACTGACAGGGAAAAAGAACCCGTCGCAGGCACGTACACAAACCGTGCGATAGGTCCCAATTTCGGGAATATCATATTGTTGATTGTATTCGCGTACGGTTGAACGGGGTTGGAACAGTTTGGCAAAGAGGCCTTGGCGTCTTGTTGGCGCTGGCTGGGCGAAACGCTCATATTGTTCGCCGCAACGCGCCTGTGCCAACTGGTCCAGAATATTTGCTTTCAATTGATTTGAGTTTCCGGACGGTGCAGGGTAACGCCCGCGTTTCTTTTGCAAGGCGACGAGATTGCGCTCCATCTTATCAATGCGTTTGAGCAAGGCGGGGCAGGTCGCCTTTGGGGTCCGTTTGAAAAGAAACCCTCGTCCACCAAAACAACTGTCGCGTTTGGCGCGTTGATTGGCACTGTCAATCTGTGCCTGTTGTTTGTGAACGGCAGCATCATATTTTTCGAAATTTCGGTTGGAGCGTGTGTTTCCCGAGCGCTGCAGTCGGGCCAGCTCCCCCTCTAACTCTGCGCAATATCTGGCATTTTGGGATCTGGAGGATTGGGCCTGTGCTGCGGGTGTCGCAAGCAAGGACGCAAGGATTAGTCCGGCTAAAACTGCACGACTTTTCATACTGTAGGTCCCAAACCCATTTGAAGTCAGTTGCTGAGCAACCGTGTATTTACCGGTCATTGGCCTGCCAAAATCGCGCGATGGGGAATCTAACAGGACAACGCCCAGAATCACCCTAGAATAAGGCGAAATTATTGCCTCTTTCTTTCACCAATGCGTTTCCCATGCAATTGGATTTCAAAATTTTGCCCGCCTGGTTGGGGACCTGCGGTTATGAGTGTCGGAAATGATGATCGACATTTACGCAGTGCCACTTTGATTCTTCATTGGTTTTGGTGCTTTGAGAGGATTAATTAACGGACCATCTATACTATCGAGGTCAGTTTGATGCGGTTTTTGCCGTTTGCCTTCCCACCGTGATGGAAAAGTTGATGATTGAAGAAGAGCAGTTTCGCCAAGCCCTTGGGCAGTTTGTAACTGGAATCGCTGTTGTGACTACGCTTGATGAAGCTGGCACACCACATGGTTTGACAATCAATAGCTTTAACTCGGTTTCGCTCGACCCGCCGCTGGTTCTGTGGTCGCTCGACAAACGTTCGCATCAGCTTGAGATTTTTAGCAAAAGCGGTTTCTATGCGGTGAATATTCTGGCGCAATCACAAAAACAAATTTCCGATCGCTTTGCTTCTTTTGTGGAAGACCGCTTTGCTGATGTGAAATGGGGAAGCGGCAAAAGCGGAGCACCTGTTCTTGATGGGTCTCTTGCCCAAATTGATTGTCAGGTGGAAAATATTGTTGAGGGTGGCGATCATATTATTCTGATCGGCCGTGTCATTGATATCAGCCATAAGGACGGCGAGCCACTGCTTTATCACTCGGGGAATTATAAGGCTGTTGGTGCCTTGGTCGAAGACTAGTATTTTTTGATTGTGTTCGTGAATTTAAAAAGCCCCTGACCTTAAATACCAGGTCAGGGGCTTTATATTGGAACAGAAGGCTGATCTTACGCTTTTGGAGCGTCTGTTTCAGGTGCTTCTTTGTTACCAAACAACTCAGAATAGTCCACGGCTACTTCATAGTGCGGATCTTCAATCACAGATACTTCCATGAATTTGTTGGCCTTTCTCAGCAGCTTTTGACAATCAGGCGACAAATGACGCAAATGCAGTTTTTTGCCTGCTTCTTCGTATTTGGTCGCGAGGCTATCAATGGCCTGCAAGGCAGAGTGGTCCCAAACGCGTGCTTCCTTAAATTCGATGACCACGTCTTCCGGATCGCTTTTTGGGGTAAATAAGTCATGGAAATTGGCCGTTGAGCCAAAGAACAGTGGCCCTCTGAGCTCATACACCTTCCAGCCGTGCTCTTCGGTACTGACATGGATGTCAATGCGTTTTGCTGCTTGCCAAGCAAACACCAGCGCGGAAACAATAACACCAACGATCACAGCGACGGCAAGGTCAGAATATACGGTGACGGCTGTGACCAGCACGATGACAAAGGCATCGGCCCGCGGGATCTTTGTCATGATTTGCAAACTGCGCCATGCAAAGGTTCCGATGACAACCATGAACATCACACCCACCAGCGCGGCAAGCGGAATTTGCTCAATCAAGCCAGATGCGAATAGGATGAATGCGAGCAAGAATAAGGCGGCGGACACGCCAGACCAGCGTGTGCGTCCGCCAGATTTAACGTTGATCATGGACTGGCCGATCATGGCACAGCCACCCATGCCGCCGAAGAAACCGGTGACCACATTGGCAGCACCCTGAGCGATGCTCTCTTTGGATGCGCCCCCGTGGGTATCCGTCATTTCAGCGACAAGATTGAGGGTCAGCAGGCTTTCGATCAAACCAATCGCTGCCAGAATAGCCGCGTAAGGGAAAATGATTTTCAGCGTTTCCAAATCAAACGGAACCATGGGGATATGGAATTGTGGCAAGCCACCTGCGATCGTGGCCAGATCGCCAACGCGTGGAATGTTGAGATCAAAGCCAATAACAATTAGCGAGACAGCGAGAATGGCCAGAAGCGGGGCAGGAATCGCTTTGGTGAGTCTGGGTGAAAGCCAAATGATGGCCATGGTCAACAACACCAAGCCAAGCATCATATAAAGCGGTGCGCCGGTCATCCAGACAAAATCGCCTGCAGCATCCTTGACCTTGAATTGGCCCAGTTGCGCAAGGCCAATGACGATGGCAAGGCCATTGACGAAGCCGAGCATCACGGGATGCGGCACCATGCGGATGAATTTCCCCCACCGCATCACCCCTGCGAAAATCTGCAAAACACCCATCAGAACAACAGTAGCGAATAGATATTCGACACCGTGGTTGGCAACAAGCGCAACCATAACAACAGCAAGTGCACCGGTTGCACCGGAAATCATTCCCGGGCGCCCGCCAAAGAGTGCGGTGATGAGACCAACGATGAAAGCGGCGTAAAGGCCGACAAGGGGGTGGACTTGGGCAACAAAGGCGAAGGCGACAGCCTCTGGTACCAAGGCTAGGGCAACGGTTAGACCGGAGAGAGTGTCTGTCTTGATTTGGTTTACTGATAGGGCACTGCGCAATTGTGCTCCTATCCCGGACGGGGAGGAGGTCTTGGTCGTCATTAAATGGGTCCTAATGGAAACTTGTGGCTGTGATCGGGTCAATCTGGATCAGAACGGGATGTGTCTGACTCGTCCGAAAAAGAACGTATATTTGACGCGCTTTTAGCCCAGTGTCTGTCAAAAAGCAAGCTTTTGACGGTATATTGTGGCTGCAAGGTTGAGCCGCGTATGGCGTTTTGCGGCCATCCTTTATGCACTAAAACCCTGCTATCTGGCTTATGAGGGTCGTATTTGCTGCAAATTGACTTATATCTCTCAAGGTGGAGAGCGTTGGTCGTGTTATGCAATGGGCCGTGATATAGGCAAATACAATGCGGCCAATTGCACGCCAATCTTATATGGCTTGGTCATTGGGGCCAAGAAAGCCCGAACAAGACTGGAAAACAGGATATTACTATGTTTCGCAAATTGATGGGCGTCTGTCTCGCTCTTGCTGTTGTTATCCCTGCGCTTGGGGTTCCGGTTGCAGTCGCAGCTGATGACCCGGAATTGATTTTTAAAAAATCCACCGTGTGGAAGTTCCTGACACCGGACCACAAGCTTGCAACCTATGCTATTGATGATCCGTTGATTGAAGGGGTGGCTTGCCATTTCACGGTGCCTGAAAAGGGCGGCATTTCCGGTATGTTCGGCGTCGCCGAGGAAACTTCCGATGTTTCATTGGCCTGTCGTCAGGTTGGGCCCGTTGCGTTCAAGGAAAAATTTGAGCAAGGCGACGAGATGTTCCGGACGCGTCGCTCCATTATGTTTAAAAAGACGCGTATCGTGCGCGGATGCGACAAGACCCGTAATGTGTTGGTTTATTTGATTTATTCTGACAAACTCATCGAAGGAAGTCCGAAAAACTCAACCTCGACTGTGCCAATTATGCCATGGGGCGACAATGACGCGCCACGTTGTGCTGATTGGGTTGCTGACTAATCGACTATCAGGCCAGGGTGATGCCGGTTTCAATGGAAATTAGGGTGTTCATTCTGGCTTGAAGATTGCTGATGAGGTCTTCGGGTGCATCGCGTCTGGTAAAGATGCGGCCGTCCAGCTGGATGACCCGCCGCATAATACGAAGGCTGTTGGTCAGAAAAAGGCCATCAGCCTTTTTTAGTTGATCTGAGGTCAGGCTATCTTCACTCAATTCATGGCCCCACTTTGAGGAATGTTCGAGCAATTGACCGCGCAGGATACCCGGCAGCACGCCGTCAGAAATGGGCGGGGTGACAATCTGATTGCCAAATACAGCAAAAAGATTGCCTATTGTGCTGCAAGTCGCCATTCCGCAGGTGTTGAGCATCAGGGCGTCGTCTGCCCCATGTCTCTCGGCTTCTTGGCTGGCCAAAATATTATCGAGATAGTTCAGGCTTTTGATGCGGGAGGTTGGTGACTGCTCATTGCGGCGGATGTTGCAGGTGATCAGTTTTGCCTCTTGATATGCCAAATTTGCGGGTAAGGGGGCAAGGCTTGCCAGTATGGTCGGGCTTTGATTTGGTGCTGGCAACAATCCGCGGCCACCGGAACCGCGTGTGACTGTTACCCTGAGTATAGAATTGGAACCTTGGCTGATTTCGCATAGTTTTTTGACACTCTCGGTGATTTGTTTGGTGTCGAGGGGGAGGCCGATTTCATTGGCGCTTTTAACTAGGCGTTTCTGATGCCGCTCCCACCATAGTGCGTGGCCGTTGAGGATTGGCAGGGTCTCGAATAGGCCGTCTCCCAACAGCAAACCTCGGTCTGTCACCGATATCATTGCTGCTTGGCTATCTTGATCCACGAAGCATTGACCATTGAGGCAGATAGCGTGAGATATAGCCCTTTTAGGATCTGGCTTTTGCATGAGTGATTTCCAGGAAATTGCGGATCAATTGATGACCACAGTCAGTGAGAATCGATTCTGGGTGGAATTGCATGCCAAAGGTCGGGTGAGAAACATGTTCAAGCGCCATGATTTCTCCTCTCTCTGAATGTGCCGTTGGTTTTAGGCTGTTTGGCATGGTTTCTGACGAGATGATTAAAGAATGATAACGTCCGACAGACAATGGCGAAGCGATATTTTCAAACAATGCACTTTGGGTATGGTTGATTAGGCTTGCGCGCCCATGCATCGGCTCAAGTGCTCGGGTGACCCGTGCCCCAAAGGCGCTGCCGATGGCTTGATGACCCAGACAAATACCCAGAATGGGTATGGTGCCTGAAAAGGCCTTTATCAGCTCGATCATGATGCCTGCGTCTTCTGGTCGTCCAGGGCCGGGTGAGAGAAGAATGGCGTCGGGGTTGAGGCGGGCGATGTCGTCAATGCTCAATGCGTCGTTTCGGTAGACGGCGATGGTTTCGCCCAGCTCTTCGCAGTAGCGCGACAGATTGAAGACAAAAGAATCATAATTATCGAGAATGAGGATCATCGGTCTGGGCTTTCCTCATCTTTCTCGGTTTTGTCGCGTTCCAGCCCAGCGCGTTCTTCTTCCACAGATGTCCCCAAGCTCTTGAAGATCGCTGCTGCTTTGTGCAGGGTTTCTTCATATTCGGCAGCAGGATCGGACAAGACGGTGATGCCGCCACCAACGCCGAAATGGACCAAGTCGTCCTTGAACGTGACGGTGCGAATGGCGATGTTGGTGTCCATCGTACCATCAAATCCGATATAACCGATGCTGCCGCAATAGACGCCGCGCGGCAGGTTTTCCAATGTGGTGATGATTTCCATTGATCTGATTTTAGGAGCGCCGGTGATCGAGCCTCCGGGGAAACAAGCCCCCAACAAGGCAACCGGCCCCATGCCTTGTTTCAAGTGGCCGATAACGACAGAAACCAAATGATGCACACGAGCATAGCTTTCAAGACGGCATAAGTCTGGCACTTTGACGCTATCCGGTTTGCAAACACGGGATAAGTCATTGCGCATAAGGTCGGTGATCATGACATTTTCGGCGCGGTCTTTGTCACTGTTTAACAGGTTTTTAGAGAGGACTTGATCTCTGACTGGATTGGTGAGATCTCGTGGCGCGGTGCCTTTGATCGGGCGGGTCTCTGCGTGGCCTGTTGCGTCTAGGGTTAGGAAACGTTCGGGAGAGCTGGAGGCGATCACATGGTCGCCACAGGCCAGATAGGCGGCGAATGGAGCGGGGTTTTCTTTGCGCAATTGCAGATAATAGGCCAACGGTGTCGCGGTTTCATATTTTGGAACCGAGGCCGAAAACCTCTGTGTGATGTTGGCCTGAAAGATATCGCCTTCTAAAATGTGATGGCGTGTTCGTTCTATCGCCTGTTGATAGCCAGAGCGTGAGAAATTGGATCGCCAGCCTTTGATGGGGGGCGTATTGTGTGGTGTTGGTGGTTTGGTGGCTGCGGCAGCCAGCTCAGAGCGAAACCAGTCTAGGCGCGCGCGGGCATGGGTCTGCTGTTTTTCTCCAGTGCAAGGCCAACCGGTAGAAATTATCCATGCACGGGCGGGGCTTGCGTTTGTTCCCCCGTCGGGGAAGTGATCTACAGCGAGGATAACGTCATAGAACGGCAGGTGGATATCATCAATCCGCTCATGCTCAAAATCTGTTGAAGGCAGTTTCTCAAGCAGCCGCCCCGCTTCATAGGAAATATATCCTATGGCGCCACCTTGGAAAGGTGGCAAGGATTCTTTGAGTGTTGGCTGGCTGTAGAGCTTTAATTGATTTTGAAGCGCGACAAATGGCGGGTCTTCAAAAGCTTTGCCGTTCCAGAATGCGCGCCCCATTGTTGCGCGGAATGTGCCAAAAGCAGAATAGGCGAGGTAAGAATAGCGCCCTAGGCTGGGTGAGCGATCCACGCTATCCAAAAACGCCAAATCTTGGTGATTCCGTAAATGTTGAAGCAAAGCTGCCGGATCAGTGAAAGGCACTTCTTCCACAAGGGGGCATGAAACAGGCTGCGCATGGTGCGTCTTGCTGATCTTTGTCATCATAGAATCAGGGCTGTTCAAGGCATCAGGGTTGACAGAAGCCTTTGTGCAGGACTTCAAGCACGTTGATAACAATAGGGCTGGCGATCGAATAATAAATGGTTGTGCCATCCCGTCGCGTGCTGACGATGCTTTGCGCACGCATCAAAGCCATGTGTTGAGACACGGTGGTCATGCGCAAGCCAGTTTTTTCTGCCAAAGTACCCACATTCTGCTCACCCTCAATAAGTTGGCAGAGGATCAAAAGCCGTGGACCTGAAGCCAGAAGCTTGAGAAAGTTTGCTGCTTCTTCAGAATTTTTTTCAAGATCTTGAATGTTCATTGTCAATTCCGCGGTCGGTTTGGGCAATCATTGTAACAGGAAGGTCTATAATGCGCTTGTGGTGGATGTGTCTGCTCGGTGAGAGAGACCGTGTTTATTAGAAACACCTAATCCTTATAGGTCAGTCACTATACTGAATGATAGGGCATAGTGAAGTGTTTTTCAGGGGCTTGATCGCTCATTGGCGCTGTATTATTCGCAAATTGATGGAAATTGGTAAATCTGGGTAATAAATTTGATCAATATTTTTTGTATTAGCCTGACTTCAATGCGGGATAAGTGCGCATTCTATACGTGGCTATACAGATTCGCACGTTGAGAAAACAATACCGGTGCTTGGGCGAGTTCTATAAAACCGGCGCTAAAAATGGAAAAGCTCCTGACAGAAATCTGACAGGAGCTTCCATGCGGCAAAGAGTGGGTGCGACTGGTTTAGACATAAATGCCTATGGGATGGGTTCTTTGCCGAATTCTCAATCTTGGGTCAATTCAGGGTCGATGCTCTGTTTGCTGTTTGAACGAAGCGCTCGGTGTCCTGCTTGTTGAAATTAACTTAAACACTTTGGGCTGAATGGAACCTGAGGTTGTCATTCATTTTCAATTCATATTGATGAATGGCGCTGTGCTTGTCGTTCGCCTTGACTGTGCCGGTAATAGGCCTGAGTAGGGACAACGCTGCCGGTGGAGTCGCTGCGGGAATAAAGCGCTCCATGGGTGCGAGCATTACCAAGCAAGTGGAAAGCCCGAGTATTTCTCTTGTGACGAACAAATGATCGGTTGACGACACTCATCATTTTCGCCATTGTGGCCGCCATGAAAACGGACCGCCTTACCAACTGCTCTATTATTGGTTTGATTATTATCCACTAGCACATTTGCTGGCTGGAGCCGTTTCGCACATCCCAAAACCTTAGAAACGATTTCCGGCCAACGCCTGATATGTGGGTGTATGATGCTGGCTGAATACCGTTGTGGCGCTGGTGCGTCCGTATATGCGTTTAAATGACCTGCAGATTTTGCGGGAATGATAACTGGGAATGGGTCTATGACCAAACATGCCGAACCGCTGACTTTGATGCTTTACAATACAATGACAAAGCAGAAGGAAGTCTTTTCGCCGATTGATCCTGACAATGTGCGCATGTATGTCTGTGGTCCGACCGTTTACGACACCGCTCACATCGGCAATGCCCGTCCTGTGGTGGTGTTTGACATGCTGTTTCGCTTGCTCAACCATGTTTATGGAAAGAGCCATGTCACCTATGTGCGCAACATCACTGATGTGGATGACAAGATCAACGCACGGGCTGCCGAGCGTGGTATTTCGATCCGTGAACTGACGGATGAAACCACAGCGGTTTATCACGCCGATATGGATGCTTTGGGGGCCCTGCGTCCAACCATCGAGCCACGTGCGACTGAGCATATCGACGACATGTTGGCCATGATCGGCACGTTGGTTGAGAAGGGCAATGCCTACGCCGCTGAAGGCCATGTGCTGTTTGCTGTCGATAGCATGGATGACTATGGCAAGTTGTCCGGCCGTTCCATTGACGACATGATCGCCGGCGCCCGCGTTGAAGTGGCCCCATATAAGCGCAATCCTATGGATTTTGTCCTGTGGAAACCTTCTAAGGAAGGCGAGCCAAGCTGGCCAAGCCCATGGGGTGAAGGACGCCCGGGCTGGCATATTGAATGTTCGGCCATGAGTGAAAAGCATTTGGGTGAGACATTTGATATTCATGGCGGCGGGATTGATTTGGCGTTCCCTCATCATGAGAACGAAATCGCGCAGTCTCGCTGTGCCCATGGCAACAAGACGATGGCTAACATTTGGATGCACAATGGCTTTGTTCAGGTTGAGGGCGAGAAAATGTCCAAATCTCTGGGCAATTTCACCACCGTGCATGACTTGATTGATCAATGGCCCGGCGAAGCAATTCGTCTTGCCTTGTTGGCGACCCATTACACCAAGCCGTTCAACTGGACAGCGGACGGTGTCCGGGAAGCCAAAAAAATGCTTGATCAATGGTATGCGCTGACGGCCGATATCGATGCGTCCGAGCCTGATGCTGCTGTGGTCGCTGCGTTGGCGGATGATCTCAATACGCCCAAGGCCTTTGCTGAATTGCATAGTTTGCGTACTAGGGCTCAAGCGGGTGACAAGAAAGCTGCGGCCTCTCTCAAAGCATCTTTACAGCAGTTGATGGGGGTTCTGGCTCAAGATCCCGTAGAATGGGCGAACTGGAGAGCTGCCAATGCCGGCACTGTCGACTATGCCGCCATTCAGGTGCTCATTGATGAACGCCTGGATGCTCGCAACAACAAAGACTTTGCCAAGTCCGACGAACTGAGAGATCAGTTGGTTGCCTTGGGGGTTGTGTTGATGGACAGCAAGGACAAAAAGACCGGACTGTTCACCACAGAATGGAATATGGGAAAGTAAACCCTTCACACACGATGGTTGGGGGTGCGATTTATCCCCGACAAAGCTTCATATCAAATCGCATTCAGGATCCATTAGCATGACAAAAGAACGTCTTTATCTGTTCGATACCACCCTGCGGGATGGTGCTCAGACCAACGGCCTAGATTTCAGCGTTGAAGACAAAATTGTGATTGCCGGTATTCTGGATGAATTGGGCGTTGATTTTGTTGAGGGGGGGTACCCTGGTGCCAATCCAACAGATGATCAGTTTTTTGAGAAAAAACGCACGCAAAAAGCCGCCTTTACTGCCTTTGGCATGACCAAGAGAGCCGGACGTTCGGTAGAGAATGATCCCGGCGTACAGGCGTTGATCAACTCTGCTTCGGATGCTGTTTGCTTTGTAGCCAAAAGCTGGGATTATCACGTCGACGTTGCGCTGGGCTGCACCAACGAAGAAAATCTTGAAGGCATTGCTGAATCGGTTAAAGCCGTGATCAATGCAGGCAAGGTGGCACTGGTTGATTGTGAGCATTTCTTTGATGGTTATAAGGCTAACCGTGACTATGCGCTGTCATGCGCAAAAACGGCTTATGATGCCGGTGCCCGTTGGGTTGTGTTGTGCGATACCAATGGTGGCACATTGACTCATGAAATCCACGACATTGTTCAAGATGTTATGACCGTGGTGCCGGGCTCTCACGTTGGCATTCATGCACATAATGACACCGAGCAAGCGGTCGCCAATTCATTGGCCGCTGTACGGGCCGGTGCTCGCCAGATTCAAGGTACGTTGAATGGCATTGGTGAGCGCTGTGGCAATGCCAATCTGATTTCTCTCATTCCAACCTTGAAACTGAAAGATGAATTTGCAGAGCATTTTGAAATTGGTGTGTCCGATGAAGGTCTGGCCAATTTGACATCGGTTTCGCGCCAGTTTGATGAGTTGCTTAATCAATCGCCAGACCGGCATCAGCCCTATGTGGGGGCGAGCGCTTTCGCCACCAAGGCAGGCATTCATGCATCGGCCATTTTGAAAGACCCCCATACCTATGAGCATGTTGCCCCCGACATTGTGGGCAATCAACGCAAAGTATTGGTTTCTGATCAGGCTGGACTGTCCAACTTGATGGAAGAGCTGAAGCGGATGGGCATCGAAGCGGATAAAAAAGATCCGCGTCTGGTCGACCTTCTTGCCAGAGTTAAAGAGCGCGAAGCCGTTGGCTATTCCTATGAAGGTGCGGGTGCTTCTCTTGAGCTTCTGGCGCGTCGGCATTTGGGGTCTGTGCCTGAGTATTTCACTGTTGAAAGTTTCCGCGTCGGGGTCGAGCGACGCTATAACGCTTTGGGTGAGTTGGTTTCCATGTCCGAAGCGGTGGTCAAAATCAACATTGATGGCGAGACACGGATGTCGGTGGCTGAAGGCAAAGGCCCGATAAATGCGCTGGATATCGCCCTGCGCAAGGATCTGGGGCATCTTCAGGAGAGTATCGCCAGTTTGGAGCTGGTTGATTATAAAGTGCGCATTCTAAATGGTGGTACTGGTGCGATAACGCGTGTTTTGATTGAAAGCTGTGACGGTGCAGGGCATCGCTGGTTTACAGTCGGGGTTTCCGAGAATATTGTGGATGCTTCTTTTCAGGCTTTGGTCGATTCCGTCACCTTCAAGCTTTTTAAATATCCCTAAATTTCAGGTGTTGGCAGGTGGTGCCTGCCCGACAACAGAATCGAGCCGATGTGAGCCAACCTTCTGATTTTTCAGGTGAGCAGCCTGCTAATGGGCCTACGTCTTATGGCGACCGGTCGGACAAAGAGGCCCGGCTTGGGGTGTTGGCCGCTTTTGCAGCCTACGGCTCTTGGGGTACACTGACGCTCTATTATGCTGCGCTATCGCATGTGCCTTCTATTGAGGTGGTGGCCAACAGGGTGTCATGGTCGCTGCTACTGCTGGGGCTGTTTTTTCTGGTGCGCAAACGCTGGGGTGAAGTCTGGTTGGCCTTGATAAACCCCAAAGTATTTTGGGTGTTGCTGGCAACCAGTGTACTGATTTCCATCAATTGGTTGACCTATATCTGGGCCGTAAGTGTCGGCCATGCGACAGAAGCCAGCCTTGGATATTTTATTGTACCGCTTCTCAATGTTGCGATGGGATATGTTTTTCTGTCAGAGCGCCTGTCCCGGCTGCAAATCGCTGCGATTATTCTGGCGGTGGCCGCCATATTGTTGCAGCTGGTTTTGCTGGGCACGCTACCGGTGGTGTCACTCGTTGTAGCTTTTACATTTGGCACTTACGGCTATTTGCGCAAAATTGTGCCAGTGGGGCCCAATTTGGGGCTGTTGATTGAGCTGCTGTTTGTTGCGCCCTTTGCGATCAGCTATGTGATTTATGTTCAAATGACCGGTGAGGGGCATTTATCCATTGCTGACCCGACGACAAGTTTGTTGCTGTTGTTTACGGGCGTGGTGACCTACTTGCCTTTGATGTGGTTTTCAGCTGGCGCCAAACGCCTCAGACTTTCAACGCTTGGGATCATGCAATATATGAATCCGACCATTCAATTTTTGATCGCTGTTTTTGTACTGCAAGAAGATGTCTCAATGAGCAAACTGGCAACGTTTGCGCTTATCTGGCTGTCTGTGCTTGTGTATTCCTACGATGCGATTTTATCGTCGCGGCAGCGTCGGAATGAACGCGCACTGCAAGCCTAATTGTGCGTCACGCCTAGTCCCGATGGGGGATGAGGAGCCAAATGGATCCGGCTAAAAGCAATAATCCTGCAACGCGGCGCAAGTCTATTGGTTGAGGTTCTTGACCGGTCAAACCAAAACAGTCCGCGATAAGCGCAAGCAGCATTTGGCCGAATATGATCAATGCGACGGCCGCAGCGGGGCTGATCTTTGCAAAGGCAAAGGCTGATCCTGTTACGATGATGACGCCCGCCAGACCACCCAATAACATTAGCACGATGCGCATGCCGCCAAGCGGAGCGATGGTTAGATGACCCGTGGGAAAAAGCATTGCGAGAAACAGTACCGCCAGCAAGCCACCTGCCACATACATCACCAATCCGGTACTGATGGCATTGTCTGCCAAGCTGACACGGGCCCCTAGAATCCCTTGGAATCCGACGACCAGTCCAACGATCAAAGCGGTTATCATTCCGTAAATGGCAATCTGGTTCATCGGGGCCTCAAAGGGTGCTTGTGAGTTCTGTCGGCTCATATGAAGGCATTGTTGCCATCCTATAAGCCACATTGAAGCCCTATACCCAAAGCATCCGACTTGCCGTGCGGCATATCAATTCGTTGTCAATTTGGCATCAATGCATGTGGATAGGATCTCAATACGAGATCGTTTGTCCGCAAGTCTGCTCATCTAGAAACGTTTGAGATCGTGCCCTTCACTCTCATCAATGAAGGCCGTGTCAGGCAGCGCTTTGGCTGCATCAATCAACAGTGAGACCATTTCTTCTGGTTTAGACGTGGATAGGAAGGAGACTTCCATTCCCGAACGAATAAACTCTTCTTCGCGCATATGATCCAGCAGCCGCATGAGGGGATCCCAAAAGCCATTGATATTGGCGAGAAGTACTGGTTTTTTGTGGCGGCCCAACTGGGCCCATGTGAGCATCTCAACCAACTCTTCCAATGTTCCGATGCCGCCGGGAAGAGCAATGAACGCCTGAGCGCTTTCAAACATTTTGCGTTTGCGCTCATGCATGTCTTCGGTAACGATCAGTTCCTGAACTGCATCTAACATGACTTCCCGCTCTTGCAGGAAGCCGGGTATGATTCCCGTGACCTTGCCACCATTGTCGAGGACGCTTTTTGCGGTGATGCCCATCAGGCCGACAGACCCGCCACCATAAACAAGGTCTATGCCTTGGTTCGCCATGTCGCGGCCGAGAAGACGCGCAGCTTCAGAATAAGCGGTATCGTTGCCGCGACCAGAGCCGCAATAAACGCAGATTTTTTTCAAAATAGCCATAAAATCTATGTGGCATTGGTTGCGAGTTCCGTCAAGGCAAATACGAACCTATCCCCGAAGCGTCGGGGAGTCGGCGGCTCCATGAGGGGAGACGAGGGCAATCAGAACAATGTTTTTGTTCTTTATTGCTCAAAAAGTGAGTCGCGGAAATGCCGCGATTGTGCTCTATAAGGGCTATATCTTGCCCATAGCGCAAAAAAGGGCTATTTCTCAGCATAAGTATTGAGAGAATCTCTCGTTTACGAGATGGTGACGGCAAAAAATGCGATTTGTCTTGGCAATTTCCCCAAGCTTGCTCATTTGCGGTGCAAATGCGCGATAAACAGCCGTTTTATTGCGGAAAATTGTGATAGGCATAGGCCACTGGATGGCAAAAAAGAAGTGTGATTAAAGAATGAACCCACTTGTTCTACTACTCGCCGTTGGCGGTGGCATCGCCGCAGTCACTGCTGGAGTTGTCGTGTTTGGTGATCAACTCGGTTTTGGGGACGAAGCTAAAGTGTCCACTCCACCGGCTGCAGTTCTGACCGCGCCTGTTGAGGCACCCAAAATTACTGAGATAAAGCCTGATGTTGCCGTCGATGTAACAGAAACAGGGCCTGCTGATGACCCCGTTCCTGAAAGCAAAGTGCCATCGTTTGATATTGTGCGCGTTCAGCCAGATGGTCAGACATTGGTGGCGGGCAAAGCCAGTCCTGGTTGGAAAGTTGAACTGAAGAACGGTGATGCCGTGATTTCCAGCGCTGTGGCAAATGACACCGGTGAATGGGTCATGGTGTTGGAGGAGGCGCTGAATGAAGGTGTTTCCGACCTTTCATTGTCAGCGGTGTCCAAGGACAATTCAAACACACTAACTTCGTCGAGCAATGTGACCGTGGCATTGCCTGAAGATGGCAAAGGCGAGCTTCTTGTTGTCGAGACCGAGCCGGGTCAAGCCTCAAAGGTTTTGGCCAAGATTGCCAAATCAACGTCTCAAGTTGAAACGGTTGCTGAAACTCCTGTCGTTGCAGCTGTTGATGATACCAAGTCAGTTGTCGCTGAAGTCGAGCAAGTGGTGGAACCTGTCGCAGAAAGCATCGAAAAAACTGTCAAAGACGTTGCTAGCCCGTCAGAAAATGCTGAAACAATCGCGAAGGTCGAGGATGCCATCCCACCCGCAGTTGAAGTGGTTGAACCTTTGGCGGCAGAACCAGTTGAGCCAGCTTCCGATCCTGTTGTTGCCTCCAATGAGGCCGAGACAGTGGCTGAGCCCGTTGTTCCGACAATAAAGCCAGACGTCATAGAGCCGGTTGATAAGGCCGAGGCTCCTGAGCAAAAGCCCGAAGCATCCAAATCAATGGTCGTTTCTATTGAAGCGGTTGAATTGGAAGGGGATGTCTTGTTTGTCGCTGGCGCTGCAGAGCCAGCCGGATCTGCCGTTCGTCTCTATGTTAATAATCGCGCTATTTCCGATAGCAAAAGCGGAGAGACTGGTCGGTTCTTGTTTGACGGTAAGTTGAGTTTGGAGCCCGGTACACATCAGGCGCGGGTTGATTTGTTTGATCCCAAAACTGGTTCTGTCGCGACACGCGCTGAAGTAACATTCTCCAAAAAACAAGCTCCTTTGGCTGCTGTCAGCGGGGAAGGGGCGGCGGAAACGCCCGAACCGGATCAGGGTGCGGCATATGCTGTTTCTGAAGAGGTGAAGCTCAAGAAAGTCATTATTCGTCGCGGCGACAATCTGTGGGAGATTGCCCGTCGGGTGTATGGTGCCGGTATTCGCTACTCCACGATTTATGACAGCAATGCGTCTCAGATTCGCAATCCCCATTGGATCTATCCGGGGCAAGTTTTTGAATTGCCGCAGGGTGAGGCTGATTGGGAAACAAACTTTGATGCGATCGAAGATGCGCCGGAAACGAAGCAATCTGCTGGTGCCAGCGAACAAGTTGCCCAATAGGGCGCGTTGCGTTCGGTTGGGTCGCTGAAATGGTGAAGCAAAATATGGAGCGGCTCGGAAAAATCCGGGCCGCTTTTTTGTGCGAGTTCATCGTATTTTTTCGATGAACTCTTGCTATGTGCAATGATTTGGTCTATTTATCGCACAATTACGATGAAGACTGTTTCTTACGCCCCACCTCAAAACCAATATCTCAACGATTGGACACATGATGCGTGATACGCGCCTCAGTTCTATCCCTCTGGAAATGGACCTAACAGAGCCGCAGAACGCGTGTTGTTCGAATGTGGAAGATTTGGCATTGGCCTACAAAGCTTTGTCGCATCCAGTTCGGTTGATGATTCTGTCCAAGATAGGTAAGCAAAGCAGCCGTTGTTGCGGTGATATTTGCTCTGCGTTGCCTTTGGCTCAATCGACGGTGTCCCAACATCTGAAGGTTTTGCGAGAGTGTGGA
Source organism: Cohaesibacter celericrescens (assembly GCF_002866925.1). GTDB lineage: Bacteria > Pseudomonadota > Alphaproteobacteria > Rhizobiales > Cohaesibacteraceae > Cohaesibacter > Cohaesibacter celericrescens. The sequence goes on from NZ_PKUQ01000016.1 coordinate 126,407, forward strand.
TTCATCGAATTGGAAACGGCAGGACAGCAGTCTCACTATCGGATCAACCAAGAGAAAATCAAATGGCTCTCCTCAGCCAATGATCTTTTCTTCGCACAATTTGGCTCTCACGAGCCGTCTGATTGAAGGCGATATCTGACAGACCAATTTCGAATAGAATGCGCGGTTGCATGCCGCCAACCTCAGGACCAAGTATTTATGGTGCAAACACCCCCTATCGCTAAACCGGCAGGCACTAAGGCCAAAAGCGTTGATGCAGAAGCGTCCGCATTTGGAACCCTACGCAATCTGTGGCCTTATATCTGGCCAACAAATCGTTCAGATTTAAAGACAAGGGTGGCGGTCGCTATGATTGCCATGGTTTTTGGCAAGGCCGTCAATGTGCTAACACCCTATTTGTTCAAATGGTCGACTGACTCCTTGACGCAACCCAATGCAGCTGACGGCGTTGGCATGATTGCATGGTTGAGCATTCCAATCATGCTGGTCGCCGCCTATGGTGTGGGGCGGATCTTGAATGTCGGCTTTGATCAGATGCGCGATGCTTTGTTTGCTCGTGTTGGGCAATATGCGGTACGCAATCTGTCGAATGAAACATTCCGGCATATGCATAACCTGTCATTGAGGTTTCACTTGCAGCGCCGCACGGGGGGCTTGTCTCGGATCATTGAGCGCGGCACCAAGGGCATTGAGTCTGTTGTGCGGCATACGATCCTCAATGCATTTCCGACACTGTTGCAATTCATCTTTATGGCAATCGTCATCGCCTATGAATTCGACTTCGTTTATCTGCTGGTTGTCGTGGTAATGGTGGTGGTCTTCGTGGTTTTTTCCGCGAAGGTGAGTTCTTGGCGGATTGATATCCGGCGCAAGATGAACGAGTCCGACAATGATGCACATTCTAAAGCGGTCGACAGTTTGTTGAATTTCGAGACCGTCAAGTATTTCGGCAACGAAGAGCGTGAAGCAACGCGGTTTGACAAATCTATGGCCGTTTATGAGAAGAATGCCATTCGTACATGGGTTTCTTTGGCTTGGTTGAACTTTGGCCAGATCACGGTCTTTTCTATTGGCATGGCCGTGTGTATGGCGCTTTCGGCGCGGGCGGTGATCGATGGCACGCAAACGGTTGGCGACTTTGTACTGATTAATGCGCTTTTGATGCAGCTGTTCATTCCGCTCAACTTTTTCGGTTTCATGCATCGCGAGATCAAACAAGGTTTGGTGGATTTGGAAGCCATGTTTGAGTTGATGCGCCAACCTGCTGAAGTGATCGATAAGACTGACGCTGCGCCCCTTGCTGTGTCTGGTGGGGCTGTGCGGTTTGACAATGTGTCTTTTCATTATGATGCTGACAGGCCAATCCTGAAGGGGGTTAGCTTTGAGGTGCCTGCAGGGAAAACTGTTGCAATTGTCGGGCCGTCCGGTGCGGGTAAATCGACCATCTCAAGGTTGCTGTTCCGTTTTTATGATGTAACCGATGGCTCTATCACCATCGACGGGCAAGATCTGAGAGACGTGCAGCAGCAGAGCCTGCGGCATAATATTGGAATGGTGCCACAAGACACGGTGCTGTTTAACGACACGCTTTTGTATAATATCGGCTATGGACGTCCTGATGCGGAGCAAAGTGAAATTGTCGAAGCTGCTCGACTGGCTCAAGTCTCAGATTTCATCGCCAGCTTGCCAGCCGGTTTCCAAACCGAGGTCGGGGAGCGTGGTTTGAAGTTGTCAGGTGGTGAAAAGCAGCGTGTGGCTATTGCGCGAACCATTCTCAAAGCGCCACCTATCCTGGTGCTTGATGAGGCGACGTCTGCATTGGATAGTCATACAGAACAAGAAATTCAAACCGCTCTGGATGAAGTATCGCAAAATCGGACTACGGTTGTGATTGCACACCGGTTGTCGACTGTCATCGGTGCTGATGAGATCATTGTTCTTGAAGCGGGCAAAATCCGTGAACGTGGTCGGCATGCGGATCTGCTGGAACAAGGCGGGTTATATGCGTCTATGTGGGATCGTCAGCGTGAAGCCAGTGAAGCACAAGAGCGTTTGCGGCAGGCAATGCAGGGCGATGAATTCGGGTTCTTGCCAAGCCATGATCGAGAGATTGAAAAGATTGACTAGGCGATTCAAGATTATGGAATAATAAATAAAAAGCCGTGATAATTCATAAGATTATCACGGCTTTCTCATTTTTTGATTCCGGTGGCGCCTTTTGGGTGAAATGCGCAAACAAACCGATGTAAGTAATTGATAACTAATATAACGATGGGACATGAACGACGTTATGTTAGTCGATCAGCGGGCTTCCGTAGTCTTTCCAGCTTTTGGATGGGTAATTGAACATTCGGCCGTGGCCTGTACAGGCGGGCACCAGACAATCAACAATATAGGGAGCCAATTCGCTTGGGTGGGGCAGGGTTTTTGGATCTTCCCCTGGAACGGCTTTGGCGCGCATACCGGTGCGTGTCGGGCCGGGATTGAAACAATTTACGCGCATATTGGTTTGTTCGGTTTCACCTGCGTAGGTGCGTACAAGGGCTTCAAGGCCAGCCTTGGATACGGAATAAACACCCCAGTATGGTTTGCATTTGTGTGGAGAACCGGAGGTCATGAACAGGGCGCGACCTGCATCTGACTGTCGTAGTAAAGGGTCGAATGAACGAATAAGGCGCCAATTGGCCGTCAGATTCACACCCAAAACCTTGTCCCAGTCTTTTACAGGATCTGCATGGCCCAACGGCGTGACAGCACCGAGCAAACCGGCATTGGCAAACAATATGTCGAGTTTGCCCCACCGCTCAAAGATAGCGGCACCAAGGCGATCTATGCCTTCATAATCCATCAGGTCAAGCGGCACGAGCGTGGTGGCGCCACCAAAGGCCTTGATTGCATCATCAAGCTCTTCCAATGCGCCAACTGTTTTGGCAACAGCAATGATATGCGCACCTTCGCGTGCGAGGGCGATTGCTGCTTGCCAGCCAATGCCCCGTGATGCGCCTGTCACTACAGCCACACGTCCTTCAAGACGTTTTTCTGTCATGTCGTCTGTCTTTCTTTTGGCACGCCCTGTCTGTTGACATTCAGGGCTTATTCTTTCAGCAACCCGCCTGCACGATGGTCCTCGGCCCCTTCAATGTCTACCAGAGCGGTTGGATAGTCGCCGGTGAAGCAATGGTCGGTGAATTGCGGTGATTTATTGTTACGCTTGGCATAACCACAGGCACGATAGACACCATCAAGGGAAATAAAGCCAAGTGAATCTGCGCCAATATATTTGCGCATGCCTTCAAGATCATATTGTGCGGCAAGCAAATTGGCCCGATCAGGTGTATCGATTCCATAATAGTCTGAGTGGGTGATTGGCGGGCTAGCCAGAAGCATATGCACTTCTGTCGCGCCTGCATCGCGCATCATCTGTACGATTTTCGAAGAGGTTGTGCCCCGAACCAGACTGTCGTCGACCAAAACGATCCTTTTTCCTTCAACCTGTGAGCGGTTGGCGGAGTGTTTTAGGCGAACACCTAATGCGCGGATTTGTTGTGTTGGTTCGATGAAGGTTCGGCCGACATAGTGATTGCGGACGATGCCCAGTTCAAATGGTATGCCAACGCCTTGTGCATAGCCTAATGCGGCTGGAACACCCGAATCGGGGACAGGAACAACCACATCGACATCTAGCGGCAATTCCTTGGCCAACTCACGGCCCAGAGCCTTGCGAACGTCATAAACCGATCTACCATCAAATACCGAGTCAGGGCGTGAAAAATAGATATATTCAAAAATATCGAGGCGGGCGGGGACATCGGGGAAGGGATGGTAGCTCTCTACGCCTTCGTCGGTGCAGACAACCACTTCGCCATTTTTGATATCCCGCACGAATTTTGCACCGATCATATCCAGCGCGCATGTCTCGGATGCAAGCACGGGAGAGCCGTTCAAATCGCCCAGAACCAAAGGACGAATACCAATAGGGTCGCGTGCACCAATGAGCTTTTTGCGGGTGAGGGCTATCAATGCGTATCCGCCTTCCATTTGGCGAATTGCGTCAATGAAGCGGTCTACGATGTTTGACTCGCGGCTTTTGGCAATCAACTGTGATACCACTTCTGAGTCGGACGTTGACTGGAAGATTGCACCGCGTTTGATCAACGATTTGCGCAGGGTCATGGCGTTGGTGAACTGGCCATTGTGCGCAACGGCGATGCCGCCACCTTCAAGTTCTGCAAACAGCGGCTGAATGTTGCGCAGGGCAGCGCCGCCAGCTGTTGAGTATCGATTGTGTCCGATGGAAGCCGTGCCGGGCAGCCGTTCCAACGTGTGCGCATTGGAGAAATTATCCCCAACGAGACCAAACCGTCGTTCTAAATGGAAGTGTTCGCCGTCATAGGTTGCGATGCCTGCTGCTTCTTGACCACGATGCTGCAGGGCATGCAGCCCTAATGCCGTAAGAGCTGCTGCATCGGGTGTTTTATAGATGCCAAAAACACCGCACTCCTCATGCAGAGTGTCGCCTTCCATGTTCCAATCATCGTCTGTGTGATTGGTTGGTGTGATCTGACTGTTGGATTCAGTCAGTGGGAGAGAGTGAGACGCTGGGGTTTGTCCCTTAACCGACATGAGCGAGAGGTCCTTTTGCTGCTCGTCTAAATCACACTGCCTTGTTGTGCGGGGCACTAATCCCGCGGCGCTATGATCTGATGTCTAGAGCATCAAGCGCTCAATCGAGCGCAAATATGATGCACTAACCCGTAAAAATGAGAATGGCGGGTTGTACCCGCCATTCCATTGAAATCTTTTCTACCACAGCTAAGCTGTTTCGTCTGCAATGCTTTGGTTGCCGTGACAATTTTTACCAAGGCGAACTTAGTTATTGCTGCTATTGCCAACCAGATTATCAAGTTCAGTGGCTTCACCGTTCTTGTAGCTTGTATCGTCAGTGTCGGCCGTGCCTTCACGTCTTTGCTTGAGCTTTTCCAGCAATTGTTCTTCGGGATCATCCGGCAACAGATTGATCAAACGTTCACCAACGCTGTTCAACAGGGGTTTGGCTTTGGCCTGCGCAACCCAAGTCGGTTGTTTGTCTTCAGGAACGAACCAGTTGAAGAAGATCATCGCAACGGCCATCAAAACAGCACCACGTGCGGCACCAAATACAAAACCGAGCGTGCGATCCAAGGCGCCGATGCGACTGTCCAATATAAAATCGGAAATTTGCATGGTGATAAAGGATACCACGATCAAGGTGATCAGGAAAATCCCCAGAGCTGTCGCGCCTTGTGCCACGATAGGCTGAGGCAGGTATGTCTGGACGTAGGGCAGCACATGCTCGAACATGGTGACAGTCAGATATGCTGCAGCCAACCAAGCACCGATGGAAAGGACTTCGCGCACAAAGCCGCGGATCATGGCAAGGAAGGCGGAAATCAGCAAGACGATAAGAAAAATCCCGTCAAGGAGTGTGATGGGCATTAGAATTTCATCCTGTTATCTAGCGGTGCGCGGGTGGTTCTGCCAACAGATCTCGGCAAAGAACGCGTTTGATTGTCTCTATAGGACCATGAAGGGGGCAAGAGCAAGGCTTTTTGGTCAACTTCTCAATCCTCGTTGGCCTCATCCGTGGTCAATTGTGAACCCACAGCGATACGAGCGACCAAATCTGCGAGTGTTTCTAAGCTCGAAAGGTCCAATTCTGCTGTTTTTGTTGATTTCAACGATGCCTGAGGAATAACGCCGCTTACAAACCCAAGTTTGGCCGCTTCCTTGATTCGGGCCGGTGCGTGCGCGACTGGTCGGATGGCTCCCGATAGGCTGACTTCGCCGAAATAGACACATTCTGATGGCAACGCGACCCCCGCAAGCGAGGACACCAGCGCCGCTGCGACGGCAAGGTCTGCTGCAGGCTCGGTTATTTTAAGGCCACCTGCGACGTTGAGATAGACATCATGTCCGGCAAGACGTACGCCACAATGGGCGTCAAGAACAGCAAGAACCATAGACAGGCGACTTGTGTCCCAACCGACAACGGCCCGTCGCGGGGTGCCGAGCGGTGATTGGGCCACCAAGGCTTGAATTTCAACCAACAAGGGGCGAGAGCCTTCCATTCCGGCAAAGACTGCGGCTCCGGGGGTGGAAATGTTGCGCTCTCCCAAGAACATTGCCGAAGGGTTGGCCACTTGGGTTAATCCGCCGCCGGTCATTTCGAACACGCCGATTTCATCTGTGGGGCCAAACCGGTTTTTAAGTGCGCGCAGCAGGCGGAACTGATGGCCTGCGTCGCCTTCGAATTGCAACACGCCGTCAACCATATGCTCCACAACGCGCGGTCCTGCGATTTGGCCGTCTTTTGTGACGTGCCCGACCAGAATCACTGCCGCGCCGGTTTGTTTGGCGTAGCGAATCATAGCTTGCGCTGAGGCCCGCACTTGAGTGACTGTTCCCGGGGCACTGTCGGCGCTGTCGGTCCACAAGGTTTGGATCGAATCAATCACCACCATATCCGGCGGAGGCCCTGCGGTGAGTGTGGTGAGAATGTCTTCAACACTAGTCTCCGCAGCCAATTGAACAGTGGCTTGCGAAAGGCCGAGGCGCGCAGCGCGCAAACGAACCTGATCAATGGCTTCCTCGCCCGAAATATAAACAACGCTATGGTCATTTTGAGCCAATGCAGCAGAAGCCTGAATGAGTAAGGTCGATTTACCGATGCCAGGGGTTCCTCCAAGTAGCAACACTGAGCCTTTAACAAAGCCGCCGCCTGTGACCCGGTCAAGTTCGGCCACGCCAGTGACAATTCTGGGAGCAGGCTTTTCCTGCCCAGATAGAGACACCAGCTCAACGATGCGTCCGGATTTACCACGTATGGTGTTGGGTGAGCCGCCAACGCCAGAGCCCTCGGTTTCTTGTGTTATGGAGTTCCACTCGCCGCAGGATTCGCATTTTCCAGCCCACTGGTTGCTCACAGCACCGCAGGACTGGCAGACAAAGGTCGATTTTTGGCGGGCCATAGGCGGTGTTCCTGACATTGAGGGTGGCTGTGGCTGGATGTTTTGCGCTGAGGGGAATCAAACGCCCATATCTGTTATAGATAGCGACGGAGGGCGCGCAAGCCAAGACTTGTCAGAAGCTCGTAACCGATGGTGCCGGCATGGTGGGCAACGTCATCTAACGGGATGTGTTCACCAAATATTTCTGCCCAGCTTCCTCGCCGTACAGTTTCATGGGGTATGTCGGTCACGTCGATGATGGTCAGATCCATGGTGATCCTGCCAATGATCGGCGCTTCATAGCCATTGATCCAGACTTTGGCGCCTTTTTTCTCATCAGAACTGCCGCCTGCACGCAAATATCCATCGGCATAGCCAATACATAATGTCGCAAGCCGGCTGTCTCGTTTGGTGATCTCTTGTGCGCCGTAGCTGACTGACCATCCCTTGGGGACATTGCGCGTGGTTAGAATGCGGCTTTTTACGGTGGCAACAACCTTCATAGGATTGGGATGGTCGCCAATCGCGAGGCCTCCATACAGCGCAATGCCCGGGCGGGTGAGCTCAAAGTGATAGTCCGGCCCAAGAAATATTCCTGCCGAATTGGCCAATGATGCGGGAACATCGGGGAAACAGGCCCTGATCGAGCGGAATCGGTCCAGTTGTTGGCTGTTGAGCGGGTGGTGTGGCTGATCTGAACAGACCAAGTGGCTCATGATCAGGCATATGATAAAGCTTGGTGGATTTTGCTTCCATTTTTCGGACAGCATGAAAGCAGACTTGCGGCCGAGGCCCAATCTGTTCATGCCGGTATCAAAATGCAGTGCACAGGGCAATGGTGTGGCAATGCTGGCACAATAGGTTTCCCACAAATCCAGCTCTTCATAGCTACCCAGCACCGGCCTTAGGGAAAAACTGTTGTAATAGTCTGCACAGACAGCGCTGCTATCGCCAACCAAACCATTCAGCACATAGATCATCGCATCGGGCAGGACGGAACGCGCTCTGGCTCCTTCTTGAGGCAACGCGACAAAAAAAGTGCGACACCCTGCTGCCCATAGGGCTTTGGCGGCTTGTTCCAGCCCAAGCCCATAGGCATCGGCCTTGATCACCGCCGCGCACGTTGCCGCGCCGCTTTTTTCTGCCAGGAGCTGATAATTGTCTGCCAAGGCAGCAAGGTCGACGCTCAGGATGTTTCCCGCGACACTTTCGTCCGGTGCTGACAAGAAGGTGACATGAGGAGAGGGCATGATGCTTTGGGTCATGATCTGGCTTTCGGTCCTAGGGCATAGAAGATCTCTTTCGATCATCCTCCAAAATGGTCTGCTTGAACAGCCGCCCGCAGTGCCAAATTGTCGCTATTTCCACTCTTCCTAGAGGCTGGCGAGCGTTATTCGTAGGCCTCGGGAATATAGTCGTCCTGCGCCAGATCGGAGAAGCGGGTGAATTCTGGCTGGAACGCAACCGGCACGATGCCTGTGGGTCCGTGCCTCTGCTTGGCGATGATGATTTCTGCTTTACCCATGCAACGTTCCATCTCTGCCTGCCACGTGAAAAATTCTTCGGTGCCTTCCTTGGGCATTTCACGTTCTTTGTAATATTCCTCACGATAGATAAACATAACGACGTCGGCGTCCTGCTCGATGGAACCAGATTCGCGCAAGTCAGACAGCTGAGGGCGTTTGTCGTCTCGTGATTCAACCTGACGGGAGAGCTGTGACAATGCGATGATGGGGACAGCCAGCTCCTTGGCCAAGGCTTTTAGACCGGTCGTGATCTCGGTGATTTCCTGCACGCGGCCCTGTGAGGATTTGGCAGAGGACCCACTCAAAAGTTGTAGATAGTCGACGATTAGCAGATCCAGCCCTCTTTGGCGTTTCAGTCTGCGGGCACGCGCCGACAATTGAGCGATGGAAATACCACCTGTCTGGTCAATATGCAGGGGTGTGACCTGCATTTCCTGTGCTTTGTGGGCGATGCGGGCAAATTCGTTTTGATCGACCTTACCACGCCGAATCTTTTCCGAAGACACCATCGCCTGTTCAGCGATCACACGCGTTGCGAGCTGTTCCGCTGACATCTCGAGCGAGAAGAAGCCGACAACGCCTCCGTTGGTCGTTTTCAGTGAGCCATCGGGTTGCTCTTCCGAGCGATAGACGCTGGCCACATTATAGGCAATGTTGGTGACAAGCGAGGTTTTGCCCATTGCAGGTCGCGCCGCCAGAATGATCAAATCGGAATGTTGCAAACCACCCATTTTGGCATCAAGATCATTGAGGCCAGTTGCTATGCCGGACAGTTGACCATCGCGTTTATACGCGGCTTCGGCCATTTCGATGGCTTCGGTTGCTGCTGTCGCAAAGGTTTTGAAACCGCCGTCTGATCCGCCTTTTTCGGCCAGCTCGAACAGGCGCTTCTCTGCGTCCTCGATTTGAGCCCGCGGAGGCATGTCAATCGGTGCATCAAACGCAACATTGACCACGTCGGTACCAATTTCAATCAGATTGCGCCGGGTGGCCAGATCCATAATCAGCAAGCCAAAGTCTTCGGCATTGATGATGGATGTCGCTTGCGAGGCCAGACGCAGCAAGTAAATATCAATCGGCATGTCTGCGACCAGATGGTCTGCAGGAAAGAATGTCTTGAGTGTTACGGGAGATGCTATTTTACCGGCACGAATGAGAGCGGATGTTTTCTCAAAAATCTCTTGCAAGTTGGGATCGAAAAAATGCTGTGGCTTCAAAAATGCTTCGACGCGGTCATACGTTTGGTTGTTGACCAGAATCGCACCCAAAAGCTGTTGCTCTGCTTCCAAATTGTGTGGAGCATGACGCGTGCTTATGGTTTCGGCGGTGTCGCGCTTTGCGGCAATTTCCATTCTCGTCCTCATTCTTCCAGTCGTTTTTTAAATAGCCACAGGACGCACATAATTAGAAGTGTCCAAATTACTATTCACGGCAATCAACAGACATAACTTTTTTATACAGCTTTTTGCTGGACTCGTCGGTGGAGATTGGTGAGTCAAAAGAATCGTTTCTGTCCCGAACCTAAACTTCAGAATCAGGTTTAAGAGTGGTGAGATCGACATTGCTGTTGGGTGGTGTGTTGCTCTTAGATCTTTTTCAAACATCACGATGCGCGGATCTTTTTAAAGAATGATGTTGTTTGGGATTTCTGACTGACAACAAGCAATTTGTTATTGGCATAAAAAAGCCCGGTTTGGGACCGGGCTTTTCTCTGTGTGTCATGTCCGCTTGGGCGCCGAGGGTGTCTCTAGGCAAAGCGGTGCAAGAAGTTTGGCTTATTCAGCTTCTTTGGTGAATTCTTCTTCAGAAACTTCTGGCTCTTCGGAAACTTCCTCACCTTCGATTTCTTCCAGCAGATCTTCATCAAGTTCCAGATCATCTTCAAACTCAAACGCATCATCGCGTTCGGTGAGGGAAAGGTCTTCACCTGCTTGCTGGCGCTCGGCTTCATCCTGAGAGCGTGCAACGTTGGCGGTAACGGTCAGTTCGACTTCAGGATGGAGGACAACGGTCACTTCATGCAGGCCGATTGATTTGATTGGGCGGGCCAAAGAAATCTGGGACCGGTTGATGGAGACGCCTTCTTCCGTCAAAGAATCAGCCAGATCGCGGGTTGAAACCGAACCATACATCTGGCCTGTTTCTGAAGCCGCACGGATGATGATAACCGTTTTTTCACCGATGGTTTCTTTAAGAGATTCAGCTTCTTTTTTGGCTTCAAGGTTGCGTGCTTCAAGCTGGGCGCGTTCTGTTTCAAAACGTTTTTTGTTTGCTTCTGTTGCGCGGATTGCTTTGCCTTGTGGCAGCAAGAAGTTGCGCGCATAACCGGTGCGAACTGTAACCATTTCGCCCATCTGGCCGAGTTTAGCAACGCGTTCTAGAAGAATTACATCCATTTTAGTCTCCATTTGTTGTTGCCGCCGACCAAGCGGGGCGGCAGATCTTTAGGTTTGGTTGTGGTCTTTCGACCTTGTTTAGTTTGGTCCATCCTGTGGTTCCGAAGGTCCTTTGGGACCTTTGGGCGCACGCGAGCGGATATTGATCAGCACTTCGCTTGTGCCCAGAATGACCAGAAATAGCCCGATCCATTGAAAGATCAGGAGCATAGAATATGTGCCCCAGAGAACTGCAGTTCGTGTCTTTGAGAATCGGGTGAGATAGTGAAGGACGGAAAGCCCGACCAGCAACAGAGTTCCGCCGAAGCTGGAGGCGACAATTTGTGCAAAAACACCGGCAAGGCCGCTGAGTAGAAATATAGCAGCGAGGCTAGCCATGAATATGTAAGCAGCGCTTACCGGTGTGGTGAGTTCGTGCAGATTTGGCCAAGGCCGTGCAAGGCGTCCTGATTTTTCAACGATTTTTGCCGCCAGATAGAGGTTCGCGCTGGTGCTGATGACCAGCATCAATGCGGAAACTGTTGGGGCGAGACGGCTGATGATGGCAATTAGATCGTCCAGGCTGACACCGGCAGCAGCCGGCGTTGACGACTGTTGGGCGCTATAGACTTGGTTCATCAATGCCGCAATGCTGTCATTGTAGGTCTCAAGGCTGAAGCCAAACGGGATAAACATCGCCATACTGGCAATTGCAGCTAGTCCGGCTATCCAGAGAAGCAGGCGGCCAAGGGGGAACCATTCCGCCTCACCGGTGGTTTCGTCAACTCGGTTAAGGCCGAGCAAATGGGTAAACCACCATGCGGGAATGCTGGTAAGCAGGAGAAACAGAAATCCTGCAAGCGGGCTGATCATCAACGCCAAGACAACACCAGAGGTGAGGGCGGCGATCAAGCCTGTGAAAGATCCCCAGCCGAGAGATGCGATCATGACGGGAAGTGGGGAAATCATAACGAGAATGAAGCCAATACCAAACACCCCACCGGCATAACCGGATAGGTTGAGCAAGGCGGTGCAAAGACCGGCCACAATGCCTATGATCAGGAAATGGTTCATACGATTTGCTGTCCCGCATGCCCGCTTGGGCTTTTGTCTGGCGGTTAGAGGCAGGTCACAATGCCATACCCCAACGGATTTTTTGTCTCGATTTAGAGAGCCGGTAAAGGGCGAAAATGAATCCGCCCTTTACCAAAATGCTTGTCTTCAGCGACTAGCTGATGACGTATGGCAAAAGGCCAAGGAAACGAGCGCGTTTGATGGCACGAGCCAATTCACGCTGTTTTTTGGCAGAAACTGCCGTAATCCGTGAAGGAACGATTTTGCCGCGCTCGGAAACATAGCGCTGCAGAAGACGGATGTCTTTGTAATCGATCTTAGGTGCATTATCGCCAGAGAAAGGGCAAGTTTTGCGACGACGGAAAAATGGACGACGTGCTCCAGACATATTTCTTGCTCCTTCTATTCAGCTGCAGGTGCTGGTGTTGCAGGTGCTTCGTCGCGTGTTTCTTCACGGCGCGGACGACGGTCACCACGATCGCCACGTGGGCCGCGATCATTACGATCACCACGTGGGCCACGATCACCACGACCACCACGGTCGTCACGATCACGTTTCTGCATCATTGCAGACTGATCTTCTTCAAGCTCTTCAACGCGAATGGTCATGAAACGCATGACATCTTCGTTGATACGCATCAGACGCTCCATTTCAGCAACAGCGTCGTAAGCAGAATCGATGTTCATAAGAACATAATGTGCTTTACGGTTTTTGTTGATGCGGTACGCGATGGATTTCAAACCCCAGTATTCAACCTTACCGACGGTGCCGCCAGCTTCGGTGATCAGGGTTTTATATTGCTCTACCAGAGACTCAACTTGTTGCTGAGAAATATCCTGGCGAGCAAGGAAAACGTGCTCATACAGCGCCATTGTTCCTACCTTGTCTATTGGTTACAGTATATCAACTGGCAGGCGCAAAGCCTCCAAAAAGCCTCAAGACAAGGCTCTTTTGAGAATTACTCGCTTTAAAGAGCGAGGACACAGAAAGGCGGTCGCTTTATGCTCCCTCCACTGCCATCGGTCTTGATTTCGCAAGAATTTAGGCAACAGTCTTTCGTTCAGCCCTCGGCCTCGCCAAGCTGATTGGCGCTTTATAGACGAATTCTGCCAATGTGCAAGGCCAAAAACCGTGTGTTTGCCCATATTATTCTGCAATAGTGGGTTGCTGGGCTGTCCTGTAGCAAACGTAAACGCTCTTATTTCAACACTAGGCTTATCTGCTTTGCAGGGGAGAGAAAGTGCATAATGTTAGATTAAAGTATAAAAGAGCGACTTTTCGAACAGCAACGAGCAGCAAGCCTTGACTCTTGTGGGCAATGCCGCCAATAGCGATGCGATATGTCACAAAAGTGTCAGAAATGGCAGTCGAGCGAGCAAAGAGCGCGTTTATTTAGCGATGAACGCAGCGCAGGGACAGCAGCTGACTTTGTAGGCAACAAAAATAAAACCGAATCATATCGAGATAAGATGTGGCTGGGTCAACGAGCGGAGTGCGTAAATGCATTTCCGAATAAGGTTGGAGACGAAATGAGTATTGCATTCACTTTTCCCGGTCAGGGTAGTCAAGCTGTTGGTATGGGCAAAGCATTGGCGGATGAGTTTTCAGTCGCCCGCGCCGTATATGAAGAAGTAGACGATGTGTTGGGTGAGAAACTGTCGGATGTAATGTGGAACGGACCAACTGACGAGTTGATTCTCACAAGCAACGCCCAGCCTGCTCTTATGGCCGCGTCGATTGCCGCTATGCGCGTTTTGGAAGAAAAGGGCTTGGTATTGGCAGACAAAGTGTCATTTGTCGCCGGCCATTCACTTGGTGAGTATTCCGCGCTTGCTGCATCTGGCGCTTTGAGCCTTTCTGATACAGCTCGTTTGTTGCGTATCCGTGGGGATGCGATGCAGAAGGCTGTGCCGGTTGGGGAAGGCGCAATGGCGGCTATCCTTGGTTTGACGATTGAAGATGCGCGCGCCGTTGCAGCTGCTGCCGCCGAGGGTGAGGTCTGTCAGGTCGCCAATGATAACGCGACAGGGCAGGTGGTGATTTCCGGTGCCAAGGCTGCGATTGAAAGGGCCGCCGTTCTTGCCAAGGAAAAGGGTGCTAAACGCGCACTTTTGTTGCCTGTTAGTGCACCTTTCCATTGTGCTTTGATGGCCCCAGCAGCAGACGTCATGGCTGAGGCACTCGCGGGCGTAACTATCAACAAACCTAGTGTTCCACTGGTGGCAAATGTTTTGGCGAGCTCTGTGGATGATCCAGAAGCAATCCGCAAACATCTCGTTGAGCAAGTGACTGGCATGGTCCGTTGGTCTGAGTCTGTGATGTGGTTGGCGAACAACGGTGTTGATTGTCTGTTTGAAATCGGAACGGGTAAAGTTTTGACGGGACTTGCGCGTAGGATTGTTAAGGGCATTGCAACTGTCAATGTTGGCGAGCCCGCTGATATTGATGCTGCACTGGAAAAACTCGTCTGATCTATGATTGCATCGCCAAAATAATCTACTATATTTCCCGCCCAGAGACAGCCCTTCGGGGCGCGTCGGGAAATGATCTTGCTTGGGAATGACCCTGTAAAGCGAGAAAAACGGGTCTATCTATGTTCGGTTCGTTGCGGTCAAGGCCGTGGACCATGAGATATTTGATCCAAAGAGGGAAATGCTATGTTTGATCTGAGTGGAAAGTGCGCCCTTGTCACTGGCGCTAGCGGCGGAATTGGTGAAGCGATCGCAGCCGCTCTGCACAAACAGGGTGCGACGGTCGCTCTGTCTGGTACGCGTGTGGAAGTCTTGGAAGAAGTGGCGCATAAGCTCGGCGGAGAGCGTGTCTTCATTACACCAGCCAATTTGTCTGATCCTGAATCAGTTGCCGCACTTGCTGGCGATGCTGAAAAGGCGATGGGGCAGCTGGATATTCTCGTAAACAATGCGGGTATCACGCGTGATGGGTTGTTTATGCGGATGAAGGATGAAGACTGGGATCAAGTGATCAACGTTAATTTGACCTCAGCTATGCGTCTTTCTCGTGCTGTTCTTCGTGGCATGATGAAGCGCCGGAATGGCCGAATCATCGGGATTACATCGATTGTCGGTGTGACGGGAAACCCCGGGCAGGGTAATTATGCCGCTGCAAAAGCGGGTATGATCGGCATGACCAAGTCTTTGGCGCAAGAAGTTGCTTCGCGTGGCATCACCGCGAACTGCATTGCTCCTGGCTTCATCAAAACGGCCATGACCGATCGCTTGAATGATGCTCAACAGGAGGCGATCAATGCTTCTATTCCGGCTTCCCGCATGGGGACGCCTGACGAAATTGCCGCTGCTGCGGTTTATCTGGCCAGCGATGAAGCGGCCTATGTCACGGGTCAAACCCTGCACGTCAATGGCGGCATGGCAATGATCTAGTGTTTTTGGGATACGAATGTGCTCTATTTTCTGCTGCGCACTGTGTCGTATTTCAAGGGAAAAGACTTGGGATGAGAAAGACAATTGCTTTCGAACGCAATTCCTGATCTTCTCAAGCGCAAGAAAGTGTGTTACGAACCGCGCGAATTCCTGTGAAAGCCGTGTTTCTGGCTGATTTGGAAGTGGTTGAATAACCTGGTGCCTGAAACAGCGGATCTTTGGTTAGATCCTTCAGGCCAATTGGATATGTACATAATCGGGAAAGTGATTTGTGCGGCAATTGGCCAAAGCAAGCTGTTTTTCCAAACTTGATCGAATGCTAAATTTGAGGAAATAACATGAGCGATATCGCTGAACGCGTAAAAAAAATCGTGATCGAACATCTCGGCGTTGACGCTGAAAAAGTTACCGACACAGCAAGCTTCATTGACGATCTGGGCGCAGACAGCCTTGACACTGTTGAGCTGGTTATGGCGTTCGAAGAAGAATTCGGCACCGAAATTCCTGATGATGCTGCTGAAACCATTCAGACTGTTGGCGATGCTGTCTCCTTCCTGACCAAAGCAGCAAGCTAATTGGTTTACAATGTATCCTGACAACTCGGGATATCATTGATCGATTTGGATCCGGATGGGGCATGTCTCCTTCCGGATTTTTTTGTTCGGGCAATTTGTACAGGCCTCGCTTGCGTGTAAAGAACGAGTCTGAAATGAATAAGTGTCGAATAATGCTTACTCCTCCCGATTTTTCGGGTTATAGAGTTGAAAACTCACTCGCCCCCTGTATGTGGCTGGTAGAGGCGAGACTATGAACAAGGATGATCGGAGAGTTAGGATGAGACGAGTTGTCGTGACCGGCCTAGGGATGGTTAGCCCACTTGGAAATGGGGTTGAGACGACATGGTCCAATATTCTGGCGAGCAAGAGTGGAGCCGGGAAAGCAACTGGCTTTAAATGTGATGACATTGCCTGTCAGATTGCTTGTCAATTGCCTTTCGGGGATGGATCAAATGGTACATTCAATCCCGACGACGTCATGTCCCCCAAGGAACAGCGTAAAGTAGATGGGTTCATTCTCTATGCTATGGCCGCTGCGGATCAGGCTTTGGCCGATGCAAACTGGCATCCGGAAAGCTATGAAGATCAAATCACTTCGGGTGTCATGATCGGATCTGGTATCGGTGGTTTGCTTGGTATCGAAAAGGGCGCCTATGAATTGCAGGAAAAAGGCCCTCGTCGGATCAGTCCATTTTTTATTCCCGGTCGATTGATTAACCTAGCGTCTGGTTATGTCTCCATTCGTCATGGTCTCAAAGGACCCAACCATTCTGTGGTGACAGCCTGTTCTACCGGCGCTCATGCAATTGGTGATGCTGCGCGTTTGGTCGCACTGGGCGACGCTGATGTTATGGTTGCTGGAGGGACCGAATCCCCCCTTGGCCGTCTCTCGCTTGCTGGTTTTGCGGCTTGCCGTGCGCTGTCGACCCACTTTAACGATGAACCGGAAAAAGCATCTCGACCCTACGACAAAGATCGTGACGGCTTTGTGATGGGTGAAGGTGCGGGTGTCGTTGTGGTTGAAGAATATGAACATGCGGTCGCACGCGGTGCAAAAATCTATGCTGAAGTGGTTGGATATGGCATGTCTGGGGATGCGCATCATATCACAGCGCCTTCTGAAGATGGTGATGGTGCCTTCCGCTGCATGACTGCAGCTTTGAAACGGGCTGGTGTCGGTCCCGATGAGATTGATTATGTCAATGCACACGGGACTTCGACACCATTGGGAGATGAGATTGAATTGCGGGCGGTTGAACGTCTGGTTGGAGATGGTGCAGAAGGATTGACAATGTCTTCCACCAAGTCAGCCATTGGGCATTTGCTCGGTGCTTCTGGTGCGGTCGAAGCCATTTTCTCGATGTTGGCGATTCGCGACCAAATCGCGCCACCAACACTCAATCTAGACAATCCGTCCATTGAAACGAAGATTGATCTGGTCCCTCATAAAGCGAAAAAAATGGATATTGACCTTGTCTTGTCCAACTCTTTTGGCTTTGGGGGTACCAATGCATCCCTAATGTTCCGGTCAGTCAAATAGGCCTTTACAGATAAGAGCGTAGGAGAGGCGGAATCTGTGCCGTCTCTTTTTTGCCATGAATGGTGCTTAGCCGTTCAAAATCACACATACTTAAATGGCCGAATGGTTCATTAGCTGCAAAATGGCCTTGTTTTGTTGGTCATTTCTAAAGGCCGCTATTGGATTGAGGCTTTGCGATTTCAGGCAAGGCTGATTGTATTCGAGCTTAGCGTAAGATCAATTTAATTGACTCGAGGCTGACATGGTTGACGAGACCAATGATAAAGACAAAAGACCGACGCAAACGTCAGACGAGCAGACTGATGCGAACGACGCGGCTCAAAACGGTCTTGAGGTCGAAGAGACCAAGGAAGTCTCTGACGATATGGTCGATCGGGACGATAAAGCAGAACGCGAAGATAGCTCAGACGTTGTCGAAGCTGCAGATGATGTGAAGGAGCTGTCGGCGTCAGACGAGAGTGATGCGTCTCCTGTAGCTGTTGCTAACAATGCTCAGGTCAGAGGCCCCAAAAGCGCAAGACAGGCAATCGAACCAGAAACTCCGCCACCACCACCAAGCCGATCCAAGGCCGTCCGACATCCCGTTGTTGTGTTTATGAATTTTGTGCTTTCGGTGTTGCTGCTTGGTGTGATCGTTGTCGCTGGTGTGCTGTATTTTGGCAAACAAAGCTTCATTGAAAAAGGTCCTCTGACGCAGGAAAGAACGATTCTCGTCAGCCGTGGCACTGGGCTTGGAACCATCTCCAGCATTCTCGAGCGTCAGAATGTCATCAGCAACAAGACCGTTTTTGAATATGGCGTTAAGCTGTATCGTCAGGAAACCGCGCTTAAAGCCGGCGAGTATTTATTTAGCCCCGGCCTGTCGATGCATCAGGTTATGAATATTCTCACATCAGGAAAGTCGATCCTCCATTCGGTGACCATTCCTGAAGGATATACGTCTTATCAGGTTGCTGAGGTGCTTAAGGACCACGAAATTTTGGTGGGGGACCTGAAAGAGGTACCAGCTGAAGGTTCGGTCTTGCCTGAGACCTATAAATTCTCGCGTGGCACGTCCCGCGCTGAAATACTCAAGCGCATGATGAACGCTCGGAATCGCGCTGTGAACGAAATTTGGGAGCGGCGTGCTCCGGACCTGCCATTGGCCAACAAAGAAGAAATGGTTGCTCTGGCTTCCATCGTCGAGAAGGAAACAGGGCAGGCTAGCGAGCGCACACGTGTTGCTGGCGTCTTTATCAACCGGCTCAATCAAGGCATGAAGCTGCAATCAGATCCGACTGTTATTTACGGTGTTTTTGGTGGCAAGGGTAAACCGAAGGGGCGCCCGATTTTTCGCTCGGATCTGGATAAAAAGACCGATTACAATACCTATCATATTCCCGGTTTAACGCCCGGACCAATTGCCAACCCCGGACGTGCGGCTTTGGAAGCGGTTGCCAACCCAAGCCGGACCAATGATTTGTTCTTTGTTGCTGATGGCACCGGAGGGCATGTCTTTGCGGAAACGCTGAAACAGCATAATTTAAACGTTAAACGCTGGCGCGAGATCGAAAAGCAACGCATCAAGGACTTAAAAGAGCAACCGTCCGAGTAAAAGCCTGAATGGTTTATAACACCCCTGTGCTTGCAAATAGGATGTCCGTCTCGGCAGTGCTTGTTTACGATTATATTTGGGTGCGTTGCTTGGCTTCGTACCCATTTTTTTTTGGGACGACAGCAAGCCGTCGGTATAGGCTGTTTACATCAAGCTATTGTTGATACCTTTTCTAAAGACGGCGTTAGAATGGGGTTTTAGTCGTAGAATGCTTGACAGTTTGCTGCCGGTTTCTGATTGTAGTCCAACGATTTAACCTGCACGGACGAGATACTTGTTTCGGCTGTCTGCCAAGGACTGAATATCATGACGCTTGTTAGCATGACCGGTTTCACCCGCGCCAATGGGACCTATGAGACCTATCGCTGGACTTGGGAGATCAAGACGGTGAATGGCAAGGGACTGGATTTGCGTTTTCGTTTACCTCCAGGCTATGACGAATTGGATCGGCCTGTGCGTGCGTTGATGAGCGAACGCTTGTCCCGCGGGTCCTGTTTTGTGAATTTGACTGTGCAGCAGGATGCGAATACCCACACTCTGCGTGTCAATGAGCATGTTCTTGATGCAGTGCTGAGTGCGATGGCAATGGTTGAAGGACGTCTCGACGTTAAAAAACCCAGCCTTGATGGCTTATTGTCGATCAAAGGTGTGATGGAGCCCGTAGAACAAGAAGAGAGCGAAGATGTCCGTAGGGGGCTTCTTAAAGCGATCCAGGATAACTTTAAGGAAGCAGTCTCCGATCTGGAAGTGATGCGCAGCAAAGAAGGCGCTGCGCTTGAGAAAATTGTTTTGCAACGGGTGAGTGAACTGGAAATGCTCACACGGCAGGCTGAGGAGTGCCCCGCACGGTCTGCAGACGCTATCCAAGCAAAATTGCGGCAGCAGATTGAGCGCATTCTAGAAAATGACAAAGGTTTTGATGAAGATCGGCTTTATCAAGAGGCTGTTTTGCTTGCGGGCAAGGCAGATATTCGGGAAGAACTGGATCGGCTTTATGCTCATTGTGCTGCGGTACGTACGCTGCTGGTTGACGATAAGCCCGTTGGCAGGAAGCTCGATTTTTTGTCGCAGGAGTTCAACCGTGAAGCCAATACGCTTTGTGCTAAATCCAATGATACCAGTCTGACCGCGATTGGCCTTGAACTCAAAGCAGCTATCGAGCAGTTACGCGAACAAATTCAGAATGTTGAGTGATATAGATATGATGCAAGACACCATGATCCGCCGCGGCTTGATGCTGGTCCTTTCTTCGCCCTCAGGGGCTGGGAAGTCGACCATTTGTCGTCATTTGTTAGACAGTGATCGCAATCTTCAGCTTTCTGTATCTGCCACCACACGCACCAAACGCGGTAGCGAGATTGATGGCGTGCATTATCAATTTACCTCCGAACGCCAATTCCATGCGATGAGAGATCGTGGTGATTTGCTCGAATGGGCGGAAGTTCATTCCAATTTTTACGGCACGCCGAGAGATCCAGTCGAAGAAGCCTTGTCAAAGGGACAGGATGTTCTGTTTGATATCGACTGGCAGGGGACCTTGCAGCTCAAGAAAGCTGCCCGCAAAGATGTTGTTTCCATTTTTATTCTGCCGCCATCAATCGCCGAATTGAGAAGCCGTTTGGTGCGGCGGGCTGAGGATGCGGAAGATGTCATTGCTCGGCGTCTGGAGAATGCACGCATCGAAATCAGTCACTGGGATGAATATGACTATGTCATCATCAACGATGATCTTGAAAAAGCCTTCGGTGCGGTTTCTGCTATTGTCGAAGCTGAGCGTCATAAACGCGAGCGCGTCATAGGCGCGCGGGCATTTGTGGATGGCATGTTAAAATAGGTTGAGTTCTGATTGTTTCAATCAGGCTTGATACGCGCCAATATGTTGGCCATTGAAACGAATTGATCAACCGGCACAGTTTCGGCGCGCTGTGTCGGCAAAAGACCGGCTTCTTCTAGCAACGCCAAATGATCCACACCCAAACTCTTGAGACTCTGGCGCAGCATTTTGCGGCGCTGGCCGAAAGCGGCTGCGGTGATCTTTTCCAAATATCTCAACTTGCAAGGCAAGGGATTGGATTTGGGTGTCAGGTGGACGATGGAAGATGTCACTTTTGGTGGCGGACTAAAGGCTTCTCTTGAAACGTCAAAAAGCTTATCCGCATGGGTGCGCCAGCCTGCAATCACTCCGAGGCGGCCATAGGCCTTGTCTTGCTCAGTTGCGGTTATGCGTTCGGCCACTTCTTTCTGGAACATCAATGTGAGTGAATCGTAAAAGGGAGGCCAGGCGTCTTGTTCCAGCCAACCAAGAAGTAGTTGTGTGCCAACATTGTAGGGAAGATTCGCAACAATACGCACCGGCCCTTCAGGTGCCAACTCGGTCACATCAACCTTTAAAGCGTCACCCTGAATGATATCGAGGCGACCCGGATAATGGTCTGCAATTTCTTGTAGGGCTCCCATGGCGCGTGGGTCCATCTCGATAGCGATGACTTTCTTTGCCCCTTCGTGCAATAGGGCGCGTGTCAACCCACCCGGTCCAGGCCCCACTTCGATCACGGTATGGTTGGAAAGATCGCCTGCCGCACGCGCGATGCGACAGGTTAAGTTGAGATCCAGCAGGAAATTCTGTCCAAGGCTCTTCTTGGCGCGCAGGTCATGTCGCTCTATGACATCCCGCAATGGCGGAAGATTGTCTATTTGTGCCATTTCGCCTGTCAGCTCCAAATGCCATGATCAGAATCTCATCAGATAACGCTAGTGGTTTGATTCTGGCTTTTCTTAAGATTTTAAACTGCTTGCAAGCTTGAGAGCCGCGATCAAGCTGGATGGGTTCGCGATGCCCTTTTCAGCAATATCAATCGCAGTGCCGTGGTCCGGTGATGTGCGAATGAATGGAAGCCCCAGCGTGACGTTGACTGTTTCGTCAAAGCCAATGGTTTTAACTGGGATGAGCGCCTGATCATGATACATCGCCAGAGCTGCATCATACGTTTCGCGGGCTTTCTTGTGGTAAAGTGTATCACCAGGGTAGGGGCCAGAAATGCGGTGTCCAGCGTCACGCAATTTTTTGACGACGGGAGCAATGATTTCTGCGTCCTCTGTGCCCATTGCACCCTCTTCACCTGCATGTGGGTTAAGACCGGCGACCGCAATCCGCGGGTTGGCAATCCCAAAGCGCATTTTTAAATCATGGGCGGCAATGAGGGCCACTTCTTCAATGCGCTCTTTTGTTAAGGCCTCCGACACTTTGCTGATTGGCATATGGGCGGTTACAGGTACTGTACGCAATTCAGGGCCAGCAAGCATCATGACCGGATTGGCCTTTTTGCCGGTCATTTTTTCAACCAAGTAGCCAAGATATTCAGTATGGCCGGGGTGCTTAAAGCCTGCTTTATATACGTTGCTTTTCTGGATTGGGCAGGTGACCACAGCTTTTGCATCACCGGATAGAACCGCAGCAGTGGCTTTCTCAATGGCTTCAATAACGCCAGCAGCATTGGACACTTCCAACACACCGGGATTGTCGGTCATGGCGTTTTCCAGAGGGATAACAGGTAATGTCATCGGGAAAGCATCAAACGCTTCTTCCAGAGTGCAAACGCGAATTGGTACAGACAAGCCAAACATTCTGGCACGGCTGGCTAGGAGTTCAGGGTCACCAAAGACGGCAAAGGGGCTAATGCCCTCTTTTTCACTGGCAAGCCATGCTTTGAGTACGATTTCGGGGCCAATACCGGCGGGTTCACCCATGGAGAGTGCAATGATGTCGGATTTGGAGGGCATATCGGGATCCTGATTAAAATGGTTAAGTGAAGCGAATGTCTTTAGCCAAGCGGCTTGATCTATCGCTCCTTGTTCGCGCTGGTTTCAGCGCGAGATAAAGTGAATGGTAGTGAAAGCCAACGATTGCTAGCGTTTTTCAATGATCGCGTTTGAACGCAGTTCCAGCAGATATTTTCGAGACAAGGTTTTGCCTTGCTCATCCTTGAGTTTGGTTTCTGCTTCGCTGCGAAGTGTTGCCTGTTTTCCAAGGTCTTTTTTCCCACAAACCGCTAACATCTCATATCCGTTATCGACTTTCGTCGGAGGTGTCAATTTATTGAGTGGTGTGTCACGCAATGTTTTTGCAATTTCTGGGTGTAGATCGGATGAATTACGGCGTCCAATGCGGCTTACAGCAACATCTTTTAGGCGTCGCGCTGTATCGACATCTTTGGTGCAGGACGCAAAAGATGCGCGGAAACGTTTGGCTTCTGTTAGTCGTTGGCTGGTTTCTCGGTTGGACGCTTTGGCGCGGGTAACAAAAAGGACCTTGATGAGGTCAAATTCCACTGAATTTTTGACTGAGTCTTTGCTGTCTTTCGCATTATCTTTGCGGAGCGCCTTTACAATATCGGCTTCTTCCACGCGGACCTGCGCATTGAAGCGTGCATCAATCAAGGCGCGCCAAGAAATTTGGACTTTAAGCCAGTCTTTCACGGTTTCCTTGTTGATCCCTGCCTGTTTGAAAATGCCAACTAAGCGCTTCTCAGTCATTCGCACATTGCGCGCCATGTTGGTCAGAGCAGTGTCAACTTGTTTGTCGGTTGCACTCATCTTCCGGTTGCGTGCTTCGATGAGTTTAAGTTTGTCTTCAATCAGAGCATTGATCGCTGACGTACGACCAAGACGTTTCTTGCCACCGGACAACAGACGCTCCAGCTTCTGGCGTTGCCCGATGTCAAAATCTGTAATGACGGCACCGTTGACAATTGCGACGATGCTGCTGGCACGCGCATGATCAATTTGCCCAGGCAATATAAGCATGCACAGGGTCAGGGAAAGAATCAGAAACGTCTCTGTCAGTTTATTGTGCTTCATGGATTGGCTCGCAATTATGCTGCTATCATTTTGGTTGCTCAATGCCCCATAGGCATGAGGCAGGGGCATGTCGCCAAGATCATTGCATCTAGAGGATAAAAAATCCAGACGGGGACGCAATTAAGCTCAGGATTGCGGCGATCTGAAGACCTAAAAAATATTAATCGTCAAATGAATGGCTCGCGGTTCCACCGCCAAGAGATTTGAAATCTACTTGCAGCTTTATAGATTGTTCGCTGTCTGAATCTGTATAAATATCGCGTTCGTGAGAATATTTTAGGCTGATCCCGAAGCACTCATCATCATATTTCAATCCCAGTGAACCGCTAATAAGCCCGCGCTCGATGATGTCATACTGGCTTGATCCCTCCAAACTCCAGTAATCAGCAAATTTGGCAGACGCGCTTGCCGTAATTTGCTGTCGTACTGTGGTGACTCCTGCCGACGGGCGTTTGTCTGTGAAGGAATAACTCAGAGAGCCTGTATAGCGGTCGTTTGAAAGGCTTGCTTCCACTGCCGCATATTTGAGTTCTGCATTATTGGAGTCTAACCGACCGCGGGCAATAGCCGAAAAGCCTTTGTTGGAGCTAATGCCAACGCGTCCGACATAGTCCGATACCTTTGTGTCTAGCCCACTATCCAGTCCGGTACTGGTCAGGTCTTCTGTGGCAAAAGAATTGCGCCCGGCCAATTGGAATGAACGTCCACCAAGTGCATTGACAGACCACCCTGAAGCCATCTGCATACGATATTGGAAGCCAATATTGGCGCGGGTTCCACCTTCTACTCGGTCATAACCTGAGAATTTGTCCGGATCAAACAGGATACTGTCGTCGAACACTAGGCTCTGAGCGTCGTCATTTGGCACTTCACCTATTTTTGCTTCATTGGGCCGAACGATAATTTGCGCTATAGGCTCAAAAATATGGGACGTAGTGCCGCTCGTCGCCAAGATTGGCAGACGATAGTCAAGGCCTACGGTCGGTATGCCGCGGAAAGCGAAATCTTCATCGACAAGAGCTGCTGGCGCACCTGATTTACTAGGCATCCAATAGGCATCGCCGCGTAGAGAGGAAAATGGTGTGATTACTTGGCCACCTGGCGCAATTATTTTCCGTTTCCAACTGGCTTCAACACTGGTGCGATTGTAGGTGCCTTGTACCCCGTCAGTTCGCGTTACGCCACCAACTGTGGTTGAACTGGTCGAATCGCGGGTAATGGATGTGGAGTTGACTTTCAACCGACCTTCTCCACCCAGAATGGGTGATTTAGCATAGGCGCTGTAGTCGATAGAAGGATGAATGATGGCTTGATCCGATTGGCTCAGGCTATCGGTCATGATGTTGTAATAATTTGCCCGAGCGTCAAAATAATTGCGCTCGCCCTGCCCAACAAGATAGATGGTGGAGCGCTTGTCTTCATCATCATCGATCAAATCATAGTCGCGCTCAAAGCGCTTGTCGGACATGATTGAGACATCCCAACCAAACTTCCATTGTTTGGACAGATTGAATTCACCAGCGGAATCAATGGCGCCACGGTATTCTTGGTCGCCACTTGCTCCTGAAAAGGCATCTGGATCGTTTTGATAAATGCCGGAAAGGCGAACGTTATAAAGTCCTGTGCCCAGATGATGCCGCCACGTCGTAGATGCCAGCAGGCCTTGTTTGGAATAATAGGTCGGCGAGAATGTTACATCGTAGCTGTCAGACAGAGCCCAAAAATATGGTGCGCTCGCGTGGTAGCCAAGCGTGCTGTCATAACCGACATTGGGCGTCAGGAAACCTGAACTGCGTTTACGCGATGGATCCGGATGGGCAAAGTAGGGTGTATAGAGCAGTGGTACGCCGAGGAACTCAAGCTTGGCTGCTTTGTAATAGACCATCTTGTCTTTGGTGTTATAGATGATCCGCGATGCTTTGATCTGCCACAGCGGGGATTTTTTAGGATTCTCGCGACAGGGCTCGCATGTGGTGTAAACCGCTTTATCAAAGACGGTGATGTCGTCATCCTGCTTTTCAGCACGATCTGCTGCGATACGCGCTTTGTCTGGCGTTTGAACGCGCAAGGAGCGGACAAAACCGGTACGAAAATCGTCGGTGATGTCGATATAGTTGGCCGTAATGACATTGCCACTGGGCTCAGTAATACGGACGTTGCCTTCTGCCACTAGGCGTGCGGACTTTTGGTCGTAGACGACCTTGTCAGCTTGCAGGGCATAAACGCCATAATAGATTTGTACATTTCCGAGGGCGGACACACGCTCACGGTCATAATCATAGACCATTTGATCAGCTTCGACCAACATGCGTGTGTCTTCGTCTGGTTTGGAAATTTTCAGCTCGGATGGGAGGCTCTGGGCGACAACGTTTGAGAAGGAGGCCGGAGTAACGAGAAAAACCGAGGCGAGCAAAAACGTGCGCAGTCGGGGCACACTCCCCGAGCACTTATTCATTCTACCCAAACATGCGATCTGGACGGTACCACGCATACTTTATCCGTCCTCCTGATATAACAAAATCGAGAATCCTATTAAGGACGCAACAATCGCTGGAAGCCAAGCTGACAGAATTGGGTTAACCAGTCCTGTATTTCCCAAATCTTTTGCCAGTTCTGTCACAACATAAAGCACGAAGCCTGCCAGAACACCACCCAGAATCATTTTACCCACATTCCCGAAGCGAAAAACTTTCAAAGACACGGTTGCAGCGATCAGGACCATTGCAGCCAGAAGGAGAGGACGGGCCAATAGGGTTTGATAACGCAGGCGATATTTGTGTGCTGGGAGGCCCGAGCGACTCGCTTGATTTATAATTGCAGGCAATTCCCAAAACGGAACTGAATTTGGGTTGGCGATGGTCTCATTGGCTTCTTCGGGAGTGAGATGGGTGCTCACTAAATAGGAATCATATTGACGAGGGGCATTGCTGGCGGAGCTGACGAGAACATCTGTCAATGCCCAGTATCCTGATCTAAGGCGGCCTGATCTGGCGTCTACCCTTTCAATAAAATTTCCCTCCTTGTCATAGGAGAAAACCGTCACGCCGCCCAGTTGGCGCCCATTATCGAAGCTGGTGATGGCTTTTAATATCGAGTCGCCATCTTCACCTTTTTGGCGAACCCACCCCTGACTTGCGGTTTGTCCGCTCATTGAAAAACTTGCGCCAAAAATACGTGCATCGATTTCAAGCGAGAGGTCCTTTAAATAAGCAGAAGCCGGGTTGTAAACGGCAAAGGCGAAGATGCCTAAACCCGCTGCGACCAAAAGTGCAGGCCTCATAAACTGCCAAGCAGACATGCCAGAGGCGCGTACAATCACCAGTTCTAATCGACGAGAGAGATTGAGGAACGCAGTGATCGAGCCAAACAAAGTTGCAAAGGGCAGTATGCGTTCGGTTAGCTCCGGTACACGATACAATGACATGAGAAACAGGCTAAATATATCCGCAGTTTCTTTGTTGCCGCCACGGCGAATCAATTCAACAAAATCAACAAGAAGCACCAGCAGAAAACAGCCAAAAAACATGGCAAGGATCGTCGATAAGAAACGCCGGGCAATATAGAGGGATATGATGTTTGGCAACATGAGGTCTGGCTCTAAATCGCGTTTGGCGTTTGACGGTTGCTACGCATTTTGTTGAGTTTATTCAATATGTGAGGGTTTAACAATTCCATTTTGCGGATCAGATTGTCAATGAAAACCAAACGCCGGCCTGTCACGGCAACCCAAAGACTCAAAACAATCGCCGAAAGCGGCAGGATATACATAAAAGGTACGGCATAAGGGGTTTGAATGGCTAGGCTTGTGGTTGCAAACCCTGCCAAGCGCAAGCTTGCTGCCAGAAGAATTGCGATGAGGATGGCGTTGCCACGGCGTTCGCGTGTGGTGCGGACCTGAGCCAAAAATGCGGTTATCACACAGGCGAACACCAAATTGTACAGAGGGTTGGTAAAGCGATCATGCAATTCGGATCTGGAACCGTCCTTTTGACTCAAATACAGTTTGTCATTGATATCTGGGTTGAGAAGGGAATGCGTCGTCCTTTCTCTCGGTTTCAAGAATCGGCTGCTACTTTCGCTCACGCCTGTAAATTTGGTCAGGTCGATTGCATAGGAATCAAAGTTGATAATGTTGACGGAAGAAAAGTCAGGGCTTTGTTCCGGGTCATTTTCACCATCTTGCTGTTTGGGTATTTGCTGCTGGATGGTGCCGCGTTCCATTTTAAGGAATGTACCGTCTGTGGTTTCAATGATTTGAGCAAATTCTGATGAATAGATGATGGGTTTTTGAGGGTCCCGTTCATCAGACAGAAAGAGACCGCGCATGATGCCGTTGGGCTCGCGTTTTTGAATGTGGAAGGTCATTCCTTCTTCGATTTCGGTGAAAATGCCTTCTTTGACGATGCTGGCCACCAAATCGGCCCGCACTTGAGTGATGAACCCGCGCAAAGACCCTAGCGCTCGGGGGGCTGCATAGAGGCTTAGACTTGCGCCCAACAGGGTCGCAACAAGACCCATGATCAAAATCGGTTTGACGACGACCCAAGGAGGTGCGCTGGTTGCATTGATCACCACAAGTTCACTGTCCGCGTTGAGGCTGTTCAAGGTATGCGCGACCGCAATCATCACAGCAAACGGCGCAATGACCATCACCAATGTCGGTAGCACCAACGAAGTCATCGATAGGAAAATCAGTATGGTTTGGCCTTTCGCCGTCACCAAATCCAGGTCGCTCAAGGCTTGCGTTAGCCAGACGATTGCAGTCAGGGCTGTGACCGTCATTAAAAAGGCCGTGACCGTGCGCATGAATATGTAACGTTCAATAAGCTTCATAAACCGTGTTTCGACTTGGTTGGACTCGTTCACTATGATTTGGATGTGGTGGTTTTATGGCGCGGAAGGCTTATCAGTAGCAAGCCTTTTTAGCTATTTGCTCGATCACATTGCTGCCAGCTGCCGACATGCGTATATCTTTCTTATGTATATATCACAAGTGTTTGATCATGTTGGGGTGCTGCGACTTGAACTTGGCGGCTCAAGGCTCCACATTATTGGAAACCATTCTCCTCCTTTGCTTCTTCCTGAGCGGTGTGACCGTTTGGAAGGCTTCCAAGATATGAAAGATGTGATTGCCAATGGCTAAGCTTCCTGTGATCAAGTTCCATCCCCTGACTGTTCCCAACCACGGTTCTGTTGCTTTGTTCGTTGGCAAGTCCCTTGTGCTTGGCTCTATCGCTCGTGGTTTGGATGAGGCAAGTTCGGGTGCTGTAAACCGCGCCATCAAAGCCGCCGACTTCAAAGGCGAACTTGCAAAGAGCATTACGATTCTTGCACCTGCTGGTTTGGATCTGGACCAGATTGTTGTTGTGGGTGTCGGAGAAGAAACGCTTTCTGAGTGTGACTTTTTGCGCCTTGGCGGCACGGTCATGGGGCAGCATAAAGGGGTGAACAAAGCTTCAATCATTGCCGAGATTGACGGCGTTGATATCAATGCTGCATCCGTATCGCTGGTGGCGATGGGTATGAAACTGCGTGCCTATGATTTTGACAAATACAAAACCGAGAAGGGCAAACCAAAGAAACAAAAGTCAGCGCTTGCTGCTACTGTCTTGTGCGCCGACCATGAAGGGGCTGCTAAAGCGTGGGAGACTGATTCCGTTGTCTCTGATGGCACATTGCTCGCGCGCGATTTGGTCAATGAACCGGCCAATGTCCTCGGCCCTAAAGAATTTGCAGCCAAGGCCAAGGCGCTTGAAGCGGTGGGTGCAAAGGTCGAAATTTTCAAACAAACCGAACTGGAAAAATTGGGTATGCGGGCGCTGTTAGGCGTTGCGCAAGGCTCTGAGCGTCCTCCTCGTGTTGCTATTATAAAGTGGAACGGCGGTAAGAAAGACGACGCTCCTGTGGTTTTTGTGGGTAAAGGCGTGGTCTTCGATACCGGTGGTATTTCCATCAAACCAGCCGGTGGCATGGAAGACATGAAAGGCGATATGGGGGGCGCGGCTACTGTGACCGGTCTCATGCATGCGCTTTCTGCGCGCAAGGCAAAGGTCAATGCTATCGGCATTATTGGTCTTGTTGAGAATATGCCTGATGGCAACGCCATGCGGCCAGGCGACATCGTTAAATCCATGTCAGGTCAGACGATTGAAGTGATCAATACAGACGCTGAAGGGCGTTTGGTGCTGTGCGATTTGCTGCATTATGCCAAAGAGACCTTTAAACCACGTTTTATGGTTGATCTTGCCACTCTGACGGGTGCGGTTTTGGTGGCACTAGGCACTCAGAATGCCGGCATTTTTTCAAATAATGATGCGCTGTGTGATCAGTTGAGCGATGCTGGTGAAGTGACTGGGGAAACCGTCTGGCGTTTGCCGCTCGCCAAGGAATATGACAAGCTTATTGACAGCAAATTTGCCGACATGAAAAACACTGGAGGGCGTTGGGCAGGCTCAATTACAGCTGCGCAGTTCCTCAAACGCTTTGTGGGCGATGTGGACTGGGTGCATATTGATGTGGCAGGCACCGCGATGGATTCTCCAAAGACCGCCACTAGCCAAGGCTGGGCTTCAGGCTATGGCGTTCGTCTGTTGGATCGCATGGTCAAAGACAATTATGAAGTTTGATCGGACCGACTTATTCTGTCGCTAATTGTAAGATTGGGGCTCGCATATCATGTGGGCCCTTTTGTTTGCATTGCCTGTCATGCTAAACAAGGTTGAAAGACCAACAAAAGGCCGTTCCATGTCAGCCGAAATTTTCTTTTATCATCTTCAGATGCAGCCATTGGAAGCAACTTTACCGCTTTTGCTCGACAAATGTCTGCAGAAGGGCTGGAAGGCCTTTGTGCAGACGGGCGGGCAAGAGCGAGCCAATGTGCTTGATACCCATCTTTGGACGTGGCGCGAGGATAGCTTTCTGGCGCATGGTTTGGCCAGTGCCGAGCACTCGGACCGCCAACCGGTTTTGATTGGCAGTCAGGGGATTGCAGCGGACAATGGCGCTGAAGTACGGTTTTTTGTCGATGGTGCGCGACCAGAAGAGAATATGGTGCTACTGGATGGTCTGGAGCGGGCCATCGTGATGTTTGATGGTGATAGCGCAGAGGCTTTGTCTTCAGCCCGTCAAAGCTGGAAAATCCTCAAACAAGCAGGGCACCCTGTGACCTACTGGCAACAGACCGATCGTGGTGGTTGGGAAAAGAAGGCTTGAAGCAAGCCTTCTCAAATCTCTCACAGCATTTCAAGCGAAGTCGCTTCGAGCGGAGCGGGGAAAATCATATCCAGCTCGTTAAGAACATCCTGTGTCAGGACAATTTCAGCCGCTCGGGCATTTTCTTCGACATGCTTTAAAGTGCCTGCTTTTGGAATGGCGATCACAGTCGGGTTGCGCAGAACCCAACTTAGCGCCAGCTGTGCAGGTGTGATGTCGAGATCTTCTGCCAAGTTTTGCAACGGTGCAATGGCCAATAAGCGGGCTTGCTCAATGGGGGAATAGGCCATGATCGACAGGCCATCGCCTTCACTCTGTGGCAACTGGTCCCATTCGATGCCACGACGGGTCAGATTATACAGAACCTGATTGGTGACCACCTCTTCACCACCGGGGGTGTCCAACAGTTCTTCCATGTCTTCAGCATCAAAATTGGAAACGCCCCAATGGCGGATTTTGCCTGCCTGTTTGAGCTCTTCGAAGGCTGCGATGGTCTCTTCCAAATCGGTAGGGCCACGCCAATGCAATAGATAGAGGTCAATTCGGTCGGTTTTGAGGCGTTTTAACGACTGCTCGCATGCCTTGATCGTGCCTGTCTGGCTGGCATTGTGGGGCAAAACCTTGGAGACCAGAAATACATCGTCGCGGATCGGGGCTATGGCCTCTCCAACCAGAATCTCCGATGCGCCGGAGCCATACATCTCAGCGGTATCAATCACCTTCATGCCCAGCTCGACGCCGCGGCGTAAGGCGGCTATTTCATCGGCGCGCCCATCTGCGACATCTCCCATGAACCATGTGCCTTGACCGAGTGCAGGGACGGTTTCATCGTGGCCAATCGGTACAAATTTCATGTCGATAATCCAATGTAGTTGTTGCCGGTATTATGAGTATTGGACGAGATCCCAGAGATTTCCATAGAGATCTTCGAAAACGGCCACTGTTCCATAGTCCGCTTCCAGAGGAGGACGAACGAATGTAATGTTCCGTTCTTTGTATAGCGCGAAGTCTCGCCAGAAATCATCGGTTTGCAAGAATAAAAATACTCTGCCACCACATTGGTCCCCGATATATTTTTTCTGATGGTCGGTACTGGCGCGTGCCAACAAAAGGGATGTCGACCCCGCGCCTTTGGGGCGCACCACGACCCACCGCTTGTCTTGCTCTGCTTGATAGGTATCGTCAACCAGGTCAAACCCTAGTTTATTGACATAGAAGTCAATGGCTTCGTCATAGTCGCGGACGACAATGGCGATGAGTGACATGGATTGAGACATTGGATTCCTCTTTTGATGAGCCCAATGAAAGTAGCAGTCTCAAGCCTGATTGGTCAAATTTGATCCGTTGCCAAACGTAGGTTTTGACTGCTCATTAATCTTCGACTTCTTCGGACATTTCTAGCCATTTTTCTTCGATTTTCCCCAGCAGAGCCATCAGGTCGACGCGATCTTTGGAAAGTTTTGCGCCTTTTTCCGGGAACCTTGCATAAAGATTGGGATTGGCCAGCATTTCGTCGATCTTTTCAATGCGGACGCGGATCTTGATCATATCGCGCTCGGCAATTTGAATCTTGCGGCGCAACGGTGCCTGTTCCTTACGCTTTTCTGCCGAAGAACGCCTTTTTTCAGGGGCCTGTTTGACCTCCGGATCCGCAATTTCTTCCTTTTTGACAGCTTTTGCTTTTTTTGTGCTGTCGGGGCTGTTGTTATTGGAAAGCAACAGGCGGCGATAGTCATCCAGATCGCCATCATAGGGCTTGCAGGTGCCGTCATGGACGATCCAGAGCTGATCAACGCAGGCTTCAATCAGATGGCGATCGTGCGAAATCAGCACCACAGCGCCTTCATAATCATTGATGGCATGCACCAGCGCTTCACGGCTATCAATATCGAGGTGGTTGGTCGGCTCATCGAGGATGAGCAGATGCGGTCCATCAAACGTTGCCAGACCGAGCAGTAGGCGCGCTTTTTCGCCGCCTGATAATTTTTTGGCCGCGATATCCATTTTGTCCGTACCCAACCCCATTTGGGCGACGCGGGCGCGAACACGAGATTCCGGTGCATTGGGCATCAAAGGGCGGACATGCTCAAAGGCATTTTGATCGGGCCTCAGTTCATCCAGTTGATGCTGGGCAAAGAAAGCGATTTTGAGTTTTCCAGCGCGGAATATATGGCCGTCGTCGATGTCGAGCCGATTTGAAATCAGCTTGGCGAAGGTGGATTTGCCGTTGCCGTTGGCTCCCAGCAGCGCCAGACGGTCATCAGGGTCAATGCGCAAATCGAGATTGCGCAGAACCGGTTTGCCAGGTTCATAGCCTACCGACGCATTTTCCATGCGGATGAGGGGCGGGGCCATCAGCTTTTCAGGATTAGGAAAAGTAAGCGGCTTGATATGATCTTCCACCATCGCTGCGATGGGTTTCATCTTTTCTAGGGCTTTGACGCGGCTCTGTGCCTGCTTTGCCTTGGTTGCCTTGGCTTTGAAGCGATTGATGAAACTTTCGAGATGTTTGCGCTGGTCCAATTGTTTGGACCGCATCTTCTGCTGAAGTTCCAATTGTTCACGGCGGGTGCGTTCGAAATTGTCATAGCCGCCGCGATAAGACGTTAGCTTGAGTTGATCCAAGTGGGCAATATGATTGACGGCTTTGTTGAGCAAGTCGCGGTCATGGCTGATCATCATCACTGTATAGGGATAACGATCTATGTAGTTTTCAAGCCAGAGAGCACCTTCCAAATCGAGATAGTTGGTCGGCTCATCAAGCAGCAGCAGGTCTGGTTCGGAAAACAGAATTGCGGCCAGAGCAACGCGCATGCGCCAACCACCGGAGAAATCCTTAGTTGGCCTTTGCTGAGCGGCTGTGTCAAATCCCAAGCCATGCAGAATGGTGGCGGCGCGACTTTCGGCTGAATGGGCGTCAATGTCCGTCAGGCGCAGATGGATATCTGCGATACGATGCGGATCTGTGGCCGTTTCGGCCTCGGCCAGCAACGCTGCGCGTTCCAGGTCTGCCTTCAGAACAAACGATAGCAAGCTCTCGTCGGACGCTGGCGCTTCCTGCGCCACCTGTCCGATGCGCGCACCTTTGCGAATGGTCGTGGTGCCACTTTCTGGACTAAGCTCGCCAACCAACAGTTTGAACAGCGTGGTCTTGCCGGTTCCATTGCGGCCAACAAGGCCTATTTTTGAACCCTCAGGTACAACAAGGGTGGCGTCCTCAAAGAGGATACGACCGGCGACACGATATGTGAGATTGTTTATATGCAACATGATGTGCGCCTTTTGCCTCATTTCGCAGTGCTTGGCAATCATTCAAGATCATCAAGAGAGTTTATACCGATACAAATGTTGCGATGGTTATCAGAGCAAGATGCAATTGTGTCTGTATTTTCACTGGTATTCTGGCCGCGGGGGCTGCAGAGTGCGCTAAAAAGTAAGAGGAACTAGCATGGCCATTAAACTGTATGATCTGTGTAGTGCAGACAAAAACTCCCGTTTTTCTCCGGCCTGCTGGCGTACGCGCATGGCGCTGGCGCATAAAGGCTTGGAAGTCGAAACCGTACCGACGCTGTTTAGCGAGATCAGATCCATTGAGGGCGGAGGACAGACAACCGTGCCGGTTATCGCTGATGGTGACACGGTGATGCGGGAGTCATTTGACATTGCTGTTTTTCTGGAACGTGCCTATCCGGAATTGCCGTCTCTTTTTCGCGGCGAGGGCGGTATTCGTACATCGCAATTTATGCATTGGTGGACCAATGCCACCGTGGATTCTCAGATCGCGCGGTTCTGTATCCTCGACATCTATAATGGTCTGGATGAGAAAGACAAAAGCTACTTCCGCCAAAGCCGGGAAACGCGTTTCAAGCGACCGCTGGAGCAAGTTCAGGATAGATCTGAAGAAGCGGTTGTCCGGTTCCGCGAGAGCTTGTTGCCATTGCGTCTGACGATCAGTAAACAGGATTTCATCGGTGGAGATGTTCCGATCTATGCTGACTATTGCATTTTCGGGTCTTTCCAATGGGGAAGAATGGTTTCGGATTTTGCCTTTTTGGAAACAGATGATCCTGTGGCGAAGTGGTTCGAGCGTTGTCTTGATCTGTTTGATGGTTTGGGTCGTAATGCTAAAGTCTAATATGGTCGCGTTTCGTTGATGTTTTAACGGCTTTATAGCAAGAATTCACACCTTAACTTTGGCCTGCGCTGCGTAGTTGAGAATTAAACTTGCGGGTCGTTCTCCAGAAAGCTATACAGCGGCAAAATTCGGTTTTGTTTGTTGGGATTGCTTGGTCAATTTTGGATGAACAGGCTGCCTCGCTCAGTTTACAAGGATATGCTCCATGGCTATTGAACGCACTTTTTCTATCATCAAACCAGACGCAACCAAGCGGAATCTGACTGGCAAAATCATTGCTAAATTCGAAGATGCTGGTCTGCGCATCGTTGCGTCTAAACGCATCCATATGAGCAAAGAACAGGCTGAAGCGTTTTATGGTGTTCACAAAGACCGCCCATTCTTTGGAGAACTGGTTGACTTCATGATTTCTGAGCCTGTCGTTGTTCAGGTTTTGGAAGGCGAAGACGCCATCGCGAAAAACCGCGAAGTCATGGGCGCAACCAATCCAGCAGAAGCTGCTGAAGGCACGGTACGCAAGGATTTTGCACTCTCCATCGGCGAAAACTCTGTTCACGGTTCTGACGCTCCAGAAACCGCAGCTGAAGAAATCAAATTCTTCTTCTCTGATGCTGAGCTGGTTGGCTAAGCTTGCTGTTAAAAGCGCATAACAAATTCAAAAGGCCGTCTGTGATTGCAGACGGCCTTTTTTGTTTGTTCTGGTGGTGGTCTTTAGCGCGTGGCTGCAGCCAGTGCGACACCAAAGCCCATAAAGGTCGCTCCGAGTGTTCGGCGCAGATATTGCATTCGGCGTGGGCTGGTGAAAAAGACGCGCAACCGCCCGCTCAACAGAGCAACGGTGACATGACTTATTAAGCATACCCCTGCATAAGTGAACGATAGAATGGTGCCATCCTGATAAATTGTATCCGGATGGGATAGGAAGGGCGGAATAATAGACAACTGCACGGCAAGAGCTTTGGGGTTGGTCAGGGCAATTCCGACTCCCGTAAAGAACAGGCGTGCCTGTCCCGGATGGCGTATTTCTGTATTGCTCTCGATCAGATTGGTGCGATCTCGCCATGTTTTTACACCAAGCCAGATTAGATACAGTCCGCCAATGATTTTGAGGCCGAAAAAGGCTGTTGTGGAGGCCGCCATCAATGCGGCCAACCCGAATGTGACCATCAACCCCATAAGAGCCATGCCCAAGGTGTTGCCAAAGGCCGACCAAAGAGTGATGCGGCTACCAAAGCGTATCGAATTTGATAGCGTGAGTAAAAGGCCTGGGCCGGGGCTGAAGGCTGGTAAAATGGACAAAGCAACAAAGAGCAGCCAGATTTCGATTGTCATAGGGGTAACTCAAGATTTGAAGGGATTGGTGTATCGGGAAAATCAGGAGAGCCTGTTTTGATTAGGACCAATTTAAAAACAATGCAAGGAATGTGATTCTTTTCGGCCTCTAAAGCGTTGCCGAGCATTGCTTGAAAGGTCCGAATCTATCACTAAAGTGATGAGATCATATTTTGTTGATGGGCGTAAGGAGACAAAGATGTCCAAATTAACTTCCAAATTTATTGTTACAGCTTTTTTGCTGGGTTCATTTGCAGGTCTTTCCGCTCCAGCGCAGGCTGAAGATTTGACCAAAGATCTATTCCGTGCACGCGTGGTGGATTATTGCCTGTTTGACGAATGGGCGCGTGCCAAAGAAGACGAGACCAAGGGCATTCTGAAGACATGCCAATGCGCTGCCAAGGCCTATGTGAAGGGTTTGGAAGACGATGAACTGAACGCTTTGCTAAAAAAAGGTTCTTTGTCTCGCGCGCAAAAGAAAGACGTGTTGAAAGCTTATGCCGTTTGCAAAAAGTAATTAGTCGTAAGTGAAGCGCCAATGAAAAAGCTCAGTATACCAACTGGGCTTTTTCATTTTCGATTGGGTCATTACCCTGATCTATGGTGACGCGCAGGCCATTCACGCTGACCTTATCCGCTGCGACCAGCGCCACTGCGCGGGGATAGATCTGATGTTCGACCACCAATATGCGTGCGCTCAAAGTATCTTCGTCATCATCGTCCAGAACGGGCACCGCCGCTTGACAGATAATCGGTCCGGAATCCATATCCGCACAAACAAAATGTACGGTGCATCCGGCTAGCCGACAACCGGTTTCCAAGGCTCGGGTATAGGTGTGTAGACCTTTGAACGAGGGCAGCAGGGAAGGGTGGATGTTGATCATTTTGTTTTCCCACTGACCAACGAATTCCGCTGTTAAAATGCGCATGAACCCAGCCAGAACCACAAGCTCGATATCGTGAGCCAGCAGGACCTTCTGGATTTCTGTGTCGAAGGCCTCACGGTCGCCTTTATAGCCACGGTGATCGACGACAACGGTCTTGATGCCCTCATTCGCAGCGGTTTCCAACCCCTTTGCCTCAGGCTTGTTGGATAGCACCAAGGCGATATCGGCAGGATAGGCAGGGTCTTTTGCCGCGTCCAGAATGGCGGTCATGTTGCTGCCACGGCCAGAGATCAGGATGGCTGTGCGTTTTTTTCTCTCAGCCATCTTTAAGCCCCGAAATTGATCATGGTATCGTAAACAACCGCATCTTGATCTCGTGCGGCCAAATGGCCCAAACGCACTGGTGTTTCGCCCGCTTCAGTGAAAATGTCCATCAGTTGATCAGCTTTGTCCGGATCAACTACGACCATCATACCAACACCACAGTTGAAAGTGCGCAGCATTTCTGTGTTTTGCACGCCACCCATCGTTTGCAGCCAGCCAAACACGGCAGGCGGGGTTAGTGCCGCCAAATCCAGATGGGCTGCCAGCGTATCAGGCAACACACGAGGAATATTTTCGGGGAAACCGCCGCCAGTGATATGGGCCAACGCTTTGATCGCACAGGTCTCTTTAATGGCTTTTAGCACCGAGCGCACATAAATGCGTGTGGGTTCGAGCAAGGCTTCGCCGATGCTTTTCCCCGGTGCGAAGGGCGCACTGTCGGTGAAAGAAAGATTGTTGGCTTCCAGAATCCGGCGGACCAGCGAAAAGCCATTGGAATGGACACCAGATGAAGCAAGGCCGATGAGCACGTCACCTTCCTGAATGTCTTTGGGCAACAGGGTGCCGCGTTCGGCTGCGCCAACAGAGAAGCCTGCTAAATCATAATCCTTGGCAGCATACATGCCCGGCATTTCGGCGGTCTCGCCTCCGATCAATGCGCAGTTGGATTGACGGCACCCTTCGGCGATACCGGCAATCACATCCGTTGCGGCTTCAACCTCCAGTTTTCCCGTGGCAAAATAATCAAGGAAAAAGAGCGGTTCGGCGCCTTGCACAATAAGATCGTTGACGCACATGGCGACCAGATCAATACCGACCGTGTCGTGCTTTCCGGTCTCGATCGCGACTTTGAGCTTGGTTCCCACACCATCATTGGCTGCGACCAACACGGGGTCTTTAAATCCTGCGGCTTTTAAATCGAACAAGCCTCCAAAGCCGCCGATGTCGGTGTCTGAACCGGGGCGGGAGGTGGATTTTACAATCGGCTTGATGGCATTGACCAGCGCGTTGCCCGCATCAATATCCACGCCTGCGTCAGCGTAGGTCAAGTTGTTGGAATGGGAGGGTTTGGGCGCTTGGCTCTGATCGGACATGATAAATCCCTGATAGGATGAATGAAGCGAAGGTATTTTGCCCTGAAACACACGAAAATTGCTCAAAATGCAAGCCCTGATGACAAAAAGCATAGGATGCGGCTTTCAACGGTGAGAAAAGATTTGGAAATAACTGGGTGAAAGACCAAATAGAGCAATATCGCTTGGCGTTATGGTATTTACTGCAAGCCGTGAGTCTCATCTGATGTCGAACACGCTTCGCCAACTGACCTGTAATGATTTTATGACGAGTTTGGAATTTTGACCCTACCCAATATTATCACCATTGCACGCCTTTTCATGGTTCCGCTTGTTGTCTGGCTGCTGGTGGATGGGCGATATGATCTTGCCTTTTGGACCTTTCTTATTGCGGGGCTTTCTGATGCGGTTGATGGGATCTTGGCCAGAAAACTCAATATGCAATCTCTCTTGGGGGCTTATCTGGATCCTGTGGCGGACAAAGCTCTGTTGGTTAGTATCTATGTCACGCTCGGGTTCATGCTTGAGATACCGGCCTATATCGTCATTGCCGTCGTCAGTCGCGACATTCTCATTGTCGGGGCGGTCGTGTTGTCCTGGATGATGGGGCAACCTATGGCAATGAAGCCTTTGGTGATTTCCAAGGCCAATACTGTTGCACAGATTTTCTTTGCTGGCTTTGTGATGGCCGATTTGGGGTTGCCGCTTGAAGTGAGCAGTGAGCGACAAATTCTGGGCGTTATTGTTGTGTTGTTTACCGTTACCTCTGCTGTGGCCTATTTGGTCGACTGGATCGGCCATATGACCAAAACCGACTGAGTGGGCGGGCCTGCATATGGGTATCAAATCATTCCGGGGTTGGGTTCCGTGCAAAGCTGTTATAAAACCCACTCATCACGCCTGACACGTAAAACAGGCCCAAGACACTGACTTAGGGAGAGCCAATGTCTCTGCAAAAACAGTTTACCGTATGGATGGTTGTGCTCGGGGTGTTTATCCTGTGCCTGTTCCTCTTTCGCAGCGTTCTGTTGCCGTTTATCGCGGGTATGGCCCTGGCCTATCTTTTGGATCCGGTCGCGGACGGGTTCGAACGGCTGGGCATGAACCGGATGTTCGCGACCATTTCGGTTTTGATGCTGTTTGTCTTGATCTTTTTCTTTTTGCTGGTGCTGATCGTACCAACGCTTGCGCATCAGATGAACGGATTTGCTGAAAACTTGCCTGGCTATATCGCGTCGCTGCAGGAGTTGATTGTTAAATCAAGCTCTGACCATCTGCCAAAGTTTCTTTCGGATTTTGATCCGACCGATTTGCAAAATAGTATCAAAGATTTGGTCGGTGAGGGGGCGTCTTGGATCGGTAAGCTAATCCAGTCCTTGTGGAATGGTGGTCAGGCATTGATTGATATGCTTGCATTGATTGTCATCACGCCCGTTGTCGCCTTCTATTTGCTTTATGACTGGGATCGTATGGTAGAGAAGATTGATGGTTGGCTGCCGCGTGACCATCAATATACCGTGCGACGTCTTGCTCGTGACATTGATAACAGTGTTTCAGGCTTTGTGCGCGGTCAGATAATGGTCGGCCTTATTCTGGGTGTGTTTTATGCGCTCAGCCTGTCGCTTTTGGGCCTCAACTTCGGTCTGTTGATTGGTCTTGTCGCAGGACTGCTCAGCTTTGTTCCCTATGCTGGCGCAACATTGGGATTGTTGGTTTCTACCGGTGTGGCAATTGTTCAATTCTGGCCCGATCCTGTGCCAATCGGTCTTGCATTTGGGATTTTTGTGATCGGGCAATTTGTTGAAGGCAATATTTTGCAACCGCGCCTTGTTGGGGAGCGGGTGGGTTTGCATCCGGTTTGGTTGATGTTTGCGCTTTTGGCTTTTGGATCGTTGTTTGGTTTTGTCGGCATGCTGATTGCTGTACCCGCGGCGGCGGCCGTTGGGGTGATTGTGCGCCATGGGTTACAGCAATATCTGCATTCACCTCTTTATAACGGCCGGAGTGGTGGTCTTATTGTAGGTGCACCGGACGACGATACGTCAGATGCGTAATATCGGTGTGCAACATTTTAGGTTTGATACGGGAAACATTGATGGTTGGTGATCAAATGTCATTGGGATTGCCCCACGAGACGGCAATGGGGCGCGAAGATTTTTTACGTGGCCCCTCCAATGAAGCTGCGTTTGATATGATTGAGCTTTGGCCGGATTGGCCGTCCACATGGTTGCTTTTGGCCGGACCTGTTGGTGCGGGGAAATCCCATCTCGCGCGTATTTGGCGCGACAAGACCAATGCCCGCATCATAACACTGGATGAACTGAACCGGAGTGACCCGATGGTTCTTGTTGCAGATGGTGCTGTTGTGATTGAAGATGCCGATAGCCGTGAACGGAACGATACAGCCTTGTTCCACCTGCTTAACGCGGCGCGAGAAATAGGGTCTTACGTCTTGATCACAGCGCGGGCTTGGCCTGAATCATGGGGGGTGGAGCTGCCGGATCTGATGTCCCGTCTGCGGCTTACTACGCCCGTCGAGATATTTGAACCAGATGAAGAGTTGCTTCGCTCGGTTATCGTCAAGCTTTTTGCCGATAGACAGTTGGTTCCGGATCCCAATGTTGTTGAATTTATCGTCATGCGGATGGAGCGATCGATTGCCGCTGCCATCAAAATTGTCGACGCGATTGACCGGGAAGCATTGGCCAGGCGGCGCACCATCACCCGACCTTTTGCGTCCACTATTTTAAAAGAGTTGGATGACGGTCTTCATTGACATGTTGAAATGCCCGGACCGTATGGTGGTTCAGGCAACAAACGAGTGACATGTTGAAATCTTTTGCTCTTTGCCAACAAATTTGTGACGTCCGTCACATGAATGCTAAGGTAAAAGGATATTGGCGGATGTCTGCGACTTTTGCGACTCACTTTGCGAAGGGGGCAGTGTTCAAGGCGAGACATAGGAACAAGACGTTGTCCTGATACTTGGTGCGGGTTAGCCTGTTTGATCTCAGTCTCCTTGAAATACTGCTGATAAAGCGCAGTTTGTCTCTTTTCTCTCGTGCCCAATTGTCTGAACCTTGGGAAATGACGGGATTTTGGTAATTGAGAACAGAAGGCTCGGGCCCGATCATCTTGGGCGTCTTTTCTGTTCGCCACAGCAACGGGCTATGTTCAATGTCTGATACTAACGACACTCCTTCTTCCTTCGACCCAGAACAACAGGGTTCCGATCATAATGCTGAC
This sequence comes from Cohaesibacter celericrescens, assembly GCF_002866925.1. Lineage (GTDB taxonomy): Bacteria > Pseudomonadota > Alphaproteobacteria > Rhizobiales > Cohaesibacteraceae > Cohaesibacter > Cohaesibacter celericrescens. The sequence goes on from NZ_PKUQ01000016.1 coordinate 168,524, forward strand.
GCTGGGCAGGTAAGCTCTATGATTGACGATGTGGATGAGTTTATTCCCACAGAAGAAGAAATCGAAGCGTTGATGCGCAGCCCCGGGCGGTTCGTTAATCGGGAATTATCTTGGCTCGGGTTTAATTCTCGTGTTTTGGAAGAGACAGAAAATCCCGGTCACCCTCTTTTAGAGCGACTGCGCTTTCTGTCCATTTCGGCCAGCAATCTCAATGAATTTTTTATGGTACGTGTGGCCGGTTTGAAAGGCCAACAGCGAGCAGGCATTATGTCTGTGAGCGCCGATGGGTTGGATCCCAGTCAACAGCTTGTCAAAATCAACGCCGAAGCGACTGCGCTGGTGGACCGCCAACAACAAGGCTATCGTGCGCTGCGTACTGAATTGGAAAAAAAGAAGATTTTCCTGATTGAGCCTGAGAATTTAACGGAACTGGATATGGAGGTTCTGGAGACCATATACCTCGAAAGTATTTTCCCCGTTCTTACACCTTTGGCCGTTGATCCTGCGCATCCGTTCCCGTTCATTCCAAATCTGGGTTTCTCGCTGGCGCTTAATCTTAAAAGTGTCGGGGATCGCGATGATCTGACAGCAATTGTGCGCATGCCGCATACGCTTGATCGGTTCATCACGTTGCCAAACAATCCAGGTCAAGAAGGTAGTCATCGTAGCATTCGCCTTGAGCAGGTTGTGGCCCTGTTTATTGACCGCATTTTTCCAAGTTATCGCGTTTTGGATTTGGGTGCTTTTCGGGTTATTCGCGATTCTGATATCGAGATCGAAGAGGAAGCAGAAGATCTGGTGCGCCACTTCGAAACGGCCCTAAAGCGCAGGCGTCGAGGCTCGGTCATTCGCCTTGAAATCGAAGCCAGTACGGCACCTGCCTTGCGCGATTTCGTTGTCGGTGCGGTTCAGGTCGAAGATGATGAGATGGTCGAGATTGATGGCCCCTTGGCATTGAATGATCTGTCTGAATTGGTCGATATCGACCGTCCAGAATTGAAATTCAAACGCAACAAGCCTCGATTCCCAGAGCGTATTCGTGAGCATAATGGGGATTGTTTTGCAGCGATCAAGGAGAAGGATCTTATTGTCCATCATCCTTATGAGAGTTTTGATGTGGTGGCTCAGTATCTGATCCAAGCAGCACGTGATCCTGACGTGATGGCCATCAAACAGACCCTTTATCGGACATCAAAAAATTCACCTATCATTCGGGCGTTGGTTGAAGCGGCTGAGTCTGGCAAATCCGTTACCGCACTGGTTGAGCTCAAGGCACGGTTTGACGAAGAGGCCAATATTGGTTGGGCGCGTGATTTGGAACGGGCCGGTGTGCAGGTGGTATTCGGTTTCATCGAGTTGAAAACACACGCAAAACTATCAATGGTGGTGCGTCGGGAAGATGGCAAACTGGTGACTTATTGCCATATAGGTACGGGTAATTACCATCCTATCACGGCCAAAATCTATACCGATCTGAGCTTCTTTACTGCTGATGAAGAAGTGGCGATGGATGTTGCTCGGGTGTTTAATTTCATCACTGGTTATGCCGAGCCAGATCATCTCAAGCATTTGCTTGTATCGCCATACACCATGCGCAGCACAATGATTGATTATATCGAACGGGAAATCGAACATGTGAAGCAGGGGCGTCCCGGTCGGATCTGGTGCAAGGCCAACTCGTTGGTGGACCCACAGCTAATTGATGCTTTTTATCGCGCCAGTCAGGCCGGTGTGAAAATCGACTTGGTGATTCGTGGTATTTGCTGCTTGCGGCCACAATTGCCCGGCCTTTCCAGCAATATCCGCGTTAAATCAATTGTTGGCCGGTTCCTTGAGCATTCGCGAATTATTTGTTACGGCAATGGCAAAGAATTGCCCAATCCGGGTGCCGTGATCTATATGGGTTCGGCTGATTTGATGCCGCGCAATCTTGATCGCCGTTGTGAGACATATACTCCGATCAGAAACCCAACGGTTCATGCTCAGATTCTCGATCAAATTATGGTCGCCAACCTGATGGATAATCAGCAAAGTTGGGAAATTCTCCCCGATGGTTCCTCACGGAGGATTCGGGCCGCCGAGGGCGAGGAGCCGTTCAACGCCCATAAATTCTTTATGACCAATCCGAGTCTTTCGGGTAGAGGTGACTCCCTAGAAAATGACGCACCAAGAGCATTCACAGACCGCGTCCAACGATAAAAACTTGTTGGATAAGTTTAAGAATCAAGGTCGGATCGAAGGGTCCGCCCCTATAGCTGTTATTGATATCGGGTCAAATTCCGTGCGCCTCGTCATGTATGAGCGCGAAGCGCGGGCTCCGGTGCCAATGTATAACGAAAAGCATCTATGTGGTCTGGGGCGCGGCGTTGCCAACACCGGAAAACTGGACAAAAGAGCCGTGGATGCTGCCTTTTCGGCGTTGCGTCGATTTCGGTTTCTAATCGACCATGCTGGTGTCGGAAATCTGAACATCCTCGCGACCGCTGCCGCTCGTGAGGCCAGCAACGGGGCGATTTTCCTAGAGGAAGTCGAAAAAATCTGCGGCTGTAAGCCTCTGGTTTTGTCTGGCGAACAAGAAGCCCAGAAGTCGGCTATGGGCATTGTCTCATCAATGCTGGAGCCTGACGGGATCGTTGGCGATCTGGGCGGTGGAAGCCTCGAATTGATTTCTGTCGATGGGGCGAAGCTGGGTGAGGGGGCAACCTATCCGCTGGGTGGCCTGCGCATTCAGGATAGCTCTAAAGGCTCGGTAAAACAGGCGATGAAGATTGCCAAAAGTGAACTTGAATCTTCCGTTCAGCTTGATCAATTGGAAGGCAAAGCATTCTACGCCGTGGGTGGGACATGGCGTGCGTTTGGCAAGCTGCATATGGCGTCAATCGGCTATCCACTCAATGTGATGCACCATTATGAGATTGAATCTGAAGAGGCGCTCGAATTTTGTCGTCAATGTATGCGCGGCGATATTGCTGATTTTGCGGGCATCGGGGCTGTTTCCAAAGCCCGCCGAGGGCTGCTCCCCTTTGGAGCAGCCGTTCTGCATGAAGTGATCAGGCGGGGCAAACCCAAACAAGTGGTGATTTCTTCACTCGGTGTCCGTGAAGGGCATCTGTATGACCTTTTGCCTGATGACATTCGTGCCGAAGATCCGTTGATTTCCGCTTGTGAGGAATTGTGCATTTTGCGCTCTCGCTCTCCGCGTTATGCCCATGAATTGGCCGATTGGCTCGATGGGGTTTATAATGCGTTGGAAGTGCAGGAAAGCGCCTATGAAAAACGGCTGAGACGCGCCGCTTGTTTGTTGGCCGATATCGGTTGGCGTGCGCACCCTGACTATCGCGGAACACAAAGTCTGAATATCATCGCGCATGGGTCTTTTATCGGCATCGATCATCCGGGGCGGGCCTATTTGGCGATGGCCAATTATTTCCGGCATGAAGGGTTGTCGGGCGCCAATATGAGTCTGCGTATGCGCGATGTCAGCAATTTGCATTTGCGTTCTTTGGCGCGCATTACAGGGGCCGCCTTACGGTTGGCGCATGTGGCTGTCGGGGAATTGCCCGGTATCTTGCCGCGCTTGAAAGTCAGCTTGGAAGACGATGTTGCGACCATGGCCATTCCGGACAATCTAAAGATGCTCAAACATGCAAAATTTGAGCGCCGTTTTTCTAATTTTGTCCGATTGCTTGGCTATGATTCGCGTATTATTTGAAGCAAGACTTTCCATCGGCGCATTTATGGAGCCCAACAAAGAATGACAATTGGCGCGGACAACCATTATGAATGGATCGTTGTGCATGGTGACGCACAGCGTGAAAACAGCGAGGGTCTCCAGTCGGCTCTTGTTGAACAATGCTACAGTGACCGTGAGCCATATGGAGAGTATATTCTATATGCCGCCGGTGATAGCGGAGCGGTTTCCGAAGGGCAGATTTCGGTTCTGAATTATGCCTATTTGGCGGAAGTGCGGGTGACCTTTGAGCCCGATCTTGTGGCGGAAGGCATCAGTGATATTGGCTGGTGTCTTCAGGATCATGAAGAGCAGGGCGATGCCTTTGTCAAAGAGATTTGGCCTAGTTGGCAGGATGCCTCATTGAATGATGTTGCCAATACAATCTTCCCGCCTGACCAAGATTTTGTTATGGCTAGAAGCGTGCTGTCTGTAAGTGATGATCACGCGTCTTGGGTGGAAGTAACCCGGGTCGAAGCTCATCAACCCACTGAAATGGCTTTAACATTTTGTCGGGTGGAACAGGATCGACTGTTGGAAATCAAGGCCGTTTTGAAGGACCCTGATGTGCCTGTATGGGTGCTGTCAGACATGTGGAATGCGCTAGTTATGCGTTTCCAGAACCTATCCTATGAGAAACTCACCGGTGCCAACCGAATTGAGCCTGATGTTGATATGGAAGAGTTTGATATCGACCTGATCGGGGATGTCGCAGGCGAGGCCTAATCAAGAAAGACACAGTTTGTAGCGCAAGCCAACTTACCGGATGTGTTGTAAGGGCGAGCGTGCGCGGCAGTGCCTTCGTTTACTCCACTGTAGTCAATGACCGCTTCTAGCCCGTTGTACTTCTATTGAATAACCGGTAATAATCACAGAATGCCCAGTCTGGACGACCTGACACTACATGGGCTTGCCGGGACGACCCGATACTATGGAGGTCGAGATGGCGTGGATCACACTTTTGATCGCAGGTCTATTGGAAACAGCCTGGGCTGCCGGGCTAAAGTCCCTTTCCGAAAACTTCAGATTTAGTTTAATCATTGCCACGGTGGCTTTGATGCTCGCCAGTCTTGGAGCATTGTATTGGTCGATGCGGACCTTGCCTTTAGGGATCGCATATCCAATTTGGACGGGCATTGGATCTGTCGGATCCGTTGTCATCGGGATTACTGTATTCAAGCAAAATATCGGCGTCTTGGGCATTGCTGGAGTGGCCTGCCTCATCATCGGCATGGTGCTGATTAGCCTTGAAACTCATTAAGAACAGAGAGAAAACCAATGGTAGGTGAGACAAATTTAGACAAACTCCTCGGCAGCATGGCGGCGGAACTTGTAGACGGCGTGTATGTGTTTGCGACTGTTTCCGATGGTTCGGTGCCAGTTGGGGTTCGTCCGAGAATGCTTTTTCACGAAGCCGAAGGAATGACACTCATTTTGCTGAAAGAAGAAGCTGAAGCGAATAATCTCGCTTATGAGTTTCCCTGTCGCATGATCACCTTAAATATCCACTCATCACTTGAGGCTGTCGGGTTTCTGGCGCGGATTACATCGGCTCTCGCGAAACATGATATGGGGGTGAATCCTGTTTCAGGTTTTTTTCATGATCATCTTTTTGTGCCTGATGGCAGAGAAATGGATGCGATCAACGTGCTCAAAGAATTCACGGCTAAAGCCTGATTGCTGAAATGTCGCTTGGTTTGCATTGCTGCTGCTGGAGCTAACACAGCATTCGTCATTATGGGCTCCAAGCAGGCATTGCCTAGGGATTGATCGCACATCCTATAAGGGGCAACCGGTTGTTTGCCCCATTTATAGCTCTTGAATGATCTGCAGTCTCAGCCCTGACTTGTGCCGTTTTGGCTGACGCGCGGCTTTTTGCGACGCTTGGCAGCTTGCTTTTTTTCCGGAATTTCGGGTGCTTCGCATTCGATGGTTGCGACGCGCTTGCCCTCAAGGCGCAAAGCCATTTCGCCCGTTTTTACCTTGATCGCATATTGGCCAAACAACTCGCGGCGCCAGCCTTTGAGGGCTGCAACATCCGCGTCATCATCGCACGCTATTTTCTCCAGATCATCAACGGTGGCGATGACCTTGGCAGCGACACCGTGACGCTCTGATGTTAGCTTCAGCAAGACCTTCATGAGATCAACTGCAGCACCGGAACCTTCTGGCTGAGTTTTGCCTTTTGGCACGTCAGGCAGGTCTTCCACCGGAATTTTTGCCACTTTTTGCATGACTTGCAGCAGGTCGTGACCAGACTTTGAGCGTTCATAGCCTTTTGACGTTGACCGCAAAGCGCTTAGCGCCTCTTGCGTCTGGGGTTGCTGGATCGCCAGCTCAAAGATCGCTTCGTCTTTCAAAACGCGGTTGCGTGGTACATCGCGCGCCTGTGCTTCGCTCTCGCGCCATGCTGCCAATTCTTTCAGAGCTGCAAATTCCTTTGGCTTACGGATACGCAGTTTCATGCGCTTCCATGCTCTGGATGGCTCTGTGTAATAGGTTTCCGGAGAGGTCAGGATTTCCATTTCCTCTTGAACCCATTCACTGCGCTTTTGCTCTTCCAGATTGGCGCGCAAAGCATGATAGACATCACGCAAGTGGGTCACATCGGCGAGTGCATAGGTCAGCTGTTTTTCGGTCAGCGGGCGGCGCGACCAGTCAGTGTATCGATGAGACTTATCCAATCGTGCACCGGTCAGGCGCATAACCAGCTGGTCATAGGAAATAGAATCACCAAAGCCGCAGACCATCGCAGCCACTTGACTGTCAAACATCGGGGCGGGAATAAGATTGCCCAAGTGATAGATGATCTCGATGTCTTGACGTCCGGCATGAAACACTTTGACGATACTTGTATCGGCCATCAGTGCAAAAAAGGGCGCTAAATCCAGCCCTTCTGCCAGTGGATCAATCAACACGGCATCATCCGGCCCTGCCATTTGGATGAGGCAGAGCTTGGGCCAATAAGTGGTCTCGCGCAGGAATTCCGTATCCACGGTTACATACGGATGGTCGGCGAAATGTGTGCAGGCTTCTGCCAGTTCGGCAGTGGTCGTAATTGTTTTCATTGCGTAAAAGCTTATATAGAACAATTCTCGTCTTGTCGCCCACTCTTTATAACATTGCATAATAGATGGGGACTTTATTGTTTGTACCGGTATAATTACTTGATAATTTGGCCTTTCGCTTTGTCAGATGTCAATAAGGGACAAGACCTTGGTGTTTTGAGCATATGTGCAAGGAAATTGCCTACATTTTTGCTGTGCGGCTTGACTATCGGGCATTGTGGATGCAGGGTCCGGCCAGATTATCGAAGGGGCTTTTAATCTGCGCCCTTTTGTCGTTGAAACCGAAGGAATTGCCCTTTATTAAGGGCTAATCGACCATTCGGTCCAAGTTTTCAAATCGGGATGAAATAGCTGCGATCTCATAGGAGCGCAGGGTTCATTCTCAAGCATCAGGGTTCTATTCATGCATCCTTATCGCAGCCATACGTGTGGCGATCTTCGCGAAAGCCATGTAGGCGAAACGGTTCGTTTGTCCGGTTGGGTACACCGGGTTCGTGACCATGGTGGTCTTCTCTTTATCGATTTGCGCGACCAATATGGCCTGACCCAAGTCGTGGCCGATCCTGATTCTCCAGCTTTTGCCGATGCTGAAAAAGTGCGTGGCGAATGGTGCATCATGATCGAAGGCGAGGTAAAAGCCCGCACAGAGGAGACCATCAATGATGGGCTTCCTACCGGTCGTATTGAAATCTTCATAAACAAGCTGGATGTTCTGGGCGCTTCTAAAGAATTGCCGATGCCGGTGTTTGGGGAACCAGATTATCCTGAAGATATTCGTCTAAAATACCGCTTCCTTGATTTGCGCCGCGAAACCATGCACGCAAATATGATCAAGCGCACCCAGATCATCACTGCTGCGCGTCGCCGCATGAATGAAATTGGGTTTAACGAGTTTCAGACCCCCATTTTGGCGGCGTCGTCTCCGGAAGGTGCGCGGGACTATCTCGTGCCATCTCGCATCCACCCGGGCAAATTCTACGCTTTGCCGCAAGCACCACAACAATTCAAGCAACTGTTGATGATTGCGGGTTTCGATAAATATTTTCAGGTCGCACCGTGTTTCCGCGATGAAGATCCGCGCGCAGATCGCCTGCCTGGTGAATTTTATCAGCTCGATTTGGAAATGAGCTTTGTTGAGCAAGAAGATGTGCTGAGAACCATGGAACCGGTTATCCGTGGCTTGTTTGAAGAATTTGCTGACGGCAAACCCGTTACGCAGACCTTCACGCGCATCCCTTATGCGGAATCCCTGCGTAAATATGGCTCAGACAAACCTGATCTGCGTATTCCGATTGAGATGCAAGATGTTTCAGATCATTTCCGAGGCTCTGGCTTCAAGATTTTTGCGCGTATGCTCGAAGACGAACAGAATGAAGTGTGGGCCGTACCGGCAAAAACCGGTGGGCAGCGCACATTCTGTGACCGGATGAACAGCTGGGCGCAGGGCGAAGGTCAGCCGGGTCTGGGCTATATTTTCTGGCGCAAAGCAGAAGACGGCACTCTGGAAGGCGCAGGTCCACTTGCTAAGAATATTGGCCCAGAACGCACAGAAGCAGTCCGCACCCAGCTTGGTCTGGATGCAGGAGATGCTTGTTTCTTTGTCGCAGGTGATCCCAAAAAATTCTATGACTTTGCTGGCAAAGCGCGTGTGCGTGCCGGTGAAGAACTGAATTTGATTGACCGTGATCGCTTTGAATTGTGCTGGATCGTCGACTTCCCGATGTATGAGTGGAATGCTGACGAAGAAAAAGTTGATTTCTGCCATAATCCGTTTTCCATGCCAGAAGGTGGGCTCGAAGGATTGGAGAATACCGATCCTCTCGAGTTGAATGCGGCTCAGTATGACATCGTCTGCAATGGCTTCGAAATCGGCTCTGGCGCCATTCGTAACCACAAACCGGAAGTCATGAAGAAGGCTTTCGAAATTGCCGGTTATTCTGAAGATGTCTTGATCGAGCGGTTCGGTGGTATGTATCGTGCGTTCCAGTATGGCGCGCCTCCCCATGGTGGTATGGCCGCAGGTCTGGATCGGATTGTGATGCTTCTGTGTGGTACGCCAAACTTGCGCGAGATTACTTTGTTCCCAATGAACCAGCAGGCCGAAGACTTGCTGATGGGTGCGCCAAGCGAAGCCACGAACCAACAATTGCGTGACTTGCACCTGCGTCTTAATCTCCCACAGAAATAAAGTCTTGCAGAGCGTTGATATAAATAAAGAAAGGGCAGCTCATCGAGCTGCCCTTTCTGTTTTCTTATTTGAATGAATAACTGAACGTCAGTTATTATTTGTCGGTGTTTGCTATTATTTCAATTGCCAGGGTGTCTGGGATGCTGGTAGGGGCTGTTGCTGCAACGCCCAGTATTTGCGCTACTGGAACGGGGGCCTCAGGGTCTAGGGAAATTTCCAGATTTTCCGGGTCTTTGAGGAAGATTTTCACTTGCTCAGCAACTTCGCTGGCAAACTCTGGTTTGGTGAAAGCAGAGAGCATCGATTGAACCTGACCTGCAGCAAAGTCACGCACTTGATCCGGCCCCATGCCGGTCATTCCTCCAGCAAGATTGATCAGCTCTGATACGCCGCCCAAGTCATACAGGGTTAGGTATGATGGCAGCACCGACCCGGTCGCCATGGCTGCCTGGGCTGATTCTGGATCTTCCATATAGGAGCGCAAGATGCCGCCAAAGCCGATGGACGCATCCAGTTCTATGATATCAGCTAGCTGAATATTCATTGGTTCGAGTATGAAGGTGTTGCCGGCTTCGTCCCATTTGAGAGTGATTTCTTCATTCAATGTCAGCTTATCCATACCCAATTGGCTCATCAATACTGACGCAAGAGGATGTCCGATAAGCGATTTTGAAATGGTCAGATTGTCGATTTTAGTATTGAGATAGGCGGGGATTGCCAACCCTTTGCGGTCCAATTCGGTACGAATTTCCTTCGCGGATACTGCATTGGCGATGCTGTCTTGGTAGCTTAGATCCGAGAGCGATAGCTGGAACGCGTTGGGGGCGAGTTTCGCGCCATCACTGGCTGTTATCTCTCTGTCTGCCAAACTGGTTTTTATGACTTTTTCAATGTGCAAATAGTCGGGAAACTCAAGCTTCTCTATAGCAAATCTTCCCAAGGAAAAGGTGACTTCAGGAGGCCCTGCATAAGAGAGGCCAGAGACCGATATTTCTTCAATGCCGTTGGAATCCAGATTACTGAGGCGCGTTTTATCAAGGCTGATTTTTGCTGCCAGGCCTTCGTATGGGCCCTTTGGAAGCATGATATCTGCTTTGATTTCGCCGGTTTCGATTAAGCCCATCGCAAAGCTGCGGATGAAGTCGAAGCCTGCTTTGATGAGTTTCTCCTGATCTGCAACAGGCAGTTGTTGTGGAGCTTTATCCTGCGCAAGTAGCTCGTCAATGAGGGGCACTATGAATGACGCTGGTTGCTTGACTGTAAAGTCTTTCTGGATTGAGGGCTCGGCCGAGAATTCAAACAATCCGGGTAAGCTTGCTTTGACTGGTCCTATGTCGATCAGCTTAATTACATTTGTTGTGCCTTCCAACGGCGGCATTGCAGGGTCTATCGTTGCCAAAAGAGCTGAAATATCATAGCCTTCATAGCGGGATTCTCCAACCTCGTAGGTGAGTTTGGTTGGGAAATCCTGCATTGGTTTCCCCGTTTTATGGTCGCCGCCCATGGCGCTACCCATTGGCTGCTCAAATGATACCTCGCCCTTGCGCGAGCCAATGACCAACGATGTCAATTTTCCCTCAGATAAGCCATTGACTGTTGTTGGACCCCAGACATTTTTTTCCGTTTGTACGCCGTTTCCGCCGGTTTGTGTTGTGGTGTAACCGTCAGAGGAAAATTTTTCATATTTGGGTTTTAGAATGAGCGGTCGGATATAGTCCATTATGCTGCCGATGGGGCGCGATGGGGCTATTTTTAATTCGCCTATAAAGGGTTGGAAGCCATGAACAACCCTGTCGTTCCCAGTGGCTTTGCCCGTGATGCTCATGTCATTGTTGGTGCCATCAAGATCGACGTGTATCGCAAAATTGTTGCCAATATAGGTCAATGCTTCATAGGAGATGCCGTCGTTCTCAAGGGATAGGCCTTGAGCTGTGAGGGTTGGTATTTTGAAAGTGGCGTTGACCTTTAAATGTGAGCTCACTTCGGAGCCATCTGCGTTGGGCCTATTGTTCGGCAAATCCCAGTTTAATTCATAAACAACATTTTGAGCCGTCAGTTGATCGGCATCTGCTTGATAGTGGGTCGAACCAACTTGCATTGTGACCAAGCCAGATGAGTTGATGTCGTCCACCATTGCCTGAAAGGCCTGCTCGGCATCACTCTGGGCTTGAACCAGCGCTGTGGAAACGAGAAGAAAGGAAAGGGTCAAACCGTGGCGTTTCATAACAAGTATGCCTCATGAATTTCGAGTACAGAAAAAGATCAAATCAATTGCTTAGATCGTCAAAATAGATGGCTTTTTGGTGTTTTGCTGCATCATGCCACAATTTAAGCGCGGGTGACGGAATATGTCTATGCAACTCATGTAATCTGGTTCCGTTCTGACCTTGCCATAGATGGTCGTTGCAATGAGTCTGATTGGCGCTGTCCGAAATTTCAAGACATTTGTGTAGCCAGATCGCCCAATTTTAAGCAAATTATTCCATTGTGTGCTGTAGAGCCTTGGATGTTTCCGTCAAACTTTCCATTACTACGAATTTCAGGATCATTTTCTGCATATTTTCCAAAGGTTAAGCTTATCTTAGGTCTCAATACCTATTCTCTCTTTTGGCGCAAGGGAGTTTACCGTTTGATGAACCGATTTCGGTCTATCTTGTTGATGTTTTTGGGTGTGGTGCTGGGGGTTATTCCTTTGTTTGCCGCAAACATATTTATGCGCGACTTTGTTTATAAACAAGGCGAACAACATCTTGAGCAATCAGCCCAGAGAACACTGAAGCATTCAGAAGGTCTCATTCAACTGGCGGTGGATGTATTCTCCGCGCTGCCGCATTATCAGGTTCTTGAATGCGGTGATGAGCTGCAAAGTCGATTCCGAGCGATGGTTTTGCGTCATACAACGCTGCATGACGTTGGCTTGGTCTATAACGGCGAATTCATGTATTGCTCGTCTCTAAAAGAAAGCACGCGATTTTATCCGACCTCTGACGTTGTTATCGGCTCTGTGCCTCATCTTAGCTATGTTGCTGTAAACGATGGCGAGACTGGCAAAAATGGCGTTCTTGTGAAATGGGCAATCAGTGATGCCGTTTCACTTGGTGGCTTTATTTTGGTAGATGCGTTCAATCTCGAATTTATGCAAAATGAGTTTGCTGATTTGTTTCGCATGACGGTTTCGTTGACGAACAGTGCGCAGATTGCCGAGACGTCGCCTGAAAGCAGGCTTCTCAAGCGAGCCCCGTTCTCTCTGGTCAAGCTTGATCCTGCTTGGACCGAGAATTTGATTACCTATCAGCAAGAAAGCGATCGCTATCCGATTACTGTGTCTGTCGGGGTCCCCTTTCAAGCTGTATGGGATGCTTTTAGTGGCGCCATGAATGTTATCAATGGTCTTGGAATCCTGATTGGCGCCTTGATCCTTATCTTCTTCATGCGGATAAGTTTGCGAAAACCAGGTCAATATGACAGCATCGAACAAGGGATTAAACGGAAAGAATTTATCCCATATTATCAGCCGATTATCGATATTCAGAACGGGCGGCTCGCGGGCTGTGAAGTGCTGGTGCGTTGGCGCAAGGCTGATGGATCGATTGTTTCGCCCGGACACTTTATCGATATTGCCGAAGCGTCAGGTCTGGCCCGTCCGATGACCAGTTTGCTGATGGAAAAAGTGGCACAGGATCTGTCTGTGTCCTACAGCCGCCACCCGCATTTGAAAGTCGCGATCAATCTGTTCAATCGCCATTTTGATGATTTGGGTATCGTCAGTGAGATCGAGCAGACTTTTGGTAATTCGGGGGTTCGTTTTAATCAGCTTGTTTTTGAAATAACGGAACGGCAACCTTTGGAAAACCTTGATCGTGCTAGAGCCATTATTGCGCGCATGCAGAAACTTGGTGTTCGGGTTGCCCTTGATGATGCCGGTACGGGACACGGCGGGTTTGCATATCTGCAGAAATTGGGCATGAATATCATCAAAATTGACAAGCTGTTTGTTGATGCTATCACCTCAGGCTGCGACAGCGTTCCTATTGTCGATTCCTTGCGCCAGATGGCTAAAGGGATGGACATGGTGGTTGTTGCAGAGGGCGTTGAAACCGAGGAACAGCTCGACTACTTGCGGCGCACGGGCATCGACGAAGCTCAGGGATATATTTTTGCGCCGCCTCTGCCTGCGCGGGCCTATTTGGAGCTTGTCGGTGCATTGGGTGGCGATGCCAACCAGTTGGATGATCAGGAGACACCTTTGATCATTAGCCCAGACAGCCTAGTAACCATGCCCAAAACTCAGACGGCCTAGTCTTTCCATATCACCTTCAGTCCGCAGACTGACGTAAGAAATGTGTGGACTTTCGGATTTATTGAAATAAATCAACCGATTTTTCACAGCTTTGATGGTGAAATGGCATTTGAATAAATGTGCGGGGATGCATGATCAAAAACGCCAGAAAAATTGCAGGATTTATGTTGCTTGGAGCGGTGGGTGCGTATGTTCTGACGGCTGGTGCCCAATCCGTGCTTTATTGGCAAGCGCGTACGGGCGTGGAAGAAGACCTAAAGGTTTCTGCTCATCTAATGCTGGAGCGGGCTTCTGATGCCACCCAATCCGCGATCGACTTGCTGAACCAGTTGGCTCAGAATAGTGGTTTGTCCTGCACGGGTGATCATCGGTATCTTTACAGCAAAGCGACGCGCTCGACTGCGTGGGTGGATACGATTGGGCTCGTTGACCGCAACGGGAATCTGGTGTGTACCGATATGGGTCAATCTGCGCGACAATCCGGATTGTTGCCAATTTACCAACCCGACAGCAAAGAAATCAGTTTGTCGTTGTCTGGTGGGGCTGACCCCGATCAAGTGTTGTCTTTGCTCGTGGTAAGACACCTGAACAATGGTCGACGGCTTGTGGCGCGTGTGCCGGGAGAGCTAATCAAAATAGATCCTGTTCGCAATGATCTAAGACGCTTTCGCATTGCAATGTTGTCCCTTGGGTCAGGGGTCCCTTGGTATCTTCTGGAACCAATCGAGACGGGAGGAGACATTGTCTCGCGCGTTCACGAGGCGTCAGAGTTTATGCCTTATGAAGTCAGTATCTCTCTTACAGAAACGGCTTTAGACGCAGTGACACAAGGTGCCCGCAAGATCATCAACGTCTTTGGTGTTCTGCTAGGGTTATTCGCCCTTGTGGGTGCATATTTTATGGGACGCTATCGCCCCGATGAAGGGGACAAGATACTTGAAGCGCTGGATAATGGCGAGTTTGTGCCATATATGCAGCCGATTGTTGATTTGGATACTGGGGCTATCTCCGGCTGCGAGATCTTGTCGCGATGGAACAAACCAGATGGAAGCGTCGTGCCACCCCATGAGTTCATTCCGCTGGCTCAAAACTATAGCATGACGCGGGAAGTGACATTCCATATCATGGAAGAAACCCGGGATTTGGTTGATGTTTTGATGGAGAGCAAACCCGATTTCAAGGTCGCCTTCAATATATTCTCACGGCAATTGGTTGACGATACAATCGTCGCGGACATTCGTGAGGTCTTTAAAGACAGCAAATTATCCTTTGAAAATCTCATTTTCGAGGTGTCTGATCGCGTGCCGATAGACGATATTGCTTTGGCTCAGGATGTTATTAGCCAGATTCAGGCGCTCGGGTCAGAGATTGCGCTTGATGATGTCGGCTCTGGCCATAGTGGCCTTTACAATCTGACGTCATTCGGGGTGAATATACTCAAAATAGACAAAATGATTGTTGATACGCTGAATGAGAGTGTCGGCGGCCAAGAACTGGTCCGTGGCCTAATTGGCTTGGCGGACAGGCTTAATATTGGTGTGATCGCAGAAGGCATAGAAACAGAAGACCAAGTGATGCAACTGAGAAAAATGGGTGTGTCCGCGGCGCAGGGATATTTATTTGCTCCACCCATGCCGGCTTCAGCCTTTATTGAATTATTCTTGGCGTCGAAGGCGCGCAAAAGTACAACGGATGCTGTGGCTCCTGAGGTGCCATCTGAACTGGCTGCGTGATTCTCAAAGTGAGGCGTTTTGTGGCTGCTCGAGTGTCGAACTGTTGCCATTTTTGATATTAAGTGAATTGTGGGTTTATTTTGATGGGCCATCTATGGCTGCACATCTTTTGACGGCATCGTTGATGCCCCGTAATGTCCCGCTGTGTGGCGAATATGACCGCCTTGCCCCGTTTTGATGCTCAGAGTTATTTGGACTGCCTAAACGGTTAGGCTGGATTGGGTCGATAAGAATAAAAAGGCACTCCGTTGCAGAGCGCCTTTTTTATCAGTCAGTTTTTTTCTTTTATTGAAACGCTGTCTCGGCGAAGCTGCGCAATTTACGAGAATGGATGCGTTCAACAGGCATTTCGCGCAAGTTTTCTAGTGCCTTGATGCCGATTTTCAAATGCTGTTTGACCTGCTGTGTGTAGAAACTGCTGGCCATGCCTGGTAGTTTTAGTTCTCCGTGCAGCGGCTTGTCCGAGACGCATAGCAGCGTGCCATAGGGAACA
The DNA here is from genome assembly GCF_002866925.1 of Cohaesibacter celericrescens. GTDB lineage: Bacteria > Pseudomonadota > Alphaproteobacteria > Rhizobiales > Cohaesibacteraceae > Cohaesibacter > Cohaesibacter celericrescens. The sequence goes on from NZ_PKUQ01000016.1 coordinate 184,036, forward strand.
CGAAAGCGAAACCCATTGGCTGCGATTGTCGCTGATTCCATATCAAGACCAACTGCGCGAGATTGAGACAGGCGCTCTACAGGTTCTTTGTGGTCCCGCAATTCCCAGTTCCGGTTGTCGATGGTAGCGACGGTACCGGTGCGCATGATGCGTTTGAGGTCGTAGCCGGTAAAACCGGTGATTTCCGCCACGGAGTCTTCCAGTGCGACCTGAATTTCGGCCAGCGGAGGAATTGGAACCCATGTGGGCAGGTCTGCATCTAGGACATGGTCTTCGCGGACATAGCCATGCGCCAGCACATAATCACCCAGTCGCTGGGTGTTTCTCAATCCGGCGCAGTGTCCTAGCATCAGCCATGCATGGGGGCGCAGAACGGCGATATGGTCGGTTATTGTTTTGGCGTTGGAAGGCCCGACGCCAATGTTGACCATGGTGATGCCATTTTGGTCTTTGCGTTTGAGGTGATAGGCGGGCATTTGCGGAATGCGCGATGCTGCTGCGCCATCGGAAGGCTCTGTCGCACCAGAAGGCGTTATCAAGTTGCCAGCTTCGACAAATTCCTCATATTCGGAATCGCCGTCCGCCATCAGCTGCTTGGCCCAATCTACAAATTCATCAATGTAGAATTGATAGTTGGTAAAGAGCACGAAATTTTGAAAATGCTCCGGTTTGGTTGCTGTGTAATGTGCCAAGCGGTGCAGTGAATAGTCGATCCGTGGACCGGTAAACGGTGCTAGAGGAACAACATCATCGGGACCGAAATGCCGAGTGCCGTTGACAATGGCGTCATCGGTGATCGCCAAATCTGGCACGTCAAATATATCGCGTAAGGGGCGAGACCATGTTTCGGGCAGGGCGCCTTCCACATCCATGCCGTTCGGCCATGCGAAATGCACTGGAATCGGTGTCGGTGAAGGGCCGACTTCGATGGCGACATTGTGGTTGGACAACAGCAATTCGATTTGTGTCGTTAGATAATGGCGAAACAAATCTGGGCGTGTGATGGTCGACGCATAGGTTCCGGGCCCTGGCACATGGCCAAATGACAGGCGTGTATCAATTTGTGCATGGGTGTCTGTGGTTAGTCGAATTTCTGGATAGGTGGCACGATACCGCCCCGATTTAGGTACATCGCCATGCGCGACGCGGGTGAATGCTTGCTGTAAAAATTCAGTGTGCGCTTCATAGATCGCTATCAATCGATCGATCGCATCATTGGCATTGCGATATTTTTCGTGACTGAATTGGTCGGGCGCCATAATGGAAAAGGGTGTTTTCATTCTTTTTCGTTCTCCTTTTCCTCTGGCCTTTTCCGCCCGTTCGGCAAAAAGGTCAAGAGAAAAGTGTATTTTCGGCATCAATTGCCGAATAGTTGGTGCATATATGTGATCGATTGCCTTGAATTGTAAGAGCTGTCTATATAATGGCGCGAATAAGCGCTGACCAAGGTCTAAAGCCAAACCCTTTGATCACTTTGTTCTGATTTTTGATCATATAGCCTGACTTTTTACAAAGGGTATCAAATCTGCGGCGGGTTTGGTATTTCCATCTTTATGCCTGTATTGCCTGGTTTATCTTCTCGTTGAGCGTAACGTCTTGCCTTTGTATTGGGTTCAACCGATATTTTTCTACAAAAGGCCCGTTTTCGGGGTAGTCTCGTTCAAAATATACGTTGGTTTCTGCGTTGCTGCGACACAAAGGGGTTGGTTTGCTATGTCTTTGGAGTTTTTTCTCACGTCTTTATTTGTTGTAATCACGCCGGGGACCGGAATGATTTACACTTTGGCTTGCACTCTTGGATTCGGGTTGCGCTCCGGTCTTTTGGGGGCTTTGGGTGGGACTTTGTCGATCATTTCTCACATTACAGCTGCGATTCTGGGGCTTGCTGCTTTGCTTCACGCCAGTGCTATGGCGTTTCAGGTGATCAAATTTGCTGGTGTCGCCTATCTCATTTATATGGCTTACAAAATGCTTAGGGACAAAAGCCAGCTCAACGCGCAGGCTTTGGGCCATGATGACGCGCAACCACGCTCAGATTTCATCATTGTGCGCGATGGAATTTTGCTCAACCTACTCAATCCCAAGTTATCGATATTCTTTCTTGCTTTCTTGCCCCAATTTGTCGATGTGAATGCCGCTAATCCGGTGGTCGATATGGCTATGCTGGGTGGGGTCTTTATGGTGATGACCTTCGGTGTTTTTGCCATTGTCGGCGTTGCCGCGGCTTCCGTTCGTGACAAAGTTCTAGCGCAGCCATCGGTTATGAATTGGCTGAAACGCGGCTTTGCGGCTACCTTTGTGGCCCTGGGTGCACGGTTGGCACTGTCTGAGCAATAACGATCATGCTTGTTTCGTTTGAAATGATGGTACTGAAGTCAACAAAAAGCCCCGCTCAGATTGAGCGGGGCTTTTTCGTTATTGACCTTAAGGCGAAGGGTTAACTACACCCGGATGTGGAACCACACGTGTCGCATTTCAGGCAGGTGCCGTTGCGGACCATGGTGAAGTTACCACATTCAGAGCAGTTCTCTCCCTCATAGCCTTTCATGCGAGCCAGAGCGATTTGGTTGGCCTTGGTCTCGACTTTACCTGCTGGCTTTGTGCTTGGCTGAGCCTGTGTGTCTGGCTTCAGCATTGTTGCAGAAAGCGATGGTAATACGGCCGAGGGAGCCTTTGCTGTGGTTGCTTGCTCATGCGCATGATCGTGGTCGTGATTGCCTTCGTTGCCATCAACCAGTTTGAAGCGTTCTGTTTTGCCGCGCAGCAGGCCTTTGGAAATTGGCACGAGGGTTTTGCCTTCGTCCGAGCCCTTGCCCATTGCTGTTGTTGCGATGTCATCTGGATTGACATGGGCCAGATCGTGGCGATCCAAATAGGAAACAGCCAACTCACGGAAAATATAGTCGAGGATCGAGGTGGCATTCTTGATCGCCGAGTTGCCCTGTACCATGCCAGCAGGTTCGAAACGGGTGAAGGTGAAGGCGTCGACATATTCATCAAGCGGTACGCCATATTGCAGGCCGAGGGAGATGGCAATGGCGAAGTTGTTCATCAAACTACGGAAAGCAGCCCCTTCTTTGTGCATATCGATGAAGATCTCGCCGATCTGGCCATCATCATACTCACCGGTGCGCAGATACACTTTATGGCCACCAACTGTGGCTTTCTGGGTGTAGCCTTTGCGGCGGGCAGGCAGTTTTTCCCGTTCGTGAATGCGGCGTTCGACAATGCGCTCGACAATTTTCTCGGTCACAAGTGTGGCGCGTTCTTGCATTGGAGAACCGGTTGCAGCGATTGCTTCAGCCAAATCTTCTGCTTCGTCCTCATCATCATCCAACAACTGGCTGTTGAGAGGCTGGGATAGCTTGGAGCCGTCGCGATAAAGCGCATTGGCTTTCAGTGCGAGGTTCCAAGACAGCATGTAGGCTTCTTTGCAATCCTCAACCGTTGCATCATTGGGCATGTTGATCGTTTTGGAGATTGCACCAGAGATGAAGGGCTGGGAGGCTGCCATCATGTGGATGTGACTGTTGACAGAGAGGTAGCGTTTGCCGATACGGCCGCAAGGGTTTGCGCAATCGAAGACCGGAATATGCTCGTCTTTTAGATGTGGGGCCCCTTCAAGTGTCATGGCTCCACAGACGTGGATATTGGCGACGTCGATTTCTTCCTTGGAAAAACCCATAGCAGCCAGCATGTCAAAGCTGCTGTCGTTCAGCTGTTCATCGCTAAATCCGAGGGTTTCTTTGCAGAAGTCTTCACCAAGGCTCCATTTATTGAAAGCGAACTTGATGTCAAATGCGCTTGCGAGGCCGGATTCTACTTCGTTGAGTTTCTCTTGGGTCAGGCCTTTTTCGATCAAGGCATTATGGCTGATCGCGTTGCAGTTTTTCAAGGTTCCGCGGCCTACAGCATAGGCTTCGATGTCTTGTATCTGCTCTGGGGTGTAGCCCATGATCCGTAAGGCGTTTGGTACTGCGCGGTTGATGATTTTGAAGTAACCGCCGCCGGCCAGCTTTTTGAATTTGACCAATGCAAAGTCAGGTTCAATACCGGTGGTATCACAGTCCATGACAAGGCCGATGGTGCCGGTTGGGGCAACCACTGTGGTCTGGGCATTGCGATAGCCAAATTGTTGACCCAAATCCAAAGCTTTATCCCACGCGGCTACCGCATGGTTGAGCAGGTTTTTATCGCTACAGCTGTTATGGTCCAATGCAACCGGTTTAATTTGAAGACCTTCATACCCATCTTGGTGGCCATGGGCCGCACGGCGATGGTTGCGGATGACCCGCAGCATATGTTCAGCATTGTCTTCATAGCGGGCAAAGGGACCCAGCTCTTTGGCCATCTCGGCAGATGTGGCATAGGACGTACCGGTCATCAGAGCCGAAATTGCGCCACAGATAGAGCGACCTTCATCGCTGTCATAGGGAATGCCTGAGGTCATCAGCAGTCCGCCGATGTTGGCATATCCAAGACCCAAGGTGCGGTACAAATAAGAGCGTTCGGCTATCTCGGGTGACGGGAACTGGGCCATCAGCACAGAGACTTCCAGCACCATGGTCCACAGACGCACTGTATGCTCGAACTGGTCTACATCAAAAGAACCATCTTCTTGACGGAACTGCAAGAGGTTGATGGAAGCAAGGTTGCAGGCCGTGTTGTCCAGGAACATATATTCCGAACAAGGATTGGAGGCAATGATATCGCCGTCAGTCCGACAAGTGTGCCAGTCATTGATGGTTGTATGATATTGCAGCCCCGGATCGGCAGATGCCCATGCAGCATAGCCAATATTGTCCCACAGATCGCGGGCCTTGACGGTTTTGCGAATATCGCCCTTGATGCGCCCGATCAGATTCCAGTCGCGGTCTTCATTGACGGCATTAAGATAGTCGTCGGTGACACGAACCGAGTTGTTCGAATTCTGGCCGGATACGGTCAGATAGGCGCCGCTGTCCCAATCGGTATCATAGGTATCAAATTCGATATCCTTGTAGCCCTGTTTGGCGAACTGGACCACGCGGCGAATGTAATTCTCGGGCACCTGTGCCTTTTTTGCAGCGCGGATTTCGCGCTTTAGGGCAGGGTTTTTGTTTGGGTCAAAACATTCATCATTGGAGCCTGTGCAATTGACGCAGGCCTTCATGATGGCTTTGAGGTGTTTGGCGCAGATTTTGGAGCCGGTAACGATGGCTGCTACCTTCTCTTCCTCTTTGACTTTCCACGTGATGTAATTCTCGATATCGGGATGGTCGATGTCGACAACGACCATTTTGGCCGCGCGGCGGGTGGTGCCGCCAGATTTGATCGCACCGGCTGCGCGGTCACCGATTTTCAGGAAGGACATCAGCCCAGACGATTTGCCGCCACCGGAAAGGGCTTCGCCCTCGGAGCGCAAAGAAGAAAAGTTTGTGCCTGTGCCGGAACCATATTTGAACAAGCGCGCTTCACGCACCCACAAGTCCATGATACCGCCGTCATTGACCAGATCGTCAGAAACAGACTGAATGAAACAAGCATGGGGCTGAGGGTGCTCATAGGCGCCAGTAGAGCGGGTGAGGCGGCCTGTTTCAAAGTCTACATAATGATGGCCCTGACTTGGGCCGTCGATGCCATAGGCCCAGTGGAGACCGGTGTTGAACCATTGTGGAGAGTTAGGAGCGACGCGCTGGGTGCAGAGCATGTAGCGCAGTTCGTCAAAGAAGGCTCGGGCGTCTGAATCGGTATCGAAATAGCCGCCTTTCCAGCCCCAATAGGTCCATGTGCCTGCAAGTCGGTCAAAGACTTGCTGGCTCGACATTTCAGGGCCATAACGACGATCTTCAGGCAATTGGGCCAGAGCGTCTTCATCTGGGACTGAACGCCACAACCAAGACGGAACCGAATTTTCTTCGAAGCGCTTGAGGATCGCGGGGATGCCTGCTTTGCGGAAATATTTCTGCGCCAGAATGTCCGCCGCAACTTGGGACCAAGATGCAGGTACATCGATATCTTCGAGTTTGAACACAACGGACCCATCCGGATTGCGAATTTCGCTCGTCGTTTTGCGAAATTCGATGCCGTCATAGGCCGATTTGCCTTCTTGAGTATAGCGCCGCTCTACACGCATTTAATTGTCCCTAACAAGTTCTTGATGCCGACAGCCAAAGGCCGACGACGGGGTGGTTCGCAAGATTTGACAGAAGAACCATGGCCCTGGTGCTCTGCGCAATCTTGCATCAAATCTGAGTCCTCTAACGCCACGAATCGTGACAGAATGGGCTCGTTTACGAACACCAGTAGATCGTCAATAGGTTAACAGAATCTATATATGGTGTCCAATAAGCACTTACAGGCCTGCATCTTGTGTCCTTGTCAGATTTCCGTCTTTTTTCAGCACACAGAAAACCCCGACCGGTATCCATTGCCCCGCCGTACTGAACTGGCGATGAAAGGGAAACCACGATCAAATCTCTGTACTATGAAACTGGAACAGGAAGTCTGGAAGGTTAGACCAGAAACGCAACTGCCGTAACAGAACCCGATTATGAGATTTTGCGACAGCAAAGGCAAGGTGATAACTACCACTGGTGTGGCCTATTTGGTGTCAATCTATATCTAGTGTTTGGTTAACGGCGATTGGGAACGGGAAAAATCCGCCTTTGTGCCTGTGTGGGACCTGTTGAAAATCAAATTCAGGCGGCTGCAACAAAACTGTTAAAATTGAAATTAAATTGGGCTCAAATGCGACCGGCAAATTTGAAGCTGAATTAAAGCCTGTCTGGCATAATCGCTACCAATAAATGAAAAATAACAGTAAATCAGCAGGTTGGTAGCACTATGGAACATCATGCAGCATATGGGCTGGATGTCGAATCGCTCGACATTGTAATCGTCGATGACTCCAAGACTGTTTTGACCATGATTCGGTCTATGATCTCAGGCCTGAAGGTTGCTCGGGTCCGATCCTATGATCGTGGCGATCTTGCTTTGCATGCCATTATGCAGGAACCGCCCAATGTTATTTTGACTGATCTTGCGATGTCTCCGATGTCCGGTATGCAACTGTTGCAGCTTGTACGTCAGCAGACGATGGCTCCTTTGTGCTTTATTCCGGTGATCGTATTGACGGCACATGCAACAGAGCGGCGTGTTGCTCAATTGTTTGAACTGGGTGCCCATCATGTGATGTCCAAACCAATGTCATCGGCCGCTTTGCAACAACGACTGCGGTCGATTGTTATGGATCCGCGCATGTTGCGCCTTGTTGGCGGTCGCTATGTGATTGATGGCATGCATGAAGTGTTGGAAGAAAAACGATCCAAAATGAGAACGCTAAACAAAGCACGTCAGTTCCATGAGGAAGTGTTGCCCAATGCGGTTGAAAGTCAGCGTAATGTTGATGACATCATCACAGGCCGTGTCGAATATGATGAAGAAAAGGGTCGGACAATCAGATTGGCCTCTCCGGGTATGCGTATTGGAGACTATCTGCGCAAAGGGGATTTTGTGGGCAAAGACACAGCAAAAGCAAAAGACAATACAAAACCGGTTGGGCGTGCCCAACGCAGTCGCTTTGCCGGTGTGGGCAGGCGTCGGGGCTAATTTATCCCGCCTCTCTTCTCCTTGGTTTATGTCTCCCTTGGCCGCTGTGCATTGATATTTGGCGATTCATTGCCTCATTATGGCTAGACGCCTCCCTGTGAAGGCTTCATAGGAATCCAGCCGTTGTAACCAAAGCAGTCTGGACATCCGTTGGAATTTGTAGTCATAGTGCCGCAGATTGTAACTGCTGGAATATGTTCGAGATGAAAAAATATTTGCTTATGCTGTTCACTTGGTGGGGCGCATCTACATTTGGAACATGGGTCCACACCATGCGTCATGGGGTGCTGGTTGGCCGGGATGAATTTGGCAACAAATATTACAAGCAGAATGTGTCAAAGAACAAAGCTTATTCGGGAAGCCGCAAGGGTGAGCGCCGGTGGGTGATGTATGCTAATGATTCCGAAGCCAGTGCTATTCCTGTGGGTTGGCATGGTTGGATGCATTACCGTACTGATGTACCGCCCAGCCAAGATGAGCATGTGCCTTGGCCTTGGGAGCGCAAACACAAGCCCAATATGACAGGGACGCCCGAAGCCTATCGTCCCGCTGGTTCTATATTGTCGCCACAGTCGCGTGACGATGTTTCTGGTGATTACGAAGCCTGGACGCCTTGAGGGTTTTGGCTTTTTAGTTTTCTATCTGACAAAGATTCGCCGCTTTGAGCGTATTTAATAATCGCCGCACCGATTGTGTGGCGATTTTTGATTCTGGAAGCTGTTAGGCGCGCTTGTTTTCTGGGATCGCGGAGTTTTGGCAAATCGCTCTTGCCTTTAGGCCCCAAAGGGCGATAGGAACTAAAAACAGATTGTGTCGGGGCGGTGCGGCCAAGGCGTTGTTGCTAGTCTATGTGCCTTGTGTCTTATCAAGAGGCCCTGTGCCCGGAGGTCGGAGAGTTTAATGTTGTCTATGGTGAACCCAAACTGGTTGCGGAATTGGCGGTCTCTTGCGGTTTGGTCGGTGCTGGCTTTTTCTCTTTTGATACCATCAGTGTCTCATGCCGAGAAAATTACAAATGGTGTGACCATTTTCTCCGGTCTTGATAAAATCACGGGCCGGATCATACAGTTTGATGTTTATATTGACGAGACCGTCCAGTTCGGAGCGCTACAGGTGACGCCGCGCGCCTGTTATACACGGCCTGAAACAGAGCGCCAGCAAATCTCCGCATTTGTTGAGGTTGATGAAATCACACTGGAACGTAAGGTTCGTCGTATTTTTACCGGCTGGATGTTTGCTTCAAGTCCGGGCCTGAATGCGGTCGAGCATGGTGTTTATGATGTCTGGATTGAAGGCTGTAAACAAAGTTCGGAAGTGCCTAAACCGCAGTCATAATTCTCCATAAATGCCACGAGCTGTTTTAGTCTGGCAGTTCAGTGTTTGGTTTCAGGTGTCGATCCAAGGCGTAATAATCCGCCGTGGTCTGCATTGCCTGCTCCAGTAGGACTTGATAATCCGTTTTGGGGATTTCGATCGCGCCGAATTGCTTGAGATGGTCAGTGATGAATTGGGTGTCGAGCAGGGTGTAACCACCGGCTTTCAGGCGCTCGACCAGATGGACCAGCGCCATCTTGGAGGTGTCACGCGCACGAGAGAACATACTCTCTCCAAAAAATCCTGCACCCAAGCTGACACCATATAACCCGCCGATGAGTGTGTCACCGTCCCAGACCTCGACGGAATGACAGTGACCCATGCTGAAAAGCTGTCGATATAGGTCATGGATTTGGGCGTTAATCCATGTGGAGGGTCGGTCTGCTGCGACCGCTGCACAGGCATCCATGACACCGCCAAAGTCTTTGTCGACCGTAATGGTGTAGGGACTTTGGCGCATGGTGCGCTGCATGCGCCTTGAGAGATGAAAATCTTCCAGCGGAATGATGCCGCGCATCTCTGGTTCAATCCAGTGTATATTTTCATCGTCTGCGCCATCAGCCATTGGAAAAATGCCAATAGCATAGGCGCGCAGCAAAATACGCGGAGTGATTTCGAATATGGAGCTATCGTCTGTCATGGTCGGGATACTAGGGTTTCATGCTTAAAAATTCATGCAAATGCGATGGAACCTTTAAGAAAAAAGACCGCGCATAAAGCGCGGTCTTCTATCGACTGTTGGTTATTTGGCAACAAAGACCGTGCTGTCTCATTTCATGCCGAGATATCGCTCCAGCCAATGGATATCATAGGCGCCATTGGCAACATCAGGATTGTCTACCAGCTTGCGGAACAACGGCAAGGTGGTGTCGATACCGTCAACAATAAACTCGTCCAGTGCACGACGCAGGCGCATCATGCATTCGACGCGATTGCGTCCATGAACGATGAGCTTTCCGATCAAACTGTCATAATAGGGCGGGATGGTATAGCCCTGATAGACCCCCGAATCGACACGAACCCCAAGTCCTCCGGGAGGATGATAATAGGTGATCATACCCGGGGACGGCCGGAAATTTTCGGAATTTTCGGCGTTGATGCGGCACTCAATAGCATGGCCTTGGAAAACAACATCTTCTTGTCTGATATCCAGTCCGGCACCACATGCGACTTTGAGCTGTTCGTTCACCAGATCGATGCGCGTGATCATCTCGGTCACTGGATGCTCGACCTGCAATCGGGTGTTCATTTCGATGAAGTAGAACTCTCCATCCTCATAGAGGAATTCGATCGTGCCTGCGCCAGCGTAACCGAGCCCCTTCATTGCATCAGCGCAAATGTTGCCGATTCTGCTCTGCTGCTCTTCATTGAGCGCAGGAGAACAGGCTTCTTCCCAGACTTTCTGGTGTCGCCGCTGCAATGAGCAATCGCGCTCGCCCAAATGGATCGCATGGCCCTTGCCATCGCCCATCACTTGCACTTCGATGTGACGTGGCTTGGAAAGATACTTCTCGATATAGACCGTGTCATCGCCGAAGTTGGACAGAGCTTCTGCACGAGCGGTGGTGAAAGCCAGCTCAATTTCTTCTTCGGAATTGACCACCTGCATGCCCTTACCTCCACCGCCAGAGGCGGCTTTGATAATGACCGGATAACTCATATCACCGGAGATACGTTTGGCGTCAGCAACGGTGGAGACTCCGCCGTCTGATCCGGGCACTACGGGAATGCCGAGACGCTTGGCTGTTTGTTTGGCAGCAATTTTATCGCCCATGGTGCGGATATGCTCTGCACTGGGGCCAATAAACTGAATTTTATGGTCTTCCAAAACTTCGGCGAATCGGGCGTTTTCTGACAGAAAGCCATAGCCTGGATGCACGGCGTCCGCTCCTGTGATCTCACAAGCCGCCAAAATTTGCGGGATATTGAGATAGCTGTCACGGGCAGAAGGCGGGCCAATACAGACGCTTTCGTCTGCCAGTTTGACATGCATCGCTTCTGCGTCCGCAGTGGAATGAACAGCCACGGTCTGAATACCTAGCTCTTTGCAGGCACGCAGAACGCGCAGAGCGATTTCACCACGGTTTGCGATCAGAACCTTTGAAAACATAGATTTCTCCTACAATCCTGACTTTGAGAGGTGGTGCGTGATCCGTTGCACAAACGCGCTCAAAGCATATGGGGATCGGTCAACTTGTTGCTTCCAGGCCAAGGACCTGAAGTCGGATTGATCTATTCGATGACAACAAGCGGCTCGTCATATTCAACAGGCTGGGAGTCTTCGACCAAAATCGCAGTCACCTTGCCAGATTTGGTAGATGGAATGTGGTTCATGGTTTTCATTGCTTCCACGATCATCAGGGTCTGACCTTCGCGAACCTGATCGCCAACCGAGATAAACGGAGCGGCTCCGGGTTCTGGTGACATATAGGCGGTGCCAACCATTGGAGAGCGAACCGCGTTGGCGTCGCGGTCAACGACTTCGGCAACCGGGGCTGCTGCTGCGGGTGCCGCTGATACGGGGGCTGCTGCGACTGCAGGGGCAGCGACCGTTGATTGCTGGATGATCATTTCTCTAGCAACCCGAATGCGCAGATCATCTTGCTCGATTTCGATTTCTGTCAAGTCTTTGGATTGGACCAGTTCAGCCAGTTGGCGAATGAAATCGGCATCAAGTTTGTTTTTTTCTTTGGTCATGTGTTCGCATTCCATTGTTTCTATGCAGGTTTGTCCCGCTGTTGCGAATATGTTGCTTGGCGGCGCGGTTAGGCGTCGCCTTGATCAAGATGGTTTGCAAGAGCCTCTATCGCCATTGGATAGCCATTGGCACCCAGTCCGCACAGGACAGCCAAGGCAACCGGTGACACGAATGAAGTGTGCCGGAAAGATTCTCTTGCATGGATATTGGACAGATGGACTTCAATAACCGGCAGGCCAACGGCACGTATGGCGTCTTGAAGGGCAACAGATGTATGGGTGTAAGCGGCGGGATTGATCACCAATCCCTTGGCGGTGAGCCCGGCCTCTTGAATCCAATCAACGAGTTGGCCTTCATGATTTGTTTGACGGAAGTCTACCGAAATACCCAGCTCTGATGCCTTTGAATGGCACAGATTTTCTATGTCTTTCAACGTAAGAGAGCCGTAAATACCGGGCTCTCTCTGCCCTAGCATGTTCAGATTTGGACCGTTGAGAACAAATAATGTCTGGGTCATACCAACTTCCGCTCAAAAACAGTTTGGGGAACAAAGACTAATCGCCTGTTCGCACATTCCGTCTCTTATAGGCTTTCCCTGAAGCTGAGAAAAGGGTTGAAAGTCTTGCTCACCCCTTTTGGGGAAGAATTATCGTCATGATTTTGCCAAATGATGACAATTTTATGACTCGGACAGCTTGGCCCGTTCACATCAGGTTCTGCTCAAGCATGATAAGCAATGTCTAACGCGAACGGGGAAGTTTGCATGCACCTTTTTAGACCGTAAGGTTCAACAGCTTGTCGAGCCGCAGCTGCGGATGTCTTTGATTTTGGTTTTCAGGGTATCGACCGGAACAAAGCCGGGAATAACCTCATCGGCCAAGACATATCCAGGGGTTCCTGTAAGCTGAAGAGCATCAGCCATTTTGTAGTTTTCTTCGATCGTCTTCACCAAAGTGCGGTCTTCATACAGTGCTTCGAGCTTTGCGCGGGAAATGCCGATTTTTTCCGCAACACGCAGGGCGCTTTCCTTGCTGGCAGTGCCGCGCAGGGTCATCATGGCTTTGTGGAAGTCCAGATATTTTTCAGGGGCTTCCTTGGTGATTGCAACAGCAACCAAGGCGGCTTCCATGGATTGTGGACCTAGAACCGGCCATTCCTTTACGATAAAGCGCAGGTTTTTATCAGAGTCGAGCAGTTCCAGCATGTTGCCGAACGCTTGCTTGCAGTAGCCACAATTGTAATCGAGGAATTCGACCAATGTAACGTCGCCATCGGGATTGCCCAGAACGACATCTTCCTTGGCGTTGAAGAGGGCGTCTTTGTTGGCGAGCAAAGCTTCTTTGGCGCGCTCGGAGCGTTCATTCTGCGCTTGCTTTTCGCGTTCCGCATCTTGCTGGCGCAGCACGCCAAAGACTTGGCGCATCAAATCCGGATTTTCGAGTAGGTAATCGGTGACAATTTTTTCGATTTCCTCTTTTTGGTCGGCATCGAAATTCGCGGCGATTGCTGGTGCACTAACAAAACCAATCGAGGTGATGACGAACATCAGGAAAGCGATCATATGCATAGGCTTGCGCATGGGTGAGGGCGTCCTTGTGGTTTACTGGTAACGTCATTGATATCTGACGCCATTCAATCTGGTTGCAAGAATAGGGTGTTTTGTCGCCTGTGTGTGACAAATCTGAAATTATTCACCTGAATGTGACAGGCGTTTGTGGTTTGTAGATTGTGTAACCTGTCCAACAGTGGTGGCAGGGGCTTTACAATTTTGGCTGTTTGTAGGTCAAAATATCATCGGCCTGCAGCCATTCCGGACTGCCGCGTTTGAGTTTTTTCTTGGCCCGAGCAGCCATGGCCTTGGCTGAGCGAATGTCACCGGAAGCAAAATAGCCGTTGGCTGTGGCCATCTCGGCCTGAGCTCGCTGTCCGAGTTTGTCATAAGCCTGTGCCAAGAAACGATAGCCAACCTCCATATCCGGGTCATTTTGCAACCCGCGTCGCAGGTGTGAGACTGCCTGAGAATAACTTCGGTTGGATTTGGATGACAAAATTGCTTGCCCCAGCATGACGCGGAGAATGCCTTCATTTGGGCGCAACGAGACGGCTTTGTTCAGCGGGGCAATGGCTTTGTCCCCAGAGCCGGTTTCCAGATAGATTTGGCCTTTTAGCTCCCAGAAATAGGGATATTGGGGCTGTGCTTTGATGAGGGCATCAACCAGACGGATTGCCTTTTTGTGATTGCCCAATCGGTAAGTGGTAATCGCGCGGGCATATTGGCTTGCCAGATCATTGCCTTTGTAGGTGCGCATAACTCGCTTGGGGCTTTGAGTGAAGGCGGTCAGCTTTGCCCGCACCAAATTATGCCTGAACTGAAGGGATTTGCTGTCTTTCTTAGCAAAGAACTTGCTCTTTTTTGCCAATCGCTCAATTTGCGAAATGCGTTCGCGCGGCAGAGGGTGAGACTGAATGTAGGGGTCAACATGGCGGCTTGAAAAGAGGGACTGATCGGCAAACCGTTTAAAGGTTGTGAGCATCCCATTGGCTGACTGTCCTGTACGTTCCAAATACCGAATAGCAGCTCGGTCTGCTGCAATTTCTTCCGTGCGGGCGTAGCTGAGGAACGTGCGTTGTGCGATGCCCGGAGATGCTGACATAATGGCTCCGCCTGCCTGAGCTGCATTGGAATTGCCAGAAGCGACCCCTGCGGCGGCGGCCCCTGCACCAAGCAGCATGCCGATGGCCGCGATCGTTTGTGCTTCTTCCATGGCGCGGCGCAAGCGGATCAAGTGACCGCCGGCGATGTGTCCGGTTTCGTGAGCGAGCACGCCAATGACCTCGTTGGGCGTTTTAGAAAGGATGACGGTACCGGTGTTGATGAACATACGTTTGCTATCAACAACAAAAGCGTTCATGCGGCTGTCATTCACCAAGTGAATGCGAATATTGCGTGGTTTGAGTCCGGCAGCTTTGAAAATGGGGCGCGCATAATCGCGCATCAATTCTTCGGTTTCTGCGTCGCGGACCAGTTTCAAGTTGCGACTTTGCGCGGAGGCCGGACTGATTTGCAGCATCGGTAGAATTGCAATGCAGGCGGCCATAAATGTGCAAGTGGCTCTTTGCAGAGGGTATCTGCTGTTGCTTCCAGCTTCGACAAGTGAATGTACGGCTGGATGTTTTTGCAAAGACTTGGTACCAAATGGTCTAAACATAGTTACAACCTTCATCTTCTTACATAAGCTTCCAGCCCCAGATCTATCGTTAAATCAAGGGTGATACGGCCAGTGTCTGTCTGTTTTACACTCTATGCCATCCGGCAACGGTGAAAATATGGCATAGGTCGACGACAGAGCAAAAAGGAAAAGAAAAATGCTCACGATATCCAAGCGCGGTGCCGTTCAGCCCTTTCATGCAATGGATGTTATGGCGCGGTCTAATGCCATGGCGGCAAAGGGGATCGATATCGTCCACATGGAAGTAGGGCAGCCCGGAGCGCCTGCGCCCAAGGTGGTTTTGGAGGCTGCGCAGCGTGCCCTTGTCGATGGCCGAATAGGTTATACAGATGCGCTCGGGATTATGCCTTTGAGGGAGCGGATCGCGGAGCATTATAGTCAGCATTATGGTGTTTCTGTTTCACCTGATGCAGTGGCCATTACAACCGGTTCCAGTGCGGGGTTCAATCTGGCTTTTCTTGCGCTTTTCGAGGCTGGTGATCGTGTGATCCTGCCTAGCCCCGGATATCCAGCCTATCGTAATATTCTGTCGGCGTTGGATTTAGAAGTTGTTGAAGTGGAGACCCGATGCGAAGACCGCTGGTGTCTTACCGCAGAGGCTATCCGTCAAGCGCATGCCACCGCTCCGGTTAAAGGTGTGCTGATTGCCAGTCCAGCAAACCCGTCCGGGACGATCATGCAAGAGCAGGCCTTGCAGTCGGTTATAGAGGTTTGTGAAGAGCTGGGAATCTGGTTCATTTCTGATGAAATATACCATGGATTGGAATATACGCTCAAGGCAGAGACTGCCTTGCGCTACTCCCCCAACGTGGTGATCATCAATTCATTCTCAAAGTATTATTGTATGACCGGTTGGCGTATAGGCTGGATGATTTTGCCTGCCAGTGCTCGCCGTTCTATCGAATGCCTTGGTCAGAGCCTTTATATCTCCGCGCCAATGATTTCACAGGTTGCAGCTATTGCAGCATTTGACGCACAGGAGGAACTGGAAGAGATCAAGGCAGGATATGGACGCAATCGGGCCTTGTTGAGCCAAGCATTGCCATCAATCGGGCTGGGCGATTTCATGCCGATGGATGGTGCGTTTTACGTCTATAGCGATGTGAGCAAATTGACCAATGATTCTATGGATTTTGCCAAGCGGTCACTGACCGAGGCCCGTGTGGCGATCACGCCGGGAGCTGATTTCGATACAACTCGGGGGCATCATTATGTGCGCATTTCTTTTGCGGGCACACAGAATGATATGATCGAGGCCGTTGATAGGCTGACTGGCTGGCTTAAATAGATCAGACTGTTTTATAAAAAAAGCCACCCCAATCAATCTTGGGGTGGCTTTTTTTATCGTCTTTTAAAGAAGCCTAGAGAAAGCCTGATCGATTCCACCAGCCCGAGCGCTTTGGGCGGGTTCCTTCCGGTGCCTCCTCTTTTGCGGCTGCTGGCTTTTCAGCTACAGGAGCGGCTTCAGGTTCGGCAGCTGATTTGGTATCCGCTTCAGCTTTTGGTTCTGCGGCACTTTCACCAATGGAATTATCCGCGGTAGCGGTCTCCATTTGAGGTGTTGCTGGTGCAACGGACGCTACTGGTTCGGCCGGTGTTTCAACCGGAGTTGCCTCAGTCGCGACTGTTTCGGATTGAGCAGGTGGTGTCTCAATCACTTCGGACGCAGCTGGTGCTGTCTTGGTTTCAATTTGTGACCCATCAGAAGCCTGTTCTGCTTGGCTGGATGTTTCTGGTGCGTCAGAAGTCTCATTCGAAGATGTGTTGACCTCTTTGGCCTCAGCGGTTTGAGTGGTTTCTTGCGTTTCTGCCACTACAGTGCCCTGATCGCTTTTAACAATGACGTCATCTGAGGATCCATCTGTGGCGTCCTCAATTGCGTTATTGCCAGCTTCAGTGCCTTCGGCTGATAGTTCATTTGCCTCACCATCTTCAGGACGATTGCGGCGATTGCGACGACCGCCACGACGTCCGCGACGGCGGCTTTTTTTCGGTTTACCGTCCTCATCTTCATCATCGCTTTTGGCTTCAATGTCTTCAGCAGTCTCGGAGGATTCGGCATCCTGCTCGCTTGTCTCGGATTCATCTGTTGCATTCTGAACATCAGATGGAGAGCTCTTTTTGCGGCGGCGGCGGCGACGGCGTTTTTTGGAGCTGCTTTCTTCTTCGCGCTCTTTTTCTTCAATAGCATTGATCTCTAGATCGTCGTCGTCTTCTTCATCCAGATCGTCAGTGGTCAACATGGAAACAGTTGGTGTCGGTGCAATCGGCACCTCAAGTGGATCGCCCCGCTCGATTTCCAAATGTTTGCCTTCCAAATCATCGTCAACCTCGATGGAGATATGCGCGCCAAAGCGGCTTTCCAACTCATTAAGGTTGTTGCGTTTCTGATTGAGAATATAAAGCGCTACACTGGTGCGGGTTTTGACCACAACATTATGTGTGACGCCTTTGAGAAGGTGATCCTCAATGGTGCGCAGGACAAGCAATGCTACTGATTCAGAGGCCCGAACATATCCCGTTCCGTGACAATGCGGGCAGGGGTCCATGGTGCTTTCCAAAACGCCAGTGCGGATCCGCTGACGGGACATTTCCATAAGACCAAAATGAGAAATACGTCCCACTTGAATGCGAGCACGGTCGGATTTAAGGCAATCTTTCAGGCGCTTTTCAACTGCCCGATTGTTGCGCTTTTCTTCCATGTCGATGAAATCGATCACCACAAGCCCTGCCAAGTCGCGCAGGCGCAGCTGACGGGAGATCTCTTCTGATGCTTCCAGGTTTGTGGAAACGGCTGTGTCTTCGATGTTGTGTTCGCGTGTTGAACGGCCCGAGTTGACGTCAATCGAAACAAGCGCTTCGGTCTGGTCAATGACGATATAGCCGCCAGACTTCAGAGTGACCTGTGGGCTAAACATCGCATCAAGCTGGGGCTCTATGCCCATGCGCGTGAAAATTGGTTGCGGCTCACGATAGGGCTGAACATTGCGGGCATGGCTCGGCATTAGCATGCGCATGAAGCCCTTGGCTTCTTTGTAGCCTTCATCACCGGCGACCAGAACCTGATCAATGTCCTTGTTGTATAGATCTCGAATAGATCGCTTTATCAGCGATCCCTCTTCATAGACCAACAGCGGTGCTGCCGACTGGAGCGTCAGGTCGCGAACATTCTCCCAAAGCCGCAGCAGATATTCAAAATCGCGCTTGATTTCGGTCTTGGTGCGAGAGGCACCTGCTGTGCGCAGAATCACGCCCATGCCGTCAGCAACTTCCAATTCAGCGGCAATCTGCTTGAGGCGCTTACGATCGGCGATGTTTGTGATTTTACGCGAAATACCACCACCACGAGCAGTGTTTGGCATAAGCACAGAATAACGACCAGCTAACGATAGATAAGTGGTCAGGGCTGCGCCCTTGTTGCCACGTTCTTCTTTGACGACCTGAACCAAAAGGATCTGGCGGCGTTTGATGACTTCCTGAATCTTATACTGACGTGACCGACGGCGGGTGCGGCGCTCTGGAACTTCTTCCATCGCATCTTCAGCACCGACATGTTCTACATCGCCACTCTCATCGTCACCGTTTTCATCATCGTCTTCATCATCATCATCGGATGAAACAAAAGAAACTTTTTCATTATCACTGAGCTCTTCAGCTTCTGCGATCTCGTCTGGATTGGCGCTAACGCTTTCTTCTGCAGCGGCCGCGTGCGCTTGAGCTGGTGGCGTTTTGCCATCATCGCTCGACGCAGTGTCTTCCGAAGTCGTGCTATCCGATGTGGTGTCTTGGCTTGCTGCCTGTTCTGAGGATGCTGTATTCGTAGCGTCATCGACGACAGGGCTGTCTTCCGATGGTGCTGCTACGGCTTCAGTCGCTTCAGAAGAAGATGCATCAGAAGGTGTTGCAGAGGGAGCGGCTTTTTCAGATTTGCGTGATCTGCGTTTTCTAGCTGGCTTTGCCGCAACAACTTCATTGTCGTCATCATCAGTATGATGACTTTTTTCTTCATCCAAAAGAGCCTGACGATCAGCGACAGGGATCTGATAATAATCTGGATGAATTTCGCTGAATGCAAGGAAGCCATGGCGGTTTCCGCCATAGTCAACAAAGGCGGCCTGCAAAGAGGGCTCGACCCTTGTTACTTTTGCAAGATAGATATTGCCACGCAATTGCTTGCGATTGGCGGACTCGAAGTCGAATTCTTCAACCCGACTGCCGCGTACGACAACCACCCGAGTTTCCTCCGGATGCGTCGCATCAACGAGCATTTGATTTGCCATAGGGAATAGTCTCCACGGAATCGCGCGCCGACAACCGTTCTGACCGGAATTTCCGGCACTCGGCAGGTTCGCGCTTTACCGCTTTTATTTAATGACAACCCTGCTTCTCGCTGTGGACGGATATTTAGACGGCCAACTTCCGGGGCCTGCAGACGTGCTGCATGGCTATCTCCGGGTTTGGGTCGCGTCTTGGTCCACATAGCCAAGCTGGGTCCTCTTGTTACAAAATACGTGCGCCTCGCATGTGAAAAACAACACATCCTAAGCATGGGGTTAGATGGCCAATATGAAGGGGCAAAAAATCAACGCGACCCGTCTCATGGCGAATATGTTAAAGATCAGGATAACATCCTGATTGGATAGGGCTATTTGCCTTAGGCTTGGCATGTCCAATACGCCGGCGCTGCATAAGTTTTAGGGAATCAATTTGCATTGATCATCATGCGCTTTTCGCCGCTCTGCATTGTCCTTGTACGGCAAATCCTTGCCCCTCAAAGATGCAGAATGTCGAATCGGATCATTGCTTAGCAACAATAGACCTGTCTTCTTTGTAGGGTTCCTTACAGAATTATGCAAGTGTTGGTACGGATTTGGCCAGCCTTATCGGCCGTGATGCTCTACACGTTCCCTTCCAAGCGATGTAAGAGATATATAGTTTATGTCAAGAAGGGGTTAACCTGATACCTATTATGGTTTAGCAAACGTTATGGAGTTGAGCAGAGCCATTTATATGTTGTTCGAGTTGTTAGTCAGTTGCCGTCGTGGGGTGCGCCAGGGCGTTCCTTTGAGGCGAGGTGCCTTTTTGTCGGTTTTACGGAGTGTGCGCTTTTGTCTGTTTGCTGCCATGTTGGTTGGGGTGAGTTCTGTTGCCTCCTCGCAAGAGCTTTCCTCCGATATCGTGACGGTTACAGCGGTAAGGACTTCGGGAGATAACAAAGAGTCCCGCTTTGTTTTGGATGTTAGCAAGCCAATTGCCTTCAGTGTGTTTGCGCTTGCCGATCCTTATAGGTTGGTTATCGATTTGCCGAGCCTTTCATTCCAGATGGCACATGGCATGGGGCAAGTTGAGCGCGCGATGGTGCGCAATTTCCGATTTGGATCTTTTGGTGAAACGCGTTCTCGTGTGGTGCTGGATTTGTCTGGACCGGCCAAGGTGAGCAAGGCTTATAAT
Source organism: Cohaesibacter celericrescens (assembly GCF_002866925.1). GTDB lineage: Bacteria > Pseudomonadota > Alphaproteobacteria > Rhizobiales > Cohaesibacteraceae > Cohaesibacter > Cohaesibacter celericrescens. The sequence continues at coordinate 204,379 of NZ_PKUQ01000016.1, forward strand.
CTACCTGCTGTGGATGGCAATGCGGCACGCGCTGTTATTGAATTGGTGCATGTTAGTGAACGAGAATTTTCCGAGCAGGCCTTGCGTGATGTCATTCGCATCAAAGCGGATGGTAAATCACTGGAAAAAACTGTTCCTGTTCGTGAGAAACCGATTCCTGAGCATGAAAAAGGGTCTGATGCGCGGCCTCTGGTTGTCTTGGATCCCGGTCATGGTGGAATTGATACTGGTGCTACATCCAAGCGAGGCTTGAAGGAAAGCAAGCTGGTGCTGAGTTTTGCCAAAGCATTGAAAAAGAAGCTCGAGGCGGATGGGCATGTGCGTGTTGTTATGACTAGGGAGAAAGACGAGTTCATATCCCTTTCCAAGCGTGTGGCTTTTGCACAAGCACATAACGCCAATCTTTTTGTCTCGATTCACGCCGATACGGTGCGTGAAAGCTATGTCCGCGGGGCGACCGTTTATACGCTTTCGGACAGAGCATCAGACCAAGTGGCGGCCAAACTCGCGCAGCAAGAAAACAGGTCTGATCTTTTGGCTGGATTGGAACTTGAAGAAAAGGACGATGTGGTCGCCGATATCCTGATTGATCTGACGCGTCGGGAGACGGCCAATCATTCTTCTCTTTATTCGCGTACATTGGTCGGGGCACTGAAGTCATCCATCAAACTATCCAAGACCCCTGAACGGTCCGCAGGTTTCAAGGTTCTCAAAGCGCCGGATATTCCAAGCATTTTGTTGGAATTGGGCTATCTGTCCAATGATGCCGACCAATCCGCGTTGACGTCTGAGGCTTGGCGCAAAAAAGCAATTGATTCCATCGCCAAGTCGCTGCGTACTTTCTTTCAGCGGCAGTCTGCCAACTCGAGTGGTCTCTTCGTCTCTGGCTCAGGCTAAACGCACACCCTTGGATTGGGAATTCCAAATAGGAGGCTGATCTCCAATAGAGTTCTGATCCAAGTGATGAGTGGTTTTATCTGCCAGAGGCTTCTGGTCCATATAGTCTAGTCCGTCGGGAGAGGATTGCCCTATGATTGCCGATGTCGCTGTGCTTGCAGCATTTGCCTTTTTCTTTTCCCTGATTTCTGCGCGCATTCGAAGCACTTTGTTGACCGGGCCTATGTTTTTTATTGGCTTCGGGTTGCTCGTCGGGCCATGGGGGCTGAGGATCATCGATATCACTGTAGACGCAAGTGGGGTTCGTATATTGGCGGATTGGACGCTTGCTCTTGTTTTGTTTACCGACGCGGCTGATGCCAACCGGTCTGCCTTGGTGCGTAAGATCGGTATCTCCGAACGTATGCTGTTGTTGGGTTTGCCTTTGGCTATGCTTTTGGGAACGCTGTTGGGCTGGGTGATGTTCGGTCAATTGGGATTGTATCAAGCAGCCATTGTTGCGACCTGTTTGGCTGCGACCGATGCGGCATTGGGCAAAGAGTGTTTACATGATGAGTCGGTGCCCACATATATGCGAACAGGCTTGAATGTAGAAAGTGGCCTCAACGACGGCATGACTGTGCCTGTCCTGTTGGTTTTGATCAGTCTGTCTCTTGCTGCTCCTGGGGTAGGTCTAGCGGTTTCAGATGTTATTCTGATTGTAATGCGGGAAATCAGCATCGGCGTATTGGTTGGTGTTGCAACGGTTGCTATTGGCGTTCTGTTAATGCAACAAGCTGCTCGATTTGGCTGGATCGATCCGGTGTGGAACCAAATTCCTGTGATTGCGCTTGCTGTGTGTTCTTTTGCCATCGCGCAAGAACTACACGGCAGTGGCTACATCGCGGCTTTTTGTGGTGGGCTGATGTTCCGGCAATTGACCAAACGCCTCTCGCATAAAATGACCGCCACAGCAACTGAAGCCGGCGAAACGATGGCGCTGCTGGTTTGGGTGCTTTTTGGAACCGTAATGCTGGACACCATTTTGCCGGTGTTTGAGTGGCCGATGCTGCTCTACGGCTTTCTAAGCTTGACTGTGATCCGCACCGCCGCGATCATTCTCTCTCTTGCAGGCTCAGGGGAAACACTTCCAGCCAAGATCTATTTGGGTTGGTTTGGTCCGAGAGGTTTGGCCAGTATCGTTTTTGTTGTGATTGTCACGGATGCGGGCGTGTCCGGTGCCGATTATATTGCTGGTGTTGTATTTTGCACGATTTTGATGAGCGTCTTTATGCATGGCTTGTCTACTCACCCGTTTAGCAGGGTGCTGGCAAAGGCTGATATGTTGGAAAAACAGGCTCGGAATCAGAAGGCTTCAGAACTTTAACGCGATTGGCCAATATGTGGTTGGTACAGAGGTGTTTGGTTGGTGATTTGCGCCGTTTGATACAGATTATTTGCTTATCATGGCCCTTTTACTGCCCCAATGTCGTGTGACTGTTGCAAAATGAGGGCGGGCAGAATAAATCTTGCCCTTGCGACACGGGGTGTGGATTTGCAAGGCGTGATTCGAATTTCAATCAGCCGGTAAACAGGGTGCAGTGGCCGAAAGTAGGGCGTTTCGTGCCTATGAAGCAATGCTGAGCAGGGGCATTTTTATCGATTTTGAATCGTGGGAAGTGCTTAAGGATTTTGTTTTCGCGCGTAATTCTGTCAGAAGAGCCAAGTCGCTTTTCGGATATACGCTGTAGTGAGAATATAGGAACAAGTATGATAATTTGGCGCTTCTTCGGCTTCTTGTTTGCCGCGGGTTCCGTTATGTTCGTGGTCGTGGCGATGGCCGTTTATGTCTTCCTCAATTCGATGATGCAGGGGCTGCCTGACTTCACAGCGTTGCGGAACTATGAGCCTCCGGTTATGACACGCATCCATGCGGCGGACGGGCAGTTGATGGCTGAATATGCCAGGCAAAGACGATTGTTTTTGCCTATTCAGGCAATTCCCGACAAGGTGAAACAAGCGTTTCTGTCTGCTGAGGATAAGAATTTTTACGAGCATGCCGGTATCGACTTTTTGGGTATCGGGCGTGCGGTCTTTACCAATATCAAAAACTACGGCAGCAATCGTCGGCCGGTTGGTGCGTCGACAATCACCCAACAGGTGGCCAAGAATTTCCTTCTGACATCAGAGCAGTCCTACGAGCGCAAGATCAAAGAAGCGCTGCTGTCGATGCGTATCGAGCAGACTTTCTCTAAAGATGAGATACTCGAACTCTATCTCAACGAGATTTTCTTTGGCATTGGGTCTTATGGTATCGGGTCTGCTGCGCTGCATTATTTTGACAAATCCGTGCATGAATTGACCTTGGCTGAAATCGGCTATCTGGCTGCCCTGCCAAAAGCGCCAAATAACTACCACCCAATTCGCCGAACGGAAAAAGCCATCGAACGACGCAATTGGGTCATCGATCAAATGGTCAACAATGGGTATGTCTCAGTTGAAGAGGCAAATCAGGCCAAGGCTTCGGATCTGCAAGTAACATTCAGGACACGCGGAGCGCACATCTTTGCAGCGGATTATTTCGCTGAAGAAGTGCGTCGTTGGATAGATGAGGAATTTGGCGAAGAGAAGCTGTATAACGGCGGATTATCGGTCCGTACCACGCTGAATGTTCCGCTCCAAGTTGAAGCTCGCAAAGCACTGAATGACGGTTTGATCAAATTTGATCGGACCAAAGGTTGGCGCGGTCCTGTGGCTACTTCGGATATCTCAGGTGATTGGGGCAGTGCGCTGGCGAAGGTCAAGCCGCTGTCAGATATTCCTGAATGGAAATTGGCCGTTGTTTTGTCTGCTGCTGGCAAGGATGCCGCTATCGGTGTTCGCCCTGAAGTTGGCAGCAATGGTGCCGTTTCTGAGGAACGGGCTACAGGGGTTATTCCTCTGAGTGATTTGAAGTGGGCCAAATGGGCTAAAGGTGACCTAAAAGGCAAGGCTGTCAAAGACGTTTCTACCGTGTTGAAACCCGGTGACGTTGTTTATGTCTCTGAGAAAAAAGGTGGGGTCTATAGTTTGCAGCAGGTGCCGGAAGTGTCTGGTGCTTTGATCGCGATGGACCCTTTTACCGGGCGTGTGCTCGCCATTGCGGGTGGTTTCTCCTATGCACAAAGTCAGTTTAACCGAGCGACGCAGGCCTACCGTCAACCTGGATCTTCCTTCAAACCTTTTGTGTATGCGACTGCGCTGGACAATGGCTATTCCCCTTCCAGTGTCGTGATGGACGCTCCGATTGAAATCCAGCAGGGTGGTGGCCAGGGTTTGTGGAAACCACAAAACTATGGCGGAAAGTTTTATGGCCCCTCGACGTTGCGTCTAGGTATCGAGAAGTCACGTAACGTTATGACAGTTCGTTTGGCCAAAGATATGGGAATGCCTCTTGTTGCTGAATATGCGCAGCGCTTTGGCATATATGACGATCTGATGCCCGTGCTTTCAATGGCATTGGGGGCAGGGGAAACGACCGTCATGCGTATGGCGACGGCCTATTCCATGTTGGCCAACGGCGGACGCCGGATTACCCCTACATTTGTTGACCGAGTTCAGGATCGTTATGGCAAGACCATTTATCGCCATGACGCGCGCATTTGCCAAGACTGTAATGTGCAAAGTTGGAACTATCAGGATGTGCCTGTAATTGTCGACAATCGCGAACAGGTGCTTGATCCGATGACCGCCTATCAGATCACGTCTATGATGGAAGGTGTGGTTTTGCGCGGCACGGCACCGATTGTTCGGGAAGTTGGTAAACCGATTGCTGGTAAGACTGGTACCACCAACGATGAACGCGATGCTTGGTTTGTTGGTTATTCCCCTGATCTAGTGGTTGGGGTTTATGTTGGTTATGACCGTCCTCGCCCCATGGGTCGAGCCGCGTCAGGCGGTCATTTGGCTGCGCCGATTTTCACCGAGTTCATGAAGGTTGCCTTGAAAGATCATCCCAAGAAACCGTTCCCGGTTCCGGAAGGTCTGCAGCTTATTCCAATTGACCGTCGCACCGGTTTGAGGGCATCAGCCAGCAGTGATGGTGGTGTCATTTTGGAGGCTTTCAAGCCCGGCACCACTCCGCCAGATAGCTATTCCGTTATTGGCTTTACAGAAGATATGGGACGTCCCGTTTCAGCGCAGGAGGCCGAACAGGCCTTGACGCAGGGAACCGGTGGTCTGTATTAAAGCGTCACAGGGTTCTTGATACAGAACGGATGCGGCAATGCTCGCGTCCGTTTTGTTATCTTATCACCCAGACATGCACTCTGATTTGCAAAAAGTGAAGATTATGCGCGCAGAAATTCAAAATGTGGTTGATGAAATCAAGCAGGGTCTTGCTCTGCTGAGGAGGCATCTTTGACTGGGATGTGTCTCAAAAACGCCTTCTCGAACTGAACAATCTGGCAGAAGATCCCGATCTTTGGAATGATCCACAGCAGGCACAGAAACTGATGCAAGAACGTCAGAAGCTGGAGACCGCAATCAATGGATATAACAAAGCCAATCAGGATCTTGAAGATTCCATCGAGCTCATCGAAATGGGTGAAATGGAGGGCGATGCCGATATCGTGGCGGATGCTGAAGCAACTCTGATTAACCTGCTAGCTGAGATCAATCGCCAACAGATTGAAACGCTGCTATCAGGCGAAGCAGATGGCTTGGATTGTTACATCGAAGTGCATTCCGGTGCAGGTGGCACAGAAAGCCAAGACTGGGCCTCGATGTTGCTGCGCATGTATACCCGTTGGGGGGAAAAGTCCGGGTTCAAGGTTGAATTGATGGACATCACCGCGGGCGAAGAAGCTGGCATTAAAGCCGCAACCATTATGGTCAAAGGTGAAAATGCCTACGGCTGGGCCAAAACGGAAGCCGGTGTACATCGTCTGGTTCGAATTTCTCCCTTTGACAGTCAGGCACGGCGGCATACTTCCTTTTCATCCATCTGGGTTTATCCGGTTATTGATGACTCCATTGATATTGAAATCAATGAAAGTGATTGCCGCATTGATACCTATCGCGCGTCAGGTGCGGGTGGACAGCATGTTAATACCACCGACTCTGCAGTGCGCATCACCCACCAGCCGACGGGAATCGTTGTGCAATGTCAAAACCAGCGTTCACAGCATAAAAACCGGGCACAGGCTTGGGATATGCTCAAGGCGCGGTTGTATGAGCGTGAGCTGCAAATCCGTGAGGATAAAGCCAGTGCTGAAGCGGCCTCCAAAACCGATATTGGGTGGGGGCATCAGATTCGCTCATACGTTCTGCAGCCTTATCAGTTGGTCAAAGATCTACGCACTGGCGTCGAGAGCACCAGCCCTCAAGATGTTCTGGACGGTGCTCTGGCCCCCTATATGGAGGCTTCTCTCGCACAACGCGCCTATGGCACCGACGAAGATGCTGCGGTCGATGACTTGGTCTGATTGGATCGGGTTCGCTCGAGAGGTTCGATAATAAAAAGCCCGGTTTGTTCCGGGCTTTTTCTTGCCTGTTTGACTGCGGTTTGGTTCTTGTGAGTAAGTGCGCTGGCCTACTCAGGTCCAAACCCAGGGCTTCGGGCTTTGATGTTGAATGTTCTAGAGCCGCGCTTTGGCATGAACATTTCGATGCAATTGCCCGGACCATCGGTAAACATCCAAGGGTGGGTGACGAAGGTGTTGATGGTGAATGACTGGCCTGGGTTGAGGTCGGCGTAATGGGTTGGTTGACCTTTGAAGTCGATCCACATGACGCTCCTAAACTCACCCGAGCGGTTGACAAACTTTACAGTCACAGGGCGATTGGAATTTCTTGATATTTGGTTGCCGAGAGTCTGGCAGCTGTTATTGCGCACAGGTCTTGGTCTGCTTGTCGCTTTTGCTGTGCTTGAGGAAATGCGATACAGCGGTTTTTTACGTTTGCCTCTGGCGCTGAACAGAATCTGTTTGCGGTGCAGATCGAGTTGAATTTCGGTGTTTCTGCTTGCATCATAAAGATAGACAGACCAGTCATCTCTGCCGGTTTCTTTGAAATGAAATGTGCCATCGCCGTTGGTTTCGGTCCAGTTTCGGCGTGATCGTTGAGCAAAAATCCCCCCCGGATAGGAAACCGTGTTGACGTTGTGTCCGTTAACCGCGCTGCTTTGGGCAACAACAATGCGACCATCGTTTGTTCGGACTTGTTGTTTGGGTGCCTCTATGGACAATCCGGCGTTTAATGCTTTGGCTTGGATTGGTAGTGTGCTCAGGGCGGTTGCCAACCCGACAATTATGGCGCTTCCTGAGGCTCTAAATTTGGTCGTTTTCATAATCATTGCACTCAGCCTTTAAGTAAAAATACTATTCTATCAATCGTATTTACTGGGTCAAGCTGCTGATGCTTTATGAAATGATCAAATTGGTTGTTTTGGACGGACAGCATATATGGCAAGAATGAAGGGTATTCTTGCTTGGGCACGTGTCCGATGCCTGCGACGCGAGTATATGGATTGGACTACCAATGCATTTGAATGGTTTATTGTAAAATTTCAAAAGCAAGAAGGCTACAAGAGTTTGGTTCTATTCATTAGATCAGTTTGCGTAGCTCTTGTCCTGCAACAAGGAATGAATAGGGATTGACGGCCTTGCCGTGCACACGGGTCTCAAAGTGCAGGTGGGGGCCAGTGGATCGCCCTGTTGTGCCTACTTTACCCAAAATGGTGCCCTTGCTGGCCTTTTCCCCTTTTTTGGCCAGCACTTTGCTCATATGGGCGTAGCGACTAATGACGCCGTTGCCATGATCAATTTCTACCATCAACCCGTAGCCAGATTTGCGACCGGCATGAGTGACGGTTCCGTATCCTGCTGCCCGGATGGGGGTGCCATGTTTGTCTGCAACATCGATACCTGCATGCATTGACATGCGGTTGAGGAATGGATCTTTGCGTATACCGAAACGGCTGCTTAAGCGGCCTGTTGGCAGAGGGTGTGAAATAGGCAGTCTATAGACGCTGCGCTTGAGTTGCATGAAATGATCCAGCGCTACCTCTACTTTTTCAGCATCTTCCGCAATTGTATCTTGATTGACATCCCCGCTTAGGGGGATGAAAGGACCGCCCATTGCTGCCGGTTTTGGAGAATCAATTGTGACACCCAATGCAGCAACACGTTGCTCAACACGCATAGTTTTGTTTCGCAAGTCTTTGAGTAGATTGTGCAAGATGGCTTGGCTATCGAGCATTTCTGTTTCCAGACGGCTCGCGGCATCTGCCAGTTTGACGATGGTCTGATCGCTTGATGTCACTTCGGGTGCATCCACAATTGATGCTTCAGATGGTTCCAGATCGAGAGGTTGAGCCGCAGCGACAGCGATGGAGCCCGTGTGTTCTTCTGCGCGAATAATTGGCTGTGAAGACCGGAACCCGAGATTTGCGAGGTCTTTGAACCGGTTGGAAATACTCGATTGGGATGGAGCAAAACTTGAGGCTGATGCCAAAGCCATTGGCATGGCTTGCTGTGGCGCCAACGCTTGCTCTGCGCTGTTTTTTTGACGCCAAGGTGCGGTGCGTGGAATTGGCACGGTCACATTGGAGCGAATCTCCATACCGGCTTTGCGGGCTTTTTTGAGAATCGGTTCCAACACGGAAGAATAGGCTTCATAGTCAGCCTGCTTGCGCATCAAGTCCTGAACATGGTTTTCAATTGTTTGCTTATCGATCATTTGCCGACTGGCAACACGATCCAATTGAGAGCGCAATTGGGCAATGCGGTCTTCATAAGCGGTTTGCATGAGTGCCTTGTCGGAGCGAGAAAAGCTAATGATTTCATCGCGAAAGACTAAGTATGTGGTCGCTGACAGATAGAGAATGCTGAATATTGCGCCAAGCGTGAGTACGCTCGACATGACCCATGGACGGATGGTAAAATCCTGTACCACTTCGCCGTGGGCGATAATGATCCGGTGAGGCTCCTTGCGGCGCCCAAATTCTCGATTTCTACCTTGAGACAGCATCTATATCCCAACTCACATACGGGCTTATGGTTGGTGTCATTAGAGCGTGTGCATGGTTAATATTTGGTTTACATCTGGATTTGGGTGATGAGGATGTGACTCTTAAAGTCGCGCAAAAACCGTGGGTTAGCTTTGCATCTGCGAATATTGGTTTGTTAACGGTTAATCAGAATGCAGACTCTTGATCAAGGGCATAGCGTGACAGCACTAATTTATACCGTCCCACTTTCCTCTCTAATATACACTAAAGGGCAGGTTGCTCTCTTCTGACAAACGCAAAGCTGCCTATGCCGTCTATTTGGTGATGGTCCGCGTGGCCTCAAGCACTTCTGTTGCATGTCCCTTCACCTTCACTTTGGCCCAGATGCGAGCAAGCTTGCCATTTTGATCGATTAAAAATGTGCTTCGTTCGACCCCCATATAGGTTTTGCCATACATCTTTTTTTCAACCCAAACACCATAGGTCTCACAAACAGATTTTTCGACATCGGCTGCCAAAAGGATCGAAAGGTCATGTTTTGCGATGAAATTGTCGTGTTTTTTTACGCTGTCCGGAGAGATGCCGATGATTCTCGCACCCAATTCGGAAAACTCATGTGCCAGCGCACTAAAATCCAGCGCTTCTGTGGTGCATCCGGGTGTGTTGTCTTTGGGATAAAAATAGACAATCACTGGGGATCCAAGTTGATCGCTGAGAGTGACTTCTCCGCCACCACCAGTGGGGAGGCAAAAATCGGGTGCTGCGTTTCCTTCCTGCAAAGGGAGCTCTTGTTTGATCATTTTCCTATCCTTTTCGACTTGATCGTGTAGCGAAGGTGCTTGTGTGGACTTGGTCAAATATTGATTAGCGTTGTTGATACGTGATTTGTCATTATTCTGACCACTTCTCGTTCTAACTAATTGGGTGGTTTTGTTCGACTTTGGCGTGTGTGTGCTCACTTCCCGTTAGAATGCCTCTTGTGAGCGTGTCGAATCTGTCATAACAGAACAGTGCAGCGTTGTATTTCGGAACAGTGTGTGTGGGTTGAAAAGTGAATACGGAGACTTGATCGAATTGGCTGACAGTTCAAAGGCGCATGATAGTGCCCAGCCCTCCGACACTCAAGGAATAGAAGCGGATGGCTTCGAACCTTCGATCACGTCTTCATCGTCGGATGGTGTAAACAATTTCCAAAAGAAATCATCATGGAAACGCTGGTTCGTATGGACGAGCGCCGGTCTTGTTTTGGTCTTGCTGCTATTGATCGGTTTGACCGCTCTGCGCCTTTTTGTTTCGCCGCTGTCTGTTAGTTCCTTTGTTAGCGAAATTGAGGAAGCTGCTGCTGCGGCCTTGCCGCCGGGCCAGATTTTGCTGCTGGATGATGCACAAATCAGCTTCGCCGAGAATGGTGGGCTTGCGCTTCGCTTGTCCGAGGTTGAGTTGCGAGAGGGTGAGCAGCTGCTATTGTCCGCAGCCCGGATTGATTTGGAAGTGGATATTTTATCTCTTTTCAAGCAGCAACTGCGCCCGAGTATGGTTTTTATTCCCAATATGATAGCGCGGGTGCAGCGCGATAAAAATGGCCGCTTTCTGATTGCCGGGCAGGACCCCGGTTCGGTTGGTGAACCTATGGGCCCTCCCGTGCGTTCGCAGGCCATATTTTATGATCCTGATGAACCTGAGTTCGTTTCCTTTATCTATTCCATGCGTCGTGCCATTCAGCCGTTGGCTGATGATGATTTGAGTAAACGGCCTCCCCGCATCCTTATCAAGGATACCGAAATCCACTTCCAAGATGACATTGCGGAAGAGACGCGGAAATTCGAAAAAGTTGCTTTTTCTTACAATCCCGCTGGTGAGAAAGATGACCTTTGGCGTATCGATTTTGCGGTGAACGGTCATCATGGGCGCATTGGGTTTGCAATGGCGGAGTTTCCGCTCTCAAAAGAAGAGAGGGGCGTGGAGGGACGCTCTATTGAGTTCCGGTTTGCTGATGTTTCCTTGCCTGATCTTGCGCCTCGCTTTGCTGACAAGAGTCAGAGATTTCAGTTTTCTTCCCCCGTTTTTGGCGGGGCGCGGTTGGATTTCGATCTCAAAGGGGCGTTGGTGGACGTGTCGGTTGCACTGGATGTTGGCGCAGGTCGTTTGGACTTTGGCGACGATGATATAGCGCTGCTGGATGAAGCCAGCTTTCGTCTGGATTGGGAGCCTGAATTGCGGGCCCTTCGTCTGGAGAAAGGGATGGTTTATTTCGGCGAGACGGGCGGCGAATTTCGGGGTGTCGCCGTTTGGCCTGAAAAGCGTGATGGTGATATACGCATAGCGATTGAGGGGGAGGATATTAAACTCGCTGCGCGGGATAATCCGAACCCACCAAAATTAGTGAAAAATCTGATCCTGCAGGCAAAAGTCGGCAGGGAGAGTGGCATCGGAACAATCGAGCGGTTTGGTGTGCTCGCCGATGAAGGGTCGCTGCAAGGGGCAGGGTCTATGGCTCTGGTCAATGGTGAGTTGACCGCCGGGATGACATTTGTTTTCTCAGAAATGCCTTATGATCTCATTTCTCACATGTGGCCCGTCAGTATTGCAAATGGGGCCCGTGAATGGATCATCAAAAATGTCGAGGCGGGGAAAACCACAGGCGGCACCATCGAGGTGGCTCTTTCGGAAAGCATGTTTGAGCGCAATGAGGAAGGGCGTTTGGTTCTGCCGGATGATGCGGTGCAGGTGGATTTTGGTGTTCGTGACCTTCGTATAAAAGGATTTGGCGATCTTCCTCCAGCTGAAAAGTTGAACGGCAGCGGCGTCGTTACTGGCAGGACTTTTGTTGCCAATATTGAGGATGGCCGATTTGTAACAAAACAGGGGCGGCATTTTGGCATCAATTCCGGCAAGTTTGAAATTCCTGATCATTCACAAAAGCCTGCCACCGGTGTGGTGGTGATCGATGCTGAAGGCACAGCCTCTGCGTTGGGTGAGATTGTCGATAGCGAGCCTTTGCATGTTCTCAGATCAGAAAAACAAACCGCTTCAGGCCTTAAAGGCAAAGCAAGCGCCAAGGTAATGGTCCGGTTTCCCTTTATCAAAGATTTAAAGAAGGAAGATGTCGACTATAGCGCCAAGGTCGATCTGAAAGATTTTTCCAGTGCAAAGCCCATCCGCAGTCGTAAAATTGAAAAAGCCGAGCTCACAATAAACACTGACGGCACCCGTGTTGATATCGCAGGTGCGGGCACTATCGACGGTCTGGTCACGCGTCTCGATTTAACCACCTCCACCGATGATTCCTTGTCGTTTGCTTCTAACTTTGAGCTTTTGCTTTCGGATGATGATCGCAGGAAAATGGGGCTGGATATCAGTCAATGGCTGCGCGGACCGGTCATGGTGAAAGTCAAACAGGGGGGCGATAGACAGGACGTGACCCGAGTGGAAGTTGATTTGACCAAGGCGCTGCTGGCAATCGGAGAAATCGGCTGGAGCAAAAAACCAAATGTGCGCGGAAAAGCGACATTTGATCTGATCCAGAGGGGAGATAGCTATCAAGTTAGGTCTGTGAGCGTCGAGGGGGATGGGTTCTCTGCGACTGGAAGCGCAGATCTTTCCAAGGCCGACGGCCTGCAAAAGCTTACCATTTCCAAATTGCATTTGAGCCGGGGTGATCGACTACGCATTGATGCCGTTCAAAGCAAAAAGGATTTTTACACCATCCGTTTGACCGGTGAAGTGTTGGATTTGCGCGGTAAGCTGATGGCTAACCCGTTGAATGGTACGAATGAAAATCTATCCAAAGATAGCTATGTTTTAAATGCCAACATCAAAAAGGTGATTGGTCTGTCGGGGCATTCGATTGTCAATCTTACTGCTACCCAGCATGTGATCAATGGCAAGGACCAAAGCATTCGAGCCAAAGGGCTGTTGGATGGGCGCGCCAAGCTTGATGTGACCACAAAAGCGGGTGAACGGCCGACGGTGCATATCTACAGTGATGATGCAGGGGCGTTGTTGCGCTTCTTTGGTGCGATAGATCGTGTGTTAGGAGGCCGTTTGGCTTTGTCTATTGTTTTGCAAAATGGCTGGGACCATGTGACCGGCTCGGTGTTTTTTAAAGACTTTAATATCAGTGGCCAAGTGGAAAAGCAGAAGTTGACGAAAAAATCGGTCGAACGTGTCAATGGTAATTTCAATAAATTCACCATGACCTTCTCGGGGAAAAAGGGGGTCTATTCCATCATCAATGGTGTGGTGAAGGGCCCTGTGCTAGGCGCAACCGTCGGGGGTACCGTTGATATGGGCTCTAAGAGTTTGGCGCTATCGGGGACGTATATTCCAGCTTACGGGGTGAATAATTTCTTCAGTCGAATCCCGCTTCTGGGCCGTGCGCTGGGCAATCGCAAGAATGAAGGATTGCTTGGCATCACCTATAAAATTCAGGGCAATATGTCCAACCCTCGGGTGGTCATTAATCCGGCTTCTCTGCTTGCCCCTGGAGCGCTACGCAAAATGTTTGAGTTCAATTGATCTTTGCTTCTTCGTTCGGATTGGGCAAATAAAAAGGCACCTGAATAGGTGCCTTTTTTGTAAATTGAACCAGATATCTCGTATCATTTGGGAGATCACTCTGATTGAGCTTTTATCCAACTGTCGAGCATTGGTTTCAAATGTCTGTGGTTCTTAATCAGATCACTTTCAGAAGCACATGTTTTTTCTTGCCCATCGACAGTTTTATGACACCGTCATCATTCAGATCCGCTTGGGTCAATGTGAGGCTGTCGCTGCTGACGGGCTTGTCATTGAGCTTCAGCGCGCCGCCTTTGATAGAGCGACGAGCGTCGCCATTGGATTTGGCTAGACCGGCGGTCACGAAAGCACTGAGAATGCCGATGCCTGTTTCCAGATCGCTGGCGGTAATGTCCACAGACGGCAAATTGGCCGCTGATCCTTGGCCTTCTTCAAATGTCTTGCGAGCTGTCTCTGACGCTTGTTCAGCCGCAGCGCGGCCATGAATGAGGGCTGTGGCTTCGGTTGCCAGTATTTTCTTGGCTTCGTTCAGCTCATTGCCTTCTAGTGCTTCAAGGCGTTTGATCTCGTCAATTGGCATAGTGGTGTAGAGCTTAAGGAAGCGGCCAACATCAGCGTCGCCGGTATTGCGCCAGAACTGCCAATAGTCGTAAGGGCTGTACATATCACCACGCAGCCAGATCGCGCCATCAACCGATTTTCCCATTTTGGAACCATCGGATTTGGTGATCAGGGGGGTGGTCAGCGCAAATGTCTCGGTGCCGTTCATGCGGCGACAGAGGTCGATGCCGGACAGAATATTGCCCCATTGGTCCGAGCCGCCCATCTGCAGACGACAGCCATATTCCTTATTCAGAACCGTATAGTCATAGGCTTGCAGGATCATATAGTTGAATTCAATAAAGGATAAAGGCTGCTCTCGCTCCAGACGTAGACGCACCGCATCGCGGGCCAGCATCTGGTTGATGGAGAATTTGGAGCCAACATCACGCAGCATTTCGATGTAATTGAGTTTCAGCAGCCAGTCGGCATTGTCTGCCTGAATGGCGTCTTTTGCACCATCGCCAAAGGTCAGCAAGTTGGAGAAAATCTCCCGGATGCTTTCTTTGTTGGACTGGATTTTTTCCGGTGTCAGCAACTGGCGTGTCTCGTCGCGGCCCGACGGATCGCCTACCATCGTTGTACCACCACCCATCAAGGCAATGGGGCGATGGCCGGTTTTTTGCAGCCAGTGCAGCATCATCATGGAAACCAGATTTCCGACATGCACAGACGGTGCTGTGCAGTCATAGCCGGTATATGCGGTAACCGTTTCATTGCAAAAGAGTTGGTCCAGCCCTTCCGGGTCCGAGCACTGATGAATGAAGCCACGTTCATTCAAAGTGTGAAGAAATTCGGATTTGAAGGCGGTCATGGCCGCTTTTCTCCTTAATTAAACAAATATTACCGCAAAGTTGGTCAAATGCACTTGGTAAGGCGGCGCGCATCAACTACAGGCCGGTTGTCTAGCAAAATTATTGGCAGAGTTCTAGGCCAAGATCACCATTGCATCTGATTTGAAGGGGACAAAAGTGGCAAAAAACGATCAAAAACTGACACATGCGCTGGGATTGATGAGCGGAACGTCGTGTGATGGTGTGGACGCCGCCCTGATCGAGACGGATGGAGAGTCTGTTGTCAGGTCAATTGCTTCGTCATTCAGGCCCTACAATGCTCAGGAACAGGCTTTGTTGCGGCAGGCGATGGAGGATGCGCAAGGGCTGACCGATAGAGAGGCACGCCCCGGCTGTCTCGGTGAGGCAGAGGCGCTGGTAACGCAGGCCCATAGCCAAGCTGTGACACAGCTTATGGCCACCTCCGAGGTGCAAGGTATAACGCCCGATGTGGTGGGGTTTCACGGTCAGACAGTTTGGCATGATCCTCAAAATAGCGTGACGATACAAATCGGTAACGGGCAGACATTGGCCAATGAAATTCAATTGCCGGTGGTGTTTGATATGCGGGCGGCCGATGTTGCCGCCGGTGGGCAAGGCGCTCCCTTGGTGCCGATCTATCATAGGGCGTTGCAAGAGGTTCACAATCTGTCTTTGCCGATGGCGGTGGTCAACATCGGTGGGGTTGCGAATATCACCTGGATTGGCAAGGATGGCGATCTGACGGCTTTTGATAGTGGTCCGGGAAATGCGCTGATCAATGATCTGGTGCAAGCTCACACCGATCGCTCAATGGATGAGGGGGGCAGGATTGCGGCTGCCGGGCAGGTGGATTTCATGGCTCTCATTACGATGATTGGCAATCCCTATTTCAGAATTCCTGCGCCCAAATCTCTGGATCGTAATGCGTTTGATCTTGCTCCTATTTCGCAATTGGCTCTTGAGGATGCTTTAGCCACGTTGACGTCTTTTACTGTTGAGAGCATCTGTCTGGGCTTGGAGCATATGGAAATACAGGAAGAGCAGGCAGCCAATCTGGTGCTGGTGTGTGGCGGCGGTCAACACAATGGTCACATGATGGGATTGTTGTCGGATGCGTTGGGGTCGCCAGTCATGCTGGCCAATCAAATTGGTTGGCAGGGAGATGCTCTGGAAGCCGAAGCCTTTGCCTATTTGGCTGTACGGTCCAGGCTTGGCTTACCGCTGACTTTCCCAAAAACCACAGGGGTGGCCGAACCACTGACTGGTGGTGTGTTGGTCGAGCCTTTGCTGATGTGACAGCTTTATTGGCTGGAGCAGACGAAAAAGCCGGGTTCGATGACCCGGCTTTTTGATGTTCAAAATGAGAAAAACCTAGAGGTGAATTGGCACTTCACCGCGATCATCGCTTTCAATCACGTCTTCAAGAGTCGTTGGATCAAAACCGATGCGCTGGTCAAGATAATTTGCGCAGACATTCAGCAACTGATCGGTTTCTTCTTTGAAGAAATGGTTTGCACCAGGGATGATTTCCTGATCGATGATAATGCCCTTTTGTGTCTTGAGCTTGTCAACGAGCGCTTGAACATCCTTGTGCGGCACGACCTTATCCATGCCACCATGAGTGATCAGGCCTGAAGACGGGCAGGGGGCAAGGAAAGAGAAGTCATAGAGATTGGCTGGTGGCGCAATCGAAATGAAGCCCTCTACCTCCGGGCGGCGCATGAGCAGCTGCATGCCAATCCAAGCGCCAAAGGAGAACCCGGCGATCCATACTCCGGGGGCTTCAGAATGGAATGACTGGACCCAATCCAAAGCTGCTGCCGCATCTGACAATTCGCCGACACCATGGTCAAACGTGCCCTGTGAGCGTCCCACACCACGGAAATTGAATCGCAGAACAGTGAAACCACGCCGCGCGAACATATAATAGAGATTATAGATAATCTCGTTGTTCATAGTGCCGCCGAAGCGGGGGTGCGGGTGGAGAACAATTGCTATGGGGGCCTTGCGATTTTTCGCAGGATGGAGCCGGCCTTCCAAGCGCCCCGCAGGGCCGTTAAAGATCACCTCTGGCATAAAGCGCCCGGTCCTCTTGTTTTTGGTTGTTGCTATTAATCACAGCGCCCCTGCTTTGCCGAACGACAAATATGTGTAAATGCATATTATCGTTGGATCGCTAAAGGGATATAACTTGACTAGAAAAGACAAGTTTTATAACTTCAATTTAGAACTATTCAAAACTGGGTTCGCGATGATCCATTTGTACGCTCTTCATAGCACAAAGAATTGGTCTGATTTCAAGTCTTTTGGACTATTTGCCTGAATTTATGTTTGCAGGGTGCCTATGCCTTCGTTGGCAAAGGGGCTAAGCCGAACTGTTACGCAAGAAAAGTATGGTCTGATGCAACGCGTTTATCTTGATCACAATGCAACGTCGCCTTTGCGGCCCGAAGCTCGCGATAGCATGATTGCGGCTTGGGATGTGGTTGGGAATCCGTCGTCGGTGCATCGGGAAGGGCGGGCTGCGCGCGCTTTGATTGAGGCCGCGCGTCAAAAAGTTGCCGCACTGGTCGGTGCGCAAGCTGCGCAGGTGGTCTTTACCTCTGGAGCCAGCGAAGCGAATATGCTTGCACTGACACCTCGTATGGTTGAGGCCTATCAACCGGCGCCCGCATCACATCTTTATTGTAGCGCCATTGAGCATCCGTCGGTGTTGAGTGGTGGGCGCTTTATGTCTGAGGCCCGGAGCGATTTTCCCGTGCTGCCTTCTGGCTTGGTTGATTTGGATGCGATGAGAGCGATTCTTGCCAGTCACGATCATACCGATGGGCGTGCTTTGATTGCGATCATGGCGGTCAATAGTGAGACCGGCGTTATTCAACCGATTGAGAAAATCGGAGCTTTGGCGCAAGAGTATGATGCGTATTTCCATCTCGATGCCGTTCAGGCGGCTGGTCGCATTCCGCTGGATATGGCCCGGATTGGGTGTTCCAGTCTGTCTTTGTCTGCTCACAAGCTGGGCGGCCCCAAAGGGGTCGGCGCGCTGATTATGGCGCGTGACGGTCTGGAACCGGAGCCTCTGATCGTTGGTGGTCCGCAAGAAAATCGTATTCGCGCGGGCACTGAGAATGTTGCCGGTATTGCAGCGTTTGGCGCTGTTTGTGACTGTGCGCTTACCTCACTTGATGAAGGGCAAGGCATAGGCCGACTTCAAAGCTTACGAGATGACTTTGAAGCACGTTTGTTGCAGATTGCGCCGGGTGTAGAAATTTTTGGTCAGTCCGCACCACGGGTGGCTAATACGTGCCAGTTTGCGATTCCCGGACTGAAGGGTGACACGACGCTTATCCAGCTGGATCTGGCTGGCGTTGCAGTTAGTTCCGGTTCTGCTTGTTCGTCGGGGAAGGTTGCTGCATCCCATGTGCTGGTTGCGATGGGGTATGACGCGGATTTGGCCAATTCAGCAATTCGGATGAGTCTTGGTTGGAACAGTGTGTCGGGTGATATTGACGCACTCCTTGCCCAACTTGCTAAAATATGTACGAAAAACTCACAAAAGACGAGCCGAGGCATTGTGCATGCGTGATTGGCTCGCATATATAGCCTATACACTAGGCTAGAAGCCCAATGCCAAGGGGCCAGATATGAAATTGGATGTGCCGACCTTTTTACTTTTTAGGCGGCATCAAAACAAAATGAGATGCTTCAAAAGTCTGCAATCGAGCATTTCGGAACGGTTTTGTTTTGCCAACGGACCAGCGTTGGATCTTAGATGAAGCAGGAAATGGGCGTTAAGCCCAATGACCGGCGGTCTTTGAAACCGCTATGATGGAGTTGCTCATGGCTGCTGTTAAAGAAACGGTTGCTCAGGTCAAAGAGATCGACGTAGACCAATATAAATATGGCTTTGTTACCGACATCGAGTCAGACAGAGCACCAAAAGGGCTGAGCGAGGAAGTCATTCGCTTCATTTCGGCAAAAAAGCAAGAGCCGGAATGGATGTTGGAGTGGCGTCTGGATGCCTATAAGCGCTGGCTGACGATGGAAGAGCCGACTTGGGCGCGGGTCGATTATCCGAAAATCGACTTTAACGACATCTATTATTATTCTGCCCCCAAAAATTCTGAGGGTTTGAAAAGCTTGGATGAAGTTGATCCTGAGTTGCTGCGTACCTATGAAAAACTCGGTATCCCTTTGCAAGAACAGGAAATTTTGGCTGGTGTTGCGGAAGAGCATCGTACCAGAGTTGCTGTGGATGCGGTTTTCGACTCGGTCTCGGTTGCAACAACCTTCAAGGCTGAATTGAAAAAAGCTGGTGTCATTTTCTGCGCGATTTCTGAAGCTATTCGTGAATATCCCGAGTTGGTTAAGAAATATCTGGCTTCGGTTGTGCCGGTTAGTGACAATTATTACGCTACGCTCAATTCTGCTGTGTTCACCGACGGCTCGTTTGTCTACATCCCCGAGGGCGTGCGTTGTCCTATGGAGTTGTCGACTTATTTCCGCATCAATGAACAGAATACCGGTCAGTTTGAGCGGACGCTGATTATTGCGGAAAAAGGGTCGTATGTTTCCTATTTGGAAGGCTGCACAGCCCCGCAACGCGATGAAAATCAGCTGCATGCTGCCGTGGTGGAACTGGTCGCGCTGGAAGATGCCGAGATCAAATATTCTACCGTACAGAACTGGTACCCCGGTGACAGTGAAGGCAAAGGCGGTATTTATAACTTTGTGACCAAGCGCGGAGATTGCCGCGAAGACAATGCCAAGATTTCTTGGACGCAGGTTGAAACCGGATCTGCTATCACTTGGAAATATCCAAGCTGTATTCTGCGCGGTGACAACAGCGTTGGCGAGTTTTACTCTATTGCCATCTCAAATGGTCATCAGCAGGTTGATAGCGGCACCAAGATGATCCATTTGGGCAAGAATACCTCTTCTCGGATCATCTCCAAGGGTATCTCAGCAGGCAAGTCGCAGAACACCTATCGCGGCCTCGTTTCTGCACACAAAAAAGCCAAACACGCTAGGAACTTCACCCAGTGTGACAGCCTGTTGATTGGCAATGAATGTGGTGCTCATACGGTGCCTTACATCGAAAGCAAAAACGCTTCTGCTATTTTTGAGCATGAAGCGACAACCTCGAAAATCTCGGATGACCAAATGTTCTATTGCCGTGCGCGTGGCATTGGCGAGGAAGAGGCTGTTGCCCTGATTGTGAATGGTTTTGTGAAGGATGTGATTCAGCAGTTGCCGATGGAGTTTGCTGTCGAGGCGCAAAAGTTGATCAATATTTCGCTCGAAGGTTCAGTTGGTTAAGGTGGTCTTTTATCATGGGTAATGAAACCGTGCGTTCGGTTTTCTCTATTGATGATGCTGCATTCAAGCCAATTTGTCAGTTTCTTGATTTGGCTTTTGCCAAGCCTGAATCGTCAAAGGCCTTTCCATTCCGGCCAATCAGCCGGGCAAACGATTGATACGATATACTGGGACGGCGAAGCTGAAGAAGCGGCGCCTCAAAGGAAAAACACAATGTTGGAAATTAAAAATCTTCATGCCGAAGTTGAGGGCAACAAAATTCTCAATGGCATCAATCTGACCATCAATGCTGGCGAGATCCATGCCATTATGGGACCTAACGGTTCGGGAAAATCCACGCTGTCTTATGTGCTTGCTGGCAAAGACGATTATGAAATCACACAAGGAGAAATTCTCTTTCGTGGTGAAAATGTTTTAGAAATGGATCCCGAAGAGCGTGCTGCACTGGGCATGTTCCTTGCGATGCAATATCCAATCGAGATCCCCGGCGTGTCTAATATGACTTTCTTGAAAACGGCGCTCAACGCTCAGCGGATTGCGCGGGAAGAAGGGGAAATTAAAACGCCCGACTTTATCAAGAAAATAAAAGATCTGTCTGCCAAGCTTAATATTAGCCAAGAAATGCTGCGTCGCCCGTTGAATGTGGGCTTCTCTGGTGGTGAGAAGAAGCGCAATGAAATTTTGCAAATGGCGTTATTGGAACCAAAGCTTTGCATCCTTGATGAGACCGATTCCGGTCTTGATATCGATGCCTTGCGGGTTGTGTCTGATGGCGTGAACGCTCTGCGTTCACCTGAGCGCTCCATGTTGATCATCACCCACTATCAGCGCCTGCTCGACTATATCGTGCCGGATGTTGTGCATGTGATGTACAAAGGCCAGATCGTGAAAACCGGTGATAAGGATCTTGCCCTTGAGCTGGAAGAAAAAGGCTATGCAGAATACACCGGCGAAGCTGCGGCTTGATTGGAGAGATGAATGTCACTTTCTGTCGTAAAAATGCCCTCTGACGAGGCGCTGGAGATCGTTCTTAAGAACGCCCAGTCTGATCTTCCTGGTGATTCTGACTTTGCTTCCTTGCGCGCAAGTGCAATTGCCCAGTTTGAAAGCGCCGGTCTGCCAAACAAACGCGTTGAGGAATGGAAATACTCTGACCTCAAGCGGATTATGCCTGTGGATTTGGCCCTTGCTGGTCCTGTTGATGAAGCTGCGATTGCTGAGCGTTTGGCAAAAGCTCGTATGCTGAACGATGTGGATCGTGCGCGGCTGGTGCTGGTCAATGGGACATACCGTGCCGATTTGTCAGATCTCGATGCGATTTCGGATCAAGTTTCCATTCGGTCCGTTTCGGAAGCGCTGCAATCGGGTAGTTTTATTCTTGATGATCCTGCTATCGCCAAGGGCGACATTGCTTTGTCGCTGAATACGGCTTTGCTTCAGGATGGTGTGATGATTGACGTTGCCCAAGGGGCGACAATCAAAATGCCAATCGAGATTTGTAACATTATGCTTGGCGGTGGATTGGCGACGGTTCGCAGTCGCGTGGTTCTGGGGAAGGGGGCGTCTGCTTCCATCATCGAGAGCTATATCGGCGATGATGCGAGCTATCAGCTCAACAGCGCGATTGATTATCGGGTTGGTGATGAGGCCACATTGCATGCTTTGCGGCTTTTGCGTGATGGTGCTGATGCTATACATGTTGGCACAACAACTGCGACACTTGGTGCGAAAACCAAGCTTGAGCATTTCACGATGTCGACGGGCGGAAAATTTGTCCGGTCACAGGCCTTTGTTCGCTTTAATGGAGAGTTTAGTGATGCCGAGCTGTATGGCACCACAATTCTTGACGG
The DNA here is from genome assembly GCF_002866925.1 of Cohaesibacter celericrescens. GTDB lineage: Bacteria > Pseudomonadota > Alphaproteobacteria > Rhizobiales > Cohaesibacteraceae > Cohaesibacter > Cohaesibacter celericrescens. The sequence goes on from NZ_PKUQ01000016.1 coordinate 226,347, forward strand.
TCAGCAGCACAGCGATATAACGCTGACGGTTGATCATGCCGTACCTAACTGTAACTCGAAAGAGCAGTATCGCACCGTGATGGATGATCGCGCTGAAAGTGTTTTTCAGGGCAAGATTATCGTGCAACCGATCGCACAGAAGACCGACGGACAGATGATGAGTCAAGCGCTGCTTCTTTCAGAAGACGCCGCTTTCTTCAATAAGCCCGAGTTGGAAATCTTTGCCGATGATGTGCAGTGCGCTCACGGCGCGACGTGCGGTGAATTGGACGAAGATTTGCTTTTCTATCTGCGTGCGCGCGGCATTCCGATGGATCTGGCCAAAAAAATGCTTGTCTTGGCATTTTTGGCCGAAGCCGTCGAAAATGTGTCCAACGATCAGTTTGTAGAAGCTTTGGAAGCTTATATTGCTGATCGACTGGGTGTTGATCACTGATCTGATAGAGGGGCTATTATGCCCCTCCTTTTGAACGGGATGAAAGCTATGCAGTCCCTGCCTATGGCCTCTGTGGCCGACTATGACATTGATGCCATCCGTGCGGATTTTCCAATTTTGTCGCGGGAAGTTTATGGCAAGCCTTTGGTCTATCTGGATAATGGTGCGTCGGCGCAAAAGCCGCAAGCCGTGATCGATGCGGTGGTCAATTGTTATTCGAATGAATATGCGAATGTGCATCGTGGACTGCATTATTTGTCCAACACAGCAACGGACCGGTTTGAAGCTGCGCGTGAAAAGGTTCGCAGTTTTCTGAATGCGCCATCCGAAAAGAATGTGATCTTTACCCGCTCTTCCACTGAGGCCATCAATCTGGTCGCCAGTTCTTACGGCGGTATGGTGCTGAAAGAGGGGGATGAGATTATTCTCTCTATCATGGAGCACCATTCTAATATCGTGCCGTGGAATTATTTCCGCGAACGGCTCGGGGTGGTTATAAAGTGGGCTCCCGTCGATGATGACGGTAACTTCCTGATGGACGCATTCGAAGGCTTGTTGACCGATCGCACCAGGATCGTTGCCATCACACAAATGTCCAATGCTTTGGGCACCATTGTGCCGGTCAAAGAAGTCATCGCCAAAGCGCATGCTGCCGGTGCCAAGGTTTTGGTAGATGGAAGCCAAAGTGCGGTGCATATGCCTATTGACGTACAGGACATGGACGCTGACTTCTTTGTGATGACCGGTCACAAGCTGTATGGCCCGTCAGGCATTGGTGTCCTTTATGGCAAGATGGACTTGTTGGAGGCAATGCCGCCCTACATGGGTGGTGGTGAAATGATCAAGGACGTGACCCTTGATGGTGTCACCTATGGGGATGTTCCGCATAAATTCGAGGCTGGTACACCACCAATTGCGCAAGCCATCGGTTTGGGTGCGGCGATTGACTATATGGAAACTCTCGGGCGTGATAAAATCGCTGCTCACGAGGAAACCTTGCGTTCCTATGCGCATGAACGCCTTTCTACGATCAATTCTTTGCGTATCATTGGTCATGCTAGAGAAAAGGGTGCAATTGTTTCTTTTGAAATGAATGGGGTTCATGCTCATGATGTTTCAATGGTTATTGATCGTTCCGGTGTCGCGGTTCGGGCCGGTACACACTGCGCGCAACCTCTCATGACGCGCTTTGGTGTCACCTCGACGTGTCGGGCCTCGTTTGGGCTGTATAATCGTAAAGAGGATGTCGATGTGCTGGTGGAAGCCCTGATCAAGGCCCAGACCTTTTTTAGCTAGCTATCTCTTTGAAAAGTTATTGGGCTTTTTGATGACTATGCGCAGGATTAAGGGCTTTAAGCCAATTTGGATTGATCTGCGAAGCAGACTTTGAATGGAATAGATGTATGACTGAAACTCAAAATGAAAGCGCGGCTCCAGAACCCAACGCTCCAAGCATGGAGCCTGGTTCAGGTATTCCGGCACATCAATTGGAAGCTCTAACGGGTGATATCGTCGCGGCTTTGAAATCCGTCTATGATCCGGAAATTCCGGCTGATATCTATGAGATTGGTTTGATCTACCGCGTTGATATCGACGACGATCGTAATGTTGATATCGACATGACCCTGACTGCTCCAGGATGTCCGGTAGCTGGTGAAATGCCTGGTTGGGTTGAAAATGCAGTCAGTTCAGTGGCGGGTGTTGGTGTCGTAACGGTCAATATGGTTTTTGACCCTCCTTGGACGCCAGATCGGATGAGTGAAGAAGCCAAGGTTGCTATCAACTGGTACTGACCCCATATAAAGAGATGGAAATGAGGCGCATGGTATGTGGGTCTGTTTTGTGTCCTTTCGGCAACGATGAATGTGAGAAGAAATCCTATGGTAGGCAAATTTCAGGTTCTGACTATTACCGATGATGCGGCTGGACGGATCAAAGACATTGTTGAAGGATCTGATGAGCCGGTTCAGGGCATTCGTGTGGGTGTGAAGAATGGTGGTTGTGCCGGTATGGAATATGTACTGGACAAGGTTTTTGAGGTGGATCCCAAAGATGACTTGGTCGAGGATAAAGGCGTTTCTGTCTATGTCGATCCCAAGGCCGTCTTGTTTCTGCTCGGTACAGAGATGGGATTTGAAGTAACCAAATTTCGGTCAGGTTTCACCTTCAATAATCCCAATCAATCTTCAGCATGTGGCTGTGGTGAGTCTGTTGCGCTAACGCCCGTCGATCCTTCTGCTCTTGAGGCTTTGAAGTCAGCGCAGTGAATGGTCTTTGAGACTGCTGTATTTTCGTACCAACAAAATATAAAAAAAGCGGCTTCGTAAGCCGCTTTTTTTATATTCATAAGACAACGTTTTAGGCTGCGCCTGTTTCTGTCAACAGCTCTGGAACGTCTGGATCAGTTTCGCATTTGACCAGATTACGCCCCTGGCGCTTTGCCGTATACATGCACTGATCTGCGCGTTCGATTAGATCTTGTGCGTGATCGCCAGGCGTAAAGACAGAGCATCCAATTGAAATGGTAATGCGGCCTAGGTTTTCACCTGTTGAGCGCTTTATCAATTCCTTAGCCATGACCGCTTTTCTAATATTCTCAGCAACAGCCACGGCTTGGCGCAGATTTGTTCGTGGTAAGATGACTGCAAATTCCTCGCCACCATAACGGCAAGGGATGTCTTGACCCTTGACATTTTGTTTCACTGCGACCGCCACCAAGCGCAGAACCTGATCGCCGGTTTGATGACCAAAGGTGTCGTTAAACTGTTTGAAATGGTCAATATCAGTTATCAGCAGGGTTAAAGGTTCGCCGGTTTCATTTGCGTCCTGCATCGCATGTTCGAGCGTACGATCAAAATGCTTGCGGTTTGCCAGCGTGGTCAAATCGTCCGTCAATGATTCATAACGGATTGTATCCAGAGACTCGCGCAGCTCCATCACTTGTGCTTGAGACGCCGCTAGCTGATCATTTAACGATCGGTTTTTCTCTTCGGCTTCTCGCGTTTCCGAAATCAATTGGGAAACAATTTCCCGAATTACCTGGCGATCTTCGGTTTTAGACAGATCTTGAGACGCGCCGAGTAGTGAGTTGCCATAATTACTGGTTGAACTTACATACTGCTCGACCTCATTCACAATCGTCCGCAATTCGGACGATATCTTGACACCAACTTCATCCACTCGGTCGCTCAATCGATTTGGCGACAATATTTCTTCGTATATCGTATCAAGCTGCGCCAACGTAATTGTGCCGTTGGTACGAAGTACATCATTAATGGCTTTGTTCAATCCCCTATTGAACCCAGCCGCATATGTGTACCAAATTTCATAATTTCGCGGATAAGCGGGCATTTGATTCTTTTTCAAATTACCTAGCGCTGACTCTCCGTAAATATATGTGCGTTTAAAATCGCTATTTTCCATCGCTATAGATAATGCGCGCAAAGAGCGCAGTCCCTTGTAATCGCCCCAACAATTATCAGCAGTTTAGGCGATCAAGACTTAAAGCGACGTTAAACTGCGCGATCTATTCAGTTTCCGAATAGAAAAAGCGCCAGACAGAGCTGGCGCTTTTCAAAAAAATACCTTGCTTAAGCGATGCCGTTTATTCTGCAGAATCACTATCTTGAGATTTGCTTTTGGTTGGACGGATTGGCTGTAGCAAGAATGCCGGCACATGATCGCCCATGCCAATGACCTGACGATCATCACGGTCCCGATTTCGTCGGCCACTACTACGGGGTTGGCTCGGTCTGGACTGCTGTGGAGCTTTTGGTGCGCTGCGTCGTTCAGATTGCACGTCTTGACGAGGTTGAGGTGTAGGCTCCGGAATGGATACAGCTTTTTCCTCAGGTTTGGGTGTTTCTTCGCTTGAACTTTGGCGTTTCGGACGTGATTTTGACTGACGTTCGTCGCCAGATTTGTTTTCACTTTTGGATTTTCCACCACGATTGCGGCGCGGGCGCTTGCTCTGTGGTTTCTCATCCTCAGACTCTTCTGAATGAGATGAGAAATCCATTTCACCAATCCATTCAACACCGTCGCCGGTCAGAACTTGAATCGCATCGATATATTTTCGGTCTGCTTTCGTGGCAATAGAGATTGCCATGCCTTCACGGCCCGCTCGTCCAGTTCGACCGATTCGGTGAACATAATCTTCTGCGTGTGTTGGCAGGTCGAAGTTGAAGACATGACTAACGCTTGGAATATCCAGACCGCGAGCAGCTACGTCACTGGCGACAAGGATGCTAATGCCCCCGCCTTTGAACCCGTCCAGAGTTGCCGTGCGCGACGTCTGATCCATATCTCCATGCAACGCACCGGCATTAAAGCCATGCTTCTGAAGAGACCGGCAAACCGTTGCAACATCTCGTTTGCGATTGCAAAACACGATGGCGTTTTGCAAGTCTTTTGCATCCTCGATGAGAGATCGCAATGTGGACCTCTTATCCCATGGCTTGCTTCCTGAAGAGATCAAACGCTGGGTGATGGTCTTCGCTGTTGATGCGGCTTTGGTCACTTCTACGCGCACAGGGTTATGTAGGAACTGATCGACCAATGACTTGATTTCATTTGGCATCGTTGCCGAAAAGAAGACTGTTTGACGTGTGAAGGGTAGCAATTTGCAAATGCGTTCAATGTCTGGAATGAACCCCATATCGAGCATACGGTCTGCTTCATCCACGACAAAGGTTTCAACGCCTGTGAGCAGCAGTTTGCCGCGCTCAAAATGATCAAGCAAGCGGCCTGGTGTCGCGATGAGAACATCCGCTCCACGATCCAGTTTTTTTAATTGTTCAGTAAATGACACACCACCGATCAAGAGTGCAACGGTAAGGCGATGATTTTGGCCATAAACTGCAAAGCTCTGTTCAACCTGAGCGGCCAACTCCCTCGTTGGCTCCAAAATCAGCGTACGCGGCATGCGTGCGCGCGCGCGGCCCTTTTCCAGCAAGGACAGCATAGGCAGCGTGAAAGACGCCGTCTTACCTGTTCCAGTCTGTGCAACACCGAGCACATCCTTGCGTTGAAGAACATGCGGGATTGCCTCTGCTTGAATTGGCGTTGGCGTTTCATAGCCAGCGGCCTCGACGGCAGCTAGCACTTTATCACTCAGACCTAGATCCGAAAATTTCATCCGATGATGGAACCACTTGTTTCGCCGACCCTTTAAGTTGTCCGGATTAGAAAGGATACAAAAAGGTGTTCGGTGGTTGTTTTAAGAATGGGCGAACCATACGATTTTGTCAGGATTTGTCAATCGAATGGCTTGAATAGGGTTTATTTGAAGAGTATTTCGTTCGTTTTAGCCAATTTTCCCCAAAATGGCTACCGATTAGTTGGTTTGGCGTCTTGCCGTCCTATCGATATCAGTTAAATGTTGGGTCGCTTATTACGGGCCGCCGCTGAAAATTGGCTCGCCCAGCGGATGTCTTCAGGTGAGGCATGTGGGTCCATGCGTGTTTTGACTTCGCGTTCGACGTGATTGAAGAGGTCGTCAATCGTCGGGTTTTTCTCTTGGCTCATGCAATGATCTTCCTGCTCAAACAAGTTAATCCAGCGGTCCGAAGATCGGCCAAATTTCATCAGCCGGTCTAGTGCCCAAGATGGATTGTCTGGTCGCAGCAAACCCAATAAAGCCGCAATCACACAAATCGGACTTAACAACAAATCGCGCAGCCCATCAGCTGCAAGACGGAATTGGAAAAATACAGTTCTTCTCACGAGCGAACCGTATCCATGATCTTTTTTCTTACGAGAAATTTGTAGCAGATGCTCTTCAAAGGGATCGGTTTGCACAAGCGAACGACGCGCGCTACGCCTTTTTTTGTCACGGCGTCCCATTTTCCATCCCCACTATCGCTGCAATACTGTCATTTTGTTTATCAATATGAGGTTTTAACGGGATTTTTGCAAGGATACCTGCTGCACAGGTGGCCTTTCTGTCTCGGAAAATTACTCTCCTGCGACAAAATAGTGCCACGTTCCATCGGGGGCTATACCGACGCGGAAAAATATATACTGTCCCAGTGCGTCCATCTCCTCATAATCTCCGGATGTAATGAGACGGAAAAGTTCCACTCTCTGCGGCGCAGTCAGGGCAGACACTGGGTAGTGCGCAAAATAGGGCCAGACATACATTTCCTGCGGGGTGCCTTGCCCAATCAATACAAAATTGCTTTCCAATATTTCGGCAAGGATAGCGAGAATTTCCGCACCATCCGGAGCACTTGTCATCTGGCGTAATTGCTCGATAGGGTCACCTTGTCCTTCTTCAAGTCCGAGGATCGGCGGCATTTCATTCATTTCAATGGGGGTGCGAAGCGCTTCGATCGTGCCTGACAAAGCGGCTCTATATAGCGCTTTGTGCATATTTTGAACCGGCATGGGAAGGGCGTCTATGTCACTCATGATCGTTGGGAGTGGTCCGGTAAAAACGGGCTGGTCTGATAACATATCGGGAGTGTCATCAATATCGGAGTCTGTGTCATCGGAGTCAGGCGTTTCTGAGGTTATTTCACCATCAATGCTGATTCTCGACCCTCCTGATCCTTCGCCATTGGGCCCCAGAATTGGAGATGTATCCGGGCTGCTGGCAGAATAGTCAGGCAAGGTTATGATGCGTTCGGTGGTTACTTGACTGGCAAGGCAAGCCCCTGCAGACAAAGACATCAATGATGCCAGGAAAAGAGTCGGTAAACGCGTGTTCAGGCAGGCTAGCATTGATGCATCTCGCATATGAGACATGAGGAGTGCGATGATCCTATGGAAGCGGATACTTTGCAAGTCTTAAGGCCCTGGATGCTCTACAATCAAAGGAATTGCCAAACGAAACTTATTGTCGTGTGACTGAATCCTATAGGAATGCTGCCGGATTTTATGCTGAATCTACTGTAGTTTGCGCTCAAGGCTGTAATCACCACACATGATGCGATTGGGTAAGTCGTTGCAAAATTTTGCAACAGATTCTTCGCCATAGGCCAAGACAAGACTGCTCAGTGCTTGGAACAAAGCTGCATGGGACAGGCAGTCGATATTCATGCCGTCATCGGAGGCTTGATCCCACACGTCACCCAGAATGGAAAGCGCTTGTTGTTTCTGGCGGTCAATTTCCAGTGCTTCATGCTCTTTGGAAAAGGGCACTTGATTGCTTGATTTATTGGTCATGGACTCGCCCCTTTAAATTAACCTTTTAACGCCGTGTTCCAGGCAACTAGACTATGGAATCAAGGCGGCTCTGGGACAGATTTAGCATGTTTGCGGAGCTGAGTGGGGAAATGGTAATGAAAGTGTTAATTTTATCCGAAGCTTTTGGCCCAATTGGTTAACGGGCGTGGCGCAGTTTCATGTTGGTCAGCAGCTCTTGTGCTTCGGTATGATAAAGCGCGGTAATCTTTGCGGCTTGGCTGTTGCAGCTGGTATAGGTGCGCGCATAGGAGCTGTAGCTTCGATTGAAGCGATCTATCAGTTGGCGCCGACGCGAGTCATCGGCATTTTCTGCCTCCAACAAGGCGGCCATTTGATCATGCCAACTCGCCGCTTGGCTGTTGTTGCAAAGCGGATCAAGATACATCAAGGCACCGACGATTGAACTGAGCCGTCGGAGACTTTGCTCGTAGGGCGGCAAGTTGCCGTCTGCTGCTGTGGCTGTGCTTGGGGCCTGACCCGTTGTGAACAGCATCAGCATCAGAAGCAAGGCTGTGCGCTTACTAAATGTCGAGATCGGTCGCAAATTCAGCATTTTCCTGAATGAATTCAAAGCGGGCCTCTGGTTTGTTGCCCATTAGGCGCGTGACAGCGTCTTTGGTCTCGCCTAGCACCATATCAACGATCTGGACTTTCAGCAATGTGCGCTTTTTGGGATCCATCGTTGTTTCTTTGAGCTGGGCTGGCATCATTTCACCCAAGCCTTTAAAGCGCCCGATATCAATCTTGGCTTTGCCTTTGAATTCTGTCGCCAGCAATTCATCCTTGTGCTGATCATCACGAGCATACAGTGTTTTGCCGCCTTGGCTAATGCGATAGAGCGGTGGAATCGCCAAATAGAGATGACCGTTTTGAATGAGTTGGGGCATTTCCCTTTGGAAATAGGTTAGCAGCAGTGAGGCGATGTGCGCGCCGTCAACGTCAGCATCGGTCATGATGATGACGCGATCATAGCGTAGTTCGTCATCGCTGTAGGAGTTGCGAGTGCCGCAGCCCAAAGCCTGCACTAAATCGCCAAGCAGCTGGTTTGCTTGGAGCTTGTCACGGCTGGCGTTGGCCACGTTGAGGATTTTGCCGCGCAAAGGCAGAATGGCTTGTGTGGCACGGTTGCGTGCCTGTTTAGCCGAGCCGCCAGCGGAATCCCCTTCCACAATAAAGATTTCAGTGTCGCCTTTGGCATTTTGCGAGCAGTCTGCGAGTTTGCCCGGTAGCCGCAGCTTACGAACAGCGGACTTGCGGTTGACGTCGCGTTCCTTACGGCGGCGCAGGCGTTCATCGGCGCGATCAATGACCCATTCCAGCAAGCGATTGGCCTGCTGTGGGGCGTTGGTTAGCCAGTGGTCAAATTGGTCGCGTATGGCTTGTTCGACAATGCGTGTGGCGGAATTGCTGGCAAGACGATCTTTGGTTTGGCCGACAAACTCGGGCTCACGAATAAATACCGACAGAAGGGCTCCTGCGCTTGTCATGACATCATCCGCTGTGATGACCGCACCCTTTTTGTTGTTGGTCAACTCTGCATAGTTTTTAAGGCCGCGGAGGAGGGCTGTGCGCAGGCCGCTCTCATGGGTGCCGCCTTCTGGTGTGGGGACCGTGTTACAGTAGGAATGGGAAAAACCATCGCCCCCATACCAACATACGGCCCATTCAACGGCACCATGACCGCCTGTTTTTTCACTTTTGCCCGCAAAGATCTCTGGGGTAACAAAGTTCTGCTTGCCCAAGGTCTCGCCAAGATAGTCTTTGAGGCCTCCGGGGAAATGGAAGGTGGCTTTTGGCTGAATTTCCGGATTGTTTTCGAGCAATTCCGGAGCACAAATCCAGCGGATTTCAACGCCACCAAACAGATAAGCTTTTGATCTCGCCATATCGAGCAGTTGCTCGGGGCGGAAACTCAACTTTTTGCCGAATATCTCATGATCCGGTTTGAAGGTGACTTTGGTGCCGCGCCGATTGTGGGTGTCGCCAAGAAGCGCGATCGGGCCTTGGGCGATGCCGCGCGAGAAACTCTGGCTGTAGAGCTTTTTGTTGCGCGCCACTTCCACCACGAGGGTTTCTGACAAAGCGTTGACGACCGAAACGCCCACACCATGAAGACCGCCTGATGTCTCATACACTTTGGAATCAAACTTACCGCCCGCGTGCAAGGTGGTCAGGATTACTTCAAGGGCGGATTTGTCTTTGAATTTCGGATGCGGATCAACCGGGATGCCGCGGCCGTTGTCTGTGACAACCAAAGTGTTGTCTGGCAGCAATTCCACTTCAATCCATGAGGCATGGCCGGCGACAGCTTCATCCATCGAGTTGTCGATGACTTCGGCAAACAAATGGTGCAGTGCCTTTTCGTCTGTTCCACCGATATACATGCCGGGGCGACGACGAACCGGCTCCAAGCCTTCCAGAACCTCGATATCCGCAGCGGTATAGTCTGCCTTGGCTTCCGGTATCGCTGGGGCTGGCGTGGTCTGCGGCTTTGCTGTGGCTGCCGGTTTTGGCGCTTTGGCGGCGGCTTTGCCACCCTTTGGTGTTGGCATTGCGGCGAAAAGATCGTCAGATGCAGACATTGACTACCCATTGTTTCGAAGTGACCGGTCTTTCCCGGCAAATATCCAGACGCGAATCAGGCGCCGATTTGTTCACACAATGTCTTGATGAACGGGGGAGGGGTCAAGGGAGCGTAGAATAAAATTGGATGGAAATGGTGAGAAAGCCATAGTTAGGCCGGTTGGTCTGTCTTTATAGCCAAGGGAATGGGTGTAGATCTGGGCATTGTGGCTCATAATCTGCCGTTTTTACGGGTAAGTGGCAAGGATGCTCAAACTGCGGCTAAGCTGCGCGCAAAGTACGGGCAGTATGTTGGAAAGATATTATGGTTAATGTTTGTTAACTATTTGGCCTGTAGTGTAGGTCCATAGCTGGGGGCACTGAAATGCGGGATATTTATGAATAAGGTTGAGGCAGACATCGATAATTTGCGTGCGTCTGTATATGAGCTGAAATCAAGTTTGTATCGGGCTGATCGTGCGCATACTCGAAGCCAAAATCCTGTCGGGTTCCCTGTGCTTCTCAATGTGAGTGCGACGTGCGCGCTTGCGCTTTTTTTCTTGCTTTTATAGGCACCCCGATTTGGTATGCCGGACGGCTATCATAGGGTTGATGTTATGCTCGTTCGCTATCTTTCCCATCCGCAGGTTTTTATTGAACCTCAGTTTCCGGTCCCAGACTGGAGCTTGAGTGCTCTGGGGATTCAAAGGGTTTATAATCTTTTGAATACGCAGTGGATACGGGATGTTGGCTATGTCATGTCCAGTCCAGAGCGTAAGGCTATGGAAACGGCCCAACCTATTGCAAAGCAATTTGGGCTCGATTTGCGCATCAATGCCAAAATGCATGAAAATGACAGATCTTCGACCGGATATTTGCCTCCTCTGGCGTTTGAGCGGACGGTCACTGAATTTATGAAACATCCCAATCGCTCTATCCGAGGGTGGGAGTCTGCTGTCCATGCGCAGGCCCGTATTGTCGAGCAGGTGGAGGTGGCCGTCAAACATTACAGGCGGTTGGCGCCGTTGAGGGGCGATATTCTTCTCGTCGGCCACGGCGGAGTTGGGACTTTGCTCTATTGCCATTTTGCTGGCCTTGATATTGATCGTAAATTTGATCAACCGCCGGGCGGAGGCAATTACATAACCATCGACTGGACCGATCAAAGAGTGCTGCATGGATGGTTGCCGATGGAAGAATCGTTCTGACGTTTTTCTGATTTGAATCTAGATCATACCGAACAGCTGCGCATTTATAGGCAAGGCTGAACGCATGATGTCGAAGCGGACGCAGATATGGTTTTGCGGATGAATTTATGATCCAACAGGGTGTGTTTGCACTAAAAAGGGCCGGTAAAAACCGGCCCTTTTCGATTCTTGATCGTATTTGCTGATTAGCAAGAGTAGTACATGCCGAACTCAACAGGATGAGGTGTGTGTTCGTAGGTTTCTACTTCTTCCATTTTCAGGTCGATGTAACCTTCGATCTGATCTTTGGTGAATACGTCGCCAGCCAGCAAGAAATCATGATCAGCGGCAAGGCTATCCAGCGCTTCGCGCAGGGAACCACAGACAGTTGGAATGCCTTCCAGCTCTTCTGGTGGCAGATCATAAAGGTTTTTATCCATGGCTGGGCCCGGATCGATCTTGTTGGTGATGCCGTCAAGACCGGCCATCAGCAATGCTGCAAAGCAGAGATATGGGTTTGCAGAAGGATCTGGGAAGCGTGCTTCAACGCGTTTTGCTTTCGGGCTATCGGTCCAAGGAATGCGTACGCAGCCGGAACGGTTGCTGGCCGAATAAGCACGAAGCACAGGGGCTTCAAAACCCGGGATCAGGCGCTTGTAGGAGTTTGTTGACGGGTTGGTGAAAGCGTTCAGCGTTTTTGCGTGCTTCAGAATACCGCCGATGAAATACAGGGCTTCCTGAGACAGATCAGCATATTTGTCGCCAGCAAAGAGAGGTTTGCCGTCTTTCCAGATGGACATGTTGCAGTGCATGCCGGTGCCGTTATCGCCGTAGATTGGCTTTGGCATGAAGGTTGCAGATTTGCCATATGCCTGTGCCACATTGTGGACGACATATTTGTATTTCTGCAGCTCATCGGCCTGTGTCGTCAATGTGCCAAATACCAAGCCCAGTTCGTGCTGACAGGACGCCACTTCGTGGTGGTGTTTGTCAACTTTCATGCCGATGCTTTTCATGGTGGTCAGCATTTCAGAACGGATGTCCTGGCCATGATCCACAGGGTTTACTGGGAAGTAGCCACCTTTGACGCCTGGACGATGACCGGAGTTGCCCATTTCATATTCAGAATCGGTGTTCCATGAAGCATCGATTGCATCAACTTCGTAAGACACTTTGTTGATGGAGTTGGAGTAGCGGACATTGTCGAAGATGAAGAATTCAGCTTCTGGACCCCAATAGGAAACGTCGCCAATACCGGTGAACTTGAGGTAGGCTTCGGCTTTCTCTGCGGTGCCGCGTGGATCGCGAGCATACGCTGCGCCAGTGTCTGGCTCTACAACGGAGCAGTGAATGCACAGGGTGCTTTCGGCGTAGAATGGATCGATGTATGCGCTGTCGCAATCTGGCATCAGCTTCATGTCTGACGCTTCAATGGACTTCCAGCCTGCGATCGAAGAGCCGTCAAACATGAAACCGTCAGCAAGGAAGTCTTCATCGACTTCATGCTCGATAACGGTCACGTGCTGCAGCTTGCCGCGCGGATCGGTAAAGCGAATATCTACATATTTAATGTCATTGTCTGCGATCATCTTGACGATTTCAGCTGCAGTGCTCATTCCAGTGTCCTTTTTGGCCTATGTTCTCGAAGGAAATTTGAGGCATTTGATTGCTAGGCCTCAAAGATATTTCGAAAAATTGACTGTTCTCTAGAAGGTTGTTTTGAATTCTCGATGCCTGTCCGAAGAAAGCATCTTGGCGTAATGGTCCGGTTGATCAGATTGCTTCGTTGCCGGTCTCGCCGGTACGAATGCGAATGGCCTGCTCAATTGTGGAGATAAAGATCTTGCCGTCGCCAATACGACCGGTCTGGGCCGCCTTTTGGATGGCTTCGATTGCGTCGTCGACCTGTTCGTCTGCGAGGATGACTTCGACTTTCACTTTGGGAAGAAAATCTACGACATATTCAGCGCCGCGGTACAGCTCCGTGTGACCTTTTTGACGGCCAAAACCTTTGGCTTCGATCACTGTGATGCCCTGAAGGCCGACTTCCTGCAGAGCTTCTTTGACTTCATCAAGTTTGAAGGGTTTGATGATTGCCTCGATCTTTTTCATAGCAGTTGCTTCCCAAATAATTGCTGCCCTTTTGGGGCCCTAGTTGGTGTGGCACCAAGGCTGATCCTCGCGCGACAGGTCTTGCGATAGGTCGATTTACAAATCAGATAAATCTGAAGATTTGAACTCGCGATGGAGTGAGCCAAAAATCCAACCGCCTGACTTGTAAAATTAATGCATTCTATGTGCCAATTCAGTTGCTGCAAATAAAAGCAGGAAAATAGGGGTTTTGCCAGTGTTTAATGGTCGAATTATGAGGCAATTTGGGGAAATAGAGTGATGCAATATTAGGCAAAAGGTCATTAATTGTGCAATATTGGTTGGCGCCTGATGGGTCCCGTGTCGGAATATCGGATTATTTTTGTGGCATTTTACAAGATTGGTGCATGCTTTTGCATAATATGCGGGCAAGTTTGGCCGGTGATGATGGCATGACTGGGTTTTGCTGTTTTCATGGGGCCTGTGTTGCATGTGCCGTTCAAGTGTGTCGTCCGAGGTGTGTTTTGCAAGGACAGGTGCATTCAAGTTTATAGATGATTGTGCAAGGCAAGAGGCGGGGCTAGTCTGTCGATGTTGGCTGGCAACGGAAGCGGGTTTTGTTGCAGCGTGAATGCGAGGGCGTGCTCAATGTCTGAACCCAAAGAAATGCTGGTCGAAATTTTGACGCCAGCGCAAATGGCGCAGGCCGACCAGCTAACGATTGATAGTGGTGTGCTGGGATATCAATTGATGCAGTCGGCTGGTCAGGCGGTCGCAAATGCAGCTGTTGATCTTTTGGAGCGCAGAACAGGGTCTGGCGCGTCCGGTATGGTGTGTATTCTTTGTGGACCGGGCAACAATGGTGGGGACGGCTTTGTTGCTGCCCAGTTACTCGAAGAAGAGGGGTGGAGCGTCATCTTGGGCTGTTCGGTCGGAATCGATGACCTGACCGGCGACGCTCTATTGGCAGCAGAAGACTGGGGCGATGAAATTTTTTCTCTGTCGCCTCGGCTTTGGCAAGATGCAGATTTGGTGATTGATGCTTTGTTCGGGGCGGGATTGTCGCGTCCGATATCCGGAGAACTTGCAGATCTCATCGATGAATTGAATCTCAGTGGCTTGCCTGTGTTGTCTGTGGATTTGCCCAGTGGCGTCGACGGGACGAGCGGTCTTGCTGGCGGAGCTTGTGTCAAAGCAGATCAGACAGTTACTTTTTTTCGCAAAAAACCGGCGCATTTGCTGTATCCGGGTAAGGCATTTTGCGGTGATATCTTTTGTGTCGATATTGGTATTGAAGAGCAGGTTCTTGACGATACGGGGCATATTGCTGTCGAAAATCAACCGGTTCTGTGGATTGATAGCTGGCCCGAAGCTCTCAAGCCGATTGCCGATATCGACCCACTGCGTTTGGCAGACCATAAATTTCATCGCGGTCATTGTCTGGTGCTTTGTGGTGATGCGACCCATAGTGGCGCCGCACGTCTGGCTGCGCGGTCGGCTTTGCGTGCCGGTGCTGGTCTTGTAACGCTGGCTCCTCCTTGTGATGCTGCTAGTCTGGTTGCGGCTCATGTTACTGCAGTGATGGTCGAGCCGGTGCAAGATGTTGCTTCGCTGGGAACTGTTTTGGCCAAGCGCACTTATGATGTGCTTGTTGCCGGGCCTGCGTTGGGAAAGACTCAGGATCGAAGGGCCTTGGTGTATGATGCGCTGGAGCGTGATGTGGCGCTGTTGCTGGATGCTGACGCGCTTTCCTGTTTGGTAGACGGAATCGAATCAGGGGAGGCGGACCTCAGTTTGCTGCGTGAGAGCCCCGCTGCGCGTTCTGAGCGCCTTGTGCTGACACCGCATGAGGGTGAGTTTGCGCGGCTCTTTCCTGATCTTTCGCATCGTGTTCGCGAGGAAAAACGGCTTTCAAAGCTTGATTGTGCGATAACCGCCGCCCAGCGCAGCGGTGCTGTGCTGGTTTTGAAGGGGGCTGATACCGTGATCGCGACACCGGATGGGCGTGCGGTCGTGCATTCAGATGGTGTGCCGTATTTGGCAACCGCCGGCAGCGGTGATGTGTTGGTTGGTATAATTGCCGGTTTGATGGCACAAGGGGTTTCGGCTCTGGATGCTTGCTGCGCCGGGGTTTGGTTGCACTCCCGCGCTGGTCGGTCTTTTGGTCCGGGGCTCATCGCTGAGGATCTACCGGAGCTGTTGCCGTCGCTTTATATGGATGTGGCGGGGTATTTGTCGGGAGGATTTCATGCGTCTGACTGGACTGGCGGCGACGATTGATGCATTGAGGCTCAGTTTTGTGAAATTTTACTGGGGTGCCCGATTGTTCATTTTTTAAGGGAAATAGCGATTTTGGACCCAAATTTCCGGATACCCCCAAGAGAGATTGGGGAATATCGCTCTTAATGTGAATTTTTCTTTGCGCTTTTCGGATCGGGTGTTATAGAGGCTCCGCTCGATCTACTGGCGCGAACAGCGCTGTGACGTGCGGGTGTGGTGGAATTGGTAGACACGCCAGATTTAGGTTCTGGTGGCGAAAGTCGTGGGGGTTCAAGTCCCTCCACCCGTACCAATTGCTTCTTTTTCCAGGGCAAGCTCGGGAAAAAGAAGGGAGGATAGGCTGCCTTGGCGGCCTGTCTTTGTTTCATAGTCGCTGTTTGATGACAGTATGACGAAACGACATTGGGTGCATTGGATTGACGTTAATTAGCGTGGTCTTGAGCACCCCAAACAGTAATGAATTTAAAGAACGAAGGCAGATTGATATGCAGGTTACTGAAACCCTGTCCGAAGGTCTGAAACGCGAACTCAAAGTCGTGGTTCCTGCTTCTGACCTCGAAAGCCGTCTGGTTGCTAAAATTGATGAGATCAAAGGTCAGATCAATATCAATGGCTTCCGCCCAGGTAAGGTGCCGGCAGCTCATGTCCGCAAAGTTCACGGTAAAGCCCTGATGGGTGAAATCGTTCAGGAACTGATCGGCGAGACAACTCGTACCACTCTGGAAGAGCGTGCGGAAAAATCCGCTATGCAGCCACAGTATAAGCTGACTGAAGACGAAGCTGAAGCTAACAAAATCATGGATGGTAAAGCGGACCTCGAGTTCGATATCATTTATGAAGTGCTTCCTGCTATCGAAGTTGCTGATGTTTCCGGTATCGAAATCGAACGTCCAGTTGTCGAAGTTGAAGACAGCGAAGTTGACGAACGTTTGAGCCAGATCGCCGAAAGCTCTCGTCCTTTTGAGGCAAAAGATGGCAAAGCTGAAGATGGTGATCGCATTTCGATGTCCTATTTGGGTAAGATCGATGGCGAGCCTTTTGAAGGTGGTGCTGACGAAAATGCTCAGTTGGTGCTCGGTTCTGGTCAGTTCATTCCCGGTTTTGAAGAACAGTTGATCGGCACCAAAGCTGGCGACGAAACTGTTGTTAAAGTGACTTTCCCTGCTGATTATGGTGCAGAAGCACTGGCTGGCAAAGACGCTGAATTTGATATTGTTGTAAAAGAAATTCAGGCTCCGGGTGAGCTTACTTTGGATGATGAATTTGCAACCAAGCTTGGCCTTGAATCTCTTGATAAGCTCAAAGAAGTTGTCAAAGACCAGATCGTTTCCCAGTATGGCGGCCTAACCCGTCAGCGCGTCAAACGTCAGCTGCTCGACAAAATGGACGAGTTGCACAAGTTTGAAGTGCCGCCAACACTGCTGGAACAAGAATTCAGCAATATCTGGAAGCAGGTCACCGCTGAAATGAATGAAGCGAGTAAGACCTTCGAAGACGAAGATACCACCGAAGAAAAAGCGCAGGAAGAATATAAAACCATTGCAGAACGTCGTGTTCGCCTTGGACTGGTTCTTTCTCAGATCGGTGAGAAAAACGAAATTCAGGTGACTGATGAAGAAGTGCAGCGCGGCATTATGACCCGTGCACAGCAGTTCCCTGGTCAAGAACGTCAGGTCTTTGAATATTACACGCAGAATGCTGAAGCCTTGGCTTCCATTCGTGCGCCAATCTTTGAAGAAAAAGTCGTTGATTACCTGCTCGAGCTGGTCAAAGTAGAAGATAAAACAGTGACCAAAGAAGAGCTGGAAAAACTGGCTTCTGACGACGAAGAATAAGTTTCTTCTTCTTTATCGTGATTTAAAAAAGCGCCCGCCGGTTTCGGTGGGCGTTTTGTTGTTTGGGCTGTTCTGCTTGTCGAGGGATTGGCGTATTTCCATTCCATTCACTTTGTTGGTTGAAACTGGCTGGTCACTCCCTATCTTGTGTTGGTAGGTTCTGCGAACCCGTTTTTGCTAGGATGATGTCGTCCTTGTGAATTGTCGTCAGTAAATTATTCACTCTCACAGTGTTATGACAGGATCGGTTGTTGCGTCAGTGTGATTCGTATTGTGCGAGTTGCTGGTGCTTTGACCCCCGTTGAGTGGAATTGGTTCAATGGGTAACGGTTCGGTTGGACCCTTTCATTTGTGCTCGTTGGAGAATAAATGAAATGGTCTAACGTTAGATAAGCGATTGGCTTTTGTTGAAGGGTCTTTGTACCTGAGGGGAAGTTGGTCAGTGATAGGGTGGCGAACGGTGCGATGGATAAGACGCCGATTGCCCGATTGGTCTTGATAAGGAAAGTGCAATGAAGGATCCACTCGATCTTGCAATGAATCTGGTTCCAATGGTTGTGGAACAGTCCAACCGCGGTGAACGTGCGTACGACATCTATTCACGCCTTTTGAAAGAGCGGATTATTTTCATCACTGGTCCGGTGGAAGACCATATGGCCGCACTGGTTTGTGCGCAGTTGCTGTTTTTGGAAGCCGACAATCCTAAAAAAGAAATCTCGCTCTATATCAACTCTCCTGGTGGCGTTGTGACGGCCGGTATGTCAATTTATGACACCATGCAGTTCATCAAACCTCCCGTTGCGACACTCTGCATGGGGCAGGCTGCTTCCATGGGCTCTTTGCTGTTGTGTGCTGGCGAGAAAGACATGCGCTTTGCACTGCCGAATGCTCGCATTATGGTGCATCAGCCTTCTGGCGGTTTTCAGGGGCAGGCGTCAGACATTCAGCGCCACGCTGAAGACATTATGAAAATGAAGCGTCGCCTCAATGAAGTGTATGTCAAACATTGCGGTCAGGACTATGAGACCGTAGAGAAGACGCTGGATCGCGATCACTTCATGACTGCGGAAGAATCCAAAGACTGGGGCCTTGTTGACAAAGTTGTCGAGAATCGGTCGTCTTTGGCTGCGGATAGCGACGCCGACGGTGAAAAAAGCAAGGACTAGGTCCTTTTAAAAATCCCGTCGGTCCTTTTATAAGACTCGATGGGTCGCGTATCCCGATAGTGCTGTTGTTAAGCCTATTTTGATGTTTTGGGGTACATGCTTTCATAAAACTGCTGACTGAGTGTAGAATTTGGCAAAATTATGCATTTGGTCGCAGCGTGATAGGTTTATATTGCTTGCAGAGAATGCCCAGCGACATAAACTAGACACTCGGACAATTTGTTCGTTTTGTCCGATGGTAACGAAAGAAGAGGCACCTACATGAGCAAGGCCGGTGGTGGAGACAACAAAAACACGCTGTACTGCTCCTTCTGTGGCAAAAGCCAGCATGAAGTGCGCAAGCTGATCGCAGGTCCAACTGTATTCATTTGTGATGAATGCGTTGAATTGTGCATGGACATCATCCGCGAAGAAAATAAATCTTCGATGGTCAAGTCCAAGGATGGCATTCCCACACCGCAGGAAATCTGTGACGTGCTGGACGATTATGTTATTGGGCAAGGCCGCGCCAAACGCGTTCTTTCAGTTGCTGTACACAATCACTATAAGCGCCTGTCGCACGGCAAGAAAAGCGATGAAATCGAACTGGCCAAATCCAACATTATGCTGATTGGACCGACCGGTTGCGGTAAAACTTTCCTTGCTCAGACATTGGCACGTATTCTTGATGTGCCATTCACAATGGCAGACGCGACAACTCTGACTGAAGCCGGTTATGTCGGTGAAGATGTCGAGAATATCATTCTCAAGTTGTTGCAATCTGCCGACTATAATGTTGAGCAGGCCCAGCGCGGAATTGTTTATATCGATGAGATCGACAAGATTTCTCGCAAATCTGACAATCCCTCTATCACACGCGATGTATCGGGTGAGGGCGTGCAGCAGGCGTTGTTGAAAATTATGGAAGGCACCGTTGCGTCGGTTCCTCCACAAGGCGGGCGAAAGCATCCTCAGCAGGAATTCCTGCAGGTGGATACCTCCAATATCCTGTTTATTTGTGGCGGTGCTTTTGCTGGTCTGGATAAAATCATTTCTGCGCGTGGCAACGACACCTCGATTGGCTTTTCTGCCAAGGTGGAAGACCCTGATGAGCGCGGGACTGGTGAGTTGTTCAAGGAGTTGGAACCAGAAGATCTGCTGAAGTTCGGGCTTATTCCCGAATTTGTTGGCCGTCTTCCTGTTTTGGCGACGTTGGAAGATCTGGATGAAGATGCTCTCATCTCCATCCTGTCCCAGCCAAAGAATGCGATTGTAAAACAGTATCAAGCCTTGTTCGAGATGGAGGGCGTTCGCCTCACATTCCACGAAGAAGCGCTGCGTGCTGTTGCCAAAAAGGCGATCAAGCGCAAAACAGGCGCCCGCGGTTTGCGGTCTATCTTGGAAGGCATTCTTCTGGATACGATGTACGAACTGCCGAGCCTTGAAGGCGTAGAAGAAGTGGTCATTTCTGGCGATGTTATTAATGGCGATGCCCGACCGCTTTATATTTATGGTGACATTCAGTCTGAAGCGGAATCAACGTCGGCTTAAATGTGCGTTCTGATTTTTGCACGATTAAAAAGGCGGCCACATGGTCGCCTCTTTTTTTGTCTAGCATCTGCCTGTGTGATCGAGTTGGTCGTGCGCTTCATTGTAACTCTCTGTAAAATCTAATTTTTGTGTGATTTTGTGAGTTCTTTGTCCGAAAAGAAGCTTTATTCACAAAGATGACATTGGATTGTGGAGTGGCTTGAAAAGCCGCTCACAAAGCCCCAACTAAGTGATAACGTGGAGAGGCTGTGTTTGAGTCTCACCCTTTTATCTGCAGGTGACCGACTGTTCCCTGACGGCTCGTTAATGAGCGAAGGGGAGGGTGCTTGCAAAATTGCGGGCCAATGGCCGCATTGTGTGCCCTGTCTCCAAGGGAAGGGCCAAAGAGCCAAGAAAGGTAGAAAGCATGACCGAAGAACTCAATATCAATGAGGCCCCGCCCAAGGCTTCGGATACTTATCCGGTCTTGCCACTGAGAGACATTGTTGTCTTTCCTCATATGATTGTGCCGCTTTTTGTTGGCCGCGAGAAGTCAATTCGCGCGCTTGAAGAAGTGATGCAATCCGACAAAATGATTCTGTTGGCAACCCAAAAGAATGCTGGCGACGATGATCCTTCCCCCGAGGACATTTACAATATTGGTACGTTGGCCACTGTGTTGCAGCTGCTCAAGCTGCCTGATGGCACCGTAAAAGTATTGGTGGAAGGCATGGATCGCGCCAAGCTTGGTGATTTCACCACGCGGGACGATCTGTTTGAAGCCACAGCGACCGTTATGCATGAAGATGAAGGCGACGAAGTCGAAATCGAAGCTTTGGCGCGCTCTGTTTCTAACGAGTTTGAAAATTACGTGAAGCTGAATAAAAAGGTTTCACCTGAGGTGATCGGGGCGGTTGCCCAAATTGATGATTACTCCAAACTTGCCGATACCGTTGCGTCTCATCTGGCGATCAAAATTCAAGAAAAGCAGGACATTCTAGCCATCGTCAGCGTGACGGAGCGGCTCGAGCAGGTTCTGGGGCTGATGGAGAGCGAAATTTCCGTTCTTCAGGTCGAAAAACGCATTCGTGGTCGTGTGAAGCGCCAGATGGAGAAAACCCAGCGTGAGTATTATCTGAATGAGCAGATGAAGGCCATTCAGAAAGAACTGGGTGATTCTGAAGAAGGTGCTGACGAAATTCGCGAGCTGGAAAAAGCTATCGAGGGCACGAAACTGTCCAAAGAAGCGCGCGAAAAGGCCGATGCTGAGATGAAAAAGCTCAAGCAGATGAGTCCTATGTCTGCCGAAGCTACTGTTGTGCGCAACTATCTTGACTGGCTGATTGGCATTCCTTGGGGCAAAAAGTCTCGTGTGAAAGTCGATCTGGACAAGGCCGAGGAGATTCTTGATACGGATCACTATGGCTTGGAAAAAGTCAAAGAACGTATTGTCGAATATCTGGCCGTGCAGAAGCGCACCAACAAGCTCAAAGGTCCTATTCTTTGTCTGGTTGGCCCTCCGGGTGTTGGTAAAACATCGCTTGGTAAATCCATCGCACGGGCCACGGGTCGTGAATTTGTGCGTATGGCATTGGGTGGTGTGCGTGACGAGGCCGAAATTCGTGGTCACCGTCGTACCTACATCGGTTCCATGCCCGGCAAAGTGGTTCAGTCCATGAAGAAAGCCAAAAAGGCAAATCCTCTGTTCTTGCTCGACGAGATCGACAAAATGGGCATGGATTTCCGTGGCGATCCCTCTTCTGCGTTGCTGGAGGTTTTGGATCCGGAACAGAACCACGCTTTCATGGATCACTATTTGGAAGTGGAATATGATCTGTCGAACGTGATGTTCATCACCACGGCCAATACGCTCAATATTCCTGCGCCTTTGATGGACCGTATGGAAGTGATCCGCATTGCCGGTTACACCGAAGACGAAAAAGTTGAAATCGCAAGACGCCATCTGATTCCAAAAGCCATGGAAGATCATGCGCTCAAGGAAAAAGAATTCAGCTTGGATGATGATGCTTTGCGCATGATTGTGCAGCTTTACACCCGTGAAGCCGGGGTTCGTAACCTTGAACGTGAGCTGATGAAACTGGCGCGTAAAGTGACCAAAGATCTGATTATGAAAAAGCTGGATCGGATCGACGTAACAACCGCTAATATTCAGGACTATCTTGGTGTAACGCGGTTCCGTTATGGCGAGATCGATTCTGAAGATCAGGTTGGTGTTGTCACGGGCTTGGCTTGGACCGAAGTGGGCGGTGAGTTGCTGACCATTGAAGGTGTCATGATGCCGGGTAAGGGCAAGATGACCGTGACTGGTAACCTGCGTGATGTGATGAAAGAATCCATTTCTGCAGCTGCCTCTTATGTCCGGTCCCGTGCTGTTGATTTCGGTATCGAGCCTCCGTTGTTCGACAAAAGGGACATCCATGTGCATGTGCCTGAAGGCGCTACGCCAAAGGATGGGCCGTCTGCCGGTATTGCCATGGCGACAGCCATCGTTTCGATCATGACGGGCATCGCTGTTCGTAAGGATATTGCCATGACTGGCGAGATCACCTTGCGTGGCCGTGTTCTTCCTATCGGCGGGCTGAAAGAAAAACTGCTTGCGGCGCTGCGTGGTGGCATCAAAACCGTTCTCATTCCGGAAGAAAATGCCAAGGATTTGGCTGATATTCCGGACAATGTGAAGAATGAAATGGATATCATTCCGGTTTCAAATGTTGGCGAAGTGCTAAAACATGCGCTTGTCGAATTGCCGGAGCCGATTGAGTGGGACGAAAGCAAAATGCCTGAACCCAAACTCGATACGGATGCGGATGAGGCTCATACTTTGCAGCATTAACGGGACGTCTTTTTACATGAAGACCTCCGTTTGACGATGTATTCGTGTGTCGTGATAACCAGATTCGCCAGTGCTTTATTTGCAAAAAATATGCATTAGTGGTCGCTTATACAAATCAACAAAAAGGCCCTTCCAATCGGTGAAGGGCCTTTTTTCATTGTTCTTGCACTATTTCCTGTTTAAACCGCTCGAAATGGCTGATTTCTGCGAATTTATCACTTGATTTCTAACCCAATTCGCAAGATTGTCGGCACTCGCGTCTGGTATTTTCCCAAGGTGTGTTGATTCTTAATGGTGGAGGATCACGGTACGCCAAAGGCTTCGTGATTAAACTGAGAAGGAAATATAAAATGAACAAGAATGAACTGATCTCTGCTGTTGCTGAAAAATCTGATTTGACAAAAGCACAGGCTGGCGATGCTGTAGATGCATTGTTTGAAATTGTTTCCGACACCCTGAAGGGTGGCGATGAAGTCCGGATCATTGGTTTTGGCAACTTTTCTGTCACCGAGCGCGCTGCGACTGAAGGTCGTAACCCTCGCACTGGCGCAACGATCCAGATTCCAGCGTCCAAAACACCTAAGTTTAAAGCTGGTAAAGGCCTCAAAGACGCTGTTAACAGCTAGGCTTTTCAAAATCCTTTTTAGGTATTGCGAAATCAGACCTCCGTTTCTTTGGAACCGGGGGTCTTTGTGTATAATGGCCGCGTTGGCTTGTTGGCCTATTTTAAGGGGATCACATTATGGACGCTTCACTTTTACAGGCTGATTGCGAGCGCTGTGCTGCACTATGCTGCTTTGCACTGGCATTTGACGTTTCGGATTCATTTCCCATCGACAAACCCAACGGTATTGTTTGTCCGCAACTGGGCGCGAACAACCGGTGCAAATCCTATGACAAAAGAGAAGAGTTGGGATACAGCGGCTGTATGTCGTTTGATTGTCAGGGAGCAGGGCAGAAGGTGACGCAAGAGGTGTTTGGTGGTCGCTCCTGGCGCGATGAGCCGGCACTACTGGCTGAGATGACGGACGCTTTTGTGGTGATGCGGCGCGTGCATGAACAGATTGCCCTGTTGCTCACGGCCAGCGCACTGCCTTTAACAGCCGAGGAATGCGACCTGTACGATCAGTTCGCGCACGAGCTTTCACCCCCCGATGGCTGGACCCAAGAGCTGCTTGAACAGTATCAGATAAGTGGCGCAGAAAAGCGCGTCAAAGCGTTTTTGATGTCCCTAAGGCATCATGTGGCTTGATGGTCGGGGGGCAAAGGACTGTTTTGGGGCCTTGGTGGCCATTGTGGGCGGAATGACCGACTTTGTCGATGACTTTCCAGACGACACTCTCAAAAAACCAAGCGTCTGGCAATCGCGATAACCACAATTTCGTTTCAAGGCAATGGACCATCAATGATGTTTTTGTGCCCTTCATTCTGACAATCTTCTCCAGCCAGATTTCGTCAATCTTGCCGTCCGGCTCAACTGCGATAATTCGCTCAGTTGTGATGACATATGTAATTGACCGGAAAATGCGGTGAAGTATCAGTAGGGGTAACAAAAGCTGTTGGGGATCAAAGCATAAAATAAATATCACATCAGATAAGCTTGGCAGAATCCTACCATCGACAGCTAAGACAATTTGCTCATTTTCATTCAACAAAAGCGGAGTGTGGTAGCTGTGATATGACATATATATTTCTTAGACATTGAAAGTGATTTATTCAAGGTAGAAAAACACACCTTTCTACAACCGGAATTTCTGCGGTCCGTCGACTGCTTGGCCGGATCTGATATGGAGAATTTACAAGTCACAAGTTATTGCTCACGGTGATTTTTCGAAATGCGAAAAATACAGCTGTCATTGACAGTTTGATGTGTTTGCTCTCGGTGATTTCTTGCAGAAATACACCTGTCGCTGAGAATTCAAGAGTATGGAGAAAGATTTTCCATTTTTTGCAGGGAAAAAAATGGTGGGTGATGAGAGATTCGAACTCCCGACCCCCTCGGTGTAAACGAGGTGCTCTAACCAGCTGAGCTAATCACCCATAGCAACAAAATGTGCCATGCTTTCGGTGATTTCCGTAGGAAATACACCTGTCGCTGCGAGATCCGATGTTTTGGAAACATTGGTCTCACTTTTGCTTTGCAAAAGCTTCGGAGAATGGTGGGTGATGAGAGATTCGAACTCCCGACCCCCTCGGTGTAAACGAGGTGCTCTAACCAGCTGAGCTAATCACCCTAACGCCGTTGCGTGTGCTGCTTTTAGAGGCTGGGTGGCGGGCATGCAACAAAAAAATGACAGTGTCGTCCATTCTCTGGGGAAATCAATCGCGGCGGCATTTGGTGAATCACGTTTGCTGATCAAATGCAGGGCATGGATGAGTGGATTCAAATAAATATCACCGACTTGCATGGGATTATCTGGCGGCTGGGTCCATTTGTTGAAAATTGCGTCTATCTTTCTCACAAGAAAAATTGGGCCCATAAAGCCCGATCTTCAGCCGATCTTTGACTGATCTGGGGACTGCCTGTGAAGTTTGCACAAAAAGAATTTGAACGGTGCTTGACTTACCCTCTCCCGCGTCGTATTTCAGCGCCACTCCACACGAACATGACGCTTTGGTGTCACGCAGTGTGGTTCGGGTTTTGGGGGTGTAGCTCAGTTGGTTAGAGCGTCGGCCTGTCACGCCGAAGGTCGCGAGTTCGAGTCTCGTCACTCTCGCCACCCAAACCTAGCAATCTTATATCAGCAATGATGTAAGACCGCGAAATGCGGGGATGTAGCTCAGTTGGTTAGAGCGTCGGCCTGTCACGCCGAAGGTCGCGAGTTCGAGTCTCGTCATTCTCGCCATTTTCTTCAAATGGCTTTCCTGACTTATATTTATGTTTGTTGCCGGTTCTCGGCATGACGTTGTCGTTTGTGCAGCGCATAGCTTTTTCGTTTGCTGTGCTTATTGTGTCCGCCTGGTCTTTGCATGGCGACCGGTGTATACGGCAACCCATCCTCAATCGCGTCAGAATGCGCCTGTAGGGGCTCTGCGTTCGTTTCTTGTGTTGTTTACCCTTGGGCTGAATGCGGCCTGTGGTTGGTCTTATGATGGGTCGTGATGGTTATGAGCGCCTTGAGGCGGACGCGTTATGGCTTTAGGCGGAATCAAAAAACGCGCCATCTGGGTGATGGCGCGTTATGAAATTTTTCGGCTAACAAATGTTGGGAAAATCTATTCCTGCCAGGGCCAGAATTCTACTTTCAGATTGTCCGCATTCTCTGCGTAGCGTTTGTCCAGCTCTTTGTGCGAGAGCAGGCCGCTTTGGGTGTCAACATACTCAACCACAGAGGAAGAGTTGATTGCTGCCATTTGCAGCGCTTTTTCAGGGGTCTCGCCTTCCGCTAGCAGGACACCAAAGGTTGACGTGAAGCTGTCGCCTGCGCCTGCTGTGCCTTTGACCTTATCGGTTTTATGAATTGGACAATGATAGAGGCCTTTATCCGTACCGAGATAAGAACCGCCCGTGCCGTCGGTGACGAGAATATAGTCGGTACCAAGGGACCGCAACAAAGACATGAAGCCAGACAGGGAGCAGTGCACGTGATCCATGATCAAGCCGCGAGTCAGCAGGCTTTTGGCGATGGATGGGTCTTTTTTGACGGAGCGCATGTCTGAATGTTTGGTGTTGTCGAGCAGGATCGGCAGCAAACTCTCTGCCTCGGAACGGTTGATGTTGATCAGGTCGATATTCTTGGCGGTTTCAAGGAATTCCTTGCCGCGACGCGTTATCTGGCGACCGCCGGGGTTTGCAACCACAAACGCACCGGATTCGCGTGCGCGCTTACTGATCATAGGGAAGGCTTCGGCTGACTCGTTTGACATCGGTGCGATATGCACGAGTTTGGCATCGCCAAAGATGCCTTCATAAATGTCTTCGTCGACAACACGGCAGTTGGCGCCGCGAGCAGTAAAGATGGAAGCATTGCGATCATGTGAGGCAATGATGACCGAGCAGCCGGTGATAGCCTTGTCTGTTGTCATCAAACCTTTGTCAGAAAGCTTCTCGCGCTCGAGAAGCTGGCGCACCATCTCTGCTTCGATATCTTCGCCGATTTTGACGTTTGGTGTTACTTCATGGCCCAAGCGAGACAGGGCGACCGCGGCATTGATCGCGCCGCCACCCACGTGCGTGGAAATATTCAACGCGTCGATTTTGCGACCTTGCTCGAGCAGCAAAAATGAATTGTGCGCATTCGTCATTTTGATGCGTTCAATGTCATTGTCGGCCACAATGGTGATGATATCGATCATTGCGGAGCCGATTGTTGCTGTTTTCATCAGACTTGCCTCATTTTTTGTTGGATCGTCTTGGGTGCTTATAATAGGGGCATTTCGCTGCACAAACTACGCACATTATCCTTTAGTGTATAGAGAGCTTTTTGTTCGAGCTCTGAAAAAAATCAAACGGTGCACGCAATCTGTCCATTAAAGCGCGTATTTCACAGAAATCTGCTGTCTGTCGTCCGTAATCTTTGCAAATTGCGGATCAGCAAAGCCTGGGTGGGGCTTGGTTCGTGTGAGACGTCCTATTGATAATGCCGATGGCGTTGTTTGATTTTGCGTCATGAGACATATCGTCTCGGTTGTGGCTTGCCAAATCGTACCCTCAATCGCGATACTTTGTGCGAAAATTTTTCAAGCAATGGTTTTTGTCACAGTTTTGCCTTTGGTTTCTTCGTTCTTTCGGATTGGAATGTGACAAAATATCACAAGTGGTCTTGCTTAAGCGAATGCACTGAGTTAATCGTGCATCGACTGGATTGCATTGCACAATGCGCTTTTCCGCTATAGCTGTTTTCGCTTGACAGATTGCCAACTTGGGACCGAGATCTGGTTTAATCTTTCGCGACGACATCAGGCCAAGAGGACCGGCTCACCATGGAAGACCTGCTCAGGGAATATCTTCCCATCGTTATTTTTATCGGTATTTCGCTCGTAATCGGGCTGGCTTTGCTGATTTCGCCGTTCCTTTTAGCATTTCGGAACCCAGATCCTGAAAAGCTTTCGGCCTATGAGTGCGGCTTTAATGCCTTTGATGATGCGCGCATGACGTTCGATATCCGATTCTATCTCGTGGCGATTCTGTTCATAATCTTCGATCTGGAAGTGGCGTTTTTGTTCCCTTGGGCTGTGTCATTTGGTGATCTGGGGCTTTATGGATTCGTATCAATGATGATTTTCCTGGCAATCCTGACGATTGGGTTTGCCTATGAATGGAAAAAAGGAGCGTTGGAATGGGATTGAGCGGCGACAATGCACCCCTGATTGCACAGCAGCCTAAAAATATTCTAGACCCGCGTACCGGCTTGCCTGTTGGTCACGATGATCCATTCTTTATGCAAGTGAATGACGAGCTGTCAGACAAAGGTTTTTTGGTTACGGCGACCGATGATTTGATCAATTGGGCGCGGACCGGCTCTCTGATGTGGATGACGTTTGGCCTTGCCTGTTGTGCGGTTGAAATGATCCAAATGTCCATGCCGCGTTACGACTGTGAGCGCTTCGGGTTTGCGCCGCGCGGATCGCCGCGTCAGTCGGATGTGATGATCGTTGCGGGCACATTGACCAATAAAATGGCTCCGGCTTTGCGTAAGGTTTATGACCAGATGCCCGAGCCTCGTTATGTCATTTCGATGGGGTCGTGCGCCAATGGGGGCGGCTACTATCACTATTCTTATAGTGTTGTGCGTGGATGTGATCGGGTTGTGCCGGTGGATATTTATGTGCCCGGTTGTCCGCCAACAGCCGAAGCACTGCTTTATGGTGTTATGATGCTGCAAAAGAAAATTCGGCGTACCGGTACGATTGAACGGTAAAGATATCGGCCAAAGGCGTGGGCTTTTGAGCGTCGAGCTTGAGCAGACCACAAGACAGGACTAGGGCCAGACCGGCCCGTAAGAGGATGCGACTATGGACGAGGCTCTCAATGATCTCGGTGACTATATTGCCTCGGCTTTGGATGGCAAGATTGTCGGCTGGACTGTAGCGTTTGGTGAATTGACCGTGACGGCCAGTCGCACCGAAATCGTCGAAGTCGTTCGGTTTTTGCGCGATGATCCGCGCTTGCAATTTGTTTCCTTTATTGATGTCACGGCGGTCGATTATCCTGAGCGGGAAGATCGGTTCGAGGTTGTCTATCATTTGCTTAGTCCCACGCAAAATACGCGGGTGCGCATCAAGATTATGGCGGGTGAAGAAACCCAGATTGACTCAATCTGCGGTGTCTTTCCTGGTGCAAACTGGTTTGAGCGCGAGACATATGACATGTATGGCATTTTGTTCGCTGGGCACCCCGATTTGCGCCGGCTGCTGACGGATTACGGGTTTGACGGCTTTCCGCTGCGCAAGGATTTTCCGCTCACGGGGTATTATGAAGTACGCTATGACGACGAAAAGAAACGCGTCGTTTATGAGCCAGTCAAGCTGGCACAGGAATTTCGCAATTTTGATTTTCTCAGCCCTTGGGAAGGCGCCGATTATGCCCTCCCGGGTGATGAAAAAGCCAATGGTTAAGTTTGGGGCTGAGAGGGACTGAGGCGATATGGCTGAAGCACATGTAAGAAATTTCAATATCAACTTCGGACCGCAGCATCCTGCCGCGCACGGTGTGTTACGCATGATTCTGGAGCTGAATGGTGAAATCGTCGAGCGTGCCGATCCGCATATCGGATTGTTGCACCGCGGCACCGAAAAACTGATTGAACATAAAATCTATGCTCAAGCGACGCCATATTTTGATCGACTGGACTATGTCGCACCGATGAATCAGGAGCATGCTTTCTGTCTGGCGGTTGAAAAACTGCTGGGGTTGGAAGTGCCGCGCCGGGGGCAGTTGATCCGCGTGCTCTATTCTGAAATCGGCCGCATTTTGAATCATCTGCTCAACATCACCACACAAGCCTTGGATGTGGGGGCGCTGACGCCGCCGCTTTGGGGCTTTGAAGAGCGTGAAAAACTGATGGTGTTTTATGAGCGTGCCTGTGGCGCCCGCTTGCATGCCAATTATTTCCGCGCTGGCGGTGTGCATCAGGATCTGCCGCAAGACCTGATCGATGACATCGAAGCATGGTGTGATCCGTTTTTGCAAGTCGTTGATGACATTGACGTGCTGCTAACGGACAACCGGATTTTCAAGCAGCGTAATGCCGATGTTGGCGTTGTTGCGTTGGATGATGCATGGGCTTGGGGTTTCTCCGGTTGCATGTTGCGTTCTTGCGGTGTTGCGTGGGATCTGCGCAAAAGCCAGCCATATGAATGCTATGAAGAAATCGAATTTGATATTCCGGTTGGTAAGAATGGCGACAATTACGATCGTTATCTGATGCGCATGGAAGAAATGCGGCAGTCTGTTCGCATTATGCGTCAATGCATCGACAAGCTGCGTCAACCTGACGGTCAGGGGCCAGTTAGCGCTGAGAATGATAAAATCGTGCCGCCAAAACGCGCAGAGATGAAGCGTTCGATGGAAGCCTTGATCAATCATTTCAAGCTGCATACCGAAGGGTTCCACGTTCCTGCCGGTGAAGTTTATACCGCAGTGGAAGCGCCCAAAGGTGAATTTGGTGTCTATTTGGTCTCTGATGGGACCAATAAGCCTTACAAGTGTAAGATTCGTGCGCCGAGTTATGCGCATTTGTCCGCGATGGACTTTTTGTCGCGCGGATATCAACTGGCTGACGTGTCGGCCATTATCGGATCGCTCGACGTGGTATTTGGCGAGATAGACCGATAAAGATTTGTGATTTGACCAGTTGCCAATAATTGGCTGGTCGAAATAGATTTGAACTGAGACCTGTTTTGCCAATTCTGCAAAACAAGTCGAGACAAAGATGGGAACGGCAGACATGAGTGTCCGTCGCCTTCATAGCGAACAGCCAGAATCATTTGAGTTTTCGTCTGAAAATCTCGATTGGGCCAAGCATGTGATCACACGATATCCGCAAGGCCGTCAGGCTTCTGCGGTGATTCCTTTGTTGATGCGAGCACAAGAGCAAGAAGGTTGGGTCACGCAGCCGGCGATTGAATATGTCGCTGACATGCTGGACATGCCCTATATACGCGTTTTGGAAGTGGCGACATTCTATACTCAGTTCCAGCTACAGCCGGTCGGTAAAAAAGCCCATATCCAGGTCTGTGGCACAACCCCTTGCATGTTGCGCGGCGCTGAGGACCTGATCCGTGTTTGTAAAAACAAGATTGCGCAAAAGCCGTTGTCTTTGTCCGAAGATGGAAACTTTTCCTGGGAAGAGGTCGAGTGCGCCGGAACCTGCGTCAACGCGCCGATGATTCAGATTTTCAAAGATACTTATGAAGATTTGACCCCTGAAATTCTTGAAGAGCTGATTGCCAAAATTGATGCCGGTGAAGAGATCATTCCCGGTACCCAGCAAAAAGACCGTATCAACGGGGCTGCTGCTCAAGGCCAGACGACGCTGACAGATCCGTCCCTTTACGATGGCTCTATGGTTAAATATGGCCTTGGCGCGGGCATTGATGAGCCAAAAGTTGCACCGGTCGGTGCCGTCCTTGATGCGGAAATTGCACCAGAGACAAAAGCGAAGACCAAAACAAAAACCAAGTCCGTCGCTAAAGAAGTCGCAGCAGAAGCCAAACCGGCGCCCGCTATCAAGCCAGATCAATTGAAAGTGGGTGAGCCTGCACCGGCGTTGTTGGCTGAACCAATCGATGGCAAAGCCGATAATCTCAAAGAAATCAGCGGTATCGGCCCTGTGATTGAACGAAAACTCAATGCCATGGGCGTTTATCATTTCTCGCAGATCGCAAGTTGGGATGCCGAGAATTGCGCCTATGTTGACGGACAGTTGGCATTTAAAGGCCGCATTGGCCGCGAGAATTGGGTGGAACAGGCCAAAGCAAAGGCCAGTGAGACTTTTGACACCAAGAGCGGGGAAGACAAATAATGGTCACGATGCTTGAGGATAAAGACAGGATTTTCACCAATATCTATGGTGTTCATGACTGGGGTCTTGAAGGCGCGCTCAAACGCGGAAGTTGGGACGGCACTAAGGGTCTTATTCAAAAGGGCCGTGATTGGATCATTGAAGAGATGAAAGCCTCTGGCCTGCGTGGTCGTGGTGGCGCTGGTTTCCCCACTGGGCTTAAATGGTCTTTCATGCCACCAAAACAGGAAGGCCGTGCTCAATATCTGGTGGTCAACGCCGATGAGTCAGAGCCGGGTACGTGTAAAGATCGTGAAATTTTGCGCCATGATCCCCATCACTTGGTGGAAGGTTGCCTGATTGCCGGTTTTGCCATGAATGCGGATGCTGCTTATATCTATGTGCGCGGTGAGTTTATTCGCGAGCGCGAGCGGCTGCAGGCGGCGGTTGATCAGGCTTATGAAAAGCGGTTGATCGGAAAGAATAATATTCACGGCTATGATTTTGACGTGTATGTGCATCATGGCGCGGGGGCTTATATTTGCGGCGAGGAAACTGCATTGCTTGAGTCTCTGGAAGGCAAAAAGGGGCAACCGCGCCTCAAACCGCCTTTCCCGGCCAATGTCGGACTTTATGGCTGCCCTACGACCGTGAATAACGTGGAGTCGATTGCTGTTGCACCGACGATTTTGCGACGTGGTGCTAGCTGGTTCAAAGGTTTTGGTGCCGAGAATAATCATGGCACCAAACTGTTTTGTGTGTCTGGCCACGTCAATCAACCGGCGACCTTCGAAGAGGCAATGTCTGTGCCTTTCAAGGAAATCATCGACAAACATTGCGGCGGTATTCGTGGTGGATGGGACAATCTACTCGCGGTCATTCCCGGTGGCTCTTCGGTGCCTTGTGTGCCGGCGGATCAAATTATGGATTGTCCGATGGATTTTGACAGCCTCAAGGGCCTTGGGTCCGGACTCGGCACAGCTGCGGTGATCGTGATGGATAAATCCACGGATATCATCAAGGCCATTGCGCGGCTGTCCTATTTTTACAAACACGAAAGTTGCGGACAGTGTACGCCTTGTCGCGAGGGCACCGGCTGGATGTGGCGCGTGATGGAACGTATGGTCCGCGGTGAAGCGCAGAAAAAAGAGATCGATATGCTGTTTGAAGTTTCCAAACAGGTGGAAGGTCACACGATCTGTGCTCTTGGGGATGCTGCCGCATGGCCGGTTCAGGGGTTGATCCGGCATTTCCGTCCGGTCATTGAGGACAGAATTGATCAATATACGGCCAATCCGAAACCGGATGATGCCCCGTTGGTTGCTGCGGAGTGAGGGTGTGATGAAGCTACATCAGGAAAAACATCAAATTCAAGCGGCGACTTGCGATTTGTCCGGTTCGTCGTTCCAAGATGTCAACATGTCCGGCTGTTCATTCGAGGATGCGAATTTATCGGGCGGCCGCTATTCGGATGTTGATTTCTCAGACTGCTCAATTCGCGATGCCAACCTGTCGGGGCTGCAGTTGAAAGATGCCAACCTTGCGGGAGCATCGATCAAAGCCTGCCGTTTGGAAGGCATGACCATAGACGGAATTGAAGTGACTGCGCTTATGACCGCTTGGAAGGCGCAGCAAACGAGCGGTGAGGAAAGCTGATCATGGCAAAGCTGGTCGTTGACGGACATGAAATCGAGGTTCCTGGCGAATATACTCTTCTGCAGGCTGCTGAAGAGGCCGGGGCGGAGATTCCGCGTTTCTGTTTCCATGAACGTCTGTCCGTTGCGGGCAATTGCCGTATGTGCCTTGTTGAAGTTAAAGGTGGACCGCCTAAACCGACGGCCAGCTGCGCGATGCGTGTAGGCGATTTGCGTCCCGGTCGCGACGGTGAGCCGCCAGAAATTTTCACGAAATCGCCAATGGTCAAAAAGGCTCGTGAAGGGGTGATGGAATTTTTGCTCATCAACCACCCTCTGGATTGCCCGATTTGCGATCAGGCCGGCGAGTGCGATCTTCAGGATCAGGCTGTTGCTTATGGCAAGGGTGGCTCTCGCTATGGCGAGAACAAACGCGCCGTAGAGAACAAATATATCGGGCCTTTGGTTAAAACCGTGATGACCCGCTGCATTCACTGCACCCGCTGCGTGCGCTTCACCACTGAAGTGGCTGGCATTCAGGAGTTGGGGTTGATTGGACGTGGCGAAGACGCCGAAATCACCACCTATCTGGAAGCGGCGCTATCGTCCGAGTTGCAAGGCAACGTGATTGATTTGTGTCCTGTTGGGGCTTTGACCTCACGGCCCTATGCTTTTGCTGCCCGACCATGGGAATTGACCAAAACCGAAACCATCGATGTGATGGATGCGGTGGGGTCAAACATTCGGGTCGATACCCGCGGTCGGGAAGTGATGCGCATTCAGCCTCGGCTCAATGAAGCGGTGAATGAAGAGTGGATTTCTGACAAAACCCGCTTCATATGGGATGGGTTGAAATCTCAGCGTCTGGATCGGCCTTATGTTCGCAAGGATGGCAAACTCGTTGCTGTGGCTTGGGATGAAGCATTTGCTGCCGTTGCTGCCAAGTTGGATGGTGTGTCCGGTGACAACATCGGCGCGATTGCCGGGTCTATGGCATCAATCGAAGAAATGTACGCGTTGAAATCTGTGATGGGGGCGTTGGGCTCGGGCAATATGGATGCACGTCAAGATGGGTCGGTTCTGACATCTGCGATGGGCCGTGCATCTTATCTCTTCAATGCTACGATTGAAGGCATCGAAGAGGCCGACGCGATCCTTATTGTTGGTGCCAATCCGCGTCTAGAAGCGGCTGTGCTCAATGCGCGCATCCGCAAAAGCTGGTTGGATGGCAATACCCAAATCGGTTTGATCGGCGAACAGGCCGACTTGAAATATACCTATGACTATCTCGGAGCAGGCTCTGATGCGCTGGCTGACTTGGCCGCAGGCAAAGGCGACTTCTTCTCAGTATTGAAAAAGGCCGAGCGTCCTTTGATCCTGATCGGGCAGGGCGCAATCAACCATGATGATGGTGAGGCTGTGCTTGGGCAGACTGCCAAATTGGCGGTTGCTTGTGGTGCGGTTGGTTCTGAATGGAATGGTTTCTCAGTGTTGCATACCGAAGCCAGTGCTGTTGGTGCTTTGGAAATCGGTTTTGAGCCTCAAGCGGGTGGCAAAGATATTGCGACCATGCAAAAAGGCGGCGTAGATGTGTTGTTCCTTTTGGGGGCTGATGAATTGGCTTTTGATGCCTTTGATACGGCCTTTAAAATCTATATCGGTAGCCACGGAGACGCTGGTGCGCATGGGGCCGATGTTATTTTGCCCGCTGCGACCTACACCGAGAAGTCCGGCCTCTATTTGAACACCGAAGGTCGGGTGCAAATGACGGTTCGGGCCAATTTCGCGCCGGGTGAAGGCAAAGAGGACTGGGCCATCTTACGGGCTTTGTCTGCGGTTCTGGGCAAGACACTGCCTTTTGATAGCCTTCAGCAATTGCGTGAAAAACTGTTTGCCGAACACCCCGATCTTACCCGATTGGATGACTGTCTGGTGGGTGAGGTTGCTGCGATTGAAGCGCTGGCAAAGGGTGCTAAGGCCGTTAAAGGTCAGGCACTGGTATCGCCGATTTCTGATTATTATCTGACCAACCCTATTGCCCGCGCCTCTGCTGTCATGGCGGAATGCAGCGCTTTGGCAAAAGGGCGTGCGGCCGAGGCTGCGGAATGAGAGGACTGATAAATGAGTGAATTTCTCTCAAATTGGCTGATCCCGGGTGCGATCATGGTGGGGCAATCGCTACTGCTGCTGGTCGTTCTATTGATCGTGATTGCTTATATTCTGCTGGCTGACCGCAAAATTTGGGCGGCGGTGCAAATGCGGCGCGGGCCGAATGTGGTTGGGCCTTGGGGACTGTTCCAGTCCTTTGCCGATTTGCTCAAATTTGTACTCAAGGAACCGGTCATTCCATCTGGTTCTAATAAGGTTATTTTCTTGCTTGGCCCATTGGTCACTGTGACTGTCGCTTTGGCGGCTTGGGCCGTGGTGCCGGTGTCGGAAGGCTGGGCGATTGCCAACATCAATGTAGGGGTGCTTTATATTCTGGCAGTCTCAAGCCTTGGTGTGTATGGCATCATTATGGGTGGATGGGCTTCCAACTCCAAATATCCATTCTTGTCGGCGCTGCGCTCTGCTGCGCAAATGGTGTCCTATGAGGTGTCTATCGGATTTGTGATCGTGACCGTGCTGCTGTGCGCTGGATCGCTTAATCTGACCGAAATTGTCTTGGCGCAGAAAACCGGTTTTGCAACAGCGGTGGGGTTGCCGTCTTTGACCTTCTTGAATTGGTACTGGTTACCGCTGTTTCCGATGTTCGTCATCTTCTTTATCTCGGCTCTTGCCGAGACCAACCGTCCGCCGTTTGATTTGCCCGAAGCTGAATCCGAGCTGGTTGCCGGTTTCATGGTCGAATATGGCTCGACGCCCTACATGATGTATATGCTGGGAGAATATGTCGCGATTGCGCTGATGTGTTCCTTGACGGCAATCCTGTTTATGGGCGGCTGGTTGGCTCCGTTGGATTTCGCGCCCTTCACATGGATCCCGGGTGTGGTCTGGTTCATCCTCAAATCCGGTGCTGTATTCTTTATGATTGCCATGGTGAAAGCCTTTGTGCCGCGCTATCGCTATGATCAACTGATGCGTCTTGGTTGGAAAGTCTTCCTGCCTGTCTCGCTGTTTTATGTCGTGTTGGTGGCCGGTGTCTTGCAGTTTACTGGTTGGGCACCATGAGCGGAGAGGGTTCCTATGCTTGACCTGTCTTTACCCGGAATGGTTGGTGCTCTCGTCGGAGGCGTGATCGGTTGGGTTGATTTTAAAATGTTTGGTGGCTTGATCGGCGCCAAGTGGATGAAAATGCGTTCGGAGAAGGGCTTGGCCAATCATCCGAACACAAAAAAATATGGTGACTGGATTCAATTCGGGGTTTTTTGCGGAACCCAACTGCTGTTTCCGTTCATTGGTTATTGGGCCGGAGCGTCGCTGGCTGGTTAGTTGGAACTGGTTCGTCGGGGCTGGTTATTTGGGCCGGATAGGCCGCATTGGAGAGACAAATTATGGCACTTGCACAAGCTGCAAAATCGCTGATGTTGAAGGAGTTCGTTTCTGCCTTCTTCTTGTCGATGCGCTATTTCTTTGCGCCCAAAGCGACGGTGAACTATCCGTTCGAAAAAGGGCCGGTTTCGCCTCGTTTTCGCGGCGAGCATGCGTTGCGTCGCTATCCAAACGGGGAAGAGCGCTGCATTGCATGCAAATTGTGTGAAGCTATTTGCCCTGCTCAGGCAATCACGATTGAAGCGGGCCCACGCCGCAACGATGGTACGCGCCGGACCACACGGTATGACCTCGATATGACCAAATGCATCTATTGCGGGCTTTGCCAGGAGGCGTGTCCAGTAGAGGCTATCGTTGAGGGTCCCAATTTTGAGTTTGCGACCGAAACGCGCGAAGAGCTGTTCTATGACAAGAATAAACTCTTGGAAAATGGTGATCGTTGGGAGCTGGAACTGGCACGCAACATTGCAATGGATGCACCTTATCGCTGATGCGATGGATGCGAATGCAACGATAATAACAAGGAGGCTCTCTAGCGGAGCCAAGAGAGAAAGATATGATCCTTCAAAGCTTTTTCTTCTATCTGTTTGCAGCGGTGCTGTTGGGGTCGGGCCTTATGGTCATCGGGTCCCGCAATCCTGTTCATTCGGTGCTGTTTCTTATTTTGGCATTCTTTAATGCGGCAGGGTTGTTCGTATTGTTGGGGGCTGAGTTCCTCGCGATGTTGCTGGTTGTTGTGTATGTCGGTGCCGTTGCTGTGCTTTTCTTGTTTATCGTCATGATGCTGGATGTGGATTTTTCCGAACTGCGGTCCGGTTTTCTTCAATATATGCCGATTGGACTGGTGGTCGGTGTTGTGCTGTTGGCCGAATTGCTGATTGCCTTTAGCGGCTGGGCGATTACCCCTGAGCTGACCGGGCATTTGGGCGAGCCAATACCGGATATGGCAACTGTCTCGAATATCGAAGCGATCGGTGCGCTGCTTTATACGAAATATATCTATTATTTCCAGAGCGCGGCGATGATCCTTTTGGTGGCGATGATTGGCGCGATTGTGCTGACATTGCATCATCGCAAAGACGTCAAACGGCAGGATATTACGCGTCAGGTTGGCCGTACTGTCGAGAATTCGATTGAAATCAAACAGGTTGAATCAGGCAAGGGCATATAGCCCGCCAATTCTTCTGTCCAATTAACCCGTTTTAGGACGGGACGTGCGAAGAAGGGATACTCAGAGAGATGGAAGTCGGACTGAGCCATTATCTGACCGTTGCAGCGATCCTCTTTGTGATCGGGATGTTCGGCATTTTTCTCAATCGGAAGAATGTCATTGTCATCCTGATGTCAATCGAGTTGATCCTGTTGGCGGTGAATATCAATTTTGTCGCCTTCTCTTCGTATCTGGGCGATTTGTCAGGCCAGATTTTTGGCCTGTTTGTCTTGACTGTCGCTGCGGCAGAGGCTGCCATCGGGTTGGCCATTCTGGTCGTTTATTATCGCAACCGCGGATCAATCGCGGTTGAAGACATCAACATGATGAAGGGCTGAGGAAACCATGTATTCGGCCATCGTCTTTTTACCGTTGTTTGGGTTTTTGATTGCCGGTCTTTTTGGCCGCTCGATCGGGCATAGGTCAGCGGAGACCATTACTAGTGGATTGGTTATTCTTGCCGCTCTATTGTCATGGATCGCTTTTTTGTCAATTGCAATCGGGCAAACCGAACCTCAAATTGTGCCCGTTATGAGCTGGATTCATTCCGGTACACTCTCCATTGACTGGACGATCCGCGTTGATGCACTGACCGCGGTTATGCTGGTGGTGGTCAATACGGTCTCTGCCGTGGTGCATGTCTATTCCATCGGCTATATGCATGATGATCCGCATCGGGCACGCTTCTTTGCGTATCTGTCTTTGTTCACCTTTACGATGTTGTCGCTGGTCACGGCTGATAACCTGCTTCAGATGTTCTTTGGCTGGGAGGGTGTGGGCCTCGCGTCTTACTTGTTGATTGGGTTCTGGTATCAAAAACCGTCCGCCAATGCGGCTGCCATGAAAGCCTTTATCGTCAACCGTGTTGGCGATTTCGGCTTCCTGCTGGGTATCTGTGGTATCTATGTTTTGTTTGATACCACCAGCTTTGCCGACATCTTTTCGGCGGCTCCTTCTATGGCAGATAAGACGATTGTGTTTTTGGGGCATGAGTGGAGCGCGATGACCACCGTATGCCTGTTGTTGTTTATGGGCGCGATGGGCAAATCAGCTCAGTTTTTACTGCACACATGGTTGCCAGATGCGATGGAAGGCCCGACGCCTGTCTCCGCACTCATTCATGCCGCAACAATGGTGACCGCCGGTGTCTTTATGGTCGCGCGTCTGTCTCCTTTGTTCGAGCTTTCTCCCACTGCGCTTGAAGTGGTTACTTTTGTCGGGGCGACAACAGCTTTCTTTGCTGCGACCGTCGGCTTGGTTCAGAATGATATCAAGCGTGTGATCGCCTATTCGACCTGTTCCCAGTTGGGGTATATGTTTGTGGCGTTGGGTATTGGTGCTTATGGCGCTGCAATTTTCCACCTGTTTACGCATGCCTTCTTCAAGGCTCTGTTGTTCCTTGGTGCCGGGTCTGTGATCCATTCTGTGTCAAACGAGCAAGACATGCGCCGCATGGGCGGTTTGGCTAAACATATCAAAGTTACCTACTGGATGATGATGATTGGAACGCTGGCGCTAACGGGTGTTGGCATTCCCGGAACGATTATCGGATTTGCTGGGTTTAATTCCAAGGACGCCATCATCGAGTCAGCTTATGCGGCCCACAATGCGGTCAGTGGTTATGCCTTTGGTATGGTGGTTATCGCTGCGTTGTTCACCAGCTTCTACAGTTGGCGTTTGATCTTCATGACCTTCCACGGCAAAGAACGCATGAGCG
This sequence comes from Cohaesibacter celericrescens, assembly GCF_002866925.1. Classification (GTDB taxonomy): domain Bacteria; phylum Pseudomonadota; class Alphaproteobacteria; order Rhizobiales; family Cohaesibacteraceae; genus Cohaesibacter; species Cohaesibacter celericrescens. The sequence continues at coordinate 266,453 of NZ_PKUQ01000016.1, forward strand.
CGGATGTGAAAGCCCATATTCACGAAAGTCCCAAGGTTATGATCCTGCCTTTGATGCTGCTGGCCGTTGGTGCGGTCTTTGCGGGCATGGTGTTCTCTGGCTACTTCTTCGGGGAGCATTATGATGCCTTCTGGAATGGCACATTGTTCACAAGTGAAGAAAACCACATTTTGCACGCCTTCCATGATGTGCCGTGGGCGGTGAAACTGGCGCCGTTCGTTATGATGCTGATCGGTCTTGTGACGGCTTATATATTCTATATTCGCGCACCCAATCTGCCAAAGCGGCTGGCTGCACGTCACACATGGTTGTATAAGTTTCTGCTCAACAAATGGTATTTCGACGAAATCTATGACGTTTTGTTCGTACAGTCCGCCAAGAAACTCGGTGCCTTGTTATGGAAGAGGGGCGATGAGCAGGTGATTGATCGTTTTGGCCCCAACGGCATTGCGGCACGGGTCATGGGGATGACCAATCGGATCGTTCGTTTGCAGACCGGCTATCTCTATCACTATGCCTTTGCCATGATGATCGGTGTTGCGCTGATTATCACCTATACCATGCTTAGCGGGGGGGCGCATTAATGAGCGATTGGCCACTTCTTTCGACCGTCGTTTTCCTGCCTCTGGTGGGTGCCTTGATGATCCTTTTGGTCAAGGGCGACAGCGAGCTTTCCCGTCGAAACATCAACAATGTCGCGCTCTGGACAACGATTGTGACGTTTTTGATTTCATTGTTGATCTGGAACCAGTTCGACAATGCCAGCCCCGGTTTTCAAATGCAGGAAAGGGCGGATTGGCTAAGCGCAACCATTTCCTACCGGATGGGCGTCGACGGCATTTCGATGCTGTTTGTCATTCTGACAACCGCTTTGATGCCTGCTGCCATCTTTGCCAGTCGCAATTCAATCAACAAGCGCGTCAAAGAATATATGATCGCCTTTTTGGTGCTCGAAACCATGATGATCGGCGTGTTTTGCGCGCTTGATATGGTGCTGTTCTATGTGTTTTTTGAAGCAGGGCTCATTCCGATGTTTATTATCATCGGCGTGTGGGGTGGACAGAACAGGGTCTATGCCAGCTTCAAGTTTTTCCTATATACGCTGGTCGGTTCGGTTTTGATGCTGCTTGCGATCATGGCGATGTATTGGGAAGCGGGTACGACTGATATCGTGTTGTTGCTGGCGCATCCTTTCTCGCAACAGATGCAGTTCTGGCTGTGGATCGCATTCTTTACCTCCTTTGCGGTGAAAATGCCGATGTGGCCATTTCACACTTGGTTGCCCGATGCGCATGTGCAGGCGCCAACCGCTGGATCCGTTATTCTTGCCGGTATTTTGTTGAAAATGGGAGGCTACGGTTTTTTGCGATTCTCGCTGCCGATGTTCCCGCTGGCGTCTGACATGTTTGCGCCGATGATCTTTACTCTGTCGGTTATCGCCATCATCTACACATCTCTTGTGGCTTTGGCGCAAAAGGATATCAAAAAGCTAATTGCCTATTCGTCCGTTGCTCATATGGGGTATGTGACGATGGGGTTGTTCACGGTGACCTCGCAAGGTGTGCAGGGTGGCATATTCCAGATGCTGTCACACGGGTTGGTTTCGGGGGCGTTGTTCCTGTGTGTCGGTGTTGTCTATGACCGCATGCATACACGCGAAATTTCTGCCTATGGCGGGTTGGTCAATCGCATGCCGGTGTTCGCGACCCTGTTCATGATCTTTACCATGGCCAATGTCGGATTGCCCGGAACCTCCGGTTTTGTCGGTGAGTTCCTGACCATCGTGGGCATTTTTCAAGTCAATAACTGGGTGGCCTTTTTCGCGACGACAGGGGTTATTCTGTCCGCGGCCTATGCCTTGTGGCTGTATCGCCGTGTGGTCTTTGGCAAGATGGAAAAAGAAAGCCTTAAGGGCATTCTTGATATGGACCAGCGCGAAAAGTTCATTCTCGTTCCACTGGCTGTGTTGACCATTCTATTCGGGCTATATCCGGCCCCAATTCAGAATGTGACGGCGGCGTCGGTGGAAAATCTGATCAACAATTATCAAGCAGCTCTGGCTGCTGCAGACAAGGTTGCTGTTCTGGCCCAATAGGCTTGTAGGCAATCGCAAAATGAAGTGAGTGAAACATGACCTCTGAGTTGGCTGCGCTTCCGGACCTGATGCCGGCATTGCCGGAAATTCTGCTGGCAGTGGGCGCTATGGTGTTGTTGATGATCGGTGCCTTTGGTGGCCCGCGCACCAGTCAGATGGTGACCGGTCTTGCCGTGGCGCTTTTGATCATTGCTGGTGCTATCTTGCTGTTAAGTCCTGGTGGCACGGTGGTGACATTCAATGGTGCCTTCATTCAAGATCCGTTTTCGCGTTTGATGAAGATTCTCGTTTTGGTCGGCTCAGGTGTCGCTTTGGCCATGTCAGTCGGTTTCTCCAGAGTGGAAAAATTCGAGACCATCGAGTTTCCGGTGCTGATCCTGCTGGCGACTTTGGGCATGATGATGATGCTCTCGGCCAATGATATGATCGCTGTTTATCTGGCGTTGGAGCTGCAATCCCTTGCGCTGTATGTTGTCGCGTCGATCAAACGTGACAGTACCAAGGCGACAGAAGCGGGCCTAAAATACTTTGTTTTGGGTGCATTGTCGTCGGGTATGCTGCTGTATGGCATGAGCCTGATATACGGCTTTACCGGACAAACGTCTTTTGCTGGTATTGCCGAGGCTCTGCATACTGATGAAGCCGGTATTGGTGCGATCTTTGGCTTGGTCTTCATTTTGGCTGGCCTGACATTCAAGATTTCGGCTGTTCCGTTCCATATGTGGACACCGGATGTTTATGAAGGTGCACCGACACCTGTCACTGCATTTTTAGCCGCGGCGCCCAAAGTGGCGGCAATGGGTTTGATTGTTCGGGTTGTCTTTGGTGCCTTTGAGCCATTCGATAGTCAATGGCAGCAAGTGATCATCTTTGTCTCTATGCTTTCGATGGTTTTGGGATCTTTTGCTGCCATCGGACAACGGAATATCAAACGACTGATGGCTTATTCTTCCATTGGTCACATGGGATATGCGTTGGTTGGTCTGGCTGCGGGCAGCGCGGCCGGCGTTGAAGGCGTGATCATTTACATGATCATTTATGTCGTTATGACGCTGGGTGCTTTTGCGGCCATTTTGTCGATGCGGCGCAAAGATGGCATGGTGGAAAGTATTGATGATCTATCCGGTTTGTCCAAAACCGATCTGCCCATGGCGTTTCTGTTGAGCGTGATCATGTTCTCGCTTGCGGGTATTCCATGGATGGGTGGTTTCTTCGGTAAATTCTTTGTGTTTCTTGCTGCTGTTGAAGCGGGGCTTTACCCGCTGGCTATCATTGGTGTTTTGGCCTCTGTTGTGGGGGCTTACTATTATCTGCGTATCGTCAAGATTATGTTCTTTGATGATCCGGCGCCGGTGTTTGAGAAAACCTCTGTCGAGCTTCGGCTGGTGTTGGTGCTGTGTGGTTTGTTTGTCTTTTCGATGGTGGTTTTCATCGGTCCCATACGGGCGATGGCTGAAGCTGCGGCCAAGAGCTTCTTTTAGGTGCGGATCAGTACGGACCTAGTTTCACAAGACAGATATCATTTCGTGTGATATGAGTTGCCTGCCCGAGGCTTGCCTCGGGCAGTGTTGTTTTTCAATCCTTTGATATGAGATTTTTTTGGCCAAGTTACCCGGTTCCTATCGTCACGTTTCGTTTGATACTCTTGATTCAACCAATAAATATGCCTTGAAAGTGGCCGCCGAGGGCGACGCAGGCAATTTGTGGGTGACAGCTGGCCAGCAAAGCGATGGGCGCGGCCGTCGCGGACGCCCATGGAGTTCGAATGAAGGCAATCTCTTTGCCTCTTTGTTGCTCATTGATCCCGCTCCCATAAAAGATATCGGTCAATTGCCATTGGTCAGTGCCGTTGCTGTGCATCGTGCGATTTGTGACGTGGTACCGCCGCATCTGCGCGGAGCTATCAGCATCAAATGGCCCAATGATGTGCTCTGGGATAATCAAAAAATATGTGGAATTTTGCTTGAGAGCAGTGGGCTGTTGTCGGGGCATCAGGCTGTTGTGGTTGGTATTGGCGTCAATTGCCGCACGCATCCAGACAGAACCGACGGTCTATCGGCCACCAACCTGTCGCAGAGCGGATATGACGTTGATCCACTCGCTTTGTTTGAACGACTGGCATTCCACATGGCGGAACGGCTTGATTGTTGGAATGGTGGTCTTGGATTGGCCGATATTCGCGAAGATTGGCTTAGTCGCGTACGCGGTTTGGGCAAGCCCATCGTGGCGCGCCTTCCGAATGAAGAAGTGCACGGGGTGTTTGAACAATTGGACGAAAAAGGCGGCTTGATAATGCTGCTGCCCGACGGTACGCGACGTGTGATTTATGCTGGCGACGTTTTCTCGCCCGGCACATTGACATAATGGCGCGTAGGTGCGCCGAACTGAGAGAGATGTATGGAAGCTTCTGAACTGGTGTTTATGCCCCTTGGCGGGGTCGGCGAAATCGGCATGAATATGGCGCTGTATGGTGTTGGCCCTAAAGACGACAGGCGTTGGCTGATTGTTGATTTTGGTGTTGCATTTGCCCACGAGGCGCACCCTGGTGCTGATTTGATTTTTGCTGATATTCGTTTTCTCGAGCATGAAAAGGATCGGATCGAAGGCATTGTCATTACCCATGGGCATGAAGACCATTTTGGCGCTTTGTTTTCTCTTTGGCCCAAGTTGCGTGCGCCTGTTTATGCGACTGGGTTTTTGGCCGATTTGGTGGCCGCCAAGGGCGAAGCCGAGTATGATGCCGAGGATGTTCCGGTGACCCGCGTAGCGCAAGGTGAGGCGGTTCAGATTGGTCCCTTTAATGTTGAATTTGTGCCCGTTTCCCACTCCATACCGGAAGCCAATGCCTTGGCCATTCGTACCAAGCATGGGCTTGTGCTGCATACCGGTGACTGGAAACTGGATGAGACACCCGGTGTCGGGCGGGGCACGGATATTGCCCGTTTGAAAGAACTGGGGCAGGAAGGTGTGTTGGCGCTGGTGGGAGATTCCACCAATGCGACGACGGAAGGCTCTTCTATTTCTGAACGTGATGTTGAGGAAGAGCTCAAGCGTCTGATTGCCAAAGCGCCGCATCGCGTGGCGGTGACGACCTTTGCATCCAATGTTTCTCGGGTGCAGGCTATTGCCCGCGCAGCGCGGGCCAATGACCGCCAATGTGTGGTGGTGGGGCGTGCGCTTTTGCGTTTCATCGAAGTGGCGCAGGAACAAGGCTATTTGACGGATGTTCCGGAGTTTTTGTCCGATGACGAATATGGTTACCTACCTCGAGACAAGGTCGTGGCGATCCTGACCGGCTCACAGGGCGAAAAACGCGCAGCATTGGCGCGTGTTGCCAGTGGGGAGCATCGGTCGGTGCAGTTCTCCAAGGGGGATCAGGTGATCATGTCGTCCAAGACCATCCCTGGCAATGAGCGGGCGATTGGTGAAGTGATCAATAATCTTGCACGACAGGATGTCGACGTTATTACCGTAAAAGACGCCCCTGTGCATGTGTCCGGGCATCCAAAGCGTGGTGATATGCGCAAACTTTATGAGTGGATACAACCCGAAATGGCCATTCCTGTGCATGGGGAAGAAATGCATTTGAAAGCACATGGCAAGTTGGCGCGCGAATTGGGTGTGCGTGAAGTTTTGCATGTGCGTAACGGTTGGATGGCGCGTCTTGCTGGTGGCAAGGTGAGAAGCTGGGATACGAATCGCGGTGGCCGCTTATACAAAGACGGCTCACTGGTTGGCACCTTTGAAGATATGGGCATTCAGGAACGCCGCAAATTGTCTTTTGTCGGGCATATCACGGTGTCGATTACGGTCAATCGCCAAGGGGAGGTGCTGGGGCAACCACAAATGTGCCTTGCGGGTATCCCCGAGCGTGACGCCAAAGGGCGCCTGTTCATCAGCATTGTTGAATCCGGTATCTTTGGTGCCCTAAAGGGCATGCCTGCCAAAAAGCGTAAGGATGTTGACCTGCTGAGAGAAGCGGTGCGACGTTCTGTCCGTGGAGAAGTTCATCAATATTGGTCTAAAAAGCCAGTTGTCGCCGTCATGATCAACCTTGTATGACATACGTGACGTTTTCCTCGCCAGCTATGTGATCCCGTACGGGACTTGCTGGCTATAAAGGCGAGACAGTGAAAGGATTCTAAGAAATGATTGGTCGTCTCAACCACGTTGCTATTGCTGTTTCTGATTTGAAAGCCGGTGTTGCTGTATATGGTGGCGCACTGGGTGCAAAAGTGTCAGAACCGCAGGACGAGCCAGATCACGGCGTGCGTGTGGTCTTTGTGGAATTGCCGAATTCCAAGGTTGAATTGCTCGAGCCTTTGGGTGAGAACAGCCCGATTGCTAAATTCCTTGAAAAGAACCCAATGGGTGGCATTCACCACGTATGTTACGAAGTCGAAGATCTGCTTGCGGCGCGTGATAAACTCAAAGCGGCAGGGCTGCGGGTGCTTGGAGATGGCGAACCAAGAATTGGTGCGCACGGCAAGCCGGTTTTGTTTCTGCATCCTAAAGATTTTTGCGGTACTTTGACCGAGCTGGAACAAATTTAAGTTTACGCTCGAAAACAGGACAGACTATATGACGCTTGCTAGTGGCCTCGCAGTCTATTTCATTATTTGGTGGATTTCGCTTTTTCTCGTGCTTCCCTTTGGGGTAAAAACACAAGCTGAGACGGAAGGGGATGACATGCGTCTTGGCACCGCGCCAAGCGCCCCGGCCAAAGCAATGATGCTGCGTAAAATCTTGGCCACAACGGTGTTGGCAAGTCTTTTGTTCGGCGCATTCTATTGGGCCGTTGAGATTATGGGACTGGGTCTGGATGACCTGACCTTCATGCCGATGCCCGATGATCTGCGTTAAATACCTGTTCTGATTACAAAAATACAATGGGTCTGTTGCTTATGTGCAATGGACCCTTTTTTTGGACGGTGTTGTGCTTAAAATCGGATGATTGTCATAAATATGTATTGAAACCCAAATAAGACATACAAGCATGCTTGTCTAAGCAACCAACAGTAACCATATGAAAAATATAGGGAAAAGAACATAAAAAAAACAAGGCCCGAAAGCCTTGCTTTTAGAGTAATCGCGACGTGATCTCTGTACTCAACTTGCTTATTTTGGCTAGTAGAGAGCGGCAGCAGCGTGAAGCGCGCCCGAGATCTGTATCCTCCCAAGACATTTTTCGCGCGAGATGAGATAACAGTGGTGAGCGTATCTCTTATTATTATGTCGGGAGAGTAATCCCAATAATTAGTTTTGTCATCCTCATTTTTAGACATTTGCGTAGTTTTTCGCAATTTCATGATCTCTTTTCGGTTGTACCAATTGTATGGGTGTAGCGTCTAAGCATAAAGTCGAATATTTAAGGTGCTGTTGCTCGCTATTTGGCGCGCGGTATACTGCTTATCCTGTGTAAAAACAGTATGGGGCGGTGGTTTTGTCGATATTTGATGTCGCATGGTTATTCTCAGTCTATAAAGACGGCAACAACGCTTGTCGGTTCCAAGACTCGCGCGCCTTGTGTTGCGCATAGTCGGTGCAACCTTTTCGTTTCTGATCCTGATAGAAAGAGCCAAGTCACATGCGTCTTTCCCGCTATTTCCTGCCTATCCTTAAAGAAAATCCCAAAGAGGCAGAGATTGTCTCGCATCGCTATATGCTGCGCGCTGGCATGATCCGTCAGCAGCAGGCCGGTATTTACAGCTGGCTGCCATTGGGATTGAAAGTGCTGCGCAAAGTCGAGCAGATTGTGCGCGAGGAACAGAATCGCTCCGGTGCAACAGAATTGCTGATGCCGACACTGCAACCTGCTGAATTGTGGAAAGAGAGCGGGCGTTACGATGACTATGGCAAGGAAATGCTGCGCATCGTGGATCGCCATGATCGCGATATGTTATTTGGTCCGACCAACGAGGAAATGATCACCGACATTTTCCGTTCTTCGGTCAAATCCTACAAAGATTTGCCGCTCAATCTGTATCATATTCAGTGGAAATTCCGCGATGAGATCCGCCCGCGTTTTGGCGTGATGCGGGGGCGAGAATTCCTGATGAAAGACGCTTATAGCTTTGATATCGATGAGGCACGGGCGCGTGAGGCTTATCACAGGATGTTCGTGGCCTATTTGCGCACTTTCAAACGTCTTGGCATGACGGCTATTCCCATGAAGGCAGACACAGGCCCAATTGGTGGTGATCTCAGCCATGAGTTCATTATTCTGGCAGATACCGGCGAGAGCGAGGTTTTCTGCCATAAAAGTTATCTCACAAAACCGGTGCCCGGTGATGATGTTGACTTTGATAGTGATTTGTCCGGCTATATTGCCGATTGGACAAAAGAATATGCCGCTACCGATGAGATGCATGACGAAACTGCGTTCAATGCTATTCCGGCAGAAGACCAGATTGCGGCACGTGGCATTGAAGTGGGGCACATATTCTATTTTGGTACAAAATACTCTGAGTCTATGGGCGCGACAGTAATGGCCGCTGATGGCAAGGACTATCCCGTTCATATGGGATCATATGGTGTCGGTGTTTCCCGTCTTCTTGGCGGTATCATTGAAGCCAGCCATGACGAGAACGGAATTATTTGGCCAAAATCGGTCAGTCCGTTCGATGTTGGTCTGATCAACATGAAGGTTGGCAATGAAGAGACTGATGCTGCCTGTGAACAGCTGTATGAGCGCCTTGGAAATGCCGGATTTGATGTTCTCTATGACGACCGCACCGGCCAAGCTGGTGCCAAGTTTGCCACTATGGATCTGATTGGCCTGCCCTCGCAGCTTATTGTTGGACCCCGTGGTTTGAAGTCGAATGAAGTGGAAATCAAAGATCGCGCCACCGGAGAGCGCGAATTGGTTTCCCTCGATGCAGTGGTTGATCGTATCATCGCAAGTAATTGATTCGACAATACTGCTTGAAGGGCCGCCCTGTGGATTGCATCTATCTGGTGGCCCCCGTCTGGAGAAGTGAATGTCCGCGTCAAAGGCCCAATCATCATTCGCGCTGTTTGAGTGGATGATGGCGTTCCGCTATTTGCGCTCGCGCAGGCGGGAAGCTTTCATTTCCATTATTTCCTGGTTATCTTTCTTCGGAATCATGTTGGGCGTGGCTACGCTGATCATTGTGATGGCCGTGATGAACGGGTTCCGAACGGAACTTCTGGATAAAATACTTGGCATCAACGGACATTTGGTTGTTCAGCCGCAAGATACCGACCTTACAGATTATAATGCCATTACCAAGCGCGTTGAAGGCGTGGATGGCGTGACCTTTGTGGTGCCCTTTGTTGAGGGGCAGATCCTTGCTTCTGGGGCTGGGGGATCCAGCGGCGCACTGGTGCGTGGTTTGACGGAAGAAAGCCTGAAAAAGCTCAAGGCAGTCTCAAGCAAAGTGTTGCAGGGGACGTTTAGCGATTTTGATGCCTCAGAAGGTGTGGCGCTTGGCTCTCGTTTGGCGCGAACCTTGGGGGTCGTGGTCGGTGATAAAGTCAAATTGATTTCGCCCAATGGAGCGGTGACGCCTATGGGTGTCGCGCCACGGATCAAGGCCTATCCTGTCAAGGCGGTGTTTGAAATCGGCATGAGTGAATATGATAGCACCTTCATTTTCATGCCCTTGGAATATGCCCAAGCCTATTTCAATCAGGAAGGCAAAGTTTCGGCGATTGAGGTTTATGTGGAAGATCCTGACGAAGTCGGGGTTCTGCGTGCTCCGGTCGAAGAAGCCGTCAACCAGCAGGTGTTTATTACGGATTGGCGTTTTCGCAATGTCACTTTCTTCTCTGCATTAGAGGTCGAGCGAAACCTGATGTTTATCATCCTGACGCTCATCATTCTGGTTGCTGCTTTGAATATTATTTCCGGGTTGATCATGTTGGTGAAAGACAAGGGCAATGATATTGCTATTCTGCGCACCATGGGGGCAACACGCGCTTCTATCATGCGAATCTTCATGATTACGGGTGCTGCGATCGGTTTCATCGGCACCATGGCAGGCTTCATATTGGGGCTTGTTGTCTGTCTCAATATCGAATCCATTCGCCAGTTTGTTTCCTGGATGACCAGTACCGAGCTCTTCTCGCCAGAATTGTATTTCCTATCCAAATTGCCGGCAGACATGGATATGACCGAAACGGTTTCGGTGTTATTGATCGCCCTGGTGTTGTCGTTCCTTGCGACCATCTATCCTGCGTGGCGTGCTGCTACACTCGATCCGGTGGAGGCGCTACGTTATGAATAGGAAAAGTTTTTTCTGGCCTGTCTTATCCGAGGAAGAGAAACGCCTGCGTGCCTCGGATGTTGATCGCGGGTCTTCTTCTAACGGCTCGTCTTCAGATGCTCCTGCTGCACCGGCGATGCCATCGGATGAAAACTATTATCAGAGTGAAATGCCGAACCAAACCTACACCACTTCGCATGAAGCGGTTATGCCGTCGGCACTGTCATCCATTCCTGCCGCACCATCGTCGCCAGTGATGCCATCGGCAGAGACTGCACGGGGAGGCCGTGGGTATGAAGATGAAGTGATCCATGAAGGAGATGCGTTGCTTGTTCTGGAGAATATTACACGCTCCTATGAACAGGCGGATAATCATCTGGTTGTATTGGATGGAGCCGACTTGACCGTGCGTGCTGGTGAAATGGTCGCTTTGGTTGCGCCGTCAGGGGCGGGTAAGTCGACGCTCCTGCATATTGCAGGGTTATTGGAGCGGCCCAGTGCAGGTGAAATTTATATTGCTGGGCACCCGCAGGGCAACGCGCCGGATCGGGAGCGTACACTGATGCGTCGCAATGAAATCGGGTTCGTTTATCAGTTCCATCATTTGTTGGCTGAATTTTCTGCATTGGAAAATGTCGCGTTGCCACAGCTTATTCATGGTGAAAAGGTCGCGGAGGCCCAAAGCCGCGCTTTGGAACTGTTGCGCTATATGAAGGTTGATCATCGAGCATCTCACCGCCCTTCGGAATTGTCTGGCGGGGAGCAGCAGCGCGTAGCAATTGCCCGTGCCATGGCCAATGCACCGCGCGTTTTGTTGGCTGATGAGCCAACGGGGAACCTGGATCCCACAACGTCTGATTATGTGTTTCGCGCGCTTAACTCACTGGTTAAACAGTCCGGAATTGCTGCTTTGGTGGCGACGCATAATCTGTTTCTTGCAGAACGAATGGATCGTCAGATTACATTGGTGGATGGCAAAATCGTCGAGCTGTAGGTTCGAGCAATCAATTTTCTCTTCATTTCGAATATTCTGATCCGATCTGGCCGGTCAGGTGGCTTTGCTATGGCTGTTGAAAAGTTTTGGACAGGTGGGGATAACTGTCTGCTTTCCCCGCCTTTCTGCGTTTTATTTGTGAATGCGTCCTGAATAAGCTGTGTGATCTAGCATGCAAGCTTATGGCAGCAATGTGAACGGGGTTCGGTGCTGCAAAGGGGGTGGGCCCTAAGCCTGTTATTGTGTGGCGCCTGTGAATAAAAGGTGAACATAATCCTGTAAGTCATTGTAAATAGTATACTATTAAAAAAATATTGCTTAGGAATTTTTAGCTTGTTAAAAGAACAAAACAAATACATAATAAGTTCAAATATAGAACAAACCTGAGGATTTCAAAATGATTATTCGTGATGTTCTGGCCCTTGGTTCCCTAATTACCTTTATGTCGATGCTCAGTGTGTGGACACAAATTCTCGTTTAACAATGAAAGTGGGGCCGTTATCCGCTTTGTGGATATGTTTCTGCTGCTGTGGGCTTTTGGTTGCGTGTCGATTGGGACAATCAAAGCAACAAATGTTGTTTGGCATAAACGGGGAAAGAAAAATGAGAGGCTTTGCGACTCACTGATCTGTGACCTATTCTGTCGCCTTCAAACTGTACTGGTCGTAAAGAGCGGTTCTTTGTATTTTGATGAGCTGGAAAGGTGAATGAACCATGGCCGAGATATCCAAAGAGCTTAAGTTCATTCATCTGCATGTTCATTCTGCCTATTCGCTTCTTGAGGGCGCGCTGCCCGTCGGTAAACTTCTTAAAAAGACCAAGGGCGCGAGTATGCCCGCTGTTGCGATGACTGATACGCGCAACCTGTTTGGTGCATTGGAGTTTTCTCAAAAAGCCACCGGTGACGGTATTCAGCCTATTCTTGGTTGTCAGGTTGAGGTTGATTTTCAGGATGGCGATCTGGCCGGGGTCGGGCACACGGATTATCCGACACTCGTTCTAATAGGCGCTACGGATGTTGGCTGGTCTAATCTGGTGCGACTGGTCTCGCGTTCCTTCATGGCGCCGCAAGATGATCAGGACCCCCATGTTTCCATGGCTGATGTGGCCGAATTTTCAGAAGGGGTGATTTGCCTTACCGGTGGCGGCAATGGGCCTGTTGATCGCGTTCTTTTCAACCATCATGTAGAATTGGCGTCTGACAGACTGAAAAGCCTCAAGGAAATGTTCGCTGATCGCCTTTATATTGAGATCATGCGACACGGTATGGCGCATGAGGCCATTGTCGAACCACAGATATTGGATTTGGCCTATGGGCTCGATATTCCTTTGGTTGCTACAAATGATGTTTACTTTGCTGAGCGTGATGATTTTGAAGCCCATGATGCGCTGATCGCAATTGCTGCGGGTAAGGTGTTGGTTCAGGATGATCGCAGGCATTTGACGCCCGAACATTATTTTAAGACTCAGGATGAGATGGCAGAGCTGTTTGCTGATTTACCCGAAGCCTTGGACAATACCATCGAGATTGCTAGGCGATGTTCTTCGCGGGCTCGAACGATTCAGCCTATTCTGCCTCGTTTTGCCGGTGCTGATGCCGACCCTGCCGAAGCGGAAAAACACGAGTCTGATGAATTGGCACGGCAGGCACGAGAAGGGCTGCAAAAGCGTCTGGATGTGCATGGTCTTGCGCCGGACAAAGAAGAGAAAGACTATTGGGATCGGCTTGAATTCGAATTGGGAATTATCCAGTCGATGAAGTTCCCGGGTTACTTTTTGATCGTTGCTGATTTTATCAAATGGGCAAAAGATCAGGGTATTCCTGTCGGACCGGGCCGTGGATCTGGCGCGGGATCGTTGGTGGCGTGGTCCTTGACCATTACAGACCTTGACCCGTTGCGCTTTGCTTTGCTGTTCGAACGTTTTTTGAATCCTGAACGTGTTTCGATGCCTGACTTTGATATCGACTTCTGTCAGGACCGGCGTGAAGAGGTTATTCATTATGTTCAGCGCAAATATGGACGCGAGAATGTAGGCCAGATCATCACTTATGGTACGCTGCAAGCGCGCGCTGTTTTGCGCGATGTGGGGCGCGTGTTGCAAATGCCGTTTGGGCAAGTTGATACACTTTGTAAGCTGGTGCCGATGAAGGGGGCCGTATCGGTTTCTCTCCCTGAAGCGTTGGAACAGGAGAGACGCCTTCGGGTTGCTCGAGAAGAAGAGGAAATCGTTGACCGGTTGATCACCATGTCACTCAAACTGGAGGGTCTGTACCGTCACGCTTCAACACACGCTGCCGGTATCGTGATTGGTGACCGTTCCCTTGATAAACTTGTTCCGATGTATCGAGACCCGCGCTCGGATATGCCTGTTACCCAGTATAATATGAAGTGGGTTGAGCAAGCCGGGCTGGTTAAGTTCGACTTTTTGGGTCTAAAAACCCTGACCGTACTCGAATATGCCGTTCGGTTTGTGGCGCAGCGCGGTATTGAGATCAATTTGGCCGAAATTCCCATTGATGACAAACCGTCCTACGACATCCTTGCCAAGGGTGAGACTGTTGGGGTGTTCCAGCTTGAGAGTATGGGCATGCGCAAAGCACTGCTCGATATGAACCCTGACCGGTTTGAAGATATCATCGCTATCGTGGCGTTATATCGTCCCGGTCCTATGGCCAACATTCCCACTTATTGTGCTCGTAAACGTGGGGACGAAGAGCCTGATTATATGCACGAGCTGCTAGAGCCTGTGCTGAATGAAACATACGGCATTATCATTTATCAGGAACAGGTGATGCAGATCGCCCAGATCCTGTCGGGTTACTCCCTTGGCGAAGCTGATATGCTGCGCCGCGCGATGGGTAAAAAGATCCGCGAAGAAATGGAAAAGCAGCGGGTCCGTTTTTGTGATGGTGCTGAAGAGCGTGGGGTGCGCCGAGAACAAGCATCCGAGATTTATGATCTCGTTGCTAAATTTGCCGATTATGGTTTTAACAAATCACACGCTGCGGCTTATGCGTTGGTTGCCTATCAAACCGCTTATATGAAGGCTAACTATCCCGTTGAGTTTTTGGCAGCGATCATGACGCTGGATATGAACAATACGGATAAATTGTCCGAATTTCGCAGGGATGCCATCCGGTTGGGCATTGAAGTGCGGCCTCCGTCAATCAATGAGTCAGCCGTCGAATTTGTTGTGAAAGATGGTGCGATTGTTTATTCAATGGCTGCCATTAAGGGGGTTGGGCAACCAGCCGCAGAACATATCATGGAGGTGCGCGGCGATCGCCCCTTCAAGGATCTGGCTGATTTTGCCAAACGGATCAGTCCGCGTGTTTTGAATAAGCGTACGGTTGAAAATCTTGCGGCGGCAGGCACCTTTGATGTGCTTAATCCGAACCGCGCTCAGGTTGTGGCGTCGATTGATGTCATCATGGGGGAAGCTGCCAGTCATGCGCGAGATTCCTCGTCGGGGCAGGGTGGATTGTTTGGTGCGGAAGAAGCGGCTCCGCTTCCGTTACCGGATATGCGTCCCTGGACGAGCGAAGAAAAACTGCAGCGAGAATATAGCGCCATTGGCTTTTATCTCTCAGCTCATCCGCTAGACGAATATATCCCGCAGCTTGAAAAAATGCGCATCCAGCTGTGGCAACCCTTTGAAATTGCGGTCAAGCAAGGTGCCAGCGCGGGGCGCTTGGCCGGCACCATCACTGGTCGTCAAGAACGCAAGACCAAAAAAGGTAACCAGATGGGGATCATCAATATATCGGATCCCACGGGGCAATATGAGGCGGTCTTGTTTTCAGAAGCCTTGCACCGTTTTCGCGATATGTTGACGCCCGGTAAAACTGTCATTTTGGAAGTCGGTGCAGATGAGCGACCTGAAGGGGTGTCCGTGCGGATTAACAATGTGCGGCCGTTGGAGGGGGATGGCTTGCAGAAGACCATGCGTGTCTTTGTGCGTGATCCAAAGCCACTCAATTCTTTGAAAGCACAGCTTGATGATCGTGGCGATGGGGATGTTTCTGTGATCGTGATGCTTGATGAAGGCGATTGTGAAGTTGAGATGCGGCTGAATGGCAAATATTATGTCTCGCCTGAAGTGGGGCGCGCGCTCAAGGCGATACCCGGCATTGTTGATGTGCAGGTGGGTGCCTATTGATCTTTGCAAGCGATCGGGCGCGCAGGGCTAACGGTAGTCTTTAAAACTTGAAACCAAACTGTCAAAAACGGCCCGCACGCGTGGGACATGCCTTAAATCCTCGTGGGTGACAATCCAGGTATCCAACTGTGGCAGGTTCACTTGTGACAATATTTGCCGGAGGTCGGGGACATTCCTGCCAATGGGATGTTGTGTAATGCCAATGCCCACACCAGCGCGCATGGCCGCTATCTGGGCGGGATGGCTATCGGTGCGCAGAACAGCGTCTGACAAGGGTAGCTTAGTCCCCAGTGCGTCAAACAATGCACAGTCGCTTTCGTTCCGGTCTGGCCCGATCACGTCATGGCTACGCAAATCTAACAGAGTTTCTGGTGTCCCGTGATTGTCGAGATAGCTGGTGCTGGCGAAAAATCCAAGCGGAATGCTGGCGACTTTCTTGGCAATCAAAGCCGCTTGCGTCGGTGTTGTTGTTCGGACGGCGATGTCCACCTCTTGGTGTAAAATGTTGGCTGGCAGGTTGCTTAACTCCAGCTCAATCCGGACCGCAGGGTGTTGTACACGCAATTTGGCCAGCATTTTGGGTAATGTTTCTACGCCCATGAATTCGGGTACGCTGAGCCGAACAGTCCCTGCTATTTCGCCCGGATGAGCGGAAGCGGTTCTGATGAATTGCTCAGAGGCCATTGCCATAGCACTTGCGGATTCATGCAAGGCACGGGCGCTTTCTGTCGGGGTTAAGCCATTGGCCGATCTCGTGAATAAGACGGTGCCAAGGCCTTCTTCTAGCGCGGCAATGCGGGCTCTGATCGTGGGGTGAGACACTGCCAAGCGCCGTGCCGCTCCTGAAAGGCTACCTTCTTCCAGTACCGCCAAAAAACAGCGTTGATCATCCCATGAAATATGTTTGCTCATAACTTTTATACTAGCTGCTGTAAGATTAATTGCAATTTCTTTTCAACTCGCTGGTGCGCACATTGTGAGCAGTCAACGTTTGGAGATGAGAAATGATCAAAGAGAATAGTTGTCATAAAATGGCGCTTGTATTGGGAGCGACGGGTGGAATCGGTGGGGCAATTGCATCTGCATTGTTGAGGCATGGTTGGCATGTGCGCGGGTTGGCAAGGGATGTTAGCAAAGCCAGCCGGAAAGGGCCGAACGCTATTGAATGGATTGAGGGTGACGCAATGCGATCGGGTGATGTTGCCCGAGCCGCGGACGGTGTGTCTGTGCTTGTGCATGCGGTTAACCCTGCTGGTTATCGCAACTGGGATCGATTGGTATTGCCGATGATCGACAATTCTATTGCCGCTGCTCGCGACACGAGAGGGGCAGGGGGCAGTGCCCGAGTCGTTTTGCCTGGCACGATCTATAATTACGATGCGGCTACGACACCTGTCGTTGATGGGCAAACAGAGCAACGAGCAAACAGCGCAAAAGGCAAGATACGGATTGCTCTTGAACAAAGGCTCAAGAATGCTGCACCTGAGGTTCCGTCGCTCATTCTTCGTGCCGGTGATTTTTTTGGTCCCGGAGCACGGTCTAGTTGGTTTTCTCAATTGATGGTGAAATCTGGTAAGCCGGTTGCCAAGTTGGTCAATCCGGCCCGAGGCGGGGGGCATAGCTGGGCTTATTTGCCTGACCTTGCGGAAAGCTTCGCTTTGCTTCTCGAAGAGCGAGAGAGGCTTTCGGACTTTGAAGTGCTTCAGTTTGAGGGGCTTTATGATGAAAGGGGGCAAGACTTAATTGATGGGCTGTCCCGAGTTGTCGGGCGTGCATTGCCAGTGCGTCGTTTCCCGTGGTGGGCCCTTAAGGCAGTAGCTCCATTTGGCGGTTTTGCAAGGGAAGCGGCAGAGATTGCACCTCACTGGCATCATCCTTTGCGTTTGGACAATAGCCGCCTTGTGCAATTGTTGGGTGCGGAGCCGCGTACAAAACTGGATGATGCGCTGCGGGCGACCTTGAAGGATATGGGCTGTTTGAAATATCGGCCTTAAGGGCGTTTTCTGGGCCGTTTTCCCCATTGGATGCTCCCATTGTCTGCGGCTTTATTTGGTTGTTAGTGGTTCTTGAGCTGGAGATGGTTGCAGGGATTGTTTGCGAGCAAACATAACGACGTTGCCTGATAGGGCTAAGACCAGACCAAGGATTCCGCTCCAATGCCAGATATATCCTTCATAGATTGTGGACAGCGTCAGCGCGACAATCGGGAACAGAACGGTTGCGTAGGCGGCCTTGGCTGATCCAATTTTTGCAACGAGCACCAAATAGGTGGTGAATCCGACAATCGAACCGAAGGTCGCAAGGTAAACCAAGGCGCCAAAATAGGTCTTATCGGGTGGTGCAACAACGGGGGTGCCGGTTAGGCCAATCAGCATAAGCAGGATCACGGCTCCGTAGCCCATCGCCCACGCATTGGCGATGGTGGGCGAAATGCCTGCTTGTGAGTTGCGACGGGAGGCCATGTTGCCCAGTGAGAAAAACAAAGTGCCTAGGCCAGCCAGAGCAATACCTTGGAATATTTCTGTCGTTTCACTGGAAATGATATCTCTCCCAAACAATAAGGCTAGCCCTGAAACACCCAGTAGACTGGCCAGAAGCACGCGTTTTGTTATGCGGTCGCCAAATATGAGGCGGGCATTGATTGCGTTAAAGATGGTTGCTAGTGAGAAGATGATCGAGATAAGGCCTGAAGGAATGAAGGCTGCTGCGGTATAAAAGCATATGAAATTGAGACTAAAAAGGCACAGGGCTTGAGAGATCAAGCCGACTTGATGCTTCTTTTCTGGCAGCTTCAGGCGGCCGCTTATGGCGAGAATGATCAGAAACAGAATGCTTGCCAAAGCAAAGCGATAAAAAACCGATACCAAAACGGGGACGGCACCCACCTGCATCGCAATCGCGATCCAAGTGGTGCCCCAGATCAGAACGGTAGATAAGAACAGAAACGGGATCATCAGTGTTACCTCATATAAACGAACCCTGCTGGTAGCCACATTTTGCTTTTATGTTTTGCACGATCTTGCGGTAAAAAATGCGATTGGCGCGTTCAGTGCCTTTTCCTTGTGTCTTCGTGTTGGTAGATTGTGCCTCCCTGCAACAAACCGATATTGTCAGACTGCTCAGTATGAAAAAGCCCTCGAATTCTGTTTCCAGTTTTTTGTATGCGTCTCCGACAGCCAGTAAGACAGCCAGTCTTGATTTGGGCTTTGGTCGATCCTGCGCGGTCTGGGTCAATCAGAATGATCATGTTTTCTATGAACAGCTTGAAGGGCATACATTCAGCTTTTATGTGCGAGGCGGTCTGGGTGTTTGGCGGGTTGATGAAAAGCCTGTGCATGGCTGGCCGGGGGCTATTTGTATCTTTCCACATGGTCAAAGCTCGGAGTGGGTGATTTCCCAGCCTCTGGAAATGGTGCATTTGTATTTGCCAGATCAAGAGTTGCGTCGCATGTATAGCGAATGGACCGACAGGGATGGGCGCATGCTGGATTTGGCCGATATCACCTATGCGCCTGCCGGTGATTTGGCGCAGCCATTTGCACATTTGCATCGCGCGCTTGGATCAACCAATGTGATTGGCGCAGAAGAAGCTATGCTTGACCTGATCGGGCATGTGATCGCCCAAGACCGCTTTTGCGAGCACCGTATGGCGCGTTTGGCCGGTGGGTTGGCTCCGTCTGTGAAGCGCAGGCTGGTTGACTATATCGAAGCCCATCTGGACCAGAGCATTCGCTTGCGGTCTCTGGCGCAGATTGCCGGCCTCAGTGAATATCATCTTCAGCGCAGTTTTAAACAAAGCTGTGGTGTCTCCCCCAATGTCTGGATTGCCCATCGCAAGCTGGAGCGCGCCAAGGCGATGATCCGTGCTGGTGGTTCGCTGGTACAAGTGGCTGATTCTTGTGGCTTCAGCAGTCAGAGCCATTTTACGCGGAGTTTCAGGTCTGGAATGGGAATGACACCGGCGTCTTATCGGGCCAGTGCGATTTGAGGATCAATAGACGTGCGTAAATGGACGTCATCTTGATGGCTATGGTTTTCCGGCATATTGCTGCTTGCAATCACTTGGAATGCGTCCTATAAGGCCCCTCGAATCCACATGCGGGAATAGGGTCGCAGAGCGGAGAAATGCTCTGATATCCATCCGGTGCCCAGTATGGCCACATCCCGCAGAGGTTAAACCGGTAAAGGAAAAAGACATGGCTCTTCCTGAAGTCTCCATGCGCGCTCTGCTTGAAGCTGGCGTGCACTTTGGTCACCAGACCCACCGCTGGAACCCGAAAATGGGTAAGTTCATTTTTGGCGCCCGCAACAACATCCACGTGATTGATCTGTCCCAGACAGTTCCTCTGATGACTGAAGCCTTGAAACAGGTTTCTGACACAGTGGCTCGTGGTGGTCGCGTTTTGATCGTTGGCACCAAGCGTCAGGCGTCTGGCCCTGTTGCTGAAGCTGCTAAATCTTGCGCTCAGTATTATGTAAACTCCCGCTGGCTCGGCGGCATGCTGACCAACTGGAAAACCATCACCCAGTCCATCCAGCGTCTGCGTAAACTTGATGATCTTCTGGGCAACGAAGCTCAGGGTTTCACCAAGAAAGAACGCCTGACGCTGACCCGTGAGCGCGATAAATTGGAACGCGCACTTGGTGGTATCAAGGACATGGGCGGTGTGCCTGATTTGATCTTCGTGATCGACACCAACAAAGAAACCATCGCAATCAACGAAGCGCGCCGTCTGGGCATTCCTGTGGCTGCGATTGTTGATACCAACTGCGATCCTGATGGTATCGATTTCCCGGTTCCTGGCAACGATGACGCCTCACGCGCTATCACGCTTTATGCTGACCTGATCGTGGCTGCTGCCATTGATGGTATTTCCCGCTCCGCTGGCGAAACCGGCATCGATATGGGCGAAGCTGAAGAAGGCTTGATTGAGCCTGCATTGGCTGAAGCTGAAGTGGTTGTGGAAGACGTTGCTGCTGCGACTGAAGAAGCCCCTGCTGAAGCTTAAGGCTTGACCGCAAGGTTATGGGGTTTGTCCCCATGTTAGATAGAATATGACCGCCCGGGTTTGTCCGGGCGGCTTCTGGCTTGTTTGATAAAGGATGTGAGGCTGCAATGGCTATTACTGCATCAATGGTTAAAGAGCTCCGTGAGACTTCTGGCGCGGGCATGATGGACTGCAAAAAGGCGCTGACCGAAAACAATGGCGACATGGAAGCCGCTATTGATTGGTTGCGCACCAAAGGCCTTTCAAAGGCTGCTAAAAAATCCGGTCGTATTGCTGCTGAAGGACTGATTGCTGTTGCTGATAAAGGCAACAAAGCGGCTGTTGTTGAGCTCAATGCGGAAACCGACTTTGTTTCCCGCAACGAACAGTTCCAGGAACTGGCTCGCAATGTTGCTGGTGTTGTTGTTTCTGCGGGTTCCAATCTCGACGATATTTTGGCTGCGGCTTATCCTGGTGGCGCTACTGTTGCTGACACCATTACAAGCGCGGTTGCTACCATTGGCGAGAATATGAACCTGCGTCGTGGGCTTGTGTTGAGCGTGGAAAAAGGTGTTGTTGCTTCTTACATGCACAATGCGACTGCTCCTGGTCTTGGTCGTCTCGGTGTCTTGGTTGCGCTGGAATCTGACGGCGATGCGGCCAAATTGGACGCATTGGGCAAACAAATTGCAATGCATGTGGCTGCGACCAATCCTTTGGCTGCGACCACTGAAGAGCTTGATCCTGCTGCTATCGAACGCGAAAAAGCTGTGTTCTCCGAGCAGGCTCGTGCCTCTGGTAAACCTGACAATATCATTGAAAAAATGGTTGTTGGTCGTCTGCGTAAATTCTACGAAGAAGTTGTCTTGTTGAAACAGACCTTCGTTATCGACGGTGAAAATACTGTCGAGCAGGCTATCAAAAACGCCGAATCTGATGTTGGCGCGCCTATCAAACTTACCGGTTTTGCCCGCTTTGCGCTGGGTGAAGGCATTGAGAAAAAATCAGAAGATTTTGCTGCTGAAGTTGCGGCTGCTAGTGGTCAATCCTAGTCTGATCTTCACCCCCGTTTGATCTGTGGGGTTAAAAACTGAAAAAACCGAGGGCGCTGGGGATGACGAACCAGCGCCCTTCGTGTATTCAAGGGCTGTTTATCAACGCGCGTATGTTTTTTCAGCGTTCATCCCTGTGGTTGGCGCCGAGATGGCATGATGATGTCACCGTGTAAGGGTGAGGCATCGTGACACCGCGACTGAGTTGATTGTGTTTTTAAATTCGTAGGGCAGCCGACAATATGGAAAACCTGAAATACAAACGCATTCTGCTAAAAGTGTCTGGCGAGGCTCTAATGGGCGACCAGTCTTTTGGGATTGATCAGAAAGTCGTGGCGCGGGTTGCGCAGGACATTCAAAAGGCTCAGGCTCTGGGCGCTGAAATTTGCGTTGTTATAGGCGGTGGCAATATCTTCCGTGGTGTTTCTGTCGCTGCGCAAGGGGGCGACCGTGTGGTCGGCGATCATATGGGCATGTTGGCCACGGTGATGAACTGTCTGGCCATGTCCAATGCGCTGAATGCTATGGGTGTTGCTGCTGTGCCGTTGACGGCCATTGCGATGCCTGAAATCTGCGAAAGCTTCACGCAACGTGGTGCTAAAAGGCATCTGGAAGAAGGTAAGGTTGTCTTATTTGCCGCTGGAACTGGGAACCCCTTCTTTACCACTGATTCTGGTGCTGCTTTGAGGGCCGCTGAAATGGGCTGCGATGCCTTGATGAAGGGCACGCAAGTGGACGGAATTTATTCCGCTGACCCCAAAAAGGTGCCTGATGCTGTGCGTTATGATACCATTAGCCATGCTGAAGTGCTCAAACAGGGTCTTAAGGTTATGGATGCCGCTGCAATAGCCCTTGCTCAGGACAGCAATATACCGATAATTGTATTTTCAATCCATGAGCCAGACGGCCTTGTGGCTATTTTGCAAGGTGGTGGTCGGGCGACTGTGGTTTCTGACTAGGCTGTCTTCACGACTGATTGTATTTTGAAGGCAATCAGGTGATTTTACTTCGATCACACACCCTGCATGGGGTGCGATTCAATGTAGGTGAGTTGATCGAACACTTGGCCTGCCTCATGATTGGGGCTGCCTTGGTTTGATCTGGTGATCGGGCCATAACTGTTAACATAGAAACGATTAAGAGGCTTTGCCATGTCTGCCGAAGAACTGGATCTTGATGACCTTGAGCGCCGCATGAAAGGCGCTATTTCCGTCTTGAAAACAGAATTGTCTGGCCTGAGAACCGGCCGCGCGTCTGTCAATTTATTGGAGCCAATTTCCGTTGAAGCCTACGGGCAAACTTTGCCGATCAGTCAGGTCGGAACGGTTTCTGTTCCCGAGCCACGGATGCTGTCCATTCAGGTTTGGGACAAGAGCATGGTAAAGGCTGTCGAAAAAGCGATCCGCGAGTCGAATATCGGGATTAATCCGGTCGTTGATGGTCAATTGTTGCGTTTGCCGATTCCTGAATTGAATGAAGAGCGCCGTCAGGAGATGGTCAAGATTGCGCATTCTTATTCCGAAAGTGCCAAGGTTTCGGTCCGTCACGTGCGTCGTGATGGCATGGACATGTGTAAAAAGGCAGAAAAAGACGGCATGAGTGAAGATGATATGCGGGTGTATCAGGATGAGATTCAAGAGCTGACCAACAGCCGGATTATCGAAATTGATAAAATGCTTGAATCCAAACAAGCCGAGATTATGACGGTTTAACTAAGCTATTTTTGAGTCGGAGTTGGGCCGGTTTTTTTGTTGGCCGGCCGCTTCGTCTCGATTGTGCTCTCGTATTTTTTAGTGTTGCGCTTTTTGGGTTCCATTTATGGGGCTTGAGCTTATTCTCAGATGACTTACGGACCGTGTTTGGATTCTTCGATCAAGAACCTTACAGAGCATTCTTTCTGACTGATTTTGAAGGGACTGGTATTTATGGGTGGCCAATCGAGTATTGCCGAAGCCCCTGATCTGAGTGATATGGTTATCCCACGTCATTTGGCAGTCATTATGGATGGCAACGGTCGTTGGGCTCAGGAGCGAAAGCTTTCCCGGACGCAAGGCCATCGGCAGGGTGTTGTTGCAGTCCGCGAAATTGTGGCAAATGCAAGCCAGTTTGGTATCCGCTACCTGACTCTTTTCAGTTTCAGTTCAGAAAATTGGTCGCGACCCGAGACCGAAGTGCGAGACCTTATGGGTCTGCTCAAGATGTTTATTCGCAAGGATCTTGCGACGCTACATAAACAGAATGTACGCGTTTTGGTTATTGGCGGGCGGATTGGCCTTCCTTCTGATATCGTTGCCTTGTTGCAACAAGCAGAAGAAAAGACCGCCGATAATTCAGGCCTTACCTTGGTGATTGCTTTCAATTATGGGTCACGCCAAGAAATGACAGACATGGTGCGCCACCTCGCCCGAGAGGTGAAAGAGGGGCGGCTTGATCCCGATGCGATCACCGAAGATCTCATTGCGACGTCGCTCTACTCGGCGGGCGTGCCGGACCCTGATGTCATCCTTCGGACAAGCGGCGAGCAACGGCTGAGCAATTTTCTCTTGTGGCAGGCTGCTTATTCCGAGTTTGTTTTTGTCGATTGTTATTGGCCGGACTTTGACAAAGCCCAGTTAGAATTGGCGCTGGTTGAATATGGAAGGCGCAATCGGCGATTTGGTGGCTTGTCGATCGAGGATGACGGCGTTCGCGCAAAGGCTGTTGCTTCCAGAGGCTAATCTTTGGAGATTTTGGGCGGAACTGGCCCTTCACTTTTGACGGGGGACATTGTTCTGACCGACGACAATAAATCAGTCTCAGACACAAATGAGAAAAGCAAAAACAATACATTGTGGTCAGATCTGGCTCTGCGTGCTGTGTCCGGTGTTGTTCTTGCCATCGCTGCTTCTGCCGTCACTTGGTGGGGTGGGGTCGCCTTTGCGGTGTTTTTCGGTATCGTCACGCTGCTGATCTTTAAGGAATGGGTTGCCATTGTTGGTGAGCAACCTTACGGCATTCCGGCTCTTCTTGGCTTTGGTGCCCTTCTTACTTCGCTCATTGGTCTGTTGATTGGTGCATGGCAAGCCGCTTTGGTTGTGCCCTTCTTTGGTGCTGGATTTCTGTTTCTTGTGCGCTGTTCTTATCCCTCTGCGCGTTGGTGTGGATTTGGTGTTCTGTATGCGGCCTCGTTTGGGTTGGCTATACTCATCCTTCGCAGTGATCCGGTTTATGGTTTTGCGGCAATTGTTATCCTGTTCGCTTTGGTTTGGGGCACTGATATCGCTGCTTATTTTACCGGTAAGTCTCTTGGAGGGCCGAAATTGTGGCCCCGCGTTTCTCCCAAAAAAACCTGGTCCGGATCTGTCGGTGGTTTGGTGCTAGGCACCGGTCTTGCCCTTTTGGTGGCTAAGGTCTTGGGTATCGACCCGACAGTTAAACTGACGTTGATGCTGGGTGGTTTATCGATCTTGTCCCAAGCCGGAGATCTGGCGGAGTCACATATGAAACGGCTGTTCAATGTAAAAGACTCGAGTAACCTTATTCCCGGACATGGGGGAGTCATGGACCGCGTCGATGGGCTGTTGGTTGCAGTGGTATTTGCAGCCCTGTTCGGTTCGATATTTGGTGATATCGGGTCTGTTGCGACCGGTTTTTTGATTTGGTGACGCGCCCCTTTAATGCAAGACAAAATGAATGGCACTAAGTATGACCCAATCGGCCCCGTTAAAAGCAATGCCTCGCACTGACGCGGGTATCAGTCAAAAGACCATATCTGTTTTGGGTGCAACCGGTTCTGTCGGGGACTCTACGCTTGATATCATCGCATCGTCACCTGAGCGCTATAAGGCCCATGCCCTGACTGCCAATAGCAATGTTGAAAAACTGGCCAAAGTGGCGATTGAAACAGGGGCCACTTTTGCTGCGGTGGCCAATGAGACCTTATATGGTGCTTTGAAACAGGCATTGGCTGGCACTGGTATTGAATCCGGTGCGGGCCCAAGCGCTGTTGAAGACGCTGCGTCGATGCCTGCCGATATTGTGGTGGGTGCCATTGTCGGTGCCGCTGGCATTCGCCCCACCATGGCAGCCTTAAGAGCTGGCAATCAAGTTGCGTTGGCCAACAAGGAAGCCTTGGTTTGTGCCGGAGATCTTGTTATGGCGGAAGCGGCCCGTTCAGGCCAACCGATCCTGCCTGTCGATTCTGAGCATAGTGCTATTTTTCAGATTTTTGATCAGGACAATCGGAACCAGATTGAAGACGTTACGATTACCGCTTCAGGTGGGCCGTTTCGCACGTGGGACAAAGAGGCAATCGAGCAAGCCAGCCCCGAGCAGGCGCTCAACCATCCCAATTGGACCATGGGGGCAAAGGTTACCATCGATTCGGCATCTCTTATGAATAAAGGGCTTGAGGTCATTGAAGCGCATCACCTCTATCAATTGCCTGCTAGCAAATTGTCGGTGGTGGTGCATCCGCAGTCTATCATTCATGGTCTGGTGACCTATAGCGATGGGTCGATGTTGGCTCATCTGGGGGCTGCCGATATGCGCATTCCGGTTGCGCATTGTTTGGCATGGCCGGACCGCGCACCAGCAGATACGCGTCGGATCTCATTGATTGATATTGCAAAGCTGACGTTCGAAGCGCCGGATGTCGAGCGGTTCCCTTGTTTGAGGCTTGCGCTTGAAGCGTTGGAAGCGGGGGGCAGTCTGCCCAATATTATGAATGCTGCCAACGAAATCGCTGTTGCGGCTTTTCTTGAACGCAAGATCATGTTTGGCGGTATTCCGAAAATAGTTGAAGGCACAATGAAGCACTTCATCAAAACCGGAGATATCAAGGATGCCGGTTCTATAAGTGACGTTTTAGCGATGGATGCTGCTGCTCGTCGGGTTGCAACAGACATACAGGATATGGTGCAATAATCGCCCTGATGACCTAATTAACATCGTTGGAATTTGGGTCGTTTAAAAAAGATCGGTTTCATTCCTTTTTGATTGGTGTTTGAAATGAGTGATAGCGTTACAACTGAGCAAGAAGACAGCGGCGGTTGGGGCGCGTTGGATAGCCTTCCTGGTGATCCGATGATGTGGGTTTTGATCGTTAGTGAGCTTTTGGTGTTTGGGGCTTTTTTCCTCAGTTTCGCGGTCTCACGCGTGATGGAACCAGATAGTTTCGCGCAATCTCAATCTCTTCTTGATGGGGTTCTTGGCGGGATCAATACCATCGTATTAATCACAAGCGGTTTCTTGTGTGCTCTGGCACTGCTTGCTCTTGAGGGCGGGAAGGTTGCCAAAACGCGTATGCTGCTTTCCGCCGCCATTATTTTAGGCGGGATTTTTTGCTGCATCAAAATACTGGAATATGTCGACAAGTATGAACAAGGCATTGGGGTGGAGACGAATAGTTTCTTCACCCTGTTTTTTCTCATGACCGGTTTTCACTTTATGCATGTTCTGTTTGGCATGGTGCTGCTTGGAATTGGCATTTGGAGGCCCCGCCATGCAACCATTGAGACCGTCTGTGCATTCTGGCATATGGTCGATTTGATCTGGGTGCTGTTGTATCCACTTGTGTATTTGGCGAGGTAAGGAATGAAAAGACTGCTATCTTCTCCGAATGGACTGTTAGTAATCTGGGCTGTATTGATCGGACTGACTGTTATGAGCATGGTCAACGCGCAGGCGGGGACCGATGTAAAAGAGCTATCGATCCTTGCTCTTGCCGTTCTTTTTGCCTTGAGCATGCTGAAAGCGGAACTGATCTTGCGGTATTTTTTACGTTTGCAGGACTCTAGCCCAGGTTGGCGCATCGGGTTCAGTTTACTATTGGGTGTTCTGGTTTTGATTCTGTTTGGTCTGTCTTCTATTGATCTTTAGCTATTTGGTTGGAGTTTTGTTATGTCCTCGTTCCCTGATGCCGATCTTTTGAAATTGTCTGCCCGTTATTCCTACAAACCCAATCCGGATGGCTCGGAGCCCTTATCACAGATCCGCATAAAAGGTAGGGAAATCCGCAAGCAATTGGTTGGCAGGCATGTTGATGATGTGGTCATTGCCGATACGGATTTCGGCCGTAGTTTCACCCCCATAAAATCAGCATCGGCCTCGCGTCGTGTGGTGGTTTATATCCATGGTGGAGGGTGGCGTAATTGTGATGTGATTACTCATTCAAGCATCATGACGGATTTGGCTGCAAAAACAGGGTGTGACGTGCTTGGTGTTAGCTATCCTTTGGCGCCAGAGGCTCCTTATCCTGCGGCGTTGGATGCGGTCATTGCCAAGGTGCAGGATATTCACAGACGATATGATTGTGATCTTATTCTTGCGGGCGACAGCGCAGGTGCGAATCTCGCCTTGGCAACGGCATTGCGATTGCGCGACGAGGGCGAGACCTTGCCAATTTCAGCGCTCTTGCTGTGGTATGGCTGTTATCGTCAATTTTTTGATACCCGTTCCCATGCCGCCTATGGCGATCAGGACAATATGCTCATGACCACTGCGATGAAAGATATGTGGAATGACTATACGTCTGGCCCTGCAGATCCGGTGTATGCTGACTTAACAGACGCAGATATGACTGACCTGCCACCATGCTATTTGTGCGAAGCGGAATGTGACTGTCTTGCAGACGATACCAAATGGTTGGCATCAAAGCTGGTAGAGGCCGGCGTGCCACATTTTTATGACTTTTACAGTCAGGCCATCCACGGATTTATTCACTATAGTGCGCATTATAAACCGAGCCTTCGAACGCTTGAAGCGGCTGCTCGTTTTGTCGAAATAACCGCTTTAAAAGACTAATCAAGCGGCTTTTTTTCCTTGTTGTTGGTTTCAGGGCCAATGGTTGGTTGATCTGTCCATACTTTCACCCTATTTAAGCCTTCTTTAGAGACTGTCGGCTACTCTCTCGGTTGAGAGAAATTGGAGATATGAATGGAATTCCTTCAGAGCGTCTTTTCTGCGGGTTCAGGCTTGCTGAGCTATGCTATTCCGGCGCTTTTTGTGCTGACGATTGTGGTGTTCTTTCACGAGCTGGGCCATTTTATGGTCGGTCGCTGGTGTGGCGTAACGATCAAGGCATTCTCTATTGGCTTCGGACCAGAGCTTTTTGGCTTTTATGACAAGCACGGCACGCGCTGGAAGTTCAGCGCCATTCCGCTTGGCGGCTATGTTAAGTTTGAAGGCGATGAAAATGCGGCCAGCGTGCCAGACGAAGAAGCGATGAAAAAAATGAGTGCAGATGAGCGTGAAGGCTCTTTGCACGCCAAGCCGCTTTGGGCGCGCGCTGCAATTGTGGCTGCGGGTCCTGTTGCAAACTTCCTGCTTTCAATCGTTATTTTTGGCATGCTCTTGTTTGCTTATGGCAAGCCAATGACGCCCGCCCGTGTCGATTCCGTGGTCGCTGGTAGTGCTGCAGAAGAAGCTGGCTTCGAGCCCGGCGATATTATGGTTTCGATTGACGGGGGTGTTATCGAAGCATTCTCAGATGTGCAGCGTTTGGTCGCCTTGAGCTCTGAAGATGTGCTGCAGGTTGTTGTTGATCGCGGCGGTAGCCTAATTACGTTGCAAACGACGCCTCGGCGGACTGAAGTGACTGACCAGTTTGGCAACAAACAAAAGATAGGCGTACTTGGCATTCGGCATGAGAGTAACCCTGACGATGTTGTTCGAAAACAGTTCGGGCCTGTTGATGCCTTGTGGGGTGGGGTGGAAGAAACCTATTTCATCGCGACACGCACTTTGGGCTATATCGGCCGCATCTTTGTTGGCAAAGAAGACGCAGACCAGTTGGGCGGCCCCATCCGTGTGGCCCAAGTCTCTGGTCAGGTTGCGACGCTTGGTATTGTTGCCCTTGTTAATCTGGCTGGCATGCTGTCTGTGAGTATCGGGTTGATCAATTTGTTTCCGGTGCCGATGCTTGATGGTGGTCATCTGGTTTTCTATGCTGCAGAAGCAATACGAGGCAAACCACTGTCGGAAAAAAGCCAGGAATTGGGATTCAAAATCGGCCTTGCAATGGTCTTGTCGCTGATGGTTTTTGCAACGTTTAATGACATCACTCATATTTTCCTGAGTGATTGATTGATGGGTTGATGTCGCTGGTTTTGGAAAATGTTCGATGAATCAGTGAGAAAAATGTGGCTTACTAGCAACTGATTGTGATGATTGACGTTGTTATGAGACTTCAGGGGTTGATCCTTTCTGGATTCAGGGTAAAACCTTATTAGAGAAAAAGATTCCATTTCGGGGGCATGCATGTGCCCAAAACGAATTGATGATACAGATATAAAGAGTGTTTGGGCTGATGAAAAATTTAAAGACAATCGCTTGGGGAGCGGCCGTCGCTACGGTGATGAGTGTGGTTGTGCCTCTTGGACCCGTTGATCTTTTTGCTGCCAGTCCTGCATTTGCGCAAACGATCAGCAAAGTTGTCGTTCAAGGCAATGCACGCGTTTCGGATGACACCATTCGTTCGTATGTGTTGATTAAGCCTGGGCAGCGGTCTTCAGCCTATGAAATTGATGAGTCTTTGAAAGCTCTCTTTCAGACCGGGCTCTTTAAGGATGTTTCGATCAAGCGCAGTGGTTCTAGTCTGATTGTCAGTGTTGAAGAAAATGCAGTCATCAATAGAATTGCTTTTGAAGGCAATGACCGCCTGAAAGACAAGATGCTTGAGGGTATTGTTACGTCCAAAAGCCGCGGAATTCTAAGTGAAAGCCGTATTCAAACAGATACTCAGCGCATTTTGGAAGCTTACCGTCGTGCCGGTCGTTTTGGTGCCCGTGTTGAGCCTAAGGTTATTGATCTTGGCCGTAATCGCGCCGACTTGGTTTTTGAAGTTACCGAAGGTGCAAAGACATCTGTTTCACGTGTCGCTATCCTAGGCAACAAAGCCTACAGCGATGGTCGGTTGCAGAAAGTCATTACTACCAAAGAAACGGGTTGGTTGAGCTGGCTATCTTCCAATGACGTGTATGATGCGGAGCGCTTGGCTGCTGATGAAGAGCGTTTGCGTAAGTTTTATCTGAATAACGGATATGCAGATTTCCGTGTTGTTTCTTCCGTCGCTGATCTTGACCGTGAGCGTAACGTATTCTTCGTCACCATTACGGTTGATGAAGGTGAGCAATATCGTATTGGTGATGTCGAAATCGATAGTGCTGTTCCTGACGTTGATGCAGAATCCCTGCGCGGTCAGCTTAAAACAGATTCTGGCGATGTTTATAGCATGGACGCTGTGTCTGAGTCGCTTGAAGACATCACGATTGAGATTTCCAAATCCGGTTATGCTTTTGCCCGCGTGACACCACGCGCAGACCGTGACTATGAAAACAAGACCATAAATCTAGTTTATCAGGTTGATGAAGGCGCGCGTGCGTACATCGAGCGTATCAATGTGCGCGGTAATACTCGTACACGCGACTTTGTTATCCGTCGTGAATTCGATATGGCCGAAGGCGATGCATTTAATCGGGTTCTTTTGGATCGTGCCAAGCGTCGCTTGGATAATTTGGGATTCTTTGAGAAGGTTGCCATCAATACCGCTCCGGGTAGTTCGCCCGATCGTGTCGTACTTAATGTTGACGTTGTTGAAAAAGGCACAGGGTCTTTGTCGCTGGGCGGTGGTTATTCCACGGGTGATGGTTTCATTGCTGATGTTTCGGTATCAGAGCGCAACTTCATGGGGCGTGGGCAGTATTTGAAAGTCGCTGCATCCGGAGGTACTTCCAAGCGGTCTTACAATCTGTCCTTCACCGAGCCTTATTTCCTAGGTCGTCGTATGTCTGCTGGCTTTGATTTGTTCAAAGACTCTTATGAAGATACTGATACCCGCGAATATGATTATGAACGGGTTGGCGGAACTATACGTTTTGGGCTTCCCATTACCGATGAGCTTTCTTTCAATCCTTACTATACGCTCGAACAGAAACAGATCTCGAATTACGAGAATTATGGACTTGCGTCTGCGTCTCCTGCGATTGAAGAAGCGCAGGATGAAGGCAAAACCCTTAAATCGGCAATTGGCTATAGTCTGGTTTATAACACCATCGATAACATGCAGAATCCAAGCAATGGTGTTTATATGAAGTTCAATCAGGAATTTGCCGGGCTTGGCGGGGATGTGCGGTTTATCCAGTCCACTATTGATGCACGTTATTATCATGAGCTGTATTCTGCTTGGGGCCTTGTTGGCATGGTCAAAGTTGGTGCCGGTCACATTCAAGGTATTGGCGGTGATGATGTGCGTTTGCTCGATTCCTTTTATAAGGGTGGAGAGACCATTCGTGGTTTCGCTTCGAGTGGTTATGGTCCGCGTGATACTGCTTCAAATGAAGCCCTCGGTGGTAAAACATATTTCAACGCGACTGCAGAGTTGCAATTCCCGATTCCTTATCTGGATAGTGTCGGTTTGAGTGGCGCTGTGTTTGCGGATGCAGGTACATTGTTTGGCTCCGATGCGACCAAGGGGACGTTCGACAGTGATACGAGTATTCGTTCATCAGTGGGTGCCGGTTTGGTTTGGGCTAGCCCATTTGGATTGCTGCGGGTTGACTATGGGTACGCATTGAGCAAAGAAAGCTATGATGATACCCAAGCTATCCGGTTTGGTGCTGCGTCTCAGTTCTAAGGTTTTGACCATACAAATCAAAAGCCGCTGCTCTTTCGGGCGGCGGCTTTTTTTATGAAAGCTATCATGACAGATCCAGTTTTTTTTACCAAAATCGAATCTCTCAGTCTTGGGCATCTTGCTGAGCTCGTTGATGCTCAGTTGCCCGACAATGCTGACGGTTCGATGCTCATTGATACAGTGGCTCCAATTAATGCTGCGGCAAGTGGACAGATTACTTTTTTAGATAACCCCAAGTATGTCGCAGATCTTGAGAAGACTGAAGCCAGTGCCGTTCTTTGTGCCAAACGGTATGTCGACAAGGTTCCCGATGGCGTTGTCGCACTTGAGGTGAAAAATCCTTATCTTGCCTTTTCTCAAATCTCGGCGGCTTTCTATCCAGAGGCCTTAAAACCACTTGCGTATTTTGACTCTCAAGGTGGTATTTCACAGGCTGCCCATATTCATCCATCGGCCAAAATTGAGGCCGGCGTTTGTGTGGAACCTGGCGCTAGTGTTGGTGCTTTGGCTGAGATTGGGTCAGGTACAACAGTCGGTGTGAATGCTGTTATCGGACAAGGCGTTCGAGTCGGGCGCGATTGTCATATCGGAGCGAATTGTGTATTGCAGCATACCTTGGTGGGGGATCGTGTGATCTTGCATCCTGGTGTTTGCAGTGGACAGGATGGATTTGGCTTTTCCATGAGTGCGACGGGACATCAAAAAGTGCCCCAGATCGGCCGTGTTATCATTCAGGACAATGTTGAGATCGGTGCCAATAGCACAATAGACCGTGGAGCAAATCGCGATACGATCATTGGAGAGGGTACTAAAATCGACAATCAGGTTCAGATTGGTCATAATGTTGAAGTTGGACGCCATTGCGTGCTTGTCTCGCAAGTTGGTTTGTCAGGATCGTCAACGTTACAAGATTTTGTCGCCATTGGTGGACAGTCCGGTGTTGCTGGTCACATTACGGTTGGTATGGGTGCACAAATCGCGGCTGTCAGTGTTGTTAAAGATGATGTGCCTGCGGGTGGGCGTTATGGTGGTGTGCCTGCCAAGCCGGTAAAACAATGGTTCCGGGAAATGTCTGCATTAAAAAAACTGGCAGAAAAAAAATCTTGAACTAGCCATCACTGGTGTCAAAGATACCATTGTGACAAGGCTGGCCGTTGTTCGTTGAAAAATAATGTCTGCAATGCCGGGTGGGTCTGGTCTTCGCAGGTGAAATAAGGCGATGAAGGGAAGAAGTTATGAGCGAGAAGACGACCCTTGGTACTGCTGATATCATGCGAGTCATGGAATTATTGCCTCATCGCTATCCTTTTCTAATGATTGATCGAATCATTGAAATGGATGGTGATAACAGTGGTATCGGTGTTAAGAATGTGACCATTAACGAGCCACATTTTATCGGTCATTTTCCGCAATTGCCCGTCATGCCTGGCGTTTTGATTATTGAAGCGATGGCTCAAACTGCTGGCGCTTTGTGTGTTCACAACCGTGAAGAATCTGGTCCACCAAGTGTCGTTTATTTCATGACAATTGATAAAGCCAAGTTCCGTAAGCCTGTGGTGCCGGGGGATGTTGTTTATATCCATGTCCAAAAGGTCCGCAATCGCCGCAATATCTGGAAATTTGCTTGCGAAGCGAAGGTTGACGGGGTGAAGGTCGCAGAGGCTGAAGTCAGTGCGATGCTTATGGGAGACGATCAGATATAATGGCTCAGATTCATCCAACCGCAATTGTTGCTGACGGTGCTTGTCTCGCTGATGATGTTGAAGTCGGTGCCTATAGCATCATTGGTGAAAAAGTCAGCATTGGTGCTGGTGGCAAGATCCATTCTCACGTGGTTATTGACGGCAATACCAAGATTGGCACCAACGTTGAGATCTTCCCGTTTGCGGCGGTGGGGCTCGTGCCTCAGGACTTGAAGTTTGGCGGTGAAGATGTTGGTTGCGAGATTGGCAATCATGTCAATATTCGTGAATATGTAACAATTCATCCTGGAACCAAAGGTGGCGGGTCGATCACGCGTATTGGCAACCATTGCCACATCATGGTTAGTGCGCATGTGGCGCATGACTGTCTTGTTGGCGATCATGTTATTTTGGTCAATCACGCAACCTTAGGCGGACATGTGGAAGTGGGTGACCATGCAATGGTCGCAGGTATGTCTGCTGTCATTCAATTTGCACGTATTGGCGAACATGCCTTCGTTGGTGGGATGACTGGCGTGGAAAATGATGTTATCCCGTTCGGTTCGGTTTTGGGTAACAGGGCCCATTTGGGGGGGCTCAATATTGTCGGCCTCAAACGTCGCGGCTTCAGCAGGGATCAAATTCACAATCTTCGCCATGCCTATAAAATACTATTCTCTGATGAGGGCACGGTAATCGAGCAAGTCGAGAAGGTTGCTGCTGACTATTCTGACGATGTGAATGTGATGAAAATCGTTGATTTTATTCGCAAGGACGCTAAAAAAGCGCTATGTACCCCGCGTAAGCAAAAGGACTAGGCATGATGCTTTCCGGTGGTGGGCCGGTGGGAATCATCGCCGGTGGTCAGGACCTTCCCTTTGAAATCATAGATGCTCTGCAAGGTGCTGGGCGTGATTATTTTTTGTTCGGTCTTGTTGGTGAGGCAGACAAGCGTATCGAAGGGCATCCGCACATCTGGTTGAAGTGGGGTGAGATCGGCCTATTGTTCAACACGCTTGAACAAAAGGGCATTGAGGAACTCTTGTGCATCGGCTCCGTCAAGGCTCGCCCCGATTTCCGGTCTATTCGTCTTGATTTCGGGGCCATCAAAGCCCTGCCGGATATTCTTAAAATAATGGCAGGTGGGGGTGATGAAAGCCTTTTAAACGGTGTTGCCAATTTCTTTGAAAAACGTGGTTTGCGGCTAGTATCTGTACCGGATATTGCCCCATCTCTAGTCGTTGGTGCGGCCTTGTCTGTGGGTGACAAATTGGCTGCTACCAACGAGGCAGATATTCGTTTGGCTGCAAAAATGGCTGCTGTGATCGGCGCGATGGATGTCGGGCAGGGTGTTGTTGTGGCGAACGGTCGGGTTCTGGCTATGGAAGGCCCGGAAGGGACGGACCAAATGCTAGAGCGGGTCGAGAGAATAAGGCTCGAGCGAAGATCGCGTTGGGATTTTGGTAAAGCGGGGTTGCTTTTAAAGCGTGCAAGGCCGGGGCAGGACTTGCGATTTGATATGCCAACCATTGGCCCGCGTACCGTGGAATTTGTTCAAAAGGCCGGCCTTGCCGGCATTGTATGTGCTCAGGGAGAAGTTTTGTGCGCCTGTCGGGATCAAACCATCCATTTGGCAAAAGAGGCGGGATTGTTTTTGCAGGCACGTTATCTCTCTGACGTGACATCTGATTAAAACCGGATCAAGGAAAGCCAATCGTCTGGCTTGTTTCATTGATCAAAGAGGCGGCAATGACAGATCAAAAAGAACCGCTCATCTATATCGTGATTGGCGAAGAATCCGGCGACCAGTTGGGCGCGCGGGTTGTTCTGGCCCTCAACGCATTAACCGGAGGAACGCTGCGGTTTGCCGGTCTAGCCGGTGAACGGATGCAGAGTCTGGGGCTGGCTTCTCTTTTTCCATTGTCTGAAATTGCAGTCATGGGCGTTGTTAATATTATCAAGCAATATCCGAGTCTTCATCGCCATGGCATGAATGTGGTCGCTGATATTTTGGACAAAAATCCAGATTTGCTTTTGATCATTGATAGCCCCGAGTTTACTCATGCTGTCGCCAAACGTGTCCGCAAACAGCGTCCTGATATCCCGATTGTCAATTATGTGTCTCCGAGCGTTTGGGCGTGGCGTCCGGGGCGTGCCAAAAAAATGGCACGCTATGTGGATCATGTTTTAGCGCTGTTGCCGTTTGAAGTTCAGGCCCATAAGGATTTATCTGGCCCAGTTTGTAGCTATGTCGGCCATCCCTTAATTGAGCGTTTGGATGTCTTGCGTCCCGCAAAAAGCGAGCGTGCCGGGCTTGACGCGCCTGTTTTATTGGTCTTGCCGGGGTCGCGTCGTAGCGAGGTGTCACGCCTGATGGTTGAGTTTGGGCAAGTGGTAGCGCTTGCAAAAGACAAATATCCCAATCTGCGAGTGATTTTGCCTGCCGTTAGTCATCTTCGCACTTTGATTGACGAGGGCCTAAAAAGTTGGCCCGTTCAGCCAGAAGTGGTTGAGGGCGAGGAGGCTAAATTTGCTGCATTCCGACAGGCGCATGCCGCGCTGGCTGCGTCTGGTACGGTGACGTTAGAACTTGGACTTGCCGCTATTCCGATGGTGGTTGCCTATAAGGTGGATTGGCTTACGCGGCAATTTAAATGGTTGCTAAAAGCACACTCCATCGTTTTGACGAACCTGGTGCTTGGGGATAATACTATTCCTGAGTTTCTCGACGAGAATGCAAATGCGCGTACGCTTGCGGATCATGTGTTGCCGTTGCTTGAAGAAAGCACTCAGCGAGAAAAGCAGTTAGAAGCGTTGCGTTTGCTGGACGATAAAATGCGGTTGCCGCAAGGCGCTCCAAGCCAAGAAGCGGCGGCTAATATTTTGGAACATATGCCAAAAACCCGCTGAATATTGACCTCTCAGATTTATTGAATGGTCATAAAAAAGGCTCCCATAAGGGAGCCTTTTTTGTTTGATAGGCAAGATCTTGAAATTGTTAGATCTTACCGGTCTTCCATTTCGATATAATCGCGGCTGGGAGCACCAGTGAAGAGCTGACGTGGACGACCAATGCGCTGGGATGGGTCTTCAACCATTTCCTTCCACTGTGCAATCCAGCCTACGGTACGGGCCAGAGCAAAGAGCACGGTGAACATTTCAGCAGGGAAGCCCAATGCACGCAAAGTGATCCCTGAATAGAAGTCGATGTTTGGATAGAGTTTTTTCTCGATGAAATATGGATCGCTCAGAGCGATTTTTTCCAGTTCCATCGCGACTTCAAGGGTTGGATCATCCTTGACGCCCAGTTCATTTAGAACTTCATGACAGGTTGCCTGCATGATGCGAGCGCGTGGATCATAGTTTTTGTAAACGCGGTGACCAAAGCCCATAAGACGGAATGGGTCATTTTTGTCTTTCGCTTTTGCAACATACTCTGCAACACGATCAACTGTGCCGATTTCATGTAGCATGTTGAGAGCTGCTTCGTTGGCACCGCCATGTGCAGGGCCCCACAAGCAAGCGATGCCCGCAGCGATACAGCCGAACGGGTTGGCGCCAGAAGAACCAGCCAAACGAACGGTTGAGGTGGACGCATTTTGTTCATGATCCGCATGAAGAATGAAAATTCGGTCCATGGCGCGTGCCAAAACCGGATTCACTTCATAAGGTTCAGCAGGGACAGAGAAGCACATATGCAGGAAGTTGGCCGCATAGCTGAGCTCGTTGCGTGGATGAACAAATGGCTGTCCAATGGTATATTTGTAAGCCATCGCCGCGATTGTTGGCATTTTGGCGATCATGCGCAAGGATGCAACCATGCGCTGATGTGGATCTGAGATGTCTGTGGAGTCATGATAGAAGGCAGATAGAGCCCCAATCACGCCAACCATAACAGCCATAGGGTGAGCATCACGGCGGAAGCCAGTGTAGAATTTGCTCATCTGCTCATGAACCATCGTGTGACGAGTCACACGGGTGTCAAAATCGATTTTTTCTTCAGGTGTAGGCAGGTGGCCATACAAAAGCAGATAGCAGGTTTCCAAAAAGTCGCCATGCTCTGCCAGTTGTTCGATCGGATAACCACGATAAAGCAAGATGCCTTCGTCGCCGTCGATATAGGTGATTTCTGATTCACAAGACGCGGTTGAAGTAAAACCTGGGTCCAATGTAAACATACCGGTCTCTTTATAGAGAGTACCAATATCGATGACGTCCGGGCCAATGCTTCCGCTTTTAATCGGAAACTCCCAAGATTTATCACCAACCTTCAGTGTTGCTTTGTTGTCACTCATTCGGCTACTCCCAAATTTTGAAAACAATTTGTTGTTGCTGTCGGAATGGAAGGGTGCGTTAGGTCGCAGCGAACCCTCCTAGGCAACAAAGGAACTGAACTCTGGGTATATGATTTTTTGCTGCACTGCAAGCACCCATAGAGTTGAATAAAGAAAGAAGATGATGAATTATATAACAGTTTCAGCGCCATGCCTACAAAAGTATGAGC
The DNA here is from genome assembly GCF_002866925.1 of Cohaesibacter celericrescens. GTDB lineage: Bacteria > Pseudomonadota > Alphaproteobacteria > Rhizobiales > Cohaesibacteraceae > Cohaesibacter > Cohaesibacter celericrescens. Next base: position 304,769 of record NZ_PKUQ01000016.1, read on the forward strand.
TGATGACTGTATTATATACCGATTAAGTTCACATTATTTTGGTCTACGAATTAAGTAGGTTTACCTATTTTTACCTTGTGGAGATTCGCTTTCTGACTACGCATTTTTGTGTGTTTAATTGGGGTGCCGAGATCGGGGTTATAAAAAAGGCCGCCCCTTATGGTGCGGCCTGTTGGATGACAGAATATGCTAATCGGTGTTAGCTGATCTGATCTTTCAGGCGTGCGATGGACTCGTCTTTGCCAAGGACCAGAAGAACATCAAATATGCCCGGTGATGTTGAGCGTCCGGTCAGTGCTGCGCGCAGAGGCTGAGCTACTTTACCCAGTTTCAATTCTTTTTCTTCTGCGAAGGTACGAACCAATGCGTCTGTGCTATCAATCGTCCAATCGGTGAGCTGTTCGAAGCGTGGGATCAGGTCTCCGAGCATGGCGCGGGCATCATCGCTCAACAATTTGGCCGCTTTTTCTTCTAGGGCCAGCGGGCGCGTATCAAATAGGAAGGCAAGTCCTGCTTTGAGATCGAGCAGCGTTTTTGCCCGTTCCTTGACGCTGGGCATGGCCATCATGATCTGTTTCTTTTTGGCATCGTCAATTAGGTCCAGCATTGATTGGCCATCTTCTACAAACGGCAGCAGAGCGATGAATTGCTCATATAATGCGTTGTCGTCCGCATTGCGCATATGAATGCCGTTGATATTTTCCAGCTTCTTGAAATCAAAGCGGGCGGCTGCTTTGTTCATGCCGTCAAAGCCGAACCATTCGATCATCTGCTCTGTTGAGAAGACCTCGTCGTCGCCGTGGGCCCAGCCCAGCCGAACAAGATAGTTCCGCATAGCTTCTGGCAAATAGCCCATATCGCGATAGGCTTCTACGCCCAGTGCACCATGACGTTTTGACAGCTTGGCTCCGTCGGGGCCGTGAATGAGCGGGATATGAGCCATCGTTGGGATATCCCATCCCATTGCTTTATAAACAAGCGACTGGCGGGCGGCGTTGGTCAAGTGATCGTCGCCACGCATGATAACGGTGACACCCATGTCATGATCATCAACAACCACAGCCAGATTATAGGTTGGGTTGCCGTCCGAGCGCATGATGATCATATCGTCCAGGTCTTTATTGGGGAACCGCACGGTGCCCTGTACCTGATCTTCCAGTATGGTTTCGCCCTGTTGTGGAGCTTTGAGACGAATGGCTGGTTTTACCCCTGCTGGAGCTTCGGATGGGTCACGATCACGCCAAGTGCCGTCATAGCGAGGTGCGCGTTTTTCGGCTCGCGCCTTTTCTCTCATTTCTGTCAGTTCATCAGGTGTGCAATAACACCGATAGGCGTTGCCGTCTGCCAACAGCTGATCAACCACTTGGCGATGCCGCTCAACCCGAGAATGTTGAGAAATCGGATCGCCGTCATAAGACAGCCCCATCCAGTCAAGCCCGGCTACAATGGCATCAATCGCAGCATCGGTAGACCGTTCCCGATCCGTATCTTCAATGCGGAGCAGCATTTTGCCGCCGTTGGCTTTGGCATAGAGCCAGTTGAACAAAGCGGTGCGAGCCCCGCCGATGTGGAGATACCCAGTTGGGGAGGGGGCAAAGCGCGTTACAACCTGTGAACACATAATGCTATCAGAGACCTATTGTTCGGGGTATAGTAAACCTGAGATTGAAGCGGGTTGTGTTGTCGCTGTGTCGATGCAGACGATTTATACAGTCGTTTCAATATCCGGCAATTTGATTTGACATGGATTTAGCACAGCTTGACCGCAGGGTGAAAGGCCTCATGGCTTCGGGACGCAAGGAAAAGGGTGTAAAAGAAGTGCATGCGTCAGAAAATCTGGCGCAAGTGGACCGCGATTGCCAAATTGAACCTTTTGTGCAGCAGCAATACGGCTTCAATCCTGATCGCGAGCATCTGCAACCGTTTATTCGCCAACCAAGCTTTGGGCGGCGGATTGGCTTCGCATTTGAGGCTATTGTTCAACGGGTGAGTGATCGTTGGATTACCGATTGTGAGCAACAGAATGCGCAGTTTCTCTGGGCAACAATGGCCATGACCTTCGGAGCTGCGGGGTATTATTTCCTGCCGGATGAGCCTAGTATATATGTGCTTTTGGCTTTGTCCCTGTCGCTCTGTTTGTTGGTTTTTCGGCGGGCAACCAAGGGGCACTCCGTCTTTGCTTTGGTTGTTGTATCAATGGCTTTTATTGGCCTGACTGCAGCCAGTTTTCATGGCACATTTTCTTCTACACCAGTTCTAAAAGATAATTTCTCTGCACAAATTACAGGCGTGATTGAACGTGTGGAGCTGCGGTCTGGCAATGGTAGGCCTGATGAGCGTTGGACCGTCAGAGTGGAAACAATTGACAAGCTGGCTGCAGAGGAGACGCCTCGGCGCTTGTTGTTGGTTCGCAAGTCCCATGGTGCGCAGTTTGTAGCGGGGCAAAGGATCCGTGTTCGCGCCCACCTTATTCCCTTGCAGCGGCCTGCCTTTCCTGGCGGATTTGACTATGGTCGCTATCTTTGGGCACGTGCCATTGGGGGGCAAGGATATCTCAGTCGCTCCATCGAGACACTGCCTCTGGCGCCTGTGGGTTTGATTTCGGGCTTCAGCCATGACCTGCAGGTGCGTGTTGAGCGAGCGCGCACGCGCATCGCGGGTTATATTGCCAAGCGGGTTGACGGGGAGGCTGGAGGCCTCGCAATTGCTCTTTCAGTGGGGAAACGAAATTATCTTTCAAGTCAAGCTGAGGATGCTCTTAGGCAAAGTGGTCTGGCTCACATTCTGGCCATTTCCGGCCTGCATATGGCTTTGGTGGCTTTGTCTGTGTTTTGGGGCACGCGCACAGCCTTAGCGCTGATTCCCCATCTTGCCTTGCATTACCCAATCAAAAAATGGGCCGCGGCCATCGCGCTTGTCTGTGCTGGAGGCTATCTCATCCTATCTGGAAGTTCTGTTGCGACGATCCGCGCGTTTTTTATGACGGCCATTTTTTTGGTGGCTATTTTTGTCGGCAGGCCCGCATTGACCATGCATAACCTGGCGCTGGCACTTTTGTTCTTGGTGTTGTTTCAGCCCTATGGTGTTGTCGAAGCCGGGATGCAAATGTCATTTGCCGCAACAGCGGCCCTGATCGCATCCTACGACCGGTTACAGAGGATGCGAATAAGGGGCTATCAACCTGAAAAACAGTCTCGCGGGGCTGGTGTGGCGACCCTGACGGGAAGGGCTTTGGGTGGTGTTGGGCGTTGGTTTATGGGCATCGGCACGACATCATTGATTGCTGGATTGGCGGTGTTGCCATTTTCAATTGCGCATTTTCAACAAATGGCACCGTTGGGGTTGATTGCCAATCTGTTGGTGATGCCCATTGTCAGTCTGGTTGTGATGCCACTGGGGCTGCTGTCTGTTTTGTTGGCGCCGTTGGGGTTGCAATCTGTGCCGTTGAGTGGTGTGGAGTGGGGGCTGGATTGGGTCATCACGCTGGCTGGCTTGATTTCAGCCAGATCCGGCGCCGACTATCTCGTGATACGAGGTGCGGGGCACTTTATTCCGTTGGTGATTTTGGCTCTGGCAATCTTCGCAATCCACCGTGGTAAGCTGGCTTACGCTGCGTTGGTCCCATTGTGTGCTGCCTTCTTGATGTGGTGGACAGCCCCAAGCGCTGATTTGTGGATCTCAGAAAAAGGCAACCGCGTGGCCTATCGGGATGTCAATCATGCTTGGCAAACGCTGGGCTCAAACCGCAAGACGTTGGAAGTTACGGCATTGTTGCGTTCCGACGGTGATGCACGTGCCTTGCGGTCTGGTGCGATCAGCAAAAGCTCAGAGGTGCTTGAGAGCACAAACGGAAATGCAGTCTTGAAGGGGTGTGATAAGGAGGCTTGTTATGCGCAAGGTTTAATGAATATGCGCGGCGAGAAAAGTGATCTCTCGGTTGCTATTGTTCGCCATGCTTCTGCATTTCAAGAAGAGTGTGATAAACGGTCCATTCTTGTTACGTCTTTACCCGTTCCAAATAACTGCACTGCACCTCTGTTGGTGGTCGGGCCAGATCGTTTGAAACAAGAGGGCGCACGGTTTGTCGATTTCAAGCGCCACCAAGAAGCGAATCTCGATCGTGGTGACGGCCAAAGAAACCCATTGGCAAATGCATCACAAGCTGTATGGACTTTGCACCAAACAACGGCATTGCCGACAGGCCAAAGGCCTTGGCATCCCGTCATCAATTGACGACGGGAACGCAGAAAAGCGGGCGTAAGGCTCAATACTGCCTTAGCAAACCGACCAGTTTGCCCTGTACATTCACTCGATCTGGGCCAAAAATGCGGGTTTCATAGGCTGGATTGGCTGCTTCCAGCGCAATGGAGGCACCCTTTTTGCGCAGGCGCTTGAGAGTGGCTTCTTCATCATCAACAAGGGCGACTACAATGTCGCCAGAGACGGCGTCCTGTGATTTTTTGATCACCACAGTGTCACCGTCCAAAATGCCAGCCTCAATCATGGAGTCGCCACGCACTTCAAGGGCGAAATGCTCGCCGCCGCGTAACATTTCGATCGGAACCGAAATGGAATGGGATTGGTGTTGAATGGCGGAGATAGGAACCCCAGCGGCGATGCGCCCCATGACCGGGACCATAACACCGCTGATCTCTTGATCGGGTTCAGTTTTCTCGGGCTCTGACCGCTGTTTTTTGCCTAGACCACCTTCAACAACACTGGGTGAAAACCCGCGTGTAGACGTGTTCATGGTGGGTAAGTTTGATTCTGGTAGCTTCAATATTTCCAACGCTCTGGCCCGATTGGGCAAACGGCGGATGAAGCCACGCTCCTCAAGAGCGGTGATAAGGCGGTGGATGCCTGATTTTGATCGTAGATCAAGTGCATCTTTCATTTCGTCGAAGGAGGGAGGAACGCCAGATTCTTTGATACGTTCATTGATGAACATCAGCAATTCATGCTGTTTTCTAGTAAGCATTTCCCACTCCAGTTTCCCGCTTTTCCAACCACACCCCGAATCTCGATGAAACATCTGTGGCACAAATCACGAACAAACAATACATGTTCTTGCTGTGTTCTGCAAGTGGCTATTTCTGGTGCTTTGCAACCTGAAGGCTAGACATCTATATATAGCGATTTATTACACGATCTTTCGGGATGAGTTTTGATGCATCAATGCAGTCGCGCGTTAGGCTGTGTGATAGGTCCGCTCTTCTATGGGCAGTTCAAATATTGACTGCTCACACATGTGCAACAATTCAGCCTCTGCCTCAGAAAGGCGGCGTTTGGGGTTCGTCAATAGATAGACATCGACCGCGGGAAGATCGTCGTAGGGAGGCAGCTGGCGCAGATTACCCAGTTTCACATCGCGGTCAGCGACATGGACGGGCAGGGCGCCAATACCGATATTTGCAACTATCATCCGTCTAATCTCGGGAACATTGGATGACACGCCACGCCAGCCCAACGCCGCTTTCACCCGTGCGCGCAGATGCGCCACAGGTTCGAGGGGCCCACCTTCCATTTCCGTTTGAAACGAGACCGATTCTTCGCCTTCAAGTTCTGTAATGTCGATTGAATCACGATTGAAAAGCCGATGTTTTGGTCCGCAATAGAGCCCGAAAAACTCCCTATAGAGCACCTTTGCTTTCATGGGGTCTGGTGCTCCGTTGAGCAAGCAGATGCCGAAGCTGGCACGGTTTTGCCCGACACGGCTGACAATTTCCATGCTGTCGTCAATGGTAATGGAGAATGTCACTCTTTTGTGGCGTTCAGAGAATTTGTAGAGCACAGCGTCAAAATGCGGGCTGACCACATGGCTTGCCATGACAATGTTGATATGGCCGCGTAATTCTTCTTCCCCTTTATTCAACAGGGAAGGCAATTGGGAGACGCTGCCAAAAATGGTGGAACATTCGTAATATAGAATTTCACCAACGCGGGTGACCTTGAACTGGTTGGGCTTTCTAACAATCAGTTTGTGTCCTGTGGTGTCCTCCAGTCGCTTGAGAGCACTGCTAATCGTTGGTTGTTTCAGACCAAGGAAATCTGCAGCTTTGGTTATGCTTTTTTGTTCCACGACCACCATGAATGTTCGCAACAGGTTCCAATCCAGATTCCATGGGAAACGCATTTCATAGGGACGCATGATAGATTTCCTCAATATTCAAAATTCAATATATCTATTTGCTTAATAATAGCCACTGTGCAAGTTTTCTGTAAAGCGGCGATAATGTCGTTATCGATAATAAGATATTTCTTCCAGGGAACAGTTTTGCAGCTAACGGAGACATCCATGACCAATCGCAGAAGCCTACTCAAAAGCGCTTTCACCATTGCCGCCGTATTTGTGGCAGGTCTTGCTATCAACAATACAGCCAGCGCAGAAGAGCTTGATACGATTAAAGAAAAAGGCGTGATCAGGATCGCAATGAGTGGTGCTTATCCTCCATTCAACTTCGTGAATGAAGAAAATAAAGTGGTTGGCTTTGATCCTGCTATTGGAACAGAGATCGCCAAGCGTATGGGCCTTGAAGTCGAAATCATCACAACGGCATGGGATGGGATTATTGGCGGTCTATTGGCCAACAAATATGACGCCATCGTTGGTTCCATGACTATCACAGAAGAACGTGCCAAAGTTGTTGATTTTGTTGGTCCTTATTACAGCACCAAGCGCGCTGTCTTTACAAAAGCCGGTTCTGATATCACCACGACCAAGCAGCTTGATGATGCAACACTGGGTGTAACACTTGGCGAAACTCATGAAGCTTGGGCCCGCGAACAGGGTTATAAGATCCGTACATACAAGGGTTTGCCTGAATTGTTGCTCGAGCTGGAACATGGCCGTGTAGATGCCATTGCCAATGATTCTATCGCCGCTATTTTGGCGATGAAGAAAAATGGCTATGATTTTGTCGCGATCCAGGATTTGGAAACCGAAGCCTTTGGTGCTGGTATTGCCATCCGTCAAGGCAATCCGGAACTGAAAGACGCCATGCAAAAAGCACTCGATGCTTTGATGGCAGACGACACCTATCTGACGATTGCCAATGAATGGGTTGGTGGCGATATTCGCTAAAATCCATCCTATGCAGCCCGCCACTCGTTGGCGGGCTCTCCTGGCCTGAAAGACCCCTCCCATGAAAACCGACTATGGTAAATTGAGCTGGGAAGAGGTGCGCGACGCGGATAAAGATCGTGTTGTGATCCTCAATGTCTCAGCAACAGAAGACCATGGCCCTCACATGCCGCTGGATACCGATACGGTTCTGGGCATGGCAGTGGCCAATGGTGTGGCATCAAAAGCACCTGCCGAGGTGTTGATTATGCCGCCTATCTCTTATGGCTTTAACGAGCATCACAAAGATTTTCCAGGCGTGATCTGGATACAGCCCGAAACACTGATTGCGTTTGTTACGGATGTGACCAAGTCGCTCGCCCATCACGGATTTCGCAGGATATTGCTGCTTAACTCGCATGGCTCGAACCATCCGGTGTTGGATCTGGCTGCCCGTAAGACAGTGATCGAAACAGGCATTATCTGTGTTTCAGCGTCTTATTGGAATTTGTGCGCCGACAAAATCAACGCAGTGCGTAAATCCGAGATTGGCGGGATCGCTCATGCCGGTGAATTCGAGGCTGCGATGTATAAACATTTGCATCCTGATCTTGTTCATCTGGAGAAGGCCGTCGACCAAAATTTGCACAATCCGGACAGCAAGTTTTTCAATCTCGATCTCGCGCTTGGCGGTGGCAAAGCCATGTTGATGCGCTGGTGGTCCGAGGTTACTCCCGATGGCACGATGGGAGATCCAACGCTAGCAGATGCAGAGACGGGCAAGGCGTTTTTAGAAGCGGCCATTGACGAGACAACCGAACTGGTGCGCGAGATCAGACGCTTGCCATTGTTGCAACGAAAAGATCACCACTGAGAACGGGAACGCATATGGATACCGAACTCATCCTCAAGGTTTATCCTTTTTTTGTAGAAGCGGCTTGGGTCACCATTCAGCTTTCTATACTGACGACCATCTTGGGACTTAGTTGCGGCGCTCTGGGTGCCGCAGCGCGGCTTTCGCGATTTGCTGTCATAAGGTATGTTGCCGCCGCTTATGTGAGCCTGTTTCGGGGCACTCCCGCTCTGATTCAACTGTTTTTGCTTTACTTTGGCGGGCCACAGATTGGCATCCAGCTGGATGCTTTTGAGGCCGGTGTGATTGGTTTGGGGCTCAATATTGGCGCCTACATGACCGAGACCATTCGCGGGGCCATTGTGGCCGTCGATAAGGGCCAGACCGAAGCGGCGCGTACGATGGGTATGAGCCGTTGGCAAGCGATGAGAAAAGTCGTTCTGCCACAAGCCTTTCGTTTGATGGTCCGACCTCTGGGCGTCAACATCAATGCATTGATCAAAGGAACCGCTCTCGTGGCAGCTATTTCTGTTGTTGAGCTGACCTACACCGCTCAGCGTTTCATCGGTTCGACCTATAAGCCGTTTGAAATGTTTTTTATCGCCGGTGTCCTTTACATGATCATCATTTTTATCACTGGGCGCGGCATCAACTGGCTTGATCGCAAGGTTCGGATACCATGATGATTCAAGAATTGAGAGGAGGCTGGCATGGGTCTTGATTTTTCCGTCGTTCCACAATTCTATGACGTCATTTTGATGGGGGTTGTCTGGACGATCGCCATCACCGTGTGCGCAGCATTGTTAAGCTTTTTCGGTGGTATTTTTTTCGGCGTTATCGCGCTCTATGCTCCTGCAGTCATTCGTTGGCCGATGCGTCTGTTTGAATGGTTGTTTATGGGAACGCCGTTGTTATTGCAGTTGTTTTTGATCTATTTCGGGCTCATTCAGGTGGGTATTGATTTACCCGCTTTTGTCGCGGGGGTTTTGGGCTTGGGGCTGCATTTTGCCGTCTATAATTCAGAGCTGATCCAGACCGCTATTCTGGCCGTGGATAAGGGGCAGGCCGAAGCCGCTCGCACGCTGGGGCTTAGCCGAATGCAGTCGCTGCGTTATGTGGTTATTCCGCAGGCCGTGCGTGATGTTATTCCGCCGATTGGCAACAATATGATCGCATTGCTCAAAGATTCCGCGTTGGTGTCCGTCATCGGTGTGACCGAGTTGACCCTGTCAGCGCAGCTTGCCATTGGGCGGACTTATCGCCCCTTCGAATTTTATGTGGTGGCAGCGGTTTGTTACTACATCATCAATTTGGGTATGGAAGCCGTCTTGCGCCGGCTCGAACGCCGCGTTCGCGCCGCCCGTTAACTGTGCCGGAAGGACAATATCATGTCAGACAACCGTCCCTTTGTTGAAATCCGCCATGCGCAGAAATGCTTCGGCGACCTTGAAGTGCTCAAGGATATCAGTTTACAGGTCGATCAACGTCAAATCGTAGCGATCATCGGGCCCAGCGGGTCCGGTAAATCGACGCTTTTGCGGGCGATCAACGATCTGGACCCTCTTACTTCGGGTGAAGTGTGGCTCGATGGAGTGCAGGTCAACAAGCAGTTGCCACACCGGCAATATGAGCTGCACATCAATGCCATGCGTCAGCAAATTGGCATGGTGTTCCAGCATTTTAATCTGTTTCCGCATTTGACGGTGCGGCAGAATGTGACGCTCTCGCCCAAATTGCTCAAGGGCATTTCAGAGGACGAGGCCAATCATTTGGCAGAACAACAGCTCGAGCATGTGGGGCTGTCGGATCGTATCGATTATTACCCGTCGCAATTGTCCGGTGGTCAGAAACAGAGGGTGGCTATTGCCCGTGCGCTGGCCATGAAACCCAAGCTTATGCTGTTTGATGAGGCAACATCTGCTTTGGATCCTGAGCTCGTGGAAGAGGTCAATCAGGTTATGAAAATGCTCGCTGAAGAGCATATGACGATGATTATTGTAACGCATGAAATGGGGTTTGCTGAATCTGTCTGTGACCGCGTGCTGTTCATGGATGGCGGCGTGGTGGTCGAAGAAGGACCACCGGAAGTCATCTTCAAAGCTCCGACCCAAGAACGCACCCGAAATTTCCTAAGCAAGCATCTTGAAGGCGTCCTATGACCAGCGAAGTTTCAAATCTTTTTTACATGGCTCGCCAGCCCCGGCCGTTTTTGGATCGGGCTGAAGGCATCTACATGTATGATCAGTCGGGCAAACGATATATTGACGGCTCGTCTGGCGCCATGGTGTCCAATATTGGCCACTCCAACCCAAATGTGTTGGCGGCAATGAAGGCGCAAATGGATAAGTCGACGTTTGGGTATCGGCTGCATTTTCGCACGGAAGCCTCCGAATTTCTGGCCACCAAGGCAGCGAGTATGATGCCGGAAGGTCTTGATCGGGTTTTCTTTGTATCCGGTGGTTCGGAAGCCGTGGAGAGCGCGATCAAGCTGGCTCGGCAATATGCGATCACACAGGGCCAAGCGAGCCGATGGAAAGTGATTTCCCGTTTTCCCTCCTATCATGGCTGCACGTTGGGTGCGTTGGCTTTGACAGGCTATGATCCGCTGGCCAGACCTTTCGATCCGATGATGCGAGATATGCCCAAGATCGCTGCGCCGACTTGTTATCTGGATCGGGATAATTTGAGCGATGAAGCGCGTGGTTTGAAATACGCCGACTTGTTGCGCGAGGAGATTATTGCGCAAGGGCCGGAAAGTGTGCTGGCTTTTATCATGGAGCCGATCGGGGGCGCGTCAACCGGGGCGCTTGTGGCGCCAGATAGCTATTATGCGCGGATCCGCGAGATTTGTGACGAATTCGGTATTCTGCTTATTTATGATGAAGTGATGACCGGCGTTGGTCGCACAGGAGCCTTCATCGCAGCTGATCACTGGGGTATTGTGCCCGATATTGTGGCCATGTCGAAAGGCTTCGCTGCTGGCTATGCGCCTCTGGGGGCGGTGGTTGCAAAAGCTTCGATGGTTGAAGCGCTGTTGGATGCTGGCGGTTTCTTGCATGGCTATACCTATGCCGGCAACCCGCTTGCCTGTTCTGCCGGATTGGCGGTTTTGCAAGAAGTCGAACGACTCGGACTGGTTAGCAACGCGGCCAATATGGGTGATATTTTAAAGGGGCGCCTGACCGATCTTATGGAGCGCTATCCCTTCATTGGTGATGTTCGCGGTAAAGGCTTGTTGTTGGCGTTTGAACTGGTCAGTGATCGCGAAACCATGACACCGCTTCCCAAGGAATTGAATGCCTATTTGACGTTGGTTGAATTGGCTTATGAGCGGGGCTTGATCATTTATTCGCGGCGGACCCGTGGGGGCGTTGAAGGCGATCATTTCCTTGTTTGCCCTCCGCTTATTATTACTCCTGAACAAATCGAAGAAATCATGGCGATTTTGATCGACAGCCTAGATGCTTTTGCACGGCAAAATAATCTGCCGGTGAATGGATCATGAGTTTGTCTGATAAATCCGCGGTGATCGAGGATGCGGTTGCGCAGATTGCGGATGGTGCCACTGTCATGGTGGGTGGCTTTGGCGTTCCCGGTACGCCCTTTTCTCTTATTGCCGAGTTGGTTCGTCAAGGGCAGAAAAACCTCACCATCATCAAAAATGATGCCAACGAAATGGGTATGGGCATTGATCACCTGCTGGCCAATGGACAGGTCAGTCGTCTCATAACCACCCATATCGGGCTCAATGGTCGAGCGATTGAAATGATGAATGAAGGCGTGCTTGCTGTCGAGTTTTGCGCGCAGGGAATTTTGGCGGAGCGGGTGCGCGCCGGTGGTGCGGGTTTGATTGGCATTTTAACCGATATTGGGGAGGGGACCGAATTGGCCGAGGGCAAATCGGTCGTCACTGTCGATGGAAAGTCTTGCCTGATTGAGCCAGCTTTGCGGGCCGATGTGGCATTGCTCCATGCAAATAGTGCAGACCCCTTTGGCAATCTTTGTTTTGCGGCAACAGCGCGCAATTTCAATCCATTGATGGCCATGGCCGCCAGTTGCGTCATCGCAGAAACCGAGACTTTACTTCCGTTGGGTGGTGTCGGTGCTGATCAGGTTCATGTTCCTGGACCTTTTGTCGACCATGTTGTGCCGCTTGCACAATTGAGCGAGGAATATGCCGTTGTTAGACGCTAAAAGCCGAATGGTCGCGCGAGCTGCGCGTGAGATTTCCTCTGGCATGGTGGTCAATCTTGGGATCGGGCTGCCAACCAAAGTGGTGAATTACCTGCCCAAAGACATGCCCGTCTGTCTGCATACCGAAAATGGATTGACCGGCATCGGGCCGACTTTGCCTTATGATCAAGCAAATCGCGATCTGATTGATGCGGGTGGGGCCTATATATCAACACTGCCGGGCAGTGCCTTTTTTGACAGCGCCACCTCGTTCGCGCTGGTTCGGGGCGGACGGTTGGATCTGACTCTGCTTGGCGCCTTTGAAGTGGCGCAGAATGGGGATTTGGCCAACTGGAAGATACCGGGCAAATTCTCCCCCGGCGTTGGCGGTGCCATTGAGCTGGCACAAAAGGCCAAACGGGTTGTCGTCCTGACTACCCATACCGATCGTAAGGGGCGTCCTAAACTGTTGGCTGACTGCGGTCTTCCGCTGACTGCCAAGGGACGTGTGAAACGGATTTTTACGGATATGGCAGTGGTTGATGTGACGCATGAGGGGTTTGTCCTGCGTGAGTTGGCGCAAGGCGTCAGCCTCGCTGAGGTCAAGGATGCGACAGGGGCCACTCTGATTGTTCCTGATGGGGATATTCCCAAATTCTGAGGCGTATACGAGGCAGAGACTATGGATAAAGCAGCACAAAGCCAGATTATGTCTGCCGTTGATGATTTGTTCGACGAAGAAGTCGGTTTTCTTGCCGAACTGACCAAACATCCCTCAACCCGAGGTAACGAGCAATCGGCTCAGAGCTTTATGGCTGATGCTTTGAACAACCGCAGCTTTGATGTGGATCGCTGGCAAATTGATGTCGCCGATATCCAAGGTCTGCCGGGTTTTTCCCCTGTGATTGGCAATTACGAGGATGCAGTCAATGTTGTGGGCAGCCATCACAGCAGGAGCAAAGGAAAAGGCTCTCTGATCCTTAATGGTCATATTGATGTGGTGCCGGAAGGCCCGTTGGATATGTGGGATCAGCCTCCCTATGAGCCTCATGTGGATGGCGACTGGATGTATGGCCGTGGTGTTGGCGATATGAAGGCCGGTCTGGCCTGTAATCTGTTTGCACTGGATGCGTTGCGATCGCTTGGGTTCGCGCCTGCTGCTGATGTCTATTTTCAGTCTGTGGTGGAAGAAGAATGCACTGGCAACGGCGCGTTGGCTTGCTTGCAACGCGGCTATAAGGCTGCGGCCGTTTTGATACCGGAGCCTTTCGCCGAAGATTTGATCACCGCGCAGGTCGGGGTGATCTGGTTTCAGGTCCATCTCAAAGGTTTGCCCACACATGTGGCCTATGCAGGGGATGGGGCCAATGCCATTGAAGCGGCCATTCCGCTGATCAATGCCTTGCATAAGCTGGAAGAAAAATGGAACGGGCCAGAGCACCGTCATGGCGATTTTGCTCATGTGCATCATCCACTCAATCTGAACATTGGCAAAATTCAAGGCGGTGACTGGACGAGTTCTGTACCTGCTTGGTGCGTGTTTGATGTGCGTATGGGCGTGTTCCCCGGTCAGGATTTGGAGTTGGCTCGCGCTGAGATTGAGGCGGTGTTGACGGACGCGGCACAAGACAATGCTTTCTTGAGAAACAACAAACCCGCCATCGTCTATCATGGTTTTCAGGCTGAAGGTTATGCGCTGTCTGAAGATAAAAGCGAAGAGGCGAAGGGGTCTATTTCCGCGCTGGAAACGGCCCATGAAGCTGTGACTGGCAATCGTCTTGATCATGTCGCAATTACCGCGACAACCGATGCCCGTTTCTTTGGGCTATACGCCAATACGCCTGCATTGGTTTATGGCCCTCGTGCTGAATCTATTCATGGGTTTAATGAACGGGTGTCGCTGGAAAGCATTCGCCGCGTTACGCAAACAACGGCCCTGTTTATTGCCAACTGGTGTGGCCTAGAATCCCTTTAAGGAAAATATCGTGCGTCAAGCTGTCATCGTCTCAACTGCCCGTACTCCCATTGGTAAAGCCTATCGTGGGGCTTTTAACAATCTGGAAGGCCCCAGCCTTGCTGCTCACGCGGTTCGGGCGGCGGTCGAACGCGCTGGTGTTGAAGCTGGGGCAATTGAGGAGTTGGTGTTCGGGTCTGCATTGACCCAAGGCAGCACAGGCATCAATGTGGCTCGTCACATCGTGTTGGCATCCGGGTTGCCCGATAGCGTTGCTGGTTCGACCATCGATCGTCAATGCGCGTCTGGTCTCAATGCCATTGCTATTGCGGCCAATATGATCGTCTCCGATGGTGTCGATGTCGCCGTCGCCGGTGGCTTGGACAGCATTTCTCTGGTGCAAAACGCCCATTGGAATGGTCATCGTTATCGTGACCCTACTGTCGCTGATCGTTATTATATGTCGATGATTGAAACGGCAGAAACTGTCGCGGAGCGGTATGGCGTCAGTCGTGCCAAGCAAGATGCTTATGCCCTGCAAAGCCAGCAACGCACAGCGGCAGCGCAGGCTGCTGGCCTGTTTGCTGATGAAATTGTGCCTGTTAAGGCGATCAAACAGATCAAGGACAAAGCGACCGGTGATGTGCATGAGGAAACGGTTGTTTTGACCGGTGATGAATGCAACCGGCCCGGTACCACCCTGGAAGGGCTTGCTACTCTCAAGCCTGTTATGGGCCCCGAAAAATGTGTCACTGCCGGCAATGCTAGCCAATTGTCAGATGGGGCTTCTGCCTGTGTTTTGATGGAGGCAGGGGAAGCGCAGCGCCGCGGTTTGAAGCCTTTGGCCGTGTTTTGCGGGTTTGCTGTTGCGGGGTGCGCGCCAGAAGAAATGGGCATCGGTCCAGTGCTTGCCATTCCCAAATTGCTGACCCGTCATGGGCTGAGTGTTGACGATATTGATCTATGGGAAATCAACGAGGCTTTTGCCGCTCAGCTGTTATATTGCCGCGATACACTGGGCATTGCTGACGACAAACTCAATGTCAATGGCGGGGCTATTTCGATTGGTCATCCCTATGGCATGTCTGGCGCTCGCATGGCAGGACATTTGATGTTGGAAGGCCGCAGGAGGGGTGCCCGTCTTGGGGTGGTCAGCATGTGTGTCGGGGGCGGACAAGGCGCAGCAGGCTTGTTCGAGATCATTGATTGAGATCTGAAAAGGCGAGGGCCACCGTCGAGTGATTGCCCTCGCATATTTCTTGCGCTATCGGCGTCTTAGCCGCGCCTTCAATTTTGGCCAGAATGGTGTTTGCGAGAAGAAAATAAACAGTACTGCCACAAACAGGGTGAGGGATAGAGGGCTGCTGATGATGCCTTCGAAAAAGCGACCAAGATCTTCTCGCTCTGAAATAATAGCGCGGCGCCAGTTTTCATCCAGAAGACGCGACAGGATCACACCAAGGATCACTGGCCCCAATGGGTAACCATACAGGCGCATAAAATAGCCAAAGACCCCGAATCCCAGCATCCAGTAAACGTCATTGATTGAATTGTTGACCGCATAAGCTCCAACAATAGACAGCAGCATGATCAGTGGAATAATGACTGAGCGTGGCATTTCGACGATTTTTGCAAACACTCTGATGCCGGTCATGCCAAACAAAAGCATGAAGAAATTGGCAGTTACCAACGCACCAACGATGAACCAGAACATATCCGGCTTATCGATCATCAGCATTGGTCCGGGGTTCAGCCCGTGAATGTAGAGCGCGCCAATCATGATGGCAGTAACAGCATCACCGGGAATGCCCAATGTCATCATCGGGATGAAAGCGCCGCCCACTGCGGCATTGTTTGCTGTTTCGGGGGCGACGAGCCCCTCCATCGCGCCATTGCCGAATTCTTCTTCGGGGTTTTTCGTCACGCGCTTTGCATGGTCATAGGCCATGAGCGCTGCGATGTCGCCACCGGTGCCGGGCAGAGCGCCAATGATGACGCCTATGGTCGAGGTCTGGAGCGATAGGGGTAGATATTTCCAGATGGTGCTGAATGACGGTACGACTTTTGTGATTTTCTGTTTGACCGCAGGCAAGTTGACATTGTGCAATTGCAGCAAGGCTTCGGAGACGCCGAACATTCCAATCATCACGGCGATGAAAGAAATGCCGCTTTGCATCATGGGCAAGTCAAAGGTGAAGCGTTCAGCGAAGGTCAGCGGATCGCGTCCAACGGCCCCAAGGGCAATGCCCAAAGCGCCTGAAAAGATGCCTTTGACCAGACTGCCGGTCGATAGAGACCCGACAAGAAGAATGCCGATGATTGCCAGCAGCATATAATCGCGCGGCTGAAACCCGAGGGCAAAGTCGGATACGAGGGGGGCGGCGACTGCAAGCGTGATGATGCCAATCAGCCCGCCGAAAAAGGACATGACCGTGGTGACGCCAATGGCCTGTCCTGCTTCACCACGCTGGGCCATGGGATAACCATCCAATGCGGTGGCTATCGCTGACGGTGCACCCGGAATATTGAGAAGGATCGCCGTACGGGAACCGCCATAAACACCACCCATATAAATCCCCACCATGAGAGAGAGCGCCGGATAAACGTCCCACGAGAAAGTGAAGGATATCAGGATCGACACGGCCATTGTGACCGACAGGCCCGGAATCGCGCCGATATAGATGCCTGCAAATGTGCCCAAGGCGACGAGCATCAACAATTGCGGATGGGTGAAAATCGTCAGGAAAGCGAGAAGGGTGTCCATTATGCGAGCACCCCGGCAAAGAGTTCGCGGAATAACTGGATAAATTCGGCTTCAGGCACAATGCCCGAGGGCAACAGGACGGTAAAGACGATGCGGAAGAGCAGCCAAACAACCAACAACGAGCCTAGCCCGACGCTGAAGGAAAAGATCCAGCTCCGACGTGACAAAACTTTGATTGCGATGACCAAAAAGAGGGCCGCAGTTGGCAAAAAGCCCAAAGGTTTGAGTAGAATGCCGAATGCGATCAGAAATCCGAAGAACAGCACCACCACCGTCGGAAGAATGTGTCGGCGGATGCTTTCTGTCTTGACGACTGGCTGGGGAAGGGTGCGATAGACGATATAAGCTGCCGAGACAACCATCACAAAGGTCGTGGCCATGGGCACAGAGCCCGGTGCGGAAAGGGCCTCAAAACCAGAAATACCAAAGGCGCTATAGAGCAAAAACAGACTTGCGGCCAACAGGAGCAATGCAAAGACGGTTTCACCCGGTCGTTGCTGTAACGCATATCCGCCCGGCACGGCATCAGACATCCAGTTATGATGGTCCTGGTCACCTCGGAACTCTCTATCCATTCTACTTTCCTGCTGCTGTTTCTCTTGCGGTTATGAAGTCCGCAAAGTGCCGCCCAACCGAAAGGTGGGCGGCACGCTGGTGTGGGCCAAAAGGCCAGATGTTCGCAATCTGGGATCGCTACTTACTTGGTTTCTCGATGCCAAATTTTTCAGGGGAGGCTTTGGTCAGGCCTGCATCCTGCAGCAACCAAGCTGTGCCACGCTGCCATTTGGTCAGGAATGATTGTGCTTCGTCGCCACTGATGCCCATGAGAGTGAAACCACGGTTGTCCATCAATTTGACAAAGTCAGCGTTTTTGCCTGCTTCTGCATAGGCTGTGCCGAGTTTGGCAACAACGTCATCCGGCGTGCCTTTGGGAGTGAAGACGCCGAAGAACGGGCCCCACGGCAAATAGGCATTGTAACCATCGTTGAAGGATGTGACGAGCGGGGTATCAGGTAGTTTTTCGTTTTTCACAACGTCAAAAACAGCCAATGGCTTGATCGTTCCAGCGCGGATGCCTTCAATTGCGACGCCCAATACAGCAGGCATCACGTCAATGGCACCACCTTGTAACGCTGTAATTGCCGGACCGTCACCATCATAAGGCACTGCAATCATGTCCAGCTTGCCTTCGACTGTGTTCATCATGGCGGTGATGACAGATGGTAGACCACCGGGACCCGTCGCGCCAATTTTTAGCTCACCCGGATTGGATTCGATGTAGGCCAGCATACCGGCATAATCATCAAAGGGAGCATCCTTGCCAGCCACCAGAATGGGTGTGCCGCGCGCCAGAATGCTAACCGGAACAAATTCGCTATAGTCTTTGTCACCCAGCCCCATGATTTTATAGAGCATGGGGTTTTCAGCACCCATCAGAAGCGTATAGCCATCGGCCTTGCTGTCGGCGACATAGTTCAGAGCGATTGCGCCCACTGCACCGGTTTTGTTTTGCATGACCACTGTGCCACCGAGGATTTTTTCGGCATGCGGCGTGATAGAACGCATCACGGTATCAGTCGAGCCACCAGCTCCCCATTGGATGATGCCCTGAATCTCTTTTGAAGGATAGTCGTCTGCCATCGCTCCGGACGCAGTAAGAACAAGCGCCGAAATGGCACCTATCATAAATTTTTTCATGGTCTTCCTCCCAGATAAATGTGCGTCTCTGCAACGCCACGTCTGCTGCATTGAAGGAAAATATGGGCCTGACGTCAAACGTAAATTGTCTGTTTGGTGGAAATAGATGTATTGTCATCAGATATTTAGGTGATTTTTCGGCATGAAGTGGTAGTGTTTGTGAGATCTGCAACCGTTTCGGGTTTTGGTGGTCATGTCGCGCCGTTAAAAACGGGCTCACTACAAAACACCGCCACAAAAGCGGCGGTGTTGAGTCTGTTCGTTGTAACTGAGTGGAATTGATTACACAGTGCCGCCGAGACTGCCTTCCAGTGCCACCAGTTCTTGTCCTCCAGCCATCAAATCCTGTAGTTCGTCCGGCGTGATCTGGCCGCGCTGTGCCGTTCCCAATGTTTTTCCTCGGTTGAGCACGGTAAACCGATCACCCACCGCCAGTGCGTGGCGCACATTGTGGGTGATGAAAACGACAGCGATGCCTTGTTTGCGGACCTTATCGATTGTCGCCAGAACGTTGGCTGTTTGGCGCACACCCAAGGCAGACGTCGGCTCATCGAGAATGAGCAGTTTGGCACCAAAGTGAACGGCACGGGCGATGGCCACTGTCTGGCGTTCACCGCCCGACAAGGTTCCTACGGCTTGATCCGGTCCGCGCAAACTAATGCCCATTTTGTTCATTTCTTCCATGGTCACCTGATTAGCATATTCATGGTCGAAAAATTTGAACGGGCCGACTTTGCGTGTGGGTTCGTTGCCCATGAAAAAATTGCGGCTGATTGACATAAGCGGGATCATGGCAAGGTCTTGATAAACCGTGGCAATGCCTGCGTCGATTGCGTCACGGGGCCGCTCAAAATTCATCGGTTTGCCTTCAAAAAGGATTTCCCCTTTCGTTGGCTTGTGCACGCCGGACATGGTTTTGATGAAGGTTGATTTGCCCGCACCGTTGTCTCCTAAAAGGCAATGGCATTCACCGGGGAAAACCTCAAGAGATACACCGGCCAGAGCAATGACCGAACCGAAATGCTTCGCAATTTTTTTCATCTGTACGAGAGGAGCATGTTCAGGATTCATGTTATTTCTCCCCAGTGATCATGCGACGGATATAGGTGTTCAGGATGACGGCAAAGAGTAGGATTAAACCCAAGAACACCCGAAACAATGAACTTTCCACGCCAGCAAAAAACAAGCCCTGCTGTACAACGCCAAAGATCAATGCGCCAAGCGCCGCCCCAATAACGCTGCCGTAGCCGCCGGTTAGAAGAGCGCCGCCGATAACCACCGCGATGATTGCTTCAAATTCTTTGAGCAATCCACGATCCGCACCGGCCGATCCAAACTCCATCACCTGACAGGTGGCAAAAACGGTTGCGCAAAAAGCCGTGAACATGAACATAACAATCTTAACGCGATTGACCGGGACGCCGGTATAGCGCGCTGCTTGAGCGTCGCCTCCCGAAGCAAAAATCCAGTTTCCAAAGGCTGTTTTGGTCAAGACGATATGGCCAATGATGACAAGGACAATCGCCCATATAATGAGCATGGGGACGCCATCCACCACAGGCTGCCCTTTGCGCGAGCCACGGGAGAATGTTTCGATCAGCCCGATATCTCCAAACCAGATAAACAGGCCGGTCAGAATTTTGCCGCCAAATACGGCTCCAAGCCAATCGCCTTGGGCGGCATCTTTGATGCCACCAATGATTGTTTTGCGTTCGATTAACTGCGGGAAAAAAATGGTAAAGCCGCGCAAAATGAACAAAAATGCCAAGGTAACAATAAAGCTGGGCAAGCCCGTGCGCACCACAATAATGCCATTCAACGCACCAATTGTGAGGGTTATGGCAAAGGTTACCAGAATGGCGATCCAGACCGGCCAGCCCAGAGTGACGGAAAAGATGGCAATCATCATTCCGGCAAAGCCAATCATCGAGCCGACGGAGAGATCAAATTCACCGGCGATCATCAAAAGACAAGCGCCGACAGCGATGATCATAAACTGGGCAGAAACCTGACTCCAGTTTAGTACGCCTCTGCTGCCGAACATGCCGCTGTCGGACGCAAACAATAAAAAGAGCGCAAAAACAATGATGGTGCCGACAATCCCACCCAGTTCTGGTCGTATTAGCGCTTCGCGAAATGAGGAACGGGACTTGATCCGTTCGTCATCAAGAGTTTCAATATAGGGGTCAGACATGGTGTGCTCTCAAATCCCTTATAAGATACAAAAAGGGCGGCCAATGTGTGTTTGGCCGCCCAGTCGGGAGGATTCTAGCGGAATTCACCTGCGTATTTTTCAACCAGTTCCAAACCGTCTTTGGTTACAAAGCCTGGGCCAGAGTTGATGTTGTTGCCGGGAAGAACACCATAACGATGGTAGTTGGTCATAACGACCACGGGCAGATAGGCCTGTAGGAATGGCTGTTGGTCGATACCCCAGTTGATCGTTCCGGCTTTAATGCCTTTCACGATGTCTTCACCAAGGTCGAATGTGCCGAAGTAAATATCGCCGGCCATGCCATTTTCGTCCAACGCAAGCAAAGTAGGATCGGCGCTGGTTGGGCCAAGTGTCAAGACTGCATCGGTTTCTGGATTGGCAGATAGATAAGCCTGAACCTTGTTTTTGATTTCTGAGGGATCCTGACCGGAATCAATCATCTGGTTGCCCAGTTCAACGCCCAAACCATCGGCAAAGCCCTGACAGCGTTCGGTGGATGAGGGGGAGCTGATATAGTGGTTGACACAGAGGAAGCTTTTGACGCCATCGCCTTTGGCGCGCATGCCTGCTGCATGGCCTGCATCATATTCAGGCTGGCCGACATACATCAGCGCACCGACTTCGCGGGCTTGTTCTGGTGTGCCGGAATTCATGATGATCACGTCAACGCCAGAATCGACGGCTGCTTTGATTGGGCCAGCCAAGACGTCATAATCGCTCAATGTTGTGATGATGCCGTTGGGGCCGCTGGCTGCGGCTTGCTCGATAATGCGAGCCATGTCAGCCAGATCGCCTGTTGGCGGGTTGCGGTATTCCACTTCAACATCCATTTGCTTACCAGCAAGTGCGATGCCGTTTTTGATGGTGTTCCACCAGCTATCGCTGTCTGGAGCGTGACTGACCAGAATGTATTTTTCGCCTTCAGCGGATGCAGATGATGCAGCCATAAGTGGTGCTGCAATCAGCGCGGTCGCAAGGGCTAGTTTTTTTACCAGTGAAGTCATGTGTTCCTCCCAAGATTCACAAATTAGATAGTGTAAGTGAGCAAATGTGCTCGTTCCTCCGAGAATGATTAAAGCATATCATATTCATATTTGCAACCGATTGCAAAACATTAATATAGCTGCTATTTGTTGCCTTCCTTACTAATTCCATATAAAAAAAGGCAGATAACCAGCAAGGAAGATGTGAATATGGCCATCACTTTGAAAGAGGTTGCAGTTAGGGCAGGGGTTTCTCGTTCCGCTGTTTCCCGCACCTTTACCGATGGTGCATCCGTTTCGGACAAGATGCGCCGCAAGGTGGAAAAGGCTGCATTCGAACTTGGTTATAGCCCCAACGCTCTCGCCTCTTCTCTGACCACCGGACGCACCAAGCTTATCGGGCTTGTTTCCAATAACTTTCAGAACCCGATTTTTCTTGAAATCTTTGACCAGTTTACCCGAGGGTTGCAGGATCGGGGGTTGCGGCCGCTTTTGGTCAATCTGACAGATGAAACCGAGCCTGAAAATTCGGTGCGTATGCTACGTCAATATTCGGTCGATGGTGTGGTGGTGGCGTCGTCCACCTTGCAGCCCCGATTTGCCAAGGCATTTCGCGATGCAGGGGTGCCTGTGGTGCATTCATTCGGTCGCCGGTCCAGCACGCCAGAGGTGCATGTGGTGGGTATCGACAATGTCGAATGCGGCAGGATGGCTGCTCAAACCTTGTTGGCGCGCGGATATAAGCATGTTGCATTTTTGGGAGGGCCGGAAGGAGCGACGTCAACGCAAGATCGCTATACCGGCTTCATGTCGGAAATGGCTGCCCATCCTGAGATCAAGGCGCGCTATTCCTTCGCTTCTGCTTATTCTTTTGCCGCAGGGCGCAGGGAAATGCTTCGTCTTCTTGAGAGTGAACCGGCAGAGGCCTATTTTTGCGGGGACGATGTTTTGTCCATCGGGGCTTTGTCTGCGATACGAGAAAATGGCCTTTCAGTGCCGGACGATATTGGTATCTTGGGGCTGAATGATATGGAAATGTCCCAGTGGGAATACATCAATCTCACCACCATTCATCAGCCCATTCAGCAGATTGTGACGTCGTCAATCGAGTTGATGGTGACTATGTTAAATGATCCTGACAGATGTCCGGAATCCCGGATTTTTCCTTGCTCTGTTGTTGAGCGCGGAACGCTGAGATCTCTTCCAAAATAGCTTATAAAATTTGAGTATGGGTGGGCAATTTGAAAGAGAGACAGGATTGCTGTCTCCCCTTTGGTTATCGGAACATTGGCGGGCGGGCATCAACCCAAGCGCCGTCTGCTTTGCCACTCTTTGCAACGGCTGCGATGGCAGCCATGGAGCGCAAGCCATCTTCTGCGCGTGGATATAAATTCGCGGCTGGATCCATTGGTCGATTGTCTTTTCGAGCATGGATGGCTTCGGACAAGTCACTGTAAATATTGGCAAAAGCCAACGGCATGCCTTCTGCATGGCCAATTGTCACCCGAGAGGAACGATCCGCTTCTGGGCTGAGGCCTGCTTCGCCGCGTTCAATGGTTTGAAGCCGCTCGCCGAGCGGCATCCAATAGAGTTGGTTGGGTTGTTCCTGCGCCCAACGTAACCCGCCTTTTTCGCCAAAGACCTGTAGGGTCAAGCCGTGTTGGCGTCCAATAGCGATCGAACTGGTCCATAGCCGTCCAACGGCACCGCCATCCATCCGGAAATTGACCATTGCGTCATCTTCCAGCTCGCGGCTCTCTATGCAGCTAACCGTATCTGCGGATAGGCGCGTGACTTCTTGATTCAGTACAAAGGATGCCATGTGCAACGCATGAATACCACAATCGGCAAATTGCGCGCTGACGCCAGCTTGTGCCGGATCATAGCGCCAACGGACGCGGGGATTGTCTGCATCGGCAGCGTCCGCATGGTGACCGTGTGCGAATTCGGCTTTTACCAAACGGATTTTCCCCAAATCGCCGCGTGCCACCATAGCTCGCATATGGCGGACCAGTGAGTAGCCGCTGTAGCCATAATTCACGGCGCAAATGCGATTTGCATTTTTGGCGATGGTAACGATCTCTTCGGCTTCCTCAACAGTTATGGTCAGGGGTTTTTCGCAAAGCACATGAAAACCGGATTCCAGAAACCGTTTGGTGATCTCGAAATGGGTTGAATTGGGTGTTGCAACCGTAACAAGGTCGATGCGGTCATCGCGGTTTTTCTCGCCCGCCAGCATTTCCTGCCAATCGCCATAGGCACGATCTGCAGCAAGGCCAAGCTGTTGGCCATAAGCACGTCCGGCATCGGGGCGATGGTCCAGCGCACCTGCGGTGAATTCGAACAATCCGTCAAGTCCTGAGCCCAGTCTGTGGGCTGGTCCGATTTGGCTGCCTTCGCCGCCACCGATCATACCCCATTTTAGTTTTGCCATGGTTATTGCTCCCTATTTGAACCCAATGGATTCAAGATATTCACGGTTCTTGCGGGCGTCTCCCACTGGGTCAGGGTTCAGGGTCGGGTCGCAGTCCTGCTCTACTGTGCACCAGCCCCGGAAATCATTATCAATCAGGATCTGGCGGACAGACGGAAAGTCCACATCGCCATCACCGAGATTGCAAAAAATGCCTTGGCCGCAGGCGTCATAAAAACCGGTGCGCTTTTCAACGACCTCAGCTTTCACCTTTGGATCTATGTCTTTGAAATGCATATAGGATATGCGATCAATATGGCGCTTCATGAAGGCAACAGGATCAAAGCCGGCATAAGAATGGTGGCCGGTATCAAAACAGATTTTGAGGATTTTTTCGTCCACTTCGTCTAGCAGGCGCTCCAGCTCGGGTTCAAAGTCCATAAAGCCGGCTGCGTGGGCATGAATGCCGACGGTCAGTCCGTATTCTTCCGCTCCGATGCGCGCGGATTCTGTGATGCGGTCACGGTAGGCTTTCCATTCCGCCAAATCCATTTGCTCTGCTTCAGACGCTCGGCCTGCGGTGGGCGCACGGCGTGGGGAGATAGAGTCAATCAAAACCAGATGTTGGGCGCCATGAGCTTTGAGTGCTTTGGCTGTGCGGTGGGTTGCATCCAAAACATCTTCCCAGGCATTAGGGTCGTGATAGGCGCGAAACACGACGCCGCCAATCAAATGCAGATTATACTCGGACAAAGCCTCGCCCAAAATGGCTGGATCTTCGGGCATAAAACCAACAGGGCCAAGCTCGATACCCTTGTATCCCGCTTCGGCGCAGTCTTTCAAAACAGACTGCCATGTGGGGTTGCGCGGATCATCCGCAAATTCGACACCCCACGAGCAAGGGGCATTCCCAATTCTTATTGTCATTTGATGCTCTCCTGTGCCTGGAGCTTAGATATATCTTGCCATGCACCGCTTTGTGCGGATGCCATGGCGGCGTCTACAACGCAATTGACCTCATGTCCGTCACGAAAGGTTGGCCAGATCGACTGACCCGTTTCGATGGCTTTGAGAAAGTCGCGTGCCTCAATGATGATCTGATCTTGATAGCCGGTGCCGTGGCCTGGTCCTTGGCAGAAAGGTTCATAGTCGGGATGGGCAGGGCCGGTCAGGATCTTGGTAAAGCCACGCTTAGCTTCTGGGCCATCCATTCGGTATAACCATAAGGCGTTTTGGTCTTCCTGATCAAAGCGGATTGCTCCCTTTGTGCCCGTGATCTCATAGGCATATCCCATCTTGCGACCGGTGGCGATGCGGCTGAAATAGAATTGCCCCATGGTGCCGTTTTCAAAACGGCACATCATTTGGGCGTGGTCGTCGTTGGTGACCGATCCGCCGGGGCGTTCGTGGTGAACGGTTTCAATTTCGGCCATAACCCGTGCCACAGGCCCGATGAGAGCGAGCGCTGCGTTGATCATGTGCGGCGCAAGGTCCCCCATTGTGCCATTGGACGCGCCGGATGTGCGCCAGCTTGCCGGTGCCTCAGGGTCAGCATAGAAATCTTCGGTATGTTCCCCACGAAACCATGTGATGTCGCCAATTTCGCCAGATGCTATCAATTGGCGGGCATACTGGCTTGCGGGTGTGCGGATATAGTTGAAGCCAACCATATTGACGATACCGGAAGCCTCGGCAGCTGTAGTCATGACCAAGCTGTCATCCATGTTCGCACCCAGAGGCTTTTCGCAAAAAACAGGCTTTCCAAGCGCAAAGGCGGCCAAGGCTATGTCGCGATGGGTCTGTTGTGGTGTTGCAATGATGACGGCTTGTATCTTCGGGTCATTGACCAGTTCTCGCCAGTTATCTGTTGCTCGTTGGAAGCCATAAGCCCGGCGGTAGCCTTCTGCGCTTTGTGCTGAAGAAGCGCAAACCATCTCCAGTGTTGGGCGCAAGCCTGTGTTGAAAATTGCGCCGACTGATGACATAGCAACAGCGTGCGCTTTCCCCATATAACCTCCCCCGAGAATGCCTATTCCGATGTTTGTCACGACATCCCTCCCTTTGAAATAGCATTTGCAATCGGTTGCAAAATATGTATCATGAGATCTGTGTTTTCGCAAGCGCCATTCCAAATTATGCGTGCTTTTACGAGAATTGAAGAGGGGGGAGACAGAATGAAACCGCAGGACACCATTCGCCTGACCACCGCGCAAGCAATTGTGCGCTGGCTTGCCAATCAATATATTGAAATTGATGGCGATGAGCTGCGTCTGTGTGGTGGCGGTTTTGGCATTTTCGGGCATGGCAATGTGACCTGCTTGGGAGAGGCATTGAACAAGGTACATGATGAATTGCCGCTTTATCGCGGGCAGAATGAACAAAGCATGGGCTTTGCTGCCTCTGGTTATGCCAAGCAATGGCTGCGTCAACGTTTCATGTTTTGCACCGCGTCTGCAGGGCCGGGAACAGCCAATCTGTTGACTGCAGCGGGACTGGCTCATGCCAATCGGTTGCCGATGTTGATGTTGTGTGGCGACACTTTTATTACGCGCTTGCCTGATCCGGTGTTGCAGCAAATGGAGCATTATGACGACCCGACGCTCGGTGTGAATGACGCTTTTAAGCCAGTGGTGCGCTATTGGGATCGCATTACGCACCCTGCTCAAATTATTCAATCGCTGCCTAACGCCATTGCGACCATGCTGGACCCTGCGGATTGCGGTCCGGCTTTTCTTGGTTTGCCTCAAGATGTTCAGGGGTGGACCTATGATTATCCTGCCAAGCTTTTTGACAAGAAAATCCATCGCATTCGTCGCCAAACGCCTGATGAGGCGGAGATTGCGGACGCGATCGCGCTGCTCAGATTGGCTGAGCGTCCGATGATCATTGCCGGCGGTGGTGTGCAATATTCAAAGGCGGTCAATGAGCTGACGCGCTTTGCAGAAAGCCATCAAATCCCTGTGGTTGAAACCATCGCAGGCAGAGCCAATTTGTTGAATGACCATCCGCTCAATATCGGTCCTATTGGCGTGACCGGATCGGACAGCGCCAATCGTATTGCGCAGAAGGCTGATGTTATTCTGGCTGTTGGTACTCGGTTGCAAGATTTTACCACCGGATCGTGGACGGCTTTTGATCATGATGCAAAATTCATCTCGATCAATGCGGCCCGTCATGACGCTGGCAAGCATATGTCTTTACCCGTCGTAGGGGATGCGAGACTGTCGCTCTTGGCGCTATCTTCAGCTTTGGATTACCAAACACCGCAGTCATGGGTGCAATTTGCGCAGGCCGAACGGAAAATGTGGGACGCCTATGTGGCTGACAATGTCGCCTATGGCAATGGCCCCAACTCCTATGCGCAGGCAATCGGTGTGGTCAATGCCCTGTGTGACAAACGAGACCGTGTTGTGGCCGCTGCCGGTGGCTTACCTGCTGAAGTGACCGCCAATTGGCGCACATTGGATATTGGTACCGTCGATGTCGAATTCGGCTTTTCCTGCATGGGTTATGAGATAGCCGGGGCGTGGGGCGCGCGCATTGCTCAGAGCGAACAGGAGCCTGATAAGGACACGATTACCTTCTGTGGTGATGGCTCTTATCTTATGTTGAATTCTGATATTTATTCTTCGGTTTTGAGCCGGAAAAAACTGATTGTGCTTCTGCTGGACAACGGCGGGTTTGCCGTCATCAACAAACTGCAAAACAACACGGGCAATGAGAGCTTTAACAACCTTCTGAAGGACTGCCCGACAATTCCGGAGCCGTTCGGGGTGGATTTTGTTGCCCATGCAGCCTCGATGGGTGCGCAAGCCGAACGGGTCAATCATCCCGCGGAGTTGGGTGAAGCATTCATGCGGGCAAAGGCCAGCGATAAGACCTGTGTGATCGTCATGAATGTTGACGCTTTTGAAGGTTGGACCCAACAGGGGCATGCGTGGTGGGAGGTTGGTACGCCTCATACCACCGATGATGAAAATGTCAGACGGGCCCATTTTGATTGGGAGTCTTCGCGCAGCAAGCAAAGAAGGGGCGTGTGATGCTTATAAATTACCGGCAAAAAGGCATCACAGGGGGAAGATCATGACCCTTATGCACGGCATTGGTAAGAATAGATTTGTGGTGTTCGGGCGGGCAGGCATGGATATGTTTGCCGACCCCATTGGCACCAAAAGCGAACATGCGGAGAGCTTTCGCGCAGATCTGGGGGGCTCTTCGGCCAATATTTGTGCGGGTCTGTGCAAGTTGGGCAGTGCGTCCGCGTTGGTGACGTCTGTCTCTGATGATGCTGTTGGTCGCTTTTGCCTCAATAGGTTGGCACATTATGGTGTCGATACGGCCTATATCAAAAAGGTCGGCGGCGAGTATCGCATGTCTTTGGCTGTCTATGAGAGCTGCATGGAAGACTTCCAGAATGTCATATATCGCAATGGAGCTGTGGATTTCCAAGTGACGCCAGAGGATGTGGATCGGGTGGACTATTCTTCCTTTGGTGCTTTGATTACCGCTGGCACTGTGTTTGCAGCCGAGCCGTCTCGAGGGGCAACTTTCCGCGCCTTTGAAATTGCCAGAGCAGCCGGATTGCCGGTTCTGTTTGATATTGATTACCGGCCCTATTCCTGGCCTTCGCCACAGGTGGCAGCCGAGGTGTTATCAAGGGCCGGCGAAGAAGCGGATATGATCGTTGGCAACGACGAAGAATTTGGGTTTATGGCTGGTGGCCTCGAAAAAGGCTTGGACAAAGCCCGTGAGTTGGCTTTAAGGCCTGGCCGCGTTGTCATTTATAAAAAGGGATCTGAAGGGGCGGTCACATTTGCTGACGGAGAGGAAATCAAGACTGGCATTTTCCCCGTAACTGCCGTCAAACCCAATGGTGCAGGAGACAGCTTTATGGCTGGTCTGCTTGCGGCTCTGGCGGATGGACGAGACATGCGCGACTCGGTTTTGCGCGGGTCTGCCTGTGCATCCATTGTCGTGTCAAAGGCTGGTTGCGCCCCGGCCATGCCCACAACGGCCGAGCTTGAGACGTTTCTTGCTTCGCATCCCGGCCCCACAGACAGCTGAAAGGAAGACCCATGCATATTGCGCCTCATGACAATCACAACAAACCCATCGTTGATGTCGAAAATGAACTGGTGCCTCTGAACTATTTCAATATTATCAAGCTGACCAAGGGCGAGAGTTTTGATTATGCTGTTGCCGGATATGAGACCTGTGTGGTACCGGCCACCGGTACGATAGATGTCGATGTCGAGGGGGCCATATTTGCTCGAGTGGGCAACCGAACCATTGATGTCTGGGATGGGGAGCCGGAAGGGGTCTATGTGCCCGTTGGTGCGACTGTGCGCCTGACATGTTTGACCGACAAGGCTGAAATATTCATCGCTGGGGCCAAATATGACAAGGTTCTTGAGCCTTTCGATGTACGCTCTGCCGAGCTTGATAAAGTGCAGTATGGATCTGATGACACCAAGACCCATCGCAAGATCAAACATATTCTGGGTGCCAGTCATCGCGACAAAGTGGGCCGTTTGCTCGTGAGTGAGCTCTTTACTGTTGGGCAGGGGGGCTGGTCTGGTTTTCCATCCCACAAACATGACACAGACCGGTTGCCCGATGAAACCCGGCATGACGAGACCTATAATTTCCGCTTCCGGCCCAACTATGGCTCGGGTATGCAAATGCTCCAGCGTGAGGATAACAAACCCGGAGACGCCTATCACATTATGGATGGCTCGACCATTTGTATCGATAAAGGTTATCATCCCTGCGTGGTGCTTCCCGGATATGAAATGTATTATTTCACCATTCTTGGTGGCTTGTCGCAGCGGTCGTTGAAACAATATTTCCAACCGACCCATGCCGCTCAATTGCATACCATTCCCGGTATTATGGATATGGTGGCCAAGTTCAAATGACCTTGGTGACGCTAAAAGACGTGCTGCAGCCCGCGCTTGAACAAGGCTATGCGGTGGCTGGTTTGGTGACATTGGGATGGGAGGATATGCGGGCCTATGTGGCCGCAGCAGAAGCAGAAGGCTGTCCGGTCATTCTGCAAGCGGGGCCGTCCTGCCGTGAGCATACGCCGCTGCCGATCTTGGGCAAAATGTTTTGTCATTTAGCCCAAGAAGCATCTGTTCCTGTCGTGGCCCATCTTGATCATGGTTATAGCTATGAAGATTGTCAGCAAGCCATCGACTGCGGATTTTCGTCGGTAATGTTTGATGGGTCCCGCAAAGCTCTGATCCAGAATATTGAAGAGACCGCTGCCATCGTTGCAATGGCGCATGGGGCGGGGGTGTCATGCGAAGGTGAAATCGGCTTTGTCGGTTATTCAGGCGGTGAAACATCGGCGGGCACAGATCCTGTAGAAGCAGCGCAGTTTGCGCGAGAGACGGGCGTTGATGCCATGGCTATATCAGTCGGAAATGTTCACCTGCAACAAGACCGAGAAGGCAGGTTAGATGAAGCGCGCATTCGGGCGATTGAAGCGGTGACGGATGTGCCGTTGGTTATTCATGGTGGGTCTGGTGTACCGCTTGAGCAACGTGGTCATCTGGCCCGCACATCGCGCATCTGTAAATATAACATCGGGACTGAATTGCGCATGGTGTTTGGTCAGGCTTTGCGGCAGGCGGTCAACGCCGATCCGGAGCGGTTTGATAGGGTGCAAATTCTCAGTGAGACACATGAGCCCCTGGTACAGGCCACCAGAAACGTGTTGCGGGGCTTAAAACCTGTGTAAATCGCCGTTGTGAATTTGGAATGATTGCATTTGATATGAAACGAAAAAGCCCGCCATTGGCGGGCTTTTGATTTTGTATATTGTAATTCTGAAGTCCGCTATGAAGATGCGCGGAGACCGTCTGCACTGAAATACAGGGCTTTTGCTGCATCAAAGCCGAGTTTGACCTGTTGATCAGGTTCAATGTCATGCTGGCCGAACAGGCGGACTGTCATATTGTACTCTCCCACCGTTGCGATCAAATTGGTGTCGCCACCCAAATGTTCAACATGTGTCACATCGGCGAGAAGCGGGCCGTCGTCTGCCAGAAAGAGATCCTCTGGGCGAATGCCAACCGAAAGGGAAGCGTCCTTGCCAATGATGTCCGCAGGGAGGAAATTCATGGCGGGTGAACCAAGGAAGCCGGCGACAAACTGATTGACCGGATTGTTATACAGTTCCATCGGGCTACCAATCTGCTCGACCTGACCGTCACGCAGGACCACGATCTTGTCGGCCAAGGTCATGGCTTCGGTTTGGTCGTGGGTCACATAGATCATGGTTGCTTTGAGTTGCTTATGCAAATTGGCGAGCTCCACGCGGGTGTTCATGCGCAGGGCGGCATCCAGATTGGACAAGGGTTCATCGAGCAAAAACAGCTTGGGTTTGCGTACGATGGCCCGCCCGATGGCAACACGCTGGCGTTGGCCGCCGGATAGCTCGGAAGGGTATCGTTCAAGATACCCATCCAGTTTGAGCATGCGGCTGGCTTCAGCAACGCGTTCGGCTATCTCATCCTTGGGAATGCCCTCTTGCTTGAGGGCAAGGGACATGTTTTTTGACACATTGAGATGGGGATAGAGCGCATAGCTCTGAAACACCATGGCGATACCGCGTTTGGACGGCGGAATGGGGTTCACACATTGATCGCCGATCCAGACCTCGCCAGCGCTGGCGTCTTCCAAGCCAGCAACAACACGCAATAGGGTGGATTTGCCACAGCCGGAGGGCCCGACGAAGACAACAAATTCGCCCTCATTCACCTCGATATCGATGTCTTTGAGCACTTGTGTCTTGTCGAAGGACTTGCTTATTTTTTTTAGGGCCAGCGCGGTCATTGCGTTGTCTCCAGCAGATTAATGGGTTGGCCGGTGCGGATGCTTTGATCTGCAGCCAAACAAATGGCCAGCGACTGCACTGCGTCTTGCATATGGCGAGAAAGGTCGATGTCTTCGCTGATGGCGCGCAGGATGTAATCCTGCTCGGCGGCGCACAGCTCATTGTGGCCCGGTTCTCCCGCCAGATCGATACGGTGATCTCCTTGGGGTTTGTGAACCAGTATGCCGCCGACTTTGGTGTGGCCATCTATATCTGCGGAAGCGCCTTTGTTGCCATCGACAATGGAAACCGAGCCATTGGGCGAGACGATGTCTTTGACGAAGAAGGCGGTCTCGGACATCATCGGGCCCCAGCCTGCTTCATACCAGCCAATAGAGCCATCATCAAAGGTGACTTGCAGTTGGCCATAATTATACATATCTGGCGCGATCTCATCGCTAAGGCGCAGTCCCATGCCGTTGACCCGAATGGGTTTGGCATCGGTGATCTGGCACATCACGTCGACATAATGTACACCACAGTCAACAAGTGGACTGGTGGTCTGCATCAAGGCTTTGTGGGTTTCCCATTCTTTGCCACTGGATTGCTGATTGAGATTGAGGCGGAAGACATAGGGACCACCTAGCGCGCGGGCTTCCTGAACAAACCGGATCCATGAGGGATGGTGTCTCAGTATGTAGCCCACCACCAGTTTTCGGTTGGTCGCGATAGCGGTGTCTACAACCCGTTTTGCATCCGAAACATTGGTGGAAAGTGGTTTTTCAACAAAGACATGGGCCCCGGCCTGCATGGCTTCACAGGCAAAGTCCGCATGACTGTCTGAATAGGTGGCGATCACCACCAGATCCGGTTTTGTCTCGGCCAGAGCTTTGGAAAAATCACTATACAGCGGATAATCCGACAGCTCAGACTCTGCGATGGTGTTGGAGCGATTGACGAGCCCAACAATTTGCGACTGCGGATGATTGTGATGGGCCAAAGCATGAGCAAAGCCCATATTGCCAAGTCCTGCAACGAGTGTTTTGATCATTTCACCGCTCCCGATGTAATGCCGCGAATTAGCTGGCGTGAGAAAATCACATACAGAATGAGAACCGGCAGGATGGCCATGGACAGGGCTGAAAGCACAGCGTTCCAATCCGTGACAAACTGACCGATGAAGACCTGACTGCCAAGTGTGAGGGTTTTGGTTTCTTCAGCCGGTGTCAGGATCAGTGGGAACCACAAGTCATTCCAGATGGGGATCATGTTGAACACCGCAACCGTGGCCATAGCGGGCCTTACCAACGGCAGGACGATGCGGCCAAAGATGGTGTATTCGCTGAGGCCGTCAACACGGGCGGCGTTTTTCAAGTCGTCCGAAACCTGACGCATGAATTCACTTAATATGAAGATCGCAAGCGGCAGTCCTTGGGCGGTGTAGACCAAAATCAGTGACCAAAGATTGTTGACCAACCCTGTGGCGACCATCATTTCCAGGATAGCAACGGTGCCGATGCGGATCGGGATCATAATGCCGAGCGCTAGATAAAGCCCCATCAGGGTGTTGCCTTTGAAGCGATATTCACTGAGGGCATAGGCGGCCATGGCGCCAAACAACAGGATGAAAAACAGCGAACCGACCGTGACAATCATCGAATTCTGAAAATAGAGGAAGAAATCCCCCTGTTTCATCACCGTTTCATAGCCGATGAGCGAAAAGCTGTCGGCGTTTGGCATGGACAATGGTTCGCGGAAAATGGCTTTGCGCGTTTTGAAGCTGTTGATCAGGATGACGAACACCGGAAACAGGGCAATCAGCGTGTAAAGGATCAGCGCACCATGCATCGCAAAGGCACTGATTGGGCTGGAGCGTGCTTTGTTCATATTCTGGCTCCTAAAGCTGATAACGGCGCATGCGCGTCTGGATGGCGAACAGATAGATGCAGACGCCGATGAGGATGATGGCAAACATTGCTCCAGCAATGGTCGACCCCATGCTCGGATCGCCCAATTGAAGCTGGAATCCGAAGAAGGTGCGATATAGGAAGGTGCCCAGAATATCGGTTGAGAAGTCCGGACCGGCTAATGCCCCTTGCACCGCATAGATCAGGTCGAAGGCGTTGAAATTGCCTACGAAGGTAAGGATAGAAATGATGCCGATCGAAGGCAGGATAAGCGGCAATTTAATTTTCCAGAAGGCCGAAATGCCCGTTATGCCATCGATCTCGCCGGCTTCCAGAATTTCCTCTGGAATGGATAGCAGCGCAGCATAGATCAGCATCATTGGAATGCCGACAAATTGCCAGACCGAAACAAGCGCGAGTGTCGTCAGGGCATAGGCTTCTTTGCCGAGCCATGGTGCGAACAGGGATTTCAACCCCACGAAGTCAAGCATCGATGGTGCAATGCCCCAGATGGGCGACAGAATAAGCTTCCACGCAAAACCAACGATCACGAAGGACAGAATGGTGGGGATGAATATCGCTGACCGGTAAAGCGCTGCAAAGCGGAGCTTTGGGTGGCTTAGAATGGCCGCGAGCGCAACGCCGATGGGATTCTGCACCAGCATATGCACGCAGAAAAACCAGAAATTGTTGCCCAATGCATTCCAAAACTGGTCAGACCAGAGAGGATCGAAAAACAGGGTGCGGAAATTGTCCAGTCCGACAAACACACGCACTTGGTCGATCTCGTTATAGAGAGCAAGGCGCAGGGTATTGGCGAGTGGGAAAATCATGACTGCCGAATAGACCAACACGGCGGGCGCGAGGAAAACGACAATATGCCAACGAAAACGATGGGCTTGCATCTGGATCTCCAAATTTAGAGCATTGCTCTGGCGATCCATGGTGGGCCGCTGTGCTCTAAGCTTTTGATTGACACCGATCCTTGTCACAAAACCATGTTTGATGGCACGGGTATTTTGTGGGATGGGTTCCAGGTTCGGACGGGCGTTGATGGCCCGTCCGAGAGGATTAGATCTTTAAGCAATATGCCTGCTTATTTCTGTGGCGCATACCAGCTTGCAAGACCCTCTTGCAGTTTTTTGCCCAGCTCTTCAGGAGTGGAAGTGCCTTTGATTGCCGCTGCAGATGCACCCCAAGTGTCGTTTTCGAGATTTGGTGTGCCACGGGAAAGGATCTGATAGGTGGAGCGGATTGTGGGTTCACACTCACTGCGCCAGCTAATGAATTCCTTGGCCAATGGATCTGCCATTTCAACCGGTGTCTTGGAAAGCGGGAAGAAGCCGGGTAGAGCATTGCCGAAGATGCTAGCAAATTCAGGGGATGCCACCCATGACAGGAAGGTTTTGGCTGCTTCAGGATTGGCTGTCTTGGCGTTCATGCCGATGCCGATGTCTGTGTGATCGGAGATGTAGCATGTGTCGCCTGCTTTCAATACAGGTGGTTTGAAAGCACCCATTTCGAAGTCGGCCTGTGTGTTGAAACCAGAAATTTCCCATGAACCGGCTGGATAGATGGCCGCACGGCCAAGAGTGAACAGGTTCTGGCTGTCTGGATAGGTTTGCGCTTCAAAGCCGTCGCCCAGATAAGCAGCCCATTTTGCCAATGTTGCATAAGGGGCAACCCATTGTGGATCGGTCAATTTCTGATCGCCCTTGATCAGAGCAAGGCGGCCTTCTTCGCCTTTCCAATAGGTTGGGCCAATATTCTGGTAGCCCATCGTGGCGGCTTCCCATTGGTCGTTGGTGCCCATCGCCATTGGAATATAATTGCCGTCAGCTTTGAATGCTTCCAGTACCGCGAAAAATTCTTCCTCGGTGGTTGGTACTTTAACGCCGACTTCTTTGAAGGCATCTTTGTTGTAAATGAAGCCGTGAATAACCGACGCCATAGGAACACAGAAAGAAGCGGAGCCATCATCGGTTTGCCATGCGGATTTGGCAACGTCTGTGAAGTTGGACATGGCTTCCATGTCGCTCAAATCTGTCAGGTGGCCAGCATCATACAGCGCCAATGAGGCGTCGAACGGGCGGCAGGTGATGATATCGCCAGCAGAGCCTGCATCCAGTTTGGAGTTTAGAATAGCGTTATATTCTGCAGGGGCTGTTGGAGAAAATTTGATTTTGATGCCGTCGTGGCTTGCTTCAAAGGCTGGAATGATTTTTTCCTGCCAAAGTTTCAGGTCGTCGTTCCGCCAGCTCTCGATGGTCAGGGTTACGTCTGCGGCAAAAGCAGCACTGCTCAGCAGTGTTGATGCAAGAATTGCCAGGGATACGAATTTTTTGTTCACGATGAACCTCTCTGTTGTGTGTTGAAACGTCTTTGGCTCTATTGTTTTTATTATTTGTGATTGCTTGATTTTAACTGTTCCAACGCCTGTCTCAAATGACCTTTGGTTTGCTGGAGCAGTTGCTCCGCAGTGTCTTTTGAGGCAACGCCGGAAGAAAGAAGAGCTGCGATTTTTACATTGTTGCCCGAGAGATCAAGGGCCTCTTGGGCTTTTTGTTGGGACACTTGAGCTATATATTGAACCATCTTATTGGCGCGCATGCGTAGTTTCGCATTGTCTGCCTTTAGGTTGACCATTAAGCCGTCGTGGATATGGCCCAGTTCAAATGCCATTAAGGTCGATAGCGTGTTGAGCGCGAGTTTCTGAGCAGTGGCAGCGCCCATGCGCGTGGAGCCAGACACCACCTCGGGTGGTGTTTTAAGGCATATGCCACAGTCACTGATGGCTTCTATTGCGGAATCCGGGTTGTTTGTGATGGCGATAACGCGGGTGCCTTTATGATTGGCGATTTTGGCGGCTGCCAGTGTATAGGGCGTGTTGCCGCTCGCGGATATCGCGATCAATGTGTCGCACGGCTTGATATCCTGCAAATCATGTTCAAGCGGCGCTATATCGTCCTCGGTGTCTCCGGGCATTTCGGCGTTGTTTGGGACGCCGCCAGCCATGAGGATTTGAATGCTGTTTGGTTCGATGCCAAATGTGCCACCGAGTTCGAGTGCGTCCGCCAAAGCCATCAAGGCAGAGGACCCTGCTGCGGCATAAATCAAGCGCCCACCCAACTGTAAGGTATGGGCCATGATGCGTGCGCCGGATTCAATTTGCGGGAGGGCCTCATTAACGGATGAAGCCGCAATAATCTGATTTTCCAGAAGCAAAGCCGCAATCTCGGACAATGGACGAGAATCGAGATTCTTGGCGCTTTTATGCTGTTTCTCTGTGGTGCTGTCCAAAATCAGTCCCCTTGGTTCTGTATCAATATAATACCTTTTAAATACCATGTGTCCACCTCAATTATTGGCGGAATACAAAGATTTTTCTCATGGTGTTTCATAAGTGCCAAGGATTTTGGTATTGTTTTGGCCTTTCTTTGTGCAGGCGGGTGGTGTAATGGTAGGCATATGGAAGATTGCTTTGCATATCGTGTGGCAGGTTGCTTGGTTGACGCTGGCTGGTGTCGGGATGAGCTGTTTGATGTTGTTGATATTTCGCCGTTGTTGATGCGCCAGACCGGCGTTGTTGATGATCTTGACGTCGTCGCTCGTGCTGGATGTGTGATTCGTCGTTCGTTGATTGATGCCCTCGGAACCGAGCAGGACCTTTGCCCATGAATGTGGAAGATTTTCTCCGTCCCGGTAGCTGGTTGAGTAAAAAATCCGGGCCGCTTTATAGACAATTGAGTATGCGCCTTGAACGGGGAATCTCAATGGGGTTGTTGCTGCCAAATACATCCTTGCCAGCAGAACGGGATATTGCCGATTTAACCGCATTGTCGCGGGTGACTGTGCGCAAGGCTATTCAGGAACTGGCAAATAAGGGAGTGGTTGAACAGCGCCACGGGTCTGGGTCTTTTGTCAAAGATCGCCCGAGCAAAGTTGAACAGTCCCTGACGCATCTAACCTCATTTTCAGAAGATATGCTGGCACGTGGCTATCAAACCTCGGCGATTTGGCTTGAGCGCACGATTCGCAGACCGTCGCCGGATGAAGTTCTGACGCTGGGTGTATCTGCCGGGGCGTCGGTTGCTTGTCTGGATCGCCTTCGGGAGGCCAACGGGTTGCCCATGGCAATCGAGAGAGCCGTATTGCCTGTTGATGTCTTGCCCAATCCCGACGACGTATCAAGCTCTCTCTATGAAGTTTTAGGGCGCAATGGCATGCGCCCCGTACGCGCGGTGCAGAAGATTTCTGCCATTAACCTTGAAATTCGCGAAGCAGAATTGCTTGGCGTCGATGAGGGGATGGCAGGGCTGAGCATCCAGCGTATTTCTTATTTGGACAATGGTCGGGCAATCGAACTGACCAAATCCACCTATCGCGGCGACGCTTACGATTTTGTGGCCGAGTTGCGTTTTTCAAATTAAAGAGGCTGTCCTGCATGACTATAATGCGCGAAGAAATTGATCAAATTCCTGCTGCTGTGGAACGCCTGTTGAAAGCCGTGCCGGAACAGATCGTTCCTGCCGCGGTGGCGTTTAGGGCTTTTGATCCCAAGGTGGTTGTGACAATTGCGCGTGGCTCATCCGATCACGCTGCTTATTTTCTCAAATATGCCATTGAGCTGCAGTTGGGGTTGCCCGTTGCGTCGCTCGGGCCGTCTATCGCCTCGATCTATGGTGCGCCG
Organism: Cohaesibacter celericrescens; assembly: GCF_002866925.1. Taxonomy (GTDB): domain Bacteria; phylum Pseudomonadota; class Alphaproteobacteria; order Rhizobiales; family Cohaesibacteraceae; genus Cohaesibacter; species Cohaesibacter celericrescens. The sequence goes on from NZ_PKUQ01000016.1 coordinate 343,301, forward strand.
ATGCATTTGGGCAGTGCGGCTGCTCTTTCTGTCTCACAGTCCGGCGCCAGTGCTGACATTGTCGCAATGGCGCAAGGGGCGCGCAAAGGCGGCGCTCTCACAGCAGCCTTGCTCAACACGGTGCCGTCACCGCTGGCGCAAGCAAGTGAGTTTGCCATTGATATTGCTGCGGGTGCCGAATATGCGGTCGCTGCCACCAAATCTTATGTCAATTCTATTGTCGCAGGCTTGGCTCTTATTGCTCATTGGTCCGATGATGCGGCTTTGAAAGCCGCACTGGAAAAACTGCCAGAGCATCTGGACGCATCATTGGCGGTGGATTGGTCGCCGATGATTGAGACAATCGCACATTCTCAGTCTTTGTATATGCTGGGGCGTGGCCCCACCATGGCGATTGCCGCGGAAGCTGCGCTCAAATGCAAAGAAACCTGTGAGCTGCATGCCGAAGCCTATTCTTCTGCCGAAATGCTGCATGGTCCGGTCTCCCTTGTCGATCGGAACTTTCCCGTGATTGCCTTTGCCGCGCGGGATGCTGCGGAGGTGTCTGTCATTGAGACTGTTGCTTCGCTGACGTCCAAGAATCCGCATTGTTATGTGTCGTCAGACAAAGCGGGCGATGCAGTTCGGTTGCCCTTTGTGGCAACGGGTCACCCGCTGACCGATGCATTGGCGCTGATTGTGCCATTTTATGGATTTGTCGAGGCTTTGTCTGTTCGGCGCGGGTATGATCCGGACAAGCCGGCAGCACTCAAGAAAGTGACGGTTACACGATGACACAGCCAACCGCTTTTTGCGCTGATCAGATTTTTGACGGAAACAGCATGCATGAGCAGGCGGCCCTGCTGGTGCGAGACGAGCAGGTTGTCGAGATCTTGCCGCAATCGTCAGTGCCGTCCCATTTCAGACAATGGCAATCGACCGGAGACATGATCGTACCGGGCTTTGTTGATCTGCAGGTCAACGGTGGCGGAGGGGTTTTATTCAACGATGAGCCGACGGTTGCTGGCATTGAGACCATTTGCAGCGCCCATGCGCGGTTTGGTACCACGGCGTTGCTGCCAACCCTGATTACAGACAGTGCCAACGTTCGCGATCGTGCCTTGGCTGCCGGACGGGATGCGTCGGCCGCCAAAGTGGCGGGCTATCTTGGGCTCCATTTAGAAGGTCCCCATCTTTCTGTGGCCCGCAAGGGCGCTCATGTGAGCGATTTTATTCGCCCGATGGATGCCGAAGACCTGTCGGCGCTGGTCGCAGGACGAGACCAAATCGGATGCGGTCTTATTACTGTTGCGCCAGAAAATGTCTCAGCTGAGCAGGTTAGGGCACTCTCCAAGGCGGGATGGAACGTGAGTTTGGGGCATAGCAACTGCAAAGCAGCGGATGCCTTTGCATATTTTGCTGCCGGTGCGTCGATGGTCACCCATCTATTCAATGCAATGAGCCAGCTGACCAACCGTGAACCGGGGCTTGTCGGGGCGGCGCTCGCCACCGACCCTGTCTATTGCGGCTTGATCGCTGATGGTATTCACGTTGACATTGCGACAATGAAGGTGGCTCTTCGGGCCAAACGCGATCCGGGGCAAATCTTCTTTGTTACCGATGCGATGTCACCGACTGGGACGGATGTTACAGAGTTTATTCTGGGTGGTCGCACCATATACCGGCGAGATGGTCGGTTGACCTTGGCTGATGGCACATTAGCCGGTGCGGATATCGACATGATGTCGATGGTGCGTCACGCGGTCAATGTTTTGGATTTGCCGCTAGAGATAGCTCTGCGTATGGCTTCTACCTATCCTGCTGATGCTATCGGGGTGCCGACCAAAGGCCGTCTTGGGGATGGCTGTGATGCGGACTTTTTGATGCTAAACAAGGATCTTTCACTGCAGTCAACATGGATTGCTGGACAGCGCCGGTATGAAACCGAGCCTCAAGGGGCATAAGTATGCATGTTTGTTTTGATATCGGTGGCACATCCATCAAGGGTGCGCTGGTCAATAGCCCTGAAGATATTGAGTTGGTGCCGCGCATCGCAACGCCGGGACATGATCTTGATGCCTTTACTGCGGCTCTGGACAGTGTGGTAAAACAGGCGCGAGAAACGCCAAAATGTGTGTCCATCTCGATCACTGGTATCATCAACCCAGCTACGGGGCTTGCTGTTGTTGCCAATATTCCTTGCCTGCATGGCAGACCAATGCAGCAGGATTTGGAAGAGGCTTTGGGCCTGCCTGTTATCATTACCAATGATGCCGACTGCTTTACGCTTGCCGAGGCCGAGCTGGGCGTGGCCAAAGGGCATGACATCGTGTTTGGTGTCATCTTGGGCACTGGGGTCGGTGGCGGGATTGTTGTCAATGGGCAGCTGTTAAATCGACATGGTGGATATGCGGGAGAATGGGGCCATGGGCCCGTCGCGGCCACCCAAGCGGGGTCGCCGCCGGTTGATTTGCCGCGGATTCAATGTGGCTGTGGCCTTAAGGGCTGTATTGATGCAACCTGCAGTGCACGCGGCATGGAAAAACTACATAAGCACCTGCATGGTGAAACCTCTCAGGCTGAGGATATTATGATTCGCTGGCTGGCGGGCGAAGTGGCATCAAGCCGCACGATTGACGTTTATGTCGATCTGATTGCCTCGCCCTTGGCTTTGGTGGCCAACGCCACAGGGGCCTCGATTGTGCCCGTCGGTGGCGGGCTTTCAAATGTGCCTATGTTGATTGCTGAAATTGACAGGGTGGTAAAAGAAAGAATGCTGTTGCCTCCAGAAAACCCCTTTGTGGTGCCCGCGGAAAATAAAATCGAGCCCGGTATTATCGGTGCTGCTGTTTTGGGACATCGTGCATTTCCCTAGCGCTTGTGTGGATAGATTTAGCGAAGCATGGGATTGGCTTGTTGTGAAACCCCGAAGAATATGAGGGATTCAAATTTTTTATTTCATGCTCTGGGCATGCGTTGACTCTGAGGGGGCATGAGATGAGTGTTGAGAATGTTAGGCCTGTGCAATCAAACTGCTTGCTAGAAGTTTGTGTCGATAGTGTCGCGGGACTGGAATGCGCGATCGAGGGTGGTGCCGACCGGATTGAGCTTTGCTCATCTTTGGAGTTGGGTGGTTTGACGCCCTCTGCGGGCTTCATGCAGACCGCCGCACACATATCCCCTGTTCCTGTCTATGCGTTGAATCGCCCCAGAAGCGGTGATTTCGTCTATTCTGTTTTGGAACTGGACTTGATCGAGCGCGATATTGAGCAGGCAAGGGCTGCCGGGCTGGATGGTGTTGTGATCGGCGTGAGCCTACCGGACCTAAGGTTGGACATTGGGGCTTTAACGCGGTTGAAAACCGCAGCCAAAGGGCTTGATTGCACCTTGCATCGCGCCTTTGATCTTGTTCCCGATTTCGATGTCGCGTTGGAGCAAGCCATCACACTTGGGTTCTCGCGCATTCTCTCATCAGGCGGTGCGTTGTCGGCGGAGCAGGGGCTCGCCATGTTGCGTCACCTCTGTAAGCGCAGTAGTGGCCGAATATCCATTATGCCCGGTGGGGGCGTTGGTGCTTTGAATGTGCCGCAGTTTATGGCGCTTGATGGTATCAAAGAGGTGCACGGGTCCTGCTCCAGCCCTTCTGAGGCCGTTCACGCCAAGGTAACGGCCTTGGGCTTTGCGAGCGAAAGCTCCAAGCATACGGACGCCAGTAAAGTCCGCGCCCTTAAGGCGGCGTTGCTGGTACCGTCTTCTGACTGATTTGGGAGGCCGATGTCTGGTGAAGGCTCAACAGCCGTTCTCAAACGTGAGAATAGGCCATTTTTTTTGCCGAACAGCTTGCTTTTTAATCCATCCCTCTGTTTGCCCTGTCTTTATTTTGCACCATAATCCGTCCGACGCAACGGTACAAACGGTGGCGCTGACGCAAGTATTGGGTTTGAGCACTGAAACGACTTTTGCATTGTTTCTGGGTTCGCTTCGGGTGTTTAGATTGACCAAAATCTTAAGAGGTGCGGTCGTGCCTTCTGCAATATTGGGCGGAGAAAACTGTCTCGGTGAGGCACATGTTTTGCTGTAGCCGACATAAGAGCAGCCTATGGCTTTTCGCGCCTTGACGATCTTTTGGGCCAATGCCAATTTCTCAAAAATCACTGGACGCTTGGAGGTGACCATTGTGCCGCTCAGTCGCTCCTGATTGCCGCCAACAACGGCAATCGGTGCTTTGTTGGTGCCGATGAAAAGCAATTGGTTATTTTGAATTTTCCAGCCAGAAATGGTCGCCATTTCGCCGATGCAATTGCTTTGCTTGATGGGATATAAATCCCCTTGTTTGCTCGCGCTAAAGTCTAGGTTGCAGCTGGCTTGCGCAGAGAATTTATGATCATAGGAGACCCATTGGCCTGCAAATGCTTTTGCGACGGCATTTGTTGATTGAGCCAATGCGGGGGAGCCGATGACACCGGCAAACAAAAACAGAGTGAGCGAGAAGGAAGGGGCAAGCCGAGACATAGATATCACCAGTTCAAATTCTAAATTGTTTACAACGGATTTTCATCTTCAAGGGCGCCTGATCGGAAGATCAGAGCTCGTGTTTTACTCACTAAAATGGCGTCATTTTGTAAGAGCTTCAGGGTAGCCTTTACGCGGTCTCCCTCATGCAGCGTCAAAGCGATCCAGCTGTTATGATAGGCGTGGCCAGCGACGGCATTCATGCTGTTTCTCTGTTTGGTTTTGGCATTGCCGCTGGCACCTGATTTTTCCACCACAAGCTCAATCGCAAACGTGCCGGATTTCATCACTTTTATTTCATCTGAAACGATTGTTCGGTGCTCAGTTTGGGTGATTAAGATTTCGGCGATCGCGATTTGGGGCATAGCATGGCTTCCATTGCTCAAGACCACCGGCAGGGCGGTAAAAACCACACTGAAAAAGCGATGAAACCACATTCGCGCACGCTCCCGATTGGTCCTAGAACTGGGACTGCGTAATGCTGACGGACGCGCCATTGGTGACGATGACCGCAGGCACAGAGGTGGTCGTATTGTTACCCACTACCGTATAGCTATATTCGCCTGCGCTAATGCCTATGACGCTGAGCGAGGTGTCGTTGTTGTCGCCCGTCTGGGTGAGGGAGGCCTTCACATTGTCGACGAGGCCATTGGTGGTGCCGACCTCGACGGTGCCTTGATTACCATCACCTTGTTGCAAGACGTTGCCTTGTGAGAGGCTGCCATTGATGGTGACTGTGGCGCTATTGTTGCTGCCGTCTTGCAAAACTGCGGCGAGCGAACCGCCTGCGCTACCGGAATTGATGTCGATTTGCGCTTGGTTGTTGCCATCGGTGATTTGTCCACCTTGCTGCAAAAATACAGCGCCTGCTCGACCTGTTAGGGTGACCGACGCACTGTTGTAATTACCGATTTGCAAAAGCGGATGAGCAAGTGCTTCGGCTTTATTGGTGTCGAAATCGAGGATGTTGAAACTGGATTGATCCAGAGAATTGGCTTCATTGAAGGCGACGCCGCCAACTTGACTGTCGGTCGCGTTGTGCTGATCAACTGTGATTTCGTTGCCAGCCCCTTCCTGCTTCAAGATCAATATATTTTCATCGCCTGCGTTGGCGACGCCAGCTGCAAGTGCGAGCAAAGGTGCCGCCAAAGTGATGACAAAGAATGATGTCTTTTTATGCATGTGCCTTCTCCTGTTGGCGCGGCACAAAATGACCGCTAAAATGACCTCTGTGAGATGCTGATACTATTGCCGCTTCCCATCTGACTGAGGCTGACGTGGTTATTTTGCCCATATTGTTGAACGGCGGCTTGATTGCCCGTTCCTGAAATTTTTGCGGTTAACGCGTTGTTCGATCCACTTTGCAAGAAGGAAAACAAGTTGCTTGACCCGGTAACGTCGACAAGCATTGAGTTGTTGTATCCTTCCTGTAGCAAGACGCCTGGCTGCAAACCGCTTTGCAAGGCAACTCCGGTGAAACTGAACCCCGATGGGCCACCATTACTGTCGCCGTTGATTGAGATATTCATCACATTGTTGCCTAGGCTTGCACTGCCCATGGACTGGCGCAGTGTCAGCGCATTGTTAGAGCCGGTGATGTTGGTCTCAATATAGTTGCCCTGATCGTTTGCCTGTCCAAGCAGCTCAATAACATTCGGTTCTGAAGTCGCGTGTGCCATCGTGCCTGACATCAGCATTACGGCTACTGTGGTTAGATGTTTGATCATGTCCCTGTCCTTTTGCTCTTTGGTTGCCACCATAAGAACAGGGAAATCTTTAATCGGGTTTTATTAGCCTCTTGTGATGCGCGGATTTACGCCATTTCTTGGTTTCAAAGTGAATATCGTCTTAAACTATTGGGTTTATTTACAAAAAATACAACCGGATACTACTGTAGGATTATAAGCTGGTTGTTATTTCCACTTTGTCGATAATATGCGGTGTTCATCGCGTTGGTCTGAACGACCAGTGCTTGGTTCGAATTTCCGGTTACCGCACCGTTGATGATGTTTTGATCACCGGTTTGCGAGAAAGCAAACTTGTTGAAATTGCCTGCACTGATCGAAATTTTGGCTGTGTTTAGATTGCCGCTTTGCAGAGCGACACCTGGCATTAGACTGCCAGCATGGGCCAAAACCAAGTCGGTGAAGCCACCCAATGCAGGGTCATTGTTTTGATTGCTGCGCGTTATGGGGTTGATAGCGCCATCAAAAGTCACTTCAATCGCGTTTTCATCGCCCGATTGCTCGACATTCAAAACATTGTCGTCACCACGGTAGCTGATCGCAATGGCGTTTTTGTCGCCGCTTTGAGTGAAATCCAGGCGATTGCCATCGCCAATTTGCAGAACCGCAGCCTCATTCTCCGTTCCATCGACCGTACCGCTCAGCGCATTGCCATCGCCATCTTGTACGAAACCAAATCTGTTGGTCGAGGCGACAGCAGAGGTGACGAAGTTGAGATGGTTTTCATCTCCCAGCTGTTGAATCTGGGCTTGAGCGACCTGCAACAATTTTGTTGCTGCAAATTGGAATTGGCCCAGTCCTCCCATGCCGTCGCCGCCATTGTCGTCGCCGCCCATTGTGACGGTGAGAATGTTGCCAGCGACGCCTAAGAGAGCATTTCTTTGTATAATAGAGAAAAGCACATTACGGGAACCTGTCATCGATAGCAGCGCGCGATTGGCTTCCCCATCCTGCTGGAAACTGTCAATCACATTATCGGTGCCATCGCGCTGAATGGCTGTGGTCTGATTGTTTGTGCCATATTGGCGAAAATCGCCGATGGTATTGCCTGAATCTTGTTGGGTGAGGGTGGCCTGATTGGCGCTGCCTTCTTGAATCAACAATTGCACCCGATTGCCGCCTCCGCCGCCGGATGCTCCGTCATATTGGGAAATGCTCGCAATGTTGGCACCGGTGCCTGTTTGGATTTGTTGTATTTCGCCAATGACATGGTTGCCTTCACCGTTGCCTGTATTGGTGGTTCCACCCAAGGCGTCGTCTGTTTGCAATATGGTCAGACTGTTGCTGGTGGCCGCGCTCACATTGGTTGGCGCAGACTGGGAAACAGCACCAATGATATTGAGGCCGGAGAGGGCGGTGTTTTTTTGAGTGATATTGATGACGCCGTTGTCTCCGGATTGGTAAAGCCCTAACAGACCAAGCGCACCTGCCGATGAGGTGGCGCCAGCTTCGTTGGTGTAGCCCGTTTGGGAGACAGTCAGCGCATTACCGCTGCCATCTTGTGAGACAAAAATGGATATGTCATCACTGCCAATTTTGTTGGATTCACCCAATTGATCAATGCTGACCGAGTTAGTGAAGCCTGTTTGGCCAATATAGACCGAATTGTCGTCCGCCAAGGCCGACCCGCATGTGCCCAGCATCAAAAGAACGGTGCCAAGACTGGAAAGACCGATTTTTTTCATGATGCCACCTCAAAAACTGAATGAATAAAACATTGGGAGTGCGAATGGTCGGGCGATGGAGCCGCCCGACCGTTTGGTGTTGTTTTAAATTCTGGCTTATTGGGTAACACCAACGACATTGCCGTTGCCCATTTGCGCAACATTGGCGTAGTTGCCATTGCCGACTTGGGCGATTGCCATTTGATTGTTATCGCCAGCAATCGACGCAACAACTTCGTTGAAATTACCGTCTTGCAACATAGCGAACTGGTTGCTGTTACTATCAGCAAGGCTCGAGCCAATTTCCCAAGTCGCGGTGTTACCACGGCCAGACTGGCTCAGTTTTCCAGAGGTTAGGCCATTCGCAGCCGCAACTGTATTGGCGTCGTTGCCTGTGGTGAACGAACCGCTGCCGTTGGTGTTGCCGGTGATGTTCACGGTCAGGGTGTTGGCAGAAAAGGTAAAGCCGGTTTCCTGCTCTGTGACGAGATTGTTGTCGCTGCCGATAACGTTGGCTGTCAGCATATTCAGGCCGACCTGGCTGGACTCAATGGCGTTGCCGCTGCCTGTCACCAGAACATTTGCACCATTGATTCCGGTCTGGCTCAGGCTGATGACATTATCATCACCGGATGTGATCGTGATGCTGGCGCTGTTTATATTGTCCTGTGACAGACTGATTTGGTTGTTATTGCTCGTCGTGCCAAGGCTAATGCTGCCGTTGTTCATGCCAATTTGACGGGCGCCAATGTTGTTATCGTTGCCAATGATTGAGCTAACAGACAGGGTATTCAGAAAATCTTGAAAGACACCAAGCTGGTTGTTGTTGCCTTCAATATTCAGCGCACTGAGGGTGTTTGAGCCCTCTTGTGCCACGCCGAATTTGTTGTCATTGCCTGTAACGCTTAACTGAATGTCATTGGCAGAGCCATCTTGGGACAGATAACCGTTGCGGACACCTGCAGCATCGGCGTTGCCGCTTAGTTCTGCGCGCACACCGCCGTTGTAAGTGGAGCCGTTGCTTCTACCGGTAATTGTCACCTCGATGGTGTTGTCGAACCAGCCTGTATTGTTTTGCGAGACACCATGCAGCGCATTGGAATAACCGGCTTGTGTGATGGAGGCGGAGTTGTCACCCGATGAGTTGGTTGTCTGGGTGAGGCTACGGATCGCATTTGAGTAGGATGGAATTCCAGCGGCTTTGATTTGTTCGATTGTTGCACTATTTCGGCCACTCCCGCGGGTCGAGTCTTGAACGATACCTGTTGCCAATGACCATGTCGCGGACTGTGTTACGCTTAGGGTGTTGGATGATGAATCATTATCGTTGATTTGTTCGGCCGTGGCCGTGTTGTTGGTACCGCCGGTTTGATCGACGATTGCGGTGTTGGAATTACCGGATTGTGTAACATTTGCTTTGTTGTCGGCCGCTACTGCGGCGGACGCAACCGCGATACCTGCCGTCGCGGCGAGAAGAGCCAAGCGAAACTTTTTCATATCAAGTCTCCAATAATTAGTCTTATTCAATTCTGAGTTCGAACCATGCTGCCGTTGATTGAACTCGTCCCCCACAACTTTGCGACATGCAAAAGCTGCAACTTAAAAATGTATAAAACAGCATTGCAATCATTTACCCCCTGTTAACTTTGCAAGTCAATATGAAAAAAACCATCTAACTCTGAATTAGAATAAAATTTTAATCAGAGTTAATTTCGGTGAATTGATGTGTTTGGTTGATTGGGTGTCTATATGCTCAATAAAAAATGCTGCCTCGCGAGAAACGAAACAGCATTATATTGTTGGTATAGTCGGATTTGACAATTATCCGACTGGATCTTCTGAATTCGAGTAAGTCGGAGGTAGACGTTTTATTGATTTTACAACTGGTTTTGTATTTTTTGTGACTCGTTTTCTAAAAATACTTGGCAGCGTTGCAGATATGGTTGTTGCTTTTTGTGTTTCCGGTTTCATTTTAACCGTTTTTGGCCGCGCTTTGACGGCTCCATACTGCTGGCTTTTCTGTCTTTCTACATATTCATGTCCATGTTTTGGGTCGCGAAAATTCCAGATACCCAATTCTATCCCCTCAACGATAAGCGCTTCGACAGCCTTCTCTACGGCCGATTCCACAGCAAGCTGTCTAGGTTCGTTGTTGGTGACGCCCGCTTCGCCCTCTAGCAGTTCATCCAGTTTAATGAAGCGGAAGACGCCGGCTTGTAACGCGACCGAGACGACGGACTTGCGGGCTGTTACCGTGGCAAGAACCTCGCCGGTTTTGGTGGATACAGCGCGCAGAGCCACGGTGATTTCATCTTTTGAGTATTTTGTATCGGCGCCAATGCCGAGATACCGGGCGCCAATGCCACCGGTGTTGATGTTTGAGTTGTAACCGACGATGCCGCCTTCAATGATGACCGATGCGTGTTTTAGCGGTGGCAGCACTTTGGGATTGATCTGTCTTTCTCCCCGATAGAGCCGGCGCATTTCGGTTATGATCTGGCGCTCTTTGAGCAGATTGGGCAATCTGGTTCGTTCAACCACTGTAAACCACTGGCGATTGCCCGCATCTTGCAGGGCCTTGATCAATATCGCCGCGCCACCTTGTGTGACAGCGCGTGACAATTGTTGATAGGCTTTGGCCTCTTTATATTGGCCCGTTTGATCCTGAAACTCATACACTGCAACCGGTATTCGCTTTGACGGCGGAGGAAGCTCGCGCAGTTTCATATTCACCGGTGTAATTTTTGCCACGATAGGTTCTTCGGTAAACATGGTGTTGTGAGAGGCGCACCCACCCAATGCGAGAAACAGCATTGATGATGCAAGCACGATTAAACGGCCTTTGGGGCGGGGGTTGGCAGATTGGGCGTACGCTATATTCAACATCTGACTGCCTGATCCTAGTTTGAAACCAGTACGGGCACTTCGATATTGGTGACAGTGCCGTCGGTAAAATCGGTAATCGAAAGGGTGATAGAGTCTACTCCGCGATTGAAGCTGATTTCGGTGTCACCAAAAGTGACAGTGCCGCTGTCTTGCGGGTTATCGCCAAAGATCGCTTCCGTGACCTGACTGGCCAAAGCGGACAACAGACGCCCTTCAAGTTGTCTTACGAACAAGTCAGCAGACGTGCTGCTGCTGGAACTAGACGAAGATGATCCGGAAATGCTGCTGTTTGCATCGGACGCTGTTGCTGTGCGCTGAGCATTCGCAGTGGAAATAAGATGCGATGAATTGAGTGGGTTGCCGCCGAAAGACGGATTCACGGGTGTGTAAGTTAGTTCAGCTGACAGCGCAGGACCGGTGAACAACAAAAAGCCGGTTAGTGCGATAATTCCCTTCACGTCAACACTCCATAATAGTTGTCCGACTGCTTGTCGGGAAAATATGCCTCTCTCTAAGCCCTACGTTGGGGGCTGGGAGAGCTTGTTGCATCGGTGAAACGAGCTGCCGGGGCAGATGTGAAAAATTTAAAATTGTATTAAATAATAATGCAACTTAAAGACATTTATATCATGGGTTGGTGTGAGTCAATATTACACCAATATATTGCTTAATAGCCTTTGTTGCGCTTGGTTGTTGCAATTGGTTTGGTTGATTATTTCAAGTGAAAATATTTAAATTTCTGAAATGATTGCATTATTTATGCTGGCATTTGATTTTCTTAAATCAGCCCAAACTAGGCAGGTCAGGCTGTGGAGCTTTTGCGTGTGTTGCGAATTTGCTGCACCTATAGATAAATATGTAAGTGCATGAAGCATTGTAAGTTGCAAAATTGCGGGCGTGGTTGGTTTGCGCGCGCTGTTTAGGGCTTGAGACGGGTGGCGAGCTTGAGGCTGTAGAGAGACCGGCTTCCAATTTGTGACATGATTGTCTGGTATCTCGTGGCAGAGCCAACTGGGAGTGTGGGCAAAAGGAGCACAGGGTTATGTTAGCAACCGAGATGACGGATTTCAGCTGTCGGAGTTTTTCAGCTTTATGCTTATCAGCCATAGGTAGGATATTGACCTGTGGCATTGGAATGATTGTCCTTTGCGGCCTGAGCTTTTCCCATGCTCTGGCGGATGGTGCTGTTCAGCAGTCTTATGCGGCTAGGACGCCAGCGATCACGGTCTCAACAAGCACTCAGGATGCCGATAGGTTTGGTGGCGATCGCTCGAGTGCACCGCTGTTTAAAGGGCCGACGCTGATCAGCAGCGGGTTTTCCGGTGTGGGGACGCCGGCGTCAGATAGTCTGCAAGGGGCTGCTCGTGTATCTGAAGGGTTCATTGATCCGCACGGCGTTTCAGTTTCATTGACCGCTATTGATCAAATGGGGGCGGAATACAAAGGTCTTGAAATCAAGCGGCGTCCTTATGATGGCTTGCAAGCCAGAGATACAGGTCAGATTTTTGGCCTTGCTATTGATGACGCTGACGCTGCCAATCTCTATTTAGCGGCAACCTCCGCATATGGGCTTCCCATCGTGGGGCGTGATCGGGATGGCGATGGGCATGCCGATAAACTCTATGTGGGGCGCCCTGATGCGGAATTCATGCCCGGATTGTTTGGCCCCAATCGGGGCAATGGCCCCGGTAGCGTTTGGAAAGTGGATGGGCGAACGGGGCAAGTCAGCTTGTTTGCCACTCTTACTGTTGATGGCGTGGCAAACTCGGGTCCGGGGCTTGGTAATATCAGTTTCGATGCGCAAAGCCAGCAGTTGTTCGTTTCCGATCTGGATACCGGCATGATTTTCCGCTTGAATATGGAAGGACGTGTTCTGGAAACGTTTGATCATGGCAGGACCGCTCGCGGCCTTGCTGGATTGAGCCCTGTTGTTTTTGACCCCTCTAACCGCCTTGATATTACGAGCCCGTCGTTCGATGTTGAAAATCCCGATAGCTGGCATTTCGCTGCTGAGGGGCGACGGGTTTGGGGGCTGGCTGCTCATAATGGCCGGCTCTATTATGCCGTGGCTGAAGGGCCGGAAATTTGGTCCGTCGGCATTGCGCCCAATGACGGCGCCTTTTTGTTCGATGCGCGCAAAGAATACTGGCTTCCGGCGTCTTATCCATCGTTTGAGATATCAGACATTGCTTTTGGCCCTGATGGGTCGATGATCCTGGCCCAGCGCGGCGAGCGTGTCGGGTCTTATGACTTTACGCGTATCACCAAAGCACGGCGGGCCGAAACAATCCGCGTGTTAAAAAGACGCGATGGAACGTGGCGGGCAAAACCGCAAAGCTACGCCATTGGCTTTGCCAATCAAATGCGCAATGGCACTGGTGGTGTGGCTGTCGGGCCGGCCTATGGGGCTGATGGACGCATAGATGAGGATGCTTGCAACGGCGTGCTTTGGGCCACTGGAGACCATTTGCGTAATCGACCACAATTGGCCACTCGCTTGTCGCGGGGCGGAGCGCTAGAAATTGCCGGTGTGCAAGTTCAGCCCATTGGGCGGTATCGCGACGACAATACTCCTCCATGGGCTTCTTCTTTTCATGATTTTGACGGGACTTATCCAGACCAGAGCGTGGATGGACAGATGGGAGACGTCGAGGTGCTTGGCTGCGCTGGCTTAGAGGTGCCCGTGGAGCCAGAGGTATCTGTAGACCAGACCGTGGCCAACCTGCATATCAAAAAGACAAGCATTGGTGAGTGCCTTGCCAATCGCCAGAACCGGTCTTATTCGTGTGATTTTCTTCTGACCATCAGCAATCGCGGAGACAAGCTGTTTGACGGGCCATTGGTCATTACGGATCAGTTTGCACAACCAGCACCGATAGATGCCTCCGTTATACGGGGGGAAGGCTGGCAATGCTCAAAACCAAAAGCGGGATCCTTTAGTTGTTTGCATGAGCGATTGATCATTCAACCGGGAAAAACAGTCACGGTTACGACGCAGATGCAGCTTGCGGGGCAGACGCGAGACGTGCGCTATAACAACTGTGCCATGCTGGGCGTGGGATCAACTGACCGTCAGCAGATTACCGTTGTTCAGCTCTCCATGAAACCCAGAGGCATTGTATCCGGGGGTGTGGATGGCCTCATGGGGCCAAACACGCGCAATGGGCTGCGCGAGCTTGAGGAGCAGTTGGGGCTGGCTGTAACTGGCGAAATCAGCCCAGAGCTGTTTGATGCGTTGGGCACGCCCATGGCAGACACGTCTGGTCTCTCTTGTGCTCCGGTTGTGTTGAAGTCAATGGCTTTGCCTCCGGTTTATGACGTGTCTCCGATAGAAGAGGAGCCTGCGATTATTATTCTTCCGCCAGACCCGGTCGAAGCCATGGGCCCAACCTGTGATCGTGCCACCACTGTAAAACGGGGAAACCGTTGTGTGTGCCGTTATGACCGTATGCGCAAAGCCTCTCAAACCGAATGCGCCTGCCCCAGAGGTACACGCTTTGTCAAAGGGCAGGGATGTCTTGAGCGTAGACAGCCGCCAGCGTTGCGATGTGACCGGCGGACCAGTGTTGCTATGGACGGACGGTGTGAATGTCGGTTCGAATTTATGCATAAGACATCCCCGACGGCCTGTCGTTGCAATCCCGGTGGCCGGTTTGTGCGCAATCAAGGATGTGTCCAAATCAGGAAGCCTTTTATCAAGCCGCGATTGTTCTGAGATCAATTGAGCTTGTGTCAAAAGGTACTGTGAAACAGGTTGGGTGATTTGACCTCACCGCCGGCCTTTGAGCGGTCCGAACGAACAAGTGAGAACCCGAGGGATTGTGTCCTTCGGGTTTTTCTTTGCTGTGCGCCAAGTGGTTGAACCGTTTATCTGCGAGACAGCTCAATAGCAAACACAAGACGGCTTTCAGTCTTGCTGTTTAAATTGGAATATTTTTATGTTTCTGTCCTCGGGATTGGTTTGCTTTTCGGAGAATGGATTTCGCATTAAATCGCTTTTGCGATTATCCAGCCTTGGATTGCTGGGATCCTTTAAAGGCACTATCTATCGGATAACAAATTAGATTTGCGGTCGCGTGGGGTTCTTCTGCGGGATTTTTAGCGTGAGGAACTTTGAGATGTTTGTTGTTACTGGCAATCGCCTGCTTGATGGCATTGTGGTTTATCTCGCTTCTGGCCATGCTTGGGTTGAAGATCTGAAGCTGTCTCATTGCTTTGAGAGCCAAGAGGAGGCGCAGGCCGCGCTTGACGTCCAGATTGATATGGTCGTCAGCCTTGAAGTCATTCCCGTTGCAAAAGATGATTTGGGTGATGTTGTGGCGTCTGGTTTACGCGAGCGCATTCGCGCAGAGGGACCAACCATCAATCCATTTGCGTCTATTGATTTGGTGCGCCGCTTTGATGTGGTTGCCAAGTGACTGTGTTATCCGAGAATAGGACCTGACCATGTATCGCTATGACGAATTTGACACTGCTTTTGTTAAGCAGCGCGTTTCCCAGTTTCGCAATCAGGTTGCTCGGCGTGTATCGGGTGAATTGACCGAAGACGAGTTCAAACCTCTGCGCTTGATGAATGGTCTGTATTTGCAACTGCATGCCTATATGCTGCGGGTTGCTATTCCCTATGGGTCGCTGGATAGTCGCCAGCTGCATCGCTTGGCAGATGTTGCGACCAAATACGACCGTGGTTATGCCCATTTCACGACACGCCAGAATGTCCAGTATAATTGGCCCAAACTATCTGATACGCCAGATATTCTGGATGAATTGGCCGAAGTGGACATGCATGCCATCCAGACGTCAGGCAACTGTATACGCAATGTGACCACTGATCATTTTGCCGGTGCTGCTCATGATGAAATCGCAGACCCTCGGGTCTATGCAGAGATCATCCGGCAGTGGTCCAGCTTGCATCCAGAATTCACCTTCTTGCCGCGTAAGTTCAAAATTGCCATCAATGGGGCCAAGAAAGATCGTGCTGCGATCCGAGTGCATGATATTGGGCTACAGCTTGTTGAGCTTGCTGATGGTAAAATTGGGTTTGATGTCTATATCGGTGGCGGGCAGGGGCGCACACCTATGATTGCCAAGCCAGTGGCAGAAGGCGTTTCCGAGCAGGACATTCTGAGCTACCTCGAATCCGTTCTGCGCGTCTATAACCGCTATGGCCGCCGCGACAACAAATACAAAGCCCGTATTAAAATCCTTGTGCATGAAACCGGTGTTGAAGAATTACAGGCTGATATTGCGCAAGAATACAAACATGTGAAGTCTACGTTGCTGGATGTGCCTGCCGAAGAGATCGAGCGCATCAACGCCTATTTTGCGATGCCAGACTTGAAAGCCGATAGAGACGGGGCTGACAAACTGGTACAGGTGCGCGCATCTGATGCTGCCTTCTCGCAGTGGGTCGGTCAGAATACCCATGGCCACAAAGTCGCCGATCATGTCAGCGTTACGGTTTCTCTCAAGCCTGTCGGTGGCGTGCCGGGGGATGCAACCGACATCCAAATGCATTTGGTGGCAGATCTTGCCGAACGCTACGGCTATGATGAAGTGCGGGTCAGTCATGAACAGAATTTGATCCTGCCGCATGTGGCCAAAAGTGATCTTTATGCCATTTATCAAGCGCTGGTAGAAGGCGATTTGGCCGAAGCCAATGCCGGTTTGGTGACCGATATTATTGCATGCCCCGGTTTGGATTATTGCGCCCTGGCCAATGCCCGTTCTATCCCGATCGCGCAGGAGATTTCCGAACGGTTGGGGGCGATTGAACGTCAAAAGCAGATTGGCGAGCTAAAGCTGAAAATTTCTGGCTGCATCAATGCCTGCGGACATCACCATGTTGGTCACATCGGTATTCTCGGTGTCGATAAAAAGGGTGAGGAGCATTACCAAATCACGCTTGGTGGATCGGCTGACGAACAGACATCAATCGGTGCCATTCTTGGGCGCGGATTTCCGGCTGAAGAACTAACCGATGCGATCGAGTTGGTGATTGATACCTATATCGGCCTGCGTCTGTCTGATGATGAAATCTTTATCGATGCCTATCGACGGGTTGGGCCTGCTCCTTTCAAAGCAGCTCTGTATCCAACCGATAAAAAAGCCGCGTGAAGGGAGAATAAATGTTGAAAAAGAGCAACTTTACTGTTCCTGACCATAAATCCCTGGCAGATTTGAACGCTGCCTTTGATGGGGAACGGCCTGAGAGGGTTTTGGAATGGCTTGCGTCGAATGCTACCGAGGGGGAGGTGCCTCTGGTGTCCTCCTTCGGCGCGGATTCTGTTGTGCTGCTGCATATGATTTCGCAGATTGATCGCGATTTCCCCGTGCTGTTCATCGATACGGGCAAGCATTTTATGGAAACCTTGCGTTACCGTGATACGCTCAAAGAACATTTCGGCCTCGAGAATTTGCAATCGATACAACCGGATCGGCCTGCCTTGAAAGGCAAGGATCCTTTTGGATCGCTTTGGATTTCGGATGCCGATGCCTGCTGTGATCTGCGCAAGACGCAGCCTCTTGCCAATGTCATGATCAATCATGCTGGCTGGATTACGGGCAGAAAGCATTTCCAGACCGGTGATCGCAGCAATCTCGCAATACTCGAGTTGGACAATGGCCAGCTAAAGGTCAATCCTTTGGCATCCTGGGGCCCTAAGGATGTTGCCAACTACATCAAGCAGCATTCCCTGCCCGGTCATCCCTTGGTGCCTCGCGGCTATCTTTCCATCGGGTGTGCTCCTTGCACCAGTCCGGTCAAAGAGGGAGAAGACCCCCGAGCTGGCCGTTGGAAAGGCACCGATAAGACAGAATGTGGTCTGCATATTTGATTGGAGTGATGGGAAATGAGTGACTTAAAAGCCGAGACCGCGCCCACTCTTTATCGTGACGGTGCCTTTCATCAGGATCTGTGGACGACTTTGGAGGAGGGGGCAGACCTTTCTGATATGAACAATGTGTTGGTGCCATTCAAACAGGCGCTGGAGTTGTTTGTTGCCCGCACGAACCTGCCGCAAGCCTTTGGGGTTGTGGTCGGTGCCGAAGATGATGTTGCAGAGTTGGCTCCTTATCTGGACAAGATCGCCGTAATTGATGTGTCTTTCCCCGGATTTGGAGACGGCCGCAGCTTTTCATCGGCGCGCCTGTTGAAGGAACGCTTTGGATTCAACGGCGAAATTCGTGCTGTTGGTAATTATATTCTCGACCAGATGCCATTTTTGGTGCGCTGCGGTGTAGATAGCTTTGTGATTTCCAGCCCCAAGGTGAGAGTTGGGCTAGAACGCGGGGACTGGCCCGAGGTGACCAATTATTATCAGCCGACGGGGGCCGATGGGGATAAAACCATTGCTCGTAGACCATGGTTGCGAAGCAAACAAAGCGAATGAAGGTAATCTAAGGTGTCAGGATTGGACTTGATCTTTCTTGCGCGGCCTTTTATCAGGACAGTCACGCTTTGTTGACAAATCTGGCTTCGCGTCTTTTTGTCTCTGGCAAAAACTTTAAATATGCGAAAATATGCAAGTTAAAGGAATTTTAGCGGTCTCAAGCGAATAGGTGACTAAGATCAAGGCTTGGTTGCCTGCATCACAGTAAAGAGCCCTATGAACAATCTGCTGCCGGATGACGAAGTTGCCCGAGTTTCTTCGTTTTCAATGAATTTACCTAAAGAGTATAGTCTGGCTGTAGGCAAACATACCGCGAAGCCAACCTGTTGACGAAGCGCTTGGTGTTTTGACCGAGCTGCCCAACTGGTTCGAAATTGATTAGAGGAGTATGCAGCGATGCAGCAAGGTGAAGCCAACAAAGCGGCTGCGGCCACTACAGCAGCCAGTAAATCGGCTTTTCCGATACCTGCAAACGTATTTGCCGAAACAGTTACGTCGGTTGAGCATTATACGGATCGGCTGTTCAAGTTCCGTATCACACGCCCGGCCAGCTTCCGTTTCCGGTCTGGTGAGTTTGTTATGATCGGCCTGCCAAACGCAGAGCGTCCCGTGTATCGTGCCTATTCCATCGCCAGCCCATCATGGGATGAAGAGGTGGAATTCTATTCGATCAAGGTGCCGGATGGCCCGCTGACTGAGCACCTGTCGAAAATCAAGGTTGGTGACACCATTTTGATGCGCAAAAAACCAACCGGTACGTTGGTCAATGATGCGCTTATCCCTGGCACACGCCTGTATATGTTCTCGACTGGTACCGGCATTGCCCCGTTTGCATCACTCATTCGCGATCCTGAAACCTATGAAAAATTTGACCAAGTTATTCTAACCCACACCTGCCGCGAGATTTCAGAGTTGAAATACGGTGAGGAGTTGGTGGATTTGTGCAACAACGATCCGCTCGTGGGTGAATTTGCTAAGGGCCGTCTTGTTCACTACACCTCGGTCACTCGCGAAGACTTTCCTCGCACCGGCCGCATCACAGATTTGATGACTTCGGGCAAGTTGTTTACGGACCTTGGCGTGCCGCCAATCAATCCTGAAACCGATCGTGGCATGATCTGTGGTTCAATGGCTATGCTCAATGACACCAAGAATGTATTGGAAGACTTTGGTCTCGTCGAAGGTTCCAATGCGCGTCCTGCCACATTTGTTGTCGAACGTGCTTTCGTCGATTAATGGTTTAAGGCGATTGGGTTTGAATTTGAAGGGCTGGCTCAGAGATGAGGCAGCCTTTTTTGATTTTGGTGTGCAGTTGGTTGCGATCATAATAATGTAAGAATTGTTGTAAGGCCACGCCGACCCAGGTCCGTAAGGAGCCCTTAGTAACGGATGTTGCAGGGCGATCCAATGGCAGGTAGTACCCTACCGAGAATCCGAAGAATGCTATCCCTCAATCTGCAAATCACATAAACTGTGATTAATTTGTTGTTGGAAAGTTGAGACGATATGGAAATTCTCGGGAAGGAAAAAGAAACCTTCGTTCTGCTTAATGGCATTACAGTTCAAAGTGATATTCAGCTTGGTGAGGGCATCCAATTTGAGCCAGCGGATACTTCCCATCTGGACTTCAATAGTGCCCTTTCGACTTGTTCGCGGCCTGATGACATAGCAGTAGTGGCGGCATTCATTCCTCGGATTACTTCTCAGTTTCGAATAACTTCCAGCTCACCTCGAGAAACGTCAATCATTGCGTGGAACTCATCATGGGACGCGCTTTTATTGTCTGCTATTTTTCAGACAGAAGTCGGCTTCAACCTTCAATCCGACGTAACGTCCGCTAAAATTTCTGCGAACAGCGTCTTGCGAGCAATACACCGGAATATGAGCGGATTTCATGACAAACAGCCCTACGTGGTGACGAATGAAGATGCAATATGGATAGCAAAATATTACAATGGAGCTCGCGACCTTCTGGAGAACGATAGCTTCCAAACCGCGGTGCAATGCCTATCAACGCACTATTGGCATCCAAATCCAAGAATCAAACTCGCCATGATTTGGGCCGGCATTGAAGGAATATTTGGCGCTCAATCGGAAATTCGTTTCAGGATCAGCGTTTATATGGCGCGCTTTCTATCTCCAGATGATGAGATCGAAAGGCAGCGAATTTTTGATTTAGTAAAAAAGCTATACAACACCCGATCCACAGCTGTTCATGGCGGGAAACTTAAGGACAATCTTTCTACGGCAGCATCTGAATCTGCGAACTTGCTAAATAGGTTGCTGATCAAATGCATCGAGACTGGATTTCTGCCGAAAGAAGCAGATCTCGTTCCGTGAGGATGCTTTGCATCCCATCCTTACTGATCGCCGGACTATTGCCCGCAAGCAAAGGGGGGCAGGGACCGGTCATTGTTTCCCGGGACGCGAATGTCCAAAAAGTCCGCATACCTGACACCCACTTATTTAAGTGCCGCTCGCTAACGTTTTTGCATTACAGCCGGATGAAATCGCAGGGGTCACCCTTATTTGCGGCTTTGGCGTGAGGCGGGCGAATGATGAGGCAACTGGCGCGGGCCAAGCCTGCCATCATTGCACTATCTTGACCTGCGAAAGGCGTGGCTACAGATTTTCCCGAGTCGTCAATGGATAAAGTCGCGCGCAAATAGCTTTGCCGTTTATCATTCTCCGCCAGCGCGTCGCCAAGGATGGCGCGCTCTATGCGTTGAGGGATGCTGTCCCCCAGCATCTTACGGATCAAAGGCTGCATGAATAAAATGGCGCAAACCATCGCCGAGACGGGATTGCCGGGAAGGCCAAGAACCTGACAATCCCCCAGTTTTCCTGCCATAAGCGGTTTGCCGGGGCGCATTGCGATGCGCCAGAATGCGAGGTCCATACCCATCTCTTTGAGCACATCTTGCACCAGATCGTGCTCACCAACCGATACGCCGCCACTGGAGACAAGAATATCGACCTTTGCATCTTGCGCCTGTTTTATTTTGGATGCGATTGCTTGTTTGTCATCACGTGCGATGCCAAGATCCAGCACGTCCGCCCCGACCACTTTGGCCAATGCCGCAACTCCGAAATTGTTGGATGCGATGATTTGATTGTCGGATGGCGTCTCTCCGGGCAGCACCAGTTCGTCACCCGTCGCTAATATCGCGACTTTGGGGCGCCTTAGGACCAATATTTCTGGGTGGTTCATGGAGGCGGCCAACGCCAAATGGGCAGGCTCCAGCAGTGTGCCTTTGACAATGAGCACGTCATTTTTTTTGAAATCAAGCCCAGCAGGGCGAATATACTGTCCCGTCGTGACGCCTTCAAGCGCTGTCAAAAATGCTCCGTCTCGTTCAGTGTTTTCCTGAATGAGGATGGCGTCTGCGCCTTCGGGGACGGGCGCTCCGGTGAAGATGCGCACGGCTTCTCTGTTGGATAGGCGGTCGGGAAATCTGTGGCCTGCTGGTACTTCACCCACCACCTGCAGCCGGACGGGAATATTGGCCAAATTTGCGGCTTTCACGGCGTAGCCATCCATCGCGGAGGAATCAAACGGCGGCTGATCTCTGTTGGCGGTAAGATCCTGGGCCAACACGCGTCCCAATGCGTCATGAAGAGGGATGTTCTCAGTGCCAATTTGCGCTGCATTCTCGAGCAATTGAGACAGGGCATCTTCCACTTTCATCAGCGACATGGATGGATTCCTTATTCTGGGTCTGATTTCCAATTGCCGGATTTGCCACCAGATTTTTCCATTAAACGGACGTTGCGGATGGTCATGCCTTTGTCTACCGCCTTGGCCATATCATAGATGGTGAGGCAGGCGATGGAAACGGCGGTCAAGGCTTCCATTTCCACTCCGGTTTGGCCTGTAAGTTTGGCCATAGCGGTCACGGTGAGGCCCGGAAGTTTCTCATTGACTGTAATATCGACGGACACTTTTGACAAAGCGAGAGGATGACACAGGGGAATCAACTCGTGGGTACGTTTGGCTGCCATGATCCCCGCAATGCGGGCGGTTGCCAGAACATCGCCCTTTTTGGCATTGCCCGAGGTGATGAGTTGCAATGTCTCAGGTAGCATTTCTACCGAGCCAGAGGCAATGGCAATGCGTGTGGTTGGCGCTTTTTCTGAGACATCCACCATGTTGGCTGCGCCTGTCTCGTCGAGATGGGTCAGTTTTGCGTCGCTCATTGATGGCTCAATCCCGGGCTCAATAGTGGGGAGGCAAACTCTGCGTCTCAGGTGGAATTTTGAGATCTTTCCACTAGCGCGCCAGTAGGTCTCTCGTCGCAGCCATTACGTCATCTTGCCGCATCAGGCTTTCGCCTATCAGGAAGCTGTGAATGTTGGCGTTGGTTGCCAAAAGGGCCAAATCCTGAGGTGTAAACAGGCCGCTTTCCCCGACTATAAGCTTGTCGTCGGGGATCAGTGGAGCCAGATCAATCGACGTTTGTAGGCTTGTTTCAAAGGTCTTGAGGTTGCGGTTGTTGATGCCGATCATGGGCGATGTGAGGTGAGACAAGGCACGTTCCAGTTCCGGCTTGTTATGCACCTCGACCAAGACATCCATGCCCAATTCCAATGCCGTTTCTTCCAGTGCCTTGGCTTCATCGTCATTGACTGATGCCATGATTACCAAAATGCAGTCAGCTCCCCAAGCGCGGGCTTCATAGACCTGATAGGGCTCATACAGAAAATCTTTGCGCAAGACCGGAAGCGAGACAGCGTTGCGGGCGGCGATAAGAAAATCTGGGTGGCCCTGGAAGGAAGGGCTGTCGGTCAAAACGGACAGGCAAGCAGCACCACCGTCTTCATAGGCTTTGGCCAGTTTGGGCGGGTTAAAGTCTGCTCGGATCAGGCCTTTGGAGGGGCTCGCTTTTTTCACCTCAGCAATCAAAGCATAATGACCGTGGTCTATTTTTGCTTTTAGTGCGCTATAAAAGCCACGAACGAGGCCTTGTTCAGCAATATGCGCTTCAAGGTCTGCTATGGTGGTGTGGAGTTTGGCAGCTGCGATTTCTTCGCGCTTGTATAACTCGATTTTTTTGAGAATATCGGCCATGGTTCATCCGTTTCTTTTTAACGATATCACATCAGGCACGATTTGAAACATCGACCAATGTTTTAAGCGTCTCAAGGGCCTTGCCCGAATCGATGGTTTCTGCTGCCAGTGTGATACCGTCTTGCAAATTGTCTACTTTGCCCGCCACAACCAGACCAGCTCCGGCATTCATCAGAACGATATCACGATAAGGCCCAGTTTGACCTTCTAGCAATTCGGTTAGCGCCTTGGCGTTGTAATCGCCAGTGCCGCCGCGGATGTCCTCCATCGTGGCACGCTTGATGCCAAATTGCTCGGGTGTAATTGTGAATTCGCTGATCGCACCGTCTTTGAGCTGGACAATCGTTGTCTCACCCAAGGTCGAAATTTCATCGAGGCCGCCTTCGCCATGCACCACCCAGATTGTTTCTGCGCCCAAATTTTTAAGGGTTTGGGCAAAGGGGAGTTGCCAATGCGGGTCAAAGACACCGATGAGCTGATGTTTGACGTCTGCGGGGTTTGATAAAGGCCCAAGCAAATTGAATATGGTTCGTGTCCCCATTTCAACGCGGGACGGTCCGACAAAGCGCATGGCGGAATGATGATTGGGTGCAAACATAAAGCCGATATTGGCCAATGTGATGCAGCGGCTCACCCCATCGGGATCTTGTGCCAAATTAACGCCAAGGCTGGACAATACATCACCAGAGCCTGATAGAGAAGAAAGCGCCTTATTGCCATGTTTGGCGACAGGGACGCCAGCGGCTGCGATCACGAGGGCTGAACAGGTGGAGATGTTGTAAGTCTTGGTACCGGTGCCGCCGGTGCCTACGATATCTAACGCGCCATTAGGTGCCACTACACGGGTCATCTTCTCGCGCATCTGTGCGACAGCGCCTGTGATTTCATCAACGGTCTCTCCGCGCAAGCGCAGGGCCATAAGAAAGGCGCCTATCTGGGTCGGAGTTGCCTTACCACTCATCAGGACATCAAACGCTTCTGTGGCTTCTTGTTGGCTTAGGTTGTTGCCGGCTGCGACTTTGGCCAGAAATGGCTTCATATCATCCATTGATCATTTCCCATCTGTCACCTGCCTTTGCTTTTGTCGGCAACTGGCTTATACGCCTTGGTCGTCGTTTCCGGGGCTCGTTGGTGACGTGATCCACTTTAGAGCGAGCCCCGGACTATGCTTATTGGTTCATCAATTGGTGCCGTTGACGATCTGTTGCATCAAGGCTTCGTTGATTGTGTAACCAATGTCGCTTAGCACTGTGCTGCTCAACTGGCTGAGCATATCTGTGCCAACGTTGGTATCGAGATTTTGCCGCAGGGCATTGAGTTGCAGTGCGTCAGCATCAAATTCCGGCTCGGTAACTTTGGCGACTTCAAGTATATATTGGGTGTCGCCATCCACTGCAGATGCTTTGTAGGCGAGGGGACCATTGAATGCTTGTTGAACCGCGGATGCAGGCAATGCGCCGCCTGCTTGACGGGTTACATCTGTTGCTGTCTCCATGGTGAGGCCGCGCTCTGTTGCTACAGCTTCAAGGCTCTTACCGCCTTTAACTTCTTTGAGGATTTCAGCCGACAGTGCCGCGTTGCGTTTGGTGAGTTCATCTTTTTTCCACGCAGCAATCACATCATCTTTGACTTCGTCGATGGTGCGATCACGGCTGTTGACTATGTCTGTCACGATGAACCAAGCAAAACCGGAATTGTCGATTTCAACGGGATCAGCTTCAAAATCAATATCGCTTTCGAAAACGGATGGCAGAAGCTGTTCCTGCTCTGGCAAATCTGTGACTTTGTCGCCATTTTGCAATTCACCCACTTTTGAAATTGAATTGACAGTGCGCAGCGGCAAATTCAGCTTGTTGGCAATTTCTTTCAAGGTTGACCCGCCAGCGCGTTCGTCTTCTACCTTGTCAAAAACATCCAGCACTTCACCTGTTGCACGTTGAGCTGCAATCTCGGCTTTTAGCTGTTCTTTGAGTTCTTCAAAGGGAGATGCCTGAGAGGGGACAATTTTTGCTGTCCGCAACAGCAGGCTACCAAAACGACCTTTGATGACCCCAGATATCTGACCCTCTTCTAGGGAATAGATCTCTTCGGCTGCTGCTGGATCCGTAATCTCTTCTTTGGTGAGTAGGCCAAAATCAACATCGGCTTCGGCCAAATTGCGCTCTGCCATAATGTCTTCATAGCTCGCGCCAGCTGCAATTTTGTCAGCGGCTGCCTTGGCCTCTTCTTCGGAGTTGAAAAGAATCTGCTGCATCTGGCGCTTCTCAGGCTGTACAAAACGGCTGGCTGCTGTCTCATAAAAGATCTTGGCATCTTCATCTGTGACAGACTCTGTGTCGATGATGTCGCCTGGCTCGAGTTTCAGGATTTCAAAAGAGCGATATTCTGGTGCGCGGAAGGCGATTTTCTTTTCTTCGAAATATTTGTTCAAAGCGTCATCAGATGGCTCTTCAATGTCCCCGATGGCTTCTTCTTTCAGCGCGATATAATTGACGTCACGCTTTTCGAAGGTAAAACCGTTGAAGGCTTTGAGCGCGGCTGTCGGTATGGTGGATTTGCCGGTTAAGGCTGCAGCCAACTGGCGGCGAGTTTCCAGCGCTTCGCGGGTTAGCACATACCGGTCTTCCGTGGTTCCGGCATTGCGCAGAACCAAATTCATCTGGTTGCGATCAAATTTCCCCAAAGACTGGAACGCGGGCTCAGTCGAGATTTCTTTTGCCAGAACCGTTGGAGACAGACCCAGATTGAAGCTCGTTGCCATATCATTTAGCGTCGCTTCACTAATCATCCGGCCCAGAACCTGATTGGGCAAACCAAAAGCAGCGGTTTGGGACGTCGTTAATCGCTGACCGAGCTGGTTGGATAGGGCGTTGACCTCCAGAATCAGTTCGCTCTGATAATCGCGGGCATCAATTTCGGTTTTACCAACCGTAGCGACGGCTCCTTGGCCAAAATTGGTAAAAATATCTGCAATTCCCCAGACTGCAAAGCTCAATACCAGCAGACCCATAAGGATTTTGGCAACAAAACCTGATGCCATTGAACGCATTATTTCCATCATGAGATGGTGTGTCCTTCTTTCGCGCAGTGCGGAGCAGTTTTTCCCATGTGCTTGGAAACCGGGATCATGTCTGTCCACCTGCCTTCTTAAAATGTTCGCCGGATCATAGAAAGCTCGACCCAAACCCGCAACCCAGACAGCTCAGAAAAGGGGGCACAAATGGGGCGACTAACGATTTTGTGTTCAAAAAGCGGTTCGTGTCAGCAAAAACCGTAATTTGTTTGTGAAAATCAGGGGGTAACCGGCCAAAGACACCCGCTGTGATGTCCCAACTTTGCAAAAGATGGGGTATGACAGGGGCAATATACCAAAGGCGTAGAAGGAAGCGTCGGCTCTCAGGCCGGTTGTGCTATGTCTTATGGGCCTTTTCGTTTCGTCTATGTCAGCTTTAAAGGAGCAGATTCATGAGCATCAAACCTCTTGTCGCCGGTAACTGGAAAATGAATGGTCTTAAGGCCGCTGTTGCAGAACTGGAAGCTTTGTCTGCTGGCTTTGATGCCGACTTGGCCGCCAAAGTGGACACCATGATCTGCCCACCTGCTACGCTGGTCGGCGCTTTTGCTGACAAAACAGCAAATTCGGCAGTGGCGATTGGGGCTCAGGATTGTCACTTTAATGTGTCCGGTGCTCATACCGGTGATTTGTCCGCAGAAATGTTTGCTGATGCCGGTGCATCTGCCATTATCGTGGGGCACTCTGAACGCCGCGCCGATCATGGTGAAAGCAATGAAATTGTGAAAGCAAAAGCAGAGGCCACATGGGCCCAAGGTCTTGTTGCAATCATTTGTGTCGGCGAAACCGAAGGCGAGCGCAAGTCTGGCGACACCCTCAAAGTTGTTGGCTCACAATTGGCCGGTTCTGTTCCTGCTGGCGCAACAGCGGCTAATACCGTGATTGCTTATGAGCCTGTCTGGGCAATTGGTACGGGCCTGACGCCAACTGCGGATGATGTGGCAGCTGTGCATGCCTTTATGCGCGACGAATTGACCAAAGCTTTTGGCGACGAAGGCGCATCCATGCGTCTGTTGTATGGTGGTTCTGTGAAAGCTTCCAATGCGGTTGAGCTGATGGGCGTCGCCAATGTCGATGGCGCACTCGTGGGTGGTGCCAGCTTGAAAGCCGCTGACTTCTTGGGCATTCTGGCTGCTTATAAATAAGATGACTGCGCTTTTACAGATTTGTCCCCAAAGTCGCCTCAACTGTGACTTTGGGGGTTGTTCTTAACGGTGGTTCGCACCAAATACAGACAAACGCCGGAAAAATGGTCCGCTGGACTGGAATTGCGGGAAGTCTTGTTGTAGAAGACGCGCTAGAAATATGAACCTTTTGCGTCGGGCCGCAGCTACTTGTTGGCCCGATTGGCTGTTTTTGAAACGGTTGGACTATGGAATCTGTAGTAATTGTCATTCACTTGCTGATTGTTGCCGCGCTCGTTGTGGTCGTGCTTTTACAGCGCTCTGAGGGCGGTGGACTTGGCATCGGCGGCGGCGGTGGTGGCGGTGGTGGCTTTATGTCGGGTCGCAGCGCAGCGAACCTGTTGACCCGCACGACCGCTATTTTGGCCGGTGGCTTTTTTATCACGTCTTTGGGGCTGAGTATCTTGGCTGGAATGAAAGACAAGCCGTCTGATGTTCTGGATAATGTGCCAGTTGAGAGCACTGCTCCAACGCCCGGCACTGATGGAAAGGGCGGCATCCTTGATGAACTGAACAAGCTGACACCAAGCGGACCTCAGGTCCCCACGTCTCAGTAAGGCCCGTGTTGCATCAGGGGCCGTAAGTCACTCGGCTTTAAATATGACTGTTTCAACCGGCCCTTGCTAATCATGCGAGGGCCGGTTTCTATTGGGTGGCAGAATTTTACAATTTGGTCTCCCACTTCTTCGAATTCATTGCATTTCGTGTCCAAAAGCCTGTCTGCGGTTTGTTTGGGGCGCATTTGTTGTTGGAACTCTATCGATTTGTTTGTCGAATCGATTCAAAGGGAATAATCTGCAGGTCCATGGCGCGTTATATTTTTATCACTGGCGGTGTGGTGTCTTCGCTTGGCAAAGGGCTTGCGTCTGCGGCTCTTGGGGCGGCTCTACAGGCGCGTGGCTATTCAGTTCGGCTACGCAAACTTGATCCTTATCTCAATGTCGATCCGGGCACGATGTCTCCCTACCAACATGGGGAATGCTTCGTTACCGATGATGGTGCGGAAACGGACCTGGATCTGGGACATTATGAGCGGTTTACCGGTCGACCTTCAAACAAGAAGGACAACATTACGACCGGAAAGATCTATCAGAATATTATCACCAAGGAACGACGTGGTGATTATCTTGGTGGCACGGTGCAAGTGATTCCGCACGTGACCGATGAGATCAAAGCTTTTGTTCTTGATGGCAATGAGGATTATGATTTTGTCCTTTGCGAGATCGGCGGCACGGTCGGCGACATTGAAGCGACACCGTTCTTCGAGGCGATTCGTCAGCTAGGCAATGAACTGCCACGTAGGCAGGCGATCTATATTCACCTCACATTGGTGCCCTTCATCCCAAGTGCGGGCGAATTGAAAACCAAACCGACCCAGCACTCCGTCAAGGAATTGCGGTCCATCGGTATCCAGCCCGATATTCTGATGGTGCGGTGTGATCGGGAAGTTCCCGAGGCGGAGCGTCGTAAATTATCCCTGTTTTGTAATGTGCGTCCTGAAGCTGTTATTCAGGCTCTGGATGTCAAGAATATCTATGAAGTGCCGCTTGCCTATCATGCGGAAGGGTTGGACAATGAAGTATTGGCCGCTTTCGGTATTGATGGTGCACCAAAGCCGAATTTTGATGTTTGGTTGAATATCGTCGACCGGTTGAGCAACCCTGAGGGTGAGGTGACCATTGCGGTCGTGGGCAAATATACCTCTTTGCTTGACGCCTATAAATCTCTCATCGAAGCCTTGACGCATGGTGGTATCGCCAACAAGGTAAAGGTCAATCTCGACTGGATCGAAAGTGATTTGTTTGAAGAAGGCAATGATCCGACACCACGCCTTGAAAATGTGCACGGTATTCTTGTGCCGGGTGGATTTGGTGAGCGTGGATCTGAGGGCAAGATTGCCGCAGTCAAATATGCGCGTGAAAACAAAATTCCATATTTTGGTATTTGTTTTGGTATGCAAATGGCCGTTATTGAAGCTGCACGTAACTTGGCTGGCATTGCAGATGCGACATCTTCGGAATTCACCAGCGACGGCGAGCATGTTGTTGGGTTGATGACCGAATGGAGTAAAGGCAACGCAAGAGAAGTGCGTGAAGAAGATGGCGATCTGGGTGGTACCATGCGTCTTGGCTCCTATGAAGCTCACTTAACACCGGGGTCTCACATTGCCGCAATCTACAATGAAACTGTAATTCATGAACGCCATCGTCATCGCTATGAGGTCAATATTGATTTCAAACAGCGGCTTGAAGCTTGCGGGCTGAATTTTGCAGGACTGTCACCAGATGGCGTTTTGCCTGAAACTGTTGAAATAAACGATCATCCTTGGTTTGTTGCTGTTCAGTATCATCCCGAATTGAAATCTCGCCCCTTTGCTCCGCACCCTTTGTTTGCTTCATTCATTGAAGCGGCTGTTTTGCAAAGCCGGTTTGTTTGATCAAATATATTTAGGGCGCGTTCCAATGTTTGGCCGCGCCCTATGTTGTATCCCTTTTGTTGGATGTCTTTCACATAAATGTGATACAATATCGAAGGGCGATTAAGGGAGAGCGGTTATGTTGCGTGGAGTGGATCATATTGTGCTGGCTGTTTCTGATCTGGATGCAGCGCGCACGCTTTATGAAGCGTTAGGTTTTATTGTCACCCCAACGGCTTATCACCCTTTTGGCACCAAGAACGCGTTGGTTCAGCTTGATGGCGCATTTTTGGAGTTGCTGGCTGTCCATGACGAAAGCTTGATGCCTGAACCGCGAGAGGGAAGCTTCTCCTTCGCTCGTTTTAATCAATCTTTCCTTCACGATCGGCAGGGGGCTTCCATGCTGGTGCTTAAGTCGGACAATGTGGCGCGCGATCTCGTGATCTTCAATGAGTTGGAGCTGGAGACTTATCCGCCATTTGACTTTGAGCGCGAAGCAGAGCAGCCGGATGGCTCAAAGAAGACCGTCAGTTTTTCAAATGGCTTCCTGCACCACCCGTTGATGAAACACACAGGATTTTTTGTGTGTCATCACCGTCATGATCCTGAGCATTTTTGGAAGCCGGATTATCAGTATCATGCCAATGGGGCACAACGCCTCGAGTCGGTCCTGTTTCTGGCTGACAATCCATCGGATCACCATGAATTTCTTGGTGGCTTCTCTGGGCAGCGTATTATGCGTTCGACCAGTGCGGGTGTGGTGGTCGATACCGGCCACGGGCTTTTGGAAGTGCTTACACCATCTGCTGCGAAGGTTTTTTACGATTTGGATGTTCCGACCAATATGCCATTAGAAGGTGGTATAGCTGCTTTAAACATCAGTGTTGATTTGCAAAAAACCGAAGAGTTACTAGCTGCTGCGCAGATTGACTATTTCCGTCATAACGACCTTCTCGTCGTCCAACCGGAAACGCTTTTCGGGTGTGGTTTGCTGATGCGGGCCAAATGAGACTGAATAAACTCCAATTGAAGAGACTTTGATATGACTGCACCCAACAGTGTTGTTTCTGCCGGTTCTGTGAAATTCGGCAACCAATTGCCTTTGTCCATTATGGCTGGACCCTGCCAAATGGAAAGCCGTGACCATGCTTTGGAAATGGCCGCTGCGTTGAAAGAAATTTCTGATAATCTCAATATTGGCATCGTCTATAAGTCATCCTTTGATAAGGCCAATCGTACCAGTCTTTCTTCGGCGCGCGGCATCGGTTTGGATAAGGCACTGCCTATCTTTGCTGAGATCAAAGAGAAATTTGGCCTGCCGATTGTCACCGATATTCATGATGCAGGGCAATGTGTTGCAGTTGCTGAAGTGGTGGATATTCTGCAAATACCGGCGTTTTTATGCCGTCAGACCGATCTGTTGATTGCGGCAGCTGAAACCGGTGCTGTGATCAATGTTAAAAAAGGTCAGTTTCTTGCCCCTTGGGATATGCGCAATGTGGTGTCAAAAATCACAGATAGCGGCAACGCCAATGTGATGGTGACGGAGCGTGGCACCAGCTTTGGCTACAACACGTTGGTCACCGACATGCGCGGTTTGCCGACTATGGCGCAAACCGGTGCCCCTGTTATTTTTGATGCAACCCATTCGGTGCAACAACCGGGTGGGCAGGGGGCGACATCGGGTGGTCAACGGGAATTCGTCTCTGTCTTGGCGCGCGCTGCGGTGGCTGTCGGAGTGGCTGGTGTCTTTTTGGAGACCCATCAGGACCCTGACAATGCGCCCTGCGATGGCCCGAATATGATTCCGATTCAGGAATTGGAGGCGCTTTTGAAACAGCTTCAACAATTTGATGCGATCGCCAAAGCTTGATGCCCTGGGGCTTGATCGCTGGATGAACGCAAAAAGCCCCTGGATGGATGGCCATTCGGGGGCTTTTTGTATCAAACCGCGCTGTCAATTACTGGATGTGTTTCGTTGACCTTGGCTTGAGTGCGACAGATTGGCTCAGATTGAGTAATTGCGATGGACATCGGCGCAGGAGGCCTTATTTTGAATCGATAGATACGTAAATTTTCGTATTCATAAAGCGATGGATAGAGGAGCTGTGATGAGCAAAATTGTAAATGGTGAATTGACCAAAGTTGGCCTGTTGTCTTTGCTGGCAGCGACTGTGTTGCTTGTCGTCTGGGGCTTGGCGATTGCGGCTTGGGGTTATGCGGCGATTATTCTGCCTGCATTGGCTTTGACTTTCTCGGCTTTGGCTGTGTTGGTCTTTATTACACGCGGATAACCTTCTCATGGTTGGGGCATGGCGTGCCAGCGTGCTTATGGCGCCCTGTTATGACGCCCTGTGGTGGGTTAGCTGCTCGCCTTCATCGTCCCAACGCCAGTGGCTGGCTGTTGTAAGCTCCGTGCCACCCCACCAGCGATGAATGCCGTTTTCTGACAAAAAATCTTCCTGTTTGGTCAGGATATTCTTGCCAAAATCAGTGAGACTGAGTGGAGATGTGATGAACTCTTTGCGTTGATTGCCGTCAGAGAAGATCTTTGTATTGAATTTTTGAGGCAAGCCACTCAAGACGGGGCGTGTGCAATATTGAAGGCCAGACAGTATTCTAAAGAAGCTCAAATCACCCAAGAAGGCGGCTTCTTCCATATTGAGCACTTGCGCAAACAACATGCCTGGGCGAGATACGCCGCGATCCAAGCTATAGATTATTTGACGTTCGGTGCGGGACAGCCCATCGGTTCCAGGCAATTCCTGTAGGATGCGCAGAAGGGCGATTTCCAAAAAGGGAAATCCGGGAATCGGTTCTTGCCGCAATTCATTGATCGCTTCTGGACCACCTGAGACATAGGCTTTCCATGTTTTGGCGGCGAAACCGAACATGCGATCCAGAACGGGCAGACAAAGCTCTTTAAAGCGGCCAATATTCTCAGCACTCTGCATGCCCAAATAAGTCGGCGCCTGTATGATGAACACGTTGTTGATCCGTCCGAATCTGCTCAACATGTCCAGAATTTGCAGAATTTGCAGCTGATCATACAGATCATGCTCAAACCAAAGCTCGATCCGATCATAGACTGCGTGGTTTCTGATGATGTTGAGGCGCTCTTTGAAATCGCGCTGAATGTCGGCTTCATTATTGAAGTGTCCGTCAGCCAGAAATTTTGCGCGGATAACCCCAAACAAATCGTCGTCAGCGTCAGGCACTGGGCCTTCATGCAAGATATCGCGCCATGGTAGAACTGTGTCGCCTATTCCTGCTTCTTTGAGAAGGTCTGCTGCACTGTCGCCATTTGTGATGATCAATCTGTTCACCGGCTGCCTCGCTATCGTATGAATTGCCTTTGTTGGTCATACCCGATTCGTACAAAATTCGGTGCATGCTTAATGGATGCTATTGTCCTGCCATTTTTGACGCTTAAGGACTGTGGGCGCTGAAAAAGTGCTAAATCCAACAGAAATGATTCGACCTATAAAATGAGCGTTGCGTTGGTTGCATAACTGCTATTGCGCAAAAAGGCTTACGACTAAAGCTTGATTTTACACAGATCAATGTGGACCTCGGAAAAACACTGTAATCGGACTGTCAAAATGGTTCCATAGGGTCCATTTGCAGATAAAAAGTTTCGAATGCTCTATGATTCTGGCTCAAGATTCGCTAGATAGCAGGCATCTGATTTAATTCAATCCATTCAAATTGAGGTACGACCATGACCGCAATTATCGACATCCTGGCTCGCGAGATCCTGGACAGCCGCGGCAATCCAACCGTTGAGGTGGACGTAATATTGGAAGACGGCTCTATGGGCCGCGCTGCAGTACCGTCTGGCGCTTCCACTGGTGTGCACGAAGCACATGAATTGCGCGATGGTGAAGATCGCTATTTGGGCAAGGGTGTCACCAAAGCTGTTGAAGCTGTCAACGATGAAATCTTTGACGCGCTCATTGGTCTTGATGCTGAAAACCAGATCCAGATTGATCAGGTGATGATCGAGCTTGATGGTACCGAAAACAAAGGCCGTCTTGGCGCCAACGCTATTCTGGGTACGTCTATGGCTGTTGCCAAGGCCGCTGCTGAAGCATCTGGCCTGCCACTGTATCGCTATGTTGGTGGTGCAAATGCTTGTGTTCTTCCAGTACCAATGATGAACATCATCAATGGTGGTGAGCATGCTGATAACCCAATCGACATTCAGGAATTCATGGTTATGCCTGTTGGGGCAGAAACCGTTGCTGAAGCAATCCGTTGGGGTGCAGAAATCTTCCATGCTTTGAAAAAAGGCTTGAAAGCTGCTGGTCACAACACTGCTGTGGGCGATGAAGGTGGTTTTGCTCCAAACATCGAATCAACAGAAGCTGCGTTGGACTTCATTATGGAATCCATCAAAGTTGCTGGTTACAAACCTGGCGAAGATGTGTTCCTCGCTTTGGATTGTGCTTCTTCTGAATTCTATAATGACGGAAAATACAACCTCAAAGGCGAAGGTACCGTTCTGGACTCCGCTGGTATGGCTGAC
The DNA here is from genome assembly GCF_002866925.1 of Cohaesibacter celericrescens. Taxonomy (GTDB): domain Bacteria; phylum Pseudomonadota; class Alphaproteobacteria; order Rhizobiales; family Cohaesibacteraceae; genus Cohaesibacter; species Cohaesibacter celericrescens. The sequence goes on from NZ_PKUQ01000016.1 coordinate 377,747, forward strand.
TATTTGGCCGCTTTGGTTGCGAAATACCCAATCATCTCCATCGAAGACGGCATGGACGAAGACGATTGGGAAGGCTGGAAACTGCTGACCGAAAAAATCGGCGACAAATGTCAGCTGGTTGGTGATGACCTGTTCGTAACCAACACCGCGCGTCTTAAAGACGGCATCAAAATGGGCGTCGGCAACTCCATCCTCGTAAAAGTGAACCAAATTGGTTCATTGACCGAGACACTGGAAGCTGTTGAAATGGCTCATAAGGCTGCTTACACCGCTGTTATGTCTCACCGTTCTGGTGAAACCGAGGATGCAACCATCGCTGACTTGGCTGTCGCAACTAACTGCGGCCAAATCAAAACCGGTTCGCTTTCCCGTTCAGACCGGTTGGCAAAATACAACCAACTGATCCGCATTGAAGAAGAGCTTGGCCCAATGGCGAAATTCGCTGGCCGTTCTATCCTCAAAGGCTAATTCAGTCTTGAAGCTGGCGGTTTTCGCCGCCAATGACTGCACTATTTAAAACCGGCGTACCTTGATTGGTATGCCGGTTTTTGTCATGGCGGTAACAAAATCGGGTGTAGTGGTTGCTGCTATGTTGGTTGCAATGGTTGGCTACCCGCATTAAGCAAGGGAGGCTATTGTAAACAGGAGAGATAGATGAGTGGGTTGAAATGTGAGTTCGAGCTGCTGGAGGCATTCGTTCTTGTTATTCTTTGGATTATTCTGACTGTTTTAACGCTCGGTCTGGGGGCATTTGTCATGCCCTACTATTTGGCCAAAGCGCCGATCAACAAGACCTATGTGATTGATTCTGCGGGCCAAAAAATTGGCCGTCTTTATGTAGATTTTAGTCTGGCTCAGATCATTGTGCATGCGCTGATCTGGCTATTGCTTTCGTTTGTCACCTTCGGCATTGCCTACATTGTTTATTGGTTTGCTGTGTATCGTAAATTGTTGAATGCTGCTGTCGTTGAGCCCGTCGGTGCAACGCACTTACCCGCTGAGTAATCAAGCTCCTCTGGCTTATTGATTTGCTTTATTAAACCCGGTTTGCCGTCTGGCATCCGGGTTTTTATTTGATTAGCACAAGCAATTGCTGAAGATACATTGTATTGCATTTCATAAGAAATGAAATAATTATATTTCAATGCATATGAAATGAATCTCAACGCAGACCTTGAGCTGAGCCTTGCTGGGGCTTTTGTTGTGTTGTTTGGTTTTCGGGATTTTGGAGGTTAAGCGCAGTCTGTGATGTGCAGGAGAAGGCGCTGACAGGTTTCGGGGTGCCTGTATGCAGCTACCGTGTTGTGGTGCTTAAGTTTGCATATTGGTGGTGACTGTAATTCTATTACATCAAAATGCTTCGCAAGCAAATCCTGCGAAGGTCGTGCGGCATGCGGAATTTTAGCGAGCGGCCGCCTTTGGTTCGCTCAGCCGTGGCGCATCTTGCGGAATAGGAATGTTATTATGGACTCAAAAAACATCCAAACGAGGCGTGCAAACAGCACGTAGAGTGCAAAGGCTAGCTTGTCATCGATTTTCAGGAGTTCATACCATTTGGCATAATCCATCAAGTAGGGTTGGGCCTCAAGCCAATTAACCGCATCACGGGTCCAGAGGTGAACCGTAGTGAAGATGGTCTCGCGATATAAAAAGCAATAGACATAGAGCATGGTGCCCAAGACAATGCCAACCATAAGGCGCCAGAAGCCTGCAAGGGTTTGTCTAATCGCTGTCAGTAACAACATGGTTTGTCCTTATGCTCGGATTTGCTGCGGGTGTGACCATAAAGGATCAAAGTCATGCTGTCAGGTTCTTTTCGCCCATTTATACGGGTTAATCCGAGCTCGGCGGTTGCCACTGTTTGAGCCAATTGCCCATATCTAGGCCAAGCAGAGCAAGAAGGCGGGCGGCACTTTGTTCGGCTAGTTCGTCAATGCTCTTGGGTGCAAGGTAGAAGGCCGGAACGGGCGGTGCGATGATGCCGCCCATTTGAGTGATCAATTGCATTGCCTGCAAATGTCCTGCGTGGAAAGGGGTTTCGCGAACCGCCAGGACGAGCGGGCGGCGTTCCTTTAGCATCACGTCTGCTGCACGGATCGACAGGCGATCTGTTTGGCTGTAGGCGATGGCAGACAGTGAGCGAATGGAGCAGGGGACAACGAGCAGTCCACTGAGTGGGTTGGAGCCACTGGCAAACGTCGCAGTCAGATTGTTGTCATCATAAATATGGTCGGCAAGTGCGGTCAGCTCTACACGTTGAGATGCGTTCAGCTCAAGCTCTGCAGTGCGTCTTGCGCCTTGGGTGATGATCAAATGGCTGCTAAGCGTCGGGTTTTTGTTGGTCAGGGCTTTGAGGATGCGCAAGGCTTGCAGTGCCAGCAGCGACCCTGACGCACCTGAAATGACGATGCCAATCTTTGATGGAGATTGTTCTCTCATTGGGTAACTTTCATTTGGTCATGGAGGAGATGGTGTGGCGACGGTGTGGTGCTGTCATTCTAATCCGATTTTCAGCATCAGATCATCGACCTTTTTGATGACATCTTCGTCCATTTTTAGCTCGCGCCCCCATTCTCGACTCGTCTCGCTGTCAATTTTGTTGGTCGCGTCGATGCCCATCTTTCCGCCCAGCCCTTCCAGGGGGGAGGCAAAATCGAGATAGTCAATCGGCGTGTTGTTCACCTGCAGTAAATCGCGGCCCGGATCGGTCTTGGTGGCTACCGCCCACATGACGTCATCCCAATTGCGGGCGTTGATATGCGCATCTACCACGATGATCAGCTTGGTGAAATTGAATTGTGGCAACATTGACCACATACCCATCATGACGCGTCGGGCTTGTCCTGCGTAGCGTTTGTTGATTGATATGACGGCAATGCGGTAAGAGGCTGCCTCTGGTGGCAACCAACAATCGACCACTTCGGGGAAGGCTTGTTTGACCAGTGGCAAAAAAACGTCGTTGAGAGCTTCTGAAATTACGGAGGGTTCATCAGGCGCCCGGCCTGTATAGGTGGATAGATAGATAGGCGCGCGCTTGTGGGTGATTGCGGTTACTGTCATGACGGGGAAGGCCTCAACCGAATTATAATAGCCTGTGTGGTCGCCATACGGCCCTTCTTGCATCGTCTCTGTCGCAGAGATGGTCCCCTCAATGACGATCTCTGCGTTTGCTGGCACAAGGACCGGTTGAGTCTTGGCCTTGACCAGCTGTGTTGGTTTGCCGCGGAAGAGACCCGAGAATTGAGCTTCGCTGAGTGTTTCGGGAATCGGGGTGACGGCGCCCATAATTGTTGCGGGGTCACTGCCTATGGCGATGGCGATTGGCATGTCTTTGCCTGCTTGCTTCCATGTGCGAAAGTGTGCCGCGCCCCCGCGATTTTCCAGCCAGCGCATGATCGCTTTGTTGGGCGTTGCTTGTTGCATGCGATAGACGCCCCAATTGTAGGCTTTGATGTCATCGTTATCTTCCGGGTGGGTGATGACAATGGGCCATGTGATGAGCGGAGCGGGTTCGCCTGGCCAGCAGGTTTGGATCGGTAGCGCACCAAGGTCGATATCGTCGCCTGTCTTTATAATCTCTTGGCAAGGGGCTGAAGATTGGATTTTGCCGCGCAAACTGGTGGCTGCTTTGAAAAGAGGTCCAATTGCGCCAAGTATCTCTGAACGTTCGGGTGGTTGAGGTTGGCGTAGGTAGGCAAGAAAATCTCCTAGTTGTTCCAATTGGCTGTCTTTACAGCCCAGAGCCCAAGCGACGCGCTCAACTGTGCCGAACAAATTGATCAAGACGGGCATGTCGCTGGGTGTGCCGTCTGACTTGATGGGGTGTTCTAGCAGGAGGGCAGGGCCATTTTTCTTCATGATACGCTTTTGTAGCTCAGTCGCTTGCAGGTTCATGCTGACTGGTTCAGATATGCGGATCAGGGCGCCGTGTTCTTCACAAAACTGCATAAAGTCGCGCAAGTCAGAAAAAACGGGTTGGCTTCGGGTGTGTATGTGCATGACATGGCCTTGCGGTGGGCGCTTGATTGGCTGTGTGTCTCTTGGTGCTGATGGCATTATGTTGCGCCAGACACAATGTATCTCTCTTTGTTGCTGTTGTGCCGCCTTAATCCTATGACAAAGATCAATTGCGAATGGATGCTACATGACTTGCTTTTGAATGGCGCCTTATTCTTAGGGGTATTACGCAAGATGTGTCGTGTTGAGTCAATTGTGTAAACTCTTCGTTAAGCAATTGATTTTGTTAATCTTTAGTAAACCAAAAAAGTGTCAGAAATATGCGAGAAGTCTTGTTTGGGAAAGCCTTTGTTAACGCTAGTGGGGCTTAATGGATGTCGAACCAAGCAGAAAAGGTTTTGCGTACTGCTTGGTTGCCGATTTTGTAGGGTGTACGGCATGGCAACTCGCCAAAGAAGAAATTCTGTTTTGCGTCAGTTGGCGCTTCCTTTTAGTTTTCTCCTGATTTTGGGGTATTTTGTATTCCATGCGCTTCATGGCGGGTATGGTGTGTATGCACTGACTGATATGAAGGCGCGGACTGATGGTCTGGAGGCGGATTTGCTTGCTTTGCGGCTTGCTAGAGAGACCAATGAACACCGCATTGCTTTGTTTCGTCGTGAAACGCTTGATCCGGATATGATGGAAGAGCGCGCTCGTGCTTACATGAATGTTGCGCATCCGGATGAAATTGTAATTTTCAATAATTAACTTGTTTTTAGTTTACGTATTTTAGTTAACTGAATATTGGTTTATTCTTGAAAGTCTATGTTTTTCATTACCTTGCCGTATAAAATCCCTCCTCTTAGTTAGTCTTTTCCGCAATTGCGGATTACCTCAATCTCAAGTATTGTGCCTTTAGGGAAACGCTTTAGGGAGCAGCAGCATGGCAGCATCCGCGACAAGTGCCACCAAGAAACAGGTGGCAAAAGGGTCAACTCGCACCCAAATCAACCGTACAATCGTAGAATTCGACAAAGATCAAGAGCTTCACGCTTATCGTGAAATGCTTATGATTCGGCGTTTTGAAGAGAAGGCCGGCCAAATGTATGGCATGGGCCTGATCGGCGGCTTCTGTCATCTCTATATCGGTCAAGAAGCCGTTGTAGTTGGGATGCAGATGGCATCGAAAGAGGGCGATCAGGTTGTCACCTCTTATCGTGACCATGGTCACATGCTCGTTTGTGGCATGGAGCCCAAAGGGGTTATGGCTGAGTTGACGGGGCGTCGCGATGGCTATTCCAAGGGTAAGGGTGGCTCGATGCATATGTTTAGCCGCGAAAAGAATTTCTTTGGCGGTCATGGCATCGTTGGTGCTCAGGTGTCGATCGGTACCGGACTGGCTTTTGCCAATACCTACCGAGGCAATGACAATGTCTCGATGATCTATTTCGGTGACGGTGCATCCAATCAGGGTCAGATTTATGAGTGCTTCAATATGGCGAAGCTCTGGAATTTGCCTGCGATTTATGTGATTGAAAACAATAAATATGGCATGGGGACTTCGATCGAGCGGTCTTCTTCCAATACGGACCTCTCTCAGCGCGGTGCTTCGTTTGGTATTCCCGGTGAGCAAGTCGATGGTATGGATGTGCGTGCTGTTTTGGCTGCAGCCGAGCGGTCTATCGAATGGGCGCGCGCAGGCAAGGGGCCTTATATCCTTGAGATGCTGACCTATCGCTATCGTGGTCACTCTATGTCTGATCCGGCAAAATACCGTTCCAAAGAAGAAGTGCAGAAAATGCGCAACGAACATGACCCAATTGAGCAGGTGCGTCAGCGCTTGATTGAAGGTGGCATGGCGAGCGAAGACGAATTGAAGGCGATTGATAAATCTATTCGTTCTGTTGTTTCGGAAGCTGCCGAATATGCTCAGTCAAATCCTGAACCAGATGCTGCCGAGCTTTGGACCGATATTACCATTTAAGGAAAAGGGATAGAAATCATGCCAATTCAAGTTTTGATGCCAGCCCTTTCTCCGACGATGGAAGAAGGTAATTTGGCCAAATGGGTCAAGAGTGAAGGCGATTCAATCGCTATCGGCGATGTGCTTGCTGAGATTGAAACCGATAAAGCCACAATGGAAGTGGAATCGGTGGAAGAAGGCACGCTTGGAAAGATCGTTGTTGCCGAAGGTACGCAAGGTGTGAAGGTAAACAGCCTGATCGCTTTGATTTTGGAAGAGGGCGAAGATGCATCTTCTCTTGATGCCGCCGCCTCCGCTTCGACGGCTCCTGCTGCTGACGAGGGCAAAGCTGAAGCGCCTGCCGTTGCGGCGCCTGTTGCTGCTGCCCCGATCTCATTGCCTGATGTTGACGAAGATCCGGAAATTCCCGAAGGCACTCCAATGAAGACCCAGACCGTGCGCGAAGCTTTGCGTGACGCGATGGTGGAAGAAATGCGCGCTGATGAACGTGTTTTCTTGATGGGTGAAGAAGTGGCGCAATATCAGGGCGCTTATAAAATCTCCCAAGGTATGCTGGATGAATTCGGCGAACGCCGTGTGATTGATACGCCAATCACCGAGCATGGCTTCACTGGCCTTGCTGCTGGTGCTGCTATGGCGGGTCTGCGGCCGATTGTTGAATTTATGACCTTCAACTTCGCTCTGCAGGCGATGGACCACATTATCAACTCTTCTGCCAAGACGCTTTATATGTCCGGCGGTCAGATCACCAACCCGATTGTTTTCCGTGGTGCAAATGGTGCCGCTGCGCGCGTGGGTGCTCAGCACTCACAGGATTTCTCTGCCTGGTATAGTTCGGTCCCTGGTTTGACAGTCGTGCATCCTTATATGGCTTCTGACTATAAGGGCCTGATGAAGTCGGCAATCCGTTCAGACAATCCTGTTGTCTTCCTTGAGAATGAAATCCTGTATGGCCAGAGCTTTGATGTTCCTGACATTGAAGATCACATCGTTCCTCTTGGCAAAGCGCGGATTGCGCGCAAGGGTAAAGATGTGACTATCGTTTCCTTTGGTATCGGCATGTCCTATGCGCTTGGCGCTGCGGAAGAGCTGGCCAAGGATGGTATTGAAGCCGAAGTGATTGATTTGCGCACGCTGCGACCGCTGGATATGGACACTGTTTTGCGTTCGGTTATCAAAACCGGACGTTGTGTCACCGTGGAAGAAGGGTGGCCGCAGGCTTCCATTTCGTCAGAGGTTGGTTTCCGCGTGATGCAGGATGCCTTTGATTATCTTGATGCTCCGGTGGCTCGTGTGACTGGCAAAGATGTGCCAATGCCATATGCTGCCAATCTTGAAAAACTGGCGCTGCCTAATATTGGTGATGTGATCGCGGCTGTTAAAGCTGTGACCTATAGCGCTTAAGGAGAGAGTATAATGCCCGTAACCATTACCATGCCGGCCCTTTCTCCTACTATGGAAAGCGGCAATCTGGCCAAATGGCTGGTTAAAGAAGGTGATGAGGTCTCTTCGGGGGACGTCATCGCTGAAATTGAAACCGACAAAGCAACCATGGAAGTGGAAGCGGTCGATGAAGGTGTGATTGGTAAAATTCTGGTGGAAGCCGGAGCAACCGACGTGCCTGTCAACGCACCGATTGCGATTTTGCTGGAAGAAGGCGAAGACGCCTCGGCAATGGATGCGTCTGCTCCAGCTGCTGCGGCTCCTGCACCTGAGCCTTCCGCTCCGGCAGCGGATACAGCCGTCGCTGCGCCTGCTGCAGACGTTTCCGCTGGCCCTGTGGCCACGGCTGCTGATGGAAATCGCATTTTCTCCTCGCCTTTGGCGCGTCGTTTAGCCAAAATGAACGATCTGGACCTGTCCAAGATTGCTGGGTCAGGTCCTCGTGGCCGTATTGTCAAGCGTGATGTGGATGCGGCGATTGAAGCCGGAACTGCATCGGCTTCTGCTCCGGCTCCTGCCGCAGCAGTACCTGCTCAGGCTGCGAACGCTCCATCGGCTCCAAGTGATGATGCTATCAAGGCGCTGTATGAAGAGGGTTCTTATGAGGAAGTCCCTCATTCAGGTATGCGCAAGGTGATTGCACAGCGTTTGCAAGAATCCAAGCAGACTGTGCCGCACTTCTATCTCGAAGTTGATGTTGAGCTCGATGCTCTGTTGGCTCTGCGTAAGCAGATCAATAGTCAGGCCCCTGTCAACAAAGAGGATAAGCCTTCCTATAAGCTTTCGGTGAATGATTTCATCATCAAGGGTATGGCAATGGCGCTTCAGAAAGTGCCTATGGCCAACGCCACTTGGACCGAGAGTTCGCGTTTGTTGCACACGCATTCTGATGTTGGTGTTGCCGTGTCTGTGCCTGACGGGCTGTTCACTCCGGTTATTCGCAAGGCCGAACAGAAATCTCTTTCTGCCATTTCTAATGAAATGAAAGATCTGGCTGGACGTGCGCGCGATAAGAAGCTGACACCTGCAGAATATCAGGGTGGCACAACTGCTGTGTCCAACCTCGGTATGATGGGCGTCAAAAGCTTCTCAGCTGTGATCAATCCACCGCACGGTACGATTATTGCAATTGGCGCTGGTGAACAGCGGGCTGTGATCAAAGACGGTGCAGTGGCTGCGGCCACCGTTATGTCTGTGACATTGTCCTGTGACCACCGAGTGGTTGATGGTGCATTGGGTGCCGAGCTTCTGGCTGCTTTCAAAGGCTATATTGAAAGCCCCATGGGCATGCTGGTCTAGAGAAACAAGTGTGGTGTCAGTAATTGATGCTTGTTGCAGACTGACACTACATGGTTGCAAGTAATTGCGAATAAGTGAACGAAATTGAAGGGTGTCTATTGGCTCCTGCGACCTCAGGGTGCAAAGCTTTCCAAACTACCATTTGGCTGTGCATCAATATCAAGAGGTTAATGATGACAAAAAATAATCTGATAGCAATTTCTACGTTTATTTGTATCTCAATAATTGGTTTCGGTCCAAGCTTCGGCGGGTCGGTGACTTATACCAAGTTAGCACGTGCTCCCGGCGATCGCAGTTCGGCAGTTCAACACTTACTTGCGGGAACTTCTCGTGTTTTTTGGGAAACGGGGCGTAGGGTATCTATTTACTATTTGGGTAAGAATGGTTCAGCTATCCGTGCCCAGAGCGGGATGAAAAAACTGCGGTATGGTCGGTGGTCCGTTACTAAAGGTCCGAAGCCAAGAGTTTGTTTCGATTTTCGTAACAGTGGCCGGAACGCTTGTTATTCACTGACTAGTAAAAGTCTTGACTGGCAAGCAGGTGCCTGTGAAGGAAATAAGTTTGGTTTGTCTACCAAGTCAAGTCTTGCTCCGAAGGAAGTCGCGGGAAACCGGAATCCGATGATATTGATTAAAATGTGTCGAAGGCTCTCAGCAAATCGAGTGAGAGAAGTGCGAAGAATAGCTGGGTTGGATTGAGTTCTACCGCTTGCCTCCTGCGAGCTGCTGGGACTGAGGTAGTTTTCTTAGTTTCAGCATCGACACTATTCCAAAAACCGGGCCTGCCACCAATGGGGTGAAAGCCCAGTGCCAACCAACCAGAGCGATCCAATGGGGCATGAGTTGAACAGAGACAAGCGCAAGAGAAAAGCCGATGGCGGTCTGCATGGTCAGCATCGTGCCGCGATTTTCTGGCTTGGACAATTCTCCCACAGCGGTGGAGAATTGCGCGCTGTCCGGCGAGACGGTTGCGCCCCACAAGATGGCTATGAGGCAGACCAGAAACACGGGGCCGCCAAACAGAGGGCCGATGATCAAGGCGCAAGTGCCGCTCATGGCCAGCACGACGCTGGTCATCAAGGTGCGTCCGATGCGATCGGCAATCATGCCGCCGATCATGGAACCCGGAGCGCCTGCCGCAATGGTGAAAAAGGTCATCAGGGACGCCCAACGCTGAGGATTTTCAACGCCGGAGAACTCAAAACTGGCGCCAAGGAACAAAGCGATCCACGCCCACATGGCATAAACTTCCCACATGTGACCAAAATATCCGAAGTTGGCCAATCGAATGGGTTTGTTGGTCAGGGATTCAAAGGCGAGGCCGAGTTTGAATTTGGGGCTTTTGGCAAAGTTGGGGCCGATCGCCACCAGCATGACAGACAGTCCACCAATTGCCGATATCCAGCTGGTGGCCAGAAGCACGGCGCGCCAGTCCACATCGCCCCAAAAGGCGATGAGGTGAGGGGCTGCAGAGCCGATCATCAACGAGCCGACCAACATGCCTACCAGCATGCCAGCGTCTTTTCTGGCCCAACTCATGGCGATCTTCATGCCAACGGGATACACGCCGGCAATGACCGCGCCGGTGGCAAGCCGCAAGACAATCGAAAGGTTGGAGCCGGGCTCGGAATAGATAAAGGCATAATTTGCCAGCGCACCCAAGACTGCGCAAACAGCGTAGAGAACACGAGGATCGGTACGATCAGCCAAACCAAAACCGGCGCTGATCAAACATCCGATGACAAAGCCCGCCTGAACGGACGAGGACAGAAGCGCGACTTTATCGCCGCTGAGTGCAAATTCACTGGCCAATCCGGGCGCAACCGCCGAGGCGGAAAACCACAGCGACAGGACAGCCACTTGGCTAAGACACAACAGAGCCAGAGAGCGGCTCTTAATGGAAATGATCGTCATGGGATGTCCCGTGCGGCTGGTTAAAGAAACTCAGGCTAGCAGGTTGGCATTACGCTGCAATCTGGCCATCAGTTTAACGAGAGAAGGCGCTATAGCCTTTTGTCTTTAAGAACAGACAATGTAGAGGAACCTGGGAAATGGCACAAAATGAATTTGATGTGATCGTGGTTGGCTCTGGCCCGGGGGGCTATGTGACCGCTATCCGCGCGTCGCAATTGGGTCTTAAAACTGCAATCGTCGAAAAGAAAGATCTGGGCGGTATTTGCCTCAACTGGGGTTGTATTCCGACCAAAGCTTTGTTGCGGTCTGCCGAGATTTATCACTTTATGCAGAATGCCAAAGACTATGGTCTGTCAGCAGACAATGTAAGCTTTGATATCAATAAAGTGATCGAGCGGTCGCGAGGCGTTTCCAAACAGCTCAACAACGGCGTTGGCTTTTTGATGAAAAAGAACAAAGTAACCGTGATCAAAGGCACTGCTGTTCTTGATGGCAAAGGCGCTATCAAGGTCACCGGTGATGATGCGGGTGTTTACAAAGCGCCTCACATCATTCTGTCCACGGGTGCTCGTCCTCGGATTCTACCCGGTCTTGAGCCTGACAAAAAGCTGATCTGGACATATTTTGAAGCCCTTAAGCCCGATATCATGCCTAAGTCTTTGTTGGTTGTCGGCTCGGGTGCAATCGGTATTGAGTTTGCCAGCTTCTATCGCACTATGGGTGCCGAAGTGACTGTGGTCGAAATGATGCCCAAAATTTTGCCGCCGGAAGATGATGAAATCTCCGCCATGGCGCGCAAATCGCTTGAAAAGCAGGGCATCAAAATCTTGACTGAAGCAAAGGTGACCAGTGTCACCAAAGGCGGCGACAATGTTGTTGCCAATGTCGAGAAAAAAGGCGGAAAAACCGAGACCATCAAGGCGGATCGTATTATCTCTGCTGTCGGTGTGGTCGGAAACATCGAAGATCTAGGCCTTGAAAAAATGGGTATCAAAACCGATCGTGGCTGCATTGTCATTGATGGTTATGGTCGCACCAATGTTCCCGGCGTTTATGCCATTGGAGACGTGGCGGGCCCTCCGATGCTGGCGCACAAAGCCGAGCATGAAGGCGTCGTCTGTGTCGAGAAAATCGCTGGTGTTGAAAATGTGCATCCGATGGATAAAAGCCAGATTCCGGGTTGTACCTATTGTCATCCGCAGGTGGCTTCGGTGGGGCTCACAGAGCAGGCATGTAAGGAAAAAGGCCTCGATGTGCGCGTTGGCCGCTTCCCCTTCATTGCCAACGGCAAGGCAATTGCATTGGGCGAACCTGAGGGCATGATCAAAACCATCTTTGATAAAAAGACAGGTCAAATGCTCGGTGCTCATATGATTGGTGCTGAAGTGACAGAGCTTATTCAAGGATTTGTTGTTGCCATGAGCCTGGAGACGACTGAAGAAGATTTGATGCACACAATCTTCCCGCATCCGACCTTGTCAGAAATGATGCCTGAATCAGTACGCGATGCCTATGGCATGGTGATCCAGAGCTAAGCTGTTCGGGTTCTACCCTACCAGACAGACAAAATTTGCAAGTAAATGCATCGAAAGAGGCGGGAAATTTTATCCCGCCTCATTGTCTGGTGCTTGCACTCATTTATTGAAGTGTTATGTAGAAGGCGGGGCTTAAGTGTGGTCCGGGTGCATACTTAAAGAGAGAGGCTTGAGAAATGTTGGGACTTGGTCTAATCGGTTCAATCGTCGTCGGTATCGTTGCCGGTTTTGTCGCAGAGAAAGTTATGAACTCCAATCATGGCTTGTTGACCAACTTAATTGTTGGTGTGATTGGTGGCTTGGTTGGTGGCTTTCTTGCTCAGAAAGTACTTCCTGGAATACTGACACTGACAGGAATGGGTTGGGTTGATAGCATCATTGTTGCTTCACTTGGCGCAATTCTGGTGCTGTTTGTCTATCAAAAAATTCGAAGCTGAATGAGCCACCGGTCGCAACTGACCGTATGAAGCTCAGTGCTTCAAAAAAATACAGGATGACGAGGAAAGCTGAATGGTTACCATTATTGATACCGTTTCAAACAAGGCAAAGGCAATCGACTCTGTGTCTGTTCGCCCTCGTCATCCTGAAAAGGCCCATAAGCCTGACAATCCTGTGATGCGCAAACCGGACTGGATTCGCGTCAAAGCGCCGGGGTCACCGGTTTATAAAGAAACGCGCAGTATCGTAAAAGAAAACAATCTTGTCACAGTCTGTGAAGAAGCGGGTTGCCCGAATATGGGCGAGTGCTGGTCCCAGCGCCACGCCAGTTTTATGATCATGGGCGAGACCTGTACGCGCGCTTGTGCTTTTTGCAATGTCTCTACTGGTATTCCCAATGCGCTAGACCCCAAAGAGCCTGAAAATACAGGCCGTGCTGTTGCGCAAATGGGCCTCAAGCATGTGGTGATCACATCCGTTGACCGTGATGATCTGGCTGATGGCGGGGCACAGCATTTTGCTGATGTCATTCACGCCATACGAGCCGCTTCGCCAGAGACGACCATTGAAGTGTTGACCCCCGATTTTCTGCGTAAAGACGGTGCGCTGGAGATTGTTGTGGCGGCCAAACCGGATGTGTTCAACCACAATCTGGAAACGGTACCGTCCAATTATCTCAAGGTCCGTCCGGGTGCTCGCTATTTCCATTCCATTCGTTTGTTGCAGCGCGTCAAAGAGTTGGATCCGACGATGTTCACCAAGTCCGGCATCATGGTTGGACTGGGCGAAGAGCGGAATGAAATTTTACAATTGATGGATGACTTGCGGGTGGCTGAAGTTGATTTTTTGACCATTGGTCAATATCTGCAACCATCAAAAAAGCATCATCCTGTTTTGAACTTTGTCACTCCCGATGAATTCAAGGGATATGAAACCATCGCTTATACCAAGGGATTTATGCTGGTTTCGGCCAGCCCGCTGACGCGTTCTTCCCATCATGCCGGTGATGATTTTGCCAAATTGAAGGCAGCACGCATGACCAAACTGGGTCACTGATCGGGACTTGTCACCAAAGAATGCCGAAATTTCAATCGCGACAAAAAGTCAATCATTCCGCCAGTCAGATGTTTGATCTGGTAGCTGATGTGCAGAGCTATCCCGATTTTGTTCCGCTATGTAAGTCATTGCATGTGCGAGGGCATCAGGAAACATCGGAAGGCTCTGTTCTGGTCGCCGACATGGTGGTTGCCTACAAGTTGATCAGCGAAAGCTTCACCTCGAAGGTGACGCTGAAACCGCAAGACAATGAGATCTTGGTGGAATATCTGGACGGCCCGTTCAAACATCTTGAGAATCGTTGGACGTTCGAGCCGATTGATGGACTAGCTGCGGCCAGTGTGATCGTGTTTTACATTGATTATGAGTTTAAAAGCCGGATGTTGGCTGGGCTTATGGGGGCCGTGTTTGATAAGGCCTTCCATAAGTTCTCCAGTGCGTTTGAGCAACGGGCTGATCGCATTTACGGATAAGGCAACTGTTCTTATTGTGTTTAAATGCAAAAGGTCGCTTCGGAAACCCTGCGGCCTTTTGCATTTTATAGTTTCTTCGCCCTTATTCCTTGGTGTCGGGATGCAAGCTTTTGCCAAGAATTTGTGTGTCATTTCCGATTACATAGCCGGAATGGCCAACGATCAGCGGGTCTGGGCCATGGACGATATGGTGGTCTTTGTTTGGATAGGGCAGGGACGCTAAAAAATGCTGCATACAGTTTAGACGTGCGCGTTTTTTGTCATTGGATTTGATGATTGTCCAAGGTGCATCTGCAGTGTCTGTATAAAAGAACATTGCTTCTTTGGCTTCGGTATAATCATCCCATTTGTTTAGCGATGCCTTGTCGACCGGCGACAACTTCCATTGTTTGAGTGGGTCTAGCTCGCGAGAGGCAAACCGTCTGCGTTGTTCTTCCTGTGTCACAGAGAACCAGTATTTGAACAACCGCACGCCTGAGCGGCAAATCATGCGCTCGAATTCTGGTGTTTGGCGCATGAATTCAAGGTATTCGGACGGAGAGCAAAAGCCCATCACCCTCTCAACGCCGGCCCTGTTGTACCAAGAGCGGTCAAACAGAACTGTTTCGCCTGCGGATGGCAAATGTTCAATATAGCGTTGATAATACCACTGGGTGCGCTCACGGTCGGTTGGCTTGTTCAGTGCCACCACGCGCGCGGTCCGCGGGTTTAGATGTTCCATGAAACGTTTTATGGTGCCGCCTTTGCCTGCGGCGTCACGTCCTTCGAACAGAACCACGATCTTCTGGCCCGTTTCCTCGACCCAATTCTGCGCTTTCAGCAATTCTACCTGCAAAAGGCCTTTTTGCTTTTCATAGGCCATTCGTTTCATTTTTGTTTTGTAGGGATAAAGACCCTGTTCAAAAACGCGATGGATTGCATTGGGGTCGTGGCGCATTTCAGCCAATTGATGCAATGCCGACCCCCTTGAACTTGATTTTTCTCCGCTTAGTTCCGGCGTCAATTGGATGTCATCAATTTCATCCGGGTTGATGGTCTGGCCAACGTCAGATGTTGGAGCAGGCTGTTCATTCTCTTTTTCTTCGCTTTGCATCGGCATCGGCCTGTCCTTCTCTCTGGGCTGTTGATTATTTGCAACCTAGGCCAATTAGATTAACACCTAGTGATACTTGTCAACGATTGAGACCCAAGAAGCTCTATGCAATTGGTATGAGAGCTGTCCTTGAGCGTTGCAGAAAAGCCACGGAAATTTGGAAAATACTTTGTTAACCATGCTCTTTCATGGTTTTTGCCCGTCTTCAGCCACAATATGCTGGCACATTCCGGCATAGCAGAGCGACTGGTATTTGCGGAACATGGATGTTGCGCCTGAATGTTGACATTTTTTCTAGCGACGTCTTGCCGTATCGACGGTTGGATGATTCCCGATGGTTTGGTTTGTGGCCTGCGCGATTGGAATTGTGCTTTTAGTGTCTGCTGGTCAAAAATAAAATTTAAGCTTTGTGCGCATAATCAAAGTTGTGTGAGACGGGCGAATTGGAAATGATGAAGCTTCAAATGAGTATTGTGAAAAAGCTGCGTGGTGTGTCTCTGGCTGGCCTTTTGGTTTTAGCCGGTGTTGTGTCAGCGCATGCCTTTGACCCACGCACGATGCTGGAAGGTGGAGCGCAAGCGGACGAAGCTTTTCGATTTGGTGCTCAGGCCTACAAGTCTGGTGACAAGAGCACTGCGCTCAATGCTTTGACCTATGCGGCCCACAATGGACACATGGTCTCTCAGTGGAAACTGGGGCGCATGTATGCGGATGGGGACGGTGTTTTAAAAGATCGCAGCCGCGCGTTTGATCTGTTCAACGACATTGTGGCGCGGTATGGCGACGCGAGACCTGGTTCTATCGAAGCGCGCTATGTATCCAATGCTTTTGTAGAGTTGAGTGCATTTTTGACTGTCGGCATCGATCAAAAACTCCGCCCGGATCGCAACAAGGCGCGAGAATTATTGCAGTATGCTGCATCCTACTTCCGCGATCCTGACGCGCAATATCATCTGGCTATATCGTATTTGCGTGAGGAAAATGGCAAGTCTGATACACGTCAAGCTGCGCGTTGGTTGAATAAAGCTGCACGCAAAGGGCATATTCAAGCCCAGTTGCAGTTGGGCGATCTGTTGCTTGACGGCACTCAAGTACCAAGGCAACCGGTGAATGGTCTTAAATGGTTGACGATTGCGCGCATACTGGATTCTGGCAATCCGTTGGTGTTGGATCGTCAGGAAGCTGCCTTTGCTCTGGCGGATGAACCCACGCGCCAAAAAGCCGTCTCATTAGCGGAAGAATGGGTCAACGGCGCACGCTGACCCAACTTGTCTGATCTTTTTTTAGAAAATTAGCTGGCGTTGCAATCGAGAGACAGGACCACGGGAACGTGGTCTGATGGTTTTTCCCAATCCCGCGTGTCTTTTTGGATGACGCATCCGGTTAGCCAATCTGCTGCCTCCGGAGACAATAAATGATGGTCAATGCGAATGCCCAGATTGCGAGGCCATGCGCCGGCTTGATAATCCCAGAATGAATATTGGTGTGGGGTGGCGTTGCCTGCGCGGAAGGCTTCGGTCAAGCCCAGCGCCTTCAGTTCGCGAAACAAATCCAGTGTTTCCTGCCGATATAGTGCATCACCCCACCAAGCTGCATGATCATGCACATCCTCAGCGGTCGGAATGACGTTGTAATCGCCAGACAAAACAAATGCTTCTTCGAGTGTGAGACGATCCTTGGCCCAGTCGATCAAGCGGCGCATCCAAGCAAGTTTATAGGGATATTTATCACTATCGACGGGATTGCCGTTGGGCAAATAGAGGCTGACCACCCGCAACGGGCCTTTGTCGGTTGCGAGCACGCCTTCTATAAAACGGGCTTGATCGTCTGTGTCATCACCGGGGAGCCGCCGGTTAACCTCTTCGAACGGGGTTTTGGACAATAAGGCGACGCCGTTGAAGCCTTTTTGGCCATGGGTTTCCAGTGTATATCCAAGCGCTTCTATGTCTGCGCGAGGGAAGGCTTCATCGACGGATTTGATTTCCTGCAAACAGGCAATATCTGGCTTTTCTTCTTCTAGCCAGCGCAACAGGTTGGGATGACGGGCTTTTACGCCATTGATGTTCCAGGTCGCGATGCGCATGGGGAGGGCCTTTGTCGAGGATGTGTTCAGATTTGACAGGATCGTCAGAGGGGTCACATTGCGAAGCTGGTGCCGCAACCACAAGCGGCTGTGGCTTGTGGATTGGTGATCTGGAAAGACTGGCCCATAACATCATCGACAAAATCGACCTGTGAGCCTTCCATATATTGCTGGGTTAGCGGGTCCAAGAGTACTATCGCACCATCCCGTTCAATCACCAGATCATCGTCTTCGCGAGATTTGACCAAATCGTAATTATATTGGAAGCCTGAACAGCCACCGCCGGTCACGGAAATGCGCAGCATGGAGCCATCGCCCTCTTTTTTGAGAATGGTGGCGATGCGCCGAATGGCGTTGTCGGTTACAAGGATCGTATTCGACATAGGATGCATTCCTGTCTTGAGCGTTTCGGTGTCGACTTGGGTTTCCAAGGGACAGGATGACGCTTTGTTTCATTGGTTTGCCGCAATTCAAGCGAATCGAGTATCACTGGAATAGCTCAAATTGTTGGTTGAGCCGCAGAATCGGAGCCACATTTCCTGGTGGTGCGGCATAGAGTTGTGAATAAGCCTCTCCTCTGGCCGCGCCGACGATAAAATATCACGAGGGTTTGGCCTTCATAAGGCGTTATCGTTAGCCTGATAGTTAAGGGTGAATTTTTCTCAGTCAACCCTTATGTCCATGACTTTGACTCTGTGAGAGCTCAATCTTGAGTATAAAATGGAAGAAAACATGACGCCTTCAATCGGTTTTGGTGCGCAACCACGCGCTTGTTATGCTGTGGACCCTGGACGCAGTAAGGGGCGTTTGTTTATGGAACCGGAAAGCCCGACACGGACACCTTTTCAGCGTGACAGGGATCGTATTATTCATTCTTCCGCATTTCGCCGGTTACAATATAAGACACAGGTTTTTCTGTATCACGAAGGGGATCTCTACCGCACGCGCCTGACGCACACGTTGGAAGTGTCACAAATTGCTCGGTCTATTGCTCGGGCCTTGCTCGTGGATGAAGATCTGGCCGAGGCATTGGCTCTGGCGCATGATTTGGGGCATACCCCGTTTGGGCATGCGGGGGAGCGCATGCTGGATGCTTTGATGTTGCCCTATGGGGGCTTTGACCACAACGCCCAGTCCTTACGCATAGTGACGTCTCTGGAGCGGCATTATGCGGAATTTGATGGTCTCAATCTGGCATGGGAAACGCTGGAAGGGTTGGTTAAGCATAATGGACCACTGACCGACGCATCAGGGCAGGGCATTGATCAATATGCGAATGGTTTACCGTTTGCCATACGATCTTATGCACAAGAGCAAGATTTGCTTTTGGAGTCATATGCGAGCATCGAGGCGCAGGCTGCGGCAATTGCGGATGACATTGCCTATAACGCGCATGATATCGACGATGGTTTGCGTGCAGGATTGATCAGTTTGAAGCAATTACGTGATTTGCCTTTGATTGGCGCTGCCCTTGTGGAAGTGTATGACCGCTATCCTGGATTGGATGACTCTCGCGTGGTACATGAAATTGTGCGCCGTTTGATCACGGGTATGGTGGAAGATGTTATCAAGACTTCCATGGCCAATTTGACGCGCATTTCGCCTCAAAATGTCGGGGAAGTGCGCAACGCAAGTGAAACGATCGTTGGCTTTTCTGGGGAAATGGCCAAGACCGTGGCTGAGATTAAAAAGTTTCTGTTCGAGAATGTCTATCGCGAAACTAATGTGATGCGAGTGATGGGCAATGCAGAGCAGGTGCTCAAAGAGCTGTTTGTGTTTCACTTCGAACATCCCGATTCAATGCCGTTTGAATGGCAATTTGATCTGGATGGGTCCTCCAAAGAGGTGCTTGCACGCCGTGTTGCGGATTATGTTGCGGGCATGACAGACCGTTTTGCCATTCTTGAACACAGACGATTGTTTGACGTAACACCAGAATTGCGTTAGTTCCAACGCCAATATGTTAAATGAGCCAGACACAGCGGGAAAAGGGACGGCTTGCCATTTGGGCGAGGCCGGTTCCGTCCGCATTTAGTCATCTGGCAGACTATCAGACAGGATCGACGATGAACGTCTTTACTCTTTTCACCGACCGGGTTGTTGCTGCCATTGGCAAAAGTGACCTTACGGGCCGTGATGGCGCGGCGCTAGACCTCACACGTGTGAATGTCGAGCCGCCACGCGATGCTTCTCATGGTGATTTAGCGACAAACGCGGCCATGGTTTTGGCCAAGCAGGTTGGTATGAAACCACGGGATGTCGCGACGAAAATCGTCGATATTCTGCTGGAAGATGCTGACGTTGCCAAGGCCGATGTTGCAGGTCCGGGTTTCATCAACCTAACCTTGGCTGATGATTTCTGGCGCGGCGTTGTCGGTACTATCGTCGCTATGGGTAAGGATTTTGGCCGTGGCGATCTTGGCAAGGGAGCCAAGATGAATGTGGAATATGTATCAGCGAACCCAACTGGTCCCATGCATGTCGGCCACACGCGCGGAGCTGTTCTGGGTGACTGTATCGCTAATCTATTGGCTTTTTCCGGTTATGACGTATGCCGCGAATATTATATCAATGACGCAGGTGGTCAGGTTGATGTGTTGGCTCGGTCTGCCTATCTGCGCTATTGCGAAGCGCTGGGCGACGATATCGGTGCGATCCCTGACGGGCTTTATCCCGGTGACTATCTGGTTCCTGTAGGAGAAGCGCTTGCCAAGGAGCACGGCGCCAAGCTCAAGCAGATAAGCGAAGAAGAATGGTTACCGCTGGTGCGTGAATTTGCCGTTGATGCGATGATGGACATGATCCGTAGCGATCTGTTCGCGCTCAATGTCAAACATGATGTGTTTTTCTCTGAGCGCAGTCTTATTCATGGGGAGCATAATCGCGTCAAGGAAGCCATTGATTGGCTGACCGATAAGGGGCAGGTCTATGTTGGCACATTGCCTCCACCAAAAGGGCAGCTTCCTGATGATTGGGAAGACCGAGAGCAGACCTTGTTCCGCTCTTCGGACTTTGGTGATGACATTGATCGCCCGCTGAAAAAATCAGACGGCAGCAATACCTATTTTGCTAATGATATTGCTTATCACTTTGACAAGTTCAAACGTGGCTATGCACAACAGGTTGATATTTTGGGGGCCGACCATGGCGGTTATGTCAAGCGCCTCAAAGCGGCTGTCTCTGCTATCACTGAAGGCAATGGCGGGCTTGAGGTCAAGATTTGCCAGCTTGTCAATCTGATGCGCGATGGAGAGCAGCTCAAAATGTCCAAGCGATCCGGAAACTTCATCACGTTGCGTGATGTGGTTGAGGAAGTTGGCGTCGATGCGGTTCGTTTCATGATGATGTACCGCAAGTCTGAAGCGACTATCGATTTCGACTTTGCCAAAGTGACAGAGCAGAGCAAAGACAACCCCGTCTTTTATGTTCAGTATGCCCACGCCCGGACGGCATCTATTTTCCGTCAAGCCGCTGTAGAGGTGCCAAATGTGTCTTCTAAAGCCGATGATTTGGCCAAGGTAGACTTGTCTGGAATCAAAGATGAAGTTGAATTGGCGCTTATTCGCAAACTGTCAGAATATCCACGTATTGTAGAGGGAGCGGCGGAAACACAAGAGCCGCATCGTGTTGCTTTTTACCTTTATGAGCTTGCTGGATATTTTCATTCTGTGTGGAATAAGGGCAAGGAAATGCCGCAATTACGCTTTATTAACGCTAAAGATGAAGAATTGACGCAAGCGCGCTTGGCTCTTGTTCAGGCTGTGGCCTCCGTTATAGCTTCGGGGCTTGGTCTGCTTGGTGTGACGGCACCAGAAGAAATGAGATAAATTCGTCTGATGAAGATGCTACTCCAGACTAACTTTTGCCAAGTGTTATGAGTTAAGTGTATGATTGAAAAGGCAAATCGTCATGTCTGATAATAATGACAAAAAGCCAGCTTCCACTCCTTCCGGTTGGCCTGCTCCCCATGAACAGGCCCGCGAGGGGCGTGGTGCTGGACAGGCAATCGAGGACCCTCTGGCGGAGCTAGACCGAATCGTAAATCAAGATTTTGGTCTTACTGGTCAAAACGAAGGCCGTTCGGCATCTGTTTCCAGCGAAGATTTGCGTATTCTTGAACAAGAATTAATTCGCGAATTACGAGGGCATCAAGAGGCAGAGCAACCTGTTGCCCCTCAAGACTATGGCCATACGCAGGCTGAACCGTTAGCTCCCACTCCGGTCGCTACACGAGCTCCTGCACCTGTTGAGGCACCAAGACCTACTGCAGCACCTGTACCTGAGACTGTTGCTGACCAGTTGAGCCGCCCTCATCCTTTGGCTCATGCAACACATAGGCCCGCACCTCAAGCGCTTGTGGAACCTAGAGTCGAGGTTCCTGCACCCGCTGTACCAGTTGCCACAATGCCTACTTCCAACGCGACCTCAGAGCCCGTTCGCAAGGCTCCTAGCCTTGATGATTGGAGCAATCTGTTTGACGAACCAGCGCCAGAAGCTAGTGCTCCGGCGACTCCGGCATCCATGCATGGCGAAGCGATGGCAACCAGCGGAAGTTATGGCCAGTTAAGCCGACAGGCAGGGCAACCACCTCATGAGGCGCCTGCTGTTGCGGCCACACCAGCTGCTTCGGAGCATCGTTATGCAGACGCCGCCGCCGTTGACTATCGTGCTGCGCAAACAGAATCTCGAGAAAGGGCTGAGGCGACTGCGCCCGCGGTTTCTGCGAGCAGAGGCCCAGATATTAGGGCACCTGAAACAAGTGTTTCTGAGACATGGAACGAGATCATTGCGCGGCAGACACCGATAGTTGATCCATCTCCTGACTATAGGCACGTATCGAGTGCAACACCGACTGCGTCAGCGCCTCGCGAGCCTTATGTTGCGCCCTCTATTGATCGCGACAACTACGCCAGTGCGAGTGTGCCAGAGGTGACGGCACCAATCGAAAGCGATCCGGCAACGGATCCTTATGCGGCTTTCAATCAGGCACCAGCTGATCCCTATTCAGGCTATGATGAACGCTCCAGAGCTGCGGGTGCGGCTCCTGCCGTCGATGTTTCAGGGCAGGGCCCTCATTATGCGGCTCCGACGGAACATTATCATGATGATGTGCGGTATGCAGACCCCAATACCGCTTCCTATGCTGATCCTGCACAACCAACCTATGAGCAAGGCTATGCGGCGGAGTATGACGCGCAGAATGGTTCCGTTGGCCGCGATGATCTCACGGCGAATGGCGCTTATGGCACTTATGCTGATCCAGGTGTGGCCTATGCTGCAGCCGAGAGTGCACCTTACTATCAGAATGAAGACTATCAGACCTTGGAGACTGAAGCGGCTATTGCTGCTGCGGTTCAGCCGCGCAAATCTCGTAAGGGACTTATAGCGGCTTTAGCCGTTGTGGGCGTCGTTGCCGTTGGTGGTTTGATTGCTTGGGGATTCGGTAATAGTGGCAATGGCGGCGATACAGCGCCTCCTTTGCTGACGGCCGATAACGGTCCGGTAAAAGAAACGCCGGATGATCCCGGTGGTAAAGTCATTCCGCATCAGAATAAAACAGTTTATGATCGGATCGATGGGTCCGAGAGCGATGAAGGGCCAAGCAATTTGATGCCGGCCACTGAAACGCCTCTTGCCATGACTGCGGATGGACAAACACCGCGCGTGATTTCTTTGTCTGGCGGTGAGTCGAACGTGGCTCAAAATTCCAGTGCGGTTGCTCCCAAACAAGTGCGGACGGTTGTTGTTCGGCCTGATGGAACCATTGTGAACACCAATGGGGCTGCTGCCAATGAAACACAAGTTGCCTCTGTTGACACGCAGATGCTCAATGCAACGCCCTCCGAGCAGGCGATGACGCAGACTTTCAACAATGGTGTCGATGGTGCTGGAAATGCTTCAGGGCTGGGCGCGCAAGATGCGCAGGGCGCCAATGGTGCTACAGCGCCGTTGCCGCGGGCTAAACCGGCAGAATTGGTTGCTCTTCAAGCAGCCAATCGCACTGTAGCTGCTCCTGTTGTTCAGCAAACGCAGACTGCTCCATTGGTGCTTGCACCGCCAGTACCTCAGGCGACTGCGCCTGCTGCGACGAATACCTCAGGCGGTTATACGGTTCAGGTGACGTCCCAGCGCTCGGTCGAACAGGCGCGTGCTAGTTTCAATAGCATTCAGGCACAATTGCCCAGCGTGTTGGGAGGGTATCAGCCTGACATCAAGCAAGCTGATCTGGGTGCCCGCGGAACATATTATCGCGTGCGCGTTGGCTCTTTTGCTGATCGTGCCGGTGCAACGAGTTTCTGCAGTCAGATCAAAGCCGCCGGTGGCGATTGCTTGGTCGCCCAAAAATAGGCTTCGACAAATATAAGCATTTTGAAACCCGGCCAATTGGTCGGGTTTTTCTTTATCTACACTTGGTTTGGGCCTACAGTGACGATAATCTTCGTAACCTTCTTTTGATTGGCAATGGATCAGGCTGTCGATACCGGTTTGGTTCGTTTGGGTTTGGATTGTGAATGTCAACCAACAATGGTTCAACCAGCGAAAATGGATCAGCGGATTATGATGCGGCGCCAGCGTCTACACAGCTGGCTGAAACAGATGGATCTTGGGCCAACGACGGCCAAGAGGGAGCCTTCGATCAGTGGACGCAGATGCAAGGTATTGACCTCGTTCAAAAAGCGGGGGTCGGCGAGCTTGCTCTCATCGTTGATGTAGAAGGGTTTGAAGGGCCATTGGATTTTTTGCTTGCAATGGCTCGACAACAAAAGCTTGATCTGACAAAAATTTCGATGTTGGCTTTGGCGGAGCAATATTTGCTTTTCATCGAAAAAGCCCGACAACTGCGTCTTGAATTGGCCGCAGACTATTTGGTGATGGCAGCGTGGTTGGCTTATTTGAAGTCTCGTCTTTTGATTCCCGAAACGGCTGATGAAGACGAACCTAGTGGCGAAGAATTGGCGGCTGTGCTGGCGTTTCGCCTGCAAAAGCTGGAAGCAATGCGGGAAGCGTCCGATAAATTGATGCAGCGACCAAAGCTTGGGAGTGATTTCTTTTTGCGCGGCAAACCTGAAGATATGTCTCTTAGCCGTAGTCGACATTTTGAAGCATCGCTTTATGATCTACTGACGGCCTATGCCGCGCTGCGGCAAAGACAATCAGTCTCTCTGGTTCATGTGCGCAAGCGTGATGTGTGGTCGCTGCAAGAAGCGAGAGATGTGCTGACACGGTTGGTGGGTGGTCTCTCTGATTGGACACCCGTGGATGAAATTTTGCGTAGTTATTTGAAACTCTCAGATATACGGGCCACAGCGCTTGCTAGTTCATTTGCCGCGTCGCTGGAATTGGTTCGGGAGGGGCATTTGGAGTTGAAACAAACAGGTGCATTTGGCACCATCTATCTGCGTGGCAAGAGCAACCAAAACAGAGATGGCTCTTAATAATGGATGATGGCATTGCGGAACAGGATATCGCACCTGATGAAGATGATGATTTTGCCGCCTTGGCTCATGAGGCGCGTGTTCAGCTTAAACGGATGCTTGAGGCTTTGCTTTTTGCCAGTGCGGAGCCATTGAGCCTTTTGGATATTCGCGCTCGTATGCCCGACAAAATCGATGTGCTGGCGCTTTTGCAGCAGCTGCAATCCGATTATGCAGACCGAGGTGTCAATTTGATTCAGGTGGAAGACAAGTGGTTGTTCCGTACAGCCAAGGACTTGTCTTTTATGCTTCAAGCTGAAGCATTCGAACCGCGTAAGCTATCTCGGGCCGCATTGGAAACGTTGGCCATTATCGCCTATCATCAGCCAGTAACCCGTGCCGAAGTTGAACAGATTCGCGGGGTGTCGACCATAAGAGGCACACTTGATGTATTGCTACAAACCCAATGGGTTCGGGTCAGGGGGCGAAGACGCGCACCGGGGCGTCCTGTTACGTTTGGAACGAGCGATAAGTTTCTGGTGCATTTTGATCTGGATTCGATCCAAGACCTCCCGGGGCTAGAAGAGTTGAGAGGTGCTGGAATGCTTGATTCGGCTCTACCTCCCGCATTTTCCATGCCCTCGCCAGATGACAATGAAGATCTCACGGACGATGAAGATCCATTCGACGAGATTGAAGCGCTCGAAACTGCCGCCTTTGCAGATGATTGAAACCGTGCTTTGTAATACTTAAATGAAAACATGAAGATCAGAGTTGAGTTTGTTGGGCTCCTGACGCTACAAGCATGGTTCGATTTAATCTTTTTTGAGCGGTTGCGGAGTGGTTGAATGGGTGAGAGAGACAAAAACATTGGCTGGGGACACAGGGGCACAGCGGGTGCGTCTATTGCTGCCGGCCTTGCCTTTGATGCCGTTGCTTGTTCCTTTTCGGGCAAAGAAGTTTTGCGGGACATTACGCTTTCGGTTGAGCCCGGAGAAGTTGTGTCTTTGCTCGGACAGTCTGGATCCGGAAAGACCACCATGCTTCGGATCGCAGCTGGAATCGAGCGGTTGAGTAGCGGCAGGGTCTTGATCAACAATAAAGAAGTGTCATCGGACACGGTTTTTGTGCCGCCGGAGCAGCGCAGTGTTGGTTTGATGTTTCAGGACTATGCATTGTTTCCGCATTTGTCGATTCTCAAAAATGTGATGTTCGGATTAAATGATCTTCCAGCCAAAGCCTCAGAGATTGAAGCGCGTGCTGCCTTGCGCCGTGTTGGACTTGAAGGATATGCCGAGCATTTTCCGCATATGCTTTCGGGCGGTCAGCAACAACGGGTGGCGCTTGCACGTGCTATTGCACCGCGTCCGAGCATTCTGTTAATGGATGAGCCGTTTTCAGGGCTGGACAATCGGTTGCGGGACCGTGTGAGAGATGAAACCCTGGCTGTTCTGCGCGAGATTGGTGCCACTTGCATTATTGTAACCCATGACCCGGAAGAAGCTTTGCGCATGAGTGACAGGATCGTGCTTTTGCGTAATGGTAAGATTGTCCAATATGCCAAACCCGAAGACCTCTATTATCATCCGGTTGATCATTGGGCTGCGCGCTTTTTTTCTGATCTCAACGAGATCGAAGGAGTTTACAGGGGGGGCAAAGCGCGGACTGCAATCGGCGATTTCACAGTGGACGGGTTTGATGAAGGGCAAGAGCTCTTGATTTGTATTCGGCAACAAGGGGTAAAACTGCATATTGCTATTGATGAAGGGTATGCGCCGGGTTTGCCTGCCAGAGTGAAGCGGCGCATGTTTTTGGGTGAAGTGGACCTTTATGAGATCTCGGTTAAGGGGATTGATAAACCTTTCTTTGTGCGGTCGCGTGCAGGGCAATATTTTGCTTCAGGCGAGAATATCGGTGTATCGTTTCGCAAAAAAGATGTTCTGATATTTGCCAAGCAGGAATAAAGTGCTTATCTCTTTGATCAAAGTGAATGAAACAATGGGGCTTTATAGGCCCTTATCTGCGCTTGGCGCGGCAATAAACAGGGAATAAATCTATGGGACAGATTGGTATTTGGCAGATCGTCATCGTCGCAGTTGTGGTCGTACTTCTTTTTGGTCGCGGCAAAATCTCCGAGTTGATGGGCGACGTTGCCAAAGGCATCAACAGCTTCAAAAAAGGTCTCAATGACGAGTCCGCTGATGATGACAAAAATGCAATTGAGAACAAACCTAGTGAACAGGTGTCTGTTGAATCTGAACATAAAGACAAGGTGAACTAGGCTGTTGCTTTTGTTTCCTTCTTATTTTTGTTCATTAGCGGAGCCGGTGCTTTTTCATGTTTGATATCGGTTGGAGTGAAATCCTCGTTGTTGTGATCATCACCGTTCTGGTGGTGGGTCCAAAGGAATTGCCCGGAATGTTGAGGACGGTTGGTAAATCCGTTCGCAATTTGCGGCGTATGGCGGGTGATTTTCAAAATCAGTTCAACGAAGTCTTGAAAGAGGCTGAGTTGGATGAGGTGAAAAATACCATCGGCGATATTCGCAAACTGGACCCCACTGTTGCGGTCAAAGATGCGGTATCCAAACAGCTGGGGTCTGTTGACGATTTGACAGAAGATCTATCCAGTAAAATGAAACAGAGCAGTCAGGAAATCAATGACACTCTGTCTGCTGACGATGGTGCGAGCAATAGCGACAAATCCGATCTGGTCGAGATCGAAGACGATGACAATGCGTCTGAAGTTGCTTCTGCTGATATGTCTGCCTCTGATGCCAGTGAGCCTGTAGAGGTCGCCAGCAAAGAGCCTTCCAAACCATCTTCCGCAGATGATGCAAGCTCAAAGGCTGATTCATGAGTGACACCGAAAAAGATGAGATTGAAGGCAGCAAAGCGCCATTGATCGAGCATTTGATCGAGCTTCGTAGCCGTCTTCTGAAAACGGTGATCGCTGTCTTGGTCGCATTTCTTATCTGCTTTTACTTTGCAAGCGATATCTTCAATATCCTGATTATGCCTTATGAAAGCGCTGTCGGTGATGCTCGGCCTGTTGAAATGATTTTCACTGCGCCGCAGGAATATTTCTTTACTCAGATGAAGCTGGCCCTGTTCGGCGCATTGTTCATTGCCTTTCCGGTCATTGCTAGTCAGATCTATATGTTTATGGCTCCAGGTCTCTATCGCCATGAACGCGAAGCGTTTTACCCGTTCTTGTTGGCAACTCCCATTCTGTTTGCCACGGGGGCTGCGTTGGTCTTTTTTGTGGTCATGCCGCTTGCCTTGCAGTTTTTCCTCAGCATGGAACAGACCGGCGAGGGTGTTGCTCAGATTGTGCATTTGCCAAAAGTTAGCGAGTATCTCGGGCTCGTTATGACTTTGATTTTTGCTTTTGGGCTTGTTTTCCAGTTGCCTGTTGTTCTCACGCTTTTGGCGCGTGCAGGGTTGGTTGATGCGGAAGGTTTGAAAGCAAAACGCAAATATGCTGTTGTTGGAACCTTTGTCATGGCTGCTGTTTTGACACCGCCAGATCCGGTTAGTCAGCTCGGTTTGGCAGTGCCAACGCTTTTGCTTTATGAATTGTCGATCTTGTCGGTCAAATTCGTAGAAAAGAAACGTCTTGAGCGTGATTTGGAAGGCGACGAGTTTTCCTAACAGGTTGGCGCCCGTTTTGGGCGCTCAACACCACTTTATCGTGGTTAAATCAACACAGTTTGTGGGTTACTGGACAGTTTGCCCCATCTCGAGGGCATTTGGCTTGCGTCGCGCTGCGTGCTTGCCTATTTTTCGCGCGACCGGTTATTTTTTGGCGTTGAGTCTTCTTAGTGCAGACGTGCGGTCATCCAATTGGGTTTTTGACCCATCCTGCCGACAGAACAAAATTCGGAAATATTATCATGTTTGATATCAAATGGATCCGCGATAATGCGGAAAGCTTCGATGAGGGCCAGATCGCGCGCGGAGCCGAAGCATCGTCTTCCCGTTTGATTTCGCTGGATGATGAGCGTGTGGCGCACGTTCGTAAATTGCAGGATGCACAGACGCGCCGCAATGCTGCCTCTAAAGAAATCGGCAAAGCCAAAGCGACTGGTGATGAAGAAAAAGCCAAGGCACTGATGGCTGAAGTGGGTGAGCTCAAAGGTTTCATTCAGGGTGGCGAAGCCAAAGAACGGGAATTGCAAGATGCGCTGACTGCTGCGCTTTCCAGCGTTCCTAACATTGCGCTTGATGATGTGCCTGCCGGTCAGGATGAAAATGACAATGTCGTGCATCACACATGGGGTGACAAACCTCAGATGGATTTTGCCCCGAAAGAGCATTTTGAACTTGGCGAAGCGCTGGGGCAGATGGACTTTGAAATTGCTGCTAAATTGTCCGGTTCTCGCTTTGTGGTGTTAAAGGGACAATTGGCGCGTCTTGAGCGGGCTATCGGCCAGTTCATGATTGATGTGCATGTTAACGAGCATGGGTGTGAAGAAGTCTCTGTTCCTACTTTGGTACGGTCCGAGGCCATGTATGGTACTGGCCAGCTGCCTAAATTTTCTGAAGATGCCTTTCATACAGATGATGATCGTTGGTTAATCCCGACATCGGAAGTGCCGCTGACCAACCTTGTGCGCGACAGCATTATGGATGCCGAGCAGTTGCCGATGCGTGTCACTGCGCTCAGTCATTGTTACCGATCTGAAGCAGGATCTTCGGGGCGCGATACACGCGGTATGCTGCGTCAACATCAGTTCACCAAAGTCGAAATGGTTTCCATTACCGATGAGGACAGCTCTGTTGCCGAGCAAGACCGGATGTTGGAGTGCGCAGAGACCATTTTGAAGAAATTGGGCATCTCTTATCGCGTAATGACGTTGTGTTGCGGCGATATGGGCTTTTCTGCGCGCCGGACATTTGACATTGAAGCATGGTTGCCGGGGCAGAATAGCTTCCGAGAAATCTCTTCTGTTTCTGTCTGTGGTGATTTTCAGGCGCGCCGTATGAATGCCCGTTATCGTGTGGCTGGTGAAAAGTCTGTGAAGTTTGTTCACACTTTGAATGGCTCCGGCGTTGCTGTCGGGCGTTGTTTGATTGCGGTCATGGAGAATTATCAAACGGCCGATGGATCAATCGTGGTCCCTGAAGTTCTGCGGCCCTATATGGGTGGGCAGGAGATCATTTCGGCTAAAGGTTGATTTTTGTTGTCTGGGTGTGATGCAAGTTCGGCTATGAATTGGCTGGATCGCGCTGCGACTTATTGGATGTGATTTTAAACCTTGCGTGTGAATTGTTTGTGCGCGAGGGTTCATAACTCAAACGGAATGAGGAAAAAGATGCGTATTCTCCTGACCAATGACGACGGCATAAATGCGCCTGGGCTGTCTGTTCTTGAAGAAATCGCGCTTTCTCTTTCCGATGACGTTTGGATTGTTGCTCCTGAAACTGAACAGTCGGGCATGTCGCATTCCCTCACACTGCACGATCCGTTGCGCTTGCGTCAGCTGGGCGACAAACGCTTTGCGGTGAAAGGCACGCCGACTGATTGTGTCATTATGGGGGTAGGGCATGTGTTGCCGGAAAAACCTGACCTTATCTTGTCTGGTGTCAACCGTGGTCAGAATATGGCTGAAGACGTAACCTATTCTGGTACCGTTGCGGGAGCTATGGAAGGTGCATTGCTCGGTATTCGCTCTTTTGCGCTGAGCCAAGCCTATGGCTGGGAAACCAAAGGCGGCATTGACTGGACCTGTTCGAAAGAATTTGGAGCGCGCGTGGTCAAGGATCTGATGACCCATGATTTGCCGTTTCAGACTTTGCTAAACATCAATTTCCCCGATTGCGCACCCGCGGATATCGGGGATGTGGTTTTCACCCGTCAGGGACGTCGAGATCAAGCGCAGTTGAGTGTCGAGCCTCGGCTTGATGCACGGGGGCAATCTTATTTCTGGCTCGGGTTTGAAGGGCGCAGATCTGATCCTGCCGAGGGTACAGATTTGCACGCGATTGCGAATCGGCAAATTTCCGTTACACCGTTGCGGTTGGATATGACCGACCACAGCACGCTGGGTGTGCTTCAAAAAGGATAAAGGCTCTTCCGTCTTTGAACAATTGTAAAAGCTCATTGCTCTGCGTTGATACGTAAAGCAGTGGGCTTTTGTTGTATTTGGAGGGGATTTTCGCATGGAAATGGGGAAGGGGCTTTTGTGGCAAAAGTCCAAAAGTTACTAATTCGATGTCCGTTTTAAAGGTTTGGAAAGGTTACTGAGTTCTAATCAAAGTCAGTATTTTGGGTGTTGTGCGTATAATCCGGTGTTGGTATGAACTATTCAGTATTGCGTAAGTTTCTGTCGACCACGTCATTGGTTGCTGTTGCGGCAACAATTTCGGCGTGTAGTGGTGAGATGGAACGTTGGAGTTCTCCCGGTTTTGAGGGTTATACCCCAAATCAAAAAGAGATCTTCACAAATTCAACGACTAAGGTCCCGTTGCAGACGGCTGCTAATCAGCAAATGCCAGCAGCAGTGATGCCCGGGCAACAAGTGCGTTATCAATCTCCCGTTTATACCAGCCCTACGAATGTTCCTGTTGTTGCCGCGCGAAATAGCGCTCCTTTGGTAACCAATTCGGTTCAAACGGCTGTGCGGACACCTGTTCAATCCTATCCGATGCCTGCGCAAGTGTCGAACACGGCAGGGTCTGTACCTGTCTATAGTGCTGTGCCTGTGGCGACCAATACGGCAAATTACCGGTATCCGTCTTCAACGCCGAATGTTGATTATACATCGACAGGATCAATTGCATCCGGCACTTTTAACAAGCCGCCAGTGGTTGTGTCTAGCTTCCACTCTATGCCAAAATCTGCACCTCGGGTTAAGAATGCGCCGCAGACATACGCTTCGGTGCCTGCTGTTTCTTCGCAGCGGATGCCAGTGTATGTTCCAGTTGCTGCGCAGCCGATGCCGCCTAAGCCGGTTCAGGAGAAATCCCGTTTCAGCATAGCCAAATTCTTTTCTTTGCCAAAGACTGCGCCTAAGACGAAGGCGGTTGATTATGGTACAACCGCATCGATTACGCCGCCGGCAATGATCCCGTCTGGTTCTTCTGTCTCGGGGCGCCAGCAAGTCGCTCCGTCGACGATTAACCGGTTTCAAAATACACAATCTGCGAGAACCAGCGGGAACTGGACGAGTGCTGGTGGCTCTATGGTCACCGTGCGTTCTGGAGAGACTATTCAAGTTTTGTCTCGCCGTTATGGTGTGCCA
This sequence comes from Cohaesibacter celericrescens, assembly GCF_002866925.1. Lineage (GTDB taxonomy): Bacteria > Pseudomonadota > Alphaproteobacteria > Rhizobiales > Cohaesibacteraceae > Cohaesibacter > Cohaesibacter celericrescens. Next base: position 409,664 of record NZ_PKUQ01000016.1, read on the forward strand.
TCTAAGGCTATCGCAGACGTTAATGGTTTGGTGGATCAGAGCTATGTAGCGCCGGGGCAGCAGCTTCTCATTCCGGTCTATCAACAGGCAGGTACGCCAAGCTATCAAAGTGCGGGGCAGCAAACAGCGGCGGTGGCAACTTCAAATTACGTGGTGCCGGCAGTATTGCAGGTGCCAAAATCAAACCCTCTGCGTTTGCAAAGCCAGTCGCCTTACGGTCAAAAAATTATTCGTATGCAGCAAACCGCAAATGCGCAGCGCCGTCATATGGTCATGCCTGGGGACAGTCTTGGTGGTATTGCAAGCCGCTACAATGTGACTGTTGCAAGTTTGGCTCAAGCCAATGGCCTATCGACCAATTCGCCGGTTCGGATGGGACAAAGACTTCATATCCCACAGCCTGGCGCTGCGGCCAATGGAGTTGACTACACGACCACAGCTTCAATTAATCGCCAACCGGTTGATATGAACTCGGCTGGTAATCAAGCTATGCCGCCTCTGGTCAGGGTATCGCGTATTCCAAAGGCGAAACCTCTGCAAACGATACCGTCTTCTCTGGCGATTATGAAGTCTCAACCCACCGGAAATATAGTGTCTTTGCCAAAGGCAAAAGCCAAACGTCAAAGAGTTGCAACCTTACAGCAGCCTGTTGGTTTGCCTACTGGTGTCACAAATGATGCCGCACCGGTTTCTCGTGGTGTGGTTTCTACTTCAAATAACAAGAGTTCAACTGCAGCAACTGGCAATGCCGGAGCACCTAAATTCAGATGGCCCGTACGTGGACGTATTATTTCAAACTACGGTCGGAAGCGGGACGGCGGGCGCAATGATGGCATCAACTTGTCGGTTCCGACAGGGACATCTGTCCGCGTTGCAGAAAGTGGCACCGTGATCTACTCGGGTAGCAAGTTGAAAGGCTATGGCAACTTGGTTCTGGTGCAGCATTCCAATGGTTGGGTGACAGCCTATGCGCACAATGAAAAAATACTGGTTTCCAAAGGGCAGCAGGTGCGCCGAGGGCAGATTATTTCGCAAGCCGGTAATTCTGGCAATGTCGACAGTCCTCAGCTTCACTTCGAGTTGAGAATTAAGGGTGATCCAGTCGATCCAGTGCCATATTTGATTAGCTCTTGATTGGGCCGTTAGATTTAAAGATAGAAGGGGGTGTTTGGGCACCCCCTTTTTTGTTTTATCGGGTTTTATTTTTGAATGAATTTTAGTCAGGAGACATGCGCGGTTTTTGGGTCATGGATTCAATGAGCATGATCATGGCATATTCAACAGTTGCAGCCCTGACATTCTCACGGTCCATCGCTGCAAAGATTTTTTTTCTATGGATTTGCGGATAGTGTTTTGACGAGACAGCAAAATGCACCAGTCCGACTGGTTTGTCCGCGGATCCTCCGGCTGGGCCAGCTATTCCGGTTACCGCGACAGCAAAATCTGCATTTGAATAATAGATCGCTCCCTCTGCCATGGCACGGACGACTTCTTCACTTACAGCGCCGCATTGTTTGATCATTTCGGGCGGCACATCTAGCATCTCTGATTTGGCTTCGTTGGAGTAGGTAACAAAGCCACGATCAAAGGCTTTTGATGCGCCCGGTATTTCGGTGAGCGTCGCGCTGATTAGGCCTGCTGTGCACGATTCCGCCGCTGCAAGCTTGTGATTGTTCTTTCTGGCGATTTCCAAAACTTCATTGGATAGTTCGATCGCATCTACGGGAACATACATGGTGGGTGTCCTTGCCTGAGCAAAATCGGATTGTGATGGTATCCACTTTTAGTCTTCTCTATCGGGGAGTTGTATACATGTGCTCGCCATTGCTGCGATGCCTTCTTTGCGGCCGGTGAAGCCAAGGCGTTCGCTGGTTGTGGCTTTGACGCTGACACGATTGATCGATATCTCGCAAATGTCTGCTATGGCCTGACGCATTGCTGGGCGATGTGGGCCGATTTTGGGCGCTTCACATATCAAGGTCAGGTCGATATTTGATATTTTCCCATTGCGTTCTCTAACGCGCCGTACCGCATCTTTTAAAAACAGATCGGATGCAGTGCCTTTCCATTGCGGGTCGGAGGGCGGGAAGTGCGTTCCGATATCGCCATCTGCTATGGCACCTAGAATGGCATCTGTAATGGCATGAAGGCCAACATCAGCGTCAGAGTGGCCTTTCAGTTTTTTGTCATGGGGAATTTGAATACCGCCAATGATCACTGCGTCGCCAGCATCAAAGGCATGAACATCGTAGCCTGTGCCCATGCGTACATCGGTTAACGGGGATGTTGACCCCTGAAGAGAATTTAGACGCGCGTCAGCCATGTCGAGATCTTCCCGGTTGGTCAATTTTATGTTGGTTGGATCGCCCTCAACGATGTGGACTTCGGCTCCGGCCCATTCTGCAACGGCAGCGTCATCTGTAAACGTCTCTGCGCATTGTTGAGCGGCGCGAGTATGGGCGTCGTAGATAAAGTCAAATGCAAACGCCTGCGGGGTTTGCGCAGCCCAGAGGCTGGAGCGGTCGATGGTCTTTTGAATGCGCCCCTCTGGGGTGGCTTGCTTGATTGTGTCGGTCACCGGAACCGCAACGAGGCACGCTTTGTGGCTGTGCAAGGCAATGCGACATCTATCCAGTATCGCATGTGAGATAAACGGGCGGGCGGCATCATGCACTAGAACGGTGTCTATGCTGTCCTTTTCCAAGGCTCTGAGTCCGCACAAAACAGAGGCTTGTCGTGTTGTGCCCCCGCGGACTGATGTTCGCAGCTTTTTCTGCGCTTGCTCCGCCAGTTTGCCTTGCAACAATGGGGCGACTGCATTTTTGTAAAGGTCCAGATCTTCTTGGGCGATCACCGTCACGATAAGGTCGATGGCATCGCTGGTAAGGAATGTTTCGATGGTTCGGCAGAGTACGGCCTTGCCGGCCAGGGGCACGTATTGTTTGGCGACGGCATCGGATGTGCGTCTGGCGCGAACGCCGGATCCTGCGGCGACGATGATTGCTGCGCATGTCATGATTGCGAGGCTTTCATGGTTGAGCTTTTGTTCTTGCACTGTTTGTTGCCCTTTGACCGAGTCTTGGTCTGTGTCATCGGGCTGAGTGTATAAGTGTCTGCTTTGCTCCAAACATCAGTTTGTTCCTATTGCCTTGAGTTAGATTGTGCGCCCGGTCAAGGGAGACATGCCAACTTTATGCAATAAAGGGTGTGAATGTCTAAATAATGATCATTAAAATGTCTTGCACATATATTAGGCATCTCTATACTGGAACAAAAGATATTTTTGAAAGCTAATCTCTATATGTCTCTGTCAGCTATCCATAATGCAGCCGCGAGCCTATCAATCGGTGCTGTTACTGTGCCCAATGGCGTGTTTCTGGCTCCTATGTCCGGTATTACGGATTTGCCATTTCGCGAGTTGGCGGGGCAGTTTGGCGCTGGTCTGGTTATCTCAGAAATGGTCGCTAGCAAAGCTTTCGCTGTTGGCAAAGAAGAGATGCGTCTCAGAGCTGAGGGGCAAGGCATGGATATACATGCTGTTCAGTTGGCTGGCAACCGTGCTGATTGGATGGCGGAAGCTGCGCGTTTGAGCGAAGGGGCTGGTGCATCCCTTATCGATATCAATATGGGCTGTCCGGCCAAGAAAGTCATTTCGGGCTATTCCGGTTCTGCGTTGATGCGGGATCTCGATCAAGCCGTCCGTTTGATTGATGCTGTGGTTGATGCTGTGTCCGTACCTGTGACCGTCAAAATGCGCTTGGGTTGGGATAATGCTAGTTTGAATGCAGCTGAATTGTCGTCTCGGGCCGAACAAAGCGGCGTTGCTCTGGTCACTATTCATGGACGCACCCGTAATCAGTTCTACAAGGGTTATGCCGATTGGGATGCGATCAAAGCGGTTAAGGATGCGGTGTCCATTCCAGTGATCGCCAACGGTGATGTGCTGAATGAAGAGGATGCACAAGATATTTTGTCGCGGTCAGGTGCCGATGGTGTGATGGTTGGGCGTGGCGCTTATGGTCGCCCATGGTTGCCCGGACACATAGCCCATTTTCTGGCTTGCGGTGAGAAGCTAGACCATCCTCGTGGTGATGAATTGTTGGCTCTGGTGATCGACCACTATGATCGGATGATTGACTATTATCCAGAGGTGGTTGGTGTGCGGTGCGCGCGTAAGCATCTGGGCTGGTATATGGACCATGCGACCGAACCTATGCAGTCAGCATCCTCACAACTGGCACGCTTAAGAAAACAAATCCTTACTGCAGATGATCCAGAACAGGTGCGGATTGCATTGCGCGCCTATTTTCAATTTACTGCTGAAAGACAAGTCGCATGAGCGAGAGGCAAAAGACCAAAAATGCCGCAGATGTTCCTTATCAGGCAATGATGAGCGCCCTGCCGCATCCCATAATTTTAGTGGATAGGGAGGGATTCGTTGCCGCTGCTAATGATATGGCGCAGATTTTTTTCCAGTCGAGCGCATCTGTGCTCTCCCGCCAAAGTCTATCCGATCTTCTGCCGTTTGGCAGCCCTGTTTTGGCGTTGGTTGACCAAGCGCGCGTTCGACTCGCTCCGGTGAATGAATACCGGATTGATATTTCCAATCCGCGCATTGGTGCCGATAAAGTCGTGGATGTCTATGCCGCTCCGGTGCCCGATAGAACCGGATCCGTTAGTGTGATGCTACAAGAACGCTCAATTGCAGATAAAATGGATCGTCAACTCACCCATCGTGATTCTGCACGGTCTGTCACCGGTCTGGCTGCTATGCTGGGACACGAGGTCAAGAACCCCTTGTCGGGCATTCGCGGAGCTGCGCAGTTGTTAGAGAGCTCGGTTTCGGATGAAGACAGGGCTTTAACGCAATTGATCACGCAAGAGACAGATCGGATTGTGCGGTTGATTGATCGTATGGAAATCTTTTCTGATCAACGTCCTGTCGAGCGAGAAGGTGTCAATATTCATGTTGTGCTCGATCGTGTAAAGCAATTGGCCAAAGCCGAGTTCGGGGATCGGGTTCGCATTGTTGAGCAATATGATCCTTCTTTGCCTTCAGTCTTTGCCAATCAGGATCAGCTTGTGCAGGTCTTTCTGAATCTGGTGAAGAATGCTTCAGAAGCCATTATCGACGTGCCTGATCCGGAGATTGTTCTTACAACTGCTTTCCGTCCGGGAATTCGTATTCAAGTGCCTGGTTCTACGGAGAAAACCTCGTTGCCTTTGGAAATTTGTGTAAAGGATAATGGGGCTGGAATACCCAAAGAATTGGAAGATTGCCTGTTTGATCCTTTTGTTACCTCCAAGACCAACGGCTCCGGATTGGGTTTGGCTCTCGTTGCCAAGCTGATTGGTGACCATGGGGGGGTTATCGAATTTGACGGCAGTGGCCGCCAGACCATTTTCCGCGTGATGCTGCCGACGAGCAGCTCGGAACAATTATAGGAGTTTGGACCATGTCTAAAGGGACAATCCTTCTTGCCGACGACGATGCTGCCATCCGTACCGTGCTTAATCAGGCTTTGTCGCGTGCGGGTTATACCGTTCGTTTGACTTCAAACGCCACCACCCTGTGGAGTTGGATTTCACAAGGGGAAGGGGACTTGGTCATTACCGACGTGATTATGCCGGATGAAAACATCTTTGATGTTTTGCCTCGCATAAAAAAAGCGCGGCCTCATTTGCCTGTGATTGTGATGAGTGCGCAAAATACCTTCATGACGGCAATCAAGGCATCTGAGCGCGGGGCTTATGAGTATCTTCCCAAGCCATTCGACCTCAAAGAGTTGATCAGCATTGTTGGAAGAGCGCTTTCCGAGCCTCGGCCCAGTCTTAAGGCGACAGAAGAAGACAGCATGGATATCCCGCTCATTGGTCGCTCAGCGGCGATGCAGGATATCTACCGCATGCTCGCGCGTTTGATGCAAAATGATCTGACGGTCATGGTGACAGGGGAAAGCGGGACCGGCAAGGAATTGGTCGCGCGTGCTTTGCATGATTATGGCAAGCGGCGCAAAGGGCCTTTTGTCGCTATCAATATGGCTGCAATTCCGAAGGATTTGATCGAATCCGAATTGTTTGGCCATGAAAAAGGGTCCTTTACAGGAGCGCTTGGGCGCTCTGCCGGTAAGTTCGAGATGGCTGAAGGGGGCACTTTGTTCCTCGATGAGATCGGCGATATGCCAATGGAGGCTCAAACTCGCCTATTGCGCGTATTGCAACAGGGTGAGTATACCACGGTGGGTGGGCGCACTCCGATTAAGACCAATGTGCGAATCGTAGCTGCGACAAACAAGGATTTACAATCGCTCATCCATCAGGGTTTGTTCCGTGAGGATTTGTTCTTTCGGCTCAATGTAGTGCCAATGCGCTTACCGCCTTTGCGTGAGCGTTCAGAAGATATCAAAGATCTTGTCCGGCATTTCTTCGCCATCGGAGAGCGTGAAGGATTGCAGGCCAAGCAGATTCAGCCAGATGCTTTGGACGTGATGTTGCGGTATCGTTGGCCCGGTAACGTGCGCGAATTGGAAAATCTGGTGCGCAGATTGGCGGCGCTCTATCCGCAAGAAACAATCACCTCGGCACAGATAGAAAATGAGCTCAATCAGATCAGTCTGACAACGGATATTCAATCAGAGCAAAAAGTTCAAAATCTGGCTGTGGCAATGGAATCATATCTTGAGCAGTTGTTCAAAGAATTTGGTGATAATCTGCCGCCTCCAGGGCTTTATCACCGCTTGCTGCGCGAGATTGAATTCCCTCTTATTTGTGCCTCGCTTGCCGCCACCAAAGGCAATCAGATCAAGACAGCCGAATTGCTCGGTTTGAACCGGAATACCTTACGTAAGAAAATAAAAGACTTGGATATTCAGGTGGTTAGAGGCGCTTAGTGCAAGTGTGACTAATTGTACCGACCGGTGGTCAAAAGATAGTTGTGGCTTTTTCGACACAGCTGCTCGCTGAGGCATAGACAGGTATGTGCAGACCTGTCACATTTAGGCAACATTTCAATTGGATAGAAGGGCTTGGATTATTTCATGATCGAGTCCTTTGCAAAGGAACGTGTTGCGCGTGTCATATTATTCGGAATCTGAGAATGGATTGAATAAAGGGGGACTGTTGGACCCTCTTGCCAGCAGTGACGGTTCAGCTTCATCTGGTTTGGATAAGTCGGAGCGTCGCGGCAAAGCGCGCATGATTGGTCTTGTTGCCGTTATTCTCGCTGTGGTCTCAGGTGTTGTCTCCTTTGTTGTCTTGATGGGGCTTACTTCTATTGAGCCGACGGACGATGTTATCAAGATTGCAACGGTCATCAACGGCAGCCTGATGGTGTTGCTGGCGCTGGTTATCAGTTGGGAAGCCAGCTCCATTTTCCTTGCGCGCCAAAAAGGTCGGGCAGGGGCGCGGTTGCACATCCGGGTGATGGGATTGTTTGCATTGGTCGCTGCGGCACCAACGATCATCGTTGCAATTTTTGCCTCCATTACGTTGGATCGAGGGCTGGATCAGTGGTTTTCATCCCGCACACAAGCCATCATCAACAGCTCCCAAACCGTTGCCAACGCATACACCAAGGAGCATGCTCGGGTGTTGCGGAATGAGCTTTTGGGTATTGGCCGCGCATTGAATGAAGCTGAGCCCTATTTTCTTTTGTCCGAAGATCGGTTTCGGGCGATTTTTGCTCAACAGACGCGCCTGCGTGGTATTCCTGCCGCGTTTGTTGTGAGTGCTGATGGCAAAGAGATGATGGCCTCTCCAAGTCGTCTCGATCAGCCTTTGCCGAACATGCCCAGTCCGGAGCTGTTGGAGCAGGCACACAGTCAGCCTGTATTGATTGCTTTGGGGGATTCTAATCTTGTTGCCGGCATTGTCCGTCTTGACGAATTCAGCGATGCCTACTTGTTCGTGGTGCGTGTCATTGACCCTGTGGTATCCAATTTTCTACGTATGACAACGGAAAATGTGCAGGAATATCAGGCTTTCTTTGATAGTCGATCCAATATTCAAGCCGCATTTGCAATTCTTTATATTGGCGCCGGTCTCATCATTTTATTGTCGACCACTTGGTTTGCAATTGGATTTGCTAACACTCTGGTCGCGCCGATCCGCCGTTTAATCAGCGCTGCTGAACGGGTGCGAAATGGCGATTTGTTTGTGCGTTTGCCAGTCGAGGCGGGATCGCCTGACTTTTCGAATCTCAATACCAGTTTTAACGCCATGACCACAGAGTTGCGATTGCAGCGTGATGAATTGATTTTGGCTCGCGATGCGATTGATGCGCGCCGTCGCTTCACTGAGGCGATGCTTCAAGGGGTCAGTGCAGGTGTTGTGGGGGTGGATGCGACGGGGCAAATTTCGCTTGCAAACCAATCGGTACAATCGTTGTTGGGTGTGAGTGAACAAGACCTGCTTGGCGAAGAACTCAAGGATGTTTTTCCAGAATTGTCTGGATTGGTGGAAGAAGCGCAGGATCACATGGGGGTGCGTAAGGATGATCATGTTGCTGTGGTGCGTGATGGCATCGAACACACATTGCGCGTGCGTGTCACGTCTGAACGCAGCGAAGAAGAAGCCCATTCTTACGTTGTGACACTGGATGATGTAACAGATCTAGTGTCTGCGCAGCGCTCTGCCGCTTGGGCCGATGTGGCGCGACGGATTGCACATGAGATCAAGAATCCTTTGACGCCGATTCAATTGTCTGCAGAGCGTTTGCGCCGCCGATATGGCAAGAAAATTGATCCCGATGATCGCAAGGTTTTTGATCAATGTGTCAGTACTATTGTGCGGCAAGTTGGTGATATTGGCCGAATGGTTGATGAGTTTTCATCTTTCGCTCGCATGCCTAAACCTGTTTTTGAGCCCGGTGACTTGTCTGAAGTGATCAAACAGTCGGTTTTTTTGGTCGAAGTAGCAAATCATGAAATTTCGTTCGATACAGATATCCCAGAAACAATGCCGGGATATTTTGATCACCGCTTGTTGGCGCAAGCGATGGCAAATATCGTAAAGAATGCCAGCGAAGCAATCGCAGGCCGAGAGGACAGGGCCGATATCGCGGGGCATGTCCACGTTTGGGCTTCTGAAGACGCCGATTGTTATTGTGTGCGTGTGATCGATAACGGCATCGGGTTTCCCGCCAACAATCGTCAACGGTTGTTGGAGCCTTATATGACAACGCGTGAGAAAGGCAGTGGACTGGGGCTCGCCATTGTACGCAAAATCTTGCAGGAACATGGAGGCTCCATCCTTCTGCGTGATGCTATTGAAGTGTCTGATTTTGAAAGCGGTGCGTGCATAGAGATACGCATTCCAAAAGAATCTGTGGAACAAGCGGATGCATTACAGAATGGTTCGGATGACGAGCATAATTCGGGCTTGATCCTGTCGACTATACCCGAGGGTAGTGAACCAAAAATTCAAGAAACGGAAGGAGAATGACCATGGCAGCAGATATTCTCGTTGTTGATGACGAAGTGGATATTCGCGAATTGGTTGCGGGCCTTCTAGAAGATGAAGGTTATGAGACCCGCATGGCATCTCATAGTGATGAAGCGCTTGAATTGATTGAGCAACGGCGCCCTTCTCTGGTTTTTCTGGATATTTGGCTACAGGGCTCGCGTCTGGATGGTTTGGCGCTTTTGGCTGTCATCAAACAAAAGCATCCGGAATTACCGGTGGTGATGATTTCTGGCCACGGCGGCGTTGAAACCGCAGTGGCTGCAATCAAGCGTGGAGCCTATGATTTTATTGAGAAGCCTTTTAAAGTTGATCGTTTGATACTGGTTGCCGAGCGGGCGTTGGAAGCATCCAATCTCAAGCGGCAGGTCAAGGACTTGCAGTCACGTAGTGGTGAGACAACCACCTTGGTTGGCTCCAGCGGAGCTATGAACCATCTACGTCAAATGATTCAGCGTGTATCTCAAACCAACAGTCGAGTCTTGATCTCCGGGCAGTCTGGGTCCGGCAAGGAATTGGTGGCACGCTGTATCCATCAAGAATCAAGACGTGCTGACAATCCGTTTGTTTCTTTTTCGGCTCTTCAGTTGTCGATAGAAGATCTAGAAATGGAGCTGTTTGGCACTGAGGCCGATGGCTTGAGCATTCGCAAGATTGGTGCTTTGGAAGAGGCTCATGGCGGCACCTTGTATTTGGAAGAAATCTCTGATTTGCCTATTGAGATCCAGAGCAAATTGACCCGCGTTCTGACAAGTAGCAAATTTTTACGCATTGGCGGCCAAAAACCGGTTCAGGTTGACCTGAGAATTGTTTCATCTACCTCTCGGAATATGGAGGAATTGGTGAGTGAGGGACGGTTTCGAGAGGATCTGTTCCATAGGCTTAATGTGGTGCCATTGGCTGTACCTCCGTTGGCCGAGCGGCGTGAAGATATCCCTGAGCTGGTTTTGCATTTTATGGAACTGCTTTCCGCCACGGCAGGATTGCCAGCAAGGAAAATTGGTCAAGATGCAATGGCTATTCTGCAAGCGCATGATTGGCCCGGCAATATTCGCCAACTCAAGAATAATATCGAGCGCTTATTGATCCTGACCAAGGGAGATGAAGACGCTATTATTACCGCAGACTTGTTGCCCAGTGAAGTTGGGGAAACCGCACCCAGTATTCCTGGTGGAGATTCCGCGAGCGAACAAATTATGTCCCTCCCGCTCAAAAAAGCCAGAGAAGTGTTTGAGAGGGAATATCTAAAGGCGCAGATTTCGCGATTTGGTGGTAACGTTTCACGTACAGCGGAATTTGTTGGGATGGAGCGCTCGGCTTTGCATCGTAAACTGAAGAGTCTTGGTGTTGTTTAATGCCCGTGCCAATCGATGGCTCGCCGGGGGTTGCTTTGTTTGGCGCGAAGATTTCCGATCCAGTATGTTTATATAGGATTGGGCCTTGGCTCATTATGTGCAATAAAGCGTGAACATTATTTTGCTGGTGCTGCGATTTTTGACCCAGAAACGCTGTGTGTTAATATTGGACCGACCGGTCATAAGGCAATGAAAGAAGAGAGCTGTCAGCTATGAAAGTGGTGATTTGCGGTGCAGGGCAGGTTGGATATGGCATTGCCAAACATCTGGCCGCAGAACAGAATGATGTAACCGTAATCGATAGCTCTCCTACGTTGGTGGCTGCGATTCGGGATACATTGGATGTGCGTGGCTATGTTGGGCATGGGGCGCATCCGGATGTTCTGGCGCGTGCCGGTGCTGATGAAGCCGACATGATTATTGCCGTTACGCTTTATGATGAAGTGAATATGGTTGCGTGTCAGGTTGCTCACTCCATTTTTAATGTCCCGACCAAAGTGGCTCGTGTTCGGGCGCAATCCTATTTAGAGAAGCATTGGGCTAATTTGTTCTCGCGTGAGCATTTGCCTATTGATGTGATCATTTCGCCTGAAGTGGAAGTTGGCGAAATGGTCTTGTCCCGCATGGCTATGCCCGGTGCTGAAGACACTGTTCGGTTCGCTGATGGCGAAGTTCTGATGATCGCTATCGAGTGTATGGAAGATTGTCCCGTTGTTGATACGCCTTTGCGGCAGTTGACGGAGTTGTTCCCGGATTTGCAAGCTGTTGTGGTTGGGGTGCGCCGTAATTCACGTTTGTTCGTGCCGCATGCCGAGGATCAAATGCTGGCCGGTGATTTGGCTTATTTGGTTGTTGATCGGGAGCAAGTCTGGCGTACCTTGAGCATTTTCGGTCATGAAGAAGATCAGGCGAACCGAGTGGTTATTGCAGGAGGGGGCAACATCGGTCGTTATGTTGCGATGGCGATTGAAGAAAGACGCCACCGCACACGGGCTAAAGTGATCGAACTGGATCGAGACCGTGCCATCAAGATCGCGAATGATTTCAAGGACACGATTGTTCTGCAAGGTAGTGCACTTGATTTGAACATCCTCAAGGAAGCGGATGTGCGCGACGCGGATACTATGATTGCGCTGACCAACAATGATCAGGTCAATATTCTCTCTTGTGCCATGGCCAAACGTTTAGGCTGCACACGCACCATGTCTTTGTTGAATGATGCTCATTATCCGGATCTGGCACATGATCTTGGTATTGATTCCTACGTCAATCCTCGCTCGGTGACGATTTCAAAGATTTTGCAACATGTGCGGCGCGGCAGGATTCGAGGTGTGCATGCCGTTGAAGATGGCGCAGCAGAAGCCATTGAGGCCGAAGCTCTGGAAACGTCTCCGCTTGTTGGGCGCCCTTTGCGCAGTGTTGAGTTTCCAAGTGGTGTGCGCGTCGGGGCGATTTATCGAAACAAAAAGGTTTTGATGCCGAATGGTGATACAACCATTCAGGCGGGGGATCGTGTCATCTTGTTTGCATTGGCAGACCGTGTGAAACAGGTTGAACTTTTGTTCCGCGTCAGTTTCGAATTTTTCTGATTACTGATTGGAACCTGTCCTCAGATGACCGCTATTCTCTATTTCCTTTCAATTTTGCTCGGTGCCTTGGGTGCTTTGATGTTGCCAACAGCATTGGTTGCCATCAGTGCTGGGGACATGGCTCTTGCTGAAGGATTTTTGCTAACGTCTGGATTGACGGGGTTTCTGTCCGGTGGGGTCTATTTTGCTCTGCGCGGGCAGAATAAGGAATTGGCAAACGCACAGACTTTTCTGTTGTGCGTGGTAACCTGGTTTGGCTTGCCGCTTGCCGCGGCTTTTCCATTTATGCTTTCGGGTGAGCTTTCGGGGATAGATTCTTTATTTGAAGCCACTTCCGGATTAACGACCACCGGATCCACGATGTTTCGCACCCTTGCTGAGGTGCCTACGGCCATTGTATTCTGGCGCGCTATTTTGCAATGGTTTGGCGGATTTCTAACGCTTCTTAGCTTTATTCTGATCCTATCTCCCAGCGGCGTTGGTGGTTTGCCCGATCGCCAAGCTGGTCTCATGGAGCGGAACCTGGGCGACGATACCGGTCGCATTTTCTTTGTTGTTAGGCAAATCGGTGCGGCCTATTGTTTCTTTACCTTGAGTCTTGCATGGTTGCTCATCATCTCGGGCTTGGGCGCATTTGACGCCATATGCTTGGCCTTTTCCACCCTGTCTACCGGTGGGTTTATGCCAATTGATGGAACAATCGCGGCTTATGATAACAGATTGGCAGAGTTTTTCATTGCAATCGGGATGATAATCGGCGCAACCAGTATTTTGTGGCACCGCATGGCTGTACGAGGCAAAGTACAATTACTTGTTGAGCATCGCGAAAGTTATGCCCTTTTGGGGCTAGTGCTGGCATTGGGTTTGCTCTACTCCATCGTTCTGTTTCAATTGGCGGGCAGTGCATCGGTTTTGCCACCTTCTTCTGCCTTGCGCCAAGGTTTTTTTACTGCCATTTCATTGATTTCGACGACAGGTGTCGAGTTGCGTCATGCTGATGTAACTGTTCTTCCCGGCATTTTGGTCGTTTGTATTGCCTTGATCGGTGCCACGCCGTTTTCGACTGCAGGTGGGTTGAAGCTTTACCGAATTGGGGCGATGACCGTGCAAGCAACACGCGAGATCGGACGTTTGATATATCCGCATTCAATTCGCGGTGGGCGGTTCGGTCGAACCAGTTACACGATGCAATTGATGAAAGCGATTTGGGCGTCTTTTCTGTTGTCGATGATCTTTATTGCAATCGTTGCAGGTATCGTGACCTATGATATTGGTCATTTTGATGGTGGATTGATCGCAGCAGTTTCAAATTTTTCCAATATCGGACCGCTTTATTCCTCCGGTTGGACGCAAACCAATGAATGGCCGGCATATGCGGATATGGGACTGGCTGTTAAATATGCACTCATTGTCACGATGATTTTGGGGCGCATTGAAATTATTGTTGTTTTAGGGGCTCTGAATGTCAATTTCTGGCGGCGGTAGTCGGTGTTTCAATATGGAGTGAAAACACGGTCACGCTGGAAATTGCCATTCGGTTCAATTGCGACTTGGCAAGAGCAATGTTTCCGATAGACTGATGTGAATATGAATCGGTTTGGTTGATTTTTGTAATTGTCCAAATTGAGATGTTTGCATATGTGGTGGGGATGCCTCAATATGCCGATCAAACGCGTAGTTCACCCCAGATGTGTGGACAACAACAGACTCATGTTGGGTTGTGGTCCAAAAACGATAGCGTGTGGTCTGGTCTATTACAGTGGACTACGCCATAATAATATCGAATATGATTACTAAAGCTCAGCGTATTATTACAACAATAAGGCAGGACAAATGGCAGAAAGAGCCCAGAACCTCCAGGATACTTTTCTAAATCACGTCCGCAAAACAAAAACACCGCTGACTATTTTTCTGGTCAATGGTGTTAAATTGCAGGGCGTTGTGACCTGGTTTGACAATTTTTGTGTGCTGCTTCGGCGCGATGGTCACTCGCAACTCGTATATAAGCATGCCATTTCTACGATTATGCCAAATGGCCCATTGTCCCTGTTTGAAGCGGGTGAAAATGGAGAGAAGGCAGAGGGCTGATTGTCCGATTTTAATGAATTTGAAGACGGTGAATCCAACAAACGTGGTCAAAAGCTGATTGATCGCGGTGCTGTTGCTACGCGCGCACTTGTTCTGGTTCCCATATTATCAAAGAGTTTGCAGAACAAAGCTGTGATTGAAGGGCGTCTGACTCGACGCACGGATGATGCTCGTCTTGAAGAAGCTGCCGGGCTTGCGTCTGCTATTGAACTGGATATTGTCGAGGTCTTGCGTGTGCCACTTAGCGTTCTTAAAGCGGGGACACTGATTGGTAAGGGAAAGCTTGCAGAGCTTAAGCAGCTTATCCATGACGAAGAAGTTGAGCTTGTGATCATGGATCATGCGCTTTCGCCAATCCAGCAGCGCAATCTGGAAGAAGAATGGGGCTGCAAAGTCCTTGACCGCACTGGTCTTATTCTGGAGATATTTGGTCGGCGCGCGCAGACCAAAGAGGGGCGTTTGCAAGTCGAGCTAGCGCATTTGAATTACCAAAAGGGACGATTGGTTCGTAGTTGGACCCACTTGGAACGTCAGCGCGGCGGTATTGGTTTTATGGGTGGTCCTGGTGAAACCCAGATTGAATCAGATCGGCGTGGGTTGCAGGAAAAGATTGCGCGTTTGGAACATGATCTTGATCAGGTTCGGCGGACGCGTGGTTTGCATCGCACAAATAGGCAAAAGGTTCCTCATCCGATTATTGCCTTGGTTGGTTATACCAACGCGGGCAAGTCGACGTTGTTTAATAATTTGACGGGCGCGGAAATTTTCGCAGAAGATTTGCTGTTTGCGACACTTGATCCAACCTTGAGAACCATGACGTTGCCCCATGGTCGTGATGTGATCTTATCCGATACTGTTGGGTTTATTTCTGATCTGCCAACACATTTGGTGGCGGCCTTTCGGGCTACTTTGGAGGAGGTTCTCGAGGCAGACGTGATTTTGCACGTTCGGGATATTGTCCATGAGGACACCGGTGCTCAGGCCGAAGATGTTGCCCATGTGCTGCATGATTTGGGGATCGAAATCTCGGAAGATCCGCGTGTCATTGAAGTCTGGAACAAAATTGATCTGTTGCCTGACGACGAACGGCAGACGGTATTGGATCGTGCCGCAGGACAGCAGCCATCTTTGGCAACGGGCCAAATGCAGCCCGTCGCTTTGTCTGCGGTTTCGGGGCAGGGTGTTGATACTCTGCTTGGCGAAATCGAAGAAAAACTGGCGCAGAAAGACAATTTGATAAATCTGCACCTTGAGTTTTCGGATGGAGAAGGTCTTGCTTGGCTCTATCGGCACTGTGACGTGCTGGAGCGGACTGACATTGAAACCGGTATTGATCTCAAGGTCAGGGCTGCGGATAAAATTCAGTCCGAATTGCGGAACCGATTTTACGTTGAATGACGGCGTCAGCTGTCATTTTTCTTTGGCTTCTTGCCATAGTTTTTCCATCTCTTCTAAAGTCGCATCTGGCAGAGACGTTTCGTGTTTAATTAGTTGTGCCTCGATATAGCCAAAACGATCGCGAAATTTTTGATTGGTGCGAGCAAGCGCCTCTTCAGGGTCAACATGGGCGTGACGCGCCAGATTTGTGACGGCAAAAAGCAAGTCACCTATTTCGCTTTTAACGGCCTGCTCGTTGACGGCTTCTTTGCGGCTTAACTCTTCGCGGACTTCTTCGATCTCTTCTGAAATTTTGTCGAGCACTAACAATGGGTCGTTCCAATCGAAGCCAACCTTGCTGGCTTGCTTTTGTAGTTTAACTGCCGCTTTCATGGCGGGTAGGCCGCGAGGCACATCGTCAAGAAAGCCTTTTGTGCTTTCATCTAGACCGAGTTCTGCACGTCGTGCCGCACGCTCTTCCTTTTCTTCTTGTTTGATGGTTTCCCATGCTTCGCGCACCAGTTTTTTACCGCGCTGGCCTGCATCACCAAAAACATGAGGATGGCGACGGATCATCTTTTGGGTGATGGCATAGACGACATCTCCGAAATCAAAGGCAGCACGATCCCCCTGCAGTTCATTTGCCATTTGGGCGTGAAAAACCACTTGCAGAAGCAGATCACCCAACTCGTCACGCAGATCATCCAAGTCGTTGCGTTCGATCGCGTCCTGAACCTCATAAGCCTCTTCTATGGTATAGGGAATGACTGACGCAAAATCCTGCTCGATGTCCCATGGGCAGCCGGTGTCTTTGTCTCTGAGGCGTGCCATTATTTTGACTAAGATGGCTATGTCACGTGAGGGGGCAATGGTCATTAAAGGTTCTCGATGTGATGAGGCTTAGGAGATGTGTGAAATTGTTTTGGTGCCTGTGATCATATCCCGTTTATGCCCAAAGCCTTTACGCTTTGCAATGGTGAAGCCGGCCTCTTGTAGGTTGCGCCGCACCCACCCCGCTGCGGTGTAACTGGCAAGGGTGGCGTTTGGAGTTGAGGCCTCACTGACGGTTCGCAGCAGATCAAGTGACCAAAGTTCTGGATTGGTCTTGGGATTGAAACCATCAAGATACCAAGCATCAATCGAGTGTGGGATGGTAAGGAGCCCCTCATATGCGTCACCGATAAACAATAGTAACGTTACGGCCCCGAAATGTAGAGTCTGCCAGCCGATATATGTCGGGTTCCACAGCGCGAGAAGTTTAGCGCCAAGTGGTTCCAACTCCGGCCAAGGGGACAGGGCCATGTGTAAGTCTTGTTTGGGCATCGGGTATTTTTCAACCGAGAGGAAGGTCAGTTTGGATGCGTTATGCGTGCCTTTCTCAATCGATGGCCGGTTTGAGGTCTGAGAGATATGTTTGTTCTGTTGATTTTGTACGGATAACCATGCTTGCCATGTTGCGAGAAAATTTAGTCCGGTACCAAAACCGAGCTCGCCAATGAGTGGCGCCTCTCCTTGCTGCCACCGTTGAGGCAATTTGTTTCCATTGATGAAAACATATCTGGTTTCATCCAAGCCGTTTTGACGTGAATAATATGTGTCGTCAAAGCGTGTGGATTTTGGGGTCAAATTGTCCAGCCAAACAAGTTCGGGTGTGTTGGGCATATGAATTTTCCAAGCAAGGGAGTAGGGTGCAGCCAACTGTCTCCATGGCATTTGAGCCAGGGGAGACTATCCTTTCATAAGAAGAAATGTCTGTCATGCCAAGTCCCATTACCTCTCCCACCTTAGTTTCCTCTGCACACTATGACCTTCTTGTCATAGGTGGCGGTGTCTTCGGTCTTTCTATTGCTCGCTCTTGTCTTGGTGCTGGGTTAAGCACTCTTCTGGTCGATAAAGGTCAAATTGGACATGGCGCCAGTTATGGTTTGTTGGGGGCGTTATTACCTCATATGTCCGAGAGATGGAATGAGAAAAAACAGTTTCAATACATAGCACTAGATCAATTATCTAAAGTTAAAGTTTCACTTGAAGAAGAGGTGGGAATATCGATTGGTTATGACCGTTGCGGGCGGATTGTTCCTTTGGCTACGGATGACTTGCGAAAGGCTCATGAGGTGCGCTCCAAGGAAGCCGAGACCTTGTGGCACGGAGCTGAAACAGGGTATTTTCACAAGGTGTTTGAAAAAACCAATCTCAACGGTTGGCTGAATGTTGAGCTTTGTCCGGAGGGGTACGCTTATGACAATTTTTCTGCTCGTGCCAATCCAAGGAGCTACTGTGCCGCGGCCAAAGCGTCGGTGTTGAAGCGTGGTGGTAAGGTGATGGAACAGGTTGGTGTTGTCGATATCCAGGATTTGGGTGAGGGGGCTCAAGTTACATTGTCGAACGGAGATGTGATTTCTGCCGGCGTTGTTGTGATGGCAGCGGGGTATAAAAGCTTCCCGATGATTGAGAAGGTGACGGGCACAGAGAACCTCGGTAAAGGCGTCAAGGGCCAAGCTGTGATCGCTAAGGTCGGGCAGCCAGATGGCATGCCAATCTTGTTCGATCGCAAGGTTTATGTGGTGCCTCATGATGATGGTATGTGCGCTATTGGTAGCACGACTGAACCTCAATGGGACGATGAACATAGCACGGACAATCGGTGCGATGAGATGTTTGAAATTGCTAAGGACTTGTGTCCAATGCTTGAGGGTGCTGAAATTGTGACGCGTTGGGCTGGCATTCGGCCCAAACCCAAGAAGCGAGATCCGATGGTGGGATTTTTGCCCGGGTCCAAATGCCTATTTGCCGCGACGGGTGGTTTCAAAATAGGGTTCGGAATTGCTCATGCGATTGCTCAGGTCTCTGTAGAGCGCATTGCTGGGTTAACGCCAACTTTGAAGTTACCTAACTCATTTGAGGCTTATAATCATCTCAATGGGGAACCATGGACTTGGTCGCCCTAACGGGTGGACCGTATTTGGTAAGGCGGCTGTTCACAAATGGTGCCTAGTCTCCGGACTGGATCATTGCACGGATCTTTACTGCCTTTTCGAAATGATCAAGCTGATGGGTTTTGATCCACCATTCAGCCGCTTCCATTAAGAGCTCTGGATTGTCATTTTTATTGGCAAAAAAGGCATAGAATGAAAGGCCAACATTGTCGCCTTTTTGTTCAATCTTGCGATTGCATATGTCGATTGCTTTGGCTCGTAGGTCAGCTCTCACCGAAATCTCCTTGTCTATCTATTTTCTGCTTATCACGGATAAGCAGGGTATTTCCAATGTTAGAAAAGTAAAACTTTATAATCTGATGGAAATGTCAGAAGGGGCTCGGCCTTCATCCGATATGCCAAACCGGGATGGCTACTAGGTTGCGTAGCAATTGATCTGATATCGCTGAACTGTAATTCGCATAATCTATATTATGGAACTAAAATACCAACAAGTGCATTTTCTTCTTTTCTTGCTATTCGATAAACTCTTTTATTTCATTGCTTTATTGCATCTGGTTAAAGTTCTTCCGATTCAGAAAACAAGTCAACAGTGATCGTTTTTTCGTGTTTAAACGTATCGAGATCTAAACAGGCTGGCAAAATTCAATTGTCAATTCTGTTCGTGAAGCTGGATTATCCCTTTTACGCATGTTGAATGGAATTAGGAGCAACGGATGATCAAAGTTCATTATCTAGGAGACTCTCGTGCTCATAGAATTCTTTGGCTGCTCGAAGAGCTTAGCGTGGATTATGATGTCGTTGTCTATAAGCGTGGGCCAGACTATTTAGCACCAGCAAGTTTGAAAGCCATTCATCCTTTGGGTAAGTCTCCCATCATTGAGGATGGCGATCTCCTTCTGGCTGAAAGCGGCGCGATCATTGACTATCTTGTAGAGCGTTATGGTAAGGATGCCGGCCTTAAGCCAGATACGGCCAGCGCGTCTTATTGGCGGTATAATTATTGGCTGCATTATTGTGAAGGCTCTGCGATGCCTCTTGTTACAAACAAGTTGTTGTTCGAGCTGTTGCCTTCAAAGACGCCATTTTTTGTTCGGCCTATCGCAAAGCTAATCTGCAAAGGTGTAATGCAAAAACTGATTGATCCAGCTTTCAAAGATCATATCACTCATTGGAACAAAGAATTATGCCGCGATGGTTGGTTCGCCTGTGGCGACTTTAGCGCAGCAGATATAGCTATGAGTTTCGTGGTTGAAGCGGCTGTTGAGCGATTTGAAATTGATCTAGACATTGGAGCTGTTCGGCAGTTCATTGATAGAATCCGAACGCGACCAGCCTATCAGTGTGCGGTCGAGCGTGGTGGTATTTACCGTTTGGCAAATTCAAAATGAGAGTGTCAGTCCATCATAGGCGGGCGTCACACCTAGAGGCAAGGTGCGGCACAAGGTGTCATAATCCATATCGATATGCATATGAGTGAGGATGGTTTTTTTAGGACGCAACCGCTCGACCCATTCAAGTACTTCATCAAGTGAGAAATGGCTTGAGTGAGGCGTATAGCGTAAGGCGTCCACGATCCAGACATCCAGATCCTGCAACATCTCTATACTTGCTGGTTCCAAATCACTGACATCAGAAGAATATGCGATATCACCAATGCGGTAGCCCAGTGAATGGATATCGCCATGGATCTGATTGAACGGTGTCGATTTGATCGTTCCTGCGGGGCCTTCAATGCTTAATTGTTGTCCATGGTCTATAATGGATGCTTCCAGAATTGGTGGATACGAACTACCTGGTGGTGTTTCAAGGCAATATCCGAAAGCCGATTTTATCCGGTCCATTGTCATATTGTTGGCGTATATTTTTACGCGTTCACGGCGATTGAATACAAAGGCGCGCAGATCATCGATGCCGTGAAGATGGTCGGCATGTGAATGGGTGTAGACGACACCATCAACCCATTCGATGTTCGCAGTCAGCATTTGTTGGCGGAAATCAGGTCCAGTATCGATCAACATGCGGGTGACTTTTTCACCGTCAAATTTCTCAATTAAGGCCGAGCATCGCAGGCGGCGGTTTTTGGGATTGGTCGGATCGCACTTGCCCCAATCGCCACCCACACGTGGTACGCCGGGAGATGATCCGCATCCCAAAATTTGTAATTTATATCCGCTGTGCGTCATGGTGCCCTGTTGGTATTTCTGCCTATTTTAGCGTTTTGCTTTGCTGAATAAGCGGAAGAAATTATCGGTAGTGATATTGGCTATCTCATCGATCGAGACGCCTTTTACTTCGGCTAGCATTTCAGCAGTATGGGCCACATATGCCGGTTCGTTCCGTTTGCCTCTATAAGGCATGGGCGCCAAATAGGGTGCGTCGGTTTCTACTAAAAGCCGATCCATTGGTACATCTGCGACGATGTCGCGAATATCCTGACTGCGTTTGAAGGTCAGGATACCGGATAGAGAAACATAAAGCCCCATATCGACGGCTCGCATGGCCAACTCTCGGCCGGATGAGAAACAATGTAAAAGTGCAGGATAGGTCCCCTGCTCCATTTCATCCGACAAGATTGAGATCATATCTTCGTCAGCATCACGGGAGTGAATGACCAGTGGTAGCTGGGTCATTCTGGCTGCTTTGATATGGGTACGCAGCCCTTGTGCCTGCGCTTGTCGCGGGGCATTGTCGTAGAAATAGTCCAGTCCAGCTTCTCCGATAGCCACGCATTTGGGGTGGTCTGCCAACTTGGCAATGTCTTCTGCTGTAAAGTCCAGTTCCTGATCAGCATTGTGGGGATGGGTTCCGACGGAACAGAAGATATTGTCGTAGCTTTCTGCGATGGCCTTGATCTGGTCAAACTTGCAAATGTGGGTGCAAATGGTGACCATGTGACCCACACCTGCCAATTCTGCACGGCGGATAACATCCCCCAGTTCATCCTTAAAATCAGGAAAATCCAAGTGGCAGTGGCTATCAACCAGCATTGTTTTATGCCTCGTCTTCTAATTTTTCAACATAGCGTGGAAAGACCGGACTCGGTTTTTCAATCGGTGTGCCCGGTGCAAGGCGGTTGCCTGCACCCAAAGCGCTAAAGTCGCGCTTGTTAGCATTGAGTGCGAACAGGTCGAGTAATTTCGCCGCGGAATCCGGAATGAATGGTTGTGCCAGAATGCCGACCTGCCTGATGATTTCGGCCGTGACATAAAGCACGGTTTTCATGCGTTCGGGATCATTCTTACGCAGGGCCCATGGTTCTTGCGCGGCAAAATATTTATTGCACTCTCCAACCGTATCCCAGATGGTTTCAAGCGCTTTGTGGATCAATTGTTTATCCATGAAGTCTTGGCATTTTTCCAGCATCGCGTCTGCTTGCGCCAGCATCGCCAGATCTTCGCTGCTGTAGGTACCTGGTGCTGGTAAGGCATTGTCACAATTTTTGGCGATCATCGCCAATGAACGGCTGGCAAGGTTGCCCAAGTCATTGGCAAGATCTGCGTTGGTCCGGTTGACAATGGCATCATGGCTGTAGTTGCCGTCCTGTCCGAACGGGACTTCGCGCATGAAGAAGAAACGGGTCTGGTCTAACCCATACTCTTCGATCAAGCCAAATGGGTCGATAACGTTGCCGACGGATTTCGACATTTTTTCGCCGCGGTTAAACAAGAAGCCATGTGCATAGACGCGCTTGGGTAAAGGAATGCCCGCGGACATCAGAAAGGCAGGCCAATAAACGGCGTGGAACCGAATGATGTCTTTGCCGATGATGTGCGTGGCATTGGACCAATAATTCTGGAATTTATCACCATCTACATTGGGGTAACCCAATGCGGTGATATAGTTGGTCAATGCATCTACCCACACATACATGACATGGTTGTCAGTACCGGGAACAGGAATTCCCCAGTCAAATGTCGTGCGCGAGATCGATAAATCGCGCAAGCCCCCTTTTACGAAACTCATCACTTCGTTGCGGCGCTCGCTGGGGCCCATGAAATCAGGCTGACCTTCGTAGAGTTCAATTAATTTGTCTTGATATTTGGATAGACGAAAGAAATAGCTTTCTTCTTCAGTCCATTCTACTGGGCTGCCTTGCGGACCGTAACGCACACCGTCTTCTCGTTTTTCAGTTTCATTCTCTGCATAAAAAGCTTCATCGCGGACGGAATACCAACCAGCATAACTATCAAGATAGATGTCGCCAGAGGCTTCCATGGCTTTCCAGATGGCTTTGGAGCTTTCATAATGACGAGCCTGCGAGGTGCGGATAAAGTCATCATTGGAGCAGTTCAATGCCTTTGCCATTTTTTCAAAAACCGGCGCATTTCGGTCTGCTAGCTCGGCGGCGGTCATGCCAAGCTTTTCTGCAGTTTGCTGCATTTTTTGGCCATGCTCATCGGTGCCGGTCAGAAAGAAAACATCATACCCGTCCAGACGTTTGAAACGCGCCATAGCGTCGGTCGCCATCATTTCATAGGCATGCCCAATATGAGGGGCGCCATTGGGATAGGAGATCGCTGTGGAGATGAAAAACGGTTTCTTTGTCATGCCTGTCGTCGATTTCTCAAGGTCTGGGGTTGGATTTACTTTGGTCGTTGCGTTTGCTGTTTAAGGCTGTGAAACTGCAGACACAATTGCCTAAAATTCTTTAGTCGTTGTGCGCGAAGGTGCCGGTTTCGTCAAGGATTTTGTCTTAGTTTAGTGGACAGGATGCAAATTGACGAACAAAAAACCTGAAAGGTGTCCTGATTAATCAGGGCTTCTCTTTATTGCCCATTGGATGCCTTGGCCAACATGCGCATTACATCAATGGTTGTTTGTTTCTTGTCTAGGTTAAAGGTGCGTGTTTGTTGGATCATTTCATCAGCTTTATCCCAAGCTTGGGCCAATGGGTAAAGCTCTTTTGCTGTCGCGCCAGTATTGCGGCTTGCATGGTGCAATTGGTGCGACAAATACCGATGAACCAAATCCGAAAAGCCTGCAAATCTCTGTTCTTTGCCACGTTGGTTCACAATGTCTGCAAAGGCGTTCAGGCTTTCATAGTCGGGGTTGAATGGCGGGGCCAAGAGGCGCTCAAAGGCGCGCACCAAGATGAGGCCGTCATCCGACTGCAATTCAGCTGCCTTGCGAAGAGAGCCATCACAGATTTCGCTAAGTTGTGAAACGATTTCGCCTTGCGCAATGTCAAGTGAGGCAATCGCATTGCTTAATTGCGGATTTTCAAGCGGCGACATGGACAGCCGACGGCAGCGAGAGCGGATTGTCGGCAGTAGTCTTCCAGGTGCGTGTGAAATTAGAAAAAATACCGTACGTTTCGGTGGTTCTTCTAGGATTTTGAGCAAAGCGTTGGCGGCATTGCTGTTCAATTCATCTGCCGGATCTACGATACAGACCCGCCAAGTGCTTTCACCTGCAGTTGAGCCAAAAAAACGCACGGTTTTACGCACTTCATCAACGGTAATTTCTGTTTTGTATTTTTTCCCCTTTTGGTCATAGGGGCGGTCAATCACCAAAAGATTTGGGTGTGCCAAATTGCCTGTAAGGCGCGCCGCATGGCTATCAGGCCGGACATCCATATTTGAGGGCTTATGATCGCCCAAAAGCCCCGGGGTTTCTTGTATGCCTTCATTGAAAATGAACCGGGCAGCCCGAAAGGCGAATGTTGCTTTGCCAATGCCCTTTGGTCCGGTTAACAGCCAGGCATGATGCATTTTGCCTGTTTGCCACGCGGACAATAGATCCTTCTCGACTTTTTCATGACCGAAAAATTGATGCTGCTGATGAGGTGGAGCCAAATTGTCTAAAGCGTCAAAGACTGGGATCTCATGATCTGTCTCGGCCATCTAGGCTTCCTTTTCATTCTGCAGGAGTGCGGTCTGCCCCTGCTCTTTTAATAACAATTCCCGTTCCACGATTTGCCAGATATCAAATGAAATTTCATCCACTGTTTGTGAAGCGTCGATGACTTTGCATCGAGCTGGGTCTTGACGAGCCAGCTGCAAAAAGGCGTTGCGCCTGTTTTTGTGAATAGAGAGATCTTCACGCTCAAATCTGTCGGCAATTTCGCCTTTGGTTCTGCGTGTGTTGGCTCGATTCATGCCAATTTCTGCACGCAAATCCAGAACAAAGGTGAGGTCCGGACGCAGTCCATCTATTGCGATCCGCTCCAAAATGTCGACCAATCCTTGTGGAACATCGGTATGTTCGCCCTGATAAATGCGAGTTGAGTCCATGAAGCGATCACACAACACCCATTGGCCTCGATCTAGAGCTGGGCGAATTTTTGTATCCACATGATCGGCGCGGGCCGCTGCGAACAGAATGGCTTCGCCTCTGGGGCCGATGCCCAGTTTTTCTGCTGCGCCAGAAAGCAAGACATGACGCACAGCTTCTCCGCCTGGGGAGCCGCCCGGTTCTCTGGTTTTTATGCAATTGATGCCTCTTGCGGCCAATCTTTCCGTTAGAAGACGAATTTGGGTGGTTTTGCCCACCCCTTCTCCGCCTTCAAAGGTGATAAATTTTCCGCGCTGCATGTGCGACTCGTTCCTAAGTGGTCGTTGCTGTGAGCATCATACGCAAATGCGCGCCGGATGCACTCTTTCGGAATCCATCTGCGCGCATTCTTATCTTTACTGTGAATATTTAAGTAGGGCTATGTCTGCTCAACATCACATTACGTCTATAACCACCCCAACAGCAGTTGTTGCAATCCATCCAGTGCTCGCTGTGTGATTGTTCCCTTATGGACGGCATGTCCAGTCACGAGCGGGGACTCCAAAATCAACTTGTCATCGGACCAGATTTTTAGAGTCGCCACTTCAGTGCCTTCTTCAATTGGCGCTTTCAGCGGGCCTTGATAATAGATGCGGGCCTTCAGCGCTCCTTGGTTGGAACGCGCCATGAATAAGCTGATGGGGCGTTCACTGACCAGCATCACTTTTGATTGGTCGCCGCCGTGCACACTAGCAAATTCAATTTCTTCATCTACATCGTATATGCGTTGAGATGTGAATGCACGGAACCCCCAGTTTACGATTTTACGAGCTTCTTCGCGACGTTCTTTTTTTGATTTCATGCCGCTGAGAACGGCGATTAGGCGCTGATCACCGCGCATCGCTGAGGCAACGACACCGTATCCGGCCGCTTGTGTATGACCTGTTTTAAGTCCATCTGCCCCTTGTGTGAAACCGAGAATCGGGTTGCGATTCTGCTGGGTGATGCCATTCCAAGTATATTCAGGGATGGCAAAATAGTGATAGTATTCTGGATATTCATCAATGATATGTCGCGCAAGCACCGATAAGTCACGCGGTGTCACATATTGACCATCAGCGGGCAATCCGGTGGAATTGGCAAAATTTGAGCCGGTCAAACCGATTTCTTTTGCACGACGGTTCATGAGCTGGGCGAAGGTTGCTTCATTGCCAGCCATACCCTCTGCAACTGCAATACAGGCATCGTTACCCGATTGAACAATGATGCCATGCAACAAGGCATCCAAAGGCACCATTGAATTCAATTTGGCAAACATCGTTGAGCCACCGGAGTTGGCCCCACCCTCTCGCCAAGCAGTTTCTGAAATCATGAATTCATCATCAAGAGATAATTCATTGTTTTTTAGCGCATTGAAAACCACTTCAATGGTCATCAGCTTGGCCAGCGATGCTGGCGGCATTGGTTCGTCTTCTTTTTTAGAAAACAGGACAGAGCCACTGGCCCAATCAATCAAAAAGGCCTGTTTTGCCTTGGTTTGATAAATCTGAGCCAAGGCGCCTTGTTCAAAAGCAAAAACCGCAATTGTGGCTAATATGATAAAAACAAATGGCTTCTTAATATACGCGTTGAGCATCCATCCCCCTCCCAACGTTACACAATAGATTGATCGCAGTTTGTGATATAATTGCTTTGTGTTTTGCTTAAATGGGCAAAATCAAAGCAGCCTTCATTCCTGTCGATACTACATGGCAAGCTCGAAAAGGAAAAGGAGAGTGTTGACACTCTCCTTGCGTTTTCGTTGATTTTTTTAGGTTTTTATTGCGATTTTAGCCGTTGGCAAGGCCAAGCCGTTTTTTCATTGCTGTAAGGTCGCTCGGTTGTACGCCGGATTTGAGTTTTACGATCCGTACGATCGATAACCCATTTGGCGCACGCTTCACTTCGACTGCGGCAATGGATGCAAATTCTTCTGCTAAGCGGAGAGCGTAGTTTGGTTCAAACGCGCCAATGTTGCTTTGATGAGCTTGATCCGCCGAGTTTGCTGCAGCAGCGCCCGACTTTACAGTGGCTTTCTGAACTTTGCTTTTAAGTGCCATGGCCAGGTTTGAGGTTTTGCGATCATCAAACTGATTTGCGATTGCTTGGTGACCTGTTTCAATGCGTAAAGACATAGCTGGCGTGTAGAAAAGCTGAATAGGCGCCATTTTAGCAAGGTTCATTGATGTCGCCAAATCTCCAGATGGTGGGAAATATCCGTCTCCAACCAGATCAACAGGCGCCCAACCCGATATGGGGGCCGAAGCCACCTGCGTAGTGTTGGGTGTTTCGTTTGACGCGAACCCTGATCCAAGCGCAGGTACATGGGCCATCAAGAAGTTGGAGTCTTTTTTCTTTTGCGGTTTTGGGGCGGCAGAAGCCATCATGATCTCTGGTGGTGGCGCGCGATGTTCGCCTTCTTTGGGCACGGCTTTGAAATCGTCGCCGATACGCTGCCCTTTCTTGCGATAGGAAGCTTCCAGATAGGGGGCATCCTTTCCATCCATCCGCGCTTTGCCTAGGTATTTTACGCGCACATCAGTGATGCCGTCATTCTTGAAGGACAACACCTCAGCCACACGTTTGGACAAGTCAATGACTCTTCCATGGGCATAGGGACCACGGTCATTGATGCGAACGATCACGGATCGACCATTCTTTAAGTTGGTCACTCGTGCATAGGATGGCAGGGGCAACGTCGGATGGGCCGCTGTTAGGGTATTCATGTCAAAGATTTCGCCGTTGGCCGTCAGGCGACCATGGAAATCGTCGCCATACCAAGACGCTTTTCCGGTTTTGATATAACCCTTTTCATCTTTGGGGACATAGGTTTTGCCAGCAACCTTATAGGGTTTTCCGACTTTGTAATGTCCGCCACCCTTACGGAATTCGTTTTGTTTGTTTGCTACCCTTACACTGGCCGATACACCATATTTGGGGTCAAACTTGCCTTTTTTTGACGATGGCGAGGGCCCCGACCCTGAACAGGCCGTCAGCAAAACACACAGAGTGCCAACTGTCGCAATTGGCATGCTGCGCTTTCGCATTGTGGAAGCAAAAGAAAGAAAGTGTTTGCCCATGTAAGGGGTCCATTTTGTCAAAATTTGCTCGTCAACAAGACTCGCATGATTAAACGGCGGGCCGGTTACATCGCCGATTAATGTAAAGTATCAAGGTTAATCATACAAGCTGCACGCGTTAAGTAGGATCGTAAATCGTAATTGATTGTTATTCATGAATCAAAATCAATTTACCAGCCATTTCCCCGCTTTCTCATCCACATGGTAAAGGATTTATGAAGAGTGTTGGCTATGGGACTTTAATGATGTGCGGTGTTTTGTCTCGTTTCTGCCAAAAATTTGAAACGATGCAATGGATTTTTCAACAGCAAAACAGAATGTCAAATTCTAGGCTTGCATTTGATAGAGAATAACGGCAAAAGGGCGAGCAACCACAATGGACCTGGAGAGGTGGCAGAGTGGTCGAATGCACCGGTCTTGAAAACCGGCGAGCGTGCAAGCGTTCCGTGGGTTCGAATCCCACCCTCTCCGCCATATACTTTCTTTGCAATTCAATTTGATTTTTGTCTATAGTGAATCTGTTGGATTTATAGGCTCAAAAATGAGTCTGACGCAGCAAAGCCCTATAGTATTGGCAGATGTAGTCCGGTGTGATTTCCTTGATATATAATGTATCGTAGCTCAGCATTGCGCGGGTTTTCAGTCCTCCGTTCACGCTTAGGCGTTTGAACAGAGACAACCGACTTGAGCATCATTGTTTTATGATTGTCGCCGCGATGCGTTATGAAGTTGATCCTTGCAGCGTAAAATTCTGTTTTTTAATTTTTAGATCTGAGTGTTCTGGATACACCAAATGAACGTCCAAAGCGGGTTCTGATCGAAATACGACTGCCTCATAACCGTGAGCTTTAAGTATCGAGGCCTGCAATGGTTCATCATTTTGGTCGATATGCCAAGGCGGTAAGCAGAGATTGCGTGGGGCAACCTTGTCTGGGCTGGGGAACCGTGTCCGTGACAAACATGGTGCGCAGAGCGAAGAGTGAGAAGTGAAGAGCCCTCTCCTCTCTGCGTTGAAGATTTCATCTTACAATGCTTCTGTTTTTGATCTATTTAGATACTTCTGCTGCGACCAGATCTAAAAACGACAAGCATTGCTCTATCTGAGAAATAGCAACAAATTCGTTTGGTTTGTGAGCCTGTTCAATGGAACCGGGTCCGACGATTACCGAGGGAATGCCACCAATGGTTTCGAACACGCCACCTTCTGATCCATAAGAAACTTTACCGCCCAGTTCAGGCATGATGTGGGCTAGTGCTTGAAAACCCTCGCTTTGGCGAGCATCACCCATGGCGGGATAGGAAAATATCTCTTGCCACTCAATTCCTCCGGCGACGGATTTGCTGCTCACTCTTTTGGCAACTTCGGCATCGGCAGACGCCAGCAGTGCGTCCATATCGGGTCTTGCGTTTTCTTCAAGAATTGAGCGCAATTCGAACGTGAAGCTGCAAGTATCTGGGGTTACATTGGTTGCCACACCTCCCTTTATCATCGTCACGAGCATAGTGGAATGCGGTATGGTGAATTCCGGATCAAACGGTCCCTCTTTTTCATACTTCACGCCGCGCTTTTCTATCAGATCAATGACATGGCCAGCCAACTCAATTGCGTTTAAGTGTTTGGGTGAAAAAGACGAGTGACCAGAGCTTCCTTTGACGTGGGCCCGCATTGCGATCTTGCCTTTTTGGCCCGTGATCAGCTGCATATTGGATGGCTCTCCAATGATTGCCAGCTTGGGAGGGGTATCGAGAGAGGCCAGATATTCTGCAATCGCAGGAACACCAAGGCACCCTACTTCTTCGTCATAGGAAAAGCAGAGATAAACGGGCTGCT
Organism: Cohaesibacter celericrescens; assembly: GCF_002866925.1. GTDB lineage: Bacteria > Pseudomonadota > Alphaproteobacteria > Rhizobiales > Cohaesibacteraceae > Cohaesibacter > Cohaesibacter celericrescens. The sequence continues at coordinate 439,634 of NZ_PKUQ01000016.1, forward strand.
GTAAATTCTTCGAAGCCAAAACCGGCGCTGTTGCCAAAACACACGCAGCAAAGCCCTTCATATCGCAGGTTCCCCTGCCAAAGAGCAGGCCGTTGATTTCGTTGACCTCAAAAGCAGGTGTCTTCCAGCTGTCTTCGTTGGCGGGCACTACATCAGTGTGACCTGATAGTACAATACCAGCCTTATCTGATGGTCCAAAGCGCGCAACAAGATTTTGCTTCTCGCCTGTTTGGTTAGGGAGAATGGTCAGCTCGGCGCCAAGCTCTTTTAGATAGTCTGCCATATAGGCAATCAGTGCGAGGTTTGAATTTTTTGAAACAGTATCAAAGCCCACCATAGCTCTGAGATGAGCTTTGGCTGCGTCCAGTCTGGGGTGACTTTGAGGGTCTGCGAACGCATTCTGACTCATGACCGAGAGGCCTTTCTATCTTTTGATTTTTTTAGCTCCCGATGGATTGTCAAACCCGTTACGAATATGATGAGAACGGCAAATATCCAGGTGATCGGGGACGATAACAGGACCGTGGGGTCACCACGGGAAATAGCCAGTGCACGGCGCAAATTTTCCTCGATCATCGGACCGAGAATGAAAGCGATGAGGAAAGGAGCGGCTGGAATACTGAAAAGCATCATGCCAAATCCGACGACCCCCATGATCAACAAAATGGCAACATCGAACATACTCGAAGAGATCGAGTAAATGCCGAATAGGCAGAGCAACAAAACTGCGGATGTCAGTAGGGTTTGCGGAATGTGCGCAACATGCGAGAACATCCGCATCGTAACCTTTCCGGCAAAAAACAGAAATGTTGAGGAAAACAACATGCCGATAAACAGCATATAAATTTCATGTTGATTGGTTTGGAACAGAAGTGGCCCCGGTGTCAGGCCTTGGATCATAAAGGCTCCCAGCATAACTCCGGTGATGACATCGCCGGGCACACCCAATGCCAGTAGAGGGATCATCGTCGCGCCGCAGGCACCATTATTGGCCGATTCCGAGGCGGCAATGCCTTCAAGCTCACCCTTGCCGAACTTCTCGCCATTCTTTGAAGATCGTTGTGCTTCACCGTAAGAAAAGAAGGCCGCAGCAGAGGGACCAATGCCGGGGATGGCACCAAGGACAACACCAATCACGCTGCCGCGCGTGATGGACTTGATGGAGCCTTTGAACTCAGAAAATGAGACCCGTTGATCCCCTAGCTTGGCAGCATCCATTATCGGACAGGCACGAAAAACGACGAGTTTTATCAGTTCAGGTAGGGCAAAAAGTCCAATGAGTACGGGGGCAACCGAGAGGCCGCCTTGCATTTCATCGGTGAAAGCAAAGCGGAATGAGCCATACATATCCTCCCCTGCTGTCGCGAGCAACAGTCCCAACGCGGCTGAGATTAAGCCCAGCAGAAGTGAGTTACCCGACACACCTGCGACCGTAGTCAAAGCGAAGAGCATAAGCATGAAATATTCTGGCGGCCCGACACGCAAGGCCAAAATGGCAAGGGGGGCGGCCAGAAAAATTAGCGATATATTGGAAACAAAGTCGCCGATAACAGAAGAATAGAGCGCCATGTTGAGCGCTTTGCCTGCCTTACCCTGTTGGGCCAAGGGATATCCATCAAGGGCTGTACAGGCTGCGGATGCCGTTCCGGGGGTTTTGATCAAAATTGCGGAGACAGACCCGCCATAGGTTGAGCCTTTGTAAAGAGCAACAAGCAGCAAGATGGAGGGAACTGGATCCATATAAAATGTAAAAGGCAACGCCAGAGTTACTGCCATGGTGCCAGTCATGCCGGGAATGGCACCAATGATTACGCCACCCCAAATACCGGCCATCATAACCAGAAAATTTTCTAGGGTCGCAACAGCCTGAAAGGCCAGAAGAATATCATTCGTCATTGGTCATATTCTCCTAGAATCCAAAGGGTTTGGTGAGAAGCCCTTTGGGGAATTGTGTGCCCAGAGCCATGTTGAAAATATAAAGCAGGAGGATCGGTCCAACGACTGTGATAGCCGCGGCCCAAATGCGGTAGGACCGTTCGCCAGTCAGCAGAATGGTTGTTCCAATTAGGAGAATGGAACCAATCAGGAAGCCGATATAAGGCACGAGTAACAAAAACAGGCCGAAAAGTGTGATCAAGCCTAGAAAGCGCTGGAGCTTGATTTTGATCGGGGCGCCGTCATGTTCCAGAGCTGTTTCCACCACGGCGCGTTTTGGGTCAAGGAAAGCACCGATAACAGCGACGCAACCAAGAACTATACCGATGATTGATACTGTGAAGGGCCACATATCAGGTGGTGGGGCAAAACCGGGAATGAAGGAAGGGCGTGGGACATAGATCGGTATCAAAATAAATGTCACTACTGCAAAGAATGCAACGGTAAACACTCCGCGCCATAAAGCCTTGTTCATATTCACATCTCCGCTCAAGCACTTCTCGCGAAAACTCTATCGCGAGAAGTGTTCTTGAATTCATGCTTCCACAGCATTTTGAATTTTATTTTTCTGCAGGAAGGTAGCCAAATTTCTGAGCCATATCGTGGAACAGATTGTATTGCTCCGCCGCATAAGCTGGCATGTCGACTGCGGCAACAGTCGAGATGGAACCGCGACGCTCTGCAAGGGTCAGCCAAGTTTCGTCTGTGGAGACTTTCTTCATAACTTCACTCCATTTCGCAAGGACATCTTCAGGCAGTCCTTTGGGAGCATAAAGAGCACTCCAACCGGTTACTTTACCAGCTTGAGCGAAACCGAGTTCGGCTGCAGTGGGGACGTCTGGCAATTTTTCCATACGTTTAGGAGCAAAAACCATCAGTGCTTTCATCGCGCCGCTTTCGACATGTGAAACCAATGAACCGGCTGAGACGGCTAGGAAGTCAACATGGCCACCAAGCAATGCCGTTGCCAAAGCGCCACCACCTTTATAGGGGACGAGCGTTGCAGCAGTCAAAGGATCAAGGTCATTGTCAGACAGCAAGGACTGGACGGTAAAACCGTCAATGGCAGTTGCGCCAGATGCTGCATATGTCATTGAACCATTGCTGGATTTGATAGCGGCTATCAGTTCTTCAACGCTATTATAGGGCGCATCGCCTTTAACGGCGAGGATCATTGGTGTGGCTTCCAGAGCACCAACAAAGGTGTAGGAGTCCCAAGGCACAGCTGAATCTGGGCTGACGGCCGGACTTAGCGCCATACCAACGCGCGCAAGAAGCAATGTATAGCCATCAGGGTCAGCTTTGGAGACAAAGCGTGCGCCGTTCATGCCACCTGCGCCCGGTTTGTTCATGACGGTAACGGGTTGCCCCAGATAAGGTTTGGCGCTTTCAGCCAAAGCACGTCCAGCCAAATCAGATGCTCCACCTGGGCCATAAGGTATTACAAGTGTAACAGCTTGATCTGGATAATCAGCAGCTTGCACCGAGCCTGATATCAGGGCGGCGGCAAATACAATTCCTGTCAGAAAGGATTTCATTATTCCCTCGCATATTAGGCCGGGTTCCGGCCAAGGTTGGTGATCAATTCAGTTTTTCACGGCATTATTATTTTGACAAGTATTTTGATTTACTATTACTTTTATGAATACTGAGGAGAGGCGCTTGTTATGGTGAAGTTGCGAGAACTCGAGGCGTTTGACGCCTATATGCGGCACGGAGGAATGCAGAAAGCTGCGGTGTCGATGGGGCTTCGGCAACCAATGGTGAGCCGTCTATTGACCTCGCTTGAAGAGCGTGTCGGTTTTGAACTTTTTATTAGGAGTCGCAATAGGTTAACCCCTACTCCCGAGGCCTTCCAGTATCATATTGCGGTGGTGAGGACGCTTGCTTCTTTTCGTCATATTCGGGAAGAGGCCGTAGCCATTGCCAATAAACAAGTGGGCAATTTGGTCGTCGCTGCCCAGCCTATATTCTGTGATACTTTCTTGTTGGATCTTGTGGCGCGTTTCAATCTCAATCATCCCAAGGTCAATGTACGAATTATTGATGCCGGAATGGAAGAAATTTCGCGAATGATCAGTGATCACAGCTGCGATCTTGCGCTTGGAATCACTTTGAACGGAGATCTGTTTGGCGCTTCGGTAACACCTCTTGCTCGTTGTGAGGCTGTCTGTATTATGCCGGCTGATCATCCGCTAACCCATGAGAATGTCGTTTTTTTCCCTCAATTGTTGAATGAGAAGTTCGTTGAACTTGCCCCCGGCAGCCCCCTAAGAACCCGCGTTGATTATTTGATGCAAGATGTCGAGTTAAAACGAAACATTGTCGCAGAAATGCGCCATTTGCGTGGGGTAGTGAATTTGGTTGAAAGGGGGCTAGGCGTTGCAATTGTTGACCCCGTGGCTTGTCAGCTCATAAATGCTCAAAAAATAGTCACTCGCCCGTTGTTTCCCAAAATTCACTGGGATATTGCTCAGTTTATCCCCAAGGAATATAAGCTGAGCAGGTTGGGTAAGGCTTTTTCCGACGAAATTGCTCTCGAAATAGCTCACCTTAAAGGCAGCGGCATCATTCTTTGAACAGAACCATGTGTTTCTCTAACAGGCAAATTGGTGTTTTATATATGGATACTTGTTGAATTCGTCGACTTTACGGGCGGCATTTTCCATAAAAACGCACCTTTCAGGGGAAAAATATTCCCTTTTAATCGTCAATGATCCTTTGATTTTTTGAAACTTTTTAAAGCGCCTTGGTTCAAGGGGCGTTAGACCGACTTGACTTGCAGTCTTAATAACTATAAAACTAGTTATATAGATATGGAGTGTAGATGATGAAAACAGAGCTTGCCTCTCAAGGGTTTGCATCAATGGGGTCTGAAGCACGTCTTGCCGTGCTTCGGTGTTTGGTGCGGGCTGGATCAACGGGTTTGAGTGTGGGTGATTTACAGGAGCGAACCGGAATAGCTCCCTCAACTCTTGCCCATCATCTTAAATTTCTGACTGATGCGGATGTCATCCTTCAGGAAAAGCAAGGTCGGTCTGTTGTCAATCGGGCCAATTACGACCGGCTGCGCGCATTGGCTGCTTTCATTTTAAGTGAATGTTGTGTCGATGAAACTCTTTTAACTGATGAACAGACCGGTCTTTGAAACCGGTCCAACTGAGGACAAAATATGAGTGAATTTGCTGAACCAGATCAATCCTCTTGGCGGCAATCTCTGAGCACGCTGCAATCTCCCTGGACCATTGTTGTTCTGATTCCTGTGATGGTTTCTATTTTGGATTTTTCCAATCTGGTGCCGGTGGTGGATATTGCCGTTACGGCTTTTCTGGGAACGGTGCCGGTCATTGCATTTGCGGTGTTTCTGATTGCCTATTTGAAGGCTGCGGGTGCAGAGGCTGTCATTGCCGAGGCCTTTAAGGGCAAAGAGGTCCGGATGATCTTTTTGGCCGCGCTGTTGGGTGGGCTGGCCCCGTTCTGTTCGTGTGAGGTTATTCCCTTTATCGCTGGCTTGTTGGCTTTGGGGGCACCGCTGTCTGCTGTTATGGCATTTTGGCTTTCCTCCCCTCTTATTGATCCCCCTACTCTACTGATTACTGCGTCTGTGCTCGGGTGGCCGTTTGCGGTTGGTAAGGCCATATCCGCCGTGGCGTTGGGATTGTTTGGCGGTTTTATTGTTTCATACGTAATGAAAGCTGGCTTGCTAACCAGCCCGTTGAAACAAAATTCGGTTGGCTGCTCTTCTTGTGGCTGTGGTCCTTCGCCTTTTTCAGGCAAACCCGTCTGGGCGGTATGGAAAGACAATAAGCGCAAGGATGTGTTTGTGGCTGAATTGAAAACCAACGCACTGTTCTTGGTCAAGTGGTTGGCGTTGGCCTATATGCTGGAAGGTTTGTTGATTACGTATGTACCCGCAAGCGTGATTGCCGGTCTTGTCGGCGGAACGGGCATTGGGCCAATTGCTATCGCTGCTGTTGTTGGCATTCCGGCCTACCTTAACAGCTATATCGCGCCACCGCTTTTGGCCGGTCTGATGGAACAGGGGATGAGCGCTGGTGCTGCCATGTCCTTTATGGTGGCCGGTGCCGTCAGTTCGATACCGGCAATGGCCGCTGTTTGGTCATTGGTCAAGCGCGCTGTCTTTGCCTTGTATATTGGGCTGGGTATCACAGGCGCCATTCTGTCAGGCATCGTGTTCCAGTTGGTGGTTTGACTGTCGACAAATTTTGATAAGGTTTTTCAGTCTAATGCCCCAAATTTGCTGGCTTGCATTTTGGGGCATTTTGCATATCTGATTGATAGTCTAGCCTTTATTGACTTCTCGCGTTTGAACCATTTCGTTTAAGCTTGCCCAAAGATCCTTTTGGGCCATACCAAAGAGAACAGTGAAATTCTCTACCGCTACCAGGTGCCCCGAAATGGGTACTATAGCGTTTGGTCCAAGCATTTTTAACGCCTGGCTTTCCTGGTTTCCATTCCATTTGACCAAAATAGGCAAAGACTGTCCAAGCACGCTTTTCCTTGTTCGGAGCTGCCTTGAAGGTAACCTCAGGTTTTAGCATTTTTCCGGCAGATGGAGAGTTCCGACAGCTCATGCTTGTCGGAATCTGATCACTTTTCTGCATTTTTTTGATAGCGGATTGCGCGCCTTTATGGCCTTCTGTATAGACCATTGCTCTCCGAGCGCCCTGAGCGCTAGGTGCGCATACCATAAATACTAACCCCATGATTGATAACAGATTCATTGTGCGTTTCATGAACAATTCCCTTCAATTTCAAGTTGAAATACTAGATCATGATGCTTTTGAATTTTCAATCATTGGAAACACAAGTCCACTAAAAGATAGGCTGAGCCTGTTCAATAACGGGTCAGAGGTTCCTCGCTTGAGGCTTGGATGGTGATGCGGAGCAAAGATGCTCTATTTTAGTGCCTTGCGCGCTAACTCTAGCGTTTCGAAGAGCTTATAACTGCTGCAAGTCTCGCTGGTGCTGTCGCTATGCATCTTGGTCAGTGTGGCGGACAGGGCTTCTACCACTTGTTCCAGTGCATGGCGCTGGTTTCCGTTGGACCGTGTCAGTTCTTCATTTAATGCAGCTTGATCTTTTGCAAAGGTTTGTAAGTCATCTAAACTGCTGTTTTGTGTCGTAATGCGTGCTGCAGCGCGTTCAAGTTTTTCTTGCATTTTAGCATCAGCATAGCCCAAATTTCCTTGTTGCAAACAGCTTCTGATGTAGTGGGCCTGTGACCGCAATTCTTTTGCTAGGTGAGTCATTCTTCTGCTCTCGTCGTTCCTGTTGAGCAGGAAATTGTCCCAATGGCGACCTTCCTGTTCGCGAGCTACACCGATGCTCGATATTGGTTTGCGGTCGAGGTTTGGTTTAGAAATCCAATGTTTGGCCACTGGTGCTCATTATTTTATGAGCTTTTTTCGACTGTATGTGAAGTGTTATATTCGCACATCTAACCTTGCGGTATTTCATAACGCATTGTTACGGAAGCATAAATACGTATTATCTTGATGTGGTTGAGCCACGTATCTGTCAAAAAGCAGGCACAAAAAAGCCCCCGATTATTGTTTCGATATCGGGGGCTTCTCTCGTTTGGTTTTATGTCTTAAAATCAGTTTTTAGGCAGCTTGCCGTCAACGCCTTTGACATACCAGTTCATGCCCAACAGAGCGCCATCATCAAGGGTTTCACCTTCTTTGACCGCTTCTGTACCATCCTGTTTAAAGATTGGGCCGGTGAATGGCTTGAGAGTGCCAGCTTCAATGGCTGCTGCTGTTTCTTTAGCCATTGCAACAACGTCTTCAGGCAGATTGGTGTAATCAGCCATTTTGACCATTTTTGCGTCAAAACCACCCCAAGTGTCTTGGGATTTCCAGGTTCCGTCCATAACAGCTTTAACACGGGATACATAATAGTCGTCCCAAACGTCGACGATTGCGGTCAACTGATTGTTGGGAGCAAATTTGATCATGTCAGATGCTTGACCAAAGCCCAATACACCACGCTCAGCTGCAAGCTGCAGAGGTGCGGCGGAATCTGTATGCTGGGTGATGATGTCTGCGCCCTGATCGATCAAGGCTTTGGCTGCGTCGGCTTCTTTGCCTGGATCGAACCAGCTGTTAACCCAGATGACTTTGATTTTCATGTCTGGATTAACGGACTGTGCACCCAACAGGAATGCATTGATGCCGCGTACCACTTCTGGAATCGGCACAGAACCAATGTAGCCAACAATGTTAGATTTGGACATTTTGGCTGCGATCTGGCCAATGACATAGCGCCCTTCATAGAAGCGTGCTGCATAGGTAGACACATTATCAGAACGTTTGTAGCCCGTTGCATGTTCGAATTTTACGTTTGGATATTTTTTTGCAACTTTGAGAGTTGGGTTCATGTAGCCAAAGGACGTGGTGAAAATGATGTCGTTGCCAGAACGAGCAAGCTTTTCGATCACGCGCTCGGCGTCTGGTCCTTCGGATACGCTTTCAACATAAGTGGTTTCGACTTTGTCGCCGAATGCTTCCACGATGGCCTGACGGCCTTGATCGTGCTGATAAGACCACCCCATATCACCAACTGGTCCGACATAGACAAAGCCGACTTTGGTCTTGTCAGCAGCCTGTGCCATTCCGGCCGTAAGGCCGAGTGCTACGGCTGCTGCCGCTGCTAAGAATTTACGCATTTGTTGCATCCCTCTTTTTTGTAACCGGATCCTGATAGGGGATCTCGTCGTTTGTTTATTAGGACCACGACTGGCAGACAATCGAGACTCCATTTTTTGCCACTGCCGCAATCGCGGCAAGGGCCTTTGTTTAGCGGTCAGGCACAAAAGGCTGACCCAGGCAGGATGGCGTATTGACCCTTGCCACAGCACGGTTACGTGAAATAACCACGAGTGCGACAATGGTTGCCAAATAGGGCAGTGCTGCAAGGAGTTGGGACGGCACATCCCAGCCGGCTCCTTGAGCATGAAATTGTAAGATTGATACAGCCCCGAACAAATACGCGCCGACGGCAATGCGACCTGGCAGCCATGATGAAAACACCACCAGCGCCAATGCAATCCAGCCGCGACCCGCAGTCATATTCTCAATCCACAGATTGGTATAGACCAACGAAAGATAGGCACCAGACAGGCCTGCGCAAAAACCGCCAAACAGAACTGCCCAATAGCGAACGCGAATGACATCGTAACCCAAAGCGTGAGCGGAGGTGTGGTTTTCGCCGACCGCTCGCAAAATCAGGCCCCAGCGCGACTTAAACAACAGCCAACTGACACCAATAACCAGTGCAAAGGAGCTATAGAATAAAATGTCCTGACTAAACAGGCCTTTGCCGATAATTGGAAGATCGGACAGAAATGGTATGTCGATCGACATCAGCTTCACACCGGGTGTTCCGACAAAATTTTCACCGATCATGCCCGATATACCAAGCCCCAGCAGAGTGAGGGCTAAACCTGTCGCGACTTGATTGGCGACCAAAGTTAGGGTTAGGACCCCGAACAGCAGAGACATGACAATGCCCCCTGCGACGCCAGCAAGAATGCCAAGATAAGGGTTGCCTGTTGTAAGTGATGTTGCAAAGGCGCAGACCGCGCCCATGATCATCATGCCTTCAACGCCGAGATTGAGAACGCCGGATCGCTCTACGATCAGTTCGCCCAGTGAGGCCAAAAGTAAGGGCGTGGACGCTGTGACAATCGAAATGAGCAAGGCTTCTGCAAATTCCATCAGGCGACCTCTTTTTTCATCGGTCTGTTTCTGACCAATCGTATACGATAATGAATGAGCGTGTCGCAGGCGAGCACATAGAATAGCAAAATACCTTGGAAGGCCTTAGCGGTTTTCTCTGAAACCCCTAACTCTACCTGTGCTGCCTCTCCTCCCAAATAAGACAAGGCCAACAGCAATCCTGCGAACAGGATGCCAATGGGATTGAGACGACCCAGAAATGCAACAATAATGGCGGTAAAGCCATAACCTGGTGAAATGGTTGGACGAAGTTGACCAATGGGGCCTGCTACTTCGAGCAGACCTGCTATGCCAGCCAGAGCACCAGATGACATGAATGCAAAAACGATCATGCGTTCTTTGGAAAATCCGGCAAAATTACCTGCGCGTGGTGTAATGCCCAACACCTTGATCTCAAAACCTTTGAGGGTGCGCGAAAACAAAATAAAGACAACGACCACAGCGACCAGCGCAAAGATGGCCCCGATATGCATGCGGCTGCCTTCTATAATATTGGGGGCAATTGCAAAATCGTGGAACAGGCGACTTTCGGGGAAGTTGTATCCTTCGGGGTCTTTCCAAGGACCACGGACCAGAAAATCCAGAACCAACAAGGCCACATAAGTGAGCATAAGGCTGGTAAGAATTTCATTGGCACCGAAACGATTTTTGAGCACGGCTGGAATGTAAGCAAATAAAGCGCCTCCGACGGCGCCCAAAGCCACCATGATCGGAAAAACAATCGGGGTTTGCCATTCTGGCAGCAGGATGGGAAGAACCGAACCACAAATGGCGCCGATGGTAAACTGTCCTTCTGCGCCGATATTCCAGTTGTTGGACCGATAACAAATGGACAAGCCAACACCAATCAGTATCAAGGGTGATGCCTTGACGACGAGTTCCTGAAGGCTCCAGGGGTCCAACAATGGTTCGATGAAATAAACATACAGGGCTTCAGCTGGATTGAAGCCCAGCAAACCGAACATAACCGCACCAGTCAAAACTGTGAGACAAATTGCCAGAAGCGGGGAAAGCAGCGACATCGCCGAAGAAGATGATCTGCGCTTTTGCAATTCAAGCCGCATCGGTATCTCCTTTGGAAGATGAAGTGTCAGATGGTGTCATTTCATTTGAATTGATCTTGCTGCGTGGGTCTTTTCCATGCACGCCCCCCATCAAAAGGCCAATTTTTTCCAATGTCATGGTTTCCACCGGCTCGGGATCTGATAGGGAGCCCTTGTTGATCACAGAGATACGGTCGGCGACTTCAAATATTTCATCCAGATCCTGCGAGATGACCAATACCGCGGCTCCTTCTCTGGCTAGATCGAGAAGTGACTGACGTATGAGGGCCGCGGCACCCGCGTCCACACCCCATGTCGGCTGGGAGACGACCAAAACGCTGGGGGCACGGTCGATTTCGCGGCCCACGACGAATTTTTGCAAGTTTCCGCCAGACAGGCTGCCCGCATTAGGGTTTGGTTCGCCCTTGCGGACATCAAAATTGTCGGAAATGCGTTTTCCAATTTTTCCAGCTGTGGTTCGTTTGAGAAAAACGCCTTTCCGCGTCAACGGTTTATCAGACCCATGACGCGTCAGAAGCACATTGTCTGATAGTGACATGCCGGGCACTGCTGCATGACCAAGGCGCTCTTCAGGCACAAAGGCAGCTCCCAGATTTCGGCGGAAGGTGACGCCTTTGCGGCCGACAGGTTCGTCATTGATCACAATGGCATCTACTGCGCTGTCGCGTTCCCCGGACAGGGCGTCGAACAATTCGGATTGTCCGTTACCGGCTACCCCGGCTATGGCGACGACTTCTCCCCCTTTGACCGAAAGTGAGATGTCTTTCAGTTCAACGGCGAATGGGCCGGATGCCAGAAGGTTCAGCTTTTTGAGCTGTAAACGCACAGGGGCGTCATTCAGGTCAGGTTGGATGCGCGTGACTGGCTTGACGTTGGTTCCAACCATGAGAGTTGCTAGAGATGAGGCTGTTTCTTGGGACGGCGTGCAATGGGCAATCAATTTGCCGTGGCGCAGAATGGTTGCTGTATCACACATGCGCTGCACTTCTTCGAGGCGATGGCTGATATAAAGGATAGAACGCCCCTCACCTGCCAACCGAGCCAGAGTTTCAAAGAGAAGCTCTGCTTCTTGTGGTGTTAGAACCGACGTTGGCTCATCCATAATGATCAATTGCGGATCTTGCAGCAAGCAGCGGACGATCTCGATCCGCTGGCGTTCGCCAACAGAGAGATCAGCAACCAGAGTGTCAGCGGTGAGTGGCAAGCCATATTCATGGCTAACCTTCTCAACTCGCTTGGCCAGCTCGTGCATTTTTTGGCCTTTGGGCAACGCGAGTGCGATATTCTCAACCACGGTGAGGCTATCAAACAGCGAAAAATGTTGAAACACCATCCCAATTCCGTGGTCGCGTGCTTGGGCAGGGTCTGAAAGGGAAATACGCTCGCCCTTCCAGAAAATCTCACCGGCTGTCGGTTCCAGCGAGCCATAAAGCATTTTGACCAACGTTGACTTACCAGCGCCATTTTCGCCGAGAAGAGCGTGGATTTCGCCATGCTGGATCACGAGATCAACAGAATCGTTGGCAAGCAGTGTGCCAAATGCTTTTGTCAGGCCTTTGGCTTCAAGAAGGGGGGCAGTTGTCATGGTGACCTGTCTCAACGAAGCTTTGACTATGAGGCTCGTCCGATTTTGCAGGCGATCATCAAACAATGATCGGCCCCGCTTAAAGGGGTGGCCCGAAGAAGTGTTTCTACGGCAAATTTGTTTCGTATGATGGGCATCGAGTTCTTGTCCTTTTTTAAGTGACAATCTGTCGACAATCCACACGGGATTCGCTGGTTCCCGCAAAAATCTTACGCTTTTGCAATGTTTTTGTGACCGACATTTGGGCACTCATCATTAGTGTGCACAAAATGTGATCATTGTCTATTTGTTCGATAACCAAAAGAGACTGAAAGATTTTATCGAGAAATGAGATAATCGAGTCGCTTCACCTTAAGTCATTTGAATATAAGGAATTTTACGCAACGCAAGAATGCCTTACGCCCGAATGAGATTTAGCTTTTCTACAAGCTGTCTATTGAACGTGCTGTGAATTGCGGGACCATGCTCATCTCGACATCGTCGATGCTTGAACAAGCCGGATGTGGGGAGGCATCATAGTAAGACTAGGAGGCGTCAGGGAACTGATCTGAAAAGAACCGTTTGGCGTGGGTTAGGAACATCGCTGGCGCCAACTTGAGCTGACGCTGATGGTGGGTCACAATTGACAGTCGGTTGTGCTGTAGCTGTTCGTCAGTCAACGGAATGAAACATAGTTCTGAATGATCAAGAGAATCATTGAGGCCGATACGCGTTTGAAAACACAGGCCGAGCCCGCGAGCGGTTAAACGGCGCATCATATGCAAGGTGCTAACCTCGGCAAATACGGACGGTTCAGCATCGCTGCTTGCCAACAATCGATCCAGGGCCGTGCGCAACGATAGGCCTTTGGATGGCAGGATGATTGGGTATTGAAGACAATCTTCGAAATTGCAGTTTTCTTTTTGGGCCAGAGGATGATCCTTGGTTGCAACCGCACCAATTTCGAAGGGTCTCGAATAATTGACAGCTAGAAGATCATCGTCGGGTGGATCAAACGTGAAACCGATATCGGCGTCAGAATCGATGACCAGTTTGGCAATCTTGTCTGAATGGGTCACGGTGATGCGCAACTGGATGTCTGGATAGCTCTTGCCAAAGGATGCAGCTAAATCTGACAATAATTCCGTCGCAACGCTCTCTACACTGGCAATGCGGACGATACCTCGTTTAAGGCCTTTCAGGGCGTCGAGTTCTGATGAGGTTTGTTCGAAGTCGCGCAAAACTTGTGTGGTGTGCTTGAGCAGAATTTCGCCCGCAGACGAAAGCTGCAAGCGACGGCCTACCCGGTCGAACAATGGCACGCCGAGGCTTTCTTCAAGCCACAGAATTTGGCGATTGACCGCCGACGATGCAACATTAAGCTCACGGCTGGCGGCGCGGATGGCTCCGTGCTCAGCGACGGCTGCGAAATATCGCATCGCGGGTGAATAGAGAAGTCGAGCGCGGTCCAGAATCCTGCTCCCTAGACGATTTTAGTGTTCAATTAGAATGGCATATTCAGCATTATGAAACAAGGCGTTGCCTTATGTTCCTTGCTGTTCTTCCTGTTGTTTATTGATTTTTGCCAGTTTTTTTCGACGGCGAGCATCGAGAGAGACAATGTTGAGAAATTCAACCAATACAGAGAAGGCCATCATGGCGTAAATGTAGCCGCGCGGGATGTGAAGGCTGATGCCGTCCCCTACCAAGGCAAAGCCGATCAGCATGAGGAAAGATAGCGCCAGCATTTTTGTGGTCTGATGTCTTTCGATAAAATGCGAAATGGGCCCAGAGGCTGCATACATGACGATCATGGCAATGATCATGGCAGCGATCATCACCTCGATATGCTCTGCCATACCAATTGCGGTGACGATGGAATCTATGGAGAACACAAGGTCTATGACGATAATTTGCGCAATGGCTGCACCAAAGACATATTCGGCTTTGCCTGTTCGGATCTTTGTTTCATCTTCGTCGGAGAATTCAAGTTCGAGATGGATTTCTGCCATCGCTTTATAAATCAAGAACAGACCACCGGAGATCATGATCAGATCACGCCATGAAAAGGGCTGGTCAAAGACAGTGAAGACCGGTTGTGTCAAGCCGATCAGCCAAGTTAAGGCGAACAACAAGCCTATGCGAAACACCAGTGCCAATAATATACCAATGGCGCGGGCGCGCTTGGCCATTTGGGCAGGGAGCTTGCTCACCAGCACAGAGATGAACACAATATTGTCGATGCCGAGAATGATTTCCATAGCGGTCAACGTCAACAGGCTGGCCAAAATGGTCGGGTCAAGGAAGTTGGGAAACATGTTACGTCCGTCTGCTGATGGTTCGGGGCTATACTATAGCGGTTTGATCGATCGGGCGAAACATTGGGCGATGAATGCTATATTTAAGCCGCTTAATGCCGCTGGCTGCGCTGATAATGCAAGATTGGGCCGACTGCAAACAAATACAAGCCCGTCAGGCCCAATACAATCTGATCCAAGGCTGTTGGCATCATATCATTGCGAATGACGAGAAAACAAAAGACTGCCCAGAGCGCCATGACAGCGAGGGTCAATGGACGGTAGGCGGCAACACGCACGGGGTGGATAAACTCCACCGGCAAAAACTGACCCACGGCCAGTAGCACGATGATTACAAAGCCAAGGATAGGGCTGGGTGTGAATAAAAAGAAGTAGAACAGTACGCCGTTCCAAACGGCCGGGAAACCGCGAAAGGCATTGCTTTTTGTTTTCATTCTGTTGTCTGCAAAATACAACCCGCCGGAGATCACGATCAAACAAGCGGCAAGTAGACCGTAAGGCGCCGGCAAAAGATCTGCACGGGCAAAAGCAATGGCTGGAATGAAAACATAGGTCGCGTAATCAATGACATAATCAAGACTATCACCGCTCCAATTGGGCAGATGCTTTGACACTTCGAATTTGCGCGCGAGAGGGCCATCAATGCCGTCAACAACCTGTGCGGCGAACAACCATAAAAACATGTCTGACCACTGAAGGTCAGCCGCTGCCAATGTGGCCAGTACTGCGAAGGCGCCACCGGATGCGGTGAGCAAATGAATTAGGAATGCACAAAGAGTTTTCATGAGCACTGACTAGCTTATCATCCATTCATTGGCAATGCCGGATTTCGATGATTAGATACCCAAGATTGTGCGTCCCGCCGGAGATATGGACAGCACCAAAAGCCCCCATAGGATGAGAAAGATGCCAATTCCGCGGGTAACCCAAGGATTGGGAATTGCTTTTTCCACCCCCATCAAAATACCAAGGATTGCCATCCAGACAATATTCATGACGCCGACCGCGAACATGACAATCATCAATGCCCATGTGCAGCCGGTGCAAAAGAGTCCCTGCTCCAGCCCCATGACGTAGGATCCGGCAAAGGAGCGAAAGAACCCCTGTTCGGTGCGGCGCGTAAAATAGGGAAACGGCAACTGGCAACGCAGCAGGCAGGCTTGTTTGACTGCCGTGAATTGATAGAAACCGGCTAGCAACAAGGTGGAGGCGGAGAAAATCATCGAGGCAGGCGCCATAACGGGCGACATGGTTTGTATTTCTGTCAGGCCCCATTGGGCCAGAGTGGCCAGTAGGGCAAAACCGACCCAAATGGTGAGATATCCCAGTGCTAAAAGCAAAATAGCGAGTGGTCCGGCTTTGTGGCCGTTGGATTCCTGTACGGCTGCGTAACTCTTCAAGATTGGCGCTGCCGTTGGCAACATCATGGCAAAGGCCATCATTATCCACATGGCAAAGACGATGCCAAGATCGGACAGCCCCCAAGCACCAAGACTTGGCATGCCGAAATGTCCCAGTGCTGCAGATGGCGCACAAACCGCAGCGATGAAAGCGCGGGTCGCAGGGTCCAGACTTTCAAAGCCATTAAAGACATTGAAGGCAGACATGCCCGGCCCCAGTGCTCGCATGTCCATATCCGGTGCCATATCTACCACCATGGCAAAGAGGTAGAGCCATGCAAAAACAGACGCGATGCCAATGCAAAGGAATAAGATAATGCGGGGTTTGGTCTCCGCTTTGGCAAGCTCGGGATGTTCTTGACGAAAGCGCTTCATTTGCTGTTGCAATTGCGTAGCGCTGCTGGTGTCAAAGAAAGTGCTAAAGAAACTCATCCGATACAAGATCCTGCGCGTAGGTGTTTGTAGGTAGGGAATTGGACTGGTCTCAAGAAGTATCGCATGATGACTTGGAAGTCATGCGCCATAATGTCTCATGCTCGCCTTGCAATGGTTTGTCATTGCCTAGGGCATAATGAGGGGTGGATTTCGCCTTGGCATCACGTTATGACCCCGCAAACAGATGCTCCTATAGGTCTGTCCAAATATAAATTGAGGAACCACTATGGTTGAGATGCGCCAAGTTGATGTTGCTGTGGTTGGAAGTGGCCCTGCAGGACATGTTGCTGCCATTCAGATGGTGCGGCTTGGTCTCTCGGTTGTCTTGATTGGTCCGGCCCATAGCGGCAAGGATGGGCGCACGACGGCATTGCTGGGTAGTTCTGTCTCCTATCTTGAGAGGCTTGGGCTTTGGGATGGCATCAAATCCAAAGGTCAGGCCTTGCGTGTGATGCGCTTGATTGATGATACCGGTCGATTGTTGCGGGCACCTACCACTGAATTTGACAGTTCCGAAATCGGGTTGGAAGCCTTTGGCTACAACATCGACAACAACTCGCTGGTCTCTGCGCTGCATGAAGGGCTTGATGCGGTTGATCGGGATCTGTTGGTTGAGGATCAACAATTTGCCCGTTCGGTTGCTCTCGGTGATGACTATGCTTCGATTGAGATGGAGGATAGCTCAATCTGGCAGGCCAAGCTGGCCATTGCTGCAGATGGTCGCAATTCATTGGTCAAAGAAGCCGCTGGTGTCGAGATGCGTAGGTGGTCATACCCGCAGTCTGCATTGGTGGTGAATTTGCATCACCCCTCTTCTTCGCACAACAATACGTCGACGGAATTTCACACGCCAACCGGTCCGTTCACTTTGGTGCCCTATCGCGATTCCCATACGTCAAGTCTGGTTTGTGTGGTTACACCGGAAACAGCACAAGAGCTAAAGGCAATGGATAAGCAGGCGTTGGCAATGGAGCTAGAACGCCGTGCGCAATCCATTTATGGTGCTTTCGAGCTTCTGACCGAGCCACAAGTCTTTCCCTTGGCCGGTATGGTGGCCAAGGGCTTTCATGGTCAACGGGCGGCTCTTATTGCAGAAAGTGCCCATGTGTTCCCACCTATCGGTGCGCAAGGGTTGAATTTAAGCCTTCGGGATATTGAAGCGCTGACGGATGCCATAGTATCCAAAGGCGAGGCTGACCCTGGCTCTGAACAGGTGTTGTCCAGCTATGGCCGCTCTCGCATCAGCGATATTTGGTCCCGGACTGCTGGGGTGCATATGCTCAACATGTCACTGCTATCGTCTTTGCCTTTTGGACAAGGTGCGCGCACCGCTGGTTTGGCGCTTGCCAAAATGGTTCCGTCTTTGCGGCGCTTTATGATGAAAGCAGGCCTTGCGTCCCCTAGTCGCATCGGTTCGGTCGGGGATGCCGCAAACCAAGATGTCTAAATAGGTAGTTTGTTCTGTGTGATGAGATAAAGGAAGAACGTAACGGAAACAACCGAAACCAACGTTCCTAGCATCACCGCGCTTGAGGCTCTTTCTACATAGACATCATATTGTTGTGCAACAATGAAAACATTGGCAGCTGGTGGCAGACAGGCCATTAAGATCGCAGTGTGGATCCATACGGGCGGTACTGTGCCCAAAAAGCTGAGCAAAGCCAGAAGCAACAAGGGGTGCAAAACCAGCTTGATTGGGAGTAAAATACCCAGTTCTGCGGGTATGCGGCGCACCTTACGCAGTGCGACAGCTACGCCCATAGCGAACAGAGCACACGGGGCTGCAGCTCCACTGAGGATTTTCAACATCGTATCAATCCAGATCGGTGGCTCAATATCTATTGCTGCAGCTAGAACACCCAAAATGGTGGCGACAATGAAGGGATGCAGAAAAACCTTGGTAAGCACGTAATAGGTCAATTCACGCCAGTTTTTATTGTCAGTTCCGCTCAGTGCCATAAAGATCGGGATCAGCGTGAAGAGAAGAACAGAATCAAAACAGAATATCAGCGCAGTTGGAACCGTCGCCGCCGGTCCTAGCGCTGCCAAGGTCAGGCCCGGTCCCATGTAACCAATATTGGAATAGCTGCCTGCAAGCCCCTGTATGGTGGCTTCTGCCATATTGCCCTGTGTCTTCCAAAGTCCAAAAGCAAAGGCGAGACAAAAAACCACATAGGTGGTGGCAGTGGTCGCGGCCACAAAGCTCCAATTGTTGAGTTCTTCTAGCGGTGTTTGTGAGATCAATCTGAAAAACAACGATGGTAGTGCGATATAGACTACAAAGAAATTGAGCCATGTCAGTCCCGCTTCAGGCAAAGAAGCGATTTTTCCAGACAGAAAACCAAGCAAGATCAACCCGAAAAAGGGCAATGCCAATGTGAATAGGTCATTCATTTGTTTTATCGTTTGATGGCTGGGGTTGATGTTTAGCGGCAGATGCGGCTTGCCAGTCTTTCAAATTGCCGGACCAAAAGCAATGTCCCCAGCATTCTAGCTCAGATTTTACTGTCCACATGGGACATTGCGCTTTTTGATAACTTGGCTAAAACAGGACCAGATCGATTTGGTATGAAGAGCGAGCACTCATGAGAAAAGTCACCCTTAGCCATCGCATGGAATATGCTGGCCTCATGTTTGTTATTTTTGTGCTGCGCTTGATGCCTCTTTCGGTGGCGTCTGGAATGATGGGACGAGTATGGCGCTTCATAGCACCAAAATTATCACGCCAGAAACGCGCCATGGAGCATCTGCGCTTATGTTTTCCAGAGAAAAGTGAAAAAGAACTCTATGTCATAACGCAGGGCATGTGGGATAATCTAGGCCGCACTTTTGTGGAAAGTTTGTTGGCAGAGCAGTTTTTGGATACGGCAGCTTCCCTGATTGAAATCACATCCGAGTTTGACGATCTGGTCGAAAAAATTCAAACTAGCGGTGCTGTTATTGTCTCTCTGCATTCAGGCAATTGGGAACTTGGGGGTGTTGTGTCTTCCAAATACGGGTTTAAGGCTGCTGTGACCATTCAGAAGCTAAAGAACCCTTTGGTGCATGACTATGTGGTCAGCAGACGCGCATCTACCTTTCAGGGCGGTATTTATGCCAAAGGCGACAAGGCGGGAACACGCATTATGTCGACCATAAAAGGCGGAACCGTTGCTGCAATCATGGGCGATTTACGCGATGGGAGGGGCGTTAAAGTCCCTTTCTTCGGTCGCCCAGCCCCGACCAACACCTTTCCGGCACGCCTTTCCCTGCAACAGAATGTTCCCCTGATTGCGGTGCAAATTTTGCGCAAAGATGGCGTTCAGTTCAAGATCAATGCTGAATTGATCGAAGTGCTGCGTACAGATGATTTGGATGCCGATATTTTGTCGGCCACCAGACAAGTTCAGCAGGTGTTTGAAGGCTGGATTCGTGCCAAGCCGGAACAATGGATGTGGGCGCACAAACGCTGGGGCTAATCCGGTCTTCAACCTCTCCTTCTTCAGTCTTATTGCGTTGCAGCATAAATTGACGGCAAATAGAGCCCGAGGAACGCGCTGCACCCTGCCCGCTTTATTGGAGTGAGGCGTTGCATCATTTTTGGTGGCGTGTGTCAGGGAGGAAATAATGAAAACCCCAACTGCATTTTTCAAACCACTCGCCATCGGAGCACCGGTGCCGTTCAGGGAAAAACCCGTTCGAGTAGAGCGCATGATTCATTTTGTGCCGCCGCAGATTGAAAAAATGCGCGCCAAAGTGCCAGCTCTGATCGACAAGGTAGATGTGATTCTGGGCAATCTGGAAGATGCGATACCTGCGGATATGAAAGAAGAAGCCCGAGCCGGTTTCATCCAGATGGCGCAGGACAACGACTTTGGCGACACGGGGCTTTGGACGCGGGTAAATTGTCTCAATTCACCTTGGTTGTTGGATGATATCACCCAGATCGTCGCCGCCGTTGGCAATAAGCTTGATGTGATCATGCTGCCTAAAGTCGAAGGGCCGTGGGATATTCACTATTTGGATCAATTGTTGGCCCAGCTGGAAGCCAAACATCGCGTTGAGACGCCGATAATGATCCACGCCATCCTTGAGACAGCTGAGGGGGTAAATAATGTCGAGGCCATTTGTGGAGCTTCTCCTCGCATGCATGGGGTTTCGCTAGGGCCGGCTGATTTGGCAGCTTCTCGCGGTATGAAAACCACCCGGGTTGGCGGTGGACATCCGGGCTATCGGGTGTTGGGCGACATTCAGGAGGGCGTTGAACGTGCAATCTATCAGCAGGACTTGTGGCACTACACGATGGCCAAAATGGTTGATGCCTGCATGGCGCATGGATTGAAAGCCTTTTATGGACCATTTGGGGATTTTTCTGATCCTGAAGCCTGCGAGGCGCAGTTCCTGAATAGCTTCCTGCTTGGCTGTATGGGGACTTGGTCGCTGCATCCCACGCAAATCGACATAGCAAAACGCGTCTTTAGTCCCGAGGTTGCAGAAGTCAAAATGGCTCTTCGTATCCTAGAGGCGATGCCCGATGGTACCGGTGCTGTGATGATCGATGGTAAAATGCAAGACGACGCGACCTGGAAACAAGCCAAGGTCATTGTTGATCTCGCCAGACAGGTTGCAGTCAAAGACCCTGATATGGCGCAACAATATGGTCTATAGGAGCATTTCTTTCTGATGATGAGGTGATTGGGGCATTTGCGACTTGACTTCTTATCGCCGTCATGGCCTTTTCTGCGCCTTGTTTTGACCCCCTTTGCACACTTGAATACGCGTGGCATCCAGTCGGCGTTTCGTGCTAGGTTGGTCTGGAGATCCACTGAATGGTAGCAAACAACGGAGCGGAGCCTGGTTCCATGACAGAAATGAAAATTGCAAAATTTCAGATCGGTCAAATCGTACGTCACCGGGTCTATTCCTTTCGGGGCGTGATTTTTGACGTTGATCCGGAATTTGCAAATAGTGAAGAATGGTATGATTCCATTCCTGAAGATGTGCGGCCGCGTCGGGATCAGCCTTTCTATCATCTCTTTGCGGAGAATGATGAAACTGAATATGTCGCCTATGTCTCAGAGCAGAATCTGCTAGAGGATCGTACGGGTGAGCCCGTGCGCCATCCTCAAGTACATCAGTTGTTTAAGGGCCTGAAAGAAGGCATTTATCAACCGGATAATGATCAGTTGAACTGATGCGTTGTTGGTGACCGAATTAAAAAAACCGCGATCAATTTGATCGCGGTTTTTTTGTTCTCAGATTTGGAACACCATCATGTGTTCCAGACATATATTTAGATCTTATTCCGCAGCTTTGTTTTTTTGATCGAGCAGTTTCTGACGCTGTTCTTCAGCGCGTTTGCGCAACAGGTCCTGAAGTTTTCTCTGTTCATCAGCTGTTTTGTTCAAATCGATAGGATCGCCATCATAACTGGCGGTGAAACCAGAAAGGGTCAGATCAAAGCGAACGGGTTGGGCCTGCTGGTTCAGTGCGGTGATCGCAATAGAAGCGCCCTTTTTCATTTGCGCTACAAAATTTTCATCCACTGCCAGATCAGAGAAACAGGCATTTGGGAAGCAGATCGAGAATGTGCCTTTTAGCTGCTTGCCTTTATCAATTTGCAAAGTCAAACCGTGGCGCAATAGCATGCCGGGAGTGATAGCAATAACAAGGGCCTTGCGTTTTGCACCTTCCAGCTCGCGAATGGAGATGGAAGCTAGAAACTGGCCTGTTTCGGCTTTCAGTTCCTGAGTGATGGCGCAGAGCTGCTTTTTGCTCTTTGGATCTTCATTGCAGAATTTGAGCCATTTGCTATTCTGATTTTGGCCTTCTGTTGCAGTCGTTGCCGTCTGCGCATAGGCCGCAGGAGCAGAAAGCGAGACCATCGCAAGGGCCGCTGTAGCGGCAGCAAATGGCTTAATGAAATTCAATGCGTTGTCGGTCATGACCATGAAAGAAAGTCCCGGTTTTATCATTCAATTATTGTCAGGAAGGCTTAATTCCCGATACTGTTTATCAGTCTTGGAAGACTGGCGCTGAATTGTGGTCTAGACTTGACCATGCGTTAAAAGCACAACTGGCTCTATCCAAGCACACTTGCAATTCAATAGCAGTCTTGAATTTCGTGTTAGCCTCTTCATTCACAATGAATTGGGCAGAATAGTGACTGTTGGCAATGTTCTACATGGTGATTGCTAAAATTTCCAGTGGCCAGAAACACTATGGGGCCGTTTTCCCGCTTGTGTTAGATTGCTCTTAACAATGATTCCCTGGTCGCCGTTGTTCGGTATGCTCTGCCGGCCTCACGGTAAAGGAGCTTTCCGATGCTAATTTTTAACAAACACAGATTGACCAATTTGCGAGTTGTTTCGCATTTCTTCGTTCAGCGCATCTGGGTTCCTGCGTTCGTCGCCTGCGGTGTCATGTGTTCGCCCGCTCTCATCCTTGAATCTCAAGCTGAGCCCGTGCACGGCATCGCGATGCATGGCTCACCCAAATATGCCGCAGATTTTTCGTATATGGATTATGTAAACCCCAATGCTCCCAAGGGAGGCAAGATCGCTTATGGCGCGCAGGGGAGCTTTGATAGTTTGAATCCTTTTTTGCTTAAAGGGGTTTCCCCGCGCGGTTTGTGGGATGAAAGTTATGGGCTGAACGTTTATGAGCCATTGCTGGCACGCAGCGCGGATGAAGCTTTCTCTTTGTATGGCATGATCGCTGAGTGGGTCGATATGCCCGATGATCGTTCTTCCATCACATTCAAGATTAGAGATGAAGCTCGGTTTTCTGATGGCCATGCCATTGATGTTGAAGATGTTAAATTTACCATCGATTTGCTGCGCGAGCATGGTCGTCCTGCATACGCGGGAAGAATCAAACGCATCAAGGCAATAGAGGAACCCGGTGACAAGCAAATCCGCTTTGTCTTTGCTGATGGCAGTGATAGGGAATTGCCGTTGCTGATTGGTATGCTTCCTGTTCTACCTAGTCACGCAATTGACCCCGAGCAGTTCGCCAAATCGGGCATGTATCAGTTTATTGGATCGGGGCCTTATCTGATCGATAAGGTTGATGCTGGGTCAAAAGTGGTTCTGAAGCGCGACCCCAACTATTGGGCCAAAGATTTGCCAATTAAGGTTGGTCAGGACAATTTTGACGAAATACGCATCGAGTATTTTCGCGACAATACAGCCCTTTTTGAAGCGTTTAAAAAGGGCGTGTTTGACGTCTCAATTGAGTCTGACCCTGCCCGGTGGGCCAATCAGTATGATTTTACCGCCATTGAAAACGGCTCGGTGGAAAAAAGAACGTTCAATTCAGGTCTACCAAAGGGCATGTCCGCCTTTGTGTTCAATACGCGCAAGCCGGTGTTTGAAAACCGTCGGGTGCGACGCACGTTGGCCAGTCTATTCGATTTTGACTGGGTGAATAAAAATCTTTACCACGGGTTATTCTCTCGCTCTGGCAGTTATTTTCAAAACTCGGTTCTGTCTTCACTTGGCTTGCCAGCAAGTGAGGCCGAAAAGGCGCTGTTGGCACCGTATCTCGACACAATCGATCCAGATATTCTGGACGGCAGCTATATGCCGGTCTCTGGTGCGGATACGCGGGCTATTCGCAAGCTCTTGGGGGCTGCGATCAGGGACCTTGGGTCCGCTGGTTATAGCTTGAAGAATGGGGTGATGACCAACAGTCAGACAAACACTCCTCTGGCTTTTGAGTTTTTGGCGACGACGAAAGAACAAGAACGCATTGCCCTTGCCTACGAGCGTGTTTTGGAGCGCATTGGTGTTCAGATGGAAATACGGACCGTGGATTCGGCGCAATATTGGGAACGCCGCAAGACCATGGATTTTGACATGATGAAAATGTCATGGAGCGCATCCCTTTCTCCGGGTAACGAACAAATGGCCCGGTGGCATTCTTCGCAGCGGGATAAAGATGGTTGGTTCAATCAAGCTGGTGCTAACGATCCTGCCATTGATGCGATGATTGATGCGCTTCTGGCTGCAAGAAGCCAAGAGGCTTTTACGGCCGCTGTACGCGCCTTTGATCGCACCCTTATCAATGGCTATTATGTGGTGCCACTTTTTCACAAAGCTGATCAATGGGTTGGGATGTGGAAGAGAATTGGCGTCCCTGATGATGAGGCCAAGGTGCAGCCATTGGCCGGATATCGCAATACGACTTGGTGGTTTGAGGGAGATTAACTCTCGTTTCTGGTTCTTTTGTACGTGTTTGCTGGTTAACTCGTCCCCAAGGGGGCTGTCTCATATATTATGGAATCAGATAAGGTAAACAAAATGATTCCACAATATTGATTATTTGCGGGGCTCAAGATGCTTCTCTCTACTCCAGACCAAATCAAACTTTACCATTCTTCTGGTCTTTGGGGAGAGGAGCGGCTCGATCAAATCTTCTGCCAGCATGTTCAGGATCGTCCTGATGAACTAGCGCTGATTGATGATCAAGGTCTGCATGCGGTTACAGGCCGACGCCCACAGTGTCTTTCTTTTGAACGCGCGTGGCGCAAAGTGGTGGCACTTTCCAACTTCCTCTCCGGTATTGGTATGAAAACCGATACCGTTGTTGCTATGCTGATGCCACCCAGCGTCGATGCTGTGATTTTTACGCTGGTCGCCAGCCGAATGGGACTAATCATAGCACCCATTCCAATCACATATGGCGAGACAGAAATCCGTGAAAAGCTGGAACGGGTTGGTGCAAAGGCTATCCTTTGTACTGCTCGATATGAGAATGAACCGGTTGCGGAGCGCGCGCGTAACGTCGCCGCAGATATGTTCTCGATACGCTTTGTGTTTTGTGTGGGAGAAGGTGCTCCCGAGGGCTTGATCGAGTTGCAATCCGTGCTGGATGACGAGGATAGCGCTAGCCAAGAAGATTTGTTTGAACTTTCCGTATCGCCCTCAGCGGATGCGGTTTTGGCGATTCATTGGACCTCTGCCACCAGTCAACCATCTCGACCAATCGGACGTAGTCACAATCAGCTTTTGGCTGTGGCGCGTCACGTGCACGACCAAACCGATCTTGAGTCTAATGATTGTTTGATGGTTGGGCATCAGTTGTCGGGGCTTAATGGATTTGCCGGAGGCCTTGTTGGCGCATTGGATGCTGGTGCTCGTATTCAGTTCCATCATTTCCAAACACTCGCACATTACGCCGAGGCATTGTCCGAGTATGGTGGTGAACATATTTTTTTGCCGGGTGCGCATTGGCAAGCGTTCCACTCATGCCTTTCAATGAGCGCCCGTGAGCAGCTTAAGAGCGTCACACTCATTTGGAATCGGTCGCATGCTGCAAAAAGCGATTTTTGTGAGAACGAAACAGCTGCGCGGTTGTTGGATTTGACCAATTTTGGAGAGTTGGCCCTGTTTTGTCAGATCAGGCGCCATCCAGGTGAAATCGGATCTGTACCGCTAGGCGAAATAAATGGGCGCAAATCCTTACAGAGTGTTTGGCTGGAAACCAACTTGTATGGAGTGGAAGAAGCACGGGCGCGGTCTGAAAATAAAATTGTTGGCGGAGAATTGTGCCTGAAAGGCGCGATGATTCCACTAACCATTTTCCCTGTGGCAGGAGCCATCAAAGGTGATGCGCTGCGATCTACTTCCGACGACTTCATCCATACAGAGATTGGTTGTCATTTAGTAACCGAAGAACATGGTGAGCAGCGTGCACTGTTCCGTCCACTTGGGGATTTGTCCGATGTTTTGTCTTTTGGTGGATTGAGCGAACGCGGTGTCGATCTTGATCAGCTTTATAAAGAGTGTGGTGGTGTGGTGGATGCTGCAGCCTTCGTTGTGCCATCGGAAGATGATGGCCCGGGCCATCTGATGGTGGCGCTTGTCGTCGAAGATGAAGCCGAGGCAACCGAGCATTTTTATACCTTTTTGAAAGACAAACAGATTTCCAGCACCAAATGGCCACGGGACGTTCTTTTGGTTCAAGCCATTCCGCGCCAGACTGACGGCCGTGTGCAGCGCGACAGTTTGCTTGCTGCGTCGCAATTGTGTCAAGTCGCTTAAATTCTGTGATTCAATCACAGAATCTCATTCTCAAGACATAAGAGACTATCATGGCCAAGCATGCATTGATTCTTACAGACAGTGATCATGGACTTGATGTGCCCGAATGGGCGGACATGCTGACCGAGGCCAATTTTGCAGTCTGGTCCTATTGCCTGCATAGCGATGAGAAGCCTGATTCAGTTTCTATGGCTGCTGACATTTTGTTGGTTGATCTTTTGGCTGTTGCCAAGGATGATCTGGTGAGCATCGTGGAGCGCGCGGTTTTGTTGCGCAAATCTTTGGGGTTTGCTGAGGCACGCGTGCCGATGGTTGCTATTACAGATGCTTCTGTCGCGCTGGATGAACGGTTGTTGCAGCCTTTTGCTGATGTTCTCAAACCACCTTTAACGCAGGAACTTATTGCCAATCGCTTGACGTCTTTGATGCGGCTTGCGACGATGCGCCGAGAAGCTGAGCGCCGTTCTGTGACGTTCAAGAGATTTGGTGTCGGGCTGCCTGTTGTGCCTCCGCCTAATAACATGGAGCAGCAGCGCCTTCTTTACTTGGGATCAGGCATGTCTTTTTTGCCTATTCAAGGCGCGTTACCCAATTCCGTTGAGACTGTGGCGGCTTTGTCGCCCACGATGGCTAAGCAATATTTAGAGGCGTCTCCCTTCGATGCCCTCATTGTCGAATTGAAAGACTATAACGAGCATTTTATTCATTTTATTACAGACTTGCGCCGAAATCCTTCTTATTTCTCGTTTCCCATTATTCTGGTGTGCCACAAGACTGCCATTGAAGATGGGCTGGCTGGCTTGGCTGCGGGTGCGAATGATATTGTGTCTTTTCCGTTTTCGGAGCGGTTCTTTGAGAATCGCATCGTCATATTGGTCTGCGAAGAGCGATATCGTCAGCAGCTCAAGAAGATTTTTACCGAAGCCCGTTTATTGATGCCAACGGACCCGGTGACGCGGCTCTACTCGGAAGAGTTTCTAAAATCGCATCTGGATGTTCTGGACAAGGAAGAAACCTCGTCTTCTGTGACATTTGCGGGAATCGATGTTTCTTTCGATGTGGTTGAAGGCACAAAGACGGAAACCAAACCCAGTTCAACGCTTGTTGCCCGCGTCGGGCGGTTGATTGCGTCACTGATGCGTGCCGAAGACATTCTTGCTCGCCTCGATAATGGCCAGTTTGTTGCCTTCTTCCCAGATACGGATCTTTTTGAATCTCGGGTTGCGTTGCAACGCATCCGCTCGGTCGTGCAACTGAGCCCATTTGTGGAGCAGAATGCTAGCCACGGTGTCAACGTGACTTTGGACTTCTCTCTGCACCATAGTGATACGGGCCAGCCGGGTTTTGATGCAGAGAAGATTTTGAAAGACCTGTTTGAAAATCCGGTCATCCGATTCTAAAATTTTTGTTTGGCTCTTGATCAACTCTGAGCCAATTTGGCCAACTGCGTCATGATGATAGCGGTGCCTTGCAGGCGTGCGCGTGGTGTTGCCCAATCCCGTGAAAGGAATATGCGCTGATCTGGACGGATTTTGGCCAGAACACCTTGTTCCGTGATGAATTGAACCAGTCCTGCGGGATTGGAGAATTCATTATTACGGAACCCAAACACGGCACCTTTTGGTCCGGCATCGATCTTCTCGACATTGGCTTTGCGGCACAGGCCCTTAATATAGACAATCTTCAACAGATGTTTGACCTCATCTGGTTGCGGTCCAAAACGGTCTGTTAATTCGGCGCCAAATTCGTCGATATCATTGGCTTCAACCAGATCGGCAAGACGGCGATAGAGATTAAGCCGCAATTGCAGATCTGCAACATAGCTGTCAGGAATCATCACTGGTGTGCCGATGGCAATCTGCGGTGACCATTTGTCTTCCATGATGGTCAGGTCACCAGATCTGAGAGATGCCACGGCTTCTTCAAGCATTTGCTGATACAGCTCATAGCCGACTTCTTTGACGTGACCTGATTGTTCTTCGCCAAGCAAGTTGCCTGCTCCACGAATATCGAGATCGTGGCTGGCCAGTTGGAAACCTGCCCCTAGGGTATCCAAGCTCTGCAAAACCTTGAGGCGTCGTTCGGCGGTTGGTGTCAGTACTTTTTTTGCCGGAACCGTAAACAGCGCGTAGGCGCGGGTCTTGGAGCGCCCTACCCGTCCACGTAGCTGATAAAGCTGGGACAGGCCGAACATGTCGGCGCGATGCACAACAAGCGTATTTGCCGTTGGTACATCGATACCGGATTCGACAATTGTGGTGGAGAGCAAAACATCATATTTGCCATCATAGAAGGCAGTCATGATGTCATCAAGCTGACCGGGAGGCATTTGGCCGTGGGCGACTGCGACTTTGACTTCCGGCACATGCTCATCAAGGAATCGTTTGATGTCAGCGATATCGGCAACACGTGGGCAGACATAAAAGCTCTGGCCGCCACGGTAGCGCTCGCGAAGTAAAGCCTCGCGTATGGTCAAAGCATCGAATGGTGAGATAAAGGTCCGCACGGCCAGACGGTCAACGGGTGGTGTCGCAATCAATGATAGTTCACGCACACCAGTCAGTGCCAGTTGCAAGGTGCGCGGAATTGGCGTGGCCGAAAGGGTCAGCACATGAACATCGGCTCGCAATTCTTTGAGGCGCTCCTTGTGCTTGACGCCAAAATGCTGCTCTTCATCAATAATCATCAGGCCCAGATCGCGGAACTGGATGGATTTGCCAAGCAAGGCATGGGTACCGACTACGATATCGATGGAGCCGTCAGAGATACCCGCTTTTGTTTTGTTCAGCTCTTTTGTTGTAACCAGACGAGATGCTTGGGCGACGTTGAGCGGGAAGCCGACAAAGCGATCAGCAAATGTTTTGTAATGCTGACGAGCGAGCAATGTGGTGGGTACGACAATCGCCACCTGTTTGCCATTCATCGCAGCGATGAAGGCGGCGCGCATTGCGACTTCGGTCTTGCCAAAGCCCACGTCGCCACAGATGAGACGGTCCATTGGTCGACCCGAGCCCATGTCGTCAAACACCTGTTCAATGGCGTTGAATTGATCCTCGGTTTCGTCAAACGGGAAGCGGGCTGAAAATTCGTCATACAGGCCTTCTGGCGGCACCAGGCGTTCTGCTGTTCTCAGTTCTCGTTCTGCAGCTACTTTGATAAGCTGATCCGCCATCATGCGGATGCGGGCTTTCATCTTGGATTTGCGCGCCTGCCATGCGACACCACCCAGCTTGTCCAATTGGGCTTCGGCATCACCAGAGCCATAGCGGGACAGCAGCTCTATATTCTCTACTGGCAGAAAGAGCTTGTCGCCACCTGAATAGTGTATCTCTAAACAGTCATGCGGCGCACCGGCTGCATCAACCGTTTGCAAGCCTTGGAAGCGACCTATGCCGTGCTCAATATGGACGACAATATCACCCTGCGTTAGACTGGCGGCCTCGGTCAGAACATCAGAGCTTTTTTTGCGGCGGCGTTTGGATCGGATCAGACGATCGCCCAGAATGTCCTGTTCGCCAATCACGACGTCTTTGTCTGCGACAAAACCACATTCAAGTTCAAGGACTGTCAGGCCGACCTGTTTGGGCGTGATGACCTTGCGGGTTGCCCATGTTTCATAGGGCACAAGGCCAGTCATGCCATGGTCGGTGAGCACCTGATGCATACGCTCGGCGGACCCCGGGGTCCAGCATGCGATGGTCACTCGTTTGTTGTCTGCCTTCAAAGCATTGATATGCTCGATGACAGCATCAAAAACATTTACATTTTCGGCGCTGCGCTCGGCGGCAAATGTCTTGCCTTGCTTGCCGCCCAGATTGACGATGGTCTCCAAACTGTTGTCCGGCACATCAAAGGGGGACAGGCGCACGCGCGTTTGGGTGCCTATTTCGCCAGCCCAACCTTCTTTATTGAGATAGAGCAGGTCGGGATCAATGGGTTTATAGGGTACGCCTTGGTCAAATCCGGCATCGACGCCTTCCTTGCGAGAGACATAGTGATCTTTGATCAAATCCAATCGCTCTTGGATGGCTTCATCACTCAAATGATCAAGGACAATCGGTGCATTTTGGGTGAAGTCGAAAAGGGTTTCGAGGTCTTCGTTAAAGAAGGGAAGCCAGTGTTCAATGCCTTGATATCGGCGGCCATCGCTGATGGCCTGATAGAGTAGATCGTCGCGCGTTGCTGCGCCAAAACTAGCGGTATAGCGGCGGCGGAAGAGCGAAATGGTTTCCTCATCCAACACCACTTCAGAGGCTGATACCAGATCGATTTCTTTTAATTGGCCAACAGAGCGCTGGCTTTCTGCATCGAAAGTACGAATGCTTTCTAGCGTGTCACCAAAAAAATCAAGCCGGACAGGCTCTTCTGCACCTGGAGCGTATAGGTCGACAATACCGCCTCTAACTGCATATTCGCCCTGTTCACGGACGGTCGGGGTCCGCAAGAATCCATTGACCGCCAACCATGTAATCAAGGCATCCATATCGACGCTATTGCCAGGTCTGGCAGACCAACTTTGCTGTTTGACCGACGCTCTGCTTGGGACCCGCTGGAGTAGTGCATTGACTGATGTGAGCAAAACGACAGGATTGTCGAACGTTCCATAGGCAAGTCGCGATAGAGCCGTCATGCGGCGGGCAGAGATTTCTGCGTTGGGCGACACGCGGTCATATGGCAAACAATCCCAAGCGGGGAAAGACACGCATTCCAGTTTGGGGGCAAAAAACTTCAGCGCTGCCGCCATTGAGGCCATGCGCCGGTCGTCCCGTGCCACATATACCGTTGCTATTTTCGTGCCTTTTGCCGCTTTGAGATGCGCTTGTGCGATCTCGGATACGGCAACCCCCTCCAATCCGTCAGACACATGGCTGATATGGAGCATCATGGATGAAGACAGAGCTTTGGAAATCGAAGTCATAGACACGCGCGATCATGGCAGGGGGCGGAACAAACGAAAAGGCGGTTGTCAGGAGTGGCCCCTGCCCGCCGTGGTGCGAACCGGCCCTAAAGCAGACCGGACTCGAAATTTTTGTGGTAGTTTTTAACGGTGTGAAAGACACCACAATCGAATGCTTCTGGCACGGGAAGCTCATTGGTAAACCATTGCAACAGATCGCGGTCATGCTGATCCATCAACATTTCCAGTTCGGAAAGTTCCTGATCCGTTAGGACGTCGAGCTTGTCGTCAACAAAGCGACCAAACATCAAGTCCATTTCTTTAATACCCCTATGCCAAGCGCGCATGAGAATTTTTTTGCGACGTACGTCCAGACCTTCGCTGCTGCGGGTGCTGCCGTGGGACATGATAGTGCTCCTTAGTGGGCTTCTTCAAAGATGGTTCTGTATAGCGACTGTAACAGGCGTTGTCAGCAAAAGATCACCATTCAGTCACAAAACAAATGGGGAACATTGTTGACGACAGTGCTGTTGTTGGTCATTGTTGGCCTAGCTTTATCAGTCCCTAAAGAATCGTCCGGTGTTATGCGTCCCAATCATTTGAACAGTTATTTTTCTTCTTTGCTTTCCCTCAAGGGTGTTGGCCCCAAATTGGCGCAAGCTTTTGCGCGGCTTTTGCGTGGGGACGTTTTGCTCGAAGCTCGTAGAATTGATTTGTTGCTGCATATGCCCGTTTCGATCATTGACCGGAGTTTACAATCGTCGTTGGCAAGTGCACCTGAAGGGGCCATTGTCACCGTTTGCGTGACCATCGACAAGCATTTGCCGCCTCCAAGGGGTAATCATCGGGTGCCGTATCGTATTTTGGCTCATGATGAAAGTGATGAGCTGACGCTGACTTTCTTTCATGCAAAAGGTGGCTATCTTGCGGCGCAAATGCCGATTGGTGAGGTGCGCTATGTATCTGGCCGGATGGAGCGGTTTCAAGGTGCACCACAGATCACTCACCCTGATTATATGGTGGATGAGGATGACTTTGCCACCATGCCGCTGATTGAGCCGGTCTATCCGTTGACGGCAGGACTGTCTGGTAAAGTGCTGCAAAAAAACCTGCAGGCCTGTTTTGATGGCTTGGATGTTTTGCCTGAATGGCAGGATCGTGCGTTACTTGATCGCGAAGGTTGGGCTTCCTTCAATGAGGCTTTGAGATTGCTCCACAGTCCGTTGGGACTTTCCGATTTGGACATAAATGCGCCCGCGCGGCAACGTTTGGCTTATGACGAGTGCCTTGCCAGCCAGTTGGCGCTGTCATTGGTGCGCAACACTGTCAAAAAAACCAAAGGCATTGCTCGAAATTGGGATGGAAAACTTAAAGCCAGCCTACTTAACGCCCTACCCTTTACACTGACCAATAGCCAACTGGGCGCGATTGCTGATGTCGAAGCAGATTTGGCGTTGCCTGAACGGATGTTGCGGCTCGTTCAGGGAGACGTGGGCAGCGGCAAGACTATGGTGGCCTTGGTGGCGGCTGCCGATGTGATTGCAAGTGGCTCTCAGGCGGCAATGATGGCACCGACCGATTTGTTGGCGCGGCAGCATTTCCAGTCCGTCAAAAACCTTTGTGAAAAGGTCGGCATACGGGCGGGCATTCTTACCGGTAAAGACACGGCAGCAAACAAACGCGCTACGCTTGCGGCACTTGAGGCGGGTGATATTGATTTTTTGATTGGCACGCATGCGCTGTTTCAGCAAAGCGTTGTGTTTGCTGACCTTGGCTTGGCAATCGTTGATGAACAGCACCGGTTCGGAGTGCATCAGCGGTTAACGCTCTCCTCCAAAGGGGCCGCAACGGATTTGCTGGTTATGACAGCAACGCCGATTCCGCGCACGCTGGTTTTGACCCACTATGGAGACATGGATGTGTCTCTGCTGACTGAAAAACCCGCTGGTCGCAAGCCGATCGAGACACGGACTATGAGTCTGGATCGCTTGGGTGAGCTTGTTTCTCGTCTGGAGACCGCGCTTGTGCAGGGGGCCAAATGCTATTGGGTTTGCCCTCTGGTTGAAGAATCCGAGCTTTTGGATGTGATGTCAGCCGAAGACCGTTTCGCCAGCTTGAAACCGATGTTTGGTAATCGCGTTGAACTGATTCATGGTCGGATGACGGCGGATGAAAAGAAGTCCGCTATGGACAATTTTAAGGATGGCGATGCGCAAATACTGGTTGCCACCACTGTAATCGAAGTTGGTGTTGATGTGCCCGCAGCCACTATTATGGTCATTGAGCATGCCGAAAGATTTGGCTTGGCGCAGCTGCATCAGCTGCGTGGCCGTGTTGGGCGCGGCGACAAGGCGTCGTCTTGCATTCTATTGTTCAAAGGGCCTTTGGGCCAGATTGCTCGAGAACGACTCAATATGATGCGCGAAACGGAAGACGGATTTGTGATTGCCGAGGCTGATTTGCGGTTGCGTGGCGAAGGCGATGTTTTGGGGACCAAGCAATCAGGCATGCCTGGTTTCCGTATTGCGGATGCCGAAGCACACAAGGATCTTATGGAGATTGCCCGCAAAGAGGCCCGGTTGATTGTAGAAAATGATCCTACACTGCAAGGCAACCGCGGGGCTGCCTTGCGTGATCTGCTCTATCTGTTTGGTCGTGACGAGGCCATTCGGTTGCTCAAGGCTGGATAACGGATGCCTAGGGTCTCGACTGATTAAATGCTGAACGGTTTATTCGCCTGCGTCCACTTTTTGTTTTTTGCCGCTGGGTTTGGATGATTTTTCCAAGCCTTTGCCAGTCAATGCTTGTGCTTTGTCCTCATCTTCTTCAATGGCATGATCGGCGATGAAATCTGGTGTGACCAAGCCTGCGGAAATGACAAGTTTTGCGGCATCTTCAACGCTCATATCTAGAATGATGACATCATCGCGCGGCACGAATAACAAAAATCCGGACGTTGGGTTTGGGGTGGTCGGCAAGAAAACCGAAATATGCCCTGTATCGGAATTTTCATGGTCTTCCAAACGGTGTGCTACTTCGCCTTTTGTTCTTGTGGCAATGAAACAAAGAGCCCAGAGACCTCGGCGCGGATATTCAATTACAGCCGCTTTGGTAAAAGTCTGGCCCTTTTGGGACAAGGCTGTTTCAAATATCTGTTTTAGGGCATTGTATAGGTTGCGAACCAAGGGCATGCGCCCAACCATTACTTCGCCAAATGTGACCAAGTTACGCCCAACAAAGTTGGCGGTCAGAAAACCAAGAATCGTGATGATCAGGAATGAGAAAATCAGACCGACGCCAGGTACGGAAAAGGGAAGATAATTATCAGGATTGTAGATGTGCGGTATATAGGGCTTAACCCACGCATCTACCCATTGGATGAAAGACCATGTTATGAAGAGTGTAATACCAATAGGTGCAGCAATGACGAGACCTGTGAAAAAATAATTTCGCACACGATGACCAAAACCCAATCTTACAGGCTCCGGGACCTCTTGCTTCTCGTCTTTTTTCAGTTTCTTCATTTTGTTTTTCGTTCCAATCAAGTGGCCGACCAATCGACCATTACCAATGGTCAAACTCAAAAGAATTTACTTGCTCGGGGCAACTGCAGATGTGCCGGTGCTGTTCGGACCTGCTGTGCGACGTTGTATCATGTTGCACAGCAGAGCGAAGCACTATCCTAAAATAGTGCGGCATGGAGCAGGTTAAAAGCACAAGAATTCAGTTTGTTGCCTGAATTCTGGGCTAATTTTGTTGTAGAAGGGTTTTGCGGTGCTTATGTGGTGGTTCTGTTGGGCCAAATTGTTTATTTTTACGATCAATGGTAACGGATCTGATTTATGGATCGACTGAAACGTCCCTTTTTTATGGTGCTCGGCCTGCTCGTTAGCGGCATCGGAATCATTGGCGCATTTTTGCCGGTTTTGCCATCGACCGTATTTTTCATTTTTGCAGCCTTTTGTTTTGCTCGATCCTCTCCCAGACTTGAAAACTGGATCTTGAACCATTCTCTATTTGGTCCGCCTGTGACCGCTTGGCAGGAGCATGGAGCCATTCCGCTAATGGCTAAGTATTTTGCCTTTTTGGGGATGGCGTTTGGGTTTGGTTCATTTTTGTATTTTGTTGCCCCCGACCTTTGGTTGTTGGTCGTTGTGGCTTTGTTTTTTATTGGCAGCGCAGTTTATGTTGGTAGTCGGCCAAGTGGTCCTCGTTCTGAATAATCGCAATGTTTCATTTCATTTGATCTAAAAAAAGCCCGCCCCCAGATCGGGAGCGGGCTTTTGAATTTGATTAGATCTGGGATTATTCCACGGTTACTGACTTTGCCAGATTGCGTGGTTGGTCAACGTCTGTTCCCATTAAATTTGCAGTGTGATAGGCAAGCAATTGAACTGGCAGCGCAAAGACGATCGGTGCGATTATGTCGGGTACTGTCGGCATAACGATGGTCTGGCAGTCTTCCAAAGCGTTTTTGTCTGCGCCTGACTGGTCTGTGATCAAAATGATCTTACCATCACGGGCTGCGACTTCTTGCATATTGGAAACGGTTTTCTCATATGAGGGATCATCAGGTGCAATCACTACGACGGGCATGGTCTCATCAATCAAGGCAATAGGGCCGTGCTTTAGTTCACCCGCAGCGTATCCTTCGGCGTGGATGTAGGAAATTTCCTTGAGTTTGAGTGCGCCTTCCATCGCCAGCGGGAAGTTGGTGCCTCGACCCAAATAGAGAACATGCTTGACCTTGGAAAGATCATGGGCAAGTGCGGCGATGTCGTCGGAGCCTTTAAGAGCCTGACGGATAAATTTGGGCAACTCACTTAAGGCTTGGGTGTAACTTTGTTCTTCCTGCTCGGTAATAGTGCCTCTAGCACGGCCCGCCATGATGGCTAATGCCAGCAAAACGGACAGTTGGCAGGTGAAGGCTTTTGTGGAGGCAACGCCAATTTCCGGTCCAGCCAATGTTGGGAAAATCGCGTCGCTTTCGCGCGCAATGGTGCTTTCTGTGACATTAACGATGGAGGCGATGTGCTGACCTTGTGCACGGCAATAGCGCAAGCATGCCAAAGTATCGGCTGTTTCACCAGACTGTGAGATAAACAGCGCCAGTCCGCCTTTTTCCATCGGCATTTCGCGATAACGGAACTCAGATGCGACATCGATCTCGACAGGAATGCGCGCCAGTTTTTCGAACCAGTATTTTGCTACTACGCCTGCGTAATAGGCGGTTCCGCAGGCAGACATGGCAATGCGGTTGAGATCGGCAAAATCAAATGGCAGTTTTTCTTTGAAACGTATTTTACCTGAGGCAAAATCCACATAGTGGGCAAGTGTGTGCTGGATGACTTCTGGTTGCTCATGCATTTCTTTTTCCATGAAATGCTTGTAGTTGCCCTTCTCCACGACATAAGCAGAGGCTTGTGCCATCGTTGAGCTTCGATCAACCTGCTCGTTGTTTTCGTTAAAGATGGTTATGGATGAGCGACTTAAAACAACCCAATCGCCTTCTTCGAGATAGGTGATTTCATCCGTGAATGGCGCCAGAGCAAAGGCGTCGGAGCCAAGGAACATTTCACCTTCTCCGTGGCCTATGGCCAAAGGAGAGCCTCTGCGTGCGCCGATCATCAGGTCTTCCTCGCCACCAAAGATGATGGCCAAAGAAAAAGCACCCTCAAGCCGGCCTAGAATCGCAGAAACGGCGTCGATCGGGGTGTTGCCGTTGTTCAGCTCGGATTGAATCAGATGCACGACTGTTTCTGTGTCTGTTTCTGATTCAAACGTATGGCCTTTTGCTGTCAGCTCGTCACGCAGCTCGCGGAAATTTTCGATGATTCCATTGTGTACGGCGGCCACGTTACCGGCTTGATGGGGGTGTGCGTTGGTTTCATTGGGCACGCCATGCGTAGCCCAACGGGTGTGGCCGATGCCGATGTTGCCGGATAGAGGATTTTCACCAAGAAGCGTTTCTAGGTTGCGTAGCTTACCCGCCGCTCTGCGCCGCCCCAAGTGGCCTTGATGGATGGTGGCGACACCAGCAGAATCATACCCGCGATACTCAAGCCGCTTTAGTGCGTCGACCAACTGAGGGGCGACGGAGCTTTTTCCGAGAATTCCGACAATGCCGCACATAACAATCTCTTTCCTGAAAACTTCAGCTTTA
Source organism: Cohaesibacter celericrescens (assembly GCF_002866925.1). Lineage (GTDB taxonomy): Bacteria > Pseudomonadota > Alphaproteobacteria > Rhizobiales > Cohaesibacteraceae > Cohaesibacter > Cohaesibacter celericrescens. The sequence goes on from NZ_PKUQ01000016.1 coordinate 477,198, forward strand.
AAAATTCATTGCAGTCAGTTTTGAAGCTGATTTTGGCAATGGCTCTGTTTATTGGGGTAACGCACCTTTTGGGATTTAAGGAAATCAATTCCGGTTGCAGTTTCTAACGCACCGCAAAAACATGGTGAATTGACCTCTAAAATGGCAGCTATCTCTTTGATTTCTTTTCTTTTGCCGCCCTAAAGGAAGCTGCCCATTTGTCTTTTACCACAGGCTTGGAGCGGGACACAGCCAATGCATCAGCGTTAACCGGTTGTGTGATTACGCTTCCTGCACCGATAAATGCACCATCACCAATGGTTGCGGGGGCGACCAGCGACGTATTGGAGCCAATGAAAGCTCCTGCCCCGATATCGGTTTTGAATTTTTCATACCCATCATAGTTGCAGGTGATTGTGCCTGCGCCGATGTTGGCTTTTGCACCGATGCGCGCATCGCCGATGTAGGACAGGTGATTGACCTTGGCGCCTTTTTCGATGAGTGACTTTTTGATCTCGACAAAATTGCCGATTTTAGCGCCTTCCTGCAGGATCGTGCCCGGACGCAACCGTGCATAGGGGCCGACGATGCACCGTTCGCCGACACTGGCGTCTTCCAGATAGGAGAAGGCACGAATTTCTGCGTTGTCGGCAACGGTAACGCCGGGCGCAAAAATCACATTCGGCTCAATCAGGACATCTTTGCCAATTTGGGTGTCAAATGCGAAGAAAACGGTCTCGGGAGCGGTCAGCGTTGCACCATTGGTCATGGCGTTGACGCGGGCGCGATATTGAAAAGTGGCCTCTACTTTTGCCAATTGCATCCTGTTGTTAACGCCCTGTAGCTCGGCCTCATCTGCTTCTATGGCAAGCACTTTGAGCCCCTGCTCGTTGGCCTTTTCAACCGCATCGGTTAAATAGAACTCGCCTTGCGCATTGTTGCTGTCGATGCTGTCCAGCAGGGTGAGCAGATGCTGGCCTGCAAAACCCATGATACCGCCGTTGCAGAAATTTACTTTGAATTCTTCTTGGCTACAGTCTTTGCCTTCTCGGATCGCTACCAGCTTGCCATTTTGTTCGAGCAAACGCCCATAAGGATCAGGTTCATCAGAGTGGAAACCCAAAACGACCACGTCATTACCGTCAGCCAGTTTTTCGCGCATTTTGAGGATAGTCTCGGTCCGCAACAGCGGTGTATCTCCAAACAAGACAAGAATGTCGTCTTTGGCATCGATCATATCAGCGCGGGCTGCCAACACGGCATGCGCGGTGCCCAAGCGTTCAGTCTGGATGTGGGCATTGACCGAAGGGTGGATGCGAGAGGCTTCCTTGTGGACATCGTCCATTTCGGGACCAACGACCAGTGAGACCAAATCTACCCCTGCTTCGCTGGCTACTTTGGTTACATGCCCAAGCATAGATAGGCCTGCGACTTGATGCAAAACCTTCGGTTTCCGCGACTTCATGCGGGTTCCCTGCCCTGCTGCTAGGATAATTGCCTGACAAGTGCGACGCGTCATGAATAGTCTCCTCGATACCAATCTAATTTGTTGTCACTGTTTTAGTCCGTAATTAACTAAGGAACAATTGAGACTGTTATAAGAAGCACCCTTGCAGGAACCACAAAAAAAGACTTTGCTAAACAAAGCGTGAAACATAAGATTCGCGCGTGAAAAGGGGCTTTTTGAATGGCGCGGCCAGGCAAGGCCATCTTTGATGTGACTATGATGGCAGGTTGGGCGTTTGCGGCGGTTCTAACAGGTTTGGTTGCATTGACGATGGTCGATACTACCGGTGAACCCGCGAAAGACTCCAGTGTGGTTGCCGCACTAGGGAATGATAACGCGCGTCTTGTCACTGGATCGCTGCCTGACAATCAAACAATCTCGCCTGAATCGCCCAAAAATGAGCTGGTGAGCGATCAGAACCGATCCTACAATCCGTTTGATAAGCGAACCCAACAGCAATTGGATGAATTTAGGCAGGTACTTGCCGAGCTTAAGGCCCTCAAGCGCGAGGTTTCTGCTTTTCACGTTAGCACTAAAAGTCTGCGGAATGAGAATAATCTGCTTAAGCAAAGACTGGCAAAGGTCGAGTTGGGACAAACCACTGAAGACAGCCATGTGCGCGTGGTTGCTTTGCCCAAACGGGATGATGCGCGTAGCGTATTTATAAACGCAAAAAACAGCAGCGAGAAAATGATTGATCTGGAGGCCACCGGATCAATCGCACCGGTAGCACCTATTCCTCCGACCGGACAATCATTTGACCCTTTTCGGCAAAAGACCCAACCTCTCGTTAAAACGACAGTCGAACCGCTCAATATGGATTTGACTGTCGAAGGCGCTTCAGGTGAAATGGTTCTGCCAAAAGGAAAACCGGCTGAAGCCGTCTCTGCAAAAGATGCCGTTGTTGTGCGGCCTGATAGTGAAATTATCAAGACACCGGTCTATTCTGTACCGACAAGCCAAACTTCATTTGCGATTGATTTGGGAGAGTTCTTGTCTTTGACCGATCTCAGCTCCGCATGGAAGGAATTGTCCGTATTTCAGCGTCCTGTTGTGGGTGATCTGCGCCCTTTGAGTCGGGTCTCGCAGAGCAAAGACAACCAGTTGGTACTGAATTTAATTCTCGGCCCTATTCAGAATGCAGCAGAAGCGGCAAGTTTGTGTGCCAAACTCAAGTTTAACGGCTACGCCTGTCATGTCTCGGTCTTTCAGGGGCAAGCCCTTGCCTCTCGTTAGCTCTCCCCATCCTCCGTGAGAGCCAATCCAAAGTCGTTGTTTATCTAAAGACATCTTGACCAATTGTAAGCGTCGACAATTGCGTTTAAAGCTACCGCGCCGCATCTCGGCTTTTGCTGAAAGGGAATTCTTTTGTCTCCTAATATCCTCGCCTACTTATTGCTTGCCCTTTGTCCGTTTTTTCTGTCTTCCAACCTCATCATCGGTTCAATTGCGGTGCGGACAATCGATCCGTTCACATTGACCTTTTTTCGCTGGGGATTGGCTTTTTTGATGATATTGCCATTTGCCTGGGGTGCTTTGGTAAAACATCGGCATTTGTTTGCAGAGCAGTGGAAACTGATTTGCCTCAATGCGTTCTTGGCGATGGGGGTGTGTGGCACCGGGGTTTATTTGGGGCTCAAATACACGTCTGCAACCAATGGAACTCTGATCTATACAGCATCGCCTGTGCTGATCATTATAATTGAGTGGCTGTATCGTGGTCGTCCGATTTCGTTACGAGAAATCACAGGTATTCTGGTTGCGGTTTTGGGTATTTTTTATATCATTTTCAAAGGCAGATTGGATGCCTTGTGGTCGGTCGAATTTAATAGTGGTGACTTGCTGTTTGTCATCGCGGCGATCTGCTGGGCTATCTATTCCACCCTATCAAAAAAGCGTGTTTTTCAGCCTGTTTCGACCGTTGGTATGTTTGCTGTTGTTGCTGGTGTCGGGGCTGCGATACAGGTGCCGTTTATGACTTGGGAAATTGTCACACTTGGTAATTTCCCGGTTCAAGCTGACCAATGGATCAGTTTGTTTGGGTTGGCACTGATTTCGTCGATTCTTGCTTTTACGACCTACCAATATGGCATCAAGATATTGGGCCCTGCGACGTCGGGTGTGTTTATGTATCTAATGACGCCAATCGGGGTGGTTCTGGCTGTTGTGTTTCTGGGCGAAGACTTTCTTCCATTCCACGCAATCGGATTGATTTTGGTTATGACAGGGGTTGTTTTGGCTACCTTCCCCGTCCACCTGTTTGCAAGACATAGCAAACAGGCTTGATCCGGAACTGGGTGGCCTCACTTTGCTGGTGATCATCCCAGCGAATTGAGTGCCGGCAGCATCTCTTGCAGCCAAAAGGCGGCATTTTGTACCTGCCCTGTGACGAACAAAACGCCGGTGATGACAAGCAGGGCACCCATAACCTTTTCTACTGTGCCGATATGCTTGCGGAAACGCTGCATAAGCCCCATGAACTGGCTGGCAAAGGCTGCTGCCAATAAAAATGGAATGCCCAGTCCCAAGCTGTAGGCGCTTAGCAAGATCATGCCTTGTTGGACATTCTCCTCTGTCCCTGCAACAGCCAGAATGGTTGCAAGAACCGGTCCAATGCACGGTGTCCAGCCAAATGCAAACGCAAGGCCAATCAAATATGCGCCGATGAGACCCGCAGGTTTGCGATCAACATTGACGCGTGCTTCTCTGTAAAGGAAAGCGATGCGAAATACGCCAAGAAAATGCAATCCCATGATGATGATGATGGCCCCCGCGACATAGGAAAGAATGCCGGAATAGAGCTTGAGATATTGGCCTATGACGGATGCTCCAGCCCCAAGCAGCACGAAGACCGTCGAAAAACCAAGGACAAAAGCAAACGCTGAAAAAAACACCCGACTGGCGGCACGCTGCTTGTCGTTGGTGCCAGTGAATTGGTCCATAGAGACCCCTGCCATATAGCAAAGATAGGGCGGAACCAACGGTAAGACGCAGGGCGAGACGAAAGAAATAAATCCGGCAAGCACAGCACCGGTAATTGTCACGTCAAATTCCATTGTGGGTTTCCTTGAACTCAAATTCTTTAGACGATTGCGACTTGTAGACCATAGCTCTGACGATACAAACGCTCAATAAGCTTTTGCTAACTGAATGTCCAATCACCCTCATGCGAGGCAAAGTGAACGAACTGTGTGTATTCTTTGATTCCCATGCAGCATCCCACCCAAAAAAATGCGATCTTAAATTGGTTGCGCTTGTTTCTTTGCAGGAAGGATGGATTGTTTTCGGAAATAATGTCATGCATTTTGATCTGATATTCCCCATTGTTTGACATGAGAAATCACGAATTTATGACCTTGGACAAGTTTTCCCACGAAAAAGCCGTTGAATTGTGTGAGGGTGTTGACTGGACGCAGGAATCCGTTACAAAGGCGCTCACCAACACAGCGTGCCCGTAGCTCAGTTGGTAGAGCATCCGACTTTTAATCGGACGGTCGAAGGTTCGAATCCTTCCGGGCATACCATTTTTCCTTAAAATCAGATGATTTCTCAATATCTTGCAGGTTTTTCTGTTGTTGTTGTCTGATTTTGAGCGTAGATATAAAGCGTTGTGATTTAGCTGTAGAAAACCTCAGCTGTTGGAAATGTTCCCTCGACTGAGGATATATTTCTGTTAAAAGGGACAAGCCTTTCGCATTGAAGGCTGGTCAGATGCTTAGAGCGTCACCATTGGATATGTGCCCGTAGCTCAGTTGGTAGAGCATCCGACTTTTAATCGGACGGTCGAAGGTTCGAATCCTTCCGGGCATACCATTCACTCAGTTCACTTTCATTGTTAGCATGCACGAATAGTCCGATCGTTTGTAGCGTTGCGCAAGCGCACGACCGATTCGCCACAGCACGCAGAGACTGAATGGGTTGGTCCCTAACAATTTGTTGGAGTGCCTTGGGTCATTATATCTCGGATTAAAGCCTCTAACGCGCCTAAATTGGATTGATACAATCATGGCGCTGAAGGGCGATTTTCAGCCTTATAAGGCTGGCATATCGCCCTTGGCCCAGGCTTCTTTTACGGCGGCTTTGTGATCCACGAAGTGCCCTGCTTCGATGGCATCGCGCATATTCTGCATCAGGGTCTGGTAATAGGCGAGGTTGTTCCAGGTCAGCAGCATGGAGGCCAAGGCTTCATTTGACTTAGTCAAATGATACAGATAGGCGCGGGAATAGTCTCTGGAGGCCGGACAGTTGCTTTCTGGGTCTAATGGACGGTGATCGTCCTTGTGACGCGCATTCTTCAGATTGACCTTGCCAAAGCGCGTATAAGCCAATCCGTGTCGACCTGCGCGGGTGGGCATGACGCAGTCGAACATATCGACGCCTTGACTTACTGCCTCGATCAAATCATCTGGCGTGCCTACGCCCATGAGATAACGGGGTTTGTTCTCTGGTAACAACGGGCATGTGATCCCCAGCATGTCGAGCATCACGTCCTGCGGTTCACCGACGGCAAGCCCGCCGATGGAATATCCCTTCAAATCCATTGCTTTCAAGGCCAGTGCTGATTCTTCACGCAGCCGCGGAATATCCCCTCCTTGCACAATACCAAACATGGCTTGACCTGGACGATCACCAAATTGGGTCTTGCAGCGCTCAGCCCAACGCAGGGAAAGCTGCATGGCTTTTTCAATATCTTCTTCGCTGGCGGGCAGTCTGGTGCACTCATCCAGTTGCATCTGAATGTCGGACCCTAGAAGACATTGGATCTCAATAGAGCGCTCGGGGCTCATCATATATTTGGCGCCGTCGATGTGGGATTTGAACTCAACGCCCTGTTCGCTCATTTTACGCAGCTTTGCCAATGACATAACCTGAAAGCCACCTGAGTCTGTCAGGATTGGATAGGGCCAATTGGCAAACTTATGCAGCCCACCAAGATTGGCAATGCGTTCTGCGCCGGGCCGCAGCATCAAATGGTAGGTGTTGCCTAGAATGACATCAGCCCCCAAATCGCGCACCTGACCGGGATACATGAACTTGACTGTCGCCGCCGTACCGACCGGCATAAACGCCGGAGTGCGAATTGTGCCTCGGGGCATAGAGACTTCCCCACGGCGGGCTTTGCCGTCGGTTGCAATGAGCTTGAAAGAAAAGTCGGTCGGGCGCGGATCTGGTAGTGGTTGACCTAGCCCCATAACGCCGTTGGGGTGATCTGCGCCGGTCGGCTGTGCTGATGTGGTGGTTGTGATTTGATCGTTCATCATCATCTATTCCGTGCGCTAGCCTTTTTTCGGGCGCAGCAGCAGCGAGGAATCCCCATAAGAGTAAAAGCTGTATTTGTTTTCAATAGCATGGGCATAGGCCGCTTGCATGCGGTCCTGGCCCATGATGGCGGAAACCAACATGAAAAGTGTTGATTTGGGCAGGTGGAAGTTTGTCATCAGCCCGTCGATGGCCCTGAACTGATATCCAGGTGTAATGAAGATATCAGTATCACCACAAAATGGCTTGATGGTGCCATCCGGGTCCGTTGCGCTTTCTAGCAATCGAAGAGATGTCGTGCCTACCGCGATGATACGATTGCCGCGCGCATTCACCGCATTGAGCTTACCGGCGAGATCCGCGGTGATTTCACCCCACTCCGCATGCATTTTGTGATCATCGGTGTCATCGGCTTTGACAGGGAGAAATGTCCCTGCCCCTACATGTAGCGTGGCAAAATGCCTCTCAACGCCCTTGATTTGCAGCCGATTAAACAATCGATCTGTAAAATGCAATCCGGCGGTCGGGGCTGCAACAGCGCCTTCTTCGCGTGCGTAGATGGTTTGGTAGTCTGTCAGGTCCTGCTCATCCTCGGGGCGCTTTGAGGCGATATAGGGAGGCAAAGGAATGCTGCCGACTTCTGCAATGGCACGGTCTAACGCGGGGCCGCTGCAATCAAATCGCAAAGTAACTTCACCGGCATCGCCTTTTTCTTCGATCTTTGCGGTTAGAGTGTCGCCAAATTCCAACAAGTCGCCAATCTGGACTTTTTTGGCAGGGCGGGCAAAAGCGCGCCAGACGGACAGGTCTTCGCGTTTGTGCAGGTTGAAATGGATGTTGGCGCGAATGTCGCCTCTGACGCGTGTGCCGGAAAGCTCTGCCGGTATGACCTTGGTATCGTTGAAAACCAGCGCATCACCGGGATTTAGAAAATCTACTAAATCGAGAACTACGTGATTCTCAAAAGGGCCAGATGGTGGAATGTAAAGCAGCTTTGCTTCGTCGCGCGGATTGTGCGGGCGCAAGGCAATGCGTTCGGTGGGCAGGTTAAAGTCGAATAGGTCGACGCGCATGGCAGGGTCTGTCTTTTGTTTGAACGGGGCCGGTTGCCGTTAGTCAGGCAGACCAAGCGCGGTTTTGCAGGGCGATGCGATAGATATCCGGATCTTGGAAGGTAACCCTGACAGCATCCCCGTCATTAATGTTGGATTGGACGGCTTCATATCCCGCATTTGCTCTCATATCAACCCGTTTCTGCCATTCTTGCCGCCGTGGCAGGAAGAATACCAAAAGGATTTGATGATGGAGGGGGCTGGGAAGAGTTATCCCGTGCAGATGCGTAAATGAAAGTTGATTGGGGATATTCGTGTGGCGATGTTTATTTTTCAAAGCCGCTATGGCCTGCATATAGCCAAAGAGGAAAAGCCCAGACCGTTACAGTGGAAACGTTTGATGGTTTTCCAATGTGGGCGACGGCAAGCGATACGCCCAATAAATGGTGCGTATCGCCGCTCATGGTTTGGTCCGGGCCTTTCAAAAATTGAACAGACCTTAGAGGTCCGCAGCAACTTTCATGGAAACGATGCTGTCTGGATCTTGTACAGGTTCACCGCGTTTCAGCTGGTCAATATTTTCCATGCCTTCAACGACCTGACCCCAGTAGGTATATTGGTTGTCGAGCCAAGGTGCCGTATCGAAGCACAGGAAGAATTGGCTGTTTGCAGAGTTAGGGTTCTGCGAACGGGCCATAGAGCAAGAGCCACGGACATGTTTGGTTGCGCTAAATTCTTGTGCAAGATCTGGCTTGCTGGAACCACCGGTACCGGTGCCATGCGGACAGCCAACCTGAGCCATGAAACCGTCAATTACGCGGTGGAATACGATACCATCGTAAAAACCTTCGCGCGCCAGTTCTTTGATGCGCTCACAGTGCTTGGGTGCCAGATCTGGACGCAGCTCAATGACAACTTTGCCTTTGGTGGTTTCCATGACGAGTGTGTTTTCGGGATCTTTGATCTCAGCCAATAGTTTCTTCCTTATCTTAGATTTCGTCTGAACCTTGTGACGAATAACGGGTCACAGGGCAAGGATTGATTTGTTCGTCGGTTATTTTGCGTCCGCTGCGACTTGCATTTTCACGATAATGTCAGGGTTTACCGGAGGCTCGCCCTTCTTGATCTTATTGACAAATTCCATGCCGGATGCGACTTCGCCCCACACGGTATACTGGCCATTTAACCAAGATGAGCTTGCAAACATGATAAAAAATTGACTGTTTGCGCTGTCTGGATCTTGGGATCGCGCCATGCCAACCACACCTTTTTCAAAAGGCCGTGGGCTGAACTCCGCCTTGAGGTCCGGCAAGTTTGAACCACCTGTCCCGTTGCCTTTGGGATCGCCGGTCTGAGCCATAAAGCCGTCAATCACACGGTGGAACTTGAGCCCATCATAAAAGCCCTCGCGTGTGAGTTTTTTGATCCGCTTGACGTGGTTGGGGGCCAAATCAGGGCGTAATTTGATCACCACGCGGCCATAAACGGTATCAAGGAAAAGCGTATTTTCCAAATCTGATGCTTTTGTTTCCGCCGCATTGGCAGATAAGGGCGCAAGCAGGACAAATGAAGCGATTACGGCTGCAATTGTTAGAAAATGGCGAATTGAGGTCATGTCGTTTCCAATTAACTCGATAGTTTTTTGTCAAATGCTGATTTTACTGCATCTGGAACAAAGGGGGTGATGTCCCCACTCATTGCCGCAATCTGACGAACAAGGCTGGCGGTAATGTGGCGCGTGTCGCCGCTGGAAGGAACAAATACGGTCTGAATATGCGGTGCCATTTTTTCGTTCATACCGGACAATTGCATTTCATAGTCAAAATCAGACCCATCACGAAGGCCTCTTATCATGATTGTTGCGCCTGCGCGCATGGCTGCATCTACAACCAGATCGTCAAAAGATACGACCTCAAAGTCTGTCTTTGTCGCTTGGGCGATCGGGGCGACGATGGTGTTGATCATTTCAAATCGTTCTTCTTTGGTGAAGACCGGTTTTTTGCCGTGGTGCACACCAACAGCCAACACCAACTTGTCAGTAAAATGACAGGCACGGCGGACAACATCGATGTGACCAAAGGTTATGGGGTCAAAAGACCCAGGATAAAGTGCGATTTTTTCTGACATGGTCACATTCCATACCGCCCTCGCCCTTCGATCTCAAGCAAGAATTGGCAACTATTCGCATGACTAAAGAATATTTGGAACCTTTTTGGTGGTTAGCGCGTCTTACTTATAAGAGTTGTTCAGGTAAGTGAACACAACATGAATGAGACACTCAGAGCTCTTTCATGTCTGAAACGATAAAAAAGCATTAATGACGAGAGCACGAAAATGTGTCTGTGGGGTATCTAAAATGGCTTCTTTCAAAAAAACGAAATTTTTGGTCGCGACCGGAATCATGATCTGTATGCTCGGATTAGCATTCATCGCAGTCAGCGGCTCTTCTGCTCTATCCAGTGGCTATGGCACACATTTAAAACAGGCCAGCTTGGAAGCCATTGGCCTACAGACTTCAGGACGCTGCGAAGCGCGCAAGGGCTCCATGTCCTGTCTCAACCAAACTAGCACGATGTTCTAAACAGATATAGCCAACGGAGCAGATGACCTTCTGTTGCGACACCGTTGGCTCGTTTCTGACTGTATATCCAAACTCAAACTTTAGGGGCCCCTCGTGGGCCTCTTTTTTTAACTTCAGTTTCGACATTCAGTTTCGATATGTAGCAAAGATGTCAAAAAAAAGGGCTCCCCAAGGAGCCCTTTTCTAACGATTTGTTCTTATTCCGGATCATCCTCTGATGAGGCATCCGGTTGTGGCGTTTCATCAGTGGTTGGTTCAGTCCCTGCTTCAGGATTGGTCTGGGCGCCATCTTCTGACTCGATTTCATGATCGTCTTCTGAGATTTTCTCAACAGACACGACGCTTTCAGCTTCGCGTGTTTTGAAAACCGTAACCCCTTGAGTGGAGCGACCAGCGATGCGAATGCCGTCGATTGGGCAGCGAATAAGCTGTCCACCATCGGTCACCAACATGATTTGATCGGTTTCCTCGGCAGGGAAGCTGGCAATCAGGCGACCATTACGGTCATTGGTTGCCATGGCAACGATGCCCTTACCGCCACGTCCAGAGGTTCTATATTCGTAGGAAGAGCTTCGTTTGCCATAGCCATTTTCAGAAATGGTAAGGACAAACTGCTCGGCAGCACCCATTTCTGCATATCTTTCAACACTCATAGAGGTTGCCGGTGTTTCCAATGTTACATCGTCTCCACCTTCATCTGACAGTGCCCGCCGCGCCGCGCCGGCCTGACGCAGATATTCTGTGCGTTCATCAGGGGTGGCAACAAAATGCCGAAGAATGGACATCGAGATGACTTTGTCATCTTCTTCCAGACGAATGCCACGCACACCGGTGGACCCGCGAGACTGGAAGACACGTACATCTTCAACCGGGAAACGAATGCACTGGCCTTTGGCGGTGGTTAGCATCACATCGTCAACCGCGTTGCATGTTTCGACTCCGACAATGCCATCTTCAGGGACGCCATCTGGGCCCTCTTCGAATTTCATTGCGATTTTGCCGTTGCGATTGACCTGTTTGAAATCTGACAATTTGTTGCGCCGGACCGATCCAGATATGGTTGCAAACACCAGATCCAAAGTTTCCCAGCTTTCCTCATCCTCAGGCAGCGGCAGGATCGAGGTGATGTGTTCGCCTTGTTGCAATGGCAACAGATTGATCAGGGCTTTGCCTTTGCCTGTCGGAGCCGACAGTGGCAGACGCCAGACTTTCATCTTATAGGCAATACCGCGTGATGAGAAGAACAGAACTGGCGTGTGGGTGTTGCCCACGAATAGCCGTGTGACAAAATCCTCGTCTTTTGTTGCCATACCCGAGCGACCCTTACCGCCGCGGCGTTGGGCACGATAGGTCGAAAGAGGAACGCGCTTAATATATCCCGCATGCGATACGGTAACCACCATATCTTCACGCTGGATCAAATCTTCGTCGTCAAAATCCGCTCCGCCTTCGACAATCTCGGTGCGACGTGGATTTGCAAACTGTTCCTTGATCTCATGCATCTCTTCTTTGACGATCGAATAGATCCGTTCACGAGAGCGCAGAATTTCCAGATAGTCGCGGATCTTGTCGCAAAGAGCATTCAACTCGTCGCTGACTTCGTCACGTCCCAATGCGGTCAGGCGTGCCAAGCGCAGCTCGAGAATAGCGCGGGCCTGTTCTTCCGATAGATTGAAGGTTCCGTCTTCATTGATTCTATGACGCGGATCATCAATCAGCGCGATCAAATCGCGGATATCAGAGGCATCCCAATGACGTTCCATCAATTGCTGACGGGCCGAAGCTGGATCTGGAGCATTGCGGATTAGTTTAATTACTTCATCAATATTGGCAACAGCAATACCAAGGCCAACCAGAATATGAGCGCGATCGCGTGCTTTGTTCAGCAAGAACTTGGTACGGCGGCTAACAACTTCTTCGCGGAATGCGTTGAAAGCAACCAATACATCGCGCAGATTCATCAGCTCTGGTTTGCCACCATTCAGCGCAACCATATTGACGCCGAAGGAAGACTGTAGCTGGCTGTGACGATACAGCTGATTGAGCACCACATCAGCTATGGCGTCACGTTTCAGCTCAACGACGACGCGCATGCCCTGACGATCGGACTCATCGCGAATGTCTGAAATACCCTCAATGCGTTTCTCGCGGACTGCTTCTGCGATTTTCTGGATCATCGTGGCTTTGTTCACCTGATAAGGAATTTCGGTGATGATCAATGCCATACGATCTTTGCGGATCTCTTCTACATCGACTTTGCCGCGCATCATGACAGAGCCGCGGCCGGTATTATAAGCGCTGCGAATGCCGGAACGTCCGAGAATCATGCCGCCAGTCGGGAAATCAGGGCCTGGTACGATTTCCATCAACTCTTCTGGGGTCAGCGCAGGATTGTCGATCAGTGCGATAGAGGCATCAATCACTTCGCCCAAATTGTGTGGCGGAATATTGGTGGCCATGCCAACCGCGATGCCGCCTGCCCCATTGACCAAAAGCATGGGAAAGCGAGATGGCATAACGCGCGGTTCGCTCTCTGAACCATCATAGTTGTCAACGAAATCGACTGTATCTTTGTCGAGATCATCCAAAAAGGACTGTGCGACCTTTTCCAGACGGCATTCCGTATAACGCATTGCTGCTGCGCTATCACCATCGACCGAGCCGAAGTTACCTTGGCCTTCAATCAATGGCAGGCGCAGTGAAAAGTCCTGCGTCATGCGCACAAGGGCATCATAAATGGCTGTATCACCATGAGGGTGATACTTACCCATCACTTCACCGACGACACGCGCCGACTTACGATAGGATTTGTTCCATTCAAAGCCATTCTCGTGCATGGAATAAAGAATGCGTCGATGGACCGGCTTAAGGCCGTCTCGAACATCGGGCAACGCACGACTCACAATTACGCTCATCGCATAATCAAGATAGCTGCGTTTCATTTCTTCCGTGATGGAAATGGGCTTGATATCGCTCGAAAGGCCATCGCCCGTAATTGTATCGTTTTTATCTGTCAAAGGAGTGTCTCGAATCCTTGTCAAAAGGGTATTTATGTATAGCCGATTTATATCCGCACAGCAAAATTTTGCTCTTGCCCTGTGCGCAAAATGCTCCAGGATTGGGTGACCGGAGATTTACTGATATATCGGTCTTTTGCTGTTGGGCTTAACTTTGGCTCATTAGAGGTGATACTACACCCCTTCAAACCGCTTCCACATCTGCAGGAAACCCTCATATGCTGCCCTTTGACATGATGCTCAACGCCTTTGTTACTCTGTTTGTAACGATTGACCCGATCGGCCTTGCGCCTATTTTTCTGGCTATAACCAGTGGTGCAAGCAAACATGAGCGAATCCGCATCGGGGTTCGGGCGGTGATCGTCGCAGCTGGAATTTTGCTTACCTTTGCCTTGGTTGGTCAGGCGATTCTTTCTGTAATGGGCATTTCTTTGCCGGCATTTCGAATCGCAGGTGGCATTTTGCTGTTTGTCATTGCATTTGAAATGGTTTTTGAAAAACGTGAAGCCCGCAAAACGAAGTCGGCCGAACAGGCTATGTCGGATGACGAAATCCATAACATCGCCATTTTCCCTCTCGCCATTCCGTTGATTGCTGGTCCCGGCGCCATATCTGCGGTTTTGCTTTTGTCGTCCCAGTCGACAGACTGGATCGACATGGGGTCTACCTTGTTTATCGTTGTGTTTGTGCTTGGGTTGGTTTTATTCACTTTTGTGATCGCGGGTTGGGTGGAGAAGATATTGGGCGACAATGGCCGCAATATTTTGACTCGTTTGCTTGGTGTCTTGCTTGCGGCTCTCGCTGTTCAATTCATTGCAGACGGTGTGATGGCCATCGTCAGCGGCTGATTGTTAGCTTGAAGGTTTTGCCGCCATATCCATGTACAGTGTCCTTGCCGCGAATGGTTACCTCTGAGATATCATGAGGGATTTCAATGCCTCCCTTGGATCTCGTGAATGGCTGCTCATTGACATGGGGGTGTGCAAGCACGCGTGTGGTCAGTATGCTGCCATTTGGAGCCAAAACGTCCCACGCATCGGCATAATGGTCCCAACCTTCGTCAGCATGCTTCAGGGTTGCTGAAATGCTATATGTGCCGCCTGTCTCTTTCTTGATTTGCGCGTCGATAACATCAACCTCTCCGGCCAATGCAGATGATACCCAAACCATAGGGATGCTTATCATTGCAGCAATGGCGCCTAAACATACTCTCATTCTCTGTGCCTCATAATTTATAAATGGAAGACTTTCTATCTTAGTCAAAGTTCCCGATTTTCTAAGTCACGTTATTGCGAGGATTCCACGCACTACGGGCTTGTCTGTTGTCGGCATAAAATATGGCATGTGAACCAAGCACGTCTTTCTCCTTGCTCCATTGTCCTTTCTGTTCGTACTTTGGAAATGAGGAGATGATCATGGCACATGCACAGAATAAAGAACTCGAACTGAAATTCGAGATGGATGTTGGTGAGCTGAAGGCATTGCAGATGACTGCGGCGCAATGCGACGATTTGCATGGCGAGCCAAAAGTGCGGCAATTGCGTTCGATCTATTTCGATACGCCTACCTTTGCATTGCGTGCAGCCGGCATCGCCTTACGGGCTCGTTTGGTGGATGGACAATGGGTACAAACCGTCAAGGCAAAGACTGTTGTCAAAGGCGGCGTCTCAAATCCTATCGAGAGCGAAAATCCTCTGGATAATTCCACCCCCGTACCGGCGCTGATTGGGGATAAAGTCTTGCGTAAACAGGTGCTGCGTATCGTTGAAGAAGCACTGCTGCTGCCGGTATTCGAAACTGTTGTTGAACGCACAAGCTATCGCCTGATGTCAGTTCGTGGCGGAGATGTTGAGCTTGCTGTTGATGTTGGGCATGTCTTTAGTGACAAGGGGTTGATACCCATCGGAGAAGCTGAATTGGAGTTGAAGGCTGGCGGCCCCGAGGTTCTATTGCATTTTGCTTCTGTTCTTTTTGCTGGTCGCCATTTCAAGCTGGCCAGTCAGAATAAAGCCTCGCGCGGTTTTGTCCTTATCGGGGCTGAAAAACCACCGCACCTTTTGCCTGTTGCATTGAGCCTGCCCTCTATTTCAGAGTCCCAAACCATTCATCAAGCCTTTGTGCAATTGATTGACGCTACGGTTGACTTCATTCTTCACAATTGGGCCGTTACGCAGTCGTGCAATGATCCTGAAGGTCCGCATCAACTGCGCGTCGGGTTGCGTTTGTTCCGCAGCCTGTTGCGCGCGTTTCGGCCCTCAATCGACAATCCTGCTCTTCGTGAGATGGAGAAACGCGCACGTTATGTGACGCATCTGGTGGGAAGATTGAGGGATCTGGATGTCCTTATTGATGATATTTACGCGCCTGTTGCCCTAAAAGAGGGTGGTAAAAATCAACTGGACGAGAGACGGTTGGCTGACCGTCTAACACGTTATAGGGACGTAGTACGAAGTCAGACGCTTGAAGAGATGCAGCACTGGCCCTGCGCGTCATTTCAAATTGAATTGGCCCTGTTTACACGCATGGCGCCTTGGGACACCAACAATACCGGTTCAGATCGGGCCGAACCGATTCCTGCTTTGGCAAAATTGGCATTGAAAAAATCTTATCGACATTGCCAAAGGTGGGGTGCCGACATTGATAAACTTGATTTTTCCGAACGGCATTCCATGCGCAAATCGCTAAAAATCGTTCGCTATCAAGCCGAGATTTTTGGACCGCTCTATGGTCGCCGTAAGACGAGGCGGTTTTGCAAGAAGCTGAGAGCATTGCAGGATGTCTTTGGCTATCTCAATGACGTCGCGATGGCGAGCCACCTAAGCAAAGTCGTGCGGGATGCTGGGCCAGCCTGTCCAACCGATAAAAAGATCGCTGATAAGGTGATTGCCCGGCATGAAAAACAGGCTCAAAAGGCATGGAAGAAGGCGAAAAGGCGTTGGGAGAAACTAGATGATACCCGCCCTTTCTGGTCTTGATTTTGCAAATATAGAATATAAAAGCCCGGCGAAAGATAGTCTCGCCGGGCTTTTGTTTTGGTTGTTCAGGCGGGTGATCAAACCTTTGTGTCAGCGCCTTTTAGAGCAATGTAAATGGCCGGAATGACCAATACTGTTAGTAACGTTGATGAGGCCAGTCCGAACAGGAGCGAGATCGCTAGCCCCTGAAAGATTGGGTCGGCCAAAATGACGACAGCACCGATCATTGCCGCCAAGGCTGTGAGCATGATTGGTTTAAAGCGAATAGAGCCAGCCTCAAGCAACACCTCCTTCAACTGTCGCCCTGAGCCTTTTGCATGGCCTACAAAATCGACCAACAAAATCGAGTTGCGTACGATAATGCCGGCGAGTGCGATAAAGCCAATCATTGATGTAGCTGTGAAGGCCGCACCAAAAATCCAATGACCAATCATTATGCCAATCAGTGTGAGAGGAATCGGTGTTAGGACCACCAATGGCACTCTGAAGGAGTGGAATTGGGCGACCACTAGGGCGTAAATTGCCAGAATGGCCACACCAAATGCGGCTCCCATATCACGGAATGTGACCCAAGTGACTTCCCACTCGCCGTCCCAAAGCATAGATACTTCGGATTCGTCCTCCGGTTGGCCATTCAGAATGACTTTTGGTTTGGGAAGATCCCCCCAATCGTGTGAGTCAATTTTTTCTTGTACAGCCAACATGCCGTAGATAGGTGCTTCAAAGTCGCCAGCCAGTTCGGCCATCACCATTTCGGCGGAGCGGCCATTGTGACGAAAAATCGGGAAACTGGCCTTTTCTCGATCAATGCGAACGATATCGCCCAGTTCGGTCACACCTCTGTCGCCGGGAATGGCATTCTGCGGCACAGGAATTGACAATAAGCGTTCAGAGAGGCTCAAATCTTTTTTATTGGGTTTAACCGCTATTTCAATCGGACGGCGCCCCTCGCCTTTATGGGAATATCCGACCACTTGGCCATTGAGATAGTATTGAATGGTTTGATAGATGTCGCTTTGTTCAACTCCGTAATATTCCTGATTATCCTGATCAATGCGAATGCGTGCTCGCATGGATGGCGTTCCAAAACTGTCATCTACATCGACAATAAAGGGTACTTGTTCGAATAATGTGCGCAGTTCTGTGGCGACAGTTCTGCGGGTCTGTGCATCTGGACCATAGATTTCGGCCAACAAAGTAGACAGAACCGGCGGTCCAGGTGGGACTTCAACCACTTTAAGGCTGGTTCCCTCTATCATTGGAAGGTCTGCAATCAGCTTGCGAATTTCCAATGCTATGGCGTGGCTGGTCCTGTCGCGCTCGCCTTTTTCCGTCAGGTTGATCTGTAGATCCCCCTGTTCGGGGTTGCCGCGCAAGAAATAGTGCCGCACAAGGCCGTTAAAGCCAAAGGGAGCCGCCGTGCCCGCGTGGGATTGGATGGTGTGGATTTCCTCGACACTCTCCAACCGATTTGCTGCAGCGGAAAGCAAACGATCTGTCGCTTCAAGGGAGGACCCTTCAGGCAAATCTGCGATGATTTGCAGTTCCGATTTGTTGTCGAATGGCAATAGTTTAACGGTTACATCCTTGGTATAAAAAAGCAAAGTTGATGCAATTGTGGCCCCTCCTACGATCAAGAGGAAGATCCATGAACGCCCCCTTCCCGCCAAAATGGGTTTGGCGGCCACACGGTAAACCTTGCCCAGAATGCCTCCGTCAGCTGCTTCGGAATGCCCCGGCTTTCCGATGATATTCATCAGCCATGGAGTCAGCATAACGGCAACAAAGAATGATAGGATCATCGCGGCTGATGCTACGGCGGGAATTGGGCTCATATAGGGGCCCATTAGTCCCGATACGAACATCATGGGCAATAGAGCGGCGACCACGGTGAGGGTCGCAACAACGGTTGGGTTGCCCACTTCGGCGACGCCTTCAATGGCAGCGCGTATCTTGGATCTATCATCGGGCATGGCCCAGTGCCGGGCAATATTTTCGATCATAACGATGGCGTCATCAACCAAGATACCGATTGCAAAAATGAGCGCAAACAGCGAAACGCGGTTGATGGTGTATCCCATCAAATAGGTGGCGGCCAACGTCAGCAGGATTGTCGTTGGAATGACAATCAGGACCACTATGCCTTCACGCAATCCGATGGCAACACCAACAAGAATGACGATAGATATGGTCGCTAACCCCAGATGATAAAGCAGTTCGTTGGCTTTTTCGTTTGCGGTTTCGCCATAGTTGCGGGTGACATCTATCTTGATACCTGCCGGAATAATGTGCCCTTTGAGTTGGTCAACACGCTCGATAATTGAATGGGAAATATCGACCGCGTTGGCCCCTTTGCGCTTGGCGATAGCAAGCGAAACAGCCGGAAGGCGATTGAAACCACCGTCGTCTTTTCTGGACATGTGCCAAACGCGCTGTTCTTTCTGGCTACTGCCAACAACCACTTTGGCAACATCCTGCACATAAACAGGTCGGCCATCACGAGAGGTTACCAACAAAAGACCAATGTCGGGCACTCCGCGTAGTGTCTGGCCGACTGCAACAGGCAGGCTTTTATTTTGGTCACGTAGCGCACCAACCATGAAAGATGTATTGGCCGACTGCACCTTCCCCACCAGTTGTTGCAAAGTTATGCCATACAGCGCTAATTTCTCAGGGTCCGGTTCGACGCGGATCTGATCCGTTTGACCTCCGACAATATAAGTCAAACCTACATTTTCGAGTTTGGCCAACTCTACACGCAGTTCGTCCGCGATATTATACAGAGTGGTATCGTTCCAGTTTTCGGCGACGTCTGGTTCTGGCGAGAGGGTCAAGACGGTGATGGCTACATCATCAATGCCACGACCAATGATGAGCGGTTGTGGAATTCCCACTGGAATGGAAGACAAATTGGCCATGATCTTGTCATGAACGCGCAAAATAGCTGTGTCGGAATTGGTGCCAACCAAAAACCGAGCTGTTACAACAACCATATCGTCGTAACTGTTTGAATAGACATGCTCCACGTCGTCAATGCTTTTGACGATGGTCTCCAGCGGTTCCGTGATCAGTTTGACCGCATCTTCGGCTTTTAAACCGTCGGCCCTGACGTGAATGTCGACCATTGGCACCGAAATTTGTGGTTCTTCCTCGCGAGGCAAAGCCATCAATGCAACCAATCCCAACGTGAAGGCTGTGATCAGAAGAAGCGGGGTCAAAGGGGATGTTATGAAACTCTTGGCCAGGTTTCCCGAAATGCCAAGATTATGTGGTCCATTGTCCATCTTGGCTCCTTTAAGGCTGTAACAGCACGTCACCGGCTTGTAAGCCGGATAGGATTTCGATCATCGTGGACCCATCTCGTTGATAAGTTCTGCCGATTTGCACCGCGATGTCGGTCGCTTCGCCGTCTGTTCCATTTGAATGAACAAAATCAACGCCATAACGGTTGAAAACGAAGCCAAGGGGAACGAGGTAAGTGTCACGTTGTCCGGCCCCTACGCGCACCTGAATGCGTTCACCGACAAAATAGTTACCCAGTCCGTCGACTGTGGCATCAGCCAAAACGCGACCGCTGGCAATTTTGGGGAAAACTTTCACGATCTCACCTGTTCTGGTGCATGATCCTTCACAATCGGACCCACGGCCAGCAACTTCGACAGGATCGCCTTTTTCAAGGAACCGTGCGTGGCGCTCTGGTAAAGAAAGGCGCAAGATATAATTGTCTTTCGCGATTGTGGCGACGGGTTCACCCGGCATAACCACAGACCCTATGGTAATTGGCACATCCAAGACACGGCCTGACTGTGGTGCAAGCACCGCGCCTTCTTCTAACTGGCGCTGAATGACGGCCTTTTGAGCCTGTGATGCTTCGAGTGTGCTGTTAGCCACATCATATTGGGTGTTGATCTGGTCTAGTCGGGCTTTGGTTGTCGACCCTCGTTTAAACAGTTGTTCGGCCCGTTCCTGTTCGGTTTTGATATTGGCGATCTCACGTTCGGCCGCACGAATTTGGGCTTCAATAGCCTCAATTTGTAAACCAAGTTTGGGGTCGCGGACCAATGCAATGGTCTCGCCTGCTTTGACCTGACTGCCCTCTGTCACGGTCAATTCGGTAATGGTTCCGGTTATACGCACCCGTGCAGCAATAGAATCGGTGCTTTCAACGGTCGCAAAGACGGCCTTTTTGTCTTCTACAGAAACCAATTTAACTGTGTAGTCACTCGCGAATGCCTGAAAAGATGGTGCAGTCAGAGCGACGAAACACGCGATGAGCAGTGCAGAACGGGGTTTTGGGTGTGACTTGCGCATGGAAAAGTCTCTCCTGCTGTCCAAACTATATATTAGTAATTACGAATATAAGAAATAAATCACATTGTCAAAGGCCTATCAGCAACAATTCCCTATTTTATTCCTTGGGTCCATCCGTTAGAACAAGTATCATTATTGTTTCATATGCTGGCCGCTCCAGGAGAATTCATTTGGCATCCCACGGTTCAAAGAAGGTCATTTACGCAGCTCTCGCTGGTAACGGATTGATTGCTATCACTAAATTTTTTGCAGCTTCCATCACGGGGTCCTCTGCTATGTTGTCTGAGGGCATTCACAGTCTGGTGGATACCGGTAATCAGGGGTTGTTACTCTATGGTATAAAGAGAGCCAGCAAACCAGCGGATAAGAAACATCCCTTTGGTTATGGCTCCGAGCTCTACTTTTGGGCCTTTGTTGTTGCCTTGTTGATTTTTGCTGTCGGAGCGGGGCTGTCTATTTACGAAGGCATTCAAAAGGTGCTTGACCCACATCCTATTAGCGATCCCACCATTAACTTTTATGTTCTGGGTGCCGCTTTGGTATTTGAAGGCTGGGCATGGTGGATTGCGCTCAAAGAGTTTCGCACCACAAAAGGGAAACTGGGTTGGCTAGAGGCGGTTACCGACTCAAAAGATCCGACGGTCTTTACCGTGTTATTCGAAGATTCTGCTGCGATGCTCGGGTTGGTCGTTGCTGCGATCGGTATTGGCGTTTCTTATTATATGCAAATTCCTTGGATGGATGGGGCGGCGTCAATCGTTATTGGTGTCATTTTGGCTGGAACGGCCTTCTTGCTTGCTTATGAAACCAAAGGATTGTTAATCGGCGAAGCGGCATCTACTGAACTGGAAGCGGAGATCACCAACATTGTCTCTGCGCATCCTGCGGTTACCACCGTCAATGAACTGCGCACATTGCACCGTGGGCCCAATGAAGTGTTGTTGACCCTGAGTATTGATTTTGAAAACACTATGATTGTCGGCAAATTGGAAAAGGTGATCGCGGAGCTTGAAGGCGATATACGAGCCCGGTTCCCGCAGATTCATCGGATTTTCATCGAGGCACAATCTCACCGAGATCATGTAGCTGTAGCGGAAATCTTGAACGAGGAAGCCTGAAAAAGCAGTATCTTCTCTCAATAGAATGTTGTGATTTTTATAAGGCTCTGCGATGTCCTAGGACACTGCAGAGCCTTTTGTTTACAAGGTGTCAGCTTCATACTCTATGCTATCATATGTCTTTTTATGGGAGGGATTGATGAAGGCATACTCTGTTTTTCACTTTTTACTGCCTTTTGGTGTGGTCTATTTTCTCTTGGTTTGGTGCCCGATAGCATTCGCTCAGGGACCTGATTGTGATCGGATCTATTTTGGAACTGAACTTGTTGATGACGTGACCTATTGTGCGAGTTCGGTTCTTCCAAATTCTAAAGTCGCAACCTACCGGCCGGGCAACCTGTCTGGATGGGAAGCAAACACACATCACGCTTGGTGCGAAGGCAAGCATGGCAACGGGGTTGGCGAATGGTTTGAATTTACGGCCCGACCCAGTACGACCATTCGCAAAATGATCTTCTTTAACGGTTACCAAAAGAGCCGTAAGTCATTTTCACAAAATGCGCGTGCACGGGATATTACCATTCGCACAGATAGCGGTTTGGTTCTTAATCGCCGCTTGTTGGATCGTTGGGGAAAACAAGTTATCAACTTGGACGGCTGGCATCAAATCAGCAGCATTCGCGTCACCATTCGTTCTGTCTATCCGGGAACGAAATATAGCGATCTGTGCCTATCGGGGTTTGGGGTTGATTTTGAGGAGCTACGCGAGCTGGAATTCCAGCAGATGCAATAATCCCGGACAATGAGCGCATTATCCGGGAATGATTGTTTCATCTCATTTGTAATGATGCTTGTCTCAAGCACTAACAAGAGTGTCTTGTCATCAAAACGGGATGTCGTCATCCATCTCATCGCGGAAACCACCGCCTTGTTGCGAGGTGCTTGGTTGACTGGTGCCTGATGGACCACCGAAACCACCCGGAGTTGACCGCTCCTGACCTCCGCCATAACCGCTACTAGGAGCGCCGGGACCGCCGAAATCGCCGCCCTGTTGGCCGCCGCCAAAGTTGCCGCCACCTTCTCCTCGGTTATCAAGCATGGTCAGGTTGCCATTAAACCCTTGCAAAACCACTTCCGTTGAATAACGGTCCGCACCGCTCTGGTCTTTCCACTTGCGGGTCTGTAGCTGACCTTCCAGATAAACTTTAGCACCTTTTTTTAGGTAATTTTCTGCAATCCGGCACAGGCCTTCATTGAAGATAACAACACGATGCCATTCGGTTTTTTCGCGCCGCTCGCCAGAATTGCGATCTTTCCAGCTTTCTGACGTAGCAATAGACAGGTTAGCGATAGGGCGGCCGTCCTGCGTTCTGCGAATGTCGGGATCGGCTCCCAAATTGCCCACAAGGATGACTTTATTTACGCTTCCGGCCATTGGTTTGTCCTTTGTCTTTTGTGCCCGCCCCGTACTGTAACAATTAGAACGGGTGGAGCCTAGCATAGGCGGGTTTGATCTACAGTTCTATATTCGTTTGCCTTCAATCCCCATCCTTTGCCGGTTGGCGTCAGCACCCACTTGAAAGGTAGAAGTGACGGTTTAAATAATAGAACAAAGTATGTACAAATGGAAGTGCCGAGGCTAATATGCTCGCGATGTGGGTCATGAGCTTAGGCAATTGCCTTTGATTTTATAAAGCGTTATTGGATCGAGTGGGACGAAAATCTGTCATTAGCGAGTTTTGGAAAATCTGATCTTGTCCCCTTGATCGTATGCGTACATAGCATCGACTTATTGATATAGATGGCTTTAGTAAGCCTTCGGAGAGATTGCCTGACATGAGTAGCGAAACACAAAAGCCCGTTCCTTCTTCCCTGAAAGCGATTTCGATTCGCGGCGCTCGGGAGCACAATCTTAAAAATGTTGATGTGGACATTCCCCGGGATCAATTGATTGTCATGACAGGATTGTCTGGGTCGGGCAAAAGCTCTTTGGCCTTCGATACCATCTATGCGGAAGGGCAGCGCCGCTATGTGGAATCTCTCTCTGCTTATGCCCGCCAGTTTTTGGAAATGATGCAGAAGCCGGATGTCGACCAAATCGATGGTTTGTCGCCAGCTATTTCTATCGAACAAAAGACCACTTCACGCAATCCACGCTCAACGGTGGGTACTGTAACTGAAATCTATGATTATCTGCGTTTGCTCTATGCTCGTGTCGGCATTCCCTATAGCCCTGCGACAGGCCTACCCATCGAGAGCCAAACCGTTAGTCAAATGGTTGATCGGGTTATGGACTTGCCGGAAAAAACTCGGTTTCTTTTGCTGGCTCCGATCGTGCGTGGGCGCAAAGGGGAGTTTCGCAAGGAATTGGCGGAACTGGTCAAGCGAGGCCTGACGCGGTTCCGTATTGATGGCCAAATGTATGACGATGGCGATTTGCCAACGCTGGATAAGAAATTCAAGCATGACATTGAAGTCGTTGTTCACCGGATGGTGGTCAAAGATGGCATTCAAAAGCGGTTGGCGGATTCTTTGGAGTTGTCGCTTGGCTTGGCAGACGGTCTATCAATCGTTGAAATGGTGGACGAGAAGGACGAAAAAGGAGCGCCCAAGCGGATTGTTTTTTCGGCGAAATTCGCCTGTCCTGTTTCGGGTTTTACCATTCCGGAAATAGAGCCGCGTCTGTTTTCCTTTAACAATCCATTCGGCGCCTGTCCTGTTTGTGACGGTCTGGGCAGTGAATTGCAAATCAGTCCTGAGCGCGTGGTTCCAGACATGTCACTCAGCCTCAAAGACGGGGCAATTGCGCCTTGGTCCAAAGGGACTTCTCCTTTCTATCGTCAAACGCTCGAGGCTTTGGCGCGCCATTATGATTTTAAACTGACCGTGCCATGGGTGGAATTGCCCTTTAAGGCGCAGGAGATTCTTCTGCATGGCACGGGAAAAGAGAAAATACAGTTTGTTTACGACGACGGGGCGCGTTCTTACAAAACCGAGAAACCTTTTGAAGGCGTGATCCCAAATCTTGAACGACGCTTTAGAGAGACCGAGAGCAATTGGGTGCGCGAGGAACTGAGCAAGTTTCAATCCAGCCACCCTTGTTCCGCCTGTGAAGGCCATCGTTTGAAGCCTGAAGCCTTGGCTGTGAAGCTGGATGGTCAACATATTTCTCAAGTCGCGACTCTATCTATTCGCGCAGCTGCCCACTGGGTGCACCATCTTCCGGAGACACTCACCAGCAAACAAATGAAAATTGCAGAGCGGATTTTGAAAGAGATTCGTGAGCGACTCAATTTCCTCAACGACGTCGGACTTGAATATTTAACCCTATCGCGCGGCTCTGGCACTCTTTCGGGCGGAGAAAGCCAGCGTATTCGGCTGGCGTCGCAAATCGGATCAGGCTTAACCGGTGTGCTTTATGTGCTCGATGAACCATCCATCGGATTGCACCAGCGCGACAATGCGAGACTCTTAGAAACGCTGAAGCATTTACGAGATCTGGGAAACACCGTGATTGTTGTTGAGCATGATGAAGATGCGATTTTAAGCGCTGACCATGTGATCGACGTTGGCCCAGGGGCTGGTGTTCACGGAGGCCGGATCGTCAGTCAGGGGACGCCAACGGAAATTTTGGCTGACCCCGCCTCTTTAACAGGGCAATATTTGTCCGGAGCCTTGAGCATTGGTGTTGAAAATGGTCGGCGCACGAGCAAGAAGGGTCGTGAAATAACCGTCGTCAATGCGCGAGGCAACAACCTCAAGAATGTAACCGCCTCCATTCCTCTTGGTATATTCACATGTGTGACCGGTGTTTCGGGTGGGGGCAAGTCTACCTTCCTTATCGATACGCTGTATAAAGGCGCGGCGATGAAGCTCAACAAAGCCCGCAACATGCCCTCCCCTCATGACCGTATTGAAGGACTGGAACATATCGATAAGATTATCGATATTGATCAATCGCCGATTGGCCGTACACCTCGTTCTAACCCTGCCACATATACCGGTGCCTTCACTCCGATCCGAGAATGGTTTTCAGGCCTGCCTGAAGCGAAAGCTCGTGGATACAAGCCAGGTCGTTTTTCATTCAATGTGAAAGGTGGACGATGTGAGGCTTGTCAGGGTGATGGAGTCATCAAAATCGAAATGCATTTTCTGCCTGATGTCTATGTGACGTGTGATGTCTGTCAGGGGCATCGCTATAATCGTGAGACACTTGAAGTGGAATTCAAAGGCAAATCCATTGCCGGTGTTCTGGATATGACGGTGGATGAGGCAGCTGAGTTCTTTGCTGCGGTTCCCTCTGTGCGTGACAAGATGGTGACGCTGCAAAAAGTCGGACTTGGCTACATAAAGGTAGGCCAGCAGGCCAATACTTTGTCAGGCGGTGAGGCACAACGTGTAAAATTGTCTAAAGAGCTCTCCAAGAGATCCACTGGACGAACGCTATATATTTTGGATGAGCCAACCACCGGATTGCATTTTCATGATGTCGCCAAGTTGCTGGAAGTTCTGCATGAGTTGGTCAATCAGGGCAACAGCGTCGTTGTGATTGAGCATAATCTTGAAGTCATACAAACGGCAGACTGGATTTTGGATCTCGGTCCTGAAGGTGGAGATGGTGGGGGTGAGATTGTCGCCGTTGGTACACCAGAGGATTTGGTCAAAGTCGAGAGAAGCTATACGGGTGTCTTTCTTAAGGAGTTGCAAGAAAGACGCAAAGCTAACGCTGATTAGTGTCTTGCCAATATCCAAGAGAGATCTTGATGGGGCGCTATCTGGTGCATTTACTATGCGCCAGATCTCTATTTGGGCAGGTTATTCTCTTTCATTTATCCAGTCTTTTTCGTTTCCTTGAACCAAATCAAAAATTAGGCTGGGATTCTATGGTGCAGCGCACATTTTTGATGAATTCAATGAGAAACAGCTGCTTGGGATGACTGAAATTGGTGTCAAAAAATTATATCAACACCATTGACCTTTGCGTCATACGCACTATTGCCTATTGAATGTTGAGTGCTAAAATTGATTCAATAATCTTATAAGATATTGTATTTAAAGGAATAAATATTTATTCCTTTAGACCGGTATGCAAATTTAGATGGGCTTGATTTAGTTAGTAACAGATTTGCATTGGATGCAGGACAGCTATGCATTATTTTGCAGTGCAACTCAAAAATATTTCCTGTATATCTTATTTCAACAAACGAGAGCAACTTAACTCCTCCCAATAAGCGCTCTTGAAATCGATACTTGTAACGCTAACTTATTAGTTAACCGCAAAAAGGATCAGACATGTTTGATAGTTTTGTAGATGGCTACCGTCAGTGGCGTAACTTTCGCGATACAGTTGATGAACTGAGCAGCTTGAGTAACCGTGATCTTGCAGATCTTGGCATTTCTCGCAGCGACATTCCGCAAGTTGCCCGTGAATCGGTCAGCAAGTAAGAATTTATGGAATTCAGGTTTTCTCCTCCTCCCGGAAACCTGATCGGTTTCAAAACGACCTCCTCCCCGTTTTGAAACACCTAACGAAGCCCACCGGATTTCCTCCCCCGGTGGGCTTTCGTCGTTTTCGCCAATCGTTTCAAATTCCCGCAGAATCAATCGTCTTCAGGCTGCGTCGCGCTGAATTTATAAATACTTGTATGTTTTGCTGGGCTATTATCTTGTTGGTGACTCGCTCATCCAAACGTCAAGCGGCTTGATCGCAGGAAACATACCATTGTCAAACTTCCAACTATCAACGGCAAAGCGCTTGTTTGTGCTTTTGGTGATGACGACAGCGGTGGCGTGAGGATAGCGACCATCCAAGAAGAAACCGCGCGCAACCGGTGAAACCACGCGGTGGTGTTTTAGAAACCCATACTGCTGAGCAAACATCAGTAATGACGTGGTGTTGCTTGCCTCATCGATGCAGTCCATTTGTCCCGGGATTCCTGCGCTGTATAGATCCAACCCGCCTTTGTCTTTGTCTGATCCAACAAGGGGACCAACGCGGGTTTCAAACCATTGTACGGCTTTTCCTATGGCCTTGCGCTCCGTTTTTGCTGTGTCCGAACCGTTTGCTAGGATTTTTTCCAACGCATTTAGATCTTTTTGAGTCGGATGAAAACTGTATTTCAATTTGCAGCTATAGGCATGACATATGTAAATCGTTGATTTTGTTGGAGCCCGATTGTTCATGTCATTGATCCAACGGTCGGGTGACTCCGCATACTGTGTGCTGCAAGCGGCGAGTGCTGTAATGAGGGTGGTAGCCAACATTGGACCGCGCAGAAGAGTGAGTGCTTTCATGAGGCTTTCGATTCCATCCTGTTGGCTTTGGTGTTTGACTGACTTAGCATTTGGATCCATCGCTGCCAATTGCAAATCATAATGCCCATTTGTGAGGAAGGTTCGTGTTGTCATTCGATCACGAGACAAATCTTTGCCAATCATCGAATGAGACTTTGCTTTATTCCTTAGGAATGATACGAAAGCGCACTTCCCATTTGAAAATTTCATTCGACAAGAGGCAATGGCAATCATTATGCAATCCTTCAAACCCGTTCACATCATTGGTGCTGGCTTGGCCGGTTCAGAGGCTGCGTGGCAATTGGCAAACCATAACGTGCCTGTTGTTTTGCATGAGATGAGGCCGGTTAAAGAAACCGAAGTGCATGTTTCTGATCATTGTGCTGAATTGGTTTGTTCCAACTCTTTCCGGTCAGATGACCATGAAGCCAATGCCGTTGGTGTCTTGCATCAAGAAATGCGTGAAGCTGGGTCTTTGATTATTGGTTGCGCAGATGTGAATGCTGTTCCTGCGGGTGGTGCTTTGGCTGTCGCACGCGAAGCTTTTTCTGAAGCTGTAACCGAGAAGCTGAAGGCTCACCCGTTGATTAGCATTGATCGTGGTGAAATATCTCAGCTGCCCGATGCCGAAGACGGACCGTGTCTCATCGCAACGGGTCCATTGACGTCAAAAGCCTTGTCGGAAGCGATCTTGGCTGCAACAGAAGAAGAATCTCTAGCCTTCTATGATGCCATTGCGCCGATTATTCATTTTGACTCAATCAATATGGAAAAGGCCTGGTTCCAATCGCGTTATGACAAAAAGGGGCCCTCGGGAACCGGTGCGGATTACATCAATTGTGCAATGGATGAAGAGCAGTATAAAGCTTTTATCGCTGCGATGTTGTCGGCTGATAAGTCGGAATTTAAGGAGTTTGAGAAAGCGGCCTATTTTGATGGCTGCTTGCCAATCGAAGTGATGGCTGAACGCGGCATTGAAACCCCACGTTTTGGGCCGATGAAGCCCGTTGGTTTGACCAATCCGCACAATCCAGATGTGGATCCCTATGCAGTGGTACAATTGCGCCAAGACAATAAGCTAGGAACTTTGTTCAATATAGTCGGATTTCAAACAAAAATGAAATATGGTGCGCAAGCGGAAGTTTTTAGGATGATTCCCGGCCTTGAAGAGGCACAATTTGCGCGGCTTGGCGGCATTCACCGCAACACATTTCTTAATTCTCCCAAACTGTTGGACGGCACCCTACGCCTGAAAAAACATCCGCATATTCGCTTTGCGGGCCAAATCACAGGGTGTGAAGGATATGTAGAATCCGCTGCCATAGGCTTGCTGACCGGTCGATTTTTGGCTGCGGAGGCTTTAGGGCGCCAAGCTTTACCCCCACCAGAGACAACTGCTTTTGGCGCACTTCTGGCGCACATTACAGGCGGGCATTTGATCGATACCAATGGTGGGCGCCGGTCGTTTCAGCCAATGAATGTCAATTTCGGTTTGTTCCCACCCGTGGAATTCTCCCGTCGCCGAGAAGATGGGTCAAGAATGCGCGGAGTTGAAAAGCAACTCTCCAAAAAGAAGGCACTGTCAAAACGCGCGTTGACAGACACCAAAGCATGGCTGGCCAACATCGATTTGTCCGTGGCGTCAGCTTAAAGCTGCCATGCGCCAGATGCTTAAATACGCCCGCCAATTGGCTAGTGTCATATTGTTAATTGGATCTTTTGATCTCTTGATCAGTAGTCTTTTGGCGGGAGCAAGCATTAGGAAAGCAGGAGCAAGATGCGACCGCCCTTCTCCTTGTAATGCTTGATAGAATGCCATTGCCTTGGAGTGATGGTCATGGCCTAATTGGGTGCAGGACCGAATAGCTTCAATCAAATTTTGCGATGATTTTTGATTGAATATGTCATGTGTTCCGACGCCTTCCTTTGCAAAGATTGTTGCGGGAAGAAACAATCTTTGCGCGTTAGCGGCCTTGGGCCAGTCGAATAGATTGTTAGCGAGCGCGATTGCCATTCCTGCGTGGCCGCACAAATCAGACAGATGGTTTGGATGTTCACCGCCATTCAGAATTTGCGCCGAAAGCAAAATGGGCAGCGCTGCGGTTTCTCCCGCATAGGCCTCATAGGTCGCCACGTCTGGCATCGGGTCATTGTAGAGGTCGAACGTATGGGCATCTATTATCTGCAGGAGTGTTTCAGCAGGCAGATTGTAGCGCCGTTGAGTGTCTTTTAATGCCGCAGCCAATGGTCCGATATTCTTTGCACTGAAGGTTTTATTGTTGTCGCGATCACCGACGATATCGCGCCACCATTGCAGGCGAACTTCTCCCATGGAGGGGTCTGAGACCATCTTGGGGATTCGGGAAATTTCAGCGACGAATGCAAGAAAACTGATAAGTGCTGCTCTATGCTTTTTATCTGCTGTGAGGGAGGAAAAATGCGCCACGGGGTCGAGTTTTCTCAACTCTGTCTTACAGAAGACGAGATTGTCTTGTACAGTAGACATGCTTACTCTTTGCTCAGATTTACTCAATCGACAGGCAACAAGGCGGCAGCCACGGCGCGCCCTTCGGACAGTAGAATGTTGAGTGTGCCTACAGCCGCGGAGGTGTCCATCACCTCGATTTTGATACCTTGTTTGCGAAGGGCGTCCGTCACAGACCGGTTCAAAAAACTCATCTGTTGGCCAGTCCCTATCAGCAGGATTTCAATGTCTTCTTTTTCGGCCAGAATCTTGTCGAAGCTATTCAAGGCAATGTCGTTCAAGCCTGTAACATCCCACCGTCTTATCCCGCTGGGGAGAAACATCACTGCGCCTTGATGTGACATGGGGCCAAAACGGAAGCCACCATCGCCATAATAGTCGATTGGGTCATGCCCAGGATAAAAGGCATCGACCATTTCTAGGCCGGTGGCCAATGCAACAGCATTCTCGACAAGGCCTTCAGGTTGGTTCGTCAAACCGGCAGGGGACGTGCCCTCGCCGGTTGACTTGGTATCAGATGGTGCGGGCTTGGTTATGTTGCCCTTGATCCAATTGAAAATCATCAATCAGTTTGTCACACTACCGGTGTCATCTGTTTCATCAGCTTCATTTGGTATTTGCACCTGTTCGCTACGCAAATTGAGGAAGACGAGCAATGGAGCGGCAATGAAGATGGATGAATAGGTGCCGACAAAAACACCCCAGATCATTGCAAAGGTGAAGGAACGGATCACTTCACCGCCAAAGAAATAGAGCGAGCCCAAGGCCAGCAAAGTTGTGACAGACGTCAGTATGGTGCGGGACAAGGTTTGGTTGATAGATAGATCGAGAACTTCAGTCAGCGGCTTCTTTTTGTATTTACGCAAGTTTTCGCGAATACGGTCATAGACAACCACTGTATCGTTCAGTGAGTAACCAACAATTGTAAGAACCGCCGCGATGGTAGAAAGGTTGAATTCCATCTGTAGAAAGGCAAAAATTCCGATGGTTAGGATCACATCATGGGCCGTTGCAATAACGGCACCCAAAGCAAATTGCCATTCAAAGCGAAACCAAATGTAGACCAACACGGCAAACAGAGCCGAAATCACAGCTATGGAACCAGCACTGGCCAATTCACTCGAGACACGGGGCCCGACTACTTCTACGCGGCGATAGTCAACGGTATTTCCAAGAGTTGCCTTTACTTTA
This sequence comes from Cohaesibacter celericrescens, assembly GCF_002866925.1. GTDB lineage: Bacteria > Pseudomonadota > Alphaproteobacteria > Rhizobiales > Cohaesibacteraceae > Cohaesibacter > Cohaesibacter celericrescens. Next base: position 508,907 of record NZ_PKUQ01000016.1, read on the forward strand.
GCTACCACTTCCTGCTGAGCTGCTTCTGCGCCGAGGTCTCCGGCTTCTTGTGTTTGAACGCGGATAAGAACGTCGTTTGGCGCACCGAATTCTTGCACCTCAACATCGCCCAAGTTAAGAGTGCCCAGTTGTGACCGAATGCCACTTATGTCTGCTACTTCTTCAGCTGTTTTGATCTCAATCAGCGTTCCGCCTTTGAAATCAATTCCGAAGTTGAGGTTGAAGACCATATAAAGGGCCAATGATACCACAATTAGCAGTCCCGAAAGCGGAAAGCTAAAGCGTCGGTCTTCCATGAAACGAATGGAAGTGCCGTCCGGGATAAGACGAAGGGTTTTCATAGTTTTATCTCCGGTTCGTTAAATGGGCAGCTTGGATGGGCGACGGGCTTTGACCCACGTTGCCACAAGCAAACGGTTGAAGGTAAAGGCCGAGAAAACGGTCGTGATAAGACCAACAGCCAGCGTTATAGCAAAGCCTCGCACAGGACCTGATCCCAACGAGAACAGAATGACCGCAGCTATGAAAGTGGTGATATTGGCATCAAGGATGGTGCCAAGCGCTCGACTATAACCGGCATCAATGGCGGCTATGGTTGATCGGCCGTAATTGTTCTCTTCGCGTATACGCTCATAAATAAGCACATTGGCATCCACCGCCATACCGACGGTCAGAACAATACCTGCAATACCGGGTAGCGTAAGGGTCGCGCCGAGTGCTGACAGAACTCCTATCAACAAGACGACGTTAATCACCAAGGCAACATTGGCAAATAACCCAAACAGGCCATAGCTGAGGAACATGAAGACAACAACGGCAAGAGCGCCGACCATGCCTGCGATCTCTCCTGCTGCGATGGAATCTTTGCCCAAGCCCGGCCCGACTGTACGTTCTTCGACAATTGTCAGGTCAGCAGGCAATGCCCCTGCCCGCATAAGAATAGCTAGATCGTTGGCGCTTTCTGCAGTGAATGATCCGGAAATAATCCCCGATCCACCCCGGATAGGCTCGCGAATGCTTGGTGCAGAAATCACTTCATTATCAAGCACAATCGCGAATGGCAGGCCAACATTTTGTTCGGTAACGCGTGCGAATTTGGTTGCGCCGGAGGTGTTGAAGCGGAAGGAAACCACCGGTTCGTTGGTTTGCTGATCAAATGTTGGTTGAGCGTCATCCAACTCGTCACCCGAAATCAAAACGCGTTTGGTCACCAAATAGGGAGTGCGTTGTTCCTGGGGTAGTGGATTGTTTTTGTCATCAGCTTCGAACAAGACTTCTGAATCAAGCGGAGGGCGTGTTTCCAAGGCCGTTTCTGGTGCCATGGTGACGTCAACCATGCGGAAAGTCAGTTTCGCGGTTGATTGAAGAATATTCTTCAAGCGATCAGGATCTTGCAAGCCGGGCACCTGAACAAGAACACGACTGTCGCCTTCCTGTTGAATAGATGGTTCGGTTGTACCCAGTTCATCGATACGACGGCGGATCACTTCGATGGATTGGGCAACGGCATTGCGAACACGATTGGTAATACCTTCTTGTGTCAATTCGAGCCGAATAACTCCGGTCTCAGCCACATCAAGGGATGTCTCCATGGCGCCACTGCCGGTCAGGATCGAGCTGGATATTGGTTGCACCAGCGTGCGAATCTTGGCGGTGGCCACATCTAGGTCGTTCAAGTCGCGGATGCGCACCTGTGCCGCACCATCTTTGATAGCAAGGCCTGTGTAGCCAATCTTTTCTTCGCGCAACAGGGTTCGTACATCGCCGCGCAATACTTCAAGACGTTCTTTGATCACGCCCTCTTCTTCAACTTGAAGAAGAATGTGGGCTCCGCCTTGCAAATCAAGACCCAAGACGAGTTTGTTGGATGGTAACCAACCCGGCATCGTTTCAGTTAGAAATTTGTCGGATAACATATTGGGGATGGAGAACAGGATGCCACAGAGTACTGTGATCAAAACCAGTCCAACCTTCCATTTAGCGAAATGTAGCATGCGGCAATCCTACCAGTATTGGCAGAGTACCCGGCTATGAGGCCGAGTACTTTTTACTGAGAAAATGTTGGGATAAAAGATTTAGGAAGCATCGCCTGCAGGCTCGCCCTTGGAGCGGACATCTGCGATGGATTTACGCATCAGTTTGATTTTTACGCCTTCGGAAATCTCAACGGTGACTTCGTTCTCGTCTGTCGCGTTGGTGATTTTACCCACAATGCCGCCACCGGTCACGATGGTGTCGCCGCGGCGTGCGTTGGCAACGAGCTCTGCATGCTTTTTGATCTGTTGACGTTGCGGGCGGATGATCAAGAAATACATGATTACAAAGATCAGAACGAATGGTAGAAATTGCACCACTGCACTATTGGTATCCATAAGGTCTCCTTCAACAGCGAACTGCACGGCGGCAAACTCAGGCTGTATTTTGCTTTGACCACTCAATTGGGTCGGAACTGGTTTGAGCGGACTATAGCGATCCATCGTGACTTTGCAAATATCTTGTGAACGGTTTGCAACGCCTTGTCCAACTCTGCTAATTAGTGGTTAGACATAATGATTTTTTCAGCAAGATAAAAGGGCTGGTATGCGGTTCTGCGCGATTATTAGCCACAAATTTTGCTTTAAGTTACGATAAATGGAGCCTGCCCTTTCATGTCCGCAAATGATCTTGAAAAAATTGCCAATATGCTCAAGAAAATTCATAAGAGTATCGAGCGAGCTGTACCGCCAAAGACGCCTAAACCAAATTTAACAACGGCAGATGCCTTCGTGTGGCAGACGGTGCCTGTCGCTCATTTGCAACCAGTCTTGAGAGTCAATCGAGTCGATTTGTCGCTTCTGAAAGCGATTGACCGCAATCGCGATATGATCTTGGAGAATACACGGCGTTTTGCGAATGGATTGCCTGCAAACAACGCTTTGTTATGGGGGGCTAGAGGGATGGGTAAAAGCTCCTTGGTAAAAGCCTGTCACGGTCATATCAATTTGGAAGCCAAGTCAGATGCGCGTTTGAAATTGATCGAAATTGCACGAGAAGACATAGAAAGTCTGCCGCAATTGATGAATATTCTGCGTTACCGATCCGAGCGTTGCATATTATTTTGCGACGATTTGTCATTTGATAGCGGTGAGAATGCCTATAAGTCGCTTAAAGCAGTGCTTGATGGCGGCATTGAGGGGCGGCCCGATAATGTACTGTTTTATGCCACTTCCAACAGACGCCATATGATGCCGAGGGATATGATCGAGAATGAACAGTCCACTGCGATCAATCCAGGTGAGAGTGTGCAGGAGAAAGTTTCTCTATCCGACCGGTTTGGCCTATGGATCGGGTTTCACAATTGCAGTCAGGATGAGTATCTGGCGATGGTTACTGGTTATGTGGCTGAATATGGCATTGAAATCGATCCAGATATCTTGCGTGCATCCGCATTGGAATGGGCGACAACACGTGGCTCACGCTCTGGCCGCGTGGCGTGGCAATATATTCAGGATCTGGCTGGTGAAAAGGGCGTGAAACTCTGATCCGTATGGACGTTTTTCGAAGTTGTGTTGATCTATTGATGCAAGTATAAACTGTTGAGCAGTTTTTCTATTTTTGGGTGAGTCTCAATGAATCCGCTCCGTATTGCTTCAATATCATTTCTCTGCAGTTCGCTGGCTTTTCTTGCCGTCACGGTCGGTCAATCCTCTGAGGCCTTTGCTGGGGAGCGATGGCGAGACTATGGAAGTGCGATGTTTCTTGCCAAAAGGATGAAATTACGTGGCTATGAATTGGAAAGTATCGCGTGCAAACATCATCCTATGAAAAGAAAACGCACCACAGGCAAACCATTCAATAAAGAATTGCAGGTGCAACTTCACTACAGTAAACGCAAGGGCAAGGGGAAAGCCAAAACTCACTTTGATGCTTCAATATTGGGTGGAAATGCAGACCTTGGGCGTTTTATGAAATCTCGCTATCGGGTTGAAAGATATACCCCACGTACCGGTCACGGCGTTCCAACAGACTATGTCGTGGTCCGTGAGAATAATAGCAAAAACGGTAAGCCAATATTCGTTTGTTATATCTCGAAAAGCATCAGGCCGGACAACAAATAGTCTTTTCTATGCGTTGGGGCTACCGTTCTGAAGCGCTCAACATTTTCAACAGTAGTAAAAAGCCCCGCTAGAATGCTCTAGCGGGGCTTTTGTATTTTCGTGATAGCGTCGATTACGCTTGCATGAAACCGAGGATTCGATCGAGGGCTTCCTGAACTTTTTCCTTTAAGGCATTCTGTTCGGCCAGTTTGGATTTTTGTTCGGCAATGATCGAATCTGGTGCATTGGCAATGAATTTTTCATTGCCAAGTTTGGCTTCGAATTTAGCCGCCACTTTGGAGATCTTGTCGATCTCTTTTTCTAGGCGGGCTTTTTCTGCGCTCAAATCAATCACACCAGCCAATGGTAAAGCAATGGTGGCTTCGCCAACGACGACCTGCGCAGACCCTTGAGGCACTTCCTGCGAGGTGGTGATGCTCTCGCAGCGAGCGACACGTTTGAGAACTGCGTCTTGAGCCGCAAGGCGCTCTTTGGTTTGTTTTGAAGCACCAACAAATACGAGCGTCAATTTGGTCGATTGCGGGATGTTCATTTCGGCGCGAACAGAGCGGATCGCTGTGATGGTATCAACCAACCAGTTGATTTCGTCGGCCGCTCCAGTATCCGCAATGTCGTAGGTTGGCCAGCTTTCGGTGATCAACAAACCATCACGGGAGGGCCCAGTTTTGCCGGTTTCAGCCCATAATTCTTCGGTAATGAACGGCATAAGCGGGTGCATCAGCAGGCAGATTTGATCGAGCACCCAAGCCGCACAAGCCTGAGTTTCGGTTTTTGCGTCACTTTCGTCTTCGGCTTGCAAAACCGGCTTGGAAAGCTCTATGTACCAGTCGCAATAAAGATTCCAGACAAACCGGTACAGACCATTGGCCGCATCATTGAAACGATAGGTCTCGATGGCTTCGGACACTTCGCTCGCGGTTTTGGCCAGCTCTGTCACAATCCACTGATTGACTGTTTCCTTGACCGTATGGGGATCGAAGCCTTCAACACGTGCACAGCCGTTCATCTGTGTGAAACGCGTGGCGTTCCACAGTTTGGTGCCGAAGTTGCGATATCCGGCAACACGATTGGTGGCGAGTTTGATGTCGCGGCCCTGCGCGGCCATTGCCGTCAAGGTGAAACGAACCGCATCCGCACCATATTCATCAACCAGATCCAGTGGATCAATGACGTTGCCCTTGGATTTAGACATTTTGGCGCCGTGCTCGTCACGTACAAGCGCGTGGACATAGACAGTGTGGAACGGCTCTTCTTTCATGAAGTGCAGCGACATCATCATCATGCGGGCTACCCAGAAGAAGATAATATCGAAACCCGTGACCAAGACATCCGTTTGATAGTAACGGTCTAGTTCAGGGGTTTTGTCTGGCCAGCCAAGGGTTGAGAATGGCCATAATGCCGATGAGAACCACGTATCAAGAACGTCTTCATCGCGGACCAGTTCAACGTCTTTGCCATAATGGGCTCTGGCCTGTTCTTGAGCTTCGGCTTCATTGTGAGCAACAAAAACCTTCTCATCTGGTCCATACCATGCCGGAATCTGGTGACCCCACCAAAGCTGGCGCGAAATGCACCATGGTTGGATGTTCTCCATCCAATCGAAATAGGTTTTTTCCCAATTCTTAGGCACAAAATTGGTGCGGCCTTCGCGCACAGACGCAATTGCTGGTTTGGCCAGAGTTTGCGCGTCGGCAAACCATTGATCGGTCAAATAGGGCTCAACGATAACGCCTGAACGATCGCCATGCGGAGTCATATTGACATGGTCATCAATGCCTGCAAGCAGACCGCGGGCTTCAAACATTTGCACAACAATCTTGCGTGCTTTAAAGCGATCCACACCCTCCAGAGCCGAGATTGTTTCAAACAGATCTTTGGATGCATCAATGCCGTCGAGGAAATCTTCGTTATCCTTCAGCCACATTTTGGCTTCACGGGTCATGATGTTGATCATTGGCAAATTGTGGCGCTTACCGATGTCAAAGTCATTGAAGTCGTGCGCTGGCGTCACTTTCATTGCGCCTGTGCCCGTTTCTAGATCGACATAATCATCAGCAATGATCGGAATACGGCGTCCGACCAGAGGCAAAATTATGTTTTTACCTATCAGATCCTTGTAACGCTCGTCATCAGGGTGAACGATAACGGCAGTGTCGCCAAGCATGGTTTCTGGTCGGGTGGTCGAAATTGTAATGGTGCGCCCCTCTTCCCCTTCGATTGGGTAAGACAGGTTCCACATGTGGCCGTTCATTTCCTTCTGCTCGACTTCCAAATCGGAAATGGCGGTCAAAAAATGCGGGTCCCAATTGACCAGACGTTTGTCTTTATAAATCAAGCCTTCATTGTAAAGTTCGATGAAGACCTTCTGAACGGCCTTGGACAGACCTTCATCCATCGTGAAGCGTTCACGGGACCAATCTGCTGATGCGCCAAGGCGGCGAAGCTGGTTGAAAATAGTTCCGCCCGACTCGTCTTTCCATTTCCAAACGCGCTCAAGGAAGGCCTCGCGACCCATATCACGACGGCCTGGTTCATTGTTAGCAGCCAATTGGCGCTCCACCACCATTTGCGTCGCGATGCCGGCGTGGTCCATTCCCGGTTGCCAAAGAACGTCTTTGCCATTCATCCGATGGTAGCGGATCATTACGTCTTGCAATGTATTGTTCAGGGCGTGGCCCATATGAAGGGAACCGGTTACATTCGGTGGTGGGATGACGATGCAGAAACTATCCTGCCCGTCTTTTTTACCAGCGCCAGCATTAAAGGCACCTGATTTTTCCCACGCTTCATAAAGGCGCGGCTCAACGGCCGCTGCATCGAATGTTTTTTCCAGCATTGCACTTCCATCTCGCAGATCGCTCGGCTTGGATGCCTGCAAATCTGTCTCTCAGACGCCAAATCCAGCCTTGGCTCGCGAAAGGAGCAGGCATGGTTCGCAAACTATCTCGGGTAAAGGTGTAAATCCCATTCTCCCTCACAGCTGTCAACCATTAGCAGCCCATATGGGTCTAAGTTGCCGCTTTGAGTGTATATTTAACGAAAAAATACACAATATGAGGGGTGGGAGGTTTGTTTGGTCAGGTTGGTGCGGGCGATCAGCGATAATGCTGCTCGCCCCTAGACACTCGTTCAATTTCTGCACGGACCAAGCGTTCCACCATGATGGGCAAATTCTGATCAAGCCACGCTTTCAGCATTGGGCGCAGCATATCTTCAACCACATTTTCCATGGTGCGCGTATTTTGCGACAGAATTGTATGGGTCAAATCGCCGAATGCGTTGGTTACGACGTCGGAAGTGGAATCAGAAACGAGACGTGCTCCACGATTCACTTCAGGCAACGGACCATCTGGCGTCGGTGTTGTCTCTATGCTTGCTTTTAGAATCGGAGGCACCTGTTCTTCAAGAGTCCTATGCAGAGCTTCTTGAATTGCAGCGACTGGTTCTGGTGCGGGTTCAGGTTGCTTGGCCTCTTCAGCGAAAACAAGATCATCATCTCGAGGTTCGACAAGTTCTGCTTCTTGCCACTCGCTTTGAAGATCCAAAACATCTTCTTCTGGTTCTGGTTCCGGCTCGCTTTCTTGCGCTTCCATTTCGGCCATTGCCGCGGCCATGTCGTCTTCGACTGGCTCTTCCTCTACAGGAGCAGGCGCTGGCGTATCAAAAAGTGCGTCGAGGTCGTCTTGGCTAAGCTCAGCATTGCCGTCCGGCATTGCTTCTTCTGCTGGGGCCGGTTCATCACCTATTGCAGCTTCCTCATCGGAAATTATCCGGCGAATCGACGCTAGGATTTCCTCCATAGAGGGTTCTTGAGCTGCACTTGAATTGGACATGGCCTCACCCGAAACTACTGACAAACAGGTAACCGATCAAATCGCATTCCGCCGCGAACGTGATTCGGTCGTCTAATCACTATAGGCTTTTTGCCAATTTGTTGAAATCCGTAACGTAAAAAAGCTTGAAAGAGGTGTGGAGGGAGGGTTTCAACACCTAATTTCCCCGCAATCCCCTTCTGGCCCTGCATAACAGATGCACTCTTTGTATCTGCGCTTATTGTCGCAGCACATCAAAACGGTGACAAAAAAGGCCCAATCAAAAATCGGGCCTTTTAACGTCGGAATATGGATGCCGATATTCTATCGACCATCTGGGGTGCGCAGGCCAATCCATTTATCGCGAACAGCTGTATAATGTGCTTTTGGATCGTAGCGTTGAACACGCAGCTTTAAGTTCTCGGCAGACAAATTGCCAATTGCAGAGGCAACGCTAAAAGATGCGACAATACGTGCGCGCTGAGCCTGGACAAGAGCAATACGAGCGGAGATCAGATCTTCTTGTGAATCCAGAACATCAAGCAATGTGCGTTGTCCAACTTTTTGTTCCTCGATCACTCCACGCGTTGCCAGACGGTACGCTTTCACTTGCGCTTGAGCTGCCTCGATTTGCGGGATTGTTGCCTGTAACAAGCTCCACGATGCAATAATATTGGCACGAATTTGATCGCGGGCGAGGTCTAGCTGGATGCGGCGTTGACCCAATGTCTCTTTGGCTTGGCGGACTTTGGAATGAACTGCACCACCAGAGTAAATTGGAATGTTGATTGAACCGGTCAGTGAAGCGCTATTTGTGGCACCATGCAGGTCGTTACTTGCGTTATTGGACCAGTTACGATCGGCGCTTCCTGTAACAGAAATTGTCGGCAACAATTCCCCTTCAGCGAGCTTAACTGAAAGCTGAGCGACATCGACATTATATGTTGCAGACAAGATAGCAGGATGCTTTGCCATAGCTTGGCTGATGGCAGCGTTCAAGCTTTTGGGAAAAAGCTTATCAACCGAATATCCTGCTTTGAGGGTTCCCGGTTTTTTTCCAACGAGCATTTGATAAGTCGCGCGACTGGATGACAGGCTGGCTTCCGCTGCTTTAACCTCAGAAACAGCGCCTGACAAGCGGGCTTCTGCTTGGCTAACATCGGTGCTAATGGTCTCGCCAACGGCGAATCTGTCTCGAGCTGAACGGGCTTGTTCTTGCAAAAAGGCTACATTTTGTTTGCGAAGTTCAAGAATTGCCTGATTTTGGAGAATGTCCATATAGGCAGATGCGACATCGTAAAGGACCGTCTGTTCGGTTGTCCTAAGCCCTTGGCGCGCTGCCTCAATGGCTGCTTTGGCTTGCTTTACGCCATTTTTAGTACGGTTGCCGCGATATAGTATTTGTTGGACCTGAAGTCCAAGACTGGTTGTTGTGGCTTGAGAGTTACGGCTGGTGCCTGAAAGATAGTCGTAATTGGTCCAACTGCGGCTGGCTGATGTGCTTGCAGATATCGTAGGGCGATAGCCCGACATTGCTTGAGGAACACCCTCGTCCGTAGCGCGCAATCCTGCACGGGCCGCGTTGAGTGTTGGATTGTTGCTGTATGCCAGCGAAAGTGCTTGAGTCAGATTTTCGGCTGACGCCGAATTTATGTTCAAAAGCAGCGCAGAAACAGCGCACAATGTTAATTTTCTAAGGCCAGCCACGCCCAATACTCCTAGAAATGAACAGTCCGCAAAATCGTGATGGACCGTCTTTACGCTATGATTTTCGTTGGAACATAGTCTGAAGTGATCGGAATGCCTAGTGTTTGCTTTTGGTGATTTGGTTAAAAAGTTATTAATGAGGCTTTCTCGCAACAAAATAAAACCACAAGAAACGCGCAATTTTGTCCTAATTTTCGTTAAAGTGCGTATCACACGGTGATTTACGCCCCAAAACCGTGAAAGTTACGGTTTTGGATCAATTTACATACATTGATGTATATTTTTGTGGGTAACCCAATGGCCACTCCAGAATGGCTAAAAATCAAATGAAACGTGTTTTCGAAATTCTGGCAGAACCGGTGCATTGGTATCAAAGGCGGACATGCGCGAAAAATGATCGCCGGTTCGGAGAATCTTAATCGCTTCGGCCCGCCGTGCAGCGCCATCGACGGTGATGAGGTGTCCCCCGTCTTTCAACTGGTCCAACAATTTTTGCGGTATTTCTTCAACGGCACCTTCGATAAAAATCACGTCATAGGGCCCTTCTGAAGGCATTCCCTCCGCAAGATCGCCTGAGATGACGGCAACGTTGTCATATCCCAGATCTGAAATAATGGTTTCTGCTTTTGTTGCCAACGCTTCAGTGTTTTCAACTGCTACCACAGTGTTTGCCAATTGAGACGCCAAGGCTGCTGAATAACCGGTGTTTGACCCGATGATCAAAACCAGATCATCTTTGTTCATATCTGCCAGTTGCAATAATTTTGCTAATGGAGACGGTTGGGTCATTGAGCGCGAGTCTGAAATTTTGATATCCGCGTCTGAATAGGACAAAGTCCGCAATGAAGCAGGAACGAATAACTCCCTAGGCACTTTGAGGAAAGCCTCCAACACATTATACGCTGTTACGTCTGTGGTCCGAATTTGCGTATCAACCATCTGCTGCCGAGCTTCTTTATATTCGCCCATCTAAGATTTCCTCAGTTTATATGCGGTTTGTCCGCACCCTTGTGCCTTGGAATTTTGAAGTGCCCTGCCCTATGCAGTGAAAGACATCTTCATTCTGTGCATATCGTTGCGCCCGAAGAGTTGCAAGGTTTGTTGGCACAAATTCGACGATTGAGGGGGTGTCTTTCGGTAACTGTTAAACAATGTACATAAAAATTTCGGATACTGGTGGAAATTGACTTGAGCGCGGCCAAGCCTTTTGCTATTGAGCATGCACCACACGTAAAGGATGGCTCGATGGCGGAGTGGTGACGCAGCGGATTGCAAATCCGTCCACGCCGGTTCGATTCCGGCTCGAGCCTCCAATTTCTTCCCCAAAAATTGTTTCAGTTGCTTCCGCTACGACACTTCTTGGCGGTCGCGTTTTGGTATTCTTTCGCCATCGTTTCGCGCAGTAAACCGAGCCTGACAGCTTGTTTTCCTGATTGTTTGGCTCAAGCTATCGTCACTATATAGTTGATTTCAATTACTGGAATCACATTGGCCAATGATAGGTACAATGGTGTTTCTGCCATTAGCCTTGGCTTCGTAGAGCCTGTCGTCTGCCATGTTCAAGATCGAATTGATGTCATTTTTTCCGCATGTGATTCTATCCACCACGCCCAGGCTGGTGGTGACGGTCACAGTGTTTCCCGAATCTTCCACAACCAGTTTTTCAATCATCTTACGAATGCGTTCTGCTACAATCATAGCGTCATGTTGATCTGTTTGAGGCAGTAGGATGATAAATTCTTCGCCTCCAAACCGAGCTGGTACGTCGATCTCTCTCAGGGTGGATCTACAAATATCGGCGATTTTCCGTAGAACAAGGTCGCCCGTTGCGTGTCCATATCGATCATTGACCGATTTGAAGTGATCTATATCGATTGCGATGATACTGAAATTGGTGTCATAGCGGATAGCCCGCAGCATTTCTTGGTTCGCTTTCAGCATAAAGCTTTGGCGCCTAAGCATGCCGGTCAGGAAATCTTGTGTTGCGATTGTCCTAAGTTCAATTTCATCGATGACGATACTTGCCAAGTCGCGGAGGATATCGATTTCATCCAAACTGATATCGCGCGGTTTTGTATCAATGACGCACAAAGTACCAAGGTTATAGCCAAGAGCTGATTTGAGGGGAATGCCCGCGTAGAATTGCACATTTGGGGCTTCAGTAACCATAGGGTTGTGTTTGAAGCGCTCATCCTGCGTCGCATCATGTACGATAAATGGTTGGTCTTTTTGAATCGCATGGGTGCAGAATGAAATTTCACGGGGAGTTTCATCAAACGTTATGCCCTGTTTAGACAAGAACCACTGTCTCTTTTCGTCGACTAAAGTAATGAGCGCGATTGGAACATCCATAATTTTTTGAGCGATGCGGGTAATGCGATCAAAGGATTCTTCCGAGCTGGTGTCCAATATTGCGTATTTTTCTAATTCCCGCAGTCTTTCCAATTCATTTTGATAGGCCACGGTTATCCCTTTCCTCTTGGTTATAGAATACTAATCAATGCATTCAAAATTATCCACTCACTTGTTAGAATTACGCAATTAAGAGGTTAGGAAGTCAAACAAATTCGCTAGCCAAGTGCTTATATTGAATGGTTTTCTTACTCATTTCTACATATCTGGGGGCGTTTCAATATCTCCTATTAGGGATGGCACGGCCATCGCAGACACCAATCGATCCCATTTGATATGCTCGAGTGTGATCAAGTGCACATTTAGGGCGCGCGCCTTGCCAAACAGGGATTCGTATTTGGGCTTTTTGGCATATTCGTCATAGAGGTCTGTTGAGAGGATCAAGCCAACGAATGTGGTGTCATCACCAAAATGATCCGCAAGATTGTCGGCTTCATGCAACGCTTCCATCAGTTTCTTGCGATTTCTGTCGTTGGAGCGACGGAAGGATGCGCTATAGGCTTTGCAAGAGTAAAATGCCAAACGGTCCCCGAAACGAGCAATCACGTCAATCTCATTTTCTCCCCAATAGCTATCAATTTTCCATTTTATTTGTTGTCCAAATAAAGCTTCATCGGCGCCAGCTTCCAGCGCCGCCAAACAGGAAATTTCTTCTAGCCAGCCGCCTGTTATAAAGCGGCGAGAGTCTGCTGTCATTGCCCTGACCGCACCGTTTGATGTGCGACCTGCCAATCCGGCATTCTCTAAGGCTTCTATAATGCAGGCCTCGGTCGGGTTTAGTTCGGATGGTATGATGCTGCCTTTGAACAGTCGGCTTCTGATGCGCTCAAATGCGCGATACTGGCTTGCGATTGCAAGGGAGGCTTCTTTGTGTTGGCGCGCGGCACGTAAATCACCGGTGCGTCTTTTGTCCAGCCAAGCGCCGTTTTTTGCAATTATTTTTTCAATTGTCATGGTTTGCTGTGAACTCACCTACTTTGGATGCAACGCGAGCCGAGAATCGGCATTCTTTGTATTCTGTGTGTTATTATACGTTGGTATAGGGTATGCGCTTGTGCATTGGCTTCGAAGTCGATCAAAATTCCCAATTTAAAACGCTTTGGAATTGCTTCATTCCTATAAAAGGTCTATGTCCTAGCGTGACATATTTGAGAGAATGGATATATAAAAATGGTTGCGAGTGACGACAAAATTATGATGCATGGTGGAGACCTTTCTGCAGCTATCGCTCGTTTTGGCGGGTCTAGCGAAGACTGGCTTGATCTGTCCAGTGGCATCAATCATTCGCCCTATCCATTTGATAAGGATGCTGCGTTTGAAGCAATAGCGTCCCTACCCAGCCAAGGTGATTTGGTCGCATGTTTGGCAGCAGCACGCAAAGCATATGGCGTACCTGATGAAGTCTCCATTGTGGCTTCCCCCGGTACACAGTCCATTATTCAGGCTATGCCGGTGCTGCTCGGAACAAACCAGAGCTGCCTTATTTTGGGCCCGACCTACAGTGAACATCAACGGGCTATGGCGCGTGCTGGCGTGGATGTGGCCATGGTACAAGAGTTGCCTAAGGAGTTTTTCCCTGGCGATTGCCTTTTGATTGTGAATCCAAACAACCCGGACGGCAGACAGCTGCCTGCTAAAGATTTGATTGAATTGGCTGCCAAATTGCAAAAGCAACGCGGTCTGCTTATTGTCGATGAAGCTTTTGCTGATGTGGTACCTGAGCTGAGTGTTGTTTCAGAGTTGGGTTCTATGCCCAATTGCGTTGTGCTGCGTTCATTCGGTAAGTTTTTCGGGATGTCTGGCATCCGGCTCGGTTTCCTCGTGGGGCATGAAAGTCATGTGAGCAAGATTCGGGACATGTTGGGTCCTTGGGCGGTTTCTACCCCCGCTTTGCGCGTCGGGACAGAATCCCTCAATGATAGCAAGTGGCAGCAGCAACAGCGCAAGCAAATGGCAGAGCGGGCTGAAAAGCTGGATCGCGTTCTCGAAAAGCGCAATCTGTATATCGCGGGTGGAACACCGTTGTTTCGATTGGTTATCAAGGAAGATGCGCGCGAGCTCCATCGCAAATTGGCCGAGTTGCATATTTGGACCCGTGTCTTTGACTATCGAACAGACTTCATTCGATTTGGTATTCCTATCGACAAGAAATCACTTGATCGCTTGGACGCTAGTCTAGAAAAAGTCTTGCAGCGGTGATTTTGCTTGGCGGTGGTTTTCTGTTTGTTGTCGCCCTTGCGATTGCGTTGGATGCCATCTTTGGCGAGCCTGACTGGGTTTGGCGACGGGTGCCGCACCCTGTGGTGTGGTTTGGAGCATGGATAGAGCGCTTTGAAACACGCTTCAACCAACCCAAAACACAGTCTGCACAATCAGGCAGATTATTAGGTTTGTTATCTCTGGTGTTTCTTGTTGCCGCAGGCGGGGCTCTGAGTTGGGTTGTTCAAAGCTTGTTGCTGTCTTTTGGGGTTCTGGGCGGGGTGGTTCTTGCCCTTCTTTCCTCTACGCTTCTTGCGCAAAAGAGCCTTTATTTGCATGTAAAAGCGGTTGAAGATCCATTGGCCTGTGACGATATTCTGGCGGCACGCAAAGCGGTTTCTATGATTGTTGGCCGTGACCCTGAAAAGCTTGATGGTGCGGGGGTTGCTCGGGCCAGCATCGAAAGCCTCGCAGAAAACTTTTCCGACGGCATTGTCGCTCCGATTTTTTGGCTGGCGCTGCTCGGTTTGCCAGGCCTTGTCATCTACAAAATCATCAATACCGCTGACAGCATGATTGGGCACAAAACAGAGCGTTACTTGCACTTTGGATGGGCTGCTGCGCGACTGGATGATGGTGTCAATTTGGTCCCTGCCCGTTTGACTATGGGGTTGTTGCTGCTGTCTCCCTTTCGGTCTCGGGTTGCCGAGCAGGAAAAAACAATTGCCCGGATTTGGCGTGGCATTGCCAAAGACGCACCGCGTCATCGATCTCCCAATGCTGGTTGGCCAGAAGCTGCAATGGCAGGACGACTTGATATCGCACTGTCTGGTCCACGCTATTATGGTACAGAGATGGTTGACGAGCCATTTGTGAATGCAAGAGGGCGACGCGATGTTGGGGCGGCTGAGGTTGACGACGCCCTGAGGCTATATCGTTCGTCTTGTCTGGTTCAGTTTATGATCATCATTGCCATTGCTTTGGTGAGCTATTGAGCGCCAATGGTCTAATCGTTTGCTATCAAACGCCGTTGGTTGCGACTTCCATTAATCCATCACCATCCAAATGCTGTGATATGTGGTCAGCAAGCGCCTCCAGTGTGTCTTCGACCATGCCATGATAAGAGTGAGTGCTTGCTTGGTTGCTTGACTGGAGGCCTAGTCCCTGCAAAAAACGGCGTCGGAACTCATCTTGATTGAACAGTCCGTGAATGTAGCTACCCATAATTCGGCCGTCTTTTGACCGTGCGCCTTCGTTTTTTCCTTCAATGACGAACAGTGGTCGATCTCTGTCTACACCTTCGCTGCTGCCGATGTGAATTTCATAACCATGCATAGGAAGGTCACTGTCGACGTGGCGGCCTTGCACTTGAACCGTTCTTTTTTCACCAGCCATCACTGTTTCAACATTGAGCAACCCCAATCCTTCGCAGGACGATCCTTTGGCCCCTTCAACGCCTTCGGGGTCATGGATCGTGCGGCCAAGCATTTGGTAGCCGCCACACAGGCCCAGAACGTAACCTCCTCGTCTTACGTGCGCTTTGATGTCCACATCCCAGCCTTCGGTCTTTAGGGCCTCAAAGTCTGCTATGGTGGTTTTGGAGCCAGGCAAGATGATCAAGTCTGTATCCGCTGGAATGACCTGTCCTCGTTGCACCATATGGACCGCGATTGACGGATCAGAACGCAGAGCGTCCAGATCATCAAAATTTGCGATGCGCGGGAGAACCGGCACTGCAATTTTCAAGGCACCGTCTTTGTTGGATGCTGCGTCTCTGGCCAAATCTTCACTGTCTTCGGCAGGCAAATGCGCGGCATCGTCAAACCAAGGCAGGACACCAAAATCGGGCCAATGTGTTTCATTGGTAATGATGTCGAGGCCTGACTTGAACAAGCTGGCATCGCCGCGAAATTTGTTGATGACATAACCTTTTACAAGTTTTCGGTCTTCGGATGACAAAATCCGTTGCGTGCCGACCAAAGACGCAATGACGCCGCCTCTGTCGATATCCCCGATTAGAATCACCGGCGTTTGAGCGGCTTGAGCAAATCCCATATTGGCAATATCTCCGGACCGGAGATTGACTTCAGATGCGCTGCCCGCTCCTTCTATAACGACGATGTCCGCATCGGCGTTCAGGCGGTTATAGGAGTCCATCACTGCGCCCATAAGATTCTTTTTATTGGCGGCATAATCTCGCGCCATCATTTGTCCAATGGATTTTCCCTGTACCACGACTTGAGACCCGATGTTGCTTTGAGGTTTTAGCAGCACGGGGTTCATATGGATGCTGGGTTCCAAGCCACAGGCCAAGGCTTGAAGCGCTTGTGCGCGCCCGATCTCGCCGCCTTCTAGGGTGACTGCAGCATTGTTGGACATGTTTTGCGGCTTGAATGGTGCAACCTTGAGGCCCTGACGTTTCAGATACCGACAAAAACCGGCCACCAGCATGGATTTTCCAACATTTGAGCCGGTTCCTTGAAACATGATGGCAGGCATTTTGAGTTCTTTCTTAGGCTTTGATCGTAACGATGTGTCACGGGGATGGACTTAGAGCTTAATGGGAGGCTGATTGATTGGCTTGAGCTGTAGCGGCAGGCCTGCCTTCACTTCGATCACTCGATCACAACAGCTGGCCAGTGTTTGATTGAGTCGCCCTTGGTGGTCGCGAAAATGACGTCCTTCCGAGGTGGATGGTACGACGCCCTGCCCGACTTCATTTGATATCAAAACAATTTTTGCTGTTGTGCCCTTGAGTGCGGCAACAAGTGCCGCAAATTGTTGATCGAGAGGCAGCTTCCGGTACAGCAGATTGTTCAACCAGAGGGTCATGCAATCAATCAGGATCGCATTGTCAGGCGCATCGTGGCGTTGAATGATGTCGGTCAAAGCAATTTGTTCTTCGATTGCGTGCCAGCGGGGGCCGCGCCGTGCGCGATGTTGTTCGATTCGATCAACCATTTCGGCATCGTCATCAAATCTGGGTGACGTGGCAATATAGATGAGGTTTGAAACACTTTGTTCGCACAGGCTTTCAGCAAAGCTGCTTTTCCCGGATCGGGCGCCCCCAATAATCAGAGTGGTGTTGGGTGGTTGGATACTCATGCGGGGTCGTCGTCCTGTGTTTGATCCGATGGAGGCTGTGCGTCTTTATCACGGCGCCTCTTCTCGAGCTTTATCTCCCACTTTCTGCGATGTTTGCGAAGATAAGGCAAATCGATCGATAGGACCACAAGGCCCAGTGGTACCATCCAAAAGCCAAGAATGGGCAAAAACCCGAGAATGCCGCCGATCACCAGCACAATACCAAGCAGCTGTCTTGCTAGCGCAGATCCCGGCATTTTAATGGACCATGGTCCCAGCTTTATATCTCGTTTGGGTTTGATCATAGATTCGTTGGAACCCCTGGAAACTGGACTATTAAAGCCATGGGAGAAGGGTATATTTTGGTGTTCTATCAGGTTGTCTCATCCGTGTGGATTTTTAGATAGGTATTAAATGACGAATATCCACATTCTCGAAAATGAGGCAAACCCGCCAAACTCTTCAACTCTTCCACAAGAGATACAGAAAGATAAAAAAAAGGGCTTGGCAATCTGTGTTCTCTGAACTAAAACCACTTCACCAACGTCGGGGCGCTAACAAGTGCCAGACGCAGAGTTTTCCCCAGTAGCTCAGTTGGTAGAGCAAGCGACTGTTAATCGCTTTGTCGCTGGTTCGAGTCCGGCCTGGGGAGCCAAATTAGGGGCCTTTGATTAGTTTCAAAGGCCCCTTTTTCGCAGAAATGAGCCAATGCCATTGAGTTGCAGAGACTATTGCAATAGAAAACGCAATAGGAATGCAATAGGAAATGGGTCGTTTAAGACATGGGAAGCACCAGAGAATTAAAATATATTACCAAGAATCGTGGCATTCTTTATTACACCAGATTGGTTCCCAAAGATGTTCAGCATCTTGATCCACGTTCTAATCCGATTCAAAAATCTTTAAAGACAAAAAACTACGACATAGCCATGTCTCGACGTGATGTACTCGTTGACTCGGATGACAAATTTTGGCGTTCTTTGCGGGCGGTTGAAAGTCGGTACCAGTCGAAGGATGAACTTGCTGCTGCTAGCGAAAATATCATGGCGCTGTTCAATACCGAAAAAGTGTCCTTAGATCTCAGTAGTCTTCCGAAAGGAAAAGCAGGACTAGCACTTCACAACCTTTACCAGCAGCAGTTAGAACAGATTTTTTCTGGACCACCTGAAGGCATGTTGCAAAGGTTCGAAGTATGGCTAAAGACACTGCCTTCAGACATTGCTGAGAATTATCGAAAAGTGATACGAAACACGGACCTTATCGGTTCCGTTTTATCGAATTTTGAAGATCCTACGCAGTTTATAACTGCATCAATGGGTATCCATAACCAGCCAGAAGACCTGCTGATGGCAATATCTGAAGCTCTCGACAGGTTCTTTGGATCGTTTGCGGCAGCTCACATGTCGGGTATGTCTGCAGCTCAGGAAAAGAACTATAGGAACCCTAAGAAACGCGCTGTGGAGCGTTTTATTGATTTGGCTGGCGACGTGCCTTTGGAGCGAATTACACGTGCTCAGGCCGTTTTATTCAAGGATCATTGACTTGAGCTGATCCATAGGCCAGAAGAAGGAAAAAAAGCCCTGTCCCGAGCGGGAGCACTGAAAGAGATTCAGGACCTTCATTATATCTGGCAGTGTTATGCGGATGAAAACAATTGGACTGATCAACATGGACGCAAGAAAGACAATCCGTTCGATGATCTAAAAAACACTTCCCAACCCCGCAAAAACAATCTGTTCGAGATGCCACTGAAGCACGCGTAACATTTCCGACCGCGATTCTTCGTGACAAGTGGCTACAAGGCAAGGGACTGACTGGGTCAAATGAAGACCTTCGCCGCGTCCTCTACACTCTCTTAGAAACAGGATGCGGTGCGCAAGAGGTTTTGCATCTAACGGTAGAAAAAATCTGTCTTGGTTATCCGATACCACATATACTTATCCAGCCAACACTCACAGGAGAACGAAAGAACAAAGTTAAAACCAATGCGAGGGTGCGGGCGGTTCCTCTTGTCGGCATTGCGCTGGAAGCTGTGAAGCGGCACCCGGAAGGATTTTTGCGATATTATGACAAAGGGAATTCGTTTAGTAATGCAGCAAATAATTTCCTTTTGGCCAACAAACTGCGCACAAAAGAATCCACGGTCTATTCGCTTCGCCATGAATATACTGCCCGCATGCGCAATGGAGCGGTGCCTGAACATATTCAACGCCACATTGTTGGCCACGCAACAGATGTGCATGGGACTTATGGGGCGTTTCCCGATCAGTCCAACTTTGATGACAGGTTGGCTGAAATGGCTGTTCATATGGGGCGTGTGGCCCTACCCTTCGATATGGACGTCATCTAAGCAGGGGCTGTCTTGTCTGGACTGCTTTGGTTTTGCAAAAACTTATTTGAGCTTATGATACATCTGCAAAACACAATATTTGGTTCCACTATTTGGGGTAAACCCTCCGCCTTCCAGACGGACAGAGAAAACCAAATCTGCGTCAGAGGCGCTCTATTAAGAAAGAACAGTTTCAAATGTTTCTGTTGATCCCACCAGCTTCAGCTGGTGGTGGTTCAGTTTCATGAACTCTGATCTTGACCTCACGACAGCATTCCAAACGACGCTCTCATCACCACTAATCTTTTAAGTTGCAAATGCCCTGCAAAGTAAAATAGGTTTTTTGTATGAACGTAATATTTCGAAACGATTATAGACATGGCTTCTACGAATTTTGATCACCTTAAACCATTGAGTACCCAACTTCATCAACTTGGCGTGTTGTCCGAGCGCTTCTTTAGTCAGGATGCTAATACGTCCCTCATCAAAAGCCGTCAGTTCATGGAGCTGATGGCGAAAGAGGTTGCGGCGATATATGGCTTGTACGATGAGCAGGACAAGGTGACCACTCATGATCTTTTAAGACGTCTGTCTGCACAGCAAGTTTTGCCTTCCGAAGTCGCCAGCGTTTTTCATGCCGTTCGCAAACTCGGCAACAAAGCAGTCCATGAGTTTGAAGGGCAATCTCGAGATGCATTGTCAGCCTTAAAATTCTGCAGGTCACTTGGCGTGTGGTATCGTTGGTCGTTCGGGAAAGATCTGAGTTTCAAGCCAGGACCGTTTGTCCCCCCAAAAGACCCAGAAGATGCAAGTGTAGCCTTAAAAGCGGATCTGCAAAATCTCCGGTCGGAGGTGCTCGCAAAGGAACAAGCGTTGCTTGAGGCCAAATCTGAGGCAGATGAGCTGAAGAAGACCCAGGCAGCCTTGGAAGAAATGGCCAAGCAGGCAACCGAGGAAAGTGCCGTTTGGGAGCAAACTGCAGCCGAACAGGAAGCTGAAGCCGTTGCTATGGCGAAAAAGCTCTCCGAGCTCCAGAAATTAGCAGAGGCAGAACCTGAGCAAGTTCACCGAGAACGTCATCAAGCAGCAAGGGATGCTGCTGCAAAGCTCATCCTCGATGAGCAAGATACACGAGTTTTGATTGATGCCCAGCTTCAGGATATGGGCTGGGAGGCAGATACCAAGACCCTTACTCACAAGAATGGCACACGCCCGGAGAGTGGTCGCAATATCGCAATTGCAGAATGGCCGACTGAATCTGGACCGGTTGATTATGCGCTATTCACAGGCCAATTATGTATCGGAGTGATTGAGGCCAAGCGGGAATCCGTTGACGTACCCGGAGTATTGGCGCAAGCGCAACGCTATGCCCGCAGCATCAAACTTGATCCTGAACACAGGGTCGTCGATTCCCCATGGCAACACGGACTAGACGAGCCCTACCGTGTACCATTCATATTCGCGACCAATGGGCGGCCCTATATCCGCCAATGGAAAACCAAGTCTGGGATTTGGCATTGGGATGTGCGAAGCGCCAAGAATCAGCCAGACGCCCTTTCACAATGGTTTGCACCACAAGACCTGAAACAAAAGCTCGAAACGAATGTCGATGCAGCCGCAAAAGGGTTGGCCGAAGAGGCCTTTGGCAAGGGCAAGCTGCGTCCCTATCAGGAAGAGGCTGTCCAATCCATCGAAGGTGCGATTGAGAGGGGACAGAAAGACATTCTCATTTCAATGGCCACCGGCACTGGCAAGACAAGAACGTCTATTGCATTGATGTACAGGTTGCTCAAGCATTCCCGCTTTCGCAGAATCCTGTTTCTAGTCGACAGGAAAGCCCTTGGGAAACAGACCGAGGACGCCTTGGAGACTACAGAACTGGAAGGCTTGTTGAATTTCGCCCAGATCTATGGCGTTGCTGGTTTGGGGCAGAAGAGAACAGAGAGTTCAGGTCGCTACCGTTCAATCAATGATCGCCCGGATCGAGGGAGAAGGCGATATATCCTTGCGCCCGACACCTGGCACATATGACTGTATCATCGTGGATGAAGCGCACAGGGGTTATACGCTCAACGCAGACTTGCGCGAAGGCGACATTGTCTTCCGCAATCTCGAAGACTATCAGAGCGCTTATCGCCAAGTGCTCGACTATTTTGACGCAACCAAGATTGCCCTAACGGCCACCCCTGCCCTGCACACCCGAGAAATCTTTGGTCATCCGGTCTACCACTACGGATGCAGACAGGCGGTCGTTGAAGGCTATCTGAACGACCATCTGCCTCCAAAGCGCATCACGACGGCTTTGGCCGAAGCGGGGATCCATTTTGATGGTGGCGAAGAGGTGGAAATATTGGACCGAAAGACCGGACAGTTGGATCTCTTCGAGCTGCCGGACGAAGTCGACCTTGACTATGATCTTTCTCAGTTCAACAGGCGAGTTTATTCGGAGAACTTTAACCGGGCTGTCTGTCAGGCACTGGCGAGAGAGATACCGCCAGACAGTCTTGGCAAAACCTTAATCTTTGCAGCGAGAGACGATCATGCCGATGATGTTGTCAGGCTGCTGATCGAGGAGTTGCAGGACGAATATGGCAGCGATGAAATTCCAGCAGGCATGGTGCAGAAGATAACCGGAAAGTCTGATAAGCCCCAAGACCTGATCCTTAAGTTCAAGAATGACGCCAATCCGAAATACGTGGTCACAGTCGATCTGCTCACTACCGGCATCGACGTGCCGTCTATCTGCAATCTGGTTTTCTTGCGCCGTGTAAAAAGCCGGATCCTTTATGATCAGATGATTGGTCGTGCGACACGCCTCTGCCCCGAGATCAAGAAACAGCATTTCATTATCTATGACGCGGTCGACCTTTATGCAGAATTGCAGGAGATGTCCGACATGCGCCCTGTCGTGGTCAAGCCGAATGTCTCGCTCGGCCAGTTGGTGACCGATCTCTTCAATGCAGTGGATGATGAGGACAAAGACTGGGTTGCCGGTCAAGTGATCGTGAAGATGCGCAATCTAGCCGGTCGCGTCGATGAGGAAACGAAAGAGAGCTTCAAGAACCACACAGGGCAACCGCCTGAGGATACGGTGCAGGATTTGGCGCTTAAGACCGGGAATGAACTGGTCACTTGGCTCAAGGACCACCCCCGCGCTGTCGAACTTTTAGAACGCACACCCGTCAAGTCCGGTCGCTCCGGCGATGATGTGACCATTTCCCATCATGACGACGAACTCCTGCGGATCGAGGAAATTTTTGGCAAGAACACCAAGCCGGAAGACTATATCGAAGGCTTTGAACGCTATGTGCGGGAAAACATGAACACGGTTCCGGCCCTCATTGCCGTCACGCAGAAACCACGAGACCTTACCCGTAAGGAATTGGCTGAATTGGCAGGGCTTCTAGATGAACATCACTATTCCGACTCCTTGCTCCGCGCCGCCTATGGCAAGGCCAGAAATGCCGACATTGCCGCCCATATCATTGGGTTTGTCAGGCAAGCCGCTTTGGGGGATCCTCTGGTGCCCTATCGGGATCGCGTTGAATCTGCTGTCTTGAAGATCGAAAAGTCTCGTGATTGGACGAAACGCCAGAAAGACTGGCTGCGGCGTATCGGACGGGCACTCAAGGACAAACCTGTGGCCGACCCGACATTGCTGGATCAAGGCGTTTTTGCCGACAAGGGCGGCTATCAGCGCATTTCCAAAGAGTTCGATGATCAATTGGGTGATGTCCTGCAGCAAATGAATGAAGCCATCTGGGGGACAACAGCCGCCTAACACGTGTTGCATCCTTATGGATTCATGCATGCATTTGAGTACGTGAGGCAGCGTTTGCAAAGCATAACGCGTTCACTTTCTCAAATGAATTCGCTACAACGCAACACGCGCAAGCCTGTTCGACTCATCCAACCCACGCTATACCAGCTGCAGAATACTCTCATCAGGAAGCGGTTCCAATATGAATGCCAATACCATCGTCCAGAAACTCTGGCGTCTATGTGCCGTTCTTCGCAAGGACGGCATCACCTATCAGCAATATGTGACGGAGCTGACCTATCTGCTGTTCCTGAAGATGATGAAGGAGCGCGGACGCGAGGAAGGCAACATTCCGCAAGACTATCGTTGGGAAGCGCTGGTCAAGGCAGAGCCCCTGCAGAAATTGCGCGTCTACCGCGAGGCCCTGACAAAGCTGGGCGATCCAGAAAGCGGATTGCCGCGCATGGTACAGGCGATTTTCGACAATGCCTCCACCTT
The DNA here is from genome assembly GCF_002866925.1 of Cohaesibacter celericrescens. Taxonomy (GTDB): domain Bacteria; phylum Pseudomonadota; class Alphaproteobacteria; order Rhizobiales; family Cohaesibacteraceae; genus Cohaesibacter; species Cohaesibacter celericrescens. The sequence continues at coordinate 532,805 of NZ_PKUQ01000016.1, forward strand.
CGTTCGTGAACCACAGAATCTGACGACACTGATCACCGCCATCGACGAATTGGACTGGTTTTCCGAGGATCGCGATCAGTTTGGTGATCTTTATGAAGGTCTTTTACAGAAGAACGCAGAAGAAACCAAGCGTGGGGCTGGGCAGTATTTCACGCCACGTGTGCTCATCGATATCCTCGTACAGCTTATGCGGCCAAAACCGGGCGAAGCCATTCAAGATCCGGCGTCGGGAACGGGCGGTTTTTTGATTGCCTCTGATCGCTATATGCGGGCACAGACTGACGATTATTTCGATCTTGGTGAGAAAGCAAACTGGCAGAAAAAGCATGCATTCCACGGCATGGAGAATGTGCCGGGTACTCTGCGTCTCCTCCTGATGAATCTCTATCTCCATAATATCGATAGCGACCATGTGGATCTGGGAGATACCTTGTCCGACAAAGGGCAGCGGCTGGGTAAAGCCGATCTGATCCTGACCAACCCGCCGTTTGGACCGGCGGGTGGAGCGCCGACCCGCGATGACCTGACCATCACCGCGAATGTCTCATCCTATCAGCTTCCGTTCGTTGAGCATTGCATAAGGTCGCTGAAGCCCGGCGGTCGGGCGGCGATTGTCGTGCCGGATAATGTGCTGTTCGAGGATGGACGCGGTAAAGCCCTGCGGCAAATGATGATGAATTGGTGCGATCTGCACACGATCCTGAGGCTCCCCACCGGAATTTTCTATGCCCAAGGGGTAAAGACCAATGTCATTTTCCTCACCCGTGGCAAGAGTGACAGCAACAACACCGATGAGACTTGGGTCTATGACCTTCGCGCCCAGATGCCCAAATTCGGCAAGACCAACCAGCTGACGCAAAGCCATTTCGAGGATTTCATCAAGGCCTTTGGCAGCGATCCGCTGGGCCATGAGCGGGGTAAGGATCAGGGCGAGGAAGGCCGCTGGCGCTGTTTCACCCGTGAGGAAATCGAAGCGCGGGGCGACAATCTCGACATCTCCTGGCTGCGCGAAGCCGAAGAGGAAGCCGAAGACGGATTGACCGAGCCGGAAGACATCGCCGCATCCATTCTGGAGCACCTGCAAGCCGCCATGACCGAAATCGAAGCCCTCAGCACCGAGCTTGGTGAGAGCGAGTTGGCAGCAGAGCCGGAGGTGGCAAAATGAGTGAGCTGCCGAAGGGGTGGGTTGAGACTGAGTTGGGTGAGGTGTCTGATTTCGAAAACGGAGATCGGGGGAAGAACTATCCAGGCCGAAAGACGTTTGTAGAAAAGGGTGTGCCTATGGTGAGCGCCGGTCATTTCCAGAATGGCCGCCTTGATTGGCAATCTATGAATTACATTCCGGAGGAAAACTTCGAAAAGCTGGGCTCGGGAAAACTGAGGAGTGGAGACTTTTTGTTTTTCTTGCGCGGGTCGCTGGGCAAGTTCGCTTACATAGACAAGATTGACAAAGGGGCAATCGCTTCTTCTTTGGTTATTGTTCGGCCAAATAGAAATATCGAAAAGAGCTATTTAGATTATTATTTTCGAAGCCCCATACCTTCTGCAATGATTGAGGTTTTTGCGAATGGGGTCGCACAGCCAAACCTATCGTCCAAGAGTTTAGGACAGTTTTTCTTTCCCCTTCCCCCTCTCGCCGAACAGAAGCGGATTGTGGGGAAGCTGGATGCCTTGGGTGCGAAATCCACCCGCGCCCGCGACCATCTCTCCCGCATCGAAACCCTCACCAAACGCTATAAACAGGCCGTCCTACAATTTGCATATTTAGGGCATTTGACAGCGGACTGGCGTAAATCAATTTCATTAGTAAGTGCTAAGCAATTGGTGGATGAAACCCCTGAGCCTGATAGATCGAGGGGTGGGCGCACAGCTACCGATACAGTTATAGATGGGAAGGCGGCTCTTTCCGTAAACCAACCTTCTCGCACGCCGCCATCTGGCTGGCTATGGACATCGTTAAACCGTGTCGCAAAACAGGAAACAGGGCACACTCCGAGCCGGTCACATCCAGAATGGTGGGATGGAGAAATCCCGTGGATTGGGATCAAAGATGCGGGATTGCATCACGGCCAAACGATAATGGATACGATGCAGAAGACGAACGATGATGGCCTAGCCAACTCATCGGCACGTCTGCTTCCTGAGGGAACAGTTTGCCTTTCACGAACTGCATCTGTTGGCTATGTGACCATTATGGGTAAGCCGATGGCAACCAGTCAGGATTTTGTAACATGGACATGCACAGACGCCCTCGATCCTAAATTTCTCATGTATGCATTAATGGCGGAAGGCCAAGACATTAGGAATTTCGGAAAAGGCACTACTCATACAACCATTTACTTCCCAGAGGTACGGGCTTTGAATATTAGCCTTGCCCCAGTGGACGAACAAAAAGAAATCGTCCGCCGCATTGAGACTGCCTTCGCAAAGATCGACAAGCTGGCCGCTGAAGCGGCACGCGCCTTGGCGCTGACGGATCGCCTAGATGAAACCATCCTCGCCAGGGCCTTTCGTGGAGAACTGGTCCCGCAAGACCCCAACGACGAACCCGCCTCCGCCCTGCTCGACCGTATTAAGGCTGAACGCGCTGAAGCACCCAAACCCAAGCGCGGCAGGAGGAAGAAGTCATGAGAATCTTTGAGAGCAAGCCTCTTACTAAAGGCAACCTGAAAAATAACCACATTTATATCACACCATTTCGGGACGAATTGCCCGACGATATTGTTGGCGGGAGCACAAAGGACAATCCGGCCACTCACTTGATCACGTTGGAGTATGACAGTGAGACGGTCGACACCTATGTTCCAACAACCACAAAAGGTGTGGTGCGTTCATTCTTCCACGCTCGCGGTTTCGTGCACACCCTCTTCGAACAGTCAGGCGCTCAGATCGGAGACATCATACTCTTCGAAGAAGTTGCACCTTATCACCTGCGCCTGTCTTTGAAAGCAGGCAGCAAGATGCATGGACACACGTCCCCCATAATCGCCGAAGCGGAAGACTACGCCAGCTACTTCGAAGCCAATCTAAGTGACAAGGAAGAACTTGCTCTGATTTACCATGCCATGCGCGGCAAAGTCAGCATGGGAGACCTTGCCAGTCACGTTGGCTATGACAGTTACGAGCCGATGAACGCTCTATATGGTCGACTGGGTCACAAAATTAGCGATGAGTTCAACCTTAATCCTCACCTCTACGATGGGAAACCTGTCTGGATCTCAATCATTTCGGCTTGGAACAAATCTGAGAATACGACAGATAGGACCTTCCGTAGTTACCTGCACGAGGAAGTAATTCAAGGCATGCATTTGGCGGGATTGCTGTCCGAAGAAGATCTAGAAATCGCGTTGATAATGAGGGAACACGCTTTGTCGAAACAATCGCAAACAACCAAACTGCCCTCGAATACTCATGCTGGAAAAATCTTCTTCACATATGTTTGGGGTGCACCCGGTGATCCGACTTGGCCGCTGACCTTCGCAACCAAAGCCGCTCGAACGCATGCAAAGAAAGTGTTGTCCGAAGGAGACATCGTGTTCACGGTAGGTACCAAAACCGACCCGACCGCGCCGGAGTTCAAGGGCCGCGTCGTTGGCGTCTATCAGGTTTCGGACATGGAAGTGAATACGAGAGACTATGTAGGGGGGCTCCCTACCGAAAGGCACGACGATTCCGTCGTTGAACGTTTTCCCTATGCTCTACATCCGCTCAAAGTCTGGCAGATTGATCAAGATGACAATCTCTTTTCCGACCTTGTTGGCCCTTTGACTGGACGGCATCACCTTCAAGCACGCGACACAGTAGTTGAGTTGGATGCATTGACGGCGGAGCCACTTCTTGCTTTGTCGAAATCGGAAGTTTCCGTTGCTGAACCAACCACTCTCCTAGGAATGGGTCGACTTGCGAAGAAAAAAAGCAAGCTTGCCCCCAAACACGAGGGAGAATACTCAGGCACGTTCAATGAACACGACGTTTGGTATGTGTATATTCTTGCGCTTCGGAACGAACGCAAGCAAATCCTTGCCTTCAAGATCGGTTACTCCCATTGCCCCCAAGATCGCGTGGATGCACATAACAAACCCATTGCGACAGAGGTGACTGGACTGAGCTGGTGTCTTCTCATGACGCAGCCCATGGGAAACGAAGATCAAGCCAGAGATGCAGAACAATCACTTCTGAAGAAGTTCAGTGGCCGGTGTCTGGAAAGCAATGGTGAAATTGTGTCTGGCGTTCAAGAAAACGCGATCAGTTCCGCCCTTGCAGAGGTTTTACGAGAAAGATAATTGAACATGACGTCGTCACCCGAGCCCGCCGCACCATTCAGGAACGGCGGCTGGGGGACAATTTCTTCTCCGAAAACGGCTAGCTGACAACCTCACCATAGAGGGTCGCAGCATCTCCCTCACTCACAGGGGGCGCGAGCATGTGTTTGGACAGATTGCGTTTTTTCTCGAGCAATTCATGCAGCTTGACGTCAAAGGATCCTTCCTTGTGGGTGGGATGCACCGCAAGAGGCACATGGATCGTGACATTTTTCTTCTGACCAATGCGGTAGGTGCGGTCGTTGCACTGGTCTTCCACCGCCGGATTCCACCAGCGGCTCAAGTGAATGACATGGTTTGCCGCCGTGATGGTCAGTCCAATGCCTGCCGCCTTTGGAGACAGGATGAGCACCGCGAAGCCTTTTGGTAGGGATTGGAAGGCATCGACATGGTGTTGGCGTTTGGCCCCGGCCATCTCACCATTGATGATGATCGGTCGCGTGGGAAGCTGAAAGTGTTCCGATATGGCGGTCGCCAGAGCTTTCTGCATGGCCTTGTCTTCTAGAAAGATCAGAGCCTTCTCTTCCATATTCTCGATTGCAGTCAAAATCTCGAATGTCTTCTCGAGGCGAGCAGACCCCATGATCCAGCTTTTTCGCTGGGCCGGGTCATAGAGGTCAATCTCCTTAGCGCTGTCTGGGTGTAAAGAGATGCTGCGCATCTTGTGGAGCACTTCGAGCATGTTCTTGCGTGTGACGGCTCCGCCCTTGGCCTCTGCTATGACCTCTTCATAAACCAATGCCTGCCGTACCGGCATGACCACGTTATAAGGCGCGATTGTCTTGGATGGTAGATCCTTGGAGATCTGTTCCTTCATACGCCTGAGCATGACCTGAGGAGCCTTGCCCTGAGGCTTGTCCAGCTTGTCCTTCAATTCCGCTAGTGCGCTCTCATTCTCCTCACCATAGGTTTTGGAGAAAGTCTTGAGATCCTTGAGATAGCCCGGCGCGATGCGATCCATGATGCACCACAGGTCCTCGATGCGGTTTTCAATCGGCGTCCCTGTCATGCCTACAACGAAATCGGCGTTGGCCGTCTTGGCGGCATGTGAGTTGATGGTGTCTGGTGCCTTGATTTTCTGGATCTCGTCAAAGATTGCCACTGAGAATGCCACTCTGGCAAAGCTCTGGTGATAGTTGGCAAGCGTTTCATAGGTCGTCAGGACCCAGTCAGCATGGCGTATCTGATCAACATCCAGAAGATCCTCCGGCGGCACGTTGTCTGAGGGGTGCCGTTTGAGGGACTTCAGATTTTTACCAAAGACCTCGCAACATTCGCCAAGCGCATCAGGAATCAGGTGAATACTAGCTTCCTTCTGCCAGTTATTGAGGAGCGCTGTTGGAGCAACGATGAGGATCGGTCCAGTCAACTCGCGCACCGGAATTCTCGCACGGGCCTTATTAGAACGGATCCAGACAAGAAAGGCCAGGGCCTGAAATGTCTTGCCGACGCCCATATCATCGGCCAGCAGAACGCCCGGCCATCCTTGTCGCCAAGCCTTGCAAATCCAGTCAAAGCCAACAAGCTGGTGCTCCTTGGGCACGGTTCTATTGATCCAGCTTTCAGGGAAAGACATAGCCACCTTGTTCTTTCTGAGAGAGAATTTGGCTGTGTAATCGTTGGCCTCGAGGTTTTCCTGTATGAGGAGGACGCTGTTTTCCTTCTCAGGTGTCGGCTGGTCTATGTCCTCGACTGGCTTGTCTATGTCTTCAGCCTCTGTCTCGCTGCGCAAATCCCCCAACAGCTTGCCAATCTGGTCCGTCCCGAAACTTTCGCCTTGGAATTCTACCGTTTCCTCCCCATTCCCCCTGGCTCTTTCATAGTCGATTTCCAGCGTTTCAATTTCTTCTGCTGTGGTTTCCACTGTCGTATCGCCGATGGTGACAGGAAAACGCTCAGGCAACCACTGATTGGACTTCTTGGCAATCCAAGGCAGGACCGGCTTTTCCCATAGACCGAGTCCCTGAATTCGATCCGAGTATTGTGCGGTTTCGATGAAGATCGCTTGAGCCAACGAGTCTCCGTCTTCCCCGAGTGCTTGCGCTAGCACAGTTCTGGGATTGCGCAGGAAATTCCGTCTATCTTCGGCAGGCATATTCCTTGCGCGTTTGACCACGTCTAGGCTTCTGCGGAGGGGCTGATCGACCAACAGGAAAGTATTGTTGCCAAGAACAAATGCTGGGGGTGTCTGGCCTGCCTGCTGGACAAATTGACTTTCAAACGCCTGGGCATACATGGGTGGAAGCAAGGTTACTGTTTCTGTGTCGTTCACCCCTTCTTGCGACAGGTCTTCGCTTTCACCTGCAGGGCCATCATCGGCCTCCAACAGCTCAGGTGCATCCCCCTTAGGCAGGAGTATTGGCGAGAAATCAAGTCCACGGTTCGTCTCTTTGACATCGAGGGTCAACGCTCCTGCTTGGTAAATCTTGAGCGAACTTAGATATTTGTCCGAACGAACGTTATGTCCCAGTTCCTGCTCGAGCATGGTCTGCATGGTTTCCCAGCATGGCAGTCTTTCCTCAAATATCTGACCAGCGCTTTTATTGAACGCTGTCGCTGCCTCCTTCAGTTGAAAGAGACGGTAGGAGAGACGCCGCCATTCTCCGTCCACCTGCACGAACGGACCTTGGAAATTGGGGTTGATCACTCTGGAATGACTGTCCTGCCATTCTAGCTGGATACTGCTATCGGTGCTGTCGATGCGCCCATGCATAGACAGCGTCAATGACAAGCCAGCAAGAGCCGGAACAGCTATCCTATTGAGTTGTGTATCGGGCAGCTGAAGTAGAGTTTCCGTCGGAATAAAGACTCCATCTTCTTTTCCATTGGCCTCACCTTCTTCAACCAGCATCTTCAGCAACCGATGAGCGGCGTTATCTGACTTTTTGATCACAGCATTCCATTCTGCAACCGGAACAGCTTTGCCCTTCCCCAAAAGGCCTCGTTGAAGAAACTGGATTAGGCCACCTTCAAATTGTGGCGAGCAAACGAATGGCATGATGAGATCCCCTAGGCTTTGTATTCCCATTGGTGAAGGCGTTTATTGGTCATTTCAAAGATCCTTTTTGCAACGACCTTCTGCCAACTGTAGGTATCAGGAGAACTATGTGTTTTGACTAGATAATCCCTTGAACTCAGCAAGTCACTTCGTCCAACGTAATATCTCACTTCATCAGCGTCGTACCAGCTGTTATAAAGCTTTGGTGCGGATGAATCCTCCGCTGAGCTCCAGATGTTGACCTTGCCGTTATGGCTCCAATCAGAGACGACCCCTTGTCCGATCTGCAGGAGAAGAACAGCGTGACTGCTTTGCGCTTGCCTACCGCCTCCTTTTCGAAATCGTCCGAACTTCACTTCGTTTCCGAAAATCCGCTGTGTTTCTCTGGCTCCGTCTTCAGCAAAGACCACCCAGGCTCCCCGGATTAGTCCATTCTCATAGACAGCTTCCCAAAAGGCTCGCCTGTACTTCCACATTCTCTTTTCAGAAGTTTTCGTTGTAATTCGATCAACGATATCCAAGAACTGCCTCAGAGATTGTTTAGTAAGCCACGCGATGATCTCACTCTTGATCTCCGGCATCTTCTCCCATCGACCCGGATTAAGGCGCGGGTCCTCGAACAACTTGATCAATGTGTCGAGGAATGGATCCTTTGTGTCGTCATCGGGTGTTTTATGCCTCGCTAGGAATGGCCTGATGAGTGCCTCTGCAATGTCTGCGTCCATTGCGGGGAACAGCTGTTTGCCATCCGATGACAATGCATACCGTTTTACCAGTTTCAAGCGACTTAAATGACCGATCTTCCGATCTTCAGACAACCGCTTCAGGATGGAGTGCGTTACTGCTTCGGAGAAACCCGACTGAGCACTGAGAGCCGAAAGGTCCAAGTCCCGCATAATTTCCGGAACCGATAACTTTTGCTGCAACGCAAGCTGCGCAATGCGAACCGGACCATTTTCTATATCGTACAGGGCAAAATTTTCTTGTAGTTCCAGCCAGGGAGAACCGAATTTCACCACGCCTGACTGCAAAGCTTGCGACACTACGCCAAGGCCTTGGCGATTCTTCTGAAACTGATTGAGATAAACGGTCGCAAGGGTCTTGAACAATCGACGCTTACCCAAGGACAAGATCAAATTTAGTATCCTTTGCAGGATATCGGGATAATCAGCAAGAGCTGGTTTGGTTTCCCAAAAACACCAGGGCGCTTGCCGCAATTGCTTGGTTGTTAGCTCTTTGCCTTGCTGAAAATGTTCCAGAATGGTTTGCGCAACGCTGTTTAAAGTTGGAAGATCCTTGATTGTTTTATCAACGGCACCCGACAAATTGAGAGCCTCGCATAACTTCGCAATGTGCGTCTTTTCGGGCAACTGTAAATGCAGTGTCGGCACCTGAAACCGTGATGCGACATCTCGACAGCTCTTCTGGAATACCACTTCGATCATTGAGTTTGAATCGTCTGTTTCAGGGTTTCAATTTCACTTTGCATTTGATTGGTAAGGGTCAAGACTTCACGCAGACGATCAGTCGGGTCGACCTGCATGACAAATCGAATATCAATGCGGCGGTTACGGCGCAAGGCCTCACCGCGCGTTAGTCCGGCCAGAGTGTCGCTATTGGTATGAGGCACAGGGCGTGTTGAAGCATATCCTGAAACTGACAGGATTTCCTTCTTGTCCGGATTCATAAGATCTCTCAACTGCGACGCTTCTTTTGTCAAGGCGCGGTAGGTTGAGACGGCTCTCTCCGCCGATAGCTGCCAGTTACGTTTGTCGCCCGCCTCGGAATCAGAACCCTGGCTATCCGTATGGCCTTCAATGAAGACGGTATCAATGGCACCACCTGGCGGCAGTGCCTTGCATTTTTCAGTGCCGTTGGTATTCATGCAACTAGTATAGTTGGGCAGAACCCGTGCGAGCACATTTGCTACTTTCTCGACATTTTGTTGGGCTTCTTTGTCGAGGTCGGATCGGTTTGTTGAAAAGCGAATGGCGTTTTCGGTCAACCTCAACACACCATTCTCAGGATCAATTTGCACCTCAAGCCCGACTGCTTTGAGTTCTTGTTCAATATCCCTGAGCAGAGTGGTTCTTTTCTCTCGTGACGTTTTTAGATCCTCCAAACGATTTGAGATTTGTGCTTGAAGATCATCCAGATGTTCTGTGACCTCTTCGATGCGTTCCATCACCTCAGTTAGCTTTGATTCGGAAGTATCTGTTTGCTTTTGAAACTGCAAAGCGAAGACCATCAGCATTATGATGAAAATGAACAGAATGCCAACCATCATGTCCGTCATGGACACAAAGTAATTTTCGCTCTCTTCTTCCTGATGTTGTTGGGCTTGTGAGCCATCAAATGCCAGCATCACTCAATTCACTCCACTGCCGAATACATCGCAGATTGAAGTTTCCCAACTTCCTCTCCGAATTCTTCAATAGAGTCATTGATTTCAGAAACACCGCTACTCAGCTTGGTGACGGCCTGTGCGAGGTTTTGATCAACCTGTTGAGAGTAATTGCTGAGAGCAGCTCCCTGTTCCACGGTTGCCTTCGAGAGACTCTCGACAGCTCTACCAAGTTCCTCATCGATATTCTGAAAACGTTTTTCGTAAGACTGCCAAAGATTGGTCAATTCTTCGCCGTTTTCCCTAAGCGCATTTGCCAGTTCTGAAGACCCTTCTTGACTGTTTTGCAGAGCTTCAACAGCTGCATTTAGCGATGTTTTGAAGCTATGTGTGGTTTCCGCAATTTGACCTGCAGATTGTGTAAAGGGAGCAATGGCACCGCGCAATTCGATTGCTGTTTTTGAGAAAATATCGGCAACCTGTCTTGTTTGCGATGTTGCGTCACCGATGGCACTCGCTTGAGAGGTTAGCGCATTCTTCGACCCTTCAAGCGCAGTTTCAAAGCGATCAATTTCATTGCGAATTGTTGCTAGTGCGTCAGCCAGGCCTTGTTTGAGGGCTTCTGAAGTGTTCGTTGCCACAGAAGCTACTGTTTGCGCGGCACTTTGTTGTGCTTCCTGAATAGTGTCTTGTGTCTTTTGAACCGATCCGGAAAGATTGCCTTCCATGGATGCCATACCTTCGCTCAGATGTGTGATTTGGCCTTCAAGTTTCTCCATCACACGTCCCATGGCATCTTCAATCTTGCTAGAAGCACCGGCCGCAGCTTTTCCAAGATCCTCATCAAGGGCATTATTGGCCTTCTCGAAGGTGCTCTGCATCGCTGCAATGATCTCGTTCAGACTTTCACGATTGCTCAGCGCTCCATCATTCATAGATGTCGCGGCTTCGCTAACCAAGCGGTTCAAATTTTCGGCAGCTTCACTCATACGGCGAGCAAAGTCTTCTCCACTATTGCGCACCCCCCCTTGCATATCAGCAAGCGTCGTTTGCATGGCTTGCAATGTGCCTGCAAGCTCTCTGAGCTCTGTCCCTGCGCTTCCCTGAACGTTGTTGGAAAACTCCTGCAACATGTCGCTGATGCCGCTCTGACTGGATTCAGTCACCTTGTCCAGTGCGTTTGAAATACTCTGGTTGACTGGCAACATAGCCTCGGAGAATGCGGAGTGGATCTGTGGCGAGAGCGCCTGCCCCATTTGGCTGAAGTATTTTTCGGAACCTAGGTGCTTTAGTTCATCTCGCTGTTCCTCCATGACGCTATTCATTTTAACGGCGAGTGATTGCGGTGCGACATAAAGCAACTTCCGCTCAATTGCTTCGCAAAGATCAGAAAAGCTGCCCTCAACCAAAACCATGAAGAGTTTAAACAAGACAGACAAAACCAACGAACACCCGAGTCCAGCAATTGAAGTCGCGAATTTAAAAGATGCAATTTGCAAGAGATCGGTCATTGCCTTTTGCATGACCGTCACATCCTGTACGCTAGATGCTTCGCCAGCTTTATAGAGAGCCAATACAATTCCAATGAATGTTAACAAGAGGCCGACTGCCACGAAATAACCTGGAATGGCAGGCAGCATTTTTATACCGACTAGCCGCTCTCTTGCCAGCCCGACATGCATGAAAGTATGAGGTCGAACAGTGTTCCTCAAAACTTGCCGTTCGTCCTCTTGGGGGGCAACAAGTGTTTCGTCAAACTCGCGCCATGCATCCCCAATCAAACCATTGCTTCGCAAGCTAGCATGCACACCGTTGTCATATTCAGTATAGAATTCTTCAAGTGTTTTGCATTTGGCAATCGCGCGTCTTGCCATACGCAGGGTCCAAGCTATGACCAGTACGTGGCAAACAAAAAAACTTACCAAGAATGCAAATGCTATGCTGACGACGCCATAGGCTAGTGACAAGATAAAGTCAGTTTTACTCAATGCGTCCAACGCTTCGTGTACAGCGTCGAAAGACAGAGCTCCTGCTGACAACTGATAAGCCAATTGACCTCTTTCCATCAAAAGATGGAAATCGACATCGGAGAAACGTTGGTCAATTCCCCAAAGCACTCCAATAAATACAAACCAGAAGAGAGGAACTCGCACAAACCCTGACCACAGTTTCGCTCTCCACGTCTTCATATCTCTCCGCCATTCACTAAAACACACCAAATCGTTGGTGAATAGTTCCACAACAGGAAATAAAGTCAATCAGTTATCAACTGGGAAGATCGCTCAAGTCGAAAAAGGCAAATCCAAATGCGTTCATCTAAGCAGAGTTTGAATGAGTAGGAAATAATCGACGAGAGGTGATTACATGCAACTCGTCGCCGTTCCCGTTTCTAGGCGTATTAAGCGCCAGCTAAATGTTGGATCGTAAAACTAAGGCTGTCACAACCTCAGAGAGACAGCCTTTTCATCCATCTTGAAATATGCATGCCGAAACACCAATCCACTGCCTGTGTGTCCGATGATCTAAGAGCCGGATTTAAAAGTAATTGAGCGATATCAATAGGTTGTGATTCAATCGTCTTTGTCTAGAAGATGGAGGGTCACATGCCTTGGGATGATATCGCTCGGGTTCAATATAACCGGGATAAACTTCGCTATCCAACAGATTTAACCGATAAAGAATGGGAAGTGATCGCACCGTTCTTGCCGCCAGCCCGATCAGGTGGGCGACCACGCACCACAAATATGCGCGATGTGATAGATGCAATCCTGTATGTTGGAGGCAGCGGTTGCCAATGGCGGATGTTGCCCAAGGACTTTCCTCCGGTCTCGACGGTTCGTGGATATTTTTATGCGTGGCGCAATGCTGGCTTTTGGGCCCGGATCAATCATCTCCTGGTCATGGGGTGCCGTGAACTGGAAGGGCGAGAGGTCAGTCCGACGGCTGGTGTCATTGATATCCAACCAAAACCTTCGGGTTCTCGGGTGAGCTGGGTAAATTTGAAAAAAAATTGAGTTATGCAGAGGTCTCAAGTCGTAAAAAATGATCTAAAAATATGGTTTTTAGGACAAGTGCAACGAATGGAGTTATCCGCTCATTTCGGTTGCTGACGTGGCAAGATTTGGTTCGGTTTGTTGAAATCTTGCAATTTGGAAGGCGCTTGATGGCGTCGCAGGTCAAGAAGCCGCCCGTCATCTTATTCGCCACACAATTAAACTCAGGCAAATAGTATAGAAGCGACTTCATCTTAGACAATTTGAGGAAGAATATTAAAAAAATCCTAAATATGTTTTTTTCTTCCGGCTCTTGACCCCCCTTTGTTTGTAAGGATCGATTGCAGATCTTTTGGTTCGACGAACTTGAGCAATCAAACTGGCCGATAGGCCTATGTTGGGTCAGCCCAAAAACATCGCAAAACCGGCTGCAATCCATCCTGACTAACGAGTTATTCAGGAGGTGGAACCATGCGTTCTTGTAAATTTTTTTATTCTGCAGCCATGTCTGAGATAGGGCTGCTTGGCTACATTTATTTTCTCTCTATCGATCCTATCGATAACGGTGCAAAAACATCCAAAGAACAAAAAAGGGTGAAAAAAGACGTTCAGCGTCAGAAACTAACGTGTCGCTTTGTCAGTTTCATTTCTCGCCATTTTAAAAATCAATTCGCATTGGCACTGCAGCCAATGACAGATCCACCAACCTGCCATATCAGCAAAACTCCCTATATTGATATTGCGACTGATTTCCCTGTAACGGTCCGCCAATGGAGCCTTCCAAATCACGATTGTGTGGAGGTTGGCGTATGAGTGAGCAGAAGAGAGCAAGGCGACCCGTGTCATACACGGGACCTTGCGAGGGCCAGAGAGCCGCCCCTTCGAACCCCACCCTCAGTGCAAGCGAGAAACATCTTTCAAAGACGTTTTCGTTGCGCTGTACAGCAGCAGAGAAAGAAACGCTTTTGGCTCGTGCAAAGGCCGAGCGCATAACCGCATCTGAATTGCTTCGATCTGCACTGGGGTTGATAAAAAAGCCGACCCGCAAGCGCGCTGCACCAACTGTCGATACGCGTCTCCTGGTTGCTCTTAACCGTATCGGTAGCAATCTCAACCAAATTGCTCGAACTGTAAACGCAGCAGGACATGCCGGTGACATGCACCAGTTGAACGCGATGGACATAATCGCATCCCTAATCAGCATTAATAGGGAACTTGCTTCACTCCTGGTTTTTCATTCAACCAAGGAGAGCGAAGTTGCTGATTAAGTTTTTCTCAAACGGACAAGGAGGCGGGGCAGCTCCGGTAAACTATCTCATAGCCAGAAATGTGCTGGCTTATGATGATAGCCGCAATATTGTTCACTCCTCCGATGGCAAGACATTGATGAAACGTCGCGATCCCCTGCCGGAGATTGTCAGTGGCAATCCGGATCTTACTCGCATGCTCATTGATTGCTGCCGACACAAGTGGAGCTATCGCGCCGGTGTGGTCAGTTTTGCCAAGGGTGATAATCCAACTGAAGAACAACAGCTCAAAGTGATCAATACCTTTGAAACTCTCGGTTTTGCAGGTCTTGAACCCGAGCAGTACAACATCCTCTGGGTTCGACACTCTCATGAAGACCGCATCGAATTGCATTTTTGCACTCCACGTCAAGAGCTTACCACGGGCAATAGTTTTAATATTGCACCACCGGGATATTTCAAACCCTTCGATGCCTGTCGGGACTTAATGAACAAGAAATATGGATGGGCTGACCCAGAAGACACATCCCGAACCCGTGAACGCAAGGTCGTTTCTGAGAGCCCGGCTCGCGCTCAAACTCGAGAGCAACTTCAGGACTGGATTGAAGAGATGATTGTCGCTGGTGCAATCAATAATCGCTCAGAGATGATAGCACTCCTCAAAAAGTCAGGTTTTTTAGTCCCAAGAGAAGGAAAAAAATACATCTCCATTGCGATCCCAGACTCTGAAATCCGATTTCGTATGAAAGGCCCCATATACCATGAAACCTGGACGCCCGAAGTCACTCTTGAGCGACGACTTAACCGAGAAAATGACGAAGACGAGGCAAGTGCAAATCGACTTGATCGCTACAGAGACGAAGAACTTCGAGCGAGATATCAGGAACATGTTGAACGACGTAAAAAATACAATCGCAAGCGATATTCACAAAGCAAAAATGAAATGGCAGCAGGAACTGACGAACGAGGTCGAGTTTACTCACAAACAGTTGGAAATCCCGCTGAAGAATACGGAAGACGTGATGAAAAAAATTTCCAGTATCAAGATATGGAGCCTGATCAGCCCAATAATAATATGTTTCCTTCTTTGGATTTGGGTGCCAACCCAGCCAACCAGCTCACAGACAAACAGAGAGAGCCCCACAATGATGAATACAGAAAACTCCCAGCAACAATTGACGACACCACTCGAGAGAGAGTTACTCAAATCCGTAGAAGAATTGACTCAATCCATGGAAGGGCAAACAATTTTTCAAAACAATTCCATCGACTACTTGATTCATCGGTTAGCAGCGCTCGAAGCATCTCATACAGCCTTTCTCAACTGTCAAAAAGCGTTCAACATGGCATTGATTGGCTGGGTAAACGAACCAAGCAGTCAACAGCGCACAGACATGCTGAACCAAGCCATAGACGAACTGAGACAGCTTTCTCAGGCCGCTTCGTCGCAATAATTTTGCAACGTGAAAAGCGGAAACAGGAACGGGAACGAGAACCGGAACGGTAATGGTGTAGGGGGGAGCAATTATGCAAGTTCATAACCCGCCTAAGTGGATCAATTTTGTATGCCGATTCACACACAAAGATATTTGATTAATCAAAAGCTGATCTTTGGCGTAATTTATCAATCAAGTACTGCAGAATCCTATGGTTGGGTTGCGGTTTCTTTAGCCCCTCTTGGTGAGGGCCAAAGCGCCCGCAACCCGAAAGCCAAGGATTTTATCGATGACAACTCTGGTCACCAAACACGAACTAACCAATAACCACCCACCACGCCTCAAAGCCATGACATCAATGTCTCAGTTCAAGCGTGCTGAGATTATGGAATTGAATACTTCTGGATTGGAATGCCTGATCCAGTCGTTTGTATTTCTGGACCGGTTGTCTGAAAAAGCATCCAAGCCAATTGCAAAACTGATTGCGGATCTGAAACGCAACGCTTCAAACTCAGGTCTGCTTATTGGCGGGTTTCAAAGAATGATTGAATTGGTGGCAATGCAATTGTTTCTATTTGACTTTGAACCTGACAAAGAAGCGCGTATTTTTGCTTTAAGGCACCTTTCTGAGACCCTCACCATTTCAGGTCAAATTGACGAGTTGATCACGCCGGGGAGCCACAACAAGAAGCCCAGGCTCCAACTGATTGACGCAAATCTCAATGAATTAATGCGCGACTTGTAAATTAACTCCAGCACAAACCATCAGAGACGACCCCAGCGCGGTGGCCATATTGGCAACCATATTGCGCTGACGGACCTGTTGTGGCCCTTCAGTTTGCCTTCAAGGTCTTTATTCCCGCGAATGGGCCAGAGACTCTTCCTCTTTGACAATCTTCCAACG
>NZ_PKUQ01000017.1 GCF_002866925.1 Cohaesibacter celericrescens
ATAGCATTCAGTGCAGGTGTAGACCTCTGTTTTGCAAGAGTTCGTTTGAGCTTATAACAAACTCGACGGCTGTGTCAGACAAATTAGAGCCTTCTGTGGTTGCCGCCCTTTGTGCAAGAAGATTCTGCGCCGTTGTGCATATGATCGAGTACGGTCTTCTGTCAGGCCTCTGAATGCGACACTTTCAGAAAGCCGCTGACCGGGATGGTGATCCGTAGATCAGGTCCAAATCTGATTCACGAGCTTTACTGCTCTGGGTTCTAAACTGGGGTTCCTGATCCTGATCTGTTCGATCATTGTGCCCATTCGGGGCGTCGTCTTCCTGTTTTACCGTTATCCGAGTTCAGTCTTGTTAAGCTTCATGATTGTCATGCAACAGCAGTCTGCACCGGATTCCGTTAATCCTCATTCTTGATTAGCATAGCCCAAATTATGCGTGCCATTGTGTTTGCAAGGGCTATTGCCAAAAGCATTCTGGTCGGCATTGTCACGTTAACTGAGTAACTGTATGCCCGTGAGGTTATAAACTGGATTGATGCAAAAGACCTCCTATTCCCGTCATCGATTTCTACCGCAGATCATTCAGCATGCGATCTGGCTTTATTTCAAAGTCTCGCTTAGCTACCGAGATGTTGAAGATTTACTGGCAGAACGGGGTAGAGGTTTCTTACTAATCTGTTCGCCGTCGGGTTTTGAAGTTTGGATCGATTTATGCAAAAAAATCGACCAGATCCCGCCCAAGCCCGTCGGGTCAGTGGCATCTGGATTAGGTTTCGTTTCGATCAATGGCAAACGCTCAACCTGTGACGGGCTGTTGATGATGAAGGGAAAATATTGGAAATTCTGGTTCAATCTCACGGAAAAAAGCGGACCGCCCTTAAGATATTGCGAAAACTTCTGAAGAAACACGGCTCTGTGCCAGATACTGTTGTGACCGATAAATTACCGTCATACGGAGCAGCATTAAGAGAATTGCACCTTTCCAATATCCATGACACTGGTGGCAGACACAATAATCGGGCAGAGCATCCTCACCGACCAATTCGATGGCGAGAACGACATATGCAGCAGTTCAATTGCACCAGGATCTGCTCAAAGGCTTCTCTCAGTTCACGCTTCCATTTACAATATCTTCAACGTCCAACGCCACTTGATTTCCCGAAATACATTGCGCCAGTTTCTCGATGAAGCAATGCGTGTGTGGCGCACGGAGACAGCTGCGGTCTGAATTGTTCTCGTATATAAGTTCCGCGCGACTTTGTTTCTTTAACGTGGCAATGTTATTTGGACAA
The DNA here is from genome assembly GCF_002866925.1 of Cohaesibacter celericrescens. GTDB lineage: Bacteria > Pseudomonadota > Alphaproteobacteria > Rhizobiales > Cohaesibacteraceae > Cohaesibacter > Cohaesibacter celericrescens. The sequence goes on from NZ_PKUQ01000017.1 coordinate 1,293, forward strand.
ATTCCAGTTGACTTAAATTCCAGTAGCCATAGCTTCAGCAAGAATGGCGCGAGGTTTGTTTGATGGCAGACATTTGGAGTGCGCGTCTATCCTTATGACCCGGTAAAAGAGTGTCTCAACCAATATGCGAAAAGACCGCCCACAGAGGCAGTCTTTCTATTTTTGATATTGTTCGGCCCATTTCTAGCGGCAGAAGTGGCGACGCCCGTCATAACCGCGGAAATAGCCCGTGCGCGGGTTGAAGGACCGATAGCGAGCGTCGCAATAACGATACCAAGCACGGGTCCAAGGGGCTGGTCGACCAGAGTGACGAACGCGGTGATGTCTGTTTGGGCGATAATTGCGATGACCATTGCGGTAGGCGACATCATGTGCGATTGCGCCCACGGCCAAACCGGTAACAGCGCCAATCGCGAAGGCTGCGTTGCGACCGCCTGCGGCTTGGGCCTGACTGGTTGGCAGAGCTACTGTTGCGATGGCTGCGATCAGAGCGAAGGTTGCGATGGTTTTCTTAAACATGATGTTTCTCCGGATGATTATTTGATTGTTTCTATTGAGGTCTTGTGTGTCGCTTTGAATTTGTTTGGCGTCGATCATCAGCGCCTATACTCATCAGTCGCGACACATCCGGAAATGGTTCAAAAAACTTTTCAAACTTAGATTTTAATAAATTCTAACGGCTAGAATGAAGCATGGGCGGGAACGGATTTCAGCAAGCTTCGTATGGGCCTGAAGTGGATCATAGCGCCTCCCCTTCGTCGGAACAGTATATGCGAGCTTTTCGACCCTGTTGTTCCCTCACAGCCTTGTTTTCTGGCGTTCTAGGGTGCAGATCGGCTTCATCTCAGCACCATGGGAGCGTAACTTATCTGTTACGACCCAAAGCGCCTCCATCAAACTTAATTTGGAACGATCTAGGCCGTCTAGTGTTATACTATCAGAAAACCTTAACCGACCGGATTCCCCATGCGCCTTTATAAATGTGATATCAGTGGCATGCCACTCTACTTTGACAGCCATTCCAGCGTGGGTGCAAACAACGCGCCTGTTGGGTTTGCTCCTGACACGCTGACTGCACACCGTTTGGAAGAAGTAGGCGATGGCCTTTTCAAAATTCCGGGTCGGCCTATCAAACGCTGGCGTTATTGCGCAAATGCGCCATTTGATGGTAGCAACTGGTTGGTCGAGGCGGATGATCCAAATCCGTTCGCGATACCTGCGCGTTACAATCGCGCCACCCCCAACACCGACAGTCCTGAAGGCATCAATCGTTTTCATAAGCTCGGTGCTGCTCAACGGCATTTATTCTATTCCATCCTAAGATTTGGGCTTCCCTGCCCCGGTCGCCGCGAGGATGCTCAAACAGGTCTCGTTTTTGATTTCCTTGAAGATAAAGTCGGCGAAGATGGAACGCTCATTCCTGCGATTACTGCTCATGAAAACGGGCTCATAAGTTTGCGCGCAGCAGAGGCTGATGACGCGGTGCGAGAAAGTGTTCGTATTTCCATGGGCGAACCATACCGGACTTTACTCGGGCATTTCCGACATGAGATGGGCCATTTTTATTTTGCTCAGTTGGTTGAGAAAAACCATATGCTCGACGAGGCCCGTATGCTTTTTGGGGACGAGAGAAAAGATTATGCTGAGGCGTTGAAACAGAATTATGAACAAGGTCCTCCAAGCGACTGGCAGGAGAGGTTTATCTCAACATATGCCAGCTGCCACCCATCAGAAGATTTCGCAGAGTGCTGGGCACATTATTTCCATATTGTGGACACCCTTGAGTCTGTGAAATCATTTGGCATGTCTTTGGAACCGCTCCGACATCGTTCCCTTGATGCTGAACTTGAATTTGACCCGTATGCGTCAACCAGTGCGGAAGAGCTTGTGGAAGTCTGGGTTCCGATCAGCATCGCTTTAAACACTTTTCAACGCTCAATGGGGCAGCGGGATATGTATCCGTTTGTCATGCCGCCTCCTGTCGTTAAAAAATTGGACTTTATTAATAGGTTGATCGCACGCTCCAGGCACAATCGCAAAAGGGCGCGTCCCGCAAAGAGCAAAAATTGAATGCAGAGAAAAACTCGCTAGGGCACCATCTAACAAACGCAGCTTGGCACAAGAGCATCCTCTACTATGCCCTTTATGCAGCACAAGGACAGCCACCCAGCGAGAGCAATATTGCGATTTATCTTGAAATTAGTCTGCTTGCCTCATTTTTGGGGAACAAGCTGTCTACAATTCTAGGGGCTATTCGGAGAAGAGTTGGGTTATAAACCAAACCTCTGCTTTTAGCCCTGTGCGATTACCCTGTTGACAGACAGAAAGCGTCACCCAAACTCCTCTGTAGCCTTATTGTAGTCTCTCCAAGATCCTTCAACGTGAGATGAGGAAGCTCGACGCGATAGTTGTGAGCACGAACATCGAAATTGACGGCCTTCATTCCTGAGCATCGCTTCGGAGAAGCTCCGAGTTGCTTTCCGCTGTCGTTTATGACTTGCAGTTTGATTGCTTTCAACTCGCCTGCTTCTTTATCTTCATTCTGATACACAGGTTCAACGTTTAAAGCTTCGAAACGGTGAGCTCTTTTTCCTACCCGATTACATGGGAAATCAAACTGCTTCAACAAATCACCATTTTGAGGATTGATGACTTTAATTGTCTGAACACCGGGTTTCTTAGAGCAACCCATATAGAATGTTTCAATAATGTGTGTCCCCCCTAAAAGCTCCATGTATCCCGTCAATTTCATAAAACGCGTGCCAGACGAGTCGATGACCCAAATTCCATCGTCTTTTTCTTCAAGCTGATACATGCCCGGCACCTGCGGCGGATACCCCTGAGGGAGGCTGGACGGGTCCACATCGGACGAGTGCCAATTGCCAACATAGTCTTTTATCTTGGCTATAATTTTCGGAACTTCTGCAAGGGCGGCTTGATATGGCTTTGGGTTATCATCTGTGATAAATCGATCGGGCAGATTCTCCAGTTTTTTGACCTTGTTTTGAAACATGCGCAACCATTTGTCGTGGTCTTCAATGACGCTGTCGCGAATGGTGTGTACAGTAGAGTTAACATGTAGCGATCTATAGATAGGCGGATTCAGTCCGGTGCTTCGCCTGATGGCTTCCGACAGATAGTTGTAAGCTTTGTGCATGGCACGCACCTCGGGCCACTTTGTATTGCTCTTATACCAGTTTTGCAGCTCGTACTCAGTCAATTTGCAAGATACAATCGTTGCTTCGGCTAGTTCCAGACCAGAGGCAAACAGCTTCTTGGCATCGGAGGCGCTAAGGTAGGAGCCTCCCGGTTCACCCGTGAGAAATCGCCCCCAATCGGGCGAGCCGGGCACATTGAAGGACCATGTTTTTCCATCTGGTTTCCCGGGATTGCCAACATCTGAGATCAGATAAACAAATGGCTTTTCAAGCAGACCAGTTTTGAGGCGGAATCTGATTTTGACATCATAGAGCTGCAAAAGATTACGAGCGTTAGACGGGATTTCCTTAAGGCTGGTCTTGAAATAACTGTGTGAGCCATCCAGGGCCGGTAGCGAGACATAAGTGAGCCCAGGATTGAGGCTATATCGAAAACGGGTTGATTCAATAGCTTCCCCCATCAGGGAATAGAGTTTGAGTTCGACGTCCCAGGATCCATTCACCGTAATGTGGCAACCATCCAGATCAATGTCTGATGATTGGAAGCTAAGGCTGACCGCCTTGGCCGGGCTGGAAAGGAGACTCATGGCAAAAATCAGGAAACCCAAACTGAACACACGGAACAGGACGTCTCTAAACATAATCAATCCTCCAGCCAGGCTTTAAAAGCGACTTGTGTTGCCTCAGATGGCCGAGGCTTACGTCCGTTATCGATTTCCTTGAGACTTGGCGGCTCGTAAAAACTCAGCGGTGTTTGCGCTGTCCATTCTACAGGTGAAGACTTCGCTGGGACTGCGACCTCTTTTGACGGCCTCGAAATGACGTGGGTTGCGTTACCGGCGACATCAATTAATTCTTCAAAAAAACGATCGAAAGCATCGGGAGCAATGATCACCGCTGCGGCAAGAAGCAGAGGCGCACCAACGATGGTTGGATACCGAAATCGGGTCCATAGCTTGGCAGCGCCTGATAGTTCGCCTTTCTCCAGATGCTTAGCATAGGCAGCGGTCAGGTATTGCGTCGGCAAGAGACCTGCGATCTTCGCTCGTTCATTGAGGCTGGATTTAGCCTGTTCTAAAGCTGCGTCTCTCTGCCACGACCCCAGCGCCTTGCCATGGCGCGCTATAAAGTCGACAGGATGGAGATCCACTGGTCTTTCGGCAGGGATGTCTTGTGAGAGTTTCTCTTTCACCAAAAGAGAATATGCGCTCCAGAGTGCGGTAGAGGCACTCTTATTGTCAGAAAATCCTCGTACCAAAACTCGTTCGAGCTCCGACGTGCCAAAGGCCATAGCCTTCCTGTTTTCACCACTATCGAAATTTGGTGAATGAGACGCACAGATCGTTCTGAGCTGCCTGGCATCGGGCAAAACATAATCCCAAGCCTCCTCAAACGTTTGGGGACGTTTTTTCATACCCTCTTCAAGGGCATATAAATTGAAAAACTTGAATGCCCCGAACTCTGTTAGGCAGTCAATGACGGGGCCGAGAAACGCTGGGATCAGGAATATGCTCCGTTCTGAAGTTTTGGTATCCACAAATGCCTTGATTTCATATCCATCCCTGCGACAAAGTTCGCGATTGTGGGACGCTCTCCAGATCGCGATGTCCGTCGGTGAGCTGTCCTGCTGATGGACGCAGGAGTAGGCCGACTTTTCAAAGTCCAGAATCTCGCCAAACGCAACCCCCGCACTGACAGCACGATCAGCAGGGTGGATTTGAGGATCCCCATCACAGGCTGAGCCAAATGCCTGACGAAAGGCCCTCTCAACCAGATCAACCTGATCAACAGAGAGTGACGATTTCCAGAGAGGCAAGGGAGAAGACCCCGTGTCAACCTGCGCTTTTGCCTTCGGTTTTTCACGTAGTTGGGTTTCGGCAATGCTCAATTGTTCGATGAAGGCAATTTCTTCACGATCCATATAGATCCGGCCAGATTTTTCGATCTGTCGTATGATGCCATCAAGTGGACTAGGCATGCGCACCTTGCTACCATCCATCAGCTCGAAGGTGGCTAGTGTATCGCCTTTGCGTACTTCATCATCTATTTGGACACTTATTTCGTGGATTCGAAGAGGATAAAGATCCGGATCTCGCGGCGTCGAAATCTTAAATTTAGCCATTGAATGCAATGCCTTAGATAAAATAACTAAGTAATCTACCTTAGATTAAATCGTCATTCCAATTAGTCAATGGCTTGTTGATCAATTTTGAAGAGAAACCTATGCCTTATTTCTAAAGCCAACTTGGTGTCAGTTTCCTTGATGACAGACAGCCTTCGGTCAAGCGCACTGCGCAAATAGGCGGCACACATCACCGCAACCTGCCGAGGTCGTTATAAGTTCAAATAAATTCTTGCAAAACCGGGGCTGTCCACACATGACAGCCCCCCCCTTCAGGGTGCTTTGACAGGGCCATAATTTGCAAAGGCAGCGACGACCGCAGCCATCTCATCCCGGTCCAAAATTACAGGTGTGCCAATTTGGCGACTAAGCGTGTAGACCTTTGCTAGGTTTTCCAACTCTTCCATGCGCCACAATGCCTTCTCTAAAGACTCGCCCACTACGACTGAGCCATGATTTGACATCAGACAGCCATGCCTGTCGCGCATCGCTTTTACAACGTCATCGGCAAGGGCTTGGCTGCCAAAAAGATGGTATTTGGTCAGGGGCACATCATGTCCGCCGAAGGCCGCAATCATATAGTGGCATGCTGGAATGGATTCTCGATTGATGGCCAGCGCAGAACAGTAAGCGGGATGCGCATGCACCACTGCGGCCATGTCTGTACGGTTGCGCAATAGCGTCTGATGGAAACGCCATTCGCTGGATGGCTTGAGCGGAGCGTCAAGAACCGGTTCGGAACTCAACGACATCCGTACAATCATTTCGGGAGCCAGATCATCATAGGGAACACCCGATGGGGTGATCAGCATGTCTTCTCCAGCGCCTCCCGTTCGAACCGAAATATTGCCGGATGTGCCTTGGTTGATACCACTGCTGTTCATCCAACGACAGGCTTTGATGATGGCAGTCCGTGTGGCCAGATCGTCAGGAAGAATATTGCTCACGTCTTTACTCCAATAATAACTGTGCTGTGTTGGAACAGGTCACCAAATGGGTTGCATAGCCCCCCAAAATAGAAGCCTTGGCCCCAGTGACCCTTTCCGGGCCAGAGGCGACCAGCAATCCCATTTCTTTGTTACGCATTTGGTCAAGCGTCACGCCGATCATGCGATCATCAACCTCGGTCGGGATCGGCTTGCCATTATGGTCAATCAGACGCGCGCAAATGACACCGGCAGCGCCCTGCTTTCGGTGAGCCGCGAGACTGGCCAGATCGAGAATTCTGGTTCGGGCAATATGGCTATTGTCACCCACCGTGCCACAAGCAAACAAAACCTTGTTGCAATCATTGACCGCTTGAAGCTGTTCAGCAATATCTGGCTCGGCGCACAGCTGTGCAGCCAAATCGCTGTTGGATACAATGAGCGGAACGTGCAGGTTGATACAGCTGGCACCGAAATGTCGCGCAATAGTCGCCGAACAAACTTCGGCCGCATACCCAAGACCCGCAGCGCGAGAGCCAACCAGCTGCACAACGGTGACATCATTGATAGACAAATGCGGTGCGACCTCCGCAACACGGTACAGAGTTTCACCCCAAGCAATCCCAAGCCGATCGCCCGGTTCAAGCAATTGCGGTAGCCAATCTGCAGTTGCGCGGGCCACTCTCTCAGTGCTTCCCGCCTGCCCAGTCGGGTCCGAAGGCACAACGAGGGCCGCGGCAAGACCGTAAACCCGCTTGAGGCGCACCGATAGCTCATGGTTCAAAAAGACCTCGCTATCAAGAGTAATGCGAACATATTCTCGTTTGCGTGCTTCGGTCAGATAATTGACCACGGATGCACGGCTAACCCCCAAACGGGTGGCAATGTCACTCTGATTAAGCCCATCATGATAATAGGCCCAAGTGGCTTCTATAATAGCATCATCCTGACGCGAAATCTGGCGCGGCAAGGAGTGCGACGGCTTGGCTTTTGACGTGGTGTCCGAACTCATAACTTTGCCCTTCATGCTTTCAGTTCCGGCAACCATCCAGACTGCAGGAAAACAGTGTCATTCCCTAAAGAATGATCGGCGCCCCCCTAACCCTTGAGAAAAATCCATAGATTATTCGAACAAGAAGGCCTCAGGAGGAATCACCTGAATGTCGGTTCATTTAAAGCATGTAGCGTTAAAGCCAAAACGCCTTTGTTCAGGAGCGGCTCGTTTAGGGAAACGAGCCGCCCAGATACTGCCAATAATGCCGGCAAGACCAAAAGAAAATAGCTTTAGCCAGAGACCTTTGCCATTTCAGGGAACAGCGCAGCCAACCCTTCCGGTGTTGCAGCACAAACGCCACGCTCAGTAATCAGTCCTGTCACCAACCGGTTCGGCGTCACATCAAAAGCCGGGTTACCCCCCTGTGTGCCGTTCGGCGAAACCTGCACTGTGCTGATTTTTCCATCGGCATTTAACCCCTGTACATGGGTGACTTCAAAGGCATCACGCTCTTCGATGGGGATTTCAGCAACACCGTCATCAACGGTCCAGTCAATGGTTGGTGATGGAAGCGCGACATAGAAGGGCACACCATTGTCATGCGCAGCAAGCGCCTTGAGATAGGTGCCGATTTTGTTGCAAACATCACCGCGTCGGGTGGTCCGGTCGGTGCCAACGATGACAAGATCAACCAGTCCATGCTGCATCAGATGACCACCTGCATTATCGACGATATACTTGTGAGGAATACCGTGGCTACCAAGCTCCCATGACGTCAAAGCACCTTGGTTCCTTGGTCGTGTTTCATCCACCCAAACATGCAAAGGAATGCCCGCATCGAAGGCCTGATACATCGGAGATGTTGCTGTGCCCCAATCAACGGTAGCAAGCCAGCCTGCGTTGCAATGCGTTAGAATGCGGACTGGCTCTCCAACTGGTTTTTTGGCCGCAATTTCGCGAATAAGAGCAAGTCCGTGTTGGCCAATGCTGTGACAAATGTCAACATCTTCATCGGCAATCTCATGAGCAAGCTTGAGTGCAACATCTGCGCGGTTGCCTTCTGCAACAGGACGAAGAGCCTCACGACATCGGTTCAGAGCCCAGCGCAGATTGATGGCAGTCGGGCGCGTACGGTCAAGAAAGTCCCAAGATTTATCCATATTGGCATCCGATGGATCCTGCGCCATCGCCAACGCCATTCCGTAGGCCGCCGTCGCACCGATCAACGGGGCACCCCGAACGCGCATTTCTACGATCGCGTCGGCATAATCCTGCATTGTAGTTAGGGCCTCGATGCGAAAATCGTGAGGCAACCAGCGTTGATCAATAATTTCCAGCTCGCCACGGGATTCAACCCACCAGAGCGAGCGATAGTGTTTGCCGTTGACCTTCATAGGAAATCCCTTTTGTTAAAGTCCTGTGCCATTGCAACCAAGCCAGTCGCATTTGGGATTGTATCCCTGTTAAGAACAAGCTCGGCCCCCATCATCAGGTTACGTGCTTCCAATGCAGCGCGCACAGCCGTATTCTCAATCGTCTCAAAATCAGCATTGTGTGCCAAAGACAGTGTGCGTCGATGCATCTCGATACCGCAAATCCCTAGCGCGTCATCCCAAATGTCTTTTAAAACACCCTCACAGGCCGCTTCCGAGCTCTGCTGCTGATCTTCAAACAGTGTTTTAGGATACAGCATCCCGGTGCGTTCAGTCTGCCAAAGATGCTTGAACTCAGCCTCGAAGCTGGCAAAGCAGTCGGTGATAACAGACAAGATCCATTCCTGATAACGCTCCAGATCCTCACCACGATGTCCGGGCTGGCTGAAATAGGCCATCAGAAAGTTGGCAGTCATCATGCCAATATCAAACCCCATAGGAGCATATTGAACAAACTCGGGGTCAATAACGCGGGACTCCGTATCCGTTGACATAATCGAGCCGGAATGCAAGTCCCCGTGCACCATTGTTTCGGTGTTGGAGGCAAATTTCATCAACATCCGCTGAGCCTGCGCTTTGAGCACAGTGTCTGAGCGCAACTTGGCGACAACCGGGTCAAGTTCCGGTGTGTGATGGTTCATTTCCGCATCGAAATATGGGTCAGTGAAAACCAATGCTTCTGTAATGGCGGGAATTTCAACATTGCCAGAAAACAAGCCAACGTCGGCCTTTTTATCAGCAGATTTCATCGACAACTCAGAGCCGCGAAACGCTGTTCGGGCACAGAATTTTCCCAAGAAGTCAGCAAGACCTGCAACCATTTCGCCGTTGATCATTTTATGGCGTAAAATGGAGTGTGGTTCGATAAATTCCATCACAATCAGCGCTTGGACTTCATCAAAATGATAGAGTTCGGGAACCGCACCCGGATCTCGCTCGGCCTGACGCTTCAATGCGTGATATTCAAAGAATGCGCGGTACAGCGGCAACGGCCAACTGTCTCCCACAAGCCTCACATAAGGCAGTGCCTGTTTAACAATAATGCTACTGCTCGGCCCATCCACAATAAAGACGAGATTTAGATTGCCGTCGCCAACTTCTTTGACTTTCCAACTGGCGGGAGCTCCCCCCAGCCGCTCGGTTATGGCCGCAAAACCCATCAGGTAAGAAGGCAGGGTTTCCGTTGAATATGGTGTGTATGTCTGTAGGTCTGACATGGCTATTTTCCTCCCATGTTTGCAAGCACAATGACATCAAATTATTCAAACGTCAAGTGACTTGACATTTGAATAATTTGTGTGAATACTTGGCTTCGAGGAATACACCGCTTGTTCGGTGCTGGGAGGAAAAATTGACTGAAGTAGCGCTTAGGGTTGCGGGTTTACGCAAGTCTTTCGGGCAGAATGTTGTCTTGCGCGGACTGGATATGGAGCTCTACCCGGGGTCCGTTACAGTCCTGATGGGAGCCAACGGGGCGGGCAAATCCACGCTTGTTAAAGTCATCTGCGGTTATTACGAGGCGGATGATGGAAAGCTGGAGCTGGAAGGCGCTCCCTATAGCCCCCACGACGCGGCGAATGCCATATCGCAAGGGGTGGTGACCGTACACCAGTCCATCGACGACGGGGTCATCCCGGATCTGGATGTTGCAAACAATCTGCTGCTGGACCAATTGGCACGAACGAATGCGCCATTGATTGTGCGCAATCGCGCCATGTGCAAGGAAGCCGAGGCAATTGCTGCAAGCATGGGCCTGTCCATGGATGTGCGCACGCGTGTGGCAGACTTGGGAGTGGCGGACCGCCAGATGATCGCCATTGCCCGCGCGATGGCGCGTGCTCCAAAACTTCTTATTCTGGATGAGCCGACCTCGTCGCTTTCTGCATCTGAAGCAGATCGTCTTTTCGCCCTGATTGACCGTTTGCGGGCGCAGGGTGTTGCCATCCTTTATATCTCTCACCGCATGTCCGACATCCGCCGCCTTGCCGATCGAATTATCTGCATGCGAGACGGCAAGATTTCCGGCCAGTTCGAAGGCGACACTCTGGACTATGAGGGTGCGGTCACGGCCATGCTTGGCAGGAAAATGACCGATGCGGACATTCATCCCGTATCAGGCGGAGCGCCTATTCTTGAGCTTAAAAACATCCAACTCATCCCCGAATCCAAGCCGATAAACCTTGCCATCAACGACGGTGAAGTTGTCGCCATCACGGGCCTTCTGGGGAGCGGCAAGTCCCGCCTCAGTGAGATCATTTTTGGCCTGTCCAAGTCGGGCACTGGCGAGATGTTTCTGGACAGCAAGCCCTACAAACCCAAAGACGCCCAACATGCTGTCAAATGCGGTGTGTTCATGTCGCCCAAAGACCGCGCCTCAAACGCAGTCATCCCCGACTTTGACATCGCCAACAACATGACCTTGCCATTTTTGGGCGCATTCAGCCGGCTCTCTCTTTTGGGCTCAGGCAAGCAACGTGGTGCTGCCGACAGCATGATCAGTCGGATCGGCATTATCTGTCAGGCCAATAGCGACGGCATCAACACCTTGTCAGGCGGCAACCAACAGAAGGTTATGATTGGCCGCTGGCTTATTGAATCATCACGGGTGCTTTTGCTGGATGAGCCTTTCCAAGGTGTAGATATCGGCGCGCGCCGAGACATTGGCTACCACATCAGAGCAACAGCTAAAGGACGCGCAACCATCGTCTTCGTCGCCGAGATCGACGAAGCACTGGAAATTGCTGATCGCATTATTGTGCTCCATGAAGGAGCCATCGCTGGTGAACATATCAACAGCGACATCGATCTAACCGCACTGGTCGCTCAAGTATCGGGCGTTCCAACAAATCAAGAAGCGGCAGAGTGAATCATGGACAACGACAAAATCATAAACTTCGCCATCAAATACGGATTTCTGATCCTGCTGGTCGGCCTTGTCATTTTCTTCAGTGTGGCATCCCGAGGCTTTGCTTCCCCGCGCTCAGCCGTCTTTATTCTGCAATCTGTCTCGATAACCGGCATTTTGGCACTGGGCGTCACTTGCACGCTCGTCGTTGATGGCTTTGATCTTTCCATTGGAGCGGTTGCGACCTCCTCTCTCATGCTTTCAGCCTACTCCATGGTAATTCTGGAACAGTCTGCTTTTGTCGCAGTTGTATTGTGCCTCGCAATGGGTGCGTTCGTTGGACTGATCAACGGACTATTGATCGTAAAATTCAAAGTCCCCGATCTTCTCGCAACCCTTGGTATGATGTTCCTTCTGATTGGACTTCAACGCATTCCGACACAAGGCAACTCCATTGCCACTGGCATGAGCCTGACCGATGGCACCACAGCCCAAGGCGTTTTCTCTCCGGCATTTCTGTGGATCGGGCGGCACCGGTTTGATCTGGTGCTCGAGCGCCTGCTGCCTGTTCCGGTCTTAATTTTCATCGCCATTGCCGTCGGCATCTGGATCTTTTTGGCTCTCACCCGCCATGGTCGCCTGATGTATGCCATCGGCTCGAATGAACGCGCAGCGGCACTGGTCGGTACTCCGGTCAAAAAATACAAGGTCATTGCCTACATGATTTCCGGTGTTATGGCGTCGGTTGGAGGCATCTTGCTGGCAGCTCGCCTTGGACGGGGTGACATCGCATCAGGCAACAACCTGCTGCTCGACAGCGTCGCCGCCGCCCTCATCGGTTATGCGGTGCTTGGTGCGGCTCGCCCCAATGCTTTTGGCACCGCCATTGGCGCATTGTTTGTCGGCATTCTGTTGCAGGGCATGACCATGCTCAACGCTCCTTATTATACGCAGGATTTCGTCAAAGGCGCCGTGCTGGTTGTCGCTCTGGTGTTCACATTCTACCTCGATGCACGCAGCAGCTCTGGTGGAAAGACTTGAACGTAACCTCGTTGGCTAAAACCAAATAGCGGTTCAGGGGGCTATGCAAAATAGAAAGAGAAATTGGGGCTTGGTTTGAAGGGCTTGGCTCAAAGCATCAGACACAAAAACCAAAAGGAACATGTCACATTCATTTGCAGGTTTGTGGCCTGTTCAGATGGGCGAATTATTTTTGGGAGTGATAAGCCCACACTCGAATACGAGCGATGGATCTGTCTTTGCCGCTCTTGGCTCTTTTCAGGTCTACCAAATGTCTTAAACGGGAGGATTAAAACATGTTGAGACGACAGTTTATGAAAATGGCTTGCGCTGCAAGCTTCGTCCTTGGGGCGTTTCCAGCTGCACAAGCTGCGGATATGCCTGCCCCATTCGACAACCCTGAAAAAGTTACCATTGCATTGGTACGCTATCTTTCAACGGGCGATTTCTTTCAGGCCTATCTGTCAGGTGTTGAAAAACAGTCTGCCGCTCTGGGCGTTGATTTGCGTGTTTTCGACAGCAGACAAGACGCCGCTCTACAGGCCGATATGGTTGATCAGGCGATCGCCCTTGGAGTCGATGGCATTATCATTCAGCATGGACTGACTGAAGCCATGAGCGATGCCGCCCAACGCGCTGTTGAGGCGGGTATCAAGGTGGTGGCATTTGACGTGGATGTTCAAAATGCCAAGATCCCGCAGATCGAGCAATCTGACTATATGCTCGGCAAGCTGGCTTTGGAACAAGCCATAAAAGACAACGGTGACAGCTTCACGGCAGGCTATGTCTATGTTGCAGGTATCGCTCCACTGGACCGCCGCCATATTGCTTGGGAAGACGTGAAAGAAGCCAATCCGGGCATCAAGGAAGCGGCGATGTTCGGCACAATGGACAACCCAATTGCCAACTCTGTTGCCAATCAGGCACGCGCCGTTTTGCAGGGCTATTCCGACATTACCGTGATGTTTGCTCCCTATGACGAGTTTGCCAAAGGCGTAAAAATCGCGGTTGACGAATCTGGTCTTAGCGATGATATCGATATCTACTCCGCCGATGTCTCAACCGCCGATATCTCTGCCATGCGCGAACCCGGCTCGGCTTGGGCCGCGACAGTTGCAACCAACCCCGCAGTTGTGGGCGAAGTGTCTGTCCGTTCACTGGCAATGATGCTGGCAAATGAAGATCCTGGTGCGCAAGTTATCGTTCCACCAACACTCATCACGCAAAAATTCCTCAATGAAAATGACATCAAAAACATGGAAGAATTGGGCACAAAGATGCCACAGTTTGCCCATGCAGACGTCTCTGTTCCAAGCTGGATGCCATTGCCAAAACGATAAGATACCAAGTCGAAAGCAACAAGATGATGCCCGGCCTGTAAAAGGCCGGGCCTTTGAGACCCACAAGTATGCCGAACCGAGGAGTATCACGATGTTAATTGGAATTGACCGTCGCATGCCTCCTGCCCTTTTGCATTGCCTTGCACTTATGGGGCATGGAGACGAAATTGTCGTGGCCGACGCTAATTTTCCCTCCGGCTCAACGGCACGCCATTGCGTTGTCCAAGAGGCCATTCCGCTCGCGGGTCTTGACGCTCCCGCTGCTATTGAGTTGATTACGGATTTGATGCCCCTAGACGGATTTTTTGATTATTCTGCACTGCGCATGCAGATTGACAATGAGCCAGATACCACGGGCGACGTCCACAATGACGCATGGCACATTCTCAAAAAGCGTCTTCCCAAAAATGGCGTTCTATCAAGCATTGAGCGACAGGCTTTCTATGCGCAGGCCAATGAAGCCTTTGCAGTTGTTCGCACCTGCGAAGTGCGCGCCTATGGCTGCTTCATCTTGAGAAAAGGCGTCGTGTGATTGGGCCAAACTGGCTGATTTGGTTGCCCGACACATCCGTATTTAGTTCCTTAGACCCAACCCCACGCGCTAGACATATGCTTTGGCACGAGTGACGAGATATTGACATGCGAAATAAAAAATCAACTGAAGAGGTAGCCTTGGGCATCCGTCGTCGTGTGTATGAACACGCGATGCGGAACAACGGTGGTTATCTTTCTCAAGCCTGTTCCTCTGCCGAACAACTTGCTTGGCTCTATAATGAAGAATTGAATTTGGGTGATCCCACGTTGCCCGCCATCCCCAAGCCGTTTGCGGGGGTGCCTTCTGCAGAAAATCCCGATTATCACACCGGTGCCGGCTACAATGGCCCGGCAACACCTGACTTTGACAGGCTTTTCATTGCGCCTGCCCATTATGCGCTGGTGGCCTATGCCACGCTTATTGAGACCGGGCGCATGGACCCCGAAGGCTTGGAAATGTTCAATCAGGATGGCTCGTCTGTCGAAATGATTGGTGCGGAGCATTCCCCAGGCATGGAAGTACACAACGGCACGCTCGGCGTCGGTTTGTCCACCGCTGCGGGCCTTGCATGGGGCCGCCGCCGCAATGGCGACACCGGCCGCACATGGGTCTTTATGTCTGACGGTGAAGTGCAAGAAGGTCAAACTTGGGAAGCGGTTCAGGCATGCGCCTATCATGGCATCGACACTGTTATGGCGATTATGGATGTCAATGAACAGCAGTGTGATGGTGCCATGTCGTCCGTCATGGAAGTTGGCGATATCCGCTCAAAATTCATCAATTTTGGTGCTGCCTGCGTTGAGGTCGACGGCCATGATCTAAGCGCCATACGCGATGCCGCCAAGGAACCTCATGAAGGCAAGCCTTTGATTATTATGGCACGTACCAATCCGTTCCACACCATGAGCATTCTTGAAGAGCGCTTCCCACGTCTGCATTATGTGCGGTTTAAATCCGAAGAAGAGCGCGCCCGCATGAATGTGTCTATCGCTGCCGATCTCGGTGTTGACCCTATTGATTACGCTCACTGAGGAAGCATTATTATGGTAGAAATGGTTAAACGACCTTATGCAACCGCTTTTGAGACCTATGCGGTAGCGCACCCTGAAGTCCTCTGTCTTTCTGCAGACCTGACTTCATCCTGCGAAATTGACGGCTTTCGCGATCGCCACCCCGATCAGTTCCTATCGATGGGTATGGCCGAGCAAAATATGATGAGTTTTGCCGGTGGCCTTGGATTGGCGGGATATCGTCCCTTCATCCACACCTTCGGCGTATTCTTGTATCGCCGCCCCTATGATCAGCTCATGGCCTCGATAGCCTATCCGCGCCGCAAAGTAAGGCTTATGGGCTTCCTGCCCGGCATCACCACACCCGGCGGTATGACGCACCAGTCGATCGAAGACATCTCGGTCATGCGTTCCATTCCAAACATGACTATTCTGGAAACCGGAGACGCCACCGAAGTCGAATCCATTTGCGAAGCGGCCGATTCCATTGATGGCCCTGTATATTGCCGCGTGCTGCGCGGTGCTGTGCCACGCTTGTTCGACACAGCCATCAAGGTTGGCGAGATGCGCGAACTTTCAGATGGGGACGACATCCTCGTCGTAACATCAGGCATCTGCACTGAAGAAGCCATGAGGGCCAGATCAGCCCTTGCCAATGCCGGACTATCGATCCGTCATTTGCATTTACACACGATCAAACCATTTGATCACAAAGCGCTATTGGACCATATCGGATCGGTCAAACATGGCGTTATAACCCTCGAAAACCACATTACGGAAGGCGGCGTTGGTTCGCTTGTTGCCGAGACTATGGCCGATGCAGGCGTTGGCAAACGTCTCATACGTTTGGGCCTGAAAGACACCTATGCCCATGGTGGCTCGCGCGCTTACCTGATGCGGTATTACGGTCTGGATGCACTGGCTCTGGTCAAGGGCATTGAAGATCTAGTCGGTGAGAGTTTTGGCATATCTGAAGCCGATTTGGATGCAGCACGGGTTGAAGAGGTGCATTCTCTGGTCAAGGCGGAGGGGCTGTGATGGATCGTTTTGAAATCACCTACCGCCTGTTTGCTGACGACCAATCTGACGCCGAAGATAGGGCGGCCAACATCGCACTGGAAGATACCGTCGAAATTCCGCGCGATGTTGTGCCGGTTGGCTATATTGAAGATGTTGTTCTGGGCAAAGTAGAAGCCGTTGAGCAAGAAGGTGAGGACAGTTGGCTGAGCCGTATAAGCTATCATATCGATGCGGTGGGACACGAATTGCCCCAGTTGCTCAATGTCATACTCGGTAATGCCTCGATCCTGAAAGGGGTCAAGGCAATTGCCATCACCGCTAATGACGACATCAAGGCGCGCTTCCCCGGTGCCCAGTTCGGCGTTGATGGCCTTCGCAAGCTGACTGGCCGAAAAAGCGGAGGCTATGTCTGCCCTGTTATCAAACCACAGGGGTCTTCTTCTGAACGGCTGGCACATTTATGCTATTTGACGGCCCGTGCTGGTGCCGACATAGTCAAAGAAGACCACGGCCTAGCCAATCAGGATGCCGCTCCTTTTCGGGACCGCGTGAAATTGGCGGCAGAGGCGGTTAATCTTGCAAACAGAGAGCGCGCCAATGAGGGCGAGACCACCAAATCGCTTTATTTTGCCAACATTGGCGGACATAGCGATCAGGTTCGTGACCTTGCATATTACGCGCAAGATGCCGGGGCTCACGGTATTCTTCTCATTCCCGGACTGTTTGGCTTTGATGCGATGAACCGGTTGGCGCAAGACACAGATTTCAACCTGCCCATCATGGCCCACCCGTCCCATTTGGGCCCTTATGTATTGTCGCCTGACTTTGGTTACGGCCACGGTATGCTGTTCGGTGATTTGATGCGGTTGGCCGGCGCCGATATCTCGGTGTTTCCCAACCACGGAGGACGGTTCGGTTTTTCCGTTGCGGAATGCGAGGAAATTGTTTCGCGTTGCCGTACATCTGGAGGCCTTGGCAAGGCAATCTTGCCCAGCCCCGGTGGCGGCATGAGCATCGAACGTTTGCCAGACATGAAAGATCTGTATGGCGAGGATTGTGTTTACCTGCTGGGCGGCAGCTTGTTGCGTTATGGCGATAAGATTGGTGATGCCATCAAACAAATGCGACAGGCTTTGGATGGCTAGATCCATTGATATCGATGGGGTCGTAAAAACCGGTCAGTTTGGCAGAAAAAAAGGTGGCCATACGTAAGCGCTTCGGGTTCAGCAGACCGCCAAGAGTCAAACCATTTTCCTTCTGACGAGACCCTCAGAGGAAACGGGACAAAACCAGTTTAGGAATTAAATATATTGGGTTACTCTTGTGAGTAAATGATGTCGGAGCCTCTGCCTGAGCACATCTTGGGGAACATCAATTATCACAGTCAGATCAAAGCAAGCAGCAAGCTTGTTCCTGGGTTCTCTATCCAACAACAGATAATTGCCCTCAACGATGATCAAACACACCGACTGTCTTACCGTCGCGCAATGAGGCAAATCTAGTTCGAGTTTTACATCCAATCGATCAAGAACCGCCTGCGCCTTCTGCTTCATCTTCGCGGCACGAACCGCACGGGGGGGGGGATCAGCCCAAGGCGCAGGGCAAAGCGCTCTGCGTTGGCATGTGTCATGTTATCGAACCTTGTAAAGGAGGGTGCGCAAAGCTTACTGCGCCCACGCACCCTTTGAGAGGAACGGCTTAGAGACCCATATCGGCCAATTTGTGTACCGTCTTTCTATCCACCTCTAGAAGGTTGTCCGTGATGATATCGCGGCCTTCTACATCAGGATCGATAACGCCAAGGCCAGGAATATCAATGCCAGCCTTGATTTCTTCTCCGTCCATGAGCATTTTGCCCATCGTGACAAAAACTTCACCAGCTTGGGCTGGGTTCCACATATCGCCGCCCGCTAAAGTACCTGTGTGAATCATCTTGCGGCCCTGCCCTAGTGAGAATGGGCCAAGCACATGCTGGCTCGTCTCAAACACTCTGCTCAAAGCATCCAAAAAAATATCTGCATTTGGTCTAAAAGTGTCGCAATTTGTGTCGGTCATTGAAGTTGCGACAGATGGATACACTTTGCCTGTGAAGTCGATCTAAGGCTGCCTTTCACAAATTCCAATTTCGGAATACTGACCCTGTAACAGGCGCCGGTATAGAAACCAATCGCTGGTGGTTTCAGGCAAAAAACTGACATGAAAAGGCAAAATTGATGAAAGCAATTAAGATTTCTCTTTGGAGCTTGCTAGCAGCTTTAACTGCTCTCTGGTTCTCCCAACCCAGTGCTTATCCCGCCAGCTTCTCCCTCCTTTCTATTCGGAGTGCAATAATCGATTATTCCGGCATTCTTAGCATGGGTGCCATGTCTGCGACAATGATACTGGCGACCCGCGCCAAATGGTTTGAGTCTTGGCTTAATGGATTAGACAAAAGCTTCCGGCTGCATAAATGGCTTGGCATCACTGCGCTGATAACAAGCATTTCCCACTGGTTCATTGTCAATCTACCCAAATGGATGGTTAGCCTCGGTTTGATGGCCCGCCCCGAACATAAGGGACCTATTGCAGGTGCCGGTGATACATCGACACTAACCACGACAGATATGATTCAGAGCATATTTCGTGACTTACGGCCAACCGCAGAAGGGCTGGGTGAGTATGCATTCTATTTAGCCGCACTCCTGATGATCCTGGCACTAATTAAATACTTCCCTTACAAACGTTTTTTACAAACGCACACGCTGCTAGCCATCACGTATTTGGTGTTGGTCGCCCATTCTGTAATTCTCTTTCCCTTCGAACTTTGGCTGCATCCGTTGGGCATCCTCATGGGTACTCTGATGATCGGTGGCGTAATCTCTGCGGTTCTGATCCTTGCTCGACTTCATGGTAAAGCGAGCCAGACCAAAGGTATGATCACAGCACTCTTGCAACACCCCAACATGAAGACCCTTTCAATCACAGTCAAAGTTGATGGGGACTGGAAAGGCCACAAGGCTGGACAATTTGCTTTTGTCAGTTTTGACGATAAAGAAGGCAAACATCCCTTTACCATGGCATCCGACTGGGACGATCAGAGCCACGAGATCACGTTCCTGATCAAGGAACTGGGCGACTATACCTCTCAAATGTCCAGCATTCTTGTGGAAGGTGATCCTGTAACCATCGAGGGACCCTACGGGCACTTTACATTTGAAGACGGCAATAATCGCCAGATTTGGGTTGGTGCAGGTATCGGCATCACCCCATTTATAGCCCGGATGAAGCAATTGACCAAAAGGCGTTCCAATCAGACAATCGATTTGTTTCATGTCACCGCGGCCATTTCTCCTGATCTGGAAGAGCAACTCAAAGCAGATGCGAAGAAAGCCAATATCCAATTACACCTCATTATCGATAAGGATGGTACGGGGTTTAGTGCTGATAAATTAGACTCTGAAGTGCCTGGCTGGAAGGATGCCGGACTTTGGTTTTGTGGCCCAGCTCAAATGGGGAAAATACTAAAATCGAAACTTTCTGAGCGGGGGCTCGATGGAGGTGCATTCCATCAAGAATTGTTCGAAATGCGTTGATATTAGCATCCAAACCAATCGACGAAAGGCAGGATAATCAACTGCCATTCGTCGATTGAGGTTGTGACCATGGACGGGGCATCCATGGTTTAGTGCGATCGTTTTGAAGACAACAAGGACAACGATATTCATGGTGCAGAACCAGAAGGTTTAAATGCACCACTAAAAGCATGGCTGCATAAACCGAGTGGGCAACCCTCCACTTTATCAGCGCAAGGCCCGCGGATTGTCGAAAAGAGCGAACATGGTCCCCAATTTCTACCGTCGCGGGCCACATTCTTGTCAGATGTTGCCGTAGCGGGTGTTGCGTAGCATGGTATAACCTTTGATTAGCTCCCTAACACCAGAATCAAGCGAATTATCGGTTTTAAAGCCGGTAGCCTCAATTTTGTCGTTGGAGACAATGTAGTTGCGCTGGTCTGGATCTTTACCAAGAGCCGCCTCAACAAAAGTGAAGTTGGGAAGTTGCTTCTGAATGGTTTCGCAAAGCTCTTTCTTTGAGATATTTGCGTCGGAAAGGCCGACGTTATAAATCTGCCCCTTCATTTTATCGTGGTTGGCCAAACCATGGCGAAAAGCCTTTGAAACGTCGCGCACGTGAATGTAATTGCGCTTGAAGTGGCTCTCAAACAACACGACGGCGCCGTCTTTGACGGCACGGTAGGTAAAGTCGTTTACGAGAAGATCAACGCGCATCCGCGGCGACATGCCAAATACAGTTGCCAAGCGAAAGCTGATCGCATTTGGATGTTGCATCAGTTCCTTTTCGACAGCAACCTTTTCAATCGCGTAGTTGGAAATTGGCCGAAGTGGAGAATCTTCCGTACAGAAATTATTTTTGTCGCCAGAGCCGTAAGCACTGTTTGTTGTCGGCATCAGGATCTTCTGTTCCTTGGAAACCAGGTTCATCATCATCATGATTGCATCGTGGTTGATTGTCTTGGCACCAACCGGATCTCTGGAACACAGGGGGGCGCCAACGAGCGCAGCCAGAGGGATAATCACATCTGCTTTTTTGATAAGCGGCGCAATGTGTTCCTCGATACGAACATCACCGTTCACAACCGAAAAGTTTGGTTGATTGCAGACGTGATTGAGGCTCGCTTGTCCAAACGTGAAATTATCAAGCACCGTTACCTTGTGACCGTCTGCCAACAGATCGGGCACCATCGTTGAACCAAGATAGCCAGCGCCACCGGTAACAAGTATGTTGTAGCTCATTTACTCTCTCCAAAAATGACACTCTCCACGCAACCGCACAGCGTGTGCGCAAGAACAATATGAATTTCCTGTATGGTTCCGGTCGTACTGCCAGGTGCGATGATGCAATAGTCAGCAAGATCTTTGGCTTGGCCACCATCGTTGCCGCAAAAAACAATAGACGTGATACCGAGGCTTTTGCAGGTCTCAAGACCCTTGAGTATGTTAGGGGACTGACCTGACGTACTGATGCCTAAAAAGATATCGCCCGACCTCATTTTTCCCTCAATCTGACGGGAAAAGAGATTGTCAAAGCCGTAATCGTTGCCAATAGCGGTCAGGACGGAACTGTCAACCGTCAAGGCTTCCGCTGGCAGGGCAGCACGATCACGAGCCAGTTTGCTGACAAACTCAGTCGCGAGGTGCTGGGCATCTGCGGCGGAGCCACCATTGCCTGCGATATAAAGACGCCCACCTTGTTTGTAGCACTCAACCACGGCATTAGCTGCACAAGCGAATAGTTTCATCTGTTTGTCGGACGCAAGCATCTGCTGTTTCGCAGCAATTGAAGCTTTAAGATTCTTTTTCAAAAGCAATTCTGCACCATACATCTTAGGTATCTCCAGTTTGCTCAAACATGATATTGGACGCACAGGCAAAGTCCCGAGGCACGCCGATATCGACGAATTTTCCGTGGCTTTGCAGTCCGAAAAAGGGAATCTCAGCTTTGAAAAGTTCAGGAAGAATGTCCTCCTCGAACGAAATATTATTACCGGCGGCATGGAAGACTTGTTTTATGACCAACGGATCAATCAAATAGACACCGCCATTGGCCAACTGTCCTACCTCGGCTTTTCCAGAGCGGAATTCGGTGATACGACCTTCAGCAGTCATTCTTACTCCACCGAAGCGATCCGGCTCATTTGCACGAAAGAGCGCAAAAGTGACGCCTGCGTCGCTTTGAGAATGGAGCTCCAAAAGCTGCCCTAAATCGACATCAAAATAGGTGTCACCATTCAACAATAGAAAGGGTTCGTCACTGTCCAGCTTTTCTATGGCAAGCAGAAGCCCCCCGCCAGTACCCAGCGGGGTGTTCTCGACTGCGTAACTAATCGGCAGTCCGAGATAACTGTCGCCAAAATAGTCGATAACCATTTCACCAAGATATCCAATGGATAACACAAAGCCATCAATACCAGCGCGCTTCCAATGCATCATCTGATGCGCAAGGAACGGCTTCCCATTAATTGGCGCCATTGGTTTGGGGACGTCAGAGACGACCTGTCTCAACCGCGTCCCCAACCCCCCAGCAAGGATAATCGCTCGTGTCATATTGCTGACACCCCTTAATTGTCAGGCTGCGTTGATAATCGAGCAAATCTCTTTGATCTCATCAGAAGACAGATCCGGGAAATTACCTATATACATACCATAGAAATGAACGTGATCGGTCAGAGGACAGCTGTCATAGACGTCAGCTGGAAGAAGCGACTTCAAATAAGGCTGGCGGAGCTGGTTGCCGCCACCTGCGCTTCCACGTCGAAATTCCACACCAGCTTCATTTAGTCTTGAGGTTAGCGAGGCCATTAGATCTGGATCGGGATGTTTCAAAATGAGGTTGAAGGCATAATTGCTCGATCCCTCAATTTCAAAGTCGGTTTGGTAGCGATGGGAATCGATCAACTCTAAGAAAAGAGCTTGGTTTTTAGTGCGCTGGGCGACATGGTCGTCGAGACGCTTCAGTTGCCGGCGCCCCAGAATACCGCCGATTTCCGTGTTTCGCATATTGTAGGCGGGATAGGCGAATATAAACTGGGGATTCAGGTCGGGATGCGCGGCAAGATAGGCATCTTTTAGAGTTTCATTCGTGCTCTCGCGTATCATACCGTGTGAACGCAACATGCGCAGGTTTTGACAGATCTCTGAATCGTTGGTGCAAACCATGCCACCTTCGATCGTGGTCATGTGGTGAGCGTAGTAGAAGGAAAAGTTGGACATTACGCCAATGCTTCCCAACTTGGCGTTTTTGTGCCGTGCTCCGTGAGATTCACATACATCCTCGATTAGTGGAATCCCGCGCTTTTTGAGTTCGACAATCAACTTGTCGCTCAGTCCGTTGAAACCTTGAACATGTGTCAAGAAAACCGCCCGGGTCTTGTCGGTGATTTTTTCGAGAATTTTATCGGTATCCATCGCAAGCGTACGCGGATTGATATCAGCAAAGACAGGTGTGAACCCGGTTTGCAGCACCGAGGCGATATCCGAAACCCAAGCCAACGGAGGAACAATGATCTCACCGCCGTCGGGATATTCGAACTTGAGAATAGTCATCGACATCAAGTTTGCCGAGGAACCGGAATTGACAAATACCGAGTATTTAACCCCGAGCCATTCGCTCCACTCTTCTTCGAAAGCACGTACATTTGCGCCATTGGTGAGGATTGGATCATCCTGCTTGAGATATTCGATGACAGCATCGAGGTCTTCGCGCAGGATATTGTTGCGCATCAAGGGAAATTTTTTCATTTTGGTTCTCGTATAAAACTAAAAGTCGGCTGATACTTACAGACAAGCAACAAAGTTTTTGACCTCATCAAAAACGGCTTTCTCTCCAATGCCGACCTGCTCATGTAATTCGCTCCTGCTACCAAGTTCGAAGCGGTATCCTCCTTCGACCCCAATGTTCAGATGCTTGATGTCGATGTCATTGCGCGCGGCCAATTCAAAGAACAGAGCATCCACGCCACCCCGTCCGCGGAAACCCTCTTCTATTGTTACCAGGCCTTTGTAAGTGCTGATCAGTGCTTGCATTTGAGCCTGATCGAATCCGGTTATGTCAAAAAGATCAATGATGGTCACCTGAATGCCGCTTTCCGCCAACCGGTCCGCAACCTTCATGGCCGTGTGGGACATGTATCCAGTCGAAATGATGCAAACCTTGCTGCCGGTCCGCAGAATTTTAAAACCCGTCTCTAGATTTGGCGCCCCTATATCTTGAGAATATATCACAGGCAGAACTTGCGCGTCTAAACGGAGATATTTCGGGCCGACATTGGCGGTGCAGAGATCGAACATAGCGCTCGCCGTGATGTGGTCGGCAGGCGACAAAACGCGGAAGTTCGGCAGAGCTCGCATCAATGTGATGTCCTCATAGCATTGATGCGTTGGTCCCGAAACCACATAGCTGTAACCTGCGCCGACTCCAATAAGGTTGATGTTCATAGGGCGCACTTCGGAAAGCAAAGCGAGACTTACGCGAAGCTGCTCGAAACAGCGCATGGTAATAAACGGTGCAATTGCATAGGCAAAGACCTTGAACCCTTCCAGCGCGAGTCCTGCTGAAACATTGATTAGGTTCTGTTCTGCGATGCCAACATTGACAAAACGGTCGGGGAAATCCACACGGATTTTGTCCAGTACCGGCGAGCCAAAGTCCGCACACGTGAAATAAATATTCTCGTCTGAGGACATCGCCCGCCAAATCCGCGTCAGCAGCGCGTCACGCATTGCAATGGGTTTTTCGGTCACATTAAGCTTTCAAGAAGGTTGTCGATGACTTCAGGTTTCGGATTGATGATATGGGACAATGGTTGGTTCTCCAAACCGGGAACACCGTGACCTTTCAGTGTGTTGGCAATCATCACTTTCGGCTTGCCATCGCGTGTTGCCTTCATACTGTGAAGGGTCGCGCAAACATCACTGATATTGTGGCCATCCACCTCATAGGTACTCCAGCCAAAACTGCCAAGACGCTCCGAAAAGCAACCATGCGAAACGATGTCGTCGGTATAGCCCAGCATTGCAATATGATTGTTGTCTATGATCAGGTTGAGGTTATCAAGCCCGTGCTGAGCAGCAAACATAATGGCTTCCCAACAGGCTCCTTCATGCAATTCACCATCGCCGCAAACGACGAACACCTGCTGGTCGGCACGCCTTGTTTTCAGGCCAAGTGCCATTCCTGCCGAAACCCCTAATCCATGCCCCAACGAACCGTTCACGGTTTCATAGCCTGGGATCACAGGATCGGGGATGCCCCCTAAAATACCACCTGCCATACAGACTTTTTCCAGTTCATCTTTCGGAAAAAAGCCAAGATCGGCCAAGATAGGATACATGCAAATGGAGCCATGTCCCTTGCTGATGATGCACCGATCACGCTCTGGAGAAAGTGGATTAATCGCATCAAAACGCAACACGTCATCATAATAGAGTGCGACGAAAATTTCGATCGGCGAGAGCGATGAGGCAATGCGGGTCTCTGGCGCACGGAGGTGAACGGCAAGTGTCTCTCGCCATACCCAATGCGCTTTATCACGCAAAAAGTTCGTTTTCATCTTATTCCTCTCGCCCAGGGCCTTGGCTCATAAACCAGTCGTAAGTGTCTGCCAGCCCCGCTTCGAAATCAACACTCGGAGCCCAACCGGTCGTCCGCAAACGCTCGGAATCAAGCAGCTTGCGCGGTGCTCCGTCAGGCTTGGAGTTGTCCCACTCCAACGCCCCGTCATAGCCAACAGTCTGAGCGATTGCCTCTGCCACTTCGCGGATCGAGTAGTCGGTTCCGCTACCAATATTGACAGGAAGCTCAATCGCCTGGCCAGTCATAGAAAGCAGGTGAAGGACCGCCTTGGCAATGTCTTGTGAATGGATAAATTCACGCCTTGGCGTGCCTGTTCCCCATACCGTGACGCTTTGTGAGCCGCTCTCTTTGGCTTTATGAAAACGAGACATCAATGCTGAAAGAACATGGCCAGCATCCGCATTAAAATTGTCGTTTGGCCCATAGGCGCTATTGGGGATGACCGGAATGAACCGCTGACTGCCATATTGCTTATTGTAAGCAAGGCATAATTGCACGCCTGCAAGTTTTGATATTGCATAAGGCAAACTGGTTGGCTCTGGAGGCCCTGTTAAAAGTGCTGTTTCCGGCATCGGTTGCGGACATTCGCGTGGATACATGCAAGAAGACCCAAATAATACAAGGCGCTCTACGCCAACATGGTGTGCAGCCTTGAGCACATTGAGCTGGATCGACAGGTTTGTATCAATGAATGTGGCCGGGGTGGCCTGATTTTGCTGAATACCCCCTACCTTGCCGGCAGATAGGATCACGAAGTCCGGTTTTTCCGCTTCAAAAAATTGATCAACAGCGGGCCCATCCGTCAGCTCAAGCTCACCATGAGAGCGTTTGATAAGATTGCGGTATCCGTCTTTTGCCAAAACTCGATCAAAGGCAGAACCGATAAGTCCCGTATGGCCCGCGATATAGATGCGACTATTCTTGCTCAGCATCTCAAAATCCGTTCGGTTGGTAGAGAACGACGCTGGAGCCGCTATTCTCAAACTTGAACGGCACTTGCACCAGATTGCGAAGCGCTTCACGGACCTTCGGCTGTTCTTCGGGACGGGCAAACATCAGTAAAAACCCACCGCCGCCAGCACCAAGAATTTTTCCCCCGAGAGCACCAGCTTTTATGGCCGTGGCATAAAGCTCATCAATTGCAGCGTTGGAAACACGGTCGGACAGACGGCGCTTGTAATGCCAACTATGATTTAAAAGCGTGCCAAACTCATCAAGGCTTGTACTGCAGTTGCCCAGGATAGAGAGCCCCTCGTCAACCATCGCATGCATTGTCTCTAGTTCGGTTTGACGGCTGGACAGGTTGTCGATCTGAGTTTTCGCAATTTCCGATGCAATCCTGGTAAATCCCGTAAAGAACAACATCATGTGGCTCTCCAGTGCAGCCTGGCGTTCCTTGTTCATGATTACCGGATCAACCGAAAAATCTCCTGAAGAGGGGAAACTAATCTTATTGAAACCGCCAAAAGCCGCGCTCACCTGATCTTGTGAGCCGACATTTTCTTTTATCACATCCTGCTCGACGTGAATGGCATCGATAGCCAGATCTCTCTTGGACACATACTCGCCACGCAGAGCCTTGATCGCATGGATCAGACCGACAGTGAAAGATGAACTTGAGCCAATGCCTGAGCGTGCAGGCAAGTCGCCATCGTGATGGATCTCCAACCCTTCGACGACGTCCATCCAGTGCATGACATTGCGCACGGAAGGATGTTGAATCTCCTCAATTTCTTTTACATTCTCAATGTTAGAATACACAATTCGGTGCTTGTGCTCAAAGAACGGAGGAAGCAGCCGGCAGGTGATGTAACAATATTTGTCAATCGACGTGGCAAGGACTGCACCGCCGTGCTTGTTGTACCATCCTGGATAGTCTGTTCCTCCACCGAAAAAGGAAATTCTAAATGGCGTTTTTGTAATAATCATGAGCCATTAATCTCCAAGAAGCTTACGTTTGAGTCTAATTTTGGTCATATCCTCAACGTTGGAGCGCTCAACCGCACCAAAACGCTTCTCAACCAGATCCAGATAGGCAGGATTAGTAAAATAGCTTTGCCAAGCTTCATCGCGGAATTTTAGGACCTCTGCTGCGCTCAGATGGTTTGTCTGCATGGGTTCACTCTCATAGGAAAGGAACGCGAATCCTTCATAGCTTGAGGGAAGCGCCCACCCCTTCTGCTTGACAGTGTTGTAGAGCGGGCTACCCGGGAGCGCCTGACAAGGATACATGTTGGCCATTTCCGTGTTCAACTCAAGCGCAAGATCCAGCGTCTGCTGCATGGTGTCGAGATTGTCTTCCGGGAAGCCAAAAATATAGTTTGAAATGATGTTTATATCAGAATTCGTGATCGTCTTGCAGACCTCGCGAATGTTGACTTCCTTGAAGGTTCCTTTGGAGACTTCCTGACGAACGAGCTGGTTACCGGCCTCAATACCAAGAGCAAGCCAGTTCACACCGGCCTTCTTAAAGGTCTCCAGCGCTGAGGGGCGAACCGTGTCAATGCGAGAGTAGGTCCACATGTTGAACCCGTATTCCTCCTCAATGCAATTCTCCAGAATCGGCAGATAATATTTTCGATTGAGGAAGAACATCTCATCGCTGATACGGAGTGTCTCAACACCCATATCCGCCAACTTGCGCATTTCGCGCGCTACCCACTCGGGGCTCCAAAAACGCATTCCACGCGAATGGGATGCATCGATTTTGTCATCACTATCTACACGATTCACGATATTGATCATGCAAAAGTTACAGGCGAACTGACAGCCGAGCGACGTGTATATTGCCGCAAATGGTGTTCTTTTAGCGTGATCAAACCCGGCATGCCAAAAATGTGCACGGTAGAGATCAAGCGGTTTCTCCTTATATGGCAAGAGATCCCAAGCGTATCCCGGCAAATCGATGTCCATATGTGACTGAGGAACCACGCGTTCAGGTGCATTTAGAATCAGTGACGTTTCTAGGCCGCTGACTTCCTTGTATCCAATACCCCTGATGGATTTGACATCATCCTTCAGATTCGAGGCTAACAGATTGTGCAGCGCATAAACGCCTTCGTTCAGAAGGATCAAATCCGCGCAGTCATAGGAGAGAACCTCTTTGGGCAACGCACTCGTATGCGAGCCAACAAAACAAACGGGTGCGGATAATCCAGCCTCTTTGATAGCACGCGCCAACTGAATGGCACCAATCATGCTGGTTGTACCGGAATTTGGATTCTGCCCGTATAGAACCATGACGATCAAACGTGGGCGAGCTTCCTCTATCCGTTTCACCGATTGCTCAAGCGATAGACGTTCCGCATCGCAATCCAAAATCCCGACAGCATAACCTTTGCTGCGGCAGGATTCAGCAAGCAGCAATGACCAGGTCGGCGGCTCAATGGCCGAAAAGGTTTTAGCAAGATCTTGATAGGCTTTGGCCGACGAATCCGGATTTATGAAGAACGCATCCATCGAATCACCTCTCCAGTTTTTTCTACAATTTACATTTTCGGCTCCATTGTCCACTCGATTAAAAAAATATAGGGACCCATGAAAAGGGCAAAAAAACAATACTTTACTTAAGGTTGCATTTAACAGCCATCTGGTGTGCCCTCTCTTGAATTACCCGTTTTTTTTCGAGTTGCGGAAAAGCAGTAAGGGCTGGACCAGTCGGTCAAGATAGCTGGTTAGGACGCGTTATCCAACAAGGTTCGGTGCTCTGGGGTTTGCTTCCGACGCCTCCGCTTGCGAATAGACGGAACAATGAAGACGGCTAACTTGACGAAAGTTGTCCACGCGCGTGCGGTTGTGATGAGACACAAATTATTTCTAAGCAAATTACAAAGTTTGGATCAATATACGTTGATGGGTAACTTCAACTGTTTTAAAGATCCGGATAGCATCTAGTTTTTTGTAGAGGGAGCGCAACCTCTATTTTTTGGGGCAGAAATGGTTTTTGGTACAGCTAAAAAAAATGGAGGGGTATTGAAGGTAGCCGCCCCCTGGAGCCTTAGTCACTATATCCCTCTAAATGGATTTCATCCGCTATATAGGGCATTATTTGACCATGCCCCAGCGGAGGTGGATATTCAGGCTTGGGATAATGTCCAGCTTCAGCGTTTTCTGGAGCTGAATAAAGATAAAAGAGAGAAGATAGCGTGCGATGTGAAACGTCTTGAAAAGGCGGCTAACTCGGCCCCTCCCGGTTTCATACCCAAAACCTATTATGAATTTTTCACTCCAAGCAACATTTTGTTAACAGAGGCTCTTGAAGGAGAAATAGAGTTTCATCATACGGCGCCATTCCCTTCAATGAAAAGGCCTTTCGTATTTCATTGTGAGGCTTTCGCACCCGTATTTTTTCCTTTTACGCAACAGGGTGACGGGAAATATCGACAGCAAGCTGCCTTGAAAGCGCACTATCAGTCAATTTTCTCCAATCCGATGTGTTTGGCAATATTCTCCCATATTCCGGAAACGCTTGAAAGCTTTAGACTGTTTTTTAATAGTCCTTCTATTGACGAAAAACTCTTCTCTTCTAAAGCAGGCTTAAGCAATAAGTCTTTTGACAAAGAGGTCTACCCAGAGTTTTCGGAAGGAAATGTGCCTCGCTTCCTCTTCATCAACTCTGCCAGTCAAAGTCCTAATAATTTTTTCAAACGTGGTGGTCATATCGCCCTTCGTTTTTGGAAGGAATATTTGGAATCAGGGCGTAGAGGACAGCTGATACTACAATGCGGCCGTCCGTCTGATTTGAGTTTAAAAGAAAATGGCGTGGACCCGCAGTTTGTTGCTTCCGAAATGGGAAAGAGTATTTTATGGACTCAGAAATATCTGTCCAACCATGAATTAAACGCCTTGATGCAGAGCTCGCAATTTTTCTTGTTGCCCAGTGCCTCCTTACATTCGGCTTCAATCTTGCACGCAATGCATTGTGCCGCGATTCCCGTAGTAACTGATACGCTGGGGACATCCGTATATGTTAACGACGGAGAAACCGGGATCGTTCTCAAGGGAATGCATAAGGCTATCTGGTCTAGAGATAGTGATACGGGCATTTTTCTCGACAACTATAAGATGGCCAAGTCTGTCGATGACTCGCTCGTTTCTCAGTTGCTGACGCGTGTGTGTGGTCTTCTCGATCAGCCTGATACGATTACCCCGTTGAGGCGTAGAATTCTCAGCGAGGCAAAAACCAGGTTTTCCGGCAAAGCGTTTAGCGATCATTTTTGGCAGTCTGTTCAAAATATTACTGAAAGCACGGCCATTGATGTTCCGACATTGAAGAAGAGGCAATTTGTTTTTAAGAACGGAACTTTGGACAAGGCTGACTGGGCCAGAGTCTTTGAAAGCGTTCCCCAACCCGTAAAACGTATTTATTCCGGCGACGACGTGATTTTTGAGTTGGGTGGCACATTTCTGCATGCCCATGGGAATTCCGAAATAAGTTTGAATGATTGGTCCGTTTTGGAACATTATTTAAACCCGTCCGCACCCAAATTAAAAATTGAATATGATCTATTGGCCTTGGTAGATATGCTCTTTCCTTCCGATAAGTATGGGCCTGAGCCTGGCAAGCCGTCTATCGTGAAATGGGTGTCACGAAAACTCATGCGAAACCCGAAATTGCATGGTCTTGTCAGGCGCTTTTTCAGATATTTGAAGGCGATCATTTTGTTGGCCATTCGATTTAGTAAATACTGGGCAGGTTACAAACTGGGATTTGGCGTCAAGGAAGATTCGGAACTGGTTGCGGAGGGGATTGAAGGATTCAATATAGTAAGATATTTCCATCTATTTATAGCAATTCCAGTAAGTGAAGGTGAATTCGATGTTTATCGCCTCAATAATAATGAATACATGAGAATTTATAAGCACTTTCGATATAGTAAGCTGATCACACGCATCATAAATGACAAGTAAAATTGAAAATTATAGAAATAAAAATACAAAATCACTCCAACCTTAATGATTTACGCCATGCATTGAAATATTGGCACCACCTAGAAGGTGCATTAGAAACGGGAAGTGCTAGTCATCGACACCAAATGGGAGACAAAGCGTGTGCGGCCAACCTAAAGAAATTGCTCAGAAGCCAAAAATAAATTTGTGGGTTTATAACCACCTCTATTTCGGCATCAGCGATCAGGTGGATTACATCGTGGCTGCATTCAAGCAGAATGGGTACGAAATAACAGTCAGTCAGTCACCTAACGATGATGCGTTAAACGTTGTTATTGAAAACTTTTCTGCAGACACGCGTGAAATATTAGTGGAATATTGCACGAGGACTAAAAAACGCGTCGCTGTTGTCATGACCGAGCACGTAGACTTAAAAAACGGCAAGGTATTTATTCATGGTCAACCATTATGGAGCGACAATGATTATATGCATCCAAAGACGCAGGTAGATCGACTTAAATACCTCTTCAGCTGTCAATCTTACATTAGATGTCTCTTCGTTTTAGGCGATCTTCCAGAACTACTCAATATGTCTGAGATGTTAGTTGGAATAGAAGTTCTATCAATACCTTTTCCAAGAATAAAAAAGGCAAACAACACATCGACCAATCCAATGTGCGACTTTGCGTTTACTGGTTTCAAAACAAAATTTAGAGAAGGTTTGCTGTCGATAATTTCTGCAAACGATTTATCAATCAAATATCCGTCGACGTTACTCGCTCCCGAGAAGAGGGACGCGATCAATATCAGCGCAAAGTTGGTGCTAAACCTCCCTCAAAGAAAAGAGTGGCAGTGGTTGTCCTCAATGCGAATATTGGCTGCATTGCGCTGCGGACGTGCAACGGTTTCACTGGACACCTTTGATACTTGTGAAATGGCGAAATGCACTTACCAACTTGGCATCGACAATGAAGACTGGATGCTCGAGCTAAAATCCTATTCAGAGGATTGGCGCGGAATGTATGATCGCGCATATGATAATTACGTTGATATGGCCGAGACATTTGAGCGCGAGCACCCTTTTCCGCATGACATGATCGATTTTTGGGCGATTACAGATCATTTGTCGATTTGAACGTCGGTGTAATTCTGACGTGTTGAAGTGTTTTTGAGGAATTGTCTCAGGCACAGCTAAATGCCACCTCTTTATTGTTTGTCGTGTTTACGATATACAGCCCTTCAATCGGGAATGCTTCAGGAAGCACCTCAAGTCTTTCTTTTTAAAGCGCCCAAGCCTGCTTCAGTAAATCGAGTGATCTCTTTCTTCGGCTGTGTTTTTTGATGATGGTGTCAATCTGAATGATCAAACAGATTTCTCTTCTGCTACCTACGCGCGGTCGACGGACGCTTGTTTATCGTTTTCTCAATAGTGTCTTGGAAACGGCAGCTGAACCTAGCAAAATTGAAGTCATTATTTGTTCTGACGATGACGATGATGATAGCCGTGACATAAAATTTCCAAGTTTGAACTTAATTCAGGTTGTTGTCCCTCGGCAAAATATGGGGGCATATAATGCGATCTGCCTGGAACGGGCGAGCGGTGAGATTTCTATCGCGGTGAATGATGATATGATCTTCAGGACCAAAGGTTGGGATGATATCGTGCGCGAAATCGACGGGCGCTTTCCGGATGGAATATATCTAGCCTACGGCAACGATCTTTTTAAAGGCAGAAAGCTCTGCACGTTTCCAATTATGTCGCGCAAAATGACCGATCTGATGCTTGAGGTCTATCCTCGGGCCTATAAAGGAGCTTTTATCGATGTCCATCTCATGGACATTTTCAAACGACTTGAGAAGAAGGGGATACAGCGCTTCATCTACATTGAAAATATAGTGATGGAGCATGTCCATTACCGCGTAAATACGAGCGTATTAGACAAAACATATACCGAACGAGCCCGATTTGACGATGATTATACGTTTGCCGAACTCATCTCACTACGGGAAGCTGAAGCCGAGCGACTGGTCTATGCTATTAAATTTCCTGAAAGACCTCTGCACCCGCATAGTTTTTCACCCGTGAGCCTCCATCGGCGCGGCATATTTTTCCCTATTCGCGCATATGTCAGATTATTTCTTCTGGACGCTAACCTGCCCCTGTCCTGGCGCTGTTATCTGTGTGTTTGGATGATTTTACGGTTCTATTATGCTGGATTCAAGAAGGCATAGCCAAGATGACGATTGAAACAGATGACCGACTGGGGAGAAGGGGTCTAGTCACTGATGGCGCTCAGCGGTGTTCTGTGGGCTTTGGTCTTGCTGAGGATCAATAACCATCCATCACATTAATGACCCAGTCTATACCCGACAGCTCCTTCCTGCAGCTTATGAGACAATTTCGAAGCAAGGTGCTTGATATTTTAGGAATGGACAAATTCACGCTATGAAAAGACCGGCATTGTTTTTAGATCGAGACGGCGTAATCAATGAGGATCTTCGTTATGTGCACAAAATTGAGGATTTTCATTTCGTAGAAGGGATATTTGGCCTTTGCCGCCGAGCGATGTCCGCTGGCATGCCAATCATCATCGTGACAAACCAGGCTGGCATCGGGCGTGGATACTATTCTGAAGAGCAGTTTCATTCTTTGTCGGAATGGATGATCGCGTATTTTGCAAGCGAAGAGGTTACCATTGACGGTATCTATTTTTGCCCTTTTCATCCGGTGCATGGAATTGGTCGTTACAAGGTGAATTCCGAGGATCGAAAGCCAAGACCAGGTATGATTTATCGTGCAAGCAAAGAGCATGCCCTTGATCTAGGATCATCGGTGCTTGTGGGAGACAAAGCATCGGATATCGAAGCCGCTTATAACGCAGGTATCGGGACTTCTGTTCTGTTTTCTAAACAACCGAAAACTGTTAATCCCGCGCCCGATATACTCGTACATAGTTTGATAGATCTAACCGAGCTACTTTTCCCTTTCACAGGGTAATTGCTTGACGTTCTACCTGCCGGGTGACAAAGGGGGCCTCAAACACTGCACAATTGGATGCTGCGCTTTACTGGGCAGTACCCTGGAGGGTCTGGTTGATATCAACGTGCCGGGAGCAAAGAACAAGCTTAGCAATTGGCAGTCTCGGGTCAGGGCTAGGTCCACGGCCTCTTGATTGATCATCGCTTGCCATTTCCATATCGCGACTTTCCTTCAATCGATTTTATGATAGGAAACTGTTTTTGCGCCGTCTTGTCTCCATCTAGGCCTCAAGCAGCACTGTGGCTGTGACTTTGTCCGAATACCCGCGTCTCTTGGTCATTTGCGTCATTTTTGTATCCCACTGTGGTCGAGCGAGGCCTCAGCAAGCTGTCTACTTGACACTAAATTTCGGGGAAAGATCGACTAATCCATTAAAACTTTTTTTCTTTGCGTTTGATGCCACCTGCACCATCATCACAGATCGTCGAACGTCAGCGGCAAGACCACCTTCAGACCCATCGACAGCAGTGACGCCCAAATCCAAGAAATACTCACCGGCTTGGAGCGGTACATCAAATTCAATAACCACTACTTTGGTCTCTCCAGCTTTTCCCAGTGGCATGGGCTGCCTACACATGAAGGAGTTGGTCGCGTATATTTCAATTCCGGACAAATTTTTGATTGCAAATCCATACATGGGATTTATCTGCTGATGAAATGCTACCTTGAGGTGCAATCTCGCAGGTTTTCCGGGTTGAAGCTGTACCGCATTAAGCTCGCCAGAAACTTCCACGACACAATCGATAATCTCCGCCGCCAAATTTCCGTAGCGTGCTTCATCCTTGCAGTATGACCCGCGCTGCTCAATCCTTTTATCTATTTCAGTAAATTTCTCTAAGTTGGATTTTTCTTTCTTCTCCAAAGATTTGAAAGCGGTGCCTATATCGCGAGTTGGTCTGTCCTCTAGAGGAAGTTCGTCTGTGTCTGAGAACAACATCTCGATATATTTATCGACGACGTCTCGTGATGGACCATCCATCAACATGCTACCTTTATCGATCAGGATTGCTCGATCGCAGTGGGCGGTAATTTGGCCCACATCATGGGTTACTAGCAAAATTGTTTTGCCTGCAGCTCTGAACGATTCAATTTTTTTATAACACTTATGCTGGAATTTGGCGTCACCAACGCTCAGCGCTTCATCCACCACCAAGATTTCTGGATCAATACTAATTGCAGCAGCAAAGGCAACTCGTACGAACATGCCTGAAGAATATGCTTTTACAGGCTGGTCGAAAAAAGCGCCAACGTCGGCGAATGCTTCAATCTCAGGCAACCGGGCTTTCATTTCATCGGCCTCAAAGCCCATTATGGCGCCACTGAGCAACACATTCTCGCGACCAGTGAATTCAGGATTAAAACCAGCTCCCAACTCCAAGAGTGCGGATATGCGACCTGATGTATGAATTGCTCCATGGGTCGGCCGCATAACACCGCAGATTATCTGCAGCAAAGTCGACTTTCCGCTGCCATTTCGTCCAAGTATCCCGACTATTTCACCCTTACGAACATCAAGGCTAATGTCGTTCAGAGCCCAAAACTCACGATGATAGTTTTTACGAAACGGATGAAGCGCTTCCTTTATTCTATCATTTGGATTGTCAAAGAGGCGAAATTTTTTCGAGACCTGTTGGGCCGAGATCACTATATTTTCTAAAGTGATTGGATCCGGCATTTTGCTAGATGACATCAGCAAACTCTGTTTTTAGGCGATTGAAAACAAACACTCCGGTAGCAAAGAGAACAGTTGTTACACCCCAAAAATAGGCAGTCTGCCATAAGTCCGGCCATATAACTTCGTCATATATAAGAGACTGTCGGTATCCGGTTACGAGATAGTAGATGGGATTGTAGTCAAGCACCCAATGATAACGCTCGGGAATGATCTGCTCGGGCCAGACAATCGGCGTAACCCAGAACCAAATATTCAGGACGACCCCAAGGGCCTGAGAAATATCGCGAAAGAACGGCTCCAGCGCGGACAATAGCCAGCCCAGCCCAAGCATGAATACAACCATGCCAAAATAATAGTATAGGACGAGTATTCGCTCGATATGAAACGGAATTTTGAAAAAAATCATCACCAAAACGAGAATGGACAGAAATATCAAATGCGACATAGTTCCTGAAACGACTTTGATAACCGCAAATATTTCGGAAGGGAAAATAGTTTTTTTGATAAAATGGGCGTTACTGGTAATGGAGGAAACAATTGAAATCAAATTATCACTAAAAAGCGTCCATACAACCTGTCCAGCGACAAACCACAGTATGAACGGTGTTTTTTCAGGGCTTTGAACGCGAAAGCCGATGGCGAAAACAAAATAAAATACAGTAACCAGAGCAAGTGGCTGGATGATTGCCCAAATGATGCCACCAAACGTACCGACATGACGCGTTTTAAAATCTCGGATGGCCATTGCTCCGATCAACCGCCGACTTTTCACTATCTGTTTAACAAGAGGCAACAAGCAACCCGAATTAAATCGGCCTCCCATGTGGGGTTTGAACAAGACGAAGCCTTTCCTTAAACTGGTCTCAGTGTAAAAATATCAATTGGGACCAAATTGCTCGAAGAAAACCCTTGTAACCGCTTTCTTCGAAAGCTTCAAAGGTCATATCAAAAAAATAAACCCTTCAGGTTCAACAATCAAAAAAACAGAACCAAGTGTGATTCAAAATTGGAGTGACTTTGCCTCATTTGGTTGTTGATATTATGCAGCAAGCTTAGCGGTGAAACAGGCGCCTTGTTCGTGAGATTCCTGTTTGATGATTTCTCGTGAGCCTGTCGCAAAGATCTTAATAAATGGAACGCCTGCGCCTTTGAGCGTCCGATACTTCTGATTTTCTGCATATGGAAAGATCAAAAAGCGCCTGCAGTATTGCGTTGCGGCCGGAGATCGGCACTTCGTCATTCTTAGCTTCATCTATAGCGGCTAGATACACCTCCTCAACTCACATTTCGAATTTCAGTCGCAGCTCATGCCGTGGGATGGTTTGAATTACCTCGCGATGTGTTCTTTTTGGAAACGAATGATAGGGCCCAAGCTATGGCAAACCAGGTGAAGAAATTCCTGTGCTGCCCGAAGGCATGAGAATAGGTGGAAATGGGCCAGAGCACTGTTATTACGAGGCAAAGTGCGGCCTTTGTGGGCAGCGGAAGAGTGCGCCAATGCGCGCCTTTCACAATTTCATAAATTAGTGCGGCTACCATTAGAAGAAACAGAAACAGCCCAACTCCACCAGTTTCAGCGGCTATCTGTATGTAAAGTTGGTGCGGGTGTGGAAAACAAACACCACCACCAATGGAGAGCAATTCGGCGGTTTCTTCACAATAGAACATATGATTCTTTGCACCAATTCCAAGAAACGGATTGAGTTCTGCTGCGGCAAGCCCTCTCATCCATGGGGTATAGTAATCGCTACTCGGCATCCACGGGAGGCGAGTCGTGAGAGAATGCTGAAAGCGTTGAGCCGTTTCCGGAGCAAACCATATAATCAATAGAAGAACTAAAAGACCCAGTAGAAACGCCCAAGCTGATAACTTGACGCTCATCCGGCAGGCTACGAGAAACAGCGCAATGCCTAACAAAAATGACAGGGTAATATAAATTTCACCGGTCAATGTTGCAGAAAACACAAGAATGGCAACGAGGGGCAATGCCCATAAAGCCGCTGTCGCACTTTCTAGCATTTTGCTCAACGCCCAGTAAGCCACCGGAAGCCCAAACCCAGCAACCAGCCAACCCGCTTTGGGGGATTGATCCTGGCTCCAGACACCATACAGCCGTTCAACACCAGGGTTGTTGATTTTCTCAAAAACAAGCACGATAGCTAGGACAAGAAGACATGTGACAAGTGACGCAAGTAGAATGTGCCGCATTCTAAACTGCAACCCAAGTAGGATCGGCAGAGCAATTGCGAAAAGGGGAAATCGTATCCATGGCAAAGACACTTTGATTGAGCTTTCCGGCCATTGCGATAGAAGCGACGTGATCACCAACCAAATCCAGAAAACTATCGCAAGCTGGAACCATCTTGTTTGTAGCCATTGCCATTGATGTGTTGCTGCTGAATGGGCAATAAAAATGACGATAGTACCAACGAGCCAAATATCAGAGGCAGCGTTACCCAAAACAGTAAACACTGCAATCAAAAGCATCCACGCCGCAAGCGCGTACAGTAAAAATCTTGGACTAAAAATCTTATTTGACGCTGAAAGCCCGCTCACTATCTGCCGCCTAGATTGTAGGATAATTTTCGAACGACTATCATCTAGTCAGTATGTTTTCAACCGGAATAGAACCGGTTTTGGAGCCAAGGAAAAATCACTTGAACGCAGTTTTGAGCAAGATTTTGCAATCCAACAATAATGTGCGCCGGTTGATATAGTCACGATCCATCGCCGCTAAGCGCTTAGGTTCGCTCATATCAACCTTGTTTACCTGTGCATAGCCAGTCAAGCCAGGCAGAACACTCAGCACACCCAATTTATTTCGATAATACAATAATTTATCTTGCATTGGCAAGCAAGGTCGGGGGCCAATCAACGTCATCTCTCTCCTCAGAATATTCCAGATCTGAGGTAACTCATCGATTTTTGTTTCTCTCAAAAACTGTCCAAATTTATTCGCGACATATGGCGGCAACTCATGAGTAGGCATATCATAAGTCCCAACCCGCATGGATCGAAATTTATGACACATGAAGAGCTTTCCATCTTTGCCGACCCTTTGTTGCGAGAAAATTATGGGGCCAGGACTATCCAATTTGATCAACAAAAACAGAATGGGAAACAACCACGCAAAGCAAAGCACGGCAAACACGAACGCATAATCAATCAGCCAGCGGATCAGGGCGTAGAAAGGATTGTCTTTTTGTTGACTGGTTAAAACGACGGGCCCCTCATTCACTGGCAGCGTTCCTGCGAGAGCCAGATCAACAGTTTGCAGCACCTCGTCAAGCGAGACCACTGGTCTGAATGCAGCAAGTATCTGAAATGCCCGCTTGGAAACAGCATTAGGCATCCGGTTCAAAAGCGTCAGCTTTCCGCGATAGGTGAACGTATGAATATAAGCTGGCCGCAGGATTGTCAGTCGCCAATTAGGCACGCGCTGCGAAAGATTCAGCAAGAGGTTTTCCGCTTGCCACTTTGTTTTTGAATAAAAAGATGAACCATCTTCGTCTGCTAAAATGGACGAGAAATATATTTGCTGCGGCACATTGGCTTGGACAAGATTATCACAAAAATCACTCAATAGTTCGACATTTGCGCCTTGGAATTCCGCCAGCGATCCGCCAGCGTCTTTGTTGCGCGTTGCCAAATGCACACACGCTTCATACTCGCCTAGTAACTCCGGCGACAGATCTGTATAGCTGCAGCTGAGTTGATCAGGAAACAGGTTTCTTAGTCGTGC
Organism: Cohaesibacter celericrescens; assembly: GCF_002866925.1. Lineage (GTDB taxonomy): Bacteria > Pseudomonadota > Alphaproteobacteria > Rhizobiales > Cohaesibacteraceae > Cohaesibacter > Cohaesibacter celericrescens. Next base: position 41,174 of record NZ_PKUQ01000017.1, read on the forward strand.
GGCATCGCGCCCAACCAGCAACAATTGATGTCCCTCCTCTGCCAAAAATTGTGTCAGAGAGGTTCCTATCAATCCCGAGGCACCCGTTATAATGATCTTCATCGTATTTTCCCGCAACGTTTCAATGCCACCTACACGGCAAATGCGTGCTTCTTTGCTTGCCTTTCATACAGGAACCAATTTCATTTATCGAACTGCAACACATGATTACGAACGTCCATTCACAGTCTTCCGTGCAACTTGTCTGCACAGACACAATTCTAGGATCGAATTGTTCGAAAATCAAAACTGCTGGTCTTTTACATATCCCTAACATCGGGTCGACCGCAGTAGGGACATACCGCCGAACGTGACCGCACCTGAATTTGTACATTTCCTCCTGCAATTTGGATTGAATCTGCTCAAAGGTCGTCTGGTGCGAGGCTCGTGCGCTGAAATAGATGATGCAAAGCTAATCCTCCGTTGAATCAGCTGCAGAAACGCCTCAAAGATTCTGGTACTTAAGCAATTGAATGGGCTAGCCGACCCTTTCGATCAACAGTTTTGGAATCTGAATGATATCCAGTGATCGCTATCTTGTCACACCTAGACGCCTGCGGCTGTTAGGCGAGCTATTCGAACATCCCTCAATCGCGACCAGAGACATAGAGTTAGTGCTTGTTACAAACGAGAACCGCAAGCGGCGCCCCCCCTATTCTGCCTTTGAGCACAAATGGCAGATTGATATTGAACGACTGGAGATGATTGAGTGTATGATTTCCGGAATTGATGTTTAGATCAACGGCAAGAGCCAAACTCCGCATGGGCGCTTCTTCATGCTTGGATTTGCGGTCCGTGGCCAATCCTAGATCATCATAGATCAGGGCTTCGGTGCCTGGAAACTGTCGATGCACAGTTACGATATAACGGGCAGGATCTCGCCTCTCGGCGAGAGTGGCTTCTACAGCAGCTAAATTTCAAGCTGACACGTAACGCCGCTCTCGCTGAGTGGCGCGGTATTTCTGTGGCATAAAAGACAATGATAATGGCTGTCGCGAGCCAATTCAAATTTGACTGACAGGCCCCTTCCAAAGCTTTTTGAATATGAATTGGTTCTTAGCTCTTGCCGTTATACGTTAGAAGTTGCTAAATTGAGTTAGGCACCAGAATAAAAATCGACCTCACTTTGCGATCATCTATAATGTGCCGATTGTGTAGCATAAATACCGATGGTCATATCAGTACCGCCCGGTAAGACGAGCCGGAAATCGTATTTTCCGCGACCTCGGGTTGAGGCTCAGAGTGCATGGCGTATCTCATAAAATCCCTGAAAAATAAAAAAGGCCTTCGGCGATATATAGGACCCAAGCGCGCAGTTTTGTTCATTCTCCTTGTCATATTTGTAGTCTGGGCTTGGTATAATTACCGAAGCGGCGGGCTTAGCCCGTCAATAATTGAACAATATCGGACCCAACATCCAATTGCTGCCGTTCTATTGTTTACGTTAGTCTATGCCGTCTCGGTCGTTGCTGCATTGCCCTCGCTTCCCCTAAATCTAGCCGCAGGCTTCTTCTGGGGTGGCTTCGTAGGCGGTATATACTCCACCATTGGTGTAACATTCGGTGGTTGGATCTCTTTTTTTGTGGCACGGCGGCTAATGGGCCAACCCATGGGGGAACGTTTCCAAAACAGATGGGCAGGCAGGGTACAAGAGGAATTTGAACGCAATGGCTGGAAATTTGTAGCCTTTGCCCGTGTTAACCCCATCATTCCCACAGGACCTCTGAACTACTTACTGGGTCTTACCTCATTGTCCAATCTTGGCTTTCTCTGGCCAACTTTTGTTTTCCTTTTACCTCCCTCCATAGCAGTTGCCTATATCGGTGACACTCTACAAACCTTCACAGCAAACCAAGATGATGTGAGCGAAATTATTCGCGGGATTCTCATCGTATCGGCTGCGGTAACTTTTCTGGCACTCGTGAGATTGTTTACCAAAATTTCTAAAAGATAGGAAAGCAAATGAAAACGACACTCCTGGTAATGACGCTCAATGAGATAAACGGGATGAAAGCTATCATGCCACAGATCGACCGGTCTTGGATTGATCAGATTATTGTAGTTGATGGTGGATCAACCGATGGTACCGTAGAGTGGGCGCACGAAAATGGTTACGAGGTATACATCCAACAAAAAAGAGGCTTTCGTCATGCCTATACAGAGGTATGGCCGTTCATCCAAGGAGATGTTGTCATCACCTTCAGCCCTGATGGTAATTCCGTACCCGAGTTAATTCCTGAGCTGATTGCCAAGATGAAGGAAGGTTACGATATGGTGATTGCCTCTCGTTATTTGGGCGATGCCAAGAGCGAGGATGACGATTTCGTGACCGCTTTCGGCAACTGGCTTTTCACCCATACGGTCAACTTTTTGCACGGTGGACACTATACCGATGTTATGGTCATCTATCGCGCCTATCGAAAAGCAATGGCTCAGGAACTAGGCCTCAATCGTGAGGACGCTCACGCGTTACCAGAAAAGCTATTCAGAACCAAGATCAGTTGGGAACCGCTTCTCTCTGTTCGTGCAGCAAAAGCAAAACTGATGATTGCCGAAATTCCTGGCGACGAACCGCCACGCATCGGCGGCGAGAGAAAACTCCAAGTGTTGCAGTGGGGCGCAGCCTATTACTTTCAGTTCATCCGCGAGTTGTGGTTCTGGAGGCGCGGTTAATGTTTGGGATGAGAGAATTTTCTTATCAATGGAAAAACCAAGATACATCTTCAAAATTTCTAATCATCACTTCATTACTTCTTGTTATTTTTGCCTACCTACCAACCCTTCAATTTGACTATGTTGCACAAGATCAGTGGCGAGCCTTTCGCTATTCAACAGATGCGCAATCTTCTATTGATCGTCTAAAGCAGTGCTCTTCAATGATCCGAGGGTTTTATATTCAAACTGGAAGACCACTGGTTTGGCCAACAGAGTGTTTAGAGCATGCGTTTGTTGAACAGATTTCGGACTTTAGGCTTCTGAGGGCTCTGTCTTTAGCTGTTATCGTTTTTACAGTTGCTTATTTTGCTTTGATACTAGTGAAATTTACAGACAATCTGGTCTCAGCTTTTGTTGTTTCTGCAGTCTTTGTAACATCCCCAGCATACTCATTCATGTATCTACAGGGTTGGCCTGCATTAATGGTATTACTATCTATTGTTTTATCCGGAGCTTCATATAAATATTTATCGGAAATAGATTCTTGGGTTCTTGGAAATTACAAAACCTATATTAAGTCGGCAATACTGTTCTTGTCTGCATGCATGATATATCCTGCTTTCGCATTTATCGTTCTTCCATTATTGTTAATAAATTTTGCTACGAATATTAAACTAACCATCCTCAAACGAATAATTGAATTGGTATTTTCTTTATTTTTTTACGCCTTAATTTCATTTATATACTACGGCATTACAAAGATAGTGATTTTTATACTATTTTTGACTAAAGGTGATTTACCAGACCTCGGGAACTACAAATTCACCGCCCAATTATCGCTTGGTTCTATAATTGACAGAATTGAAGAAATTACACTTTATTTCTATACAATGTCGCCCTTTAACTCCCCCTCCATTCACGGAATGACACTTATAATTGTTGCCACTTTCATTTTATCAGTCATTATTTCTTATTTTTCACAAAATTCATTTAAAAATTATTTTGTCATTACTATTCATACTGCGACTTTATTCATTACCATTTATTTGGTTTTGTTAGCATCGACATCTCCATGGCTTTTCAGCAAAATGGATCACTTAGCAACACGCCACGTTATTTCTTTCTATCTATTCTTTAGTTTTTCTATTGTTTATTTAATGAGTAAATTAATTTTATTATTACCAATAAAATCGTCACATAGAGTATTTTTTCTACCGGTATTGTTTATTTTATTTCCCATCACTTTAACTCAGAACAGTAATTCATTTCTTGAAGTAGTAACGACACGTTCAGAAATCGAGGCTCTAAGGCTTGGGGTAAATCGATGGATTGAAGAAAAAGGGTGGTCGAAGAATCGATTCATTCTAGTCGTGCGCCCAGAAATGCATAGACCCATTGGCGTAGCTAGTTTGATCAATAATGAAAAGTTTAGTACTGAAAATGCAGTGCTAGCTTCCTCTCACAATCCAGTTTCGATACCATGGATGCTGAATGCAGTATTCCGTGAGACTACCAATATCCCAAACTTCAATTTAGTTGATTGCGGCTTCGATACGGCATTGTGTGTCGGCTCTGCCCTAGTTAGACCCAATAATGTTGTTTTGGCTTATACAGACGGTCACGAGACTATAAATGCCCCTATTCAACCCTATGTGATGAATTTGTCCAAGCTAACAAGCAAACCAAAGAACCCGACTATCACGATAGCCAAAACACCGACCATCTCCGCGACATCAACGCTAAACAACTATGGGCCAGAGGGCCTTTTAGCGCAGAAATCTCCTGGCTGGCATGCAGAAAAAAACCCTAAATATCCTCAGTTGTTGAGTATCGATCTGAGTGAAGTGAAATCGTTTAGTACAATTTCCTTTCTTCCCCAAGCCCCAACATTAACAGCAAGATCTGCCAAGAGCATTCACGTCAAAGTTAGTAAAAATGGTAAGTCATGGATCGATATGGGGAATACAGATGACATTTGTCTGGCAAATGCACCGGGTGGATGGCACACATTAAAGCTACCAAATCAAGTTGCAGCGAGGTTTCTGGAGATTGAAATTCTGTCCAATTGCGGTGATCCTGAGTACTTAACACTTCGTGGTCTCAAGATTGAGTAGTCGAAGACGTCCTGTCTGGCATCAGACTTTGATTAATATCACCGGTGCCAAATGAGTTCCTGTTTGAGCAAATTGAAAAATCTTTCAGCAATAGCATTGGGAATATTGATGTGCCCACCCAAGTCAGTGAAATTCTAGTTCGGTTCATTTTCCCTTATTTTTTAAGTGGGTGGGACAAGACAATGACATGGCATATTCTCAAGCTGTGTTGAAGCGGATATTTCCCCTACAGTTTGGCCATCAGACCGTTGTCCCATGGGGAAGGAAAGCAACTTGGACCTATACCGGTCTGAACAGCCCGTTCGGGATGATGGCCATTACGAACAACTCCTGCCAGTCCATCTGGTGTCTTTTGATCCCTAAATTCGTTCAGAAAAGACACCAGTTCTGCCTCGATAGCGGTTTGAAGAAGCTGTCGTGCACCTTTGCGCAGCAGATCTGTCAAAGGGTCAATAACGGCATCTCGACCGTTGAACTCGACGATGGTATTCTCTTCCATGGTGGTGCGTCCTCTTCGGTTGGAGGATACGCCTCGCAACGACAATCCAACCAGATGCACCGCCAACTTTCAAATCCACCAAACACCAGATTCACTTATAACTCTCAGGGCACGGCAAAGACGCCAATGATAAACCTACGCGTGACAAGGATGCGGGCTGGAACGTAAAGGCTCACAGTCGTGATAATATAAAGTCTACTTATGGCTATTTTGTCCATACCGGTGTTGATGAATATGGCTTCATCTACCGCCAAACTGTTGCCCAAGGCAATGTAGATGACAGTACTGAGCGGGATACCCTGCTGCTGGGTGATGAGGCTGCGCTGTACGCAGACGCGGCCTATTCTTCCCAAAGCAGCCCGTGAAAAAATTGGAACAGTGTGGTATCGACGATCACGTGGAACGCAAGGGCTATCGAAGTCACCCTTTGTCCAAGGCAGATTTGGTCCGCAACAAAGAGATTGCCGTAACCTGTTCGGCCAGGCAGCCATCGGCCACAACATAGCGAAGGGGGCGAAGTTCATGGTGCTCGACGACCTACCAGATCCTGAACCCAACGGATAAGTGCGACCACAATCAAAAAATGGCGCCTGAAACCTACCAATACAGTCGCTTAGCAGCGAAACCGTACGACAGTTTTGAAAAAGTTCACCCAAATAGCGGCCCAACAGCGCGTTATGGTGAGGGCTCTTTAAGTAAACAAACGAACTATAAATCGGGGATATTTTAGGGGGAGCACGTTACGGGTAACCAAACCGCTGAAAGATTAATTCAACGATATGAATTTTGTTAGCTCTGCTAAAGCTAAAAGACCGTTTTAAATGCAAAGCCGCCACAGCATATGCAC
>NZ_PKUQ01000018.1 GCF_002866925.1 Cohaesibacter celericrescens
CTTTGATTGTGTAGACATATTGTTTACGTTCAGCCATGGGACTACCTCGTCCAAAAAGGGGTTATGAACTCTCAATTCAAATTATTCATAAATAAATTATAACAGTCAAGTATGAATTTATTTATGAATAATGGCTTTCATACAGACATGAAATGTAAAAACATTCGTAATTTCATATTGTTGCACTAAAATTTGACTGAAAAAGCAGAGGGGAATTGGAGAAAATAAGATGCCTATTTAGTATTTTCCTCCCAATACAAACCATAAATTAGTAATTTTTTCCAATTTATCCGCTATACTCTGCACTCTACTCGGGACAGCATTGCATTAAACGCATAAATGTGACGCATTTTTTAGTGCAACCGTTGAATCTGAACGCGGAAACGGACAGGTTTTCTGAAAAATAAATTGAATAATGAATTATAAGATTCATATGTGAAATATTGCCTTCACCCTATTTGAAAATAGGCGGGTGCAGGCTTATAGGGTGGGGTATTTGCCACCGATTGCCGCAGTCAATCGCGCTGCTGTTGCACCAACGGCACGTCGGGACTCTTCAAAACTAACCACCTGATGATGCAGACTGTCTGAGTTAAGCGTCAAAAAAGGCATCGTCAATACGCCCTCAACTTGCTGCTTGGCATTAAATATGGGGTAACTGATGTTGGTCATGCCGCTGACTTGAGGGCTGGCTCCGACAAAGAAGCCCTGCTCGCGAACCTTCTCCAACTTGCTCATAGCACCGTCCATTTCTATCGGTGAAGCATGCGTTTGACTTAAAATGGCTTTTGCTTGTTCTTTTGTTTGATAGGCCAACATAGCAAGACCTGAGCCAGACGCATGAATGTCAATCCGTGCACTCATCCGAATGGAAAATCCCATTTTATAGGGGCTATCCTGTTTTGCCACGACAACCATCATGCCGTCATGAAAGACAGTGAGATGACAGGATTGTTGCGTGACGCCTGCGAGATCGGATAACTCGGTGCTCGCTGCGCTTAACAATCTTTCGAGAGGGGGGGATTTGTTTGACAGCTCGAATGTTTTTAAAGTCAGGTGATACTTGCCAGTTTCGCTATCAATCGCGACATATCCCCTCGCCTCAAGGATATTGAGCATTCGAAACAGCTCGTTAACAGAACGCCCGAGTTTTTCTGCCATATCCTTCTTGGTCAGCGGCTCTTCTTGTTCGCTCAACAGCTCAATAATGTCCAGCCCGCGTTCCAACGCCGGCGCCCTGTACTTTATCGTCGCATCACTCATCTGCATCACCTCATGAAACCCAATCATCTACTTCAAATGAGCGTTCATGAAGCAGTGAGAGCTGTTGGACTATTCAAGGNCTGCATCACCTCATGAAACCCAATCATCTACTTCAAATGAGCGTTCATGAAGCAGTGAGAGCTGTTGGACTATTCAAGGTTGTAACCCCAGTCAACTCTTAGGGGACTATGGTTTGGAGGTTTTTGTCCATCTCACGTATTGCACCCAATATTTTGTCAAACTTGGCAAGCGCCCTTTGATCTTTACCATCAAATTCTAAATTCATATTTGGATATTTAATTTGATATTTAAATTATGCATACCCGCTGCTATGAAAACAACAGGAATTTGTCGTTGAGTGAGATCATAAACTGCCTAGGCGCATTAAATCACCTAATCACACCATCGGGTTCTCCTTCAAAAAGGCCATCAAAAAATTTCCGTTTGGTAAGCCTTTGCTATTTGACGTAACAATCCCTTGCAAAGGCCCAAACTCGTTAAACGAGCGCTCGCCTAAATTCAAATGTTGTGCCGTCTATCCAGGTATGTATTTTGTTTAGCAGATAGAGTGCCATTGTCGGCCTGATACAGTATGTTGCCCAAATGAACGAGATTCTACTCATCGGAATTGCCCACGCTGTCTTTACCATTGTCTTTATCGGCTCGAAGAAACGTAAAACGTTGAGCGACAAGATTTTGATGGCTTGGATGCTTATGCTTGCACTGCCTCAGATTTCCAATGTTTTGGGTGCCAGGGGTGCTGATATACTCCCTGCGCCATTTGATCGTGATTTTGCCTATTCTCTCTGTCTTGGCCCTTTTCTATGGCTGTATGTCGAAAGCCTCACGGGTGACATCAATAAACTGGCCCTGCGGCATCTTTTTCACTTTCTTCCCTTCATGGCTGTGGTTCTCTATAAGATTTTTATTGGAGATACCGCGGAATTGGAAAAGACAGGAGCTATCTGGCCTCAACTGATCGGTATTGGCAATATCGTTTTGCTCCTGAGCTACTCTGGTGTGGTCATCTGGCGGTTGCTTAGACACAGTCAGGAAATGCTCGATAATTTCTCATCCCTAACCACTCAGATAACTCTGAAGTGGCTCATTTGGCTAACTTGTATCTTCATTGCTGCCTACCTCACACCTCTCATAGCCGTCCTTTTCTCCATGCCCGAATGGTTCCGATCTCACGGCCCCGTCATCACAGGCTTCATTTTTGCACTCAGCTTCTTTGGCCTCAAACAGACGCAGATTTTTGCAACCGATCAGGCAATAGACGCCTTGGCCAATGGTACCGCTGACATCACGATCGAGCGGGTTGGAGAGGATGGGCGGAGCAAATCCAATGACGAGCCTCATGAAAAGTATGAACGCTCCGGTCTGACAGAAGACAAGGCCAAGGATTACTTGCAACGATTGGAACATTACACAAAAACGAAGGCACCCTATCTTGATCCGAATCTCACTATTGAGAAACTCGCCCGCCAGCTGCGTATTCCAAGACATTACTTAACCCAAATCCTATCCGAGCAGCTTGGCAAAAATTTTTATTTATATATTAATGACTACCGCATTGATCACGTAAAGGGCCTCATAGCAGCTCCTAACAGTCAGCATATGACCTTGCTTGATATGGCCTATAAATCCGGCTTCAACTCCAAGTCCACATTCAATTCGGTCTTTAAAAAAATTACGGGCCTCACCCCATCACAGTATAAAATACAGCGGCTGAATTCCGCAGCGTGACTATCCTGTTGTTTTATCGATTTTCACAAAAATACACCGCAGAATGAGGGCGCCGGAAAAGATCTTATCTTAAGGATATGAGCGATTTTGCGTTTGCCCATCTCTTTCTTGCTGTCATGACACGGCGATCCAATGTGCCACACCATCCAGTCAAATGGCGGCCTTTCTTGGTCCTGTTATGGGAAGGCAGATACCCCCCTGCCTGCATCCTCTATTTCAGGTATGGCCCGAACTACAGGGCCGTTACATCCCTTCTCTATTGCTTTTTCCATCGCAACAAATGACAGTTATTCCGCCTAAAGACATGAAAAGCAGCGTGAGAAGACCACCATAATTATGCTGCATTCTTGAGAATAAATGGACAATGTGTGCGATTGGCCAATCATGCGCATGTCCATCTGCGGATGTGCGTTTCTTTTTCATTTCAACCAATGGAACAGTTAGATCCCTGAAATTGGTTCATTTGGAACCAACCGGCTGTCAGCCACTGAGCCGATAAGTTTGGTAGCAGATAGAAAAGTAATGAATGGCCCTCGACCCAATGACATGATCGGTCACAGGAGACACTTCTGCGTTAAATCATGTCTGAAAGAACGTGGGCTAATAAGCTTGAATACACCTTAGGTCACCTCCCTCTTTCTATGTCAATTTTAGGCAACGAAAGTATCGGGAGACGTTTTATTCTTCAAGAAAACCAGGACAATAAAAAATGCGGATGAATGCGTTTTACAAGAGCCTCTGTGTTGGCACATTGACCGTTTCAATGTGCGCCAGCGCTTTTATGCCAGCGATGGCTTTACCAAGCACTGTGCCTTTGATTGAAAACGGGCAAGCAAGTGTTACTCAGATTGATTACCGGAAGGACCGCAAGCAAAGCCGTGATAGCACGCGTCTTGTGCGCCGTAATAGTTATTATTATTATAATGGTCATCGCGGATATAGTAAGCGGCGGGCTGGCTATCGCCAATATAATGGCTACTGGTTTCCACCCGCTGCTTTCTTGGGTGCGATCATCAAGGGTGTCACAAAAGGCTCACGAGCCAGCACGCCACACGTAGCGTGGTGTCGCAGTCATTATAAATCGTACCGGGTTTCAGATGACACTTACCAACCTTACCACGGCCCACGTAAGCGTTGTGTTTCGCGGTGATAACGGTGTTGCTTGGGCAGCGAACTTCTTGACCTTAACTGGTTCAGACTAAGAGGACGGTCTCTTCTTGGCATTTCAAGGGCTATCACTCGATTTTGGAAAACGCAAAGAAGAGACTTGTCCATGACGGAATAGTTACGGTAGCTGGATCACTGTCGGCAAATTAGGCCGCAAATGGTTAGGTAACGCGTCTCTCTATGGTGTTCATGTCTGCAGACGACGTCCTCTACATCCTCCTTGAGTGGCCATTTATCTTTGGCGACGCAATCAACCGGCTAATGAGCAACGAGCCAAAGGAGCCTTGAACGTCAGGGCGCCTTTATCTCATTGGGATAGACCAGGCCAATTTGCTCACGGATGGTATCCAGTGTATGCATGATGGCAAGCGTTTGGCTGAGTGGCATAAGGGTTGACTCCGGATTGCCCGATTTCACGAGACTCTCCATTTCGAAGGCTTGATACTGCATGCCGCGGCTTTTTACCTGTTGTTCAAACTCTTCCAGAACATTACCGTTGTGATCAACCACTCGGAACGAAGTCGGACTATACCAGACACCGGCAATCTCTATGCGGGCTTTGGAACCATAGACGATGGCTTCATTGGGGCCTGCGCAATCCAATGCGGATACGCTGGTGGAAATTGCCTCACCAGCATGCCTCATCGTGATGGCAATTTCCGCATCGACGCCGGTGTTGGTGAATCGCGCTGTTGCCATAACTGATGACGGTGCGCCGAGTATATCATAAGCAAAAGAAACCGGATAAATTCCAAGATCGAGCAAGGCTCCACCGCCAAGTTCGGGGGCATTCAGCCTGTGTTTGGGATCCGTTGGCAGAAACTGCCGATGCTCGGCATGAATGGAACGAAGCGTCCCCAAGGTGCCGCTATCAATAATGTCACGGATGCGTTTCATATGCGGCAAGAAACGGGTCCACATTGCCTCTAGCAGAACCAGATTTTTATCTCGTGCCAGCGCTGCAATGGCTTCAGCTTCGGCTGCATTTTGTGTAAAGGCCTTCTCGACCAATACATGTTTACCAGCCTCAAGTGCCAATCGAGCGCCCGCTGCATGATAGGGATGGGGCGTGGCAATATAAATAATATCAACGTCAGGGTCAGCAACAAGAGACTCGTAGCTTCCGTGAGCTTTGGCCATGGCGAAGCGGTTCGCAAATGCTCTTGCCTTTGCCTCTGACCGCGAACCGACCGCAGAAACTTGAAGACCGGACGCGATCAGATCCGTTACAAATAACTCGGCAATCAATCCTGTCGCCAAAATACCCCAGCGCAATTGGTCTGTCATTCCACTCTCCCGTTAAACCCGCAAACTTTACAATGATGCCCGTCGACAATTACGCCCGCCCGGCACCCGGTCAAGGTAAGATGGTTTCATTGTCACGCGTAGCCTCGATATATGGCAAAATAGGCCAGATATGCGTCAAAAGATAGGTTTTTGGCTTTAGCCATGAGACCCATTGAACAGTTTTGAGCCGCGTTGAACAATCATGTTTCACGGCATTGCTGTCGCAAAAGTCAAATTGCCTCAATACCGAACGCATTCCGTTCATTCAACCAAGCCATGGCCATTTGGCGTCTATCACGCGGAGGATCGTCAGACTGGTCGTGGAAAGGCATATGGCGATCATCCGTGCTGCTGAGGGATGTCGCTGGACAGCCATGTTAAAAACGCCTCCAAAAACACAGTGGTCGTTGGCATAAAGTGACTGCCGTGATGGAAAAACGGATCGAGCGTGGTTACAACAAGCCGCCCCGGCGCATAACTGGTGACATCCTCGAACATCAGGCATCCTCCGTCCTTTGTCGCGATCAGGCTTTTCTGATTGTCATTGAGAGGATCCAAAGTCCCATGCAAATGCCAAGTTGCTGCCTCCTTGCTGACATGTGCTGCCATCGGGTGGGCTTTGTCTACGATCTGAACACCCAAATCCGCCCCCGCCTCAAGCCACCACCAGAAATTGGTGTCCATACCAGTGAAATTGACATCGGGTAACCATCGGTCAGGGAATGTTTCTCCCATCACCACCAATCTACCGCCCGCTTTCATATAGGCAACAAACTGCTGCGAGAGCGGGGCAAGCTGGAAAGCGTTGGTTCGGCAGGGAATGATCACGGTGTCAAACTGGGTCAGGTCCGTCAGCGGCACATCGCGGATATAGACAATGTGATCAAAAAAATGCGCGGTGGGTTCTTCACGCAAAGACTGGTGGTGGAAATAAAAACCGGCATCAATCGCGGCAATTACTGGATTAGGCCCTGAATTTTCCTGAATATACATGATGGATCCTAAGCTACCGATTCAGACGAATTAATGTTTGAACTGGTGGCTAGCCAGTCGAATAATCGCTGTACAATCGGCAAATTCTGCGGAGATCCAATCATCCAAAACCCCCAGAAATCGTTGCCCGCGTGCATAAACAGGCGTCCACCAGTGGAACGGGTTGCGATCCAATCTAGGGGCCAATGGTCCGGGCCAACCGAGTTGAGGATTTCGGCTCCTTCGGGTGGAGGGTTCATGCCTCGCCCGTAAAAGCCCGAAACCCCTTTGCGAAAGGACAGCATCGCGCTGTCAATGCCCTCGAATACTGGATGCTCTTTTTCCCGATGTACCATCAGGTCCAATTTCCCCCGTTTGGGCAAAGGCTTAAAGGCACACAACTCAGGCAAGAAGCGCTGCACAACATGCCCATTAAAGAAAATGGTTCCTCCGCTTTTCAAATAAGCATCAAAGTGGCCTGCTAATTCCATCAAATGACGTTGATCGGAGTGAATCGTTAAAATGATGGCGTCATAGCACGACCAATCCAGACGATCCGCTTCATATTGCTGGATGCAATCAAAATGATGATGGACCAGATTGGTAAGGAATACAGGCAACGCACCTGCTGTATTATTCAAAAACAAGAATCGACCTGAAGGGGTAGCACTCATACGCTAGATCTTCCATTACCGCCCCTACGAAGGGTGGTTTTAAAACTTGAATTTTAAAATCATATTTAGTCAAATTTGTATCCCGAACGCAAGTTGAATTGTTTTTACGCTCATATTGAAAATGCGACTAAATGGCACATGAAAAATTAAACCAAACCATTTCAATTGCTTATGCTGTTCAAAATTATTTATGAATATTTGACTCAGGATAATTACCGCAATATGTTGCATCCAATACTCAAGATTAAGTCTTTGAGGAATTCTGGTCATCTCGCGGCGCTTTTAAAGGGTTAAGCGGACGCCCGAGACAGGGCCGTAAAGCCTGATGAAGAGCTGAACTGAGGGGACTGATCAGGACCTGCGTCCCATAGTGGCCGTGTGGGCCGATGTTACCACCGTTCTTGAAAGGAAAAGCTGGTCTGCATAGAGGCTGACATAGCGTCCTACGCACGAACAATCTTTTGAAACAAACCAATGATCTCAGTGAGGTCATTGTACCGAGCGCTTTGGAGTAGCCAGATGACCAACTTAACAACCAACCCATATGGCGTTGAAGCCCGCCATGCCTCAAGCATCGATTTGGTAGATGGAGATTGCCCCCTTTCTTTCACGCGATCCGATTTGGTCCGCTATGCAGGACCCGATCAAATTATTGCTACAGCCCTGATGTTTCAGATGTTCACGCGTGCCTTTGACGAGCTGAAATCTGACCACTTGATCGACCGCAGTAATGTAAAGATGCAAGTTGGTTTCCCCGGCCCGGGCGTTCTTGACTGTATTGAGTTGGTGCTGCGAGGCAGGACAACAAACCAAGCCAACATCTCAATCAAGACCGAAGATTTGCCAATGGAAGCCCCTGAAGCGCTGGTCGGCCGGTTCTATTTTGAGTTTTCCTATGATGGTAAGCGCATCGCGCTGTGGCCTACTGAAACTTATATCACTGAAGAATTCCGCTCGATGGTCAAACAGTTCCAGCCACGCAAAGGTAGCCTCGAAGATCAAGCCCGTTATCAAGCTTTCAAGCACACTATGGTCGCCACACTGATGGCAACCAATCCAAAAGAGCTTTTTAAAGTGCTCCATATGTAGACCGTGCTTATGGTTTGTGTTGGCTAAATTCGATGCTTCAAGACATTAGGTTATCATGTCCCGTTGAGCCTATGAAACGGCCCAGCGGGTTTAGCAAAACCCAAATCGGGAATAGATCCCGGTTCATACACTAAGGCTTGGATAAAGCTTGGCAACAATCGGCTCTCGGAGCGGCCAGTCTTTGCCACCACACATTAGTTGAATATTAAAATCATATTTTTCACAACAGAGCTAGACAGCCAGATTTATTTATGAGTATTTAACTCAAGTTAAATACTGCACAAGGCCGCCATCGTCTTTGGCTGAGGATATACAGTGATGATTAGCCAACTAGGGCAACGCCTTTTGCAAGCCATGATGTTGCTATTGTGCATGTCGATGGTGGGGTTTGCCTTATTGCACCTGCTACCGGGAGATTTTGCAGAAATCCTGCTTATGTCTCAGATGGATGGCACCTTGCCTGACGCAGCAACCGTCGCGAGATTTTCAGCCAGCCAAGGGTTTGATGCCCCCCTGCCGATACAGTATTTGCGCTGGCTCGGCGCTCTGTTGCATGGAGATCTGGGCACGTCCTTCATAACAGGAGAACCGGTCTTGGCCGACATAACCGTCCGCATCGGCCGGTCCATTTCTCTGGCAATTTTTTCCATGATCACTGCTTTGCTTATCGCCCTGCCAATTGGATTCTTGTGTGCTTATCGTTCAGGCGGATGTTTGGACCGCCTGTTTGTAATGCTGTCTGTTGTCGGAATGTCCATACCCAATTTCTGGTATGCACTTTTGCTGTCCTTGCTCTTTTCCCTAACCCTTGGCTGGCTTCCCAGTTTTGGTCATACAACGCTGGCCCATGCAGTATTGCCGACCTTGGTGATTGCAACATCAATCTCCGGCATACTCGTCCGGTATATACGCTCGTCATTGCTTGATGAAGCTTCTCAGGACTATGTTCGCACGGCCAAAGCAAAAGGCCTTGGATCGTTGCGCATATTCTTCAAGCATGTGACCCCCAATATTCTTCCCGCCACCCTGACCCTCGCGGGCCTACAGCTCGCGCGGATTTTCGACGGTATGATTATCGTTGAAACTCTGTTCGCATGGCCGGGGCTTGGTAGCCTGTTGGTTGAAGCCTTACTCAATCGCGATTATCCGCTGATTCAGGCTTGTTTTCTGGTTATTGCTTCAAGCTATATCTTGATCAATCTCGCTATCGATTATGTCATCACCATTTATGATCCTCGCGTGCGAGATATTCTGTAGCCATGAATTCGACGCGCCAAAATCCATCCACACAAACAAAAATGCGCAAAGCACCTTGGTTGGCGCTTGCCCTGACAGGGTTGGTCGCCTTTGTTTTGCTAGCCCCATTGGCTTCGCCCTACGACCCTTACGCCATTGATATTCTAGGGCGGCTTGATCCAATCTCGGCCCGCCATTGGCTGGGTACAGATCAAATGGGGCGAGATGTCTTATCACGTCTGTTGTTTGGCGCGAGATTAACAACATTGTCCGCTCTTTGCGTGGTGTTCGTCTCCGTAGTGCTTGGCTGTTGCGCCGGGGCCATCGCAGGCTATTTTGGCGGCTTGCCTGATCGCCTTCTGATGCGCTTGTGCGAGGGCATATCCGTGTTGCCCGCTCTTGCAATTGCGATGGTAATAGCCGGTATTCTAGGCCTTGGGCTAAAGGCCGTTATACTGGCACTCGCAGCGGTCCACTGGACCGAATATGCCAGACTGATCCGCAACATTGTCATTGTCGAGCGGTCAAAAGCTTATGTTATGGCCGCAGAATCCCTCGGTGTTCGCCCTGTTGCGATTTTGCGACGTCATCTGTTTCCCAACATAGCCGCACCCATTCTGACGCTCTGCACATTCTCGCTTTCCTGGGTCATTCTGGCATTTGCTGGTCTCAGTTTTTTGGGTTTGGGTGTTGAAGCGGGCACCCCGGAATGGGGGCGCATGATCGCAGATTCCCGCAGTCATATGCGTGCCTACCCCCGTCTTGTTCTCGCTCCCGGCCTAACCATCATGAGCTTTGTCATAGCGGTCAACCTTTTGGGCGACGCCCTGGGGGACCATTTGCGCGGTTCGCGCACAAACCACCTTAATTAAAGGAGAATCCATGTCATTCACCATCCGCTCGCTCCGCAGAACAGCATTTGCTGTTATGATGGCAGGCGCTGTTTTGTTGCCGCAGATCCTGACCGCCGAAAAGGCCTATGCCAGCGAAGAAAACACGCTGACCGTGGCCACTATGTGGGAAGCATTCCCTCTATCCATGAAGCCGCGGCGCAGTCGTTTTTTCAATGAAAGCGAAATTCTGGATACGCTGATCAAGCTTGATTATGACATGAAGCTGGTCCCGGGCCTTGCCATGTCTTGGGATCGTCTCTCACCCACAGTCTGGAGCTTCAAACTGCGCGATGGGGTCAAGTTCCATGATGGCACAGTTTTTGATGCGACCGCAGCCAAATTTTCCCTCGAACGCGTGGTTGCTCTGCTGCCATATGCGGCAGATTTGTTGAATATCGAGACCATCACGCCAGTCTCGCCCCTTGAGTTGCAGATCGAGACAACAGAACCATTCGCTGCTCTTCCCAATCAGCTCACTGACGCAATCGCCGTGATTTATGCGAAGTCTTCTTTTGATGCCGAGGGGGCATTCGTAAAACCTGTCGGAACGGGACCTTGGGTATTCAAAGAATATGCCAAGCAGGATCACACCACCGTGGAACGGTTTGACGATTACTGGGGCAAAGCGCCAGCATTGGACAAAGTTGTCTATCGTTATATTCCAGACCACAATGCACGCGCTTTGGCTCTTGAAACAGGCGAAGTTGATTTTGTTGTGCAACTATTGCCTTCCGATGTCACCCGTTTGAAAGCGGACGAAAACTTCACCGTATCCATGGCGCCCAGTGCTGGCCTTTATTATGGGGCTTTCAATGCCGGTGAATTGAGTCCATTGCATGATGTGCGTGTTCGTAAAGCCATTAACCTGCTGGTTGATCGCGATATTCTGGTAAAAGGAGCGCTGGACGGTATTGGCAAACCGGCTTGGGCTTTTTTCCCTAAAGACTTCCCGTGGTATGCCAAGGATATCACCCCATTCAGTGTCGATGTGGCTCAGGCCGAAGCATTGCTGACAGAAGCCGGTTATGCAAAGGACAATGGCATCTGGGCCAAGGACGGCAAGCCGCTGAATCTGCGTGTTCTGAGCTATTCCAGCCGCGCCGAAATGGCGACTATCACTGAAACCATGGTGGCACTTCTAGCTCAACATGGCATTCAGTCCACTGTCGGAATGTATACTTGGGGCGGTATGCTCGATTTGGTCAAACAGGGAGATTATGATGTTTCAGTTGTTTTCTGGACCCCAGAAATGACCGGACATCCCGACTTGCATCTCAAATCCCAATTCCATTCCAAGGCTGGTCTAAATTACCAGAATTGGTCCAACCCCAAATTTGACGCCCTTGTCGACAAGGGGCGGACCCTCGATGTGGGTGAGGAAGCCATGGCGACTTATGCCAAGGCGCAGGACATCTTGCAACAAGATCCGCCAATCATCCCATTGGTGCACAAGATCTATGTTACCGCTTCCAAGGCCAATGTATCCGGTTATCGGGTCCATCCCGCGGGATTTTTCTATGACTTCAAATCTGTTTCAAAGAAATAGATCGACAACAAAAGCGTCCGACCCTTAAAGGCCGGACGCAAACGTCCCGCCTGTCACCCGATGGTTGCGCGGTGATTGCCTATTCGGGTCTCTATTTGTTGTGGACCGTTCTAATGCATTTGCTCACGGCGGTCTGAAATGTCTTGATGAGGCTTGTTGTGTCAACAAGCAAAGTTGCACCGCAACGAACGCTGTTGAGTTCGTTGCGGTTTTGCGTGGGTATAATCAGAGCTTATGCAAGACCACAACGAGGTCCGCTCCTAAGACCAAACCAACCCAGATTTAATGTTGACGTTTGCATGCTCCATGGTCTTCTAATGGGCCGTCCGCATACACGCCTTTGTTTTTCTTTGAAAATAAATTGACCAAAACTTAGAGTTCTCGCTTGTACTGTGGGTCCCATATATTCGGCCAGTTGAACCTCATATTATGACGTGCTCCCGAACGAAGGCCGATCTTCACTAAAAAATAGAAAGAAACTTCATGGATTCTGCTGAGCTAACCAAGGCCTTTGGTGCCTTCTTTGCAATCATGAACCCCTTCGTCAATTTACCGCTTTTCCTAGCTCTAACCACTAAGTTTTCAGTGGTGCAGCAACGCACTCTAGCTGTCAAAGTCATCCTGTTTTCCGCAATTATGTGCGCAGTCATTCTGTTTGCAGGTCAACAAATCATTGGCTTTTTCGGTATTTCGATTGATTTGTTTCGGATTGCCGGAGGCATTGTGCTTGCCCACATCGCGTGGTCAATGCTCAATGGACAGGACATCACCTCGCATCACGGAACCGACGGTGAAAAGGAACATATGGCAGATTTGTCAGGGCTCGCTTTTTATCCGATCACATTTCCAATGATCGTCGGGCCAGGAACGATTGCGACACTGATCATTTATGCAGGGCATACCCAGGGGATTAAAGAGTTCATCTACATCGGCGGCGTCGTTGCTGTCATCCTCGCCATTCTATTTGTGGCACTGTTCTTTGCATCCTTCTTTGGAAAAGTTCTTAGCGACACAATGCGGGTCATCATGACCCGGTTGATGGGTATGATCTTACTTGCAATCGCAGTTGAAATGATTGTGGCCGGTGTCAAAGCAGTCCTGCCCGGCCTTGCTTAAGGAGTTGCCCATGACGTTATTTAGCCCCGACAACCACGTACGCAGCGAGAAGCATAAGAGAATTTATGCTTATTGCGAATTGGCCTATACGCTCGTCGATTTTTCGGCAGCGGCACTATTTGTGATTGGTAGCATCTTGTTTTTCAGCGAAACGACAACATACATTGGGACCTGGTTTTTCCTTATCGGCTCTGTCCTATTTGGGCTACGCCCCACTATCAAGCTCTACCGAGAATTTGCCTACATGCGTGTGGGGGATTACGACGATATCGCTGGCGGCTGACCCATCACCGGAACGTCTTTGATGGCCGAAATTAACAAGCTTTCCTATGGCGCATAAATGCATCACTATCAGCTTGTCGTAAATGTAAGGTATTTGTCATGAATTTGACCGCTGAAATGTCCATCGCCTCTGTGATCGCCGCTGAAATTGGCTGTCAGTTAAAACAGGTCATCGCGGCCGTCGAACTGGTCGATAATGGCGACACCATTCCCTTTATAGCGCGATATCGGAAAGAAGTGACCGGAGGACTTGACGATATTCAGCTGCGCAAGCTGGATGAGCGCCTTATTTATCTGCGTGACTTCTCAAAGCGGCGGGATGCCGTAAAAAAAGCGATTGAAGCACAGGGGAAGCTAACCAAGGACATCGCGCTTCGTTTGGACAAGGCAACAACAAAGGCCGAACTCGAAGACATTAACGCCCCCTTCCGCATAAAGGTAAAAACCAGAGCACAGAAAGCAATTGATAACGGCTTGTTGCCGCTTGCTGATGCTATCTTGGCGCACCCTGCGCATGATCCCAACACAATGGCAAGATCCTATATAAGTGAAAAAATCGAGGATGTTAAAGCGGCGTTGATTGGTGTCCGCGATATCTTGTCTGAAAGATTTTCCCTTCATCCCGATACAGCGGCAAAAATCCGCCCCGTTGTGAAAAAGTCGGCTCGGCTGAAAGCTCAGGTCATTTCGGGCAAGGACGCCGAGGGCCAGAAATTCGCTGATTATTTTGATCACACGGAAAGCTGGGCCAAAGCCCCTGGTCACCGTGTTTTAGCAATGCTGCGAGGCGAAGAAGCCGGTTATTTGTCATTTGATATCGATATTGAGGATGACGCTGTGTCATTTTCCAAGTCTGCTATCGTCAATGACAACAAGGTCCCCCGTGGCAATGCCTTCCTGGACACTGTCGTCGATTGGACATGGAAGCAAAAATACGCAAAGCGGCTTGTTTCCGAAATGACTTCAGAGATTAGGGAGCGTGCAGAACAAGAAGCCATCGATATTTTTGTTACCAATCTTAAAGCCCTTTTGATGACCGCTCCTGCCGGTATGAAAACAACGATGGGCCTAGATCCAGGAATCCGCACGGGCGTGAAAGTTGCGATTGTAGACGCAACGGGCAAGCTGCTGGATACAAGCACAGTTTATCCCTATGCGCCTCGCAACGATGTGCGCGGCACTTTGGTGGAGCTTGGTTCTCTTATTAAAAAACACGGCGTGGAACTCGTCGCCATCGGCAATGGTACAGGATCGCGTGAAACTGATGCGTTGATGGCGGAGCTATTGACCAACATCGATGGCAAAAAGCCGACTAAGGTGGTCGTCAGTGAGGCGGGGGCCTCGGTCTACTCCGCATCCGCATTTGCCTCGCGTGAGTTTCCCGATCTTGACGTGTCTCTGCGTGGGGCCGTTTCCATCGCACGCCGGTTGCAAGACCCGCTTGCGGAGTTGGTGAAGATTGATCCCAAAGCCATTGGTGTTGGTCAGTACCAGCATGATGTGGACCAGTCCCGTTTGGCAAAAGCCTTGGCTGGCGCAGTGGAAGACGTGGTGAACTCTGTTGGTGTTGATGTAAATACCGCTTCACCAGCATTGTTGTCTTATGTGGCAGGTGTGGGACCATCCCTTGCTGAGTCCATCGTTCACTACCGCGATACAAATGGCATTTTTAAGAAACGTTCTGAGTTAAAATCGGTTCCACGGCTTGGCGCTCGTGCTTTCTCACAATGTGCAGGGTTCTTGAGAGTGATAGGCGGAAAAGAACCGCTTGATGCCTCAGGTGTTCATCCAGAGACCTATAAAATTGCTAAAAAGATCGTTGCAGACTGCGGTCGCGACTTAAGAGAAATCATGGGAGACGACAACAGCCTCAAGGATGTTAATCCCGAGAATTTTATCTCTGGAGATTTTGGAATACCCACGATCAAGGATATTATAGCCGAGCTGAGAAAACCCGGACGGGACCCACGCCCAGAGTTCAAAACAGCGACCTTTAAAGATGGTGTCAATGAGATTTCTGATCTTCAACCCGGAATGCGACTTGAAGGGACTGTGACGAATGTTGCCGCCTTTGGAGCATTTGTTGATGTGGGTGTTCATCAGGATGGGTTGGTGCATATCTCGCAGTTGGCAGACAGCTTTGTTAGCGATGCTTCGAAGATTGTTAAAGCTGGGCAGGTCGTGAGGGTTGTGGTCACGTCAGTGGACGTAAAAGCAAAGCGCATCGGCTTGTCGATGAAATCTGCGCCTGAAATTGGCGATCCTGTTCGAGGTGGCCGAGCAGCTCCGCGGCCGCAAGAAAAATCACCATCAAGCCCTAAAGGCACATCAAACCTTAAAGGCAAAGGAAATGGAATGGGTCAATTGGGTGAAGCTCTTGCTCAGGCTTTGCGCAAATAACGGTGATGGCCCAAATAAACCAAAATTGATCAGCTTTGGGTCATGGCTCACTATGCCGTGCAAGCATCGGCTCCCTCGATTTTTCCAGTCCGCAACAGGCAATGATATTTGCGAGCTATAACCAGCGCCGCACTTTTCGGCAATAGCTCGGGTAGCTTTCGGGGAATGCCGCGTTCATATATCGCTCTTCGCGAGGAATGATATATTGGCTTAGGTAGACAAACATAAAGGCTGCAGCAAGAAGGAAAGGCAGACTATTGAAGCCAACGGCTCCGGCAACCAACAGCGAAACAAAGCCGACATACATGGGATTGCGGCTATAGTGAAATGCACCGTTTTCAACCAGAATGTTGACTGGTGTGCTGGTTGTCACCGTGGTGCCGATCAACAGAAAATGGAACCAGGCAGCCATCATGAATGCAAACCCCGCAAGGCCGATCATCAAACCGAACGCGCTATGCAGCATAAACGGAAGAAAGGGTAGCAATTTGATGTCACTAAACAAAAACCATTGCAATGCGCCTGCAGTCACAAAACAGAGCGTAAAAACAAGTGGCGGTACGGCAAATCGAATGCCGGGCGAATTCATAGGCGCTTTTCCAGAAACCATTTTTGTACCATCGGTTCCAACGTAATTGGACAATCACGCGTCAACACATCCAGTGTCATGCATTGAACAGCCAAAATCTTCGACCATTCCCTTTTCTTAGAGCTGCACCTTCGCTATTCCGTTGAGATCAAACTGTCAATCGGCATTAGCTATGCTCCGATTGACAGAATATGAGCAGGATGCAAGTCAAGGCAACAAAAAACCCCGCTTGGTGGCGAGGCTTTCTCCGTTGAGATTTAAACGCGTCACTCGATTTGTATGATCATCTGCGGCATACGCGACGCGGTCCATTATAGGGCTGGAATGTGCAGTCATAAGCCCGGAAACTTCTATAGTGCGCGGAACATGCTCGAACGTTGCAATAGCGGCGTGGTGGTGGGCGATAATAGCGACGCGGAGCAGGACGACGATAGTGACGTATCGCAGGACGGCGATAGTGCCGATGAGGCCGTCCAATGCGATGCGCTTGAGCTTCTGATACGGTCGATATACCTAGAGACGTTCCTGGTACGCTGAGGGGCAGTGCGCCGATGCTCAGGCCGAGAGCAAGAGCGATGGTGAAAAATGAATGTTTGATTTTCATGACAATCGCCTTCTGAAGATAAATTAATGACTAAATCGTTAAAATTTTAATGTTTCCACGTATATCATAAATATAAATCAGAAACAATTAGACATGAATAGTTATGGAGGCGCGCACGCCAAAAGCAGGCGAGTCTTTAGCGGTGCCTTGAAAAGGCCTCCCGCAGCAATTCGGCTCATGACCAGCATCGATTGTCTCTTAAACCATGTTTTTATAAGAGCGTTTGATTTGAACGACCCGTTTTTATCAAAGAGAGACTGGCGCCATCAGGCTTGCCTTGTCATTACAGACATAACGATTGGCCATCAGAGGTATGTTTGTCTCACACTGTCTGATTGGCATCACCAGCCGATTTGAAGTTGATGTGTCGGCTTGATGATCGGAATTTGGACGATGTGCAAGGTTTTGGCCTGCAAATTAGAAGCCTTCTTATGATAAAGATATCCGATTTCCAGAGCAGCCTGTTTGGCTATGCTGCAAAATAAGAAACGACACATTGTGATTGCGAGAAATGCGCGATATTCGCAGTTTATTCATCCCAGCCAAGTTGGCTACCCATTCTAAAAATACTAAGCAATTGAATATAATAATTAATTTCTAAATTTCTCAACAAAAAAAGGGATGCGACATTTTGGTGGTGACTCAGCACCTAAATGATTTGACAGCTTCCATATCTACTCGTAGGCTAACTGGTACGATAGTCATACCAGCATACCAGAGCCCCAAAAGCTATGATCAAATCTTATAACGTCCCTCCCCTATTTGAAGAAGCATTGCGCCCATCTTCTGCGCGAGATTTGGTCGCCTCGAAAATATCTTCGCTCATAGCCACAGGTGTTTTAAGCATCGGCGATGATCTACCAAGCGAAAGAGAGTTGGCGGTATCCTTCGGCTTGAGCCGCTCAAGTATCCGCAGTGGTATCCAGCTTCTTTCGGCCAAGGGCATCGTGCAAATTGCTCAAGGTGTCAAAACACGAGTGATCTCCGATCAAGTAGAGGCAGAGACACGGCGGGTTCGCCCAATCAATGAATATAATATTGAAGAGATCCATGCTGCCAGAATGTCAATGGAAGTTGATGTCATCCGAAGTTCAGCGCAAAGAATCGACGACGACACACTGGCTAAGCTCGAAGAGATGCTTGCCGCTCAGTATAAAATGATCAACGATCCTGTACGGTTCCTAGTGAGTGACCGAGGCTTTCACATTTCAATCTACGAATCTTGCGGCAACAGAATCCTCGCTGATTTTGTCTTTGATCTTTACGGTTATGAAATGGCTCGGCGACGGAAAATCGTTGCGGTTCCCAGCGTCATCGAAGCCAGCTGTCGCGAGCATGAAAAAATTCTCGCTGGACTGAAGAAACGTGACCCAGATGCTGCCAGTCAGGCCTTCGCCGAGCATCTGCAAAATGTCTACATCACAACAAAATCCCTCATGAGAGACTCCTGAAATTTAAAGAGAAGCCTCCCATCGCGTGGCAAGTGCTGCAAAATATAAAGGTTATGAAAATGAAGATATTGGTGACAGGAGCAGGAGGCTTCATTGGTCAAAGGGTTGTTCGAGAGCTGGTTAATCAAGGAACAATTGCAGTCAATGGCTCCCGAAAGGCAATCAAGACGATCTTTGCTTGTGATATCGCCGCGGAAGCCGTCGATAAGCTCGCATCGGAGTTTACGATTGTGGAGCCCCTTGTTGGTGATCTGACCGCGGCGGAAACACAAGATGCAATTCGGGAGATTTCTCCCGATGTTATCGTCCATCTAGCCGCTGTTGTCAGCAGCGCAGCCGAAGCCGATTTTGAGTTGGGCATCAGGATCAACGTTGATGCTCTGGTCGCTTTGATCAATTGTTGCAGAACCAGACCCCAGCCACCTGTCTTTGTCTTCTCTTCCTCGCTTGCCGTTTTCAGCTGCAGCAACAATGAAGTCATCGATCAAGACCGTCCACCAATGCCTCTTTCTTCCTATGGCTCTCAAAAAGTCATCGGAGAATATCTTGTCAGAGATGCCAGCCGCAAGAATTTCCTGTTTGGTCGTTCCATTCGCTTCCCAACCATTTCTGTGCGCCCCGGAAAGCCCAATAGTGCAGCGTCCAGCTTTGCCAGCGGCATCATTCGTGAGCCTATTTCGGGAGAGGAAGCTCGCTTACCGGTGCCGCGCTCAACACAGCTCTACCTTGCTTCACCAGACATGGCGGTGAATTCGGTTTTGCATGCCATTGGTTTAGAGCAGGATGCGATTGGCAACCAAACAACCATCACATTACCGGGCCTCAGTATCTCAGTTGAAGCAATGATCGAACGCCTCAGTGCAATTGTCGGTCCAGACGCGGCCGCTCTGGTCAAAGATGATCCAGATCCCAAAATTGAAGCCATTGTAGGCACATGGCCCGGCGGCATCACAACACCGCGCGCAGAAGCACTGGGCTTCCGCTCCGATGCCAGCTTCGATGAGCTTATTCGAGCCTATATAAAATCGACGTGCTGACTGGAGGAGACCTGCCAGCATTAAATATTCACAACTATAGGGAGGAAAAACCTATGAAACACGTATTCTCATCATTCCTCGTCGCAGCAGCTCTTTCTGTTGGACCAGTGCAGGCAACTGAATTGGTCATGGGCCATACTCAAAGCGAAACATCACACTATGGTGTTGGCGTTGAAGCTTTCTTTGACACACTTGAAGACCTGTCGAGCGGTAAATTTACAGGTCGGCAAGCTGCCGCTGGCGCCCTTGGTGGTGAACGCGACATGATTGAAGGCCTGCAGATTGGTTCGCTGGATCTCGTCATATCTTCGACCGGCCCACTCGGTAACTTCGTACCGGAAGTCTATGTACTTGATCTGCCGTTCTTGTTCCGCGACTACGAACATGCACGCAGCACACTTGATGGTGAAATTGGTCAGGCGCTGCTTGATAAAGTCAGCGAAAACGACCTGAAAGCATTGGCTTGGAGCGAAAATGGCTTCCGCCATGTCACCAACTCCAAACACCCAGTGAAAACACCCGCCGACCTTAAAGGGCTAAAACTGCGTACGATGGAAAATCAGATGCATATGGCGGCCTTCACAGCAATGGGTGCGGCACCAACACCAATGGCGTTCCCTGAGTTGTTCACCGCACTGCAACAAGGTGTTGTTGATGGCCAAGAAAACCCGGTCACGGTTATTTCTGCTGCCAAATTCTGGGAAGTCCAAAAATATGCGACTTTAACCGGTCACGTATATTCCCCGTCCATCATTATGGTGTCCCCGGTTCTTTGGGATAGCCTTTCTGAAGCGGAACAAAACTGGTTCTATGAAGCCGCAGCGGTAGCCGTAAAAACAACGCGAGATGAAGTCACTCGCCTTGAAAATGAAGGCGTTGCCCTTTTGCGTGAAAATGGCATGGAAGTCGTCACCGAAATTGACAAAGCACCTTTTGCCAAGTTGGCCAAACCTGCCTATGCAATCTTCACTGACAAGTATGGCACCGAACTCGTAGATAAGATCCTCGCCCGATGAGCGATCTCCGCCCGCAGCGCCCAAGTGCTGCGGGCAACCTTAGTCTCAAATTGTAGGAGGTCGCGACGTGGATGCTTTCTTGAAGCTTGAGCGGATAACAACTCGAATAGCACTCTTTCTTGGAGTTAGCTTTCTCATCATCGCAACCATATTGGCACTCTACCAGGTTACAACCCGCTTTGTTTTTGGCCAACCTTCAATATGGTCAGAAACTTTCACGCGTGCAGCAATGATATGGTCCGTGTTCCTTGGTATCTCTGTCGCCTACCAGCGAGGCGGGATGATAGCGATTACCATCGTACAACTAGCACTTCCGCCCAAATGGGGCGTTAGGCTCTATGTCGCGGCCAACGCCATGTCCTTGATCTTTTTCGCCTTTCTTTTTTGGCAAGGATATTTGATGACGCTACGCGTCCTATCCCAAAAAATGGGTGGGTTGTCCTTTTCGATTGCATGGGCTTATGCGGCTCTTCCATTCGGCACGGTTTTTACAATCATTGCTGTTCTTGCCTGCACCGTACGGGCCATTCGGTCCGGCGATATGCCTGAGAAAGAGGAGGTATCTGAGTTATGAATGGTGCCATAGTTGTCTCACTCGTTATCTTCTTCCTCATGGGGGTCCCGATTGCAATTGCGATCGGCCTCGCTTCCATCGTCGGTATTGATATCGATGGACGTTTACCCCTACTTCTAATCCCACAACGCATGTTTGTCGGACTGGATAGTTTTCCGTTGGTCGCAATTCCCCTGTTTATTCTTGCGGGTAACCTGATGGCTGGAGCCGGGATTTCTGCAAGGCTCGTCAATCTTGCAAAATCGATGGTCGGCGACATTCAGGGCGGATTGGCCTGCTCTTGTGTCTTGACATGCATGATGTTTGCGTCAGTATCAGGCTCCAGCGTCGCAACCACATTTGCAATCGGTTCGATCCTCGTGCCGGCCATGGCGCGTCACGGCTACCCACGCCCACTTGCGGCTTCCATTCAGGCCAGCTCGGCAGAGCTGGGTGTTCTGATACCACCATCTATCCCACTCATCCTTTATGGCGTGGCCACAGAAACTTCGATTGGCAAACTATTCATTGCAGGCATTGGTCCGGGATTGTTGGTCGGCGTCGCTCTGATGGCGCTGGTGATCGTTATATGTCGTCTTAAGGGGTATGGTCTTGAAGACCGGCTAAATCGCCCCCGTCTGAGGGATGCCTTTATCAAAGCGATACCAGCCTTGTTGGTGCCATTCGTTATCATTGGCGGGATCTATTCTGGTATCTTTACACCAACGGAAGCCTCAGCGGCGGCCGTGGCATGCGCAATTATTGTCGGTTTCTTTTTCTACCGTGAGCTTCATTTAAAGGACATCCCACGCATCCTGACGCAAACGATGATTTCTACATCTGCGATTATGTTGATTATCTCGGCGGCGGCTCTGTTCTCATTCCTGATTTCACGGTCAGGGCTGCCCGGGCAAATTGCTGACTGGTTCTCGAGCGTCTTTGAAACCAAGTTTGGTTTCCTGTTGGCTGTCAATGCTCTTTTGCTCTTCATCGGTATGTTTATCGAAACATCAGCAGCCATTTTGGTGCTCGCACCCATCCTCGCTCCTGTCGCTATCCAGTTCGGCATTGATCCGATGCATTTCGGGCTCATTATGGTCGTCAATTTGGCTCTGGGTATGATCACCCCACCCCTGGGGGTCAATCTCTTTGCCGCTTGCGCCGTAGCCAAGATATCACTGGAAGAAATCGTACCCCAACTTGTCTGGTTTGTCGCGACAGTTATCATTTGCTTGCTGCTGGTCTCATACATCCCTGCGATTACACTGTGGCCCGTTGCGATGGTCTTTGGCTAACGAGCATTAGAGCAAACCGACACGTGTAAATAGATGATCTGTCGTTCGGCCCAGATAGGGGCGCCCGCTGCGTGCGACACAAACGATACTGAGGAAGCAAGATGACGACTCTACTTGGCTGCATTGCCGATGATTTTACCGGAGCCACGGATCTGGCCGGGCTTCTGGCGCGCTCGGGAGTAAAGGTTTCGCTCCGTATGGGGGTGCCTATCGAGGAGCCAAAGGATACGGCGGCTTTCGAAGTCATCGCCCTCAAATGCCGCACAGCACCTGTCAAGGAGGCTGTTGCGGAGTGTAAGGCGGCACTAGACTGGCTCAAACGCGCAGGGGCCGAGCGATTCTTCTGGAAATATTGCTCCACCTTTGACTGTACTGCTGAAGGTAATATCGGACCAGTCGCAGAAGCGTTAATGGCAGAAATTGGTGCGGAACAAACCATCTATTGTCCGGCGTTCCCTGAAAATGGGCGTTCCATATTTATGGGGAATTTGTTTGTTGGTGAGCTGCCATTGGCCGAAAGCCCCATGAAAGACCATCCCCTGACCCCTATGCGTGACAGCAATTTGATGCGGCTTCTAGAGCCGCAGGTCACCAAACCTGTCGGGTTGGCCAATCGTCTGACTGTCGCCAAAGGGCCTGACGCTCTTAAAGCGCGGCTTGAGGACTTGGCTGCAGACGGTGTAGCTCATGTGGTTGTGGATGCTGTTGCCAATGAGGATCTCTTCACGATTTCGAAAGCCTGTCAGGACATGAAACTCATGACCGGCGGCAGCGCGATCGCCATGCCTTTGCCGCATCTCTATTTGGAAGAAGGCAGTCTCTCTGCGGACTTTGCCAAGACGCAAGTTCCGCACCTGTCCCCAAAAGCCATTGTGCTGTCAGGTTCCTGTTCGGCGATGACCCGAGCGCAAGTGGCAAGCTATTCAAGCCAAGCGCCAAGTTATCGGTTGGACCCTTTGGAGTTGGCCAAGCATGGTACCAAAGGGGCTTTGGATTGGCTGGCTGCGCAAGATCTGGCCTGCGCCCCGCTAATCTATGCAACCGCTGAGCCGGCAGATGTCAAAGCGGCACAAGCCCAGCTGGGTGTTGCCAAAGCAGGTGAAATTATCGAAGATGCTCTGGCTGCATTGGCTGTTGCAGCCCTAACGCAAGGGGCGCGGCGTTTTGTTGTCGCTGGTGGCGAGACTTCTGGCGCGGTAACAAAGGCACTAGATGTGACCAAGCTTGATGTCAGCGCCGAAATTGCCCCCGGTGTTCCGTGGTCCTTCTGTGTTAGTCAGGGGCAGGAAATTGCCTTGACCTTGAAGTCAGGCAACTTCGGGGCCGTCGGTTTCTTTGCCGATGCCTTTGCCCGGTTAAAGGAGCTGGAAATATAATGAGTGCAGAAAGCCAGCTTCGAGACCAGATTTGTTTGCTTGCCAAATCATTGTTTGATCGAGGATTGACCGGTGGCTCCACTGGGAATATTTCAGCGCGCACCGCCGATGGGGGATTGTTGGTTTCCCCCTCTGGTTCCTGTTTTGGGCGACTGGATCCCGCGCGGCTATCTCGTTTTGATGAACGAGCGAACCTGATTGATGGAGACAAGCCGACAAAGGAAATGCCGCTTCATTTGGCCTTTTATGAGACCCGCAGTACAGCGGGTGCGGTGGTGCATTTGCATTCCTGCCATTCGGTTGCGTTGTCCATGATGCCGGATGTGGATGCGGACAACTTCCTGCCTGCGCTCACCCCTTACGCCATCATGAAATTGGGTAAGGTCAAACTGCTGCCTTTCTTTCTCCCCGGCGACGAGGCCATGGGTCAAGCCGTCAAAGGACTGGCAGGCAAACGCTCCGCGGTTATGTTGGCCAATCACGGTCCTGTTGTTGCCAGCAAAGATGTAGAGGCGGCCTGCAATGCGATTGAGGAACTGGAAGACACAGCAAGACTTGCCATGATGACACGTGGACACGCACCGCGCGGTCTTAATGATGATCAGATTCAGGCACTGGTCAAAAAATTCAATGTGGAGTGGGATGCATGACAAAATTTTCAGCCAATCTTGGATTTCTCTGGAATGACCGGAGTTTACCCGATGCAATTCGCGCTGCGAAAGCCGCAGGATTTGCTGCGGTAGAGTGCCACTGGCCGTTTGACACACCGGCAACAGAGGTCAAAGCTGCCCTCGACGAGACCGGCCTTGTTATGCTGGGGTTGAACACACGGCGTGGCAATGTTGAAGCCGGAGACAATGGCCTTGCGGCTGTTCCCGGACGCGAAGAGGAAGCGCGCGCAGCGATTGATGAAGCTCTTGCCTATGCTGCTGCGATTGGCGCGCCCAACGTCCACGTCATGTCCGGTTTTGCCGGAGGCCCCAAGGCACACGTAACATTCGTTGAAAACCTCCGCTATGCCACAGCAGAAGCCGCCAAGATCGGCGTCACAATCCTGATTGAACCTCTCAATCATTATGATGCACCCAATTACTTTTTAGGCACCTCAGAACAAGCCAAAACCATTATTCTTGAAGTTGGCGCTTCCAATCTCAAACTGATGTTTGATTGCTATCATTTGCAAATCATGGAAGGTGATTTGGTCCGTCGGCTTGAAAAGCTGCTGCCTATCACCGGTCATATCCAGTTTGCCTCTGTGCCCGATCGCGGCGCTCCGGATCATGGTGAGGTCAATTATGGCTTTGTCTTCGAAAGAATTGCAGAGTTAGGCTGGACCACGCCACTTGGCGCTGAATATAAATCGACGGAACCAACAGACAAAACTCTGGGCTGGATGAAGCGTTAAAATCTAGAGATATATGTCGTGACGAACGGGAAATCTTCTTTAACCTCCCAATTGGGAAACAAGGAGATGCTTAGAAACAAGGATCAACGGCTGCCAGAGGTGCAGCCGTTTGCGTGACTATGCCCGTCTCTTCAATCCAGCGTCACTCCAGTCTTCTGGGCCGGTCTATTGCATGTACCGAATAGATGGCTATAATTAAGTGTATACATATATTAAAAATTCAATGATTACAGATATATAAGCGTTTCCCAACCTCCAGTGAATGCACCTATAAAGTTTGAGGGTTGATTTTAGTTTCATGACATCCAGCCGTTCATCCAAGACCAGTCATGCCCGCATCAAGTCGGATATATTGGAACAAATCATTGATGGCACTTGGCAACCGGGCTTTCAATTGCCCATTGAGACAGTTCTCGCCGACTCTTATGGCGTCTCTCGTATGACAATGAACAAAGTCCTCACACAGCTCGCGAATGAAGGATATGTGTATCGGCGCAAGAAGAAGGGAACGTTCGTTGCCGAGCCAAGAGCCCAATCGGCTGTGATGGAAATTACCGATATCGAGCGGGAAGTGCTCGCGCTCGACAAGACTTATCGCTGGGATCTCCTGACGCGTCAAAACCACCCAATGAGTGCCAAAAACTTAGAACAGCTCACATTGCCGGCAACAACGGATACAGGCGGCTTGTTTCTGGAAGGCATTCATTACTCTTGTGATACGCCCTTCTGCCTTGAAACGCGCTATATCAACAGCGATATCGTGCCCAATGTTCTTGAACAGGATTTTGCCTGTCTGGCACCGGGAAGTTGGCTGCTCAAGGTCATGCCTTGGACAAAGGCAGCCCACCAGATCCGTGCCATCAATGTCAGCAATCCAAGCGCCCGTCTGCTGGAGCTTGATCCGGGCAGTGCCTGCCTTGAAATCATCCGCCGCACAGAGATTGATGCCACTTGGGTTACTTGGGCTCGGCTCCTCTATCCCGGCCAAGCCCATCAATTGATTGCTCAGTTTTAAGTATTTTGTGTGAGGATACCTGCAAGAGCTGACAGGAATTGCCGATTTTCCTGTTCCACCCCAACAGAAACTCTCAGCCAATTTTCATACCCCGCTTGCTTCCAAGGCTTAACGATCACCCCTTCACATATAAGTTTTTCTGCAATTTGCGTCGCAGGCTCCGATGTCGAGAAGAACAGAAAATTGCCAAGAGAGGGCAGAACAAAAAGGCCCAAGGCTTCGAGCCCTGTCAACAGCATCTGACGCTGCTCCACGATCTGTTGCAAAACCGGATAGATGGCAGCGGGATTTTGTAACGCTACGACAGCACCCGCTTGGGCCACGGAATTTGCATTGAATGGCGTGCGAACCAAATCGAGCCCCAAACGCAGAGTGGAATTGTTGGTAAGGCCATAACCGATGCGCAAACCAGCCAGCCCATAGGCTTTGGAGAATGTGCGCAACACCAACAACGGTTTGTCATGGTGTTTCAGGCGCTCCGTTGCAGGGAGGTATGACTGGCCATCGCTCTGATAGGACGCAAATTCCAGATAGGCCTCGTCGATACATAAAACTGATTGCGGATGTTGAGCAGCTAGCACACGATCCAGCTCGTCTGCCGTCAACCAAAGGCCTGTCGGGTTCATCGGATTTGCAAAAATCGTCAGGCGTACGGGGCGGGAAACAGCCTTTACCAGTGCATCCACATCAATTTTGTTGTGATCAACAAGCCCGATGCGTGTGACATGAGCGCCCATCATGATGGCGTAATCTTCATGCAGCGGAAAGGACGGATAAAGTGTGACCACTTCGTCGCCGGACCGCAATATAGTGCGTGCTAGTATATTCAATAGATCCTCGGACCCATTGCCAAGGATCACTTGCTCCGCATCACAACCGCAGAATTCCGCGATAGATTTCGCGAGAGCACGGCCTTGCGGATCAGGATAACGATAGGCGGTAGCAATCTCTTGATGCATGGCTTCTGCGATGACGTTCGGCATCTGATAGGGATTTTCGTTGGAAGCAAGTTTTGCTATTGGCTTGCCTGCTGCTTTTTCCGCCACATCCTGCAGCGACAAACCCGCATTGTATGGCTTGAGTGTGGTTAGTTCCGACCTTAGTATGAATTTTTGGGATGTCATTAGAAGGCCTCTCATTGAAGTTTATCACCAATCCGTCTAGCATATTGTCTATACATAATAATGCAATCGACAATATTTGTATTCATCACCGCCGGAGATAAAAATGAACGACACCCTCCTTGAGCATCTGGGCAAACTGTTTTCCCTCTCAGGCCAGCGCGCCGTGGTTACCGGTGCCAGCCGTGGGATAGGCAAGGCGCTCGCTATTGGCTTGGCAAAGTCCGGGGCGGATTTGGTGATTACCGCACGCAATACAGAAAGCCTTGCTTCAACCGCAGATGCGATAAAGGCCATTGGACGCAATGTGGACAGTATCGCCTGTGATCAACGCGACGTAGAGGCTATTCGAAACGCTCTTGGGGCCATTGGCCCTATTGATATTCTTGTCAATAATGCCGGGGTTGAGGATGTCTGCCCCGCCAAGGACATTGAAGAGGCACTTTGGGACAAGATTCTGGATACCAATTTGAAAGGCGCTTTCTTCACATCTCAAGCCGTGGCCAAATCCATGGCGGAGAAAAAGCGCGGGTCAATTATCAATCTCGCCTCCCTCACCTCCTTTGTGGGGGTCCCGACGGCGGTGCCCTATGGCTCATCGAAATCCGGCATATCGGGCATGACTCGCGCACTCGCAACAGAATGGGCATCTGATGGTATTCGTGTCAACGCCATAGCGCCGGGTTACTTCCGAACTGAGATGACCGAGGGCTTCTATCAAAACGAAGAGTGGGCCGAGGGCATGCAGTCCAAAATTCCGTTAGGTCGTTTTGGACAACTTGACGATCTGATCGGTGCGGTATTGTTTCTTGCCTCGCCTGCCTCTAATTATGTCACAGGACAAATTTTAGGCATTGATGGTGGCTATTTGGCGGCTATTTGAGCATAGTGACGGCATCTGTAAGGTTCTGCAGCGTAGCGGAATAGTATATACATAATGCATCTTTAAAAGACTGCCCACCCGACCCAATGATCTATTTTGGTGTTGCCGATGAAGAACGAGGATAAGGCATGAGTAGTATGCACCGGCAGACCAAAAGTGATGCCGATGACCGGATTGCGGTCAGCGCCCGTGACGTCACAATGGATTTCGGGGCAGACCTCCCTGCGGTTGATAATGCATCTTTTGATGTTGAGAAAGGCACATTTCTAACTATTCTTGGTCCCTCGGGTTCCGGCAAAACCACCTTGCTACGGATGATTGCCGGTTTTCAGCCACCAACCAGTGGCGTCATAACCATCGGCGGGAAACCAGTGGATGCTGCACCTCCGCATCGCCGTTCGGTTGGAATGGTGTTCCAGAAACTGGCCCTGTTTCCCCATATGACCGCGGCGGAGAATGTCGCCTTTCCCTTGAAAATGCGCAGGACCGATCCCTCTCTGATCCCCGACAAGGTCGAGCAATTTCTCAGTCTGGTGAAGCTGGACGGGTATGGCGAGCGTAGTCCACACGAATTGTCCGGCGGGCAGCAACAGCGCGTCGCTATTGCGCGGGCCTTGGTGTTTGAACCGGACCTGTTGTTGCTTGATGAGCCTCTGGCCGCTCTTGATCGCAAGTTGCGTGAAGAGATGCAGCTCGAATTTCGCCGCATCCAGAAAGAATTGGGTGTGACGACCATCAACGTGACACACGACCAACGTGAAGCTCTTGTGGTTTCGGATGATATCATCGTCATGAACAATGGCGTCATTCAGCAACAATCAAAACCTGTTGGCCTCTATCGTTCGCCCAACAATCTGTTTGTTGCCAGCTTCATCGGTATATCCACATTTATCGACGGCGTGGCCAGTGCTGACGGGCTAAAGGTTGGCAACCAAGAGCTGCCCGGCCGCCATGCCCCTGATATCACAGCGGGGGCGTCAGTACGCGGAGCGATCCGTGCTGAACAAATCCGGCTCGTGGGAAGCGAGAGCGGCGCGGCTCTGGCTGACTGCGAAATACAATTAGCCGGATCTGTCGAAGATGTGATTTTTGAAGGCGAGAGGCTCATTTATGTTGTTGTCTCCACCGCACTACCGGGAGTCAAATTCCAGATTTTCCATCATGATCCGCACGAGTTCGATCTTTTCGAGCCGGGCGTTGAAGTCCGCTTTGGCTGGAACGCGAAAGACATGAAAATTTTCCAACATGCTGCCCAATAATAACAATATCAAAGCAGTGCCCAATCAAACCATCGACAGGAGAACAGACACATGGTGAATATCAAGAAAGGCCTATCCCGGCGCTCAATCTTGCGTGCTGGTGTCGCAGGAGGTAGCGTAGCGCTTCTAAGCACGATGCCAAGTGGGCGTCTTTTGGCTGCAGCGCCAGAAAAGCCAACCGAAATCATTGTCCGCGCCTGGGGCGGGGAATGGGTAGAGGCCCTCAAAGCAGGGGTATCCAATCCCTTCACCAAAATGACCGGCATCGAAATACGCCATGATCTCACTGAAGACAATGAAATTCAGCCCAAGGTCTGGGCGGCCGTGGCACAAAAACGCGTTCCACCCATTCATGTCAACTGGGACACCACCACCAACGCAACCAAATCTGCCTTGCGCGGTGTGACAGAGGATCTTACGGGCCTGGCCAATCTGGCCAATACAACCGATCTCGCCAAGCCGGTGGGCATGGATGGCTACCCTATCGTTAACACCTATGGCTATGTCTATGTGTTGGCCTATCGTCCAGAAGCATTCCCTGACGGCCCACCAAAGAGCTGGAAAGACCTACTTGATCCCAAATTCAAGGGCCGCATCGCGCTCTATAATGACGGCATTGGCTTCCATTTCCCTGCTCAGGTTGCTGGCGGCGGATCCCTTGATGGCATTCCTGACGATATGGCCGCATGTTGGGACTTTGTCGAACAAATGAAGGCTCAAGAGCCCCTGCTCGGTGAAGACCCCGATTTCACCACTTGGTTCCAGAATGGCGAGATCGATGCAGCTTGCACCATCTCAACCAACGCGCTGGCGGCCAAGAAAAATGGCGTCGAAATCGCTTGGACTGTTCCCGAAGAAGGCTGCAAGTTCGACACTGACGGCTTGTGGATCCCTAAAGGCCTGCCAGAGAATGAGCTATACTGGGCCAAGCAATATATCAACTTCGCCATCTCCAAGGATGCACAGCAGATCTGGTGCAACGGCCTTGGCCTACCCGGTGTGGTTCCAGGCCTGACGCCTCCTGCAAATCTGGTGGGCGATCCCTCCTATCCGACCAAACCAGAAGATTTCGAGCATCTCATCCGTGTCTCGAATAAGGTTCAGGTCGAGAATGAAAGTGACTGGTTCTCCAAATTCAAGGAAATCATGCAGGGCTAATATTTTGCCGGATACGCGGCTAAGTACTGCGTATCCGGCACCGCCTATTGCCCAAACCTGACCCCAGCGATAGCGGCCTAATACTAGATAATCCCCCATTCGCTGGGTTTTTGACCCAAACATGCCCGCACATGCATGCTTCCCGCGGGGAGAGAAGACCCAGAATGAACAATCCAACCGTCAACAAAACCCGTTTTCGTTATCCAATGCGTTGGCGGATAATGGACAGTCTTGAGACAGGCACCAGCTTGCTCTGGCCCAAATCCATGAGCCGATATACCGGATGGTTATTGCTGTCTCCGGCGCTGTTACTGGTGGGTATTCTGGTAATCGGGCTTGTTCAGATTGCAGACAGCTCTATGCGGACGCTCGATACCTCAACATATTTGTTCTCTGAGACCTATTCTGGTGAGAATTATGCAACCATCATTGAGAGCGCGACCTATGCCAAAGTGATCTGGCGTTCTCTGCTTGGCGCTTTTCTGACCGTGGTTTTCACATTGTTGCTCGCCTTCCCCTATTCCTACATTCTGGTTCGCACCCGCTCTGCCCTGACCCGCAAAACCCTTCTGGTTATTTTGTTCCTTCCCTTTTTCATCGGTCAGGTGGTGCGGGCCTATGGCTGGCTCATCATCCTTGGCAACTCGGGCGCAGTAAATGAGGTTCTCGGTCTTGTCGGCATCGCACCGATGCGGCTTCTGTTCAATTTCCCGGCCGTCATTTTCGGTTTGGTGCAATATATGCTGCCCTTTGCTGTTCTGTTGCTCGCCCCTGCGTTGACAGCCATTCCACAAGAAATAGAAACCGCAGCTGGCTCTCTTGGCGCCAACTGGAGGCAGACGCTTTGGCATGTCATTTTGCCTATGGCCAAGCCCGGACTGATTGGTGCTGGGCTGGTGGTGGCCACCTTGTCACTGACTGATTTTGCCATGCCGGCAATGCTTGGTGGTGGTTCGCAAGATTTCATCGCCAACGCCATTTATGATCAATTCTTCCGGACCTCCAATCAAGGCCTGGGTGCCGCACTGGCGCTTGTTCTGGTTGGTATCGGGTCAATAATGGTCGGAATTGTCTTTATGATCTTTGGCGCAGGCACGCTCGGCATGGGAGCAAAAAAATGACGAGTCCATCGCAAAAGGTCATTTTCTGGTCGCTGGTTATGATTAGCGTCATTACGCTGTCATTGCCAACCATCATCGTCATTGGTGCGTCTGTGACATCTGGCAATATCATTGCCTTTCCGCCCGAAGGCTTTTCACTCAAGTGGTATGAGAAAATTGCCATGGCGCGAGATCTGCGCCTTGCCCTATGGCGTTCGCTCATCGTCTCCACGGTCTGTGTCGCCGTTTCACTGCCAATCGGCACCTTGGCAGGTATCGCGCTGACACGCTACCGACTGCGGTTCATCAATCTGATCAACATCTATTTGCTGCTGCCTTTCACTGTACCGCTAATTGGCTCCGGCATCGGCATGATGCTGGTATTTGGTGAATGGGGCATTCTTGGCAATGTTTGGCCAGTCGGTGTGGCTTGCGCGGTGATCAACCTACCCTTCATTATCTGGTCGGTGTCTTCCTCGGCTGCGGTTCTGGACAGGGATCTGGAACTGGCAGCGGAAAATTGTGGTGCCGGACGGATTGAGACCTTCTGGTATGTCACCCTGCCTGCCGTTATGCCCGGCGTTATCACCGGCGGGCTTTTGATGTTCGTGCTGGCAATGACCGAATTCCTCGTCAGCCTACTGCTGACCGATGCGCGCACAGTGACCCTGCCCGTGCAGATCTACAATAATATCCGCTCCATTATCACACCTGACCTTGCGGCGATCTCTGTTGTTTTCGTCCTGATCGCGCTTTTGGCAGTGTGGTTGCTCGACAAGATTGTAGGGCTGGAGATTTTCCTCAAATCAAAGTGAAGACGCTTTACGCCAATAGATGATGTGGACCAGCAGCCAAATCATATAGAAAGGAATGCCCGATGACTGAAGTAACCTACAAGGTTCTGGCCGATCTGTCGCCAGAAGAGCGCAAAGAGCTGGTGAAGCGGTCCGAAACGGACCTTTCTTTCTTTCTAGAAAAAGTTCAGCCAATTATTGATGCCGTCAAGACCGAGGGCGACGCTGCGCTCGTGCGCTTTGGTACAGAACTCGACAAGGCGCAAGGCCTGACTGTCGACAATCTAAAAGCATCCGAGGAAGAATTCGAAGAAGCCTTCAATCTGGTTGAGGAAGAGGTAATCAACGCCATTCGGTATGGCATTGAGAATATCCGCAGCTTCCATGAGGAACAAGCTCCAGAACCCATGTGGCTGAAAGAAGTGCGCCCCGGTGCCTTTGCCGGAGATCGTTTCACCCCGATAAACTCGGTTGCACTCTATGTACCGCGTGGCAAAGGCTCATTTCCGTCTGTCACCATGATGACGACCACACCGGCGGTTGTTGCCAAAGTGCCTAATATTGCCATTTTCACACCTCCGGGACCGGATGGGAAAGTGGATGCAGCCACATTGGTGGCGGCTCGTCTTGCAGGCGTGGATACCGTTTATAAAGTTGGCGGCGCACAGGCCGTGGCCGCTGCCGCTTTTGGCACGGAAACCATCATGCCTGCCAAAAAGATTGTTGGCCCGGGTAGCCCTTGGGTCGTTGCAGCAAAACGCCTGCTGGCTGGTGTGATTGACCCGGGTTTGCCTGCCGGTCCGTCTGAAGTGGTCATTCTCGCAGACGACACGGTTGATGGTGGTCTGGCCGCAATGGATCTACTGATCGAAGCCGAGCATGGTCCCGACAGTTCCGCGTGGCTCATCACCTCATCCGAGCGCGTTGCCAAAGAAGCCCTTGCAGCCCTGCCCAAGCACTGGGCCAACATGACCGAGCAACGCGTGGAATTTTCCAAAGCTGTTCTAACCGGTTCTTCGGGCGGCATTGTTTTGGCGCGCGATATGGATGATGCCTGTGCTTTGGTCAACGAGTATGCTCCGGAGCATCTGGAAATTCTCTCCACTAAAGCATTTGAATATCTCGGCATGATCACCGAAGCATCCGAAATCCTGATGGGCACCCACACGCCGGTTACCATTGCCAACTTTGCGCTTGGTCCCAATGCCGTGTTGCCAACGTCAATGGGTGCCAACACATGGGGGCCCTTGTCGGTCAGCGATTTTGTGCGCCGTAGTTCTATTGGCTACGTCACACCAAAGGGCTATCCGGAACTCGCGGCCAACGCCAAGATCCTTGCCGATTACGAAGGCTTTTCCTCTCACGCCAACGCTGTCAGCGAGCTGCGCGAGCAATATCTCAAGGATTGAGGGATCAAAG
Organism: Cohaesibacter celericrescens; assembly: GCF_002866925.1. Taxonomy (GTDB): domain Bacteria; phylum Pseudomonadota; class Alphaproteobacteria; order Rhizobiales; family Cohaesibacteraceae; genus Cohaesibacter; species Cohaesibacter celericrescens. The sequence goes on from NZ_PKUQ01000018.1 coordinate 33,750, forward strand.
CACCATGAAAGCAGTGCGCTTGTTTGGGGTGAAGGATTTGCGGGTCGAGGACATCGGCCCGCCTGCCCCTCCATTGGAAAATGAAGTGACGCTTGATGTGACCTATGCGGGAATATGCGGTTCGGATTTGCATAATTTCAGCACGGGTGAATGGATTACACGCGCGCCATCGGTCGCCGGGCATGAATTCACCGGTGTGATTTCATCCATCGGCGCTAAAGTTTCCCATGTCTGCGTTGGGGATCGGGTAATCGTCGACAGTCGGCACATCTGCGGACACTGCCGCAATTGCCGTGACGACCTCGGGCAAGTCTGCGAAAATCTTGGCTTCATAGGTGAAATCATTGACGGCGGATTTGCGCAAGCCGTGACCCTTCCGGCGCGCAATGTGATCAAAGCCCCTGCGAATGTTGCCGATCGCCATCTTGCGCTTGCCGAACCGCTGGCCGTTGCGCTGCATGTCCTCAATAAACTCAATATCCCCGAGGGTACTGAAATTCTCATTGCTGGCTGTGGTCCCATTGGCGGCCTTGTGGCCCTACTTGCGGCGCAGGACGGGCACAAAGTTGCTGTGATTGATCGCAATGAACCGCGCGCCAATACAGTCGCTGAAATGACAGGCGGACGGATCCTAGATTTGTCTCAAGACTGGGGCTGCCAAGCGCCACGTTATGCGGTTGACGCAACAGGCTCTCCCCATGTGATCGGGCAGTTGATCGAGAAGCTTGCCGCCGGTGGTGCTGTCGGGCTGGTTGGTATTGGCCATGGGACACTTGATCTCAATCCGGTCACGCTGGTTGAGAAGGAAATTTCTCTTGTTGGCTGCCACGCCTATGGCGGCGAGCTGCAAACAATTGCAGACTTGTTGCCAAGCCTGTCGCCACATCTTGATCAGGTGATCTCTGAACCGATTTCACTTGATGCGATCCCCGACGCCTATCTGCGCCATCTCGCAGGCGATGTGACCAGCCTTAAGACCATAATCAACTGTCAGGAAGGCTAATCAGACTGCCATGACCACTCCCCTTTCCCGCACGGCCGAAATTCGCGCCGTGGCACGAGATGACCTGCAGCAGGCTCAAGCCATGCTTCAGGCTCTGCTCTGTGACTTGTTCGACCTTCCGGTGGAAGGTCTGAAGATCAATCTGGACAAATACTCCCTCAATTCCCTCAACGGCTTTTTCTCGGCAAGCGGCAAAGACTATTTCTTCAAGTTCCATCAGGAGGAAGGCGAAGAAGCAATGCGGGGCGAGTATTACCGTGCCGATATTCTCGCCAGCGCCGGATTGCCCGTGGACCAACCGGTGTATATGTCGACTTTGCCCGGTGAACAGGTCCTGGTCTATGCCCGCCGCTCTGATCCGCGATTTTCCGACCTGCTCTATGAGCTTGATGGTTCCCAAGACAAGGACGCGATCCAGCGCGCTGTTGAGGCGGAAGCTGATCTCAATAGACGCCTTCTGGCAACGGCAAAAGACAGTCTACATCCGATTACGCCTGCGCAATCACGCGCCGAGCCAATCCATCGCCTCTTTCACGAGCGCCTGATCGATCCCGCCAGCGGCACCTATCCCGGCGGACGCTTCAAGCACTTCTATGTGGGCAAGCGGTTTGCGTTCCCCAACGAGATGGGCCTTGATTGGCAAGTGCTTTCATCCGCCCGTCCGGTTATCAATGGCCTAGAATATCATCGCAGTCTTGGTGAACTGTTTGACCTTGCACACCGACGCTATCAGCCCGAAAGACTCGCCGATGCTGGCGGTATTATCGCCCATGGGGATGCCCACAATGCCAATGTCTGGTATGAGCGCGGCGTGGCATCCGATCGTCTGGCCTTTTTCGATCCTGCCTTTGCCGGGCGCGACGTGCCGTCATTGCTGGCAGAGGTCAAATCTACCTTTCACAATGTTTTTGCCCATCCCTTATGGCTTTACAGCGCCGATCTCACCAAAGAACGCTTTAGCGCATCGGTTCGCCATGAGAGTGGCAAGTTATTCATTGAGACCGACTGGGCGCTATCGCCCGTGCGCGAACAGATGCTAACTGTGAAAGCCGAGATTTTCTGGAAACCCTGGTTAGCCCATCTCAAGGCGCAAGGCTTGCTGCCAGAGGATTGGGAAGATGTCATCCGCATCGGCTTGTTCCTCTCCCCAACGCTGGTGATGAATCTCAATGCGGGGCAAGGTGCAGATTTGCATAATCCTATCTCTTCGGCCATCGGGTTTGCCGTTGCCCTTAGCGCAGGCTCACGCCCTGTTTCGGGCAAGGACGCCTTCTCCTCCTTTTTCGATTCCATTATGCCAGACTGACGCATCGCCCATCAGAGGCAAAGCATCAGCCAATCAACGCGCCACGCCAAGACCAAGAAAGCAAACTCCATGTCTTTTGATCGCCACTTTCTCAATGTCGATGATTTCCAAAAAGCAGCGCGGCGACGCTTGCCCAAGATTTTTGCGGACTATGTTGATGGCGGGGCCTTTACCGAAACGACACTGAAGCGCAACGGTGCCGATTTTGAACGCATTGCTCTGCGGCAGAAGGTGCTTACAAATCTGAAAGACCCCGATATCAGCACACTGCTGAATAGCACCCGATACACCCTGCCCTTTGGTCCGGGCCCTGTTGGATATCAAGGGCTTTATCGGAGGGGTGGCGATCTCGCCATTGCCAAGGCCGCAGCCAAGGCAGGTGTGCCTTTTGTGCTTTCCACATTTTCCATTGCGGGTCCGGAAACGATAGCGCGCGAAACAGGCGTTGCGCCGCAATTCCAGCTTTATCTCGACATTGATCCCGACGTGAATGCCTCCTATTTGAGCCAATGCCGCAAAGCAGGTGTTGATACCATTTTCCTGACGGTGGATACGGCGATCACATCGGTACGTGAAAAAGATGTTCGCAACGGCTTCCGCGCGGTTGATCGTATCACGCCGCACTTGGCCATGCAGTTCGCCACCCGTCCCGGCTGGACGCTCGACATGGCGATGGGGCCATTCCCTCAAGTTGAAATCATCAAAGGTAGGGAAGCGGATTTTGGCAAAGGGGCTTTGGCTCAGTCCGGCTCCCTTGCCGGGCGCCTTGATAAAAATTTAACATGGGAAACCATCCGCACCTTACGCAAGCAATGGGATGGCAAACTGATCATCAAAGGCATATCCGATATCAAAGACGCAGCACAGGCTGCCAAAGAAGATATTGATGGCATCGTCCTATCCAACCATGGCGGCCGACAGCTTGATCATGGTCTATCGACAATTTCTCTCGTCGCAGGCATCCGCCAAGCGCTCGGGTGCGAAAAATCACTCTATGTGGACAGCGGCTTCCGGCGTGGCAGTGATGTGATCAAAGCCATCGCCCTTGGCGCCGATTTTGTGCTAATGGGCCGCCCGTTCACATGGGCTGTCACAGCCAAGGGCGAACGCGGCGTGTCCAAATTGTTTCAGCTTTTGAAGGTCGAAACCGAGACCACCTTGCAACTGATGGGCCTTTCAAGCCTTGAAGAGCTCAAGGCCGAAGGAACCTCGGCCCTACGGTTTCTCGACAAAGAATGAGCGCCCATTCTTGAGGCTGTCGAAGCGCGGGATACCGCCGCCGCTGAAGAGCTTATGCGTCTTCACATGATCAAACCACGCGAACAGTTCCAAGGCTCACAAGCATTTTGCATTTGATCGCCACCAAGGGGCATCGCCAGAGTAGTATCAGGACCCGCGGCTACAAGCGCTGCGGATCCTGCGAATGCTGGTGACCACGCCTACTTAAACGTGGCTGGCATCAATGTCTTGGGAAGCCAAAGTGCAATCTCTGGGAATAAAATCACGATAAGCAGGATTAGCAGCATTGGCATCAAAATAATCACCGTGTCTCGCAGCACATGTACGACGTTGAGATTGGCAATTGAGGCGGAGATGAGCAAGCATAAACCATATGGAGGCGTTACAAGCCCGAAGGCCAGCGAGATAATACCGATAATAGCAAAAACAACAGGATGAATTTCCGCTGCGGTGGCGACCGGAAAGAGAACTGTGCCCAAGATGATGATTGTCGGGATAGCATCGATGAATAACCCAAACAGCAAGAAGAGTGCCGCAATCACCAGCGAGGTTCCAAACTGGCCAAACTCAAGGTTTGTCAGCAGCCCGACAATAAGCCGAGGAACATTGTAATATGCTAACATCCACCCAAAAGCCGAAGCGGTTCCAATTGCGAACAGGGAAATGGAAGCAAAGCGCCCTGTCTCATAGAGAACACTAACAAGTTCTTTGGGATTGATGGTGCGATAAACAAACATGCCCAGGATCAACGAATAGAAGGCAGCGATGATAGCACTCTCAGTCGGCGTTACGATGCCTCCTACAATACCACCGATGACCAGTACCGGCGTCATCAGAGCGAGCCACGCTCCCTTGAAGGCAGAGCAGAAGTCTCTCCAGCTCGGTTTGCCTGCCGTCGGATAATCATAAATTCGAGCATAAGCATAAACGGTTCCCATCAAGGCGGCAGCGATCAGAAACCCCGGCACGGCGCCAGCAAGGAACAAGGCGCCCACTGAAATGGACATGACCCCACCCCAGACGACCATCAGAATGCTTGGCGGAATAATAACACCCATAACAGAAGAGCAGGCGGTGATGGCGACAGCAAAACGGGGGCTATAACCCTGCTTAATCATTGCAGGTATCAGAATTTTGCCGCACCCTGCCGCATCAGCCGTAGACGAACCTGAAATACCGGCAAACAACATCGACACCGCGACATTGACCTGACCCAAGCCACCGGGAAGCCAGCCGGTAAGGACCCGCGATAATTCGATAAGCCGATCGGTTATTTTGCCCGAGTTCATCAAATTGGCTGCAAGCAGAAAGAAGGGTACAGCGAGCAGAATGAAGGAATCGTACGACTGGAACATACGATCCATGATCAGGAAGGGCGTAAGCCTGATGTCCAGCACAACTACTGGTATGGTAGCAATGCCCAACGCGAAAGCTACCGGAACACGCAAGAGGACGAGAACCAAGAAGGTCCCGACCAAGAGCAAACAAGCAATACCTGTGGTTATAATCATTGCGACGCGTGTCCTGACTCACGAAAAGTTTGTATCACTTCCCATAGGTGATAGAGCGAAAAGGCCGACCAGACAAAACCGGCCAGAGGAACCGTGATATAGGTAAAGAGCAGATTTGCCTGTAGCATAACGGAGCTCTGGATTGAGCCGAACTTCGCATATCCGATGCCATACCACGCAAAGAGAAGTGCGAATGCGCTGACCATGATCAGGACAAACCCCTTTTGCAAAAGCATCCCCCAGCGGGATGTCGCCTCGGGAAAGACGAGCACATCAAAATGCGTGCCCTCCCATACTGCGATCATGGATCCCAACATGACGACCCAAACAAAAATAAAGTTGGCGAGCTCTTCGGTCCATAGATAGACAGGAATTATTCCCGTATACCGGGCAAGAACCTGCATGGCGACAGGGATGATCAATACCGCAATCAGGGCGCCAACCAAAACACGCAAGACCTGGCAAAGTCCTTCGAGGAAATTCTTAATCATAGTCAACCCTTGAAGTCTTGATGCAGATGCACCTAAGAACCCCCATGGTCCGAAGACCATGGGAGTGAGAGGGAAATTTGATTATTTTGCCTGAATGGCATCAAGCAGAGCCGTCGCTCCAAGCTCTTCGGCATAGGCCTTCTGAACAGGAATAACCATCGCAAGCAGCTTGTCGCGATCAGCAAATTCGTGCACTTCGATTTGCTTGGCATCCTTCATCTGTGTCAGTTTCTGGCCATCTTCGGTCGATTCAACTTTGCGACCATATTCGCCAGCTTCCTTGCCGGCTTTAAGCACCACGGCCTGCATTTCCGGAGACAATTTAGCAAAACTTTTGCCACTAAAGACAATCGGACGAACGGTTATAGAATGCTGGGTAAGTGTTACGTGTGGAGCAACCTCAAAGAATTTATACTGCAACAGGCTTGCGGCTTCATTTTCAAGACCGGAGACAACACCGGTTTGAATGGCGTTATAGACTTCTGAGTAGGCAATCGCCGAAGGAGCTGCTGAGGCTGCGCCAAAAATGCGGGCCTGAATGGGAGCACCCATTACGCGCATTTTGTGGCCCTTTAACTCTTCAAGATTGGAAATCTGCTTATCGGAGATCAGGTTACGCGTGCCACCGCCTGCATATCCAATAATCTTTAGGTCCGCTTTTTCAAGCAACTCATCTTCAAGGGGCTTTAGGACGTCGCTAGAAAGAACCGCATTCCAATGCTCTAGGTCGCGAAAAACAAAAGGCATGTCCATCAAAGGGACTGCTGGTGCAAAGCGCGCTAGGTTGGACGGGGCGATGATGGCATAGTCAATGGCAACACCCTGTGTCAGGAAGTTGACATAATCGGGTTCAATGCCCAGCTCGCTGTTGAGGCGCAGATCAAACGTAACCTCTGTGTCGGCATATTTGTTGACCAGCTCACCAAATTTCATGAGCGTTTTGGTATAGGCATGGCTCTCATCGAACAAGCTGGCGCCACGCAGGGTCATGTCTGCGGCTTGCGTTGCCGTTGCAGATATGACCAGCGCGCCGGCAAACACGGCTCCTGATGCGAATTTAGATGCGGATTTCAAGAAAGTCATATTGGTTCCTCCCAATGACATATCGAAGTCGGCCCAGTAGGTTCGAGCCGTGAAGCTAGAAAGCGACGGTAAAAGAAAATCACAGCCCACCTTGCATGTCAATAATTTAGTAGACTAGAATGGTAATGCATACTAGTTGGGGTGGCTTGGATATTTTTATCTCGGCTTGGCCAATGAATGATGTATTGAATGAACAAAAGCCGTATAAAAGGCTGGCCGAGGCATCCGGTTTTTCTGTATAAGAATGCACCGAATACGGATGGCATATGAGGGTTACTGACTATGGCGGTTTGGAATAGAAAATGAATACCAGTGCTCTACAGATCGGTGGTCAGAGACGCACCACCGCAGATGCGATATTCGAAATGCTGCGACAGGACATTGTGAAACTTCGCCTTGAGCCCGGAGCCAAACTATCTGAAGCTGAGGTCGCCAGTCGGCATCAGGTTTCCCGCCAGCCAGTTCGTGAAGCCTTTATTCGCTTGAGTCATTTGAATTTGGTTCGCGTTCAACCGCAAAGAGCAACAACGGTCCGCAAGCTTTCCAGCCGCGACATTCTTAATTCCTGGTTCCTTCGCATTGCGATAGAGGTGGAGGTCGTTCGGCGTGGATGTGAAAGTGCAAATGCAGACAATCTGAAAGCGCTTAGGGAAAATATTGCGGAACAACAAAAAGCGGTTCAAACCAAGGATGGCGATCGCCTTCACACGCTTGATTATGAGTTCCATCATTTGCTATGCAAAGCCGCCAATTGCGAGTTTGCCTATGATACGATCGCGGAATACAAGTCTCACGTAGATCGGCTGTGTATGCTGGACATCACGAGCACCGAAAGCATGGACGAGTTGCTTTCGGATCACACCAAGATCGTTTCAGCATTGCAGCATCGTGATATCGAAGAAGCCGTGTCTCTCACACGGGTTCATCTTTCCCGTCTTGATACATCCCTTATCGTTGCTCGGGAAAAATATCCTCACTATTTCCAAGATTAACAGAAGGACACCACCCCTCCTGCTTGGATACCACACACACTTTGGTTGGTGACCTGAAAATTGTTTGAGAATGATCTGACATCTACCCTTGCGCCATACAATAGGTAAGACCGTTTTCGGTGGATGCGTCAGATTGGTCAAGGTGAAAGACACCAAACCATATGAACGCCAGTTCAATAATCCAGAATCCAAATTTGCGTGGCAGCTTGTTTATGGTGTTCGCCATGGCTGGATTTTCCTTACAAGACATGTTGCTCAAAAGAGTTATGGAGCAAATGCCGGTGGGGCAGATGCTGATCCTTTTTGGCACCGGTGGAATGATCGTTTTTGCGATCTTGGCTTACAGACGAGGTGAAGCCATTTTCGCGTCCGGCATCCTTTCACCGATCCTAGCGCTGCGCTCAGTGTGTGAGATTGCAGGGCATGTTTTTTTCTTCAATGCCCTGGCTTTGACAACTTTGTCCAGTGTTTCAGCCGTTTTACAAGCCACGCCGCTGTTTGTTACGATCGGTGCAATACTCTTTTTTAAGGAGAGAGTTGGACTGCACCGTTGGGTTGCCATCCTGATGGGGTTTTTTGGAGTGATGCTCATCCTGCGACCCGGCTTGGGAGGATTTGAGCTGGCATCCCTCTTCGCTGTTTTGGGAACTCTGGGTTTCGCCGGGCGCGATCTGGGGTCACGCGCGACGCCGATAGCCGTATCCAACATTCAGTTGGGTGTTTACGGATTTCTGATGTTGATCATTGCGGGGATCGTCGCCTTGTCAATAACAGGCAGTGTTACCATACCTGACGAACGCTCAATCCTTCATTTGATTACCGCAATCCTAATTGGATCGCTGGCTTATAATTTTTTGTCACTGGCCATGCGATGCGGAGACGTTTCTGTCGTGGCACCATTCCGCTATGTAAGACTGGTTTTTGCAATGGGATTGGGTTTTGTTGTCTTTGCTGAACGTCCGGACAATCTAACCCTATTGGGCGGCACCATCATTGTGGCAAGTGGCCTTTACACCCTGAGCAGAAGCAATAAAGCTTAACGACCTTCTCACAAGTGGCCGAGAAGCTTTTGCCAAACGAAATCCCCTCTGCCCCACCCTCTGGTAAATTTTTAAA
>NZ_PKUQ01000019.1 GCF_002866925.1 Cohaesibacter celericrescens
CGCAACTATATCTAATACACCCATTCCCGATTCAAAAAATAGTAATAAACAAAGGCAGACTTGCTCTAACGAGCAAGACTTAAATATTCCTGAGAGCGGACAAGCCGCTCAAATGGCTTTGCGGAAAAAGCCTAGGCGGCAAATCCCGCAAGACCAGCAAAAATTTGAGAAAAACGAAAGGGCAGGGGAGCAAAAAACCGATTGCCTTGATCACGTCTCGATTGGTTTGATCCAAGCAGCGTGCCCCAAAACGCAGGAAACCATTGGGCAACAATTCAATTCATGGCCTGATTTGATGAAATCCGGGCATACCCTCAAACTTCTGATCGGTCTGGGCGACCGAGAGTTTGGGCATGGGGTGGAACGACAAGGAAACCTACTTGCACTGGTCTGTCTGGCGGTTATCGCCGAGAAAGCGTTGCGCGATCCCGAGTTAATTTCGCACCCGGCGGCTTATTTCAGGGCGATGATTGACCGCGCAGGCGAAGAACAGCTGAATTTGGTGAAATCATTGCACGGTTTGTGCAGCAAGACCGTCCGATGACGGAGCAGGTGGAAAGTCCTTCAGGACTTTATCTCTTCTCAACTCGGATGCTGGATGAGAGCGTTGCATCGAGGCCAGAACACCGCCGCCGCTCCATTCATCGGCCATTGCAAAGCTGTTTAGGACATCTGCAAAATGCTTCGCACCAAGCAATCTTGCCGCCACGTTGTCCGCACGATACTCAACAAATTGGCTGATGCTTCGGTCCAGAAAGTTTGCAACGTGAACAGGAATATTGATCAAATTGATGAAGGCCAAATTGACATAGCTAATCAGGGGAAGCCAGCTAAAGAGCATATTCAGAATGTAAATGCTGGCTTTGTAGGGGAATAGAACATAGTTCCCAAATGCCCAAAAGGCGCAATCACCATTTTTGTGATGTCCAATTTCATGAGCCGCTACAGCGGCCAATAGTTCAATTTGGTTTTCAGTTTTTGCATATTCACGTAGCATACCAGTGGTGAAGGCCACCCGATTGCTTCCATAGGCATAAGCGTTGGTTTCACGGGTATCCTGAATCCTAAATATGATGTTTGGAAGCCGAATATTATTTTTCTTGGAGGCTGCGAGCAATGTGGTTCTGATTTGGTTCAGTAGATCACTCTCCCTTTTGGAAGGGCGACGACACCCTAATTGATGATCCATGATCCAGTTGCCAATTGGGAATATGAAAAAGGAAATAATTGCCGGGCCAAAGGTCACAAGGCTGACCAAAGAAAGAAAAACTATGTCGTTATTGATCGCACTCACATCGTAAAAATAGGATAGGGCCCCAAGTGAGAATGAAACTACAGGCAAGGTAACAATCCACGAAGACACACAGGCCAATAGCAAATTTATTGCTCGAACCAAACTGATCGCTAAAAAACCAACAAAAGAACACAAAACAGCCTCAACAATTTCCTGATTTTGATTTAACGTTATTATAGCGAGTATCGTACCTAAGTCATGGAAATTATAGACTAATTTCTTCTGATGACTAAAATAGTGTTATTGAAATTATTCGCTAGGAAAGACAATGAAGAAAACCATTTTGGCCGCAGCCGTTACCGCGTTTTGTCTGGTGAACAGTGCGCCCGCCTTTGCCGGTCAAGGACTGGCCGTGCATGTGACTAACAAATCTGTTGCAATGGCTAAACTCAAATCAAAGCGGATTTTCACCCGTTCGGGGCTGGATTATCGGCTGACGAAAGAAACGCCCACCTCCATGCTGTTCAGCAAGACGTTTCCCAAAAGCTATGCTGAAAACGTCAATGAGCTAAAGGGCAGGGCGAAGGGCAAGACGGTATCACAGGTCGAGCTGACATTCTCCAAGAAGGGCAAACAGACTAAAGTGGCCGGTGATGTTTGGATGCTGCTCAATCCGAAGGGCAAGAACAAAGACAAATACGATATGACAAAAACCGCAACGTTCAAGGCTCTCAAAAATCTTATGGCGGAGATCCGCTAGCCGCTGATCGAGATACTTTTAGACCATCAAAATAAGCCAGGGGCACGCCCTTGGCTTTTTTGTGGGCAGGGGACAAGCCTCCCCTTTTCTCGTCGTAAACCCCGTTTGGATACGGCTGCTTGGTCAAAAATGAAGATTCTCATAGATTCTACTTTGTGATCTCTATTTCTCCTGCGCGCTCTTTGATTTTCATACGTTCTCACTAATTCTCATACGTTCTCATATTTTCTCTGTTTTTGTTGTGAATATCTGGCCTTTTCTCATAGATTCTACTTTGCGCTCATACTTTCTCATAATTTCTCAATATGTTCTCTGTTGGTTCTTTTTGTTCTCATATTTTCTCAGTTGAAAGGACGGCAAGATAGAGGTGGTGGGCCCACCTGTCGCTTTTGGCGACTTCTTATTCGCACTCCGTGCTCAACGAGAAACGGCGTTTGGATACAGCATACGGCATTTGGAAAAATGCGGNGATGAAGAAAAGCATATTGATCGTCCCTCGATCGATCCCGAACCGATGATACGGATGCTGCTAGTTGGATATGTGATGAAGTCCATCTGAATCTTGCTTATCGGTTGTTTTGCTGCCTGGACCGGACCGACCCTGTTGCAGATCTTTCAACCTTCTCCAAGAACCGGCATGGGCGGCTCTGCCAAAGTGACCTGTTCAGGAGGTATTGCCAAATTATTTGTTGTGGGTTGGAAGAGGGGCCCTGTCTCACCCAGATTGTCGCGCTACACCTCAGAGCCAATTTTAAGGACTGAAGGTGGCTCAGTTTTTAAGTGACAATGCCTCTCTGATGCTTAATTTGTGCTGGCTCTTGGTGTTGGCCATCGGCTGTTGCTAGTGATGACGCGAGATCAAGTATGCCGAAGCTCTCTTTCAGGAAGTCATTAGAGATATCCCGCCCAATCACGACAATGCGTGACTGGCGATCATTTTCTGGCCAGTCCATCAGTGGCATAGGTGGATGGAAAATGTGTTGCACACCATGGATAACAAAGGGCTTTGGCACACCCTCGACATGGACAATGGCTTTCAGGCGCAACAGGTCAGGCCCACATGCCAAGACCAGTTTCTCAAGCCAGCTTTCAAATTTTGCAGCTGAGATAGGTTCATCCAACGAGTATGAGACGGCTGTGATGCGATCATCATGCCGGTTTGGATCATGGTCGTGATCATGCTCGTGGTCATCATGGTGATGGTCATGGCCGTGACAATGGTGATCATGGTTATGGCCACCTTTTTCATGATGCTGCTGTTTTAAATCCTGATAGGCTTCAGCATTGAGCCAATTCTGCACATCGACGCTTTTGTTTGCAAGATTGTCGAACCCCGCATTCAGGATCGAAGCCGTATCCAATGCGCCATTGTGGGCACGAAGTATGGGAGCACTTGGGTTCAGATCGCGTAAACGCGTCTCAAGCGTTTGAATGGTTTGAGCATCAACCAGATCGGTTTTTGTCAGCACAAGCCGATCCGCAACAGCGGCTTGTTTGACGGCTTCTTCTTGTGCATCGAGGGTTTGTGAGCCTGAGGCCGCATCAATGGTTGTTATAACTCCATCCAGATAAAATGCATGCTTCAGCACCTTGTCCGTTATCAGCGTATGCAGGATCGGAGCCGGATCGGCCAAGCCCGTCGTCTCGATAAAAACGCGATCAAAAGCTAGAAATCCTGCTTGGTCTTTCCGTTCCATCAGATCGTGAAGGGTTTCTACAAGGTCGCCACGGATGGTGCAGCATAAACAGCCTGATTGGAGCAGCACCATATTCTCAGTGGTTGCTTCCACCAGTTCGTGATCAAGGCCAATGGCCCCGAACTCATTGATGATGACTGCCGTGCGCGCCAAATCGGGCTGCTGGAGCAGATAGTTGAGAACCGTCGTTTTGCCTGATCCCAAAAAACCGGTCAGCAAAGAAATGGGCGTAGCTTGGTTAGCGGCTGAAGAATCCAATAGACGGCCTCCTATACAATTTTTTGATCATGAAAATGCTCTGGTACTTATAAACATTCATGTGATTTGTCGGGGAAGTGTTTGATCGGGCCTTTATCCGGCCTCGGCCTTATACGGCAGGGACGAATGATGCAGCACGATGCGCAGAATACCATCAGCGTCTTTTTTATAACCAAAGCTCTTGTCAACTTTGGTGATATTGCCGCTCTTGTCAGTCAGGCTGACCCAGCCCATCCACATGGCTACATCGCCTTCAATAAACTCGGCTGAAGTTTCGCTGTCCATGGAGCGCCAACCTTTGATCGCAAATCCGGCATCCAATGGATATGCGTCTGAATGTCCGACGAAATATGCCAGCGCACCATCTTTGGTTGGACGGAAGGTTTGAGCTCCGCTTGCCATCGTTGGCTTGAATAGAACGGGCCCCAGATTGTATCCGTAAATTGCGTCAAGATGCGCAGAGGCTACTTTGCATGCGTCCTCAATGCCACCTGCTTCAAAGGCTTTCGAGATGGCTATCTTCCCGTTGCCCCACGCCGTACGTGCAGCCAAAAGCTCTTCTTGTGTGATCGGCAAGGTTTATCCCTTTTTGTCTGGTTGACTAGATCAGTGTGAGTTTGCGCCCTCATGGCAGCCTGTCATGAATCTTGGAGTTTTACTTCATCTGCTATCTGTCTTGAGGCCATCTCCGAAACGGGGCGATTTGGCAACGCGTAGGCGACGGCATCATGTGGATGTAGGCTCTCGATGTGGCGCACATAGACGCTCAGGTGCATCTGATCATACAACGCCGCCTCTATTCGCCTTGCCGCATCTTCAACAAACATCAGGTTTTGTCCGTTGAGGACTGCGAATGCCTGCTCGTCAGACCGTTTCACCGCAGTCTGAACCGGTGTCTTTACCGCATTCTCTATGCGGTCAATGAGATCCAGCAGGCCAAAATCACTGGCATCAGCAGCAACTTCTAACGATACATGCGCCTCACTTCTCTGGCTGTGAGGTGTCGCTTGCGATGCATTGATACTGAGCCATGTGGCAACCTCGTCCGGCGTTACCGCTTCTTTTCCGGCGAACGCGTCGCGGAAACCTTGTTCCACGACCTGACGCGATAATGCCGCAGAGCAGGGACAGGTTGACGAATAGGTAACCCGCACCTCTACGCGCCCGGAAAAAGAACCGTCAATCACGCTCACCTCTAACTGCACGGGATAAGACTTCCAACCGGACAAGCCATCAGTCACAAGGGCGGAGCGACGAACCAGCAGGTCAAAGGCGATCCTCAGCCTTGCATTGCTGCTGCCACAATCGGCATGGCTTTCAATCATGCTTTCAAGCAGCAATCTCAATTTTGCAGGCGCCAACCCATCCCCTTCACTCAGTATGTCGAGAAGGCGATAAAGCCGGGACATATGAATACCCTTCGTCTCGGGTCGCGGTAGATTGACATGGGCATCAATGCGGGCATGAAGAATACGATCATAACCGGACTCGACCACTGCTAAAGGAAGGTCTATGCCTTGCATGCCAACCCAAGCGAGCGGGCTTTGAATCTGGGCAATATCATAAATTGATACGTCAGGGAGTTCCGCATTCACGTCTCTATCACTCCTCATATAAAGCCATTGGCTTGGGATGTTTATTTCAAAATTTTTGAAGATGGCCTCACATCGCCGGCCCGTATTCTGGGGTCATTGCGCTTTGAGTTTATTATTGCAAAAGTTCCCGTTCCATGGCGCCCATCTCTGGCCCTTGATCTGAGCTGCAGGAAGCGCAGACACCATGGATCTCTATGATGTGTCGAATAGGTTTGAACCCCACTTCATCTACATGGCTAGAAACGGTCTTTAACAAATCATCAGATGCAACGCGTTCTTCGACTTTTCCGCAGGCGTCACAGATTGCCATGATAGAGGCATGGCTATGTTGGTCGCATTGGCACGCTATGTATGCTTTAAGCGACTCCAGTCTATGGACCTGCCCCCTCTTTGTCAGAGCCGAAAGCGCATTGTAAATCGTCGGAGGTGCAAGTTTAGGATAAAATCCACGCAATTGCTCAAGGACATCATAGGCCGTCAGAGGGGCGAGATTTTGCTGAAGTACGCCCAGCACTTCTGACTGCATTTTTTCTCCGCGCATTGCCATCAGATATCTCCTGTCAATCACCAGCAGCTCTTACTGTCATTATCTCGATCACGACGCCTCTTTACATTCCCATCATGATCGTCCATAGATCTTTATATTATAAAGTAATTTTTCTCAAGCCTTTACAAGAGCGGCAATGACAAATCTGAAATTTCAGGAGCGAAGCTCTATCGAACAGGTAGAAGAAAGCACCGATTTTGCGCCAAAGTTCGACGAGAATGGCCTCATGCCATGCATTACTTCAGAGGCACAAACAGGCGAAGTCTTGATGCTTGGTTGGATGAACGCAGAGGCACTTCGATTGACAGTCGAAACAGGAGAAGCACATTATTACAGCCGTGCCCGACAGGTACTTTGGCACAAGGGTGCGACATCTGGCCTTATTCAGAAGGTTATTCAAGCACGGATCGATGATGACCAAGATGCAATCTGGCTTCGGGTCGAAGTCGCAGGTTCAGGAGCATCCTGCCATGTTGGCTATCATTCCTGTTTCTATCGTGAGGTGCCCGTGGACAATGCTGCCGGTCAGCCTCTGGAGTTTCTCGAAGGTGAGAAAACTTTCGACCCCGAAGCCGTTTACGGCGATGTGCCCAATCCTACACAGCTTTGAACCTATCTGAGCGTATGGATAAAGACTCCAAATTGACATCTGTGACTTTGCTAACCGGTTTTCTTGGCTCTGGAAAAACAACACTGCTCAACAGTCTTTTGGCGGACGATCGCATGCGCGATACTGCAGTTATAGTCAACGAATTTGGCTCTATCTCGATTGACCATGATCTGGTTCATATTGGACGGGAAGGTTATGCTATGACGAGTACTGGCTGCTTATGCTGCACCGCCTTGAGTGATGTTCGAACCTCTCTCTATGAACTCTATGAAGCCTGCAGAAAAAAAGAAATCCCCGATTTCAAGCGCGTTGTTATTGAAACCACCGGGCTTGCAGATCCTGCACCTATTATCAATAGCCTCATTCCAGGCGGAGCACCTGCTTTCGGGATGAGAGATCATATCGTTGCTAGAGCCTTTCAATTGACAGGCGTGATAACCACATTCGATGCGGAAAATGGCGGTGGAAACATCCAAGAGCATTTCGAATGCTGGAAGCAACTAGCTTTTGCTGATCACATTGTTCTTACCAAAACAGATCTTCTTTCAGGACCTCCGAAAGAGGCTGAACTCAAAATGCTCAATCCAAGCGCTTCACTTCACGACGGCCAGAAAGACGGCTTTAATCCCTATCCCTTGATAGGACGAAAACCATATTCTGCGGTAGACAAGCCTGAGGACGTGATTGGCTGGATTGCTATGGAGCGTTTCTCAGATCCACACATGCATTCCCACGACCATGACCCAAACCGCCATGGCGCAGATATAACGGCCTTGCCACTTACCCATGAGGAACCTCTTGATCCGGCTGCGGTGAACCGTTTTCTCGAAACCATCACCAGCCATCCAGATGCCAAGCTACTTAGACTTAAGGGCATATTCGCGCTGACGGATGATCCCTCCAAACCCCTTGTCGCACATGCTGTACAGCATAGACTTTATCCAACTTATCGTCTCGACCATTGGCCGGATGCAGACCAAAGCAATCGCATGATCCTGATTGGTAAGAACCTGCCGATTGAGCCGATCACAGAACTCTTCAATGCGCTAAAATCCAAACAGCCCAAGAGGAGGTGGTTCTCCAAATAATGATCAGCTTTCATACTTCACTCAAAGGCCCTGAGGCGAAAGGGATTCCTGCCCGCGTCTCCGAAATCAAGACTTGGACAAGGTCTGCACTATCCCTTAAACAAGATACTACTATTTCGATCAACGAGCTTGCATGCAGCCAGCCAGGCTGCCCACCCAAGCAGGTTGTTGTCCTGATCCTCTCTAAGGCTGTGCCAGCGCGCAAATTCGAAATACACAAGGCTTTGCTGGATATTTCTAACGATGATGTTGTGAACGCCGTATTCAAGATGGACTAGAACAGCCCGCCTCGGATTGATGCCGATCCAGAAACTTAAAAATATAAACGCGAAGGCTTTCGGTTTGAATTTGTGTTGGTAAAGGCATTTGAAGAAAGCCACCGTCATATCAGGCTCTCTAGAAAAAATGAATGGCTGCTAGATTGCCGTAATCTACGGACTGCCGCGGGTCCGCAATCCCGTGCCTTTTTGGTGTAATTCTAGGCGGTAATTGACAGAATTAGTCTGTGAAAATACCAAAATTGCGCATGTCATTTTGTGATTGTTTATACGAAGAAATTTCAACCTTTATTCTGGATCAAATGTGTTGTGCAGCGTCAGAACAACAAGCGATAGCGCGACACCGGGCCAGATCATTAGACTGGGATGGTCGAAGATGAACATGCGATATTCGAATAACATGCCACCCCAGTCAGGTTTTGATGGATCAGCTCCAAGCCCTATGAACGCAAGCGAGGCATAGGCAACTGCAGCGGAGCCCATTTGATTGCCCAGGTAGGTAAAAAGCGTTGGGAAAGTGTTTGGCAAGACGTGACGAAATAGGATGGCGATAGGGGAAATACCCAGAGAATAGGCCGCAGTGATAAAGGGTTGCGCAAGCACGCGTTTGGTCAATCCATGCGCCATCAGGGTTTGTTGTCCTATTGCTGCTAGGCCCAATGCAAGACCACCAGTGACGGGTGACAACCCAAACACAGCAGCAGCCGACAAAGCAATGATTAAGGTGGGGATGGTAATGAATATCTGTGTTGCGCGTAGAATTGCCTCTTCGGCCCATCCGCCCAAAATCGCAGCCAAGCTTCCGAGTAAGGAGCCATTGATAAAGCCCACCAGTGCAACGCAGAGCAATACGATGCCGGTCCGCCACCCACCAACCATTATCCGCGAGAAAAGGTCCCGGCCCAAATGATCGGTGCCCAGCAGATGCTCCGAGTTGGATGGCGTGAATTTGTGGAACACATCGATGGCATCTGGGTCAAAGGGCTGCCACAAGCCGCTCAGACAGATCAAAATTGTGAGCAAGACTATGCCATAAGGCGGTTTCATGTAATCCTCGGATCTAGCAGATGCTGAGTAACTTTGACGACGATCGAAATAGTTACCATCCAGAGAGCAACCACCATCACATAGGCCTGCAGGATCATTTGGTCTCGCGCCTCGATACTTTGCACGAGAAGTTGACTAATGCCGGGGAAATTGAACAGGATTTCCATGGTGGCTGTTCCTCCAATAACCCATCCTGCTTCGGAATGGACTGCTGCAAATAGAGAGAACAAAGCAGCCTTATTGCCATGACGCCAAAAGACTTGCCGCATGGAAAGACCTTTGGAAAGCGCCGTTTTGAAATAGGGTTCTGTTGTAAAATCGCTTAGTGCCTTGCGATAAACACGGGCAAGAACTGCCGTCGAATGCAACGCGATAAGCAATATCACCATAAGAATGGCATTCAGATCCTGTGCGAAGGGGCGTATCCAGTGCAGTTTCGCACCGAGGATCCAGAGGAGCATCAATCCGCTCCAGAAGGCGGGAATTGTTTGTACAAAAACAGAAAGAAATCGGCTGAATCGATCAATAGCTCCACCGGGCTTGAGAGCGGCAAAAAAGCCGAGCGGAATCGCGAATATAACAGCAAGCCCCAGTCCGCAAAACCCCAGCATGAAAGACACCGGCAGGCGTTCAAGAAACTGATTCAAGACAGGCAAGCCGGATTGGAAGGACTGGCCCCAATCGCCTTGCACAAAACGACTGAGCCAATCGAGGTATCTAAACAAGAAGGGTTGATCAAGGCCCCATTGCTGACGAAGGGCGGCGACGGTCTCTTCCGTCGCCGACAGGTTCCAGGCTCTTACGGCAATGTCAACCGGGTCAGATGGCATGGCGGTAATCACAACAAAGGCGATAAAAGAGATCACCAGCAAGCTTGATACCATCCTGAGCAATTGCCGCAAGAGTGCTTTCATAACGGCATCTATTCCCCTATTTCAGCACGCAACACATGATAGTCAGAGCCCCAAGGCTGGTAGTTTTCAAGCCGCTTGGAAAGACCGACATACCAGACCGGGGAGACTAGGAAGCTAATAGGCACGTCTTCAAAAAGTTGGGATTGGGCTTGCTTGGCCAGTTCATTGCGTCTTGCCCCATCGCTTGTGGTCGCGAACTTGGCAACGATGGCGTCAAACTCTTTGGAAGCATAGTGGGCCTGGTTCATCGAGGCGCCGGTTGTTAACATCGAATTGAGGAAGAAGGCCGGGTCTCCACTCGGTGCTGTATGCTGAGCCCAGAGCGCGATGTCATAATCACCACCAGCAAGGGCCTGCATGATATTGTCAACAATCTTGGTTTCGACAGCAATACCGACGCGTGCCAGCTCCGCTTTCACCACAGGCAGCATAGTAACCAGATCAGGACGCTGAGGGTAAGTCAGGGCCAAAAGGGTCAAAGGTTTGCCATTCCTGGCCCGCATACCGTCATCGCCTTTCATCCAACCGGCTTTGTCTAAAAGAGCGGCAGCCTTGTCCAGATTTGTTAACCGGACTTCTTTACTCGCAAAAGGAAAGTAAGGCGCATAGGCCCCTGTCGCAGGCAGTCCGCCATTGATGGCGACGACCAATTCTTCGCGATCAAAAGCAAGGTCGAGGGCCTTACGCACCAGCTTGTCGGATAAAGCTGATCGACTGGTATTCAGCCAGGCGAAATACTGATAGCCGACGGGGAAGGATTTAACCGTAACATCCGGATTGGTCTTCAATCGTGCAACTACCTCGGACGGAAGGCCGAAAGCAAGATCCAGTTCGCCTGATTCCAGAGCCAAAGTCATGGCTTGGGCATCTCCGAACTTGCGGATATTGACCGATGCGCGATCTTCGGCTCCTTCATAGTAGGCATTAGGCACCAGCTTGAGAACCGAGTCGGCCTTGAAGCTTTCCACGGAATAGGGGCCAGAAAAAACCGCTTTACCATCTTTACCCGAACCAAAAGCAATCAGTGGCCATTCTGCAAACAGTGCCTGAATGCGCGGTACAGGTTTCTCTGTGGTCACTTTAAGAGCAAGGTCTGATACAACCTCGAACGTGAGCTCTCCACCCGTGACAAGAGCGGCTTTGTTGTTTGCAAAGACGCTCTCAAAACCAGAGGCCAAAGCCTTGGCGGTCACAGGCGATCCATCAGAAAATATTCTGCCACTGGCCAGAGTGATTTCCCATGTCAGATCGTCAAGACGCTTGGCACCTGTTGCAAGCTGGGGCACAAGACTCCCTGCTGCATCTACTGTAAAGAGATTTTCACCCACACCATGGCTGACCAATGCCCAACCGTTGGAGCCTTTGGTTGGCTCAATCCCGCGTGTCATGAAAGTCTGTCCGATTTCAATCGGCTCAACAGCCCATGCATTTGCAGCGATAACCATACCGATGGTCGTCAAAGCAATGCGGGAAATAAGTGTTTTTCTGAATGACATTTTCATTCTTCCATGTCCGATCCATCCGCCCTCCCATCGAAGGCAGAATGGGGTAATAAACAAGATCGAGCAAAGCAGACGGAACGTATCCGTCACGGAACCAGCAAAAAAACCGACACCACTTCCCTCCGAAGCATGTTTGGCAATGAGCATGGATGTGGTGGAGATCGCAGGGAGAAGAATCCTGACAATCGCCGGAACACCCCGCCCGGTTGATCAAGGCCATGATGTGGACCTTGCTGAAGGCAGGTCTCCTGGCTCGCGGCATATCAGATTGTGGCGCCTTCCCAGTGTTAACCAGTGGCATAGTTGCACAATCCTGTCCGCTAACAGTTGCGGGGGCAGCTATGGATTTGGTCCCTATTTGGGTCACCCTCACCATATTCCCTTTTCATCTCCCGGTGCATTGGCGTGGGGAGAACCTTCTGGCATGGTTTTGGCATTCGCTTATTCGAGTGTCAATTGGCCAAATATGCATACGCCTCTTTGCCTGTATTGTTATTTTTCAAGCCGGATCTATTACCAGCAGCAACCGCACGCCTGTTTCATTGGTATTCACAGGTGAGCGGTGAAGAAGCGTAGATTCTTCTCCCGATGGCCATTGCTTGCCTCTAAACAATCCCGCAGCGCCCGTGGTCATTTGGCCAATTCGGTTGGGTTTATCTCGCTCAGAAGTCGCCACATATTGTGTACCAGGGCCACGATAGGTACACAGAAGGCGCGCGGAGATGTTGTCTATATGAAACCGGGGGCACATGACTTGGTCATCAACGTCCAGACGGATTTGAACGTTTGGAACACCCATGACTTTGCCAAAGATGTCGGCCAGAGCTGCGACGTCGCCTGCCAGTAATCTCCGCTCCGGTCCATCCGGTAGTTGCTTGATATCACAGGCTGTCTGAACGGCGCTTTCAACAAGATCAAGCGGAACCGTGATCCGTAATTCAGGCAGTTGTTCGACAGGCAAGCCATCCACCCATCCCTGAAAATCTGAGGCGGGTTTGCGTTGCCAGATTGCTGCTGCAATTCCTTGGTTGGCGATATGTTGTAATGCCTCAGCCTCTCGACCAATCAGGACATTTCCCGCGGTTCGGCCTTTATGCATTGGCCGCAGTTGCTTTTCTGAAGCGGGTTCCTTGCTGACAGATAGCTGGCTCATGCTGCTTGCTCCCGCCTCATCCATTTCGGAAAAGGATCGTCCAGATTTGCAAGCTCTTTCAGCCCCTCTATGTCCATGACATTGAGCAGTGCTTCATCCAATTTCGACTTCAACTGTTCCCAGTCGATATCGGTTCCGATAAACACGATTTCCTGTCTTCTATCACCGAAAGGCTCAATCCAATTTTCTTTTAGATATTGGATTGCTTGCTGGTTATCCGGCCATCGTTCCTTTGGTACAGTTGCCCACCAGGTTCCAATAGGGGCAACATTTGACAAAGCTCCAGCTAATGAGAATTCAGCAACCCAGTCTGGGCGTGTCGCGATCCAGAAATGTCCCTTTGCACGAATAACACCCGGCAGCGGACCATTCAGAAGGGAATGGACTTTTTGAGGGTCAAAGGGTCGTCTTGCCCTGTAAACAAAGGATTTAACACCATATTCTTCAGTTTCTGGAGTGTGATCCAAAAAACCGTAGAGTTCCTTTGCCCACATTGGATGCTGTTCTGCCTTTTCAAAGTCAAAGAGACCGGTATTCAAGATTTCTTTGGCAGCGACATCGCCAAAGTCGGTTTCAATGATTCTAGTGTCCGCATTCAAACTACGAATTATCTTTTGAGCGGCATCCACTTGGTCTGATGTGGCGGTACTGATCTTGTTGAGGATGACAATGTCGGCAAATTCTATCTGGTCTGTCAGAAGATGAACAAGAGTACGGTCGTCATCTTCTCCTAGTGTTTCACCGCGATCCTCCAGAAAATCATGGCTTGAATAGTCTTTGAGGAGATTGACGGCATCTACAACCGTCACCATTGTGTCTAGACGTGCAACATCTGAAAGGCTCAAGCCGTCATCATCACGGAATTCGAACGTTGCGGCCACCGGGAGAGGTTCGGCGATCCCTGTCGACTCAATTAACAAATAATCAAACTTGCCCTCATTTGCGAGGCGGCGGACTTCGATCAACAGGTCATCCCGCAAGGTGCAGCATATGCACCCATTGGACATTTCCACCAAGGTTTCATCCGTCTGGCTTAACTCTGCACCGCCAGCCCGAACGAGATCGGCATCGATATTGACGTCTGACATGTCATTGACAATGACTGCGACCCGAAGACCTTCGCGATTGTTCAATACGTTATTGAGCAAAGTCGTTTTTCCGGCACCAAGGAAGCCGGATAGAACGGTTACGGGTAGGCGAACAGCTGACACTGGAGGACTCCTTAGAAACTAAATGTAATGTTATAACATTACATTTAGTTTCTTCTGCCTCACTTTTGCAAGTGTTTTTTCGACGTTGCCACATTAAAGAAACAGAGTTGCGCGGAAATTGTGAGTAAGTTCAATCCAGACTGCCGCTATCGCTGAGTGGAGCAGTCTAATTACGGCATAAACACAATGATGGTGGTCTCGGGAGCCATTTCAAATTTGTCTCATAGAGCCGTCCTGGCTCCCCGGGTTGGCTCACCTGCGCAAGGACAGCAGAGCCGATATGATTGTTGAACCGAAAAACAAACACGCCGCAAGACTAACGATCGTCGGGCCGGTTGGTGTGTTGAAGTGATAGGCAACATAGAGCCCGGTTAGTGCTGAGAAGCCGCCGATCATGACTGCGATGATCCCCATTGTTTCAGGGGTCGTGCTGAACGGGCGGGCTGTCGCTGCGGGTATGATCAACAAGGCAGCTATGAGCAAAACGCCGACAACTTTGATTGCTACTGCAACGACAACAGCAAGTGATAAGATGAGGATCAGCTGTTCTCGCTTAGGATTGATCCCCGCTGCCTGCGCTAAGTCAGGATTCAATGTCGCTGTCAGCAAGGCTGACCAACGCCAATAGATTAAAAGTAGCACGAGCGCGGCACCACTCCAGATGATCGCAAGATCCGAAGGACGAACCGCCAAAATGTCACCAAATAGGTAGGCCATCAAATCAATTCGTATGCCGCTGAGAAAGGAGACAGAAACGAGGCCAAATGCCAGCGCCGAGTGGGCCAATACGCCGAGCAAGGTATCCATTGCATAGCTTTTCCCGCCAAGGGTAGAAACCGCCAATGCCATCAAAAGGCAAACGGTCAAGACGCCAGTAAAAACAGAAATGGAGAGCGCGAGAGATATTGCCACACCAAGGATCGCAGCATGCGCCGTTGCATCGCCGAAATAGACCATTTTGCGCCAGACAACAAAACATCCGAGCGGTGCTGCTGCAATGGCGACACCCAGACCAGCCAATGCAGCTCGTATCATAAAATCATCAAGCATTATTCAATTGCCTCGGACTTTTCTTCACTTTTATCTGATTTGCTATGGTGGTGGTGCCGGTAGAGTGCCAATGTACCCTTTGTGCCCTCTCCAAACAGCAATCGATATTCTGGCGCCGAAGCAACATACTCCGGTTTGCCTTGACAACAGATGTGACCATTCAGGCAAATGACGCGATCGCTTGCGCTCATGACCACATGCAAATCGTGACTAACCATTAGCACAGCACACCCGGTTCGATCTCGTGTATCCGCTATTTGCCGATAAAAATCCGCTGATCCTGACTGGTCCAGGCCTTGGGTCGCTTCATCCAGAATGAGTAACTCCGGACGTTCTAGTAGTGCTCGTGCAAAAAGAACGCGTTGAAACTGCCCCCCCGATAACCGAGTCATTTGTTGGGTTGCAAGGTCAGAAACGTTGGCTTGACTTAGGGCTTCTTCCATTGCCGAAGGGTCTGCCTTGCGAGGCAGGCAGAGAAACCGATTAACCGTTATTGGTAACGTCGGATCGATGAACAACCTTTGAGGGACGTATCCAATTCTCAACCCCTCACGCCGAGTGATTTTTCCCGAAGTTTGGGAAAGAGCGCCGATGATCGTACGTATGAGCGTTGATTTTCCTGATCCGTTGGGACCAACGATTGTGACAATTTCGCCAGACTCTATCGCTAAGTCTACATTATTGAGCGCTGTGTGGCCGCCTAGTTGAACTGTCAGATTTTCAATTTCAATAAGCTTCATGCAATTTCTTCTTCAACGCAGCTAGGGCAAACACCGACGGCCTCAACGATGGTTCTCTCAATTCTAAATCCGGTTGACTGATTTGCCTTGTGCAGAACTCCTTGGGGAGATGGTATTTGCACTTCAGCAACGGAACTACAGTTGCTGCAAATCATGAATGCGGGAGTATGTGCTTCCTGCGGGTGGATGCAAGCGACGAACGCATTCAGCTTTTCCACCTTGTGCGCAAATCCATGTTTAAGCAAAAAATTGAGTGCTCGATAGGCTGTAACTGGCTGAGAGCCAAGCCCCTCTTCGGTAAGTTTTTTGAGGATAGCATAGGCTCCAAGCGCTTTGTGCTGTTCAAGCAAAAGCTCCAATACCCGACGGCGTGTTTTTGTTAAATGTAATTTATTTTCGAGACAAAACGCTTCCGCTGTTGCCAGTGCCAACCTTTTGCACCCTTCGTGATCGTTACTCCCTACCATATTCATATTTCTTTCTAGAAATTCCATATTGTAATGTTATAACATAACATATACACCTGTTGCGCTGATTACACAATATGAAGGAGAAATTCTATGCGCAAAAGATTGCTGGCTTATGCGGTTTCGATGTTGTTGTCTTCCACGGCCGCCTTTGCTGACGCCCCGTCAGTGGCTGTTGATATTCCACCAATTCATTCCCTCGTATCCCAGGTTATGAAAGGTGTTGGTGTTCCCGATCTGATTGTTCAGCAGGGTGCTTCACCGCATGGCTACTCGCTTCGTCCTAACGAAGCCAAAGCTCTTCAGAATGCCGATGCCATATTCTGGGTTGGAGAGGCACTGGAGCCTTGGCTGGAACGGTCAATAGACTCTCTTGCCTCTGATGCGAAGTCCGTCGAGTTGATGGAAATGAAAGGGACAACGGAGCTAGAGTTCCGTGAAGGCGCTACTTTTGAGAAGCACAGCCATGAAGAGGCCGATGATGAGCATGATCATGAGGCAAAAGGCCATGATCATGCTCATGAAGGTGAAAATCATGGCAAAGGTGAAGAAGTTCAACATGCACACGCTAACGAAGGCCATGACCACGATCACCATGGTCACGACCCACACTCTTGGCTCGATCCGGAAAATGCTCGCGTTTGGCTGGATGTGATTGCTGCCAGCCTATCAGACCTGGATCCAGAAAATGCAGTGGCCTACGCCAAGAATGCATCAGAAGGAAAGGAACAGCTTGCGGGGCTGATCAGTGAAATCAAGGTTGAACTAAAAGATGTCGGCGACAAGCATTTCATCGTCTTTCATGATGCGTACCAGTATTTTGAGAACCGGTTTGGTCTGTCCGCAACAGGCTCAATTCGGTTGGGTGATGCCTCCGATCCGAGCCCAGCAAGAATCAAAGAGATTCACGATAAGGTTGCAGAGTTGAAAATCATGTGCGTATTCTCTGAACCACAGTTCAATACCGGTTTGGTAAAGACGGTTTTTGAAGGAACTGAAGCAAAGGTCGGCATTCTGGATCCGTTGGGAAGTGATCTGGCTTTGGGCAAAGACCTCTATCCTCAACTTATTCGCAACCTTTCAAAAAATCTGAAGGACTGCTTCTGATATAGCTCGGATGGCCTCGCTTTTAGCAGTTTTCTGCTATTCATGGCTTTAACACCATAGGTGTTTGACGTCAGCCTATTTGGACGCAAAGGCGCTGACGTCAAATACTCTGGCGGCCGATCTGTTTATCCAGTCAGCTGACAAATGAGTCTGGATATGCGCGCGTTGGAAGGCGCTAGTGTGCAGGGTTGCATTTAGCCTTTTGCTGTCTTTCTGGCAAAAACATTGGCGGCGCAATAGTGGGCATAGGAAGAGCCCCCCCCCCTTTTTTTCTCGTCGTAATTCTGGTTTGGTGTGCAGATTGCCGAAATGGACGGTTTATCCAAGAAACTACTTGGTGTTCTGTTGTGCTTTTTCGTGCTCACTGATTCTTAAAGATTCTCAGACTTTAGCTGTGCAAATGACGTATATTCTCGAAGATTCTACTTCGTGGTCGTTGTTTCTCGAAGATTTTCATAGATGCTTCATTCGTTCTATTATTGTTCTTTTTCCTTCACGTTTGTGCTCATAGATTCTCTAAGTTTCTCAGCTAAAAGGACGGCAAGATAGAGGTGGTGGGCCCACCTGTCGCTTTGGGCGACTTCTTATTCGCACCGCGTGCTCAACANGGGCGACTTCTTATTCGCACCGCGTGCTCAACAATGAGTCAAGTTCAGAACATTCGTATGCAATTATTAAGGAAATAATTAATCGTGTACACGTGAATGATGTGTACAATGTGACGTTATTTGTAATTTTGTATTTGTGCGTTGAGATGGGAAGGGCGTATGAAACTGCATGTAAGCGATCGGTTCGGGTGGTCCTACTACCACATAAGACCACCCGAACCTAGCGAACAACAAATCTGTAGTTTGTCATTCGCATAGGAGAACCAACTAATCCGAAACGGGCTTATTGGTCGCAACTTTGTTCCCATTCGGGAATGAATGGATCGCTGATCCATGGTGTTTCATTGACTGTACTGCATCCCCGCAAGTGTGATCAATAAGCCAATTCCCCACATTTTCTATAAAACAGGGCACGCAATCGCGTGAACATATAATGCCGTCTGATCGGATCAATGTCCGTCAGCCGCATGGGCAATCTCGAATAGAGGTTCAACATGCGCTGATGAAGACGCTCGAGCTATGTCTTGAGTCACGTAATCTCATGCAAGTTTGGCGATCACTCAAGGCTATCGATCTCGTGTCGGTATCTTATCCTTCTTTCAATCGTCGTCTGAAGGAGCAGCTTGGCCATCGTAATTTTGGCCATCTCGTTGAGATTGCGATGGAGCGATTGGGCGGCCCCCAACCTTCCAAGCCCGCTCAGGCAGTCACGCAAGCCGCCCTCCCTCAACCTTCTCCAAATCCTGCGACTTCAACACCCTCCAAACAGAGAGCAAAAATGCCGACAGGGATGGAGGCTTTCAAACCCATCGATCTGAACAAGAGGTATGAATATGAATGAAAAAACCTTTCACTTAGTCCTTCAGGCTAAGGGCGGGATCGGCAAAAGCCTAACTGCTTCAATCCTGGCTCAGTATTTCTTAAATCATGGCGACAGCGTGACCGCCATTGATGGTGATCCATCCTCACCAACCATATCAGCTATTCCCGGTCTCAACGCTGTTGCATTACAGATCGTTGATCAGGATGAAATCAATCCCAGACGTTTTGACGAAATGATGGAAACCGTCATAGAGGCTGAAGAAGGCGCTCAGATTGTTTGCGATATCGGTGCCAGCTCCTACATCGCATTTGTATCCTACTTGGCACAGAACCATGCCATTGAGCTTCTGCAGGACAGTGATATTCGTGTCCTCATCCATTCACCCATTTGCGGCGGCCAGGCGTTTGAAGAAACCTTGAATGGATTGGCTGCGATGATAGATCTGTTTGTCACCGCTGAATTTGTGGTTTGGGAAAATGAGTTTTTCGGGCCTGTTTCACGAAACGGCCTCGCCTTCCGCGAAAGCAAATTCTATCTACGCTACGCAGATCGCATCGTTCAGTTTTTGAGCCATCCACGGGTGCATCAGGCCACATTTGGCGAAGATATGCGCGAAATGATGCAGCGTAAGTTGACCTTTGACGCAGCGATAGCGTCGCCAGATTTCAATATCATGGCGCGCCAGCGTTTGAAACAGATTTGGACTGCTCATTGTAAGCAACTCGATGGTTCCATCCTGTCGGTAGACGATACCGTTGAGGCGGTTGAAGAAGCTGCGCAATGAGCCAGACGGAACAAAAGCCCAAACAGCTCGATCTTGAGTGGGATCATCTGTCAAAGACCCAAGCTATCCAAGCGGTGCAGAGAGAGACAGGCATTACCCTCTCACCAGATGATCCAATTCTAGCGATGGCAACGATTTTATCGGTGTTTTCCCAATCGCTTGAAATCAATCTGGCGAACACGATTGAGGCCTTTAGCACACAAAGCAGGGCTGATGTCGGAACCGTCGTCGCCACGGTTGATCAGAAATTGGATGCAACAGCTGCCGAGCTGACCAAGATCGCGTCATCGGTTGCTGAAGACAACGTGACCAACGTTATCAAAACCATTTCTCATTTCTCCGAACACATCGGGATCCTAAAGCAGTCCATGCGCCGGACCACAATCGTCAACGGTGTTTTTTTAACACTCACTTGGCTAGCAGTACTGGCCATTTTTCTAATCCTGAGAAAATAGGAATTCTACCATGTCAAAATTTGTCTTCCTGAAACCCAAAGGCACAATTATTGCAGCCACTCTGGCACTCGCTGCCAGCAATTCTTTTGCACTCGCCGGTGCTGACTGGGCATCGCCTGCCACTACGCTTGCTGAATCCCTTCAAAGTGGCACTGTGAGCATCGCCACAGCCATTATTGGGTTCGGACTGATCCTATATGGCATCTACATCATTGTCTCAGGACACTTCGATATTCGGCGCGTACTCACTTATGTTTTGGGTGGTGCGCTGATCATGGTCGGCCCTACCCTGATGACCACGCTTTTGACAGCAACGTCATAGAGGGGAGGGGTGATGAAAGCGCAAAGCTCTGTAGCAACTTACGTTCAGGAGCCAATGAAAATCCTCGGCATGTCGCCAATGCATTTTGCGATGGTGATTATTGCAGAGGTGCTGTCAGCCCTGCTTGCTGGTGTTCTAGGCGGGTCATCCGTCGCCTTTGTGCTGTTCTTCGTCACACTGCCATTTGGCATTGGTTGGGCGGTCTATGCGCGAAGAAAGGACTCCCATTGCGAGACTCTTTTCCTACTGCCCAATTCTTTTTTCAAAGGCAAAGCCAGTCGTCATCTAGTGGCTGGTGAAAAAGTCGAAGTATTGAGATAGGCCAATGATTTTTAAAGCACTCCTTATCGGATCAACGGCGCTGGCTGTTGGTGCTCTGTTTCACCCAAAGTCTTCCACTAAACTTTTAGGCGACATTGATGTGGACTGGTTGGCATATGAGTTGGAGTTTGACCAGATCCTTGCGGATGATCAGACCGTTTCTCTCAAGAGCGGCCAGTATATGCGGGTCTATTCGCTGTCTGGCGTGCCTTACGAGACGCGATCGTTGGCCGATCAGGAAGCTCTTGCCAGATCCCGTGCCACAGCTTTTCACCAGTTTCTCAAACCTGCGTCGACTATGCGCTTTTTCGGTATCAAGCGATCTCGTGACGTCAGCTATCAATCCGATTGGCCCACTTGCACCCTTAAAGAAATTGGAGAAGCAGAGCAGAAAATTTACAGGAATGCCTACTCTCAAAGCTGGTATCTTGTTCTTACTTGCCCTACTGCCAGCGACCTTGAGAAAACATGTCGTGGTTTGGTGTCAGCATTCGACAATTACGCTATCCGGCCAGTGCTTGCGGCTTCCGATTTGGAGCAGCCTTGTGAGCTGACAAGCTTTATAAATTATCTCATTACCGGCGAATTCATGCCCAACATCGGGCGCGTTTCCAAGAGCATTAGCGCCAATGTACCAGCATGTGATTTGAACATCTCAATTGATGGCGTCATCAAAACGACTATTCCGACCGAGCACGTCAACAAGATCATCGCGGTTCGTGGCTGGCCAGAAACCCTGTCAGGGATTTTGATTTCGAAAATTCTAGCTTTGTCGGCTGAAATCGAAGTCGTCCAAATCGCAAAGCCGCTAGATTCAACGCAGCAAATTGCGCTGTTCACGCGAACAGTCCAAGAGCAAAAGCACAATTTTTTCGGAACCTTTTCGCAGCTCGCAGAGTATGAGGGAGTTCTCGAAGACCTCTTGAATGATGAACATCACATATTCGAGACGCAGTTCCAGATAGCTGCTCGCAATCGCAACCCGCAGTTACTTGATGTAACGCTAGAGCAAATCACCGCGATTTTGGATCAGGCGCGTGTTCTCTATTCGGTCGAGACCAAAGGTGCGGCTGTTGCTTGGTTTAACCGAATGCCAGCGCGAGACAAACTCATTCGTCCATTGCGCCTTTTTGAATCCAATTTGGCGACCCTATGGCCGTTTCAATTCTCGCCGGTTGGTATGTGGCGCAGTCCGTTCGGGGACCGCCCAATTCGGCTTTTCAAAACACCGACCGGTCAAAATTATGCCTTACAGTTTCATGTGTCAGACAAACCCCAAAGTCCAGGAAATTACATTGTATTTGCTCCGACCGGCTCGGGTAAATCCACACTGATTATGCATTTGCTTAGTGGACTAGCTAAATTTCCTAAAGTCAGAAATTACGTCTTTGACTCCAAAGATGGTGCACGCTTCATGGTGGAAGCCATGGGAGGGGTTTATCAGGGCTATGATCAGCTCGCACTCAATCCTCTTGATACCGATTTGGAAGACAAAGCCGCGAAATTGCGAGCACTTCAAATCTTTCGCCTGCTGCTCGGAAACGAGTACACCGATGACATGGATGCAGTTCTTAGCACCTCTCTTGATCTGGCTGGTTATCTGCCTATCGGAGAGAGGACGCTTAACAATATTTTTGCGGGCTCCTTCCCCAAACTGTCGCCAGAAAGACGGATTTTAGCCAAGTGGATCAGTGATGACGAGCGGGAAGGACAATATTCTCACGTCTTCAATTCTCCGCGAGATCAGATCACCGGTTTTCTCGAAAAGTCTTTCCTTGCAGGCATCAATATGAATGAGGCGCTTGAAGATCCCGTATTGGGGCCTCCTGTCATTGCTCACATTGCGACAGCGATTTCACAGGTAGCTCAAAAAACTGACGGTGGATTTTCCATTTTCATTGATGAGGCTGCGAACCTTCTTCGAAACGAGGGGTTTCGCAAACTGGCTTTGGAAATGTATCGCGAATACCGAAAACTCGACGGATTGGTTGGGTTGGCATTCCAAGAACCCGGCGCGTTGCTATCGGTGGAAGGGGCTTCGGGCATCATTGAGAACGCCCAAACCATGTTCTTTTTCCCAAATTCCAACGTCGATACCAAGAATTTGGAACCGTTCAATCTCTCCAATGAACAAATTGCTTTCATCAAAGGGGAAGGGGATATGCGCGGTGGCCGTCAGGTCATGGTTGTGAAGCGCTTTGAAGCCGACTCTTTCAATGAGAGCGCGATTATCGATATCGATCTGTCTCCTTACGGAGACGCATTGCGCTTTTATCGCTCTGGCCCTGCGCCAATCCGTGAACTCAATCAAGTTAAATCAGAATGGGGCGACCAATGGCTATCCCACATCTAAAACCAACGCTTTTTGCTTCCGTCTTTTGTATCTCGGCAGCGATTTCTTGCCCGTCCTTTGCCGCTATGGCGGTCATTGATATTAACGGTTTGACTGAGGCACAAAAACAAGTGGCGGCACTGAAAGCTCAACTTGATACAGCCAAAGACAGTTTGAAGGTTGTCACTGATCAACTGGAAACCCTCAAAGAAGTCCAGAAGACAGCAACCGATACCTTGGGTGCTATCGGAGAACTTGGCAATATAAGCGTGCCATCGCTCAATTTTGATCAACTCGCTAGTTCCATTGCCAGCGATAAAAGCTGCTTGATGTCGAACTTTGAAGATCTCATGCCGTCAATCAATACAGAGAGCCTCAGTTTGGGCTCACTGTGTGATCGAAGCACGGCCTATAAGACCGGCCTAGTCGCTACCAAAGAAAAAATGCGGGAAGGATCGTGGGAAGAAAAAACAGCGATACAAAAGGCTGTTAAGACCAACCGCGCCAATACTATTTCTGACGCCACGTTCAAAGGGTTGGCGCAAGCGGATCAGGCGCAAGACACTGCGTCGATCACCCTCGAAACCGCACAGGACTATAAACAAGCGGGAAAGTCTGCCACTGACATGAATGGTCGGCTCCAAGTGTTGGTGGAGATTGGCGTTGCGCAACTGACAACGCAAGCGCAGACCAACCAAATTTTAGCACAAATTCTCAAAGTAACTTCAGCCTCAATAGTCAGCAAACAAGTGCCGATTGAAAATGATTTGGCGGAAGACGCGGACTATGGCTCAGGTGAGGCAAGCGAATGAGCTGCATAACTTGCGCTGTTTTTGATGCTTACATTGCCAACTCTTCTGATTTTATGGATCAGATGGTTGCCAACGTGCAGGCCCCTCTCTTAACGCTTATGATCGCAATTGCAGGCGCTTGGACTGTTTGGATCGGTCTAAAAGTGGTTTTGGGATCAATCGATACCGGATCAGCTATCCGACAAATGGTCCTTATGGTCTTGGGTTTTGGCGCTCTGGCCGGATCACAGGCATTGATTGGTGAAGTCTTCGATACAGCAATTTCTGTCATGGGGGGGCTTTCTTCCTCCATCACTGGGTATGGCGGTGACGGCGCATCCAGTATGGGCGCTGTGTTGGAGACGGTTGAAACAGCTATCATCAAAGTTTTCGTAATTGTCGGAACTTTCATTGGGGACGCTGGTTGGACTGAAATGCCAGCTCGCCTCCTATATGGCATCGCTTTGATTTTGCCTTATGGCATTCTTTTGGTTCTTTTTCTGTCCCATACAGCAGTTTCCCTATTCCGCATCACCCTGATTGGTGGCCTTTCCCCTTTCATTATCGCGATATCCAGCTTCCCTTTTGGGAGAGACGTTTTCGCTGCAGGTATCAGGACAATTATTAGCGCGATTTCCACCATGCTCAGCATCACTGTTGTGTTTTCTATCGTCGTCAAAAGTCTAGATGTTTTGCAAGTTGGAGGCGATAGCGCCGTTTCTCCCGATGAGTTCGGGAGCCTAACCTCTGGCCCTTATCTGTTGGCTTTGATGATGGGATGGCTTGGTTCAGCACTTTTGTCTGAGGCAGTCGCAATCTCAGGGACCATTGGTGGTGCCCTTCTGGGGTCCGTAGGTGCTGGCATTGTGTCCGGTGGAACCATGGCGGCAGGAGGGATGGCAGCACGGGCCGGAATGGACGCTGGTTCAAAGGTTTATGGAAAAATTAAGAGCCGCTTACCAACCGGTCCTAATCCACCGACTACAAGAGCCGGTGAAATTTCCAGTTCAGACAAGTAATTCAAATCCATAAGGAATTTACAATGCTTAGACTTGGATTCTGCGTACTATTTGCAATGAGTGTTTCAGGATGTTCGACCTTTTCCCAAACGGAAATGCCTATCAAGCCTGATGGTTCCGACGAAATGCGCAAGTCTCCTTGCGCGTGTACGGAAATTGAATATCAGGCTCCGAAATTTGAATGGGTTGAGAGTGCTTAATCCATGAAATTTCCCAAGGACTTATTAAAACGGCTTCGAAATCCTGCTAGCGCAAAAAACGCTGGCAATCGTGAACCTATCAGATCTCCTGTTGGTCCGGTGAACACTCCAGAAAATGATGATCCTATCCAATCGACGATCTCGGTTCCAAAAGTGCCCATCGGATCAAAAGGTAAGGTTGGATCAATCATTACAGCACCCCAGATCAATGCTGAAAATGGGGCTTCATTTGGTCATAAATCTGTTTTTGAAGCAGATCCCTTTTCTCACAAAACCCAATACCGCAGACAGGCCATTTTCCTGAAACTCTTTGTGGTGGCTTTCACTGCATCGGTTCTGGGCAACATTGTCCTCGTGAGTAGTATCAGTTCGTTGCTCCCACTCAAGACAACCGAATTGGCCTTATTGCGTGTTGATCCAAATGATGACCGCATCTATCAAGTTGAGCCGGTTTCAGTTGAGGTTCCCGGCTATGAGGTGATGGTTGAAAAAATCGCTCGACGCTACGTGCGTGATATCCTTGCAATCGACAATGTTACTCAAAACACCCGTTTTGAAAGAATCCGTCGATATAGCGATTCTGAATTTTTCAATCAGTATATCAAAGACAACAAAGACTTGGTTTCCCGCGCTTTGAAGGATGGACTGAACCGCTCGATTACAGTCGAAGGCGCAAACAAAATCATTCGCTACGACGATATCTATCAGTTCGTTGTTGAGTTTACACAGACTGATAAAATTGGACGAGACAAACCCAAGTCGCGCAGTCTTCGCGCCTATCTCGAACTCGCCCCCCGCCCAAATGATGTTAAGGAAGTCGATAAATTTGAAAACCCGCTTGGTATTCGTGTTTTGTCGATGGCCGTAAAAGAGCAACCGACAAAAAAATGAAAAATCTCAGCATTCTCACACTATCGGCAATCGCGATGATGTTGCCAGGTTTGGTGCAAGCCCAAACCGCAATCCAGCGCCCCACTCCTGCCTCTAAAGCTCGTTTTTCCCAAACAGCATCCGCCGCAAAACAGGCATCAATGGGCCTTGAAGCTGGGTCCGAATTGCAAGCCAAGCGTCAAGCCAATGGCGATTTTGGTACTTTGCAACGTTCAGTCTCACTAGGTGGTCAAATTCAAGAAGCTTGGTCCCTTAAAGGCAAAAATCAAGGTGTCCATGTTCAAGAGGATTGCGGTGATTGCGTCTATAAAGTCCGCTTGCGTGAGTATATGGCCAGCGCAATTGTCTTACCCGAAGGGGTCAATATTGCTTCAGTCGATCTGGGAGATACAGACCGTTTTGATGTGAAGCGGCGTACAAAGAATATTCTGGTCGTAAAGCCGTTGGGCGCTGGCGTTGACTCGTCTATGCAGGTTTACACCACAGACGACGAGGTGTTTTCCTTCTATCTCCGATCTGAAATGGTCCACTCCAAGCACACGCCTGATTTGTCATTCAAGATCCGCCGAAGAAGTGCTTCCGGCATTCAGGTTATCAACTTTGCCGATGGTGCTCCAACAGAGGATCTCGCCACAAAAAATATCCCTACGGGCGTCAAAGACTTTCTCAAAACAGCGACTTTTGATCCTAGTAAAATTCGTGGTTTTGACTCTTACAAGCTTTGGGGCAGTGATGATCTAAAGCCCGAACAAGTCTATCGTGACGACAATTTCACCTATATCCAATATGGCGAAAAATGGAGTGATCTTGAACTTCCTACCGCCTATGTCGTCGTTGATGACATTGATGAGCTGGTGAATACACGGGTTGTTGGAACCACCTTTATTGTTGAGTCCACACATCGGCTGATAACCCTCAAAAGTGGGCAAGCCTATATGTGCGTCCAATACAAGGGTGATTGATATGGCTGGAATTTGCACCGTATTTCTTGCGCTTAACATGACGTTTGGCGGCCTTTGCGTAGCACCCCACACGATCCCGCAAGGCGTGGGTGACAGCGATCCTGACGTGTTTGATTACGTCAAACCAGAGCCACCACCCCCAAAACCGCGTGTTGTCACGATGCCGCCTGTTATTGTTGAAAAACAGGTGGTCGTGGAGGTTGAAAAACCGGTCATCGTTGAAAAGCAAATCACACAAACAGTGACCGAGTATATCCAACCGGATACTCCCCAAGTGCAACAGCCCACGGCCCTACAAATAGCCTTACAGGAAGAACTACAAACAAGACGAGGCAACCAGTCTCAATTGCCAAATGGCAATCTGGATGGTGCATTGAGAAGCGCACCAAGAAGCGTTGCACGGTCTAACCAAAATTTACCTCACTTCCCACCGCCTGAAGGCATTGGTAGCGAGAATAGCAAATATTCCGCGCCGCGTAGCTATTCCACGACAGCCGTTGATAGCACGCGTATTTTGACCGCCGATCGTTACATTACGGGCATTCTG
Source organism: Cohaesibacter celericrescens (assembly GCF_002866925.1). Lineage (GTDB taxonomy): Bacteria > Pseudomonadota > Alphaproteobacteria > Rhizobiales > Cohaesibacteraceae > Cohaesibacter > Cohaesibacter celericrescens. The sequence goes on from NZ_PKUQ01000019.1 coordinate 27,314, forward strand.
GAAAGCGGTGTTAATTCGCAGCTATCAGAAAACGGCACCGTTGTTGTCCAAGTCTCTCGTGATGTTTATGGCGCTCATGGCAGGACCAAATTGGTCCCTAAAGGGTCGCGCATGATCTGCCGTTATGCGGCCGTCGATAAAGTGGGCCAAACGCGTGTGGGGTTTTCGTGTGGCAGGATTTTGTTGGCAGAAAGCCGAGCTGAAATTTATCAGCTCAACGCGCACCTGGGCGATGCTCAAGGCTACGCTGGCCTGTCTGGTGAGGTGGATAATCGCTTCTGGGAAAAATATGGAAGTGCAATCCTGACCGTTGGCATTGGTTCAGCCGTAGAGGCCGCTGTTCTTAGTGCTCAATCAGCCGACACATCAGATTCCAATATTATCGGAGACAGCGCTACCGGCGTCTCTGAAAATGTCGGCGCCATATCTGCAAGTATTCTTGAAGATACCGTCGATCTCACCCCAATCATTCGCATAGCGCAAGGCACTCGAGTGCAAATTCGCCCTGAGAAAGATTGGTATCTCGCAGACCCAGTAACAGTTAACTAGTGGAGCAGACTAAATGAGAATGCGAACGACTATGAGTTTGGGATTGGTGATGGCAATGCTGCTCTCACCAGCTTCCTTGATGGCTCAGACGGCGACAACATCGACAGATGTAAGTGCGCAGACAGCAACGACAACCGCTTCAGACGTATCGACTGGAACCGATTCTGAAATGGTGATCAAAGAAAACCTCTTTACCGTTGTGCCTACGCAAGAACAGGAGGTGACAGATGAAGCAACCTCCGTCAACCTTTCGTTTACCGGTTCAGCAAACACGCAGACACCGGTAGACCTACGCGGACTTTCTGCTTCAGGGTTCACTCGAACCGTGACGGTCGACGGCGAAAGCATTACGCAGGTTGTTGTAACCAAGATTTCCAATGAGAATGATGAGTCTGTTGATCTTACAACAGACAGCTTCTCTTCCCAGATTACACTTGGTTCCAGCACGCTTGATACGGCCACGACAATATCAGTCGATGGCAACGAGGATGAATTCGTTTCGGCGGTCAAAGCCTTGACTGCGACTGCGACTAATACAGAAGAAGAGGTCGTTGAGGAAGACAGTGATACCAGCGAAGGCACTGACACAGGGAGCGGTGCTAGCGAAAATGACATCGCGGGCGCATATGAAACCCCTGAAATTACCGCCGCAGAGGAAGAGGTCGAAGCCGTTATTGACGTGAGGGTGACGACTGAGGGATGTTCAGTCGTTGTTGATGAGGCCCAAGGCGTAGCCAAACAGCAGTCTAAAAGCCAAACCTACACTGACGGTGCTTTGACTTCAGAAGATGCTTGCTCGGATTCTGGCACGACTTTCACAATCCAAAAGTCATATTCAGTTTGTGAGGATGTGGTTGATCTAACTGGCCTCGTCGCTAATCCTCAATATATCTCCTACTATATTGATGAGGATGGCACCCGTACTGAAATCTCTGACTGTCAGCCAGATACGGAAACTTCGTTCACGATTGTTGAATCAGAAGCAAGCTGCGCTGTCACCATCGACGTTGACAGTTTAAAAGTCATTCGTAACTCAGCGCTCATTTATACAAACGCCAGCAACGCTCAAGTGAAGGTGCAGGATTGTGCCGTCTCTGAGACGCTTGAGCCATATACCCTCGTTGCGGATAGCTATAGCTGTAACATGAAACATGATTTCAGCGCCGGTTATTCCGCTGAAATGGTGATGTACACTTACGAGAAAGAAGGTGTCTATTATCAGGCAACCCCATGCATCGATACGTCAGTCAAATACACCCACGAGAAAGTCTTTGTGGACGATGGGGTTCGTATCTGCTCGATGCTGGTCAATTCGAGCGCTGGAACTGCAACACCTCAGTATCGTACTCGAATTACTGTCGACGGTGAAGATCAATATATCGACGAATGCAAGCCGGACACTTCGGCGACGGTTGGCATCTATGAAACAACACAAGGCTGTGAAGATCCTTCCGTCTGGACCCACGACCTGAATGCAGGCGTCTCATACGGTCAGTCTCGTTTCTATTATGACACCACCCTTGGCCGCGAGTTCATCACTTCTTGTCAGAGCAACGCTGCTACTTATTCCCACGATATCACGCCGACAGGTTGGAAATACAATGATGAGGGCTTGGTTGCCCAACAGCTTATCTCGGTCACCATTGATGTGAATGGAACGGTCTATCCAATCGCCACAAACTATTTGGCTCCAGGCACAACAGAGGTTTCATACACCTATACCGGCATCAATGATGTCGCTGATTACAGCCAACGATATTACGATGGTTGTTATTTGATGGTTCCCACCAACCGAAGCGAAAATTATATCCGACCGGATGGAACGACCTACAGCAATCCAATTGGACAGGGCCTTGATCTGAACGAAGGCGACAAATGTACGCGTGAGCAAGAGACTGCGGTTACATACCCAAAATCAACGGTATCTGTATCAACCAAAGGCAATGGTCGTGCGTCAGTCACCATGTCAAACAACACTGCGGTAGGGGTTTCATATTCTACAACTTTCACCGCTTTACTGCCCATTAAAGGCGGTTCGGCGCGGTGTATGTCACAGAAATCGCAAGATAACTCGGCTTCGGTTTCTTACATCAATTACTTCCAATCGAACACCAGAACAAAGATTACATATCCAGCTGATGGGACTGTTTCATACTCCGATTGGGTAATGGGGCCTCTTGCACAGTACAACACAAACAGCAGCAGCAAATACTGTCGTTCTACGGACTAAACCTTTGCTGTAATGGAAAGAAACGTGCGGCGCCCAATGCGCCGCATCAGCTCCCTGTCCAAAAAAATGTTGGTTTTGCAATGTCAAACATGCTTGTCAAACGACTGCTTGAGCCACTGTCACGTCATTATGACAGTCTCAATGTGATTGAGCTTCTGTCCAAAAAAAGCGGTGAGATTGTCCTCGAAGTGCGAGGGGAAAAAGAACGCTTCAAACGTATCGAAGAGCCTGAATTAACCCGCAAAAGAATTCTTGAGATTTGCCATACTCTGTCTTGTGTGGGTGGATTGGAATTTAATCCCGATAAGTCTCCAAAGCTTTCCACCAGATTGCCGGGCAATCACCGTTTTGAATGCCTACTGGGGAACTCGGTCGCTTCTGATCTGTCTTTAGCAATCCGCTGTAAACACCCCTATGATGTTTCCCTCGAACAAATGGGCCTCGACAAAACCACTATCGACTATCTTCGCCATGCGCTTGATAGCCAGTGGAACATAGCCATTTCCGGTTCGACAAATACCGGCAAAACAACACTCCTGAATAAATTCCTTTCATTCCTTCCCGATGACAGGCGCGTTGTCAGTGCCGAGGACACGCTTGAATTGGAAATGGATCGTTTCTTCAATGGGGTCTCACTTATTGCCGCCCGCGATTCATCCGCAGGGGCCGGTTTCATGGATTGGCAGCAGCTATTTGATCACCAAATGCGCATTTCTCCCGACAACCTAATTTACGGTGAGATCTCGACACAAAATGCTTTTGCCGCTTTGAACGTGCTCAATACTGGCGCTCGGGGTTGGCTCTGTACGGTCCATGCCGAAAGTGCGGCAATGGTTCCTTCTCGTTTCCAAGAAAATATCAATGCTTCCGGTCAGCATCTACCAGATGTTGCCGGTTTCATGTCAAAGCTGATCGACCTTGTGGTTCATATCCGCCGTACCGACGATGGCCGTCGTTTCGTCTCGGAAATCTATGAAATGAAGAATGATCATTATGTCATGCGCCGCATGACCCCAGACCGCTCTGAGCTGGCCGCGTAAGGTATTCCTATGGCACAAGCAATCCGAATTTCGGGCGTGTTTCTCAGCGTCGTCGCTATCTTCTTTGGCTGGTACTATTTCTTGGAATTCGACTTCAGAAATCCTGAATGGTGGCGGTGGCTTGTCGAGACCTTCAAGCAACCAATTGAGACGGTGCCAAGTGAAGTCCTAAGCCCAATCTATTATGGTTTCGGCATCTTTTCGGTCTTCATGATCGTTTCAGCTTGGTTCGACAGAATGGCCAAGTCTCACACCATGGGAAATAGCCGAAATTCAGACGATTTGCACGGATCTGCTCAATGGGCAACACGCAAGGACGTTAAGCGATCTGGTCTATTATCCGACAAAGGCGTTGTTGTTGGCGGGTGGAAAAATCATGGCAATACCACATCACTCCGCCATGATGGACCCGAGCATGTTTTTTGCTTTGCTCCAACACGTTCAGGTAAAGGTGTTGGCCTGGTCCTGCCTACCCTTCTTTCGTGGCCGGAATCGGCACTTGTGCTGGATATCAAGGGTGAAAACTATGCCCTATCCGCAGGGTGGCGGCATGCGCAAGGTCAACGTATATTGCGCTTCGATCCTTCCGCTGTGACTGGCTCCGCAAAATACAATCCGCTGGAAGAAGTGCGCATCGGCACCGATCATGAAATTGCAGATTGTCAGAATATCGCGATCATGATTATTGACCCCGATGGCATTGGCCTAAAAGACTTCTGGCAACAGGAAGGCTATGCTTGGCTCAGCACCGCAATCCTTCATGTTCTCTATCGTATCCATAAGCAGGAAAACCGGACGGCCACATTGGCAGATGTGCGCGAATTCATGTCTATTGGTGATGCTGAAACTCTCGGCGATCAAATCGCCGCAGCCGCTGGAAAATCGACTTACGATTCAAAGGATGACGATAGTTTTGATCGACTGCTTCAGGACATGGAAGCATATAGTCATGGCCGCACAATCGTCGACGATGAGGTTCGCATTGGTGCTGCCAGAATGCGCAAACGATCTTCCAATGAACGATCCGGTGTTCATTCCACCGGCACGTCGCAATTGACCCTCTATTCTGATCCCATCGTTGCGAGAAACATATCCAAATCTGATTTTACCATTTCCGACCTGATGAACGATGACGAACCGGCCACCCTTTATATCGTAATTCCACCTTCCGAAATCGCTCGTTTGCGGCCTCTCGTGCGTATTTTGCTCAATCAGTTTCTTACCCGCCTCACGTCAAACATGGCGTTTGAAGGAGGCCGATCTGTGAAGCACTACAAACACCGCCTCTTGCTTATGCTCGACGAGTTCACCTCAATCGGCAAGCTTGAGATTTTTGAGAAATCCATCGCCTTCATGGGCGGCTATGGCCTCAAAGCCTACGTTATCGTGCAGGATTTGACCCAACTTCAAAAAGCCTATGGGCGAGAGCAATCAATTGTCTCCAACTGTCATGTTCGGATAGCATTCGCGCCCAACACAATAGAAACCGCTCGCCTGCTGTCTGATATGGCGGGCAAAACCACCATTGTTCAAAAGCGCACATCGGCCAGTTGGCAGACCGGACGATTGGGATCGTCTCATTCTGAAAGCATTTCTGAAGTCTCTAGGCCGCTGCTTACTCCAGACGAATGCATGGCACTCCCAGGTCTTCAGAAAAAGGCAGACGGCTCGGTTGCACGTGCCGGCGATGTGCTGGTTTTTCAAGCCGGCCACAGTCCAATTTACGGTCGGCAGGTTTTGTATTTTCAAGACAAAGATTTGCTTGCGCGGGCAAAAATTCCGCCACCAAGCGCCTAATTTCACCCTCGTTCTCTACCACACTAAACGAGTACCAAAATGGAAATGACTATCAGTAAAACCTATCTCGCTGTTCCCTACAGTGAACACAAAGACGCCAAAAAGGCTGGCGCGCAGTGGGATGGCACCAAAAAACTTTGGTATGCCGAAACACCCAAGCTCACCCCCGAGCTTCAACGTTGGGAGCCAAGCCGTTCCAACCAGTCCGCCAATCTTGTTGCTGATTTTGGTGCGTTCCTGAAAAGCAATGGTGTTGATCTAGATCGAGATCCAGTTGTGGACGGTCAATGGCGCAGAGTTTCTATCAATGGCGAGAAAAAACCAAATGCCAGCTACCGTGCATTTGATGACGGCGGAATCCCTAACGGTCAGCTCCATATCTACAAAGGGGATCAAACAATTGCTTGGAGGGGCAATGCCCCGAATTTGACACCGGAGCAAAAAGAGGCCGTCCAAGCCCAAGCAGAACACAACAGGTTGGTAAAAACCCAAGAACTCGCTCAGAAACGTGAAACCGCAGCCAAAAAAGCATACGGCATTTGGAAAAATGCG
>NZ_PKUQ01000002.1 GCF_002866925.1 Cohaesibacter celericrescens
CGGTCAATGGATAGTGCGTTTCGCCGTTAATTTTGAAGAAGACGTCGTCCACATGCCACTGCCATTGTGTCAAGCATCTCGACCTTTCAACTCGTTTTCTACGGATCTCTGACGCAAAGACTGGACCGAACCTATTCCACCAAAACCGGATGGTCTCATGGCTCACGTCGATGCAGCGCTCGTGCAAAAGGTCTTCAACATTACGAATGGAAAGTGGAAATCGAACATAAAGCTCACCGCAAGGCGAATGATCTATGGGCTGGTTTTGAAATAGCGAAAAGGGGAGTGTTTGGTCATCCTGCGAAGATAAGTCACCGCACTGCCCGCCTCAAGTAATTTACTCTGACATTACCATGTTCGAGGCTTAATCCAACCTAGAAACCAAGGTTCCTACAAACCTTGACGCTGCCTGCTTTTGAAAGCAAGCAGCGATAGATATTGGAGGCTTTGACGTCACTAGACCTCAATGTCCCCGTTCAATCAGCTTCCTCGAAATGTCCACGAGCCAATCGAACACCACGTGCGTCACGCACCATGCTCAAATCGCTGTCGATCATTTCTTCAAAAGGAACCGGAGCCTCAACACCGATTAAGGTCGGTGCAACGTGGGTGTTTTGGTCTTGCATATTGAAGGAGGTAATCTGTTTCCAGCATCGTTGACTGTTGTCGCCGAAGATCATGACCAGGTCACCCAGTTCTGCCATTTTCAAACCCGCTGCAACTGCGTCCTCTTCATTTGGAATTATGAATATCTGATTGTCCGGGACGCCATTTTTGAGAAACTGCGATTTTAGCAGTTGCGGTATCTCATCGTAGCCGCGAGAGCGTCTATCATCATCTGCTTTGCAAATGTAATGGTCGAAATGTCCCGCCAGAATATGTGCAGCATCAGCAACATCGAGGTCGCGGCGGTCCCCCGGCATCGACACCACAACAATACGACGACCTTGTACGTCTAGTCGATCCGCAAGCCCAGCCATTGCAGCCAAAGCTGCAGGATTGTGGCCATAGTCCAGAATAACCTTGAAGGGGTGTTCATCAAATACATTCATGCGGCCAGGGGCTTGAAAGTAGCTGGTGTCGAAGGTGCGCAAACCGTTGCGAATGTTATCAAGATCAACGCCAAAACTATAAGCCATTGCGGCCGCAAACATAGCATTCTGAACATTGTGCACGGCCTTGCCTTCAAGGGTGGCTGGTATCAGATGCGACCACAGGACGGGCAAGTGCAATCCTTTGTCGTAGATTGTCAGCATGTCCCCACTCATGCCCTGTTCGAGCACGATAGCTTTACCACCTGCCTTGATATGCTCTTTTACCAATGTATGGCCAGGATCGATGGTTACGTAGAAAATTGATTCAACATCCGCGTAGTCTGCCATTTTCAGGCACTCGATATCATCAGCATTGAGGACAGCGGTATTTGTGGCGCTTTCTATGACCACACGTTTCACAACAGCCAACTGCTCTACTGTTTCAATTCCGCTCATACCAAGGTGATCGGCGGTTACGTTTAAACAAGCCGCAACGTCTGAATGTCGGTACCCAAGTCCACTACGCGCCAACCCACCGCGTGCGGCTTCCATAACGGCAAAATCCACCGCAGGATCCCGCAACACCATCAGAGCCGACTTAGGTCCAGTCATATCGCCTTTAACGCTAAGCTTGCCATCTACATATACGCCGTCGGTGGACGTCATGCCTACAATTTTGCCACTGGTCTTCATAATGTGGCCCAACATACGCGAAGTCGTTGTCTTACCGTTTGTACCTGTGATTGTCGCAATCGGGATTCTGCTCTGGCGCCCTAGCGGGAACAGCATGTCGATCACCTTGCCCGCAACATCGCGCGGCAGACCTTCGGATGGGGCAACGTGCATACGAAACCCGGGGGCCGCGTTCACTTCGACGATCGCACCGCCAATGTCTTTGTAGGATTTGGTGATGTCGTCAATGAGAAAATCAACACCTCCAACATCCAAACCAACCGCAATGATTGCTCGTTCTGCCATTTCGCGATTATCAGGATGCGCAACGTCCGTCAGGTCGATTGCAGTGCCACCGGTGGACAGGTTGGCCGTTGTCCGTAGATAAAACGTCACCCCAATCGGCAAAACCGTATCGGTAGTGTGCCCTGCATCCGCAATCAGTCGCTTAGCCTGATTGTCGATCTCAAGGTTGGTGAGTACTTTTTGGTGCCCAATGCCGCGGCGCGGATCCTGATTTACAATATCGACAAGTTCGGTAATCGTGTGTTTGCCGTCTCCGACGACGTGGCCAGGCACGCGTTTGGCCACTGCAATTAGCTTGTTGTTCACGACCAACATTCGATGGTCAAAGCCTGTGACGAAGCTCTCGACGAGTATAGCCGAGCTTTTTGAATGTTCCTTGGCTTCCGCAAAACCGGCTTCGACTTCCTCATCTTTGTTCAGATTGATCGATACGCCTCGCCCATGGTTGGCATCCAAAGGTTTGACCACAACGGGAAACCCCATCATGCGGGCAGCCTCTATGGCTTCGTTAGCACTGTAGACAATGCGTTGCTGCGGCACGGGTAGCCCAAGGTCATTCAACAGGTTATGTGTATCTTCCTTGTCGCAGGAGATTTCAACTGCGATGTGTCTGGTTTCGGACGTGATCGTGGCTTGAATGCGCCGCTGATTTTTTCCATATCCAAATTGCACCAAGGATCCTTCGTTCAGTCGAATCCAGGGTATGTCGCGCTCTTGGGCCGCTTTTACCAGAGACCCAGTTGAGGGGCCAAGTTCCTTGCTTTGTGCATCCAGAACGAAATCACGCAATTCCGTTTGCCAGTCAAAGGCCGGATCGAACGCATGCTCGACCTGATCCTGCAATGACTGTGGCAAAAGGTACATCAAGAGTCGGAGTGCCAGCTCGCCTGCGGCCAACCCTACTTCGCGCTGACGATAGGCATAGACCATGTTGTACTTGCCCAGTTCTCCGGTGCCGCGTGTGCGGCCAAAGCTCACATCCGTGCCAGCGACATTTTGCACTTCGATAGCACAATGCTCCAGAATGTGCCCCATCCAGGTGCCGTCATCTTCGCGCAGTCGGCGCAAAAATCCCCCGGCTTCGCCATAGGAACATCCATGGCTAGCAAGTCCTGGCAACGCAAAAATCAGTCCTTCGACAAATTCTGATCCGATTTTTGCTGAAGGCCAAGATTCCAGTATTCCCAAATCAATAACATGTCGGATTACAGGGAAACCTGACCAGATATTCGGGCCGACAAAAACATTGGTTGAGACTATTTTCACATGCCTACCTCGTTGATTGAAGATGATCCGCGCCAGTGCGGGGTTTTAGGAGAGCGGGGCTGGCAATGTCGAAACCAAAAGATGATCTTCTGGTGGAAATCCTATGCGCGTGTTCAGATCGTAGCGACACCCTTCGCCCAAAATGTCAAGGCGAAGACCAAGCAGGCTCAAAGCCTCACCCGGTTTGGCAGCCCATATCGACGAGTGGGTTATTCGGCTAGCGTCAACCATCGTAACCGTGCCGCTCCCGACCACTTCCAACACGTTGTCGGGTCCGATGAAGGCCGCCGTGTCTTCATCTATGCCCAAACCAATCAGAGAGGGATTAAAGGACGAGGCAGTCAGTAAACGCCCCAATCTATTCCGTTGGGTGAAGTGTTGATCAATGATGACCGTATTGATCAGCCCAATGCCAGGAGCCAAAGTAACAGCCCCCTCAGCCGGAGGCTCATTGCCCTGCCCGCCGGTTACCATGTGTTCTGACATGATTGAGGCCCCAGCTGACGTGCCTGCAACAGGCACCCCTTCGGCGTTGCGTTGCATGATCTTTGTTGCGACAAACGTACCGCCCAGAATCGCTGAGAGGCGCAACTGATTTCCGCCCGTAATGAATATGCCGGTAGCATTGTCCAGCATCTTGGAATACTCAGGATTTTCACAATCTGAGCGGCGCGAAATCGGAAGAAACTCAACCTTGCCTGCGCCCAGATTGGAAAAAATGCGATTATAATCCGGCCCTGTCTTATCTAGCATTGACGCCGTGGGGATTACCACAATATCGGCATTTTCACCGCCAGAAAGCTCAACAAACCTGCGATGGATTTGCATTTCCTTGAGGCGATCCTCGCCTCCACCAATGGGAATAATAAACCCTCGGTCGCGCTCATCGGCCAACGAATTTGGGCCCATATTGCAATTATATCCTTCGACTGCCTTAGCCAGATCAAGCTTTGCGATCTGCGTGCCTGCTTGTTATGGCGTATGCGTCACAAATATACTACGCTTAAGTCGAGTATTTGCGTTTATCTGGCATTGTCATGTGTGGACGCCCCCGGTTTTGCGAGAATTTATTTGGGCTAACAACGATCTCGACAGTTTTCGATCATGTGTCCGGCCTTTTTGCGCGGCACGCTTGATCGATGACCCTCCTTCTTGGGCCATTGCTGTGCAATGGGTAGTGTCGGAGGAAAATATTATACTTGGCTCGAACACCTAATAGAAATTTCATCGCCATTGAAATTCCACAGCTTTTCAGATCGCACCAATCGAACCCAAAGCCAGTTTAAGTATTTTGAATTTGGCTTTGTCACATTAAGCAACACTAGGTTGAATTTACTAGAAAATCAACAAGCTAAAACGGCAAATTTATGCCGCTCAAATCTCTCGTATAGATTGCATAGAATAATAATGTGACAATACCTCCCACCCGCACAATGGTTTGCAGCGAGAATCGTTTTTGCACTCGGCTGCTTGCATCGTTGGCCCATGAACGACCTTTGCCATAACACTCACGGCATGACGGTCCACAACGAACACACTGTTTATTTTAGGGGGGTAGGATAAGGGGTTGCAAAATTCCCTATTGCAAATAACCATTGTTTTTCAAAGTTTTAAGAAAAAACAATGGTCGGAGCGAGAGGATTCGAACCTCCGACCCTCTGGTCCCAAACCAGATGCGCTACCAGGCTGCGCTACGCTCCGACATCATTCACTCGGACAATCCAAAAGATCGCCCTGCAGCGGAATGTTGCTTAGATAGCAATAGCTTGGGACCGGAGCAAGGACAAAAGCACTAATGACGTCTATTTAGATGATTTGGGTGTGAACAATTGATGCAATAGCTGATCGCCGGGTTTGACGCCGGTTCTTTCGACGGTGCCTTTGTTGACTTCAAGAACGTATCTCACCGGCCCACCTGACCCGATAATTGATTGAGATAGTGGGGTAGTCGACTTCACCAGATGATGGATGGTTCCATCTTGTCGTACAAACAGCATATCTAGGGATATATAGGTGTTTTTCATCCACATATTGATCTGACGGCTTTCACCAAAATCGAATAGCATACCAGCATTTTCGGCCATTTTGGTGCGATACATCAACCCTTTGGTGCGCGAAGAATCGTCGTCGGCTAACTCGATTATAAAGGGGTGCTTTCTATCGGCTGTCTGAATAACGAGATGTGATGGGTCTGCAAGAAAGTCTTTCACGGCAGCATCTGTCGACATGTCGACCAATTGTGATTCCGAGTTTAAGGTAATTTGTTCTGCTTGACCCTTGGCGGGAGCCAGAGTGCTAATAGCAACAACGCAAAACAATAATGTGCAAGAAAATGACGCAACAAATTTCACGAGGTGACCAACCATATATTTCGCTCCTCACATTTCATCAATGACGCGATTGCCCGTGGAACAATGCATTAAGTCAAGTGGTTGACCGGACTCTGTCCTAACTCACACTCGCACCATAATATGACATTAGTGGGAAGACGGGATATGCGCACCGGTTGAAGGACGGATCTCTGTTGCCATTTTGCCCTTAGGACCAGGACCATAGCGGACCTGAACTTCCTGATTGGGACGCAATTCCGTCAAGCCATACAAGCGGAGGGTTTCCATGTGAACGAAAATATCATCGGTGCCCTCACCTTGCGTGAGAAATCCGAAGCCTTTTTCACGATTGAACCACTTCACTGTCGCCGTTTCCAGTTCACTGGTGGGCGTCACTTGCACATGGGTATTAGCAGGAGGGAGCTGAGAAGGATGGATTGCCGTGCTTTCATCCATAGAAAGAATGCGTAGTGCCTGCAATCCCCGGGGGCCTTGAAGAACTTCACAGACGAGACGCGCCCCTTCATAGGCGGTCCTATATCCGTCACGTCTTAAACAGGTGACATGCAACAAAATGTCTGAGCTTTCATCATCAGGAACGATAAAGCCAAAACCCTTGGCTACGTCGAACCATTTGATCTTCCCGGCAATCTGAGTGACATCTACCGCTGCGTCTTCGGTTGCATCACTTTCAAAGGGTTGCCGCTCTGGTGCAATTTTCACCCCCATTATAGTGCCTCAATACTCTGCGTAGCCTCGTTCCCGACTCAATACTATGGTCGATTCTCAACCGGAGGATAGCATTTGGAACGATCTCTGCATCAATAAAATTTTAACTTTTTCATTGCCTATCCATACATCATCATTTGCGGCGTTTTGGGAATCGAAGGATTGGTTCAATTTAGCGCCTAATGAGACCTGCGATGTCTTGATGACAGCCAATCACAAAATACTTTGCATTACCGAACCAATTTCATCCCGGATATACAGATCGGCCATCTGGTTCAGCGGGGTTGGCTCCCTGTTTATAATTACAAGCTCTGCACCGTTTTGTTTGGCTATTTGAGGCAAATCTGCTGCGGGATAAACCACCAGGGATGAGCCCAGCACGATAAAGAGGTCGCAGCTTTTGGCTAGCTGGGCTGCACGTAATAGCTCCGGCTCGGGCATTGGTTGACCGAATGAGATGGTGGCAGCCTTGATCAATCCTCCACACAGTGAACAGCGTGGTGCTTTTCCTGTTTCAGCAATCACCCTCTCTGCTTCTAAAAGGCTGGATTTTGCCGAGCAAGACAAACAAGCCCCATAGGTACTGTTTCCATGTATCTCAATAACCTGATCGGCGGGAAGTCCACTCTTTTGGTGCAGTCCATCAATATTTTGTGTGATGGTGCCGGCGAGTTTGCCGCTCCGGTTGAGACGCAGAAGCGCCTTGTGCCCCTCATTTGGTTTGGCGGCAGAAAACTCCCGGTTCATGATAAACCGGCGACGCCAGTCTTCTAGCCGGGCCGTTTCAGAAGAGACAAACTCATCAAATTGTATAGGTACCATTTTCGACCATAAACCGGTTGGTGAGCGAAAATCAGGGATGCCACTTTCGGTGCTGATGCCAGCGCCGGTGAATATTGTAATGTTGGATGCATTGTTGACCATGCTGCAAAGTGTGGTCCTTGCAGAATGTTGACTATTGTAATCCATCAATCCTTCCTTATACTTTCGTCAAACTGATACGGATGGCAGCTTCAAGGGATGATACTATGAAATTTCTCCATACTATGGTGCGCGTGAGCGATATTGACGAGTCTCTGGATTTTTATTGCAACAAGCTTGGACTGAAAGAAGTCCGTCGCAATGAGTATCCACAAGGTCGCTTTACTCTCATTTTTCTTTCTGCAGATGGTGAAGATGAAAATTGTGTCGAATTGACCTACAATTGGGACCCAGAGACCTATGACGAAGGCCGGAACTTTGGTCACCTCGCCTATCGGGTGGAAAATATTTATGCCCTTTGTCAGAAATTGATGGAAAATGGTGTGGTGATCAATCGCCCGCCTCGTGATGGTCACATGGCATTTGTCCGTTCACCAGACAATATTTCAATTGAGCTTTTGCAAGAGGGAGACCCCTTACCCCCTGCAGAACCTTGGGCATCTATGGCCAATACAGGTAAATGGTAATAATAAATCTGTAGTCCTTACAAACGGGCAGAATAATGAGCCCCTTCCAGCGCATCTATCTGGGAGGGGCTTTCTTTTTGCATAGCAGAAATGCGCTCATCTTGGCTCACTGTTATGCGCGATTGTCATAATGCCGCCAAAATTCAACTTCATTCGTTCCACACCACAGCAACAGGCATGCGTGATGCTGTTTCTTGCTGGCCTCAATATTTGGTGTTATGCGATCCAGATCATCTTAGAGAATGGTGTTGTTGCCTTCTGAGTGTCGGATCCCAAAATGGAACCCGGGCTGCTGGTGCCTGTCGACCTCTGAGTTAGAGCGGCTAAAATCCGGTTATCTTTTTAAATTTTTGTTCAATTGGTTTGGACTCTCTCTTGCCTCCTATGGGCGATGATGGAGGGCACGAACCTGATGAGTACGGCCTTTTTTCTTTGGTTTTCACCATAGGAAAATTGGCCCAATAGGGCGCAGGGCTCGTTGCCGCTGCGATAACGGAATGATGAGATTTTTGCGCTTTGGCGTTTTGGTCGGACTTACAGGTCTAATTGCCGGATGCAACACAACGGGATCAAATGGAGTCAGTAGCTCCGTCAGCACCCATATCGACATGTCCCAACGTTCTGTAATGGCCTATGCCAATGGTCTTGAAACTAAACCGGTTAAGAACAGCAAATCACGATTTCTGGTGGCGCACTCAAAAGTACAATTGGGATGTTTGAAACCAGAATTGACGAAACTCCTAGGCAAAGTAGAAAAGCACTATGGCAAGCCGGTTATTATCACATCGGGTTACCGGTCCAAGGCTTATAATCGCCGCGTGAAAGGCGCAAAAAACTCTCAACACATGAACTGTAAAGCCGCCGATATCCGGGTGCCAGGGGTGAGCAAAAATGCGCTTGCCAAATACGCACGGACCATTTCGGGAATCGGTGGGGTTGGCATTTACTGTCGGTCGTCCTATGTCCATGTGGATGTCGGTTCGAGACGTGACTGGAGCTGGGGATGTGGCAAGTCCAAAAGACGAAAAACAGCCCGCCGCTAATCCCCATACCTTCCGATCAACGAACGCCCGCCGCGATTTAATCTCGGTGGGCTTTCGTTTTTTTGACGAGCCGCCCTTCGGTTGTATCAAACCATGCCAACCTTCAGTTTGATATCCAGCGATCTTGCGTCGGTCTATAATGAAAATAGAATCAGTGTTTTCGCTGAGGGTAGTCCCGTTTTGGGCACCCCAAATTTACAAGGTTCATTTGATGTCCTCTGCAGCAGCGCCTGCTTTTTTTACTGAATCTATCGTATTTTTGAGTGCTGCTGTAATAGCGGTCCCCATAGCAAAACGATTGGGTGTCGGGTCGATCATCGGATACTTGTTCGCGGGCATGGTTATCGGGCCGTTCGGCCTTTCATTTATCCAATCTGTTGATGCCATTCGTCCCGTGGCCGAGCTTGGCGTCGTGCTGTTGCTGTTTGTATTAGGGCTGGAGCTCAAACCCGAGCGATTGTGGCGCATGAAAAGCGATATTTTTGGTTTGGGAACCAGCCAGATTATTCTCACCGGACTTGCTTTGGCAGGCGTGATGACGCTTTTGGGGTTGCCTAAACCATTACCTCTGATCGGTGGTTTTGGTATGGCGCTATCTTCAACCGCGTTCGCCGTTCAAATTTTGAATGAACGCGGGCACTTTTCTTCAGCCTATGGCCAACGGGCCTTTGGCATTTTGTTGATGCAAGATATAGCGATTGTGCCTCTATTAGCGATGGTTGATATTATGGCACCAACCGCGCATGAAGCAGCGCCAGAAAGCATAATCGAACAGATAGGTATAACGGTTGCGGCCGTTTTGGTCGTGATTATTGTCGGGCGCTATTTCCTCTCGACGGTGTTTACAATCCTATCCAATACAAAAGCCCGCGAAATTATGCTGGCTGCGGCTCTTTTGGTCGCGCTGGGCAGTGCCGAGATTATGCATTTGGCGGGGCTATCTATGGCGTTGGGTGCCTTTTTGGCTGGTATTATGTTGGCTGAATCGAGTTTCCGCCATGCATTGGAAGCTGATATTTATCCCTTTCGTTCGCTGCTCATGGGTTTGTTTTTTATGACGGTTGGTATGACTTTGGATCTGCCTGTCACGCTCTCTAATCTACCCATCATTCTAGTCGGCGTGGTTGCTGTCATGATGATCAAAGGTACCATTTTATGGCTGCTGGCAAAGGTAACCGGGTCACCCAATGTTGACGCAATCCAGATTGCCATCGCTTTGCCTCAAGCGGGTGAGTTTACATTTGTTTTGTTTGCAGCGGCAGCGGCTGCTGGTTTACAACGACCCGAATTTACCATTATGTCGGCGGTGGTGATTTTATCGATGGTTATGACGCCGTTGGTTGTTAAAGGACACGACGCGCTTGCGGCCTATTTACATAGTCGGCATCCTGATGACCCAGAGCCCGAAATTGCCAAATTCAGTGACAATAAACCACAAGTAGTCGTAATCGGATTTGGTCGATTTGGCATGGTCGTGTCTCAAATGCTAATGGCAGAAGGGCTGAATATAGTTGCAATTGACAACAATGCCCGCCGGATAGCGACTGCACGTAAATTGGGGCTGCCTGTTTATTATGGCGATGCGACACGCGAGGATATATTGCGCGCATCGGGGGCTGAGGATGCAATCATCATCGCGTTATGCGTTGAAAACGAACAAGTTATGGCTCGAGCTATCGATGTAGTGAAAGAGAATTTCCCCAAAGCTGCCATCTATTGCCGCGCGACGGATCGGGCTCACGCAATGGAATTGGCCCAGCGGCAAGTGGATTATCACATCAGGGAAACCTTCGAAAGTGGCATTACATTTGGTCGCGCTGCGTTGGATCATTTGGGTATTTCAACAGATCGTGTGCAGGACATCGAAGTTGATGTTCGTGAACAGGATTTTGAAAGACTGGTCCAGCAAGCTAATATTGATGGAGTCGAAGGCAAACATCTGCATAGGGTCACGCCCCATAAGCCGCCCGCCTCTAACTCTACACCCGACAAGTCTTGAAACGGACTAAGAGAAGTCTGTTATTCTATTTAGGAATGCTGATGGGATAGTCAGGCTGTTTGCTCCATTCGGCCATAGAACCATCATAAAGCAGCGCTTCCTTGTTGCCTAGAATCTCATGAGAGACAAACCAAGCTAAAGATGCCCTGTGACCGGAGTTGCAGAAACCGATTGCGGGGCCAGATGTGTTAATATTACGGGATTGAAAAAGAGTTTTCAGCTTGTTCACCGGCAAGAACCGGCCACCTTGGCCTTGTTCAAGAAGAAGGTCATAAGGGAGGTTTTTGGCTCCGGTTATTGTTCCGAGGCGCGTGCCTCCAACCTTGCCAAAATACTCTGCCTCGCTGCGGTAGTCTACAAGCGGTGTACCCTTTTTCCATTCTGAGAGAACATCCATGGCAGAAGGAGCCATGGCTAGGTTTGGGACAGCTGTGTAAGGAACGGATCGGACAGGAGTTTTTGCTTGGGTAAAGCTGGCCTTCGGCAGTTTACTATAGGCAATGAGGCCTCCATCCAATATGGAAACAGCCTTGTGCCCCAGAACTTTCATGCTCCAATAAATGCGGGTGGCGATTGCTATTTCGCTGGGATTGGCACCAACAGGTGTCAAAATGACATGGGTGTTATTGGAAATCCCCAGAGAACCCATCAGTTTTTCCAAATATGCAATGTCAGGAAGGGCCTGACCCTGCATTGGTTTATTCTGCCGCCAAATATTATATTGGCTGTTAATAGCGCCAGGAAGGTGGACGCGCTCATAGCCACTGGTGGGCTGCAGATCCAAGATCCGGATGTTGGGCTGAGAAAGATTTTCTTGCAGCCACTGCGCTGATACCAATGGAGCCGCTGCCTGAGCCTGCTGGCCAAATGTAATGAAGATGAACAAGAGCAAGAGGCCGAGCCGCCGAACTGACGAGAATTTGTTCTTAAGGCCAAGTTTACAACAATATAGCATCTGGTTCATCGCACTTTCATTTTAATTTACAGCATCTTGGGTGCTTAAGTCTGGGCTCTGGCCTTTGGATTAACGAAAGAAAACAAGCAGCACGAGCGCCAATATCGCCACAGCGATCCAGCCCCACATTTGTGCTCCACCTAAGAAGCCTGTAGCCGCCGCTTCTTCTGCTTCAAGCTCCAATTCAACCACAGCATTTTCAGTTTTGTTTATAGCGTCGTCCAGTTTGGAATCAGTTTTGGTCATAGCTTTGTCCTTTGGTTGAAGGGTGTCAGCGACATTATCGAAAATCTCGCTTGCCTTTGAGAAAATCTTGCTCGGATCAACAGCGCTTTCTCTGCCCATTTTACTCAATTCTATGGTCGAATGGTACGTCAGAATTGTGGCCCCCTGATCAGGTTTCAGGTATATTATGTGTCTTCCACTCAAAACGAGAGCTTCCGGTTCAACGCCCTTGAAACTCACCACGAATTGGTTGTTGTTTTCTCCTCGAGAGAAACGAAAGTGGTACTGGATTTGTTGATCTCTATTGGTCAATCGATCCATTGTCGCCAAGAACAGGTTAGTCTCCAACTCAACCATAGAATGGCAGTTCGGAACCACCTTTTCCAATAGTTTGGGATCCTGGAATTGTTGTCTAATTTTGTCCGGTGTCGATTGTATTCGGAACTCACCAGATAGATTCATAAGACCCTTCTCCCCAAAAGACCCTTTCAACTGACGTTAGCGCCATTATGTTTGTTTATTCGAACAGTATAACACAGGCTCATAGAACTGACACGTGTTCCGTTCAAACCACAGCGTAAAAACGTTGCGTTTGATAACAATTTTTGCATACGTGTAAGTGACTGGTCATTGGTCGTTTGTTTTGCTATCACTCACGCTTCATATCGTTCCAGGAGATCCCCATGACCGTCGTTTCCACCCTTCCGAGCAACAAAGCCAAATCTGAGCGCGCTCATCCAATACGCCCTGCTCGATCTGAGCTGTTGATGCCTGCCGGCAATCTCGAAAAGTTGAAAATGGCGGTACTATATGGTGCTGATGCCATTTATCTTGGTACGCCAGATATGTCCCTACGGACCAAGTCCCAAATGACTCTGGAAGATGTGGTTGAGGGTATCGAATTTGCCCATGCACATGGCAAACGGGTCTACCTGACACTCAACCTGTTTTCACATAACAAAGATATCGACAAATTGCCGCAGTATGTCGAGACCGTGCGGAAGGTGAAACCAGACGGGCTGATCGTTGCTGATCCCGGTGTTTTCATGTTCGTAAAGGAGCAAGCGCCCGAGCTGGAGCTGCATGTTTCAACGCAAGCCAATGTGTGCTCTTGGCAGTCGGTGAAATTTTGGGAAAGTCAGGGTGCCAAACTTGTGGTCATGGGGCGCGAAGTGTCTTTTGCTGAGCTGGCCGAAGTGCGTGAAAAATGTGAAGACATCAAACTAGAAGCCTTTGTGCATGGCTCGATGTGCATGACCTATTCTGGTCGCTGCCTGCTTTCCAATTTCATGTCCGAACGAGGCGCCAACCAAGGGTCCTGTTCGAACAGCTGCCGTTGGAAGTATAAAGTGCATATGAAGCTACGCGACGGCACCGTGCGCGAGTTGAAATTATCCGAAGAGAATCTCGAACTGTTTGACTTCTTTTTGGAAGAAGAGCAGCGTCCTGGCGAATTGATGCAAATTGTCGAGGATGAGCGTGGCTCTTACATTCTCAATAGTCGCGATTTGTGCATCATGCCTAAGCTAACCGATTATCTCTCCATCGGCATTGACAGTCTGAAGGTCGAAGGCCGTGGCAAGAGCCCCTATTATGTGGCGGTGGTGGCCAAGGCTTACCGCATGGCAATTGATGATTGGTATGACGATCCGGACAATTGGGATCCTGAAGCCTATATGGAAGAGCTTGCAACGGTACCAAACCGTGGCTACACCCTCGCCTTTCATGATGGTCGCCTCACCAATTATGCTCATGGTTTTGAACATACGGCGACATTTGCAGAATGGGAATTTGCAGGTGTGGTGCGAGAAGTCCGTGCGGATTGTTTCATTGTTGATGTTAAAAACAAGCTTGAAGCAGGCGACGTGATCGAATTTGTGTCACCCTATTTGCGCGCGCCAATCCCCATCCGCCTTTATGAATTTGAAGATGCCAAAAATGGCAAAATACTGGATGTGGTTAATCCCGGCACCAAGCCGGTCATTCGCATTCCCTTCTCGCTGTTTGATCATGAAGACCCGAAAACCCTGATTGAACATGTGCCTGAAATGACAGTGTTGCGCAAAGAACGCGCTCTAACACCGGCTCAATGGGAACGCCTCAAGCATGATGCCGAAGCGCACGATCTGGAGTTGGGTCGCGGTGATGAAGGGCTTTATGAACGTAAGAATGTAAAGCTTCAGGCGGCGATTGATGCCGACCAGAACAAACGGTCAATTAAAAGCCCTCGATTGGGCAAAGAAGGGTGCTGTGGTCGTGGCTGTAACGGCTGTACGATTTTCTGGTACGACGACAAATATGCCAATGCCCGCGAAAAGTTAGCAAGCAACGAACAAGGCAAATTGCTAACCAAGCAGCAGGCGCGGCAAGAAGTGATTAAACAAGTTTCCTAAATCAGATCATAGAATGGGACTGCCAACCAAGGGCAGTCCCATTTTTCATTATTCAGCCGCTTCCAGCTTTGCGGTCATGCAATGGTCGGTGTGATAGATCATATCTCCATGTTCCGCGATAGTTTCCAGCCAAGCGCGGATCATACCGGGATCATTGGGTGCGGCTTGAACCCCCGCATTTAGTTGGCCTTTCAAAATTGCTTCGGCTGCTAGACTAACTGGGATGGAAACCAAGCGGGCCATCGCGCTGTTTTGTGCAGTGCCATAACTGTCGAGACTTTTGGTCTTGTGCCAGACGACACGTCCGTCATGGGATACTTTTAAATCCACCGACAAGACAACCCGGTCCATCTCGCCTTCTTGATAGGAATGATCTGCCCACAATCGGTCGCTCAATGCTGCCAGTTCTTTATCATCGTTATCTGTGGTTTCGATGGTGTCGAACACCGACTTCCATGCATCAGACCAACCATCTAGCCGCAAAGTGCCTCTTACAAATCGGGCGATGGTCCAATCTGTTCCAAATCCATAATCCTGCATAAAGGGCAAGGAATCTCGATTGGGATAGGACTGGAACATTTCCGTCTGGTGCGGCAAGTTCAAGACGTATGGTTCAACTGCATCCCATGGCTTTTCAATTGTGACGATATGATCTTCCAAAATCGCTTTGGCGGGGCTTTTTAGAGCCTTAAGCACTCCCAACGGCGACCAACTAAATTTGTATTTAAAATCGTTAGCAACGGCAGGGAATCCTCCACAATAGGAACGAAAATCGTGGGTATTGTGAGGATCGAAATAAGGGCTTGATCGATAATCATCCATCAAAAGGTGAGCCAGTAAATGATCAACGCCGGGATCAAGGCCGACTTCATTGATGAAGGTGAGATTTTTGTCTTTCGCTTGCTGGTTAAGTGCGGCCATTTCGGAATTGATGTAGGATGACGACACAAAATGCGCGTCTTTTTCCAAACAAAGGCGGGCCATGCTGGTGTGCATATGCGTAGGCAGCATTGATATCACAATATCACCGGGGTGAATTGCGGCTTGCATTGCACCGTCGGTCGCCGCGCAAACGTCAAAATTTCCCGAAAGTCCCTTGGTTGCCAAATATGCTTTGCTTACATCTCGCTCCCAGATTTTGAGAGTATGTTCCTTGGCAATCAATCGCTTTATACCGGGGACAGAAGCGAGACCCGCCCCGACCCAGTGAAATGTCTTGGATTCCGCTTTCATACAGTATTCTCCGGCAATATGTGATCACAGGACAGCTTAAAAACTGTCTTCTAATCAAAGCTTTGCTGGATGTTGGCATGATGGCAAGTGGGTGTAGCACCGTGTTCGGCAGATTGCTGGAGACCGTCCGGTAATTTGAATTTGGTTGGCTTGCCACGAGACACAATGCTGGGCAAACTTGTGTATGACGTGGCTCGACATCTTGGCAGGCATTAAAAAAGCCCGGCAAAACCGGGCCCTTTTGATTTGGTCAAATAAAGGATATCACCAATTTGAGCTGAAGGCCTATCATTCAGCGTGAATTGTCAGATGAAACTGATCACCAATTTTTGTCAGCTCTTTGAACCATGGCAAGATGATTTCAGGGTCGGACGGGGCAGCCTGAACCCCTGGCAACAATTTATCATCCAGAATAGATTCGACTGCGAGACTAACCGGAATCGAAACAAGGCGGGCCATTGCGGAGAAGTCTTCGCTCCCTCTGGCGTCCAGCGCGTAATTTTTATGCCAAACGGTTTGTCCGTCATGGTTGACTTTCAAATCAACAACCAGCACCACCCGATCAGGCTCTTCTTCATCATAAGCATGATCAGTCCAGAGCTGTTCGCTCATTTTGGCCAACTTAGCTTCGCCGTCTTCCCCTGATACTTCATGCTCTACAAAATGGAAAATATCGGCCCATGCATCGGACCAGCCATCCAGTCGCAAGGTTCCGCGTACGAATGTGTGCATGTTCCAATCACTGCCAAAACCGTAGTGCGACATGAAAGGCAAAGAATCGCGGTTTGGATAGGATTGGAAGGTTTCGGCTCCACCGGGCAATGTGACGGAGTAATCTGAAATGGCGTCCCAAGGTTTTTGGGTTTCAACCACTTTGCCATCCAGAATGGCTTTGGCAGGACTCTTGAGGGCCTTCAAAACGCCCAAAGGTGACCAGCTGAATTTGTACCGGAAGGCGTTTGCCACAGCGGGGAACCCACCGCAATAGGACCGGAATTCGTGGCTGTTGTTTGGATCGAAAGCATCACTTTTTTTGTAGTCGGCCATCAACAAATGAGCAAGCAAGTGGTCCAACCCTGGGTCGAGTCCAACCTCGTTAACGAAACAAAGACCGGATGCTTTCGCTTCTTCGTTGAGTCCAGCCATTTCTGGACTGACATAGGAAGAAGAGACAAAATGCGCTTTTGCCTCGAGGCACAATTGGGCGATTTCCAAGTGCATCGTTGCAGGTAGCATGGAAACAACCACATCGCCTGCTTTCAATTCGGCCTTCAGGGCATCGATTGAAAAAGTTCTTACGTAGAAATCACCCAAAAGCCCAACGGTGGCTGCTTCTGCTTTTCTCAGGGTTCTGTTCCACAATGTGACGGGACGTTCGTTATTGATCAGGCGGCGAATACCAGGGACAGAGGACAGCCCAGCGCCAAGCCAATGAATATGTGCCATGTTTATGCTTCCTTTTGTTGATCCTCATATACCAGCATTTGGGCATCAAACAAGGCCGGAATGTATCGTGTTTCCTGTGGTTGGCTGGTTTTTTCTTTTCATTTTGGTGTTATGCACGAGGTAAGGTCTATTTCCTTGTTATGAAGATCAATATCATTAAACATCAATCCATTAGACAGTACGAGTTGAAGGCAGGAAAACAGATGGCGACGGATATAGAAATTGCGCGAGCAGCCACGCTAAAACCGATTGTGGAAATTGGCGCATCCCTGGGCATTCCTGCCACTCATCTTGTTCCCTACGGTCACGACAAAGCAAAATTATCAGCTGGGTTTCTCAAGAGCCTTGCTGATCGTCCTGATGGAAAGCTGATATTAGTAACGGCCATTACACCAACCAGCGCAGGCGAAGGTAAAACCACCACCACAGTGGGGCTGGGAGATGCTCTTAACGCCATTGGCAAAAAGGCATCGATTTGCATTCGCGAAGCTTCTCTAGGGCCCTGCTTTGGCATGAAGGGTGGAGCTGCTGGTGGTGGCTATGCCCAGATTGTACCGATGGAAGACATGAATCTGCATTTTACTGGTGATTTTCATGCAGTCACTTCCGCCAACAATCTGCTTGCAGCAATGATAGACAATCATATTTACTGGGAGAATACACAGAATATTGATGTCCGTCGGATTGTCTGGCGTCGTGTGGCCGACATGAATGATCGCTCGTTGCGACAAATCACCACCTCTCTAGGTGGCGTTAGCAATGGGTTTCCGGCAGAAACCGGCTTCGATATAACCGTTGCATCCGAGGTTATGGCTATTCTCTGCTTATCTGAGGATCTCACCGATCTTCAAAAGAGATTGGGTGATATTATCATTGCCTATCGACGCGATCGCAGCCCCGTCTTCTGCCGCGATATCGGAGCGGATGGTGCGATGACCGTTCTTTTAAAAAATGCCATGCAGCCCAATTTGGTTCAGACGTTGGAAAATAATCCTGCCTTTGTGCATGGTGGTCCCTTTGCCAACATCGCGCATGGCTGCAACTCGGTCGTGGCCACCAAGGCTGCGCTCAAGCTGTCGGATTATGTCGTTACCGAAGCTGGGTTTGGCGCTGATTTGGGGGCTGAGAAGTTCTTTGATATCAAATGCAGAAAAGCTGGCCTTACGCCCGATGCTGCGGTGGTTGTGGCGACCATTCGGGCACTAAAGCTCAATGGCGGAGCGGCAAAAGATCAGCTAGACCAACCCGATTTGGCAAGGCTCACATCGGGCTGTGCCAATTTGGGCCGTCACATCGAGAATGTAAAACAGTTTGGCGTGCCGGTTGTGGTGGCCATCAATCACTTCACCTCTGACAGCGAGGAGGAAATCGCGGCGATCAAAGCCTATGTGGAGGCGACCGGCACAGAGGTTGTGGTTTGCACACATTGGGCTGACGGCTCCAAGGGTGCCTTGGAATTGGCTGAAAAAGTCGTCACGTTGGCAAATGAAGGCAATTCACAATTTGCCCCGCTCTATTCGGATGATCTTGGTCTGTTTGACAAGATCGAAACCATTGCCAAACGGATCTATCGTGCTGAAGATGTTTTGGCTGACACGAAAATTCGCTCACAATTGGACCAATGGGAGCAACAGGGTTATGGCCATTTGCCCATTTGCATCGCCAAGACCCCTTATAGTTTTTCCGCGGATCCTGAGTTGCGAGGAGCCCCCAATGGCCACTCAATCCCGATCCGGGAGGTTCGTCTAAGTGCCGGAGCTGGATTTATTGTGGTTATTTGCGGGGAAATCATGACCATGCCGGGCTTGCCGAGCAAGCCAGCGGCGTTATCAATCCACCTTAATGAAAAGGGTGAGATTGAAGGCCTGTTCTAACCGGTTTATAGGTGTTGTCAGAATCGCAACAAAACGCCCTCAAAATTGCTCCTATCACGACAAGGGAAACACATGACCGCAACAAGAATTGACGGAAAGGCCATTGCTGGAGAACTCAGAGCCAAAATTGCAGTGGAAGCCGAAAAACTTATCAATGAAACAAAGGTTGTACCTGGACTTGCTGTGATAATCGTTGGCGAAGACCCGGCCAGTCAGGTTTATGTGGCATCCAAAGGCCGTGCTGCTAATGAGTGCAATTTTCATTCTGTTCAGCACACATTGGCAGTGGATACCAGTGAAGAGGCTCTGTTGTCTCTTGTCGACGAGCTGAACAATGACATCGCCATTCATGGCATTCTTGTTCAGTTGCCCCTGCCCGATCACATTGACGAGTCCAAAGTACTCAACTTGATTCGTCCTGATAAGGATGTCGATGGCTTCCATCCGATCAACGTTGGTCTATTGACCGCGGGCGAACGGGATAAAGCGATGGTGCCGTGCACACCGGCTGGATCGCTCATTTTGACAAAACGTGTTCTTGGCGATTTGTCGGGCAAGACGGCCGTTGTGGTTGGTCGCTCTAACATCGTCGGCAAACCAATGGCGGCATTGCTTTTAGCGGAGAGTTGCACTGTAACAATCGCTCACAGCCGCACCAAGGATTTGCCTGCCGTGGTGCGCGGTGCTGATATCGTGGTTGCAGCTGTTGGACGACCGCAAATGGTCAAAGGCGATTGGATCAAGGAAGGTGCTTGTGTGATCGATGTGGGGATCAACCGCATTCCTGCGCCAGAACGGGGCGAAGGCAAAACGCGTTTGGTCGGTGATGTTGACTATGACAGTGCAGTTGAACGCGCCGGATTTATTACGCCCGTACCCGGTGGCGTCGGCCCCATGACCATTGCCCTCTTGATGGCAAACACACTGACGGCTGCACGTAGAACTGCTGGTTTGGATGATCTGGACTATGCTTCCCTGTTGGGATGATGTTGGAATTGTGTTGATTGAAATTTGCAAGCTTTGATCCTATAATAATAGAAGGATCAAACCGGTCTGATGGAGTGAATTATGTCCAAGAACGATGTCACTGAATATCTTATCGCCAAGATTAAAACTGATGGTCTGCTAGACGGCTATAAACGGGCTCGCAAGCCCAAACCACCCAAACAGAGCGATGACACCTTCATGAAAG
The DNA here is from genome assembly GCF_002866925.1 of Cohaesibacter celericrescens. GTDB lineage: Bacteria > Pseudomonadota > Alphaproteobacteria > Rhizobiales > Cohaesibacteraceae > Cohaesibacter > Cohaesibacter celericrescens. Next base: position 20,146 of record NZ_PKUQ01000002.1, read on the forward strand.
CCGGTTACAGAATTTTGGAAGAAACCGGTGCTCTTCCGCGTGAAATCGAGCTGAAAAAAGCGATTGCCGAACAGTATGAAGCTCTGCATGCGGCTCAAACCGCAGAAGAAAAAGAAGAGCAGTTCCGTAAGCTTGCTGAATTGCAAATGGTGCTTGGCGTTGAACAGGATGCCCGCCGTAAATTTTACACGGACTAGACTTTCTCGCACTGTATCTATTTTTGACCCCGCCTTTTTACAAAAGGCGGGGTTTCTTTTATGCTTGTTCGTCTGTGCTGATAAATTCCCTCATCGCGTCAAGTATATAAGAGGCGCAATAGTCCGCAAATGAGCTGCGTACAAACAGGTAAAACTCCGGCTGTTTGGATCTTTGCCAAAAGATCACTTGGCAGCGACCATACAGTGAGGAAGCGCATTGGCCCTTATGCCAATGACGCGGGTGGAAGTCCAGCATGGCCCCTTTGTTCAGAACTGCCCAGCTATCAGCTCCCGACAAAGACAGGACTGTTCGGTTGTCCGAAACATCAACAACCGTGAACACCACATCTGACAGCATAACTTTCAACGTGGATATAAGACGGTGAGACTCTGTTTCTTTTGAAACAATCAGCCACTCATCAGGCCCTAGCCACAAAGCGGCGATATCACCTTTTTCAGCAACGCTGTTTGGTTTGGTTGGTAAGGCAATGCCGATTGCTTTTTTGGTGCCAGCCAGAAAAGCCTTGTCGTTGCCATCGCCGCGTAAATTCAATTGCGTGAGGTTTGGTATCTCGGCCAGCAAAATACGATCGCTCGAGGCGGCCAAAAAATCTTGCGCTTTATGCTGCAGCGGAGACTGTGCCGTCAATATTTCTGTCGTGGGCTCAGCCATCGCGCTGCACTCCTTCTTTGTCGTAAAAGATCGGGTCGACCACTGTCACTTTTTGCCAGTTGCCTAGAGAATAGCTGTGCAATTGTTCGCCCTTACGTTTGAAGCCATCTTTGATGACAGCCAACGCGATTGAATGACCAAGAGCGGCACTCCAGTAGCTGGATGTGACATGGCCGAGCATCGGAATGGGTGTTGCTGCGTCCGGATTTAATAAAATTTGCGCGCCTTCATCGAGCACAAAAGTGGGATCTTCGGTCATCAAGCCCACGAGCTGTTTTCGATCGGTGCGCACAGTGTCTGGGCGTGAATGAGATCGCTTGCCAATGAAGTCTTTTTTCTTTTTGGATACGATCCAATCCATGTCCATATCTTGTGGCGTCATCGAGCCATCGGTGTCTTGACCAACGATGATAAACCCTTTTTCTGCCCGAAGAACATGCATCGCCTCGGTACCATAGGGCGTGATGTCAAATGGTTTGCCAGCTTGGAGAACCCTATGCCAAAGAGCCAGCCCGAAACGGGCGGGTACGTTGATCTCAAACGCCAACTCTCCGGTGAAGGAAATGCGGAATATTCTCGCTTCGATGCCACATATAGTCATCTGCCTGAAGGCCATAAAGGGGAAAGCTTCCGATGACCAGTCGGCATCGGGCTTGAGCGCCTTCATAACATCACGCGCCATTGGACCATTGATAGCGATTGTCGCCCATTGTTCCGTCACCGATGTGCAATAGACTTCAAGCTCGGGCCATTCTGTCTGAAGATAGTCCTCCAGATGGTCCATCACATGGGCTGCGCCACCGGTTGTTGTGGTCATGTGGAAATGATGATCGGCAAGGCGTGCCGTGACGCCATCATCCATGATCATGCCATCCTCACCGCACATAATGCCATAACGGCACTTGCCAACACCGAGTTGTAAAAAGGCATTTGTATAGAGGCGATTGATGAACTCGGCAGCGTCTGGCCCTTGGATATCGATTTTGCCCAAGGTTGACGCGTCCATCATGCCAACACCATTGCGCACTGCAAGGCATTCTCGATTAACGGCAGCCTTCATGTCTTCCTCGCCTTGAGCATAGAACCAAGGTCGTTTCCATTGGCCGACATTTTCAAATGTGGCACCCATTGACACATGGGCCTTGTGAAGGGGTGTTGTGCGCACGGGGTCAGACAATTCACCAATATTGCGACCGGCAAGAGCGCCGAAGGTGACAGGTGTATAGGGAGGACGGAAAGTGGTGGTGCCTGTTTCCGGTATGGTCGCGTTGGCGGTGTGTGCCAAAATTGCGAGACCGTTGATGTTGCTGGTTTTGCCTTGATCAGTCCCAAACCCTGTCAGCGTATAGCGCTTCATATGTTCGACGGATTCAAAGCCCTCACGGGCTGCAAGTTGAATATCGGAGGCAGTTGTATCGTTTTGGAAGTCGACAAAGTGCTTTTCTTTGCCCTGCCCCACCGGCATTTCGGATGGCACCAGCCAGCAGGCTTGGGGCAAGTCGAGTTGTGGTTCAACGACAGCATAGCGACGCGCAGATTTGCGCGTTGCAAAACCGGTTTCTAGCGCCGCCTTGACGCCTTCCCGACTGGCCGAACGCAGTGTTTCAGCAAGGGAAAACTCCCCATTGGCAGCGCCAATGCAAACGCTGTCTTTCTGCGTATAACGATCAGGAATGAATGCCGCTTTATCATCACTAAATTCCAGTTTTCCACCTGATTGGCTAAACAGATGAACCACGGGGCTCCAACCACCAGACATCATCAGGATATCGGCTTCAAGTCGCTGGGGTTTTCCGGTCAATAGTTCACCGTCCCAAGTGGCAACATCGACACCCTTAAAGTGTTTTGCTCCGTGGGTTTTGGTGACAACGCAGCCTGAGAGCAATCGAATGCCTGCTTCATAGACCTCACGCACCAATGGCCCTTCTGGGGATTGTCGCGTGTCTATAACTGCGACCAAATCTCCTCCGGCCTTACGGTAATCAAGTGCGGCTTCATACGCTGCGTCGTTGTTAGCAAACAGAATGGCGCTCTTTCCCGGCAAAACAGCATACCGATTGACATAGGTCTGCACTGCTCCCGCCAACATAATTCCGGGGCGATCATTATCTGCAAAGACCAAGGGGCGCTCGTGCGCTCCTGTTGCCAAAATGACCTTTGAGGCACGGATGTGCCAAAGACGTTGGCGCGTGTTGGATGGACTGGAGGCATCTGACAGATGATCCAGTCGTTTTTCAATCGCCATCAGGTAATTTTGATCAAAATAGCCGAACACAGTGGTGTTTGGCAAAAGCGTAGTCTCTTTGTTCTGGGCAAGCTCTGCACCCACATCCTGTAGCCATGCTGCCGATTGTTTGCCATTTATGGCCCTGTTGTGGCTAAGCAGTGATCCACCCATTTCACTTTGTGCATCAGCGAGGAGGACGCGTGCCCCGTTGGCGGCAGCGTCCCGCGCAGCAGCTAGTCCTGCAGGACCGGCACCAACCACAAGCACATCAACATGTTTGTGAATATGGTCATAGTGATCGGGATCTGGTGCCGTTGGTGCTTTGCCTAGGCCCGCCGCGTTGCGGATCAGTGGCTCAAAAAAATGGTGCCAGAGAGTTCGGGATCCGAACATGGTTTTATAATAAAAGCCCGCCGCCATAAATCGATTCAAAAGACCATTGATTGATTTTAAATCATAATTCAGCGACGGCCAGGCATTGACAGAATGGGCAATCAGCCCGGGATGCAGCACAACTTCGGTTGCTTTTGGGTTTGGTTCAGTCCTATTCGCGACATGGAGCTGCACAATTGCGTTTGGCTCTTCTGGGCCCGCCGTCATGATGCCACGCGGTCGTGCATATTTAAACGATCTGGCTACCAAGTGAATGTCATTGGCCAACATCGCCGATGCCAGAGTGTCCCCTTCATATCCATAATAATAGGAACCATCGAAGCGAAAACGTATGGGACGTTCACGGTTGATGCGGCCACCCTTTGGAAGTCGATTGATAGTCATATGTCACGGCCTCCGGATTTTCGCTTCTTGAGATCGTTCAACGTGGGTTGTTCGCCGACTTTATAGGAGCCAAGAATGGTGTGATCGGCGGTGTTGCGCACGACGTTAAACCAACGCCTGCAGCCTTGAGCATGCAACCAGCGTTCGCGCGATGCCCCCTTTTTGTTTGAACGCATAAAAAGGAAATCGGCCCATTGCTCATCAGACAGAGCATGAGGGTCTTCCGGTCTGGCGCGGTGCGCCTCGCCACCGTAAGAAAACTCGGTCTCGTCACGTTCGCCGCAATAAGGACATTTGATCTTCAGCATTTAAATCCCTTTCCTAATGTGCGACGCCAGCTGCGCCATGCTCGTCGATCAGATGGCCGGTGGTGAAACGATCGATTGAGAATGCGGCATTTAATGGGTGCGGCTCGTCCTTTGCTATTGTGTGTGCATAGACGAGGCCTGAAGCTGGAATAGCCTTGAAGCCGCCTGTTCCCCAGCCGCCATTGAGATAGAGGTTTTGCACTGGCGTTTTAGAGATGATGGGGCAGGCATCAGGACATGTATCGACAATGCCACCCCAAGTACGCATCAGCTTAAGCCTTGAGAAGATGGGAAATAATTCTAAAAGTGCCCCGATTTGATGCTCGATGACGTGGAATGACCCTCGCTGGGCATAGGAATGATAGGCGTCGATGCCAGCACCGAGCACCAGCTCGCCTTTGTCGGATTGACTGACATAAACATGCACGGCATTGGACATAACCACCGTATCTAGCACGGGCTTGATTGGCTCTGACACCATGGCTTGCAACGGATGGCTCTCGATAGGCAATCGCAAACCGGCCATATCGGCTAACACAGAAGAATGGCCAGCCACGCAAATGGCTACTTTTCCTGCGTTGATTGTGCCTTTGGTGGTTTCGACTCCGGTGACGCGGCCTTTATCTCGGTTGATACCTGTCACTTCGCAATTCTGGATGATATCGACACCTTTGGTATCAGCTGCTCTTGCATAGGCCCAAGCAATGGCATCATGCCGGGCGGTTCCGCCGCGTTTTTGCAAAGATGCGCCCAGAACAGGATAGCGGGTGTCTTTGGATGTGTTAATGATAGGACAAAAGTCTTTGACCTCATCGGCGTCAAGCCAGTCAGCGTCAATGCCGTTTAGCTTGTTGGCATTGATGCGCCTTTTTGTGTCCCTGACATCCTGAAGCGTGTGCGCCAAATTCATCACACCGCGTTGGCTGAGCATAATGTTGTAATTGAGGTCTTTGGACAGGCCTTCATAAAGTTGAAGCGATTTTTCATATAGGTGGGCGGCTTCATCCCATAGATAATTGGAGCGTATAATCGTGGTGTTTCGACCGGTATTGCCTCCCCCTAACCAGCCTTTTTCTAAAACAGCAACATTTGTAATGCCGTGTTCCTTTGCCAGATAGTAGGCCGTGGCAAGTCCATGGCCACCACCTCCAATGACAATGACATCATACTGTTTCTTCGGCGCGGGGCTGCGCCATTGGCGGGGCCAGTCGCGATTGAAATTTAGGGCATTTCTGGCAAGGGAGACAACAGAAAATCGCATAATTACTTCCACGGGTTGATTGCAGAACCGTCTTTGGGCGGTTTTATGTAGAATCGCATATTGAGCATGTTCAATATCCACTATCGAAACGGAGCATAGCGACAAAATCAAGTCAGTCTGTACCGAATTCAGCTCTTTTGGTTGATACTGCAAAGCTAGATTGACAAGCGAGATGCAATCGCGCACAAATGTGGCTCGATTGGTTCTGCTCTGACAAGCTGTTGGAGAAGATGAAAAGGGAACATGGTGCGGATGACCCAACTCGGGGCCAAAACCATGGCTGCCCCCGCAACTGTAAGCGGATTGCCTCTTTGATTGACCACTGAACATACTGTTCGGGAAGGTGAAGAGGTGTCAAACCGTGAGCCAGGAGACCTGCCAAGCGACAATTTTCACGACCGGTCGGGGTGTATCGGAAGGTGTTGCAAGCTTATTTGCTTCCCCTATTGCTATGCTCCCACCGCACTGTCATTTGCAGAAGGCCCAACATAGGCCGCTTTCTGTTCAGGGAGATTTCATGGTTGAAAAGACTGGTGTTCTACAGGTTTGTGTAACATGCAAACGAGTCCCCCTTCCCGGCCAAGAGGTTCCAGATGGCCCGCCTGATGGACAAGCCTTGTTTGAAGCCCTACAAGACGCCTGCGCCAAACGCCCCGACCTTGATGGGCAAATCGCAATCACTCCCGTTGAATGCATGAATGGCTGTCAGTTGGCCTGCACCGTGGCAATCCGAGCCGATAACAAATATAATTTTGTTATCGGAAAACTGGATTCAAGTGCAGAAAAAATTGATGACCTGCTGAACTTTGCACAAAGCTTTGTAGACTCAGAAAATGGCTTGCCCCCTTGGCGCGACAGGCCCGTACACATCCGAAAAAACACGTTGGTGCGCCTGCATCCCGTTTCCTCCCAATCCATCATCCAAGACTAAGGCTTGTCATGACTTTTACTCCTCCCTCCGTTGGTAAAAAAATTCCGGCAACTGTGGTGACCGGCTTTTTAGGTGCTGGTAAAACAACGCTCATTCGTAATCTTATCGCGCAGGCCGGTGACAAGAAAATCGCCCTCATCGTCAATGAATTTGGCGATATGGGATTTGACGGTGACTTGCTAAGCGATTGTGGCAATCCTAACTGCACCGAAGACGATGTTGTTGAACTTAAAAATGGCTGTATTTGTTGTACTGTGGCGGATGAGTTTTTGCCAACGATGGAAATGCTGATCGCTCGTGAACCTCGTCCGGATCACATTGTCATTGAAACCTCAGGCCTTGCGCTGCCTCAACCTCTGGTTCAGGCTTTCCAGTGGCCCAGTGTGCGTGCGTCCGTTACAGTGGACGGTGTGGTGACGATTGCCGATGCATCGGCGTTGAGCGAAGGGCATTATAGCCAAAATGAAGATGCCATCGCCAAACAACGCGCGCTGGATGACAATTTAGACCATGAAAGCCCCATTGATGAATTGTTTGCTGATCAACTAAAATGTGCTGACATGGTTGTTATCTCCAAAGCAGACTTGGTCGATGCAGATGGCATTGCCCGCGTTGAAGCACTGATTGGTGAACATGCGCGTAAAGGCGTCAAGCTGATCCATTCCAGCAATGGTAATGTGTCCGCAGCCGTCCTTCTGGGGTTAGACTCTGAAGCGGAACAAGATTTAGATAGTCGCAAAGCAGCCCATGACCACCATCATCACGACGATGAGGAAGACGATCACGACCATGACCATAATCACCACCATGATGATTTTCATTCGGTTGTGGTAATGCCACGTATCTTTGCTTCTATGGATGAAATGAAATCTTCAGTCGAATCCTGTCTGGCACAAGCAGGTATTTTACGTGTCAAAGGGTATGCGGCGATCGAAGGCAAAAAGGCACGCGTCGTGGTGCAAGCCGTGGGCCGTCGTGTGGACTGTTGGTTTGACACCGCTAGCAATGATGCAACGGGGCTTGTTGTGATTGGCCTGAAGGATTTTGATCAGTCCGCCGTTGAATACAAACTGGTGTAACAGAGCAAGGTCTCTCTTTTTCATGCACATTCTCGCTCCACAAGCTGGCAGGATAGACGACGGACAAGAAGCGATTGATTTGGGGCAATCCCCCGGAGATATTTTAATCTTGTCGGCCGCAGATAGTGAGCTTTCTGCGCTTTCAGCGTCAGCCCGCGCGCGAAAACCAACTGATACCAGTTTGCGTCTTGCAAACCTAATGGGGCTCAATCACCCCTATTCGGTTGACCTCTATGTTGAGCAGACAGCCCGCCACGCAAAATTGATAATCTTGCGAATTTTGGGCGGGGTCGAATATTGGCAATATGGCTTGGAGCAGATGAAAAAGCTGTCCCGCGGGTTTGGCATCAAGCTGCTTGTAATGCCAGGGGACGACAAATGGGACGAAACGCTGGCGGCATGGTCCAGTGAGGACCTGTCTATTGTGCGCAGGGTATGGCGGTATTTTGTCGAAGGTGGTCAGGAGAATTTGACCAACGCCCTGAATTATGCCGGCTCGCTTGTCGGCGAAGATACAGGTGAGGTTCCGCAACCATTGCCTTTGCCTCGCGTCGGCATTCTGCATGAAGGCCAAAGCTTTAGCGACGAAGGAGCCATCAACGACTATCTTACCACGTGTGTACCGCGCCCTGCCCGTCCCATTGTTCCGATCTTTTTTTATCGTTCTTATGTACAAAGTGCGATGACCGCACCCATCGATGCGCTCTGTGCTTCATTGGAACAACGGGGCCTGCATCCGGTTGCTGTCTTTCTTCCCAGCCTTAAAGATGCAGAAGCCCAAGCTTTTATCACGTCACTTTTTGCTAGACTTTCCCCTTCTGTTTTCCTCAATTGTACAGCCTTTGCGTTGTCCAAAGCCGGGCACGCCTATGAAGCAACCATACTAGATCCTTACGATTGCCCGATATTGCAAGTAATCCTGTCCGGTTCCAGCCGCGAAGCCTGGGACGAGAGCCCGCGTGGTTTGTCGGCCCGTGACTTGGCGATGCATGTGGTGCTGCCGGAACTAGATGGGCGGATATTGAGCCGCGCCATTGCCTTCAAGGAAGAAGGGCAATTGGATGCAGCAACCGAATATAAACCAGTACGGCTAGAGCCATCCCTTGATCGTGTGGATTTTGTTGCATCCCTTGCTGACGGCTGGGCCAAATTGCGACAAGCCCCGTCAGAGCAACGCAAACTTGCGATTGTCCTGGCCAATTATCCCAACAAGGATGGCCGTATTGCAAATGGTGTTGGGTTGGACAGTCCAGCGTCAGTGGTGGGCATGCTCAACGCATTGCGTGATGAGGGATATCAAACTGGATCTATTCCTGCGGACTCAGATGCCCTCATGCAGGCGGTTTTGGCTGGACCAACCAACGCTTTGGGTGTTGCGGAGCGCAAAAGCGACATACAGCTTGATGTCTCATTCTATGAACAAATGTTTGCTGACCTGCCAAAGGCATTGCGCAACCAAGTAACCGAGCGTTGGGGGGCTCCGAACTCCGATCCGATGGTACGCGAGGATGCGTTCCAACTCGCAGTTTTGACATTTGGCAATGTAGCCATTGGGGTTCAACCTGCGCGTGGCTATAACATTGACCCTAAAGCCACTTATCACGATCCCGCTTTGGTGCCGCCACACAATTATTTTGCCTTCTATTTTTGGCTGCGCAAAAGCTTTGGCATACACGCCATCATTCACGCAGGTAAACATGGCAATTTGGAGTGGCTACCGGGTAAAGCGCTAGCGCTGAGCAATAGCTGTTATCCGGAAGCCGCGTTGGGTCCTGTGCCACATCTCTATCCCTTCATTGTCAATGATCCCGGTGAAGGCTGTCAGGCCAAGCGCCGAACGGGTGCTGTTATTATCGACCATTTAACACCGCCTCTCGCGCGGGCAGAAAGTCATGGAGCCGGTGAAGAGCTGGAATCCTTGGTCGATGAATTTTATACCGCGCAAGGTGTCGATCCACGTCGCTCGGCCAAATTGCTCGAAGAAATCCGGTTCTTGGCCAGCCGCACTGGTCTGGATAAGGATGCAGGCGTTGGCTCTGATGATGATAATGAGCAAGCATTGCAACAGCTTGATGCACATTTATGCGATATAAAAGAGCTACAAATTCGCGATGGCTTGCACATTTTAGGGCAGTCACCTGAGGGCAGCCTGCTTGAAAATCTTTTGGTAGCAATTGCGCGCGTACCGCGTGGCAATGATGCGCGTGAGCAATCCCTGCATAGGTCCATCAGTGAAGACCTGGGACTTGTCGTTGCCAATGAAACATTCAATCCTCTGGACTGTGATTTTTCTCTTGCTTGGGATGGCGAACGCCCTGCTGAGTTGACTGACCTTTCATCTGAGCTATGGCGTCACTGCGGCGACACCGTAGAGCGCATTGAAATTGCAGCAGAAAAACTCGTTTCGCATGAGATGAAATGTCCTGTTGACTGGCCTAAAACACAGGCTGTTCTGAATTGGATTTGGCAAGATCTGCAGCCGATTGTTGAGTCTTGTGGCACAGAAGAATTCAAACATCTCCTTGCTGGTCTGGATGGTCGTTTTGTGCCTCCGGGGCCATCAGGTGCGCCAACGCGAGGTAGACCCGACGTGCTGCCTACAGGGCGGAATTTCTTTGCTGTAGATGTGCGTTCGGTTCCGTCAAAAACAGCTTGGACAATTGGAGAATTGTCAGCGCAGCGTTTGGTGGAGCGACATTTTCAAGACGAGGGAGAATGGCTGCAAGCGATCGTTTTGACCTGTTGGGGCACGGCCAATATGCGCACTGGTGGTGATGACATCGCGCAGGCACTAGCGCTGCTTGGTGTCCGACCTGTTTGGGAGACAGCCTCCGGTCGCGTGACTGGTATTGAGGTCATCCGGTTGTCCGATTTGCAACGCCCCCGCGTTGATGTCACTTTGCGGATTTCGGGGTTTTTTCGCGATGCATTTCCGCATCAAATTGACCTGTTTGATGCTGCGGTACGACAAGTGGCAGAACTGGATGAACCCCAAGACGCCAATCCACTGGCGGCTCGGGTTCGAGCAGAAAGAGCAAAAGCAGAAGAACAGGGCTTGTCCACTGAAATGGCACAAAGACAAGCAACATTTCGTGTATTTGGTTCCATGCCAGGAGCCTATGGTGCAGGCCTACAAGCCTTGATCGATGAAAAAATCTGGGACAAACGCTCTGACTTTGCCGAGGCATTTGTGGCTTGGGGCGGGTTTGCCTATGGTGCAGGACAATATGGCGATAAGGCAACGGACAGCCTAAAAACACGCCTTTCTCACGTCGATGCTGTGGTTCAAAACCAGGACAACCGTGAGCATGACTTGCTCGATTCAGATGACTATTACCAATTTGAAGGCGGGCTAGCAGCCAGCGTCGAAACCTTGAAGGGTACCGCACCCAAGGTCTACCACAACGACCATTCCCGCGCAGAACGGCCTGTTATTCGCACGTTGGATGAAGAAATCGCGCGTGTCGTGCGTGGTCGTGCAGCCAACCCCAAATGGATCGCAGGTGTAATGCGGCATGGTTACAAGGGTGCGTTTGAGATGGCTGCGACGTTGGATTATCTGTTTGCCTTTGCTGCCACGACCAATGCCGTTGGAGATCACCATTTTGACCAGCTTTATGAAGCTTATCTGGAAGACAAAACTGTATCGGATTTTCTGAAAGACAAAAACAAACCCGCCTATGATGATATGGTGGACCGGTTTATCGAAGCCATTGACCGTGGGCTTTGGGCCCCAAGGTCCAACAGCGCAGCCTTTCACTTGAAAGAAAGTCAGCAGAATCGCAGCAATCATAATGAGGAGATGATTTCATGACTAAAGACATGAATGAAGAGGCGCAAAACGCCCGTCATGCCGAAAAGATGAAGAAAAAGAAAGTGGCACGCGACAAGATACTTGCTACCAAAACCATAGAAAAAGGCCTGATCATTGTCCATACAGGCAAAGGCAAGGGAAAATCTACCGCTGCCTTTGGAATGGCCTTTCGATCCCTTGGTCATGGCCACAAAATCGCAATCATCCAATTTGTCAAAGGCGCATGGAACTCGGGTGAAAAGCAAGTGCTTGAAAAATTCCCCGAGCTTGTAACCATTCGTTCGATGGGTGAAGGGTTTACCTGGGAAACGCAGGATCGTCAGAAAGATATCGATAACGCCCGATCTGCTTGGGAAACGGCAAAAGAGCTCATTCTGGACCCCAGTATTCGTTTCGTATTGATGGATGAATTGAACATCGTCTTGCGTTACGACTATCTGCCTATCGAAGAAGTGGTTGCCTTCTTGAAAGATGAAAAACCAGATGACACCCATGTTGTCATTACCGGTCGCAACGCCAAAGAAGAATTGATCGAAATTGCCGATTTGGTAACAGATATGACTCAGATCAAGCATCCGTTCCGTTCTGGTGTTAAAGCTCAGGAAGGCATTGAATTCTAATTCCAAAAGAAACATCAAATTTGCCAAATTTGAGCTGAAATCTCTCTGCATCATTTTGGCAAGTTGACTTGTGAAACTCTAGTCCTTATGGACTATAAGCATGATGGTTTTCCTCGCACGAGCGTTGCGGGGAAATGAAAAGGGAACATGGTGTGGTGTACCCATCAGGGACCGAATCCATGGCTGCCCCCGCAACTGTAGTCGGCGAGCTGCCGTCCTTAATAGACCACTGGTTTCTTGTATGAAATCGGGAAGGTGTGGACGGATAAGTGATGACCCGTGAGCCAGGAGACCTGCCATCAGGCCGTTAGACGCATGACTTTCATGCGGATGACACCTCTAAACAAGACGCCGGGGTGTGCGTTTGGTGGAGAGAGGACTGGCGGCTCGTGATAAAGTTTGTCAGACGTCCCTTCCCAATATTCACAATTCCTTATGCGTCTCCAGCATTGGCAGAGTTTGCCATAGGAGATAATAAGTGACTAATTTTCTAACAAAAGTCGTCGTGGCGAGCAGTTTGCTGCTTTCAACGGCAGCGCAAGCCCATTTTCAATTGGTTTTTACACCGCAGGTCATTTTTGAACGCACCAGCGACGTTCCGCTAAAATTGCTTTTTTGGCATCCTTTTGAAAATGGCCACGTCATGGATATGGTGACGCCCCAATCCTTTTATGCCGTTCATAAAGGCAAAAAAATTGACCTGATGAACAGCCTGAAGCCAATGCGCTTCAAAGGATCGAGCAACGAAGGCGATGGCTTTGACGCCTCAATCAAACTCAAGCGCAATGGTGACTATATTCTCGTTGTTGAGCCGACTCCCTATTTTGAGGGCAGTGAAGACATGTTTATTCAGCAGATCACCAAGAGCTATTTGAATAAGGGTGGTGTTCCTTCTGGCTGGGAAGAGCCTGTGGGACTCGTCGCTGAAATTATACCCCTCAATAAACCAACCAATGTTATCGCCGGTTCAACCTTTACGGGGCGCGTGCTGTCTGAAGGCAAACCAGTCGCGGGTGCCGAGATTGAAGTCGAATATCTCGCAGCTACCCCAGACATGGACACCAATTCCCCAACCTCCACCACCGCTACTCCCCCAGCTGGCGGTACGATTGTCGCTTTGTCCGATGCCAATGGCTATTTCACATTTGGCATCCCAAAAGCTGGTTTTTGGGGTTTTGCTGCCTTGGGTGTTGGGCCTGCAACCGAATATGAAGGCAAGGCGCTTTCGCAGGACGCGGTGATATGGATAAAAGCACATGACATCGACTAGACAAAGCCTATCGCTCCAAGCGAGGTGCTTACATGCATATTATTGATGGTGCTCTGAGCAATGAAGTTGCGATTGCCGGGGTTGTTATGACCGTTGGTGGATTGGCAATAGGGTTACGCAAACTCGACATGGAGCTGATTCCTGCCGCCGGTGTACTCAGCGCCACCTTTTTTGTTGCGTCTCTCATTCATGTGCCGCTTGGTGTTTCAAGTGTGCATTTGATCATGAATGGCCTAGCCGGGATTATTCTCGGCTGGGCGGCTTTCCCTGCGTTGTTTGTGGGGTTGTTGTTGCAAGCGATCTTTTTTGCGTTTGGTGGAATTTCGGTACTGGGTGTCAACGCCGTCAATATCGCCGGTCCTGCCGTGATCGTCGGCCTTATAGCACGCCCCTTCATAGTAAATTCCACATCCACACGAAAAGTGGCAATTATTGGCGGAATCGCTGGTGGATTAGCCGTTTCTATGACGACTTTGTTTGTTGCTATCGCTTTGGCTTTGTCCGGTGAAAATTTTGTGGCCGCTGCGAAACTCGTGTTCATCGCCCACATTCCAGTCATGGTCATTGAGGGGCTTTTAACCGCTGCGGCGCTGTATCTTATCCATCGGGTTAAACCGGAGCTTTTCCATGTCATGAGCAGAAAGGTATCGCAATGAACAAGTCAATTGCTGCAATATTTAGCGGCTTGTTGCTGCTGGTTGGGTTGTCCTTGCCTGCTTACGCCCACAAGGTCATCGTGTCTGCCTATGCTGAAGGGGCACTCATTGAAGGCGAAATCGGATTTTCGGGTGGCGATGCGTCGGCCAACACCATCGTTGACGTATTGGACGATGCTGGAAATAAAATAGGAGAAACCAAAACGAATGAAGACGGTATTTTCCAATTCACTCCGACACAACACATCCCGCACACCTTTCGTGCGAACCTAGGTCAAGGTCATATCGCGATTTATCGATTAGACATTGATGAATTACCCGAAGGTTTGGCAACGAAAGATGCAAAGGGTCCCGTTGAAGAAGGCATCAAAGAACCGGTAAGAGCCCCGGCTACACGGGCCAATGAAAATCCTGTTAGCCTCGATCAAGAGGCTTTGCAGGAAATCATTCGCAACAGCGTAAAAGCGGAACTGGCGGCCTTTCAGCCCGAGATTGCTTCTGCAATTCGAAAAGAAACAAAACCTGTTTGGAAGGAAATTGCGGCCTACAAAGAAAAGAATGATTTTCAGACCATTCTTGGAGGTATTGGCTATATTTTGGGTCTGTTCGGGGTTGGCTTTTATTTTGCCGCAAGACGCGAGCGGAAGAAAGCAGAAGCAGGCAGCAACCCCGCAAAAGGAAATACCGAATGAGTGAATTGCTAGAACAGGCAGGACAAGCCCGACCCGACCGGATGTCTCAAGATGATGTCTCTGTGATTACATCAAACAAGATGTGGATCCGGATGCTTGATCCTCGGGTTCGCATTGTCAGCGTTGTTGCGTTTGCTGTGACGATCGTACAATTGTCCAGCCTGCCTCTTCTGGCCGTTTCTCTTGGGCTTGCGTTTTTTCTTATGACGCAAGCTCGCTTGCCCTTTTGGCCGACAGCCAAACGGGTTGCCATGATGGACGGATTTATCGTCTTTTTGCTTATCATGCTGCCCTTTACGACACCAGGCCAAGCCATGTTCCATATTTTGGGTTTTGCTGCCAGTTTCGAAGGGTTGCAAAAGGCAATCATCATTCTGTTCAAGGCCAATGCGATCGTCATGACCACATTGTCCCTATTAGGAACGCTCGAAGCTGTGACGCTCGGCCATGCGCTCGCTCGCCTCAAAGTTCCAGACAGTCTAGTGCATTTGTTGTTGTTCACAGTGCGCTATATAGAAGTTCTGCATGCGGAATATCGCCGTCTTAGAACTGCAATGAAATGTCGTGGCTTCAGTCCCTCCAACAGCTGGCACACCTACCGCAGTGTCGGATATCTTGTTGGTATGCTGTTGATCCGGTCCTTTGAGCGCTCAGAGCGTATTCTTCAAGCCATGAAATGTCGCGGTTTTCAGGGGCAGTTTCATATTCTCGATAGCATCGAGTTTACACGGCGCGACGCCGTTTTTTCCAGTTTTGCAAGCCTCGTCATGCTGACGCTGGTCGCACTTGAGGTTATGTATGGCCCTGTTGCTTGAAACCGAAGATCTGCATTTTTCCTATCATGGCTTTGAGCCCTGTCTGAGCGGCGTAACGATGGCGGTGAATGCAGGTGAGCGCATTGGACTGGTCGGTCATAACGGTGCGGGCAAAAGCACGCTGCTACATTTACTTGTTGGATTGAACAAGCCTTCTTCCGGGCGGATTGCTGCTTTTGGTCGCGATTATCAAAGCGAAGAGGATTTTCGCCTGTTGCGGCGGCGGGTGGGGCTTGTCTTCCAAGATCCTGACGATCAGCTTTTCTGCCCTACTGTCGCTGAAGATGTGGCGTTTGGGCCACTCAATCTAGGCTACAGCATCCAAGACGCAATGTGTATCGTTGACGAAACTCTGGCCTCGTTGGGGCTATCTGAATTCCGCGAGCGGATCACACATAAATTGTCAGGCGGGCAAAAGCGATTGGTATCGCTGGCGACCGTGTTGGCCATGAAACCGGACATATTGTTGTTGGATGAACCAACCAACGCTTTGGATGAAAAAACCACGCGCAGTTTGATCGATATCCTTGTCAACCTTCCGCAAGCCATGGTTATTGTCTCACATGATCGGGCTTTCCGAGAGGAAGTGGTAACCCGTACTATTCTGATGGAGGGTGGACAGATCCGCTAAAGCGCTTTTCCTTGGTGTGCTAGCGAGTTAGTCTCACCCTACACTATTCGCAGTGCTTCCCGATGAGACTTGTCCACCGTAGTAGGACAATGAATGATGGAAGCTGAAAACCATGTCAGTGCGGTTGATCCAATCAGGAGACCAAGACTGACCTGCAGGATTGAACAGGACGTTCTTGCCCTTGATGGTAGGCACGCCACTTTCCCCTGCTCCATTGTTATTTCACAACTGCCGATGCAGTTGCTTGAACATTTGAACCGATAGGGGATCAGACGTGACCAATTCTGGACCAAAAGAAGAAAAACTTGGCGTGATGATTTGTGGCCACGGTAGCCGCAATAAAGAGGCCGTCAATCAATTTGCCAAACTCTCAGAGAGATTGCGTCCACGCTTTCCCGACTATCCCGTTGACTATGGGTATTTGGAGTTTGCCAATCCGGTCATTTCCAATGGCCTTGATAATTTGGTGGCGCAAGGCTGCACACGCATTCTCGCTGTTCCCGGCATGTTGTTTGCTGCTGGCCATGCCAAAAACGACATTCCCTCTGTGCTCAATGCCTATCAGGCCAAAACCCCCGGCGTGACCATCGAATATGGCCGTGAGTTGGGGCTTGATTTGAAAATGATCAAGGCCGCTGGCGCACGGGTTCAAGAGGCTGTTGATGCAGCCAATGCCGAGTATGGTGACTTGCCATTGACCGAGACCATGTTGATGGTGGTTGGCCGAGGTGCCTCTGACCCTGATGCCAATTCCAACGTCAACAAACTGATGCGCCTTCTTTGGGAAGGCATGGGCTTTGGCTGGGGAGAAGTTTGTTATTCGGGCGTCACCTTTCCATTAGTGGAACCGGGTTTGGAGCACGCAGCCAAACTTGGATACAAACGCATCATCGTATTCCCTTACTTCCTGTTCACCGGCATTCTGGTGCGGCGCATCTATAACTTCACTGATGAAGTTGCTGCGCGCCATCCGGACATGCAGTTTGTTAAAGCCGGATATCTCAACGATCAGGATTATGTGATTGAAACCTTTGAAGACCGCGTGCAGGAAATCCTTGAAGGCACCAACAATATGAACTGCCAACTGTGCAAATATCGTGCGCAGGTTCTGGGGTTTGAGAAAGAAGTCGGTCTGAAGCAAGAAAGCCATCATCACCATGTTGAAGGTGTTGAAACTGCAGACTGTGAATATTGCGTGGATAACAAGTGCACAAACGAGTGCTTGAAACACAAGCCATCCACAGGTCATCAACATAATCACAGTCACGATCATGGCCATACACATGCCCACGGCGATGAACATACACATGATCACGGGCACGAACACAAACATGAGCACGGGCATTCGCACGATGACAAAGCCCATGATCACCATCATCACCCCTATCCGCATGCCGATCATCCCCACGGTCCGAACAGCATGTATAAAAAGGATTGAACGGGTTTGATTGTGCATTATGGCATTTGACTATGAGAAAGACCCCGCAGCGATTTATGCAAAATCATTTCAGATAATACGAAGTGAATCTGCTGAATCTCTGGCACAAATTCCAGAGTCAGTCGAACCCTTGGCGGTCCGATTGATGCATGCGGTTGGCATGACTGATCTGGTACCCGATCTACGGTTTAGCACACGGTGTATGGCAGCTGGCATCGCCGCCATACAGCAAGGCAATCCGATTTTGGTTGACACACAAATGGTGGCGGGCGGCATAACACGCCGCTTTCTATCAGTTGATCACGGCGGCGCGGGCAACGATGTTTTGGTGACACTCAATGATCCGTTAGTTCCGCACTTGGCGGCCGAAATAGGCACGACACGAACAGCAGCAGCGATGGAGCTTTGGCGTCCCCATTTGGACGGCGCGGTTGTGGCAATTGGCAACGCGCCGACGGCGCTTTTTCGATTGTTGGAAATGATACGAGACGGCGAAAGCAAACCGGCGTTGGTGCTCGGGTTTCCGGTTGGTTTTGTCGGGGCGGCTGAATCCAAACAATGTTTGGTCGACGAAGCAGATGCATTGGATCTGGACTATGTTGCCCTGTTGGGCCGTCGTGGCGGAACGCCTTTGGCCAGCGCTGCGGTCAATGCCTTGTCCATCGCGGCACTTGGCAAAGGGGATCAGCCTGCTGATCCAAAGCCGAATGAGAGAAATAGATGACAGACGAACTGAATGAACCGTGGCTCAATATTATCGGTATTGGTGAAGGCGGAACGGATGATGTGAGCGATCTTGGGTGGTCGTTGATTGCTCAGAGCAAGACTATTATTGGCGGACAGCGTCATTTGGCCATGATAGCTGATGATTTGACACCCGATGCGGAACGCATTGTCTGGCCATCGCCTTTTTCTAAAATTTATGCGGAACTCGAAAAAATTCGCGGACAGCAAGTCGTAATTTTGGCCAGCGGGGACCCGATGTGTTTTGGCATTGGTGGGACACTTACCCGCCATTTTGATAGGTCCGAAATGCGCGTATTGCCTGCGCCCAGTTCATTCAGTCTGGCCGCCAGTCGCCTCGGTTGGCCGCTTAACAAAACATCACAATTGACCATTCATGGGCGCAATCCGGCTTCTTTGCTCCCGCATTATACGCCCGGAGCGCGGTTATTTATTCTGTCCAAGGACAGCACATCCCCTTCATTGGTTGCAAAGCAATTATGCAATCAAGGGATTGAAAACGCTTCAATCACCGTGCTTGAGCACTTGGGTGGTGACAAAGAAAAAATCATCGAAAGTGACGCGCGCACGATCAAAAACGGCGGTGAAACTTTGCGTTTTGCGGATCTGAATGTGCTGGCTGTTGCTCTGCCCGATCAATTGCCGCATTGGCTGCCCACCATTGCAGGCTTGCCGGATGATGCTTTTGAACATGATGGCAAAATGACCAAGCGGGATATCCGCGCGAGTGCTCTGGCTAAGCTTGCCCCACACCCCAATGCCCTACTGTGGGACGTTGGTACCGGCTGCGGTTCCATTGCTATTGAATGGATGCGCAGCCACGCCAGTTGCCGCGCAGTTGGCATTGAACCACAAGAAAAGCGCAGAGTATTTGCCGAGCATAACGCACAGCAATTGGGTACTCCCGGTTTGCGATTGTTGGCAAGCCAAGCGCCAGATGGATTGCGCGGAGAGGAAGCGCCTGACGCGATCTTTATTGGCGGCGGTTTATCCGTTGATGTGGTCAATTTTTGCCTCAGGGCCCTTAAACCTCGGGGCCGTCTGGTCGCCCACGCAGTGACTTTAGGATCGGAGCGCTTGCTGCTCGAAATGTTTGAACGCCACGGCGGTGACTTGACCCGCCTGTCCATTGCCAAAGCGTCCCCTGTAGGGCCGCATTTCGGGTGGAAAACCTCGATGCCTGTCACCCAATGGGCGTTTGTAAAAGACGCATAGCCCTCACAAATTATGACTCAGAGACAAAATATGAAAACTGAAAATCAAGGCACTCTTTATGGTGTCGGTGTTGGCCCCGGAGATCCAGAACTTCTAAGCTTGAAAGCTGCGCGCCTTATTGGCAACGCCGCAGTTATTGCATATCCCGCACCGGAAGGCGGCGAAAGCTTTGCCCGATCCATCGCCAGCGCATTCATTCCCAATCAATGTATCGAAATCGCCATGCCGGTACCCATGCGCACTGAGCGTTTTGCGGCACAATCGGTTTATGATGATGGCGCAAAAGATATTGCCGACCATCTCAGGGCGGGTCGCGATGTCGTTGTGTTGTGTGAAGGCGATCCGTTCTTTTATGGCAGCTTCATGTATCTGCACAATCGCCTTGCCGATCAATTCAACGTCGAAATCGTATCAGGGGTTTCATCACTTGTTGCCTGCGCCGGTCGTTTGGCTCAACCGCTTGCCGGACGCAATGATGTGCTGACCATATTAACCGGCCCTATGGACGATGACGCATTGGAACAACGCCTTTTATTGGGCGGATCCTTTGTGATCATGAAAGTGGGGCGTCATTTGCCTCGACTTCGGGCACTTTTGGATAAATTGGGCCTGTTGTCCAATTCTGGTTATGTCGAGCGAGCAACACTGCCAACCGAGAAAGTCATGCCGTTGGCTGATGTTGATGAAAGCTGCGTTCCCTATTTTTCAATGATCCTTATTTATGACGGAGATGAAGCATGGAAGAAATGAACCGATCCATCGCGATTGTTTGCCCGTCAAAAGCAGCCATAAGACTCGCCAATCAAATCAAGTCAGTCCTCGTTGAGCATGGCCGTTCCGTTGTTGTGCATGCCAAATCCGATGTGACAGACGCGGACGTTCCATTTACGGATACCATCAGTCATATCCGCGACCTATTTACTGGCGGAAAAGACATCGTTGCACTTTGTGCTAGCGGCATCGTCATCCGCGCATTGGCTCCGGTGCTGGATAGCAAATTTAACGAACCAGCTGTTCTGGCTGTATCGCGCGACGCGTTATCTGTGGTGCCATTGCTGGGTGGGCATCATGGTGCGAATGATCTGGCCCGTTTGATCGCTAAGGGGCTGGATGCCCATGCTGCGGTGACCACGGCTGGCGACTGCCGGTTCCGGTTGGCGCTTGATAATCCTCCAGCAGGTTGGAAGCTACAAAACCCGCGTTCTGCTGGCCCTGTGATGGCGAAAATCGTCGATGGGACTGCCGTTCAGGTGGATGATAGTCTTGACTGGATCAAGGATGGCAAGCTTGTCATTTCAAATGAAGCAGATATCAAGCTCATCTCCTCAATCGAAATGGCATCTCCTGAAAAGTCTGAGACCGCACTGGTTTACAGTCCCCAACGATTGGCCGTTGGCGTTGGGTGTGAAAGAGGTGTTTCGCCCGATCACTTGATTGCCCATATTGAGGCGACCCTTGCGAGTGCCAATCTGTCTCGCGAAGCTATTGGCATGATTGCTTCTGTTGATTTGAAAATGGATGAAGCTGCCATTCATCACGCAGCAGCACATTTTGGTGTATCCGCACGGTTCTTTTCGGTGTCAGAATTAGAAGCGCAAAAAGATAAACTTCAAACCCCGTCAGACGTTGTTTTTGCTGAAGTTGGTTGCCACGGCGTTGCTGAAGGCGCTGCACTGGCCGCTGCGGGAGTGTCTGGCTCTTTGCTAGTCGCCAAGGTCAAATCCGACAAAGCCACTTGCGCAATTGGCCTTGCTGCAGAGCCTTTTTCAAGTGCCCTGCCCGGTCAAAAGCGCGGACACTTATCAGTGGTCGGCATTGGTCCGGGGCAATCGGAATGGCGTACACCAGAAGCCAGCAATCGGATTGCCGAAGCCGAGGAATTGGTCGGCTATGGTCTCTATATTGACTTGCTTGGATCTTTAGCTGACGGCAAAACCCGCAGTGACTTCCCATTGGGTGGCGAAGAAGATCGGTGCCGCTATGCGCTTGAACAAGCAGGAAAGGGACATAATGTTGCTTTGATCTGCTCGGGCGATGCTGGCATATATGCCATGGGTGCTTTGGTAATGGAGTTGCTCGATCGATCTGAAGATGCTGGAGGCGTATCCGCTGCCGCCAAACGGATCGAACTCACCCATGTGCCTGGGGTTTCTGCCTTGCAGGCCGCATCCGCAAGGTTTGGCGCTCTGCTGGGGCATGACTTCTGCACGATCTCGCTTTCAGATTTGCTGACACCTTGGGAGACCATAGTTCAACGTCTGGAAGCCGCCGCGCAAGGTGACTTTGTCGTGGCCTTTTATAATCCGGTCTCAAAAAAGAGACGAACACAACTCGCGCGTGCCAAAGAGATATTGCTGGCCCATCGCCCACCAGAAACCCCCGTCTTGCTAGCTTCCAATTTGGGCCGAGAAACCGAAAATCTGCGCATCAGGACATTGTCTGAACTGGAAGTGGATGAGGTTGATATGTTGACGGTTGTTCTGGTCGGTTCGTCTCAATCTAGGAAAATACAATCAGGTGATCGCTCTGTTGGGGACAATGGCTGGCAAGCCTACACCCCGCGCGGTTATGCGAAACGAATTGATGCCGAGAAAAGCTGAATTGAAGTGCAATAAAATGCGCTTCACCACGAGCGCGGTTACAAAGGAAATGAAATGACAGTCTATTTTATCGGCGCAGGCCCTGGTGCTCCGGATTTAATCACTGTACGCGGCCTCAAATTGATACAACGTTGCCCCGTTTGTCTTTATGCAGGATCCCTGGTGCCAGAGGCGATTGTCGTCGAGGCTCCCGAGACTGCTTTGGTCAAAGACACCGCGCCTATGCATCTTGATGAAATAATCGAGGACATCCGGATTGCCCATGAGAATGGCCATGACGTTGCACGAGTGCATTCTGGTGATCCTTCCATCTATGGTGCCATTGCTGAACAGATGCGACGCCTTAAAGTCTTGGGCATCGACTATGAAGTGGTGCCCGGCGTTCCGGCCTTTGCTGCAGCTGCCGCCGCTATTGGTGCTGAACTGACGGTTCCCGGCATTGCACAGACAATCATTTTAACGCGAACTGCGATGAAATCCTCCTCGATGCCGGAAGGCGAAAGCCTTGATATATTGGGAAGATCAGGCGCGACACTTGCCATTCATCTATCTATTCGCAACATTCCGCAAATCGAGCGAGAGCTAACACCTCATTATGGCGCAGATTGCCCCGTCGTGGTCGCCTATCGTGTTGGCTGGCCCGATCAGGCATTCATTCATGGTACGCTTTCAACCATTCGGCAAAAGGTTCGCGCCGAGAAAATCACGCGCACAGCACTCATTTTGGTGGGGCCGGCCATGGCCGCGCAAGAGTTTGAGGATTCCAAACTCTATGATTCCGAGTTTTCACATGTTTTGCGGATTGGGGCAAAAGGGGAAGTCGGGCCTGAAGCCACAGAAGTGTGAGTCCGATTAACCGCCTTACGCAGGTGCAATAATATGGGCAAAGGATCCATGGACGCTGCCGATCCTTTGTCCCATTGCACCCAAATCTTTCCCTGCGGCTGAATGAGCATTAAAGAGCGGTTCGCATATGCCCTGCCATGTGACCGTGGCATAGTGGAATTCGTGCGCAGTTAGGCTTTCGCCCCAAGGCAAAGTTGAACTATGGGTAAGTTTCCTATACCCCAATTTTAACTTAGTGTCTTGAAAGCTAGTCGTTACGGGCAGCAAATTCAGCATGGCATATTCACACCCTTGCTTTGATAGGATAGACCGGCCAAGCACCATATAACCACCGCATTCAGCAAAAATACATTTTGAACGCGCCGCTGCATCCTCCATCCGTTGCCGGAACGTAGTTGCTTGCTGTAACGCATCCAGATGCAATTCTGGATAACCTCCCGGCAAATAGATCGCATCGGCATCAAGTGATGGCGCCTCGTCTTGCAGAGGTGAGAAAAACGATAGTTCGGCCCCCTGCTCTTGCCAGTCTGATAGCAAATGCGGATAAATGAATGTAAAGGCTTCATCCCGTGCAATCGCAATGCGTTGCCCGATCGGCTTCAGTTTGAATGGGGAGTTTAATGCCCCTGAGTGGTTTTCAGTTGTATTTGTGTGAGAATTTGCCAACTGTATGATCGCATCAAGATCTACATATTGACCAACATGATCTGCAATATCATCTATTCTATCAGACAGTTCGCTGTGTTCATTCGCCTGTATCAATCCGAGATGTCGAGACGGCAGAACCAGCTTTTCTGAAGAACGCACCACACCCATTACCGGCAAATTGATTTTAGCAAATGCCTCTCGCAATAACATTTCATGCGCAACCGATCCAACCCGATTGAGAAGCACACCGCCTATAGATATATCAAAATCAAACCTGCGAAGCCCCTGAGCTATAGCCGCCGCGGTTTGGGCTTGTCCTTTGACATCCAACACCAAAAGGACAGGAAGCTTCAGTATGCGGGCAAGATTTGCCGTTGACCCCTGCCCACCGGCAGCCCCGTCAAACAACCCCATGACCCCTTCTACGAACAGGAATTCACTTTGAAATGCGTGGCTTTCACTGCGAGACAAGATATCAACTGGACGCATAGCCCATGGATCGAGATTGATAGATGTGGCACCAGATGCCACGGCGTGAAACGCTGGATCAATATAATCGGGACCACATTTTGCCGGTGCAACGACCAGCCCTCGCCGCGTTAACAAGCGCTGCAAACCCAATGAAAGCGTTGTTTTCCCCGAATTGGAGCTGCTGGCCGCCAATATCAGGCCGGTTTGCACGTGCGTGGAGGATTGAACTGCCATAATAACGTTGCGCTAACTGATCAGGAACGACTGAATGAAAGAGGATCGGAAATGAGCTTTTTGTTATGCGTGACATAGCCCAACCAATCGAGCCCTTCACGCATGCGCACAACATCGCCGACAACAAACAGGGCTGGCGGCGCGAGGCCCGACTTTTCTGTTTCTTCTGCAATGCGGTCCAGATCAGACACCAGAACCGCTTGTTTCGGCGTTGTGGCATTGCAGATGATAGCGGCGCCCTCTTTCGGATTTCGGCCGGCTTTGAGCAGTTTTTCCGTAATAGATTTCAAATGCTTCATTGCCATATACATCACAATCACTTGCGAGCCTTTGGCTATAGCATCCCAATTGAGTGCGGTCGGCATTGAGCCGGTCTGGTCGTGGCCGGTCAGGAATGTGACGGACTGATTGATGTCACGATGGGTTGCTGGAATGCCTGCATAACACAAACCTCCGATGCCCGCAGTGATGCCAGGAACGATGCGAAACGGAATGTCTGCTGCGACCAACCCCAAAGCTTCTTCACCACCACGTCCAAAAATAAACGGGTCGCCGCCTTTTAGGCGCAATACACGCTTGCCTTTTTGCGCCTGTTCGATAAGTCGCAGGTTAATGTCTTGCTGCTTGGGAGAAGGCCGCCCGCCCCGCTTGCCTGCGAACTCCACCACGACGTCGGCCTTTGCGAAGGACAGTATCGCGGCATCTACTAAGGCATCATAGACGATCAGATCGGCCTGCCGGATCGCATTGACCGCATGAAGTGTAAGCAGTCCCCGATCTCCGGGTCCACCACCAACCAACCACACCCAACCGGGAAGGAACTCGGGTAGTCCGTCAAACAGAGTTTTGCTGTAGGTGTCATCAGCCGGAATGGTAGACATGTTTTTTCCTGTTGTTACGTCTTTCGTATGGCATATCAGTCTTGTGCGTTATATATCTGACCTATGTCAGATCATACAGAAAAATCGGATAAAAATGTGCCCCTAAGGCGTGGCTGGACAACGGGAGCCTGTTCGACCGCGGCCACCAAGGCAGCGCTGACTGCGCTTGTTACCGGAGAGTTTCCAGATCCGGTGACGATTACACTACCAAAGGGACAAACTCCTGCCTTCGCACTGGCGTTTGAGCGATTGGAAGATCAGCATGCCGAAGCTGGAATCATCAAAGATGCAGGAGATGATCCCGACGTAACGCACGGTGCTTTGATCAAAGTAAAAGTAGCCTTTGGGCAACCTGAAAGCGGTGTTCGGTTCATTGCCGGAGAAGGCGTAGGAATGGTGACGCGCCCTGGTTTGCCGATTCCTGTTGGAGAACCGGCAATCAATCCTATGCCGCGCCAAATGATGCAGACTGTGGTGCAGGAGTTGTCCCGAAGCTATGGGTTTTCGCCTGATGTGGATATCACCATTTCTGTACGTAACGGTGAAAAACTAGCGCAGAAGACATGGAATCCGCGCCTCGGTATCATGGGCGGTCTATCGATTTTGGGCACGACCGGCATTGTAATCCCCTTTTCCTGTTCAGCATGGATCCATTCCATTCATCGCGGCATTGATGTAGCCCGAGCGGGCGGTCACGACCATGTCGCAGGCTGCACCGGATCAACCTCCGAAAAGCGGGTCAAGGACCTATATGGTTTGCAGGATTTCTCCATGTTGGATATGGGGGACTTTGTTGGCGGCATGCTAAAATACTTACGCAAAAACCCCGTTCCGCGTGTGACCATCGGCGGCGGTTTTGCCAAACTGTCTAAGTTGGCCCAAGGGCATATGGATCTTCACTCCGGGCGTAGTCAGGTGGACTTTGACTGGATGGCCGAGCAATTATTCGAGCTAGGCGCAGATTCGGGGCTTTTGGCCCGAGCGCGGCAAGCCAACAGTGCATTGGCCCTGCTGGAGGATGCCCAACGCGAGTGTGTAGACATCGCCGGTGCGATTGCTTCTAAAGCACAACAACAAGCCTTATTGATGCTAAGACAGGCTCCTATCAAAGTTGATGTTGTTGTTGTTGGTCGCGATGGCAAACTGCTCGCGCGCACTCAGCCTCTGAATGCCGAGGATCAATGACTGTGGGATTGCGTATTCTTCTACTGGGCGGAACACGTGAAGCGCGGTTACTGTTAGAACGACTCATCGCCCAGAAAAATCTCGACATAACCCTTTCTCTATCAGGGGCTTTGGGTAAAGACGCTACCTCTGCCTTTCGCAAAAGGATGTCGCAAAAGGATGGGATAGGCTTCAAAATCAGGACTGGCGGGTTTGGCGGTATTGATGGCTTGGTTGAGTTTATCACTGAACATAAGTTCAACTTGATCATCGACGCCACGCATCCCTTTGCAATATCTATGAGTCAGAATGCCGTTGCTGCCGCGGATAATTTGGCCTGCCCTATCATTCGCTTTGCACGTCCAGCGTGGTTTCCGCAGACCGGCGATAATTGGATCCATGTTGACAGTCTTCAAGCAAGTTCCGAAGTTCTTGCGCAAGGCGCACGCGCCTTTTTGGCTATAGGAAAGCAGTCTGCATTTCATTTTTCTCACCGTACAGACTGTCGGTTCCTCATTCGTAGCATCGAGGCCATGGATACGTCGATATTCCACAGTCCAGTTGACTGCATACAATCGATGCCTGAGGAAAGCGTGGCAGCAGAAATAGCTCTGATGAAGCGATATGAAATTGACTGTCTTGTCACAAAAAACTCTGGCGCAGCACAAGCCTACTACAAGGTTGAAGCTGCTCGTCTGCTGGGGATCGAAGTGGTCATGATCGACCGCCCTACGTTGCCACCTTGTCCTGAATTTTGCGCTTTTGATGAAACCATATCGTGGATCAATTGCCTTTCATAAAAGCTCGAACCCACTTTTATTCACCGATGAACATATGGGCAGTTTTAAGGCAACCAACGAGTGAGCAGCGCCTCATCCATAAGCAAATCGCATCAAAACGGACTTCAAACACCAATCCGCAGAGTGGTTGTCAAACAGTGAATATATCTATATTTCATAGCACTAGCTTAGTTTTTGGCATTGCCAATATAAGTGGCAATATAACAGTCATATGAAATTTCTTTAACGCAACAAATCTATTCTTTCGAATTTTATGCTTATGATGTAATCTTTTTTTGTTGGTTTTCTGAAGCGTCAGGCGCGCATGCTCTTTAAGATGGTTTCACCAATCCAGACGATGATGATGACGACCCCCTTTCGTATATGAGGTGCGGCGGGGACAAGACCCTAAAGTCAAAGGAAATTGAAGATGGCAACCGGAACTGTTAAGTGGTTTAACCCAACCAAAGGATTTGGCTTCATCGAGCCCTCCGAAGGTGGAACAGACGCTTTTGTTCATATTTCAGCGGTTGAGCGTTCTGGTCTGACGACCCTTACAGAAGGTCAGCAGGTCGAATATGAGATGGTTGAAGGCCGTAACGGCAAGGAAAATGCGGACAATCTGAAAGTTGTTGGCTGATTGCCTGTTCGTGACCATTAAAAGCTCCAATAAAAATCGAAAACCCTGGTGCACTGCATCGGGGTTTTTGCTTGCCTTTGAGGCTCTCCAATCACCTAGACCCATGATAATATGCATCGGATTGGTGAGAGCTTGGGATAAATATCAAACTATTCAAAAATCTCGACTTTGCGGCTTGCGCTTTGTTCTAAAGCTTCCTATAAACCGCTTCACCAATAGCGAGTGCCCTTCGTCTAGCGGTTAGGACGCTGCCCTTTCACGGCGGTAACACGGGTTCGAGTCCCGTAGGGCATGCCATTGGTTACTTAAAGCCCTTGCAACTTAACTAGTTGCGAGGGCTTTTGTCTAACTATTGGCGGGGTTGGACAAATTCTCGAACTTGGCCATGCCACTATCTCCCAACCTAGTCCTGTTCGCTTTCTGAACATATTTTCGCGCTTCTTGCTGTGTTCGGTGTCCCAAATAGGCCATCACAGCAGCAGATCCTTTGTCATGGTGTGTTTCGAACCTGTCAATCTCGACGTCAGTCCATGTGTGATAACCGTCCGGATTATCTTTAAACCTCGTCACGCCTTTGGTTGGGTCGTTCATGATCAGCTCTATCTTTATTGCGTACCGGCAAAGGCGTCCGATTAGTTTCAGCAGTTTGTTGGCTGCCCAAGGGGGCGCGTGCTTTTGGCCGATCAGTGCCTCTACATGCTTGAACTTGAGGCTGGCAACCTGAACCGCGCCGGGATTGCCGGAGGCTGATTTGTCTTAGTTACGCGGCCAGTTCCGATCTTTCCATTGCAGCATAGAAGTTTTCCTCTGCTTCAGCAGGCGGAATGTTGCCGATAGGTTCTAGCAAACGATGGTTGTTAAACCAATCCACCCATTCCAATGTGGCATATTCAATAGCTTCAAAGTTGCGCCATGGACCGCGGTGGTTGACCTGCTCCCCAATTCTCTACCAGTTTCAGGGAGAATCCGAGAGTTGGTTTTGGCTTTATGCCACCATCAATTTTAAGGCTGATTTGGCGGCATATTCAATTGGTGTGAGGTTACCCAAAGAAGCATGGGGTCTTTCACTATTGTAGTCGTCTTTCCATGCTTTGATCTCTGTTCTGGCCTGACCTGGCGATGAGAAAAGGGTCTCTTTCAAGCACTCATCCCTGAAGCTGCCGTTGAAGCTTTCGACAAAGCCGTTTTACATTGGCTTGCTAGGAGCTATGTAATGCCACCTGATGTCTGTTTTTTAGCACCACTTCAGGATGGCCATCGAAGTGAACTCTGTTCCATTGTCACTAACAATGGTCTTGGGCTTTCCTCTCTGTTTGATCAGTTCATCCAACTCACGGGCCACTCGGTAGCCTGACAAGGATGTATCGGCCACCAAAGCCAAACATTCGCGAGAGAAATCATCGATGACAGCCAGAACACGAAACCTGCGACTATCTGTGAAAGCATCAGAGGCAAAATCCAACGACCATAGTTCGTTCACCCGGTCTGGCACAACAATAGGCTTTCTAGTGCCCAGAGCACGTTTACGGCCACCCGTTGACCGGCAGGCAAGCGAAGCGCCGCCGAGAGGGGGGAGAATCTGATAATCGAGACACCGGCAGATGTTTCTTTAGGAAGGGACAGAGCTATTCTAAGTCAGCGAGAAATTATCAAACAGGAAACACTCGAAACAAGGCGCAAGCTTTACCGCAAAGCCGTTGCGTAATATAAAAACCAGATGAGACAAAGTCTTTATTCTTGTTAAGACACCTTGGCTCCAGTTTATTTAATGACGAACACTATACAAATTATACGCCGATCTACATTTTATTATTTAGTACAGCCATTGTAGTTTGGTTAAAAATTTGCTTCCCTAGAAAAACTTAAATTCTAAAAATGTTTATTTTGACGATTGTTGGTTCGAAACTGTCCGGATATTTATCCAATTTACGACACAACCGACCGGGTTGTGCTTGGTGGGGGAGAAAAAATTATGGAATTTGCATTGAGAAAAGCGATCGATCGCACTGGTACCGTGCTGGCCATATGTGCTTGCTCGGTTTTCGCCACGCATGCGACGCTCAGCCCGGCCTTTGCCGAAAACCGGATAATGGGTCCGGCCAAGGGTCGCTTCGCGCAACAGCTCCCCACCCCGCGTTGCGATGGTTTTGAAGACTATATGAGGGACGCTGGCAATTTTGTGGTTGACGGTGTCGAATATCTTGGCGAGAAAACCATCAAATCAACCATTGGGATGGGAAAGCTGCTTGCCGGCAATCCCTCTGCTCTGATCGATGAAATTGACGGCACTTTCAAAGATTTAGGAACAGCTGCCGCGACATTATCAAAATACACGCCGTTGGCTTTGATCAGCGTTATCGTCGATGAATTACCCCCCGGTGGCTTTACCAGTTTTTTGAAGTCCGGTGTTCGATTTCAGGATCAATTGCGAGAAGGTGTAGCCATGGGAATGGCGCAGAATCTCAATCCGCTCAAACAAGTGAGAACCATCTATAGTGATGGCACAGAAGTCTTTGGCGATATTGGCAAGGTGTTGATCAATCTCGATGACCCTTTGGCAGCGGGTAACGAGTTTTTGAAACTCAATCAGAAATGGACCGGTGCTGGTGCACTGACCTATATGTTGACCGAAAAAGACCCCATGACAGGCCTGAAAAAAGCCCTGAATGCCATGCACCGACAGATCGAGTTGGTGACCAACCACGCCGGACCAAACGGCAAGGTCGCGTCGGCTGTTTTTGACTATGCTATGGGGGAGAGCAAGAAGCTTATCAACAAGATCCCCGACCCAAAGGACAAACAGGTTGCGGCGCTTCTGGCAGCTACGTTTGCAACGACATTCAAGCAAACCCTCAAGGATCCCAATTACAAGCGCAATGGCTACAATGTCTCACGCCATCCTTTCTATTTCGCCGACATCAGAGAGCTTCCCACCGAATGGATGGGCAACGACCACAATTCAGGCGGCAAATACGATTGGGGCATGGATCGCGCCAGAGTCGAAGACTATCCCGGTTGCATAAGTCTGGGTGACTATGCATATACCGACAAACACAGGAAAACGATTCCGGCCGTTTGTGGTGTCGAAAATGGGCGCAACAAATGGTGGTCACGGCCAATAGACTACAAGCTGGTCTGGGGTGACAATTGCAGCGGCGGGACTCATGATCGAAGCGTTTGGCAACCGGTTTGCAAACAAGGTTATATAAGCGTTGGTTTTGTCGCAGGGCGTGGTTCGTGGAAAAAACCAAAACCCAACCGGATCGCTTGCGTCAAGAACGACCCGCATTTGTTCACGGTTGTGAATGGCATATCCGCGGGTCTCAAATTCACCGCGAATGACAAGAATTCTGGAGCTAAATTTGATATCACCACATATGACCGCACATTTGAAGGTCTTAAGCTAACCCACGCTGTGCCATTCGCTCGGAATAAAGGCGATCAGCGTTTCGTACAGTCGTTGCGCGTTGCTGTAGTCGTT
Organism: Cohaesibacter celericrescens; assembly: GCF_002866925.1. Lineage (GTDB taxonomy): Bacteria > Pseudomonadota > Alphaproteobacteria > Rhizobiales > Cohaesibacteraceae > Cohaesibacter > Cohaesibacter celericrescens. Next base: position 51,238 of record NZ_PKUQ01000002.1, read on the forward strand.
CCCGGAATTGCTCCCAGTGGTAAAAACTCTCATTGCGCCCAGTTTTATGCTGAATCGGGTTACCGCGGACGAACAACACGGGTTTGCGCCACAGGTCGACGGAACTATAAAAAAAGCCTCGCTGGCGGCAATGGACAAATGCGTCGCGGGTTCAAGTCCTTCCATTGCGGCTTGGGTGTCGCTGCGCTGAAATTCTATAAAGGCAGCAGAGACCAGAACCCTCGCATCAGGCCTTGCGATATTTCAAACAGCAACAGGATACCGTTGGCTGATTACAGAGGGATCACCCATGTCGAAGTGTTGGCACACTATTTCGATCCGGACGATCCCAAGCGTGAGTTTTTCTCACCTGAGCATCAGCAGGTTCGTTTGGAGCTTGAAAAAGCGTGCAACACCGGCACCAATCCCCAAGCCTGTTTGAATTTGGCCCAGAGCTCAACCCGTCGTCATGATTGGACACAGGCATACGGCGCCATCGATGCGGTAAGACGATTTGGACTGGCCTGCGAAGGCAATGTCAAAGGGGCGTGCAAGGCGTATAGACAGACCGCCAGCAGTCTTTGTAAGGCAGGCGAAAGCAAAGCCTGTGGTCTCAGTCAGAATGCCGACAGGCTCACCCAATTGACCGGACTTCGTGCCGATCTGGATGCCAAACGCCTTGCCTGCAATGCAGGGTCGCCCCAGTCTTGCGCCGACTTTGGCCAAAGCCTTTTCAGGATCGGTGGGGCCTCTGTTCAAGGTGGTACAAACCAGCCGCCCGAGTGGACAGAAGGGGGCGCTGTTTATCAAAAATTGTGCGATGCCAATTTCAATGACAGTTGCCAACAGCTCAAGCAATTGGCTGGCAATATGTGCATTAGCAAAATGGGCAAGGGCTGCACAATCACCGGACAATTCCGGATCAAAGATGCGCCCAAGGGCTATGAAGCAGCCAACAGGAAGGCCGCCATCAAGGACTATGAAAAGGGCTGCAATTGGGGTGATGAAGAAGGCTGTCAGGAATTCGCCCGAACACGGGTTCAGGATGCCTACAGCGATCCTAAATCTTCCAAACGCCGGCTTGCTGCGCTACAGGGCGCCAACCAGTCAACCCTAGACGGCACGCAGTCCAAAACGCCCACGAACAATCGCGCCAAGGACAGCGCTGTTCAAACGTTGCTTGAAAGTTGTCAACGGGGAAACCAGAGATCTTGCGATATGCACGAGGGCTATTTGGGGGAATTGAATTCCGAACTACAGAGCGACTATTTCAAGTGCGTCGGATTGGGTGAGACCAAGTCTTGCACTGCATATGGCATTGCCGTTGAAGGGGCCGAGAAAGGAACCATCACCAAAAATCCGGTCTCAACAAAAGATGGAAGCTCCACCTATTTTTATAAAGAAGCGTGCCAGGGGGTGTTTGTATCCGGGGCCATGACCAAAGGAGACGGCGAAGCCTGCATGATCCTTGGCAATAAGACCCTGAGTGGCGAAGATGGAACGCCTGCCAACAAAAGGGAAGCAAACTCAATTGGCAATTTTGTATTGGGTTGCGAAACACTGGGGCATGCTGAAAGCTGTCTGATGGCTGCGAAAGTGATTGTCGGGCCAACAATGCCGCAATCGCAAAAATACTATGCGGTCATCTATGAAAGGAAGGCTTGTGAAGCTGGCAGCCAATCAGCTTGTGACATGTTGCTGGCAAGAACTGTGGACCTGAACAATGCAGGACAAAAGCCCGGAGACACCCGCGCGACCGCGGAGTCTTGTGCCCTTCGGACCACATTCACTGATTTTGATGCCTCAAGCCAGTTGGATCTGGAACCGGGCAAGCTGAAAACCAAGTTTTCAAACTCCGGATCAAGCCCGTTGACCCTGAAATTCCGTGTGAACCAGTCAACCGAGAGCGAATGGGCGATCATTCAGCCGCGTGAGTCAATCGAGATCGAGGATTATAAAAACAGGACTTACGTCTTGCTGGATGCGAACCAACAATGCGTTGGTGCGGCCAAGCTGGTCAGTGACAACCAGCACCTTACCTATGCAGCTGCCGCAGATGTCGTTCATCAGACCGCCCCCAACGGCAATTCTGGCAAATCCGCCAACAACACAGCACCGGTTAAGCCGCCCAAATCAGGGGCAATTAAGGTAACGCTGGATGCCGCACAGAATTGCCATTTGCACGGATCTCTGGCCTCAAACGACACGGGTGTTGCTGCAATGACCACGTTTGAAAACACTGGCATGGAGCCGCTGTATGTCTACTGGTTGGATGAAAAAGGCCAAGACTCCGATTACCAACGCACGGGCAATGCACTGGCCATTGTCGAGCCGGGGACAGCAACGTCAATTCAAACAGGTATAGGATTGGCTTATTCCGTGTTCTCTACTGCGAATGGACAAACCAATTGTGTGGGCATCACATCGATAGAAGATGTCAACACGCATGTCACAATGAACGGCGATAATGGCACCGTGAACGCCAACACTCCAGCCAATACGACTGGCAAGGTAGCCAATCAAAACAACCCTTCAATCACGGGCGTATCCGGCGCCCAGCAGCTTGGGTCTTGCGCACAAAACGGAACGATGGTGTCCGCCAGCACGGGAGATCCGGCGAATATGACGCTCACCAACACGGGTGCAGACGATCTTTATGTCTACTGGATCAATCAAAATGGGGATCATGGTGACTACAACGGCGACAATACGCCTATCAGTCTCGTGGCGGCGGGTCATTCGGCTGAATTGCAGGTCCAAATCGGCGATGCCTATGCGGTCTATGACGCCGCTTCCAATTGCATCGGAGTGACCCCCCAGTTGAGTGCGGCCAGTGCCTTTACAGCCAGCAGTGCTGCTGGCAGTGCCAATAGCCAGTCAAAGACTCCTCAACCGACGGCTGCCCCGCAAGACACCGCGACGCTCAACCAGACCCAGCCAACTGCCAATCAAGCGGGCAATCAAGACCAACTGACCATTGGAACGGGAAACAGCTGCAAAATGCGCGGCTCTGTTGTCTCCGAACTTTCTGGGCAAAGCGCGTCGGTGTCTTTTGCCAACAATGGTTCCGAGACGATTTATGTTTATTGGCTGGATGAAAACGGAACTGACACTGACTATGATTATTCGGGAAATCCGGTGGCGGCCATTGCACCGGGCGACAGTCAAACCCTCAAAGCAAGTGTCGGTTTTGCCTATTCGATCTTTTCAAATGTCAACGGCCAGATCGAATGTGTCGGTGTTACTCAACTAAAAAGTACTGATACGCTGGTTTCCGTGATCGCTGGCGGAAATACTCATACCGCTGATGATGACGAAATTTTGACCCCATCTCAAGATTCACAGCAAGATCAAAGTGATGCAAATATCAGTGACAACCTAGCGCACTTAACGCTGCGGTCAGGCGAGAATTGTCATTACCGTGGCAGCGTGGATTCCAGCGATGCAGGCAACGAAGCGCAAGTCTCATTTACCAATCGGGGGGCTGATGTCGCGTATGTGTATTGGGTGGATGAAAGTGGTGCCGAGACGGATTATGACTACTCGGGCAATCCACTGGCCGCCATCGAACCGGGCGGCTCACAGGCTTTTGAGTCCAGAGAAGGATTTATCTATTCGGCTTTCTCAGTGGTCAATGGCGAGACCGTTTGCATCGGGATGACTGAAGTCGAGGCTCCGTCGGTATCCATTGAAATTTATGACACTGATGGCAATTAGATTTTTTAGTGAAGCAACCAAGATAATTTCTAACAGGCAGGTGTATACCCATTTGTTATGAACGTCTGGAATTTTGTGTTGCATCGATCCGTTCTGTCCGCCCCGCATTGTTTAAGTTTGGTATGGCTCAAATGCTGCATCATTTGCGAATGGCCGGTAATGGGATGTTGCGACGCGGTGTCTATTGGTCTGCGAACGTCGGCTCAGGGCCGTCTATTCTAATTGGATTTACATCTGATTAGCCAGCATAGCATTGTCAGATAAACCTAGATCTAACCCAAGAGGTCCATCGGCACTGTCTGGTATACCGCATAAAGATCGTGGTGCCACTCAGTAAGAGTGGCGTTGTCGGTTCAACTTGAAGTTTTTCTATACCCCAAAATTAATTTTCCTGATTGCAATTAATGTAGATTGAAGAATGAATGGCAACGAATTTCTGCAAAGGTCGCATTTGACTGAAACGTATCATCGCCTATTCCCTTAGCCAGAACGGAAGGTGCAAATTCTTAGCCCTGTTGTTCCGCCAGCGACCAGTTTCCTGTCGATCAATGTTGCCTTTCTCATTCATCGCAGCGCAGTAGGATCGTAACTTGTCTGCTACTATCGAAAACGGGTACCCATGGCGTTTCATAGTTTTCTGGATGAATTTCAATGCTGCCTTGCGATCGCGGTACTTGGTCACATTGGCTTCCAGTACTTAGCCTCGTAATCAAAGTGAATAGCCCCTAGAATTGTAGACACCTTGGTGCTTCAAATTTTCTGTCGCTCGTATTCTATGGGCGACAGCATTATCATGGCAATTGCCACGTCTGCTCATGCTGTGTTCCATATTGTGTTGACGAAGGAATGCAGCCCAATCGATGTTTGTAAATTGCTCAAGGGCTGCTTCAGTCAGGAATAGAAACCAATGGGATGGATGGACAAGCACCGCTACATAGTGCGGGTTCTGGAGCATTCGGCCGATGCTGGGCGACGAAGGCGTACTTCATTTTACATCCTTTGCGAAGTTCACCGTTATCCTTTTTAGAATATCTCGCTCCTGGGTGACCCTAGCCAGTTCCTGCTTCAGGCGTCTAATCTCGATAGCTTGCGCATCGGTCGCCTTGATCTCTGGGCTTGCCATACCGCTTCTTCCACGCATAAAGCGAGCGGGTGCTATCACCGAGACGATGCGATACATATGCGACGGAGTACCCGCGTTCGGTGATTTGTTTTATCGCCTCAATCTTGAATTCTTCTGTGAAATGCAAATTGGGCATCATAGTCTCCTTGCCTCATTTTCAGGGGACAAGGTGTCTACAATTCTAGGGGCAATTCAAGGAGCCTTCATCGAGCAGGCCTTCGGCAAACTCAAGAGCTTCAAACGCGTTGCCCTCAGGCGCGAGAAAACCCAACAGAAATGCAGGTCAATCATCTCGCTCGCAGCCGTATTCATCTTGAACAAATCCGTCCACACCGCCTATGGTTTCTGAGGACTCGTGCTAGCCCACAATTATGCTTACTTACGCTTTTTGCGCATCGCCAAGATCTCTGAGCATCAGCTTTTGTCTGATGCCAATAAAAAGCAAACCATAAAGCGGCTATGCAGCTTAAAGGACATCCTCCTTCAACTGCTCGATAATTTCTCGCGCCCGCTCCAGATCCGTCTCCCACCATTTGCTTTTCAATATTGCAGCCCTTTGCACCTCATTAAACCGAAATCCGATCAAACGTGCTGGAGAACCAACCACAATGCCAAAATCAGGCACATCAGCATTCACAAAAGAGTTTGCTCCAACAACCGCCCCTATCCCTATGGAAACGCCCCGGCGAATGATGGCATCCACTCCCACCCATGCATCGCCACCCAAGATGCAGTCTCCTTGGGTTAACTCGACATAAGGATCATCATAAAACAGACTACTGGTGGAGATGTTGGTCAAATGGTGCTCACCGGAACCAATCGAAACATTATTGGCAATTGAAACATAGTTGCCAATGGTCGCCTTGGTTATGTCGCTATAGTTGCCGACATAGCAGTATTTCCCCATCTGGCTATCATCGCTTATGCGAGCACTCGCACTAACTTTGGTTGACTCGTGAAAGCGCTTGCGAGACTTCTTTTTTGATCGCCAAAAAATCATTACTGTAGGTTCCAATATCCATTCCACATCATCGCGGAAATCTTCTCTTTCGACCAGAATCCATGCTTTGATCTTATCACGCAGAACGCAATGGGCAAGCAATCCAGAGCATATTCCTCTCGACCAACCGCTAGATCAGAACGGCTTGAAGCCATACCGAAAAGCGCAGGACGGGTTGGTCTTGAGGGCAAAATGCACAGCCTTCATTGTTAGCCCGCGAAGCCTGAGTCGTTTGGCTACTTGCGTGATGTGGTGGGCAAGCACTTGCCGCACTTTGGCGCTGTCAAAGAAAGATCGACTCTTCAACCCTTTAAGCAAAGCGTCAAGATCCTGTGAGACAAGCTTCCCTATGCCCTTGCGGGTTAGTATGCGACCTATCAGATGATAATAGCGAAAGAGTGCCACCAAATCCGCCGGCGCATCCCGGTGCTGAGGCGAGCCTGTATCCCAATCGAATTCGGGCACCATACGATCGCGGACCAACGGCTTTTGGTTGCCCTTCGTGATCCAAAACCACCCGTACAGCACGCTCGCGTACCTTAGCTGAATATTTGTTCGATGTTTTGCTCGTAATGCTCCATCCTGCTCAAGAGTTGGAGCCTCCGGCAATCCCGGTGCGGCTCAATGGCAATCTTTGAATATATCAATGGCTTCCAAAATTCGCGCCGAAGGCACTCAACATTGGGATGGAAAAGTCCCTTGGCTTTCGAAAAAATGCTGCCTAAACGCGCACTCGGAGCGGCACGAAACCGTGACAGGTTCAAATGGAAAAAGCACTGCTGCAGGACGCCCTTCACGCGGCGGCGTTGAGAATCTTGTATTTTCTTCACAGGAAAATGGAACACGTAGTATCACCTACAGACATCAGGGTGAGGACTACTACATCCGCTACACACCAGCAGAGACATCCGGTTGTTTTCAGTTTGAAACAAAAACGGCCTCGCTTGCGAGACCGTCATTGTTTAACGTTTGCTGATATAACAGTCACAAATGGTGTGGCTTTGTGAACGGTAGTCTATTTGAAGAAGTTTGGTAACGTAGTCGAAATTGCAGGAACCATGGTTATCACCAACAAGGCAGCGATCAACGCCAACAAGTAGGGTGTCGTTGCTTTCATAACCTTCTCGAGTGGAACCTTGGTAATCGCGCTAGCAACAAACAAATCCAGTCCTACCGGTGGTGTTATGCAACCAATGGCAAGGTTTACCACCATAATAACACCAAAATGAATGGGATCGATTCCCATACTCAATGCAACCGGCAGGAAGATCGGCGTAAGGATCACGACGGCAGCCGAGGCGTTGACCAATGTTCCAAGCACCAGAAGCAGAACGTTCATGATCAGAAGGAAGACGACTGCTGAGCTGGTAGCATGTGTCACCGCCTCGCCGATCATATGCGGGATCTGCAGGTTGGTCATCAACCAGCCAAAGACTTTGGCCGCACCAACAAGAAACATGATCAGAGTTGTCCCAATTACAGCCTTGAAGACAATCTGCGGAAAGTCTTTGATTTCAAGCTCGCGATAAACGAACAGGCCAACAACGATGCCATAAACTGCAGCCACTGCGGCGGCTTCAGTCGGAGTAAAAATGCCGCTATAGATGCCACCAATGATAATGGCAGGAGTGAGCAGAGCCCAGAAAGCATCCTTAAGAGCTAACGCCAAACGTTTGCAGGAAAAAGAGCCATCGGGGGGGATATGACCTTTCTTGGCCAAATACCAGCCCATACCACACATCACGCCCCCCATAAGAAGGCCGGGGAATACGCCAGCCATGAATAGGTCGCCGATCGACACGTTTGCGATAACGCCATAGACGACAAAGGTAATGGATGGTGGGATTACGATGCCGACTGTACCGGCAGCTGCAACGATACCCGTTGCCATTTCGCGCTTGTAGCCCTTTCGCTCCATTTCATTGACCATGGTAGAACCAATGGCGGCGGTGGTCGCAGCTGACGACCCTGAAATGGCAGCAAAGAACATGCCTGCTACGGCTACGGCCTGAGCCAGTCCACCTGTAAATGAACCGACCATCGCTTGAGCCACATTGACAAGACGGGAGGTAACACCTCCTGCTGACATAAAGGCACCAGCCAACATGAAGAAAGGCACAGCCATGAAGGAGAAGGAATCAATGCCTGAAAACAGGTTGTTGACGATTAGAACCTGTGGCAATTCCATGTAGAAGAAAAGGATGCCAGATACGGACAGAGCCAAAGCATAAGCGACGGGAACGCCAATCAAAGCCATGACGACAAAAGAGACAATAAGTGCAGTTTCCATGAGTGTATCTCCTTTTAATCCGCCGAGATGATCGGTTGCTGGTCGACTGTTTTGGGGTCAGATCGGCCGTGAGTGAAGTGGCGGAAAATGCTGATCGTATCCTTGACGTGATACATCAGCATCAAAATGCCGGAGACTGGCATGATGGCATAAACATAGCTCATGCTTATCCCGAGGCCAGGAGATGTCTGGAAAGTCATGGTCGTGGTCATTTTCCAGCCCTGAATGATCAGGAGGAAGATGAACACATAACCACAGGCATTGATGAATAAGCTCAAAAGTATACCCGGTGTCTTGTCTTTAAGTAGGCGGGGCAACAATTCTACAGCCAAATGCCCGTCTTCACCCATAATCAGCGCTGATCCAAGGAAAACGACCCAGACGAACAAGAAGCGCGCCAACTCTTCAGTCCACTCAAACGAGAAACCGAAAATGTAGCGAGTGACCACTTGAGCAAAAATGATTGTCAACATGACAAGCATGGCGGCGACGGAAATTCCAAAAAGGAACTTTCGCAGAAATTTAAAGATGGCTTCCATGATGAGAGACCTTTTGGGGTGTGGTCTGAGAAAGCGAGCCGCAGTCGCCCAATCTCAAACCTCGAGATCACATCTCTTTATGACATGATATCAAAATCGGGGGGACATTGGCCGGTTTAGAAGCCCGATGGCAAACCGAAGTCTGGATCAATTGCGCCGGAGTGACCGAGAGTTCAGGGAACATGGCCTGCTCCCGCGCAATTTTCAAATCCAATCCATTGGGCTTCATGGGTGTCGGTGGTTACTCAGCCAGAGCGTTGATCTTGTCAATATTGTCCTGACCAACTGTTTTAGCGAACATCTCAATCACCGGAGCTGTGGCTTCCTTGAATTTGGCGCGATCAACGTCAATAACTTCCATTTTTCCGGTGGCAATAATCTGTTCCCAATATTTGTTGTCTTGGTCTTCAGACACTTGACGCTGCCAATCAATGGCTTCCTTAGCGGCTTCTTCGATGATCGCTTTTTGCTCATCATTCAGTTTGGACCAACTGATCATAGAAATGATGATTGGTTCTGGAGAATAAGCGTGAGCGGTTTTGGAAGCATATTTCTGTACTTCATAGAAGCGTTTGGTGAAGATATGCGCGGAAGGGTTTTCTTGGCCATCAACAGCACCCTGCTGCATAGCAGAATACAACTCACTAAAGGCCATCGGGGTTGGAGATGCTCCAAGAGACTTCATCATTTCAACAAAGATCTTGTTGGTCATGACGCGAATTTTAAGGCCGTCCATATCGGCTGGCTCTTTGATCGGACGCACATTGTTGGTGACATGACGGATACCATTTTCCATATAGCCGAGTAGTTTGATACCACGGCCTTCAAGCTCTTTGCCGAGCTCCATGCCGACTGTATCAAGTGATTTATAGGCATGCTGACGATCGTTGAACAGGAAAGGCAGGTCGAAGATTGAAATCTGCGGCTGGAACTGACCCAGAACAGCGGTACCAACCAGAGCCATGTCAACAGCACCAAACACCATGCCTTCGATGAGGTCTTTCTGCCCGCCTAGCTGAGAGCTAGGGAAGACTTTAACTTCGATGGATCCACCACTCTTCTCAGCAACGAGCTTTGCGAACTGATCGGCTCCCTTACCGTAGGGATGATCAGGTACGGCAATATGGCCAAGTTTGAGCGTAACATCTGCGGCCCAAGTGGGTGTGGTTAGAGACAGAGCCATAAGGCCCGCACCAAGAATACTTACAAGACGGTTCATAATTACCTCCCTACCTTGCTATTTTAAAGTCTGATCAAGACGTTTCGCCCAATACAGTCAAAAGCGATATTCTTCCCAAACGGTGAGCTGCATACCGAAGAAACAATATGCAGTGTGTCCAAAGACGCAAACAGCGCAAAAGGGGGAGCTAGCCCTGTCCGCGTTTTGGTTTGATAGGGCATAGAACGCAATCTCTATGCCAACAATGAACCGACCGCTTGATTAATTGATGGTTTGTTTGGTGGGTCTTCAAGAGAACATGGAGTTTGATTGGCTTAAATAACTGAAAAATATAGATTATTATTTTTTTAACCATCACATTCGTCAAGGCGATGAAGATTTTTAATATTATCTTTCGAGAAAGGCTTGTTGACTTTACGTGTAAATACGTTTGATTTTATGTGATAGCGAATTGGTTATTTTCGCTTGGAATGGAGCTTTGTGCGGATTTCCATCCAAGTGGCCTTGAGGTGCGTCACAATTCTCGCACAAGTATTTCTGAATTAGTCCGGCGCTTCAGATGTCAAACAGACATGAGTCAAAGCCATGCCCGTCTGTTTGAGGGTAATAAACTAGTGTTGCCTTGCATAAAAAAGGCTGGACGAGAAAAGGGACTGAAAAGAACCTAGCTAAACTAGGGTTGCGGTTCCGTTTGATCCGTATCTAAATCAGGTGCCTGACGTCAGGAAGCACCAAGCCAGCGGTGTTAAGTTTATGAGCGAGATGGATATTTCTGTTATCTATATTGAAGACGACAAGAGCGTGCAGTTTGCTTATATGCAATCCATGACCATGTCGGGCTTCACCGTCGTTTCTGCGGATAACGCCGAGGACGGCCTAGAACTCGTAAAAAAGGATCGCTCATCAATCGTTGTCACGGACATACGACTACCCGGCATGTCAGGTATTGAACTCATGCACAAAGTTCATAAGCTCGATGATGGCATCCCAGTGGTGCTGGTTACCGGTCATGGCGATGTTGAGATGGCCGTCAATGCGATGAAGATCGGTGCTTATGATTTCATAGAGAAACCCTGCAACAATGAACGGCTGACTGAAGTCCTGAAAAGAGCAGTAGAGAAGCGCCGACTGGTTCTTGAAAATCTCAAACTCCGGCTGGAACAAAAAACGGCCAACGGTCCGGTGATGATTGGTCAAAGCAAGGCTATGAAGCGCATTCGAGATACCTTATTAAATATCTCCGATACGGATGCCGATATATTAATTGAAGGGGAAACCGGAACCGGCAAAGAGGTTGTCGCCAATAGCATTCATGCATGGAGCAGCCGCCGGAATGGCAATTTTGTGCCGCTCAATTGCGCCGCTTTCCCGGACAGCCTGTTCGAAAGCGAGATGTTCGGGCATGAAGCAGGCTCCTTTACAGGGGCGACAAAAAAACGCATTGGCAAGATCGAGCATGCTAACAAAGGTACGCTTTTTTTGGACGAAATAGAAAGCATGCCACTGGATATTCAGGCGAAATTTCTGCGCGTATTACAAGAACGGAGCGTGGAACGTCTTGGTGACAACAAAATCATACCAGTCGATTGCAGGGTGGTTGCTGCTACCAAGGAAAATCTACTTGATCTTAGCCAAAATAAAGAATTCAGGCTCGATCTTTATTATCGTCTCAATGTTGTGACTATCCATCTGCCTCCGCTGCGTGACAAACGTGATGATATTCCGGAGCTTTTCTATCACTTTGCAACGATGGCAGCGCAACATTATCGTCGCCCTGTCCCTGACATCAAACCGGAACTCATCATTTGGCTCCAAACGCAAGACTGGCCTGGTAATGTCAGAGAGTTGAAACACACGGCCGAACGGTATGTGTTGGGCCTCTTTGCTCCGGATTTTGGTGATTTTCCAATCTCAGAAGATCATCGGATGAGCCTCTCTGACTCGCTGGACACTTTTGAAAAAAGGTTGATCGAAGACGCGCTTAAAAAGAATGATGGCCATGTCAGTTCAGCGGCCAAGCAACTTCTCCTGCCGCGAAAAACCCTTTATGACAAGATCAAGCGCCATAGCATCAAGCCTGACTCCTATCGCTCAGACTGCTGACAGATTTCACATTTGATTTGGCATCACAGTTAATTTGGTGTCTCTGTCGAATCGGCTTGCTCTTCTCGCCACTCCGACCAACTTACGGTGAATTCGGCTCCTCCTTTGGGATGATTCCGAACCGAGATCGTGCCGTCCGAATTCTCGACAATACCATTCACAATCGCCAACCCTAATCCTGTGCCTCGCTGCTTGGTTGAATAAAAGCTTTCAAAGATTTTAGTAGGATCAGGAATACCGCAACCATTGTCGCGTACTTTGACAATCACTCGGCCTTTGACCCTTACAATCATAATAACAATGACCTTATCCGACTGATCGCCCATGGCCTCCAGAGCATTGGTGATCAAGTTGCTAAAGATCTGTTCAAGGCCGATTTCATTGCAGGGCACCTGGATGTCATCATGGCGGACCTGAAGGAACAATTTCACATTGTGCTTCTTGAGAGTCAGTTGAAACAATCGAATGGAAGCGTTTGCGGCAGACACGATGTTGGCTTTGCCACGGGGAACACGATGGCGACTAGCAAATCCTTTGAGCTCAGAAATTTGCTGCGTCAACTTCTCGATGTGTGACGATATCAGCACTAGATTGTCATCAACGTCATGATACCTCTTGCGCTTCAACAACAGCCTTGACGTATCGAGCAGCATGTAGATCGCGGACAAAGGCTGATTAAACTCATGCGCCACCTCTGTTGCCATTTGCCCGATTGCGGCCAATTTGCTGTTTTCAAGCAACTGGTTTCTTATCTTCTGGATGCTTCTATTGTATTTGTTTGTGATATTTCTGTAGAGGAAGATCAGTGTGAGATAGAGCAACACCGATATAGAGACGATTAGCGCTACCGAATTATAGATATATCGCGCGCTTTGAATTGAATGGATGGTCCAGCCGAACTCTACAATCTCTTCTTTTAACGAAAGTTTTTCTGGAAAAATGCAAGAAAACAGCGGGTTCTTATAAAATGTAATGTCACCGATTCTATAGCATATTTTTTGCGCGATTGGATTTGTCACACCATTATTAAAGCGATCTAAAGCAGCAGGATTATCATCAATGCTGGCACCTGATTTGCCAAACGACTTGTGTTTCCAGCTTTCATTTGAACTCAAGAAAATCACGTCATTTACATCGGAAACCAGGATATCATCCGGACCGGAGCGCCAGACAGTTTCGAGATCCGTTAGGTGGATCTCGATTGCGACAGCTCCAATGATTGTGTCGTCCGATTTCAGGCCATAGGCAATAAAAAAACCTGGCGTTGAGGAAACAATACCAATGCCATAAAATTGCCCAAGCCTTCCCGCCATTGCCTCCTTGAAATAGGGCCTAAATCCGAAATTTTTCCCAGTATAGCTTTCGGGATCATGCCAATTGCTGGAAGCGACGGCCCGACCATTCTTATCAAGAACGTAAATAGTCGAAACATTGGTCGCATATTTTATTCTTTGCAGGAAATAGCCGCTTGATACCGGATCAAATTCACCGCTGAGCATTTTATTGATTTTATCATTTTGAGAAAGGATGAAGGGTAGAAACTTATAGCGTGAAATTTCCGATTCTAAACTCGATCTGTACATGTTGAGCAACAGCTCGCTCGAAGCGACCTTGTTCTTCAATTCAGAGAAAAATGGAACGGCAACAAATAGACCGATGATCAAGACCAATAGAAAATGAATGGTTGCGACCTTCAATTTGGAAAAGACTTTTCGTAGCATTACCTGTTTCCGTTGAAGATCTTCCTTGTGGGCACTAGGCCAAAAGCAAATCTACGTGCGCTTTGAAGGAACGATTTAATAAAAATCCGGATGCAGTCTAGACCATTCTTTATTCCGAATATAGTCGAACCATAACCGACAGCCGAATGCGTTTTTTTGTAAGACATGCGCCAGTTGCGAAATAGGTACGGCAAGTCGCGTATTATCTTTCCACCAACAGTTCCCTCAACCTATTCGGCAGAAACAAAAGCGGTACGTCACAGACAACGGTATGTTTGCTTGTTCGACCGATATTTGTTGTGCATGGATGAATGGCAGTGTTGGCCAATCTGGTAATATTTCATGTGCCAGATAGAAATGATTTATGCCGTGACTTCGGCTGCGTCAATGATGCGTAGCTGTACGGTAGGCCTGCCTTGCCAATGATCCAAGGACAATGTTCCCGCTATATGCAGGCTTTGCCCGCGGTGATCGAGGAGCAACTTGCCAATCGGTTCATCTGCGGCCCTAAAGCAAATACCTTTTAATTTACCGCCGGAATTGTTGCTGATGGTGCAGCGGATATGCCCCCCCTGCCCGACAACATCTGCGAAAGCAATTTTGTGCGCAGGAAAAACAAAGACAGGCTCTGGATTGCCTGCTCCAAAGGGGCCTGCTTTTTCCAGAAGATTTACTAATTCTTCTGTTGCGCCGGTGGCGGACAAAGCGGCATCAATTTTTAGATCATCAAGTGCGCGGGCTTCTTTGACCTGCTCACTCAGCCGTTCATTGAGAAATTGCCGAAAGGCCGGAATGTCTTTTTCCAAAATGGTCAAGCCCGCCGCCATAGAGTGCCCGCCGCCCTTTACGAGCAACTTGTCTGCACAGGCGGCACGAACCGCAGAGCCAAGATCAGAACCGAGTATCGAACGGCCGGAGCCTGTTCCTTCGTGATTTGCATTGATGGCAATAGCAAACGCAGGACGGCGAAATCGTTCTTTCAAGCGTGAGGCCAAAAGGCCAACGATACCCGCATGCCAATCAGGACTGGATGTGACCAAAGCCACGCAATCAGGATCTTCCATAACCTGTCTGTCCGCCTGAGCGGTTGCTTCTTCCAGCATGATCTGCTCAAGCGCCTGACGCTCTTTATTCAGGCGTTCAAGTTCTGCAGCAAGATGTTCGGATTCCTCTTGATCATTGCACGTCAACAGCCGAGCACCCAATGCGGCATCCCCAATGCGCCCGCCAGCATTAATGCGAGGCCCGAGCATAAACCCCAGATGATAGGGACTGACAGGCCCGGATACCCTCGAAACGGTTTGCAGCGCCGACATACCAAGATTGCGGTGGGCGCGAATGACCATCAGCCCTTTGACCACAAAGGCACGGTTCAACCCCTGTAGTGGAACAACATCACACACAGTGCCTAGCGCGACCAAATCCAGCCATGCTAATAGATCCGGTGGTGTGCATTTGCCTTTTTTGTAAAAATCAGATTTCCGCAACAGTCTGTTTACAGCCACCAACGCCATGAAAGTGACACCAACGGCGGCAAGATGCCCCAACTGGCTGAGATCATCATGCCGGTTAGGATTGACCAAAGCCACGCAGGGGGGAAGTTCTTCACCAACCTGATGGTGATCAAGCACCACGACATCTGTTTCGCGCGCCTGAGCCTGCTCTAGAGCTGCAAAAGACGTTGCCCCGCAATCAACCGTGATAATCAGAGTATGCTTTTGATCAATCAGTTGATCGATAGCATCGGGATTGGGGCCATAGCCCTCAAAAATACGATCCGGAATATAGATATTGGCCTCACAGCCACAATGACGCAGGAAAAGCGTCATAAGAGCACTGGAAGTGGCACCGTCGACATCATAATCGCCAAAAACTGCGATCTTCTCGCCTTTAACAATGGCGCTTACAATGCGCTCCGCGGCTTTGTCCATGTCGGTCATGGTTGATGGGTCTGGCATCAACCGTTTTAAACTCGGGTCAAGATAGTCTTCTGCAGTATCCATATCTTGCCCACGGGCGACCAACACCCTCGCCACCAAATCAGGAATGCCTTGTGATTGAGCGATTGCTCCAGCGAGCTCTACCCCGCGCACGTCAAGTTGCTCGATCCAACGCCGTTCTTTAGCGGACCGAGTAACACCTAGATAGGCTTTTGAATGGGAGGAATTGGAGATCATTTACAAGCTTTATGCAGGGACGATACAGAATCAATGGTTGGTGACAATTTAGCACGCTGACATCCGCGCAGACATGAAAAAGGCGGGCATTTGTTGGCCCGCCTTGGATTATTATGTAGGATGGCACACGGCCTTAGTCGCGGATCCTATCAATCAAGATGGAACTTTTCAAATTCACGGTGCTCGGTTTTAACCCAACGGACGGTGCCCGTTGTAGAGCGCATCACAACGGTTTCTGTTTTGATCACACCACGTCCAAACTTAACGCCAGACAGCATGTTGCCATCTGTGACACCTGTTGCTGCGAAAGTCACATCACCGCCAGCCATTTCGATCATCTCGAATTTTTTACTAGGGTCCGTAACGCCCATACGGATTGCGCGTTCGCGTTGTTCTTCGTTGTTGATCACCAAGCGACCCTGCATTTGGCCACCAATACAGCGCAATGCGGACGCGGCAAGCACGCCTTCTGGTGCGCCGCCAATGCCCATATAGATATCAATGCCGGTTTCATCTGGGTCTGTGGTGTGAATCACCCCTTGCACGTCGCCATCCCCGATCAAACGGATGGCCGCTCCAGTGGTGCGCACCTCTTCGATCAAGTTCGCATGGCGAGGACGATCGAGAATACAGACATTGATCTCGTTGATCGGCACTCCCTTGGCCTTGGCTAGTGCTGTCAGGTTTTCAATCGCCGTGCGGTCCAGATCTACCAGCCCCTCAGGATAACCCGGTCCGATGGCGATTTTATCCATATAGACGTCAGGTGCATTAAGGAGACTGCCTTCATCGGCAATGGAGATCACAGCCAGAGAATTGGGCTGGTTTTTGGCACAAAGGGTGGTGCCTTCTAGCGGATCTAACGCGATGTCAACTTTGGGACCATTTTTGTTACCGACTTCTTCTCCGATATAAAGCATCGGGGCTTCATCACGTTCACCCTCACCGATCACAACCGTGCCCTGGATGGGCAGTTGGTTCAACTCGCGGCGCATGGCATCAACTGCGGCCTGATCGGCATCTTTTTCATTACCCATCCCGCGCAAGCGGGCCGCTGAAACAGCTGCACGCTCAACCACACGAACGATTTCAAGGGTAAGGATCCGATCCAATACCGCGGCTTCTCTAATTTCACTCATGTAATTTCCCCGTGAACCCGTACTGCAAAATTGTGTCGCCTTAGGTAAATGGAAGGTAAGGCTAGAGTCTTTCTATTCTAATCATCTGGGGGGATGCTACGATGTGGCCATCTTTTTTTATCGCTTGAAGCGCTTTACGCACAGCTTCCTCGGTTGTCTCATACGTTAGAAGTACGACATCTTGCGGTTTTTCCTGTCGGGAGGCACTAGAACGCGCTTCTTCCCGATGGGATCGTCCTTTGCGCTGAACGATACTTTCCAGTGAAATATCGCGTTCTGCCATGCGCTGAGCAATGGACGCAAAAGCTCCGGGACGGTCATTAACCGTCAAGCGTATGTAATATCCACCTTCGTGCGCGCGCATTTTGGCACGCACATAGGGCTGCAATTCGCCAACGGGACGGCCAAGAGGGTTGATGAACAATCCGCGGGCGATATCGATGATATCTGCAACAACAGCAGAAGCGGTTGCGTCGCCCCCTGCTCCGGGGCCAGCAAGAGTGATCGAGCCTACCGCGTCACCATCGATTGCAACCGCATTGGTTACGCCAGAAATTTGGGCGATTTCAGACGTTTTGGGCACCATGGTTGGATGCACGCGTTGCTCTATGCCGGTATCGGTTTTTTGAGATACACCAAGCAATTTGATGCGATAGCCCAGTTCATCAGCGGCGGCAATGTCGGCCTTGGTGATAGTCGTAATGCCTTCTAGAAAAATTGAATCCGCTTCGATTTCGGTGCCGAATGCAAGGCTGGTCAGAATGGCCAGTTTATGGGCGGTGTCATTGCCTTCCACATCAAAAGTGGGATCTGCTTCAGCATATCCAAGGCGTTGGGCATCCTCGAGGCATTCAGCAAAGGTCAGGCCGTCATCTTCCATACGAGTCAGGATGTAGTTGCACGTACCGTTCAAAATGCCATAGACGCGTGTGATCTGGTTGGACGACAGTCCTTCCCTGATGGTCTTAATGACTGGAATACCACCGGCAACGGCGGCTTCAAAATTGATACTGACGTTGTTTTCTTCTGCCAATCGCGCCAATTCATTACCATGTTTGGCAAGCAGCGCTTTGTTGGCTGTCACAACATGTTTACCCGCTATAATAGCCGCACGTACAGCCTCTTCAGCCGGACCACTGTCTCCGCCGATGAGTTCGACGAACACATCAATGTCGGCATCCTTGGCCAAAGCGACAGGATCATCAAACCAGCGATACGAAGACAGGTCCACTCCGCGATCTTTGTTACGACTGCGGGCAGTAATTGCATCGACCCGAGTGGCACGGCCGGCTTTCATCGCCAGTTCATTTTCCATCATGCCAAGGCGTTTCAAAACAGAAACACCAACTGTTCCAAGGCCTGCGAGGCCAAGCTTAAGCGGATCGCCCATCAATCGATTGTCCAGTCTTTTGTTTTGTTGTCTTTATGCCGAGGCAGAATAAATAAGTTGAACAACCGTCAAATTACAAACCAACCAAACGCATACAGATCCAAAATAATTATGTATGCCCAGTCTGTCCGCAACACCCATTCGATCATAGCAGATCGTCATGGTGCATTGCGGACAGGATTATTGCTGCGGTTTTTGCATGTTTTATTGGGCAGATGCAAGAAAGCGCTTGATGTTTCTCGCCGCTTGCCGAATGCGCTGTTCATTCTCTACGAAGGCAAGGCGCACATGGTCGTCGCCATATTCGCCAAATCCAATCCCAGGAGCAACGGCAACATGGGCTTCTTCAACCAACCGTGTTGCGAATTCAAGTGACCCTGCTTCACGGAATTTTTCCGGTATTGGAACCCAAGCAAACATGGTTGCTTCAGGGCTCGGGATTTCCCAGCCCGCGCGACCAAAGCTTTCAACCATAACATCCCTGCGTGTTTTGTAGATATCGCAGGCTTCTTGAATGCAGTTGTCAGATCCATTCAAAGCGGCGGCGGCAGCAACCTGAATGGGCGTAAAGGCACCATAGTCGAGATAGGATTTCACGCGGCTCAAGGCCTTAATCATATGCTCATTGCCAACAGCAAACCCCATGCGCCAACCCGGCATGGAAAATGTTTTGGACAAGGATGTGAATTCAACCGCAATATCCTTGGCACCATCCACTTCGAGAATAGATGGTGGCGGGGTCGTGCCAAAGTAGATCTCGGCATAAGCGAGATCGCTTAACACCATAATGTTATGCTGTTTGGCGACCCGAACCACTTCTTTATAGAAGTGCAAATCGACGGTGTAAGCTGTCGGATTTGAAGGATAGTTGACAATCAGAGCTATCGGCTTGGGAATTGAATGTCGCACAGCACGATCAATTGCCCGGAAGAATTCTTCATTGGGCTCTGCGGGCATGGAGCGGACGACGCCCCCTGACATGATAAAGCCGAATGAGTGGATTGGATAAGTTGGGTTGGGCACCAGCACAACGTCACCGGGACTGGTGATGGCTTGTGCCATGTTGGCAAAACCTTCTTTAGATCCCAGTGTTGCGACGATCTCTGTCTCGGGATTAAGCTTCACTCCGAAGCGGCGCTGATAATATGCAGCTTGTGCTTTTCTCAAGCCCGGTATACCGCGAGATGTGGAATAGCGATGCGTACGCGGGTCTAATACAGTCTCAGTCAGTTTATCAACGATATGTTTGGGAGTGGGCAAATCAGGGTTGCCCATAGCCAGATCGATGATATCCGCGCCCGCCGCTCGCGCCTTCGCTTTAATCCGGTTGACCGGTTCAAAAACGTAAGGTGGGAGACGGCGGATTTTATGGAACTCATCCATTGCTTAGGCTCCTAATTAGCAAGCAGGATCAATGTTGGTGGCCGAAGCCGGTGAAATGATAGCGAAAATGGCTTCAAACGCTGCGTTATGCCAGATCAATTTGAGTTTTTGCACATCCCATTTGAATGAGAAAGCGCATTTATCGATCAACAAGCTCGCATCGGTTGTGAAGCCTTTGGAAACGAACCTGACTTTATGGCAGTCTATTTACTGTTTTTTGATGACAAAATGCGCAATTCCTCTTCGATACGTTTGCGCTCTTCCTCGGTTTTGAGGGCGAGAACCGGGGCCTCTATATCTGCGATTTGCGGATAGTCCCCCTCTGCCGGTTCGGCATTCAGCATTTGAAGCGAATAACTGACCTGCGAAGGTACATTGCTGTTAACATAATCATTCACAACCTTTCCCTCCTCCAGCAATTTGTCATCTTTTGCAGCGAGGCTGGTTGTCGGTTTGGCCGCCACTGGCACATCGGCCGGTGTCATGGCTGATTGTGGCACCGGCGATCCTGTGGCGATACAACCGACAAGCACCATTGGCGCAAGAACCACCCCCCCCCCCCGCTGTAACGCAGTTCCGAACAATCTACACAATGACACCACGATGCAGCCTATTGTGGGTATCGATATGCTACGGGTCATCGGTGTCATTATAGTCCCTTTGGGGTATCCAATTTCAATAGCCATAGTCACGAAGCAAGTTGAGAGACAACCCGCGTCTTTTCCCTTCAAAGACTCACCTTTGCTTGAGGCTGTCTACTGAGTCTTTGCAGCAAGTCGATTTAATATAGTCACGAAGAGACGAAGGCTCAATCAAGCGCGTCCCATTTGTTTGAATATTGCGACTCTGGACCGAGAGGATACAATGCTTATTGGCCCATCGTGCTCAAATTATGGAATCCCGTGTTCAATTTCGCACCTTTGTACAAGGCGTTTTGTGTAAGCCAATTTTGAATTAGTCTAAATAGCTAGCGATTTCCCGATTGTTATGTCTTGTCAGTGGGACGCAAACCGATCCTAATAGGTAAGTACAGAGCGAACAGAGCAACAGGATGTCCGGACTAGTCTGGGTCTAACTTCGGACAAATCTGAAAAGACATGTATACTATTGCTGGCAAATGCATTTGGATTTGATTGGGACATTATGGCCAACGACAAGAAAAATCAGGACAAGCCTTCGACACCGGAGCAAGCCGGCATTGATCCCGATGCGGTACCCGCACCCAATTTCGTCCAGTATATGGTTCATGATCCAGAGAAATTTGTTACAAATTTTGCCCGCGTTGTAGAGGAAGCCGGCAAAGCCGCTTCGGCCTATTTGAAACCACGCGAGAATGGCAAAGCGGATAATTCGACCGAAACAGTCAACCAGATGGTACGCACTTTTGGTCAAATTGGAGAGTATTGGACCTCTGACCCACAACGGGCATTGGATGCCCAATCCCGTTTATGGGGCCGTTATATAGACCTTTGGGGCCAATCCGTTCGCAAGATGGCTGGCGCTCATGAGAACGATATCGAGCCGCCGTCCCAAACAGACAAGCGCTTCAAAGATCCGGAATGGGAAACCAACCCCTTTTTTGACTTCGTCAAACAGCTATATCTCATCACCTCAAATTGGGCTCATGACATGGTGGATGAAGCAGATGAAGTCGACGAACACACCCGACATAAAGCCCAGTTTTATCTGGATCAGATTGTCAACGCGATTTCTCCGTCGAACTATGTCATCACCAATCCCGAACTGCTGCGTGAAACGATGCAGAATGATGGCGAGAATCTGATCAAGGGCATGCGGATGCTGGCTGAAGACATTCAAGCTGGTGGTGGTGATTTGGTCATTAGGCAATCTGACAATTCGGTTTTTGAGCTTGGGAAGAATATCGCTGTCACGGAAGGCAAAGTGGTTGCCCAAAATGATCTCTGCCAGTTGATTCAATATGAAGCCAAAACTGATAAAGTACTCAAAACACCACTTCTCATTTGTCCTCCATGGATCAACAAATTCTATATTCTCGATCTAAACGAGAAAAAAAGCTTCATCAAATGGTGTGTAGAACAAGGCCATACCGTGTTTGTCATTTCGTGGGCAAATCCGAACGAAAAACTAAAAGACAAGGATTTCTTTGACTATATCCAGGAAGGCGTTTTATTTTCTCTGGATGCCATTCAAAAGGCCACAGGAGAGCGCAAAGTCAATGCAATCGGCTATTGTGTCGGAGGAACACTGCTGGCAACGGCAATGGCTTATATGGCCTCAAAACGCACGTCTCGCATTGCAACCTGCACCTTTTTCACCACGCAAGTTGATTTTACTCATGCTGGTGATTTGAAAGTCTTTGTTGATGAAGACCAGCTCGTTGAGTTGGAAGAACAAATGAACCGCGTTGGCTATCTTGATGGCAAGTCCATGGCTGGAGCATTCAATATGCTGCGGTCTAACGATTTGATATGGCCTTATTTTATCAACAATTACATGCGTGGCAAAGAGCCCTTTCCGTTTGATCTTTTATATTGGAACTCAGACTCCACACGCATGACCGCCGCCAACCACGCGTTTTATCTCCGCAATTGCTATTTGAACAATAGCCTCGCCAAAGGGGAGATGGAGATTGACGGATGCAAAATGGATTTGGGCAAAATCAAAGTCCCAATCTACAATCTGGCCGCAAAAGAAGATCACATTGCCCCTGCGCAATCTGTCTTTTTAGGTAGCAAGCTCTTTGGCGGGCCTGTTGATTTTGTGTTGTCCGGTTCAGGGCATATCGCGGGGATCGTCAATCCACCCGACAAACAAAAATACCAATTTTGGCGCGGCGGTCCGACCGAAGGTACTTTTGAAGACTGGAAAGACAAGGCCATCGAAACAGCGGGGTCTTGGTGGCCTGATTGGCAAAAATGGATTGAGGACCATGGTAAAGCACAGGTCGATGCGCGCGCCATAGGCGGCACCAACCTGGAACCCATTGAGGATGCGCCAGGTAGCTACGTCAAGAAACGCTACTAATATGGAAAACCGTAGATAACAATAGACACGCAGTCCTATTGCGTTTGAGTCAGTCGCCTCAAACAAAGAGGGTCTTTGATTTGATTTTTGCACTTGTAGTGATTGCACCCGTTTATCAGCATCCCTGACATCTTTGCCTTGGACATTCCTTTCTCTGCCCTATCGGTTCCCTGATCCACATCCTCCAAGCCCTTTGCTTTGCTATGCCGGTAAATTTGAGGCGCAAAAAACAACCTCGGTCTCGTAATTACGTGATCAAGACCTATGCTGACTGTGGCTTTTTGACGCAACAAACCATCAGAATTCACCGAATGCACGCAACATTAAAACAGAAACAATTGTATTTAATTCACGGAGGAGAAGAAACAATTGCGCAAAAAGAGTCAAATATTGGCCATTTTTTGCAAAATCTATCCGGTTTTTCCTGTAAAGCGCTTGACGGTTCAGTGCTTAGCATTTACGCACAACTGCAGTTCTGAAATCTATTTTCTCGGCATTCACATCCTAAAGGAGGTATGTCCGGGATTTCTGCGCCCCAAAACGTTAGAGTTGAGGCTCTATTGTGTGAAAATTTGGCTCATCGTTGCCTGTTTTTGCCTTAGGCCTAATTGGCGCAAGCGCCAGAGTGGCGCAAAGTGGCAAAAGAGCTGTCGGGCATTATGCTCGTCGTCATAACGGACAAGTCACTTTGTCCGGTTTCGATAAAAGACCGCGGTTTCACCTTTTTGGCCAGATAAGTTTGGTCCAGAATAGCGGACCGCACACCTGAAAAAAGTGAGGACTACAGTTTGGAACAGTCTCAGCATCAACATGGCCTTTATGACCACAGCTTTGAGAAAAGCAGTTGCGGTGTCGGTTTCATGACCTACAAATCCGGCGTACAAACCCATGATGTTTTGGACAAAGGTCATGAAGCTCTTTGCACCATTCCTCATCGCGGTGGGATGAGCGCGGAAGGTGTAGGCGACGGCGCAGGCGTATGCATTGACTTGTCTTTGTCCTTCTTTCGCAAGATCACCGGCATGCAAAAACTGGAGATCGGCGAGTTTGGGGTCGGCAACTTCTTCTTGCCCGAGAATAAAAAACACTGGGATGATGCAGACAAGCTGATCAAACAAAGTTTAGAGAAGCACGACCTACGCTTGATTCTGGTGCGTGACGCCCCCGTAAACAATGCTGTTATTCGTCCAGCTGCACTCAAATTTATGCTGACTGTCCATCAGGTGGTTTTCATTAAGCCTGAAGGCGTTGACGATAAAGAATTTGATCGCAAAATCCACGATGCCCTGATGGATATTGAGGCTGTTGCCTATCTTGAGCCAAAGCTAAAGGGCCTCTATCCCGTTTCCATGTCTGCGCACACGCAGGTATATAAAGGGCGATTGAACTCAAACGAGATCATTCCCTATTTTATTGATCTTATGGATCCTGATCATAAGATTCACTCCATGTTTTTCCATACGCGCTTTTCAACCAACACCGAGCCGCAGCCTTCTATGGCGCAGCCGTTCCGTTTGATGGCGCATAATGGTGAGTTGAATACCGACAAGAAAAACCGGCTCTCTGAGGCTGCCATTGCGCAGATGAAGAACCAGCAGATCTATTCTCCTCCGGGACAATCGGATTCGGCTCGTCTTGACCAAACACTCGAGCGCCGTCTGATTGAAGACGATCTAGATCTGATCACTGCAGTGGTGGCGATGATGCCTCCTGCGTGGGAAAATGACCATCGTTTCTCTGACAGCGTGAAAGTGATGCTGGAGTATTTCTCTTTATATGAAGAGAAGAATGATGGACCGGCTGCTTTGATCTTTGGCAACGGCACCGTTATCGGTGCACGCCTTGACCGTCTGGGTCTGCGGCCTTTGCGGTCTGTTGAAACAGATGACTATCTTTGTGTTACGTCAGAAGCGGGGCAAATCGATTTTGATCCCGACAGCATTATCCGGCGCGGCCGCATTGAAGCTGGCGGTATGCTCTATTTTGACCATTCGACCGGCCAATCATATACTTCCAATGAAGCGCTCGAAATGCTCGCCAGCAAGCGGGACTATCGCGCTCTGCTCGAAGAAACCCGCAACAATCTGGCCGATTTGCCAACTGTTGATGGCAAGACCGAAGTTGCTGACGCATTCAGTGACGCACAGCGGTCCGTGGCTTATGGACTGAATCAGGAAAGCTACAAGTTCTTGTTAGACCCGATGATGCAGTCCGGGTCTGAAAAAATTTCAGCCATGGGTTACGGCGTTGCGATCAATGCCCTAACCGACCAAGAAGGCGGTATGGCAAAATATTTCTCGCAACGGTTTGCGCAGGTAACCAACCCTCCGCTGGATAGCCTGCGTGAGGCCGATGGTATGACGCTTCGGGTAGCATTGGGTGCACGTCCTCATTTCAACAAAGGCGCAACCAAACAACTGGTTGTTCAGTCGCCTATTTTATCTCCTGACGATCTGGCCACCATACGCGACCAAAAAGACGTTCTTGTCACTGAAGTTGCGACCGTTTATGAGATTGATCATAAAGCAGATTCAAAGAAGGCTCAGTCTGATCTCATTGCTGCAGTCGATGCTGTTTGTAAAAAAGTAGAGATTGCCGCACGCGAAAAAGGCGGCATCATTGTGCTGTCCGATGCATCGGTTGATCCAACCCATGCTGCAATCCCCTTGCCGCTGATCGTATCGGCGGCCAATCAGCGTTTGATTGAACAAGGCTTGCGTTTCCGAGCTTCTTTGATCGCCGAGAGCGGCCAAATCGCTTCTGCCCATCAGGTTGCAACGACACTGGGTTTTGGTGCATCTGCTTTGATGCCAATCGCCGTCGAAGCACGCGCAATAGAATTTGCTAAAGGTGACAAAGCAGAAACCAAAGCTGCCATAGGACGTTACATTAAGGCTGCCAACAAATCGCTCATGAAAACCATGGGTAAAGTCGGCTTGTGTACGGCTGAAAGCTATATTGGCGGTGAGTTCTTTGAGCCCAACTTCCTCGACACTGACGAAGCGGTGCTAAAACGCTATTTCCCCAACATGCGTAATACCGTTGGTGGCGTGGATTTCGCCGCCATTGCTCATAACGTTACCGAATGGCATGAGCGGGCCTGCTCCATCACCAACGAAGGTGAGATCCCACTTCTTGGGTTGTTCAAGGAACGCTCGGAAGGTGCGGGACACTCCTATGGTACAGCTGCTGTGCGCGGGTTTGTCGAAATGACCGAAGAGCCCATTCAGTCAGGAAAACCCGTTGCGCAAGGCGGCGATGCTGACGAAACTGACCTGCGTCTTTTGCCGGTTGCCAAGCTGACGGATGCTTATGGTGCCGACTCAGACGCCTATCGGCATACAAGCTTTAGTCGGCGGACGCCTGAAGAAATTGACGCCTTCAAAATCACCAAAAACTATCGCAAGTTTGCCATGGATTTGAACAAAGAACGCGAAGTGCGCCCAGCTGCTTTGCGCGATGTTCTCGCTTTTCCTGCTGATGTCAGTTGGGCAAAATCCGCTGACGAATTCGGACACGAGTTGTTCAAGCATGATTTGGTTGGCAACAATAATTTCATCGTGCGCGGCATGCGTGTTAAAACCGGTAAAGAGGGTCATTTTGTCATTAGCCTTACCGGCAAGTCCAACCACGATCGGACCGTCGCTTTATCTGTGGCGCTAAAAAACAAGTTTGGCGACGAGATTGTAGGGCTTGAAACCGAGGGCACCGATATTGTCCTGACGGCTAAAGGCGTCGCATTGTTCTATTTGACCAATGTGAAGCAAGCCAAAGCAAAATTGGCATTAAAAGCTGTTCAGCCAGCATCCGAGATCACATCGACTCTGGCGTCTGGCGCCATGTCGCACGGTGCTCTTGTCGGCCCTGCGCATGAAGCGGTGGCACACGGCACCAATATGGCCGGTGGTTTTTCCAACTCTGGAGAGGGTGGCGAGCATTATTCTCGTTATGGCACGATCCGTTCCAGCCGCATCAAACAGTTGGCATCAGGCCGGTTTGGTGTCTGGACTGGATATCTTGCAGACCCCACATTGGAGGAGCTCGAAATCAAGATTGCGCAGGGTGCAAAACCAGGCGAAGGCGGCCAGCTGCCCGGCAAAAAAGTTACCGTTGAAATTGCAGCAGCACGTGGTGGTACACCTGGTGTGGAGTTGATCTCCCCTCCTCCCCATCATGACACTTATTCGATTGAAGATCTGGCTCAGCTTATCCATGATGCCAAAGCTGCGCGTGTGCGCGTGGTCGTCAAGCTTGTGTCGTCCGAAGGGATCGGTACGATCGCGGTTGGTGTGGCCAAGGCTGGTGCTGACGTCATCAATATCGCTGGCAACACCGGTGGTACAGGTGCCGCTGCGGTGACATCTTTGAAAAACACAGGACGCGCCGCAGAAATCGGGCTGGCTGAAGTGCATCAAGCCTTGTGTGTCAACGGACTGCGCGACAAAGTCATCTTGCGCTGTTCGGGTGCCCACCAGACCGCATCTGACGTGATCAAGTCTTGCCTGTTGGGTGGTGACAGTTTTGAGTTCGGGACAACCGCACTGATGATGCTGAAATGCGTTATGGCCAAAAACTGTAACGTCAAATGTCCTGCGGGATTGACCACAAACTCAGAAGTGTTTGATGGCGATCCACGTGCATTGGCTCAATATCTGATGAACATCGCCCACGAAGCACGTGAAATACTTGCATCCCTCGGATTCAGGAGCATGAGAGAGGCACGCGGCCGGTCTGACTATCTGCATTTGGTCAAGCATAAGCGCTCGATCGGTCAGATGGACCTACGCAATATGCTCAAGGTGGTTGAAGAGGTTCACATCAAGGAACCGGTTTATCTTGAAGCCAATTTCGAGATTGATGACAAGTTGCTAAAGCAGTTCAAGAACGAAGCTGTTCAGCGGCATCAGCGTCGTGCCAAATTGGTTGTGTCAAGAAAACTGGATAACCGACATAAAACGGTTGGCGGCCAGTTTGCTATCGATATCGAGCGGATGCTGCAGCATGAGTTGTCAGAGAGACACCTCAACTCCATGCCTATGGTTTACACCGATGATCGAGGTCGCAACCTCATCAAACCAGAAACACTAGAAATCCATACCCACGGATCTGCGGGTCAGTCTTATGCTGCCTTTTGTAACTCTGGCATGGTCTTCCACCACACGGGGACTTGTAATGATGGTGTTGGCAAGGGTGCTTCTGGCGGCAATATCGCTGTACACACTCCCGGCGGTGGTGACAAAGAAAATGTCCTGATTGGTAACTTTGCCTTGTTTGGCGCATCAGGTTCGTCGCTGTTTGTTGAAGGCGGTGCTGGCGACCGGTTCGGCGTTCGCAACTCTGGCGCGACCGCCGTTGTTGAAGGCGTCGGCGATTTCTGCGGCGAGTATATGACCAACGGCGCTATTATGAACCTTGGTGGCTTCGGTAAAGGTTTCTGTAACGGCATGTCCGGTGGTGTGGCTTATCAGTATGATCCGTACAATCAACTGGAAACGCTCTACAGTGCCGATTCAGTCAAACTGCATCAGCTTGACGGGGACAATGATCGCGCAGCTTTGCACCGCGAGGCCGTCAAAGCCTTGCTGGAGCGACACATCAAGTTCACCGGATCGAGCAAAGCCAAATTCATTCTGGAAAATTTCAAAACTGAAGTGTCTAACTTCAAATTTGCCACTCCTCTGGCGCTCGAAACCTATCAGAATTATGAGGCAATCCTGAAAGCCAATACGCCTAAAGAGCTGAAAGAAGAGCTTGCACAGGCATTGGTTTCGTATCAGATCCGCAAATTCAAGGTAGCCTATCGTGACGGCACGGTAATTGCTGGTGGCGCTATCCCACAACAGGGTGAAACAGACACCCAGCTAATGTATGAGCTGATCAACAATTTCAGCGTAATCAACATGGCTCAACAGATTGTCAGAACTCGGTATCGTGGTGTCGATGTTGATGACGAGACGCTGCATGGTGGTGTTCGCAAGTTGATCTTGACGGAAGACTTCGGTCTGATGACAAAACTGTCTGCCATTGCTCGCGAGGCTCTGTCCGGCTATTCCGACATGGAAATCGCAGTGATGGTCTCTGACAAACGCATGAGAGACTATAAAACAGCGTTATCCAACCGCAATGTCCGCCTAATGGATTCTATCGGAACCTATGGTTGGATCCTGCTTCAAGACCGGTTGAACCGCGCCGCTATGGGTACCTTGCCAGATTTTGAAGCTCTATTTGCTTCAACATCCAGTATGGAACTAATCAAACAGGTGTCTTAAAGCATCTGTTTGCACCGCCTTGTCCTGTGTTTGGCGCCGGTTTTGGCGCATTAAATACGCCAAGTGTTTGCTTCTGTGCATGTCTTTATTTAATGCCAGTCATTGAATACAGACATGCCGAAGTAGCCAATTCTAAAAGACGGATCTAATTGATATGAAAGCCCCGTTTCTTCCTGATGACGCGCCCTTCTCAGATGACCAAAAATCATGGTTGGCTGGGTTTTATGCCGGATTACAAACGCAAATGCTGCAAGGCCAAAAGTCGGCAGCATCTGAAGCACAGGCTACATTAACCGCTCATGTGCTCTACGGAACCCAGACCGGCAATTCCGAAGGCGTTGCGGAGGATCTCAGCGCGGCGATGCGCGCTCAGGGTATCAATGCTATTTTGGCTTCGCTTGATGAAATCGAAGTCGATGCATTGTTAAAAATGGACTATGTTTTCATTGTTTCCTCGACCTATGGCGAAGGCGAAATGCCGGACAATGCTGAATTGTTCTGGGATGCGCTGATAGCCTCTGATGCACCGCGACTGGAGCATATGAGTTTCTCGGTGCTGTCTCTTGGTGATACCGCTTATGACGAATTCTGCGAAGCGGGCAAACAATTTGACTTGCGGCTCGAGCAACTCGGTGCAAAGCGCATGGTTCCGCGTGTCGATTGTGATGTTGACTATGAAGAAGATGCCGAGACCTGGAGCGCTGGAGTTTTAGAAGAATTGGTTCTTCGAAAACCGGAAGGCAGTGGTGATGTTGCTGTGCCGAATGGAACTGCCCCAAAAGCCGCCAAGTCCAAATGGAGCCGCAAAACACCTTTTCATGCGCCCGTTACGGTCAATCGCCTACTCTCGGGAGATGAGTCTGCAAAAGAAATTCGTCACTATGAGTTTGATCTATCCAATGATGGCCCCTCTTACGTGGCCGGCGATGCGCTCGGTGTGATTCCAACAAACGACCCAGCTCTTGTGTCAGCCTGGCTCCAGCGCCTTGGTGTTTCTGGAGACACCGCGGTTGCTGGCAAAGATCAGTCGTTAGAAGACATTCTGTTAAACAATCTCGAGATTTCTTCACCTTCAAATGAATTTGTCAAAGCCGTTGCAGAACGGGCAGATGATGATCACCTAAAGCATATCGTTGACCATGGTGACAAAGATTCTCTTGAGGCTTATCTTTGGTCGAAAGACGCCCTTGATGTGATGTTGTTGCACCCCAATGTGCAATTCTCCGTTGACGAGATTCTAGGCTTGTTCAAACCTCTTCAGCATCGTGCCTATTCAATATCCTCAAGCTCAAAAGCCTTCACAAACAGCGTTCATTTGACCATCGCGTCGGTTCGTTACGATAGTCATGGACGCTCTCATGGTGGTGTTGCGTCTTGTTTCCTTGCCGATCGAGTAGGCAACGCCGCTTCTAAAGTTTTTGTAGCACCAAACAAGAGCTTCCGTATTCCAGAAAACAATGATGTGCCAATGATCATGGTTGGTCCTGGCACCGGCATTGCGCCTTTCCGCGCATTTCTGCAAGAACGCCAAGCGATTGGCTCGAAAGGAACCAACTGGCTGTTCTTTGGTGATCAACACGAGAAATGTGACTTCATCTACAAAGATGAGCTGACTGAGATGCAGTCCGCTGGTGTTCTGCACCGTATGGATTTGGCCTTTTCTCGCGATCAAAAAGAGAAAATCTATGTCCAAACGCGCATGAAAGAAAATGCCAAGGACCTCTATGCGGCTTTGGAAGAAGGTGGCCATTTTTATGTTTGCGGCGACGCCTCACGGATGGCCAAAGATGTGGATCGCACCTTGCATGAAATAATTGCTGAACAAAGCGGCCGAAATGACGACGCTACGACGGATTATGTCAATCGGTTGAAGAAAGACAAACGATACGTGCGCGACGTTTACTAATTATACAGCCTGCCAAGCAAACTCAAACCGGCCTCTTCTGGCCGGTTTTTTTGTGTACGCTAAATGCCGGATGGCCTTAACGTCCTAGTATATCGGTTTGATTGCGGACGATCAGACATGGGTGTATTATTTTTATGTGATATTCGAATTGAACGGCAAACTGCCTGTTGCGGGCATTAGCCATCACATAAGTACCCATGTCATATGGGCGCGAGAACGTCCGTTGGCATGATGATCGGGGAGATTAATCATGACAAGACTTCGTTCCTTCGGGCTAGCTCTTCTTTTCACCTCTGGATTTATGCTGGCATCACCGCTGTTTTCTGAATTGGGCAGCGGAGTTGGTTTTATCGGCAAAGCACAAGCACAGAACTACCAATATATGAGCTGCGGTGAGCTGTGGTATGCACGAAATGCAATTTACGCCTCGCGTGGCTATTGCTTCAAAACGCGTCGTGCTCGCAATGCTTTCGGAGCTCGGTGTTATGCTCCTTGGGGCAGACTGACCGCGTCACAGCAGAGGCGTGTCAATCGCATCGTGTCTTGGGAGCGCCGGATGGGATGCCGGTAGTTACAGACCATATACCAAATGCCCGCGCCTTTCAGGCGCGGGCATTTAAAGCATAATGAGAGCCCTTCTTCAACTCTCAGGCGAGGCATTGTCTGCTAATTGTTTGAGATTTCGACCTGCGTCGTCCATCGTTTTGGAAATAACCTCAAAGGCAGGGTCTGATCTCAACTCATCGACCGTGAGCGGACATTTGCGGCGCCAATTGGGATGATCATCGATCGTTCCGGGCAAATTCTGAGCTTCTTCTTGAGCGAGAACATCATCCAGTTGAACAGAGATCATTGCGACCTGAGAAGCGGCAAGAGTACCATGCACAACGTCAAACAAATGATCAAATCCTTCAGCACCATCTGTATGATCTGAAAGTCGAGCAAGTGCGGAAACATCTCGTTCGCGGTGTTCTAACGCCTCATGTGAGATACGCCCCTCAATTTTACTCAGTTTATCCCGCCACTTAATATCCCGTCCGGTAAGATAGCCCTTCAGTGTTGGTGTATCGTGCGTACTAAAGCAGGCCAAACTAAACTGGCGTAGATCATTTGGATGCTTAAAATTGCCGTCAGGCCATTTTTCATATTGCAGCACAGAATAGCCATAGATACCGCGCGCTTGGACCTTTTCACGAAATCCATCTGGCACAAGACCAAGATCTTCACCAATGATTGCGGTCTTTGTGGTGTTGGATTCGATAGATAATATGGCCAACAATGTATCAAGCGGCTTGGAAACATAGGCGCCTGGACTGCCATCCTCTGGTATCCAGAAGCTCCGATTGAGACCCAAAACGTGATCAATTCTCAAAATACCGGCATGGCGCATGGCCGCACGATAGATATGACGTAACGACTTGTATTTATTGGCAGCTAGCTTTCTTGGCGCGTAAGTCATCAACCCCCAATTTTGCCCATCAGGGCCGAGTTGGTCCGGTGGAGCCCCAAGAGAAACACCATGAGCGACACTCTCGGACTCACACCAGCTTTCAGCCCCACCGTGGCGCGCACCCACAGCAAGATCCAGATACAACCCCATACCAGCGCCATCTGCTTTGGCGCGGTCTTGGGCATATTCGAGCTGGCTATTTGCGACCCATTGCAACCACGCATGAAACCTTATACGGGCTTCAAGCCTTTCACTTTCTCGCTCAATGGCATCGGGTTCTTTGTTTTGCAGTTCGATTGGCCAATCACGCCAGTCTTGTCCAAATTGCTCCGCCAGCGCTTCAAACAAAGCAAAGCGTTGAAGATAGGCCCCACGTTGTTCTACGAATTCCTGAAACTGCTGATGCGCTGTCAGCTCAGCATGCTGAAGGAAGAGCGTATAATAATCGCGCAACGCAGCGTTGTGACAAGTGCGGTGTTGGATATATTCCACTTGCTCGCTATTTCGCAATTCTGCCCACTGAACGGCTACCGCCTGCATGATTGAACGTGCTTGTGGCGTATTTGTCAGGCCAGGAATACGATCGGTCGCAATGTGCTGGGTATTGAAAAATCCACGATGACTAGGCGAATAAGGGCTGATCGCATGAGGCTCGGCAAAGCCCAGCGCATGAACGGGGTTGATACCCACAAAACTGCCACCCAATTCGTGAGTGAATTCGGCCAAATTCGCCAGATCTTCGTAATCACCGAGACCAGAATTTCGTGCAGAACGCATCCCATACAATGCAGTATTGAGTCCCCAAATGCGTCGTTTTCCACCAAAGGATTCAATCGAAGGGGCTTGTAGAGGGGCACAAATAATGGTTACGGTCTCGATACGATCCCCGACTTCACATATTAAATCGTGAATACCTGCGGGCAAAGGCGGAAGTGAAATATGGGTGTCTGCAACACCGGACAAGGCCCCTGAAGAAAAGGATAATTTCTCTTCCTCCGAGACTCTTTCGTCGAGCTCTATGCTCCAACGTGCGCCGAGACCAAAGTTACACTCATAACCAAACCCCATTCCGGTTATCAGTTCTCGTGGGTACCAACGATCATTTTCCGCTGCAACATATGCCTCAAGCGCCTCGGCGATCATGGCGTCATTGTCAAGTTGCAGGCCATTTGCACGAAGCAATGCGAGCTGTGTTTCTACGGACGTGTGGATCAGATTGCCGTCAAAATCATTATAGGAATGATGAATTCCAAAATGTCCAGCAAGGGCATTGAGACTTTCAATATTCATGACGAAGCATTATCCGGTTGGAGGATCAGGGCGACGACGGATGAGCCAGACACTTCTGTCGCTTCCTTACGCGTTTCGCGGCTGGGATATTGAACTTGTTGGGCCGTATCAAGACTTCGGACCCAATGGTAGCCTTTGGGGTGTTTAGGCAAAACAACATCAGCGGCGACGTTGCTACGGTTGAAAATAATGAAAACAACATCGTTGTCTTGTTGGTATATTGGCGCTTCAGCGGAACAACGAAGGGTCAAACAGAAACTCGACATGCCGGGATCCCGCCAACGCAGCGGGAAACCACCAAAGTCAGTCCATTCCACATCAGGCTGATCGTCTTGTTCGCGTTTGGCACCGTGCAGAAAACGATCCTGCCTCAAGGCTTTATGTGCCTTTCGGAACGCCGACAGATAGGTAACAAAATCGTTGAGTTCTGTGTCTGCCTGATCCCAATTCACCCAACCGATGTCGTTGTCCTGACAATAGGCATTGTTGTTGCCCGATTGGCTATTCCCTATCTCATCCCCAGCCAGAAGCATCGGCGTGCCTTGTGAGAGGAACAGTGTGGCCAACAAATTTCTCTGCCGACGGTGACGACGCGCACGCACAACCGGATCATCAGTGTCACCTTCATGGCCGCAGTTGTCACTAAAATTTGCTCCGTGGCCGTCCATATTATTCTCGCCATTGGCAAGATTATGGCGGTTGTTGTAACGAGAAATATCGGCCAACGTGAAACCATCATGTGAAGACACAAAGTTGACCGAAGACCAAGCTCGCCGCCCTGCCCGGTCAAATTTATCGGCTGATCCCAAGAGACGCGAAGCCAAATCTGGTGTGGTTTGTGGGTCACATTTCCAATATCTGCGCGACGTGTCGCGGTATCCATCATTCCATTCGGAGAATTCTGGAGGGAACCCGCCGAGTCGGTATCCACCCGGACCGATATCCCACGGCTCGGCGATGAGTTTGACTTGGGACAGAACAGGATCTTGCCGGATAGCATCCAGAAAACCACCATGGGGATCAAATCCATGATCTTCACGGCATACGGTGGTTGCCAGGTCAAACCGGAACCCATCAACCCCCATACATTGCACCCAATAACGCAAGGAATCGAGCACCATACGCAAAACAAATGGATGGGAAACATTGACGGTATTGCCACAACCGGTGTCATTCACATAATAGCGAGGTTGACCGGCAATCAGGCGATAATAGGAAGCATTGTCCAAGCCACGGAAAGACAGTGTGGGGCCGTTTTGGTCGCCTTCTGCTGTATGGTTATATACCACATCAAGATAAACCTTGATGCCCGCTGCTTTTAGCTTTTGGATCATAGCGCGGAAGCCCACGATCCCTTCAGGACCAAAATAGCGCGGCTCCAGAGCAAAAAAGCCGATGGTGTTATAGCCCCAATAATTGCGCAGACCTTTGTTTTGAAGAAACTCGTCATCCAAAAAAGAATGCACGGGCATCAATTCAATGGCGGACACATTAAGAGACAAAAGATGATCGATGACCGCATCAGAGGCAAGACCCTCATAGGTTCCCTGTAACGCTTTTGGCACGCCGGGATGCAACTTTGTCAGGCCTTTGGTATGTGCCTCATAGATGAGATCGCGATCCCGGAACTTGGGTGCTTCTTGTTGAAGAAACTCATTCAACCGAGGGTCTGAAACTACTGATTTTGGCATGCAATCGGCACTGTCTGCGGCACCAAACGTCAAATCGGCACCTTTAGCGCCTTTTTGATAGCCAAACACCGTGGCCGAAGGCGTCCAGTTGCCGTGCAGCTCACGCGTGTAAGGGTCCAACAACAGCTTGTTGGAATTGAAGCGGTGCCCTTGCTCTGGTGCATAAATGCCGTGTGCACGATAGCCATACAGAGCACCGGGTTTGACCCCGTCGACATACCCATGCCAGACGGGCCCGGTTCTTTCAGGCAACGAAACACGGTCGATTTCCTTTTTCCCATCGGGTGAGAAAAAACAAAGATCGATTTGACTCGCATTTTCTGAAAAGACCGCAAAATTGGTCCCTTCACCATCAAAAAATGCACCGAGTTGATGCGAGCTACCGCTCGAAATTCTATATTTCATTGAGTGGTTGGTCCTAGTCGGCTCGCTCTTCAATCAGTGATGAAAACAGCTGTTTGTACAATTTGGCAGAATGATCCCAGCCTACTTCTTGCTCCATTGCGCGGCGCATCATGACACGCCAATGCTTGGGCTCTTTGAATAAATCACAGGTTCTATTAATCGCTTTTTCCAGTGTTTCAATTGTAATGGGAGAAAATTGAATACCTGTAGCGCAAGAGGCTGTGAGAGCGGCCGAATTTGCATCAATCACCGTATCCGCAAGACCTCCAGTGCGCGCAACAACAGGAATGGTGCCATAGCGTAGGCCGTAAAGCTGTGTCAGTCCGCACGGTTCAAAACGAGAAGGGATCAATATCGCGTCTGAGCCACCTTGTAGCATGTGGGATAGCTCTTCGTCATAGCCGATTTCAACACTAACAGACTCAGGAAACCGATCTGCCATCGCCCGATAATCGTCTTCCAGTTTTTTATCACCCGTCCCCAAAACCGCTAAACGTGCACCGCGTTTAATCAGTGTTGGTATCGATTTTAGCAACAAATCGAGACCCTTCTGGGTCGTAAGTCGCGAAATCACACAGAACAAGGGTGCGTCTGGGTTGGATGCAAGCCCAAACTTCTCTTCAACCCGTGTGCGATTAGCCGCTTTGCGTTTCAGGGTTTTGGCAGTAAAGGTTTTTGTCAGGGCTTTATCTGTTTCAGGATTCCAGATATCCAAATCGATACCGTTCAAAATACCCGTCAAATCAGATTGCCGACTGCGAAGCAACCCTTCGAGTCCCATCCCAAATTCTGGAGTCAGCAACTCCTCAGCGTAGGTTGGGCTTACCGTAGTGATTTTGTCGGCCATCGCGATGCCACCTTTGAGGTAGCCGATATGACCCCAATATTCAAACCCATCAGGAGTGAATAGCCCAGATGACAGTCCGAGAGGACCACGCAAAGCCCCATCAAACAGCCCCTGGAACGCGATGTTATGAATTGTCATAACAACAGGAGGTGCTTTGCGGCCTGATTGCCGCAAATATACGGGCACCAAACCGGCTTGCCAATCATGGGCATTGATGACATCTGGCTTCCATCCACCGATGCCATCCAGGCCGATTTTGGCACCGATTAGGGAAAGAGCGCCAAAACGAATGGCGTTGTCCTCCCAATCGTAACCTTCCTCATCGAGATAGATTGTCCCTTTACGATCGAAAAGATGTGCTGCCTCCAGCAGCAACAAATTCAACCCTTTCGCACGCACAGAATAAACGCGAGCGGGTCCACCAAACAAATCTTCCAATTCTAACAGAAGATCGCCATGCTTGATCCAGTCTTTAAGCGCAGGATAGGCCGGAATCAAGATTTTGACAGTGTTATCAAGCTGTTCCAAAGCTTTTGGAACAGACCCAATAACATCGGCAAGACCGCCAGTTTTGACAAAGGGTGCGCATTCGGAGGCAACAAATAGTACGTTCATTTATAGATCCAGTTTGTTGATCATGGATTGGGTGATCAGACAAATGCCGCTATCAGTACGGCGGAAGCGCTGAGCGTCAAGCACGGGATCCTGACCGACCACAAGGCCTGCCGGGATTTTTACATCGCGGTCAATGACCACATTTTTTAACTCAGCGTTACGATTAATCTCTGCGTGAGGAAGCGCAACAACGCCTTCCATTGAAGAGAAAGAGTGGGCTTTTACACCTGTGAACAACAAGCAACGATTAAGGGACGACCCTGAAATGATACATCCACCAGAGACCATAGAAGACACAGCCTGTCCGCGGCGTCCTTCTTCATCGTGGATAAATTTCGCTGGAGGCTGAAGCTCCTGATGGGTCCAGATTGGCCAATCGTTATCATAGATGTCCAACTCGGGTACAAAATCCGTCAGATCAATGTTGGCTTCCCAAAAAGCGTCAATGGTTCCTACATCACGCCAATAAGGCTTTTTTTCCAACCCGGACCGGATGCATGAATGGCTGAAGGGATGAGCCACTGCTTTGCCGTGCTTGACCAAGTAAGGAATGATATCTTTGCCAAAGTCGTTTTGAGTATCGGGATTATCAGCATCCTGACGAAGCATATCGTAGAGCAGTTTGGATTCAAAAACATAGATACCCATAGACGCAAGGGCGCGCGTTGGGTCACCCGGCATAGAAGGTGGGTTTTCCGGTTTTTCGACAAATTCCAGAATATTGTCGTTTTCATCCACTTTCATGACACCAAAGGCACTGGCCTCCTCAATAGGGACCTCGATGGAGCCAATGGTCACGTCTGCGCCGGTCTCAACATGTTGTCGGACCATCAATCCATAGTCTTGTTTGTAGATGTGGTCGCCAGCCAAAATGACCATGTATTTCGGACCGTAACTCTCCAAGATATCGATATTTTGATAAATTGCGTCTGAGGTGCCCTTATACCAAACCTCGTTATCCATACGCTGGGAAGCGGGCAGAATATCCAGATATTCGTTGCGCTCTTCGCGGAAAAAACTCCACCCACGTTGCAAGTGACGAATAAGGCTGTGCGCCTTATATTGGGTTGCTACGCCGATACGGCGAATGCCTGAGTTTACGGCATTTGAAAGTGCGAAGTCGATAATGCGGCTTTTACCACCAAAATACATGGCGGGCTTGGAGCGTTTTTCGGTCAACTCCTGCAATCGGCTTCCTTTGCCACCAGCCAAGATGAACGCCATCGACTGATTTGCAAGTCTCGAAGTTTCACGATCAAGTTTCATAGCAACCTCCCTTCTATTGGATGACCACAAGTGATCAATGAGATCTTATACACGTTCCAACTGGAAATAGAGCGTGGATAGTGGTGGCAGCGTCAAAGACAAAGATACATCGCGTCCATCGGATGCGATTTCTTCGGTTTGTGATGCGCCAAGATTGCCTCGGCCGCCGCCCGCATAAAGACTGGAATCGGTATTTAGGATTTCAAGCCAACGCCCAGCTTCAGGCACGCCAACCCTATAATGTTGCCGTTCGACCGGCGTCATATTGCTCACCACAAGTACGGGTGCTTCACCATTTTTGCCTTTTCGGACCCATGAGAAGACAGAATCCGCATGCGCATTGGAATTGATCCACTCAAATCCTTCAGGCCTCGTATCAAGCTGGTGCAAAGCAGGAACATCGTGATAAATGCGGTTCAAGTCGCGCACAAGGGACTGCACACCGCGCTGAAAATCATGACCGAGCAGATGCCAATCAAGGCTTTGATTGTGGTTCCACTCTTGGCCCTGAGCAAATTCCCCACCCATAAACAGTAATTTCTTGCCAGGATGCCCCCACATAAAGCCATAGTAAGCCCGCAAATTGGCAAATTGGTCAGCAGGATATCCCGGCATCCGGTTGAGAAGAGACCCCTTCCCATGCACCACTTCATCGTGACTTAAAGGCAGGATGAAGTTTTCCGAGAAGGCATAATGCAACCCGAAAGTCATGTTGTGGTGATGATATTTGCGGTGTACCGGGTCTTGTGACATGTAACGCAGGGTGTCATTCATCCACCCCATATTCCATTTGTATCCGAAGCCGAGGCCACCATAATTTGTTGGAGCACTGACACCGGGAAATGCCGTTGATTCTTCGGCAACCGTCATGATCCCGTTGACTTCTCCATAAGCCATTTCATTCATGTTCCGAAGGAAGTCAATCGCTTCGTAATTTTCTCGGCCACCGTCTTTATTGGGGATCCACTCGCCTTCTTTGCGCGAGTAATCACGATACAACATGGATGCAACGGCATCGACGCGCAGACCGTCGACGTGAAACTCCTTGAGCCAATAAAGGGCATTAGCCGATAGAAAATTGGTTACTTCCTTGCGGCCATAATTATAAACCAGCGTATTCCAATCAGGATGGAAGCCTTCGCGGCGATCTTCATGCTCATAAAGAGCCGTGCCATCGAATTTGCCTAAGCCATGCACATCTTCTGGGAAATGCCCAGGAACCCAATCGATCAACACACCGATTTCGGCTTCGTGACAGGCATCAATAAAGTCCCTAAATTCTTCAAGCGTTCCATGCCGAATGGTCGGAGCAAACAGACCAACGGGCTGATAGCCCCAAGAGCCATCAAACGGGAACTCAGAAATTGGCATCAACTCAATGTGCGTAAAGCCCATATCTTTGACGTAGCGAACCAGATCACGCGCCAATTCATGATAGGAAAGAGGTCTGTTACCCTCGTCCTGCACCCTTTTCCATGACCCCAAATGCACTTCATAGATGGAAATGGGTTGATCAATCCGGCTCAACAATTCGCGCTTTGACATCCATCCGGCGTCTTTCCACTCATGGCAGTCTAGGCGACGGACAATGGACGCGGTGCGCGGGGCATGCTCTGATCCAAACCCAACAGGATCGGCCTTAAGTGGCAACAAGTTACCCTGTCTGTTAAGCAGCTCATATTTATAGGGTTCACCGTCATCAATGCCCGGAATGAAAATCTCCCAAACACCGGTTGCACCGCGTTGTCGCATCTGGTGACGACGGCCGTCCCATCCGTTAAAATTGCCAACAACTGAAGCACGACGAGCATTGGGAGCCCAAACAGCAAAATGCGTACCGGCTACACCCTCATGCGTCATCACATGGGCGCCCAGAACCTTCCAAAGCTCATGGTGAGTGCCCTCACCCAATAGATATTCATCCAGTTCACCAATCACAGGGCCAAATCTGTAAGTGTCTTCTGTGACCCAAACATGATCACCCAT
The DNA here is from genome assembly GCF_002866925.1 of Cohaesibacter celericrescens. Lineage (GTDB taxonomy): Bacteria > Pseudomonadota > Alphaproteobacteria > Rhizobiales > Cohaesibacteraceae > Cohaesibacter > Cohaesibacter celericrescens. The sequence continues at coordinate 91,710 of NZ_PKUQ01000002.1, forward strand.
GGTGATGCGAAATTTGTAGGGAAAACGCTCGGTTGCGTTTTCAATGATGTTTGTAAAGATATCCTGAGCCGATTCATCCCGAATGAGGGCAGTGATCAGTTCGCCGGTTTCATGGTTGAGAACTTCGACTTTCCCTGCACCGGGGAAAAAGGCTCGAATGACTAGCTTGTCCTTCCACTCATGAAGCCCCAGAACCGAGAATGGATCGCTGTGCACCCCATTTTGAATGGACTGTGCGTCACGTCGGGAGATGTATGTCATAGCTCTGCCTTTCCCCTCAATTTAATCTTTAGGCTAGAGCAAGTCTAAGATAATTGAAACCATTAGACTCGCTCTATCTTATTGTATTGACATAAATTACGATCCGAGAGGGGCATTCTACGGATCAACAAAGCAAGGACTAGACCTTTGAATCGCAAAAGTCATCGTGCCAAAACTCGGCGACTAGCTTTTGGAATAGGTCGCCGAATAATTTGATTGATCTCCCTTAATAAAGAGATTTTGTATGCCAAATATCTTTGGCATAGCCTTTGATGGTCCGATCCGATGAGAACCAGCCAACATTGGCCGTGTTAAGAATCGCCATTTTGGTCCACAGCTTGGTATCTTTATAAGCCTCATCGACCTTACGCTGAGTATCAAAATAGGAATCAAAATCACACGTAACCAAGAAGTAGTCGCTCTCATACATCATCTGAACGATCGACCCGTAGCGATGAGTTTCTTCTGGTGAAAACACACCACTAGCGATTTGATTGAGGACCCTATAAAGGCGTGGGCTCGCTTCAATTGCACGTCTGGCATAGTCAGGCTCATTGCGCCGTTCAACCACTTCCGATGCCGTTAGGCCAAACAAGAAGAAGTTTTCTGCGCCAACATGCTCGCGAATTTCCACATTAGCCCCGTCAAGAGTGCCAATAGTGAGCGCTCCGTTAAGAGCAAACTTCATATTGCCAGTGCCCGATGCTTCTTTGCCTGCTGTTGAGATTTGTTCGGACAAATCCGATGCAGGAATCAAAATCTCGGCCATGGAAACATTGTAGTTTGGCGGGAAAATGATCTGCAAATAGTCTTTAGTGACCGGGTCATTGTTGATGACTTTTGCAACATCATTAATCAGGTGAATGATTTGTTTTGCGACCTCATAACCTGGAGCCGCTTTGCCGCCAAAGACCTTGACTCTTGGGGTCCAGTCTTTGGTTGGATTTTCCTTGATTTCATTCCAGTAAGCAATGGTTTCCAGCAAGTTCATCAGCTGACGTTTATACTCATGGATACGTTTGACCTGAACATCAAGCATGGCATCTGGATTGAAAGTGACACCATTGCGTTCATTCAACCAGGAGATAAGACGTTCTTTGTTTTGTCGTTTGGCTGCACGGAACTCGCCTTGGAAAGACGCATCATCGGCATGTTTTGCCAGTCTTTTCAGGCGTTCGAGATTATCAGGCCACTTGGTGCCAATGGTGGAATTAATCAATTCACGCAATGGCTTATTACAGGAATAGAGCCACCGGCGCGGGGTGATACCGTTGGTCTCATTGACGATACGTTTTGGATAAACCTTATGCAGGTCACCAAAGACAGTTTCTTTCACCAATTCAGTGTGCAGCGCCGAAACTCCGTTGACATGATGAGCCATGATAAAGGCCAATTCGCCCATATTCACGTTGCCATGGTCAATGATGCGTATATTGGAGCCAGTTTCTTTAAGATGCTGATCCTGAATAATTTCAATAATGCGGTAGTGACGCGGCAGGATCCGGGCAAACAGATGCTCAGGCCAACGTTCCAGCGCTTCAGGCAACAAGGTATGGTTGGTATAACCCAGACACTTGCGCGTAATGTCAATAGCTTCAAATATTTCAATATCATGGACATCGGTTAGCAGGCGGATAAGCTCAGGCCCAGCAATCGCGGGATGGGTATCGTTGAGCTGAATGGCCGCTTTGTCTGGCAAATTGCGCAGATCGTCGTTGGTGGAAAGAAAGCGACGGATCAAATCCTGAATGGAAGCAGATGTGAAGAAATACTCCTGCTTCAGGCGCAATTCTTTACCAATTTCGGTGGTGTCATCGGGATATAGGACGCGAGAGATAGTCCGAGCCAATGCCTCTGGCGCACTGGCACCGAGGAAATCTCCGCGATTGAAGCTTTCCAAGTCAAATTTGCGCGTTGGCTTGGCTGCCCAAAGGCGAAGCGTGTTACACCATTTGGCTTGCCAACCCAGAGTTGGTGCATCATAGGCCTGAGCCCGCACCGTCTCTGCTGGGTGCCAGACCGTACGGCCATCGCTCTCGCTTACATGACCACCAAATCCGATTGGATAGGATACTTCTGGACGTTCAAATTCCCAAACGTTGCGCTGCGCCAACCAGCCTTCAGCGGTTTCAATCTGTTGACCATTTTCAAAATGCTGTTCAAACAAGCCGTGCTCGTAGCGAATACCATAGCCATATGCAGGAATTCCGAGTGTTGAAAGCGAGTCGAGAAAACAAGCTGCAAGGCGACCGAGCCCCCCATTGCCCAAGGCTGCATCGGGTTCGTTGGCCACAATCCTGGAATAATCCTGCCCCAGTTCTCGCATGGTTTCGCGCGCCACGTCCTCAAAACCGAGATTGATTGCCACATCCTCAATAAGACGGCCAATCAGAAATTCCATTGATAGATAATAGACCCGCTTGGCATTTGCCTCATAAGTTTTGCGCGTACTATCGAACCAAGGGTCCACCACCATATCGCGCATTGCCAACGACAACGCCATGCGCCAATCATAAGGGGTTGAGTGGCCCTGATCTTTGCCTAGTGAGTATTTAAGGTGACGGAGAATTTCTTGTTTCAGTTTGATTTGAAATATTTTCGTATTCATATCCGAACATCCGATTTTTGCACGTAAAGCAAAGACTTGCCAACTGCGAATGAATTTGGCGTATCCAAATGATAGTTTGATCCTGGTTCACCAATAACGCAAAAATCTTTGCGTCTGGTATACGACGGCTAAATGGCGCGCTCGCAGTATAGCCTTCAGATTCATCGCCCCACTTATTCAGTTTTTAGAGCAATTATAAACTTTCGTCCAATAGTTCATGAAACACAAGGCCAGCAACGCGCGCCGAGTTGCCCCGAAATGGCTGTTTTATCTATCTGCGCGCCCACTATTTGCCCAATTAATAGGCATTTAGTTCCAAATCTCTCTCTAAGTATGACGCCGTTTTTAGCGTTTTAAACCGTGTATAACACCAAGCAAACGCCTCTAAGGTTCATTCACAAACAGAAATTATCCGCATTATTTCCCGAACCAACAGCTCAGTTGGTTTGAAACCACATAATGAAGATGATGCGTAAACAAGACCGCACGTGCATATTTCTACATGCCACACACAAAATTGCGCAATGTTGCTATTGGCTGGGTGTTTTTGAAAGTCTAAAATCCAATGCATTCAAAGCATGGGATGCTCCATATGTATTGGCGGCTGTGTCACTCGGGACAGTGGCTATTAGCGAACCCTTTAAAGCTCACCATTAACGTAGGCTTCATTTGATGAAGTGCGAACCGCTAATACAAATTTGCACATTTCATTGGCAAAAACGAAGAATCCGACCAACCACAAAGCAACAAAGGGCCACCCAAGATATTCCAAGCCTAAAGCAAACCCAAGCCCGTATAGGACAAGAAAACCGACAAAATACATATTTCTATCCCGATTTAGGGTTAATCGAACGCTCCTGTAAGCTACTTATATCTGCATTATATTTTTATTTATTTCAGTGGTTGCAAATAATTCTAAGCCTAGATCCCAATGTGCTCTGCAAAAAGTTGAGACTAAATGATAAAAACACAATTGGATCAACGCTGAGGGTCAGAGAACGGCCCGGTGCAATGGACTCCGATTTATCTAAGTCAGCAGCTCTAAAGATCTTGATCCATCATTTGAAATTATTGTTTTAAATAATCGGGCCCTTGGGGCATCCATAACCAATTTGATGCTTTACTATGAATCGATCTCATGTAAGGCGTTTGACGAGTAAGTTTGGGAGAAAAATCCAAGAAAAAAACGACAAATTGAAGCAGAACCAAGCCGCAATTGCGATCTGAATCCCTGTCGATATACCCAATGGAGAAGTAAGGAGACCGATAAGGCAAACTGCACCAAAAAGTATGGCTGAAATTGCCATAGAAAAGCTGCCCTTCAATTGGCTGGTAACCAACCCATAGATGATTGATACTTCGATAAGTCCCATATTCATCTCCCGTACGATAATGATACCTTAAGAATCCCTAATGAATTCTTATTGAATCTCAACACGTGAAAGCCATGAGATAGATCGTACCTGGCTTCACCGTGTGGGTATCAAATCAAACAATTCAATATCATTTTCAAATGCCTACTTGTCCGCACCGAAAGGTGGGGACAACAAGGCACGGTTATTTCAATAGTAACGAGACCCATTTTTTTGGGTTTGCTGTCGCCATTTTGAGATATTTGTAGCCAGTTTTACTGCGGGTGCGGATGGAACTACGGCGGTTGTCGAGTACCAAGTCACCACGATTTGTACGAACAACCAGAACCGCATGCCCGATACCGGAACGAGTTTTGACCACTGCCATACGCAAAGAGCTGGCAGGAACACCCTTCCGGATCAGTTCGGATCGTTTGGTCAAAGCATAATCTTCACAATCACCAAACGGTGTGTTGATGGACCATGTTTCACCACGGTCATTGCGATAACGAATTTTGCGGTTTACAGCGCGGTTGGTTTCATAAAGTGTTGCGATCAGTTTTTTGTTGTAGCGTACCGAACTTGAGCCCCCTCCCCGACATTCACGCGCATGTTTGCGGCAGAATACCTGATAGGCCAAGGGAGGACGGTTTTTGTTCCGCTCCTTCAACTGGATCAATTGAGATTGAAGGCTCTTAAGCTGAGCTACCGCATCCGTATTGGGTCTGGCTTGCAGTGGTGCGGAAAATAACAGCGCAAAGACTGAAAGAGCAAATGTTGCTTTTTTGAATAATGTCTTGGTCATTGTTTGCATCCCTGAGCGTCGATCCCAAGACTCCTTTCACGGAGCTTCTTGATAGGACCCAGTTATATCCGATAGTGATTTGGCTTCCCCTAAGGGAATAGTTCAAATTTTAATCAACCGGCATTTTAGGTCCAAACATGACATACGGCACTAATACAGCTCCATCATCTCTATTATCTATGGTTGTAA
>NZ_PKUQ01000020.1 GCF_002866925.1 Cohaesibacter celericrescens
AACCATTCGCATAAATATACGAAAGATAACGGCAATCCGGTGATTTTCGATACTTCAGGTTGCATTTTGTCGAAAAACAACTTTTTACAATATACCACTGTCACCGATAAGGTCTCGCCCTTTTGAGCTACATTGAAAGAAATAGGGCTTTTCAATAGCCATGACTTTGGTGGCAACAAGGGTAAGGGTATAGAGGTTTCTCACTTGCCTGTTGGTTGAAGGAACCGGTGTATATTGCGGGTCTAGTTACTTTAGTCGGACCACACAGGATCACTTCATAAGATCCACTATTCGGCGGGCAATGACACCGTTTTTCTGCCAAATTTCCTCAAGAATTGAATAGTGGTTTTTGCCCTCAATTATCGTATGCAAAAGATCCTTGTGTGATTGGGAGACTGTTTTGGCATAATCATTGGTCTGCCGTTTCAACTCTGGCAATTCCAGCTCGCCTGCGAACAAGGTGACCGTCTTGGTCGCCAGTAAGGCATGGTTCGCTGGGCTTAAAACCTCGATTTCCTCGTGCGACAGATCTAATTTTTCGTTCAGGTAGCATTTCGATATGGGCTCTAAGTCAAAGATTCCGCTTATGGATATGAAACCCTTGACCGCAGGATGCTGGGCCAATAATGCCGATAGATGTCCACCTGCTGACCAGCCGCCAATATAGATTTTCTCCTGATCGAATCCTAGCTGAGTTGCATTGTCCGCCAGATAATCAATGGCGCTTTCAATCTCGGAGGCGATATCGGTTAGCGATGCGTCTGGTGCAAGCGTATAGCCTATCGTGGCGACGTTTATTTGTTCAGCGCATAAACCTTCAGCCACAAACGCAAACATATCTTTGTTGTTGCGTTGCCAATATCCACCATGAATAAAGATGAATAAACCACAGTCCGGTGATGCTGATTTGAAAAAGTCCAACTTGTTTTTCGGTTTAGCACCATAGGGTACATCGAGAACAGCGTTGTCGCCGCTTCGGATGACCGCACTTTGTGCGATCCAGTTTTCCATATGCTCAGAACTATCGACGACAGCTTCTGTATTGTTGTAAGCCACGTCCAATTCCGACTTTGTCATGCCACGATAAACATGATGACCGGCGTTCAGCTCCGGCTCGCTTTTAGAATTATCTTTAGACATCGGCGGATTCTTTCACGCTGGCAGCTTGAATAATATTCTTCCTCAGTTGGTTACTGACATCGCGGCGGAGATCATTGAACTCAACGGATGAAGGATCACGCGGACGTGGTAATGTGATGGAGATATCGGATTCAATATGTCCTGGGCCGGCTCCCATAACGACAATTCTGTCCGATAGAACAACGGCCTCTTCAACTGAATGGGTCACGAAGATAACCGTCAGGCTGGTCCGCTCCCAGATGTCCAATAACTCTTCTTGTAACTTGGCGCGCGTCAGTGCATCAAGCGCGGCAAACGGCTCATCCATCAGCAATATTTCAGCGTCATTGGCCAACACCCGGGCGATAGCCACGCGTTGTTTCATGCCGCCGGAAAGTGTGTTGGGGTATTTTGTTGCAAACTTCGTAAGGCCGACCATCTCCATATATTTCTGGGATATATCCTTGATCTCAGATTTCGGCAAACCACGGTGTTTGGGACCAAAGGCAATATTCTCTTGGACCGTTAACCAGGGAAAGAGCGCGTAGTCCTGAAAAACAACACCCCTGTCCGGGCCAGGACCATCTATTTTTTTGCCATATATTTTTGCGGATCCTTCGCTTGGTGAATCGAACCCACCAATAACGCGTAGCAATGTAGATTTGCCACACCCTGATGCACCGAGAAGACAAACAAACTCTCCCTTGCGAACCTCAAGATTTATGTTGTGAAGCGCGTGAATGTCGCCATCGGCAGAAGGAAAAGTCTTTTCCAAACTGTCAATTGAGAGAATAGGAAGACCTGTCGAAGACTTTGAGGAAGAGGGGAAATTATGCATGGTGTTGCGGGCTCCATTGCAGCAGGCGATTGTTGAGCAGGACAATTAGGCGATCGGAGAGAAAACCGGTTATGCCGATCACGATCATGCCAGTAATCACAAGATCGGTTCGCGATAGGGTTCTTCCATCCATAATCACAGCACCCAGTCCTTCAGGAACGCCAGTCATCTCGCCCACAACAATCAATATCCAAGCGAAGCCCAAACCAAGGCGAAGACCATTAAAGATTTGCGGGATTGCAGCCGGAATAACGACTGCTTGGAATAGCTGAGAACCTTTACAGCCCAACATCGCAGCTGCTTCAAAAAGTTTTTCGTCGACTGATTTTACCCCGAAAATTGTATTGAGAAGGATCGGATAGAACGCGCCGAGAAAAACAAGGAAAATTGCGGACTTCGGCCCCAGGCCGAAAAAAATCATGGAAAGAGGCAGCCAAGCCGTAACCGGAACGGGGCGCAGCAGAGACAGCGTCGGGTCAAGCATGGCGCGCAAAACGGCAAACCGCCCGATCATCAATCCCAAAGGCACGGCCGTCACCACCGCCAATAAAAATCCACCGTAGACACGCTGGACAGACACCCAGAAATGGACAGGAAGAGAGGCGCTGAACGCATCGTCATAAATGCCGCCAAATGCAAAATCCCACATCATGACCGCAACTTCATAGGGTTCAGGAATGAGACGGCTTCCAGTTAGGACAACAGCAAAATGCCACGACAGAATTAAAATAACTGGGAAAATGGCACCAAGGACCACCTTCCAGAAACGACTTTCGACATTAATAGACACAGCATATTCCGTTGTCTTTGGCATGTTGCAAACAAGTGGGTTTGCAACATGCAGGTTTTACGGGGGACTGAGAAAGTGTTATTCCGCTTCAATCGCCTGAACGACCGAAGGCTGAATAAAGGTGGCATAATCAGGCAAGTCACGGATTTGCTTTTTATCCAGCATCTGGCTGCCGTAATATTTTGCCTGTTCAATGAACTTATCGTCGATTTTCCACGTCAACTCGACATTGGGGGCCGCTTTTTCGATAGAGGGTTTTGTCTGGCCAAGTTTTTGCATTGCAACACTGACAAATTCATCACGGTTTGCCATCGCATATTCTGTCGCTTGGCTGTGAACCTTCAGCATCATTTCGAGCAACTCTTGGTTCTCGTCCAGATTCTCTTGTCGCGTTGTCAGAACCATATTGAGAGATCCGGTGGGCGTGGAATAAGGATATTCAACAATTTTGCCGACCCCTTTGGCCAAGCTGATGCCCGGCCCTGGTTCCGCGCCGACATAGGCATCCAAATCACCGCGTTCCAAAGCAGACGCCATATCACTGAAGGAGACTCGAATGGGCTGAATGTCTTTGATTGTCATGCCTTCGGCCGCAAGCCGGTCCAGAATGACAACTTCTTGCGTCGAGCCGGGCCAAATGCCGACCTTTTTGCCAGCCAGATCCTTGATTGTGTCAATGGTAGAATCGATACCGGAAACAACGGCCATACCGCGGTTACATGCAGCGCCAACAACAACAACCGGTTCACCAGCGGCGGCGCCCAGAGTAGCGGCTGCCAAACCATAGATGGCGAAATCAACCGTGCCTGTTACAACAGCATTTTTGCCGTCCGTTGGGCTTTCAAATGGAAAGACCTCAAACGTCACACCTTCTGGTGCGAATTTTTGATAAAAATACGGGGTAATGCCGTGGATAAGCTTCAAGGTGCCCACTTTTATTACTTTGTCTTGCGCTAAAGCGGTCGAAGACAGCAAGGGAGCGGCACTAACGGTTAGGGCTGCAACGCTAAGGCCGAGGAAGAGGCGACGAGTGGTTGACATTGTGAGGGTCTCCAAATTTCTGCGGGAAGTCTACTGGTTACTACTAAAGCCTAACGCGGGTTTCGCACAAAAGAAAATTTATTCTTTAAATCTCTTTCATAAATATATTTAATACAAATATGATGAAATCACTTGATCCAAAACTTCTGCAGGCTTTTGTCCTTTTGGTGGAAACAGGTAGCGTATCGGAAACCGCACGCAAGGTTGGGCGCACCCAGCCCGCTGTAACGCTGCAAATACAGCGCCTCGAGAGCTCTGTCGGAACCAAGTTATTTTCGACAATTGGCCGTCGATTTGTTTTGACATCTGAAGGCGAGTTGCTTCTGGGATATGCCCGCACCATCTTGCAATTGCAAAACGAAGTGCATGTCCGCCTCTCTGCCCCCAAACTGGATGGACAGGTCATTCTAGGGGTGCCCGACTTATACGCAGCAGCATTGCTTCCCCAGATCTTATCCAGCTTTTTTACGGCTTATCCGAATGTTGAGATCATTCTACAAAGCCGCCTTTCAAGCCCATTGGTTGCGCAAGTCACCCAGAATGAAATTGACCTGGCGTTGGTCACCGGCATGCGGGCCTTTCCCAATGGTCAGGTCGTCGCGGATGAGCCTTTGGTTTGGGTCACATCAGAGATGACATCATCGCTTAATGTGGAGACTGTTCCGCTTGCCATGCTGCCTATTGGCAATGTCTTTCGCGATATAGCACTTGATGCGTTGCAAGCGATTGGCCGGAAATGGAAAATCCAGTTGGTTAGTGAAGGCATGGCTGGGTTACAGGCAGCCGTTATGAGCGGAAGTCTGGTAACCGTAATCGCCAAAAGTGCTGTCGTACCGGGAATGCGCGTTCTTGGAAAAGCAGACAGTTTCCCAACACTATCGAGTGTGCAACTGGTTCTTTACCAAGCGAGCGCTCGATCAAACCCCGCTGCCGAGGCTTTAGCGGACGTCATACGCGTCCATTTTGCAAGCTCTGGATCGCTGATCAAAATCGACAAAACACAGGCCGGTAGTGGCTCATTTTAGAGTTTTTGGACCGTGAGACCGGAAAAGCGGTGCGCAATCCGAGAAGATCAGAGAAAACCTGTTAGCAGGTGAAGCTGCGCGACAGGGCAATGCGCGCAAGTGAAAGCAAGACAATCTGCACCCCAAATGGCATTATTCCTGTAAGCGGTGACTGTTTATCTGAGAGATCGCATACGGAATTGAGGCGAAAGCTCCTATTCCCGACTTCGATTTCCGCCATAGATCATTCAGCATGCGACCGGTCTCGATTTGAAGTTCACGCTCCCTTTTAAACTTGTCTGAAAAACTGATCCTTGTATTTGTTTCTACATCCTGACGTTCGCTTGCGAAACATCTTGGCGGGCTGTTTAGATTTTCTGGACCACTTCAGCCTTGGGAACCTTTACAATTTCGCAGCCATGCGCCGCACATTGTTCTTGCACAGAGGCATCCAGTTCCGCCAATGTGACGATCTTGTTATAGTCCCACAGATTGTGCATGCGACAGGGCAAGTCCTTGCCATGCTTTTCGCTATCAAAGACGAGAATCGTTTCTTTGGCGCAGCTGACTATGGCTTTGCGGGCCGCTATTTCATCCATATTATAATCCAGCACTTCACCGCTATCGGATACACCACCGCAACTGAACACGGCCACATCAACACGATAGTTGGCGAAGAAATCAGAACTTGCAGACCCGATCATGTCCAGATCCCTCAGGCGCACAGTACCGCCTGCAATCACCACAACAGCCTCAGAAGCCTGCTGAAACGCCATCACGGCATGGATATTGTTGGTCGCAACAAATAGTTTTTCTTTGGATGCAAGAAAATTTGCGCATTGCTCCACCGTAGTTCCGGTGCCCAACGCAACTCGTGCCCCATCCGGAATGAGATTTCTGACGGCAAGCGCAATATTGAGCTTCTCCATCCGCGAGATGCTCATACGAGGCGAATAGCCAATATTCTCCGGTTGCTGCCGCATGCGGACAATGCCATTGCGTCTCTGCACAAGGAACGCTTCGTCAAGATCACGCAAGTCCGTTCGAATTGTCTGAACCGATACATCCAGCCTTTTGGCAAGATCCGTTGCGGTCAGTTCTCCGTTCGACGAGAGCAAAGCAATGATCTGATCCCGTCTTCTATTTAGATCTGCACGCCTCATTCTCTTTCCTTAGAAACAGCTGAATATCCATTGTACGAGCAATTTATCTCTTACTTTTCATTCAGTTTCAAGTTTTAGGCCGACTGTCACAAAAGTTTTAATCTTTCGTGCGAAATTCCATCTTGTAATTTCACTTTCGAACGAAAGCCAATTTAGGCGGAGTCTTTTCTATGAAAACCTTGCTGACCGCTGCTGCGTTGAGCCTGATTGCTACAACATCCTTTGCAGATGATTTGACCCTATATACCTCACAGCCAAATGCGGACGCGCAAAAGACCGTTGATGCATTTATGGCTGCCAATCCAGACATCAAAGTCAATTGGGTGCGAGATGGTACCACCAAATTGATGGCTCGCCTTTATGCCGAGATCGAAGCGGGCAACCCGCAGCCAGATGTTCTTTTGATCGCGGACACCGTCACCTTGGAAAGCATGGCGCAGAAAGATCTTCTTACTGCCTATCATTCTAAAGAAGCCGTCGCCTACGACAAAGCGCTCTACAGTGCGGATGGATATTATTATTCCACCAAACTCATCACCTCAGGCATCGTCTACAACACAGGCGCAGAGAAAGCCCCAACAGCATGGGCTGATTTGGCTGATCCATCCTTTAAAGGTCAGATCGCTATGCCATCCCCGCTCTATTCAGGTGCAGCTTTGATTCATCTCGCCACTTTGACTGGTGATGAAAGTCTTGGCTGGGACTATTATGCTGCTCTGGCTGCCAATGAGGCACGCGCCAAAGGTGGTAATGGCGGCACATTCAAAGCAGTTGCTTCTGGCGAGAAACCTTACGGTGTTGTGGTTGACTTCCTTGCCATCCGCAACAAAGCCAAAGGCTCCCCTATTGAGTTTGTGTTCCCCAAAGAGGGCGTATCTTACGTGACTGAGCCGGTTGCAATCCTGAAAAATGCCAAACATATGGCTACCGCGCAAAAATTTGTTGATTTTGTACTCTCTAAAGAGGGTCAAGAACTGGTCCTCGACATGGGCTACATTCCAGCGAGAAGTGATATGGCTGTGCCAGCAGGTTTTCCTGCTCGCAAAGATATCAAATTGATGGCTTTCGATCCAAACGCAGCCCTCAAAAATGCTGAAGAAAACAAAACTAAGTTTGCTGAAATGTTTGGTGACAAATAATGCCTGACTTCTGTCACGCAGGGAGCAACCGGTCCGAGGGCCGGTTGCTTTCGTTTGTGTTATTGCTCGCAGGCGCGCTCACCTTGTTGCCTGTGATACGGCTGTTCGCCCATGGCTTGTCGGTGGATGGGACCTTCAGCCTCCTGTTATTGGAGCAAGTTTTTGCGCGCACTTCTACACAAAATGCGCTCTGGCATTCGCTCATAACAGCTGGAATGGGTACGCTGATCGCCGCTCTAATCGGAGGATCCTTTGCCTTTCTGGTGGCTCTAACAGATCTGCGTGCCAAGGCCAGTTTGGTTTTTTGCCTTATGATTCCGATGATGATTCCACCACAAATCACAGCCCTGTCATGGACCCAGATTATGGGCCCTTCTTCAGTGCTGCTCAACACGTTGGGCATTGCACCCAAGCTGGGATCGCCCCAGCCGCTCTATTCAGCTGGTGGCATCATTGTGTTGTTGGGCATTCAACATACATCAATCGTTTTCCTTACCCTGCGTGCAGGTTTAAGAACCATTCCGCAAGAAGTCGTAGAAGCCGCGCGGATCACAGGTGCAAAAGGTCCGCGTGTCTGGTGGCAAATCATTATGCCTTTGTGCCTGCCCAGCTTGGCTGCAGGCATCGCCATAACTTTTGTCACCGCTTTGGGTAACTTCGGCATTCCCGCTATGCTGGGTATTCCAGCGGGTTATTCGACGCTGCCAACCCTGATCTATCAACGACTTTCCGGTCTTGGTACATCTGTGCTTGGCGAAGTGGCCGTACTTGCTATTCTCATTGGCCTTGTGGCCGTGGCGGGAATTTTACTTCAGCGTTTTTTCCAAAAATGCACCAAGGTGCCTCTGGTGGGCTCGACCTCTCGCCCGCTTGCCATTCCTCTTGGGAAAGCGCGGTTGCCAGTTGAAATTGCCCTTTGGACAGTGGTTTTGGTCATTCTCGTATTGCCTATGATCGGTCTGCTGGCAACCTCCCTTGTACCCGCTTTCGGGCTACCCTTAAATTTTCAAACTGTCACGATTGAGAGTTGGTACGAAACCCTTTTCCGCCAGCCAGCCACCACGCGTGCCTTTATGAATTCCTTCCTACTATCTGCTGGCGCGGCATTGACACTTATGGTCATTTGTCTGCCCTTGGCGTGGTTGATGGAGCGCAATCCCTCCCGTTTGGGCCGTTTGTTTGACAGTCTGGTTGACCTGCCCTATGCGCTGCCCGGCGTGGTTCTGGCAATTGCCATGATCCTGCTGCTGATCAATCTTCCATTTACGGAGAAGTCGCTTTACGGGACGATCTGGATCATATTCATAGCTTATCTCGCCCGTTTTCTGACTATTATGTTCCGCCCCATACAGGCCAACATCAGGCAGCTGGATCCGGCCATGAATGAAGCCGCCCAATCCGTGGGAGCTAACCTGTATCAACGCTTGCGGCACATAATCGTTCCCCTGTCCGCGCCCGCGGCTGCGGCTGGAGCCATTCTCGTATTCCTCACGGCCTTCAACGAACTCACTGTCTCGGCCCTGCTTTGGTCATCGGGCACAGAGACGCTTGGTGTCGTTATTTTTAATCTTGATGACAGCGGAGAGACCGTCATGGCTTCAGCTCTTGCGATGACTATTATTCTGGTCGTGGTCGTCTTGATGGGCGTGGTGCAGTTGACATCCCGTCACTTACCAAAAGGAGTTGTTCCATGGCAAAGCTAACGCTGGAAGGGGTTGGCAAAACATTTGACACAATCCCTGCTCTTGATGCCATCAACGCCACCATTCATGATGGCGAATTTGTTGCCCTGCTCGGCCCGTCCGGGTGCGGAAAGTCAACGATACTGCGCCTATTAGCAGGGTTTGAGCATCCAACCACAGGAAGGATCCAGATTGGTTCCAAGGATGTGGCCAATGCCAACACAGGTCATTTTATATCACCAGAAGACCGAAATATTGGCTTTGTTTTTCAGTCCTACGCCTTGTGGCCCCATATGGATGTGCGGCGCAATGTTGCCTTTGCGTTGGAGGTCCGTCATCTGGATAAGGAGCAGGTCCGCGCCCAGACTGACGAGGCCCTCAAGGCCACAGAATTGACAGACTATGCTAAGCGAATGCCATCAGACCTATCCGGTGGTCAGCGCCAGAGGGTGGCTTTGGCACGCGCTTTGGTGCTTGATCCGCAGGCGGTTTTGCTGGATGAACCACTCGCCAATCTGGACGTGGCGTTGCGCGCTTCGATGCAAGAGGTGTTCTCCCAATTCCATCGCCGGAACAAATCTACCATGGTTTATGTGACCCATGATCAATCAGAAGCGATGGCTATGGCTGACCGGATTGCCGTCATGTCTTGTGGTCAAATCGTGCAGTTTGACACACCAGAAACTCTATACAAACGCCCTCGTAGTAGCTTTGTCGCCAGTTTTGTGGGCGAAGGAAGTGTTATTCCGATTGAAGGGCTGACACGGAACAACGATGCGGTGACAGCAAGCGCTCTTGGCACCAATTTCTCTATTGAGACCGACGTCGAAGCTCCGAACCACATCTGCCTAAGACCGGAAAATCTCAAGATTGAGGAAAGCGGTGACATCCGCGCGCGGGTGCTACGCGCCAGTTATCTGGGCGGCCAATATCGCTTGCTATTGGAAACAACCAAAAATCATCTCATTACCCTTCTGTCGCGAGATCGTTATCCCGAAGAGAGCCAGCTGGGCCTTTCCATCGCGCAACCATGGGCATTCAAGGAGGCATAGATGGCTGAAATTAAAATTTTATCCGGTTTGGGGGAAAAGGGCCCCGCTTGCATGCTGTTGACCACTGAGAACCGACGCTGGCTGCTTGATTGTGGCCATGGACCAGAGGCCAACGCCCATTTTGATCCCGCTTGGCTTGAGGGAATAGACGCGGTTTTCATCACGCATGATCACATCGATCACATTGGCGGAGCGCCCTACACTGTCGAAAATGGGCTGCCCATTTACACCACCCGACGTACTGCGATGGCGTTACCCCCAGCTGCGGATATCCGTCTTTTGCCAGAACAAGGTGTCAGTGACATTGAAGGCGTTCGCCTGACGACAGGGCGCAACGGACATGCTCTCGGTGGTGTCTGGTTCCATTTTGCACTTGGCGATGGGTTGTTTTACTCCGGAGACTGGTCCGAAGAATCTGAATGGTTCTCCTTTGACGCGCCTCCAAAAGCCAAAACGGCCATTATTGATTGCTCATATCATCTTGATGATATTCCACAAGCGCAACGTATAGCCACGCTGGACAGCTTGATCGACAAGCTGGAAGGCAAAATCCTGCTGCCGGTGCCACCTTCCGGTCGTGCTGGCGAGCTCGCAGTGCATCTCATTGAGCGCTATGGAGTGGATTCCGTCATTCTTGATCCTGAATGTCGGGCTGTTATTGCAGAAGCGGTCTCGTGCGAAGGAATTTCTGAGAAAGCCAAATCCATAGAACCACTTTTGACGCGGGGCGACATGGATGAAGCGCGCTTTCTCATTTGTGACACGCCCAATGCTGATGGTGGAGCGGCATGGGGTTATGTCCGCGCGTGGCACGAAAGCGGGCGATTGGGACAGGATGCTCATGTGATCTTCACCGGCCACATGACAGCGCATGCCAGAGGCATCGAAAAAGTGGGCGGCGGAAATTTTTGTCGTTGGAACGTACATCCTCCGCTGTCTGACCAGAAAACAATGATCAAACGCCTCGGAGCCGAGCGGTTTGCGCCGGTTTTCTGCCATGAGCCCGAAGAATATCTTTCTGAAGATGGTTTCGGTGCAGAGGTTTTTTTACACGGGAGTATCAAGCTTTGATCTTGGACACTCTAAAACATCACAGCTTCTGCCTAATCCGCCACGGAGAAACAGTGGCCAATCGGGATGGGATCATTGCCGGTCGGCTGGACGTCGCGCTCACTGATTTTGGACGCGATCAAGCTCGGGCCCTGCAACGCTCCGACTGGCCCGAAAGCATGTCTCTTTTCTGCTCGCCGAAAGAACGCGCAAAGGAAAGCTGTTTGCTGGCTTTCCCCGGTAAAGATCCAGAGTTGGTAGCCGGTTTGGTGGAGAGGGATTGGGGAATATTTGAAGGCAGGCCCCTGGCCGAGTTGCCAACACGAGAGCTCCAGCCAGAAGCTGGTGAGGCTTGGCAGGACTTTCTGGACCGTGTTGGAAATGCTCTTGTCTATTGCTGTGCGGCTGCCGACGGTGCCATACCGATTATGGTATGCCACTCCGGTGTGGTGCGTGCCGCTCGGATTTTGACCGGCCAACCAACTGTCGGGTCTCGCGCTCCCAATGCCAAGCCAATCCTATTTCGTTGGACCGGCGACCATCATGCCGAAGAATCTTTCCATCCTTGATGTAGAATGATTTGTTGCGAAAAGCCGGTGATGATGCCAGCTGTAGAGCGATCAATTCATGGTTTATCATTCAGCAAAACTGGCAATGCACCATGCCCAGACGGCGTCCACTGTATCACGGGGGTAAGGGGAGCGCTTTCGTACGAGATAGAAATCAGACTCTATTCCGAAATTTGCGTCGGAAACGTTGACCAGTCGTTTTGCAACTAGATCTGCTTTTACAAAGGCGCGACATGCAATAGCAACCCCTTGACCGGCCAAGGCAGCATCGAGTGCAAGTGATGTCTGGTTGAATATTGCACCAGGCAGTCTCCCAACTGTGCCAAAAAATTTGGGCCAATGATTGTCAGCATCGTGAAGCAATGGCAGCTCTTTGATTTGTTCTCGCGTTAACGGCAATGGCAAGCCCTTCAACAAATGTGGACTGGCTACAAGAACAAGATCCTGCCGGAACAGCAAATGGGTCTCAATCGCGGCTGAAAAAGGCGGGTGCGTTTGGCGCACCGCAATATCGACCTGATCGCGATCAAAGTCGGAGACCTTCACTGTGGCAACTGTGCGCAACTCCACTTCGGGAAGCATTGACTTGAGCATGGATAACTGCGGAATCAACAGTTTCGTCGCAAATGTCGGCGTGACGCTGATCGTCAGGGCGTCGGTACGATTGTGCAACTGTGCTGTTGCCTTACTCAAAGTATCGAAAGCGCGGGTCACTTCTGAAAGATAGGCAGCACCTTGAGGTGTGAGTACAACACCTCGTGGCACACGCTGAAACAATGAAATACCAAGATGCGCTTCCAGCATGCGTACTTGTTGAGCGACCGCGCCTTGTGTGACGCCAAGCTCTTCAGCAGCTGCGCGAAAATTCAACTGTCGCCCAGACACTTCGAAGGCGCGCAAAGCGTTGAGTGGGGGGAGTGATCTGCGAGAAATTAGCATATTTATCCTGTAGATTTTCTACAGGATAGCAGATTTCTTTCTGGCAAGACAGTCCCTTGCGAATAAGACAGTATGCAGCTCAATCCTCATGATGACCGGGCAATGATTCGGCGATCAAATCTATCTGGAACACAGGGATTTGTGCATCGAACGAGCCCGCAACAACACCGAGCAGCACCATGGCAACACACAAAAAAATACTCATACCGACTTCATATTCGGTCATCTTGGCGGTCAGCGGTACCCACTTGATTAATGACCTGATCCAGTTTTTGCTACCGGCGCTCTATCCGGTTTTTAAATCACAGTATGCGCTCAATTATTTCCAGCTGGGCCTACTCACGTTGGCGCAACAGATCACGGCCTGTATATTGCAACCCATCATGGGGCTTTATGGTGATCTGAAGCCCAAGCCTTATTCGCTTGCCGTTTCAATGACGGTCGTTGCCTTCGGCATCGTGATGCTGGCAATGGCTGATTCATTTATGCTTTTGCTTGTTTCTGCAACCATTCTAGGGATTGGTTCTGCTTTGTTTCACCCAGAGGCTTCGCGTGTTTGTCGCATGGCCTCTGGTGGCAAGCTCGGATTTGCTCAGTCCAGCTTTCAGGTTGGGGGGAACACTGGCACTGCCTTGGGCCCGCTTGCAGCAGCTTTGTTCGTTTTGCCCTTGGGGCAAATAAGCACCGTTTGGTTCGGCCTTTTAGCCGTGATTGGCGTTATCATCCTCATAAGGGTCGCAAAGTGGTTTACGAACCATCAGCGGATGATAAATTCCACTGATGCGTCCCCGCGGATACTCCCGCAACTGCCGAAAAAGCACCTAATTTTTGCATTCGCCATCATCGGTGCCCTGCTCTTGAGCAAGTTCGTCTACATCGAAACATTCAAAAGCTACTATACATTTTTCCTTATCGAAAAGTTCGGGCTGGCGATTCAAGAAGCACAGACCCTGTTGTTTGTCTTTTTGGGTGCAATTGCGGTCGGTACCTTTGTGGGAGGGCCAATCGGAGATCGCATTGGCCGCAAGAAGGTCATCTGGGGCTCAATACTTGGGGCTTTGCCTTTTGCGCTGATATTGCCGCACATGACGTTAGCGGGGACAATTGCCCTGAGTATTATCGTTGGGTTGATTTTGGCCTCGGCCTTCTCCGCAATCGTTGTCTATGCACAAGAGTTGCTGCCTCAAAAGGTTGGTATGGTTGCAGGTCTCGTTTTTGGCTTTGCCTTCGGCGTGGGCGCTTTGGGGGCCGCAGCATTGGGGGCGGCCGCTGATCTGGTCGGAATGCAACAAGTCTTCAACTACATGTCTGGGCTGCTGCTTTTAGGGTTTCTAACATTATTCCTGCCAGACATTGCTTGGGCCAAAGAGGATTGATCTTGCAGAAAACCTCTGTATCGGCCCCGGCTTTGAAAAGGGCATCTATTTGACGCGCCCTCTTGTCCACGAACCGGAGATCATCGGAACCAAGGGCTGTCACGAATTGGATTTTGACGGCCCTTGTGCCTGTCGGCGTCGCCCCGTCTGGAGCCGTGTATTTTTTTGGGGTGCTGTCTGGCTGCAGAGTTTTTGGGCAAACAAGGGACCTAATCGAGCCGGGGAATGCATCCAGTCAGATGCACTGCCATCTCGCCCTCTTTTGTGCAAGTTTTGAAAAAATGACGAGAAAACACAATGCAAGGAATTGACTTCTAGCCCCGCCGACAGATCAACTGCTAGGCTCTGCGTTATTGTTGCAAAAAAGGAGCCGCCTGTATGACCACTCTGTCCGATCCAGACGTATCCAGCCGTTTAAGTCAATTTCTTGCCTCTGCTCGAAACAATTTGGATGGCCTGAGCATACAGAGCGGAGAAGAAATCGGCGATGAATGGCGCATAGCGACTTTTCCCTGGGCCGCGCAACCTCTTGCTATCCTTAGGCCTGCAAATGCCGATATAATCGCCCCCCTGTTGAAGTTAGCCGCGAATGCTCAGCTGGCAGTTTATCCCGTTTCCAGGGGGCGGAATTGGGGTTTAGGCTCCCGACTGCCTACTGAAGATGCGCTGGTGCTCGATCTTTCCGGACTTGATCGCATTCTGGCGTTGGATATGACGTCTGGTACTGTGCGGATCGAACCCGGCGTCACATTCGCCACCCTGCAGGCACGACTGAAGCATGAAGGACTGGCCTTCCATCTGCCGTCCTTTGGTGGCCCGACCGACGCTAGCGTGCTCGCCAATGCGCTGGAGCGGGGCGAAGGCAGCGGGGCTTACGGGGATCGCTTCGGGCGGATGTGGGATCTGGATGTGGCCCTCACCACCGGAGAACGCCTGCGCACGGGCCATACCCGATCCGGATCAGAGCAATCAGCGTCCATTCATGCCCGTCCAGCGGGCCCGCTGATTGAGGGTCTCTTCAGTCAATCCAACTTCGGAATTGTGCTGTCGGCCACCATCGAATTGCAACCCACCCTGCCCTATGCCGCCGCCATTCTGGCCGACATCGGTACCGGTGAGGCGCTGGATAAAGCCGTGCCCGTGCTCCGCCGATTGATCACATCTGGCATGATCGCCCCCCAGTCTCTGGTGCTGTGGGACGGTGCCAAGCGCGCTTCTTCGCTGGTGGGGCGCTATGCACCGCAAACCAATGAGCTTCTGAGCAAGCCCAATCAATGGGGGGCGTCAGCCCTCATCTTTTCCCCCCACCCTGACCTGATGCGGATCACTCAACAAATCGTGGAATCCGAGCTGTCCAGCGTGGCAGACGAGATCACGGTACAAAGTGACCGCGACGAAAAGGGGCAGCGTCAGGAGACCATCCTCACCGGATTTGCGGATGGTGGCAACGTTATGAGTGGCTATTGGGGCAAAAAGGTGCGCCCAGACATTCCGGGCAATATGGACCTTGATCGCTGTGGTTTTGTCTGGCTCTGCCCTGTTGTGCCTTTCGATGCTGAAGCCATCCGCACCGTAAACAGTATTTTGGCAGATACCAGCCAAAGCGAGCGGATCTTCGCAGCGCTTGGACTGCAAGCCATCTCCTCACGGGCGCTGCATTGTTATGTCTCGCTCGCATGGGACCGCGACGAACCGGAAGCCGAGAAAGAAGCCATGCGGGCCCACAGCCAAATCACCGCGCAGCTCGACCAATCGGGATTTTCGCTCTATCGGTTAGGGCTGATGGATCTGGCACATTTGCCGCGTCCTTGCCAAAGCTGGAATGAGGTCTGCGACCGTCTAAAAACGGCGCTTGATCCTGCGGGCATTTTGTCGCCAGGGCGGACTTGATCCGCAGAAACAAACAGCGTTCAATAGAAAAGGGCCGGAAACCGGCCCTTTAACATATATTTTTTGGCGTGCTATTCAGTGAGTAGACGCATGCATCGCCCGAATGATGGCGCCTGCTGACAGGAAAGCGCTAAGCACGGCCGCCTGTGGAGCCAACCCGGCTTTGATCGCGTCACGATATTCCACTTCAGCAACTTTTTCGGCCTGGTCTACCCCCGGAACCCCTACGGTTGCCTTGCGCTTGATGGCAACAACCCGTTCAAATGCAGCCATCGCATCTTGAGTTTCGTCCAGTGCCTTGCAGAAGACGTCCATAATCAGAACCATTTCAGCTTCCGGCACAGAGGCATCAAGGGCACTTGAGAGCTCCTGCCCCTGCGCAACGCGCGCCGTAGTGGCTTCCTGAACCTTTGCTCCGATCAATACCGCTTGTCCTGCCGACCAGCCAGACAGAGAGGCCGCGCCTGTAGCCATGCCCATAATGGCGTCTTTGACTTCCTCAATAACTTTGTTATCCATCGACATGCTCTTAAACTCCTACCAATAATTTCGTATGAAATGCGTTTGATTACCAGCCGTGGAAGACATGCTTGATCGCATGGCCCACTTTATGGGCAGCATGGCTGACGGTATGTTCGACATGACTTGCCTCGTGGCTTACCGCATGCCCGACTTCATGGGCGACATGGCTGACTTCATGACCGACTTCAGCCGCAAGATGACCAAATTCGTGACCGAATTCATGTCCCAAGAAACTGAAAGCATGCTCAAACGGAGCAATATTGATGGAGATGTTAAAATCGAAATCAATGCCAAGGCCAGCAGCGACATCACCACCCAGCCCGAAGTTCAGATGTCCATGAGAAACGCCTGCGTGTGCTTCACCACCAACGCCGACTTCACCGACCGAACCACCGGCAGACCCGCTACCCGAACCAACACCGTGAACAGACCCGCCACCACCGGCATGTCCTTCAGCACCAGCACCAGCCATCGCTTCACCGCTGCCACCTGCCCCATAAGAGCCGTGGCCATGCTGGATATCGGCAGAGCCATCTGCGTTTGCTCCGGCAGACGCACCGCCACCAACGTTGCCTGATGCGCTGGCACCATGCGTCCCAACCGACGCATTGACACCACCTGATGCACCAACGCCCGCGCCAGCTGATGCCGATGCACCAGTGTCCGATGCATTGGAATGGGCACCGCCAGAAACACCGGCAGACGCATGGACTTCACCGCTCGCACTGGCATCGGCAGGGCCCGCATGAACATGCGCCTCACCTGAAGCAGAAGCTCCGGCACCGACAGCCCCAGACACGCTGCCATCGCCCGCGTGACCCGATACGCCGTCGCCAGCGCTGGCACTACCCGAAGCTCCAGCGGTGCTGTTGCCCACATGACCTGACGCGCCAGCATGAACACCCAGATCCGGGTCAGCCAACTGGTTGGCGCTGTCCGCAAAATCCCGTTTACCACCTGAAATGCCGATAAGGTCTATTTCCGAGACAGCTCCCTCAAGAGCATCAAATTTACTTTTTGAAAGTTGGTTCATCCTGAAATCCCCGTAGGTGAATTGGTTTTCTTGAGACTAATTTTTAGATATTTATACGTATTTAATGGTGTAATTTTTTTTGCTCGTTCAGAATTTCTGGTTAATTCAAGTATAATTCCCTGCATCCGTGCAGAAGATCTACCTTCATACAGCGACCTCTGCTCGGATCAACGACCCAAACAGTCCATCATTCTCAACGAGTTCGTGGTAAGAGCCTTGTTCAACCAATCGACCACCATCAAGAACAAGAATACGATCACAATTCCGCAAAGTTTCCAGTCGGTGAGCGATGGATATGACAGTGGCGTTCATTTCGTCGATGGCCCAGTCAACATGATCCTGTAACTCAGCGTCGAGCGCGCTTGTTGCCTCGTCCAAAATCAGAATTTTAGGTTTGCAGGCAAAGGCCCGCGCCAACAATATGCGCTGGACCTGACCACCGGAAAATCCACATTCGGTCTCGCCAACGGGTGTATTTAACCCCAAAGGCAAGGCCTCAATATCTCGACCAAATCCGGCTTTTTTTGCCGCCAGAATGGTTTCTTCGTTGGAAATGGGCGCGCCTGCCGCGATATTCTCAAACAAGGTGCCAGGGAACAACTGACCGCTTTGGCCAACAATACCAATTTGCTGGCGGACGGCTTGAGCATCCAACACAGACATGTCCATACCGTCGAACCGGACCCCGCCCTCTTCGCACTCGATGAGACCGAGCAACGCCTTGATCAAGGTGGATTTTCCTGCACCGGATGGTCCGGTGATGCCAATATGGTCGCCTGCGGCAACATCAAAGCTGACATTGTCGATGGCCAAACGGGATGCATTGCCATGGCGGCACGATAAATTTTGGCAGGAGATTTCGCCAGACAAAACAGGCGGTACCAGACAGGTCCCGACCGGTTGCGCCTCTCCTTTGAGCAAGCTATCAATCATGCGATATTGGATGCCCAACATGGACGATTTGGAAAAAGCCGACAGTAGAGCCACTATGGCTCCGGCGACGTTGCCCGCCGCAATCACAAGCGCGACAGGGGCAGACCCATTAGACACACCGCCAGCAACAGCCAGCGCGATGACTGCAGACAGTATCAACAGTCCCCCGACAGACCCTTCAATGGCAGACGCAGCAACCCCCACACGATCAGAGCTGAGAAAGCGATGGCGCAAGGCTAGGAATGCATCGGTCCATTTGGAAAAAAGCCGTCCCTCGGCTG
The DNA here is from genome assembly GCF_002866925.1 of Cohaesibacter celericrescens. GTDB lineage: Bacteria > Pseudomonadota > Alphaproteobacteria > Rhizobiales > Cohaesibacteraceae > Cohaesibacter > Cohaesibacter celericrescens. The sequence continues at coordinate 18,422 of NZ_PKUQ01000020.1, forward strand.
CCGTTGAGCGCACGGTGTCGAGCATGGATAGCCCTTCATACGCATTGGTCATCCAGCTTTGTGGCGTGGCCACACCATTGAGCAAAACGCGAATACGGCGCTTGGAAATGAGATAGCCCAAAACCAATATAATGAGAAGAATAACACCAATCAGGGCAGCGCCAATCGCCGATGCAGTCGCAATAACAAAAAGGCTAGGAAGAGCGATGAGAATGCTGGCCAGAACCGACAGCACCATACTCCAAACACCGCGATGCCAATGTTCCATTGATCGGGTCGAAAGGGCGGCTACGGGCGCAGAGGGCATGGGCTGCCCCGCCAGTGCGGTCTTGTCAGTCACGCGGATGGCCCTGTCTATAGCGGCGGCACGCAGTTCAAAACCAATGTGGCCGTTCATGCGCAGTTGCGCGATGCCAGCAGCGAAACGTGTCAATATATTGACGCCCAAAACAAGCCCGAAGAACAGGGCAACATTGACCAACAGACCGACATTGCCCTCAGGGACAATATAGTCTAGCAAAGGACTGCTCACTACAGGAATGAGCGCAATAGCGGCACCGGAAATTAAGGTCAGGCCCATGAAGGCCATGATCTCTCTGCGGGAGCGCTTCAGGCCAAACATGAGAAGTTGTTTGCCCGATATTTTCCCCTCTGGCAAATTGGGCAGGATCATATAGGCAGTGTCATCAAAGGCCTGCAGTTCAAATGTGGCACATTTTTTTCGCTTCCATTCACCTGCGGCCTCAGCGACAAACCAGTCTTTCCCGTTGCGATGCAGCAATACCGGATCATCAGGGCCGCTGTCAGATTTTCGGAAGGCCAACAAGGGCACGGGCGCTTCTCCGATGCGTTGTTCCTTGAGACGCACAGGGCGAACATGCATGCCAGCCCCTCGAGCCAATCGCGTCAGGGATGCGCTCTGGCTTTCATCAGCGAACCGTTTTGCATCGGGCGACACCTTGGCATCATACGTTTTGGCTGCAGCTTTCAGAGCATCAATCAAGGGATCGGTCGGCGAGGATAATTCTGGCGTTTGCCAAACGAGAAAGCGATTGATCCGGTCGGCTGACGTGTCGAACTCGTTTGTCCTCGTCATCTCGGTCATGCCACATCCCTCTGGTTTGCCGGCGTTGAGAGCGCGTCCTTGGTCTCCATCAGAGCCGCAGCTTCTTGCCGGGTCTTGATGGTGATGTGCCCCTGACCATCCAGATGCAGCTGCCGGTCACAGCGGTTGGATGTCCCAATTCGGTGGGTCACGATCAAAACCGCAGCTCCGGTCTCCCGCAGGGCCTCCAAAACACGTTTTTCGGTCAAGGCGTCCAGCGCGCTGGTTACCTCATCCAAGACTAAGACAGCGGGCTTGCGCACCAACGCACGGGCCAAAGCAAGGCGTTGGATTTCTCCGCCGCTAAAACAGGGTTGTTGACTGGAAATCATGCGATCCAGACCACCGACGAAATGGATGGTTTCAGACAGACCCACAACATCCAGAGCATCTTCCAAACGCGCATCCTCGATGCGGGTGTCCCACATGGTGAGATTGTCACGCACGGAGGCAGAAAAGACCGCACCGGCCTGAGGCACATAAAGCAGCTTTTGCCGCAACTGGTCTTGAGACCATTGGTCAAGGGGTTGTCCTTCAAACCGCACACGGCCAGACTTTGCCTTCAACATTCCTGCGCAAATGCGGGCAAAGGTCGATTTGCCGGCACCGGAAGGGCCGACCACGCCGGTCAGGCTGCCCGGTTCGAATGTCATGGATACATTGGTGAACAGATCGGGCAAGTTTGAATATCCAAACGACATATCCTCCAGCTGCAAAATGCCAGCCATCTCCGGTGTGGTGCTTTGCTGTTCTGAAGGTTCAGTATTCAGGGGGGCATCTTGCGGTTTCATCATTGGGTCGCGTGGATGGTGCATCAAATCGTCCAACCGCATCAACGAGCCAGCCGCTTCCTGCAAGGCGCAATAATCAGAGGCGATGGCGGCGATGGGAGCCGCAACGAGACCGGCTAGAACCTGAAGGGCCAAAAGGCTACTGAGATCCAACTGGCCTTCAATAACTCTCAGTGAACCGACACTCAACACGCAGATGGAAATCAACACGGTGGTCACCGACGGTCCCAGAGTTGCCAAATTGCGCAAAATTCCGAGGCGTTGCTCGGCATCGAGAGCAGCCTCTTCTGCGCAAATCCATTTGGAGGCAAACAGGTCCTCGCGCCCCATCAGGCGGAAGGAATCAAAGGCCATGAAGCCTGCGGTGGCAATACCACTGGCCCGCCCTTCGAGCACATTCTGATAGCGATTGGCATCTGCGAGACGCTTGGACAACCAGACCAACAAAAGCAAATTGGCCACTGCAATACCGGCAACCAAGCCACCGAGCAGCCAGTCATAAAGAAAAATCACTGCCAAATATCCGGCTGTGATGATTATATTCGGCAAAACCTGCGCCAACGGTCCGGCAATGGTTCCGCCGATTTCAGATCCTATCCGAAGACGGGAGACAATTTCACCGGGATTACGCTGAGAGAAAAAAGACAAGGGCAGAAACAAGGCGTGTTCAAAGGCACGGGCGGCGACGGAAATACCGATTTTGGATTTTAACGCAGCTACGGTCCATTCGCGCAAGATTGCCAACACCGCTTGCGTCGCAACGGTGGCCGCTATGGCCAACAGGATGAAAAGCAACCAATCACTGCGCTGTTGACCGACCACATAGTCGGCAAAGGTCTGCACCCCGCCAGACAACACCAGACCAGGCACGATGCCCAATATGCCGGTGGCAAAGACAACGGCCATTCCATCCAAAGAACCGATCGTTCGCTGAACCAGCGCCGATAAAATTTTAGGACGGTCTCCACCCTTTTTGAAGGCCTCACCAGGCACGACAGCCAATACAAGACCAGTCATGCTGCGGTTCAATTCGTCAGCGGAAACCACTCGACGCCCAACAGCGGGATCAAGGAGGACCACCTTGTCGCCGATCACTTTTTCTAGCACAACAAAATGATCAAAATTCCAGTGAAGGATTGCAGGCAGCGGCACAGTGCTCAAACTTTGTGGTTCGCTGCGGACCACTTTGACGTCCATATCATAAGAGGAGGCTGCTTTGGCGATGGAGCCGATGTCCACCCCGTCACGAGACGTACCGCAGCGCTCTCTGGCTTCTTCAAGAGTGATTTCACGACCATAGGCACTCAGTACCATGGCCAAGCAGGAGGCACCGCATTCAGCGGCCTCCATCTGCAAAACAACCCGCGCTTTGGATGTGCCAAATGCAACCATCAGCGACCTGACCATTTGTTGGGGCTCTCACCGAAAAAGCGCTTCACCGCTGGTAAAGCCAGAGCCAAAAGCGGCGTTTTCTCAACCGTAACCCGTGCACTTAGCGGCGTACCTGCGGACAAAGAAATGGTTTCGGCAAGATCAGAAGTCCATTGATAGCCGCCCTTGTGCTTATTGTCTTCATCCAGTGCGATACTCACTTCGAACATCGGGCCTTGCGCGGCAATATGGTCTGCCAGAGTGTCATCACCAATGGATTGTTTTAGGCTTTCGGCCGTGACCGGCACAGACGAAATATCCAGCACCTCCCCCCGCAGTTGGGCATGCATATCGAGAGGCATATTGGCCGGTGTCAGCAGCGCCTTGTCGTGGCGGCGCAGCCTTTTACCCTCACTTAGAGGCACATAGACCATGGCTTTGAGTGGTCCATCGGACTGAGGCATGATTTCAAACAGGGGCTCGCCGGCCGCCACCAAAACACCGGATCTGGCGTTGACGCGGATTATCCGTCCTGCAACAGAGGCGACGACTTTTGAATCATTATCCAACGTTTGTTTGGCGGCGTCATATTCTGCCTGAAGCTTGGCGAGGGCGAGCTTGTCTTCCAGTTTTTGTTGTTCCAATGCAGAGCGAATTCGTTCGGCGTCCGCCTTCAATCCTATCTGTTCTGCACGCGCGCTGGTCAAGGCATCCTCTGAGGCATCTGCAGCAAGGCGTGCATTGGAGGCCGCCTCAAGCGAGACCACACCCTTTGTCTGCAAGCCTATCATTTTATTCTGACGCTCACGCAGCCAGTCCCGTTTCGCCGTGAGTGAGCCGAGCCTTTCTTGCAAGGCGTCCGCACGCTTTTGCGTATTCGCAAGTTTAGCGTCTGTATCCGCCTTAATAAGCTCTTCTTTCAACTCGATATTTTGTTTGAGAAGCGACAGATCGCGCTCGACTTTGGAAAGGTTTGTTTGTTGATCGGTCAGATCGAGCCTGGCAAGCACTTGACCGGCTTTGACGGAATCACCGGATTGGGCATCGATATAGGCCACATAGCCAGCGGAGACAGCAGGGGCAGAGGTGATCAAGATGCCACCGCTTTGCACCATCAGCCCATTTCCCTCGACATGAATTGGCACATCGACCATTGCCGACCAGACCACGACAGCGCAAATAGTAATGGCAACGGCAGCAGTCGACATACGGGTGGCAGAGCGCGTGACCCGCATGGTGCGCTGGATATCATCAACCCGGCCAGCGGCTTCAATTGCCTGTTTTCGAAAAAGATTTTTTGCCATAAACCGGTTACCCATCCCCTAAACAATATGCGTATTTTTACCGCATCGCTTGAAGAATGAGTTAACCGAAAGCCCCGTTGGCAATCAGATTGCTCGTATGGTTACTTGGCCTTTAAAATCGAACCTGACAGATTGCGAGGATAGAATTTATGACGGACCGTTCTAGATTTTGGCCCTTCCGGTCACGACCAGCCAAAATGTAAAACACCATTGTCCCGGATCCATAGCATGGGCCCGGGACCGATTGTGAAAAGCCAAGATCTTCCGGTGAGCGCAAGCTTGTCGTAATGGCTTGCACTTACTCAGCAGGCACGGCCGGAGGTTGTTTATCGGCGGTTTCTGTATTGACCTGGGCTTCATACCAGGTCCGGAAGGCCACCGTTACTGCGCCAAAAGCGAGGCCTATCATGCAAGACCACATCAATTTTACGGTGCTCTGACCGTACATTGCCCAGATAGATGCACCTTCAGTGAATATGTCTAAATTCATAAGTCCGAAGAAGACACCGGCACCGACGAACCATGACGGGACAAAATCAAACCATTGCACATACTCAGCGCTAATCACCAAGACAACCACGATGAAGACCGCCAGATATAGATTGGTACCATTTGCCAGCCCCATTGCACCGAAGATGGATGCTCCTTGCATGATGCCAATGGAAGCGGCGGCACCGCCTAGATAGCCCAAAAAGGTTTTCAAACCCATTTTCGGCGAGCAACCGGCCAAGAAATACATCGCCCAGGCCTGGAATGAAATCCAAGAAACAAAGCCAAGGGTTGGCTCAATGACCATCATGATGGTGGCCTGTGCCGCAATAAAAAGCGGAATAAGTACAAATTTCGAATAGGGCATGTCGGTATCTCCTCCTTTTGAATAAAATGTTAGGCGTGCGTGGCCCTCCTCCTCTTGAAAGGGCCACGTCGGTTTGATCAGATTTTGATGAGTATCAGCCTTTGAGATCTTGATAGAGTTCAAACGCTTCTGCCGGTTTGAGGCCGTCATGCACGACACCGCAAACAGCCTGTATCATGGCCGCTGGCGCATTGGACTGGAACACATTGCGTCCCATATCAACGCCGGCTGCGCCTTGGTCAATCGCTTTGTAGGCTAATTCCAAAGCTTCAATTTCTGGCAGTTTTTTGCCACCTGCGATAACAATGGGAACCGGACAAGAGGCTGTCACTTTCTCAAACCCATCACAGAAATAGGTTTTTACGACATGCGCACCGTTTTCTGCGCAAACACGGGCAGCGAGTGAGAAATATTTGGCATCACGAACCATGGCTCTGCCAACAGCGGTGACACCCATCACCGGGATCCCCAACTTGGTACCCTTGTCAATGGCTTTACAAAGTGTCGCAACGGTCGATGCCTCTGCGGCCGGATCTCCAATTGCAACCATGACTGCAATCGCCGAAGCGTTCAGCCGAACCGCATCCTCAACATCGACAAGTTGGTTGTGATTGAGCTCAGTGAGTATGGTTGTTCCGGCATCAGCACGCAGGCACAAGGGCTTGTTCAATTCTGGGGGGACCATGGAGCGAACAGCCCCTCGGCAAGCCATCAAACAATCGGCATATTGGGCGATCGGCACGATGGTAAGGTCGATGCGCTCAAGGCCACTGGTTGGCCCCATGATGAAGCCATGATCAAAGGCCAGCATCACGGTGCGGCCGGTTGAAGGGCGGAAAATACGGCTCAGGTGCGCCTTCATACCCCAATCGAGATTGTCCGAACCTTTCAGAAAAAAGCCCTTGTTCTGCACAGGACGATCCAACCCAAAGTCTTTGCCATCTCTGAGATCATCGAGATCTGCCATCTTACTGTTCCTTTGTTCTTCCTAGTCAGACCGGAAGGGTTAGCAGGCTTTAGAAAAGCCTTCGAAGATATAACTGATGGATTTTGCCCCGGGATCGAGATGGCCGATGGCCCGTTCCCCCATGGTGCGGGCGCGTCCGAATTTTGCGACATATTCACTGGTTTTTTCAGCGCCCTCTTTGGCCTTGGCTGCCGCCAGTTCAAAAGCAGCATGATGATTTTCAGTCTCGCCAAGAGCGCGGACCAATGCTTCAGTCGCGGGATCAAAGGCATCCACCATAGTTTTGTCGCCGAGGTCCGCCTTGCTGGTTTTTCGAAAATTGGCCAAGCCAGCCTCAAACATTGCGGCCGTCTGAGTTGCCGTAAGCGTGTCAGCCACCGCACCCGAAGCCAGTCCAAGAAAATAGGATCCAAGCAACGGACTGGTCGAGCCGCCATCACACATCATCACACCCATTGCGACGGCTTTTAAAAGCTCTGCGAAAGGTTTGTCTGCATTTTCATCTAGCGCTTTTACAACGGCCTGCATTGTCCGGTTGATTGTTACGCCATGGTCACCATCACCGGTGGCGCTATCCAGTTCAGAGAGCAACTGGTGCCTTTCCTTGATGATGTCGGCAGAGGTGCGCAACATTTGGACGAATTTTCCTTTTGTCAATGTGGTCATGTTCAATGCCCCTTTTTGCCCTTTCAGCAGACCGTTCGCGGAGCTGAAATTGCCATAGCTCCGCCGTTCGAGGCCATAAAAGGCTCCGTTGTCGGTTGGGTAAGTGCGGTTAGGAGGACGCACTTACCCAGTCTTGAGAGTAAATATGGAAAAGTCGCTTACCAGCTTGGCTTAACGAACCCTATAGTGAGGCGTGTCACAGGGTGCATCCCAAAGCTCGGCAAGCTCTTGATCAAGCTTACAGACAATCATCTGGTAGCCGCCAGCTTCTTGCACCGTCAGAAATTCTCCTGCTTCACCACGGGCAACTTTGATGCCTTTCGATGTAAAATAGCCTGTTGCATCACGGAAGGTAATCAATTGCTCCATCAGCGTCGTCTTACCCGAGCCATTGATGATCAAGAGAATTTCATCCCCCTGTTTCAAGTCGAGTGAAGCAACAACTTTTTCACCGAGCACTTCAGCTGTTTTCTTGGACGTGGCCATGGGCATACGAACGCCGCCACCTTCGCCATGCTGACCTGCACAGATCTCCATTTCGTCTGCACCCATGTCACCACAATCACCACCGGTTGACGGATGCGTGGCAATTTCGGACAGGACGGCAATCGCAGCCATATTTTCATTGGCTTTACTGGCAACCCGATTGACTTCATCAAGGCTCATGCCTTTTTCCGCCGCCGCTCCAGCAATCTTATAGACGATGAAACATCCACCAAGGCCGCGGCCCTCTTCTTCTGGATTGGGGCGAATTTCTTCATTGGTCAAGACCTCTTTGACGACAATGCCTTCGGCTTGTGCCATTTGCTTTGCCATCTCAGCGCTCATAACGTCGCCTGCATGGTTGAGGGTGACCAGCAGAATACCTGCATCACGCTTGAGCATTTGCATCGCTTCAAGCACTTTTGGCGGTCCGGGCGCTGCAAAAACATCACCCACGACGGATAGATCGATCATTCCTTCGCCGGTCCAGCCCTGTAGGGCTGGTTCGTGACCGGAGCCCCCCAAAGTGAGAATGGCAACTTTGTCTGCGTCCTTTGGCTTGGCACGACACACAAGTTTTTCGGACACAATTTTTATTTTTTCTGGATAGGCGAGAGCCATGCCCTCAAGCATTTCAGCCGTTAGGGCTTCCGGGTCATTAATAAATTTTTTCATGGCCACACATTCCTTCTATTTGCTCTAAACCGAGCGACATTGGCCTTAAATCTTCAAATGGAATCTTCCTACCGATCAAACCGTGGCGATGGAAAGAAACTCGACGGGCTGCCCGTCTTCAATCACGAACCCCACACGCACACCTGGAGCGGAATCAAATGGGTCCAACAAGCATGGTTTGCCTTCCATGGCTTCCTCGACATTATCAACCAAAAAGGCGACGTGGGCTTCGTTCTGGATCAAATCGGGCATGGGACTTCCGTCTTCAAACCGCAGCCATTCAATCTTCTGATCGCTATGCATAGGATCGGTTACGTAAAGGCGCGCACCTTCCATATAGGTCTCGCCGGAACGTTCTAACGCGGAAGGGATTCCGATATGGTGGAACTCCTTTTTCATATTTCCTCCTCAATGACAGGTCTCCAAAAAGGGTTCGCAGCCACAAGAGGCGGCGCGCCTTAACACTGTCATTTTCTTTGGTAACGCAGCCCTCCCAAGGTCATCTCGGAAGGGAAGATGGCTCTCGGACCATCTCGGGTTCTTTCATCAACCCGCAACCAAGGATTAACATATGTCAGAACAATAGTCCACATATGTCAGAACCAATGTTCACTCTATGAAAAACATATGTCCTGACTTATGTGCTAAAATTTTCTGTTTTTATACAATTATTTATGTCTCTCTCGCGCCATACAGATCAGCATCACAACATGCGTCAGAATGTCGCTTTATTGATCTAAAACCGTTGTTTTTTTCCACAAAGAGGCGCTGTATTCGGACTTATGCGAGGACCTAAATAAGCCGGATCAACTCGCGGGCAGTCGTATCGTCGGTGATCAAATGACTGATCAGTCCGCTTTTGAGCCCGCCTAGCAAAGCGCGCACCTTTTTGTTTCTGCCTGATACAACAATCACCCGTTTAGCGCTGCGCAGGCAATCCAGAGGAATGCGGACAGCAAAGTCGGTGGGACTGTCGATGAAGTTTCCATTGGTATCATAATAGTATGAGGCCAAAACACCGACCGCCTTACGCTCGTGCAGGATGTTGCCAAATCGCGCGGCCGTGGCCTGATCTGGTACCGTTGGATAGGATCCAATACCCAGAAGGACGGCATCCAGGCCGGACCAGATTTCTGAGACCTGACGATATTCGTCCGTGCCCATGAAAAGATTTTTATCACTTTCCGATACAGGAAACGCCGGTGCATGAAGGTAATAAGGTTTGGATTTCAGTTTTTCAGCGAGAATACGAGCCAATTCATTGGTCTGCATCCATTGCATGGCCGTTGGAGCACTGCCAATCACCGGACAAACACATTGTTCTTTTCCGGCAACCTGATCCTGAATTTCAAGCTCATTGATGACATCTCGCACGGTCTCCCCCCAACCAACGCCCCATTTTTCAATATCGGGCAAAAGCTTGGCAAGGTAATCAGCCGCTTGTGAGACAATCATTTGGCGGTTTAGGCCCTCCTCAGCGGCACCGGTCGGCACAATCAGCCCGCCCTTCAGGCCAAAAACCCGCTTCAGCTCGTCAAGCAAATAGTCGTCATTCTCATAAATGGAGCGAATTTCAATTCTTACGATACCGAGCTGACGGGCCTCTGACAAAAGCTTGCTCACGGCAGGGCGGGAAATGGAGAAGGCTTTGGCAATCTCGGCCTGCGTTTGTTCTTTTTCATAATATCGGCGGCAAATCTCGACCAATCGAAAATAGTCTTCTTGTTTCATCTGCCTATTCGCCTCACATTTGCTTATCTTGCTACCCTGCCAAAACACATGAACATATGTTCAAACACACGTGACCCTTAGCCAATAAAGAGGAGGATTTCAATGTGCTAGCGCATGAAAGGGGTCTTAAAGCTTATTTGGCGACGGTTGAGCTGCTAAATCGACATGCAAATGGGAACTGCCGTGCAATCGATAGGCAAGCAGTAACGCGAATGATTGGGAGGTTGGGCAGCCGAGATCCAGACATCAAAAAGCCAGTCAAGAAAGTCTCAACAGTGACGTCTACCTCTCGTTCAACCAATGGTTTTCAATATCTTGGTCGTTAAGCGAGAGGTAGGAAACGACGCCGACAATAGGTGCCTTCGGCATTAAGGCTGCTTGCAACCCCTTGGCCTCAAAGTCACCCGATTGCCGCGATAACGCAGTCGAATCTAGAGAGCAATCTTGACAACAATTTTCCGAACGACACTTTCTGCATCGGCGGAACAACCTGGACGATGAACATCCCAAGGATAGAACACTGTGTAGCCTCCAGTGGAAAGAAGGATCATGCTTTCTTCAGGAGCATTGCTGTAAAAACATACATCCTTGTCTTCAAGGAGATCCTCAGCGATTTCTGAGACTTTTGCTAACGGTGCAATGCCAATCTGCTCGCGTCCTAATGCAACATATTGAATGTCGATATAGCGCTTGTGAGCTTCCGGGCGGACGGTGTCCTTGGGCTTGGTTGTGTAATCTTGTACAAGGGCAAACATACGATCCCCATCGATCTCAACTTTACCTTCTGGGAGTGCTGCCAGATCGGTTCGTTCTAGAAACTTGAGACCTTCAAGTATGTTTTCGGGTAAGGTTGCCGCTTCTGCAGCTACGTTTTCAAGGCGTCCATATATCATGGTTGATCTCCGTTGGTTATTGACGGTTCGGCCAATGCGAAGTGTGATCGCATCCAATCTGTAATCAGTGTCAGTTATGATGCCAAACAAATTCATGCGAGAGTGGATTTGAGTATTCGCCGCAGATTGAAAATAGCGAAAAATACTCAAATCTTATCCGGATTTCTATTTCATCTCTTCTTTCTGCTCTCGAGCCAATTCTTCTGCCCGTCCTTTTTTGAGGCGGTAGAATGAAGAGACCATAATCAACAGAGCCACAACTATGAAGGCTAAGCTCAAGGGGCGTTCAAGGAAGATCATTGCATCCCCTTGCGACATCATCAGGGAACGGCGCAGATTTTGTTCCGCAAGCGGTCCAAGGATCAACGCCAACAAAATCGGAGAAACGGGAAAGCGGAAATACTCGAGAAAATAGGCAACCATCCCTACACCCAATGCGAGATACACGTCAAAAAAGCTGAAGCGCATGGCATAAGCACCGATAATGCAAAGAAGAAAAATCACCGGCGTAAATAACTTCGAGTCAATATTGACAATTTTCGCAAAAATCCGTGCGCAGGATAGCCCCACCACCAGTAGAACGGCCTGAGCCAGAATCATACCGGCAAAAAGCGGGTAGACAACGTCCAGATGATCTTTGAAAAACACGGGACCAGGTTGGAAACCGTGCATTGTCAACGCACCCAACAGAACTGCTGTGACAGCATCTCCGGGAACGCCAAGGGTCAACATGGGGATCATAGCGCCACCGGTTGCCGCATTGTTTCCCGCTTCTGGTGCAGCAACCCCTTCAAGCACACCTGTGCCGAACTTTTCCGGATGTTTGGACGAACGCTTGGCCTCGCCATAGGCTGCAAAGGCAGCAATGTCACACCCCGTTCCAGGAATGGAACCGATAAAGGTGCCCATTATTGCGGATTTCACCATGGTGACACCGCTATCCTTGATTTCCCGCCACTTGGGTAAAAACTCGGAGACAGTTGGAACGGAGAGGTCACCAAGACCCATCTTTTCGACATTGCGGAACACCTGAGCGATGCCAAACAAACCGATTAACACGGGAATAAATTCAAGCCCGCCAATCAGTTCCGTCACTCCGAAAGTAAAGCGCGGAATCCCGGATAACGGATCAAAACCGATCGTGGTGATGAGCAACCCTATACAGGCAGAAATGATGCCGCGAAGGATTGAAGCACCGGACACGGTGATAATCATGCCAAGACCAAACAGCGCCAATGCGAAAAACTCGGGGGGTCCAAATTTGAGCCCCATAAGCGCGATATAAGGAGACATAAAGGTCATTATGAGCGCGCCAATGGTACCGCCAACAAATGACGCCACGGTCGCCATACCGATGGCCTTTCCCGCCTGCCCCTTCATGGCGAGGGGGTGCCCATCCAACAGGGTAGCTGCAGCAGAGGGTGTGCCGGGTGTACGGATCAAGATACCACTGATCGACCCACCATAAATACCACCACAAAAGACACCGATCAAAAGCAGAAGCCCCTGCAATGGTGGTTGTCCGAAGGTAAAGGGGATTAGAAGCGCGCAGCCGGTGGTAGCCGTCAATCCGGGTAGGGACCCAACGAGAATGCCTGACACGATGCCAATGAGCACAAAAAGAATATTTTCAGGATTGAGCAACACCGTTGCAAATGCCTGGATAAGAAGTTCCGGGTTCATTTTCCACTCCTCCTAGAAACTGAATGGGAAAACCCCTTCGGGGAGGGGGGCGTATAGAAGGAAACGGAATAGGGACCAGACCGCCAGCGTTGTAGCCAGCGAACCAAAAATCCGTTTTGGATAACTGCGGGCACCCAGTAGGGTCATCAGAGCGTAAAGAAATACGCAAGTCGCGATGACAAACCCTAGATAGTTGACGCAATATAAATAGATGCCGCAAACGCCTAGCGCTGCCAGCAGGCGCATAAATCCAGAGCCATTTATACTGTCAACTTTCGGTAACGAATGTCCTCGTGTCGCCTGGACCACCAAAATGAAAGATGAAAAAATCAACAACCCGCATACCACTTGGGGAAACAACGACGGGCCGTAATAGCTAAGTCCCTGTCCGGAATAGCCACCGGCAAGGATAAAGATTCCCACCCCCAGAGCGGCAAAGACCGTACCAATACAAATATCTTGATACTTCAAGATGTCCTCCTTCGGAACCAATTGATGGAAAGCCAGACATACGCTGGCGATCCATCAATCGTTGTTTCCGCTATTTCAGGGGATTAAGAAGACCTACGGAATCAAGCGCAGGTTCTAGTGTTAGTTCCATATCAGAAAGGAAACTTTCCACGCCCGCTGGGTCTTTATATTCGAGCGGCAGACCCAGCTCTTTGGCTTTTTGCTGGAATTCCGGATCTTCCCAGCATTTTTTGAGGCCTTCAACGAGGATCGCCATACGATCTGCAGGAACACCTTTTGGCGCAGCAAGTGCCCGCCAGTCAAAGATTGGGGTGCCAACATCGATGCCTGTGTTGGTAATTGCGGGAACGTCCTTGAACAAGTCGTAGGTTTTATCAGAACCAATGGCGAGCAGACGGACCTGCTTGTCTTGGTACAATTGAAGCATTTCGGACATGCCTGACGTGGCAATTGAAATATGCCCACCAAGCAACGCTGTACGAACAGGCGCGGATCCATCGAATGGGACGAAGTTGAATTTTACATTCTGTTTGGCGGCGGCCGAAGCGAGAGCCAGATGCCAAGTTCCACCGGCTCCAGAGTGGCCAGCAGTCAGAACGCCGGGATTCTCTTTGGCATATTCGAAAAGATCAGCAAGGGTTTTGAATTCCGAGTCCGCTCGAACAGAAATTGCTGCGGGGCTTCGGTTGACGAGTTGGATCAGGTCATAATTACGATAAGACAGGTCCGTCAGGCCCATGAGGCGATAGGTAGAAAGCTGAAACGTCAACATCCCGATGGTGTAGCCGTCCGGACGAGCTCTTGCAGTAGCCCCCATGCCAGTCGCTCCCATCGCGCCGGTTTTGTTGACCACATTAATGTTCACACCAAGATATTTTTTGGCATTTTTAACCAGTGTGCGGGCAACCGTATCTGTGCCCCCGCCTGCCGACCATGGAACAACCATGGTGATGTCTTTTTCAGGAAACTCTGCCTGAGCTCCGCTTGCCGAAAAAGCAAGGCCCGTTGCCGCCAGTGCGGCCAATAGCGTATTCTTGGTAAACATTGGTGTAATTCCTCCAGTTACGTTATTCATGACACCCAATACAGGCAACGTCGCTTGTCGTGCGTGTCTCTGCCAGAAAAGCCCACCTCCGTTGGCGTCCTCTGGCAATCCTCTCATCATCGATCCGGTATAATCGACGAGCAATCTGTTCCGCAGGGCTTCTTCTATCCAAGAAAAAGTACTCAAGATCACCGAGATCATATTGTCGTTCAGAAATACTGCCGGATAGAGCAGTGGCGCTCGACAAAATCTGTTTGATCCCGATTTTCCCCGTCACAATGTTCCTGCACGCGCATAGATATTGTTCCGCGCGGGCGATCGTTCTTGTCCATGCACTGTTAGGCTTTCGGGCAACTGCCATGCGCTCGATAAGCGGGCTTGTAACAAACCTCAAATATGCAGCTGTGAAAATACTCCTCGCGCCTGCAAACATTTCCGAGATATCATTCAGATCTGTATGCTCCTGAATGAATTTAGGATCGAGCAAGACACTCAATGAGACAATTTGTTCTGTTTAGAGGCGTTGGAAATCGTGCATGGGGATCCATGCTGGGGCGCGAGGGCTTGAGCAGCCCCTCGCGCAAGGTTGCTAATCGCTGCGCCGCAGGCGGTGATCTTTAATGGCTTTGAAAGAATGCTCATGGTTTCCTCCC
>NZ_PKUQ01000021.1 GCF_002866925.1 Cohaesibacter celericrescens
AATCCGCTGATTGTAGCGTAAACGGCCTGAGAAGTCTAATTAACGATAAAGGTTACTTATCATTAGTGAATAGCGAACATACCAGTGCATCCATATGACAGACATTAATATAGTGTTTGCGTCCGTTAGTTGCGATCTCTATAATGGTTACAATGGACTACAATCTTAATGATCTGCCGCTGCAAAGCCTGTTTGCACCCGTCACGGACGCAACAGCCGCGCTGACGCGTCTGGATGAACGCGTTTCCCGATCTGACATCAAACAGGGCTGGGTCGAGCGCATGCATTATCAGGACGCTTGCGCCTCTCTTTGGATCGATGGTGAGTTGGTGCATATGGAAGATTTGGTGTTGCATGACGCCAGCCGGGATATCCAAACCCCGTCCCATGTCTTGACCATCGCTGCAGCGGTGTTGCGAGCGCGACGTCGCATTGACCGGCACGCCCCCGGGTGGGCCCTTGATGTCAATGGGCTACGCTCTTTGCGCAACACCACACATGATCAATCCCCAAGCGATCCAGAGCAGCAGGAAAATGCGCAACCATTGCCAGCAGACAAAACGGCCGATGCATTGATTGCCCAGATGGCTGAAATTGATGCCATTCTGGCCCGCAGCGAGGCGCTTTTGGTCGAAGCGTCAATGCCAACAATGAGAGACCGGCGCCCGCACAATGCCCTTGTGTACGAGGCCGATTGGGACGAAGACGCCCGGTTTGCGCAATGGCAAACAGTTTTGCGCACATCGACCCATTTGCCTGCAGTCTTACGGGCCGCCCTTTTGATCGACGCCTGGAACCAATTGCAAGTCCTGCAACACAGCAGCTGGTTGGGCCGCGTGCTTGTATCAGATTTTCTGCGAGGGCAGGGAGGGTTCTGCCATCTGGCCGCCCTCAATGTAGGTCTCAGACAGGCTCCGATTGAGCAAAGAACCAGCCGCAATCGCACCAAACGTCTGCTTGCTATACTTGAAGGCTTCCAGGCAACGGCACATTCCGGTTTCAAACTGCACGACAAGTTGAGTCTGGCCCATCAGCAAATGCAGCACAGGATCGGCGAGCGCCGTCAAAGCTCTCATTTACCGGCCTTGATTGAGCTGGTCTTGACCAAACCCTTGATCTCGGCTGAGATGGTCGCCGGGGTCCTATCCATCACACCCCGCTCGGCTCTGCGGCTCATTGATCAATTGTCCTTGCGTGAGATGACCGGTAGAGGCCGGTTCCGCGCCTGGGGCGTCGTGTGAGAAAGGATTTTGAGGGCCCTGTCGCAAAGTTTTTTTGTTNGGCGCGCGCGAAACAGAGTGAAGGGTGTTGTCACGTTAAGTATGCGTGTACCGATACATGACTTCAAAGGTCGACAATTTCACACCTATGGGATAACGACTCGCTTGAGTTGCAGCGGCAATAGCCTCGGCAACCAGCTCACTTGCCCTAACATCAACAATTCTGGAATATATCCCGTAGATTATGAACCACTTTGAAGAGCCAATCCGGGTTGAGGCTGGCTGCTATGCCCTGCCTCAACATCCGGGAGCTGGAACCATATTGTTGCCAGACAGCCTTGAAGTTTTCGGCTAACCGCTGAGCTGAATCACATGTTATTGCAGCAGAGTGCTGCATCTTATTCAAATTGGCATCGTTGAGTTTGACGAAGTAACAGGGACGCTTTGTGCGAATGTAAGACATGGGGTTTCGAACATCAGAGGCGGATTGGGATGACAATAGTTTACTAGGTTCTGATCCTAGCCAAACTGCATCCGGTCCACAGTTTTGTCCCTCATGGTCTGCGACGCTGATTGATAGTGTAAGATGCACTAAATTGCTTATGGTGCGATGTGTGGATTCAAATATCGCATGATGACGTCAACAATCATTTCGCGCTGCGCGGGGACATCCGTTTGGTCCCAAAGATCTTTATCGAAAACAGCACGCCACGAATAACGGTTGGACACGCGCATAAAGCAATAAGAGGAAATGAGGAAATGCAGGTGCCAGGGATCGATGCCGGATCGAAATGTTCCGTCTTTTTCTCCTCTGTCCAGCAGATCGCGTACCGTGTCGATTGCTATGGCGTTGCGCTCGACCAAAGAAGGGCGGCCCGCGATATGGCGACCTTTTTCGATGTTTTCGCCACTGACCAGCCGCACATATTCCGGGTGCTCTGCGTGATGGTCGAAGGTAACCTCTACCAGTCGGCGCATGGCGTCCACGGGGGTTAGCGCACCGAGATTGAGGTCCTGCTCCTTGCTGCGAACACCGCCATAGGCTTCTTCCATCACCGCAGCGTAAAGCTTTTCCTTGCTGCCAAAGTGATAATAGATCATCGGCTTGGTGATGCTTGTTCTGGCGGCAATAGCGTCGACGCGTGCTCCGTTCAGGCCCTTTGCCGCGAACTCCTTCATGGCGGCGTCGAGGATTTCTCGCCGGGTTTTTTCGGCTACCCGTGTCCGGCGGTGCGGTGAAAGATCGCTCCTAATCGTCTGGTCGTCCGAGGCCTTCCTTGTTTTTGCGAAATCAGCCCGTAGCCGTTGTCTGCCATCATCCGAAACCGCGGCACTTTGGATTTCGGCTCTGGCTGTGGCAAATTCAAGATCGAAATCCTGCAACATGGATGTGGCAAGCCTGATGCCTTCTTCAACGTCTATCGCTCCCGTTGAACGCTCGATTACCTTAGCGTGCGACGCATAGCGAGGATGTTGCCATAAATCACGCGGTATCTTTTTCAAAATACCGACGCGACCATTGCGACCAATGCGAATGTTTTTCGGAAGCTTCGTCATATAGATCCTTTGATGGTCACTTATCGTAAGTATGGAGCCTCATATAAAGTATGGAATATTTTCGAATTAGGTATGGAGTTTTAGGATTCGTGAGACCTCGTCAATAGAGCCATCCTAGATGTTAAATACACGAGCGGCTCCGATCGTCAAATTAAACGAAAGGCAAAGTAATCACAAATATACTGTAATATCAATAAATTAATATCAAATAAATGAATTTTCGTGATTTTTTACACACATGCTGTCTGCGTCGCGTTGTCGCGTCTGTTGGATCTCACGTTCTTGCCCGTTGACATTATTTACCAGTAAGTAGCTTATTGAAAATGCGATGAAATGACGATGCTGGCATTTGCAATGCCTGTATCGTCAGCCTCCGAATACCACTGTCCATTGGAGGAAGGTGTGGGGGCAATGCGAACCGCAAGCGGAGGCTTGCATCCGTCATCTGCATAGAAGAAGGGGTCGAGGATTTGGGCCGCTTCACCGTTCGCCACCCCGGCTTGAACGGCTGGTAAGAAATAGGGAGGCATTTATGAGAAATGCATTTTTAAAGGCCGCATTGATTACGGTCAGCCTGGGGCTGGCATGTCCAGCCATAGCGGCAGACTTCACTTTCAAATTTGCTCATTCGCAACCGGAAAGCTCGGTACGTCACAAATCTATGCTGCTCTTCAAAGATGAGCTGGAAAAAGCCAGTGGGGGTCAGATTGCTGTTGAAGTCTTCGGCGGTAGCCTCTTGGGCAGTGAGCCAGAAGTCATGGACATGGTCAAAATGGGGGCCGTACAGGGAACCCGAGGGGGCGCTTTCACCAAGGCCAACAAAAAGTTCCTGATCTATACCCTGCCGTTCCTGTATGAAAATACCGACTCCGTGCTCAAAGCCATGCGTAGCGATTTTGGCACCGTCATTGCCGATGCTGCCAAGGCAAATGGCTACTATATTCCGGCCACCGGTGTTGCTGGCGGCTTTCGTCAGATTACCAATAACGCACGGCCGATCAATACCCCTGACGATGTAGTCGGTCTGAAAATCCGCACACCCGGTATTGAAACCATCATCAAGACCTTTCAGGCTCTGGAAGCCAGTCCGACCTCCATTCCTTATGGCGAAGTCTATATGGCATTGAAAATGGGCGTCGCTGACGGAGAAGAAAATCCGCCATCCAACATTACAGAAATGAAATTCTACGAAGCGCAGAAATATATCTCGCTCGTTAATTATCAAATTCATCCCGATCCAATGATGGTCAACCTGAAATGGTATGAAGGCTTGCCCGAGGATCTGAAGGTTGTTTTCGATAAGGCCGCCAAAGACGCTATGAAGTGGAGTGATGAACATTGGCTGGCGTCGGAAGCCGACTATCTTAAATTTCTGAGCGATAAACTTATCGTCAATGAAATTTCGACCGAAAACCGCGTCAAATTTATTGAGAAAGTCCGTCCCGTCTGGGATGCCTATGTCGAGGATGGCACCTTTACAGCTGCTGAAGTCAAGCAGGCCGTCCAAGCTGGACAATAAGCGGGCTCTGCCTTGCGCCTGAGTTCCGGAACCAAATGTTCTGAGTTCCGGAATTCAGAACAACTAGTATATTCCTGAAAGCCCACATTTTCCTGAAAGCATTGTCATGACCGGTTTAGCTTCCGCCAATCAGGAACATCCTGTCCTTCGGCTCGAGCAGATGTTGTTGCGTGGACTCAAAATGCTGCTGACTGTTGTCTTCGCGTTGATTTTTGCCCTTGTCACCCTGTTGGTCATTTTACGATATGGCTTCAACACCACGATCGTCGGCGGCAGCGAAGCCACCGTCATGTTGTTCATCTACACAACATGCATTGGTGCGTCCGTAGACATAGCACGCGGCAAACATATCAGGATCGACGCCCTGATTGGCCTGCTGCCATCGCGCATCCAGAATTGGCTGGAAGGGTTCATACTCCTGTTGATCGGAGTGCTGCATTGCATGCTGTTCGTCTACAGCATGGAATGGATCAGCATTGTCGGCAACAGCGAGGACCCCATCCTCCACATTCCCGAAGGCATTGTCGAAATTGCCATTCCTATTGGCTGCTTCTTTGCCATTCTATTCTGTGTCACACGCCTTACAGCCCTTGTGCTGACGTCGTGTTCCGATCCATCCAACAACGCCGCGTAAGGTCTTTTATGTTGTTACTTATATGCAGCCTTGTTCTCTTCATGCTGATCGGCGTGCCTATTGCCTATTCCATGGGCCTATCGGGCATGCTCTATTTTTTCCTCTACCAGCCGGACTTGATCGCGGTATTGCCGGCGCGGGTCTATGCTGGCATGAACAGCTCCGTGATGCTGTCTCTGCCGCTCTTCATCGTCATGGGGCACCTGATGAATCACGGTGGCCTGACCGCACGCCTGATTGATTTTTGCATGATGTTTGTTGGCCGCCTGCGCGGTGGTCTCGGCCTTGTCTCCGTGATGACGTCGATGGTGTTTGGCGGTATTTCTGGCTCGTCCGTGTCAGACGCCGCATCCATTGGTCAGGTGATGATCCCGGCGATGCAGAAAAAAGGCTATCCGGTGCGCACTGCTACCGGACTGATAGCTGCTTCCTCGACCATGGGCATGATCATCCCGCCTTCTATCCCGATGGTCATTTACGCTTTTGCGGCGTCTGAATCCGTTGGCCGCCTGTTCCTCGGCAGCCTGATTGCCGGTGTGTTGGTGGGTGTTTTCATGATGGGGATCGTACTGTTTCTTGCCCACAAGCATAATTACCCTTGCGAAACCGTCGATTTATCACCGCGTGAAATCATGCGTTGCAGCTTGGAAGGGGTGCCTGCGCTTTTGATGCCTCTGATCGTGGTCGGGTCGGTTGTAACAGGTGTTGCAACGGCAACGGAATCGGCTGCCGTGGGTGCGCTCTATGCATTGGTTGTGGGATTATTCGTCTATCGGGGTCTGAAAATCAAAGATCTGCCGAAGTTATTCGGAGATGCAATCCTCAGTTCTGCCAATGTGATGATCATCATTGCTTTTTCCGGGGTCTTTACCTGGATTTTGGCACTGGAACATGTCACGCAAGTCATCGGCCTGTTGTTTGTTGAATTGCAACTGGGGCCACAAACCGCCCTTTTGGCTGTGGCGGTCGTGATTTTGCTGATCGGTTTCTTTGTTGATGTCAGTCCCGCTATCTTATTATTAACGCCAGTATTCCTGCCAGCACTCAAGCTTCTTGGTGTCTCGCCGATTCAGTTCGGAGCGGTGTTGATATCTGGTCTCGCTGTCGGCTTAGTCACCCCGCCTGTCGGCATGTGCCTCAATGTCTGCGCATCGGTTTCAGGCGAGAGTATCCTTACGGTGTTTAGAGGGGCACTGCCATTCCTGTTGGCAAATTTCTTGGTCCTTGTCTTGCTCAGCCTTTTCCCATTCCTCAGTGTCTGGCTACCAAGTTTATTGATGGGAAGTTAGAGCCCGATTTAAAAATAGTTGTGCGGTATCAATAGGATGTGTGTTGCCAAGTGGCCCTGTCGCAAAGTTTTATTGTTAACCGAGTATTGAGATTTTTGCGGTGAGAAGGAGCTCCGATTTGTTGAAGGAGCGTCGTATGATTCTTAATGCCATTGCCGAAAGGCTGAAGCGGAAATCAAAGAATGATTTCAAAGGTAGGCAATTTGAGGCATGGCTGATCATTCAAGCGGTGTCGTGGTATCTGCGCTACCCGCTGAGTTATCGGGATTTAGAAGAAATGTTCCTTGAGCGTGGCTTCGCTGTTGATCACTGTAGCATCAACCGTTGGTTCCTGGCCTATGCTCCGCTAATCGAGAAACGGTTACGCCGGTTTCGAAAACCACATTGTGGTTCTATCCGGGTAGATGAGACTTATATCAAGGTGCGCGGGGCCTGGAAATATCTGTATCGGACCATAGACAAACACGGGAACCCAGTCGATTTTCTGCTTACCGCCAAGCGTGATATCGATGCAGCAAAGCGTTTCTTCAACAAGATACTCAAGGATGAACCACTGCTTTCACCGGGCAAGATCGGCACCGACGGCGCCAATACATTTCCCTCAACGATCAAGACTGCGGTTGATGATGGTCTATTGCGACCTAACCCTGTCCATTATGTCACCAAGCATTTGCAGCAGCGCATAGAAAGTGACCATTTCAGGGTGAAGAAGAATATGTCCAAAGTTGGTGGTTTCCAGTCATTCAACACAGCGCGACGGACCATTGCTGGTTTCGAGGCTATGCTGTGGCTGAAGAAGGGCTTCGATTTTCCGGGGACATGGACCGTTAACAAACAAAATGATCTCATTGCTCTCCTCTTCGGACTTCAAAAAGTTAACAAAGCATGAAAATGAGGCTGTTCACGGGATAAATGCGCCCGCAGATAATCTTTGCGACGAGCCCAACTGTATTCATAAAGAACGCCAGCGATGCAGGCATTCAGATTATTTCCGGATATGAGCTGTTTTTCTATCAGGGGATCTATGCATGGGAGCATTTTTCCGGATTGCCATTGGACCATCATCGGCTACGGCTAGACTTGCTAGCCATGAAAACAACAGCGCCCTCTAGCATTGGTCAGGAAGACCGCAAGAGTTGAAAATTCAGACGGCTTAAATTTTGGCGCTGTAGACATCCATTATTACTGATCTAGCGCAATGGTCATGCATCAAATGCAGTAGCGCACGACACGGTGTAACTTGATCGCATAAACAAGAATGAGGGTGAGCAACAGCACCTGTTTCACCTCAATATTCCTGTAATTCTGAGTATCCGTCTTGGTCAAGTGCCATTTTGAACCCATTCACGATCTGCTTTGACCAATGCATTTGCGAGTTCAATTAGCTTTCGCATTATTGCAGTTAGAGCGACCTTTTGTGGTTTGCCCTGCTCGATCATGGCTTTGTATTTGCTGCACATGTCGGGGTTGTGCCGTGCGGCAACCAGAGCAGGCATGTAGAGCGCATTGCGCAATTGTTTTCGGCCACCTTGAATAGTGGCTTTGCCGCGCCACTTTCCTGACTGGCGCGTCATTGGGGCCAATCCAGTTAGGCTCGCAGCTCCCTTTTTATGGAGAGTTCCGATTTCCGGCATCTCGATTAAAATGGTTGCAGCAGCCACTTCACCAATGCCTGGGATGGAGCGAAGAATCGTGTTGGCTCGGGCGCGGCTTGGACAGCCTTGCACTTTTGCGTTGATATCCTGCTGTAATGCTTTCAACTGACGGGTTATTTGATCTATCCGCGCTTTGGTCTGTCTCTTAACGAGAGCGAGGGTTTGTGTTTGGAGGCGGTTAATCAATCGGGTGCGGTCCTTGATCAGTGCACCTCTGGAACTAAACAACTCTTTGAGTTCGTGTTGTTTATCGTCTAACGGCTGATCTGGCTCAAGTCTCAGGGCATTCCCAAAGTTCGCGAGCATACGTGCGTCTACCGCATCCGTTTTCACCCTTGTCCCACAGGCTTGTGCAAATCGGCGTGCCTGCAAAGGATTGACCTTCACCAAAGGAAACTTGCCCGAAAACGTTCGTTCAAAATTCTTATGATATGGTCCAGTTGCCTCGAACACGACGCGAGCCAGTACTTCCTCGCCCAACCATTTGGATAAGGAACAGAAACCGGCAGTTGTCATGGGAAAGCGAGCTGACGCTCCATTACTCAGTCGATGTGCATCCAGGAAATCCTTTGAGATATCAATGCCTATGCTGTCATTTGTCATCATCGTCATGTCCTATGCTTGTCATGCAAGCCCATGAAAAATCCAAGCTTGCGTATCCGTTCAGGCCTCATGCGAAGACGGCGGCTGACCATACTCAGAAACGGTCCTTTACGACCTAGCCCATATCGATCCAGCCGCCACCACTGCTCACCAAGAATGGCGTGGTGGGCACTGGTTCAATCCTTACAGATTGATAGGAAAAACATAAGACAAGCTATTAGTTTTTCTGACTGGCAACAACAGTTTGCCCAACTTCAAGGTCGGCTAGCAGCGATGAATAGGTCGAATTCAATTTCCATATAACATTTATGCGAAAAAAGAATTTCTCATTCTCCACGCTTTCCTTCAAAGATATTCAGCATAACCTAAAGTACTAAATAACCATCTTTTTCACATCAAATCGAGCAATCATTTGGGTGAATAGTGGAAGGGGAATGCCAATGTCTACGGTTTCGAAAAACGAGTTTCGCGATGCTATGTCCAGTGTTTGCGCAGCGGTCAACATCATTACGACGAGTGGGGACTCTGGTCGTGGTGGCTTTACTGCCACTGCAATGTGCAGTGTTTCTGATGAACCACCCAGTCTGCTTGTCTGCATGAACCGCAATTCTGCGCAAAGCGCCTTGTTTTTTGAAAATGGACGCTTCTGCGTCAATGTACTGGCTGGCGATCAAGCGTCGCTTTCGGGGCACTTTGCCGGTGGAATGCAAGATATGGAAGAACGTTATGCTGCTGCCGACTGGACTGATTTGGAGACTGGCTGTCCGGTCCTCAAAGATGCGCTTGTAAGCTTTGACTGTGAACTGAGCGAAGTTCACGAAGCAGGTTCGCATAATATCCTTATAGGCAAGGTCGTAGGCATTGTACGCAGCGAGAACAACAGCGCGTTGGCCTATTTTGATCGCCAATACCTTAATCCTGCAATGGCACTGTCGCAGGAATAATCGTTAGTTTATCACAGCAAGTGCTTTGGTTGCCAAGACCCAATGGGGTCATCAAACATGAGCACAAGACAAATGGACACGGCAACAGACCGTCGTCCGATCAGGAGGAATGGGATGGCCGATCCACATATGTTCAGTAACAAGACGTCAAATAAACCAAGTTGGGAAACGGTGCCGTCTGCAATTTCAGATAGCCAGATATCCAGCAATGAAGAGTTTGATGTTGTCATCGTGGGTGCTGGCTGCGCTGGGATTTTTGCAGCTCATTCCGCTGCCGAACAAGGCTTGAAGGTCGCTGTTGTTGAAAAATTCTCAGGCCTGTCAGCACGTGGCATGGATAACGCCGCCGTCAACAGCAAACTGCAATTGGCATCCGGTGAGAAAATTGACGAAGACCTCATTTTTGCCGATCTGATCCGCTTCGCCAACAACCGGGTTCATCCTGAGCTTGTCAATATTTGGGTGCGTCAGAGCGGTCGCGTGTTTGATCACTATATTGATCTTTGCCAAGCAAACGACATGCAGGTTGCTCTGGTTGATTGCTTTAGCGTTGCTAAAGAACATCCCGATCTTTATCGGCAATATCCCACTGCGCATATCTTCGCAGGTAAGGGGCAGGCTATCAGCACTGGCAACGAATATGTACCAACACAGGAAGCTTTCCTGAAATTCGTTGAAGCTCAATGCATCGAACTGGGTGTTTCATTCCAGTACAACACATCCTGCGAACGAATTTTACGTGATGGTGATGGGCCGGTCAGCGGCATTATCGGCAAGGATGCCGAAAATAATTATGTAAAACTCACCGCGACCAAAGCAGTTATTCTTGCCGCTGGTGGTTATACAGAAAATCAGGAAATGGTCGACGCTTGGTGCCCCGCTGCCAACGACCCAGAAATCAAAACTTATGGCCCTGAAGGCGGTAACTCCGGTGAAGTCTTTGCGCAGGCATTGTGGACTGGAGCTGGCTTGCAGAACTGGCCGCATCCGGTGATGGTCCATACCATTCCCGGCTTCAATGTCGATCTCATGACCGGCAACCAGTCCTTCATGCATGTCAACCGGCTCGGCAAGCGCTTCCAAAGCGAGTCGATGCCAAACCAGACCCTGACAGACGGGCGTTTCCGCCAGCCGGGCAAACAGGCCTGGGCCGTTTTTGATGCCAAATACGAACAGGATCATGCAACATTTGAAACCGGATTTGACGGTCCGGTCAATGAGCCGATTGAACAGCTAAACGGCTTTGCCGACAAAGGTTGGGTCCATCGTGCCGATACGCTGGAAGGTCTGGCGGAACAAATGGGCATCCCGGCCGACACCTTTGCAGCAACCTGTAAGCGCTATACAGAGATGGCAAAAAAAGGCAAAGACGAGGACTTCAACAAAGAATCCTATCTGATGTTCACCATCGAGCAGGGGCCATTTTATGCTGTGCCCATTCGCTCACACCTTCTTGTAACGGTGGGTGGTCTGGATTGTGATCCCGACATGCAGGTTCTCGATAATGATGGCAACAAGATTGAAGGCCTTTATGCCGTGGGCAACATGCAGGGTAACTTCTTTGCCAATGAATATCCATTGATGGCACCGGGCCTCAGCCATGGCCGGGCGATCACCCTGAGCTATGTTCTGGGCGAGAGACTTGCAGAAAAATAGACTGTGAGCAGAATGGGGAAAGGAACTCCGGCATTGCCTGAAAAGATGCCGGAACCAACCGGCTCGCTGGTGAGCACAGGTCTTTCCGGTTCCTTTCCCTTCTGTTGCGTTTGCTTGCAGACGAAATGATGGTCCCTGAATTTTGCGAATATGGATCCGTTATCGCGCCGAAAATCATCATTCGCGCTGGCTTTGCCGCGCGACGATGCTTCGGGATAGCCCTGACATCAATCGCATCATGTCCTGAGACCCCCTTGGAATGAATGTGGAAACGCTCCCTATTTTGTTAGCTAAGCGTTTTGTTTTGGAGGAAAAAATCTCATGAATGACACTCAAAAGACAGCGCCGGAGTATTCTGCTCTGCGTTGGGCTATCCTTGCTGCGATATGCTTGGCCATAACCAGCTTCCAGCTTGTTTCCATGTCTTACGCGCCGCTATTGGGAGAGATCGCGAAAGACTTGTCGGTTGATTTGCCAACCGCAGTTCAATTGATGACCTATTTCATGTTTTTCTCATCAATCTCCTTCTTTGTTGGGGGGCCATTCGTCGATAAATTTGGGCCTGCTGCGTCCATTGTTGTGAGTGTGTTGTTGGCCTTCTTGCCAACCCTTGCAACGGTATGGCTGGGGCATTCCTACAATACAGTGGTTGTCATCCGAATTCTGCAAGGCTTTGCGGTTGGTTTCTGCATGGGCGGCATGGTCCCGATGATCATGCAATGGTTCCCTGCCAAACAACGCGCTTTTGCACTGGGCATTACCGGTGCTTTCAACCCGCTGGGCGCCATGCTTGCGGTTACCGTAACGCCGGCCGCCTTCACTGCATTTGGTGATTGGAGAGCGGCGATGGGCGTGGTGGCGATCATTCCTTTTGCTGTGCTTGTCTATTGCCTTGCAATCTTCGCATACAGCCGTGGCAAAGCCCCGCAAATGATGGGTGGCGCGCCAGATGGCTCGGCTGATGGTGACGTGTTCAAAAAGGCAATGGCATCTCCGTTGACTTGGCTCGGTATCACGGCTGCCTTTGGATCCATGTGGTTGCTGCAGACTGCTTTCAGCATCACACCATCCTATTTTGCAGAACCATCACCCGCAGGCATTGGTCTTGGCCCGGTGGTTGGCGGTCAATTGACAACCTTCCTTCAGATCGCATCTATCATTGCCCCTATTCTGGGTGGATTTGCTGCTGGTCGTTTCTTCAATGGTCGCCCCGGAGGCATCATTTTCCTAGGCTTCATTTTGGCATTCACCTATGGCGCTTTGCAGTTTAGTGGCGTGTATGACAATCAGGCTCTGCTCACACTCTTCTTGATCTTGCCTGGTTTGGGTATCGGCATGCTGGTGCCGATGTTGCAGGCAAAAATCGCAGAATCCTACGATCCAAGTGTGGTTGGTCGGATGAATGGTTTATGGATCGGCATTGGTTCCTTTGGTGGTACCGCAGGCCTGTTCATCTCTGCCAAATCACTGGCTACTACCGGTACCTATGTCACTTCGATCAACATTCTTGCCATCGTTGCGATCATCTGTGCCGTGCTGGTCTTGGTCATGAACCGCATTCAGAAACGCCCTGCGGTTCAGCCTGTGGTAAAGCCAGAGGTTGATCTGAATACGGCCTAATCGAAGAATTGTGACATTACCCCCCATGCACTGGGCAATGTCCTGGCCCGTCGGAGACCTCGGTTCCGGCGGGCAACTTGACGCTCACTTACATAATACGTTCAAGAACATACTGTGCAGTGTCGACAATGATTTAACGGAACATTCGTCGGCGTGGTCATTCCAGCTGCCTATGCTCTATCGCAGGCCGGCAGCATTGCATGCACAAGGTCCGGTAGGCCCGTTTCGCTTCGGCGCAAAGGATCTGGATCAAAATATAGATCTTTCGTAATTCAAAATTACCTGGAGAAAATAATGGGGAACTTAACAGGTCAAACTGTTCTGGTGACTGGAGCCGCTCGCGGTTTGGGTCGGGAATATGCACTTCATCTTGCGTCCTTGGGCGCAAATGTCGGCGTGATGGATATCAATTTTGAATCCTTCAATGATTTCGAAAATGAAGCACGGTTACTGACCGCTGCCAATGTCATGGAAGAAATTGAGGCATTAGGCGTCAAGACCGCCAGTGCTGTTGCAGATATTGGCAATCGAGAACAGGTCTTTGACGGTGTTCACAAGATTGCAGAAGAGCTGGGCGACATTTCCATTGTCATCACCAATGCCGGTGGCGGCATGGGGCCTCCGGACGGCAACAAGGCATCCGAAATGGACTGGGACATGTATCACGCGGTCATTGATCGCAATCTGCATGGAACGATCTACACCTGCAATGCCGTAGCCCCGGTGATGAAAAAGAACAAATACGGCAAGATCATAACCGTTGCCTCTATTGGCGGCTTGATGGCCAACAGCGACGGTAGCTATGCCCATTATGCCGTCTCTAAAGCCGGTGTCATTCATTACACCCAGTGCCTTGCGCAGGATCTGGGCAAATATGGCATCAACGTCAATTGTATCGCACCGGGTTTTGTCGCTACCGGCAGACTGCTCGATATGTACAAGGCGGCTGGCGAAGACAGCTTTTTGAACAGAACCGCACTCAGACGCTTTGCGACGCCGAAAGACTGCGCCCAGGCGGTGGAATATTTGGCAACGGCCCAGTCAGATTATGTAACCGGCCATGTGCTTGAAGTCAGCGGTGGTGTCTCCGGTCGCATGAAGGTCGACTGAGGGCATCGATAGAGAGCTTGTCCGCTCTGGCTGTTGGGCGTGATGCAGACCGCCAGAGCGGACCAAGAAAGAGATGGCGGAAAGAAGGGAACGACCTTTTGAAGTCATCATGCATGAGCGTAGGCGTGTTCTGGATAGAGCCATGCCTCGCTCCAAACTGTAGTGGTGGGCCGGGTGAACGCTCGGCATGAGCGCCTGAATAACCCCTAAAATGAAGGTGAGATAATTATGGATTTCAATCAAAAAAGATGGGTGTATCTGGGCTTGTCACTCGTGGTCGCAATCTGCTCCGGGATTGGCTATACGTGGAGCGTTTTTCAAGGCCCTCTGATCGAACGGTTTGGCTGGGACCTGACAACAGCGTCTCTTATATTCACGGCACAAATTGCGGTCTCCACCCTCACGCCCATGGTGATTGGTCGATATCAGGCCCGGCTTGGTACAAGAGGCTATCTGTTTATTGGCGCTTTGATCTATGGGTTGGGTCTGTTGTTGACAGGCTTCACAACCAGTTTCTTGATGTTTTTCATAATCTTCGGTTTGGGCGTCGGCGTCGGCGTTGGCATGCTTTATCCTTGCTTGATGGGATATGGCGTGCGGATTTTCCCCGAGAAAAAGGGCCTTGCCGCGGGTCTGTTGGCCGGCAGCTATGGTGCAGGTGCCATCCTTTGGGCCCCCATCGCTGCAAGTCTGGAGAATCTCTATGACATCATGACTGTCTATAAGATTTTCGGCATCTGTTTCACTATCATTATCGCATTGTTTGTATTGGTCCTGCGTGATCCTGACGAAGAGTTTATTGCCAAAACCGCATCTGCAATGAGCAAAGCCAAAGGCGGCACTGCGGAAGACAAAAACTGGCCGGAAATGGTTCGCAGCTGGAAATTCTATCTGCTGCTGTCGCTGTTTGCGCTGGGCACAACGTCAGGCCTGATGGTCATGGGGCATGCCTCTTCCATCTTGATGGAAAATGTCGGGGTCACCGCCACCAAGGCAGCATTCCTTGTCGGTATGATCTCGATTTTCAACGCCGTTGGACGGGTCTTCTGGGGAGTCATCTCCGATAGTCTTGGACGGTTCAGAATTCTGGTGGTGCTGTTCCTTGTCGTCGGGCTTTCGATGGTGACGCTGTTCAGCGCTCAAGGCACTCTGTTTGTGGTGGCCATTATGGCGGTGGGCTTTGTCTATGGTGGTTTTGCTGCTCTGATTGCGCCAGCCGCAGCGGATGTGTTCGGCACCAAATATGTCAATGTCAATTATGGCTTTCTTTATATCGCCTATGGCATCGGTGGTGTTTTAGGGCCTCAGATTGCCGCATTCACAAAGAACCTCAGCGGTGGATATTCACTGGGATTCCTGATTGTTTCGGCATTCAGCGTCATTGGTATAGGGCTGACATTTATGATCTTTCGCCCAACCAAAGCGGTGATCGAACAAACCGCCTAAGTCCAGCGGGCGGGCGCCAGTAAACACGCGCGCCCATTGGCCTAACAGCACACCTTTCCTCTTTATTGCCCCTCACACACGGGCCTGCATTTGACCGGAGCTTTGTTATGATGGCCATTGCCCCCCATTTTGTTGATCGTTGCCAGCCCGTTGGACCGTTGCCGCAGGTGATGTGTGGCGCTGCAGTGGCAATTGGTAATTTCGATGGCATTCATCGTGGTCATCAGGCCGTTTTGGACTTCGCCATGACACGTGCAAAACG
Organism: Cohaesibacter celericrescens; assembly: GCF_002866925.1. Classification (GTDB taxonomy): domain Bacteria; phylum Pseudomonadota; class Alphaproteobacteria; order Rhizobiales; family Cohaesibacteraceae; genus Cohaesibacter; species Cohaesibacter celericrescens. The sequence continues at coordinate 15,516 of NZ_PKUQ01000021.1, forward strand.
GTCGGGACTGCGGGCAATTATGCTTACATTCGAGCCCCATCCGCGTACTCTGTTTCGACCCGACAAACCGGTTTTTCGCCTCTCCCCCCACACGGAAAAAGCACAATTGGCACGAGCGATGGGGATGGACGCTGTGCTTTCACTGAATTTCACGCATGAGTTTTCCACCAAGTCACCGCAGCGCTTTATCGACAAGGTTCTGATTGAAGCGTTGCAAGCCAAACATGTCATTTCCGGTTACGACTTTCATTTTGGCGAAAACCGCTCTGGCACCCCGGACTATCTGCGAGCACAGGGCGAGCATCGCGGCTTTGGTGTGGACATTGTCGATATGAAATCTGACTGCAGTGGTGACGCGGTTTCTTCGACGCGCATCCGCCAAGCGCTGGAGGATGGAGCGGTACAAACTGCCAATCGATTGCTTGGCTATCGACATTTTGTCTGCGGCACGATTCGGCCACAAAAAACCCATTGCCGGCAGTTGGAGACCGTTACAGCAAGTCTTTGCATGACCAAGAATTATCGCATCAAAGCGGGTGTCTATGCCGTAAAGGTCATCCGCTCGGATGGATCCACCCACAACGGGATTGCTCGCCATGCGCAGCACCCTGCTTTGGAGGCTAACAACAGGATGCTGGAGCTGCATCTTTTTGATTTTAACAGCGTGTTATCCGGCGAACAAATCAGTGTAATTTTCCATGATCGATTGCGTTCCGAGCAGATGTTTGAACAACAGGATGACTTCCTTGTGCAAATGAACACAGACCTAGCGCAGGCGCAGGCCGTGCTGCAAGATGCCAAACCTCTGTCCGAATTTGAAGATCGTCTGTGGAGCAGATATCCAGTCTCAATGCCTGAGAAAGCGCAACATAATGCCACATGCAGTGTAGGCACACGCGCCTAATAGGGTGGCAATAAACACTTTGAGACCAGATATTTTTGCCGGTGTCATGAATAACATTTATGCGGAAAAAGAATTTCCCATTTGCCCCGAGCTCGTCCGAAGATAGCGCTCAGATCCTGCTCTTAAAGGCTGTTGGAACGATGAAACCTTTCAAGGTCAAGAGTAGGGAAATGGTTGCGATGACCCTGCAACCCTATGCCACTTCAAAGAAAAACTGATCAATCGAGATTATTCAGGAAGGATAATATGACTGATATCGTCATTGCCGCCGCCGCCCGCACTGCCATTGGCACTTTCAACGGAGGTCTGTCGACCGTTCCTGCTCATGAGCTTGGCGCTACCATAATCCAGGCCTTGCTTGAGAGATCAAAGGTTGATCCAAGCCATGTGTCCGATGTCATTCTCGGACAGGTTCTGACCGCAGGCCAAGGCCAGAATCCTGCCCGACGCGCAGCAATTGATGCCGGTCTTGCTAACAGCTCCACGGCAATGACTATTAATCAGGTTTGCGGGTCTGGCTTGCGTGCCATCGCACTGGCTATGCAGGCCATCAAAGCGGGTGATGCTTCCATCATTGTCGCGGGTGGACAGGAAAATATGAGCCTGTCTCCACATGTCATGCATTTGCGTAATGGTGTCAAAATGGGCCCCGCTACCATGACTGACACCATGATCAATGATGGACTATGGGATGCCTTTAACGACTATCATATGGGCAACACAGCGGAGAATGTCGCTGCAACATATAGCATCACCCGCGATGATCAGGATCGCCTTGCTGCTGCCTCCCAAAACAAGGCAGCGGCAGCCCAGCAACAACAGCGTTTTGTAAAAGAAATTGTGCCGGTCACCGTTAAAAGTCGCAAGGGTGACGTCATCGTCGAGCAAGACGAGTTTATCCGGCCCGGGACAACGGCAGAAAAACTGGCGAAGCTTCGGCCCGCATTCAAAAAGGATGGCAGCGTCACCGCTGGCAATGCATCGGGCATCAATGATGGCGCCGCTGCTGTTCTGATGATGACGGCAGATGAAGCCAACAGGCGGGGAATCACACCGATGGCCAAAGTTGTCTCATGGGCGACTTGCGGAGTGGATCCGTCCCTTATGGGCATTGGTCCCGTTGCCGCCTCGCGTCAGGCGCTCGAATGCGCCGGATGGTCAATACAAGATCTTGATTTGATTGAAGCCAACGAAGCCTTTGCGGCGCAAGCTGTTGCAGTCAACAAGGAAATGGCTTGGGACATCGACAAGGTCAATGTCAATGGTGGAGCCATTGCGATTGGTCATCCCATTGGCGCATCAGGTGCCCGTATCCTTGTAACCTTGCTGCATGAAATGGAACGCCGCGACGCCAAAAAAGGTCTGGCTACCCTGTGCATTGGCGGCGGTATGGGCATTGCTCTATGCGTCGAGCGGTCCTGAGAGAATGTGATTTAAAGCGGGAGCATGGCTTTCGCTTTTCTTGTTTCTAAATCTGCTAAATAGGAAGCGTACATAGTCAAAATGACAAATGCTTGCAATATCAAAGGTGCGCTGCTGGTCCTGAATAGCGGCTCATCCAGCGTCAAATTCACAGTCTTCCAAGTGGACACAGTCGCGGCTGGTGGACACCAATTAGCACCGTTTTTTGCCGGACAGCTGGATGGCATAGGCACCGCAGCGCGGCTGAAAGCAAAGGCTGCTGACAAAGGTTTGTTGGCGGACGAGCCTTGGGGCCATCTGGACAAGGGCACCGTACCCTCCGTCTTGCCGCATCTGTTATCCTGGATCGAGAATAACCTGCCTACGGATTTGCCACTGCGCGCAGCAGGGCACCGTGTTGTGCATGGCGGCTCATTGTTCGACAAACCGGTATTGGCCACTGCCAGCGTGATTGCGCAACTTGATGGTTTGAGCCCGCTTGCACCGCTGCACCAGCCACAGAATTTGGCGGCTATTCGAGCGCTGGCCAAAAGCCGTCCAGATTTGCCGCAGGTGGCTTGCTTTGACACCGCTTTCCATCAAACACAGCCGGCCTTGTCGACCACCTATGCGATCCCCAAGCGCTATACGCAAGAAGGCGTGCGCCGCTATGGATTTCATGGTCTTTCTTATGAATATATCGCTCAATATTTGGCCGCTAACAAACCGGGTCTGGCCAAGGGGCGTGTTGTCGTGGCGCATTTGGGCAGTGGAGCCAGCCTTGCCGCCCTTAAAAACGGCGTCAGTCTTGATACCTCAATGGGCTTTTCTGCTCTGGATGGTGTCCCCATGGGAACACGTCCCGGTGCCATCGATCCGGGTATAATCATCCATTTGATGCGGCGATATAGTCTGGACGCCGATGAGCTTGAAAGATTGCTCTATCACGAGTCCGGATTGTTGGGCGTATCCGGCCTTTCCAATGATATGAGAGCAATAGAAGCCAGCCAAGAACCCGATGCACAACTGGCCCATGACCTGTTTTGCAGTCGGGTCGCCAAGGCGGTCGCCTCGTTGGCAGTATCGATGGGTGGCATTGATGGATTGGTGTTCACCGCAGGTATCGGCGAGCATAGTGCACTCATCCGGGAAAAAATCTGCCGCTATTTGGCATGGCTCGGTTTTGCGCTGGATCCGCTCAGCAATGAAGCCAATGATGGTCTCATATCCACTGATGGCTCACTGCCGGTTCATGTTGTGCCAACAGATGAGGAATATATGATCGCCAGCCACACCATAAAGCTGCAATTCGGATAAAGCGGGGACTTTCGTCATTTGGCATTTCTGGATTTACACGATTTTATCCTACCAGAAATGCCGATTTTCCTGCTTGGACCTATTCATACCCCGGGCGGTTGCAGAGAAAGCTCTTCAGATCGGACATGAAGGTTTCAATGCTTGGATTTTTATTCTTGGGATCCCAAATCAGTTCCACATTGAAGCGGCAATCTTTTTCTTCAATTTCAACCAGCGTCGCGTTTTTACCAAGCAAATAGCTTTGATGCTTGGGTAACAACACCACTGCCGATTCATTCAGTTCGAGATTAAAACAGCAAGTCGACAGGTTATGACCGACGATATCTGGCCCGTAATTCAGACCGTATCGCTCCAGAAAATAGCTGTTGCAATCGCCAGCCAATGGAGAGGTCTTTTTGTCGACGCCGATCAGGGGCCAGCTTGCAAGCTCGCGAATGGATACTTTTTGCTGTTTTGCCAAAGGATGGTTTTTGTGAACAGCAAGGCAAAGAGGGTCCTTGAAAAGCTCCAAATGGCGAAAGCTGTTGTCGCTCTGGTGGCGATCTGGCCGCACAATAAAACCAAGGTCGCACTCGCGTCTATCAATCGAGCCTGGGATGGCATCCAGTTCGGTGTCTCGACAATCAATTGAAATCGCTTCGTGATGTTTTCTGAAATGAACAAGAAAATCCGAAAAGAACTCCCGCGTTGCAGCCCCAAGAAACATAATGGATAGAGAGTGCTGGCTCTTGCCTAAAGACTCGCGAATAACCTGAAAAGCCGATTCATACTGGCCAATGATTTTTTCCGCTTCTTCGGCAAGCAACTTTCCTGTTTTGGTGAGTTCAACTTGGTGGGTGTTGCGATCAAGGAGCTTGGTGTCAAACTGTTCTTCAAGGTATTTCAGATGCCTGCTAAGAACTGGCTGCGTCATACCAAGTTGCTCCGCAGCTCTGCTGAAGTTGAGAAGTTTGGACAAAACCAAATACTCGCGGAACAATCGAATTTCCATGCAACCTCCCTAAGAATGCGACGTGATCCATAGCGTATTTCTTGATGGACGCTCATTTTTCAGCTGGTACCAACGAGCATAGACTTGATGCTCAGGCACTTCCATCCCTTGAATGAATCGCATTTGCCGTAAGGGGTTTCAACAGCAGATACGGTTTGCTTCGCCGTTTTCCCCGAATGATAGCGATTGATCCACGCATCAGACGCAAATTGATGGTGGCATGCGGCGTCAGGGTGGCGCAGCAGTTGCAAGCCCTGTTCAAATTGTTTTGTTATGCCACGCGCAAATAATTCAAATGCCAAAAAAGAATTACCACTATCAATATCAATATTTTATAATAATCATAACGGAAACTACAGCTTACGGGAAATTTAAATTCAAGTTCAATTAAGTATAAGTTGATGGAAATTCCATTTTTATTTGGTTGATCGATGTTTTAATCATAACGATTTGTCTTTGCGAAAACGAACATTGTGTTCAAAAATGTTTACCGCGACGAGCGACAGATCTATGGGAACAGTCATCTATCCCAAGATTACTCAATAATTTCAATAGTCTGAGCTGCAGAAACTTCCGGATGGTTTCTTGTCGTGCGCGATGAGTTGACCAAGTTTCAATCCATCAGGAACAATATGAGCGAGTCATATGAGCATACAGAATAAAGTAATCATCTCGGCGGCACTCACCGGTGCAATGACCCCCAAAGATGCCAACGAAAATATCCCGCTGACACCTGAAGAAATTGCGCAAGATGCATATCTTTGTTGGAAGGCGGGTGCCGCGGCTGTTCATCTTCATATGCGGGATGACGAGGGTTTGGGGACCATGGACCCGGCGAAATTTGCCAAAACCATTGAACTTATTCGCGCTTATGATGATTGTGACGTTGTCATCAACTGCACTACATCGGGAGATCATCGAGCCAACGATGATCAGCGCATGGAAGCGGTCCGTACGGTCGATGGTATTGAAATTGCCTCCTATGATGCAGGCTCTTTCAACTGGATGCCTGGTGGGATCTTTGCCAACTCACCCAAGTTTCTGGGCGAATTGGGCGAAGCGATGATCGACCGCGGTGTCAAACCCGAAGTCGAGATTTTCGACGCTGGCATGCTGGGCGTTGCTGACTATTTTGTCGGAGAAGGCAAAATCAAGGCACCGGTCCACTATCAGCTTTGTCTGGGTGTGCTGGGTGCAATGCCTGCCACGGTGGAGAATCTGCTGTATCTGCAATCCAAGTTGCCGAAAGGTTCCACTTGGTCGGCCTTCGGTATCGGACGGGCACATATGCCGATCCTTTACACAACACTGGCACTTGGTGGTCATATTCGTGTTGGTCTGGAAGATAATATTTATTTCTCCAAGGGCGTCAAAGCCAGCAATGAACAGCTTGTGAAACGGGCTGCCGATGCCATCCGCGTGTTTGGCAAAGAGACAGCTAGTTCTTCAGAAGCCCGTGCAATCCTCAGCCTTAACCCATTGAAACGTTGATTGTTTCAGTCAGGCAGCTGCTTTGGCACTGCCTGACTATTGCCCGTCTCGTCTAGAGGACGGTGGAGAAAAGTAATGAAAGAAGCAGTCATTGTTTCTGCTGTGCGCACCCCGGTTGGCCGGTGTCGAGGCAGTCTGGCCTCGGTTCCCGCCCATATGCTGGGTGCCGCAGTGGTCAAGGAAGCGGTCAAACGAACAGGTATCGATCCTGAACGCATCGACGATGTGATTTTTGCCAACCTGATGAACGCCGAAATTAACAATATGGGCCGCATGGTTGCCCTTGAAGCGGGGCTACCTATTTCGGTTCCCGGCATTACGCTGGACCGTCAATGTGCGGCCTCGCTGAATGCTTTGGCTTATGGCGCGATGCAGATTATGTCCGGTTTTGCCAATGTCATCGTTGCCGGTGGGGTCGAGAGCGATTCTCGGCGCACCTATCCGATGGAAAAAAGCGAAATGGCCTATTCGGTGACGCCGCCGAAATTTGCTGACATCCATACCGCGCCCGATCATATCGGCCACGTCAATATGGGACAAACGGCCGAGAATATTGCCGAACGTTTTGGCTTCTCGCGTACCCAGCTTGATGAATTTGCCGTTCGCAGCCACGCCTTGGCCAGTGCCGCCTATCAGGATGGTCGTTTCGATGCGCAGATTGTTCCCATCGAAGTGGCACAGCGCAAGGGTCCGGCCATCATGGTGGATCGTGATGAATCAGTACGCGCAGATTGTTCCGTTGATTCACTGGCCAAATTGCGCCCCGCCTTCACCCGTGATGGTGTGGTAACAGCTGGCAACTCTTCGCCCATGAGTGATGGCGCCGGAGCCATGGTGATCATGGAGCGCTCATTGGCCGAAGCGGCCGGGCTTGAAATTTTGGCTGTTTTCCGTGGCTATAGCGCGGCAGGTGTCGACCCCAATGTGATGGGACTTGGTCCAATTGCGGCGACCAATAAATTGATGAAGCAGACGGGCCTCAAGGTGAACGACATTGACCTGTGGGAGCTCAACGAAGCTTTCGCGGCGCAATCCATCGCCTGTATCCAGAAAATCGGCATGCCGCTTGAGCGGGTTAACCCCAATGGCGGCGCTTTGGCTCTTGGCCATCCGCTCGCCGGTACCGGTGCAATCCTGACCGCCAAAACTGTCTATGAGATGCAACGCAACTCAGCCATTAACAATGCTGTCATTTCCTTCTGCGTCGGCGGTGGGCAGGGTGTGTCAGTGCTTTTGACCAGGGATTGATCATGACTGGAAAAATACGTGCGCGCGACGAGATTGTCGCTCAGTTCAAAGATGGCCAGACCATCATGTGTGGTGGTTTTGCCAACCACGGAGTGCCAAACAATCTGATTGATTGTGTGTTGGAGAGCGGTGCCAAAAACCTCACGCTCATTTCTAACGACACCGGTGATGCCAACTTAACAGTCGGTCGGCTTGTCCATAACAAACGTGTGGACAGGGTCATTGCCTCCCATGTGGGCATGAACACAGAAACGGTTGCTTTGATCGAGGATGGCAAAATCGATGTGCAATTCTCGCCACAAGGCACCTTGATGGAAAGGATTCGCTGTGGTGGTTCCGGTCTGGGTGGCGTTCTGACTAAAACCGGCCTCGGCACCATCATGCAAGACGGCAAACAATTGATCGATGTGGCAGGTGAGCAGTATTTGCTGGAAACCGCCTTGCGCGCAGATATCGCCTTGGTGCGTTCCCGCATGGCTGACCCGTTGGGCAATCTTGCCTATCGCGGCACCTCGCGCAACACCAATGCTTTGATCGCACAAGCTGCCGATCTGGCCATTGTGGATGCTGACTTTCTGGTGGAAGTGGATGAAATCGGGGTCGACCGGATCGTCACGCCCGGTGTTTTCATTGACATGATTTTGGCTAAATAAGGGGACCTGAAATGGATATTCGTAATCGAATTGCCAAGCGCGTTGCCGCTTATTTTAAAGCTGGCGATGTGGTGAATCTGGGCATTGGTATGCCCGCGCTCTGTCCCACCTATTCCGATCCAACAGTGATGTTCCATACCGAGAACGGACTGATTGGTGTTGGCCCGGTGGCGCAAGGGGTGCGCAAGGTTGAGAATTTCTGTAACGCCAGCGGACAGGAATTTACCCCCCTTGCCGGTGCTTGTGCTTTTGACAGTGCCACGTCCTTCGCAATTGTCCGTTCCGGGCGTCTGGCAGCCACCGTTCTTGGTGCGCTGCAGGTTGCTGAAAACGGTGATTTGGCCAACTGGGCACGCCCCGGTTACATGGTTGGTATGGGGGGCGCCATGGACTTGGTCAGCGGTGCACCCAAGGTGATCATTGCCATGGAGCTGTGCACCAAAAAGGGCGCGCCTAAAATCTTGAAAGAATGCTCTTTCCCTCTGACCGGCAAGGGCTGTGTCAGCCACATCGTTACCGAACAAGGGGTGATTGATGTCACGCCTGACGGGCTGGTGCTGACGGATATTCTCGAAGGTGTTTCTCCTGAGGATATCGCCAGCAAAATCGAGCCCAATCTGCGCATCTCGGATGATCTCAAAATCATGGAGGCCTGAGTAAGGCCCGAGGGATGGCTGACAAAAACAGAGGCAAGCAACAACCATAACTTGACCTCAACAATGTGCCCAAGGCTCAGTCATTCCCCCTAAATGGGTCTTGGGCATATTGATCAACCGGCAGCACTGAAACTGCCGGCTTTTCAAAGACAAATTCTTTTCTGACCTGCTGTACCGAGCGACTGGATTGTCGCCTAGGTAAGCCGGTTTTTTATGTATGTGTGGCGAGGATGTTTGCGCCGGAATCCTCAAATAGGCCGCGGCTTTTGCAGTGGGCGCTATTGGGAGACAGGCGATGACTGAGGAGTCTGGAGCATTGACTGCGGAGCAGCCCGCAGGTGGGTCGGGAGTGTCGGCGTCGACGATAAAATCCGGCTTTGGCAAACGTCACTGGATGGTGATTTTCTTTCAAGGCATGTTGTTCTGGGTGGGGGCGGGATTGGTAACCCATGGTTTGAATGTGGTGTTACCGACCTTGTCTGCTGAATATAATCTCGATTACGCACAATTGCTGCTTTGGGCAACTCCTGCATCATGGGCCGGAATAGCTGCCAGTTATCTTTGCGCCAAGATGACGGAAAAATGGGGAGCAAAATTCACCATCCTGATTTGTGTTTTCTTTGCTGCGATTAGCTATGCCGCATTGGGTTGGGCAAGCTCGATAACGGCTTTCGTGATCTTTTTCTCGGGGGTGGCGTTCTTCGGCTCCGGTTTTGCCTATATTGCCGGACCGGCGCTGGTCGCCAACTGGTTCCCCATGAAGAAGGATCTTGCCTTTGGTTGGACCACCGTGGGGCAGAGCCTGTCTTCGGCCTTCTACGTGCCTGTGTTGGTGCTTTTTCTTGGCATCTTTGGCAGTCAATACGGCTTTGCCGGAATGTCCGCGATTTTGCTGGCTGTTTTTGTTCTGATCGCCATTTTCACCACAAACAAACCTGAAGAGATCGGCTGCTATCCCGATAACGACCCCGACTGGCAAGCGAAGCTTATAAAAAGCCAAGCCAAAGCAGAAAGTGCTGCTGCCGGTGCCAGCAAAGCTGTAGATCTGTCGACCGCGGGATTGCTGCGCAGCAAGGATATCTGGCTACTCGGTTTGGGTGCAGGTGGAGTGTATATCATTCTGGTCGGCGTCTTGAGCCAGTTGGTGCCTCGGTTGATTTCCATGGGCTATGATCTAAACACCGCAATTTTCTACATGAGCCTTTCCGCGTTGATAGGGACAATCGGGTCTCCTGTCTGGGGATGGCTTGCTCAGAGAATCAGCACCAAAATGGCCCTGATTGTTTATGAGGTTTGGTGGATTGTTGCCATTGTGTTGAACATGATCAGCAACGGCAATGAAATTCTTCTTTGGGCGTCGCTTGTGATGATCGGTCTCAGTCTGGGTGGTGCCACCAATTTGACGACTTCCGTTGTTGCCGGGAAATATCCCCGCGAAGCTTTTGCCAAAGCATTTGGTGTGGTGTCTCCCATTCAATCAGTGGTGCGTTGTTTTGCCTTCTCGATCCTTGCTTTTGGATTGAATTATCTGGGTGGTTATACCGGTGCTTACGCTCTGCTCGTTGGCATTGGTGTGATCACCATGATCCTCTATTGGCTGGTGGATCCAACACCGGTTGAATAAACAAAAGAACCATGATTTCCGCGAGGCAATGGCCTCGCGGTCACTGCATTTGGCCCATCAGCGCCCCATTTTTGATCTTCAAAAATTAGAAACGACTTAGACGTTGCGTTGGCAGACGCGATCTCGAATGCCCGTTGCTCCCGTACACGGCAATGGCCTTGGTTATAGCAATTCAACATAGCCGAAAAATGAAAAAGAATTTCTATCCCTTTGAAGCAAATGATATTTTGCCTTCACAGCAAGCAGAAAAGCTTGCGCATCGCTTGGTTTCTAATGGCGCTGGGAGGACCTCATTTCCCGAAATAATTGCGCTCGTAAAACTCGGTTTTCCAAAAGGAGTAATTGGAATGGTAATCAAAGCCAATTTTGAATCAGATCACAACAAACGCAAAGAGATGTCACACGAGGAATTGGGCACAATTCCACACATGAAACTTGAGGAATATGCAGAACGCCTGAAGCATTGCTTCACCATGAAGCGGAAAAACGGCATTCTCGAAGCCCGCATGCACACCAATGGCGGTCCAATCCAGTGGGGCGCTCCTTTGCATCAGGGCCTGCATTATTTCTTCAACTGGGCCGGTCGTGACCCGGAAAACGAAGTTATCATTCTGGGTGGTACAGGTGACAACCTGTTTGAAGGCATCGGCCGGATTGGTGAGGACGGTGAATGGTTGCCGTCTACCGAGTTTGCTTCCGCTCCGGAAGAAGCTTGGAAAATGTATGAATATCAGTATTACGATGGCACCAATGACATCGAAGGTCAGGTATTCGACATCGAAGTCCCAACCATTGGTGTTTGGAATGGCGCGGCCTTCCATACCGATCTGGTTCTCTTTAGCGATATCACCCTTTGTACCGAAGATGCATGGACCACTGAAATGCACTATCGTGTAAATATGGTCCCAGGTGATGGTATCCAGATTGCTTGGCGCGAACTGATGGGCCGCAAGCGTTTTGCCTATGCAGAACTGACCGGCGAAATCATCACCGCTCGTAAAGCCCTGCAGCTTGGTATGGTCAACGAGATCTGTGACGACACAGAAGCTTGTTATGATCGCGCTCAGGAAATCGCCGAATTGATCATGCGCACCGGTACTCGTGTAACCCGCCGCATGACCACTCAACAGCTGCGCAAACCTTGGAAAGAAGACATCTCCAACGAACTGCGCAACGCTTTTGCAACCGAAATGTTTGTGACTGCAACAGAACATTCCCCACATGAGATCGGTTATTGGGAATGGGCCAAGGAAGAAGCGGAACTGGTTAAAGCTGCTGAGAAAAAAGGCAAGGTCATTCGTCCCCGGATTGGCGGCGGTCAGGAAGAAGACGAAATCAAGTAAATATCTTTGCCTAGGCAAATGAAAATCTATTGATTTTAGCAAAATGAAAGGCGGCATTTGTAATCACATATGCCGTCTTTCTTGTGGTTGGAGCGCTATGGGCGTATCAGCCAAGCCATTTGCAAACGTCGGCTGGTTAACCGAGTGAAAAACCGGCTTATGTCTAAATGACATAACTGATTCAAATATAAGAATTTCACCCTTCATGTCTCCACTGGTACCTTGTCTTAATTCGCAAATTGAACATTTGAGCGCCTAAATGGCAGGCGCCAAATGACTGTATTCGTTGATGTGTCGGGAGGTTTTTACCTCCTTGGCTCCAGTCGAATTTCCGGTAAAGGAGGATATTCCGGTGGCTAGAACTAGCTCTAAATTTGTTCGCACTCAGGACAAGAAAACATTCCGAAAAACCGGCCATATTGTTGCGACTTGCGCAGCGCTTGGTTGCGTTGTCGGGCTGGGTGCTACACAAGCACTGGCGGCCGATGATAACGTGGAGACATCTTCTCCCAGCATCTTTTCAGGCTTGGTGGATTACCTCAATGGTCCTGGTGTTCCGGGGCCGCTTGCCCCTCTGGGCGAAAAGCTGCACGAGGTCGGTATCACACCACGGATCAGCATGCTCAACATTCTTCTTGCCAATCCCTCAATGGGGCAAGAGACCGGTAAGCATGAAAGAGTGACGATATTTAATCTCGGCTTTGATACAGATTTGGAAAAACTGGTTGGGCTTCCTGGCTCAACAGTCCGTTTCCAATCACTGTATGTGCCAGATCCTTTTAATATCGGAACGTTTGGCGCAGCCGCAGGCGACTCCTTCATTGGCCACTCTGGACCCTACATTCCAAAGCAGTGGCATCTTAATCAGCTGACTTTTGAACAGAAGTTGTTCGATGATCGCTTTGAAGCAGCGTTTGGTGTTGATAACGCCGGTAACTATTTTGGCAAGGCATTGTGCAATCAGTCATTTCTTTGCCAAGGCGCCAGTTTGCAGGATGGGGTTGGCATGAATCCTCCTCCTTATTCCAACTGGAGTGCGCGTGCGTCTTATGATTTGACGCCTGAATGGACCGCTCAAGTCGGCTTCTGGCGCGACAACTCGGCATTTCCATTCTCGACCGGTTGGGAAGGATGGAGCGGCAGCGTAACTGCACCGAATGGCGCTAAAATTGTTGATCCCAATTCGAGCCTCTATCTCGCCAATCTGGTTTATGAAACAACTGCGCAAACGGATCTCTATCCAAAACGCTACGAGGCAATGCTCTATTACAACGACGCCGAACAAACCAATCCCAATACTGGTGAGAAACATGACGGCACAAGTGGCATCTATATTGGTGGCCGACAGACGGTCTGGCGCCAAGATGAAACGCCGACATCGACCTCTCTTAGTCTGTATGCGAGCATGTATGCATCGTTTGATCAGGATAACAGTTTTGGACTAGGCAGCGAAGTTGATGCTGGCGTCATTCTGCAAGGTCCTTTTGAAAGCCGGCCGTTTGATAGCTATTCGCTGAAATTTGCCTGGAACCACCTGACAGACGATGAACAATCCTATCTGGAAGCACAAAACACCGGCACTTACACGGTAGGTCCGGATCAATTCATGATGGGCGTGGATGCCAACTTCATGTTGGCAGGCAACACAATTGTTCAGCCGTGGGCTAACTATACATGGAACGTCAACACCTTTGAAAATCCATCCTATTCCGGAGACCCAGATGACGGTTTCAGTGTCGGTGTAAACATGGTTCTGCTGCTCGACAAAGCACTCGGGCTTTGATGTTCAATCGATACCACAAGATATTTTGAGGTTCATGACCATCAGTCCAAGTTGGATCATGTCACAAATTGCACTCCGCCCCCTCTACTATTTGCGATAACGCACACTTCAAAAACATTCTTTGCCAAGTCCAAACCAACGCGTACAATTTCCATGGTATTTCTCCTATCCTAAATCTGACCCTAGCAGGATCGTCGATTGAAGGCGGCGGGGTCCATACCATTGGTTCCTGTTTAGCAAGGTTTTTTGACGCTGTGATCGTTGCGGGTTGAAATGGGGATTTTAGCCCCCCCTCCGATCGCAAGGATCGGAAGGGGAAGCATCGCGCCTGAAAGGCCGCGATAGGGGTTCTTTTTATTAAGAGGCTTGCTTAAAATCGTCTGTCTTCAACGTGTGGCCGATAGCATTCAAAACCTTGATAATGGTCGCTAACTCTGGGTTTCCTTTGTCACTAAGCGACTTGTAAAGGCTTTCGCGTGACAGGCCCGTTGTCTCAGCAATTTTTTTCATACCTATTTTTCTTGCTACGTTTCCAAGCACGTGAGCAATCAACTTACTGTCATTGCTGGCTAAGGCTTCATCAAGATACGCTTTGATTTCCTCGTCAGAGTTCAGATAGTCACAAACATCATATGGAGTTGTTTCGATAACCATTTCTAGTCCACCTCTTTCGCCATTTTTTTCGCTTTTGCGATATCTCTTGACTGGCTAGACTTGTCTCCTCCGCAAAGAAGGATAATGACGATATTGCCTTTATTCACGAAATAAACCCGATAGCCTTTGCCTTCGGGAATTCTCATTTCGCTGATACCGTCACCAATCGGCTTCACATCGCCAGCATTCCCCAATTCCAAACGATCAAGCCTGATTTGAATCTTGATCCTTGCTCTTGTGTCTCTGAGGTTTTTAAACCAATTATCAAATACAAGGGTTTTTCGAATTATCGTCATTTAAAAGTATCCTACAGGCTACTTTATAGCATCAAATCTCATAGAGATCAATTCAAGTGTGTCCCGTCGCGACAGAGCTGTCAGTCTCTAGGAGATCGCGACGGGACGGGCTTGATCATAGATCAAGCTGCGAGTTTGTCCTCCTTTCCTTCTTGGCTGGTTTCGGTCTGTGGTGCGTTGTAGCGGGTGGTAAGGCAATCAGGCACCCAAGCGGCGATACGCTCTTTAACCTCGGCTGAGAGGCCGTTGCGGTCCACTTCGTTGTTGAACAGGGCATGTAGGCGGGCAACCTTGTCGGCTTTCTTCATGGTGATAAATGGCGCGGCTGCGGGTTTGCCTTCAATGAAGCTTTTCACAT
>NZ_PKUQ01000022.1 GCF_002866925.1 Cohaesibacter celericrescens
CGATAACCGAAATCTTCATACGTCTATTTTCCAAACCAAAAAAATATTAAATATACATCAACAACAACTTCTAAGTTACCGCAAGCATTGCCACTTTTTCATCAGGCTCATTTTGACCAAGCAATTGATCAAAATAAGAAATGGTTTTTGCCAGCCCTTCTTTTAATTCAACCTTTGGCTCCCAATTCAGATGTTTTTTGGCCAAATCAATAATTGGCTGACGCTGCATCGGATCGTCCTGAGGCAATGTTTCAAACACGATTTTGGAACTTGAACCTGTCAATTCGATTACATATTCTGCCAATTGTAATATTGTGAACTCATTTGGGTTCCCAATATTAATTGGCATGGTTGTTTCATCAGGAGCATTCATCAAGCGGATCATGCCTTCCACGAGATCATCTCTAAAACAGAAAGAGCGGGTTTGTCCCCCATCGCCATAGACTGTAATGTCTTGCCCTTGCAAAGCTTGCATAATGAAATTTGATACAACTCGACCATCATTGGGATGCATCCGTGGGCCATAGGTGTTGAATATGCGCATAACGCGTATATTGACATTGTTTTGACGCTGGTAATCATAAAACAACGTCTCAGCACACCGCTTGCCTTCGTCATAACATGAACGAATGCCTGTGGTGTTTACATTGCCCCAATAACTTTCTGGCTGCGGGTGTATCTCCGGATCGCCATACACTTCGGACGTTGAAGCCTGAAGGATTTTGGCCCCGACGCGCTTTGCGAGGCCCAACATGTTGATCGCTCCAATAACACTTGTTTTGGTCGTTTGCACCGGATCTTTTTGATAGTGAACGGGAGAAGCTGGGCAAGCTAGATTGTATATCTCATCCACTTCCACATACAGCGGGAAGCAAATGTCATGGCGCTTCAATTCAAACCGCGGATGACCAAGAAGATGCTCAATATTAGCCTTCTGACCGGTGTAAAAATTATCCAGACAAAGCACTTCATGCCCTTGATCCAAAAGACGTTCGCATAAATAAGAACCAAGGAAACCGGCACCGCCAGTTACCAGTATACTTTTTCTCTCAATCATGACTCACTCCGGAATACATCGCGTGAAAAAAATGAGGATGCTCGCAAATTGGAGCAAATAACTTGATATGCAAAAAAATCGCAAAGAACAGCTAATTAAAACCCGTTGCCGCCACGAAGTTCGACAGCAACCGTTTTGAAGACGAGGCCAATATCCATCCAAACACTGAAGTTACGAATATATTCAATGTCGTGATCAATTCGTCCAAAAGCTTGCTCGAATGTAGTGGTGGGACCGCGATAACCATTCACCTGAGCGAGACCTGTGATGCCTGGCTTCATGAGATGGCGGGTATGATAGTAGGGCACAAAATCTTCGTACCGCTCACCGTGCGCTAGCATTCCAATTGGATGGCATCGAGGACCAACCAGCGACATGTCACCTTTGAGTACGTTAAGAAGCTGAGGCAACTCGTCGATATTGGTTTTACGCAGGATCGCGCCGACTTTGGTTATGCGACTGTCATTTTCTTTGGTTTGAGCAACACCAGATTTGTCACACTTGCCTGCATACATACTGCGAAACTTGAAGACTTTAATCCGGCTTTTATCTTTACCCCAGCGTTCCTGAACAAAGAACACACTGCCCGGTGTCTCCCACCGAATAGCAATTATTACAAACAACAAAAATGGAGACAAAACCAACAACGCAAAAGCTGAACCCAAAACATCCAACATGCGCTTTAAAAACAAATGCACTTTACGCTTCAGACTGATTGTCCGAGCAACCTGTCTTGCTTGTTTGGCTCTTTCCTCGAGCCGCTCTTTGAGCACCTCTTCCGACGAAGAGCCACCAAATGAAATAGAGATATCTTCAACGTACGGGTTATATGCATTGCCTAAAAACATAGCAATTTTCCTAGTACTGAACTAATATACATCAATTCCTGAAATCAGGATAAACGGCAAACATGAAATTTAAAAACGAGTTTATTCAATATATTCTACTACTTATTACAACTTTTACTACTTTAAAATCAACGTTTGGTTAACTCTCCCTGTGGAAATTAGGAGCTACACTTTACAAAAATGTGACAAATTCTCAGCAAAAATCACAACTTGCATTGAAACCACTGTTTGAAATCTATTCAAACATTCCAACCTGAAATGCATGCTGATCTTAGATATAGACAGCACTTGTCAAAACTCTCTTTTCTCTTAACGCCCAAAAGGTCAGAAGTTCGAATTATTTCTCTTTAGCTATTGTATTTATTATCTTTTTACCTGCCTACTGCAAAAAATCGGACATAGAGTGTTGAAAAAAGGGGGGCCAATCACGCCTCCCAATCTGACGAGCGCCATTGCAAAACTGAACCAACACACCTAATTTTTAAGTCAAGATCGGTTGAGAATTTATCAATCTAGCTTTTCAAAAAAATAAATATTTGATTAACTGCTTTTCAAATCTGGAAAATTGCAAACACACCCCAAACTTGCAACCTATTGGTTTATTTTTCAATCCACTACCCTTCTAGAAATACCTCATTTAAGCGGCTCAAGAATTGAAAATCCTTCAACACGGACAAATGATTAATAAGACAAATCTAAATACCGCCAAATTTACGCCTAATATTTGGGCGATTTTTATTTGCTAAAAATTTTGATGGTTTGCGAGAAAAATAGGTCAACTTACACTGCCAACTAGCCGCTCCAGACACATCTTTTCATAGCCCCCCCCTATTCTGAGCGCTCTGAAGATCATTCATGCTAGGATAAGTCCTGCCCCCTCCAAAAAAAACCTTCTTCACCCGGTCATTGGCGAAGAAGGAACGATTTAGGAGCTGAAGAAAGTCGCCACTGTTGGCACATCAAACACTATATTACAGGTCCTTGGGAAAAGACGGTTTGATCAAGTCGTCAGGCTTTACTCTAGCAAACTGATTTCTTTGGCGACATACCGCCCAAGATCCAGATAGCCCTGTGGCGTAAAATGGACTTTGTCTTGCGCTCGCAGCATCTTCTTCTTTCCATCCGCGCCTTTGCCACTCATTTGGAAAGTCCCGCTTTCAGACGCGAACCAATCCCAGCTGCTGATGTAGGTTATGCCATTAGCATTTGCGCGTTTTTTGAAAATATCATTGAGATACTTGTAGCCAGTAGCAAAATTGCTTTTTCCAACAATCGGCAACCCGACCCAGTAGATTTTACGGTCAGGTTTCTTGACCGCTTTTATAATACCATCAAGGCGTTCATTGTAACGCTTGACCCAACCTTCTGATTGAAAATGGTGACGTTTGGATTTTTCCCGAATAGACTGCAGATCATTGGCCCCAAACATCATAATATATATATTTGAATTGTCTTTCTTCGAGATTTTTTGCGCAGCAGCAGTCCAGTTGTAACGGTCATATCTTACCAGACCAGTATTGACGCGCGAATACTTTTTTACCTTGATATTTTCAGTATCTCTCGCCACCTGAACAATGCCCGAATGCAAGCCAACGGCGAGAGAGTCCCCCAAGATAGCAACTGTTACGGGTTGATGAGGTTTCGTCTCTTCTTTAACATCTCCATTTTGCAACGTTTTTTCTGCCCAAACGGGCGTTGAAATCAATAAAAAAGAAACAACACAAACAGCAACATTTATGACACTGCGCGACTTCAAAGTGTGTGAGTTAAACATCATAAAATATCTCGGTGTGAAAACATGAAATAACTGTTCGAATACTATTCGACGAGGTTGCATTCCTCAAGATACACAATTTAATTTTTATTGTAACGGTTAATTAGGCAACACTAACGATTGCAGCAGCAAATAGACCTGGTTAGATTATAACATTATTTGGATCAGCTAAAATGATAGCTCCTGAAGCCATTGCATCCAATCAGCTATTGTTTCGGATATCGCCAGAAGACCAGTCTCCTCCATCCAACCCGCCCACTTTTCAATAATGATGACCAATGCTTCGGTTAAGCGGTTGATCGGCAAGTCATATGACCAACTGACAAGGTCAGACGCGTCAAACAGAGCAAGCAGGAAAGCGGCAAAGAGGAATGCTGCCAAGGTAGCAGCAACCCTATCCATGGTCTTGTCTTTCATCATAGTCATGTCCGACATGATCACTCCTAAAACTGAAAATAGATAAAGGGAGCGGTGCCCGATGGTGAAATCCATTGTATGAGCACAAGCCCGAACGAAAAGATCAGTGCCATGCCCAAATGGCCTGAACGAGACATAAAGTGACTGATACGTTCATAACTAGCTCTTGGCATAAACTGCCCGATTGCACAGATTATGACAAGCGCTGCGACAAAGGGGGTAAGCGTGGTAATGGTCGTTGTCGCTTCCCCGATTGCACGCAAATAGTCAAGCGCCAGTGTCAGAGAAGAAGCGCGGAAGAAAATCCACGCGAGACAAACAATGTGAAATGTTACCATGATACCTACGAAGCGCCCTAGCCCATCCTTTGTCCAACGGGCGAAACCGCTCATACGCTCTAGGATCAGAGCAAGGCCATGGATCCCCCCCCAAAGAACAAATGTCATAGCGGCTCCATGCCATATGCCACCTAAAAACATTGTAAGGAACAGGTTGCGATAGGTCATTTTGGTGCCATTGCGGCTGCCGCCCAACGGAATATAGAGATAATCCCGCAACCATTGAGACAGCGATATGTGCCATCTCTGCCAAAATTCTTGTAAGGATGCGGCTCGATAGGGCTGATTGAAATTGCGCTTAAAGTGATATCCCATCAGTGCGGCCAAGCCGATCGCAATGTCGCTGTAACCGGAAAAATCACAGTAGATCTGGCCCGCATAGGCATAGACAGCCACCACCAATTCCAGACTTGATGCAAATTCGGGGGCCATAAAAATTTCGTCAACATAAAGTGTGGCGAGATAGTTGGCCAAAACCATCTTTTTAAAGAGGCCGATCAAAATGAGAAACAGGCCTTTTGCCATGAAACGACGGGTTAAAACTGGGCGTTTGTCTAGTTGAGGCATGAAGTGCGCCGCACGCACGATGGGTCCTGCCACCAATTGCGGAAAGAAGGAAATGTACAACGCGAGATCAACAAAAGAGCGGCTCGCTGGAATCTCTTTGCGATACACATCCACGACATAGGAAATGCTCTGGAATGTGAAAAAGGAAATCCCGACAGGAAGAATGACCTCCATTAGCGGCAGCTCGCGCTCCAAACCAAGTCGCTCGAGAAGCGCTCGCAAACTGTCGACAAAAAAGCCAGCGTATTTAAAATAACCCAGCAGGGCCAAATCGATTGCAACAACAAGGGTGAGTATCTGCTTTTTCTTGCGCTGCCTGTCGCTACCATCTATCAGCACACCACCGATATAGCTCACGATGGCATTAAAAAGAAGCAAGGAACAGAATTTCCAGTCCCAATAGCCATAGAAAAAATAACTAGCAACCAGCAAAAGCTGTTTACGGCTAGAGCTGAATCGCCTTAGTGACCACGACGCAAAAAAAACGACGAGAAAAAACAGTCCAAAATCGATAGTTGGAAACAGCATTGTTATCAACCACTAACCAGTAAAAGAGCGACTAAACGTATACTCCCGTTGCGATAGTGATGATCAATTTGACACAACTTTCAAGCTATTTTTGACTTGACCATCCAAAAAGGCAACAAAGGCTGCTGCACTTTTGTCATAGCCCTTTGGGGTCAGATGAACCCGATCCTTAGCAACCAGTCTTGGGCTTTGTGTCGACCATTTGGCAGCACCACAGCGCCCACCCATAGCAGATGCCCAATCCCAAAACAGTCCAGCATTTTCGTTAGCCATCGATTGGAGTGTACTACGTACTGCGCCCAGTTTTTTAGGTGTGTACCAGCCACCCCCGCAAGAAATAGTGCTAGAACGGCGACGTGCTCCGTCTGCTGGGCCGATGAACATAACGGCAGCAGCTGGGGCTGCTGCACGCAGCTTACCGACAAAACCACTTGCCAACTTGCGATAGGAAGCCATATTCAAATTGTCGTTATAGCCCTCATTGGTACCATAACCATAAATGATCAAATCCGGATCTAGTCGTTTGATATCATTGGCCAACAACGTATCAGACCAGCGCTTTGTGACCGACGCCGTTGCGCCAGACAAACCGAAGTTGACATATTGAATGCCAGGCTTGTTTCTTCCAGAAGCCCAATTAAGGACGGTGGTCGCACCGCCGCCGCCATGGGTTACAGTCAAGGTTTTTGAACGTCCTTCTATGCGAACAGTTTTAGAACCAACTTTGGTTGCCCGAGCGGATATTTTTTTGCTGCCACCTTGCGTGGCGATGGTTACATTGCCCTGTTTGGGGCCGACATAGAGTGTTACTTCAGCCCAATCAAACATTCCGCTTTTTGAGGTCAATGTCATTTTTGCACCGGTTGATGACGTACTGACCCGAACACCAGAGAGCCCATAGGGACCGCTTTTCACGCGCAATGAATTAGCCGAAGACCAGCCGCGACTGGCCGTTAAAGACACACCGTCTGCATGTGCATATTTATAAGCATTGGCGGGAATAACGGCGCCTCGGCCTGCATCTCCATAAAGCGATTGCAGACGACGACGAATCCCTCGTGTAAATGAATCAGAAGCAATATGGCTATCACCAATGTGCAAAATAGTGATGGTCTCATTGAGCTGACCGGATTTCAGCGCCTTCATTTTGGCCAAGAACCGAGCAGTGTTACCGGTCAAAGGGCCTGTTGGTTGTTGCGGCGCTTGATCTGGTTCAAAACCAGCAAGCGGAGAAATAGAAGCCAGTTTCATCGGCTGCTGAGCTTGCAGATTTTCCAGTACGGCAGGCTTTGAAAGCGGCAAGCGCAGAATATCACCTTCTGTCGCGTCCGATCCTAAGCCCATGGGAACAGCAACAGTCGCAACATTTACTTCCTGCCCAGCAGTCTCGGGAGCCAAGTTTGCAACGGCTCCTTGAATACTATTGCCTGTAGGTGCCGCAACCTCTGGCAAATTGGTTAGCTTGGCCAGAACCATGTCGCTTGATTTATTGACTATAGATTGATCGCGTTCTTTGAACGACAACGCATTCTCAACCCCACCTGCCAAAATCGAGAGCTGAATTTCTGATAGCACTTCTTCTTCGGACAGCAAAGGGAAATCGGAATATAGTATGGGATCAAAGGGCTTCTGCGTATCTTGCATTGGCATTGCACTGGCGAGGTCCTTTTTGACCAGCACCCAACTGTTGTCGATACGCAGAGCAGAATAGAGCGTCTTGATTTCGGACAATGCGGATGTCATGTCAGCATTTTTCTTGCGCAACATCATCAATTCAAGTTGCATGCGTCGATTTTGTTCTTCCAGGGCAATGATTTTTTGCACGCTGCGGCGGGTCGCAGTTTGGTCTTGCGACGTGAGTGCCGACGTCAACCCATTGTCGGATAAATGTAAAGCCTGATCCGGTCGCGAAAGCCCCTTGTTGGTTTCGTTATTGAGCAAGAACAACCCCATGATCGAGACTACCACCAACAGACCAAGAACAACGAAACCAATCAAAAGAGCTCCGGTCAGAACAGTTTCTTGACGATGTTTGTTTGAGGTAGCGGTTGTGGAGGCTGCGGATGCCCGATTAGGTATCTGCCCTTGTACCGGTGGCGACGCATGATGAACATGAGGCGCATGAGCCCTCTGTGGGGGTGCAGACTGTGGGATAGGAGAGTCTTGCCCAGAACTATATACGGGAGCAGTTTGCGCTGGTATCGCCTGGGTATTGTGCAGCAAATGAATATTCGTGTTTTGCGCCGATGGTTGTATTTTCTGACTGGCTGCGGATGACGGCTCGGGTCGAGTGCTTTGGCGCATCGCCTGTGCACGTATGTATCGAGTGTCCATGAGTTCAAGTTCTTCCGCCTCAGAATATGGCGTAATTTTCATCTGATTTGAAGACATAGGACTGGCTCTCTACTCATGCAGTGCGGCCAAATCGGCGCCGTTGCAGATTTTCCTTACTCAAGAACAACGACAAAGAAACTATTGGCGATGCCCGTCTAAATTTAGAATGCCTTTTTATGCTTAATATTCCCTAAAGACCCAAACAAACCAGCGACAAATCCATGTAATCCAAGCAATTTAATGCAGATGCATTGTCTAACCAACAAATGATTTCACACCAGCTTACTGCTTTACTGGGACGATATTTGGGCGACTATTCAATGATCCAGCGCGAACACCCCGCTCAAACGCTAGGCTGAACAGCAAAAAACTTTGCAGCCAGACGCAAACCAGCTCAAATAAAATTGTGATCGAAACAGAAAACCCAATCATTCAATACTGCGCGATATTGAATATAAACCGTCCATATTTACCATTATTCAACAAACCACTGCTATACAATTCATTTTGTAGTATTTTGAATTCGTATTATTTTACATAACAAACCTGACCATAATATTGCGGGGTTTTATGAGTATATCTTGTCATTGGGATAGAAATTCGTTTCTAGTTAAGCACGTACTTTCAGCAATTTTTGCGTCATCAGTTGGTGTTTCGGTCTCCTCCGCATCTGAGACTATCAGACCCGCGAGTATCCGTTTGGATATGCACGCAGGAAAACCGCACACATACCTTGCGATGACCACAAAAATAGACAAATCCGTCGATTTTTCGGCAAAAACAGAAGGATCCGAGCATTTTACCTTAGTGATGGTTGGGGATACGGGATTTGCGCCCAGCAGAGCAAAACCTTTGCCAGACAAGGTTTATAAATACGGTAGAGCGCTGACATTTGAACAGACCTTGAAGTCTATTAAGTCAGAGATCAATGGTGACATAAATTTTGCCAATATAGAAACCGTGATTTCGGCGTCATCAAAGCTGAAGCCTGTTTCCAAGAAATACAATTTTATGACACACCCAAACGGCGTGCGTCATCTGGTGGATGCAGGGTTCAACCTGTTTTCCATGGCCAACAATCACGCCTTTGATTATGGGCAAGACGGTGTTCGGGACTCTGTGCGCCATGCAAATGCTTTGTTATCCAAAGGGCTGCTCGCGCACGCAGGCATCGGCAATAATCATAAACAGGCCGCCCGCACACCGGTCTTTCAAAGAGACACGCTCCGAGTAGCCTTTGGTGCGGTTGGGATTGGCGCTGGTGGAGGCGGGATTCAACGCGCAACAGACAAACGCCCAGGTCAACTCAATTTGTTCAGTCCTAAAGATCGTCAACTTCTAGCAAATAACCTAAGCCAAGCACCTGCAGATTTGCGGTTATTATCGGTACATCACGGCCCAGAGCGTCATATTCGCCCCTCTGGGCGTGAAGTGCAAATGATACGACAGTTTGTGCGGAATGCCGACGCCAACGTCATGATCGGTCACCACGCGCATGTTTCCAGAGGTATCGAAATAATGAATGGCCGTCTGATCATTTATGGTCTTGGCAACTTCAATCATCAAGGCACGGCTAATATGAACGGCAAAAATGGTTGCCATAACTACAGCCTTCTTGTGCGGGTTCACTTTACGCAAAAAACAGGAGCACGCCCTCAAATTGCAGCTATTGAAGCCGTTCCTATCAATTCAACCCACATGCAGCCTACGCGAATAAAGGGCAGACATGGTGCGCGCCGCATTGCTATTCTCAATGGTTTGGCCAATCAGTTTGATAACAAAAAGTCTGGATCCAGCGGCGTTCGTTTTATGGCTCAAACGGATGGCTCGGGCCTATATTGCACCAAAGCTGCGGCGGAGCATCTTTACACCCGACAGCTTTGTGGAAATTTTCGCCAAGAACACCTAGCAAGCAAGAAAAAATACCAAAGGGCAGCTGCGACTTGTGGCGGCTCAGCGCCCCTTTCTATGATCGCAAAGGCCATAATAGCGCCCGATGCTAAGCGCGTTGCAAAAGCGCGTTTTACGCCGGCAACAGTTTCCAGTTCTTCGGATCAGACAGCAGGCAGCGCTTTAGCCTCTAACGCCAAACAGGCTCTAGATATTGCGGCGATCGGCCAGTTGCCTTTGGTGCACACTCCAGAAGCTTTTAACTCCAAAGCAAAACGCGGCACACTCATAAGCCATAAACTGGACCGCAATCCTGACCATTGGCCTGCGGGGATTCCTCTGGCTTGGGCCGTACCCACAGATGAAAATGCCAAAGACAGACTAAGACGATGGCAACTAAAGCGTTATTCGGTTGCTGAGGTAGAAAAGCTCCTCAAGAAACGCGGGTTGATCAACTAAGCAATGCCCTAGGCAATAGGCTGTCCGCGGTTTTATAGACTGTTGTCGGCGTTTGCCTATTGGCTGTCTTCACCAACGTGCACGGATAAATGGTTCAACACGCTGCGGGATGTCAGCTGCCCAATAATCTCGCCTGATCTCACAACCCCTATTGCCGCCTCTGAAGCAGAAATCACCTCGAGAATATCTGCCAACAGCTTACCTGATTCAACAGTCTCACTGTAGGTATCAGATTGTGTTTCATCCATTACATCGCACGCTCTCAGAACGCCGAGTGGATTCATGTTTGAGACAAAATCAGTCACATAGTCATTGGATGGATGAGCAAAAATCTCCTGGGGTTTCCCGCATTGAACAATGCGCCCTCCTTCCATAATGGCAATACGATTGCCAAGTTTGAACGCTTCATCCAAGTCATGGCTGACAAAAATAATCGTGCGTTTGAGTTTGTCTTGCAGCTCTAAAAGCTCGTCTTGCAATTTGTTTCTGATTAGGGGATCCAGCGCCGAGAATGGCTCATCCATCAATAGAATGGGAGCATTTGTTGCAAAGGCCCGAGCAAGCCCGACGCGTTGCTGCATTCCACCGGACAACTCACTAATTTTGCTATCAGCCCAGTCTTCCAGACCAACAAGAGACAGTTGTTCCATGACAGCTTCGCGCCGCCGTTGTTTGGATATACCTCCCAATTCCAATCCCAGCCCGACATTTTCGATGACCGTGCGCCAGGGCAAAAGACCGAATTGCTGGAAGACCATCGCCACCCGCTCACGGCGCATGCGGCGCAATTCCGTTGAGCTGGCTTGAGTAACGTTGACCAGAGCACCGCCATCATTGACCAACACATCGCCCCGAACGACAGAATTGAGACCATTCACTGCGCGCAAAAGGGTCGACTTGCCAGATCCGGACAGACCCATAAGGACAAAAATTTCGCCTTCTTCTACTTCGACCGAGCAATCATGCACCCCGAGGATTTGATTGGTTTGATCCTGAATTTCGTTGCGATCCAAACCCTGATCCATCAATGGCAAAGCCGTTTCTGGCGCCTCGCCAAAAACGATCGAAACATTGTCTATTTTCACAGCCACGGTCATTGTTCAGTTCCTCGATTAAGCATCCGGTCAAGAACGATAGCGACTACAACGATGACAAAGCCACTTTCAAACCCAAGGCTGGTATTGACTTGATTGAGCGCCCGAACGACAGGCACGCCAAGCCCATCGGCTCCGACCAAAGCCGCAATCACCACCATAGACAGGGCCAGCATGATCGTCTGATTAAGCCCGGCCATAATTTGCGACATGGCATATGGCAATTCAACTTTATACAAAACATCGCGCTCTGACCCGCCAAAGGCGCGCACGGCCTCAATTAAGCTTTCTGGCGTCGAAGACACGCCCAGTTGTGTCAGCCGTATGGGGGCGGGAAGAACAAAAACAACCGTCGCAATGAGCCCAGGCACCATGCCGATACCAAAAAAGACGATGGCTGGTATCAAATAGACGAAGGTCGGCAGGGTCTGCATCAAATCAAGCACAGGGCGCAACGCAGCATAAAGTTTGGGGCGATGCGCCGCAGCAATGCCGATCGGCACACCGATGGCCATACAAACGGCACAAGAAGATAAAACAAGTGTCAAACTCTCGGTTGTTTCTTGCCAGTATCCCTGATTGATGATGAACAGCAAACCCAACGCGACAAGCAAGCATGTTTTCCAACTACGCTGAAGCAACCAGGTCACACCGATAAAAACCGCAATGATAATTAGTGGATGTGGGGTTTGCAGCACCCACAAAATGCCGTCGATCATCCCCTCCAAGGCCCAACTCAGCCCATCAAGACCCCTTTCCGCATGGGTTCGTATCCACTCGAAGATGATGCTTGCCAAGTCACCAATCGGGATCTTGTTCGTCTGGAGCCAATCCAAAATATCATTCCTTTAGTCTTGCAGTCTCGGACAAAAAGCACAAAGCCCCGCACTTGGCGGGGCCCTGTTAATGAGTAGCAGCTCTAAAGTCCGAGCGCTTGTTTGACAGCTGGCATTGCTTCGCCACCGTCAAGCGTTTTAACACCATCAAGCCATCCATCTAGAACCGAAGGGTTGGCTTTGAGCCAGGCCTGCGCAGCGCTTGGGGCTTTTTCGCCATCATTAAGGATAGCGCCCATGATTTCGTTTTCCATCGCCAACGAAAATTCAAGGTTGGTCAGAAGCTTGCCGACATTGGTGCAATCTTTGGTGTAGCCTGCGCGGGTGTTGGTGTGCACAGTCGCCCCGCCAAAATTAGGACCAAAGACATCATCGCCACCGGCAAGATAGGTCAGTTTAAAATTGGCATTCATTGGGTGTGGTTCCCAACCCAAAAAGACAATCGGCTTGTCTCTTTTGCTTAACCGGTCAACTTGACTCAGCATGCCCTGCTCCGAGCTTTCACGAACAGAAAATTCTTTTAGACCAAAAGCGTCTTTTTCGATCATTTCGAGGATCAAACGGTTGCCATCGTTGCCCGGTTCGATGCCATAAATCTTGCCATCCAATGCGTCAGCATGTTTGGCAATAGATGCGAAATCAGTGATGCCGAGTGCGGCGCCCGCAGCATTGGTCGCCAAGGTGTATTTTGCGCCCTCAAGATTGGTACGAACGGTTTCGACAGTGCCTTTTTCACGATAAGGCGCAATGTCCGCCTCCATGGTTGGCATCCAGTTCCCCAGAAAAACATCCACGTCGCCTTCTGCAAGCGAAATATAAGTGACGGGTACGGACAGAATTTTGGTTTCGGTTTTATATCCGAGCGCTTCCAATACAACAGAAGTCGCGGCCGTGGTTGCGGTGATATCGGTCCACCCAACGTCAGAGAATGTCACTTTTGAGCAGTCAGCAGCAAGCGCTGCGCTCGTGGACAGGGCAAGGATGGAAGCGGCAATAGCCAGTTTCATGATGTCTCTCTCTGTATGATTTTTTAGAAATGTTATATTTATAGGAAAGTTATTGATTGACTAGTCAATAAATAACAAGATAAATGCAATTTGCAACCTATTTTAGAAAAGACCAGAATTTGTCCAGAAAATCTGAACATGAACGGCGCTCAGAACTCATTGCTGCAACGATCCGCGAGATCGCGGCCAATGGCTCTTTGAATGTAACCACAAGCCAGATTGCAAAAAGCGCTGGCGTGTCTTCAGGCCTTGCCTTCCACTATTTTAAAGACAAGGACAGTTTGTTTTTAGCGGCAATGCGGGAAATTCTTTCCAATTATGGCCGTGATGTACGCCTTGCATTGGCGAAATCCTCTGGTTCTCGCAACCGGTTGGAAGCCATTGCCAACGCCAGCTTTGATCATAGCAGTTTTCGGCGAGGGTCTATTTCTGCTTGGTTGAATTTTTACACTCTAGCCTTGAAGTCGCCCCAAGCGAAACGGTTGCTCTATATCTATCAACGCCGTTTGCACAGTAATTTGGTCTATGACTTGCGCACATTGGTGGGGGAGCGCGCACCAGACGTAGCCCGACGCATATCTGGTCTGATTGATGGACTTTATCTTCGCTATGCCCTTGATGACACTTCGACTGAAGGACTGGAGGGCGCGCAGCATATCATGCGCGCCATCGAAGCGGAGTGTACAGAAATTCACGAAAATGACGACATTTCTATCGACGAGGCTTGTCCTAGCCCGATGGACCCCATTGCCAAACCTCAGGAGTAGCCTTGCATGAGCACCGCTTATCAGCCCGCCGCCAGTCACTACGTGAATGGGACCTATATTGACGACCTTGACGGCCGCGAAATACCGGTGATTTATCCAGCCACAGGCCAAGAAATAGCCAAGGTGTATGGTGCAACAGCGTCCATTATTGAGCAAGCAATCCAATCCGCGCAAATAGCACAAAAGCAATGGGCGTTTTTGTCTGGTTCCGAGCGCGGTCGCATAATGGTGCGCGCGGCTCATATTATGCGAGAGCGCAATCGCAGTTTGTCTGAGTTGGAAACCCACGACACTGGCAAACCCATGTCTGAAACGCTAATCGCCGACGCTTTGTCTGGCGCCGATGCCCTTGAATATTTTGGTGGCTTGGCTGGCACATTAACCGGCGAGCACATACCTCTGGCCGGTGGTGACTTTGTTTATACCCGCCGCGAAGCACTTGGTGTTTGCGTTGGCATTGGCGCTTGGAATTATCCCATCCAGATTGCCTCTTGGAAAGCCGCCCCGGCTCTGGCATGTGGCAATGCAATGATTTTCAAACCGTCTGAAATGACACCATTATCAGCCCTTAAACTTGCTGAGATTCTTGTTGAAGCCGGTGCGCCGGCTGGCCTGTTCAACGTGGTTCAGGGGCATGGGGATGTTGGCGCGGCTTTGGTAACCGACCCACGCATTGACAAAGTTTCACTCACTGGCTCGGTGCCAACAGGCCAAAAGGTTTATGCCGCAGCAGCACAAGGCCTCAAGCATGCAACGATGGAGCTGGGTGGCAAATCCCCTATCGTAATCTTTGATGATGCAAATCTGGAAAATGCGGTGTCTGCTGCTATCAATGGTAATTTCTACTCTACCGGTCAGATCTGTTCAAATGGTACACGCGTGTTTGTGCAAGACGAGATTAAGGACGCTTTTATAGCGCGCCTGACTGAACGCATGAAACGCGCAATCATAGGAGATCCTATGGGTGAAACCACGACCATCGGGCCAATGGTTTCAGAGCGTCAACGAGCCATTGTATTAGGGTATATCGAAAAAGGCATCCAAGAAGGCGCAACCCTTGTTGCCGGCGGCAAGTCGATTGACGGAGCAGGATTTTATATTGAACCGACCGTTTTTGCCGATGTAACCGATGACATGACCATCGCGCGCGAAGAAATTTTCGGGCCCGTCATGTCGGTGCTTTCGTTTGCAACAGAAGAAGAAGCGATCCGCCGGGCCAATGATACGGAGTTCGGTCTAGCTGCGGGTGTGTTCACCCAAGATCTGACCCGCGCTCATCGTGTTGCAGCGGCCTTTGAGGCAGGGACTTGCTACATAAACGCCTATAATTTAACGCCAGTCGAAGCACCTTTTGGCGGTGTCAAAATGTCTGGTGTCGGCAGAGAAAATTCAAAAGCAGCTATAGATCACTATAGCCAACTTAAATCCGTCTATGTGTGTTTGGGCGATACGGAGGCAGCATTCTGATGCGTGCAGATTATGTAATTATTGGGTCCGGTTCTGCCGGTGCGGCAATCGCTTATCGTTTGGTCGAAGCCGGCAAATCGGTGATTGTCATCGAACAAGGTGGCACCGACATGGGGCCGTTTATTCAAATGCCGGCCGCCCTGTCCTATCCGATGAATATGCCGATTTATGACTGGGGTTTTAAAAGTGAACCAGAACCCCATTTGGGCGGACGCAGTCTCGTCACCCCGCGCGGCAAAGTGATCGGCGGCACCTCTTCCATCAACGGCATGGTCTATGTGCGCGGTCACGCCTGCGACTTTGATCACTGGCATGATAATGGTGCGACCGGCTGGTCCTATTCCGATGTGCTCCCCTATTTCAAGCGCATGGAAAACTGGCATTCTGGCGGACATGGGGGCGACGCCAGCTGGCGCGGCACCGATGGTCCGCTCTATGTGACACGTGGTCCACGTAAAAACCCATTGATCAAAGCCTTTGAAGAGGCCGGTCGCCAGGCTGGCTACCAAATGACGGACGACTATAATGGGGAGCAGCAAGAAGGGTTTGGCCCACTTGAAGCGACCATTTGGAAAGGCGATCGCTGGTCCACCGTAAAGGCCTATCTCAAGCCTATTCAGGACAAAGAAAACTATACAATGGTGCGCGGTCTGGCGCAAAAAATCGTCATCAAGGACAAACGTGCCTGTGGTGTCGAGATCAAACGCAAAGGTCACATCGAAACAATCCACGCCGATAAGGAAGTGATTGTGGCGGCATCTTCGATCAATTCGCCAAAACTGCTTATGCTGTCAGGTGTTGGTCCTGCCGCGCATCTGGCTGAGCATGGCATCGAAATTGTTGCGGACCGGCCCGGCGTGGGCCAAAACCTGCAAGATCATCTAGAGCTTTATATTCAGCAGGCCTGTATCCAGCCGATCACCCTGTTCAAATACTGGAATCTGATCGGCAAAGGACTGATCGGGGCCCAGTGGTTGTTCACCCGCAAAGGGCTGGGTGCTTCTAACCAGTTTGAAAGCGGAGCCTTTGTGCGCTCGGCAGCAGGCATTGAATATCCAGATATTCAGTTCCACTTTCTTCCCATAGCTGTGCGTTACGACGGGCAAGTGGCAGCAGAAGGGCATGGCTACCAAGCGCATGTTGGACCCATGCGATCTAAATCTCGCGGCGCGGTGACTCTAAACTCATCCAACCCGAATGATGATCCTAGAATCCTCTTCAACTATATGTCACATGAGGATGACTGGCGCGATTTCCGCACCTGCATCGCACTCACGCGTGAGTTGTTCGGTCAAGAAGCTTTTGCCCCCTATCGAGGCAAAGAAATCCAACCTGGCGATAACGTCACCAGCGAGGCAGCGCTAAACGACTTCATCCGAGAGGACGTCGAAAGTGCTTTCCATCCTTGCGGCACATGCAAGATGGGCGCGATTGATGACCCTATGGCTGTGGTAGATCCCGACTGCCGTGTAATCGGTGTTGAGGGCCTGCGTGTCGCGGATAGTTCGATCTTTCCGCGCATTCCAAACGGCAATCTGAATGGCCCTTCCATCATGGTAGGTGAAAAGGCCGCAGATCATATATTGGGGACTTCATTACCAAAGGACAACAGCACGCCCTGGATGAACCCTAACTGGGCCACTAGCCAGCGCTGATATGGAACATACAGGTACGAACGAGCATCAGAGCGTACAATAGTATATCTGGCGTATTGCAACGCTTGTTCGTACCAATCATCAGACTCATTCAACCTTAAACGGCAGTTTACATTTAGTATTATGTCGTTGTTTTTGGTTCTACTCGCCTAATATCTTATAGTTTTCGTTCCTATTTCCTCCTATTAATGATATTCAGTAAAAGTACATATTTCACTGAAGGGTACGGTAACTTTGATGGTGCCGTATAATTATTATTATTTGGGGGCATGTCGTTGTATAATTTGAGGCTCATTCTTTCTTTTATCTTGGCAACTCTATCGTGCCTATTGCTTTCATCCGGCGCTATGGCTCAAAGCTACGGCACCAAAGATGCGCAGTATGTTACCAATTCCCGCAACAGTGCTGTTTTGCGCTATATTGTTTGCCTCGAGCTGGTCGCGGGGACGCTCCCCTCTAGCATGAGCCTTCCGAACCGCATCAAACGTGGTGAAGACGAATGTCGCTCGGCTGCGGCACGATTACCGAATTCATCACGTGAACCTGATGCATCAGACATTCGCGCGATGATCATGGAATGCGGCTTTCGCCCAGGAGAAGAAAGCCCTGGGTTTGACTGTGGTGATGCTCCCGCAGCTTCTGGCAATGGTCAATTCAATCAAATTCCCAATCGTCCCGTTGTTACCAGACCGGCTCCCAATATACCAAGGATCAATAACCCCTTAGGCGCACCGTTCGTGGGCGATGAAGTCGTATTGGCTCCACGCATTATTGAACTGGGAAAATGGGTTGGCAGCTTTGCGCTTGATGGCAATGATTTGTGGGTCCCTGAGAGTGGTCAAAGAACACTTGCAAAGGTGAACTACAGAACGGGGCGCATTGATAACCGCTTTAAAGTCGGAAGGCTTCCTATCAATTCTCTTGTCATTGGTCGTAATGCCTACACTCTGGTTGCAACCGACAAAGTGCTGCTAAAGCACAACAGAAACGGTCGCAAAACAGCGCTGGCCAGGCTGACCGATTGTCCCGAAACAATGACTGCATCGGGCAGAAATATATTTGTACTGGGTATGCCAAATTGCAGTTCGGAAAGCAGCCGCGTTATTAGGATAGACAGCCGCACCGGAAAAATGAAGACATCCCAAAACTTGGGAGAATGGGCACAGTCGATTGCAACTGTCGGATCAGAAATTTGGGTGGGTCATGCACGTCATGAAACTATCTCTATTGTCGACAAGTCGCGCCTGACATTCGAAAAAATGGATTTGGGCGGGATTGAAGCTTGGGCAATGGCCGCAAACAGCCGTTCTGTCTTCGCTGGTGGCCGCTATGAATCAACAGATAGTGACGGAAGCATCGTTATGATCGATGCACGCAGCCGCCAAGAGATCTCCCGCTATAGCGTAACCGAGCTCGTAGCGAAAATGACTGCAAATGAAGACTATGTCGTCGCAGTTGGCCAAAAGGGCACCATTTGGGTGTTTTCCGCCCATGATTTGACATTTATTCGGCAGATTCGTTCGACGACTGGCGACATCGATCCACGTAATGTGGTTATAGACGGCAATGACCTGTTGGTTTCATCTTCTCAACATCGTGGACAAGATGGCGCGATCTTGGTGTTTTCCGACTTCCTGCCAAATGGTGTCGGCAACATAACAACGGGTCAACAGAGTCCGACGGTTCGCCCGACGAGACCAACCACCAATGTGCGTCCAACTCGCCCCACGACACAGACCAGACCCACTAGACAGATCCGACCCACTATTCAAACAAAACCAACTAGACCATCTCGACCAACGGTTGCTTCGCAATCAGGTCTTCCTGTTTTGGCAAGCTCGTATGGTGGCCGCGTGCGTAGCGAACCAAACTTGAACGGCACTCAAGTGGCATCCACGCTGGAAGGCGATGACGTTACATTGTTTAGGCGAACCAACTCCATCTATAGAGGGTATCCTTGGTTTTCTATCGAGCTAGCGAACGGTCAGAGCGGGTACCAATGGGGTGGGATCATATGTTCCTACGATACTTTTGTTTCCGGCACCAAGGAATTGTGTGTTCAAACGCAGCCTAGCCCAGCCAATAACCTACGCAATACGAGACCCAGCAGACCATCAAGGCCCAATCGCCCGTCAAATCCGGCCAACAATAGCAACACCAATCCAACAGGTGCCGATGTATTGGTTGGAGTGCTGGATCTCTTTGGAAAAATTATTGAGAACGAAAACAAACCAAAAAACAATGGTGGCTATCAGGCATCCAACAATGCAGGTGCTTCGAACAGTCAGTTGGTCGTTGGCACATACTCAAGCAACAGCGCGACATCGGGCAACATTCAATTTAATCAGCATTCCAATTCTCTAACCTGGACCGAATTTTGTGGTCCGACCATCACCTTAACACCGAATTGGAACCGTTCGGTTTTGCGCCCGTCGGGTGGCAACTTGCAGCCATTCCGCCTCAAAGTACAAAATGGCGCGGTTGTCGGCTTTAAATCTGGCCGCGACACCTACTCAAAGCAAAATGGTGTCATGATGCCAGGATGCGTGCAACCAACACAGAAGCCGACCAATAATACCAATCCGCAACCCAGTGATCCAAGGGCCAGCAACGACTATTCATTGGTGCTTCCGGCACTCAAAAACAAATGTGACCGGTTCATGCGCAATAAAAAACGCATTACTCGCTATTACGACTGCATGGATCAGGCTTTGATGGATAGCCTTGAAGAGCTTGAAGACGGCGCCTCCAGCCCCGTAAACACTCCTCAAGCCGCACAAGATCCACGGATCAATAATCCAGCATATGGCAACCTCCCAATGGGCTATCTATCTTCTTGTGCCCAGACCCATGGCGAAAACAGTTCTCCATACTTTGACTGTCTCGATGAGGCAATTGTGAGCGAGAGCATTAATCGCCGCGTGGAAAATAAATTTTCCGATTTGACAGAACAAGAAATTCTCGGTTGCTCAAGTTACGGATATGGTTCAAAGGACTTTTTCAATTGCCTTTTGGCTGTTCGCGCCAATAAAGCACAACAAAACAGCACGCCATCCGCAGTTGCCCCACAAACGAACGCTGACAAACAGGTTCTGATTGAACAACTCGGAACAATATGTGTTGCAAATTATGGGCCTGCGGACGTGGAACAATGCAAGGTCGTCATGTCCCAATGCATTAACAACTATTTTGCGGCTGGTGACGCCGCCATGGAGCAATGCATTAAGGGATCTGGCTGGTAAAGCTAATACAGCCAAGAGGGTTCTTTCAACATCGAAGGATTTACACATCAAGTGGTAAATTTTCATCGGCACGGGAATCAATCCAGACAAACTATGGCCAGATCCTTTTCTTGGGTCTGGCCATGATGTGTTTTACCGATGCACATTGGGTTTCTAACGCACAAAACGAACCGTCGACAGAAACGTAAAAACCCAGAAAAACAATCAGAGTGCCAACATTATAGAGGTAAAGTTTTTACGCCATTTATTACTTCTTCTGCGTGTTTCTACTCCGTTTTCAGTCAATGCAGGTAAACAGTTTCCCACAACCAATTTTATTCGACTATTCACGATGAAAACTTCACCGCGGACAGGTGGTTGAATGTCAAACATCAACCAATAGTAAGTTCGGCTTAATGATTTTGTTGCAAACTCACAATGACGAAGCAGAGCTGAAACCGCGCCCTGCATTCTCTGGATAAAATACCGTATAATGATTGATCTGTGGGGGGATTGAGGAAATATGGATCAAAATTTTTACGAAAAAATCCTCGATTCTCTGAGTGATGGCGTCTATTTCGTCAACAGAAAGCGTCAGGTCCTCTATTGGAACAAGGCGGCAGAAAATCTTAGCGGCTACACTTCGGAAGAAGTTATCGGCAAACGATGTGCAGACAACACGCTCAATCATGTTGATGAGTATGGCAATAAACTGTGTTTGAAGGGGTGCCCTTTGGGGGCCTGCATGAGAGACGGGCAATCGCGTGAAATGAATGTCTACATGCACCATAAATCTGGGCACAGAATTCCTGTTCGAGTGCGGTCCTTTCCGATGCGTGATGAGGCAGGAAAGATCATGGGATCCGTTGAGATATTTTCGGACAACAGCCAGCGCCTTGCCATAAGAACGGAAGTCGAGGCGCTTCGCCATGAAGTCCTCACCGACCCGCTATCGGGCATAGGTAATCGCCGGTATGCCGATATCTCATTAGAAAATATGTATGAGTCTTTAAAACGCGACAATGTACCCTTTGGCGTGTTGTTTGTGGATGTCGATAATTTCAAATCAATAAATGACAAATGGGGACATGACATTGGGGATCGGGTGATTGCAACAGTCGCAAAAACGTTGTCCGTCGTATTGCGTCCATTGGATGTCGCCTGCCGTTGGGGCGGCGATGAGTATGTCATACTAATTTCTAACGCCTCGTTAGAAGGACTTGCAGCCATTGGTAAGAGAATAATCCATCTTATAGAAGAATCTTGGTTTGCTCTGGACGATGACGTTGTTTCATTTTCCGCGTCAATTGGCGGGGCTCTGTCAAAGAAGAGCGACACGGCGAAGTCTATATTGGAACGAGCGGACAAACAGCTTTATCTAAGCAAGGAAAATGGACGCAATTGTTTCCACTTGGATGACATCGCAATAGTGACAACCAGCTCGGAAAATTCCTTGGCAGAAGACACCAAATTGACGCCCCCCAGTCCTCAACATAGATCGACATCTTATACCATTTAATCCCGTCTTGATTAGCCCTCTTCCATCCAGCGATGCCTTTGTCTCAAAAGTACCTCTTCACCCTCAATCACCCTTTTTCTGCCTATTCTGTATCAATGCGTTTGGAGCGTTCTCACACCATTTAGAGCTGCTGGCTGAAAAGAGATGTCTGCAGGGCGGGTCGATATTGGGATGCTTTATTTATGAAAAAACTCCAATCAAGCGAATGGCTCGACTGGAGTTTTCATTTTCTAACCATTGCCTTGACCGTTTAGACAGGCCAAATTTTCTGCAATTTTTCACCCGCAAGGATTCGGTCCCTTGCCGTTGCTTCTTCTTTGCCCAACGCATCGGCTTGCTTGGCTACTGCCGCAACATGTTCTTTTGGGATGACGACCAAACCGTCAATATCTCCAAAAATCACATCGCCGGGCTTCACCGTGGCTTTGCCAATTTGCAAAGGAACCTGGCTCTTTACCGGTTCTTTTTTGCCCGTCACCCCGATGGGGCTTGGGGCCGTTCCAAAGAGCGGATAGCCGAGCGTGCGTACTTGAGCCAAATCGCGGACCGTGCCATTGACGACTGTAGCCGCTGCACCGCTGGACTTTGCACCGGTACTCATCAGTTCACCGGAACAAGACCCCGGAGCGCAGGAAGCGTCACAAACCAAAACGCCGCCTTGGGGCACGTTATCGATGGCATTGTGATAAACGTCCTGAGGTTCACCTTTGCGATCGGATGGAGCAAAGAGAACAGTAACGGCAGGGCCACAGATGACAGCTCCCGGCTCAAGAGATCCCAGTAAAGAAATCCCCTCTAAACACCCCCAAAGACCAAGCGCTTCCATGCTGTCATGAATGTCGCCAGAGTACCATTTTTTCAAGCTTTCTATTGCCTGCCAATCGGTATCAGAATAATCGAATTCAGCCATTTTCATCCTCTTTGTTGGCCTGTTTCATATTTGACTTTTCGATGGCCTGACGAAGATAATCAGCGCTGTTGTCAATCTGAGTTCTAATGCGATCCACAGCGCCCGTCATATCACGGTTGCAGATCAACTCATAAATCTCGGCGTGTTCCTGATAGGCATCAGCAAGAGATTTGATTGGTATACGGCTGGTCACATGGATCACATCGTTAATCAGGCCGGAAAAATTATCATAGATCCGCATCAGGATCTGATTGTCTGTGGCATGCACCAGCGCCAAGTGGAATGACGCATCAGCGTTGACAAAACCGGGGAAGTCGCCATCATCCCGTGCTTTTTTCATGCCCTTAACTGCATCATCAACCTTGGACATCTGGACATCTTTTTTGTTTGTCAGAATCTCCAGCGCCTCTGACTCAATCATGCGGCGAACAGCCATCAATTGCAGAAGATAGTCAGAGTTTGAATGAAACTGTTGGCGAACGGTGACGGCCAACGCATCCAAATAACTGTTGATGTCATCCCGGACGACTTCGGTGCGCTCTCCATGACGCCGTTGTACAAGCCCCTTCACTTCAAGCTCTTGTATGGCTTCACGGACAGCACGGGTCGAAACACCAAACTCACGCGCGATGGCGCTTTCTGATTCAAGCCTCTCACCGACCTTCAACTCGCCATTGAGTATTCTGTTTTCCAATACAGAAGAAACAACAGAATGAAGCCTGCCACGAGGACGCAGTGGAATCTGAAGGTTGTTTTTCATTTCAGCCGACTTAGCCATGTAGGATCCTAAGGTTTCTAATTCCATATTGACAATACTTATGTCATGAGTCATAAGTCAAGTGTTATCTGATCGTGCCATAACGGGGTTATCGCCCGTAAGACACGAAACCCTTGGGAGGTTAAAATTATGAAATCACACGTCAAGAAAATCTTTTGTTCTTCGGTTGCCGCTGTTGCCCTTATGTCTGCGGTAGGGGTCGCACAAGCAGCATGGCCAGAACGCGCTGTTACCATTATTGTGCCGTGGTCTGCTGGTGGCGGCACCGATGCAACGGCCCGCATGGTCGCTTCAGGTCTTCAAGAGCGTCTTGGACAGCCATTCAATGTTGTTAACCGCACCGGCGGTGGTGGACTTGTGGGGCACGCTGCGATCGCCAATGCAAAAGCCGATGGGTATACCCTTGGTGTCATAACCATTGAAAGCACAATGTATGAAAGTCAGGGGCTGCCCGGCGTTACACCTGATGATTATGATTATATCGGCCGCTACAATGCTGACGCTATTGCTATTAACGTATCCGCTAAAGCGGAGTTTGATACTGCCGAAAAGCTGATTGAAGCTGTAAAGGCACATCCGGGCAAAATTACCGCTTCAGGCGCGAACCGTGGTGGACTCTCACATCTTGCGTGGGCAGGTCTTTTGAACACGATGGGCATCAGCCCTGAAGCCAGCAACTGGGTTGCCTCTGCCGGTTCTTCTCCAGCTATGCAACAGCTGGCAGCCGGTGCAATTGATGTTGTTTCCACTTCCCCTGCCGAAGCCCGTTCTTTGGTTGAAGCTGGAGAAGTAAAAACCTTGGCTTTGATTTCGGGGGAACGCAATGAACTGTTCCCTGACTTGCCAACAACAGACGAGCTTTTTGATATTAAGTGGTCACCTTTGCCCTTCCGTGGCCTTGCTGCTCCCGACGGGATGCCACAAGAAGCAATCGATGCTCTTTCGGCGGCTCTTAAAGACATCACCGAAAATGAAGAGTTCCGTGGCTTCATGAAATCTCGTGGCTTCTCCGTCGCCTATCAGGATGCTGCAAGCTTTGAAAAAACAGTGATGGCCTCTCGCGACGGTCTGGCAGAAACAATGAAAGCTGTTGGTCTGGCCAAATAAGCCAGTCACGGAGTTTACCTTATGAGAATAAGCGACCGGATTACCGGACCCGCAATCTTACTCTTCGGAGTGGTGGTACTTTGGGGGGCTTCAGGGCTCCCCTCCGTCCCCGGAGTGCGGTTTGGAGCAGATCTTATGCCAACGCTGATTGGCGTAGGTCTTTTGGGCTTAGGACTTTCAATCCTGATTGGCAGTTTTACGTCCAATCTGAAAGAGCCGCTCATTGATATATCAGAATGGAGCGTTCCCAATCTAGATAAATTGGCTGCAATCTGGAGCCTTGGTGGCCTCGTTATTGGCGGCCTGCTGTTTGAGGTGATCGGGTTTCCGATACTCGGCGTGGTCTATATGGCCGTTTTAATGACGCTAATGAAAACCAGTGTCAAAATAACAGCTATTGTTTCGATCAGTGTTGTTGCTGCGCTCTATGTCGGCTTTTCTAAAGCGCTTTTGGTGCCACTTCCTCTTGGCTTGTTGGAAGGTTTGTTTCCATGAGTTTTGAAATCCTCACCCAAAGTTTGGGCCTTCTGCTTGTCCCCTCAGTTCTAATGGCCATCTTATTTGGTTCAATTTATGGGCTGTTCATTGGTGCTTTGCCTGGTTTGACCGCCACAATGTCTACAGCGCTGCTCGTACCAATCACCTTTTATATGGAGCC
Source organism: Cohaesibacter celericrescens (assembly GCF_002866925.1). Lineage (GTDB taxonomy): Bacteria > Pseudomonadota > Alphaproteobacteria > Rhizobiales > Cohaesibacteraceae > Cohaesibacter > Cohaesibacter celericrescens. The sequence continues at coordinate 25,232 of NZ_PKUQ01000022.1, forward strand.
ATTGCCCGCAATTGCCCTGATTGTCTCTAGTACGGCGATGGCCATATCTGCTGGCGACATCCCCGGCACCTTGTTGCGCATTCCTGGCACCCCAGCCTCTGCCGCCTATACCGATGAGTCCTATCAGATGACATTGCATGGTCAGGCTAGCAAGGCCTTGTCCCTTGGCTTTTTCTTCTCTGCTCTGGGCGGATTGTTCGGCGCGACGGTTTTGTTGGTGACGGGCCCTCTCTTGGCACGGGTTTCACTGAATTTTTCGAGTTTTGAATTCTTCTGGCTCGCCTTATTGGGGCTTTTGACCTGCGCTTTGGTTAGCGGCAGCAATGTTGTCCGCGGGTTTGTCTCGTTATTATTAGGCCTGCTCATCGCCACTGTGGGGTTGGATATTACCACCGGCTCACCACGCTTCACCTTCGGTGAGATCGAACTTATGGGAGGCGTATCTTTCATTCCCGTCATGATCGGTATGTTTGCTTTTTCCGAGATTTTGCGCGGGTTCACGACCAACAGACTCGGCCAAGGAGAGATGCCCAAGATCGGCAAGATTGTTCCCTTTCAGGGGGTCTTTGGATTGTTGCGTAAATATCCATTTTCAATGATCCGCGGCGCCTCGCTTGGCACCGCAGTAGGAGCATTGCCCGGTGTTGGCGGAGATTTGGCAGCCTGGATTGCCTATGGCATGAGCCGACGCTTTTCCAAAACACCGGAGAAATATGGCACCGGTCACCCAGAGGGTTTGGTCGAAGCAACATCGTCCAACAATGCAGGCCTGTCGAGCGCATGGATTCCGGCACTGGTTTTCGGCATCCCCGGCGATGCGGTGACGGCCATCGCAGTTGGTGTTCTGTTCATGAAGGGCGTAGCCCCCGGCCCTCGGTTGTTTGTTGAAAACCCAACGATGCCGACGGCTATCATTCTGACCTTCTTTGTTTCGAACCTCTTGCTGTTTCCATTAGGGTATGTGGCAATCAAAGTTGCTCGTCATGTTCTTTCCATCCCTCGCTCTGTGATTGTTCCCATCATCCTGATTTGCTGTTTCCTTGGGTCTTATGCGGTCAACAACACTTTGTTTGGCGTTTGGATCATGCTGATCGCGGGGATTGTCGGGTATTTAATGGAACGCAATGGCTTTCCCATCGCGCCCGTCATTTTGGGGCTGGTTCTGGGGCCTGTGTTGGAACGCAATTTCATTATGTCGATGCAAATCGCCAATGGAAATTTAATGGGCTTTTTCGAGCGTCCCATTGCTTGTGGCTTTGGCATTGTGGTTTGCAGCATCCTGTTGTTTGTCTTCACAAAATCCATCAGGGGCTGGCTAACCGGAGACTCTGCGCGAAGACGAGAGAAACTTCTGGCGCTCGCCAAAGAAAGTGCAAAAGACCGAGCAATCGATGTTTAGAAATAGATCGTCAGCTCGGCATGACCAAACGATTGCAATTTAGAAACGAATGTCCTGACCACGAGACTAGGTTTCTGGTATGGGCCACGCATTAATTGAAAGGATCAAGTCATATGAATAATCTGTTTACTGTGGAAGGACGCGTAGCAGTTGTTACAGGTGGACTGGGACAGTTAGGCACGCAATTTTCCAAGTCTCTCGCCGAGGCCGGTGCAAAAGTTGCTATCTTTTCTCGCCGCCCCTTCAGCGCTGCACAAGTGGCTGAGAAATTCCCTGGCTTGGAAAACAACATCAGAGTTTATGAGGCCAGCGTTACCGATAAAGACGCGTTGGAAGCAGCAACGGCTCAGTTAACCGCCGACTGGGGTGTGCCAGACATTTTGGTCAACAACGCCGGTATTGACTCCAAGCCGGATGGAGACGCTGACCAAAACGCGCCTTTTGAGGAATATCCAAAGAAATATTGGGATGAGATTATCGAAACCAACCTGACCGGCGTCATGCTGACAACTCAGGTGGTCGGTAGCAAAATGGCCGAACAGAAACGCGGCTCGATCATCAATGTCGGGTCTATGTATGGCAGTGTGTCGCCCAATCAGGCGCTTTATGCCTACCGCCTTGAGCGCGATGGCGTGCCTTTTGTTAAAGCAATTTCCTATGCTGCGTCCAAATCCGGTTTGGTCAACATGACCCGGTATTTGGCAACCTACTGGGCCAAACAAGGCGTGCGCGTCAATCTAGTTTCTTTTGGTGGTGTGAAAACCGGATCCTATGACAAAGAATTTATTGATGCTTTTCTTGAACGCGTACCGATGGGGCGTCAGGCCGAAGTCGACGAGTATAACGGGATTATCCAGTTCCTCGCTTCTGATGCATCATCTTACATGACCGGTGCCAATCTTGCCATGGATGGTGGTTTCACCTGCTGGTAAGACGCAGACACATCACCGAGACTAACAACACTCCCAAGACGAAAAGACTATTGGCAGATGCTCTGCCAATAGTCTTTTTAATTGATGGGGGCGTAGAATCTACATCATGCGGCGAGGCAATTCACTTGCCAATCACTTGAGGTAGCCTATTTGGAGCATGCACAAAAAAAGAGGCCCACCCAAACGGAAGGACCTCATTGACAACAAACTTAAATGGCAGGCTCCCCACATACTGCGCCCTAGATTGCTGCCTTAAAACACTCAAGTAATTAAATACCCAACATTAGGAATGATGCCCCAGATTTAAGAAAATCACAATAGATACACCTGTAGCAAAGACCAATTCAGGGAGCCAACCTTTCAATCATTGGTGCAAATTCACGGGCTCCTTTTCCTCCCCTCGGAATGCCTCCGCATTTCAAAAACAGGTCCTGTTAAAAATCTAACGGGGCATTTTCGACAACTTCTTTCAAAACAAAAAAGCTTCTAAGCTGCCGGACATTGGGTAAAGTCAATAGCTGTTGTCTGTGCAACCGATTGAAATCTGCCGTATCTCGAACACGTACCTTAAGCAGGTAATCAAAGTCGCCAGCTACACAGTAGCATTCCAATACAAATGGAAATTTGCAAATGGCCTGTTCGAATGCTTCAAAGCTTTCAGGGGTAGAGCTTTCCAATATAGCGCCGACCGTCACCAATGCACTGCACCCCACGGCTTGCGGGTTCACTTGAGCGCGGACATGCGTGATAATGCCCTCGTCGAAAAGCCGCTGCGTGCGCCTATGGCAGGTGGCGGGACTAACATTTATTTTCTCAGCAAGCTCGGCATTTGACATGCGCCCGTCGCATTGCATGAGTTTCAAAAGTTTTCGGTCAATCTTATCAATTTCAAAATTCATGAAAGAATCTTCCATAATTACACGACATATCTTGCCAATTACCATCTAGACCCTCTCCCATAAAGATAAAATCGGAAAATATTAAAGAAATCAGAAAGCACCTTCCATCAGTGACGTTGTATCCTTTGGTCGGCACACATTTGAGAAGGAAACTCCATGAACCTCAAAAAATTTGAACGTTATCCACTTACCTTTGGCCCGACGGCGATAGAGAAACTGCCTCGACTGAGTAAGGCAATTGACGCCGGCGTAGAATTTTACGCCAAGCGCGACGACTGCAACTCAGGCCTTGCTATGGGTGGCAACAAACTCCGCAAACTCGAATATATTGTCCCCGATGCCATCGCTTCTGGCGCAGACACACTCGTATCGATTGGCGGCGTCCAATCAAACCACACGCGTATGGTTGCTGCGACAGCGGCAAAAATCGGTATGGAATGTGTGGTCATTCAGGAAAGCTGGGTGCCGCATGATGACGCTGTCTACGATCGCGTTGGCAACATTCTCATGACCCGCCTTATGGGTGCCGATTGCCGCTTGGTGGATGAGGGATTTGATATTGGTATTCGCGAAAGCTGGGAAACGGCGCTTCAATCCGTAAGAGACAAAGGCGGCGTCCCTTACGCTATACCCGCTGGCGCATCCGTTCACAAATATGGAGGCCTTGGTTATGTTGGTTTTGCGGAAGAAGTCCGCGCCCAAGAAGCTGAATTGGGTTTCAAGTTTGACTATATCGTGGTCTGTTGTGTCACGGGCTCCACACAAGCAGGTATGATTGTTGGTTTTGCGGCAGATGATCGGGCCGATAAAGTGATTGGCATCGATGGCTCTGGCACGCCTGTTCAATTGCGTCAACAGATGCGAGATATTGTTGACAATACCGCTGAACTGGTCGAGCTTGGACGAGCAGTTCGTGACGATGAAATTGTCATTAATCCCGATTATGCGTATCCGGCTTATGGCGTTCCTAGTCATGAAACCAATGAAGCAATACGTTTGGCTGCACGCACCGAAGCAATGATTACGGATCCTGTTTATGAGGGCAAATCCATGCAAGGCATGATTGATTTGGCGAAGAAGGGCTTTTTCCCAGAAGGCTCCAAAGTGCTTTATGCCCATTTGGGCGGGGCTCCGGCACTTAACGGCTACAGCTACACTTATCGCAACGGCTAGAGGTTTAACATCGTGGATCATCTGAAAATCATTGAACAAAGACTATTGTGGCTTTCCCACTGGATGATCCACAATGCCAACCACATCCGCCCCAAAGAGGACGGCATCAAAGTTGGAGGTCATCAAGCGTCATCTGCCTCGATGGTCTCCATCATGACGGCACTCTATTTTTCTGCCCTCAGACCCCAAGACCGGGTGGCCGTGAAACCCCACGCATCTCCAATTTTCCATGCCATGCAGTATCTTATGGGCAATCAAACCCGTGAAAAGATGGAAAATTTTCGTGGTTACGGCGGTGTTCAATCCTATCCGTCCCGCACCAAGGATATTGATGATGTAGACTTCTCAACCGGTTCGGTTGGTCTTGGTGTTGCAATAACATCTTTTGCGTCTCTCATACAGGATTACATTCTAGCCAAATCTTGGGGACGAGACATCCCATCTGGCCGTATGGTGGCCCTAGTAGGGGATGCCGAGTTAGACGAAGGCAATATATATGAGTGTTTACAAGAAGGCTGGAAACATGACCTTCGGAACACTTGGTGGATTATCGACTACAATCGGCAGTCTCTGGATGGTATCGTTCGCGAAGGGCTGTTTCAGCGCCTGGAAAGCATTTTTGCTGCTTTTGGCTGGGATGTTGTCCGCGTCAAATACGGACAATTGCAACGCTCCGCTTTTGAAGAAGACGGCGGCGATAAGCTCAAAGACTGGATCGACAACTGCCCAAACCAGCTCTACTCTGCCCTCACATTTATGGGGGGAGCCGTCTGGCGCAAACGTCTATTAGATGATCTAGGGGATCAGGGCGATGTTTCAAAGCTGATAGAAAAGCGCAGTGATGATGAACTCTCGGCTCTGATGGAAAACCTTGGCGGCAACTGCGTGTCCACCATGGCCGACGTGTTTGCATCAATCGATCATAACAGGCCGGTATGTTTCCTTGCCTACACGATCAAAGGTTGGGGCACCCCCATTGCGGGGCACAAAGACAACCATGGCGGCCTGATGAACAAATCCCAAATGGCGGCTTGGCAAGACCATATGGGTGTCGCGCAAGGTCAAGAATGGGATAAATTTGCTACGGTAGAAGACACCCCTTCCCTTCAGGCATTTCTAGATCAAACCCCATTTTTTGCCAAAGGTGCGCGGCGATACTCGGATAAAAAAATTCCCGTCAATGCCATTGAGCTTTCTTCCACGCGAGAGATGTCCACTCAAAATGGTTTTGGCAAGATCCTTGATGATATTTCAAAAACAGATAGCGCGCTTGCTGATCGCATTGTTACCACTTCTCCTGATGTTACGGGCACAACCAGCCTTGGACCTTGGGTCAACCGCCGCAAACTATTTGCACGCACAGAACAATCAGACACCTTCATCGATGAGAAAATTCCTTCGACTGCTAAATGGGAGTTCAAACCGGAGGGCCAGCATATCGAACTAGGCATTGCGGAGATGAACTTATTTCTTTTGCTTGGTGCTGCAGGGCTTTCCCATTCCTTGTTCGGGAAACGTTTATTACCCATAGGGACCGTCTACGATCCGTTTGTGGCGCGCGGTCTCGATGCGTTGAATTATGCCTGCTATCAGGATTCGCGCTTTATGATTGTCGGTACTCCCTCCGGTATTACATTGGCACCCGAGGGGGGCGCGCATCAATCCATTGGCTCCCCACTCATTGGTTTGTCTCAAGACGGATTGGCAGCATTTGAGCCAGCATTCGTTGATGAACTTGCGGTCATTGTTCATTGGGCTTTTGAATATATGCAGAAGGATGGGGAGGGCGATCCCAACGAGCGCACTTGGCTGCGAGATGAAACGGGTGGTTCAGTCTATTTAAGACTGTCTACCAATCCTATTGAACAGCCAATTGCCCGTAACGATCAAAAATTCAAACAAGATGTGGTGGATGGGGCTTATTGGATGCGCCAACCAGGCCCCAACTGCGAGCTGGTGATTGCCTATCAGGGCGTTATCGCGAACGAAGCAATTGGTGCTGCAGGTGAACTGGCAGAGATGCATCGCGATATCGGCGTTATGGCGGTGACGTCGGCAGATCGACTGAATGCCGGCTGGACCGCTGCACAACGAGATCGCGCTAGAGGGAATCGAAAGGCAACCTGCCATATTGAACGGTTACTCAGCCAACTGCCAAACCATTGTGTTCTATTGACCGTGATTGATGGCCACCCCGCTACATTGTCATGGTTGGGCGCCGTTAGCGGGCATAAAACCATCCCTCTGGGTGTTGAGCACTTTGGTCAAACCGGATCGATTCAAAGTCTTTATCATCATTTTGGCATCGACAAAGCATCAATAGCCCAGCAAGCCCAAGGAGCTCTTCCTACCATCCAAGAAATCGCGACTTCCGTGAAAGCTGTGACTTGATGACCATATTTTATTTAATGATAGGAGTGGAGATGCGTGCCTCATAGTGCCACTGGCGACTGGAAAAACGTAACGTAACATCATCAATGAGATACACAGACTAAGAAGCAAACTATCCTGAAAAATTTTCATCATCAGGCCCAAGGGCTGTGAGGAATGGTAAATAAGAATTGTTTTATTTCTTATTTTCGTATATTTGTATTTTCTAATATTGTCACTCACCCTTCCGGTGTTTTCAGAACAGGTTGGATGGATGAGGAAAATAATGGAGAAGACAAATGATCCTCAATTGGAAATTGGGTGGACTGCTGCTCGGTGGCGTGTTTTTTCTCGCCGTGTTGTTGGTCAAGCCTATTGGTGTATCGACCCAGTTCGTCATCCTTGATGGTATGCTTTGGGACGCTGTAAGTTCTGACATTGTAACCGTTGATGAAACAGCCAAAAGCGGTTTTTCAAGTCCTAATGCATATCTCAACAAGAGCGGTGGCAAATATGCCGAGAGCGTTGCAAACCCGCTTAATTACAGTTTCGTCTTTGTGCTTGCCATGCTCGGTGGTGCAGCAATTTCAGGATACTTGCGTGGTGGCGTGACCAAAGAAGAAAGCCAAATGCCCGAAGTTTGGCGTGAGAAATTCGGCTCCAGTACAACAAAGCGCTATTTCTGGTCCTTCGTTGGCGGTTTCATCGTTTTGTATGGAGCCCGCATGGCAGGTGGCTGCACGTCTGGGCATATGATGAGCGGTATGATGCAGACTGCTGTATCAGGCTACATTTTTACTCTCGGCGCCTTCGCTGCAGCTTTCCCGCTGGCTTTGGCACTCTATAAAAAGAAGGGCTAAAATCATGACTATCATTTTGGCAATTTTGATTGGTGGCCTGTTTGGCTTTGCTCTTGACCGTGTTGGTGCAACCAATCCCGGCTACATCATTCGAATGCTCAATTTAACAAACCTGCATTTACTTAAGACCATTATGCTAGCCATCGGCGCTGCTTCGTTGCTGATGTTCCTTGGTATCCTCACCGGCCTAGTCGATGTCGGGCATCTCTCGGTGAAAGCCGCCTACGGTGGAGTATTTGTCGGCGGGCTTCTTTTAGGTACTGGCTTTGCTCTTGCTGGCTACTGCCCGGGAACCAGCCTTACCGCAGCCGCCACGGGACGCAAGGATGCGCTGTTTTTCATTCTCGGTGGCCTTATTGGTGCAGCCGCTTACATGGTGACCTATTCCGGCGTCAAAGCGACAGGCTTGTTAAACGATATTGCCGGCGGGAAAAGCACGCTTGGTAGCATCGAGGGAAGCGGCTACCCTGCCCTATTTGACGACCTATCAGGTGAGATGATCGGCATTGTAATTGGTATTCTTTTCATTGCCATCGCAGCGGTCGCTCCATCCAAGTTGCGTTAATCTCATTTACTAGGAACAACAATGCCTGTTGGCCATGAGCCAATCATCAAAAAGTGACCTGATTGTTTCGGGCCACTTTTTTATTGAGCACCTCTCCCTGAGACCCTTGAACAATCAACGACGACGACCAACATTACCTATCAGCCCATAGGCCAGACGAGTTCAATGACCCGCCACTGGAGCGGTTTGCGTGCTCCAATGGCGGATTGTCTGCTTTTCCCATGGCTTTGAAGCCGATTATAGAGCGGCTTCTAGAATGCGACGGGCATCATTGGGTGTGATCGCGCGATGTTCACCAAGGGCGGTCATGCCGTGCTCTTCCAAAGCGGTGACGATGTGATTAATGCCCGCAGCATCGACATTGTAATCACGAAGACGGGTCTTAATGCCCAAATCTTCAAAGAACCCACGTGTCGCTGCGATCGTTTTATCAATCCGCTCGTCATCGGTTCCCTCGTCAATGTTCCAAACGTTTTTCCCATATTGAAGCAATTTTTCACGCTTAGGACCACGCTGATCGTTTAGCAATGATGGCAAGACAACGGCAAGCGTACGCGCATGGTCTGTATCATTCAGCGCTGTAATTTCGTGCCCAATCATATGGCTGGCCCAGTCTTGTGGAACACCAGCCCCTATGAGCCCATTGAGAGCGAGCGTTGCAGTCCACATTAGATTGGCACGAATGTCGTAATCTTCCGGTTTCTCAAGTGCCTCAGGCCCCAGTTCGATCAACGTACGCAGGAGGGTTTCAGCAAAACCATCCTGAACACGAGCACCGGTCGGATAAGTCAGATATTGCTCGATCACATGTACAAAGGCATCGGCCACACCATTCGCAATTTGGCGTTTAGGGAGTGTATATGTAACTTCTGGATCAAGCACGGAAAATACAGGATATGTATACGGGCTCATAAATGGAAGTTTAGCACCCTTTTCAGCATGGGTGATCACAGATCCGGAATTCATTTCAGATGCAGTCGCAGGTAAAGTCAGCACGGATCCAAAAGGCATTGCTTGTGTAACAACTGAACCATGAGACTTTAAAATATCCCATGCATCACCGTCAAATTTGGCGGCCGCGGCGACAAACTTGGTTGCATCGATGACCGATCCTCCGCCAACGGCCAGCAAGAAAGTTATGCCCTTTTCAGCCACGAGATCAACAGCCTTGAGTGCTGTGGCAAAACGCGGATTGGGCTCAATTCCACCAAACTCCACTACCGTACGCCCAGCAAGTGCGTCACGCACTTGCCCCAGCACACCGGTTCGTTCAGCGCTGCCGCCGCCGTAAAGGATCATCACCTTTGCGTCAGCAGGAATCTGATCACCCAGATCAGCGATGCGCCCCTTGCCGAAAAGGATTTTTGTTGGATTCTGAAAAGTAAAGCGGTTCATGACATGAGATCCTTATATAAAGTAGACCAGTCGTCTATTAACCAGTCAAAGCTTAAACATCGGTTCTGAGGGGTATCACCCTCATAGGGCTTCAAAGTAGACTTCAATGAAGCATCGTTATTCGAAGGGTGATTATCCCTACCCCTTCCAAAGGCAATAGATGACAGAAGCTAGCACTGCCTGCCTGATATCGTCTAAGGGAATTCCGCGCCTTTTCTCTTCTCCGCCACTGAAGGCCGGGAACAAGCGGTTGGTGTCTCAAACGATGAGCGTCACAGCACGATTCCAAGCCGCGGCTAACTCTCCTCCAAGACATATTCAAACAAAGAGAAAGCGAGTATATTTTCAGAAGAGATAGCAGTGTAGAAAGACCATTTGGGACGACAACAACACTGATCTACGCATTTAGATCGGCATTAACAACCCCATTGAGTCATCTGTCGCCTCCAGTGTCCGGTATTTGATATTTTGATATTTTGATATTGTTCGTTCATTCATAGATAGTCAAATAAGGACGATCAGACCAGTTGTCTAGGGACATTGAAATTTTTCTTTTGATTAGAAATCGACACTTATCGGCTTTAGCCAAAGCTGCTGCAACGCATCCCAATAATTTTGTAAGCGATGGAAGCATATGCAGCGACTCAGCTAAAAACTAATGACCGTTCACTTGCAAGAATAGGATTAGACAACTGCCTCACCTGTACAGGCTTTGGGCTCATGGAGTTGCTGAAAAGTGTAATTTTGCTTTAGAGGGCTACTTGGGAACGTGACCGAGATGATCTTGTCCCTATCTCAAAACCAAGCCCTATATCCCTGTCGTAGGGTTGTTCATCAATACCGAGCTTTGCAACGAATCGGGAAATAAATTTTCCCGTTTCGGAAAACTTCCTATTTTCAACGATATACGAGGATTGATGGCGGAGAGGAAGGGACAATCGCCACATCCCGATAAAACCAATAATTTCAATACACTAGCATTGTCTGTGTATCACTTTGTATCACACATATGTATCTCAGTGTCAAGATTCCCAATGTCTAGGCCTTGCAGTATCCGGTATCGAACTGGCAGCGGATGCTGAACTCCAGACTCACTCATTGGCACCAATCATGCTCGGATATTGAATCTCAGAGTGGCCTGAGGAGCGCCCCTGAGAGTCGCTAAACGCCATTTCTACACTGTCTAGATAGAAGATCCAAAGGGTAACAGAAGGCACTGAGAGAGCTTCTGAAGGCTTCTGGTGACTATATTCAGCCTTGATCTAATGCTTTGATGTCACTCACACTACACTGTCGAGATTAAAAAGGGACTAGTAATGAGAGGAAGGATAGAGAGGAAGGATAGATAGGGGTTCTAGCTCTAGATATGATACGTTATTATGTAATGAATACCATTGATCATTACTACTCCTCCATACCTTTACCGAGGTACATCTGTAAATAAAATCAGTGGGAGTAAAAGCGTTCCATCCGTTTAATATAGCCATTGGATTTATGTTGGTTGACGGCATTCTCAAGGGAAAGCTTATAATCTAGATAAGCAGTTGGATCAGCCTTGGAATCGAGAAGTTGATGGAAGCCAATGCCAATCCGCTTCAAATGGACATTCTTGACACCGGTCACTTCTTCAAAACCCTTTTGCATGGCATCTCTCAACCTGGCATCATCCCCGAAGCAAACAATATAGCTGTCATGAATGGAAAGGATCGGTCTGCCTGCTTCAACAAAATCATTGATGATTGAGGCAGTAATTTGAGAATCCTTGTACATAAGATCAATCCCACACCCAGCTCCAAGATATTCTGCAATTGGCTGATGTTTGTTTCTCAATGCCTCGAGCAATTCGCCTAATTGCACATTAGAAAAGTGTTGTGCGTCATCGTCTCCCTGCTGAGCATACGAAGAACGAAATGCTGAGAATGCCTTACTGTCGTTATCGGCATTGATTGCCATGAGCATTAATGCTTTAGCGTAGGAGCGGACTAAGCTTGAGCTTTGAATGAAGGATATATTCTCGACTGCATAGGGATCATCATTCGGACCGTCAGATGACCAGTAATCGATCCCTTTCCATGCATACAACATAACAATATGAAGGCCGGAATAGTCATCTTCGATGGTAGGCTGATCGTTCAGATGAATTTTCGAACGCCACTCCTTGGGACAATTTTGCCACCAGCCGCCATAGAATCTCCCACCCTTATCCCAACGCGAACGGTTGAAGATCCTACGGACGAAAGTGTCCGATTGGCTGATGGAAAGTATAGCGTTGTTGCCAAGTGTGATCTGAGGCTTATCCAGCTCAGGAATGTCGATAAAAGTACGGGCCAACAGCCAATTGTATGCCCGCAAGTTGTCTCTCATACGCTGAGTATCAGGTGTATCCTCATATTCGATGTCTTTCTCTTTTTCACTTCGAAGGACAACCGGCTCACTAAATGAGGAATAAGCAACCTTTACAAATGCCTCCGAGAGCTGTTTTAGGTCATTAGACAATATCTCTGTGGGCCAAATACGGGTCGTTCTACCAATCTTGGTGCTGTGATCATAAAAACCAGTCGCCAGTTCTAGCATTCCTGCTTTTTTAAGCGTGTGTACCACTTCGATCATGCCCTTGGTAACACCGGAGGGATTATAACGGCTGCGCTTGCTGTAGGAACTTGGAGACATTGGCACTGCGAGACATAACTCGGGATCGTCGCTCCAACAGGCATAAAGATTCGAAAGCAGGACATTGAGATTCCTTGTTATCGGATCTTTTCTTTTTCCTGGGAAATGCTGCATCCGAAGCTCGGATATTAATTCTGACATGACCCAATGGTCAGACCAGAGAGTGATATCCAATTTACGAGAGTAGCCAGGGTCTTTATCTAAAAAGTATGTCGTCATAGCGAAGGAAAAGGCGTTGATATCAGTTTGCGGACATCTGAATTAATAAGCCAAAAATCGATAAATTGCTAGTATCGTAGGGTACTTAAGCCAACTATGCTTTGGAATTATCTGCGGCTTCAGCAATGAGATGTGAATGGCGAAAGCCTCACGGCAACCGTCCGGTTTTCAATAGACCAACTTTGCAACGCAAAATAGCAGATAGCCAATTCATATCGCCTTGCGGATTGCCTTCGGTGGCGATACCTTCTCTGCAACTCCACTTATTGTATTTGTCTACTGAATCGAAGAAAAATGAATCAAGTCTCCCATAACAATCTGGTTTCCTTCATCTGGCGCATTGCCGACGACTGCTTGCGCGATGTCTATGTGCGCGGCAAATATCGCGACGTCATCCTGCCCATGGTCGTATTGCGCCGTCTTGACTCACTGCTGGAGCCAACCAAGGATGCGGTACTTGAGGAGGTGAAATATCAGAAGGAAGACATGGGAGAGACCGAGCTGGACGATGAGCCGCTGAAGGCTGCATCCGGCTATGTCTTCTTCAATACCAGTAAATGGACGATGAAGAAAATCCACGGTACCGCAACAAACAATCAGCAGATCCTTCTGGCTAACATCGAGGATTATCTCTGCGGCTTTAGTGACAATGTGAAAGAAATCATAGCCCGCTTCAAACTGCTCGACCAAATGCGGCACATGGCGGAAAAGCAGGTTCTGCTTGATGTCATCGAGAAATTTGTCTCGCCAAACATCAACTTGACCCCGCACAACATCGAAGACCCTGATGGCAACATCCTGCCAGGCCTTTCCAACCTCGGCATGGGTTATGTCTTTGAAGAGTTGATCCGAAAGTTCAACGAAGAAAACAACGAGGAAGCGGGGGAGCATTTCACGCCGCGTGAGGTGATCCACCTCATGACCCATCTTGTCTTCGACCCGGTCAAGGACAAGCTACCAGGCGTCATCTCAATTTACGATCCCGCTTGCGGCTCGGGCGGCATGTTGACCGAAGCACAAAATTACATCACCGACCCCGACGGCCAGATTTGTGCAGACGGGGACGTCTATCTCTTTGGCAAGGAGATCAACGACGAAACCTATGCTATTTGCAAGTCGGACATGATGATCAAGGGCAACAACCCTGAGAATATTCGTGTCGGTTCGACCCTTTCCACAGACGAGTTTTCCCACACCCGTTTTGACTTCATGCTGTCTAACCCACCCTATGGCAAAAGCTGGAACAGTGAGGTCAAATATATCAAAGACGGCAAGGAGGTGATTGACTCGCGCTTCCGTGTGACGCTTAAGGATTATTGGGGCAAAGAAGAAGAACTCGACGCCACGCCGCGCACATCAGACGGCCAGTTGCTGTTCCTTATGGAAATGGTCAACAAGATGAAATCGACCGGCACCAGCCCCCTTGGCTCGCGCATTGCCTCGGTTCACAATGGCTCAAGCCTCTTTACCGGCGATGCGGGCAGCGGAGAGAGTAACATCCGCCGCCATATCATCGAGAATGACATGCTGGACACCATTATCCAGTTGCCCAATAACCTGTTCTATAACACCGGCATTACCACCTATATCTGGCTCTTGACCAATGCCAAACCGGAAGGACGACGCGGCAAGGTTCAGTTGATTGACGCCAATCTGCTTTATAAGAAGCTGCGCAAGAATCTTGGCGACAAGAATTGTGAATTCACTGATGAACATATCGAGGAAATCACCAAGGCCTGCTTTGCCTTTAATCCGATTGAACGCGAAATTGATGCGAACAATGATCCGGTCGGCATGGCAGCGCAACTCTTCGACAATAAAGATTTTGGTTATCACAAGGTGTCTATCGAGCGGCCAGATCGACGAAGCGCAGGCTTTTCTATTGAGCATCTTGCTCCCCTGCGGTTTGATAAGAGCCTGCGCGAGCCTATGGAATGGATCTGGGCTGAACATGGCGACAAGGTCTATGAGACCGGCTTCCTTAAAGAGATGACCAAGACGATCATCGCTTGGTGCGAGGAACAGGGCATCAACCTCAACGCCAAGCAGCGGGGCAAATTGCTCGATACCAAATATTGGCTCAAGCTGCGGGATTTGCTAGAAACCGCCACCTTATTAATGGGTGATATCGGCAAGAACGAAACTGCCGACTTCAACATATTCCGCGAAGCTGTGAACAAGGCGATCAAGACTCGCAAACTCAAACTTTCTGCGACTGAGAAGAATGCCATACTCAATGCAGTCAGTTGGTATGACGAGAAGGCCAAGAAGGTCATTGCCAAGAAACACAAATTCTCACGCAGTGATATCGACGCGCTGACCGAACGCCTCGGTTGTGAAGCGAGCGATCTTTCAGATTTCGGCTATTACCGACAGGGCGATGGCAGCTATCTGACCTATGAATCCTCAAGCGATCTACGTGATGCAGAGTCGGTGCCACTCAAAGACAGCATCCACCACTATTTCCTGGCCGAGGTAAAGCCACATGTCGAGGAAGCCTGGATCAATCTCGACAGCGTCAAAATCGGTTATGAGATCAGCTTCAACAAATATTTCTACCGCCACAAGCCCCTGCGCAGTCTTGATGAGGTGACCGAGGATATTCTGGCTCTGGAAGAAAAAGCCGACGGTCTGATCGCCGACATTCTCGGCGTGGAAGTGGCAACGAAGTTGGAGCCGGTGGAATGACTATATCGGCCGGCTCCAAACACGATAGCTATAAAGACAGCGGCTTCGACTGGGTCGGCGATGTTCCGTCCCACTGGGATGTCGAAAGACTCGGCTCGACGCTGTCGGCGGTCTCCGAAAAGAACCATCCGAATTTGCCGCTTCTGTCGATAACCCGCGAGCAAGGCGTTATCGAACGCGACATTGAGGATCAGGACAGCAATCACAACTACATCCCCGACGACCTCAGTGGCTATAAGTTGCTGCGCAAAGGCCAGTTTGGCATGAACAAGATGAAAGCCTGGCAGGGTTCTTACGGTGTCTCGGCACATACGGGGATCGTCAGTCCTGCCTACTTCATCTTCGATTTCACCCGCGAGGTTTATCCGCGATTCTTCAATATCGCGATCCGCAGCATGCTTTATGTGTCCTACTTCGGGTCTGCGTCGGACGGCGTTCGCATCGGTCAATGGGACCTAAACCAATCGCGCATGAAGCAAATCCCCATTCTTTTGCCCCCACTCTCCGAACAACGCGCCATTGCGTCCTTCCTCGACACAAAATGCGGCAAGATTGATGAGGCGGTGCGGATCAAGGAGGAGCAGATCGCGCTTTTAAAGGAGCGCAGGCAGATCCTGATCCAGCAGGCCGTGACAAGAGGCCTCAACCCCGACGCCCCCATGAAAGACAGTGGCATCGACTGGATCGGCGAGATCCCGGTGCATTGGGAAGTTAAGCGACTAAAGCACTTGGGGAAAGCAATCATTGGGCTAACATATGACCCCAAAGATCTTTGCGATGATGGGGAAGGCACTCTCGTGTTGCGCTCTTCAAATCTTAAGGATGGAAAGTTCTCATATGGCGAAGAACTTAATCAATACATAAATATGCGCATACCGAGTCGTTTAATCATTCAAGGCGGAGATATTCTTATCTGTTCTAGAAACGGGAGCCGAGATTTGATTGGCAAATGCGCATTTGCCTCAGCGAAGGATGAAGGCTCAAGTTTCGGTGCATTCACAACTGTATTTAGATCTGAAATAAATAGGTATATTTTTCAAATATTAAATAGCGAAATATTTAAAATTCTCGCCGGATCATTTCTAACCGCAACTATAAACCAGCTAACAACTTCAAATCTCAACTCAATTTACGTTCCAATTCCGCCAGAAGCTGAGCGCGTCGAAATCACAACTTATCTTGAGACCGAACGCAGCAAAATCGACACCGCCATCTCACTAAAGGTATCCCAGATCGCAGCACTGAAAGAATATAAAACAAGCCTGATCAACGCTGCGGTGACGGGCAAGATCAAGGTCAGTTAAGGGGGGCATTATGGTCAGCAATACAAAGGAAATCGCACTGGAACAGGCCATCGAGCGGCACCTGACTGGTGTCACCACCGAAGAGCTTGCCAATGGCGGAACGCCGACCGGCCCTTGGCGAATTGGGCGTTCGGCGGATTTCGACGCCACTCTCGCGCTTGATAAGGCCTTGTTCTGGGAGTTTATTGACAGCAGTCAAGGCCAAGCTCTCGACAAGCTCAAAACCCGCAACCCCGCCGATTGGCAAGCCAAGATACTTGGCCAGTTTGACAAACTGATCAAACGCAAGGGTCTTTTGCATCTGCTGAAAAAGGGCCTCCGGGTTGATGATGCCCATTTCAACCTGATGTACCCTGCCCCGCTAGCAAGCTCGGCTAAGGCTGTGCATGACAATTTCGCCGCCAATATCTGGAGCGTCACCCGGCAGGTGCATCACAATTTAGCCAATCCGCATGAATCCGTCGATATGGTCTTGTTCCTCAACGGCCTGCCGCTGGTTACCCTTGAGCTGAAAAACCACTGGACGCACCAGACTGCCCGCTACCACGGCCAGAAGCAATATAAAGAGCGCGATGCTTCGCAGACCTTGATGCAATTTGGCCGAACATTGGTGCATATGACCGCTGACACTGACGAAGTTTGGATGACCACCAAGCTCGCTGGAGACAAGACCTTCTTTTTGCCCTTCAACAAAGGCCATAACGAAGGTGCAGGCAATCCGCCAAATCCGGACGGCCACAAGACTGCCTATCTCTGGGAAGAGGTGTTCCAGCCTGATAGCCTAGCTGGCATCATCCAGCATTTCGTTCTGCTGGAGGGCAAAACCACCGATCCCCTTAAAAAGAAAACCCTCATCTTTCCACGTTTTCAGCAGCTCGATGTTGTTCGAAAGCTGCTTGCCGATGCTGCTACCCATGGGCTGGGGCAAAGCTATCTCATTCAACATTCGGCAGGGTCTGGTAAATCCAACAGCATCACCTGGACCGCGTATCAGTTGATCGAGGCCTATCCCGAAAGCTTGGACCTGCCCGGAGCGAGAGCGCTGGACACGCCTCTGTTTGACAGTGTGATTGTGGTGACAGATCGCCGCCTGCTTGACAAACAACTGCGAGACAACATCAAGGATTTCTCCGAAGTCAAGAACATCGTCGCCCCCGCGATGCGCTCAGCAGATCTCAAAGCGGCATTGGAGAATGGCAAGAAGATCATCATCACCACAATCCAGAAGTTTCCTTTCATCATAGATGGCATTGCGGACCTCAGCGACAAGCGTTTTGCAGTGATCATAGATGAGGCTCACAGCGGCCAGAGCGGCATTGCCCATGACAAGATGAACGAAGCCATGGGTGGCAGCTCCGATCAAGATGACGAGGACAATCAGGACAAGATCCTCGCAGCCATGCAGGGGCGCAAGATGCGCGGCAATGCCTCCTATTTTGCCTTCACCGCAACACCCAAGAACTCGACCTTGGAGAAATTTGGCACCAAGCAACCTGATGGTAGCTTCAAACCCTTCCATCTCTACAGCATGAAGCAAGCCATACAGGAAGGCTTCATCCTGGACGTGCTGGCCAACTATACGACCTACAAGGGCTATTACGAGATCCAGAAGTCCATTAAGGACAATCCGCTTTTTGACACAGCAAAAGCGCAAAAGATCCTCAAGGCCTATGTCGAGCGGAGCCAGCAAACGATCAATACGAAAGCTGAGATCATGGTCGAGCATTTCATCGACAATGTGGTCAATGGCAAAAAGCTGCATGGCAAAGGCAAGGGGATGATCGTCACCCAGAATATCGAAATGGCGATCCGATATCACAAGGCCGTCAATGCGGAGCTTGAGCGTCGCGGTAATCCGTTCAAGGCTCTTGTTGCCTTCTCGGGCGAGAAAGAGGTCGATGGTTCTCCATATTCCGAAGCCGATATCAATGGCTTCTCGGAAGACAAGACCCGCTTCTATTTCGACGGTCATGATCAGCATGGGCAACCCATGAAGCAAGACGGTAAAAGCGTAGAAAACACATTTCGCTTGCTCGTGGTCGCAAACAAATACCTCACCGGCTTCGATCAGCCCAAGCTCTGCGCCATGTATGTCGACAAGAAGCTTCAGTCGGTCTTGGCTGTTCAGGCACTTTCTCGCCTCAATCGCTCCGCCCCGAAACTTGGCAAACGCACCGAAGATCTGTTCATTCTCGACTTCTTCAACTCGACCGATGACATCAAGGTGGCGTTCGATCCCTTCTATACCATCACAAGCCTGTCCGGCCCCACGGACGTCAATGTCTTGCATGAACTCAAAGACTCGCTCGATGATGCCAGCGTCTATGAATGGGCGGAGGTCGAGGATTTCTGCAAGCGATATTTCGATGGCGAGGACGCCCAGACCCTTAGTCCTTTGATCGATGTCGCAGCAGCGCGTTTTGACCATGAGCTGCAACTTGATGACAAGGACAAGATTGACTTCAAAATCAAGGCCAAACAGTTCGTGAAGATCTATAGCCAGATGGCTTCCATTATGCCGTTTGAGGTGATCGAATGGGAGAAGCTGTTCTGGTTCCTCAAATTCCTTGTTCCGAAGCTGAAGATTGCCGATCCCAATCAGGACGCCCTGGATGAGTTGCTAGAGGCTGTCGACCTGTCTTCTTATGGGTTGGAGCGCACAAAGTTGAACAAAGCTATCGACCTTGATCCTGAAGAATCCGAACTTGAACCGCAAAACCCCAATCCACGAGGTCATCGTGGTGAAGAAGAGCAGAAAGATCCCCTGGAGGACATCATCCGTAGCTTTAATGAGCGGTGGTTCGATGGGTGGGAAGCGACGCCGGAAGAGCAGCGCATCAAGTTTCTCAATATTCTGAAAAGTGTCAGAGCGCATCCCGATCTGGACAAAAAATACTTAGGTAGTCCTGATCCCTATGCGCAGAAGCTCGCTTTTGAGAAAATCATGAAAGACGTCATGCTTCGGCGCAGGAAGGACGAGCTTGAGCTATACAAGCTCTGGGCGCAAGATCCCGCTTTCAAGGCGGCATTCTATGACAATATCAAAGAAGGCTTGAGGCGAGACTCTCCATAGTCTTAGATTTGGGCCTTGGCAACAGATACTTATCTGATGTGTACCTAGGTGAAGGAATAGAGGAGTACTCATGGTCAATGGTACTCATACCCTAATACTGTATTATATCTTTAGTTAGAACCACCACCTCCCCCCTTCTCTCATTACTAGTCCCTTTTGATCAAGGCAGCTTCTAATTCTTTAAATTCAACAGGTTATCGCTATATGTACAGGACGCCTAGAACGACTACAGGGACTCATAGAAAGCAATTCTCCTGCCCTGGTCATTCTCCTTCAGCCATCATACGAATACCCTGTACTGGCCTTTAAATCCCGCCTAGAGCCACTCAAATGGTTTGACATCCATGTCTCAAAACACCTTCGACAAGATCAATTACCAGCAGTGTAATGCAAGAGACTGCTGGAAGGTTGGCCGGGGACGCTTCTGTCCTCACCATAGATCTCTCTATCGTTTTTATGGTGCACCCATCAAAGGACCACAAAAGCCCCTCCTGAAGCTCCATGAGCGATATCTGAAGAAGACCCTTGGTCCAATCTGCAATACAGATCCCACACTCAGCCAAGTTCTCGGTGAGATCAGTTGTATAGCTTTTGATCCCCGTCCGATCCACTTCCAGGATCACAGAGGGAATACCCGTTGGGCTGTCTATCAGTCGGTGTCTGAGCAGGTCTTCAGGATTAAGCAGGGGTATCCTAAAGACAGCCAGGAAGAACTGGCAGAGCGTCTCTGGTGGGCATTCCTAACGGTAATGTATGTTGAGCAGTCGGAGGTCTTTGTCCATCAAGACAGACACCACTTCTGGACTTCCGTCCTACGTCTGCTTCTCAAAGACAGCCACCGTCAGAAGCCCTCTGCACGGTATGTCGACCATTTGCACCAACAGTTAAACAAACGCCTATCCAACATTGCTACCCATTGGTTAGCCCAGGTCGATTAATGCTAGCTCAGTCTAAGCGGGGACAGAAGATGCACTCAGTGCGCTGACTAAGCCCTACAAAGACAGACAGAGAGAACCATAAATACAATCCCCACCTGCTAAAGGGCTAATGCTCGATAAACTGAGGCCTTAGACAGATCTTTTTCCTTCATGATCTGTGGAACAGTCATTCCTGCTTCTCTCTTCTGCTTGATGTCAATGACAACATCCTCAGTAAGCAGCGCCTTACGACCAAACTTAGTCCCCTTGCTTTTCGCTTTGGCTATGCCATCTAATTGTCTCTCACGCCTAATACTGTTCTCAAACTCAGCAAAGACTCCAAGCATCCCCAGGAATGCCTTTCCTGTGGCTTCCTTGGTATCTATGGGCTGATCGATAACCTTTAGCGTTACCCCCTTGTCTTCAAGCCCTCTGACTATCCTGAGCAGATCCTCTGCGCTACGGGCGAGCCTATCAATACGGGAAATAACGAACTGATCTCCCTCTCTCACATAGTCCAACGCTTGCTTGAGGGCAGGCCTTGAACTGTCGATACCGGATCGCTTTTCTTGAAAGGTCTTGTCTACATTGTTTGCCCCTAGTTTCTCTAGCTGGACATCCAAGGATTGTCCTAGGGATGATACCCTAGCATACCCGACGATAGCCATTCTCATAACTCCTCAGAGGTTTGGACAATTCATTTATGAGACATAAAAAGAGACGCGTCAAGAGTCCGTCTCATAAACTATACTTTTTGAGAACTCATGGATCAGGAAATATGTGGTGATCGATCCTGCCCCCGATCTTCTTGTTGGGGCGAGCAGAGACCCATACGGGGGGAAACTGTGAAGGCAACATACAACGATACCTTCTCAGATTTTTTTCCAAAAAACAAAACGATGACATATGGAAAGTGGGAAAACGATCTTATCGAATAGTCATCTTTTGTGACAATTGGGGTTTTCATTTGAATAGAACCGACAAGCCCCCTCATCTTATTTTTCACGTCACCTTTCACATACATTCCATCCTTACGGATATCAGGTATTACATCGCGCTTAACCCAATCTTGGAGTGCTTCGACTTTACTTCTCAGAACAGGTAAATCAAAATGGGAATTTTTTCAGTTGAAAATGATGAAGGAAAACCCAAGCAACTTGCATACACCTTTTTAATGATAGATAATAATTATCACTTTATAAGGAAGAGGAAAGATGAACTATTCAATGAAATTTCTCCTTGCAAGCATTGGATTTTTTCTATCATTATCAATCACTTTTACGTTTTCAAATGCGAAGAGTATTTACGAAGCAACACAAGGTATTAAGATCTGGGAAGGAATCGTGGAAATCAACTATGAGAAGCGTAAAGACAGGTTTTCTTTGGTCGCAGAGGACTTTTTTGAAGGCTGTCAATTAAGCGTTATTGAAATCGCCAAAGGATTTGACAAAGTAACCACCCATCTTTCTACAAAGTATCGTTTTCGACGCTTGAAGGTTTCAGGTTCCTGTGTGTTAAAGGAGATCAAAAACGGCAAATTTGTTACCTTAAGATCTCGCAAAGTGTATTAGCTTAAATTCGGTAACACCAAACCCTCAAATCCGATCTTCTCAATCTGCTCCTTCAGAAACTTAGCGCTCAATTCGGATCCGTAGTTATCCTCGGTGTCGCCGGAAGACCATCCACCTAATGCACGGATGACATCCCGACTTAGCCCGGCATAGGTCATCGCGTCCCTGTAAGTGTGCCTAAAGCTATGAAACACTTTTTCGTGCTTCTTCCAGACGCCAACTTTTCCTAGAAACTTGTTTTCACCATTGAACCATTTTGAGAAATTATCCGACAAGTATCCCTCGGCTGAAGCAGTTAATTCAGAGAACAGCCTAACGTCCTTGGTCTTCTGTCTCTCTAGTACAAAATCAACAAATCCGAGCTTGATCAATTCAGAATGAATAGGGACATAACGCTCACCCGCCGCTGTCTTGATCCGCTTTTTATCAGCCTCATCCATGCCCCCTCCATCTGTGGTTTCACTGATGACAATGCACCAAACTCCATCGATTTCCTTGACGTCGGAACAATGCAGCTGACAGCATTCTCCTAACCGCATCCCAGTCCAAAGGGCAATCAAAGGAACCCAATAGCGCCCCCTCTTAATAATGTTAGGACCGGGAACTGCATATCCCGCCTGATCATTCCGACAGCCAGTGTAAAGCGGTGCAGAAAAGATCCTGTTTAAATCATCGATAGTGAATGCTTTGCGGCGATCTTTGGCTTTCTTGCCTTCGGATACCTTCAGACCCTTGGCCAAATTCTGAACCACATAACCTTCCTGCTCAGCAAACTTAAACAGAGCAGACATAAGTTCCAACCTGACATTCACAGTGGCTGGATCGAGGGTATTCAGTCCCCGCTCTTTAGCCAACTCCACCACTTCCGTGGCAGATTTTCCGGGAAACCTTTGAGCCGCATTTGTGGGTGTTTTTAATAGGATATCGCGTACTCGCCTAAAGTCTTCTCTGGTAATTTCGTCGACATATTTTTCGTTGCCAATCACATCATCCATAATCCTAAACAAGACTTCATAGCTTTTGTTAGTACGCTCGCTTGCTCTTCTGCCGGGATTGCTTTTGTATGCATCGACAAGTTCCCTCAAGGTCATTCCTGAGCGAGTTTTGCCATAAGCGTCGGGTTCACCAGTCTGATGCAAAAAGTCCCGCTCTGGAGTGGATATAGGGGGCATAGAGGAGATGAACTCGTCCAGTTCACCAGCATTCCGTCTTTGCATGATCTCGCAGTATTGGACGGTCGCTTTTAGCAACTCTCTTGCAAGAGCCTTCCACCCGTCCGATCCTCTGGGCAGCTCTAGGTGATGGACTTCAGATAGTTCATCAACCTCGTTTGATACTGCTCCTAAATCCTGCTTAGCTAGCGCTTCCTTATAATAAGGGCGGATACACTCGACATCTTCTCTTAATCGAGAGACATCCCTGTCAGATAATCCAAATTCAGCAACAATTTCTTGCTCAGAATAGCCGACTTTATGAGGAATTTGAGCTTGCTTCAGTTGATCCTTAACCTGATCAAAGACCGAAACAGATTCTAGATCTCCGTCCTGCCGGACTTCCATATCTTCGATAAGCAGATCTCGCAAATAGCTCTGGGCTATTTCGTTAGCTTCCGTTGTAGAGAGAGTTTTTCTCAACTTGACATGATTTGCAGCGAACTCTGCATCGAGTTTAACCTGCTCAGCATGAAGGCGCTTAATCGCCTCTCTTTTATTCTTGGTACGGAGGGATCTTCGAATATGACTTTTCCCCGAATAAGCATCCTCAAGACCTTTTGGGATTCGCTTACACAGGTAATAGGTGCCACTTCTACAATAGAGATCGGGGTATCCAGACACAACTTTCATGCTCTCTCTGTATCACACAATTGTATCACAGCCAATTGCGATAGAGCATTGAAGTAAAAGGATTTACCGGATTTCTGCCGAAAATTGAATGAATGGCGGAGAGGAAGGGATTCGAACCCTCGAGACAGTTACCCGCCTACGCCCTTAGCAGGGGCGCGCCTTCAGCCACTCGGCCACCTCTCCGAGGTCGTGTGTAAAGATCATGCGGAGTTGAATCAACGTCTATTTTGTCATGACAATGACATTTCCACATATGCATTGACGAAAGTGCGATGAAGGCCAGTTATCAATGGCTCTGAAATAGAAATTATATCAATCCGTTACCATTTGTAATGAAGCGCACGCCTAGACCAATCTTATTATTCACGCAGGATGCCATCCAAATGACTTTTAAAAATTTCCTGGCCATCCCATTTCAAATTGAAGTCTCCAAATGGCAATAATGCTCTGTTGATCATGCCCAGTAGCAAACAGCTGCACCCCGATGCCGCCTGTTCAGCACTAATTCCGGGTTTGAGTTGGCCTGCGGCATGGATTCTAATAAAGGCCTCTGACATTGATCCGTGAAACCTTATGTGCTGTTCGCCGAGAAACTCGATTAAGTCATTGTTTTTTTCCGACACTTCCATGTTGTGCAAGATGATGAACATCGCCCGCGCCACACTTTGGTTATCTGAAATAACATCAATCATTTCTCTTACATGGTTGCGATATGCACCAGCCGGATTTTCAAGCGGCAATTTGGCGATTGCCTCGCGGATTGGATTGAAACTGGCATAGGCGTGGTTCTCCCAGATGGCCCGAATCACGTCTGACTTTTTTTCGAAATGCCAATAGAAAGCCCCCCTTGTCATGCCTGCTTTTTTTGCGATCTCATTTAGTGTTGTCCTTGAATAGCCCTGGATTCTGAACAACTCTGCCGCTGCCTCCAATAACGCATGGTAGGTTTTTTCCGTTTCTTCTTTGGTCTTGCGCGCCACGCTCACCTCCCCGCACTCGCATTTAAAACGACAACACTTTCTTCACATTAATCACATTGCGTTTAAACAGCCTAAAAAATAACTAGACAAACATACATACATGAATGTATTTAAAAGGCAATATGTAAACTATACTTACCAGCGAGTGCTCTCGCAGCAACCTCTTCGGATCCCTTCTATGATAAAAAAACTTATGCTGATTGGCTTTTCAGCTCTTTTACTCGCCGGTTGCAACAGCGATATTTTTTCTGCTGTTGCTGAGGAAGCAGTAGTTGAAGACCCCTCTGCCCGGCCAGCAAAAATAGCGACCGCTCGGAAAATTGCTTTCAACGACAATAAAATTTTCCCAGGCGTTACAGAAGCCTCTCGCAACTCGGTTCTCGCTTTTCGCGTTGCCGGACAAATCACCGAATTGAAGGTGCATGCGGGGCAAACTCTCAAAGAAGGCGATGTAATCGCGGAGCTGGATGAGACACCTTATCTCAACGTCGTCGCCGCAAAACAGGCCACATACGATCTTGCCAACACACAATTGGTGCGGACGCAGGCCCTGTTCGATAAAAAGCATGTAGCAAAAGCGGCATTGGATACAGCAAAGTCGACATTTTCAGCGGCTGAAGTCGCTTTGAAAATGGCCAAGGAGGATCTTGGTTATACGAAACTTTACGCGCCATATGACGGTGTCGTCGCCCAAACCAACGTTGAACGCTATCAGAATGTGGCCGCGGGCACGCAGATTGTACAATATCAAGGCCTTGAGAATATCGATGTCGTTTTCAATGTGCCCGAGAAGATCTTCTTGATGTTCAACCCTCAGAAATTTCTGAGTATGCCAAGCTTTGGAGTTCGGTTTGATGCGCTTCCAGGCAAACGTTTCACCGCCTTATACAAAGAGCATGATGAGTTGCCAGACACAGTCACCCGCTCCTTCAAGATAACGGCAACGATGCCCCGGCCAGAACAATATACAATCCTACCCGGGATGAGCATCAGCGTGGTCCTCGACTTGTCCGCCATCGCCGAATACAGCGCGACAAAAGGTGTGTTGGTGCCTCTTGAATCTGTCTTTGACGAAGGAGGAAAACGATGGGTCTGGAAAGTTGATTCCGAAAATCTGGCACGGAAAACAGAAGTCGGCATCTATGGAATCGAAGACGATGGCGTACGCATTCAGTCCGGATTGGACGATGGGGACAAGGTTATTGCTGTTGGCGTCGCTCACGTGACTGAGGGCATGAAAGTCCGGCCATACAAAAAAGAACGTGGCCTTTAAGGACGACTGAAATGAACATCACAAATTACGCCATTGAAAATAAAACTGTCAGCTGGATGGTAACTATCCTTTTGCTGGCAGGTGGTCTTATGGCTTTCCTCGGTCTGGGAAGGTTGGAAAACCCTGAATTTACCATCAAACAAGCCGTGATCGTTACGGCGTACCCCGGAGCATCGGCGCAAGAAGTTGAAGAAGAAATTACGCTCCCAATTGAAACTACGTTGCAGCAATTAGCCTATGTCGACAATGTCACATCGATCTCTTCCTCGGGTTTAAGCCAGGTAACGGTTGAGATGCTCGCGACATATCGCAAAGCAGATCTGGCGCAGATTTGGGATGAAATGCGGCGCAAAATACGCGATATGCAGGCAACGTTGCCTGCTGGTGCCCAGACTCCGATTATCAACGACGATTTTGGTGATGTGTATGGTATCTTTATGGCCATTACCGGCGAGGGATATAGCCATCAAGAGCTTAATGATTATGCAGACTACCTGCGAAGAGAATTGGTATTGATCAAAGGCGTTGGCAAAGTTTCTATTGGCGGAGAGTTGCAAAAGCAGATCATACTTGAAATCAATCGCGCCAAATTCTCCTCACACAATCTGTCCGTCAGCGCCCTTCAAGGCCTGTTGCAAGGACAGAATCTTGTATCCAATGCTGGCAATATCAAGGTTGATAGCGAGTATATTCGCATCAGTTCAACCGGAAATTACGGTAATATCGATAAAATACGCGACATCTTACTCGGGCAAACTGGCGACGAGCTGATCTATCTATCCGATGTCGCCGATGTGCAAGTGGACTATAAACAACCACCAGATCATGTTTATCTGTTCAATGGCAAGCAGGCACTAACACTTGGGATCTCCTTCTCTTCCGGCGTCAATGTAGTGGAAGTGGGCGCTGAGGTGCAAGCGCGCCTGAACCAACTCGAATATTCTCGCCCCGTAGGTGTCGAACTCTCGACCGTTTATGATCAGCCGGCGCTTGTTGATACTTCCATCAACGACTTTCTTATCAGTCTGGCTCAGGCAGTTGGTATCGTTATCATAGTGCTTTTGATCACGATGGGAGCACGGTCCGGTATTTTAATGAGCCTTGTATTGTTGCTAACAATCTGCGGCACATTCATTGTTATGCTATTTGCTGGCCTTGAATTGCACCGCGTTTCTCTAGGGGCTTTGATCATTGCTCTAGGCATGCTGGTAGACAATGCCATCGTGGTGACAGACGGCATCTTGATTGGACTCAAGCGCGGGTTAACGCGGGTCGAGGCCGCCCAACGGATTGTTTCCCAGACTGTTTGGCCGTTGTTTGGAGCAACAGTAATAGCGGTTGTAGCATTCGCACCAATTGGCCTTTCCCCCGATGCTACAGGTGAATTCACAGGTTCCTTGTTCTGGATCTTGCTAATTTCACTGATGATTTCATGGGTTTTTGCCATCACACTGACACCATTTCTTGCATCAATGATGTTCAAGGAAACGCCGAACAGCGAGTCTGAAAAAGCATCAGAACCAGACATTACCGACCCCTACAAAGGCCTGTTGTATCAAGTCTACAAATGGGTATTGCTGCTAACGCTACGTTGGCGTTGGATATCTGTCGCCGTGCTTATTGGTTGTATGTATGCAGCGGTTTACGGCTTCGGATTTGTTAGTCAGGCTTTCTTCCCGCCATCCAATCTGCCTGTCTTCACAGTTGATTACTGGTTGCCTCAAGGGTCTGATATTCGCGCGACCATTAGCGACATGTCCAAGCTAGAAGCGGTCCTGCAAGACAATGATAAAATCAAACAAGTGACATCAACTATCGGCAGTGGAGCAGAACGCTTCATGCTCACTTATAACGCCGAGCGATCTTACCCCAACTATGGTCAATTCATTATTGAAGTGAATCAATATGACGAGCTGCCCGAAGTCAGGAAGTGGGTCGACGCAACTTTTAAGGAACTAGCACCTCAGGCCTTTACAAAATCCAATCGCTTCTCACTCGGCCCTTCAACCAAAGCAAAGATTGAAGCGCGTATTTCCGGTCCGGATGCGGCGGAGCTTCGTCGACTTGCACGCAAAGTGTTGGAAATTTATAGGTCTAACCCTGCAGCAGTCAACATCAGACATGATTGGCGCGAACGCAGCAAAGTGTTGCAGCCCCAATTTGCTGAAGCAGAAGCACGCAGACTCGGCATATCCAAATCGGACATCGACAAAGCTATTTTGATGAATGTCAGCGGCTTGACTATTGCCTCCTTACGGGATGGATCTTCAACCCTGCCAATCATCCTTCGTCCACCTTTAAGTGAGCGATCCAGCGTTGAGCAGCTTGGTAATATCCAAGTTTATAGCCCAGTTCTGAGCCGGTATATCGGCATCGATCAGGTGGTGCATTCAATAGACCTTGCGTGGGAAGATCCGTTGGTTATGCGGCGAGATAGGAAGCGTACCATTCAGGTTTGGGCAGATGCAGATGACAATTCCGATGTTGACAGCTTTGAACTGTTTCAAGAGCTGAGACCTCAAGTTGAAGCGATCGAACTGCCGACAGGGTATGAACTGAGTTGGGGGGGGGAATATGAAAGCCAAAACAAGGCAAACACCGCAGTCTTTGCCTTCGTGCCCCTTGGTGTCTTGGTCATGTTTGCCATAACGGTAATGCTGTTCAACTCAGTTCGGCAAACGCTGGTGGTTTGGCTGACTTTACCGCTGGCTATTATCGGCGTCACGAGCGGGCTTTTGTTGTTCAACCAACCGTTCAGCTTTACAGCAATGCTTGGGTTCCTCTCTCTGTCTGGCATGTTGTTGAAAAACGGTATTGTCCTGATCGAGGAAATCAAACGTCTGAACGAAGAGGAAGGCGTTAAAATGCACGACGCCATCACGCATGCTGCGGTGTCACGCTTGCGTCCTGTATCCATGGCCGCAATCACGACAATCTTGGGGCTGATACCTTTGTTGACCGATGTCTTTTTTGCCCCATTGGCTGTGACCATCATGTTTGGTCTCGCTGCGGCGACGATTTTAACACTGATCGTCGTCCCCGTGCTGTTTGCCCTCTTCTATCGGGTATCATACAGGAGCGGCGAGCATATTTAACCGTCGTGTTTCACATTTCACCTATTGGGCCGGAGGCGTTTATTCACCTCCGGCCCTTTTTGTTTCAAGTTCTTATCTGACTACCCCAAACCTCATCAATATCCTTTGCGCCGTGTTTGGTCCAAAAATTCCGGTAGTCCATCTATTTAGCCAGCATTTTATTCCATTCACAGTTGCGCGCCCGCCCCCTCCACGCTTTCGTTTTTAATTCAATGTGAAAATAAATGAACTTTTCTGTTGAACAAACGAATATTTTGGCGCAAACTCTCTTTGAAACAGGAGAGATCAGTGGAAGCGCTCATTCCTCGACACCAGGACATTTTGGACATTGCAAAACGGGAAGGTCGCGTTGACGTAGACGGTTTGGCGGATACATTTGATGTAACGCCGCAGACAATCCGCAAGGACCTGAACTATCTATGTGACAAAGATCGACTGGAGCGCGTGCACGGCGGCGCGATCTATCCGTCCGGCGTTACCAACTATGCGTACGAATCCCGCCGCATGCATGCCGCCTTGGAAAAAGAAGTCATTGGCAAGGCCGCTGCACAGTTGATCCCGGATAATGCCTCTCTCATCCTGAACATCGGCACCACCACAGAACAGGTCGCACGCGCTTTAGTGCGTCACGACGGCCTGATGGTCATCACCAATAACATAAACGTTGCCAATATATTGCATGAACTCTCTAATGCAGATGTTGTGGTCGCAGGTGGGATGTTGCGCAAGTCTGATGGTGGCCTGGTGGGTGAAGCAACCATCGATTTTATTGAGCAGTTCAAAGTAGATTTTGCTGTCATTGGCGTATCCGCGATCGATGCAGATGGCTCCTTGCTCGACTATGATTATCGCGAAGTGCGCATTTCGCAAACAATCTTACAACACGCACGCAAGACCATCCTTGTGAGTGACTCAATGAAATTTGAACGCAACGCACCGGTGCGAATAGGGCACCTTTCTGACATAGACATTTTTGTCGTTGATAAAACGCCGAGCGAAGAGATCCAGCAGATATGCCGCGATGCAGAAACACAAATTGTCGTCGCCTCTCCCTCTAACAGTGAGCATGCATGATGAAACCAGAAATCAAAGACATCTTTATCATTGGCGGCGGTATCAATGGCTGCGGCATCGCCCGTGATGCCATAGGGCGCGGCTATTCGGTTACGCTGGCTGAAATGAATGATTTGGGCAGCGCTACATCGTCGTCATCCACCAAACTCATTCACGGTGGTCTGCGCTATTTGGAATATTATGAATTTCGACTGGTTCACGAAGCCCTTAAAGAACGTGAAGTGATCTGGGGTAACGCGCCTCACATCGTCTGGCCTCTTCGATTTGTTTTGCCGCATCACAAAGGGTTGCGCCCTGCCTGGTTCCTGCGCCTTGGCTTGTTCATGTATGACTATATGGGCGGCCGCAAAAAGCTGCCCGCCACCACAGATGTCAACATGACCACCAACATTGTTGGCAAGCCTCTCAAGCCGCTATTCACAAAAGGGTTTGAATATTCGGACTGCTGGGTAAACGATGCACGTTTTGTCATTCTCAATGCGATGGATGCAGCAGAAAAAGGGGCCGATATTTTGGTGCGGTCCAAAGTTACATCTGCGACTTATGATAGCGGTGTATGGACAGTTGAGGTTACAAATCAACTCACAGGTGACGTAAAAGAACATCGCGCCAAAATGGTGATCAATGCTTCGGGCCCTTGGGTCGATCATGTCATTGACGATGCGCTGCATGATCCCGATGATAAGAATGTTCGTCTGGTGCAAGGTAGCCACATCATTGTCAAAAAAATGTTTGACCATGATCGGTGTTATATTTTCCAGAACACGGATGGCCGGATCATTTTTGCCATTCCTTATGAAGAAGATTTCACCTTGATCGGCACCACGGATCATGATTTTGAAGGCGACCTCAGAACAGATGCCGTGGAAGCAACGGAAGAAGAGATTGTCTATCTTTGCAAAGCCGCCAGTGAATATTTCACCGAGCCGGTAGCCCGCGACAATGTAGTCTGGAGTTATTCTGGCGTGCGACCTCTTTATGACGATGGAGCATCAGCGGCACAAGAAGCAACACGAGACTATGTGCTGCGCCAAAAACCGGAAGACCACGACTCCTCTATCATTCATATTTTTGGTGGTAAGATTACGACATCACGTAAGTTGGCTGAAGCCGTTGTTGACAAGATCGCGACCAAAATAGGCAAACGCGGCGAAAAATGGACGAAAAAAGCGGCCCTCCCCGGCGGTGATTTCGCCATGGACGGCTTTGATGCCCTCTTGGCCAAACTCAAAAGTGAGCACAGCTACCTGTCTGACCGTCACGCAAACCGCCTGCTTCGTCTCTATGGCACACGCGCCTGGACCCTACTGAACGATGTGGCAAACACGGATGAACTGGGACAGAATTTTGGTTCTGACCTTTATGAAGCTGAAATTCAGTATTTAATCGAGAATGAATGGGCCATAAACGCCGATGACATTCTTTATCGTCGCACCAAGCGCGGCTTACATTTGGGCCAAGATGAAGCGTCCAAATTACAGGCCTACATCGAGAAATATCGCGCAGAATTGGCGGGATAGGTAGTTCCATTTCGAGGTCTGCACATCGGTGAATTCTCACGGTGGGCAATCATTGTGACGCCATTAACAAGCCAGTGGCGTCATCCATCAAGACACTGCATAGCATTCGAGGGAAGAGGCGGATCGCTTATGAAAAATTCATATGTAATGGCTATTGATCAAGGAACAACTTCATCAAGAGCCATATTATTTGACGCAAACTATCGCATATGCTCGGTTGCCCAGCAAGAATTTACGCAGCATTTTCCGCAATCAGGCTGGGTCGAACATGACCCTGAGGAAATCTGGGAAAGCGTGTTATCAACTTGCCGCGATGCCATTGAGAACGCTGGAGCGCACGCTTCAGAAATCGCCGCAATAGGGATAACGAACCAACGTGAAACCACGCTGGTCTGGGATAAACGCACCGGCGAATGTATTTATAATGCGATTGTCTGGCAGGACCGCCGCACATCCGACTATTGCAAGCAATTGAAAGAAGCCGGCAAAGAGCAAGTGGTTATTGAGAAGACCGGTTTGCTGCTAGACCCCTATTTTTCAGGCACTAAAGTTGCTTGGATTATCGACAATGTCGAAGGTGCACGACAAATGGCTGAAGATGGCCACCTCGCCTTTGGCACTATCGACAGCTTTCTGCTCTGGCGACTGACTGGTGGAAAGGTGCATGCAACCGATGCCTCCAACGCCAGTCGTACTATGCTTTACGATATCCATAACAGCCGATGGAGCAGCACTTTACGACAAGTTTTGAATCTTCCGCAAAATCTCAGCCGACCGGAAGTGATGGATTGCGCTGCCGATTTTGGAACCTGTTTGCCAGAGCTATTTGGCGGACCAATTCCAATCACTGGTATTGCAGGTGATCAGCAGGCAGCAACGATTGGGCAAGCTGGTTTTAGACCCGGCACGCTCAAATCAACTTACGGCACAGGTTGCTTTGCATTGCTCAACACGGGTGACAAACCGGTTAAATCAAACAATCGCCTTCTCACCACAATCGCATATCAATTCAACGGCAAACCTACCTATGCATTGGAGGGCTCTATCTTCATTGCCGGAGCCGCTGTGCAATGGCTGCGTGATGGTCTTGGCATCATCGAAAAAGCCAACCAAGCAGGCCCCCTCGCCCGTAAAGCCGACGAAACCCAGCAAGTTTACTTGGTGCCTGCTTTTGTTGGCATGGGTGCCCCATACTGGGATGCCGACTGCCGCGGCGCGATGTTTGGCCTGACACGAGGCACTGGCCCTGAAGAGATTTGTCGCGCTGCCCTCGAAGCGGTGTGCTATCAAACCCGCGATCTGCTTACAGCGATGAACAAAGACTGGGGTACAACAAGCAAGGCCATATTGCGCGTCGATGGCGGCATGGTAGCCTCAAACTGGACAATGCAATTTCTCTCCGACATTCTAGATACAGTTGTGGAGCGTCCTAAAAACTTGGAAACAACGGCCCTTGGCGCAGCTTATCTGGCCGGATACCAAGTCGGTTTTTATCCGGAACCTGAAGAATTTTCCAAGAGTTGGGAGCTGGAAGCCAGATTTAAACCCCATATGGACGCAGCTCAAAGAGAGAAGAAATATGCAGGCTGGCTGGACGCAGTCGCTCGGACGCTCTCCAAACCTTAAGCATACACTCGTAAAAAAAGGGCCGCTCAATGCGGCCCTTTTCAGTTCAAGAATTTTATTGATTAAGCTGCGCGAATTGATTTTACAAAGTTTTGGACCGTTTCACTTAACGAACCTGACTTACTTGAAAGGTCCAGCGCAGCATTCAGCACCTTGCTGGCACTCAGCTCAGTCTCTCTGGCCCCTTCAGTAACCAGAACTGTGCTTTCAGAAACCTCTTGCGTGCCTTTAGCTGCCTCACTTACGTTATGCGCAATCTCTTGTGTCGCACTACCTTGTTGATCGACGGAGGCTGCTATTTCTGCAGAAATTTC
Source organism: Cohaesibacter celericrescens (assembly GCF_002866925.1). Lineage (GTDB taxonomy): Bacteria > Pseudomonadota > Alphaproteobacteria > Rhizobiales > Cohaesibacteraceae > Cohaesibacter > Cohaesibacter celericrescens. The sequence goes on from NZ_PKUQ01000022.1 coordinate 58,993, forward strand.
GTTGATCTCGATGATCACATCACCTATACCTCGAATTGCATTGGCCGCTTCATGAGAGACCGATTGCATTGCATTGATCTGTGTCGCAATCTCGTCGGTTGCTTTTGAAGTCTGATCTGCGAGTGATTTTACTTCAGAGGCAACAACAGCAAAACCTTTTCCCATTTCCCCAGCACGAGCAGCCTCGATGGTGGCGTTGAGAGCCAACAGATTGGTTTGAGCCGCAATGTCGTTGATCAAGCTAACGATCTGACTGATGCGCTCGGTTGTAACAACAAGACTTTGAACCGTTTGATCCGTCTGCTTGGCCGCGCCACTCGCTCGTTCGGCTATGTCTCGAGATTGGTTGACGCGGCGAGAAATCTCGGTAATCGAGGCAGCCAACTCTTCTGAGGCCGCAGCAACGGACCTTACATTGGTGGAAGCTTCTTCCGAAGCAGCAGCAACCGTGGTTGCGCCCATTGCACTTGATTCTGCGGTGGCGTTGAGGTCCTTGGCTGTCAACTCCAGATCACTGGAGGAATGCGTGATAGTTTCAAGCACGTCCCCTACCATAGCATCGAATTGCTCGATTAGTTGGTCAACACGTTCGACACGACGCTGCTTGGCCTGTTCTTCTTCTTGCTGTTGCGCTCTCATTTTTTCTTGTTCAATTGCATTTTGCTTAAAGACCAGAACAGCTTCAGCCATGGCTCCGACTTCGTCTTTGCGCTCAAGGCCCCGGATTTCAGCAGTGTTGTCACCTTTGGCCAGACGCCCCATAACTATCGTCATGGCTTGAATTGGCCGAGCAATGAGGCGGGTTAGGAAGAAGCCTAGAACAATAATCATCAATATAGCAGCAAGCACACTGGCGATAGCAACAGAAGTGCGGAATTCAGCAAGGCTGGCATAAGCCATATCTTTGTTCATAGACAATGCAACATACCAATCCACTGGCAACCCTGTGATTGGGACAAACGTAATGAGAGACGTACCATTTAATTCTTCGATTTCAGCGATGCCTCCCTTGATTTCCGGGGCACCATTTGGATAAGCGTCACTCAAAGGTTTATCGACCAATTCCAAGTTTTTATGAACAAGGATTTTTCCGTCTTTGGAAACCAGATAGGCATAACCTTTCCCATCGAAATCGGTATCAGCAAGCATTTCAACCAAAGTGTTGATTGAAAAATCTGCACCTGCAACGCCAATCAGGCCCTTTGTTGATTGAGCAGGAGCTGCAACAGATATTATGAGCTCCTTTGACGAGGCGTCAACATAGGGGGCCGTTAGGATTGCTTTTCCATTGCTTGCGGCGCCTTTATACCATGGGCGTCCTCGCGGGTCGAAATCATCAGGCAAATCTATTTTTGGCCATATATGGAAAGTTCCAGCTTCTGTTCCGAGATATGCGTTCTTAAAATTCTCTTCCAGCACTTTGTTTTTAAAGATTTGAACAGGATCTTCAGTGGGCAACAACTTAGTTGCGGATTCTGCCGAAGATGAAATCATCATCAAACGCGCTTCAAGCCAGTTATGGATGCTGTTCGCGGTTGATTCCCCGACGCTTTCCAAGAAGACAGCAGTGCTATTTTCTGTTTCTTTTGTCAGGAGCCTATCATTGTAGATTGCAAATACTGCAAATACAACCAAAATAGTAACGGTCGCTACAAGAAGAACTTTTGCCATTATTCCTTTAGTCAACGATACGTATAAACTCTTTACACTCTTTTTATTGTTAGGCATTTTCTCACCACGCTATGGAATAACAAAACATTCACCTACAACTTGGACCTATAATCTAACCAAATTATTTACACTTCCATAGATCTTACTCAGCAAGACCATTATGCACGGTATTTTTGACAATACCTCTAAATCATAAATCAACGTAAGCTATGAATATGTATTTGTGCGTACAGTTCTTCTGCTTGAATTCTTCTTCATAACAACCAGACAAAGTATTCCCCCAAGACGGACAGACTTGCATCACTCTACTTTTAGTGCAGAAAATGAAATTGTTGAGTATTAGTATCTTGGCTTGAATAGATCGCAAAAGCCGGTTGACCTCTCTTACTTCATTTGATCTCCGATATTACGCCTAACGATCTCCTTTTGCGCGAGTTGAACCCACATACGAAAAAAGGCGACCCGAGGGCCGCCTTTTTGAAACTTGGAAACGTCTGACAGATTAACGTTTGGAGAACTGGAAAGAACGACGGGCTTTTGCGCGACCGTATTTCTTACGTTCAACAACACGAGCATCGCGGGTCAGGAAGCCGCCCTTTTTCAGAACAGCACGAAGACCTGGCTCATAGTAGGTCAGAGCTTTGGAGATGCCGTGACGAATGGCACCAGCCTGTCCGGACAGACCACCACCAGCAACTGTACAGATGATATCGAACTGACCAACGCGGTCAGCTGCAACGAGAGGCTGCTGAACAACCATCCGCAGAACGGGGCGACCAAAATATTCAGTGAACTCTTTTTTGTTCACGATGATTTTGCCTGTACCCGGCTTGATCCATACACGAGCAACAGCGTCTTTACGCTTGCCGGTTGCGTAGGCACGGCCAAGTGAATCGAGCTTCTGCACATAAACAGGAGCGGCATCTTCGAGCTCTACACCAACTGCGGAGCCGAGATCTTCAAGAGACTGGATCTGATCGCTCATGATTTAGGCCCTCTAGCATTCTTAGAGTTCATGGATTTAACGTCCAGCGCCTCAGGGGACTGGGCAACATGAGGATGCTCTGCACCAGCATACACACGCATGTTGGACAGCTGAGCACGGGTCAACGGACCGCCGGGCATCATACGCTGTACAGCTTTCTGGACCACACGCTCTGGGAATTTTCCCTCGATGATCTGACGAGCGGTACGCTCTTTGATGCCGCCGGGATGACCGGTGTGCCAGTAGTATTTTTTGTTTTCGTATTTGCGGCCGGTCAGTTTAATTTTCTCGGCGTTAATTACAATAACGTTGTCACCACAATCCATATGTGGAGTGAAGGTCGCTTTATGCTTGCCACGCAGACGCATCGCGATGAGCGAAGCAAGGCGGCCTAGCACGAGACCTTCAGCATCGATAAGAATCCATTTCTTTTCGATGTTAGAAGGGTTGGCTGAAAAAGTTTTCATTGCACTTCCGTAATCGGTGTCACGAGATGAACGTGAAACGGCGACCCTCATTTGTGCGAACCTTATCCTAACAACCGAATAGCTATAAAGAGGTACGCAACAGAGCCACCGCAATGTCTGGAGCTGGTTTTATAGAAGTCGATACTTTTGTCAAGCGATTTCATATAAAATAACGCAGTGATTTCAACGCTGTATTTTTACGGTATTATTTTACCACAAAATAATATGAAGATTCACAGCTGCAACGACTTCATTCTTTGATCAGCTTCTGACTGATTGATTGATTTTTGCTTGATAGAGAGAATTCATGCCCAACGCAGCTGCTTTTAGGACATCCATGCAATTGCGCCTACATATTAGAGGCTTTTCGTTGTGGTGGTTCATCAGACTAGGGATTTAACAGGGGGAATCGAATAGGTCGCGGTAGCGTGAGCAACAAGATTGTCATTGCCGTTACTGGTTATATCGACCTCTACCACCACGAGTCGCCTCCCCGATTTTAGTATTTTAACATGGGCCAATATATCCCCCGGCGCAGGCTTGCTCAGAAAATTGATGTTGAGACTGGTCGTCACAGCCAATGCAACAGGGCCCAACTCGGCTAATATCAAGACATAAGCGGCATAGTCAGACAGGCTCATCATCGCCGGTCCAGATACGGTGCCACCTGGCCGTAGATGTCGCTCATCAGCCTTGAGGCGGAGCATCGCCTCTCCTTTTTTGATCCAGTCGATAAAAAAGCACCGACCACCGATGTTTAACTGAGGGAATTGTTCGTCCAGCAGCTCTTGTACTTGTTGCTCGCCCATTTTTAGCATCACAGCACCCTCCCCTATATATAATGGCTCTTGGTCTTTTTATTACTTTAACGTCTTCGTCAAATAGATCATAGTTTACTCCATATGCGCAAGTATTTCTCCTTATTCAGAAATACTGCCATGCGGGACAACGCCTTGACATATCCTTGATGTCGCGGGCATTGTCCGCCACAAAGCGCGAAATGTGCACAATTGTCCCAAGGAGACTGATATGACGGCGACCAATTCTGAGCAGGAATCTGCGGTCCTTGTTGAGCAAGTCGGCCCAATCCGCCGTTTGATCATGAACCGCCCTAAAAGTCGTAATGCCCTATCTGAAGAAATGATGGAAGCGTTGGCAAAAGAGCTGGATAATGCCAACAACGACGATGCCACACGGGTGGTGGTCATTGCGGCCAACGGCCCCGTTTTCTGCGCTGGCCATAACCTTAAAGAACTGACCGCTCGCCGCTCGGACCCAGATCATGGACGACACTATTTCGCCTTGATTATGCGCACCTGCTCTACACTGATGCAGGCAATCGTCAATATGCCCAAAATCGTCATCGCCGAAGTCCAGGGCACCGCCACAGCTGCAGGTCTTCAACTGGTCGCGACGTGTGATCTGGCTATTTGCGTTAATGAGTCCAACTTCTGCACACCTGGGGTTAACATTGGTTTGTTTTGTTCCACACCGATGGTAGCATTGACCCGTGCCGTTCCGCGCAAACAAGCCATGGAAATGCTTGTCACCGGCGAAGAGATTGACGCCCATACAGCCAAGGCCTACGGCATCGTCAACAGAGTGGTTCCACTGGAGTATTTGCGCCTTGTGGTCGATAAATATGCGACAGAAATCGCCCAGAAGTCTGCTCACGCGCTCAAGTTTGGCAAAGAGACCTTCTATCGCCAAGCAGACATGAATCTTGCCGATGCTTATGATTTGACATCGCTGGTAATGACCGAAAACATGCTCGCTGCTGATTCAGAAGAAGGAATCAGTGCATTTCTTGCCAAGCGTTCGGCTGACTGGCCGAGCTTGAAATAGGAGGCGATTTTGGATCATTCAAACTACTCCGACGCTTACATCAAAGACATTCTTGAAAGCGTCAAGACGATTGCCCTTGTTGGTGCCAGCGACAAAGAAGAGCGAGCCAGTTTTCGCGTCATGCGGTTTTTGCTGGAAAAGGGGTATAACGTAATCCCCGTTAATCCTGGTAAAGCGGGTGGCAAAATTCAGGGTCAGACCGTCGCAGCTTCCTTGGCTGATATCAACGAACCGATCGATATGGTCGATGTGTTCCGCAACTCGGAAGCAGCAGGCAAAGTCATCGATGAAGCCATCGCAATAGGGGCAAAAACGGTCTGGATGCAGTTGGGCGTGATCAATGAAGAGGCCGCCCAGCGTGCAGAAGATGCTGGACTGAAAGTCGTCATGGACCTTTGTCCTAAAATTGAGTATCCACGCCTGATGAATGCCTGATAGCTCCCCCCTACTCATTCAATGCATAAGGGCCGTTCATATAAGTGATCGGCTTTTTTTTCGTGCCTGACATTTCAGATAATAGAGTTAGAAATTGCAGAAGTGCGACAGATTGGAACGCATCTGAGCAAATTTGTTCCAAGATCCCTTCAAATTTGCAATTATATTCGCAATGAACAAATAGCGCCATCTCTAAGTCTGGTCTAAAGTCATCAGCACATCTTGAGTTCAACAATGCTCTGCTGCTTAGATACTTTATGTGCCGACGTTGCAGACACCTTTATTAAGGGGATTTTTATGAGCGAAGAACAGGCTCTCGGCTTTTCGACACAAGCCGTTCACGCGGGCGCACAAGCTGATCCAACTACAGGTGCACTGGCAACGCCTATTTATCAGACAACGGCTTATCAGTTCCGCGATGCAGATCATGCCGCAGCCCTTTTCGGACTGCAAGAATTTGGCAATATCTACACCCGGATCATGAACCCCACGCAGGCTGTTCTGGAAGAGCGCATTGCTGCCCTTGAAGGCGGCACAGCTGCTTTGGCCGTTGCATCAGGGCATGCAGCTCAGATGTTGACATTTCATACCATCATGCGCCCCGGCGACAATTTCATCGCCGCAGATAAGCTCTATGGCGGTTCCATCAATCAGTTCAACCACTCTTTCAAGAGCTTTGACTGGCATGTCAAATGGTCCGACGCGATGGACCCTGAAGCGGCGCGTGCCCTGATCGATGACAAAACCAAAGCCATCTATATCGAGAGCCTTGCCAACCCTGGTGGTGTCATCTGCGACATCGAAGGCTTTGCAAAAGTTGCTCACGAGGCTGGTATACCGCTAATCGTCGACAACACCATGGCAACCCCTTACCTATGTCGGCCGATTGAATATGGTGCTGATGTCGTGCTTCATTCGGCGACAAAATTCATTGGCGGTCACGGCAACTCAATGGGCGGCATCATCGTGGATGGCGGCAATTTTGATTGGTCCGCATCCGGCAAATATCCAATGCTCAGTGAGCCGCGCCCTGAGTATAATGGCATCGTATTGCATGCTGCACTGGGCGGCATCGCCTTTGCCATTGCTTGTCGCGTTCTTGGACTGCGCGATCTAGGACCAGCTATTTCACCGTTCAACGCATTCCAGCTAATTACCGGTTGTGAAACGTTGCCTTTGCGCATGGAGCGCCATTGCGAAAATGCGATGGCTGTTGCCGAGTTTCTTGAAGGACACGAAGCGGTCAGTTGGGTTTCCTATGCTGGGCTCGAATCTAGCCCACACCATGCAGCACAGCAAAAATATCTGCCCAAAGGGGCTGGCTCGGTGTTTACCTTCGGCCTTAAAGGCGGTCACGAAGCTGGCGTCAAATTCATTTCAAGTCTGAAGCTACTGAGCCATGTTGCTAATCTTGGCGACACCCGCTCACTAGCGATCCATCCGGCTTCCACGACCCACAGCCAATTAACCGATGAGCAGAAAACAGCCGCGGGCGCTTCACCAGAAACCGTTCGCTTGTCCATCGGCATTGAAGATGTGAAAGACATCATTGCCGATCTGGAACAGGCAATGGCCTGATCAAGCAGTATCAGCATTAAAAGAAAAGCCGGGTTTAACCCGGCTTTTTAATATCTACGTAATGGAATAAAGCATCACTATCGCAATCTGGCAGCGTTATCCTTTAGATCTCGCACCATAATCGTCGTGGTAATCAGGATCAGGATCGCACCGGCTTGATGCATCAAAGCCAATGTCAGCGGCATTACCAAAACCAGCGTTACAATCCCCAAAATGACTTGCAACAGGAGCAGAACACCAAGAATGGTCGTTGCGATGGTCATTTTTGCGGCATAGGGATCACGCCAAATCCGCATCCAGAGGAACAATGTATAAAGCGCAATCAAATAGGCCATGATGCGATGATTGAACTGGATTGTCATGAGATCCTCAAACGCTGCCAACCAAAACGGGTCCATCTCATAAAGGCGGGAGGGAAGCAAGCTGCCATCCATTAAAGGCCATGTGTTGTAGGTCATGCCCGCGTCCGTGCCCGCCACGAGCCCACCAAGAAAAACTTGCATCAGCACCAACAATAGCATGAAGGCGACCGGCCAGACATGGCGATCCGCACTGACACATTCGGGCATTTTATCGCCTCGTCGATAGCCGCGCGCAACCCAAACAAGCGCAACAAGAATTAGCGATGCGAGGGTTAAGTGGGTTGCCAGTCTGTATTGACTAACGTCGACACGATTGACGAGGCCTGACGCAACCATCCACCAGCCAATAGCTCCCTGTGCGCCCCCCAGCACCAAAAGCAGCAATAATCTAGGCTTGATTGAATCACTCAGCCGCCCCATCAGCCAGAAAGCAATCATGGGAAGAAAGAACACAAGACCAATCACACGCCCCAACTGCCGATGTCCCCACTCCCACCAGAAAATCATTTTGAACTCATCAAGAGACATACCCTTGTTGACTTGCGTATATTCGGGGATTTGCTTGTATTTTTCGAACTCTTCTGTCCATTCGGTAACATTTAGCGGAGGAATAGCGCCATGGATCGGTTTCCATTCTGTGATTGAAAGGCCCGAATCCGTCAGCCGTGTCGCCCCACCGACAATGACCATTACAAACACCAAAAAGGCGACAAAATAGAGCCATGACCGCACCATGGGCCGTGCACGGCTTACGTGGTCCGTGTCTGTTTCAACATATCGACTGGCGCGCTCTGCCGGACTTATGTGGCTATCCATGCCTTAGGTCTCCTTGAAGGCCAAAGTATCTGACTCAAATCTGTTGCTGAATTTATACCCGATGGAATAGGTGTTTGCCCACGAGAAACTTGAAAGATAGTGCGATGCCAACAACTGTGTTGATACAGGCTCCTATATAGGCAAACTATACAGTGCATCAGTGTTTTTCCTTTTCAGATCAACTAAGCTAGTTTAAGAGCCTGTGTGAAGCCCTTTCAACCGCGCAAATGGAAACACCATGACCAAACGCACCCGCAAATTCATTGGTATGATCATTCTTGTCGCGTGGATCATTCTTTATGCGGCCGTTGGCATGACCATTGGCGCAGCTGTTGTTGCGACTGCCGCCCCTTGGATACAAATTGTGTTCTTTGTCATTACCGGTGCATTGTGGGTTTTTCCAGCAGGGCTAATTATTCGCTGGATGGAAAAATAGCGTTAGACGCTGCCTATTCTGCGGCTTGCATCCCGAGCACCTGTTTATTTGGATAAAGCTTGGCTGACATATCTAGCGGCAAAATCATGCTGCTTATGTAGCCGAAATGCCGCATGACGTCATGTACCTGGTGGGACAGCTCGCGATCCGTGTCTGGTGCATAGATACAAGCCTGTACATCACGGGCAAGCCCAAGACTCTTTAGAGCAAACTCATCATCAAAATGCGGACCAATGTCGATCAACAGCAAATCGTAGGTGGATTCCAACGCCAACAAAAAGGCATGGAAGTCATGCGAAAAAAAGTCTTCCGAAACCATACGTCTCGTCCCAACCTCAACGGTATGAACGCCGGTCTCTTCATCAACCCACACAACATCGGCACAAGCCGCTTTGCCGTCGACAAGGTCGCTCATCCCAAGGACTCTGTGTTCGTCTGCATTTGCGTTCAAACTTGATGGCGCTGCGCCCAAGCAAATGGAAACCAAAGATGTACCGCTTGTTGCAAGTCGCTTTACCAAGGGGGTGTAATTGCCCCCCCAATCTTCTTCGTCTGACATAAAAACAACCCGCTTGTGGGAGCTTTTGTAAATAACGCCAGCAACATGATCAATGAGGCAGTCGTCATGACACCACACTTCAACCTCAGTAGACAGAGCGTCAGGCCACTGTTGCGACGGGTCATAGGTAGGATTGGCAACTGGGCAGGACAGCTTCTCGTGTGTGCCCTCCTGCTCTGGTTGTTGCGCTATAGACCACAAAACCGGCTGCGGCATCATAGTACCGACAGCTCCTCTCTTTTGACTTCGTTTCGCGCGCAATGAAATAATGCCAATCAAGAGAATCAAAACAGAAAAGACTAGCATCCCGCTTAATCCAGCCTGAACCAACGCACTTGAAGCGACGGGTTGCACCGGAGTAGTCGCTCGCGCAATCAAACGCGCTTGAGGTGGTAACAAATCGAGTGAGCGTTTGGTTTGCGCTTCGTGATACCGCGACAACATATGGTTTAGCATGCCATATTCTGCCGTCGCCTTTTGTTTTAATTGCGCAATGCGTTGGTTTTCTAATTTGGTCCATTCTGATATTTGATCTTTGGACAATCCAATTGCAGGATCCTGCGCAACCATTTCATCATTAGTCTTTTGCAGGCGAACGCGCAGGGCATGAACGTCAGCATTCAGTTTTTCTACAGCCACATCAAAAGCCCGTGTTTGATCCAGTTTCACCTTATGCAGATAAAAGCGAGCTAAACTGTTGGCGATGGCGGTGGCTTGCGCGGGATCAGGCGCTCGAAATGCGATGCTCAATAAGCGCCTTTCGGCCCGATAGTCTATTTGGGTCGAATCTTGAATGCGCTTGGCAACCAAACTTGATCCATTTGTCTGAAATCCACCCAATCCAAAGGCCTCGAGCCCTCGTTGCCAGAGATTTTTTTCGCTGAAGTGAGGATCTTGGTACAATTGATGTTGCGTAATAATTCCCGACATTACGTCAGGATCTGTCATAAAGGACCGAATAGACGTATTTTGATCGGCTATACTATCGAGCAAAGAGCCGGTTTGCGCGGCATCAATGGATGGCAAATATTGGTCTTGCGGTGCGAGCAAGAGAATTTTGGCTTGCGCCTCAAACAGGTCTGTTTCGGCACTCTTATATAAATAGACTAAAAAAGCGAGCATACAGCATAGCAGTGCGGCCACGGCCCATTGTCTTGCAAGAGTAGCACGGCCTAGTGCTCTTTGATGATTGCAAAATCGGACTGTGCCTACCGGTGCCATCGTGCTGCCACTCAAGGAGTTGGTTTGCGTAGGCATGGTCCATTGAGCCAGCCCTTCTACACAATCTATTGCTGACAGATTATGGTAACCGAGACCTTAACAGACACCTTCTTGATGCCACTTCGTTGCAAATTGCAGCAATTTGTCTGATTTAATTGCGAAATCAAACAGGATTTACGCTCCATTAACCACAAATGCCGTTATCTAAAGTTGGTTTTTCAATGGATGAGTCGTCATCATGTTTGCACGCGTATTGTTATTATTAATTGTCGTTTTAGGGCTGCATGGCTGTTCAAGCTATCGACCAGCAGGGGATGCTTTTCACAAGTCTCTTGTCGGACCCTATACACTGGATTCTGGCGACCGTGTTCGTTTGATTGTTTTCAATCAAACCGACTTAAACAATGAATATACCGTGGATCAGTCTGGATATGTTTCCATTCCTCTCATCGGCAACGTGGTTGCTCGAGGAAAACAAACTAGCGAACTTGCCAAAAACATCGCTTCCCGGTTGGATAATGGCTTCATTCGCAATCCGGATGTTTCCGTTGAAATCGCGCAGTATCGCCCCTTCTTTGTTATGGGCGAAGTGAAAGTTGCCGGCCAATATGCCTATGTGACTGGCATGACAGTGCAAACCGCAATTGCCATTTCAGGCGGTTTTTCAACGCGAGCACAACAACGCTATGTGGACATCACCCGCCAGCTCAACGGCAAGATCCTGACGGGTCGAGTTGCTCTCACCGCCCCCATACGACCAGGTGATACCATTTATGTTCGCGAGCGCTTCTTTTAGACATTTATAGTTGAAAAAGAAATCACGCCCATCTTGTCTATTTTTGAAAGCCCTCTTTGTCAGGGCTTTTTTAACGATAAGGTCCAAAAGTTCCTGTAATCATCCCTAAATATCATTTGCTTAAAACTTATTCAAAATTTACCGGCTAATTGTCTTAGGCGTGATAAGAATTAACAATATGGTGTTGAACAATGCAGGCTCTGGACCCACAAACAGCTTATTCGTCAAGTGCTGTTCTTGCGGCTTCCTCCGAAGACAACGCAAAGGCCAGCCAACAGATCTCTGATCTGGCTCGTGAAGTTGCGTCGGAATTTTCGACAACGACCTATGCGCCCATGATGGTACGCGGCCTCATTCAACTTGGCGACTTCGCAGTCCTTACAACGATAGGGCTGATCTCGAGCTCATTCATGGGTGGATCAGTTTTGGCAGGAATTCATTTGCCGCTGGCCTTTTCTGCAGCTGGTGCTTTGTTGTTTTTGCTTTTCATGCTTTCTACGGATGGCTACGCAGTGCACGAAATGCACAGTTTGGCACCGCAAGTTGGCAAGATTATTGGCGCCTGGACTTTGGTGACCGTTCTATTCCTGCTTGTTACCTATCTATCCGGCACTCCAATCGACGAAAACCGGTCTTGGCTTGGCTTATGGTTTTTTGCAGGCATCAGCTCAATTGCCGCAGTCCGAGCGATTCAGGCCTATTTCATTCACCATTGGCAGGCAGATGGCCGCCTGGAGCGCCGCGCAGTTATTGTGGGTGGCGGGCAACCAGCTGCTGATATCATCCAATCTTTGGAAAATCAGGTCAATAATGACATTCGTATCTGTGGTATTTTTGATGACCGTGATGACGATCGATCCCCTGCCATCGTTGCGGGCTATCCAAAACTAGGTAACGTTGACGATCTGGTTGAGTTTTCTCGCCTTTGTAACATCGACATGTTGATTGTTACCATCCCTGTGACCGCCGAGAATCGCGTATTGCAAATGCTGCATAAGCTTTGGGTACTGCCTTTGGATATTCATCTCAGCGCCCATATGAACAAAATGCAATTCCGTCGCCGCAGCTACTCCTATGTCGGCAATCTACCTACAGTCCCCGTTTTTGCCAAACCAATCGCTAACTGGGGATCATTGCTGAAACGTGTGTTCGATATCGTTATCTCCTGCGTCACAATTGTTGTTTTGTCCCCTGTGCTTATCGGAACAGCTATCGCCATCAAACGTGACAGTGAAGGACCGGTCATCTTCAAACAAAAGCGCCTCGGCTTTAACAACGAAGAAGTCCTAATTTACAAATTCCGCTCGCTTTATCACAATCAGAGTGACGAAAAAGCAGCCAAGTCCGTTACCAAAGGCGATAGTCGTGTAACCAAAGTGGGGCGCTTTATTCGCAAGACATCAATTGATGAATTGCCACAATTGTTCAATGTGCTGTTAGGAACTTTGTCTCTCGTTGGGCCTCGCCCGCATGTGCCCCACCAATTGACCGATAATCGCCTGTTCGAAGAAGTGGCAGACGGATATATGGCTCGTCATAAAGTAAAACCGGGCATCACAGGATGGGCGCAAATTCACGGTTGGCGCGGTGAAATTGACGATGACAACAAGCTCAAACAGCGCGTTCAACACGATATCTATTATATCGAAAACTGGTCGCTGGCCCTTGATCTCTACATTTTGGCTGTGACTCCGCTGAAACTATTCAATCAAGATGGTGCCTATTAGGAGACAGCTGATCAAATCAATCAATAGCCCGCACATGCGCGGGCTTTTTTCTTGCAGAACCCTGTTTGCCTCAATCGAGACTAAATTCATGTAAAATGTTGAATGACTGAGGATAATTGTTATCTTGCCACTTTGCTTTATTGCATGACACGGACATTCCCCCTATAAAACCACGAGTCGGAGCGTAGCGCAGCCTGGTAGCGCACTTCGCTGGGGGTGAAGGGGTCGTAGGTTCGAATCCTATCGCTCCGACCAATTTTCTTCTCCCCGCTTCATCCAAACAATTGTTGTTTTGGTGACTGCTCAGCGCAAACTCCTCTATTAGAGCTTGTCGGGAATTAGGCTGTTTGGCCTGCATTTTCGTGCGCGACACAACTTACACAGCATCCAATGATATTAGCATCAGCTTGGCGAATGACGGATCACCAGGATCAATTCACCCTACTTTAAAACACTCGGACGCCACAGATTTTATTGACTTTAAATTTAGCAGAAACGCCGCTGTTGAATGGCGCCAACCTTTTTTTTCGCTCGCACTGGGAAGGCTTCTTTTCGATGTCATTAAAATTGTAAGGATATACGTAGTTGTTTGTTAAAAAATGCGAACTATGCTCACAACATGATTACTTCATTGAACATAGCAACAGCTGGAATGTCATCGGCGGCGAACCGCTTTGAAGATATAGCGATCGGCATCGCGAACCCTGTACCAGACAATGCGCCTCAGCCTGCTGTAAAAGCCGAACAAGACGTAAAACCAGCTGAGCCTATAGCGCCCGTTTCGCCCACTTCAAACATTGACCAAGCACAACAGTGGATTGACCTCAAGCAGACAGAGCTTGCCTTCAAAGCCAGCGCTATGGCCACCAAGTCCGTAGCCTCTGCTGCTCAAGAATTGATGGACGTCCTGCGCTAATGCGATAGTCTTTTCTATTTACATTCAATAAAATCAATCAGACCGCGCTTGATCAAGAATGCGTTTGCATTCCAACAACTCGAAAAGAGTTGATTGTAAACGGCGCACATCGTCGCGCGCCATCCCCTTGGCGGCCCTATTTCCGTCCTGATCGGTGGGCTCCACACGATGACGAAGGCGTGTAAAAAAGCCAGATTTCTGCTCTTCTTCCAACATTTGCGCTCGGCCATCTGCAACAGAAATCGACGCGCTTTCTCCGTGCAGAAACTTTGGATCGCCTCGCACAAGATCACTTGGAATTTTCTGCCCTAACTCATGTTCTTCAGGAACCATGGCTGGAGCAATATTTGATGCTGGAAATTGCTCAGGCGCGTGTACCACGTGACTAGGTTGAGGGGCAGCGACAAAATGCGCTGGCAAGGCGGCTGGCGCTACGACGGCCTCGGGTGCAATCCCCGCATTCAAAGCGACAGCTTCCTGATTCACCGGATGCATAAAGGTTTGCATGTTGGCCATCGGCGGGCTTTGAGGGTTGGTCGCAGGTTGATGTGCAACAGCATCAGGGTGTATCGGCACCGCGACTGGTGCGGGGGTTGCGACATAGGCCGCAGTAGGGTGCACAGGTTGGTTCGGCAGGCCCTGCTGCACAGTTGGCGTAGTATCCACACGATTTACGCTTTGTGGCGTTTGCGCATGAGGGGCTTGGTTTACCACAGGGACATCTTGAGCGATATCTTGCCGGGGGGACGTTTGCAAAGCCACTGGTTGACGAACAGGGGCTGGAAGCGTTGATTCTATAGGCCGCGCAGGTTGGGCGGGCTGCATCTGAGGAGTAACAAGTGGAGGTAGATCCACTTCCAGTTCATTTGGTTCTCGTGGCACCGAAGCCGAGGGAGTATTGGCGCCCGCTGAACCATCCATAGTACCAGCTGAAACGAAGGGACCATCGGGCGTTACATCGTCACCCAAGGTATCAATCACGTGGCGGATGCCTTGTTCCTTAAGAATACGCTGAACGCCTTTGATGGTATAACCTTCATCATAAAGCAGGTGGCGTATACCGCGCAAAAGTTCCACGTCGTCGGGTCGGTAATAGCGCCGCCCGCCACCACGTTTCATTGGTTTGATCTGCGTGAACCGCGTTTCCCAAAAACGCAAGACATGTTGCGGCAGATCCAAGTCCTGCGCGACTTCGCTGATTGTCCGAAATGCATCCGCACTCTTGCGCAAGATTCCCACCTAACTCGCGTAAACGCTTTTCCTCTACCGGAAAATATTCAACAAAAACTCTACGCCAGATCCATCCCTAGTCGGCGAAATAAGTATCCATTGGTTTTGATCCGACCATCCTGCCATTGTGTGTTCCCCAAAACAACAGAATGCCAGATGCCCCTATCAAGTTTCTTTTGGAGCCAAAGAGTCGTTGATTTTCTTTTTCAACACATTTGACGGCTTGAAAACCATCACCCGGCGCGGTGAAATAGGCACTTCTTCGCCGGTCTTAGGATTGCGACCGATACGCTCATTCTTATCACGCACAAAGAATGTTCCAAATGAAGACAATTTGACCTGTTTACCATCGACAAGACAATTGCTCATTTCATCAAGGACCATCTCGACAAGCTCAGCGGATTCAGTCCTAGACAAACCAACTTTTTGGTAGACTGCTTCGCACAAATCCGCGCGCGTAACCGTTTTACCCCCCATGCGACAATCCTCATCTAAAAGCACAATTATCTAATGACTCATTTGGTGTTGGAAGGGTATTGCCGGAATCATGTTCCGTCAACAGTTCCCTTGCCCAATTATTGAACCCAACACCTATAAAGCAATGGAAATTTTCATCAATTTTTCTGGAAAGTGCCAGAAAGTGGCGGGAACCCGCTAAAATCCAAATATTTATTGATCCGAGGTAATATTTGAATGAAAATCCCAAAATTTCAAATCGACACAAAATAGGCGTATAAGTTTTTAAATACCGTAACATTATGATTGCCAAGGCATTCTTACTGTAAAGGTATATCGTATCAATGCACTTTACCAGCGCAGCAGAACAGAACCCCAGGTAAAACCGCCACCCATAGCCTCAAGCAGCACCACATCGCCTTTTTTGATGCGTCCATCATTGACGGCCACATTCAGAGCCAGAGGAATGGAAGCGGCAGACGTGTTGCCATGCAAGTTTACCGTCGTCACAACCTTTTCAGGGGCGATATGAAGCTTCTTGGCACTTGAATCAATAATCCGTTTGTTAGCCTGATGAGGCACGAACCAATCCAGATCTTCAGCGGTCATTCCGGTTGCATCGAAGGCATCGGTAATAACGTCTGTGATCATACCGACAGCGTGTTTGAAGACTTCTTTGCCTTGCATCCGGAGATAGCCGGTTGTTTGGGTTGTAGAAGGCCCTCCATCAACAAAAAGTTTTTCTTTGTGGCGGCCGTCTGAGCGGATATGGCTGGTTAAGATACCGCGATCCGAGACGTCGCCGGTCCCCTCTTCCGCTGTCAAGACAACAGCACCGGCACCATCGCCGAACAAAACACATGTTGTACGATCATTTAAGTCGAGCAGACGAGAAAATGTTTCGGCACCAATGACCAGTACATTTTTGGCCTTACCACATCGAATATAAAGATCAGCGGTCGTCAAAGCAAAAACGAAACCCGAACAAACGGCTTGCAAATCAAACGCCACACCGTGATGAATGCCGAGCATATTCTGAATTGCCACAGAAGTTGCTGGGAAGGTGTTATCAGGTGTTGTGGTGGCACAAATAATCAGGTCAATGTCCTGAGCGTCCATACCTGCATTTTCTAGAGCGTCCAGAGCAGCATTATACCCAAGATGAGATGTATACTCCCCCTCTTCAGCATTGTATCGCTGCTCGATACCTGTGCGTTGCCGAATCCACTCGTCAGACGTGTCCACAACTTTGGTGAGATCGTCATTAGTGACGACTTTTTTTGGTAGATAGGATCCTGATCCTACCACGACAGACCGTAACACGCTCACTCTGCGCTCTCCTCATCAGCCGCAAATCGACTTTTTTGATAAACAGTAAGATCCTGTTCAATTTTTGCAGTCAGGCCATTTTTGACCATATCATACCCGAGTCCGATTGCCGCGGCGAAACCTTCACCATCAGTGCCACCGTGGCTTTTGATGACAATACCGTTCAAGCCCAAGAATACGCCACCATTGACCTTGTTCGGATCCATTTTTTCGCGCAACTTAACAAAGGCAGAGCGCGCAAAGAGATAGCCAATTCGGGCCATCCAAGTCCTGGTCATCGCCGACCGCAAATACTCGGCCAATTGCTTGGCGGTGCCTTCCGCGGTTTTCAAAGCGATATTGCCAACGAACCCCTCAGTCACCACCACGTCAACCGCGCCGGTTCCCAAATCGTCGCCTTCGACAAATCCCTTGTAATCCAAATGTGGCAAATGAAACTCGCGCAACATCCGGCCGGCTTCCTTGACTTCATCAAGGCCTTTGACATCTTCTTCGCCAATATTGAGCAATCCAACTGTTGGCCGTTCGATGCCAAACAAGGATCGCGCCATAGCCCCGCCCATTAAAGCAAAATCAAGCAGCTGCTGTGCGTCGGCTCCGATTGTAGCTCCGACATCCAAAACAACACTTTCGCCACGTAAAGTAGGCCAGATAGCCGCAATGGCTGGCCGTTCTATGTTGGCCATCGTACGCAAACAGAATTTAGACATAGCCATCAACGCGCCGGTGTTACCAGCTGAGACACATACATCGGACGCGCCTGTTTTAGTGGCTTCAATGGCATTCCACATGCTCGATTTGCCACGCCCACGACGCAAGGCTTGACTGGGACGCTCATCCATTTGGATCATTACGTCACAATGTTCGAACGTACTGGCCTGTTTGACACGCGGGAAGTTCTCAAGCATCGGCTCGATCGTATCTTTGTCACCAAAGAGCACGTAGCGAATGTCAGGACGGCGAATAAGCGCGATGTCGGCGCCTTCAAGGACAACCGCAGGCCCATTGTCACCGCCCATTACATCCAGTGAAATTTTTACTTGTTCAGACATACCAGATTTTCTCAACGCTGCTTTCAATCATTGCTCCCGTCGAAGGCAAGACAGGCAGATATTTTATTGGGTCTGTTCCCGCATTCTCCGCAGCGCTTATCTATAAGCTGAGAGTTTTTAGGACAATATCCATTTCCAGCCAAGAAACAACCGGATTGTTGAAATGTTGACCCAAAGGCCCTTATTTCTCTTGATCTTTTGTCAGGTGCTGTTTGAGCCCTGCTAATGCAGAAAAGGGATTATCAGCAGAATCAGGGCCACCTTGATCTTCGATGTGACCGGTGAAATGAGCATCTTTTGCGCGTGGATAATCATCAAGTGCCAAGGCAAAAAACTCTTCAGCGTAATAACCTACGTCAATTTCTTCGCCTTCAAATTCTTCCGGTGGATCTTCTGCATCGGGATTGATTATCATTTCTCCACCAGCGACATTATCATCCGTTTTACGAGCATAAGGATGGCCAACGGGGAGCAATGTGACGGTGAAAGCTTCATCAATATGTTCGATAATCGGCACCAGAGTAACCACACAAGATTGTTCTACAGTGCCACGAATTTGCCCTTCGATGCGTACACCGCTCTTTTTCCAAGGCAAGACCCGCGCTTCAACTGAAAATGCACTGACCTTTAAAATATTCAATCTCTGACGCAACTCTTCGCGCATACCTTCATCCGCTTCGCCTTTGACAATCTCGCCAAGACTTTTGAGACGAGCAACACCAACAGGCAAAGACATAACGGGTGGTCGTTGAACGATGTCGTCGGTCGGTTCTTTTTGGGTCACGATGATCAGCCTTAATCTGGAACTATCTGGCGCCAAGACCTGTCGCCGAATTGAATTTGATACACATGTATCGCAAGTTTGGCAATTTCATAGGCATTGCGTCAATTCTTGAGCATTTGAATCATGCCGTACACAACTAATTTGCGATTTGTTCGACCTTTTGTTCGACATGAGGAATCTCAGCGAAGGTGATCGTCCCTTTCAAAAAGGATTCGATGGCCTGTGCTTTGAGAGCTTCTTCGTTGTCTAAAACATACTGCGCCAATATATTTGCTTCCGGACGACTTTGCGGCTCATCCGGATAAATATTGCGCGACAAGGCGCTTGCCAAGGCCTCCAAACTCTCTTCCCGTGCAATATCATAGGCCTCGACCCGTCCATAAAATGACTGAGCCATTTTTTTGATTTTCTTGGGAACAGAAAGGTCCCCGACCCCTATTTCACGCAGAGAATCATCCATATCGCGGAAAAACCGATTGAAGACCGCCTGCCCGACGTCTTTAGCGTTGCCGTCCTCATTGCGCAGAAAATGAAACACGACATAGGCATGCAGCACAATCATCTCGAACCGCCCGTTGATAGAATCCTCAACTTTATAATCGAGATAGAACACAGGCTGCCTCGACCGCGCCACGATTGCGTCATACAAAAGAGCGGCAATTTGCTCTTTCTTGGTATCTTTGCGGAATAGTTTGAAGATCATAGAAATGTCCGTTCGGCTCTTAATGACAAGATTCAGGTTTTGTCTGTCACGGATTACGAACAGACGACGGCTTAATCATAGTGCTAACCGATATAGGGTCTAGTTTGCCAGAAATCATCACCTTGTTTGCGACAAAGATTGCTTTTCTGGGCTAAAAAGGATACCGACTAGGACCTCTTACAGACAATCGGGCGCAGAAATGCCCTTTTGTTATTGAATACAATCAGTGTTTATATCCGATTGTGCTTTTGCCTAAGGCAAAGTTGATCGTAAGAAAACATGTGGATCAGTTATCATCAGGAGTACCACACTCACATGTGCAGCCAACATATAGACCTTCGAGGTCAAACCTCTAAAGAACGCATTTTTTCATCGCTTAAGACCGCCTCCTTGGCCGTTTGCCTGGGGACAGTTTTTCTATCCGGCTGTATCACAGAAGAAACGTCGATCCACGGTTTCGTACCGACGGAATATACTCTCGATCAAATCACCGAAGGGTCTAGCCGCGAACAGGTTATGCTAACGCTGGGCTCTCCATCTACAATCGCCCATTTTGGCAATGAAGTGTTTTACTACATTTCCCAAACGCGCAAGAAACCAGTGGCGTTCATGAATTCCCGTCCAGTTTCCCAAACCGTTGTGGCTGTTTATTTTGACGAAGAACAACGCGTTTCTCGTACGGTTCGCTATGGCTTAAAAGACGGACAGTTGTTTGACTTCACCAATCAGGTTACGCCAACTGGTGGTGCAGAAAGCAACTTTCTCAGTCGTTTGATGAGCAACGCCGGCCCGCAACCGGACTTCACCAAATGATAATTTCCTGATTTAGGCTAAAAGACTTTTGATACAATTCAGGGTGCAATCTTTTCAGATTGTGCCCTTTTTATTTAGACGATTGCCGTGCGCTTTTTGTAGGCCTGTAGCATCAAAAGCAGGAGGCAGAGCACAACCGGCGGGAACATCACCCAGTTCAATTTTTCCCATCCGAAGGCATTGAGTATCCCTCCTGATGAGAAGGATGCGATGGTAACAGTGCCAAAGACCAAAAAGTCATTTGTCGCCTGCGTTTTGGCCCGTTCAGAAGGGTGGTAACAATCGGTCAACATGGTCGTTGCTCCGATGAAAGCAAAATTCCATCCCACTCCGAGCAAAATCAAAGCAATCCAGAAGTTTGCCACTTCAATACCCATAAGGGCGACAGTGGAACAGCCAGCCAGCATAAAAAGGCCGAGTACAACGATCTTCTCTTTTCCAAATTTCTGAATCAGCGATCCCGTAAAGAAGCTGGGGCCGAACATGCCCAGAACGTGCCATTGAATTGCAAGAGTTGCGTCTTCCTGGCTGTGGTTGCACGCGATCATGGCAAGCGGTGTTGCTGTCATGACAAAACTCATCAAAGCATATGTGACTGCTGCACAGGATGCCGCCACAATAAAGCGGAACTGCGAAACAATCTCGACTAAAGGCCGACCACCCTGCTGTTGGATCTCTTTGGTTTGATCGGGGACTTGCAAGAATAGCAAGAACAGCACACCGACCAGACCAAGCACGGCCTGCCCCAAAAAAGCGCCTGCAAATAGCACCGGCTCAAACAGATCCTTTGTCAAGATAGAGGTTTGTGGCCCAATGATGCCGGCCAAAATCCCACCGACCATAACCCAACTGATTGCCTTGGGCCGGAATGCTTCGCTGGCCGTATCGGCGGCGGCGAATCTATACTGCGCAACAAAGGCCTGACCTGCTCCGGACAAAAATGTTCCAAAGCAAAAGAGCCAGAAGGAACCTTGTAAAATGGCAAAACAGCTCAACAACCCCGCCAATGAGCTGCCAAAGGCCCCAATCAAGAAGCCTAATTTTCTCCCCAAACGCTTCATCAAAAAAGCCGCAGGATAGATCATTGCCGCGGTGCCGAACACGTATGAAGAGACCGGCACAGTCGCTAGAGATTTGTCAGCCCCCAACAAAAAATAGCCAACCAGCCCACCCATAGCGACAACGATGGTTGGCATCGCGCCAGCAAAGGACTGAGCGCCTGCCAAAATAATGCTGTTTCGGCGCGCAAGGCGATCGTCAATGGCATAATTGGTCATTTGATATCCTGAGAGATTCGCTTCGCGACAATGCGGGGACTTGAAGATTGACTCAGAACATCTTTAAGGGCAAGTGACTACATCCTGTAATATACGACTATCGCCAACAACAGGCCCAGCACGGGATAGACATACCGGACCATTTGCAAAAGCGCAGGTCGCGCATTCATGGTTTCACATAGGCGCGGGCGAAAACGGGGCCGTGCTTGCCTTGTTGTATTGCATGCGCGGTTACCAGTAGGTTCCATACCGAGCACCATGTTCTAGAAATGCTCGTATGCACCGTTTTGACCGGCAACCAAACAATTGTTTTCTCTATCAAACAAATTGACGCCCTTCCCAACCTCAACCGCCCCTACACAAGTAATGGGAGTCTTGAATGTCTGAGCGGTCTGCATGATCGCTTCGCGATGCATTCTTGGAGCGCAGAATAAAAGCTCGTAATCATCGCCCCCGCTGAGAGCCGTATGCATGAGATTCGGTTGTCTTTGAACCAACATATTACCAGCGTCAGAGAGCGGTATATCCTCTAGCATCAGCGTAATTGAAACGCCGGCTGCCATGGCCATTTTGGCGGCGTCGCCCAGAAGCCCATCAGATATATCCATAGACGCTGACGCAAAATGGCAAATAAGGGGGGAAAGATCGATGCGCGGACGCGGAAGCAAAAACCGATCAACAAGATAATCAGATTGCTTTGATGTCGTTAGTTTGCTCAACGTCCCTCTTCGCGCAAGAAGCCCCAAGGCACCGTCCCCAATTGTGCCCGAGACATAGACATCGTCGCCCGGCTGGGCATTGCGCCGCAGGATTGGCTTGCCAGCTTTAACTGTCCCAAGGGCCGTGATCGAGAGCGTGAGACGCTCTGCCGTTTTGACTGTATCACCGCCGATAAGGGGGAAAGAAAACTCACCCTGATCCTGTTTCAGTCCCTCACAAAAAGCAGATAGCCAGTCCTCATTCCAATCAGCTGGCAAACCAAGGCCCAGCATATATCCAAGGGGGGAAGCACCTTTCGCGGCAAGATCAGACAGATTGACTCGCAATGCTTTGCGGGCAATCAGCTCTGGCCTGTCATTTGCAAAAAAATGCACATCTGCGACCAGCATATCTTTGGTCAGAACCAACTGTTGCCCATCGGGAACCGTCAAAAACGCGGCATCATCCGTCAGCCCGAATGAAGCATCCGGGTCGCAGAGAGGGGCAAAGTAATGCGCAATAAGGGCGCTTTCACCACGACGGCTGTTGCTTTTTGCCATGCGCCCTTTTTAACTTTCTTAGCTGTCAGAAGCGTCTTTTTGCTTCATTTCGTCGGCTCGCATACCACGCGCAAGAGAATCCAGCACTCCATTGACCACGCGCGGCTCATCTCCTTCAAAGAAGGCTTTTGCAACATCAACATATTCGGTCAGGATGACCGGAACAGGTACTTCCTTGTGCCTCATCAATTCATACAGACCGCAGCGCATGATCGCGCGCATGGTTTGGTCGATCCGCGCCAACGGCCAGCCTTTTTGCAATGCACTGTGTATCATAGGGTCAAGCGTACGTTGTTGCTTGACCACACCGGATACCAAGTCTTTGAAATAGGTGAAATCTGCCGGTAAATACAGGACTTCATCGACTTCCTTGCCAAGACGATAGAGCTCAAACTCCTGCAAAACCTCGGTCAAAGGCGTACCGCCTACATCCATTTGATAGAGCGCCTGAACCGCCCCCAAACGCGCCGAGCCACGTTGATTGGCCGTGCGGACAGGTTTGTCTTTCTCGCTCATGAATCCATTCCGAACTTTTTGCGCATTTCCATCATTGCCAATGCGGCCAGCGCAGCGCCACCGCCTTTGTTTTTATCATCAACCCGCGCACGAGCCCAAGCCTGATCACCATTTTCGACGGTCTGAATGCCGTTTCCGACAGCGACACAGCCTTCAACGGCGAGTTCCATAATTGCTCGTGCCGATTCATTGGCAACAATGTCATAATGAGTGGTCTCGCCCCGAATAACGACGCCCAATGCAATATACCCATCATAATCGGCAGTGCCGTCTTCTACCGCCGCCATTGCCATAGACATAGCAGCCGGGATTTCCAACACACCGGGAACCCCAATCCGCTCATAGCTTGCACCGGCGTCTTCCAGTGTAGCAACGGCTCCACGAGCCAACTCTTCAACAAGGTCATCGTAAAAACGAGCCTCAATTATCAGAAAATGGGGTTGATTATCGCTCATTGTATCGGTCCAATCGTCCTGCTTCTGCGTCGAAACTGTGAGGCCGTGTCAAATCATGTCCGGACAAATTTGTCCAGTGCTAATGCGCCCATTGGAGGGCCTTGAGCAGTATATCCCTTTAAGAGGGCGTATATTCGCTTAACCGCGCGACATATCGCGCCATCATATCAACTTCTAAATTGATGTTGTCCCCCACATGTTTGTCCCCCCATGTGGTATTGGACAAGGTATGCGGAATCAGAAAAATCGTAAAATCATCCCCATCGACATCATTGACCGTCAATGAAGTCCCATCCAGCGCAACAGAGCCCTTTTGGGGGATAAAACGCGCTAGCTGATCTGGTGCTCGCAGTTTAAAAAACACGCTATCGGGATGATCCGTTCGCTCGATCACTTGCGCCATGCCATCCACATGACCAAGTACCAAATGGCCACCCAGTTCATCTCCCATTTGCAGAGAACGCTCGAGATTTAGGCGCCTACCAACATCCCATTCGGCTGCATTGGTCAAGTCGAGGGTTTCTTTACCGGACTCGATATCAAAGTAATTTTGTCCATCGTCAAGCTGCCCTGTTTCAACAACCGTGTGGCAGACTCCACTGCAAGCGATTGATGCGCCCAGCTCGATGGATTTGCTGTTAAACTGTGTCGCAACACGAATGCGTTGGCCAGCGGGAATAACATCCCGGTTTACGATTTCGCCCACATCGGTGACAATTCCAGTAAACATCGCTACTTCCCTTTATAAAGCTCAGACAGGCTATTAGCCCGTATATAAACCTGCATTGTGTCTTTGCCCAGAGTCTCTTTACGGTCCGCAGTGAATCCAAAATGCTCTAGCGTTTTATCCGGATCTCCGTTCAACGCAACAAGGCCGTTTTCTCCAACCAATTTTGTGCTGCGATAGAGGAAGAACTCATCGACCAAGCTCTGATTGAGCAATGCCCGGGAGAGCACAGCACCACATTCAGCCAAGATTTTATTGATGCCTTTTTCACCGAGTAAATCGAGTGTCTGGGTCAAGTCAGTGTGACCGTTGGCGTCTTGATCGACCAGCAGGACTTGGCAACCTTGACTCTCCAACGCAAGGGCTTTATCGGCGGCAATAGCCCCAGTGGTCACAATCCAGACCGGCACGTCATTGGCGGATTGTACCAGTTGGCTATCCAAGGGCGTGCGCCCTTTGCTATCGAGCACGATGCGGATCGGCGAGTGTTCATTCAGACCAGAAAGACGCACCGTAAGGCTGGGGTCATCGACCAACACCGTTTCCACGCCGACCAAGATGGCATCGGCACGGGCGCGCAAACCATAGGTGCGCGCCTTGGCCTCAGGCCCGGTTATGGGAAAATTGCCGACATTCTTTTCGCCGATCATACCGTCAAGCGACAACGCCATTTTAACCTGCAACCAAGGGCGACCGCGCACTGTGCGCGAAAGAAAACCACATAGATCACGATGGGCTTGTTTTTCCAAAAGGCCTGTCGTCGTTTTGATTGCGTGTTGGGTTAGCAGGGCAAAGCCGCGACCGGCGACCCGAGGATCGGGGTCAGGATGGGCGCAAACGAGATTGGCGATACCCGCTTCGATCAGCGCTTCAGCACAGGGCGAACTTTTGCCATGATGCGAACATGGTTCAAGAGTAACATAAGCAGTTGCACCTTGCGCACGGTTGCCGGCTTCGGCCAGTGCGACGCGCTCCGCATGGGGACGACCACCCTGCTGGGTCCACCCTCGCCCAACGATTACAGCACCGTCCTTCCCATGACGCACGATGACGCAACCCACTGCAGGATTTTCAGCGGTCAGTCCCGCCCCTCGCCGCCCCAAACGTAAGGCAAGCCCCATCAATTGTTCGTCGCTGATATAGTTGGGAAACTGGTGCATAAAGTTTTCCTGAGCTATGCCCATAAGTCGGCATGGTCAGATCAGTCAGCGTCCTGGATATCTGTATCGATTTCATCATCTGCCGACATTTCACTAAGCATGTCCGAGAAATCTTTGGCTTCGCGGAAATTCTTGTAAACAGAAGCAAAACGAATATAGGCGATTTCGTCCAGCCCCATAAGGCCTTCCATGACCAACGTGCCGATTTGTTCAGCCGCTACTTCCGAATCACCAGCGCTTTCCAGTTGCCGCACAATACCAGAGACCATGCGTTCAACTTTTTCGTCTTCGACGGGGCGTTTGCGTAAGGAGACCTGAACCGAGCGCATCAATTTGTCCCTGTCGAAGGGAACACGGCGTCCGGTACGCTTGATCACCGACAATTCACGCAGCTGGACACGCTCGAATGTGGTGAAACGTCCGCCACAGCCAGTGCACACGCGACGACGGCGAATCGCCGTGTTGTCCTCTGTGGGCCGAGAATCCTTGACCTGGGTATCATCGCAACCGCAATAGGGACATCTCATAACTCGACCTCATTTTTGGCGCGGGGCAGCCGATACGACTGCCCACACAATAGCGTTCTAGAGATCCGTGTAAATCGGGAACCGATTGGTCAAAGCGATGACCTTATCTTTCACAGCTGATTCCACGGCACTGTTGTTTTCTTCGCCGTTTGCGACCAAGCCGTCAAGCACTTCGATGATCATTTGACCAATCTGCTTAAATTCCTCTGTGCCAAAACCACGTGATGTTCCCGCTGGAGTACCAAGGCGGATACCCGAAGTGATCATTGGTTTTTCGGGGTCAAACGGTACGCCGTTCTTGTTGCAAGTGATGTAGGCACGGCCAAGCGCGGATTCCGCTACTTTACCAGTCAAACCTTTGGGGCGTAGGTCTACCAGCAGCAAATGATTATCGGTGCCACCGGACGCCATTTCCAGCCCGCCCGCATAAAGGGTATCGGCAAGAGCTGTAGCGTTGTCTTTAACAGCCTGAGCATAGACTTTGAATTCATCCGTCAAAGCTTCGCCAAAGGCAACCGCTTTACCAGCGATCACATGCATCAACGGGCCACCTTGAAGACCGGGGAAGACGGCAGAGTTTACTTTTTTGGCGATATCAGCGTCATTGGTCAGAATCAGACCACCCCGTGGACCACGAAGGGTTTTGTGGGTGGTGGATGTCACGATGTGGGCATGAGGGAACGGGTTTTCATGCAAACCTGCAGCGACAAGACCTGCAAAATGCGCCATATCCACCATCAAGAACGCACCAATTGAATCAGCAATTTCTCGGAATCGTTTAAAATCAAACTCGCGGCTGTAGGCAGAACCACCAGCAACAATCAGTTTTGGCTGGTGCGTTTTGGCCAATTCTTCGATCTGTTCAAAATCAATGCGGCCGTCTTGTTTGCGCACACCATACTGGACTGCATTGAACCATTTTCCGGACTGATTTGGCTTGGCACCGTGGGTCAGGTGACCACCGGCATCAAGGCTCATGCCCAAAATGGTATCGCCCGGCTTGATCAGCGCCATGAAGGCAGCTTGGTTGGCCTGAGACCCAGAATTTGGCTGAACATTGGCAAATTCACAGCCAAACAATTTGGTGACGCGTTCAATAGCAAGGGACTCGGCAACGTCGACATGCTGGCAACCACCATAATAGCGACGGCCCGGATAGCCCTCGGCATATTTGTTGGTCATGATCGAGCCTTGCGCTTGCAAAACAGCTTTAGAAACGATGTTTTCTGAAGCGATCAACTCAATTTCGTGTTGCTGGCGACCCAATTCATCGGCAATGGCTGCTGCAATGGCTGGATCTGCTTTGGCTAGATCTCGGGTGAAAAATTCCGGGAAAATCACTCCCGTTTTACCTTCATTGGCGGACATGGACCACTATCCCTCTTCCTTGTGCGAGCGCTTTGATCGAACCCCGTTCGTCAACAACACTCCATCTCGATAACATTTGCATTTCCATTCCAACGGCAGAGCAACTGCTGTCGGGTGGAAAAGGCTTTGATGGGCGATGCGATAGACAAAAACGTAAGGCTCTTTGCTAACACAAAAACCCCATCAGAGTCTGCCGCCTATATCTGACAGAACGCCGAATACATGATCGCATAAAGGCATCACCATGTACACCATCTGAGGCTACATGAACTGATAAATCGGCTTAGCACACTCGGTGCTCAAACCCAAGACTGATTTAATGGAGGAGAGGAAGACTGAGATTAAATCTCATTAAGAATGGCCCAATTTACCCAACCGATATTTCAATTTCTGTACCGCGAGATTTTGCAGCTCTTTTTGGGACACGGTGGTGGGACCAAAAACCGTTACTTCTACACCCGTGGCAGCATCAACTGCCACGGCTTTCATTTGTTTTCCAATAGTGAAAAACTCGATATAAACTTCCCCAGCCTTGGGAGCGGACATAGCAAATTATCCTTGCTGCGCGACAATCGGGCTCATGGCAGACAGGCCATCGCGATTGTAGATATCATCGCGGAAATGGATCATTCCGCCGTTGCTCGCCCATGCTGTAATATAAGTCATGTAAATTGGAACACGATCTCTTACAGAAACATCGTTTCTTTCTCCGGAACGGATGGCAGCATCGACAGCCATGCGATCCCAACCCGGAGTGCCATTAAGCACCCACGTTACAAATTCACGCACATTCTGTACCCGAACACAGCCCGATGAATGGAACCGGTAGCTGCTACCAAACAGGGTTTTGGAAGGCGTATCGTGGAGATACACAGCGTGTTTGTTATGGAAATTGATTTTTATAGACCCCATGGAGTTCTTGGCGCCCGGTTCCTGACGGAATTGGTAGTTCAGCGCCTCTTCAGAATTCCAATTAACCTGAGACGCATCCAATTCAATATTATTGCGCAAATCGCGAATATGAATTCGGTTATCCTGTAGGTAACTTGGATCCTTCTGCATTTTAGGAATTAGATCCTTGAGGATAATGCTTTTAGGAACATGCCAATAAGGGTTGAAGTTGATCTGATGGATTTTCGACGTCAACACCGGGGTCTGGCGATCAATCTTCCCGACAACTCCGGTATGACGCGAATGAACATATCCGTTTTCAACCGTTTCAATTTCGGCTGCTGGAATATTGACCATGACATAACGGTCACCCAAATAGCCGGACATTGAGCGCAAACGGACAAGGTTTGTTTCCAACTGGCGCAAGCGAACTTCAGCAGGCACATTAATTGCAGCAAAAGTCTCTTTGCCCGCGAGCCCGTCGGGATCAATGCCATGACGAGATTGGAAGCGCCGAACCGCAGCATCCACGTAAGAATCAAACACCTCGGAAACGCCAACATCTTGCACCAAATCACCAGACATAATGAGGCGCTGACGAAGAATTGTAACCGTGTGGGCGCGGTTGCCTATACGCAAAGTTTGATCATCAGGAACCAAAGGCCAGCCACCGCGCTGCACAACACTATAATAAAACTGCATTGCGCTTTCGATGTTTGCAGCAGTGGATGCTGAAAGCGTCGGTTCTGCGGTACGCACCGCTGCAACAGTCTGTCCGGGGGTGTCGAAACGATCTCCCCACTCGACCTGCCCCTGATTAAGCACTTCGTCAATCGGGTTGATTGCCTGAGCCCAGACTGGAGTTGAAACCGTAGCAAGGCTGGCAAGAAGGCTGCCACCAGTGGTCAGAAAAGTCCGGCGACTCGGTTCTGCGAACGTAGCGCGGTTCCGATTGCTTTGCTTGTTATTCTGAATGGTTTTTCTTACCACTTGTTTCTCCATCGCCCAAATTTCTTGCACTCGCCAGGCAGCATTGGGGGCCATGCTTGCCTTCCTTGCCCTATCACGAAGGGTTTGCCGTTACAATCGAGCTGCATCAGTTTGCTTCAATAGCCGCCAAATGAATTTCTCAGATCGACCTTACGACGAGTCGCACGGTCTAAAGTCATATTACATAAGCACTATTTAGTAGATTTTTTACCGATCCAAACAGTTGACAACAGATTGTGGCAAATTCTGGATGAATGCGACCTGAATTCAACACTTCCTGTAACAGCGTGGTGATGATGCAACACTTTAAGGTGCAGAATAATAAAATTCACACAAAAAAATCCCCTGCAGGGCAACCCTTGCAGGGGAAATCGCATGTTGGTCAGAAACTGAACATTGACGGTGCCGGTCCTGATTGTCGCGTTCAAGGCCGGATGTCTTAGTTCATCATGCCAGAAAGGCGATCTGCCTTTCTGTATTCCACCGATATATCCGGTGTATTTAAAGTCTATAAAGAATTTGATCTGTCCAGAAGCGTTCGAGGCGCTGTAGCGACCTGTTTAGCACTGCGAAATCTTCTGTAGCGATGCCACCTACTTGTTCAATGGTGTTGACGTGGCGATCATAAAGCTCACTGACAATTCTGCTGATCTCGAGCCCCTTATCCGAAAGAGAAATCCGAACCGATCGACGATCCACTCGGGACCGCTCATGATTCACATATCCCATATCGACCAGTTTCTTGAGATTGTAAGAAACATTTGATCCCTGATAGTATCCACGGGAACGAAGTTCGCCTGCAGTTACCTCTGATTCGCCGATGTTGAATAGCAACAACGCCTGTACACTATTCACATCAGATCGACCACGGCGTTCAAATTCATCCTTGATAACATCAAGAAGTCTGCGATGAAGGCGTTCCACAAGTCGAAGGGCGTCCATGTAGAGTGGTTTTAATTCTACTTCGCCTTCGGCTTGACCGGCTGCATCCACTGCCTGTTGTGCTGTAATCATCCGTTTGAGCCTCGTGTTCTTTTTTTAATTTTGGGTTGGCGGTTTTCCCGCTTCTGTAGTGACACTAACCCGCTCGACATAAAAACTGCTTAAGCAACGCACTTAACAAAGGTTTAAACGGCAAAAAGTCGACCTTTTTAGGGGCCGACTTAATTTAGTGGTAAATAACAAGTTAGGAAGCTGTCTAAAATTCTATCTGATATAGTCTTATTACTTATCAGCGCAGCTTATTGATAATGCCCGAGAAATCAACGCCTTCATTTCCTTCATCACAAAAAGCATTGTAAAGCGCGGTGGCTTGCTTACCCAGTGGGGTTTGGGCTCCAACGGCTTTAGAGGCATCCTGCGATAGGTTGAGATCTTTGAGCATCATGGCGGCGGCAAAGCCGGGTTGATAATCTCGGTTGGCAGGAGATGCCTCAACAGGTCCGGGGACCGGACAGTAAGACGTTAGTGACCAGCATTGCCCCGACGCGGTAGAGGAAATGTCATAGAGTTTTTGATGATCGAGGCCGAGTTTTTCTGCCAAAGCAAATGCCTCGCAGACAGAAATCATCTGAATACCGAGCATCATATTGTTGCAAATCTTGGCAGCCTGACCATTTCCTGCGCCACCAGCGTGAATGATAGCTTTGCCCATTATGTCAAGATAAGGCTTGGCAGCAGCAAAAGCTTCATCAGCACCTCCCACCATGAAGGTCAGTGTTCCTGCCGTCGCTCCACCCACTCCACCTGACACGGGAGCATCAACCATATGCATGCCAGCATCTGAGGCAGCAGCAGCAACATCACGCGCGGATTGAACATCAATGGTTGAGCTGTCGATAAGAAGTGTCCCCTTGCTCACATTAGCAAGAATACCGTCGTCACCCATATAGACTTTACGCACATGCGTGCCAGCAGGCAGCATGGATACAACCACGTCGGCTCCTGAGACCACAGTGGCTATTGACGACGCAGGAACACCTCCCGCTTGTTTCAACTCAAGTAGAGCATCCTCGCTCAAATCATATCCACGCACTTGATGGCCAGCTTTGAGCAGATTGGCGGCCATTGGACCACCCATATTTCCCAAACCGATAAAACCGATCGTTGTCATTGTATCCTCCCCAGGCACATTTAGACTTATTCTTCTTGTTTAGACGCGTTCATATATATCCAGCCACTCGTCCCAACCAGCGCAATCAAACCCAACAAATGGACGGCCGATATTAGAACTTGTTGGGACGCAAAATTCTCGAACGCCATAATTGCGCCGGTCTGGGTTATGACACTGAGTACCCACATGACCACCCCCCAAAAAGTCAATTGCCAGACCCCAACAGCGGCGATGAGAAAAGAACTTGCAAGGATGACGCGCAACGCGGCCTCTTGCCAAACCTCGGTCTCCAAGCCGCTCTCGCCCAAAACGCCCAATATCCCCACCCAATAGTAGAGACCACTTAGCATCAGAAACAGGCTTCCGATGCGTGCAAGCACGATGTACCAGTAGGGGAGATTTTCCCCCCAAATATTCGGGGCATTGTCTGTTAGTTTTAAAGTCATGATGATTTAAATGTTAGCTCACTGTCCTGGAGAGGCGCAAAATGGGCTTCGACTCGATCCGCGTTGACCAAGGCAAAGTCTTTTGGATTCCAGTTCGGTGCACCGTCTTTGTCAACCAAAGTTGCGCGGACCCCCTCATAAAAGTCATCATCTTGCAGAATTCGGCTTACAATCCGAAATTCCATCCGCATACAGTCTTCAAAGTCCAAGGAAGCCCCGCGCCGCACTTCGGCCAAAGCGATGTAGACTGAAGTGGGTGATTTTGTTTCAATCTGCGCCAATGCTTTTGCCGCAAAAGGATGGGTGCTCTCACGCAACGCTGAAAGGATGTCTGCAACGGTTGCGCCACCGAAGATAGAATCAATAAGCAGAGATTCTTCATCTGTTACTGTAGGTTCGGGAATAAGCGCCAATTCATTCAACACATCGTCGACAGGTTCCCCATCAGATAGTCTGGATAGGATCGCGTCAAAATTCTCTGCGTTAATGGCATGGGTGGCCAAACCAAACTTAAGGCAATCCCCTTGCTTTAGCCTTGCTCCGGACATCGCACAATAGGTGCCTGATTGCCCCTTCATACGCGGCAAAAGATAAGATCCACCAACATCGGGGAAAAAACCGATTCCCACTTCCGGCATGGCAAACGTTGTGTTTTCGCTCACCACGACATAGCGACCATGCATGGAGATGCCGACACCCCCGCCCATCACGATGCCGTTGATGAGTGAAATATAGGGTTTGGAGTAATGATGAATGGCGTTGTTGAGGCGATACTCGTGCCAGAAGAAATCCAGCGGAGGATTGGCGCGCCCTTCCCACACTTTGCGGATATCCCCGCCTGCACAAAAAGCTTTTTCACTGGCGGAGACCAAAACCACACAAGAGATAGTGTCGTCGTCGCGCCAGAGATCCAGCTGGGTATCAAGGGCGTGAACCATATCGAGCGTCAAGGCGTTGAGTGCCTTGACCCGATTAAGGGTCACCAGCCCAACGCAGCCGCGCTGCTCAAACAAAATATCACTCATGTCTCTATCTCCTCATACGTCTCGTCGCATTCAAACGAGCCAGTCACCGGTCACATGCTGTGTCGACTTAGCAAGCAGCTAGTCTTTGAGCAAGTCGCGAGAAATGATTAGGCGCATGACTTCATTGGTGCCTTCCAATATCTGATGGACACGAACATCGCGGAAAAAGCGTTCCATCGGATAATCGCGCAAGTAGCCATAGCCTCCATGCAGTTGAAGAGCCTCATTGACAACATTGAATCCAATATCAGTAGCCAGTCTCTTGGCCATCGCTGCTTGGCGAGTTGCTTGAGGAGCTTTGGCATCGACAGAAACAGCGGCGCGATGCAACATCAGACGGGCGCTGTCCAGCTCTGTTGCCATATCAGCGACTTTAAACTGCAAGGCCTGAAATTGAGCAAGGGGACGGCCAAACTGTTTTCTTTCTTTTATATAGGAAATCGCACGATCCAAACAGTATTGCGCAGCGCCAACAGAGCAAGCACCAATATTGAGACGACCACCATCAAGGCCCGCCATGGCGATTTTGAAACCCTGCCCTTCGTCCCCTAGCCTATTAGCGATTGGGACACGACAATTTTCAAAGATCACTTCCGCCGTCGGCTGGCTCTTCCAGCCCATCTTGCGTTCTTGCGCACCATAGGAAAGACCGGGTGTACCTTTTTCGACCACCAAGCAACTAATACCCTGCGGGCCTTCTTCACCTGTCCGTACCATGACAACATAAACATCCGCCGTACCGCCACCAGATATGAAGGCCTTGGAGCCATTCAATACGTAATGATCGCCGTCCCGCACCGCCTTGGTGCGCAAAGCTGCAGCATCAGAACCTGAATTGGCTTCGGTCAGGCAATATGCACCAAATATGTCCATACTGCACATATCTGGCAACCATCTCTGGCGCTGTTCTTGCGAGCCATAGGTGTCGATCATCCAAGCGGCCATATTGTGTATGGAGATATAGGCAGCAGTTGACGTGCAGCCCTTTGACAATTCTTCAAAGATGATAGCGGCATCCAGGCGGCTCAACGCAGACCCGCCCACGTCATCTCGCACGTAAATACCGCCAAAGCCCAAGCTAGCAGCGGTCTTCAGTGTCTCTATAGGGAAAATCGACTGTTCATCCCATTCAGCCGCATTTGGCTCTAGTTCACCGCTGGCGAAATCAGCAGCCATTTGTTGAAACGCGCGCTGCTCTTCCGAGAGTGCAAAATCCATCTTTTTCCTCCCCTGCCCCATTTAGGGTCCGTTTTCCAGCTCAGACTAGCCACATCCACCGATTCAGGTCAACGCCACAAAAGGAGAATGCCAAATTTTCACTTCACATTACTTCATGAAATATATGTATTATTTTTATTTGACTTACGTTAACGCAAACGTATTTTTGTCACATTACCAAATACTCAGTTTTCTTGACCGCGAAATATGTTAAGCAATAACAATAACAAAGATTGCGCGCAGGCAAGAGTATCTCACTCCCCCTTGATGCCCCCTGCGCTTGCAGACCATCAAGACAGGATTGCCTTTTTAAAATGACCAATTCTCCCAAATCTACCGCGGAAACACAGCACAGCACCAAAATTGACGTCAGCGCCATTACAGGCGGCCGTCGTATGCGTCGCAATCGGCGCAGCGATTGGTCCCGGCGGCTGATCCGGGAGAATGCAATCACTGCAAATGACTTGATCTGGCCCATTTTTGTATTGGACGGTGAAAATAAAATACAGCCAGTTAGTTCCATGCCTGGCGTCGATCGTCTCTCCATCGACAATGCTGTACGCGCGGCCGAAAAGGCCGCTAAACTGGGCATTCCTGTATTGGCACTGTTTCCCTATACCGATCCAGCCTTGCGCGACGATACTGGTACAGAGGCGTTGAATGAAAACAATCTGACATGTCGTGCCCTGCGTGCGATAAAAAAAGAAGTACCCGAGATCGGTTTGATGACGGATGTGGCTCTTGACCCCTACACCAGTCACGGCCATGACGGCTTGATGCGTGATGGCGTCATCCTCAATGACGAAACCGTCGAGCAATTGACACGGCAAGCCTTGGTGCAGGCTGAGGCCGGATCAGATATCATAGGGCCATCGGACATGATGGATGGCCGCATTGGCGCTATCCGCCAAGCGCTTGACTGCGGAGACTATTTGGATGTGCAGATTATGGCCTATACCGCCAAATACGCATCTGCCTTTTATGGTCCGTTCCGCGATGCGGTTGGGGCCAACGCCACCCTGAAAGGCGACAAACAGACTTACCAGATGGACCCTTGCAACAGTGATGAAGCTTTAATCGAAGCAGAACTGGATATCAGTGAAGGCGCCGATATGCTGATGGTCAAGCCGGGCATGCCTTATTTGGATGTTTTACGCCGCCTCAAAGACAGTTTTGCCATGCCTACCTTTGCCTATCAGGTATCAGGTGAATATGCGATGCTTTGCGCTGCGGGCCAGAATGGCTGGCTTGATCAGGATCGTGCCATGTGGGAAAGCCTGATCGCTTTCAAACGCGCAGGCGCAGACGGCATCCTGACTTACTTCGCCCCTAAAATTGCAGAAGCGCTGGCCAACAAATAGCTGGTAGTTCTAAGACGCTTTAATCCAGTATCTTATACATATAGGTGGTGGAATCGAGGCGGTCACTATCTGACGCCCGCGCGAAATTTGGTATGCGTCCTGCGATCTTATAGTCGAGCAAGATATACAAGGGCTCGGCTTGATCGCCAGAGCGCGTATCGAGCGTTATCAAACTCTTGTCCAACATTCTTGCTTGCTCTTCCAGCATTTCCATCAAAGCGGTGGCAACACCTCGCTTGCGAAAATTGGGATGTACCAGCAATTTGGCCACTTCGCAGCGGTGCGCTTGGTTTGGTGGAAGATCACACAGCATTTGGACCGTTCCGACAATCTTTTCGTCAGTCTTTGCCACCAGTAGCGTGGTGCTGCCATCCTGAACCTTAGGGAAGACTTTCTCCGACCAAAAGGATTTTGCATCCCTCAGCGTGAAGGGTTGAATGAAACTGATGCTTGCTCCTATCGAAACACAAGCATGCAAAATCTCCGCAAGCTCCGGCAGCGCGGCTTCAAAATTAGCGGGGTCCAGTTTTACATAGTCAATTTTGGTCACTTGGACCTCCTAGGAGATTAGCACGAGCAAATAGTTGGCACCAGTTACAGAATCCGCACAAAAACGGCTTGGACCGCGCAGAACATATCGCAGACAGTCCCCTTGGGACAGGTCGTACTGTGTATCGTCAACGGTTATTGCTAAAGAACCAGACAGGATAAGCAACTGATGTTCTAATCCATGGACAGGCGCTGCATCATATTGGATCTCGGCTCCCGCAGAGAGAGTGCACTCCAATATTTCACCAGACAGCTGAGAACTGGGAGGCGACACCAAACGACGGCTGAAACCTTGGGTTTGATCGCTCCAAACCAGTTGATCCTTCATGCTAATCTTGGGTTTAAAAGCCTCTTCAGTCATCATAATCAGTCGAGACAGAGGCATCTCATATGCGGAGCAGATCTTGCCCAGCATTTCGGCGGTGGCAGCAACTTCTGCATTTTCCAATCGGGACAGGCTGGCCCGGCTCACTCCGCTTTTTGCGCTCAATTGTTCTAATGACCATTGCCGGTCACGTCGCAATTCAGTCAATCGCATTGCAATTCTAAGCGATATGTTATCCAACGCCACTCACACTATCCCATATTTGAATAAAATTCTCACATACGGGATACACCCTTTTCCATCTCGTGCATAGTCGGTCGTTCTCAGTTGTGCACGGAATACGCTTTGCGCCGATTGAATTTGAAAGTGGAAACCTCTTCAGGCATTGTTTTAATATCCACCCCGCTCATTAAAGGTCTTGATGATGTCCGACACCCCCCTGTTGTCCCCAGCCCGCCCGACACTTTCCGATATCTTACAGGCTGCTGAGAAAATCAAAACGTCTGTTCTTCGCACCCCGACGTTACCCGCCGACAGGTTGTCACAGGAACTTGGTGCGGAGATCTTTGTCAAATATGACAACATGCAGATCACAAATGCCTTCAAAGAGCGGGGAGCGCTTAACAAGCTTTTATCACTCAGCAAGACACAAAAATCCAAAGGTGTCATCGCAATGTCGGCAGGCAATCATGCTCAGGCGGTGGCTCTACATGCCACCCGCCTTGGCATTCCATCGACCATCGTGATGCCGGAATTCACCCCGTTCGTGAAAGTGGCAGCAACCAAAGCCTTTGGCGCAACCGTGATTTTGGAGGGGGAATCCGTTGCCGAAGCTGGCGAAGCTGCTCATGCTTTGGCAATTGAAAAAGATCTGACATTTGTACATCCCTATGACGACTTTCATGTCATTGCGGGGCAAGGCACCGTCGCTCTTGAAATGCTGGCAGATGAACCCGACTTGGATGTCTTGATCATCCCTATTGGCGGCGGAGGCTTGATCTCTGGCGTATCCATCGCAGCCAAAGCACTCAAACCGCAGATTGAAATCATCGGCGTAGAAACCGAGCTTTATCCAACCATGTATAATGAGCTGAAAAAGACCAATCTGGTCTGTGGAGGACAATCTCTTGCCGAAGGAATCGCGGTTAAAAAAGCAGGCAAGCTCCCTGCCTTGATTGCTTCCGATCTGGTGTCGGATATCATCTTGGTTTCGGAACGTCAGATCGAACAAGCCATCAACGCCTATGCGACATATTTAAAAACCATGGCAGAGGGAGCCGGTGCAGCAGGCCTCGCGGCCATGATCGCCGAACCGGAGCGCTTCAAAGGCAAGAAGGTTGGTTTGGTCTTGTGCGGGGGCAATATCGATCCGCGTCTTCTATCGTCAATTATCGTGCGCCAATTGGGCCGCAAACAACAGATTGTCGGTCTGCGGATCACGATCCCGGACCGACCTGGTGTATTGGGTGAAATATCGACAGTCATAGGCGATCTGGGAGGCAATGTGTTGGAGGTCGATCATCACCGAACCTTCCTCAACGTGCCTGTTCGCGGAGCATCAATCGACATTACGATTGAAACGCGTGACGCAGCCCATGCGCAAGAGATCATCCAAGGAATCGAAGCCAAGGGACATCAGGTTGAACATCTCAATGCACCGGAGAACACCCTAAAACGATAAATCGCCACAATAACAGCAAGAGAGCCGATATAGAGCTATAGTATTATAAATGTATTTTCCTAATTCAAGACGCATTTATATTTTTTAATAGGCGATTGCAGACTCACATAATCTGTATTTGTTGGCTTCCCATCTTGAAAACGGCCTTTGCCGACATAATCTTTAGTACGTCGGTTCGCCTAATACACTTCTGGTTTATCCTCGCCGCCGACTTATTGATGGACCTGAAAGGATCCTTTTGAAAATGAACAATGCCGATATGGCACAAAAGAGCATCGACCAACGAGAGCATGCTTATATACCCCAACAGCATCCAGCGCTGTTCGATGGCGTTTTATCCCGGCGAGTTCTGGCCTTTTTGTTTGATGCAATCATGATTGTTGGCGTGATGGTTGCTCTATCGATTGTTATTGCTGTTCTTGGTGTTGTGACTTTTGGCTTGGGCTTTTTTCTATATGCCATTCTGTTTCCACTTGCAGCACTTGGATATGCCGCCGCTACTTTGGGTGGTTACAAGGCGGCCACGCCGGGCATGCGCTTGATGGGGCTGGAAATGCGGCTTTGGTACGGAGCCAAACCTTATGCCCTGCTAGCTGTGATGCATAGTTTGCTGTTTTGGTTCGCCGGCACGTTACTGACGCCCTTCATCATTCTGGTTGGGCTCTTCACCCGCCGTAGTCAATTGTTGCACGATCTTGTATTGGGCACAGTTGTCGTTGACCGCGAAGCGCTCTGGGAATTGGAAAACAAACAGAGCTATTAGACTGTCGTAATCTGCAACAGTTGCGTAAATTTGAAACAAAGTGCCCGCCGCGTGCGGGCATTTGTATTTCTTTCCCCCGATTATTTGCGTGGGCGAACCGTTATTAAGCCCACACTTTTATGCACTGTACGAAAAAGTGGGTGCATAAGCTTTGCAAACTGTCCCATTTTCTGATTTCCTTTGCGTTACAAGTATGGCGTATTTGCGCAAAGGAGGTCATTCGATTCACCGCGGCGTTCGGTGCTATCCTATGGTTTCTAATCGCGCAGCAATGTTCTACCAGAGCAGAGAGTGTGCAATTGATACACCTGACCGCCGAAATGCAAATGTGGCTGACATTTGCGGTGATTGCGATCACCATCATTTCCTACAGCCTTGAATATCTGGCCATTGAAATCACTGCGCTGGGTTCATTGCTGGTTTTGATGCTAATTTTTGTCGGCCTGCCAATTGCGGACGAAGCCGCAGGTTTGGTCACTATTGATCAACTGCTATCTGGCTTTGCCAACCCTGCTTTATTGACTGTGCTGGCTCTATTGATTATTGGGCAAGCCCTGTTCCAGACTGACGCTCTGGATGCCCCCGCACAATTTGTGACGAGGTTGGCAAAGAGGCATCGGTACATGGCGTTTATCGCGGTGTATTTGGCCGCAGCTTTCATCAGCGCGTTCATCAACAACACACCGGTTGTCGTGATGTTTCTGCCCATCATGACTGTGGTGGCTAGCAACCTGCGCTT
Organism: Cohaesibacter celericrescens; assembly: GCF_002866925.1. GTDB lineage: Bacteria > Pseudomonadota > Alphaproteobacteria > Rhizobiales > Cohaesibacteraceae > Cohaesibacter > Cohaesibacter celericrescens. Next base: position 98,564 of record NZ_PKUQ01000022.1, read on the forward strand.
TTCCACGTCGAAGGTTTTGATGCCACTCTCGTTTATTTCCATTCTGGGCGGGATGACAACAATCATCGGTTCCTCGACCAACCTTCTGGTCGCCGAAGCTGCGCGTAAAAATGGCGTGCTTGATTTGAAATTCTTTGATTTCACTGAAATTGGCCTGATGGTGACGAGCTTTGGCGCGATTTATGCAATGTTTATTATGCCACGCATTCTTAAAAACCGAGAAAGCATGACAGATGAACTCAGCCAAACCACTGGCAAACAATTTATCGCACAGATTCCGCTCACCCATGGTGACGCCCTCGTCGGGCAAAAGGCTATTGCCGGGATGTTCCCCAGCCTTAAAAACATGACCGTCCGCCTCGTTCAGCGGGGAGAAACCCCTCACCTGCCACCCTTTGACAATGTAACCCTTCAGGCCGGAGACACGGTGGTCGTTGCAGCGACACGTCAGGCGATCACGCTGGCACTTAAAGGCGGGCACAATGTCATTAGGGACGATGCTGAAGAAGAGGTTTCTGCCCATCAACCAAAATCAGATTTTACACTGGCTGAAGTGATTGTGCCGCCTGCTTCCCGCATGACAGGCCAAACCATTGAGCAATCGGGCCTCAGATCCAAGACCAACTGCATGGCTTTAGGGGTTCAAAGACGGTCCCGTATGCCCCGCATGGCGATGAGCGATATACGGCTTGAGGCTGGTGATGTATTATTGGTTGGTGGGGCTCGGGACGACGTGGAATCTTTGCGTACCAACAAAGATTTGCTACTCATTGAGCTTTCCACCACCGATGTTCCTCAGCGACGGTATGCGCCGCGTGCGCTGGTCATCTTTCTGACGACCGCTCTGGTGGCGGCTACGGGTGTCTTGCCCATTGCAACGGCTGCTCTTGGCGGTGCCTTTTTGATGATCGTTGGCAAATGTCTCAATCTACGCCAAGCCATTCGCGCATTGGATAGTCGTATCTATATGCTCGTGGGAGCGTCTTTGGCCAGCGCGGTGGCTTTGCAAAAAACGGGCGGTGCGGATTTTGTCGCAGGTGCCGTGGTGGATGCGATGGAAGGTCAACCGGCTCCGGTGCTTTTGTCGGGCCTGTTTTTGTTAGTGGCTATTTTGACCAACATCCTGTCCAACAATGCCACTGCTGTGCTGTTCGCTCCCATTGCCATATCAATCGCCAACCAAACCGGTTTTCCTGTTGAACCTTTTGTTGTCTGTATCATTCTCGCAGCAAACTGCTCATTTGCCACCCCCATCGGCTATCAGACCAACTTGCTTGTTATGGGTCCCGGTCACTATAAGTTTGCAGATTTTCTCTACGCGGGCATTCCCTTAATGCTGATTATCTGGCTGAGTTTCTCCCTAATCGCACCTTGGTATTATGGTTTGTAGCACTTATGTGCTCAACATCGACGTGTGTCGGCCTTTTCATCACTCCGCAAACATTATAAGATGAGAAGACACAGAGAGACAAAAAAATCCATGACAAGTCATACACTGGATCAACCCCAATTTTATCTTACCGCATCGCAGACCTGCCCCTATCTTGAAGGTAAAATGGAGCGCAAAATCTTCACCTATCTAGTTGGAGATAATGCGCCTCACCTCAACGACCTGTTGTCGGCAGGAGGCTTTCGCCGCAGTCAGACAATCGCTTATCGTCCCGCGTGTGATGGATGTCAGGCATGTCTTTCGGTGCGCGTTTTAGTATCACAATTCACCTATTCCCGCAGTTTCACGCGCGTCTTAAACCGCAACAAAGACCTCATAGCGAGCATTAAGCCTGCGGTGCCTACGTCTGAGCAATATTCCCTTTTTCAACAATATCTTCAGTCGCGTCACGGCGACGGCGGTATGGTTGAAATGAGCATGAATGATTATGCAGCGATGGTCGAAGAGAGCCACATCGATACCATGCTCGTCGAGTACCGGCTTAGGGACGTCGACAGTGGCATTACGGGGCAATCCAGCGGCGAGCTTATTGCGGTGGCTCTGACAGACCATCTCGGGGATGCAACATCCATGGTCTACAGTTTTTTCCGCCCCGATATGGACAAACGTAGCCTTGGCACTTTCATCATACTGGATCATATCCAACGCGCAGTAAAAGAGGGCCTGGATTATGTCTATTTGGGCTATTGGGTGAAGCATTCGCCTAAAATGGCTTACAAGGCTAGGTTTCAGCCGCTGGAGTTTTTGGGGAACCATGGCTGGGAGCCACTTGAATAGATCTAATCGTTGCTAATATTACGCGGGGGCCTTTTGGTGATCATATCTTGGCCATATAAATGTCGGATCACACGGCGGCCCCATTCCCAGTTGTGAAAGCCATAATCCTTTTATGCTCCAGTCCTTCCGCGCCCTGCTCGACATAGCGATACTCATCGGTGTCTCAATCGGTTCTTTGCTTTCTTTTGCAGGATTGTTAGGCGCATTTGTGCCTGCGTTTGATTTGCTCAATCATTTTCAGCTGCTGTTCTTTTGGATCGCCTGTGTGGCCTATTTTGCCACATTCTTTTGGCCCTTCTATTATCCATCTTTTAAACGCTTTGGCCGATTGGTCCTGATCATTCCTTTGGTGAGTTCATCGTTTTTGTTAGGGCCAGAGGTATTTAAAAAAGTCACGACGCGGGGCGTTGCCGATGCGACGGTTAAAGCTCAACAATTACAACCTGTGAGACTGATGAGCTTCAATATTTATCTGGGGACTTGGGATGCAGGCGCCTTAACCAACACAATTTTAAAACACCACCCTGCCATCGTCTCTCTGCAAGAATATGCACCAAAGCGTTTTAAGCGCCTTCCAGATCTAAAAAAGGCCTACCCCTATCAAGCCCATTGCCAGACTTGGCGTCGATGTACACTGGCCATTCTTTCAGAGCACCCACTGATGAATATCAAGCGCTACCAACTGGGCCCAGAAGGTGGTTCGAACCCCATGCATGGCAAGATGTTGGCGGCAACAGTTCAGATAAAAGGCAGCCTGCCCATTCGGCTCTACAATGTGCATCTTGGTTGGCCAATGCCGATTGCAACCAAACGGGCACAGTTGGCGCAACTGGCGCAGATTGTGCGCACGGAGGCGGCAGAATTTCCCAATCAGGTGGTAACGGGGGATTTCAATTCATCGGGTTGGGCGTTTGCCATTGACCAGACATCAGATCTGGCTGGATTGGAAAGGCGCAGTTATTTCCTGACGACTTTTCCTTCGCCACACTCTCGCATTAAAGGCATGCTATTGCCCGCCTTCTTGTCTTTGGATCACATGTTGTTTAGTCCGACCCTAAAAACGGATCCAGTCGTGCGCGCATCAGCAACCTTTGGTGATCACTATCCAATCATCACCAATCTTTTCTTGCCACCACAGTAAGAGGCTACCGACCAAATGGATCGAAATCTGATATCTTGATCCACTCGTACATGTCGCCCAAAACATGCAATGCGCTTGCACTAGTTGCTGAACTTATTGCTGCGTGGGAAGCCGTTTGGAGGCATACGCCCAGCTTGTGCCCGCTCTCCTAACCACTCACCGAGTTCTTCCAACGACCGCGTGTAGTTACGGCCAGAACTGTCGTTCCAGCTAAGGCCTTCGGCACCCGTGAAGACTTTGACGTCGGAGATGCCTCCATCTTTGTAGCGTTGCAGCATGACACCGCGCCCTCGTGTCATCTCGGGTAATTGTTCTAACGGGAAGACAATCATCTTACGATTTTCACCTATGACGGCAATATGGTCGCCGACTGCTTCAACGCACAGCCTGGCTTCATTGGGAGCTGAAACATTGAGCACTTGTTTGCCCTTGCGAGTATTGGCTATCAAACCATCCTCACTTGTCACAAACCCACGACCGTCTGTGGATGCGAGCAGCAATTTGCGACCAGATTTGTGAACGAACAGATCAACAACATCAATGCCGGGCTCCATATCCACCATAACGCGGATCGGCTCGCCGTGCCCACGTCCACCGGGCAGTTTGTCAGCCTGAAGCGTATAGAAGCGACCACAGGTTGCCATGATCAGCAATTTATCCGTTGTTTCCGCATGGACGGCAAATTTAAGCTTATCGCCATCCTTGAAATTGAGCGTACTGTAGTCAGTGATATGGCCACGCATGGCGCGGATCCAGCCCTTTTCAGACAAGACAAGCGTCACCGGTTCGCGCTCGACCATCGCCATATTGATGTCATCAATATCACGTTCCGTGGCGACACCGAAATCTGTGCGGCGGCGGCCCAAATCTGTGTCTGGGCCAAATATCTTATAAATCTCACGCAGCTGCTTTGAAACGCTTTTCCATTGCAATTCATCAGAGCCGAGCAATTCCAGAAGGCCTTCGCGCTCTTTGCTCAACGCGTCATGTTCGCTTTGAATTTCAAATTCTTCAAGCTTGCGCAACGACCGCAGACGCATATTGAGGATCGCTTCGGCCTGAACATCGGTGAGCTTGAATGTCTTGATCAATTCGCCCTTAGGCTCATCCTCATACCGAATGATGCGGATCACTTCATCCAGATTGAGATAAGCGATCAAATAACCTTCGAGCACTTCAAGACGATGCTCAATCTTACTCAACCGGAACCGCGAACGGCGCTGCAAAACATCACGGCGATGGTTGAGCCACTGTTGCAGGACTTGCCGTATGCTGAGCACACGCGGGACGCCAATATGGTCCAGCACATTCATATTGAGCGAGAAACGGCTCTCCAGATCGGTGAGCTTGAACAGGGCTTCCATCAAGAGGTCCGGATCAACGGACCGGTTCTTCGGCTCCAGAACGAGTCGGATGTCCTCGGCGGACTCGTCACGCACATCGATCAGCAAAGGCAATCTGCGGTTCTGGACCAGATCTGCGATGCGCTCTATCAAACGGGATTTCTGGACCTGATAGGGAATCTCAGTGACTACAATCTGATAGGCACCACGTGCCAAAGGTTCTTGAACCCATTTGGCCCGCACGCGAAAACCGCCCCGTCCTGTGCGATAGGCTTCGTGAATTTGTTCTTTGCTTTCAACCAATATACCTCCAGTTGGGAAATCTGGTCCGGGCAATAGGTCAAACAGCTTTTCATCGGTGCAATTGGGGGATTTGATCAGATGCAGTGAAGCTTCACACAGCTCGGCGACATTATGCGGCGGAATCGATGTTGCCATGCCAACGGCAATGCCGCTGGACCCGTTTGCCAAGAGATTGGGGAAGTTAGCAGGAAGAACAACCGGTTCTTTGTCTTCTCCATCATAGGTCTCGCGAAAGTCCACAGCATCTTCGTCGATGCCTTCCATCATCAGGCGCGCGACTTCGGTCATGCGTGCTTCTGTGTAACGCATCGCTGCGGCACTGTCGCCATCGATGTTACCGAAGTTACCCTGACCATCGACCAGAGGGTAACGGGAGGCAAAATCTTGCGCCAAGCGCACCATTGCGTCATAGACGGCGGTATCGCCGTGCGGATGGTATTTACCGATCACATCGCCGACAACACGGGCAGATTTTTTAAACCCGCCGCTTGGGTCCATCTTCAACAGACGCATCGCATAAAGAATGCGACGATGAACCGGCTTCATGCCATCACGGACATCAGGCAGAGCGCGTTGGGTGATGGTTGACAATGCATAGGCCAGATAGCGCTCTTCCAGAGCCTCTTTCAGGTTAATGCTTTCAAACTCACCGGATTTTACAATATCGTTTCCCATGATGTGATGGTTATCGAAATTGGCTGATTCGTGCAATCAGGCTCTTGTTGAATGTTTCTAATCGTCCAGAGAAAGATCACGTTTCACCGCGTCGATGAAGCTTTGGCGCATGTCGGGAGGTGTCAGACCGGCCGGTTGGTAAATATTCCGCTCCAGAAAAAACCCCGATAGCGCAAATCCCTGTGCCAGTTCGGCGTAGTTCAATCGGTTGGAACTTACCTCACCGCGCAAGAAGGACGGCAAGGCCAGCATACGGTCGTGATAGGGTTTGCCTGCTGTCCGGCAAACCGCCCTGCCCGATTTTGGCGAGACATAAATCAGATCATCGTAGGTGCCTGTCGCCACACATTGGTCCAATTCAAGCCGAAAACCCAACTCGGCAAGCAAGGCCAATTCGAAGCGTACCATCAGCTCACCGGCGACGTCTCCCTCTTCAAACTCATCAACAATGACGCTGAGGGCTTGAAATATATAGGGTTGCGGGTCACGCTCTGGCAGAAGGCGCGTCAGCTCGGCAATGAACTGCATGCCATAGGTGCCCAAAGGCCGTTCCATCAATTTGGCGGCGCGAGAATGGATCAATTCGGTGGTGAATTGGCCCATCTGACTTTCCAAGCGAGCCCGCCATGTCACACTGATACTGTTTCCCGGCTGCAAGACAGGTTGGAGCCGGCGCGACCGACCACCACGAACCAGTCCCATATGTCGCCCACGCCCGCGCGTCATCACTTCTAGCAAAACAGATGTTTCACCATGCTTGCGCGTGCCCAATATGATTGCGTCATCGGTCCATTCCATGGCCAGATTCTGCCGTGATTTGTGACAAAAAGAAAGGCCAGAAATCTCACATCTCTGGCCTTTTTAGAATGATATCAAGCCGCGAAGACTAGACCGGAAATTCTAGTCCCATTTCACGATAACGCTCAGGGTCGTCCACCCAGCGAGCCCGCACTTTGATGAACAAAAAGAGATGAACCTTGGTGCCCAACAGCTCGCCCAGTTCCTCACGCGCTGCCATGGAGATCGCCTTGATGGATTTACCACCCTTGCCCAGAAAGATCATTTTCTGATTGTCGCGTTCGACATAGATCACTTGCTCGATACGAACGGACCCGTCTTCCTTCTGCTCCCATTTTTCGGTTTCAACCGTGGAGGCATATGGCAGTTCTTGATGCAAACGCAGGAAGACTTTTTCGCGGGTGATTTCCGAGGCCAGTTGGCGCATAGGCAGATCGGAAATCATATCTTCGGGATATAGCCAAGGGCCCCTTGGCATATGCGCAGCGAAATAATCCAACAAATCGTCAGTGCGGTCACCATTTAGCGCCGAAACCATGAAGGTTTCGTCAAATTTGACACGCTCATTGATTTGTTGAGCCAGTGCCAAGAGGGTATCGCGCTGAACCAAGTCGATCTTGTTGAGAATCAAAACTTTGGGCAGCTTGATATCGGCAAGTCGATCCAGAAGATCTTCGATCTGATCATTTACACCTTTACGGGCATCAACGATGAGGCCAATGCAGTCGGCGTCTTTGGCACCACCCCAAGCGGTGTTGACCATAGCCCGATCAAGCCTGCGCTTTGGTGCAAAAATGCCCGGCGTATCAACAAAGATCACCTGATTTTTGTCTTTTATCGCAATACCGCGAATAAGCGAACGGGTTGTTTGCACCTTGTGAGTGACGATAGAAACCTTGGACCCAACAATCTTGTTGACCAGTGTCGATTTACCAGCGTTCGGTGCGCCGATCAGCGCGACATAGCCGCAATTTGTGTCTGTGCCTGATGGCATCATTAGAGAGGATGTGTCTGACATTTTCGTCCTTGTTTGAGGTAATCGGAGCAAATCAATCTTGATCTTCGCTCCACTGTCCTTCTCGTTTGAGTACGGCCAATGCCGCATCTTGTTCTGCAATACGTTTGGAAGGGCCGGTGCCCAACGCGGGCTCGAGAGTGGGCACTTCAACGCGCAGGGTGAATTGAGGTTCATGGTCGGGACCGGTGCGCTCCACCAATCGATAAACAGGCGGCGGCAGCTTGTTGCCCTGAACCCACTCCTGCAAGGTGGTTTTGGCATCACGCAATGGACCGGTCCAGTCCAGCATGCGCTTTTCCCAATAGCGGGTCACCAGTTTACGGGCCTCATCGAAACCACTGTCCATAAAGACGGCGCCAATGATCGATTCACAAACATCACCCAGAATGGCTTCCTTTTTACGGCCGCCAGCTTGCGCTTCTCCCTCGCCAAGGCGGATGAAGGGACCCACACCAATTTCTCTGGCCACATCAGCGCACGTTTCATTACGCACAAGACCATTGAATCGGCGGGCTAATTCTCCTTCATCAGCCTTGGGAAAGGCTTTAAGCAACAATTCGGCTACAGTTAATGCCAAGACACGATCCCCCAAGAATTCATGCCTTTGATAGGTCTCATCAACCTGCATGCGCGGGGTCATCACCGTACTGGGATGGCTCAAGGCGCGTTCCAGATGGCTTTTGTCGCGGAACCTGTAACCGAGATGCTCTTCCAGTTTTGCAACATCTCTGCGTTTCATCGAAATCCTTTCTCATGGTCTTTGGTCAAATAGTCTCTTTGTTCACAAACCAGACTATATCACAGACCGTAACGGAAACGGAGAATGCCGCGCAGACAATTACCTGCGCGGCATTCTTATCAATATGATAATGGTGGCTCTTCTAACATCTTTTCAACAAGCGTCAAACAAAAGCCTCTCATCTGCTGTGACAGGCCTGTTTCAAGCCCAATTATCACTCATAGAGCAGAGAACCAACGCTCCCAGCGAGCTGAGCTTGGCCAAGTCCAAACTTGCCAAGGGGCTTTTCCTTCGCCAATAGAGAAGAAAATTACCTGAGCTTTGCCAACCAAGTTTTCATATGGCACATAACCAACCGAGCTTAGAACACGGCTATCGGATGAGTTATCTCGGTTGTCACCCATCATGAAATAGTGCCCTTCAGGCACTTCATACACTGGGGTGTTGTCCAAATAATTGTTCGGTCGTAGATCCAGAGTATCATAGCTGACCCCATTGGGGAGCGTTTCGCGATAGCGTTCGACGCGGACTTTTCTGCCCTGCTCATCTGTCTCGATAAAATCTTCGACCTTTTCGCGCGGAACGACAGTGCCATTGATATAAAGCAGGCCGTCGATCATCTGGATTTTATCGCCAGGCAAACCAATCACACGCTTGATATAATCAGTGGAATTGTCACGCGGCAGTTTGAACACCACCACATCGCCACGAGTTGGCTCGCTTCCCATGATACGGCCAGAGAAAAGCGGAGGCCCAAAAGGAATGGAATAGCGGGAGTAGCCATAGCTGTATTTGGAGACAAAGAGGTAATCGCCAATCAACAAGGTAGATTTCATCGAACCCGATGGAATTGAAAATGGTTGGAATAGAAGCGTCCGGACCACAAGCGCCAACAAAAGGGCCTGAATAATCACCTTGATCGTATCGCCCATGCCGCCCTCGGCTTCTTTCATGCTATCGTCTGACACACTCATTCTCTTTTCCGGTTTCGGCTATTTTATGATTGACTGGAAAGCTCCCGCGAGAAACCCTCTGTTTGGTCTTGGTAATAGCGGGACTGTCGGTTTGTTACAATGAATAATCGAACATGCCGCTAAAGTCGGGCATTGTTGTGTACATAGTGTCGGAAATTTGGCTCACAAGCAGCTTTTTACACCACTCCAACCACTATTTTATATCCGGCCAATCTTTTGGCCGAGCGGAAATGATGACATAGGCCTGCGCCAGCGGATACTCGTCGGTAATGGTTAGGTCTATTTGCGCGACAAAACCAGAAGGAATCATAGCCTGAAGCCTGTCAAACGCTCCGCCGGTCAAAACCATGGTCGGTTTGCCAGATGCCAAATTACTTACGCCCATGTCACGCCAAAAGACGCCATTGGATAGTCCTGTGCCGAGCGCCTTAGAGCAAGCCTCTTTGGCTGCAAAACGTTTAGCATAAGATGCCGCTCTCTGGTTTTTTCGCTCGGACCTAGTGATTTCTTTGTGTGTAAAAATACGATTGATAAATCTTTCGCCAAAACGATCCAATGATTTTTCAATGCGTCTGATGTCCATCAGATCATTACCGGTTCCGATAATCATATGCGCCTCGTATAGCCAACACCGGACCAAAGCGTCCTTGAACTAAGATGTTTTGTGATCAGGTGAGCCCAGATCATGTTCTGCGATAGCTTTGCGCCAGCGACCAGCTTGAAAGGCTTTGCGAGCAAGGGATGCTTTGCGCCTGTGTTGATAGGCGACGGCAGCACGCCGCGTGAAAAAGTAGAATAAAAGAGCAAATGCCAACCCCACGGGTATAGCGCCTACCGCCATAATTTCGATCGTTGGAAGAATTGTAGAGAATGACTCAGTCAACAATTGGTGCTTGAGATGGTGCAATTGACCATGAACCACCTCTTTGCCCAAAATGAAACACCCGGTCCAATAGGTTGCTCCCCAAATGAAAGGAAATGTTATTGGGTTACCGACACCGGTTCCAATTGCGGCGGCAAGAAGATTACCACCAATCAGAAAAGCGATGGCCCAGCTTATGATAAAATGCAGCCCCAAGAACGGCGTAAAAGAGGTAAAGACACCAGCAGCAACGCCTGCTGCGATCATATAGGGTGAACCAGATAGGCGCAGGATACGTTTGATAAAATATTTTCCGGATCGCAACCAATTTCGGCGCGGCCAAAGAAGTACGCGCACGCGCTCCAATATCTTTGGCTTGTTTCTGCGTCCAAATAGCACCGCTTATCCACCCCTACTCAATCCAATGACACAGATCATTCTTCTGCGCCATGATCAAAACCTCTGTAAATCCATTTAGGATTTTAGGCAACCATACTCAAGAATAGTCCAGCATTTAAACACTTTGTTCCAAGTCACATAAGAGCGATTGAAAACGGATCGTCGACATTTTTTAATTCACAAGCCTTGCTGTTTGTGCCGTAAAGGCAACCAAGCCACTCCGAAATAAATGGCTTCCCTCTCATACAGTGAAACGGATACTGCGTACCGTTCCGAACCAAACCCACCTAATCCGGCGCTCTAAATGAGGGACCAGACCTTTGGATAGTCAAGCCGCGGATTCGTAGCCAAAACCTATCTAATGTATCGACCGGTTTAAGTATCGGCACAATATTCCAAATCAATGCTCCACTGCACGGGCTCTATTTTATATCCAATAAACACAAATAAATTACTGACAAGATGACAGAAGGCATCATTTTTTGCATTGCATCCGGTTTGTCACATCTAAAAATGCCCCACCCGGTCCCGCTCATAACATAGTGTCTGCTTACCGAATAATCTAGTTAACCCGCCACGCTTTTGAAACAGACCTTTTGCTACGAATTTGCTCGATGATGCGATTGAGATGATTAATATTCCAAACGGACAGATCAATCACCATCTCAGAAAAATCACTAACCTGTTGTTCCATCCTTATATTTTCAACATTCCCATCATTTTCTGCAATGACAGCTGCTATTTCGGCCAATCCGCCCGGCTCATTAATCACGCTCACTTCAATGCGCGCAGGAAAGCGTTCGGTATTTTCTTCGTCAATATCCCAACGCACATCCAACCAGCTATCCGGGCTGTCGTCGAATTGACTGAGCGCAGGTGAATGGATCGGATAGATCGTAACCCCTTTGCCCGGCGTCATAATGCCGACAATGCGGTCGCCCGGAACAGCCCCGCCTTCTGGCGCAAAACTGACGGGCAGATTGCCTGCCAAACCGCGGATAGGAATGGAACTCTTACCGTTCTTGTCGGCCTTCTTTTCAGCACGTTTTCTGGCACCAGAACCAGGAACGCGGAATTTCATTGCAGTGGCGTGTTTTAATCCAAACCAACCTTCACCGCGCTCCCCCTCGCTTTGAGCAACCCTCTGATCCTGATAGTCAGGGAACACCGCTTCAATGACCGCACGAGAGGGCAGTTCTCCGCGCCCAACTGCGGCAAAAGCATCATCAATTGTCGGGTGGCTCAGGCGCGGCAATGCCAGCTTCAAGCGCTCTTCAGAATATTCCTGTTGGGCACGTTTAAATGCGTTTCTGACAATCTGCTCACCCAAACCAGCATATTGCGCACGGACAGCATCGCGAGTCGCCCTGCGAATTGCTGCGCGGGCTTTGCCCGTTGCCACAATGCTTTCCCAAGCTGCAGGCGGAGTTTGGGCCTTGGAACAAATGATCTCAACCTCATCGCCATTTGCCAGTTCCGTAACCAGAGGCATGATCGCGCCGTTGATTTTGCACCCAACACAGGTATTGCCGATCCCTGTGTGCACAGCATAGGCAAAATCGATAGGAATCGCGCTGCGCGGCAGGGCGATGAGTCTGCCTTTTGGTGTGAAGCAAAAGACCTGATCCTGAAACAGTTCCAATTTGGTATGTTCGAGAAACTCTTCCGCGTTATCCCCTGATGACAAAAGCTCTACGGTTTGGCGCAGCCACGCATAGGCATTGCTGTCTTTGGCAAGGCGCCCAAGAGAGCGACCACCTTTCGTCTTGCCTGAGACATCTTTATAGAGCGCATGAGCGGCAACACCATATTCAGCAAACTGATGCATTTGACGGGTGCGGATCTGCAACTCGACCCTTTGGCGCCCAGGACCAATCACTGTGGTGTGGATCGAGCGATAATCGTTTGGCTTTGGGGTGGAGATATAGTCTTTAAACTTACCCGGAACACTTGGCCAAATCGTATGAACAACCCCTAACGCCTGATAGCAGGTTTCAATATCATCGACGAGCACGCGAAACCCAAAGATATCCGACAACTGCTCAAAACCGATCGATTGACGCTGCATTTTACGAAAGATCGAATAGGCTCTTTTCTCACGACCTGTAACAACCGCATTGAGGCCTTTCTCGGCGAAAGTTTTTTGCAGCTCGCCTTCAATTTCCTCAATCAGAGTTTTGTTTCTCTTGCGCACCTCATCAAGTCGCTCGGTAATCGCGTCGTAGGCTTCGGGATTGACATATTTGAAGGAAAGACCTTCCAATTCTTCTCGAATGTCTTGCATTCCCATGCGCTCGGCAAGCGGCGCGTAAATATCGATGGTTTCCTGTGCGATCCGCGCCCGTTTGTGTTCGGGTACAAAATGCAACGTACGCATATTATGCAAACGATCGGCCAACTTGACGATCAACACGCGAACATCATCAGAAATCGCCAACAGCAGTTTTCTTAGATTTTCGGCCTGCTTGGTGCGTTTGGAAATAAGGTCGAGCTGGGAGATCTTAGTAAGTCCCTCAACCAGCTTGCCAATTTCAGCCCCGAACAGCTTGTCGATTTCATCACGGGTGGCATCCGTATCTTCAATCGTGTCGTGCAACAAGCCAACAGCGATGGTGCCGTCATCAAGCCGAAGATCGGTCAAAATCCCCGCGACTTCAAGAGGATGTAGGAAATAGGGATCACCCGATGCACGCTTCTGCGACCCATGCTTTTGCATAGAATAAACATAGGCCTTGTTCAACAAGGCCTCATCGGCATTGGGATTGTAACTTGAGACTCTTTCTACAAGCTCATACTGACGCATCATGGCAGTTGAGAATCCTCGGAAATTTTGAGATCCGCTAAACCGGATAACTGGGTGTAGATATGCGCACAAACAATCAGTTGCCGGCGTGTGTTAAAGATATGTGATCTTCAGACACAATAGCAAGGCAATTAACCGCATCAACCAATTGAAAACGGGCGTTGCACCTCAGTTTCTATCGGTGATAGGTGATTTATCTCTAAACAAAGAAACGAAAGAAGACACAAAAAAAGCGGGCATTGCGCCCGCTTTTTTTGGTATTCCAACTGATATCAATCGTCGCTGCGGTCTGGTGGCACCAAGCCTTCCAACCCACGCAACAACTCATCTTCAGACATTTGGTCGAACACAACATCTGTTTTGGGTTCGTTGACCATGTCTTCATATTCGGTGGTTGCAGCATCGTCCGCTGTGATCAAAGCAAGATCTTCTGTATCTGGCTCATCCACTTCAACATATTTTTGCAACGAGTGAATGAGATCTTCTTTCAGATCACCCGGCGATACCGTCTCATCAGCGATCTCGCGCAAAGCAACAACAGGGTTTTTGTCGTTGTCGCGGTCGACCGTGATTGCGGAACCGCTTGAAATCATGCGTGCACGATGGCCCGACAACAATACAAGCTCAAACCGGTTATCAACCTTATCAACGCAATCCTCAACGGTCACGCGTGCCATAGACTATCTCCTGATTGGGGGATTCTGTTTCCTGCATATAGCCATACATGCAACTTGACAAGGAGCTTTGGCCACATTCGAACGTTTATATGCACAATTTGCTAAGAGAAATCCGAGAAACATCATTTTCTTAAGCAAAAATCGGGCTTTTCGTTTAATATGTGCGTTTCTCGATAGTTATTGTGCGCTGTTCCTTATAGTGTAAGATTCGATTTAATTTTAGGTGATTGCAGATCGTTGAAAGACTAGTCCAGACGATCGTTTAGCGTATTTTTATAAAATTTTTGGCAATTTTAGCCACGCTTTTGAGCTTTTGTCTCAAGCTATCACTGAGGGTTGGGTCCAATTATAACCAGCTTAAGAAGGAAAACCCGTGTTTGATCCTCGTGAAAAGGTCGCTCTCTTCATCGACGGAGCCAACTTGTATGCAACAACAAAAACACTTGGCTTTGATATCGATTATAAAAGACTGCTCGTTGAGTTTCGCGGTAAAGGCTACCTACTTCGGACCTATTACTATACCGCACTTGCAGAAGACCAAGAATACTCTTCCATCCGGCCGTTAATCGACTGGCTAGATTATAACGGCTATCATGTCGTTACAAAACCGACCAAAGAATTCACTGATTCTGCCGGCCGACGCAAAGTCAAAGGCAATATGGACATCGAGTTGGCAATCGACGCCATGGAACTCGTTGATCATGTGGATCATTTCGTTATTTTCTCAGGTGATGGTGATTTCAGAAAACTGGTCGAAGCATTGCAGCGTCGTGGCCGCAAGGTGAGTGTTGTCTCTACAATGTCAACACAGCCCCCCATGATTGCTGATGAATTGCGTCGTCAAGCAGATCATTTCATTGATCTTGCCCACATTGCCGATCGCATCGGCCGCGATGCCAACGCGCGCCCCCAGCGTGTACCGCTTCAAGATGATATCGAAGACGACGAAGATGATGAAGACTTTGAAGATTGATAGCTTGAAATGCCGTTGATTTTGATAAGGCCCCGTTCCATTTGAACGGGGCCTTTTTGTATCATATGCATCAAAATCCAGCACGACGCTGGTTTTCTGCTTTGGAATAGGGATTAGATGCCTGTCTTTTCCAGCATCCCTATCCAATTTTTATAGGCAATTTTTTCGATCAAAGACTCACCAAAACCTCGCGTTCGCATGTGCTCCATCAGAGCCTGATTGCCTGCCACACTACCGATGGCTGCAGGAACAGTGGCGCCATCAAAATCAGATCCAAGAGCGACGCCATCCTCACCCAGTTTTTCAAGCAAATAAGCGATGTGATCAACCATCAGATCCAGAGCAACATCATTGTTGTGCTTGTCTCCATCGGATCGCAGAAAACCAACGGCATAATTAAGCCCAACCAAACCATCACTTTCCGAGATTGCATCGAGCTGCTGATCCGTCAAATTGCGACGGGTTTGGCACAAGGTATGCACATTGGAATGGCTGGCAACAAGCGGGCGATTGGAAATTTCATGGACGTCCCAAAACCCCTGCTCGTTCATGTGAGAAAGGTCAATCAATATCCCTAAACTGTTGCATTGACGCACAAGCTCCTTGCCCAGATCTGTTAAGCCGGGGCCTGAATCTGGAGACCCGGGAAAATCGAAGGGAACGCCGTGGCCAAAGATATTGCTACGACTCCAGACCGGGCCTAGTGACCTTAACCCAGCTGCATAGAGGACCTCCAGTGCATTGAAATCCGCATCAATCGCTTCAGCTCCCTCAATATGCAGCATCAAAGCAACAGCGCCATCTTCCATCGCCATTTTGACTTCTATACTCGAGCGGCAGATCTGAACACGAGATTTGGATGCCCGCGCCAAACGAAAGGCTTGAGCCATCATCGCAACCGTCATATCGAGGGCGTAGCCTTGTTCCAAAGGCTGTGTCATGTCGGCAAAATTCATTGCCTCACCCGGTTTTTGATTTGGTGGAACGAACATGGCAAACAAGCCACCGGCAAAATGCCCCTGTTCTGCTTTTGGCAGATCAATATGCAAACTACTATCGCCTCGCAAAAATGAAATGGGTTTGTTGGCACGCGAGGCCATTTCAAGGCGGAGCAATGTATCATTGTGACCGTCGAAGATCGGGACCATTTTCTCGGACATAGGGCGCTCCTTGGTGCAACTGATTATTTCTATTTTGTTTGTTATATAGTCATTCACAGGCCGCTATGGTTGATTTAATTTGAAGAAATCCACCATCCAACGGCCGGCCAAAGGGCTATCCACGGGAAGATCCACTTTTTCCAGAACCAGATCCGTTTCTTCCTCACTCATCACGTCGCCACGGCGGGTTTCAAAAACATCCCGAATAAAGTCACTTGAAAGCTCTGGATGCAACTGCATGGAAAAGCCGGTGTTTCCATATGAGAGGATACCATTTGGGCAGAAATCATTGCCTCCAAGTAGCTTGGCGTTTGTCGGCAGTATTGTGACCTGATCCTGATGACTGGCTTGCAAGGAAATTTGGGTGCTGTCGCTGCTCATCCACGATGGAAATTCGCCTGCTCCACCGTCAAGCTTATAGGTATTGACGGCCGCACCCCATTTGCCTGAAGCTTCTCGCTCCACGCGCCCTCCCAGGGCCTGTGCCATGATCTGATGGCCAAAACAGATTCCAATCATGGGGATATTGGCATCGAGTGTTTCGCGAATAAACGCTTGCAATCGCAGCATCCATGGCAAATCTTCATAAGCGCTGTGATAGGAGCCGGTGATCAACCAACCGTCACACTCTTGTGGATCTGTGGGAAAGACATCCTTAAAGACATCATAGTCTTGATAGATCAGTTCGGGCTCAACTGAAGACAGCAGCGTTTCGAACATTGTCGCCAAAGTTCCAAAGCGCAATTTGCGTTCTTGAGATAAATCCCCGGCGACCAGAATTCCAATCTTCATGCGTTTAATGTCCATCAAACAGCGCCTTACCGCGCGCCTTTCGGTCAGCCCAAAGAATGCCGCAAGACGACAAGAGTCAACATACCGACAGCCACCATAGGCAATATCGATAGGCGCAGCCCTGCGGCGGTGGCGACAGCCATTGCAGCCCATTCAGCAGGCCCGCCGCTGACCACGGCAGGGGCCATCAGTGTAGTCAGAACAGCAGCGGGAACCGCATCAAGTCCTGCTTGGACACGAGGATGGATGTGTTTAAAGCGCGATAAAACCACATGGCCGCCAAAGCGCGTCAAATACGTAACGAGGGCTCCGCCAAGGATAATCCAAAGAGTTGAAGACATCACACCGCACCCTCATTCGACACGCTCACTTCGGCGGGGGGCTGGCCTTTGGCATTGGGCGCAAAAACCGCGGCAAATAGAATGCCCGCCATAGCGCCAATGGAGACGTGCCAAGGCGAGCCAACCGTCTTGCTTGCGATGATTGATGCTACCGCACTCACGGCCACAACAGGCAGCCAGAAGGAGCGCTTGCGGAACCCTAACACCAAACCCATGAAGTAGATCGGCAAGATGAAATCAATCCCCCATTTTTGAGCATCGTTTAAGAAGTTACCCAGAATTGCGCCCAGCCACGTCAGTGCGATCCAGCCGATATAAATAGGGATTACAAGACCCAAATACCATGCAAACTGGACTTCAAAGCCCCTTTCATGGCGGCGCTCAGCTTCTGCATACACAGGATCGATCAAAAAGAAGAAGCCGAAAGCTTGCTGCAATATTGGCCAATGCGAGATATGCCGGCCAAGTGACGCGGAATAAAGAATATGTCTGAAATTGACTGCAAAAATGGACATGACAACAACCCAAGCAGGGATGGCCTGTCCAAACAATTCAAGCCCCACCAACTGGCTGGCACCAGCAAAAATTGAAGCACTCATAATCACAGCTTCGGAGACTGTCATGCCAGCTTCAACAGCCAAGGCACCAAACAAAGCACCAAAAGGGCTAGCGGCAAGAATAACGGGTAGGCAGCGTTTTGCGCCTTCAAGGAACAAAGTGCCGGTCGTCATACTATCATCGGGGAGTCTTTTTGAGGTCATGAATGATCTATAAGGCAGTCTGCTTCAATCGTCACATCAATAAATTTGAATCATTGATCATTAATTCCGATTGAAGTGTTACGCCAGTTTACCCGCTATGACATATTTGAGAATTTGCACGACCTGAGCAGGTGTTTGTGCCACCGCCAAAGCTGCGGCATCGACCTCCTTCAAGGCATGCTGATGATCGTCACCATGCATGACAATGATAGGTTTGTTTCGTGCAGCAGCATAACCAGCGTCAAACGCTGCATTCCATTGTTTGTATTTTTCACCAAAGCGAACAACAACAATATCAGCAGCCTCAATCAAAGTTCGGGTGCGAATGGCATTCATCTGGGCGCCTTTGTGGTCATGCCAGAATTTGTCGTCCTCAGCGCCTAAAATAGCAACACCACAATCATCAGACGCGGCATGATCGGTCACGGGGGCTGAAAATTGCACCGCCAAACCCAACGCTTCGGCCCCCTGCTCTACTTCTTGGCGCCAATTGCTGTGAATTTCCCCTGAAAGATAGACCGACCAAATCATTGTGCATCTCCAAATTTTGAATTGCCGTCATCACCACCATAAACCGGATACAACAACAAGACCGGATGTTGATTCCGACAGGCATTAAACCGAATTATCCCATTTTTCATGCCTGTTAGCAGATCAATGTTCATGTAAGCAGTGGGTATGGTCGGCAAGACTCTCAATGACCTCGCAATCAGCCACGCTGTGCCCCTCACATTGGGTCATACGGACCAGTTCGGTTTCCAATCGCGCCAATTTGGCAATCCGTGCTCGAACATCGTCGAGATGGCGGGCAACAATCTCGTCTGCTTGAGTGCAGGAGTGACTGTTATCCTCGCTAAGTGTCAAGAGCGATCGGATATCGTCCAGCGAGAACCCCAAATCTCGCGCATGACGGATAAAAACCAGACGTTTCAAGCCATCACGCTCATAGCGCCGTTGATTGCCTTCACTTCGGTCTGCAGGTTGCAGCAGACCAACTTGCTCATAGTAGCGAATGGTTGGAACCTTGACGCCGCTGGATTTCGACAATTCACCGATCGAGAACATTTGTCACTTTTCCTCTTGAAGCTATAGCCACTAGAGCAATTATAGTCTGGGTAACCGAAACAAATCCAGTCAGAAGAAAGACAATTCATGAGTAAATCCTGCACAGCATCTAAAGATTGCACATCGCCCTGCTGTGATACGCAAAGTGATAAGAACCAATCAGAAAGCCAAACCACGTCATGCGGATGTTCAGGCAATCCGGTTTTTGATGGTGTTGATGCACGTTACAAGACCATTCTTTGGGCGGTGATTGCCTTGAATGGTGTGATGTTTCTGGTTGAACTGCTTGCGGGCAAGTTGGCAGGGTCTCAGGCTTTGCAAGCTGACGCATTGGACTTTCTGGGCGATTCCGTCACATATGGAATGAGCTTGGCAGTCATCGGCATGAGTTTGAAGGTGCGTTCAACTGCGGCGATGATCAAGGGATTGAGTTTGTTGGCAATGGGGCTTTGGATATTTGGATCGACGCTTTATCAGATCGCTTTTCTTTCCGTCCCCAAAGCAGAAATTATGGGAAGCATCGGATTTTTGGCGCTGGCTGCAAATGTCGCCTCCGTGCTGTTGCTAGCTCGCTATAAAGACGGCGATGCCAATGTGCGTTCGGTGTGGCTGTGTTCCCGAAATGATGCCATCGGCAATGTCGCCGTAATGGGAGCAAGTCTGACCGTATATTTCACAAGTTCAGCGTGGCCGGACATTGTGGTTGCCCTGGTTATGGCAGGTCTTTTCCTTCGCTCTGCTCAACTCATTCTCATACAGTCGCGTCAGGAATATCAGCTAAGCCACGCCTAACATGCGCCATTAGGCGGGCGACATAACGCCCGCTCCAGCGGGAATTTAAGGCAATCAGTAGCGTATAAAATGTGGTATACTTGCTCCATCAAAATTATATTTTTGGGGGAAGGATTGATTTGATGCGTGCACTTCGATGGATGGCCCTATTGATCGCCACACTGCTTGTCCCTTCACAGGGATTGGCGTCGGACTTGGCTGACAAACTCGCCACTGCTGAGACACTTTTGGTTTCAGGACAACCAAATGCCGCATATGAAGCATTGGATGAACTGATGGATGCCTATTGGCAACGTTCACCGATGTTTGTGCGAAAAGCAGAGTTTGCCACAGAAATCACCGGATACGGTATTTACAAACCACATGGCTCCATTTTCAAACCCAATGAACCACAGATAATATATGTTGAACCCATCGGATTCGGGTATGGCACCACAAGCGACGGCAGCAGCTTTGCCAAATGGTCGATTGATTTTGCCCTGTCCAATCCCGGCGGCACAACGCTGTTTCAGAAAGATGATTTTCTCAATCTCGCCTTACCTCTGGGGCAGCATAATCGCGAGATCCATTTGACGCTTACCGTCAATCTTTCGGGGCTTAAACCAGGCAGCTATGTGTCGCATTATTTGCTCAAAGATGCCAACTCCGAGAAAACTGCCAAATTTTCTATGCCGTTTAAAGTGGTCCAATAATGCCACTAGTCCTGAGGCATTGCGGATATTGCTGTGATGCCTTTGTGAATGTCCTTGCTATGATGCCACGCGGGCAAGAAAGAGCTATTGCAACGTTGGACGCAGTTCGGCAGTCTCTATGCCCGCTGGCACTTGGTACAGAACGACACTTGACGCCATTTCCGTCATCTTTTCACTCAGCATAGACAGCATTACATCGCTGCCCATAAAGGTGGCGCTAATAGCACCAGTGACGATCAAGCTATATAAAGCGAATTGCAGGACCATCAGCCGTAGCCAACGATTGAACCCGGATTTTATGGGCAATGCTTTAGTTACAGCTGCCTTTAACTGGGCCCAATATGCGTGACTAAAGTGAGATACCGGCTGCATGAAACTTCGTGTTTGTTCGTTACTGATCCAAACATTTACGCCTCGCTGCACAATTCTGATTTGATTGCCTTCCCTTGCCATCATTTTTCGTCTCCCAGCCCATCTGTTCGTTTTTTGGCTGCATTCCTACAGTGAGGATAGCTCCCCTTTGCAGATATGCTTGTCTGTGGCGTTGGGTTCAGAATGGCTTGGAACAATCTCCCAATTATAAATTACGCAGCAAGTTTCGCCCTTCGGATGCGTGTTTGCAAAAGTAGCCTTTTCAAATGGTTAAGAGCTTGGATTAAATCTTACCGACTTGTTTCGATGCCGTTCAAAATGAACGAACGGCACCTGTACAGCGTTAACGCGCGATGCAGAAATATGGTTTCGCAAGTGTTGAGCCTTGAGGGCTCACTGGCCTTGCATTGGCTTTTTTTGCTTTTGGGATTGTAATTTCAACCCGCGCGCAGCACCCTGTCAGCCGTCCTTTTCATGTCAAATACGGTCGAGAAAATGCAGTCCTCCTCCTTCACCCCACCCACTCTTAGATCAATGCAGACAGAAGACGCGGATGCCGTTCTTAGAATTTATCAAGAGGGTATAGACACAGAGAACGCGACATTTACCGCCAAGGCCTCTGAATGGTCTGATTGGAATCAATCGCATTTGCCCAATTGCCGTATTGTCGCAACCATAGACAGCATCGTAGTGGGTTGGGCTGCATTGTCGGGTGTTTCATCGCGCTGTGTTTATGATGGAGTGGCGGAGGTCAGCATCTATGTTTCTCCGTCAGTGCTTGGCAAAGGAATTGGCTCCATGCTGATGAAAGCGCTGGTTAAAGAAAGCGAAGAGTCAGGAATCTGGATGCTACAAGCCAGTATTTTCCCTGAAAATGAAGGCAGCATTGCGTTGCATCGTAAATTTGGCTTCCGCATCGTCGGAATGCGCAAAAAAATAGCACGTATGAACTACGGCAAAATGAACGGCACATGGCGTGATGTTGCATTCGTTGAGAGGCGTAGCAGTATTGTCGGCCTCGACTGACCGCTCAAAAATTAAATTTCCCTAGTCTGTTACAGGTCGCCTTTGGGCAACATCATTATGGCTGCAGCCATCGCTACGCTGCATAGCGTGATTAGCAAACCAAAAAAGAGCAGCGCCATCGGAATTAGCGGGTTTTCGCTGCTAGAAATCAGGTCATATAGTCCCGCTGCATTGGTAATCAACAATCCGCTAAACACCACGATCGTTGCAACCAGCCCAATGAGCCAATTGATCGCGAGTAGCCGGAATAGAGGGTTCTGAAAAACACCCTTGGCTCCTTGTTCAATGCGCCTTTCTGGAGGCACCAGATCTGTAATGGGCATCAGGCATATATCCTAAATCAGATGATATTTGGTTGAGATCACTCTACCCCATACGCACTTTTCCGTAAGCTTTTATCAGGCGCTCAGCAAAGACACATTGACGCATATCCACCTGTCATATATTTATTTGATATATGAACTAGAAATATATATCAAACGTACATATACAGAGCAGCAAATTGCTTAGAAACCAGAACGCTCAGTCTGGTTTTTGTTACGATGAATTGAGCAATCAAGATCAGGAATAAATCCATGAACGTGCGTACCATCTGTTTGGCAGTTTTGTTTTGCGGGGATAAATCCGGTTATGACATCCGCAAGTCATCGACTGAAGGTCCTTTTAGTTTCTTTGTCGAAGCAAGTTACGGATCAATCTATCCTGCATTATCCAGATTGGAAGCGGACAAACTGGTCATCGGCCGTCACGAAACGCAAGAAGGAAAACCTGCACGCAAGATCTATTCAATCACGGATGCTGGACGCGAAGCGTTCTTAAGTGAACTTATTCTGCCGCACCGACCAGATATATTTCGGTCAGAGTTTTTGTTGATTTCAATCTTTGCAAGAATGATTGGCCCTGACGCAATTGAGGCCGCTATTGAAAGACAAATTTCCCAACTTGAACAAGAGATTATGTCGATCAACTCATGCGATGAAATGAACCAGGAGGGTGCTTTGAATTGTCCGGCTCAGGATAGCGAAGAGCAATTTGAGGACGTGGCACTTTGGGCTCAAAACTACGGCCGCTATTGTGTTCAGGCAAGCATAGACTATCTGAGGAAGCATGGTGTGGAGTTGGTGGAGATTGCCCGGCAGAGCGTTCTGCCACAGAATTTAAATCAAGCGGGCCTTGAGTAAGATTCAAAAAGCTTTGGCGAATTTTGTCAAAGAGCATTGTTTTATTGGATGAGACCACCCTTCTTTGCTGAAGGGATTAGGATGAGGGATAAATCATGGCATTGCGACTTAAAGGCTCATACGGCCTAGCTCTGCTGTTTACCGCTGGCATTGTCGGTTGGATGGCAACCGGACACACTGTAATTAGCGGTGAGGCAAGCGAAGGCGCGGTTCCGCCGCCAGCCGTTCGCAATCAACTAACCGAGACAGAGGCCGTTCGGGTCGCTGTACAAACATTTTCATCACAGGAACGCCAATCGCTCCTGACCATTCGCGGACGCACACAGTCGGACAAAACAGTCACTGTGCGTGCTGAAACGACTGCTACAGTTCTCTCGCGTTCAATAGAGAAGGGCCAATGGGTCGAAAAGGACACCTTGCTGTGCGAACTGGATGCTGGCTCTCGCCTTGCAAGTTTGGCGCAGGCCGAGGCAGCCCTGGCACAGGCCGAGTTTGATCTGGACGCCAAAGAAACCCTCGCGAAAAAAGGCTTTGCAGCCCAAACCCAAATTGAAGCGCTTAAAGCACAACGAGATGCAGCATTGGCTGGGGTAAAAATTGCCAAAGTCGAACTGGCCCGAACCAAAGTACTCGCGCCGATTGCCGGATCGGTTCAAGGCCCCTTGGCTGAGGTGGGAGATCAACTCAAATCCGGCGATGCATGCGCTGTGTTGATGAATCCCGATCCAATGCTCGTTGTTGGTCAGGTTTCCGAACGTGATATTCCCAGAGTACATGTTGGTGCAAAAGCACAGGTGGAGCTGGTTACGGGTGAAAAAGCGGATGGTGTTGTTCGCTATGTCAGCACCGCCTCAAACATAGAAACCCGCACATTTCTCATTGAAGTCGAAGTCCCTAATCCTGATCGTTCCCTGCGCGATGGTGTCACTGCGATAGCTAATTTGGTTCTGGATCCCTTACAGGCCCATTTGATGAGCCCCGCTCACCTGACCCTGTCTGATGAAGGCATTGTTGGCGTTATGCGGGTGGAAGACAGTCATGCGATTTTCACACCGGTGAGCATTCTGGCCAATGATGCTGAAGGCGTTTGGGTGGGTGGACTACCCAGCATTGTAGACGTGATTACGGTCGGGCAAGAATATGTAAAGAGCGGTCAGCTTATTGAAGCCGTCTCGGCCAGTTCATTACGCGAAGGCATGGACAAAAAAGCATCCCTTAAAGCGGAGAGTGCACAATGAATGGTATTCTTGACACAGTCCTGCGGGCGCGACGAACTGTCCTGACGATGATGATTGTATTGGTGGCAGCCGGTATCGTCAGCTATATCACCATTCCTAAAGAATCCCAGCCGGACATTGATATTCCGGTTCTCTATATATCAATTAGCCAAAGTGGCATTTCACCTGAAGATTCTGCACGGCTTTTGGTCAAGCCAATGGAGAATAAGCTACAGGCTTTGGACGGCGTCAAAGAAATCACAGCCACCTCCTCTGAGGGCCACGCAGGGATTCTGCTTGAGTTCGATGTCGGGTTTGACAAGGACAAGGCTGTTGCCGATGTGCGAGACAAGGTCAAGCAGGCGCAAGCCGAGCTACCAGCCGATGCTGACGAACCGACCATCAACGAAGTCAATTTCTCTCTCCAGCCAACTCTCTATGTGACACTGTCCGGTGAAGTCCCCGAGCGGACGCTTTATCGCCATGCACAGCGACTACAGGATGAAATCGAAGGTATTTCAACGGTTCTGGAAGCCAGCCTTTCGGGGCATCGCGAAGAGCTGCTTGAAGTTGAAATCGACCTGCTCAAGCTCGAATCTTACAATGTTACCCAAACTGAACTTGTTAATGCAGTCACAATGAATAACCGCCTTGTTCCTGCTGGTTTTCTGGACAATGGCAAAGGCCGCTTTAACCTCAAAGTACCCGGCTTGATCGAGTCAGCCGAAGATGTCTATTCGATCCCCATCAAACAATTTGGTGAGGGCGTGGTCACTTTGGGTGATATCGCGACGATCAAACGGACCTTTAAAGACCCCTCCTCTATTACCCGTGTGAATGGCAAACCTGCGATCTCAATCGAGATCAAAAAGCGCCTTGGCACCAACATCATTGAAAATAATGAGGCTGTGCGAGCGGTTGTCGAAAAAGAAATGGCAACGTGGAACCCAGCCATTAAAGTTCGGTTCCTGCTTGATGAAGCCAAACCGATTTTTGAAATTCTGGGATCTCTCCAGTCTTCGATCATGACTGCAGTTGCGCTTGTGATGATGTTGGTTCTGGCGGCTCTGGGCTTGCGATCTGCCATATTGATCGGGATTGCGATCCCCACCTCCTTCATGATCGGGTTTTTGATCCTGTCCGGCATCGGCATGACCGTGAATATGATGGTTATGTTCGGACTGGTATTGACTGTCGGCATGCTGGTCGACGGGGCTATTGTGATCGTGGAATATGCGGACCGAAAGGTGGCAGAAGGCATGGAGCGAATGGAGGCTTATATTCGAGCCGCCAAATTGATGTTCTGGCCGATCTCCTCTTCAACAGCGACCACATTGGCCGCCTTCCTGCCTATGCTCTTGTGGCCCGGCGTGTCAGGCGAATTTATGAGTTATCTGCCGATCATGGTGATCATCATTCTATCGGCAGCTTTGCTTACTGCAATGGTCTTCCTTCCGGTTATGGGTGGTTTCATCGGCAAAAAGCGAGCAACAGAGGAAGAAGTTGCCAACGCCAATCATTTGTCCGGTGGCCACACGTTCAACCCCAGTGACATGACCGGCCTGACAGGCATTTATGCGCGTGTATTGCATGTTCTGGCCTCAAGCCCGTTAGGCAATATCGCAACCATTTTGTCGGTGATCATCGCCTGTTACGTCATTGCGACCAGCTTCGGCACCCATAACGCCGGTGTTGAATTTTTTGTTGATGAAGAGCCGGACAAGGCCATGGTTTATGTCTCGGCTCGAGGCAACATGAGTGCCTTGGAAAGCCGTGTTTTGGTCAAGGCAGTGGAGGACGAGGTTCTGCAGGTTGTTGGCGTGCGCGATATTGTCAC
The DNA here is from genome assembly GCF_002866925.1 of Cohaesibacter celericrescens. Lineage (GTDB taxonomy): Bacteria > Pseudomonadota > Alphaproteobacteria > Rhizobiales > Cohaesibacteraceae > Cohaesibacter > Cohaesibacter celericrescens. Next base: position 124,732 of record NZ_PKUQ01000022.1, read on the forward strand.
CAACTCCGCTCCGTCTGGCGTTAGCACCGGAAGCATCGGGGGCGGCAACAATTCCAAGCCAATCGATGCCATCGGTACCATCAATATGGAGTTTGATGATTTTTGCTGCCGTCGTCCGGCTAAAGAAATTTTCAATGAAATCCGCGAACGGACCGCTGATATCCCTGGCATCCATATTGAAGTCCAGAAAGTCGAAGGCGGGCCGCCAACCGGCAAAGATATTAGTCTACAGATCTCATCATCCAGCTATGAAAAAGTTGCTGAAGCCACACGCATGGTGCGCGACCATTTCGACGGAGTTGACGATCTGATTGAGATTGAAGACAGTCGTCCCCTGCCCGGCATTGAATGGGAGCTTAACATCGACCGCGAAGCTGCCGGTCGCTACAACGCGACCATTGGATCTGTCGGCTCGATGGTTCAGCTCGTCACCAACGGTGTGATGATCGGTAAATATCGCCCAGATGATTCCGAAGACGAAGTAGAAATTCGTGTTCGTTTGCCGCAAGAACAACGAAGCATCAAACAGTTGGATCAACTCAAGTTGTTGACACCAAATGGTCAGGTTCCCATTAGCAACTTCGTGCAGGTAGAACCACGCAAGAAAGTCTCGTCCATCACAAGGCGCGACGGTTTCTATGCCATGAATGTCAAGGCAACCGTGGTGCAGGATAATGGCGTAACGATCGACGAAAAGGTCAAACAGATTGACCAGTGGATCAATGCTCAGACCTGGCCTGAGGGTGTGTTGTTCAAATTCCGTGGTGCGGATGAAGAGCAGCAGGAATCCATGGTATTCCTTGGCAAAGCGGCCATCGGTGCGCTGTTTATCATGGCGATCATTCTCATCACCCAGTTTAACAGCTTCTATCAAACCTTCCTGACGCTTTCGACGGTGGTGTTGTCCGTCATGGGTGTGCTGCTCGGCATGATGATCACGGGGCAGAAATTCTCTGTTATTATGACCGGAACAGGTGTGGTTGCCCTTGCTGGGATTGTGGTGAACAACGCCATTGTTCTGATCGATACCTACAACCGGTTCCGCGAGGAAGGGGTTGAAGTGATCGAAGCGGTGGTAAAAACCGCCTCACAGAGGATTCGCCCGATTCTTTTGACGACGATCACCACCATCGCAGGCCTCATTCCCATGGCGACCAGCGTGAATTTTGACTTCTTTGAACGAGTGATTTCGGTAGGTTCGATAACCGCTGGATGGTGGACACAGCTGTCAACCGCGGTGATATCTGGCCTAGCATTCTCCACTCTATTGACGTTGGTTCTGATCCCTGTGCTTTTGGCCTTCCCGTCTGTGACGCTGAAACCAACTTTCGCGTTGCTTTGGCGATTGGTAACGGGCAAAAGAAATGGCGCCAAAGAACCCATGCCCAGCATTGCCCTGGAAACAGCTCTTAACACCGGTTTGGCAACTACTTCCGGAGCGTCGGTCACTGCACAACAATCAAAGCTGGTTGATCTGCAGGAACGCAAAGCAAAAGAAAAACCGGTTGATCCGATATCGGATTTGCCACAAGCAGCAGAATAACAGGGCACTCCCTTCGTTATTATCAAAACAAAAGGCCCGCCGAGTTAGATCTCGGCGGGCCTTTTGTTTATCGGTTCGAAGCGCAAGTTGAATGAATCCCGAAAGACACATTAATCCGATGGACTATAAAATCAGCAGGACTGGCTAGTCTTTCAGATCGTCCTGCTCATTGATTTCATTCTGGTTGGTTGTTGCCTCTTCTGCCATTTCTCGATTGGCTTTATGCCAAGCGCGTCTGGCCAAGGGAATCGAGATCAGATAAAGCGCGACGACCACCAGCATGGTAATCCACGTATAGGAAAACAGCATCGCTATGGTCGCAACAAAACCAACGATCAACGGCACCACATGGGCCCGAGGAATGCGGAGCCCGACTGTTTTACCCGAGTAAGTCGGAATGGAAGAGACCACCAACATGGCAATGAACAAAGTGTAGATCATCACCAGAATCGCCAGTTGATCGTAATGCGGCATGCCTGCCAGCTCCAGATAAATTGGCGCCAAGACGGCAATTGCACCTGCAGGCGCTGGCACTCCGACAAAAAAGCCCCGTTTCCAAGCTGGCTTGTTTTTCTCATCGAGAGCAACGTTAAAGCGGGCCAACCGCAGAACCATCGCGATCGCGAAAAGCAAGGATGCAATCCAGCCGATTGATGGGATGGCGTTCAAAATCCAGATATGGAGAATAAGCGGCGGGGCAACACCAAAATTGACAAAATCGGTTAGTGAATCGAGCTCAGCACCAAAGCGAGACGTCCCTTTGAGCATGCGAGCCACACGGCCATCAACCCCATCAAGGAAAGCAGCGGCGAAGAGCGAAATCAACGCCATCTCAAAGCGGCCTTCGATGGCCATGCGAACGCCGGTCAAACCGGCGCACAACGCCATCAATGTGACCAGATTGGGCGCAATCAACCGAAATGGAACAGCCTTGAAACGTTGTTTCGGGCTATTTTCTTCTGGTTCAAAAGGCTGAAACGGATTGGTTAAGCCGTGATCCTGTTCGTCGTCCATGAACGTCCTGTCCGTTTTGATGAGTTTGTTGATCGCTCTTATTTTGCCAGTTTTCTTTATTGCTCGCGATGAGCGCGAGAATCGCTTTGTGGGCCTTCCATATTGGCAAGAACGGTTTCACCGGCGATCATCGTTTGGCCAATCACAACCGTAGGAACGATGTGAGAAGGCAGATAGACATCAACCCGACTGCCAAAGCGAATGAGGCCAAAGCGTTCACCAACAGGGAGTTCTTCACCATCCTGAGCCCAGCAGACAATACGGCGGGCAATGAGGCCCGCAATCTGGGTCACACCTACAGCACCATATTCGGTGTCGAGGATCAAGCTGTTGCGTTCATTATATTCACTGGCTTTATCCAGCTCGGCATTAAGGAACTTACCCGGCTTATAGGCCACACGACGCACTTTTCCCGGCAGAGGCGCACGGTTCACATGGACGTTAAACACATTCATGAAAACAGACACCCGCATCATGGACTCGTCTGACAAACTCAGCTCTTTTGGTGGTGAGGCGAGACCAATGCCAGAGACAATGCCGTCGGCAGGTGAAATCACCAAGCCTTTTTGCAAGGGTGTGATACGCGCAGGATCTCGGAAAAAATAAGTACACCAAAGCGTCAGAAACAGACCGATCCAGAAGAATGGTGCAAAGAACCAGCCCAGAACAACGCTTGCCAAAGCAAACAAAGCAATGAAGGGGTAACCTTCGGGGTGGATGGGAACCACGCTTTTGCGAATGGAGTCGATGATGGTCATGGTGACGTGCCTTTTTGCAGCAAACGGGCCTTTAAAGTGAGGATAGTACAAAAAGATCACACACCAAAACAGGAAACTGACTATTCGCAAGCCGTTTTGCATGTTTGTTGGTCACTTTTAACGAAACTTTTGCCACTCGCCAACCCGAAAGCACACGCGCGTCCGAACAGTGGGCTGAAATGAGACTGAAGGGCCTATTCTCCAGCTCTTTGAAGCGCCGCCTTCGGAACAGGAACCACCGGTGCCCCGCTTTGCTTGATGTAACTGTCTAGCAGGATTTGTTCCGTTTGTGTCAGGGTGACATTGCGCGGGTAGAAGGGTATATGGCGATCTTGCACGATTGGAGTTTGCCAACCGTCAGTCTCCGCGATAAAGCGTTCAACGCCTGCCTCACCAAATTTGTGCAAGAAACCCTGCATCACTGCGTCTACATAAGACTGCAAAATCGGGAAATGCGGATCAACGGTGTCCGAGTGAGCTGGCTGTCCCACATAGATGTAACAATCCACGCCTAGAGGCATCGCATGTTCGGTTTGGAAATCAGCCAAATCGATCAGAATACGGTCATACATATTTTCGCGTTGATCGACATTGGGCAGATGGTCTTTGCGGTCAAAGATCAGTAATCCATCACAAAAAGCTTGGCTATTTGCTGTGACGGAGAGTGCTGCGACACCACCAAAGCCAAAGGCCTTGCGCTCTTCACTGCTGTGCCAAATAGACCAGCGGCGGCGATATCCTTTTAGCCGACCGGCAAATCCAAAACTTTCAGCATTTCTCGTATTATCATTGACCAATGAGCCATAGCCGAAGTAGCCCACCCATTCGTGCGGCGCACGTCTTACTTCCTCAAGTGTCACGTCTTGTCTTTCTACTTTTGTTCGCTTCGCTCATAATGAAACAATACCAGACACGGGCCTATATGCCAGCGGCAAGCGCATCTGGATTTTCTCTACCATGCACTCCAGAATTGGATCACGCTCAACTTTTCGTCCACATTCCACAAAATCATGTTTGTGATAGAAGGCGATGGCACGTACATTGCCGACTTGAACCTCAAGCGTCAGGTTGGCATGGCCAAACTCACGAGCTGTGGCCATAGCGTCCCGAAGCATCAAGCCTGCTGTGCCCTGCCCTTGCCATTGTTGCGGAACCCACAAATCAGTCAGTTCAGCTGTAACACTATCGAGGTTATAGAAACCGGCAATCTGACCGTCCAGCTCAGCAACAATTAGATGGTCTTGATCATTGTCCCGCTTCATCAAGTGGGCGAGGAAAAAATACTGAAAGGTCTGCTCGATCTTAGAAAGATCTGAAGCTTCGAATTTGTCAAGCAAGGGCGCAATTGTACTGACCCATGCAGCAACGCCGCATAGCGTCGCTGCATTCAGGTCATGAGCCGTTATGGGGCGAAGAACCGCCGTCATGAGACATCGCCCCTTTAATCAGTTTATTCAACCGTTTTTACGGATGCGCGAGGTAGGCTCTTTCATTGTCACCAACTCTTCAGAAGCAGTTGGGTGAACCGCCATGGTCGCATCAAAGTCGGCTTTTGTCGCGCCCATCTTGACCGCGATTCCGAGCAATTGGGCCATTTCGCCTGAATCGGACCCTAGGACGTGACAACCGATGACTTTATCGCTGTCCGCATCGACGATGATCTTCATCAGCATTTTCTCGTCATTGCCGGCCAGTGTATTCTTCATCGGACGAAACTTGGCCATGTAGATATCGAGATTGTCAAAGGCGGCTTCTGCTTCAGCCTGCGACATACCGACTGTGCCGATTTCAGGCTGTGTGAACACCGCCGTTGGGATGTTTTCATAATCAATCACAGTTGGATTGTTATTGAACAGGGTTTCGACCAAAGCCGCCCCTTCCCTAATCGCTACGGGGGTTAGGTTTACCCGATTGGTGACATCACCAACAGCAAAGACATGATCGATATTGGTGCGATTATGCTCATCCACTTTGATGGCACCCTTGGCATCCAGCTCTACACCCACGCGTTCCAGCCCGAGGCCTTCGGTGTAAGGCGAGCGACCGATGGCAGAGAGGATTTGATCGGCCATGAGAGTTTCACCGCCCTTGGTCTTGACGATCAGTCCGTCTTCGCCCTTTTCAATGCTCGAGATCACATCATTACAGATGATCTGAACACCTTTCTTTTCCATTTCTTCATGCAGCGTCGCACGCACATCGTCGTCAAATCCGCGCAAAATTTCTTCGCCGCGATAAAGGACAGTGGTATCTACACCAAGCCCGTTGAAGATACCTGCAAACTCGAGGGCAATATAACCGCCACCAACCACGACAACCCGATCGGGTTTGTCTTCGAGGTGAAACACCTCGTTTGACGTGATCATATGCTCGGCACCGGGCAAGTGCTGTGCAAAATTGGGCCGGCCGCCCGTTGCAACCAGAATATATTTGGCTGTCACGTGGCGATCTTGACCGGTCAAACGCACACGATGGGGGGATTCAATCTCGGCACGAGACTGGATAATCTCCACATTATGGCGTTCGAGATTCTTGATATAGAGACCATTGAGCCGATCGATCTCGGCATCCTTACGGGCAATAAAATCTGACCAGCTGAAACTGGAATCGCCGACAGTCCAGCCAAACCCTGCAGCATCTTCGAAATCATGGGCAAATTTTGAAGCATAAACCATCAGTTTTTTCGGTACGCAACCACGGATGACGCAGGTACCGCCGACCCGATATTCTTCAGCCACAGCCACTTTTGCACCATAGGTCGCCGCCATGCGTGCAGCACGAACACCACCCGACCCCGCGCCAATCACGAACAGGTCATAATCAAATTCATTCATCGATGAGCCTCACAAATTTCGCAGCGCCCTCTTCGTCATTCCACCTTGTGGCTGGCATGATTGAGAGCCTTGAGTTACTCCCAACATAAGCAGACTGGCAAAGAATTAAAGTCCTGAAAGGATTTAACTGTTCACACTATCCAGCACCGCGATGACATTTGCGCGACTGAATGCCCATAGCTGAACGCAGCAGCAATCAAATAGACAAAAAAACGCACCGTAAAAGGTGCGTTCTTTGGATATCATAAGTCTCAAAGTGTCATATGAGTCTGCTGAAAGTCTACTGAAACTTATGACCTTTTGCATTGAGTGTTTTTTTGGCTTCTTGGACGATTGCCTGTGTCATCAAACCCGAAAAATCTTGAATGCTTTTAATTGTTTCACCCAGAATTCGAGGTTGATAGTTGGCGAATTTCTGACCAGCAGGCGTTTTGAAAAATGCCAAGACTTCCTTCAGTTCATCTTCTTTCAAATAACGCGCCCAAGCAACAGCAGCAGCTCTTGCGATGGAATCGGTCTGGTCTTTGTAGAGTTCTGCAGCAGCATCGACAGCAGGACCGATGTCTTTTTCCGCATCTGGTTTTTCGCGAATGAGCCAGTTTTTCGAATTTGTAACGATCAGCTTGAATTGGTCATTAAAGTTAGGAAGGTTGCCAGTCTGTTGGACAACCTCAACCGCGGCATTCAAATGAGAGTCAATTTTGGTGTTTACTTCGGTCTTGGTTGCATCTTGTGCGAGAGCAGGCACGACAAGGGTGAAACTCATCGCAACGCCGGCGAGCATGGAAGCAAGGGCGGTATTATTCATGTTTCAGTCCTTCATTTTACAATTTTTGAATGTCTTTTCCAAATTCAGTTTTGGCCGTTCACGCGCGCGGTTCAAGTATGACCACACCCTCTTTACCCGCGACAACAGCTTTAGAGGCGATACCGATAAACAGGCCGGTTTCGACAACACCGGGAATAGCCCTCAATGCCATATCCAGACCGTCTACATCGGAAATGCGGCCAAAAGAGGCATCAATGATAAAATGCTGCCCATCAGTCACAAAATTCTCACCATCGGCCTTTTTGCGGAGAGCGAGCCCACCTTGCATGCCAAACCGTGCGCAAACATTTTCAAGTGCAACCCAAGTTGCTCCCAACCCGAATGGCATGACTTCTATCGGCAATGGAAAGGCACCCAGAGTTTCAACGACTTTGGATTGATCTGCAATGACGATCATATTTTTGGAAGCGGCCGCCACGATTTTCTCGCGCAACAACGACCCCCCACCACCTTTGATCAGTCGCATCTGAGGGTCAATCTCGTCGGCTCCATCAATGGCCAAATCAAGTTGTGGCGTTTCTTCCAGAGTCGTTAGTGGCACGCCCACTTTTTCGCAAAGCCGTGCGGTCCGCTCCGAAGTCGGAACACCAACCACGGTCAGCCCTGCAGCCACTTTTTGCCCGAGAAGTTCGACAAGATGAACGGCTGTTGATCCTGTACCAATGCCCAATTTCATGCCGTCGTTGACAAATTCCAGCGCAGCCGCAGCTGCTTCCCGTTTGAACTCTTCGCTCATTTTCCCACACTTCTTTTAATTTGCCTTCTTGCCTAACAAGCTTTGACCAAACGGGTCGTTGCAACGCAAGCCGAGCGTGTTACGCATTCTGTGTCGCTCATATCACGCAACCGGCACAAGGAAAAGGCCAAGATGCTTCGTTTCAGAAATTGTATTAAACAGAAGCTCCGTTTTATTAAGGTAGGCAAGTTGGTTGAATTGACGGTTGATCTGACTTTGATCGTCGGCTAGGTGATATATAAAGCAGTCAAATTACCCTCCTCAGAGCCACAGCTTCACTCCAACACAATCAAATGGGATCATGTTTCATGTCAACCGGCCCTTTTTCCTGCATTCTCTTTGATCTCGATGGCACTTTGGTTGACACAGCGCCGGACTTAACCGGTGCGCTCAATCATGTTCTCGCCCTTAACAAGCTGGCTCCGGTATCGGTTGACCATGTTCGGGATATTGTCGGTTTGGGTGCCCGAGTAACGATTGAGCGGGGCTTTTTTCACTATGGTCGCACCCTTACAGATGACGCACTGGACGAGGCCCTCGAACAGTTTCTTGCCCATTACAGTGCAAACATTTGCGACACAAGCGTTCTATATTCTGGCGTGGAAGAATCCGTTAAAGGGTTTCGCGATGCAGGCCTAAAGCTTGGCGTGTGCACCAACAAGACCGAGCATCTTTCGGTCTCCCTTTTGGAACAGTTGGGTCTGGCGCATTGCTTTGATACGATTTGTGGCTCTGACACCGTACCAAACCGCAAACCGCATCCTGATCACATTCATGCAGCCCTTGCTCGTGCGGGAGGAAACGCCGCCGCCAGCATCATGATTGGAGACAGCCAAGCCGACGTGGACTCAGCCAAAGCGGCAGGCTTGCCCGTCATCGCCATGAGCTATGGTTACACAGCAGTTCCGGCGCATGCGTTAGGAGCAGATGTTGTTCTGGATGCCTTCTCAGACATCCCCAACGTTCTGGCCAACTGGAAGCGGTAAGGTCTTGTTAAGCATCTCCCATTGAAGCCACCTGACGGCTCAGGTCTCTATATCAATTCAAGTGAAATGTTTAAAAGATCCTTTTATTCAATCTCTTAATAAAGTATTTCACCTGCACGGATGTTTACTCTTTTGAAATCATAGCAACAGAAACCGCATCAACTCAGCACTAATTCAGGGCTTCTTTGATGGCGCGGCGACATGAAATTAACCATTGACCACCAGTCTGATCACATCAAAACGGCGCGTTAGTACGCGAGCGCAATGGTGAGGAAGAGGAAGCAGATATGTTGGTTGATCGCAGAATAAGCATCGTTGCAAAGACCTTATTGGTCGCAGGGACCCTATCGCTTTTCGGATTGGTCCCAGCTGCTGCTTTTCCAAAACTGGCGTTACCGAACGTTATTCAGCAAAACCTGGAACCAGGGAAAACACAGCCACGAGCTTCTGCTAACAGTCACAGAGACCAGAACACATCGCGATCGCCTCTAATCATGGACATCGGAGCCCGGACACAATTGTTCGATGGTGACTTTCTTTGTGTATCGAGCGACCAACGTTCCAACCTGTTCGCAAATTCAAACCAGTTCTAGCTCTTTTGAGACGAGCCTAGTCGGCGTCACTTTTTTTGTTTCCAATTGATTCCAACAATTGATCTTTTACGTGATTGATGTGATCGGCGAGCAGTGCAGCTGCGACTTTTGGGTTTTTGTCTCTGGCAGCATCAACAATCGCCTGATGCTCTTTGTGCGCGCGTTTCTGACTATCCTGTGTTAGTGCAATCTGCAATCGCACATACCTATCGATATTGTCATGGATACGGCGCAATATTTTCATTGTTGCGTGTTTTTGTGCTGACCGGTAAAGCGTTTCATGAAATTTCCAGTTGAGTGTGCCCCACTCCTGAATGGAGGCCTCGTCGCGCATCTGACTGATTAAAAGCTCTGCTTTTTGCAAGTCTTCTTCTGTGATGCTGGCAATCGCTTTTTCAAATAGCCAGTTTTCGAGCATGATACGAATTTCGAACAATTCCGCTATTTCGGATGGTTCCAGTCGCGTCACCACGGCGCCTTTGTGGGACACCAAAGTGATCAACCCCTCAGCTTCCAATTGACGCAGGGCTTCTCTTACCGGAATCCGGCTGACCCCCAACTCGTTTGCAATGGCTTCCTGTTTGACCTGCACACCTTCGTTGAGCTGTCCGGTAAGGATCCGTTTGCGCAATTCATCAGCAACAATGGTAGTGGTGGTGCGTCGCACGATCTGAGCCATATCGATCTTTCCAACTTGGTGTAACAGCCGAACAAATCGTCGAAGGATGCCAGCTCTGAAATAATATAATATCCAATACTCAACGTTGCGCAATAGCAATTGATGCGTCCACAGGGTCATGCAGTACCATAACGGGCTGTTTCAACATATTGATTTTCTATAATTAATTATCGCTTAGCCCATGAGAAACTCATAATACTGTCCTCTTTTATGGCTTTCCTTGTAGCAGTTTCTTTCATTTTTGGATCCAAGATTTGTTTCGGACTTGCGCCATGATCCGTATTTATGCATATTGTATCCAATTATTGATTTACAAAAATCTGAAACCGGATTGTGCGCAAATCATTCGCATACAAGGCTATCGGGTGCAGACTTCGCTTCAAAAACACGAAAAGCACCCCACTTCACGTATTAGACAGGAGGCTACAATGGTTAAATGGCAGGGTGTTTTTCCCGCAGTTACGACAAAATTTAATGACGATATGTCCTTGGACTATGCTGGCAACGTCTCCCATATCGCATGGCAAATCGATAATGGCGTCGACGGTGTTGTCGTGTGTGGTTCCCTTGGGGAAGCCAGCACTCTGGAGGTTGATGAAAAAGTCCAAATTGTAAAAGCAGCCAAAGAAGCCTCTCAAGATCGCATTCCGGTTATTGCAACCGTGTCCGAAACAGCAACCCTGCGCGGGCTTTCCTTTGTCGACAAAGCCCAGAAAGCAGGAGCTGACGGCTTTATGGTGCTACCCGGAACGCTTTATCATGCGGATAGTCGCGAAGCAGTCGCACATTATCAGACGATTGCGGATGCGTCCGACAAACCGATCCTGATTTACAACAACCCAGTGGGGTATCGCGTCGATCTGGGGGAAAGTGAACTTGCTGAACTGGCGAAGGATCCCAAGTTCCAAGCCATTAAAGAAAGTTCGGATGACATCCGGCGCACAACCACCCTACGCAACCGCTTTGGCAACAGGTTTTCACTGATGATGGGTGTCGACAATCTGGCGCTCGAAAGCCTTATGATGGGAGCTGACGGTTGGATAGCCGGTCTTGTAGATGCGTTTCCGGCCGAAACGGTTGCCATTTACAAGCTGGCCAAAGCAGGTCGTTGGGATGAAGCCAGAGAAATATATCGCTGGTTTGTTCCGCTCCTGGAACTAGATGTAAGCACCAAGCTGGTTCAAAATATCAAGCTGGCCGGATTGGTGGTCGGACGGTGTAACGACGTGGTTCGTATGCCTCGCATGCCACTGGCCGGTGCAGACAGAGACAAGGTTGTTGGCATTGTCGAAAAAGCCATAGCCAGTCGCCCGACATTGCCTACCGATATCTAACGCTCAAAGATTGGCCACAGTTGAGGGGGCATGCTTGCCCAAAACACTTTCGAACTCTCTTCATGTGGTAGTTACCCTTGCTGGATAATCACAGCGATGGCACGATACTGGCGGGACGTTGCATTGCCTGACGCCCTGCCCCTTTGTTCAGACCTTGAGGGAAAGTTATGCCGAGCATAAAGCCCAATACATTTTTGTGCATTGATGGCCACACCTGTGGCAATCCCGTGCGTTTGGTTGCAGGCGGTGCGCCAATACTTAAGGGAGAGACCCAGAGCGCAAGACGGCAATATTTTCTGGAGCATTATGACTGGATCAGAACGGGGTTGATGTTCGAACCACGTGGTCATGACATGATGTCGGGGGCTATCCTTTCACCGTCAACCAGAGACGACTGCGATATATCTATTCTCTTTATAGAAACCTCGGGCTGTTTGCCGATGTGTGGGCATGGCACCATCGGCACGGTGACGTTTGCGCTGGAACGCGGATTGGTTCAGCCAGCACAACAAGGCACTTTGACATTGGACGCCCCTGCTGGACGCATTGTCGCGCATTATGAACAGACTGCCAACGGCAAAGTCAGCAAGGTCAAGATCACTAATGTGCCATCCTATCTGGCGGCAAAAGGCATAAAAATTGAATGTCCAGAACTGGGCACATTGACAGTCGATGTGGCCTATGGTGGCAACTTCTACGCAATCATCGAAGAACAAGAAGGGTTTGACGGTCTCCAGACCATGAAACCGGCTGATGTTCTGAGACTGTCGCCCGTCGTCCGTGAACGTGTCAACGAAGCCATCACGCTTTCGCATCCGGAAGATAAGACAATCGAAGGCGTAAGCCATGTCATGTGGACCGGTTCCCCTACCAATGCAACGAGCGACATGGCAAATGCAGTTTTCTACGGAGACAAAGCCATAGACCGAAGCCCCTGCGGCACAGGAACATCGGCACGCATGGCGCAATTGGCAGCGACAGGCAGACTGAAGGTCGGCGATCACTTTGTTCATGAGTCGATTATCGGCAGCCAGTTCACTGGTTGCGTAGAATCAGCAACCAAAGTGGGTGACTTTGAGGCCATTATTCCCAGCATTGAAGGCTGGGCCGTTCAAACGGGATACAATACAATTTTCCTCAATGAGGAAGATCCGTTTGTTCATGGGTTTCAGGTTGTTTAAGTCCCATCCAACGCCTTGTTCGGCGCCGTTCGCCCTGGAAATTTGGGTTTTCAGCTTTTGGCCAAGGCGCTCTCAACCGCTTGTTCCAATCGGTCGTCACCCCAAAACATTTCCCCGTTTTGAGTCACAAAGAATGGAGCGCCAAACACACCCAGAGAATCTGCTTCATCTGTAAGGTTTCGTAATTTTTGTTTCACCGTCAGACTGCCAGCCTTTTCCAGAACACTTTTGGCATCAAATCCAAGCTGCTCGAGAATGTTTGTAAGTGCTGTCGCATCGGTCAGCCCCGCGCCCTTTTGGAAATGAGCGGAATAGACCGTTCGTGCAAACTCTGGCAACCGACTGTCACCCATTAGATGGCAGGCAATACGGGTGGGTAACAATCCATTTTGAGGGAATGGGTCGGGGACCTTAAAAGGCGACAACCTGTATCGGTGACTTTGACGCGCAACATCCATCCACATGTAATCGGCTTTTTTGGGATTCTTCGTCATTGGACTGTCGATTGACCCCAAATCTTTCTTAAAAATGGCCCCAAGCAAAAACGGACGCCAGTCCAGCTCCACACCAGAGCGATTTGCGGTCTCCTCAATACGCATTGCGGATAGATAAGAATAGGGTGAAGCAAATTCGAACCAGAACTGTAACCGTGCAGTCAAAATGATATTTCCCCACCCTTAAGACGATTATTTATCCAGACATATACGTATAGAAACCAATTTCCAGTCTCAAAACTGCAATATCTTGTGGTTATAACCTATAAAATCGTAAACTGCGCGGAGCTGCGACTTAAAGTGACAGGAGCCATGCGCATGTTTCATAGATTTTCCCATAAGAAGCACTTGATCTTTTGCGCTGGGAGTCGCACCAATGGGACGTTGCTTTTTCCGCCTGCTGGCCAGGGCCAAGCCCTCTCGATAGAGACACCAGCTGCGGACCCCGATCACGCAGATCTAAGCGGGCGATTTGGCCAGCTATAAAAGGACCAATGATGAGCTATCAGGCGAACAAACTGTTCCCACTTGGGAAAGACCAAACACCCTACCGCAAATTGACTTCCGATTATGTTTCAGTGGAAACTTTCAAGGGCAAAGACGTGCTCGTGGTTCAGGAAGAAGGCATTCGCATCCTTTCTGAACAAGCCTTTATGGATATCAACCATTTGTTGCGCCCCGAGCACCTAGCGCAGCTACGCAAAATTCTCGACGATGAAGAATCAACTGGCAACGACAAATTTGTCGCTTTCGATCTTTTGAAAAATGCCAATATTTCTGCCGCCGGTATTTTGCCTATGTGTCAGGACACGGGCACAGGGATTGTTGTGGGCAAAAAAGGCACCAGCGTTTGGGTTGAAGGCTCTGACGAAGGCGCGCTTAGCCAAGGTGTATTTGACGCTTACAACAAAAAGAACCTGCGCTACAGCCAGCTTGCTCCGATCTCCATGTTTGAGGAGCAAAACACCAAGAACAACCTGCCGGCACAGATCGATATTTTCTCAGAAGGCGACGACGAGTATAAATTTCTATTCATGGCAAAAGGCGGCGGCTCGGCCAACAAGACGTTCCTTTATCAGGGCACCCCTTCCCTGTTGACCAAAGAGCGCTTGCTTGCCTTCCTTGATGAAAAGATCAAGACTCTGGGCACAGCTGCTTGTCCGCCATACCATCTGGCTGTCACCATCGGTGGCCTCTCGGCAGAGATGAACCTAAAAACCACTAAATTGGCCTCCGCTCATTATTATGACGCATTGCCAACCACGGGGTCCGAGACAGCCAACGCGTTCCGCGACCTTGAGATGGAAGAAGAAATCCACAAAATGACCCAAAAAATGGGTATTGGCGCACAGTTCGGTGGCAAGTATTTCTGCCATGATGTGCGTGTGGTTCGTCTTCCTCGTCACGGGGCATCATTGCCCATTTCCATTGGCGTATCCTGTTCTGCTGACCGTCAGTGTAAAGGCAAGATCACCAAAGACGGCATATTCATTGAAGCCCTGGAAACAAATCCCGCAAAATACTTGCCAGACGTAGACAGCGAGGAGCTCGGCGGCGATGTGGTCAAAATTGACCTCAATGCACCAATGGCTGAGCAATTGGCCGCGCTTTCAAAATATCCGACCAAAACCCGTTTGTCGTTGACTGGCCCGCTGATTGTGGCTCGTGATTTGGCCCATGCCAAAATCCGCGCACGTCTGGAAGCTGGCGAGCCGATGCCGGAATATATGAAAAACCATCCAGTCTATTATGCAGGTCCTGCAAAAACACCTGAAGGTTTTGCTTCAGGGTCCTTTGGCCCAACCACTGCGGGACGTATGGACAGCTTTGTTGATCAGTTCCAGTCATTCGGTGGCTCAATGATCATGTTGGCCAAAGGCAACCGCTCCAAAGCGGTCACCAACGCCTGTAAAGAGCATGGTGGTTTCTATCTTGGGTCCATTGGCGGGCCTGCCGCACGACTGGCTCAAGACTGCATAAAAAAGGTCGAATGTGTTGAATATCCAGAACTGGGTATGGAAGCTGTATGGCGCATTGAAGTCGAAGATTTCCCTGCATTCATCGTCGTCGACGACAAAGGCAACGATTTCTTTGCTGAACTGAATTTGGGTTAATTTCCATTCTTCTGAGTTCTGCACAAACAAAAGAAAAGCCCGGTGATCAGCCGGGCTTTTTCTTTTGTATCAGCACCTTGAATCAAACTCCTAAGAAAATGATTCCACCTAATTCAGGTTACCTTACCAACGGACACGCAATCCAACCGTGCCTGTGTGATTGCGTTCAATGCTGTTAAAGGCAGCAGAATATCCAGCAGACAGAGCGACATTTTCGTTCAGATTTGCCATTACAGACGCATAGATATTAGCGACATTCAGCGGCGGTTTTGCCCCCACATATTCGTAGCTAGACCCTTGATTGGTTGAAATGCGACTGGCATTGGACAGTTCGCCAAAACGATGGCTCCAGTATCCTCCGATGGTTGGGACGATCGACATATAATCTCCCACGAAAGCGGATGATAGATTCAGCCCCAGCTTGGTGCTACCAATCATTGTCGTATTCTTGTCGGTCAAAACGGCTGCAGATGCATTGCCCTGTTCAAGCACCTCATCTTGCATGAGCCAATTCATTTCGACTCCGGCCAGCGGCTGGATCACCACGCGGCCCGAGGTTAAACGGAACCCGGATTCAAAGACTGCACTAATGCGCTTGTTGGTGAATTTTGACCACATAGGCCACAAATTGCCATTGTTGTTGACATCGACGGTGCGGCTGGTTTTGGTACGCTCGATGCCATATGTGCCAAGCCCATCCAAATACCATTTACCCACTTCCAGGGTTGCTGTGACGCCACCTTTTAATGCGAGAACGTCGAATTCGTTGTTGTTCTCGTTGATCGCAACGGCAACGTTGGCAACAGAGCCAAGCAGGCCAACGCGGAAATATTCATTTGAATAAATGTCCATCCCAGCCATCAGGCCCCCAGATTCAATTTTAACGCTCGCGAGGTTTGCTGTTGCGTTCTTGCTGCCAATGGTACCCAACAATTTTACCCAAATGCCTTTTTCCAGCGGCGGCACATCATCTTCGCTCATTTCTTCATTAATGGCCTCTGATCCTGCAGCGTCGGCAGCACCGGATGCATATCGAAGAACCATCGCACCAGCTGATACGCGCTCACTGGGTGTCATCGTCATAGCGCCAGTTGCTGCACCTCCACTAGAACTCGCAGCTACCGAGCCGGCAGAGGCGGAGCCAGCAGACGATTTACCGCCGGATGACACTTCACCAACCTGAGTTTGATAGGTCCAGAAAGCGGCTGGAATAGAGGTACAAAAGGGACGTGTTGCTGAAGACAGAAATATATATTGAAAATATTCCGAAAGATCGCAGCTGTTGTTGCAAGTCCCTTTGTGCTTGGGACCAGCGGCGACCGTACAATCATCTGTCGCTTGAGCAGATGCCTTGTCAGACATCAGCGTGAAGGCGAAAAACGCAACAACCACAATAATGGCGAACTTCACAAAGGCATTCAGATTTTGCTTCATCATTTCAACAAACTTAAAACAAACGGCCCTGATTGCTCACCAACGACCTAATGATCATTTTTGGCCCAGACTAATTTTGCATTAACAACATGTTAAGCTCAGGGGCATTTTTAAGCAAACTGAAACCAAATAGCAACTGCATCGCGTGCCTGCATATTGAGCAATCGCGCAAAGAAGCATGATGAAAACAGCATGGACCCGCATAATGAAGTGCAACCCCAATTGAAGTATAGAATCATTTTTGATTGGCCTGAGAATTAGCATCTTTCAAAAGATACCAATTGGTGCGGTTTTTGAATAACCACCTAAAAACGCTTCTCAAACTGTTGCAAAAACGCCACAAAGGACAATTGCTTAGATCAAAAACATAATTGTGATCGAGAATTGATCAAATAAATCTTGCGCTCCCTACCCTTTTTTAGAAATTATCGTATCAAATAACGCTGGTATATTCGTTCGGCTCTGTCTTTTTCTGATTTTTTAGGTCTGAAAGAGGGCGGAACAGGCAAATCATTAGGTTCGGGACAAACTAAATGCGGAAAATCATTACACTTGCGGCAAGCCTTGCTATCGGTTTTGCTGTTGCCGTAACGGGTGCTCAGGCTTCCAAATATTACGATATGGAATCGCAATCTTGGAAAGAAGTCAGCGGCAACACTCGCGGCGGACGCTCACCAATTAAACGCGCTACAGTTAGCTATGATGGGCCTCACTCGAAGGCCCCCAAAGGTACAATCATCGTCAACACCAAAGAGCGTCGCCTGTATTACCTATTGGGTGAAGGCAAAGCGGTCAAATACGGTATTGGTGTTGGTCGCCCTGGTTTTCAATGGACTGGCACAAACCGCGTGAGCCGCAAGGCGGAATGGCCGGGCTGGACACCTCCTCCTGCTATGCGCAAACGGGTTCCAAATCTTCCTGCACACATGGAGGGCGGACCGAAAAACCCACTGGGCGCTCGGGCAATGTACATTGGCTCCACAATCTATCGAATCCATGGTTCTAATGAACCTTGGTCAATCGGTCAGGCTGTTTCTTCTGGTTGTATCCGTCTTGCCAATGAAGACGTGATTGATCTGTATGAACGCGTACAGGTTGGTGCCCGCGTGCACGTCATTCAGGCAAACAAATAATCAAATTCGGGGTCTTTTATACCCAGATATAGAAAAAGCCGGTCACTTTTGTGATCGGCTTTTTTATGCGGACCCGACGGAGCAACTACCCCCTATTGAGCCCCTTAGCACTCAACTCAGATAGGTATGTTTGCCAGATTTCGTCTTTTGCCTTACCCGATTGCAAAAAATAATCCCAAGTATAGTATCCAGTGTCGTGTAGATCGGTGAAAGACAGACGTACAGCATAATTACCGACAGGCTCAATATTCATAATTTCAACGTTGCGTTTGCCGCCAATAGTCTTTTTTTCATCAGCATTATGCCCCTGCACTTCAGCGCTGGGTGATGTCACACGAAGAAACTCTGCGGAAAATTCATACTTTTCACCAGTATCAAAGGACACAGCCAACGTCTTCTTATCTTGGCTCAGACGGATATCAGAGGGCCAGGCTTGGGTCATGTCACACGATTCCTTCGTTTCTTCGATGTTGCATTTCTAGGTATTTTATAACGCACAAATAGAATTTCACTTGTGAAAGGTCAATGAGCCAGCCGCTTAGCTTAATTGACGCAGGGACTATCGTCTGGATACCCTGCCTTCTCTGCCATGCTCCGCCAATACCCGCATCTTGGCGAATTTGTAATCTAGTACGCATGATTGATGATGGATTTTTATCGCTGAGGTCGGTAAAATCCCATATCGTCGAGACGCTGGGCCTATTATGGGAATCCAGTATTTTTTGGAGACGATCTGGCGGAACCTGAAACTCCGTCGGAAAGTAGGAGCATGTAATGCGGTTTGAAGATGAGCAACATAGCAGCCCATCCCTTATCGACCCATTCGGTCGCACGGTTAGCTATCTTCGGGTTTCCGTTACAGATCGTTGCGATTTTCGATGCTTCTATTGCATGGCTGAAAATATGCATTTCCTACCCAAAAAGGAAGTTCTCAGTCTGGAAGAACTGGATCGGCTTTGCACGGCGTTTGTTGATCAGGGTGTAAAGCGATTGCGTCTGACAGGCGGGGAACCTTTGGTTCGAAAGGGTATATTGACCCTGATTTCATCGCTATCGCGTCATTTGGACAGCAGCAAACTCGATGAACTGACATTGACAACCAATGGCTCTCAGCTCAAGCAGATGGCTGGCGATCTTGCCAGCATGGGCGTCAAACGGATCAACGTATCGCTTGACAGTTTACGCGAGGACCGATTCCAAGAGATCACCCGCTGGGGACGGTTTAAACAAGTCATGGACGGCATAGAAGCCGCGCTGGCTGCCGGCATTAAACTCAAACTCAATGCGGTTGCCCTCAAGGGCGTCAATGAAGATGAATTTGATGATATGATCCGCTTCTGCCATCAGCGCGGTATGGACCTGACATTTATCGAAACCATGCCGATGGGTGACATTGATCACGATCGCCTTGATCTGTATTTGCCTTTGTCTCAGCTCAAGCAAGACCTTGCCGAAAGATGGACATTGGAGCCATCCACGCACAAGACCGGTGGCCCTGCCAGCTATATGACCCTAGCCCAGACCGGGGGCCGTATCGGTTTTATCACTCCGATGACCCATAATTTTTGTGAGAGCTGCAATCGCGTTCGTGTGACATGCACCGGGACATTGTATATGTGTCTCGGGCAGGATGATGCCACAGACTTGCGTGCGCCCCTGCGCGCTTCCGAGAGTAATGACCTGCTCAATCAGGCTATCCGAGAAGCAATCACCCGAAAACCAAAGGGTCATGACTTTGTCATTGACAGAGACAATAATCGCCCTTCTATTGGAAGACACATGTCTGTAACTGGCGGCTAGCTATTTTTACTGTCAGAATTTCAAAGCAAGGTTATACCCAATGACAACGGCTCCGCAAGGAACGGCCGCGCGCCGATTGGACTCTTCTCCTCAGCGTGAAGACAAAGGCAATCTATATGGCATTGTGGTCATGCAGATCACAATGTTGTTCTTTGTTACCACTGACACACTATCCAAACTGGTTAGCGACGAGCTGGCAACCGGCCAATTGATTTTTGTGCGAGGCATGTTTGCCGTTGTCGCCATTCTGGTTATTCTAATTTGGCGCGGCGAATTGCGTCATTATCGGCATGCCTTCAATAAAATAGTTCTCTTGCGCGCGGTTTGCGAAACGGTCGCTGCGATTCTATTTTTAACAGCTTTGAAGCATCTGCCACTTGCCAATACAGCCGCGATTCTTTTGACGATTCCACTGGCCACCACCGCCGCTGCCGCGTTGTTTTTGGGCGAACAGGTGGGCATTCGTCGCTGGACAGCGGTTTTTGTTGGATTCTTAGGTGTGATGGCCATCGTAAGGCCGGGGCTAGATGGGTTTAATTCTTACTCTCTCTTTGCGCTTGCCGCTGTGGTGGGGGCATCCACGCGAGATTTGGTGACACGGCGCATTCCAAGTGGCACCTCCTTGTGGGTTGTAACCCTTACAACTCTGTTTATTTCCGCAATCGGAGGTGGGTTGTTAGGGGTGACGGAAACCTGGCAACCCGTCAGCAATCAGAATCTTATTATTCTTTTTGCAGCGGCGTTTTTCCTGACCATGGGACAATTTGCTGTTGTGATAGCCATGAACAGCGGAGAAATTTCTGTTGTCTCTTCCTTTCGCTACATCTCCATGCCCATTGCGCTGACTTATGGTTATCTGCTTTGGGGTGATATACCCGATACCCTGACATGGGTTGGCATTTGCCTCATTCTAAGCGCGGGTATATATACGATATTTCGCGAACGAAAAGTGAGCAGACTGCGTAAACAAGCTCAACAGGACGCCTCCATATCTAAGTAATGCAAGACGTTTTATTGGGTCGGTTGCGAACCAACGACCAACGGTCAGCCCTTAAATCCAACCTTAAATCCAAAGCTTTTGTCGTTGACAGATGCTTTCGACGCCTTTTACTGTCCGCAAATGATATCCGGTTTACCGGTTTGATCCTTCTACTTTTTCACATATCTCATAACTCTCCACTTCAACCTTCTTTGTTTTGAGGCAATTGCTTCCATGTCTACCGCACCGCGATCTTCGGCGGCTGGAGGTGGTGATATCCAATCATCACGCTCTGGCACCAATCGAGGAAATCTCTATGGGATCCTCATGATGCAATTGGCAATATTTGGGTTCGTTACAAATGATACCATGACCAAAATGGTGGGAGCAGATCTACAAGCTGGACAGCTGATATTTGTGCGGGGAATCTTTGCATTTGGTCTGATTTTTACTATTTGCTTGATTACCGGCCAAATCAGCCACTATCGACAACTGGCCAACCGCGCAGTCTGGATAAGGTCTGTACTGGAGGGCTTTACAGTTATTCTATTTGTCATCGCATTGCTGCAATTGCCCTTGGCCAATCTTACAGCGATCATGCTGACGGTTCCCATGGCAACGACCGCGTTGGCGGCCATCTTTCTGGGAGAAAAGGTCGGCATTCATCGCTGGAGTGCCGTTTTCTTCGGATTTGTGGGCGTATTGATCATCGTGCGACCAGGCACAGACGGTTTCAATTTCTACTCACTGTTTGCCCTTTGCGCGGTTGTTTTTGCCGCCGTGCGCGAAGTCATAACCCGCAACATTCCCGCCAGCTATTCCACCTGGATCGTTACTCTGGGCACAATGATCGGCTCATCCGTAGCAGGCATTCTGATGGGCGTCACGGAGACATGGGGAGCGATTGAGACTGAGAATCTGCTGTATCTCGCAGGATCTGCAATATTCTTTATTATCGGGCACTATTTTTTGGTGATCGGCA
This sequence comes from Cohaesibacter celericrescens, assembly GCF_002866925.1. Classification (GTDB taxonomy): domain Bacteria; phylum Pseudomonadota; class Alphaproteobacteria; order Rhizobiales; family Cohaesibacteraceae; genus Cohaesibacter; species Cohaesibacter celericrescens. The sequence goes on from NZ_PKUQ01000022.1 coordinate 146,155, forward strand.
TGAGTCACGGTGAAATATCGGTTGTTTCATCCTTCCGTTATTCCAGCATTTTTATCGCATTGATCTATGGCTATGTTATTTGGTCCGATATTCCCGACGCCATAACTTGGCTAGGAATTGCTCTGATTATGATGGCAGGGCTGTATACCATCTATCGGCAGCGCAAGATTGCACGACAACAACGAGGCCATGCAAAGGTCGAGACAATAACGGAAGTAAATTCATGACCATTGCAACATCGGGCGCCCCTGTCCCCGCCCCATCAGGCACTCTGCGGCCTTCCATTGCGATTTTGGTAGCAGTCACTGCTGTCAATCCTCTGGCTCTGAATCTCTATGTTCCGTCGATGCCAAGTGTACAAGCAACCTTTTCGGCTCCCGCTTCACTTGTCCAGCTTACCTTGTCACTGGGGTTGGTCGGCACAGGGCTTATTCAATTGGCTATTGGCCCGCTTTCAGATCAATTCGGTCGCAGGCCAGTGTTGCTGTGGGGGCTGGTATTCGCTGTCGTGGCCTCGATCTATTGCTCAATCACCCCGTCCCTCAATGGTTTGATTGTCGGGCGCGTTATACAGGTGGCAGGCGGTGCTGCCGGTCTGGTTTTGGGCCGTGCGATCGTCCGCGATCTGCACAAACCTTCAGAAGCTGCCAGCATGTTAGGCTATGTCACAATGGGCATGGCCATGGCTCCGATGATTGCCCCGACCATCGGCGGGATGCTGGATGATTTTGCGAGTTGGCGCGCCGGCTTTGCCTTCACGGCAGTTTTTATAATCATTGTGCTCGCTTGGGCTTGGTATTCATTGCCCGAGACAAACCAACATATTGGTCAGTCTCCTTCAATTAGAGCCATGTTAGGCGACTACAAGCTTTTGCTTGGTTTGAAGAGTTTTTGGGTGTTTACGATGGTCACGGCCTTCACAGGGGGATCCTTCTTTGCCTTTTTAGGCGGCGCGCCCTATGTCAGCCGGCATATTTTTGATTTGGGTGCCACGGAGTATGGCCTGTATTTCATGCTTGTTGCCATCGGCTATAGCTTGGGCAACTATATCACGGGTCGTTATGCCTCACGTCTTGGCCTGTTCCGCATGATCCTTGGCGGTGGCTTGGTGACGCTAGGAAGTTGCGCAAGCATTGTTTTGCTTAGTCTTGTTGGCATAGAAACACCTGCAACCCTGTTTGGTGGGATGTTCTTTTTGGGTGCAGGCAACGGCATGGTCATGCCCAGTGCCAGCGCTGGTGTTGTCAGCGTTCTACCGCGTCTTGCGGGAAGTGCGTCAGGTTTATCCGGGGCAATTGTGACCCTGATTTGTGCTCTATTCAGCTATGTAGTGGCATTTGTGCTCACAGACAGCCTCATGCCAATGGGGCTATTAATGACGGCTTCAGGTCTGGCGATCCTCGTGTTTGCCATAATGGTGCCAAGCGTCTTGCAGGACGCAGACGCTTAGCACATTTCAGGCAATCACCAAGGATTGGTCTTACTCAAAAGTGATCTTGGGGGCTGGTCTACTGGATGTTTGCAGGCCTTGGGCCACATCTTTTGCGAGTTGCAAATAGATTGCGCTGTGTGGGTCGTCGGGTTCGGTCGCCACGATCGGGCAACCGGAATCAGACCTCTCGCGAATGTCCATATACAGCGGAATTTCGCCCAAGAATGGAATGCCGATTTTTTCTGCCGTTTCGCGTGCTCCACCATGGCCGAAAATATCATGTTTCTCGCCGCAACTGGGGCAAAGGAAATAGCTCATATTCTCCACAATACCAAGAATGGGAATGCTGACTTTCTTGAACATGGCGATACCCTTACGGGCATCCAGAAGAGCCAGATCCTGAGGGGTAGAAACAATCACTGAACCGGAAAGCGGCACCTGTTGAGCCATAGTCAATTGTATGTCGCCGGTTCCCGGAGGCATGTCGACAACCAGCACATCCAAATCGCCTTCCATGTTCCAAGCGACATCGCGCAGCATTTGTGTCAGGGCGGAAACCACCATCGGGCCGCGCCAGATCATTGGAGCATCTTCCTCAACCAACAACCCGATAGACATGGCCGCAATGCCATATGCCATGATTGGTTGGAGAATGCGGGTGCCTTCCACTGTGGTTGGCTTTTCCTTGATATTAAGCAGGCGTGGGATCGACGGGCCATAAATATCGGCATCCAGAATACCAACCTTCAGACCGTTTGCCTTCAAAGCCAAAGCTAGATTAACGGCTGTTGTCGATTTACCGACGCCACCTTTAGCCGAAGAAACAGCGACAATATGCTTGACGCCTTTAACATCCAGTTTGGCAGGTGGCGCTCCTCTTTGTGCCGGCGCTTTTGGGGGCTGAGGACGCGGCTGTGACGGGTGCGGAGGCGTCGCAGCCTGCGCACGATCTCCGGCTTTGCGCTCCGCAGTGAGTGCGACCATCGCTTTTTCAATACCGGGAAGGGATTTGATCTCTTTTTCAACCAACTGGCGCAACGGCTCCATAGCCTGCGCCTCCTCTGCGGGGACCGTCAGCGAGAACATCACCGAGCCGTCTTTTATGAAAATGTCAGAAACCAGCCCAGCCGAAACAATGTCTTGCGCACCGGGGCGCACCGGGATTCTTTTGAGTTTTTCCAGAATATCATCTTTGGTCACAGCTTGGTCACTCTTCTTTTTCCAGAACACGGGAGAAACCCCTATCAATTCTATGGTGGACAGCAGTCGTTTTGATCAACAACGGATCGATTTAACAATGCATCTTTGCAATGGAACTTACAGCCATTTGCCTGAGGCTTCTTCAATGTCAGATATAGCTGGAACTTATCTTGTCAATCGTCAAGATCGTACTGACCATTTGCCGCACTATGCCAGATTCTTGTTTGCTTACACAAAGAGTTGTTGTTTTCAACCAACGGACCCTGTGCCCACGCAGAAAACCTGATTATAGTCGCTACACCCTAAAGCCAACTTTCATAGAGGCTTTTAGCGCACAAATCCATTGCTGCGCGATTGGGGACAGTTGGAGCCAAATATGATCTACACGAAAGAAGACCTCCTTAAATTGGATCGCGCAGCGATGGAACAGTCAGGCTCGCTGTTTGATCAACCGGTCTACGCCAAAGACTTTACAAATCGCTGGGCCCATCGTGCGGTTGGCGCTGTTTTGGCTGGCGGCCAAGCGACCCGTATGGGAGGATTGGATAAGCCCTTTATCAACATTTCAGGCAAATCCTTGCTTGACCGGTGTGTGGATCGCCTTTCGATACAGGCCGACAGTGTTATTGTGAGTGCCAATGGGGATTTGAACCGTTTTGACACCGATCTTCCCGTTGTTGCGGACACATTCGCCGATTTTGCCGGGCCGCTGGCAGGTATACTTTCAGCGATGCGATGGACACAAGCCAATGCTCCTCACGCCTTTTGGGTCGCCTCTGTGGCAGTGGATACACCTTTCTTTCCTGAGGATTTGGTCTGCAGGTTCGTGATGGCAATGGGTGGCCCTGCTCCATCCGTGGTTTTGGCGCAATCTGGTGAAAACATCCACCCGACCTTCGGGCTTTGGCCCGTTGCCTTGGCTGACGATCTGGAAGACTTCCTAAAATCCGGAGAGCGAAAAATTCGGGTCTGGGCAGAGAAACACAATTGCTGCCACGCGGTATTTGGTGGCATTGCCATTGATGATTTGGACATTGACCCCTTCTTCAACGTCAATAACCGCGAAGACATCCCCGTCGCGGAAGCCATTGCTGACAGTCTTGCTGAGTTGACGGCGTAATGCAGTCCCTATTCACCCTACAGACGAGGGCATTTTCATGGCGCGCAACGATCAAAATGCTGACGATGTCGACTTGCTGTTTGGCCACAAGGTATTTGGCATTACTGGGTGGAAGAACTCAGGTAAAACGACCCTGATCACAGCGTTGATTGCTGAACTGACCAAACGTGGATACAGAATCTCGTCGGTCAAGCATGCCCATCACAAATGCGATATCGACAGAGAAGGCACTGATAGCTATCGGCATCGGCAAGCAGGCTCCGGAGAAGTAGCGCTGGTCGCTGCCGGTGTGCGCTGGGCGATCATGCATGAATGCGTTGATGAGCAAGAACCCTTGTTGAATGATATTCTACCGCGCTTGGCGCCGTGTGATCTGGTTTTGGTGGAGGGCTACAAAACAGAACCCTTCCCCAAAATAGAAGTGCGCCGCGCCGATGCCAATCATACAGACCCTCTTTCGCCACATGACAACAGGATTGTCGCGGTGGCCAGTGATGCCCCTGAACGATTGTGCGGCATTCAGTCTTTGACGGTCTTTGAGCTGGATGCAGTGGCTGAGATAGCCGACTTTATCGTCCGAAAAATGAAGTTAGCGATTTGATCAACCACCTGACGCCAGCAATTTGCCGGCCATCGCGATTTGCTCGTCATTTTGCCAATACATAGAATTTTCAAGACTGCATAAACCTTCTTCATTTGCCTAAATATCGGGCATCATTAGGTATTTTCCCGCAAGCTCTGTGGAATTCTTGCCAGCGAAATTTTCACCTTTTCCCAAAAACCACCGCATATCCTTTCAAATAGACGGCACTAGAAACATTTTTATTCTAGGTACGCCTAGGAATTGGGCGAAATCGAACGATCGTGCAAGTTTTATAGAATTGCCTGTTGTCAAATTGAGCAAAATAGTGGGAATATGTCCTCCAAGCGGAGTTTAACCCGCCAAATCCGGAGTAACCTGACACAGGTTCAAATATTGTGAGACCGCTCGTCTTTATGGGCAGTCTATCTTCATACAATATGTAAGAGGGAATATCTTATGCGTCTCGTAAAGAAACTCGCACTCACCGCAGCAGCTGTCATGATGGTCGCTGGTGGCGCAGAAGCTGCTGACAAAGTTCGCATCGGCACCGAGGGTGCCTATCCTCCATTCAACACACTCACCTCAGATGGCAAACTGGTCGGCTTTGATATCGACATGGCCGACGCGCTGTGTGCTGAAATGAAAGTTGAGTGTGAGTTTGTCGTACAGGATTGGGACGGCATGATCCCGGCTTTGATCGCCAATAAGTTTGACGCGGTGATCGCATCCATGTCCATCACACCAGATCGCCTGAAAAAAGTTGATTTTTCCAAGAAATATTACAACACCCCACCGGCAGTTGCTGTTCTTAAAGACTCCACACTAGAAGCCAACGTGGACGCTCTTGCAGGCAAGGTGATCGGAGCGCAATCATCGACAACACATTCCAATTATGCTGAGCAAAAGCTCAAAGATATTGAGCTCAAGCTTTACCCGACCCCTGATGAGTATAAGCTCGATCTTGAAGGCGGCCGCATTGACGGTGTGGTTGATGATATTGTGGTTCTGTCTGACTGGGTTGCTTCTGAAAAAGGCGCTTGTTGCAAAATCCTGATGCCTCTACCAATTGACCCTGTAATTCATGGCGAAGGTGCCGGCATTGCCGTGCGTAAAGGCGACACCGAGCTGGCTGATAAATTCTCTGCAGCCATCGCCGCCATCCGTGCAAACGGTAAGTACAAAGAAATTAACGACAAATACTTCTCATTTGACGTTTATGGTGGCGAATAAGATACGCCGCTAGATTGATTGCCCGGCGGGATATCCCGCCGGGTTTTTAATATGGGTTAACACTGCATGACAGACTATCTGACACTGCTGTCTTTCGGCCCGAAGGGCTGGAGCGATGAAATTTTCAATGGCATACTGGTCACAGTTTCGCTGGGGCTCGCAACTCTGCCCTTCGGCCTGCTGCTTGGATTCTTTCTTGCTCTGGGCATCAATTCCAAAGAACCGACAATACGAGCCGCGTCTAAAATTTTTACAACGATTTTCCGCGGTTTACCCGAGCTATTGACCCTTTTCATTGTCTATTACGGCGGTCAGATCCTCATCAATATGCTGTTTCAAAAGCTGTTTGGAATGACAGTGGAGGTCAATTCCTTCATCGCGGGCATGATAGCCTTGGCTTTCGTGTTTTCGTCCTATGCAAGTGAAGTGTTTTTATCTGCTTTTAAGGGCATCAATCAGGGGCAATATGAAGGCGCCTTTGCGCTTGGTCTGACACGTTCCAAGACCATGCGGCTGATTATCCTGCCGCAACTGATCAAACTTGCCTTGCCCGGCCTCTCAAACCTATGGCTTGTCTTGCTAAAGGAAACATCACTCGTTTCACTCATCACCTTGGTCGATACTATGCGTATGACTGGCCTTGCTGCTCGTAACACCAAAGAAGCCTTTCTGTTCTTCTCGCTGGCCTGTTTGATCTACCTTGCACTCACCTTCCTATCGTCGATTGGTCTTGAAAAAATAGAAAAGCGCGTTAATCGCGGCGAGGTGCGATCATGAAAATCGAAAGCACTGTCGCTGCAGCCATGATCGAGGAGCGCCCTCGCCCCGAGTCGATCAAAGGCGCTTTGATGAATATAAGCCGTGCTGTAGGCCTCATATTGCTGCTCGGATGGGTTGTCTTTTTTACAAGTATTATCTGGTTTCTTTACACTAGTTATGATCCCAACTATATAGCTCGCTATGGTCCCAAGTATTTTCATGGTTTCTGGACCACACTTGAACTGGTGTTTTGGTCGCTGATTCTTGGTGGCTTGCTGTCATTGCCTGTTGCATTCGGCCGGATGTCATCCAACACTCTGGTGAGCCGTATATCGTTTGGCTATATCTATTTTTTCCGCGGGACGCCGCTGCTTGCACAGTTGTTCTTGCTCTATTACGGCTTTGGACAATTTCGCCCCTTCTGGCAGGATATGGGTCTGTGGTGGTTATTCAGAGACAGCTGGTCCATAGCGCTGTTATCCTTCACGCTGAATACCGCGGCCTATCAGGCTGAAATTTTGCGTGGCGCGATTATGAATGTGCCAAGAGGCCAACTCGAAGGGGCCCAGAGTCTGGGCTTGCCCAAGCTCGTGACCTTTTTCAAGATCACACTGCCGCAAGCATTGATTGTGGCCCTGCGCCCCTATGGCAACGAAATCATTCTCATGGTCAAAGGATCCGCTGTGGTATCTATCATTTCAGTGTTTGACCTGATGGGCGAAACCCGGCGAGCGTTCTCCCAGACATATGATTTCCAAGCCTATATTTATGCGGCGATTTTCTATCTGCTTTTCGTGGAAATCATGCGCCGTCTATGGGACATATTGGAACATCGCCTCACCCGCCATTTGCATCGGGATACCGACTAAACGGCGCTCAAGCTTGCAAATTTTGAAAAACAATGGGGGCTATAGGCACTCAAACACGGTTTTATGTCATTTTACCAGTGACATTTTGCCCCCTGCTTGCTAGGTCAAAGCCTCAGATATTTCCAACAATTCGCGCAAATCGAGACCACTATGCCAGACCTTCTGCTTGAGCTATTTTCCGAAGAAATTCCGGCCCGCATGCAGCGCCGGGCTGCTGAAGATTTGAAAAAACTGATCACCGGGGGTTTGGTGGATGCCGGTTTGACCTATGAGGGTGCGCGGGCCTATGCCACGCCGCGCCGGTTGACGCTGACTGTTGCAGGACTGACCGCATCGTCTCCCGATATTTCAGAAGAACGCAAAGGACCGCGTGTTGGATCGCCCGAAAAAGCCCTCGCGGGATTTTTGCGCGGTGCAGGACTTACGTCCATCGACGATGCGACGATTCAGACAGACCCCAAGAAAGGCGACTTCTACGTTGCTGTAATCAACAAGCCTGGTCGTAAAGCAGATGAGATCATCGCTGAGCTGGTGCCTGATGTGATCAGAAAATTCCCATGGCCTAAAAGCCAGAAATGGGGCCAAGCCGGTGAAGGCGCGCTCAAATGGGTACGTCCACTGCATTCCATTTTGTGCACGCTGGCGGTTGATGGAGATGTGTCTGAAGTCGTGTCTTTCTCGGTTGAAGGCATTGAGAGTGGCAACCTGACCCAAGGCCATCGCTTCCACGGCAAAGAGAACTTTGCGGTCAAACGCTTCGAAGATTATGAATCAGGTCTCAAAGCCCGCAAGGTCATTCTGGATCTGGATGAGCGCAAAGACATCATTCTGAACGATGCCAAGACCCTCGCATTTGCGCAAGGGTTAGAGCTGGTTGAAGATATGGGCTTGTTGGAAGAAGTTGCCGGTCTTGTCGAATGGCCGACGGTCTTGATGGGCGAATTTGAAGCCTCCTTCCTCGACATGCCGGACGAAGTAATTCAGACTTCTATTCGCGAACATCAAAAATGCTTTGTGCTGAAGGACAGCAAAAGCGGCAAGCTGGCAAACAAGTTCATTCTTGTTTCCAATCTGATCGCGACCGATGGTGGTGCAACCATTGTGGCAGGCAACCAAAAAGTTGTTCGTGCGCGTTTGTCCGATGCGAAGTTTTTCTGGGAAACAGACCTGAAAACCGGTTTGGAAACCCGACTTTATAAGCTGGACAACATGGTGTTCCATGAAAAACTTGGAACCCTGAGTGCGCGCGTATCCAGCATTGTAACGCTGGCTGAAAGTCTGGCCCCTATTGTTGGTGCAGATCCCGCTCTGGCCAAACGCGCAGCGACGCTGGCAAAGGCCGATCTGGTCACCGACATGGTATTCGAGTTTCCTGAATTGCAAGGTTTGATGGGGCGTTATTATGCCTTGGCCTTGAATGAGGACCCTAGTGTCGCCGAAGCCATTGAGCTTCACTACAAGCCGCAAGGCCCATCGGATGAAGTTCCGACCAATCCAGTGTCCATCGCAGTTGCGCTAGCAGACAAGCTCGATTTGCTGACCGGTTTTTGGGCAATTGACGAAAAACCAACGGGCTCCAGAGACCCCTTTGCGCTGCGCCGTGCCGCGCTTGGTGTTATTCGCATTCTCGCAGATAATGATATTCGCCTGTCGCTGCGGGACATCTTTGCCAAAGCACGAGACGGCTTTGCCCAAAGCGATGATCTGATGTCCTTCTTCGCAGACCGCTTGAGTGTCTATCTCAAAGACAAAGGCGTTCGGTATGACTTGCTCGATGCCGTTTTTGCATTGGGAGATCAGGATGACATTGTCATGATTTCCAAACGCGTGCAGGCGCTGGGGTCTTTCTTGTCGACCGACGATGGGGAAAATTTGCTGGCAGGATATCGCCGCGCGGCCAATATCTTGCGAGCCGAAGAGAAAAAGGCTGGCACCACCTATCAGGGCCTCGTTGAAGGCGCTCATTTGCATGAGGAAGCAGAAATCGCCCTCGCCTCAGCTATTGAGAAAGCACGGGTTGCTGCGCAGGAAGCCGTGGCCGCCGAAGACTTTGAAGCCGCGATGTCAGCGCTGGCCATTTTACGAGCTCCGGTCGATGCCTTCTTTGATAAAGTTCTCGTCAATGACGAGCGCGAAGAAGTGCGTGTGAATCGGCTCAAAATGCTAACCCAAATCCGTCAAACCACTTTGACCGTTGCAGATTTTTCCAAAATCTCGGGTTGAGACAAATCAAGTCACAGGGCGGCTCATTTGCCGCCCTTTTTTTATTGCGGACTATTTGGCCAGACGTGGTCTTACACCAATTTCGAGGGGAAATATGATATGGCAAAAGTTGCATTTCTAGGACTGGGTGTGATGGGCTATCCGATGGCTGCGCATCTAAAAAACCAAGGCGGGCATGATGTCACGGTGTATAATCGCACCTCCACCAAAGCGGAAAGCTGGGTTGCTGAGCATGGTGGGGCTTTTGCCAAAACACCCGCAGAAGCAGCCAAAGATGCTGATTTTGTCTTCTGCTGTGTAGGCAACGATGACGACTTGCGCGACGTGACCATAGGGGATGAAGGCGCGTTTGCCACCATGCAGACCGGTTCAATCTTTATTGATAATACCACAGCCAGCGCCAAAGCAGCGCGCGAACTGTATGAAGTCGCAAAAGTGCAAGGTCTTGGCTTTATTGATGCGCCGGTCTCGGGCGGTCAAGCCGGTGCAGAAAATGGCAATCTAACCGTGATGTGCGGCGGCGATGAAGATGTTTTTGCCAAAGCCAAGCCTGTCATTGCTGCCTTCGCGCACATGGTTGGGCTTATGGGGCCCTCCGGGGCCGGTCAATTGACCAAAATGGTCAATCAAATCTGTATTGCCGGTTTGGTTCAAGGGCTGTCTGAAGGTGTGCATTTTGCCAAACAAGCCGGTCTCGATGTTGGCGCTGTGATCGATGTGATCTCCAAAGGAGCAGCTGGTTCATGGCAGATGGAAAACCGCGCCTCAACCATGGCCAAGGGGGAGTTTGAGTTCGGATTTGCTGTAGACTGGATGCGCAAGGATCTTTCCATCGTGCTGGATGAGGCGCGCAGCAATCAAGCTCGCCTGCCCGTCACGGCCACTGTCGATCAATTCTATGCACAAGTGCAAGCGATGGGCGGAAACCGTTGGGATACCTCTTCTTTGGTCGCTCTGCTCGACAGAAAATAGCGGCTTCAGCGGAGCTATTTAGCCGCCCATCTTCTATGTCTCCGATACGCTTTCCTCACGAAGTTCGGGCGTATCTTGGGGTCGGCAACCGCTGGGATACCTCTTCTTTGGTCGCTCTGCTCGACAGAAAATAGCGGCTTCTGCGGCGCTACAGAGTATAGGTCTTCAATCGAAGACAAAAGAAAACCCGCTACCAACCTGGTGCGGGTTTTTCTTTTCAAGTGCGCAGATAGACTTTCATGTGTCGCAAGAAGGTCAGAAATTCAAATCTCAGCGCGTCTCTTTTTCTGGCAAATAATTCAGCGGCAAGGCCGTCGTATATTTTATCTGCTCCATAGCAAAGGTAGTAGAAATATCACCAACTTCAATGCGCGCGATCAATCTTTTGTAAAAAGAATCGTAAGAATCGATGTCGGGAACCACGACCCGCAGCAGATAATCAACTTGCCCCGCCATACGGTAGAACTCCACAACCTCTGGAAAATCGCGTATGACATCTGCAAATCGTTTCAACCATTCTGCGGAATGCTCTGTTGTTGTTACCGCTACAAAAGCGGTCACCTTGGCATTCACTTTTTCAGGATCGAGCAGGACCACGCGGCCGGTGATCACACCTTCTTCTTCCATCTTCTGTATGCGTCGCCAGCATGGAGTGGTTGACAACCCCACGCGGCGGCCGATTTCAGCCACTGGCATAGTGGCATCTTCCTGAAGAATTTGAAGAATACGGCGATCCAATCTATCCAGCATTTTGTGGTTCCATTGCGCAATGCCCAGCCAGCAAGGACCTGACACGGGCGAATAATATTCTCATAATCATTTCTAGACAGCATGATATAAGAAGAAATTTCTAAGATCAATAGATTTTATGATCAATATCCGCTCAGTACTGCATCTATGACCGAATTCTGAGTAAAATATTTCGCTACGTACAATCAACTAACTGAGCGACTTCCCTGCGCAGCAAGGGAAGGATTTGTGCTTCAAACCAGGGATTCTTTTTCAACCAACCGGTATTCCTCCATGAAGGATGAGGCAGCGGCAAATAGCGGGGCCTGTCTGTCGCGCGCCATATTTCCCGCGCAGCGGCTACTGTTTCAGTCACCCTTTTTTGCCTTAATGATCCCAAATGATAGCGTTGTGCGTATTGGCCAATCACCAATATCAACTCCAACTGAGGCATCGCATCAAAAACCGCATCGTGCCATGCGCCGCGACACTCCTTGCGCGGTGGTAGATCCCCACCCTTATTATCATAACCGGGAAAGCAGAATCCCATCGGTACAATGGCGATCTGCTTGGGATCGTAGAAAACATCACGACCGATACCCATCCAATCGCGCAAACGATCACCAGATGGATCGTTGAAAGGAATGCCTGTATCGTGCACCCGCTTCCCCGGTGCTTGCCCCGCAATGCAAATCTTCGCCTCTGTCGAAAATTGCAACACAGGTCTCGGTTCATGGGGCAACACTTTTCCCGTTGGGTCATCACGGCACAGACGGCAGGCATGTATTTGTTGCAATAATGTAGCCACCCCCATTGCCATATCCCGTTCAAGCCTTTCATTTCTTTTCATAATTGGCAAAATAGGAAGCGTGCGCGATATGTCAATTTTTATCATCGCAATACAGGCTCAAGTCTGGCTAAGCTAGCATTGCGACCATCATAAAATTTACAATTTATTAACCAGATTTTTCAGCAGCTTTTTAAGATAAACCAACGACAATGACCCTCAACAAATTTTACTAAATTTTCTTTTGGGGGGTGGCCAAGCATGGCCGGTGTTTCTAACTCCGCGCGGTCACAAAAAGACAAGCGCGACGCGAACAGTGAGCGTGCTTCCAGACGTCGCGCTGTGCTTCGCACCGTGCATGATGTGCGTGAGCAGCTCAATAGCAAAGACGGATATCGCCCTTCCTTCCGCCATGAATTGATGATGATGTATGCCAAAAATCGCACAAGTGCGTATTTGGCAATTCCAATTCTGGTTTTAATTGTAGGGGCTGTATCGACTTTATGGGCAGAACCACTGCATTCGCTGTTCTGGATACTGGCAGCAATTACTGCACATGTTATCCTGTATCTGGTAACCCACAAATTTGAAACGCTATCAGTTGACGAAATTAACTTACGTCATTGGACGCGCCGTTTCCTTGTTTGGGAATGTATGAGTGGACTGGTCTGGGCCAGCATTTTACTGCTTCCCACCACGCGAGATGCGGTATATTTGACTGAATATTATTTCGCCATCATGCTGGTGGTGGTCGCTGTGACGACAATGCTTGCTTTTTCCATCCCAGCGGCTGTCTGGGCAGGCGCTTTTCCTATTTCTGCCGTGATCGTTTACAACACAATTGTTCATGTTGGTGTGGTGGATACCACCCTCTCCCTGATGTCGATTGGCGCGATGATCTTCTTTATGATGCTATCCAAGCGCCTTTATGCTTCGACGTTGGCAATGCTCAATTTCCGAATGGAGAAGGATTTTCTTATTACGGAACTGGAACAAGCCAAGGCAGTGTCTGACGAGTCTCGTCGTCAGGCCGAAGAAGCAAGCACCGCGAAAAGCCGTTTTCTCGCCACGATGAGTCATGAGTTGCGCACGCCACTCAATGCTATTCTCGGGTTTTCCGAGATTATGCAAAATGAGGTTCTTGGCCCCCTTACCAATGAGAAATACAAAGAATATGTCGGTGACATACACTCATCCGGATCACATTTACTAAATCTTATCAATGAGATACTCGATCTATCGCGGATCGAAGCGGGTCGTTATAAACTGAATGAAGAAGCGGTAACACTGGCCTATATTGCCGAAGATTGTGAAAATCTACTGCGTCTACGCGCACGCGCCAAAAATATTACAATCAAACTGTCACTCGACAGTAAGTTGCCCAAACTATGGGCGGACGAGCGGGCTATGCGGCAAATTATCCTCAATTTGCTAACCAATGCAGTCAAATTCACCCCACTGGGCGGCACAATAATTGTGTCGGTTAAAAATGACGAAGATGGCGGCCAGCATGTCTCGGTAGAGGACAACGGACCGGGTATTCCCGAGAATGAAATCACGACGGTTTTAAGTGCGTTCGGTCAAGGTTCTGCGGCAATACATAGTGCTGAAGAAGGATCGGGTCTTGGCCTATCCATCGTTCAGGCATTGGTCGAGATGCATGATGGCAAGTTCGACCTGAAGTCGGAATTGCGAAGAGGCACCAAGGTTACGGCAAGCTTCCCGCCTGCCCGCGTAATGGATATTGCGCCGCCAGTCGGCAAGAGCAACCGCATTACTTTGCAGCGCGCCATCTAGTGCGTGTCGCGCCTTGCCGTGACATCTTAAAGCAGCAGGCAACAAAAAGCCGGACCCAGGTCCGGCTTTTCTTTTATGACGATGGATCGACATATCTGATTATTCAGGAAGGTCAACACCGGCCTGTTCAAAAGTTGCCATGCCTTCATGCAGCTTACACGCAGCTTTGACGATACCTGCAGCAATCGCTGCTCCGGTGCCTTCACCCAAACGCATCCCTAGATCCAACAAGGCAGTCTTACCCATTTTGTCGAGAGCGTTTTTGTGTGCGCCTTCAGCCGAACAATGGGAGAAGATACAATGATCTATGGAGGACGGATCCAGCTTATACAGGACAGCGACGGCTGCCGTTGTGTTAAAGCCATCAACAATCACTGGAATATTTTGCTGACGGGCTGCCAAAACGGCACCTACCATCGCGGCAAATTCGCGACCGCCCAGACGGCGCAGCACTTCAAGCGGCTTGCCTAGGTGATCTTTGTGGGTTTCCAGCGCCTGATCTACAACGTCGATTTTGCGCTGTAGTCCAGCATCATCCACTCCGGAGCCGCGGCCAACCCAATCGGCACCTGTACCGCCAAACAAAGCGGCAAACAAAGCTGCTGAAATTGTTGTATTGCCAATGCCCATTTCGCCCAAACAAAGCAAATCAGTGCCCCCAGCGATGGCCTCCATACCAAATGCGATGGTTGCGACACATTCTTGTTCAGTCAACGCTGCTTCAACTGAAATATCACCTGATGGATAGTCCAAAGCCAAATCAAAGACCTTCAGGCCCAGATCATTGGCAATGCAGATCTGGTTGATGGCTGCGCCACCAGCTGCAAAATTCGCGACCATTTGGTGGTTGAGCGACGAAGGAAATGCCGAAACACCCTTAGAAGCAACACCGTGATTGGCGGCGAAGACAGCGACCAATGGACGCAGGATTTGTGGTGGAGATTGACGCTGCCAAACAGCAACCCATTCTGCCAGTTCTTCCAAACGACCAAGTGAACCCGCAGGTTTGGTCAATTGAGCCTCACGGTCGCGTATTTTGGCGCGCGTGTCTTCATCTGCCGTTGGCATGGTTTTCAGCAAAGAAAGAATATCATCAAATGGGAGTCCAGTTGCGGAAGCGGTCATTTATGCACCTTTACGGCTTGGTTGAAGCGTTCACCAGAGGTATAGCCTCAATTTGGAAACAGGACGATTGGGCTCAATCAAAAAGCGAACAAGGATAAGTTTGGGAATACGACTTGCCTTGCCGCGTCGAATTTGCTCAGTTCTCAAAGTTGTTGCCAGAGATATACTGATCTGACTTAGTCGGGGCAATAAGCAATTGCCACGATCATGACAAAGGGAGAGGTAAAATGTCTAAACCACTTGATAAGAACGAACACTCTTCCCTTATTCACATTGTCCTGTCAGACCTTCTTAATTGGCGGCAGGACATTGTAGACTGTCTCGCCTTTTTCACCCGTTTGCCAGTGCCCGCTATTTTGGGGCCGGTCACTCAAGGGGTGCCGCAGTTTTCGCGCACATCCCGTGCGTTACCGTTGATCGGTTTGCTGCTGGGTGCCATCTCAATTGTACCGGCTGTGCTGTTTGACCGTTTTGCCTACACCACCCCGTTACCGGCGCTGCTTCTTGCAGCATTGACCATTGCAGCTATGGCTATCATTACCGGTGGTTTGCATGAAGATGGTCTAGCGGATGTTGCTGATGGTTTTTGGGGTGGACAGACCATTGCCCGCAAGCTTGAAATCATGAAAGACAGCCGCCTTGGTAGTTATGGAGCCCTGGCTCTCATGCTTTCTCTGCTCATGCGCGTCAGCATTCTGTTTTATCTGTTTGAAAATTACGGTGTGTCCGCAGGCAGTATCGCATTTTTGGCGTCCTGCCTCGTTTCACGCGTTCCTATCTTGCATGTTTGGTATAGTCTGCCGCCTGCCCGCTTAAACGGACTCTCAGCAACGCTGGGCCAGCCTTCCAAGCAAACCTATGCAACTGGTATTCTTTTGGCTTTGGTTGCAACAGGCTTTTTGATCATCCCGACTTTTGGACTGTCAGCCGCGATATCCGCACTGGTAATGCTGTCTGGTTCTACATTGTTGGTGGTCAGCACGGCGCGGCACCATATAAAGGGACAGACTGGCGATGTGCTTGGTGCGTCTCAACAGCTTGGCGAGATCGCGTTTGGTATCGGCCTGTTGTTGTTTGCTTCTGCGGCTTAAAGGCAGGCTTTGCTTTTCGCTTCATTTCATTCTTTTCAAATACAGACCGTGACTGACAACGCCTTATTTGTTTAAACTTGCCCTTGTGTCTCAATTGACGCAAATGGCTTGGCGGCCTTACAACCGTGAACAGCCGTTGCTACAAGAGCCCGATAAAAGCCCTATTGGAGTGCCGTTATGGCCGTTAAATCCCCCTGCATTCAAGTCTGCACGATCGATAAAAAGAGCGACCTTTGTTATGGCTGTGCACGCAGTTTGGATGAAATCAGGGATTGGGGAATGATGAGCGATTCCGAACAAGAGGCCATCGTCGCCCAGATTGATGAACGTATGCTTGTACATTTTGGTGTCAACCGGGTTAAGAAGCCTGCTTGATCAGCTCGGAGCCATACTTTTCTGATCAAATCAGAGAGAACGAATGCACTTTGCAAGAACGCTTGCGTAGCATTGACATACTTTCATCCCTATATCCTGACATATAGTTTGTTACCGCAGCCCTTGCACGGGGGTGGTTGGCACGGATTGTCTAATATCTGACGCACTCATTCGTAGGAGATTGAAGCCATGTTTTACGTCATTTTGGGAATCATGGCCACCGCCGTCGCTGTGTTGATGTTCAACCATGAAGCGGGCGAAGTCTTTGGTTATCCCATTGAAATCGTTGCTAGCATAGCACTTTCCTCGTCTCTATTGCTGTATCTCATTGGAGGAAATCTGGGACGCAGCAGCCTTCTTCAATCTTTAAAACAGGCAGCAACCTGGTTGTTGATTGGCTTTGCGCTGGTGCTTGGTTACAGTTTCAAGGACGATGCCAAACTGCTTGTCAGCCGCGTAACAGGTGAACTGCTACCCGGTGCCGCAGTCGTTTCACAAAGTGGAGAAGTTACATTCCGTAGGTCTGACAACGGGCATTTCATGGTTCGCGCTCAAATCAATGGCGAGACAGTGCCCATGCTGGTGGATAGCGGGGCCAGCTCGATTGTGTTGAGCTATTCCGATGCAACAAAAACCGGGCTGGACCTTGGTGCTTTGTCCTTCTCTGCTCCGGTGAGCACCGCAAACGGGCGAGCGCTCGCGGCTCAAGTTTGGTTGCAACAAATCTCAGTCGGCGGAATCGAAGCGCAAAGCGTCCCCGCCATGGTCGCGCAAAAAGGAGCGCTACGGGAAAGCCTTTTGGGCATGAGCTTTTTGGATCGCCTTGAGGGCTGGTCTGTGTCCGGAGATCGCCTGACGATGATCCCTTAACTGTCGTTGAGCGCCAAGAAAAATCGAATGGCCACAATGATTAGAAAAACACCGAATGCCCGCGATAGTGTTTTTTTAGGCAGAGCGTGAGCCATTTTTACCCCCAGAGGCGCAAACACTATCGTAACAGGGATGATCAGAATGACGGCTAGAAGGTTGATAAAACCAACTGAAAATTCGGGCAATCCCGATTTACCCCAACCCGCAATCACATAGCCGATGGTCCCCGGAATGGAAATCAACACCCCGAGACCAGAGGATGTCGCAACGGCCTGATGGATGGGGCGATTATAAAGTGTCATGAAGCTGTTGTTCATCACACCGCCCCCAATGCCCATCAGCGACGAGAAGAATCCGATGACGACACCAGCAATCGCGCGCCCTTTTGTACCAGGTAGGTCCTTACCCAGTTTCCAGCTTTCCTTGGCGAACAGCATCTTGAAAGCGACAGCCAATGCAATCACAGCGAACACCGCTTTGAGGCTATTTGCCGAGATGAAAGCGGCCGTTAATGCACCCAAGAAAACACCCGCAGGCACCGCTATCAAATAGCTTCGCAGCAAATCATCATCAACCGCGCCCCGCTTATGATGAGATACAAATGATCGCAGAGATGTGGGAACAATAACGGCCAGAGATGTGCCGATAGAAATATGCATGCGCACCGCTTCATCAACCTGCAAAATACCCAAAAACTGATACAGAACCGGCACCAAAACAGCCCCGCCACCAATGCCAAACACACCAGCCAACAGGCCGGCGATCGCGCCAGCCCCGATCAAGGCAATGGCTAATGAAACGAGGGTCGGATCAAAGGACTGCAACATTGCCGGTTTTCCCTAATTTCAAATTGTTGGGCTTAGGCAAGGCCAGTCTGGATGCCTGATCGTGTGTCATCGCAGTGCCGCCAGCGCATCTTCAACAACCTGTGACGTTGCGTCGGGCTTGACCGATTCTACAGTCAAAATTTGCCGCCAGCGTTTGGCTCCCGGTCTGCTCTGAAACAAGCCAAGCATATGGCGGGCGACCTGATTTACCCGTCCACCCCGTTCGACATGAGCATCAATATAGGGGATCATCGCGCGAGCAACATCAAATAAATCGGGGCTTTGATCCGCACCGAATAATTCTCGATCCACATCAACCAACAGTGCAGGATTGTGATAGGCAGAGCGCCCCATCATCACCCCGTCCACGTGCTCATAATGTGTTTGGGCAGCGTCAAGACCGGTGATGCCACCATTGATCGCAATATGCACATGAGGCAGACGCTGCTTTAGACGATAGACCCGATCATAGTTCAGCGGTGGGATGTCCCTATTTTCCTTTGGGCTGAGACCTTGTAGCCACGCTTTGCGTGCATGAACCGTCAACCCGTCACAACCAACACTGAGCACCTGATCAACAAGAGTGTCTAAAGCTTGTTCTTCATCTTGTTCATCAATCCCGATGCGGCATTTAACCGTCACCGGAATATCGCAAACCGCCTTCATCGCCTCTACACAGCGGGCAACGAGGTCTGGCTCGGCCATCAAACAGGCACCAAAGCGGCCGGATTGAACACGATCAGACGGACAACCAACATTAAGGTTGATTTCATCATAGCCCCAATCGGCACAAATGTGTGTTGCTTCTGCCAGAGCCTGAGGATCCGACCCACCCAATTGCAAAGCAACTGGATGTTCGGTGTCATCAAACCCGATAAGATGGTCACGGTCACCATGAATGACGGCGCCTGTCGTAACCATCTCTGTATAAAGCAACGCCTGTTTCGAAAGCTGCCGATGGAAATAGCGACAATGCCTATCCGTCCACTCCATCATGGGCGCAACCGAGAACACCTTAGCCATTGATTTGTATTGTTCTTTTATATTTTCCAATGACTTGACTGCCTTTTGATGTGGTACGATTTGTTCTCATTCAAACCCATTATTGACTATTTCTGCCTATGCAGTACGATTTAGTCGTACCATTTTCAAGAAAGTCGTACTCATGGGAACTATAAACGAACGCAAGCGAAAAAACGGGTCTGTTGCTTATTGCGCGCAGATTGTCATAAAGCGAGACGGCAACATTGTCCACCGCGAGAGCAAGACATTTGATAGAAAGCGGATCGCAGAGAAATGGCTGTATAAACGTGAAGATGAGCTATCAAAGCCTGATGCACTAAAGAAGCAAACAGGCAAGACGCTTGCAAATGCAATCGACAAATATGTAAAGACCAGCCAGAAGCAGATTGGCAGAACCAAGACGCAAGTGCTCAACACCATCAAAAACGAGTATGACATTGCCCAGCAAGATTGCTCTGACATCAACAGTCAGGCGCTTGTTGAGTTTGTGGAAGAGCTGAATACCAGAATGACCCCACAGACAGCACAAAACTACATGTCGCACCTTGGGGCTATTTTTTCGATTGCCAAACCGGCATGGGGCTTCCAGCTCAACAAGCAAGCCCATGTTGACGCGATGGCCGTATCAAAGAGATTGGGGCTGACCGGCAAAGCTGTAAGCCGAGAGCGCCGCCCTACTCTGCAAGAGCTCGATTTGCTGATTAAGCATTTTCAACACAAGGCAAAGTTTCGCAAGCAAAGCATTCCCATGCAGCACATCATTCCCTTTGCGCTTTTTTCAACCAGACGGCAGGAAGAGATCTGCACCATCCAGTGGGATGACCTAGACAGAGAAGGAAAACGTATTCTTGTGCGCGACATGAAGAACCCAGGCGAGAAGATAGGTAACAATGTCTGGTGCGATCTGCCTGACCCTTGTCTCGACATCATCGAAGCGCAGCCTGAAACAGCAGCGCAGATCTTTCCCTATAATCACAGATCAATCAGCGCGGCCTTCACGCGGGCGTGCCACTTCCTTCAGATCGAGGATTTGCGGTTTCACGATCTGCGCCATGAAGGTGCAAGCCGCCTGTTCGAGATGGGCTATAACATCCCACACGCTGCAGCCGTCACCGGCCACCGTTCCTGGTCTAGTCTTAAGCGCTATACGCACATTCGGCAGACCGGTGACAAATATGAAGGATGGAATTTCATCGACAGCTTGTTCTTCCAGACACAAAATGACTAAACCATTACGGACTCAAGCCACTAGAATTTTGGTTCTGGTTCTAAATTTTAATGCACTTTTTTGGCGTTTTGCTTTCACCACATTTTATGGTGAAGCAAATATTCTCATCAAGAGTTAAGTCGCGAACAAAACTGATTTTTCTCCAATAGGTTCCTGCCTTTTCCTCATTGAAGATTGGTTGCAAAAAATGATAGGTTTGCATTCTTCTCCTTACAAACTCTGTTTTCATCGCGTCATCAGCATCACTTTCTGCAGAAAACTCGGGAACTTTAGATCCTGATATTGTTTCCTCCAAATACACAGGCTCATCACCGCCGGCGAAAACGTCGTGGCCAAAATCCACATACATTTGGCAATGACTGTAGTCACCGATTCTGGTTTTACGAACCAATAATTGGCCTCCAACTATTAAGACATCTTTTCCGATAGATAACTGAAAATCAGAAAAATTTTCGTAGCCGATTATAGATAAATCATTGGCATCTGCTGCAACAAGATCAGTTATTTTTACCTCCGACTTAACATCGTCAACCAAGTCTTTGTACACATCTCGAAAAAGATAAGTAGTACCAACAACCGAAATGATCGCCGTCCCCCAAACCATCCAACGGAATTTACTAAATCTCTGTGGAAAAAGTATTCCACCAGAACTCAAAAAAAGAAGAGCTAACGCGACGAATTTTAGAGTCAGCAACACTGGTGAACGACTTTCGGTTGTTGGAAATTTGATTTTTTGAAAGGCCTGACGGCCTTTTACAGTTAGATACTACAGGACTATATTCAGCACTCAAAACGCTTTATACCGAGATACGTTTAACTTCACATATCTATTTCTGCGCTTTCTATTTCTAACTTCTCTAACCACTGATAAATATGTAAAATCGAATCCCCAAGTCGACAGCGTCACTTATCCGCCTTCTCGTCCAGCTTCTCTTCAATGCGCCTGAGACTTTCAAAGATCCGGTCAGTGGCCTTGCCATAGCCTTTCATACGCTCTTCAAGCACCATGATTTTTGCCCGTTGCATGAAATGAGAACCGGACACAGCGGCCACGATTGCGGCTATATAAAGCAAGTCTTTGATTTCAGCGCTCACCATGCCCTCACCTATCGCCCACACTGTTGGCGGATCACATCTTGATTGACCTTCAAATCTTTCAGGAAGTCTTCAGCCCCCGTGGGAGCATCGGTTTTGAGGTGACCATTGGCCGTCAGCCATTTGCGAAACTCTGCCTTGACCGCTGGCGACACGCGCACCACACGCGCTTCGCACAGGCTGTTTATGATGGCTTGGTCAGTCTGACAACCAGCCAACAGGCCACTAAAGGCCATCAATGAGAGCGCCAAAATCATCTTGTGCATCGGTTTTTTCCTTGATGGTTTGCGCCTGGTCTTTCACTTTGAGCTGTTCTTTCAGCGCATCATTCTGCGCCTTCAATTCCCCTGCTTCACGCAAGGCAGAATTGGCAACACGGTCCTGATAAAGCCCCCGCAGAAACTCACCTAGGAAGCCAAGCAGAGCACCTATAATCCATTCCAACATGCTGCCAATCCTTTTGTTGATTTGCGTTAAGCGCCAGCCTGCGCAGACATATCCATCTCAACCAGCAGCTTTTCACCGAACTTGGCTTTGATCAGATCGGCCAGCTTGTCTGGGGTAAGACCAAAATACCGGACCGCATCAGGGCTCATCTTGACGACATAATTTGCGACCAGTGCCACCACTTCGCTGTCAACATCGAATGAGGTTTTGCCGTCCACCTTCTTCACCATCACTTCAAGGCCGCTGCCTATGCCGCGCTCGATCGCGCCGTGCAGGCTCTCGCGCTGTTTGGCGTCCAGCTGAAGGCCAAACAGCTTTTTGCCAGCCCACGCCAAGGTACCCACCAGAATGGCGGCAATAATCTCAGCCAAGCCCTGAACGACATCACCTGCCAACGTTGAAAGGGGGGAAAGATCAATGGTCGCCGCATTGGCTGGTATGGCCAGTGCAACAAAAGCAAGAGAGCCTAAAATCAAACAGGCTTTCATCTTGGAAAAGTTAGATAGTGTCATGGGTTCATGCTCCATAGAGTTTGTTTAAAACGTCGATGATTCATGATCCCACGACTTCTGGATTGGTTGATAAGTCAGGCAAGACCGCAAAGCGGTCGAAGCCGAACGCAAGCGAAGCGCGCCAGTTCATTGCCAGGGCAATGAACGAGAGCAATCGCCATCAAGCCTCGTTGCGAGACACCACTCCATTCGAGTTGACGACCGGCAGATATTCAAAGCCAACCTTGCCATAGACTTCAACGCCAGCCGGATAGTGGTAGGAAACCACCCGATCAGTCGAGAATGGTTTGATGGTCACCGCATCGCCCTGGTTGCCACCCAACACCATCAGATTGCCATGCTGGTCACGGCCCACAACAATGCCGACATGACCATATTTGCCGTTGCGTGTTTTGCGCCAGAAGACAACAACCGCCCCCACCGCTGGCCCGTCCAGCCCCTGCCCCCATCCTTGCCAATAGTAGGATTTTGCGCCCGCCGATCGCGTCGACCGGATCCCGCATTCCTCCAACACCCCGCCAACAAATCCCGCGCACCATGCGGTTTCATCATCGGTGAAAGGCATACGGATCAATTGCCACCATTCAAGGATTTTTGGATTGTGCCGGTTGCCCTTATATTCACGCAAGCCCAGATAGGATCGGCCAACCTGCAGCCAAATAGGCTCTTGGCCGTCCGCCTCGATCTTCTCATAATCCTTGCGGTCAGCGGTCACCGTATCAACGCTCCCGTCAAACAACGCTGCCTCGGTCAATGGCCCCACATACGACCGCGCCCGATAGCCGATGGACTTTTTGAAATTGATGATGGCCCGATCGGTGATAAGCCCTCGAATCCCGTCGACCCTGGCCAGATAAAAACCCTTGGCTTTCAGGGCCATTTGAATGCGTTTGATTTTGCTTTTAGTCATAAAAAATCCCCAGATAAGGTTGAACTCATCTGAGGATAGGTGCGGATTCAGATCGGTTGATTAGTTGCCTTCACGCGCTCAACAAAGCAACTAAAACAATCTGCCCGCCTGTTAATTTTGTTTCATTAAAACAAGTGACTAAATACGTTTTCTGACATACTCAGGATTGCATTTCGAATAATTCCAAATTACTATATATTTGTACTTAGGAATATTCAAATGCTCGTAACACTTATCTCTTCTGCGATATTGACCGGTTTTTTAGCAATGAGCGGCTGGCTCTTGATCCCACTAGCTTTAAGCTATGGATTAATTGCAGTTGAACAGGCAGACACAATCTATTCAAACGCATTTGCGCTGCTCATATCGATCTGGATCCTTCTAAATTTGATCCCTTTTTGTTTGATTATGTGGCATGCATACGCTTCTGACGACGATAAAGAAGAGTAAGACTGAGTGAATTTTTCATTCACTGGACCACTGCACGATCAGTAATCCTGCGCCAGTTGCCACCGTCAGAGAAAGCCGGCACCGCCCCGCCAGTCTCGTCATAAACATAGATCATGGCTGATGACCCAGCCACCGCTGCATCGGGCAAACCGGCAACCGAATATTGTTTCAGCTTCATAGCCGCACCAAATTCCACCATGCCGCTGTTGCGATCGATGGTCATGGCTTGATTCCAGATCGAGCCGTCTGCACTGACCTTGAATTCAAAATCATCAGAACCGGTCAAGCCTATCTCGGCACGGCCAGACCAGTTGGACTGGAACAAAAACGAAGCCGTATCACCCACCGCATTTTTGTTGACCTTGACTTGATGGCCCGCGCCCGCATGATTGAACAGGCTGGCCGCAGACCGGATTGCCAGACGGTTGGTCGCGTCTGCCGTGGTGTTGATCCCAACCATGGCCGCATTTTGCAGACTGGTGATTTCATTGGCGACGATCCACGCAGCACCAGACCAGACATAAAGCCTCTCAGTGTCCTCGATCCACGCACGCCAGCCATTTTGCGGCTGATAGAAAATCCATGCTCCGCCCTGCCAACTGGCGATCTGATTGTCTTTGCCCACCCAGTCACCTGACGCACCGACCCCGACAATATATCGCGCTCCATCATCAGGGCTGGCTGGTGCAACATCCAGCGCCATAGATACAACAGATAGATGCAACAGGGCATCGAGCATCAGCAATGCTTCATTGTGCGTCACATGCTTTTGCGCCTGATCAGAGGCAATATAGGGCAAGGCCAGATTGCTTGTTTCTGTGTCGCTCATAATTCACCTTCCACAATTGCACCGCTCGCAAGCTTGATTGTCGGCATATCCAGCACCATGCCTGTCCAGGGCCGTGTGATCCCCACACAGCCATTAATATTTTCAACGGTAAAGCTTCGAATATGCGTCAACAGGTTGGCCTTGCGCGGCTTGATGATGACGGTTCCAGACAGTCCCCAAATTGCTGATATCAAATCTGTGCACTCGCTTGGAACAGATAGCCCGATCATAAAGGCTTCTGGCTGGAACAGCTCTTGAGGCGCAACCATCCCCTGTTCACCGTCCTCGCCCGCTTCAAATTCGGCCCAACGATAGACAATGTGCGTATCAAGCGTTGCGGCATGGTGCCAGGCACCGGATAAATCAAACACAGGCCGGTCTTTTTCTGACCGGACAGCAACGCCCTGATTATCCAGCAACAGGCCAATGCCAACCGCAGCAAGCGCCGCAACAGCCTGCGCCTCGGTTGGATAGATCAACAAAGCATCTGAATAGTTCATGAGGAAACCTCGCTTTGCAGAAGCTCAGTTGTGAGCCCGTCAGCCGGTGCAACAAACAGTTTCAACTCATCGGTACGAAGCGTTCCAGAACTGCCGCCTGTGTGTGATATGCCCAAAAATAGAGTTGTCAGATCAACCGAACTGTAGGCGAGTAAATCCGCGACACTTGTGGCCATCCCGTCAATGATCAATTGGGTAAAGTTGGGCCCGATACCAAAGACAATCTCGTGGGATCCAGACCATAAAAAATTACCAGTCACCGGTGCCGGTTCATTTACCGCTTCGGACACATCATAAAATGATAAACGCAGTTGATCGCCTGTGCCTGTTGCCCTGAGCATAATATGGTCATGCCCACTGGTTGAGCCCAGTTCCAACACCCGATCCCAGTTGTCATTCCAACCGGCCACCTCACCCCTCCATACGCCATACACCCCATTGGATAGGTCAATCCCAGACAGATCAAAGCCCAGTTTGTCCGCCGCCTGCACACCATCGTCAAGGATAGGCTGTGCCAGATACGCTGTCTTTGTGAGGTTGGGACTGCCCAGACGAATACGGCATGAAAGCACCTCACCCACGGGGATGGCGCACCCGACTTGCAAAATGACAGATACGGTATCAGCGCTTGTCACTTCGCGGGTTACCCAATAGCGGCTGGCTGCATTGAGGTTTACTGGCGACGCCCCTTCATAACTATTCGCCCCGTCTTTTTCTTCCGCAAGAAGATACATTTGTTGGTTTGAAGATACGGCATCAGCCCAGATAGAAGACGTGAAATTGTCGCCCAGAATCGCTGCCGGACTAAATCCGGAATTGCCTCTCAGGCGAGGATAAGCCGTTGAACCACCGGCGCTGTTGTCTTTATCAAGCTGGAGTTCGACCCACGGAAAGCCGTCGCCCTGCCCGATAGCAACAATTTCAACACGATCAAACCCTGAAGCATCCCAATCAGTTGGCAGACTTCCACCCGAGCCCGTGACACCAACAGCGACACCAGCCATAGAAGGATTGGGGAAATGCTGTTCGATTGATGGCCCTGTATAAACACCGGCATTGGTTGCCCGCACCACCCCAGGATCAAACTGTTGCACCACGCCGTCGGCATCCAAGCCCCAAGCGTCAGACGCCCGCACCAAATCAACGCTTGGATCTGTGTAGAGTTTATTCACCCCGTTGATGGACAACTTACCATAAAGCAAGTGAAGCGCAGAGCCTCTTGCTGCCCATCCGGCACGCTTTTGCCAATCGACCCAAAAAGGTGCGCTTGTACCGAGCGAGAGCATTACCATACCCCCACAACATCGCTTGCCGTGGTGTCCGTTGCATTCAGGCGTTTGACGCGCAACGGCATCCAGCCCGAGGCATTCTTGAAGGTGACCGCATCACCGGAAGCCAGCACGACCGACAAGTCACCGGCCACGCCAACCCACACGGCCCGCGTCACATAGGCCAGATCATTGCCGTCATCTGGCGCAAGGCTGGCTGCATTATATCCAGGGCTATCAAGCCCGCTTGCTCTGTTCTTGAATTGATCCATGGTCAAACCTCTTTTCCAAAGTGCAAAAAAGCCTAACCCGAATTTCAAATCGGTTGATTAGTTGGACAAAGCGTCGGCGGTCAGCCCTTCGCCCCGCCCGATCAATGCGGATATTTGATAGATATTCACCTGATAGGCCACATCAGATCCACCCAGATCAACCACCCGATCAGCCGCGCTATAGCGCACTTGCGCAGTGCCCGCTGTGATCGTGCGTAGCACATCGCCCGCCATGCTCAACACATCCACTTCATAGGCTTCGACATCTTCCCCAAGCGGTGTTTTGTATAAATCCCAGCTATCCCCATCCAGTCGCGTGCGCCGGATCCAGCTAATCCCGTGATCACCATTGGCCTCGATCGACCAACGGGCATGTACTGGCGCAAAGGGTTTGAGCCCCCGACCGGTAAAGGCAAATTCTTGCGTTGTGAAACTGTCAGAGCCGACCGCCTCACCCGTTGGCCCATAACGCCAGTAATAAGACCGGCCAAGGTCGGCCAGTTCCATGCTGACTTGCGCCACCCCATCGCCCAAAAAGACCACAGGGGCACCCGTTTCCACCGCAGAACGCATCGCATCTTGGGTGCCACGCTGACCACGCAACAGCCGTGACAGACGATATTTATTCGCCTCGATCAGCTCAACTGTCCCCGCCTGGAACACTTCCCAATCCCCGTCCTCATTCTGGATGGCAAAGGAATTGGCTCCACCAAACAAAGCCTGGTCATCGACCGACAGCAAAGACCCACTGTAAATCTCGATATCCAGACTGTTGCCACGGTCAAACACATAAAGCGGCCCTTTGCCAAAATCACTCAGGCTTTCGCCCAATATGGCAGGCAACGTCACGCTGGCATTATCCAGCCAGCCGCTTGTTGTTTGCGAGCGCAACACAATCGCCCCGCCCGACCAAGGATCCGACGACAAAGCCACATAGCCCGCCCTTGAATCATGGCTGCTTTTGAGCAAGGGCAGATCCATAAACACCGCCAACAATCTGGCCAGCCGTGGTTTGGCTTTGCTTGCAGTCTTGCGATAGGTCAGGCCCGACACGCTCAATTGCGCATCGATAAAGGCACTGGCTTTGCAATCGCGCCCCTCAGCATCGGCCACACTGGTCAGACGCAATTCACGCGACCCGCTTTCCCGTTCCAGTCGCACCACGTCGCCAGGTTCAAGCGCCAGACTGGATGGCATCAGCGAGAAAGACCCGCTTTCGCGTGTCGCCCACGCATCGGCCAACAGATAGTCAGCAATGGATTGCGCCCGCTCTTCGTCCAATACGATCGACAAAGCGCTCTCACTGATTCCGCTTGCCCCGACAAAACCGGCCTGCGCTTCAACACTGGCCACTTGATAGGCCTTATTGGCATTGATAAACCGCAGCCGCACTGCGCTTGGTAATTCGCTTTCCTGCGCCCGTGTGATCGGAGCCAGCTCGCTTGCCTCGCTTTTGTCATCATCCATCAGGCCATCCAGATCAACCGTTGCCCGCAAAGGTACGGCCCGTCTGGACACAGACTTGATCAGCCCGCCGGTTTCCATTTGCTCAAAGCCGAAAGCCAGAGCCAAGGGCGACAACGCATCGCGCAGGCTCATGGTGCTGTCAATCACATAGCCGTCACAGGCACCATAAGCCTGGTCAAAATCATGCGCGGTAAAGCCATAATCATCGGCAATATGGCGCATCAAGTCGGGCACATAAACAAGCCCGACCCGCGCTGACAACCAATGGCCATAACTCCAGTTTGCCGCATCCGTCCAGCTGTCACCATCCAGCGGCCAGCTCGGGAAAGGCCGCGTGTCCCATGACCAGATATGAATGCGGTCCACCTCAACCATCGCACCGCCATAAGTGCCAGAGGCTGGATTGATTGTCTCATCAGACCAATAATCGATCAACGCTTGCAAGGCTCTATGTTGCTGCACATCATCCCGCGCACCGCTTGAAAAATAGGGCAAGGCTGACTCGGACGATTTGGGATCAAAAAACACATTGGGCTGATTGGTGCCGAGATCCAGCGCAGGACAGCCAAGCTCTGTGAACCAGATCGGCTTTGACTTTGCCTGCCAGTTTGAGGTGCTTTTGTCTCGCACACCGTCAGGGCGATTGTGGTGGTCATTGCTCCACCAGCCGCGCAGGTCTTTTTGCCGAAAGACCCAGTCTTCCCCATGCGCCCCGTCAACAATGGGCGTGCGATCCTGCGTCACCCTTGCGGAATTGTCGGCATAATACCAATCATAATATTCGCCGCCCTCGATGTTGGCTTGCAAATAGTCCAGCTCATAAGGTGTGACATGGCCCGCCGCTGCATCATAGTCCAGATGATCCCTGCCCCGTCGCCAGTCCGACAGCGGGAAATAATTATCAATGCCGATAAAATCAATATCCGCGTCAGACCACAAAGGGTCCATGTTGAAAATCACATCACCGGTCCCGTCAGAAGGCCGGTGCGAATGGTATTCTGACCAGTCCGCCGCATAACCCAGCTTGGTGCTGGCGCCCACGATGGTGCGCACGTCGCCGGCTAATGTTTTGAGCGCTGTCACAAAGGGATAAGAGGTCGCAGCATCGCGCACTTGTGTCAGCCCGACCATTTCAGACCCAATGCAAAAGGACGCCACCCCGCCCGCAGCCGTGGCAAGGCTTGCCAGATGCAACACAAAGCGCCGATAGCTCCATTCATCCGGCCCGCTGTAAATCACTTCTTGAGCGCTGACAGCGAAGTGCGCCGCAGCGCAGACACCAACGAAGCTGGCCACTTGTGCAGCAGCCGCACTGGTCTGGTTAACGCTGTCCGGTTGCCCTGGTGCCGGATCACAGGTCAACCGCCCACGCCACGGGAAAGCCGCTTGCGTGACATAGCCATAGGGATCGGGCAAGTCATTGTCCGACCCGATATCACCCATCAAAAACGGATAGAGCATCACGTCATAACCGCGTGCCTTGAGATCCTCGATCGCGTGAATAACCGACTTGTCAGACGGACTGCCGCCATAGGCTGGAGTGTCTTCTCCGTCCACATCAATTTGCGTCACCAGCAAAGCGGTGTCCCGTGTCAGGCCAGCCACTTGCCAATTGTAGGGTGCTGTTGGTTTGCCCTTGATTTCCACCTTTGGCCGGATCGAGCATGCGCCCGCCCGCACATCATCAAAAAACCAACTGACCACCAGACAGACAGATTTGACATTGGGCATGGTTGCCGCCATCTGATCGAGCGACACCGCCCAATCAGACAGGCCCTGTTTCTGGTGAACATTTTCATATTCTTCTGACGTCACCGTACCATTCGTTGACAGCACCTGTTTGAGCATCACGTCAGGCTCATAACCAAATTCGGTTGCGCCAGGTATGAGATTGACCCCCGCTATGTCTTTCTCAAGGGTGCGCGATGGTGACGGTCGCACAATTTCAAATGTCAGTTGCGGCACCCGATTGCCATAATTGGTCAGATCCAATCGTTCGAAGACAACATAACAAAGCCCGCGATAGGCCGGAGCATTGTCCGTCCCTTCGATGCTTTCAATCAGGCTGTCAGGCTCTTGGGTCTCACTGCCCTCATAAAACCGAAAGGTGACTTTTGACATATCGATTTCAGAGCCATCAGCCCAGATCCGGTTGAGATACCCCACCGGACCAACACCCAGTCCAACAGCAAAATTGGCATAATATGTGTAGTTGGTGGTGGTGGTTTTGGCTCCACCGCCCCCTTTGCCGCCTGCGCTCTGGCTGGTCGTGGTGGCAACCTCTTCCAAAGACGTCGCCCAAAGAATTTCACCACCAACCCGCGCCCGTCCATAAAGCTGTACAATTGAATTGCCCTCGGTCGAGCTGGTCACGTCCATGCTATCCAGACGCGGCCCTTCATAATTCTGGTCTTTGCCACCGCCAAACAAAGCCTGATCGATCAGCGTACCGCCAACCACCGCCGCTGTTCCCAGCAGCGCCGTTCCGACCGTCCCCAAACCTAGCAGACCAGGTGCAAAGGCACTTACCAAACCAGTCAAAACCAACGTTGCCATACTATCACCTTTCAGGGTTAGCCCTGTTTTGCGTCAGGAAATCGGAAAGCAGCGGCAATCATTGCCCGCCATTGTTTGGACAAGGTGACCTCGATCACCCCCTTTTTCTCATAGGCATGAATGAACCGCGCACCGGTTGCCGTCTGGCTGGTAACAATGCCCAGATGCTTGGCGCTCTGCGCACCCTTCCAGCGCAGAGCAAACACATCCCCTGGGCCCATATCCCCGATCGGAATTTCAATCAAATGGCGACGGCCCGCAGCAAGCAATTGTTCCGCGTCCGACGCGTCCCCCCAATCTGGGCTATAGGCTGGCACGGCTTCGGCTTCGCAGCCATAAAGCCCACGCCACACTCCACGCACCAGACCAAGGCAATCACAGCCAACACCTTTCAGGCTGGCTTGATGGTGATAGGGTGTCCCGATCCAGTCGCGTGCAAGCGATATGATCCTGTCTGCCTGATCAATAGGTGTCATAGCGATAGTTCCCTGAAAGGTCGTCATCATCGGGTTGCGGATAGGTCGTCACATAATCGTTGCCAGGCATATGCGGGAATCCGCGAAAATTGACACCGTTGGCAAACTTGTCGACACAGGACGCAAACCGCTTGTCACAGCCTGCAGTCAGCGCCAGCCCGTCCCCGATCGCCACCGGATAAACAAAGGGCGACCAGACAGACAACATGACAATGCCGCTGGTGATCTGGTGCAACTGGATCGGATAACGCAGGCCGATATTGTCGCCGCTGGTAAATTCCAGAACGCCACGGCCAAACCAGCCATTTGCCTTGTCGTCGATCCCCTCAACAATAAGCGCCTGATCTCCAGACAGACCGGCCACACTGGCGCTGGCTTTCAGGTCCGCTTGATCCAGATTGACCCCACAGCGCCCGTCACCCAGCACCGCATCACAACAGGATTGATAAACCCGCCCCTGCTTTTGCTGCAATTGCGCGGCCAGCCCGCGCACCTCAACCGAGAAGTAATTTTCCCCGCGGCTGATTTCGCCAAGGTTGCCTTTGCGCATCAACAGCCGCTGGCTTGGCTCGGACCAATTGACCCGCCAGATTTCCACCTCGGCCCCGTCATAAAGCCCGACAGAAATATCAGCCTCGGTGATGGCATCAGAAGACAGCGCCCCCTGCACATCGATATTGTCGACAGACAGACCAAGGCTTGATTGCAGCTCTGTTGCACTGAAACCACTATCTGCCTGATAGTCGACGCCATCAAAGGCAAGCGACGCATCATGATCTGTAAAGCCCAACACACGTTGGTCAAGCCGCGTCAATTTCCAACACCAACATAAGGTGGTTGCGCCGCTGTCTAAATGCGCTTGCAGCCCTTCAGGTAAAACTCTCATAGCGCCAACTCCACAATGGGGATGATCGGCACTGAAATCAGTGCGTGACCGTCCCATGACAAGGACAATTCGTCTGTGTCAAACCGCACCGGAATATAGAATTCAAACCCCGCTTTGACGCTCACCCCGTCCGCTGGCGCATCATCCAGCGTCACCAGACCGCTTGCATGGTTCACCGCATAAGCGCTTGGATCCTGCGTCACACCATCGACCGCAATCAACACCGTGTCACTTTTGGGTTTGGTTATGGTGCGATCATAGGGTTGGACAGTTCCATAGCTCTTGATCAGTTGAAACTGTCTAGCTGTGCCGTTGCCGGTGCCGATCAGCTGGTCATGGGCAGAGGGTTGGCCCACCACCGCACAGCTTTTGCAGTCCAGCGGATCATAAAATAAAAAGCCGCTCAAGCGCCCGCGCACCTCTTCAAAGAATGCGCTGATTTCTTCAGCCTCTTCAATGTCGCGCACGCCGGTACCAACATTCCACGAACGCCGTGAATTGGCCCATTGCTGGTTGCGCTCTTCCCTGCCTGATCCAGCCGTCACCACTTGCGTGCGCCGCTTGGGTCCACCCGTCGCGCCAAAGCCTATTTTGGTCGGAAAGACAATTTCAAGAAATTCTTTCATTTCAAACTCACAATTTTGCTGCCCTAACCGTTGCGCCGCCCACGCGATACCGCTTGCGCCAGACTGGCCGAAATCTGACTTTGCGATCGCTGGAATGACGACGCGTCAGGCGTTGAAATATTCATGATGATGGCAGGCCCGCTGTTTGCCGCATCCGGTGTGCTGGCAATCGCTGGCATTTTGCGCGGCTCTATGCGTCCGGCAATCTTGGGATTGAACAAATCCTTGCCGACAATCCCGCCCGATGCATAGCCCCGTTTTCCAAGCCGCATGGCCTCGACAACCGCAGCACCGCCCGCCCGCGCAATGTCACGCTGTGACCAGACAACCTCACCCTTATGCACCACGCCAGCGGGTTTGTTTTTTGGCCCGTCACCGGTATAACCACCGCTGCTATAAAGCTGACCAGGGCCAAGATTGACAGCACTCGCCCCCAAGCCGGTCAGTGAGCCAGCAAGGGAGGAAAACAGCCCGCCAAGCACACCGTTTGCACTGCCACCCATGGAAGAAAACAGCCCCCCCAGCGGCCCCTGACCAAACAGCATCGCCTGCGCTGCTGCATTAGCAATCTGCAAAGCCATTTGTTTCATCGCGTCTTCAGCCGACATCGAACCGGTGACAATAGACGTCAGCATATCAAGGCCGGACTGGCCCAGATATTCAAAGCTCTGCGCAACCTGTTCGGTCCTTTGTTGCAGCGCCTCTTCCGCAATCATGGCATCTTGTATCGCCAGTCTCTTGGCCTGCAGGCCCGTAACCGCGCTGGCAATCGCCTGCCCCTGTTCGCCCTCTAACGAGACACCGGCCTGTGACAATGCATTGTAAAGCTCTTGTTGGTCTGATGTACGCCCCAGTTGCTGCGCTTCCAGCTCAAGCGCCAGCACGACCTCGCGCACCTTGTTGGCCCGCTGTGTTAGCCCTTTGCTCGGTTTGTCTTCATCCTTTTCATCGTCATCAGGCTTTATTTTGGGGGGCTTTAGCGTTGGCTTGTCTGACACCAGACCAAGGCGTTTTTGCACATCCTTGATATCAAGCCCCGAAACAGCGATCGCCCCGCCGCCCAAATCATGATCCGCCTTGGCGATCAGCTCAGAATATTTTTTGACCTCGGCCAATTGTTTTTTGACTTCAGCCGCAGCATTGCCCGTTACACCAACAGGACTGCCCTGCGCACGAAAACCGACCAAAGTTTCTTGTGCCCGCTCAAGCGCGGCCTGCGCTTCTCGGTACTCATCAGCAAGGCGAAACACCGTGTCGATCTGACCGCCCGCTGAATCCCCGATGATGGTGTCATCAAAGCTGTTTCGAAACTGCAGCAAAGCCGCAGTGGCCTCGACAATCGCCCCTTTCAGCTTCACACCAACGACCGTAGAAAGCGTGTTGAATTCTCGATTGATTTGCGCGGCCTGCTTGGCGACATCTTCCTCCAGAACAAGCCCCAGTTTGCGCGCTTCCTTGCGTGCGTCTTCAAGGCCCTTCTCGCCCATGCTGATCATCTGTACAAATTGCTCACCACCGGTACCGCCGAAAATCTCGTCAGCAACGCGAATTTGTGCCGCCTTGTCCAACTCACCCAATCGCCCGATGATGGTTTGAAACAATTGATCCGGTTTTTTCAGAGCCTCCTTCAGAGTCTCCGCATCAAACCCCAACCGCGCAAAGGCTTCAGCCGCTGACCCCTTGCCGGTCACGATGAATTCATCAGCCCGCAACTGCAGCTCTTTAATCCCGTCTGTCAGTGCATCAACACTGACACCGCTTTTCTGTGCAGCAAATTGCAACTCCTGAAAAGCCTCGAATGATAGACCGGCCCGCTTGGCCTCCGCAGACATCGACGCAATATCAGCAGCAGCCGACTGTGCCATTTTTCCGAGCCCGACAATGCCCGCACCAACAGCCACACCGGCAAAGCCCGCGATTGATGTTGCCAGCCCTCTGGCCACAACAGCCGATTGCTTCATTTGACCGCTGAATTTATTGACACTCTTGGAACTTCTGGTGAAGCTGGTTGACGTGTTGCGCTCGATCTTTTTGAGCGCCTTGTCAAATTGAGCCGTCCGCGCTTCCATTGTGAGCACAAGTTTTTCAAGCTTATTATCTGCCATATTGCGCCTTCAATTCCTGGAACCTGTCTTGCGTCATGCCGCCTTCACTCCCTGACGCATGCAGGTCGTTAAAGCCGTCAATTGCGGCCATATAGTCGCGCAGGGTTGCTTGGCTGAAATCGGTTGGTTTCCAGCCAAGCACCGAAAAAGCAACTTGCTTTAACCGCTGCCACGGGATTTTGTCGTCGCCTCTGGTGGCTTTCCCGGCTTGTCTTCAGCCTCCGGCATGCCCACCGCCAATGCCGCCGATATCGCCGCATTGGCATCAGCGCCATACTTGCCGAACAACAGGCCCTCGATCGCTGCGCGATTGTCAGACACACAAAGGCATTTGAGCCCGCCATAGGTGACGCGTGGATCATTGACCGCCAGCATGAATTGCAGATCCCGTAGACCGGTGATCCCCAATTCAGCCATCAAGGCGGCAACATTGGGCATCGTCGCTTGAAGGGTGAAGCTATGCTTGCCCAAGGAAAGCGACACTTCACCCGTCAATTCATTGACTGTGTTTTCCATGTCCCGCCCCTATGCCGCAGCCGCAAAGACCGGCACAGATTCCCAACCGAACTCGGTAGAAATGGCCAGGTCCTCATTTGTGGATCCGGTAAAATTAACGCTGACATAGGCCGGACCGGTAAAGTCGCCATAGGCAGGAACAACGACTTTAAAATTCAAGGTCGTGCCCAGACGTGCTGCATCAAAAATCGCCTTGGTGCGTGTGTTCATTTCGGCGATACCGGAACCGGAAAAGTTCAGATTGATATTGCCCGCCCGTTTGGTGACCGCTGCAGGCTTGGTCCGGTCCCCGTCGCACTCAGGCACAACGCGGTCAATCAGCTCAGGCCCCATCTGAAAATCAGTGCTGGTAATGCCGCAAAAATCGATATAGCTGGCAGGTGTTTCAGGGTCTTCAACCTGAATGAATAGCTCTTGTCCCAAGTGTTTTGTCATGACTAACAATCCTCTTCATGATGAATGCGGAACCGCATAGCGCCACGATACGCCCGCCCGTCCGCGTCGTTGAAAACTTGTGTATTCTCCCAGACAATGCGCAGGCTCTGACCGTCCGAGACGGCCAAAGTCAGGCGATGCAGAAGCGCCTTAATGGCGTCAGAAATTTGCTGTGCCTCGGCTTTGCCGCCTGCTTTGGTCCAGACTTGAACAACCTGGTAAAGCAGATCCCGCTGCGCCCGCCCGACGTCATCCTCCTCAATGCGCAAATCATCAAGCACACAGAAGGGATACACCTGCCCCACGGCACCTTTTTGGCTGGACGAGCTCTCAGGCAGGAAGTCATAAACCCGACCGTCACAAATGGCCGCATCGGTCAATTTGATGACAAGCGCCTCTTGTGCCTTTGCTGTATCCAATGCCATGCGCTATCTCCTCACAGCTTTTTTGACTGCCTTGTTGATCGACCGCGTCGTGCGCCCCTTCAAGCGTCTTTTCATGGCCCGAAAGGCAGGCCACAAATGCGGCTGTGCCGGATTGCCTGGATGGCTGCGATACACACGCCGATCGCGACCGTTCACATTGGCGCGGGTGCCCCGCCGACCGGATCGCGTACCGAACTCGATAAAGCGCCACACCCAATCAGCAAACACACCCCATTTGGGCACGCCGGACGCGTCTTCAATTTCTTTGGCGTTGATGCTGTCCGCATAATCACCGCTGACCTTTGGCGCAAAATCATGCGCCATTTCTGCGACCTCCTCAGCATTCTGCTTCAGGCCTTTGTTCAGTTCATCACTGACCGCAGGCGCGACCCTGCGCAGCTGCTTAAAGGCCTTTTGGGTGCCAGCCCATTTATGAGAAACCACCATCAGCCCAACGTCCCTTTTGTCACCACCATATGCAGCTCACGTCCGCGCTGGTCTGGATTGGTAATCGCGTCAATGCGATATTCATCGCCATTGATCAGCACCCGCCAGTCTTCCCCGATCGCTCTTGTGTCGCTTGATCCGCGCACCTTCAGCAAACCGCTGACGCTGGCCTGCAACCGTCCGCCGTCTTCGCTCTCACTGCCACGGTCAGGACGAAAACCACCCCAGACGGTCAGATCATCGCCCCATACTTCCACCCGTCCACCGCTGGCGTTGATCGTGTGTAAAGGCTCCAGAAAGGTCACGCGCTTGTTAAGGTTGCCCGCTCTCATGGCTTGATCACCTTTGATCTGTATTTTGTATGAGCTGTGATAAAGCCAGCCACCTTGGCCAGATCAATGCCGCCTACCGTGTATTGGCAGAACATCGCCGCCGCTAAATACAAGCGCCACCACCAGGGCAATCGCACTTTTAAAAGAACCTTGATTTCTTTGCTCATGGCTTGACCCTTCTGTGTGGCGTCAACAACGCGTCAACCGCCAAAGGCAACTCTGATGAAATGGTACCCACGACCACCGCTTCACGACTTTCGAACCAATGCCCGACCAACAGTTTCATGGCCTGTTTGATCGCGTCCGGCACTGCACCTGCATCGCTATGACCGGCCCGCCATGTCACGGTAATTGGCCCATAGGAAAAGTCTGCATTCGGCCATGACGCCACAGATTTGAGCGCGGCAAAGGTATCAATCACCCGCCGTTCAATACGCACCGTCGACAGATCGACGCTTTGCGGATCGCCATTGCTGTCAAAATAGCTGATTGATAAAAGATCGATCACCGGACCAAGGCACAGGGGAAAGTCCTTCCAGCGGTCAAACTCCTGCGCCCAAGTCTGAGGCATCAGGCATTTGCCCAATATGCCGCTATAGCCATCCAGATAGGACACCGCCGCCCCGATCGCCGCCGTCAGATAATCGTCATTGTCTGTGCCATCAACACGGCAATGCGCCTTGGCCTCGATCAGCGTTAAAGGCAGGGCAGAAGGTGGCACAATCTGGATTGGCTCGAACTTCATTTCGCTGCCCCGTCTTTGCTTTCAGCTTTATTGGTTTCACCGGTTGGCGACACTTTGCTGACCGGCACCAAAGTCGCGCCCACAGGCTCACCAAGCAAGGTGCCTTGATCTGCTTCAGACTTACTCTTGGCGTCAGCCTTGGCCTGTGCCTCGACTTCTGCCTTGGCTTTGTCTTCTGGCGACAATTCCGGCTCACGCTCCACACCCTTCTCAAGCTGCAAGGCAACCACGGCAACACGGCCATAAACGACGTCACCTTCTTTGATGGTCTTGGGATAAACGGACCCAGGCACCACCATTTCAAAGTCTTCAATGACTTCGACACTTTTGCTATTTTCCATAGAGTTAGCTTCCTATCATTTCCAATGACTAAATTTGGAAGGCAGGATTTACCCCGCCTTCCAAGGTGCCGGACCCAAAGCCCAATACAGGCCCTGACAGGTTCGGCCAGTTAGGCCGCAAACTTCATGAGCTTGATGGCGTCGTCATTCTCCATGCCACCGCCAACACGTTTTGTGGTGTAGAAAAGAATGAAGCCTTTCTCACTGAATGGATCGCGCAGCACCTGCGTACCCATGCGATCAATCACCGTGTAGGCACGTTCCCAATCGGCCAAGGCGATGGACAGGGAATCCGCAGCAATTTGGGGCATTTCTTCAGCTGATACGACTGGACGTTCAAGCAGAGACGTCGCTTCCCCAATAGACAAACCAGGCTGCCAGATATAATTGCCATTGCTGTCTTTGAGCTTGCGTACTTCAGACACAGTCTGGCTGTTCATCATCCATTTTGCATTCTGGCGATAACCAGCCTTGAGCGCATAAAACAGATTGATAAGCGCGTCAGTCGCATCATTGGCCGCAAAACCACCAGCCGCGCCGGAAAGCACATGCTGGATATTGCCATAGGTCCGGCTGCCGTCTTTGTTGGCGTCCGTTGTATGGGTCAAAAATCCCTTTGGTTTGTTGACCCCATCACCGGAAACAAAAGCAACGCCTTCTTTCTCGGCAAATGTACTTTCGACCTCTTCAGCCAACCATGCCTCGACATTGAAAAAGGCATCATCAAGAATGATCCGCGTTGCCGCTGGCATGGCATACATTTCACCAAAGGATGGCTCGAAGATATTCAAGCCAGGGGAATCTGTTTTAGGCCGAACATCCTTTTCACCAACCCAGCCAGAAGCCGCAGCGCCAGAACCGGCTGGTTTTTTATAGTTGCCAACAGACACCATGATATTGCGACAGACCGAACGAACTGGAGAGACATCTTTCAAACGCTTGATAATGTCCTGATCCAGATGCTCGGGCACCGCATAACCACCCTCGGCATCGACACTGGCACTTAAGGCCTTGGTTTGAAGGGCACCCAGATTTCCTTCAGCGCCTTTCTTGATATAGTCCTCAAAGGCTTTTTGGTGCTCGATCTGATCAGCATTCAGATTGTCCAGACCATTGCCACCACGCGGACGGTTTGCCTTTTTGGCCAGATCTTCGATTGCCGATTTTTGCGCTTCGATCACTTCTTTCAATTTGGACATATCGCCCAAATCCGCATCGATCTTGGCCAGTTTTTGTTCGGTGACAACGTCAGCAGAGCCGCGCTTTTCAATTTCCTGCATGCGCTGGTCATTGGTCTTTTTATATTCTTCAAAGCTGGTGCCAATGCCTTCGATCAGTTTTTTAACTTCCGCATCCAGATCACCCGCATCTTTGGTTTCCAATGCCGTACCGGCCAGAGATTTTACTTTCACATGTTCCATTTGCTGTTTTCCTAATGTCCAAATTGCTCAGCCATCCGCTGCAAAGCAGATGACAAACCGGCCTGATCGCGGGAATCCCTCACCGTCTTCAGGCCATCAAAGCCGCTGCGCGAAATTGCTTCGGCTTCACTGCGCGAAAAGCCACCCTCATCCCGAAGGCGCTTTTCCAAGTCTCGAATTGATTTGACAGAATTGACCATTGCCGCTTCATTCATCGGGAAAGTCACAAAAGAGATTTCCCAAAGGTCCAGTTCGAACAATCGGCGAACCAGACTTTTTTCATCGCGCCTGGCACGCACCGTGCGAAAGCCGATCGACAGACCGCCAATGGCCTTGGCCTGCAACAGCGCATAGATTTCACGCGCCTTGACAACGTGATCAATCAGCAGCCGCCCTTCGACATAAAGTCCCTTGGTGTCCTCTTCGATTTTGGTAAAAACACCAACCGGCTTTTCAGGGTCATGTTGCCAAAGGCAACGAACACCGCTCGCGCCTCTGACTTGCAGGCTATTGGCAAATGCGCCTTTCTCAACCACATCTCCACCGCGATCCTTATTGCCAAAAATCGAGCCATAACCGGAAAACTCACCCGCTTCATTAATGTCCTTGATTTCCAGCGGACTGTTAAATGTCTTGATTGCCATTGGCTCAATCCTCGATGCTCTTGTCTGTTTGGGCTGGTGCTGCCATCTCAACCGGATTAGGCAATTCATCGCCACCAGGCAGCGGGTTCAAATTGTCTTTTCGGCGAACTTCATTCTTTGTCATCCAGCCACCCGAGCCACCAGATCCAAGCGCCTTTGAAAAATATTCTGCCCGATCCTTTGCCGCCCCGCGCAACAGCCCGTCGACAACAAACTCACAGTCAACATTTTCCCCCGATAAAAGATCCCGTTGAAAAGTCTGCTCGAAACGCACGAACCAAGGCCCCAAAGTGTGGACAACATGAGCAATAAAAAACTGTTCCGCGCTGGCGTAAGTGCTAGATTTATCGGCCTGCATCATCATTTGAGGGAAGACACGAAAGAAGCGGGACACCTCTTCGATTTGAAAGCGCCGACTTTCGATATGCTGACTGTCAACGCCGTTGAGCGCCGTTGCTACAAACTCCCAAGCCCCGTCAAGAACAGCGATTCCCCCTTCGCCGCTTGCCCCGTAGCGCTCGGACCAGGCTTCCCGAAGGCGGTTTTTGGCTTCATCACTGACCTTGCCTTCTTTGAGGGATAGAATGCCTGGCGGTTGCCCGCCCTTGGCTTGCAGTTTGGCTTGTGCATTTTGCAGGGCTTCAGACAGCCCCAATGTTTCCCGCGCCAGTTTGACCATGGGCAACCCGTGAAAGCCGCTAAACATCGGTCCGCGAAAATGAATGATCTGGTCATGGCTATAGACCCCGACAACACCCTTTTTGTCGCTGGCAGTATAGGTCAGGCTCCAATCGTCATTTTGCGTCACGTTTACATTTTCAAGCGGCAACAGCTCCATGACACGCCCGTCAACCGGACTTATGTTTTTCAGGCAATAGCCATTGCCGCGAAAAATGGCGTGATACATCATCATTTCGCGCAGCTCGAAACTGGTCATCCAGTCGTTGGGTTTGGAGTGCAAAAGATCCCACGCCCAATGGTCCCGCGCCTCATGTTTAAAGCTCTGATTGTTGACAATCTCGGTGCGATACAATTTGAGCGGAACTTGCGCAACACCTTCGGACAGCACCCGACCGGCACACATCGCCGCCGCTGTTTGCAGGGCTGTTTTTTCCGTTACAGCCACCCCCGACCGAGAGGACGAACCGACCAACATTTCAGCAAGCTTTTGTGAGGTAAGCGGGAGTGACCCGCCCGCCGATTTTTTATTTATCGATATGTGAAGGCTCATAGAAATAACACGTCCTCTTCTTCCAAATAGGTGCCCTCGTCCGGTTCATCAGCCATGGCCATGCCAAGCGCCATGATCAGCGCAACCGCGCCGTCAATCTTCTTTTCAACCGATGGTTTGCGAGGGAAAACATTGTCGTTGGCGTCAGCCTTGGCGATGACGTTTGACATCATCCAGGTCAAAACCGCATTGCCGTCATGGTGCAAGCGCCCGTCTTTCAACAAAGCCTCGACCCACTTCATAGGCTCGGAAAGATTGGCCACCCGTTGCGGGATCTCGACCACCTCTATGTGCAGCTCATCTTGGATTTCTTGCACAAGCTGTGTCGCGCCCCATGGGTCATAGCCAACGCGTTCATAGGGAAAGGTTTCGTGATCGTCTTCGATATCATCCTTGATGACCGAAAAGTCGATGATATTGCCGTCAGTGACTTGCAACGCACCACTGTCTTTCCATTCGTGATAATGCTTTTTTTCGGGATCATCCGCCGTCTCGGACGGCAAATAGAAGCGCGGACCAATCACAAAATAATGGTGCTTGCCCTCGATCAACGATCGCCACAAGCTAACATTGGCGGTAATGTCAATTTTGCTGGACAGATCGAGCGCCGCGAAACGCGCCACATCAGCACCGGCTGGAATGGTCAAATCCGGATTGGCCTGTCGTCGCCAGTCTTCCATATTGAAATAAGCCGATCGGGCAGAAATCCAGATATTCAAATGCTTGGTTTTGAATCGTGCCTGGTTGCGCGGTGACCGAATAGCCTTTTTCAATTCGGACAACAAAAACTCGGCCCGCACCGACACACCAAAATTGGGATTGGCCTTGATCAGATTAGCCGTGTCGGTCCAGTCGTCGCCATCATCGATGGTGTAGATAAGCCCGAATAACTCGTCATCTTCGATCACGCCTTCAAGCACATTCTTGAGCTCGTCAAATGAAAGATAACAAGGTCCTGCAATGTTATCGCCCGCCGTGGTGATAATCAGCATCAGCGGCTGTTCACGCGCTCCCATACCAGTCTTGAGCGTGTCATATTGCTTGTCTGTTTTGTGTTCGTGATATTCATCGACAATGCCACAGGATGGCGACGCCCCGTCGCCAGGATCACCGATCAGCGGTTCAAACACGCCACCGGTTTTGGTCAGCAGCTTC
This sequence comes from Cohaesibacter celericrescens, assembly GCF_002866925.1. Classification (GTDB taxonomy): domain Bacteria; phylum Pseudomonadota; class Alphaproteobacteria; order Rhizobiales; family Cohaesibacteraceae; genus Cohaesibacter; species Cohaesibacter celericrescens. Next base: position 188,486 of record NZ_PKUQ01000022.1, read on the forward strand.
TTTGCTGCTACTTCCACACCGTAATGCGCACAAAAGGCCGGTGTCTTTTTGGCCATCAGCCGCGCTGGCTTGAACACCTCAAACGCCTGTTTTTCTGTTGTCGCACCTGAATAGACTTCAGGCCCGTACTCGCCATCTTCGGTCAGCATGTAATTGCCGATACCAGCGGCCAGTGCAGATTTGCCATTCTTACGCGACACCTTCAGCCGCGCTTCGCGGTAGCGCCTAAGTCCATTTTCCTTTTTCACCCAACCAAAAATCGACGCGATAAAAAACAACTGCCACTGCTCAAGTACCAGCAGCATATTCTGCGCCGCCCATTTGCCCTTGGTGTGCGGCATCAATTCAATGAACTTGATTGCCTTCTCAGCCTGTGCAGCATTGAACCGATAAGGCCAATCAGGATCTGCCGACCGCTGCAAATCCGCCCTGTGTCGCTCACAGGCCAGACGCACCCAACGACATGATCCAATCTTGCCGGTCAAAATATCATCGACATATTGGAAGGCGACAGCCGTGCGCATATATCGGTCAGGATCAAAGGGCAATGTGGTCATGATGACCCGCCCAATTTGGAGAATGGATTCTGTTCAGGGAACAAATCGCCCTGACCGGCCAGCATGCGTTCAGCCGCAGGGCTTAAATAAAGCTCGCCAACCAGCGCACGCCATTGCCGGAATGTCTCGTTATACTGCGCGACTTGTGGCTTTGATTTTTCCTGTGCCCCGTTGCGGCCTTCGACAATATAGGTTTCGCCCTCTTCCAGCAGCTCGCGCCGAATGGCTTTGAGCCGCACCACAGCAACACAATAATTCTCGATCACATCGACATAATGAGATTTAAGACGCCCTAGCAGCGCCATCTGAGGCGCAAGCCGATCCCACACCGCACCCTCAGCCTCAGACAGATCAACCGGCTTCAGATCAGCTGCCAACCGCGCACACTGATCCTCATGCGGAACACCGTTCTCGTTTTTAAACGGAACTACTTTTTCAGGATCTGGTTTTCTACCTCTAGCCATACCCAGATACTGAGGCCAATCTCAGATCGGTTGATAAGTCGTGCACTCGAACTCTTGACAGCGCTCTTATGGCTCATGCTATGCGCTGGCTATGCAACAAACTCTCGAACCGATCGACGCATCAACACTTGGCCACATGATCGACAATGGCGATCAGCTTTATATTGTCTGCATGAATGGCCCCTGCAGTCATGGCGCTGAAATTATTGTTGCCTGGCTTGTCGACCTACTAGGCCGGAATCATTCGTCATTGGAAAGAGACCTTATATCAGGCCTCAAACGCCATCACCGCCGCTTTCGCTGCAAACGCTGCAACGGATACAAAATTTCATTCCGCCGCGTGTCAGGCTGTTACACTGGCTACGCAAGCCTAAATACAAAATGAATTATTCCTTCTATCTTACTGAATTGGCTTTAGTAAATGGGTTTTTCCTTTTGAATTCCCACCTCGTAAAAATGCTTCCTCCCCGCCGGTCCCGATGGTTTGGGTGGTAGAGATTTAGGCCCCCCTCCCTTTAGAAACTGACGTCGATTTCGGGCTCAAACGTTCGGCTTTGCACTTCGCCGCGTGCTTCCATGCGTTGTTTGTCTCGGTTGTGGTGCGTGGCGCATAGGCTTTGGGTGTTGGCGTAGCTGTAGAATAATTCCCGATCGCCTTTGTGTGGCACGACATGGTCAACAATCTCAGCCGCCTTTGTTACACCATCAGCCAGACACATCACGCACAGTGGATCCGCAGCCAACCGCCGCGCCCGAATCCGCTTCCAGGCGACCAGCTTGTACCAGTTGCGCCATGGGTGACGCTTGCGCCGGTCCTTGTCGTGATCCTTGTTGCGATCGGCTGACACAGCTTGCCTTGGTGCCCATGGTGCCTTGAATGTCTTTGGTGCTGTTGGCATGGTCTAGCCCCTTTTCCTGTCTTGCCCGCCCTGCGATCTCTGGCCTTGCGCTGGCGTTGCTGGTGGCCACTCGCTGTCAAACCACCACCCAGATTGGAACAAACCAGTCTCGGGGTTCTTGCGGTCCATGGCGCTGTAGGACTTGCCGCTGTGCTTCCTCCAAGCCTCCCACTGAGGCGAGTATTGCTCAACAAAAACCTTCTGCCGTTCGGGTGGAGCTGGCGTGCCGTTCTTGGCCCTCGATCGTCGATCGGTCCCCACAGCTCGCGGATTGGTCCCCATCTGCCGTGCCGTCTTGCCAAAGCTGGCTGGCGTCAGGCCGTGCGCCTTCATCGCAGCTGCTCGATCAGGTGGCCTCATGGCCATCAGGTCGTCAAAGCTCGGCGGCTCAGTTTGCGGTTCGTTCCGCTGCTCGTGGGGTTGGGGTTTGTATATATAATTATTTATTTTATTATTATTACTTGTTAGGTGCGGATTTGCCGACTCCGGCTTTTCCGGCTCCGGGTTTGCCGTATCCGGCTTTCCCGACTCCGGCTTTTCAGGGCGTGGCTCATCTGGCGCACGCTCTTCCCGCTCAATCTCGCCCACAGCACTGGCCTCTTCAGCGGCGACAGGACAGTCATAAACGCAGAATTTCGTCTTCTCGAATGACTTGGTGTCCGCATTGCGCTGCCGTTCACGCACGATATAGCCGCACCCTTCCAGCTCTTTCAGGATCTTGAGCAGCTTGTCGCGCCCTATGCCAAACTGCTTGCGCAACTGCATTTGCGACACGATCCAGTTTGCCGGTCGCGAAATAAGATAGGTCAACAGCCCCAGCGCCTCCATGCCAAGACCAGCCTCAAAGATCTCGTTGCGCACCACGGTATAGTTGCTGCTTGGCGCTGACCGGTGAATGAGTATGTCGCTCATGCGCTCAACTCCTCACGTCTCAGTTCTGAGAGCTTTTTGTGGGCGTTGGCGGTCATTGCTTCCGCTTTGGCTTGATGGTCGCTCAGGATGGACAGCAGGCTGATTAGCGCCCGTCCTTCCTCGCCTGAAGGTCCGCCATCATTGGCGATGAATTGCATGGCGAAAATCAGCGCACGCTGTTCGTCCAGTGCAACATCGATATTTTCTAGGGAAAGCGACAGAGCGCACAAGCGCCCTTGTCGGTGTCGTTGGTCGGTCATCTCAAAGCCTCTTACATGGCAGTTGAAAAACCACTGCAAGCAAGCTTTTGAGACCCACTGGCAGCGGGGGCTCAAAACCCGTGTAAGACGGGCGGGATTATTTCCGGCAAGCCGGTATTGTATTCTCCGCACCCCCGCCATAGGGAAATGCGCTCGGAAACCGGGCGCAAAAATACCGCTGGCTGACGGGTGCGGTGTCCGCTTACAAGAGTTTTGAGCTCCGTCAGCAAAGATGCTCTGATTTGTTTGGATTGTCAAATAGGGTGGATTGACTCCACTACTACCTATCGTGAACGATGAGAATAAATGCAATCTCAATATAAACAAATTAGGCCGAGTTTCATGATTAGCTCCAAACTCCTCCCAAATGCGCAGGATCTCGAACAAGTACAATCCGATCGCGACACTTGGATTGAATACCTTGGGAATATGAGAGCAGAAGATGCAAACTGGCGTCCTGTGCTTGCAGGTGCTGAATTTATTGATCAAGTATTTAGAAGGTATGATTTCAGGAACGCAAATCTCATCGGGGCCAATTTCGAAGGTGCAACCCTTACCCAAAGCCGTTTTAACGATGCAAACTTGGAAAATGCCAATTTTAGAAATGCCGATCTTAAAGGTGTCAATTTTGAGGGAGCAAACCTGAGAACCGCAGATCTTAGAGGCGCAGTTGACTACGAAGAAGTTAGTTTCTCCAACACCATTTTGACTGGAGCTAAACTGCCAGGTCATTTGCAACCCGACAATGAACTGTTCAAAGGAGCAATATTCGAAGATCTGGGCGAAACTCACGGCCTCGAATTCATGAAACCGAACTGGAAGCGGATCATGGAGGAAGAGCCTAATTATGAAGAAGACCTTGGCCTTGCAGCTATCAAACACAGCGCAAACCCAAACGAGAATCAAGGTATGGCTGGAAATGAGGAGCACGAGGATCGCGTCAAATCCCTTGAAGACCTTCTGGCTCAAGTCGATGACAAAATAGTCTTGCTCGAAAGCGTTTTTAAAAAAGCCGATACTAGGCTTTCGCGCTCGGAAACGACCCAAAGAAGCTTCGAGCAAACAGTCTCTAAAGCTAATCAATTGACTTCCGATTTCGAAGCCACACATGCTGAAATTGAACACATTATTGAAGGCGCAAAGAGTAAGGCATCCGACAGTTTTCTCGCGACCATGCGCCCCGAGCTCGATGCAGCAAAGGCAGAAGTCAAAGTCGACGGAATCATGGGAACCGCACATGAAGCTTGGGCAAGAAAGCAGAGAAACCATTGGGTAGCTTTTGGCATTGGAGCCTTTGTATTTATTGCTTCCATCCTCACATTGCTGATTGTCGGAGTAAGATTCGAGGATGCAATTGCAGAATTTGTTCGAGCAATGAGCGTTGTTGAAGTCCCAAGCAATAATGCGCAAACCACTTCTATGACTTCGATATTCGGACGGCTCGCTGCTATCACAATTCCAGTCGCAGCAATCGCTTGGATCCTCCGGTTGATTTCCAGATTTACCTTGCAAAATCTCACTTTGGCCAATGATGCGGGACAACGCAAAATTTGCATTGATACCTACGCAAAACTCGTTGGCACAGAAGGAGCTCTTGACGAAAAAGACAGAGCCATAATGCTGAATTCTATTTTCCGCCCTCTTCCGGGTTCTCAACAAGAGGATATCAGTCCGCCGAACCTGCTGGATTTGGTCAGCAGAAAGGGCGATTAAGCTATGTTCAAAAGCTCCAACATCCTTGCCTTCAGCTTCGGCGCTGGCGTGACTGTTCTGTTGATGCTTTTCATCGGCTATCAGATCGACGGAGACACGGGCCTCTGCACGCTCGAAGCGGCAGGCAACGCCGCCGAGACCCCAGCCACCTGCTTCCGCTCGTGGCTCGGCGCTCTGAGTGGTTGGGTGGCTGCAATTTCCGCTTTTGCAATCGGTTGGCCAACATTGAAATGGCTTCGTTTTCAAGCCCAATTGCCTGAATTTCAGAAGGAAATTGATCAGATATCCAAAAGCATTGAAGCACTGCAAGAAGGAGCAGGCGCATTTGACAACGTTGCTTTTCCCGTGTCCCAAAGAGATGATGAAATCGTTCAAGATATCAAACAATACAACAGAAAAGCAGCCAGCGCGTTTCTCGACAAATGCGTTGCAGTGCCCAATATTCCAGAGATAGACGCGATCAGAAGCGAATTTCGCGAGTTCTTTAAGCCAGTGCGCCTTAGAATAGTGAAAGAGATGAGAAACTATTTGAACGAACACCAAAACCGAAATCAACTCATCAAACAAGAAGAGCTGTTTGATGAAGTTGAAGAAAAATTTGCCAGTTTTTATGACCAACGGTATAAAACCTTGATTAACCGTAGAAAAGAGCTGAATTCTCATATTTCCAATCACAGACTCCGATGATTGGCCGAAAACTATATTCATCACGCCACCTCCCGCTCTGTCAGTGGACAGTAATAACCAGAAGTTGCTTTTGGAGCTGTGTTATCGTTTGCTGCTACCTGTTTGAAATCAGCAAGAGTGAGCTCATGGAATCGCGCGACAAAGCAGCCGTCTGGATCGTTGGCATCATCACATTCGGTATCGTGCTGATAAATTTCTTCTTCGCGCTTGAAACAGCCAGCACGAATAACGGATTCGAAAGCTTCTACTTTCTCGCCACTCCGATTGTGACGGCCGCAGCCGCAGGCGGAGCCATCTACTATGCGTTGAAAGTGAGAGACGGAAATCTGCTGATCCAGGATCAGGTTCAAATTGCCCGAGAAGGTCAGCTGGCTGAAAGATATGCAAAAGCGGCAGAGATGTTGTCTAGCGGACAGCGCGGCGAACTTCGGGAAGCTGGCATTTTGTTGCTCAAGGCTCTCGTAGTCTCCGATCAAAGCGGTAACTACTATTTTCCTGCACAAGACCTCCTGTGTACTTTCATTCGGTCGAGAAGCAGATCGCTTAGCAATCAAAAATCCGTATCGAGTAGTCTGAAAGCGGCAATTAGAACCTTCTCTTTTCTCAGAACAGAAATTGGCCTCAAGCATGAAAAGGCTAACGAATGGAGGCCACAGCTCGGAGACGCCAATTTCAGGAAATTTACCGAGCAGAGAATTGCCATAAACTTCAAGAACGCAGATTTGTTTAACAGCAACTTTATGCTTTCTAGGTTCAAAGCCGCAAATTTTGAGAATGCCAATCTCAGCGGTGCAAATTTGGCAGGTAGCCGGTTCACCCAATCTAATTTCGCTGGTGCCAAATTGACCGATACGAACCTTGAAAGCGTCGTTGTTGATCAAGCGACATTGGAGACAATTGATCTCGACGAAAGAAAATGGACAGCAAGCTTTAAGGGTGATCACTTCCGTATTGAACATGCACAGCCTAAGCAAGCTTCCGAGTAACCCCATCCCCCTACTCCGCCGCAAACAGCGTCGTGAAACGCTCGCCCAACCGCGCCATGCCCTTTGACGTGATCCGCACTTGTTCGGTGATCCTGCAATTGCCGTCCGCTGTGGTGACTTCATTGACCCGATGATCCAGCAGGCCTTGCTGGACCTTCGCGGCATAGCCGATCCAGTGGCCGTTGCCAGCACGGCGATAAATCCAGCGCATGGCTTGAAGCTCGCTAAACAGGTCTTTTGGTCGTTTGTTCAGCGCCTTGGCCGCATCGCTGATGCACAACGTGCCGCCAGCTCGGGTTAGACGTTCATAAGACGCTGCCAGCGGCTTCAGCTCGCCATTCTCGGCTTGCAAGGCAAGCACCTTTTCGACATTGTCCAGCAGCAATGCCCGCAGCTGTGCAGGATCGTTCAGCGCCACCACAGGACTGGTGTTTTGCTCTTCTAATTGCTGCCAGCGTTTGATCACTTTGTAGCGAAGATCTGCACGGTAGCCGGTAACCAGTGTAACAGTCAGATCCTTGTTTAGTTGAAATTCAGTGACGTACCCTCGTTTATCACGTGCCCATTTAAAGCCCCGAGTAGGATAAACCCGATTGGGATCATCTCCGAAGATGGCTCCCATGATACTATCTGCATTCTCTCGAATATACTCAGAATGCCTATTCCGATATTGCTCGGGAACAATCTTTTCAAGATCTTTACCACCGAAAATGTCGATCAGCATTTTTCGAATGTCTCTCAATACATGGGGATGCTTTTTACCGCACAGCTCGGCAATCTCCACGCTCGTCATTGTCATTTCGTTTGAAAAGTTCACCAGATCAGTCATTGCTCGCCCTTTCCTCTGTTGGCAAAATCTCGTTCAGCCGGTCGCGCAGCTCGATTGCTTCATGCAGGAACAGATTGCGCTCGCGCCAGTTTTTGGCCGTCCACGGCCCCGCCATGCTGACCACTGGCGCATTCAGCCCACGCGCCTCGACAAGACCCACGCGAATGCGCCGCGTTTCGAGCCGCTCAACAGATGGCCGATAGGATTTTTGTCTTGGTTTCAGCATGGCGCACGCTCACCGCTTCGCCCCTCAATCGCACACTGTGCGACATGGTCGATAAAGGCCCCGCTGGTTTGATAGTCAGCAAACAACAGCGACACCATGGCCCGATTGCCAAGGCCGCTTTGCGTGTGCGTGATCAGAACCTTGCGCCCCAGCGTGCCCACAATGCGCGGCTCGACAAACCGGCCAAACACAGCCAGCCCACAGACGATGCAAGCACATTCATAATGGGCCGTTGGCCAAAGGGTTTTGGTCATTGCACCGCCCCCCTCACACGATCACGGCCAAACGATCTTTCAGCCCTTCACCGTTACCGGCCAGCGCCCAAAGATCGATGATCACATGTTCCAGATTGTCCAGTTCTGCCTCTAGTGCAGGGCTGGCCAACCGCTTGGCCGCCACACTGTTGACCGAGTGCCGCACGCTGGCATGAGAGCGATTGAACGCCCGCCCCACGGCCATGGTTGAAAAGCTGCCATTCTCCACCGCGATATGCTGGCAAATGTGCCGCACACCAGCAGGCTCCAGCGTGTTGCGCGTGTTGGTAAACACCTCTTCAGGCCGCAAAAAATAGCGGCTGGCCACCGCGTGCGCCGTAATCAGGCAATAGGCGAAACAGCGCATGTCCTTGTCCGACGGGTTCACGCCAATGTCTCTGGCCGCGCTGATGAAGTCTGCCAAGCTGTAAGACCGCCGTAAGCCAAGCTGGCGCTCTGCCCGCATGGCCAGCAATCCATAAGGGTCCGCAGAACAAGTACGCGGCCCCTGCTCGCCCCGCTTTTTGGGCGCACGAACCACCGGCACATGGGCCAGAAAGTCCGGCCCGAACCCCAAAGCATCAAAGGAAAGCTGCAGTTCAGTCATCACCGCCCTCCTCGATCGCTTTGATTTCGGCATCCATCGCCACCACAGCCCGCAACAAATCATCGATTTCCTTGCGCAAGCGTGTCTGGATGATCTCGTCTCGTGTGACACAACCATCATTCGCCAGACATTGCCCGATCCGTCCGGTCACATCGGCCAGCTCGGCATGCAGTCGCCCCAAGGTGCCCACCACATCGCCACGGCCCACCCCATCGGGCAGCTTGACCAACGCGTGCCCGCTGGCCCGAGCCATGGCCGCGCTCACAACCGGCACACCGCAGTCTTTTTCCAGATCTATGATCACATCAATGCGGGCATATTCCGGGCTTTGAACCCGTTGATACCGCGACAGCGTGCCAAAGCTGACCCGCGTCACATCAGCGGCACATTCCACCCCGCCGCACTTGCGCGTCAGTTCGCGCACCTTGCCAATCAGCCGCAAATAGGTCTCTTCAGAGTGAACACGGCCAATATCCGTCATGGCAAATAATCCTGATTGTTGTCAGTGACAGGAGCCGCCAGAACGAAAAGAATGGAGTGGGACCCATCCGTAACGAGGCGACAAATCACCTCAATAATCTAATTTTATTGGATTTTGTCAATATGATAAATGCTAGATAGTCTAAAAAATATAGATCGTGCTAATCTATCAGCCATGAAACAAAAAGAAATTACAGGACGTTACGCCGATATTGCCCTGCGCCTACGCGCCGCACGGTCTTATTTCGATATGCCGCAAAAGGATTTTGCCGAAGCAGCAAACGTTCAGCAGAAATCCTATAATCAATGGGAGAGCGGCGATTTCCGTATTTCCATTCAGGGCGCAATCAAATTGCGTGAAAGATACGGGATCTCTTTGGACTTTATATATGTCGGCAACATGGACGCATTACCTACCAAAATGTCCAATGCATTGGCGTCCATATTGCGAGACAGCGCCTCCAGCGCATCAAAAGACAGCGGCGAAGACTGAGCCCCCAGCAGCAATTTCTGAAACCTCTCATCTTCCGTCATACGCATACTCCTCACATGCTGCATTATGAGAACAAACAAAGAACTTTGCAACTTGTGATTTCTGACTATGCATAACAAATCAACTATCGATAGGACTGTCGGGTTAAACTCATTCAGCATCGCCTGGTTCATATAGACTTTGCCCAATAAACGAATTGTAACTTGAACAGCCAACCCAGAACAATTTAGGCTTAAAGAGTCGCAAGGCTCCAAATCAGGAACAGGCAAAGTGCTGTATATTTATAGTGAGATTGCCGCGATTATCATTGCTGTACTGATTGTCTATTTGATCAAACGCGGCCCAAAATCACGGACAAAAGAGGCTTTGCACCATCGCATGGCCCTTAAAGAAGCCCTGCCCCAAACCAAAGCCACAGTAAAGAACGGCAGCCAAAGGATCGACGACGCTGTCGCCGTGCTCAAATCAACCGACGAACAACCCAACCCACCTCAACCCAAAGAGTAAATGGCAACCAATAACAAATCTAATTATTTTAGATAATAATATTGACAGTCTAATATTTTTAGATAATCATCCTCCTGTATATTTATACCAGCTTCAGGAGGCAGGCTATGTCTTTCCGGCTATCCAAACCAGCACGCGAAGAAGCCTTGCGCTATGCCGCATCGCTTCGTTTCCTCCCCGAAGCACTCTTCGCATTGGCCGGATCAAGCGCCTGTCTCCTGACCCTCTTTTTGATAGCAGGAGCAATCTAATGACCAGTCATGGTGGTGTTGCAGCGGACCAACTCCGCGCCCTTGTGGAACGCATCGAGCGTTTGGAAGAGGAAAAGAAAGCCATCTCGGATGATATCAGCGATATCTATTCAGAGGCCAAAGGCAACGGCTATGACGTCAAAGTCATCCGTCAGGTCGTGCGCCTGCGCAAGCAAGACAGCAACGAGCGCGAAGAAATGGAAGCGCTGCTCGATCTCTATTTGCATGCGCTAGGAATGGCACCGGCACCGGAATAACTGCCGACGCGGCCCATTGCAACACAATGCATAAGAGCGATAGAAACAGGCATCAGTAATTACGCATCAACCACCCTCACCTAGGCATAAACATGAAATACCACGCCGGAACAGTTTCTTTCTTGGCCATCACAGCAGTTGCCGTCTGGTTCTTTACCGGTCCAATGCCAATTTGCTCATTCGGGTCTCGCTATTCGTGTGTGGTGGATGGTGACACCTTTTGGCTAGAAGGCACCAAATACCGCCTCAAGGGCGTGGACACACCAGAGATGAAGGGCAAATGCAGCAACGAGCGCAGACTGGCCGAGCGCGCATCAGAAGCCCTCAGTGCACATCTAGGCCAAGGCGAACTCAAACTGCAGACCTTTGGCGAGGATCGCTTTGGGCGCACCTTGGTCAAGATCTCATCAGACGGCCAAGACGCAGGCCAAATGCTCCTCGACAAAAAGCTCGCCAGACAATGGCCCGATGGTCAAAAATTCTGGTGCGATAACTGATAGGTCGAGGCTATGAAAACCATATTCCTATTGATGGCGCAATATGACGGGCAAGCCGTGATCCCGCTGGAGAATATCTGCGAAGACTTCTTCGGCCTGACGCATCAGAAGTTCCTGCGCAAACTAAATGACGGCCAAATAGACCTGCCCGTCATCCGCATGGAAGGCAGCCAAAAATGCCGCAAAGGCGTCCACGTGCAGGACTTGGCGGAATACATCGAGCGCCGCCGCCAAGCCGCGCAGAAGGAACATCAGGCGTTTTGGGGGTGAGTGCTTTAACTTGCTAACCGAGCCATTTGATTTTTGATTAGTTCACTTATGCGATTAACAACTCTTTCCATATCACGCTCCTTCCCCAAATCGGAAACAATTGAATTTCTTCCGAGCAAAAGCAGTTCAGAGGTACCATCTTCTTTTCTAATTCTCCGAAAGAACTGCGCATTTGTAATTTTCTGTTCATTAGACCTCGAATTATCCAGAAATAACACGAAAGAGTTTTCTGGAATACTCCTATAGGCGGTGTCTAAATAATGTGAAATCTCTTGATCAATATCTTTTGATTGGACCGAGGCCATCGAAATCGTATCAATCACAGTGGTAGATGGCTTATTTACCAATACCTCAATACTTCCAGTTAGTCGGATTGAAAGTTGCTTCAATTCCTGATTCTTCATTGGTAGGAAAATAATGTGAGTAGGAAGCTTTGATAGGTCATCTGCCGTCTCTACCTCGCTTTTCGATTTCTCCTCTAACGTTTTAATGATCTTTCCTGCCCACTCAAACTCAGGCCTAAGAGCTGCAATTTTATCTATTAGACCTCTATTATCTTCTACAAATTGAGATATACCTTCAAGCAATTTTGGTTGTCCATTGCCACCAACAGCTGTCAGCCTATCCAACTGACCCGCAAGGTCATCAGTCACAATTTTAAAATGCTGCGTCTTCTTGATGACTTCCCATACGAACTTTCCGGACCCAGCCGCAGCTAATCCGCCGATTAAAGGACTTGCGGTTGCAACCCAAGCAGCACCACCAACAAACACCACGAGGGCCGAACTAGCAAACATCAAGCGCATGCCTCTATTGCGAGCGAGTTGCGGATCATTTGGAATGGGTGCTGTTATATCTACAATCGCTTCTGCAGCTTCTGCTTCCACCACTTCGGATGCGGCGGCTACTTTGGCACCGAACTCCGCGATTAGCTCCATCTCTTTATTATAAATTTCTGGTGTCGTCTCAAACTGGTGGGCATCGGCCACCAGTTTACGGCCAGTCTCTGACGCCATAATGAGAGGGCCATGCATCGAGCAAACGGAATCAATTGCTTCTGCTTCAATTGGCCCAGGTGCGGGCCACTCGCCAGAGGTTTCCTCAACTTGGGCCTTAGCCCGAGCAGCAATTATCCGAGTCCCAATTGCGTAGAGAACTGTGTAGTTTACTTTCCTGAGTTCTTTTGAAAGCTCTGCTTCATAACGTTGTATCAAAGGTTGATACAACTCTGCTTGCGGGATATTGGACTTCCTGAATTTATCTAACAAATATTGCAGAGGACCTTCTCTCGCAAGCAATTCGTTCCGAAAGACTTCGATTGTATCGTAATCGTTTTCCTCAACACCGGTTGAAACAAGAGACAGCTTTGAGTTTTCGGACACACCAAATCTGACAAATGATGATTGATCAGGCACTGATTTCAAAATTTCGAGTGAAGTATCAGATGTCAAATCTACACTTTCTGCAGAACCAATTTGAGGCTGGAGCTGCAGTGCGTTGATTAAGCTCATGCGGAGGAGAGACACAGTCCGCTCAATTTCTCCTTGGTTTCTTGCAAATTCCATCTGAATAATATTAATCGGATGAGGGATTGTGCTAACATCCATCTCAGTCACAACCACAGGGTAGAGTAATTTGTTGTATTGAATTGCAAGCTCTGCCTCTTTGAGCACCATGCTTGAGTTTATGGAAGTGGGGGTGACCAAAAGAACGACAGCGTCGGATTCCTTGATTGCGGAATCAACCCCTCCAGTCATCCTCATTGTATCTAGTGTTCCTGAAAAAAAGACCTTGGGAGCTATAACATCCACATTTGAGGCAAGTGCACGAGCAAAGGGCATTACCAGGTCTTCGTCAGAAGCTGAGTACGAAAAGAACACTGCTGCTTTGTTGATGCTGTTACCGGAAATATCATCTGACATAAAGAATGGATCACAACTTAGAGATTGCAAATTTGATGAGGCTCACCCGCGCAGGCGTCGCACCCACTCACTACATAATTGTAAAACCAACAATTTGACAACTCAAAATACTATTACTTCATTTTGGAACATTGTTGTGAGGCAGCTTCAAACATGAAGAAAATACAACATTCAGGTACAACAAACCTCAACAACATTGCCTATGCACTTGAACTTTATAATATTTTTTTTCAATGCACCCCATCCATCATGGGCGCAACCGAGAACACCTTAGTCATTGATTTGTATTGTTCTTTCATATTTTCCAATGACTTGACTGCCTTTTGATGTGGTACGATTTGTTCTCATTCAAACCCATTATTGACTATTTCTGCCCACGTTGTTCCGCAATGTTGTACCGATTGGTGGGATGTTGTACCGATGGGAACTATATCAGAACGAAAGTGCAAAAACGGATTCTTTCCGTGGCCTTTCTTGCGCAGATTGTCATAAAGCGGGCTGGCCAGATTGTCCACTGCGAGAATAAAACATTCGATCGAAGGCGGACAGCCGAAAAATGGCTTGAAAAGCAAGAAGCCGAACTGGCTAAACCAGATGTCCCAAAGAGGCACTAATTTCTTCAGTCTCTTCAATATCCCGAACACCGGTAGCGACATTCCAAGTACGCTGTGAATTGGCCCACTGTTGGTTGCGGTCTTCCCTGCCCGATCCAGCCATCACCACTTGCGTGCGCCGTTTGGGTCCACCCGTCGCACCTAAATCAATTCTGGTTCAAGACGCTTGCCGCCGGTATTCTGTCGGAGACAGGCCGACTTCTTTTTTGAATACCTTGCTGAAGTAATTCATGTCCTGAAAAGACAAGTCGAGCGCGATATTGGTGATCGGCAAATCGCTGCTTATCAGTAGTTCCTTGGCGCGTAGGATGCGCCTTTGTTTGACATAGGCGATGAATGTTTCATTCATCGTTTTCTTGAAAAGACGACTGAAATAACTCGGGCTGATGCTGGCGCAATCGGCCGCTTCTTCAAGGGTTATTGCCTTGTGTAGATTACGCTCTATGAAGTTCAGCACATTCTGCATCCGCTCGGGAGAGCGTCCGAAATGATCTTCCGACACTTCAAACAGGATGTCTATCATTTGACAAAAGATATCCTGAATTGCATTGCGGCTACGTCCGTCCAGCTTATGACCCTGCAAATTGTTTATCTGATCGAGCAATGCATCAGGAAGTTGCAATTTTTTCTCATCGGTCAATTCCAGCATGGCCGTTGAGAATTCAAGGATGGACTGACGTGGAGACACCCCCTTTTGCGCATAGATCCATTCTATATGACGCCGCACTTGCGAAAGGCAATCACAGTAGCAATTCTGTTCCAACAGATACCAAATCTGGCCCGCAATTTCGCTGTTGGTACGGTGCGATCCTAGCTCTTTAAGACAATCATCGACCGCTTGCAACAAGGCTTCTGTTCGCACAGGTTTGAGCAAATACTCATCGGTTTTTAGGTGGATGGCCGTCTGCATAATTTCAAAATAATCATAGGCGGTCAGGATTATAATTTTGGTGTGGAGCTGTCTGTCTCGCACAATCTGGATGATTTCCAGCCCATTTGGTTTGGGGATATTGATATCGACAAGCATCAGATCAATGGAGTGATTATCAAGCAAGTCAACAGCTTGTGCACCGTTGCGCGCCTCGCCGATGATATTGATCTCACTTCGGTTTCGGGTCAGAATCGAACTGAGGGCCCTCCGCTCCAGCTCTTCATCCTCAACGATTGCAACATTATACATCAGCGCATGCTTTCATCTGTTGCGGCCCAATCAAACCTTGTCCACCATTAGAAACTTGCAAGGATCAAATTCCATAGGGAAACGGATACGCACCAATGTTCCTTTACCGTTGCGATAAGGGCTAACCATTTCAAGCGCATAATCGTCTCCGAAGAAATGCCTAAGGCGACTATCCACGTTATGAACCCCAATACTTTTGCGATCCCCGTGGTCTGCCTCGCCCTTCAAAACCGCTTGCTTACGTTTTGGAGTTATACCTTCGCCGTTGTCCTCGATATCAATGATTATATCCTGACCGTCAGAATAGGCACACAGGTCGATCACACCGCCCTCTTGGCGTGGTTCTACCGCATAGTTTATGCAATTTTCAACGATAGGCTGCAGCACCATGAACGGGCATAGCACATCGTTAAAAGCTTCCGGCACGTCAATTTTGATCTCAAAGCGA
This sequence comes from Cohaesibacter celericrescens, assembly GCF_002866925.1. Lineage (GTDB taxonomy): Bacteria > Pseudomonadota > Alphaproteobacteria > Rhizobiales > Cohaesibacteraceae > Cohaesibacter > Cohaesibacter celericrescens. The sequence goes on from NZ_PKUQ01000022.1 coordinate 203,799, forward strand.
TCGCCTAATCGAAGTTGCTGTAAATAGAGATAGTTCCGGACATGCTCCACTTCGGTTGCCAATGGGGCAAACTGCGAGCCACTTTTCTTTAAAACGTAACGCATCATGTCGGCAAAGGCATGCACGGTGCGTTCCGTTTCATCTGCATTCTCAATCAGCGCAAGGCGGGATATTGTGTTCAACACATTAAACAAGAAATGCGGATTGACCTGATAGGACAGAGCTTGCAGTTCAGATTCCCGCAGTGATTTTTCCAGCTCCACACGCCGTTTGGACTCTTCCATGAGGCGCAAATTTTTACTGTAGAGCTCCTGAGAAACCACATTGGAATAGCTCTCTTCTACCAAATAGGAGGCGATATTGAGCAAGGAAAAGGCGGCGCTACGCAATCGCTTGTAGGAAATATCCCAAGTCTCACTGTGTAGAGAGAGAAGATTTGCATCTTCTTTCCAGGATTCTGCGGTTGCAAATATCGTAGACATGTCTTCAAGCTTGACGTCCTTGTCGTCGCCAGTCAGCTTGACCTGCCCTCCAACCACAGCCCCGATATAGTGCCCTTTCATCGTGATTGGCGCTGCAAAATCCACCAGACCACAATGACATTTGTAGATTGAGGGCTCGCCCGTAGACAGTGCAATTCGGCCACCCACCGCATCACAATGAAAGCAGCGCTCACGAAACTTTTCTGTTTGCCGGATGGTGTTGCAAAAAGACGTAAAACCACTCGGTTTTGTAACGGGTACACCATCGGGATCGACAATAACAATGGCAACACCAACTGCATCACTAAAGTCATCCTGCACTTTTTGCAGAACATCCACACTGATCAGGTCTACTAAACTCTTGCGAGTAACACCCTCTGGCTCTCCTGTCACAGATTTTCCTGAACTCATTCTAGTGCTGATAAATCCCTCATCCGCAAAGCCTTCGTAGGATTGCTGCACGGTCTATTTCCTCCCATAGAAATCCTTTGTGCTCTCTCCCAAAATGCCCATATGCAGCCGTGTCTTTGAAGATTGGACGGCGCAAATTCAATGCTTTGATCATGCCTGAAACGGATAAAGAAAAAACCTCTTTAACCGCGAGAACCAATTTTTCGGAATTGATTGTCGCTGTCCCAAAGGAGTTTACATCGATCATCTCGGGATCAGGTTGACCTATAGCAAAAGCGAGAGAAACTTCACATTTTTTGGCAAGTCCGGCAGCCACAATATTCTTGGCGATATAGCGCGCCATATAGGCAGCAGACCTGTCAACTTTGGTCGGATCCTTGCCAGAAAAAGCACCTCCTCCGTGCCTAGCAATTCCCCCGTAAGTATCCACCATAAGTTTGCGTCCGGTCAACCCGGTGTCGGCAATCGGCCCGCCTTCAACAAAACGGCCAGTGGGATTGATCAGCAACCGTGTTTGGGACGTCAACAAGGAACCAAAGACAGGATAAACAACCTCTTCAATAACGCCTCGGATGATGTTTTGTCTATTAACTTCAGCATCATGCTGGGTTGAGACAATTACACAGCTCAACCGATCTGGGCGATCATTTTCATCATAGCTCATGGTGACTTGAGCTTTGCCATCTGGTCTGAGCCAGGGAAGCGCGCCACTGTGTCGCGCATCTGCCAACCTTGCTGTTAACTGATGGGCATAGTGGATTGGGGCCGGCATGAAACAATCGGTTTCATCACAGGCAAAACCATAAAAAATACCCTGATCGCCAGCACCTAAGCTATCGCCGTGAGAAACGCCTTGCGCGATGTCTGGCGACTGTTCACGCAAACTGGTGACAATGAAACAAGTGTCAGCTTCGAACCCTAACGCGGGATCATCATACCCTATTTTATGCAGTGTCTCCCGCACGATCGGCGCAATTTCAACATGGGCATGAGAGGTTATCTCCCCCGCGATGAAGACCGTATCACCTGCGACCATAACTTCAGCGGCAACCCGGGCGTAAGGGTCTTGGGCAAGATAGGCGTCCAGGATGCCGTCTGAAATCTGATCACAGACCTTATCGGGATGCCCTTCGGTAACGGATTCCGAACTTACAAATTTCATTGACATCCTTCTTTCGCTTTTTGGTCTGTTTTACAGCAGATGTTAGATCTGTTGTCTGCCCTCTTCATTCAGGTTCGGACGACAGGTTCATTTCCCTTGGGTTTGGTATCCATTCAACTGTCAACCGCCAATAACGCAGGAAAAACCGGCTTCCTCGACGACCTTGACCAAGGGGCCTATTGCATCCTTTGGCATAGCCTCAAGATTTCCCATCGGATAAGGGCGCCCTAACAACGCATATTTATTCTCGCCATAGCTGTGATAAGGAAGAAGATGAATGGTATCGACACCGGGCATGAGTTTGGCAAAGGCGGCAATATCGCCAATCGCTTTTTCGCTATCATTAAAACCCGGCACCACAGGAACGCGGACCACTGTCTTGGTAAGCGAGGCCATACAAAGCGCATTTTCCAAAATGATACGATTATCGACACCGGTATTGGCCAGATGAACAGCTGGATCAACCACCTTTAGATCCAACAACAAATGATCCACATGAGGGATAACATCACGGGCGATTTCCCGTGTCGTATAACCGGTGGTTTCAATCGCGGTGCTCCACCCACGTTCGTGACATGCCTTCAACAATTCCTTGGCAAACTGGTGCTGGAATAGTGGCTCGCCTCCCGACAGGGTGATACCGCCACCGGAGCGACGATAGTGTGTCGCATCCTTTCCCACTTCATGAATTACCTGCTGGATAGACATACGACGCCCAGATTGAGTCAACGCATTGGTCGGACACACTTCTGCGCATTTGCCACAAGAGATGCATTTATCCCGATCAACAAACCCCGGATTGTCACGCGAAAGGGCCTGTACCGGACAAACGGGAATGCAACGTTCACAATGGATGCAATCAGATGCTTGATAGAGAAGCTCAGGTTCAGGATTTTGAGATTCAGGGTTGCTGCACCAGCGGCAGCGAAGCGGACAGCCCTTCAAGAAAATAATGGTTCGAATTCCGGGGCCATCATGGATCGAATAGCGCTGGATGTCGAAAACAACACCCTCTTTTTCATAGTCAATCTGGTTCATTTTGGTCCCGCTTGTTTTTCAGGCATCACTTTGCCATGGTGTCCCCATGGCTCGACGCTTCGTTTGTTTGTTGTGCAATCCGGTCAGTCAAAAGCCAGGCTGTTCTGCCGCCTTGATCGCGTCCATGGCCGCCTTCACCGCAGACGTCTCACCCAACACCGCCAATGTGGTAACGTGCTGCGGACAGGTGCCGTAGATCTCGACGGTAAAGACGTCTGACGCCTTCATGGCCAGATCCGAGAAGAAAAAGAGGTCAGTAACACTGGCCTGAATGAGGCCGACAGACCCCACCCGATGCTCTTTTGCCCATGCTCTGCCATGCGGAGGCATCCGCCGCTGGAGCATTTGCAACACTTCAGGCTGTGGCGCATTAATGATCCGGACATTCATAGCGGAAGTTCCTCCCTCAAGAATTTTCTAGTCTTGGTCACCCTCTTCAGGGCATGTTTTTTGGATGAAGAACGGGATCGGTGTAGATCAATCCCGTTCTTCTGGGACGTCATCGTACGTTCAAAGCTTCGACCATGACGCATTTGCGACGGCGGGCGAACGATTTGGGTGATGTCAGCCCCTCACCGGTTGGTCCGGCAATGGTGAAAGTAGTATAGCCTTCGCCTCCGACCCCGATGCCTGCATAGGACGGGCCGTTTTTGACAAAGATCGTGGTCTGAATGAGCTTGGCCATTTTGGTCAGTTTGCGCACATTGGTGGAGTGCATGATGGCCGTGTGCCGGTTGCCATGTTCCACTTCGACAGCCAAATCAATGGCTTCATCAACGGTTTGCACCCTTACCAGAGGCAAAATCGGCATCATCAATTCTTCCTGAACAAAGGGATGGTCTTTGGGAAGGTCGATCAAGATGATTTTCACGCTGTCATCCACCGTGATGCCAACCTTATCCAGCAAGTAAACAGCACTTTTCCCTACACAGGAGGTTTCTGGTGTTCCTTTTGTGTTGATCACCAGCTTTTCCAGTTTGGTGATGACGGCAGGATCGCTAACCAAGTAAGCACCGCATTTTTTCATACAGGAAATCAAATAATCGGCAATCTGATCGACCGCGATGATTTCCTTTTCGGCAATGCATGGCAGATTGTTGTCAAAACTGGCGCCGTTGACGATATCTTGCGCGGCTTTTTCGATATCCGCAGTCTCATCAACAACGACTGGTGGGTTGCCCGCGCCTGCCCCGATGGCTTTTTTACCCGTAGACATCACCGTTTTGACGATGCCCGGACCACCAGTTGCCACCAGCATGCGCACTTTGGGGTGAGCCATCATGGCGTTTGTGTTATCGATGGAAGGCGTCTGCACTGTTACAACCAGATTGGCTGGAGCGCCCAACGTAGCAAGTTTGCGGTTGATCAGCTTGATCATAAGCAAAGATACTTCCGTCGCTCTTGGGTGTGGACTGAAGACAACGGCATTGCCTGCGGCCAGCATACCAATCGAATTACAAATGATGGTTTCTGTCGGATTGGTGGTTGGCGTAATGGCACCAATGACCCCGAAGGCCGAATATTCAACCAATGTCAGTCCATTGTCTCCGCTCTGCGCTTCGGTGGTCAAATCTTCGATGCCCGGCGTTTTTTCTGCAGCTATCCGGTTTTTGATCAACTTATGCTCATAGTTCCCCATACCGGTCTGCTCAGCGCCCATGCGTGAAATGCGTTCAAGATTGTCCTGCACCAAGGTTACTTCACGAATGCCGTCAATGAATTGCTGCCGCGCTTGCATGGAACAAAACTGATATTGGCGTTGAGCAAGTTCCGCAGCGTTTACCGCTTCGTCCATGCTAGCGAAAACACCATCACCAAGCGTCGTCATTTCTCCTTCAGCAACCGTGATGGCGTCAGAAGCCTTGTAGGGGCAGCCCACTGGAGCGGAACAATCAGAAACACGTCCGCCATGTTTTTCAGCCAGTAGCTTGGCGACAATATCGGTGACCATAATATCGTTTGGGCTTTCACTGCTTTTGCTACGTTCCCAGCCACATTTGGTTGGGCTTGGTACATATTCATTCTGAGCATCAGAGCTGGGAGAAGTCTTTCCGGTCTCGCTCATGATTTTCGCCAAAATTTCGGAAACCATATTGCCGGGAGCCGCACTGGTTGGACTATTGTTGACCTTTGGCGCGTCACTCACGGGTGTCGTGTTGGTGCCTCCAAAACCGCTGAGAACTTTCGCTACAGCGTCTGCGATCTTTTGATCGTTCACTGCTTTATCCTTCCTCAGGGCAGCGCCCTGCATGTTCCAAAAAAATGTAAAGCGCGTGGTCAGCGATCAGCATGTCTTCATCTGCTGTGCCACCACTGACACCAATCGCGCCAACCACAACGCCGTTGCGGCGAACAGGCACGCCGCCGCCAAAAAGAACCGTCCGCCCACCATTGTTGGCTTGGACGCCGAACAACATGCCACCCGGCTGTGCCAACAGCCCCAATTCATGGGTCGACATCCGAAAACTTGCTGCGGTATGCGCTTTATCGGTCGCCAACTGTGCGCTTGCTGGTAGACTTGACGTCATCCGGTGAAACAAAATCTGCTGACCTTCTGTGTCCGCAATCGAAATGACAATAGGAACACCAATCGCCTTCGCTTTCTGTTCCGCCAAAGCCGCAAGATGTTTGGCCTCCTTCAGGGTCAGCGGTCCAGGGCTCTGTTGCGAGATCTCTTGCTGGATCAAGTGAGCAATCTGCGCTCTGTTTTCTGCCGTCAGCATCCGCTTGATCCTTACCAATCATGCTTTGTCTCAATGGTGTCCACGATGCCCACGATAGTGGCATCGGTGACGGAATCTTGCAGCAAAGCAGCTTGTCGAGCCGAGCTGTTGGTGGTGACAATGACTACTTCATCATTGCCGGCACCGACCGTATCCACTGCGATTTCGGTGTAGCCATCCGGCTCCAGTTTTTCGTTCAATCTGGCCACAACAAGCAACTTGGAACCAAGTAGGGATTCATCCTTGCTGGTCGAGACCACTGTTCCGATGACTTTTGCAATATGCATTGCTTCCCCCTAGCCTTTAATGATGCGGATGTTGCGGGCACGCAGTTCTTCAGCGGCCAACGGCGTAATCAATTGATTATGGTCCAGATGCAGGGCCTGACCCTTGAAGCGTTTTGCGTCACTCCAGCCGATGACCCGCTTTCCGGTTTGCGATGGCGCGTTAACGCGCGCTGGCGCCTGACTTACCAAGCTGTTTGACGTGGTTTGACGCTCGCTTGGTATTAGGCCCATCACGGCCTGTGCCAAATTTGTGGCATCACACAGTTTGACACCGTAATTTACCAACGTTGTCAGATGCGACACCATCATGGCGCGATAGGCAGAATTGGCACCAAAGCCGCGGTCTTCACGACCGCGACAGGTTGGGCAACATCCGTCTCTAGCAGCGACAATCGGTTTGCCCAGCTCCAATGCGGTTGTCAGCAGGCGAGATACGGGATCGTCGGCAATGCCCATCGTCACTTTTGCAGCCAGAGACACAGCCATGCTGGCAGCAACAACGACACCACAACCATCCAGCCGCTTTTGAATATCCGCGCCCGTTAGATCTGTTGCTGCAGTGGATTTGCATCCAGCACAAGCTTTGTGGGATTGCCCACATGCTTCTTTCGCGCAGAACAGATCGAGCTTCCAGCCTGCCTCGCGTAATGCCTCAACAGACTTATGAGCGTCAATCAGGCCATGGATAGACCCGTCAAATACAACAAGGGCGGACTGTTTTTGTGCGGTTAGCCGCTCCACCACACGCTCGGAGACTAGCTTGATCAAAGCCATGTTTATCGCCTGTTCCAAAGGGGTCATTGCAGGCTCCCTTCTGGACCGTTATTCTCATACATAGCGATGCCAAGCGGCGTAACCAGCAGAGGCTCGGCTGGCTTATGAACACTTTTGCCGGTCTGGCTGGCGAATACCTTTTCAAACTGGGAAAAAACACAGGCACCACCTACCACATAGATGTCATCAACATCATGGTTGACCAGAAAGCCGGAAACGATACTGGCCATCTTATCGACGACGGGCTGCACCACCGCAAATACATCGCGTTCGTTTGCCGTATCTAATTTTGCTACCTCGGCCGCTTCAAAGGACAATCCACGCGCACCGGCCAAAACCAATGTCATGTGTGTACCGCCGGTCGCTTCATCAAAGGCATCAAGGACTTTGCCATTTTTGAGAATACTGATGCCGGTTGTGCCGCCGCCAACATCGACGACGGCACCATCGCTCACCTTGAGAACGCGCGCCGCAGCAGATGGCTCGTCAATAATTTCCATCAATTGGAAGTCAGCAGCCTCAACCACATTGCCTATCGCTTTGGCATTGCCCGGCGAAATGCCCGGAGGGATGGCTGTTGCGGCTTGCAAGAGAGGCTCACCAAGTCGTTCTTCAAGCTCGGCTTTGAGCTTTCTGACTGCTTGCACCGCTCCGATATAATCAACGACAATGCCGTCACGTACGACAGTTGAACGATGCGTTGCACCGGCGACGGGACGATTGTCTGCATCCAATACCGATAGAACGATGTTGGCTGTCCCTAGATCGACGCCGCATTTGAGCGGGCCGGAAGCACGATCCTCATGGGCGACGATGGTTTTGTCCCGGATTAGCGTGGCAAATGCGTTCAATATGGCATTCGAATCCGTCATTTCAGTCTCTCTTGTTTGCTGCGTTTGCCGCCACATTTATGCCTTGAGGATACGAACATGATCGTCATTTTTCAGCCCAAAAGCATTGGCCTCTTCAATGTCAATATGCATTTCAAGGCCGGATGCTTCAGCGGCGCGAATGGCTACGTGATGCATGATGCCGCCGCGCGGGCCGCCTATTTCAACACTGACTTCTTCGCCATTTTTAATGCCAAGAGAACGTGCGGTTTCAGGCAACATATGAATGTGCCGCTGCGCTACGATCACACCGTCTTCTTTTTTGACGCTGCCATTGGGTCCAACAACTTCAATACCAGCAGAGGCCTCCAGCTGACCAGACATGCGCAACGGCGCTTTGATCCCCAAGGTGAAACCATCGGCGATTGAGACTTCAATTTGGGTTTCCTTGCGCAGGGGCCCAAGTACCCTCACCTTTCCGATTTCGCCTTTCGGGCCGCGCAAAATCACCGTTTCTTCCGCCGCATATTGACCGGGCTGTTTCATGGCTTTCTTGCGTGTCAAATCGGAACCCGGTCCAAACAAGGCATCCAAATCGGGGCGCGATAAATGAATGTGACGATTGGAGACGCCAATCGGTACAAGCGATGGATCTTGCTCTGCAATAACGGCGGTTTGACTGGCAGCCTGACCCATGGCTTTTGCCAAAATTTCGGCGACGACCCGGTCGATCATGTCATGTGTGTTTTGCATGGGGTTTCTTTTCTTTTGGTCTTATAGGTCGTTTGTTTGAGCTTTATCCGCGTCTTCGACGAGATCTTGCGCTTTTATGTACCGTTTTGGAGGGGTCAACCGGCTGCGCCTCCGCAGAACTCTGTTCTTCGGTTTTCAACTGTTGAACAGACACCACGTTGTCGGCTTCCACTTGTTCAGGCTTCAGCTCGACAGCCACCAATTTTTCTGTATCGCCAGAACCCGCTTCTTGAGGGCTAGGCTCTGGGGGTTGGTCGGACTGGTCATCAGGCTTGGTGTCTTTGCCGCCACCATCGCCCGAGGGAGTGGCATCTGGAGGGGTGTCATGTGGTGGTTTGGGGAGATTTACACCCACCGTGTCTGCATTTATGACCATCGCTTCCACGCCATCAGCTGGGCGTGCGATGATGCTCGTCGACACAATCTGACCCACCTTAGCGGCGGAAACACGCGCTGCCGAGACAGCGGCATTAATGGCGCCAATCTCTCCGTAAAGTTTGATGACCGTCATGCCACCGCCTTTAGCAAACTCGTAGCCCACCAATTCTACATTGGCTGATTTCACTGCGGAGTCTGCCGCTTCAATGGCCGTAAGCAAACCAGTTGCTTCAATCAATCCAAGGCTTTTCTGTACCATGACGATCCTCTTTTTTTCTTAGATATATGGGGTTGTCGAAGACACGACGTCCGCCGGATCGAGTGCTGCGATCACTTGTTTGCCAACTTCGCGAGCTGCAATGATGGCTTGACGCACGGCACCTGAGTCACCGGAAAATGTGAAGATGACTTCGTTGCTGAAACTGGTGCCATTGCCTGGTGAGGAATAGCCGATAGCTTCAATGGTTGCTGCTTTGGCAGCCGTATCAGCCAACAACACACCGATGGCAGCAGGTGCCCCAACAGTGATACCAAATGACTGCCCCAGAGGAGCGCCAAAGGCTTTGGCAAGTGCGGAACTGGCCCGAGCGGTATACTGGAATTCCAGATGACCAGCGGGGGTGCCATAAACATCACCGAAAGTGCGTTCAACTTCACTCAGAGTGACTTCAACGGCACGGCGCGCGTCAGACACATCCTCTGCACCAAAAATGATCAGAGAACCGTGACCGGCCCCACCTTCGGTGTCGCGAGGCAGTTCAATCAAAACAACTTCACTGTTGGTTGCCTTGACTGCTTCGTCAGCTGCAAAAATGTGCGGCCCTGCGCCTGTGCGAGCACCAACAATGCCGATCGACCGGTATTTCTTGTCGATATTCATCTTTTCATGCAGCAGTGGATCAACATTAGCGATGACCAGACCGATTGTGTTACCGATGGCTGTGCCAACGAATTCGGTCAGACCACAGCCGGCCATTGCGCCACCAAATGATTTGGCAGCTTGGGCTTCAGGTTCTGCCTGGGTGGAGCTTTCGCTTCCACCCATTTTGCGGATAACCTCGCCCATGATCTGTTCGACAAGATCGTCTTTCATTGTCGATACTCCTCTTGATCAGGGGTTACTATTCTGACTTGATCTGTGGCAGAATTTTTTCAACTTCGGTGTGTGGCCGTGGGATGACATGGACAGAAACCACGGATCCAACTTTCTCGGCAGCGACAGCGCCTGCATCGGTTGCAGCTTTCACTGCGCCCACATCGCCACGCACCATGACAGTGACCAGCCCGGCGCCAATTTTTTCATAGCCAACCAAGGTGACATTTGCTGATTTGACCATTGCGTCAGCGGCATCAATTGCGCCGACGAGACCTTTGGTTTCAACCATTCCCAACGCTTCTTGTTGCATTGTCTTCTCCATATTTGAGTGTTCAGAAATTGACCTAGTAAGGTATCAAGTTTGTAATTTGAGTGATTGGCGTCCTCCTGTCCTCCTATCCCCTAACCGCCAACACGATGCAGCAAGATCGTAAGGTCTTGTGCTGTCGGTTTACGCGGATTGGTGGCGGTGCACGCGTCCGCAAGCGCGGCATTGACGAGAGTTTGCTCACTACGAGCGTAGGTGTTCATATCGACACCATGCGCTTTCATAGTTTTTGGAATTCCGAATTTGGCATTCAGCTTTTCGATTGCATGGACCAGCGCGTAAACGCCCTTCTCAGTACTCGGGAAATGCAACCCAATTCTTTTTGCAATCCGAGCATATTTTTCAGCCGTTGGTCGGCAATCTGGAGACATTGCAGGCAGACCTGCATTATATTCGATGACGATCGGCATCAGCATCGCATTGATGCGGCCATGCACGATATGCATTTGCCCGCCGATGGCGTGCGCCAAGCCATGATTGATACCCAGCCCCGAGGCAGTGAAGGCCAGACCGGCCAGGCAGGACGCTTGATGCATGGCATCACGCGCGGCCAAATCGTTCCCATCGGCATAGACCTTTGGTAAAAATGCAAAAGCCAGTTCCAGTGCTTTTTCAGCACACGCATCAGTGAAATGGTTTGCTCCCGTCGCAACAATAGCTTCAATCGCATGGGTAATGACGTCCATGCCGGAATCGACGGTCACATTGAGCGGTGCTGTGCGAACAAACTCCGGATCCAGCAAGGCGACATCGGGCACGAGATCCCTTGAAACCAAAGGTATTTTCTTGCCGTTTTCCGGGTCAGAAATAACCGCATAGGCTGTCACTTCCGATCCGGTGCCGCTGGTTGTTGGAATGGCGACCAATTGTATTCTACGATCAGGCTTCACTTCCCTAACAACGGCAAGAATGGCTTTTGCGGCATCGATGGCCGACCCACCACCAAGCCCAATCAACACGTCGGGATCAAAGTCTGAGAAAAGGCTTGCACCCTTGGACACTGTTTGTACAGGTGGCTCTGGAATGGCTTCGTCAAACACGAGACATTCGCTTCCGCCAAGATAGGCCTGAACCCGATCCAGCGCACCCGACTTCACCATGAATGCATCAGTGACAATACCGACCTTCTGGCCGCTATAGGCGTGCAATCGTTCTAGCAAGTCTGGTCCGAAGACAATCTCGGTCTTGGGATAAAAACACTGGTAACGAGCCATTAAACAGAAGTCCTTAACTGCTTGATTTCTTGTTGGGAAGGCGCTGCCGGAGAACTGGGGAATTCGCCGACAGCGTCATGCTAGCCACCAGATCCGGAAAACTTGAGTGACCGGATCTGGTCCGAAAAGTCAGGGACTTCTCAGCAGCTTGCTGTCAAATTCTGCTCCGTACGACTGATGATGTCGTCTTGAACCTCTTTGGCCAGCACCACGAACTGAGCGCTATAGCCAGCCACGCGGACCACAAGGTCGTTGTGTTTTTCCGGTTCACGCTGCGCATCGATCAAGGTTTGCCGGTCAATTACGTTGAATTGAACATGCATGCCCTTGTGATCGAAGTAAGAGCGCACCACAGAGGTGAAGTTGAGGATGCCGGTATCGCCAGCAAGGGCAGAAGGCAGGAACTTCTGGTTATAGAGTGTGCCGTTGGATGCGATGAAGTGATCCAGTTTAGCAACCGAATTGGCAGCGGCCGTTGGACCGTTGATATCCTTGCCTTGACGAGGAGACACACCATCAGCCAGAGGAGCTTTGGCCGGACGACCATCTGGCAGAGCTGCCACATCTTTACCGAACAAAACATTGGCTGACACTGGATAGATACCAGCTTGGAACTGACCACCACGTGGGTTGGTATATTTTTGCACTTCCATGCAGTAGATCTGAGCACATTTTCTAGCAATCATATCCACTTCATCGATATCATTGCCGAAGCTTGGAGCACTATCCAACATGCGGCGGATATCTTCATATTTTGAAGGGGTAGCACCGGATTTGTTGGTTTCCAAGGTGCGATAGACTTGATCCTTAAGACTGGAAACATCCATCGAATTGTTATTGTTCAGCACCTTACGGACTGCCGCATAAACCTGATCTTCAGTCAGGTCTTCACCAATAGCGGAAGCAGCCTTAGCTCCAACCGGTTGACCGAAGTTGGCATCAAGTGCCTCTTTCAGGTCGGCCATGGAGATTTTTTTCTCGTCAAAGACAAATTTCTTCATGGCATAGACAGAGTCACCGGTGTCCGCGACACCAAAGGCCTGAGGGCCGGTGAAGTTATACAGCGCTCCGCCTTCCTGAACGGATGTACCGCGGCCGATGCAATCGTCAACCATGGCAGACTGGAATGGCAAAGGCGCTTTTTCTGCGTGCGCAATGTCAACGCAGTTGTCAGCTTCGACCAGATATTTGACGAAATAGGCCATTTGGGCTTCAAAGGCGGCGTAAAAGTCATCCAGAGAATGCCAATTGGTCATCTCACCGGTAACCGGACCCAGTTGCGTGGTGCCGTTTTTGCCGTTGTTCAGCGTGATTTCCAGAACTTTGGCAACATTAAAGAATGCAGCGTCGTGCCAGCCTTCGGTTTTGTGAATAGCCTGCGGTTCAACACAGCCGACGATGCCATAATCACGGGCGTCTGCAAGAGAGACACCACGGTTCTGAAGAGATGGAATGATCACTTCATCATTATACATGGCTGGAACACCAAAGCCGAGACGAACCACTTCGGTTGCCCGGAAGAGGAAAGCATCAGGGGTGCCCTGCCAGACACGAACCGAGAAAGAAGGCGCGGGTAGCTTTGTGTGAGCAACCGCTTCCATACACATGTAGGACACATCATTGGTTGCATCCAGCCCATCAGCAGTCTGACCACCAACGCATAGGTTCTGGAACACGGCATAACCGGCAAAGGCCTGCGCGGAGACTTCATCGCGGGTTTTGTTGACGTCGTTGAGCTTGACCCAGATGCAATCAATCAGTTCTTGAGCCGCTTCACGACTGATAGATTTGTCAGCCTCCAGATAAGGATACATATATTGGTCAAAGCGACCAGGAGAGATGGAATGACCAGAGGATTCAATCTGCAACATGCTCTGGACAAACCAGAAAGACTGGCAAGCTTCCCAGAAGTTGGAAGCAGGATATTCAGGGACGTGAGCACAGTTTTTAGCAATCTGCTGCAATTCCTGTTTGCGGGTTGGATTGCTTTCCGCTTTGGCAAGTTCATCTGCCTTGGCAGCATAACGATGAGCAAAATTGATGGCCGCGTTATAGGTAATGATAATCGCTTCGTAGAATTGCTGTTTTTTGATGTAAGAGGGATCCATACGATCCATTGCATCCATAGCTTTTACGGCTTCTTCGATGATGCCCCGGAAACCGATTTTCAAGATTTTGCCATAATCAACACAGACGTGGCCGACGCCGCCATAGAAATAGTTACCGACAGTGAACACACCATTGGCGATGCAGTCTTTGGCTTCTTTTGACATTAGGGAGTCAGCATAATCACTGGTGGTATTGCCGGGCCAGTATTTGAAGGCCTCATGCAGATCAGCCGCTGTATCCTTAGGAATTTCAAATGGGTCGGCAACGCGGCTTGCCATTGTGTCAAATTCATTTTCAACCCAGTCAAATGAGAACTCCGGGCAAATTTCGGTCGAACGCGGGTTTTTGGTAATAGAACCGACTATCAATTCGTCTTCACGGATGGTGACTGGCAGATTGTTGAAAATCTTTTCTGCTGCCTTGGCGCGACGCATGATCGCGGAAAGCCCTTCGGTTTCCTTGTAAGCCTCGGTAACCAGCACTGCGCGTTCGGACTCGACAAAAGGCCGCGCGTTCAGGATCTGATTTTTCAACCTCACAATACGGTCGGTTGGTTGTGAAAAACCTTTTTCTATCATTCTTTCCTCCAGGCCATAGCAACCGGGTTCCTTACGCATGCGCCAGAAACAGACCGGGCTACCCTTCAGTGCTCGTTTCGCGAACCAACAGTGAGACAAAATCGCGCAACATCGCCGGGTGACCATGCCAAGCAGGCGCCGTCACCAGATTTCCGTCAACGACAGAGGCTTCCGGTTCAACTTTGATAAATTCACCACCGGCCATGCGCACTTCCGGTTCGACAGCTGCATAGGCTGTCAGACGTCGGCCACGCACAACATCGGCGGCAGTTAAAATCTGAGCTCCATGACAGATCGCCGCGATAGGCTTTTTCTTCGTCATGAAGTGTCGAGCAAGGTCCAGAACCGCTCCGTTCAACCGCAAATATTCGCAAGCGCGCCCTCCCGCAAGATAAAGACCGTCATATTGCTCAGCTTCAATCACCCCGAAGGATGCATTGAGGCGAAACAAATGTCCGGGTTTCTCCGAGTAAGTTTGTTCACCTTCGAATTCATGGATGGCCGTACGGATAAACTCTCCCTTTTTCTTACCCGGGCACGCAACATCGACTATAAAACCAAGCATAAGAAGCGCTTGATACGGAACCATGACTTCGTAATCTTCAGAATAATCACCAGCTATTATGATAATCCTCACCATTACGCCAAGTTCCTCCTCCGACGTTACTGGCGACGAACGTTTTACTTTCGCCGCGTTTGCAAACGTTACGCTTTGGGTTCACTTTTGGTCAACGGACAGGTTTGTCTTTCACGGGTAATATATTGCCTTCGACTAACAACTTACCGCAAAAACTGATTTTCATTATATATTTCAAATATTTATATATATTTTTAGAGAAAATTTCGTCTCAAGCCTCACCTCACACAGGGAAATATCTGTCATTTCAAGGCGCAAAACTTCCCTCACCTCGGCCACAACGACAAAAGATAAACGCTTTGAGAAAAGCATGCGGGATATGTATATGGATGTTGATCCTCAGGACCATAAACGTTCTATACCATTGTTTTTATTACTTAATAATTCAACCCAAGGCCAATGTTTCATAGCATTTGAATGCTGAAGATGGGTGTTTCCGAGAAGCTCTGAACCGCAGACATCCAGCATGTCAAATATTTACCTATGAAGATCAAATTGATCCCGTTGACTTGCGCGGCATATTTTCAATAAATCTAATTCAAGTATAGCTACTGACTGTAGCGATTATTACTTAATATTGGACTATTTCTAGATAGAAAATTCTAATTTCTACTCGAAATACAATCAAACCCATACATAGCCGACGCTCTGAACATAGGTAGGAACTCAACAATCTTCTCGGCCGGGGTTCTTATGACAAGCCATCTGGGAGAGTGATGGAAATGGTCTGCGTCGGGCTTTGTGATCCGCATTTTGGATCGCGGACAATTAGAAAGTTTTAGGGAGAAAAGAATGACCGCAATTGGTTTGCTCGTCGCTTTTGGCGGCGGCATATTTGGTGCAGCGATAGGTGCACTATCCGCCTTTTCCTTCATCGGATTTCTGACTATGATTGGCGTCGCTATACAGTTAAGTGTCGCGCCTGAAGCAACAGATTTTTTCGGCGTCCCCTTTGGTGCCTTTGGGCCGCATGTGGGTGGCTTTGCTTCAGGGGTGGCCGCTGCGGCTTATGCTGCCCATAAGGGTAAACTTGAAAGCGGCCGCAATATCGTAACGGCTGGAATGGGATTGAACAGCCCGGACGTACTACTCGTTGGCGGCGCATTCGGTATTCTGGGATACGTGTTATGCTGGATTGTCTCACAAGTACCCGAGTTTGGACCAGGTTTGGCTTGGACCGACTATCCCGGTATTTGTGTTGTTATTTCCGCCTTCATCGCGCGTCTTCTATGGGGAAAGACCGGCATTTTTGGCAAAGCTGAAAAAGGGCGCAAGTTTTTTGACCCAACAGATTCAACCAAATGGCTGGCCTTCCAGAGCGAATGTGGTCAGCTTGCTGTAATAGGGCTCGGTGTCGGGCTGCTCGGCGGTTGGCTTGGCATTACTTATGGCATGACCGGTGCTCTGCTCGCTTTTGGTATTGCCGCCGCTAGCCTGTTTTTCCTGGCACTCGGTCTATCATTGCCCGTGACACACCATATAGCCCTGCCCGCTGCTATCGTTGGCGCTGCGTCCGGAAGCATGATCTGGGCATGTATTGCAGGGTTGGTTTGTGCCTATGCCGGTGAAGTGGCTGCTCGCTTATTCCTGTGCCACGGCGACACCCATATCGATCCACCAGCCTGCACCATTGCCCTCATGACGATGGTGTTTAACTTCCTGACCGCTGTTGGATTCTGGGCGATGATCCCGATGCCAGTTTAGTCCGGCCACTTCTTATATTGAACACAATCAGTGCGGAGCCTTACAGGCTTCGCATTGTTTGTTTGAAGCCTGCCCAATATCAAATCTACGATCCCCCGTTGACGATCCTAAGCCGGTTTTAGCGTTTGTGGGCACATGCTGAAGCTATCTGGCGACACAGAACATACTCCAACGCATAAAGCAGCTGCACAAAGTCTTGTTTGGTTCATATTCAGATGCAGCATTGCGCCAGTGTTCCCCATTCCAAACAAATAGTCCCAGAGATAAGCCCTCTATTGCAAAACAGGCAGCACAGGCGTGAGCCTCCTTCGAGCGAAGACAGCTAGGCCTTACAATTTTCAAGTAGATTTTTCGACAACCAGAATGGGATGGCCTGGTTTAAATGAGCCAGCCCCTAGACTTGAACTCCGAAGTAAGAAACAAAAACCATTGAATGA
Source organism: Cohaesibacter celericrescens (assembly GCF_002866925.1). Lineage (GTDB taxonomy): Bacteria > Pseudomonadota > Alphaproteobacteria > Rhizobiales > Cohaesibacteraceae > Cohaesibacter > Cohaesibacter celericrescens. Next base: position 220,740 of record NZ_PKUQ01000022.1, read on the forward strand.
GACAGCAACATCCCAAATACATATAGTTGCAAAATAGACTTTACACACCTTTTGCTGATTAGTTCACTCAGTAATGATAGGTACTACTGCGCAGATACTTAAAATATACAATTAAAACCACCCTTGTTATCCAAACAACTTCAGAATTTAACCAAATGTTAGACGGAATTTATAAAAATTCTAATGTTTATGACTATACGAAGGCTGTGAGGAAACGATGGTTTCATTTTCCAATATTTCGCTATCAAAAAAAATCCCGCTTCTGATTGGAGCGGTCGCATTGGTCTCTGTGGTTGCCATCAGCATCTTGAGTGTTGTGAAGTCCAGTGATGCTCTCAAAACCCAAAGCGCAGAGCAGTTAACGGCTTTAGTGGCGGCAAGATCTAGTGCACTGGAAACATATTTGGGTAGCATCAAGGAAGATTTGACGACCCTAGCAGCATCGGAACAAGCAAAACTGGCGCTGACGGCCTTTTCATCCTCATTCAAAGATTTAGGTGCAGACGCCGAAGATATTTTGCAAAAAGACTATATAGTCAACAACCCTCATCCCGAAGGTGAAAAACAAAAATTACTTCGTGCGAAAAGCAATAATAGTTACAACGCCGCTCATGAACGGTTTCACCCTTGGTTCAGTTCTTTTCTGGAAGCACGCGGCTATTACGATATCTTTTTGTTCGCACCAAATGGCGACTTGGTTTACAGCGTATTCAAAGAACTGGATTATGCGACAAATGCCACCTCAGGGCGCTGGAAAGACACGAATCTAAGTAAAGTATTTGCAACCGCAAATCAGGGCGGCCCCTCAGAAGTAGCCTTTACTGATTTCCAAGCCTATAGCCCAAGCAAAAATGCCCCTGCAAGCTTCATTGCCACCTCAATTAGGGACAATGGAAAGCTCCTAGGTGTCCTCGCTTTCCAAATGCCGATTGAACGCATCAATAGCCTGATGCAGGCCACAGATGGCATGGGAGAGACCGGTGAGACCTATCTTGTAGGCGCAGACAAACTTATGAGAAGCGATTCTCGGTTTTCAAAAGAAAGTACTATTTTGACCCGCAAGATAAACACCTTGGGGGTGCAATCCGCATTCAACAATAATGCTGGTGTTTCCGAAACTTTGGATTATAGGGATATCCCGGTTTTGTCCGCATATCGCCCCTTTGAGTTTGAAGGCGTGAAATGGGCTGTCATAGGCGAAAAAGATCTTGCTGAAATAGCAAAACCCGTCGACTCACTCATCTTCTCTATTGTCGTTGAGGCTATCATTATACTTGTTATCGTTGGTGCCTTGGGTTGGGTGATTGCACGCGGAATTGCATCCCCCATTCTTGCTATGACCGGTGTCATGTCTCGTCTAGCCAATCAAGATTATGAAATTGACGTGCCAAGCCGCGACCGAGAAGATGAAGTTGGCAAGATGGCCAAGGCCGTTCAACTGTTCAAAGAAAAAATGATCGAGGGTGATCGATTAAGAGCAGAGCAAAATCATAGGGAGCAAGAAGCGGCAGGACAAAAGAAAGCCATGATGCAACAACTTGCCGATGAGTTTGAGGGGTCAGTTGGCGCCATTGTAGAAATTGTTTCTTCTTCTGCAACCGAGCTCAACGCAACGGCATCGGCCATGGCCGCAAATGCGGAAGAAACATCCAGCCAAGCAACAACGGTTGCAGCAGCCTCTGAAGAAGCAAGCAGCAATGTTCAAACGGTGGCCGCAGCCACAGAGGAACTGTCTGCGTCAGTCGGTGAAATAGGGCGACAGGTGAACGAGTCAGCACAGATCTCTCAACAAGCCGTCTCAGAAGCAGATGCGGCCAACGTAACCATCAATAGCTTGCTCAAGGGTGCGCAAAACATCGGTAGCGTTGTGCAAATGATCCAGGATATTGCCAACCAAACCAACCTGCTAGCGCTGAACGCAACGATCGAAGCGGCCCGTGCAGGGGAAGCTGGCAAAGGGTTTGCTGTTGTGGCGTCAGAAGTCAAAGCATTGGCAAGTCAAACAGCAAAAGCCACGGACCAGATTTCGTCGCAAATCATTGACATGCAGGCCTCAACGCAAGAATCTGTTGGTCGCATCGATGGCATAAGCCAGACCATTACACGGATGAGCACCATCTCGGACTCAATCGCTGTAGCTATCGAGCAGCAATTGGAAGCCACACGAGAGATTGCAAATAATGTTCAGGAAGCCGCAGCTGGTACAGGGGAAGTGTCCGAGAATATTTCAGGTGTAACCCACGCAGCCGCTGAGACAGGTTCCGCAGCTGCTCAGCTGCAATCCGCATCAGCAGAGTTGGCATCGAATGGCGAACAGCTCTCGGTTAAGCTATATGACTTTCTTGACAAAATCCGCGCAGCATAAGAGGTGTGGCGCTGCTACTTAGGAAGTCGATAAAACCAAAAAGCGATATTGGAGACGGGATCTGGGTGCATAGACTCAATTTGTTTCAGGTCCCCCTTCAAAGCTTCCCATATACTGAGATTTCCGCACCACAGGCGCTGAAAACATTTGGCATTGCCTAAAAAACTCTCCCTATTTCAGATTGTCATCATAAAAACTAGTGAACTGAAAACAGACCAAATGAAGACTTCATTGCGTTCGGATTGGCTCTGAAGGGTAATGAAGCTGAAGCGATACATCATCGGTTTGGTCTCGATGAAAAAGGCAATAATACTGCGCATGCACTTATCTCCCATAACGAGGGAACGAAGCGGCTAACGTTGCGCATGACTTTTTGAAAAGTTCTTATTATCGGTGTAGCGGTGGTTTCGCAAATAGCCGCTTTGGTGCCACTTCTACCCTATCATGCACAGCCAGCAGATCATTTAAGTGCCGAAGAAGCATAGCATCGTCATAGCAAATTTTTACGGTGGCCATGCGTAACAAATTGTCACCAATACATCAGTATTTGCTTAGGTTTTTCCCTTTTTAAAATACTGAAGAGATTTCTGCCGAAGCTTTTGATTACCCGGAAAGTGACGCCCCTATCCGTTTAGGTTTTGGAGGACAAACAATACAGAACCGTCAGGACAATTGCCCTGCCAGTCATGCCACTTAACCAGTTACACTGCCTTTTATAAACCCTCGGGCACGTCAATACCTTCGAGCAGCCTACTTCTAACAAATCGCTGAGATGCAGCAGTGAACATATCTTCCCAAGACGAAAATTTGGAGTGCTTCACCAATATTTCTTGCCACACGGCATCGGAAATTTTGTCCAAAGATTCTTCGCTGACTTCATCTTGTCCGGCAAGTGCAAAAATTTCAGAAATATCATTCAGATCTGTGTGCTCCTGAATGAATTGAGGATCGAGCAAGACAGTCAATGAGACGGTTTTCTCAGCTTGCAGGCGCTGGGAATTATCCATGATGGCATCAATATTGCCATAAATCAGATCTCGGGCCTTGGCTGCTCGGTTCATAGATCTCTTCTCCAAATACAATTCAAGTCAGGAGGAGACATTGCAAAACCAATGCCTCCCCCCCTTTCTGATACTAACGAATTGTTAGTCCGCCATTTACGTCAATGCTCTCACCATTGATGAAATCATTATCGATTAGCAATTTAATTGCAGAGGCAATGTGGCTTGGTTGACCATTGCGCTTGAGAGGATTGCCCTCAGCCCAGGCATCCATTTGCTCGGGAGTGGAAACTTTCTCATGAAACGGCGTATCGATGACACCCGGAGAAACCGAGTTTGCACGAATGTTTGGTGCCAACTCTTTGCAAAGTCCGCGTGTGAAGGTATCAACCGCCCCTTTAGCCGCACCGTAAAGTGTTGCTGTCGGCGCGCCATGGCGAACGACAATTGAGGTGATATTGACAATATTGGCGTTGGTGCCCTTGCGCAAAAACGGCACGGCGAGAGAACTGATTTTCATCAAAGAAAATACGTTGAGGCTGAAGATTTCTTCCATCAACTGCCACTCAAGACCATCAACTGGCTGTCTGCGCACGAGTCCACCAGCGTTGTTGACCAAAACATCCAAACTATCGGTCAGTTCTCCGATTTTTCTGAATAGCTCAATGCAAGCGATTTCACTTGTGATGTCGCTCTGCAGCAAATTGACCTTTGCGCCAAGCGCAAGCAATTCCACTTCGAGTGCTTTGGCTTTGTCTACGGAACGATTATAAACCAGAAACAACTCATTATTCGGGGCCAACAAGCGTGCCGTTTCCGCACCGATTCCGGTGCTGGCTCCTGTGATCAAAATTTTAGCCATATGTTTAATCCTTTCCGGTTTTATACGCTGTCATTGTTCGAGAGGTTTTTTGTCTTGTTATAAGCCGCCAAATTTCTTAAATGCGCGGCTAAAAAGAACAGCGATACGATGGTCATATATACACCCGTTACAGGCATCGCGATATAGAAGACCTTCCTTGTAATCTGGAAAATGGGCGATGCAGCTGCGGCTTTTAGAACCAGAGTCGTGCTGTAATAGGCGAACACGCTAAGAAATAAGATGTTGATGCACTCAATCAAACTAAGAAGTGCATACCGGCATCTGGTTCCTTCAAAAAGGACCTCCAAAAAGTCTATCTGCGGATGTTCCCGATTGCGCCAAAGCATTGCGGCTGTTGTAAAAACCAACCATGCGAAGGATAGCTCAACGATTTCATCAAACCACCCCATGGAGTATATGGGAAAAAACCGAAGGAGCACATTGAGTGAAGTCAGAAAGAACAGCAAGCAAAGCAACGTGATAGAAACGATACGAAAAGCTCGATACAGGACCTTGTCGACTTTTAGAATTGCAGCAAGCATGACATCACCCGATCAAAGAGGTTATTGTGAGGGAAATGGCCGGAATGAATGCCACGAGAAGAAGCACGACGAAGATCCCGAATATATATGGCAGCACTTCCTTACTCAGAGCCATCACTTTGACATTTGAGATGGACGCAACCGCATACAGACACATTCCCACTGGCGGGCTAAGCAGGCCAATCATAGAGGCCAAAATCATGATGACACCAAATTGAATGGGGTCCATGCCGATCATGCTGACAAGAGGCATGAAGATGGGAACGCAAATCAGAATAACGGCGATACCTTCCAAGAACATGCCAAGGATTAGCAAAACGCCGATCATTATAAGCAGCAGCAGCGTTGGAGATTGGGTCACTGAGGTCAAGCCAGAAATTAGCGACTGAGGCGCTTGATTGAGAATGAGAACCCAAGCGAAAAATCCAGCGGTTGCCATGATGAACATCACACGCACAGTGTGAAGCAGCGTATCTTCCAAAATGTCGATAAGCTTGGCCCAAGTCAGCTCACGATAAACGAGACCACTAAGAATAAGAGCATAGATACAAGCGATAATGGCCGCTTCAGTGGGCGTAAACCAACCACCCAAAATGCCACCCACGATGATGACGGGGGTCAAAAGCGCCAGGAACGCATCTTTGAAGCTGTCCCACTTTTCAGCGGAAGAAGCCTTTGGTCTGCGCGGATAGTTGCGTTTTTTGGAAATTAGATTGACGGCAACTGCCATTGCTACGGCCATCAATATGCCAGGGACCATACCTGCCAGGAAGAGTTTGCCGACAGACAAGCCCGTCATTGATCCATAAATAACGAATGGAATGGATGGGGGAATAACCGGACCGATTGTCGATGATGCAGCTGTGATTGCTCCTGCAAATTCGGGGTCATATCCATCATCGACCATGGCTTTCACTTCGATTTTCCCGAGGCCTGCGGCATCTGCAACTGCAGCGCCAGACATGCCGGAAAAGATCATGGAAGATACGATGTTAACTTGACCCAAGCCGCCCCAATAGTGACCAACCGACGCCTTGGCAAACCGAAATATTTTTTCGGTTATACCACCGGTGTTCATCAAGTTGCCGGCCAAAATGAAAAAGGGAATAGCGAGAAGCGTAAAGCTGGTGGTTGAAGAATACATGCGTTGAGCCATAAGCCCAAGAGCAGGAAGATTGTCGGTCATAGCAAGAAGGGAGATGCTGCCCAATGATATTGCAATTGGCACCCCTAGCATAATGAAGAAAATCAATCCGGCAAAGATGAGTGCTGGTGACATTCGTTCCTCCAACTCATTTTTTGCTATTAAAATGGCGCTTGGTCATGAAATAGACCAAGCGCCGAATGATCAATTAGTCAAGCATTTCGAGGAAAGTTTTCATATTTTCCTCGCCTGCGTATTTGCCAATTGTTTCATAGGCAGGACCCATTTGGGCTTTAAAAGCAGCCTTGTCAGGGTAGGTAATTTTCATGCCTTTTTCTTCAAGCTTGGCAATCAGGTTTGCGTCTTCTTTTTCCATCAAAGAGCGCATCAAGTTACCAGCAGATGCACTTTCTTCTTTGAGGATTTGCTGTTGATCGGCAGTAAGCTTATCCCAACTTATTTTAGAGATGACACTGACCATCGAGTTGTAGACATGCTGTGTGATGGCAAGGTTATCTTGTACTTCAAAGATTTTGTTGTGGTAGATTACTGAAAGAGGGTTTTCCTGACCATCAACAACACCTTGGCGCAAAGCAAGATACAACTCGTTGAATGCCATCTGTGTAACATTGGCACCCAATGCCGACATGGCAGACTGAAGCTGCACTTCAGGTGGAGTGCGTAGTTTCAACCCTTTAACATCATCAGGTACATTGATGGGGCGCTTGCCGTTTGTAATGTTCCGGAAGCCATAATCCCAGTTTGAAAGATAAACCAAACCAGCAGCATCTAGATCCGGGGCTGCCCAATCCATGAATGGACCGTCTAGGACTTCGTAAACATGTTGGCGATCACGAAATGCAAAAGGGGTCATGACAGTAGCAAATTTTTTGGAGTATTTGTCGAGATGGCCCTGCGTAGGAAGGGACATATCGATAGCACCAAAAACGTTCTGCTCTAGAACTTCATTCGGAGATCCCAACTGATTGGCCGGGAATATTTCGATTGTTACTTCACCATTTGTGCGTTCAGCAACCTTTTCAGCCATCTGCATTGCAGCAATGTTACCGGGATGGTCCGCTTCAACATAGTGGCCAAGCTTTAGTGTCAGTGCTTGGGCAGCCCCCAACGCAAAGATGCTAATCGCTGCGCCACAGGTGGTGATTTTCAGTAGTTTCGAAAGAATGCTCATGGTTTCCTCCCTTTTGCATTTCAATGATCGTATGAGGTCGCGTATTTAGTCGTCGATATTGTTCTTGGCAGGATAAGTGCCATCAGGATTTGGCATCGTTCCGTATTGCTCCATTTTTGCCAAATGGGCGTCACGGTGCGGAGCAAAAACATCAATTGCCTTCATGCCTGTCGTGGTTTTACCGCCGTGCGGTACATTAGATGGATGCACGGCGACGTCGCCGGCTTTCATCATAATTGTCTGATCCCCAACCACATGCTCTTCAGACCCTTCCGTCATGATCATGATCTGTTCACATTCATGGTGGTGAATTGGGAAAGAGGCTCCAGGAGGATTCTCGATGAAGCTGATCATCATATTGTCACCAAGCAGGAAACGGGTGCTGATGCCTTGGTCTTCAACGATTGGAGTTAAAGGCAAATCTTTGATTGTGTAGACATATTGTTTGCGTTCAGCCATGGGACTACCTCGTCTGATAAAAAGGTTATTACGAACTCTCAATCCAAATTATTCATAAATAAATTCTCTTAGTCAAGTATGAATTTATTTATGAATNTGGAGTTAAAGGCAAATCTTTGATTGTGTAGACATATTGTTTGCGTTCAGCCATGGGACTACCTCGTCTGATAAAAAGGTTATTACGAACTCTCAATCCAAATTATTCATAAATAAATTCTCTTAGTCAAGTATGAATTTATTTATGAATAATGGTCTTCACACAAACATTAAACAGAAAAAAAGACGCAATTTCATCGTGTTACAATCCATGCAGGCCGAAAAACCAGCGCGACTGTAGAGGTAGGATGTTTAGTAATTAGAAAATTCTTCCATAACCGCAGGTATCACAGCAAATAGTTCTAACAAAGATGAATAACTAATGCGATCTACACGGATCTCCCTTGCATCACACGCATGAGCACTGCGCATTTTGAAAGCGAAATATTGAATCGACACACGTAGACTGACAGCTTTTCTGAGGAAAAATGGAAAACGGGCATTGAGTTTCAAACGAGCAATTGAAATCAATCAGGATCGCCAATTAACAGCCCTGCTCAATACATGGCGCCATATGGCGTCGAGCCTGCACGAAGCGCGCATGCTTTTGTCTCACGAATGGACAGGTATCTTTAATCTAGCTCTATTTCAGAGGAACGAGGCGCAGACTTATAGAGTGGGGTATTTGCCGCCGATTGCCGCAGTCAATCGCGCTGCCGTTGCACCAACGGCACGTCGGGACTCTTCAAAACTAACCACCTGATGATGCAGGCTGTCCGAGTTAAGCGTCAAAAAGGGTACCGTCAACACCCCCTCAACTTGTTGCTTGGCATTAAATATGGGGTAGCTGATGTTAGTAATACCACTGACTTGAGGGCTGGCTCCTACAAAAAAACCCTGCTCGCGAACTTTTTCCAGTTTGCTCACGGCGCTGTCAATTTCCACCTGCGAAGCGTGTGTTTGATTTAGAATGGCTTTTGCTTGTTCCTTTGTCTGGTAGGCCAGCATTGTGAGCCCTGAACCAGACGCGTGAATGTCAATCCGCGCGCTCATCCGAATGGAAAATCCCATTTTATAGGGGCTATCCTGCTTAGCTACAACAACCATCATGCCGTCATGAAAGACAGTGAGATGACAGGATTGTTGCGTGACGCCCGCGAGATCGGATAACTCGGTGCTCGCCGCGCTTAACAATCTTTCGAGAGGGGGGTATTTATTTGACAGCTCGAATGTTTTTAAAGTCAGGTGATACTTGCCAGTTTCGCTATCAATCGCGACATATCCCCTCGCCTCAAGGATATTGAGCATTCGAAACAGCTCATTAACAGAACGCCCGAGTTTTTCTGCCATTTCCTTTTTGGCCAGCGGTTCTTCTTGTTCGCTCAACAGCTCAATAATGTCCAGCCCACGCTCCAACGCCGGAGCCCTGTACTTTATCGTCGCATCACTCATTCTGTATCACCTTATGGAAACCCATTGTCTACTTCGAACAGGCGTGCATGAAGCAGAGAGAGCTGTTGGAATATTCAATCTTATAACCCCAGTCAACTCTTAGAGGGTCTCAGGTCTAGAGGATTTTGATTATTCCATCTCAAATGCCTCCCCCTCACAAAAAATTCTCTATTTTGGCGAGTAGACCGAGAATTTTCCATCCTTAATCAATTTATATACATACGTACTTATGCATATTTAAATAGAATTGAGCAACCCTCTAATGCGCCAATTGAGATGCCTTGATTTTAGCCCCCCACACCCGGAATTTTAGCTTGGCCAAGGACAATAAAACGACCATCACATAAAACGGCTATCACAGACAGAACGCCGAGCCCCCCCTGGTTGGGGCGTACGATAGGCAAGAAATCTCTCAAAAGCACTTTAATGAACGCAAAGCCGCGGCCTATCATCGACACCTCAGGGGTTCTCCGACAGAATGGCATCTGGTTTTGATGAAGCTTCATTGTTATTCTCTTCACAACGATGCCTGTAACCAAAAGTCTGGGCTATCTTTTTTAGAGATTGATAGATAGCTCAAGAGACAATGAAGTCTTAAATCATACTGCAGCGTGTCACGGTGTATCACGGGAGCGATCTAAATGAGCGATAATACAGAAAGCAGTCTGGCGAGGGGGCGACAGCGCAGCTCACATGGACGACAACAAGACGAAGGCGTATTGCTTATTCGCACCATTGCTATGCCTGCGGACACCAATCCGTCCGGTGATATATTTGGTGGATGGCTGATGTCACAAATGGACCTTGCCGCAGGCAATATGGCCAGCCGGGTCTCTCTGGGGCGATGCGCTACGGTATCAGTCGATACGATGCAATTTCTACGTCCCGTCAAAGTCGGTGACGAGGTGACCCTTTATGCTACGTTGCAAAGAGTTGGACGGACGTCTTTGAGCATTCATATTGATGTCTGGGCACGTCCTAGATACTCTGAAAAATCAGAAAAAGTAACAGATGCCGATTTTGTTTTTGTAGCATTGGACGACAATGGTGTGCCGCGCCCCGTTTTCGATGAATCCTGATACGGCTCGATTCATCAACTAATGCGAAGAGACCCCTACTCAAAGGAAAACGTTATGATTGTGGCGGTTGAACCTTCTAGAATTGCGAGGTGACTTCTGATGCCGATTCTCTCTTGCCTATAAATGCAGCGCAGCCATATAGGGCGACGTGATCATCCTTTAATAGATAGATTGGAAATCGCCCCATATATGTGCTCATTCGACCTTTTTCTTGAAAAGAGCGCACGAACCCGCCATTGGGCTTTGAGAGAAACATTTCAAGCGCCCGCGTAATACCGCCTGTGAGGTAGATGCCAGAAAGCGGTAGAGTAAGAAGAGCGAGATCACCGACAGCACGTCCCAATATGCGCACAAACTCCTCGCAAGATTTTGTTACGATTGGATCCGCGGACAAAAGACCGGCTTGCACAATCTCGTGGCTGGTTTTTAGGCTGGGGCATTGATTGGAGTTATAGCAAAGCATTTTATATATCTCGACCATGCCGCTGCCTGACAAAATGCGCTCCATTGAGCAACGGCCAAATCGCTCGATAAAACTATCTTGCAGTTGGCGATCAAATGCGGTCTCGGTGACCAGCGAGCTGTGACCTGCTTCGGCGCAAATCACTTCCCCCTTGAGGGAATGAAGTGCCATATTCAGGCCAGTCCCTGCCCCAACAACCAATTTGGGTGCGGGCTGTTCAGATTTAGTTCCTCGAACGATCAAATCAGTTGATAGCCGGCTTGACATGGCAAGAGAGTAGCCCAGAGCCTCAAAATCATTGAGGAAATAAACCTGCTTTGCTCCAAAGGTCTGTTGCAGTTCCTTTCTATCCAACTTCCAATCACGATTGGTAAGCCAAACGCAATCCCCTTCGATGGGAGCTGCAAGTGCAACGACTATCATGTCAATTTCGCCAACGGCCAAGTCTTGCAAATAAGCAGAGACCAGCTGCGCAAAATTGTCAAAATCCTGATTGGCGAAACGGCAGAAATTGTGCGGCTCAGTAGCTTGGGATGTATTTATTGCCAAACGGCAATTGGTTCCGCCAAGATCACACAAAAGATTAGTCATAAAGTCACCGTCACTTTCGAAAGCAAAGCTGGGGAATCGGGATCACCTCCAAGCTGTACAGACAGGCTCTCAACTGCCCGATAAAAGCTAACAATTTGGCAAATGGGATCAAGCAAAGGATGGTGTGCTTGAGTAACAGGCAGTGCCCCTCGCCTTTTTGCGGAGAAAGATGTTTCGAGCACAGGAACATGGGCGTCTCGCAGATGGCCAATTGTCTCTAAAATACCCGGCCCGGCCTCCTCTCTAGTGGCAAAACAGAGAGCTGCAAAATTGGATTGGGCCACCGCGATTGGTCCGTGTAGAACCTCTGCAGAACTAAACGCCTCGGCATGAAGGCCACATGTTTCTTTGAATTTAAGAGCAGCCTCATGAGCGATAGCAATACCGGGGCCGCGCGAAATCACGAACAAGCCCTTTGCCTTAGCCAGCTTTGCAAAATCCGGCATCCAGTTGTTTTGCAATGCGATTGCCAATGTTGATGGCAGCTGATGGATGGCCTTTATCAAGTCCTTGTCTTGTGCCCAGCCTGCAAAGATCGAAGCCAAAGCAACCAATGAACATACAAATGTTTTGGTTGCCGCTACGGCCTTTTCTTCGCCAGCCCCAATAGGTAAGACGGTATGCGCGCTTTTGGAAAGCAACGACTGGGTGTTGTTGACCAGCGCGACAGTAGCAAGACCAGATTGTGCAGCTTTGCTGCACAAAGCAGCAAGATCCTTGCTGCCACCTGACTGGGAGACAGCAATCAAGCTGGCGTTCTTTGTGACAATTGGTTGGCCATAAATAGATGCAATCGATGGCCCCATAGAGCAGACAGGCACACCCAGTTTGCTCTCAACAAGATATTTGAAAAAGAGCGCAGCATGATCCGAACTGCCGCGTGCGCAGGTGATGAGACAATTGGGTTGTTGCTGCCTAAGATGCTCTCCTTGTGCAAGATAAAGCGCAAGTGTTTGTTCCAATTGATTTGCAACCACCTCAGGGATGGAAGCAATTTCCTTGGCCATGATCGTCATGCTATGTCCCCACATTGCTTTGATAGAGAATGGTTAGCAGCCGGTGGCTGCTAACCATGGTTTGACTGCCTTTGCTGGCGCTCTAGCTTGATGCAACCCGAGCGACCAAGGGAACATAATCTTCCAAATCATCTGCAGGGAAACTGACTGTCTGGCCAATCTCGGCCGAGCGATATAGGCCAATGAGCATTTGTACCACGGCCAGCCCGTCCTCAAAGGTCTCCGACGGGGTCAAACCTTTACGGAAGCATTCGACCATATGACGGTTTTCGTCGGTATAGCCATAAACACCAGCTTCATCTTCCAATACGGGCATCAGTCCTTGTTCTGCATTCTGCTTTTCGACCAGATCCTCACCCTCTTCACCCGTCACTTCTCGGGACATAAAGACTTTCAGGCCCGTCGAAAGGGAGTTGAACTCCATGGAATATTCAGGCCCCAACAACTCTAGCTGAATGCGCAACCCTGCGCCGACATAGGCCCAAGATGTGGTTGCTTCTATCATCAACTCATTGCCTTCTTCATCTTCAAGAATAACAGTGGCACGAGCAAAATCCTCGCTAGGCCGGTTGATAAAATCTACGGCACCGCCATAACGGTCCGCCAGCTGCTGGGCATATTTTGGACGGGTCCATTTTAGATTGGCCACGGTGCCATTGACGGCTTTAACCTTCAATGAACTGCGCGGCTTATCGGGATCTGTAAGCAAATGCCGAGAAACTTCCACACTGTGACACATCATGTCTGACAGAACGCCGCCCCCTTGTTTGTCACCCTGCCAAAACCATGGCGCATGGGGACCGGAATGCTCTTCTGCGGCACGCGCAAGATATGGACGGCCGGTGGTTGATGCCGCCCGACGCCAAATAATTTCCTTGCCACGCAGCACAGGGGTACAAAAGACCTGATTTTCCAGATAGCCGTGATTGAGTCCGGCATCAGCCGCCAGACGCAACATTTCGCGCGCTTCGGAGATTGTGCGTGCCAATGGTTTTTCGCAAGCAACAGCAAAAACATTACTGCGTTTCTCTGTTACAGCGTCATGAATTTGCTTCATAATATCAAGGCGTGTGTGGTTGGGCGAAAGAATCCAAATCGCGTCCACATCACCCGATTCCAGCATTTGATCCAAAGACGCAAAAGACACACATGGGCCAAGGTCGAGTTTTTGTGCCAGACTGACAATGCGTTCGCGATTTTCGGCCTGACGGCTATAAACACCGGCAACACGCACATTGCGCACCCCAATCATCGAGCGCAGGTGAAATTCAGCAATGAAGCCAGTGCCAACAATCCCGATATTGAGGGTATCTTTTTGTACTGCCATGACTTTTCTCCCTTTCATTAAGACAAGACCATCCGTTACTCAGACAGCGCTGTCTGAATGTTCTATGATGATCAATATTTTGATTTCTCTGTCCCGCTCTACACCTGAATGCAGGGCGGGAGATCTAAGAGCCCTTCATGGGCGGCGCGGTTGTCTCCCGCATCACGATGTGGGTTGGAACCACGATAGGCTCAGTTGTGGGATTTTCTCCTGCCAAATGCGCCAAAAGTCGGTTCATCGCCTGCTGACCAATTTCCAGGCAAGGCTGATTGACCGTAGTTAACGCAGGCACAAATGCCCCGGCCAGATAGATATCATCAAAGCCTATGATTGATAGGTCCTGCGGAATTGACAGCCCTTCGTCTCGAGCAGCCCGAATGGCTCCGAACGCCATTTCGTCGTTGGCTGCATATATTGCAGTTGGGCGACTTTCCAGAGCAAGCAACCGCTTGGTCGCAGCCTCTCCACTCTGATAGGAAAAATCGCCCTGCTGCACATAGTCATCGGGCACAGCAAGACCTTCTTGCTTCATCGCTTTACGGAAACTTCTAAGCCTGCGTGCACTCATCCCTTCAGGGACGGGCCCCGCGATATGTGCTATTCTTTTATGCCCGAGCGAGATCAAATGATTGACCACATCGATCGAGGCTTGCTCATTATCAATAACAACGTGTGACAGGTCGACATCGTCAATCATTTCAAGTGCAACAACAACTTTATCCGAAATATTCTTAGGGAGTTTATAGCCTCGCGGCATTTTACCTGTCATCAGGATCATACCGTCTGCATGGCCGTCCTGCAGCATGTCAAAATAATCAGCTTCCCGCTTTGAGTCATTCTCGGTATTGCCCATCAAGACAGAATAACCTGCATCATGAGCAACGCTTTCAACGCCTTTAAAAACATTGAGGTAAAATGGATTACCGATGTCACGCACCACAATCAAAATCGACATGGTTTTTTGAGTTCGCAAGTTCCGTGCGCTGATGTTGGGCCGATAGCCCATTGAGGCCGCGACTTGCTGGATTTGCGTTACGGTCGGCCCTGCAACAAGGCTCGATCCACTCAAGGCTCTCGATACCGTTGCGGGAGAAACGCCCGCACGGACAGCTATATCCTTGATTCTCGCTTTTGTACTCACATCACCCTCTCAGTGCTTTACTGCGGCCGTAAAACAGAAGCAAAATCAATAATGTAGATCCAAATATAATTTGCCTGCCTGCCTCACCCATATTCAATGTGGTGAGAATAGATTGCATCAGGACCAAAAGGAATGCCCCAGCCATTGTACCGGTATATGCGCCGGTTCCTCCCGCCAATGCAGTTCCCCCCAGCACAACAGCAATGATAGAGGAGAGCATATAGCGGTCACCAACGTTGGCAAACGATGATCCCGAATAACCCAAAATGCAGATACCGGCGACCGCGGCAAACATACCCGAGAAAGCAAAGAGAAGGATACGAATGGTTTTTACCGGTATGCCTGCCATAAAAGCTGCATTCTCGTTGGAGCCGATGGCATAAATGCGATAGCCAAATGACGTGCGTGTCAGCATAAAGGCCATCAACACGCCAACACCGAGCCAAAGCCAAATAATGCCGGGCAAACCCAACAAAAACGGTTGAGTAACAAAGCTTGCCAAAGCCGGAGCAGACAGCCCTGAGGGTATACCGTTACGGATAACGACCAACAATCCCTGCAACACGCCTAACATGCCCAACGTCATTACCAGCGGTGGAATACCAAAAATCGTTATGCCAACACCATTCAAGAGGCCAATGAAGCCCCCTGCGGCAAGACAGGTCAGAATGGCAGGGATGATGTTGGCATTGCTGCCATCCATCACGTTACCTGCCAATACTGCGGCCAGAGAGACCACACCACCAACAGAAAGATCAATGCCCTCACGGCCACCAAGGATGACCAAATTCTGCCCTGCCGCTACTATTCCCAACAATGCGGCGACAATCGACAAACGTAGGATTTGATCAAGAGAAGCGAAACCCGGGGACAAAAAATTACCTACCGCTAACAGTGCAATTATTAGCAAAAGTGCGATCAACAGAGGATTTTTCGCCCAGACAACCAAGGCATTGTTGGCAATTGCTGTGTTTTTGTGGCTCATCATAGTCATTTATTGATCCTCCGCGACACCAGAACACCAAGCATCAGCACAGCCAAGATGGTTGCTCCTTGCACTAGATTTTGCCACTCAGACGGCGTGCCTGCATAAAAGACCAATGAACTGATCAGGCCTATAATCAAAGCGCCAATTGCCGACCCGAACGCTGAGCCCGCACCACCGGAAAGAGCGGTTCCGCCCAAAACAACGGCCGCCACGCTGGACAGAGTCATTGCCCCACCAACCAAGGGATCACCACTGGCTGTATCCCCTGTGATGCAAAAGGCTGCCAAAGCTGAAAAGACACCACAAATCACATATCCATAGATACGTATCTTTGTGACAGGCAGACCCGATTGATAGGCTGACAACTGGCCATTTCCCACCGCCAGCAGTTTGGTAACGAGGCGTGTTTTGGCAAGAATGACCAGTAGCGCAACAAGTGCTAACATAAAGAAGAAAACATTCGGAATGCCCATGCTGCGCCCGCCGTATATTTTCCAGAAAGCACTTGGTGCAGGCAAGCCGGCGACAGGCAGTATCCAAAGAGCGACACCCGAAATCAAGATGCTTGTTGCGAATGTGGCTACGATCGGCTGAAGACGGAGCCCTGCAACCACAAATCCATTTAGCAATCCGCATAAGGCACCGATAAAGATACCGATCAGACAAGCCAACAAGACAGCATAGGGCCCGCCCCCCATCTGTTGCATTATGACGACCATACTAACATTAACGATGGACAGAATAGCGCCCACGGAAAGATCAATATCGGCAGTATAGACAACGAATGTCTGGGCAATCGAGAGGAAAACGAGTGCCAGATAGGTGCTGATAACCCCTTTTATGGCGCGTACTGTCAAACTGTTTGGTTCTGCAATTCCATTCAGAACAAACAACAGACACAGGATAGCCAGCGCTGGCAAGAATGGATAGCGGCGGAGCAGATCAACCGCTCTCGACTTAGAAAGTGTAGATGGCATTATTTTGCCCCCGCGTAGGCTGCCTGATAGAGATTGAACCGGTTTTTTTCCGTGCCAACCAGTTCCTTCGATATTGACCCATTGTTAAAAACAAGAATTCGATTGGAGTGCGCCAACAATTCAACATCCTCTGATGAGTAGAGAATGATAGCCATGCCCTCATTTGCCAGCTTGCGGACAAGCGCAAATAACTCGTTTTTGGCCCCCAGATCGATGCCCTTCGTCGGGTCATCGAGCAACAGGATGTCTGGTGGATTGGTCAACCAGCGCGCAATGACCGCTTTTTGTTGATTGCCACCCGAGAGAGATCCAATCGAGTGGCTCAAACTTTCATATTTGGTACTGAGTGCAGCCAACGCTGGCTCGACCACCGGGGTCAAGACCGAAGGAAACGCTAGAAACTTATTGTCTTTCAGAAAGTGGATCGGAGCAACATTCTCCATAATAGAACGGCCTGAAATGACACCATCGCGCACCCGGTCGCCCGAAACATAGGAGAATCCATTGCGGATAGCGGCGCGTGGGCTAGAATTTTTAAAAGGACCCTGATTGCCCAAAATCTCACCTGACTGAAGCCGTTCAGCTCCAAACAACGTGCGCAACAACTGGGACTGACCTTGCCCATGCAGTCCACCCAAACCAAGAATTTCCCCTTGAGCAAGTTCAAAGGAAACATTTTTGAGACGGGAGCCTACGAGATTCTTTGCCTGAAGTCGGAGCTTGTCACTGGATTTGTGCTTTGCATGAGGGGCAACCGGTGTCGGAGTATCGACAGGAGCCTGTTCACCGATCATATCGTGAATGACCGCCTCGTGCGTGGTTTCCGAGATGAGCCGCGACGACACCGTCGTGCCATCACGAATGACCGTAATCCGATCTCCAATCTCAAAAATCTCATCCATTCGGTGAGAGATGAATATAATCGAACGTCCTTCGCGCTTCAGGTCGGCAAGGATGGAAAAAAAGCACTCCACCTGCGCCCTGTCCAAGGCTGAAGTCGGTTCATCAAAAATCAATATCGAGGCTTCACTGGCCAGTGTTTTCATAATTTCGACCAGTTGTTTTTGATCCGGTCTGAGTCTGCCAACAGGGATCTCTGCAGAGAACCCATCTCCAACCACAGCGGAAAATTTCTCAATATAGCGGGCTGCCCTGTTTTGCAGAGCCTGATCATCAACCCAGACACCGGCTTTGGTTGGAATCGCATACAGGCAGATATTTTCGGCAACGCTCAAATGATTGGATAAACTGAGCTCTTGATAGAAAAGACAAATTCCCTTTTCGCGAGCGGCTTGTGGACTGTCCAGAGAAACAGACTTGCCGTCGAGTTCAAACAATCCGCCATCCGGCTTAACGCTGCCTGCAACCACTTTACAAAGCGTACTCTTACCTGACCCGTTCGCTCCGATCAGGACATGAACTTCCCCTTGGTCCAGTACCAGATCTCCCGAGGCAAGGGCCGTTGTCGCGCCGTAAGTCTTGCAGATTTTCTGGAGCTGTAATCGACACATGTCTGCATGTCCCTTCGCGTCTATCCCAGTTTAATGGTGCTCCCAATCGGGACTTAGCCGAACCGGGAGCACCAAACGCTCACCAATTATTTAAAGTAAGCTTCGGCTTCCTCGATGGAGAGGGAGCTCGTGTAGGAATAAAAGCCAGGTTTGTCGGACAGCTCCTTTGCGACTTCAGCAACATTGTCACTGCCGATAAATGGGATCGGCAAATACATCGCATTTTTATACTGCCCAGAAGTCGCTGGCGCTTTTAGCTCGCGCCCTTTCAGCATAAACACTGAAATATTGAGTGCGCTGGCCATAACGCCTGGAGGGTTTACAGAGGCACCAGAGTTGAAATTATTACCAACCCAAAGATCGATGAAGTCCTTGCGGATTTCACCTGTAGCAGCAACCTCACCCGCTTTTTTAGCATCCATCAACGAACGCCAAGCACCAGCGGCCATGCCATCCTGAACCCAGACGCCATCGATATCAGGATAGGTTGCAAGCAAATTCTGCATGGCTTGCTGCCCCTGCGCCTGATCCCAGTTGGCATTGACTTCGTTGACAACTTTTATGTCAGGATAGTTTTCAAACACACCGCGATAACCAGCAATGCGCATTTCATTAGCTGGATGGCCCGCAAATCCGTTGATAGCAACGACTTGGCCTTTGCCATTCAAGGTTTCTGCCAACCATTTTGCGCTGATTGCAGCCCATTTGGTTTGATCAATACCAACATAAATCGCATCTTGCGAAGAAACTTCAGCATCGGTCGAAACAACAAGGATACCCTCTTCTTTTGCCTGAGAAAAAACCGGATCAAAGGCCGTTGGGCTGTTGGGGTTGATGATGATTGCATCGACACCCTGATTAATGAAATTGCGGACATGAGCAATCTGCCCAGGAACATCGACGTTGGCGCTTTGCACGACAACTTTTACATCAACGCCATGCTCTTTCCATTTGACTGCAGCAGCTTGCGCTTCTTCAATCATCTGGGTGCGCCATTCAGATCCAACCCATCCATTGGATAGGCCGATGACAAATTCTTCGGCGTGAACTGCCGGGATGGTCATAGCCATCGCAGCAAGCCCCAAAACTACTTTTTTCAGCTTCATTTTTCTTCTCCCTTTGCAACGTCTTCGTTCAGTATGAACGCATATGAAATCGATTTCAAACAAAAAATGTATTCGATTTCATTGGCTGTTTTCAGCCGTTAATTGAAATAATAAAATTAATTCATCTTTCCCACGCAACCAGTTGAGATAATTATGAAAGATGTAGTTCACTCTGAAAGACAGCCCTGGTGCACCGGGATCTGTATAACTGGGCACAAGTGTCCTTTTTCAGCCCAATAGTAAGGGCAGATATGCTTGACCAGTGCTCAAGAGACCAAAGAAGGCACACCGATTAAATCAAAAGGCTGCATATTCATTTACATGCATATTCTCTTGGGTATAAGCTCCTTCACCCAAGCTCGAGTCCCACGCAACAAATTGCAGGTCATTTCTTCACCAGACATCGATTGATCAAGCAGCATGCGCAGCGATCTCGCAGATTCTGGCTATGAAGAGACGTATCTCACGGGGAAACTTTGTGGGTCTCGCCGATAAGCTCAAAGGCAAAATAGGCACGAGCTCACAACTGGAGCAGAGTATTTGACCTTTTCAGATTACAGCCTTTATTTTGGACTAACACTATTGCTTTCAACTCTGTTTTCAATGGGTGGCGTGGGGTCAGCCATTGCATTGGTCCCCTGCTTTTCCATGGTGGGGCTATCTATTGATTTGGCCAAGTCATTGGGGTTGTTTGTTAACACAGCTTCGACGGCAACTGCCTCGATGATAGGGTTTCGCCGCGGCCTACTGGAAATGCGTTTCGCTCTACCACTCGTCATATCGGTCCTGATCACAACCCCTGTCGGAGCCTGGATGAGCCAATATGTGGCACGCGACATGATAGAAGGACTGTTGATTGCCTTTCTGGTCATGGCCGCCATGCTACTGCTCTTCTCTAAACGGGCTGCATTGGTCGCATATCGGCGAACATGGCCGCTTTACCTGATTGGTGGCGGTGTCGGTGTTCTTTCTGGTATGCTCGGCGTTGGAGGCGGCGCACTCATGATGCCAGCTTTAATTGTGCTCGGCTACGACGCCAAACAAGCGGCTCGTGCCATCAGCTTTGTCATCCCTTTTTCCTCCGCAGGTGCATTCCTCACATATCTTTCTTTCACTGAGATGAACTGGCGCCTCCTTACTGTTGTGTCTGTAGCCGCAATTATTGGAGGTTATCTTGGAGAAAAAATCATGCACCACCGGTTGAGCGCCACCCATATCAAAAAGTTTATCGCGGTCTTTTTGTTGCTCATCGCAACCAAGATGTTGTGGCAGCTTGTCACTTGATTGAGAGACATCAGAATTGTCCTATTAGGGTTGTGCTTTGAAGGCCAGGGCTCGGAAGTGATTACAAAGAATACCATAATTCTATCGGCGCTTTGGCCAACTTTGAACGGAGAGAAGGGTGCATAAAACTGAATATACATTGACTTGCATATTCGATAAAATGTATATTCGGCCTTATGAAAAACCTCACAAATACATTTGGCGCTCTGTCTGACCCGATCCGTCTAAGGATCTTGGCCTTAATTGCGCATGAGACCGAGCTTTGCGTCTGCGAGCTGGTTGAAGCGTTGGAGTTGTCACAACCAAAGATCTCTCGCCATTGTCAGTCGTTAAATGAAGCAAACTTGATCAAGTCTCGACGACAAGCCCAATGGGTACTCTATTCACTTGCCACTGACATACCCGACTGGACCAAGCGTGCTATGGACTCAGCGATAGAGGGGGTCAAATTAGACGCACAATATGTGACAGATTGTGACCGATTGAAATCGGTCGACCGGCCGCCCGTCAGGTGTGCCCCCAAGGAGAAAGAAGCATGTTAGACAATGCATCCGCAATGGGTGACGCAGGCGCGCCTCTCGAAGAGAGCAGTAAACCGAGCCCTACCCGCTTGATACTAGCCACTGTTGTCGGCGTTGCAATTTGGTGGATTGTATACAATCAGCTCATTCCGTTCTCAGAAGCCGTAACTTCTCTTTTTCCGGTTGAGCGGCACAGCCATGCCGGCGAAGCAATCGCCTTCTTTTTCTATGATGTTCCAAAAGTATTGATGCTTTTGACCCTGATCGTGTTTGCAATGGGAGTAGTTCGATCATGGTTCAGCCCTGAAAAGACTCGCGCCCTACTCTCTGGCAAACGAGAGGGCGTTGGCAACGTCATGTCGGCAGGCTTGGGCATTCTAACACCATTCTGTTCGTGCTCTGCCGTACCTCTTTTCATCGGCTTTGTCTCTGCCGGTGTTCCGTTAGGTGTGACTTTCTCTTTCTTGATCGCTGCTCCAATGGTCAACGAAGTGGCTTTGGTGCTGTTGGTTGGTCTCGTCGGTTGGAACGTTGCTCTCACCTATCTATTCTTTGGATTGGGCATTGCCATTGTGGCCGGATGGGTCATTGGCAAACTGAAGTTAGAAGGTTGGCTGCAGGATTGGGTGCAGGAAATTCATTCTGGTGCCAATGCTCCAACCGCCGCATTTGATGAAAAGCTTACATTGCTTGACCGATACAAACTTGGGTATGAGACTGTCAAAGAAATCCTCTCAAAAGTCTGGATCTGGATCATTATAGGCATTGGTTTGGGCGCAATCATTCACGGTTACGTACCCCAAGACCTTATGGTGCGGATCATGGGAGCCGATGCATGGTGGTCTGTGCCTGCCGCAGTGGTGATGGGGGTTCCTCTCTACACCAATGCCGCCGGAGTTATTCCCATTGTTGAAGCGCTTTTGGGCAAAGGAGCCGCACTAGGCACTGTGCTGGCCTTCATGATGAGCGTCATCGCACTATCCCTGCCCGAAATTCTGATTTTGCGGCAAGTTCTCACTCTTCGCCTGATCGCAGTCTTCGTCGCAGTGGTAAGCAGCGGCATTTTGGCGGTGGGATTCTTATTCAATTTGATTTTCTAAACAAACAAGACAAAGAAAGACCCTGATATGAAACACATAAAAATATATGGCCCCGGCTGCAAACGCTGTGAAGCAACCGCTCAAATGGTACGCGATGCTGCTGCCAAACTGGATCTGGAAGCCAATGTTGAAAAAGTGACTGATCCTAAGGAAATCGCTATGGCAGGCGTGATGTCTACGCCGGGTATTTCCATCGATGGCAAGCTGGTGCATGCTGGCGGTTTACCAGATGAAACCAAACTTGAGACATGGCTGAAAGCATAACCATTCAAGCAATCAGCTCCAATACTGACTGTCTCGCGATTGCACATATAATTCTGACGTCTGTTTGCTCTGAAGACACTCGGCGCCACATTTTTCCCATGAAATGCTCCATTGCATATCAAAGAGGACAATGGGGCGTCGGGTCAAAAAAATCCCAGAGAACCATTCTTTAGCGCGTCGCCCCCCATAGCGAACAAATCCCTATTGCATGCCGAGCTGTGAGAAAGATACCGCCTATATCCATGGGATTGACCGATTGCAAAACGGGCCGAAATACTGCCAACTGCCCCTCCCTGCGATGATCTTTCTGAAGGGGCATATTGTTTATCGACTACAATTCAAGCACTGAAGAATGACGCAAGTCTTATCCTAAAAGCTAACAATGTCGGTTGTCTATAATTCAACAGGCTGACTATCTCTGTGATCTAAGTCTAAGCTTGCGTGAGCCAAATTTGCTATACCGATGCAAAATAACGGCTGCACTCTATTGGAACGGAATGGTCACGGTACCTTAAATCGTCATGCAAATCAGATGTTTAATTGTCGATGATGAAGCGCCCGCTCGGGATGAACTAAAGTTTTTACTTTCCAGCCACGCTTTAATCGACGTGATCGGCGAAGCTGGGTCAGCAGCACAAGCCATAGACCTTTGTCAGCAAAGCAAACCCGATCTGGTATTTCTCGATATCCAAATGCCGGGGCAAGACGGCTTTGACGTTATCCGTACACTGGCGGATTGCCTGCCCTCACCGCCCCTGTTTGTATTTATCACTGCCTATGATTCCTATGCGGTCAAAGCATTCGAAGCGAGCGCAGTGGATTATATTCTCAAACCCGTCTCCCAGAGCCGCTTGGCAACCACCATAGATCGGGCCGTTAAATTGTTGCATGAAAGGCAAATGCCGTTGCAACAACAGATTGAAAGCCTGCTTTCTCAGGTCACCGACAAGCGCCCTACGCCAAAGCCCTCTCGGGTTTCAGTAGAAAAGAACGGTCGCATTAGGCTGATTGACCCTGCTGAAATCATTTATTGTGCTTATGAAGACAACCGGATCATGGCCTATCGCTTTGACAGCGTACTGCCAATTTATGGCATTGCCAGTATGGACCGGATGGAGGAGCATTTGGCCAATTCTGGCTTTTTTCGCGCCCATCGAGCCACATTGGTCAATCTCAATGCCATTCGGGAATTCAGCCCCTGGTTCAATGGAAAATACAGCCTTGTCATGAATGACCAGACAGGCAGCGAGCTGACCGTCAGCCGCTCTCGGGTCAAAGAATTCAAAGATCAGTTGGGGCTATAGTCGCCCTAGAATCACATCAATCATCCGTTCCTTTCTTAAAAGAGCATCCAACCGCTATGTCTATCGTCGACCTGATTGCATTCTTGCTCAAACATGTAGGCCTATTGGTTGCGGGTGCGTTTGTGCTGCTCACCCTATCGCCAGTTCAGGAAATCAATTTCCAAAGGACCGGCATTTCCAACCGGCTCTTTCTGATCGTCTTTTTTGGGTTGATGGGCATTCTGGGCACCTATAGCGGCAATGCCATATTCGACTCCATTGCCAACTTGCGAGCCATGGCTGTGGTCACAGCAGGATTGGTTGGTGGCCCCTTGGTTGGACTGGGCGCCGGTCTCATCGCTGGCGGGCATCGCTTTATGATCGATCCGTGGGGCTTTTCGGCGTTGGCCTGTTCGCTGGCAACCATCGTAGAAGGACTGATGGCGGGCTGCGTATATCTTAGGATGAAAGACCGCAGCATGAACTGGCGGGTTGCGCTCATCGTAACGCTGATCGGAGAGACGATGCATATGGGTATGGTGCTGGCCTTTTCGCGCCCAATAGAGGACGCCATGGCACTGGTTCAAGTCATCATGTTACCAATGCTGATTGGCAATGGCTTGGGAGCCGTGCTTTTTGTCCATGTGATCAATTCCATTCAGTCCTTCCGTGAACGCAAGGCATCGGATTATACCCAGAGAATTTTTGAAATCACCAATAGCACCGTAGCCCATTTGCGTGCAGGCTTAAATCAGGACAGTGCCAGCGCCATGGCAGCAATCATTCATGACCGCCTGCCCGTCGCCGCCGTGTCTGTGACCAATGCTAGCCACGTCTTGGCCCATGTAGGCGAAGGCAGCGACCACCATCTGCAAGGCTCGCCCATTGTCACCAAAGCAACTCAAAATGTGATTGCCAGTGGCAACTCCATTTTTCTGAAAGAAAAAGGCGCCATCGGGTGCAGCCATGCCCATTGCCCCTTTTCCTCGGCCATCATCGTACCGCTGAAAAAGAATGGCACTATTGTAGGCACCCTCAAATTCTATGGCTCATCAACGCAAGAACTCAATTCGATTTTGATGGAAATAGCCAAGGGACTGACAGACCTCTTCTCGATTCAGCTGGAGTTGGAAGACATTCAGGTCAAGGCCCGCTTGCTTGCCCATGCAGAGATCCGCCACCTACAGGCCCAGATCAACCCGCATTTTTTGTTTAACTCGCTCAATACGATTGCCTCATTCTGCCGCACGGCCCCAGACAAGGCACGCGAATTAATCCTCGATCTGTCGTTCTATATGCGCAAAAACCTTGATTCCAGCCGCGGCTTTATCCGCCTTGCCGACGAGTTGGACCAGATCAATTCCTATCTCGCGATTGAAAAGGCCCGTTTTGGCGAGCGTATCCGCGTCAAACTTGAGGTGGAACAAGGCTGCGAAGACTGGCCCATCCCTTCACTGATCATCCAGCCGTTGGTAGAAAATGCCGTCAAGCATGGCCTGAAGGTGCGTCCGGATGGCGGTATCGTTGGATTGGAAATTCATCGAGAACAGGGCGAGTTGTGTGTCACGGTTTATGATGATGGCGCGGGTATTCCGCCCGAGATACTGGGGTCTTTGCTGGTCCAACGGGTTATCGAATCCCAACAAGACGGGGTCGGGCTACGCAATTCCAATCAACGCCTAGAGCAGATTTACGGCCCCGAACATGGCATGCATATTATCAGTGCCCATCAGAAAGGAACCAGTATTTCATTTACTATCCCCCATAGGCGAGAGCTGCTGCCCCAAGCTTCATAAGTGCGCGCGAAGGCCTATTTAGGGCATCACTTTAGCATTTTTTAATGCTGACTGAGTCGTGCAAAGGGCCTTTGCTGCTAGAGATGCATCTACTGGTGTGCATTCCAGCGCCTGTCAGTGCATTCCAGCCTCCCAAAGTGATCTTCCAAACACAATTCTTTGCTCCGTTAATAAGTGTTAACTAGATTGCCGCCATCGCAAAAGACATGTGGCTCCTTTCCGGGCCACCCCGCTGAAGGAGGATGCGGTATGATTTATTTTCTATCTTGCGTCGGGTTGCTCATACTCGGCTATTTTACCTACGGTGTTTTCGTAGAGAAAATCTTCGGTATTGAGCCTGAAAGAAAAACACCCTGTTGGACCAAAGAAGACGGCGTTGACTATATTAACATGCCAACCTGGAAGGTCTTTTTCATTCAACTGCTCGACATTGCCGGTCTTGGGCCGATTTTTGGTCCTATTCTGGGGGCGCTCTATGGTCCACAAGCTCTGCTGTGGATTGTGATCGGTAGTATTTTCGCCGGTGGTGTCCATGACTATTTCTCAGGCATGCTTTCCCTGCGCAGTGGCGGCAAGTCTATTCCGGAAGTGGTTGGAGACGAGATGGGCATGGCTGCACGCCAGACCTTGCGGGTATTCTCCGTCGTGCTTTTGTTGCTGGTGGGTGTCGTCTTCATTCTCGGCCCAGCCAAGCTGCTCGGCTCACTGACAGGCTTCAACGTATCGCTGCTGGTTGGTCTGATTTTCGTTTACTATTTCATCGCGACCGTGCTGCCAATCGACAAAATCATTGGCCGTCTGTATCCCATCTTCGGTGCCTTGTTAATGTTTATGACCATCGGCATCACCTTCGGCCTGATCTATCATGGCTATGAATTCTTGCCCAACATGGACTTTGCCGTCAATGTGCATCCCGGTGACCTACCCATCTGGCCCCTGCTCTTCATCACTCTAAGCTGTGGTGCATTGAGTGGGTTCCACTCGACCCAGTCTCCGCTAATGGCCCGTTGTATGCGCAACGAGAAAAACGGTCGCCCGGTCTTTTACGGCGCCATGATTGCCGAAGGCATTATTGCGCTCGTATGGGCCACCGCTGGTATGTCCTTCTATGAAACACCAGAAGCCATGAATGCTGTTATTGCTGCCAGCTCTCCTGCCGGTGTTGTCAATGAAGTGTCAAATGCTCTGCTCGGGCCTCTTGGTGGCTTCCTTGCCATTATGGGCGTGATTGTTTTGCCTATCACCAGTGGCGATACAGCTTTCCGGTCCACCCGCCTAATCCTTGCCGAAGCCTTCAATGTGGATCAGACGAAAATCGTTAAACGCTTAATGATCGCTCTGCCACTGTTTGGAGTTGCCTATTTTATCACTTTGGTCGACTTCAATGTGATCTGGCGCTATTTTGGTTGGTCCAATCAGATGCTTTCCATGCTCATGCTTTGGAGCGCGGCTATCTGGCTGGCACGTAAAGGAAAACTACACTGGATCGCGACCATCCCCGCCGTCTTCATGACAGGTGTGGATGCAGCCTTCATCCTGCAAGCCAAAATCGGGCTGGGTTTGCCTGCAACAATGTCCAACATTGCCAGTGTGGTCATAGCTGTGGCATCTTTGGTCGCCTTCCTTATGCTGGTGCGCCCTGTCGCTGAAACCAGCAAAGATCCGGCACCTGCGGAATAAGAGACCACGTTAAAGAGCTTTTATCACCGACAAAAGACCGCGCAGAAGCAATCCTGCGCGGTCTTGTTATGCCTCAACCGATACAGTGAGGGGACAATCAATTTGGTTTCAGTCCCCGAACGCATAACCGATGCCATAGATAGACCTTATAAGATCCATCCCCGGGGCGATGGCCTTGACCTTTATGCGGATGTTTTTGATGTGACTATCAATGGTGCGATCCACCATATCCAAATTGTCGGAGAAGACCAAATCAAGCAACTGAGCACGTGAATAAACCCTACCAGGGTGATTTGAGAGAATTCTGAGGAGTTGGAATTCCCGTCGTGTAAGATCCAGCGCATGGCCTTCAAGACAAGCGGTCCATTTGTCTTCATCAAATGTCAAACCATGCTGGGGGAGCGATTGCTCCAGAGACCGAACTTTCGTTCGGCGCAAAACAGCCTTAACACGCGCCACCAATTCACGAGGTGAAAAGGGCTTACATAGATAGTCATCGGCTCCCAGCTCCAACCCCAAAAGACGATCAATCTCCTCGAGCTTGGCGGTTTCCATGATAATTGGAACATCAGACTGATCTCGCACTTCCCGAGCGATAGCCAACCCATCCTTGCCCGGTAGCATCAAATCCAGCACAACGAGGTCCGGTGAAAGTTCCAGAATTGTTTCCACGGCATGACTGCCCTCATGCAACATCGTAACAGCAAAGCCGGAATGCTCAAGATACTCTTTAATCAGATCCGCAAGGACCACCTCGTCTTCGACAATAAGGATGTGATCCGCCTGTGTCATTTTGTTGTATTCCTTGGCAAAGTAAGTGTGATGCGCAGTCCACCCAAAGGTGACGGGGACGCTTCAATCGTACCACCATGAACCTTGATAATCGCTCTGCAGATAGAAAGTCCAAGACCAGATCCACCCGATTGGCGCGCTCGCGATCTATCCGTACGATAGAAACGATCAAATAAATGCGGCAAATCATTAGGTTCCGGACAAGGGGCACTATCCTCGACCGTCGCGATGATCCGATCTTCCTCACGGTAGGCGCTCACTTTGATTTCACCGGGGCTGTTCGTATAGCGCAAGGCGTTCTCAATCAGATTATCGACGACCTGATGCAAACGTTGGTGGTCACAGAGGATAGGCAAGCAATCCACAGCTGTGAAGGACAAAGATAAACCTTTGCTCTCAGCCCGCAGTCGCTGACTGTCGACAACAGATTCTATGATATCTCCCAGATCATCAGGATACATCATTTCAGA
This sequence comes from Cohaesibacter celericrescens, assembly GCF_002866925.1. GTDB lineage: Bacteria > Pseudomonadota > Alphaproteobacteria > Rhizobiales > Cohaesibacteraceae > Cohaesibacter > Cohaesibacter celericrescens. The sequence continues at coordinate 249,182 of NZ_PKUQ01000022.1, forward strand.
TCGCTGTCCCTCTTGAGTGATAGACAATATCTTAATATCATTGACTAAGCGTGAGAGACGCAAGATGGCAGCATGCATCTCGGCGTATGATTTCTCGTCAGGACTACGGATACCATCCTGAAACGCCTCGATTTCGGCTCGGAGAATGGCAATTGGGGTTTGCAACTCATGAGAGGTATCAGAAATCCATTGCCGCTCGGTCCGGCGACTGGCATCCAGGCTCTCTGCAAGGGCATTGTAGTGATTGACCAGCTCTCCCAGCTCATCGGAACGATCATTGACGATGTGGTGGCTATAATCCCCCGCAGACAGGATCTCCGCCCCATCAGCAACGCGTCGGATTGGCAACAGCAGGCGTTTGGCTAAAACAAATGCAATAAAAACAGAGACCAGAAGCGCAATTAGCGCCGACAGGGCCAAGGATTTATATTGTCCGAACAGATAGAAACGATCCGTAGGCCCGCGCGCGCCCTCCGGTTCACTGAGGCCGAGGTAACCAATGATCTCAGCATTTTGGTTTTGAACGCGCTTGCGAATTGTGCGTGTCTCAAAAAGGGAAGAACGCCGAGATGAGCCGACGACCCGTTTTCCATTAGCATCCAGTAAAACAAGGCGTTCAAACAAGATCATTGGCAAAGGGTCAGGAGGGGGTGGGAGACGCAGGGTTTGATCGGCCGTAACCAGTTCTCCTTGCGGAGAATGCGGCACTATCTGGCTACGGGGCGAAGATTGGGGGATCTCCGATCTATCTGCATCTCCCGATTTGACCTCACGATCGAGGTCTTCTGTCAGCTCCAAATGGGACAATACGAGGTTTTGCCATTCGGTTTCTGCGGCTTGAAGCTCAGGCCAGCCAGGTTGATCCGGATCGTAGCTATTGGACAGAGCCAGTTCCAGACTATCCAGACGCTGCAACTCTCCTCTAAGCAGGTATTTGGAGAAACCATCCTGCATTGCGTAACTAATCAGGGTCGCCATTGTGATAATCACAATAACCACCGTGAATAAGATGGCGACAAGGATTTGCCCAGCCAGCGAGTGCTTCATATTCAACATGTCCTATTCAGTGATCGGCAATTGTGCAGTGATTATGAAGTTATTTGAGGTGAATTCAGACAAACAAGCGCCTCGAGATACAAATCCATATCTCGAACACTGTCCATAACTACATGACTCTTATAAATAATTACAACTTTTACGCAGATAAAACCTTTAATAGGGGCTGCCCTTTTTTTACCTTTATTTCTACTCATTGGCTGCATTTTTCCCCAGTCTATTGCTGTCAAATCAAGGGGCCAACATCGCTTGATCCATCACTCAGTAATAGAAACGAAAAGGGCAAAATATGTTGCACAAGGTTTCACGTCTGACGAACACCCTATTCAGCGGTGTCTTACTACTGGTCCTGCCTGCGTGTGGACAGACCGGCGGCCAAGATGGCCCTAAGGGAAGACCAATGGGCGACCCGCCCCAACAAGGTTCACAACGTCCAGACGGTGCTGGTCAAGCAAAAGAAATCCAAGTCGGAAACCTGACCTTTAAAGCCAGCAAGCAAGTGTTTGACGGTTTTAACGCCCTTCCTGATGCTCTGACCTATACCCGCCTCCCCATCAAGGCCTTTACCCGCCCTGAAGGCGGCACTCACTATTATGAAACCGTATTGATGACGTCTCGTAATATTAGCTGGTTACAGGCCGCTGTGCTGGCTCAATCTGAAGGCGGTTATCTTGCTTCCGTCACCAGCGCGCGCGAGAATGCTTTCATTTACAAGCAAGTAAATTCTGCCAAATTTTTCTGGGAACTCCCAGACGGTCTGACAAACGCATCCCCACTTATCGGTCCATTCCTAGGCGGTATCAAACAAGGCCAAAGCGAAGATGTGAACTCAGGATGGAGTTGGGTCAGTGGCGAACGATGGTCCTTTGATAATTGGGCCGCCAACTGGATCCAAACCGAGGACAAGCAGGATAAGACAGACTCCTCCCGCCAGACCAGCAGTAGCCAAAATGGAAGGCAAGGGCCCGGAAGACAAGGTGGCAAAGGCGGGAGAGGCCCCAGCCGCGATGGTCAAGACCAGAGACAATCCCCTTCGGAAAGCACCAGTTATGTCGCAATGTCCTTTGCTGGCCTGAACAAACCGTCATCCCAATGGGGTGCATTGGTCTCGGGGCGAGGCAGCAGCATCCGGGCTCCTATCGCTTATAGTCGTGCCTTCATCATCGAATATGACAAAAAGCCTAAATAGTTACTTTTTCTGCGAAGGGTACCAAAACTCGATGACTGCATATTTGATGCACATTGTTGGCATATTTCATGTTGGCATGATGCAAAAAGAGCTACTTTTTCTGGATAGGAATGCCATTGGGTTTCCATGCCCAACAAACCTTCAACTTGTATATGCACCAGCCAAATAGTTGAGCCTAATAGGTGTTTTAATGACCAACAAAGACCAAAAGAAACCGGGCCGCACGCCTTTCTCGGCTATGTCTCGGCGCGATCTGCTGACACTGGGTGCCGTGACAGCAACAGCCGTGGCGGCGCCCATGATCATACGCAACGGAACTGCCAAACCGATGGGACAGATCATCAAAGATAACTATGACACCGACATACTTGTCATTGGCTCGGGGTTTGCCGGAGTGTTTGCTGCGGTTGAGGCCAGTACAAAGGGTCAACGGGTGTTGTTGCTGGACAAAGGTTCGGTTGGTTGGTCCGGCCTTTCTCCTTGGGCTTCAGACAGTCGCCCGTTTGACCCCACGATCTACGACCGTGACGAGTGGATGGAAAATCTCTCGACCAACTGTGAGTGGATCAATGATCGTGGCTGGCTTGATATCTTCATGGATGAGTCCATGAATATTTTCGAGACACTGGACAGTTGGGGTGTCCACAAATGCAAACCTTTCGAACGCTCCAAAGTCTTTTTGAACAAGTTGCAGCAGGCCGGTGTAGAAATCATCGAACGGGTGATGGTGACCAGTCTGTTGAAAGATGAAGCGGGCCGTGTCGGTGGTGCCGTTGGCTTCACATTTGATGACAGCAATGATGAGTGTAAATCAGTCATCGTTAAAGCCAAAGCGACCATTCTTTGCACCGGTGCAGGCGCTTACAAAAGCCCTGGGTTCCCCAATTGGGGGCAGACCTTTGATGGCGACGCCATGGCCTATATGGCGGGCGCCACAATCACGGGCAAGGAATTTCACGATACACACGGCACATTTTCCAACTACCCCGCCGCCGCCTATGAGAATTGGAGTTGGGCACAGGATGTGACTGGCGCTTTCATCATGGTGGGCGCTCCGGAAAAAGCTTCAGGTGGATTGACAATTGACGAGGCATTGCAAGCAGCACAAAGTGGTGTGTCACGGGGTGGCCACGGGCCCGGCGGCGCTGGCGGACCACCTCCCGAGATGGAAGCAATGAAGACGTCTGCCGAGAAAAACCAGTCCTATAAAGGCAAGGGCTTTCTGGCCCGCGAGGATCTTATCCTAGACTTTGGCGAACCACCATCAGGCCCACCGCCCAAGGGCCACATAAACAAAGGATATCATGTCGGAGGTGCCACATCCGGTATGGGTGTGCACAAAAGCGAAGGTGTGTTTAACGCCGACCTCAGCTGCCGGGCAGACGGTATCAAAGGCCTTTACGCCGCCGGTGATGCGTTAGGATCCATGCTGTGTGGTTCGTCCTATCCCGGCCGTGGATTTTCGTCTTACGGCTCTGCCATTCAGGGACGGATTGCCGCACAAACTGCCTGTGCAGACGTGGCAACCCTTGAAGAAGCAACCGTCACCGATGCCGAGATCGAAACCAAAGTTGCCCAGATGTGGAGCCCACGCGAAAGAGATAAAGGCTATTCTCCGAGCTGGGTCACTCAGGTGCTGCAAGGGGCTATGACGCCCTTTCACATCCTTTACATCAAAGAAGAACGGCGACTTGAAGGAGCCTTGTCCTCCATCGAGTATTTGCGCAAGCATGTTGTGCCCAATCTTGTGGCCTCAAACGGACATGAACTGCGGATGGCCCATGAAACCGCCAGCATGCTGCTCAATGCAGAAATGAAACTGCGGGCAAGCCTTTATCGTACGGAGAGTCGGGGCACACATTTTCGCGAAGATTACCCTGCCCGCAACGATGCAGACTGGCATTGTTGGGTGCTGTTACAGCAAGGCGCTGACGGCGCTATGCAGTTAGCCAAACATATGCTGCCTGAAGAATGGCGGCCTGACGCCACGGCCAGCTACCGCGAAAATTATCCCCGCGCCTATCCCGGTGAGGAAGCGTTCCTTGCCGCGCAGGGCATAGATGTAGCCAGCCAGAGCTGAACAGGAGAAGCACCAAATGGCTATTGAACAAATACATGGCTGCACCGGTTGCGGCAATTGTGTAAGGGCCTGCCCGACTGACGTGATCCGCATGGACCCTGACACGGGACTTGCCGTCATCACCTATCAGGATAATTGCCAGATTTGTCACCTGTGCCGCCTCAGCTGCCCGGTAGACGCCATAACTCTGACCCCGGACAAGGCCATATCCCCTATGGTTTCTTGGGCCTGACTGAGAGGGACTAGACCATGACAGACCTGAGCATACGGCCTCCTAAAGCAGCCTCCCCCGCTGGGGCTATGCCTTTTTCGCGTCTCCTTCTTTATTGCGCTATGTTGATTTTTGTGCCGGTGCTATTAGCCCTCTCGCAAGGGCTGACAATCAACAACCTGTTTGCCCTGCTGGTTTCCGTGCTGAGCATTGGCGGATTGGCGGCCATGCTGCTACAATTTGCCCTTGCTGGACGCATCCCGCGTTTCACTCGCTGGGCAGGCATCGACAATGCCATGCGTTTGCATCGCAAGACGGGCGAAATTTTGGCGTTGTTTTTCTTACTCCATCCGTTCTTGTTGGTTCTGCCAAGATTCTTTGTGGCGCCACAGTTGGCTCTAAGTGATCTATGGACCACCTTCACAGCGACAGAGACCGCAACCGGCTTTTATGCCATGAGCATAATGGTGGTGTTGGTGCTGGCCTCCATATTCAGAGACAGATTGCCGATGAGCTATGAAGCTTGGCGCGTCTCTCACGGTCTGGGGTTTGCTGTTGTCATGATTTTGGCAACAGACCACGCCATCACCAATGGTCGCCATGGCGTCTACAACAACTGGTTCGATGCCATGTGGGTCATTTTATGTGCGCTTGCAGTCGCTTCTATTCTCGACGCGTATCTGCTGCGTCCATGGCGGCTAAAGAAACGTCCCTTTAAAGTGGTTTCAGTCAATCAAGCTAGTGACCGAGACAGGATTCTGACCATCGAGAAAGATGGAGATTTCGACTTTGACTTCAAGGCAGGCCAGTTCCTTTGGATCAACACCAGCGGCCATGTCGGCAACCGAACAGATCATCCCTTCTCGATTGCCTCGACACCTCAAAATATGCCGCGCCTGTCCTTTGTCATCCGTAATTTGGGCGACTATACCTCAGGGCTCGATAAACTCGAACCGGGACAGACGGTGTATCTTGACGGACCTCACGGGGACTTCACCCTTGATGCTGCTAAAGGCAATTCGATTGTGTTGATTGCCGGTGGTGCTGGCATTGGGCCAATCCTTGGGCTGTTGCGCCAACTCAACGCGAACAAAGATCCAAGATCCATTCACCTTTATTACGGTAGCCGCACAGAGAAGGATGTGGTCGCTTGGGACGAGATAGAACAGATAATTGCAACAATGGAGAATTTCAAAGCAACAAAGATTCTCGAAATCACCAACGAAGAAGAGGCGGTTGCAGAAAAAGGCTACATTAATCAGGCGCTTCTAAGCCGCACATTGGACAAGGACCAGATTAATGACGCCAGCTTTTATGTGTGCGGTCCTCCGGTGATGTTGGAAGCCGTGGTGCATGATATCAAAAAACTCGGGGTTCCCTCCTCCCGCGTCATTTTTGAACATCTCACTTTTTGAGTGAAGCGCAAAATTTGAGACTATTCTCAAGAGAAGCATACAGATCAAACTACCACGGCCTGATTTCAAACCTTGGTAGTCTGGTAGATTATTTGACCAACCAACGGGCTTTGGGACCCAATTATTTTCCCACATACACAAAAAGAAAAGATCGGTCAGTATAGCTGATCATTAAGCTGCGGATCTCTGCCGGGCCATAGCGCGTTTTGTGGTCTGAATGATCACATCTCTCGGAGCTGGCCTAGCGTACAAAAAGCCCTGAATTTGGTCACAATCGAGGTCCTTAAGCAAAGCCAATTCCATTGGCGTTTCGACCCCCTCTGCAACAATGACCATGCCAAGACCTTTGCCTAACGCGATAATGCCTTTGAGGATATGCTGCATTCTTTCTGATTTATGTGCTTCGGCGACGAAAACCCTATCAATCTTCAGCTTGTCAAATGGCAATTGGATCAAATAGCCCAGCGAAGAATAGCCCGTTCCAAAATCATCCAGAGCAAGCGTTACTCCCAGTGCCTTGAGCTTGCCAAGTGTTTGGCGCACTGAAAACTCAGCATGGTCAACGAATAGGCTTTCCGTTAATTCGATGCATAACAAGTGCGGCGGCAATCCAGTTTCTCTTAGAATATCAGCAATCTCATATTCTATTGATCCCTGCCAGATTTGAGCTGCAGATACATTGACCGCGACTTCATAAGGGGGATTGCCTTCATCGATCCAACGTTTGGCAACGCGTACACTTTCGCTCAGCACCCAATGCCCGACATCACAAATCAAACTGGAACTTTCAGCAAGCGGAATGAACTCGGTTGGAGAGATGAAGCCCATTTCAGGATGCTCCCATCTCATGAGAGCCTCAAATCCAACAATCTTGTCGTGGTGAATGTCGATCTGTGGCTGAAACCAAACTTGAAGCTCATCCTCTTTTTTAACAGCTTCACGCAAATCATGTGCAAGCGCCATTTTACGGATAGCCACGGCACTCATCTCTGGTGCAAATCTGGCAAATTGCCCGCGTCCCAGCTCCTTTGCTCGATATAAAGCAAGATCAGCATGTGTAATCAAAGTCTCATGGTTGGTGCCATCAGACGGAAAGGTTGCGACGCCAATAGAAGTACTTATCGATACCTTGCCATTTGCAATCATAAAGGGCTGAGATATGGCTTCAATAAGTTGATCGGCGTAAGTATTCACAACATCAACGTCGGTTTCTCGCAAAATGACGGCAAATTCATCGCCACCCAGACGTGCGCAAAAGCTTTCCCCGCGAAATTTTTGGCTTATCTGCTGCGATACCTTGCACAAAAGCTCGTCACCCGCCGCATGTCCAAGGGAGTCATTCACTTCCTTAAAACGATCAAGATCCAAAAGGAACAATGCACCAGATGCGTTTTCTCCTCTGTCCAAGCGCCTACTGATGTCAGCCAGTTCCCGTTTGAACATCGTGCGGTTGGCAAGTCCGGTTAGAGGATCAAAATAGGCGAGATTTTCGAGTTGTATTTCCGCTTCCCGACGTTCGGATATATCCTGTATTGTTCCTGTGATTTTGTATGGCTTGCCCGATTTGTCTGGCACGGCAGCAAAAGACACCGACATCCGTACTGTCGTAAAATCTCCCAGTGTGACATCAAGATCCAACGACGCCGACCCACATGTTTTAATTGCATGTTTAACAGCTTCTTCAAAAAGGTCTCTATCACGCTCAGATATCTGTTTGCTTAAGTCGTCCCACGAACGATGCTCATCAGAATTCGTCACTTTAAACATAGATCGGGTGACAGCAGACAGGAAGAAAACATTATCTGCGAGGTTTAGCGACCAGTCACCAATTTTTCCAATTTTCTGTGCTTCTAACAACCGCTCGGTCCGATCGGCGAGGGCTCGCTTGGTTTTCTTCAGACTTTCCAATGCTTCAGATTTATTTTTCTGTGCCAATTGAATGCGCGTAAGCGTTTGGTTGATAAAACGTAAGGGCCAGTAACGGATCGCAACATATGCCAACAATGCGATGATGGCTGCAAAAGTGGCGACCAACCCGGTATCGATAAACATTGGCAAAATACTGGTTCGGACTCGAAGTCGGCCAACCGGCTCGCCAGCCCGAAGGATATCTGCGGATTGCTCGGCAGTGAACCAAGACAAAGCGCCCTCACCTCCAAAAATCACCTTCCCATCGAGCGTAAACGCCGTTTGATCAAATTGTTTTTCGGAAGAGGCATTGAGATGCACAAGCTCTGAAAGGCGTGCTCCTTGATAATCCCATAGAGCTCCATTGACATAAATATAAGTTGAGATTTTCTGAGCGCCTAGATGAGCAAGAAAAGATAGGTGATCCTTCTCGTTCTTATAGCTAACTGAAAGAAAAATAAGAGGCAGAGAAACAACCAAATAAATCGCGATAGCGAGCGCTGCACGTTTAACTATTCGCGTAATTGAACTCGAGTTCAAAGGATTGCCCCCATAAATCTATTATGATAGGTGTAGGAAGTTATTGTTTACTAACAGTTAAATTGATCGCGAAAACACATGGAAACACAGCGAATTGTCAAAATTACCGCCCTTATTATAGGTGCAATTGTGTTAAGTAGCGCCGCCAGTGCAGAAACCATTCGCATTGGCGGAACGGGAATGGTTCTGGGACTGTTACAAGCGCTCAAGGGCCCATTTGAGAGATATTCGCCACAGGATCAATTGATTGTTGTGCCTGGCTTGGGAAGCGGGGCTGGCATTGCAGCACTTGCCGATTCCGCTTTATCCGCCTCGGCTTCGGCTCGCCCGCTAAAGAAGAAGGAATCCGCAAAAAATTTGATTTTGCACCCTTTCATTGAAACACCGTTTGTTTTTATCAGCAATACCCGATCAAATTTAGCTTTTTCCTCGCCGGAGCTGGTGGGTATATTCAGCGGTGAGAAGACCTATTTGGGCGAAGGCTTGCGCGCTCGCATTATTTTGAGACCAACAGGGGATTCCGTCACGACCATTTTGGAACGAGAAATCCCCGACATGAAAAAGGCGCTGAAAACGGCAAGGGCCATTCAGGGGATCCCTGTGGCACAGACCGATCAGGACAATATGAAGTTGGCTCAAAAAATGGCAGGGTCAATAACCGCCATGACAATGACACAATTTAAAACCGAACCCAATAGTCTTCATATGATAAAAGTCGATGGTTTCGATGCAAAACAGGCCATAGCAGGTACAGGTTCCTATCCTTACTACATGACGGCTTGGATTGTTACACACAAAAACATCTCCTCTGAGGTACAGCGGTTTCTGGATTTTCTTGACACACCAGAAGCCGCCGTCGTGTATCAAAGCTCAGGTGCGCTGCGCGCTGACTAGCCGGTTCACACTCTTCTCATCTTGAGGGCATTTTGCTGCAGAGCCAAACTCCATTCCGGTTCGGCTTCACAGCAGATTTCTATTCTGCGTGCACGCAAGATGTCCGCACCGTAAGATTATGAGCCGCTTCAAATCGGACTTCTAGGCTTTTTGCAAATACATTTCATAGCCAGCCACGACGTCCTTCTATTGACATCCCTCTATTGGAGGGCTTTTACGGCAAGATCGGCCATTTTCAAGATTGCTTCGCGTGAATTGGCTACAGCAATAAAGCGTGCGTTATGGCAAAATTTAGCACCTTTCACTCCGCATGCGTCTTCCAATGCCGCATCACTCAAGCCAGCCCAATCCGCCGGCAAATCCGCACGTTGGTCAAAGGTGTCATTGGACAGCTTAATGCCATTCAGTGTCCAGTCGCCTCCACGGGGATTGACTACAAACAAGATGTGACCGGCTTCGGCTTTATCGAGGACGGAAAGGTAAGGCATTCCCATAGGTAACTCGAGGATTGGCGAAGTTCCCGCTTTGGCGATAGACTCTAACACTATGCCCTGTGCACGCGCTTTCGCTGCGAAGTTGCGAATGAAGGCCTCAATAAAACCGCGTGCTATGGATAGAGCAGCGAGAAATGCATCGTCATCAGCTGTTGGCGATGCGTCGTCAAACACAGGCTTCAAACTTCCCAAAAGCGATGGGAGCGTTAAGCTCGATAGTGGCCCTGCCACAGAGGGCTCCATCGCACCGTTGTCCAGAAGATCGATTGGCAGAACAAATTTTGTGTCGAATGCCGAATGAATTGCCTCAACATCCTGTTCTGGCACACCCATCGCCACCAGATAGTCGCGCCCGAAATGTGCCCATATCAGGCCAAATGAACTAAATGGTTGACCGTCTTCGCGCAGAGGGCTGGGGCGCTGGTGATGATCAAAAATTTGGGCTTCGGCATTATAATCACCGCCCACATCGTAGATGATTTTATCAACTGCAGGCGCAAGCCATTGCTTGTCGCGGGTGCGTTTCAGTTCGGCCTGAGGGAAAAGGCGTGTGAGGATTACAGAGGACAACAGTTCGTCCGCATGGAAGCCGCCAGAATGGGTGACAAGATGGGTGATGGTCATGGATGGGGAGCTCCAAGGGGTCCAATAAATCAAAAAGCCAACAAACGCGGCTGCTCATGTATGGTTTGTATGGCTTTCTTCACATCGAACAGCGGCCAGATCAACAAGTTTATTCTGGATAATCAAAACGACAGGACAAACAGCATAGTGCTTGCCCCTTTACGCAGCGGTCTTCAGTGACATTGACGACACTGATGCGGCTACAATTGTGCTCCTGCCTCATCTTGATTTTGAACGGTATAGACCGTGATGACATAAGCACATTTCCTATGGTTCACTTATCTGCTAACGTTAAACGATCTGCCCTTCGGTTCACAGAGGCTTTCCCCAATGGCTCTGGATATTGTCAGCACAAGTTCCTCAGCGCAAAGTAATGCGCTGAATTCTTTATTGAATTCTCTGATCAACGGCCGTGAGACCGGAGCAGTGTTGCGAGGCATCACGGCTCTTCCATCGGGAGAGTCGAAATTGAGTCTCACACTTGCGGGACAGACGGTTGAATTACAGGCCAGCAAGGACGTCGCCGCAAAACTGACGGCAGGCAGCTCCGTTGTTCTAAAAATGACCCAAAACGCAGAAGGGTCACAACTCACCATCCGCCCTAATCTGGCCAATAGCACGCCTCAGGGCGAGACGCCGACACCAGAAGATGTTTCCCCCAAGAATGCAACAGTGCCCACAGCAAAGAGCCCTCCGCAGTCTGGGATCATAGATACAGCGAAGGGCACCCCTCATCCTGTGACGATGAACGCAGCAAAGGGAATCCCTATAGCTACGCCGCCGCCCCCTACCCGCGCAGCGATACCGCTCCCCCAGACAGCTCTTACGCCTATAGACACCAAATCCTCTGGAAACATGCCTTTGCCCACATCTGCTGCAAGGCTCACACCAACACCTCCAACGACTTACAGCACGCAACCTGTGGCTACGGCTGTGGCGGGCACTCCGCAGCAAGAAGCCATGGTTGCACTGCAAAGACAAGCAATGAGCCAACAACATTCGCTGACAGATCTGTTCGCCAACATCTCTGCATTTATTCAGCAAGTTGACGCAGGACATCGGCCGAAGGTGTCTCCGGATATCGAGGTTGCCCTGCGATGGATTCTAGGCTTCCAGCTTTCGGCCAAACAGCTGGTTGGATCTGAGAAAGCAGGCGCAGACCTGCGGCAAATCATTGCGTCTCTGGGGCTATTGGGCAAGATACCGCAGGATAGCGGTGGAAAAGACCTTACTAGCAATCTCAAGGCTGCGCTCGATCTGTTGCGCTCGCTTCTGCCAGACGATGGGCAGCAGCTGCCTCCCGCCATGGGTGCCAAACGAGATCGACCTCCTCTGCGCGGGGCGCAACTGCAGGGGCAAGGGCCTCAGCCACCAACCATTACCCCTTCAGATTCAGATTCTGTGGCTCTTTCTGTTATCCGCAACAATGTCGAAGCGGCGTTGGCACGCGCAACACTGACGCAGATTGCTTCCTTGCGGTCTTCTATTGGCGACAGCACTCAAACCGGCGGGCGCGTCATTCAGACATTGCATGCCGAAGTGCCTGTGATGTTGGACAATGGAACGGCTATTATTCAGATGACAGTACAACAGCGGGACGTTGAACTGGATGATGAAGCGGACGAAGACAACGAAAACAAAAGTAAGAAAGATCGTAGCAACTGGATCGTTGAATTTGCACTGAATGCTGAGCCTGTCGGACCAGTGAATGTCTCGGTTCGTCTGCGCGGTGACATTGTTCGTATAGACTTGGCAGCAGAACGGAAGGAAACGCTTGCGGTGTTCAGGCAACACGCACCGGATTTGCAAGTGATGCTGGAGGCGTCGGGGTTAACATTGGATGGGCTACTGATTTCCGAGAGAAAACAAAGCGACGAAACAACAGCAGTAAGCGCCCTGCCTGTCGGCGAAGCCCGTTTGGATCGCACACTATGACAAAAAGGCCGCATTCATTTCCTAAAGATACACAACAAGCTCCGGTTTCCAGCACCCCTGCCAAGTTAGCGGTTGCCTTACAATATGAGCAAGGCAAAGATCCGGCTCCCCGGGTGATCGCAAAGGGTACCGGGGAAACCGCTGAACGCATCATCGATTTGGCCCGCGAACATGACATCGTCGTAGAGGGCAATCCCGTGCTCGCAGAGGCCCTGTCGCAGGTGGAGCTGGATCAATATGTACCGGAAAATCTGTTTACCGCCGTGGCGACGGTCATCGGTTTTGTAATGCAGACGGCAGAAAAGAAACGCAAAAACCAGTCTTCTTCCCTTTCTGAAACGATCAACTCTGGTGGACAATAATGGACATAAAGAAGGGTCTTCTTGCAACCGCTGGCGAAGCATTCGTGATCCTACAGATGCCTTTTGAACTATCCAAATTTTCATGATACAAGGCAGCCAACACCCAATCAGCAATGCTTCACACGATAAGTCAGGCAGGTTTCATGACCGCTACAAATTCAAATTTCGATTATGTCATTCCCCGACCGATGCTTCCTGCTTTGCCTGTCTCTGGCACGGAACAGCACTTTCCGGTGCGGCGCGTTTATTGCGTTGGACGCAACTATGCAGCCCATGCGATAGAGATGGGGCATGATCCAGACCGCGATCTGCCTTTCTTTTTTCAGAAGAACCCCGAAAATCTGCTCTATGCCAATGACTTCCCCTACCCTACTCTTACCAGCGATGTGCATTTTGAAGTTGAACTGATTGTTGCGCTCAAGGCCGGTGGCAGCGATGTGCCAGCTGCAACGGCCCAAGACTTGATCTTTGGCTATGGTGTCGGTGTAGATTTTACCCGACGTGACTTGCAGACAAAGGCAAAAGCCCAAGGTCGTCCGTGGACCGCAGCAAAGGCGTTTGAACATTCAGCACCAGTATCAGGAATCGTGTCTGCAGAAGAAGTGGGTTCTCTGTCAGGCAAAAAAATCTGGCTCGAAAAAAACGGCATCATGCAGCAAGAAAGCGACTTGGATCATTTGATCTGGAACGTGCCCGAAGTGATTGCCCATCTCTCAAACCAGTTCGAGCTTGCTGCAGGCGATATTATTTTCACGGGCACGCCTGCTGGGGTTGGCGCTGTGAAAACGGGCGATCAAATCCACTGTGCCGTGGAGGGCGTTGCCGAGCTGTCGTTCAACGTTGTTTGAGTATAATGTCGGCCTTACGACTGTGCTCTATCACCGTCCGCCCGTTGGGTAGATCGTTGGCTTCAAGCTTGCGGTTGATCCCCTCTTCATCCAAACCGAAACCAAGCCAACGTTTACGCAATCGGCGGCGCAGTTCATCCTCAGGCACGTCAATCATAGCGGTTAGATCGAAGCAATTGGCCAAATCGCACCAAGGCGTTGATCTAAGAAGCAGATAATTGCCTTCGACGATAACCAGATCGACTTCTGGGGAAATTAGACGAGCACTACCGCGCGATATTTCCAACTCCCTATCAAACACCGGCACGGCGACTTCCCCTTCTGAGGCATCACGCAGACGGAGTAAAACACTTCGCAGTCCGCCAACATCAAAGGTATCAGGCGCGCCCTTCCAGGGGCGTCGGCCCTTTGAAGCAAGAACGGCATCATCAAAGTGGAACCCGTCCATTGGCAAAATAGCGGTTTTGCCAGGGTATGATTTTTCCAACTCTTGCCACAGCGCTTCCGCTTTGGTGCTTTTGCCCGATCCTGGCGCTCCTGCGATGGCTAGAAATCGCCGGCTGTTACTGTCTTGTAAGAGCCTTTTTGCAGCAGACAGCAATTCCGCAAGGGCTTCATTCTGTGTCGACATCTTCAATCACCCTATGATTGGCACGAGGGTTTTCAGCCCCAAAAAACGAGCATTGCGCATCTAAACCAGTTAGAAGGAAACGCGCCTACGCATTCAGTTTTTAGCCTTCTTTTAGCGCCCGTTTGATGCGACGGGCCAAGGCCCGACGGGCTTTGTCATCAGCGAGGTCTGCAAAGGCCGCAGCAAGATCGATTTTTAGCTCTGCAAATTCATTGTGAGAATCCCAACCAGTGAGATCTTCGCGTTTGAGGCGATGAGTGACATTGGCGAAATACTCTGGTTTGCCTTTCCGGCTCAACCGGACCTCATCATCGATTGAAGGAATCGTGATGAGTTGCTCAGGTACACCATCTTCAACCAGAGCCTTTTTCAAAGCCTCAGAAGCGCGTTGCTCGCCGTGACACAGATACAGACCGTGGCGGATCGGTTTGCGATCGCGGATCCAGTCTAGCAACTCGTTTTCATCAGCATGCCCTGAGTAGGTTTCGATCTGACGCACCTTGCCTCTGATCTGGATTTCCTCCCCCTGAATACGGACCTTGCGGGCACCGTTTAGCAAAAGCCTGCCCAATGACCCTTCGGCCTGAAACCCCACCAACAACAAAGTCGCGTTGGTGCGCCACATGTTGTTTTTGATGTGGTGGCGAATGCGTCCTGCATCACACATGCCGCTGCCTGCCATAATGATGGCGCCAGATTTGACCCGATTGATGGCCTTACTTTCCTCAACCGATTGGGTAAAGCGAATATGGGATGCGTTGAGATCATCCAGATGCTCGGCAACATCTTCCAGAGCGTTGGCGTGTTTTTTAAACACTTCCGTCGCCTTTATCGCCAACGGACTGTCGAGGAATATAGGCACATTGTGAAGTTGGCCAGACCCCTGCAGTATCAAAATATCAGCCAACAATTCCTGTGTGCGTTCAACGGCGAAAGCCGGTATTAGCAAGATGCCGTTGTTCTGGAGGGCCAATTGGATTTCATCCAGCAGAATTTTTCGCTTTTCTTCCGACGTAACGACGGACCGAGTGCGGCCCCCGTAGGTGCTCTCGCAGATCACATAGTCAAAGTCACTCGCAGCATCAGGATCAGGGTGAAATAACTTGTGGTTGGGCCCAAGATCGCCTGACCAGAGCATCCGAAGATTGGCCTCGTTCGGATCATCTGAGGGAATTTCCAACTCGATGGAGGACGAACCCAATATGTGCCCTGCATTCCAATATTTGACACGAATGCCCTCGATGTTGATCCATTCTTCATAGTCAACGGCGGTGAAAAATTGCTGGCAGGCTTCTGCATCGGCCCGGGTGTACATCGGCTCGATCAGCGGCTTGCCACGGCGCGCGTTACGCCTGTTGAGGTGCATCACATCCATTTCCTGAATATGGCCACTGTCTGGCAACATCGCGCCGAGCAAATCTTTGGTGGGTTCCGTCATATAGACCTGACCGGTAAAACCATGTTTCACCAATTTTGGCAACAGGCCCGAATGATCAATATGCGCATGGGTCAGCAGGACGAAGTCAATTTCTGCAGGGTCAAAAGGGAACGCATTATAATTGAGTTGCCGGATCGTTTTGGTGCCCTGAAACATGCCGCAGTCAATAAGAAACTTATGTCCCGCGGTTCGCACCAAATAGCATGATCCCGTTACGGTTCCTGCTGCGCCACAGAATTTGAGTGTTGCATCCATTTGACTACTCCCTCTTGGTGGTCCTGATCAACACATCAGCCCAGTTCTGGCCAGATCAGGATTGCGCACGTGCCTAAACCACGCCTTTTCATTTTTCCACAATGGGGCGGGAATACAACATCATTTTGGAATATTTACGGATTTGAATAGATACTCCACTAAGTTGAAGCGGAAACATCCATTTTGGGCTACAGACCTTGTGATTTTCTAATGTTGCCCCCCTCAATGAAGAAACGGATTTGATCCATGAACGCCGATCGTCCAATACCAATCAATCAAATAGACAATGATGTGCTGGCCTATCAGGATACTGTGTTTTTACAACGGGAAGAATTGCGCAGTAGCCGTTTGGCACTTGAGTTTACAAAAGCGGACTTGGGTATGCGCGATCAAGGCATCAAATCCACGATCGTGGTATTTGGCAGCGCCCGCACACCAGAAGACCATCCGGACTATATTGCGGCGCGCGAGTTTGGGCGCATCGCCTCCGAACGGGGGGGCGCACTGAATGAAGCCAATGGCGGCCACATTAATGTGATTTGCACCGGTGGTGGACCGGGTATCATGGAAGCCGCCAACCGCGGTGCTCATGATGCTGGCGCGCTGTCTATCGGCCTTAATATCGAGCTGCCTCACGAGCAGGGTGTCAACCCTTACGTCACGCCCGAACTCAGCTTTCAATTCCAGTATTTTGCCCTGCGCAAAATGCATTTTGCTATTCGAGCCAATGCACTGGTGGCCTTTCCGGGTGGATTTGGAACGCTTGATGAATTGTTCGATATTCTAACTTTGAAGCAGACCGGAAAAATATCCGGCATGCCGATCATCCTGTTTGGACGCGCGTTCTGGAGCAAAATTATCAACATTCAGGCATTGATTGACTATGGCACCATTGCTGCGGGAGACGTGTCCCATTTCAGAATTGTAGACAGTGCCGAAGAATGCTGGGAAGCCATAATCGAGCACGGTTTAGCCCTAACGCATGGTGACGTTTGAGCGCTGTGCGTCTTGTTAAAAAGACCAAAGAGCGCACTGGCTTTGATAGTGCGCTCTTTAAGATCGGAGGACTAATTCAACAGCATCCAGCGGTATCGGTGTGTTCCGCCCCGCCTGTTCTCAATATGGAACTTCCCACTATCGGCGCGAATGGTCAGATATTGATCCAACCCTGTGGTCCCTGTTGGGGCGATGCCCGTCTCAAGGGTTACAAACGCATCTGCATTGATAGCAACAATCGCTGGCAAGGCACTGGCATCAAAATAGAAAAGAGCAAATCTCCCACCGCTGGTATCAGGCGTTGTCTCATCCGCGCACCACAGCATGATGACACCGGACATTTGCTTCAAATCCAATGAAACAAACGCATCGTCAGTCAGGGTTACTTCTGAGGAATTGGCTCCACTAGGCAAACTGGCAATACCCGTTGCGGGATCAGCATTGAAAACTTGAGACCAGCTTGTTCCGTCCGCACTGACTTTGATCTGAAAAGCATCAGACCCCGCCAAACCCATTTCGGCCCGGCCCGACCAATTGGATTGATAGAGCACAGAACCGGTGTCCGTTGACTGGTTTTTGTTAATTTTGATTTGGTGTCCCGCGCCATCATGATTGAACAAGCTGGCACCCGCATTCAATACCAATCGATTGGAGACATCCGCCGTCGCATTGATACCGATAAAACTGGCATTTTGGATTTTGTCCAATGGAGAGACCCATTGCGCTTGATCCCATGCAAGCAAACGCTGTTCGCTTTCGACCCAAACCCGCCACCCTGCTTGTGGCAGATAGAAGACCCAGCCTCCATTTTGCCAAGCGGCAACGTGATTATCCCTGCCCGTCCAGTCGCCCGTTGCGGATGCGCCGACCAAATGCCGATCCCCTGCGGCAGGATCTACAGGCGGGACCGTGAGATCCTTTTCAAGTACACTGAGATGCAGCAACGCATCAAGCATGTTCAACGCCTCATTATGCGTGATATGCTTCTGGTCTTGAGAAGAGACGATATAGGGCAAGGCTAGATTATCTGATTGTTCCATGATTGAAAAGTCCCGTTGGTTGACATCTGCCGCCAGAATATCGACAGGACTACCTACGGGGATTAATCGGAAAAGGCTGAATAAGCTAATGGGTAAAACTGACCCTATGCTCTTTGGAATTGCTACACCTCTGATATGATGCCAGTTAAACCGTCGTTGAAAATTATGCTTTGCACCGCTGAGGAACCGCTATGACAGATTTCGCCAACGCCCTTATCGACCGCCTACCCAAGGCCGAATTGCATTTGCATATCGAAGGGACGCTGGAACCGGAATTGATGTTGACACTGGCCAAACGCAACAAGGTGCAATTGCCTTATGAAAGCGTCGAGGATGTTGCCAAGGCCTATGAATTCGACTGCCTACAGGATTTTCTTGACCTCTATTATATGGGCATGAGTGTCTTGCAGACCGAGCGAGATTTTCATGATTTAACATGGGCCTATTTACTCAAGGTAAAGGCAGATGGGCTGACCCATGTGGAAATGTTCTTCGATCCGCAGGCCCACACAGATCGTGGCATCTCCTTTGAGACCGTATTGGGCGGCATTGTCTTGGCGTTGGAGCAGGCAAACCGCGAGCTTGGTATCACGTCCAAACTGATCATGTGTTTTCTGCGCCACTTACCTGAAGAACAAGCCTTCGACGCGCTGGAATGCGCTTGCAAACATAAAGACCATATTTTCGCGGTAGGCTTGGATAGCTCGGAAAAAGGCTTCCCACCGCCCCTCTTTGAACGGGTGTTTGCAGCTGCCCGCGGAGAGGGTTTCACGCCCGTTGCTCATGTGGGGGAAGAAGGCACCGCGGAGAATGTTCGCGAAGGATTGGATCTTCTCAAAATCGAACGGATCGATCACGGCAATCAAGCATTGTCAGATCCAGAACTGACCGCCCGCCTTGCGCGCCAACAAACACCCCTGACCATGTGCCCACTGTCCAATTTGCGGCTCAAAGGCATTCCAACGCTTGGCCACAGCCCTGTCAAAAGAGCGATGGATGCAGGTTTGCTGGTAACAGTCAATTCTGACGACCCCAGCTATTTTGGCGGCTATCTCAACGACAACTATCGCGCAATACATCAAGCGCTGGATCTGAGCGAAAAAGACATTATCAAACTGGCCAAAAACAGCTTTGCGGCAAGCTTCATTTCAGACAGCGAAAAGCAAGCGCATATTGATGCGATTGATGCTGTGGTTGAGGAGATAAAGAAGAGCTAAACCGGAGTTGGGCGAAATGCTGGGTTAGAGCTAGATCCAGCCTTGCAACTCATTCATGGTCAGAGCTTCGAGCATGTCCATGCTTTCGTCACTGTCATTGAGACAGCGGATATGCGCAAACTGCTCACCACCATGCTCTATAAAGATTTCCCGATTTTCAACGTCAATCTCTTCAAGAGTTTCAAGGCAATCGGCTGAGAAACCGGGGTTGACGATGGCCAACCGTTTGACGCCGCTCTCGGCCAGTTCCTTGACGGTGGCATCGGTATAGGGCTTGATCCATTCCTCTGGTCCGAAGAGGGACTGAAAGGTTGTACGCAGATAGTCGCCCTGCCAACCCAGCTTCTGGCGCACGAGACGGGTGGTTTTATGACAGTGGCAATGATAGGGGTCGCCATTGTCAAAATAGCGTTGAGGGATGCCATGATAGGAGGCCAGGATCAGTTCAGGTTCGAAGTCTAGCGCCTCAATCTGGCTTTTCATCGAAACAGCCATCGCATCAATATAAGCGGGGTGATCATAATAGGGTGGCAACGTGCGCAAAGCTGGCTGCCAGCGCATGGACTTGAGCACTTCAAACACAGCATCATTGACCGTCGCTGTGGTAGCCGCAGCATATTGCGGATACATCGGCAAGACCAACAAACGCTCACATCCTTTTGCAGCCAATTCTTCAATGCGTGATCTGATGGAAGGATTGCCATAGCGCATGGCATAGGAGACTTCGACGGGGCGTTTCAATTGCTTGGAGGCCAACCGGTTCGTTAAGAGCTCTGACTGACTGCGGGTTATGGTCAGCAAAGGCCCTTCATTTTTCTCGCGATTCCAAATTGCATCATATGCTTTGCCGGACTTTTGTGGTCGGGTCTGCAAAATGATGCCATTAAGAATGGGCCACCATTTCCATTTGGGCTCTTCAATCACGCGTTGATCAGACAAAAACTCTTTCAGATAACGACGCATAGACGCATAATCGGTCCCGTCAGGTGTGCCCAAATTAACCACGAGGATACCGATTTTACCAAAAGCAACAGGGGGATGATTTTCGGGCCAATGGCTGGTCATAATGAGGTCCTTTTGTCGGTTCTATCTGTCTGGCGCGTCGCAGAATGCTCTGAATAGTTGGTCAGTTCTTTCCTATTCGAGCTATTTTTATCAGCACAATGCCAGCGACGCATGCCCAACTTCGGGCTACATACATGAATTTACGTCAATGGATGGCAGTGCCGATCAAGTAAAAATGGAAAAATCGCCCTCCTGTTACCAACCATCAAGTATCGGGAGGAAACCTGATCGATAGCAAGAGAGCGATCACAAGTGGGAACAAACTTGTCTCACTCTCTGTATACGAGCGGCTATCAAGTTGGATCACAACAATTGGAAATTTGATACCGAAGAAAGCGAAGCCCGGTCTTATTCCTCTTCGCTCTCGGCTCTCTCTTCCGGTCGTCCACGGAATCCTTTGGCGTAGACATACATTTCCGGGCTTTCCTTGCGGCTGGCTGGTGGCTTGATGTGCAGGATAGACTGATAGTCCCGTTTCAACTCGGCCAGCATCTGGTGCTCTGTACCACCCTTAAAAACTTTGGATAGGAATGCGCCACCGGGGCGCAAGTTTTCTTTAGCGAACTGAGCTGCGACCTCAAACAAATGCACAGTGCGCAAATGGTCTGTTTGTTTGTGGCCCGTCGTCGGTGCCGCCATATCGGATAATACGATATCGGGCAAATGCCCACCCAACGCATCCAGCAGCATTTGTGGCGCGTCGTCATCCAAGAAATCCTTGAGCAGGATGGTCACGCCGGGAATGGGATCCATACCAAGGTAATCAATCCCGACAACGAGAGGATTTTCGCTGTTCGACTGTACGCGTTTGGCGGCAATCTCACTCCATCCACCCGGAGCACAGCCCAAATCCACCACACGCATACCGTTTTTGAGGAATTTGAGCCGGTCGTCCATTTCGATCAACTTAAACGTCGAGCGTGAACGAAAGCCTTCTTGGTGGGCGCGTTGCACGTAAGGATCGTTCAGTTGTCGCTGCAGCCAACGTGTCGACGAGCTTCTGCGTCCACGGGCGGTTTTTACCCGAACGCGTTCCACACGTAGTCCGCGACTGTCCTGCCCCTCACCGCCACCGGATTTTTTTGCCATTGAAGTGCTCCGATTAATCTATTGCCGACACGCAATTGTCGCTTGGATGTCTATGTTTCTTTTTCGGGCTGACCAACAGCCTGCTTCTGTCCTTGCCCACCGCGATGACCGCGGCCACCACGGCGACGAGAACGACGCTTTTTCGTTGATGGTTTTTTGTTACCCTGCGGGTTCCAAACACCGTCATCTATCATCATTTCCATCAAGATGCCTTCCCGCAAGCCACGATCTGCGACGCGCAGCTGCGGACATGGCCACTCCCGATGGAAGGCTTCAAGGATAGCACAGCCAGCCAACACGAGATCGGCTCGGTCATGGCCAATACACGGATTGTTCATCCGCTCATCAAAGTCCATTTCCAATATGCGCGTTATCATTGAGCGTAGCTCGTGAGCGGTCAACCAAGTGCCATCAACAAGCCGGCGATCATATCGTTCCAGCCCCAAATGCACACCGGCAAGTGTG
The DNA here is from genome assembly GCF_002866925.1 of Cohaesibacter celericrescens. Classification (GTDB taxonomy): domain Bacteria; phylum Pseudomonadota; class Alphaproteobacteria; order Rhizobiales; family Cohaesibacteraceae; genus Cohaesibacter; species Cohaesibacter celericrescens. The sequence goes on from NZ_PKUQ01000022.1 coordinate 270,934, forward strand.
GTGACTGTACCCGATGTTCCCAACATATGAATATGCTTGCTTTGTATGGCTTTGGTTAGAGCTTCACGCTCTTCAAAACAAACCAGCATATCGCGCACTTCGGTAACCATGGCCTCGAAGTGCTCGCGGGTTACAATCTGGCCTCCATGTTTTTCCGACAGGGTAACCACGCCAACTTGAAGCGATGTCCAACATCTAATCCTATCGGAAAGATGGCGCATAGCGCGGCGTGTCTGGCGATTGCGCTTCTCGCCAGGTAGAGGCGCCCCATCATCAGAGAGAGGGTCCAGATCCAACCAAACGATTTCTGACGATCCACCACCGATATCAAACAAAACCACGCCGTCCGCATCGGGATGGACTAAGGACGCACAACCAGACACAGCAAGACGGGCTTCGGTTTCGCGATCCACGATCTCGAGTTTGAGGCCCGTTTCGCGCTGCACACGATTTAGAAAAGCCGCCCCGTTGCTGGCACGCCTACAGGCTTCGGTGGCAATAAGACGGAAACGTTTGACCGACCGGTAAGACAACTTTGATTGGCAGACCTTGAGTGCAGAAATTGCGCGATCTTGCGCCTCCTCACTCAAACGCCCTGATTGTGACAACCCCTCCCCCAAGCGCACAATGCGCGAAAAGGCATCAACCACGCGAAAGCTTTGTCCGTGGGGCTCTGCGACCAGCAGGCGGCAATTGTTTGTGCCCAAATCGAGCGCAGCATAAGTGTCACGCGCCTGTCCTGCAGCAGCATGCCCACTGTTTCTGTTCGGCTGGGCCGAAGGGCGATTCTGGGTTGGTTTGGCCGATGGCCGCGGCGTTTGGACTTTTGCTACGTCCGTGTCAGAACGCGCGTTGTCTTGCCTTGCCTTGCCTTGCCCATTTCGGGTGCGCGGTTCCTGTCGATCCGCATTGCCTTGATCTGCCTGCTCGCGGGATGCATTTCCCTGCGAGGCGTTGGTCGCACGGTTCCGTTCGCCATGAGAATTCTGGCGCCCAGAGCGAGACCGTCTGCGAGACCCATGCTTGACGGCTTCCTGATTGCTGTCTGGATTGGAGACAGAGGAAGCCCCATCAGAATGCGGCGCTGCTGCATCAGCATGTGAAACCATATTAGAAATGGATACAGCAATAGCGCCCGCTTTTCCGTCATCAACGGATTTTCGGTTAGGATTTTCCTGTGCATTTGGCAATGCACCCGCGTTTGCCTCGACATTGGCAGGGGTATCAGCCCTTTTCCGTCGAGAGCGAGAGCGGCGTTTCTTTCGCCCTGGCTGTTGGCCCTTTGACTTTTCCGATCTATCTTGATCGGAATGCCCCTGTCGCATGGAATCGGACGCACCTAGGCCTTGGCCATTGGATACGTCTTTATCGCCACCGCTCATGACAGGCAAAACACGCGCGACGTCAGTCCCTTTTTTACCGGACGTTCCGGATACAGAGGTACTGGCAAGTGCGTGATCAGGTCCAACAGCTGAGCGGCGCCCGTTTCGGGTGCCGTCAGCATCCTGTGCCAATTTTTGTCTCCCGCTGCGCTGCAATCATGAGGACAAATCATGGCGCGCAGCATGCGATTCAATTTGTTTGTCGCGATCCACTTTATCAGCATAAGGACAAAGGGCAAGCAACGAATCCAAGTGCGGTATGGCGTGCAGGCAGTTTGTCTTACCCAAAAAAGAAAGACGTTAACCGTTTGCAACTCCATCTTTGCCGAAATGCGATTGAATTTAGGTATCCTAAATCCCTCAAATGCGTTTTCAGGAAGTTCATGAGTGCAACAAAGTCTGAGATTGTTTTGGTGTAATCGAAACCCGCGACATGCTTCTGAAGCAATTTAGATGGACCCTTGGAGTCCTAACGCACCAGCCATTGCTGTTCGATCCTGCGACATAGGGTTGCGCACTGATTTCCCCAGATCAGGTTTTGCTGCACGTACATCGGATCTGAGGAACACAATAATTTCGATTGCAAAATGTAGGTCTGAAAATTGGCCTTGAAGGCCCCTAGCCCAAAAGGCGATACAGACAAGATATCTAAATGCTGCTCGCAATCTGTTGCGTTAAACAACACGCAACGCCAGAAAAGGCAAAGAGACCAAACGAGACACTTACTTGGTTGCTCGTTTTCTCGGCGTTGCTTTTTTGATAGCGGGTTTTGCGTTGTCTTCGGCAGCCTTTGCAAGGCGCAGTGCTTTGAGTCGCGCGGTGTTTTCGCTAATTTTCAAAGCCTTTTCTTCACGTTCGTTAAGTGCATTCTTTTGGGATTTTTCTATCGCAGCAAAGCGTGCTTGCGCTCGCGTTTTGGAAACGCTTGTCATAAATTATTCCTTCATAGCGAAAACCGGGCCACACGATATGCGTGGCCCGGGCGTATTATTAGTCAGCCATTTTCAGGTTTACTGCAGAAACCTTACCGTCGCGGCCGCTTTCCAAATCATAGGAGACCTTTTGGCCTTCATCCAGACCTGAAAGGCCAGCATTTTCGACAGCAGAAATATGAACGAACGCGTCTTTGCCGCCATCTTCTGGAGCAATAAAGCCGAAGCCTTTAGTGGAATTGAAGAATTTTACTGTTCCGGTTGTCATGGTCGATACCTTGTAAATATATGCCCGAAGCCTGAGGCAAACAGGCGAGCTCCCAGTGGACGAAATGCCCATGGGTTGAAACGTTCGCGAAATCAGGGGGAAACCAAGCAAACCGGCAAGCCGGAAGATCAGATAGCCAATGACGGCAGTAAACGTGCCCTATATGTGGAGGTTTATGACGCTAAAATCAAGGCCAAGCATAAATAGTGCCTGATATTCGTCTTTAGGCGAGACGCAACTCACCCTCAAAAAGCAATTCTTTGTGCTCGGACGGTGCTATTCCCCTAGCCGCCAAAGAAACAAGTTGAAGGATGATAAGACCGGCCTTTCATCACATGCATTTATGTAGAATCGGTCTATTGATTTTGCGCCAGTCGCACTTAAATGTTATTGCGTGAGGCATTCAAAATCTGATATCATTTAGATCGTCCGTAACGACACTCGTTCAGAATACCTGAGCCTATCAGTGCCTTGTTTGAGACTAATTCAGGGCCTTCGAGACTTGAGACGCCACATCCCGTATTCACTCGGGTTCTGTTGATGCGCTGTAGTCGAATTCGTCCCTCGAGGATCAGTCTGTAGCATCATCCGCAAATTTCCGCCTGTCTATGCCTGTACGACCAAAAACACTTTTAGTAATTGGCAGTACCCGCTTTTGCAAATGCGCGTTCCGTTAAAATCTTACTCGTCACTTCACCGTTAGTCTTCGATATCACACGACAAGCAGGCGCCTCTGTGTCCAGCAAATTCGTGAGGTTTTCTGGTCCGCCTTTACCTGCATACACCCACTTGTTGTGCACTCAAATTGCACACTCAAACACCCTTCTCTGATAATTTTAACCTCAAAAGAAAGCTTATATCATGTCGAAAAATCAACGTAGCAATCGCGAAGTTCGTAAACCCAAGAAAGAAAAATCGGTCACAAATTCTGACGTATCGATGTCGAGCCAAATCAAAAATGCTCAGACAAAGAATATTCTGACGCCAAAACCCAAGAAGAAATAGTGCCTAGCACGGACGAAGACATCTGCTTGGCGTCCAATCCATTTTTAAATACCCAAGAAAGCGTTTTGCGTGTGATCCTTGAAACGTTAATGGATGGATATTCAAATTAGACAGGGTTTGAGCAGTCGTTGCATGTACGGCAGTGATGGGGTTGATGAGAGCATTTCCCCACACTGTCGACATGTTAGCCTACGCTTCGGTACAGATTTGGGCATTATTTTAAAGGCGTTCATTTGATCAACTGTGGGTAAAGCAGCAATTCTCGGTCCTGTTGTGGCTTTCTGAAAAACCCCTCTTGACGGTCCATCTGCACAGAGTTAGAACGCCCGCACAGCTTATTTATGAAACGTTCTGCCACGTTTTGTGAAACAACGGTCTAAGCCGTTGATGTTGCTGGGGATTAGTTTAATGGTAGAACAGCGGTCTCTGACACCGTCAGTCCTGGTTCGAGTCCAGGATCCCCAGCCAAAAATTCCACCTAAATTATCGTAATGACTAAGTTTTTCAGTTGACTGTGGGGTTTAATTATTCCCAACCCACCATAATAGTTTCATTAGCAAAACCTGAACTGTTGCCCACAGAAGACTTGTTTTCTTCGTATCAGAAAAACTCGGCGTTAGCCGCCGCAGGAAAGTAGACTTGCCAGCGGCTCGTCACATATCGCTTGTTGGCTGAATTGCATATGAGAACAAATGGAGAACACTCTTTATCTGCACACGCATTAGTGGCATAATTGCTTTCCCCAACGATTCGGGGTGCAAAAACTATATGGTTAAGAAAATGGACAGCCGGTTCCTCGAACTGGATTGCAATCAAATTCTTAAAACCCAAAAACAAAAAACCGAACCTTCACCAATAAGAATTCTTCATCTGCCTGGATTTAGGGTCATTGTAGACAAGTTAATGTTGGGCAGCACTTCTAGTGGTGATATGCCGACAGAACTTAGGTTGGCGATAGACAACCTCTCCAAAGAAACATTTGGCATTACGGAAGATGACACCGAATTCAGTTTTCCAGAAATCACTAGAGTTTCAGCTGTTTATTGGAGCGACGAACATATCGAGCACGAAAACAGGTTCCAAACTTGTAACGTAAACGATGAAATCGCTTTTAAAGTCCTTTACGATCTTGGTTTTGATTTCAGGGGCGACTACGGGAAACCACTCGTATGTCTCAACTATTTTAAAAGACAAGCCGAAGCAGCGGCCAGAGGGATATTCGGCAAGGTTCCTGATATCAATGAAGCAGACGTCCTCATGTGGGAACAAAAAATGCTAATAGATGTTGAGAAACGTCAGCGAAAGAATCGTGCAAAAAAACAGAACCAACGCAAAACAAACAGATTAAACAGATAGCCTAGCTTCACACAACAAAGGGTCGCAGGCTGCTTTGACCTACGACCCATCCAAGTTTTGATGGCGTTCGTTTGCACTGCTCCGTTTATCCTGCGTAGCGTAGTATACTACTCAGCCGTGCCAAGGCAAAGCAGGGCTTGTGCTGTTGTTGGGCTAGTCCGTGTCTTCAGCTTCAAACTCTAAAGTTTGGCCCTTCGGTTTGATGTTACGATGCCGTCACCTCCCCCATCAAAAGCGCAGTCGTTGGTAGCCCAGGCATAAGCTTCAGTTCATCGGTGCGCAGGGTCCCTCGGCTTCCTCCGGTGTGTGACGCGCCCAGAAACAGCGTTGTCAAATCCACCGAACTATAGTCCGACAAATCCGCAACACTCGTGGCAACACCGTCGATTATGAGTTGCGTAAAATTTGGCCCGACCCCAAAGATGATCTCGTGAGGGCCAGACCATGAGAAAGCCTCGGTTACAGGCGCGGGTTCTTTCTCCACTTCAGACACATCATAATAGGAAAGGCGCAGTTGGGTGCCGGAACCATTTGCCCTGAGCATCACATAGTCATGTCCACTGGCTGATCCGAATTCTAATATGCGATCCCAATCATTGTTCCAACCAGCCACAGCACCACGCCAAACGCCGTAGAAACCACCTGTCAGATCAACGGCAGAAAGATCAAAACTCAGCGTGTCATGACTGCGCAGGCCGCCACCAACAATGAAGCTTGTCGTTACGGATCCCGCTTCAAGTTGAACACCAGCAATATCGACATATTCGCCAGCCGTTGCCGAATAAGGCCCCGGTCCTATGTGGATCTCACCATCATGAAGAATCTCCAGAGTGGCTGTGAGCTGATACAGCGAGCCTATTTGTGCCAGCTTGAGATTGGAAAATGAAGATTTCCCATCAATGGTAACATTGGTCAAGACTTCATTGGAAGCGGCCTGAATAGCAGGGAATGCATAGCCCCCCGCCCCATCGGGCACACGCGCCATGACTTGAATCGCATTGCTGGACCCAAAGCGAAAATAGACAGAAAGCGAATAGCTCTCATCGGCCAACACATTGATGACATTGCTGCGCTTTCTGTGCCAATCTGCACCGTCGGATGAGACACTGGCAATTTTGAAATACCCAATATCTTCACCTGTTCTGCTAGATGCAGCCCCGTCATCAGCCCAGAAGTGAACGTCTTCAGGATTTGTCAAAAGTCCTTCACTGCTTGGCTCTGTATAAAGCCCCGCATCAGTTGCCCGCACCACATCTGGATCAAACTGCCGCAATAGGCCAGTGGCATCGAAGCCCCAGCCATCAGATGACCGCACCATATCAACGCGGGATTCTGAGAAGGGAACAATCAACCCGTTCATGGATAAATTGCCATCAAGACAATGCAAAGCCGACCCAGCCCCTGCCCAAGTTGCCCGCCTTTGCCAATCCAGCCAAAAGGGCCCAGACGCACCAAGAGAAAGCATTACCACACCCCCACAACATCACTGGCCGTCGTGCCTGTCGCGTTAAGACGTTTGACTCGAAGCGGCATCCAACCCGACGCATTTTTGAAGGCAACGGTTTCACCCGAGGCAAGAACAACATCAAGATGGCCACCCGTACCAACCCAAACCGCCCGCGTAACATGCGTCAGGTCACTCGCATCATTAGGCGTTAGACTCGCACCGTTGTAGGCCGGACTATCCAGTCCACTTGTTCTATTTTTGAAAGAATCCATAATCATACCTCTTTTGTTATCCAGCCATCAGAATAGATCAGCTGCAAGATAGGTTGATTAGTTGCATTAGTTTAGCAAGGAATAGGTCAATTTTGGCGTATACCGTCTCCCAATAAATCAGTCTTCGCATCAATAATGGGAATATATAATTTTGCAATTACACCAAAATCCATAGAATATAAACTGATAACAAAATATTTTTTCAAATTACACCATTCAAAAATTCGCCATACAAACATGAATAATCAGATTTTACTTATGCGTATATGAAATAAGCAAAGTTTATTCATTGAAAACAAAATCAATATATTGAGTATATTCACGTATCGTCGCATTTTAAATTAGGATTGTTCATGTCAAATAATTTATTCGCAAAAAAGCTAATCCTTGCTCCCGCTCTAACCGCCTGTATGGTTCTAGCAGCCCCTGTCAGTGCGCAGAATGCGGGCGACATTCCTAAGGTGACGAACACCGGCAAATGCGAGTCTCAAGACAATGGAAGTGGCAAATGTGATGTGTCAGGCGCCAACTATAGCGGCGACAAAATAACGGGTTGGTATCGTCACATGAGAGCCGTTGGGGCCGATTTCACCTACGCCAAAATTGGACCGGGGGCATTTGATGATGCAAATCTCTCAAACGCAGATTTTTCTGATGCAAAGATTACCGGAATGTCCGTTCACTCTGCTAATCTTACCGGCGCCAATTTAAGCGGCTCATCACTCCGTGATGCCGCTTTGGATAGTGTCAACCTCACCAACGCCAATCTCAACGGTGCACGCGTCGATAATTGGGACACCTATTTTCCATTGGTAACACTGTGCAACACCACTTTGCCCGACGGAAGCAAAAGCAATCGCGATTGCTGATCTTTGGGATTGGGGTATGTAGTCAGTTGCAGAAGCGCTTGAACCGCGTCTCTCCGGATTGATCTCAGATTGCAAAAAGGGCGCCATTTGGCGCCCTTTTAAATTTTGACAGTTCACTGATGTTTACAGCAGGTCTTTGGCTGTGCCTGCGATTTTGACTTTGATGCCTTGGGTCAAGGCCTGAGCGACAAAGGCCTGCATGACATTTTGCAGCTTGTCTTCAGGCACATAGGCGATGGTGAGGTGATTGGATTGATGACCTGCCATCAGATCATCGCGCCCAACCCCGTCTAGTACAGCGTTCAGCAATGGCCATTCATAGGTGGTTGCTTTGCGACGGCGCTCAAACTCAGCCTCAGGCAATTCAACAGCCGTACCGGAACCGATATGCATGATGACATCCGTGCCAACATAGTGCGCGCGCGCCCAAATGAAACGCCCAGCTTTGCCCTGACCTGCGATGGTTGATCCGCCTTTGGGAAAGAACATAGCAGGCTGACGATAGCCTGTTGCACCGGCGATACCGCCTTTAAGGTGAGCAAAAGGCACCGCGCCCGAGATTTCAAAATCCCAGTAGAATGTGCCTTCAAATTCACTTCCCCAACGCACGTCATGCAATGTGGTCTCTGAAGGCAGATCCATAGCATCTAGAAGGCGGAACAGCATGGCCTGAGGGATGGCTGTGCCCATGTCCACTTCGTTGACACAAGGAATTGGCTTGCCTTCACAAATGATGGCCCCATCTTCATCGGGAATGGGGAAGCGCTCGGCATTGCCAATAGCCCCCTCAGCAAAGTCAGACGCGGCACAGCAGTCTTTGAGACCTTGTTGGTATTGCACACCAACAGCCGCCAGACCAAAGCGTTTGGTGAAGCGCGCCATGGCTATCATCATGGCGCATTGCTCCAATACCTGCTCACGGGTTAGTTCAGTGGCACCATCTTTGCCCCACTGGAACTGCATACCGCGATCCTCATAAAATTTGAGGCATTCTTCGCGCATGTCTTGTGGCACCAGATCCATTTCGACCAACAGCGCAGATTGCGACAGGCCTTCCAGCGGCATGCCAATATCGCTGAGAGCTTTAATGGGGAAATAGCCGTTCATCATCCCCATGCACATGGTATCAAACAGGCCAAGGATTGCCTTGTTGCGCAGGATATAGTTGCCCACTTTGGCGCCATCTTGCCCCGCTTCGCTTTTCAAAACCGGATGGTCAGCAGGCACATCATTCAGATATCCAAGATCATGGTCAACCTTGCCCTCTTTCAACCAGCTTGCGAGACCTGATTTGAACAAGTCATCATCAAAGCCTTCAGACCACAGGCGGGAATAGTCCACTTCCAATGAGGTGAGAGACCCTGCCATACAGAGCATGCCAACAAGTCCGGGCCATGTGCCATCAAAATTGGCAAGTAGCAGGATAGGCCCACGATGTGACAGCAATGACGGAGCGATATGATGAGAATATTGCCACGCAGTCAAAAGCACGATGACGGGCGCGTCAGGGTCGATGCGAGAAAAGAGGGCCGAGCCTTCTTTTTGGGACGAAATAAAGCCGTGTCCGCGGCTTTCATCATAAGCATGGGCGCGTTTCATCTTGAAGCCTTGCGCCGCCAGTTCTTTTTCCAATCGCTCGGAATAGTCTTGATAGATCGGCCAGCAAGGCACATTGGCGCTTTCGCGCAAATCGGCGTTTGTTACAACAAGGATCTCTTTATCACCCACGGTGATAGCCGATTCCTGTTCTGGTAATTTCAACATATTACTCTCCCGATAGTAGATTCTATAAGGTGGCTGCAGCCATCAACGCGTTGTGATGTTCGCGGTTCTCATAGAGGTTTAGATAAACTTGATATTTTGCGTCGTGGAAGGCGGCCTTCGTCAAATCGGCCTTCACTTTATCGCCCTGCTGCACCAGAGCACTGCTGGCCTCTGGCAAACTGGCAAAAGCACCGCAAGCAACCGCTCCGAGGATGGCTGCACCCAAAGTAACAACATCTTCTTCACTCGCCATTTGAATGTCGCGGCCCGTGATATTGGCATATTCACGCAGCCAGAGCGGGTTTTTGGTCGCCCCACCACAAACATAGAGCGTATCAATGCTGTGGCCCGCTTTGGACATTTCCTCGATGATATGCCGTGTGCCATAGGCCACCGCTTGCAAGGTTGCCAAATACAGGCGCGCCAGAGCGTCACGACCTTTTTCCAGCGTCAGACCGGAAACAACCCCGCGTGCATGCGGGTTGGCGCGTGGCGAGCGGTTGCCATGGTGGTCGCCCAACACATGCAAGTCACGAGTGGGATAAGGATCGCGAGATTCCAGATCAGCCACCCATTCATTGAGCAGTGCTATAGGATGTTTGTCCTGCGCTTTTGCTGCAGCCTTCAGGTCAGGCCAAGCATCGCTTTGGGCAATGGTCCATTCGACCAGAGAACCGGCCGCGCTTTGTCCGCCTTCTCCCAACCAATAATCCGGGATCATGGCACCAAAATAAGGCCCCCAAACACCGGGAACCATAATCGGCTTGCGGCTAACGATCATATGACAATTGGAGGTGCCAGAGATCAAGGCCAAACCGCCATCCGGCTTGGCGCCAATCAAGGCCAAACCACCGGAATGGGCATCGATAATGCCACTGGCGACGATAACACCCGTGTGCAGACCAAGCTGCTCGGCGGCCATTTCGCTCAATTGACCGACAGGCGCACCCAATTGGGCAACTGTGGAGGGCACTTTAGACGTTAGGTCATCCAACCCGACAGCATCCAGCATATCTTGCGGGAAGCGGTTTTCGTGGGCGAGATAATTCCATTTGCATGTCAGTGTACAAACGCTTGCCACGTCCGCGCCGGTTGAACGCCAAACCAAATAGTCGGCAAGGTCAAACAGCCGCCAGATTTTTGCATAGCGATCAGGAAAATGCTTTTTCAACCACAGTATTTTGGGCAATTCCATCTCAATTGAAACTTCGCCACCCACATATTGCAGGGCATCGTTGCCCGTCGCATTGATGGCGGCAGTCTCCTCATCGGCACGGTGATCCATCCACATGATAATATCATGATCGTCCTCACCATCTTCCGATACCGAGATAGGTACCCCATCTTCGCCCAATGGAATAACAGAACAAGTGGCATCAAAACCAATCGAGCGTATGGCTTTGGCGTCAACACCGGATTTGGCTAGAGCTTCCTTTGTTGCTTCGCAGATCATGCCCCAAATGTCTGTCGATGATTGCTCGACAAAATTGACCTTGGGGTGGAATTGTTTGATTGCACGCGTCGCAAAAGCCAAACGCTGCCCTGCCTCATTATAAACACCAGTTCGTGTGCTGGCAGAGCCAACATCAATACCGATATAGAATGCTTTCTCCATATCTTTCCTCCATCGGGTTCAAATGTGATCCTTGAACCGTATCTGTTCAATTCATCGTCTTTGTCGCTGTAACTTTGAGAGTGTGATGGCCGGGGGCCAGAGCAAATTGCGCGCCTTGCTCAGTCATCATACCGACAGGCAATAATACCTGTGCATCAACGCCGGGGGGCAGCGTTATAGTCCAGTAAATCACTTCATCTTCATATCGCCAACTGCTTTTTATGCATCCGCTTTGGGCCTCATAAGCGGCTTCGACCCGTCCAATGCGTGGGTCGAATATAGGGCGCATTTGAACCCGTTGATATCCCGGTTTTTCCTCATACCAATCGATACCCGCCAAGCGGGACCAAATCCATTCCCCTACCGCACCATAGGCATAGTGGTTGAAGGAATTCATGGCCTTGCTCTGAAAGCCTTTGTCTTGGGTCCAACCATCCCAGCGCTCCCAGATAGAGGTCGCGCCGTGCCGAATAGAAAAGCCCCAGCTTGGGTAGGTCTCTTTGAGCAACAAATCCACCGCCAGTTTTTCAGCACCGTTGTCGCTTAGAACCGGACACAAGTGCCGAACTCCAAGAAAACCCGTTTGCAAATGACCGTCCGCCTCGTTGATCAATTCGATAAGGCGACTTACAGCCTGCGAACGATGCTTGGAAGGCAACACATCAAAATCCAAGGCCAGTAAATAGGCGGTTTGAGTATCGCTTTTCAGGTGTCCATTTTTCTCAATAAACGCGCCTGCAAAAGCGGCTCGCATCCGAGTGGCGCGGGTGAGCCAAGGCTCGGCATCCCGATCTAACACCCGTGCGATCTTGGCCATGAGATCGGCGAGATAGATCCAATATGCTGTATTGATCAACTCACGATTTGTTTCTGGCCCAATCGTCAACCAGTCACCATAATTGTTGTTCAACTGATTGCGGCGGATGCCGTCAGGATTTTCAGCCTCGACATAAGTCATCCAAGCCTTGAAGGGCTGCCAACAACGTTCTAGCAAAGCATGGTCGCCATACCGCAGATAATGCTGCCATCCCATAATGATGGGTGCATCGCCCCATGCAGGCGCTCCGGGTTGGGGAGTCAGGCGATAGGGATTGAGCGGTTTTGTCGGTGCGACATCAGGGAAAGCACCCTCAGGCGACTGCCCATCAATCATGTCCTCCATCCATTTTGTCAAAAAGGCAGACGTATCCATGAAATATCCGGCCGTGCGCCAAAAGACCTGCGCATCCGCCGTCCACCCATATCGCTCATCGCGCTGGGGGCAATCAGTTGGCACTGAGATAAAATTACTGCGCTGACTCCAAAAAATATTGGATAGCAACTGGTTGAGCATTGTGTTGCCGGTTTTAATCTGGCCAGTTTGCGGGGTATCTGTCTGGATAGCGATGGATGTAAGTTTTGGTGGCGAGGTAACCGGCCCGATGATGGTCAGCTCGACATATTGAAACCCATGAAATGTAAAACGGGGTTTGAAGGTCTCACCTCCGCGGCCAGCTGCGATGAATATGTCTTCAGACACCGCATACCGTAAGTTTTCAGTGTAGAGCTGGCCTGCGTTATCAAGCCGCTCGCCATGGCGCAACCGAAACTCGGTTCCCTCTCGGGCCTCGACCTCCAGTTCAACATAGCCAGCCAGATTTTGACCAAAGTCATAAATGCTTACACTATCAGAGAGAGCCGTTATCGAGCATGGAGCAAGCCTTGCGACTTCTCGTGTCGGTTCACAACGCGCCGCATCCAGTTGCGGCAGGCGCGGTTCGGGGTCAATCTGTTCGACTGGTTGCCAATGGGAAAGATCACAGTCGGGGGCACACCAACCTTCCAGTTCCAGACGGGCGTCAAACATTTCTCCAGCAAGGAAATCAGAATAACAGATAGGTCCTTGTCGTGTTGACCATGTCTCATCCGAGACGATGCATTCGACCCGACCGTCAGCAAACTCAATATGGACCTGGCACAACAATGCCGGACGGCCACCATAATGGTTGCCGGCACGGCGCTGATTGTGACCGATGCGGCCCGAATACCAACCTTCTCCAATGATGGCACCGATGCAATTGTCCCCTTCAAAGAAGGCTTCGGTTACATCCAGGGCATGATATTCGGCGCGCTGGTGATAGTCGGTCCAGCCCGGCGCCATAACATTTTCGCCGATGCGCATGCCGTTGATATACAGCTCATATAGGCCCAACGCCGAAACATAGGCGGTAGCGCGGATAGGCTTAGCCACCAATGCGTGCTCTTTGCGCAGATAGTCAGCAGGGCGCGCCTGAAAACGGTTGTCATAAAGTGCGTCTTGGGGGACATCGCGACCAGCAGGCAACACAAAATAGCGCCCGATCCAAGAGGCCTGCCAATCAGAAGCCTTCAAGCCGGTAAAGACCCTTGCTGGTTCGGCAAGACAGGAAGGCGTATCGGTTTCGTCCCATACCTGAACGCTCCACCACATGATCATGTCCGAGGGCAAGGCGTCTCCACCCCAACGCACCATGTTGGTTTGTGGGCCAATTGTTTTCCCACTGTCCCAAAGGGCACCCAAGCCCTGGAGGACATCATCGCGGCTTGTCCCGGCCACAATCCGCCAAGCGGTTTGGAAATGGGAATCTTCGGGTGACTGATTGGCCTCTAGTGCCCAACCAAACATTGGATACGAGCTATTTAAGCCGCAGGGCTCTGCAAGCTTTTCACAGCGCAATCGAACGGCGGAGACATGAGAAGCTGCAGCCTGAACTGAAACGCACACTTAAAACTCCGTCGCCCTTTTGCGCGCGTTTGAGATATGTTGATCCATGGCATCAACGGCAGCGGCGGTGTCGCGTTTTGCTAACGCATCAATGATGGCGACATGATCACGGAAAGTCTGAGGCCACAAATTTTCTGTCAGGTTAATACGGTCTTTTCGAATGAGTCGAATGCGAATGACATTGATATTATAGGCATGGAGCAGAATTTCATTGCCCGTGCATTGGACCAACAAATTATGAAATTCATTGTCTATTTCCTGCCCCCGTTTGAGGACTTCATCCGTCGGGTTTGCACTGGCCGCTGCGACGAAATCGTCATGCAGCTTTCGTTGCTCTCCGATGATATTGGCAGGCAGAATACGCACTGCGGTCATAACCGCTTCACGCTCCAAAGCAGCACGCATCTGAAACGCATCCCGGATCATCGGCAAGTCTATCGCCGTAATCTGGATGCCGCGTTGAGGAACCACCGTGATCAACCCCTCGGATTCCAAACGCGGCAACAATTCGCGCAGGGCTCCGATAGATAAGTTCATCAACTGTACCAGATCACGCTGGCTGACCAGCTGACCGGATTTCAGCCTTCCTTCAAACAAAGCATTCTGAAACAGCTCATAACCCAACTGCCGGACACTTTGCGAAGCGTCTGTGTGTTTTGTGGACCCGTCCCCTGCCATATTCAGAACCTCCCAGTTCAATTATTTTAGCACGCGGCCTCTTCTGCCTTTTGAAGTGCGATCTCTATTGCCGCCATTTTCTCAGCTGGCAGTTTTTTCAAGGGAGGTACAACGCGACCGAACGCTTCGTTGTTGTAGCGTTTGGCCAACAGCGCCTTGAGCACGGTCAACCCTCCATTGCTATCAACGGCATCAATGCGCATCGCGGCCCGCTTTTCAAACCCTTCCGAAACGCCACCTTGATAAAGCGTGACACAATCCTTTGAGAACGGATTGGTCATACCACCGATCATTCCGGCTCCGCCATTATCTACCATTTTCCTAAGGATCGTATCATTACCGGTAAAGACGGACAATTGCGGGAAGGCCTTGATGAGTTCAAGACCCGACTCAAGATCTCCAGAAGAATCCTTTATACCAACAATGCGCTTTCCAAGGCGATCAAGAACGGCCTGCACCTGTTCAACGGTAAAAGTGATGCCACTGAAGTGTGGAAAATTATACAGAACGATTTCCAGATCGGGATTTCCTGCTTTTTCCACAAGCGTTTCATAATAGCTCGCAACCCCGTCAATTCCTGCATCCCGATAAAAATAGGGAGGAATGATAAGCGCGGCGCGGCACTTCAAACGGGCCAAATCAGAATACATTGCAGCGGCATCATCAACAGAAGATGTCATCACACCGGCGATCTGGCGAGACATGTCCATCCCCAAATCAGACAATTGCTGCAAAGCTGCCAGTTTCTGCCGAACGGAGAAAGAAGGGCCTTCACCCGTGGTGCCAAAAACAGACGTGAAGGCACAACCGTCCGTTATAAGGCTGTCACAATGCGCCTTGAGCTGCGACACATCAATTTCAAACGATTCTGTGAGAGGGGTAATAGCAGCCCCAACGACGCCTTTTAAATCAGTAGTTTTCAACATTTTGGACAACCTTCTGTGGGACCAGCCCCGCAACCTTTTCGGGTCAGTATACCTCATTTGATATCTGATACAATAAGTGTTACCTTCAACTAGCAGATAAGACATATCTGATCTAAGGTGGAATTCGTAAAACCATTCCAAATTCACATTGACCAGGAGGGTCGGTGTGAAAATTGTAAATTCTATGGGAGGACGACTATGACGTCATATCGCTTTGCTGCTGCAGCTCTTCTTTGCTGTTCTTTCTTGGTTGCCCCTGCTGTTGCTCAGGATAAAATTACTCTGAAATACAGCACAGCATCGGTTCCAACCGATCTTCATACCAAAGCAATGCATGTGTTCAAAGATGCGCTAGAAGCGAAAATGCCTGGCCGCTTTGACACTCAAATTTATGATTCCAGTGCTTTGTTTGCGCAGGGTAAAGATTTGGACGCCCTACAGCGCGGCAATGCTGAAATGATCTATCTTTCATTCCAGTTGATCGCTGACAGCCTTCCACAATACAGCCTGTTGACCGCTGGTTACCTGTTTCAGGATGCCAAGCACTATCGCACCTTCCTTGCATCTGATCTCGGCCAGAAATTCAAAGCTGACGTTTCAGATGAAATGGGTGTGCAGTTGCTCGATACTTGCTATCTGGGCACCCGCCAGCTCAACTTGCGCAGCGTAAAAGACATCCAGACCCCTGCAGATATGGCCGGTGTTAAACTGCGCATGCCTGGGTCAGATGCTTGGTTGTTCCTTGGTAAAGCATTGGGTGCAAACCCAACTCCGTTGCCATTTGGTGAAGTGTATTTGGGCCTTCAAACCGGCACCATCGACGCTCAGGACAATCCGCTTCCTACGGTTGACGCTGCTAAGTTTTACGAAGTTACCAAGCAGATCACTTTGACCAACCACCTTGTTGACGGAGTCAATGTAACCGTAAACAACCAGACGTGGGATAAGCTGACAGACGACGAGAAAGCAGCAATGACCGCTGCGGCTCAAGAATCCTGTGATTACAACAATGAAGGCCGCTACAAGGAAGAAGCGCGTCTTGTTGACTTCTTCAAGGAAAAAGGACTGACGGTTACCACTCCAGACGTCGATGCATTCCGCAAGCATGTTCAGGATTATTATGTTAACTCTGATCGTTCCAAAGAATGGCCTAAAGGTTGGATCGAACAAATCAACGCGATGGCCGAATAAGGAACTCTAAACATGACCGGCTTCCTTTCACAGGAAACGCTGGTTGCTTTTGGTCGCCTTCTCAAGAAGGCGGCCAATACGATCGGTGTGCTTCTGTTCCTGACAGCTTTTTGCGGATTTATCGTCCAAATTTTCTATCGATATGTGCTTAACCTGCCACTTCTTTGGACAGAAGAAGTGACGATGATTGCCTTTATCTGGGCTGTTTTCTGGGCCGCAGCTTTTATCACGCCCATTAGGGAGCATGTCTCTTTTGACGTGGTCTATGAAATGGTCTCGGTTAAAAAACGCCGGATTTTCAGTATCATTTCGATGGTTGTGCTGATCATAGCCTTTTGCATGCTGGTTCCTCACACCTTGGATTATCTTGAATTTCTGATGAGAAAGAAAAGCGCCGTGTTGCGCCTGCCAATGCACTGGATTTATGGCTGTTATTTTCTTTTTCTGTGCGGCTTCATCATTCAGGCAGTCCATCGCGTTTGGAAACTGCTGGGCAAAGACTGGCAAGACAACATTTAATCAGGTGTGAGCTCACATGGACGTCCTTTCCGATTATGCTCTAATCATTATGCTGGTCATTATGATTGGCATTACCATCACTGGTCTCCCGTTGGGGATCGCGATGATTGTATCAAGTATCTTTTACCTCTTCATCTCGGGTCAAGATATTGGTCTTGCCGCAGAAAATGTATTGAACGGTGTGTTCGGTAACTTCGTTGCACTTGCGGTGCCGTTGTTCATTTTTTCAGCAAATATCATGAATGCCGGTAGCGTATCCGATCGAATACTCACCTTCGCATTGGCCCTTGTCGGGCGGGTGCCAGGGGGGCTTGCGCAAGTGAATATCATGACATCGCTCATTTTTTCGGGTATGAGTGGCTCAGCCATCTCCGATGTGGCCGGTGTTGGCAAAATCATCACAGAAATGATGATCAAGGAGAACCGCTATCCACGCGGCTTTGCAGGGGCCATAACGGCAGTTTCTGCTGTTGTGGGACCGATTTTTCCGCCATCCATCCCGGTTGTGTTTTATGCGCTGATATCGTCCACATCCGTTGGCGTGTTGTTCTTGGGTGGGGTCATTCCTGCGATTATGGTTTGTACCACGCTTGGTATTACCGTCTATTTCATGGCCAAGATTCGCGGTTTTCCTATTGAAGAGGCCATTCCTCTACGCGCTTTCCCATTGATTCTGTTACGCGCCATTCCCGCACTCTTAATGCCGGTCATCCTGTTGGGCGGTATCTATTCTGGTGCTTTTACTCCGACTGAGGCAGCAGCCGTCGCGGCCTTCTACGCCCTGTTATTGGCGACTTTCGCCTATCGAGTGATGGGCTTGAAGAAATTCTGGGGTGTCGTGATCGATACAGTACGAACGACGTCTGTCGTCACCATCGTTCTGTGCGGCGCTTATATCTTCAATTATGTTGTGACGGTAGAGCAAGTTCCCCAAACGGTTTTCGCATTCTTTGATTCAATGAATTTGAATCGGGTTGAATTTCTTTTGCTGCTGAACCTGCTGTTCCTGCTTATGGGCTGCATCCTCGATGTGTCGACCATTATGCTGGTTGTCACACCGTTGTTCATTCCGACGGCATTGGGGTTGGGTATTGATCTGCACCATTTGGGGATTGTGTTGGTCTTCAACATGATGATTGGTCTTATCACCCCGCCTTATGGCATTTTGCTTTTCATCATCAAAGCGTTGAACGGCATTCCATTGGGTGAGATGATCAGGGAAACCTGGCTGTTCCTAGGCCTATTGATCATTTTGCTATTGATGCTGACCTTCATCCCAGACTTGGTATTGTGGCTACCGCGCTATGCGGGCATGCTGCAATAGATAGACAAGGGCCTGAATTTCAACATTGTGTCACACAGTATGAAACCGATGAGATGCACAGTCTCATCGGTTTTTCATTGCTTCAATGAAGTATCAAGGAGTGTCAGGCAGACAGGCCTTACGGGGACGAAAACCTATCGTGTGGCTTTATCGGCCCAGCTCAGCACCAGATCGACAAAGGCCTGCCCCGCCAGCGCCAAGTCGCTCGAATTGTCGATGTGATGTGTCTTGACGTCAAACAAATCTTCCCCTTGCAATGTCTGGGTTCGAGCAAGACGCTGCTTGATTTCTTCGGCGCTTTCTCGGCCACGTTTGGCCAACCGAGCGGCAAGAATTTCGGGTTCGACCGTCAGGTTGATGACTTCAAAATGGGGGAATTGCTCACGCAACAAAGGAAGCGTTTTGCGTGATCCGTTGGCAATTGCCACGCCCCCTGTTTTGAGATGTTCCAACAAGGTGACAGGCAAGCCATAATAAAGTCCATGTGCATTCCATGATAGAATAAAATCACCCTGCATTTCTGCTTTTTGAAACTCGGGAATGGTCATGCTATCGTGATCTTCACTGGAATCAGCATTGTCACGGGTGATGCAGCGGCGGACAAATAGAATGCGTTTGTCGTCGGCCAATCGCAGCCGCGCCCAGTCCAGAACACTGTCCTTGCCAGAACCGCTGGGCCCTACCAAAAGAACAAGCGTGCCATAGCCATCCGATGCAGGGTCATTGCTATTATTATCGTTCATTGTGCTCTCCTAGCCCCTTGTGTTGAGAGACTAAACAATGCGGTTCCCTTGACGCCAGACTTGACGAATGATCGGAGTGCTGCGCGACTTGCGGACATGAACCAGATCGGCGCGTTTGCCAATTTCAATCGAACCGCGATCATCAAGTCCGGTGGCACGGGCGGGATTGTCGGATATCATGCAAACCGCCTGCGGTAGCGTAATGTCCCGATCACTGTCTGCCAACGAAAAAGCCGCTTGTACCAGTGACATGGGAATATAGTCCGAGGATAGAATGTCCAAAACACCCTCATCCACCAGATCACCAGCCGCGATGTTACCCGAATGAGAGCCTCCGCGCACAACATTTGGCGCGCCCATTAGCACGGACAATCCCGCATTGTGTGAGGCCTTTGCGGCAGCCATCGTGGTTGGAAATTCGGCCACATGAATATCCTGACTGATGGCTTCTTCTACATGCTCTATCGTGGCATCATCGTGGGACGCAAGGATCAGGCCGCGCTGCTTACAAAGATCAGCAATCATCTTGCGGTGGCGATCTGAATTGCGGGACGATGCCTCCATGCGGCGTTCACAGAATTCGTCAAACTCAGTGTCCGTCATTTTCAATTTGCCTTTGTAATAAACGGCATATTGATTGATGTCAGCAAACTGGCGTTGTCCCGGCGCGTGGTCCATAACCGAAATCAGTTTGACCAGCGGATAATTGTCGAACTCATGGAAAGCAGAGATACAGTCATCCGCCGACACTTCACAACGCAAATGAATAAAGTGCTCCGCACGCAAGGTTTCCTCGTCGACGCCACGATGAAAGGCATCGGCAAGGGCTTTCATATCTGTGTAGGTCAAATCTGCATCACTATCCAGCCCAACACGCAGGGCGTCAAATACCGTCGTGATGCCGGAAGAAGCGATCTGCGCGTCATGGGCCAAAACTGCTGCCATAGGGTGCCAACGCACCTTGGGTCGTGGGGCATAATGGCCTTCAACATGATCGGTGTGTAGCTCTACAAATCCAGGAAGCAAGAAGTCACCTTCCAGATCGTAAGCAACACTTTCCAGTGCATCGGGCAACTCACCCTCGGCTATATCGGCGATCAGGCCATCACGGATATGAATGTGCCCATGTAGAACTTCGTCTTGCTTGACGATCACGGCATTCTTTAAAATCAATTCGCGTTTCATATCGGACATATTCCTGTGTGCGGGCACTCTGCCCCTCATCGTACGTATCGTCTATTGCGGTCTTGTCTAGGCTTCGTGTCAGCCAATCGGAAACTGGCGTTTCACCAAAAAAGGCGCGCCGCGTTCGGGCTCTATGAAGAGAGACAAGGCAGAAAAACTTGGTGCCTGGTTCAAACAAGATGAAAAGTGCGTGTTGAGTGCAGTTTTAAATGTATGGGTCAAATCCTGCGGCACAGGATCGGTTAAGGTCATGTGGAACCTGAAATTTTCAAAAATATGCGGATAGCCCCAGTTGAGCAGATTATCGCGTTGACTGGCGGAAAGCTTGTCAGGATTTCGCCGCGCTATATCTGCTTGGTTTAATGGCGCACGGAACGCGTCAAAATCCCGCACCAAGGCAGACGCCAAGTCATTGAGTTCTTGTGAAGGAGCGCTTGGCAGCAACGCAAAAAAGCGCCCGAGTTGCCCAATTTTGAATTGGGACATCGTAAAAGGCGTTAGATGGGTGCAATAGGCAGCAAGCGCATCTTCCAGCTCGTTGATGCTGTGGCCCTCTGCTAGTTCAAACGGCGCTTTGAGCGTCCCATGGAACCCATACCGACGCGCAGACGACACCATGTCGTCAAACTGTGATTGCTTCATCCCGTCAATCGGGGACGGGCGTTCAATCATCGCACCTGTAATAACATCACGCCCCAGCCACAGGTTGGCAGCTTGGTTGAGCGGAGACCCAAGGCGGGGACTGTAAAAGATTGCGTAACGCGGCAAGGCTTATTTCCTTCCTATGATGCTGGCAGTCCCCCGCCAGCTATTTGCGGCTTTTAACTCTTGGTCAGCATCGCACGCAGTTTTCCTGAGATACTATCAAAAACATAGACAACAATAAGAACCAGGATGACCATGTAGAATACATTTTCCCAATCCTGATTGGTGCGCATGGCTTCCCACAATTTGAGACCAATGCCCCCCGCCCCCACAGCCCCGATGATGGTGGCAGAACGGGTATTGGATTCCCAAAAATATAGAGACTGGGACAGAAAGACCGGAAGCACTTGGGGCAACACGCCAAATCGTTGTACGAGCAAAGGGTTTGCTCCCAGAGACTTGATCCCTTCGCGCTGTTTGTCGTCGATATTTTCCAACGCTTCGGAATAGGTTTTGCCGAGTGTTCCCGTATCAGTAAAGAAGATAGCGGACATGCCAGCCAATGGACCTGGTCCGAAAGCGCGGGTGAAAAACAGCGCCCAAATCAACATATCAACGGACCTTAGAAAATCAAAAAACCGCTTGAAAATCTGGTTTACGATACTGCTTTGCGTGATATTCCGCGCTGCAAAAAACGCCATCGGAAAAGCAAGGATCGTAGCAAAAAGCGTACCTACAAAGGCCATAACAATGGTTTGCAGCATTTTAATCCAAACATCGCCGTGCTGCCATTCGGCATTGTTGACGATATTGTCAAAGGCCAATACTGCGTTTGACATGGTTGGTTTTATGCGATCACCGGATGCAATCATACTCATGACCTCACCAAAACTCTTGTTCCAGAAGGGCGAGTTGGTGTCGAACAGGAAATTCTCCCAGCCAAAGAACCGGCGGCGAATCTTGACTTCATCACTCTCCACTTCGACACGGCCATCGACACCAAAGGAGGCTACGATTTTTCCGTCGGCATATTTTTGATTGGCCCATTGAGGCAAGCCTCCGCGCGCGCGAACGCTCTGGTCCTTAATGATGTCAATGATCAATACATCTTGGCCACGAGTGAGGGTCACCATTTTTGGCTCGACGAGAATTTGGCCTCCCCCCAAAGAGACTTGCGCTTTGGTGGTGACTTCACGTCGTTCAAATTGTGCTTGCTCAGCCTTTGCATCAACCGTAGCAACGGGATTGCCTGCGGTCGCGGCCCCCGGTGCCATAAAGTCAATTGCCGCCCCCTTGGAAGGTTCGGAGGGGTTTTTAGCGGTGCCAGCATCAGGCGCCATAAAACTAAAAGCCGCCTGAGGCGTGGCAATTGTTTGCGGAGTGGCCACGACTTGGGTCTGGATGTCGACTATTTCTGTAGTCTTAGATATCCAAAGCGGTTGAGGATCGCTTCCTAATGGGGAGAAGCGCGGAAACTCGACCCTTACAAACCCGTCATCATATTCGATGTCGGGGCGCACTTCATAGGAAACCCAATCAGCCAAATAGGCTCCTGCGATATCCCAGTTGCCATTGTTCAGGACCTGTCCAACATGGAAAAAGCTCCAGGCAAAAAGGAGATAGATTATGATGGCAGCTGAAACGATCCAACCACGCAGTTGCTTGAACCAGTTTGGCTTGAAGACCTCCGGGTGGCGGTTGATGACAGCGTCCAGATCGGCCGCGGACAGTGCGTTGATGGCATGGGCAGTCATAGTCTAGTCTCCCTTTACACACTTGCGCCGAAGGCGAAGGCTTGGTTGCCAACAAGCTTCTTGCGAAGCCACGCCGAAAATTGGTCAATGGCGATGATCGTGATAAAAAGCAATATGACAATCGCCAGCGTCTTGGCTTCATGACCACGAGAGATTGAAAGGCGAAGCGCCTCTCCGACACCACCGCCGCCAACAGCACCAATGATGGTGGAGGCACGCACGTTGATCTCCAAACGCAACAACGTGTAGGAGAGAAAGTTTGGTAACACTTGCGGAACGATACCGAACCAGACACGTTCCACCCAGCTGCCGCCAACAGCCCTTAGGCCTTCATCCGCCTTCATATCGGCATTTTCGACCACTTCAAAAAACATCTTGCCCAAAGAGCCGATGGTATGGATGGAAACGGCGATCATGGCAGGAATGGCGCCCAGCGAAAGGACTGCAACAAAGAAACCTGCAATCACGATTTCAGGGAAGGCACGCAGGATCTCGAGAATGCGGCGCACCAAAAACCGCAACCACTTGCGTGTTGTCAGGTTGGATGCGGCCAAGAAGCAGAAAATGAAACCGAAGAAAAATCCGAACAAGGTGGCAACGATGGCAATATTGATCGTCTCCAGCATCTTGTAGACATATTCCGGCATGTAGAAACTGTCGATCAAAAAGACACGACCTTCAGGATAATTATACTTGAGGCTGCCATCGGCATATGGAGTTTCTAGATCAAAAAGCGCGCGCCAGACTTCCATAGCGTCCCGCGGAGCCAGATCGATGAAGAAGTCAAAAAAGTAGGGCAACCGATCAAAAAACTTACCGGCATTTGTTTCGTTGGCAAACCATAGCGAAGAGAAAAGAGCAACCAACAACAACCCGATTGAAATCAAACTATAGGTGCGCCGCTTGCGGTTGAGCTCCTGCCAGTGGCGCTCTGTCGCAGCACATTCGTCCGACAGGACAACAGGGGATTTTTGCGTCATTTGTCTACCTATAACGTTGCCTTGACAGTTTGGTTTAGCAAGATGGAGCTCGCCGAAATTTTGCAGCAAAGAACAGCCCGAGCGACAACCCGGACTGTCTGTTTCATTTCCAATTAATTTTCACCAGCATCGTGCTGTCGATAAAAATTATCCGCCAATTTTTGCTTTACGAGCAGCTACAATGGCTGTGTAAAAATCTTCATTGACCTCGGTAAAGCCTTTATAATCACCACCCTGAATCGCGGAGAAACACGCTGCATCAGTTTCAGGAAGCTTGAGCATGAAGTCTTTGAATTTGGCTTTTGTGTCTGCATCCATTGTGGAACGCACGACGATTGGGCCATTAGGGATCAATGGGGACTGCCATAACTGAACCAGATCACCCATGTCCAAGATGCCTTTGTCGACCATCTTTTTCAGGTTCCCGGATGTGTAGCCATCTTCGAATTTGCCAACGCCTGAAGACCATGTCGTGCCTGCATCGAAGTTGCCTTTAACAACTTCAAGAACCAGGTTCTCATGACCGCCGCCGAAGCCGGTTTCAGAGAAATATTCTTTGATTTCACTACCAATGGCAGCAGGCAAAGTAACACTTGGGACAAGGAAACCCGAGGTGGAGTCAGGATCGGCAAAGCCAAGTTTCTTGCCTTTCATGTCTTCCAGTTTTGTCATGCCAGAGTCTTTACGAGCCACCATGACAGAGTAATAGCCCGTAGACCCATCGGTCTGGATGGTGGTCAGGATCGGCTCAACGGCCTTAGGATCCTTCAGAAACACTTTTGCGTAACCGGACGCGCCTAGTTCGGCATAGTCAAGCGTGCCACCCAGAAGCCCTTGAACCACGCCGTCATAGTCAGCAGCTGGGAAAAGAGACACTTTGTCAACGCCGATAGCGGCAGGAAGCGCATCAACAAGACACTGGAAGTTGCGCAGACGATCCGCTTCGTTTTCGCCACCCAGAATACCGATCCGGAATTCTTTATCAGCAGCAAAAGCTGGAGCAGTAGCACCGGCTGCCAATGCAGCTACGGAAACGGCGGCAAGAATTGCTTTTTTAAACATGTTCATGTCTCCTGGTTTCAACCGGCCTTTGCCGGTGTCATCCCTGTGTGATGGTTTGTTTATCGACTTGGGTTTGGCCCTTTACGCAGGCAAAGCGATCTCGGAAGGGGCGTGCGACATCACTGAAACCGCCGCATGATCATAAGATTCTTTGATAGAAGTTGACGTGATGGCTTCGGAAATCTCGACGCCTTCCGCAGAGCCATAAATCATTTTCACGGCATCATTGGTCAGCTGCGACGCTGGGCCATCGAACACGACACGCCCCTGATACATGCCAATGATGCGCTCACAATAAGCGCGTGCGGTATCAAGCGTATGCAAGTTGGTCACCACGGTGATGCCGTCGCGTTCGTTGATGTCTTTCAGGCTGTCCATCACAATCTGCGCATTGAGCGGATCAAGTGATGCGATGGGCTCATCAGCCAAAATGATTTTCGGGCTCTGCAACAAGGCACGTGCAATGGCCACCCGCTGTTGCTGACCGCCGGACAAAGTGCCTGCACGCTGGAGCGCAGTCTGGGCGATGCCCAAGCGCTCCAAAGCCATCAAGGCTTGTGCCCGTTCTTCACGCGAGAAGACGTTGAGCAGATTGAGAACCGTGTTACGATGATTCAAACGACCCAACAACACATTGGTCAGCACATCAAGACGCGGCACCAGATTGAACTGCTGAAAGATCATGGCACAATCACGCTGCCAATCACGCAACGCACGTCCGCTAATTTTGGAGACTTGTGTACCGCCGGAAACAATGGCTCCTTCGGATGGATCAATAAGGCGATTGATCATGCGAAGAAGCGTTGATTTACCAGCGCCGGAACGTCCGATAACACCGACCATTTGTCCTTGTGGAATGGAGATATTAACAGAATCCACAGCTGTATTGGGACCAAATTGGCGCGTCACATTCGTCAGTTCCAGCATGTATCATCTCCTGCAAATTTCATTGGAACCATGTTCGCTTTGCGGTTCAACTGTTCGCAGAAGAGATACGCATCCTATGTGAAGGCCAAATGTCTGCAATATTGCAGTTGTGTGACAAATCGGACTTAGCTGCGGATAACGAAAAACGCCGTCCCTTTTGCAAGAGACGGCGCCAAACCCTGTTTTTAGCGATTTTGTCTACGGCTCATAACGCTCCAGAAAGTCTTCGATAGAGAGTGATCGAAAGTCCTCAAGTGCCCCTCTCAAAGCATCATGGGACCAGTCCCACCAAGCCAATTTCACCAACCGATCTGCAATAGCATCAGGAAATCGCTGTCGAATGAGCCGCGCCGGAACGCCACCGACGATGGCGTAAGCAGGCACATTGCGCGAGACGACGGCACCAGCTCCGATCACCGCGCCATCTCCAACATTCACACCGGGCAGAATGGTCGCACCGTGACCTATCCAGACATCATGGCCGATGATAACTTTGTTGTCCCGCCGCCAGACAAAGAAGTCCTCATCCATATCCGCGTCGCCGAAATAATCCGCTGCACGATAGGTGAAATGATGCTGCGTGGCGCGCCATATTGGGTGGTTTGTAGCATTGATACGCACAGCATTGGCGATGTTGGCGAACTTGCCTATTTCAGCGTGCCAGATATCACAATCCCGCATAACGTAGGAATAATCACCCATCGCAGTTTCGGAAATGCTCGTGCGTTCAGATACTTCGGCATAGCGCCCGAGCTGGGACTGCGACACGTTGGCACTTGCATGGATGAGAGGATTCTGGCCCAAGCGCGTGGATTTGTGGTTTGTCGTTTGAGGTGTTTCGTCTGTGGTGTTCATTGTATCCCCCAATCTTATGCGACATCCGAGTGATACAGTTTGGCACCGTCTTTCTCTCGCTGGCTATCCGCACTCTTTGCGAAACGGGAGACATCAACGATCTTGTCCGCGATGGCGTCGCGCACATCGCCATCATGGAAAATGCCCAGCAAGGCCACCCCTTCAGACTTTTTTTCGCGAATGAGATCGATGACAATGGCGCGATTGTCGGCGTCGAGTGAGGCCGTGGGTTCATCAAGCAACAGGATCGGATGTTCGGATAGGAAACCACGGGCGATATTGACCCTTTGTTGCTCTCCACCAGAGAAGGTGGCCGGAGGCAATTGCCACAGTTTTTCGGGCAAGTTGAGTCTTGCCAGCATTGTGCCGGCTTTCTGCCGGGAAACTGCTACATCTTCCCCCTGTTCTACTAAAGCTTCTGCTGCAACGTCCAACGCAGGCACACGGGGCCTGGCGCGCAGAAACTGACTGACATATCCAATCGCTTCTCGGCGGACCGCGAGGATGGTGCGCGGGTCAGCAGTGACCAGATCAAGCATTTTTCCACGATGGGCAACAACGATCTGACCTTGGTCGGTTTTGTAATTGCCGTAGATCATTTTCAGGATTGAGCTTTTGCCTACCCCTGAAGGGCCACCGAGCACCGAGCACTCGCCAGCATTGAGGACAAAGTTCACTCTGGAGACCACGGGTATATTCACCGATCCGCGCAGATGCATGACGAAGCTCTTTGAAACATCGGATACGATCAGGGGTGTTGACTGAATGTTGGACATGAAACTGACCTTTCCTAAACCTGAAGGATCGAAGAGATGAGAAGTTGGGTATAGGGCGCTTGTGGATCATCAAGCACACGGTCGGTAAGACCGGTCTCGATCACCCGCCCCTCTTTCATCACCACCATACGATGCGACAACAGACGGGCCACGGCGAGGTCATGGGTAACGACTATTGCGGCCAGTCCTAATTCTGCGACAAGGCCACGCAACAGGTCCAGCAAGCGCGCTTGTACCGAGACATCCAGACCACCGGTTGGCTCATCCATAAAAATGAGACGGGGACCGGTGACAAGGTTACGGGCGATTTGCAAACGTTGTCGCATACCACCAGAGAAGGAACGTGGCTCATCGTCTATACGGTCCGGTGAGATTTCCACCTGCTCCAGCCAGTCGGAAGCTGTCTGGCGGATGTCCCCATAGTGGCGATTGCCGATGGCCATCAGGCGTTCGCCGACATTAGCCCCTGCAGATACCGCCATACGCAGACCGTCGGCGGGGTTCTGATGCACAAATCCCCAATCGGTGCGCATGAGAAAACGTTTTTCAGCCTCGTCCAGACGGAAGACTTCTCGCATGGAGCCATCGCGCATACGATAGTTGACCATGCCGGACGTTGGTGTCAGACGGGTAGAGATGCAATTGAGCAATGTGGTTTTACCTGAGCCGGACTCGCCGACGATTGCCAGCACTTCTCCGGGCCACAGATCAAAATTGATCTCTTCACAACCAACTCGGCGGCCGTAATATTTGGAAACCGAGCGCACTTGCAGCAAGGGGTCGTCATTGAGATCCATCGGGCGCGGTGCAACAAGTGAGGATTTTGGCAAGTGGCCCGAGTTGGTTTGACCAATCGAGGAATGGTCTTTGCTGAATTGGTTTAACATACGGCCGTTCCTTCTGTCGCCGGATTGCTGTCGTCCGTGGTCTGGGTATCGGGAGCCATTGGTCCGCGATGCCCGTTAGCGCGACGATCTTCGCAATAGTCACTGTCAGAGCAGACAAACATGCGCCCGCCTTTATCATCAAGAATCACTTCATCAAGGAAGACACCTGCTCCGCCGCACAGAGCGCATGGCTCTTCAAACGTCTGGATTTCGAACGGATAGTCTTGGAAATCCAAGCTCACCACATCGGTATGAGGCGGAATGGCATAGATGCGCATTTCACGGCCAGCGCCATACAATTGCAGTGCTTCGTTGTTGTGCATTTTGGGGTTGTCAAATTTGGGGGTCGGCGACGGGTCCATGACATACCGGCCCTTCACACGCACCGGATAGGCATAGTTGGTGGCTATGTGCCCCTTTTGTGCGATGTCTTCATAGAGTTTGACATGCATAAGGCCATAGTCTTCCACCGCATGCATCTTGCGGGTTTCTGTTTCGCGGGGTTCAAGAAAACGCAAAGGCTCCGGGATTGGCACTTGGAAGACAATCACCTGCCCTTGCTTGAGCGGTTCTTCCGGAATGCGGTGGCGGGTTTGAATGATGGAGGCTTGTGCCGTCTGGGTGGTTGTTTCTACCCTGGCCATTTTTGCAAAGAAGGCACGAATAGAAACCGCGTTGGTGGTGTCGTCGGCCCCTTGGTCGATCACCTTGAGAATGTCATCCGGACCGATGATGGAAGCTGTCACCTGAACGCCTCCAGTGCCCCATCCATAGGGCATGGGCATTTCACGGCTGGCAAAAGGCACCTGGTATCCGGGGATAGCAATGCCCTTAAGGATTGCACGTCGGATCATGCGTTTGGTCTGCTCATCAAGATAGGCAAAATTGTAGTTGGCGATATCAGTCGCCCCGTTCATCAAAGAGCTGGTCATTGTGCAGCCTCCAGATTGTCGCCAGCCGGTTTAAGCCGGTCTGTTTCAGGATTATTTTCATAAAACTCAGACTGCATTTGGCGGACCAGCTTCAGCTCTGCTTGAAAATCAACATAGTGCGGCAGCTTGAGATGCTCGACAAAACCGGTTGCCTGCACATTGTCGGAATGAGAAATGACGAACTCTTCATCCTGCGCTGGCGCGACCACATCTTCGCCAAACTCATCAGCCCGCAAGGCACGGTCGCACAAAGCCATAGACATGGATTTGCGCTCTGACTGGCCAAACACCAACCCATAACCGCGTGTGAACTGCGGTGGCGCAACTTTAGAGCCTTGGAACTGGTTGACCATTTGGCATTCGCTGACCTGAATGCGACCTAGCGACACGGCAAAACCAAGCTCAGGCACATCCATATGCACATCCACCTCACCGATGCGAATTTCACCTGCAAAGGGATGATTGCGGCCAAAGCCACGCTGGGTGGAATATCCCAACGACAGCAAGAAGCCCTCGTCACCGCGAGACAGCGCCTGCAAGCGCATTTCACGACTCATAGGAAACTCGATAGGCTCACGGGTCAGATCGCCCGGTTCAGGCCAATCCTGTCCATCCGCTCCGCCTTCCGGCTTAATTCCGTCAGGCTCCATCAAGCCTTCGCTTGCGATCAAATCAGAGACGCGAGGCATCGCTTCAGGCTCGGCCTGTTCAGTCAGTTCAACTTTCTTTGCGGTCGGCACCTCGGCATCGCCAGCAAGGGACGGATCAAGCAAGCGATGGGTATAATCAAACGTAGGTCCAAGCAGCTGGCCACCGGGCAGGTCCTTAAAAGTGGCCGAGATGCGGCGTTGCATCTGCATATCTGCGGTATCAACCGGCAGGGAATAGCCAAAGCGTGGCAAGGTTGTACGATAGGCGCGGGTCAGAAAGACCGCTTCGATCATATCACCACGCGACTGTTTAATGGCCAGAGACGCCAGCTCGCGATCATACAGGGCACCTTCACTCATCACCCGATCGACGGCCAGTGACAATTGCTGGTCTATTTGATCCAACGTGACAGCGGGCACGTCACGGTCACCGCGTCGTTTGTCTGCCAAAAGCTGGTGGGCTGCGCCAATAGCGGCTTCTCCGCCCTTAACGGCTACATACATATCAGCGCTCCTCTGGCTTTGATGCGGGCTTTGAAAGGGGTTTGGGATCCAGTACCGTGATCTTTGTCGTGCGTGGCAGGCAGGCTATCGCGTCGGGCGCAACAACAATGACATCCACTCCGCGCGGATAGAGATCGTTGTTATCAGCCCATTGCGAGGCAAAGAGCGGCGAGATTGGCTCGACGGCAAAGTCATTGCTGTCCTTGATCCCGGGACCGGACAAAGACCACAGTCTTTGATTGCTCAATTTCTCAACCTGAATAATCAGGGTCGTAGAACGATCGGGATAGTCTTGACTTCCCTTTGCAAAGACTTCCAAAGGCAACAGGTCCGCCCCGCTAGAAAACACGGAAAATGTAGCCTGCGACGGCTCAACCGCGAGCGGTGCCCCCACATGGAACGTCAGCCATTCGATAAGGGTTTTATCATCTGCCAGTTTCCGATCCAACCACAGGGGTGTATCGGCATCTGCCAACGTGGCAATGATGGCCCCCGAAAGCGGAATTAACGACGCAGGGGGCCGCGCGTCGGTTTGAACGGGAATGATCGTGCCCGGCCGGGCCATAGCGTCCATAATGGCGCGAAAAATGGCTTGGCTTTGCATGACCGGATTGCCAAGCCCACCTTGCATGGCTTCAAAATTGGGTTCAGAAAACATGGGGGTTTTTGAAGACGGCTGCATCAATCTTCTCCTCTGACCATGGTGAAGAAATTGACCCGGGTGGCTTGGGTCTTAGATGCCAGATCACTATCTTTTTGTGATGCCAGCGTCCTGAGCGGGGTCATGATTTTGTCGTTGATTTTGCTCGCCATGCTTTCATCTGTCGCCAAGGCATCAATCACGGCGGCGAGTTTGGCCTTTCCGGTATCACGCCCCAACATGACAGCGTGACCAATTGCACCATTTTCCATTTTGACAGTGGCACGGGTCACCGTTGCCTCGCCAAAATTGAAAGGAGCCCCACCACCGCCCATGCGGCCGCGCAGAGCAATCAGCCCCGTTTCTGGGCCGCGCAACATTTGGCAACCGGGATCGATGCCCAGCTGTTTCCAAAGATTCAACAGTTCCTGCACAGGAGCGTTGGCCAAAACGGACATGCGCTCTTGCCGTTGGCGTTGCTCGGCGGACAAAGACGCAAGGGACGGACCGCCCTCACCGGACCTACCTGTCGAACCTGAACGGGATGAATGGCCCGCTCCATTTAAATTGATCTGTTTTTCATCCATGGTGGGCAATCCAATATTTTGATTCCAAGTCTTTGCTCATTTGTCTGCGATTTTTTTATCAACGGCATGACACTCAAGGGGCCAATGCGTGAACCATTCGCATGTTTGTTTATTTGTATAGTTTTATAGACAACCACACATATCGAACAGCTACTGGCACGCAATGACAGCATTGTGACAAACAGCAAAAAATGTGCTGCACCCCGGGCAGAATGCTGCAATAACGGGACAAGCCCCGATATTTGGCTGTATCATAGACAAAG
Source organism: Cohaesibacter celericrescens (assembly GCF_002866925.1). Classification (GTDB taxonomy): domain Bacteria; phylum Pseudomonadota; class Alphaproteobacteria; order Rhizobiales; family Cohaesibacteraceae; genus Cohaesibacter; species Cohaesibacter celericrescens. The sequence goes on from NZ_PKUQ01000022.1 coordinate 302,615, forward strand.
GCGAGCCACGTTAGGCACGCAGGAGACACAGATGGCATCTGACGCTTTGCAAGCGGGCATAGAACGGCGGACTGGCATCGCGCTTTGGCGCCAAATCGCCGATGCCATTCGTGCGGGCATCTCGTCCGGTCTTGGTGATGATGCAGGGAAGTTGCCACCCGAGACAGAGCTGGCCGAGCAATTTGGTGTCAATCGGCATACGGTGCGGTCTGCGATCTCAGCTTTGGTCAGCGAGGGCATATTGCGGGCCGAACAAGGACGCGGAACCTTTATCAACCAACAAAAGCGGCTGACCTATCCGATTTCAAAAAGGACACGCTTTTCTGCCAGCCTCGCAGAGCAAGGGCAGCAAGCCATTTCAAAGCTGCTAACGCATGAAAAAACCCAAGCCAATGCCGAGATCGCCAATGCGCTGAAAATCAGCCAGGGCGCTCCGGTTTTGAGTTTGCATACGGTGGGCAGTGCCGACAATGTGCCATTGAGCCGGACGAGCTCTTGGTTTGACGCCGAGCGATTCCCCGATATTGTGACCTATTTTCAATCCCTGCATTCTGCGACAAAAGCTTTTGCTGCATATGGCGTGGATGATTATGTCAGACAGTCAACCCGCATAGATGCCTGTCACGCAACGCTGGATGATATTGAGATCATGCGATTATCCCCCGGAGCGATCGTTCTGGTGACCCATGCCATCAACGCGGATATGAACGGTAGCCCCATTGAATATTCCAAAACCCGATTTTCTGCCGATCGGGTTAATCTACAAATCGATCTGGAGGGATTGTCGTTCTAACAGCGCCCTCCTCCTTCCTCTTCACACGACTTAGGATTCAATATGAAACGCGTAAATCCACTCAAACTAAACAAATTGCAATTGCGTACTCTGGTGCTGACACAAATCATTGCGCGCTCACAACCAGAAGACGCCTGGAACAAAGACGGCTCCATTACCATCTCGTCTCTGCCGCATGCCCATGGCGACCATTTGCATGTTGGCGAATATGTGGTGAATGCGGCTGAAGCCACCGGCTTTGGCAACCAAGGTGTTTGGGGGGCGTTGGCTCGAAAGGGACTTGTTGCACAAAAAGAAGTACCGCCCATTCTGCTGACCCGCGAAGGTCTGGAATATGACACGGGTTTGGATCATCATTTCACACAAAAGTCTGACCACTAATCAAATCGCTACGCGTGAATATACAGATGTAGCTCTGGACAGATGCCTTGCCACGTTGGACACTTGTTGCCGAGACGGGATGAAGACGGGCTGCAAGATGCGGCCACGGTAAAGGAGGCTAAATGAGATGCGTATAATTTTGGCCGATGATCATCCGCTCTACCGTTCTGGCATGAAACTGTTGCTTGAGGGCCTTTTTCCTCAAGCGACCGTTGATGAAGCCGGTGATGCAGATGCGCTGAACGCGCAGATTTTACGATCGCCAACACCGGACCTCATCATATCGGATTTGTTGTTTCCCGGTTTTGATTACATGCACGATCTCAAGCGCATGCGTCAAACCTTTGCCCTGTGTCCGATTATCGCGGTCTCGATGCTGAATGACCCGATCGAAATTGATCACATCATGGGGTTGGGACTGAATGGATTTGTTTCCAAGTCTGTACCATCAGGTCAAATGCTGGATGCAATCGAGAGTGTAATGCAGGGCCAAATTGAAGTCCGCATGGGGGAACCATCCCTTTCCCCAGATCAGGCTCTCCTGCATAAACCACAACTTGAAGACCTCACTCCGAGGCAAATTGAAATATTAAAATTGCTCAGACACGGACTATCGAACAAGGAAATTGCCCGCAAGCTGGATCTATCTCCCTTCACGGTCCGCAGCCACGTTTCTGCCTTGATGAAAAATCTGGGTGTGTCCAATCGTGCTGCAGCTTCGGCCATTGCGGCCAGTAATGGCTTGGCCTGACGTGTGTGACCAGCCGTGCAATTCATGGCAAAAAAGCCCCGTCATTTGTTAGGTCTGATCTTTATCTTCCGCATTGGATGATAAGAAAATATCAAGCATTGCAGAGCGCAATTGCACTGGTTGAACCGGCTTGTAGATCAGGAGCAACCCCGCTTTGCTGATAAGATTCTTGACTGCACCGGATGAATCCCCAGAGACAATCAATGCTTTGAGCGAAGGACCAAAAAGGCGTCGCGCCTCTTTCACAATATCGATGCCCGTATAATCGGCACCAAAGGAATGATCGCTGATGACGAGATCAAACGGGCCTTCAACACTATCCAAATCAGCCATATGGCGGGCCTCAGACGTTTGACATCCCCATTTATTCAAAAGATTGACCGTAGCTTTAAGCGACTCTTGATCATCATCAACCACCAATATCCGTTTCTGTTTGAAGCGAGCACCAATCCGTTCAGACGGCGTGATGGCCTGTTCGGTGAGCGCCGTCAAAGGCGCAGCCTCAAGCCCGTTGATGGATAGACATGTGCCAGTTGGTCCTGTTTGTAAGTCCAATGTCAGATGTTGCAGGTCCGCCAAACGCCGGACAATCGCCAGCCCCAATCCAAGGCCCTTGTCTTGACTTGCCACCGTATTGTGTGAAGACGACAGTCTGGGGGTTCCGTGCGAGATTTGGGTAAATTCTTCAAAGATCAGCGCTTGATGCTCTTTCGCTATCCCGGCCCCGTCGTCCGCGACAGCGATGCTAAGACGGCCATATCGATTGCTCACATGGACGCGAACGGTGCCTTTTTCCGCATGGCGAATGGCGTTGGACAGCAGGTTTTGAACCATCCGGCGGATAAGGATGGTATCTCCCATCACACCGACACGAGGACACTCAAGCGTTAGGCTCACATGGGAAAGTTCTGCCAGAGGTTCGTAGTCATCGACAACACGGCTCAGCATGTCTTGGAGGTCAAAGCGCCCATTCCTGACCTGAATCTTGCCGCTGTCCAACAGGCCGACATCGAGCAGCGAATTGAACAATTTGGACAAGGTTTGAAGCGAGCTACGAATGCGCTGCATGGTTTCCCTGCCGCGGTCATCCATTAACGCCGTTGGTAGTGTTTCCATATGCAGGCCGATGGCGTGGATTGGTTGGCGCAAATCATGACTGGCAGCGGCGAGCAGACGGGTCTTTTCTCGGTTGGCATGGTCTGCTTCATCCGCAGCATCACGATAGCGCTGCGCTAAGTCCAGATTTTCATTGCTGATGGCAATATATTGCGACACCGATTGCAAAACGTCATAGCCGTAACGCAGCAGCATCGCGAGAAAAACAAGGACCAGCCCAGCCAGAACAATAAAATCATCACCCAACAAGAACAAACGAACGGCAAGCAACCCGAGAAATGACACCGCATACAGGGCAAAGGACCGCGGGAACGTTGCCAGTGAGCGCGTGGCCGCAGAGGTTGCCCCCGCAGCAATTGACATCTGAATGGCAAAATGGGCCACGTTGTCAGGGTTAAGGCTGATAAACAGCATAACGCCCCAACTTGCCCCAACACCAAAACTGAGCAAATCCATCAACTGGATCCAAAGATAGGGTTTTTTATTTTCAAAGGTCGAGCGCTGATAGCTAAGACGCCAAAGCTCCAACAAACAGGGATAACCAACAATCTGAAGCACACCCCAAGACCAAACAAACCAGACGGGAACAGCAGCATTCTGGACAGCGATGTAGAGCAACGCCGCTGCGCTTGCTATGTGCCCCCAATATATGGAAACCGGCGTTTTAAGAAAAAGATTGATATGCTCACGCACTCGATCTGCAGCAAGTGGCCTGATAAAGGCATCGAACAAACCCATAACCAATGACCTTTTCTCATTCTGTCGCCTTGCAGCTAGACCATGGCTCTTTGTTACGCTGCTTGATTGCCTAATGAACTGCTATTCTAGTACGTGCATATATTCGTTATAAATCAACAATATGTCGTATGCAGAGCCTTTGGAAACAAAGCCATCTCTATGTGCTGTTTGATTGAATAGAATGCGAATATTGATTAATGTCAAAGTCAGCAACTGATTTGAATTTGATTGGCTTTACGATGGCGTGGCGAAACGCTTGCCGGTATTGCAACAAAGGAAAAGGTTGCGGACATGTTAGAAAAGCATGCATTGGTCGGCCAAAATTCGGCCGGAGAACCTTAAATATCTTCTGGATTGTAAATGCTGCACGCACTCGCGACTAAAAGTGAAATTCAAGCCCTTAAAATGGCCCCTATTTTTCATGGTCTCAATGACACGGCCATGGACGAGCTGCTTCAACGCGCCAGCATCAAGAGCTATCGCCGCGGAGAAACACTCTTTATGCAAGGGGATCCCGCCGATGCATTTTTTGTGGTGATTGAAGGCTGGACCAAGATTTATCGCATCACGCAGTCAGGGGACGAAGCTGTGGTCGGGGTGTTTACACGCGGACAAAGCTTTGCGGAGGCAGCAGCCTTCACAAACGGCCAATTCCCGGCAACAGGCGAAACCGTTACTGACAGCCGTCTGTTACGGGTGCCGTCCCAGCAACTCGTTGAGATCCTAGGAAAGGCACCAGAAATAGGCCTTGCAATGCTGGCGTCGACCTCTCAACATTTACATATGCTCATCAAACAAATTGAACAGCTAAAAGCCCATACAGGAGCCCAGCGTGTGGCAGAGTTTCTCTTGTCGCTGACCAACGCAAAAGCAGGAGCCTGCATTCTTGAGCTGCCGTATGATAAGGCATTGATTGCCGGACGCTTGGGTATCAAACCCGAGAGCCTGTCACGTGCTTTTCAGAAGCTACGGGGGTATGGAGTGACGGTAAAACAAAATCTGGCACATATCGACAATCTCACTGTCCTGCAAGACCTTGTCGACCAAGAGCGCGCAGTCGTAATGCAACAGAAACGCTAACCACAACAAACAATTTTTCGGAGTAATTATGTCAGCATTTGACTCTGTCCTGGAAGCAATAGATCAGGCCAATGCCCGAGATCCCCGGCATTGTGAAGAAGAAGGAAGTGCGCCAGTTCCGCTTGAATTGTTGTATGGCATTAGAATGAGTCTGATGGGCGATAGCTTTGCCCCAGACGCCGATGAATTGGTGCGTATAGCCGCGCGTGGCCAACATATCGAACGCTGGATCATCCCGCGGGATGAATATCCGCGCGACAAGTCTGGCTACTTCCGCTGGCGCAACGAACTGAAGCGTCACCATTCAAAACGGGTTTCTGGCATAATGGCCGAGCATGGCTATAGCCAAGAAGATCAAGCCATTGTCGCCGACATTTTGCTCAAGAAAAACATAAAACGCGACGCTCGCACGCAAACGGTGGAAGATCTCGCGTGTCTGGTTTTTCTGAAATATTATGCGGTGTCGTTCGCCAAAGGCCATGATCCGCAAAAAGTGGTTGGTATTATCGCCAAGACACTGCCCAAAATGAGCGAAAAGGCGCATGCATTTGTTGCCGATTTATCATTAGACACTGGCCTGCTGGAAGCGATTGAAGCGGCAAAAATCAAACTGGCTGCAATTGAGTAGCCTTGAAACCGGCTGCTATTTTGATCTGTTAGAATCTATAATTTATACAAGGGTAGGCCCATCAGCCTGCCCTTTTGTGTATTTGGGTTCCTTTGCAGCCATTTTATAATTGCGCGTTGTTTTGGTAAAATCAACCAAATCCAGACTGATATTTCGAAAAGCAGTCCTGTTTGGCATCTGGGCCATTCAGGCCTGCGTGATAGAATAGATTGTGAGATCATTTGCTGTTCAGACGACACTTTGTTTGATCAAATAGTGAGCAACCAATGCAGCCTCACTGAAGTGTCAAAACCCTAAAAGCCACTGGATACCAATCCAATGGCCGATAATCCACGTACTCAACAATACAGGCTTCAATAAGGCACTTAAAGCTTAGCTATTTTGACAATGACCTCAAAATGGCATGAGGATTGCTCGTTATTTGAAACATATGTATTGTTACTTAATTGGCGCCGACGGAAAGATGACACATGCAGCATTTAACGCCAGATAGTGCCGACCTCGGTATATTGATTGTCGCCCATGGTGAGCGTGGTGGTCGGTTCGACAATGCACGCGCTTTGGAGCTTGCCGATGAAGTTCGCAACAATATTGGCAATGTTCAAGTTGAAGCTGGCGTTCTGAAAGGTTCACCAAGCATTTCTGATGCTTGGACCAGGCTCAAATCTTCTCATAAACTGATCTATCCGTTTTTTATGAGTGATGGCTATTTCTGCAATCGGATTTTGCCAAGAAAATTGGCGCAAGAAATCGACCAATCCATCGATGCTCTTACAATGCTGCCGCCATTTGGCGTATCTGAGTGGCTGGCGAATGGTGTGACCAGTGCCTTGCTGCAGGATATCGAGCAATTGGGCCTTAAAGGCACACGACCGCCCTTGCTGATCGCTGCGCACGGGGCGTCTATCGACAAACAATCAAGCAAACGCACGCGCCAACTGGCCGACAAACTAAAACGAACCGGCAATTTTGGGCGGATTTCATGCGGCTTCCTTGATGAAGCACCGCATCTCAGTGACATGATTGGAGAGGTCCTGCCCAATACCGTGGTGCTGCCACTGTTTAACGGCCTTGGTTCTCATTCTGTCGATGACATGGCCAAATTGGCAAAGAGCGCTCCGGAAAGCTGCCATTTTGTTACACCCGTTGGCGGTCAATCTTGGGTGGGGGACATTATGACCGCGGATATACTGAAAGCCCTGCATTGGTGGGGAGCGGCAGAAGCCGCTGAATAAGAGTCGCCCAGTCAAGGGCAGCCAGACCAGTATGGCAAGAGAAGAGCGCTTATAAGCCCCTTACAAAGCATCGGTTTTATATGGGCGATCAACGCATATCGAGCGGGGGTTTGTTATATTGCGGGCGGTTGCGGCAATTGTCTTTGGTTTTCCAATTGGATCTGGATTTTTTCATACGTCAAAAGTATAGTGCAAGCGCGTTTGTTACCTGATTTGAATCTCTCTTCGGATCATGAGATCGAACCGATGGTGTTGGCAATCGGAGTTTTTGAATATGTCTGTGCAAAGGCAGATCACTAGGGATGGGCTCGGTGTCTGGTTGATGGCCATCCGACCCAAGACACTCATTCTTTCCCTCGCTCCGGTGCTTTTGGCTGGCATTCTTGCGTTTAAAAGCATGGCCGCTGTCAACTGGGAAGTCTTTCCCTTTATTCTTTTATCAGCGGGCTTGATCCAGATAGCGACAAATTTATGGAATGATGCGGCGGACGCAGGCTCAGGCCTTGATATTGCGAGCGAGCGTTTGGGGCCTCCACGCGTGACCAGCCTTGGATTGCTACAGGCTGGGACGGTCAAATCTGCGGCCTATTTGTGCCTTGCTGTTGCCGCCTTGTGTGGTTTGTATCTGGCGTTTATCGGAGGGTGGCCGATCCTGTTGATCGGGGTTGTTGGCATTTTGTTTGCTTTCGGCTACTCAACCGGTCCCTACCCCATTTCAGGGTCGCCACTTGGCGAAGTCTTTGTGATCCTGTTCTTCGGGATTATGTCCGTGATGGGGAGCAATTATTTACTGACTGACAGTTGGTCGATGACGAGCCTTTGGGCTGGCTTTTATGTCGGCTTGCCCGCGGCGGCTGTTTTGACAGTCAACAACCACAGAGATCGTGAAGGCGATACCAAAGGGGGCCGCAGGACGCTCGCCATCCAGCTCGGCCCCAGAAGAACAAAGCAGCTTTATACGATATTTCTGTTGGTCTCTTGCATTGGCATCGTGCATGTGTCCAACGTGATCAGCTTTGGCACTTTGAGCCTCGTCAGCGTCTTGGCAAGCGCTGTTCTCATGGCCTTTGCTTTGAGCGTTCCCATCAGAAACCTGTTTTTGGCCAACACAGCTGCGGACTTGAACAAATGCTTAATGGGCACATCCATGTTCCAGCTAGTATGGATTGCGGCCTTCATCTTCGTTCAGTTGCTTACCTAAATTAATAAAAAGGCCTGGCGACAGTCGCCAAGCCCTTTTCTGTCATTGATTTATTTTTGGCTTTTGGACTTATCAATTTTGGAGTGGTCCATTTTGGAATGATCCATCTCGGGAGACATTTTGGCTCCAATACCGCCAATGGTTACCTCAACAGTCAATTTTCCGGCTTTCTCAAAGGTCAGTTCCAACGGAAAGCTTTCGCCTTTTTTGAGCGGTGCCTTCAATTGCATCATCATAACATGATATCCGCCGGGCTTAAGTGCAACAGTGGTTTTTGCAGGCAACTCGATGCTATCGACCTGACGCATTTTCATGACATCACCCTCATGAATATGAGTGTGCAATTCGGTTTTCGCTCCGACATCCGCGCTGGCAGCCAGCAAGCGATCTGCCTCGCCATCATTTTTGATGGTGAGGAAACTGCCTCCAGATGAGGCCTTCCCCGCAGTCGCCCGAGCAAACGCGTCTGATACGGTGATTGAGCCGACAGTCCAATCAGCCGCATGAGCAGAAAAGGCGCTTGCAGCAACGATAAGGGCGGCAGCAAAAAGAGTTTTCATGAAAAGTCCTTTTATTTCTTGTGAGGTAGCGTTCAGTAATTACCCGCACCCTTTCTTTCGGTCAAGCTTATCCGGGATTTCAACCCAGCCTTGCTGTTGGAGACGATATAGGGGGATGCAGTCAACCAACGAATTAAACTTAGGACCTATGTGACAAACCGTATATAATTATGACACGGGTCAAAGAAGCAACAAACATCCACCGATATGGTCGCCTTGCAGATTTGCTCTGATGACGGTTTCAGATTTTAAATGACGCATACGATCAAGGAAGGTTAAACGTGAATACTCCCCTTATTCCCCTCGGCCTCGCTTTAATCATGATGACGGTTGGCCTGTCGGTTCGTCTTCAAGATTTCAAAGCTTTGTTGCATGAATTGCGTGTTGTCGGTGCCGGCATCCTTGCTCAAATCATCTTCTTGCCTGCGATTGCTCTTGGTGTCGCATTGGTCACCAAACTGGATACCGTGTACGCGATTGGTTTAATCATTTTGGCATCTGCCCCCGGCGGTATTACATCCAATTTGCTTACCGTTTTGGCGCGCGGCAAGACGGCCCTGTCTGTCTCCTTGACGATCGTTACCAATCTGTTGGCCTTCATCACCATTCCAACAGTGTTGTCCATCGCGTTTTTGGTGTTTAACGATCACAGTGATTTGGGAGCCCTCGGGGTCGAGCTCACGTCATTGCCCTTCGGCGAGACCGCAATGAAAGTATTGGCGATTTCCGCTTTGCCTTTGGCAATTGGCATGGCAATCGGTCACTATTTTCCGCGCCTTTCCATGCGCATCCAAGGGCCCGCCAAATTTATCGCATCAGCAATATTTGCGGCCATCGTGTTTACGTCTTTCTACAGCGAATGGGCCAGTATAACCGCACATTGGAGTACGGTCGGTCCGGCCGTCATCCTACTCAACTGCCTCGCTATCGGGTCTGCTTTGCTGGTTAGCCGGATGTTCCGCGTAAGCACCCGTCAAGCACTCACCATCGCGATCGAATGCGGGTTGCAAAATGTTGCCTTGGCTTTGGTGATCGCACAATTCATGGGTGATGGGCGCTTTATGGTTCCCGCTTCGATTTATGCCTTGGTGATGAATGTGTCGGTTCTGATACTGATCGCAGTTGGCAACCGCCTGTCTGCAGAGGAAGCAGAAATCACCCCGAAGAATTGATCCCAACCAATATAATCTTGACGAAAGCCCGGGTTTTAGTCCGGGCTTTTTATTTGTACTTTATTTCTTCGACTTCAAAATCAGTCTGGCAATCAAACAATCAAAAAGTCGGTGGGGTGCCCGCGCTGATGCAAATGCAGGGCTCCGCGCCTTTGTTTCTGAAGCGATGGGGAATGGTGCTGTCAAAATACCATGCATCCCCCTGCCGTAAGACTTGTCGCATTTCACCGACGCTAACCTCAAGGCTACCAGACAGAACGATGCCGCATTCCTCGCCCGCATGACTGAGCAGGATTTTGCCTGTGTCAGCGCCCGGCATGAGGGTTTCATGCAGCATCTGGATGGACCTTCCCGGGCGATCTGCGGCGACCAGTCGATAGGATAATTTATCTTTGCCGATCTCGAGCAACTCACTGGCCTTGTAGAAATGGCGTTCGCCGGTGGCCAACTCAAACGAGAAGAAACCGGCCAAGTCCATCGACAGACCATCCAAGATGCGTTTGAGCGCTCCGACGGAAGGGTTCGAGCCACCGCTCTCAATCTGAGAGATGGTGGCGTTGGCCACCCCTGCTCGCCGTGCCAATTCTCGTTGAGACAGGCCATGCGCATTGCGTAAGTGACGCAAACGCGCACCAACGTCGGCACCGACATCAGCCCCTTCGCCCGCACTTTGATCCGTTTGTGGGTCAGAGCCAGAGGTGCCAATTGGGTTCGCCATACTTTATTCCTGCTCACTGTCACAGGCTGTTTTTGTTTGCCTGTTCAATATTTCAAACACTTTGGTATCAATATAATGTTTTTCAATGGGTTACGCGACATAAAATAAGGACTTGTTCAATATAGGCGATGCCAGCACACTTTGCTCATAAAAAGAACAGAACAATCCCACAGAGGTAACCATGAATCATATGAGCAACAGGCCCAATGATCTGTCCAGCTACTGGATGCCCTATACTGCCAACCGCGCCTTCAAACAGGATCCCCGTATGATCGCCGCAGCTGACGGTATGTTTTATAAAAGCGCTGACGGGCGAGATATCCTTGACGGCACAGCCGGTCTCTGGTGCGTCAATGCGGGCCACAATGCGCGTCGGATTACCGAAGCCGTCCAGAAGCAAGTCGCAGAGCTGGATTACGCTCCCAGCTTCCAGTTTGGACATCCAAAAGCATTTGAATTTGCCAACCGTGTTGCCGACTTGTTTCCAGACGGTATGGATCATGTATTCTTTACCAATTCGGGGTCTGAAGCGGTAGACAGTGCACTGAAGATCGCATTGCATTATCACCGGATGCGCGGCGACGCTGCGCGCACACGGCTTATTGGTCGCGAGCGCGGCTATCACGGATCTGGGTTTGGCGGTATCTCTGTTGGCGGTATCGTCAAAAACCGGATGTATTACGGCTCACTGCTAACCGGTGTTGATCACCTGCCACATACCCACGATCTGACGTTGAATGCCTTCTCGCGCGGTTGTCCTGAGCACGGGGCAGAAAAAGCCGATGGTTTGATTGACATCGCCACCTTACACGACCCGTCCACCATTGCCGCTGTGATTGTTGAACCGATGGCCGGATCAACCGGGGTTTTGTTGCCACCCAAAGGCTATTTGAAACGCCTGAGAGAGCTATGCGATCGCTATGGCATTCTTTTGATTTTTGATGAGGTCATCACGGCATTTGGACGTCTGGGCGCCAACTCGGCGGCAGACTATTTCGGTGTCAAACCCGACATCATCACAACTGCCAAGGGCATCACCAACGGCGTGGTTCCGGCAGGTGCTGTGATTGTCTCCAATGAAATCTATCAATCCGCGATGGACAATGCCGATGCGCCCATAGAGCTGTTTCATGGATTCACCTATTCCGGCCATCCCCTTGCGGCGGCGGCTGGCCTTGCCAGTCTTGATACCTATGCACAAGATGATTTGTTCGAACGTGCCGCGGCTCTTGCCCCCTATTGGGAAGAGGCGATTCACAGCCTCAAAGACGCACCCAACGTAATTGATATCCGTAATCTTGGGCTGGTTGGTGCCATTGAGCTGGAACCACGTGCGGGAGCAGCTGCGGCACGCGGTACAGAGGCCATGATCAAGGCATGGGAAAGGGGTGTGATGATCCGCGTCACAGGTGACATCATCGCGCTATCTCCGCCGTTGATTATAGAAAAAAGTCAGATAGACCAGATATTTGGCACCCTTTCTTCAGTGCTTGATTCAATTGCCTAATATTCTGATTCACCTGCCTCACAAAATGATTCAAGTCAGATAGTTTCCATTTCAAGCCACACAAACGAAAAGCCCGGATGTTTCCATCCGGGCTTTTACATTTAAGACCTAAGTTACAGACCGTTAGTCTTTGTCGAGCCAACGGAAAGATATATCATCTTCGGTAAACAGATGCCGCTTATCATGGTCTGCGGTCAAGCTGACGGACTGGCCACGCACAAAGTCATGATTACCCGGAATTTTGGCAATCAAAGGTTCGTCGCCTTCCTGTGGAGGCTCGAGATAAAGCAAGGTGACTTCACCCAGTTTTTCAACGATGCGCACTTCACAAGAATAGAGTGGCTCTTCACCCTCCGTAGGTAGGCGCAGATCTTCTGGCCGCACACCGAATTTGGCTTTTTTGCCTTTCCATTCAGCACCGGTTGACACTTCCACCTGAAAACCGGGTTCGCCTTCCTTGAAAGACACGCGCGTGATATCGCCGGTTTCTATAATGGAGCAGTCATAGATATTCATCGCCGGAGAACCGATGAACTGGGCAACGAAGACGTTTTTGGGATTGTTATACAATTCCATTGGAGCGCCGCATTGTTCAATCGTGCCGCGTGTCGAAAGTACCACGATGCGATCTGCCAATGTCATAGCTTCAACCTGATCATGGGTCACATAGATCATCGTGGTATCGGGCATGCTCTCATTGAGTTGGGAGATCTCAATGCGGGTGGCAACACGCAGCGCGGCATCAAGGTTCGAGAGCGGCTCGTCGAACAAGAAGACCTTGGGATCGCGCACAATAGCGCGCCCGATGGCGACGCGCTGACGTTGACCACCGGAAAGGGCCTTTGGCAGACGTTGCAGATATGGGGTAAGCTGAAGGATATCAGCGGCATTGTTGACCCGCTTTTTGATCTCTTCTTTGTTCGCCTTGGCGATCTTCATACCGAACGCCATGTTGTCATACACGGTCATATGCGGATAAAGCGCATAGGTCTGAAACACCATGGCGATGCCGCGCTTGGAGGGGGGCACCTCGTTCATGCGTTGACCATCAATCAGCAATTCACCGCCAGTGATGCTTTCAAGGCCGGCGATCATACGCAAAAGCGTTGATTTGCCACACCCGGACGGGCCAACGAAAACGACGAATTCGCCCTGCTTGATATCAAGGTCAATATTCTTGAGAACCTTGGTAGAGCCGTAGGTCTTTTCAATGTTGGTAAGCTTCAGACTTGCCATCCCGTCCTCCCGTCAAAAATGTCTATCACATCGATATGCGCATTCATTGTCATCTTCATTCCATTACACCGAAGAAGGCCCCATAGGCGGGCAGTTTCAGTTTGCCGTCTTCAATGGTGGAAGCAAATCCATGCCCATCGATTGGAGCGACGTTGATGCTGTCAAATGGCATGTCCCTGTCTTCGCCAACAAGATTGAAGGCGCAAAAGACATGGTCATCACCCAGTTGGCGCACGAACGATAAGACGTCACCATCTGTTTTCACAAAATGCAAATCGCCTTTCACAAGTGACGGATGCGCCTTGCGGAACGCCAACAGACGCTGATAATGGTGCAGCAACGAACCGTCATCCTTATCAAGGATGCTCACGGCCTTGGCCTTGTGAGGCTCGGCAACCGGCAGCCATGGTTTGCCGCTGGAAAAGCCCGCATTTTCATTGCTCTCGTCCCACACCATCGGTGTGCGGCAGCCATCGCGCCCCTTGAAATCAGGCCAGAACCGAATGCCATACGGGTCTTGCAGGTCTTCATAGGCAACATCGGCCTCTTCTAATCCCAATTCTTCACCTTGGTAAAGACAAACAGAGCCGCGCATGGATAACAGAAGTGCTATGCGCACGCGATTGGCAGCGTCTTGTAAGTCTGGCGATACCGGCCAGCGTGATGCGTAACGCGGCACATCATGGTTTGAAAAGGCCCAACAAGGCCAGCTATCCGGCGACGCTTTGATCAAATCGCCAAAAACCTGATGCACAAAGGCCGGCGATGGAACGGTTTCGCCAAGGAAGTCGAATCCATAGCACATATGCACCTTATCACCGCCCGAGGTATAGTCGGCGACGATCTCCAGCCCCCTCTCCTCATCACCAACCTCACCCACTGCGGCGGCAGCGGGATACTCATCCAGCAAAGAGCGAAAGCGTTTGAGGAACGCCAAATTCTCTGGTTGGCTTTTGTCGTAAACATGCGACTGGTAGCCATAGGGGTTGGCTGCAGGGGCGGTATTAAACTTGCGCCGCTCGGGAGGCAGTGGTGGATTGTCCTTCAAGCTTTGCGAATGAACATAGAAGTTGATGGTATCCAGACGGAAACCATCAACCCCACGATCAAGCCAGAAGCGAGTTGCATCAAGCAGCGCGTCCTGAACATCCATATTATGGAAGTTCAAATCCGGCTGGGACGCGAGGAAATTATGCATGTAATATTGTCGACGGTGGGAATCCCATTCCCACGCTGCACCACCAAAAATGGAAATCCAGTTGTTGGGCGGAGATCCATCGGGTTTTGCATCGGCCCAGACATACCAATCTGACTTTTCACCATCACGACTGGAACGGGACTGCTTGAACCATTCATGCTGATTGGATGTATGCGATAGCACCAGATCAATCATCACTTTGACATTCAGATCGTGCGCCACTTTGACCAATTCATCAAAATCGCCAAGCGAGCCGAACATTGGATCAACATCGCAATAATCGGACACGTCATAGCCGAAATCGTCCATAGGCGATGTAAAGAAGGGAGAGATCCAAATGGCATCCGCCCCCAAAGAAGCGATGTATGGCAGTCTGGATGTGATCCCTTTGAGGTCGCCAATACCATCGCCATTGCTGTCCTGATAGGACCGCGGATAGATCTGATAGATCACCGCGCCGCGCCACCAGTCCTTATCGATTGCAGTCTCTTGCATAGTATTTCCAGTAATATTCACGTTTGCGTTTGCTTGCCCATGCGATCGAGCAGGCTAGACTTAACCTTTGACCGATCCAGCCAGAAGACCTCGAACCAGATAACGCTGAAGCGAGAAGAAGACGCCAAGCGGAACGAGGATGGTGATAAAGGCTGACGCCGTCAGAATTTCCCAGTTGCCGCCGCGAGAACCAAGCATTTCGCGCAGGCGCCCTGTGAGCACCAATTGATCTTCGCCATTGCCCAAGAAGACCATCGCGACCAGAAGGTCATTCCAGACCCACAAGAATTGGAAAATCGCAAAGGACGCCAAAGCCGGAAAAGACAGGGGCAAGATGATCTTGATGAAAATGTCAAAGTGGCTGGCGCCATCCACACGGGCTGACTCGATGATTTCGCGTGGCAGCTCAGAAATATAGTTGCGCAGCAAATAGATCGCCAACGGCAGGCCGAAGCCGGTATGCGCAAGCCATATACCCAGATAGGTCTTGGCTGGAACACCAAAGAAACCACCCACCTTATTGTAGAGTTGCAACAATGGAATGAGAGACATTTGTAGCGGCACAACAAGCAGCCCAACGACAACGGCAATCAAAACCGCACGACCAGGAAACTGCATCCAAGCCAGGGCGTAGGCAGCAAAAGCTGCAATGAGGATGGGAATGACCGTTGAAGGAATTGTCACAGTGAGTGAATTCACAAAGGACTTGCCGATGCCTTCAGCCGCCAGCACCTCTCGGTAGTTGTCCAGCGTAAAAATTGGCGGGCTGATGACTGTATGGAACACACGGCTACCACGGGATCCGGTCATTGGTTCAGGCGACGTCAAGGTATAATGACCATCTTCCTGAACCGTCATTTTGCGCCCCTTTGACATTTCAGCAACCTCACCGGGCTTAAAAGCGGTGGGGTCTTGGGAACGCCATCCAAATGCTGTGACAGTGCCTTGTTCGTCATTCTCGGTCAGGATATTGCCTTCCAGAACAAACAGTCCGTCGCGCTCGATTTGGCTATCCGGCCCCATGGTGCGCCCGATCAGATTTTGTTCGGATGAAACAAGGGCCGTCCACCAGCCGGTCACGGCCAGTTGGTCCTTGTCTCGGATTGACGATACAAACAAGCCGATTGTCGGCAAGGTCCAGAGCAGCACGAGCAAGAGAACGGATAGATGCACCACCCAGAGCAATGGTGATTTTGTATTAGACCCAGAGATCATTGTTAGTGCCCTCTATTTTCGGAATTGGCCGAACGGATGTTCCAAACCATGATGGGAACAACGAGCAGCATGATGATGACTGCGATGGTTGCGCCTCGACCAAAGTCGCCGCCGCCACGGAACATCCAGTCATACATGAAGTTGGCAAGCACCTGCGTATCCCATTGCCCATTTGTCATGGCAAAAACGATGTCGAAAACCTTGAGCACTGTTATGGTGATGGTGGTCCATACCACAGCAATGGTCTTCCAGATCTGCGGCACCATGATGTAGAAGAAAATTTCAACACCGTTGGCACCATCAATGACCGCAGCTTCGATGGTTTCTTCCGGAATACCACGCAAAGCGGCAGACAAGATTACCATTGCAAAGCCGGTCTGGATCCAGATCAGGATGATCATCAGGAAGAAGTTATTCCAGAAGGGAATGGTAATCCAAGCCTGAGGCTCCATGCCCAATGCTTCGACAACCGCGTTGAGAATACCAATTTGATTGGACCCTTCGCCGCGATATTCGTAAACAAATTTCCAAATGATCGACGCGCCGATGAAGGAAATTGCCATTGGCATAAAGATAAGAGATTTGGCGATATTGCCCCACCAAATCCGATCGGTCAGCGCCGCAATCACCAATCCAAAGAAGGTCGACATGGCAGGAACAAAGAGTAGCCAAAGCATGTTGTTGAACATGGATTGACGGAACCCCTGATCAGACCACAGCCAGACATAGTTGCTAAGCCCTACGAAGGTGTCGCTGTCGTTGTCATAAAAAGAGAGGCGGATGGATTCCACAGCCGGATAGACCAAATAAAGGCCAAGCGCTAACAGTGCCGGGCCCAGAAACAACCAGGGGCGAATTTGATGCGCCCGCGTAAGATTGTGTATTCCCTTTGTCGCAGAGGCAACATTGGCTGGATACACGCGATCCAGAAGCCAATTCGAGCCATAAAAATAGACGACGCAGCCCAGGACACCGACGACCACTGTCCCTAATGCCGATGCTAGTTGCTCCATTTACGCACGCTCCACCTTTGGTCTGCCGGAAATGACAAAAGCAAAACTCGCAAAATGACGATGCTTATGCGCTTTACCATTGACTGTGCCGGTCTATTGATTTGAGTTTTTCGACCCTTGTCAAACTTGGCCTGAGCGTCGTGAGCACCACGGCCTCTCAAGCCCAAATCGAAAAGTATCGTGACATATTGCAGCAAGGTAAACCCATTTTGTCCCTGCATTATGACTGATCTGTCTTTCAAGCAATTATGGTTTTGGGTTGCAGCTCGTGAATTGTGAGTGTGTTGTTCAAACGTCCTGTTGCCTGCACCAAAGTGAAGAGAAATAGTCTTTATGTCTCCAGTGAGAGGCGTATCTGCCGGATAAAACACCTCAAACAATGGCTTTGGTTCAAGCATCTTCGCTCAAATTAAAACACGCTCACAATACAACAGCAGCCTCCCTAGCGAAATCAACCGAGCCCCCCATTATCAATGGCTGACCACTCTCCGTTAATCACTGGCCCCCATATTTACTATTTGGGGCCAGTGATTTCACTCTTTGCACGAAGTGGACTGCAAGTCTTACTTCAGAGCATCCCAGGTTTTCTGGATTTCGGAAGTGACTTCTTTGGCATCTTTGCCGCCAGCATAATCAACCATGCCGGTCCAGAAAGACCCAGCGCCGATTTTGCCGGGCATCAGGTCTGAACCGTCAAAGCGGAATGTTGTCGCATTGAGCAAAATCTCTCCCTGTTTTTTCAGAGCTTCGTTTGCATAGGCTTCGGTGTTGACGCCTTTATGTGGTGTCAGCAGACCTGCCTGAGCCATCCAGACTTCATGCGCGATTGGCGACTTCAAGAAGTCGATGAATGCATGAGCCCCTTTGGATTCTTTCGTGATAGCAAACAAGGTACCAGCACCAAGCACCGGTTTTCCGAGATCTTTGCTTGCGTATGCAGGGAAGTAGAAGAAGTCTGCATCCTGACCCAATTTTGTGCCTTCAGGGAAGAAGGATGGGATAAAGGAAGCTTGGCGATGCATGTAGCATTTAGGAGGCGATGTAAACATGCCTTTTGGGCTGTCGCGGAAGTCGGTCGTTGCCACAGCGCCAGCGCCGCCATCAACAAAAGCATCGTTGCGTGCAAACCAGCCAAACTCTTCGACAGCACCAACAACGGCAGGATCGTCGAACTTGATTTCGTTGGAGACCCATTTGTCATACACATCAGGAGCCTGAGTGCGCAACATCAGATCTTCTACCCAGTCGGTAGCGGGCCAGCCCGTTGCACCACCAGAACCCAAGCCGATACACCAAGGAGTTCCGCCATCAACGACGATCTGCTCTGTCAGGGCTTTCAGGTCTTCCATGCTTTCAGGCACTTCATAACCAGCATCTTCAAAGTTTTCCGGCACGAACCAGACCAACGATTTCAGATCAACTTTATAGAAGAAACCATAGTAGCCATCGGCACCGTCTTTGCCTTTGTAGGTACCCAGATCAACCCAAGACTGACCAGCAGCATAGTTGTCTTTCACCCATGCTTTGGTGTCGTCATGCAAAGGAACCAAATAGCCCTTTGAAGCGAGGTCAGCGGCCAAACCCGGCTGCGGGAAGACAGCAACATTGGGTGCCGATCCTGCGCCGGTGTCGATTACAATTTGTTGTTCGAAACTATCAGAGCCAGCATATTCTACCTTGGCGCCTGTTGCTTCTTCGAAATAATGGATCACACTTTCAAACAGATCCTTATCGGCACCGAGCCAAGGACCAGAAACAGTGACAGTCTCACCTTTCAGGTCAATTTTTTTCAACTCATCATAAGAAGACCATGTGAAGCGCGCATCTTCACCCGGCGCAAACTTCAGATGGTCAGCGGCCTGAACACTACCAGCTGCGAGCGCAGCAACAGCAGCACCCAACATTAAGGACTTCAACATTTCGCAAACCTCCCAAGGACACCAACCCAAAGCCGCATCCCGTCGTTAACAAAAGAACAGCACACTTTTTTCAAAGCGCTTTGAATACAATTGAGGATGCTTGGGATAACTCAAAGAGTCAAGTATGAAATTCCAAAACCCAGCAAATGCCTCACATAACTAGAAGCTATACTAAGCCTTAATACGTATACAGCACCCGCAACGTCAAATATTGTTATAAAACCGGATTGTAGAATGACCTTCTTTATGCCTAAAATGTAGATCGGTTTTGAAAGGGCTTTGGCCCATTCTATCGGCTCTGTATCAACCAAGTTTCCTGGGAGGGCCGCACCGAAAGCTGCTGCTTTGTCGCTTTGGGTGCGAGACGGTTAGGTGTGGGCGCGATGATATTGAGGTGACCGTCGTGAATCTGAAAGAACTGTCCAATATTCTGAAACTGTCTCAGACCACGGTCAGTCGTGCCCTGAACGGATACCCCGAAGTCGGCGAAAAAACACGCTTACGTGTCGTGGAGGCCGCTCAGAAATACAATTACCACCCCTCCTCTTCAGCCAAACAATTGGCGATGGGTCGATCCCACGCTGTCGCTCACGTTGTGCCGCAGAGTCCTGAACACTCCATGATCAATCCGCATTTTTCGGACTTCATTGCGGGTGCGGGTGAGACCTACTCTCGATTTGGCTATGATATGCTCATTCCTGTTGTACCCTTTGATGAGCAAGAAAATTGCTATCGCGAATTGGCTAAGTCGGGTCGGGTCGATGGGGTGATCGTTCACGGCCCTGCCAAAGATGACGCACGCATTGAATTGTTAGAAAGCCTCAAAATTCCTTTTGTGGTGCATGGACGAACTGAAAATGGAGCCAATCGGTATAGCTGGTTGGACGTAAACAATCGCAGCTCCTTCAAAAGAGCCACCAATTTTCTGCTCGATTTGGGTCACACACGCATCGCCCTGTTGAATGGGCTCGAAGAAATGGATTTCGCTTTCAGACGCCGCATTGGCTATGAATCTGCAATGGTACAACATGGTCTGGAAGTTGATCGGGATCTGATTTTTTCAGCCGATATGATTGAACCTTATGGGTATGAAATCACACGTGAATTATTAAAACGCCCTAATCCGCCGACCGCTGTTTTGACCTCTTCGGTATTGACCGCTTTGGGTGTTGTGCGCGCAGCCCAAGAAGCAGGACTTCATCTTGGCCGAGACCTCTCGGTTTTGACCTTTGATGACCAGCTTTCCTTTTTGCAGTATAGCGGC
The DNA here is from genome assembly GCF_002866925.1 of Cohaesibacter celericrescens. GTDB lineage: Bacteria > Pseudomonadota > Alphaproteobacteria > Rhizobiales > Cohaesibacteraceae > Cohaesibacter > Cohaesibacter celericrescens. The sequence goes on from NZ_PKUQ01000022.1 coordinate 322,835, forward strand.
GTTCCGCTCTTCACCGCGGTAAGGTCCTCGATTAAAGAAGCAGGCAAGCGATTGGCTGAAATCCTGTTAGAGCGGATTGCCAATCCCGATAGCCCGCCGACACAAGAACTGTGGGAAGCCGAACTGGTTGTAGGTCGCTCGACGGGTCCGCGTCGGATCATCGAATAGAGGGTCGCCTTTTGCGCCCTCGATAGACATTTTGAATTATGAAGTCAGCGAGAATTTTCTATGCCCATTCTTTCCCGACAGCCCGCTTTTACTGTGAGGCGCTCTGATTTTCCCAAAGACTTCGTTTTTGGCTCCTCGACCTCCGCCTATCAAATTGAAGGCAGCTCTTTTGGCGGATGTGGATCCAGCCATTGGGACAGTTTTGCCGCAAGCAAAGGCAACGTTGCCAATTTCGAAAATGGCTCAATCGCCTGCGATCACTATACTCGATGGGAGGGAGATCTCGATCTTATGAAAGATTTGGGCCTTGATGCCTATCGGTTTTCATCCTCTTGGGCGCGAATATTGCCACAAGCAAATGGCGAAACAAACAAAGAAGGTCTCGATTTTTACGACCGGCTGGTGGATGGGCTTTTGGAGCGCGGCATCGCACCGCATTTGACTCTCTACCATTGGGAATTACCCAGCTATTTGGCCGATATCGGCGGATGGCGGAACCGTGATGTGGGCGACTATTTTGCTGATTATGCAGAGATTATGATCAAATGTCTGGGTGATCGTCTGGCCAGCGTTGCTACATTCAACGAACCATGGTGCGTCACTTGGCTCAGCCACTATCATGGGATGCATGCCCCCGGACTAAGAGATATTCGCGCCGCCAGTCGCACAGCTCACTTGGTGCCCGTTGCTCACGGCAAGGCTATGGCTGCGATGCGCGCTCTAGGCCAAGAGGAACTGGGAGTCGTGCTAAATTTTGAACACACCAGCCCATATGACGACAAACCCAGTTCAGCAAAAGCGGCTGAACTGGAAGAAGGCATATTGAATCGCTGGTTTTTGAGTGCGTTCACCAAAGGGAAATATCCAGACACTGTTTTGGACCACATTGAAGCCTACCTGCCGAACAATTGGCAAGATGACATGGCACAAATTGCAACGCCAATCGACTGGATGGGTGTCAATTATTATACCCGCACTTTGGTTTCAGCAGGGGAAAGCCACCTTGGCAGCGCCCTTCCTTTGAGTATCACTCATCATGGAGGACTGCCCCGAACGGAAATGGATTGGGAAGTCTTTCCCGAGGGACTTGGCGAAATTCTTTGTTGGATAAGAGACAATTATACCCACGACACCCCCCTCGCCATCACTGAAAACGGCATGGCCAACAAAGACATGCTGGTCGGTGACGCCGTCGATGATCAAGAGCGTATTGCCTATCTTGATGCGCATTTCAACAGTGCACTCAAAGCGATCGACAAAGGTGTGCCTCTGAAAGCCTATTTTGTCTGGTCTTTGATGGATAACTTTGAATGGTCGTTCGGGTTCGACAAGCGGTTTGGCATTATTCACGTGGACTTTGACAGTCTTCAACGCACACCAAAGGCCTCATACCACGCCCTGCAGCATATGCTCTCACATGAGAAACCGCACTGAAGTAGCACGCCGCTATCGGGAGAAAAACACAAGTCCCAAGTCTGGTCGCCGCTGCGGGGACAACGACGACCAGTATGCAAATCCAACGGACTAGCATAATGTGGGCCCAAAGGCCCTACGCGCAGAGAATTTGCTCATAAAAGCAGCGACACTTTAATTGGGGGACTAGTCGCTATTCTCTGCTCGTTCTTGTTTGCTATTCTAGGGGAGTAATTCATGCCACATCGGCAAGCCCACCCTACAATGGCAAAACCATCGTTTCTTTTACGGTTTCCAGAGCGATCAGCGTTTCCGTCGAACGCACTCCTTGCAGTCGTTTGAGTGACGACACGATGAAACCATTTAAATCGGCGTTGGTACGCTCACGCACTTTGAGCATATATGAGTGCGATCCCGTTACATGATGCAGCTCAAGCACTTCCTTGAAAGAACTGGCCGCCAACACAAATTTTTCTTCACTAAACGCATAATCCAGATCCACAAAAACAAAAGCAGTAACACCGAACCCTACACTAGCGGGTTCGACAATTGCCTCAATTGCCCTTACGGCACCAGAGTCCAGTAGCTTTCGAACCCTCTCATTGGTCGCTGAAACCGACAAACCAATTACCTTGGCCAAATCAGCGCTCGCTCTTCTTCCGTCTTTCTGAAGCAGAGCAAGCAGACGTCGATCAATCTCGTCCATACAAGTAAATTTCCGTAGTCTGGATGAGCAAGTCAGATAATCGGGTTCCCAATCATTTGCAAGCTACAGTTTAGCGCCGTTAATCATAATTTGTGAGCAAACTGCCTGCCGGCCTTTTGGATTTGTGAATATATCGCACCATGCGCAACCACATTTCCACATAGTTCCAACGCCTTACAAATAAAATAATTATATTTCTTACGTTGAAAGTCTGTCGCCCAAAAACGAATTAATATAGTTGTGGAAAACATTCCCGGCAACCATTTAACGCACAGACTGAAACGGCAATCGCCCCTCGAGGCAAAGGCACGGCTTGTTTTATTTGAACAAACCTAGAAAATCCGAACCAAACGCCTGTAGTTTTTAGGAAATTCTACAAAAAATTTAGAGCGTTACTTTACGAATATGGTCTATTAGACTTTGGTATTTACTAGATATTTCAGCATCACATATTGAAATATTATTACAAAAACGCATCATAGATCCAAGAACAGATTACCCAACACCCGTCAGATGTGATCGTGCGAGCAACGTTTGCACACCCCAGTTGACTAAGATTTCAAGCAAAAGTCGATTGACTCCGCGATATTCAACACGTTTGCATCCTGATTATATTCCCCCATAATCATCAGTCCAACGGGTACTGATCCTTCTGCCCCAACAGGAATAGATGCGGATGGTCGGCCAAGTAGATTGCCGATAGATGTATTACGCAGGACTTTTAGGTTGGTCTCGAAATACAACTCGTCAGACGCCAAAAGAGGTTTGATTTCCGGCGGGACAACAGCGACCGTTGGCATCAGGATCGCATCATAATTGCGTGTCGCCATATGTGTGCGCTCTTGCATGTCTTTTTGCAGATCCAGCATTTCGATATAATCTGCAGCAGCAATATGTGCTGCCGCTTCAATACGGCTACGCACGCGAGGATCCACACTATCGCCATACTCCATGAGAAATGCACGATGAGCATGATAGGCCTCGGGGCCGACAAGACTCCCCATATGACCGATGTCAGTGAAGCGATTGATGGCATCCACCTTGATGCGTTCAAGGCGGGCTCCGGCTTTAGAGATTGTTTCAAGGGCACGGACAAAACCGCCTGCGACTTCCACGTCCAATCCGTCCAGTGCAATGGTTTCCAGAATTCCAAACCGGAAACCGGCCAAAGGACGGATGTCCGCATCAGGAACCGGCAAACCGGCCATCAAATGATCAATCAACCGGCAACAGGCCATAGAATTTCCGATGGGGCCGACAGTATCTAGCGACCGCCCCAGTGGGAAAACGCCGTCTAGGGGATGACGGCCAAAGCTGGGCTTGAAACCATATAGACGATTGAAAGCCGCAGGAATTCTAACTGAACCACCGGTGTCCGATCCAATGGCCGCAATAGCCATATTCTCGACCACAGACATAGCCGCCCCAGAAGACGACCCACCGGGCACTCGACCGGTTAAACGATCCCATGGATTCAGGGGGGTGCCAAAATGCGGGTTGATACCCAGACCGGAATAGGCAAATTCCGTCATATTTGTATGTCCAAGGAAGATTGCTCCGGCTGCGCGCAACCGCGCAAGAACGAGGGCGTCTTGCTGTGCAGGCTTTGCCACACCTGCCAGAGCTTTGGAGCCAGCAGTTGTCGGTTCACCTGAGACATCAAACAAATCTTTGACAGAAATGGGAATACCGGCAAGCGGGCCTTGCGGAACATGCATTTTTCGCATGGCATCTGAGGCTGCCGCTTGTGTGATGGCCGCGTTTTTGAAGGTCCGGACAAAGGTACGCGCGCCTTCCCCTTCGTCTTTCTCAATGACTCTATAGGCGGCGCTCACGAGATCGACAGAGGAAACGTCCCCTTCACGCAAAGCTTTTTGCGCTGCTGCGATTGTCCAGAGATCAGCCATGTGTCTTCTCCTGCCTACCGTCTTTTCCGGCCTTTTTCACAGAACCGCCTCTTGGTCTGATGTGACCGCGATCCGAAAAGCCAGTGTAATGACGACATGTTAGCGACAAATGGCCCGCTTGTCGCCCTTGGTTGCGGGTGGACAAGAAATGCTTTGGCATTTGTGGAGAAACACAGCAGAGCACAGGAACGGACCTCATGTGCTCTGCTGGTCAATGCTTATGTATTTTTTGCAGCTTTCACTTTGGCCACGACATTCTCAATCATCAACATACCTGCGTCCCCCCCCAGACTCATTATAGATTCGGGATGGAACTGAACCGCGCTGATTGGTTCAGACACATGTTCCAGCGCCATAATTACACCGTCTTGGGTTTCGGCGCTCACGCGCAACTGATCTGGTAGCGTTGCACGGTCTGCAAACAAGGAGTGATATCGCCCAACAACCACTTCGTCGGGTAGACCTTTGAAAAGTCCATCCGGTGTCAGCTTGATGCGCGACGGCTTGCCATGCATCGGCGTCCCCAACTGGTCAAGAGTGCCGCCAAAGGCTTCAGTTATGGCCTGCAAGCCAAGGCAGACTCCAAAGATAGAAAGGCCTCTTTGGCGCGCCTTGGCAATCGTAATGTCTGTGTTAAAATGCTTCGGTGAGCCTGGGCCGGGCGACATAACAACAAGGTCAGGCTTAACCCGATCGAAAACGTCGTCAGCGACAGGTGTTCGGACCGTTACCACGTCCGCTCCTGTTTGACGGAAATAGTTGGCCAAGGTATGCACGAAGCTGTCCTGATGGTCGACCAACAGGATCTTAACCCCTTCACCAGGATGCTTTTTTGTCTGCCCCTCAACTAGAATTTCTGGATTGGCTGCATCTCTGATCGCGGCACGCATCGCAGACGCTTTGAGTTCTGTTTCAGCTTCTTCAGCCTCCGGATCGGAATCAAACAGCAATGTCGCCCCTGCCCGCACCTCGGCAATACCATGCTTGATGCGAATGGTGCGCAAGGTCAGACCTGTATTCATGTTGCCGTCAAATCCAATCATGCCAATAGCTCCACCGTACCACGCACGAGGGGATTTTTCATGTTTCTCAATAAAATCCATTGCCCATAATTTGGGGGCACCGGTCACGGTTACAGCCCATGCATGAGACAAGAATGCGTCCATTGCGTCGAGGCCTTCGCGCAAGCGTCCTTCGATGTGGTCCACGGTGTGAATAAGGCGGGAGTAAAGCTCAATCTGGCGACGCCCCTTGACGCGTACCGATCCGGGCACGCAAACGCGGCTTTTATCATTGCGATCAACGTCCGAGCACATGGTTAGCTCTGACTCGTCTTTTTTGGAATTGAGCAATTTGAGGATTTGTTCGCTGTCCTCAATCGGATCACGCCCACGTTGGATGGTGCCGGAAATGGGGCAGGTCTCAACCAAATTGCCGTCGCTAACTTTGACGAACATTTCGGGGCTGGCTCCGACCAGATATTCTTGCTCACCAAGATTGATCATAAATCCATAAGGTGAGGGATTGATATGTTGCAGACGGCGAGAGATCGCCGAAGGGTCGCATTTGACCGTTTCATAAAAGGTCTGCCCCGGCACGCATTCAAACAGGTCTCCACGGCGAAAATAGTCAACCGCTTTACGGGCAACATCTGCATACTCGCCTTTTTTGTGGTCGCCATCTGGCGTATTACGATTGGTACGTTCAAACGGCTCGATACGTGCCTGACGCTCCATGCCCTCTGTGGTGTTGCCCTCATAGGCAAAATCATAGCGGTATCTGGTGGCAACTTCGGCATACAGGTCAACAACGATGACTTCATCAGGAATATAGAGCACCATATCGCGCTGATCGTCGGGGCGCTGAAGCTGCATTTCGACGGAATCAAACTGGAACGCCAGATCGTAACCAAAGGCACCATAAAGTCCGAGAATGCTGTCTTGGCCAGATTTAAACAGACCAACCACTTCACGTACAACAGAGAAGACACTTGGAATGCGGCTGCGTTCTTCTTCGGTAAAGCTCCCTTCAGGTTGCTTAACCTTCAATGCAATACGCGTTTCGTCTGACTCATAGGATTGGATGACAGACAAATCTTTAAGAGTTTTGTGGATCGCTGGCATCAAAACGACACCACGATCATTCAGCGCCTCAATGGTCACAGAGCGGCCGCGCGCTGTAATGACAAGTGGAGGATTTACAAAGCCAAACTCACCGCGGGTATAGCGTCCGGGATATTCGTAGTTGGACGACAAGACCACACCGCGCTGAGAATCCAGCTGGGTCAAACAGTTATCAAGGGCTGTTTTGAAATCATCTTGACCAGAAACACGGAGAACCTCGATGCCACCCTCTGTGATGTAGTCCTCATCGGGAACAAAATCTATGTCTGCGCTGTCAGGATTAAAACTATCGTTGCTCATCATTTCCTCACTGATATGGATGCAGTTTACGCGTCCATTCATCTTCCTTTGCATGTGCCGCTTCATCCCGACGCGGTATCTGCAAAGCCTGTCAGACACACAAAAGCCGCCGGAGGTCCGACGGCTTGATCCCATTCAATTGTTACAAAAACACATAAGGGTATAGTCAGCCGCCGTTATTGCGTCCGCCACCACCAATTTGCGATTTTTGCAGCAAAATATGTCATGCATTCGGTTTATCCGATTTCGCCTTTGTCGGCAAGAGCCTTATCTGTTTTGTTACAAAGGTGCGCGCCCCTCTACTCAACAGCACGCATTTTTTCAAAAGCAACCAAACAAAAAACAGGGCCACAAGGGCCCTGTTTTATAATTTCCATTCAAGTTCAGGTCGGTCAGGCGGCAGAGACGCCTTTCAGGAAATGATCCACTTCATTTCTGAGTTGATCGGTCTGACGGGCAACATCCGATGAGCTAAGCTCAACCTGATCGACTGACTGCGTCGTCTCAGCAATGGAAGAAGTCAAATCTGACATGTTACGCGCCACCTGCTGTGTCCCATTCGCAGCCTGCGTCACATTGCTGCTGATTTCATAGGTTGCAGTCCCCTGCTCGTCCACCGCAAAGGAAATGGTATTAGTGTATTCATTCACTTTTTCCATGGTGGTTGCGATGCCTTGGATCGCTTCTACAGCATGATCTGTGGCGGATTGAATATCCTGAATTTGCGAAGCAATTTCTTCGGTTGCTTTGGATGTCTGATTGGCCAACTCTTTCACTTCAGAGGCGACCACTGCGAACCCTCTCCCGTGTTCACCGGCCCGGGCCGCTTCGATCGTGGCGTTAAGAGCCAGCAGATTGGTTTGCTCGGCAATGGCCTGAATGAGGGAAACCACATCACCAATTTTCTGAGCGGAATGGGACAACCCAGACACCGTTTCGGTTGTCTCACGAGTAGCAGCGGTTGCTTGATTGACGACCTCAGAGGTCTCTTTGACCTGCCGCTTGATCTCTTCAATCGACGCGGACAATTCTTCAGCAGCAGATGCCACCGTTTGCACGTTGCCAGAGGCGACTTCAGAAGCAGCAGCAGAACTGTTCGCTTTATCGGCAGTTTGATCGGCAACGCCGGACAATATTTTTGCAGCATTCTGCATATTATCCATATTGCTTGCTACATTGTTCAGCAACTCTGAAGAAGACTTCCGGAAGCCTTCGATCATAGCTTCTACTGCTTGCTGACGCTGGGCGCGCTGCGCGTGATCCTGTACGCTTTGCTCTTGCAAACTTTTGCGCTCTAACGCGTTGTTCCGCAGGACTTCAACAGAGCGGCTCAATTCGCCAATCTCATCCTGTTTTTCCATATCAGGCAGGTCGACATCATAGTTTTCTTGCGCAATTTCCATCACGCCCTGGTTCAGCTCTTGCAACGGAGCCAAAGAGGACCGGATGAACCATGCACCAAGTCCACCCATAACCACCAGCATCACCAATCCAAGGATCAAAAGACTATGGGTTAATTGATTCGATGGAGCCAGAAGCTCGTCATAAGACTGCTGCGCGACGACAGCCCAATTGGTTCCCAATACGGTCATTGGAACGGAAATGGCACGGAACTTCTCTCCGTTAAAATCAACATCGCCTCTTGAAACTTGTCCTTCCAACGATTTTGCAGCTACATCGGAAACCGACTTTGGCAGATCCACGACTTGCTTGTTGGAGAAATCGATGCTTTGGAAACCGGAAGAAACCAAGTCTATTTTGCCAGTCTGCCCCAGACCAGTCTTATCACTCATAAGCGAAGTCAGTTTTTGTGTGTCGAGCTCAAGAGCAACCGCACCAAGGGTCAGCCCCCATTTTTCAACCGGCGCCACGAGATAGCTCTTGATTTCGCCATTCACGTTGAAGAAGCCAGTAAAATGAAACCCTTCATAGGGCTTTTTCGGGTTTTCTTTGGCAGATGTTGTAATCGGGCTGACTTGCATCGCCAGTTTTTTGTTTATGTCGCCTTCACGATAAACGTTTTTCCCCAGTTCATCGCCCTTCATATAGGAATAATAAGCGTCGCCCTGTTTGTCGAACATGATCAGATCGCGGAACATTCCCCCGGCTAACAACTCACCGATTTTCTCATGATGTTTTGCGTGGGTTTTGGTGTAATGGACATCTTTGACATCGACATCAACAAGCTTATTCCGCTCCCCAGCACCATAGGGATTGTCATCGATGTAATACTTACGTATCGAAGCAGACGCTCCCTCCTTCAACCTCTTCCAATTGCTTTGCAGCTCTGTCGCAGCATTGGCCGTTGTCGTGTGCGAGACAAGAGAGTTCATTTTCTCTTGCAACTGCTCCATATAGATGACGACCGTGCCAGTACGCCCCTTTGCCCCGTTCAGCAACGCGGTCTCAGTTAGGCTAACAGACGTATTGCTTCCCATCCAAGAAGCAACCGTAACAAATAATGCTACCACGATGGTAACCGAGGCAACCATGATCAGGGGGATCTTGGTTGCAAGACGTTTGGGAAGGATCTGCATAATATTTACCACACCTCTTTAAGTTTGGAAGCAGTGTCCTATAACTTATTTAGTGAAAGGTAAATTTTACCCGCGTCAACCAATGCGAGTAAAAGAAATGTATGGATAGTCCACAAATACGCAGGAATGTTTCCATTTTCTAAGGATCAATACTTACCATTTTGCGACAACGGTCTCTTTTCAAGGCGCCAATTGTGAGTAACTTTGGTTGCTCGCATGAATAGAATAAGAAAAGCAGAGCCCATCGGGCTCTGCTTTTGGATCTCCATATGTCACAAGTCTGATTTTATGCCGCTGCAACACTTTTTAGGAAACAGTCCACTTCTTTCCTCAACATATCGGTTTGTTGGGCCACATCTAGCGAATTCTGTTCCACCTGATCAACAGATTGGCTGGTCTCGGCAACGGAGGCCGTAAGGTCTGACATATTTCCAGCCACTTCAAGTGTACCATTTGCGGCCTGCGCAACATTCTGACTAATCTCAAAGGTTGCAGCCCCCTGCTCTTCGACTGCATGGGAAATAGCCAAGGTATATTCATTGACCTTTTCCATTGTGTCAGCAATCCCTTGAATAGCCAGAACGGCGTCTTGCGTGGCACCTTGAATGTCCTGAATTTGGCTGCCGATTTCTTCTGTTGCCTTGGACGTCTGGTTGGCCAATTCCTTGACCTCGGATGCCACCACAGCAAAGCCTTTACCGTGCTCGCCTGCGCGCGCGGCTTCGATTGTAGCGTTAAGCGCCAATAGATTGGTCTGCTCTGCGATTGCCTGGATCAAGGAGATAACGTCTCCAATTTTCTGCGCAGAATGCGACAGACCCGATACAGTTGATGTGGTTTTTCGAGTCGCTTCTGTTGCCTGATCAACAACCGTTGATGTCTCATTCACTTGACGTTTAATTTCTTCAATTGAGGCAGACAGCTCCTCGGCAGCAGAGGCAACCGTTTGAACATTGCCAGAGGCGACTTCAGAGGCGGACGCTGAACTGTTGGCTTTTGTCGCAGTTTGTTCAGCAATCGCAGATAACAATTGCGCGGTCTGTTTCATGCCTTCCATATTACTGGAAACATTGTTGAGCAAGTCAGAAGAAGAGGAACGGAACCCATCGATCATGGTTTCGATTGCTTGTTGTCGCCTACTGCGTTCAGCTTGCTCTGTGCGCCCCTGCTCTTCGAGTCTGCGGCGTTCTTGTGCATTGTTGCGCAGGATCTCAACAGAGTGGGCTAATTCGCCAATTTCGTCTTTGCGTCGGCTATCAGGCAAATCGACCGAATAATTTTCCTGAGCAATCTGCATCACACCTTCGTTCAGCTTTTGCAATGGAGACAGGGAAAACCGAATAAACAGAGCTCCAAAGCCACCCATCAACAGCAGCATCACAAAACCGACGACAAGCAGGATCTGCGTCAAGCTTTTGGATGGCGCGAGCAATTCTGAGTAGGCTTGTTCGACAACCAAAGCCCAGCTTGTTCCCAAAACAGACAAAGGCACAGCAATGGCACGATAATCTTCGCCTTCAATGGCAATATCGCCGGTTGCCACAGATCCCGTCAGAGCCTGCGTTGCAATATCCAAAACAGACCCGGGCAGGTCTCGTACCCGATGCTGGCTAAAGCTAACCTGCTTCAGATCGGCGGATACCAGTTCGATTCCGCCGGTTTCACCCAATCCAGACCGGTTCTCTACAATTTCGGCAAGAGTTTCTGTATTGACCTCAAAAGCGACAGCGCCCAGCGTGCTGCCCCATTTGGTAATCGGAGCCACCATGTAGGCGGTGATCTTGCCATTCACTTCAACAAAGCCGGTGAAGCTGCCACCAGTGTAGCCACTGTCCGGAGTTTCGGCTGCAATTTTGACAATTGGCTTAACCAGAAACTGCAATTCTTCATGAAGCACGCCGTCTTCATTGACGTTACGTGCAAACTCATCGCCCTTGCGATACGAATAATAAATATTTCCGTCTTTACCAACCAACAGCATATCGCGAAAAAGCCCACCTTCGAGCAAACCAGCAACACGTTCCTGATGCTTCTTATGGACTTTATCGTAATAGACACCCTCCGCGTCACCAGACAGCATCTTGTAGCGCTCTTGCTCGGGATTGGGGTTATCATTTACATAAATTTGACGCAGTTGCTTTGCGGCTTCTGTTTTCAGCACACCCCAGCCACCCGACAGTTCGGTCGCGGCATCCGCCGTGATGGTATGCGATGCCATATTCTGCATCTTGTCTTGCAATTGCGCCATATAAAGAGTGACGGTGCTGGTTCTGCCTTTGGCAGCATTTAGCATCGCGGTTTCGGTCAAACTGACAGACGTCTTTCCTCCGACCCATGTTGCGACACCCACAAGGACAGCCACCAATATGGTAACCGATACGATCATGATTACCGGAATTTTTGTAGAAAGTCTTTGCGGAAGGATTTGCATCCTGTTTTCTCCTGCGGATCCTGGAAGTGATTGCAGGTAGTGTTGGTGATTTACCTTTCTGAATTGTAAATACCGTATAACTTAGCCCCGTTTTATAATCACAATTGCGTATATACACGGGCAAACTGGCTTGGCTCGGACGCAAGCCCACGTATTCTCGAGCATTCCGTGACGACAAACGAGAGTTGGTCAAACGCGAACAAAAAAGGGCGCGACCCGCGCACTCTATTCTATTGCTTTGGATATAAGTAAGCCTACATCATCCGGTTTGCGATCGCGACGGCTTGCGTACGGCGATAGCAATTCAGTTTTTTCAAAATCAGAGAGATATGATGCTTTACGGTTGCTTCCGTTAAGCTCAATTCGTAAGCGATCTGTTTGTTGAGCAAGCCATCCCGCAAATAGCGCAGAATCGTCATTTGTTTTGGGGTCAGATTGGCCAGCTTGGAATAAAGTGTTGAACGCTCAATTACAGCATCGCTTTCTTCAACGGTTATATCGTCTGCAATGCCCGTTTTGATCCTTTTTGTCGTTGAACGCAGTTCAGACACAGAAGCTGTTTTGTAAAGCACCCAGTCAACCCCATTCCCCAGCGCGTAATGAGCCAACCCTGTATCGGCTTCATCGCAAATCAGAACCAGGCGCGCGTGCTTATAGGCCTTGCGGACATCGGTTAATGCAGCCGACCCACGACTCGCCGTCGCATCCAGATTGAGAAACAGCAACGTATCTTCGCGATCAGGAGCCGCACTGAGCATTTGATCCAATGTCGTGCAATCCAAGACAGGCGTATATTCACGCTTGATCCCTAACATGCCAAGTAGGCACTCGGTGAAAATCGGATGTGTTTCAGCAAGAACAATTGTACGGTAATTAACGGTTCCTTGCTCGCCCTGATGCCCCAAACCGCGACGCACCTCTCCACCAATATCATCGAGCAACAGCATATATATTCCCCCTATTTGTGGTCCTGAGACACATGTCTCTGATGGTTCAACTCTGCAAACGCAAGCAGCTTTTGGTACAGTCCGTTAAGGCAACCAATAGCGCGCGCCAGAGACAAGATCGCCTCCCTCCGCGCCAAGCAACTTGCCTGGTCTGGTTGCCTTTGATCATAGACACCTATGCAAGTGATCAAAGACAACCAACTCCATCACCACCGATGTGGTGGTTAGGCGGCCCAGGGCCTTTGGCCCCTAGCCTTTCGTCCTCCCGCACTAGCCCAAAGGCTAGCAACAGAATTGATAAAATGACAACCACACAAGATTGTCAATGAACAGCTTGATTTAATTGAGTAAATTTGCGAATATTTTTGCAAACATTTTTTTGCAAATTGCAAATCTTGCAAATATATGGAGACAGCTATGGCAGAGAAGTTATTTGTTGGTCCCAAGGTGCGCACGCTTCGTGAAAGCCATGGCTTGACGCAATCCAGTTTTTCAGATCGCCTAGGAATTTCAACATCTTATCTGAATCAAATTGAAAACAACCAACGCCCGCTCACCGCACCGGTGCTGCTTGCTCTTAGCCATCACTTCAATCTTTCGCTCACCGATCTGGCAACCGCAGACACCAATCGTGTTCTTGCCGACCTAAAAGAAGCTCTCGCCGACCCTCTCTTTCGAGACACCAATCCCGGGCTGCAAGAACTCAAAATGGCCGCATCCAATTCACCTTGGCTCACACAAGCTTTCCTGACGCTGCATCAGGCTCATCGGCGCGCCAATGAAAGACTGATGGTTTTGGACGACGCATTGACCACACAAAGCACGGAGGGCGTAGAGCGCTCTACCCTACCTTATGAGGAAGTGCGCGACTATTTTCATTATCACGACAATTATATTGATGAGCTAGACCAAGCTGCGGAAGATCTGGCTCGGCGCCATGCCATGATGGAGGGCAACCGCCTCAGCCAGTTTCAGGACTATCTTGAACAAAGACACAATGTGAGGGTTCGCTATACCGAAAATCCCGCCAACGATCAGACAATGCGCCATTTCGATCAGGAAAGCCGCGTGCTGAGCCTGAATAGCGCGCAGGACGCTGCCTCACTCAGTTTTCTACTGGCTCACCAAATTGCCATTATGGACTATAAAGATCTGATTGATGCACGCGTAGCAAAGGCTGGCTTTCGCTCAGAAGCAGCAGAAGCGATTGGCCGCATCGGGCTTGCCAATTATTTTGCAGGCGCTTTGTGTCTACCATATCAAAGGTTTCTGGAGTTTGCCCGAGAAACACGGCACGACATCGAAAGGATACGTCATCATTTTGGCGCCTCTCCCCAGCAAGTCGCCCATAGACTTTCCAGTATGCAGCGCCCCGGTGCGAGGGGCGTTCCATTCTATTTTTTACGGGTGGACAAAGCAGGGAATGTTACCAAAAGACACTCGGCGACCCGCTTTCAATTTGCCCGCTTTGGAGGAGCTTGCCCGCTCTGGAACGTCCACGAAGCCTTTGAAGAGCCCGGCCGGTTTTTGGTCCAGATTGCTGAAATGCCAGACGGGCTTAGATATCTGTGTATTGCAACGAGCGTAACAAAGCTTGGCTCTGGCTACCATGCTCCGGTACGCCGCTATGCCATTGGATTGGGATGCGAGATATCTTATGCTGATGAAATTGTTTACTCTGACGGGCTAAACCTGAAAAGCAGTGCGGGCGTGGTTGAAATCGGAGTCTCTTGTCGCATTTGTGAACGTCGCAATTGCCACCAAAGAGCCGTCCCTCCTGTCGACCGCAAACTGATTGTAGACCCCGACCGTCGCCAGTTTGTACCCTTTGAACTGGCCAACACAGGAAGGGAAAAGTGAGTCCGTGGAGTCGGTTGGCTTTGCGCGTTAACAATATGATTCATCTGCTTCATGCATTGATTTAAGTAGAAACACGCAAGACTTATGGCGAATATGCATAGCTGCTATCCACTCATAGCAATTCACAACATAGTTGTGAATTTTGCAAACATCGCCCGTTAAGTAATGTCGCCGCAGCACTCAACGACCATTCAAAATTTCCACCTGTTTACAGGCAACTGCACCATCTATCTAACTTGCCCTCACCACCCTGTCCCAGATAGTCTCGATTTCAGGTGCACGTCCTCTATCCCCAAATATAAGAAGAAGCTCTCATGCCACAAGACCATAGCGTCGTTAGACTGGAAGACTACCAACCCACTCCTTATCAGATTGATCGTGTCTCGATGGCCTTTCGCCTTGACCCGATGCAAACCGAAATCACAACGACGTTGAGGATGGCGCCGCGACAGGGCTCAAACAACTCTCAAGCGTTGAAGCTACAGGGAGACGAGATCAATCTGATTGGTGCACGCCTCAATGGCTCGGCTTTAGACGCCAGTCACTATGAAGCCACTCCAGACTCGTTCGTGCTACATAAACCACCCCAAGAGACATTCATTCTGGAATTTGTGACCAGAGTAGCCCCTGACAACAACACCCAACTCATGGGACTTTACCGCTCAAGCGGCACCTATTGCACGCAGTGCGAGGCCGAAGGCTTCCGCCGCATCACATATTTCTATGATCGTCCAGATGTACTAAGCGTTTATGAGGTGCGGATTGAAGCGCCCAAAGATGTGCCGTATTTGCTTGCCAATGGCAATCTGATCGACTCAGGCGACATGGATACGCCGGAAGGGTTCGATACTGCACAAGCATGGCATTATGCGGTGTGGCAAGACCCCTTCCCCAAACCATCTTATTTGTTTGCTATGGTTGCAGGAGATTTGGCGCGCGTTGAAGATCACTTCATTACCCGTTCGGGACGCAATGTTGCGCTGCATATCTATGTGGAGCATGGCAAAGAAGATCGGGTCGCCTATGCAATGGACTCGCTAAAGCGATCCATGAAGTGGGATGAAGATGTCTTTGATCGGGAATATGACCTTGATATTTTCATGATCCTGGCTGTGTCCGATTTCAATATGGGTGCAATGGAGAACAAAGGCCTCAATATATTCAACGACAAGTATGTTTTGGCCAAACCAGACACGGCGACGGATACCGACTATGCATTGATTGAGGCCGTGATTGCCCACGAATATTTCCATAACTGGACCGGCAACCGGATCACCTGCCGTGATTGGTTCCAACTATGCCTGAAAGAAGGTCTTACGGTCTTTCGCGACCAAGAATTCTCATCCGACATGCGCTCGCGCCCTGTCAAACGCATCTCAGATGTGCGCCAACTTCGTGCACGACAGTTCCCCGAAGACAGTGGCCCCCTTGCTCACCCTGTGCGACCAGAAGCCTATTCAGAAATCAACAATTTCTATACAGCAACTGTCTATGAGAAAGGCGCCGAGCTTTGCCGGATGCTGAAAACACTCATCGGGGATGATGGCTTCAAAGACGGCCTCGACTTGTATTTCAAGCGATTTGATGGGCAGGCCGTCACAATCGAGGATTTCCTTGCTTCCTTTGAAGAGGCGTGCTCCGTCAATCTGACACAATTCTCTCAATGGTATCGACAAGCCGGTACACCAAACTTGGTGGCTACCTATACGTATGACGCTGCACGTGGCCAGATGAGCCTAACCATTGAGCAATCATGTCCTCCCACACCAGGACAGCCCACTAAGAAGCTGATGCAAATCCCGGTCCGGTTTGGGTTGGTTGCCCGCGATGGAAGCTCAGCCACGTTCAGCGGCATTCGCGATGCAAAATCGGGTGGTCTGATCGGGGGATCTGATTGTACGTTGCTGACCCTCACAAACAGAGAGCACACATATATATTCGAGGGCGTCTCGACAGATGCCCTGCCATCGCTCGCACGCGGGTTTTCTGCTCCGATTCATTTGCGCACCAATTTGACCCTAGAAGACCAATTGATCCTCGTGCTGCATGATACAGATCCCTTCAACCGATGGGAGGCCACCCAATTTGTGTTGATGGATCACTTGATCCGGCAGACAAGGGCCAATCGGTCATCCTCCATAGCAGTTGACCAACCAGTCAATGCCGCGCTCATAGAGGCCCTAAAAACCTGTTTGCTGGATGACAGCTTGGAGCATGCTTTCCGCGCTCAGTTGCTGCAGGTTCCCAGTGAAGCCGACATTGCTCGCGAAATTGGAAAAAATGTTAATCCCGACGCCATTCACGCCGCCCGTGAAAGTCTACGTCAAGAGCTCGCAAAAGCGCTCGGCACGACGCTGGTAGAACTTTACCAGAGCTTGCAGGATGGTGGCGCATTTCAGCCTGACTCTGCATCTGCAGGGCGTCGTGCACTGCGCAACGGATTGTTGGATCTTATCCTTGCCGCAGGAGAAGGCACAGCAAAAGGCATAGCCACTGCACATTACAATGAGGCTAGCAATATGACGGACCGGTTTGCGGCACTCGCGGCCATGACGTTAAACCGCTCCACCGCTGCGGATGCTTTGTTGACCGACTTTCATGATCGCTACGCAGATGATGCACTCGTCATTGATAAATGGCTGTCTTTGCAAGCTTCCAGCCCACAAGAGGGCACCATCGGTAAAGTCAAAACCCTAATGGACCATCCATCCTTTTCAATGTCTAACCCAAACCGGGTCCGCGCCTTGATTGGTGCTTTTGCTATGAACAACCCAATCCAGTTTAACCGAAAAGATGGCGAAGGTTTCAAATTGGTTGCCGACATTATCCTCACGCTTGATCGTTCTAATCCGCAAACGGCAGCTCGCCTTGCCAATAATTTTCGCTCCTGGAAGGTTCTGGAAGCATCAAGGCAAACCAGCGCCGAAAGAGAATTGCGGAGAATCGCAAATACTGAAGTTCTTTCAAAAGATGTGGCAGATATCGTCAATCGCTGCTTGCAATGAGTAAAAGTGGCTGAGTCTTTAACAGAATCAAACCGGGAGTGACGACAAAACACTCCCGTTAACCTTCTGTTAACCAAAAAAATCTCTTCGGACTCTAGACAAACCCCTCCTGGTCGATTCAAATACAGAATATATCGGAGATGCGGCACACCTCCGACAATCGAACAACACCGACCTAGGAGGAAGGGTATGACGCAGGCTGATATTGCCAGCGCACCCAAAGCGGTACGATTCCGTTTTTTTGGCGACAGAATGGAGAATGGCGCGAGTACCGTTACAGGACCGGCACGCCTTCTTGCTGACCCCTCCTATATATCGCAGATCCGTCAGGAACCCTGGCTGAGACGCATTATTCCGGTGGTTATTCTGTCTTTCATTGCCTTGGTTGGCATTTGGCGCGCATCAGATTTGATGCAGCAACGCGAAGCCATAGACCAAAATGCTCGTAAAGAGATCCGGCTTTTGGCAACTCTGGTCACCGCCCATGTAGGAAATGAGTTCGAAGCATTCATCCGGCGGACGGAACTGGCCCAGCAGCAGAGTAGCAACCGCATAACAACAGGCAAACCAGCCAAAGCACTGTTGCCCGAGGGTTCCAGAACCAATCAGAAAAGCAGCACAAAAACCGACACCTATGTTGGCACCGATGGGCGCGCGACGACCTCGCTTAACACCCCCAGCAGGGCCACTTTTCAAGAATGGCTATTCGCTTCCCTACCCGATGTAGATCTTGCTGATAATTATCAGATATATTTGACAGATGGCACGGGTGTGATCGTCGCTTCTATTCCACGCGGCGCTCAGAATATGAGAAAAACACTGATTGATCTTTTGGGAAGAGCGCAGGCCTTGTCGACATTTGGAGCCAGCGCTGGGGTTCTTGACATAACCTTAAATGACGAAACCGCAGCATTTGCCGCCGTGCATCATTTGGGAGGGGGGCGTGGGTCCGTCACAATACTCCGCGGTACAGACAAAATGTTCTCGGCATGGCGTGGCGACGTCGCACGCAATGTGATTGTGTTCGCGCTCATGAGCGGCATCATTCTTTTGATTGTCTATGCTTTCTTTTCTCAAGGCGCCCGGGCGCGGGAAGCCGATAATATCTATATCGCAACCATTCAACGCATGGACGCATCCCTCAAACGGTCCAGATCAGGTCTATGGGATTGGGATTTGGAGCGCGGGCACATCTATTGGTCACGATCGATGTATGAACTTTTGGGAATGGAACCGAGAGATCAATTGATGGGATTTGCAACCATCAATGAACGCATGCATCCGGAAGACGGTAATCTGCATCAACATGTTGAAGAATTGTTATCGTCTGATGCCCGCATGATGGATCGTCAATTCCGCATCCGACATGAAGACGGACATTGGGTTTGTTTTCAAATCAGGGCCGAGCTAACCAAAACGCCAAACAATCGCCTTCACCTTATGGGTGTTGCGATAGACGTTACGGAACAAATCGCCATTGAAGAAAAAAACATGCTTGCGGATCTACGCCTTCGCGATGCGGTTGATACAATCTCCGAGGCATTTGTTTTATGGGATAATGAAAGCAAACTTGTATTGTGCAATCGCCCTTATCGCGAACTGCACAATCTATCCGATGACGAAAATCTTGTGGGCTTGAGCTATAACGAAGTTATGGATCGGGGACAGCCACATGTTGTCGCCTTGGAAGACAACAAAGACATAGAGACAAGCGATGTTTTGTTTGATCGCATTAATCTGACGCCTCTTGAAGCCCGCGCTTACAAAGTGCAATTGGCCGATGGACGATGGCTGCAAATCAGTGAGCGGCGAACACGGGATGGTGGTTTTGTATCAGTCGGAACAGACATCACAAACCTGAAACTGCAAGAGAACAACCTCCTCGACAGCGAACAACAGTTGATTGCGACTGTCTCAGATTTGCGCAAGTCACGACAAACTCTTGAGTTGCAGGCCCAACAGCTGGTTGTGCTCACAGAGCAATATGCCAAAGAAAAAGACAATGCCGAGGTAGCCAATCGTGTGAAATCGCAGTTCCTTGCAAATATTTCCCACGAATTGCGCACCCCGCTGAATGCCATTATCGGCTTTTCCGAAGTCATGAAACAAGAAATCTTTGGCGAGCATAAAACCACTAAATATCGTGATTATTCTGCTGACATCCATAGTAGCGGTTCTTATTTGCTAAAGCTGATCGACGATATTTTGAATATGTCACGTCTTGAAGATGGGGAAGTTGATCTCAATTCAGAAACTCTGGACATGGTGAAATTGGTCCGCAAGATCAATGAAACAGGCATCACCGATCAAGCTGAAGAGCGAGATATCACCATCAACAATGAAATGCCAGACTCTCTTGAGATCTTTGCTGATCCGCATTTCATGGAACAAGTTGTCATCAATTTGTTGGAAAATGCTGTAAAATTCACGCCAGAAGGTGGGGAAATTTCGTTATCAGGCAGTCAGCAGGACGGGTTCTCAACTTTGACCATTGCAGATACCGGCGTTGGCATTCCACAAGATGCCATTGACCGTCTTGGGCATCCATTTGAGCAAGTCCAGAACCAATTTACCAAAACCCATCAGGGTTCGGGACTGGGACTTTCAATCGCGCGGACCATCGTATGCTTATCCGGTGGGACGATGAAAATACGCTCGCGTATTGGTCAAGGTACAAGAGTTACCATCCGGCTGCCCAGACGATCAAATGATATGCTATCATCATAATAAAGCCTGAAACCTAGAAATCGTGAGCCACTTATGGCCTTAGCCCAAAGAGCCAATTAAGCGTCTTGCACACAATAAGTTTGTTAAGACGCTCAATTTCTTTGCTTTTCAAAGACCATGTCAGAAGAGCCCCCCATTTAGTGAAATCTGAGTTATTTGGGGATGGGCGCCATCAATCGTTCAAAGCACCCACGAACAGCGTCTTGATACTCTATCAAGCGCGCCTCAAGACGCGCCATATCTGGTTCATAGGAAGCTCTCACAACCACATCCCTCAAAGCCTTTGCTGTCGCATCAGGTTGGAATCCTTCGGAAAGGCAAACACGTACAATCTGCGTCATATCATGATACAGCCGGATGGCAGGCAGCAAGATTTCTGCATCTCCAACCTCAATCAATCCTTCTTCCACGCACAGCTGCAACGCCTGCGCTGTATTAGCATGCAGAATTTTTGGGTGTTTGTATGCGTGGATCAGTTGCAAACCTTGGGCAATAAATTCTGCATCCACCAGTCCGCCAGGAATCTGTTTGATATTCCAGATGTCGGTTGTGCGTTTCTCTTTCTGAAGTCGACCACGCATATCGGCAATGTCAGTGCGAATTTTCTCCTTGTCACGCTCTGCAGACAGGATAGAGACAATTTCAGCACGCACCACGGCGGAGAAATCAGCATCACCTGCCACAATGCGCGAGCGCGTCATAGCCATATGCTCCCACGTCCAGGCATCTTTGGCATGATAGTTTTTGAAAGAAGTCAGCGAGGTAGCCAACGGCCCTGAATTCCCAGAGGGTCGCAAACGAAAATCAACCTCGTACAAATCACCTTCTGCCGTCGGAGCAGAAAGCGCTGTGATCAGTCGCTGTGTTAGCCGTGCGTAATAAGTTGTTGGTGCAAGTGGTTTGTCCCCATCGGACATCGTGACGTCTTTGTCATGATCATAAAGCAACATCAGATCAAGATCGGAACCGGCCGTCATTTCGCGTCCGCCGAGCTTACCCATAGCGATCACAGCCACTTGCCCACCCGGAATCTTGCCATGGCGGCGCTCAAGCTCCAATTGGCTAAACGCCAACATATGGCGCACGATGACGCCAGCTAGCATTGCATAGGCTGCGCCAGCCTGTGAGGCAGAAATAGATCCCATCAAAATACGAACGCCAATCAAGAAAAGTTGTTCCTGACCAAAAATTCGTGCTCCATCGAGCGCTTCTTCGTAACATGAAGCCTCCTGTAGCATGCGTTCCAATTGCGTGTTTAGAGCATCACGTTCAAGCATATTGCCAAAGAAGGCAGGATCCAACAATGCATCAATAACGCGGGGGCGACGTGCAACCGTTTTTGCAAGACGCGGAGACGCACCAAGGACAATGGCAAGGATCTCAAGCAGCTGCGGATTGTTACGTAAGAGCGAAAATACCTGAACACCAGACGGCAACGCACTGAGAAAAGCGTTAAATGAGATAAATGCTGCGTCGGGATTATCTGTATTGCCTAACGCCTTTAGCAAATCGGGTGTAAATTCGGTCAATCTTTCACGTGCCTTGGTCGAGCGCGTTGCAGGATAGCGTCCAAAATGCCAACTACGGATGGCCTTAGTAACTTCCGTGGGAGTGGTAAACCCCATCCTCCCAAGCGTCTCAAGCGTTTCTGGGTCATCGTCTTCGCCGGTAAAGACCAAATTGCCACCGGTTTCTGCCCCCAATTCCTGTTCTTCCTTGAACAATTCCACATAGTGACCCTGCACACACTCCAACCACCCACGCAAGTCTGATTTGAACTGCATGTCATCCGCATAGCCCATCATTCGCCCAATTTCAGCAACGCCTTCGTCACTCTGTGGCAAAAGGTGGCTTTGTTCATCACGCTGCATTTGAATGCGATGTTCTACTTTGCGCAAAAACTCATAGGCTTGCGTCAACTCGTCACGCGCGATGGGTTCGATCCAAGTCAATTCAACCAACTCGGACAGCATTGGGATAGTCTCGCGTCCACGCAAAGCGGGATTGCGCCCCCCCGCAATCAATTGCTGAGTCTGGACAAAAAATTCAATCTCACGGATTCCCCCGCGGCCCAACTTCACGTTGTGGCCTTTAATCGCAATAGTGCCGTGGCCTTTGTGTGCATTAATCTGGCGCTTGATGGAATGCACGTCTGCGAGGGCTGCAAAATCAAAATATTTGCGCCAAATAAAGGGCACAATCTCGGTGAGAAAATTATCGCCTGCGGCAATATCCCCCGCACAAGGGCGCGCTTTGATAAGGGCTGCACGTTCCCAGTTTTGTCCCATGCTTTCATAATATTGCAAAGCCGCTAAAACAGAAACAGCGGGAGGTGTCGCGCCCGGATCAGGTCGCAAACGCAAATCGGTTCGGAACACATAACCGTCAGCTGTTCTGTCTTGCATGATCTTGACGATCAATTTGGTCATACGAACGAAAGTCGCGCTCATTTCCCATTTGTCGGAACAGCAGGAATTATCACCGTCATAGATTATGATGAGATCGATATCCGATGAGTAGTTGAGTTCGCCTGCGCCATGTTTACCCATCGCCAATGCAAAATAGCCACAATCGCGTTCGGGATCATCTGGATATGGCAGAGAAATCTTACCACGACGGTCATGCTCTTGCAGAGAGAAGCGGAAGGCTCCGCGCAACGTCGCATCAGCGATAGTTGTCAGCGCATTGGTGACTTGTTTCACAGACCACAACCCCGACAAATCAGCCAAAGCAATGGTTAAGGATGCATCCTGTTTTATCAATCGAAGATGACGTTTGATCTCGCCCTCATTGCTCATTTTTTCAGTAACGGCACTGGAGGCAAGATCGGCGATGCGTTGATCGGGACGCTGGCTGAGAATATGTGACAATCGCTGAGGGTCTTTTGCCATTAGATCGCGCAAAAAAGTAGATGTCTCGCAGATCCCAATCAAGAGGCCGCGCAACTGCGGCAGGGCCAAAGCATTATCCAATGCTGCCAGTCCATTCGCGCCATTGCTATCGAGATCATTCAGCTTTTTACGACCTTCAGACAGATTGATTAGCAGTTCATCTCCATCCCCAAGAAAAGGCAACGGTTTCGCATCCAACCAAAAAGCATCCAATTTGGCGTCCTCGTTCAGAGCCTGTGCCATCTTTCCCCCTCTTCATTCCCTGCCCCATTGTTTCACTGTTCGAGCATTGGAGATTTATCGTGTTTGCGCATCCTAGTTATTTTTAGAGTCCCCGTCACTTTCCCTATCGAGCAAAGGCGGAAAATGGATCGAAAAAACTAATCCAGGTTTATTGTCCCCCAGTTCAATCCTTGCTTCATGCAAGCTGGCAACGGCGTTAACCAGGCTCAACCCCAAACCTGAACCGGGCTGGTTCCTGCTTTTATCAAGGCGGACAAAGCGCTGTAAAACGCGCGTGCGGTCGTCTTTTGCAATGCCGGGACCGTTGTCCGATACAGACAGAATGATTGCACGAGAATCAACATCCTCTGGCCCAGAGCTCTTTTTACCAAGTCGCGACACAGAAACATGAATACGAGCCTGCGCCGGCAGTGTTTGTTTTTCCTGCTGCGGTTGCTCACGCACATGCCGGACTGCATATTTCAAAGCATTGTCAATAAGATTTGCTACGGCTTGGCTGACCAGCTCTCGATTGCCTGAAATGATGCAGTTCGGATCAGTCTCCCAAGTTAAAAGGGCACCTTCATCCTCTGCAACCGGTTCATATAATTCAGCCATGTCAGCAGCGATTATGCCAACATCGAGCGGTTTTTTCTCGATCTGTGTGGATTTGGCTTCGACACGCGCGATCCGCAACAGCGCGTCAAAAGTCCGGATCAGGCCATCTGATTCTTCTAGCGTTTGTTCGAGAGCTGCACGGTATGCATCGGAATCATTGCTATTGTCGGCCAATGTCACCTCCACGCGATTGCGCAGGCGTGTCAAAGGAGTTTTTAGATCGTGGGCAATATTGTCCGAGACCTCTTTCAACCCCACCATCAGCGCTTCAATGCGAGATAACATAGTGTTCAGATTCTCGGACAGTCGGTCAAATTCGTCGCCGGCTTGCGTGACTGGCAAGCGCTCATCCAACTGCCCTCGCATAATGGTGTGTGATGCCTCAGTGATAAGATCAATACGGTGAAGCACTTTTCTCGAAACAAACAGCCATGCAAGCATAGCAAGCACAATCATAAGAATTGCAGATACGATAAAAGCTTGTTCCACAACTTTGCGGAACAATTCTCGTTCTCCAACATCTCGTCCGACGAGAAGCCGGTATCCGCCAAAAATTTCATAGACACTGACGACAGCGTTATATTCCTTACGCGTTGTTTCACCCAAGCGCTGATAGGGAACGGATTGTTCAATGGCCCCGCGCTCATCAAGCACCCATTTGGGTAGCGTCGACACATTACCGGCGACATAATGCCCCCGAAAGTCCGTCACCAAATAGAGGCTAGCACCCGGTCTGCGGGAGCGCGCTTCTATCACTTTGACCAGAGATGCCATGCCCCCGGAGCGATATTGCTCCAACATTCCCCTCACCTCTACTTCGATTGTAGAATTGAGCTGTCGTGTCATCAGAATTTGGGTATTAATCGCAATGTAGACAATGAGGAATGTTGCAAACATAGTGAAAATTATCAAATAGATAGCAGACAGCTTGAACGCTGTTGTCCGCAAGATCTTATTGATAGACCCCATCGCCATGTCGCTTCGGTATCCTTGTTATGGAAATGCCAGAGATGCCTGTCATTTGGCGCTCAAGAGGCCTAATCCGGCGCACGGAGGCTGTAGCCAGATCCACGAACGGTCTGCAAAAGGGCTGGATCGAAGCCCTTGTCAATTTTTGCTCTAAGGCGTGAAATATGCACGTCAATCACATTGGTCTGAGGGTCAAAATGATAGTCCCATACATTTTCCAGCAACATTGTGCGCGTCACCACCTGACCGGCGTTTTTCATTAGATATTCAAGCAGCCTAAATTCACGGGGTTGCAGCAAAATCACTTGGCCAGCTCTCTTCACACTGTGCGAAAGACGATCAAGCTCCAAATCAGCCAACCGGTAGACAGTTTCTACTTCGCTGGGACTTCGGCGTCGTGCCATGACTTCAATCCGCGCAAGCAACTCCGTAAATGCGTATGGTTTGGTAAGATAGTCGTCCCCCCCAGCCCTAAGGCCCGTTACCCGATCATCGACCTCACCAAGTGCTGACAAAATCAAGACGGGGGTTGCATCACCTTCGGTCCGGCGCTGTTCTATAATAGACAATCCATCGCGCTTTGGCAGCATGCGATCAATGATCATCACATCGTAGCCACCTTTATGGGCGAGTGCGTAGCCTACATCACCATCAGGGGCATGATCGCTGGTGTGGCCCGCTTCCTTGAGTCCCTTGACCAAATAGCTAGCTGCTTCGATATCGTCTTCTATAATCAGAATGCGCATGATTAAGCCTCGTCGCGTCTATTCGGTTGGATCAAACGGAAAAAATCTATATCCGGTATCAGATGAATGGGCGTTTGCCTGATTATAGCGGTCTTTACGCATCAGCAAAGGGCGTTTGTCTAAAATGCCCGATAAGTCACAGACTTACAGACAAAGTCGCTAACAAAAAGGGAGCATAAAGCCCCCTTTTTGTTTCTTGTCAGAAAATGCTGCAATCTCACGTAGATCGCATGCGACCATCGACTGACGGTTTACGATTTTTTCAACGGCAAGGCCACAAAGCGGATGCCATTCTGCGTTTTGACACGCATCAGAATTGTTTTTCGGCTTCCGTCTTTTGCTTCAGCGATTTGCTGGCGCAGTTGCTTGATACTATCGACTTTTTTGCCTGCAACCGACTGGATGACATCACCTTGCACCAAGCCTTTTTCTGCAGCAACGCTATCAGGATTGATACTGGTGATTACGACACCCTCTTCATCCGGACTAACCTGCAGTTCTAAACCGAACTCTTCGACCTCTGCAGGTGCAATCGGTTTTGCGGGTTCAATCTGCTTTTGCTCCGAAATGCTGGCTTGGTCCGGGAACAGGCCCAGATGCACTTCAATCTTGATCTCTCGATCTTCACGCCAAATGGTCAATTCAACGTCAGAATCTGGATCTGCACGACCGATTAGGCGAGCCAATTCGCGCGTATTTTTAACAGGATTATCTTCCACTGCGAGGATAATATCACCGATCTGAACACCGCTTTTGAATGCCGGGGCACTTTCATCGGTATGGGTAACCATAGCGCCTGCGGCTTCAGCCAACCCAAGGCTGTCTGCGATGTCTTCTGTCACATTCTGGATATGAACACCCAGCCAACCGCGTTTGACTTTGCCACCATCTTGTAAATCGGCCACGACGTCCTGCGCAACTTCTGAAGGGATAGCAAATGCGATACCGACGTTGCCACCTGATGGTGAAAAGATTGCTGTATTAACACCGATGACCTCGCCTTTGAGGTTAAAGGTTGGGCCGCCTGAGTTGCCCTTATTTACAGCAGCATCAATCTGGATGAAGCTCTCATAGTTGCGTGCATTAATGTCGCGACCATGGGCAGAAACGATGCCGGCAGTAACCGAGCCTCCAAGGCCGAATGGATTGCCGACGGCCAAGACCCATTCACCAACAGCAGGAAGCTCTTCAGCGAATTTTACATATTCAAATGTGCGATCACTATCCTGCACTTTAAGCAGAGCCAGATCAGATTTCTCATCGGACCCGACCAGATCAGCTTTCAATTCAGTTCCGTCATCCATGACGAGTGTAAACTCAGACCCGCTGTCGACAACATGATGATTGGTCACAACCAAACCGTCTTCAGAAATGAAAAACCCGGATCCCTGAGACTGACCGTAGCGTGGGCGGCTTGGCTGTTTTTCACCTTCTTGAGGTGTTTCCTCACCGAAGCGCCGAAAGAAACGATTGAACGGGTGATCCTTGGGCAAATCTTTAAATTCAGGGAAACCCGGGATTCCAAGACTTTGGCTGGAAGAAGGAGTGGAAATCTTGGTTTTAACTTGGACTGACACAACGGCTGGTTTGACAGCCTTCACAACACCTGAGAAATCAACCGGCTTCGCCGGAGAGGTGACCTCAACCGCCTTGGCCTGAGCACTAGGCGAACCGGTTAGCAAAGTTGGAATCGTCGCACCTGCAACAACTCCCAAACAAAGTGTTGAAGCCAGAAGCATTGTTTTAACCGGGGTGTTTTTTTTCATAGAATGTCTCCGCTATGTCTTGCCCTGCACCCATCATTTTAATGGGAGGGCGAAATTAAAGTCAGTCAGAAATATGTGTTTCGCGCCAATGGCTGCAAACAGAGTGATGCAATAATGTGTCGCATCATTTGCATCTATTTGTTGGTGACATATTTTATATGGGGCAAATTGGGCCATAGACTAGATGTTACAATTAAACATCGGTAATGTTGAAACACTTTAAATTTATCATTTATTTCAATTACTTATTATTACTCTTGCCAGACTTACCAGCACAATTTTATTATCAGCCAGAAAATGCAATTAGGTTTCAGCACGCTTTTGCCACAATTCTTGCCAAATTCGAAAAAGTTGTTCACTCGTAAGAGAAGCGTTTTTGTGCTTCGAGAGCAAGGCCGATTCCCACCGATCCGAAGGCGTCACCGTCAATAATTGTGGCATTTGGTGCCATAGCTGTCAGGCTTTCACGCACGTGGGGTATTTTGGTTGAACCACCTGTTAGAAATACGATCGATATATCCTCGCCAGCTAGACCGGCGGCGTTTAGCGCTTCTGCAATGGTTTGGCGGACTTGTTCTGTGCCGTCCTTAAGCGCATCGATCAAATGGTCTTGGGTCATAAAGGCAGATAAATCTTTTTCAATGAAATCCAGTGCCATATCTGTTTCATTTTGATGCGACAAAGTTACCTTGCAATTTTCAACTCCAAGCGCCAGGCGGTGACCCTCACGCAAATCGAGCAGTTGCAAAAGGCGATCGATCAAATGAGGCTCCTTTGCCTCCCTACGCAAGTAGCGTAAATCAGTTCTGGTTTTGTGATCATAGAGAGAATTGATTTTTTGCCAGGTTGCAAGATCATGATAGTAGCCAACCGGCATTAAGCGCCCTTCTTTGTGCATCGGGCTTTGGTAGCCAAGCAACGGCATGATGCGGGAAAGTGACAACCAACGGTCAAAATCGGTCCCGCCAACATGAACGCCAGCATTTGCCAGAATTGACTGATTTGCTCTGTTGGACGCAGGTCCGTTGGGTTCAACATTAAGAATTGTAAAATCTGACGTGCCACCACCAATGTCGATGATCAGAGCAACTTCTCGCCTCTTCGCAATTTGCTGAAAGTCCCTCGCCGCAGCAACAGGCTCATATTCAAACTCGATATGTTTAAAACCACAATCCGATGCAATCGCTCGCAAAGTGCTTTCAGCTTCTTGGTCAGCATCGCGATTATAGTCAACAAAATGAACTGGGCGTCCCATGACCACATGTGTAATAGGCTCAGCAGTCAGAGTTTCGGCTTGTTTCTTCATATGGCTCAGAAACAATCCCAAAACCGCAGTAAATGGTTCGCGGTTTCTGCCAATCATGGTTGTTTCGTAAATGGTGGGGGATCCTAGAATTGACTTAAGCGCGCGCATCATGCGGCCTTCCCCGCCCTCCATATAGGTACCAATTGCATCGCGGCCAAAATGAACGCTGTTTTCTTCAAAATCGAAGAACAGAGTGGAAGGTATGGTAATTTCTTTGCCTTCAAGTGGCACCAGAAAAGGTTTTCCGTTCTGAATCAAGCCAAGAGTTGAATTTGACGTTCCAAAGTCCAAACCACAATAGGTAGGCGCGCTCATTCTTTCTTCCCTTGCAAACAATCAATCCACCAAACAAGAAAGCACCCAATGCGCAATGCATCGGGTGCAGGGTCGGCGTGAATAGCATGGAAGATGCAGATTGAAAAGAGCTTGGTGCCGAATGCTCGCTCTATTCCACCAGTTTAGAAACAACCACGCTTCCATGTTCCATCGTCTGGTGTACCGGACATTTATCAGCAATACGTAGCAAAGCCTCTCGATCCTTTTGAGACAGATTACCTTTTAATGAGATGAGCCGTTCAAAACGATCGATTTTCCCTTTGCTATTTGCCTTGCCTTCAAGGTCATCAGTCGAGCATTCCTTACAATCGGAACCATGGACCTTATTATGCAGCACCTCGGTCGAAATATGCTCTACAGGCAATTTTTTAAAATCAGCGTACATGCGAAGCGTCATTGTTGTGCAAGCACCCAAGGCGGTTGCCAGGTAATCATAAGGAGTTGGGCCTGTGTCCAGTCCGCCCACAGACCTAGGCTCATCTGCCAACAAGGTATGGTGCCCAACACGCACAAAGTTCTGGAACTTTCCAAGGCCGGTTTCTGCGACCAACGCGCCAAGGGGCACATCCGCTTGCGGTTCATGTCCGCCTTCTACAAAGCGGGCAGCCCAAGCTGTAATAACCTCGGCAGCGTAGATGGCATCATCCTTATTGGTCAGCAGATGATCTGCAGTATCGAGCGAGACAAAACTCTTGGGGTGTTTTGCAGCAGTAAAAATCTCGGCAGCATTCTCGATTCCGACAGTGTCATCAATCGGAGAATGAAGCACCATTAGTGCCTTGTTCATATTGCCTATCTGATCGGCAAGGCTGTGTTGATCCAAATCTTCGAGGAACTGTTTTTTGATTGTAAACGGCCGCCCCGCCAAACTGACCTCAGCTTCGCCATTGGCTTCAATCTCATTCAATTGGCATTTGAAGGAATGCTCGATGTGATTGACGTCAGCGGGAGCACCGATCGTTGCCACGGCCTGAACTTCTGGAATTTTCGCTGCAGCAGCCAGAACGGCAGCTCCACCCAATGAGTGGCCGACCAGAAGACTAGGGCCAGCAATGGCTTCACGCAAGGTATCGGCTGCGCGGACGAGATCATCAATATTGGAAGAAAAATTGGTATCGGCAAAGTCGCCTTCAGAGGTCCCTAGTCCGGTGAAGTCAAACCGCATCACCGCAAACCCTTTGCTTGCCAATTGTGTGGCAATGTGTTTGGCAGCAAAAATATCTTTGGAACAGGTGAAACAATGCGCAAAAATAGCAGTTGCGCGAATTGGACCAGTTGGCAATTCCAAACGTGCCTGAAGCGCATCGCCCAATGCGCCTTCAAAGCTCAATCTTTGTGTCGACGTTGCGTTTTTCGCCATACTTCCACCCCTATCTCACATATAGAATTCAAATAGAAACAGAGGCTATCCGGACCCTGTCGAATACTATTTAGGGGTATTGATCTGAATTACCAATCAAGCATTGCTCTCGTCAGATAATATTTTCTTGAGGCGGCTTCGTTCTTCGTCACTAAGGGTTTCGGAGCCGGCCTCTTTGGCTTTGTCTGCCACTTGCTTGTTTTTGCGATAAAGGCGGAAAATACCAAAAATGCCAAGTATCAAAACAAGCGGACCAAAGCTCCACAATATCAAATTCTTTGACGAAAATGTCGGTTTGAGCAGCACGAATTCACCGTACCGACTAACGAGAAAGCTTTTGGCCTCTGCGTCCGTATCCCCCGCCACCAAACGCTCTCGCACAAGAATTCGCAAATCTTTAGCCAGTGGCGCATCAGAATCATCGATCGACTGGTTCTGACAGACCAAGCAGCGCAGCCCTGTTGAAATTTCTCTGGCTCTTGCTTCCAGCGCAGGGTCATCCAAAACCTCATCTGGGTTCACAGCATAAGCCTGCGATACAGTTAGTGCTGCCGCAAACATCAAAAAAACTGCAATCAAGAAACGAGGCAACCACATCGATTTCATCATATTTGTTCCCAATAAAGTGACAAGCCTGTCATCCTAAGCCGTGCTCGCGGCATGCTTGGCTCGACCTTTACGAGCTGGTGCACCAATGCGCAGTCTTCGGTCGGTCAAGGAAATACAGCCACCCAAGAACATAACAACGGAGCCAAGCCAAATGAATGTCACCCAGGGTTTGTAATATACACGCACGGCAATGCCACCATCTTTTTGCTTGTCACCTAATGACATGTAAAGTTGTGTCACGCCCCAATTGGTGTAGATCGCCGTTTCCGTAGTGGGCATATTGCGTGTGGTATAGACCCGTTTAGTTGGATGTAATTCTGTGACAAACTTATCGTCTCGGGTGATATTGAAAGTACCCGCCAAATCAACATAGTTGAACTCAGCACTTTCCTTAAAGCCCTCAAATTCAAATGTGTAACCCGATAGGGTTTCTTTATCTCCCGGCTTCATCACAACAATGCTTTCTGTTTGATAGGCACTTGCCACAATCAAACCAAGCACAGTCATTCCAAGACCAAAATGTCCGAATGCTGTCCCCCAAACAGTGCGTGGAAGCCCAAGCAAACGTGCCAATGATATTTTGAAGGGTAGCTTAAACAGGCCAATTCGGAGCTGAATTTCAGACAGCGCTCCTATCATGACCCAAACAGCCAGACCGATTCCAAGTGGGGCAAGGGTAGAGCCACCTTCAATCAATGAATAGCAGAGGATGATAGCAAACAGCGTGCCCCCGAACGCGATATAAAGGCGCTGGGTTGCTGCAATCAGGTCACCGCGCTTCCACGCCAAGAGCGGTCCAATTGGAACAGCCAGAAGCAATGGGATCATCATTGGCCCAAATGTTGCGTTAAAGAATGGTGCGCCAACCGAAATCTTGGCTCCGGTGATTGCTTCTAACGCTAAGGGATAAAGCGTGCCAACCAGCACCGCAGCAGTCGCCGCGGACAAAAACAGATTGTTGAGCACCAGCGCCCCTTCACGCGAGATGGGCGCGAATACGCCGCCCTGGCGCAACAAGGGCGCGCGCCAAGCAAACAAGGTCAACCCACCCCCAATGAATGCAACAAGCAATGCAAGAATAAAAACACCACGCGAAGGATCTGTCGCGAATGCGTGAACCGATGTCAAGACACCCGAGCGGACAAGGAAAGTACCGAGCAGCGAAAGAGAGAATGTAAGGATCGACAATAGAATTGTCCAAACCTTCAGGGCACCGCGTTTCTCCATAACAACGGCGGAATGGAGCAATGCTGTTCCACTGAGCCAAGGCATAAAAGAGGCATTTTCTACGGGATCCCAGAACCAGTATCCGCCCCACCCAAGTTCGTAATAGGCCCAATAGGACCCCATTGCGATGCCAAGGGTTAATAAGCCCCAAGCGACCAACACCCACGGACGCACCCACCGTGCCCACGCAGCATCAATGCGGCCTTCAAGCAGAGCCGCAATAGAAAATGCAAATGCGATAGAAAAGCCAACATAACCGAGATACAAAAGCGGTGGGTGTATCGCGAGCCCGATATCCTGCAAGATTGGATTAAGGTCGCGCCCTTCAATTGGCGCATTGGCAATGCGGTGAAACGGATTTGAAGTGAACAATACAAACAACAGAAAAGCGGCCGTAATCCAGCCTTGCACCGCTAGAGTATTTGCTTTCAGTTTTGGTGGCAGATTGCGTCCGAATACTCCGACCATGGCCCCAAAAATCACCAAGATGAAGACCCAGAGCAACATAGAGCCTTCATGATTGCCCCAAACTGATGTGTATTTAAACAATAACGGCATCGATGAATGGCTGTTTTCATAAACATTCTGAACGGAAAAATCAGATGTAACATACGCGTGGGTTAGAGCTGCAAATGCAAGGCCCACAAAAAGAAACTGGGTTACAGCAATTGGACTTGCGACGGCCATCATCCGTGAGTCGTTCACTCGGGCTCCCCAAAGTGGAACAACAGACTGAACAAGGGCCAAGGCAAACGCCAGCACAAGCATGTAATGGCCTAGTTCAATGATCATTGCGTCTCTCCCATTCTGGGCAATATCGCTTGGTTTCAAGCTGTGGATATTTCGTCAATAATTCAAGTTTCAAAACTTGGTACAATAGCTTTTTGCTTAGTTGGCTTTTACTTCGCCTTCTTCACCCTGCCAATGCCCCTGCTCTTTCAGAGCATCTGCAACTTCTTTTGGCATATAAGTTTCATCATGTTTGGCAAGCACTGTGTCTGCAGCAAACGTACCATCTGAACTAAGAGTTCCTTCGGTAACGACCCCTTGCCCTTCTCGAAACAAATCGGGCAGAATGCCTGTGTATGCGACTTTCACATCAGCACCACCATCTGTAACCACAAAAGATACCTCTGTACCTTCCCCACGAACCACAGTTTCCTCTTTAACCAACCCTCCCAAGCGAATACGCTGGCCTGGTTTCACACCTTTTTCCACCACATCAGAGGGGCTGTTGAAGAATACGATCTGGTCCTGAAGTGCAAAAAGAATGAGACCGACGGCTGCGAAAAGAACCGCGCCTGCACCGCCAATCATTATCATACGGCGTTGTTTTCTGGTCATGAGGAGTGATCCTTTTTTCGTCTCTTACTATTGTGAGCGACTAAATACTCATCGAGATGATTTGATGTCGCATGCGTCTTACTGATTAATCGATACACCCAATGACCGCGCGGCCGCTTTGACTTTTTCTAATCCACCAACATCTGACTGAAGAGCGCTAAGCGCCTTGGTTACGGTTTTTACAGCCATATCCGGGCGGTTTAGAACCAGTTCTGCGCGGATTAGTTTAACCCATTCATCAGCAGTTCCGCCTTCATCATTCAAACGATCAGCAAGCCGAGACACCATATCTTCGACCATTTGCATTCGATCCTCAGACGTCATCTCTGCAGCGGCTTTGATATCTTCACTCGAAGGCCCAAGAGAGCTCTCGCCAGACTCGGAACCAGGGCTCAACTCATTCGATTTCTGCGATGTTTCTGAGCTTTCAAGCTCATCAAAATTTTGAAGCCGTTTGTTCAACGTAGAAATTTGGTTTTTGGCAAAGGGAACCCATGGCGCCTCTGCTTCAGAATCCTGTATCAAAGCATTCCAAGCATCAATCGCATCTCGTTCACGGCCTTGCTGCCCCAAGGCGATGGCCAAAAAGAAACGGGGCTTGGGTGCATTTGCATCAAGCTGATTGGCACGCTGAAACAAGCTGAATGCGTTTTTAGAGACCACACCGGCTTCTCGAACAACGATGGCCTCACCAAGATTTGCCAAGTTATCGACCGTTTCACCTTCCAATCGCACAACATTTCCAAATGCTTGGACTGCTTCATCGGACCGACGCATTGACAGGTAAATTGGAGCCAATTTCTTCCAGCCTTGGAGATCATCCGGATTTTGCTTTAGCTTTAACTCAGCCGACGCCACTAATTCCGTTAAACTCTGCTCTTCGGGTGCTTTTTGTAGACGTGACGCCAATGGTTGGCTTTGGATCGAAGGAGACCCAAGTACAAAATACAAACCAGCAGAAACGAACGGGATAACCAACAAAACAATGATGACGGCGATTCTCGTATTGGCAGAAATCTTACCAGCTGTAAGTTTGGGGCTTTTTTTATATTTTCCATCGCGTGCGGACGACGCCTCTGAGGCCTCTTGATCAATAACCGATTGCGCGTTCAACATTCGGCGAGCAACTTCAGCCCGCGCGGCTTCAGCTTCTTTTTCCTCTATCAAACCACGTTCCACGTCGCCGTCGATTTCTTTGAGTTGTGATTTGTAAATCGTCAAATCATATTCATCGGCACTCGCATTCGCACGCGCTTTACGCGTCAATGGAATAATAACTACGGAGACAGAAATAGCGGTCAAAACAGCCGCAATAATCCAAAACATATAGGTCCAACTCTCACTCAGGTCTGGCCAAAGCATTTATCTTTTCGCAGAGAAGTCAAATTAACTCATGTTCATCTGCAAAAAGAATGCTCTTTTTCTGTCAAATTCACTATTTCTAATATTTGATGTTTATTCAGTCTTGCACTCACGAACCTTGCCTACCCTCCGATTGTGACTAAGATCAGACCGAGTAATGCATATTTCAAAAGTGCTAAATTTGAGAACCGTGTAGAGGAAAAACCGAGATAAACACGCGTCCATACTCAATCGACAGCTTGTCAAAGCTTCGGTAGTTTACTGTAGGGCGGTTATATTTGAGATGAAAAGAGAATCGTTAGCACACTAAAACTAGGCTTCAGCAGCGCGCATTTCCTGAACCGACGCAGCAGCTTTTAATTGTCTGCGGAATGCAGCAGCATATGCGTCGTCGAATAAATTCTTTGCGAAAATCACAGCCGTTTCGCCAAGTACCTTACAGATCTCGGCATCAGATCCAACGGCCAACCTTGTGCGTTCGATTAAAGACGTCGTTAAAATTTCAAACGACTGATCGAGTTCTTTACGAATACGACCGATAGGGCCATTCAAAGCAATGCAGTCTTTCATCCGTTCGGCATTATGGAACAGTAAAACGGCGCGCTCCGCGTCCTGCAACAGGTTTTGATCAGCAAATTCCTGTGCACCATTTTTAGGCGCACGTAGGGCCTTTCTTACAAGGCCAGGGGTCGATTCTATCTCAGTTTCCAGTAATTCCGAAAGCTTGGTTTTCATGCTCGTAATCGCTTTGCCCCAAGCACATTGAACAGAAATGTCCATTTCCGCATCCATATATTTGGCAAGCGAGCGCCAGGTCGATAGATGTCTCAAGCAAGTTTCGAACTCGGATGGTTGGCTTAAACATTTTTCAAACTGTGCAAGATTTGCTTCCATGTCGGCCAAAACCTGCACTATGGCCGGGGCATACACTGTAGCAGCAACCTGAATGGCGTCATCCGACCCCCCCAATTTAGTCGCCAGTTGAATCTTGAGTTTTTGACTGCTCAAACGTTTGGAAATTGCTGAAAATAGCCAACAAGCTTTCATCGGTGCTTGCTGGGTATATTTCGACACCAACTTGTAAATTTCCTCACCCTCTGGTGTGGACCAACTACTCAACTGGGCAGGCATTCTGGATAGTATTGGTGCCAATGGTGAGAGTTGCTCCCCACAAGCAAGGATATCAATCAGATCGTGATAGACATGGACGCCACCAAGATGATTTGCGATCTTCTGTTCTCCACCCATCTCATTCAGAACGGATTTAAGGTATTTTGAGATTGCAGGAACTAATTCATCCCGAAGCGCCGTCCCCTGCTTCACCAATTCATCATCACTTAAGCCATTGCACGCTTTCTGCAATTTAGCTTTCTGCTCAGCAGTAACAATGTCTCTCATGACCCATGCCCAAATCACATCGTGGGATGAGGGGCTTATGCAAGCTTGCGTTTTTCGAACATGATCAATACCTGAGGTGAAGACCGCAGCTGCTCGAAAAAACTCTTTTTTTGCATATTTTTCTAGAGGAATGTCCGGCGTATTTTCTTTCAAAATGTCGTTGAGCGCAGCCAGTATCATATCCGAAGCCGCATCGCTTGTGCCGTCGCGCTGGCTCTTCTCCAGACTCCGCAAGAGCAAACCCTGCGCACTATCAGACAAAGTTGAAAGATATAGAGACAGTTTCTCTCTCAGCTTTTCAATGCCCGCCATTCGGTCACTCCGAACCATAATTCCAAACCTTTATTTCAATCTCTATTTAAGGCTTGTAAACTCTTAAAATTTTCTATCTTACGTCAATTTTTTACGAATTATTTGCAATGTTTAAACAAAAAAGGAGCCCTCAAGAAGAGAGCTCCTAATCCAATAACCAAATCTAATTTGATAACTAGCCAACGGGTTTCCAAGTGCCATCGCTCTGGCGACAAGCTTGACCGCGTGCGGTCTCTGGTTGACCATCGATATAGATTGTGTGTGTGTAGTCGCGACATGTAAGATTATTGGTCGTGTAGGCTTGTGTTGGAACAATCTGACCACGGTTGCCCGTGTCTGGGTTGTTCCATGTTACAGGTGAACCTGCACGCCCATATTC
Source organism: Cohaesibacter celericrescens (assembly GCF_002866925.1). Taxonomy (GTDB): domain Bacteria; phylum Pseudomonadota; class Alphaproteobacteria; order Rhizobiales; family Cohaesibacteraceae; genus Cohaesibacter; species Cohaesibacter celericrescens. Next base: position 359,804 of record NZ_PKUQ01000022.1, read on the forward strand.
CAATGCGTTGTTCTGCGCCTGATAAGCGTACCGCTGATCATTTTCGTCCATCATTTTACCGATAGAGGATCCTGCAAGAGCGCCCAGAGCCGAACCCGCAGCAATGGCAAGAATCCGGCCGTCGCCACCTCCGATTTGGCTCCCGAGCACACCACCAGCAACAGCACCCGTTAAACCACCAAAGGTTTGCTTTGGACCCATGCCTGTGCCCTGACATCCAGCCAGAGCCAAGCCCATGACGGTGACGATTGCGATTGAATTCATTTTCATTAGTAGCCCCTATTTCTTTCCGCGAGGATCTGCAAAGATCCATATATTACGTTGTTTCTGCCCTGCAAGATACATCCTAGGGCTGCGGATCAATGATTGTTAGATGGATAAGGTCAGGCACCAACCAAGGATCAAATTTATCCGCACCAATTCTATTATCTCAGAACTAGCCATTCAATCTAAACATTTAGACATTTTAATAGCTCTTGATCATGTCGAAATTTTGTCAAGAAAACCGATACTGCTTGATGCTTTTCGCATACGATAAAGATTAAACATCCAATGCTGGCAATATTAGAGTTGCGCAAATGCCGCCCAAGTCCGAGCGTTCCAAGGTGAATTGGCCTTGATAGAGCACGGCCATTTCCTCAACAATAGAAAGCCCTAGTCCAGTCCCAGGTTTGCTTTCGTCAAGGCGTTGTCCCCGTTGCATTGCAACATCCATATGCACATCACTCATACCTGCACCATCATCTTCCACCAAAATTGTAAACCAACCATTTTTGTCTGAAGCTGTTGTATGGTGTGATTTGGATAATGTCTTTGGTCTGCCACGCAACAGTGTCACCTTGACTGCGGTGTCAGCCCATTTGCATCCATTGTCGATAAGGTTGCCAACCAGTTCCTCTAAATCCTGTTTTTCCCCGCGAAAACTGATATCCTCGGTATCTTCACAAAGAAGTTCAATTTTCTGAGACCCATGAATTTTGCGCATCACTTCCACCAGCTTATCCAAGACAGGATAGGCAGGAGTAACGCTCCCGATAACATTTCGGCGCGCAGCCATTCTTGCTCTCTCGAGATACATTTGAATTTGATCTCGCATAACATCGGCCTGCTCGCTGAGCATTTTGCCTTTTGGTCCGTCTAAATGACGAACCTCATTGGTGATTACGGAGAGAGGAGTCTTCAGAGCGTGCGCTAGATTGCCAACTTGTGTCCGCGCCCGTTCCAATGTGTCCTTGTTTGACGCAATCAAAATATTGGCTTCATTGACCAATCCGGAAACTTCATCCGGATAGCTCCCTTCTATCGATGAAGCTTGACCTTCGGCTACATATCGGACCTGTTGCCTTAATATATTCAACGGGCGTAATGCAGTGCGTACCAGAAAAAAGGTAACAGCAAGGAGCGTGGCCCCGAAAGCCACCATAATCAACCAGGCTTTTTTCTGAAAATCGGCAACCTGATCATTCAAGTCTTCAGCGTTACCTGTTACCCGCATTATATAGTTTTCGGTTTGAGAAAATGATATCCTTCGCTCCAGAATACGAAGTCTTTTATCACCCGGGCCATAACCGTAAACACGCAAACCAGAACCGATGTCGCCTGCTTTTGACTTTTCGGCATCTAGTTTTAAGCCCCCACCGACCAATGATGCAGAGGCCAGCAGAATTTCACCAGAAGAGGCATTGCTCAGAGTCCAATACCACCCGGATAGTGGCAACTCATACCGCGGTTCCCCCAGATTTTTGGGGGCGACAAGAGGGTCGGAAGATAAAAGTTGACCCGCCAGCTCGCCAACGAGGATCTTTAGCACTATATCCAACTGTTCATCAAAACCCTGCTCAGCAGATGTGCGAAAAAAGGATGTCAAAACGAGGCCTGACGCAAAAGCGACTGCAATTGCCCAGATAGACGCGTTGAGTAGCAGATATCGAGTGATAGACTTCATTTTCACGACTTGCTCGGAGCAACCATATTGTAACCCAAGCCTCGCACAGTCTGAATGACATCAACACCCAGTTTTTTACGTAGCCGACCGATGAAAACTTCAATCGTGTTTGAATCACGATCAAAATCTTGATCATAAAGGTGCTCAACCAATTCTGTACGAGAGATTATCTTACCCTGATGATGCATTAAGTAGGAAAGCAGTCGGTATTCATGAGAAGTAAGCTTCATCGTCTGCCCATCAACGGTCACCCGTCCGGAACGCGCATCAAGGCGCACAGGGCCGCACGTAATTTCGTTTGAAGCCAAACCGACAGATCGTCTGACAAGAGCCCTCAATCGGGCAACCACTTCTTCAATATGAAAGGGCTTGGCAACATAGTCATCGGCACCAGCGTCAATTCCCTGAACCTTATCGCTCCAACGATCTCTTGCTGTCAAAATGAGCACCGGCATAGTGCGCCCGTTGCGTCGCCATGCCTCAAGAACGCTTATGCCATCCATGTTTGGGAGGCCGATGTCCAGTACGACAGCGTCATAAGGCTCTGTATCACCCAAAAAGTGGCCTTCTTCACCATCGAAAGCACAATCAACAACATAGCCGTTGTCTTCCAATTCTTCTTTGAGCTGGCGATTCAGCTCTGTATCATCTTCTACAACCAGTATCCGCATTTCGCACCCTTTAAATTACCATCCGTTTGAACGACAAAATCGTTCCCTTTCTTTTTAATCAGCGCCCTCCTTTACTTAGGAGTTTTCCGGACCGCGCATCGAGTGAAAGACGAGAAACAGCCCCCTGCCGAGACAGGGTTACCAGTTGATAGACCAGTCCAGCTTCACCTTGACACAATTTAACATTGATTACATCTCCACGCACAACCTTGCCTGCCGCTGCCTTTATAGCAGAGAGGTGTTTGGCTTTACCGGCTTCTATCGCCTGTCTGGTTTCTTGCGATGATAAACAATCCGCAGCCAGAGCCGAGTTTGTCTGATAGGCAAAGAAATCCATCAGGAAGACCAAAGCGCACAAAGCATAGATGTTGGTCCGGAGTTTCATGCTGGCAATTTAGTCGCCAACGACTGAACCGAACATGAACATGATGAATTCCCCGAAATCAAAATGCCAGCAGCCATTGATATTGCAACGTCTCACAAGCCCTTACAATAACTCAGTAATTTTTGATTGTGGCGTTTTATTTCAAAGATAGTTTGTTTACTATCCTGACGAGACCACCGAATTGGATCAAAAAGAAGGCAGGAAAGCGCTTGGGATGATTTTAATGTGTCGTGCAAATTGCACTTGGAGCTATTTGGTATCATGTTTTTAGTCTCGGCGAAAACCGTCGGACTCGCGCAAGCTGTCAACAACATTGGTACTAAAAAGATCATCACTCCTGCTCTTCTGAGTTTCCGGTTCATTTTGTTTTTCTTTCGTCGCCCATTTAGCCTTTGTTGCAAGAGTGATCGAGTTTTCTTGTTCGGTCATTTGGTCGCTTCGGCCATCCCTATGATTGTTGAGCGATGCATCCCGGTCTTGATTGGATCGCGCTAAAACACCAGATAAGGAAGCCAGCAATGGAGCCAGCTTCACAACAAGTTTCAGTATTTGGAGAAGAATAGTCATATTTCCCTCGGCTTAATGCAGGCACTAATTTGTAAACCAGGTCCGCCAAACAATCGTGACTGCGGCAGCCAAACTGGAAATCGACACGGCAAGTCGCTCTTGAAGGTCTGGATCAAGATCAAAGCCAAACATCGTCAGTCCCATGGCAAATACGGAAATGAGCTGGGTCCAGTTGATCTTGGATTCCCATGATGGCTTCGAAGATGGGTTGGAAATTGACATAGAAATTCACCCTTATGTTGACATTGAAGTGGAGAGTTGGTTGAAGAAAATGTATCGATTGGATTTAGCTTGCGATTAGGAAGGGTCCCAAACCCGCAAACTTAACAAATCAATCCGGCGGGTAAGGAGGTCACCAGCGCCAATTTTGTTGCTTAGTTGCGCAATCTCGACGGTTAGTTCGTTAAGTGCAGAAACCCCATCAACAATTTGCTCACTGGCCGGGTAAACCAAAATTGCAGCATCTGTCTCGATCTGCTTGATGATCAGGCCGGAAGATGGATGCCTAAGGGTAGTCTGATAGATTAGTTTTTCTTCGTCCAATGGAATGGACGCGCCAACCCAGCTGTCGGCATCAAGACGACCTCTACGAAGCCAAGTCAGATGCAAATCGTTGCTGCCAGTAAGCCTTTGGGCGCGCAAATGAACGGGTGACAATGGCTTCAAAGCGCGTCCTGGCACATCGATCACTGTATCGGCATTATCTGGACCTGACAGATTGCCACCTATCGGGACCAAACGATGAGGCAACTGTTTTTGCAACTGACTGATATCGATTTCTAATGCGTCAACCGCCTCATCCAAGAGGACAAATTGCGCCCCTTGATGTGCACCAGCCAAGGCAGCATTTTCAGTGCCTAATTGCCCGCGCAAAAATCCCTTCAACCGCCAAAGGTGGGACCCGATCAATTCGGCCGAGGAAAATTGTAGAACTTCCCATTCGTTGTTGGAGGCTTTGATCGCCGCGGCGTTGCTTCCTGATAACAAAACACCCTCGTCAACCGATGCAAGGTCGCCGTGATAGAGGGTCACGTCCACGAAACTTGTTCTATCAAAAATGAAATTCTGTCTTGCAGAAAGATCACTGGCAAGTTCACCAACAATGGCCGCAACATCCAAAGACTGCTGCAGGCGGAATCCACTTTGGGTGGTTCCAGCATATAGAGCCACCCCACCAGCCCAAGGTTGTCCAAAGGCTGCCAAATAGGGCGCGTGTGGCCGTTCGGTTTTTCCCGGTAACAATGGTAAGTCGAGGCTCAACAATTGGGGCAGGATTTTTGTCGGGTTTTGTGTGGATCCATTTCTAAGGCTCAACGACAAAGGTGCTGTGTTTCTCGGAGCAGACAAACTGGCGGTCACCGTGCGCAATACGCCGTCTTCAATCTCGTCAATACGATAGAATGTTCCTGTTTCATCTTCATCAAGGGATAGTTGATCGCCAGCTTCCAGCGCCAGCAGCGAAGGTGGCAGTGCAAAACGGATGGTATGCCGCGCATAATTTTTGCTTCGGAGCCAATTTTTTGCAGCCTCAACCATCACCGGTTGAGTGGATACTGCCGCTAGCGACACGGAGCTGTCTTGCCGCGTGCGGGCAGCCGGTTGATCATAGCGGGCCACCGACTGGCGATAATCTTGGAACAGTTCCTTGAAACCGAATGTAACACTGGAGACTTCAGATTCCCATGGCTCCAGCTGCCTTGCAATCAAGGGCGTGTCTCGTTCTTCCGCCAAGGCGTTGCTATCGAGTGCAATGGCAGAGCGGCGCTTAGAGGACTGGATGGTGAGATGATTGCCGCTAGCGATAAATGAAAGTCCGAATGCGTCGCATAATCCTTCCAATGCCGCACGAGCAGACATTCGCCGGTCAATAACAAAGCCGTCCAGAACAGGCGCGGGAGAGGGGAAATTCGGCTCAGGCAACCCGTAGTCGGCGAGTATCGTTCGTACAATACCCTCCAGAGGGGCGCTGCCCAAACGACCATTAAGCCAATGCCCCGTCTGCCAGTTCGAACCGTCGGACCAAATATCGAGACTTGAAGGAAACGCAGGAAAAGGCCTTGCATCCCAAGCCCAAAGAAAGATCTGATCGGGGTCAACCATTGGGCGGTTGTAAACACTCGACACTGGGTTCCCGACATTGATCTGTGTAGCCCAATAGTCAAGACTGGCAGTCAGCATCTGCCTCTGAGCCGCATCGTCTCGTGATCCGGTGGAATGATATGGCAATCCGCCTTCTGCCGATTTTGGATCTGGAAAGACATTGGGCTGATTGGGGCCCAAGTGCACGGCAGGACAGCCGATTTCGGTGAACCATATCGGTTTGGACTGTGGCTGCCAGTCTGTCGGTAAGCCCGCTTCCTGCCCATTATCGCGATCATAATGGGTGTTGGACCACCAATTGACCAAATCCTTGTAACGGTAAACCCAAGGCTTCTGTGCGCCTCCATCGGTAATCTCGGTACGAATTTGAGCATCGCGATCTGCAGGCGAGGCATAATACCAATCAAAGCCTTCGCCACCTGCGATGTTTGCTTGGAGATAATCTTTATCCAGCCCGTTGTCAGACAAAGATGCGTCAGTATGTTGATATCCGGACCGCCAGTCAGACAGGGGCATATAATTGTCGATGCCAACAGCATCAATGTTTGCATCTGCCCAGAGCGCATCGAGGTGATACCGAACAACGCCCGATTCACCGCTTGGATGGTGGCCAAAATACTCCGACCAATCTGCACCGTAGGTGAGCATACAGTCTTGGCCGACCAGAGTGCGCACGTCTGCGGCCATTGTTTTCAAATGCGATACAAAGGGATAGGCCCCTTCCCCGTCTCGCACAGTTGTTAAGCCGCGCAACTCAGACCCGAGCAAAAAGGCATCAACGCCGCCCGACTCAAGAGCCAATTGCGCATAATGCAGGATAAACCGCTGATAGCTCCAGTCTTGGGTTTGGACAAACTGATCGATCTGTGCAGCAGCAAGGCTGGTTTTGTCGGCACTGATCGGCTGATCAGCTGCAGGGGAACAGGTTATCCGACCACGCCAAGGATATGCGGTCTGGCTCGAGTGCCCATATGGGTCAGCCAAACTGTTATCAGGCGGAATATCCATCATCAAAAATGGATACAGAACAACCTCAAGGCCCTTTGCCTTGATCGCAGTAATCGCATTTTTCACCGAAGCGTCAGACGGTGTGCCACCGTAAGCAGGACGTCCGTCCAATTGGCTGACCGCTTGTGCGGTAGACCGAGATACGCCCGCCACCGACCAGCTATCCCCCTGAGTTTCCTTTGAGGAGCCGTCCACGCACGGTCTGATTTGGCAATGTTCGGCCCGCAAATCAGAACCAAACCAGCTCACCACCAAGGCAATACGCTGTAAATTGGGACAGGTTGCAACCAGATGATCAAGAGAGACATCAAAATTGGTGCCTGGTTCGAAGGAATGTCGATTTTCACTTTCCCATTCCCCAACGGCCACTTTGCGTGTGATTTCTTGCGTATCGTAGCCGAATTCTGTTGCCCCGGGTATCATGACGATGGAGCGCACTTGTTGTTCCAGCTCTCCCACGGGCCGGATCACCTCAAAGCTCAGTTGTGGAATGCGGTTACCAAAATCGGCCAAAGGCAAATCTTCAAAAACCACATACGCCAAACCACGGTAGGCCGGACATTTGTTAGTCCCTTGTTTGGCCTCAATCAAGCTATCGGGTTGCTGGTCATTGGTGCCGCGATAGACACGATAGGTAATATCCTGCAAATCCAAAACGCTGCCATTAGCCCAGATCCGGCCCACATAACCGATCTCGCCTTCGCAAAGGCCAACAGCAAAGTTGGCAAAATAGCTGTAGGTTGTTTGCTCCACCGTAGAACCGCCGCCCCCGCCTTTCGAGGCTCCTGTTTTTTGCTCTCTACGTGTTACCTTCTCGGTATAGTGGGTGGCCCAGAAGATCTCGCCGTTCAAACGGGCCCGGCCATAAAGACGCGCAATTGGAGCACCTTCGGTTGAGGTTTGGACTTGAAGATCCGACAATCGAGGACCTTCCGTTTTGCTTGTCGAACCGCCAAATAACGATTGGTCGATAGCATAGCCTGCGCTTGCACCCAAGGCACCGCCCAAAGCTGCACCAAATGGGCCCAACAAAGCACCGCCGATCATGCTGCCTGCTGTTTTAAGAACAAGAGTGGTCATAATTTAAATTCCATTTGGTGGAGAGGATCAGCGCAGCGATAGCGGGAACGAAAAGGCATAAGCGATGTGTCGCCGCCACCAGTCGTTCAGAGAAACGAGCACAACGCCGCTTCCGTGCTGGGCATGCAGAAACCGGTCAGCGTTGATAAGGATGCCCGCATGTTTGGCGGGGTGGTTTGCTCGATAGCGGAAAAGCATCACATTGCCGGCCTGCAAATGCTCAATTTCTATGGGCTGCAAATAACGATTTGCGGCGTTGGCAAAAGTTTCCTCCCCCCCTGCATCGGCCCAATCGGGGCTATATGAGGGAGGCAATTCTGGTTCAGCCCAAAAACAACGATAGACGCCTCGGATCAAACCGAGGCAATCGCAACCGGCGCCCTTGCAACTGGCTTGATGCTTATAAGGAGTGCCTTGCCAACTCATCGCTTCTTCAATGATCTGAGGAACACCAATTTTTTCACTTTGATGGTGCGTCATCTCATTGCTCCACCACGATGGCGGAGCCGTCGCGTGTGAGGCCTTGTTCGGGATAACTGAGAATGAAGTCATTGCCAGGTATATGGGGAAATCCGCGAAAATTGAGCTGATTACCAAATTGATTGCGACATGTCGCAAAGGTCTTATCGCAACCAACCGTAACGCACACAGCATCTCCAACCGCCACTCCAACATGAATAGGCAGCCATAATTCCAAGCGTTCTTGCGTACCATCAATGTGATGAGACAGGATATCAAAACGCATCGCATTGGCCTCGCCAGACAGCATTTCCAAACATCCCATCGTCAGCTGACCCGAGGCAGGCCGACTGCTAAGTACAACGGTGATTTCAGTCGGTGATAAGCGGGAGGCGACAGTGCCTTCAAACCCTAGACCTGCGAGACTGAGATCAATCCCGCACCGTGCATCGCCTAACGACGCATCGCATCCATATTGATAAATACGCCCACGCTCTTGCTCCAATTCGACGGATAGACTTCGAATTTCGGCCTGAAAGCTCTGGGAATCGCGCTTGATTTCGCCCAAATAGCCAGTGCGAAGCATTATCGCCTGTTCAGGCACTTGCCAATTGACCCGCCAAGTCTCAATCACCGCAGCATCATATCGGCCACTCATCAAATCGGCTTCAGAGATACGATCAGACGTCAGGATTCCGCTTATATCCTGATCGTCACTGGCGAAGCCGTCGCTTTGTCTAATTTCCGAACCCGTCAAACCAGAAGCAGGCTCACAAGATATGCCTTGCAGTTCGAGCGTTTTGTCGTGGTCCGTAAATCCGAGCGCACAACCGTCTGTTCGGCGCAAGATCCAGCAGGTTGCCAGCGTGGTTACACCAGACTTCAAATGGGCCTCAAAATCATCTGATAGGGTTTTCATACTCGGATCTCCACCAAAGGGATCGAAGGGATGTCTCCCGCTTCGAACGCGCTTAAAGAAAACTCCAATTTATCGGTGTCGAAGCGGACAGGTACATCGAACAAGAACCCGGCACTGATGACCGCACCATCAGCAGGCGCTGTGTCAAACGTCACGGTCCCCGTCACCTCATTGACGGAATATGCTGTTACGTCTGCTCCGTTGAGCGCGATAGCGACCGAGCCGGCAACAGGTTTTGAAATGGTGCGGTAATAGGGCGCATGCAGCCCGCCGTAGGTTTTGATCAGCACAAATGAACACGAAGTTCCATCTCCAATAGCGATGGTTTGATCGTTAGCTGACGGAGATTTACCAAAACCGCAAGACGCATGATCTAGCGGGTCTCGAAAACGGAACCCGTAAAGCTTGCCGCGCCGTTCTTCAAAAAAGGACAAAACGGCTTGCAGGTCAGCAAAAGACCGCACCCCAAGGCCTGCATCAAATGTCCGGCGTGACGACGCCCAGCGGGCATTGCGTTCTTCGAACCCGGAAGCAAGCGTTGCGACGTCAGTCCGGCGCTCCGGCCCTCCGGAGGCGCCAAATCCGACATCCAGCGGGAATAGAATTTCATGAAAACCGTTCATATGCCTCATCCGGCTAAGTGTTTATAACAGAAGGGATATCTTTGACTTCGATCAAGGAGCGCCCATAGGCCCCATGTCATGGTAATTTTGCGATGCAGAGGGTTATTTGCGTGAAGCTCCGGGGGCTGATCACTTATGACCAGAAGGCGTTCCTTCCTGCTAGCCCGTTGGTGGTCGAGCCCCTCCTCGTCGTACGCCAGCAATTATAGCCCGCGTCGTCCCCGTCCGACGGCGCGGGTTAATTTTGTCGCAATCTGATTTTCCGATTTAGTGAAAGAGTTCGCATCTGTTGTGGTGACATTCATCACGATGGATACCGGCTGCCCTGACGCATTGGGCGCCGCAACGCCAAGGCTACCGTCTGCGCCTCGCCTTAGAGGAAGGATCGCTTCGGCACCGGCTTCCCCCATCAACCCTGTTCCCGATTGCAAGGGAAACAGCGATGGCGAAGAAACAACGCCTCCCTTGGCAAAAGGCATCAAGGATCCAAACAATGAGGTCCCCCCGGAAGACGCAGACGACCCCAGCGCTGAAAACAAGCCCGATGCCATATTCGACACCGTGCCCGAAACCATTTGCTTGAGGGGCGCCATGCCAGCGGCTAGAAAACTCTTACTCATATCAAGCGCAAGATTTTTGAAAATTTGTTCGAGGCTTTTGCCACTCACCAGCGCCTGCTCCATAGCGCCGGCCACTTTGTTCCCCAGCATATCAGCCTGCTTTTGTGCAGAACTCATTTCCTTGGAAAAGGATCTGATGTCCGCCTCCACTTGAATCACGGCGGTCTCAACTACTTCTGCGGCCATGACACTGTCCTTTCATTATTTTAGAAACTGTTTGTGGTGGAAGCCCCTGTACTGTGGCTATCCGGGAAAGCCTCACACAGCTGTGCAAGCGCATTGCGGCTTGGTTGTGCGCTGGTTGCAGGACTTGCCCCGATCGCTGACAACAGCTCTTTGGGAGTTACACCCCAGACGGTCTGCGGTGCCCAGCCCAAAGACTGCATGCCCAAGCACAAAATGGTATCCCATGGAAACGCGTCGATCACATTGGCCGACCTGTCAGGGTCAGATCGGCCTAGATGGGGTTTGCAGTTGGAGCAGCCCCCTCTCCCTCAAAAGAGACACCCGCAGCATCGGCATGAGGATCAAAGGTTAATCGCAAAACATCAACCAACGCTTTGGTGAGGGCAATTGCTCCGCCTTCGCATCGCATGGCGGCAGCTTCTTTATCACAAATGTCTGCACCACCGGCACGCAAAGCGGCCCCCAGTATTTTGACCAAATCCACGCTTCGGACTTTGCCTTGTGCAAACCGATCGGCCAGCTGGCCGATATTTTCAAGTCCCATACTGTCCTCCAGCTCGGCAAGCGCGCCAAGGGTTAGGCACAATCGATATGGTTTTTCATTGAGTTCGAGCGATATCTCGCCACGTCTTCGGTTTGCCATGAGCATTTTGCTTTCGCTTACAGAGCAGTGAAGGTGAGCAGGCCGGCGGATTCCAGCGCCAATTCAAACGCCAGTTCATTGTCGTGATTGCCGGAATATTCCAACGCAGTGATTTGAAACGGGCCTTCAAGGATACCAAAGTCCGGTATAATGACCTGCCAATTGATGATTGCTCCATCAAAAAACAATGTGCGCAGGCGCTCATCACTGTCCCCGTCTTTGAAAAGCCCACTGCCAGACAGGCTGGCCCGACGCATTCCTGCGCCGGATAGTAACTCGCGCCATCGTCCGGCTGATTCAGAGTGGCTGATGTCAACACTCTCGGCGTTGAAGGACAGAGAACGTGCACGCAGGCCAGCGACGGTGACAAAGGCATCATCGGCAGCGTTGCGAACTTTCAAAAGCAGGTCTTTGCCTCGTTGTGCAGTCATTGTTGGATCTCCTTGTAGAATTAAACTGTTGCCTATTGTGCGTATTCTTCCGTTACGGCACGGATCTGCATCACGCCTTGAAGCAACCGGTTCTTGCGGTCTGGGCGGATTTCGCAACGCTCAATCTGAAGGTTGACAAGATGGTGATCTGTCAGGCTCAGGGCCGGATCTGTGAGAGACGCGCGCAAACAGGCCAAAATCTCCTGTTGCAGCATGCGATCATTAGACCCGGCCCAGACGGTAATCATCAGGCGGTGTTCGTCGCCTGCTTCGCTGCCTGTGCTCCAGTCACGCGTATAACTGGTCGTCACTGTAAGGTAGGGGAATACGCTGTCGCGTCTGGGTTCGTCATAGATACGAACGCCACCCAAAAATTCGATCAGGGTATTATCGGCTTTAAGCGCGTTAAAAATCGCCTGTTCCAGGCTGCGAGATGCCAGCATCATGAAGACTGTCTCCCGATCTGAGCCAAGGATTGCAATAGACGGCTGATCGAAGCTGAGGCTTGCGTTTCCCTATCCCCAAACTGCTGGCTCATGATGTTCGGGCCACTCATAGCCAGTTGAGCAGTCTCTCCTCCTATCTCAGGGGTAATGTCGATCTTTAGACTCTGCTGTTCGGCCAGTTCTTGCAATTGCGCGGCAATGCGGGGTAGACGGTCTGCGATGAGCTGATGCGCGAGAGTTTTGTTACGCATGACCAAGGGTGCTCCGCGCTTGAATGATGAGCCATCTTTTGCTGAAGTCAGGGTCGCTCATAGACAGCAGGTCAAAAGATTGACCGTCGAAGGTGATCATGGTGACTGTCCCTAAATCAGTGCGATGACGCATTATCAGCTCAATCGAGCGGCTGTTGGCGGCTTGCTCAGCATCCAGTTTTTCTTGGGCAGATACGTTCAGAACCCCTGCCCAAACTTGTGCAACCAGCTGGGTCGATGTCGCCCCTTGCCAAGGCGAGATGGCGTCGAAGTCTGGCGCACGTAGCTCTATTTGATGCTTCAAACCGGCAGGATCGAAATTGAAGGCTTTCAAGGCTCTTTCAGGCATAGAGACCTCCTACAATCGAATGGTTTTGTAGGGATTGACCAAAGGCTGCAATGCTTTTGCAAGCGTTGGCAATTGAGTGGGATCTGCGATCAGGCGCCGCTCATACCACTCTGCAACAATCATTTTCAGAGCCTGCTTGAGCGGCATTGGCACATCTTCGTCTGACGGTCCGTATCCGGTTTCCAAGTCCAGTTGCAGACGCTGGCCAGCGGTTAGCAGCATGCCCCCCGAGTTAACAATCAGCGCCGGATTGTGGGATTGGTAGAGCGCAAAGCTCTCGGTCGCCAAAGACAACAAATCACCGTCTTCGGAGAGAATGGCCGCAGAAACGATATTCGAGACCGGCTGTAACGGTAACGAAATTCTCCGGCCCAAATCACCATCAAGCAGAACGCGCCATGTCTGTGTGATGAACTGGCGGCCCGTCAAATGCTCAAGATGCACTCGAGCCGAACTGATGAAGGCCCGCAATAGATCGTCTTCCGCGTCGCTGTCCAGTTTCAAAAAGGCCTTGATGTCGGCAAGGCTAACCGGTTCCACCATCGGCGGAGACAAAAGATTGGCTGTCATATTTGTACCATTGCAAATGAAATCATAAGCCGGAGGATTGGCCATTGAGAAAGAAATGGATGCCTTTGCTAGCCGGGAGGAAAACCAGCAAAGGCACCCAATGAGGCGACGAAAATTTCGCCCCATTGGAGTTTGTTGGGGTCAGACTGAGAACTGCATCAGTTTGATGGCGTCGAAGTCCTGCACACCGCCACCTACACGTTTGGTGGTGTAGAAGAGGACGTAGGGTTTGGCCGAGAATGGGTCACGCAAAATGCGCAGCCCCAAACGGTCAACCACCAGATACCCACGTTTGAAATCGCCAAAGGCAATGGCGTTGGCATCGGCTGCGATGTCAGGCATGTCTTCAGCTTCCGTGATGGCAAAGTTCAACAAAGACGCCTTGCCACCGACTGCTGTTGGTGGCTGCCAGAGATAACTGCCATCGGAGTCTTTGAGCTTGCGAATGGCCGCTTGCGAGCGACGGTTCATGACAAACTGGGCGTTCTGGCGATAGCCGGCCTTGAGGCTGTAGACCAGATCAATCAGAGCGTCATCCGGGTCAGAGGATGCAAACGCTCCGGCAGCACCTGATTTGACGCGGCCGATGTTACCCCAGGTCCAACTGTCTTCATCAACCGCTGTTTCACTCATAAAGCCTTTAGGTTGGTTGACGCCATCTCCATTGACAAAGGCCGCCCCTTCTTGAGCGGCAAAGGCAGCCTCGACCTCGGAAGCGATCCATTCTTCAATGTTGACTGCAGCATCATCGAGCAAGCTCGGCGTGGCTGCAGGCATGGCGTAGAGCTCCATCGTAGGGAAAGAAAGCTCCGCCAAGGTTGAGCCGTCTGTTTGTGGGCGGGAGGCAGTTTCGCCGACCCAGCCGACCTGCGGACCAGAAACAGCAAAAGGCTTCTTCAGGGTGGAGCCCGAGACCTCGCGTATATCGGCAATGGCGCGGATAGGCGAGATCGCGGCCAGTCGCTTGCCGACTTCGGCTTCGATTTGCTCGGGCACCAAATAGCCGCCATCTGGATCAGACCCGACCGACATGGCTTTTGCCTCCAGCTGGTGCAGATCTTGCTCGACACCGGCCCGAATGTAACGATCAAATGCGGTTTTGTGCTGCATGGCTCCCGCTGAAAGCAAGGCGCCATGGGCATGGCGGCCGTTATGCGTTTCACCAAGACCGGGGCGACGGGCTTTGAGGATCAGAGTATCCAATGCCGACTGTTGGTCGTCCAATGCTTTTGAGATGCGATCGACCTTGTGGTCGGTCAACACATCGGCAGAGCGCTTTTCAATCTGGTCAAGGCGTTCGTCATTGGCTTGTTTGAAAGCCTCGAACGAGCCTAGAAAATCGTCAAACGCGCTGCCCAAGTCGGCATCGGTGAGAGATTTTATCTCGGGAGAAGAGTGAATCTGTTTGTTCATCAGAATTGCCTTATGAGTGAGAAACATTGATTGGTTTTACGTCCCGGAACCCAAGGTGCGGGTCGCCTGATGCAGCGTGTTTGTCAGGCGATGCAAACTGGTTAGCGGGTGGATTGGCCGAGAGGAGGCAGCGTCCTGCATGCCGGTCAGACCAGAGAAGCCACGGGTCAAAAGACCGCGGGCTTGAGAACGCGTTAGCCCAGCGTCATGCATGAGCTTGCGTTCCAATTCACGTTTACTGAAGGGAGGATTAAAGGCAGGAGTTACGGCTCTCCTCCCGCCCTCGGCTTTGATGGAAGAGATGCGCGCATCGGGCTGCATCGGGAATGTAACGATCGAAATTTCCCAAAGATCAAGCTCGACGAGATATCGCACGCCTGCCTTTTTGTCGGAGTGCCCACGCACAGTGCGAAAGCCGATAGACAATCCATCCAGAATGCCAGCTTTCATCATAGAATGGATCTCGCGCGCTTTTTCGACATCGAGCGCCAATTGGCCACGCACAAAGAGGCCTTTTGCGTCTTCTCGAATGCTCAGCCACTGACCAATCGGCTGAGCGGGGTCATGCTGATACAGCAGTTTGATACCCTGTTGACCGCGTTGCTTGAGGCTTTTTGAAAAAGCACCGGGGCGAATAAGGTCATGGCCGAGATCTTCTTTGTCAAACAGACAAGCGTAGCCTTCAAACAAGCCGTCTTTGCCGACCGAACTCAGCGTCGCGGACATGGCTTTCATTTCCCGCCGCAAGGCGTGATCACGATCCATGGGTATTTTCCTTTTTGAAGAATTTCAGGGGGAGCAACAGTGGTCTGGTTACAGTGCCGAGACGAGGCGTATGCGTGCCTTGGGCTGGTCTTTGAGATGTGTCTCCAGACACAGGGCAAATCGGGAGAAAATCTCTTTATGAGCCGCTACAGATGATGCGACAGCAGGAGCCGTGTGGTCATCCATCCAAAAGACGGGTGATGCGGGCGATTTCTTCAACAAAATCCTGAAACCTTTGATTGGAGGCAGCTTGTTCACGCAAGCTCCAGACCAGCAACGCACTTGATGCACTGGCCCAAAGAAACAGCGCCACATGAGCGAGATCGCCTTTGGTTGAAAAGATTTGCAAAGCTTCCGACACATCAGCTCCCTCCCCCATTGCCCCTGTCTGGGTCCCTTTGTTCTGGGTTATGGGGGGCATATCCGACGGCGATGCGTTTTTCATCTTCGCTAAGGAATGATGCATCGCCGACGCGCCGCCACAGCGCCTCACGTTCACCGGCCAGCGCAGAGATATGATCAAGATCGATTTTCAAATCGAATGGCGCATCATAGGCAGGCGACAACCACAAAGCCAAACTGTGCAAACAGCGCGATGTAAGCGGCAGAACCGTTTGTCGCCAAAAAGCACGATTGGCTTCAGCATAATTGGCATAGGTGTTGTCGCCAGGAATGCCCAACAACATGGGTGGTACACCGAAGGCCAGAGCGATCTCGCGCGCGGCGCTGTTCTTGGCGTCGATAAAGTCCATATCGCGTGGCGACATACTCATGCTTTTCCAGTCGAGCCCGCCCTCGAGCAAAAGCGGACGACCGGCATTCATGGCACCTTGATAGCCGTCTTCCAGTTCCTTTTTGAGGCGTTCGAATTGCTCGTCTGACAGGTTGCCTGCTTCTGATGCGGCATAGACAAGCGCGCCGGACGGACGGGCAGAATTATCCAAAAGCGCCTTGTTCCAACTGGCGGCGGCGTTGTGCACATCCAGACTGGTTTGGGCGGCTTCCAGCGGGCTGAGGCCGTAGTGATCGTCCAGAGGATGGAACAAGGTCAAATGCAGGATCGGCGGCACGGGATGGCGATCTTCATTTTGATCAAACCGCACAGATTTGCCACCGACCGTATAGTCGAAGGCCTCTGGCCAGCCATCTGGTCCGGGCACCACCTTCATTCGATCGGGCCGCAGGCTGTGCAATTCTCGCAGGGTGTTTGCTCCATAGACAGCCTCGACATAAGCATTGCCAGACACCAACAAATGCCCAAACAGGCTCTCCAGCCAGTCCGCTCCTGCCTGTCGGGCATTGGGGTGGGCCAGCAGCGATAAGGCGGGGTGGTCGCTCAACCGCTGGCCTCCCATTTGGCACAGCATGGGCACCGAAGCTGCGGCCTCGGAAATCATGCGGATTGAACGATAGACGATCGGGTTGCGCGCATAGCCCTGATGGGCAAGCGCAGCATAATCCCGAGGGGTCCAACGTGGCCGACCCGTTTGGTGAACCGCCAACAATGCACCGGTTTGTGAGCTTTTACGCTCCACCGGTTGCGCACTGCTGGGTGTTTGATCTTGGTGGGGTTGGGGCGTGCGGGAACGCACCGGCCCCTTCCAGGTCCAGTGAAGCATGCGCTTCTTCCTTCCTTTGAGAATTGTCAGAATGAGCGAACTTTGGGTTCGGCTTGTTCGCCCAAACACAGGTTGGTCACGGCCCAAACCATGGCATCAAGTCGGTCAGGGCTTTTGCCGGACGACAGGCCATCCAAGCCGAAATCGCACATTTCATCTTCCAGTTCGGCAAAATTGCCAACATGGCGCACACGGCCTTGCTCATAGAGCGCAGACACAGGCTCTGCACGGAGATATTTGCCGCGATTGGCCCGTACAGAACGAACAGGAACGTTGGCGTCGATGCCGGCCAAAATTGTTGTCACCATTTCGCCGCCCTGATTGACTTCGGCAATCACGCAATCCGCCTCCAAGCGGTGAAACAACGCGATGGCTTTTGTCGCCCATCCTGTCGGACTGACCTCGGACAAAGACTTGTCCTTGAGAATGTAGCAATTGCCGTCACCATCCAACCCAGCTGCCACAATGCCGCAAGCATCGGCTCCTTTGGTTGATGTCGCAGGTGGATCAATTGCCACCACGATGCGGACCAGATGAACGGGCGCCTCTTCTACACGCAGCAAATCAAGTTGTTGGCGTCGCCACAAAGCATCGGAGCGTTCTTCAATCAATTCTCCATCCAGCTCCTGCCGCCCAAGGCGCGTCCCCTGATAGCGGCGTACGATAGTGTCGAGAAACCCAGGTGCCAGATTGGCCAGATTGGCCCGTGTCGGCGCATGTGTTGTTACGGTGCGCGGCTCTTTCAGCAAGCGTTTGAGTAGCGCTGTTGGACGCGGGGTCGTGGTTACGATTTGCCGCGGCTGCACACCCAATCGCAAGCCGAACTGCAACATATCCCAAGTGGCTTCCGCATGTTTCCATTTTGCCAGCTCATCGCCCCAAGCGGCATCGAACTGCGGTCCACGCAGGCTTTCGGGGTCTTCGGCCGAAAAGATTTGCGCAATGGCGCCGTTGGGCCACACCAGCCGCTTGCGCGACGGTTGCCAGTTGGGTCGTTCATCCTTGGAATGCACCGACAGCAAACCAGATACCCCCTCCACCATGACATCCCGTGCATCGCCCAGTGTTTCACCAATGAGGGCAATTCGGCCGTAAGATTGATGTGTAAATGGGGCTTTGCCGAATACCATTGCTTTGACCCATTCGGCTCCGGTTCGTGTTTTACCAGCACCACGCCCGCCCATAACCAGCCATGTGGTCCAATCTTGCGCGGGAGGCAGCTGGTCCGGTCGCGCCCAGATTTCCCAATCACCCATCAATGCGGTCAACTCAGGACCGCTCAACGTCGCCAGAAAGCTTGCTCTTTGTTCCTTGCTGCAATCGATCAAGGCGGAGCGCAAGTTCTTGGCGGAGGGTGTCAAGATTGGGCTGGTCTTGGCCTGTGTCGTCACTATTCACTTCCTCATGAGCCTGTCGGCTGGTTGGCTTTTTTGAACCAAGCTCGGCTAACGGCTTTTTGCTTGGGGCTTTGGGAACCAGTTCCATGATCTTGTCCAGCGTACGGGCGATTGTGCCCAACATGCGGGCTTCTTTTTCGTCAAAAGCCGCGTCACCATTTTCAAGACGTGTTTCCAAATGACGGATCTGCCGGTCTGTGGCGTGATATAGCCGTTTGACCATCGCACGGTGTTCCGCAAACTCTTGCTCGGGGCTTTGATCGCCACTTGCCTCTTGTTCAGCTCTCCATTCGCTGCGCTTGGAATACAGGTAAGAAGCGCTTAAGCCGTGCGCATTGGCGATGGCTCGAATGCTTTGGTCGCCCGCATCACACTGCCGACGGATGGCCAACCAATCATGGGCCGTGGGCTTTTTCTGTTTCATACGATTTCCTTGGCAATATCCCTGGCTTTATCCTGAGCATGGCCAGCCATAGACACTGCCCCGAAGGCCAGTTTCGAGCGGACACAAAAAAACCGCATCGGCGAACCGAGCGGCTGAAACAGGATGGACGGCGTCTTGATTGGATTAGATACAAAAACAGCCGGACTGCGAGAAGTTTACTCACACCATTCCGACTGTATCGAATATGTACCGCAGGACCGTTCGCAGGTCAAGAAAAATAATCGTTTAAGTTGTATTTTTCTTGTTAAAATTGCAATTTATGCAAGAGTATCAACATCCTACGCGCATATAATTTGTGAAGAAGTCGGACTTCATTCAGCATTGAGAAGCTTGGGCACGTCATCTTCCTCGGCTCCTGGCCAAAATACGATGTGGTTTTCATAGTCTTCCACTTGCATGCCCTCTTCCGAAATCACCTTGCCTTGCACCGAAATTCCGGCTTGATGGATGGTGTTCGGATCGCCGGACACCAACGGGTGCCACCAATAGAGGTCATACCCTTCATCCAACAAACGATAAGCGCAGGTCGGAGGCAGCCATGTGAGCGATTGAACTTTGGCAACATCCAGAGGCACACAGTCGGGAATGGTCTCAAGCCGATTGTGATAATCCTTGCAGCGGCAACTTTTATCATCGAGCAAGCTACAGGCGACGTTCGTCCAAATGATTTCGCCAGTGTCCCAGTCTTCCAGTTTGTTCAAGCAGCAGCGAGCACAGCCGTCGCAGAGGGACTCCCATTCAGAGCGGGACATTTCATCGAGACGCTTCACCTGCCAAAAAGGTTTTTCCGATTTATCATGTTCAGCATGCGCATCGGACGGTCTGTATGTTTCACTGGTCATGTGTGGATCACCGATTCCCGTTCACTTTAATGGAACAAACCCGTCAACGATTTTGCCGGTGCTTGTCAAGGCGTCGACCATAGAGTAGGCCAATTTTTCTAATAAAAGAAAAGTTTGCTTAAACTTTGGCTTAGTACTTGCTTCTTGACTGGTAAGCCCTAACAAAGTCATAACAGACATTCCACATCTGGACAGAGACAGTAATCATAGTGCGCGATCCGTATCAAAATAGGACAAAGATCAAGTTAAAATCGAGGCTTTTGGCTTTGGATGCCTCGTTCGATACCGGTCTTTATCAACTTCGAGGCCTTTTGGCCCGAACGCTGGACACAGCCAACTCCTTCATGCGTCGCTTCACTGTGACCGGTTGGCGATACTGGCTGGTGCAGATGCTGTCGGGTGGGCTGACGCTGACGGTCTTTGGGTCCATATTTGCTTTGTCGCTGGCTCTGTCCAACTTTGATTTGACAGAAGGCGGTTTGCCCGAACAAGAAGATTATGCCGTCACTTTTCTTGACCGGTTTGGCAATGAAATCGGCCAACGCGGTATTTTGCAGGATGATTCCTTTGAATTGCAGGACCTGCCCGATCACTTTATCAAGGCTGTTTTGGCCACCGAAGATCGTCGTTTTTTCGAGCATTTTGGCATCGATTTTTTTGGCCTCACCCGTGCGATGATTGAAAATGCGCGTGCAGGCGGCGTGGTTCAGGGCGGATCAACGCTGACACAGCAATTGGCGAAGAATCTGTTTCTCACCAATGAACGCACACTCAAGCGAAAAATTGACGAAGCCTTTCTATCATTGTGGCTGGAAGCGCGCTTGACCAAACGGCAGATCCTGAAACTCTATTTAGACCGCGCCTATATGGGCGGTGGCACCTATGGTATTGCGGCAGCCGCAAAATATTATTTTGGCAAATCCGCGAAAGATATAAATTTGGCTGAAGCAGCCATGCTGGCGGGGCTTTTCAAGGCGCCAACCAACTATGCGCCGCATGTGAATCTGCCAAAGGCACGCGCCCGCGCCAAGGAAGTCCTCGTCAATATGGTGCAAGGCGGCTTTATGACCGAAGGTCAGATTGTCGGCGCCTTACGCAATCCAGCGACACCGATTGATAAAACAGACAGCGCCATTCCTAACTATTTTCTTGATTGGGCCTTTGAAGAAGTCAAGCTTCTTGCTGGCGGCAAACATCGCGTTTTGACGGTCAAAACCTCAATTGACATGACGCTGCAAAAACAGTCAGAGCAAGCTGTTGAACGCCATTTGCGGGACTATGGCAAACAATATGGGGTGAGCGAGGCTGCTGCGGTTCTTATGGAGCCAGACGGTGCCGTCATCGCAATTGTTGGTGGACGCGACTATGGCAAAAGCCAGTTTAACCGCGCGACAGACGCCAAACGACAGCCCGGATCTTCCTTCAAGCCCTTTGTTTATACAACCGCAATGATGAATGGCTACACGCCAAAATCAGTGGTTCCCGATGCACCGATTACCATCGGCAATTGGTCACCCAAAAACTATGGTCGGTCCTACTCTGGCCCAGTTACGCTGACCAATGCTCTGAAACGCTCGATCAACACCATTCCCGTGCGCCTTGCCCAAGCCATCGGGCGGGACAAGATCGTCGAGACCGCCTACAAAATGGGGGTAAAAACAGAATTGATGATAACGCGCTCTCTGCCATTGGGCGCTTCTGAAGTGACCGTAATGGACATGGCAACCGGCTATGCCGTGTTTGCATCTGGCGGCAAAAAGGCCGAAGCACACGCCGTTCTGCAGATGATAGATTCAAAGGGACGGGTGATTTTTGACCGAAAACGCGACGTCAAAGTTGAACAGGTCATTCCTGAAAAAGCAATCGGCTACATGAATGAGATGTTGGTGACCGTTATCGAAGCTGGCACAGGCAGGCGCGCGCGATTGCCGGGCATCAAAGCAGCAGGCAAAACCGGCACGACATCAGCCTATAAAGATGCATGGTTCTGTGGTTTCACCGGCAACTATTCTGCTGCAGTCTGGTTCGGTAATGACAATAGCACGCCCACGAGACGCCTGACAGGCGGCAACCTGCCTGCCATGACATGGCAGGCCATCATGAACTCGGCCCATCAACAAGTTGCGCTTAAACCAATGCCCTTTGTGGAAGATCCCGTTGCTTTTGCAAAGCTGCACTCGCCCAGTCAAGCCGCCGAGGGTGGACGGATCAAGGACCTGAAGGCAAACCGCGGCATTCAACGCCTGACGCCCGAAGTGGTAGTGCAACTGGACAAGCTATCTGGATTGATACGGGTGCCACAAAGCGAACCACGTGTGCAACCATTGCGCCCTTCAGTAGATCAAAACACTGGAGAGAAAAAACCACAAATAGTCTCTGGGCTTATTCCAATGCAACGCCCAGAGAACTCGGGCCTTTTGGACATTACAAAAAACTGGCGCAACAATTAGCAGCGACAATCTCCGCTTAATGCGTCCCGTATGTGACTTATTTAACTGTAATTCGCGTCAGAAAGGCCAAAAACAACAATCTGCAATTGACCTTTAGTAAAATCCCTGTACGGATTGTCATGGTATAGATCGTTAGATGGTCGTTAGATTGCACTTTAATTCAGCATATTCAGCGGGATATTTTCATGTATCAAGCGGGTCTTACTGAAGAACAGATCCAAGGGCTATAACGCGTGCTCCTGTTAAGAGATATCATTCTTTTCATTGTTATCGCAGCGGGTCTGGGCATCGGCAGTGCCTATGTCGCAGTGAATAATGCCGACCGTCTCGAATTGTTCGAAGTGGGGCCGTGGCGCGCATGGCCAAATGCCTCTGGACCGAATGCCAATCCCTATTCAAAAGCAGATCACGCACGCAAAGGGGCGTTACCGTTCGGCTCGGGAGAAGGCTTGGCCTTTGTGGCTATTACGGACGACAACGGCACCCCCCTCGATGGTGCCTGTCAATATCGTGTGCATGGAACAGACCTACCAACGCGGCTTTGGACGCTGTCTTTGATCACCCTTAATGGCAAATTGGTCGACAATCCATCGGCGCGTTACGGCTTTCACAGTCGCAACATCGCAAGGCTTGGTGGCAGTGGCTATGAAATTGTCACGGGGCCAGAAGCGATGGGTGGTAATTGGCTCAGCAGTGAAGTCTCTTCGTCCTTTAAACTTGTTTTACGGTTGTATGAAACACCATTGACCAGTGGTGGAGGCTTTGGTGAGGTCCGCCTTCCCGAAATAGAATGGGTGAGTTGCGAATGATCCGCTTGGCTTTCATACTCGGCGCGGCACTTTTGATGGCGGTCATCATCCATATTGCGACCATTTTTGCGATTCCGTATAATTCCCAGAATGATGTCTGGCATCGTATGCTTTCACTGGGCCCTTTGCATCGCATCCATACGGTATCAGATCCCAAGGAAGCGATTGCATTGTCACAAGATCTGGACCCTGCGTTTGCCTATGGCATTTGTCGGGTGGATTTGACAGATGCGCCCATTCTGCTCAAAGGTAATTTGACAGGGGACTTTTGGAGCCTCAATTACCTAGACCGTCAGGGCCGCAGCCAGTTTAGCGTCACAAACCAGATTTCCGGACCTGTGATTAACGTCGTCTTGGCGACCAGAGGTCAGCAAAGGCTATTGTCTGAACGGCCCGATCTTATTGAGGACACAACGATCATCATCTCCGCGACAGAAAATCAGGGCTTGCTTTTGCTCCGCGCCTTTGTTGCGTCGGAGAGAAATAGAAGCGCGACAGCAGACGCGATCAGCGCCCTCTCCTGTGGACCCTTGTGGCGACAAGACACCCTATAGAATCTGCACCAACAGACAATCAAGAGCGATGAACTGCAGATTGGGCGGCATTGGCAAGGGTATCAATCGGCAGGCTTATTTTACAAGATTGGGGTCTTCCTTGGCCCATTGCCGCCGTGTGTAGCGGGACCGTTTGACATCGCCCTCTGTGTCATCTGTACGAGCATCGCCAAGAGTTCCATTCTGCGCTTCGAATTCGCGAGAAAGCTCTTTCAGCGCCCTGTTGGCTTCTAGCACCTTGGGCGAAGGCGTTTCGATCTCAAGACGTTTTATGGCGTAAGCATAAGCACGCATGCGGAACTGTACCGCACGCCAAACCCAGCCAATAAAACGTCGATTTTCATCGACGCGCGCATAGGCATCCTTCATTTGTCTTGGATCCATATCGGCCAAGCGCCCTAGAGCAGCCATGCGCTCGGCATCCATAGTAACCACGCGTTCTGCCGTTGGAATGAATGCAGCGAAGGCTTCCCGATCCTCATTTATGTCTGTTGTCACTCGGTCGTATCGTACATGGTGGGAGGCGTAACGAGAGGCCCTTAAGGCGCGATAGTAGTATTTGGGTTCAAATGCGGTATCGATGACAGGCGTCAGGCGCGTTCGTTGAGTTTCCGTTAAAACATGCAATCCAACATTGCGAATAGACGGAAAAAACTCCCAAAGGTCAGATGAAATCCAATCCTGAGCGTGAGGCGGCCTGATCAAAACCCATGCCTTGTTGCGCATGGTGGTTTCTTCATCTGTTACATTGAAGTTGGAATATAGTTCGCCATTGAGTTTTGATCGGACTTCCCCGCCAAATTCGAACAAAGAACTTGTTGTACTGCCCCGTTCAGGACGTCCCAAATCCCCATCCATGGATGTGCAAGAGGCAAGCAACACGAGGGCGAGCCCAAAGGGAACCAGAGGCCACGCAAAGGGTCGCTTCAAAGGGTTCTGTAAAATCGGACATTGTTTGTTACTTTCCAATGGCCTGACGGTCCTATCTTGCATGTGCGGAGTTGATCCCCAGGGGGCAACGCGATAAACATTTGGTATCTTATTTCGAATCAAACAAGTGCGATTGTTCCGCAGTTGGCTGCAGAAGCCAAGCAAGTTTGTCTGATGGCTGTTGTTCTGCAAAAAATTGACATGGAGCTGGTGGATAATGCACCCCTCGCCTTTATGGTTAACAACTAATTAAAGTTTGCAGACGAGGATAGCCAGACAAACTCTGCCTGGCGGTAGATTATCAGGGTAAATGCAAGTGGATGCCAAGGCCAATTCATCATTCCACGACAAGATCCAAGAAGGCATCCAAGTGCAGATAGCCCCAACAACGTCAATGCTCGTCGAGGTGACAGAAAATTATCTGGCGTCTCAACAGTTCAATCAACACGCTCAGAAGCGTTTTTCGACGCTCTTTCGTAGCCATCATTCAGCGGCCGATCTTGAGGATCGCATTGCGGCTGCGCACCTTCTGGCTCGTGCAAAGGGTGCTCCGCTTGATGTGTTGATATTGCTATGTTGTGATAACCCCATGGTTTCGTCGCCAATTCTAAAACAGTCTGCAGTGCTGACATGTTCGGAATTGACGACACAGATTTTGCAAGGAACACTGGCTGATCGGCAAGCGATTGCCCAACGGACAGATCTCACACCGGTTTTGATTTCCCATTTGTTGTCTTTTGGCGAAAAACTGGTGGCACAGACTCTGCTTGGCAATAGGGAAACCTTGCCCGGCATTTCAGAAAATCTACTTGGTCGCATGACGCGACTCAGCGAAGCTGATCAAGAGAGAACGGGGCTGAATGTGATGACGCAAGACAAAGGCAAGCTAGACGCATTGGTTTCTTCCATGGAACAAGGCTGGTATGAGCATTACCAACCTGAAGCGAAGGCTGTTGCAACAGCGGAACAGAAAGTCATCGCGACCGCTAACCCAGCCGTTGAACCTGCCTCTCATGACACTGCCCCCGTTGCCGATGCCCATCAGGATTTTCTGGATTCTGAAGACATTGCGTTACTGGAAAAGCTCGGTGGAGCTGACTGGGAACAGCTAGATGATGAAGCCATAGAAGCATTGGCCAGTTCCTTGGCAATAGAAGCCATCTCAGACGCTCAGGACAATGAGCGCCGCTTCGCTTTCACCATTGGTGCCAATGACGCCGACAATGCACGCATTCCGCCACTGGAAGTGCTTGACGAGCATACGCGCCCCGCGACGATATCCTTTGTTGGACAAGACCGAAGCGCCGATGACGATTTGGCAGCCACGGTTGACGCTAAGACAGGTGCAGTCCCAGAGGCTCAAGCCCACGAACTGACTGCCACCGTGTTGGAGCCCACAAATGATGCGTTGCCAGCTGCACATGTTGGAGCCGGCAAAATAGACGCTCTTGATGATGCCTTAGTACAATCACAAGATGCCCTAGTACAGACCGCGCTTAATCGTCCGCTGGATCAACAAGAAGCTGCGGTGCTTTCTGAAAAGTTACAGACAAATCCCAAGTCAGAGCCGACACCCTCTCAGTCCGCGACCAAGCCCGTAGACTCTGATAAAGACAAAACAGAAGACAGAAAACCTCAGATCAAGCTGACCATTCGCAAACGCACCAGCGACGTGGTGAATAAAGAAAAAACATCGGTCACGGACGCTTTGCCAAGCATTGAGCTTTGTTCGGCAACAGAAGACGACTGGCACAAAGCCTTGGATCGTTTGAACCGAGATTTTGATCCGCTTAGCGCTGAGCGCGCAACCACGGGCTTCACCGAAGCAAGTCAGGTGGCAGCAGCCAAACCATCAGCAACCGTTAGCGTCCAATCCCTTCCTGCCCAGACCAATTCTGTCGCAATGCCTACCGCCAAGGTTTTATCGTCCGAAACCACGCTGACCGAACCACGCACTGCGCCCTCACCTGCAAGCGACACCCTTGTTGCTGCCGTTGTTGAGCCACCCAAAAAGTCTATTCAGCTGGAAGTCACCCCCGTTGTTGATGTGACACAGATAGATAAGGCTCCAGTCAAAACTGAGGTCGAAAGTCAGTCCGTCAAACAGGGAACACACGCCCAAGACCACGCCACAGCGGGCTTCATGCCAGACATGGTGTCGTTTGAGGGGCTGGATTTGGTAGAGGCTGTGCCCGATCTACCGTCCGCAACAGAATTGTTGATGAAACAACAGAAAAGCGCGGCCCCCTTTGTCGAAATGGTCGAACCTGTTGAATTGGCCTATATCGAAAATGGCAAAATGGTCTCTATCGATGAGATGCAGTTCGCACCCATGCAGGTGGTGGTCGAACAACTTGCAGCAGAACGTGAGACCAAACGGGAACATCAAACAGCACCGCAGCACATCTCGGCCGATATAGCAGACGTCGATGCTATGTATAAGGCCGAGTTCGGATCTGACAACCAGACGAATAAAATGGCGGATGACATGACAGATCTGCCAGCACTGTCCGGACATCGTGTGGTGGATGTTGAAGAGTTTGCCGAACTCAAAGCGGCGGCGAATATTGATCAAAGCAAACTGACACCAGAAAATGCAGCCGGGCTTGCCCCAATGCCGCCAGCAACACATGCCGCTCCCGCCGGCTGGCATGGCCCCAATAGTTTGCTTGAAACAGCAAATGCATCAGGGCGTGTGACGGGCGTTGCTGATCAATTCTATCAGTATGACGAGGCAACACGACTGGAGCTACTACAGAGTATTTTGGCTGACACATTGGCAACGATGTCGCATCAGAATGACGATACCAAACACAGAGTTATGCTTGAAGAAACCATTGCTCAACAGTTGGTTATGGCCCGATTTGGCAACGACCGCATTCATGTTGCAGACATGATGCACGAGATCTCCGGGCATCGGCGGCTAGACATGACCCGACTGTTGCAGGACAGCGGTGGAGAAGCTCTGGTGGTGTATCTTTATTATATCGGACTGGACGAGAGCAACACTTTGTCAATTTTGCTGCACGGCCCTGATGCGGTGTCACACAGCTATGCCAAGATTGAACAATTGATGACTCTTTATAATCAACTCTATCCGACTGCTGCGGCTAAAATCGTTGAACAATTGTTTGGTGCAGGACGCTTGGTTAAAGCAACGCATATCCCTATCCATGATGATGGAGCGGGGCAATTGTCGCCTCGTTTGCGCGGTGTGGACCGTTCAGACTTTAACAGCAAGGCCAATACCGCCGCACCAGAGTTTGGTCGCCGCACATCGATGCACGACTAATCAACCGGATTTTTTTTAAAAAAACGAGCTATTCTTCGATCACTTGAAGATCGTGAGAGCCGTCAGCGCATTCGGTATCGACAACCCAGAAATCCGCGTCAAATTTTTCTTCTGCCTCCAGTTTATCCATGATGTCAAAGGTGGAGACACCTCGCAAACTGATACAAAAGAGCCGATCCCCATTTTCAACATTGTCTTGCGTGTAAGAGAATTGGCTCGCTGGTTGGTAGAGATCGTGCGTGCCGTCCAGTCTGTCAACACGCACATAGATAGCGCCTGCTTCACGTGCACCTCGACGCATCAGTGCCGAAGGCTTGTTTTTGCCATTTCTCGCACGCAAATAGGCCGATACCCAGATTTCTGATGTTAAACGCATTGGGGTCCTTGATTGTTCCGGTATGGTTTAACCAAGATCGAGATATCCCATGATCATCATTTCCTGAAGCAAGCGATCATTGACCGCACCGGTAACAGGATGGCCGCGACTGCGCTGGAAATCAGCTATGGCAGACCGCGTGCGACTTCCCATCAAACCATCAACACTGAGATTTCCGTAGCCAAAGCGCTGTAAAGCCGACTGGACCTTGGCTAAAATCGGGTCCGCCTTAGGGGCTGCAGGAATGCGTTCAGGTGGAATCGGTCCACTTGCAAGTTGCAGGTTGGTTTCCACAACAGGAGGCTTGACCGCGATTCTTGGCGCGGGAGCTTGGTCAATCTGAGGAGAAGCAGGCTTGGCGCGTGGCAAAATGGCCATCACACGCTTGGCCTCTTGGTCAGTGGTGCCTGAAGCTTCAAGTGCGGTTGTCGCAACCCTATTGGCGGCACTGTCACCGATATATTGTTTGCGCCCAATCAGAATGTCATGCAAGGCAAGACTAACGCGACCTGTGGCCGGCATGCCCATCGCGTCTTGATAGGCAAGGATCGCTTCACGTGTCTGGCTGCCTTCCATGCCATCGAGGGGTCCAACATAATAGCCGGACATTGTCAGCTGGCGTTGAACAGCCAATGTCATTGCTACTTGATCCGCTTGCAGAGCGGCGGCAGGAGTTTTGTTGTTCTGAGCACTTTGATTGGCGGAGATGGTGCCTGTGTTTTGCTGACTGATTGACGATTTCGAGGCGCGATTGATCAATTCGATTTCTGCAGATTTAGGCTGCATAAACAGAGCATTGGCGATGATCGCGGCACTGGTGAGCACCATGACCAATATGCCAACGAGAGCGATTGGGCTGTCCTGCCCCTCATCTTCCCAGCTTTCATAATCGTCATATGTCTCAGACATTGAGTTCAGCCTCATTTTACAGTGTTCCGGACGCGAAAATCATTCAGGTCGACCGGTCATCGATCTTGGTAGTCTATTCTAACAATCAAGCCACTTTGTTACCAGACGCTGCCATTTTGGATGCATCTGTTGGCTCTGATGTATGGTCGATTGTGACCACGGATTCTGGCTCCATTGTGTCCGATATGTCGCCTGGCTTTGTCATATCCAGAGGAAGCGTAACGGAGACCGTTGTTCCCTTGCCGAGCTCACTTTCGATTTCCATGAAGCCATGTTGCAATTCGGCAAGCCCGCGCACGATGGAGAGACCAATTCCTGCCCCTTCATACCGGCGCTGCAAACTATTCTCGGCCTGAACGAATGGCATTCCTAATTTAGGGATGTCTTTCTTGTCAATGCCGATGCCGGTATCACGCACGGTTAGCCGCAAATTTTTGCGATCAACGATGCCGTGGCTATTTTTGGCCCAACCGAGCGTAACAGAAACCTGATCGTCCTTGTCGCTAAACTTGAGCGCATTGGAAATCAGATTTAACAGAATCTGTCGACAAGCCCGTGGATCAACATGCATGTCAGGCACGTCTTCTTCACAGTGGCTATAAAGCGTAATGCCACGCTGATCTGCGTCTGTCTGCATCATTTTGCAGCAGCCCTTGGTCAATTCACCCATGTCAAAATGCTGCGCACTGACCTCGAAATTACCGGATTCAATGCGAGACATGTCCAACAAGGCATTGACCAACTGAAGCAGGTGATGCCCGCCTTTGTGGATCAATTCAGCATACTCACGATTGCGCTCTTCATTGCCAGATGAAAACTCGGGATGGCAGAGGATTTCTGAAAATCCGATAATTGTATTCAATGGTGTGCGCAGTTCGTGCGTGACGTTGGCAAGAAAACGGGTTTTACTTTCGTTGGCTTTTTCCGCTTCTTGTCTTGCCTGTTCGAGCACGAATTGTTGCTTTTTGCGGATCGCAATATCACGCGTCGCCGCAATTGCACCAATCACGTTGCCTTCGTTGTCACACTCTGGTGCGCACTTCATTTCAACCCAACGAAGGGATCCCGTCGTGCGGCTATGTTCCACGTTGGAAAAATTATTTCCAACGCGGGCTGATGAGGCCATACACCGCAATTCGACGGTCACCGTTTCGCGTTGACCCTCTTCCTGATTCATACACTCGGACAAAGCCCGCAGATAAGCTGGTCGGTCCTGTATATGAATGTGATGGAATAACTTATTTCCCAGCATTTGCTGAGGTTGAACTTCAAATAGCGTTTGCACCGCGGCAGAGGCAAATGTCACATCGCCGGAACGGTCATGCCGCGTGATCATATCGGACACCGAATTTGCAAGCGACCGATAGTGAATTTCTTCTGCTTCAATGGTGTGCATGCGGCCACGATGTAGGGATTCAATCCGTATCGCCAACGAACCCGCGTAAACAATCGCCAGAACCACAGAAAGGCTTGCAATCAGCGAGGCGCCCTCAGAATTCTGCTGCATTGGTATCAGCCAACCGGCCATTTCGAACAAACCCACCAAACCCAAGGCTGCCAAACAAATACACAATGCCTGTTTTATAATTCTGCTGTTGCCGGCAAGAGCAACTTCAAGCGGCACAACACCAAGCCAGATTAAATGTGGCGACGTCATGCCACCGGTCAGGCTCGCAATCCAAATGATAAAGGCTGCCGTGAGGCTAGCCGTTAGCAAAAAGGCGTTTGCCAGTTTGCCCGTTTGCGTAAGATACGCGACAGAGAGCAGCGGTGCCAGCATCCAGACAGGCAATATAGAAAGAGACGACGTCCAAGCGGCATCCCCTTCTTCAGCCAGCAATATGATCAATGGCAGCGAGGCAAGCGCTAATAGTCCAACGAGCAAATGCACACCAATGAACACGCTGTGGCGTTTTCGTTCAATGACATTCGCTCTGCACGACTTATGGAGCAAGCCTTCGATGACAAATTGAAATGGAGCGTTTGCTCCAATTGCTTCTTGCACGGTTTAACCTCACCTGACTTGTGACCCGATAGATGAAACCGGCAGGTCACAAAAAATACGCAATACAAACACAGGTTTTCAGCGAGAGCGCCAAAAGGTATTGTTGAGAGTAACTTTGCCATGCAGACTTTTAAGGAACGCTAAAAAATTCGGGCCTCCAACGTCAATCTTGATAGGAAGAAACGTTTTTTGGGGTTTTAGAGCCGGAAAGCCGTTTTATGGTTAACAAACCCCTTCAAAAATATTTCCACGGATCCAATTTCTATAGTTTTTCAGTCTTTTAGAGCTCCATTGTCGCTGTGTGCATTGTTTTTGAGGGTCGCAGAAATGGCAAATAGGCACCATCGAATCCAAACCATGTTCGGTCTGAATCCGCAGAAAACAGCGGCATTTCGACTATGGTTACCGAAGACTTATCAATTGCATTGGATTTGATCCTAATTTGAATCTTTCTTGCAATCGGCTTTTGACATCCTTGCTCTAGTTTCAAATCAACACCGGATGACACGCCACTGCGGCACAAGACGTTCCATCAAGAGATCGCGTCATCTGAACGAACAAACGAAACGGATCCGCGGCAAACCCAAGTGTTGGTGGTTTTAACCGGATTTTGAAAGGGCAATAGCATGTCATTCTTGATCAGAGCAGCGTTTTGGCTCTCCCTGGTCATCCTCATCCTCCCTGCTGATCCAGGGACCGAGGCCAACAAAGAGAGTCTGTCAACAACAGACGCCTTTATCGCAGCGCAGGCAACACTGAGTGATTTCACATCATTCTGTGCTCGCCAACCGGATGTTTGCGCCGCAGGGGAAGTGGCAATCGATAGTTTTTCAGCCAAAGCACGCTATGGCGCAAAACAACTGTATGTCTACTTGGACGGGCAGTCCGAAGACATTGCATCTACAAGCGAAACGGGACTGACTCAAACAGCCGATATTTCGCAAGACCAGACTCTGGATCAACAGCAACTCACGGCACTGGTCCAGGATCTAAAACAATAATTTGAAAAGCCGTCGCACGCTTTTCATCCATTCTTCGGATTTTGCCTCCCAAACGGCATGATCCGATCCCAAGGTCAGAAATTTGAAGCGGTTCCAATTGTCAATCTAATGACAACCACCTCATCACCCGGAACCCTTCATATCCCTGACCGTACTCGTAAGACTAGGCCTGTGGCCGCGCCGAAATGAAATTGCCCTTTCATTTCGGCGCATTCTTTTTTCTTCCCTTTAAGTTTTCTCGACAAGTCTTGCCCCAACACCATCGCTTCGTTAGTGTTCCGCCTGCACAGTAGGCTATCCTGAGAAGCGAGCGAGCAAATATGTCTATATCCATTGACGAAATCATCGACAATTTCTCATATATTGATGACTGGGAAGAACGCTATCGTTATGTGATTGAACTGGGGCGTGACCTAAAGGGATTGTCACCAGAGGCCATGACAGAAGCCAACAAAGTGCAAGGCTGCGTCTCACAGGTTTGGCTAACGACCGAATTATCTGGGGATTCCGACAACCCGACGCTTATCTTCCAAGGCGATAGCGATGCTCATATCGTCAAAGGACTTGTGGCGATTGCTCTCATCACATTTTCTGGCAAAAGCGCCAAGGAAATCCTTGCGACCGATGCTGATGCCATTTTTAACAAGATTGGCCTGCATGACCATTTAACGCCTCAAAGATCCAATGGTCTTCAGGCAATGATTGGCCGCATCAAAACTGATGCGCAAAATGCCTTGTCATAGACAGCCACCTTGGCATTAGAGTTTTGGACGATAGTCATCGGCGCCCCAGTGACGCATGGGCCCGCCTACCGGACCTGAGGCCATATCGGACAGACCATAATGACGAGCCAAACGAGAGAGAGCGAGGGCCAAGATCTGCTTTGCCGAACGTGCGGGCCATTGTCTGGTTCGCTCAATCTCTTCCAGACCTTTCAAAAAGCAGCAAAAGTCGATCAAAGCGCCAGCAAACTCCTCACCGACATAATCAATAGCCTTACGAAATCTGTACTGCGCGCCAAGCGCACTGTCTGAAAGGTCATTGCCGCTTTTCTGTATGCGCGCATTTTTGGAGACACTGCCAACCACCTCCCCCAACCGGTCCCAATTGATCCCCATAGACGGGGCCACCCTGCCCCGCTCAAATTCAGACCGCAAGCGTTCTCCCGCTTCATACTGGCTTGGCGACAGGTAAGCACTGCCATCGCTGCGCTTTTTGCTTGCTAACAAAGCCAAAGGGCTTTCAGCACGGTTCATCATGCGCACGGAGCTCGGCGCTCGATTGCTCTTCACATCACCAGTGGCGGCCAGGGCCTTTATATTTGGTCCATCATGTTCATGGCATGGCGTGGTGATTGTCTCGCGCCTTTGATGTTGTGAGGCATAAATTTGCTCCTCATCTCGGGCCAGTTTCATACGGCGTAACGCTTGCTTGCCAGCAGAGGTTATCCTGATTTGGTTTGCTTTTTGCTCAACAGCGCCGCGTTTGAGCAATCGAGTGAGCAGGTGTGCATCGACATCAACCGGTTTGAGTGTCCGGTTTCTTGCCACCTGCTTCAACAAATGCATCTCTTGCGATGCCAACTCATGGCTCGAGTTGGCGTTGTTTGCCCCTCTCTTGCTTGTCGTCGCTTTGCTCTTGATCATGATGACCTCTTACAAGTGAGAGGTGTTAGCAACATCATGGTCTCCAGAGCGCTTTCCAGACTATTCAGCAGGAGTTCTGTTTCTTCCTTTTCGCGCCTGTCTTCAACAACACCACAAGCATAGGCCACTGTGGTTCTGTCTCTGCAGTAATGCTCCGCTACGTCCTTGAGCGGATAGCTCAGACACACATGCCCGAGATACATGGCAACCTGCCGTGCGAAAGCCACTGTTTTTCGACACCTCGTCCCGGCATGCAGCGCCGAACGCGGCATCCTAAATGTTCGAGCCACCAGTTCATCAACAACAGTTAATGCAGTCAGCGGCATTCCAATCGATTGATCCACGCCTTTTATCGGGGTTGGTCCGCCCTCAAAGGTCTCATTCATTTCAACACCCACATCCATTTTATCACTCCCTCAGCAATACGCCCTTAAGTTGAAATAGGAAAACATACCTCTATCATTACAACCTATGAGGGATTTGAGGATAAATTGATGCTTAAAATTTTGACTTCATTTTGAATATGGCCAACCAAGAACGTTAATATTCGGCTGCTTTTAGCCACTTCCATATTCAAAATTTTGCACACATGCAAATATTGCCATTGCAACTTATGCTCGAGTTTCTTGGCCACGTCATACTGGCACCATGGCTAAGAAAACGATAGCGCTTGAGAAGAGCGCCGGTTTGAGAGTTTCGGCGCGATGCCAAGCTCATCAGACACCCTCCGCAAAAAGTTACAAGCGATCCATCTCCAGCTATAGCGCCAAACCCGATGATTATGGCGGTATCGGATTCGATGAGCAGCCAGAGCGTCCAACCAGGCATGGAGAAAAAGTCTATGACCGAAGGCGTGATCTACCCGGGTTGTTGCATCTATTCCCGGCAGAAATCGACAAATTGGAACAATTGCATTCCAACGCCATCCTAAAACGAATTGTTCTCGCTCTACGAGGAGAAAGAAGTCGCGGCAGAACTGGCCACTGGCGATATTCTCTCGCCCGCCATATCGGCCTCAAACAAGCATTTATGTGGGAAAAAATGCGGCATACCTGCTCCCAACCACCGGCGGCAGGAGTATGCAATAAAAAAGGCAGCCAAAAAGCTGCCTTCTAAATAAATCATCCAAAGAGTGGACACATTAGGCCTTGCGGCGCTGTTGCCCAAGGCCCATTTTTTTGGCCAAATTAGAGCGCGCTTCCGCGTAGCTAGGCGCGACCATTGGATAGTCCGTTGGCAGGCCCCATTTCTCACGATATTCTTCAGGTGAGAGATTATAGTGGGTACGCAGATGGCGTTTTAATGATTTAAATTTCTTACCGTCTTCCAGACAGATAATATAATCTGGCGTAATGGACTTTTTGACGGTCACGGCCGGTTTAGGGGCTTCGACCACTTCTTCAGCAACAGGCTTCTTGGTATCTTCCAGTGCTTTAAAAATGTCACCAATAAGCCCAGACAGATCGTTCACTGGTACTGCATTATTGCTTACGTAGGCAGAAACGATATCGGCGGTCAATTCAATCAACAGGTTGTTGTCTGCATTCTCTGACATTTTGGGGTTGTTCTTTCTAGTTAAATCTCTAGCAAATTATAACCGGGTTTGAGAAACCAGCCGGATTAAGCTCCCGATCTGATTTTTCGGACTCCGTATGCTTTGGCAACAGTGGTAAATGATGTGGCTTTTTACTTCAAGGAGGAATGTAATTTTCTATCAATCCTTGTGGGAAAACGTTAATTTTTAAAAAACTCAGTATTAATACACCGTTCATTCCCAAAATATCTATCTTCAGAAATAAAAGGGGAGTGCGAATTATCGCCCTCCCCTTGAATTTTGTCATACAATCAACTCTGCGCCCGTAAAGGAAGCTCTAATCCTGCTTCGTGCTTGCTCCATATTCATCGATTACTGTGCCCTTCCAAGGCCTTGTGCCTGTAAGATAGGCAACCCGCGCTATTAAGTGGGCAGATACAGGCGCTGTCAGCAAGAAAAAGACAATCCCCGCCAAGGCACGGGTTACGATGCTCAACTCCCCTGAATAAAGAGCCAAAGCAAGAAGAGCGACCCCTGAACCGAGTGTGCCAGCCTTGGATGCAGAATGCATACGGGTGTACACATCGGGAAACCGCATCACTCCGATTGAGGCTGTGAGGACAAATGTCGCGCTAATCAAAAGCAAAATACCAACAAGAATATCGGAAAACATCTCGAACATCATTTGTTCCCTTCGCGTGCTTTTCGGGCATCGGCATCGGCTTGCGCTGCCTGTTTTTTGTCTACGAATTCGGAATCGTCACCATGGTGCAAAACAAACCGAGCAAAGGCGACGGTAGACAAAAACCCGACCAACCCCAATGCGATCGCGATGTCTATATAGAGATAATAGTTGGTTTTAACACCAATGACCGCGATGAAGCCAATCCCGACAGCGACCAGCATATCAAGAGCAACGATGCGATCTGCCAGACTTGGACCTCTGATGATGCGTATGGCTGTTAAGAAGAACGACAGAGCGAGAATAGCCAACGTCACAAGGATGGCCATATCAAGGAAAGAAACAATTTCCATTATCGAAAAGCCTCCATGATTTTACGCTCAAAGCCATTTGCGATGTCGGCGCGCATTTTTTCTACGTCATCAATGGTGACCGCATGAACATAGAGGATCTTTTTGTCCTCAGACACATCCACCGACAATGTACCGGGAGTCAAGGTTATGAGATTGGCCAGTATGGTGATTTCAAAATCCCGATCGGTATTGAGGTGATAGGCGAAGAAACCCGGCTTAAGGTTCAGATTGCGACTGACCGCCAATTTGGCGACTTTGATCGCCGATTTGGCTAGTTCTACCAAGAATAGTCCAATAAGCGATAATATTCGTTTTGCTCTGAACAAATAGCTCATCGTGCCAACCTGTTCGCGGATGACGAACAGGACGATCATTCCCAACACAAAACCGAACAAAAGGTTGGGCTCTGAAAAAGACCCACTCACCGCAGCCCATATCAACGCAAGAAGGATATTGACGAGAAAGAGGTTATTCATCAGCGCGCTCCTTCAGGTTTGGTCTCGGGAAGATCGACAACACCCTCAAGTGAGGTCGGCTCACCTTCCGCGTGTGAATCTTGCTCCTTACCCTCGCCTATATGTGTTTGGCCCTGCATCTGGCTTTGTTTTTGTTCAATCGCCGCACCAAAGACAGAGTCAATGTATTTGTCCGGTTTCAACAAACCGGACGCGCTAGTTTGAGCGATAGAAAACATGGGAGACGGGAATATGCCAATTAATGCGCTCATCAAAACCAGAACTGTCACTGGTACAAAGAGCTTACCTTGGATAGATCTCGCCATTCTATTGAGGGGCGCAGCATCATGGCCGTCTTGTGTGCCAATGGGCCCGCCACGCCAGAAGGCGTGTGTCCAAACCCGCCCCATCGCGATGGTGGTTAAAAAGCCTGAGAGCAAGATCGTGAAGGCGAGCCAATTGTGGTCTTCCCGCAGGCTGGATTCAACCAATGCAAACTTAGCCCAAAATCCCGAGAAGGGAGGCAATCCGGATGCCGCGAAGACCAAAATCAGAAACAGAATGGACAATAGACTGGAGGCTTTGTAGCCCCCACCAAGCTCTGAAAGACGGCTTTTGCCCCCATTCATGCGCATCAAGATGCCTAGGGCCAGATAGAGTGCCGCAATCACCAGGATGGAATGCACCGCATATAAAATAGTGCCGATAAGGGCCGTTTCTGTGCCGACAGCTACTCCGACCAACATAGCGCCGATCCCTGCGACAACCAGATAACCAAGCATACGACGCACATCATTTTGCGCTAGCGCACCCAAAGCCCCAACAATCATCGTTACAGCGGCGATCCAAGCAATGACATCGGTGAGTATTGCCCAGCTTTCCGGCATCAACATCACCAGCGTCCGGATCAAGGCAAAGATTCCAACCTTGGTTAGCAATCCCGCAAAGATGGCAGAGACGACAATATTTGGTGTGTGATAGGACGCAGGAAGCCAGAAATTAACCGGAAATGCCGCCGCTTTCATAGCAAATGCAAGAAAATACAGAGCACCGATGGTTGCCATTGGCGCACTGCCTTCTGGCAGGCTGCGAATTTTGAGGGTAATGTCCGCCATATTCAGCGACCCGAGCGTTCCATATAGATAGCCGGTTGCGATGAGAAACAACGTTGTTGCCATCAAATTGAGCACAGCATATTTGAGAGCACCGTCTATCTGAATGCTTTTGCCACCCAAGATCAGAAGACCGAAGGAAGAAATCAGTAGAACCTCGAACCAAACATAGAGGTTGAAGATATCCCCTGTCAGGAATGATCCACTAACACCAGCCATCAGCAGCATGAACAGTGGATAAAAGCCATATCGCCGGCCTGTATTGGTGATATCGACCAAAGAATAGATACACACCAAAAGTGCCACGATACCGGCAATGGTGGTAAGTGAAGCGCCGAATGCATCCACGGAAAAGGAAATTCCAAAGGGTGGCAACCAGCGCCCCATGGTCATGGTGATAGGCCCCTTTTCGAGCACCTGAGCAAGCAGCAAAAAATCTGCTATCACCAAAAGGGACAAGAAGAAGACAGCAAAATACCCATGGTGTTTGGGCCGCTCTCGGAGCATGAGAATAAACGCACCACCCAAAATCGTAATGATGATCGGTGCGATGACGAGCCAGTCTGACAATTGCGTCGGAGCAACCAGCATTCCTGCAGAAAAATCGACGGCATGTTCGGCATTTCCAGCCATAGTATTCTCCCCTTAATAGCTGACAGGCGGCAGTATCTCGTCCACCGGCTCGGCGACACGCATTTGAACCGTATCGTCCGTACCCAGCTCCTGATAGGCGCGATAGGCCAAAACAAGGAGGAAGGCTAGAAATGAGAAGGAAATCACGATTGCCGTCAAGATGAGTGCTTGGGGCAAAGGATTGGCGGTGATACCGGCTGGGGTCATGGCCTCTGGAGGAATGATAGGCGGCACTTCACGCATTAAGCGACCGGCAGTAAAAATCAGCAGATTTACTGCATTGCCCAGCACAGCAATACCCAAGAGAATGCGGAT
This sequence comes from Cohaesibacter celericrescens, assembly GCF_002866925.1. Classification (GTDB taxonomy): domain Bacteria; phylum Pseudomonadota; class Alphaproteobacteria; order Rhizobiales; family Cohaesibacteraceae; genus Cohaesibacter; species Cohaesibacter celericrescens. Next base: position 398,594 of record NZ_PKUQ01000022.1, read on the forward strand.
GATATAACGTGACATCATCAAATAGACACTGACGGCGAAAAAGATACCGACAACAATGGAGAGCATATTTTCCATAATCGTATCTACTCCTCCAGTTTCAGCGCAATAGATGCCAGCGCACCCAGCACAACAAAATAGACACCAAGGTCAAAGAATAACGGAGTGGAGAGCGCAACCTCAACACCCAACAAGGTTGGGAAAGCCCATTGGCTTGTCAGAAAGGGCATGCCTTGCGTGAGCGACACAAGTCCACTGAGCATGGACACTATCAGTCCAAAAGCCGCCAAGCCCAGAGGATGGAAATAAAGAGCCCGCCGGACATTTTGGGGGCCCGCTGCAATGCCATACATAGCAAAGGCTGACGCAGCGATCAGACCTCCGATAAAGCCGCCGCCTGGGTCATTATGCCCGCGTAAGGTGACAAAAATCGAGAAAAGGATCATCAAAGCCGCTAGAAACGGTGCGATAGTCCGGAAAATTAGCGTTCTCATTGTTCCGTTCCTTTCTCACCGCGGCTCGCTCCAGGAAGACCTCTGGTCTCGCCACCATCGCCATCCGCGCTACGGAACCGTTTTGCCGTACCGCGGGTAAGCGTGAGCACAGAAAGTCCGGCAATCATGACCACGGCAATTTCGCCCAAGGTATCCAGACCACGGAAGTCAACAATGATGACGTTGACGATGTTTCTGCCGTGCGCGATGACCCGACTGTAAGATGTGAAGAAATCAGACACATGCCGATCAAAGGCCCCTTGCGTCACCGACATAAGCAGCAATCCAAAGCCTGCTCCAACCAAAACAGCGATGGTTGCGTCTCCCACCATCTGCAATTTTGGGCGACCATCGCGCTCTGCGAGGGAAAGGCGGCTCATCACCAATGCGATAATGACAACGGACAGGGTCTCCACCATAAACTGCGTGAAGCTCAAATCTGGAGCACCAAACAGCAAGAAAATCAACGCCACCGAAAACCCTTGAATGCCCAGAGAAATGATTGCAGTTAGCCTAGAGCGCGCAACGAGAATGGCAAAGAGCCCCACCACAGCAAGGCCTAGAACGGCCCATTCATAGAAATGCATACTCGGAATAGACGGCCAATCTGGCAATTCGTCAAACAGGATCATCGGGGTGAGTAATGTTGCGGCGACGATGGTGAAAGTTACGGCAAGATAGACTTCGAGATTCCCGCCTTGCACCAAACGCGTAAAGCGCGCTGAAACACGGATCAAGCCTGAGATGAAGGTATCAAAGAAGCGATCAGGCCCCTCGCCCATCATACGAATAAAGGTGCCCTTGGTGTTGCGTATTGTTTCAACTTTCAAAAACAAACCTACGCCAAGAACGACGGTAACCAATGACAGCAGCAGCGGCAGATTGAAGTGAACCACCCCCAAGCCAATTGCCAGATGTGTTTCTTGCCCCGTTACGGCATTTGCCATAGGTGACAACAAGCCATGAGCGGTAAAGCTGCCAAAAAGCATAGCCAAGAAACCAAGCAAAGATAGAACCACCGGTCCAAAAATGAGCAAGACCGGCCCCTCATGGGCTTTCTTCGGGGCTTTTTCTTCGCCTAAGAACGGTTTCAGCGCAACCACGAAAGCGGCCGCGAGAAGCATTCCATTGCCAACTACAACCGTTATAGTCAGAATTACGCTCTGAAAATCTGTGCCAATGATGCCTGCGTAGATCTCTTCCTTGGCGATAAACCCGATCATCGGATATATGCCGCTCATTGAAAGAGCACACAGTATCGCTGCATAGAAAGTGATCGGCATCACTTTACGCAACCCGCCCAATTGAGTGACATCTCTGGAGCCGGCTTCATGATCAACCGTTCCGACAATCATGAACAGACCGCCTTTGAACAAGGCATGCGCAAAGAGATAAAGAACAGCGCCAGTGATGGCCGTTTGATTTGATGTACCGACAAGCAAGACCAAAAGCCCCAGAGAAGCGACTGTGGTGTAGGCCAGCGTCAGCTTTAAATCAGTCTGACGCAAGCTCATCCAAGTGCCCATGATCAGGGTCACGCCGCCAACAATTGGCAGAATGGTCATCCAAAGGGTCGTATCACCCAGCACAGGGTGGACGCGCATAAGCAGATACACACCGGCCTTGACCATCGTCGCAGAATGGAGATAGGCAGAAACCGGTGTTGGCGCTTCCATAGCGTTGCGCAGCCAGAAATGAAACGGGAATTGGGCGGATTTTGTAAAGGCGCCACCCAGAACCAACAGCAACATTGCCGTATAGGCAGGATTGTCGCGGAGAACATCCCCGCTGGTCAACAATTGGCTCAATTCCATTGAGCCACCGACTTGGCTCATCAAGATCAAACCGGCAAGCAACGCCAGTCCGCCGCCACCAGTGACCACCAAAGCCTGAAGGGCTGCACGGCGCGACGCTTCATAGCGATGATTGAACCCAATCAGCAAGAAGGACGTGATCGACGTTAACTCCCAATAAAAGAACAACGTGATCAGATTGTCGGCAACGACCACTCCCAGCATAGACCCCATAAACAGAAACATAAAGCTTAGAAAGCGCCCTTGCTCAGGGTGGCCCTTGAGATAGCCACCTGAATATAAAATCACGCATGTGCCGATCCCTGAGATCAGCAAGGCAAAGACCAGACTGAGGCCATCTACAAACAGCGAATACTGGATGTTATATTGCGGCAGCCATGCCAGAGGTGTTGAACGCACAACATTGCCTGCGGCGACGGCTTCGATAAAGCCGCATAAATGAACAAAAATAGCGGCGGGAACCAGAGCTAACAGCCAAGCTGCATTGTGCCCTAACATCCTCTTGGCGAAAGGAGCCACCAATGCAGCAGCAAAGGGGGCGGCCATTGCCCAGTTTAGTCCGTCACTGAATTCAAACGCCATGCGTCAAACCTCATTCAGCTGGTAAGAAAGCCTCTTGGCGCGGGCAGACTCCGCCACAATGGCTGTAATTGGGGTGAACTTAGTCTGGTGGCAGCAAACATCAGGATCAGCGAACCCATTTCATCAAAAGAATATTATGTTCCATCCACTTACCTAAGGGTAAATTATTCTCTATTTTTCCGATATTTATAGCCATATGGGTCTGATTAACCTAAAGCACAATGAATATTATTGTTTATCCAATTGATCACGGAGTATTCTGACGAAAATATTCGGTTAAACGTCACATTTTCACTTACAGACCAGCGCTATTTTGGCTAACTAGATTGTGAATTTGTGTGTAATGACACAACGCATGGCCGCTGATATATCCCATTCATCACATTGACAAATGCATTGTTCTTCTAAACGATTCCGCGTCTTGGGACCATACTCTATCGGTCGTATAGATCATCGTGAGCGCCATCTCTGCATTACTGTTGTTGTTCTATGAGAAAAGAGGACGTTATGGTCAAAATAGAAAAAAGTGAAGACGAATGGAAAGCACTTCTCTCCGAGGAGCAATATCGCATCCTGCGTAAACACGGCACCGAACGGGCAGGATCCTCGGCACTCAACAATGAGAAGCGGGCTGGAAAATATTTCTGTGCTGCTTGCGGCAACTTGCTTTATCAGTCTGATACAAAATATGAATCTGGTAGCGGATGGCCCAGCTTCTATGCTCCAGCAAGGGCAGATGCCGTGAGCGAGCATGTCGATCGCAAATTGTTTACAAAGCGCACAGAAATCCGCTGTGCCAAATGCGATTCACATACGGGACACGTTTTTGATGATGGTCCGACCCCTACCGGGTTGCGCTATTGCATGAATGGTGTGGCTTTGCGATTTGAAGCTGACGAAACATAGCGCTCCTGTTGCGCAGGGAGGCTCATCCCTAAAAAATTTGAGATCGCGCCATCCCAATAGATGGTGCGATTTTTGGCTTTTACCCTTTGCATTTAAAAGCCTTGAGCGTATGGTCGCCATCGTCTGAAATGTGACGGATATGGCGATACTTATGACAGATCAAACGACGTCTAAACGCGGCTTATTCAGCCCGATTGCTTTTTTATTTCTCGCGATTGCTTTGGGCGGCTTCGTCTATGCCGGACTGGGATTTGTAGGACTGCATGAAGCTCAAATTCCTGACTCTTGGCAACAGGCGCCCGGGCAGATTGTTGACACTGGCATAACTGTTGGCAGTCAGGACATGGCCGATGGCAGCAAGCTTGAGGTCTTCCAGCCCAAGGTTCGCTATCGTTATGAGGTGGGCGGGAAATTTTTGCTTGGGGAACAATTGAGCCGTCACCACCCGATGCGCTCGTTGCGAGGCGTGGCTGAGACAGAAATTGAAGACCTGCATCAAGGCACCAATGTTACGGTTTATTTTGATCCCGAAAATCCTGCGGATGCGGTCTTGCGCAAATCCGATACGATTGGACCGATGCAGGCAATTTCATCTGGACTTGCCATTGGCCTGACCTGCTTTGCAATCTTTGTCGTATCCTTACGCCGTTGGCGGAAGGTCACGCCCAAGATGACTGCTTGAGCGGCACAAGCCACGTCACCAGACAAGACAAACGTTCGAAATTGCGTTTCCGAACGTTCGAAATCACGCTTCAAGGCGCAGATACACCAGGTTTCCCCTTATTGATGAATATCGCCGCACTGACCAAAGCGGCCAAGCATTCATTAAAAGGAAACCCGATTATGCGTCTTCTCTCCCAACATTCTGTGCCAAAGCTGGCTGCTTTCGCTGTCTTTGGTGGCCTGCTAGTGGCTTTTGGTGCAAACGCCAGCAACGGTTGGTTTCAGCCAACCCACCCCGTTGAAGAAACCGTTCAGACCCGCTCGGGAGTGACCCTGCCATCAGGCAGTTGGGGCGTGGTTTATCTCAATAATGCCCGCGAGGGCAATCTATTGCACCTGCGTGGCATTGCTGGAGCTGGAACATTGGTGCTGCGCTCTGATGCGCCAAACGAATGTTTGCAAAGCTCAATCGAACTTGTGGCCGGTGATTTTGGTGGGCGCAGCATCCGGTTCGGATCAACCGGCCCCATTCGTCTGGCCATTAACAGTCGTGCGGTTGCCAAAACTCTGTATCATGGTGATGAAATTGTCAGTGCTGACATCAAAGTCGGTTACGGGCCGTCCCAAACAGATGCGGATATCATATTGTTAGAAGGTCTGTCACAAAGCCACGGCTTCGTGCTCGATCCCGGCCATTCATTCTGGGACGATCTGTTTGGCGTTGCGTTCAAAAAAGTAACCTGCCTCGGCATTTCACAGGCACGTTAGGTGCTTGGTTGAGAAGCCCTAAACTGTGATGGCGTCTGCCCTACTATGCGTTTGAACTCTGTATTGAAGCTGGATTTGCTTATAAATCCGGCTTCAAGCATGATTTCCGTAACCGGCAAATCGGACGCTGCCAGCAGCTGTTGCGCGTATTTGACGCGATATTCGTTGATATAGCGCGAAAAATTATTGCCAGTGCAGCGATTGATTACGTTGGAGATATCCCGTGACGGCATGCCAAGACGACGTCCCAGCCGCGCCAACGTTATGGCGTTGTCACGATAGAGTTGCTTGTCGATCAGTGTTTTATCTATTTGTTCCAAAAGCGCTCTGTCTTGGTCTGTCGCGGAGGTCTGTTTGCTGGTGGATGTTTCTTCACGGCTTGTATTACGCATGATCATCGGAGTGCCAACCAAGGCAGCCACGACGAAAAACATGGTCATAAATCCCGATGCGCCACTTATGAAGCGCATTGCGGGCCCGTTGCCACCCAACATACTGGCAACAATGATCACCAAATCTGCAGTGATCATCAACGCAAATAACACCACCGTGCCAATGATCATGGTTCGCAGGGTGCGAAAGGAATGCGGCGGTGTGTAAGGAAAATCATCGTCACTCAAACGCAGCAACGCGGCGATCCTGACAAGATAAACGACATTCACCACCATGATGGTAAAGTCGATTGGCAACGGAAGCCGCAACAGAAACGCCAGCTGAATGCCCAAAATAGGCAGGCCATGCCAAAGCAACAGATTGCCTACTGGCAGGGTCCCTTCCCGCGTCAGGGATCGAAAGCCCAAGAAGGCAAAGGGTGCGATCATCACTGCGATCACCGGCTGCAGCAGAAAAGCCCAATCCGCCCAACCGGAGAGCCTTAACCCCAGCAGAGCGGCCAACGTGGCGATACTGACCAGAAAACCAGCCAAAAGCCCCCGCGACAACAAAGGCAAAACCGTGTTTTGCACCAACGTGACGGCGGCGATCGTTGCCAAAACAGTGACGAGCCACACAACAGGAAATGCGATCATGTCACTCTCCTGAGAACGAATTGGCCGCTAAAAACCAGTTCATTTGCCTCTATCGCTTCAAATAGTTGCTCTTGGCCAATTCGATGGCCTCAACACTGATAGAGACATCGTCAGCCACGAGGTTGGCGATAACATCAAAATACCCACTGAGCATGCTCTGTTTCTGCTCAACGGTTCGTCCTTCGAATAATTTTGCGTCAACATGAACAAATGGTTGGTCTGTATTGGCGGTGACATAGTGTTCGACAGGGAATGCGCGCACTTTGATGGCCTGGGGAGTAAACAAACCGGTTTTGTCCGCGCTGTCCCAAATGGCTTGGGTAAGTTGTTGAATGTCGATTTTCTCAGCGAGTGCTTTGGAATAGGAAATCACCATATGCGGCATTTTGAGAACTCCTTGGGTCGACCTAATGGGCCAAATTTGGTACCGAACCCTATAGCTAACATCTCAAACGCAATTTGCAATGACTGGAGCAGAGCAAACGCGACATTTGTCCTTATGCATAAAAACAAACATCCATGACGACTAAATCTAGCCGATCAAACAGCCTCCAACCGAGCAAGCCGATGCCAGACATTCCATCCATCAAAACCGAACGCCTTTTGCTCCGCCCGATGAATATGGCCGATTGGCCACGCTATGCCGCATTGATGCAGTCCACGCGCTCCGTCTATATGGGTGGCCCCCATTCCCCCAAAGACGCATGGGGTTTGTTTTGTAGCGATGTGGCCCAATGGGCCTTGATGGGACATGGCGCCCTGATGCTTGAGAACCAACGCTCCGGCCAGTGCATTGGCCAAGTGGGGATCAATCATGGCCCTTTGTTTCCGGAGCATGAACTGGGTTGGTTTGTCTATCCAGAGGCAGAAGGCAGGGGATACGCTTTTGAAGCGGCCTGTGCCTTTCGCGCATGGGCCTATGAAACGCTCGGCATCGAGAGTTTGGTTAGCTATATGGATGCTGAAAACCACAGATCACGCCGTCTTGCGGAAAGAATGGGGGCCGTTCTTGATTCAACAGCACCGCGTCCCGATCCAGACGATCTGGTGTTCCGGCATCCTCACGCAGAAAGATGACAGTCCAATTGCGTCGGCATGCCTGCTTGCACATCAGATCTTAACGCCTTACCTGTAGGCCAAATGAAAAGCTTGTTTGCAAGGTAAATCATATGTCAAATCAAAACGCTTCGTCCTTCACCAAAGCCGCTTTCAGCTCTGATGCCCCCCGCGCAGAGCAGAGAGACCACCGCACCAGCAATCACGGCATCGAAATGACCGATGACTATGCCTGGTTGCGGGCGGACAATTGGCAGGAGGTCATGCACAAGGGGCGCGACGTGTTGCCAGACGACATCGAAGCCTATTTGGAAGCCGAGAATGGCTATACCAACAAAGAAATGGCCGATACCGAAGCGTTGCAAGCCGCTCTCTTTGAAGAGATGAAGGGTCGCATCAAAGAAGATGACAGCTCGGTGCCCTCTCCTGACGGACCCTATGCCTATAATTCCCGCTTTGTACAAGGGGGGCAATATCCCCTGATCGTTCGCACCCCACGTGAAGGGGGCGATGAGACCATATTGTTTGATGGCAACAAGGAAGCCGAAGGACAAGCATTCTTCCGCCTTGCAGCCACAGCACACAGCCCCGACCACCGCAAAATGGCTTGGGCGGTTGATACCAAGGGATCAGAATATTTCACCATTCGGGTGCGCGATCTGGAAACCGGAACTGAGCTGGAAGACCATCTGGAAGAAACAACCGGCGGAGCGGTGTGGAGTGCGGACAGCACCCATCTATATTATACATGGCTCGATGAAAATCACCGCCCCTGCAAAGTGTTTCGTCACAAAATAGGGACACCGCAAAGCGCGGATGATTTGATTTATGAAGAATCAGACGCAGGCTTTTTTGTCGGCATTGGCAAGAGCCAATCGGGCAACCAGATCATCGTCGACTGCCATGACCATGAAACCAGTGAAGTTTATTTGATTGATGCAAAAGACAACGCAGCAAAAGCAAAGCTCATCGCCGCGCGTGAAAACGGCGTTGAATATAGCGTCGATGAGGGCATGGGCGTCCTTTATATCTTGACCAATGCCGATGGTGCTGAAGACTTCAAGCTGGTGACAACCACCCCAACCCAATCGGGTCGGGCACATTGGCAGGATCTGGTGCCCCATGAATCGGGTCGTTTGCTCCTCAATCATGGCGTCTTCCAGAATCATCTGGTTTGGATGGAACGCTTGAACGGTCTCCCACGGATCCAGATCCGCAATCTAACCACCGGTGTGCAGCACGCCATTGCCTTTGAAGAAGAAGCCTATTCCTTGGGGTTTGCCGGCTCATTGGAGTTCGAAACCGACACCATTCGCTTCACATATTCATCAATGACGACCCCGTCCCGCGTGTATGATTATAATATGTCGAACCGGTCTCGCACCTTGCGCAAGGAACAGGAAGTCCCATCCGGCCACAATTCCGATGATTATGTCACACGCCGGCTGTTTGCAAAGGGGCATGATGGTGTGGCGGTGCCAGTCACCCTGCTGTATCGCAAAGACACGCCGCTTGATGGTTCGGCGCCCTGCCTTCTGTATGGCTATGGGTCTTATGGCATCTCCATTCCGGCCAGCTTCTCCACCGTGGCTCTATCCCTTGTTGACCGTGGTTTTGTTTATGCCATTGCCCATATTCGCGGTGGCAAGGAAAAAGGCTTTGCTTGGTATAAAGACGGCAAGCGCGATAAAAAAACAAACACTTTTAAAGACTTCATTTCGGCTGGAGAATTCCTCGTCGAAGAAGGCTTCACCTCACGCGGAAAGATTGTTGCCGAGGGCGGGTCTGCCGGTGGTATGTTGATGGGTGCGGTGGCCAATATGGCACCATCTCTGTTCTCCGGTATTCTGGCGCTGGTGCCCTTTGTTGATGTCCTCAACACGATGTTGGATGACACCCTGCCGCTGACCCCACCGGAGTGGCCAGAATGGGGCAATCCGATTGCGTCTGAAGAAGACTATAAATCCATCGCGGCCTATAGCCCCTATGATCAAGTCTCACCCCAAGCCTACCCTGCCATTCTTGCCGTGGGAGGTTTGACCGATCCACGCGTGACCTATTGGGAACCAGCAAAATGGGTTGCCAAATTGCGCGAGCTAAGGACCGATGACAATCTGTTGCTGCTCAAGATCAACATGGGAAGTGGCCATGGGGGCGCTTCAGGCCGATTTGACCGTCTGAAGGAAACAGCTCTGGAATATGCCTTTGCCCTGAAGATCAGCGGCAAACTGAACTGAGCCATGTGCAATACATAAAAAAGCCGCCTTTTGGGGCGGCTTTTTGTGGCCACATGCAGGAAAACACCCCATTGGTGCTGGTTCTACCTGAAATATTGCGACAGCGTTCGAAACCTGTCATAGACTCCTCATTGGAATGCATGGCAGATAGATTCGAGTGTGGATCAAACCACCTGCACTTGTTGAGGACTAAGACGAATGCAAGCGATGGATAGCGAAGCAAAAGAAACCATGCCGCGCAAGACACTGGCATTTTTTGCTCCAGAACATTCCAATAGAACCGTGCTAGACGCATACGATCTTTATTTGCATCATCTTGACCATTCGGGGCGCTTTGACATTACGATCATGGCACCCAATGGATCCATCTTTGCCCAAAAAGCGCGAGAGCAAGGCTTCACTCTTCATCCTGTTTCGGATTTTGCCCGAAAACTTTTGCTGCGCACGCCCCAACTTTGGCCTATTTTAACAGCAACCCGGCGCTATCGGTTTGATATCGCTTTGTCTCATCAGGCCTTTGCCTGTCGCGGTTTAAACATGATCGCCCGAACCGTAATCGGTGTTTGCCACGATGACCAATTTGATGGTTTTGAAGCCGCACATCGGGTCATTGCGCTCACATCCGGTGCCGCTGATCTTGCGCAAAATCTACTAGAAGACAAAGTTACGGTCGATATCCTACCCTATCCCTATCGCTGCCAATTTGACGACATTGTGCCTTTGCCAACTGACAAAGACGGCGCACTGACCATTGGAGCCAGTGGATCGTTTGAAGAGGGCGATGGTCTGGGGGCATTCATTCATGCCGCACAATTGTTGCATCAGAGTTGTCCGCAAGCGCGCTTTGTGATCGCAGGTGAAGGCCCTCTGGAGCATGATCTAAAGGAACTTGCCGACCAGATCGCACCATTTATTGATTTTGTTGGACCACTCACCCCTGAAGAGCTGGCTGAACAAATTGATATCTACTGTCTCACAGCTCCCAACGTGCCCTATTCTTTGCCGCTGTGCGAGATGATGGATGCCGGCATCGCCTGTGTATCGACCTGCACTCATGGGCCGATGGATATTCTCAAAGGCGGGATGGTGGCACCGTTGGTACCGATTGGCGACGCATTCCTTCTGGCAGTTCAGCTGCAGGAACTGCTGGAGGACCGTGCTTTCGTTGAACGGATCAAAAAATCCTGTTTTGAACGCATCCGAGAAGAGGATTTTCAACCAGATTTGTTTGAAAAACGCTTGCTCGATCTATGCAACTCAGCCTAGATTGATTCGAACAGTTGGAGACTAAACTGTCAAATAGCAAAACAGATCCGTTCTTTCCCCTATTCATTTGTCGATCTTGTGAATTTTCTGCCTGTTCTCGGAAGAATGGTATTACTACCTCTTGCCGTAGAGACGGTTTACTCCTATTTTGACATAAATCAAAGAAAGAGGCGACCGTTTGTGTCGACCTCCCCGCCCCTTCAATAAGGAGATTTTTCAATGGCTTTTGAACTTCCCGAACTGCCTTATGCTTATGACGCGCTTGGCGATTTCATGTCTGCAGAGACTTTGGAATTCCACCATGACAAGCATCACTTGGCTTATGTTACCAACGGCAACAACCTGCTGAAGGATTCCGGTCTTGAAGGCAAAAGCCTGGAAGAGATCATCAAAGCAAGCCACGGCACAAATGCAGGCCTGTTTAACAATGCAGCCCAGCATTATAACCACGTTCATTTTTGGAAATGGATGAAGCCTGTTGCCACTGATGCTGGCATGCCGGGTGCTTTGGCAGCAAAAATCGACGCTGACCTTGGCGGCATGGATAAATTCCGCGCAGACTTCATCAATGCTGGCCTGACACAGTTTGGTTCTGGCTGGTGCTGGTTGGCTCTGGTTGATGGTAAATTGGCAGTGACCAAAACACCAAATGGCGAAAACCCGTTGGTGCATGGTGGCACACCGCTGCTTGGTTGCGATGTTTGGGAACATTCCTATTACATCGACTATCGCAATGCGCGTCCTAAATATCTCGAAGCATGGTTCGACAACCTGATTAATTGGGAATATGTCGCTGAGCTTCTGGAAGCTGCCTCTTGATTGATGCCAAACTTTGGATCGCAACCATAGCGGTCCATTAGATCACAAGAATCAAAAACCCCGTCTCTTATCGAGACGGGGTTTTTTGTTTGTTTTAAGCAGTGATATAGAGGCTCTTACAGGCCACGACGGCATGGTCTGACTGAAGAAAATTCCGGATAATCGGTTCTTTTCCAATAGAGCCAGTCTTCACATTCCTTGCGGGTTTTGAAACACCCTATAGAATTGAATACTTCTTTGCTGGGGCCCCATTTAAATAACGGGTCAAGCTCTTTCGATCCCACATGACGCCCCCACCAAACATTTGAAGCACCAATTTGCTTGGCCAGCGCTAAACATTTGGATGCTTTGGGATTTGTCCGCTCCATCGCGCTGACGCTGTTTGGCAGCAACACCACGGGAGCAGACAAAGTGGCCATAAAAATCGAAAGAATCAGAAACGAAAAAAGGCTTCTTTTTGCCACCATATGCTCCTGACAATTAGTGTCCGGATGGTCCGGATAAGTCGATAGTGGTGCCAGATCCATCACATTATCTCTCATTGGAACTGACGCTGAACATCATCTAAGACAGCAAAATGTCAAAAGCAGGGCAAGCTCGACGTCTGCGGATTATAATGACCTGCTTCAATTAGGTCAGGGGAGCCAACGCTCCCCTTTCCTTATGACAAACAAATATGATTAAAGGGCAAGCGCCATGTTATTTATGGGCAAATTCCCAATATAATTCTTTTGCTTTGGCGGACATCGGCCCCGCGCCAAACTCTCTGTCATCAAACGCGACGATCGGTGCAACTTTGGAATAGTTTCCGGTTGAAAACATTTCGTCTGCATCGCGGCAATCATCAATCGACAGCGTACATTCGACGACCTTAATACCTGCGGCTGTCAGCAATTGAATGACCCGTTGGCGGGTAATACCATTGAGGAATGTTCCATTCGGCACAGGTGTTTTGACGATACCGTCTTTGACAATAAACACGTTGGCAGTAGCGAGTTCGGCAACATTGCCTAGCATGTCGCACACAATGGCGTTGTCAAATCCCTTGGCGATGGCTTCTTTCAGACACCGAGCATTGTTGGGATAAAGACATCCGGCTTTGGCGTTGACCGGCATACACTCCACGGTTGGTCGGCGGAAAGATGTGGTGGTGATGCGCATACCGGCAGATTTTTTCATTGGTGCTTCAAACATCGTCAAACAAAAATCGATGTCATCGGGATCGGCAGTAATGACACTAAGCCCTTCTCCAACACCCCAATAGGTTGGCCGGACATAGATCGCGATATCTGGATCGAACTTGTCGGCACCTTCTTTGGTTAACTCCACAATAGCACCGGCTTCCATCGTGGGGTTCATACCCATCGTGCGGGCGGAGTTGTTTGTGCGAGCGCAGTGTAAATCAAGGTCAGGCATAACCCCTTCAAACACACGGGCACCATCAAACACACTTGATCCCAGCCAGAACGCATGAGCGCGCGGCCCCATGAGAGGCGGATTGCCTTCGTGCCAGTCGCCTTTGTACCAAGTCCAGGTTTTTGAAAATTCGGTCATTGCCATTTTCCTTGCTTTTCGTCACTGCGTCTTCGGCGCAATCGTTTTTTCGTTAGCAATAGGGACGAGCCGAATGGATCAGCACACTGTCTCGAATTGTATGAAAATGATTGAAAACGCGGATTGGGCGCGTTGGAGCATGTTGTTAAGTAGATCAGATGAAAACATCTCTATTTAAAATCAGGAAGTTCTCCTGATCTTAAGCTGAAAGACCAATTTCATCCATATTCCCGTCGTGGTAGCGAAATAAAATACGATTTGAATGATGAATTCAAGATACTGTTCCCAACAATATAAAAAAACGACCTCTCATACCATTCTATTGGTGCGCAATTAAGAAAATTGATGTGGTTGGGAGACTAAAAATGACTTTTAAAGGAGACCTGCATGGCTGGAAATGACGCCTGTTCGATTTATGTGTTTGACGCCTACGGCACATTGTTCGATGTGCATGCTGCAGTACGCCAACATGCCGATGCTTTGGGCCCAAATTCTGCTTTGCTTTCCGAAATCTGGCGGTCTAAACAGCTAGAATATAGCTGGGTGCGGGCTTTAATGGGTCGCTATGTCGATTTTTGGACCTTGACGGAAGAAGCCCTCGATTTTGCCTTTAGCAAAGTGCCGGACGCAAACAAATCCACACGTCAGGATCTTCTAGCGGCATACCATAAACTGGCAGCATACGGCGAAGTGCGCATGGTTTTGGATAGCCTGAAAGCACGCGGAGCACAGTTGGCAATCTTGTCGAATGGTTCACCTGCCATGCTGGAAGCTGCAGTAGCGGGCAATGGGTTGGAAGATCTTTTCGATCATGTTCTGTCGGTCGACGCAACACGGACCTTTAAAACCAAGTCCGAGACTTATGATCTGGTGACAACAGCCTTTCGCTGTTTTCCAGATGCGGTGTCGTTTCAATCCTCCAATCGCTGGGACATCGCAGGAGCAACGGCCTACGGTTTTAACACCGTCTGGATCAATCGCACCGGCCAACCTGACGAGTATCGCGACTTGGCGCCGCTGGCTCAGTTCAAGGATTTGAATGGATTGCTGAACTTGTGAAGCTCAGGGTTTTAATATGCCTTGCCGATCACCCAATGTTCGCGGTTGCCCTTTTCAAAAGACTCAATTTCGGTGAAACCGAACGCTTTGAAAGGGGCGACATTGTCCGTCTGCATAAAGAGTTGAGCATAGCCCAGATCATGGGTAAGTGCCTCAATGTGACCAACCAGCTCATCAGTTATTTTTTGTGTATCACAGTTTGGCGAGACCATAAGGCCACTTAACCATGGCCCAAGATCATCAAAGGCCGTCATTTCTGCTTTGAGCAATACGGCCATACCAGCGATCTGTCCGGCCTGCTCACCTTGCGCAGCAAAGCACACAATGGCATCTTCTTCTTCGCCGTCAAGCGCCAGCTTTTGAAACGCGGCTTTGCGCATTTCAAACCCGTCTTCGCTATCATCTTTACTGATGGATGCATGGAAACGGGCACAAGCTTGTACCTGTTCCGGGATATCAGACAGACGAACAAACTCGAATTGATTTTGCGGCTCGGAATCGGTCATTACATCTGGCTTTCTTTTTGGATCCATTTGGCTATGTTTTCCGGCGCCTTATAGGCTTCCATCTGATCAAGCAGCGATGACGCGTCGGTGTCGACAATCAGCATGTCACGATGAGGTTGTTTGACGAAGTCTTCCTGAGACGTTTTGTCTAGAAAGCGGATAAGGTCATCATAATAGCCTTCGACATTCATTAAAGCAGACGGTTTGTTGTGCCAGCCTAACATTGCCCATGTCCAGACTTCGAACATTTCATCCATAGTGCCTGCCCCGCCGGGTAGTGAAATGAAGCCGTCGGACACCTCCACCATCTTGGCTTTGCGCTCATGCATGCTATCGACGACATGCAATTCCGTCAGGCCGGCATGATCAATTTCCTTGCGCTTCAAAGAATGGGGGAGAATGCCCACCACTTCGCCACCGGCCGCAAGCGCGGCATCGGCACAAGCGCCCATTAGACCGACAGAAGATCCGCCATAAACAAGACGGTAGCCACGGCGTGCGATTTCTTGCGACAGCGCAATTGCGGCATTTTCATATTCTTTTCTGCGCCCCCAACTGGAGCCGCAAAAAACACAAATGCTTTTCATGATTTCCCGTTCCTGCCTGACAAACCAGTGATCAGGCTATGTCAGAATCTTTATTCAATAATGACTGCGGTGCCTGATGCCGCGACCATTAGCATAGAGCCTTTATCGCCAACAGTCTCATAATCCACGTCTACGCCAATAATAGCGTTGGCGCCAAGACGCTGGGCATATTCGGTCATTTCTTGAATGGCAATTTCTCGCGCACGCTGAAGTTCGCCCTCATAGGCTCCAGACCGGCCACCTACGATGTCACGGATGCCGGCAAAAAAATCCTTGAACACGTTGGCACCAAGGATGGCTTCGCCATTTACCATGCCTTTATAGTCTTTGATGGTACGGCCTTCGACAGTGTTGGTGGTCGTAATTAGCATATTTATACCCCTGCTCAGTACAATCGATTTTACCGGTGGTTTGCGTCAAACGGGTCAAGTCACCAGTCATTTTTTCGAATAGAATTATCAAACTATTTGAAAAACTTTTCTTGCCCCCCTCAAAACAAAAGGGATTCAAATGGTTTTTCTATCCCCTAGAGAGGTAAGGACTTCTGTTTCAAGGTCAAGAAGCTTTGGGAAAGAAACCGCTCTTTTGCTGGGGTCATTTGTTTTAATGGACCACGCCCATTAGTGTGGCATAACACAGTGTGGCCGACTGAACGACGACAAACCACATCGAAATTCAACATCAAAGGCAAGCCAATGAACACGATCCCCGCACACATGAAGGGCGTATTGATGACCGGATATGGAGGTTTTGAACGCCTCGAAATACGCGATGATATTGTGGTTCCCTCCCCTGCTCAGGGTGAGGTTTTGGTGCAGGTCAGTGCAGCAGCCGTCAACAACACAGACATCAACACCCGTCTGGGCTGGTATGCCAAGGACGACGACAATGATGACAAAGCAAGCTGGTCCGGTAGCTCCCTTCAGTTTCCGCGCATACAGGGGGCCGATGTTTGTGGCCATATCGTCGCTGTTGGTCAGGATGTGGCACAGTCGCGCATTGGCGAACGCGTATTGATTGAGCCTTGCATCGTCACCGTCGATCAATCGGGGAGCGAGAGCATTCGCTATTTCGGCTCTGAGATGGATGGTGGATTTGCAGACTATACCGTTATTCCATCCGCCCAGGCGCACAAAATTGAAAGCGATATGACAGCCATTGAGCTGGCATCATTCCCCTGCTCCTATTCAACGGCCGAGAATATGCTCACGCGGGCGCGCTTGACATCAGGCGAGACAGTTCTGATCACCGGGGCGTCTGGCGGTGTTGGGTCAGCGGCGGTGCAATTGGCCAAAGCAAAAGGCGCCGAAGTCATCGCGGTGACAAGCCCTGCCAAATTTGAAACCCTGCGCACAGCTGGGGCAGACCATGTGCTGGACCGGAATGACGCGATGCTCGATATTCTGGGCACCAACAAAGTCGACGTGGTGATCGATCTTGTTGCTGGTGAAAAATGGCCTGATCTGCTTGAAGTGTTAAAACCCAAGGGGCGGTATGCCGTCGCGGGCGCTATCGGCGGGGCGTTTGTGACGCTGGATGTTCGCACGCTTTATCTCAAAGATTTGAGCTTTTTCGGCTGCACAATTCTGGAGCCGGAGGTCTTTCCCAATCTGATCAAACTGATCGAACAGAAAAAGATCAAGCCCCTGGTTTCTGCCACATTCCCGCTTGAAGAGATCGTTAAGGCACAAGAAGAATTTCTGCGCAAGAACCACACAGGCAAGATTGTTCTGACCCTTTAAAACAGGTGGCTGCATTTCCATTTCCCCCTGAAACGCGCACAAAAAAACCGGGCCATTGGCCCGGTTTTCATTTATCTCAAGCAAGAAAGCTTATTCAGCAGTCGTACCGTAACCCAGACGCTTGCTCAGTTGGTTGAGCAGGTCTACAGCGGCATCAGCGATCACTGTTCCCGGAGGATAGATAGCCGATGCACCAGCGGCATACAAAGCATCATAATCCTGCGGTGGGATCACACCACCTGCAACGATCATAATGTCACCGCGGCCTTCATCTTCGAGCACTTTTTTCAAAGCAGGCACCAAGGTCAAGTGACCCGCTGCAAGAGACGAAGCGGCAACCACATGCACGTCATTTTCGACGGCTTGTCGTCCGGCTTCTTCCGGTGTCTGGAACAACGGCCCGATATCCACATCGAAACCAAGATCAGCAAAGGCCGAAGCAATCACCTTCTGACCACGATCATGTCCATCCTGCCCCATTTTGGCAATCAGGATACGAGGGCGACGTCCGTCATTTTCTTCGAACGTTTCGACCAGTTTCTGAACCTTCAGAATCACGTCTGACATTGCACCAACCTCTTTACGATAGACGCCAGAAATGGATTTGATTTCAGCACGGTGACGGCCGAAGACTTTTTCCATAGCTTCTGTAATCTCACCGACGGTTGCCTTGGCACGTGCGGCTTTAACCGAGAGGTCAAGCAAGTTGCCCTCACCGGTTTTGGCAGATTGTGTCAGAGCTTCCAGTGCAGCATCAACATCAGCCTGATTGCGCTCGGCTTTCAGGCGCGCCAGTTTTTCAAGCTGCTGTTTGCGAACTTCAGCATTTTCGATCTTCAGAACGTCGAGCTGCTCTTCGCTTTCGGGTTTGTATTTGTTCAACCCAACCACAGTCTGTGAGCCACCGTCGATTCGTGCCTGTGTTTTGGCAGCGGCTTCTTCGATGCGTAATTTAGGAATACCGGCTTCGATGGCTTTTGCCATGCCGCCCAGTTCATCCACTTCCTTGATGTGAGCCAATGCTTTTTCAGCCAGCTCAGCGGTCAGTTTCTCAACATAGTGAGAGCCGCCCCAAGGATCGACCACTTTGGTGGTGCCACTTTCCTGCTGCAAGAACAGTTGGGTGTTACGAGCAATACGGGCAGAGAAGTCAGTTGGCAAAGCCAATGCTTCGTCCAGCGCGTTGGTATGTAGAGACTGGGTATGTCCCTGTGTTGCGCCCATGGCTTCGATAACCGTACGACCCACGTTGTTGTAAACATCTTGCGCAGTCAAAGACCAACCAGATGTCTGCGAGTGCGTACGCAAAGAGTAGGATTTTGGATTTTTCGGATCGAACTCTTCCTTGACCAATTTAGCCCAAACAAGACGCGCAGCGCGCATCTTGGCAACTTCCATGAAGAAGTTCATGCCAATAGACCAGAAGAAGGATAGGCGCGGTGCAAACGCATCCACATCCAGACCGGTTTTCACACCAGCGCGGATATATTCAATGCCATCGGCGATGGTGTAAGCCAATTCCAAATCGGCCGTCGCGCCGGCTTCCTGCATATGGTAGCCGGAAATCGAGATCGAGTTGAATTTGGGCATATTGCGCGATGTGTAACCGAAGATGTCGGAAATGATTCGCATGGATGGGGTTGGCGGATAGATGTAGGTGTTGCGGACCATGAATTCTTTCAGAATATCATTCTGAATGGTTCCGGCCAGTTTTTCCTGAGACACACCCTGTTCTTCAGCGGCAATGATATACAGCGCCATAATCGGCAACACAGCGCCGTTCATGGTCATAGACACGGACATTTTGTCCAGCGGAATGCCGTCGAACAAAGTGCGCATGTCATAGATGCTGTCAATCGCCACACCAGCCATACCAACGTCACCAGGAACGCGAGGATGATCGGAATCATACCCGCGGTGCGTGGCAAGGTCGAAGGCAATAGAGAGGCCTTTTTGACCAGCGGCAAGGTTGCGGCGATAGAAAGCGTTGGAATCTTCCGCAGTTGAGAAACCGGCATACTGGCGGACGGTCCAAGGACGCTGGGTATACATGGTGGGATAAGGACCACGCATGAAAGGTGCCAAGCCCGGCCAAGTGTTCAGGAAGTCCAGTGAGGCAATGTCGCTCTCGGTATAGACATCTTTAACATCAATGCCTTCTGGCGTGTGCCAAATGGCGTCTGACCCTTTGGCAGCTGGGCCAGCTGGCTTATATGCAATATCGGCAAAATTAGGGATCTTGCTCATCATTCCGACTCCTTAGCCCTGTGCCTGAGGGGCAATGCCCAGCTCTGCGTGAATTTTATTAAGCTCCGCGAGAACGTCGCAGCTTTCGAATGCGTAGGCGTCGACACCAGCGGCAGAGAGGGCTTCCATCAGGTCTTTAGGCCGACCTGCCAGATAGACCATTTTCGCGCCAGCAGCTTTCAAGCCTTTGGCAAGGTCTGCTCCCCGCTCCTCATACAATCCATCCGGACCAACGAGACAAGCGATTGAGGAACCAGATGCCTTGAAGGCCTCGACGGCAGCATCGTTTTCGGTAAAGCCTTTGTCCGATAGCGCGCGGATGCCACCGGCTTCAAAGAAGTTCTTGGCCCAAGTGGAACGAGCGGTAAAGTCCGCGATGCGGCCCATATTGGCAAAGAATACGGTTGGCACGCCAGCCGCTTTCGCTGCAGCGCGTAGTGCTTCATAGGGTTCAGAAATGCGAACCACTTTAAGGGCTGTGCATTTTTCACCCTCGGCAAGCTCAGGAGCGGCCAAAGGAGCCACATCAAGAACCTCAACGTCTGCTTCATCGATATTGGGGAAAGCAGAAGCACCGGTCAGAGACGCTCTGCGTGTCGCAATCAACTTGTTGCGAGCGGCATTGGACTTGGCGATTTCATCGACAAGCAAGCCTGCTTTCAAAGCCTGAACCATGTTGCCGGCTTGTTCAATCGTTTGGAACAATGCCCATGCTTTGCTGCCCATCTCGTCTGTCCAGCTTTCAACAAAGCCAGAACCCGCAGCAGGGTCAGTCACACGGTAAAGGTTTGATTCTTCCAGCAGCATGGTCTGCAAATTGCGTGCAATCCGACGAGCCAAAGGATCTGGCAAACCGTGAGTCAATGTGTGTGGCAAGATGCAAACACTGTCTGCCCCACCAACACCGGCAGCGAAGGCTGCTGTCGTGGCGCGCAGAATGTTCACAGCAGGATCCAAACGGGTCATCATGGCCCAAGATGTTTCTGCGTGAATGTGAAGCGGAACAAAATCCACGCCAGCTGCATGCATCAAATTGGCCCAAAGATGGCGCATCGCGCGCATTTTGGAAAGAGACCCAAACTGGTTGGTTTCAGCTGAAAGCGTCACATCAATGGAAGCGAGTGCTTCGGACGCGTCGAAACCGGCAGCTTCCAGAACACGCCAATATTCAGCAATGGTGGCAACCACAGCACCCAACTCCTGGGCTTCAGAGGCGCCGGCATTATGATAGGGACGTCCATCAACGGTGATGAATGGTCCTTTGAAACCTTTGGACTTGAGACCCTTGATTGTTTCAATCATTGCTGCGGATCGTCCGGCCCAGTCAGGAGCCATCGTTCCCGTCGAAGCAAATGTGCCAATGGGGTCCAGTCCGAAAGAAACTTTCAGAGAAGAAGCATCCAAGCCTTTGTCTGCGACAAAGTCGGCAAAAGCATTGGCGGCAATCTCGCCGCTCGCTCCACCTTCAAGGCGGACACTGACAAGATCAAGCATAACGCCATCAAGTGCCTTAGCGAGGCTTTCCTTGTTGGCGGCAAGACCAAAGCCATGTGCGCTGGCGCAACCGACAAAAGGAATCGACAGCATGTTCGCGCCGTTGCTTAGGTCTGTCAGCAATTGCTCGTTGGCTTTGTCTGCATCAGGATGATCCACTCTTTGACTGACAGCCCAAGGGAGATCTTCAGGGCGCATCGCCAAAGGCGTTTTTCCTGAGGCACGTTCATAGATCGGGTCTATCTTTGTGCCATCAACAGTCGTGGTAGATATGCGGGAAAGAGGTTGTCCCTTGAGGGCTTTCTCGGCTACGGCAACCCATTCATCATGGGAATAGCCGGGAAAAGTCTCGGTAATCCTCAGAGCATCGCTCATCGTGTTCGCTCCAAATTGTTAAAGTCGAGATAAGAACTACGCGGCTGGCACTTCAATCTCCGACCCATGATCAAGTTTCCCAAGCGCGATGTCTTATGCTCACAAAAAGACTCAACGCGCTTATTCTTACTTATGCGAATGTCCGCGATAATATCCAAAATGAAATTGAACGCTTTGTTCTATCTCATACTATCGTCCAAAATTTAAAATCATTTTGGGGCGAACAATCCCTTCGTTCCGAGCCGTTATGCTAGCGAGGTCGACGGTAACATGGCAAGATCGGGATACACATAAGGGTTTAAAAGGCAGCGTGCCGCTTCGCAAGCTGGCCGAATGGTCCTGTTTGGTAAAGCAATCAGTCAATTCTTTGATGTTTTCCATGTAAGTTCCCCGCCACAAACGAGGACGCAACCAAGCAATTCTGGCAACAGGTTCCATCGAATCGAACGAGAGGTTTGGGCAACGCATAACCAGCACAGGCATAAACTATCTTTGGGATCCAGGAAATTTCTCCACAATTTTACCTAGCTTTGTCGCATGAGCGTGACAAATATTGGACAATATTAACAATACCCAACCCTTGTTCATGGATTTGCAGACAATACCCCCGCTTTTGGGTTGCCCACCTGTCGACAATCGTTCAATGTCAGCTTGGGTAAATATGGGTAAAGCGACAGGTTTTCAGCGTTGATTGCAATCAGCGTTGACTTTGCTGTTGTGTCTAAATTTCGTGGTGCGTCCCGTTAGACCGCCGTAACAGCAACACAAAATTTGCAGTTTATAATTCATGAATGACCCCCTTTTGGGCAATGCCAAAAATGCGCTTTTGTTCGAAAATGCAGGCTCAACCCCTGTGGAATTTTTCGAAAGTGCCGCAAATCATTTCCGGTCCATTGGAGCGGAGCATATCCTAGTCACAGGTCTCCCTCTTCCGGGTAAAGACCTCAGCAAGCTCGTCTTATTTCAGCAATGGGGCGAAACAGAATTATCTCCATCTCAACTCGTTCATATCTATGGCAATGATCCGCTTTTGCGTAGAGTGGCTGTTTTAAACAAGCCCACTAAATGGCGATTTGGTGACAGTGAAAATAGCTGGCTGCATAAATCTGCACTCGTGAATATTTTACTGAGAAGTGCAGTCCCGCCGCGGTCCTATCAATCTTTTATTGGCATTCATATCCACCACTTCAATCACTTGCAGGTGGCTATATGTATTGCAGGTGAAACTCTGGATGTTAAAGCCCGTTCGCTCGAAGAAATAACCAGCAGTTTGCAGTATGAATTGAAAGAGATGCATGCAATCAGCCCATTGGTGACCAATCGGCCAGGTGAGTTATCGCGACGAGAAAAGCTTGTCCTCGCCTTGACAGCAGAGGGGAAGACCGCTGGTAGCATCGCTGATGAATTGCAGATCTCACAACGCACCGTGCATGCTCACTTGCAGAATGCGGCGGAGAAAATGCAAGCCTCCAACAAAACCCAGACGGTTGTGGAGGCAATGCGCTATGGACAAATCCAGCTATACTAAGTCGTTGGAGTTCTTCTTTTGGCACAGCTAAAAACCCAACGAAGACCGACCTCAAGAATCATGCGTCTTGAATGAACGACAATAGATTGGGTTCAATCGAAAGCTAAAACACAAAAGCCAACGCAGCACCGCGTTGGCTTTTGTGTTTATAGTGCCATTGGGTTGGATCATCCCAAATCACAAGCGGTGCTCAATTGGCAATCGCTTGACACATCCATCATATTCGAATCTTTGATGTTCTGGTGGTTTGACACCAATGCGTCAAACCACCACACATTCTTTGATGGAAGAAATACAGAAACATTTTATTGCCTTATAGTAACAACCCGCAAAATATCGAGGGATACAAATGTTTCGTTCTGTCCATTAGTAGGTCATCATAGGGGGCAATTCTTTGGCTTGTGCCACCCATTTTTCAACGTTGCTCTGCGCAGGAACCTGACGAACAAGTTTTTTCTCGTCATTGGCTTCCTTCATGGCTTTGGTCAGATTGGCGGCATTGCGATTGCGCAATTCTTTGACCGTATCCACTCCTGCAGCTTCCAGCAGTTCAGAATATTCTTCTCCGACACCTTTGATGCGCATCAGGTCGGACATATTCGCCCATTTCAGAATACGCTTGTGATCGATTTCGGTTTCTTCTTCCAGTGCCTTGCGGCCAACAGCATCTTTGGCGCGTTCAAGATATTTCTTGGTATTGGAAATCCCAACCGCTTTGAGCTTCTCAGCGTAGGTTGGACCAATGCCTTCGATCTTCGCTATAGGATATGATGACATGTATGCCTCCTTGTTTGCTGCCCGCAGGCTTTGTCTCTTGGTGCCAGTTCGCCCGAATTATTGACAGCTGACACAATGCACTTTTGCCATAAACAGCTTGTGACAAAAAAATACGACCCGCAAGGGCTGCATTCGTAAAATTTACAAGATTTGGCTTAGGCCGGGTACGGCAGCCACGATTTCATCAACGACACTCTCGTCGACATTTTCTTTCGCAGCGGCAACAAGTTCACCGGCAACAGATTGAACTTCACCCATCCCCAGTCCGGCGCTAGTGAGTTCATTCATAGCGGCCATTGCACCACCCATTCCGCCCAAGGACCCCATTAAACCGCCCAGAAGACCACCGCCACTGGATTCTGTTGGCGCATCCATCAAATCCGATACCCCCAACGCTTCAACCAACTGGCTCATCTTACCCTCTGGTGCTTCTTTCGCGAGGAAGTTAAGAATGATTTTTACCGCTGTCTGCGCCATTTCTTCAGAAATACCGGCAGCTGCCGCGACGCGAGAAATAATCTGTTCCATATCCGTCTCCAAAATTCGTCCCGATTCGGAACCTTACGTTAGCGTTAGCCTACACCAGACTTTTCCGAACACAAGCCGCAGATGCACGGATATTCGACACAAGTCTTATTGGCGCACCATCAACGCAACACCTTATATATATGTCGCTATTTCTGACATGCCGGTTGCGGCCTCGTAGCAAGAGCCGTAAAAGATTCAGTAGGGTTCGACCCAAGCAGCTCTGGACAAGCAATATATATAGATGAATGAATGGAAACTGAATGGGTCAATAAGAATGCATTGTGCGCAATGTCATTCCAGTGGACGTCGCCATTGATAAGCACTTCACTTGGCTGCGATGAGGCAAAAAGGATCACGGGACAGCATGTTACAGGATGATAAAGTTTATCTCGGCACGTCTTTTCTAACGGATGCCGATGGGATCGAGACCAGTCAACCCGAGTATCTCAACCTCAGACTGGCCAACCGCCACGGCCTGATCACCGGAGCCACGGGGACGGGCAAAACGGTTTCTTTGCAAATTCTGACCGAAGGTTTTTCCGCCGCTGGAGTGCCCGTTTTTTGCGCTGACGTCAAAGGCGATTTATCCGGATTAGCGGTAGCAGGCGAACCCAAAGATTTCTTGGCCAAACGCGCCGAGAAAATCGGTTTTGCAGACGAGTATGAATATGGGTCTGTGCCTACCGTTTTCTGGGATCTGTTCGGCGAACAAGGACATCCTGTCCGCACAACGATTACCGATATGGGGCCTCTGCTTCTGGCGCGCCTTTTGGGGCTGAACGATACGCAGGAAGGTGTTTTGAACATCGCGTTCAAGTTGGCCGATGATGAAGGCATGCTGCTGTTGGATCTCAAGGATCTGCGGTCCTTATTGATTAATATGGACGAACGCCGCAAGGAGCTCTCTGCTGCCTATGGTAATATTTCGTCGTCGTCCATTGGCGCAATCCAACGTGATTTGCTGGTTTTGGAACAACAGGGTGCGGAAGACTTCTTTGGCGAAAGTGCGCTTGATATTCTAGATTTGATGCGGACGACCCGTGATGGACGCGGCGTTGTATCTATTTTGGCCGCTGACAAGCTGATGCAGTCCCCTCGCCTCTATGCCACCTTTTTGTTGTGGCTACTTTCGGAGTTATTCGAGGAATTGCCCGAGGTTGGCGATAGGGATCGTCCGCGTTTGGTGTTTTTCTTTGATGAGGCTCACTTGCTCTTTGACGACGCTCCTAAAATTCTCGTTGAAAAAGTCGAACAGGTGGTCAAACTTATCCGGTCCAAGGGCGTCGGCGTCTATTTTGTTACGCAAAACCCGCTGGATGTGCCCGATGGCGTGCTGTCTCAACTTGGCAACCGCGTGCAACATGCGTTGCGGGCCTTTACCCCGCGCGACCAAAAAGCTGTAAAGGTGGCGGCTGACACGTTCCGCCCCAATCCGGGCCTGGATACCCGTCAGGTCATCATGGAAATGGGAGTTGGTGAGGCGCTTGTGTCGACCCTGATGAAAAAGGGCGTGCCGTCGATGGTGCAACAGACCCTCATTCGGCCACCAAGCTCTCGTCTGGGTCCATTAACACCAGCTGAGCGCAAAGCCGTGATCAATGAAAGCCCGATTCTGGGCATATATGACAAACTGATCGATCGCGAAAGCGCGTTTGAAATTCTTACGAAAAAGGCCGAAGAAAAGGTTAAACGGGAAGAAGAACAGCGCGAAGAAGAGGACCGTCAGCGTGAAGCAAAGGGACGAATGAAGAAAAGCCGCACAGGCTTTACGCTGCCAGATTTTGGCCGCGATGATACTCCCAGCAAAAAATCTCGCAAAAAGACCACAACCCGCCGCTCCAATCGCCAAAGCGTTGCAGAAACAGCAATGAAGTCGATCGCCCGCTCGGTCGCCTCTTCATTGGGCCGAGCCTTGGTGCGAGGCATTTTGGGCAGTCTCAAAAGCGGACGTTAGTCTTGTAGCAAGTCTTTGTTAACCTTATACATTTGATCTGGTGAATATTTACCGATTGCAAGGGTTTATAACGCAGAATGAGGCCGCCTGCCATTGGACGGCCTTTTTCATTTTGATAATAAAAAGCCAACTAAGAAGGCAGCCAAACACAACGAACCAAGTTGCATCTGGTTCTTGTTATCAACCTTTTGAAGTGAGGCTCAAGTGGCGCGTCGCTTGAAACCAGTTAAAGATCTTTCGGTTCTTATCCTTGCTCCTCGCAAGCATGATCGCCAGCTATGGTCAGAATTGCTGAAGAACTGCGGCATCAATTGTCCGCAATCCATTTCAAATATTGAACAAGCAGTAACAGTCGTTGCCTCAGGCCATGCGGATATTGTTTTTGTGGATGATTCCTATGGAGCAGAAGGGATCGCCAATGTTTTGATCCCGGCTCGTAATGTCGAATTTGCGGGCGGGCGCGGTGTTTGCCTAATATTATGCTCCAAAAAAGCAACTATGCAGGACGTTATCAACGCTCGTAAATTGGGATTTGCCTCTTTGGTGATTTTGCCAGCGTCGACCGATACAGTCCGCAAGCATCTTGAATTGGCTGCACAATATATCCCCCCCACTGATGACGAACTTGGTTGGTCAACGCCCAAAGCCAAAGCAGAACAAAAGCACAAAGGTTTGCGCGCGCGCAAGGCTCCTCCCCCGTCTGAAATAGTGCGCAATGACAAGAGTTCCTTCGCCGCCAAGGATCCAACACCGCATACTCATACCCATACCGAAGCAAATATGTCTGTGCGGGGTTCGGAGGCCTCCCGCTCCTTGGGCATGGCTGATGCAAAACAGAGCCGAGCGAAGCGGCAGGATGAGAAACCCATTGCCAGCAACCAACCTGAAGCCCCAAAGCCCGCTGATCGCGTCAATGGCAAGAAGGGTTTTTCCAAGCCACAACAGGACCAAGACTTGCTTCATCTAAACGCACCTGGACGATCTGGCCAGTCGGCTGAAGAAGAAGTCGTCTTTTTATAAAACTCCACGTCCCCCAAGTCTCGAGTTTGATTTGACTGACGCGGCAGGGTCACTTCTGACCAAACAGCAGACCCGTTCAACTCTCCTGCATCAACCGCACTTTACCGCTGACTTGCGCTGGTGTTCCCTTATCAGGCGAGACGGTTGCGACTAATCGAGACGGGTGCCCCATGTCATCCCCTTGATTTAGATGTATCGTCTGTTCGACACGCCAATCTATCTCAAGCAAGGCTTTATCCCTTAGATATCCGGCAAAAGCCGCAGCAGCCGCCCCCGTTGCCGGGTCTTCAACAACACCACCGGAGGCAAACGCGTTGCGCACATCAAAACTGGTTGGGTTTTTTGGCTGACCAGCATGATCGTTACCAACCCGTATGCCAGCATCAGCGCACGCCCCTCAGCGAGATCATAAGACATGGCGGCCAGTTTGGCGCGATCCTTAAGTCCCAACACCAAATGGTCAGCACCAGCGTGGACCTGAGCAGGTGGAATGGATAGATCAATGTCATTTGTCTGCAAACCAAACAATACCAACGCTTTGACAAGCAGCTCAGGATCGGCTGGTTTGTTATACGTGGGCAAAGATCGCAATTGCGCCGCCAGAGGATCACCTCCGACGCCCCCTTGAACAGAAATTTCTCCTTCATTGAGATAGAGAGAAAAAAGATTTGCCCCGAACCTTTGTGCCAACGCCGCACCGAGCGCGATGGTGGCGTGACCACAAAAGGCAACTTCATTCTCTGGCGAAAAATAGCGCACACGCCAGCCCTCACCCTGAGGTGCAGCAAAGACCGTTTCGGAAAAGCCGACCTCTGCTGCCATTGCCTGCATGATGCGCGCCTCTGGCAACATATCGGTCAGGACAACTCCCGCCGGATTGCCACCCTTTTGACCATCTGCAAAAGCTGCTATTTTTTGAACGGCCAGCTGCATTTTTACATACCTTCGTTTGCGCAGCCTCAGATCGACTGCTGGATATAACTGATATCAATAGAGTAGAGTTGTAACAGGCTTGATGATATGCACTAACTTAGGAAGAACCCAAGATAATCCGTTGATGTAAAGGCATAACAATGAAAACGCCAAAGATTTCGAAGGCGATTGATGAAATTGACGAGCAAATTCTTTTGCGCCTTTCCAATGATGGACGCATTTCCATGTCCGACTTGGCCAGCCAAGTTGGTCTGTCAGCCCCAAGCGTGACAGAGCGGGTGCGGCATTTGCAACAGCATGGCATCATTCGTAGCATCAGCGCAGACATCGACTGGAAAGCCCTAGGTTATGTGCTCGAAGCCATTGTGCGGATCAAACCCAGACCGGGGGAATTGCACAAGGTCGAGGCGATGATAGATGCACAACCCCGCTTCACTCATTGTGACAAGGTGACAGGTGAAGACTGTTTTGTTACCCGACTGTTGGTCCGAGACATCGGCGAATTAGATCCTCTTCTGGATCCCTTTCATGATCGAGCTGAAACCAACACAGCCATTGTCAAATCCTCACCGCTATCTGGCCGGTTGCCACCCTTGTTGGAAGAAAAAGGCTTTACCGTAAAATAGTGCATGGTCCACCTACAAGGCTGGAACAATTGAGGGGAAGCTGATACTTTCTGCACCATAGTGCAAGACACATCCCCAATGCTCCCCTATCCTTTTTTCCAGCCTTTCAGCCCCTATAAGGAACTTCCATGACACAACATGACGCCTCTCTTGATGCCGTATTGGCGCATATCGATTCCAATTTTAACGCCTCTCTTGATCGTCTCGATGCGTTGGTCCGCTTCAAATCGATTTCTACGGACCCGGCGTATAAAGACGAGTGTCAGAAAGCTGCGGATTGGTTAGCGGCTGAGTTGAATGGCATTGGCATCACCACCCAAGTGCACCCAACACCGGGGCACCCCATGGTGGTTGGACATGATAGCGATACGTCCGATAAGCCTGGCCCACATGTATTGTTTTATGGGCATTATGATGTGCAACCCGTCGATCCTCTTGAACTCTGGTCAGCAGATCCATTTGAACCCGCTATTGTCGAGCGTGATGGCGTGAAGATGATGTTCGGGCGCGGCACATCGGACGACAAAGGACAATTGCTGACATTTGTCGAAGCATGCCGTGCCTATAAAGAAGTGCTCGGGGCTTTGCCGGTTGCCCTTTCTTTGTTGTTTGAAGGAGAAGAAGAGAGCGGTTCGCCCAGCCTGCTACCTTTCCTCAATGCCAACAAAAAAGAACTGTCTAAAGATCTGGCGTTGGTCTGCGATACCACAATGTTCAATGCAGACACACCGGCAATCACCACCATGCTGCGTGGTTTGGTGGGTGAAGAAATCACCATAACCGCGGCAAACCGCGATTTACATTCCGGCATGTATGGTGGCCCCGCTGCAAACCCGATCCGCATTCTGGCCAAAATCCTTGCAAGCCTGCATGACGATGAAGGACGCGTTCTAATTCCTGATTTTTACGATGGTGTATCCGAGCTGACACCTGAAGTGAAAGCACAGTGGGACGCCCTGCCCTTTGATGACAAGGCATTCTTGGCAGACGTCGACCTATCCGTTCCGGCAGGTGAGAGCGGATACAGCGTTTATGAGCAGATCAACGCCCGCCCGACATGTGAATTCAACGGCATCACGGGCGGTTACACCGGCGACGGCTTTAAAACAGTGATTGCGTCCAAGGCATCGGTCAAAATCTCGTGCCGGTTGGTCGGGCAGCAAGACCCGGACAAGATCAGGGAAAATCTTCGTGCCTTTGTTAAAGCACTCGTGCCTGCAGATTGTAGCGTGGAATTCAGCGAGCATGGTGCGTCACCAGCGCATAGCTTGTCACCAGACTTCCCGCCCCTAAAACAGGGTGCCAAAGCTTTGAAAGATGAATGGGGCAAGGAAGCCATTCAAATGGGCATGGGCGGCTCGATCCCGATCGTTGGTGAATTCAAATCCATTCTAGATATGGACTCGATGCTGATTGGCTTTGCTCTGGATGACGACAATATCCACTCACCCAATGAGAAATACAATCTCACCAGCTATCATAAAGGCATCCGTTCTTGGGCGCGGGTGTTGGCTGCGCTGGCAGAGTAAAAATCAAGCTATCACTCAAATTCAAAAGCCGGGTTCAAGACCCGGCTTTTTTATTTAATTTCGCTCGTTCATATGCAAAAGGTCACAGAGTGGCAGATTATTCTTCGGATGTTGGAGCAGGCGCGCGCACGCTCAGACGGGCGTCCATGTCCTGAAGATTCCACTCATCATCACCGGCTGCAAGGGCCAGCTTGTAGTTGCGACGGAAGGTATCTTCTTCTTCCACCTGTTCATCAAGGAACCATTGCAGCATCGCGGTTGTACCATACTCGCGTGCTTCGGCTGCCACTGAAAAGATGTCATGAATAGAAGCTGTTACATGCTTTTCATGTTCGTATGCTGTTTTCCATGCGTCGGCAGGAGAGTCAAAATTTGATTTCGGCGCGCTCAATGCGCCGATCTCGATGCGAGCGCCGCGTTTCTCCATGAAGTCAAACAATTTACGAGCATGCTCATGTTCTTCAATTGAATGCGCCTGAAACCAGTGGGACATGCCGATCAGATCAAGAGATGCAAAATAGGCAGCGATGGAAAGATACAGATGAGAAGCAGAGAGCTCACTATTGATTTGAGCATTCAGTTTTTCAGTGACTTTTTCATTTAGCATTGGATGGCTCCTTGGTTGGGCATTCGTATGCGCCCTAAATAGACTTTGTAACCGATTTGCGGCACTCGACCAATCGATCCATCCGTTGATTTCTAATTTGGCTTCCGGATTTCTGCATATCAATTGATAATCCGGTCATTAAACCGGTCTTTTCCCCATTCAGACAATGTTGACTACTTTTCCTCCATCAGGGTAGGTGTTAGTGTCGGATCGTTGGGAGGGCGTTTAAACGTTTGGTGCGATTGGCGATTCCTTTCATCCATGCCAGAAACCACTGGACAGATATAACATCTGACCAAGTGCCTCTTTCTTTGCGCTTTTAAAAAGGATTTCGGTCAACTCAATGCTTGACTTTAAGTTCACGCCATTCGTTCGAATTTTGACAATTTCAACTGTTTGTAGCCTCCTCATCAGTTGCGGTGTGCCTGTAGGCTCTTTGGTAGATGAAGCGGGAGCGCCACCGCCTCGCGCGATCGTATCGATTACAGATGCTGGAATCGCAGGACTGACCCGAGAAACCGGATACGGCCCCAAGGCAATAGCACAAGCAATGCCGGGCTTTCAGATCGAAACCATCCAGACGGCAGGCGAAACAGGGACAGAATGGACCTATGCGGCCTTTTTGGATGGCTTGCAGATGGTGCAAATCTTTAAGGGCAGTGGCGGCAAAATCGGAGTAGTTCATGGAGTTGGCGATGCCGTTGCAGGGCCAAATGGGGAGCGCCTCGGCATGACTTTTGCGCAGTCACGGTTGCCTAAAAGTGCCTGTCGAGTGGGCCAACAATTGTGGCGCGGCATGGCAATTTGCAAAGCTGCCAACACCGAAAGAATTACATTGGTCTTCTCTATTGCCAGTTTCACTGGCCCGTTTGACCGTTTGCCTCCGTCGTCCCAACTAAACCAAGCAACTTTGCAACGCATTCTTTGGACACCTTGAAGTTTTTCGTCTTGAAAGCCTTCGTACATGCCATAAATTGGGTCGAAATCTGCGTTAAAATAAACTCCCATAGGGATGAAAAACTAGTAGTGAGTATGATCGAGTTGAACAAGATAACTACAGTCAAAACGACGGCCGCTCGTATCGGACACAAAGTGTCAGACAGGGCTGTGTTTTCTGTTGCAATTTTGGTTGCATCGCTTTCCCTCACGCATGCCCAAGCGGGTTATCTTACAATCGGGTCGCAAGCTCTTCGTGATACCACAGACATTATGCAACAGGCATTGGTCCCCAGCTCTGACTTGCCGTTTGATTTTGGTATGACAGGCTCGTCGTCCGGACAATCCTTGCAGACAGCTCAACTGGCCACAAATGGCGAGACGGCCGGTGAAGACCCTTCCAGCAAGGCAACGCCAGAAACAAATGGAACAAATGCTGACGGGATAGAGGGTTCTTCAAGTGAAGCGATGCCCTCATCCTTGACCAATCCGGTTTTGCCCAATGTTCCCTCCACTATCAAACAAAGTGACATTGTAGAACCACCTGTAACGACAGAGCAAAAAGAGCAGATCACCACGGCGCCGTTAGTAGAAAAAAGCACTCCAGCGGTCAAGAATACAGCACCTATTCGCCCCGGGCCGGCGTTACGCAAAGGCTTTTCCGCGCTTTTCACTGAACAACGCCCTTTCCTGCTCTATTCTCAGGACGCCTCAATCACCTATCTCATGCCCAATGCACTGGTGGACCATCCCTCACTGGGACGTTACTTGCGCGGCATATTGGAAGAGCGCGCACTGACCCGCTGGCAAGAGATTCGTACCAACGGTGTAGAGATAGAAGGTTTGAAATCTTCTGATAGCAATGAACGGCCTCCTCTCGTGATCACCGGTCGGGTTGAGGACCGCTTTTATTCGCCGGCATTCAGCTCACTTTATCTGGAAGAAAAATACAGCATCGGGGATAAAAAATACCCGGATCGCATTCTCAGCTTCAATTTTAGCCACGGGGACCAGAAGCCCTTTGGCCTTTCAGACCTCTTCAAAAGCGATGGCGACAAGACCCTTGGCGCCACCATTGAGCTCATTGCAGCTTATATCCAAGCGGATATTGTGAGGCAGAAAACGGTCAAATTTGGCACACCTATCACTCCGGACCAAGACTCATGGCTCAAAGGCCTCAAACCAAGTGTCTTGCTTTTTGGTACATTCACGCTGGTTCCATCGCGCGAAACAGGTAAAATCGCAGGGCTTTCCTTCCATTTCAATCCCGGCCTGCTTGGAGCAGAAGCCGATGGCAGTTACAATGTCTTTGTTCCAGCCTCCATTTTCTCTCCGGCTCTTTCTCCCAGATTTGCAGATTCTTTTGGCGGCGATGCCCTCACGGCCAGCCGTCACAATGCCAAAGGTTTCTCAACTGCAAGCGTGAATATCGAAAGATTAAAGGCCAACTCAGAGCTGGGAGGCAACATGCTGATCGAGGGAGAGGTGCCGGGCAATTGGTGTGATGGTTTTCACTTAACGCTGAACGATGTCACTTCTGGACAAATTGTTACCGAAGGTCTTGTTCAGATGTTGCCAGAGCTGCCATCCTATGGACTGTCAGGAAATATGATCCGCTTTCGCGCTGAATTGTCTGTTTCGGGCGCGGGTGGCAAAGACGGCAAACTCGTATTTGAGCCCTTCTCTGTCGCAGTGCATGAAGGGCGGGTTGCGCCACGTGTGGGCAGTGTGTGTCAAGAAGATCGCTCAATCAGTTTGCCGGATCCAGCACGTGACATGATTTCAATACCTGTCACTTATTGACAATTCCGACTTGGTTGTTCACCGATGACGCTGCATTTCCCTTTGATCTAGCAGACAAACGCGCCACGATGCGATAGAGCATGGTGGCAGCTTGAGGCAACGACTCGTTGCTACAGGCCCAGCTCGGGTGACGCACACCCAGCCCAGAATATTGATTGAAACGATACGCTCCCAAAAAGGGCGGAGGATACTGTGTTATGGCACCAGCAAAACTGAACGCGGAGACGTTGGCTACACAAATAAGAGAAGGCAACAGGGCTTCTTTGGCACGCGCTATCACCTTGATAGAAAGCCGCAAACCTGAACACCGCCTCATCGCGCATGATTTGTTGACAATTTTGCTGCCATACACGGGCAAAGCCCATCGCGTTGGGATTACGGGCGTTCCCGGCGTCGGAAAATCCACCACAATCGACCAGTTGGGCACCAACCTGACAGCGACGGGCAAGAAAGTTGCCGTTTTGGCCGTTGACCCGTCTTCAACACGCACCGGCGGCTCTATCCTGGGCGACAAAACGCGTATGGAGCTTCTCTGCGGCGATCCCAATGCGTTCATTCGCCCTTCTCCTTCCGCAGGAACACTGGGCGGAGTTGCGGCCCGCACCCGCGAAACGATGTTTCTGTGTGAAGCGGCTGGCTATGACGTGATCCTTGTCGAAACCGTTGGTATTGGTCAATCAGAAACCACGGTAGCCGACATGGTCGATTTCTTTCTTGTGTTGATGTTGCCCGGTGCCGGCGATGAATTACAAGGGATTAAAAAAGGCGTTTTGGAAATCGCCGATATGATTGCGGTGAACAAAGCCGATGGCGATGGCTGGGCTCGTGCGCGCAAGGCTGCCGCTCAATATCGTGCTGCTCTGCATATCATGCGGCCAGCAAGCCCCAATTGGTCTCCACCGGTTATGACCGTCTCCGGCCTCGCTAATGAGAGCCTCGACAAGATGTGGAAGCAGGTTGTAATCCATCAAGAAAAACTAACAGCCACGGGCGAATTGCAAGCAAAGCGCAGTGGTCAACAGGTCCGCTGGATGTGGTCCATGCTGGAAGACCGTATGAAAGCGCTGTTGCGGGAAAATGAAAGCGTAACCTCTCTACTCGAACAAGTTGAGAGTGCCGTTGAAAGTGGTTCAATGCCCGCGTCTGTTGCTGTTCAGGATATAATGGATAGCCTTCTCAACAGCCTGAAAAATGGTTAGCCCGACCAATAAAGCCGACCATGTCGCAGTATGGCCTTCGCTAATAAAGACAAAGACGGAGAGACTCGTAGGTTCGGTCTCTCCCTACTAGCCCTTTTCAAACTCTGGAAAAGCGCAGCGACATGCAAGAAAGACCTCCATCGACCAAGGCAGCTTGACTAGTATCCAATTCGACCAGTTTGAGGTCAGCAAACCGCTCGCGCAATATCTGTGCGGTTTTAGGAAAGCCTGCTGACAACAAAATAGTATCATTCACCCGTATGGCGTTTGCTGCGGCTTCTTCACCCTTTGCGACCTGCACAATTTGATAGGCATCAAACACACCACTTTGTGCCATGACCTCGGTGCAGAGGATGGTATTGTCTCCCAAAAAAGAGCTGGCGGTTTTAAAGTGCAGAATGGATGCTGGCGTTTGCACCATTCTGGCTTTGTGACCCCAACCGGCAAGAAGCGTTTCAAGCTCGGAGAATCCGGATTCATCTGTTCGGGCGGACAGACCGACGAGAACTTCATCATCGGTGACCATGATATCTCCGCCGTCAACCATCCCCGGCCCTTGTAATATATGCACTGTGTCAAAATGCGTGTACAATACAGGCAACATTTCCTGTGTTTCACCGGCGCGGCTTTTGGCACCGGGTCGCAACAGGATGGCACCTTGCGGCATGCATAAAGCGGGATCTTCAACGAACACCGAGTCAGGGTAGGCCTCAAGTGCTGGTAGACAGCTCGGCTCAACACCGGCCTCTCCAAGAGCCACCAAATAGGCCTTGTGTTGCGCGATAAACAAAGCCGGATCAGGGTCTGGGCCACCACCAGCTCGAAGGCCTGAGGCAATAGACTGTCCCGGCATTCGACTGATGCTATGTGTGAAACGAAATCCCAATCCTGATGTCATCTTAGATCGTCCTTTTGAAAGTAATATTCCAGCACGCTCAGACCGTCTTTTTCTGCATCAAATGTGAAAGCGCACCATCGACCAGTTTGACATCGCCAACATGCAAGCCATTCCAGTTTATGAGCTTGTTTGAGCGCCATTTTTCCATGGCAACAGCCTCACCTTCACTCATAGGCAAAAAAGCATCCAACACAGCTGCCATCAAAACCTCCGATGCGCGCGATGCGCCATCCCAGCATTTAACGGCTACACCAAGCCCCTGATCGGGCAATGTGGCGCAAAACACGCCTTCAGCGCCGGTTTTGACGAAAGCCCGCTCCGCAAAAATTCCCATGACATCGGAGCAAAAACGATCATGCCCTGCCACCATATAAGGGGCTTTTGCCACGGCATGTCGCAGTCGTTTTGCCGCATCAGCACGTGTCGGAGAAAGGTCTGTTCCCGTGCCGAACCGGGCAAAGGCGTGGGCGAGATTTTGCAACGGAATGGCATAGGTCGGAATGGAACATCCGTCGGTGCCGCACAGATCCATCCATGCATCCCCATCGAGCGCAACACCGGTCATCTGTGCCAATACAGATCGGATTTCACGTTGAACGGGATGCCCGGCTTTGACATATCCTTGGTGGTCAAACCCGGCTTTTTGAGCAAAACAGAGAAAGCCAGCATGTTTGCCAGAGCAGTTGTTATGCGCAGCTGTCGGCTGAACTCCGTTGCGATGCAGGATTGCTTGATCATATTCGAACTTAGGAGACTGTGCCCCACATTCTAGCGCATCCTCAGTCAAGCCGCATGCCGATAGCATGGATTTGACCGTATCAACATGGATCTCCTCGCCATTATGAGAGGCACATGAGATAGACAAAGCCTGCGTTGATAGATCAAACGCATCTGCAGCGCCGGATTCGATGAGAGGCAATGCTTGCAGGCCTTTTATCGCTGAGCGAGGGAAGACAGGGCTTTCAACGTCACCAATGGACGAGACCATATTGCCGTCGGTATCGACCACTGCAATAGCACCCATATGCCAGCTTTCCACCCTAAACCCACGGGTGACTTCAACCAAAACCGACATTCTGAGTTCCTTTGTCTCGTTCACGCCTTAGATGCGAAAGCCTATATCTTGCACAAAACAAGGGCAAGGTTGAATTTTGAGTACAAAAGGGCAAAACCCCGTTCACTGCATAGTGACGGGGTTCTGCCAAGGCGCATTGGGTTTGTTATTTGACGCGTTCCAAGATGGACACATAGTTGGCCACCGCTGCTCCACCCATATTGAAGATGCCACCGATGGTCGCATTTTCAATCTGCATATCACATGCCGTATTGGTCAATTGCATGGCCATGAGAGCATGCATAGAAACACCAGTGGCTCCGATTGGATGGCCCTTTGCTTTGAGGCCACCAGACGGATTGACCGGTAGTTTACCGCCCTTTGTCACCCAGCCTTCTTTGATGGCCCGTTCGCCCTGCCCCGCCGGTACAAGCCCCATGGCTTCATATTCGATCAGCTCGGCAATGGTGAAACAATCATGCGTTTCAACCAGCGACAAATCATCCAGATTGAGCTTGCTGTCGTCAAAAGCCTGCCGCCATGCCTCGCGACAACCGTCAAATTGCAGAATATCACGCTTGGACATGGGCAAAAAATCACTGACCTGTTTGTTGGCGCGAAACAGGATCGCCCGCTCGTGACTTTTGGCAGAAGCCGCTTCGGACAAAACCACCGCTGCAGCACCGTCCGAGACTAGCGAACAATCTGTTCGTTTCAAAGGACCGGCGACCACCGGATTTTTTTCGCTCTCTTGCAGGCAGAATTCATAAGGAAACTCTTTGCGCATTTGAGCAAAAGGGTTGGACATGCCATTTTTGTGTGCTTTGGAGGCGATCATCGCCAATGCTTCGCTTTTATCGCCATAACGCTCGAAATAGAGACCTGCTATTTTGCCAAACACCCCTGCAAACCCCATCGGGGTTTCACCGTCTTCTGGCAAATAGGAAGCTTTGAGCAGAATATTTCCAATTTCACGGCCTGCGGTGGTGGTCATTTGTTCAACGCCGACAACCAACACTTTACGGGCGCGGCCAGCCTCAATGGTCTTGATGCCTTGCGCAATCGCGGCTGATCCAGTGGCACAGGCATTCTCAACCCGCGTTGCCGGTTTGAACCGAAAGGCTGGATCGGCTTGCAGAACAAGCGACGATGTGAAGTCCTGACTGGAAAAACCGCCATTGAAATGGCCCAGAACAATCTCGTCAATGTCAGCAGGCTCCAGCCCTGCATGAGCCACGGCTTCGGTTGCGACATCCACAATCATGGATTCGACGGTAGCGCCTTCCAGCTTGCCAAATTTACTGTGAGCCCAGCCTACGATACATGCAGTCATGTTGGTCCTCCCCGACCATTATACGCCCGTCCTTTGCGCTCATTGTTTTGCAGCAAAAGACAGGTCTTCAAAGAGTGTGTTACACATTATGGTCTCGTTTTGACGTAAACGTCAAAGTAAATATCACCAAATTAGACCTTTGATTGCGTATTCTCACTGAGAGTCGCCCCAAAATACCAACGATACAATTCTATAAAATATGGGAAAATCCACAGGAATCTTTGCGGAATGATGGTCTCGGTTGAGGAAATGAGGGCAACT
Organism: Cohaesibacter celericrescens; assembly: GCF_002866925.1. GTDB lineage: Bacteria > Pseudomonadota > Alphaproteobacteria > Rhizobiales > Cohaesibacteraceae > Cohaesibacter > Cohaesibacter celericrescens. The sequence goes on from NZ_PKUQ01000022.1 coordinate 436,774, forward strand.
GCGCAGTTTTAGCGACCTGTCAGCAAACTGCGCGTGATCAAAGCCAACATCATTGCAGGCACAGCCTTCAGCAACGAACCCAGTGGGTCAATCCACAATTGCGGCACCAGAATGGTTGCCGACACCAAATAGACAAGCGTCATCAAGATCATCGCCAGACACACTCGCTGCGCAAGATTTCGCACAAGAATTGCGGCTCCTAGACCAATATCGATGAACGCAGCGCTCGCCAACAAAAACTGTGATTGCAGGATGGTGGCACCGGACGCAGTCAACAAAGAAGCGGCCTGAGGCATCTGACACAGGGTGATGACACCCGTGGCAATCCAAAAAAGCGACAAAGTCACGATGAGCACCGGAAGCATCAGGGCCAGTTTGCTGAACCACCGCTCCTGAGTGGTGCTGGGAATGATCGCCAAGGTTTCCTCGTATGAGCGACAATATCGCCCCGAGATAGAATGCCAGAGCGATGGATCACCAGTCACATGCCCTTCAAGCACTTGCATGGAGGTGCTACGCAAAGGTGACCGCCAGCCCAGTTGCCCCAAGACATTGGCAATACCGCTTAAGGCATGCGCAGCCCTTTCAGAAAGGCGAATGGTGTAAGCGGCAGGCGAAAAGCCAAGCCAGTTGCGCATACCTGCAACCAATTCCTCAAAGGAATGGCTTTCGGCTTCAACGAGATCAATATCGGCATGCGCAGGAATTCGCCCTTCAACCGCCATCAAGGCCGCTTCAGTTAGCTCATCCACATGGATGGTCTGCATGCGTCGATCCGCCATTACCATCGGCTGGAAATAAGGAAATCCGGCGAGAAAACGCAACAATGCAGTGCCGCTATAAGCAGAAGGCGCCAGCACGAGCCCCGGACGCAAAATCACCCAATCAATCGATGAGTCCATAACAGCGTCATCACCCAAAGCTTTGGTGCGCATGAAGGCGGTGGGAGCATTGGGCTCAGCTCCGGTTGATGATATTTGAACGAACCGTGCAATACCGCGTTCGCTACAAGCTTCCAGACAGCCCTGAACGGATAGATGATGAACCGCTTCAAGATCGATTAACAAGCTATCCTGCAATGCACTTGCGGCATTTACGACCGCATCCACACCATCAAGAAAATGATTCCAATCGGAGGCTTTGAGCATCCGACGCATGTCGCCCTTTAGCCATTCCACTTGCGGCAATAATCGGCTCGCAGATTTTGGGGTTCGGGAGAGGCTCACAACCTCATGCCCTGCCATGAACAGAGTCCGGCAGATTTCCGATCCGATTAGGCCATAGCCCCCAAGAACCAGAATGCGCATGGTTTTCCTTGTCCACTCATGTTTCAAACGTCGACGGCTTATGGCGTCACTGTGTCTAGACTATATCAGGACCCGACGCGATAAAACCCAATTCGACATGATTCTCGTGCCTAAACCGATTTGTTTGCGAATGTAAACATCCTAGGGGGCAACGTCACCACCCCAATTAGCATAACTCAGCCAAACAAAAATGCACAATTCTGGTTTGGGTTAAATTTCTAGCTTATTGCTTCATGGGTTGAGCACTAGGCTTGTACCCATTTCAACAAGCGCTTCACTGCGTCATCAAGCACAGCATCCTTTTTGGAAAAACAGAAGCGAATGAAGTTTTTTGGCACCTCTGATTGATTGTCCTTCACATAAAATGCGGAAACGGGAACGGCGGTCACCTTGGCCTGTTCCGTCATCATTTGGCAAAAAGCAACGTCATCCAGCGCGCTGTCAATGCGCAGGCACACCGCTGTAATATCAGTGGTGAGAAAATAGGTCCCCTCGCATGGAATCACATCGAGCCCTACTGCGGCAAGGCCCTTGGCCAGTCTATCGCGTTTTGCCTGTAAGTCGGCGGCCAATGCATTGTAATAATTATCGCCCTTACTCAGCCCGAAAGCGACTGCGGATTGAAGATTGGGAGGCGTTGTAAAAGTTGTGAATTGATGCGCTTTGGCAACGGGGTCCAACAGAGACGCCGGACCAGTTACATAGCCAACTTTCCATCCGGTTAGAGAAAAGGTTTTGCCCGCAGATCCGATGCGTAGACAGCGCTCGGCCATGCCATCCAGTGTCATAAGCGGAATGTGCGACCGCCCGTCAAAGGTGATATGTTCGTAGACTTCGTCGCAAATAGCATAGGCATCATATTTAATGAGCAGATCGGCAATCCATCCTAATTCTTCACGGCTGAAGACCTTGCCTGCCGGATTATGGGGATTGTTCAACAAAACCGCTTTGGTGTTATCCGAGAAGGCCTGTTCCAAAGCATCACGGTCCAGTGTCCAGTTTGGCGGCACCACACGTACACTCTTCACGACGGCCCCGGCCCTTTGAGCCAAAGGCAAATAACAATCGTAAAGAGGTTCAATCAGAATGATCTCGTCGCCCGGTTCGATAAGCGCCGTCAAGCAATCCGACAGAGCCTCAGTCGCTCCTGAGGTCACAAGCACCTGAGAGTTTGCGTCTATATCAAGATCATAAAATCGTTTATTGGCATCTGCTACTGCCGTGCGCAAGGCCGGTAGACCCAACATGGGTGGATATTGATTGTAGCCGTTCAGCAACTCATCAGATGCATTGTGCCGAATATCAAGCGGCCCGTCTACATCAGGAAAACCTTGCCCAAGATTGATAGCGCCATGCTGCGCTGCAAGGCGGGACATGGTTTCAAAAATGGTGGTGGGCAAGCCCGTATATATCGTATTGGTCGGCTTCACTTTTGCCCTCCATTTGTTGATTGGCCTTGACGGACTGGCGATCAGCCCTACATGATTTTGCGCTAGAAGAAAAGAATTTGCTATGTGTTTGCTATGCGAAAGGCAACAGAAGGTCCATGCCCCCTATAGATGACATAAGAGACGGACGCAGCCATCGAGAGAGAATAGATTTCTTTAGAGCGGTTTATCATCATGCCGATGGGGATCAGAAAAAAATTCCATGGGCAACAGAGGGCGCCAAACCAGAGGTCTTGGACTGGCTAGCGGCCAACCCGACACCTGCCGGAGCGCGTGCGCTCGACGTAGCCTGTGGTTTGGGCGAAAATGCTGAAGCCTTGGCCCAGGCCGGTTATGAAACGGTCGCCTTTGATGTTAGTGACAAGGCCATAGACTGGGCAAAAAAGCGCTATCCGAACTCGTCTGTCGATTATCATCAGGCCGATCTATTTGACCTTCCGCTGGATTGGGGACGCTTCGACCTGGTCCACGAGTGTTACACACTGCAATCCCTGCCTGATGAATTGCGCACAAACGCCTTTGACGCCATCGCGCGCTTGGTTGCTCCCGGCGGGACATTGCTTGTTTATGCGCGAGTCAGGCCCGACGGGTCGGAGTGGGAACATGCCCCTTGGCCAGTGATGCTGGGGGAGTTTGATGCTTTCATACATGCGGGATTGGATCTCATCAGCGACTCTCATTTTGATTCAAATGGCCGAAACGGCATGATCCCGCATGCATTCTTGGTTTACAAACGCCCGATTTGATTGCTTGCTTGGAATTTGCCTCAGTTGGCCTTGTCCACTGATTGGGTGAGAAACCAAGGCAGAAGCCAGCCCAAACGGTCTAACAAGCGACTGTCACACAGTTTCACAACGAAAAAACTATATTTAGCGTAGGTTTGGCCTATAGTTGCGCACCCAATTCTTTCGTTGTTTGAGATAAATGCGCAACCAGATTGACCTCCTTCGACCGGCTGCGGTCTTTGCATCAGTGGTGCACCATGCCTCGTTTCGGTCTGCCGCCGAGGCTTTAAAAATGTCTGCGCCGCTTGTCAGTCAGATGGTGAGTGACCTTGAGGCACGGTTGGGCGTACAGCTGCTCAACCGCACCAGAAGCAGTCTGACACTGACACCCGCCGGTCAGCAGCTTTTTGATACAACATCATCCATGCTGAACCTATTTCGTGATGGGTTAAGCACCATTTCTCCCCTGCAGTTGCAGTTATCCGGTCGGTTACGGATCTGCGCGCCGACGACTTTGGAAAGCAGCGGGTTTGCGCGTTTCTTGCAACGTTTCACAGCTGAAAATTCTGATATTGAACTTGAACTGGATTTGTTTGATGAACTTATCAAAGAGCCGGAAGAACGCTATGATCTAACGTTGCGCTTTGCACCTCTTGATACTCAATTAAACCATGCACGTCTGTTGCTAGAAGTGGATTTTCTGTTGGTGGCAGCTCCCTGCCTTCTGAACCAGCCGATGACAGCCGCACAATTGAACCATGAAGAATGGGTCCACTCGCCAAACAGCCCCACCGATCTAGTCATACGCAAACTGACAACAGGAGAAACCGATCAAATTCGCCCAAGCAATCATTTGCGTGTCTCCAATATCGCTATGGTGCGCAGACTGGTAGAAGAAGGGATCGGGTTTGGTACATTTCCAGATTTTAGCGTTCAACAAGCCCTTGATTCAGGCAAGTTGGTCAATGTCATGCCGGACTGGATCACAGGTCGCTGCGGTTTGTTTTCAATTATCCCGCCCAAACAATTGGAATCGAGTGCGGCCCGTCGTTTTGTGGATGACCTTGATGGATATTTAAAAAACAGCAATCAGGCGCAGTCGGCTTTCATACGCTAGGGCCACAAGACCACAAGCTTCAGCTACATTTCGGCGTATGGATTTTTGTCAGCACAGTGAGCTGATCATTGAGCCCCAAAAGCGGTTTCAGACATTCTGGGTGATCAACAAGATCTGCCAAAGTGTGGGCATCCAGAACTTTGAGGAAAGCAGCCAACGCTTCTTGCAGCAAGCTACGAAATTTGCATTTCGAGATCAAAGGACATGTATTGGTTTCCTCTGAGAAACACTCAACGATGATCAGGTTTTCTTCGGTTTGGCGCAATATTGTGCCGACATTGATCTCGGATGGCAGTTTGGCCAAACGAATGCCCCCATTGCGACCACGGATGGTTTGTATTGCCCCAACATGCGTCAACCTTTGCGCAATCTTGTTCAAGTGATGACAAGAAATATCGTAAGAATCGGCAATTTCAGCCAAACGCACAGGTTTATCCGGCTTCAAAGCACAATACATCAACAGCCGCATGGCATAGTTTGAATGCTGGGTAAGACGCATAGAACCTCTCGAAAATCGCAAGCGTTCGTTGTGAACATTGATGCTCGTTCTTCGACACAAATGGGCTTGCCGAGTCGATGCTTTAAGAAAGCCGTTTCAGACTGATAACAGACTGGTTGAGAAAAAGCACTGTCACTTAAAACACCAAAACACTGGGGTGGTAGGTTTCAGTGACAGCACCATTGCCCCCTCACCGGAAAGCATGAATTATAATTTGTCTACAGAAAACATTCATAATTTCGAATTTATTGTCATTTCCCTGCGTTCCTCTGTTGCAACTATTTTATCAGGTTATATAACAGGCATCAAGTTTACTTGTTTAATCTCCGAACAAACATGGAGAGGCAGAATGACGCATCCAGATGACGGCAAAAGCCAAGAGACAGACAATCCATCAGCCACCACTCCAAGTGGGGCAGAAGATACACAGCAAAACGAAAAACCGTCTCGACTCGAACATTTTCCCAATTCTTTCTTTGCAATGATAATGGGACTAGCGGGCTTTACGCTCGCTGCAGAAAGACTGGAAAAAAGTCTTGGATGGGCACATCAAACCAGCCTCTTTTTGCTTGTTATCACATTCACGATTTTTGCGGTTTTGCTTGGCCTTTATGCACTGAAGGCCGTGCGCTATCCCGCCATGGTGATTTGGGAATGGAATCATCCGGTTCGCATCAACTTTTTCCCAGCGGCGTCCATAGGCCTTATTTTGATGGGGACCGCATTGGGGCCCTTTTCAGAGACCCTGAGCCTGATTGTCTGGGGACTGGGAGCCGCGCTGCACATTATAGCGACGCTGGCTGTGCTTTCCACATGGATCGGTCATCGCATTTTTGAAAGCCCGCAACTGAATCCGGCATGGTTCATTCCTGTCGTTGGCAATATCATCGTGCCAATCACTGCCAGCCGCTTTGGTTTTGTTGAATTGGGTTGGTTCTTTTTCTCGGTAGGATTGGTGTTCTGGATGGTTCTCTTGACGCTTGTCTTTAACCGTCTAGTGTTCCACAACCCTCTTCCCGCGCGCCTATTGCCAACACTGATGATCTTGATTGCACCACCTGCGATCGGATTTGTGGCCTATGTCAGCATGACCGGTACACTGGATACCTTTGCCCGCATTCTGTTCAACATTGGGGCTTTCTTTTTCCTTATTATTCTCATGCAGGTCCCCAAACTGGCTAAGATTTCCTTCACGCTTTCCTGGTGGGCCTATAGCTTCCCGCTCGCGGCCCTCACAATTTCTACGCTTTTGTTTGCAGAAAAGGCGCAATCAGACCTTCACCTCATTGCAGGCATAGGTCTTTTTGGTCTACTAATTCTGGTTATTGCTGGTCTTTTACTTAGAACGGCAAAGGCCATTGCAAATCAACAGATCTGCAAACCAGAGTGAGACCGGTCCTTTTTCCATCCGTGCAGACATGCACGGTTGGAAGCCCTGCGTAAGCAGTGGACGCTCTCTGGATGCGCATCTGAACAGAGTATAGGGTTGCGTGAGCGTCTATGACGACAAAGCAGGTATCAAACGAGGCCACGTTGGAAGCGCCCCAACCGTCCAATCAGACGGAAGCTGTTTCCAAACAGAACGCCAACAAACGCAGTGGTCAAAAATCCGCAGACCTGTGGTTAAACGCCTTACTCGCACCGCATAAAGCTGACCTGCGGACCAAATCCTGGCTTGATGTTGCCGCCGGATTGATGAGCATTCCACAAGCCGCGTTTCTGGCCGCAGCAATCGGCGTACTATTTATTGATAAAGCCGGACTTAAAGGTGTGCTGCCTTATGCAATCGGGTTGTTTGTTGTTATTGCCGCCCGCGCCGGATTTTCCTATTTTGCTGGCAGGATCGGCCACAAGGTGTCTGCGCATGTACGGCGGGATCTCCGGTTCAAGCTAGCGCAGGTGTTAGCCTCGCAAGCTCCACTGGATACAGAACGCAAGTCAGCGGGTGAAGTGGCTGCGCTGGGCTCGGACATCATTGAAAAGCTGGATGCTTATGCCAGCCGATATTTATCCATCAAATTGCAATTGGCAGTGGTTCCACTGACTATCGCTCTCGCGGCTGCGTCGGTCTCTTGGGTCGTGGCTTGCATTTTGTTGCTGTGCGGTCCCTTGGTGCCTGTGTTTATGGCAATTGTCGGGCTCCGTGCCAAAAAGGCATCTGACAATCAAATCTCGGCTCTTTCAGATATGAGCGAGAGTTTTCTTGACCGCATTTCCGGCATGACCACTTTGCGTCTGTTTCGCGCGGTTGGTCGCACCCGTGCAGAATTTGAAGGATTGGCCGACGATTATCGCCACGCGACCATGAAGGTCTTGAGAGTTGCCTTCCTTTCTTCGGCTGCGTTGGAACTATTCTCGGCACTGGGCATAGCTCTGACCGCTATTTATGTGGCTTATCATTATCTCGGCTATGCTGATTTTGGCAGCTATGGTGTACCCATTACGATCAGCACAGGGGTATTTGTATTGATGCTGGCACCTGATTTTTTTGCACCCTTGCGCGAGTTTTCTGCCTCTTACCATGACAGAGCAACCGCGAGGTCAGCCGCCGAACGCCTTAGCCAAATGTTGCCGCTAGAGAGTGTCTCGCAGACAGAAACTCCGGTTGCCCCAAATGATACGACCCAATCAACACAACCAAACAGCAGCCCCCCGATTACCAGCATCGCTTTCAAAGCGTGTGATCTGGGTTATAGTTCGGACCGAGGGGCCGTGATATCAAATTTCACAGGCTCTTACGTGACCGGTGAGAGTGTCGCTATCCTTGGGGCTTCCGGTGCGGGAAAGTCGACCGTATTGGCCGCATTATGCGGTTTTCTTGCGCCAATATCGGGCGAACTTGAGATCAACCAGCAAAGAGTGCAGGACGATCAAGCGCGTTGGGATACACTCCGCGAGACCATCGCATGGATTGGGCAAAGGCCTCATATTTTCCATGGCTCGGTTTTGATGAATGCGCGGCTTGCAGCACCAGAATCCGACCGGTCTCAAGTGCGCGCCGCCCTGTCACAGGCTCACGCGGAGCATTTTGTTGCGCAACTTCCCCGAGACCTCTTGACAATTTTGGGCGAAACCGGCTTTGGCATCTCCGGAGGGCAAGTGCGCCGCTTGGCCATTGCCAGAGCCCTACTCAGCCGCTCCAGTCTGGTGTTGTGCGATGAACCGACCGCCGATCTGGATGCTGACACCGCGCACTTGGTAACAGACAGCCTGATGCAGATGGCCAAGGACCGACTGTTGATCGTTGCCACCCACGACAGAGCCGTTGCAGAGCGTTGTGATCGTATTTTGTATGTGCGGGATGGAAATATCCAAGAAATCTCCAACGAAAAGCTGGATACCATTGACGCAGCTGACTTGCTTGGGATTGAAGCGACTGAGGGAGGGCGTGAGCTATGAAAACACTGATCGCCATTCTCCGGCTTTATTGGCGCCACTATCCCGGCTGGTTTTTATCCGGCATCGGCATCGGTCTTCTCGCCGCACTGGCTAGCATCGGTTTAATGGCCACTGCTGGCTGGTATTTGGGTGCAACGGCAATGACAGGCGCGACCAGTGTTGGTACGACGTTGGCCTTCAATACGATCTATCCAGGATCCCTGATACGGATTGCTGCGCTTACCCGCACCTTTGGTCGCTATGGTGAGCGGATAGTGACCCACGACGCAACCTTCAGGTTTTTGGCCCGGATGCGCCTTCATGTCTTCGACGGCATTTCTCAGCTCTCCTTTCGCCGCCTTCGCGATTTCCGATCTGGTGAGCTGTTGGCGCGACTGACTGCAGACGTGGATGCGCTGGATGGGATTTATCTAAGAGTGATCCTGCCACTATTCACCGCCATTCTCGCCACGCTGGGGCTGTTGGTAGCGTTGCACGGTATCAATGGCCCGATGGCCCTGGCAATCGCTATAATTCTGCTCGCAACCTTGATTGTCCTACCGTGGCAAGCGGCTCGGATCGGCGTAGCATTGGGGCGGCGCATAGCTTTTTCTGCAGAAGCCTTGCGGTTGCGTTATATCGACTTGCTGCGCGGGCAAGTTGAACTGATTATGGCCGGCCGCCTCAATGATCAGATTTCTTCTATCCAAAGAGCCGCTGATAAAATCAAACAATTGCAAGACCAGCTTTCCCTACATGATTTACGGGGGCGGACACTGATCAGTCTTGCTGGCGGGGCGGCGTTGGTTGCAGCTTTGCTTGTCGGCAGCTGGGCTTATGAGCGAGGCGAAATGAGCGAAGCAGTGCTGCTGCTATCCTTGCTGGCGGTGGTCGCGCTGATCGAGCTGTTGGCCCCCATTCGGCGCGGCCTGCTTGATATTGGGCGCACGCTCTACGCAGGGCAACGCATTCTGCCGCTGATCGCGGATCAGGCCAAAGAAGACACCAGTGACCTTGAAGACCACGGGGCCGTACGGCTTGCCATCGAGCGTGTGGACTTTGCCTATTCAGCAAAGGCTGCGCCGGTGTTGCGTGATTTCTCCCTCTCCCTACGATCCGGGGAAGCGATTGGCATTGTCGGGAGCTCTGGGGCTGGCAAATCCACCTTGCTCAGCCTTGTAGCAGGGTTGCTTGACCCAATGACCGGACGGATTCGGCTGGACTATGAAGACGGTCGGATGGCGCATTTGACGCCCCGCATCGGACTGCTGACGCAACGCACTGAACTGTTCCGGCAAAGTCTAGCCTTCAACCTCAGGATAGCCGATCCCAGAGCTGATACGCGTGCGCTTGAAACCGTGATGGATGAAGCGCACTTGACCAACCTGCTCAATCGATTACCTAAGCGCCTTGAACAAACGCTCGGCGACGACGGACAAGGACTTTCTGGTGGCGAGAGCCGTCGTTTGACCTTGGCACGGCTGTTGTTGTTCAAGCCCGACCTGTGGCTTTTAGATGAAGCGACAGAAGGTCTGGATCAAGTCACCGCTCATGCGGTACTGGCTACATTGCGCGCCGTAACACGAGACAAAGCCCTGCTTTTTGTCACTCATAAAAAAGCAGAAGCAGCGTTGGCTGACAGACTTCTCGTTTTAAAAGAGAATGAAGCTCCTGTTCTCGTAGCAAGGGCGGATCGCGATCAATGGCAAGCGTTGCTTTCCAGTCTGAGATGACCGCTTTCTAGTATCAATTTGACCAAGACTTTGCTTCGAATTGCTCCACTCACCTTGCTTAGTTGCGAGACACCCTGAAGCGTTTCAAACAGGTTTGTCGCAAAGCTCATTGATTCAGCCCAAAAGCGCCCAATTTTCTCGGTTTTTCCTCACCTTTATTGCATTCAAATCCCGCAAAAAACCGCCATTCTTCACCCTTGGTCCGAATTCACTTTGGTCCCCAATGGTGTTATACTTTTGGAGAATATTTTTCTTAGATCGTAGAACCCCGAAAAGAGGTTATCTCGTGTCATTGCCCGTATCTTTGTATGACGAGCTGTATCAACAAAAACTCACCACACCAGCGAAGGCGGTTGAATGCATTGCCGACCAGAGCAACCTCATCATGGGCATGGGTGTGGGTATGCCTCCCGCGCTGATGCAGGCGGTGGGAGATAGGGCAAGGGCTGGCGATTTCACCCGCCTTAACGTCTATTATATGCATGGGCATAACGATATTCTCACAACGATTTTCACGCCTGAAAATATGCCCTATATAAAGCCTCATCCCTTATTCATGTCTCATGCCGACCGGGCGCTTGCCAAAATGGGCAATGATCGTGGCGAGGAATGGATTCATTTCGTCCCTTGCCTGTTCCATCAGGCAGGACGTTTGATGACAGAAGCGATCTCCCCCGACGCGCATATTGTGACTGTCTCACCAATGGATAAATCAGGCTACTTCAGCCTTGGTACCAGCCCCGACTATAGCGCGACCGTTATCCGCAAAGCCAAGCACGTGATTGTCGAAGTGAACGAGAATATGCCGCGCACATTCGGCGAGAGCCTTGTTCATATTTCCGACGTCAACAATGTGGTTGAACACACCACCCCCTTGATGGAGACCATTATTGGCGGCAGCAGCGAGCTGGACGAGGTCATCGGCAAAATTGTTGCGGATCAAGTGCCAGACGGCGCGACCATTCAAATGGGTATCGGAGGTGTGCCGAATGCCACCATGCGATTGCTCGAAGAAAAGAATGATCTCGGCCTCCATTCTGAGTTGTTTTCGCCCCCTATGGTCCGCCTTATCAAAAAGGGCGTATTAAACGGGCGCAACAAGGCGCTGTTGCCTTACAAACATGTGTTCACTCTTGCTCTTGGCGATCGGGACATGTTCGACTTCATGGACAACAATCCATCCATCGTCGGCTATCCAGTGTGTTGGGTAAACAATCCGTCCATCATCCGGCAAAATAATAATCTGGTGTCTGTCAATGCCGCCATTGAGGTGGATCTGTCAGGTCAGGTCAATTCCGAGGCGATCAGTGGCCATCAGTTTTCCGGCACGGGGGGACAACTGGACTTTGTGCGTGGCGCTTATGCGTCAGAGGGTGGGAAATCCTTTATCGCCCTGCATTCTACCGCCAAAAAAGGCACCCTTTCCCGCATTGTACCCAAGCTGTTGGGAGGCGCTGTGACCGACCCGCGCATGGATGTGATGAATGTGGTCACCGAATATGGCATGGCCGAACTCAAAGGCAAAAGTCTGCAGCAACGCGCCGCAGCCCTGATTGAAATTTCACATCCTGACTTTCGCGATGACCTCAGAGCGGAAGCCAAAAAGGCCAACCTGTTGTGAACAACCATTCGGTAGTCAAGAGAGATGATGTAGCCACCCGCAAACAGCACAGCAGGTACGACTCCGCATGACCAACCAACTGCTGAATGCACGAGTAATGCCACTCCCCCAGCTGAAGCGAATGAACCGCAAACCTGCTGATTTGGAAAACCGGTTTATATCAATGCAGCACAATTTTCAGCCGTCTATTAATCAAATACTGGCCCGATGTCGCCTCCCGCACAAGGGCCTCCCCAACACAATAAATTTCCTGATAGGAGAAAACAAGAATGGGTAAGTATGGAACACTGGAAGATCGCGTCCACTGTTCATTCCTAATGAACAAGGTCATGACCGCCGAAGACACCATTGGCATGTTCAAAAATGGTATGAACTTGGGCTGGTCCGGTTTTACTCCAGCGGGCTATCCCAAAGCAGTGCCCATCGCTCTTGCCGAGCATGTAGAGAAAAACAACCTTCAAGGCAAGTTGCGCTTCAATCTGTTCATCGGCGCTTCCGTTGGTGCGGAAACCGAAGACCGCTGGGCCCAAAATGACATGATTGACCGGCGCTGGCCTTACCAGACAGGCCGGAACATTGCCAAGGCCATCAATGAAGGCCGCATCCGCATGGGTGACAAACATCTATCCTTGTTTGCTCAGGATCTGGCCTATGGCTATTACACCAAGGATTCCAAGTCCGGAAAACTTGACCTGGCCATCATTGAGGTATCCGGCATCACCGAAGATGGCTGCCTAATACCGTCGGCGTCCGTTGGTGTGATTCCAGAAATCATCCAAACCTGCGACAAAATCATCCTTGAAGTGAATACCGCAATGCCTTCTTTCGAAGGTATGCATGACGTCATGGTTCTGCATGCGCCCCCACACCGTGAAATCATCGGTATTACCAAAGCTGACAGCCGTATCGGCAGCACCTTTGTTCCCTGCGATCCAAGCAAGATCGTGGCTATTGTCGAGTCCGATTATACCGACAAGGGCCGTGAACTGGCAGGGGCAGATGAAGGCTCTATCGCCATTGCAGACTCTTTGCTCAATTTCTTCGCCGACGAAGTGAAAGCCCATCGCCTGCCTGAAAATCTTCTGCCGCTGCAGTCCGGTGTTGGCTCCATTGCAAACGCGGTGGTGAGTGGGTTGGCCAAGGGACCATTCTTTAACCTGAGTGTTTACACAGAAGTGCTACAAGATGGCATGTTGGATCTGTTTGACTCCGGCCGCCTGAATTGTGCGTCCTCCTGTTCGCTCTCACTATCAGAAACCGTCGGCATGCCGCGCTTTCTTGCGAACCGCGATTTCTATCAAGACAAGATCGTGCTACGTCCTCTGTCGATCTCGAACAACCCCGAAGTGGCGCGTCGCCTCGGAGTGATCGCGATGAACACCCCGATTGAAATTGACATGTATGGCCACGCCAACTCGACACTTGTGGGCGGAACGCGCATCGTCAATGGTATTGGTGGATCAGGAGACTTCCTGCGTTCGGGCTTCCTGAAGATTATGCATACACCATCGGTTCGACCAACAAAAACCGATCCAACCGGTATCAGCTGCATCGTTCCGCATGCCCAGCATATCGATCATACAGAGCATGATCTGGACATTGTAGTCACCGAACAGGGGCTGGCTGACTTGCGTGGCTTGGCGCCGAGAGACCGTGCCCGCACAATCATAAACAATTGTGCCCATCCTGATTACAAAGAACAGATGATGGATTACTTCTTAATGGCGGAAAAAGACTGTCTCGCCAGAGGTGTTGGTCATGAACCTCAATTGTGGGATCGCGTCTTCAAGATGCAGCTTAATCTCGCCAAAAATGGCACCATGAAGGTTAAAAACTGGGACGTCAAAATGGATCTATGTGAATAGGTTTCGACCCTTTTGGATTGAGAGTTCGGTTCATTAGAAAATGGATTTGGATTTATCATCCCTTCAAATGCAAACAAGAAACATAAAGCGGCGATAGAAATCGCCGCTTTATATATTGGTTATCTCTATTTATTTCAGTTGGTTAGCTTCATTTTCTACAAGTTTGATTCTGACACTTCATGTAGAGATTCAGGCTTCTAATATCTGGATGCATGGCGTTCAGACATTGATTCTGAGAAAGTGATTCAAGATGCTTCGCTATCTGGATGTCAGGGCTTGGTGCCGCCCCACGCGTTAGGGTTAAGAGCGACTTAATCAATGCTCCTGATACGAACCCAATCGGTAACATAGGCGTTAAGGATAGCAGATATTAACCGTGCATATTTGGTAGTTTTTACAAGAGCCGAACCATGTGCGTTTGGCGCGCAGAACGCACGCACAGCGTTAATAGTTCCTTTCTGAATTGGGACAGTAAATTCAAAAACACAGACCCAATAAGACCTTGATCTTTTCCCGTTGGCAAACTCATGAATTTTGGACGCAAACCGCGCCCAGTTGCGATTTCGTATGGTTAATGACCTCTAAAGCTTTAGGCCAAATCCCCGCTCATTTTCAAAGAGCTTCTTTAAATCGCAAGCGTAGATTTTCCTTCAGATTGTTGAAGGGGAATGCTTTTGTATCGGCACAAAAAATTTGCAGATTTGATCGCAGTGAGCGCTTTGGTCACAGGAGTGATGGGAAGCGTGCTTGTCTCGGTGGGACAGGCTCATGCGACCGGCTCTTCCGCGTTTTCAATGCGTGTCACCCAGCGGACCAGCACACCTGCAGGCCATGTCTATTATTGTGCCAACGAACCCAAAGCTTGCGCCCGCCATGGCAAAGGCGTCAAGATATTGACGGAGCAGAACTGGAAACAGCTGGTTAAAATCAATTCGAGCGTCAACAACAGTATCAAGGCCGTAGAAGATGGCCAAATCGACCAATGGTCCGTCTATGTCAAAGAAGGAGATTGCGAAGACTACGCTCTGACGAAACAACGTGAGTTGTTGCGGAATGGATGGTCATCGGACTCTCTGTTGATTACAACAGCCTATTTGCCCGATGGGGCCTATCACGCTGTTCTGGTGGTGAGAACCGATCGAGGCGAATTTATACTCGACAATTTGAACCCGCTCATCCAACCGTGGCAGTCTGTTAAATATCGCTGGAACAAACGTCAGGCTGTGGGCAATCCTCAAATCTGGCAAAGCATTGCTGGTGCGCCAAATCAACGCAACGGTCAATCAGTCGGTAGTTTGAATCCGAAACCTAGGTAATAACACACCGATTAAAGGAAATTTGAATGTGTGGCGTTCTGCGCCACGGCCTCCCACTCCCGGAGGCATGAGGCGGCCCGTGCTGAGCGCGTGTCTGGAATATGGTTCTCTGGATAGTCGAGCGATACCGCCGATCTATCAACAAGCCATATTTAGGGAGACTATTCCAACCTGAGCCAGGACGGCTCATTCACACGCTGTCCTTACTAACCCTGGAGAGCAATCTTCAGGGTCTTTTTTTTGTAAGCGGTCATATCTTAATTCTATTTTTGAGACTATGAATACCTCGGTAACCAAACAGGAATCATAGTCATGGCACAGCAACAACAAAAAACAGTCGCAATCATTGGTGCAGGTGCCGCGGGCTTGATGGCGGCGGAACGCCTGTCAGACATCCGTCCGTATCTTGAGATCACGCTATATGATGCCATGCCTAGCCCAGCACGCAAAATCCTGATGGCTGGCAAGAGCGGCCTGAATATCTCTCATACAATTGGTCTTAAAAACCCCGACCGTTTTGCGAAGAACTATGGGGATGCGGCTGATTGGATGGCGCCGATGCTGGCCGATTTTGGAACCAAACAAGTTGTGAGCTGGATGGAAGGTTTGAGACAATTCACCTACACCGGCTCTTCAGGACGGATTTTCCCAAAGGTCATGAAAGCATCACCGTTGCTGCGCGCCTTGATGCACCGTCTGGATGGACGCGGCGTTAAGCTGGTCACACGGCATAGATGGAAAGGCTGGAATGAACAGGACCAGCTGTTGTTTGATACCCCTGATGGAGAAGCAGCCATCAAAGCTGATGCCACATTGCTGGCATTGGGTGGCCCAAGCTGGCCTCGTCTGGGCACAGATGGCGCCTTTTTGCCAGTGTTGGCAGACAAAGGGATAGCAGTCAGCCCCTATCGTCCAGCCAACTGCGGCTTTGATGTTGATTGGCCCGAAGAGTTTGTCCAAGAATGGGCAGGACATCCCATCAAATCGGTTAATCTGTCCTTTGGTGATCAAACGGTGCAGGGCGATTTTGTTATCACACGGCATGGTATCGAGGGCGGGGCTGTCTATGCGCTTTCGGCTCAATTGCGAGATGCGATCGAAGAAAATGGCGAGGCCATGCTTCAGGTCGATCTGCGCCCGCATCACGGCCATGATGACCTGTTAGCAAAAATCAATCAACCACGCGGCAAGCAAACGCTGGCCAATCATTTGCGCAAGAGTCTACATTTGCGCGGTGTTAAAAGCGCGTTGCTCAAAGCCTGCACAGACAAAGCCGTGATGACAGATAGCAACAAGCTGGCCGCTACCTTGAAAGCACTACCAATCCGCTTGGTGCGCCCTCGCCCCTTGGAAGAAGCAATTAGCACGGCTGGTGGCGTGGCCTTATCAGAGCTGAATGATGGGCTGATGGTCAAACAAAAACCAGGTCTGTTTATCGCAGGGGAAATGCTGGATTGGGAAGCACCTACGGGAGGCTATTTGCTGACGGCATGCCTGTCACAAGGCTATAGAGCGGCTGGTGGCATTGCAAAATATACGCTCATTTAGGGGCAAATGGCATTGAGGTTACAATAATGAGAGCTTCATGTAGCCCAATATATGGCAGTTAGAAGTGCGATTGTGGCTGTCATTTTCCAGTATTTTATGCAGACCATCAACCACACCGCACAATCGGTCCAATCGAAATTAAGATCAGACCAAATCAACCATCTGTCTTGGACTCTGTCTTTTAAAAAGACGTGTTCGTCATCGTCTTTACCCACAGTGAATATCCGCTAAAGAACATCGTCAAAAAGACTGCAATAAATTGCCTGCAAGCATGCTGATCATGATGAGCGAAGATACCGCCAACACGAAGGTTTTGAACCAGCCGCGCCGACCAGCCATACGGTCTTTTAAAAAGGTGTGATTGGATTCGCCTGTATTGTCAGTCATCGCTTCAAACTCCATAATCTGACTTTAAAATGGGTCTGAGGCGACGACAATCAAGGGGGCTTTGAAATTCAAAGCAGGATTTACTTCAAGCTTTTGAGAGCGAAGGCGATGTAGAGTTCACGCAGACGTTTAGCCACCTTGCCCGGTTTTCCATCTACGATGGGTTCACCATTGAAAGTCACAACAGGGGTGACAAACATCGAGGCTGACGTGATGAAGGCCTCTGCGGCGTTGCTCACTTCATCAGGTGTGAAGCTGCGTTCTTCCACGGTGATACCGGTTTCTTCCGCCAGAGCCAAAACCGCTTTGCGGGTAATTCCGTGCAGAATCTTGTTTGACAACGCGCGCGTGAGCAGCACGCCGTCTTTGGTGACGATATGCGCGTTGTTGGATGTGCCTTCGGTAATGAAACCATCTTCAACCAACCATGCGTCGTTTGCCCCGGCATCCAGCGCTGTCTGTTTGGCCATGGAAGCGGGCAACAGGCCAACCGTTTTGATATCACGCCGCTGCCAGCGGATATCTGGGGTGGTGACAACGGAAATGCCGTTTTGTGCAGCGGCTGTGTCGATCACAGGGCGGCTTTGAGTGAACATAACGAGCGAGGGTTTTGAGTCTTTGGGAAATGCAAAATCGCGATCCGCGGCACCGCGCGTCACCTGAAGATATAAACCGCCTTCATTGATATCATTGCGTTTGAGCATCTCTAGCTGGATCGCTTCAATTTCTTCCAGAGAGCAAGGCAGCCCCATATTGAGCGCATCGACCGAGCGTTGCAGGCGCGCAAGATGGGCGGCGTTGTCCACCAGTTTCCCTTGCAGAACAGTCGACACCTCGTAGATGGCATCAGCAAACAGAAACCCGCGATCAAAGACGGAAATCTTGGCCTCATCTTCGGGCAAAAATTCGCCATTCACATAGACAATGCGGGACATGGATAAACCTTTCTTTCTGACAATTGGGATGGTTGGTAAAGACTCAGGCCGCTGCAACAGACCCGCTTTGACTGGGGCATGCGATTGCTGGTTAGTTTATGCAAGGGTCATCACGATGACAATTGGTTGGCCGTTGAGGCATGGAAAGATCGATAGTTATGCACTTCAAAACTCTCACGGCAAATTGCATGTGGGCAATTGGCTTGGGCTGTGCGAAAACCAGTTCAACGTCTGGCGGTTTGCGAACGGCTTGCCGCCCTTTAAGAATACGCTCCCAGATCAATGGTTGAGAGATGACACAATCCAAGACATATCTAAACACCAAACAACTGGCCATTGGCTCTGTACTGATTGCTTTGAGCGTACTGGCGCTTAAATATACAGCCTATGCAATGACCAACTCTGTTGGTCTCTATTCCGACGCATTGGAATCGCTGGTCAATCTGGCTGCTGCTGTCGCTGTTGTTATTGCAGTCTGGATGAGTGAAAAGCCAGCCGATCACAATCACCCATACGGCCATCACAAGGCGGAATATCTCTCAGCAGTGCTTGAAGGCGTGATGATTGTGTTGGCCGCGATTGCCATCTTCATGGCCGCAAGTGAGAGTTTTTTCAATCCACGTACTCTTAACATCCCTATTCTGGGGTTGCTTCTGAATGGTTTGGCAGGCGTGTTGAATGGTGTTTGGGCTGCCGTGCTGATCCATCAAGGGCGGCGGTTGCGGTCTCCGGCCTTGGTGGCTGACGGCAAACATTTGTTGACCGACGTCTTTTCTTCCGTGGGTGTCTTGATCGGCGTTTTGTTTGCGCTTTGGACCGGCCTGCACTGGCTGGACCCTCTCTTGGCAATCTTTGTTGCCGCAAGTATTTTGTGGACAGGCTGGGGGCTTATTCGCGGTTCGGTTAGTGGCTTGATGGACGAAGCGGTGGATGACGAAGAACTGGCACGAATTCAGAATATTATCATGGCCAATGCTGACGGAGCCATTGAGGCACATGATCTCAGAACGCGCCACGCTGGCCGAGTGATTTTTGTCGAGTTTCATTTGGTTGTACCCAGTATCCTGAGTGTATTTGACGCTCATGAGATCTGTGACCAGATCGAACATGCCCTGATGGCCGCACTGCCCCATGCCAATGTGACCATTCATATTGAACCGGAAGACAAGGCCCATGCTCCCCACACAGACGGCAGCATGGTGTTTTAGTCCGATTTACATTGCCATCGTGCTAGGCTAGCCTGCCCTTAACGTAACATGCAGACTTTTAACGCGCGAGGACGAAGCCATGAGCCTTCCTGCTCTTTTTAAGACATTGACCCTGCCTGCAGTGGCTTCGCCGATGTTTATCATTTCCAATCCGGAGATGGTGATCGCCCAGTGCAAAGCCGGTATTGTAGGCTCCTTCCCTGCGCTCAACGCACGTCCACAGGAAGCCCTAGACGACTGGCTCACTCAAATTGAAGATGCGCTGGATGCCCACAATCAGGTCAATCCGGACAGCCCTGCGGCTCCCTTCGCCGTCAATCAGATCGTACATCGGTCCAATGATCGCCTGATGGCCGATCTTGAAGTCTGCGTAAAACACGAGGTGCCAATTGTTATCACCTCACTCGGGGCGGTCGAGGCCGTTAATGAAGCTGTGCATTCCTATGGTGGCATCGTATTGCATGACGTGATCAACAACCGATATGCCAAAAAGGCCATAGAAAAAGGTGCCGATGGCTTGATCGCGGTTGCGACCGGAGCTGGTGGTCACGCAGGCACTCTATCGCCGCTGGCGTTGATTGGCGAGATCCGCAGTTGGTTTGGCGGGCCGCTGTTGCTGTCAGGGGCAATTTCTACAGGAGCATCCATTCTTGCAGCTCAAGCCATGGGCGCAGATCTTGGCTATATTGGCTCGGCCTTCATTGCGTCTCAGGAGGCCAATGCAGACGCGGCCTACAAACAGATGATCGTCGATTGCTCGGCTGATGACATTCTCTACACCGACAGATTTACCGGTATCCACGGTAATTATCTGGCGCCGTCCTTGACTGCAGCAGGCATTGACCCCAAAGACATTCTCAAGGAAGAAAAAAACAACATGGATTTTGCCAAGGCCAATGCCGACAACGCCCAAGCCTGGAAACATATTTGGGGGTCGGGACAAGGCATTGGCACGGTCGAGCGTGTTGAACCCGTGGCGGATATTGTTGCGCGTCTCAAGGCTGAATACTCAGCGGCACGGGTGCGATTGTTGGGTTAAAGCTCGGCATGTTCCCAGTCCCCAACGACCATGACCTTCTTAAGTCTCAACCAGAAATGATTATGCCATGACCACAGGTTTGTACGCCGCCCTCCTCATCATGCTCTTTATCGTTCTGTCCTTCAGAGTGATCCAAGGCAGACAAAAATACAAAGTGGCCTTGGGGGATGGCGATCAGCAACCCATGCGCCAACTGATGCGCAGTCACGCTAATTTTTCCGAATATACACCGCTGTTTCTGATTTCACTGGGGTTGGTCGACTATAACGGCCTGCCGCCCTATGCCGTCCATGGTCTTGGAAGCGCATTTCTGGTCGGCCGCTTGCTGCATGCCTATGGTGTCGGCGTCAAGGAACGCATCGTAGACGGACAATTGAAACACATCAAATACCGCCAATACGCCATGCTGCTCACCTTTGTCACGCTGGCAATCAACAGCGTGATTCTCGTCGTGCAATATGGTTTAAGCATTTGGGCTGTGCATTAGAATTTTCACGTCTGCTTCAACTGCAAACGCTGTCGGCCCAATATAGTGCGCGAACACTAGCCCTTGTCGTTTGTGCCAGAACCGGTCAAATGCCCGTGCACTTCTTCTGCAAAATTGAGAAGACTAAGATCATGCCCAGCGACCGCTGTTAACATGATGCCGATTGCCGATCCACCATGATGAAAAGGGATCGAAATACTACAGCAGTCCATGACATTTGCGATGGATGGATTGCGTAAGACTTGCAGATTTACGCGCCCATATTCTTCATCGGATTCCATAGAGTCAAAACTCGGCGGCAATATAGGCACCGTTGGCATTAGAAGAACGCGCGCGCCAAGCTCGGATTTATATTGCTCAATCAAGGCAGCACGCCGGTTCAAAGTCTTTCGATACTCAACGGCATTGACCTCATTGGCGCGCCCCATGCGCGTTGGGCCCGCTACACGAGGGTCCATCAGATCACGTTGGTTTTGATATGCTTCGTCGTATTCTGCGCGCGACTCGATAGAAGAAAACTGCCAGATGGGCAGTGATTTTAGCGCTTCTAGAACATCGAGATCAGTTTCAATAACAGTGTAACCGCTATTTTGAATGAGCTTTACAGCGGCTTCAAATCCTTCTGCTACTTTCGGTTCGAGATCATCCAGACCGTAATTCAGCGGAACAACAAATTCGCGAGTGACGTCATTGCCATTGCTTTGATTTCCAGTGGCCATGGTCTTATACGCAGCTGCGCAAGCAGACACGCTGTTGGCCATCGGTCCGATACTGTCCAAACTACGGGATAACGGCTTACACCCTGCAACAGAGACAGTGCTTTGGCTCGGCTTGAACCCGACTATCCCGTTAAAAGCAGCCGGGATACGCAGAGATCCACCGGTATCGGTGCCAATTGCAATGTCTGCCAAACCACGAGCAACACTGACAGCGCCTCCGGATGTCGACCCTCCGGGGATTGCTCCATCGACCAAAGCATTTTCTGGCGTTCCGTAATGTGGATTTAGCCCAAGCCCGGAATAGGCCAGTTCGGTCATGTTTGTATGCCCCAGAAAAACAGCGCCTGCCTGTCGCAGCTTTGCTATTGCGGTCGCATCAGACTTCGCTAAAGGATCAGTTGCCATGAACCGGGTGCCCGCTTTGGTGACATGACCCTTAACATCAAAGAGATCTTTGATGGATATGAGCGCTCCTGCCAAAGCCGAATCCGGCATTGCCTCTGCTTTTTTTGCTTGCTCAAATGCCTCAGTAAAAAAAGTTTGCGTGAAGATGTTTCGCAATTCTGGAGGGTCTTCAAGGACGCGTTGCTTTACTGCGCTCAATCGTGAAGTTGCGCTTTTTGATGACCATTGGAACTGATCAGACATGTCTTTTTCTCTCAAGCAAACAAGCAGGCTCTGTCGCAACAAACTAAAATCGTGCAGCAGAGCCTTGTTTTGTTTTTAACAATTGAATTGAACGCGGTCTAACTGACCGTTGGCAGTGAAACCACCTTGTAGGCCATTTCGATCCGCTTACTCAAAACAGGATCGCACATTTCAAGCTTATACTCCAAAGCTGGCCGGACCCCACCAATTGCGCCCAAAGTGCCGCACAGCATTGCTGAATTGTCTTGCAATTGGGCAGCTGACATCAAATCGCCGAGTGGACGAATGCTTGCGAGCAAGCCTTCCTGATAGAGGACCCAGTTGCCATCCTCCATGATCCAACACCGCAGTTCAATTTGATCAACATGGTGCTGAACTTCATCAAAAGCCCAAAGCTCATTTGCCACCGGTTTGGCACAAATTTGCTTGGAAGCTGCAACGGAATAGGCCTCAAGTGCTCTGTCCGTATGGTCTGAGCCCAGACCGAGGTAAAGTTTATCGCCATGCTTGATGAGAACGGGTTCCACCTCCCCCGAGTTTTCCTCACCAAGCACTTCCATCTCTGAGGCTTGCGTCAAAAGAGCATTGGAGACGCGGTAAAACAGAGGGACTTGCGACGGCGGAGCAACGCCCAACTCCGCCAGTTCCTTGATATGATGTTCGACGGCTTCTAAATTGCGGCCGGTCCAGCCAGCGACGATCACATGATCAATCGCTATTGTAAGCTCTTTGCCATTGCATTGGAATTGCATTGCACGTTCCTTTATTCGTTTACTGCAACAAACGCGGCAGAATGAGTGCGAGATCTGGATAGGCAATCAAAACGCCAACCATACACAGCATAGTGAATGCGTAAGGTGCAGCACCGACCATCACTTCGCTCATGTTGCCGCTTTTTCTCGCCCCCTGCACCACATAGAGATTGAGCCCCACAGGCGGCGTAATCAGAGCCATTTCGATCAGAACGATCATTAGAATGCCGAACCAGACTGGATCATATCCCAGTCCGGTAACAATCGGCACAACGATCGGAATTGTTACAACCATCAAGGACAGGGTTTCGATAAAGAAGCCCAGAACAATATAGATCAGCACGACCACGAATATCGTCATCAATGGGCCAAACCCGAGGTTTTCAAGGAGATTTCGCATTTCCGAACTTAACCCTGCAGCCGAAAGGGTAAAATTGAGAAAGGACGCGCCAATGATGACCAGCATAATCATAGAGGTGATTTTGACCGTGCCGACGATGGCCTCGGAGATCATGCCCAATGAAACACCCCCGAACATGGCAGCAATCAAAAGTGCACCGCCAACTCCCACCGATGCGGCCTCGGTGGGAGTGGCCCACCCCTTGTAGATGGCGCCGATAATGGCGGAAAAGAGCAGAAAGATAGGCAACAAGTCGCCCAGCCCACCGATCATTTCCCGCAAGGGGAAGCGCCGACGCTCGCCTCCTAACGACGGCCAGATCACGCATATGCAAACGGTTACCAGCATGAATGCGAGCGCCAAAAGGATCCCTGGTAACAAACCAGCCAGAAAAAGCTGCGGAATAGATGTTTGAGTTAGAAAACCATAAACGATGAGATTGATCGAAGGTGGGATCATAATCCCTAACGTGCCTCCGGCTGCGATTGCCCCGGAAAAGAGTCTGGGATCATAACCCAGTCTATCGGCCTGTGGCATGGCAACCGTTGCAACCGTCGCAGCTGTGGCGACTGAAGAGCCAGAGGTTGCCGAAAACATTGTAGCGGTTGCGACATTGGCATGGATCAAGCCGCCAGGGAGCCAGGAGACCCATTTATCCAGCGCGGCATAAGTGCGTTCGGCAATGCCACTGCGCACCAATATTTCGCCCAGCAACACAAAGAACGGGATTGCAATCAGAGTGGCGCTGTTGGACGTGGACCAAACCATATTGCCCAATCCGCGCAACAGCGGAAAGAGACTGAAAAATTGATCAACACCGAAACCGAGCAAAAAGAGGACGATACCGACAGGGATCGAGAGACTAAGCAAGCCCAAAAGGCCGATGGTAATAAAGGGTATCACAGCCATTCCTCCTGGGCACTGGCAATGCCAATAACACCTTCAACTTTTTTGAAACGGCCTTTGACGACCAAAACCATTGCAGATAGAAAAATCAGCCAACTTGAGAAAGCAAACCAGAGCCAGCCAGCAAACCACGGGATTTGTACCAGAGCCAGCGGTGTTTCGAGTGGCGTATTGGCCGTTGATGCGTTTTTCAAGGTAGTGGCAACCACTGGCCAGCACTGATTGGCAATAATGGCTACCGTCATCGCAAGTGAAAATAACGCGAAAAGATCGAAAAGCACGCGGGTTTTCTGCGGAGTGTTACTCCGCAGAAAATCAATGCGTACGTGAGACAGCTCGGTCAGAGCAAAACTCATTCCCCAAGCTGTTGCAATCGCCATGACATAACCGGATATCTCGTCGGTCCCTCCAAGGGAGGAACCGAGTTGCCGCATGGTGATGTCAACCAACACCAAGCCAGCACAGGCCAACAGAATAAATCCGGTGGCCAATGCTATCCGTTTATTCCAAATGCGCACGGCGAGCAGAATGCGTTCTGCCATGTCTTCGAGCATCATCCCACCCTATTTGGAAGCGATGGATACGCCGACGACTTTACCAACGCTATCATTCCAGCGTTTGGCCCAGTCGGCACCGGCACGCTCGGCCCATTCAGGTAGCACTTTGGCTTCCAGAATATCACGGGCTTTGGCGATATCGGCGTCTGTGGCTTCAACTAGAACCATGGATCGTTTGTCGCCAGATTCACACTCACCATTGCCTGTCAGGCAAGCAATGTCATTAAGCAGAGCACCTTGTGCTGAGTCCCATGCAGGTGCTTCAAATTTAGTAGCAATCTGATCTGTGATCAGTTCTTGGGTGCCAGCATCGAGCGAATTCCATTTATCCATATTCATCGCTGTAACAACAGGATCCCAACCACCAAGCGGGATTGTCAAAAGATGGGTAGAAACTTCCCACCATCCGGCGCTATAGCCTGATCCGGCACCGGTGACAGCACAATCGACTACGCCTTTTTGCAGCGCTCCGGGCACTTCTGAGAAAGCAACGTTGACACCTTCGGCATCAAGAGCTTCTAGGAATTTTGCGGTCATTCGGCCAGATGCACGAATTTTTAAACCCTTAAGATCATCCAGGCTGGCGACTTCCTTGTTGCAGAAAACAACCTGTGGCGGATAGGGAGCAATAGCCAAAACCTTTGAATTGAAGCGATTGGCAAAAATCTCGTCAACCATAGGACGCGCGGCATCAACCGCTGCTTTGGCCTTGGCCGCGTCCATCGCCACCAGAGGAACATCAAGTCCTTCAAGTTCGGGTGCATCCGAAACCGCATAATCACCGACGGTCATAGCGACGTCATAGACGCCCTGCCCCAAAAGACGAAAAACATCGGCTACGCCTAGATTCATTTCGTTGTGAGTGGTTACCTGTGTGGTGATTTTGCCACCAGATGCCTCGGGCAAAGTCTCGCCCCAGAATGGCGCTTCGTAAGCTTTGTGCAATGGCAAGCTTGACCAACTTCCAACCACATTCAGCTGTTCGGCTGATACGGGTGAAGAGATAGCGATTGCTGCTGTGAAAGAGAGTAGAATCCTTTTCATATGAATGCTCCGTTAGGTTCCCCTTGGGCATTTCCACGACGCCTGCTTTACCAAGACTACGAAGAAACGCAAATTTCTGGGTATCTACATTTCCGATAATCATTACAAATTGCCGGAAATGCTATGGGTGAGTGATTTATGCTTTTATTATTGGAACCTCTGCATCATCCGGGATGTTTGTTATCAGCATATGTCCCGGTTTATGTGTGATGCAAAGGGGCAGTTTCGCGTTTTGGATGGCGGCCTGTGGCGTTACGCCGCAAGCCCAGAAGACGGGCAGATGACCGGGCAAAGACGGCACAGCGTCGCCCCAATCGGGATGTGCCAAATCTGAAATTCCTATTTCTGCAGGATCGCCCACGTGAAGTGGCGAGCCATGAGCAAGCGGGAATTGTCGACAGATGGAGTGCACTTCGTCAACCCTGTTTTCCGGTATCATGCGCATCGAGACAACAGTCGCTCCCGAGAATGGTCCTGCGGGAACCGTTTTCAGTGAGGTTTTATACATTGGCACTGTTTTATTGTTGGAGATATGCCAGACGTCTATGCCAGCTTTCAGCAAGGCATGCTCAAAGGTAAAAGAGCATCCCAAGGCGAACGTGATCATTTCATCGTTCCAGAAGGGAGAAATATCCCCTCTCTCCTCGTCCAGAACGCCATCCCGATAGATATTGTAGATGGGAATATCGGTTCTAATATCGATATCGTGACCTGCGGTCGTCAAATAGGGATCGCCTGTATCGGAAACAGCAACGAGCGGGCATGGCTTTGGATTTCTTTGGCAGAAACGCATGAAATCCAATGCATAGATCCGGGGCAAGATCACGATATTGGCTTGCAAATACCCCTTTGCCAGACCTGCTGTGTGGGCATCATATTGCCCATCGCGAATGATTTGACGCAAATTCTGAGGATCTTTGGTTTTCAGCGTTTCATAGTTGAGCATGTTCATTCCCTCGTTAGGAATAGCTTGCCCAATATTTAACGAAAATCAAATCGATAATTTTGTGCTCACATGATAAAAATATTTTATCAAAGGACATTTCCGTCATACATAGCATGTGAGAATCCGGTGAAAATAAGAAATCTCGATACATTTTATTGGGTCGCGACCTTAGGCAGCTTTCGCGCCGCAGCAAATTATCTCAATCTGACACAACCGGCTGTTTCAGCCCGAATACAGATTCTTGAGCAAGATCTCGGAATTGATGTTTTTCAACGAAATATCCGGAACGCTATGCTAACTCACTCGGGCAGAAAGCTACTTCCCTATGCCGAGAAGCTCATGATGCTGGATCAGCAAATTTTAAAAACGTTTGCCGATACCACCCAGATTGTACAAACCATCCGTCTAGGGGCTGCTGAAACCATTGCCTGCAGCTGGCTACCCGATTTTTTGAACTATGTCGGAAGAACAACGCCGGGCATCACCTTTGAATTATCGGTAGACACAACCAATAATTTGCGCAACGCCCTTTTGGCACGAGAAATTGACTTGGCCTTTCTCATGGGGCCTGTGTCGGAAGCTAGCATCAGCAACCAACCGATATGTGGCTATGAAATGATTTTTGCTGCGATCAGCTCAATCGCGACAAAGAAAAAATACTGGACAATTTCTGACATTGCTTCTCATAGGCTGCTCACATTTTCCCGCTCCAGCCGCCCAGGCAAAGAAATCCAGACTTTGTTATCGGCGAGTTATGAAGGACCACTCAATCTCAACACCTCCACATCTATTGGTGCGTTGCGAGAATTGGCGTGTGCTGGCTTTGGCATCTGTGCCTTACCCAAAGCCATCATCAACGAGGAACTAAAATCGGGCGCGCTGAAGGAGCTGAAAACAGACATTATTCTCAGAGATTTGTCCTTTACAGCGTCCTATGTTGAAGGATCTGCGACAAGTGGCCTTGTCAAGGCAATCACCACATATCTCAATGACTATCTTGAAGCATAGCAGAGAGAAAGCGGCTGGTTCGAATACTGCGAAATATGGCTCCAAAAGCGGCAAGCATTGCATTTGATCTTAGCAAATTTTCTGAAACCATTTTGGTATTGACCTGCTCCCAAATTCTCTACCAGTTTTAGGGAGTATCCGAGAGTTGATGCAGTGAGCCCCTGCTTTGGGATCGGCGGTTTGAAACTGCAATATAGGTAGGCCGTAGACATTGCCGGAAGCGGATCAAAGCTTACCAAAAGCAATTGTTGGAATTTGACTAGCGGAGCCCGAGCTAATCGAAGATAGAGCACCCCACCAGCGCAATGGTTTGCAGCGAGAAGCGTTTTTGCACTCACGGCTTGCATCATTGGCCATGGGAGACCTTAACCATCTCATGCGCGGCATGACGGTCCACAACAAACGCAAAGTTTATTTTAGGGGGGGGGGATAAGGGAGGGCAATTGTCTTATTACAAACAACCATTGTCTTTCAATGTCTTAAGGAAAAACAATGGTCGGAGCGAGAGGATTCGAACCTCCGACCCTCTGGTCCCAAACCAGATGCGCTACCAGGCTGCGCTACGCTCCGTACCGTTGGTGGAGGCGTGTATAACCTTCTCAAAAGCATCTGGCAAGGGCACTAACCGGCAAATGCCGAGTTATTGCAAAGATTTCCACTCTATAAATTTTTCTGCCTACCAAACCCGGCACAGATGCGGTCCACGAAAACACACACCACCAACGCGATTGATTTTCCCTTGTGAAAAAAAGAGTAAAAGCATTGCGCAGGTCATTTTGCTTCTGTATAGAGAGCCTACTTGACGTTCAGGCTTAGTCTTGAAACGTGTTGGGGTGTGGCCAAGTGGTAAGGCATCGGTTTTTGGTATCGTGTATCGGAGGTTCGAATCCTCCCACCCCAGCCAAGTTTTTTTCCCGAAAATTTAGTGCAAGATATGGCTGGTGAAAATGATGTCGGTGCATGGCATTGTTATAGCTGCTTCCCATGAGAGGCACGCGGCCATATCAATCCGCAAGCCTATGCACAACAGCCCCTCTCCGACCAATCAAATAGCTCCCGAAAGCACTAATCTATTGATATTTAATCATTTTCAACGCAAACATCAGATTTAGCAGGCACTCTTTTCCGCATTCAAGGCGTTGATCGCGGTTACAGTGGAGCAGCCGGACCACGCAGCGAAATCACGACCAAGTCACCCTATTGTTTGGAAGTTTCAGAGATATCGAGTGCCTATCTAACTTGAGTGTCACAGGTGGCAAAGCTTCAAACAGGACCATCCATATTCGGGCGGGCACTTCACAAAAGAAGTGTTCAGCTTGCCTTTGATGATTCTGGTGTAAAACCGCCTTTGCTTTGTACCGCGATTGTACCGCAGGCAATGCCTGCTTGCAGACAAGCCAAGGTATCAGCCCCTGCCAACCACTGATTCAAAAAGCCGCTATTGAACGCGTCGCCAGCTCCCGTTGTATCAACCGGCTGGGTCTTGATGGCTGGACAGTGGATCACACCCGACTCGGTTTTGACAAAGGCACCATCCGCACCACATTTAACAACCCAGATCGGTTTAGAGGCCATTTCAACCCCCAAACTTTCAAGCCGTTGCGCTTCGGACTGATTGGGCAGGAATAAATCGACCCGAGAGATCAAGGAAGCGGCGGCGATTGTTATGGAATCATCCCAACTGCAATCAAGAGAAATGGTCAGTCCGGCTTGTTTGGCCAAATCCAACAAATAAGGCTGTTCGATCAAGGTTGCCAGCTCGCCGATATGCAGATGGCCAATATTACGCTCTGTGAGCTGTTCCTGTGTCAGTCTTGGCAGAGCGGGGCCTACGCGACGGGTGATAAAAGCCCGATCACTTGGTTCTGACTGAGTAGCCTGATTGATTAGAGCAACCGTGACTTGAGGGTCGAGCGCCGGGTCCGATGCAGCGCACAGGGAGGCATCAAGATCCGCAGCCTCAATCTGTTGCTGAACGATATCTCGAAAAGGCTGGTTGGGGATCATACTGGCCAGAAAGGCAGGGCGCCCAAGGCTCTTGAGGTAAGCTGCCGAAATGTAGGCCCCTCCCCCAGCATTCAACTCAAGGCCGCCGGTGAAGACCTCTGTCCCCATGGTTGGCAGACGTGGTACGTCCTGAAAGATCAGATCGCAATAGATGCGCCCAACACACAAAACCCCCATGGTTGCTGGCTTCGCCCTCACAGCAGTGTTTCTCCGGTTTCGGCGTCAAACAGGTGCACATTGTCAATATCCGCTTTTAACTTCACATATGTGCCGGATTGTGGAGGGGTTCGGCCATCGGCTTTGGCAATGATTTCCTTGCCTGCATATTCGACATAAATAAGCGTCTCCGGCCCCAGAGTTTCAAGAACGGAAATCTTTCCTTTAATGAGAAAGTCATCATCCTCGGTCAGGTGGAGGTCATCGGGTCGCACACCCAAAATGATATTTCCCTCAAATGACACTCCCTGTGGGCCCGCAAACTTTTGGCCGTCTTTTAGTTCTATTTGTCCATTTGAAAGTGTCCCCTCAATCTGGTTCATAGAGGGAGCGCCGATGAATTGCGCCACAAACACATTGGCCGGGCTGTGATAAACCTCGAACGGGGTTCCGACCTGCTGAATATAACCATCTTTCATAATGACAATGCGGTCAGCCATGGTCATGGCTTCCACCTGATCATGGGTCACAAACACTATGGTATTGCCCACTCGCTGATGCAATTTTTTGATTTCCAGGCGCATCTGGGTGCGCAATTGTGCATCAAGATTGGAAAGAGGTTCATCAAACAGGAAAACCGCCGGATCGCGTACCATGGCACGGCCGATTGCAACGCGCTGACGTTGACCACCGGACAATTGGTTCGGCTTGCGATCCAGTAAATCCACCATATCGAGAATGGTTGCGACCTCTTGTATACGTGCTTCTTTTTCTGCTTTGGATTTATTGGATGTTCTAAGACCAAATCCGATATTCTTACGCACGGTCATATGAGGATAGATAGCATAATTCTGAAACACCATGGCGATATCCCGCTCTTTGGGTTCCAGATTGTTGACGACACGGCCATCAATCTCAACCTTACCCGAGGTGATTTCCTCAAGGCCAGCGATGAGGCGCAGGGTGGTGGACTTTCCGCACCCCGATGGGCCGACAAAAACAACAAATTCACCATCTGATATCTCTAGATCAATACCATGGAGGATTTCAGTCTTGTCATATCGCTTGACGAGATTGCTTAGGGCAAGGTTGGCCAAGATTAAATCTCCAATAGGTTTGAAAAGGCTTTCTTCAGGTTTTCCTGAGCCGTTGATCTGCGCTTTTGTCGGGCATTTTTGTTGGCTACCAGTCGGGCGAGATCACCCTGATAGGCCTCGAAAGCATCGACCAAGGCGTGGGGGGCCGGACCACCGAAACGATCCCTGACAGCGACAAAGGTCTCAATTGCAACGGCTTGGGAAAAAGCTTCTTTTCCCAATCTGGACGAACGCCCGACTTCCGTCTCGAAAGCGCGGCAGAAAGAGACAAAACCTTCACGTAACGGCTTGTTTTCCGCAATCACCGCTTTTGCCGTTTCTGCCGCAATTTCATGCGCTTGTCGGAAGCTTAATTTTTCCAGTCGCACCAATGTATCGGCCAATTCAGTGATGGTGATACAGGCCGAATCCGCATTGGTATGAACGCGCTCCACATTGATTGAGCAAGCGGGCAAAAACGCACCAAGCAAAGCAATCATTCGCCCCCCGCTTTCAAAGACCGCATAGCCAGCTTGCTGCACTTCCCCTTCACTGTCATTCATGTCGGTGTAGGGTGTGTTATGCATGATGTTGACCATCATATCGCAACGTCCGACGCTTATGCTCGCAAGATGGCGCATATGCTCGATAGGAACGGGGTTTCGTTTTTGCGGCATGATGGAGCTGATCTGCACCAACGCATTTGGGACATAAAGCTGGCTCACCTCGAAGGAGGACCAGAAAGCCATGTCCTGAACGACACGCCCCAAATGTAAAAAGACCAGCTTCAATGCCGAATATAGCCCTGTGATATAGTCGACAGAGGCGATGCAACCATAGGAGTTGCGCAGCGGCGCCGAAAACCCAAGCAGGTCCGACACACGTTGGCGATCGATTGGAAACCCGGAGGTCGTGATGGCTGCAGCGCCCATGGGACAATGATCAAGTCCAACAATGGCTGCATCCAGACGCGCACAATCGCGCAACAACACTTCGATAACCGACGCAAGATAATGCCCGAATGTGGACGGTTGAGCCGGCTGGCCATGCGTATAGGCCACGATCGGAGTTTTGGCTTCTTGTCTGGCTTTGTCGATCAGAGCAGCCGCAAGACCCTGTAATTGACCCATCATGGCTTCAGCACGGCTCTGCAAGGCAAATTTGAACAGGGTATGGTCCATGTCATTGCGCGAACGCGCGGTGTGCAAGCTGCCGCCGAGGTCTCCCAACCGCTGCCGCAACTCGGCTTCGATCAGGAAAAAATAGTCCTCATGCTCACCCGTATAAACCTGCTTTTCAACATCGATCTGGGCTTCAATATCAACCAGGGCATTAGCAATTGCCGAGGCCTGTTCTGAAGACAAGATTTGCGTCTCGGCCAACATGACCAAATGGGCTCGATTGATAGCCCCCATATGATCGGCATAGTGCGCCTTCACCGCATCAAATAGCGGAGCCAGAACGGTTTCCTTGTAAACGGGATCGGGGAATTTTGAATGATCGATCATCCCTTCAACCCCGCCATGACAACGCCGCGAATGATATAGCGTTGGAAAATCAAGAAAACCACCAAAGTAGGCAGTGTCGAGATCGCTGCTCCCGTCATAATCAACTCCCAAGCTACATCGGCTTCATCACCAAAACTGGAGAGGCCCACCGGAAGCGTATACATATCGACCGAATTGGTGACGATCAGCGGCCAGATAAAGGCTGTCCAGTTGCCAAGAAAGACAAAAATGGCTAGAGCGGCAAGGGCTGGTTTGACCAATGGCATGGCCACGGTCCACCATATCTGGAATTCGTTGAGCCCATCGATGCGTGCCGCTTCAATGAAATCATCGGGTACGGTTTCAAAAAATTGTTTCATTAAGAACGTTCCAAAAGCAGTCATTAATCCGGGGAACATGATCCCCCAATAGGTATCGAGCCATCCAAATTGCTGGGCCATAAGATACCAGGGGATCACCAGCATTTCTGTCGGGATCATCAATGTCGAGAGAATGGCGATGAAAATAATATAGCGCCCGGGAAAGCGGAATTTGCACAGGGTGTAGCCGACCAGACTATCGAACAGAATGTTGCAGATTGTCGTGATAACAGCAATGACGATGGAATTGACGAACCAGCCAAAGAAGCGGCCATCTTCTAGCACATAGGTGTAATTCTCAATGGTCGGCTCGTCGGGAATAAGATTGATATTGTAGACTTCATGTGGCCATTTGAGGGATGTTGAAATCATGTAGACGATCGGCATGACCATCAATATGCCGCCAGAAAACAGCAATATCCAGCGAATGACCTGTCCCATGTTGGCAGGTTTTTTGGGCACCTTGGTTTCAAGAAGCGCTTTTGATGAAGGACGATTGGCTTGGGTGAAAGTCATTAGCTGTCTTTCAAAATTCGGAGTTGAAGCAAGCTGACAATCAACAAGACGATGAACAGCACAACTGTTTGGGCCGCCGCATATCCCATGTCAAAGCTGGAAAAAGCAGTTTCATAAATCATCAAGACCAACGGTTTGGTGGCATTGAGTGGCCCCCCGGGATCAAGCGTGGTCATATTGAAAACGTGATCAAAAATCCTTAGAAACCCGATCGACGAGAAAACCACAATGAACACAATCGTAGACTTGAGCAGTGGAATGGTGATTTCCCACAACATGGTCCAGTTGGAAACACCATCAATACGGGCCGCTTCATAATAGCTTTTGGGGATAGCACGAAGGCCCGCCATGAATATGATGATCTGAAAGCCCAACCCGGCCCAAACGGCAGGTGCCAACACTGCGGGCAATGCATTGACAGTTGAATTGAGAAAATTGAATTGGGCAATACCCATGGTCGCGAGAATGTTGTTGAACAGTCCGCTGGGGACCGGTTGATAGAACCAGCGCCAGACCCACGCCATGGCCACAGCCGATGTCATAAAGGGTAGAAAATAGAGCATGCGCAAAAAATTATGCATGAAGCGCAGTTTGTCCAGATTGTAGGCGATGACAAAAGACACCACCAAACTGATCGGTGTTCCCAAAAACAAATAGATAAAGGTGTTTTTGAAGACCTTCCAGAAAACAGGATCGTGCCAGAGCTTGATATAATTGTCCAAGCCAGCCCATGTGCGCGTTCCCAGCAGGTTCCAGTTCTGGAAAGAAATCAGGACTGCGCTGCCCGTGGGATAGAAACGAATGACACTATAAAAAATCACAGGCAACGCCAGAAAGGCCCAAGCCCAGACGATCTGTTTATGGCGTATGGATAAATTTCGATACATCGGTTGCTGGCTCACCTTGCCCGTTGTCGGGACGACGGATGACTGGAATGAAGGCCCAAGCTTCACCGCCCCCGTTTCTCCTCACTGAGGAAACAAGCAGAGGAATTTGGGGCCTTCAAGGGATCTGTGGCGCAAACCACAGACCCCTGTTCATGCGAACGGACAGGATCCTATTTTTTAGCCATAGCTTCATCAAGAAGCTTTTGCTCGGCCTCGGCAGCAATAGCGAGGCTTTCTGCTGGTGCCTGATCCTGAATGTCAATGCGCTGAACCATATCCATCATGATCTGACGCTGAGCCGATTCATTGACAAATTTGGTGGACTTTGCATATTCCAGTCCACGAATAAACGGACCGAACACCGGATCGGAACGGTTGGCCTCCGTCATGCCAACAGATGGTTTGGCAGGCAATTCACCAACCACATCCAGCCATACCTGCATGGCTTCATCGGAGGTAACAAATTGCATAAATTTGACTGACGCATCAAATTTTTCATCTTTGGCCTTGGTTGTGATGGCGTTGACCCAATAGGAAGAATAGTTGGACTTCGTGCCATCCGCGCCCACAGGCAACTCGGTAACGCCCCATTTAAGGCCACGTTGTTTTTTGAGGGACCCAATACGGAAAGATCCATCGATATGCATACCGGCACGCCCTGCCTTAAATGCAGCCTGAGGTTCGTCCATAAAGTCGAAGGACGTCACTTTGTGTGTCTTGGCAAGCCCTGTGTAATATTCCAAAGCTTTGAGGCCTGCTTCGTTGTTATAATTGACTTTTTTATAGTCATCCAAATAGGGATCGCCACCAAACTGACGCACCAAAACTTCGCGGAACCAGTGATGATCCTGTGCGGTCATGCTTGCAGTGATACCCACTTGTGTAATGTTGCCAGCAACATCAACCTTGGTTAGCTTTTTGGCAACCTCCACCAATTCTTCAAGAGTTTTTGGTGGGGTTTTTACTCCTGCCTCTTTGAACAAGCGTTCATTATAGAAAAGAGCCAAAGACCGCACGGCAGTGGGCAGCGCCCAATAATTCTCTCCGGAGCGCATGGCGTTTACCATTGGGAAGAAGTCTTTTTCGACCTGCTCTGGTGGAAAGCTGGCCACGGGTAGTGGCTGAATCAGGTCGGCGCTCACATAATCATCGAGCCAGCCGTAAAAGAGCTGAACCACATCCGGCCCTTCGCCTGCCGGAATGGCCGCCGCCACCTTGGTGCGATAATCGCCATATGGAAAGGTGGTCATTTTGACCGTAATATCAGGATTGGCTTTTTCGAAAGTTTCAATCAACTGATCCATCGCGGTGACACGTGCATCATAGAAATATTGCCAATATTCAATTTCCACCGCGTTGGCGGCGTTGGAAAACAGCGCCATGGCGCTCGTCGTTGCGGCAAGCGCTAAATTCTTCAAAGACTTTTTCATATTTGAGATCCCCTGATCAAACGGGCAAAATTTGGGTTGGACAAAATGAGTGATTGCATGCGGGCATTGGTCTTCTTTTTCTTTATAATTAGCTCAAGTAAGTTGAATGATCAAGTTACTTGAATTAATGTCGACACATGATTTCAAAATTCGCGTCAAAAATTGGAGCAAATGCAGGCCGCTCCCGCAGTCACAATCGGCAGGTCGTGCTCGGTGCCATTCACCAAGCAGGCAAGATCGGTCGCGCTGAGATTGCACGCAACTCAGGGTTAAGCACACAAGCCGTTTCCAACATCATTGCCCAGCTTGAACAAGAAGGCATGTTGATTGAACAAGGCCGCCTTTCGACGGGCAGAGGCCTACCCTCGGTGCAATATGCCCTCAATTCCGATGGAGGATTTGCTTTCGGCATCGAAATGCGCCCGGATGTTATCTTTGCAGCCCTGCTTAATCTCAAAGGAGCGACCGTTTTTTCGAAACGAGCCAATCTGATCGATACCAAGCCTGAACGTGTGATAGATCAGGTACTTACTCTACGCGATGAGGCGCTGGCGGCGACTGGGGTGGCACCTGAACGGGTCATGGGGGCAGGAATTGTGATGCCCGGCCCCTTTGGCAGCAACGGCCTGTCAGATAAAGGCACCGAGCTTCCCGACTGGCAACATTTGGATGCCAGTTCACTATTTGAAAAAGCGTTAGATCTGCCCGTTTTTGTGGAA
This sequence comes from Cohaesibacter celericrescens, assembly GCF_002866925.1. Lineage (GTDB taxonomy): Bacteria > Pseudomonadota > Alphaproteobacteria > Rhizobiales > Cohaesibacteraceae > Cohaesibacter > Cohaesibacter celericrescens. The sequence continues at coordinate 473,025 of NZ_PKUQ01000022.1, forward strand.
ATTGATGCAAATGCCGCAGCTTTGGGAGAGCGGATTCTGGGTGCAGCCAAGGGCCTAGAGACCTATTGCTTCCTATATTTTGGTGCTGGTTTGGGCCTCGGCATTGTCACGGGCGGTCGCTTGTTCAATGGTGCTTTTGGCAATGCCGGAGAAATTGGCCATATTCTGGTGCCCGCAGTTGATAGCGACGCCTCTATTCCTTCTTCAAAAGCCTCCAGTGGCAGCGTCGAGTTGGAAAAGATGGTTAGTCGCCTGTCCGCACAACGTTACCTTGGCTCTGCTGGCTATGAAGTCCATTCAGGTGAGGATCTGTCTGCACTATACGCACAGGACACCCCTGCCCTTATGACGTGGTTAGACAGGGCCAGTGCCCCTCTCTCCCATGCCATTGCGACGATTGAAAATTTGTTTGACCCGCAAGCCATCATTCTTGGGGGAGCGATGCCTGATGCACTTCTCGATCACTTGATCACACATATCCGGCTATCCGATCGGTCTGTTGCCAATCGAACCGGAAGGCAACATCCTCGCTTATTACGAGGAAGCTCAGGTCGGATGACAGCAACATTGGGGGCTGCAGCCCTTGTGATCAACCATGCCCTTACGCCACAAATCACAGTTCCGAGATAGATATATATTATGCCATTTTCAGACCCTTCCCGACTCGCCGCAGAAGCCTCCCAGCCGTTAGTTTTGCAATTATGGGAGGCCCTACAACCACTTAAATCAGTGATCCGCTTCATGGCAAGTGGAGCCCATCCAGACGACGAAATGTCGGCGATGCTTGTCGCGATGGCTTTAAAGGACGGTATTAATCTTTCCTATGCATGCGCCAACCGCGGAGAAGGAGGGCAAAATGACATCGGAACCGAAACCGGTGCGGATCTCGGAGCCTTGCGCACAGCTGAGATGGAACGCGCAGCAAACCGGCTTGCTATGCGGCTTTATTGGCTATCGGTGCGGCCTGATGACAGCATCATAGACTTCGGCTTTTCCAAAAGCGGCGACGAGACCCTACAGAAATGGGGGCGAACCCGCACGCTGAAACGCTTTGTTGACATCATCCGAAGCGAGAAACCCGATATTCTTTGCCCCACATTCCTTGATGTGCCCGGTCAACATGGCCACCACCGTGCCATGACCGAACTCGCGCATGTGGTGATGACGGAAGCAGCCAATCCGGATTTTGCCGACAGCGGATTGCCAGTGTGGCAGGTCAAAAAACTATATTTGCCTGCTTGGTCCGGTGCAGGTACGGCCTATGACGATGATGTGCCACCTCCCCCTGCGACTTTAACCATTTCTGCGCGCGGTTTTGATCCGATTAGTGGCTGGAGTTATGAACGCATTGGTCAACAATCAAGAATGTTCCACAAAACCCAAGGGATGGGGCGGTGGATTCCTGCCGGGTCCGAGAGAAATTTTCTGCTGCATTTGGCCCAAACGCACGTCGCGGGGCCCGATGATTGTGTCATGGCCGGTCTGCCCCATACACTCATGGACCTCTCCCGCTTCACAAAGGACCCGATCTTTGCAGGGCATTTAAAGCAAGCCGAGACGGAAATATCCGCAACGATTGCTGCTTTCCCCGATATGGCGACAGTAGTTGAAGCAGCGTCTTCGGCTTATCTGCATGTCAGCCAAGCCCTGTCACATTGCCCAGACGCGGCCAAGACGGATTGTCTGCATCGGCTTGTTGCCAAACAGCGCCAGTTAGCGCGGGTTATCGCACTTGCAAGCGGGATCAACATCCATGTGAGGTCTGACGAAGACTGGGTTCGCCCGGGGGATCAACTAACCCTCACCCACGAAATAAGACCTCCCATGAATGGCATTGATTTTAGCTATCAGCTTGATCTTCCACACGGCTGGAGTGTCGATAAATCACAGGACCAAAAATACACGATAAGCCTTTCCGAAGAGGCTGCGATTACCGATCCCTATCGCTGTTTTCATGACCCTGACGAACCAATTGCACCCGCTATGATTGTCACCCTTTCTGGCCATGGCATAACCAGCAAAACCCGACATAAACTTGAAATTCCTCCTGTGGTTCTGCCAGCATGTTCAGCTCACCTTGCACCGGTCAACCATGTCGTCAATCTTGCCAATTCAGATCGAACACTGGAAATCGAACTTTCCGAGCTTCATCCCAGCGATGCAACGCCAAGCCTTCAAATGCCCGATGGCTGGCTTCTGGAACGCCATGCCAAAGGCTTTAAAATTCAGCTGCCCGAACAGCTGTCTGAAGGGCTGTATACTCTGCCCCTCAGTCTGGACGGCAATGAGGCGATGACCATCATTCCCATTGCCTATGATCACATTGCGCCTACGGCAAGGGCCTACCCGGCCTGCATTCAAGTGCGTGTTTTAACCGCCGAGCTGGGTAGTCAATCTGATGATCGCCTGATTGGTTATATTGGTGGTGGCAATGATCGTGTTGGAGAGTGGATGGCTGCCATTGGCGCAAATGTCGAGAATGTTGACGCCAAGGCTTTGCAAGACCCTGCCGCACTGGCGCGATATGATTGTTTGCTGGTGGGCATATTTGCCATGCGGTTTCACCCGACGCTGAGCCAATCCATGGATAAAATCCACGATTGGGTTAATCAGGGCGGCACGCTTATCACTCTTTACCATCGCCCTTGGGACAATTGGAATCCGGATCAATTCCCGCCTCACAAACTGGAGATTGGGCAGCCTTCCTTGCGCTGGCGCGTAACCGATGAGACCGCAATCGTTACCCACCTTGAGCCTCAGCATGGTTTACTCAACCAACCCAACCCTATCGGGGCAGAAGATTGGCAAGGATGGCACAAGGAACGTGGGCTGTATTTTGCCAAGCATTGGGACGAGTCTTATACGCCGCTGTTGTCAATGGCCGACCCGGAAGAAGACGCCCTGCAAGGAGCCTTTTTGGTTGCCCCTATTGGCAAGGGCCAGCACATACACACATCCCTCATTCTGCATCATCAAATGGAAAAGCTTGTACCAGGAGCCTTCCGATTGATGGCCAACATGGTTGCTTGGCGAGGGTAAAAATCAGCAGAAAAACAGTAATATTGAATAGATCTCCCCAGCCCCTGCATCGACGAGGGCTGGGGGAATTGATCCCAAGTGCTTATGAGAAAAGCATGCCGCCATTTATGTCGACATTCACCCCTGTAAGGAAGGCAGCTTCATCGGTCGCCAAATAAACAGCAAGGTTGGCAGTATCTTGCGGTGTACCTTCCCGTTTGAGCGGAGCGGCGTTGGCAACATGCTGACGGACTTCTGGTTTGGTGAAGATGTTGTGGAAGTCCGTGTCGATCATACCCGGGCACAATGCATTGACCCGAATTTTGGGACCCAATTCTTTTGCCAGCCCCCGCGTGAGAGTCATAATTGCGCCTTTGGATGCTGCATATGCAGCCGCTCCGGGGCCACCACCATCACGACCAGCTTGCGAAGCAAAGGCAACGATTGAACTTCCCTCGGACATATGCGGGATGCATTCTCTTACGGCGAGAAAGAATGAAGTGGTGTTGACATCCATTACAGCTTGCCAATGATCCAACGTCATCTCAGCAATCGCAACCCGTTTGAGAAGACCGCCAGTGACATGCATAAGGGTGTCCACTTTGCCCCACGTATCGACTGTCTTGGCGACAAGAGCCTTCACATCCTCTTCACGCGTCATATCGCCCTGCATTGCAAAGGCTTCGCCGCCATTGGCAATGATTGCTGATACTGCTTCATTCGCTCCCATGGCACTGCTATGGTAATTGATGGCGACCTTGGCACCTTCTTGAGCAAGTTTCATAACACAGGCCAACCCAATATCCCGGCCGCCACCTGTGACTATTGCTACTTTTCCTTCAAGTCTCATTGCAATCTCCTTACATTGTTGAATTCGACGACAACCGACCATGCAATCGGAGCATGGATGCCAGTTCGAACAGATGTTCGAGTGATCTGCCTAACATAGCGCACCGGCAAATGACCCATATTTTAGAAAAATTATAGCAGGTCTCCCTGTGTCACGAAGCCGTGTTTGACAATTAGGCACTGTCTTGAGCCATCGCGCAAACACAGAAATATGCATCCAAGACTACACTGACGCGAGTAGCTTAGTTTAGCTCACGGCGGGGAAAGAGCGGTGTCTTGTTTGCGGACATCTCACCAAGAGAGGCAAATCTCTGAAAGCAACCGGCCCGATCAGGGTGGATGAATTGATGGTCTTAAGATTTGTTCCTGAGGTGTCAACCAATTCCTGTAACAAACTCTGCACCGCAAAACGAGGTCTCAGAGCATCTGGGTTGGTTGCCGCGGAAAGGACGAAATGCCGTGTTTCAACATGCCGCATCTGCTTGCCTTTCTACTTGACAATAACAGAAGGAAAACAGGTCTTGCCATTTTCAAAGAAGAGACCAAGAACTATGGAGGTAGCTCTGCTTGGAACTTTCTTGAAGATCTACAATCAAGGCAAGACCTGTGTTGATACCCTACAATTGCTTCGCTATTCGAACAGCCCCGGTAGGAAGAGCGAAATTGCAGGCACGTATGTAACAAGAATCAACGCCGCTAGAAGAGCAATGTAGAACGGCCAGATTGTCTTGAGCGTTTCCTCAATCTTGATTTTACCGACTGCACAACCAACAAACAAGCAAGTGCCCACAGGTGGAGTACAAAGACCGAGGCCCAAGTTCACCAGCAACATAATGCCGAATTGGATCGGGTCCATACCCAATTGCGTAACAATGGGCAAGAAAATTGGCGTACAAATCAAGATCAGCGCTGCCATATCCATGATCATGCCCAACATCAGCAGAACAATATTGATCATTAGAAGAACAGCATATTTATTCTCAGAAATTCCAAGAAGGAAATTGCTGAGAACTGTTGGCACCTGATAAAGCGCCAGAAGATAGGCGAACGAGCTGGCGAATGCGATTAGAATCATCACCATCGCAGTTGTGCGAACCGATGACCGAACGGCAATCAAAAAACCATCCCAAGACAAAGATCTGTAAACAAAGGCCGTAATAACCAGAGCATAGATAACACCGAAGGCACCGGACTCTGTCACGGTGAACACACCAGACAACACACCGCCGACGATAATAATGGCAGTCACCAATCCAGGAAATGCGTCCAATGCTGTTCTGGCAACCACTCTCCAACCCGGGAAAGGCTCTGACTTATACTGATGTTTGATCGCAACGATATAAGCCGCAATTGCGAGGCAAATGCACATCATAACGCCGGGGATCACACCAGCCAAAAAGAGTTTAGAAATCGAAATGCCACCACCAGCAGCAACCGAGAAGATAATCATGTTGTGGCTTGGTGGAATGACAATGCCCGCAATGGATGATGTAACGGTCACATTAACCGCATAATCAGGCCGATAGCCCTTTTCTTTCATCACCGGAATCAAGATCGATCCAAGAGCGGAAATATCAGCGATCGCTGAACCAGAAATGCCGCCAAACAGCATGGAGGAGAAGATGTTGACCGAAGCCAAACCGCCCCGCACATGTCCAACCAAAGCCGAGGCAAACTTAACCAACCGCATGGCGATACCACCGTGCAGCATCAATTCACCGGCAAAGACAAAGAAGGGAATGGCCAGTAGCGAAAAGACGGAAATACCAGAAATGGCACGCTGAAAGGTAATAAGGAGCGGAAAGCCTTCAAACCAGAATGCTGACGCAGCAGCGATACCCATAGCAAACGCAACGGGAATGCCCGCGACGACGCAGGTACCAAAAATTCCAAGAAGAATAGCAAGACCCATAACTAGGCAAGCTCCTTATTTGGCTGAGCAGCAACGGCGTCAACAATTTGAAAGAAAATGCGCGCTAGAGAAAACACCACCATAAGACCACCACATAGTACGCAGGAGAGCGTTCGAACGCTTTCAGGAACGTTCAACATCGGCAGCATAGTCTCCCAACCAAAATGGAAAAGCTCCAAGCCGGCGATTAACATGATTGCGCCAAACACCATCAGGACGACGTCTCCCAATAGCAAAAGCAACCATTTGAGCCATCCGCCGGTGAAATCGCGAAACAGAGTGACCCCCAGGTGAGTGCCTTCGTGAATCCCCGCTGCGGCGCCCAAAAAGGCGATGTAGCAAATAAGAACCAGCGCCAGCTGCTCTACCCAAGTGGGCGTGATATTGAGGATATAGCGCCCAAAGACCAACCACCCAAAGGTCGCAACCAACACCAACAACGCGCAGGAAGCCAGGAAGATGCAGAGCTTTGAAAGAAGATCAAAAAGGTCACGCGATTTTTGAAATTTAAGACTATGAGTCGTCATCACCACCGCCTTGATAAAAGGGGGCCGCACTTTGATTAAAGCGCGGCCTGGTAGAATTAACCGTGTAATTATTCACCTTTTTGGAAAATCGTTACAAGACCTTCCAAATCTGGGTATTTTGCCAAGAACTGAGCATATACAGGTTTCATAGCAGCCTGGAATGCAGATTTGTCGGCAATTTCATTAACAATCACGCCAGCATCAACCACTTTTTTCATGGAAGCAGCTTCACGTGCGTCCCAAAGGCTACGCTGCAGTTCGGTACTGGCTTTACCAGCAGCTTTGACAATGGCTTTGTCAGCGTCAGACAGAGCGTCAAAGGTCTTTTTACTCATGCACAGGCATTCTGGAATGATCAAATGCTGTGACATGGAGTAGTATTTTGCCACTTCGAAGTGATTGGTGGACTCGTAGGATGGAGGATTGTTTTCAGCACCATCAACAACACCAGTCTTGATCGACTGATACACTTCGGCAAACGCCATTGGTGTGGCATTACCACCCATAGAGTCAACCATGCCAACGAACAGATCGTTGTTCATCACACGCACCTTCATACCCTTAACATCATCAGGTGTGTTAATTGGTTTGATGGAATTGTAGAATGAACGCGCACCGGCATCGTAATAGCCAAGAGCAACAATACCCTTTGCTTCAAGACCTTTACCCAGAGCTTCACCAGCTGCACCATCCATTAAACGATGCATGTCAGGAACGCTTTTAAAAATAAAGGGCAATGAAACAACATTGGCTTCTGGTACAGCCTGTCCCATTGGGCCAAGGCTGAAAACACCAAAGTCCATGATACCAAGACGGACTTGCTCGATCGCATCCGGCTGGGACCCCAGCACGCCACCATGAAACACTTTGCCTTTGATACGGCCTTCTGTTTTTTCTTCAACTTCTTTGATGAAAGCTTCCATGCCGTGAGAAACAGGATAATCCTGAACATGGATGTTCCAACCGCGCCAGTCTTTGGCATTCGCAGCTGAAGCCGTAACAGCAACACCCAGACATAAAACTGCGCCCAGCATCTTGGCTGTGTGTTTAAATTGGTTTTTCATGATATCCTCCCAGATATACTCATTTTCCAAAATCACTATAGTTATATTATATGACAAATTAGAATTGGCAATATTTTTGTTTAATTTTGATAGAGAAGACCATTTGCCACTTTATTCCCGTGGGGGGCTATTTCTCGTTCAGGAGCATATACGAACAACAAGCACTTGATATATAACGATAGTATCAGACTAAAATAATTTGAAACGATCGTTCGAACAGTTGTTAATAGTACACATCGCCATTGTGGGGAAACTTGATCTCCAGCGATTGCTTGGTCAAACCGATCACTTTTCGCTTGGATGCGCCGTTATTCGTAGGAGGGAAATAATAGGAATCCTAAAAAGGATCGTATCCACCTGAGGCTACCACGACGGAGAGCGAAGCCCCCCGCATCTAGCCTAGCACCTCGTCGGTAACTGACATTTTGACATGCTGAACTGAAGAGGTTTCCCACCCTGCCGGCATTTTACACATCACATAAAACCAAAAAGTCAGCAGCAATAGATACCGCGCCCTTCAAGAAGGCCGTGAATTGTCCTGTTACGCAGCATCCATAGGAAGGCGATGTTTCTTTTCCTGAAGCAAAGTCAATGAAGCCGTCCGCGCCCGATTTGCGTCACCAGCCATAATGGCTTCATAGATTTCCCGGTGTTCCTCAAAGCACATGCCGCCATCTTCTGACGAATAATGGAAGAAATTTGTGTAGACGGACTTTAAGATATTACCAAAGGGTACAAAGAAAAAATTACCAGTAGAATGAAAAATAAGGCAGTGGAAAGCCAAGTCGACTTCCTTCCACAATTCGCGATCAAAATCCTTCGAGACATCGATCATTGCTTGAAAAGCATTTGAAATATCGATGCGTTGCTGTGCAGACGCATTCACAGCAGCAAGCGCGCAAGCCTCTGGTTCGATTGATCGACGCAATCCTAAAAACTGAGAAAGCAAAGTGACGGGATCTGAGGAGGCTGTCATCCACTCAAGAAGCTGCGGATCTAAAATGTTCCACTCCGTTTTGGGCAAGACCCGCGTTCCGATTTTAGGGCGCGATTCCAACAACCGTTTTGAAGCCAGCGATTTGATGGCTTCACGGATGGTGGTTCTGCTAATGCCAATTTGCTCACACAACTCTTGTTCACTCGGGATGATCGAGTTTTCCGGCAGTTCACCTGAAAGAATCTTGCCTGCCACCAATCCAGCAACCTGCATGTTCAAACCTCGTCTCGAACTACCAATTGTTTTAAAGCTCGTTTCCATATCATCCTCGGTTCGAATTTTTCTCAAAACGTCTTAGTCAGCACTCAGCGTTTCAAGACATGCTCTTGTGCAAGGTTGAGAAAAGACTCAATCTCAAAAGTGGCCGTCACCTCAAACCGCCAACACACGCAAACGCATTTAACTTTCGAAATAAGTGTTACAATTGCCTGCAAAACAACGAAACACCCAAAACACAATTTTCGCATAAAGCTAACATCGTGACTTTTGTCGGCTTTGAGTGACAAACCCAACCGCATTGTCAGGCTTTCTTACAAATTATCTCGCCTAAAGCCAAGGGATCAAACCAATCATTTGACATGCTCCCATGAAAACCCCGATAGCCTTGACCAAAAAGCAATTTTCATACCCTACCTATAAATAGTATATAATGACTATATTTTCAATATAGATGAACTGTCAAAGAGAAAGCACATTCTCGCTCGTCTCCGCTCCTGATAAGATTGGATTTTTGGGTAATATTTTGAATAAAAGGGTATTAATACTTATTTTTCTTTCACTTTTCATGTTTCTTCGGCATAAAATCACCAAATCTGTCCATGCATTTTTTGTTTAAAATCACGCGCCTCAATTATTCATTGTAAGTGGTATTATATTACTTTTAAAAGAGAAGGCGCGCTAATATGTAGCATCAAACGTACGTATTAGACCAAAAGCGCATGCCCCAGCCTGACATTGCCACCGAACAAAGCTTTTTAGTCGATCAAAGAGCCGAACGTTTTTCTAGCCACAAATAATAAGCGGAATGGTCAAGCTCACCGCCTTCAAAATCCTCAATGAAATTACGAAATCCCGCCTCGATGCAAGAAGCTAGAGGCAGATCCAGATTGCTTTCATTGGCGACTGCCATGGCGTTGACGAGATCTTTGAGCTGAGACTTTGATCGCCCACCCGGCTCCCAATCCCGTTTTACCATACGCTCACCGTGAAGTTCCAAAATGCGACTATCAGCAAAACCACCTCGAAGGGAATCGCGCAACGTAGCTGCATCACAGCCAGCACTTTCAGCCAGTTTAAACGCTTCTGCGACTGCCCCAATCGTGATCGCAACAATCAGCTGGTTGGCCAATTTGGCAGATTGTCCCGCGCCATAATCACCCAAGAAGTTCAATCTCCCCAGTACTTCGAGCAAGGGGCGCGCCACGTACAGAGCGCGGTCATTTCCTGCACCAAAAATAGTCAGCGTTCCGTCTTCCGCACCCTTCACTCCGCCAGAAACAGGTGCTTCGAAGAACAGCTTGCCCTGATCGATGATAGCTTCAGCATGCTTCCTGTCACGCCAAGGTTCAACCGAGGCCATATTTATGATCAAACCGCCTTTGGGGGTTGCATCAATGACACCTTCGTCGATGAGAATTTTCGAGGTGACCGGTCCATCATAAAGCATGGAAATGACAACATCCGCATCTTTGACCGCATCGGCTGGCTGGAGGTGAACTGATTTTTCAAACTGCAAATTGTTTGCTACCTCGAACGTCCGGTTCCAAAGGTGCATTTCATGCCCGCTTGCCGCCAAGTTTTTCGCCATAGGAGAGCCCATCAAGCCCGTACCTAACAATGCTATTTTCATGAAATTTCTCCTTTGGATCGCGGCCTAAGAATTGGCAAGCAGGAAGGGGGGAACAAGGTTTTGCGGCTCATACCAAAATGCGTATAGCAAAGCAGCGGGACAATAGCGTCGATATATTTATTATGTCACACACAAATCAGCATTACGCACAATGTGTATGAAAATCTCCTCTTAAATCAAGACACTCATTCTGACAGGAAGACCTCCGCCTCGGCATAGCGCGAGACAAAAATGGCCCGAAACTTGATGCTCCGGGCCATGATACTGATTAATAAACAGGGGAACTTATTGTTGGGCCTGAATGGCTTTTACCATGCCATCACCGAATTTCTCGATGTAGGTATTCCAAGTGGACTTAACCGCTTCCTGGAAAGCTGCTTTGTCAACATCGTCGTTGATTTCCATGCCGCGTTCTTTGAGGTCGGCAAGAATGCTGGCTTCTTTGTCGATGCTCAGTTTACGCTGGAAATCAGTTGCTTCCTTTGCAACTTCGCTGATGATTTTCTGTTGGTCAGCTGTCAGCTCTTCATATTTTTCCAGGTTCATGACCATAACCAACATCGAGTAGGAATGCTGAGTCATGGACAGATATTTCTGCACTTCATCATAGCGGAACGAATGCGTGATATTGATTGGATGTTCCTGTGCTTCGACCACACCAGTTTCGAGAGCCGTATATAGCTCGGAAACAGGCAATGGCTGCGGATTTGCTTTCAGCATAGCAAACATTTCGTTCAATGCAGCGGAATTGTTAGTGCGGATTTTCAGACCAACAACATCTTCAGGTGTTTTGATTGGCTTGCGGGAGTTGGTAATGTTCCGATAGCCGTTTTCTGGGAAACCAAGGCCCTTCATGCCAAAGCCTTCCATTTTTGTCAGAACGCCCTGCCCGACTTCACTGTCGAGCACTTTGTAGGCATGATCGCGACTGGTGAAGATATAAGGCAGAAACAATCCGCCAACTTCAGGAAGCAGCCCGTCAAAGTTGTTGAGGCCAGACATTTCAATATCAATGATACCGGAGCGCACACCGGTGATCATCTGCTGGTCATTGCCGAGCTGACCTTGCGGAAAGATCTTAACAGTGACCTCACCATTGGTGCGTTTTTCAACTTCCGTTGCAAAGAATTTGGCGAGATCTTGCTGCAGGTCAGTTTCGGGGGCTGCATGAGCAAATTTCAACTCGGTTGCCGCCATGGATAGTGTCGACGAAGCAAACAGCATTGCCGCTGCGATCGGGATCAGTTTCAGTTTCATTTCTATCTCCTCTCCTAGGTTAAACTTGCTCGCTCTCATCCAGCGATAAGTCTCATTGGAACTATGATAAGTTCCGGCAAAATCGTAAAAATGACAATCAGAACAGCGTAAACAGCAACGAATGGAAGGATGCCGACTACGGCCTTCTCAACCCTGATCTTGCTCACTCCACAAACAACATTGAGAACGGTTCCGACCGGTGGGGTTATCAAGCCGATACAACAGTTCATGATGAACATCAGGCCAAAATACACAGGATCAATCCCAGCTTGCTTGACCACCGGCATCAGCAACGGCACGAGGATCAAAACCGTGGGGCTCAGGTCCATTACCATGCCAATAAAGAAGACAAGCAGCATAATGGCAGCCATCAGCAGACGCGGACTGTCAATCAAAGGCTGCAGCATTTCGGCCAATTGTTGAGGCAATTGTGCAACTGTGATCAACCAAGAAGCGACCATTGCACAGCCGACAAGAAACAGGATCATCCCGGTGGACTTCGCAGATACGATGAGCACCTTATAAAGCAGTGGCAACGTCAGTTCGCGGTAAACGAAGACAGAAATCACGATGGCATACACGGCAGCCACGACCCCTGCTTCGGTTGGCGTAAAGATACCGAACCGAATACCGACGATGATGATAAGTGGCAAGATAAGTGCCCAAATACCATCCTTGAAAGCAATCCACCGCTCTTTTCCTGTCGCTTTTTCAAGCACTTCAAGGTCTTCGTTGCGCAAAAGATATGACCAGGTCAGAAGCAATGCTGCTCCCATCATTAGACCTGGAGCGATACCACCCAGAAACAGCTTGGCAATTGAAATATTACCAGCGACACCAACTAGAATCAGCGGCACAGAGGGAGGAATGACCGGCGCAATGATGCCACCCGCAGCAAGAAGGCCAGCGGAACGGGCTTCTGGATAGCCAGCCTGCTTCATCATAGGGAACAAAATTGCGACCAAAGCCGCTGCATCGGCAGCCGCAGACCCGGAAAGCCCAGCAAGAACCACCGCCGTGAAGGTTGCTACATATCCCAAGCCACCCTTGCGGTGCCCCAGCAGCGCCATCGCAAGTCTGACGATACGTTGGGACAACCCGCCAACGGCCATGACCTCTCCGGCAACCAGAAAGAAGGGAATGGCAAGAAGGGCAAAACTATCGACACCATTGACCAATGACTGCGCAAGAATATCCGCGCTGAACATGTCCAGATGCACCATAAGCGCAAGAGAAGAAAGCAGCAGCGAAAATGCAACCGGAACACCCAGAAGGATGCCACCAATCAGCACACCGATAAAGATTATAAGGGTCATTGCTTGCCCTCCTCGTCTTCAGGAAATTTTGCAGGAGGAAAGATAAAACGGTAGGCAGCGATTACGGCCATCGCACCACCCGAAACAGCGCCCGCGAGGTAAAGCATGCCGACCGGAATGCCACTGAGGGGAGAAATATTTGGCCAGTTCGCAATGGTCTGCCGCGCGCTACCGATAAAGAGCATGCCAGAGGAAATTCCTATGACGGCATAAACAAACCGTTGTTGCCAAACGCGCACATTGTCTGGCAACATGAATTCCAACATCCGCATATCCAGATGCAAATTATCGCGCAAACAGACAATGGCGCCAAGCAAGATAATCCAGACAAATAGGAATCTGGATATTTCTGCAGAAGCAAGAACACCGCTATGAAAACCGTACCTGAGCACAGCATTGATAAAAACCAGCGCGATCATGACCGACATGGCGGTGAACACAACAACATCCACAAAACGCCACAAAGCCGAAAGACCCTGTTGTATAAGTTTCATACAGCGATATCCCTCCCATCTCCCAAATATTCTGGACAGGCAAGCCCCGTAAACACACTTCCACCCGCTTCTGCCCATGATCGTTAGCAAATGGAATTCCTCGACGCTTACAAGGAATATGATATCGTTACCATATTTATTTTACAAGTTAAATTTTCCCAACACTTCGCTTTGCCATCCCCAAAAGGACAAGCGCCCGCCACCCTATAGAAAACGGATACGTAATTGCACCAAATAATCTCTAGAAATATGATTTATTTTCAATGATTTAGGATACTTATTCACAAACAAAAAACTGCTAAACTCAAATACAGAAAAACACACATTGAATGAGAAGAACCTGGGGTATCATCGCGCCACAAATCAAAAAAAACAGTGAGATGGGACTAAGCATTTAGGGCATGGTTGATAGTATTGAACCACTACCCTATCATGCTATAGATACAAAGTTGCTGATTCAAACTGGACCAGCAGAATAGTATAACAAGACAAACTATTGAATTATCGCACTATTTGATACGTGGTATCGAAACCTTATAGTTCGCGTGCATGCTCAGACAGCTTCATTAGGCATGTCATCACGACCTGAAGCCTGCAGGCCGAATAGAGAGACCGTGGAGACTAGACCGCTGGAAAAAACAAGGCACACTCCAACCATGACCGACGTCGCCCGCAAAGCGGGCGTCGCCCCCATGACCGTTTCTCGCGCTCTGAGAGGCGATGGCTATGTGGTTGAGGAAAAAAAAGAGCGCATCATAAATGCAGCCAAAGAGCTTGGTTATGTTTTAAACATGTCAGCAGGCTCGCTTTCTTCCAACAAAACCAATTTTGTTTCCGTTCTTATTCCGTCAATCAACAACTCAAACTTCTCTGAAACGGTTCATGGTATCGCCGAAGTTCTGCATTCCAAAGGCATGCAAATTCTGTTTGGTTACACCGATTATTCCATGGAGAATGAAGAGCATATCATCTCAACCATGCTCAAGCGTCGCCCTGAGGGTATCATCCTCACAGGGGGAGTTCATACCGACCAGGCACGCAATTTACTTAAAAACGCGCATATTCCTGTGGTGGAAATTTGGGATTTGCCTGAAAAGCCCATCAATCATGCCGTCGGTTTTCTAAACTCACGCACCATTGAGGATATGATGGCGAGGCTTTTGTTTTTGGGCTATAGGAATATCGCTTTTCTCGGTGGTGATGAAGGCGGAGACAACCGTGGTCGAGAACGCCGTCTTGGGTATGAGCGTGCAGTCAAAACACTGGGACTAGATAAATCATGCGTCATTCCACTTGGGCCTCCCCCCATCACCATGATGCATGGCAAAGAAGGCATCATCCGGCTCATTAAAGAGTGGCCAGAGGTTGACGCAGTGGTTTGTGTTTCGGATTTGCCGGCATTTGGGGCTATCATGGAATGTCAAAGGCAGGGCTGGAAAGTACCTGAACGACTGGCGGTTGCCGGGTTTGGTGACTTTGAAGTATCAAGCTTCAGCTGCCCCTCCATTACAACGATTAACGTTGGCTGCGCAGAGTTAGGACGCAATGCGGGTGAAATAATGGCCAAGGCGATTGAGGGTATCCGATGCAAGACGCCGATATCACCCCAAATCATCACCACCCCTCACACCGTTATTGAACGGGAAAGCACCTAATTTCTGCACTGTCCAAAGTGATGCCTTTTGAAAATTTGGCATCAATTTGTCCTGCCTCGCGATGCATTCTACATCCTCAAAACAGTAATGCTCCCAAGCGTTTTCACACCCAGAAGCTTTACTGAATAAAGTCTCAAGACCGGCAATTTGCAACAAGTGTCGATCTTGTGATCGCTGCCCTAGTAGGTAGATCAAAGCATTTGAACCCCCGTGACAGTGAGGTTTTTACAATAAGCCATTCAAATATTTTGACGCTTCTTCACATCAAAGTACGATCAGTGATGTGCAACATTAGATTAAGACCACTAGAGTACAGGGGAGATCAATTCACGTCCGTCAAAATGGGCTATCAAGTTGTCGCGAACCAGTTTCCCCATAGCTTTGCGCGTTTCAAATGTTCCACTGGCGTGGTGCGGCTGAAGCAATACATTTTCCAGAGACAGGAATCGCGGATCTAGGTTTGGTTCTCCTTCAAACACATCCAGCGCAGCAAAACCCAGGGAGCCATCAGCAAGGGCACCAAGAAGGGCCTCCTCATCGATATTCGAAGCGCGTGATACGTTGATGATCATTCCGTTGGGGCCAAGCGCCTTGATCACATCCTTATTCACAATATGCTTGGTTGCAGCCCCACCCGTCAAAGTGACAAACAGGAAGTCCGCATGCTCGGCCAAAGCAACGGGATCTTGAACATAAGTCATGTCCTTTGCGTAATCGTGTTCAACCAGATCACTGTAGGCAATATCCATATCGAACGCTGCACAACGGCGTGCAACCTGATAGCCAATCCGACCAAGGCCCAAAATACCGACTTTTTTCCCGAAAACCCGATTTTGAAGCGGGAACATGCCCTTCGATGCCCAGTTTCCACTTTTGACCCATTGTTGAGCGCCAATAATATTGCGCGATGCCGCCATCATCATAGCGAAGCCGAGATCTGCAACATCTTGGGTCAAAACGTCTGGCGTGTTGGTAACCCGAATGTTGCGCTCCTTAGCCGCAGTCAGATCCACCGCATCGTATCCCACACCATATACCGAGATAATTTCAAGCTTAGGCAAAGCTTCAATCAAAGCCCGATTGGCGCCCAGCTCGCCTCTCGTGGCAATTCCGGTAATTTTATCCGCATGCTCTGCCACAAATGCCTCGGCATCCTTGGCTTCGTAATATTTGAGCAGCGTAAAGCTTTTTTCTAGCTCTTCCACGTCCCATGTAGGATAGGGACCGATCTGCAAGATATGGGGTTTGGTCATGGATAGTCTCCTAAAAAAGCGGCTTGACAGCCACGCTGTTACTGATCAATGGTATCGATACCATATTAAGATGCAAGCCTTTTTTGTAAAATGCCCAGCTGAATTGTCGATCTGTGTGCTTTTTTCGTGTTAAACGAAGCCATTGCATCAAGCGACAGCAACGCTCCTATAAATGGGCTTTTCAAACCAAGGCATATTGAAAAGGAACCTCATCTATGCTGACGCGTAGCGCAATATTTCAGGGAACCATTCACCCCGGTAAAGAAGAGGCCTTTTTCGACCTCGTTGAAAACAGACTATTGCCTATCTGGCAACGCATGCCTGGCGCTCAAGCCGTTCGTCTGTTTCGCCCCATCGCAAAAGATGACGCGGCGCCGCAAGTGCTGTTTGTCCAACAGATAGATTATCCAGATCTTACAGCTATCGATATAGCCCTCGCCTCACCTGTCCGAGATGAGGCTGTGGCAGCATCAGACGCTCTGTATCAACTTTTTGATGGACACCACTATCACTATATTTTCGAAAAACTGACAGACTAACCAAAGCTTCCCGTTTATTAGTCACAGGGATAGGAACGCCCCCCCTCTTTGCAGGGGGGCTCCATTTGAAGGCATCGTCAAAAGCTGGTGCAAAACCGACTTTTCAGATAACTCGTTGGATTGTTTTCCTTAAGTCGGAGCATATTCGTTTGAATCAAATATATGATGATGGACACGCCCAGTGAACATCTTCAGCAATTCAGCAGACAAGTCTCTACTGGTGAAGCGCACATCAGACTGTAATGCTGCTTCACAGGTTGCCAAGTCTGGATAACGGATTGCCAATGCCATAGCATAGGCAGGAGCGCCCTCATCACGACTGACCCCATCAAGCACACGAATTTCGTCGGCACCCGGAAACTTCGTCCAGAGTGGCACGAGTTTTTCCTTTACGAAGGTTCTGAATTCGGTCTCACGACCAGCGTGAATTTCCCCTTCAAAAAGGGCATAACGAATGATCATCTACGTCACCTTCACTTTTATTCTTGTAAATGGACCGGCGGCTGGGGAAGTTACTAGTCTTTCTGCCCTGTGGGCCCGTCCAGCAAGCGCATCATTTCCACGGTATCTTTAGGCCCTAATCCAGCAGCACATAACAGGCGATGGATCTCCACGACCTGACCGGTCATTGGCATCGGGGTTTTGGTCTTGAGTGAAAAAGATTGGAGGCTGTCGAGATCCTTAAGCATATTATCGATGCGGCCTGTGGGGGTATAATCCCGCGCAGCAAATTTCCCCATAAATTCCTGCATAATGCTATTGTCTGCCCGACCACCCTTCAATGCATCCGGTATTTTGGACGGATCAACACCTCCGGCTTCAGCCAGCTTCACCGCTTCGGCAACAGCCTGAAAAGCAACAGCGCAAAAAAGCTGATTGATGAGTTTTGTCGTCTGTCCTGCACCACTAGGCCCCATCAGAGTATAATTGGCGCACAGATGTTGCATGACTGCGTTGGCCCGTTTGAAATCATCTTCTTCACCACCAGCCATCACGGTCAACCGCCCGGCCAAAGCCCCTGGCGCCCCACCCGAGAGCGGGCAATCCAACCAATGCATACCCGTTTCTGACTGAAGTTTTTCTGCCATTAATGCCGTGTCACTTGGGTCAATCGAAGACATATCGATAAGCAATTTGTCTGCACTGGCTTTCTGCGCAACGCCATCAGCACCGAAGACAACAGCCTTGACAATATTTGCGTGGTTGAGGCTCAGAACAACAAAATCACTTACTTGGGTCGCGGCAGCAACAGATGCAGCAGCCATAGCGCCCTTGCCCACAAGTGCCGCTACTTTTGTTTGATCCAAATCGAAAACATGCACGATCTGTCCCGTTTCCAGAAGTCTGGTCGTTATGGCCGAGCCCATGATACCGGCACCAATAACGGCAATTTTGTTTGTCATCTTCTTCTCCCATTCACACAAATTCTAATAGTTTAGTGACGCCTTTGTCGGCCAAGCTCTGATGATCAGCCATCAAACCAGTCCACCATGTTGTTTCAACACCACCACTCTAGACAATCCTCAACTTCGACATCTCATCATGATATATGTTATCGATATCATGCTCAAATATAATTTTGCTACAAATAGCAAATTGGATAGA
Source organism: Cohaesibacter celericrescens (assembly GCF_002866925.1). GTDB lineage: Bacteria > Pseudomonadota > Alphaproteobacteria > Rhizobiales > Cohaesibacteraceae > Cohaesibacter > Cohaesibacter celericrescens. Next base: position 491,360 of record NZ_PKUQ01000022.1, read on the forward strand.
ATCTTCACATTGAGAACTCGCAGCCAAGACGGTGGCTTCACCGGCTCAAATAGCTGTTTCAATCAATAAAGAACCAGCTGGGCTCGCCATTTACGTCCACGCAAGTCATTTCTAAATAGCATTAAACAACTCTCCCCCTAAAGTTATCGATATCATAAATATATGATAATATAACCTAGGGGGCATTGTATGTATTTCAATGTACATCAGGATCTAGAAGGTGATTTGTACC
>NZ_PKUQ01000023.1 GCF_002866925.1 Cohaesibacter celericrescens
AAAGCAACAATATTGCGCTCGAATAAATTTTTTTTGGCAGCCACAATCAGTCCCTTTGTCATGTCAATCTAGATCGCTAAAAATAGACCTAAAAGTTCAAAATCTCGTTAGGAAGTTTGGTTCATATTTGGTAAAAATTGCACTGGTCTACGAGCTATAAGCAAAACTGGTGTATGGGGATTTTCGGCATTGCCAAGTTGTTTGTTGCGAGTTGGAAGGGGGTACCAGTCGTTTATCAGGCTGTCTTTTCTTCGGTATAATCGGACCACAGTCTGAAAGCATCAGCCCTTGCATGGCAATAAGATGAAGCTGACGGGATATGATGGCGAGGAAGGAAGATGGTGTTTATTTGATCGTGGGCCGACAGAAAGCGTTGTGCTTGACGAGGTGATTTGAACCGTCCCATGATCTTCTCGCGTTTTCTAGCCTGACGGTGTGAGTTTTCAATCCTATTGTTCAGACCTTTATGAGCCCGATGGTCCGTATCGGGTGCCAGACATTGTATTGGTTTGATGTAGCTACGTAGTTTGTCCGTTACGACGATTCGCGGCTCACCGAATTGTTTGACCAGCCTGCAGAAAAAGCGCTTGGCAGCCTTGGTGCGGCGGGCTTGAACGAGAATGTCGAGCACATCACCATCGGCGTCAATTGCCCGCCAGAGCCAGTGCTTTTTGCCAATATCGATGCCAATCGAAATCAACGCATCAATTGTTTTCTTCGGCATCTCACTTCTCCTTGTCTGCAGGTGAAATAGACAAACTATAACCTGCTGAGCTGGGGGAAGCAGCCGGTACATCCCATTAGCCGACATTCGTCCTGCCACCAATGCTGCGATGCAGCCCATCAAACTTGCCATTTGTGTATCGTGCAGCATTTTAGGTTAGGCAAGGTTGCAAATTCTTCGCGTCGCCGTGCGATTTATAAACAAACGTCTGATGTAGTCTCAATGTGAATTTGCTCAACGCTGGTGCCTAGATGCTGACACCATCCAGATAATCACAGGTAATAAAAATCAAAGCCCGTTCCAGGCTCTTGCAAAAGAATGCAATACAGCCTTCTGGAGGTTTCGCAGATCGAAGACATTTTGCATGCCGAGGCGTTAGACACCACCTGTCAGTCCGGCCAGATCACCGGATAAGGCAAGTTGACCTTGATAATTTAAGGCCTTGAGTCCCTCCAGAAGAAAGCGCAGGAACAGGCGGCATCCAATTAACAATCCGTCCCTCCAAGCATATTGAATTTTAAATATGTGAATCAATGAACTGAGCATAAATGCCCGTAAATTTACAATCAGCGCTCAAGGCATGTTTATGTTGTATTTCAATTCTTAAAGACATCAGCTTTTGCACAGATTTTTCAAGGTTTCTGGAATTCATATTTACAATACACAAAATATTCGTAAACTGTGAACCATGGAAGTGAAAACAGAAAAATTTGCGGAGAAACCGATGACCTCAAGATATGCAACCAGGTTGAACTCCTTTGCATCGGCGCCAAACCTTTTTTGGCCCGAAGTCAGCGGAAAAATTTCCCCAATTGATATAATAAAAAGGGCCGCAACCGTTGATGGATTAACGGATGTGGACCTGAATTACCCCGATCATGTGGTTGGTATGGAAAAAGAGGTCAAACGGGCTCTGGATGAGGCCAATATCTGCCTGAGCGGTTTGGCTATGCGATATTACTCTTTGCCTGAGTTTAAAGCTGGAGCGTTCACAAATCCGGATAAATCTGTGAGGATCGAGGCGATTGAGCTGACCAAACGTGGGATTGATGCTGCTCGGGAAATGGGTACCAATCTGATGACTATTTGGCCCGGGCAGGACGGCTTCGAAGTCAATTTTCAGGCCGATTATACCGCAATGTGGGACTTTATGGTCGAGGGTATTGAGGCCGTTGCCAATCACGACCCCGACTGTGACATTTCAATCGAATACAAACCTGACGATCCGCGCGGCCATTCAATCATTCCTGATGCCACGACAACGATCTTGCTGCTTAAAGATGTTGGATGCAGCAATACCGGTGTAACGCTTGATTTTGCCCACTCGCTTTACGCGTCAGAGCAGCCTGCTTATGCCGCCACCCTGATCAACCGTCATTCACGCTTGTTAGGCCTGCATCTCAATGATGGCTATGGCAAACGGGACGATGGACTCATGGTCGCTGCCGTTCATCCTCATGCGACTTTGGAGTTGCTCATGGAAATCCGTCGCAGCAGCTTTAATGGTCCAATCTATTTCGACACTTTTCCCGATACAGCCCAGCTCGACCCCGTTGCTGAGTGCGCTGAGAATATCAAGACCTGCGATAGACTGCTCTCTGTTTGCGAGCGGCTTGAAAAGGACAACCAGCTGAGTGAAGCACTTGCTCGGCAAAACTCGGTCTCCGGCTTGGAGATCGTAAATTCGGCCCTGTTTGGGGCTGCGCCAGATCGTAGCTAGTATTTAGCCCGATCTTAGCTTTCTTGGAGGAGAATTCTATGAAGTATCTTGCAACTTGCGTCTTTGCTGCAGTTTTGGGAGTGTCCGCAGCATCCGCTCAGGAGCTGGCTCCGCTCAATTCGGATACAGAAGCTGACCGCATGGATTGGTCTCAACTTGAAGCCCGCTTTGGTGCCTTTAAGGCTCCCAAAGAAAGGACCCGGGTTGGTGGCGTATCAAAAACCCTTGCTAACGAATATTGGCGTTCCTTGGGTGAGGGATATAAAGCCTTTGCTGACCGGCATGGCGTTGAAGTTGTGTATCAAGCCGCACAAGATGAAGGCGATCAACTAGGCCAGCTGGCCATGGCTGAAAACCTCATCACACAAGGCTATGATGCGTTGCTTTTCTCGCCTCAAACCGACGTCAATTTGCAGCCTGCTTTGGAAGTGGCAACAGACAAGGGCATTCCAGTCATCAACGTTAATGATGCTGTAATCCCGCAAGTCGCACACTATGTTGGCAACGTGCAAAAAGACAATGGTGTTCGGGCTGCTAACTGGATGATCAAAGCCTATCCAGAGGGCGGCAAATTGGCCATCATCGAAGGGCAGGCCGGTGTTTTTGCTGCAGGTCAGCGCACAGCCGGATTCACCGAAACCATAGAAGCCAATGGCAAATTTGAAATCGTAGCGAGTGTACCGGCCAACTGGAGCCGCGAACTGGCCTACAATGCAGCAGCCACCATTATGCAGCAGCATCCTGATCTGAAGGGGTTTTATGCCAACAATGACGGCATGGCACTTGGTGTGGTTGAAGCTGTAAAATCGGTTGATCAATTGGGCAAAGTTGCCGTGATCGGTACCGACGGCATCTCCGATGCTTATGCGTCTATCCGTGCGGGTGAGTTGACAGGAACAATTGACAGCTTCCCTGTTCTGACCGGTGAAATTGCCATGGAAGTGGCGCTGCGTCTGGTCAATGGTGACGATATCCCCCGCGTTGTTGCTACCCCTCAGGCGCTTATTACCTCAGACAATATCGATGTGTTCGCATCAACAGGTGAAGCACTCCGTAAGGCAATCTTGAGCCAGTAACACCTATCCTCCCGACGCCGGTCGGCTTCAATCTAAGTCGACCGGTCACTTTCCATACAGATCACAAGTATGCAATGAAAGGGGTGGCTGTGACACAGGCCCGTTTGACATTTGACTCCGTCTCAAAGACATTTGGCTCCATCAATGCCTTACGCTCTGTTTCTTTTGAAGTCGCCGCTGGTGAGGCCCATGGTCTGGTTGGCGAGAATGGTGCGGGCAAATCGACGCTTCTTAAAAGCCTTTGTGGCGTTTATCTGCCAAGTGCCGGCCGCATTTTTATCAACGACAAAGAGTTACAGAATAACGGCCCCATGACGGCGCAACGCGCTGGGGTGGCGATGATCCATCAGGAATTACAACATGTTCCAGAAATGACCGTCGCGCAAAACTTGTTTCTGGGGCGATCTCTCACCCGTTTTGGCGGACTCATCGTTGATCGCAAACGCCAAGAGGCCATTGCCGCTGAAGTGCTTGTCGATTTGGATCCGGGCATTGACCCTGCCGCTAGAATTGGTGACCTGCGCGTGGCCCAAAGGCAGCTGGTAGAAATTGCGCGCGCCCTCATTGACGAAGCGCAGATCGTTGCCATGGACGAGCCCACTTCGAGTCTCACGCCATCAGAAGTGGACAAACTGGAAGTGATTATTCAGCGCTTGCGCAGCAAGAATGTTTCTGTGATCTATGTCTCCCACCGTATGGACGAAATATTTCGTTTCTGCCAAACCGCGACCATCATGCGTGATGGAGAAGTTGTCGATACAGTTTCGCTATCAAATGTCACGCGTGATGACGTTGTGGCACGGATGGTTGGCCGCAAGCTCCTGCATACAGTGCACACATCCCATGTGACCAAAGAAGTGTTGTTGGAAGTCAAAGGTTTGGCAAGCGAACCTGAGGTCAAGCCGTGTAGTTTCAAGCTTCACCGCGGAGAAGTTCTAGGTATTGCCGGACTGGTTGGTGCCGGACGGACCGAACTCATGCGATTGATTGCCGGTGTCGATGCGCCCTCTGCGGGCCAAGTCATAGCCCTTGGCAAGCCAATACCCGGTGGCAATGTCCGCGCTGCTATCAATGCGGGCGTCGGGTTGGTTCCTGAAGAGCGCAAGCGCGACGGCATCATCCCGATGCGGTCGATTGCCAGCAATGTCACCCTGCCAACACTGGATAATTTCAGCAAATTTGGCGTTATCCAATCGAGTGCCATTGCAAGGGACGTGGATGCGCAAATGCGAGATCTGGATTTGCGGCCTCTGGATATAGAGCGGCCTATCGGCGATTTTTCAGGAGGCAATCAACAAAAGGCGATCATTGGACGCTGGTTGATTTCCGGTGTGGAGGTCATGCTGTTTGATGAGCCGACTCGCGGCGTGGATGTTGGTGCCAAAGCTGAAATCTATGCTTTGATTGAAAAATTGGCGAGCCAAGGCAAGGCAATCGTTGTTGTGTCCTCTGAAATGCCTGAATTGCTACGCCTCGCAGATCGCGTTTTGGTCATGCGTGAGGGCGAAATCAGCGCAAACCTAGCAAGAGACAAGATGAGTGAAGAAACAATCGCACAGGCTGCGATTCCGGGCACGCAAAGCGCTGTCCGTAAAGAGGAGGTAGCATAATGACCATAGAATCCGTAGAGCCCGCTCCGCGTGCGAAGCTTTCATTCATATCCAGTTTTCGCGATGCAGGTGTCTTGATCGGTCTGATCGTTATTTTTGGTATCTTCGCTTTGTTGTCGCCGTCTTTCATGACCGGGCCAAATCTTCTCAATGTCTTGCAGCAATCGTCGATCAATGCCTGTATCGCTTTAGGCATGACCATGGTGATTATTTCAGGCGGCATTGACTTGTCTGTCGGGCCAACCGCAGCGCTCTCTGCCGTGATAACCGCTTCCTTGCTTGTCGCCGGAGTGCCGGTTCCTATCGCGCTCTGTGTTGCCATTGGCGTCGGTCTTTTGACAGGTTTGTTTAATGGTATTCTGATTGCCTATGCAGGATTGCAGCCCTTTATTGTCACTCTTGGTGGCCTTTCTCTCTACCGCGCTCTTTCGCTCATCTATACCGGTGGCAACCCGATTTTTGGCCTGCCAAAAGAGTTTCGCTCTATCTTCACCAGTAGCATGATGGGCATTCCCAACCCTGTGATCATTGTTGCGGTTTTTGCTTTTCTTGCTTGGTTTGTACTCAATCGCACCCCATTCGGTGAATATGTTCTCGCAGTTGGTGGCAACAGAGAAGCTGCCCATGTTGCGGGTGTTCCCGTCAAGCGCACATTAATCAGCGTCTACATGATTTCCGGAGCGCTCGCTGGCGTTGGAGCTCTCATCTTGACCGGGCGCCTTGGTGCTGCAGAACCAATCATGGGCAATTTGTGGGAGCTTGATGCCATCGCGGCTTCAGCTATCGGGGGGGCTTCGTTGATGGGTGGGCGCGGCAGCATCGTCGGTACACTCATGGGTGCCGTCATTCTTGGTGGATTGCGAAACGGTTTGACCTTGATGAATGTACAAGCCTTTTATCAATTGCTCGCAACCGGGATCATCATTATCGTTGCCATGCTTATTGACCGACTTGCAAAGGGGAAAGCATGAACGACTATGTCGGAGCGTCGAAGGCCGTCGCAAAAATTCGTATGAGTTTGCCCACGCTGACAGATACCGAAGCGCGTCTGGCTCAGGTATTGACGGAATACGAGTTTCTTGAAGAGAAAACACCTATCAAGGAAATCGCAACAAAAGCAGAAGTCTCGGAAGCACTTGTTGTCAAAGTCGCCAAAAAAATGGGGTTTAACGGGTTCAGTGAACTCAAGTCTGCCATTCTTGGCTACAGAAAAGGGCATAGTGCAGATCTTTATAGTGAGATTTCACCGGATGATGGACTGAAAAGTATTGCCACCAAAGTCTTTCGTACGTCCGTTCAGGCCCTTGAGGAAACACTGGCAATTCTCGATATAGATGCAGTGGAGCGTGCCGCACAAGCTTTGGCCAAAGCCAACCATGTCGATATTTATGGCGTGGGTGGATCGGCGCAGATAGGGCGCGATGTCTCGCACAAATTTTTGCGGATCGGCCGACGTTTCACAGTGCAAGATGACAGCCATATGATGATGATGTCAGCATCCGTCCTTACAAAGCAGGATGTTGTGCTTGCCATTTCTCATTCAGGCACCACGACGGCAGTTTTGGAAGGGGCAGACTATGCCAAATCCAACGGAGCCACCATTATTGCTTTGTCAAATTATGACAGATCGCCTTTAGCCGAGATTGCCGATATTACGCTTGCATCTACCGCTCAGGGCGGCCCGCTTCTCGGAGAGAACGCTGCAGCAAGAGTGGCCCAGCTCAATATTCTCGATGTTGTCTTTGTACAGGTGGCTCGCCTTGATGGTGAGTTGGCCAACGAACGGCTTGCCCGCACCACGATGGCCGTTTCAAACAAACGGAAGCACTCCTAATCATGCAAAATACGCCCCCTTCCATCGTTGCCGTCGGCTCGCTTCACTATGACATCATGGTCAATGCTGATCGACAGCCGGAAAAGGGCGAAACTCTAATGGGCTCGCACTGGTCACCAAAATTTGGTGGCAAGGGGGGCAATCAGGCGGTTGCCGCTCATCTAACAGGATCAGATGTCCGGTTTATCGGAGCAATTGGCTATGACGATTTTGGTACATTTTTACGCACCCATCTGGAACAGGTGGGTGTGAACAGCGATCATCTTGTCATCTGCAATACGGCCGGATCAGGCATGAGCGTCGCCATCGCGGATGCGGATGGTGATTATGCCGCTGTTGTTGTGTCTGGAGCCAATGCGCGTTTGCAGCCTGAAGATGTGTCAGATGCATCACTTTGGGCTGGGGGATCGGTGCTTATTCTTCAGAATGAAATCCCTGAAGAAGTCAATGTGGCTGCTGCTGTCGCCGCAAGGGCGGCCGGGCTGAAGGTCGTCTGGAATGCAGCACCCATGCGTCCTGACAACGAAAACCTGATCTCACTGTGCGATGTTGTTATTCTCAACTCCGTTGAAGCAAGGCAAATGACCGGCAAGCTGGTCGACAACGCCAGCGATGCCCTGATCGCCGCAAAGACTGTCGCAGATACCGGGACGGCAACTGTGGTCACCATAGGGGGAGATGGCCTAGCGTTTTGTGAAATTGGCGGCACGGCCCAACATATTCCTGCAATTCCGGTCGAAAAACCCCAGAGTCATGGGGCAGGGGATGTGTTTACCGGAGCGCTCTCCACGGCGTTAGCAAGCGGAGTTTCACTGGGCATCGCCTGCGAGCGAGCCACGCGAGCTGCCTATCTTCATGTTTCAGGAAAGAAACTTGAATTGATTGCTTATTAATGAACGTAATGAGGATACGATTTTGCAGGGCTCTTAGCCGTAGTGTGGTGATGCAGAAAAGACACTGTCATCTGAGCCAGAACCGCTGTCGCTCCCGACCGATTTTGTTGCAGAAATTGACAGAAAATACTTAGCAGTGGGTTTTGTAGAATACGATTTTCAGGAGGTCTGTAACATAAAATCTCTTCCTCAAAGGTCCTCACATAAGAAAAATGTTTTCAATAATTTACCTGAGATAGTCATGGGGCCTTTTCAACGGAATCGGCCCTTTGCGGACTCTCGTCATCCGATCTTGATGCTGCAATGCAGCCTGTCAAAGGAGACATTCGTCCCATTAAGAGGGCCCTGCGGACCTTATTAACCATTCTCGATCAATAATCCCTCAACGCTCTTGATTTCAGGCATCGACCGCCCTGCAAGCCCTTGCAAATCACCATGCATACCGACCGCGGACGCAATCACTAGGTCAATCTGCTTGGCCCGTAGTGCCCATTGCTTTTCGATAAATACTCGTTCTTTGCGTAAATTGTCTTGCATATCCTCGAAACGCTCGACGATCGAATCGACACGATGTTTGAATTGTGTTCCAGTCAAGTAGTCGTAGATCATCTCCATCTTGGTTTCTTGTCCCATAGCCCGGCCCTTTGCCCCCGCCACTGTTTTCATAGTGCAATTTCCTAAAGTACAGAAATTGTCCTAATGGGAAAAGTAGCTCGCAGCCAATTCAGCACTTAATAGGGCAATGCCAACCGAAATTCAAACTCGAGAGTATCGGTAGATACCTTTGACGTGCTGGTGAAGATACTGGCCTACCGAGGCAGCAGACAACAGACCGTCATAAATAGCTTCGGGCACATCAAAGTACTGGTAAGCAGTTCCATTTTTGAACTCTACCTGCAATGTTTGCGAGCTTTCATCGAAGCCAATTGCGGCTACGTTTGATGAGTCAACGTTAGTCATTTCCATTTACTTTTTCGCCTTTACAACTTTTGAAACTTTAGGATCTTGAGCTCGCCATGCTTCGACAATCTCATCGTACCGTGGATTGGTTTCATTTTTGATGCCCCAACCGCCAGGGCTTTCGGTCTCATCCAGTGATACCTCATCATAAACAATAGGGTCTTGACTATCTGGACGTCTGTCCTTCGGGGGAGGCTCAATAGTCGTCCGCATAGGCAACTTCACGGATTCTCCCAAAATGATAGCTTCACCAGTTCTCAAAATTGGCAGCATTCCTGTCAGACCATCCAAATTATCTGACATGGCGGATGCTATGTGTGAGCGGTCTGAAGCGTTAGTGAGCCGCAAAGCGAAGAATGTACCACACTGAGAGAGTACCGTCGGATCAATTTCTGATGGGCGTTGGCTCACTATCATAGCTCCGATGCCATATTTACGGCCTTCTTTGACGATTCTTTGGACAATCGAGGAAGCCATATTCTTGGTGGCATCGTTAAGATAAATATGCGCTTCCTCCATGACGATAAGCAGAGGGCGATGGCGCCCTCCTTGTGAAAGGTCTCGTGCCCAAAAAATCGCGTCATAGATTAAACGCAGCATGACCCCAATTGTCGTTTGCAATGTATCAGCGGGAACGCCAGATAGATCCAAGATTGAAATAGGATTGTCGCTGCCCAACCAATCCTTTAAAAGCTCATCAACATCAGTGGGAATTTTCCCGTCGGAAGCTGGCAGGAAGTGATCCGGGCTAAATATGAAGTTGTAGCGAGGAATTCGCAGCTTTGTACCCAAAAGCAAAACTTGCTTACCTAGGCCTAATAAGCCCGGCAACCAATTTATCTTGTCTTCACCTGCATCGGTCACGACACTCTTGAAGGTGGGAGGAATTCCTCGATAGGGATCACCTTTCAGCTCTTTACCATCAGCCCCCAATTCATAGGCTAGGTTGCTACGAGGATCGCCCACTCGGCCCTTCGGATTATGATAGGTGCCAAAGGTGTCAATGAAGAGCTCTAGCCACAAGTCGTGCAAACTGAAAGGTACTGGCGAATCTACGCTTAATGTATCCTTCGTGACACCTTTCCTTGGATGCTTGATTAAGGACTTTAACTTGTATTGGTAGACGCGCTCCATCACAATGTTCTTGTCTTTTTCGTTACCGAATTCGCCAAATGCGACTAGGCACAATTCTTCAAAGCTCAGCGCCCAGAAGGGCAAAAGAAGTTTCTTTTCTGATGCCATCCCCCGCGACCCAGCAGAGATTTTAAAGATGTTTGCCCTTTCCTTTAGGGCTTGACCGTATTCACCGTGAATATCCAACATAACAATTCTAGCTGCTGGGTAATTTTTTGTATCTGAAAGGGCGTTCATTAGACTTGCAACCGTCGTGGATTTACCCGATCCAGTTGTGCCGACAACTGCAGAATGCCGGGTAATCAATTTGTTTACATCCACTAAGGCTGGAATAGATTCAGCGTTAGAAATATGCCCAAGGCGAACAAAATATGGCTTATCAGGTTGACCGTAAATACCTTTGAGCTCTCTTTCAGACACGAGGTGAACTTTATCGCCGATTGTTGGGTATTGCGACAAACCGCGTTGGAAGGAGCCATTTCGCGGCCCTTCACCGATTAATTGTATCGTCATCCAACGATTGCCCTCAGAAAAATCTTTGCGATTTTCAGGAACGGCGCTAGCACCAACCTGGCTGACGATACCAAAGAGATTATCAAAGCCAATTGGAATTCGAACAAAGCTTCCAATCTGCCCCGCTCGATACCCTTGCCCATCAATGTAAACGAAGCCAGTCAATGATTTGATTGACATGGCGATACTGACTGTTGTCCCGCTTACATCCTGAACGTCTCCAAGATAACTTTCATCATTTTTCAAGTTGATCACCAACATCTAGGCCAATGAATTTTTTCAGAAAGTTCGTGAACTCCAAGAAATCCCCTAGCTTAACATGAGACACTGTTGCACCTCCGCCTCCCTCAACAGTGACTGCATTAACAAAGCTCAGCAGATCTGTGTCGACGGCTTCAGTAGATCTCGCTTTACCCCAGTCACCGAGGTTTGTTCCGATAATCGCTTTGTCATCCGTCCATACATTTAAGTTATGTTGCCTTTTTGCGAGTCGGTTGGCATTTGGGTACCTTTCACCGCCACCCTCTTTTTCTGATTTTTCGTAACTCCCATATTGCAGTGCCAAGACCATTCCGGTTGGGTTCGACTTTAAGGCATTCACAATTGCATCGTTTAAGTGGCCATCATTAAAGGAATATCCGTTCAGTATGAGGAACGACGATTTCCGCCTAATGAAGCGATTCAATTGATCGATCAGTGCCAAGTATGGCATCTTCCGGCTCTCTTCGTACTTGAGGTGCGAAGGGTAGATTAAGTGGGATGCGCCATCTTTGGGTGAAGAGGATCGCCAAACGACACGTTCATCTCCCTTCTGTTCTTGATGCCAGTTTATCGATCCGTGAATTTTCCAGAGCCTAGACCAATGCTCGGGTATCATGTTGTCTTCAACTGCACGAAGGTCGAAAAAAGACTTACACGACCCTACAAATCCATCGAAGTAGGGAACTTCCAACTCCTCCAATGCTTGTTCAAGCAATAAATCATAATTGGTGGTGAAAATTTCAATCGCGATTTTTCGGTCGATAGAACCAACCCATTTGCAAAGGCTGTGATAGGGCGTCTCATCGTTTGGGTGAACTACATCCAATTTCTTTACGATCTCGTCGCATATCTTTTTCTCAAGTTTGTTCAAATCTCCTTCAGTAAGTCCTCGTACTTCACCTCCTTTTGAAACAGCAAGCAAACTACGTAAAAAACTCAATACGTCTTCGATGTTTTCACGGCTCTTGCCAGACTTTTCAAGCTCACGAAGCAAGCATGAGTACTCGTTATCCGCTGCCAAAACCGCATTTATTGCTATCGTTAAGTTCTTGACGTCTGGAATGAGTGGCCATTTATCGCTAGGCATAGGAACAGCGAGAGGGCATCCAGCTGAAATGAAGAAACCAATAGCCTCATTATCCTGTGAAAGAGATTGTCTCAGATAGCTGAGGTGCCGGATTGGATCATGCTTGTGAATCACAGCGATAAATTCCTTAAATTTCACCCAATGTCTGAACTTGCATTCTTCAAAGTACTTACTAATTCGCTTCACTTTTGTTTCTCGATATTTACTTAAATATCGATCTAATACAACCTCAGAGCGTACTATCTTTAGGGTAAAATCTCTGGCTTATTTGCCCGTCCACGCATTTTTAGGCGTCATCTTTTCTGGTGACGGTGGTGATGGTGCAATGTCTGTTAGTAAAGTGAACGTCTGCTTTGTCATCGAGAGGCCGAATCTGTGTGTTCGCAGCGATGGTCCGCTTCCCGCCCTCTTTTGCCGTTCCCTAGTTCGACAATAGAGGACTACTATTCTAGATTAGAGCGAAGGTGGGGTTCTAAGCTTGCCCGTAGAAAGAGGTTGGCGGCTTCAGTTTTACTCAGGTGTTACCACTCCTGTAACCGAATAATTAGGTGTCCCACTCCAAACTAGATCCCAAGACGCGCCAGGACGAACGTTTTGGATTGCGTGTGGATCAAAGCAGACGAGGCAATTTCCATCTAATGCACGAACCGAAGGGTAGATTAAACCAAGAGATCCCTCACGCATCAATTTCTGCGCTAAACTCTGACCTTCTGGATATCCGATCAATATATCTTGATCTAGGGCAGGATGTTGCGGTTCATCCGTTATGTCGTCGAACCCTCCGATAAAGTCAGCGAGGATCTCAACATAACGTGCAGTGTCGTGAAAGCTTCCGGTGTACTCTAGTTCCCGGTTCCTGTGATAAGCAACTTCAGCTACCGAGACCTGAGTATCCCACGCGCAGTACCAAGCTCCGCGTATCTCGCTGTTGAACCGGTTCCCGCCCGTGCGGGTGTAGGTGAAAGCTGCATTAACGTGTGTGTTTCCGTAAATCCGGAGCCCTTCCCCTCTTCGTTTCCATGCAAGCTCGCGAAGATCTAGGTGCAAGCTTTTCCCTTTCTCCGCACTCAATCGTGCGCTCGTCCATCCCTCGATTTCCGCAAGCACTTCCATTTCGTCGTCCGTGTCGACTAGCCCGCGGAGTGAGGGTGGCTTGTGGTAAGTTGCAGGGATCAGACGGACTAGGGCACGATCAGCAATTTCCGTGTTTTTCATGCTCCCCCCCGAAGGGCGTCAAGGTAAGTGCGAACCTGCAGAATCTGTGGAAGCCCCCCCTCGACGGCGGCATCAATTGGCCGCTGGCCACGGAAAAGCGGTCCAGTGTTGGGACGCGTCATCCACTCTCTGGACAGCGGTTTTGAGAAATAAAGATCGAGAGACTTAAAGATGCCGATGATCGCACTGAGGCGAAGGAGTTGGTCCTTCGTGAGATCTCCGGTGAAGCCCGGCTTTTTGGCTCGCTTCCATGTGCTATCGGACATATCGGCAAGTGATGAAGCTTCCTTTTGATTGAGCTTCCACTCGTCACAAACGTTTGCGTAAGCTTTAAGTGCAACGGCCTTAATATCGACCTGAGCAAATGCTTTGGCGGTATTCTGCATAGCGCTCTCCTTTATTGTCAATATAAGTCCATATGGACTCATTGTAAAGTCCATATGGACAATTTCTAGCCAAGAAATGAGTTAGTGCTACTTACGCCATTAAGCGAGAGATTGTTGTGTGCGCAACGCCCATATCTCTGCCGATCGCTCGACAGCTCTCACCGGATGCAAGGCGCTCCAAAGCTACAGACTGCTGATGCTCGGTCAGCTTTGGTTTGGGACCAAATCGAACGCCCTTACTCTTGGCGGCAAGTCTGCCATCTGCCGCTCGCCTGGCAATCCGTTCCCGTTCATCTTCTGCAATCGCAGACAACAGGGCAATCAATCCTCTTCCCAATGGCGTCGTGAGATCCAGGTGCGGCTTGTCCAGCACCTTCATCATTGCTTGGCGATCTGCAATTCGCTGGATTATGTGAATTCCTTCTTGCATCGAGCGCGTAGCCCTATCCCACTCAGCGACAACCAAAATGTCATCATGTGAGAGGGCATCAATCGCTCGGCTCAATTGGGGCCTTTGCTTCAAGCTCTTGCCTGAAGCCTTTTCACGGAAAATCTTCTCGCAGCCTTCTGCCTTAAGAGCGGCAATCTGCCTGTCAAGATTCTGCCCTTCACTCGATACCCGAGCATAGCCAATTTTCATGATGAATTGCCCCTTTGGCCCAATGTAATGCGCACCGCAATTATGCACCACTTGAGAGCTTTGAAAAGACTACAGTTTTAAAATGGAGCGTAATTCATGAATTATGCACCAGCGAGAGCCAATTTCAGCAATGCGGGACACTCTCTGTGCTCGACACGCAGACCTCTGCATCAATTACTGCAAAGGGCGGAGAGTGTGAATTCGCTGCAGATGCGAGATCTCAATAGCCCCTTGTTTAAGCGGACATTCAGGCAACCTTACTGCACATCGGAACCGGGGCGGATTTTGAACTTGCCGCACCGTACACCCCAATTTGTTACATTCCGCACATCAAACTCGCACGGTGCCTATCTCTTCGAGATGACTTCAGAATTTGGATTAAGAGGCAAGACATATTCACCTTCAGCGTTTTGCAAAAGCTCCGTCTCGAACACTTTGACTATGAAAAAATTCATCTGTGTACTCGGACATGACGTTGATGCCGGCTAGCACTATTCCCCACTCGAGAGTGTTCGGAAACGTCGATAGAGGCCGCGCAACCTAACAGAAAAGAGATCAGGTTGGGGAAAGCGGTTTTTAGGGAAAACATCCGGTAGGACACGCAGCGTATTCTCTTTTCGTAGTGTATCCAGTCTCTTTTGGGTCTCAGCCAGTCTGAAGTAATGACTGCGTCGCGCCTTTTTGTCCGTTGCGCCACTGATACCCGCTATTTGCTTGATCAATTCATCGCGCTGGTCTTCATTTCCCCATTCTGGGTCAATATTCTCGACAAAATCTTTAAGCTTCGCCAATGCGCGTTTTTTGATTTTTTTAGGCAACACAGATGGTCGCATGTAATTCGGCGATTGAAGAGCGTGAATGCTGAAATCACCTGGCCCTGCTCCACAAGACATCCGCAAATCGTTGAGGGTACGCGGTAGCTCTTGTAAGTTTAACGCAGACACTGTGATGCCAAATCTCAGCTTTACGTGAGGGCATTGCATCCGAATGGCCATGGCATTTCGAGTGAATATGTCAAAACTAAAGCCACTGCGTATTAATGAGGCTGCTTCAGGTCGTGTGGCGTCAACACTGAGTTCTACTGTGACCTTTGGGAAATGACCCCACAACTCTAGCATTGAAGACTTTGCCAATTCTAGCACCGAACCGTTTGTATTGTATGCCAGTTCAATATCTGTGCGCTTGCGAGTAATTAGGATTTCAAGTAACCGATAATTTTCGGCGATCATTAAAGGCTCACCACCAGCAAAATAGACATGTCTAAGCGAATCCAGTTGTGGCTCTATTTGTTCCAGCAAATGTGCGGTGGAACTGATGCTTCGGATTTCTGCACGTTCACCCAAATTGGTGCCTAAATCTTTGGCATCCTTGAACCAGCTTGATGATGAACCGTGCCAACAGGATCGGCACTTGAAATTGCATAGGTTTGAAAATCGGATGTCCAAATAGGCAGGGCCTGAACGAGAGGAAAGTTCATTCAAAACTCCGCCGCTTTCCGAATGCTCAGGTAGAAACTTCGCAAAATCATGATTGAATTTTTGTCGGAGGCTGGTGCCACCTGCGTTCTCTTGCTCGAAGCACTTCCAGCAGGGACGGACACTGCGCCCGTCTCCTCTTATGAAAGCGTCTCTATCCGCAACAGCCTGTATGCTTTGGCGCGCTGAGTTGAATACTGTATTGGAGACGTTTCCCCATTCTCCATCAAACTCACAACAAGGCGATATTTCCCCTTTTGTACCGACGTGAAGGCCGAGAAATGGCATAACGCAAAAACTGGAAGGAAGATTATGTGCCAAGTTACTCACCGCGGGTCATTGTTCAAAACTGATA
The DNA here is from genome assembly GCF_002866925.1 of Cohaesibacter celericrescens. Lineage (GTDB taxonomy): Bacteria > Pseudomonadota > Alphaproteobacteria > Rhizobiales > Cohaesibacteraceae > Cohaesibacter > Cohaesibacter celericrescens. The sequence continues at coordinate 15,884 of NZ_PKUQ01000023.1, forward strand.
GGTATTTATCATGATTACAGTGCTTGTCTATTTTATTTCCAGCCTCGCCCAGCCTAAATGCCTAGGAAGTAGATCTCGGTGAACTGGTGTTGCAATGGTGACGGATAGATTGATCCAAATCTGTAGATTGAGATAGTTATATCGTGCTCCATGGAGTGGATGTTTTTCGGACAAAACAGAATGGTTCCGCAAATACGAGACCAATTGAGGTGGATTGACAGCTATCTGTAAAATCTACTAAAACACATCGTTATCATTATGCAAAACGCACAAAACCTGATCATCAACAAAGATATTTTAAAGGAATGGAATTGTTGCCCGCAACGTGGTGACAACCATCAACTATCTGAATGATAAGACAGTCCAAATTTGTATTTGTTGTCGCCAATCAAGACATTGTTTTTGAAGAGTTTGACGGTGAATATGTTATCCTCAATCTTGCATCGGGGGAGTACCACGCCGTCGATGGCAGCGCCGCTCTCATTTGGAAGCTGCTTATGGACGGGGTCTGCCCCAAGTCAATCCTTGACACATTTGAAGCACACCCAAACCTAAGGGTGAACCAGATCGAGGCCTTTGTCGCCAATCTGGTAAGCAAAGGCCTAATCAAGGCGAGCGACGGTTTGGATGATAAGGTTCTGCCCAACGACGGCAAGGCAGAACTGCTTGCATTGACCACTGCACCTAAGACAGACATGTTTGACGACCTTGCAGATCTTATCTTGGCTGACCCTATCCACGATGTGGAAGAAGAAGCGGGCTGGCCTGTGCGCAAACCCGAATAATTCCCTCGGCGTTGTGCCTCAAACCCGTGCTGTAGATCTGTCCAAAGGCTTTGAAATGACCTCCCGTCCTGCCCCCTTCAAACTCACGATTGACAGTGCTGCGGACTATGCAAGACAGCTTTGGTCATGCATCGACAATCTGGACACCGATAGTTGGTTTGAGGAGTATTTCTGCGTGGTTGGGCGTTGCCTGAAACTGCGGTCTCCCTCTCGTTTTTATCTCGATCTGTGCCTAGAAAACCTAGTGCTGGAGCCTTTCAACGAAAGCGCAAAGGCAGAGGCGACGGAAGTGATAATCCTGGATCGACGTTCGGTTCCGTCCTTGCTGTCAGCACGCTGGGATACCGAGGTCTTTTCTACCAAAGCCTTTGTGGAAGCCATGGAGCAGGAGAAACTTCGAGGTATTTACGACCCAGACCATGACCTCTGGCAGTTCTACGATCATGAGGCCAAGCGCGGGCTCTATATTTTGCGCAGTGAGGGCTCTGTCCCACCTTGGGAGGCGTCCTTTCCTTTGCGGAATTTCATTCATTGGTCTTGCCAGGAGACATCACAAGGTTTGCTTCATGCGGGTACTGCTGGAGTTGACGGCGATGGTGTATTGATTGTTGGCCCAGGCGGTTCTGGAAAATCGGGAACAACGCTTGCCGCCATTCTTTCGGGGATGGATAGCGTCGGTGATGACTATGTGTTGGCCTCCCTTCAAGGTGAGAGCGTTGAGGTCCGCCCTGTTATTGCCAAGATGAAACAGGATGCCAAAGGTCTGGCGCGGCTGGGGCTCAACCCTGACGAGGCCTTGTTTGAAGGGCCAAACTGGCAGAACAAATACAGCTTCGATTTTGCCGCGCTGGGGCGCGGAATGCGTGCGCCGCACTTAAAAATCAAGGCAGCCCTTCTGCCTCGTATTAGCCACGGTGACAAGACCAGTTTCACCAAAACCTCGGGCATGCAAGCCATGCTCAAATTATCCCCTTCCAACCTGTATCAACTAACCGGAGATTGGCAGCGGACCATGCAATTTTCAGGAAGCATTTGCCGCAACCTGCCTGCTTTTCATATGGATTTGGGGGCTGAAACTGATGAAATTGCGGATAGTTTGCGCGATTTAATCAAAGGGCAATTGCAGTGAAGCTCTCAATCATGATGCCAGCCTATAACGCAGCCAGTTATATTGAAGTTGCGTTGCAGTCTCTTCTCCGTCAGCGGAACGCCGCCGAGATGGAAATTATCGTGATCAATGATGGCTCGACAGATAGCACCAGCGACATTTTGCACCGCATGAGTAATCAATTCGATGAAATCAAATTGGTTGAGACTGAAAACGGCGGAGTGACCCGGGCACGCAACATCGCTCTGGCGCATATCGCACCTGATGCTGATCTGGTCTCTTTTCTTGATTCAGATGATCTTTCGCCAATGGGGCGATTTGAAAGGGATATCGAGACTTTCCGCAATAATCCTGATTTGGATCTTGTTTATTCTACACTGCGCCTTTTTGAAACAATGGACAGAGCTCTACTGGAACCCACAGAAAACAGCGACACTTTGGATGTCCGCGGCATACATCTTGGTGCGGGACTCTACAAGACGTCATTCATCCAGTCACTTGGTGGCTTTGACGAAGATTTTGTTCAGGCTGAGGATACCGATTTTCTGCTGCGGGCTCTTGAGAGCCAACCCAAATTTATGGTGACCAGTGAGATCGGATATTACTACCGAAAGCATGGTGGTGGCCTCACCCGTGAAAAATCCACCGTGGTAAGAGAGTTCTCTCGGGCTTTGTTGAAATCTTCCAAGCGACGCAAAGTACTTGGGCCAGATTTTCAGATGCCTCAGGATGTCTTTGACATCAAAGCCTTCACACGCAATCCAAGATGGGCGTAAGCTATGAACGACTACAGCGTTGTTATTCCCGCCTATAATGCCGCCAAGAGCATCAGTGACACTCTTCAGACGGTGTTATCCCAAACCATAGCCGCAAAGGAAATTATTGTTGTCGATGATGGCTCGACAGACGACACGGTAATTCTTGCTCGACAAGTGTCTGGTCCCGTTCGGATTTTGCAACAGGAAAACACCGGTCCGGGCGGCGCTACGACTGCCGGAATCAAGGCCGTCAAAAGCCAGTTCGTGGCGACGCTCGATTCTGATGACCTCTGGTCCCCAGGCAAGGTGGAGCGCCAATTGGCTATTTTGCAAAAAGCCTCAGATAAAACCGCGGTTTTTTGCAAAATTGTATCCTTTGCTGATCCAGCTTTTGCCGACCAGCTAGATGGACATCCGGAAATTGGCCAAGTTAAGGACGGATGGATACGATCCACGATGTGCATGCCAACAGACATTGCGTTGGGCAATGGCCCATTGCTTGATGCTGCCCTCAAATTTGGGGACATGGTTGACTGGCTTGCGCGGCTCAAAGAGGGGGGCACCAATCTGACTATGATGCCAGACATTTTGGCCCATCGTCGGGTTCATCCCTCAAGCTTGAGCTTTCACCGCGATGTGAGCCGGGATCGGGGGTATCTAGAAGCCGCACGGCAGGCCATCCTGCGCAAGCGGGCGTTATTGAAAGCCCAAGGGGAACAGGGCTCCGGCATGGGACCAGGAAACAAATGACCACGAGCCACAAACGCAAAAGAATTTTCCCATCCCCCAGCTGGGCTTGGCCAAAAAACAGCCTTGAAGCTTTGATACTAGCCGCCGCGCACCCTGACGAAACATTGGCTTTCCAAATTTTTGCGCGCTGGATGCGAGATCACGACATCGATGACGTGAGTTGGGCTGAACAACGCCTATTACTTGCCGTTGCCGAACGCTTTCCAGGCAGCCGCTTTGATGTTGACAATCGCGGTCGTCTGAATGGACTTGTCCGGGTTTTTTGGACCAAGTCAAAACTTGCCCTTAAGGTCGCTGATCCAGCGATTGCGGCCTTACAACGCGAAGGCATCGATTGTCTTATTTTCAAAGGAGCCGCGCGAACACTAGAAGAAGCGGTTACTGTGAAAGGTCGCGTTGCTAATGATGTTGATATCATGGTGCAGCCTTCCCATTTCAAGCAGGCCATCGAGATTCTTTGCCACAACGGTTGGCAAGCAGATAATGGTTTTTCTCTACTTCGTTGCCGAGCTCATACAAGCGCAATGACAGGCCTCAATTTCCGCAAGGGCGATTTTGGTGACGTCGATCTTCACCAAAGCGTTGTTCATAAGTTGGGCCGTTCCGCGTCTTATGATCAGCAGGTCTGGAAACGGTCCAAATATGTCGATTTTCAGGGAAACAGGGTTCGTGTGCCGGGACAAACAGATCAGCTGTTGATTGCCATTCAGCATGGCAGTGTTGAGGGGCACGCCCATTCTGATTGGCTGCTTGATTGTGTTGCGATCATCAAAACCGGTGAAGTGGACTGGACGCTGTTTCTAAATTATTGCCAGAGTCTTGATCTGAATGTAAATGCATTGATAACATTGAGCTATTTGAGTTCGGCGCTCAATATCAATGTCCCGAAAGATATTTTTAAAAAGCTGGTGCGTTCCTCACGATCAACGCCGATAGAGTATTTTTCTGCTCTGTTCCAAGCTCGGCCCAAGGAAGACCATGGAATTGCATCAGATCTACTACGATCATTCTTCAAGCAAAGACGCCTGCGGGCAAGGCGCAGAGCTTCACGAGCACAGATGGCAGATGTTCTACTCTCAATCTCTCTAACGGCGATACCATATAAAACTGATGGTTTGCAGCCAGAATATACTCTCAAGGCTACCCATACGGTGTCGTCAAAAAGCACCGATCTAACGATTGAGTTGCTTGTCCCGGTGATCGATAAGACACGGCGCTATGAGTTTGAACTCAATACGGATGATCAGCACCTTGCACGGCTTACCTACAAGCATCGGCACAAGAGTTGTATGCTTTGCCTTACTGCAAAAATAAAAACAGCGCATTTTCCAAACTGGCCAACCGACGCGGCCTCGCAAGACGTTCAGCTAACGCTTGAAGCCCGGCCACGCAGAGTTATGTCTAGAGATGCTAACAACGAAGTTAGGGAATTGAACGACGCCACCCCCTTTGCATTGCTGAAATTCAAAAGCACAGAGAATGGATAGTCCTTAGTCTCTGAAAATGCTGCTGCTCGCACGAATGGCAGCAATACGAAAGCTGCACCTCCGCATTTTCCAAATGGCGAATGCCGGCTTTGGGCCGTAAATTCATGTGGTGGCACCCACAAGTCGGCCACATTTGTATCGCGTTTCACTAGGCCGCAATGAGCTTAGGGTAGACATCAGCATTTCGATGAAGCTTGAAAGAGACTACAGATGCTAGGCCCTGCTACACATGTCTCGGTGACGAACTGTATCAATTCTAATGCCCGGTGGTCATGCTATCATAGGCGGAACACCGGAACGGCAGAAAGTCTCAAGTTAACCTAACATAAAAAGGGCCAGTTCCGAGCGCCTGCCAGTCCCTTCGGGGCATTCTGATTGGGGAGGATCGAATGATGCGCGGCATTTGTTATTTAGAAGCATTCGCCAGTTCGTTGGGGAAGTGGTTGGTAGCGGTGGTTTGTTTGGCAAGTGTCGCCTTACTCCTTCTCGTACCCATCACTTCTTTACAAGCAACTTCGCTTCCCAATGATGCGCCTTTTGCATTTCATTGGGCTGACACCCGTGACATAGGTTTGCCAGCCTCCATTGAGCGTGATGGAACCAAACCGATAGGTTTTCGTCTCGCAATCCCAGAGTTTTGGACGGGACAATTGATTGAGGAAGAAAATGGCTACTCGTTGCTGTTCGTCGGTAAAGACGAAACGGGCAAGGAAGACCCACCAGTGGGCATGCTTCTTGGCGTCTTCCTAGGAGCAAAAACGGACTATTCTGCTCTTGACGACATGACCGCCCCTTACCTGGACACAACGATAGCGTCACAGCGTCTACTTTATCAGTTCAAGGATACTCAGGATGGCCATGCTTATGAGTATTTCCATACCGAATATCCAGATCAGAAGAGCGGCAAACTGCTGCATGAGTTTACTTTTTTTATTGAGACGAAGTACCTGATCTATCGCTTTGGTTTCCTAACTCGGGCGACTCAATCTCAACGTAATGAACTGTTCGTTTGGTCAATGTTCAACTCGATCCGCCTATACGACGAGAAACTGAACTGAGGGAGGGAAGTTATGTCATTTTGTACCGAATGCGGCACAAGGTTGCCTCAAAACGCGAAGTTCTGCCCCTCCTGTGGAGCTGTCATTCAGGCAAGCGAAGATGCGCAAAGCAATGATCAAGCAGAAGTTAGTCCGCGCAAAGCAGAAGTCCTTGAAAGTTCAGTTGAGCAAGCACCGGAATATATCGGGCTGGGAAGGCGTTTCGTCGCTCATCTATTTGATTTGGTCATCGTCTTCATCATTTTCTATGCCGTCGGCATGCAGGTGGCAGGGGAAGTGGGTAGCATCACCGAGGAAGGCTTTGTTCTTGAAGGTACTCCAGCCCTTGTCACAATGCTGCTGAGCTTTGCTTTCTCGCTTGTCTACTTCGTGTTGACCGAAGGCAGAAACGGCCAATCCTTCGGCAAGATGGTGATGGGTATCAAGGTTGTCTCAATTGACGGGTCGCCCTGCACCATGAGGCAAGCTTTCACGCGCAACTTCCTTCGGATCATTGATGGGGTTTTCCTCTACTTGATTGGCATCATTCTGATGTCGCGTTCCGAGAAGAAACAACGGCTTGGCGACCGGATCGCGGAAACGGTGGTGATCCGCAAGGCAAGGAAACCGGCCAAGGGCTCCTATGTCTATCGCTCTGGTGATAAACCGGACCCGGACCCGGACCCTGACCCAGATCAGGATGGAAAGCTCAAGTTCCGTTCTTCCTGGGGTATCAAGAAAGGCAAGGATGCCTGGGATATTTAGGGCTGAGATGACCATGACGTGGCGGCTTGGGTGACAAGAAAATGTCTCATGCCCCGGCTTGATGGTGACGATAGGCAAGAAGATAATGTTAGAATGAAAGGGAGATGTCTCATGTTACACATAAGTAAATTTTTGACGCGCATTGCCCTGATGGCAGCTCCATTTCTTGGAATCCTCCTATCAAATGCCTATGCAGATGATTTTTTGCTTCCGGCTCAATACTGGCCCAACGGCTTTGCTTGGCATGATCATCATTTTACGGGTTGGAATGGTGTATCGGTGTTTCGACAAGGCCGAACAAATCCGAAGGAATATCCGGTCATTGTTTTCTCAAATAGCGGTCAGGGTAGTGTTCGCGGTGATGTGATCCCGCAAAATGCCTTGGACTACGCGATCAAAGATATCAAACAGCAGGCAAGAGAGGTTTTGCCAACCAGCATTCCTGGTGCGCATTGCTGGAAACACTATTCCAGCGAAAAGCATGAATATGGTGGTGTATATAATTCAATTTTGCAGTTCACTTGCTATGTTGGACGGGTCAATTTCTACATTGACTTGAGGTCGATCGCAAACACTGAGTATGTTTCGAGAAAAACCCGCGTTCTGAATTATGCAATTTCATTGGCAGAGCTCCATAAAGTCGCTTATTCTATCATTGCTGGATATCGGCGATATGCAATCGACAATGGTTATCTTGATGCCCGCTTTGCAAAAGCGGATGCACCCTACCAGCCCCCTAAACCAGTGGCCATTCCCCAGACCGACAAGGCACCGACGCAGGATGGTGTGTCCATCGATCAACCATTGGATGGCTTTGATGCATGGAAGCGGGACTTCGAAGTGCGCGGCTGGCGCTATAAGGAAAAGGATGGCTATGGTGAGTTCGAACCTCAGGAAGGGGCTCAGGACAAAAGAGGCTGGATCTATTCCGAGGCAACAGGCCAGTTTGCGCCACCGCCATCTTCTAACCGGGACGGAACATCTGATGATCTTGCTAGCAATGGTCAGGACGGGCATGTGCCGCCTCAGCCGAAGGATGGCGATGAAAATGAGTATGGCGAGGTCTGGAGCGACGAAGATGGCGGTTGGATCGGGCGCAATCTTTATGAGCAGGAAAAGAAACGCCGCGCGGACATAAAAAGACGCAACGAACAGCCAAGCCAGCAGGATCAAGATGTCAAGAAGCTGCATGATGCCTGGTTGCGTTCCAGACTGGAGCGCAAAATTCAGCCAATCATCATGTCGTATGTCGCAGAGGAAAAGAAGAAGCTTGATGGTAGGATGGAAAATCTGATCCGTGGAGAGACAGACCTTGATCGCATACGTTTTCTGAGAGATTTGCAAGACCAGTTGAATGATATAGACGACACCGACAAGAACGGCGTGCTGGGCGACTGGGACAGGATCGTCAAAGGTCAGGAGAAGGAAGGCAAGTTCAAAGTCGATTACACAATGAAGCAGTTCATCGCTGAAACCGGTGCGATGACCTTGGATACATTTCTGACCCGTGGCGCCGCTATGGCAACAGTCCATACATATAATGCTGCCGTTAGGGAGGCGAACAAGAAGGGTTCCAGCAAGCTGTCTGTTGTCTGGGAAGGCACCAAGGAAGGGGTCTATCAGGGCACTCTCGGCTTTGTACTCAACAGGCTGACGGTCGGGGCTTTCTCCAAGGCAAAGACGATGCGGGAGGCATCACAGGCGGCAAAGGCTGCGAAAGCTGCAAAAGAAAAGGCAAAAGCAGCAAGCAAAGTGAAAGGGAACTGGAACAGCTCATCAACGGCCATCCGGGACGAGACACAGAAAAAGTTGCTAGCCAAATTGCCGTCGAACCATCCTGCTCGCCAAATTGGTAAACTCAATGAGACTTTAGGCAAAGCTGGTAAGCAGTTTGATGCCCGCAAGATCAATCCACATATGCGGCTCGATCCGACTAGCGAGACCTATAAGGCTGGCATTCAGGCACTGAAGAAGAACCCGCGCTATCTGAGCGAAAAGGCCAAGAAGGTGACGGATGCCGTGCGCCATGATCTTGATCTGGCAGCAAGAGAAAAAGCTGTCAGACAGCTTTACAAGGAGCGGCCGGATCTGAAGGGCCATCTTACTCATTTTGAAAATACTGGCAGTCATGCGCGCAAGGGTCACAGTTATCGCGGTGGCTCTTCGGATATCGACTTCACTCCTAAGGGTACAGCGACACCGCAGGGGCGCGACGCTGAGAAGCTCTTTTCTAAATTCTATGACAAAGCAGTCAAGCAGGTCTCAGGCGGCAAACTGACAACTCAGGATATCAAGGCCCATGCGTATGGTGGGGACCAAGGGACGGGTGCGTTTCGGTCCGAGACAGGCTTGAAGCTCAAGAATATCATGAACCAAACCTCGGGTCGTATTGACAAGCTTGATCCAAGCGGCAAGATCACTCATAGCCTCCGTGGTGACGATGTAATCGAGGTTGGTACCCCGACGCGAATGTTCAATAAGGGTACTACAGAACGGATAGCCAAACGGGAGGTCGAGAACTTTCGCAAAGATCTTGCCAATAAGTTCCGTGAAGAACTTCCAGAGATGGCAACCCAGCAGGAGAAGCTCATTCAAGCCGCCAAGGGCTACAAACTTAGCCGTGTCATTGAAGCTAAGGCAGTGGGAGGACGAGCGCTTTACGCCAATCGCGCGCTCTATCAATGGTCCAAACAGATAAAGAACCGCATCCCAAATATGAGCGATAGCCAAATGAAGGCAATGACGGAAAAATTCCTAAATGGAATTGAGGAAGGAAGATGATGATCGCACTGTGTAAGCTGGCACTGAATAAAAGGATTGGGAGCTTTTTTCTGGCTGTCATTGCGATATTGCTGTTTGCTCGTGCTAGCCACGCACTCATGCAGCCTCAGGTTTATGCTGAAAGGGCCCTCAGTTCTGATATCAAAGCCATTGCAGTGATCCTCGAGGTCAACATCTTAAACACTGGAACGCGCTCCACAGAAAAGATGGTCACCTTCAAAACCGAATACGCGCTCACTGAAAAGACTTCTGACCGGTTTTCAGGTAGCTGCCATTCCGTTGACACTCCCGAACAAGAGGCCAACACAATGGTGGGGGGACAGATTTACTTCTATCCCGTTCAGGAACAAAGAGTCTTTGTAACGGTGCGCTCAAATGGAGGCGTTATAACCTCCTTTACGCCGATCACTGAAGAACTAGAAACGGCTATTCGAGAAAAACCAAACCGTCTCCGCTATGGCATTGGGAAAGTGGAAGTAATAGACTGATGAAGCAAGCTGCTTCGACTAAGATCTTCTCGCAGTTGCCAGCGCGCCAAATCTCCACCAGAAACAGCCTGATACCGGCCAAAGAGCGTCAGATCACGATACCTGGGCAAATCAACAATTTGCCCGCGTTGTGGTTACCTAGTCGTCTAAATTTGCTGCGTTTAGTTCGAATGTCAGGAATGGGGAAGCGGGTTTAGACATTTAGCTCCCAGCGAGCGGCAGATTTGGGCCGCGATTGCAAATCACGACCTGGATGACTGTCTTCAATCCATGATGCGCTGCACCAGTCCGGTTCGAGCCCAGAGTACCGGATACTGCAACTTGATCCAATGTCTGCTATGTAGAACAAAATCATAGATTTGCGCAGCTTTTAGTTGTAGATAGTATAAGAATTTACCAGAGAAAGTTGGAGAAGTTTTGGGGGCGCAGGTCAGGTGGTGGATTTTAAAAAGGAGCATAAGAAAAAACGGATTGGAAGGCGCAATTAAGGCGATCAGCGCTATTGCTGAGGAGGTCGGCGGTTTACCAGTTAAAGTCGCGACTAAAATCTTAGATGTTGCCGCGTCAAGTAGCAGCACAAAACTCGAGAATGACGAAGAGCTGGTAAGAGAGCATTTTCTATTTCGAACCAAGTCGTGATGAGAATTCAGTTTGCGTTTCTATCTACGCTGTCGCTGTAGGTCCAGCATTCGAGCTTCCGGCCATTTTTAAAAGCACGGATTTTATTCATTTCATTTAGGTACTTGCTATCGACAATATCCACTTTCAGCCCTTTCTCGGGAAGAAAGCAGACTTTTTGAAAATACTTGAACGACTCTTTGTCTTCTTCCATGAGGGCTTTGTTCATGCCAGCTAGGGGCCCTGTCGCAAAGTTTTTTTGT
>NZ_PKUQ01000024.1 GCF_002866925.1 Cohaesibacter celericrescens
GGTGGCTGATCCATGCAACAACGCTACTCTCGGGTGAGCTGTTCGGTTGTTGAAGCCATCAAGGCTAGTTCAGAAGGTAGCTTCCGTGGCGCTGGATGTACAAGAATGAGGATATACGCCTTTCTCGATGATGTTTCCGAATAATCAGAAGTGCGTCTCTAGAATCCACTTGAAATCGAGAACCGTTAATATCGCGCTGCTGAGGCTGGACATTCAGAACAAGCGTCAATAAGTAATTTAATGATATAACGTATCATTTATTTGTTGGCGTCTACCCGGAAGGTACACAACGATTGTGTCCAAGGAGTATTTGAAGTGGTTTCACAGATCCATAGACCGTCCGGATCAAGTCGTCCAGCTGGTTTCCATGAGCCTGCGACAACGTGCGCTGACTAAATCCACAAATGTACAAAACGTCCCCTTGTTTGAGCGGCGATATTCATCCAAGCTAGAACAGTTGATGGTCTCTTCGAGAGAATGGAGTTCCTCGAAGAAAAGGGAACACAGTGAGGTGATTGATTTCATCAATTCTGTGACTGCCCCCGCAACTGTAATTGGCGAGCGCACCCGAAAGGCCACTGAATCGAGCGATTTGGGAAGGCCGGGAAGGCGTTGTGACCCATGAGTCAGGATACCTGCCATCATTTCATTCACCCATGTCCGGTGCGGGGTGCACCGAGAGGAGTTTGCTATGACGATTCTGCAGTCATCAATACCCAGCTTTCCAAATTCGTACCACTGGCTTGAGTTCGGGCTCTAGAGCGACACACGTTTGGGAAATCCCTATCGGCCTTAGCTTTGCATCACGGGCCATGAGCAACGATGCGTTGCGTTTTGCAATCCTTGCCGTTTTTCAAATTCCGACAGCTTTAAGTCTCCTTGTGCTCGCTTTTCGGCGGGTGCTCCATTTCGTTTTTTTTAGGACTAGCTCTTTGTCGACACCACACATAGACAAGCTGATTGCCAATCATCGACGCGAAGCCCTTCATGCGTTCCTGCTTTTCTGTCTGGCTCTAGTGCTGGGCGTTATCTCAATTGGAATCGGGCCGGTTTATATCGATCCGCTCACCGTGCTGAATGTTGTTCTCCAACATGTGACCGATGCTGCCCCGGGGCCGGACTTTTCTTGGGCCTTTGACTCCATTGTCTGGACGTCCCGCGCTCCCCGCATAGTTATGGCCTTTGCCGTTGGTGCGACACTGGCTGTATGCGGGACGGCCATTCAGTCGATGGTCCGCAACCCCTTGGCAGACCCTTTCGTGCTCGGCATTAGCTCGGGCGCATCAACGGGCGCAGCTTTTGCCATCACAGTCTTGGGCACCACTGCTAGCAGTGCGCTCACGCTATCAGGCTTTGCGTTTGTTGGAGCCCTGTTTGCTATGATGCTCGTCCTTGTGATTGGTGGGCGTTCCGGCGGCAATGACCCCTTGCGCCTGATTATGGTCGGCATTGCAATCGGATATGCATTGAATGCAGCCACCGGATTTCTGATCTTTGCCTCAGACTCCCCAGAAGCAAGTCGGTCGGTCATGTTCTGGATGATGGGATCCCTCGCCAATACCCATTGGGAAATGGCCTTGGCCTCAATCCTTGTGGCCATCGCGACCATCTTTCTTCTCGGAATTGCCGCACGACATCTGGATGCGATGGCGTCGGGTGATGACACCGCTCTGGCGATCGGCATTAAGCCTGAACGCGTCCGCCTCTATGTCATGATCATCGTATCGCTAAGCGTGGGTGTGATGGTAGCAGGCTCAGGAATTATCGGTTTTGTTGGTCTCGTTTCCCCCCACATCGGGCGCATGTTGATCGGATCGCGTCATCGAATCCTGATCCCAGCATCTGCCGGTATTGGCGTGGTTTTTCTCGTCATCGCCGACATCGGTGCACGAACCCTCTTTCCACCGCAGGAACTTGCCATCGGCGTTGTGACCGGCGTCACTGGCGCGCCATTCCTGATTTTCCTTCTCAGCCGGATGCGACGACGCTTCTCGGCCACATCTTGAACAACCCAATCTCATGAGAGGAGACGAACATGAAGCACCAAAAGATCGCTGCAGTATGCGGTCTCGCCCTGATTGCCTTTTCCGGTAACTTTGCGACACCCGCAAGCGCAGATGAATTCCCTTATCGTTTTGACAATTGTGGCACCGAGGTCACAATTAATTCAGCGCCGAAACGCATCCTCTTGGTCAACAACAGTGTGCTTGGAACTTTAACATCTCTCGATGCTCTCGATCTGTTGGTCGGACGGACCGCAGAACCGGTCGAAGGCATCTATGCAGAAGAGGATGTCGAAAAATTCAAAACCATCCCGCTTCTGTCAAAAAGCATGAATGACACTGGCGGATCGGTCATTTCTCTGGAAACCATTCTGGCGACAAAGCCTGACCTTGTCCTCGCTCCTGAAAGCGCGGCTGATCGGGAGCTGTTGGCAAAAAGCGGCATTCCCCTCTATAGCCCACCAGCCTATTGCACGAACAAGTCAACGAGTCCGCAGGGCCGCGCAAGCTTTGATCTTGTCTATGACGAACTGCTTGCCTTTGGTCGGGCCATTGGACGCTCGGACCTGGCCGAGAAAAAGGTTGCCGAGTTGAAGGCAAGTGTGAAAGCGCAAGCTCCCGCAACGTCCGGTGTGAACGGAACAGCCGTCGCTCTTTATGCCACCGCAGGCGGCAAGGTTCTCTATCCTTACGGTGCGCGGAGCATGGTCACTCCTGTGTTCGAGGCCGCAGGATTGACGAACGTGTATGGCGAGACGCATGAACGCGTTTTCGAAGGCAATGTTGAAGACCTCATCGCCAAGGATCCCGAGACAATCGTGATGCTTTATTCCTTCGGAGCGCCGGAAGATTCGACGAAAACGCTAAAGATGATTCCGGCGCTAGCAGGCCTGCAAGCTGTCCGAAACGACCGGGTTATCGCCTTCCCGTTCCCCTATACCGATCCTCCGACCCCTCTGTCCGTAAAAGGAGTTTCGATGCTGCTCGAAAAGCTAGAAGAGCTTCAATGATCAGCGCGCGAAATCTGCATTTCAGTCAGGAAGGAATCGTCATTCTCGACGATGTTGATCTTGACGTGCCCGACGGCGAAATGGTTGGACTTGTGGGACCAAACGGCAGCGGCAAGACAACATTGCTGCGTCTTCTTTATGGGGCATGCACACCTGATGAGGGGACGATCCTGCTGGATGGCAAAGGCATTACAGAATTCCGACAAGGTCAATTGGCACGGCGCATCGCCGTCGTGCCACAAGAACGGCCTACGACCTACAGCCAAACACTGGCAGATATGGTCATGCTAGGACGGATGCCTCATCAGGGGGTGGTCAGCTCTCACAAAAAAACCGATTATCAAGCTGTGATTGACGCGTTGGATGAGGTGGGTTTGCTGGACCTTGCTGAGCGTAACATCAACTCGCTGTCAGGGGGCGAAATGCAGCGGGCTCTCATCGCCCGCGCCCTCTGTCAGAAGACGGATCATCTGTTACTCGACGAGCCAACCAACCATCTCGATCTGCGATACCAGCTCGATGTGCTCGACATGATCCGCCAATTGGCGGGCACTAAGGTTGTCGTGTTGCATGACCTCAATCTGGCGGCCCGCTTTTGTGATCGAATTGCCGTGATGGCCAATGGCCGCATCGTGGCGTCAGGGCAACCGGATCACGTCCTCCACGGGGATCTCATCCAATCCGTCTATCAGGTCTCGATGGTTCGCCTTCGCGCACCCGGCGGACAGGTCCATCTCTCTTTCGACAGGCTTTCTCAAACCTCAACTATAATGGAATTACAATCATGACTGAAACAAAAGGCCCTGTTCCTTCTGAACGGATAAATCAGGCTCAGTCACTGCTTAAGCGCTGGGATGCCCAGCAGACCGGATTTATCCGTCATCGCGATTTGCGGTTCGAGTCCATGGTCACCGTTATTCGGAACATTTGCCAAAACAAGAAACCGCGCGTTCTCGATCTGGCCTGTGGCCCAGGCTCACTCATCGAGCTGCTGCTGGAATTTTTTCCCGACATCGAGATTGTCGGTATCGACAAGGATCCTCTCCTGATCGCCATCGCAAAGGATGTCTTCGGCGAGGATGATCGTGTAAGTCTTCTGGAAGTTGATCTGGATTCCCCAAGCTGGATGGCTGAGATTTCAGGTGAGTTCGATGCTGTGGTCAGCACGACAGCTCTGCATTGGCTGGAACCTCACATACTCTCCCGTGTCTACTTCGAGATCGCCAATCTGATCCGGCTGGGAGGGGTCTTCATGAATGGGGATCACCTGCAATATGATGAACACGCCCAATCCACCTTCACGCGGATCGCAAAACAGGACGACAAAGACGCACAATCAGCCTCTTTCGATCATGGTGTCGACAATTGGGATCAATGGTGGGAAACTGCAGAAGCAGTGCCTAATTATGCGTGTGCCGTCAGCAAGCGGAAAGTCATTTGGGAGAACAAAAACAGCGCGACGCCAAAGGTGACGCTCGGCTACCATCTTGAAACCCTGCGCAGTGCAGGCTTTTCGCAAACAGGAACCGTTTGGCAATATCTGGATGACTATGTGCTTGCGGCCTTCAGATAGTTTTTAAGGTGCGAAACTGAGCCGCCACATTGCACGAGTTTATTCGCCTTGTGGCGGCTCGCTTCCCGCGCACGAAATGGTTCGCCGGTTTTTGGAAGCCGTCTTTCCGGCAAAGGTGAGCATTAGCACTTAAATTTGATTGTATCTTGTTTTGGTCACAACTAAAACAGGACAATGACGAGACTTGCACCACGCCTCCTTCTTTTAGTATCCACGCATTAGTTTAAACCCCTCGTCTTTAGACGAGATCGCTTCAGCAGGAATGCAAAGAGAGTGATCATACTACCCATAAAATGAACCTCCCAACGGGGTTAAGGTTCATTTTATGGGTAGTATGATCATGCAATAGGACAAAGGCAAACATTGCGTTTTTTACCATCGGTATCATTTGGTTTGGTCGACAAAGTACCGCTACAAAGTCTTGGTTGGCTATATACGTTTGCGGGTGAGAGAGATCGTAAGACAGGTTTGCTCCGAAAATGGCGTTGAAATTGTTAGTGGAGCACTATCCCGTGATCACGTTCATATGTTTGTATCAGTCCCACCAAACCTGTCCCTCTCGGCGGCGCTTTGCTTGCCTACCGGGCAATGGGTGAGCGACCTCATGCGCAAGATGAAGGGGCGGTCTTCTCATAAGGTGCAGCGCGAGTTCCCTCAGCTAAAAAAGCGCTATTGGGGAAGGTACTTTTGGGGCCGCGAGTATTTTTCGACCACAAATGGTGCCATTGCAGAAGATATTGTACTTCAGTACCTAAAAAGGCATGTGCAAAATCCTACCGACATCAGTCGGTAGTGGTTTAGTCGAAACAACTATCAGAGAATGACAATTCGGCTCTAAGATGAACCAATAAAATCAGTGAGTCTCCGCTTCCGCAAACTGGTATAATTCTTATCCTGTCTTTGGTGGTTACCGTGGCGGTTGCCATCAAGGTCGTTGGCGTCCTGCTCATTGCTGCTTTGTTGATCATTCCAGCCGCTGCGGCTAGACCCTTGAGCCCGACCCCAGAAACAATGGGAATCCTAGCTGTGGTGATCGGCGGGATTTCTGCCTGTGGGTCGCTTATCAGTTTAACACGCCGACCGGTCCAACTATCGTCGGAATCGCCGCAGTTTTATTTGCAATTTCAACCGTGGTGTCCGCACTGATATCCTTTCGAAATTGATTCAATCCGACGAAGCAGCATAATTCCATGAATTGTGCGACAAAGATTAAAGTCGGCCCAAACGGCGAACGGTTTATACTCCAATGAAACAGGTTTTACTGCAATACGGGTGATCTCAGGACTAATTTTAAAGGTACCATATCAGAGAGCATGCCACCGCCATACCCACCTTGAATCAATCACCATCGACAACGCCTGGCGGCAACAACACAACTGCAATCAAACCATAAAGCCCAGTCAACCCGACCAGAAGAAGGTCAAAAATAGAACTGCTGATTCTAGTGCCTTTTTGCTTCAAAAAGAAAACAGCAATGCCAAATGAAAGCAAATTACCGATGATTGCCAACCAGCCATGAAACTGCGGGATGAAAGAAAGGTAGCGACTGTTGCCCTTTGCAAGTTGCAGCGAGAATGGCGTCGCAACATGCCAGATGGTTTCTGATAGACGTGGCCTTGCCATTGCCATAGTTCTGGCATGATGACTAATGACCTTGTAGCTTTTGTCCATGACCACAGCATGAATCACTTCCTTGTCGGAATAAACAGCGGTGCGATAAAGCGGATTAAAGATGATCTTTAATTCCATCGTGTCCGGATCATAATCAGGCAGGATCAGAGGTAAGATATGGTAGTCACCATAACCCATGAGATAAGCCTTACCTGCTTCATCCAATAAGATGCCCAAGATTTCCCGGCGTTTGCTCTCGGCAACAACAAGCTGGCGGACTTTTGAGCCATCGGGCAATGCAACTTGCGAAATCTTCGGCTCCCCATCAACTTTCATCAGATGGAAAAACTGTCCTTTGGCATCGGTCAGAAAATAGCCGGCGTCAAAGGCTTTAAGGATTGAGACTCGCCCGAACACTGCTTTGACAGGATAGACAAAACCAGAATTTTTTAGCGCGTTCCCAAATCTATTAGTAAGCTCTTCATCGAAGCGGTTGAAATCGCTATTGATGAAGCTGAGCTTGTCGTCGGGGCGGAATACATTTTCGGGAAAACTAAGTCGAGCTCTGCCAGGGTTAGATTCCAACAACGGGAAGAGCTGAATACGAGGACTATGATCGCCAAGATCGGTAGGCTTTAGCTCCACCACCTGCCGCGCCGCCTTTATCTCCGTTTTGTCAAAGGATTGGCCATCAAGGAGCAGTGGCAATTTCCCCCAGATTTCCATATTCTTGTAATAGATGAAGGGGATAAGCGCCTCAAATTCCTCGCGGCTGTAGTCTTTTTCGTCTTGATCACGATAGATAAATTGATGCCCTTCGCCAACCAGTTCTTTATAAATGAACTTCTTGATTACGGGGCTATAGAACAGGTGGGTTTTGCCAAAGCGATATTCAAACAGCATATTGTGTAGTTGCGGCAACCAAACGGCAAGCACAAAGACAGCCAAGAGGAGCGACGCGTAGCGGGCAAGGCGAGCAGTCATGATCAAGCTCCTCAGCTATGATGGCGATAACGGTGGGCTGGCAAGATGACGGTCAGCACGAACAGTGCCGCCATGCACGCAAGGACAGGCAATGCTTCGTCATATTCCTGATATCCCTTTTCTTGGTAGAGCAACCCGATGAAGGCGAGAGAAAGCGCCATATAAAAAACTTTATGAGGTGCGTGGGGTTCCATCATGATCAGCGTGACCCCGAAATAGGCAACCCAGCCAGCCAAAAGCCACGGCGCAGCCGTTAAAACGGCACTCACAGCCGCCTCTTCAGGAAACCAGCCAGATATTATGAAATATAGCCCGACGGCATATACAACCATAATCAGGCCGCCCATCAAAGCGCCAAACCCGACCCAGCTCCAAACCAACACATCTGCTCGAATGGGCAAATGCAGTGATAATCGGAAGCGGTTCGAAATCATTTCAGGCAGGAATTGTGCGACCGCGATCATCGCCCCAGTCAATAGAGGCACGTATTTGATGGCATCAAAAAGCAACCGGCGAAGCTCAAAGACCCAATACCAAATCATTTCCGAATGCTCGACCTTGAATTGATGACGAACGGTTAGCAGAAGATAGCCGAGCGCACAGAGATTGATTATTAAGGCCAACAGCCATATCCAGCGGATCTTAAGCCACTCTTTCAAAAAAACAGATTTTAGCATTGTTCAATATTTCCCGGTCAAACCGATGAATGCCTCTTCAAGTGACATGGGCAATGTTTGTTTCAGCCGAACGTCAGGCCACGCATCATCTAGATGTGACTGCATCTGGGACTGTTCCATAAAGGAAAATAGCTTTGGCACTCCCCCCATTAGATCCACATTGCGGATAAAGGTATCCTTTTGCGGCTCATTGCCTTTTGGGGCTTCAAATTCATAGCAGTGGAAGCTCTGTGTGAAATCGGTCAGTGGCATTTGCAACATTTTCCCGCCGCGATGTAAGAAAATCACATCATCAACCAACTCTTCCATATCCTGGACCACATGTGAGGTCACAAAGACGGTTTTCTCGCCGTCGGCAAGGAATTGATCTAGGAAATCAAGAAATAGATGGCGATATCCGGCATCCAGCCCCATCGAATAGTCATCAAGAATCATCAGTTCAGGATCTTGAGCAAAGATGAGCCCCAGCACTACTTGGCTGCGCTGACCACAAGACATATTGCCAATGATATGGGTCTTGGATAGACTCATGCGATCAACCAGATCATAGAAAAGCTCCTTGCGCCATTTGGTATAGAAAGGCGCATAGAATTGCTCGATCTGTTCGATGGTCATAAATTCATAGGCCAAATGCCCTTCAAACAACAGGCCAATTCGCGCACGAGTATCGGCCTGCAATTGATGGCTATCCTGACCCAACACCCGACATATGCCCCCCATAGGACGCAAAAAACCCATCAGGATTTTAATGAGGGTCGTCTTGCCCACACCATTTTTACCAAGCAAAGCCACCACCCGACCTTTGGGCACGGTAAAATTGAGATCGCTATAGATTGTACGTTCCAAATACTTATGGGAAAGGCCGCGCACCTCTATAGCCAAATCACCCATCGACATTCTCTTTCTCTCCAACCGCATGATCAAGCGGTGTTGCTGTATCAAAGTCCACTTTTCCCGGCTGGCAGCCAGAACAAGAAGGCCCACCAGACGTGCAATCAGAACAGGCCCCGCGCTTGGTCCATAATTTGCGATAGAGATAAAAGAGGGCAGCAATAATGATGAACCCAACTAGCAAGATATCCCACAAATTGCCCGCTGAGCTCTCACCAAGTAGTGCAACGCTCGTATTTAAAGCCAATGTATCTTCCATAAGTCCCCCCTCTATTTCGCCTCAGCTTGTTCGGCTAATAGGCGATTGAAGGAGCGTTCATCACGCCCACTCATTACCCCAACAACAACAAGCAGTGCCAATGCTGAGAAATAGACGATTGAGATCATTTCGATCCCGGTAAGGCTTGTTAATCTGCCGATCGTAAAAACAAGACTTGAAACAACAATACCCAGAACTGTCGGAAACAGAATGGAAAATAGCATCCATTTATAGGAACCGGTCTGCACCTTAACCATGACGGTGGTTGCCAAACATGGCGGATAGAGCGCAAAGAACAGAATCATCGACACAGCGAGCAAAGCAGTTGCCCCTCCTGCCATCGTCTCGGTCCCCATGCGCTCCTCAAGAGAGGCATTCTGGTCTTCATCCTGCTGAAACAAAACCCCAAGTGTCGCAACAGAACTTTCCCTTGCGGCGAAAGAAGACAGCAAAGCTACGTTGATTTTCCAATTGAAACCAGCAAATTGAGTTACGGGCTCCATCGAACGACCAATTGAACCGAGAATGGATGTTTCGATCCGCTCTTCTTTCATCTGACGACGAATGGATTTGCGCGCTTTTGCCAGCTTTTTCAATGACCGACCGGCCTTCTTGGCGTCCTTGTCCCCTTTTGGGGCTTTAATGAACGGATAATAGCTTGCATTGCGTGCCATAAACGCTTCATTGACGGCCTTGGAACCAGCTGCGCCACCTGCGTTTAATTTAGCTCGCTTATAGTCAGTATAGAAATTGATCAGCGGCACAATGTGCTCGTCACTTGTTAGCGACTGATAAGCATTGCCTGTCATGCCTTCCTGGAACTTAACGATGGCTGCAATACCTTCGGCCTTAAAGCCATTCAAGTGATCCTCGGATAACCCCGGAAATTGCAACAGCGAAAAAATCACAATAGCAACAGCCACAACAATGGTACCTACTTTTTTGAGGTAGATCCAAGTGCGCTCAAGAGAGCGGCGCAAAACGCCACCAAGTGTGGGAAGATGGTAGGCTGGCAATTCCATGACAAACGGTGAGGTTTCCTCACCCTTCAAAACCGTGATCGTCAGGAGTTTGGAGACCAGCATCGCAAAAATGATAGTCATGGTTGAGATGTAGAACATCATCAACGACTTGTTTTCAAAGAAGAAAATACCGAGCAATAGGGTATAGAGCGGTACCTTGGCCAGGCAGTTCATAAATGGAACCGCAAAGATGGTGGCCATGCGCGCTCTATTGTCCGGAATGCCTTTGGTCGCCATAATGCCCGGTACAGCGCAGCCTCCCGCAAATACGCCGCCTAGAATGAGCGGCAATGTGCTCTGTCCATGCAGTCCAAAGCGATGAAGCACCTTATCGAGAATGAAAGCGATGCGCGCCATATAGCCAGAATCTTCCAAAATTGCGATCAGCGCGAATAGAATAAGGAAGATGGGCACGTAATTGAGCAAGGTATTGGCTGAATCTACCAGCCACAGACCCATGGAACGAGTGTAGGGGTCTTCCAAGAAGCCCGCGCTAGGCAGAACTCCCGCCACAAGTTCGCGAAATTTGGCGAGGAATGGCCAAGTATGGTTGGTCAGCTCATACCCCCAGACAATGGAGATTTGGTAGATCATATAGACGGTGAAGACCAAAAAAAGCGGAGCGGCCCAACGATTGAGTACGAACCTATCGATTTTATTTGTAGTCGATTCTCCGGAGTCTTCGCCTCGCTGAACGTAGCAATCCATCAAATTGGAGACGCGCTGGTCCCGAACCGTAATAATGTGATCGGAGACACTCAGCCCCTCCTCCTCGAAAAACCGCCCACTCATTTTTGCGGCCTTCTGGGAAAGTGCTTCGGCCCAACCGATATCGCCACTCTCTTCCAGCAAGGCTGTTACCTGACTGTCTTCTTCCAACAATTTGATTGCAAGCCAACGCGCGGGTAACTGTACTTGTTGTGCTACAGTTCGCAAATTCAGCGAAAATTCGGCGATCATGGGTTCCAAACTTCCATAATCGATTTCCTGTCTGCTTTTGCCTGCGCAGCGCGATTCCTCATTTATAGCTAGCCGCAATGCATCTCGGCCGACCCCTTTAGAACCGATAGTCTCAACTACGACTAGACCAAGTTCTTTTGCAAGCCCCTGAACATCGATTGTAAGGCTCCGCTTGTTCGCCATATCCATCATGTTAAGCGCTAGGACAGACTTTAATCCCATTTCCAGCATCTGAAAGGTCAAATGCAGAGAGCGCCGCAAATTAGATGCATCCACAACATTAACCGCGACATCTGGTCGCTCCTTGATCAGGAACTCTCTAGCAACCCTTTCTTCAAGGGAAAAAGATGTCAGGCTGTAGGTGCCGGGAAGGTCAACAGCTACAATTAAAGCCCCACCAAAATTGTAACGGCCATATTTCTTGTCAACGGTGACGCCCGGATAGTTAGCTACATGTTGACGCGCGCCGGTTAACAGATTGAAAAGCGTTGATTTCCCAGCATTTTGTTGCCCAACAAGGGCCACTTTAATTTGTTCAGACATTCTGATCCTCGAACACTTCAATTGTAGCAGCTTCCCGTCTGCGCAAGGTGATATCAGTTGCTTCCAAGCGCAGCTCGATCGGGTCATTTAGCGGTGCTGCGCGCACCATCAAAACCGCCACATTCGGCATGAGGCCTAGATCAAGCAGCCTCTGCCGCACAGCACCGGTCGCGCGATGCCCTCGGATTGTGGCAATTCTCCCAGGAAGAATATCGTTTAATGTCAAATAGTTATGACTATTTTCAGTTAGCTTAATAGGCATTGGCGGACACCATTTCTGTGATGGTTGTCCCATATCGGCGGGCCGGAAAAGAGTCACGAATTTCGAGCGGGTCTATATGAGAATGCGAATGCTTCCTATTTACAACAAGAAAACCAGAGAATAAAGTAAAAACTTGAATATGAAGGACAAGTTTGATTTTCAGCAAACATCAAAACTTGTTTGGAATAATTCTAACAACAACACAAAAGATCGGTATAAGTATTTATGCTGTGACATTTTTAATTTACTAGGGAATTTGCTTAGATGAAAAATCTAGCCACGCTTTCTACTATGGCATTTCTATTGCTGGCTGGGACCGCAGTCGCCCACACTCCCATCTGTGCTTGCTATGACAATGGTGATGGCACCGTGTTGTGTGAAGGCGGCTTTTCTGACGGTTCCTCGGCATCTGGTGTTGCCATGATGGTTTATGACGGTAAAAACAATCTCATTCTTGAAGGCAAGATGAGTGAAGACAGTGAATTTGAGTTCGCCAAACCCGACAATGATTATCGTGTTGTCTTCGATGCAGGCCCAGGCCATGAAGTCGAAATCAAGGGTAGCGATATCGTTGAATAAACGTCACTAGCCAAATATGCCTAGCCTTTCTGGGCATTCAATCAACTTAATTTTCAAATACCAAACTGGTGCGGATTTTCGCCCGGCATAGGGAAGCTTTTTTCCAATCCTGGTTGGCCTTTTACTTAGGAGTTCCGACAAAATGAAGAAACTACTCGCTGGCGCTGCCATCGCAACCATTGCTCTTTCTGGTGCGGCTCAGGCTCATTTCCAATTGCTTTATACGCCGGATGTTATGCTGGATAGCGCACAGGAAATCCCTCTCAAACTAATGTTCGGCCACCCGATGGAAAATGGCCACGCGATGGATATGGGTAGTCCCGAAGCCTTTGACGTCTACTTCAAAGGCAAGAAAACAGACCTACTACCAACGTTGGATCCGATCATATGGAAAGGAGCGCACAACGAAGCCAAAGGCTTTGAGACCACTTATAAGATTAAACGCAATGGCGATTATATCTTTGCTCTCACCCCAGCGCCCTATTATGAAAGCAGCGAAGATATTTACATTCAACAAATCACTAAGAGCTTCGTTAATAAAGCCATGCCGGTCGACTGGGCCGAGCCTCTTGGGCTCAAAACTGAAATTCTGCCGCTCAACAAACCTTACCAAAACTTCGTTGGCGGTACCTTCACAGGTAAACTTCTTTCTTCTGGCAAGCCAAAGGGTGGCATCGAATGCGAGATTGAATATATCAATCCCAAAATTGATCTTAAAGGCAATGCCTTTGCAAAAGAAGCTGACGGACCAGTTCCTGATAGCGCCATCGTTGCGATTACAGATGATAATGGTGTATTCACCTTCGGTCTGCCCCGTGCAGGCTCTTGGGGCTTTGCGTGTTTAGGAGCAGGACCGGATACTGAATTTGATGGCAAAGAACTGTCTCAAGATGCTGTTCTTTGGATTGATGTCAAAGAGTTCAAATAAACAGTAACCCTGATGAATGCCAATCAAGAAAATCCGGGATCGTAGATCTCGGGTTTTGTCGTTTTTATTGTGTCGTTCTGGATACGACTGTACCAAGCATACAGAGCCAGCAATCACAGTCAGATGAAATCGTTTCAAAACTAGTGGAAGTCTCATTCCTCAACTGATAGTCCATATTCTGTAAAGTCGGGAACTCCAGTCTAAGCTGCTCGACTTTTTCTGGCCTTAAGTGTCTGATCTTCAGAGAGCCAAGTTAAAAATCTCTCCAAAAATAGAGTGGTTGTTGGCATGAAGTGACTTCCATGGTGAAAGAACGGGTCGAGCGTGGTTACAATTAAACGTCCTGGTGCATAGCTATCAATATCTTCGAACATTAAGCACTCGCCTTCTTTTGTCGCAATCAAACTCTTCTGATTGTCGCCAAGAGGATCTAAAGTTCCATGCAAGTGCCAAGTGGCAACTTCTTTTGAGACATGCACCGCCATTGAGTGTTCCTTGTCGACAATCCGTACTCCTAAATCCGCTCCTTCTTCTAGCCACCACCAGAAATTGGTTTCCATGCCGGTGAAATTAACATTCGGTAACCAGCGGTCTGGGAAAGTCTCACCCATCACGACCAGTCGGCCACCCGTCTTCATAAAGTCCTGAAACTGTTCCGAGAGTGGAGCAAGCTGATAGGCGTTGGTGCGGCAGGGGATGATCAATGTGTCGAACTGCTTCAGATCTGTCAGTGGCACATCTCTGATATAAATTACCTGATCAAAAAAATGTGCAAATGGCTCTTCCAACAGTGACTGATGATGATAATAGAAACCGGCATCAATCGCCGCGATGACAGGCTTACGCACCAATTTATTTCCAATATTCATAAAGGAACCTATACAATCTGTGTTGCTGGTTTTTGATTGGAACTGGCGGATAACCAGTCAAAAAACCGCTGTACAAGCGGCAGATTCTGCGAGGAGCCGATCATTAAAAAGCCCCAGATATCATTTCCCGCATGCATGAATATGCGCCCACCAGAAGGTCGGGTGGCAATCCAGTCGAGAGGCCAGTGATCGGGGCCGACCGAATTGAGTATTTCAGCACCTTGCGGTGGCGGGTTCATGCCGCGACCGTAAAAGCCTGACACGCCTTTTCGGAACGACAATATATTGCTGTCGATGCCATCAAATGCAGGATGCTCTTTTTCGCGATGCACCACCAAATCGAACTTACCTCGCTTGGGCAATGGCTTGAAAAAACTCAACTCAGGCAAAAATGCTTGAACAACATGCCCATTGAATAGAATAGTCCCTCCCTGCTCCAAGTAAGCATTGAAACGGTTCGACAGTTCCATCAAATGACGCTGATCAGAATGTGTCGTCAAAATGATGGCATCGTAGTGCGACCAGTCCAGACGGTCCGCCTCATATTGCTGGATGATATCGAAATTATGATGTGCCAGCTTAGGAAAAAACGCAGGCAGTCCACCCGCTGTGTTTTTCAAAAACAAAAACCGGCCGGCAGGTACTGTACTCATGGTTCAGATCTTTCGTTAACAACACCCCATCGGGCTATTTTAAACTTGAATATTAAATACATAATTAGTCAAGACTGCTGTAAAAACGCAAGAAAAATTTTCCCAAACTTGCATTTCAAAAATGCGACCAAATCGCACATATAATAATATATTTAATTATATCAGATATTTAGTTCATTATATAACTTATTATGAATTGTTGACTCAGGAATTCTATTTCGATAACTTGCATACGATACTCAAGAATTGGAAATCGAGAAAAGTATTATGTCTCAAAACTCTCCTCGCAGCATCTTCGCCCAAATAATTTGGATACAAAGCCATTATCACTCACTGTGAGAGCAACATAACAAACCACCATTTTACTAAATCGAAGCATCCGACGCTGTTCTTGCTAGATCAAGGCCTACGTCTTTCCCATTTTTCCTTATCCAGCTGTTGACCGCGGATCCTGGTGATCATTTTGAGGTGCTCCATATCCAAAATTTAATATGAGTTTTATATTCATATTAAATTGACTTCTTCGGGTCGCTTTGTCTAGATGCACCCAGACATCCAAATATTACAACGGCCCGGCGGGCCTAAAGATTGGCCTTCAAAGGCCCATAGTACCGAAAAACTGGATAAGCTGATGAAAAGAATAGTCTACAAAAGCGCGTCGCTGGTGATGGCACTGCTGATGGCCACAGGCCTGTCTTTGGCGTCTGGCTCAGACGAGAAAAGTGGTAAAAACACCAATCAAGTGCCTCTTGCAGGCATGGTGTCTGTCACCAATCATGACGGCCCCAAAACAGCAAAACATCTCAAAATCGGCATCTGGAACACCGCAGGCAATATCACTACCTACACCATCGGCAATAGCTGGAACGACTGGCTGCTGTGGCTGTCCTATGACAAATTGCGCGAGCCCTCCCCTTATGTTGGGCAGGCTGATGATTGGCTAGCTACGGACATCAAGCAGGTCAGCGATGATGCCCGTAACTGGGAAATTACTCTGCGTGATGGAGTCAAATGGCATGATGGTACCGATTTTACCGCCGAAGACGTTGCCTTTACATTCGAGTATTATCGCGAGGGTCCAGCCAACCGCTGGACACACCACACCTCAGCGGTCCCTCGTATGGAAAAAATCGAGGTCCTTGATCGTCTCAAACTGCGTATCACCTCAAAAATGCCCATGCCCAATTTCGATGTGATCACCGCAACGGATTTACCGATCATTCAGAAAGCTCAGTGGGAGAATGTCAAAAACCCCCGCGGGTTCACAGACATAGGCATCGGCACCGGCCCCTATATGCTGGTCGATTATAAGGCGGACGAGTATTACAAATACAAGGCCAATCCGAACTACTGGAAAGGCAAACCTCTGGTCGAAGAGCTGACGCTGGTGATGATCAAGGATCCTCAGACCATGTTCACCGCCCTTAAAACCGGAGAGCTGGACGGAGCAGCTCGCTCACTTCCTCCCGAGTTGGTCAAGCAGTGGGCTGCCGATCCCGATATCGAAATAGCCAAAGCTCCCAGCCTTTGGGGCACATGGCTAGACATCAATCTGGCGCGTAAGCCCTTCGACAACCGCCAGCTTCGCCAGGCAATTTCACTGGCGATTGACCCCGAACCTATGCTCAAGCGGGTTATGTTGGGCATGGGTAAATCCGGCACCTACGGCTGGCCCCATGTCGATAGCTTTTGGACGCGTCCTGATATGAAAGTCTCGTACGATCCTGCCAAAGCCATGACTATTCTAGATGAACAAGGATATGTGGATTCTAATGGTGATGGCATACGCGATCTACCCGACGGCACACCGCTCACATGGATTATCAAAGCAGCGTCCAACCGGCCGCTCTTGATGCGGGCCTCTGAAATGGTTGTCAGCCAACTTGCCGAGGTGGGTATCAAATCACGCGTTGAAACCATGGATCCAGCCTCATTTGCCGGATTGTGGAAAAGCCGTGAATATGACCTGCGCGTTATGGATATCACCCCCCATGGCATCGCCGATCAGGACATGTTGATCATTCTCTACAAAGGCGATAGCAAAGCGGCCCTCGTACAGGAGCCTGAAAAGGACGCCATCGTCAAACGTTGGCTGGAAGCTGGAACCCGCGAAGATCGTCTCAAGGTGTCCTATGAATTACAGGATTATCAAAACAAATATCCAAACCGGGTAATGCTCTGGTATCCGGACGGCCTGTTTGCTTATCGCTGGAAGGCCTATGACAATTACGCCTCCTCCGCAGGCTACGGCATATTCCACAAATATTCCTTCTTGCCACGTCCAGCCAGAACGGGCACGGCCGAAGAGTTAGTGAAGTAAGGCCTTCACCATAGCAGAGGCGCCCGCACGCCTCTGCTAATTCGAGAGATAGCATTTTCAGGAGCACATCATGTCCAACCACTCCATCACCCTGTTTGAACAGGGACGTGAAATTTCCTACAACTTTGAAGATCTGGAGAAATACCACGGAATTTTCGCGCCCGGTGGCATCGCACAAGCAATCAAGGTTATGCAAAAAGCTATACCGTTACTTTCAGACGATGGTTATATCGAACGACGTGAATTGAAATTTACCACCAGTTTTCCCGGTGGCGGTTTTCGTGATGCCATTGAAATGATGACCCGCGCGGTAAGCGAAGACCGGTATCATCTAGACCCCGAGCTCAATGCCTCGCTGCGCGACAAAGGCAACCGTTCTAAATTTTTATTTCACATCAGCTATCGCGACAAAACCGTTAAGCTCATTCTACGCGCCGGCCATGTCCGCGACGAGTTTTTTGAACTGGTGGGCCTCGAAACCAAAAGCAATGACCAAACCATGCGCATTGCCGAGCTAAAACTGGAAATGACCCAGCGCCTGCTTAAAGTCGATGGTCGTTTTGTCTATGCCACGCTGGAAGAAGAAGCCGCCAGCTAGCATTCCACTGGGCTCTGCCCCAGCACCCCAAAAAACCGTCACATACCCCAATCGGAATTGCACATGTATTATCTGCGCCTGCTTGGCCAATATGCGCTGACACTTTTGGTGGCGCTCAGCATCAACTTCTTCCTGCCCAGAATCGCACCGGGAGACCCGCTGGACTATTTGCTAAGCGAAGATACATTGCGGGCCATGACCCAGACAGACAGGTTGCGTGTACTGTCCGACTTTGGCCTAGATTTGCCTTTACCCATGCAGTTTTTCAATTATCTGGTCGGTATTCTGCATGGTGATTTCGGGCTTTCCACCCAATTGGGGCAGCCTGTGTGGGATATCTTGATGGGGCGGTTGCCCTGGACACTGCTGTTAACGGGGGGGGCTTTGCTGTTCTCTACCCTGATCGGCTCAATCCTTGGTGTACTCTCCGCGTGGCGGCGCGGAGAGTTTTCCGACATTGCCACATTGTCTAGCGTCTTGCTGGTTGGCTCTCTGCCGCCATTCTGGCTCGCCATGTTGCTGATCATCCTATTCTCGACCACGTTGCAATGGCTGCCTTCTTTCGGTGCCTACGAGCTGGGAGCACCAAGCGGTTCATGGGATTGGTATGTCGGTATCGCCAAACGAATGGTTATGCCAGTGCTGGCACTCGGGCTGGTCCAATTGGCCTCGGTACTCCTGATTGCGCGCTCATCCATGCTGGTCGCACTGGAGCAGGATTTCATCATGTTTGCTCGTTCCAAGGGGTTGTCTGAGAGGATCATCTTTTTCAAACATGCCTTCCGCAACGCCATACTGCCTCTTTACACCAACGCCATGCTGGGCATCGGGTCTCTGGTCGGCGGAGCTTTAGTGATCGAGACCGTTTTCTCCTATCCCGGTTTGGGTAGCCTTATCGTCAGCGGTGTTGGCGCTCGCGATTACAATCTGTTGCAAGGCATATTTGTCATGACAACCATCAGCGTTATCGCAGCCAATCTAATAACCGATCTATTCTATTCCCTGATCGATCCCAGAACTAGAAAGTCAGGCTGAGGCGTCATGCAAGAAAATGCAACCACGATCGAGGGATCTTCATCATCGAGCCATACAGGTCAGACAAAGACATCACGGCACCGATCAGCAACCCTCCTGCGCCTCCTTGCTCCGGTTTCTACGACGACAGGAAAAGTCCAGATCGTCGGGCTGGGCCTTCTAGGTATTATGCTTTTTGCAGCGGTATTTGCACCTCTATTGACTGCTTACGACCCCAAAGCCAGTGTTTGTGAGCCTTTCTCGGGGCCAACCTTTGCCCATATACTCGGCTGCAACGACTTTGGTCAGGATCTGTTTTCACAGCTGCTCTATGGCGCGCGGGTTTCCTTGTTTGTCGGGATTCTGGTGGCCTCATGCTCCACCATAATTGCCACCTTTCTTGCCCTATCGGCCGGCTATCACGCAGGACGAGAGAATGAGGGCACAAGTGCTTTATCGTCGATCTGGATCGACAAAACCATTATGCGCATGGTCGACGTTGCCCTATCGTTGCCTTTTCTGCCTTTGGTTATTGTCCTCGGTGTTTATTTTGGCGCATCTGTCTCGACCCAAATTCTGGTCATCACTCTGGTGATGTGGGCCCAGCCGGTGCGTGAAATGCGAGCTCAAATCCTCTCGATCCGCGCCGCCACATTTGTCGAAGCCGCTCGCGCTATGGGGGCCTCCAGTTCTTTTATCAGTCTCAAACATATTTTGCCCGAACTAGCTCCGCTGATCGTGCCACAATTTGTCCGCATCGCCCACAACGCCATTCTTGTTGAAGCGGCGCTCAGCTTTTTGGGATTGGGGGATCCTCTGCAAAACAGCTGGGGGTCAATCCTGTTCCATGCCAATGCACGAACGGCCTTTCTCACCGGAGCCTGGACCTATTGGATCGTGCCACCAGGCCTGGCAATCGCTGTCACAGTCGTTGCTTTTGCCTTCATTGGCTATGGTTTTGACGCCTCTCTCAGCCCACGCAATGCCGCCAAGGGGCAATTGCCAGCCAAAGCCAAAGGATCCCCGTCCCAAGATGGACAAACAGCTTTATCGATCAAAAACCTAAGTGTTTCCTATCCGCTTGAGCAGGAAACATTAGACGCCGTCAAAGGCGCCTCTCTTTCGGTCAAAAAAGGCCAATTGTTGGGTTTGGTGGGCGAATCTGGATCAGGAAAAAGTACCCTTGCCCTATCCATATTGCGTCTCCTGCGGCAACCTGCCGACATACACACAGGCGAAATTGTCTTTAACTCATCGGACTTGCTACAATTAACCGACAGTCAAATGCGCCGCATCAGGGCCAACCAAATAGCTCTCATCCCGCAAAGTGCTATGAATGCGCTCAATCCAGTATTAACTATCGGCGACCAGTTAAGCGAACGCTTCACCACCAACATGCAGCACCCCAAGCAGGCCGTAAACACTCTTGCTACTCGCTGGATGGAACGGGTTGGCCTCACCCCAGCCCATCTTAAATCCTACCCACATGAGCTATCTGGCGGCATGCGCCAACGCGCAGTCATAGCCATTGCCCTTTGCAACAATGCCGAGCTTGTGATTGCAGACGAGCCGACCACAGGGCTTGATGTGCTTGTACAAGAAAGCATCATGCAATTGCTGTTGCAGCTGCGACACGACATGGGGTTAACGATCCTGTTTGTCACGCACAATCTGCCGCTCATTGCTCGTCATTGCGACCATCTAGCTGTCATGCATCAAGGAAAAATTGTCGAGACGAACACACCCAAAAATCTGATGGCTGCACCAAAACACCTCCATAGCAAAGCCCTGTTCGACAGTCTGCCCGGTCTTGACGACGAGCGGCGCTGGGCCAAAGCCCGCACCCAAGAACAAAGCAAAACGCGCCAACCCGTACTGACGCTGAAAAGGGTCTCCAAGTCATTCCTAGCTAACCATCACCAGCGCATGCCTTTTGGTACACGTGATAGTCGCACATATGCGGTCAAGGATGTGTCCTTTTCCCTCAAGAGCGGCGACACTTTGGGGCTAGTGGGGGGGTCTGGCGCTGGCAAATCGACTATCGCCCGCATGATTATGGGCATTACCATGCCAGACAAGGGTCACGTTCTGCTCAACGGGAAAAACTGGCAAGACCTGAGCCACACAGAAGCCCTAGCTATGCGTAGCAAGGTACATATGGTCTTCCAAGATCCCTACCAGAGCCTTAACAACCGCTTGTCGATCGCCGAACTGGTAGCGGAAAGCTTACTCATTCACCAAGGCGGGCACTGTCTGGACTATAAGAGAAAAATCTCTGAAGCACTGGAACTGGTGCGGCTACCCGCTGATGACACGTTCCTCAGCCGGTTGCCAACCTCCCTGTCGGGGGGACAAAGACAGCGTGTCGCATTTGCCCGCGCCATTGTCACCAATCCCTCCTTGATTATTGCCGACGAGCCCACCTCGATGCTCGACCAATCCATTCGCATGAATGTGATGGATGTGATGGATACACTCCGCGCCGAGTTGGGTACAGCCTTTCTCTTCATCACCCATGATATCGCATTAGCACGCCATTTTTGTGATCGTATGATTGTCCTGAACAGCGGTCACCTGATTGAAGAAAATCGGTCTGCCGATCTGGTGCGCAACCCGCAGCATGCCTATACCAAGGCGCTGATCGCAGCGGTCTAAGTCATATAAAGGAACCCCATGTCTACCATCCGCCTCCACAGTCATATAGCCACTTTTCTTGTCGCGGTCTGTCTTCTCTGCGGCTTAACACCATCCGCAAAAGCGCATTTCACCTTAGGCAACAACGTCCGTATAGTGCATGTAACACCGGACAGTGACGGTTCTGGCCTGAGAATTTTCATGCGCATTCCAGGCCCGCTTGCTTATGGTGAGACTCTAGCCCAGCGTACCGATCCCACGGATATGCTGAAAGCTCCTTTCTTAAAGCATCAACTGATCGCCGCAGTGCCTTATTATCGATTGGATAAGGCAGCTATCGAAGCGGATAAAGATGGCTTTGCCCGATTCCTTGCTCAGGGTTACGCTTTCAAGGCCAATGGCCATACAACCAAAGCTGTTCCCGTTCGTATGGGCTATCACACACAAGACCTCCACCCCGATTTTGACACCGCAAGCACAGCTCAAGACGCATTAGATGATTTTGAGATATCAAATGTGGCCAACAGCACCGGCACAATCTTCATCTCAGAAGCACTGTTCGACCTCGAACTCCACCTACCCGACGCTCAAATCGGCGAAACTCTTTCCATCAACAGCACCATGCCAAAGGTCCAAATCCCGCCTGGCGTCACGCTGGAAAATCTAATCATAGACCATCGCACCACCCCAGTTAAAAGCCTGCAGATTGCGGGGCAAATGCAAGAAGAGATTGTCCTTGATGGTTCACCACTAACAGCGCTTGGCAATTTCATCTGGCAAGGTATTTGGCACATTCTGATTGGGCTGGATCATGTGCTCTTTGTGGTATGTTTTGCCTTGGCTGCGGGCATTTCACGCAGCATATTATGGAGCGTCACCGGCTTCACGCTGGGCCATTCAATCACGCTTTATCTGGGTAGCATTGGCTTTGTGCCCCATGGCAACTGGTTCATTCCGGCAGTAGAAACCGCCATCGCCCTCTCTATCCTTTATGCTGCATTCCTCGTGGTGCTACGACAAAAAAAACAGGCCCCCACCGGTCTTGTTTTCAATCTCAACCTGTTTGCGATGACCGCTATCATTGGCCTCATCCATGGCTATGGATTCTCATTTGTTTTGGGAGATTTGCTGGGTGGGGACGCATCCCAGATGATACTGGCTTTGATCGGGTTTAACATCGGTGTGGAACTAGGACAGCTCGGCATCGTATTGCTCGTCTTTGCTGCTCTTTGGGTGAGCTGGCAAGTGCACGCCTCTCTCCCTAAAGGTCTTGCTTATGCCTCCGCACTGATCGCAGCAGGCATGTCCCTCCTATGGTGCTGGGATAGGTTGCAGCTGCTATCTCAATTGGTGTGAGCTGATTACACTTCTTGCGGGCATTTCCAAGTTGTTTCCACCTTCGGTATCTTGTAGTCGAATGGGATGAACAATTTTGCAGTCTTGCCTCGTGTTAAGGGATACCGTTTTCCGCGAGCGATCATATCATACGCCGTCTGGGCCTATCACCGCTTCAATTTGAGCACTGCCGATGTCGAAGACCTTTTGGCCGAACGCGGTATCACTGTTAGCCGTGAAGCGATCCGTCTTTGGGTCAATCGCTTTGGTCGGCATTTCGCAAAATGCATTCGTCGGGATCGTCCGCGGCCGAACGACAAGTGGCACATGGATGAAGTTGTGATCACGATCCGTGGAAAGAAGCAGTGGCTCTGGCGGGCAATTGACGCCG
>NZ_PKUQ01000025.1 GCF_002866925.1 Cohaesibacter celericrescens
CAATGTATCCCAAATCAAGACGGGGTTGGCCGTCATGACCGATTGAGACGTAACCGCCTGCAAAATCCATATCTACGGACAGATAGACGGGTTTTGTATAGTCCAGCAATGCTTGGAGTTCTTTAAGCTCGTTTGGTTTGGCTTGGTCGTTGCGGTCGGCTTGTTTCAAAGCCTCCAAACGGGCAGATTGTTGATCGTTCAATTCAGGGCGTGTCGGCTGAATGAAGGTGTTCAATTCACGCTCTTGATAAGGGACCAAATCAACATTTGCCTGAATCCATTTCCAACCTTTTGCAAGAACATCTTGGCGCACCTGTTCCAGCTTTTCGTCAACAAGTCGATCCAGAATAATGGTATCCAGAAAATAGACATCTTCCCCGAATAGGTCTTCGCGGATTTTACCGCCTGCGGCTTCATAGGCTTCACGGCCAACGAATTGAGTGCGCCGGTCGTCCGCTGTGTTGGCTTCCGCCATCAGGCTATTTTTGATTGTGTGCTCTTGATCGCCTCCCCATGATCCATTCAGCCGGTTGAAGGTCTCGGTTTGTTTTTCCTGATCGTCGGTGATTGTGTAGACCGAAGCGATATCAAGGGTAACGTCTCCCTGTGCCAATGCATCAAGAATGCACTCTGCGAGGTTAGCAAGGCGCAACCGGCCTTTGACGT
Organism: Cohaesibacter celericrescens; assembly: GCF_002866925.1. GTDB lineage: Bacteria > Pseudomonadota > Alphaproteobacteria > Rhizobiales > Cohaesibacteraceae > Cohaesibacter > Cohaesibacter celericrescens. Next base: position 667 of record NZ_PKUQ01000025.1, read on the forward strand.
GGCGGACGGTTTTTGCAAATGCGATAGCGATTTTTTCAACGGAAAAGCCCTTTTCCTGCATGATGCGATAGGCTTTGATTTCCTCTGACGGGTTGAGGTCTTTACGGGCGGTGTTTTCGGCATTGGCCCATTCAAGGGCTTGTTCTTCATTCTCTGCCACCCGCACGGCAACAGGGAAGCTTGCAATAATTTCTTTGGTTTCTAGGAGCAATTGCAGGGCACGCAAGCGCCGACCGCCTGCAACAATTCCGATGTTTTCACCTTCGGAAATACCGACAAGATTTTGAATGAGGCCGCACGCTTTGATTGATTGGGCGAGGGCTTCGACCTCGGTTTCATCAACGATCTGGCGGGGGTTGATATCGGACAGGACAAGTTTGGAGAGTGGGAAGGTTGGAATAGATTTGATTTCTGATTTCTTAGACATGATTGCATACCCCTATGCTTTTTGGATTTGACTAATTTTGGTGAATGGCTTTTGACGCGTGCATGACTACGGTTTCCCAATTGTCGCAATTGAAGAAAGCGACAAAGGATTTTACCGAGCTGAATGAAAGGCTGAGAGGTGCGCTGTCTGGCTCGTTTGGGAGAAATTCGTAACCAATCCAGCGCCCATTATTGAGGAGGGAAAATTCGTGTTCGCTGTTCTCACCGAGATAGGTGATTTTCAGAAGGTCGGGAGAAACAAAGCATTTCCGATTGCTCCACTCTTTTGTTGAGTTGACGAAATCGAGAAGGTTTCCAAGGCTTAGGTTTTCATTCGCCATTGACGAACCAAGAAAGCCTTTTGTTTCTGGAACGATGGACATTATTGAGCCTCCGCAATGATTTTGTGGCTACCATTAACAAGCTCAACTGGAACGTTCCGGCCTTCGGCTCTAAAACTTTCAATTCGGTCTTGAAGACGATTGTAAGTCTCAGCAAGTTGCGGCGTGACAATTGCACCATTCCATAGACGTTGACCGGTAAAAATCGGGCTGCTTTCGCTGGACATCGTTAAAACCCTTTCGCTTTTTAGCTCGCCGTTTCGGGCGGGCCTCTTCACAAAGGGACGGTTTAATGTCCCCTGACATTAACCGGAGCGAAGGGAGGAGGGCATAGCCCGACGAGTGGTCAGACAGGGCGCAGTCAAGGGGGCAACGAGGCGATTGGAGCGGGCAGGGCGTAGCCCAACACGGTTGAGCCTTGGAGCCACGCGTAGCGTGCTTGCCCCTTGACTTCGAGATGGCTGATTGCTTGGCGGAAAGAATAGGGAAGGGCGGCTTTGCCGCACCGATTGGTCGCAAGGCCCTCTGTCTGCAAGGGATCGTCACCGACCGGCCGAAACCCCGCAGGGGGTTTGGGGAGCTACGCGACTAGAGCCTGTTCGCCGGGCGGCGTATTCTAAATTCGGAACTTTCTGATCGAAAACTCGTTCAGTACTTAATCGCTATTTCCCATAAAAAGCGATCGATCCGCATTGCATGCCGACTTGATGAATTGCCAAACTGCAGACTGCCCGGGAAATCGGTGAAGATCTGTCGTTGCCGAGATCCAGTATGTTCGATCAAACCAAAAATCAGGCAAGACACGAACCAGGTTGTGATCATTGGCGACATAGTAAGGCAAAATGGCAAGACCGACGCCAGAGATCGCTGCCTGCAACTGAGCGAGAAGCGTGGTTCCGCGGAAGACAAACTTCAGATTTTCACCGATTTCCCGATGATAGGTGAGCGCAGATGAAAAAATGAGATCGTCGACATATCCAATCCAGAGATGATCGCGCAATTGCGATTGTTCAATGATCGGCTCGCTTCGCTTCAGATAAGATTTGGCTGCATATATGCCCAAACGGTAAGGGGTTAACACCTGTTTTATAATGTTTTGACCATCGGGCTCTTCCATATTGACACAAATATCTGCTTCGCGTTGCGTAACCCGACTGAGCTTGGTCAGCGTCACCAACTCCAATTCTATGTCCCTCTCGATCACCCAGTTCGAGAAAATACGTGAGAAATAGGTGTTACCGATCCCTTCAGTCACTCCAACCCTCACGCATGGGCGAAAGGGCGTCGTATCACTGAGACTTGCAGTCGCGGCGAGTTGAAGTTGACGCTCACATTCCTCCGCAAAGGGAAGAAATGTCTTCCCCTCACGTGTCAGCTTAAAGCCATCATTATTCTGAGAGAACAGGCGCTGGCCTGTAACCTTTTCCAGTTGGGCTATGCGGTTTGATACCGTGACATGCGATGTCTGAAGTTCGTGCGCAGCACCCGTCAATCTCTTCCGCCGAACAAGGGCCAGAAAAAACTTGATGTCATCCCAATTGAGCTCGTTCCAATCTCTCGGCATCGTCTGTCTCCGATCAGCAGCAATGGAAATATAGCTTCAGCAGCTTCCGATGTCTTTGTAAATATTTTTACACCTCACGTAAGTTCTCTGCCTCTAACCGCAGAAAACCAAACCTGCTAGCGTTTACGGAGATCGAAACACAAAACAGATTTCACACCGGAGAATACCACATGCAAGAGGCTATCCAGGCGAGCGTCATACAGAACAGACCGGCCGAGAAGCATGATCGACAGGGCAACATGGATTTTATCCTTGGGACCCTCACCGAAGAAGCGGATCAGGGTGCAGATCTGGTGGTCTTTCCAGAGGTAAGCATCACCAACTTCTTCCAGCATGGTCTGGGCGGTGCGCTGGATCTGTGGCAAACAGCAGCTATTGACCTTGAAGCCGATGAAATCCGGGCGATCTGTGACGTTGCCCAGAAACACAACCTTCACACCATTGTCGGCTTCAACGAGAGAAGCGATACCTATGGCGTTGTTTACAACAGTTGCGCGCTGATTGGACCGCAAGGCGTAATCGGGATATCCCGAAAACAGAATTTTCCGGGGATCGAAAAACTTTACTATACGCCTGGCCCAAAGGTTGAAACTTTTTCCTGCGCCCTTGGCAAAATCGGCATCGTCATTTGCTACGACGCATTGTTTCCCGAAATTGCGCGCAAACATTTTCTCAATGGAGCGGATCTAATCATCTTCGCCTCCTCCTTCTGGAAAGGTGGGGACAAAGGCGGCGTAGGAGACCCCGAAACCAAACGAGAGCTCTGGCGCTCCCTTCCTTTCGTCACAGCCGTGCAGAACCAAGCTTTTGTGCTATCGGCAAACGGCTGCGGGGCGCTTGAACTTGGCGGGGGGCTGGGCGTCTGGGAACGAATGGGATTCAGCCAAATTGCTTCACCACTAACGGGAATAATGTGCGAAGCAGGACAGGATGAAGGCATGACCTTACGTGCCGAACTCTATTCCAAAGAGCTGCTCGAGGCGCGTTCAAATTATCATTTTATGTCTGAAGTCCAAACACGGCCCAGCGGTGCGCTGGCCGACTGAATGAGTACACATAATAACAAAAGCAACAAGCTAATCACATCACCATCAGAGGAGTACCAACTCTATGAAGAAACTATCTTATTTTCTGCTCGCCGGCATCATGACTGCCAGCCTCGCGGTATCTGCCAAAGCGCAGGAATATACCTTCACGTTTGCCCACGTCCTGCAAGAAGCAACACCCAACGGGCAGGCTGCTATCAGCTTTGCCAAGGAAGTGGCCGAAAAGTCTGACGGTCGTATCCAGGTCAATGTATTGCCAGCAGGACAACTTGGCGGCGATGTTGAGATCAACGAGCAGCTTCAGCAAAATCTGATCCAAATTGCCATTCCGCCTACCGCGACATTGGGGAATTTCGAGCCCCGACTGCAGGTGCTTGATCTTCCATTCATTCTACCCGGTGACGAAGCCATGGCTAAGGTTCTGGATGGTAAAGTTGGTCGGACAATTCTAGATACACTCGACCAGCATGGAATGTATGGTGTCAACTTCTGGGGCGCAGGCTTTCGGCAGATCACGAATAACATTCGTGATATCACCTCACCGGCCGACCTTGAGAATATCAAAATGCGCACGATGCAGGCACCAGTAATTCTCGAACAATACCGGACTTGGAATGCCCGTCCAACGGCTATGGCTTTTGCGGAGGTCTATAGCGGCCTACAAGCCGGTGTTGTGGAAGGACAGGAGAATCCGATCGCAAATATTATTGCGATGCGTTTTTACGAAGTGCAGGACTATCTGACCCTATCCAATCATGCTTATCATGGTTATGCGGCAATCGTGAACAAAGAGGCATGGAACGCCCTGCCCGAAGATTTAAAACAAGTCATGACAGAGGCTTTCGACAATGCTCGTGACTTGGCCCGCAAACTCACAAAAGACTATGAAGCCGAACAACTTGAGAAAATCAGCGATCAGATCTCCATCAAAGAATTGTCGCCCGAAGAGCAAGAGGTCTTTATCAAGGCAAGCTACCCGGTCCATGAAGCCTTTGCGGATGAAGTAACACCTGAACTCATTCAGGCCATTTACGAGGTAACTGGTGCTGGTCCAAAATAGGAAATGCAGTCAAGAAAAGGGGCGATGATTGCCCCTTTTCATAACTTCCATCCCTTTCTTAAAGGCTGGCCAGATGATTTCATGGATTGATCGACTATTAGCTCGCTTTGAGAGCTTTGCGATGGCTTTTTGCATGGCATTGGCCATCTCATTGACCTTTTTGCAGGTTGTTTTGCGCTACGCATTCAACGCCCCTCTCTACTGGACCGAGGAAGTGGTGCTCTACTCCATCGTCGCCATGAGTTTCATTGGCATTAGTTTTGGTTTCAGTCGTGCAAGTCATATCTCGGTTGATATTCTAAAGGCCTTCATGCCTAAGCGCTATGAACGCACATTGCGGATCATTTCACTTATATTGGGTGCGGTTTTCGGCCTCACCGTGCTTTGGCTGGGCTGGCGCCTGACCGCCGTGACCTTCAGCAGAGGGCAATTGTCTCCCGCTTTGCGCATCCCCATGGCCTATGTCTATGCCGTCATTCCGATTGCTGGGGGCGCAGCGACCTTCCGCTACTTGCTCAGCCTTTTGTTGGCATTCAAGCAATCAGACGACACGCCGCACGCCAATGAAACGCCTTCGCTGATGTAGCGCAGCCCTCCGTTTATCCAATTCTGATCCGGTTCCGTCCGTCCTCTCGTCTCTTAAGGCCAGCCAGCATGATCCCCGTTCTCATTGCCTTGTTCATTTTCCTCCTCTTGTTCGGTCTGCCCATCTTTGCAGCACTTGCGTTGTCCGTAGCCGGAGCCGTCTGGAGTGTCGGCCCGCTTGATCCAGTCATCATGCCCATGCGCATGTTCTCCGGTATGAACAATTTCTCACTAATGGCCATCCCTTTCTTCATTCTCGCGTCCGAGTTGATGCGTATTGGTGGGCTATCACAGCGACTGATTAATTTCGCCGAAGCACTGATTGGTTGGGTTCCTGGCGGTCTTGCTGCGGCGGCTGTGCTGTCCTGTCTGTTCTTTGGATCGATCTCCGGCTCGAGCCCAGCAACCGTTATCGCTATTGGCTCGATCATGTTTCCAGCCCTCGTAGAAGCAGGCTATTCAAAACGCTTCTCCATTGGCCTTCTGACGACAGCTGGAACACTAGGGCCAATCGTACCGCCAAGCATTGCCCTTATTATTTACGGCGCAGTAACAGGCACTTCGGTCGGCAATCTCTTCGTCGCCGGTGTTCTGCCTGCAATTCTGATTGGCGGTTTGCTGATTTTGGTATGCATTGTCTTTGCTCTTCGGGAGAAATATCCACGCAGTGCATTTCCAACTCTTGAAAAGGTGAGTTCGTCATTCAAACAGGCCGCATGGGGATTGGGCCTTCCGATCCTTATGCTTGGTGGCATCTATTCAGGCGCCTTCACACCAACTGAGTCTGCTGCTGTCGCCTGCGTCTACGGACTGTTTGTAGGGATGGTGGTTTACCGTCAGATCGGATGGAGCGAACTTTTGGAAATCCTGAAATCGTCCGGAACGATTTCTGCTGCCCTATTGCTCATCACAGCAGGTGCAGCCGCATTCTCGTGGTTGTTGGCCTTTACCGGAACTCCGGTTCAATTGTCTCAGAATGTGCTTTCGCTCACGGATTCGCCAGTGTGGGTCGTAATGCTATTTAACGTCGTGATGCTGATAACAGGCTTTTTCCTTGACAGTGCATCGGCCATTATCGTTCTTTCTCCCCTGTTGCAGCCCATTGCCCTGAAAGTCGGGATTGATCCAGTTCATTTTGGAGTCATTACGCTCGTCAACTTCTCCATTGGCATGCTGACGCCGCCCGTAGGCCTCAACCTCTTTGTTGCGATGACAGTATCCAAAATGTCGCTCCAGGAAGTCTTCAAGGCATGTTTGCCCTTTATCTTGGTTATGCTCCTGGCCTTGGTAGCAATCACATACATTCCGGTCATCAGCATGGGGTTACCCAATTTGATCGTGAACTGATACGAGACATTATGAATCCCGGAAGACACGCCTATAAAACTGGCCTGATGAGCAGTATCGGCCCAGGGACTAAGCCGCTCCGCGGCAATGTCGTTCGGCATATTCGGTGTCATTGATCATAGTATTTTGTGGCTGGCCCTCTTGGGTTGACGATTGGTTTCTTACCCATCGTCAGACAGGAGGTTTCCATGACAGAGCAGAAGACGACAGCATTACGTCAGCGCATGATTGAGGATATGAACATCCGTGGATTGTGTGACAAAAGCCAAAAAGCCCATATCCGCCATGTGAAGCATTTTGCTGCATTCCTCGGGCGACCTCCCGATGCCGCCACACCGGAAGAATTACGCTCCTATCAATTACAGATGACCAAGGATGGTGTATCTTCGACCACCTTTAATGCGCGCATTATCTCGCTCAGGTTCCTTTTCAGTGTCACCTGCGGACGCGAAGAGATGAAGCGGTATATGCAATTCCATCGCGAAGCTCGCAAATTACCCATTGTTCTCAGTGCCGAAGAAGTGGCCAGTGTTTTGACCGCAGCTCCCGGACCTGGGCTCAAATATCGTGCAGCTTTGGGGATCAGCTACGGTGCCGGACTGAGGGCTGCAGAGGTCTGCAACCTTAAGGTTTGCGACATCGACAGCGATCGAATGTTGATCCACGTGGAAAATGGCAAAGGAGGTCGAGACCGCAAGGCCATGCTTTCACCAAGCCTTCTGGATCTGTTGCGCAACTATTGGCGAGAATCTCGCCCCGAAGGCTGGCTATTTCCCACCTCTCGGCGGCGCTTCGCTTGCCTGCCGGTCAGNGTGAGCAAACCAAAGATCAACCCTCTATCACCGCGACAATTGAACAGAGCCTTTACATCGGCCAAACATATGGCTGGCATCAAAAAAACAGCGACTCTGCATACGTTGCGCCATAGCTTTGCCACCCATCTGTTGGAAGCGAATACGGATGTGCGGATTATTCAGGTCCTGCTGGGCCATGCCAAGCTGTCAACCACGGCCCGGTATACCCAAGTGGCAACCAAAACGATCCAGAGCACGGTCAGTCCCTACGAACAGGTCAGGCTTCTTCAAAAGGAAGCACTCCGACAAGACGAGGAGTAAAAGGCTGAAGCAGCAGCTCGGCCAAAGCTGGAGATAGCCGATATCTTTCGAAGATATGGTCCTGCATGGCGGCGGGCCAATGAAGGGCACGTCAGCCTTGACCGACTCAAGGTGATGTCAGCAATAGAGACCTGCCGAACCGAAGCACTTGGCGGGCACGTGGCAGCATGCGCCAAATGTGGCCACTATCACATCGCCTACAATTCCTGCAAAAACCGGCATTGTCCGAAGTGTCAGGGACCTGCTGCACGTGACTGGATGGCGGCACGGGCCGAGGATCTACTGCCTGTCGAGTATTTCCACCTCGTTTTCACCCTGCCTGCTGAGATTGCTCAAGTTGCTTACTGGAACAAGCGAGCTGTTTATGGACTATTGTTCAGAGCATCGGCAGAAACGGTGAGAATAATTGCCGCTGACCACAAACGCATGGGTGCCAGGATCGGCATGACAAGCGTGCTCCATACATGGGGCTCAGCACTGACCCACCATCCTCACATCCATATGATCGTCCCGGGTGGTGGCCTATCACCAGATGGCACAAGGTGGGTGGGCAACAAGCCAGGCTTCTTCCTCCATGTACGGGTGTTGTCCCGGTTGTTCCGCAGACTGTTTTTAGAAGGAATGCTGGCTTTGCATCAAGCCGGACAGCTCGCCTTCTTTGGTGATCAGGCCGGACTGTCAGAACCGGAGGCCTTTGCCATCTGGCTGGCTCCATTCCGCAAGACCGAATGGGTTGTCTATGCCAAGCCACCCTTCGGCGGCCCCGAAGCCGTTCTGGCCTATCTCAGTCGTTACACCCACCGAGTGGCCATCTCCAATGCCCGATTGATCAACGCAGATGCTCGGGCCGTGACATTCCGCTGGAAGGATTATCGTATCAAGTCGGGGGATCGACAGAAGGTCATGCGGTTGGCCACCTCTGAGTTTATCCGCCGATTCCTGCTCCATGTCCTGCCCACCGGGTTCCATCGGATCCGGCATTACGGGTTCCTCGCAAGCGCAAACAGGAAAGGCAATATCGCCAAGATCCGGGCTGTGCTCGGAGTGGAACAACGGCCACAGGATCAAACTGATGACATAGCTCCCGAGATCATCCCGCTCACACTGCGAGAGCCGTGTCCATGTTGCGGTGGGCCAATGCACATCATCGAGATCTTCCGGCGTGGCCAGAAGCCCCATAATAGACCAAAGTCCCGCGCACCGCCCAAGGAGCAAGCCGCATGACGAGATCCATAATCATAATTATTGAAGTGAACCGGCGGCTTCAGCAATGCTGGATAGGAAGCTATGCGGCCATTTCCTCCGATGCCAAACCAGTGCTAGCAATCAAACCCCATCTGCCGGCTGTCTGGATGAACAAATCGATCGCCACGGGCGGATCAACATCCTGTCTCCTATCAAATCATGCGCTTGCCGTAGCCATTGCTCTGACGCTCAGAATGCTTTCCCCATAGATCAAACCAAGACCCTCTCGGCTTCGTCCTTGGGAGGATTGTCAACGCGGGCCTTACCAGCCAGCCTAAAGTCACGCATCGGCCCGCATCGAAAATCCTTCACCTATCCCGCTATTCGCTTACCGACGAACACAGCACCTCCATTTCGTTAAAGCCGACGTTGACTAGTCTCGCGGCAATTCGCATCTAGCATACGAACAGCTACGCACCACGAAGATTCTCTCCAAGCCTTCTTGAGCCGCTGTTTTCTATCTTCGCGATCAGACGTCAAGAAGTGCGGCGGCCTTGTTCTATTTGAAAAAGAGCAACCTTAAAACGAACCGTGAGGAACAAGGCGAATTTAGACAGCGTCGCGAGGCCGATGAGAACCGCCGACCAATGGAGAAAGAAGGGTAAGACAGCTTCGTTGAAGTCCCACATCGATAGGGAGTATTGAAATGCCAGCCTGTCCCAGAGCCCCACGACCATGCCACTCTTCAATGCCTGAACTGAAATTGCCAAGGCTGTTACCCATCCCGCAATCTTCAGCCATCCGGGAAAGTTACGCTTTCCAACCAGCATCAAAGCGAGTGAAAGAATTCTGTTCCAATTCACCCCGACATGCATCGCAGAGAGAGCGATGGCCCAGTAGGCCGAGAACCAGTGAATCTCTTGCATGATAAAGATGCGCGGTAAGGGCAATATCGTTGTCAGTGCCCGCGATAGAAAAATGCTACTGACCAGCAGCGAGAACAGAGCAATCGCCAACAAGATGCCAAGGGCAAGATTGAACAACCGCTGAGGATTCCAATTCCCCTTTGGTAGGTTCTTCCACCAGAACAGATTGTTTGCGACATGGCGAAGGATGAATATGAGAAATATGGTGCCAACCAGCTCATGCACTCCGTTACCCAGCCACCAATAAGAAAATCCCAAGACCAGAAGTCCAAGCAGCAGTCCGTCCAGCATCAAGCGCGGCAAAGGCCTTGTCCATTGCACACTCATTGACCAAACTGCCGAGCGTCGGAATAGGTATACATATAATGACGGTCCTGCCGGGACATGTGGCAGGAGCGGCAGCGTTCCGTATTCTCATCCAAGTTGATTGTGCCATCGGGCCAATACCATTGGAACTGCCAGTCATCGGTCCGGCTGCGTTCATCATAGTCGGTGCCGAAACCTTCCCCCTTCTCCATCACGAACAGGCGATAGACACGGCCCTCTCGCCAATCCTGCAGGATCACCTGAGTCCCATCTGGCAGCTCCTTGCTTGCCTGCAACGCATCGAGCGCTTCGCGGGAAGTATACATATATTCGGTCACATCGCCTCGTGTGACAGTGGAATAATGAATGAGGCCATCAATCGTTTCACTGTCCGGAAAGCGTACACGGTTGGGTTCGGCAATGGCAGCAAAGGCCAGCAAGCCTGAAAGAGCGAGGCTGGCAGAAAGGGTGGCGAGTGGCTGTCTCATATAATCTCCCTTGGTGTCGGTGCGCTCGGCCTTTCAGGCTCGAGACTCTCATTCGATAAATGTAGGTCCTCCTAACCGTATGATTAGGCGGTCTATACGCATAAGCCCTATTAGTATTTTCGATTAATCTGAGAAGCTGGAAGACGATCGTGGGGTGGTCAATTAATGAGGACAATCAATTTGGTGTCGGCTATAAATCCATGCAACAGACCCCCTTCCAGTAATTCGAAAGAAGGTTGGGAAATTATGCGCATCGGTAGCCGCCAAGCTTTTCAAACAAAGCCGCTTGGTGCGTTGCTTTTCAGCGGTTGATGCCACGTGCATTGAAGATAAACGCGGCTAAGAGGATCAATCTCCGCTGGCAGTCCCGCTGGCAGGCAATGATCGAGATGCTACAAATTTGGTTGTAGCACTTGTTCGGGAGATAGGTTGCATTCCCGTCATTACCAGGAATATTGCAAGCGCGGGTCTATTCCAGCGAGGAAACCCTGCATTTTGCACCAATACCGGCGTTGAGCGATTAAGCGAGATCCTGTTTCAGAGTGGAGCCAGACTTGCAAATTGAAGACAGAAGAATTCGCTCTGAACTGATGTGGAAGAGGCATCCACGGCATCAGTTGACCTCATTGGCTTCAAATAGTTTCGAATGAACAAAAATAAGCAACCAAATCAAAACACGCGTTGTATATGCAACTAATACCATTACGGCAATATAGTCAAAATAGTAAACTACAGCAGGTTCCTCAAAGTTGAAAAATGCAAAATCGACTTGCAAAACCAGATATGCCATCATTTTACGGCTGATAAAAACGTAAACTCCATAGACACAGAGAGCGAATGTGACAAACGAACTGAGCTTTCGGATGAGCGATCGTTCGGAAATTTGCCAAAGTCGCGAGAGGAAATCTGCCAACATCTTCCAGTGCACCCCCAGATGTATGGCAATAAGGATTTGTAGCCAATGAACACTTGTCATGTGAACTTTTCGTACAAAATCTGACGAACTATGAATAAACAGATCAGGCAGCACGCTTTGCGACAGCATAAGCCCACTAATTATGGACGCAAGGAAGAGAGAAAAGAGTGCAACATTTGTAAGTATTTTTAATATTTGGAATAAGTCATAATCTCTTTGGAAAATTCTTTTCATCCAATAAAAATTCAAAATCAAGTGTTCAATTGAAATCGCCAAAAAAAGAATTCCAAGTATCTCATGCGTCTTTTCTCCCCATAAGTGAAATCCCATCAGGGATCCAACAATAAAAAGCATCATTAAATCTTGAATAATCTGCAGTATGTATTTTCTTTTCACGCTACAAACCTACTCTACAGAGATGTCATTCAACCAATTAACAAGAATGTCTTCGGTTGAATTTTTTGCTACATCATCTCTTGATATGCTGAATGCATCGGTTTCAACATCTGCATTTGGCTGAAGAGATTGGATTGCTTGTACCGTTCCCGAAAGGCGACTTCCTCCATGAGTGGAAAATGGGATGATCTTTTTTCCGCTAAAGTCATTCTCTTCCAAGAAGGTGTATAGTATCATTGGCATTTGGTACCACCAGATAGGGTAGCCAACAAATATCGTGTCGTATTGGTCCAAATCAGGAATTGGTCGTTGAATGGCAGGCCTTATTCTGTCGCCTTTCTCTTTACTCGCCAAATCAACTAAGGGCTCATGGGCGCGTGGATAGGCACGAGTCGGCTCTATTCTGTACAAATCGGTGCCCAGTTCGTCCCCGATCAGTTGAGCAATATACTGGGTGGCACCAAAGATCTGCTGGTTCTTTTTCAAAAGACTTGCACCGGAAACAGCGTCTACTCCGTCTAGAGAAACATCTTCAGGTTGAGAAAAATAAGCTACTAGTATTTTGTTCTGACGAGAACCACTGTTATTGTCGTCCGCGTAAGCTGGTAACAGTGAAAACAAAGCCATTAAAGATACTAAAACTTTAGCATTCAAAGACCTGAAATTCTTCATAATACTTTTCCTTTTCATTGTTATTAATTATGCAGTTCAACTATTCAATTAAATGAACTGCATATGTTCTACACAAACAAAGGAGTAGAACCACCAAGGCCCCATTTGTTAGGTTCGGCCGTTACGGAATTAAGGCCCGGCCACAAGCCTGCCTCGCTATTCGCGAGGCAGATATTCTTGAGCTTAATTTGTAGGTTATTCGGCTCGCAGTGAGTTGCTTCGAGATGTCTCACTGCCTTAAAACTTCTGCTGACAATTTCTAAAAGCTGGTTTTTGGATTGAGCAGCTTCATCAGCTCAGCATCGTAATCAGTTTTGACTTGGGGCCGATCGTCAAAAATCATCGTAGCGCCGCTTTCTCTAGAATAGACAGGCCATTCAGGAAGGCCGGACACATTTGGGTTCCCGGTTTTGGCGAAGGCCACCCAGGCCCGGCTCATTTTGTCGGCGAGTGCCTTGGCTTCGTCTCCATTGCCGTGAGCGGTCTCGGTCAATGCCAGACTGTTCATCACAAATGGGATTTCCGACGTGTGATAAGACATGGCAAAGCCGCCCAGTATTGGAGTATCCCACGCAAACAGATAGTTATAGACCGGAGCCCCTTTCTGATCCGCTTTCAAGCGTGCTGTTTTTAATGCGGGAATGCGCAGAAAGCTGTCCACATACAATGCATCAGCGGGATTGCGGTCTGGGTAGGCTGCCGCAAAGGCCTTACCAATTGCATCGGCCCGATCGCCATACAGGGTATGCATTTTCTCGCTGACCTGCTCCATGGTCCAGTTATTTTTGTTATCTAGTTGTGCTTTATTCATGTCTCCAAACAAAGCAAAGATCGTTGTCCACTCGGTCATGTTGGAGCCAATCAGCAGCGGAACGTCCTTGGCGAGGTTTGGATACTTCTCTCCGACAGGCTCATCCGGGATATATCTGCCGTCAGTACTCGGCGCCCAAGCCAAGCCAATGCCATTGCCCATGACTGATAGTATTTTTTGCTCTTTAGCAGTTTCGTTCAGCGCTTTTTGGCTGGCTTCGGCGATGGCCTGATAGGAAAGCGTGTTTAGCTGATCAACATTTTCAGGCTTGATGTCGAGATGTTGCAAGGTCAGCTCTGCCACCCTGGCAGTGGTTTCCGGAGGTAACAGGGTCATACCCATACCTTCCACCGCGCCACTCTCAACAATCGCCTTATGAAAGAACCCCTTTGCAGCGGGTGTTGCCATAAGGGTCAGAACCTTTGCACCGCCACCGGATTCACCAAAGATGGTGACATTATCAGCGTCTCCACCGAATACGGCGGCATTGGCTTTCACCCATTGCAGGGCGGCAACCAGATCCAATACGCCTTCATTGGCTGAATGGGCATATTGTTCTCCATATGCGGACAGATCCAGATGCCCCATAACGTTCAAACGGTGGTTGACCGAGATAACCACGACGTCACCCGTTCGGCTCAGATTTTCTCCGTCATACGCGTAGCTTTCAATGGATGAACCGCCAGAGAAGCCGCCGCCATGCAGCCAAACCATGACGGGGCGTTTTTGTCCGTCCGATATGGAGGGTGTCCATACGTTCAAATTCAGACAGTCGTCGCTCTGCTTCAGGTGTGGGCCGGAAAACAGGAAATTTTCTAGAGGGTTGGCCGCTACTTGAGGGCAAATGTTGCCAAACGTCAAAGCAGGACGCAGGTTGTTCCAACTATCCGCAGGCTGCGGATCTTGAAACCGCTCCGCCTTGGCATACGGGACGCCACGATAGGTATAGATCCCATTATGGATAAAGCCCTGTATCTTGCCCGACTGAATCTCCGCAACGGCGATGTTCGGGGCGGCTATTACACTATCGTTCGTGGCATGTGCTGAGTGCGCTACGCTCAGTACCAAAGCAATAGCAAGCATGCTTGATTTGAGTGTTATCATTTTCGTGCTCCTGCACATTGATTCACTGTTTACAAAGAATTTGAAACCATTTGATTTCCTGTGGTTTCACTGCCTTGTCTTTTGATTGCTTTTGGGTTCATTTGAACCCATCCGGCTCCATATGATTTGGAAGCGTTTACCCGATAAGCGAGACCGGTAAATCAAAGGCCGGTCATTTTCATCAAGGCTGCCGGAAGGCGATCTCCGGTGATGGCAATTGCGTCTGCTGCCTTGGTGAGTTGCTCAACGTCCGTTTCGCTCAGAGTCAGCGAAAGGGTGCCGAGGTTTTCGTCCAGACGGTGTTTCTTGGTGGTGCCGGGGATCGGTACGATCCATGGTTTCTGAGCCATGAGCCAAGCCAGAGCGACCTGTGCAGGTGTTGCTCCTTTCTCGCTTGCCATCAGACGGACCTGATCGACCAGCGCCAGATTGGCCCTGCGGGCTTCGGGGGCAAACCGCGGGACAAAATTACGGAAGTCATCCGGCGCAAAAACTGTGTCCATGGTGATCTGGCCAGTAAGGAAACCGGCACCCAGCGGACTGAAAGGAACAAAACCGATGCCCAGATGTTCCAAAAGATCGAGGAGCCCCGCCTCGGGGCCACGCCAGAACAGGGAATATTCGCTCTGTACGGCTGATAAAGGCAACACGGCATGGGCACGGCGGATGGTGTCAAGACCGGCTTCGGACAGCCCCCAATGCAGAACCTTGCCTTCGCGGATCAGTTCAGCCATGGCACCAGCGACATCCTCGATCGGAACGTTCGGGTCGACGCGGTGCTGATAGAACAGGTCTATATGATCGGTCTTGAGGCGTTTGAGACTGGCTTCTGCAACGGCCTTTACATGCTCCGGTCGGCTGTTGGTGCCACCGCGCCGCTCGCCGGTTTCAAGGTCGATATCGAAGCCGAACTTGGTGGCAATCTTCACCTTGTCGCGCACAGGAGCAAGCGCTTCGCCAACAAGAACTTCGTTGGCGAATGGGCCATAGGCTTCGGCTGTATCGAACAGAGTGACGCCCTTGTCCACTGCACCCCGGATCAGGGCGATCATGGCATCATGATCGGCTGCGGGACCATAGATTGAGGTCATGCTCATGCAGCCGAGACCCATTGCTGAGACTTCAAGAGAACCAAGCTTACGGTTTTCCATTTTTGTATTCCTTTATTATTGAATGTCTTGAGTGTCGGGTGCTGGACGCAAAATTAACATCCACGAGACCAAGAGAGCTGCGAGGACGAACAGCGCTCCCCCTTGCAGGGCGTGTGCGGTCCGTTCCGCAATGGCCAGACGTGTTGCTCCTGATGTGGAGGTGAGAGCGGCCAGAGCCACCAGCAGGGCAAGACCGAGAGACGATCCAAGCTGATGGGCGACATTCACCATACCGGAAGCGGCTCCCACATCCTCTGCCTTGACTCCGGCAATACCGGATGATGTGAGCGGCGCCATGGCCGCCCCCTGACCAAAGCCGACAAACACCATCGGCAACATGATTTCGGTCCAGAGGTTGCTGTCTGTGCCCAGCAGCGACAGCCAGGCGAGCCCCACACCACAGGTCAGGTAGCTGATGATCAGCACGGGGCCCCGGCCAAATCGTGCAATCATCTTTGGCACATTCATCGCGGCGAGGAAGTTTACGAATGTCGCAGGAAAGAATGCCAATCCGGTTTCGGCAGCGCTCAGCCCCAAAACCTCTTGCATATATTGTGCAACGAAGAAGTAGAAACTGACATTGGCACCAAGAAACAGCACCCGGGCTCCATAGGCTCCACCCCGCTCGGCGTG
This sequence comes from Cohaesibacter celericrescens, assembly GCF_002866925.1. Classification (GTDB taxonomy): domain Bacteria; phylum Pseudomonadota; class Alphaproteobacteria; order Rhizobiales; family Cohaesibacteraceae; genus Cohaesibacter; species Cohaesibacter celericrescens. The sequence goes on from NZ_PKUQ01000025.1 coordinate 16,739, forward strand.
GGTCAGTAGCCGCAAAGGCAGCAGCGGTTCGTGAACTCGCGCCTCATGAACCAGAAATGCTGCCAGAAGAGCAAACCCGAGAGTAAGCACGCCTACGGATCCCCAATTGCCCCGGCCTTGTTCTGCGGCATGAACGGATGCAAAAACCAGAGCCCCTAGGCCTACCGTTGACAGAACGGCTCCCACAACATCGATCTTTCCGGCAAAGCGATCCGTTTCCTTGACGTAGCGTAGTGCGACGATCAACAGGCCGACACTGATCGGAAGATTGATGAAGAAACCAGCTCGCCAGGAAATTATATCAGCCAGCACGCCACCAAGCACCATGCCGAAACTCGCTGAAACCCCGGCGGCGGCGGCATACCAGGCAACCGCACGATTGCGCTCTTCTCCGGCTGGGAAGGTAACCTGCAACAGTGCCAAGGTTGACGGAGCCAGAATGGCGGCACCCAGTCCCTGAACAGCACGCGCTGCGATAATGAATCCCGCGCTTTGTGCAGAGCCAATAGCCAGAGATGCGAAGGCAAAGATGCTTAATCCCAGCATATAAATGCGACGCCGGCCATAGAGGTCTCCCAGCTTGCCGCCCAACAGCAGAAAGCCGCCAAAGAACAATGTGTAGATGCTGGACATCCATGTCAGGCCCGCATTGGAAAAGCCAAGGTCCGCCTGCAATCGCGGCAAAGCTGTCAGCACAATGGAAATATCGAGAACGATCATTGCGTAGCTAAGCACGACCAGAGCCAACACTGCCTTGGTATGAGAAGAATTGCTTGTTTGTTGCATTAAGTGATCCTGAATTTGGTCTTTGACCATGTGGGCCTTGAAGTAACTATATCTTCTGGATTATTGATCGATTAGAGTGATAATTCAGGATGTCGTTATTAGAATAGAGGCATAATCAATGCGACGCACCTTCAATGAACTCTATGCTTTCACCGTGGTGGCTCGTCACCGCAGCTTCACGCGTGCGGCAGCGCAATTGGGCATGTCACAGTCAGCTCTGTCCCAAACCGTAAAAAATCTTGAAGAAGGACTAGGTGTCCGACTCTTGACGCGCTCCACTCGCAGTGTGTTTCCAACAGAAGCTGGCGAGCGATTGCTCTCCCGCCTCGGCCCGCAATTTGACGACATGGAAGAGGCTTTGGATGAACTCAACAGTGCTCGGAAAAGCCCGCGGGGAACCATCCGGATCAGCTCGGGGGAACACCCTGCCATAGCAGTGCTGCAGCCAAAGCTCACAGACTTCCTCAAGGACTATCCTGACATCTCCGTGGAAGTCGGTGTTGACGGAGGCATGATCGATATCGTCTCGGAAGGTTTCGATGCCGGGGTTCGGCTCGGGCAACAGGTTGCCAAGGACATGATCGCAATACGCATCAGCGCCGACATCCGCATGTGCATGGTGGCCACCCCGGACTATCTGTCCCGATATCCAGCCCCCTCAAGCCCAGAAGACTTGACCAAGCATCGCTGCATCAATACCCGTATGCCGACCCATGGTGGTGTCTTTGCTTGGGAGTTGATGCAGGGTGATGAAGAAATCAAGGTTCGGGTCGAGGGACCTGCGACGTTCAACAGCCTTCCATTGCGTTTGGCTGCCACACTCGATGGTGTAGGCATTGGCTATTTGCCCTTCGACAGAGTGGATGCTCAGCTCGCCGAAGGGCTCCTGTTACCGATTTTGGAAAGCTATTGGCCAACATGGGACGGATATCACCTATATTACCCGAACCGTCGCCAGATGAGTCCGGCCTTCCGGCTTTTGATCGATCACCTGCGCCATCGCTAACGGCAATGCTCGGCACCTATTTGGGGGCAGTATTGCCCAATCCCTTCTCTTCGATCCATTCTGTCGCGAGATCAGCGATTTGCTGGTTGTTCAAATCGGAGAAAATGAAGTGAGTGTTGCCATAAATCCCCAAATCGGGCAAATGCACGAGCGAGGCATCCCCCCCATGACGATTGATCGCATCGACCCAAAGGCGCGCCATGGCAAGGCGTGTACGCCAATTGTCCAGCCCGAAATCATCTGTCGGATCATCTGGTATATTGTCACCATAATAGACCACGATCGGAATTCGCGTGAGCTTGGCGAAATCCTCTAAGGAAACCGCCTCGGGCTTCAACGTGCCTGCAGAGCCGGAGATTGGCTCAGGCATTTCATTTTCCGGAAAGACATAGCCGCTGCCCGGTTCATAGGAAATGATGGCCTTCACATTTGGGTTCTTGATCGCCGTCAGCCAACCAGGTCCACCTGCCTGTGAGTGCGTGACAAGAATGGCGGGGCCGGTTTTGTCGACCAGAGCGGATACGCCGTCACTGACAACCTGAGGATCAAAAGCGCCTGTGTTGGGCGTGACCGAGCGGAAAAACTCGGCCAAAGAGGCCTCGGATGTATCGAACTGGACCTTATCGAAATAATTGGGCCACTGACCGATCCGGAACATGTCGAAGAACAGCTGGTCATATGCGGTCGGTTTAACCTCGGCTGCGACTGTACTATTGCCTGCTCGCCCGCGCCGCGGCTGATCTATGGTGTGAACGGAAAAATGGCGACGAAGCATCAATGTCTGGAAGCCTTCGCGACCATCAGCTGTGGTTTCCCAGCTTTTGCCTGACTGGAAAGCACCATGCCAAAGAACCAGAGGCAGCTCTCGAGGCGCTTCTGGAACCTGATAGAAGGAATAGGCATGATCACCATGGAAGGTCTGCCCAGCAGACTTCAAGGGTGCCTTGCTATCGAACGTGCCGGGTTCTGAAATAACGGCGCCGCCAGCGCTGAAACTGCCTTGATCAATGATCGTCAGTGGCTCGAAGGCCATGCTTGAGGAAGCCAGTGCCAGACTCGCTGTTGCGGCAAAAATGAGGGTACCTAATCTCATGGAGGATCCTTGTTTCGAGAGGTTCATGAAAGAGATCTTTCAAAAAACCTACCTCAAGCAATGCATCCCGATTAGCCGCTTCTTCCTGATCAAACCTATTAGCTAAACTGAACAATAAGAGGTCATAGTGTCGGCATTCATTCAATTTTCTTATATCCTTTAGAAAGACAACGCAGCTAATCAGACCTAGCCGGTCACCCTAATGTTCTGCTGTAACAGTAGCGACAGAAGAAGGGAAAGTGAGCCATGGCTCCAAATCACCAAGATGCAGGTTCGGACCGATATCCATTGAGGCTCCTTGTAATCGCGACAGCCTGTTTTGCACTGGGGTTGGGAGAAGTGAAGGCGCAGCAAGGGGCTATGCATTTGCCCTCCCCAACAGTCGCGGCAAATGCTCCGCCGGGTATACAGCCTTTGACGCCGGATAGTACGATCAGTGACCTGCTGAACCACCCAGACTTTCGTGGTTTCGCCCGACATCTGCTGCCTTGGGCCGACACGCGCTATGACGAAAGCCTGCCGTTGAGACAGATCTCCCGCTTGCTGCCTTACCATAGTTCTGTTGACCCGGAAACCGTTCTGTCTGGCCTCAACCGCCTTGTCGAACTGAACCGACAGGGTGTCTCCGTGTTCCACGAAATCTATTCGGAGCAAGAACGGGTACAAAAACCAGACCTTGATGAAGCTGGACTTTTCTTTTTCCCCGGCAAGGCTGGCGCGCCCTTTGCACTTATTGCCCCCGGTGGGGGCTTTTCCTATGTGGGGTCGGTACATGAAGGTTTCCCCTATGCAATTTCATTGGCCGAGCTGGGCTTTAATGCCTTTATTGTGACCTATCGAACCGGACAAGGTGGTAGAGCAGCAACAGAAGATATGGCACGCACGGTGGACTATATCATGGCCAATGCGGACGCCTTGAAGGTTGCTAGTGCGGGCTATTCGGTTTGGGGCAGTTCCGCCGGTGCCCGCATGGCAGCCTACCTCGGAAGCCACGGCCCCAGCGCATTTGGAGCGAATACGACCAAGCGCCCGAGCACCGTCGTTATGGCCTACACCTCGCATAGTGATTTGGGTGATATAGAGCCGCCGACCTATGCAATTGTTGGCGAGCGCGACGGCATAGCACCTCCAGTCAACATGCAGCGACGAGTCAAGGCACTGCAAAATCTGGATACCGATGTGTCTTTCCGCATTGTCCCCGATATCGGCCATGGTTTTGGCGCTGGCACAAATACGCCTGCACAAGGATGGATCAAAGAGGCGGCTGAATTCTGGCAAGCACATTTGCCGGACACCGTTTTACATCCCAAGACACAAACCAACCCTCGGGGAAACCGCAATTGATGACATCGAAACAGATTGGCCGCCGTGGTGCCCTTACAGGACTATTGGTCTCGGCTTTTGGACTGGGAATGGGAACTGCGTTCACCTCTCGGGCTAGTCAAAATCGCACAAGCCATGGATCATCCTCCACGCTTGTCGCCTATTTAAGCCGAAGCGGTAATACCAGAATGATTGCCGAAAGCCTGGCCCGACAATTGAACGCTGACCTGTGCGCGATCAGAACAGTGGAACCTTATCCCGAGGATTACGAGGCCCATGTGCTGCGCGCGCACCAACAACAGGAAACAGGCGAGTTACCCGTGCTAGCCGGTCAACTGACCGGTTTTGATCGTTATCGATCCGTTTTTCTCGCATTCCCTGTTTGGGGCCAAAATCTACCAGCACCGGTTCGCAGCTTTCTTGCTCAGTATGACATGGAAACCCGCATTCTCTTTCCTTGCGTTACCCATGGGGGCTATGGCCCCGGCCGCTCGCTGGAAATCCTCGCGCAACTCGCGCCGAATGCCGAGATCAGGCCAGCCTTCATCAAGCAATGCGATTCAGAACGCGAGACACTGGGTCTGCTGCAGGATTGGACTGGATTGGTGATGAAACCCGAAGGCATTCATTCGCCTGACTTATAGGGTCAATGCATAATATCCCGGTAATCTGGCGCAGGAATGGAACCCATATTGATGTTGGAACATGTTTTGAGAAGGCGATGAAACTGCAGTTTCCCTTGAGGAACCAAGCCAATGGTTAAAAATTCGAAACTCGCAGTCATGGCACAACAAGGAGATTAGACATGCAGAACGAAAATGATAAAGCAACCAATGGCGCAATTGCTCGCCGCAGTTTACTGGCTGCGGCTGGTGGCTTGGCTCTCACACCTCTTGCAGGTGCGCTTGCCTCCACTCAGGCTCAAGCAACCTCCCACACAATGGCCGCGGATCAAGGGCGCCGCAAGCTGGGGTCTCTGGAAGTGTCTTCCATCGGGATGGGCGTCCAGAACATGCATCGGGCCTATCCGACAACTATTCCCAATCGTTCCGAGATGCTTAACATCATCCGCACCGCATTTGATCATGGCGTCACATTCTTTGACACAGCTGAAGTTTATGGACCTCATGAGTGTGAGAGAATTCTCGGCGAAGCGATCGCATCATTCCGTGATGAAGTGGTCATCACATCAAAATTTGGTTTCGACGTCGATTTCGAAACCGGCGAACGCCGTGGTGGTCGGAACAGCAAACCCGAGCATATCAAGCAAGCGGTAGAAGGCATGCTTAAGCGTTTATCCACGGATCGGATCGACCTGCTTTATCAACATCGTGTTGATCCCGAAGTTCCCATCGAAGATGTGGCTGGTGCGGTCAAGGACCTCATGGACGAGGGTAAAGTCCTGCATTGGGGTATGTCAGAAATGGGCCTTAAGACCTTGCGCCGCGCTCATGCTGTTCTGCCCGTAACCGCGGTGCAAAGTGAATATTCCATGTTGTGGCGCGGCCCTGAGCAGGATGTGCTTGCAACATGCGAAGAGTTGGGCATCGGCTTTGTACCTTGGAGCCCGTTAGGGGTCGGCTTCCTTAATGGTGCAATTGACGCTCGAACACGCTTTGCAGAAGGAGACTTCCGATCACTTGAAGGCCGCTTCCAACCAGAAAACCTTCCCCATAACCTTGCGCTAGTCGAATTGGTGAAAAACTGGGCTGTTCGAAAGGGCATGCAACCGGGCCAGATCGCACTTGCTTGGCTGATGGCACAAAAACCCTGGATTGTCCCCATTCCCGGCACGACGCAAATGGCCCATATGCTTGAGAATATCGGTTCTACGGCCGTCGAGTTTACTGATGAAGAGATTGCCGAACTCGATAAAGCTGTTCGGGCAATCGAGATCAAGGGAGCACGTCTACCCGATGTCGTTCAGGCTATGTCCGGGGTTGAAGCTCCGGAAAAAAGCTAACGGCTAAAACTTCCGTTTGCATCACGGTTTCATCATCTATCAAGCAGGCCGCTATGTGGCCTGCTATTAAGTTTGAGAGCAAACGGCCCTAACCAGTCATTGGGTGGATGGGTTCTCCGTTCTCGAAGCTGCCATTCGCGCAAACCGCAGCATTTTCAACCTTAGGAATTCAGCTCAGCGGACCTAGCTGTCATAAGCTG
>NZ_PKUQ01000026.1 GCF_002866925.1 Cohaesibacter celericrescens
GCCTAGATGGCTTCACTCTAAACCCAGGGGATAACCCATGGGGGCCATACAGAAGTGGTCTATCGCAGTTTTTCTAGAGATCAATTTCGCTGTTTTCATATTGACTAGTTGCTTTGCCATCAACAGCGCAATGATCTCCGTCGCTCTCTACCTCTAGGTGGTTCCGTTGGGCGTTTTGCCTGACCCGATTAACTCTGTCGCTGGTTGGTTTGTTTACGGCAGTCAAAAATATTTTCCCTCAGATCACGCTCTGCATGATCATTAAGGTGTGGGAGAACCCAAATAATAGGAGATCGAAGTGAAACTTGGACTTGGTAGCTATGCCTTCCGCTGGTCAATCGGGATCAAGGATCGCATTCCGGTTAAACCAATGACGGCATTCGACGTGCTCGATGAAGCTGACAACTATGGATTAGGCGTTGTCCAGTATGCCGACAATATGCCGTTGGATCAGTTGAGTGAGTCAGAGCATTATCGTTTGTTTGAACAAGCTCAGGAAAAGGGCATCGCTTTAGAACTGGGGACGCAAAGTTTCCATGCCGAAGAGATTGATCGGTATCTTATCATCGGAAAGCGCCTTAACACCAAGATATTGCGTGTTGCGCTGGATGCCGCTGATGCGCTGGTGCCTGTCGCAGATCTGGTCGAGCAAATGCGGCCATTGTTGGAAACCGCAAGGCAAGCCAATATCCGCATTGCAATAGAAAACCATTTCAATTTCCCATCTCCGCGGATGGTTGAGCTCTTGGAAGCGGTCAATGATGAAACACTTGGGGTTTGCCTCGATGTGGCCAACTCCATTTGTGCCGGCGAATGGCCCGAGGAAACGATCCGGCTGCTGGCGCCCTATACCATCAACTTTCACCTGAAGGATTATGTGATCATTCCTGATAACTATGGTGTGGGGTTCGACATCAGTGGTGTGCCGCTGGGGCAGGGGCGTGCACCAATCCCTTGGATCCTTGACCAACTGGCGCATTGTGATCCTGATATGAGCGTCCTTCTCGAGCATTGGTTGCCTTATAATTTGGCTGCTCAGGAACGGGAGTGGCTTGATCAAACAGTTGCTGCAGCAAAACAAATCCTAGGAGGGCAATGAAGTGAGTGACGTTAAAACAAAGAAACTCATCAACGAACCTGAAGACATTGTAGCCGAGGCAATCGAAGGGATGGTGTTGGCTTACCCTGACATGCTCAGCTTGGAGGGAGCCACTGGCCGTGCCGTGGTCGCATTGGATGGTCCCCGCGATGGCAAGGTGGGACTTGTGACCGGTGGTGGATCAGGCCATGAACCTCTTTTTGCCGGTTATGTCGGTCGAGGACTGATGGATGCGGCCGCAGTTGGCAACGTCTTTGCGTCTCCAAGCCCGGAACACATCATGGATGCAGCGCGCGCCGTTGATGGGGGCGCTGGTGTCATGTTCCTTTATGGCAATTATACCGGTGATGTTCTTAATTTTGACATGGCAGTTGAGGAATGCAGAGAAAACGGGATTGAAGCGCGGTCTATCGCTGTTAACGATGACGTCGCCAGTGCACCCGCTGAAAGTGCTGAAGAGCGCCGTGGTGTTGCCGGAAACTTCTTTGTTTTCAAGGTGGCAGGTGCTGCGGCTGAGGAAGGCAGAAGCCTAAAAGATTGCGAAGCCGCCGCAAGGAATGCGCTGTCCCGCACACGCTCTATGGGCGTTGCGCTGTCGGCCTGCTCACTACCACAGACAGGCAAGCTCAATTTCGAGATTGGGCATGACGAAATGGAAGTGGGAATGGGCATCCATGGCGAACCGGGCATGCGGCGCGGCACGTTGAAAAAAGCTGACGATGTCGCCGATGAGTTGATTGACACGATCCTCAACGACATAAAACTGAGTCAGGGCGACTCTGTGTCGGTTCTGGTCAACGGACTTGGGGCAACTGGTCAGCTCGAGCTGTTTATTCTTTATCGTCGCGTTGCCAAGCGTCTGAAAGATATAGGTGTGTCCATCCACAAAAGTTGGGTTGGAGAATATGCAACATCGCTTGAGATGGCGGGGGCCTCTATTTCTCTGATGAAAATGGACGATGATTTGAAGAAGCTTCTGGATGCCCCGTGCCAGTCACCTTGTCTAACGGTCGCGGGTGCTTTGGCTCCTCGTGGCAAACATACACTCCGAATGGCAAAAGCGGCTGCGGATGTGGCCACCATCGACCGGTCTCAGTTGATCGGGGATGGCGCGGTGACGCCGGACGTTTTTCGGGATGCCATGCTTGCTGTCGCTCAAGTCATTACAGATAAGCGCGACTGGCTGTCTGAACTTGACGGCGTGATCGGTGATGGGGATCATGGTGTCACCATGGATATAGGCTGGTCCGCTGTTCGGGATGCGCTAGCTGACGTTGGAGACGAGACGATTAGTCAGATTTCAAATCGTATGGCTAAGGCCTTTTTGGATGCCGTCGGTGCCTCCACCGGTCCACTTTACTCAAGTGCATTTAAAGCTGCTGGAGCAAAGGTTGAAAATCGCCTGAATCTCGATGCGTCCGCAATGGTGGATTGGATCGATGGAATCTGCAGCGGCATTGTATCTCGAGGCGGTGCCAAACTGGGCGACAAGACAATGATTGATGCATGGTCTCCCGCAGTTGAGCAAGCGCGCCAAGCTCTGAACGGTGGTGCTGATCTTATTGCCTGTCTTGACGCCGCATGCATAGGAGCCAAGAAGGGGCGCGACCATACTGCGGAACTAGAAAGTAAAAGAGGTCGATCAAAAAAACTTGGTGAGAGATCTATTGGTCATGTGGATCCAGGCGCTGCTTCTGCGCATGTCATGCTCGTTGCCATGAAAGACTCAATTAAAAATACAATCTAAACCGCAGTTTAAATGATCTCAACTTTGCCCTGATGGCGCTGGCCATCAGGGCCTTGTCTGGCGACGTGCCATGCACGCTCTGTTTGGCGTCAGGGCGATTTGTCCAAACTTGGTAATTTACCAAGAGAGAGATTTTGTCTCATTGTCACCCTGTAAGAGTGGGCATGCGGCGAGCCACGAGGCTCGTGCGCTGAAATCGATGATGCATAGCTGNCGATGGGCCACCAACAACCTGCACAACAACTTCAGAAAATGTGTACTCAGGCCCAAAATCCCGGTGACAATATCCAGTCAGTTTTGAGTGATATTCAATAGCCAACGATTAAAATGATCTGGCAGCACTCATTTTCGGAAATCAAAAAGGTAATTAATCATGAGGATCGCCCCTCAGAAGGCATTCCATGAACGTCTTGAATCTTTGTGATGGGGACGAAACAACTATCGTGTCATGATGCAAACGACATGAACATATTCAATCGACTTCAATACGGGTGTTTGAAACGTTCGGAAACATCATCAGAACCAGAAGAATCAGTCCAGTAAGAAGTCGCATGCGGATCAAGTTTCAAGTCCAGAAAATTATGCCCTTTTCTGCGCATAACAGCAGCGAAAGGAACGATCATCCCCCAAAAGAGCAGCGCCATTAAAACAAAGGACAGACCAGTTTGCAGACCTCTAACCATCTTGTCAGCCCAATAAGCCAAAGGGGCAAGCAGTTTCGGCACAGTGAAAGAGATCAGGACGAATATGACAGCAAGTGCCAATCCCCAAAACTTTATCGTTCCTCCAGTTAAGACCGGTACAACAACGCTGAACAGAGAAATCCCGGCAGCCATAGAAAATCCCAAGCGGCTTGGAGATAAAGCAGGCCCCTTCAATTTCTGCTCCCCTTTTAGACCAGAAAGTCTGCCAACCTTCTGTTGTGACATCATTTTCACGATTGCGGTTCCGACTGGTAATGGATCAGAAGCTGGTCAACAAGCGCCTTCCTTGACGGCGCGACCAAGACACCAGGCAAGTCAGCCACTGTTACGCCCTTCCACCAGACATATCCCAATCCTTCCGGAATGGCAAAATACCCATTGTCTTTATGATAGAGCTGATATCGCTTCTCAAGAGCCACGTAAACCGTATTATTTTCATCAAGTCTCGAAAGAGAAAATCGTTCTGGCTCAGGAAGACGCCCAAAAGCCTGTGATGCGCCCTTGTGACGGACAAGACGCTGGGGCGATCCAAATGCGATTTGGCGAACCAGACCATTCAGACTTTCCGCAATGGCTTCTGCACCAACATGATTAAAGTGCCCCGGATCAAGAAAAACCTCTTTATCCTTTGTCGCGTCAATAAAGCGAGGACTAATATCTTTCGAAGGAACGCCCAGGCCTTTCAGCTCTTCAATTGTTTTATGAAAATGGGGCCTTGCCAATTCATGGGCCTCAGAGAACTCCAACGGAAACAATACCGGATTGGTAAGCAATTTATTACGGTAGTCGGTCTGTTTTGGGTAGTCATACAATAGCGGCATTTCAACATTGACAAAATGAGCCCGCCTCGAGGTGACGTATTGGGCGGCTTGAAATTCATTCCAGCCGTAAGTTTTACTAACCAGAGCCAACAAGGCGTTTTTCTCCTGCTCAATGCTTAAATGAGCAGGAAGCGCTTGAGATTGAATCTGATTAAACAAGCGAAACATAGCCAAAAATGGCAATTTGGCACGGGCTTCGTGAGCAAAATGTCCAAACCAAGACATTCTGGAAATATCAGCAGGCAGGGCATAGGGGCTGTACCCAAGGACGTTTTTTTCCAAAAGACCATAATAGCTATCCAGCGATTTGCCGCAAAACAGAACGATGGCACCGGCATCAATCTGTGCTTTTTTCAATCTCTCCAGTTGTTGGCGAGAATTGATTGCAACAAGCCCCCAATTTTCCACCTTGAATCGGTTTGGAAACTCCCTGTTAAGCAACCTTTGCAGGTGGCTGGCTGCGGTCTGATCATCAGGAACTTCCTGACCGAAAATCTGCGACGATCCCATAAGGATAATCCGAGTTTGGAAAGATGTCGGCTGATCCGTTGTTACACGCAATCCATTTTTCACATTAAACCATTTGCCTTGTACATCCTCGATTTCAAACAAATGGTCGTCTGGGCTATCCTGCTCAACATGTCTCACCCTGATCACATTCATCGACTCTCGAATAAAGTCTTTGGAAAAATAAGAAGCATCTGCGTAAGGCACCGGCTGGCTTGAACGAAATGCCCAACGTTCAGGATGGGGGACTTGGACCGCAAGCATTATCCGCGCATAAATCTCAAAGAGAAATAGCCCTAAGAAAATGCCAACCAAACCCAAAATGATACTAGTTCTGATCGTCGATTTCACAGACAAGCACTTTCATAAAACCATAACTAAAAATCGAAATAGATAAACTGTGTGGTCCCATTTATGCCCACCGTGATCGACAGAACCAGCCCCATGATGATCAGGCCCATGGTCAGTCGTGTGCCTAACAATCTGCAAGCCGCAATGACGCGCCTGTTATCATCCCATGGATGTAGCAAAAAGAACAGGATGATAAGCGAAATCTGGAAGGCATGAGATACACTCGCGTTGGCCAGAAGGTCTCCGGAAACCATGGCTATGGAAGACGGCGAAAACAGCCCTTTTAAAACTCCGAACGCCATAGAAAAATCGCTTGCCCGAAACAAAACAAGAAGTAAAGCAACCAAATGAAACGTGAACAGTTGCCGCAAAAGACGCGGTACTGGCTTGCGTTTGCGCCAAGCGCGCTTAATCAAGCGCTCCAGCGCCATTTGCAAGCCATTCAGAGCCCCCCAGACAACGAAGGTCATGCTGGCGCCGTGCCACACCCCTGTCAAGGTCATGGTAATGACGACATTACGCAATGCTTTGCCATAATTCCTGCGGCTGCCCGGCAAATAAAGGAAGACATAATCACGAAACCAATGACTCAGGGTGATATGCCAGCGTTGCCAAAATTCGGTGAAAGAGGGAGCACAATAGGGCTGCATGAAGTTTCGGGGCAAATGGACCCCTAGAATGCGTGCGAGCCCCAAGGCAATATCGGTATAGCCGCTCAAATCGCAATATATCTGTACTGGAAACGCATAGTAGGCGAGCAAAAAATCGAACCATTGGCGATCCGTATCCGGCATGTAGGCATAGCTCACATCAGCACCGAGCTGATCGGCGAAAACCATTTTTTTGACCAGCCCGACCGTTATCAGGGCCAAACCGGGTAAAATCGATTTCAACCGAACATGAAGCCCGCGCTGAAGCTGAGGGATCAGTTCGTGAGGTCGCAAAATCGGTCCGGAGATAAGATGCGGAAAAAATAGCACATATCCCAACAACCATTTGAGCGAAAGTGGCGCTCTATATCGCCCCGTGTAGTAGTCGATCAGGAAGGCAAGCAAGGTAAAGGTAATAAAGGATATGCCCAGCGGTCTGGACCACGACAGCAACTCGGAATTGTATTGCCAACCAAACATCCAATTGCCCAAAGGTCCAGCAACATCACTCCAGATAAAATTGGTATATTTAAAAAAGAGCAGCGGTAACAACGCCATCACCACGCCAAGCCCCAAAATGGCTTTTCTGTTTTTAACCTCAGCGTTTAGAACCCATGAGGTCATCAGAAAAGTCGATCCGATCAGGACGAATGGTAGCCAAACATAGTTCCAGTTCCAATAGCCATAAAAATAGGCACTGGCAATAATCAGCCACCATATTCGCCATCGGACCGGACAGGCAATATGCACGGCCAAATAGGCCGCAAAAAAAATGAGGAATGGAAAAGAGTTAAAAAGCATTCTGCTTATTGCGTTTTGGAAATATCAATGCCGCCATCAGACAGCGCGGCAAACAGAACATTCGCAATACGATCATGAGTCGCAGCATTGAAGTGAAAATCGCCAGCTATAATGCGTAAATCCTCGTATTTGTCGTTCTGAAACTGCGGCAGGAGGCTCATTGCCGGCATTCCCGTTGAACGACCAATTTCAACAATTCTGTCAGACATTTGTGTGGTTGCCGCCTCGGTCAAAAACCGGATATCAGGCATGAACGCAACCATAATACGCGTATTATGCGAGCGGCCATAATCCGCCAGTTTCTGCAGTTCCTCCCGAATAATGGCGACACCTGGACTATTCGCTTGATAGAGCTCTTGATAATGTTGGATCAACCCCTGCTTGCCACCCTCGTTGTGAGCTGCAAAATTCTTGTAGGCAAGCCAGCAAGTAACCGCCAACTGGCTATTGCGCATGAAGAAATTGCCCGGCGTATCATGCAACATCTCTGCGCTTGCGCTACTGGCCAAGTATATAATGTCAGTAGGCTCAAGTTCTGCCAGGCCTGCAAGAAAATGCTCGACAGTTCGTTGAGTGTTATAGTTGCCGATCCCTCCGTTGAGGACCTCGACGTTATCACCGCGTTTTTCGAAAAGGCTTTGCAGTCGACGAGACAGCGTCTGATTTTCTTCAACACCCCATCCAAGGACGAATGAATCTCCCAGCACCAGAATGCGCCGTTTCCCTGCCTCGGGCTTTTCTGTAACGGGGCCACCACGAAGTCCCCAGCTATTGGTGCGCAACTCGACAGATTGTAATGTTGCCTTTGCATTGGCAATATGATCGTGCCCTATTCGCGGATTCTCCACCGGTTTCTTAAGTTTACGAGCATACTGCCACATTTCTATATCATAGTTGATTATAGACGCGTTTTTGAGGCGTAAGATGCCCTCAGCCAACAGTAGTGAGACCACCACTGAAAGAATTAGGAAGGCGGAATTCAAAAGGAAAAGCCGATGTTTCTTCATGAAAAACAATTCTAGCAATACGGTAAACGAGGCTAACAATAAAGAATTGTCCGAAAGTAGCGGACGCTGCGATCCGGTGCGTTTCGAACTTGCTTTATTCAATCCTTGAAAGCAAGCCCTTGGACGACATTTGCATCGCCGCACACAGGTGAAGGCCATGGCAAGATATGTTTTTGAGAAAGACAAGCCGCCGACTGCCCTGTTCTATGCTTGACGCCGATAAATCGGATTAATCCGCCTCGAAAGCATTACGATAACGGGTTACATCGATTTCAGGTTGTTCTTCTCGTTCCAGCCATAAATCACCAATGACTAAAATGTCCAGATTGGCTCCCATGAAGCATTGATAGGCATCTTCGGGCGAGCAAACGAGTGGTTCTCCCCGAATATTGAAACTGGTATTGATCAATACCGGACATCCCGTTTCCTGGCCAAATGCCATAAGTAGGGAATGAAACTGGGGATTGGTTGATTTATTGACAGTCTGAACACGAGCCGACCCATCTACATGTGTAATCGCGGGCAATGGTGATCTTGGTGTTTCTGGCGATACAAACTGATTTTCGGGATTGCCTTGTAAAGGACTGTCACAGTGCACATTTTTCACTGTTGCTAGGACTTGCATATAGGGAGATGGAATTGCGAGGTCGAAATAGTCCGCGACATATTCCTCTGGGATGGCTGGAGCAAATGGGCGGAAGGTTTCGCGGAACTTGATCCTCTCATTCAGAACGGCCTTCATCTGGGGATTTCGGGCGTCAGCTAAAATCGATCGATTACCCAATGCTCTGGGACCAAACTCCATGGCGCCCTGAAACCACCCGACCACTTTTTGCTCAGACAGGGCGGAGGCCGTTCGTGAAATAATTTCATTCTCGTTCAGCTTCGAAAATTTTGCACCCAGAACAGAAAGACGACGCTGGATTTCCTGTGATGTATATGCCGGCCCCAGATAGCCGCCCTTCATGCCGTCGGAACTGGCAGCCGACGGGCGCGGCTGTTTCAAACCAAGGTGGAACCCCGCCAAAGCGGCTCCAATCGCTCCTCCGGCATCTCCTGCTGCAGGCTGAACCCAGATCTTTTTGAACAGGCCATCGCGCAAAATACGCCCATTAGCCGCGACATTAAGGGCAACCCCGCCAGCAAAGCACAAATTGCGCGTTCCGCGTTTTTTTGCCATATGGCGTGTCTGAAGAAGCAGGATTTGTTCAGTTACATCCTGAATAGATGCCGCGATATCCAGATGTCTGTTAAGAATAGGATGATCCGCTTCCCTTGCTTCCCCTCCAAACAAAGTATGAAAACGTTCGCTGGTCATTCTTGTTTCATGACAGAAACCGAAAAAGTCCAAGTTCAAATGAAAACTGCCATCCGGTTTCAGATCAACGATATTATCAAGAATTGTTTTTGTGTATCGCGGAGTGCCATAGGCAGCGAGCCCCATCATTTTATATTCACCTGAATTTACCTTAAATCCGAGATAATAGGTAAAAGCAGCATAGAGAAGTCCAAGGGAATGGGGAAAGCGGAGTTCTTGCAAAGGTGAGATGGCATGCCCTTCTCCATACGCAATCGATGTCGTTGCCCATTCACCTACGCCATCGGATACAAGGATAAGTGCCTCATCAAATGGAGACGGATAATAAGCACTGGCAGCATGGCTTAAGTGATGTTCGGAAAAGAGCAAGGGGGGCAACTGGCTTTTACGCAGGGAAAGAGACTGCAGTTCCTTTCGTAACATATTTTTCTGGAATAGTTTCTGCTTGATCCAGACCGGCATAGCACGATTAAAAAGAGAAAAGCCTGCAGGAGCGAATGAAAGTGTTGTCTCAATCAGGCGCTCGAATTTAGGGAAAGGTTTGTCATAAAAAACAACGGCATCCAGCTGACAAATATCCAGCCCAGCCTTCTCCAGACAAAAGCGAATCGCACATTTGGGAAAAGAGGGATCACCTTTGATGCGAGAAAATCGCTCCTCTGACGCAGCCGCAATGATCGTCCCGTCTTGCACTATTGCGGCCGCGGCATCATGATAATAAGCTGAAATTCCGAGTATTTTCATTGGATGAATTTGCTTTATAAAATATGGATCAGACAAAGACGCAGAAGTTAAACAACTGTGATTTGCGCGTCAAATTTCAAATCCTGCAATTTTTTATAATTTTATTTGTAGGTTGCGCAAGGCGTGAGGATGAGCAAGCATTTTGCCTTGCAATTTCCCGGGTTTTGAACCGGCGATAGTCTATCCTGTTTCCCTCCAATCTAGAGACCTCAACTGGATTGATTTGCTAAGAGAGGACTAGTTTCATCGTAACCGCGTGTCAGTGGGGAGGATGTAGACATCAGGCAAAGGGCGCAACTCGTCCGTGACGGTCACTCTCAGCATTTGCTGGGCAAGCGCATGACAGAAATTGGCAGGCTCAAACGCTTGATAAAGGCTCTCTTCCGGTCAGGTGAAAGGCCCTTACCACAAATTGCATTGTCGATGTTGGTTTGCAAAAGCCATATCTGCATTGACCGTAGGGTTGGCTTAATCTGAGATAGCACAGTAACTCAACATCAAGTCCTGATGATCGGCAACTTTAACGAGTATGGTGCAAGCGCAATACCGCTTTTGATATCTGGGCGAACACGGTTTATCTCTCTAAAACAGATGAACATGACTGACTGATTATATGCTCGCCAACCTAGCATATAATTTTGATTGGCCGCTCTTTCATGTGCGGAAAAGTGCCATGGTATTTGTCTGGCTGGATATCAGGAACAATATGAAAATCCATGTCGATCAGGGCCAAAAGTGTCGAGGTTAACCGTGTCTGGTCAAACAGGCAGCAATCCGGCCGTTAAATCTAACCAGTTTTGGCGGGTCTCCAGCTACCTAGCCTCAGCCCGTCTGATGACGGACAGATAATCTTTTTCTAAAGCTCGTTTCATTCTTGCAAGAACCAACGAGCGAAGGGAAACAAAGTTCGACTTTTGAAGTCGTAGGCATCAAAGACAATAAAATCAAACCAGATCCACTGACAAGGAAAGACTATGGAATTTATATCAGATTTATGGGCTTTCGCGCGCACCAGAAAAAAATTTTGGTTATTCCCGCTTGTTCTTGCGATGATTGTCGTAGGGCTATTGATTGTACTCGTTCAGAGCTCTGCCCTGATGTCTTCAATGTATGTTTTATTTTAGAGTCGCAGCATGAAAGGCGATTTCCTCGTGCCTTTGGGGACATGGCTTTTGAATGGCGGCATCCCAACATAATCGCATTGATTGCCGAGAAAGGCGCTCGGCCGGTCAGTTTTCTTTGTGCAGTTGAGGGGCTTTTCAGTTGTTCGGGAAAACTGACCCGAATGTCAAAACCCAATGGCTTCAAAGCAAACATTGAACCCTCGCTCTACCCGCAAATTATCAACATACCTGTAGTTAAGAGACCTCATGGGTTAAGAAAATTGCCGCCGCAACCAGTTCTCAAAAATCTCGACCTCTGGGGGGGTTGCCTGCTTGGATGTTGGATGCATCAGGTAGTGCGATTGCGAAAATGATATTGGTGGCCCCGCGATCACGAACTCTGCTGTGCCGGTAATTCGGCTGTGAACCAAACGCTCGATCACGGTAGCAAAACCGCCGTTTGCCGCCACCAGTGCCATGGCTGCTGTTGTTGTGTCTATATAATACTGTGGCATATGGACAGGCGTGCTCAGACCCTGCGCAGCAAAATACTGTGGCCAATTCCCTTCATGCCCCAGAATATGGATCAACGGACCACGAAGGAAATCCTCAACTCCGGTGATGGTTTTATAATGCGCACGGCTGCAGATCGGAACGATAGACTCATCCGATAATTTCTCCGACTGCGCATCCGGCCAATCACCACGACCAAGCCTGATTTCTACGTCGACGTCTTCCTGATGTGCTGATTCCGTCCAAATACTTGAAACCAGACGTAGATCAATTTCCGGGAATTCTTGCCGAAACAATGGCAATCGTGGAGCCAACCACAATGTTGACGTCGATATTGGTGCCCGGACCGTTATCATGTTCGTCGTCATCGGTCCAAACAGGCTTGTTGTAACCAGATTAATATCCGCCAGCGCTTGCCTAACAGTCGGCACATAGGCTTGTCCTATTTCCGTAAGCTTTAAATGGCGCGCGCGCCTTAGAAACAGCTTGCGTCCCAGCTTACTCTCTAGTGATCGGATATGCAGACTGACAGCCGTCTGGGTCAGCCCTAGCTCGACGCTCGCGTCTGTGAAGTTGAGGTGTCTTGCCGCAGCTTCGAATGTCCGGAGCCAAATAAGATTGATTTTCCCGTCAAGCATGATTCTATCACCAAATAATTTTTGTATTAGATCGCTATTTTTATCGTTTTTGTTTGCGATGGAAATGCGGCAATCTTCGACGAAAATACAGTTTTGTTCGTATAAAAAGGAATATTAAATGAAAGTTGGTTTTATTGGTCTCGGCAATGTTGGCGGCAAACTGTCGGGCAGCTTGCTCCGCAATGGCATTGATTTGACGGTACATGACCTGAACCGGGAACTGATGGCTGATTTTGCAAAACGCGGAGCCAAAACGGCACAAGATCCGGCCCAACTAATGCGGGACTGCGATGCGGTCATTACCTGCCTTCCGTCCCCCGCTGCGTCTGATACGGTCATGCAGCAGATGCTACCCGAGATAAAAGAAGGCAAAATCTGGATGGAAATGTCGACCACAGACGAAGCCGAAGTGCGTCGTCTTGGTGGGTTGGTGTTGGCTGCAGGCGGCGCGGCAGTCGATTGCCCTGTATCGGGTGGTTGCCATAGGGCGGATACAGGTAATATTTCGATTTTCGCGGGCTGTGACAGGGCAACATTTGACCGTATCGCGCCTTTGCTGAAAACCATGGGCCGACGGATTCTGCATACAGGCGATCTAGGGTCTGCTTCGATCCTGAAGGTCGTAACAAACTATCTGGCGACAGCCAATCTTATCAGTTGCTGTGAAGCCTTGGTGACCGCCAAAGCGGCAGGTATGGACCTGAACACCACCTATGAAGCGATGAAAATCAGTTCCGGTACGTCGTTTGTGCATGAAACAGAAAGCCAGGTCATTCTGAACGGCTCACGCAACATTTCCTTTACAATGGATCTTGTCAAAAAAGATGCGGGTCTGTTTCAAGACGTTGCCGATCGTAACAACGTTCCGTTGGAAATTTCACCTATGCTGGTCAAGATATTTGCAGACGGCATCGAGCGCTATGGTGAGCGGTGTTATTCTCCGGACATCATCAGACGTTTGGAAGAGGCAACAGGTCTGGACATTCTTGCCCCCGGTTTTCCGGCTGAAATGTCAGATGATGAGCCTGAAGAGCTGGGATATGAGGTCATACCGCAGGGATCTGCCCAAACACAAGCGGCTGAATGGTCTGACTACGGGGCTTGATTGGCCAAGTTGTCGGATGGCTTCTAACAATCCCACAACTTGGTAACCTTGCGAACAATGATAACGGAAAAATCCGTCCAAAGCACCTGAACCAAATATAGTTTTCGAGCGTTGAAACCTCTGAAATCCTGTTGTTGGATGCGGAAAGACCGTAACTGCGACCCCACAATACCATTGCAAGGGGCGATGGGCGATAAAATTGGATAACCTGATGCGCAACCTAAATAAATTTTATATCGATGGAGAATGGGTAACCCCTCACTCAAACCAGAGCTTTCCAGTGTTGAACCCGGCAACTGAGGAGCAATTGGGCTCCATATATCTGGGCAACCTATCTGATGTTGATAGAGCTGTTGCTGCGGCGCGGCGGGCGTTCGAAACCTATTCGCAGACCTCTCCAGAACAACGGATTGCTTTGCTAGAGCGGCTGTTGGTTCTGAGCGAAGAGCGCCGAGAGGAATTGGCACAGGCCATGACCACCGAGATGGGTGCCCCTATTACAATGTCGCGCGATGTGCAGGCCGATGCCGCAGTTGGTCATCTTTCGGGCATTCTTGAAGCACTCAAACAACAAATCCTCCGCGAAACATTAGCAAATGGTGATGTGATGGTGCGCGAGCCTATCGGGGTTTGTGGTCTGATTACGCCTTGGAATTGGCCGATCAATCAAATAGCCCTCAAAGTTCTTCCTGCCCTTGCGACGGGCTGCACTTGCGTATTGAAACCTTCGGAACACACGCCCTTATCGGCCATTGTTTATACCCAGATGATCCATGACGCTGGCTTCCCTGCTGGCGTCTTTAACATGCTGCATGGTAATGGCCCTACTGTCGGCTCAGGTCTATCGCGTCATACCGGCGTTGATATGATATCTTTTACGGGTTCATCACGAGCCGGCATTGCAGTCTCCAAGGATGCTGCCGATACGGTCAAACGTGTGACACTGGAACTTGGCGGAAAATCGCCCAACATCGTGTTTGCCGATTGTGACCTTCCAGAGCGTGTCAGTGCCTCCGTTCTGGAATGTATGTATAACACCGGTCAAAGCTGCGACGCACCAACACGCCTGATTGTGGAACGCAGTTGTTATGATCAGGTGCTTAATATCGCCAAAACAACGGCCGAGAACATAGGGATAGGAGATCCTGCACAAGAAGGGGATCATATCGGTCCTTTGTTTGACCGCATTCAATTCGAGCGTGTTCAGGCCATGATCGACCAAGGGATCACTGAAGGAGCAACCTTGTTGTGTGGTGGTCTGGGGCGTCCAGAAGGGTTTGATCATGGCTGGTACGTTCGACCAACTATTTTTGCCGACGTGGATAACGCCATGGTCATCGCCCGACAGGAAATTTTTGGACCGGTGTTGGTGATCATCCCGTTTGACGACGAAGAGGATGCCATCCGTATCGCTAACGATACGCCCTATGGTCTTGCCGCCTATTTGCAAACCAGCGATGAGAACCGTGCAGAGCGGGTGGCGGGGCGGTTGCGAGCTGGTTCCGTCCACATCAATGGCGGCGGGTTCAACTACGGCTCCCCGTTTGGTGGCTTCAAACAATCAGGCAATGGTCGCGAGGGTGGAGTGCACGGGCTTGAAGACTATCAAGAAATCAAGACACTGCATTTGGGGTGATTTGGGACGTTGCTACGTTAAAAACATCTAAGTCTTGCGAACTTGTGAACGTGTTAAAATCGGGCTGCAGCTAATTTCTGCAGCCTACGCCATCTGCATAAAGTGTTCTAATTTACAAAATGGCAATGCCACCCAGCTTTCTTTGCCAATACAGCTAAGATACCGAAGTGGCGTATCTGTAACATAGGCCTTTGGGCAATAAAGGCGTAAGATTACGGTAATGTTGGCCATGGCAGTTGATTTTTTGGCCAAGCGTCTTCAGGGTTTCTGGGATCAATCGCTTGATGATCTGCTCCAGCGGGACAATCTTATCAAACCCTTTGTGAGTTGAGTATCGACGCCTCAGATAGAGACAATTGAATTGAGGCGGTGGTGGTGATTTGTCCTCATAGGATGACACACCGCTTCCTTCTTGCGCCTTCAAATCCAGCCTAGAGATTATCCGCCTTGCGGTGATGCTTTATCCCGATCTCCATTTTCTCTTGGGAATGCAGAGCATCTTGCGTGAGCGCCGCAGTCTTGATCTTCTTTATTGAATCCATAATTCCTATGAAATTGGGTTGTAAAAGAGCTCTGTAGCCCAAGGCGCTGCTAGGAAATTGACGGCACAATTCTCCAACTTCAAGAACCTAGCAAAATTGAAACCAATGTAGGACGAAGCTCTCGTGATCGTTAATAAGTGGCATAAATTTGTATTCATTCACATCCCAAAGACAGCTGGGACAAGCATTCGGCAATCCTTTGGTGGGCTGTGGGGGCAGGACAAAAAAGCAACGAACAGAAAAACAAAGCATGAAACTGTTCTACAGTTCATGGAAGCTTATGAAGAGCGAACAGGGAACGACAAGGAAATTTTGGAAGACTATCGATTTGTTGCATTTGTTCGCAATCCATGGGACCGATTTAGATCATTACATCGGTATTTATTGCTTAATCAAAATAGAAACCATCTGAATACACCTGAAAATTTGAATGATTTCGTTGGGACCTTAAATGACGTGCCTGAATGGGCAAAAAATATCCGCTCCTTGCGTCCTCAATCTGATTTTATTGAGGGTGTGGATCCGATTATTGGCCGGTTCGAGACTATCGAACAGGATTTCAGATCAATCTGTGACATTTTAAACCTTGGAAAGAAATTGAATCTGTCCCACGAGAATGGAAGTCGTGACATTGATGTCAAAGACCCCAGAATTTTAGATAAAGTCAGCCGGTCTCGCAGGGAGTCATACACAGCGGAAAGCATTGCCCTCATCGGCAAACATTATCGAAAAGACATCGAGATGTTTGGGTATAAAGCAGATGGCGGGGCACTCTTGGAGGAAACTGGCTTGAGACGCACAGGGCGGTGACTTGTTCATTGTAGGATAAAAACAAGCCCTGCTTTTGGTGCCGTTTCAACCAGCCCGAGAGCCTTCGCGTTGCGAGTGTGGCAAACAAGTTACGATCCTGCGGGATTTAGCCAAGACTTCGCCTACGCCATCGAAAAGCTGACTGCACTTTGCAGATCTTCTTCTCATGTCCCATGGCGTAGGCGGGTTTGTCGCAAAGGTTTCAATGCAGGCGCGTCAGCCAGCCATCGCTGCCAACACGACAAAAGTTCCGCAAATGGCGGCACCGGAGATCAACAACCAGATTAACAGATAACCCATGATGTCACGTGCAGACAGACCAGCTACGCCAAGAAGAGGCAGAGCCCAGAAGGGTTGAATCTGGTTGGTCCAGCCGTCGCCCCATGTGAAAGCCATGATCGTTTGAGCTGGATCCGCACCCAAAGCATGGGCGGCCTGCATCATGATCGGACCTTGGATCGCCCATTGCCCTCCACCTGAAGGGATGAAGAAATTCACCAAACCCGCAGACAGGAATGTCAGTAATGGAAAGCTTGTTGGGGTGGCTACCGAAATAATTGCTTCGGAGAACTGCCCCACCAAATCCGATTGGGTCATCATCCCGGCGATGCCAGCATACAGCGGGAATTGAATAATAATACCACGAGCGGCACCAATGGCTTTTGCTGCCGCGACTTGGTAGGCCTGCGGGCTTTTATGCAGTAACAACCCCAGTCCCAGAAAGATTAGGATAACCGTATTCAGGTTGATGGAGAACCCTTTGTCGATGACTTGGCCCATCAAGTAAACCGCGACCAGAAGACCTAGAAACAGGGTTGGAATCCGACTGTTTTCAATCCAGTCTGAAGGTGACATTGTCGACCGATCAAGTTCAACCTCGGTATCGATGTCTTCATCAGAAATCTTTAACTGATCGATTTGTGCAGGCTGCTTCTGGAACATGAAAAAGATAATCAACAATGCCAGCAGTGCAATGGTCAGGAATATATTCCAAGGAGCATAAAGTGTTTCCGTAACAGGTACGATGCCGATGGCTTCTTCCATGAAGTGGTCAGGTGTCGCAATAACCAGTGGAATCGAAGACGATGGCCCGCGCACGAGCTCACCGCCATAGGCTGCGGCGACAATGAGCGGGAAATGCACTTTGACGCGCCGACCCATTTCACGTGCTAGAATGGCACCGGCAACCATCCCAAACCCCCAGTTCAGATAGTAGCAAATGAAGCTCGTGACGATGGTGATGATGATCGCTTGACGCCAGTTGCCGGCCAGCCCTGTCAGACCCGTAAACACCTTCTGCATGATGGGGGTCATCGCCAAAACATAACCGGTCATCAGCACCAGAACCATCTGCATGCCGAACTTGAACAATTTCGAGAAGCCGCCCCCCCAATAACTGGCCATATCCATGGGCGATTGATCTGTGACGACAATGCCGAGAACAAAGACAACCGCTGTTAGGATCAGCGCAAGCACATAAGCACTTGGCAGGTAGCGTTGAACGACGCGTACCGAGAAATTTGTAATAGCTTCCATGTTACTCCTCCGTATTCCGCATGCACTGCGGATGGTCCGTGCTTCGAAACCACAGACCTTTTGAGACACCGTTCGGCGTCCTCCACTGACCGGAAACGCGCGTTGCGCTGCAGGTCAAACCCTTTCGAGTGCGATACTGATGCCCTGACCTACGCCAATGCACATCGTTGCAATGGCTCTCTTGCCTCCCACAGCAGCCAGTTCCAGCATCGCCGTCCCCGTAATCCGCGCGCCCGACATTCCCAGTGGATGCCCGAGCGCAATAGCACCCCCGTTGCGGTTTACTCGCGGATCGTCGTCGGCGATCCCCAGATCACGCAAAGTAGCCAGCCCCTGACAGGCGAACGCCTCGTTGAGTTCGATCACATCGAAATCTGACTGACTGAGCCCCAGCCGCGCCATAAGCTTTTTAGAAGCCGGTGCCGGACCAAAACCCATAATCCGTGGCGGAACGCCTGCGGCTGCCCCGCCAAGCACCCGTGCGACAGGAGTGAGGCCGTATCTCGAGATTGCCGCCTCGCTGGCTACGATGAGCGCCGCCGCGCCGTCATTAACGCCGCTGGCATTGCCCGCCGTCACTGTGCCGCCTGCGCGAAATGGCGCGCGCAGCTTTGCAAGTCCTTCTAGGGTCGTTGTCGGCCGAGGATGCTCGTCCTGTGATACCACTACAGACGCACCTTTGCGCTGTGATATCGTGACCGGCGTGATCTCCTGAGCGAGCCGACCGCTTGCCATAGCCGCAGCGGTTTTCATTTGGCTATTCAGTGCAAAACGATCCTGATCCTCGCGGTTTATGCCGAACTGTTCAGCCACATTTTCGGCTGTCTCCGGCATTGAATCGACACCATATTGTGCTTTCATCAGCGGGTTGATGAAACGCCAGCCGATGGTCGTGTCATAGAGCTCGGCCGCACGGGAATAAGCCGCTTCAGCCTTGGGCATCACGAATGGCGCGCGAGACATGCTTTCAACACCACCGGCGATGATCAGCTCCGCTTCACCCGAACGGATCGCCCGGCTGGCGTTGATTATGGTGTCCATACCGGAACCACAGAGCCGGTTGATCGTTGATCCCGACACGGTGTCGGGCAAACCGGCTAGTAGCGCGGCCATGCGGGCAACGTTGCGGTTGTCTTCTCCGGCTTGGTTGGCGCAACCCAGTATCACATCGTCCACTTCGGCCCAGTCGATATCGTGTCTGTCCATCAGTGCACCAAGCGGTATGGCGGCAAGATCGTCCGCTCTGACGGGTGCCAGAGCACCGCCAAAACGCCCGATGGGAGTGCGTATATAATCGCAAATAAAAGCTTCTGACATGGGATCCTCCTTAGAGCGCAGGCACGATGAGATCGGTGATTGTCCCTTTAACCAAAAGGGGCGCGCCTGTGACGGCTTGCAGATCATCGAAGCTGATCGCAGGCAGCTTTTCACACAAAACGAAATGTCCTTGGCAGATGTCCAGCACCGCCAGTGAGGTATAGACCCGCGTGACGCAAGCCACCCCAGTCAGCGGCATGGTGCAGGTCTCGACCAGTTTGGGTTGGCCCTTGCGCGTCACATGCTCCGTGACCACCGCAACGCGTTTGGCCCCATGCACCAGATCCATCGCACCGCCAACGGCCGGAACGCCTCCCTTGCCGGTTGACCAGTTGGCAAGGTCTCCGGTTTGAGCAACCTGATAGGCACCAAGGATGGCTAGGTCGAGATGGCCACCGCGCACCATGGCGAAACTATCGGCATGGTGAAAGAAGGCCGCGCCGGGTTTCAGCGTGATTGCCTTCTTGCCGGCGTTGATGAGATCCCAGTCTTCCTCGCCTTCGGGTGGTGCTTTGTCAAAACCTAGCACACCGTTTTCGGTATGAAAGACAACCTCACGGCCTTCAGGCTGGAAACGGGCAACCATTTCGGGAAAGCCGATGCCGAGATTCACATAAGCGCCGTCTTCCATGTCTTGCGCCGCGCGCCAGGCGATTTGGGCGCTGGACAGTTTGATTTCGTCAATCATGGATAGATCGCCTCCCTACGGTTAAGCATTTCTTCCTGCACTGGGTTCGGGATCACAACGATGCTGTCGATGAAGATGCCGGGGGTAATGACATGCTCAGGATCAATGCTACTTGTGGGTAGAATGTGCGCGACCTGAGCGATGGTGCAGGTTGCAGCCATTGCCATCAGCGGGTTGAAATTGCGAGCCGCCATCCGATAGGTCAGATTGCCCATCGGATCGCCCTTATCGGCTTTGATCAATGCAAAATCTGCCTTTAGTGCGCGTTCCTGAATATACATTCGGCCGTCAAATTCAGCTGCAGGCTTGCCCTCTGCAAGCTCGGTTCCGTAGCCTGATGGCGTATAAAAAGCTGGGATTCCCGCGCCACCTGCCCGTATGCGCTCAGCCAGAGTACCCTGCGGCACCAGTTCCAGATCGATCTCTCCGGCGAGAAATTTCTCGGTAAAAGCCAGCGGATCTGCGGAGCGCGGGAAAGAACATATCATCTTCGAGACCAGTCCCTGCTCGATCATCGCAGCGATGCCTACATGACCATTACCGGCGTTGTTGTTAATGACCGTAAGGTTTTTCGGGCCATGATCTATTAACGCGTGCATCAGTTCAATTGGAGCACCTGCACCACCAAAACCGCCAACCATGAGTGTCGCGCCATCGGGGATTTGCGCAACTGCTTTGGCCGCGGACTCACATGTCTTGTCCATGTTGTCTCCTTGTTTGCTACCGCGCTTTCTTGCGGTGCTTTCGAGCATAGGACTCGAGCGGAAGAGCAGACAAGGCAATTTGTTCGTAATTTGACATTTGTTCAATATAGAAATATGATTGTGCGCATGGCAAACAAACCGACCGATTTTGTAACATCTTTGGCCAAGGGGCTGCAGGTGATCGAAGCCTTCGGCGCGGATAGTCCGCGTCTGTGTATCACCGAAGTGGCTCATAGGACCGGTTTGGACCGGGCGACCGTCCGACGTTGCCTTCTGACGCTGCATACACTCGGCTATACCGATTATGACGGGAAGTATTTTACTCTGGCGCTCCGCTCGCTCCGTCTCGGCTTGGCAGGACTTGCATCAATGCCTTTGCCAAATATCGTTCAACCCTGGCTCGACAAACTTTCCGACCGCATAGGGCAATCTTGCTCTGTTTCGATCCTTGACGGTCACGATATCGTCTATGTTGCACGTGCGGCACAACGCAGAATAATGTCCATTGGACTTATGCCCGGGTCGCATCTTCCTGCCCATTGTACGTCTATGGGGCGCGTCCTGCTGGCCGCTCTACCCGAGGCCGAGGCGCGGACTATAATCGAGGAAAGTGACCTCGTCCCGCACACGCCTTTTAGTCTGACCGACCCTGATCTCATTATGGATGAAGTGGCGCGCGTACGCGAGCAAGGCTATGCGGTGGTTGATCAGGAGACAGAACTTGGGCTTCGCTCAATCGGCGTTGCGCTTATAGGGCACCGTGGTCAGGTTCAGGCCGCGCTCAATGTTGCTGTTGCAGCGGTGCAACCCCAAGCCTCTGATCTCGTAGAAATATACCTTGATGAACTGCATCGCGTTCAGAGCGGATTGGCCCGCGTCCTGCCTTGACTATGATAAGCTTGATGAAAAGCAGTTGATGTTGCGGATGGTGTCTCAGCCGAGCTGATATTTCGTATTGACCACTCCGAGGAAGTGAACGAGCGATATTCCACTTCGAACACATGCAAATCTAGTAGAACTGTGTTGCCGTTCATGCCTCAATCTACAACTTTTAAAATCAGGAGCGCGGTCTGTAAAGCTCGCTAAATTTCAAGCTGAATCGCACCGCTACCCTCACTGGGAATTTGAGTGAGACGATCAAGTTTGTCCACAGCAGCATGGTTGTG
>NZ_PKUQ01000027.1 GCF_002866925.1 Cohaesibacter celericrescens
CCAAGAGTAAGGGCGTTCGATTTGGCCCAAAACCAAAGCTGACCGAACATCAGAGATCCGTTGCCTTGGAGCGCCTTGCATCAGGTGAGAGCTGTCGAGCCATCGGCAGAGATATGGGCGTTGCGCACACAACGATTTCTCGTTTGATGGCATAAATCCAAGCACCCTTAAACTGTCGGTCCGCAAGGAACTCAGTTTGGTTTCCGCTCAACCATTCCTGCGAATTTAGGATACCACATTGCAACATGGGTAGTGACAATCGTTATTGGGTTTGGCTTCTTGACCGCACTAGACCAATTTCCTCAGATATTTGAGATTCTGAAAGTGGCAGGGTCTCTCTATGTGTTTTGGATTGCATGGAAGTTATTCAAAGCTGGAGCGCTCGAAGGAAACGAGGCTGCAAAACCGGCAACGTTTGTAGACGGGCCATTCTGCTAGCATTCAACCCGAAGGCATATGTCATCATAGCGCTCATGTTTACGCAATTTCTTGGTCAAACTGATGAAGACTGGATGTTTTTGTCATAAGTAGTTTTGTCCCCATACCTATCAATGAAGAAACGTGGCGTGCGTAAATATAGCTTGCAAGCTATATAGTCCCTATGCTATATAATGAGCATGGAATGGACAGTCGAGCTTTATGAAGAATTTGAGCCAGAGTTCGACGGTTACAGTGAAGCCGTTCAGGACGCTATCTTGGCGAAAGCCAGCTTGCTTGAACGAGAGGGGCATCAGCTTGGTCGCCCCCATGTTGACACGCTGAACGCTTCCAAACACGCCAATATGAAGGAGTTGAGATGCAGCGCCGATGATGGTTTTTGGCGCATCGCCTTTGCATTTGATCCTGCTCGCAAGGCTATTCTTCTCACCGCAGGAGACAAAGCTGGAGTAAGCGAAAAGCGTTTTTACAGGCAGCTTATCGCAAAGGCAGATGAACGCTTTGACTGCCATTTGGCCAATCAGAAAGGGAAAGCATAATGGGTACTTCTTTAAAAGACAAAATGAACCAGCTAAGCCCAGACCGTCAGGCACGCATCAATGCAGAAGCCGACCGGCTACATGAGGAATATTTGACGCTGCAGCAATTGCGTAAAGCAAAAGACATGACGCAAGTACAGCTAGCCGAAACACTTGGTATCCGTCAGGCGTCCGTCGCCCAGATGGAAAAACGCAGCGATCTAATGCTCTCTACCTTACGCAGCTATGTTGAGGCGATGGGTGGCAAGCTTAATCTGATGGTGGAGTTTCCTGACCGGGCCCCCGTTCTCTTGGATGGGCTAACCGATACCGAAGAGTTGCCAGCTCGTAAGCCATCATCGGCAGATCAATCGGCACGGTCTGCGTAAGAGCGTGTGGTAGGTCCCTCTGCGCCTGAACCATGTCTACCGGCGCACAAGCTCCAAAATTCATGCGTTTTTGGGAAGGTCATAAACGACCGTTTTTGAAAGCGCAGTTTTGATAGTGGGGCTTTGAAAGGTCAGATCCATACAATCTAAATTGGTATAAAGGGCGGTAAGTTGACTTGCGGCAGCGCAGCACATTCATGGGGGATGGTCATCAAAGCAGCCATTCTGATCGTCATGGAAATGTAACTACGCCTAAAGTTCAAATAGTCAATTATCGGCCTTCTCCCCTCATGTGCCCGCCGTTGAATGATTTATACTCAACTGAAAATTACAGAGGCATTTTTTTCGCCCATCATCCACGTATGGCCGTGAGGTTAAACCGCATGCAGTGAACAAGGCCCTACACCTTATGACAATCTTTGATTGTGCAATTGATCTGGCAACACCTACATGTCAATCTATACTTCTTGAACATAGAGATCGCTACTTGAAAGCGCTTCAATCCAATTGAGTGTTTCTGAAGTCATGACATGGAATAGGATGTTTGGTGGGTCCAATATTTTAAGATCAAGAAGATCAGAAGCTGTAAGAAACCCTGTCTTAACTTTGGCATGGTCCGGTATTCTTTTGGCTTTTTTGTTGCCCGCCTCACCGTCGTTTTCCCAGGATTTGGAGCTGTTGCAGGTTCAAAAATTTCTAGCAGAACAAGGTTACAACCCTGGCCCTGCAGATGGTCTTTATGGCAATCGAACAAAAAACGCTTTGCAAACCTATCAGCAGGCTTCTGGTTTACCTGAAACCGGTATGCTGGATGCCGCAACGTTGGAGATGATTGAACGGCTGCGCTCTCAGACCGATACTGAAGAAAAGACGGGGCCTGAAGAAAGTGAGCGCCCCGCCATTAAAAGGCTAGAGGCGCCAGCGACTACTGAGGTCTTGCGAGTGGTTGCGGTTCCTTTGCCTGTTCTGCCAAGAGACAAACCAAATAGTATGGAAACAGATCCCAGTTCAATATCTGGGATATCTTCTCCACCCTCTGTCTCCGAGCTATCTCGTCCAGTGATTGAGAACGGTTCCGATCACAGCATGTCAGTTCTGCAGAACGAACCACTCAAAAGCAACGTTGAGAAATCGCTCGATCGATCAATTGAAAATCCTATGGAAAGAGCTGGAAGCCCCTCGATAGCCAAAGAACAGGCGGTGCCAGCCAGCTCGAATGACAATACCATTGCCATCATCGCTATTGCAATTTTACTCGCCATAATTGGGTTTTTTATTTTTGTTGTAAGATGGATATTCCTGAAAATAGTCCGAATGAGTGGGGCAATTTTCGGCAAAAGAAAAGATGAAGATAGAAAACCGAATGCTGACAGTCCGTTTTCTTCTAATTTAAATAATATCGCGCCAGTCGAAGCGGTAGACGATGCTTCTGCTTCGGTATTTTGGGGGCAACGTGAAAAAAACGTGGCATATTATGCGCTCTCCAATAATAGGGAACTCGATTCAATAATAGAAACTGTCGAAACCGAGATCGAAAGACAGGTTAAAGAGATACAATCCAATCCTCTCCCACCCATCCAAGAGAAAAGTGCTATCAAGGAGGGCGCGTTAAGTTCAGAGACCCTAAATAAGGCCATGAATCAACCCGATGTGTCCGCGTTGCAACCATCCCAACAGCTTCAGGGCAATCGCGCTCAAACCGAACATGAGCAAATCATGCAAAGGATTAAAGAGCGCGATGAAAAAGCCAGGGAGAGTAGAATAAAGTGGCGGATGCGGAAGGAGCTGGCACAAGAGTTTGTTGAGCAGGCGAAAGCCAAGCGCGACGCTTCTCTTGCCGCCTCCAATCGTAGAGGCTGGATCTCGGCTGGCGAGAGTATCATTGTGGCCGGGCGTGATATTGGCGGTTTGGTTTATATCGGCTCTGCGCCATCGACAGGCCGGTATGGTCAAAAACGAAAATGCTATATTGATCCATCTTTGTCTGTTGCCAAACAAGGAGATGACAAAGAAGGCAATTGCATGCCCTATTGGCCGAGTTACAGCGGTATTCCTGCTAACGCACGTGCCACCTATTTGGACTGGCTTGCTTCAGGACGATCAGATTCATCTTATGATCCAGGCTACATGTTCCTTTATTTTTACGGATTGGAACAACACTTTTTCGAAAAAGCTGCTGACGAGGCTGATAGACAAGCAATTGTGCACGAGGTGGAAAGGCTCAAAGAGCTCTACCAAGACAACAATTCGGTCCAACGGTATTTGGGCGCGTTCCTCAATCTGGCGCAAATTATACAAGACTCGGCTCTTCCTTTGATACCGGAACGGTTGGGGTGGAGCAATGAACTCCCGCTACCCGTCAAGTTGTATTTAGGTAGAAAACTGAAAGCCGAACAAGCATTAAATGCTGAAGATGGGCTTCTTTGGTTAATGCATCATCCTGACCGTCGCATGAGGATACCAGCTCAGCGCTGCAAAGCTGAGTTTGAGCTCTTGTTTCGATCAAGGTTCAACGCACACTATCCAGACGGTATGACAGTCCGAAAGCCTCGGAAGGCGTTGAAGATTGAATATCAATCAGCTTCAGGCGATTTCACAGCTGATGTTACTCCTCTGATAGAAGATGCTCTGGATATTTCGGGCTTATCCAAACCGGTGGAAGACTTGCAATTGCTCGCTGACGAGGCCATGGCGTCTCTCGACAAATTCAGCCGCTATCTTGGACCTGACGAGAACGGAAGGGGGACTGTCCAAGCTCATTCCTTATTGCCGCCGGAATTGCAGCCGCTCTTTCCGTGTGAAGAACTCGATGGACTTTCAAATTGGGCCGAACCGATCCTTGAGCAAAATGGTCAGGTTCCTGTTCTTGAACTGCTTGAAAAACTCGATGGAAGAAAACCGGAAAAGCTCGGAAAAAGGCAATTGGTGAACGCTGCTGATGCTCTGGCCATGATTGGTATTGGCATGGCGCCCGATCCTCGTTTCGCTTTGCGGGGGCCGAAGCTGGATGACCCGGTCATTCTGTTTCATCTACCTGATAGGGCAAGGGCTCTTGATGAAACAACGCCTGCCTATCAGGCTAGTCTTTTAGAAATTGCAATCGGCACTTTTATTGCTCAGGCTGATGGAGAAGTGAGCAAAGCTGAAAGTGATGCTTTGAAACGCACAATCCATCAGGCGGACCATTTGTCGCCAGTTGAAAGATTGCGGCTTGCAGCAAATCTTGCTTGGTTTTTTGCCGTTCCGTTAGATTTGCAACAATTACGTAGTCGGCTCAAGAAGCTTGACCTTGACCAAAAGTACGCCATCGCGGACATCGTGATCAAACTGGCCGGTGCAGATGGTATAATTCAACGTGAAGAGGTTGGGCAGATCGAGAAAATCTATAAGATTCTCGATATGTCGACAGAGGGGCTTTATTCACGCCTAAATAGTCAAGCAATGACCGATATTGAAGGAGATGAGCCCATCTCCGTGCGCTCGGCTTCTCCTGTAAGCGATGGTGTGGCTATCCCCCCTGAAACGGAAGGCGCAATGCTGGTTCACCTCAACGCATTAGATCAATCCAGACTGGCAGATATCCGCACAAATACGGCCCAGGTTTCTCAGCTGCTTGGTGCAATTTTTGATGGCGATGACGCTGACGACGACGTTTCGGAAGCCGAGACTGTGGAGCATGCGTCCCACACTTTCCCCGGTCTAGACGCGAAGCACTCTGGATTTGTATCTGAACTTGTCAAACGTGAGAGTTGGGCACGTCTTGAGTTCGAACAGCTTGCCAAAGAGTTTGGATTGATGATGGAAGGCTGTCTTGAAGTTATCAATGAATGGTCATTCGAGCACCATGATGAAATGCTGATTGAAGAAGATGATCTATTCGAAATAAACAGCGATATTGCGGCCAGCCTGACTGCACAATGAACTTGAGGGATGAATAATGGCAAAGAAGATCAAGAGACGAGAAAGAGACACGATTATTCAAGCTTTGCGTGCAGGCGTCGTGCCCAAAGTCGGATTGCAGTATATTCAGGTTGGTCGTTTCAATGAAATCAAGGAGCTGGTCAAGGATATAGAGCGTATCGGCGAAGGAGGTTCGGCCATTCGTTTTATCATCGGCGACTACGGCTCTGGTAAAACCTTTTTTCTCAATTTGGTTCGACTCATCGCTATCGAAAAGGGGTTAGTGGTGATGGGGGCCGATTTGGCTCCAGATCGCCGTCTTCACGCGTCTGCTGGGCAGGCCCGAGGGCTTTATGCTGAAATGGCTCGAAATCTGTCAACCCGCACCAAACCCGAAGGCGGAGCTTTGAGTTCTATTGTGGAGCGGTTCGTGACAAAGGCCAATCAGGAAGCCGAAGAAAAAGGCCTACAAACCGGACAAGTGATCCGAACCAGACTTGAACACTTTGAAGAAATGACCGGAGGCTTTGAATTTGCGGAGGTCGTGCGCAAGTATTGGGAGGCCTATGAAACCGACGATGATGATCTGAAATCTGCCTGTATGCGCTGGCTTCGCGGTGAGTTCGCCACCAAGACTGATGCACGGAAGGCATTGGGTGTACGGACCATTGTTGATGACAAGAATGTTTATGACCACCTCAAATTGATGTCTGCTTTTGTTTGCGCCGCAGGCTATAATGGGTTGATGGTCTCGCTGGATGAGATGGTCAATCTTTATAAGCTGACATCAAGCCAGGCTCGCAATTCAAACTATGAACAGATCCTGCGTATTCTTAACGACGTATTGCAGGGGACAGCATCTCATATCGGTTTTCTCATGGGGGGGACGCCGGATTTTCTTTTAAACACCCGCCGTGGTCTTTACTCTTACGAGGCTCTTCAGACACGCCTGGCTGAAAATCAGTTTGCAAAGAACGGC
Source organism: Cohaesibacter celericrescens (assembly GCF_002866925.1). Lineage (GTDB taxonomy): Bacteria > Pseudomonadota > Alphaproteobacteria > Rhizobiales > Cohaesibacteraceae > Cohaesibacter > Cohaesibacter celericrescens. Next base: position 6,225 of record NZ_PKUQ01000027.1, read on the forward strand.
CTTATTGATCTGTCTGGCCCTGTCATTACATTGGCCAATCTGACTCCAGAAGACATGCGCATGCTGTTGGAGAACATTCGCGCGGTAATGCAAGAGCCGGAAACCATGATCCCGGACGAAGCGCTGGATAGTTTTATGCATCACTGTTCTAATCGTATTGGAGAGGCATATTTCAAGACGCCGCGAAATACGGTCACAGCTTTCGTCAACCTGATGTCTATTCTGGAACAGAATCCTGGTACCAACTGGGCAGATCTGATTGAGGCTATCGAAGTTGCTCCAGATGGAGGAGACGATCTCAGCGATATAGTCGATGAAGATGAAGACACGGGTGGAAAAGGTGGCGGTGCGGCTCTTGATCCGGAAGACGAAGATGATCTTGCTTCGTTTAAACTATAGATGAGTGAATTTGAGCTCCTTGCACGGCCTATTCAGAAATGGATCAGGGGTAAAGGATGGCCAGCTTTACGCTCAATTCAGGCCGATGCTATCCGCACACTTTATGACTCGAATCGGGATTTGATTATTTCTGCTGGCACTGCTGGTGGCAAAACCGAAGCGGCTTTTTTACCTCTGATTTCCCAATGTGTGCAAGAGCCTGCAAGCCCCGGTTTTGAACTGGTCTATATAGGCCCACTCAAAGCGCTGATCTCCGATCAAGCTCGACGTCTGGAGGATATATGCCAATATGCTGAGCTGACTGTCACGCCTTGGCATGGCGATGTTTCTGGGGCGGTTAAAGCCCGTGCAAAGAAAAAACCGCAAGGAATCTTGCTTATTACGCCGGAATCACTGGAGGCCATGTTCATTCTTAATGGCTTACAGATTCCGACTTTTTTTGCCTCCACACGCGCCATCGTTATTGATGAGTTGCATTCTCTACTGGATAGTGAGCGTGGTATCCAAATGCGCTCGCTTATAAAGCGGATGGAAATGGCGGTAGGCCGTCCCATTCGGCGATTGGGGCTTTCAGCAACTTTGGGGGATAACAAAGATCTGGCCAAGAGGTATTTAAGGCCCAATGATCCAGCCACTGTTGAGCTAGTCGAAGGAAGTGGGGGCGCTCCGGAACTGAAACTGCAATTGCGAGGCTATATCAAAGGCGACATCACGTTGGAAGCCTTTGGTGATAGCGAGGGAACTGAGAGTGAAGATGCTGCCGTGAATCTGGATGAAGCTGCCGCGCGGGCCGTTGCCAGCCATATGTTCAGCAAGTTGCGTGGTAGTCGGAATCTGATTTTTGCCGGGGCACGCAATCGGGTCGAATTGTATGCAGACCTGTTGAGGCTTCGTTGTGAAGAGGAAAATCTGCCACAGGAATTCTATGCACACCATGCGAACATTTCTCGCCATGAGCGCAGTTTCATAGAGGACCGGCTCTGCAAAGGGGATCTACCTACCACAGCTGTCTGCACATCCACGTTGGAGTTGGGGATCGATATTGGTGATATCACATGTGTCGCACAGATCGGCGCGCCATTCACTGTCTCTTCCATGGTTCAGAGGCTCGGGCGGTCTGGCCGTCGCCCTGGTCAACCACAGATTTTGCGCCAATACGCTATCGAGAACAGGGTAGATGCAGTGTCTCACCTTATCGATCGTCTTCGTTTGGACACTATTCGAGCGATCGCCATGATCGAACTGCATGTGAAGGACAGATGGTGTGAATCTCCACTGCCCCAAGCGTTGCATCTCTCAACTCTCGTGCACCAGCTCCTGTCAGTAATTGCGGAACGTGGTGGCTCCTCAGCCAAGAGGCTCTACATAACTCTTTGCGAAAAAGGCCCCTTCACTGAGGTGACGCCAGCAATATTCACGCAAGTCCTTCGCGCTTTGGGACGAGAAGAAACTGGACTCATAGAGCAATCTGACAACGATCTTTTGTTGCTTGGCCCCAAAGGAGAGAAACTCGTTGAGCATTATAGCTTCTACGCAGTTTTTAAGACACCGGAAGAGTATCGCTTGCTTCATGAAGGCAAGGAAATTGGTACGTTACCCATTTCTACCGTCATTACGAAGGGCAGCACGATCATTTTTTCGGGCCGCCGATGGGAGATTTTAGAACTCGACAGCATAAGCAATACCATATTGATCAAGCCGTCCAAAGCAGGGAAAGCCCCGAAATTTGGAGGAGACGGCCTTGGATTGATTGATGATAGGGTTGTCTCAAAGATGCTGGATATCTTGCACTCAAATGATGTGCCTATTTATTTGGACCGTGTTGCCAAGCAGTTGTTACAAGAAGCAAGGCAGGCTTTTTCAGAAAGCAAGCTCGACAGCAATAAATTGCTGTCTTTGAGCCCTAAAGCCCATATTCTCTCGACATGGCGGGGTGATATTAAAACCAACAGTCTCGCTCTGGCGCTGCAATCGCTTGGTTTTAAATTGGCAATCTATGATGGTTTAATAGAAATTACCGATTGTCCGGAGGAAATGAATATTTTCGAGGGTCTGGAGGCCATAGCCGAGGGGCGTCACACCAACCTTTTTGCTGATAGTAGCAATTTGGTTTCGGAAAAGTTCCATCCCTACTTATCTGTGGAGCTTCTGCAGCTCGATGCTTTGTCGTGCCGTCTCGACCAAACATGCATTGCCCCATTGGCTCAAGAAATTTTGGAGCAAGAAGATAGTTAAAGGTAAATGCGTAGTGTTTAGTTCATGGCGAAGAATGTCCAGTTTAGGATTGTTGCAATGCACAAGCTCGAAGGCTTTAAAGGCCGCAGTGGGCCGTGAATGCATGTGGCGGTACCAAAGTCGACCGCATCTGTATCGCGCTGCACTAGGCCGCTATGAGCCCATTTACGATTTTCCCCGCGTGACGGTTTTCGCAGATTCAGCATTATTTCTTATGGCAAAATCGGCCCAACACCACTCGTCGCATTAGAAAAGTGGCACAAATTCCGAAAAATCTACGTTCAAACAATGTTCGGAGCTCAAGCTCAGAAAATACCATGAGAGTTCACAGATCAGCTTTCGAGTTCGCGGGCAATCAATGCGCGGAGCTTGCCAAGATCCTTTGCAAAAGCGCGAATACCTTCGCTCAGTTTTTCTGTGGCCATCGCATCTTCATTTAGCATCCAGCGGAATGTCTTTTCGTCCATGCCAATCCTATCAACCGGGTTGGAATTTTCTGGAGACAGAACTCTTTCCAAATGGCCATTGTCCAAAGACAGCTCTTCTAAAAACTTGGGGGCTATGGTCAATCGATCGCATCCAGCCAACGCTTCAATCTCTCCCGCATTGCGGAAAGACGCGCCCATGACAACGGTTTTAACGTCATGCACCTTGTAATAATTAAAGATCGAGCGCACAGACAGGACACCGGGGTCGTTTTCGGAGGTATAGGCTTCGCCTGTGGCTTTCTTGTGCCAATCGAGAATGCGTCCAACAAAGGGTGAGATCAGAAACGCACCGGCGTCCGCACAAGCCACAGCCTGTGCAGTGGAAAACAGGAGCGTCAGATTGCAATTGATCCCCTCTTTTTCAAGAACTTCTGCCGCACAAATACCCTCCCAGGTAGAAGCTAGTTTGATCAAAATGCGATCTTGATCAATCCCTCGATGCCCATAGGCGGCAATGATCTCATGTGCTTTGGTAATCGAGGCTTCTGTATCGAAAGACAAGTCCGCATCAACCTCAGTCGATACGTGGCCAGGAACCAGTTTTGCTAACTCAGAACCAATCGAAACAGCAAGTCGGTCAGCGGCTGCGATGGTTGCTTTCTCCAAGCCAAGGCTTGAGGACTTGCTCCAGTGAACTGCCTCGTTTAACAGTTCTTGGCCCATTTCGGTGTCAATCGTATTGAGCACGATGCTGGGATTGGTGGTGCAATCAACTGGCTTCAAACGAGCAACAGCCTCGATATCGCCAGTATCTGCAACGACAACGGTCATTTTGCGCAACTGATCTAATTTGTTTTCCATGGTCTTTTCCAAATCTCTCTAATTGTTCCTGAATTATCTCAACAATTAGAGCCGTTCATTAATGATCGGAGTTATTTCACTTATCGAATGTGCTAAATGAGTGGCACCATTTTCGATGAGCTGTTTGCCGTGAAATTGTCTATACCCCTCAAGATGACTGCCACCCAAGAATCCTATAATTACCGCTACGCCAGCATCACGGGCGGCAATTGTTCCTGCAAGTCCGTCTTCGATGACCACGCATCGTTCTGAACTTACTCCCAGCTTGTCCGCTGCGTATTGAAAAATGTCTGGGGCAGGCTTTCCTCGTTCCACATGATCGCCTCCAAAGGATCGGTTTATGAAGTGCTCCTGCAGTCCCAAAGTGCGCAATGCGAGATCCAGACGCTCAACAGGACTGCCTGATGCGATGCAGGTTGGAATTCGAATGTCTTTTAGATGCGACAACAGATTTGTGATGCCGGGAACGACCTCCAGATCCGTTGCAAAGCGATTGCAAACCCGGTCGTTCCAGATCTGCGGATATTCTTTGCCCGGGTCCGCTCCGCTCTGCTTCTCGATATAACGGACGATATCTCCGGGGGATTTCCCAAGAAATGACGACACCAACTCGTCCCAACCCAACTCAATTCCAAATTTGCGAAATGTTTGGTTCAATTCGGTAAGGGCTATGTGCTCGCTATCGGCAATTACACCATCAAAATCGAAGATTATTGCTTCAATCATGTCAGCTTGAAAGTTCTGCGGAGGATCCCATTGCAACATAATCCTTCAAGGTCTGCCGAACTCCGTTTTCGAGCAGCTTGCTGTACCAGTTACCAAACGCGGATACAAACTTCTGGCTGTCAACCAGATCACCAAATACCGTACCAATTTCGATGAAGGCTTTTGGGTGAGTTTTAGCTTCTTCTGCCTGGGCTGTAAGAGTGTCAGCGATTGGGTCTTGAATGATAACCTTGTCTCCATTCTCCATCACCCCGGTGCAATAACGGCACCACAGAGCAATTTCGAGTGCAAGGCCATCAATCGAGCCGCTTTGATCCAAAGCATCCCGCAAGGTTGGAAGAATGAATTTTGGTTGGCGATCCGAGCCATCTGCAATGTTCCGAGGGATCGTGTCTCCAATTTCTGGATTGGAAAAGCGTTCGACTACCTTGGCAAGATATTGACTATAGTCAACTCCCTCAATCGAGCCGAGCGTAGGAATTGACTCTCTGATCTGTAACGCCCTAACCCATTCGCGAATGTCTTCATCAGCCAAAGCATCGTGAACAAAATGATAGCCCAAAAGTGCAGCGGCATAGCAAGTGCTTGCATGCCCCGCATTAAGAATGCGCAACTTCATCAGTTCGTAAACTGTGACGTCGGATACAAATTCCACACCGACTTCTTCCAAAGGTGGGCGACCATTTGGAAATGTGTCTTCAATGACCCACTGATGGAACGGTTCACACACAACTGGAGCAGTGTCTTCAATGCCGAATTGTTCTCTCACAATGGAACGCTCTCTGGCGGTGGTCGCCGGCGTTATACAGTCCACCATGCAATTTGGAAAAGCAACCTCAGCTTCAATCCAGTCAGCGAATTCGGCATCTGACAGACGTGCTAGCCCAACAACGGTTTGGCGGGCCACATGACCGTTCCCAGGAAGATTGTCGCAGGATACAACGGTGAATGGCGGAATGCTCCTCTCTCTACGCACGCGTAAAGCCCTGATGATCATGCCGAATAGGGTTTGGGGCTCATCTGGGTGCGACGCATCTTTGCGTATGTCCGGATGTTCAATATCAAGACCACCAGTCGCTGCATCGATGAAATACCCACCTTCCGTAATCGTCATGGATACGATGCGAATGCGCGGGTCAGTAAGGCCGACTAATATAGCTTCGATATCGACAGGAAGAAAATCTACCATAGCCCCTGTCACCCGGGCCGACAGGCCGGATGGATCAAGCTCCACAATCGTCGTGAGCCAATCTTGCTTTTCAAGATTGCTGCGCATTTTCTCGTCGCCGGGCTGGATACCGGCTCCTACAATTCCCCAATCCTGCCCGAGCCCCATGTTGAATAGACTGTCCATATAGACACTCATATGAGCCCTATGGAAGTTGCCAACGCCGATATGCAAGATACCGGGACTGATCTTTGATCTGTCATATCGTGGAAAAGATGTGAGACCACCAAAGGTATTTATGGTTTTTGAACTCAATGCTACGGACATGATCTTGCAACCCGAACTGGAGTGAATGGGATTTTAAAGACACGCAGCGGATTTGGGAGGATACATTGTAGGTTATCCGCCGCGAGCCAGGGAGGAACTTAAACGGCTGTGAAGCCACCATCGATAGGAAGCGAAACGCCTGAAATCATTGAAGCGCCATCACTCAATAGAAAAACAATCGGTGCAGCGATTTCGTCCTCAGTCGCCCAACGTCCCAAAGGCATGGTTTCCAGAAATGGTCCTTGTACTTCTGGCCTTGCCCAATACCAGGCCGACATCGGCGTCATCACAACGGTTGGATTGACCCCGTTGACACGAATGCCATGTGGTCCAAGCTCCATTGCAGAAACTCTTGTGATATTATCGAGCGCAGCTTTGGACGAGCCGTAAGAAATGTGCCCTTTCAACGCCACTAGAGACGCCTGGCTGGATACGTTGACAATTGCTCCGCCTTTGCCCAGACGAACCATCGACTGAGAAGCATATTTTGTCACCAACAGCGCGCCTCGCGCGTTGATGTTTATGACCTTATCAAAAACATCAATATCGGTTTCCATTGGGGTTGCGATTTCGCCGCCAAAGCCGCCACAATTGACGACTCCCCAAAGATCAAGATCCTGTAGAGCATCTTTGACACTGTCTTCCGACGTTAAATCGAATGGCAAAGTTTTGCAGCCGGTTTCTTTTGCAAGCGCATCGAGGGCTTCAACGTTGCGACCATTGGCAATGACATCCGCACCAGCGGCACAAAGCTGACGCACTGTAGCACCTCCGATGCCTCCGCTTGCTCCTGTCACCAAGATTGGACCTTTATCAAATCCGGACATATTGGGCTCCTTATCGGTATTGCTAATTGTTGATACAGACTTCAGTTGTTGATTACGAAGTCTGCAGGAATTGAGCTTGAGTAAACGAAACGCCCGTTTGGCAGATCATTTTGTTCGACTTTGTTGGGAATTTCGTTTTCCGGAATCCCGTGCGAAATCCACCGATTGGTAAGCCGGCGCCGAAGCTCGTCTTCGTCGGTGAAAATCATAATCTTGATGTCAAAGAGAGGAGCGAGGGATATCCAGGGATCTATGCCAAGTAGCACATAATTCCCCTCGACCAAGATGACATTGGTTTCTCGATCAATCACCCGGGCTCCAGCCCGGGAAATTTCAAGATCACGATCAAAAACGGGAACATAGACCTCAGCTTCTTCATCGCAGCGCAAACGATGCAACATGTGGCGAAAGCCGCCGACATCGAAGGTCTCAGGCGCTCCTTTTAGTGGTCTCAAACCGCGTTCATTTAGGATCAAATCATCGTAGTGATAGCCGTCCATCGGCAAGATGGCCGCATTGATATGATCATGCTTATTTAGTGATTGTTGCACTTTTTCTGCGCACATGGATTTCCCAGAACCCGGAGCCCCAGCCATCGCAACGAGCAGACGTTGACCCTCCGATTTTTCCGACAAAATAACGTCGCATGTCTCTTGCAGAGTCACTTGTCGAGTTTCTTTTTCCATAAATCCCTCCTGGCAGGATATGTTGGTTGGCGAAAATTATGCCAACCGTTCCTCCGTGGTTGGATCGAACGCAACCGCCTTATTCATATTGAAAGCGAAGGTGAACATTTCCCCGGGTTTAGCGGCTGTGTGAGCACGAAAACGCCCGACCACATCCTTTCCGCCCAGATGTGTCATGACAAATGTATCCGAGCCGGCGGGTTCTATAATTTCGACAAGCGTTTCGGCTTTGTAGATCGACTGGCTGGTCGGATCGGCTCCCTCTGGATCAGTGATAGCCTCGGGTCTGATGCCAAGAATAATATCGCGTCCGTCCAGTGTGTCTGAGACACCAGGTCGATCGAATGGGAGCTGAATGAAACTTCCATCTTTTTTGCTAATTTCAACCACCATCCCAGAAGGATGCTTTTTGAAAATAGCAGGGAAGAGATTCATCGAAGGAGATCCCATGAAGCCAGCCACAAACATGTTTGCAGGATTGTCATAGACTTCTTGCGGTGTTCCAAGCTGTTGCAGATAACCGCCATACATAACCGCAATCCGGGTCGACAAAGTCAGAGCTTCAATCTGGTCATGCGTGACATAGATGATTGTCGTTCCCAGTTTTTGATGGAGCTTCTTGATTTCGGTGCGCATATCAACACGCAACTTGGCGTCAAGGTTTGACAAAGGCTCATCGAACAAAAATACGTCTGGATCTCGGGTCAAAGCACGACCCATGGCGACACGTTGCCTTTGGCCGCCGGAGAGTTGACCAGGTTTTCTGTCAAGCAATGGGGAGATCTGAAGAAGATCGGCAACTTCTGCAATCTTGCTGTCGCGTTCCGACTTTGGAACCCCATGCATCTCCATACCAAAGGAAATATTCCCTTTCACGGTCATATTGGGATACAGCGCATAGGACTGAAACACCATCGCGATATTTCGTTCAGATGGCCTTACATCATTAACTCGATCCTCGCGAATGAAAATGTCTCCCGAAGTCACTCCGTCGAGACCCGCGATCATGTTTAGCAAGGTAGATTTGCCACAGCCCGAAGGTCCGACGAGTACCAAAAACTCACCCTCTTCAACAGAAATATTGGTTTCCTGAAGGACCTGTACTGAACCGTAGGATTTGGTTACTTTATCAATATCGAGAAATCCCATCGGATTATCCTTTCACTGAGCCGGACATCAGACCGCGAACGAAATATCGGCCCGCGACGACGTAAACCAGGAGTGTTGGCAAGGCCGCCATGATGGCGCCAGCAAAGTGGACGTTGTATTCCTTCACGCCCGTTGAAGATTGAACGAGATTGTTAAGCGCTACTGTCATGGGCTGGCTGTCGAAGTCTGAGAAAGACGCACCAAACAGGAAGTCGTTCCAGATGTTGGTGAATAGCCAAATGATGCAGACCACAGCAATGGGTCCTGAAGACGGGAGCAAAATCCGCAGAAAGATAGTGAAAAACCCTGCACCATCGATTTGGGCAGCGCGCACCAATTCCGTTGGGAAAGCCGCATAATAATTGCGGAAATAAAGGGTGGAGAAGCTAATCCCGTAGACCACATGAACGAACACCAACCCGGGTACTGTTCCCGCTATTCCCAAGAAACCAAGAGATCTGGCCATCGGAATGAGGACTGTCTGGAAAGGAATGAAGCATCCAAACAATATGAGACCGAATAGAACTGTCGCTCCTCGGAACGTCCATTTGGTCAAGACATAGCCGTTGAGAGCACCCAGAATCGTAGTGATGAAAACCGCTGGAACCACCATAATAATGGAATTGAGGAAATACGGTTTCAGGCCTGTCGCTTCAACTCCGATCTGTGCTTCCGACCATGCATTCAACCAGGCATAAAGTGTCCACTGCTCCGGCAGAGCCATCATGCCGCCGGTTGTGATCTCGTCCAGTGGCTTCAAGGAGTTAACTACCATCACATATAGCGGTAGCAGATAATAGACGCAGAATGCGAAGAGGGTGCCATAGAGGACAATACGGCCGAGGCGCCCTGATGTTCTTGTCGACATCACTTCTTCTCCCTCAATTCTGACCAGAGATATGGGACGATGACTGCGGCGATCGTCAGCAACATGATTTCAGCCGAAGCTGCACCAACCCCCATTTGATTGCGGGTGAAGGTGTAGGAATACATGAATGTGGCGGGCATCTGTGTGGCGATGCCGGGACCACCATTTGTGAGCGCTACGACCAAATCGTACGATTTGATCGCCATGTGAGCGAGAACCACAAAGGCTGACATAAATGCGGGTCTGAGCTGCGGAATGACGATGCGCCTATAGAGGGCGAATGTGGAAGCCCCGTCGACTTCTGCTGCTCGCAAAATTTCGCCATCGATGCCGCGTAGTCCGGCTAGAAAAGTCGCCATAACAAAGCCGGAGGTTTGCCACACTGCCGCGATGACGATTGTGTAAACCGCCATATCTCGGTTTTTGATCCAATCGAACTTGAAACTTTCCCAACCCCAGCTGTGCATCACGGCCTCAAGGCCAATACCGGGATCAAGAAACCACTTCCAGGCAATACCGGTCACGATAAAGCTGAGGGCCATCGGATAGAGATAAATCGTGCGGATAAAGCCTTCGTTGCGAATTTTCTGATCGAGCAAAATTGCCAAAAACAGTCCAAGCACACAGCATATTATGATATAGAGAGAACCAAAAACTAGCAGGTTATCGACAGCGATGCCCCAAGTGTTCAACTTAAACAGTTTGGTGTAATTCTGCCAACCAACCCAGTCATATTTCGGCAACATCCGGCTGTTGGTGAACGACAGGTAAGTTGTAAACAGGATGAAGCCATAAATGAAAATCGCAATGATGGCGATGGTCGGACTTAACACGATTTTCGGCAAGAGCGCTCGAAGTTGATTTCGGAAGCCTGCCTTCGCAGAATAGGCCAAGTCTATTCCCTTTCCTTGAATTTTGGGATTCCATACATGCAAACTGATACAATTCGCATGTCTTGATCCGGACAAGGTTACATCAATTGGGGGGCACATAGGTCGAGGTGAAACAAAAGGGGAGCAAGTCCGATTTAAGTTCATTCTTCGGGATATTCGGTTCGCCCCGCCTTGAGGCGAACCGCTTAACCTAAGTCATACTCTTACTTTGCTGCTTCGACCGCGTTTTGCAAAGCAGCCACTGCGACTTCAGAGGGCATGTCAGAATTGAAGTGCTGTGTCACAACATCGAAGATGGCCCGTTGCACGGAAGACGTCTGTGCCGTTCCGTGTGCCAGAGAACCCACCAGCGTGTTGTTCTTGTCCGCCTCGGCAATATCCTTCATGGAGCGTTTACCGCAGGCATCAAATTTGTCTGGACCGATATCGGTGCGGGCAGGAATTGATCCCTTCACAAGGCTGAATGCCTCTTGGAAGTCCTTGGACATAATGCTGGATGCCAGCTGCAGCTGAGCGGGCCGCTTCTCATCACTGACATCATAGCCAGCGAAGAAATCGGCAATCCAGAGGAAGGAACCTTCTGTGTCAGGAGCTGGAACACAAAGGATATCTTCGCCGGGAACAACCTTGGCACGAACGATTTCGCCCTTGGCCCAATCGCCCATCAACTGCATGCCTGCTTCACCCTTGATGAGCATTGCGGTTGCCAGGTTCCAGTCGCGACCAGAGAAATTGTCATCAACAAATCCACGAATGACGCGCATTTGGTCAAAGACCTTGGTCATGGTATCAGAACCGAGTGCTTCAGGATCTAACTCATGGATAGCCTTGCGATAAAAATCGGCTCCACCAAGACCAAGCACCACGTCATCAAAGACAGTGGCATCCTGCCATGGTTGACCGCCATGAGCGAGAGGTGTGATACCCTTATCTTTAAGTTTCTGAGCGACAGAGTTGAATTCTTCCCAAGTCTTTGGAGGAGTCAATCCATTGTCTTTAAAGACCTTGGCATTGATCCAAAGCCAGTTGGGACGATGAATTTCGACCGGAGCGGCAACCCATTTGCCATCATTGATAGCGAATTGTTTGACTGAGCCGGGCAGAACCGCATCCCAATTGTCTTTCTTGGCCACTTCGCTCAGATCACCCAGAGCGCCTTCAGCGGCCCATTCTCTAACGGCCATGCCAAGCAACTGAGCGGCGGCCGGTGGATTTCCTGCAGCAACGCGCGCTTTCAATGTCGTTGAAGCGGCTTCACCACCACCCCCGGCAACAGGCATATCCTGCCAACCAATATCTTTGGATTTTAAATCTTCTTTGAGCACATTCAGAGCTGCAGCTTCGCCGCCCGCTGTCCACCAGTGCAGAACTTCAACATCGCTTGCTAGGGCGCTGGATGACAAAGCCATCGCAGCGAAAAGTGTGGTCATACCACCCGCCAGAATCTTATTCATAGTACTCCTCCATGTAGCCCCTTTACCAGGGGAAGTCCCGATAAATGGGCCAATTCGAAACAAAGCAGCGGTGTAATTCCTCCAACTGACACTTTGTTTGTTTGCTAAACAAACATAAATTTGATTTAGTGTCAACAATAGATGCCGACTCTGGGTAAGGGTTCAACAGTTCGAGAACCTTCTGTCACAAACCGCAAATTGTTCATTGTTGATTTGTGAGCAGATAAGTTGGTATTTCACTGAGTCGGAGGATTATTTTAAAATGTCTATGCCCAGAGCTGTCCGCCAAGCCAATGAAATCAGAACGCTTGACGTATTATTGAAAAAAGGCCCTATGAGCCGAGCAGATCTTGCACGAGAGTTAAGCATCACTCGTGCTACGGCGAGCAGCCTAGTTTCGGCTTTGGTTGGTGCCGGTTTTCTGGCCGAAAATTCAGAAGTATCAGAAGAACGATCAAACCGGACTGGTAGGCCGAGCATTCAGGTTGCGCTTCGACCACAACACGCCATTTTTCTGGGCGCTTATATTACTGTCGGGCGAATTACACTTTCTGCGATTGACCTTAATGCGAATGTACTTGCCGTTGACGTGAAGGATTATAAACATAAGATTGCAACCGCTGAGCATGTTGCTGAAATACTGGCGAAACGAGTTCAAGAATTTACAGCTAGGTTACCCTCACTTGACCGCATCAGAGGTTTGAATATCGCAGTTCCTGGTCTGGTGGATCTAAGTGACACCATAATTCGCGCACCAATGCTGGGATGGCAGAATGTGGCATTCAAACAGATGGTTCAACGTCATTTGCCTGACATCAGGGTCGAGAAACTCGATAACGATGCAAATGCCTTTGCCTTTGAAGAGTTATATATGGGCAAGCGAGCAGACATGCGTGAAGCCGTCTATGTTTTTATTGATGCTGGTGTGGGAGGATGCTTGGTTTGCAATGGCGAAATTTTACGCGGTGCTTCTGGATATGCTGGGGAGATTGGCCACATTATTGTCGGAGAACATGGTTATTTTTCACCGACAAATGTCGAAGGAACCTTTGAAAGCTATGTGGCTCGAGGTGCAGTGTTAGAGCGGCACAAAGCGTATGGAGGTCAAGCCAACTCGATTTTCGAATTTATTACAAAGTTTGAAGCGGGAGAAGAAGCAGCCCAAAATACCTTGAAAGACTGGTCATATCATCTAGGAAGAGGCATTGCGACAATAACCAGTGTTTTAAATCCCGAAAGGATAATTCTCGGTGGAGCGGTGGCTCGTCTGTTTCCATATATTGAAACAGACGTTGTTGTCAGCATGCGGGCTCATTTGATGCCAAACTCAATGGAGCCGATAATTGAACGCTCCAAAACTGGTGTCGAGGCCCCTGCAATTGGTGCAGCTCGCATGCTTCATCGTGATTATTTTGCATTAGGCACGGATGAACCGACCGTATGATTATCGTGTTGAGATAAAACCATTTCCGCACTTTCGCTGATGTTTCTGATGATATCCAAATTGTCGTATCGCAGCAAAGGTCTGGAAAGTCCGCATTGTGTGAGTTCGTTCTG
>NZ_PKUQ01000028.1 GCF_002866925.1 Cohaesibacter celericrescens
CAGAACGAACTCACACAATGCGGACAAAGCGGGCATTTGGAGATTTAGCTTTGCTCGGAAACCGAAATCGCCTTGATATCGCTTGCTTGCAAAGTCAACAGGCTGGAGTCATAACCCGAGCTTTCGGCTGCCAATTTGAATAAATGGCTGGTAAGCTTGTAATGATGCACAACTAAATCTAGGACGTCGAATTTGTCCACGTCCGTTTCAAAGGGGTGGACATATTTGAATATACCTTGCTTTTTATCGAGCCGCTCAATTCTTCCACTTTGCTCCGAAAATTTGCCTCCATAAGGGCGGACGTGTACCATAATCCGTCTTAGTTCACATGCGCTATCCAACCATCCGGAACGAACAAATTTGGCTGACTTTCCGGCTTCAGGTTGTAGATAACCAAGTTTCAATAGGAGTTGTATTAATTCATCATGTGAATGGAGTTCTGGGTCTAGGTTATTCAATAACCGACCAAAATCATCGACTCTCGATTTCAGCCCAAGTCTTCGGGCGATTAGCGATGCAAAATAGTCTCGCGCACAGCCAAAGTGGACGAAGAAGGAATGCACCGTTGCAAACAACCAGTCGATAATTCTTGAACCGTATAAGTTTTTTGGATTGTATGGTTTCGTTATTAGATGCGTCAGTCTTTCATAGTAAAATTCATGGATCTGCTCAACACAATGGTCAAGACTTCGTAGGCTCATTCCGATGTTTTTTGCCAGAGCTTGAATGTCAGACTGTTGATTTAATATTTCTTCAATTTGTTTTATTTCGTCAAATCGGCATTCGCTTAACTGATTGTACTTTTCAGATGGCGTCATGTTATTGGAAATATTCATCCATAGCTCTGCCGGACTTGGAAAGTGATTTTTGTAAGCATTTACTATCGGAAATGTACTTGCAGATCTATCGCCTTTGTACCATCCGTACCTTTGAATACATATGGGCGTTAGATTTAGTTGGCTAAGAAAGCTGGAGCGATCTGCAGTTGCGATAAACCCGATACGTTTTGAAAGTCCGCCTTTTAGAACAGGCTCCATGACCCATTTATCTTCATCATACAGAGTAAGCCTCATCCCGCCGGAAAGACTTATGGCCGTACCGTTAGCATCCGGGTATTCGAGGATATTCTCTTCAGCCTCTCCTGAAATTGAAATGCGCACTTTCAGTCCCGATCACTCACTTTAAGAGTATAGAATAAGTCTTCTATTTTAGCGGCCATGAGTCAATCTAGCAATGCTACTCCCCCTTAAAATACAATATAGGGTTGCGGTACCCGATTGCGCTAACAACCAGCCAACGTCCCGAATGGGCTCATTGCTGCCTAATGCAGCGCAAAATAGATGCGGTCGACGGTGGCCCTGCCACATGTATTTCACGGCCCCATGCGGTCCTTCGGTAGTTGAGTTCGACATTCTTGAAGCTGCCGTTCGATCAATCCGCAGCAAATCGTCTCAGCAAACGACTGCATGGCGAACATAGGTGAAAAACTTTAAATACGCTCGCTGGTGAGAATTGGCCAATAGCGCAAAGTGAAGATGAGAAATGCAATGCTCCAAAGAACTGACGATAGGGCAATTTCCATCAAATAAAGCTCAGGCATTACGATTGGCCCAAACACGCGAACGGCCGCACCCAACGAAATTGAGATGAAGATCGCTGTGTCGAGCTTGCTTGCTTTGATTGGTCGTCCCGTGTGCCCAAGTGAAGAGCGGGTCATCATGGCGAGCATCATGCTGCCCATAGCACCAGCGGTCATGGCGTGAAGCCCCAAGATTTGATCAACTGGCCAATCGAGCAAGGAAGCCGCACGTAGAGTAAGAGCAATGGGAACCCAAGCATAGGATAATGGCAATATCCACAAAATGGGGTCACTAAGCGTGATATGGGGCCGCCAACAGAGCATCTTGATGACATGGAACATTGCCAGAAGCGTCATAAATGCCGCTCTTTGTGGGGCAAGTTCATCGCTTATTCCAAAGACCGCATCAGTTCCCAAGACGGCCAACATGCCGAATACAATAACATACTCCAGTCCTCGATGACGCTTAGCGCGTTTCTCTCCATATGCATTGTTTGAGAAAAGTGGAATGATGCGCCCGGCGATGACTGTGATGAAAATCGCAAACACATTGACGGCTGTAAGAAACACCAGGCTGTCATCTACTTCCATGAGTTCGTAGGCAACAGCATAGAAAACAAAATGAGCGCTGCTCAAAACGACCAGAAGAGCAACAGCAAAATAGTTTCGGCGATTTTGGCTTTTGAAAATGGGGATGGCGATGCAAATAGCGGCAACCGGCAAAAAGGCCAGATCCAAGCCGACACCAATAGCTCCAAGCCCTAGGAATGGTGTAGTTCGACCGACGCACCACAAAGCTAGAAGTGCCAGCAACAACGAGCCAGATGGAGTGGGAAGCTTGGTCCAGTTGCGCACTGCGGTGAAAAGAAAACCGATTAGAATTGCAGTTGCGAAGCCGAAAATCAGCTCGTGGGAATGCCAGAGAACTCCGTCTAGCGGGCCTTGCAATTCGATAGCATCAAAGAGATATGCCACCCACAAAAGCATACTGATGACAGCATAACTGCTACCTGCAAGGTAAAATGGTCTAAAGCCGAGAGACATAAAGGCATTCCAGGAAAAGTCTGTCGACTGATAGCTGGTTTTAGCCATCCGCATTCTCCACAAAGGCCCATGGTAAAAATTGGATGAGGTAAAGGACAAAGCAGAGGGCGAAGCTCAACCATGCCATTATGAGCCAATCAATTTCAGGGACCACTAGCGGCAGAACTGATCGGAAAAGACATGACAGGATCATGAAGATAATCGAAAACCTGAACAATATCGGCAGGTTTAGCGCACGTCCTGAATGACGCGTACCTGCGATAATCAAAACCATAAGAGTGGCAAGCGAGAAGCCGCCGATGAACAGCATATGACGACCTGCAACAAACGCATCATATGAAAGGATCTCCATCAAACCACCCGCTTGCAATGCCAAACCGATAGCCAAAAACCAGTAGATGATATAAAGCGATTTGGAATAAACGGTGCCAAGCGCACCTCGGATGTGCCAATCCTGCAAGATGTTTAAGATCGCGCAAGCGGACGCCAAACCCAACCACCCTTGCAGGCTTTCTGACGATCCGGAAACGCGAGCCAGAACAAAAAAGCCGATACAAATCATCGCCGCTCTGCGGAGGGGGGGACGCGGAATGAACTTGTTGCCATCCCCTGCCAGGTCCAAAGCTTTGTTCACGATGACTGTCGAGATTGGGGCTAGAGCCGTCAGAACCATTGCAGCAAAAGCGCCCTCTGCGATTATGAGCCCTGTTTCAAAGTCCAATTTTATGGTGCCGATCGAAGGGGCAAACCCTAGGCACATTTCCAAAACGGTGACACTTTGGGCCAAACCTAACAACAGGACTGGCCAGATCAAATGCCGCATGCGAGCTTGCCATAGTGGTGGAATGATACGCAGGGCCAACAGGGTAATGAAGGCAATGTGTGATCCAAAGACCAACCAGTGCGGCACGACGTTCATGAATAGAACAAAGACGCGGCCCAAACACCAAAGCGTAGCAAGGCCTATTAGGTGCCAGCCTGCCACATTGGGTGTGCTGCTCCACGCGGGGACTGCGGTGGTCAGGAAGCCTGCCATCGCTGCCGCCAGAAATCCAAAAATCATTTCATATCGATGGATCAATAGGGGCTCCAGCCCAAAATCCACCGAAATGACGCCAGAAAGCGACATGCCCCAAAAGAGGATGTAACCAAGTGCAGATAACGCTGCGAGGGGAAAGAAGGGGCGGAACCCATCGGAGAACAACGGATGCTCAACCAGATGCGAGGTAAACCGAATTGACTTCGTTTGAGTAACAGAAATCTCGCTCATAGGACGCGATCCCAATCTTGCATTTGGAACAATTTTGCCACTTCCTCATCTTGCAACAGGGTCTGCTCAAGATCTGCGACTAGAGCACGGGAGCGCTCTTCTGAGCGAAAGGGGACCGGCATTTCTTTTAGGAACCTTCCCGGATTTGCGGCCATCACCAACACTCGATCAGATAGAGAGAGAGCTTCAAACACATCGTGAGTGACCATGAGTACGGTGCATCGCCGTTGTTTCACCACGCCCAACAACAGGCGATACATTTCTCTTCGCCGTCCCACATCCAGCGCGCTGAATGGCTCATCAAGGAACAGAAGATCCGGCTCAATCATTAGCGCTCTGGCGATTGCCGCTCTCTGCCGCATACCTCCAGAAAGCTCGGAGGGGTATTTGTCGAGGTCTGCTCTAGAAAAACCCATATTCTCCGCAGCAACTTCGAGCCTCTCTATTTGCTCTTCAGCAGGAATTTTGCGGCCTTTGAAACCAAACTTCATATTGTCGGCCAACGTTTTCCATGGAAGCAAACGGTGTTCCTGAAACAGAATGGCTGTCTCTGATGCCTTGCAATTCACTTGCCCATCACTGGGGTCCGATAAGCCCGCAGCGAGCTTTAGAAAGGTCGATTTACCGCAACCAGATGGGCCGATCAGACTGACAACTTCACCCGGCTGAACGCTTAAAGCGCATTGATCCAGAACCTGCTCAAGAGGATTGTAACGATGCTCCTTAATGGAGACGGATAATGTCGGTACGGATTGGGAAACCGGAATGGACTGTTCCCCTTCTGGACTGATAGATTGGGGTGTTTGTTTAGGGTCAAACATCGTTCTTCCATCCCTCAACATGCTCTTTTATGGGATTGAGCAAAAAGCCCTCCAACATCAAAAGAAGCCCTACGACGATCACAATCCACGACATGGTTGCAACTGTATCGATGTTGACCCGTGCCTCGGCAAGGCCTGCACCGATACCTTCTGTTGAAGAGAGCAGTTCCGCCATCACCACCACTTTCCAGCTCAAACCCAGCGCGGTCGCCCAAGCGGGAAACAAGTAGGATACGATTTGAGGGAGTTGGACATGCCAAAGCTTATCAATTCCAGAGATCTTGAAACTATCGGCCATTTCATCAAGTGCGCCGTCCCGCATTCGGACCCCTTGTAAAGCGCCAGCAAAAACCAAGGGGAGGGTGGAGATAAACACTGTGAAGACAGGTGTTCCGTCTCCACCACCAAACCACAACAGCGCCAGCACGATCCAAGCAATGGGTGGCACGCCAAGCATGACGGTCAAAAAGGGTCGGCTCAGAATGGATAGCGTGTTTGACCAGCCAACAATCATACCAAGAGACGCGCCAATGAGGCTGGCCAGAGCGAAGCCGGTCATTGCGCGTCTGGCTGTAGTCAGAACATATGAAAAACCGTCAGGTTGGTTCATAAGGGATGCGATTTGAGCAACGGATTCTGCTGGGTCGGGCAAAACCAAAGCCCCGAAACTTTCAAAGCCCATTTGCCAAAGAGCAAATATAAGAAAGACACCGGCCAGGGTTCCCCAGCCGGTCCAAATCTTCGCCACAAATGAGCCAATCGTTCGGTTCATTCAATATGTGCCTTTTAGGGTTAGAGATAGAACTCAGCTGGAGGCAACTTGCCGCCGATGATTGCTGGGTTCTTTTCTGCCAAAACAGAATAGAAGGCTTCAAGTTCTGTGCGAATGTCGCTGGCGCGCTGTGTTGTCAGGTGCGTCGCAGGGATCGACTTGGCAATAACGGGAGCCGGAAGCGGCATGGTTTCGGCCGCAATCTTGGCGGCTGCCATAGTATTGTCTTTGACCCATTCGGTGCCTGATGCACAAGCGGTGTGGAATGCTTCAACAAATGCCGGGTCTTTGTCCAACAGCTCTTGATGGACCATCGCACCAGCCATTGGGAAGCGACCTTCTGCTCCGGTGACCGCCGACCACTCGGAGGCCAGATCGATTGCTCGGCTCAATTTTTTGCCCAGTTTTTTGCCCTTCAGCAGGCCAGCTGTCGCAGCGGGCTCTGGCAGGACACAATGCTTTATGCGACCGGAAAGCAGCAATTGCAGGGCTTCAAATGGAGTGCCAACATAATGAAGTTGATAGTCCTTGCCAACGACAAGGCCTTTCTTTTCCATCACGGTGCCAAACACCAAATCAGGCATGTCATTTCTGAAGAACATGCCGATGGTTTCGCCTGCTAGATTCTCTGGCTTTTTCACTTCACCATCGTAGCTTAAAACATACAGCATGCCCCAAGTCATGATGTTGAGCATCTTCACCGGCAGCCCCTTGTTGGCAAGATTAGCTGCAACATAGGAAGGTGTAACGGCCAGCTTCCAATCGCCAGAAATGAAGTTGGCGCGCAAAACATCGGGAGATTTGTAAATCTCAAAACCGACTTTGCCATTGGCCGCTTCATCCAACTTTCCTTGTGCTGCGATGCTTGCAAGCGTGACTGATGGCCCAACAGGTGGACCATACATGGTCAACCCACCTGAAGCGGGAGCTGCAAATGAGAACTGAGTGGAAAGAGGTGTTAGTGCTGAACCAGCAACAAGGCCTGTACCCATAGCAAGCATGGACCGACGGGTGATCATGGCAATCTCCTAAATTACAAAAACAGTGGTCCTCAGAAAATATTCACCAGCTGGTCCGGCTGATATGCGAACTAGGAATATCTTGAAAATAACATTCATGTTTTGACCAAAATCAAGTCAGCTGCGAATAGTTCCGAATTGCAGATAGTTTCAGTGTGGATGCAACCCTTGCTTCAGGAAGTTGCTTAGGAAAACGCATAAGGCTTCTGTTTTGAGATTACAATTGACGTGCTTGCCTATCCGATTGCCGTTTGGTTGTTAAGATGTCGATACGAATAGAGTCGGAAACAATCAGAAACGCCGACCTTAGAATGAAGAATTCCCCGTCTCCCTAATGACCGTTTTGGCAAGAAATTCCTAAGAACCTAATTTAAAAGTAGCTGAGCAATATCAACGGGATTTGATTCAACTGTCTTTGATGAGAAGATGGCGGATCGATTGCGCTGAGATGATACCGCTCGTTGCCAGTATAACCGCGATGTCTTGGCTATGCTCGCCGTAATTTTATGGTGCCCAAGCCTGTTTTTGTCGGCTTTGATGATCTGAACGCCTATCTGGCAGATCAATGCCGCAAACGGATGACTGATACGCTTCGTGGCTACAAGAGTACGATTGGTGAACGATTTTCTGCCGATGCAGTCCAGCTTCAACCTTTGCCCGCTGTTCCATACGACGCCTGCGACAAACAATCGGTTTGGGTGAGTTCACTGTCCTTGGTTCGATATCGCTGAAATGATTATTTTGTTCCAACACAATATGGCCATCAGGAAATTCTGGTGCGAGACTATGTGCATGAAGTGGTGATTGCCCATGGGACACAGATCGCCACCCGGCATTCTCGCTCATGGGAGAAGGAAGACTTCATCTTCGTTCCGCTTCATTATCTGGCATTACTTGAGCAAAAGACCAATGCCCTGGATCAAGCGGCACCCTTGTCAGGGTTACGAAAACTGAACCCAAAAGACCTTGCTGTGATCGCTATTTGTTCGGTGGGATGAATTCAAAACAGTCTGTAATTTTTCGCTGCTCTCGTTCGCCACTCTAGTAAGGAGAGAATTATCTTTGACA
The DNA here is from genome assembly GCF_002866925.1 of Cohaesibacter celericrescens. Taxonomy (GTDB): domain Bacteria; phylum Pseudomonadota; class Alphaproteobacteria; order Rhizobiales; family Cohaesibacteraceae; genus Cohaesibacter; species Cohaesibacter celericrescens. The sequence goes on from NZ_PKUQ01000028.1 coordinate 7,574, forward strand.
TCAATATGTGTGCCATCGATAATTTCTAGAATACCCATAGCGTTGAGGCGATGAAAATTGCGCGAGAGGGTCTCAGGAGTAGTGCCTAGATAGGCCCCCAAATCTCGTCTCCCGATTGGTATTTCCAGAAGCATTTTCTGCCTGCTCTTTGTATTAGGAAAGTTTAACGCGCAAAGCGCACTTAGATAGCCAGCGAGCCGTTGAATGGTCGTTCGACAATTGAACAGCGTCAACCATTGCTGGACTTCTTCTGATCGCTTGATCGTCAACTCTAGAAGCCGATATGCTACTTCGGGGTAGTCCATGAGAATACGGCTTATTGCATGTTGCGGCATGGTGCAAACCTCTGAGTCTGACGCTGCTTCATACGCAAAGCGTGAAACGGATCCACTCACGCCGCCTAGAATACCGCCCTTCTCAATAAGTGCGACGATTGTTTGGCGTCCGTCTTTTCTCACATTTGTTACTTTGATGGCACCAGATACAACAATCCCTATATGTCGCAAACTCTCACCCTGATGAACAATGGTTGTTCCTTTGTTGTAGGTGCTATTTTGCGATGCTTGAGCCATTGCATCAAGTGCTCCCGAGGAGACATTTCGGCATGGGCCAAACATTTTCGCAGGGCAAGACTTACATTTTAATCGAAGGTCAGTTCTGTTTTGTATGATCAACATGATGTGCCGCCAGGAAATCTGGATCGCATATGTCATGTGCCTTGAAAAAGAGGCACTGTGTCCTCATTCCTCTCTCCTGTTTGTAAGAGACGTTAAAACTAAAGATTTTGGTATTTTGTAAAAAAGCTAATTGCAGATTAGCTTCTTCAGCTGTTCCCAAGCAATTTGAGAATTGTTGAAACTTACTCATCGTTTGACTTGCCAGTCGGGCAGCTACCACTCATGATGCAATGTCATCGTCGTGGTTGCTGACAAAGGCGATTTTGTCTGACCAATTGAATGTTATACTGTTCAAATGGTTATTCTAATTATCAATTAGGCGAGTATGAAAAACGCTCCACTCGTTTGTGCGCTGAGTGCAAACTCTAATTAGGTGATTTTGACCTCCGCAGTCATTCGGGCAAGGATTCGTCACCCGCCAAGGGCGATACCCTGCTGACCAACTCAATCCCTCTGACAAACGAACAGCAACGCGTTATTATTATGCCCCATCTCCAAAAAAATCTCCACGTCTAGAGGCTGAATGGGGCGCAGTCCCAGCGCATTCCTATATGATGCGCTTAGCGTTGACGGTGCTCAATGCACAGCATTTGCTCATTTAAGAAACTAAACCATCACCAGCTGAAGCTGGTGGGATCAACAGAAACAGTTAAAACTGCCCTTTTTAAGTTGAGCGCCTCCGGCGCAGGTTTGGTTATCTCTGTCCGTCTCGAAGACGGAGGGTTTAAACCAAATGATGGAACTCAATGGCAGGGTTTTAGGTCGCCCTTGACATGCATTTTTACCCTTCTGGTCGAACGAAATAGGGCGTCAGACTCAAACAAGCAGGCACCTACCCCAACTTGATAAACAGATCAGAGCGCGCAACGAACAGATGACAGATCCGGCAACAGCAGGGTTTTATCGGCCAGCCCTTCCGCTTCTTGCCTGTCATGAGTAACCAACAATACAGACATGGACTGCTCCCGAGCAAGTTTTTTAACAAGCCACAGCATCTGTTCTGCCAAATCCCGATCCAGCGCACTAAACGGTTCATCAAGGAGCAAAAGATCAGGCTTTATAACCAAAGCGCGTGCCAATGCCACCCGTTGCCGCATCCCTCCCGAAAGCTGACGTGGAAAACAGCGAAAATGATCTGGAGACAACTCCACCGCAGCCAGTATCTCTTCGGCCTGCTGCTGGGCTTGAGAGATCGGTATGTGGTCCACTTTGAGCGCAAAGGCGACATTTTCCTGCGCTGTGCGCCAGGGAAGAAGCCGAGCATCCTGAAACATTATCGCGGCTCGGCGATAGTTGCGAGTCACATGACCGGACGATGGATCGCGCAGACCCACAGCAATCTCAAGCAGTGTACTCTTACCGCATCCCGAAGGCCCCATCAACGCGACCATCTCCCCTGCTGACAAAGAGAGATTAACATCGGTCAGAACGGTCCTGTTACCATAGGCAAACGAAGCATTCTCAAAAGCAAGAGCTGTCTGACTCATGACATCGTCACCTTGCCATCGTCATCCCGCCACATCTCTAAACGCCGCTGCAGTGGGTTCAACATCAGTCGGTCAACCAGTACCAGGACGCAAACAACCACCACAATCCAGGCCATGATCTCGGCAGAGTCAACGCGCGCACGAGCGGTGGCCAGTCCATCCCCAATCCCGCCGCTACCAGTGAGAAGCTCTGCCATCACAGAGACTTTCCAAGACATAGCAAGGGTGGCCGCCAGAGCAGGGAAAAGATGGTTCAACAAATGTGGTCCATATACATCCAGCACCATTGCAGACAATGGTGCTCTGAAGGCCCGCGCCATTGACGCGAGGTCTCGGTCCAAACTGCGAACCCCTTGCACAGTTGCACCATAAATGATTGGACCCGTCGCGACCGCAACGGTGAACACTACAGCCCAATGACCACCAAACCACAACAGCGCCAACACAATCCAAGCAATAGCAGGAATGCCAAGAAATATGATGAAAATGGGCTGTAAGGTCAGCCGGACTCCTTCGCGCAAGCCCGCAAAACCACCCGCGACAAGGCCCACACCGACACCAACGATCCACCCGCTTGATGCATTGCCTGCCGTCAACACAAGAGCTGGCCAGACACGCCCTTCCCCCACCATATGCACGAACATCTGAGCCGTCTCAAAAACACCAGGAAGCACCAACTCACCATAAAGCCGATGTCCAGTTTCCCAAGCACCCAGCAGAAGTACAACGCCCAAAGCAAGGAAAAAAAAGCGCAGCATTGCTTGTTGAATCTTCGATATATTCTCTTTCACGGCCATTAGCCCCAATAAAATGAGGCGTCGGGCTTTTTACCACCGACGATAGCAGGATCAAGACTCATGAGATTGTCAAAATACAGCTCGATATCTTCTTGGGCTTCCTTGGCAGAGAGAGCATCAAGCCGAATGTAGGGTAAAGATTTGGCAATCACGGGCGCAGGGAGCCTCAATTTTCTACTGGCTAGCTCAGCAGCTTCATCATTATGAGCCAGAGTCCACGCAACAGCTTCAACACAAGCGCTGTGCGTTGCGGTGACAATGTCTGGATGTTTGTCAAGAAACTCAGCATTGACTGCCAACCCAACCTGAGGAATACGTGGTTTGCGCCCAGTTAGGGCACCATAGAGCTCTGTAATGTCAAGCGCACGCCTCAATGGCTTTTTTTCCTCTTGCGCACGCATCAGGGCAGCCGTAGCTGCCGGTTCGTGCAGGAGAACCACATCAGCCCGCCCAGAGAGATAGAGTGGCACCGCCTCACCCGGTGATCCCACATAGTCGAGTTTGACATCCTTGCCCGGTTTGAGCCCAGCCCATTTTAGCACAAGGTGAAACAACAAATCAGGGGCTTCATTCTTGTTGGACAACAAGACATGCTTGCCTGCCAAATCTACGACGCAGCGAACGCTGTCATTACGCGCCATCAAATAGAGCAACCCCCAGGTGACCACATTTACTAACGTAGTCCCAGCGCCTCTATTGTGAAAATTCGCTGCCGCATAGCTTGAGGTTGCGAAAAGCTCAAACTTTCCAGTCGCAACCCCGGCCCGCATCTGATCCGTGCTCTTCCAGACATCAAATTTCACGTCTGAGGCGAAAGGCAACAGCGCTTGGGACGCAACAGCGCGTGCAAAAACCACCGAAGGTGAGGCAGGAATACCCCAAATGGTAAGCGGTTTACTGAGCTGGTTGCTCGAAGCTGCCCCTTGCACCATGGCCAGTTCGGAAAAACCGGCAAGACCATTTATTTGCATACCAGCGATCCCGCAAAGCCCCACGCTGCGAAGAAAATTGCGCCGATCAAGCGCCGTCAAAACGGGAGATGACACATCTGTGCTCCAACTTCGGCACCCAACCTAGGTCGCACTAATCGGGAATGATCAGCAAGCGGGGTACGTTCGAGAAAAAATTACGCATGGAATTTTACAGTCTGTCAACGCGTTTTTGCCTTATAGAAGCATATCTCGTTCATTCGGAATACGGAGATATGTCTCCGAGTGAACCATTATTTGATCTAGCACATAGTTTAGCCGTACTTATTGTACTAGCTTTTTGGTATTGCGCAGGAGCTCTCCATCCGCGCACCCATGCGTTTAATGGCATTTGACTGTGGTGATGCACGAGCGGCGTCCTTCGGCGTCAATTGACTAGAGCCATCCCCGATAGGCAATTCGCTTTTCGGAACAGGGATGTTTTTGAAATCAAAAAACCTATGTAACCGCTGATCCCCTCAAAGGACTGGCGATGATTTTGGGTTGTTCGTCAGCAGTTCGAGGTCGTGATGACACAGATCGTGTATGGCGTTTGGGATGGAGTAGTGCAAGGTGCGCGCGACGGTTCAGTCGACGCATGTGAATCCCTTCCTGCGCTCGAGCATTTCAGTGAATTTGATGATGGCAATAAAATCCGCGCCTTTTTCGGGGATCGCGGTTTTTTTGTATTTGACGAGAGCATTAGCCTCGTTGATGCCCTCTTCCTCTATGTGAATAAAGCCGCAGAGGAATCCTGCGGTGCCTGCACTCCATGCCGGATGGGAACCGTGTTGGTTCGCGAAGCGCTTGATAACATGCGCCGCGGACTGGATTCGCCGCTGGATTTTGAGGAAATCGAAATGCTCTGCGTGCAAATGAACGAAACATCCCTGTGTAGTCTGGGTCAGACATGCGCCGTTGCCTTACTCGGTGCGATCCATCATTTTCGCGACAAACTCGAGGACGAAATTCGCGATCACATGCCCATTCGGGCACAGAATGGCATGGCCTATGTGACGGCCCCTTGCATCGAAGCCTGCCCGTCCAAAGTCAATGTGCCGCGCTACATCGATTATATTCGCGACGGAAAGCCAGAGAACTCTCTCGGCGTCCTATTGCAAAAATATCCAATGGCAGCCACCTGCGGCCGTGTATGTGTGCGCTATTGCGAGCTAGCATGCCGCCGCAAGTTTGTCGACGAAGCGGTTGGCATAAAAATTCTCAAGCGCTATGTCGCCGATCAGCAAAAAGGCCGTACCGCTCTGCAATTCTCTCCAGACATGATCCGCAAACCTCTGCCGAAAAATATGAGAATAGCAGTCATCGGGGCAGGCCCGGCAGGCATATCCTGCGCCTATCATCTCTTGCTTCATGGCTATCATGTCGATGTCTTTGAAAAGCTGGAGCAAGCAGGTGGCATGGCTCAGATTGGCATCCCTAGCTATCGCCTGCCCAAAGATACGCTTGCCATGGAAACCGACATCATCGTCAAATTGGGTGGTCGCTTCCTGTTCGGTCAGCAATTGGGCAGAGATTTTTCGATCGATGATCTATTTCAACGCGGTTACAAGGCTGTATTCTTGGGACTGGGGTGCCAGGAAGGCACACTCCTTGGTGTCAAGGGTGAAGTTGACGCTGAAGCACGTGAAGGTTATTATCGCGGTATCAACTTCTTGTTGCAGGTCCATGACCACGTCGAAGGCAAAACCAATCTCGCACTCAAAGGCGAAGTCGTGGTTATTGGTGCAGGCAACGTTGCCATGGATTGTGTCCGCTCGGCAGCGCGTCTGGGTGCAGATAATGTGCATGTGATCTATCGTCGGACACGGGACGATATGCCCGCAGATCCTGAAGAACTCGTCGCAGCAGACCACGAAGATGTCAATTTCCATACATTGACCAACCCAACCAAGATCATATCAGAGAGTGGCAAAGTGGTTGGCGTTGAACTTATCAAGATGGAACAGACCGAACCGGATGAATCCGGTCGCCGCAGAGTTTGCCCCATTCCAGGAACCGAATATGTCATGCCCTGTGACATCGTCATCTCGGCCATTGGCCAACAGGTAGAAGACGGCGCCATGGTGTCCAATAATGGCATCACCCTAGACAAGTGGAACTGCATCAATACAGGCAAAGCTCTCACAACATCTCGTCCTGGTGTGTTTGCCGGTGGTGACTGTGATACAGGGCCTTCAACCCTTATCTACGCTATGGCGGCCGGCCTCAAGGCTGCGCGTTCGATTGACGACTGGGTACAGCTGGGTACCCTCCGCTTCTTTAAGCGCTCTCGTATGAGATCCCTGATTGAAGACAACAGGATCTTGGCTGAAGATGTGGTTGAGACGCCAGTGCGCGCTCAATATCGCGTCCATAATCCCGAACTTGACCCCAAATTGCGCAAGCGTATGTTTGGAGAAGTCGAGCAAACCATCAGCGAGAAAGAGGCCTATGCGGAAGCACAACGTTGTATGCGCTGCTACCGCGTCTATTCCGTCATCACCAAGCATCCAATTCCGGAAGGAGCGGCCTGAGCCATGTGTAGTCTCGACCATGAAAGCGGCGTTGTATGCAACCCGACAATGGCGACAATCTCTCTCACCATCAACGGCAAGGAATGCCTTGCTTATGAGAATGAAACCTTACTTACCTGCGCTCGCAGGCATGACATTTACGTTCCAACCCTATGCGAACTTGATGATATCAACCATACGCCGGGCACATGCCGAGTCTGTGTCGTTGAGATTCATCAAGCGTGCAAAGATAAACATCAGATTGTCACCTCGTGCAACACGCCCGTGCGCAACGGCATGGAAGTGCTAACCCGCACCAAAAAAGTGCGCAACATGCAGAAACTTCAAGTGGAACTGTTAATGGCCGATCATCTGCAGGATTGTGCCACCTGTAGCCGTCATGGCGATTGCGAATTGCAAGACCTTGCTCAATTTGTCGGCCTGAAAGAAAATCGTTACTTTAATAGGCAATTGACAGAATCCCGTGAGGTGGATGACTCCTCCCCCTCCATTATCCGCGACATGCGCCGCTGTGTTAGATGTCAACGGTGTGTTGCTGTTTGCCGTAATTATCAAGGGGTCGATGCCTTAGTGATGTCAGGAACCGGGATTGATCGATTGGTAAGTCTGCGTGATGGACTTGATCAGCTCAATTCAACGTGTGTTTCCTGCGGCCAATGCGTTCTTGTCTGTCCCACTGGGGCGTTAGGGGAACGGGATGAAATTGACAAGGCGCTGGACTTCATTTGCGATCCTGAGTTAACAACCGTGATCCAGTTTGCCCCAGCGGTGCGCGTTGCCTTTGGTGAAGAATTCGGCATGCCAGCAGGCACCAATGTAGAAGGGCAGATGATTTCAGCCTGCCGAAAAATCGGTGTCGATATTATTCTGGACACCAATTTTGCAGCAGACGTTGTCATAATGGAAGAAGGTATTGAGCTGCTCAATCGACTTAAATCAGGCACCAAACCAACCTTTACCTCCTGTTGCCCAGCCTGGGTCAACTTTGCCGAGATACATTATCCAGATATTTTACCGCTCTTGTCCTCGACCAAGTCGCCCCAACAAGTGCTTTCAACTTTGTCAAAGACTTACTTGCCTGAAAAAATGGGTATTTCGCCGGACAAAATTCGAGTCATCTCGATCATGCCTTGCACCGCCAAAAAGGACGAAGCGGTGCGACCTCAACTGAGTCAGGACGGCAGGCCAGACACTGACGTGGTCTTAACCACACGGGAATTTGCCCGCCTGTTGCGCCGGGAGGGGATTGATCTCAAACATATCGAGCCTTCAAGCTTTGATGACCCATATATGAGCGAGTATTCCGGTGCCGGAGCCATCTTCGGTACCACAGGCGGCGTCATGGAAGCAGCAATCCGTACTCTCTATGCGGTGATCAATGACAAGGAGCTGGACGAGATCGAGCTGACACAATTGCGCGGGTTTGAAGGCGTGAGATCAGCGACGGTTGATTTGGGCGGCCCGTTCGGTAAAGTCAAAGTGGCTATGTGTCATGGACTGTCAGAGACACGGACAATTGTCGAAACCATTCTAAATAGAGAGACTGATTTTGATTTCATCGAAATCATGGCCTGCCCTGGAGGCTGTGTTGATGGCGGAGGCTCCCTCAGATCGAAAAAGTCTTATCTACCTCAGGCTCAAGCAAGACGGGAGACCATCTATAATGTCGACCGCACAACCAAGGTTCGCCAGTCTCATAATAACGAGCAGGTAAAATCACTTTATAAGGACTTCCTTGAAGCACCCAACTCAGAGAAAGCACGCCATTTGCTACATACCCATTATTCCGACCGTCATAGGGACATGCAACATACAGTCAAGGAAATCTGGGACGATATCACCATGAGTACGGTGGTTTACTAACCCTCGTTCTGCAAAAAGCAATCAAATGCCAGACCATATAGTTAGTCAGTTTTTTTGGGCGTGATGATGTAGACGCCCACCACTGACACTAATGTGCGAAGGGGGGATTTTATTGATCCTACAGGAGG
>NZ_PKUQ01000029.1 GCF_002866925.1 Cohaesibacter celericrescens
TTTTGTCTCTATTGTTGCTCGAATGCCTGAAATGGGCTCTAATCAGACTCGTGCAATGCACAATCTTCGAGTCCAAAACGCAGTTTCCAACTCGAAGAAGCGGCCCAGAGCCGCCATTCGGCGTGGGGGTTCACCATTCTGGAAGCTGCCATTCATGCGAACTGCAGCACTACATTCCCACAAACTCACACAGTGCGGACAAAGCGAGCCTTAGCTGTTGCTGCTCCAATGCCCGCTTTACCAACCTAGCATTTTCTTTACCGCACTTAACAGAAACTCGTCTTGATAGTGCCCCGCTGCAAATGAAAGGCCAACGGGGCAGTCCTCCACGGTAAGAAGCGGTGCTGAGATTTCAGGCAAACGTCCAACACCAGAAAAAGCCGTAATATTCATTGTCCGCCCATAAAAATCCATCACCGCCTCCATTGAATTAAGAGTGTTTTTGAGAGGAGCAATTACAGGAGTAGTTGGAAAGCAGATCACGGTTCCACAGGTCATCAGTGCTTGGATAGCGTCAAAAAATCGCTCACAACGATCAAGGCAATTCATAGCCTCGTATCGGTTGAATTGACGCACATTTTCATATGCCATTGAAAAAGTGTTGCTGATTTCCGGCGTATTGTTCTCAATCCAATTTCCGACAGTGTTTTGAAATTCCAAAGATTGCAAAACCCGTAGAGCATTTTCATTACAGTCGCTCAGAGAGGCGCCATCCCCTGCAATCTGTGCGAAACTGATAGTTTGCAGATCAACTCCAGTGCGGGACGATATATCATTCAATGCGACTTCTGCTGCTGCGCGCACAGATTTATCGGCGATTTCCATCGCATCTGATAGCACAAGAATACGCTGTAATGGTACAGCAAGACCCCCGCCGCTGCGCAATAAAACGCGGATAACTGAATTCAACTGCTCATAGCTAGAGGCAACGGCACCAACCGTGCTGACGCTAGGCATAAACGGCATTACTCCGGCCTCAGATATTCGGTGCAATGATGGGCGCATCCCCCAAACTCCGCAAAGACTGGCAGGAACGCGGATCGAGCCACCTGAATCCGTTCCAATAGAAAAATCGGATACGCCGTTGGCAACTGAGGCTACAGATCCACTTGATGAACCACCAGGAATCCGATTGGGTGCCTTTGCATTACGAGGCGTACCAAAAAATTGGCTTTCACCATCAAGACTATATGTAAACTCATCTGCAACGACCTTGCCCACACAGCGTCCGCCGGCGGCCAGAAGTTGGTCAACGCAAAGGGCGTTGTACTTTGGAGCATGGTGATGGTCTCGCCAAGTCGGATTACCATAAGAGGTCTTCCTGCCCGCTATATCGATATTGTCCTTCACCGTGAAATCGAGGCCATAAAGAGGACCAGTTGCGATTGGTTCAATTAGAAACCGCTCGACTAGGGAGCCAGATGGATCAAGATTGGAATGATTTGGCATAGCGTTTGCTGACTTTCGATGAAGACTCATGTTTCACCGGGGTATACCACCTAACGTTGATTGCCACGATCTAAATTGCGCAACTGGAACCCAAAGCTGCCATTTGTCGCATTGCGGGAACCTGACGGATTGGGCTCGGAGCGGCCTAGGGCAACGCGATACAGATGTGACCGACTGTGGTTGCCGCCACATGAATTTACGGCCCTGAGCTGCCGTTCGCTAATTTTTCAATGTCGCTNCGCTAATTTTTCAATGTCGCTGTGCAATTTCCGTTTAGCGGCCATTCATGCGTGATGCAGCATTTTCGCTTCTTCAACAGTGACAATGCGCACTTGCTTTACTCTTATTGCTTTACCGAGAAGGTCTCTAGAATAAGCAGGCAAGAAGTGGTCTTTCATAACGTTTAGAGTCGAGGGAGATCTGGATTATCGGTTGAGGTAGCCGCAATTTAATTCTAAATCGTTGACTTGGTGTTTATAGCCTTGCACAAAGCCGTAGGCGCCAAAACGCGGTTGCTGGCGGCTGTGTGATTGGGCATTCAATCTAGTTCTTCAACGATGACCAGATCGCGTTCGGACGCTCCCCGCGCAAAAGCAATCGCTTCTTGATACTCAGATGATTGATAGCAGGCCTCGGCCGCTTCTATGCTGTCAAACCGCACCACAACATTGCGCGCTCTGCCTTGGCCTTCCAGCTGGATGCATTTTCCTCCACTCGCAAGGAACTTGCCGCCATGTTTGGCGATAGCGGGTCCAGCCCGTTTTGAATAATCAGCAAAGCGATCCGGGTCGGTTACAGAGATATGGGCAATCCATAAAGCGGACATTATTACATTCCTTTGCAACAAAAATAGCCCGGCCTGAGCCGGGCTATGAGGCATGTCTTGGGCTAGTTCGTCATTGTCCCGGACTTGGTAAAGAGAAAGGTGCCCGGGTTATCGGGGGACAATCTTGTCAGTAGAATGAGCAGCAATATGATGCCCCAGCCGAGGCCCATGCCACACATCCAGACCAGAGAGCCGGAAGGAGCAATCACGGCGGTCAAACCCGCCAGCCCGATCAGTATGCGCACCGGTAGAGCCAACGGTCGAACGCACCAACCACCAAAAGCAACAGCCCAAAGGGACGTTGCAACAAACAGTCCGATGGCACTCAGAGCAATCTGACCATTACTGCCTTGGGCCAACACACCCATATCGAAGACAAATCCGAAGGGGACAAAGAAAGCCACCAAGCTGAGGCCAAAGGCAGACAGACCGGTTTTGACTGCAGGGGCTTTGCCTACCGCTGCTGCGGCAAAGGAAGCCAGCGCCACCGGAGGGGTGACCATAGAGAGTACACAATAGTAGAAGATGAAGAAATGAGCTGCCAACGGTTCGATGCCGACTTTCTGTATGGCAGGAACAAACAATACCGCACCAATAATATAGGCGGCGACTGTCGGCAGCCCCATGCCCATGATGATGCAGCCCAACATGGCCAGAGCCAGTGACGCATAGATTGAGCCTTCAGATAGCGAAACCAAAGAGCTGGCAAATTTAAGTGCTATGTTGGATTGCACCGCGACAGCGATGACAATGCCAATTGCCGCAATAGGAACGGCGACTTCAGCCGCTTGTTTTGGCGCGTTGCGCAATGCATCCACGATTTCATCCCGCCCAATCCAAGTGGAACGGCGCAGGAAAGGAACAACCAGAGAAGCAAAAGACGCCCCCACTGCTGAATAGGCCGCAGAATAGCCGCTGATCAACATGGCAACCAGAATAAGAGGTGGCAGGATGAGATGAATGCGCGGCCAGATGGGCGCGGTTTCTGAGACTTCCTGCTCGGTTAGGGCGCGAATTCCTTCGCGGCGGGCGGTCAGATCCACCACCAAGAACAGCGACAGATAAAAGGCCAGTGCGGGGATCAACCCCGCCAGCGCCAGACTGGAATAGGGCATGCCAAGCATCTCAGCCATCACAAAGGCAGCAACGCCCATAACAGGCGGCATCAACTGCCCTCCGGTCGAGGCAATCGCTTCGATACCGGAAGCCCGATAGTCTTCAAATCCTGTGCGCTTCATGAGGGGGATGGTAAAGACACCGGTGGAAACCACATTGGCCACGGCGCTGCCTGAAATAGACCCCATCAAGCTGGATCCCAGAATAGCGGCCTTCGCGGTTCCCCCTGTGGCGCGACCGGCCACCCGGATTGCCAGATCGATAAACAGTTGGCCACCACCAACAGCACTGTAAAAAGCGCCAAACAAAATGAAGTAGAAGATAAAACTGACAGACGTTGACGTGGTAATACCCAACACGCCTGCGGTGGTCATGGTGACGATTTCGATCGCTTCATCCATGAAAAAGCCGCGGAACCCGATCCAGCCGGGCAGAAAATTGCCAAAAAGCGCATAGGTTATGAAGACCAGAAGCACATACACCAGTATCATGCCAACTGCTCTTCGGGCCCCTTCAAGCAAGAGCAACACAAGCGCTGAGCCTGCGATGATATCCAGAGTGAATATCTCCGAGACATTTTCCATGCGCGTCGTCAGGCGGTCATACTCGACGAGATAATAGGCGCAAATGCCTACCGAAGCGAGCAGGACGATGCCATCGATTGCGATAGTCAGCCAGCGTGGCAAAAAATCAGCCTTGAGCGGCTTGTAGATGAACAACAGCACCAGAGCGAAGGACAAGTGAATGGGGCGGGCCAGCAACGGTTGTTGAGGCTCATAGAGCAGCCAGATCTGAAAGGCGACAAAAACGACACCGATCAAAAAGGCCGCTTTGCGCATCAGGTTATTGTTATTTTTAGCACTCTGAGCAGTCATAGTCTTCTTCCTAAGGCAAGACTGGTGAAGGACAGGCGGTCCCTATGCACCGCCTGTGATTGTTTTGTGAGGTTTTGGCTACATCAAGCCAGCTTCACGATAGTAGCGCTCGGCACCGGGATGCAGGGGAATGCCGGTATTTTCTGGCAACCAGGCTTTGGTTGGATCGAACCGCTTCCAGGCACCATGAGCCTCTTTCAACAAGTCAGCATTCTCAATCAGCGTTTTGGTAATCATATAGGCTGTTTCATCACTCAGACTCGCATGCCCAATGAGAACCGTGCCGATGTTTGCGCCAATTGTAGGGCTATCTTGTCCGCTAAACCACGGACCGAATTCACCGGCTGAAAGACCGTGTTTAACAATGAAATCTTGCGTTTCTTTCGGTAAATCAAGAAAAGCCACATCCACTGTCAAAGAAACTTCTGTAATGGTTGGATGGCCTTTGAGGATGGTATCGAAATAAATATCCGCATTGCCATTGCGCATTTGATCGGCAATCTGGCCTGCACCTACCTGGATTATATCGCCACCGTTTTTCTTAATCTGTGCAGCGCTTGTCCCAAGGGATTCCAGCACCATGTGAGCCACGGGCACAGCGCTGGAGCCTACCGGCTTCATCAGGATGCGAACCGGATCACCGGAGGTCAAAATCTCTTTCAGGTCTGAGGTGCCGCGCTCCTTCAAGAAGTCCTGACGCGCAATAGCACCAACATAAACGGAGTTGAGGCCGCCCACCAAGGCGCGAATATCGGGAGCCTTTTTGCCCTGATAAACATCGGCGCCTTCAGCGGCCCAAATGGCACTGGCCACATTGGCCAAGGCGATTTCGGCACGACCACTTTGAACGACCATCGGGTTTGCCACACCGCCACCGCGTGCGATGACTTCCAGATTGGCACCGCCCAAACTTTCGATCATTTGCTCCAGTGTTGCAGCAAAGACATACCAAGCAGTGCCTTCTCGCATTGCACCAATACGAATATCTTCAGCTGCCACTGATGTGATCGCGATACAGGACAATGCCGTTGCAGCAATGGTCTTTTTCGCGAAGGTCGAGAACTTCTTTAGCATTTGCAGTTTCCTCCCGTGCAAATGGCCCCCCGCGCGTCAATCACGGGGGTGCCTGTTACCTTAAAGTGATGCGAGCAATTTTTCATCAACCCGATCGATACCAGAAGCTTTAAGTGCTGCAATAATTTCTGCTTCAGCGTCTTTGCCCAGCGGCTTCAGTGGTTCACGGACCGTGGCATGGTCAAGCACGCCGCGCCCCATAAGTGCGATTTTTAGTGCAACCGTGCCTTCCATATGCGAGCCGCGATGATAAACCGAACGGGTGATAGGAAGGAGCTGCTCAAAGATTTTACGCGCGGAGGGATAATCCTGTGCTTTGCCTGCTGCGATCAATTTAACCAACAATTCAGGAGCAACATTACCATAACCAACCAAAAGGCCATCCACATCAAACATCGTCGGCAGCAACCATTCATCGTGGCAGCTGAGAACCTGAAGGTCGGGATTGGCTTCTTTCAGTGCAGGAATTTCAATATACCAGCGTTTCATATTGCGCACACCGTTTTTGGTGGCAACAACGCCTTCTTGAGCAGCAATGTCAAGCTGTGTGTCCAGATCATAACTGGTTTTTGTATTGTCTGGATATTGGAACAAAATGCACTGCAGGCCTGAGGATTCCCAGATGGCTTTGTAACGATCTTGTGGCGCACCTTTTTGGAAACCAAAGCGCAGCCAGCCGTGGTTTGGATAGACCAAAGCCCCTGTCGCGCCTGCGTCTTTGCATTTGCGTGCTTCATCAGCGGCCACTTGAGTGCCTTCACCAACGATCCCCGTGATGATCGGGATAGACCCATCAACAGCATCGGCATAGAGGCGAATCATTTCAAGCCGTTCTGCTTCCGAAAGGAAGGTGCCTTCACCCGCATGGCCCAGAATGACAAGGCTTTTAACGCCGTCGATAGACGCCAACCACTTTGCCACCCGCCGGTTGGCTTCGATATCAAGTTTACCGTCTTTTGTGAAGGCGGTAACGGGAGCGGGACTGAGACCGCGCAGATCCATAACTTGCATTGGAAATTTCCTCTCCATTATTCGGAATACTCGTTAGATTGTTCGTCAGACCATTTGTGTGGGAACGATATTGGGAACGTTCCCATTTTATCTTGCTATTGTCAAGCGAGAAGTGATAGGTGTTAAAACATGGACAAAAAACAACACCCTGTGAGGCGAGCCGTGATGACAAATATTCAAGGACGAGCAAAGTCTGATCGCGTGACACTGCATGACGTGGCGCGCGCTGCTGGTGTGTCCAAATCCAGTGTTTCAAGGCTGTTGGATGAACGGCTGCCGCGCTCCAACAGCGAGGTTGCACAGAGGGTCCGTAAAGTAGCCAAAGAGCTAGGCTATGTCCGGGATATATCGGCTGCGAATTTGCGCAGAGGCAACACCAGCATGATTGGCCTGATCGTGCCGCGTTTGACCGATACGGTGATGGCGATGTTATATGAAGCCTTGCAACGGGCCGCGAGCAAAACGGGCAAAGTGGTGATTGTGGCGACCACCGATGAAACACCTGAAGCTGAGCGCCGCGCAGCTGATACGTTGATTGGACGCGGTGTGGAATCGCTCATACTGGCCACCGCACGCCATGACGATCCCTTCACCAAGGAACTGGCGGAGCGTGGTGTCAAATATGTTCAGGCCCTGCGGACCGACGGGATTGGTTTGTCTTCAATCGGAGATGATCAACTGGGTGGATATTTGGCGACCCGACATCTGATTGATTTGGGGCATCGCAAGATTGGTCTGATTGCCGGGCCTGCATTTGCTTCCACCGCCAGCAAGAGAACCGCTGGTTATCATCAGGCTATGCAAGAGGCCAGATTACCGGTAGATGAGAGCTGGATTGTTCCTTCTACCTTCGGCATCGAGTCCGGCCGCGAGGCCGTGAAACAATTGATATCCCTTCCTGATCGCCCAACAGCGGTTTTTGCAGTCAACGATAACATTGCGATTGGAGCTTTTGCGGCTATCCATCAAATGGGGCTATCTGTGCCACAAGACATTTCTCTGGTAGGTTACAATGACATCCCGATTGTCTCGCATCTGACCACGCCCATGACCTCCGTGCATGTGCCCTTCGATCAAATAGCATCAGCTGCTTTTGAATTGCTCAATGCTGACGAATTATCTCCGCAGGAACGAACCAAGATTTCAATTCCCACCTTGATTCCACGGCAATCAACCGCTCCAATCAAGGCCTAACAGATCTGCAATCCAAATGGGAGATGTTGTCTCAAAGTCGGCCACGCAACGACCATTAAAATCCAAACATGTTTGGGCCATCCGAGTGAGGCTTGAACTTGCAGGTGCGGTGCGCAACTTAGCCCTGTTTAACCCAGCTGTTGATAGCAAATTGCGGGGGTGGGACTTGATCAAGCTTAAGTGGCCGATGTTTACACTGTGGGATCAGTTAAAAAGCACGCTTCGATTCTGCAGAGCAAGACCAAAACGCCCGTTCGATCATCCTATAATAATTGGTCATTCCTTTCTTGAGCTAGGCCGCCGTCGCTCTCGGCCCTAACCGGGCATTCGCTGTGTACCCGACATTGCAATGCAGCTTTCTTGAAGCAGCCATTCGTTTCGAGTGCAGCATGTCTTCATCTCAGAGTGCAGCAACACGGACTTTTTCGAACCTTGGTTGCGACGCAATGAATTTTCCCCATCGAAGATGATCAATAAGGTCAGAAATCAGAAGTGGTCACACGCACTCCTTGGTCGCGATGAATGCAGCGGCCTGGCCGGCGATCGCAAAGCCCCTTTGTGAGGCCGACATTAAAAGGCTAAGACTATGCGGCCTGGTGTTTCAGGTCGCATAGTAAAGAGAGATGTGATTGCATGATGATTTCGGAAAAGCCCCTAGGCGCCATCATGCAATGTCCTTGAACTATTGGGAAACCAATATCTCGTCATTTCCAATGCGGAAAAAGATCGCATACAGGACAGGAACCACGATCAACGTCAGAATGGTCGCAAAGCTCAAACCACAGATGATGACGACCGACAAGCTTTTGAAGAAGGGATCCCAAAGCAAGGGCACAACCCCGAGGACTGTTGTCAGAACGCCAAGCGAGACCGGCCTTACGCGACTCACTGCAGCATCGATAATGGCATCCATTCGAGCCTTGCCATCTGATATCTGGAAATCGGTTTCATCAATCAGAACAATCGCATTCTTGATCAACATGCCTGTCAGGCTCAAAATGGCGAGGATACCCATGAACTCCATAGGTGTGCCGAATGCGATCAGTCCGTACACCACCCCAATGATGGCAAGTGGTACGGTCAACCAAATGATGAGTGGTTGCTTGACGGCATTGAATAGCAAAATGACAACTACCACCATCGCGCCAATACCAAAGGGAAGCGTTGACGCAAGACCGGCATTGGCCTCTTGGCTATCGCCAAACTGCCCCTTCCACTCCATTGAGTATCCCGAGGGCAAATCAATGGCCTCAATCTGTGGCCTGATGCTGGTAAACAAGCTGGTTGCGTTCACACCTGGGGCGGGGTCTGCTTGTGGAATGATGGCAAGCTGCCGATTGACCCGACGTAGTTTCGGATTTTCAAATTCAGTAGAAAATCCAGAGACAACTTGAGTGATCGGGATATATTTTCCAGACACTGAGCTAAAGATTTGAACATTCTCGATCTGCTGGATGTCGTTACGGGATACTTCGTAAGGTCGGAAAACGATTTGCAACAGCTCATCTTCTTCTCTGAATATGCCGATGACCTTTCCATCAAAGAATTCAGCGATGGCCTTAGCGATATCTCCGCGTGTAAGCCCAACGCGTTGAGCGGCTTGTTCGTTGATTTTTGGTGCTAGCGTTTTTGTCATGTCGCCCCAGTCATCCTTCACGGCAACTGCACCAGCATTTCGAAGAACACTTTTAGCTTCCTCGGAAAGAGCCCTTAGAACCGATGGATCCGGACCTGAGAATTTGGCCGCAATTGCACTGCCGCCACCCGGGCCAAGGACGAACTTCCAAACCTTGGCTAGGCTTGATGGATAGGTTGCCTCAATATGGTTTTTGATCGTAGGAATGAGATCTTCAATGACTGTATAGTCGGTTACATCCACCAAAACCTGACCATAGGCCGTATTCCCGCTTTCGGCGGAATAGGTCAGCATGAAACGCAAATGCCCTCCGCCAACAACAGAATTCGTGCCTGTTACACCATCCAACTCGCGGATCCAACTGCCAATCTTTTCCAGATCTTCGGTGACCTGAAACTCAGTGGAACTGGCGGGAAGATTATAGTCGACGACAAATTGCGCTCTTGTAGAGGCAGGAAAGAAACCCTGTTTGACGGAACTGAATGCAACAATGGACGAGACAAACAAACCAATAACGAGTGCGACTGTGATCCAGCGCAATTCTACGGCAAGTTTGAGAATTTTGCGGTAGCCGCCAAGTAGCTTGTGCTCTTTTTTAGGTGCTGCCGACCCTGTCGAAGGTTTTAAAAGAAGCGTGCAGAAATATGGTGTCAGCCAAACTGCGGTCAGCCAACTGAAGAGCAAAGCGATTGTGACGGTCCAGAACAGAGATCCTGCATATTCGCCAGTATTGTCTGGTGAAAATCCGATAGCTGAGAAGGCAAGAAACCCGACTACAGTGCCGCCCAGCAAGGGCCATTTGGTCTGCTCTACAACAGATATGGCAGCGGACGCCGTGTCTTCGCCCTTTTGAATACGGACGAGTGTACTCTCAACAACCACAATGGCGTTGTCGACCAGCATGCCTAAGGCAATGATCAAAGCCCCCAACGAGATGCGTTGCATGTCCAGCCCGAAAGCCCACATGCCAAACAGCGTCCCAGCGATGGTGATCAACAGGATGCCACCCATCAGCAAGCCGCTTCGGATGCCCATAAAAATCAGCAGGGTTCCAACGACAATGACAAGCGCCAGGATCACGTTCATGACAAAATCATCAACAGAGGCTTTGACTGATGTTGCCTGATCTGAGATTGGAGTAAGTTCGATACCAAGAGGAAGATCGCCCTGTAACTCGGCCAGACGGGCCTTGACGGCCTCGCCCATTTTGACAACATTGCCACCTTGGGTGTTGGAAATGCCCAGTGCGATGGCTGGATTGCTATTTCTATAGAGCCGCTTGCCTTCGGGCTCTTTTGTGCCCCGTGTGATCGTTGCAATGTCTTTCAGGCGGAATGACTGTCCACCTTCGGAATCGTTCACATAGATTTCGCCAAGAGCCTCAACATTAGGGACGCCTGCTCCCAGACGTATTGCGGTTCGGGTACTGCCCGTCTCGATTGAGCCTGCGGAGGTGACCAGATCCTGACCTTCCAGCAATTGAGCGATCCTGTCTGAAGAAAGGCCCAATTGTGTCAATTGTGACGGGTTATATTCCAAATAGACGACTTCGTTCGGATCGCCGGAAAGCAGTACCTTTGAAACGCCAGGAACAAGAACCAGTTCTTTCTGAAGGTCTTCGGCATAGCTCTTGAGCTCAGTAAGAGAAAAGCCTTCGCCGGTGATGGCGTAGTAAAGAGCATAGACATCACCAAAGTCATCATAAACGGTTGATGCAATGGCATTGGGAGGCAGATTCCCTGCAGCATCTGAAATTTTGGCTCGCAATGCCGCAAATTTCTGTTGCAGTAGCAATCTTGATTTCGTGCTCTGAATTGTGAATTCAACGGTGACTTCGGATAGTCCAGGCGTTGAGACCGACTTGACCTCTTTGACGCCAGCCAACTGCTGAACGGCATTTTCGATGACGTCTGTTATTTCTTTTTCGACATCAGATGCAGTTGCGCCGGGATAGGGCGTGATGACTTGCGCTTGCCTGATGATAAATTCAGGATCTTCAAACCGAGGCAGCAAGGTATAGGCATAATAGCCAAGAAACAGGATCAATATTGTAGAGAGCGCCGAAATAACGCGCTTCTCAATAGCAAATTTTGCAAGATTCATTGAACTATTCCTTCCCGGCCGTTACGCGCACTTTCATGCCGTTTTGGAGGAAAGAAACTCCGGCGGTTACAACTTGCTCTCCACCGGACAACCCATCGGTAATTTCAAGCAATGATCCCATTGCTTTTCCAACAGAAACCAACTGTTTTTTGACGGTATCATTAGAGACAATCCAAACATACTTTTCCCCAGAGGGCTCAACAGCAAGCGCTGTACCTGGAATGGAAAGCTTGGATGACGTGCCATGGGGCTGGGTTAGCACCACAATCCCTGTCATGCCAGGAAGAACAATCGCTCCATCGGGCTGTTCAATGGATACGCGTCCACTGAATGTCTGTGTCGCGCTGTTAGCTTGTGTGTTGAATTCAACGAGATTGGCTTTGAAGGTCACATCCTCAATAGAATCAAGTTTGACGGAAATAGCTGGTGTTGCGTTTGTATCGATTTTGGCGACATCAGGTCCGGGAACATCGAATGACAGCTCGAGTTTGCTAAGTCTCTGAAGGATCGCGATTGTTTGTTTCGCTTGAATGTTGGCAAAATTATCAACCTCACGGCGAGCCACAATACCATCAAATGGAGCTCGGAGCGTTGCATCAGAAAGATTGTCCTTAGCTGATTTCAGATTGGCCTCAATACCACCGATCACAGCCTGTTGAGCTGCAACGTCCTCTTGCCTTCCCCCGGACTTTCCTTTGATGAGCTCCTGTTTGACAGCTTCGAGCTGAGCTGCGGCTACATCATATTGACCTTTGTCCTGATCAAGTTTGGCTTTCGCTATAATGCCTTTTTTGAATAGATTTAGGCTACGCTCCCATTGGTTGCGGGCGACTTCCATCTGCGCTTCGCTCGCAACCACATTTGCGTTCAGAGATGCGATGTCTTCTTTGCGTGCACCAGAAGTCAATGCACTCAACTGAGCTTGAGCTTGCAGCAGTTGACTTTCTAAACCAGAAATTTTCGTTTCCAGATCCCTCGTATCCAGCTTGGCGATTACATCGTACTTTTTGACGGAAGCACTGGCTTTTGCAGATAGCTCTATGACCTGTCCCGCTGTCCTGAAGGATAGCTCCACCTGTTGTGATGGCAAAACAATTGCAGGATAACCCTTTTCTTCAGCTACTTGCTCCGAAGCTACCGTAATTACTTTGACCGGGCGAATAACGGTTTCTTTCTGCGTCTCGGTTTCTTGAGAACAAGAGGCCAGCGCTAGCGTGATTAATAGGAACAATGCAGTGGATTGATGGTTTTTCATCGGAGTAAGCCTTCACTGAACATAAGGTCGGTGCATGCGATTTATACACTTTGGTAAAAGGAATACAAACAGAGTATACTACTTCTAAAGAGAAACGTAGGATATATAGAATGTCAGCACAAATCGCATGGGGCAGCATCCTGTTGGGTATGTGCTCATTTCTCCACTTGATTTTAATTGTCGGCTGGGTTGGTGCTCTAAAGCGCCAGTTCATAGAGAGAATTGGCTTTTCAGCTTTTATGAAAACCGGGATCCTCATTGGTGGTACTTTGTTACTTCTTGTTGTGTCCCACACTCTCCAAATATGGCTCTGGGCTGCCGTATTGATTTGGTTGGGCGCGCTGGAAAACTTGCCGACAGCTATCTATTTCTCGCTCGTTACCTATACCACACTCGGATATGGTGACGTCATTCTCTCCGATGCCTTCAAACTCTTTGGCGCGATGGCTTCCGTGACCGGATTGCTGAATTTCGGCATCAGTACTGCATTTCTTGTTGCCTTTATTGGCAAGGTCCTTCCCAACAATCTTGGTGACTGAAATTTGCAGAGCGCATCAGAAGTGCATTGCAAGCTGAATGCATTTCTTCAAACGCATTACCCACGGTTTATTTTGCAAGGGCTTAGAGGAAGCCCATGCGGAACTCAAAGAGGCAATAGCATTCGCGCTCAACCAAACTTGGGATGCAGGGAGCTTCGCATAACTGTTCTTATTGCACTCAGAAGACGCTCTTGCTGAAAAGCGATGTCTGTTTTATCCTTAGCACCTCAGCGTAAGAGGCGGATGGCAGTTTCCCGCCCGACCATGCTGCTGACAGAATGCGCCTTGAGCCTCCCTGAATGGCCGCTTTTTCCAGCTGCCTCAAAGAGCTCGCACCCGCAGTAAATGTCAGCAATCCGCCCTCTACCGCCATTGGTGCCAGATAGGCCTGAGCTGCACGTGAGGGTCCGC
>NZ_PKUQ01000003.1 GCF_002866925.1 Cohaesibacter celericrescens
CAGCTTATGACAGCTAGGTCCGCTGTGCCGCCGCTGTAGACGCTGCAGACGCAAGATTGCTGCATCTTGCATGAACGGCCGCTACGAGGAAATCGCATTGCAGCATTCAAGATCTGGCGATCGGCAGCTCAAGGCCGCGGTTGAATTATGGTAAGATCTCAGTCGACCATATCTGTATCGCGCTGCGCTAGATCGCTTGGAGCCTGTTCTTGACAATTAGAAATTATGGTCTGTCGTGAGGGCACTACAAATTACCCGGAAAGAGTAATTTCTCAATGCATCAATGACTGTGGCCTGCGTGGCTGTGGTGACCAGCATGGACATCTTCAACTTCGACGTAGAGCATCAAATCTCCTATGCTGGTATTAAGCTGAACCTCGAACACATCTCCCTCAACGAGTGGAGTGGATAGACCGCTCAACATAAGGGCGAGACCATGGGGTTCGAGATGAAGGTCATGATTGGGTTGAACAGGCATACTCGGTATGTCCTGCCAAGCTTCCGCACCATCCTTCAAAACAAAACCAACGAGCTGGCCCGACGAGGCGATTTCACTCTGACCACCATTTACAACAATGGCTGCGGAATTCTCATTCTCAAGTTCCATAAATACCAAAGTGGTGTCATCAGAGGTTGCTCGGGTCCAAGCATGGACAGCGTGAAACCCATCAAGATCTGAAACATGCTCTGAATGGTCGTCATGGTCTGCCGCCCCTGCGGCGAATGGCACCAAAAGTAATATGAGAAAAGCTAAGAGACGCATCGGTTCAGTCCTTTCAGACTAGGCACGCAAGCCCGGAACAACGGGTTGGCGCAGGACGACGGCTGCAGGAACCAAAGAGAGCAGCAATGTTACGGAAATGAAGCCTGCGAGGAGATGGATTTCACTCATCCCAAGTGAAGCCGTTACGAGGATATCAGTGCGCGCGGTCACCACCCCGGAGAAGATCGAAGCGGCCCCAATCCCGATCACTAGACCGAGAACTGAGCCAGCAAGAAGCAACGAAGCACCAAAGCACCAGACGACAGAGACTATAAACCGCGCAGGAGCGCCCAGTGCGCGCAGCAAAGCAATCTGGCGATGAAACAGGCGCGAAATGATGAATAGTCCGAGCAAAACTGCCGCGGCAACGAGTATCTGCGTGACAACCGCCATGAGCGACATGATTTGGCGTATGTCGCCGAGCAGCCTATAGAGTTGAGCAAGGACCGCACCAGGGAAAAAGGCCATGGTCTCGCGATCGCGCGTAAATTCAGAGCGCAGAGCATAATTGGCCCAGAGAGCCTCGGACCGGACGATAACGGCAGGCGTGCCGGGGAAATATTTGGCGGAAAACGGCGGTCCAATCTGATCGCGCCGTTCTGGGGCATGGCCATTGCCAAGACCGTGGACTTCCCACACAAGTTCTACCGGAACCAGAATCGCTCGGTCCCAAGGTGTGCCCGTGGGAGCTAGACGTCCGACGACAACCAGATTTGAGCCTTCATGGGCATCCGCTTCGGCACCATCGCCATGACCATGGGCGGGAGTGAAACTCTCTCCGACCTTAAGAGGAACAAGCGCCCCGACGAGGGCTTCGTGCGAGGTCTTCCACATGCGGCCATTTATCTGATCATCGGCGAGATAGCGGGCGAATTGCGCAGTGGTTCCGATCACCGACGCAGTCCCGTAGCTGTCACCAAAGGCGAGCGGCGCAGCGATTGACACATTTTCGTGATTGGCGATCTCATTGTAGGTTTCTCCATCGAGAAGAGGCATGTCAGTAGGTTGGAGAAACACGGTTGCCATCATGACGGTCAGCTCGCTTCCGGGGGCAGACACGATCAAATCAAACTTGTCGGCAGCCTGTGCCGTGCTGCGTCGCACCCCCCTCTCCTGCGCTAGAAGACCGACCCCCATGCCGACCGAGATCGCAATCAACAGGACGAACAGGATCGAGGATCCCCTGAAGCGCCAAAGAATTGCTCGCACCAACGACCAAGGTGCATAGCCATAAAGGGCGATGGTGCCAACAACCAGAGAAGGGGAAAGCAGCAGGAGTGTCAACAAGATGTCTTGAGACAGAGCTGAAAGGTTGTCCCAGAGCGCGATCATGTGGCTGCCTTTCGGTCTCCGGAGATGATGCCATCGGAGATGGTCAAAACACGGTCCATGCGGGAAATGAGTGACTGGTCATGGCTGACAGCGATCAACGTTGTGCCGCTGCTGCGCGCCAGATTAACAAGGTCCTCAATCAGCCGGTTGGCTGCGGCTCGGTCAAGGCTTGCCGTCGGTTCATCTGCGAGCAGAACAGGCGCTTGTGCGGCCATCGCGCGCGCTATGGCGACGCGTTGGCGCTCCCCTCCCGACAAGCTTACGACATTGCGGTCTTTTGTCTCTCCGCCCAGTCCAAGAAATTCCAGCCTTTCGGCGGCTTTCGTCCTAAGGGTTGCACGCTCTCGGCGCGGGCGAAAGAGCGCGGTCAGTGAGGCATTTTCGCCAGCATTGAGTTCCTCGAAGAGCAGAAAATCCTGGAAAATCATGCCAATTTTATCTGCACGAAAACCAGCACGTTGCTCTGAGTTAAGCCCCAGAAGATCCTGATCGCCCCAGCAAATTTTACCTTCTGCTTCCAATAGCCCAGCCAGCGAATAGAGAAGCGTCGATTTGCCCGCACCAGATGCCCCCACAATCCCGACAAGGGATCCTGCAGGTAGGTCTAGTTCGGGAACAGACAGCAAAAGACGACCACGTTTGCTCGAAACAGAGAGACCAGTAATAGAAAGCGGAAGTCCCATGGATCACTCGTAACTTGCGTTCATAAGTCTGACGAGACTCACAAACCCCGTCTCGGGATCGCGGTAGCTGCCGAGTTCCAGAATGCCGGAGGTGATGATTTTCACGTTATAGGGCACCACATCGACGACTCGCTTGGTATAAACGGCGAGAATATCGCTCGGCCATTCGGCTTCGTTTTCGCAAAAAGGGCAGACAGACATCGGCCTGCGGGTCAACACAAAGAAATTACTCTCCGCCTTGAGCGGCGGGGCCATATAACCATCGACAGAAATCCTCTTTCCTTGGCTCGACTTGGCTAGTTCGGAAATGGCTTTTCGATCATAAAGATAGCGCAACTTGATGGGGCCCTCAGCGGCCAATGCAGGGCGCGCCAGCATTGGGGCTGCGAGTGAAGCGGTCAGGAAGGTGCGGCGCGTCAACAAAGGTCTTCTCCATCAATTGTGCCTAAATAATGCCGGACAAGGCATAACAAGGGACCATGGCGATGCATGGCCCCTTGCATGTATCATATCGTCACGATTACTTGCCGGAATGAGCTGCGTGGTTCATCACGTGGAAGATAACATTCTGCTCGATGGTGCCGTCGACCAGGTGAGCCCAAGGGCCTTTGGCATAGATGGCAACATCTTCACCGGAGTGGGTTTCGGAGGACATTGGAATCAAAGCCTGTTGGAGATAATCTAGATCCATGGCCTCTTCCTGAGTGACTTCTGGGCGAGATCCGGAAAAATCATTCTTGCCTTCGCCTTTTTTCAGGATGGTACCCGAGCCGTTGGTATAGCCGATAACGGAGTAAGGCTTGCCATCGTCAGCTAGCGCCAGTTCTTCAGAGTATTTTTCGCCGGTTTTAGCGATCTTGTAGCACAGACCCTGAATTGGAGTGCCGCGACCACAATAGCCATTGAACGCAATTGCGTGTTCATGGTCGGCGGTGACAATGATCAGCGTGTCTTTGTCGTCGGTCATTTCATCCGCCAAAGCAACAGCTTCGGTCCAGATCATGCCATCTTTAGCGGTACGGGCGAAGTTGCCTGCGTGGTTGGCGTGATCCACGCGACCGGCTTCGACTTCCAGATAGTAGCCTTCATCGTTCTGGCTGAGGAATTCGATGGCCTTTTTCGTCATATCAACCAGAGAAGGCTCGGTGTCCGGACGGTCGGCTTCGTAAGACGTGTGGCTATCGGTCCACATGCCAAAGATTGGCTTGGACAGGTCTAGCGCATCAAACTCGTCTTTGTTGGAAGCATACTGAATGCCAGCCGCCTTGACGTCGGCCAACAGATCAAGGCCATCCTTGCGGTGTCCTTTGCCGTTATTCGGGGTCGTGCTGCCCTTGGGAACGAAGTAGCGGGAACCACCTCCGAGAGCAATATCAATGAAGCCAGACTTCAGTCCATCAACGAGCTGAGACGCGATGTCCTTTTGAGCAGAACAGCCTTCCGGCAGGCTGTCTTCCCAGTTGCGGTTTGCCGTTTTGGAATAGACGGCTGCCGGAGTTGCGTGGGTCAGACGAGCGGTGGTGACGATGCCGACCGACTTGCCCTCCGCTGCGACAATTTCTCCGAAGGTGGTCAGTTCGTTGCCTGCAACAGTGGAGCAATCATCATGGATGCCAGTACCGCCAAGATTGATCGTGTTGAAACGCTGTTTGACACCAGTGTTCATCGCCCCCGCAGTCGGTGCAGAGTCCGGTGTCTGGGCGTTGATGTTGTAGGTTTTAACGATGCCGTTGTAGAAACCGTTCGTCTCGTAGGGAAGAACATGCTCTTCGCCTAGTTCGCCGAGCTGCTGGCCGACATAGAGGCGCGTTGCGTAATTGGTGCCGATGCCGTTGCCATCAGCGATCATGAGAATCACATTCTTGGCGCGACCTGTGTTCTTTTCGCGCGCGATCAGTTCCTGAATGGTGGTTTCTCCAGCAGTAAACCAATCGCTTGTTTTCTGCACATCTGGCAGATCCTGAGCGCTAGCTGCAGTCGTTGCTGTCAGAGCCATAGCAAATATCAATGTCGATCTCATGGGGGAATTCCTGTTGTGTCGTTCGATTAACGGCGACGGAGCCAATGGTACAGGAATGGTTGTAGGGACGCTTTGTTACAGTTATTTGTAAGCTGTCTTGTTTTTTAAGGAAATTTAATACCACCTTTTGATCAAGGCCTTGAATCAGAAAACCTCTGACACGTCACACTCGTACGTGCAGTAGATCGTTTACATTCCGCCGGCATAATGGCAATCGAAAATATGGCATCGCCACATCTCTGGGTGCTTTTAAGTATCGAAATGGCGAGTGCTTTGTCATCTGGCGAGGGAAACTCGCCACTGCCCGCCTCAGGTCAATGTCTTCTGACCGTGCTGTAAAAAAGAAGACCCTGACAGGGCCTTCTTTCATGTTTGATTATGGAATTAAACCGGACAGATCATTTCATCCCAAGCTTGCTGCTGACATCTTTGGCAACGGCTTTGATGGTTTCTGCCGGATCAGACCCGTCAATCACTTCAACGATGCCTGCCGCAATAAGATCAGTAACAGCGACACCTTCTGTACCTGGATAAGAGTACCAAGGACCAGCAAAACTGGATACCTGAGCATGTGCCCGTTTGGCATTTGGGTTTGCCGAATAAAACGCACCAAGATAGCTTTCGTCTTCTAAAACAACCGCGTTGGTTGGAGCATAACCTGTGTTCTCAACAACAATCTTTGCACCCTCGGGTCCAGTCACAAAACGCATATATTTCCATGCCGCTTCTTGTTTTTTTTCATCGTCCGTCAGCATGACGACAGCAGATCCGCCGGTTGGGAAGTAGATCGACGTCTTGTCGTTGGCTGCGGTGATGAAGGGCAAGAGAGTCACGTCGAAACGGTCACCAGCGCCCTCGACCATGCGGGTGAGATAAGAAGAGCTATCGATATAAACGCCCAATGTGCCTGCAGCGAAGGCCTGCCGGGCATCATTGCCGGAGTATTTTTTCATCCCAGCTTCCTTGGCCATGCGGCCGTAGAATTCAGCTGCCTTTACGCCCGCTTCGCTATCAATGGTGATCGCGGTTTCGTCTTCATTGAGCGGGCGGCCGCCATAGGACCCCAGCACCGACTGGAAGCGCCAATCATGTGCCGCAATCCATGCTCCGTCTATTGTTTCACCCAGAGAGTTGATTTTGGCAGACAGTGCGATCAAACCATCAAAGTCTGTTGGGAAATTTGCAACAGACCCACCGGCTTTCTCAACAAGATCAGGATTGACATAAATGACGAGGGTAGAAGCAGATGCCGCCAACGCCCATTGCTTGCCTTTATACTGACCAAGAGACCGAAGTGCGTGGGTGTAACCAGCCTTTTCAAAAGCAGCCTGATCACCGATAAAACCGTCTAGGTCTTTGGCAAGGCCACGAGACTCCAGAATACGCCAACGGTTAAGGCCAAGATAGGCAACATCTGGCAGAGTGCCAGCAACAGACTCGCGCAACAAACGTTGAACACCATCGGCATAGGATTCTGCAGGGCTGTCGAGATCAATTTTGATGTCGGGGTTTTTAGCCATGAAAGCTTCGGACATTTTGTCCTGCACATCAGCCCAAATATTGGGGATGGCATAGTGAACGCGCAAGGTGACATCTTCAGCTTTGACAATACCAGTGGACATTAGGCCAGCAGCAAGAGTTGCCAGAATAAGTTTTTTCATTGGAACATTCCCAATTGAGACATTAATAAAATGTGGGTTTGGGGGTAAAAATCCAAAGGACCCCAGTGAATGGATTTGAGCGGAACGTTTGCTACGTCCTTGTCTTTATTTATTGATTAGGTGGCTTGTTAATCTGCAGTGCCTTTGTAAATGGCATGTGAGAATAGAAAGATGCATGTGTCATCCCTTGATGCCAGCCATGGTCATGCCTTGAATGAAGGCGCGTTGCGCCAAGAGAAAGCCAAGGATCAGAGGAGCGGTGATAATGGTGGCGGCAGCCATGAGTGGGCCAAAATTGGAGCCGGCTTCTTCATCTCGAAAAAACAGAATGCCTCGAGGCGGTGTTGCTAAATCAGGGTCAGAGACCGCAATCAACGGCCAGAAAAGGTCATTCCAATGCGCAACCACCGAAAAAATTGCAAAAGCCGTGGCTGCGGGCCAAGCAAGGGGGAAAGCAATCCGCCAGACGATGGAAACTTCCGATAAGCCATCAACCCGCGCAGCATCCATTAAATCGCGTGGAATGGTCGCAAAATACTGGCGGAATAAAAAAATCCCAAAGACGGAAGCCGCAAAGGGCAGCACCAAGGCACTGTAACTGTCGAGCAGTCGCAACTTGGACAGGCCGAGAAAAACCGGGATCGCCGTAACGTGATAGGGCACCAGAAGCCCTGCCAAAACCAGCCCCATGACGAGAGCCTTACCGCGAAAATCGCGTTGTGCCAGCGCATAGGCGCAGGGCACGGCGATGAGAATTTGCAGCCCGAGAATGCCGAAACAGACCATCACACCGTTGAGCAAAAAACGCCCAACCGGCACCTGTGTGACAGCTTCTAAATAATTGCTCCACTCAAAGCGCGAGGGGATGAAGTGTATGCCCTGCTGAAAGATTTCATCCGCCGGCTTAAGCGACAAAGAAATCATCCAAACAAAAGGCAATAAGATGATTGCGGCCCCTACCAACAACATAGTAAGCGCAAGCGCACGAGAGAGGATGCAAGAAAGTCTCATCGATAATGCACCTTTTTTTCAACAATGCGGACCTGAGTAAGCGTCAAGATCAACACACCAATGAAAAAGACCACGGTGATGGCACTGGAATAGCCCGCTTTGAAATAGACAAAACCTTCGCGATACATGGCATAAATCAGCGTATCGGAGGCAAAGGCAGGCCCTCCCTGTGTTAGGGTGGCCACGGTCTCAAACACGCGAAACGAGCGCGTTGCTGTAATGACCAGAACGAACAAGGTGGTCGGCCCCAACATCGGCCAAGTGACCGTCCAGAAACGATCCCACCAATGGTCCGCTCCATCAATTTCAGCTGCATCATACAATTGAGACGGGATGGCAGACAGGCCCGCCAGAAACAATACCATATTGTAGCCGATGGTTTCCCAGAGCCCGATCACGGCAAGGGTATACATAACCAATCCCCTGTCCGACAGCCATTCCTGACCAGGAAGACCAACTTGCGCGAGCACCTGATTAACGAGGCCAAGGCTGGGATGCAGCAACATCTGAAAAACAGTGGCCATGGCAACAAGGGTCGCCGCCACAGGCATGAAATAGGCGGTGCGTAAGAACGCCGCCATGCGCGGACTCCAACGAGCGACCGACTGAATACCCAGCGCAACGATCAGCGCCAAAAACATCGACAGGGGCATCACCAAGGCAACATAGAGCAGAGTGTTGACCACAGCGCGTCGACCAAAGCGGTCGGTGAACATTGAAATATAGTTATCAAACCCGACCCAATTGAAGCTCTGCGCACCAAATTGATAGTCGGTGAAGGAAAAGAGCGCGACGAGCAAGGCCGGTATAAAAATGAGCACGATCATCGCGATCGTGGCAGGCCCCGTCATGATCATCGTAGTCATGGCTTCTTGAATGCGATGGCGGGTTTTTGCTTTCTGTGCAACAAAAGGGTTCATTCACTCAGCCCTTCCGCCTAATAATGGCATTATCGGACAGGCGTCGGCCGGTTGCATGATCAAAAAGATGAATATCTTTGGCCGCAATATCAAGCCGGACAAGATCGCCCACCTGCGGTATGCGTTCCACATCTTTCTGAGCAATACGCAAGATTGTGCCGTCGTCAAGCGCAACATCAAGCAGCTCTCGTCCCCCCAGATATTCTACGGCAGTCACATGTCCAGATATAAGGCCATCGTCACTGATAAAGAGGCTTTCGGGGCGCAAACCAAGTATGATGAACCTGTCTACAGCCTTGCTGAGCGCAAATGCAGAAAAAGAAGCCGGTAAATTTGCACCATTGGGTTGGATGGTTACAAGATTGATCGGGTGTTCGCCGATGAAAGCTGCGACATCAGTGTTGGCTGGTTTGGCATACAGATCTCTGGGTGGAGCAACTTGGTGAATATGCCCTCCCATCATCACAGCGACCTGATCAGACAGGCTCATAGCCTCGGTCTGGTCATGGGTAACATAGATAAAGGTTTTTCCAGTGCGTTTGTGCAGCCGACCGATTTCTTCACGCATTTGACCGCGCAACTTGGTGTCCAAATTGGAAAGAGGCTCGTCAAACAGGAAGGCAACAGGATCGCGCACCAATGCCCGCCCCACAGCCACCCGTTGTTTTTGCCCGCCTGACAGCTCAGATGGCTTTCGGTCAAGTAAGGCCGTCAGTCCAAGCAATTGGGCAATACAATCGACCTCAGAGCTATTGGCAGCACGTTTACGTTTGGCAGACGCAAGTAAAGACGTAACAAGAGGTAGCCTTTCTAGGCGGCTCATGGAACGCATCGCTAGCGGCAGAACGATATTATCTCGTACGCTCATATGTGGATAGAGTGCATAGGATTGGAAGACCATCGCAATGTTGCGTTCAGTCGCACTTTTATATTGCACATCCTGACCATCA
This sequence comes from Cohaesibacter celericrescens, assembly GCF_002866925.1. Classification (GTDB taxonomy): domain Bacteria; phylum Pseudomonadota; class Alphaproteobacteria; order Rhizobiales; family Cohaesibacteraceae; genus Cohaesibacter; species Cohaesibacter celericrescens. Next base: position 9,341 of record NZ_PKUQ01000003.1, read on the forward strand.
AACAGCACCGCACCGGACGTTGGCTGGTCCAATCCAGCAAGAATGCGCAACAGAGTCGACTTGCCGCATCCTGATGGCCCGAGCAGCGAAGTAAAGCTGCCGTCCGGGATAACCAGATCAACGGCATCAAGAACTCGATTGCCGCCGAACGCGCGTGTGAGGGATTTTAACTGGATCACCTAATGCCCCTGATAGACCTGCAAGGTTTCGTTGTAAGCTATCTTACAATTATGGGAGTTAGATGTTAGTTTTATGACATCTAGCGAAGATGCAGAAGAATTGGTACCAACGCGTTGATGGCGCTCTCAACGGTCTCTAAATGCTGCACCCCATCAATGTCGGGAGCCTGACAGAGACCAAAGACCTGCTTGCCAAAATTGAGACCGAATGCGGCTTCACTATGGGTGCCATATTGGCCGCCAACGGCAACGAGAGCCAAAGAAGATTGCGCAATAATCGCATTGCGCGCATGGCCGATCCCGGTGGCCAGAGGAAAGGTTACATAGTCATTGGCATCCCGCCAATCGTCCCCTCTCAAAAACCCTAATATTTGGCCGCCCTCTTCATATGCTCCACGGCTTGCAGCTTCCATAACGCCGCCGCGTCCGCCACAAAGAATCGGTACATTCAATTTGGCCAAGGCTCGCCCTAGTTTTTCGGCTGCCTCACACATATCTTTGGTCGGCTCGTTGGGACCAATGACCCCTATAGGCAAACGACGTGCCGTCGGACGGCCATAGACATATTGTACAGCGTCAAGTGGAGCCAATTGAGGAAGGTGTTCAATGCGGTCATCACAGTCGGCCACGACTTTAGGGTTCCATCGCCAATGGCGTTCATCGAGCCGTGCACCACTTTCATCTATGAGACATCCATCATCAACTCGGAAATTCATTTATTCGCCTCTTGCCTTCACGTGATCGGACTGTGTAGGATATCTTACACAAAGTTCATTTGTAAGATAACTTACAGCCAATTAAACGTCACTTTTATGACAAGGTCGCGATGATGGATGCTCTATCACCACGTCAACAACAAATTCTTGAACTGGTAGACCGCGTTGGATTTGTGACCATTGAGGCGCTTGCAGAAAGCTTCAAAGTATCTGCACAGACCATTCGCAGGGAAATCATCACACTTGACAGCAAAGGCATCCTGCAGCGCTTCCATGGCGGCGCAGGACGGGCCAACGGCACAGACAAACTGCGCCTTGGGCATGAGTATAAAAGCCAGCAAGAGCATCTCGAAAAAGAAATCATAGCAAAACAAGTTACGCAGCATATCGCGTCAGGTGATACACTTTATATTGACGTCGGCACGACAATGGAACGCGTTGCGCAGGAGCTTAATAAATTTGATCAATTGACGATCTTGACCAACAGCATCCTTGTGGCCACCAAGTTTGATCATGCGCGTCATTCCGTGAATGTGCTTGGCGGTGAAATCGCCGGTCAGGATGGATCCCTGGTTGGGGAGCAAGCCGTTCAGCAACTGCGCAATCTTCGGCTGGACCATGCCTTGATCGGTTGCTCTGCAATTGAGCCAGACGGAAGTGTGATGGATTTTGATCAACGGAAGATAGCAATAAAACAGGCTGCCAAATCGGTTTCGCGGCACAGCTACCTTCTCGCCTCGCAGCACAAGTTTGGCCGTACCGCTTTTGCCCGAATTTGTCATATGGATGAATTTACAACAGTCATTTCAAACACTGGCAAAGGCATTATAACGGCAACCGGGTGACTGTCGGTCCATGAGGTTGCAAACTGCCTTGATTCAGAAGATTTCTTATTCCCGTCATCAATTTTCGCCGCAAGTCATTCAGCATGCGATCTGCTCTATTTTAAGTTCTCGCTTAGCGACCGGGATGTTGAATATTTACTGGCGGAACGGGGGAGATGTTTCCTACGAGACCGTTCGCCGCCAGGTTATGAAGTTTGAATCGATTTATACGAAAACTACTGAAGAAACAACGCTTTGCGCCAGGTACTGTTGTGACCGACAACCGACCATCTTACGCAGCTGCATTCAGAAAAATGAACCTTTCCAATACCCGTGACTTTGGGGGCAGAAAGAATAATCGGGCAGAGAATTCTCACCGAGAAGTTCGAGAAAGAGAACGACAAATGCAACGGTTTAAATGGCGCTGTCAGACAAACTTGAACTTGACCAAAGAGGACCAACATCTTCGACTGTTATGCCGCACAAAGACCTCGCCACTCTGCGAGAGCGGCTTACGGTTCAGCTTGAAATTTAGTCTGCTGTAGAGGCTTCGCTCTTGATTGAAATGGTTGTAAACTGATGCGTGGATGGAAACAGATTTCTGTAAAGTCCGCATGCGCCTAAAGCGGTTTATTGAACGTTCCCTTCGTCGGAACGGAAGGTGCGAATTCTCGGCTCTATTATTCCGCCAGCGACCTGTCTCATGCCAATCGACGTTGCCTAACTCCTTCATCGCGGCACCGTAGGATCGCAATCTGTCTGTTACCAACGAAAGCGGACACCCATGGCGTTTCATGGTTTTCTTGAGGAATTTCAATGCCGATTTATGATCACGGCTCTTCGTGACATAGGATTCCAAGACCTCGCCCTCATGATCTACAGCCCGTCACAACCTCTCGGTGATTGCTACGCACTCACCTGCCGGTCAATGGATAGTGCATTTTGCCGTTGATTTTGACGAAGACGTCGTCCACATGCCACTGTCATTGCGTCAAGCATCTCGACCTTTCAACTCGTTTTCTCCTGATCTCTGAAGCAAATATTGAACCGAACCTGTTCCACCAAAACCAGATGGTCTCATGGCTCACGTCAATGCCGCGCTCGTGCAAAAGGTCTTCAACATTACGGAGAGAAAGTGGAAATCGAACATAAAGCATCACCGCAAGGCGAATGATCTCAGGGCTGGTTTTGAAGTTGCTAGAAGGAGAGCGGCGGCTCATCCTATGAGGATAAATCACCACCGCCCGACTCTCGTCAATTTCCTCTATCTGCGCCGTTGATGCTCAACTCACAAAGGATTTGATAAGATCGTCCCACTGGGGCAGATCATCAACCAATTGATCCCAGAAGCCCTGATCGCGGCGACTATCAAAATCTTTGATATCGACGCCTTGCTGTTCAACCCAGGTATAGTAGCCCAGATTGAAAATACGTTCGCGATCAACACGGTTAAGTTCCAACACATGATCGACAGACGCCCCAATGATTTGCGCGCCAAAGGCCTGTGCCGCAACAGTCTTGTCGAAACGATTGCCGAAATACTTTTGCAAGGCTTTCGGCTGTTCAGTGCTGTACATTTCAGCGCCGTCTGTCGCGACCGTCATGATAACATCATTGGCTCCAAGCTTTTGGTATTTGGCCAGCTTGATGGCTCCCAGGATATTGGCAATCGAGGAGAGGCCTAGATCCGACAGTTTCTCGATTAGTTCGGGCTCCACCCCGCGATAGTCCTTGAGATAGTCCTGACCATCGGCGCGGTTGAATACAAGATTGATCATGTCGGATCCAGCCTCTGACAGGCCAATGACATAGTCCGAGTTCATTACGTTATGAATGAGCGGCACATGCTTGTCGCCGATGCCCTGAATATTATGATCGCCATAGCCATTATAAAGCAGGGTTGGACATTCCAGAGCTTCCACGACAGCAATATCAGCCCCGTAATGCTGTTTGAGATGATCACCAGCGGCCAGCGTCCCCGAAGAACCGGAAGCCGAGACGAAACCAGCCATATTTAACACACCGTCTCCATTGAGCGCATCAAATATCCGGCCCAATGCGGCTCCTGTGATCGCTCGATGGGCAGCATAGTTGCCAAATTCTGCAAACTGGTTGAGGATCACATTATCAGTATCCTGACTGAGTTGGTTGCAGGCGTCATAGATTTCTTTGACATTGCTCTCACAGCCCGGCGTACGGATGATGTCCTCATTGCTGAGAGCCCAGCTTTCCAACCAGTTAAACCGCTCCTGACTCATTCCTTCAGGAAGGACGGCGACCCCGTGACATTCCAGAATGCGCGAAATGGCAATACCACCACGGCAATAGTTACCAGTAGACGGCCAGACAGCACGCTGGGAATAGGGATCAAAATTGCCCGAGACCAAACGCTGCACCAGGCAGGCATAGGCGGGCAAGACTTTATGCGCCTTGATCATCGGAAAACGGTTGCCCAAAGCAATGACAATTTTGGCATCAACGCCTGTCAGTTCCTTGGGCAGCACGATATGCCCGGGCACATCGACGAGCCCTTTACGCTCCGCATCATTGTGCCAATGTACGCGGAAAAGATTGCGTGAATCTGCGGCATCGGGATCAACCGTGGCCAAGTCTGTCGTCATATTCCCCAGATGGGAAACCGGATCAATCAGATCTGCAAATAGAGGCAGGCGAATATCGTATCGGCGAAAAGAGGCGGCAACCCTCTTGAGGGCTGTCTCGTCGGCGACTTCAGGTTTGAATACAAATGTCATGATTTTTTCGGCTCGGTAATTGGGGTATAATTTTCGGGTTCACGGTAACGTTTGAAATTGAAAACATTCTCGCGGATTTCATCACAGCGATCCAAATCGCACTCAAAGAAGACGATTTCATCTTCCAGAGTCTTTGCCTGAGCCACAATCTGTCCGGTCGGGTCAATGATGCATGAGCCGCCAATCAACTCGCACCCTTCTTCCTTGCCAGCCTTGGCAACGCCGACGATCCACGACCCATTCTGATAGGCCCCCGCCTGCATGACGAGTTCATTATGGAAATCTTGCAAGTGGTCATGTTCTGGTGCCTGCGGATAATGCACCGGCGTGTTGTAGCCGATCATGATCAACTCAGCACCGCGCAGACCTAAAACGCGATAGGTTTCCGGCCAGCGACGATCATTACAAAGGCACATCCCCATTTTGCCACCCAAAGCATTGAAGGTCTGGAACCCAAGATCGCCGGTTTCAAAATAGCGACGCTCCAGATGCTGGAATGGGCGCCAGGATTCATATTCGCTATGACCGGGCAGATGGATTTTCCGATATTTGCCAACAATCTCGCCATTTTTGTCAACGATGATCGCCGTATTGAAATGACGGTCCTTGCCGTCTTCGGTGGTCAATTCTGCATAGCCCAGATAAAAACCCATCTGATACTTCTTGGCAGCATCAAACAGAGGTCGGGTTTCTGCGCTTGGCATTTCCTTTTCGAAAAATGCGTCAATATCGGCCTGATCCTCGAAATACCAACGAGGGAAAAAGGTGGTCAGAGCCAATTCAGGGAACACGATCAATTCGGCTCCCAGATTGTGCGCCTCTTCCATAAGCTTGAGCAAACGGACAACAACTTCCGCACGCGTTTCGTCTCGGGCAATAGGCCCAACTTGCGCAGCGGCGACTTTCAGTGGACGGGACATAGCCGTATCCTTATTTTTCTTCAGCTTTGGTTAAAGCGGCTTGCAGCAGTACATTGGCCCCTGCCTTGATGTCTTCGGGGGAGGTATATTCTTCAATATTGTGGCTAATCCCCCCTTGAGACGGAACGAACACCATCGCGGTCGGACAAACCGGTGCAAACATCTGAGCATCATGACCCGCGCCTGAAGACATGCAGCGCACAGAGCGTCCCTGTTCCATGGCCACGTCTGCTATGAGATCAACCATATTCTGATCGAACATCACAGGTTCGAAACGAGCCAAAGTGCGCGAGGTGTAGCGCACGCCTTCGGCCTTGCAAATCGCGGCGATTTCTTCTGCCAGACGTTTTTCCGCCTGTTGCAGTTTCTGCTCATCAATGTTGCGCATATCGACTGTTAGGCGAGCAGAGCGCGCAATCACATTGACCAAATTGGGATTAAGTTCATTGACCCCGACGGTCACAACCTGTCCGTCCCCGATTTCTTCGGCGACCTTGCGTGCAGCAACCGCAACGCTGGCAGCGGCAAATCCGGCATCATGACGCAGGCGCATCGGCGTCGTTCCCGCATGGTTAGAAATGCCCTCGATCACATATTCCGTCCAGGAGATCCCCTGCACACCAGTGACAGCGCCAATCTGCTCTCCCTCTTCTTCCAGAACAGGCCCTTGTTCTACATGCAGCTCAAAAAAGCAGTAGGGATCAATATGCCCCGGCTCGGCCTCACCGGCATATCCGATGCGAGCAAGCTCTTCTGCAATCACAAACCCGTCAGAATCCTTGATGGCCAACGCGGTTTCAAGATCCAGCGATCCACGATCCACCGCACTTCCAAGCATATCGGGAGCAAACCGGGCTCCTTCTTCATTGGTAAATGCGGCAACAACAATAGGGCGAAGCGGAACATAGCCGCTATCCTTGAGCACCGAGATGACTTCCAATCCGGCCAAAACACCCAGATTGCCGTCATACAAACCGCCGGTGGCTACCGTATCAATATGGGACCCCAACACGACTGGAGACAGGTCTTCTCTTCCAGGCAGAAATCCCATGAGGTTACCGATTTTGTCGATAGTCACCCTAAGCCCGAGCTCTTTCATCCAGTCAACGACCCGATCTCGGCCAAGCTTATCTTTATCACTGAGCGCCAGTCGACACACGCCGCCGCCCTCGAGAGCCCCATCCTGCCCCAGAGACATAAGGCGCCCGAGTAAGCGATCACTATCAATACGCAGATTGCTAAAAGTCGGGTGTGTCATCTTCCAATTACCTCATTTGCTGATTTACCAACAATCGCCTTATAGGCTTCCGGATCCGTATCCCCTTCGCTATTAATCACGAAGATTCGACTTTCTGGTCCAAGCCCCATTTGCTTTCGAAGAGAATTGTCCTGCGCTGCCGCAACAAGGCCGGCAAGGCCGGAGATGCCCGTTTCACCAGCCACGACAGGGCGATCGTCGGTGCCCTGTTCCGCCAAATACCGCATCATGACAGGCACTGCGTTATCATTCAGCGTCACCATAAAATCGGCACCCGTCGCAAGCACCGGCCACGCAATGAGAGAAACCTCTCCGCAGGCCAGTCCGGCCATGGCCGAGTCGACATCCCCTGTCACAGCAACCGGCTCACCTGCAACAAGGCTTTCATACCAACAGGCGCATTGGTTCGGCTCAACAAGGATCGTGAGAGGTCGTTTCTCTCCATAGGCCTGCCAGAAACGGGCCGCACTGGCAGACGCCATACCACCAACACCCGCTTGTAAAAAAACATGGCTAACGGGCGGCTCATCCTTCAATTGCTCCAACGCTTCGTCGACCATCAGCATATAGCCTTGGGTCACATCCCGCGGGGCATCTATGATGCTGCCATCCGATGTATCCGGAATGACGAACCAGCCCTCTTCTAAGGCAGTGCTTGCCGCTTTGCGCACAGCATCGTCAAAGGAGCCGTCCACTACACGGATTTCAGCGCCATAAGCCGCAATTGCATTCTTTCGTTGCTGAGACACGGAAGCGCAGACAAAGATGACGCATCGGCAGCCATACTTGCGGGCCCCCCAAGCAACAGAACGCCCATGATTGCCGTCCGTTGCTGCGGTCACTGTCAACGAAGCCATGCGCTCCCTTGCCATGCCGGAGGAAAGATCGGGATTGTCTACACCCGTCTCTGAAGCGAGATAGCGCGCCAATACTCGGCTAACGGCAAATGCGCCTCCAAGGGGCTTGAAACTATTCAAACCAAAACGCGTGGATTCGTCCTTGAAATAAATCTTGCCAACATTCAGTTCACTGGCGAGGTCAGACAGGTCCCTCAAGGGAGAGGGTTCATACCCTGCCCATCCGCAGACCGTCTTGCGCACCACATCTATTCCGTCCTTTTTGAAAGGAAGAGCTGGTAGAACCCGATCCGCCATCGGGTTTCGAGCCGCACGCTCAAGAGAAATATCTATCATGGTCTTTTCTTGTTCTGGTTAGAGCAGCCCTCATAAGCCTTGCCCGATCCACTCAGTGGAGCGCACTTCTTATTGGAATGAGCTTCAGGGTTTGATTGAAAATCCAATCAAACAAACAGTCGCGAAATTTTCATGCCGATACTCCCGCAAACCTGCTATGGCTCCAAATCTGAAACAATAGTAACGATATGTCAATATTGATTGATACACAAATTTCAAATACTGTAGAGGGAAATCAAATCCTCGAGGCGAATATGAACGACACCCGAGCCAAGTCCATCGAAGTCCGCATCCATGAAGAATATGATCATCTTCCTGAATCCGAACGCAAGCTTGCCGACGCTATTCTGGATTCTCCGGGCGACCTGAGCTCCTACACAGCGACCGAGCTGACATCTCTGGCAGGCGTCTCCAAAGCAGCTGGCACGCGCCTTTTCCGGCGTCTGGGTTTTGCCAGTTTCGATGAGGCAAAACAGCTTGCACGGGATCGAACCCACTGGGGATCACCGCTTTATCTGGAGCGCAAAAACCGGAAGAATGTTCTTCCAATTTCTGACTATCTCAATGAAGAGGCCAGCATTCTGAAGAACAGTCTGATGCGATTGAACGCCGAGGACATCGATACTGTATGTGAGAAGATCATCGCCGCCCGCAGAATCTTTCTTCTCGGCTACAGAAACAGCAATATGCTCGCCAACTATCTGCGCTGGCAATTGTTGCAATTTAGGGGAGATGTTCATCTGCTACCAACGGGAGGTGAGACAGTCGGTGAATTCACTGCCGATTTCTTGCCCGACGACTTGCTGATTGTCTTTGCGCTCAGACGTCGCCCAATTCGGCTAGACGCCATCATGAAAGCGGCCAAAGACAAAAAAATCCCTATATTGCTGTTCATTGACCCGACCGCACGGGGCCAACCGGGTCTGGCAAACTGGACCTTCACGATCCATGTCGAAACCAGCTCCTCATTCGATAGCCTTTCAGGTGCCTTATCGGTCGCTCGCTATATCGCCATAGCGTCACTTAACCGAGCCGGTTCCCGGGGAAGGGTTCATCTTGAAGGCATCGAGCACCAGCATGAAGTGCTGGGGGAGTTCGAATAACTCATCATCCATGCAAAAATTTGGGTTACACGATTTCCGCCTCCCTTCCTTGTCTTGCGCCAAACACATATTCTCATCACGGCCTAGAAGATGCCAGCCACAGTCTCATTCAAACCGACGAACAGCTTTTCTTCCTTTGAAATTTTTGTCAAAAGTGATAGTTCTGCAAGCTGATTTTGAAAATTATTTTTCATCGAAAGATAATGAAGGCAAAAATGAGCGATCAGAAAAAACCCAAAACAATAGATATCAGAATCTCTGAAATCTACGACCAGTTGACCAATTCAGAGCGCAGACTGTCCAATGTCGTGATGGAATCCCAGAGCAACCTCGCCAGCTTTACAGCCGGTGAGCTGGCCGATAGAGCCAATGTTTCCAAGGCCACCGCCGCTCGATTCTTCAAGCGTTTGGGCTATGCCAATTACAATGAAGTTCGTCGCATCAACCGCCAGACAGAAGACTGGGGCTCTCCTCTCTACGAGTTGACCGGCATTGGCACCAAACGCCTGTCACAGGGTGATTTCGGACTGCATATTGCGCAAGACCTCCAAAATTTAACACGCACAGCAGAAATGCTAGATGCAGAGAACCTCGCAGAAGCTATCGATAAACTGGTCAACGCAAAGCGAATTTGGTCGCTGGGCTTTCGCAATTCGACGGCATTGGCATTTTATGCCCGTGCCCTGCTCACCAATCTCAAACCAGATGTGCGCCTAATCCCGAGCGCTGGCATGTCTTTTGGCGAAGAGCTGGCGGGCATGAACGAAGACGACGCATTCCTCATTTTCGGCTTTCGCAGAAGACCGGCTCAATTGCGCGATGTAATGGAAGCTATCCATGCAGCAGGCCCCACAAGCATCCTGATTACGGACATGACCGCAAGCCGCACATCACAGCTAGCGACGATCACTTTGCGTTGTCATTGCAGAGGACACACCATGTTTGACAGCTATGCCACCCCGATGAGCCTGATCAATTACATCTGCTCCGGCGTGAGCCAGTCTCTTGGAGACCAGGCCGTACAGAGACTAAGAGAGATTGAGCAATTGCACGGCAAGCTGGATCAGCTGGACGCCTCGGTTACAGAATGAAAAGTGCATAAAACTTAATCAATTGCCCAAAATTGAAACAAATTTTTCATATTGATCTTTTTATGAAAAAGTATTTTAATTCAGGTGATCACTGTCAACGATGATCGACCTAACCAGAACAAGCAACACTCTCAACAAGAGTGACTTGAAAGGGAATTAATATGGCTTTTCATATCAATCGCCGCGACCTTATAAAGACCGTGGCTGCCGGTGCTGCATTGAGCGCACTATCTCCGATCAACCGTGTCATGGCGGCAACTGAAATATCCTGGATGACTTGGGAAAATTTGGCTAAGCCTGAATATCTCAAGGCATTCGTAGATGCCAATAAAGGCATCGACATTGCAAAAACCTTCATTGGCACCGATGACGAACAGTTCGCTAAACTTCGCGCAGGCGGTGCCGATTCGGTCGACCTGATTACCCCTGGTCTCGATAAAGTTGAATATTACGTTGAATCCGGTCTGCTGCAGCCGATCGATTTCGACAAGGTCTCAAACGGCAAATTGCTCTATGACGCCTTCAAGTCGTCCCCCTTGGGCAAGAAAGACGGCAACACCTACGGCATCCCGTTCTACTGGGGCATCAATCCGGTTGTATACCGCGCCGACCTGATGGATGAAGAACCCGATTGGTCCGTTTTCTTCGAAGGCGAAAAATACAAGGGCAAGCTTGCCATGCGCGATTATGCGCTGGAAGGCATCATGATTGCCGCCATGTATCTGGGTATTCCGCGCGAAGAAATGTTTGTCATGGATGACAAACAACTGGCTGAAATCAAGAAGGTTCTTATGGCGCAGAAAAAACTCCTGCGTACCTATTGGAATTCCATTTCTGATTTAACCAACCTGTTTGCCTCTGGCGAGGTCGTCTGTGCCTTCTCATGGGTGCCCCCTTACTATGACCTCAAGGCTCGCGGTCTGGACATGGGTATGGCGAAACCGAAACAGGGCGTTATAGGCTGGTGCGACACGCTCGCGATTCCTGCTGGTGTTGAAGGCGAGAAGCTGGATGCCGTCTTTGAACTGGTTAACTATCTGCTTGGACCGGATTATGGCAAGGAACTGGCTGTTGGCGGCCCTTACGCGCAAAGCACCTCTTCCGCACGTGACCTGATTTCTGATGAACAGAAAGACAAAATCTTCATCAGTGACCTTGAGGTCATGGACTCATTCGTCTGGAAACAAAACCCGCCTCGCTACAATGAGTGGGTTGCTCTCTGGAACGAAGTCAAAGCTAGCTAAATCCAAATAATACTTTCCGCATTTTGCAAGGCATCTGAAATGAATAAGAAAACCCCTCCTCTGTTAACGGGGATCGCGGTTCACAAGGAATATGGTCCCGTGCATGCCGTTCGCGGCATAGATTTCACTATCGAGTCAAATACTTACGTGACACTCTTAGGGCCTTCAGGATGCGGAAAGACCTCTCTTCTACGCATGATCGGAGGGTTTGAAGATATTTCCTCCGGCATGATTGAATTGGATGGGCAGTCTCTGGCTGGCACCCCAGCAAACCAGCGCCCCATCAACACCGTTTTTCAAAGCTATGCGCTCTTCCCTCATCTCTCCGTCAAGGAAAATGTCGCATTCGGCCTTGCTTACCGCAATATGTCCAAGGACGAGATGGAGAAAAAAGCTGAAGCGGCGCTTTCCATGGTGCAGATGCTGGAAATGGCTGATCGACGTCCGCGTCAACTGTCCGGCGGTCAACAGCAGCGCGTCGCATTTGCCCGCGCGATTGCCAATGAACCACGAATCTTATTGCTGGACGAACCACTTTCGGCTCTTGATCGCCGCATGCGCAAAGATATGCAGATTGAACTGAAAGATTTGCAGCGGCGGCTTGGCACGACCTTTTTGCATGTCACCCACGACCAGGAAGAAGCCTTTGCGCTCTCCGATCATATCATGGTGATGAAGGATGGTGAAATCGAGCAGCAAGGCACCCCAACAGAGATTTATCGTCATCCCGCGACCGCCTATGTCGCTGACTTCATCGGTGGAGCCAATCTCGTTCAAGGTAAAATCACGGCTCTCGCCCCCGATAACAACGCAGTCATCGAAACCGCTGTCGGCACGTTTACCGCTCCAGCTTTGCCTAACTTGAAAGCTGGTGACAAGGCAGCCCTTGTGCTGCGTCCGGAACTGATGTCCCTGTCATCATCGGAAGGCATCCCCGCCAAAGTAACCCACACCGTATTCCGTGGTGCCGAATGGCTTATCGAAACCCGCCTTGCCGATGGCACTGAGCTTAACCTGATGCTTCAGGATGTCGAACCGCCAGCACTGGATAGCAATACAACCCTCGCCTTTGACCTGGATCGCGCATGGATCACGGCTTCGAAAGGAACGGAATAGCCATGAGAAGCACAACTATCGGCAATTCTTTATCGGTTCCGGTTTTTGCAGCAATTACCGCCCTATGCATCGCCCCTCTGGTCATTCTGTTTGTTTATTCCTTTTTCTCAGTAAACTTCGTGGCCATCATCAAGGACCCATCCTTCAAGAATTACATTCGGATCGCAGGCAGCAGCACTTATCGCTGGTTGATTTTCAAGGCTTTTCTGTCCGGTGCAGGCATTGCCACGGTCACCGCAATCATCGGCTATCCAGTGGCTTGGTTTATCGCCAAGCGCGTGACCGTCTACAAATCGGCACTTCTAACGCTGCTGCTCGTGCCCCTTTACACTGGAGATTTGGTGCGTATTTTTGCCTGGCGTATCTTGCTTGGCGCAGAAGGCGTGCTCAATAGTCTTCTCATTTGGATGGGGTTGGTGGAGAAGCCCATCAGTGCCTTGCTATTCTCTCCATTGGCCACCCATATCGTGCTTGCCTATAATTACTTGCCCTTTATGGTCATCGGTCTCTGGCTCGCGTTCGAGGCTTTGGACGACCGTCTGCTTGAAGCAGCCCAAGATCTGGGTGCCGGTTCGCGCAGTGCCTTTCTACGGGTCACCATGCCTCTCACCATGCCCGGCCTCATCGCCGGAAGCTTGATGGTTTTTGTCATGGTCGTTGGGGATTACCTGACGCCTCAACTGCTTGGCGGTGCCTCTGGCATTACCATCATCAGCGCCATCAACGATCTTTTTGGGACCGCTTTCGACTGGCCTCTGGGCTCGGCCATCGCGTGGACCATGTTGACCATTCTTGCCCTGTTCTTCGCGCTTGCCGCCATTGTCATCAGTCGCTCTACGCTGGGCAAGGCGCTCGTGGGAGGTGAAGCATGATTAGTCGAAAACAGACAATTCTTGCCTATGGCTGGATCTGGCTTGTCTATATCCTGATGTATCTGCCCATTGCCATCATCGCAGTCTTCTCCTTCAACGCCTCTGAAATCATAGCTTTCCCCCTTCAAGGCTTCACCACCGACTGGTATGCTCAGGCCTTGACCGATACGCGTCTGCTGGGGGGCTTGAAACTAACTTTTCTCGTTGCAATCCCCACAGCGCTCTTTGCGACCATTTTGGGTGCTATGGCTGCGTTGGCGCTGACCCGTTACCCCATGCGCTATCGCTTCCTTCTGCTCATCTTCGTTCTCATGCCCTTTCTCATCCCGAAGGTCATTCTGGCACTTGCCCAGCTCATCCTTCTGGCAGATCTCGGTATCGGACGCAGCCTATGGACCATCATTGCAGGGCAAACCATCGTCATCCTGCCCTTCACAACGCTGGTCAACGCCTCGGTCCTGATGCGCATCGACAAGCGCCTTGAAGAAGCCGCTTTCGATCTTGGTGCCGGACATTTTTCTGCCTTCTGGCGGGTCACCCTGCCTCTGATGAAAAACGGTCTGATGGCCTCATGGTTCATCGCCTTTGTGCTGTCCTCTGCCGAATATGTTTTGACATCCTTCCTCAGCGGACGAGAACAACCGCTCTCCATTCTGGTCGCATCAGATTTTCGTTTCAACGTGTCTCCTGCGCTGGACTCCATCGCGCTTATGCTGGTCGTTGCCAATATCGCGCTCATCGGCCTTGGCGAGTTCATTCGCCGAAGAGCACAAAAATAATTTAGAAAGGGCTATCTCATGGCTGATTTTGACTTGTTGATCCGGGGCGGCACATGCGTCACGGCGGCTGACACCTTTTCTGCCGATGTCGCCATTAAGGATGGGGTCATCGCCGCGACGGGCAGGGAATTGGGCTCTGCTGACAAGGAGATCGACGCCTCGGGCTTGCTGGTCATGCCCGGCGGCATTGATAGTCACGTTCATCTGGCCCAACCCTCTGCCTCGGGCACACCGCAGATGGCGGATGGTTTCGAAACCGGCACGCGCTCGGCAATTGCTGGTGGGACGACAACCGTTATTCCTTTCGCCCAACAACCCCGTGGTGTCGGCCTGCGAGAAACCCTTGAGTCCTACCACGAAAAGGCGCGAGGTCAGGCCTATTGTGATTACGGCTTCCATCTGATCATCACAGATCCGACTCCACAGGTTCTTGGACAGGAATTACCCGCTCTGGTCAAAGACGGCTACACATCTTTCAAGGTCTTTATGACTTATGACGATATGGTACTGAATGACAGGGAACTGCTGGAAGTCTTCGATTGCGCCAAAGATTGCAAGGCATTGGTCATGGTCCATTGCGAAGGCTACGATGCCATTCGCTTCATGACTGAAAGACTGGAGCGCCAAGGCAAAACTGAGCCTTACTATCATGGCGTTTCACGCCCGCAGATTGTCGAGCGAGAAGCGGCCCATCGCGCCATCAGTCACGCCCAATTGATCGATGTGCCCATCATGATTGTACATGTCTCTGGCAGGGAAGCGATGGAGCAGATCCGCTGGGCTCAGCAAAAGGGCATCAAGATTTTCGGAGAAACCTGCACCCAGTATATTGCCCTCACAGCCGATGATATGAAGGGCTTCAACATGGACGGAAGCGGTAGCAAATATGTATGCTCGCCTCCCCCTCGTGACCATGAAAGCTGGGATGCCATCTGGGAAGGTATCCGCGGAGGCGTGTTCCAAACATTCTCATCTGATCACTGCCCGTTCTTTTACGATGGACCGCAAGGTAAAATGACAGGCAAGGCAAAGGCGTCCTTCCGCTGGGTGCCGAACGGATTGCCAGGCGTTGAAAACCGCATGCAAGTCTTTTTTTCAGAGGGTGTCAGCAAAGGGCGGATCACACTCAATGAGTTTGTGGCCCTTACCTCGACCAACCACGCCAAAATGTATGGCCTGTATCCGAAGAAGGGGTCCATTGCACCGGGCTTTGACGCCGACATTGTGCTCTGGGATCCGAACAGAGAGGAAGTCATAACGCAAAGTGCCATGCATCATGCTGCAGACTACACTCCCTATGAAGGACAAAAAATCAAAGGGTGGCCAGTCATGACATTGCTGCGCGGCAAAAAGGTTTGCGAAGAAGGCAAGATCACAGGCGAAGTCGGCGACGGGACTTTTCTCAAGCGAGATTATTCGGCCTTTGTCTCTTAACCACCCGAATTGAAACATTGTAACCGTACCGAGTGAAATTATGCCGCACAAACTCCTCGCCAACTTGCAAGAGGGCACTGTCAGAGGAAAATCTTGAATACTTAAATTGGCTTTGGGTCCACGTGGAAGGATCTAGAAAACCGTTAAAGCTCAATGGCGATGGAGTTTCGATTAGGCATTCGAGCCAAGTAAAGAATTTTCCTCTGACACTACCGAAATCGAACACAAAGCATCACCGCAAGGCGAATGATCTCTGAGCTGGTTTTGAAATAGCGAAAAAGGGGGGGTGTCATCCTACGAAGATAAGTCACCGCACTGCCCGCCTCAAGCAATTTACTCTGACCTTACTACGATAGATCATCAGAGTGGCGGGAAGCTATCTGCAATGGCAGCTTGGCTCACAACTGCCCCACGGTTTTCCATGCTCTCGCGGCATGATTCCGGTCTGTCGAAAACGCCCGGCATTAATCCTGACGGATGCTTTTTCGTCAGCGCAAAATGAAAAGTGACCAGCAGCGTTATTCGTCTTCATCAGCATATAACTGTCTGAGCGCATTGATATTGACGATTAGAATTTTACCGTACTTAGCATCTATCCATCCTAATTTTTCCCACGCGACCAACCGTTTGTTGATAGTTTGGCGGGTCGTGTTAATAATTGTCGCCAGATCGTCCTGTGTCAGATAGAGATTGATCAGAACTCCCCGTTCGTGCGGCTCACCATATCCCTCAGATAGACTCACTAGCCGCTTTGCCAAGCGTGCAGACACCGATAAAAGTGTGCTGTCATGCAGCATGGCGAAGGCATTGCGTACCACTTTACACAGCAGTAACGCCAGAAATCGATTAAAAATCGGGTAACTTTGCAGAAGGTGTTCTACATCGCAGGGTTTGAGTGTCAGGAGTGTGGTTTTACCGATCGCCCTGGCGTCGTGGGTACGGAGGGATTTATCGATCATGCCAATTTCGCCGAACCAGTTGCCAGGCGAAAGATAGCGGAAAATACATTCTCTGCCGTCGGCAGAGACTGTACTTGCCTTTACGGAACCGGTGATGACCGCATAGATGCCAAGCGATTCATCACCGCGATAGTGAATGATTTCGCCATTCTCGTATTGATACAAATTGGCGCGGGACATAATCTGTTCAATGAGATAGTCCGGTAGTGCTCGAAACCAACTGCTACCAAGTAGAATATGGTTGATCTCTTCCGACGAAATGACGAGGTTATGTGACGGTACTTCGGTCAATATCTTAACCATCGTTGTGGCTCCTGAGGACGTTTGTTGTCGTAGCACTGTATCATTTGCTATGAACAAATTGGCGCAGATATTTTCCCTCACTGTCCGATTCATTATGGGGTGCTGGCGGAGTATTCATCGGCTTTTCAATGCCGAAACGACGCAGGATAGCAACATCAGACTGCCCATAGCCGTCACTTCTGCGACACACAGGGCGACAATGGCAATCAGCGGAATGCTATCAACCAGACCGGAAACTGCACTTCCAATTGCACCGGACATGAAGGTGATAGAGGCATCATAACGACGTTCCTGTAGCTTTTCCGACATACGCGGCACGTAATACACTGCGATAGCAGCGCACAGCGGCAGAATAGTGGTGACGAAACCAACCAATAAGTCAACTTTGGTGCCCATCAGCATGGAGATTTACGTCGGCAGAAAGAAGTAGAACCCATACCCGCACCGTAATCCTGATCAGGCATCAATAAAGCACGCGTAAATCCAGCAGTGATTTCTACACACCTTTTGGTCCGTGGGCAAGCGGTGCGTCAAACAGAAAATAGCTGGTGACGCATGCGCGGATATACTGCGGGAGCCAGAAAGTCAGATAAAGAATGACCCCGGGGAAGAAACCCGCTTCTCTGACGCCAAGCAGGAAGCGTAAGAAGATAAAAACCGACACCGTGTGGGCGAACATCATTGACGCAGACACAAGGCCCGAGGTCACCATAATACCCGCAAGCCAAACGCGAGCGCCGATACGATAAAGAAGATACCGGCGCCGAAAGCGTAAGCCGCATAACTCAGGCCGGTATCCAGCTGAATAGTCTTATTTAGCAAAGCCAATGTTGGAACGATCCAGATAGGCCATAATAAACTTCAACGTAACCATCGGGTTGATCCGACGTATGGATTTACGGATTGGAAGTGATAAATCCTGATCAGTAGGGTCGAGCATAAATCACCTCTTTGTATTTGTCATTATTGTGGTGGCCCAGGCGCGTGCCCGGGCGATAAAGGTTGGTTATCTCACGCTAAAGCGCTCAAGAGCCTCCTGACGAAGCGTGGTGCCTGCACCTGGCGCGGTGGGGAGAGAGTAGTACCCTTCATTGACTTCAACCGGATCGACGAAACAGTCCAGCGTCCAGGGAATAAATTCCAGCAATGAGCAGGAAGGATGCGCCATCACCAGATGCAGCTGCGCTTGCATCATGTCACCGTGATGTGGTGTTACCGGCAGATTGAAAGCCAGGCCAAGATCGGCAATTTCCCATACCGCCGTCAGACCCCCGCAACGTGTTGCATCCGGTTGCAGGTAGTCCACCGCACCCGCCAGTACAAACTCTTTAAAGGAATCGAATTGATAGAGCAGCTCACCCAGCGCAATCGGCGTGTTGATACGTTCAGCCAGCATACGGTGGCTCGCGACGTCATCGTGCCACATCGGCTCTTCAAACCAGGTGATATCGAAATCCGCGAGCCGCGAGCCGTACTGCTTGGCGGTACTGATGTCCCATTTGGCGTTCGCGTCGACCATCAGATTCACGTCATCGCCAATCGCCTTTCTGACAGCCTCAATACGTTTGAGATCCTCTCGCGGGTCCGGCTTACCGATTTTCATCTTTATGGCATTAAATCCTTCTTCAAAAATCATTTTTTTGCAGTCATCAACCAGCTCCGCCGTATCGCGGACCAGCCAGCCGCAGTCAGTGTTATAGGCGAGAACGCGGTTGTTTTTCGAACCGCCAAAGACTTTCCACAGAGGCTGCTCCACCATTTTTGCTTTGAGATCCCACAGCGCGATATCAATGGCGGAGAGCGCCATTTGCATCAAGCCGCCGCGACCGACCCAGATATTGGTCGAACTGCGTGACATCTTGCGATGCAGGTAGCGAACTTCGCTGGCGTCCTCGCCGATCAGCATTGGGCCGAAAACGTCCTGAATGATGGTGGTGATAAGGCGGTCGGTGGTGATGTCGGCGTGCGTCCCGGTATAACCATAGCCAACAAGACCGGTATCCGTTTCGATCATCACCCCCGGCATTCCCCAATGGGTAATGCTATGGGTTGAGTCGCCAATAATATTTTTTGTAACCGGCACATGCATAATAAACGTGGTGAGTTTGGTGATTTTCATTGCGGATTCCTGTGTCTGAATGTCCTAACGGATGGCAGCACCGTAGCAACGGCCTTCCCGCAAGTCTGTCAAACGGTTGACACTTCCTCGGAAGCGGAGGGATTAACTGAGTTTTTAAACGGATCGCAAACTTGGCCGCTGCCCGATGGGGGAACCGGCGATTGATCTTGCTCTGCGCCCTAAAAAGGGAATCGTTCAGAATTAGAGTTTTCACGCTATTCTTTCGGCAGGGAGAAGGAACGAAAGCAATAAAAGCATCGAAGTTTTCGAACACCCAGAAGGCATTTATTCTGAAGCTGAGTGACGATTGCGTGCCTGTTGCAGAGATCTATAGGAAAGTCGGCATCAGTCAGGCGACTATTTCAACTGGAAAAGAAGTATGGTGGATTAACGCCTGATGAGACGCGCCGGCCATCCTCGACTGGTTCGTTCACAACGCCTGTCGCATCAAATTGGAGGGACAATCTTTCCGAAAGACTCAAGCCAATATGGGTGACGAAACCGACCTCACATGATACCTAAACCTTAAGGCCTCAAAACGGTCTGCAAAGGGTGTCCGAATGCTCCAGAATCCGCAAACGAGATGAGCAGATTTCGCCATCGGCAGTTGGGGCGCGTAATCGGAGCCTTGTATCCGATTGTTTAATAGGATCAATATTTACCGCATCAATATTTGGAGCTATCCGCTGAAGACTAGCTCTCTTCACAGTTTCATGAATTTTCTGTAACCGCTGTTCTGCTGATAATAGAACCAAACCTTGATGGCGTTGCCTATCGACTTTTTACCGCCCCGTCCAGATTTACCTATAGCTCCCCAAATGCTGCACAGTGCATGAACGGCAGCTTCCTGAAAGCCGCAGCATTTTGTCCGATCAAACTCACACTATGCGGACAAAGCTGCCACTTGTAAAAGTTGTGAATTAGGCTATTGATCTTTCTGGGAATAGTATCAAAATAGGTCTTTGTTATGAAGAAATTTTTCGTATTTACGATCTTTCACATCTGGGCATCTTTGACCATCAGCGGACCAACAATTGCTGGAGGCTACGAGTGCAGTTTTACGACTTCATGCTATGAAGAAACCGGATGTTTGTCGAAGACATTGGTCGTGGAAGTGATCGACAAATTGGGAAAAACAGCGGATCTCGTCTCCCCGGGGAATACTTTCCCCATGATAAAGTACGAAGATGAAGATGATGGGATAGCCTCTGGTACCGTAGCTTACACTTCGCTCTTAACAATGGACAGCATGTATATGTTGACGATATATCCCAACCAATCATCTAGGCTTAGCGTCCACGCATATCTGAACGATGCATATGCATTGCAATTCCGAGGTACATGTGCGGTCAAATAGGGCTCATTGCGGCCTAGTGCAACGCGATACAGATGTGGCCGACCGTGGCCCGCCACATGCATTCTCGGCCCAAACCGGGCATTGGCCGAGCGCCCGATATTGCAATGCAGCTTTCTTAAGGCTGCCATTCGTTTCGCGTGCAGCATGTCTTCACCTCAGACTTCAGCAACGCGGGACTTTGCAGACATTTGCTGCATCGCTGTGGCTTCGCACCCTTTACGGGAAAATAAACTTGTAAAATGGTGAAACCTAACCTTGTTGATGCACTTCACCAAAAGAACAGAGTGCCCAAATCAGAAACTGCAGATAGTTTAAAAAACAAACACATTTATTTGCATTACAGCACTGGTACTTTAAAATCCTCTAGAATGTTGAGCAATTCTGTTGAGGCCCTATTTCGGTGTTGCCGAAACAATGCACCCGCCTTTTTTGCTTCCCCGTTGCGCAAATATTCGAGGATTTTTCGATGATCTTGGGTTGATTTGACTGGTTTTTTCCGCAATCTCAGCGTCATCATTCGGGCTCTGTGGGCTTGATCGATAAGTGCGGAGACAATTTTGTTGAGGCGCTCATTGCCATTTATCTCCAATAGGGCTCGATGGAAGCGATCATCTGCTTCTGCCCATGCAATAAGATCATTTGCATCCAAGGCTTGTTCCATTTCCGAGGTGGCTTGTTCCAGAGGGGCTAAATCTTCTTCTGTCAGACCACGGCGAGCAATGTTTTCTGCAGCGCTAGGTTCCAGCGCCGAAAGGATTTCATAAATCTCACGCATGTCTTTGGCTTGGATTGGCAACACTCTAACGCCACGCCGCGGAATCAATTCAACAAGACCCTCGCTCTGCAACTGGATCAAGGCTTCACGCACAGGCGTACGGCTCATGTTGAGCCAAGCGGCTACTTCCGGTTCAGGAGCTTGATAGCCAGGCAACAATTCGTTGGTGAGAATTGCATGCTTAAGTCGATTGTAGGCATCGTCTACAAACGTTCGTTTAATCACTTTTTCTGGCATTGGAACAGGTTGCATTGTCATTTAGAATCCCTTCAGGGGACTATAGGCAGCGCAAAACAAAATTCAAAGCTATATTCAATAATGCATTCATCAATGCAAGAAACATAGGTTATTGATCTGCGTGCAAACAATTCTGAAACTGATATCTTTGCACGCAAATCCTCACATGAATCCAGAAGCATAACTGATCAGGAACCAAAGGAGAGCAGCCACTCCTAAAGCGCCGAAGATTTCTGGCCACCAGCCAAAATCGTAAATTTGATTCTCAGGTTCATCGGCAAGTTTCATGTCAAATTTTCTCCTATTTACCCAAGCTCGGTAACCACAGGGCGATTTCGGGGAAGATGATTACAAGTGTCAATCCAATCAACTGGAGCCCGATGAACGGCAGAACAGCGGCAAAAATCTCCTGTAATGTCACGTCTTTGGGGGCTACACTTTTGAGGTAAAAGCAAGCGGGCCCGAAGGGCGGTGATAACATATAGATTTGGATATTCATCGCGAACAGGACACCAAACCACACAGGATCATAACCAAGATTCACAACGACAGGAGCGAAGACAGGCACTGTAATAAATACAATGGCGATCCAATCCATAAAAGTGCCCAGTAGCATGATTATCGCCATCATAATGAGGATGACAACGATTGGAGCAACGTCCATACCCGTAAGCAATCCTTTGATGAACGAAGTGCCACCCAAAATATTGTAAATGCCAACCAAACTGACGGCACCAACGATCAACCAAACGATTGATCCGGTGGTTATCACTGTAGCCCAAAGTCCTTCACGCAAGCCTTTCATAGACATTTCACCCCGAAGCCAAGCGATCAACACAGAGCCGGTTGCGCCCAACGCTGCCGATTCAGTTACGGTTGCAAGTCCAGTATAGATTGAACCCAGGACACCACCGATCAACAGGAAGGGCAAGATAAGTCCTTTGAGGTATTTTACCCTTTTGGGCAGTGGCAAATACGCTTCAGGTGCGTCGTAGGCAGGACCCAAAGACGGGTTCAACCGGGTGCGAATGAGTATATATGCCACATAAAGTGAAGCGAGCAAAAAGCCTGGTAAGAAACCTGCGGAAAAAAGGTCCTTCACAGAAACACCGGCTTCGGATCCATATACAATTAATACCACGGAAGGTGGGATCAGGGTCGCGAGTGAACCTGACGCAGCAATGGTGCCGATAGACAGCTTTCTATCATAGCCAAGTCGGAACATTTGTGGCAGGGCAATAAGCCCCAACAGGACAATCTCGCCGCCGACGATGCCAGACATAGCCGCCAAAATGACTGATACAAACACAGTCTGAACGGCGACGCCGCCTTTCATCCGCCCGCCCAGAATTGCCATTGAATCAAACAGGTCTCTGGCTATTCCTCCTCGCTCCAAAATATTTGCCATAAAAACAAAAAATGGAACTGCGACGAGTGTGTATTTTTCAAAAACATGAACAACATTAGATGACACAAGGATCAAGCCAGGTGCTCCGAAGCTGAGCAAAGCCGCTGATATAGAGACCAGCAACGTGGACGCCCCCAGAGGGACCCCAACAGCCATGAGAGTAAATAGGCTTGCCACAATAAGCAGGGTAATGACTTCAATGCCCATTGATTAATCCTCCAAATCTGCACAGAGATTTACATGGACGGGGTCTTTTTCGTTTCCATTTTTTCTCGTCTTCAAAAAATTTGCCAATAATTGTAGGGCATAAAGCACCAATGCAACCATCAGCATAACCTTCAGATAGGAAGGGACCGGCGGATTAAATGCACTGCCTGACCGTTCCATATGTGCAATTGCCTGCATAGATGGTTTCCAGTTGGCCCACATAAGTCCCGATACGGCTAACAGACTCAATAAGAGAGCTATTTTACGCATAGCGTTCCACATTTTAGCACCAACAATGAGCTCCATCACAGTCACAGTAATGTGCCTATTTTGTTGGGTGACTGCGGCAGCCGATAACATCCAGGCTGTCCCACACATTGCTATGATGGCTTCGGTAGTCCAAACCGTTGGTGCGTTCAAAACGTAACGGGTAAAAACTTCATACACCGATAGAATGATCGCTGCGAGGTAGAATGCCCCGCAGGATTTACCTATGAACACACTTAGGCGCTCAACCAGTTCCACGAAACGTTGGCGCATTGCTTCCTCCCAAACCACGTCCTGATATAAAAAGAGTGACCAGCAAAACCAGTCACTCCAGTAACAACCAATTTTCGTTTATTTTAGAAGACCTTCTGCTTTCATAAATGCAAAATGGACGTCGAGCGCTTTTTGAGCTTTAGGAGATTTGGCTGCTGTTTCTTCCCAAGATTTGACAGCGATTGTGCGAAAAGCATCACGATCCTCTTGAGCCCAATTGATGACCTCAATATTCGGATCAGCCTGATCACGTTCAACCAACTTTTTGTCTTTTGCATCAAGTGCGTTCATGAGATCAGCATAAGCAGAATAGAACCAATCAGTTAGTCCTTGTTGCGTTTTTGTGCTCATGCCATCCCACAGTTGTTTATTTATAGTAAACTGATGCACTGCCATGGAGTGGATGCCAGGATAGAGCGGGAATTTTGCAATTTGGTGGAAACCGTTTTGATCGTTGTTAACATAGGCTGATGCATCAGCCGCATCCACGATGCCTTTTTCAAGCGATGTAAAAACTTCGGAGAATGGGATATTGGAAGGGCTTGCTCCTGCTGCGCGGAATACGGTGGCTGCGAGTCCTTCTGGTGAACGAATTTTAAGACCCTTGAGATCACTTACGCCACGAATAGGCACTTTAGAGACAAGGGCTTCTTTGGATACTGCTCCGCAGCCAACAACTTTCAACTTACCTGGCAACGTAGAATCCCAAAGATCCTGTAGTGCAGCGGCACCTCCGCCATCTTTACAGAATTTCTGTACCTGTGCTGGAGTGTCGTAGCCCGCAATCAAGTCACCCAAAATCGCAAAAGCTGGATCGCGGCCTGAGAAATAGGCGATGGACGTCAGATCACCAGACAGCACGCCAGCAGCAACAGTATCTGGCGTTTCATTACGCGGAACAACTGACTTGATTGGCAAAAATTCGATCGCAAGCTCCCCATCGGTCATTTCAGGCAGCTTAGGCGTCCAATGCTCATTCATGTATTTAAATGAAAAGCCACCGGACTGCGTGGATGTTTGTACGCGCAGGGTTTCGGCCGAAGCTGTGCCTGCGATGAGTAAAGCAACAGCCGAAGCTGCAATTGCTGATTTCTTAATCATGTATCTCCTCCCGACTTGGTCTAGATAGCCAAGCCAACCTGACATCAATCAAGCGAACATGCGAGATTACGTTCATGTAAACATTCATTTTTTAATCTGTCAATGTATTCATTAATTTATTTGACGAAAGGTTCTAAATGTGAGACTAATTTGGAACAAAACCAGATTATTGACGCACTATTATTATTATTAAATGTTATTTATCAATAGTTTATAGTATTTCAAACCAATCGGTGATGTGGTGCCCAGTCAATTTATCGGATCAAAATTTTTCTGTTTTTTTGATAAAAACTTGGAACTAAATGCCTAGGAGAATTAGATTATGTCGAAAAAAACTGAAGTTGCTTTGATTAAAGGGGACGGGATTGGCATCGATGTCACCGACGCTACTGTTGCTGTTGTAAACGCCGCTTTGGATCGAACAGGCGGCGCAAAACTCATCTACAAACCAATCAATGCCGGGGCTGCTTACTTTGGTGAGACGGGGCGCGATATTGAGCTGGGCGGTGAAGATGCTGCGGGCAAGTGCGACGCAATCTTTTTAGGAGCCATTGGTCTACCTTCTATACGTCATCCTGACGGTACCGAGATCTCACCGCATCTTCGTTTGCGCGACCAGTTTGGTCTCTATGCCGGCGTTCGCCCTATTCGCGCTTATCCAAATGCCCCTCAAAGATTGGCTGATCCCAAGGCGCAAAATATCGATATGATTATTTTGCGGGAATCGACGGAAGGCTTATTCTATTCGGCTGCTGTGCATGGCAGAAGTCAAATCATAGAAGATGTCGAGGTAAAAGACACCTTGCGCGTTACGCGAGCCACCAGTGAAAAACTGCATCGGTTCGCTTTCCGATTGGCAGAAAAACGAAAAGCACGCGGAAAACTGGGCAGATTAACCTGTGTTGATAAAGCCAATGTGTTCACTTCAATGGCGTTTTTCCGCAAAATATTTGATGAGGTGTCTAGGGAGTTTCCCGACGTAGATGTGTCCTACAATTATGTGGATGCCATGGCACTCGATCTTATTCGTCAGCCCTGGAATTTCGATATTATGGTCATGGAAAACATGTTTGGTGACATCCTATCGGACCTTGCAGGTGGGCTTGTTGGCGGCATGGGCATGGCCTGTTGTGCCGAAATCGGTGATGCGCATGGTCTATTCCAACCAGCTCATGGCAGTGCTCCCGATATCATAGGCCAAGACAAAGCCAACCCTCTGGCCGCGATCCTCAGCGGATCTCTCATGCTTGACTATTTGGCCGAGAAATCAGGAGAAGAATGTTTTGCCGATGCTTCTCATCTAATTGACTCTGCCGTGGAAATCGGATTCTCGGAAAATCTCCTTCGGCCGATGGAATTTGGCGGTGATATGGGAACAAAAGCAGTTACCAAAACCATCATTGAACTAACAAAAGGCAAGCAGTGATCACGCGCTGGGACCATTAGGCAATAGGGAGATTGGAATGTCCATAATACTCGGTGCTATAGCTGATGACTTTACTGGTGCGACAGATTTGGCAAACACACTTGTGAAGCAGGGAATGCGGGTGGTGCAAGTCATTGGCGTCCCAAGTGGCCCGCCTGAGTTGGGAGATGCACAAGCTGTTGTTGTCGCACTAAAATCACGAACGGCTCCGGTTGATGAGGCAGTTTCTCAATCGTTGACTGCCTTGGATTGGTTGCGCAGTCTTGGGGCAAAGCAAATCTTCTTCAAATATTGCTCGACTTTTGATTCGACAGACAAAGGCAATATTGGCCCAGTCTCAGATGCCTTACTTGAAGCTCTTAACGCTGAAATGGCCATTGTTTGCCCGGCATTTCCAACCAATCACAGGACCATTTATCAAGGCCATCTTTTTGTCGGTGATCAGCTTTTGTCAGAGTCACCGATGAAGAACCACCCGCTTACACCCATGTGCAACTCCAACTTAGTTGACTTAATGAACAAGCAAAGTGCCCATTCTGTAGGGTTAGTCCCTGCGCTCGCGGTTCGGATGGGCGCGATGGAAATTATCCAAAGCCTTGAACAAAACACTAGGGATAGACACCGGTTTGCAGTTGTTGATGCTGAAACCGATGAGGATCTGTTGGAAATCGGTATCGCGATTTCGGATCACCTACTTATTACAGGCGGATCCGGTATCGCACTGGGGCTCCCTCACAACTATCGTCGTGCCGGTTTGATGGGGACCGGCCAAGATGCGGCAACCCCGCAAGTTCCAGGAAAGAAAATGGTTTTGGCGGGCAGTTGCTCCACTGCGACACGGGCTCAGCTAGAATATATCAAAGGACGCTGGCCCACCTACCAACTCGATATGGATAAATTGACTGAACCTGAAGAAGAAATCGTAAAAGTCTGTGCATGGGCTGACGCCCAGCCGCACGACGCTCCGATCGTTATCTATGGTTCGGCTGAGCCAAAACAAGTCGCCATCGCACAACAAAAATTTGGCGTTGAGCAGTCAGGGCAAATGATGGAATTTGCGCTTAGTTCTTGCGCTAAGAGACTCTTTAAATCAGGATTTCGACAAATCGTCGTGGCAGGTGGAGAGACTTCAGGGGCGGTCGTGTCTGCGTTAGAGGTTACCAATTTGCGCATAGGATCAGAAATTGCCCCTGGAGTGCCGTGGACTGAGTCATTGGGTGATCAACCAATGGCTTTAGCGCTGAAGTCTGGAAATTTCGGTAAAGAATCGTTCTTTGAAGACGCTTTCGAAATGCTGTCATGAACGAGACCAAGCTGCGCGACGAAATCGTTGGCTTGGCCAAGTCGATGTTTGATAGGGGTCTGACTTTTGGCAGTTCAGGCAACATCAGCGTCCGGCTTGATGATGGTTGGCTGATGACTCCAACGGGGTCAACAATGGGGACACTCGATCCAGCTCGCCTTTCAAAGTTAGACATTAATGGCCGTCTCATAAGTGGTGACAAGCCAACCAAAGAAGCCTTTTTACACACCACTATGTATGAGCGACGCCCCAAAGCCAACGCAGTAGTTCACTTGCATTCAACACACTCTGTTGCTTTGGGCTGCCTGCATGATGTCGATCCCGCTAACGTTTTACCGCCTCTCACCGCATATTTCGTAATGCGCATTGGCACACTGCCACTCATCCCATATTTCGCTCCTGGTGATTTGAAGTTGGCTGAAGCGGTTGGAGAAATGGCGTCTCGACATCACGCAGTTTTGTTGGCCAACCACGGACCGGTCGTAGCAGGGAAAACGCTTCAAGATGCTGTCTATGCGACAGAAGAGCTGGAAGAGACTGCTAAGCTATTCCTAGCCTTGCAAAATTTGAGAACACGACCGCTAACATCCGAACAAGTCGCTGACTTGCACAGACGGTTTCCCCAAAATATCTGAAGTTCAATGTTCCCCAAAAGGAGAATGCAATGTTTGTTGTTTGTGTAACATTTTCAATCATACCCGAGCACATTCGAGGATTTCGGACGTTGGTGTTGGAACAGGCGCGCAACACTTTATCAACCGAAGTTGATTGCCATCAGTTTGATGTTTGCGTGAATGTGAACGAGCCAGAAAAAGTGTTTCTCTATGAGTTATACACCAACCCGGCCGCATTCGATTATCATCTAAAGACAGGTCACTTCATGGCGTTCAACAAGACAACAGAAATGATGGTGCTATCCAAAACCGTAAACACGTATCAGCAGGTTCAATAGTAAGCTGAATTTGTTCCCCATCAGCGCATGCGAGGCCAATTTGGTTGATAGGCTAAGAGCGGGTTTGAGACAAGCAGCGGTCAAAGAGTGTCGTCCTTTGCGCGCATGCCAGAACCATCTCTTCATGAAGGTCTTGAAAGGGCTCGCAGTTGACTAATGCACCGTAACAATGCGGCTTTCTCAAAGCCGCCGTTCATTCAAAATGTAGCATTATTCAGCAGACAGAAGACTTTATCGCAAACGAAGCAGACGATCTTTACCTTATCGTTTGGTTGCTCACTAAGGTGCACCAGCAGATAGGCAGTTCAACAGGGAAGTCCGATGACCCATTCGAACGAGACTAAGTCATTGTCCCAATCCACCCAAAATTTTACTTCACCAATCCATGAGTTTTAGGAAAACCTGCATGTTAAGATTTCTCAATATGTTGCATGTCAAATCAGTTCATTTGGACCCATTGGCCTTGACGTCAAACACATTGGAACCTAAAATATTATTGGCGCAGCGGTGGAACCATATCCGCGATCTTGAACATATAGTTGACCGTTTCCTTGCGGCTGATGGGCTATGGTTTGAGATGTTCAATGTGTCGAATGATGATAATTTCGTTGCTGAAAGCACGACTGAATTAATTAGAGCCTATTATCAGGGCGTTCCATGTCGCGACATGGGGCAGACTGCAACCTTCTATTCCCAGTAGAAGGCCAAAAGACTACTCACCTACCAACCCAACTATAGCTGGCGCATGTTTCTAGATGGCTAGGCCATCATCCAACAAGTGCGGTCCGCAGGGCATTTTATTGAGCCCGGATTGATCCGGCTGTATTGGTGTCAAACTTCAGGAGAATTTGAAATGGCAAAAATCGGTTTTATGGGCCTTGGCCTTATGGGCAGCGGCATGGCAGCAAGCCTCGTCAAGGCAGGTCATGACGTCACAGTCTGGAATCGCTCTCAGGGCAGCAAATGCACAGAGATTGAAAAGCTCGGTGCCAAGCTAGCTCCTACCCCGGAAGGTGCGGCAAAGGATGCCGACATGGTGATTTCGATGGTGGCCGACGATATCGCATCGGAGCGGGTGTGGATGGCTGAGGATGGCGCCCTCTCTGCCGCCAAACCCGGAATGATCGCGGTGGAATGCTCTACCATCTCCCACACCCATGTGAGGCGATTGGCAGAGGAGGTTAGTAAAAAGGGCGCGATCTATATCGATTGCCCGGTCAATGGTCCTCCGGCTGATGCAGCCACCGGCAATCTGGTTTTACTGGTTGGCGCAGATCCCGAGGATCTGGAAAAGGCAAGGCCCATTCTTGAGGTGATTTCCAAATCCATCTTGCATTTTGGTGCGGTAGGTACCGGCACCGGCTTCAAACTTTTGAACAATATGCTGGGTGCTGTGCATGTGGCCGCCATCGCCGAAGTGTCCCACCTAGCCCAAAAGCTGGAACTGAATGCTGAAACCCTCATTGCGGCAGTGGAAAGCGGCCCCTGCGCCAGTCCCCACACCGTGCGTATGATCCGCGCCATGGCCCACAACAAGCTATCCGAGCAGACCGGCCTCGCCATCGGTTTGCGCGAAAAGGATACTCGTTATTGCATGGCTATGGCTGAGGCCAATATGACGGGACTTTCTATCGGCAAGGCCGCCTATGGCTGGTATAAAGAAGCCCTCTCCAGTGTCGCAAAAGAGGATGATTCCGCCATGCTGCAAGTTATTGCCGCAAATAACGGCTTTGTGCCTGAACAATAGGGTCCAGACTGCCAGTCATCTCCAATCACGCCATATCTAAGTCAAACAGTGATATCCGACATAGTCTGCTACACCATTCCGGAGCTATCCAGTAAGATCAGATAGCTCCGGTAAAATGGCAGAGAGTATCAGGCAATTGCTTGGGGTATGCTGACTGAGATTAGAGATCTTTTCGCCAGTAATATGACGAAGACCATGCGAATATCTTGCATGAGGGTGGTGCCAGACAAACTTGAAATTGACCAAAGAGGGCCAGTATCTTCGAGTGTTACGCCGCACAAAGACCCCGCCACTCTGCGAAAGCGGCGTTACGGTTTAGCTTGAAATTTAGTCTGCTGTAGAGGCCTCTCTCCTGATTGAAATGGTTGTAAACTGATGCGTGGATGGTCGGTGCGAAGTCTCGGCTCTATTATTCCGCCAGCGACCTGTCTCATGACAATCAGCGTTGCCGATCTCCCTCATCGCAGCGCAATCGGATCGTAATTTGTCTGTTACCAACGAAAGCGGATGCCCATGGCGTTTCATGGTTTTCTTGAGGAATTTCAATGCCGCCTTACGATCACGGCTCTTCGTGACATAGGATTCCAATACTTAGCCCTCGAGATCAACTGCCCACACAGATAGTGCCCTCCGCATTGCTCGCGTGATGAGGCCCTCCACAAAATCGGCATCCATCATCAAAATCAATGGGCGAGCAATCTCGGTCACATCATGGAACTGGTTGGCACCATAACCAAACAATCTTGGAACGACAGTTTCAAAGCGCGTAGTTTTGTTGCACCGGTCCACTTACGCAACTTTCTCCTTCTTTTTCCTCATCGAACCAGTAGAGAAGTATAACGAACGCGGACCTCCCAAACCAAGAGTTGTAAGGGGTCAATCTATGCCAGAAAATTCAGAAAATTCACTATTATCAAGTGTCGATAAAATATTTGACGACTCATCTTCTCTCTGTCTTCTAGGAGACGGAATGAAAGAACGAATCAAAGCTTGCAACCTAACATTAACCATTCGGTTTGGCGTCCGCCTGAGAGGAAAAGTCTTCAGCTTTACAGGTTGGCGTTCGGTTCACAGCGAACATCAACATCCTGCCAAAGGTGGCATCCGATATGCCCCCAACGTAGATCAGGAAGAAGTTGAAGGTTTGGCTGCGTTGATGACCTACAAATGCGCCCTCATGGGCATTCCCTTTAGTGGTTCCAAAGGCGCGCTGCAGATTAACCGAAATGAATGGGAACCGCATGAGTTGGAGCGCATCACGCGCCGCTTTACTCAGGAATTGGCCAAACGCAATCTGATTGGCCCAAGTCAGAACGTCCCTGCTCCAGATATGGGCACGAGCGAAGTGGAAATGGCATGGATCGCGGACGAATATCAGCGGCTAAATCGCCTCGATATTAACGCCTCGGCTTGTGTGACTGGTAAGCCACTTTCCCATGGGGGAATTGAAGGCCGCATCGAAGCAACGGGTCGCGGTACACAATACGCTATTCAGGAATTTTTCCGCTCTTGGCCAGACAGAGAGAAAATTGGTTTGGATGGCGACTTGCGCGGCAAGCGTGTCATCATTCAGGGGCTTGGCAACGTAGGGTATCATGCAGCCAAATTCCTGTCGCAAGAAGATGGATGTATCATTCAAGGGGTAATTGAGCATGACGGCGGCGTTTTTCGCGCTGAAGGACTGAATATTGAGAAGCTGCGCCAACATATGAACACCCACGGTGGCGTTTGTGGATTCCTTGATGCAGAGAGTTTTGAAGACGGCAGCAAGATGCTTGAGATGCCTTGTGATATTCTTATTCCTGCAGCGCGGGAAAATGTGATCACATCCAAGAACGCCGCCAACATTCAAGCCCGTCTTGTGGTCGAAGCTGCAAATGGTCCCATCAGCTACTCTGGCGACCAAATCCTTCGGGAAAAAGGCGTTACAGTTATGCCTGATATTTATGTCAACTCCGGTGGTGTAACCGTCAGCTATTTCGAATGGATCAAAAATCTGGGCCATATGCGTCTTGGCCTTCTCGATCATCAACGTCAGGAAACCCAAAATCGCCGCATTGCTGAGATGTTGGAATCAATGACCGGTGTCAAAATTCCCAAAGACCAATGGGATGCCTTTGTTCGCGGTAGCGATGAAATAGATTTGGTGCGTTCTGGTCTGGATGAAATGATGCGCCAAGCATTCCAGCGCATGGTGGAGGTTTATCAAACCCGAGAGGGTGTGGAAGATCTCAGGACGGCAGCTTACGTGCTCGCGATTGAATCTGTGGCCAATTCCTATAAAGCAAGCGGCATCTAGAACACTTAATGCCAGCAACGAGGACTTGCAAAGCATCAATCAACTCGTATCCATCCAAGATCTCAAGCCAAGGAAGATCACTTCCTTGGCTTTTTCATGTTCTTAGCTTTTTGTTTTTTGCATTGATTTGATAGCACAGTGGCAGAAATTCAAGGCTTTAAAGACCTTGTCATACGCCACGCCGAGTTGCCTGAATGTGGTAACAAAAAGCCCCGATTGGCATAATGGCCAACCGAGGCTTTTGAGGATTTTTCAAGCTCACCAACGCTGATATCAAATAACCGGTGTTGGCAAGGGACGGCCTTCGAACTGAGCAAGAAGATTGTCAAAAACCAGTTTGCCCATGGCTTTTCTGGTCTCAACTGTGCCACTGGCGTGATGTGGCTGCAGCAGCACATTATCGAGGGCAACAAAACGCTGGTTCAAGGCAGGTTCCCCTTCGAAAACATCAAGACAAGCAAACCCAAGCGCCTTTTTCTCAAGGGCATCGAGGAGTGCGCTCTCATCGATATTTGATGCACGCGAAACATTGATCAACATGCCATTAGGGCCAAGAGCTTCGATCACTTTCTGATCGACCACATGTTTGTTTGCCGGTCCACCAGTCAATGTAACAAAGAGAAAGTCGGAGCGTTCGGCCAAAGTCTCAGCGCTCGGTTCAAATGCCCAATCCTTGGCAAATTCCCTTGGTTCCAAATCGCAATAGGCAACATCCATATCGAAACCAGCACAGCGTTGTGCAACTTCATAGCCGATACGACCCAACCCAAGAACCCCGACACGTTTACCAAACACGCGGGTCTGTAAAGGAAAACCACCTTTGGTTTGCCAATTGCCTGAACGGACCCAATCTTGAGCCCCAATGATTCCTCGAGATGCAGCAAGCATCATAGCAACACCAAGATCTGCGACATCGCCGGTCAGGACGTCAGGAGTGTTGGTTACCCGTACGCCGGCCGCTTTTGCAGCATCCAGATCAACCGCATCGAAGCCGACACCATAAACGGAAATAATTTCAAGATTTGGCAGTGCCTCGATCAAAGCCTTATCGGCACCCAATTCGCCACGGGTCGCAATACCGCGGATTTTGTCGGCGCATTCAGCAACAAAGGCTGCCTTGTTCTGAGCTTCGAAATAGCGATGAACCTCAAACTGTTTTTCCAATCGTTCCACATCCCATTCCGGATATGGCCCAATTTGCAAGATATGTGGTTTCTCCAAAACTATTCTCCTCAAAAAATGCAATACAAATGGTCTTCATCCGCAAGCGTCAACTGACCAAAATACAAAAATGCCGAAACCGGCCAACCGCGATCAGAAATACTGATTTTACGATTGGTCGTTTCCGGCAATTTAGCAGCCATTATGACAAGGCTTCACATGCACGGATAATGCGCTTACATCCATCCGCAATGATGTCTTCGCTTGTCGCTACGGAAATCCGGAAATAGGGAGACAATCCATATGCATTCCCCGCAATAACCGCGACACCTTCAGTCTCTAGGATGTAAAGAACAAAATCAGCATCCGTTTCAATCACTTTGCCATCCGGCGTTTTCTTGCCCAGCACACCTTCGCAGCCCGGATAGACGTAAAAGGAGCCTTCGGATGCACGACAAGTAAGGCCGGGAGCCTTATTCAGTAACGAGGTGGCTAGTTCGCTGCGTTTTTTGTAGACTTCAAGCCATTCCGCAACAAAGCCCTGATCACCAGTCAACGCAGAAACGGCTGCAGCCTGACTTACAGAGGATGCGCAAGATGCCATCTGTGACTGAAGCGTATTGATGGCCGTAACCAAAGCCACAGGGCCAGCACCATAGCCAATACGCCAGCCTGTCATCGCGTAGGTTTTTGATACGCCATTGATCAGGAACGTTCTGTCAATGAGGCCTGGTTCAACAGCAACTGGGCTTACTACTTTCTCACCGGTGAAAACAATCTCGTCGTAGATGTCATCAGTAAGAAGCCAAACTTGTGGGTGACGCATTAGAACGTCTGTGACCACTTTCATCTCTTTAGCTGAATAAATAGCGCCAGTTGGGTTGCTTGGGGAGTTCAGGATCAACCAGCGGGAGTTCGGTGTGATTGCAGCTTCAAGCGCTTCAGTTGTCAGTTTGAAGCCGGTCTCTTCACCACAAGGAACAATCACCGGCGTGCCGCCACAAGCAAGAACCATGTCGGGATATGATACCCAGAATGGAGCGGGAATGATGACCTCATCCCCTTTGCCGACAGTTGCCATCAGCGTGTTAAAAATAACCTGCTTGCCGCCATTGCTGACGGTAATTTGGTTCATTCCATAGTCAACGCCTGTGGTCTTTTTCAAGCGGTCTGCGATGGCTTTACGCAGGGGAAGAATGCCGGGTACCGCTGTGTATTTGGTTTCGCCACGCATGATGGCATCACACGCATCTTTTTTGACAGAATCGGGTGTATCAAAGTCGGGTTCGCCGACTGTGAGATTTACGATATCACGCCCCTCCTCACGCAACTGACGTGCGCGATCAGCTGCCGCTGTGCTTGGTGAGGGTTTGATGCGCTTAATGCGATCTGCAAGTTTTAATTCAGACACGATGTCCTCCGTGTTTTATAAGTTAGGTCATGCACCGAATAGTAAGTTTGGCAACCACAGGACGAACTCTGGGAAGAGAGCCAAGAAAGCGATAAATGCGAGCATGAGAGCAACAAAGGGCATGGTTACCCTTGTGATATATCCAATCCCGTCCCCCGTCACACCTTGAATAACGAACAGGTTGAAGCCGACTGGCGGCGTGATCTGTGCAAGTTCGACCACAATAACCAGGAAGATACCGAACCATACTTTGTCAAAACCGGCGGCAGTTACCAGCGGCAAGACAACAGGCAAGGTCGTCACGATCATGGAAAATCCTTCAAGGAAGCAACCGAGAACAAGATAGACGGCTGTCAGTGCAACAATCAGCATGAAGGGAGTGAGCTGGAGTTCAGCAACATATTCTGCCAGAAATTCTGCAATTCCCAAGAATGACGTGATATTGCCCAAAACGGTTGCGCCGACGATGATAAGACCAATCATACTACAGGTCTGCATAGAGCTAAGTGCCACATCCCTAAAGGCCTGCAGATTTAGCCCCCCTTGAGAACCAGCAACAAGGATCGCACCGAATACGCCCACTGCGGCGGCCTCAGAGGGCGTTGCAAAGCCTCCATACATAGAACCAAGCACAGCAAGAATAAGGAATACGACAGGGGCCAATTCCTTCAATGCAGCAAAACGAACGGCCCAAGAAGCATTGCGTAATTGTCTTTCGGACTCTGGGATCAAGTCGCGATTGATAGTTGTCCGCAGCATGATCATGCCCATGAACAGGACAGCAAGAAGAACTCCTGGGAGGAAGCCAGCTGTGAACAGCCGTAAAACAGATTCTTCTGCCAGAACCCCATAAATGATCATCACGGTACTCGGTGGGATAAGGAACCCCAAAGTACCTGCACCGGCAAGACTTCCGATAG
Source organism: Cohaesibacter celericrescens (assembly GCF_002866925.1). Lineage (GTDB taxonomy): Bacteria > Pseudomonadota > Alphaproteobacteria > Rhizobiales > Cohaesibacteraceae > Cohaesibacter > Cohaesibacter celericrescens. Next base: position 45,048 of record NZ_PKUQ01000003.1, read on the forward strand.
CGATGTCACGAGAATAGCCGCGGCGCAGCAGTTCGGTAAGGGAAATGCGACCAACAACCTGTGTTGTTGCCGCGGACGATCCGGAAATAGCCGCGAATATCGAACATGCCACCACATTGACGTGCAAGAGACGTCCGGGAAGCAACCCCATCCAAGGCGCAAGGCCATTGAAGAGCGATCGAGACAAATTTGTCCGGAACAAAAACTCTCCCATGATCACAAAAAGAGGGAGGGCAACCAATTCACTGGTCGTAAGAATGTTAAAGAAATACTGCGGTAGCAGTTTATCAATCGGGATATCACGAAAGATGGTCACCATCGTGATACCGGTTCCCATCAGTGACAACCCGACCCAAACACCTGACCCAAGAAAAAGGACCAAGATCAGCAGTAGTGATCCAATAATAGCTGTCATAATCCTATTCCTCCGGCTTTTTCAGATCTAGATCTTCACTGGAAGCAACCTTCAGACTGATGTCTTCCAACCGGTACCCAAGAATACTCCTAAGCAATCGTTCGAACATCGCCATTGTCAACAAGCACGATCCAAGCGTCATACCAGCCTGCGGGATCCACAAAGGTGTGAAACTGGCGTAGGACACATTGCTGTCAACAAAAGATCGCAGTGTGAAGTTTATTAATGACCAAGATAGGAAACCGGTAACGAACGTTCCAACTGAGGTTGCCCAAATTTCAAAGGCGGCTTTGGTCTTGTTTGGAAGTGCACCAAGAAGAGCTGTCACTCGGATGTGAGAGCCCGCTCTGAGTGTGATGGCAGAGCCCAGCATGAATGCGACTCCCATCAAATATCCGCTATACTCCCAGGCAACAGGGATATTGCTAGGAATACCAGGGATGACTTTTGAAAGGGTTGCAAGGGCAACTTCAGAAAAGACCAGTATTGTTAAAATGGTCAGGCACAAGGCAGCGAGAATTCCTCCACCTATGGCGAGCGCACTTATTACTCGCACATAGATGGAGAAGATCCCTCTAACCCAGGTCTGATCAGCACAGACTTCTGGGTCGTTCATGCTTATTCTCTCCCGAGTTCAGCAAGATACTGATCAACGATCGATTTTGCTTCTGGAACACGAACAAGATATTCTTCTAGAAGAACTTTGGTACGCTGTTGGATATCCGCGAACATTTCTGTAGGAATATCGACAACTTCCATGCCATTTTCCTGCATTTTAGCGACGCTTTCCAAGTCTTTATCTCGCGCAACGTCCCAGAAAACGGGTTCCAGTTTTTGGGCAGTATCTTCGATCGCTTTTTGATCATCAGCGGACAACTTGTTCCATGTATCAAGGTTGATACTCACAATGTTGCTGCCCCATGTGTGGTTGGATGGGTAGATATATTTCAAGAATTCCCAGAATTTGCCGTCAACACCGGAAGTCGCTGATGTTGCAACGCCTTCAACGCGACCAGAAGCCAAGGCAGGGATAAGCTCACCCCAAGGAATCTGCACACCGGCCATGCCGATGGCTTTCATCGTATCAACTGTGGTTTTGTCAGCGCCCCGGATTTTGATGTCTTCTAGCTTGTCAGCAGTATCAACATTCACTTTTAGATACATATACTGTTTTGGTGACGGTACATAATACAGGAATTTTTGATTGTATTTTGCAGCTACTTTTTCGATTTCAGGACGCCAGAATTTGTGCAAAACCTTCAGGTCAGCCATTGAGCTGACGAGGAATGGTACATTTTCGAGTCCAAACAGAGCTTCATCACCAATCTGTTGGCTACCCAAAACGTCAGCCATTGGAATCAGGCCATCACGAACAGCGCGAAGATGCTCAGGACCCTTAAAGCCCAGCGCGCCACCGGCATGAACATTGATTTTGACATTGCCGTCGGTTGCTTTTTCAACTTCTTCTGCAAATTTCTTTACATTCTGAGTGCCATAGTTGGACTCAGGAAGAACTTCGGATAGATCCAGTGTGACCGCTGACGCAAAGGTCGGCATGATGAGAGCAGAAGTAGCCAGAATAGCTGCTGCGCCACAAACGACATTTCGAATAGAATTTAGCATATGAACTCCCGTTGGTTGATGGTGATGAATAACCGCGGATGTATGTTCCGTCATGTTATTGTCCTCCGTTTTTTGAGACCGAGATCTCTAGTCTTTTCCTCCAGCATCATCCGCCGTGTGACGAATGAATTCCAGTCCTCCAACTGCTTGGAATGTTGGAAGTATTTCCAAACAACTGATGTTTGCATATGATGGTGCACCCACCGCATCTCCAATTGCATTCGCGATGTCTTTAGGCTGCAAAATCTCGTAGCCCTCAACGAAGTCTTTTTGTGCCTGTTTGGGATTGCCGTGCACCTTGCCGAAAATCTCTGTAGCCACACGTGCCGGACAGATTTCGGTAACACGAATGCGCTTACCAAGAACGTCTGTGCGCAACTGGTTTGTCAGTGCACGCACACCAGCTTTGGTGGCATGGTAGACCGTGTTACTTTTGAATGGATATGCCGCAGCAATAGACGTAATATTGATAATATGTCCGCGATCACGTTCGATCATGCCAGGCAACACAGCACCAATACCATGTAAGACCGCACCGAAGTTGATTGTAACCTGAGCATCGATCTGATCAGCGGAAAGGGTATGAATGGACCCTTTATGGTCGACCCCTGCGTTGTTCACGATAACATCGACTTCAAGCGACTTCAGCAATTCGCGGTATGCTGCGGTGTCAGAGATGTCGATGGCATGTGGAACACATTTAACTCGGGAAGCAAGCTCTTCAAGCTTGTCCTGATTGCGACCAATCGCGTGGACGGTGAGACCTTCTTGAGCAAAACGCTCAGTAATTGCGCTCCCGATACCACCAGAAGCACCGGTTACCAGCGCGACCTTATAATCTGAAAAAGCCATTCTTACCTCGCATATTTATAATGATGTTTAGTAAACCTATAAGCTTGAGTGCGTGCCGGATAAGAGTATTTGGTTCTGCACTAAAAGAATTTGGCTATATTTCATTTTCGGGAGGAATTGTTATGCTGACAAACATCGGTTGAAATTATTTCACCAACTTGACAATTGTGCAGGACCATTCGCACATGCGTCACTGAAGCATCGGCGTGGAAAACAAGCTATGGATACAAAGAGGCTAAGCTATTTTGTAAAAATCATCGACAAGGGAAGCCTGACCCGGGCAGCAGATGCGCTGAATATAGCGCAACCAGCCCTGAGCCAGCACTTGATCAGTCTTGAAGCACATTTCAAACAACAGCTGGTTGTGAGGAGTAGGCACGGCGTTACGATGACGGAAGCGGGCAAGGCGCTCTACCGACACGCCCAGATTGTTCTTAAACAAATGGACCTGATGTCGAGTGACGTTTCCGAAGCCGCGAAAGTCCTATCCGGCAGTGTTTCCGTTGGACTTGCACCTTACAGTACAACGTCAACCCTTTCGCTGTCTTTGCTAAAGGAAATCAAACGGCAATATCCAGAAATCATGCTGCATGTGAATGACAATTTTGGGAGCGTATTTAGCGAGCTTGTGATGAATGGCCGGATGGATCTCGCTTTAATTTATGACCCAGGCATGATGCGCGGCGTGAACTTTCAGCAGGTCGCGGTTGAGGAGTTGTTTCTAATTTCACGCCGTTCGGCTGCGTTGCCCAGTGACGTTAAAGAGGCGGTTCCACTGACATCCCTTGAAAATGTGCCACTACTGTTACCAAGCCGTATCCATCTGCTTCGATCCCTGGTTGATACTGCCTTTGAAACGTCGCACGTCGTCCCCAAGATCGTCGCTGAAATCGACTCGATGGAAACGCTTGGAGCTGCCATTTCCGAGGGCATTGGATCGACCATTCTACCCTGGTCAGCAGCGAGCCGCATGACAGACTTCAAACAGTTGATTCTTCGCCCCATAAAAGACCCAGCCATCGAAGCTACGATATCTGTCTGTGTTTCCGACAACATCCCCTTGTCCGAGCCTGCTATGGCTGTTCACGATGTCCTATTTCGCTTGGTGCGCGAACTCATCGCATCCAATCAATGGCCTGGCGTCAGGCCTCCACAATGACCCAAGTATAAGCCGAACCGATCATACCAGATTCAATTCGTGTTTGTGGAGATGGTTCATAGAGGCCTACCTTTTCGATAAGATAACTCCAATCGAAAGGGTAGTTTATGGCGCACGTTATTGAGAATATCGAGCGGCCCGATGCATCTGTTGTCGAGGCAATTTCTCACTTTACACCGGCAACAATTCATGAGGCTCAAGGGCGTCGTGGCGCTATAGCATCAAGAATCAAGCCAATTTACAACGGCATGACAGTCTGCGGTCCGGCCATAACGATCAGAGCCCACCCCGGCGACAACATCATGTTGCAGCTTGCAATCAGCATTGCAAAGCCGGGAGATGTGCTCGTATTTGCAACTGACGAGTCAAGCGAACAAGGCTGTTTTGGTGAAGTTCTGGGCACATGGGCACAGGCTCGCGGTATTGCGGGCCTTGTCACAGACAGTGGTGTCCGCGATGGGCCAGCCCTAAACAAAAATGGCTTTTCAGTTTTCAGCCCGGGCCTTTGCATCAAAGGAACCGTGAAAGAAACACCAGGCTTCATCAACCAACCGATTTCTTTCGGCGGCGAAATCATCAATCCCGGTGATATTATCGTTGGTGATGATGACGGTCTTGTTGTCGTACGCCCCCATGAAGCGATGGAAATTGCTGCAGAATCCAAAAAACGCGATGATGCAGAAGCCGTTTTGATGGCAAAACTGAAAGAGGGCACCAACTTGCTGGAAGCTGTTGGCATGGACAAAAAAGCAGAAGCCAAAGGCATCACCTTCGATCGCTAACCCGTCAATGAAGAAGACCGGAAAGGGAAAATTCCTCCATGATGGACCCGGAAGCCCTCAAACTCCTGATGCAACTTGCGGCAGATCCTGATACCGCCGCACGGGAACTTCATAACGAGGAGTTCCATGTAAAGATCGCTGCATCTGGTATGGACCGATTTGCTATGGTTCAATCTGATCTTTCCGGTGACGTATCACAACGTTCGCAAACCACGGAGCTTCAATCCTCCCAAGCCTCGATTGCGGTACCATCGTGTCATCCCCCCCTTTTGCGGTCTTCTTCATGCTTCTCGTTTTCGGGCTCTCCCTTTGTGTCCGACGGCAATACAATCAAGCAGGGTGATGCGATACGCGTAATCGGTCCATAAAAATGCTCAATCCTGTTGTCGTACCATGCTCTGTCAAAATTACTAAAGTTTATGAAAAAGACGGTCGGTATGCCGTTTCAAAACGAGCGCCGTTTCGGATTTCGTAGGCGTTATGCTTGCAATAGTATCAATCGCAAGCCTACGTAAATTCGCACAACGATCCACTGGATCAAGCGTATGGATGGGCATTTGTTTAAAGAGCATGACATCCTGCCCTATGGCGGCTTTCTGATTGTCAAAATGATCGTTCAAGCGGACAGCAAAATGTCGTTCCGGACCATTTCAAAAACAATTTGGGAGATAATCGTCGGGACAACAAAAACCAACATCCCAATGCTACGCGACATCCTCAAGAGCGATTTGGTTCAAAGAGGCGGCGTTGAAGCCCACTTTCTGGAAACAGGCACCTAAAAATGACAAATAAAGCTGGAACTTTCGCGAAATCAAAGGACCACGCACAAATTAGTTTGCTTGGCACAACTGCCATGCTTTTCGAAGCGCCTGGAAAATTTGATCTCCAAAGCCAACGGAGAATTTGGGCGCTGGCTGATGCCGTGCAAGACTGGGCAGACATCAAAGAAGCCGTTCCGGGCATGACCAATCTCATGTTGACTTTTAAGGAACCTCCACAAGACCCCAAAGCCATGGAAACAGCCCTTCTGAAAGCTTGGGATAAAGCCAATACTTGGAATATCCAAGGTAAGACAGTCGAGATTCCGGTCGTCTATGGTGGCGAACTTGGCCCACATTTGCACGATGCCGCGAAACTTACGGACTTGTCCATCGATGAGGTCGTCTCAATTCATGCGTCTGGTGACTATGCGGTGTTTGCGCTTGGCGCGCACCCCGGCCTTGGATATCTGGGCATCACCGACAAACGCATTTGGGTCCCACGCAGAGAGGTTCCCGTGTTGAGCGTACCGGCTGGATCCGTCTCTATAGGCGGCATGCAAACCGCAGTTTCCGCGTCGGCTGGCGCGAGTGGATGGCATACGTTGGGCCACACAGATATTGAGTTTTTCTTCCCTGAAAAAACACCACCAACACTTCTTGCAGCGGGTGACTCAGTGAAATTCCGTGTCGAAAGGATCATTCGATGATTAAGATTGTTTCCACTATCGGATTGTCCACGGTTCAAGATCTTGGACGGGACCAGAATTATCGGCATGGAGTGAGCATCGGCGGCGCCATGGACCGGTTAGCCCTTGCATTGGGCAATGCATTACTGGGCAACCCAGAAGGCGCAGCCTCAATCGAAGCTACACTTTATCCGTTCAAGATTGAGTTCCTCTCCGATATGGATTGTGCAGTCACTGGCGCTGATTCCAGCGCCGATCTGGATGGGCAGCGGCTTCCCACGAACTGGGCCTTCAAGGCAAAGCAGGGCCAAGTTCTTACGCTCAACCGCCTTGTATCTGGGTCCTTTGCCTATATCGCCCTGCGTGGTGGCATCGATGTACCCGAAATTCTAGGGTCGCGGGCGACTCACTTGCGATGCACTTTTGGCGGATACGAAGGACGCATGCTCAAGCCGGGTGATATATTGAACGCGGATAGGCCACAACAAAACGCGCGCACCTTGCCTGAAGGTGGCTTTGGTGCTGAATCGCCACAAACAGCTCTGACAGCCCCCAAAAGCCTCTATCATAGCGATAGCGGGATAACATTGATGCGCTATTTGCCCGCCGCGGAACATCCCCATTTTGATGACACTTCTCTGAAAGATCTTGTTCAAACGCCTTGGCAAATCACACCTCAGAGCAGCCGCGCGGGCTTCCGATTGTCCGGCCCTACTCTTCGTCTCAAAGAGACATTAGAAATGCGATCCCACGGCATTGTGCCCGGTGTTATTCAGGTTCCTCCGGGCGGTGCGCCTATTGTTCAAACGGCAGATTCGCAGACTTCGGGGGGCTACCCCAAAATCGGCACGGTCATAGAGCCCGATCTTTGGCGTTTGGCACAAACCCGAATTGGCTCGAACATCCAGTTTGTTGAAACCACCTATGCAGAGGCGATAGCTGCCCACAGGGAAATGCAGGCTTATTTGGCCAATGTCCGTTCCTTGACAGAGACTTACAGGGATTTTCTTCAATGACCATCCGTTCAAAACTCGAGCAGCTCAAAACAAGATTTTTAGACATCGTTGCGCTTGCAAAACCGTCCAATTCGCACGCGTTGGAGATTGGCGAGAGTACTCTCCCCTTTCCTGCAGGCGTTAATGGCAGCTCCCGGTCGGCAAATTCGACGGCCAGTAAAAAGCTGGTTGCTCGAGCCTCGGGTGTTTATCTGCCAACACACCCCGATCAATCGATGCCAGCAGCTCAGCTCGGCGATATTGTCACAAAAGGCGACCGTTTGGGCTTCATCAAAATGGGCCCTCTATTAACACCGATCGTTGCGCAAATCGATGGCTCAATCACCAATATATGCTGTCAGTCGGGACAAACCGTCGAATACGGCACCGTGTTGTTTGAAATCGAACCAAAAGGCACATCGCTATGAAAATTGATTTGAACTCCGATCTGGGCGAAGGATTTGGCCCTTATACAATCGGGGATGATGAAGCTCTTCTCAAAATCGTAACGTCAGCCAACATCGCTTGCGGTTATCACGCTGGGGATGCAGTGATTATGGACCGCACAGTTCGGGCGGCCTTGGCAAACGGTGCCGATATTGGGGCTCATGTCGGCTTCCCTGATCGTTTGGGATTTGGTCGCCGTCCAATGATGATGGATCTGGCTGAGCTTGAGAAGCACGTCATTTATCAACTTGGCGCCTTGGCTGGAATAGCCAAAGCGGCGGGTCACAAAATGACGCACATGAATTTTCATGGCGCTCTTGGTAACATGGCATTTGTCGAAAAGGACCTAGCCGAAATGCTAGTCGACGCAGTCGCGTCTTTTGATCCCGACCTGATACTACTGTGCCTTGCGAACACAGAGTTTTCCAGAGCCGCTGAAAATAAGGGCTTCCGTACGGCCAATGTATTCCTAGCCGATCGCGCTTATGACGACCATGGTATTTTGGTAAAACGAGGTCTGCCCGGAGCGGTGATCAAAGATCCTCTAGCGGTCACCGAGCGAGTGCGCCAGTTTCTTTCCGACGGCGCAATCATCAGTATCAATGGCAAAAGGCTCACGACTCCGATTCACACCATCTTAGTTCACGGCGACACACCAGGCTCAGTCAATCTGGCCAAGTCTATCCGGACACTGATCAAGGCAGAAGGACATGAGATCGCCCCTTTGTCAAAAATCCTGGTTTGAATGATGTTTGAGATTGCGGAGTATCTTTCCGACTGCGCGAAGATGCTCCCTTTTACCCACGATGAGGCAAGGTTTGCTGAGGCACCGATCCACCCAACATAAGTTCGGGCTTCAGCCTTAAGTGCTCACTTAAGTTGGGATCAAAGTTTTTTGATCCTGCGTCTGACAGGATTCTAAAAAGCAACTCTGACGCTTTTGCCGACAAGCCGAGGATCAACCCCGATCGTTGATATTGGAGGATGACAGAAACGCGACATTTTTTAAAACCGATGGTTCAAAATCGTAAACGGTGTGCTTGTAAATCGGCATTTTCTATCGCTGCAATAAAGCCTTTTCGCCGCGCACCGGCCCGCGTGCCAGCATTTTGTGATTCTCCAAGAAACCCTATCTTGCAATATCTCGGCTGATTTTCCAGTGTGACCGACACAACATAGAATATGCGCTTCCGGTCTGCGCCGTAGCATGAATTCAATAAGCCCTTCTTCCTTCTCTGCCATATAACAGGTGTGTCCGATTAACCGTAGCTTCCCCACCTTGGAACGCTCTTCTGTCAAAACATGAACAGTTTGAGCCATTTGCTGATTGTTCAGCGATGGGAAAAGAACAGAAACGATCCCAGAGCGTCTGGAAGAGAGGCTGCCAACCGTTATATCCGGAACAGACCCAAGCGCCTTGACCGCTTCCAGAACCCGTTTTCTTGTTGCCTAAATGACAAACCCAGCTTCTTTGTGGGCACAAGACACCATCATAGTAAAAACACCCGCTGCTTTTGCGACATCCCTCATCGTGATTTTTGAAAAATCGTGTCTGTGGACCATGAACGTGCTTTGTTATGAAATTCGTCCCCAGACTGGGGTCTGTTCCCGAACATAAATCAGATTGCCGAAATAATGGCGTGTCTTTCTCTGCTAAAGCACTAAAAAGACACCCATAAACTTTACCACTGAGTATGAAATAATCCTTCACGATCAATGCGTTCGTAGGTATGAGCACCGAAAAAATCCCTCTGCCCTTGAAGCAGGTTGGCCGAGAGCCGCGCACTCCGGTAGCCGTCATAGTAGGCTACAGCTGATGACAACGCAGGAATAGGAACCCCTTGCTTGATGGCAAGATGCAGACAGGAACGCCAGTCCTTCTGGCAATCAGCAAGCTTTTGAGCGAAGACGGGCGCGCACATCAGGTTTGCCAAATCCGGCGTTTCCAAATAAGCCTTTGCAATGTCATCCAGCATGGAAGCCCGGATAACACATCCATTGCGCCAAATCTTGGCCACTTCAGTGATATCAATATCCCATTTTTGCTCCTTCGAGGCGGCTGTAATCAGTCCCAAGCCTTGCGCATAAGCAACAATCACTGCAGCCACGACAGCATTGCGCAAGGATCCAATAGATGATCCGGCAGCCACCGCCGCATTGCAACGCGGGCCTTCCAGTTTTGCCGAAGCAAAGACCCGCTCATCTTTCATAGCGGCCATAGATCTGGCGAAAACAGACTCCGCGATTGTTATTGCAGGCACACCATAATGGAGCGCCGCTTCAGAACTCCATCTCCCCGTCCCCTTCTGTCCAGCGTTGTCCATGATCATATCGATCAACGCACCAGAACCAAGATCATCCTTCTTTTGAAGAACTTTCGCGGAGATTTCGATCAAATAGGACTGCAAATCCGTTTCGTTCCATTCATCAAAGACCCGTCCACACCACTGCGCATCGAGATGATAGACATCGCGCATGATCATATAGGCTTCCGAAATGATCTGCATAATCGCATATTCAATGCCATTATGAACGGTCTTTACAAAGTGCCCCGCCCCATCGCTTCCGACAAGAGCGCAGCACGGCGCATCTTCATATTTTGCAGCAATTGCATCCAACATCGGCCGGGCACGTTCATAGGCATCCTTGTTGCCGCCTGCCATCATAGAAGGGCCGTTGCGGGCACCTTCTTCTCCGCCAGAAATTCCAATACCGAAAAAGTGCATCCCCTTTTCGTTGAGAAGACGTTCTCGTATTATGGTTTCCTGAAAATGGGAGTTCCCGCCGTCAATCAGGCTATCGCCCCGCTTGAGTAAAGGTATGAAAGACTGAATCATCGCATCAACTGGCTCGCCAGCCTTCACCATAAACAGGATGAACCTCGGCGAAGCCAGTTCATCAACGAGGCTCCGTTTAGAATCCACCAGAGTGACCTGTTTTGTCAGGTCAGTATTGACCTCATTTGCCAATTGTTCTGCGAAACTTTCTCTAGCCTTTTCCCATGGATCAAATACGGCGACTTCAAACCCTTTATCGGCGAAGTTTAAAGCCAAATTTCTTCCCATGACGCCGAGTCCGACGATACCGATATTATGACGTCCCATATTTCCCTCTTCCAGAGCTTCTAAAAGTCAAACCATAGTATAAATTTAACTACACACCCTACATGGTATCGATATCATTCGATATATTCAGAATAATTATGGGGGCATAACTTTATTATATATGCACAACAGGATCTAGAAGGTGATTTGTACC
>NZ_PKUQ01000030.1 GCF_002866925.1 Cohaesibacter celericrescens
TGGAATGGGTGGATTGGTTTAACAATCGTCGTTTGCTAGAATCTATCGGAAACATTCCGCCAGCAGAAGCAGAGGAAAACTTCTATGCGGCTCTGGAAAGATCGGAATTTGTCTGTGATATCCTGAACCTCGACTGACGCACCATTTTACACTTTTTCTGGCGGAGATAGAAGTTTTTTTCGTAGCACTTCGAATGATGCCTTTGGTATTGCCAAGTTGTTTGTTGCTGGTTGGAAGGGGGGCTCAGGCTTTTATCAGGCCCATAAAAATGCCCCGCGATATCAAAATACCGCGAGGCACATTTCGAGGTGATGACTGATTACATTAAGCCCAATAATTTTGGTAGGCCAGTGGTCAATACTGGGAAGAAGGTAACCAGCATCAGAGCCGCAATCAGCACAAAGAAGAACGGCATCAGTGGTTTAGCTACTTTTTCGATAGTCACTCCACCGATTGCACAGCCCACAAACAGCACACTACCCACTGGCGGTGTCATCGAGCCAATACCTAGGTTAAAGATCAGCATCAAACCGAAGTGAACCGGATCCATTCCCAGTTCTTGCGCAATGGGCAAGAAGATCGGTGTAAAGATAAGCACCGCCGGTGTCAGATCCATAAAAAAACCAATGATAAGCAGGCACAGATTCATGATCAAGAAAATCACAATCGGGCTATCAAATATTAACAATGCATCGGCGATAACATCTGGAATAGACGTAATCGTCATCACATAGGACATGATGCCCGACGCCGCAATCAGGAACAAAATCGAGGCGCTCATTTCCATCGAAGCGCGCAGCACTTCCAAATATTCCTTCACCGTCGCCATACGATAAATCAGCGATAACAAGAATGAATATAGCACAGCAACCGCTGCCCCTTCTGTGGCAGTGAAGATACCCGCCACGATACCACCTATCACCACAATAACCATCATCAAGGACGGCAGAGCATCAAGGATTATAAAGAACGCTTGCTTGCAAGACACCTTATCCGCTAGAGGATAACCGCGCTTCCATGCGATAATGGAAGCCACTATCATGATGGAAAGCCCCATTAAAATGCCCGGCACATAACCGCCCAAGAACAGTGCCGAAATCGACGTACCACCAGAAACCAGAGAATATAGGATTAGTGGACCGCTTGGCGGGATCAGAATTCCCGATGGAGCAGAGGCAATGTTGACAGCGGCAGAAAATTCCGGTTCATAACCTTCTTTTTTCTGCAAGGGCGCCATAGTGCCACCCACGGCAGCCGCAGCCGCAATTGCAGATCCTGAGATTGACCCGAACAACATATTGGCAATCACATTGGTATGGGCCAACGCGCCGGGCAACCGCCCACCGAAGAGCTTGGCCAAATTGACCAAACGCATCGCGATGCCGCCCTTGTTCATAATATTGCCGGCCAAAATGAAGAAAGGAATAGCCAGCAGTGTAAAGCTGTCAATCCCCGCAAACATCTTCTGCGTGGCGATGAAGAAAGCGGTATTGAATGGCAAAAAGAACAAGCCAGTGATAATAGATGAAACCGCGATCGCTACTGAAATAGCAACCCCTTGCGCCAACATCCAAAAGAAGAAGATGAAAAGACAAACCGCGGCAAAGAGCGACTCATCGATATAGTTGAAAATAACATCCATAACTTAGGCCTCTTCTAAAGACTTCTTTTGGGAAGTATTGGATCTGTCACCATTCTGGATGACATCGATCATATTCAAGCTTTGCAGAATAAAAATCAGCACCGCCGTAATTGGCAGGATTAAATAGACATAGCCTATCGGCACGCGCAGAATTGGCGAGAACTGCTGCATAGTTGATTCAACCGCTCGAATACCCCCAAGGAAGAGAATGAAGAAGGCAAAACACAACACAATAATGTCGTTGATAATGGTAACCACACGGCGCTTTGGCGGCGAGAGCACTTCAAGAACAAATACCAGCGATAAATGCTTGCGACGACCAAAGCAGTAGGCCGAGCCGAGCAACGCCATCCAGATCATCGTGAATCGCAGCATTTCTTCGGTAAATAGAGCTGGAGTCTGCAACACATAACGTGTGAAGACCTGCCAAAGCATCAGGCACACCATCACGGCTAGCATGAAGGATGTCAGCGCAGCAAGAGCCGACTCCAAGCCGGTTTTAAACTTCAGTAGCACCCCTATTCCTCCTGTTTTGTTAGGTGTATCGGGCGGAACCGCATTGATAGATTGTTGAAATTGTATCGATAGCTTGCAACCCGTCCAAAATTGTTTTCATATTGACCCTTTTATGCAATAAAGAAAATAAAATTGCTATATGAAACAAAATTTCAGTTTCGCTCGTCAGGAGTATCTTCATATGAAAAAAATGAAACAACAAAAAGTACGACTGGTTGATCTGGCAGCCTATTGCGACGTTTCCATGAGCACGGCTTCCCGCGCCCTGTCGGGAACCCCTGGCGTACGCCCCGAGTTGCGAGAAAAGGTCTTGGCAGCGGCCAAAACGCTCAACTATTACACACCGACATCCATAGCTGGTGCCAAGGTAGTCGTGGCGGCCAGTGCGGTTGCCATGCTAGATCATCAAAGGCAACAGTTCACAACCTATGTGCTAGAAGGCATCCGCAAACGGGCCGATATCCTTGGCGCAGAAATAGTCACTCGGCCCATTGCCAATCTGAACGAAGAACAAACGTTGCTAGAACAAGCTATGCAGGATGATGACATTGCTGGTCTATTGTTCATTACTATGGATGATGAAACCATGCTGGCGCAAACTAGAGGTTTCTCCAAGCCCGTCATTTTAGTCAATGGCGATGATCCATCTATGGAACTATCCAGCATCACCCCATGTAATAGAGCAGCTGCGGCGAGCGCGACTAGCTATCTGGGAGAAAAAGGTCATGAAAAAATCCTGTTCATGGCCCATCGGGGCCGCAGAACCATTGAACGCCGCCTAGAAGGTTGGCGTGACCGCATTGTCGGAAAAGGGTTTATTGACTGGAAAAGCCTACTTGTCGATGTGGAAGACTGGACACCAGAAGCCGCCCGCAGAGCGATCTGCGATCACATCGAAGCCAAAGGGCAAGATTTCACCGCAGTGCTTTGTGCTGGTGACAGCCTCGCTTTTGGAGCAATTATGGGGCTTATGGACAAGGGGCTAAAGGTGCCGGACGACGTTTCGGTGGTCGGCATGGACGGCCTTCCACAGGGCGAATTCGCCAGCCCTCCACTCACGTCCGTACATATTCCAATGCAGGAAATAGGTATGCAGGCCATCGACATGCTGCGCGATCAATTGGTAGAGCCTGATCGCCTTGCCAAACGTGTAGAACTATATTGCAAACTTGTACCGCGCGAATCTGACGCGCCCTGCAAAAAGGCAGGCAAGGCCAAAACCTCTCCCAAGAAAAGCCAATAACAGGCCCAATATGCATCAAGAAGCCGCACATCAATGATGCGCGGCTTCTTGATTCTGTGATGAAACAGGTTTGCAAAGTGGTATCAAAGCTGTGTGAATAAACCTTCAACAGTCCAATTGGAAGGATCAAGATTGCGGCCTTCAGCCTGAATGATGCCATCTGTTGCAAAAGCGACAGTCCCATAGTCCGCATCTTCTATTGTGATCACTCCATCATCCCCAAGACTAAAAGCCAAATCGGAGAAGCGGGTTTTGAATCCAGAGAATGAACCATTCTGTGCAGCATTGCCTAGACGGACAATCCACACCGTTTTACGGCCATATTGGCGCAACTCATTATTGGCCGTCGGCCCATGGGTTACCATTTTAAGGGCACTGCCAGCCAAGACCTCAGCATAACCGTCTCCAGAGCGGGCAGATACTCTCTTGTTTAGAATTTCCACTTCATCAAAGACACTCTGTGGAAACCAGATATGGGAAAAGTCAGGCTGATCTTCATGGGCATCAAAAATCGCAATGGCAAGATCACGATATTGATGCACCCTGGGCAAAGTGCCGCATCCACCCCAATAAGACGGGCGACCAAATCCACAATGAATCTCTTCACCTGGATGATTGACCCAAATCTGGGCATCTGGATTTTTACCAATTCGTAACTGCAGAATGGTTTCTTGATACCCCCACTCTCCCCAGCGATAGCGCACAGCGCTGCCCATAGCGGTGCTGGAAGTTTTGTAATGATATAGTTTGGAGAATTTGTTTTCAGCCTGTGCAAAGACCCATTCCTGCGCCTGGCCACCTTCAAGAATAGCTATATCGCGATAGTCTTGCGGTACTTGCAGATCAAAATCTCGAAGACAAATAAGCACCTGAGGTAAACAATGGAAACAGCGGCCATACCAACCCCGCCCCCAAAGAACACGCGCAATCGCGGATAACTCAGAAGTCCTTGCCGCCATCAGGGTATGCTCATAGGAACGTCCCTGTGCTCCGGTCATGATACCGTGGTGGGCAGAACAAGCCACAATTTTGATGAGGCGTAGGACCGCTCGTCTTGCACGTGCCTTGATATCTTCATCATGAGCCAGTGCGGCCAGTGTGGCCAGCCCCTTCAGATCAATCGGGAAATAGGGCACAGAGTTAAACTCTGCCATTTCCCATTCTTCGAAATGATCGAACCATGCGCGCAACCGCTTAGCCGCAGCGGCTGAATGCTCACTACCAATTTTTCCAGAACGAACAAAGCTTTTGTCCGTATGGAAATGCCCTGCCAAATATGCAGCCGTGTGGAACAATAGAGCGTGGTTTTCTGAGTAGTACCACTGCACGTCGTTACCCGGCTCATCTAGCCAATAACGAAATTCAAGTGTCGCGGCATCGATCTCTGCCAGCAGGGTATCACTCAACAAATGGCCATATCGAATACGCCCAAAGAGCAGCGGCACCAAATGGAAATCAGCACAATCATGACAAGCTGTGATCTTTGGCAGAGATGCACGGATCATGCGCTCTGTTGTTGCATCACCAAGGCCAACTGCAAGCCGAGCTAAAGCGGAGATTGCATCGTCATAGCCTTTATGTGCGACATGCTGGAAGGCTTCATCAACACGCTCAGATTGTGTCGTAGGAACATCACTCTGTGCTTCGCAATGCGCCACTTCAACAGTAAAAGGCCGCTCCGCAGAAAAACCATCTGCAGTGAAACAAACTTCAAAGTGACGAAAGTCACTATGGAACTCTTCGATATGCCCCACATTGATTAGCTCCTCGCCCGCTTTCAGTGTGCGTTTGACGATTTGCTTTTCCTGACTGAGAAAATCCCCTTCCACCGTAATGGTCACATCCACATCACAATCAACCGTGGCAGGAAGGATCATAACCACATCCCCCGCTGAATAGGCAGGTTTGGAGAAGTGGATTCGGTCAAGAGCTGTTTCGATTTGCCCTGCCACTGCAGCACTTGAAGCCACCGGTAGCGCAATCTGAGCGTCCGGCCCAGACAAATAGTCCAGCTGGAAGAAATAGCGGGTATCACGTTCTGCCAGATCATCAAAGAAGATCTTCAGTTCGTTAATGCCTTCCTCCAGCTCAACTTCAAACGTCACATCCTGCTCGTAATTACGAACGTAAGTAGAGATTTCTGTCGCGCCCTTGCCGTTTACCCATACAACAGCGCCACCACACGTACGTAACTTCAGCCTCGCTTTACCCGCAGTTTTTGCATCAATACAGGTTTGCGCCCATGCAGCAAGGCGTGTAGCCCGGAACCAAAACCCAGACAGATCAAGACGAGGTGAACCGAATGGCAACCAGACATGATCGGTTGATTGTTCATCCCGAACCAACGGGCGTTTGTCACGATAATCTTCAACAAACTTGGTACGGCATGGATACTCATGCGGGATGAAGTTCTTTTCTTTGGTTAGAAAGAACTGCGCATCCATCTCGCCTGACATCGCTTTAGGTTCAACATCATATTGTTCCTCAGCAATCGCGCTGACATTCCAATATGTGATTGGTGCACCCATCGCCAGTGGGCGCCGTAGGAAATCCGATTTAGAATCCTGTTCGAGACTATTCATCAGCGTAACTCGCTTACTTCGACAGGGGTAAAATCCCAATAGGCTTTATTTTCACCGGTCATGCCCCAAACGAAGCAATAAGGACCAGTGCCTGCACCCATATGTATGGACCAAGCAGGAGAAATCAGCCCTTCAAGATTTGCAATGGGTATTGCACGCACTTCACTTGGCTCACCCATAAAATGCATAACTCGGTGTTCAGGTGCCATATTAAAGTAGCAATAGGCTTCCATGCGACGCTCATGCAAGTGCGGCGGCTCAGTATTCCAAACACTGCCACTTGCAGGTTCAGTAATCCCCATAAGAAGCAAGCAGGAAGGAGAAACCTCAGGATGAATATACATACGCAACGTGCGTTTGTTGGACAGTTCTTCTTCACCTAGAACAACCGGCTTGGCATTAGCTTCCTTGATAAGAGCTGCGGGCAGATCTTCACCAGCAGGAACCGAGTTCATATAGAAATTAGCAGGTTTCTCAGATGCTTTAGAGGACAGTTTTATACCTGTCGTGCCGCGACCAACATATAGCACATCGCGATGCTCCAACGTGAAGCGAACCCCATCCACTTCGATGCTGCCAGTACCGCCAAGATTGGCTATGCCCATTTCACGGGCATCAAAGAAGGTCTCGGTACCCAGTGCTTCACCACTTGCAATTTCAAGTGTTTCATTTACTGGCTGAGCCCCCCCGACGATCATACGATCCACATGGGTGTAAGTCAGGCACACTTTGTCTGCGACAAACATGTCAGGAACAACAAATTCCTCGCGCAAACGTTGATTATCATAGGTTTTAATGTCCCGTGGAGAGGCGCCATAAAGCGTATTTACAAACATGATTTCCGACCCAGCTGGTTATTTGATGTGGTTAAGAGCTTCAACAAGGCACAGAAGCGCCATGGACTGACCGTAGGCCGTCGGTTCAAGAGGAATGTCTTTATAGAATTGCAAATCATGGCCCATCCGCGTTCCATAGGACACATTCTGAACAGTACCGTTAGCATCAATATTCTCAACAACCACTTCAAGCGCCTTCAAACCAGCCATTCTCCAGCTTTCAGGACCAATACCAAGGCGTGCGCCCTTCATCAAAGCGTAACCAAAGGCAGCCGTTGCTGAAATTTCTTCATATGAGCTGTCATCGTCAATAAGCGTATGCCATGCACCACTTTGCGCTTGATACTCGAGAAGTTTATTGATCTGAGCTGTGACAATAGTGGTAAGGAAACGCTTGTTGCTTTCTCCAATGTCAGCCAATTCCAAGAGATCAAGAACACCTGCAGAAATCCACGCGTTACCACGCGCCCAGCGTGCTCGTGCAAAATTATGATTACCATCAAAGGTCCACCCGTGGAACCAAAGACCAGTTTCCGGCTCACATAGATAATGGGTATGCACAAGGAACTGGAAGACGGCTTCATCAACCAATTCACGCCGTCCCGAACACTCACCATAGCTGGCAAGAAACAGGGCGACCATGAACAGGGTATCATCCCACAGCTCATCATCGTTGATTTTATCAGACACATTATGTTGAAAACCACCGACTTCAGTGCGTGGCATGGTCAGAACAGCATTTGCCCAGTCATCTATCGGTTTAAGCCATCTCTCGTCTTTGGTCTCACCCCAAAGCAGAGACAAAGCAAGCATAGGCGCTGTCGTATTAACATTAAGTTCAGGCAATCCCTGCTGAAGCTGCTTGGCATACCAGCTTTCTAGCAAGTCACGAGACTCTTGATCACCGGTGCGCAACCACAGCTGCGCCAGCCCATACAGGCCCACACCCTGAGGCCATTCCCATGAGTCAAAACTCACATAGTCTCCGGCGGCCCCATCAAGATTGGGTTCATTAAATTTGCCTTCGTCGCGCAGGGCAGCCAGCCCGGAAACAACAGCTTTTATTTTTTCTTTTAGCAACTGGTCTGAAAGCACGATCAAAACTCCTCATCAATGCCAGGTATGAAATTTATTATGCAATATGAAATATTGTTGTGCTATATGAAAGAAATTTTCATTTAGACAGTCAACCAATAAAGGGGGAAGTCATTGAAATAATGCATTAAAATACAAAACTGCGATGGCGTGCAAAACATGCAAACAAGCCATCGCAGTTCAACTGAAACTGAGTTCGGGAGGGGGGGAACTCTTTCAGTCAAATGCATGAAAGGGAGGAGCTTTCATGCGGTAGATAAAAATGCAACCCAATGCCGCATTAGGTCGTTAGCGTGCGAGCCAACCGCCATCAACAGCAATGGTATAACCATTGATGTAAGACGATGCAGGAGAGCAAAGGAAAACAACAGGCCCAGCCAGATCTTCAGGCAAGCCCCAACGATCGGCAGGAATACGGCTAAGAATTTCAGCACTGCGTACCGCATCAGCGCGCAAGGCTTCGGTGTTATTTGTTGCCATGTAACCAGGTGCAATCGCATTGACGTTGATGTTATGCTTAGCCCACTCATTGGCCAACAATTTGGTAACGCCCATAACCGCACTTTTGGATGCAGTGTAGGATGGAACACGAATGCCACCTTGGAACGATAGCATAGAAGCGATATTGATGATGTTACCACCCTTGCCCTGAGCGAGGAATTGCTTAGCAATAGCTTGAGACAGGAAGAACACAGATTTGATATTAATGTTCATCACGTCGTCCCAGTTTTTCTCTGAGAAATCAACAGCGTCTTCACGGCGAATGATGCCCGCATTATTAACCAGAATGTCAATGCGACCATATTCAGCAACTGTTTTAGAAACGATGTCAGGAATATCATCTATTTTCATCAGGTTGGCGCGGATATCTAAGAATTTGCGGCCCAAGCCTTCGATGAGTGCCTTGGTTTCTGTTGGCTCAACAATATTGACAGCAGCAATTTCGCAACCTGCTTTAGCAAGGCCAACGGCCATGCCCTGGCCAAGTCCGGTATCACAACCAGTAACGACGGCAATCTTGCCGGTAAGTTCAAATTGTTCTTTCATCATATACCGTTTCATAAAAAGAAAGGCGCGGAATACCCGAGCCTTTCGTCATTAAACTTATTTGTCACCCAAGATCGCACCGACGAGCTCGTCGATAGCAGCATCTTTGCGATATTCTTCGATGATTGGCATTACTTTTTCCAAGAATGGAGCTTTGTCAGGATAAGAAACGGTAACACCCATTTTCTCCTGTGCTTCTTTCAAAGCGTCCTGCACTGCCTTGCCCCAAATTTCACGATGATATTTGGTTGCATTAACAGCAGCGTCCTTGACGATTTTTTTCTGCGTATCATCTAGTTTTTCCCAAGCATTGTTGGAAATAACCATGAAATCAGGAATACGGGTATGCTCATCAAGCGCATAGAATTTAACAACTTCACCATGCCGACCAAGCGTCAGGGCTGTTGGGTTGTTTTCAGCGCCGTCGATTACACCTTGCTGCAGAGCTGTGTAGATTTCTCCATACGCCAATGGAGTGGGTGTACCACCCATCATTTCGACCATCCGGATAGAAGTATGGCTATTAATCACACGAACCTTTTGGCCCCTAAGATCGTCAGGTGTGTTAATCGCTTTATCTTTGGTGTAAAAACTGCGTGCACCGGAATCAAAGAAAGTCAGGCCAGAAAAACCGCTTTCGTGAGTTGAACCAAAGATTTTTTCACCAATCGGGCCACCCAGAACATCATAGAAGTGATCTTCACTTTCAAAGAGATATGGCAGCGTGAATGCGGAATAAATGGAATTAAAGTTTTCCAAGTTTGATGCACTAACACGCGCAATGTCTACAGCACCATTCTGCAGCTGCTCGAGAACCTCACGTTCAGAACCAAGTACCGCATTGGGGAACAGTTTGATGCGAACGCCCTTATCTGTCTTATCTTCCACTTCCTTAATGAAGTACTGCAGAGCAACGCTGGTTGGATGGTCTTTGGAAAGCGCATCACCCATTTTAAGACGGATAGTACCTGCGCTGGCGCTTGCTGCGGTAAAGGCCACTGCGGCAAGTGCAATGGCGCTGACTACGATTTTTTTCACGTTTCTACTCCCTAAATAAGTATCTGCCGTCCCCCTAGCGATGCAAGGAGATCAGTCCATTGGCAGTTTGTTCGGCTGGCTTTCTTTTGCCTTGCTTGAACTTGAGCGAGAGTATGCAACATGAAATAAAGTTGCGCTACGTGAAAGAATCTTTCATGTCAATATCCAACAACGCCGCCTTGGACTGCGTCATCATCACCACCAAATTGGAGTTCGGCGAATGGGTCTCGGTCTTTGGTGGCGCCAAGATGACGACGGCGCTGCTGGACCCAGCTATTCTGCGAGTGCAGCAAATTGATGAAATGCGGATTGACCGTCTGTCGAGAACTGCCCCTTGTGGATCATGTTGAATGCGGGACTACTGCATGAAGACGTGCACACAGTTTATGGAACTGGTCTTAGAGGCTATGCCGTCCAGACAACGTTCACCCCAGAGGGTGTCATAAAGCGTACACCAGTGCCCGATGAGTCACCTGACACGAAGATTCTGGCCAAGGTAACAGAACCGTTCAGCAAAAATGGCGGGTTGAAGGTTCTCTCCGGCAGCCTTGGGACGGCCATTATGAAAGTGTCAGCCGTTGCTCCGGAACGACATATCATAGAAGCTCCTGCCAAGGTGTTTTCGTCACAGGCAGATGTTCAAAAGGCGTTTCAGGCCGGTCAGCTTAATCAAGATGTGGTCGTGGTTGTTCGCTTTCTTGGCCCCAAGGCTGCGGGTATGCCCGAAGCACACAAGCTCACCCCGCTTCTGGCGATCTTGCAGTCTCGTGGCTTCAAGGTAGCTCTCGTGACGGATGGCCGTATGTCGGGCGCCAGCGGCACTGTACCGGCCGCCATTCACGTAATCCCCGAAGCACTGGATGGCGGCCCCATCGCCAAAGTCAGGGATGGTGATATCGTTCGTGTTGACGGCATTGTTGGTACACTTGAATTATGCCTCGATGAGAGTGAAATCTCGCAACGAGAGCCTGCTTATATTGATCTATCCGACAAATATGCAGGCGCCGGACGTGAACTATTCTCCGGGCTCAGGCTCAACTTGTTACCCGCAAATCAGGGAGCCACAGCAACCGGCAGGATTTGGTGACGTCAAGGTCAACAGGAGGCATTGCCAAGTTGTTTCCACCTTCGGTATCTTGTAGTCGAATGCGATGAACAATTTTGCAGTCTTGCCTCGTGTTAAGGGATTCCGTTTTCCGCGAGCGATCATATCATACGCCGTTTGGGCGTATCACCGCTTCAATTTGAGCACTGCCGATGTCGAAGACCTTTTGGCCGAACGCGGTATCACTGTTAGCCGTGAAGCGATCCGTCTTTGGGTCAATCACTTTGGTCGGCATTTCGCAAAATGCATTCGGCGGGATCGTCCGCGGCCGAACGACAAATGGCACATGGATGAAGTTGTGATCACGATCCGTGGCAAAAGGCACTGGCTCTGGCGGGCAATTGAC
>NZ_PKUQ01000031.1 GCF_002866925.1 Cohaesibacter celericrescens
ATTTTGCTCATGTCAAAGTTCCTTTCATACTGCGCGCGTCGCGCATCTATTCAAGATTGATAGGGAGCCAACCAACCGAGCCCAGCTTCGGTGCCATTGGCAGGCGCATATTCGCAGCCGATCCAACCGTCATAACCAATTTGATCGAGGAACCTGAACAGGAATGAATAATTGATTTCACCAGTCCCCGGTTCATGCCGCCCAGGATTATCAGCTAGTTGGATATGCCGGATGAGGGCCAGATTGGCCTGCATGGTATTGGCCAATTCCCCTTCCATACGCTGCATGTGATAAATGTCATATTGCAAAAAGAGATTGTCCGAGCCAACCGCACTGATAATCGCTAGTCCCTGTGTGGAGGTGGTGACAGCAAAGCCTGGAATGTCGAAATGATTGATAGGCTCGACCAACAGCTTAATGCCTGCTTTGGACAATTCTTCAGCGGCAAATGTCAGGTTGGCAACCAATGTGCTGTGTGCTTCTTCTGGGCTCACTCCATCTGGAATTTTTCCTGCAAGGCAGTTGAGTTGGGGGCATCCTAGGGCCTTGGCATAGTCGATTGCCTGCCCAACACCATCCTTGAATTCTCCCACTCGGTCGGGCAAGCAGGCGATTCCTCGCTCTCCAGCCGCCCAATTACCGGCTGGGAGATTGTGTAGAACCTGTTTCAGGCCATTGGCCTTCAAGAGGCCTGCCAGTTCGTCTTTATCAAAGTCATATGGAAATAGATATTCAACACCCTTGAAGCCGGCTTTGGCTGCTGCTTCAAAGCGATCGAGGAAATCAAGCTCGGTGAACATCATAGATAGATTTGCGGCAAACTTTGGCATGATTGCTTCCTACTCCTGTGAGGCAGGTAGATGGACCCTTTCCAACACAGCAATGTGAGCTGAAAAGGATCTGTTCCATTAGTTGAAAGGTGGGGTTCTTAACCGAAGAAAACACGGCAACGGGAGTAGCCCGTTTCCAATTAGGCTTTCTTGAATGCGGCCAATTTCTCTGTTGCCGCAACCCGCATCAAACCGAGATCGGCTCCAACCGCAACAAAGTTATACCCCCAGTCGAGATATTTTTCGGCATTGGCCTGCGCAGGTGCCAGCGTTCCAATAGGCATACCCAGTGTGCGACAGGTGTCGACGCAATGACGCATTAAACTCTGCACGTCTTTGTGACCAGGGTTTCCCAAATGCCCCATGCTGGCAGCAAGATCGGCGGGCCCAATAAAGATGCCGCTAAGATTTGGTACTTTGCAAATCGCTTCCAGTCGCTCCGCAGCACTTTGGGTTTCCACCTGAATGATGGCACATGCCGTTTCATTGGCGGTGGCAAAATAGTCTGCGTTTGCGCCAAACGAGCAAGCGCGATGCAACGTAGCGACACCGCGCACGCCTTCAGGCGGATAACGCATGGCGGCGACTGCAGCTGCGGCTTCTTCTTCATTTTGAACATACGGAAATAGAATTGTGCGGAAACCGATATCCATAAAACGCTTGACCAATACGTGATCATTCCATGGGGTGCGTACGATCGGTTCACTAAATGAGCCACGCAATCCCTGGAGTTGAGGCAACAGGGTTCCAAGGTCATTTGGGGCATGTTCCGCATCCAACAACAACCAGTCATAGCCAATCTCACCGATCATTTCCGTAGCAAGATTGCTGGTCAGAGAGCACCACAGACCAATTTGGGTTTCGCCGTTGGCGATGGCTTTTTTAAAGCGGTTTTCTGAAAGCATTTTTGTGTTGGAAGTTGACATTGTGAACCTCAATTCGAAAGTTAAATTGCATGTAAGGCGGATCAAATCGGATGAAAATGATCGGCGTTAAACACAAGGCGTGCAGCGACTTGAAGACTGCGGCACGCCTTGTCCGCTATTTGTCAGCGCTGGAAGCAACAGGGCTCTTCTTGGGCTTCCTGATCGCCAGAAAGTAAATGAATATCATCGTCAATATGATGAAGAACAAACTGTCCAGATTGGTAAAGAAAGTCATTGGATCGCCGTTCGAAAGCGCCAGTGATCTACGAAGGAATTCTTCAAGGTTTGGCCCCAGAATATAACCCAACAGCATAGTAATGACCGGAAAGCCGTTGCGGCGGAGATAAAAGGCAAAAACGCCCATCCCCAGCGCCATAAACATCTGGAAGGATGAATAGGTGGAGACATAGCTTCCAACGACTGCGAGCAGTGCGATGACGCCGTAAAGCACATCCTTACGGATCGCCACGATCTTGATGAAGTACGGGCCAAGCAGAAACAGGGTCAACGGGATCAACACAACGGCACTGAATAGAAGCGCGGCCAGCATCGGGGCGATCAACTCGGCTTGACCCGCCATCAATTGCGGTCCCGGCTGAATACCATTGATTACCAGCACACCCAACATGATTGCTGTGATGGGGTCGCCTGGAATTCCGAAGGTCAGCATAGGAACCATAGCGCCGCCACACACGGCGTTGTTTGCACTCTCTGCGGCAGCAATTCCTTGCGGGTTGCCTTTACCGAAAGTTTCGGGGTTGGGGGAGGTGCGCACAGCTTCAGCATAGGCAAGAAAGGCACCCATCGACCCACCGGCACCAGGGAGAGTTCCAACAAAATAGCCGATCAAGCTTGACTTCAAATAACACGCCAAACCAATCTTGCGGATATCTGCAAGCGGCGGGAAGAAATTTTTCCGTTTGATTTTTACCTTATTGAACGCTTCCGTGGCTTTAATTGCGTCAAACGGAGAGTTGGCCTGAATCAAGACTTCGGCAATGGCAAATGTTCCAATAATGACAGGCATCAAATCGACACCTGCGGTCAGATCACTGTAGCCAAATGTGAACCGCGTTACCGGTTCCATTGTATCCAGTCCGATTGTCGACAGCATCAAGCCAACACAAGCCGCCAAACCGGCTTTAAGCATACGTCCCTGTTGTGCGATGACGATAACAATAATCGCAAAGGCCAGAAGGGAGAATTTCCCCGTTGTCTTAACCAACAAGGATGCTTGGGCAACGAATGGTGCCACGGCGATCAACAATAGAGCACCAATGGCTCCTCCGATCATAGAACCGATAGCGGCATGCCCCAGTGCCAAGGCCCCTTTGCCCTGTTGCTGCATGGGATAGCCATCCAGAGCTGTCATCATGGATGATGGTGCTCCGGGAATATTAATCGTCGTTGCAGTGATGCTACCGCCGCACATTCCAGCCATGTAAATACTTGAGCATGCCATCAGAGCCGTCGTAACGTCGAGCGTATAGGTCATCGGCAACAGCAGTGCCATTGCAAGCGTAGCAGTCAAGCCGGGAATTGACGCAAAGATGGTTCCGATCAAAAAACCAGCGACAATATAAATCAGGTTTAGAGGATCGAACAGCAAGGAAAAACTGCTTGCAACTAGATAAATGAAATCCATGATTCAACCCCATAGAGCCGGAAGACGGACACCAAACAACTGTTCAAACATTGCGTAACCCAACACAACGATCGTCACAGAAATGGCAGCCTTGTGAATGTATTTTTCCCAAGAGGAGAAAATTATTATCACCGCGAAAACAAAAAACGCCGAAGAAATGAAGTAACCCAACATTTTGAATGCAAAAATATAAGTAAATATTGCCAATATCACCCAGAAATGCGCTCGACTTTCCTTTTTCTCATCAGCAACAATCAGCCCAGATGCGATAAATTCTTTATACAGCAAGATAGAACTAAACGAGACTGATGCACCTCCTAATAAAATTGGGAAAAAGGAGGGTGTCAATCCGCCGTCAGATATAGGAACACCAATATTAATGGCTGTAATCAAATATCCGACAGAAACAGCAAAGAGAAAAGAAAGGAAAACTATTTTTTTATTCAAGATCATCGTCGTCTCCAAGATCTCAGGATCGATGAGATTTTCCGCAGTGTGATCTAATTGGCTCTCTGAAATTAAGGAGGG
The DNA here is from genome assembly GCF_002866925.1 of Cohaesibacter celericrescens. Taxonomy (GTDB): domain Bacteria; phylum Pseudomonadota; class Alphaproteobacteria; order Rhizobiales; family Cohaesibacteraceae; genus Cohaesibacter; species Cohaesibacter celericrescens. The sequence goes on from NZ_PKUQ01000031.1 coordinate 3,930, forward strand.
CCCCCTCGCCCGTGCCTTACGCAGGCGTCACATAAGGAGAGGACACTCAATCAAAGACCACCTGGATAAGCCAAGAAAACCTCAAAGCAACACACCTCCGCCATTGGACGGAGGTGTGTTCCATTTGTGCGTTACAGTTTCAAGTCATCCATGAGTTTGAATGTGCTTGCCTGTAAACCATCCATCCAACCTTGGACTTCGCCAGACCCCAGCCAATCGGGTGTTACGCCGACTTTTTTCAGCCATTCCTGGAACTCTTCGCTGTCATAGGCAGTTTTGAACGCGGCTTCCAGAGTGGCAATTGCCTCTTTGGGTGTGTCTTTTGGAGCAGATAACACAATGAAGCTACCTGTTGCCAAATTATAGCCCTTGGAGCTGATCGTTGGCACGTCGGTGTAGGTCAAGTTCTGTACAGACGTCAATTCGACGACACCCTTAACGTCACCTGATTCAATAATACCGCTGAAATCACCCAGACTGGAAATCGCTGCGTCAAGTTCACCGGACAACAAAGCTTCAGCTTCAGCGCTGGAAGAACCGGCATAGGTGATAACGTTGAATTTAACACCCAGCTGCTGCTCCAACTGACGTACCGACAGATATGGCCCAGATCCTTTAGGAGCAACACCAATGCGCACGGTATTTGGCTTGGCTTTTGCTGCTTCAATCAACTCTTCAAAGCTGTTGATGCCAGAATGCTTGGACACAACAATTGCATCAGCTTCACTGGTAATACGAGCGATAGGCGTCATATTGTCCAGAGAGTAACCATTGACCATGTTCCCGCGTGGCAGAGTAATCACGCTATCATATGTCAGAACACCCACAGTATGCCCATCAGGGCGCGAACGTGTCATCTGGATAAGACCAGTCGCAGTCACTGCGCCAGCAATATTTTCAACATAGATGGATTTTGGCAGTTGTTTTTCAGCAATATTACTAATTTTTCGCGAGATAGAATCAGCACCACCGCCAGCAGGCCATGGAACGATCAAACGAATATCGCGCGTTGGAAAATCCGCAGCTGCGGCAACCGAGGCACTTATAAGGCAAGCACCAATTGCCAAAACAACTTTATTTCTTAAACCTTTGGAAAACATCGAACTTCCTCTCCCTTGTTGATGTCATCACTTGAGAATTCAAGCAATCAAAATAACAAGTATACTTCATAAAAAGCATACCTCTCATAGCTAATCTTAGAAATCATCAACCAAATAGAATAATTCATCATTCAATTTTTAATATTGGTGATTTCTGAGCTGATTTAGCCACCATTTTGATTTTATATATTGAGTAAAGCACCTCCCGAACATCGCGCATTACTAGACCAAGGCCAAGATTCGTTACGACAGTGTTGCCGTTAACGCCCTCCAATCTCGACACGGCTAAACTTAAACACGCCTGCCAGCAAGAGACTATTGATGACCTTTTGTAGATTTCAAAAGTTACGCTAACAATTTTTACAAATCAATTCTTTTTTACTAATTTTAACAAATTGATCTTTATACCTACCTCAAATGCGGCTAAATACGTAACATACTTTTACAAAGCCTGTTTAGTTGTAAATATATTTTACTAATTGATATTGACGGCTGGATATGGGCAAATGCGATAAGACACGCAAAAAGAGCTTAAAAACCCGCGCTTTGACGGTCAAGAATGCGACAAGACCGGCAGCATAAGGGGTTCTTGAGTCATTCAAAGGTTGCCTGTAGAGTGGTTGTGCAATACGCCTTGGGCCAAGAAACGAGCAAGTTGTTTAAAATATCTATTTAGGCGGTGATAGAAATAATGAATCCTAGTAACACGCGAACGGATTTGCCCCGGCAGTCCTTGGGTGCAGTTGTTTATGAGCGGATACTTGCTGGTATTATAGACGGCACCTATGCACTGAATTCAAAGCTTCCCCCAGAGGCGCAGCTATCCAAGACACTGAGTGTTTCACGCCCGATTTTGAGGGAAGCACTGTCGCGATTGCGAGAAGATGAACTGGTTGCCTCCCGGCGTGGATCAGGGACCTATGTCATCAAGAAGCCTGATAATATTGTACTACAGCTTTCTCCGCTTTCCAGCATCTCTGATATTCAACGATGTTTTGAATTTCGTGCCAATATGGAGGCTGAAGCGGCTGCATTGGCGGCGGATCGTCGCACGAACGCGCAATTGGCAACCATCATTGATGCCTATGAGAAGATGAATATCGCCAACGAGACCAGTCAGCTGGCAACCAGCGAGGATTTTGTCTTCCACCTGGCCATTACCGACGCGGCCAACAACCGGTTTTTCAGCACCGTTCTAGAATCATTGGAGAGCAGCATTAAAGAAGGGATGAATATCACGCGGAATTTGTCCCTACGCCATTCTGATTCTCGTCTGCAACTTGTGCAGAATGAGCACGCGGCGATTATCGCTGCCATCGAAAATAAAAATCCGGCGGCGGCTAGAAATGCAATGAAAGACCATTTGAACAAGGCACGTATCAGAATGTTTGAAGGTGACTTGGCGTAACGGCCCGATTGCCAATTATTTCGAGCGGTGCTGCTAGGCACTCGCCATGCCATATCGTTTCCTTCCTCGGCAACAAAACCAAATCTGTTCACCGAGGATGGAAACGCCTTAGTTCAAGCCACCGAAGCTGCGTGACTTTCTTCGAGCATCAGGGAAATCATCGCTTCACAAAGAACCTGCACCGCGGTCGGAATACAGTTTTCATCGAGATCGAAATCACTGCGATGCAACATTGTATTGAGGGCTTTATGTTGAGACCCTATGCGCAGGTGAGCTGATGGCTTGAGGTTCGAATATTCAGCAAAATCCTCGCTGCCCATAGTGCCTTGTGGCAACTCGATGACATTTTCGGAACCAAGTGAATGTCTGGCGGTCTCGACCACTTTGGCGAGGACCTCCGGTGTATTGACGACAGGTGGAACCCCCTGAAGAAATTTGACCTCAATTTCCATGTCAAACTGTTGTGCGATCCCTTCGGAAATCCGGAAAATGGCCTGCTTAACAAGTTGGCGCACATCCTCAGACTGCGTCCGAACGGCGCCTTCCAGGGTCACAATGTCTGGAATTTGATTGCGCGCTGTCCCACCATGGATAGACCCTACCGTGACGACAGCAGCATTGAGCGGGGCCACTTCTCTGCTAACGATATTTTGCAACCCAGCAACCAGTGCGCCTGCTGCCACAATGGGATCCTTTGCAAAATGAGGATGAGCACCGTGGCCAGACTTGCCTTTGACAACAATATCAAACGGATCAGATGAAGCGAAAGCCGTCGTTGGATGCCAACCGATGGTACCAGCGGGCAGTGGTGGCCAATTGTGATACCCAAGGACGACATCAGGATCACAGTAACGGAACAGACCATCTTCGAGCATGGCTCGAGCGCCTCCCAAAACTTCCTCTGCCGGCTGGAATATGAACATCGCCTTGCCGGGTAGCAAATCAATCTGTGACAAGATACGAACCACGCCCAAAATGATGGCCGTATGGGCATCATGCCCACAGGCATGCATTTTTCCCGGAATTTTAGATTTGTAAGCAGGATTACCCGTCTCTTGGAAAGGCAAGGCATCAAAATCGGCACGCAGAGCAATGCAAGGCCCTTTGCCACCGTCGATCGTTGCACAAACACCGGTTTTACCAAAGCCCCCTTGCCATGATACACCGGCCTTGTCCAGTTCATGCTGGATCATGCCTGAGGTTTCAATTTCTTCAAAACCCAGTTCCGGATTCTCGTGCATCCATCTACGGATGGCAATCAAATCCGGGGTGATTTGACGATTCAGTTTTTGAATTATTGCGACAATTTCTGGAGGACAAGACATTTATCAAACCAATTGCATAAGCGGCCTGTTGGTGGATAACGACCAACCATCAAGCGTCAGATTTATATAGAAGATTGGGAGGCCTACAGCGGTCGAGACCTGCGGCCGTCATTGTGCAGCAGTAGGGCGCCACCACTTGCGCGCGACGCCCTCTTTTGGCTGATTAGTATTGCGCACCAATTGCTTTGATTTGTTCGTAGATTTCTTTACCCCAAGCTTTCACGCCGAGTTCATCGCGCACGGACTGAGTGGCATCCATAAAGGGCGCTTTATCCGGGTAGGAAATGGTAACACCGGCATCCTTCATCACCTGAATGTATTTTTCCTGCTGGATGGGCAAAAGCTTTTCGACAACGGCAGTTGATGCGTCATTTGCTTCGATCAAGACAGCTTTATCAGCTTCAGACAAAGCATCCCAGAAAGGGGCAGAAATCGTTACATAGGCCGGTTTTGCGATGTAATCGACCATCGCGACACCTTTCTGCACTTCGTAAAACTTTTGAGCATAGATTGTTTCGATCGGGTTTTCCTGACCATCAACGACACCAGTCTGTAGTGCGGTATAGACTTCAGCAAATGCCATCGGAGTCGGGTTGGCACCCAGTGCAGACAAGGATTTTACATAATAATCACGCTCAGGCGCGCGCAATTTCAGACCTGCTAGATCTTCCATGCTCTCGATTGGCCGATTTGCACTGATCTGACGAGGGCTTCGTGGCATAAAACCGAGAATACGAACCTTACGGTCGTTGATCAATTCTTGGTTCCATTCCTCTGCGAAATCGGTTTTCAGGACGGCCTGATAACTTTCGATGCCGTTGAGCAAATAGGGCAACGCAAGATACTCAATCACTTTGAGTCCGGGGTCGCCGGAGGCAAGGACCTGCGTTGTGCCGAAAGCCATCTGGGTATAGACCTCTTTGGGTTTACCTAGCTGATCTCCCGGAAAGATCGTCACGGTATGATCCGTTTTTTCTTCCACCACACGTTTGAATTCTTCAGCACCGGCGTACTGTGCTTCGCCCTGTTTGGCCCAAGTGGCATAGCGGATTTCGTCGGCCTGAGCGGCGGGCGCAAGAAACGCAAATAATGCTGCGAGTTGAATAATTCTTTTCATAAGGATAATTCCTCTTCTGGTTTTGGTGATTATTTTTTTGGGTCGGAAGGATCAGTGTTTCGGAAGTGGGTAACAAAATCGGTACAAAAGCCAATCAGATGCTCAGCAATCTTCTCGCCCTTGTCCGCGGAAGAGCGATTGGGATCTCCAGCGACAATCCCGTCAGGGCACCGGTCGTCAACATTGATTGGCATTCCAATTTCAATATCTTTAAATTTAACGCCACTAAGGCCCATGACCGGAAGGCCCACCATTTCACCCGGAGTTTCAGGCAATTTGGCTCGGTCTGCGTGTGTCAGTTCCGGGAAATAATGCATATAGGTCGAGGTGACCGGATCTCCACCGTGAGAAAAAGCCTTCTTGCCATATTCACCATGGATTTCTGCCCAGACCTCATCAGGGATTGAGCGCCACAAATTGATGCAGGGAACGATGAGTCCCGTTTCGCGACGAACGGCACGAATGACTTGATCAATTAGGGAGTAGTTGCCGCTGTGGCCATTCAGAATGACAAGACGCTTGAAGCCATGGTTGAGAAAATTATCCAGAATGTCGCGCAGAACTCCTTTGAAAGTATCTGCTGAAAGGGCAATGCCTCCTGGTACGGATCGAAAATATTCGGCATAACCAAATGGCATGGTTGGCGCAGCAACTGCGTTGGATCGTTCTGCGACCTCTTCGGCAATTTTTCGCGCAAGCATAAAATCGCCCATTGGCACGACTGGGCCTTGAATTTCTTGCGAGCCAAGAGGGATTAGAATAACCGGGCAGTCATCCTCCTCACTCCATTGGCGAAACTCTTCGAAGGTCATATTTTCTAGGAGATGATTTTTTATATGAGACATTATTTGTGGTTTCTCCACTTAATTAGGAACCGAAGACGAGATTGGGCAAGAACAGACTGATCTGCGGGAACAGAACGAGAAGAATGACTGCGATAAAGATGGGCAGATAATAGGGGAGCATCGCTTTGACCATCTGGCCGTGATTGATTTCTGCAATATCCTGAGCGATGAACATCAACACGCCAACTGGCGGTGTTGCACCACCAATGATAAGCGTGAAGACCATCAGAACACCAAAATGCACGGGATCAATGCCGAACTGCAGAATCACAGGGACCAATATTGGTGTCAGGACGATTTCCGCAGAAGAGGCGACCATCAAGAGCCCCACAACCAGCAGCATGCCAATAATGAGGAAGAAGGCGATTGTCGGATCTTCCGAAATACCAGAAATTGTGTTGGCAATGGCCAGTGGCACACCCTCCCGAACCATGATCCAGGAAAAGGCAGAAGCAACGGAAATAATCGCCAAAATACGTGCAGAGCCCAGTCCTGTTTTGACAAATGCGTCAGCGATATCCTTAAGCTGCACATTCTTGTAAAGGAAACCTAGACAGAGGGCATAGAGCACAGCGACGGCTGCCGCTTCCGTGGGGGAGAAGATTCCCCCCAAAATCCCCCCAACAATGATGACCGGAAAAAGAAGCGCTGCCCCTCCTGCCTTGACTGCACCACATGTTTCTCGCAGCGAAGCTCGCTCGTATCTGGGGAATTTTTTGTAGCGGGCGTAGAAATAGGTGAAGATCATCTGGGTGGCGATGATAACGACGCCGGGCATAATCCCCGCCAATAACAAGCGCCCGATGGACACATCAGCCAGAGTGCCATAAATCACCAACGCCACCGATGGCGGCACCATCGGCCCAACCATAGATGAAGCCACGGTGACCGCGGCAGAGAAAGCCGCTGGATACCCTTCTCTCTTCATTGCCGGAATTAGAACCGAGCCAAGGGCCGTGGTGTCCGCGGTGGGAGACCCGGACATGCCCGAAAAAATCAAACTGGCAAATATATTGACCTGAGCCAGCCCGCCATGAATATGCCCGACAAGCGCACGGGCCAGATTGATTATGCGATCTGTCAGTTTGCAAGCGTTCATCAACTCGCCCGCCAAGAAGAAAAAGGGAATGGCGAGAATGAGAAAAGAATCTATGGCCCCGCTCATGCGCTGTCCCATCAGCGCCAGATTGATATCGGCCATCCAGAAATAGGCCATCGAGGAAATGCCTATGGAGAAAAACAAAGGCAGCCCGCAAGCGATCAAGACCAGCAGCAGCAAAACAATCGATACTGTCAACATGGGTTTACTCCGTGCCTTTTGATGGTGTCAGTGGATCGCCGTTATCAGAGCTGCGATATTCGGGAGCGCGCGCATAAAAGATGCGCAGCAGAACAGCGGCAATCATCAAAAAGCTTCCCAACGTCACAGCAAGGCGCAAATGCCCCAGAGTGAGCGGGAGAGCGGAGAGATCGTACATCATGTCGATCTTTACCAATTTGATGGAGGTCCATCCCAAAACCGTCAAGAAGCCGAAAGAGGCGATTGCATTGAACCAATGTAAGACACGTTTGATTGGCGCTGGAGCTTTTAGCAAGAAGACATCGACATTGAGATGCCGTCCGTCGTAACAGACGACTGCCGCGCCCAAGAAAGTCATCCATACGGTAACAAACCGGACAAATTCCTCGCTCCAGATTAATGGCGCATTGAATAGGTAGCGAAGCGCTATCTGCAATAGCGTTACACTAACAACGACCGATAGCATCGATGCGGTCAACCACCGCAAGGGTAGAAAAAGATCCATGGTTTCACTCTGGTTGGGTTATTTTTGTTTTTTTTAAATAAAACACTGGCAATTAAAGTTGTCCAATATATTAATCAGCACAATTATTCTGTTTGGCGACATAATCATGCATGGCATCGAAATAAGACATCTAAGATATTTTTTGCGCGTGGCAGACGAACTGCATTTTGGACGTGCAGCCGAAATGCTCGGCATAAGTCAGGCCCCTCTCAGTCAGCAAATCCGACAATTGGAGGATAGGCTGGGTGTGCGCTTGTTCGATCGCACCACCCGCAGTGTTCAGTTGACACCGGCCGGCCGGATCTTCGCGAACAAAGCAGAGACGCTGATGGCGTCTTTTTCCGATGCAATAGACGAAACGCGCATGGCCGGTGGTCTAGGCTCGGGAGTCTTGCGGATCGGTGCCATGGCACCAGCGGTGCATTCAGTCCTGCCAATGGCCTTTTCGACTTTTAATCGCAAATTCCCTTCAGCACGACTGGATATGCGTCTGCATACAACAGAAGAGCAACTGGAATTACTGGCTTCCCGTGCCATTGATATTGCGCTTATGCGCCCTCCAAGGGTCGCCAGTGGGTTGGAGACCCGGGAGATTTTCCGCGAAGGTTTTGTCGCAGTCATTCATGAAACGTCCGATCTGGCCAAATTGAAACAGTTGACCGTAAAGGACCTAAAGGAAGAGAGCTTTATCAGTTACACCGAAATTCGCGGCATCGGGTATCAAGATATTGTCAACCAGCATTGTAGGAAGGCAGGCTATCTGCCGCGGGTGGTCCAAAGGGTTTCCCACACGATCGGTGTCATCACGTTGGTGGCTGCAGGGTTGGGCGTTGGCATTGTCCCAGCCTGGGTCATCAACGAGCCCGTGAAGGGTGTGTGCTATCGACCTTTGACCGAATTGCCCCGCGCGGTAACGCTTGTCTGTGCTTGGCGCTCTGATACAATGAATCCACTCGTAGCCCCCTTTGCAAGAGAGCTTTTGTTGGCGTCCGATAACTGAGGCTACAGGCTGGAAACACATTTCATAAGATAATCAAAACAAGATTTTCAAGCCTCCCAAAGGGACAGGTGGCAGTTAGTGCAACAGGCTTTTCTTAGCAAATGTGCGTTCAATTAAGAGGCGCATTTCTGCCATCACCTCATTGCGGAGTGTTTCATATCGCCAACTCAGCTCTACCGACGTAGCGGGAAAAGGCACGGGACAGGGCGTGTTACGTAAGCCGTAGATCCGTGCAAGCGTTGTAGCTGCATGAGAAGGCAATGTGGCGATAATATCAGTGCCTGCGACATAAGATGGCACCATAGAAAACTGTGACGTTGCAGCAATGATATTCCGCTGATGGCCAATTTCCGAGAGAACTTCGTCAACCACACCTACAAGGCCGTTGTAAGAGATCAAAAGATGCGGCCGCGCCAGATAGTCCGGCAAAGAAATAGGCTCCGAAGTATCTTGCGAGGCATTAGCAAGGACACAGCCATACCCAGACTGACCCAATGTGGTTTTGCCGATCCGCCGATCTGAAATTCCTCCAGCAGTCAAAGCAAAGTCAAACATACGGTCAATCAAACCAGCTTCGACAAGAGCGCTGTTGGTCTGTTGAAATATAATACGAACACCCGGAAGCACCTCGGTTTGCTCTTTAATCAATTCTGGGCCGAAGGCCAGTTCCAGATCATCTGATAAACCAATCGTCACAATTTGCTTCAGGTCGACGCCAGCGTCAGTGGATGGCAACGTTGATTGCATGAGCGCAAGTGCGTCCGCGATTCTTGGATGTAAAAGGATAGCCTGCGCGGTTGGTTTCAGTCCCCTCTGGGTCCGTTCAAACAAAGGGTCGGCATAAATACGCCTAAGCTTGCGCAAGGAAGCGCTGACAGCAGACTGACTGATGCCAAGCCTTTCTGCGGCAATGGTTGCATTTTGTTCGCTATAAAGCAGGTCAAAGACTTTTAGCAGGTTCAAATTCATCTTGATATAATTATAAGTGATATCTGAATTTCCTGTAAGTTGTTTCAGTTCTGGAAGATGGCCTGCTACGCTGTTTCTGTCAATTATAATGAGAGAGAAGCCCATGCCTGTTATTGCCGCCCTCCAAATCGGAAGTCATCCTGACGGAACCCAAGCCACCCTTAACCGGATTCAGTCTTTTATGGGTGAACTCAAAAATGCAGGCACCGACGTCGTCGTCCTGCCCGAAGCGACCCTTGGCGGCTATCCCAAGGGGGCTGATTTCGGAACCAAAGTCGGATTTCGGAAACCTGAAGGGCGCGCGGAATTCCGCTCTTACTGGGAACAGGCAATTGCGGTTCCCGGGCCGGAAACGGATGCGTTGGCAGAATTATCCGCAAGTGTCGGATCAACGATTGCCATTGGCGTAATCGAGCGTGATGGCCACACCCTCCATTGTGCAGTGCTGTTTTTCGATCCAATGAATGGCCTTGTCGCCAAACACCGCAAATTGATGCCAACAGGAAGCGAGCGGCTGATCTGGGGTAAGGGTGACGGATCGACCATGCCAGCAGTGGAGACCTCTGTGGGCAGGATCGGCGCTGCGATATGCTGGGAAAATTATATGCCGCTCTTTCGCACGGAAATGTATTCCAAAGATCTATCGGTCTGGTGTGCACCTACGGTGGATGAACGTGAAATTTGGCAAAAAAGCATGGCGCATATTGCATATGAGGCCCGAACATTCCTTGTCAGTGCGTGCCAATATGTTCCTTCTCCCAAGGAGTTTGGCATCGAAGTCGCCGATTGGGAAGCTGATCGTCCATTAATTCGTGGGGGCAGCGTTGTGATGTCGCCTTTGGGGGAAGTGATTGCCGGACCTCTTTACGGGGAAGAGGGACTAGTGGCTGCAGAAATCAATTTGGCCGAGATCGCTGAAGCACGGTTTGATCTCGACGTGAACGGGCATTATGCGCGGCCTGATATCTTTACGCTGCATGTAGATCGTCGTGAAAAAAAGAATGTGGTCGCCATTGAGGACCCTATTTCTGTGGCGCCGTCGGAAAACTGAGAAGACAATATCCCTGATGCAGTGAGACAAGAAAGTAAATCACACGGCATGTTGGTTTCTGGTATTTAAAATACAAAATGGCGCCCCTATGTTGAGGCGCCATTTTTTCTTACGGGAACAAGAGAAATTCCTATAGGTTGCCTGCGCTCATTTCGCGCGCAATGTGATCGGCCTGACGGATGGCCAATGCCACAATGGTCAATGTTGGGTTTTCCGCGGCACTTGTTGTAAATTGCGATCCATCAGAGACAAAAAGATTGGCAATATCATGCGCCTGTCCCCATTTGTTGACCACACCATCACTTGGATTTTCCGACATCCGGTTTGTACCCAGATTGTGGGTTGAAGGATAAGGTGGTGTCGGATAGGTCTGCGTCGCTCCTACGGCATCATAGATTGCCATACCTTGTTTGAAGGCATGATCGCGCATGGCACGGTCATTAGGGTGATCGTCATAATGCACATCCGGCGCAGCCACACCATACTGATCCTTGACAGTTTCACTCAGTGTGATCCGGTTGGTTTCTTGCGGCAGATCCTCACCGACGATCCACATGCCAGCCATATTCTCATAGCTGTCCAACGCAGATGCGAACTCACGACCCCAGCCACCCGGATTGAGGAAGGCGGCCATGAATGGAAGTCCCAAGCTCAGTGTTTCAAGCTCATAGCCACCAACAAACCCGCGTTTGGGGTCATGGCCCGCTTCATCTTGAACGATACCGGCCATAGTCGTGCCACGCCACATTTTGACAGGTTTATCAAAGACAGCATAAACTGATCCTGTGGTATGGCGCATATAGTTTCGCCCGACCTGACCTGAACTGTTGGCGAGCCCGTCTGGGAACATGGTGGAGGCAGAGTTCAACAAAAGCCGCGGGCTTTCAATCGAGTTCCCGGCAACACAAACAATTCGGGCTTTTTGGAATTGTTGTTTGCCATCCTGATCCACATAGAGCACGCCAGTCACCTTACCCGCATCATTGTGCTCAATCTTGAGCGCATGGCTTTGGTCGCGCACTTCAAGATTTCCTGTGGCTTCGCCTTGAGGGATATCGGTGTAAGCGGCTGACCATTTGGCACCCCATTTACACCCTTGAAAGCAAAACCCCGTTTGCTGACAGGCGAGGCGATCATCTCGTTCCAGACTGTTGATTGCCATGTTGCCGGTGTGAACTTCCTTATAGCCCAGCGTTTTTGCGCCTTTTTCCAACACTTTGTAATTGTTGTTGCCCGGCAGACCCGGACGATCGCCTGTCCGTGTCACGCCAAGTTTTTCTTCTGCTTTATCGTACCACGGTGCCATTTCGTCCTGATCAATCGGCCAGTCCAGCAGATTGGCTCCCTCGACATCACCATAGGTGCTCTGCGCTTTCCATTCATGTTTCTGGAAGCGAAGCGATGCACCGGCCCAGTGAATAGAAGTGCCGCCCACGGCCTTGACAATCCAAGCAGGCAACCCGGGGAAATCTTTTGCAACGCGCCAGTCGCCAGAAGTCGTGCGAGCATCCAGCCATGACAATTGGCCAAAGGCGTCCCATTCGTCATTGATATAGTCCTCAGGGAGGAGGCGCTTGCCTGCTTCCAGAGAAACAACTTTGACGCCTTTTTGCGCCAACTCATTTGCAAGAACACCACCACCGGCACCCGTGCCCACGATAACGACAACAGAGTCGTCATTCAGATCAAATTTTGCAACCATTTCAGACGCCTCCCTTAAAGCCAATTGATGTCATCAAAACCGCGTTCGATATATCCGCCTTTGCTGAAACTCTCGCCCTCATAGCCAAACAATGGCCAGATTGCTTTTTGATTGTAGAGTCCAGTAACAAGCCCACCGCGCACTTTCTGGAAAAACGCGCTGCCTTCCATAGCACGCAGAATTTCGACCCGATCACGCTCCCAGCCCATATCAAGATATGAAGCATGTCCCTTGTCACGCGCGGCGGCATTGAGTGCCGCAACCCCTGCTTCAATGTCGGACGCGGCTTCAGCCGTGTCATATGCTTTGACAGCAATGGCATAATATTCGTCTGCCAAACGGTCATGCGGATAGATGTCGCGCGCCATTTGGACGAGCGTTGCCATCGAAGCAGGTTTGATTGCGGTTGTGCTCATGGCCCATGCAGCGTCGATCCCTGCGATAAAGCTCGTCCCCACAATAAAGGCTGTGCCTGCTGCCACGGATCGTGAAAGCAATTGACGGCGGGTCATTGCCTTTTGTTTTTCTTGAGATGTCATAGTGGTCCTCCCTTGGTAACATCTTTAGCGTCGACCAGTCCGGTTCCTCCTCCCGACTGGAACGCGAACTTCGGTTAGAGATAGCGACCGGTGCGTTGGAGTATCTCGATTTGGTATCCGTCCGGATCTGCTATGAAAAAGAAACGTGCGATCACCTCACCTGAGGGCGCGAAGTCGACAAGTTTGCGTGGGTTTAGACCCAGCGCTTTCAGACGTGCGTGTTCACCATCCAGATCTGAAACTGAAAACGCCATATGCCCGTAACCATCACCCAGTTCGTAGGGTTCCGTTTGGGTCTTGTTGACGGTCAGTTCGAGCTCAAAGCCTGTTTCTGAATTGCTCAAATATATGAGGGTGAACGCGTCAAAATCCAGTCGATCGGCCACGTCCAGACCAAACGCTGTTTTATAAAATTCTACTGATCGCGCTTCATCAAGCACGCGAATCATCGTGTGAATGGCTTTGGCCATGCTAGCTCCCGTATTGCTAAAACACATGACGACAAGTCTGAAGTCAGTGGGGGCTAGCTGGGTAGTAGATTTATACTACGGTTGATTTTTCATTCAGCAGCGAACAATTCGTCGCCCTCAATGCTGTTATTTTCAAGATAAACAAGGCAGCAGCAACGCAATAGAGACGCGAAATTTTTTGGCTCTCCATGCAGTTCCAGCACTTCAGAGTGCAGTTTGGACATAAAAACAGGCGGCGTCATACCTTGCGATGCTGCCAGTTCATCGAGAATTGCCCAGAATTTTCGTTCAAGTCGAATCGACGTACTTTGACCATTTAATCGGATCCGCCGCGTGATTTGCTCATACCGCGCTGGATCCTGGCCTGCAAACATTTCACACATCTTGGTTCCTCCCCCATTTGGCTTTTCAATGATTGGTGCACCAAACAAGCGGTCAGTTTGCCGTATTTTTCACCCTTTTGCCAAGGCCTGTTGTTTGATTACTCATAAAGTCTGAGGTGCGTTCAGCCGAATTGGTCTCGCAAATCGTTTTGAATTCACTCAAACAAAGAGCCGCAGCTGATGCTGATTTTATCACTTGAAGATCAAGAAGTATCACGCCCATATCGCCATCCGAGCGGTCTGCCTTTTGATAAAACCGCAGGCAGACCGTCCAGAGTTTGCTATCAGGCAGGCAAGCGATCACGCACCAATTGCGCCCAGTAAGAACAGCCCCAACCGATCACTTCGTCGTTGAAATCGTATGCGGGGTGATGCAGTCCTGCAGAAGGGCCATTGCCGATATTGATCATTACGCCGGGGACCTTGTTGAGCATGAAAGCAAAATCCTCACCGCCTAGCGTTGGCACCATCTCAAGGCTGACATTGTCATCGCCTGCAACAGTCCGTGCGGCCTTGGCGGCAAATTCGGTCTGGGCTTCATGATTGACGAGCACCGGATAGCTGCGAATATGTTCGATTTCTCCAATGCAATCGTGCCCGTCAGCGATCTGGACCACAATCTTTTTGAGTCGGGCTTCCACATAGTCGCGAACGTCTTCATTAAGGGTTCGCACCGTTCCTTTGATTGAGATTTCTTGCGGAATGACATTGTGGGCGTTGCCGCCTTCAATGGCGCACAGCGAAACAACATGGGACTCGAACGGATCAACGCTGCGCGCACTCATGCCATGGATGGCCTGAATGATGCCAGCGAGAGCGGGGAATGGATCAATGCTCTTGTGTGGCTGAGCGGCATGCCCCCCTTTGCCCTTGATCGTAATGTTGAGAATGTCCACTGCGCCCATATTGGGACCGGATGCTGTGGTGAAGTGGCCCACCGGAAGGTTTGGCATATTGTGCATGCCGTAGACTTCATCACAGGCCCAACGATCAAACAATCCGTCATCGATCATCGCCTGCGCACCTGCGCCCCCCTCTTCAGCGGGTTGGAAAATGACAATGACGGTGCCGTCAAAGGCGCGCGTTTCGGCCAGATGCTTGGCAGCCCCCAGCAGCATGGTGGTATGTCCATCATGGCCACAAGCATGCATCTTTCCCGGTGTTTTCGAGGCATAAGGAGCGCCCGTGATTTCATCGATAGGCAAAGCGTCCATATCGGCACGCAACCCGATGATGCGGCCAGACCTATTGGTTTTGCCGTGAATAACGCCGACAACGCCGGTTTCACCCAAGCCTTCAACCACTTCATCCAGGTGTGCGGCACGCAACGCTTGGGCCACTTTGGCCGAAGTACGATGCACATCATAAAGCAGTTCAGGATTTTCGTGCAGGTCGTGACGAAACGCGGTCAACGCCTCAATTTCGCGTGAGACCCAATTTTCAACGGCCATAGTCTAGTTGTCCTTCATTTTATAACGAAAATCACAGTGGGACGCACCCTTCATGATTGTCTGACTGCGCGTCAGTTCAATGTCAGGATTGTAACCGATACAAAAGTCACCATCCCGGTTACAAGACAAAAGATGTCCAATGTCGCCCATGCCCATTTCTTTATACATTTCAGCATAACGACAACGGGTGACATTAAATTCCATACGCTCGGGTTCGGTGACCAGCGTCTCGATTTCAAGCGCATCTTCTTTTGTCCAGTTGGGCAGAATGTCGGCGAAGTCACTAAGATTTGGTGCATGACCCAAGTCAGCAGCAAGGGCTTTCCCCTGCTCAATGGCAGAGCGAGAACAGGTCTCCCCGATTACCTCTTCGGCTTCTTGCTGCCCGGAGCGTTCACAAATAACCTCGAATACATGTTTGAGGATCATTGCCTCAATGCGACGACGTTCGATGATGGGGATGTCTTTCATGAGGTGGTCCTTTCTCAGAGTTTGGGCTCGACATGGTCTTTGAGTTTCATCCAGGCAAGATAATAAGGGGCAATGCGCCGTGCGATCGGGTGAAACGGCAATGCATGCGATTTGGTGACTGGAAGGGCCAAACCTGCGGTATCCTCACCATCGACGGCGCGCGCCATTTCGCGGCCGAGTGCGCTGCCAAGGGCAACACCGCGACCATTGCAGCCAATCCAAGCCCAACCATTGGGGCCAAGCGAGTGAACACGCGGAAACCGATCCCAATTCATAGATAGAAAGCCGTTCCAGACATGGGTCATTTTGGGAGGGGATTTGAGCTGTGGGAAGCTCGCCATCAGATTGCTGGCCGCTTTCTTGGCCATGCGCTCTTGGACGTTCCATTCTCCCAGAATGGCTCCACCAGTAATCAGCCGGTTGTCTCTGTCATAATGGAAAAAACGCAGATCGCCACGGGTGTCCGATACCGCCTGACGCCCCTTCAGAATGGTGCTACGAACTTCATCGCTTAAAGGCTCAGTCGACATTTGCCAAGAGACGACCGGTACGATGGAATGGGCGATACGTTTTGCAAGGCGAGGTGCCAATTCGCCCGTATAGGCGTTGGTGGCAAGGATCAATGCCCGAGCTGTCACCGTGCCATGCTTGGTTTTGACCACCCATTTTATGCCGTCATGTACATAGCTTTCAACGCAGCTCTGCTCATGGATGGTGCCGCCGTGGCTTTCCACTGCTCCAGCAAGGCCGCGTGCAAGCGCCAACGGATTAACATGGCCACCGGACGGCGCCAGCATACCGCCGAACCAGCGATCCGAACCGAGTAGATCCGTTGTAGCCGTTCTGTCGAGATAGTGGGCTTCCAAGCCAAAACGTTGCCAATTATCCGCACGCAACTGGCTCAGCTTTGTCCGTCCGGCAGAATGCGCAGGCTGGAACCAACCGGTCTGCTCGGCATCTGCCTGAATGTTTTCAGCCCGAATGGTATCAAACAGCATACCGGCGGACGCGCCGATCAACTCGGCAAAACGTCGTCCTGTGTCGCCATAGCGGGCGACCCACATATCCGGTTCCGCCGCTGTCAGGGTCGGGATAACCTGACCATTGTTGACTCCGGAGGCACCCCAACCGACAGCTTGCCCCTCCAGTACCACGACATCACGGCTGGCCTTGGCAAGGTGCAACGCAGCAGACAGGCCGGTGAAACCAGCACCGATTACGACTGTATCGGTGACAACGTCCCCCGTTAATGGCGCAGCAGGCACGCGAGGCGGGGAGGTCACGGCCCAAATGGAGGGGGGAAAAGTGACGGGGCTGTTCATGTCGGATCTTTCACTAAAATGGGCGGGCCAGCGGCTGTGGGCTTTGCCTTTTTGGGGCGACGTTAGCCATCCATCCGAAGGTCGGAAAATGGGATTTGGAGGGCAGCCCCAACTGACGTGATCACGTCGGGACCGCCATGCGAACGCTTCTTGATGCGGTGATCAGCTATCCTCGTGGACATGGCCACCAAGATAGGCTTCAGCCACACGCGGATCATTGGCAAGTTCTTGCGCATCACCCTCGATGACAATCTTGCCATGCTCGATGACATAGGCCCGATCAGAAATGCGTAAGGCAGCTTTGACATTCTGCTCAACCAAAAGCACCGAATAGCCTTCCTCGCGAATTTTGGTCACCAGCTCGCAGATGAACCCGACAAGACGTGGCGCCAGACCCAGCGACGGTTCATCTAGCAACAAGACCTTTGGTTTGCGCATCAGGGAGCGACCTATGCAAAGCATCTGTTGTTCGCCACCAGACATAGAGCCAGCCTGTTGTTTCAACCTTTCCCTGAGCACCGGAAACAACGCCAAAACATGGTCCAGCTCCTGCCGCCCCAGTGGTCCGCCACCGATGACCAAATTCTCCAAAACACTCATGTTTGAAAAAATCTGGCGCCCTTCCGGAGATTGACAGATGCCTCGATCGACGATCTCATGGCTCCTGAGCTGTGAGATATCTTGGCCTTCAAGACAAATTTCCCCACCAGTGGCGTGATAGATGCCAGAGATGCAGCGCATCAGAGAGGTCTTGCCGACCCCGTTTGCTCCAAGCACCGAGACGATGCCTTTTTCCGGTAGAGCGACAGAGATGTCATGCAAGATATCTTGCACGCCAATCTTAAGAGACAGATTCTTGATTTCGAGAATATTGCTCATCAGTCATCGCCTCCAAGATAGGCTTCTAGAACGGCAGCATCCTGACGCACCTTGGCGGGCACATCATCAGCGATTTTTTTGCCAGAGGCGAGCACAACCAGCCGTTCACAGATTCCCATGACCAAGGTCATATCATGTTCTACCAGCATAACGGTGAGGCCATCGTCATTGATGCCGGTGATGAAACGCGCCAATTCAGCGGTTTCTGCATCATTCATGCCTGCAGCTGGCTCATCAAGGATCAACAGTTCCGGTTGCATGGCCAAGGCGCGGGCAATTTCGAGATATTTACGCTTGCCGTAAGACAGGTTGGCGGCCAAATCGTCGGCATGATCGATCAAACCAACCTTTTCAAGCATTTCCCAGCTACGTTCGGAAATCTCCTTGGCCTTGGCCCTCCCCCCAAATATGGCTGAGAAAGGATCGACGCCGATCATTCCGAGGGCCCCGACAGAGATATTGTCAAACACGGTCATATTGGGAAAGACCCGCAAGTTTTGGAAGGTCCGGGACATACCTTTACGAGCGATTTGATGCACCGACATTCCTGTGATGCTCTCCCCATTGAAACGCACATCACCTGATGTGGGGGGGGTAAAACCTGATATCAGGTTGAACAGGGTTGTTTTGCCTGCACCGTTGGGGCCAATCAGACCAAACAATTCGCCTTTATTGACCGTGGTGGTGACATTATCGACAGCTTTGAGTCCACCAAACAGGCGGGTCAATGCGTCCAGTTCAAGGATAGCCGTCATTTCCAACCAACCCCTTTCTGGCCTTTTTCATCGGACCAGCCCGCACCAAGCTGTCGGCGGGCAAAATTGAGAGCCGTAATCTCGCCAAACAATCCTTTGGGCAAGAAGAGGATCGCTCCAAACATCACACATCCAACAATGATGTTGCGAATATCCCCCACCGAGCGCAGCACTTCGGGCAGCAGGATCAACAACAAAGCACCAATCAGAACACCGGGCAGAGAGCCAAGTCCACCAACAACCACCATCGCGAGAATGAGAATCGATTGGGAGAAGTTGAAATCATTGGGGGAGATATAACCGATGGTGTAGGCCCATAGAGCACCTGCAATACCTGCGAAAAAGGCAGAGATCACAAAAGCCTGAATTTTCATCACCGTCACATTGATGCCCATGGCAGCGGTGCACTGATCGTCTTCACGCAAAGATCGCAACGCATTGCCATAATAGGAATGGCTCAAGCGATCAATCGCCAGTATAGAGGCCGCCACGACGACGGCAACGACATAGTAGATGCCCAACTCGCTGTCGATTTCAAACCCAAACAGCCCAATGCCAGAGAAGAGCATGACGCCGTTCGGTCCATTTGTTAGCCCGACCCAGTTTTGGAACAACAAAAAGAGCATCTGTCCAATGCCCAATGTCGCCACGGCAAAATAAATTGACATCAGGCGCATGGTTGGCAATGCAACAAGAAGTGCAATGGCGGCAGACCCCAGCCCAGCCAAAGGCAGCCCCCAAGTGAAGCCAATGCCATATTTGGACCCCAGCAAAGCCGCCACATAGGCCCCGACCCCATATAGAGCCGCATGGCCAAGATGAAGCAGGCCGGCAACACCGGTGACAAGGTGCAGAGAGGCCGCAAGCAGCATGAACACGAAGCACAGCGTCGCAATCTGATAATAATAGCCTTTGCCGAACCCCACCAACACAGCGGGAATCACAGCGAAAACAAGGAGTGCCAGCAGCCCCTTGATGAGAAGCGATTTAGACACGGTCCCTCCTTGCCCCGAACAGGCCTTGCGGGAAGAAGATGAGGGTGGCGAGAAGGAAAGCATAAGCCACCATGTCGGACCAGACCGAGGACATAAAGCTGGTGGACAGGCTTTCGGCCAGTCCCAAAATGAGCGCACAAATGACCGCTCCGGGAATGGAAGACAGGCCACCCATGACCATGGCAACAAAGGCTTTGATGCCCGGTGTGAAGCCCATGGACGGAAAGAAGGCGCCGTAATAGAGCCCAACAAGAATACCGGCCAAAGCCCCCATTGCGGAACCGATCACGAATGTGAAGATAATCGTGCGATCGGTGTTGATGCCGCAATATTTGGCGCCAAGGGAATTGTTCGAAACTGCACGGATCGACAGGCCAATGGGACTGTATTTGAGCAACCATTGCAGTCCGGCCAACATCACAAGTGTCACAGCAAAGATGATCAAGTCACCATTTACGATGGTGATGGGCCCAATGTTGATGGGTTTGTTAATGAGATAGGCCAAATCCACCGATTGAAATTGTGAGCCAAAAATCATTTCCATGGCTTCACGGGCGATGATAGACATAGCCAGTGAGGACATCAGGGTTGCTTCACGCATGGCTCGGGATTTAAGAGATGCTTCGTCCGAGAAACGGCGGAATGGACGAAAGGCCAGACGTTCCAGCCCAAAACCGGCCAAAGCCCCAGCTGCCAAGGCGATGAAAAGCACCACAAAAACCGGTGGTGCAAAAGTGGTGATTGCCATCAGACCAGCAAAAGCGCCGATGGTGTAGACTTCACCATGGGCGAAGTTTACGACATTCAAGACACCGAAAATCAGTGTGAATCCAATGGCCATAAGCGCATAGATCATGCCCAACGACAGGCCAATAGCCAGTTGTTGCAGGATATAAGGATCGAACACATCGTTCCCCTTTTCAATTGACCCCACTCGCCCGAGCCGACGCCCAGGCGAGCAGAGGAAGGGTTATTTTACTTCGACAAAAGCGCCATCTTTAACAGTGGCTTTGGTGAGCTCTTTGAGCGGCTCTCCATTTTCATCAAAGGATGTGTTGCCGGTAACACCGGGGAAATCCTTGGTGGCAGCGACGGCATCACGCAAGCTGTCACGGGTGATGTCCGGATAGGCTTTAACAACTGCAGCAAGCATGATGTTTACTGCATCATAAGCCTGAGCGGGGAATTGGCCGGGAGCAAGATCGTGGGTCTTTGACCACTCGCTCACAAATTCCTGAACATGCGCATCTGCGCGGTTGGGCAGGAAGGTTGCCGTTAGAAACAGGCCATCTGTCGCGTCGCCCGCCAGCTCAATCAACTTGTCGTTATAGGCCGCCGAGGTCGAAAAGACAGGAATATCAGCATTCAGCTGTGCCATCTGCTTGAGGAACTGTGCGCCATCTTCATAAAAGAAGCCGGTGTAAACGGCGTCAGGTTTCTTTTCTTCCAGCTTGGTGATGATGGAACGGAAGTCGGCCAAGCCGCGGTTGAAGAATTCAGTGTAAATAACTTCGCCACCCAATTCTTCGAAAGGAACAGCAAAGCCTTTCACGACAGATTGACCCCAGTCGGTCTGTTCGGCGATGACGGCAACCTTTGTGATGCCTTTTTCCATCATCCACTTGGCGTTAACGGCCCCTTCTTGATTTTGCGTGGTGATGTTCCGGAATTGCCATTTGGAAATTTTGGCAAAATCGGGATGTGAGGCGGTCTGCGACAGTTGCACCATGCCGGCTCTTTTGTAGACCTGGGCAGCAGCCATTGAAACGGTGGAGGTGAAATCCCCCAGGACGCCGACAATTTCATCATCATCGACAAATTTACGGGCAATGGTCACGCCTTCTTTGGCGTCTGAACGCGAGTCCTCATAGATGATTTCTACAGGTACAGGAAGCGTGCCGGATGCATTGAATTTGGTCAGGGCAATTTCGGCAGCATCTTTGAAATTCTGGCCATATTGCGCCGTGTTGCCAGTCAGGGGAAGCTGATAGCCAATTTTAATGCTGTCCGCAGCATAGGAGGCGGCCGGAATGAGGGTAGCTGCGACGGTAAGGGCAAGAACCGTTCTACGGGTAAGTTTCATTGGTCTGTTCCTCAATGGGTTGGTGATCAGGTGTTGATGCGCCCGGCCTTCGCCGGGTCTTGGAAGGGTGATGCCCGTTTTAACGGGTCTATGATATGTCCGGTACTCTGGACTTATAAGTTAGACGTCCAGTTTTCTGGATCAGTCTGTATAATAATAATTTTTGCTCCTAAACAGCTGAGGTCTCAGAACCAGGTTTTACAATCAAACGACAGCAACCAGTCCTGCCCGGTTTCCATGTTTCGCCTTCAAAGGTGAAGCCTGCGCTTTGGAACATGCCTGCATCAATTGCCCCGGCGGAGCGACAGAGCATCTCGAGAGCTTCGCCTTTACGGCCAGCGGCTTCCCAGTTGTCTTTCAGCGGGCAACGATGGAACTGGATCTCCATGCCTTCGCTGTCGCATTTGCGCAATTCGGGAGAGAACAGATGATCGCGACAAGGAATGCCATTCAAAAATTGCTCGGTAAGCGCCTCAATGTTGGCTGGCCCATGGGCCTTGAGCTTTTCACCCATTTCTGCGCCAAGGCGATAGGTGGCCTTACTCATTAGCTCGATGGCCTTGTCATTTTCATATTCCTCGCACAGAACATCAAACATATACATGTAGAATTTGGCGCGCATCGCGTAGGCACCAGATAGCTGTTCCAGTGTAATTTCAGGTGTGGATGGTTCATCAGTCATGGGCTTCTCCTGGTCTGGTCCGATTGGTCCCGCTCGGAATAGACCGAGTGGTTAGGGTTAAATATTCAGTGGTTCTCCTGAGGTGGCAACGACGCATCGACAGCTGTACCAACCCCATCAAGAATGCCATTAGCAAACTCCAGTGCATCCTGTGGTAACCAGAAAGCGCGCATGGCTTCGTCCTCGGCATTCAAGACGGTGGCCGGTTTGAGACAGGGAAGTGCACGCTGGTCTGCTAGGTCTTGGGCGACGGAGAGAAACGGTTTGACACCAAGCCGCTCAGCCACTCTGCTCTCACCGTGGCAGGTCCAGAAAGCTTTCAGAGAGGCTGGTGCGCAAGGTCTGCTTGAGCGATGCTTCCAGTTTCCGTTTTTGACGTCGACTTCATAGTCGCACAGGAACCGCGTGCCGTGTTCACTAACAAACAGAATCGCATCGGTGATATAGTCGACGGTTTCTTCGTCGAAAAAATAATTGTAGCCAAGGCGTACCCAACCGGGTCGCATAACGCCCCTCCCATTGCCGATTGCCTTTTCAAACTTCAAAGCATCTTCCAAAGAAATATCAAGCAAAGCATGAGCATAGGGTCCAGCACAGGAACAACCACCGCGGGCCTGAATACCGAATAGATCATTCAAAAGCGCAACGACAAAACCATAATGAAGCCTTGACCCGTCAATGCGAATATTGAATGACAGGACACCAATCCGCTCTTTATTGGAGGGTCCAAGAATTTCGATATTTGGAGCTGCTCTAAGACGGTCAAATGCGGTGTTTGTTATGGCTTGTTCCCGCCGCTCAATCTCGAGCGCTCCGACCGCTTCTTTTAGCGCCATCACAGCCCCTGCCCGAATGTCGCCGATAATATCAGGGGTACCTGCCTCTTCACGGCGCTCAATATCGCGTACATAGGTATGATGATCAGCCGTGACGTAGCTGACCGCTCCACCGCCGGTAATGCCGGGGCGGCCGTTTGTAAAAAGGGATTTATCAGCAATCAAAACCCCCGAGGCGCCTGGGCCACCAATGAATTTGTGGGAAGAATAAACGATGGCATCGATGCATGCATCGGGGTCTTCTGCATCAAGCTGTAGTTTCATTTCGATGTAAGGCGCGGCAGCTGCAAAATCACAAACAAACAGCGCGCTATTTTGGTGCAAAAGACGGGCAATTGAGACGAGGTCTGTGCGCACCCCCGTGACATTGGAAGCCGCAGAAAACGCACCGATTTTCAGATCACTATCAGAGTAGGCAGCAAGGCGTTCGGCCAGAGCATCAAGGTCAATCTGGCCATCACTGCCCAGTGGAACGCGCTCAATGGTCGCGCCTGTTTCACGCCAAGGCAAATCGTTCGAATGATGCTCATAGGGGCCAACAAAAACGACAGGCTGACGTCCGTCTTGGATCAATTCCTGTAAAGCCATCGCACTGACAAGACAGTCAACCGCGGTCGTTGCACCATTGCCAGCGAAAATCACCGCATGATTTTCCCCCGCACCGACGCTGGATGCGATGGTCTGGCGCGCTTCTTCTCGCAAGGCAGTGGTCTGGCGTCCGGTGTGTGAGGTTTCGGTATGGGTGTTGCCATACACCGGCAAAACGATTTTTTCGATCGCCGCTTCGATGAAACCCAAAGACCGGCCTGAAGCGACATAATCAGCATAGACCAGAGGTCGGGGTCCAAAAGGACCGGAAATAACACTGCGCTCGCCAATCACGCTATCGCGGATCAAAGAAATCAGGGGCTCTTCAGGCGAGATACTGCTGGAAGATGCAGACTTTAAGGGCATTTTTGATTGCCTTGGGTTCTGGTTTTGAGTGTGGCGGTTTATTTAAGGCCACGATGCCGAATATATGGCATCAGCTTTGCGTCAATTTTTCTGGTAAAATGTTGTCTAAAAATCAATAAATACGCAACAAAAAACTATTATTTAATTAATAAAAGCAAAGCCATGCTATTTTTCCTTATAAATTCAGAATTTGAACAGTTAAATATTTCCAATAATGAACTAGCCATAAAAAATTGTTCGCCACCTTCTAATACTAAATTCTAATACGAAGTCGGAAACAATCCAAGCAGCTCGCCTTGTGGAATTGCGCAACTGGGGAAACCGATTGCATCTATCTTAATGCGTATTATCGGCAATAAAATTAAATTCTTTTTTGAATATGTTTTAGAAATTGATTTTTTTACCACCGGGTGTATCATCAACTCTAAGCAGATGACGGCGAGGCGATTGAACCGAATCCGACCAACATCTGCCCTAGCAAGGGAGTTAATGGCCATGTCTTCACCTAAACGTCTCGATCAAAAACTGGCACGCATTGAAAAAGGCGACTATACCCCGTCCGATTTCATCATTGCAGATGCCAAAGATGCTGATATGGCGGGTGGGATTGCCGCTAATGGGCCTCGATTGGATGCCTCTGGACAACCAACCAGCATGATGCGGCCAATGCAGGTGTATCGGGATGATATGGTGGCAATGATCCAGTCCGATCTTGTTGACATCATGCTCACGTCTCTCTCCTCTGCCGAATATCTCAGCTCAGCAGGCCATTTTGCGGGTAGCGACATCACGCCGACCGTGCGGCTTAATGACGGCAGCGACATTTGGTTGATGCGCGGGGCTGATTATAAGCGCCTGCCCTGTCAACCTTTCCGCACGGCACGGCTAGACCGGGTCAGACCCGTCGCCGATCTGGGGCTCTATGCCATCACTTTCTATAATGATCTCGAAAAGGATTATCGCACACTAGAGGCCTATGCTCAATTTCGCGACGAGGCGAACGCTGCTGGTATTCGCCACTTTCTGGAGGTGTTCAATCCCCATTTCGATGTTGCGACACCCGGCACGGATTTTGCCTCCTATAACAATGACGCTATCGTCCGAACCCTTGCCGGTGTTTCCAGACTCGACGGGCCTATTTTTCTGAAAATGGCCTATAACGGCCCACACGCAACCGAGGAGCTTGCCAGCTATGACCCAAGCAGGCTGATCGTCGGTATACTCGGCGGCGCTTTTTCTACTACACGGGACACACTCGAAATGGTCAAGCAGGCCGAGCGCTATGGTGCACGGGTTGCTCTGTTTGGACGCCGGATTTTCTTTGCAGAAAGTTCGACTGGTATCGTGCGGACTATGCGCAGAATGCTCGAGGAAGACATCAGCTCGGAAGAGAGCTGTAAAACCTATTATGACGAACTACTCAAAGCGGGCATAAAACCCAAACTCAGTCTTGCAGAAGATCTGGAGCTTACCGATCCGGTATTGAAAGCGGGATTCTGAGCATGGAAGGCTCTTCCCAGACCCCACCGAAGAGCGATGTTTCTGACGGCCCCGTCATCGATATTTTTCAAAGGATGGTCGCGACAGCCCGATCCGGGGACCAAACCATGTCAGCCTTGGCCAAATGGATTTTGAACCATCAGGACGCGACTCGCAAACTGACCATTTCCGAGCTGGCCAACCAAACGGACGTCAGCCAGACAACGGTTTTCCGCTTTTGCAAACTGCTCGGGTTGAAGGGCTATAAAGACCTACGTCTTGCGTTGGCTGAAGGGCATGGCTTGGCATTGGGCACCCAACTGGCCGGAGAGGCCGGTTTGTCTGATGGCGGGCTTGATCATTCTCTCAAAAGCATCATGCTTCGCGTGGTTGAGGCCAATGTGGAGCAGCTCTTAAGGACAGCCAGAATTGTATCTCACGAGGCACTCACAGAGGTAGTCAACTTACTGCTTGATGCAAGCCAGATTCAAATCGTCGGCTTTGGCAGCTCGGCCCCCATCGCCATTGATGCCTGTCGTCGCCTTCTCTCTTTAGGGTATACGGCCAGCGCGCACAGCGATCCCCATATTCTTGCCGTGGTCACAGCAAATGCAAAGCCAGGCACGGTTTTTGTCGGAATTAGCAATTCCGGGCGCACGCGCGATCTCATCGACTGCTTTACAACGCTGGGCAAGCGCGGTGTTAAACGCGTTCTTCTTACCAGTGATCCGGATGCCGTAGGAACCAAGCAGGCGGATCTAGTGCTGGTCTCGGCGGTGCGGCGCATGCCCCCTTCTCTGGACGTCATCGGCACGCGCGTCTCTCAATTGGCAATTATAGAGGCACTCTGTGTGGCATTGGCAGAGAAGGACCCTCGAGCATCAAGCGCCGTCTGTGATACCGGACAGTTGGATGCGGAAATCGCCAAAAAGAGATTGCCCCAAGCAGCCCAGCGAAATCGCGGGAAACAGGAGGAATGAGCCATGAACCGACAAGGCATCATTTGTGCGGGTAACTGGATCGTTGATATCGTGCATGAAATTGACCAATGGCCGAACAAAAGCGAGCTTGCAACGATTTTGAGAGAAAAAAACGGGGTTGGCGGGGGTGCCGCCAATGTCGTCATGGCCCTGTCGCACCTTGATTGCGATTTTCCTCTTGTACCATTTGGTGCGATCGGACAGGACGACCATTCCAGAATTATACTCGATGCCTGTATGGCACTCGATTTACCCATAGATCATCTGATCCGCCGTTCCGACATTCCCACCGCCCACACCCATGTTATGTCAGTGCCGGGAGACAGTCGCACCTTTTTCTATCATGGGGGAGCGAACGACAGCCTGTCACAGCAAGACTTCACGACGGGTTTCTTCGCACAGTCAAATGCCAGAATCTTTTATCTGGGTTATTTGATGCTGCTTGAGCAGCTCGACAGGATCGAGAATGGCACGAGCGGGGCTGCACAAATTCTCGCCCGGGCACAAAAGGCGGGGTTAACAACCTGCGTCGATCTGGTTTCTGCAAGCAGTGAGAATTTCTCAACCATCGTCTCCTATGCCGCCCCCTACATCAATTACCTGATCGTAAATGAAGTCGAGGCGTGCCGTGCCAGTCAAATCCCTCTTGCCACCGACACAGTGCCACCAGACGTGACTTTGATCGAGGCGGCGCGCACCCTTCTCGCATCCGGCATCAACGATGCTGTCATTATTCACTGTCCGGAAAAGGCTCTGTGGTTGGGCCAAAACGCCGAGCCCATTCTGATGCGGCCTGATCGGCTACCCCCAGAAGCTATCGTCAGTCCGGTTGGGGCTGGAGATGCCTTCTGCAGTGGCATTCTGTATGGGATCCATGAAGGTTTGTCGCCGGATAAGACGCTGATCTTAGCACACACCATCGCCACTGCATCCATGACAGGCGTCACTGCAACCGAGAGCATCCCGCCCCTCAAACAATTGATGCCAGAAGTCTTTGACCAAACCCAACCACACGACTGAACCGCATAGCAGACTCTAGTGATGTGACTGTCGGGAGCTAAATGAGGAAACTCTTGAAATCGCATCAGACAACGGGATGAGATAGCGTAGCAAACAATAACAAGAAGAGATCAATAATCATCTGGATTATTGAAGCAACGTAACAAATTAAAAATTTTTGAAAGTTTATGGCGGAGAGACAGGGATTCGAACCCTGGAGACGGTTACCCGCCTACACACTTTCCAGGCGTGCGCCTTCGACCACTCGGCCACCTCTCCGTACCAAAACGTGGCCGAACTATAGCCAAATGAAACCGGAACGCAAGCCGCTAAACCCACCTGTTGACAGAAAAACGATCTCATTGCCTTTTGGGTTCTTCATGTAAATGATTTTAATGGTTATTCCATGCGCAAAATATCAGTCAAAGCTGGATATTGATGACGCTTTGTTGCTGTTGGCATCCACGACAGATAGCCAACAGGGTTGAAAGGGCTGAGATTTTCAGGGCCTCCATATCCGGTTGACCGCTTTGATTGCTCGTTCCTTGGCTAGGATAATGCATGACCAATTCGCGTCATTTGTGCTAAAGCAGTTGTATATTTCCATAGTTTCTCTTATGTGCACGGCACTCTCGCTGTCTGGAGCAGAGAACTGAAAGGTCCGATTTATGAAATTTGTCCGTTTTGTCTTCACCATATCCGGATTGTGGACTTGTGCGTTGGCGCTGCTTGCGCTGGTCTTGGATGGCGTGCGCTCGATTGCGGCAAACGAACTGGTGATGAAATCACTGGGGGCGACATGGTTCGAGCTCGATAGTGCAAGCCTCAATCTGACTCAAGCTGTTATTCAACGTAATGTGCATCCGCTCGTCTGGGATCCACTGGTGCAGTGGATTTTGACCATGCCGGCTTGGCTTGTAGCCGCAGTGATCGGAGCTGGCTTGATTTATTTGGGTCGAAAACGTCGCCCCAAAGTGATCCGGATTTAGTTCCTCGCCCTACGAATAAAGCAGCGGTATAACCAGCATGCAGCCACGAGGAGAATGACAATGTTCGGATTTTCGCGAAAAAAATTGGAAATGCCAACGCAGGAAACGGCCCTTGAAGGGCGTGATATGCCAATTCCTACCGCCGAAACACATTTTGTTCTTGGAACAGCCCTCAAAGCCCCCTTCCCGCAAGGCTTTGAGCAAGCGATGATTGGAATGGGCTGTTTCTGGGGGGCGGAACGCATTTTCTGGCAGCAGGACGGCGTCTACACGACAGCCGTTGGATATAGCGGCGGGATCACACCAAACGCGACCTATGAAGAGGTCTGCAGCGGTAAAACGGGTCATAACGAAGTGGTTGTTGTGGTTTTTGATCCCACCATCATTCCCTATCTAGCATTGCTGACTCTATTTTGGGAACATCATGACCCAACGCAGGGCATGCGGCAGGGTAACGATATCGGCACACAATATAGATCCGGTATTTACACCTACTCTGATGCGCAGGCCGTTGAGGCAAAAGCATCTCAAGCAGCCTATCAATCAGCCCTTGCGGCACGCAACTATGGCCCCATCACCAGCGAAATAACTTCTGCAGGGCCGTTTTATTATGCCGAGGCGCACCATCAGCAATATCTGGCGAAAAATCCAGATGGCTATTGTGGGCTGGGTGGCACCGGCGTTTCGTGTCCGGTGCCTCACAGCTAACGCATATATCAGTTTTGCAGCGGTCTCGATCGGGGCAAGGCAAACAATTGAGAAATTGGCTCAGATGGTGCGAAGCGTGACGGATTGGCAGATGTATTTTGTAATCCGGTAACGGGCGCAGCGTCCAACACCGCTGAACAGGCTTGCGGCAGATCGCTCAAGGTGATTTGCCGTTTTTTCTTTGGTTTCACCTTTGGAGCTCCCTTTTTGGGCTTTTTAGGTGTCCAAGGGTCGTCAGATAGCCACCATGACAGCTCTTTGCCACACCCATCTCCGGCGGGTGGAGGTGCCTGATTTTTACAGCCTGTACTACCCGCAGGGCAGCTCATACGAATATGGAAGTGGTAATGATGTCCGTACCACGGGCGCACCTGTCGCAACCATGCCCGATCAGAACCGGCCCGATCACATAAGGCTTTCTTGATGCCGGGATGAACAAAGATCCGCGCAAGACCTGGGGTTGAGGCAGCGCGCTTGATCAGACGGAAATGGGCCATGGTGAATTTCTTTGGGTCAATCGTGCGGGTGCCTTTCTTCAACATAGAAATGGCCGAAATCTCTTCCCGTTCCTTGCGCGTAAAGCGACGATCGGGCATTGGGCGCAACCAAATATCGGCATCAAGACCGATTTGATGAGACGCATGTCCCGAAATCATTGGCCCCCCTCTGGGTTGGGCCAAATCGCCAACCAACAACCCGTTCCAGCCATCGTATGTTTTGGCATCCACTGCGAGTTTTTCGATAAATGCTATAAGGTTCGGGTGGCCCCAGTTGCGATTACGAGACAGGCGCATTGCCTGCCATGCAGGGCCGTCAATAGACAGCGCGCGAGCCCCCGCGAGGCACCCTTTGGCGTAAGAGCCTATTGCTCGGGCCTGCAAATTGGCCGGAGCCGTCTTTTTGCCAAACAATTGTTTGGCCGCTGTTTGTGCGTAGGCCGGATCAGCTGTGAAGCCACCCATCACCACCAGACTGATCACGCAGCCGATAAAAGCCCCCCCAAACTCGTGCAGAAGGGTCCGTTCAAGAGAATGGTTCTCTTTGATCTTGTGTTTGGGCGTATGCGCTTTGAGGGGCGACATGACCTTGCTCCGATTAATCACAGTTGGCGTGGTTGCGACTCTATGCACGAATTGTTAACCATAAGTGGATAGCGAACGCTTTTTTCAGAGATTCAGCAGGATGCGTAACAAATGCGTTTATTTCCGGGCTTTTTGATTCTTTCGACCCTACTAACAGGATGTGCAAGTTTAACCGAAGATGAGTGCGCGGTTGGAGAATGGGCGAGGATCGGCGCCAATGACGCAGCGCAGGGGCTCAAAGCATCCCGACTCACAGATCACAAGAAGGCCTGTGAACGGTACAATATCGAACCAGACCAAACCACATATATGGAAGGCTACCGCCGCGGACTGGTCGCTTACTGCACCCCGACCAACGGCTTCAATGTCGGGCGCAATGGCTACACTTATCGCACCATTTGCCCGAGGGATACTGAAACCGGTTTTCTCAGCGGCTATAAGCGCGGCACGACGTTGCACAACATTGAGACATCAATAGCTCAAGTGCGCGACAGCTTGCGCGAGGTCCGAACCCAAATCGGAGAATTACGAGCGGCACCATCCAAAGAAAACCGCGATGCGCGGATGCGGCTTTACAGCGAGGAAAATCGTCTGGAAAATGAAGAAGCCCGGCTAGGTCGCCAACGAGATGCAGCGCTTGTGAATGCAGACATCTTTTTGCAGAACATCAATCCCGATATTTAAGAGGCAATGTAGTTTGGTCTCAAGCAACGCAAATAGGCTGAACATACCATCATAGATTGAACATCTTCCCAACATAAGCTAAGAGTTGGCAAGAGAGGATTGACAAGGGATCGTTAACCCTATCCTAGAATGCTGCATATGAATGACAGTTTTCTGTTGGTTTGAAGACTCCGTTAAGGCTCTTGGATTAAGATCGGCCTTGTCATCGACTACAATCTGACCGAGCAGGCGTTAAAAATCGTCATGGGGAGCCCGGACCCGGATATAGTCACAGACGTCTGGGGACATAATGAAAATCGTTTTGGTCGAAGCCAATAGCGTGGATCGCCGCGCTATCAAATCCATGTTGGAAGAGCGCCGGGAAACCGTGTTTTCTTTTTCAAATGGTCAGGAAGCTTGGTCCTTCATCCAAGACACTCCGGGCATCGACGTCATTATTACCTCTCTTAATGTGCAGGGCATGTCTGGTTTGGAGATTTGCTGGAACAGCCGCATTTTGGCTGAACAGCGCAAGGCGATGTATGTGATCGCAATTTCCAAGCAAGAAGAATCGGACATGCTGGTTGAAGCACTGGACAGCGGTGCTGACGATTATCTGCAAAAACCATTGCATGAAGAAACGATGCTGGCGCGCCTCCGTGTTGCCGAACGCATGATCCGGTTGCAAAAACAACTGGTGCAGTTGGCAAATCACGATTCTATGACCGGTCTGTTTAATCGTCGAGCCTTTTTTGAAAAGGCAAATCAAAGACTCAACCAATGCGTTGGATGTAAAACCTTGAGCGCCATTATGTTCGACATCGATCATTTTAAACGGGTCAATGACAATTTCGGCCATGATGCAGGCGACGAAGTGATCAAAACCGTAGCCAAGATTTCATCATTGGAAGGCAACTTGCTCTGTCGGCTTGGAGGCGAAGAGTTCGCACTCATTTTGGAAAATCACAGCCTTCTGTCTGCCGCGCGTGTGGCTGAACGCTTGCGAGCCACAATTGAACAAACGCCGATAGTGGTGAATGGTCACAAAATTCAAATCACATCCAGCTTTGGTGTCGCCATTTGTCATAAGGGCGATAGCATAGATGATCTTCTCAAGCGATCAGATGTTGCGCTTTACCATTCCAAACATAATGGCCGCAATCGTGTATCAATTGAGCGTTTGGTCGTCCAAAGTCAAAATGAGACAGACGCATCCCAAATACACGCCAGACAAAAAAGCAGGGCCTGAGCCCCGCTTTTTACATTGGTCGTCAAAATGGACCGCACCCTTTTCAGGCTAGCGATTTCCCTGCAGCTGCAGTTGCCAGAAACCCGAACATTGCCTTGCAAAAGTGCTCTAATTGTCCATTTTCAGTGCAGCAATGAAGGCTTCTTGCGGAATCTCCACCTTGCCGAACTGACGCATCTTTTTCTTACCTGCCTTCTGCTTGTCCAACAGCTTGCGCTTGCGTGTGGCATCACCACCGTAACACTTGGCCGTAACGTCCTTACGCATAGCTGAAATGGTCTCGCGTGCAATCACACGACCACCAAGTGCAGCCTGAATCGGGATCTTGAACATGTGACGCGGGATCAAATCCTTGAGCTTCTCACACATAGACCGACCACGAACCTCAGCCTGAGACCGGTGTACAAGCATTGACAATGCATCCACAGGTTCATCATTGACGAGAACAGACATTTTAACCAGATCACCAGCGCGATAATCGGCAAGCTGATAATCAAAACTGGCGTATCCTTGGGTGATGGATTTCAAACGATCATAGAAATCGAAAACCACTTCGTTGAGCGGCAAGTCATATTGAACCATGGCGCGCGATCCAACATAGGACAAGTCGGTTTGTATCCCGCGCCGTTCCTGACACAGCTTCAGGATCGGACCGAGATAGTCATCCGGCGTCATGATAGATGCTTTGATCCAAGGTTCGCGGATTTCCTTGAT
Organism: Cohaesibacter celericrescens; assembly: GCF_002866925.1. GTDB lineage: Bacteria > Pseudomonadota > Alphaproteobacteria > Rhizobiales > Cohaesibacteraceae > Cohaesibacter > Cohaesibacter celericrescens. The sequence goes on from NZ_PKUQ01000031.1 coordinate 36,935, forward strand.
TTTAACCACATCCGGCATGTCAGCAGGATTGTGCAATGTGATCTCGTCACCGTTGTTCATGCCCATCTCATAGACCACACTTGGTGCCGTTGCGATCAATTCAAGATTGAACTCACGGCTCAGACGCTCCTGAATAATTTCCAGGTGCAACAAACCGAGAAAACCACAACGAAAACCGAATCCGAGCGCGGCAGAGCTTTCCATTTCATAGGAGAAGCTAGCATCGTTCAAACGCAATTTTCCCATCGCAGCGCGCAGTTCATCAAAGTCGTTGGCATCAACAGGGAAGAGGCCGCAGAAAACCACGGGCTGGGCTGGGCGGAACCCTTCAAGGGGAGCATCACAGGGTTTGCGTTCATGCGTGATGGTATCCCCCACCCGCGTGTCGGCCACTTCTTTGATTGAAGCGATCAGGAAGCCGATTTCGCCAGGCTCAAGGGTTTGTCTGTCGATCATTTTGGGTGTGAATGTACCCAGGCGGTCAACATCGTAGGTGGCTTTGGTGCCAATCATACGGATCTTGTCACCCTTTTTCAGCACCCCATCCATGATACGGACGATAACAACAACGCCGAGATAGACATCATAATAACTGTCAACCAGCATCGCCTTCAACGGCGCCTCAAAATCTCCCTGCGGCGGAGGAAGGCGTTTAACAATGGCTTCCAATATGTCTTTGATGCCGATGCCCGATTTCGCGCTGGCCTCAATGGCGTCAGAAGCGTCAATGCCGATGACATCTTCAATCTGCTCGCGCACGCGATCCGGTTCGGCTGCGGGCAAGTCAATCTTGTTGAGGACCGGAACAATTTCATGATCTCTGTCAAGCGCCTGATACACGTTCGCGAGGGTCTGGGCCTCCACTCCTTGCGAAGCGTCAACGATCAGCAGCGAGCCTTCACAAGCAGCAAGCGAACGGGATACCTCATAGGCAAAATCGACGTGCCCAGGAGTATCCATCAAGTTGAGTGTATAAGTCTCGCCATCATCCGCAGGATACTGCAATGAGACAGTCTGCGCCTTGATGGTGATACCACGCTCTTTCTCGATATCCATACTATCGAGCACTTGCTCGGACATTTCGCGATCGCTCAAGCCCCCGGTGAATTGTATCAACCGATCGGCGAGCGTGGACTTCCCATGATCGATATGAGCGATGATGGAAAAGTTGCGGATTTTATCAAATGCATGTTTGGTCATGGCGCGCTTATACCCTTGCTGTCTCAAACAAAGAAGAGACTTTGTCGCCTTTCTCATGTCAGGCGGGAAAAATCCAGTCAGAAATGCAAAACCCGGCCTTTTCAGACCGGGTTTCTACAGATTCTAACGTTCGGCAGCGTCTTGCGACCCAAATTAGCGATTCGGGCTAAAGCTCAAGCGCCATTTTGCGAGTCCGCAGGGCTTCCCACTCGGACTGCATGACATAGCGCGAAGAAATCTCACGGAAATCGACAAAACTTTTGTAAATTTCGCCCGCGAGCGGCGTTTTGTCTGCAATTTCTTTAACAACGACAGCTGATTCTCTGGCAAGAGCCATGGTCATATCATCCGGCAGACTGCGAACGGTTACGCCTTCCTTCTCCATCAATGGACCAAGCGAAGCAGCATTGTTGTAAGCAAAGTCCGCCATGGTCTCAAAGGAAGTTGCCTGAGCCGCAGCTTTAACAATTGCCTGCAGGTCTTCGGGCAAAGCCATCAGTTTTTCGGTGTTGACGATCACCTCCAACGCAGCGCCCAATTCATGAAAGGCGGGCATGTAATAATTGCCAACAACTTTGTAGAGACCAAAGGCGAGATCATTCCAAGGACCGACCCATTCCGCAGCATCAATGGTGCCCGATTGCAAGGCAGCGAAAATATCCGTTGGTGGCAGCATGACAACAGAGGCCCCCAAACGGCGCAACACTTCTCCACCAAGTCCGGCTATTCGCATTTTCAGGCCCTTGAAATCTTCCAGAGTTGTGAGCTCTTTGGCAAACCAGCCACCGGCCTGTGTGCCAGAAGATCCTGCGTAGAATGGGGTGACACCAAAGGGCTCATAAGCTTTTTCCCAAAGCGCTTGTCCGCCACCAAACCGCAACCACGCTGCATGTTCGATCTGGGTCAGTCCAAAGGGCACACCGGTGAAGAAATGGAAGGCCTGATCTTTGCCTTGCCAATAATAGGGCGTGGCATGACCGATTTCGGCAGCACCGCTGGCAACAGCATCAAAGACTTCAAGTGGCGGCACCAACTCGCCTGCACCAAACACCTTGATGCGCAGGCGGCCGCCTGACATTTGTGTCACGCGCTCGGCAAAGCGAACGCCATTGATACCAACGCCCGGCACCTGCTTGGGCCAAGACATTGGCATTTTCCAAACGATGGTTTCATCGGCTTTGACAATTGCTGGACTTGCCAAGCTAACGGCTCCACCCGCAGCCAGCCCGGTCAACACCGAGCGGCGATCTACTGATCCAGTTTTCCGCATTCGAATAATCCTCTGACTGTGAAATAGCGATTTTAGTTATCTTGGTCGGCATGCTCGCATGCCCAATAAACCGGCGCAATAGGTCGAATGTGCCAGTCCAGGACCACCTCCCATGAGCATGGTCGATTGGAGAATTCTGATAGCAGGTTTTAGCCAACCAGTCCCCAAGAATAGATAGAATACCCTATTTTATGCGCCAGATAACTGATTTGAATTTACTTGCAAAACACCTCATATTCTGCAAAAACGCTATCGTTCACACTATTTTATTTCGTAATTTGCCCATTTAACAGGGGATCAAGACTTTGCCGCGGAAAAGCTCCAAACTAGATCGGATAGATTTGCGCATTCTTGATGAGCTGCAAAAAGATGCGCGCATCACCAATAAAGCCTTATCTGAAAAAGTTGGTCTGTCGCCAAGTCCCTGTCTACAACGGGTCAAGCGACTTGAAGATATTGGACTGATTGGCGGCTATCTTGGCCTGATCAATCTCGAAGCCCTGTGTCGCCATGTCACCGTTATGGCCACCATCACCATTCGCGATCATGACCACTCCATTTTTTCCACCTTTGAGAGCGCAATCGCGACATTGCCAGATGTAGTGGAGTGCCTGAAGCTGAGCGGATCCTTTGATTATCTGGTTCGGTTTGTTTGTACAGATATCCAACGCTATCATGCGGTTACAGAAGATCTTTTGGTTCAGGTGGGCGGCAAAATGCAAATCGCCAGCCATGTTGTCTTGGACCAAACCAAACAATATCGCGGTGTTGCGCTTGAAGAACTGATGCACGGTTGATCAAACCGGTGGATTGCTAGCTCTGCCTTGCCCACAGCTTCATACGATCTACTACTTATATTGCAAAATATAGAAAGTCGCTTTAGTTATATTCCTGTATTCTGGGGTCAAGTTTTTGAGCGATTTTGATTTCGGTCAATCTCAGGGCGATCAAAATGCGGTAGGTGATATTGCAAGTCATTCTCATTAATTCGAACATCTGCCGATGGGGCCAGCCACGACAGACCGTCCGATCCACCTTCGTTACGGAGTTTAAACATGATTGCCACCTTGCGTGATATGAATGTTGGAGATCGAGGTCGCATTACCCGGTTGGACATCGCCAATCGGGCTTTCAAACAACAATTGCTGGCCATGGGCCTGACACGAGGTGCAGAGTTCACGGTTCTGCGTATTGCCCCGCTTGGCGACCCTGTCGAGATAACGGTCCGTGGATGCGCCCTGTCATTGCGCAAGTCCGATGCTTCTGGTGTCGGGATTGAAGCTGCTGACCACTAGGGTCTGAAGCGCTTCTCGCGTTCTACTTGTGTCTTTTTTGCTCCCAGATTTGTTGGTCAGCGCGCTTTGGCGCCCTGCAACACTGTGAATTGGTTTCTCATGGCTGAATTTCGTCTCGCCTTTGCAGGCAACCCCAATTGTGGCAAGACCACACTCTTCAACGCCCTTACAGGGTCCCGGCAACGGGTGGGCAATTGGCCCGGTGTCACCATCGACCGTAAGGAAGGCAACTTCGAGTATCGCGGGCAATCCTTCGTCATTGTGGACTTGCCTGGCACCTATTCCATGGATACCGGTTATAGCAGCGGGCTTGATGAGGCCATCGCGCGGGACTATATCCTGTCAGGCTCTTCCGATCTGGTGGTCAATGTTGTGGATGCGACCAATCTGGAACGCAACCTTTTCCTTACGACACAATTGATCGACATGCGGGTGCCGATGGTGGTGGCACTGACCAAAATGGACAGCGCACGCAGACAGGGCATGGAGATTGACATTGATCTTCTGTCTAAAGTCTTGCAGATACCGGTAATCCCCCTTTGCCCAAGAGATACCAACAGCCTAACCTTGTTCTCAGAGAAGATCTGTCAAGCCAGTCAAAACCCAAGCGTCAGTGCTGTATCTATTGCGTATGCCCCTGCTATCGAGGCAGCATTGCCCGCGTTGGTGGAACAAGTCACACCAGATGCGGCCCAGCATTGGGTTGATCCGCGCTGGTTGGCTGTCAAATCTCTGGGGGGGGACAGCAAGGCTTTGTCATTTCTAGACAAAGACTCGCGCGCGGCTGTTGATGCTATTCTGATCCATCTTGAGCAAGAAAGCGGTGAAGATGCTGATCTCTTGATCGCTGACGGTCGTTATGGTTTTGCCAACAGTTTGGCCCGAGATGTAATCCGTCATGTCGGGCGGCTATCCAAAAGCTGGACAGAACGCATCGATGCTGTGATCCTGAACCGCATTTTTGGTATTCCGATTTTTCTGCTCATTATGTATTTGATGTTCCTGTTGACGATCAATTTTGCCGGCGCCTTTATTGATTTTTTCGACATTGCCGCGGGCACCGTGCTGGTTGATGGCCCTGCCCATTGGCTGGCTCAATGGGGGGCTCCGGATTGGGTGATCGCCATGCTGCCAAACGGCATCGGCGTCGGCATTCAAACGGTTGCAACGTTCATTCCCGTGGTCGGCTTCTTGTTTTTGTTCCTGACTTGCTTGGAAGACAGCGGCTATATGGCACGCGCAGCTTTTGTGGTTGACCGTGCGATGTGTTCCATTGGCCTGCCTGGTAAGAGCTTTGTGCCCATGCTGCTGGGCTTTGGCTGCACCGTGCCTGCCATTATGGCGACACGCACGCTGGACAGCCGCCGGGACCGGATTGTCACCGCGATGATGTCACCCTTTATGTCGTGCGGTGCTCGTCTGCCAGTCTATGCGCTGTTTGCTGCAGCATTCTTTGCGAACGGCGGACAAAATTTGGTGTTCTTGCTTTATATCATTGGCATATTGTTTGCGATCTTCACCGGACTGGTTCTCAAAAATACTATTTTTGGTGGCAAAGCCCAGCCCTTTGTCATGGAGTTACCGCACTACCATATGCCGAACATGGGCTCTGCCCTTATCCGAACATGGGACCGTCTGAAACAATTCTGCCTTGAAGCGGGCCAACTGATCGTGATTGTGGTTTTTTGCCTCAGCTTTCTCAATTCCATCAGTCCTGATGGCAGTTTTGGCCACGAAGACAGTGAGCATTCTGTGTTGGCTGAGATCGGCAAGAGCCTCACACCGGTGGTGGAACCAATGGGTATATCAAGGGACAACTGGCCTGCAACAGTGGGCCTATTCACCGGAATCTTTGCCAAAGAAGCCGTGGTTGGTACACTTAACGCGCTTTACAGCCAGATTGACGCCAAGCTGGATGATGGCGAAGAAGATGCCGGTTTCAGCTTACTGGGTGGCCTGTCTGACGCGGTATCAACCATTCCTGCCAATTTGAAAGACATGGTGGGCAATCTCGCCGATCCATTGGGCTTGGACATCGGTGATATCTCCAGCGTAGAAGCAGCTGCGGCTGAGCAGGACGTCGACAATCGAACGTTTGCCGCGATGGTTTCGCGCTTTGACGGTAAGGTGGGTGCCTTTGCCTATCTGCTTATTATCCTTCTTTACACCCCGTGCGTCGCGGCGACTGCGGCGTTGTTCCGAGAGGTAGGGCGACAATGGGCCCTGTTCGCCATTGGTTGGACAACAATGCTGGGTTATTGTTCAGCGGTGATGGCTTATCAGATCGGTACTTTTTCTCGCAACCCTACCGGTGCAACCATCTGGATCGGATCTATACTGGCACTTGTGGTTCTGGTGATCGGTGTCATGCGCTTCATTGGGCGGCATCCTGATCGCAAGAATGGCTCAAAACCAGTGCTGGAGGCAAGTTTATGATTTTGTCTCAAATCAACAACTACTTGGCCGAGCATGGCCAAGTGAATACTTCGGACATTGCGCTGCATTTCGGGGTTGCCCCCGACGCGCTAAAAGGCATGTTGGAATTGCTGGAAGCCAAAGGTCGGGTGCGGGCCATACCTGCGGACACCCCGGCATGCGGCAGTGGCTGCCGTGGTTGTGCAGTCGCAAACTGCGGACCTCAGATGTGGGAAACTCTCGCCAGAAAGTGAGAAACTCCCTCATCCACTCGCTCAGCTAAAGGCCCCGTCTGTCAAAGAAACTCAGGTCGAACCGGTTTGCCGCTGTGCCAATCCAGCACTTTGAGTTGAGGCCAGAGCTGGCTCATGCGCTTGGCTTTTTGGCCATAATGGGTTTGGTTGCTCGGCAGTTTGGTGCTGGGCCGGATAGTCAGCGAAAAAATGTCGGCCAGCCCGAAGGGCGCCGCGATGGAAATCTCACCATTGTGTTCTAGACGCACCGCCACCGCATGGGTGGTGCACATGTAATTTTCCAAGCTTTCGTCCGTGCAGGACAGCTTGGGATAGGCTCCACCGAAACGATCCGGGTACCATAAATGTACACGTGCCTGATTGCGCACTTCGATGCGATCGCACCAATCAGGCAATGCAGTCGCCGCTTGTTTGATGACAGCGTCTTCCGCCTCATAGGAGAGATCGGATGCATCGAAATAGGCGACGTCATAATCCTTGATACCATACCCCTGTGGCTGGCCGGTTAGGACGTTCCAGACGGTTTGGTATATTGCGCCCGAGACCAATCGCCAGTCGGGGAAATCAAGAGTGCGCAAACCGCTGAGTAGCGCCATCAACTGATCGTCTTGACGAATGATGTGCATGAGCGCATCACGGCGGTCCTGTTCATCCAGCGCAGTGTCTTCTGGCTTATGTTTGAACAAGTGAGAACTTTCCTTCACGCGCATTTCTCCGATTGGCAAGCTTCAGCGTCGACGATTCGGCTGTCATGGTAAAGGTAAGGCCGGTGTTTGAACAAAAAGGCGAAGCCACCCGATTTGGGAGCCCCGCCTTTTTTAACTTACAACGGTGATTACGCTCAGGCGCGCAACTCGCCACCGGTTGCCTTGGTGACCATCGTAACAATCTTGTTTGAAATTGCTTCGATGTCTTCGTCCGTCAGCGTCTTGTCTTTGGGCTGAAGGGTCACTTCAAAAGCAACCGATTTTTTGCCCTCTTCCATCCGTCCACCTTCATATAGGTCGAACAAATTGACCGCAGTGATCAGTTTTTTGTCGGCACCCGACGCCGCCCGCAGAATGGTAGCGGCGGTCACGTCCGCATTGACCACAAAAGCAAAGTCACGGCGCACTGGTTGCAGATCAGACAGAATCAGAGCCGAACGCGACTTGGTGGCCTTTTTCTTGGGTGTCGGCACGGCTTCGATGGTAATCTCGAAGGCGCAAACAGGGCCGTCAACCTTCAGATCATCAAGAATTTTGGGGTGCAATTCACCGAAGGAGCCGATGACATTTTTTGGACCCAACTGGATTTTCCCAGACCGCCCGGGATGATACCAAGAAGGGCCACCGGAGACGATTTGCAGCTTGGAGCTGTCAAGCCCCATAGATTCCAGCACAGCCAGCGCATCGGCACGAATGTCAAAGACATCTGCAACATCGGCTGCATCGCGCCAGTGACGGCCAGAACCCGCAATCTGCACAGCGCCGCGGCGAATGCCTGTGGCGTGGGTAAATTGCTCGTCGGGTTGATCACCAAGGAAGATCTGACCCACTTCAAACAAAGCCAGATCATTCAAACCACGATCAACATTGCGCTGAACCGCTTGCAACAGGCCCGGCAGGAGGCTTGGGCGCATGTCGGACAGTTCAGCAGAGATCGGGTTGATCAAAGCCAGCTCGGGCTTACCACCACCGAACAGCTCAGCCAGTTTCTTTTCGGTAAAGGACCAAGTAACGGCCTCCACCATGCCACGGGCCGCTAGTTGTCGACGCGAGGCGCGGATGCGCTTCTGGCGTTCGGTCAATGGCGGCTGTGTAACAGCAGATAGGCGCGGCAGCGGTGTATTTGGCACTTGGTCCACACCAATGATGCGAGCCACTTCTTCAACGATGTCTGCCTTGCCATGCACGTCCGGGCGGAAGGTAGGGATGGCCACTTTAACTTCTTCGCCCGTACCAGAAACCCAGAAGCCAAGGCGTTTCAAAACGGTCTTGATTTCGATGTCAGACACTTCAAGTCCAACCAAGCGCTTCACCTCGGAGAGAGGGAAGTCGATGATCTTGTCTTCAAGCGGAGCCTCACCGGCGATCACCATATTGGAGGATTCACCACCACACAGATCGAGTACCATTTGAACAGCAGCATTCTGTCCGGGAAGAACAAACGCCGGATCACAAGTGCGTTCAAAGCGATAGCGCGCATCGGATTGGATGCCCAATGCACGACCGGCCCGCGCCGTCAGGATCGGATCAAACCACGCGCATTCGATAAAGACGTTGGTGGTGTCTGGCTGTGAGCCGGTTGTCTCACCGCCCATGATACCACCAAAGCCAATGGGACCGCTGTCATCTGCAATAACGCAAATGTCAGTACCAACCTTGATTTCATAGTCTTTGCCGTCGAGCGCACGCATTGTTTCACCCGGTTTACCCATGCGAACATGAATGTTTCCGGTAAGCTTGTCAGCGTCATAAACATGGAGCGGACGGCCACGGTCGTAGGTGATGTAGTTGGTGATATCAACCAACGCATTGATGGGCCTGAGACCAATGGCCCGCAGGCGCTTTTGCATCCATTCAGGGCTGGGGCCGTTTGTAACACCTTTGACGTACACACCAGTGAAGATCGGACAAATGGTGCTGTCACCATCTTCAAACTTTAAGGTGACATCAACTGAGCTGTCGAATTTTCCAGAGACGGGCTTGGGGGTATTTTCTTTCAGCGTGCCAATACCGGACCCAGCCAGATCACGCGCCACGCCATAAACGCCTAGCGCATCACCACGGTTGGGTGTGATGGCAATGTCGATGACAGGATCGTCAAGGCCAAGTAACGGCGCAAACGGCTCGCCGATCGGAGCATCGGCAGGTAATTCCATGATGCCATCATGCTCGTCGGACAGGCCCATTTCGCGCTCGGAGCACATCATGCCGTTGGATTCAACACCGCGGATTTTAGTGGGTTTCAAAACCATGCCATTGGTCGGTATGACAGATCCGTTCTGTGCCAACACCACTTTGATGCCCTCACGCGCATTGGGCGCACCACAAACGATCTGCAACACTTCTTTGCCGGTGTTGACCTTACAGACACGCAATCGGTCTGCATCCGGATGCTGTACCGCCTCTTCAACATAGGCAACGGTGAAGTCTTTGAGCAGATTGGCAGGATCGATGACTTCTTCGACTTCAAGGCCGATGACAGTCAGTTTATCTAGAATTTCCTCAAGTGACGCGTCGGTGTCGAGGTAATCCTTCAGCCAGGACAGTGTGAATTTCATGAGGAAAGCCCTCCTACCAGTCCGGGAATATCAAGGGGACGGAAACCGTAATGGTCGAGCCAACGCTTGTCGCCGTTAAAGAAAGCGCGCAAGTCTGGCATGCCATACTTCAGCATGGCAAGACGGTCGATACCCATACCCCATGCAAAACCGGTGTATTTGTCCGGATCAAGATTACAATTGCGCAGCACGTTGGGATGCACCATGCCACAGCCGAGGATTTCGAGCCAATCATCGCCCTCGCCGATACGCAATTCATTGCCCACGCGCTGACAGCCAATGTCCACTTCCATGGACGGCTCGGTGAAGGGGAAGTGCGAGGCACGGAAGCGCATCTTGACATTGTCGACTTCAAAGAAGGCTTTGCAGAATTCTTCTAACACCCATTTCAGATGGCCCATATGGATGCCTTCTTCGATGACGAGGCCTTCCACCTGATGGAACATCGGTGTGTGGGTCTGGTCGCTGTCACAGCGATAGGTGCGGCCGGGGCAAATGACGCGGATTGGAGGTTCTTGACTGGTCATAGTGCGAATCTGAACCGGAGACGTATGGGTCCGCAGCACCATTTGCGTTCCGTCTTCTTTTTCGGGCAAGAAGAAAGTGTCATGTTCCAGACGCGCGGGATGATCGGGCGGGAAGTTTAGCGCGGTGAAATTGTAAAAATCGGTCTCAATGTCTGGCCCTTCGGCCACAGCAAAGCCCATATCAGCAAAAATAGCCGTCAGCTCGTCGGTGACCTGTGCAATTGGGTGCACGCGGCCATCAAAGGTAGCTCCTATCCGGGTTGGCAAAGTAACATCAACGGTTTCGCTCTTGAGGCGCGCGTCAAGAGCCTGAACTTTCAACACCTCTTTGCGGGCGCCAATGGCGTCGCCGATGCGGGCTTTTAGCCCGTTCAGAGCCGGCCCCATTTCCTTGCGTTCTTCCGGGGTCATCTTGCCCAGCGTTTTCATCAGATCCGAAATCTTGCCCTTTTTTCCAAGGGCAGAGACCCGGACATCTTCCAGTGCAGTCTCATCGCTGGCCGCTGTGATAGCTGCCGTGATTTCCTGCTCGAGTTCATTGAGTTCCGACATAGACATTCCGTGTGGACAGGTTCGGTCGAGCGGTGCTTGCTCGACAAGACATTCAGTTGTAGCGGTTTTATCAGATTGACCAACACAATCCAGCAAGTTTCTTGTAAAAACCGTCTTCTATGACCAATCAACCAAAAGAAAACCCGCACCGATTGCTCGACGCGGGTTTTCAAACTTGAAAATTAGTCTTGCCGAGTTAGGCAGCAGCGGCAGATTTGGCCTTTTCAACCAAGCTTACAAAAGCTTCTGGCTGATGAATTGCCATATCAGAAAGAACCTTACGGTCAATTTCGATGCCGGATTTGGTCAGACCATCAATGAAACGACCATAAGTCATGCCCTGTTCGCGAACAGCAGCATTGATACGCTGAATCCACAAAGAACGGAAATTGCGTTTTTTGGTTTTACGGTCGCGATATGCGTACTGACCCGCTTTTTCAACCGCCTGTTTGGCGACGCGGATCGTGCTCTTACGGCGGCCATAATAGCCTTTGGCTGCCTTGAGTACTTTTTTATGACGGGCGTGGGCGGTTACACCGCGTTTTACACGTGACATTTGTAAATCTCCTAAAGAATGCGCTCAGCTCGACTGCTTATTTGTAAGGCAGGAACTGTTTGATGGTACGGGCATCCTGGGCAGACAAAGTGGTGGTGCCACGGGCATTGCGGATGAATTTGGTGGTGCGTTTGATCATACCATGCTGTTTACCAGCCTGGCCTGATACAACTTTACCAGTACCGGTCACTTTGAAACGCTTCTTGGCGCCGGACTTCGTCTTCAGCTTGGGCATTTTGCTCTCCTAAAATCCTTGCGGATTGGTTGTTTTTGATGTCGCTCGAAGCCGGATTATCAACCACCTGAACAGGTGTGCTAAAAACCGTCTCGGATTGAGCATTCTGACTCACCACGGCAGCCCTTACACTTGGCCGGAAGAGTCGAGATTGGCGGGTTATAGCCATGGGGGCGTCAGGAAGCAAGGGGAAAGGCGTAGAATGTCTAACAAAGCTGCAATTGCCACCAATTCATCCCGTTCTCGCACACTATTGAACCACAAAGAAGCAATAAGGCACCCCTGAATCGAAAAACCCGAGCCAAAGCCCGGGTTTTCAAAATAGTCAGCGCTGCGGAAGCGATACAATCTAGCTCATTTTGGAGCCAAGATCATGATCATCTGACGGCCTTCCAGCTTCGGCTCAAGCTCGACCTTTGTACGTGGGGTCAATTCCGCTTTAACCTTTCTGAGCAATTCCATGCCCAGATTTTGGTGGGCCATCTCACGTCCACGGAAGCGCAAGGTAAACTTGACCTTGTCACCGTCGTCGAGAAAACGATTGGCACCGCGCATCTTAACTTCATAATCATGGGTATCAATGTTAGGACGCATCTTCACTTCCTTAACATCAATCACCTTCTGCTTTTTGCGCGCTTCGGCGGCCTTTTTCTGAGCCTGGTACTTGTACCGCCCATAATCCATGATTTTGCAAACTGGTGGTTTTGCATTTGGTGAAATTTCCACCAGATCCAGACCTAACTCAGCGGCCATTTCCAGTGCTTGACTGGTTGGCACATCGCCATGATTGTGACCTTCGCTGTCGATGAGCTGAACGTCGTCTGAACGGATTAGGTTGTTAATGCGCGGTCCCGTCTCCCGGGTTGGCTGCGCTCGATACGGTCGGCGAATGGTCGTAGTCTCCTATAAAATTGCAATTGTCTCGTCTGCTACATATGCCGCAGCTTGCGCTTTCTTTCAAGCCCTGCATATGGCTCATTAGCGATATAACCTTGAGAAAAGCTTATACTTTCACAATCCTGCGACATTTTGGTACATTCCACGGCATTTTACTGTCATGGATCCGGGCTCCCATGGGACCACCTATACCCTAGACGCATAGCTTGGGATGATAAATATCAACGATGTATCAAGTCGATCTGCTAAAGAGCGGTCAAATTACAACGCGCAATACAGCGCATCGGTCTGTTTGCCATGGGTAGATAGGCTATCTTAACGCAAGATATTTCACCAATGAGCCTTGGTTGCGAGATTTGGTTTAACTTTAAAAAAAGCGCACGCGCTGGAAAGTTTTCATGTCCCAAGTTGAATTTGATGCCCTGTTACCGCCAGAAATGGCCCAAAAAGCCGAGGATGTCGGCGTCGGAAAAGCCACAAAGCATCCACGCGTTACCCTCATGCTTGCCATTATGGCCGGTGCATTTATCGGCATTGCTTTTGTTTTTTATGCCGTTGTCACCACCGGCAACACCAATATGGGCTGGGGTGCCAATAAAATGCTGGGCGGCCTAGCCTTCAGCCTTGGCTTGATGCTGGTTGTGGTCAATGGCGGCGAGTTGTTCACAAGCACTGTGCTCACTGTTGTCGCCAAGGCCAGCAAAAAAATCAGCTGGGGACAATTGGCTCGCAACTGGCTACTTGTTTATTTTGGTAACTTCATTGGAGCGCTTTTATTGGTCGGCATCATGCTGCTTGCCAAACACTATGACCAAGCCAATGGCTCACTGGGCATCAGTTATATGTCAATTGCGCAACACAAATTGCACCATACGTTTCTTCAGGCCGTGGCATTGGGCACCATGTGCAACGTCATGGTTTGTCTCGGCGTCTGGATGACGTTCAGCGCGCGAACCCTGACGGACAAATTGCTCGCTGTGGTGCTGCCTGTGGCAATGTTTGTCGCTGCGGGGTTTGAACACTGTGTTGCCAACATGTTTATGATACCGATGGGCATTCTGACCAAAGCATCCGTTGGACCAGAATTCTGGCAAGCCACTGGCCGGACTGCTGCCGAGTTTGCCGATCTGACATGGACGCATTTTTTCATCAATAACCTGCTGCCTGTAACCATTGGCAACATCATCGGCGGTGGTTTTCTGGTCGGTCTTTGCTACTGGTTCATTTATCTTCGGCCAAGCAAGAACCGATAAGTCCGTCATAAATGGCAAGCGTGTCGTGGCCCATTGAGTCCAAGGAAAAGTGGGCTTCGACATGTTGGCGCGCCAGAGGTGCGCTGTTGGCGATTATGCCTTTGTCCTGAGCGAGCGCGGACGCAATGGCTTTTTGCCAACCGTCCGAATCATCATGGCGGATAACTTTAGCAATCCAGCCTTCAGCTGAGACACCGCTTGGGGGTGCAGCCACTTCCGGTTGGGCACCAAGATCGCCGACGAGCGTGATTTTCCCCATCGCGAGGGCTTCGGCTGCGCTGCGACCAAAGGTTTCAGCATCCTGAGACGGCACAATTACCAAATCAGACACCGTGTAGGCCGCAGCCATATCGCTGCAATGGCCAACACGTTTGACGCAATCATGCAAATCATACTGGGCGATCAATGCATCCAGTTCGGCCATGTAAGACTCACGGCCCTGATCATCGCCAATCAAGACCAACTGAAACGCCATGCCCTGCTGTTTCAGCGCTCCGACCACTGGCAGAATAAAGCTTTGCCCCTTCCATCGGGTCAGGCGCGAAGGCAAAATGATCACAGGACGATCATCGACGCCCCATTGGCTGCGAAGCTGATTGACTCTGTCCGCAGACACCACGGCAGGATCAAATGCGCTCATATCGACACCACGGTGAATGGTCACGATGCGCTTTTTTGCCTCGGGGCGACGGCTCGCTATCAAATCGGCGGTATAATGCGAATTGGCGATCACGACATCGCCCTTGGCCATGACCGAATTATAAAAGGCCTTGATGCGGCCCTTTTGGCTGTAGGCGCCGTGATAGGTGGTGACAAACGGTACGCCGGTGCGCCTTGCGGCAATCAACGCACTCCAAGCGGGGGCACGCGAGCGGGCATGGACCAGATCAACTTTGTGTTCATGAATCATGGCCTCTAGAGCTTTGGCATTGGAATGCAGAATTACATAAGGGTTCTTGCTGCGCCCCGTCAACGGCAACAACTCTCCACCAAGCGCATGCAATTGAGGCACCAAGCGCCCGGCTTCTCCGGCAACCAACGCACGTCCGCCAGCCTGGATGATGGCTGCTGCGATATCCACCGTTCCGCGCTCGACACCGCCTGAATCGAGCCAAGGGACAACTTGAAGGATGGTTGGGGCTTTTGTCATGTGATTCGCCACGCTACAAAGAGATTATGCCTGATTGCGCCACCCAAAGGGTCACCAAGCCTTTAAGACTGTTCGGAGACATAACAATGACCGCCACCCAAAAGCAAATCTTGTGTGTTGGAAATCAACCAAATGAACGTGAAGAGGCTCGCGCAATAGCCTTTCATCATCGCCCGTCAACACGCCCGGACGGAGTCAGTCTGTTGTGGATGGGAGGTTATAAGTCGGATATGGAAGGCTCCAAGGTTCTGGTGCTGGATGACTGGGCTGCCCACACCGGTCACGGCTGCACCCGGTTTGACTATTCCGGCCACGGTATTTCTGGCGGCGCTTTCACCGATGGTACCATTTCAAAATGGCTTGAAGAAAGCCTGGCAATTTTCAATGCCCAGACTTCGGGCCCTCAAGTGGTGATTGGCTCATCGATGGGCGGCTGGTTGGCGCTGTTGCTGGTGCGGGCGCACATCAAGTCGGTGGGAATTGAAAACAGCCGAATCAAAGGGCTCGTGCTCATCGCTCCTGCTGTCGATATGACCAAAGACCTTATGTGGGACTTGTTTGATGATGCCGCCAAAAAAGAAATGGCTGAAACTGGCCTCTTTTTACAACCAAGTGACTATGGCGACCCCTATGAAATCACGAGGGATTTAATCGAAGATGGCAAGCAGCATTTGTTTGGCGATGACTTGATTGAAACCGGCTGCCCCGTTCATATCCTGCAAGGGATCAAGGATGATGCCGTACCGTGGCAGTCTTCTGTGGATCTGGTGGCACGGTTGGCACAGGATGATGTAAGCCTGACTCTGGTCAAAGACGGCGACCATCGCCTCAGCCGCGATGAAGATCTAGCTTTGCTGGTGCGAACGGTTGAAGTGATGGCAGGGGCCTAAGTTATTTGCGAAGCCAAATGGAATGTGAACCAAAGCGACAGCCTCAACTCCTGTTTTCAAATGATCAATTTGATCATCAAAAAACATATGCGGTTTAAGGATCTCGAGAATTCTTTTCTTGTCCATCCCTCCAAGGAAAAATGTCTCGTGCGGGCTCACCTGCCACTTTTCCAAAGTCGTAATCATTCTCTCGTGCGAAGGAGCATTTCGGGCAGTAACAATAGCGGTGCGAATGAATTTTTTATATTCTGGGTCCACCAACACTGCTTGGTTCTCGATTTCCTGAAGAGCAAAGATTTTTTTGAAAAGACCCGCTAAAGGCCCATTCGCGTGAGGTTCGTGGGAGTGCTCGGTTTCGAATTTATGAAATTGTTCCAAGCCTTCTTGTTTGCCGACTTTCTCAGACTGATCATCTGCAATCACTCCGTCAAAGTCGAATGCAATTCGAAGCTCCAAGTCCTCTTCATTGGCGACATTTGCGGGAAGCACAAGACCTGCAGGAAAGCCCGCCTTTGTCGCCAAATCAATGTCTGATTTGTTCGCAGATAAAAATAATGATGCATTGAAAGCTGGAATGTACTTATAGGGAGATTGGCCTTCTAGGAAAGCTGCTCGGGAAATGCTTAGTCCATAGTGCTGTATCGATTTGAACACCCTTCTTCCCGTCACGGGCGAATTCCTTGACAGCAAGACCACTTCGGCTGGCTTTTTATCCGGAAATTTATCATTCAGCTTGAGGAACTGACGAATAAAAGGGAAAGCGACCCCACTTGGTAGCACCAACTCTGAATGTTTTTCTTGGTATTTTTTGTAAGCCTCGGGTCCATCGGCACGAAAGACCGCGTCAGATTCAGATAGATCAAACAATGCGCTGGAAGAAATCGCAATCACCAATTTTTCTTCTATCGGATACGGCATTATTGACCCTATTACACACTTCTATGCCTACATCATGCAGCTGAAGTAACGCGCAATTCAACTGCATGATCTTCTTCGCAGGTTCAGATGTCAACACGCCTATAGAGGCGCAAACTCACAGGTGAAGTGCCGCATGAGTTTTGGCTCTTTGATCACCTTGAAGCCGGTCAGGCTGTCTTTTTCAGCTTGTAGCATTTCAAAGGCTTCCACCACATAGTCCGCATGAGACTGGGTGTAGGTGCGACGAGGAAAGGCCAGACGCACCAATTCCATGGCGGCGGGCTTTTCACTGCCATCGGTCTGTCGACCAAACATCACCGAGCCGATCTCGCAGGAGCGAATGCCACCGAGTTCATAGAGTTTAACGGCCACTGTGTGGGCTGGATAGGCCAGAGGATCGATGTGTGGCAACCAGCTTTTGGCATCAACAAACACCGCATGCCCGCCCGCCGGTTTGACCACCGGAATGCCCATTTTGTCGAGACGTTCGACAATATATTCGTTGGTGCGAATGCGGTATTTGAGATAGTCCTCATCGATAATCTCATGCAATCCTTGAGCCAGCGCCTCCAGATCGCGACCGGCTAGGCCGCCATAAGTTGGGAAACCTTCGGTTTGGATCAAACGGACCCGCGCTTTTTCCGCCAGGTCATCGTCATTGAATGCCAGCCAGCCACCGATGTTGCCAAAGGCGTCTTTTTTGGCGCTCATGGTCATGCCATCGGCCACGGCAAAGCAATCACGCACGATGTCCTTGATGGAACGATACTGTTGGCCTTCTTCACGCTGTTTGATGAAATAGGCATTTTCCGCGAAGCGACAGCTATCGATAATGAAGGGTTTACCGAAGCGATGGGCCAACTGGGAGACGGCACGAATGTTGGCAAGACTGACCGGCTGGCCGCCACCGGCATTGTTGGTGATGGTTAGCATCACAATCGGCACGGCATCGCCATGCTCTTCTAAAAAGGCTTCCAGTTTGGCCAAATCCATATTGCCCTTGAAGGGGAATAAAGAGCTTGGGTCTTTGCCCTCTTCAATAACCAGATCATAGGCTTGCGCACCGCTGGCCTCAATATTGCCTCGGGTGGTGTCAAAATGGGTGTTGTTTGGAATGTGCTTTCCGGTGCCTCCAAAAATGGACACCAGAATGGCTTCTGCTGCGCGGCCCTGATGGGTGGGGATAATATGCTCGAACGGCATCAGCTCTTGCACACTGTCTTTGAAGCGATAATAGGAGGGGGAACCGGCATAACTCTCATCGCCGCGCATGATCGCAGCCCATTGCTCGGCGCTCATCGCACCGGTGCCCGAATCGGTCAACAGGTCGATCAGCACATCGTCGGATTTGAGCGCAAAAAGGTTGAAATGCGCGTCCTTCAACTTGGCCACACGCTCAGCACGTGTGGTCATGCGAATCGGCTCGACCGATTTGATGCGAAAGGGTTCAATAATGGTGGTAAACTGTGTCTTCATGGATAGCTCTCCGGTTTGATCAGCCCGAAGATCGTCCTTGAAAAGTCTTCAGGCTGCGCGCTGCGGTTGCCCTCCATCAAGTCCCAAAAGACCAACAGGATTGCCGCGCTCAACGCCGAAAGATTTACCGGATATTTATGCGGCAGAGCGGGAGGCGGGTCAAGGAGATTTCGGTTATTGACCATAGCCGAACGCAGTGAATCCTAAATTCAGCAACGTAACCTCAATCAATTTGACGCACTAAATATTGGCGCGCAGGTAATCCTTCACTGTTTGATTATGACGTGTCGTATTCACAAGCAGATCTATCGCACTTGCATCAAATCGGTTAGAGATGTGTCAGGTGTTGTGCCAAACCAATAAAGACTAAAAAAGAGGCCCCTTATGCCAATCCTTCGCTACGGAAAAGACCATCTAGGGATGTCGATTAAGGCATATTGGACCTGCCAATGATAAAAGACTATGGAAGTACAAATTTTATTACCGGCCTTCGAGCTATTGCTGCCTCGCTGGTCGTCGTAATCCACACCGCTGCTTTCCGTGATTTTGGGTGGGTGGGCAATAATATTACAGACGCAGGCTTGTGTGGTGTTTACATATTTTTTGTAATATCCGGTTTCAGCGTTACACAATCTTATTCGCAAGAAAATAAGTATACTTCATATCTTTATCGAAGGCTCCTTCGTATCGTTCCTCTATATTATATATGCATCACAATAACATTTTTTCTAATTACCACACAAATCATTCCCCCTTCGACATGGGCTGCTGATGGGATTAACAGCTACGACGCTCATAACCTGATTTTACATTATCTATTTATAAGCTACCTGGATGCAGGAACTGCGAATACAATACTCAATGTTGAATGGACATTGCCGATCGAGGTGTTTTGGTACTTGTTACTGCCATTGTTTTTTCCCAAAAACTTTAGGTGGATACATGTAATAGTAGGGGCTTTAATAATCCTATCTCTACCTTCGGCAATAAAATTTCTATTAAACGAATTTTCTATTGGGCCAGAGCTAATTTCTACCCAGTTTTTACCGTTCCGATACGGGATATATTTTCTACTCGGTGTAATTGCTCACACAATCCGCTCAAGACACCAACAAGCTCTCTCATCATACCTGACTCCGATCTTAGCGCTTGGCATTATATTGGCGGGTTTGAACTTATTGTTCTCAATTGGCAACACACCCAGAATGATGGCGTTTGCTACGTTTTTCGTTGTCATCGGTTACAATGCGCAATTCAGCTGGCTAGCTCGTGTGTTTGAATCAAAAATACTTTTGTTTGTCGGGACCTTAAGCTATGGGCTCTATCTTGTGCATTACCCAATACTAGAGATCCTGAGAAAAACAGACATTCCAGCAAACGGTTTGATCGGCTTTTCTATTATAATGGCCTTGTCTATTCTTACATCCTATTTGCTCACCCGCTTTGTTGAGCAGCCAATTATCGGTCTCCTCAAAAACAAGTTTTATAGGAAAGCCACAATCTCAAAAGGGGAAGATTAAAGCTGTCTATATGATATCAATTCACTCGCCCGGGTCAGCCACCTTCTTTTCCCTCAAATCTTCACACCCAATTCGGCTCTCACCTTTTTGGTTAGTTTTTTGGCGATAATCTCATAGGCAGCATCAAGGTGGAGTTTAAGGTCTTGTTCGCTCATGGCGTTAGGGTTGTTGATCTGTACCCATTTAGCGCGAGCCAGATAGGGAGCAGGGATAATGCCATGTTGCTCGGGCAACAGCTCATAGGCCAGATCAGAGCATTTGAAGCTGATACGCGGGGTGTGGACCTCCGGCTCGCTTCCAATTGATGCGTTTTTTGATTGGTTTTCTGAGCGGCCTTCCAGTTGATCTTCTGGACCTTCTTTCCCGTCACCCCAGTTGGAACAAATGGCAAAAATCTTGCCACCGATCTTCCAGACCGAGGCATTGCCCCATTGGATGACGTTGGTGGTGGCTTTCATGCCGCCGCAATAGGAATCAAATTGTTCGCGAGTCATATGGCGTGGCTCCTTTTTACCTAAATTCTCAGGACTACTGGGCAAGGTCTGCCAGATTTTGCCGTGCCTTGCCCAAATACTCAGCCAGCACCAACAGATCTTCTTTGCGCGCGGACGATTTACGCCAAACAAGCGCAATTTTCCTTGGTAACGACTTTGGCAACGCTATTTCGACCACCTTGTGGCCATGAGTGAGCCCGGCATCGATCGCCAGATCGGGGATAAGTGTCGAGCCCAGCCCTTCTTCCACCATGCCCAAAAGCGTCGGCAGGCTGGTCGCATCAAAGTCATCATTTTTGCCGATCAGACCGGGAAAAGCAGACAAGGCATGTTGCTGTAGGCAATGACCTTTTTCGAGCAACATCAACGGCTGTCCTTTCAACCCCTGCCCATCTGTCTGGGACTGGTTCGCCAAAGGATGCCCCATTGGCACCACGAGGTGATAGCCATCCTCGAACAGTTCAAGGGCCTCCAGCTCTCCGGTATCGTGAGGCAATGCAATCAAAGCAACATCCAATCGGCCCGTGCGCAGACCATCAATCAGCTGGTCGGTCAGTTCCTCTCGCAAAAACAGGCGCAAGTTCGGGAACTGCTCTTTGAGCATCGGCCGCAGGCGGGGCAACAAAAAGGGGCCTACAGTGGGAATAACACCCATATGTAAGTCGCCGGACATCGGCTCGGAAGCTTGTGCGGCCAATTGCACCAGTTCGTTTGCATCCGCAAGCAGATGGCGTGCTCGTTCTACAATTTTTTTGCCCAGCGGGGTCATGATCACCGTCCGCTTGGAACGCTCGGCCAATGACACACCGAGGATGGTTTCCAGCTCTTTGAGACCGGCGCTCAAGGTGGATTGGGTGACGTTGCAGCGCTTTGCCGCATTGCTGAAATGCAACTCGTCAGCAAGAGCAACCAGAAAGGTCAATTGGCGGAGGGATGGACTCATCTTCTAATCGCTTTTTTCGATTATTATCTCAAAAATAACTCATTTTACCAATTATTATCGCGCTGCTAGGGTGCCGTCAACTGATTTAACCATGTCAATTTCTATGGAGATCCAAGATGACAGATAGTGTTTCCGCTCCCGTTGCAGCCCAGGCTTTCCCGCGCCTGAACCAGCGTGCCCCTGAATTTTGCGCACCCACGACTGCAGGTCAAAAGAGCCTGAGAGATTATGAAGGAAAATGGCTCATCTTATTCTCGCATCCCGCCGATTTCACGCCGGTCTGCACCACTGAATTTATGGCCTTTGCCAAACGACAGGAAGAATTCAAGTCGCTCAACACTGAGCTGCTCGGCCTGTCCATCGATAGCCACTATGCCCATATTGCATGGATACGATCAATCAAAGATAATTTTGGCGTCGATATCAAGTTTCCGATCATTGCCGATCTGTCCATGGAAGTTGCCAACGCTTATGGCATGATCCAGCCCGGTGCGTCAGACACATCGGCGGTTCGGGCAACCTTTGTGATCGATCCGAAGGGCATTTTGCGGGCAATGGTCTATTACCCCATGTCCAATGGCCGTTCGATTGATGAGTTTTTACGGTTGATCAAAGCCCTGCAAACATCAGACGCCAACGGTGTCGCGACTCCAGAAGCATGGCAACCCGGTGACAAGGTGATCGTCCCCCCCCCTGCCACAACAGAAGCCGCTGAAAGCCGCGCGTCTGAAGGATATGAGACGATTGACTGGTATTTTTCCCGCAAGGAACTTTAACGCACCGTCAGCCACTACAAACAAAAGGCACTGCACATTTGCCGTGCCTTTTGGCTTTAAGGACCTTTGCGTGTTTGGCAACTTACTCGATGCTCAACGCATTGCCTTTGGGTATGCGGATTTCAAAATGGGCGCCGGGAGCGCGATCAAGCAAGCAGATGGAGCCACCGTGGGCGCGGACCAGTTCGGCGGAAATAGCTAGCCCCAAGCCGGTGCCACCCTGGCGAACCGAGCCTTGGAACGGCATGAATAACGCTTCTTTGGCCATTTTAGGCACGCCGGGCCCTGTATCTGAAATGCCAATAACTGTCTCGGTCTTGTTGTTGCTGGCGGTCAGTTCCAAACGGCGAATCACGGCATCTTCGGTCTCATTTTGCATCACCTGAACCGCGTTGCGACACAGATTCATCAAAACACGAAAGAGCTGGCCCGGATCGGCATAGACCTCGAGCTGATCAGGAATCTGGTTGATGAAGCTTACTTGCGACCCATCACCCAGATCAAGAAAATCGCTGACTTCATCACCCAATTGATGCAGCATCAACAGTCGCTTTTGTGGAGGAGCTTCCTGCGCCTTGCCATAGGAAAGGACCGCGCTGGAATAATCGACAGCTCGATCCAACGCACCCATAATTTTGGGCACCACCCTTTGCACTGTTGGATCTTCCAACATGGACAAGCGATCCGAAAACAACTGGGCTGAGGCAAGGATATTGCGCAAATCATGGTTGATCTTGGACACCGCCAAGCCTAGGTCTGCCAACCGGCGCTGTTTTTGCAGGGTTTTGGCGAGAATCATTTCCATCACCGAAAGCTGCTCTTCGGTCATCCCGATTTCATCGCGTCGACCAGATGGTTTGATCACCGCACTTGCATCCTCGGGATTGGACGTAAATCCCGCCATATTATGCAACAATCGCAGGATTGGACGAACGAGCAAAGCGCGCAAAGAGAGATAAACCAGACCTGCAGTGATAGCGGAAATAACGATAGACAGCAGCAAAATATTGACCGAGAAAGAAACCATCGCCTGACGCAACGGGGTTTCTTCAAATACCAATTCGATCACGCCGAGATCGTTTTGCGATTGACCCACCACGCGAATGGTTCGCCCCTCTCCCCAAAGCAACGTATCGAAAGCAGCCATGATTGATTGGCTGGGGCTCATAGCACGAATGTCGTCATCGCGGGCGATTTGACCGGGCATGTCGACCATAGCCAGCAACCTCCGGCTGCCCTCGGTCCGCAGCGCCAAGGTTTGCACCGCAAGGCGCTCGAGCAATTCATCCTCCAGCGCTTCATCCATCAGATCGTTGGACGATTTGGTGTAGATGAGGGCTGCCACTTCGGCCAGTTCGAGTTTGCGGCTCAGCCAGTCAGCTCGAAATTTCGAAATAGAGGGCACAAAGATCAGCACCTCACTGAGCATGACAAACAAAACAGTCAGCAAGAGCAACTTTGACGACAGGCCAAAGGACGGGTGCGTGGCTTTGCTTTTCGCATCGGCTGTGGATTGGGGTGTCTCGATTACCCCGTTGGGTTCCTTGCTCTGCCTATCCTCATACATTCAGGGCTGCCTTCCGTTTGATTGCCCCAGTCAAAAGTATTTCAGCACTCTGACCTTGGTCTATTCCTATCCTGTTCCTATGTATGCGATGGCAGGTGAGCGTTGGCAAGACCTATCGGGCAAGGCGCCTTTCAAGCTACCTCGCCCAGCGGCTTTGCCGTCGGACATGGTTTTTTCATATTTGTATGACATCTTTCTTGCCCTGCCACTTGGTGTTGCATGCCAACATGAGCCAAAACAAACAAAACAATATAAGAACGGAACCTACATGCAGACCGAATTGCCATATGGCAACAATTCGCTTGTCAGCTTTTCTGAGATTGATAACTGGATCTTCGATCTCGACAATACGCTCTATCCACGTCACATCGATCTGTTCAAGCAGATGGAGGTGAAGATGAGTGCTTATGTGTCGCGTTTGCTGGACATTCCAGAAGAAGAAGCAACCATACTCCGCAAGGGTTATTATAAACAGCATGGCACCACATTGCGGGGCCTGATGATCGAGCATAACATTCAACCAGATGAATTTCTGGAATATGTGCATGATATTGATCACAGCGGGGTCAAGCCAGATCCGCAACTGGCTCAGGCTATCTGTGCCCTACCCGGTAAGCGCTACATATATACCAACGGTACCAATGATCACGCGATGAAAGTCGCCAAGCATCTAGGCATTACGGATTTGTTTGACGATATTTTTGATATCGTCTGGGCCGGTCTCGACCCAAAGCCAAACAGAGCGCCCTATGAAAAATTGCTGGCGCATACCGGCATCAACCCCAAACGCACTGCGATGTTTGAAGATTTGGCGCGCAATCTCAAAGTTCCGCATGATATGGGCATGAAAACAGTTCTGGTTGTTCCCAACCGCACGCGCGAGGTCTTCCATGACAGTTGGGAAGCAAAGGGTGCCGAATCCCCTCATGTTGGCTATGTAACCGAAGATATCGGTGGGTTCCTAAAAGATATGCTGCACGCCATTGGCAGGCAGCCCCAAATGGAAGCCTGCGCAACATGCCCACCTCAAACGGCCCTTCCCAATAGTGAATAAAGCTGTGATTGCCGAGGCTGGACCCCATCAATAAGGCGTATTTCATCCCCGCCTGTCATGCTAAAGGCTTGCGCAGCAGCGGGGCCTCGGCTAGCCATAGAGGCTGAAATGTCTTTTATGGTGCCACCAGGAGGTCTTGATGGCTTATGATACAATCATCGTGGATAGCCGCGATGGGGTCGGACTGATAACACTCAACCGCCCCAAAGCGCTCAACGCTCTTTCGTCAACACTGATTGCGGAAGTTTCCAAAGCTCTCGACGGGTTTGAAGCCGATGAAAAAATCGGGGCCATTGTCATCACCGGTTCAGAGAAAGCCTTTGCTGCCGGTGCCGACATTAAGGAAATGTCTTCTCTGAGCTATATGGATGCCTATCTGGGTGATTTTATCACCCCATGGGATCGCGTGGCGCAATGCCGCAAACCGGTGATAGCCGCCGTTGCTGGCTACGCGCTGGGTGGGGGCTGCGAGCTTGCCATGATGTGCGATTTTATTCTGGCAGCAGACACGGCCAAATTCGGCCAACCGGAGATCACCTTGGGCGTGATGCCCGGCGCCGGAGGGTCTCAACGTCTGACCCGTTTTGTCGGCAAATCCAAAGCCATGGAGATGTGCTTGACCGGTCGCATGATGGATGCCGAAGAGGCCGAACGCAGCGGCTTGGTTTCACGCATTATTCCGGCCGAAGATCTGATCGATGAGGCGATGAAAACTGCCAAAAAGATCGCAGACTTCTCTTTGCCGATTGTCATGATGACCAAAGAAAGCGTCAATCGGTCTTATGAAACCACGCTCAAAGAAGGGCTGTTGTTTGAGCGACGCCTGTTCCATTCGATGTTTGCCACCGACGACCAAAAAGAGGGTATGGCTGCTTTTGTTGAAAAGCGCACAGCCCAGTTTAGCAATAAATGACAGCAGATTTGCCAACACAGGGCGCGCCAAGGTGCGCCTTGCTTGAAATATCACTGCCAATTTAGCATTATATAAAGCAACTAAGCCGCTTTATTGGTGTGGCGGGGCCAATAGGCTTAGGTCTATTGACGCTTGGCCAAAGTTTGACTATAAGCCCCCATTAACAGGCGGCCCAGATGGTGCCGCCTTTTGCTGTCGACACAGTCGCTTGAGTTTCCATGCTTTTGTTTTGGGCATTTTGAGCAGTGTGTCGCATGATGAGAAAAGCAAAACGCAACTCCGTTTTGTCAGGTTTTGCTGCTCGTCCTTCTTGGCCTGTTCAGATTTGAGGGCTGTTGTGATGTAGCGGCGTGAGCGGACCATGATGGTTCCGCATGGATAGATAAGGATAGGCTCAATGGCCAATACCACCTCCGCCAAAAAAGCGGCCCGTAAAATGGTTCGCAAGACAGCTGTCAACAAAGCGCGTCGTACCCGTGTACGCAACACCATTCGCGTCGTTGAAGAAGCAATTGTTGCTGGTGATCAAGCTGTTGCTGCAGAAGCTCTGCGCAAAGCCCAGTCGGAAATGATGACTGCGGTTTCTAAAGGCGTCTTCCATAAGAACACCGCTTCTCGCAAGATTTCTCGCCTGTCCAAGCGCGTGAAAGCAATCGCTGCTTGATTTGTGATATTTTGCATCACGAAAGCCCGGTTTTTTAGCCGGGCTTTTTTGTGACCAAATTTAAGTGTCATAAAACTGTAACTTTCCTTAAGGGGAAGTACGCCTCCACATTGCCAATGTTCACTCTTTGATCTAGACATGAATTGTTGAATCATTTCAACGTCTTAAAAGGTGGATAACTTTTAAGACGTTGTGGAAAGCGATTCTTGGCCGGTCAAGATGGTTGGACGTGAAAAAAAATTGAATCCAATTTTCTGTGACTGAACATGACATCTTGCTGACAGAATCTGAGGAGTCGCAAGGAGATAAGCCCCGTCAAGATCATAGTAAAAAAAGTGCAGAAATTTATTTGTGGCACCAGAGTCAAAGAATCTGGCTTTGGTCTTCTTGCACGCTTTTCACAGGCTGTGTATGGTCACTTCCACTGCGAAGAAAACGGTTGCTGCCAATCCATGAAAGACGCTCTATGTGCGCTTTCAAAACAAACAGGGGCAACCTAATCGAGTAGACTGATTTTATCACCAAACCCGATGCATAGTTGGGTGAACGTGACTTGTGGGCAGCAAGGGGTCAGTCGTTATGTTCGGGCTTTGTTGACTTTATGCATGGATCGCTTCGGCATTCGTGCATCCGCTGCCCATATACAACATGTGTTTAATCTCTTTGAAAGGGTGTGCTTTTTGGGTCCGCCTTGTGGGAGTGTTTGTCTTTGACCGATCCGGATTCCTATGCAGGCGATAAAGAGGTGCTCGAGGCTTGGCATCTTTTGACGCAGAATCCCAATGCCGTGCTCATCGATGTACGGACACATGCTGAATGGTCTTACGTCGGCGTACCGATGTTCGAAGATCCAGCGAGAGACGTCATTCTGGTTGAATGGCTTTCCTACCCTGCGATGCAGGTCAATGCCGACTTTGGGGAGCGGCTGAAGAAAGAGCTCGACGAACGCAATATTTTGCCTGACGCACCTTTGTTTTTCCTTTGCCGATCTGGGGTTCGATCCCTGCATGCGGCTATTGAGATAACCAAAAGCTGGCAGGGGCCGTGTTACAATATCGCTTCTGGCTTTGAAGGAGATATGGATTCCAAGTTGCAACGGGGGCATTGCAACGGTTGGAAGCAGGCAGGCTTGCCTTGGCGACAGTTCTAGAGCGACAATTTTGAGAATCTCAATTGCCGAATGAGGCAGCTTGGGTTAGAAGATGCAACTTGGTCACATTGAAGAGAGCGAGAAAAGATCTCGCCGACATTGCGACTTATCAAGGAATAAGCTGTGTTATGCAGCTATTAGGCTTAGGCTAGAAAAATAATGACAATGCAGCAGACGGCCACAAAGGGAAATGCTAATTTGGAGATGGGTTCGGCGGCTCATCAAACTTTTCCCGGGGCTGACTCCCCAAAAGAGGAGCCTCTAGTGAAAGTGGGCAAAGAAGAATGGGATCGTGTAAAAAAACGGTTGCGGACAGAACTGGGCGAAGACGTTTATTCCAGCTGGTTTGCGGGCGTTGATTTAGAAGATGAACAGAATGGCTTGATCATTCTGTCAGTCTCGACCCGCTTTCTAAAATCTTGGATCCAGTCCCATTACGGGGAACTGTTGATGGCGCTTTGGCGTGAGGAATGCGAGCAAGTGCGCCGCATCGATCTCTATGTGCGTGGTGCTGTTCGCCCTAAACCGGTTCAAAATAAGCCACAAGCACAAGCCGCCAATGCGGCTGGCAAGGAAGGTGGCTTTACAAGGCATCAGTCCTCCATGTCCATGGGACAGGACCATGATCACCTTGGCGGTTCTCCGCTTGATCCGCGTCTGACCTTTGATACCTTCGTGATCGGTCAATCCAACACGCTTGCGCACGCTGCAGCCAAGCAGGTCGCCATGGCACAGCCAGGACAGCCTGTTTCCTTCAATCCTTTGTTTCTTCATGCTTCGGTCGGTTTGGGCAAAACCCATTTGTTGCAAGCAATTGCTTGGGAAGCAAAAAAATCCAACTCCACGGCTAAAGTCCTGTATTTGACCGCTGAGCGCTTCATGTACAGCTTTGTGCAGGCACTTAAGAGCCAGTCGGCCCTCGATTTCAAAGACACATTACGCGATATTGACATCCTGTTGATTGACGACTTGCAATTCCTGCAAGGCAAATCCATTCAGCAGGAATTCTGTCACACGCTCAACAGCCTGATTGATGGCGCCCGCCAGGTGGTTGTCGCAGCTGACCGTCCTCCTGTTGAACTGGAAAGTCTCGATGAGCGCGTGCGTTCGCGCTTGGCTGGTGGTTTGGTGAGCGAATTACAGCCTCTTGAAAAAGAATTGCGTCGTTCGATTCTTGCCGATCGCGCGTCTCAAGCCTCACGTCGGGATCCAAACCTTGCGATTCCCGAGCTGGTGCTTGACCATGTAGCCGGTATTATCCGCTCCAATGGACGTGATCTTGATGGGGCGTTCAACCGTCTGATGGCGCATAATCAGCTGACCGGCGCTCCCATTTCGATTGAAATGGCCGAGCAGGCACTGAAAGATTTGATCCGCTCCAAAGAACCGCGCCGCATTCGTATTGAAGACATTCAGCGCGTTGTGTCCAAGCATTATAATGTCTCGCGCTCAGACCTGCTTTCCTCGCGCCGGACAAGGACCATCGTTCGGCCGCGTCAAATCGCTATGTATTTGGCGAAAATGCTGACACCACGCTCGTTGCCTGAAATCGGTCGTCGCTTTGGCGGCAGGGATCACACCACGGTATTGCACGCGGTGCGCAAGATTGAAGAGTTGGCATCATCCGATAATACATTGCAGCAGGAAATTGAAATGTTGAAACGGAACATTTCCGATTAGGCACCTGCCTGCTTGAAAAATGGTTTGCGCTTCAGCGCTGCCTGAAAACAAGTCCCGCTAATACCAAAAGAAAAATGAGGGGATCGAGCCAGATTTGGCACGATCCCCTTGCCATATGGACCCTTTCGGGGCAAAGTTGCAGCCCCGCCCCTTGAAGGTCTTGGCTAGGGCACGCGTATTATTTGTAAAGAAGTAGGGAAATCTGGGATATGAAAGTCACTCTCGAGCGGGCAACCCTTTTGAAGTCGCTGAACCATGTCCACCGGGTCGTCGAACGGCGCAACACCATTCCGATCCTGTCGAACATTATGCTGCGAGCAGAAGGTGGCGATCTGGTTTTCAAAGCCACCGATCTAGACTTGGAAGTATTGGAAACCGCACCCGCGATGGTCGAAGTCGGCGGCGCGACCACAGTTCCGGCTCATATGCTTTATGACATTGTCCGCAAATTGCCGGACGGGTCTGAAGTCACGTTGGAGACCAACGAAGACCAGACGTCTATGGCGATTGTTGCGGGCAGATCCCGTTTCACCTTACAGATTTTGCCGGTTACCGACTTCCCCGATATCACAGCGGGCGAATTTACCCATCGATTTTCGATTCCGGCGATGGATCTCAAACGCCTGATCGATCACACCCAGTTTGCCATCTCAACTGAAGAGACCCGTTATTATCTCAACGGTATTTATGTGCATAGTCTGGAGCTGGATGGGCAGTCCACTTTGCGCGCCGTTGCTACAGACGGTCATCGCCTGGCGCAGGCACAATTGGCCGCACCAGAAGGCGCTTCCGGCATGCCCGGTGTAATCGTGCCACGTAAAACCGTGTCCGAAGTGCAAAAGCTGATTGAAGATCCAGAAGCCAACATCGCTGTGGAATTGTCCGAGACCAAAATTCGCCTGACAATCGGCCCGGTTGTGCTGACCTCCAAGTTGATTGACGGCACCTTCCCCGACTATGAGAAAGTCATTCCCAAGGGCAATGATAAAATCATGAAAGTGGAAAATAGCCTATTTGCTCAAGCTGTTGATCGTGTTTCTACCGTCTCCAACGAACGCGGGCGGGCGGTTAAATTGAGCCTTGAGCAGGGTCGCCTTGTGCTGTCCGTGTCGAACCCCGATTCGGGCACTGCGACTGATGAGCTGGCCGTTGAGTATGATGCTGAAGGAATGGAAATCGGCTTCAATGCACGCTATTTGCTCGACATCACAAATCAATTGGAAAGCGATAGCGCCTTGTTCCGCTTGGCTGATTCCGGCTCACCGACACTCATTCAGGACGAAGGCGATATCAATACGCTTTATGTCTTGATGCCGATGCGGGTTTAGGCCGAACACATATCCGAAAGAAGGGCGCATCATGCGCCCTTTTTGACTCAATGACAGGACGACGGCTTTCATGACTGAGGCAGACCACCCGGCACCGACCGCGCAGGATGTTGCTCATCCGGTCGACAAGGTCTCGGTTTCGTCCGTCTCTCTATCAGATTTCCGCAATTATACCTCGCTCACCCTGCCCTTGTCCGGACGCCATGTTGTGCTGACAGGGGCCAATGGATCTGGCAAGACCAATTTGCTGGAGGCTATCTCCTTTCTCTCCCCGGGTCGAGGCTTGAGGCGGGTTGCCTATCCAGAGATTGCCCGCGAGGGCGCAACCGGCGCCTGGGCCGTTTCGGTCAATCTCGACACCCCCTATGGCGACGTGAAGCTCGGCACAGGGCTGCAACCGGGCCCTGACGGCACGCTACAGCGGCGCATCCGCATCAATGGGGCCTCTGCGAAATCAGCAGAAAGCCTATCTGATCATATCGCGGTTCTTTGGCTTACTCCGATGATGGACAGCATGTTCACCGGTGCCGCCTCGGAGCGCCGCAAATGGTTGGATCGCATGGTTCTAGCCATCGACAAAAGCCATGGCACACGGGTCAATGCTTTTGAAAAAGCCATGCGCCAGCGTAATCGTCTGTTGGAAGACGCCCCTCAAGAAGCGGTATGGCTGGATGGCATCGAAGCGCAAATGGCAGAGTATGGCTCGGCCATTGCGACAGCGCGAGCAGAAATGGTTTCACTGCTCAATCGGTCTTTGGCTATTCTCCATGGCGAGGCAGGCACATCCGCTTTCCCCAACGCACTGCTCGATCTTGATGGAATGTTGGAGAAAGAGGCGTTTGTGCGCCCTGCGGTGGAGAGTGAAGAACATTATCGCAGTGTGTTGGTACAGATGCGCCGCCGGGACCGGGCAGCAGGTCGTACATTAGAAGGCCCCCATCGGTCCGACCTCATTGTCCGACATGCGCCCAAAAACATGCCAGCGTCAAAATGCTCAACCGGCGAGCAAAAAGCCTTGTTGCTCGGAATTGTGCTCGCGCATGCCCATTTGGTATCCGAACGGCGCGAACGAACCCCTTTGGTGCTGCTGGATGAAGTTGCGGCACATTTGGATGAAAGCCGCAGGCTTGGGCTGTTCGATTTGTTGGATCGGCTTGGCTGCCAGGCATGGGTCACCGGCACTGATGATGCTGTTTTTGCACCGCTACAAGCGCGCGCAGAGCGGTTTCACGTGGACAATGGCATGATAACGGCAATCGCGTCAGCAGAAAAGGGATAGGGCATGGCCAGATCGAATCGCAAAATCCGATTCGCGAAATCGAAAAATAGCGTGCTTATTTTGGTTCTGTCTATTTCGTCCTTGTTGTTGCTGCTTTCCAACGGGGGCAAGATTGGGGGCAGTGACGATAATGTGCTCAAACGTGGCCTTGATAGTGCACAAATTCGGCGCGACGGCATGAAACTCTATATCGGTAATTGTCTCAGTTGCCACGGGGTTCATGGGCGAGGAACCAGCTTTGGCCCTCCCCTTGTCCATCGCTCCTATGGTGCATCGGAGTTATCCGATCAGGCCTTTGCCCAAGCCGTTCATTATGGCGCCCCCGAGCGCCTTTGGCACTTTGGTGAGATGAAGCCTCTCAAGGAGCTTAGCCAAGTTCAGGTTGCGCAAATTCTCGCCTATGTCCGCGCCCAACAAACTGACGCGGAAATTCGTTGATTTTCGTGCTATTTAGGGCACAATTTTGCGCATCCAGAGGGCTTTTCTCAAACTCTCCACAATACGGACGCAGATAGCCCGACTTGTCACCTAGGCGTGGTTGAATGCATTGAAAAACCGCGTATAAGTGTGTGGTTAGCCGCAGATTAAGGATGACTGATTCGCATGAGCGATACCGATGACATTGCCGCAGGCGCAGAGTATGGCGCCGACTCCATTAAAGTCCTAAAAGGCCTGGATGCCGTTCGCAAACGCCCGGGCATGTATATCGGGGATACCGACGATGGGTCGGGCCTGCATCACATGGTTTATGAGGTGGTGGACAACGCCATCGATGAAGCCTTGGCAGGTCACGCTGATCTGGTCACGGTAACGCTCAATGCTGATGGCTCTGTCACTGTCACGGATAACGGACGTGGCATACCGACGGATATACATACCGAAGAGGGTGTTTCTGCAGCCGAAGTGATCATGACGCAGTTGCATGCGGGTGGTAAATTCGACCAAAATAGCTATAAGGTTTCTGGCGGTTTGCACGGCGTTGGCGTTTCGGTGGTAAATGCGCTATCGACCTCGCTCAAATTGCGCATCTGGCGGCAAGGCAAAGAACATGAGATCGAGTTTGCACACGGTGAAGCGGTCTCTCCTCTCAAGACACTTGGCGACGCAAACGGCAAAAAGGGCACCGAGGTTACATTTCTGCCCAGCCCCGAAACATTCACCCACATCGAATTTAAGTTTGCAACGCTCGAGCATCGCCTGCGTGAGCTGGCCTTTCTTAATTCCGGTGTCCGCATATTGTTGACCGATCTGCGCAGCGCCGATCCGGTTACAACAGAATTGCTGTATGACGGCGGCTTGGAAGCCTTTGTTACGTGGCTGGATCGCGCCAAAAAACCGATGATCGAAAAGCCCGTTTCTCTGATTGCCGAAAAAGATGGCATCACCGTCGAAGCCGCGCTTTGGTGGAATGATAGCTATCATGAAAATGTGCTGTGCTTTACCAACAATATCCCTCAACGCGATGGCGGCACCCATTTGGCCGGTTTCCGCGCGGCGTTGACCCGTCAGGTCACTGGTTATGCCGAAAGCTCGGGGCTGCTGAAACGTGAGAAAGTCAATCCAAGTGGCGATGATTGCCGCGAAGGCCTGACTTGCGTGCTGTCGGTTAAAGTGCCGGATCCCAAGTTCTCGTCCCAGACCAAAGATAAATTGGTCTCAAGCGAAGTGCGACCCGTGGTGGAGAATCTGGTCAACACTGCTCTCAAAGAATGGCTGGAAGAAAACCCGGCCGAGGGCAAGGTGATCGTGTCCAAAGTGGTGGAAGCTGCTGCAGCCCGCGAAGCCGCACGCAAAGCTCGTGAGCTGACCCGACGCAAAGGTGCGCTGGATATTGCTTCGCTGCCCGGGAAATTGGCTGACTGTCAGGAACGTGATCCTGCCAAGTCAGAATTGTTCCTTGTGGAAGGGGACTCAGCCGGCGGATCTGCAAAACAGGGCCGCTCTCGCTCCAATCAAGCCATTTTGCCATTGCGCGGTAAAATCCTTAATGTGGAACGCGCCCGTTTTGACAAGATGCTATCGAGCCAAGAGATTGGCACGCTGATCACCGCTCTGGGGACCGGCATCGGCAAGGAAGAATTCAACGCCGAGAAACTGCGTTATCATAAAATCATCATCATGACCGATGCTGACGTCGACGGCGCTCACATCCGGACCTTGTTGTTGACCTTCTTTTTCCGGCAAATGCCAGAATTGGTCGAATCTGGGTATTTGTATATCGCCCAGCCGCCGCTCTATAAAGTCAAACGCGGCCAATCAGAGCAATATTTGAAAGACGAACGCGCCTTTGAAGATTATTTGATCGATGCAGGCATAGATGAAGCCGTTTTGGCAACCGGTGCCGGTTCCGAACGTGCCGGACCCGATTTGCGGGCCCTGCTGGATGAAGCCCGCAATTTCGCGGCCAGTCTAGACGGTTTGCATTCGCGTTACACCCGTTCGGTGGTTGAACAAGCTGCAATCAGCGGATTGTTTGATCGAACCTTGATGGACGACAGTGCTGACGCACAAGCCGAGGCACTAGCCCGTGTGGCGCGCCGTTTGGATCGGATCGCAGAGGAAACCGAGCGCGGCTGGACAGGCAAAGTGCAAGATGACGGTAGCTTTCTGTTTGAACGTGAAGTGCGCGGCGTGAGAGAAGTGGCCTTGCTTGATATTGCATTGTTACACTCAGCGGATGCCATCAAATTGAACAGACTGGGTGGCGAGTTAAGAGATGGGTTTGACAAAGGCACCATCATGCGTCGGCGCGAAAAAGAATATGTCATTCACGGACCAAGTGCTCTTTTGGATCAGGTGTATGAGTTGGGTCGCAAAGGCATTTCGATGCAGCGCTATAAAGGGCTGGGCGAAATGAACGCCGAGCAACTTTGGGAAACCACACTGGATCCTGAAGCCCGTACTCTGTTGCAAGTTCGCGTTCAAGAAGCTGATGATGCGGATGACATTTTCTCCAAATTGATGGGTGATGACGTCGAGCCGCGGCGCAATTTTATTCAAGACAACGCTTTGAACGTCGCTAATCTGGACGTGTAGTAAGACCGACATGACAAATTGGGGCCAGAGCTGTATAGTAGGCCCCAATAAACAATTCACTTGCCTATCTGTGCAGGCCTTAACCGAAGCAATTTGTTTTGGTAGAGGACCGACTGCCAAGCAAGCCAAAGGGGGAATTTTATGAATGTCATAGTGACCCTCCAGGCCACCGACATCTAGCTAGATGTTAAGAGTGCCTGGATCATCCGGTCTTGCCGAAAGGTTTGCACCGAAAGTTTCTTGCCTTCTAAAGGCAAGTCAATGACATCTTTTGAAGATTTTTTGGGTAAAGCACCTGAAACCAAAACGGGCTGGACCCTGTCCACTCTAGGCTTTACACCCTATTTTTCCAACCAACTCGATATTGAGGACCTTGAAACCCTAACACCCTATCGCATTTTTGAGATTCAACGCTCAATCGTGATTGGAATGGGTGAAAATGGTTCACGACCGCTTCGCACGCCGCACAAAGTTCCAACCTCGAATTATGGCGTTGGTGACTGGGTGATGGCAGACCACACCGACCAAATCGTCAAACGGTTAACACCCAAAAGCGTGTTGAAACGACGCGCTGCTGGCTCAGATGTTTCTGAACAGATCATGGCTACCAATGTAGACGTTCTGTTCATTGTGTCCTCATGCAACGATGATTTTAATCTAGCTCGTCTAGAGCGTTTTTTGGCGCTTGCCAAAGACGCGGAGGTCATACCCGTCATCCTGTTGACCAAAATTGATCTCTGTGAAGACGCTGAACAGTTTGTGGATCAGGCAAAAGAGTTGATGGGTGACCTAGAGGTACTAGGACTAAATGCCAAGGACCCAGACGTCGTATCCCAATTGATCCCTTGGTGCGGCAAAGGGCAAACCGTTGCGATGGTTGGCTCATCAGGTGTAGGGAAAACCACGTTGCTGAATGCATTGGCAGGTCGTGACGATGCAACCAAGAGCATTCGCGAGGGCGATTCCAAAGGACGGCATACAACCACCTTCCGGTCACTGCATCAAACTGTTCACGGGGCTTGGCTGGTTGATACGCCCGGCATTCGTGCCTTGCGTTTGCATGAAAAAAGCACCGGTATCGAACAAGTGTTCGATGACATTGTTGATCTCGCAAAACAGTGTAAGTTCAATGATTGCAAGCACGTTTCGGAACCGAAATGTGCTGTCCAAGCCGCCATCAAAAAGGGCAATCTAGACCCGCTACGCCTCGAACGTTGGCGGAAATTACAAACGGAAGACAATCGCAATTCTCAAACAATTGCTGTGAGCCGCCGGCGCGCGCGAGAGTTTGGAAAAATGATCAAAAGTGCCACCAAGGAAGCGGACAAATTAAAGGGCCGCGATCGGGACGACTGACATAAAGAGCTTGAGCGTCTTTAAGAAAAGGGTGCTGATTGCACCCATTTTAAAACGAGCAATAAGAGGGAGAGCAACAAGCTCCTCCCTCGATCGTCCCCAAGTCAAACCTAACTGTTTAGTATCGAGCATCTCCATTATGTCACGAAGCAGGCATTGGAACAGAGCAAAGCAACTCGTTACTTAAGTATTTTCATCGGCATGACTTGAAGCAACGCTTTTTGTGTGAAGCGATCACGGGAATTTTAGGGTATCAAAACCAAGGACCCTGTGGTCTTGCGTCCAGAAAGATCAATATGCGCTTGGGCAGCATCTGCCAAGGCATACTCAATCGGTGCTCCAATTTTAACGCCTCCAGAGGACATGACAGCAAAAAAATCATTGCTCGCATTCTCCAAGGCCTCACGTGTCGCAACAAAATGTGCGAGAGTGGGGCGGGTGACCATCAAAGACCCTTTGGCCGCTAAAATGCCCAGGTTGACACCCTCCACTGGGCCTGACGCATTGCCAAAACTGATCATCAAACCCCGTTGGCGTAAGCAATCAAGACTGCCTTCAAAAGTATCCTTGCCTACTCCATCAAAGACAACCGGGACTTTTGCACCACCGGTGATTTCCAAAACTCGTTCCGGAACCGACTCGGTACGATAATTGATGACATGATCACAGCCCAAGTTGCGCACCAGATCAGCTTTTTCTTCTGACCCGACAGTGCCGATGACCGTCGCGCCAAGCGCCTTGAGCCATTGCACGGCAATGGATCCAACTCCCCCTGCCGCAGCGTGGAACAAAACGGTTTCGCCCGCTTGAACCGGATAGATCTGGCGAATGAGATATTGCACCGTAAGCCCCTTGAGCATGGATGCCGCCGCTTTTTTGGCTGAAATACTGGTGGGCAAGAGAATCAGAGTATCAGCGGATACGACATTGTGGGACGCGTAGGCACCAATTGGCCCTGAGCAATAGGCAACCCTGTCACCAACAGCCATATGATCCACGCCCTCACCGATGGCTTCGACAATGCCAGCGGCTTCACCACCCAGCCCTGAGGGGAACGATGGCAAGGGATACAGGCCCGTGCGCATGTATGTGTCAATAAAGTTTACGCCGATGGCCTCGTGCCGAACCAGAACTTGCCCGGCAAGCAAATCAGGAATGTCCCGCTCGACCAGTTTCATATTTTCCGGGCCACCATGGGCTTCGATTTCGATGCGGGTCATTTTGCTCATTGGTTTCTCCATCGTTACTGTTTCAGAGCGGAAATCCAAGTTAGGCCAAATGCAGCAAATTGCAATGCCTTACCGGGGCCGCATTTACTATCTTGGTATCAGTTGTTCATTGGAAAGAATTTGGTGACGGCCTCGTGTTAAAAGAAACAATCGCAACAGCCGGACCAAGCTATGCCAAAGCCCGATTTTAACACTGCGCCCAAACACAAAAAGCGATCTTCACGTTCGTTGCCGTTGATTATGTCTGCCGGTTTTTTGGCATTGGCGACAGGTGCCTTTGCGCTGACGCTGTCCGGGCTATGGATTTGGCTCGGTGCCTTGGCTTGGGCTTTTGCTGGCCTTTTGTTGGCGACGGGGCTCATTCGTTCTGTTTCAAATCCCACGCCACAGCTGGACAAGATGGATGCCATGCGGTCTCAACTGCGGCGATTGGATCATGCATGCGAGAATTTGCAGGATCAGAATTGGGAACTAAGAGAGGCCGAACAAAAATACAGAGCCTTGCTCAACCGGCAAGGGGACATCATTTTACATTTGAGTGATGACGGCAGCGTGCACTACGCCAACAGTGCTTTTGACATGTATTTTGATGCCAGCCAAATCGGGACCCCCTTTCTGCCAGATGCCGGATGTATCGATGGGGAGACACTGGACCCCGTCAATGTTGGCACCGACCCCATGTGGGAACGCCAAATCGACACCCTGCAAGGACCTCGCTGGTTCCGCTGGACAGAAACCCTGATGAGGTCGACACAAAAAGACAAAGGCTTACGGTTGCTCATCGCGCGCGACATTACCGCGTTCAAAAAGGTCGAGGCAGCAAGCAAGGCCAAATCCCGTTTTCTTGCGACCATTTCTCATGAAATGCGCACACCGCTAAATGGCATTATCGGCATGGCTACTTTGCTGGAATCCACACAATTGACGGCCGAACAAGGCAGTTACAGCCAAGCCTTGCGTCAGTCAAGTACAGCCCTTTTGGCGTTGGTCAATGATGTGCTTGATCTGTCGCGCATCGAAGCGGGCAAGTTCACCCTGAGCCATGAATGGGCATCTCCGGCACGTCTGATGGAGGATGTGGTTGAACTACTGGCTCCTGACGCACAGGAAAAGGGACTGTCCGTTGCCTCTTGGATTGGGCAAGACGTGCCAGCCAAATTGCTGATTGATGCTGTGCGCGTGCGCCAAATACTGGTCAATCTCTTGGGAAATGCGATTAAATTCACCCAAACTGGCGCGATCAATCTGTCCCTAGATTGCAAGTCTGCGCCCGAGGATGGGGAAATGGCTACTATTTTGCTGTCTGTTCGGGATACAGGGCCGGGCATTGCCGATGATTTACAGGACCTGCTTTTCGAAGAGTTTGAACAAGCCGATACCACCAGAACCCGCCACCATGAAGGCACGGGACTGGGGCTTGCTATTTCCCGTCGTCTGGCAAGAATGATGAATGGTGACATTCTATTGTCGAGCGTTGAAGGCAAAGGATCAACCTTCACGCTTGAATTGTCCGCGTCTTGGATTAATGAGGAAAATAAAGGTATAGAGGCATTGACTGGAGACAGTCAGGCATCAATCGGTGACATGCTGGTTGGTATCGATCTGACGGAAGCAGATCGGCGCGCCCTTTATTCGTATTGCCAAGACTGGAGCATTGAGTTCCGAGCCTATACCTTGGCGCAGTGGCAGGAAGTTGGGCAAGCGATCGCCCCTGACCACCTGCTCATCAATGGTGCAAATCCGGATAAGGCTGCCAAAATCATTGCCGGCTTCGATCCCTTTCGTGGCGGCAGCCTCACACGCCCCCTTCCCCAGAGCCGCATCATTCTTCTGGAGCCGGGAGAGCGGCATGTGATTGCGCAGATGCGCGATTGTGGCATCAGTGCCTATCTGGTCAAACCCATGCGGCAAGCGTCCTTGCGTTTGGCGCTCTTGGGTCACCCCTCAGGCAGATCAGCCGATGATTCGGTTGCTCTCGATCAGACGGTGCTTAATGAAAAGATGCATGCGGCCACTCCCGTTGTTGCAATATCCCCAATCCTTGAAACCGAACGTCATGATGCAAAGCGCATTCTTTTGGTCGAGGACAATGAAATCAACGCGCTTCTTGCCCGCAAAGTCCTACTAAAAGCCGGCATGGATGTCAGTCTGGCACAATCTGGCACCGAGGCCTTGGCGCTGTATGAAACCGGCCCTGCATTTGATCTTGCGCTGCTGGATCTTCATATGCCGGATATGGATGGCATGACCTTATTCGATGCATTGGAACAGCTTGACACCAGCCTGCAACGGATGGTGCCCAAACTTGCTTTTACTGCGGATGCTCTGGAAGAAACGAGGCAATCTTGTCTTGATCATGGGTTCAGCGCCTTCATTGTCAAACCGGTCGAACCACAGAGCTTGGTGAATATTATCGAGGAAACTCTTCGTAAGACCAAGTAACGTCATAAATCTGTACAAATAGGAAGCTATCGCTCCTTTGAACAACGACATTTGGTCTCTAGCCTGCTGAATATCGATAAATAAAAAGCAAGTTCAGTGGTGTATTGACACTTAAACCACTTGATTGTTGGCTCAAATGATCGCCGATTGGATCTGAAGACCGCCACAGTTTCATCTTATGGCTTGCGACAAGATCAGGAACAGGCCAAAATTGTATAAACAGCGGGCGCACGCTGGAACACCTCATTTAAAGGTGTGGGAAAAAGGGGACGGAAAAGATGGCAATGCTCGACAAGGACTCCGCTGCTTCCATGCAGAAGGACACTTTTAGCGTCACCCCTGTCATCAAACCCAATCTGCCCAAAAAAATCCTCACTGCACTGCGCCGGAACAGACTAAGAGATGGTCGCCCAATCAGTTCCACTCCAATCACGCTGGGACGTGTCGGCTCCCTTGAGATTCGCCTTGCCCAAACAGAGCGCGAAATCCGCAAGGCCCAACGCTTGCGCTACAAAGTGTTTTACAAGGAAATGGCTGCCAAACCGGATAGTCACACCAAATTCACTCGGCGCGATGCCGATGCTTTTGATGCAATCTGCGACCATCTTTTGGTGCTGGATCACGATTCACCCAAGAAGAAATTCCGCCGTCGCGAGCCGCGTATTGTGGGCACCTATCGTTTTTTACGGCAAGAAATGGCCAACCTATATGGCGGCTTCTATTCTGCTTCCGAGTTTGATATTCAACCGCTTTTGGATGCCCATCCAGATCGCCGGTTCCTTGAGTTGGGTCGATCATGTGTACTCAAAGACTATCGCACCAAACGCACAATCGAACTTTTGTGGCAGGGCATTTGGGCCTATGTGCAAATTCACAAAATCGACGTCATGATCGGCTGTGCCTCCTTGCCCGGAACTGATCCGGAAGAGCTGGCAGAACCTCTGGCTTTCCTGGCAAAGCAAGGCAAAGCGCCAGAGGACTGGCGAGTTGATGCATGGCCGGACATCCGCGTACCACTCGAGCAGATGGCACCCAAAGACGTCAATGACAAAAAAGCACTGCGTCAATTGCCCCCTTTGCTTAAAGCCTATTTACGCATTGGCTGTTATTTTGGCGACAGTGCAATGGTGGACTATCAGTTTGGAACCACTGACGTTTTCATCATCATGCCGGTGGACAAAATAGATCCGAAATATGTCCAGCATTATAGCACCAGCAATGTAAAAGAGGCTGTCGCCCGACATAATTAGGCACCTCCTGACATTTTGCAAAAGCAAACGCACCATTTGTAGTTTTATCGTCGGGTGAAAGATGCCAACAGAACCGCCAACTCGGCCTGTCGGTGTGTGCCGGTTTTTTTCAGAATGTCTTTGAACTGTTGCCGAACCGTATGCAAACTGACACCGCGACGGGTTGCGATCTGTTCCAAGGGTATCCCGTTCACAAACCAGGCCGCAACATCGGCTTCTGCGGCCGTCATGCCAAACCCGTCCATATAAAGGGATCGCTCCAGTTCGGTTGCCTCGGTGGTGTCGTGTATCACGACCAAAACCAGCCCTTTTGCTGCACCCAAAAATTGCTCTCTTTTAGGCAAAGGCGAGACCATAATAATATAGGCAGGAAGACCGGACGGGCGCGGGGCAGCCAAGATACCACCACCCGTAGGCAGGCTATTGCGTGCTGCGCCTCCAGCTAATTTCAATAGATTGGAAAATTTCACCCTACTTTTTCTGTCTTGCAAAACAAGCTCATTGCGTAAGGTCGATATTCCGTCTGCCTTTTGCAGAATTGGGTCGATCAGATTATTACTCAGTACGATGCCAGCATCGGGATCAACAACAAGCGCGGCACTCCGGCTACGGGCTAGATTGTCGATCAATAGCTTTTCCGAAGACAGACTCTCTCCCATCGCCAAAGCGACATGTGCCGACAGACGCAAAGGCTCGATAACCGGTTTGAGTTTTTCAAAATCCCGCCGTGTGGCATGCCCTCGTTTTTTATCCCAAATCAAAACCATAGCGCGAGAAATTGACTCGTGGTTGATCAGACGGATAGCCAAACGATAGCGAATATCAAATTGCGCGAAGGTCTTGTAGAACGCACTGTTATCCATCCCCGCTTCATCGATAAAATCATAGTCGGTGATTGTGCTCCAATTGGGATTGGCCGCGGCATGGAGGACCGGTTCGCTGGTAGGACCAAACTTTATGAACTCTTCATCAACGCCCTTTAGGGTCGTCCGACTCCAGATGGCGTTATCCTGACTGTGATCAATGCTGGATAGCTGACTGCCAATCGTATTCATGTGTTTGTTGAGTAAAAGTTGCAAATCAGCCCACGCTTCTGGCCTTAGCGCGGCTTGTCTTATTGCTTGCTGTATCGCTTCCATATTGGCACCACCCCCCAATCGTGCCCCGTCTCTCAACGGTTGTGAAAGATTGTCGCACAGGTGCGACGTTGTATACAAGCCCGCAATGAAAGGAAGCGGACATGGCTTACTTTTCAAAAAAAGAGCCATCTGAAAAGATGGCTCTTTATGGATCGTTAGGCGCTTGGTCCCTGGCACCAGATCGCGGTGATCATGAACCCAGATTATATGCGGCCAATGCTGCCATATTGACAATATCGACGTCCCTTGCGCCGAGTGGCAAAATTTGCACAGGCTTATCGAGACCGACAAGCAACGGCCCCATGATGGTGGCTCCGCCCAGTTCTTGCAGCATTTTGGTGGAAATGGACGCAGCATGGAACGCTGGCATCACCAACACATTGGCTGCACCTGACAAACGGCAGAAGGGGTAAGCGGCCATGAGGTCGGGGTTCAAAGCCACATCGGCAGCCATTTCCCCGTCATATTCAAAATCAACCCGACGACGTCCCAGAATGCCGACAGCCTCTCGCAGACGGTCGGAACGCTCACCTTCAGGATGTCCAAAGGTTGAATAGGCCAACATAGCGACCCTTGGCTCGATACCCAGTTTGCGAGCAACACCCGAGGCTTCCTCTGCAATATCGGCCAATTGTTCGGCGCTGGGCATATCATGTACGGCCGTATCAGCGACCAAGACAGTACGGTCCTTGCAAAGCGCGATGGTCACGCCGATTACCCGATGGCCCGGATGGGGATCAATGACCTTCTGGACATCTTCCAGAACGATGGAGTAATTACGGGTCACACCCGAAATCATCGCATCAGCATCCCCCATTGCAACCATGGAGGCCGCGAAGATATTGCGGTCATTGTTCACCATGCGCAAACAGTCGCGATAAAGATGCCCTTTGCGTTGCAAGCGACGGAACAAATATTCGGCATATTCATCGCCACGCTCGGACAGACGTGCATTGACCACTTCGATGCCGGGGCGATCAAGGTCGATGCCAGCCTCTTCTGCAGTCTTGCGAATCAAGCGATCACGCCCGACCAGTATCGCAGTCCCCAATTCTTCGTTGACGAAGGATATTGCGGCACGCATGACGTGCTCTTCTTCTCCCTCGGCAAAGACCACACGCTTTGGATTGCGACGCACTTTGTCATAAATCCGCTGCAACGTGTTGGCCAATGGGTTCCGACGGGCATTCAATTGATTGGCATAGGTGTGCAGATCAACAATGGGCCGGCGTGCAACTCCGCTCTCCATCGCAGCTTTGGCCACGGCAGGCGGAATGGCGCTAATCAGGCGTGGATCAAACGGCACCGGAATGATATATTCGGGACCAAATTTGGGTCTGTTGCCCTGATAGGCGCTGGCCACTTCGTCAGGCACATCCTCGCGGGCCAACTCGGCCAGGGCATGGGCCGCCGCGATTTTCATGTGATCGTTGATTTCAGTCGCACGCACATCAAGCGCCCCACGGAACATATAGGGGAAACACAAGACATTGTTGACCTGGTTGGGATAATCAGAGCGCCCTGTCGCAATGATGGCGTCATCGCGAACGGTTTGAACTTCTTCCGGCGTGATTTCAGGATCGGGGTTGGCCATGGCAAAAATGATCGGCTGAGGAGCCATTACGCTGACCATTGCAGGTGTCAGAGCTCCTTTGGCAGACACACCAATGAACACATCAGCACCCGTCAGCGCATCTTTCAATGAGCGTGCCTTGGTAGATACCGCGTGGGCGGATTTCCACTGGTTCATACCCTCTAGGCGCCCCTGATAAATGGCACCTTTTGTATCGCACAGGATAACATTTTCATGGGGAACGCCCATGGCCTTGAACAGTTCGATACAAGCGATACCCGCAGCGCCTGCTCCGTTGCAGACAACTTTGGTATCTTTGATATCGCGCCCTGTCAGATGCAATGAATTGATAAGACCGGCAGCGGCAATGATGGCGGTGCCGTGCTGATCGTCATGAAAAACCGGGATATCC
The DNA here is from genome assembly GCF_002866925.1 of Cohaesibacter celericrescens. GTDB lineage: Bacteria > Pseudomonadota > Alphaproteobacteria > Rhizobiales > Cohaesibacteraceae > Cohaesibacter > Cohaesibacter celericrescens. The sequence goes on from NZ_PKUQ01000031.1 coordinate 80,893, forward strand.
ATCATTTCTTTGAGCTGTTGCTCTATGATGAAGCATTCCGGGGCTTTGATGTCTTCCAGATTGATGCCACCGAACGAGGGTCCAAGATACCGTACGGCGTTTATAAAAGCATCAGGATCTTCTGTGTCGATTTCCAAGTCAATGGAATCAACATCGGCAAAGCGTTTGAACAGCACCGCCTTGCCTTCCATAACCGGCTTGGACGCCAGCGCACCCAAATTTCCAAGACCCAGGATAGCTGTCCCGTTGGTGATCACCGCCACAAGATTGCCGCGAACGGTATAATCAAAAGCGCGGGACGCATCCTCGGATATAGCACGCACCGGTGCTGCTACGCCGGGAGAATAAGCCAGAGACAAATCTCGCTGCGTTGCCATTGGCTTGGTCGCGACGATCTCCAACTTGCCCGGGCGCCCTTTTTGGTGAAATAGAAGCGCCTCCTCATCAGTAACCGATACGCCTAATTTTACCTTATCTTCTGCCATGTGGCTTACCTCCGGTCAATTTTTGTAGATAGGCCCAGCAGATCCCTGTGCTCGGGTGAGCCACATTGGATGTCCTGTCCTTTGGTTTGGGGTTCCTTGCAGATTTCAAAACAGATCTTGCAATCAGCGAGCTCGTTTATGTTCGCTGCGGATGCCCAATGCGCGGACCTGATAACTCGCATGGATATTGAGATTAATATATGCGAAAAATCAAATGCATTTTTAATTTATCATCTCAAGCAACCAACGGTCGCAAAAAATTGGAATGGCTAGGATACAATAAAAACGGCCTATCCCTTAGTTATGCACATTACGTCTTCATTCCCCCAGAAACAATCAGCCAAAAGGTGGCAGTTTGTAGTCTCGCCGGTTGCGAGTTGATAGGTTGCTATGCAATCACCTCGTCACAGCCCGAATATAGCCACGCTGTTGCAACACATTTCAGGAAGCCAGATCAGTTTCATGTCCGACAAGACATCCCCCTCCGAAGACAAAAAAACAGCTGCCTCCTATAAACCGACTCCCATGATGGAGCAGTTTCTAGAGATCAAAGGTGCCAATCCCGACAGTTTGCTTTTTTACCGCATGGGCGATTTTTACGAGCTGTTTTTCGATGATGCGGTGCAAGCATCAAAAGCGCTGGGCATAACATTGACCAAGCGCGGCAAACATCTGGGGGAAGACATTCCCATGTGCGGGGTGCCGGTTCATGCGGCAGACGGCTATCTCGACCGGCTTATTGCGCTCGGCTACAAAGTATCTGTTTGCGAACAGACCGAAGACCCGGCAGAAGCTAAAAAACGTGGTGCAAAATCTGTCGTACGCCGCGATGTTGTTCGATTGGTGACGCCGGGGACTTTGACAGAAGAAAGCCTGCTTGACTCAGGCAGTTCTAATTATCTCGCGTCGGTATCACGTGTTAAAAATGGCGACGAAGGCCATCTGTACGGGCTGTCATGGCTCGAGCTTTCGACAGGCGACTTTGGTGTCTTACAGCTGGATCACCTAAGGCTTGGAGCAGAGCTTGCTCGCCTTGATCCACGCGAAATAATTGTTTCCGATCACATGTTGATGGATGAAGATTTTCAACCTCTAAAAGACATGTTGCGCACCAGTATCTCACCGGTTCCCCGCGCTTTCTTTGACGGATCGACCGCTGCGGATCGTCTGATGGGCTATTTTGGGCTATCGACATTGGACGGCTATGGCCATTTTGAACGAGTCGAATTGATGGCAGCCAGCGCTGTGCTGGCTTATGTCGAAAAAACCCAGCTGGGTGCCCGTCCTCCCTTAAATCCGCCACAGCGAGAATTGTCTAGCCGTACCATGTCTATCGATGCGGCCACACGGGCCAATCTGGAGTTGGTGCGCACCTTGTCAGGAGATAAAAAAGGCAGCCTCCTGTCGGTCATCGACAAAACCGTCACCGGTGGTGGATCACGCTTACTGGCGGCAAGATTGGCTGCACCGCTGGCTCAGCTGGACGGAATCATCGCACGTCAAAACTCGATCGCATGGTTCCTGCAACAAACCGGCTTGCGGGAAGATTTGCGAGAAGGCCTTAAAGCCGCCCCCGATATGCCGCGCGCGCTATCCCGCTTGTCTCTGGATCGTGGCGGACCGAGAGACCTGGGGGCCATCCGCTCGGGCTTTTCCGCTATTTTCGCTCTGCTATCTCACATCGGATCTGCAGCACAAAGCGAACCTCTACCGCAAGAAATCGGGGACGCGGCGACAGCCCTACAAGCGATGCCAGAGATGCTTGGGCAGTCGCTTTCAGAGGCCTTGAATGACGAATTGCCATTGCAAAAGCGCGATGGTGGCTTTGTGCGCACTGGCTATGATGCCGGATTGGATGAATTACGCTCCTTGCGGGATGAAAGCCGCAGAGTTATCGCATCATTACAGGCTGATTACGCCAATGAGACCGGCATCAAAGCCCTCAAGGTCAAGCACAACAATGTTTTGGGTTACTTTCTTGAGGTCACAGCCAACAATGCGGACAAGATGATGTCTGCGCCTTTGAACGAGCGCTTTATTCATCGTCAGACACTGGCCAACGCGGTTCGGTTCACCACCACGGAGTTGGCTGATTTAGAGGCTCGCATTGCCTCTGCCGGTGCAAAAGTGATCGCAATTGAGTTGAGCATTTTTGACCGTTTACGCGATCAGGTTTTAGCTGCTGTGGACCTTATTCAAAAAGCTGCGCGCGCCTTGGCAACCCTTGATGTCTCCACGGCGCTTGCCTGTCTTGCCGACGAACAAAATTACTGTCGACCGCTGATGGATGACAGCCTTGCCTTTGAAGTGTCCGCCGGTCGTCATCCAGTGGTAGAGTTGGCCTTGAGCCGTGATGGCGGCGATCCATTTGTAGCCAATGATTGCGACTTGAGCCCTCAGGCAGGTCATGACAACGGTCGAATATGGCTGATGACAGGCCCCAACATGGCCGGTAAATCAACTTATTTGAGGCAAAATGCGCTGATTGCCATTCTAGCACAAATGGGGTCCTTTGTTCCCGCAGACCAAGCCCATATAGGCTTGGTGGATCGGTTGTTTTCACGGGTTGGGGCGGCGGATGATTTGGCGCGCGGACGCTCCACATTTATGGTGGAAATGGTCGAGACGGCAGCCATTCTCAATCAGGCCGGTGAACGCTCACTGGTCATTTTAGACGAAATTGGTCGTGGCACATCAACCTTTGATGGCTTATCCATCGCTTGGGCGACTATTGAAAGCCTGCATGAGGTCAATCGCTCCCGTGCGTTGTTTGCCACCCATTATCATGAGTTGACCGTACTGCACGAAAAACTGCCGCGCCTCAACAATGCCACGGTCAAAGTCAAGGAATGGCAAGGGGACGTAGTGTTTTTGCACGAAATCGTGCCCGGTGCGGCCGATCGGTCTTATGGCATCCAAGTAGCAAAATTGGCTGGCTTGCCTGACGTGGTCATCAATCGTGCCCGTGATGTATTGGAATCACTTGAAGAGGGAGATCGGCAATCGCCCGCTTTGACCATTGATGATTTGCCTCTTTTTTCAGCAACAGCTCAAAAAGAAGTCAATAAGGAAACGGATTTTCTACGGGATGCTCTTAACGGGATCAACCCTGATGACATGAGCCCACGTGAAGCTCAGCAAGCCCTATACCGGCTCAAGGGCCTTGTCTGAGACCAATGGAAAGAACTTGACGCCCTGCGATATCGGGTCGAACATTGGCGCGAATATTGCTTCACTGCACTGTCCACATAGCAATCTGTTGTGCTCGGTTGCGCTATCCATGGGTTCGTCCCCGAAAAACAAGGCAAAGACTATGCATATTTCTCCTCATACCGATCATTTGATCGATGTTGACGCCACCCGCGCCAAGATGGAGCAAATCGTCGCCGACAAAGGTGGGGATGCCAAGGATTTCGAAACGCGGGCCGAGATCCTAGCTTTGCTCAAAGAGATGTTGCAGGCAGGAAGAGACCGTGCCGAGCAGCTTTTGCATGAAGACGGCCTTGGCATCTTATGTGCTATTCGATTGTCCTATCTGGAAGACCAGATCATAACCCTGATCTACCGCTTTGCCATTGAACATGTCTATCCGGTCAACAATCCTTCGGCATCGGAGCGTCTGGCTGTCGTGGCTGTTGGTGGCTACGGCCGCGCGACATTGGCCCCCCATTCAGATATCGATCTTTTGTTTCTATTGCCCTACAAACAGACCCCTTGGGGTGAAAGTGTCGTTGAATATATTCTGTATATGCTGTGGGATCTGGGCCAAAAGGTCGGCCACGCCACCCGCACACTGGATGAATGCGTGCGGTTGTCTCGTACCGACATGACCATCCGCACCTCCATTCTCGAAGCGCGCTTCATTGATGGCGAAAAACCGCTTTATGACGGCTTGATCGACAAATTCGACAAAGAAGTGCTGCGCAATACCAGCGCGGAATTCATTGCTGCCAAACTGGCCGAACGGGATGCCCGCCACACCCAACAGGGCAACTCGCGTTATATGGTTGAGCCTAACATCAAAGAGGGCAAGGGTGGACTGCGTGATCTGCAGACGCTGTTCTGGATAGGTCAATATGCCTATCGCGTGCGCAGAGGCAAAGACTTGATCAAGGCAGGGGTGTTTACCCAAGAGGAATACACCCGCTTTAAAAAGACCAACAACCACCTTTGGACGGTGCGTTGTCATTTGCATTTTCTCACCAACCGTCCCGAAGAGCGCGTAACCTTTGATGTGCAACGCGAGCTTTCCAGCCGGATGGGTTATCAACCGCGCCCGGGCCACAGCGCCATCGAACGTTTTATGCGACACTATTTCCTGATTGCCAAAGAAGTGGGTGAGATCACCCGCATTTTCTGCGCTGCTCTGGAAGAAGATTTTGGTCAACAAGCACCGGGAATCAACCGCTTCTTTGCTGCCATCCCTTTCCCCAATCGATATAGCAAGCGCAAGATTCGGGATGCGGAAGGATTTTTAATTGACCACGGTCGTATATCAGTGGTGAGCGAGACCGTCTTTAGCGACAATCCTGTGAATTTGCTGCGTATCTTTGAATTGGCGGATACCGAGAACCTGTCTTTTCATCCCGATGCCATGCAGGCGATCCATCATAATTTGCGTTTGATTGATAATGATTTGCGCAACAATCCAGAAGCCAATGCAACCTTCCTTCGCATTCTGACCTCGCGGCGCGACCCTGAAAGCGTGTTGAGACGCATGACTGAAGCAGGCGTATTGGGCCGGTTTATCCCTGAATTTGGCCAAATCGTCGCTATGATGCAGTTCAACATGTATCACCATTATACGGTGGATGAACATTTGTTGCGGGCAGTAGGCATCCTGTCTGAGATTGAAAAACAGGAACTGGAAGAAGAGCATCCTCTGGCGCATGACTTGATCCCCAACATCAAGGATCGTGTTGTGCTCTATGTTGCTGTGTTCCTGCATGATATCGCCAAGGGCCGGCCGGAACGACACTCACCAGCGGGTGCTGCTGTGGCGCAAGAGCTGTGCCCTCGCTTGGGACTGAATGAAGAACAAACCGAAAAAGTGGCTTGGCTGATCATGGAACATCTGACCATGAGTCAAGTGTCCCAAACCCGCGACTTATCGGACCGGAAAACCATCCTTGATTTCTGCAATGTTGTGCAGACCTTGGAAAAAATGCGCATGCTCTTGATCCTCACTGTGGTCGACGTCAAGGCGGTTGGACCCGGTGTCTGGAATGGCTGGAAAGGCCAGTTGCTGCGAACGCTCTATTCTGAAGCCGAGCCAATCCTGACTGGTGGTCACTCACAACAAAGCCGCGATAGCCGCGTTGCGCGCATCAAGGATCAATTGTCCACACAGCTTGAAGGCTGGAGCCAAAAGGAAATCGATCAGTATCTCGATTTGCATTATTCCGCCTATTGGCTGCGCACCGATGTAGCCAATGCCGTTCTCCATGCGGAACTAATCCGGGAGGCCGACAAGAAAAATCAAAAAGTTGCTACGTCCATCAAGGCTTACGAATTTGAAGCCATCACAGAAATCACCATTCTCGCACCTGACCATCCTAGATTGCTGTCAATGATTGCGGGGGCCTGCTCGGCGGCGGGGGCCAATATTGTCGATGCGATGGTCTTCACCACCACCGATGGGCGCGCGCTGGATACCATTCTTATCAATCGCGAATTTGATGAAGACCGCGATGAACGCCGACGCGCCAACCGCGTGGTCGATTTGCTGGTACAGGTCTTGAGGGGCGAAACACGTTTGCCGCCACTTGTGGATCAAAAGGAAAGCCACAAAAAGCGCTTCAAAACCTTCCGCACCAAACCAAAAGTATCAATCAACAATGATTTGTCCAATCAGGCGACCGTGGTTGAGGTGGAAGGACTGGATCGCTCGGGGCTGTTGTCTGCTTTGACACGTACACTCTCCGCGCTCAATCTGGACATCGCATCGGCGCACATCTCCACTTTTGGCGAGCGCGTGGTTGATGCTTTTTATGTCACCGATTTAACAGGTGCAAAAATCACCAATACGGACCGGCAAAAAGCCATTGAGGCCAGCATGATCGAAGCCATGATTGGTCCTTCCAAGCCAAATCAGGGCAAAGGCAAGCGCAAGGGAAAAAGCTAACAAACCGGTGAATTGCCTTTGATCCGCTTCTCAAGCAAGCCATAAGTCGATATAGCAGTCTCTTGGACTGTGGGACTGCTGTGCCTGACGGTAAGAAGTGAAGGATCATGCGATGTCGATGCTGAAGAATTTCGCCACTGTCGGCGTGGCGACCCTGTCCAGCAGGGTCTTGGGATTTGTCCGCGACATTTTGATTGCAGCCAGCCTTGGGTCCGGACCCATTGCTGACGCCTTTTTTGTTGCTTTTCGCTTGCCCAATCTGTTTCGCCGGTTGTTTGCAGAAGGGGCCTTTAACTCGGCCTTTGTGCCGATTTTTGCCGGATCATTGGAAGACCAAGGCAAAGATGGTGCGCGACGCGTGGCTGAAGAGATTATGGCAGGATTGTTGCTTGTCTTGCTGATTTTCACAGCCCTTGCTGAATTGGCAATGCCGTTGATGATTCACCTGCTGGCCCCCGGCTTCACTGAAGACCCGAGCAAGTTCGATCTGGCGGTGGTGTTGACACGCATCACATTCCCCTATCTGATCTGTATGTCCCTGATCGCTTTCCTGTCAGGCATTCTCAATTCACTGGGCAAATTTGCTGCCGCCGCCTTTGCGCCCGTACTGCTTAATGTAGTGTTGATTGCGACGCTTATGCTGGTTTTGTTTGTCGGTGCTGACAACAGTCCGCTCGCTGGATATTACCTCGCTTGGGGCGTGTTCCTGGCCGGATTTGTTCAATTGGCCGCCCTCGTTTGGGCCTTGCTGCACGCCAAATTCCCCTTGTCTTTTCGAAAGCCCGCCAATACCGCCAATGTCAAGAAATTGCTCAAACTGGGCGTTCCGGGCATTATCGCTGGTGGCGTGACGCAACTCAATATTACCATCGGCACAATCATCGCCTCTTTTCAGGCTGGCGCCGTATCTTACCTGTATTATGCTGATCGGGTGTATCAATTGCCTCTGGGCGTGGTCGGCATTGCTATCGGGGTGGTGTTATTGCCCGATTTGGCGCGCAAAGTACGCGCCGAGGACAAAACCGCCGTTGACAACGCACAGAATAGGGCGATGGAATTTGCCATGTTTTTAACGCTGCCAGCCGCCGTGGCGCTGGCCGTGGTGCCCGAACAGATCATCGCGGTGTTGTTCCAGCGCGGGCAATTCAGCACTGACGACACTCATATGACGGCCCTCGCCCTGTCCGCCTTTGCCTTTGGACTGCCTGCCTTTGTACTCAACAAAGTACTGTCTCCAGGCTTTTTTGCACGGCATGACACCCAAACGCCGATGAAATTCGCAGCCATCGCGATGATCATCAATGTCATTGGGTCGCTGGCGTTGTTTCCCTATATCTCCCACATGGGCATTGCCGTGGCCACCACCATCGCGGGTTGGATCAACGCGCTGTTGCTTGGAGTTACCCTCTGGCGGCGCGGGCATTTCCGTGCCGACGGTCTGTTGATGCGGCGGTTGGCCATGTTCCTGCTGTCCTCGCTCGTCATGGGAGCCGGTGTCTGGTGGTTGGGGCAATTGTTGGCCCCGTGGTTTGAAGATTCACTCTTGCTTACACGTATCACAGGGTTGGTTCTGTTGGTGGGGGCAGGTATAGCGCTGTTCCTCATAGCCTCTCTGGGCACAGGGGCGATATCCTTTTCCGAATTAAAACGCCGGTTGCGTCGCAGAGCATAAAGCAGGCGAAAACCAACCAAAATACCTTGCAAGCTGTCCATGCTTGTCCGATAACTCCTCTTGTCTGACGCCTATTCCACCCGACAAATCGAGTGATCTTCTGCAATAGGCTCTCCTTTGTACCCTCCCCCCTCGCGCTTCCACCCGCTTGGGCAACATTATGAGGCATATCATGGCCACCTTTGAGCCACGCGTTTTTTCCGGCATTCAGCCATCAGGCAACCTGCATCTGGGCAACTATCTTGGTGCAATCACCAAGTTTGTCGATTTACAGTCTTCCTACAATTGCGTCTTCTGCGTTGTTGATCAGCATGCCATCACAGTCTGGCAAGACCCCGAAGGTTTGGTCCGGCGCACACGCGAAGTAACAGCGGGCTTTCTTGCCTCTGGCATCGATCCGGAAAAGCATATTGTTTTCAATCAGAGCCAAGTTGCAGCCCATGCACAATTGGCGTGGGTGTTCAACTGCGTGGCACGTATGGGTTGGCTCAACCGCATGACCCAATTCAAGGATAAAGCAGGCAAAAACCGTGAGAATGTTTCGACCGGACTGTTTGTCTATCCCAATCTGATGTCTGCCGATATCCTGATCTATAAGGCAACCCATGTGCCGGTTGGCGAAGATCAGAAGCAACATCTTGAGTTGGCGCGCGACACAGCACAGAAATTCAACATCGACTATGCAGAGCGCATCGCTGCGCTGGGGTATGGAGTGGAAAATATTGGCCGGGACGTAACCACCGATCCTGAGCAGATATTCTTCCCACAACCAGAACCGCTGATTGGCGGCCCTGCTCCTCGTGTGATGTCGTTGCGTGACGGTTCCAAAAAAATGTCGTCCTCAGACGCGTCAGACAAAGCACGCATCAATATGACCGACGATGAAGACACCATTGCGCTGAAAATTCGCAAGGCCAAAACCGACCCTCAAGCCCTGCCAAGCGAAGTGGATGGCCTTGAGGGGCGGGCTGAAGCCTCCAATCTCGTCGGTATTTACGCGGCCCTTTCAGGGGCGTCCAAGGAAGATGTCTTGGGTGAATATGGCGGCTTGGAATTTTCCAAATTCAAGCCAGCTCTGATTGAGCTTTCTGTCAGCAAGCTTTCGCCAATCACAGGAGAAATGCGCCGCTTGATGGACGATGCATCCTACATCGATGGCGTCTTGGCCAAAGGGGCCGAGCGGGCGGAGGCCATTGCCAACCCTATTCTTGATCAGGTCAAAGACATCGTCGGCTTCATTCGCAGAAAATAGCGCCGTCAACCGGATCAAATGAACCAACAAGGCCCGACTTGCCTGTATCAGGGCAGACTCGGGCCTTGTTTTGGTTAAAGCATGCACAGTGGAACCCACAAGAATTACGGGCTGTGTAAAAAGCCCCTCTTGCCCAAAGGGGCCGGACATGGCAGGCTCATTCTATGAATATTAAACGCACAATTCACGATGAAGGCCATTTCCGGAAGTTTCTCGTTATCGTTGACGAAACAAAGGAATGTGACAGGGCCATTAGTTACGCTGCCTATCGCGCTGCTGCGACGGGTGGGGCGCTGATAATGATGGTCGCCATCGAGCCCGGTCATTTTCAGCATTGGCTTGGCGTGAAAGAAATCATGCTGGCCGAGGCTCTCGAAGCGGCTCAGGAAAGACTGGCGCAATTCAAGGAACGTGTGGAAGAGATTTCCAACGTCCCCTCAGAGTGCGTGGTCCGCGAAGGAAAAATCGCGGAACAGATCTTGGCTCTCATCGAAGAAGACGAGGATATCGGCATTCTCGTTCTGGCTGCAGCTGTCGATTCCAAAGAAGGACCCGGTCCTTTGGTCTCCTCTATCTCCAATCAATCCGGCAAGCCGTTCCCGCTTCCGGTGACCATTGTTCCTGGCAACCTGTCTGACGAAGACATCTGGGCTATTTGCTAGGCCTGTTTGGTTCCGTTTGAGATTCGTGATTTCATAAGAAATCACGTGCCTTTCGAGCAATCGCGCGTGCTTTTTTCTTGATCTTTGTGATAGAAGTTTTATCTGACATAATAGAAGCCACTTATTGCATGCTGACCGACGCATGCACACCGCCACACACAGCGATGGTGCCGGAGCAAATCCAGCGATCTTGGTATCACTTGAATTGTGTCAAGCACTTGAAACAATGCGTTGCTCTACCGCCTTAATGACCAGAGGTGAGAAGAAAGCGCTCGAGAAGGAAAACATATGTTTATTCAAACTGAAGCGACCCCCAATCCGGCTACGTTGAAATTTTTGCCCGGCAAAGTCGTTCTTGAGGAAGGCACCATGGATTTCCGCTCCGAGGGCGAAGCTGCTGTTTCTCCTCTGGCCGAAAAACTCTTCACCATTGACGGAGTTGATGGTGTATTTTTCGGGTTTGACTTTGTTTCTGTGACCAAGGGCGATGCCGACTGGCAACATATAAAACCTGCCATTCTGGGCGCGATCATGGAACATTTCATGTCCGGCGCTGCTATTTTGAAACAATCTGACACCTCGACTCCAGCTGAGGAAGATTTTGACGCAGCGGACGCAGAAACGGTGGCGACCATCAAGGAATTGCTGGAAACGCGTGTTCGGCCTGCTGTTGCTCAAGACGGTGGCGATATCACCTTCCACGGCTTCCGCGATGGCATCGTCTTTTTGCAAATGCGCGGCGCCTGTGCAGGATGCCCTTCTTCGACAGCCACGTTGAAACATGGCATTGAAAATCTTCTGCGCCATTTTCTGCCAGACGTTCAGGAAGTTCGCTCCGTTTAACACTTCCCTTTAAAGCCAGCGTTTTACCCTTATTAAGACGCAGTCAGGATTGGTCAATCGTGACAATAAAAAAGCGAATCTGCCTGGCGCTGGATACAGCGCTGGATGCCTGTTCCGTCGGATTGGCCATACAAGAGCCTACCACTGATGTCTTATTTGAGTCACTGACTGAGACATTATCTGGCCGCTCACTTGATCTGACACGTGGGCATGCCGAACATTTGATGGGTGAGCTCGCTTTATTACTAGAGCAAAATGGGCTGGCCTACCAAGATGTGACCCGGATCGCGGTGACGGTTGGTCCGGGCAGCTTTACCGGCCTGCGGGTCGGGTTGGCAACTGCGCGGGCCTTGGCGCTAGCGCTCAACGTGCCGCTGATTGGCGCATCAACGCTAACGGCGATGGCTCTGACAGCGCAAAAGAACGGCTATGTTGGGATCATGGCACCGGTCATTGATGCGCGTCGCAATCAGATTTACGGTCAAATATTTGATGTGCCCGCTGTAGGTGGAGATTTGAATGCCCTCAGCCCAGCTGCGGCGATGAGTGCGGATGCCTTTGCGAATCTGTGTAAACTGCATTCCTGCCTCTCCTTCACCGGCTCAGGCGCCTCATTGATGCCTGCGCGCTGCGAAAATGCGGCCCTCTTGCGCTCGTTGGCCTTCACTTGGCCTGATATGGATGTGCTTGCGCAATGGGCGCTCAATCAGGACGAGCCAAGCACGCCCCCATCTCCGCTATATTTGCGCGCTCCAGACGCCAAACCGCAAGCCTCCAAGGCAATCGCACGACGGTAACACATCCCCTCTTCGACAAATTGCGATCTGGTAACATCCCCTGCCGGATGGAACAATGGAGTGACTTGCACTATAAGCAAGCTGGTTAAAAAGATAAGACTGCTGGGGAACGGGTGATCTTTCCACATAAAACAACCTCTTTGGTGACAAACGCCACATTCGAAGACATTTCTGTCCTCACGGCCATTCATCGCCGTTCTTTTGAACGAGGCTGGTCTGCCAGCGAATTTCAATCCCTTCTTGGTGACAAGTTGGTGAATTGCTTGGTGCTGCGCCGATCCGGTTTTCGGATTAAAGATCAAATTATCGGATTTGTTTTGACACGATCCGTGCTTGATGAGTCAGAAGTTTTGACCATCGCTATGGACCCGGATTTTCGAAAAACCGGTGGTGGGCGGCATTTGATGACGGATTTGATGCGCAAGCTGTATGGAGATCGGGTTGCAAAACTCTTTCTTGAGGTGGACGTGAGCAACAAACCTGCGCTATCTCTTTATCAAAATCTGGGTTTTGAAAAAGTCGGTGAGCGCAAGGGATATTATCATAGCGACACGGGCAATCCTTCTCTCGCCTTGATAATGCAAGTTGAACTGACCGCGACACCCCGCCAGCACGGCAATCAAGCGGGGGGCAAAGAGGCATAATCACAATGACAGTAAATAAAAAGACAGCCATTGAGGATCTGTGTACCAACGCAGGCATGCGCATGACTGAGCAGCGACGGGTGATTGCCCGTGTGTTGGACGACGCGTTTGACCATCCCGACGTTGAAGAATTATATGCCCGCGCCGTGAAGATCGACGACAATATATCCATTTCAACGGTTTATCGCACTGTGAAGCTGTTTGAAGATTCTGGCATTATTGAGCGCCATGATTTTCGCGATGGGCGTTCGCGCTATGAAACAATCACTGAAGAGCACCATGATCACCTGATCGACTTGCGCACCGGTAAAGTGATTGAGTTTCGCGACGAAGAAATAGAGCGCCTACAGGTTGAGGTGGCACGACGACTTGGTTTTAAACTGGTTGACCACCGGCTCGAGCTTTATGGTGTGCCGATCGAAGATACCGACAAGTGATACGCATTCATTGTGACAACGGGGACGGTGCGGAGTTCCTGCGCGCAGACCAAAACCAAGGCATTTAGAATGAAGTCTCGGCGGCCTCCATTTTCCCTGTCCACGGCGCGTGCCTGCATTGCTGCGGTCATCATTTCTGTTGTTGCGTTGTTTCTTATACCGTTTCAATATCTGTCGGTGGTGCTCAATCTGCCAAGCAAGCGCTGGATCCCAATTTTATTTCATCGGATCACATGCCAAGTGATAGGTATCCGCAAAACAGTCAATGGGGCGTGCATTAACGACGGCGCGGTGTTGATCACAGCCAATCATTGCTCTTGGCTCGACATCAGCGTGTTGGGTAGCCTTCAGCCTCTTTCATTCATTGCCAAATCAGAAGTGGCCAGTTGGCCGATATTTGGCCTGTTTGCCAAGCTTCAGCGGTCTGTTTTTGTCAATCGCACCAAACGCTCCAAAACCGGTGATGTGGCCAAAGAAATCGCCAAGCGACTGAAGGATGGTGATGCCATGGTTCTGTTTGCGGAAGGCACATCGTCGGATGGAAATCAGGTGCTGCCCTTTCGCACCGCTTTGATTGGAGCGGCAAAGACAGCAATGATGGCCGATCCAAACGCCACAATAGGTACGGATGATGCGGCGCCGGTCCAGCCTGTGTGGATTCAGCCTTTGTCGATTGCCTATACACGCTTGCATGGATTGCCTATGGGGCGCCAATATCGTCCGCTCGCTGCTTGGTATGGAGACATGGACCTTATGCCTCACCTTTGGATGCTGCTCAAGGAGGGCGCGCTAGATGTTACGCTGACCTTTGGCGAGCCCATCCCATTCGGTGCCGATGCCGACCGCAAGCAAGCCGCCCTCAAAGCCGAACAAACCGTACGTACAAATATGTTGCACGACTTGCATTATTGCCGTGACAAACGCCACCAATAGAGCCTCCCCACCATGCTTGACCGCGCCAATGTCCGCCAAAAGGCAAAATTGAGTCACCAGTCTTTGGCCTTTTGGCTTTGCAAAGTGGCCAAAACGCGCTAAAGGGGATCGCTATTGTGGAGCCTTTCGACGTTCCCTTTCTCTTCTCTTGCCGGATAATGCCAATATGACTGCCTTTAAAGACAAAAAAGTCTTTGTGAAAACCTATGGATGCCAAATGAATGTCTATGATTCCGACCGGATGGCGGACTCTTTGGCAACCAAGGGCTATAGCCCCACTGAGGATATGAACGAGGCGGATCTGGTAATCCTGAACACCTGCCACATTCGCGAGAAAGCGGCCGAGAAGGTCTATTCCGAGCTGGGGCGCATTCGTAAGGTGAAGGAAGCAAGGTCCAAAGCAGGCAAAGGCGAGATGAAAATTGGCGTCGCCGGTTGTGTGGCGCAGGCCGAAGGGCAAGAAATCATGCGTCGTGCGCCGGTGGTGGATCTTGTCGTCGGGCCGCAGGCCTATCACAAGCTGCCTGATTTGTTGGACAAGACAGGTGACGGCGGGCGTGTGATCGATACCGATTTTCCTCTGGAAGACAAATTCTCTGCCCTGCCGAACGCCAAAAAAGAAGTCACCCGCAAACGCGGTGTCAGTGCCTTTCTCACCGTGCAAGAAGGGTGCGACAAATTCTGCACCTTCTGCGTAGTGCCCTATACGCGTGGATCTGAAGTGTCACGTCCGGTTTCTCAAATCGTTGCTGAAGCGAAACGGTTGGCTGAGGCTGGCGTACGCGAAGTCAACTTATTGGGACAGAATGTAAACGCCTATCACGGCGAAGGACCGGACGGAGCGGATTGGGGGCTTGGGCAGTTGCTGTTCCGACTTGCGGAAATCGATGGGCTTGATCGGCTGCGTTATACCACCAGCCATCCCCGCGATATGGATGATGCCTTGATGGCCGCGCATCGGGACCTTCCCAGCGTGATGCCCTATTTGCATTTGCCTGTGCAATCGGGATCAGACAAGATTTTGGCCGCAATGAACCGCCAGCATACCTATGATGATTATGTGCGGCTGATTGAACGCATTCGCACGGTTCGGCCTGACATTGCTTTGTCCGGTGATTTTATTGTTGGTTTCCCCGGTGAAACAGACGATGACTTTGAAGACACCATGCGCATCATCCGCGAAGTGACTTACGGCTCGGCTTTTAGTTTCAAATATTCACCACGCCCCGGGACACCTGCCGCTGACAGCGACGAGCAAGTGGCCGAGACCATCAAGTCCGAGCGACTTGCTCGACTGCAAGCCCTGCTAACCGAACAGCAGAAAGCCTTCAATGCCTCAAAGATCGGGACTGAAATGACCGTACTTTTGGAGCGCAAAGGACGTGAGCCGGGTCAGCTGGTTGGCAAGTCACCTTGGCTGCAAGCTGTGCAAGTTGACGCACCGGAAGAAATGATTGGTGAAATTGTCACAGTTACCATTGATAGTATGGGCAGCTTTAGCTTGTTCGGAACCATGATAGGTCATCCCCTGTGAAATTGGGATGGCTGTTAGAGGGGCTTTCGGACAACGCCTTCTTCTATCTAAAGACGTTTGAAGGGATAAACGTTTGAGCGATCAACGCCGCGACAAGAGCAAGAACCGCAAGGCCAGCAAGGAACGGGACCTACGCGGTCTGGATCCTTTAAAAGATCATAAAAAACAACGTGACAACAGAGTCGGAAAGCCGTTTTCTGCGGCTTCTGATATGGGTCACATCGTGCTTTCCTATGACGATAACCGGCTCGCTGTCGATTTGTTTGGCGAATATGATCAAAATCTTGCGCGCATCGAACAGAAGCTGAAAATCGAGGTCATTGCTCGCGGCAATCGCGTTACCATCAAGGGGCCAAGCGACTTGTGTGATCAGGCCAAAATGGCGCTTGATTCGCTTTATCGCCGTTTACAAGACGGTGAAGTCATCGCGCAAGCCGATGTGGATGGTGCCATTCGCATGGCACAGGCTGCCGATGAACAGCTGATATTGCCCGAAATGGAAACAGAGGGGGGTGAAGGTGCCGGTAAAATGCACTTTGCCCAAATCGCAACGCGCAAAAAGAAACTGACCGCACGCACTGCGACGCAGGATGCCTATATCCGCGCCATGGACCGCGCTGATCTTATATTTGGTACAGGGCCTGCTGGTACCGGCAAAACCTATCTGGCGGTGGCCTATGCAGCGGCATTGCTAGAGCGTGGTATTGTCGAGCGTATCATTCTCTCACGACCAGCGGTGGAAGCGGGCGAACGGCTCGGCTTTTTGCCCGGTGACATGAAAGAAAAAGTCGATCCCTATCTGCGTCCATTGTATGACGCGCTGTATGATATGATGCCGCCTGACAAGGTGGAACGGGAGCTTGATGCCAAGGTGATCGAAATCGCACCACTGGCATTTATGCGTGGTCGCACCCTGTCCAATGCAGTGGTCATTCTCGATGAAGCCCAGAACACCACGTCTATGCAGATGAAGATGTTTCTGACACGTCTGGGTGAGAATTCCAAAATGATCGTCACCGGAGATCCCAGCCAGGTCGACCTGCCAAAGGGTGAGCAATCCGGTCTTGTGCAGGCCATGGAATTGCTCAGTGATATTCCATCCATCGTGCGCGTGCAATTCACCGCTGAAGATGTGGTTCGCCACGAATTGGTTATGCGTATCGTCAACGCCTATGACGAAGATTCTCGCCAAAAGGCCATCGCTCGGCGGATGCTCGGACGTGGGTCGTCGCAAAATATCCAAGCAGAAGAACAGATTGCAAATCTGAAGTTCGAACAGTCTGCCCCGCCAGACGTTCAGGCCTCCGAGGCTGACCTATGAAGGATGGGCAACAGCCAGACACCGCTTTGATCAAGGATTGCCTGATCGAATCTAATCTCTGGCAAAGTGCGTCCGGCCTTGAGGCGGCCATTGAAACCGCACTTGATGCTGCGCAGTGTTATGTGGTCGAGTGCGAAGACATCCGCTTTCTACCAGAATGCGAAGTTTCTTTGGTGTTTATGGATGATGCGTCCATCCGTAAGCTCAATGACGAGCACCGAGGCAAAGACCAAGCCACCAACGTATTATCTTTCCCGATTGATGAAGATGCGGACTGTTACGGGCCAATGTTGGGTGACATTGTTTTTGCATTTGAAACCATAGAGCGAGAAGCGCATGAATTGGGACTTGCATTCACGGCCCATCTAACCCATCTCTGTATTCATGGTTTTTTACATTTGCTAGGATATGATCACATAGATCCGATTGAAGCCGACAAGATGGAGCAGGTCGAAGTGGCTATTCTTGCCCGGTTGAATTTTGCAAACCCATATGAGGGTACGATACCCTTGAATATGCTGGATTGACACAATGAAACTGACCGTCAATCAGCCCAGTCAACATTGGATTGAGGGCGCATCTGCATGCAGTGCGCCGAGACACATATGAACGACCCTGCCCTTTCTGATCCATCGTTACCCGCCGTAGATGACGGGCCTATCGAAGAAGATTTTCCACCTCACAGCGAAGAGGCGTCCTCGCAGACGAACGGAAATTGGTTCAACCGTTTGACACAGAGCTGGATCTCTCGGCTGACAAACACCTCGTTGCGCTCGCAAATGGAGGGAGCACTGGCCGACGACAGTGGTAGCGACCAGACATTTTCCACCGAAGAAAAAGCGATGTTACGCAACATTCTCGCGTTGCGCGAAATGCGCGTCGATGACGTGATGATTCCGCGAGCCGACATTGACGCGGTGGAAGATGATATCTCCTTGGGCACCCTATTGGCGATTTATCAAGACGTAGGCCACTCCCGCTTGCCGGTTTATCGCGAAACGCTTGATGATCCCGTGGGCATGGTGCATATCAAGGATATGGTTGGTCTCATGACTCAGGAAGCCAACATCACACTCCCAGAAGAGGACAACGCAATCGATTCAATGGAAGGCGCACCACGCACCTCCGATTCAGACGACACAAAGGCGCTCGCCAACCATTTGCGCAGTTTGGACAATATCGATCTGGACCGTCCCTTGAAAGATCTTGGCGTTATTCGAGACATTTTGTTTGTACCGCCCTCCATGCCTGCGGTTGATCTAATGGCGACGATGCGGGCAGCCCGAACCCAAATGGCGCTTGTCATCGATGAGTATGGTGGCACAGACGGCCTAATTTCTCTGGAAGATGTGGTCGAAACCGTGGTGGGCGACATTGAAGACGAGCATGATGACGAGGATGAGGTTTTCATTGCCAGCGCAGGGCCCAATTTGTTCATTGCGGATGCCAAGGCCGATCTGGAAGACGTGGTCGAAACCATTGGCACCCCTTTGCCGCTTGATGATGAATCGTTGGAAGATGTGGTCACATTGGGTGGGTTCATTTTTACCCACATTGGCCGCATTCCCGTGCGCGGTGAATTGATAGCTGTGACCGACGGGCTGGAATTTGAAATCATGGAGGCAGATCGTCGTCGCATCAGGCGTGTCAAAATTCGCATCAAACCGACCAAAAAACCACTTAAACGCCCGTTGGAATTGTCAGGCGACCCCCAAAAGGATGCCAAGACTTCCATACCCCCATCTGCTTCCGAAGCCAGCTAACGCTCCTGAGAGTAGGTCGTTTGTGGACGAGATACGCCTTCGCAGCCGTATTTGTGACCGTTAGATGGTCTTCGGGCTTGACCTTTTTTCACCAATTCCGATTTTGGAAGAGAGCATCTGCACCCCTGATTCGGCGGTCTTCATCCTATGCCACACTTCATATCCAATCTGATTTTTCTTGATGGCTGGCGGCGGCATGGTCTCGCTTTTGTCGCAGGTGCAGTGGCCAGTTTAGCCCAGCCGCCTTTGGCGCTGTTCCCGCTTTTATGGGTATGCGTGCCACTTCTGGTCTGGTTGCTGGATTCCGCCTCCCTTGGCAAAAACTTCAAAGCCTCGGCGTGGGCGATGGCCAAAGTCGGTTGGCTGTTTGGGTTTGGCTTTTTTCTGGTGACATTCTATTGGCTTGGTGCGGCCTTTTTAGTGGAGGCCGACAAGTTTGTGTGGGCGTTGCCATTGGCAATTTTGCTACTTCCTGCCGGATTGGCCTTGTTTTGGGCGATGGCATGCGGACTTTCGGCATGGGTCTGGTCCGCGTCGCCGCTCAGGGTTATTTGGCTGGCTCTCGCTCTTTCGGCCATGGAATGGATGCGCGGCACTGTTCTGACCGGCCTGCCCTGGGGTGGTTTCGCTCCTGCTTTGGCATCCAACAGCGTGATGATGCAAGCGCTGGCGCTGGTTGGCCCCAATACAATGACCTTGTTTGCTGTGCTCTTGTTTGGCCTGCCGGTGTTTCTGTTCGGAGACCATCAAAACCGCAGATTGGGGTGGCAATTGGCGACGGTTACCGGTCTGCTTTTCATCGCCCAGCTTACCTATGGCGCCTATCGTCTGGCTCAACCGATGCCCCAACAGGACCATGCCTCGGTGGTAAGGCTTGTTCAGCCAAACATCCCCCAAGTTGAGAAATGGAAATTCGAAAACAGATCCTGGATCTTTAATCGCCTCATAGCCATGACCACTCTAGACAGCGAGGAGACGCCTGTCGATTCAGTCGATCTGGTCATCTGGCCAGAATCCGCCATTCCCTTTTATTTGATTGAAGACCCCGAAGCACTGGCCACCATTGCCCGAGCTTTACCTGAAGATACAGGTTTGATAACCGGAGCACTAAGGCGAGAACGGAGCGAAGTGGGGGGCGAGACGGTTTATAACTCTATTTATCAAATGGCGTCCGACGGTACGGTCCTATCTGCCTATGACAAAGTCCATCTGGTACCGTTCGGGGAGTATTTACCAAAACAATCATGGCTTAAAGCGATTGGATTGGAACAGCTCACGGCCCAAAAATCAGGCTTTACAGCAGGCACCAACCGCCGCTTGCTGCGCGATGCCAATCTGGGCACGATTCTTCCCCTTATATGCTATGAAATCGCCTTCTCCGACGAAGTACAAGCCTTTCCCGAGGGGGCCGATTGGATCATCAACGTTACCAATGATGCCTGGTTTGGCGCGACGATCGGCCCAAAGCAACATCTGCATTTGGCGCAAATGAGGGCGGTCGAAAGCGGCTTGCCGGTGATCCGCGCCGCCAATACTGGCGTATCAGCAATTATCAGCGGCAAAGGACAGATTCTACACCAAATGCCACTGGAAACGGAAGGCATCATTCAAGGTAAGTTACCTTCAAAACTCCCGATAACGCTCTACAAACAGTGGGGAAATTGGATTTTTGCAAGCCTTTGGGCATTTTTATACATTGCAACGGCAAGTATTCGCAGAAAATTAAGATAGCAACACGCGCATCAATTGACACAGACATGGAATACACGGCACTATTGCAGCACCCCGACTGCTCAAGCGAAAGGCGCGATATAAGTGTCACGGGGAAACCATGGGGTGCGGACCCCGTACGATAACCAGCAGGCATAATAAATTGCTATCACAAAGAGCAATATGCCACACAATAAAGAGAGCCAAATGGCCAGTAAAAAAGCACCAAACCCAATCGACATTTATGTCGGCAGCCGCGTTCGGCTACGCCGCATGATGCTATCAATGAGTCAAGAAAAACTGGGTGAGCATCTGGGAATTACATTCCAGCAAATCCAGAAATATGAAAAAGGCACCAACCGTATTGGCGCAAGCCGTTTGCAGCATATCGCAACTACACTTGAAGTGCCCGTTGCCTTTTTCTTTGAAGACGCTCCCGGTTCCCCACAAGAAGCTGCCGGTTTGGCCGAATCCAAAGCAGAGAATTTTGTCATCGACTTTCTCTCTTCTTCAGAAGGGCTGCAGCTCAATCGTGCTTTTGTTCAGATTAAAGATCAAAAAGTGCGCCGAAAAATCGTTGAATTGGTCCGCGAGATCGCCAACGACAAGAATGACGACTAAGATTTCGGCGTCTTTATCTTGACGTGACGCTCGTTTTCGTCTTTCTAGCACTTAACTTTGACCAAGAGATGGAAATCATCTCTTGGTTGACATGTTTAGGTAGGCTAGAAAGACAACTCCTCATGGCTCGAAAAGAATATTTGTTTACCAGTGAGTCCGTATCCGAAGGGCATCCGGACAAAATTTGTGACCGCATCTCCGATGCCATCGTCGACGAGTTTCTCAAAGTTGATCCATATGCACGCTGTGCAGTCGAGACCATGGCCACTACCAATAAAGTTGTGTTGGCAGGCGAGGTTCGTGGACCAGCTGAAGTGGACGGCCATTTGATGGAAAAAACCGCGCGACGGGTCATTAAAGACATTGGCTATGCGCAAGACGGGTTCCATTGGGAAAAAGCCTCTATAGATGTCTATGTACATGAACAGTCGGTTGATATTGCCCAAGGCGTAGACGAAGCTGATGGCAAAGACGAAGGGGCCGGCGATCAGGGCATTATGTTTGGTTACGCGGTCAATGAAACCGAAGAGCTCATGCCAGCTCCCATCCATTATGCTCATAAAATTCTCCGCCTGATCTCGGAAGCCCGCCATGATGGCTCCGAAACACGCCTTGGTCCAGATGCCAAAAGCCAGCTGACATTGCGTTATATTGATGGCAAACCAGTAGATGTAAGATCCGTTGTGCTCTCTACCCAGCACTATGACGCGTCTCTTTCCTCCAGCGACATTCGGGACATTGTTGCACCCTATATCGCCAAAGCACTGCCGGATGGTTGGCTGACCGATGAAACCGAATGGCACGTCAATCCGACTGGCAAATTTGTCATTGGCGGACCTGACGGCGATGCGGGTTTGACCGGTCGTAAAATCATTGTCGACACTTATGGCGGTGCCGCCCCTCATGGTGGCGGGGCTTTCTCCGGCAAAGACCCAACCAAGGTTGATCGTTCTGCGGCTTATGTTGCCCGTTATCTGGCAAAGAATGTGGTTGCAGCTGGCTATGCAGATCGCTGCTCCATTCAGTTGGCCTATGCAATTGGCGTGGCCAAACCTTTGTCTCTCTATGTTGATACCTACGGTACCGGCACCGTGCGGGATTCTGTCATAGAGGCCGCGTTGTGGGACAGCATGTCACTGACACCACGGGGCATTCGCACCCATTTGGGTCTGAACAAACCCATCTATGAACGCACAGCTGCCTATGGCCACTTTGGTCGTCAACCAACAGACGACGGAGGCTTCTCTTGGGAGAAGATCGATCTGGTCAATAAAATTCAAGCATCAATCGGCTAAGCCACGCGCGATTGTTGCACTTGGCTTATAGGTTACAAAAACTGTTCGGCCCGTTTTGATAAAAGCGGGCCGACTTTGTCTTTTCACTGCTTCACCACCCTCTGTAACGCGTAACTTATTCCCTTCAGAACCAGATACACAGCACATATGAGCCAATCTTTGACCAACAGCCCCAAATTTCGCCCAGCGCAATCGCGTATGATCGAAGAGCAGATTGCCACAGCCTTCTTCGGCCGCCGCAAGGGTAAAACGTTAAGTCCGACTCAGCAGAACCTGATACAAGACCTGCTGCCAGCACTCTGCCTTAACCCGACCAAACCGATTGATGACATTCATACAGTGTTTGATCACAACCCCAGTGAGATTTGGATGGAAGTTGGATTTGGCGGTGGGGAGCATATGGTTCGTCAGGCCCAAAACAATCCGCATGTTGGCATGATCGGATGTGAACCTTTCATCAATGGTGTGGTTAAAGCGCTTGCTGCGATGAGTGAAGCCTCCATTGGCACCATCCGCCTGTATGACGAGGACGCTGCGCATATTCTTGATTGGCTACCAGATGCATCGCTGGATCGATTTTTCCTGCTCTATCCCGATCCTTGGCATAAAAAACGCCACTGGAAGCGACGTTTCGTCTCTCACAAAAATCTGGGACGAATCATTCGCGTATTAAAGCCAGGGGGTATTTTCCGCTTCGCATCTGATATCGACACCTATATCGACTGGACACTGGACCATGTTGCGTCTCACGCCAGTTTGCAAGAAGAATGCTCTGATCCATCGGACCGTCTGGATGCCTGGTCTGACTGGCAGCGCACCCGATATGAAGAGAAGGCCTTTCGCGAAGGACGAAAACCGCAGTATTTGAGCTTTGTTCGAAAATAGAAACGCCACCCGCCATCACTAGGGCTTGCCTTACGATGCGCTTTTGGTGTATATAATTCTCAAAATCTAGACTGGTTGTTTAGAGTGGGCCCTAAAGGACCCGCTCTTTTTTGTTGGTCGGCCTCCAATGAGGCGAAAAAATCTGGTAATATGGATAGGTCAGCCTTTCGGCGGCGCGTATCAATATCTTCGCGCTTATGAAGCTTCAAAGGCCGGTCCGAAGTGGACACGGTATTTCGAACCGAATGGGTTCAAAATCCTTGTAGAAAAGTTGCAGACACGGTCTATTCAATTGGCCAGTGTCACGGAATGGAGACAGGCTTTCCCCATGGTTGAGAGCAGTCAAATTGAGGCAGGTAGAGAACCTCGCCTCGTAAGTCAAAAGGGCCTTGAGGCCAGAGTTTCTGCCATCATTGAACCAGTGATCGAGGATCTAGGGTTTGATTTGGTGCGCGTTCGTATCACCGGAGAACATGGCTGCACCGTACAGATCATGGCCGAAATGCCTGATGGTACGATGACAATCGAAGGATGCGAGACCATAAGCAGGGCTATATCACCAGCGTTGGATGTAGAAGATCCGATCGACAAGGAATATCACCTTGAAGTTTCTTCTCCCGGTGTTGACCGCCCCTTGGTTCGCAGACGTGATTTCGTGGCATGGGCCGGTCACGATGCAAAAGTAGAATTGGCCACACCAATTGAGGGCCGCCGCCGATATCGTGGCATCCTTGATGGTGTTGTTGAACAGAATCTGAAAATGATTTTGCCAGATGTACCGCAGGGAACAGATCCCAATGTACTGGTGCCTTTGGACAATTTGTCTGAAGCCAAACTGGTGATGACAGATGAATTGATGAAGCTGGCGCTCAAAGCTCAGCCGGATAACGTAGTTGATTTGGCAGAAGACCTGTCAGCCAACAGGCAAGAATAGGAGACGCTGAGAATGGCAATCAGTGCAAACCGTCTTGAACTTCTGCAAATTGCAGATGCAGTGGCGCGTGAAAAATCGATTGACCGCACGATCGTTATCGGGGCAATGGAGGACGCAATTCAGAAAGCTGCGCGTTCTCGCTATGGTCAAGAAACAGAAATTCGCGCAACGATCAACCCGCGAACTGGTGAAACCCGTCTTGAGCGCTTGCTTGAAGTTGTTGAAGTGGTTGAAGACTATTCAACCCAGATTGCTTTAGTCGATGCACAGGAAAAACACCCTGAAGCCAAGCTTGGTGACAATGTCGCTGATTTGCTTCCTCCGTTGGAATTTGGGCGGATATCCGCCCAGTCAGCCAAGCAAGTGATCGTACAAAAAGTACGTGAAGCCGAGCGTGACCATCAGTATGAACAATTCAAAGATCGTCTGCATGAAATTGTCAACGGTCAGGTCAAGCGGGTCGAATATGGCAATGTTACCGTAGATTTGTCTGGCAGCGAAGCAATCGTGCGCCGTGACGAATTGATTGCACGTGAGTCCTTCCGTCCTGGTGATCGCATTCGTGCCATTATTTATGATGTGCGTCGTGAACAACGTGGACCTCAGGTTTTCTTGTCTCGCACCCATCCGCAATTTATGGCCAAACTGTTCGCACAGGAAGTGCCAGAAATTTATGATGGCATCATTACCCTGAAATCAGTGGCCCGCGACCCCGGCTCCCGCGCCAAGATTGCTGTGGTTTCCTCCGATAGCTCGATCGATCCGGTCGGTGCTTGTGTGGGTATGCGCGGGTCTCGTGTTCAAGCTGTGGTGAATGAACTGCAGGGTGAAAAGATTGATATCATTCCTTGGTCAGAGGATCCAGCGACCTTTATCGTCAACGCCTTGCAGCCTGCTGAAGTGGCTAAAGTTGTTTTGGATGAAGATTCAGAGCGCATTGAAGTCGTGGTTCCCAATGACCAATTGTCTTTAGCTATTGGGCGTCGCGGTCAAAATGTTCGTCTTGCTTCTCAGCTAACCGGCTGGGACATCGACATTATGACCGAAGAAGATGAATCAGAGCGCCGCCAAAAAGAATTCAACGAACGCGCCCAACTGTTTATGCAGGCACTGGACGTTGATGATATCGTGGCTCAGCTTCTGGCGTCTGAAGGCTTCTCTTCTATTGAAGAAGTTGCCTATGTTGATGCAAGTGAAGTGTCCGACATTGAAGGCTTTGACGAAGAAACAGCAGTTGAACTTCAGGCCCGTGCCAATGAGTTTCTAGAAGCTCAAGCACAAGTGCAGAATGAAGAGCGGATTGCCCTTGGCGTGTCTGACGATCTTCTGGAGATTTCAGGCCTGACGATGCCGATGTTGGTGGCTCTTGGTAAAGATGACATCAAAACAATTGAAGATCTAGCCGGTTGCGCAACCGACGATCTTGTTGGCTGGACTGAACGCCACAATGGGGAAGTCAAACGTTTCAAAGGATCTCTGTCTGATTTCGATATTTCTCGTCAGGAAGCCGAAGACATTGTGATGCTCACTCGTGTCGCTGCAGGTTGGATTGAACCTTCCGAATTGTTGACTGAAGAGGAAGCTGCAGAATATGAGCAGATGGAAGCCGACGATGAAGGCGACCTTCCAGACACAACGGAAGAAGAAAATGAGGGCGAAACGTCAGAAATGACGTCGGCCAATCCTGTTTCAGGAGACGAAGAGAAAGCCTAAGAGTAGAATCTTTGGCTTTCATCGCAACAAGATTTGACAATATCGGCTTGGAAAGGATAAACCGTGCCGCGAAAGAGCGAACAGACAACACGACAATGTCTGGTTACACGGGATGTCCTTCCCAAGAGTGAAATGATCAGATTTGTTCTGGCACCAGATCGAACTGTTGTACCAGATTTCAAAATGAAGTTACCCGGGCGCGGTGTCTGGGTGACCGCGGATCGTAAAATTGTTGAACAGGCTGCAGACAAAGGACTGTTTGCACGCGGTTTTAAGGAAAAGACACAGAGCTGCGAAGGTCTGACCCAATTGGTTGCAGAACAGCTGGAAAAAGGCTGTTTGTCGTCTCTTTCTATGACTCGAAAAGCCGGACAAATTGTTACTGGTTTTGCCAAAGTCGAATCCGCCATTGCACAAGGTGGCACAATTGGCTTAATACATGCGGCAGATGCCGCTGAAGACGGCCAGAAAAAATTGGCTCAGGCCATGCGACGCCATTTAGGCAGCGACCGCGAATTACCCATTGTTCGCAGGTTCAGCGCCGATGCGCTCAGCAAAGCTCTGGGACATGGAAATGTAGTACATGCAGCTTTGCTCGCAGGAACAGCAAGCAAAAGCTTTTTGAAACAGGTTGCGATGCTTCAAGCCTATTCGCAATCAAAAGACCGAGATTTTGACAGCGACCGGGACACCGGGCCCGCTGCACACGCCTCTTGATAGAGGTAGCGAAGGATATTGACCGAGAAATGAGCAACGAAAATAACAACGACAACAGCAACGACCCATCTGAAAAAAAGACTTTGTCTTTGGGTAAAAGTGTAGGGACGGGTACCGTACGCCAGAGTTTTTCGCATGGCCGCTCCAAAGCGGTTGTTGTCGAAAAACGAAAGCGCCGTTTCAATGCACCGGCTGACGCCAAGCAGACCGCAAGGGCTGCAACTGGTGAACCAGCTCAGGCTACGCCTGAAGCTCCTGCCAAAACAGCAGCAAAGCCGGCACGCGCGCCAAACCAGGCCAAGGGAGGGCCATCGCAAGGTGGTAACCAAAACCGTGGTGCAGGTGCTGGGCAAGGTGGCAAAGGCCAACGCCAAGGGCAACGCAATCGCGCCGGTGGCGGCGGTGGACAGGCTGCATCTGCATCCGGCCAGCGCAATCTGACATCTTCTGAGAATGCAAAACGTCTTCAGGCGCTCGAAGCTGCGAAATCTCGCGCTCGCGAAATGGAGATCCGCAAAAAAGAAGATGAAGCACGTCGCATTGAAGAAGATGCTCGCCGTAAAATCGAGGAAGAAGCAAAGCGCAAGGCTGCCGAAGAGGCTGCTCGCGAAAAAGCTATTCTAGATGCTCAGAAAGCAGAAGAAGAGAAAAAAATACGCGAAGCTGCTGAAGCTGCGAAAGCTGCTGAAATAGCAAAATCGCCGACGAAACCAACACCTCGCTCTGACAGCAGACCTGCTCGGACCGGAGATCGCCCTGCTGGAAACCGCCCAGCTCGCACTGGGGAGCGCCCCGCTGGTGCACGCCCAGGCGGTGGACGCCCTGGCGGAGCAGGAGATCGCCCTGCTGGAAACCGTCCGGCAGGCGGTGGCAGACCGGGTGGCGGACGACCAGCTCCTGCAAGCTTTGCAACGGCAGCTCCCGATCCGACAGCCGAGGGCAAGCCAGGTGCCAAAACCATCAAGCCGGTGCCGAAGAAACCACGTCCAGAGGATGCGACCCGTCCGGAACAACCAGCCAAGCCGCGCACCGATGATCGCCGCCGTGGCAAGTTGACCTTGTCAAATGCGCTCAATGAAAATGAGCGTCAACGCTCACTGGCATCCATGCGTCGTCGCCGTGCCAAGCAACGTGGCGCGCAGAATGATGTGCCGCGCGAAAAGGTTTTCCGCGAAGTCATTATTCCTGAAACCATTACGGTTCAAGAATTGGCTCAGCGTATGACGGAACGTGCCGTGGACGTGATCAAAATTCTGATGAAACAGGGCCAAATGGTCAAAACGGTCGACATACTTGATGCCGATACCGCGCAACTTGTGGCCGAAGAACTGGGTCACGCTGTGAAACGTGTATCCGAAGCCGATGTTGAAGAAGGCTTGTACGAGCGCAAAGACAGCGACGAGAGCATGGAACCCCGTCCTCCTGTGGTCACGATTATGGGTCACGTTGACCATGGTAAGACCTCTTTGTTGGATGCTCTGCGCCACGCCAATGTTGTAAAAGGCGAAGCCGGTGGCATCACCCAGCATATTGGTGCCTATCAAGTTGAGCAGGATGGTCAAAAGATCACTTTCATCGATACTCCGGGTCACGCAGCCTTTACTGAAATGCGTGCACGTGGTGCGAAATCCACTGACATCGTCATTCTTGTAGTGGCTGCCGATGACGGCGTCATGCCGCAAACCATTGAAGCGATCAACCATGCCCGCGCTGCTGAAGTGCCGATCATCGTTGCCGTGAACAAAATGGATTTGCCAGCTGCCGATCCGTCGCGTGTCCGCAACGAACTGTTGCAGCATGGTGTGTTTGTTGAAACCATGGGCGGTGATGTTCTTGAGGTTGAAGTATCTGCCCTCAAACAAACGGGGCTCGATACTCTGTTGGAAGCCATCCTTATTCAGTCCGAGATGCTTGAATTGAAAGCCAACCCGGATCGTGAAGCTGATGGTGTGGTTGTTGAAGCCAAACTCGATAAAGGACGCGGTCCAGTTGCTACCGTGCTGGTTCAACATGGAACCCTGAATGTTGGCGATATTGTTGTTGCTGGCGAACAATGGGGTAAAGTACGTGCACTGGTTGATGACCTTGGTGATAAAGTGGACAACGCGGGTCCATCCAAACCGGTTGAAATCTTGGGCTTCTCCGCAGCTCCAGATGCTGGCGATCAGTTCGCTGTGGTTCAGACCGAAGGACGTGCGCGTGAAATTGCTGACTATCGCATTCGCAAGAACAAAGATTTGGCCGCTGCAAAAGCCAACCGCGGTTCGCTTGAACAGATGCTTAATCAGCTGAAAGATTCTGATCTGAAAACCTTCCCGCTTGTCATCAAAGGCGACGTGAAGGGCTCGGTTGAAGCAATCATCGGCGCACTGGACAATATCGGCAACGAAGAAGTCTCAGCGCAGATCCTGCACTCCGGTGTTGGTGGCGTGACAGAGTCCGATGTAACCCTTGCTGAAGCATCTGGCGCACCAATCATTGCCTTTAACGTTCGTGCCAATGCACAAGCCAAACAGGCAGCTGAACAAAAGGGCGTTGAAATTCGATATTACAACATTATCTATGATCTAACAGATGATGTGAAATCGGGTATGTCTGGTTTGCTGTCTCCAGAAGTACGCGAGACCTTCATTGGTTACGCCGAAATTCTGGAAGTCTTCAACATCACCAAAGTTGGTAAAGTGGCTGGTTGTCGTGTTACCGAGGGTGTGGTTGAGCGAGGCACTGGGGTCCGTTTGCTGCGTGACAACGTGGTGATCCATACTGGCAAGCTGTCCACCCTTAAGCGCTTCAAAGATGAAGTCAAAGAAGTGGTTGTTGGACAGGAATGTGGTATGGCCTTTGAAAAATACGAAGATCTTCGCGCTGGCGACCGGATCGAGTGTTTCCGCGTGGAAGAAATCGCTCGCTCGCTTTAAGACACGTGACGATCTGTTAACAGTGATAAAAGAAGGTCGAAGCAATCGCTTTGACCTTCTTCCCTTTTGAAGTAGATGAAGGCTAACGACACAAACAGTCTAAGCCATTCTGGCTGCGGTCGGTCCAACTCCCACCATGGCCCTTAACAATTTGGATGATACTATGGGACGTGGTTCTCACAAGGGCGGTGGTATGCCGTCCCAACGCCAGCTGCGCGTCGGCGAGCTGGTTCGCAAATCTTTGTCTGAATGCCTGACACGCGGCGAAATCAGAGATCCCTTGCTAGAAATGCATGTGATTTCTATTCCCGAAGTGCGCATGAGTCCGGATTTGAGCCTTGCAACAGCCTATGTCATGCCACTTGGGGCTCCCGGGCAAGAGCAACCCATTGTTGATGCCCTTAACAGTCACAAAAAGTATTTACGCGGACGTTTGGGCCGTGACGTTGCAATGAAACATACACCTGACTTGCGTTTTCGCTATGACGAGACCTTCGACGAAGCATCACGCATTGATGCGCTGCTCAGCTCTCCGCTTGTCCAGCAGGACCTACTGAAAAAAGACGACGTCGAAAATGACGACGAGAAGTAGGACCGTACGGCCATGTCAGATAGCGATATAGAAAATAACCCTGCTTCTGAGCAGAACTTCAAGCCAAAAGCCAAACCTAAAAAACAACAGTTCCGTGCGAAACGCCGGACCGACGTTCACGGCTGGGTGGCTTTTGACAAACCCCTGAACATGACGTCAACGCAAGCTGTTGGTGCGATCAAACGCATATTTAATGTCAAGAAGGCTGGTCACGCAGGCACCTTGGACCCATTGGCAACCGGATGCCTGCCGATTGCCATTGGTGAAGCCACAAAAACGGTGTCTTATGTTATGGATGGATTCAAGGAATATGAGTTCACCGTGCGCTGGGGAGAAGAAACCTCAACAGATGATACCGAAGGGGAACTGATAGACAGTTCTGCCCATCGACCAACACGCAGTGAAATCGAAGCAAGCCTTGCTTCTTTTACCGGCACCATTATGCAAGTCCCTCCCATCTTTTCTGCGATCAAAGTCAACGGTGAACGTGCCTATGACCTTGCACGGGATGGTGAGAATTTCAAATTGGATGCTCGACCAATCACCATTCACAAATTGACCCTTATCGACTGTCTCGATGAGGATACTGCTGTTTTTGCCGCTCAATGTTCCAAGGGAACGTATGTCCGTTCTTTAGCGAGGGATATCGGGCGGCATCTTGGAACGCGTGGCCATGTGATTGGCCTGCGTCGGCTCATATCCGGACCATTCAGTGAGGAAATGCTTATTTCACTGGACGATCTTGAAAGCTTGAGCCATAGTGCGCCCGGCGAGCCCGGGCTCGCCAATGCTTTGCTTCCTGTAGAGACCGCGCTGGACGACATCCCGGCACTGGCCGTAAACAGGAATGCCGCAGCAAGGTTACGCCGTGGTCAAACGGTATTGCTGCGTGGACAAGATGCTCCAATCGAAGGTTTTGTTGCCGCCATGAATGCAGGTATGCTCGTGGCGATTTGCGAAATACTCGAAGGGGACCTCTGGCCAAGGCGTGTTTTCAATCTGCCTGAAGGGGCTCCCAGTTTTTCTGGTCCTCCTCAGCCTACAATTTAAGGAGACCTCGATGTCGATTACTGCTGAACGCAAGCAAGAACTGATCAAAGAATATGGCACAAAAGACGGCGACACTGGTTCCCCTGAGGTACAGGTTGCTGTTTTGACAGAGCGGATCGTCAATCTGACTGAGCATTTCAAGTCTCATAAGAAAGACAATCACTCCCGTCGTGGCCTTCTCAAACTGGTATCCCTGCGTCGTAAGCTTCTTGACTATGTCAAAGCCAAAGATGTTGCTCGTTATCAGGACCTGATCTCACGACTGAATCTGCGTCGTTAGTCCTTTAAAAACGCGGCACTCCTAAGCGAGCGCCGCGTTTTTAATATTCAGTATTATTCAAAATGGCTGTTTGGCTATTTGAAATGCAGAAAAAATATTAAATCAGCCATAGTTGTATGCTCTGATTACCATCCATCACAGGCAGGATTGCCAGTGACTTTGTTGGTCTGTCTTTACGATCCGATTAAAGTTTCTTGTTGTCTTGCCCGTGAACGATTTAAACATGCTCCATAATTGTCCGAATTGCCGGAGCATTTACGAAAGGACATTAGAAATGTTCGATATTCAACGCGAAGAAATTGATTGGGCTGGCCAGACACTGGTGCTCGAAACCGGCAAAATTGCCCGTCAAGCAGACGGCGCAGTGCTTGCCACTCTCGGTGGAACCACTGTGCTAGCGACCGTTGTGTCTGCAAAGCAGCCTAAACCCGGTCTGGACTTCTTCCCACTGACCGTCAACTATCAGGAAAAAGCATACGCTGCTGGTAAAATCCCAGGTGGATATTTTAAGCGCGAAGGCCGTCCTTCCGAAAAAGAAACTCTTGTTTCTCGCCTGATCGACCGTCCAATCCGTCCGCTGTTTGTAGAAGGCTACAAATGCGAAACCCAAGTCATCCTCACGGTATTGAGCCATGACATGGAAAACGATCCAGATATTCTGGCCCTAGTTGCAACGTCCGCTGCATTGACCCTGTCCGGTGTCCCATTCAAAGGACCGATCGGTGGTGCACGCGTTGGTTTGATCAATGACGAGTTTGTTCTCAACCCCGCTGTTGACACCATGGAAGAATCCAAACTGGATCTGATCGTTGCTGGTACCAGTGACGCAGTTCTGATGGTTGAATCCGAAGCCCAGAACTTGCCAGAACAGACCATGCTCGACGCGGTAATGTTTGGCCACAAAGCCTTCCAGCCTGTTATTGAAGCCATCATTCGATTGGCTGAAAAAGCTGCTAAAGAGCCTCGTGATTTTGTCACTCCAGACAATTCCGAACTGAAAGCCAAAGTTGCTGAACTTGTAGGTGCCGAACTGGCAGAAGCCTATAAAATCACATCAAAAGGCGAACGCCGCGACGCCATTGATCTTGCAAAAGCCAAAGTGATTGAAGCTTTTTGTGACCCAGAAAATGCTGACGCACCCGCCACTTCATTGGTTGGCGACGTGTTCAAAAAAGTCGAAGCTGGCATTGTTCGTGGTCAGATCATTGAAACAAGCAGTCGCATTGATGGTCGTGATCTCTCAACTGTGCGCTCGATTAAATCTGAAGTAGGCATCTTGCCCCGCACCCACGGTTCCGCACTGTTTACCCGCGGTGAAACGCAGGCAATGGTTGTTGCGACACTGGGAACAGGAGACGATGAGCAGTTTGTTGATGCGCTGGATGGGACTTACAAAGAACGGTTCCTGCTGCATTACAACTTCCCTCCATACTCTGTTGGTGAAACCGGCCGTACCGGCTTTACTGGTCGTCGCGAAGTGGGTCATGGCAAGCTTGCATGGCGTGCTGTTCGTCCCGTACTGCCAGCCCACCATGATTTCCCATACACCCTGCGTGTTGTTTCAGAAGTGACCGAATCCAACGGTTCGTCTTCCATGGCAACCGTATGTGGTACTTCTTTGTCACTTATGGATGCCGGTGTACCGCTCAAGTCACCTGTTGCTGGTATCGCCATGGGTCTGATCAAAGAAGGCGAAAAATTTGCTGTTCTTTCCGATATCCTGGGTGATGAAGATCATCTTGGGGATATGGACTTCAAAGTGGCTGGTACCTCCGAAGGCATCACTTCTTTGCAGATGGACATCAAGATCGACGGCATCACCGAAGAGATCATGAAAATCGCTTTGGAGCAGGCCAAAGGCGGTCGCTTGCACATTCTTGATGAAATGAGCAAAGCGCTGAACGAAGCCCGTCCAGAAGTTGGCGAACATGCTCCTCGCATCGAGACCATGAAGATCCCTACCGACAAGATCCGCGAAGTTATCGGGTCTGGTGGTAAGGTTATCCGTGAGATCGTGGAGAAAACCGGTGCTAAAGTCGATATCGCTGATGACGGTACCATCAAGGTTGCTTCTTCTGATGGCGCGGCAATCACGGCTGCTGTCAACTGGATCAAATCCATTGCTGCTGAACCTGAAGTGGGTGTTATCTACAAAGGTAAAGTTGTCAAAACCGTTGATTTCGGTGCCTTTGTAAACTTCTTTGGCGCACGAGACGGCTTGGTACACATCTCCCAGCTTACCGACACACGCACCAACAAAGTGACGGACGTTGTCAAAGAAGGCGACAGCGTATTTGTTAAATTGTTGGGCTTTGATGAGCGCGGCAAAGTGCGCCTGTCAATGAAAATGATTGATCAGGCAACTGGTGAAGAAACAAAACAAGAAGCTGCAAGCGAGGAATAATTCTCGGCATCTTTTGGTTTAATCGAATGAATAGAAAAGCCCGTCAGCTAACGCTGACGGGCTTTTTATTTGTCATTTCATTTAAAATCGGTTGCCGTCGCCGCGGCGATCTACCTGTTCAGGCCTTTTCTCAGTCTGATAGTTCTCCACCGAAGTCATGGCCAAATTTGCCAACCTTCAACACAAAAAAGAGGGCCGAAGCCCTCTTTTACCATTCACATATCCAATCAAGCAAACGGCTTATCGGAGTCACAATTTATCGAAAATGGCAAGATTTTCCAGCGTTGGCATCGAAACACAATTGTAACCGGAATCGACAAAATGACTCTCTCCGGTAACTTTTTTCGACAGATCTGACAACAGATAGAGAGCGGTGCCCCCGACATCTTCGATTGTACAGGTTTCACGCAGCGGGCTGTTGTCACGCTGATAATTATACATCATACGCGCATCAGAGATGCCGGCACCGGCCAGCGTCCGAACGGGACCAGCAGAAATGGCATTCACACGGATGCCTGACGGGCCGAAATCGTTTGCCAAATAACGAACGGATGCTTCCAACGCAGCCTTGGCTACGCCCATCACATTGTAGTTCGGCATAACGCGAATGGAACCAGCATATGTCAGAGTGATCATAGAACCGCCATCGGTCATTAAGTCGGCGGCACGTTTGGCAACCTCTGTGAAGGAGAAGCAGGAGATCACCATGGTGCGCGAGAAATTGTCACGACTTGTATCTGCGTAGCGGCCCTTGAGTTCATTCTTGTCAGAAAAACCAATGGCATGGACGATAAAGTCAATCTTGCCCCATTGTTCCTTCAGTGTTTCGAAAACAGCATCGACTGATTCCAGATCCTCAACATCGCATGGTATAACGATGTCAGAATTGACCTTCTCAGCCAGCGGTTTGACACGCTTGCCAAGAGCGTCACCCTGATAGGTGAACGCCAGTTCGGCTCCATGATCATGCAGCATCTGAGCGATGCCCCACGCAATAGAATTACCGTTCGCAACACCCATAATCAGGCCGCGTTTTCCTTGCATCAGTCCGGTCATATTTCTGACAGTCCTTATCCGTTATAACGCTGGAAGATGAGCGTCGCATTGGTGCCACCGAAACCGAAACTGTTAGACAAAGCAACATCAATCGATTTATCGAGGCGTTCACGCACGATGTTCATATCCGCAAATTCCGGATCCAGTTCGGTGATGTGAGCAGATTCGCCAATAAATCCAGCCTGCATCATCAACAGGGAATAAATGGATTCTTGAACGCCTGCGGCACCCAGAGAGTGACCTGTTAACGACTTAGTGGAGGCGATATGAGGCTGATCGCTGCCAAAGACTTCGCGAATAGCACCCATTTCAGCGATATCGCCTACCACAGTAGATGTGCCGTGACAGTTGATATAATCAACCTTGCCATCCAATGTAGCCATCGCTTGATGCATGCAACGTTTGGCGCCTTCACCTGATGGGGCAACCATATCATACCCATCTGACGTGGCGCCATAACCAACGATTTCAGCGTAGATTTTTGCGCCACGTGCTTTGGCATGTTCAAGCTCTTCAACCACCAATACACCAGCACCGCCAGCGATAACAAAGCCGTCGCGCGTAATGTCATAGGCCCGAGAAGCAGTGGTGGGTGACTCATTATGTTTGGAGGTCATCGCACCCATAGCATCAAACAGGTTGGACATGGACCAGTCGAGATCCTCATGGCCACCGGCAAAGACGATGTCTTGCTTGCCCATCTGGATCAACTCACAGGCGTTACCAATGCAATGGGCAGAAGTGGAACAAGCCGACGAAATAGAATAGTTGACGCCGTGGATCTTGAACCATGTTGCCAATGTGGCAGAGGCCGAAGATGACATGGCTTTTGGCACAGCAAAAGGCCCAATGCGTTTCGGCGACCCGTTTTTGCGGGTGATATCCGCTGCCTGAACCACCGTTTGCGTGGATGGTCCGCCGGACCCCATAACAATACCGGTGCGCTCGTTGGTGATGTCGCTTTCTTCCAGACCTGCATCAGCGATGGCCTGTTTCATGGCGACATGATTCCACTCACCGCCTTTGGACAGAAAGCGCTTGGCGCGACGATCAATCAAATCGGTTGTGTCTATGTCTGGGGCACCCCAGACCTGACAACGGAATCCATGATCGGCAAAATCCTGCGCAAAGGATATACCGGATTTTGCATCACGCAGGGATGTTGTAACGGCGTCGGCATCGTTACCGATGGAGGAAACAATACCCAAGCCGGAAATGACTACACGTCTCATAATCTAGGCCTCACTATCAAATTCGGGGCGCACTATTTTCAAGCAAATCATACAGATTTACTTGGGCCATGAATATGGTGCTGACAAGGGAAGAAGCCATTTTTTCAGAAAATGCTTCAATCAACAGCATAATTCACACAGCCATATATTGGGTTGGAACAAAATAAGGTTCGCTAAAGGCTCAATACCCTCTTAAGCGTCCTTAAAAGCACCAACACGTAAATCCTTGGCGGTAAATACGGTTTCTCCGTCGGCTTTAACCCAACCATCACCGATGCCCAGGTTAAGACGTCCCTTCATGACGCGCTTATATTCGACGCCGAACTGCACCAGTTTGGTTGCTGGTGTGATCATGCCAGAGAATTTGATTTCACCAACCGAAATGGCGCGGCCCTTGCCTTCAAGCCCCAACCAACCAAGGTAAAATCCCGTCATCTGCCAAAGCGCATCCAGCCCCAGACAGCCAGGCATGACCGGATCGCCAGCGAAATGGCAATCGAAGAACCAGCGCTCGGGGGTGATGTCATATTCTGCCAGAATC
This sequence comes from Cohaesibacter celericrescens, assembly GCF_002866925.1. Taxonomy (GTDB): domain Bacteria; phylum Pseudomonadota; class Alphaproteobacteria; order Rhizobiales; family Cohaesibacteraceae; genus Cohaesibacter; species Cohaesibacter celericrescens. The sequence continues at coordinate 117,308 of NZ_PKUQ01000031.1, forward strand.
TGGCCCTTGCCATATTCGCCACCATCTTCTGAAATCTCGGTGATCCGATCCAGCATCAGCATAGGCGGCAGAGGCAACTGGGGATTACCCGGCCCGAACATTTCACCGCGACTGCAGGTCAGAATTTCTTCGTAAGTGTAGCTGGATTGGCGCTTTTCCATTCGGTTTCCACTCTCATCTTTCGTAAGTTCGCTCACGTCTCTAAGCGAGATCGTCTTAACGCACGGATGGGCTGTCCGAAGCAGCCGCATAACCGTGCATACCGATTTGCATCGGTCTGCGATATGACTTTATGTCATCTGTTTGTCTTTCTCATTCGCTTATAGCCTGTTCTGTTGGACAGGACTAGGCGTTCTAATGATTAAGTTAACACTTGTTATACAATCAATTGCGGCAAAATTGGCATTCCTTACGGCATTTCCAAAAGGAAATGAGATCGGACCCAAATGAACCGTTTACCCCAAGCATGACTCTGGCCGCCACTTTCTTGGGTGCGGTTAAGAACCAGCAACAAATGTCCATTTATCGCCGACTTTATTATTACGCGGGAGATGTGGTTTTATGTAGTTTACTTGCTGTCTCAAAAAAAAAGCTCTATATCTGAAGGACGGGCAATAAACTGCCCCATTGAGACGCCATGCGTCGCTATGAACCGCATGTTCGTCTATCAGGGATTATTGGCATGAAATCAGAGTTGAAACAGTTCGACAAGCGTTCCGCTAGGGATTTGCTGGTAGGAGCGGGTCTGAGGCCAACCCGACAAAGATTATCGTTGGCAGAGCTGCTGTTTGCCAAAGGTGACCGGCACGTGTCTGCTGAATTGCTGCATGAAGAAGCCGAACGGGTCAATGTTTCAGTGTCACTAGCGACCGTTTACAACACGCTGCATCAATTTACCCAAGCAGGCTTGTTGCGTGAAGTTGCTGTTGAAGGCACCAAGACTTATTTCGACACCAATGTTTCCGATCATTATCATTTCTATTTGGAAAACGAAGGCAAGGTTGTCGATATTCCAGGCGGACTGCGTGTAAGTGAGTTGCCCGACGTACCTGAAGGTATGGAAATCACTCGTGTTGATGTGGTTGTCCGGCTTCGCCCCAAACAAAATTAGTCTAATTGCACATCTCTGGATTGCGAGGCTGCTCTTTATAACCGGGTGCGCTTAACGTCGAGGCCTTGGCTTAGAGCCATCTCTTCCATTAGCAAATTCAAGAGTGTGCAAATCCCCTAGTTGATCTCTTCGTTGGGATAAACACCCCAGAGTAGGTTGGCTTTTAGCCACCCTTGGTGGCGTTTTGCGCTGACTTCGCACCAGCTTTTCTCGCACGTTTTGATGTCAACTTGCAGACCAATCTGGGCTTGGGCCGCCAGGTCTGCCTTTTCGTTAGGCTTGTCACGCAAAGATACAATCGTTCCGGTGCGCTGCCATGGACTGATAAGCGCAGTACGACGCCCTGACAAGAGCGAGTGATAAACCCAGCCCTCTTCACCTTCGGAGTCGCGAATCCGACGCCAATTTTCAAATTCCGCAATAATTTCTACCGGCAAGCCAGCACGACGAAAAATCCATTTCACTTTGTGGTCTGTTGAGGGGCCGCCTCGGACATTGACCCGGTCCGATTTAAGAGACACAAAACGTGGTATTTTCAAACCAGACGGTCCAACGCTGGTGCCTTGAGCCACTGCAGGCGACAGTGTTCCTGCGCATATTCCCGCCACCAACACACATTTTGCGAGGATAAGTCTCATGGTCATAATCAATAGGTGCCCTAGGTTTCGATGAATCGTTGCTTTGCAAAACGGCCTACAGATTAGGATCTTGCGATAAACAATCCTTTAACCAAGTGCGCAAAAGTCGAGGGACTGAAGCACCATCTCAACACAAGGAATGACTGGTCAAGATACGCGCTTTGCCTATAGCATCAACGAGAGAAGAAAATTTGGCGCAGGAAAAGTGCGCTGCAAATCAAACTCGCTCACCTGAATGTGGCCGAAAGCCCGGATTGGATAGAGGATTCCACGATCCTAACCTACTGATCAGGCTCGTTGGAATTGGGTGATGCTATGAGGCATGAATAGGGCAAACCTATGGCGAATACCAAGCCGATTGTTGTTGTTACCCGCAAGCTCCCCGATGCGGTGGAAACTCGTATGCGGGAATTGTTTGACACCCGATTGAATGTTGATGACCGTCCAATGAGTCAGGCCGAATTGGTTGAGGCTGTCAAAACGGCAGACGTGCTCGTGCCGACAGTGACGGACCGCATTGATTCTCATATTATCTCGCAAGCGGGTGAGAAGTTCAAATTGATCGCCAATTTTGGTAACGGGATCGACAATATTGACGTTGCCACGGCAAATGCGCGCAATATTACCGTAACCAACACCCCTGGCGTTTTGACCGAAGACACCGCCGATATGGCTATGACTCTGATTCTTGCCGTTCCTCGCCGCCTGATGGAGGGTATGGCGTTTATGAAGGAGCAAAAAGAATGGTCAGGCTGGTCACCCACATGGATGCTGGGAAACCGCATCTGGGGCAAGCGGTTGGGTATCATTGGCATGGGCCGCATCGGTCAGGCCGTTGCGCGCCGCGCCAAGGCCTTTGGTATGCAGGTTCATTACCACAACCGCCGCCGCCTGCCGGAAAAAATCGAAGATGAGCTTGAAGCCACCTATTGGGAAAGTCTGGACCAGATGCTGGCGCGGATGGATGTGATTTCCATTCATTGCCCTCATACACCGGCGACCTATCATTTGTTGTCCGCCCGCCGTCTAAAGCTGATCCGGCCAGAAAGCTATATCGTCAATACTGCGCGTGGTGAGGTGATTGACGAGAATGCCCTCGCCCGCATGGTGGTCAATGGCGAGATTGCTGGCGCCGGGCTTGATGTGTTCGAGCACGAGCCTGCGGTCAACCCAAAACTGGTTAAATCTGATCGTGTGGTGCTTATCCCCCATATGGGGTCTGCGACCAAGGAAGGCCGCTCTGATATGGGTGAAAAAGTCATCATCAACATCAAGACCTTCATGGATGGGCACCGCCCGCCAGACAGAGTTCTACCGTCAATGCTCTAGGAAGCAGATATTCAGGATTCTCCAGCCAGTTTTGCGACGCCAATTGGATAGACGGAAACACTTGAATCCCTGATGCACTTTTTGTTAGTTCCATCGATTAAAGAGAGACTAGTGGTTTCAAACATCGGTTTCAGACCACTAGTCTTTATCGTGTCGTCTGCGATATTTGATGGTTTCAAAACGAGCAGCACGGGCGTCATAGAGCACCAATCGACCGACCAAGCCCTCGCCCAGACCGACAATTTCCTTGATCACTTCCACCGCTTGCATGGAGCCGATCACGCCAGTCAAAGCGCCCAAAATGCCCGCTTCCGCACAAGAAGGGATGGATCCTGGTGTTGGTTTGTGAGGGAACAGATCCCGATAGCGCGGGTTAAGCTGTCCCTTGTCGTTGACCTCATAAGGCTTGAGCATGGTGATTGAACCGTCAAACAGCCCCACAGCTGCTGTGATAAGTGGTTTTTCCGCTTGCTCACAAAGGTCAGCCACCAAATAGCGGGTATCAAAATTGTCCGACCCGTCAACAACCAGATCATAGTCTGCGACAATTGCCGCCCCATTGGCTGCATCAAGCCTAATCTGGTGGGCATGCACCGTCACGTGAGGATTGATGCGCTTGAGGCTATGACGCGCGCTTGCTACTTTGGGTTGTTCAATCGCATCAGAATCGTGAATAATCTGTCGCTGCAGGTTCGACAGCGAGACAACATCGTCATCGACCACTCCCAACGTGCCGACACCAGCGGCGGCAAGATAGGCAAGCAGTGGCGAGCCCAAACCACCAGCACCAATGATCAACACCCGCGCCGCTTTTAGTTTTTGTTGGCCGAGTCCACCGACATCACGCAGTAATATGTGGCGCGCATAGCGCTCAAGTTCCTGATCAGAAAGCATATGTTGATTTTCTTTATGCCGATTTATGCATATTAGAAGGAAAAGGGTACTGCGATATAACGCAGGTCCGGTCCTTCAAACCCCTGACTAAACACACCAACCAACGCTACAGCATATGTAGCTTCTCTATGACGATTTGGTGCAAATACAGCGATCAGATGATATTGTGACGGGCAACCACGAGATTGAGGGGCGGTGCTTTCATCATGCAATGTAGTGGATTGACCGTTCGGCTTGGTTAGAGAGAGTGAGAACCCCATCACACGTCCATTTTGGAAACCACAATTATTCAGGTCCCTGACATCGATATTGCTCAGCTGCAAACGGTAGGATCCGAGCTGATTAGACAACAGCGGGTTGATTGACTGTCGAAACTCCAATTGTGCTTTGTCACTGACTTCATTAAGTGGCGATGCGGCCATCATCACACCCGAATTGGAAATACCATATTTCTCCATCAGGGGGGTGGCTTGCTGAAAGGCCTGGATGCGGGCGGCCAGTTGCGGCTGGCTTTCGTCTTCCAATAAAATGCGAATCGGCGTTTGCGGCACCCATTTGTCCGTTTGCAAATCGACAATATAGATGTTTGAGAAGGGGAAACCGGAGCCGTCTTGCGTGCCAAATTCCTCAAAGGCAAAATAGCGCCCCATCTTATCAGCGGAAAAGCCATGAGAGCGAAATTCCGCAGCATCACCGGCCTGTGCAACGGGGCCTGAAAGCAAAGGGCCAACACAAATGGTGATCAACAATAGAACCACCAACCAAACCGTTTTTTTCATAGAAGCAATCATATCAAGGCCTTTCGCACCAACTTGAGCATTTCTGGGCGTTAAAAACTCAGCCATAATGCGGGCAAGATGTGGAAATGAAAAGGCAAAGCATGGTTTGGACAAAAAAATCACCGCGGCAGTGTCGCGGTGATTGAGGTTTCAATTTATTTCGACTGTGAAACGAAGCTTATTTTTCTTAGATACCGTCAAACAAAGCCGTTGAGAGATAGCGCTCTGCAAAGCTTGGGATAATGATGATAATGTTCTTTCCGGCCATTTCGTCACGCTTGCCGACTTCGATGGCAGCCGCCAGCGCAGCCCCTGAAGAAATGCCACCAGGCACCCCTTCCGTACGAGCCAATGCACGGGAGAAGGAAAAGGCATCTTCATTGGCGATGGTGATCACTTCATCATAGATTTTGGTATCCAGAATATCTGGTACGAAGCCTGCGCCAATGCCTTGGATTTTATGAGGGCCAGGAGTGCCACCAGACAGGATCGGGCTGTCGGTCGGTTCCACGGCCACGACATGCAAGGAAGGCTTGCGGTCTTTCAGAACGGACCCAACACCTGTGATCGTGCCACCGGTTCCGATACCGGAGATCAGAACATCGACTTCTCCGTTGGTGTCGTTCCAGATTTCCTCTGCAGTGGTGTTGCGGTGTATCTCTGGATTGGCGGGATTTTGAAACTGCTGCGGGATAACCGCATTTTCGATTTCCGAAGCGAGTTCTTCGGCGCGCGCAATCGCTCCCTTCATGCCTTTGGGGCCTTCGGTCAGTTCCAGCTCGGCTCCAAGGAAGGAGAACATCTTGCGGCGTTCGATAGACATGGTTTCAGGCATGACCAAAATCAGACGATAGCCTTTGGCCGCAGCAGCAAATGCCAGCGCAATGCCGGTGTTACCGGATGTCGGTTCAATCAGGGTTGTTTTCCCTGCGACGATGGTGCCAGCTTCTTCCATCGACTTGATCATATTGACACCAATGCGGTCTTTGACGCTGGCGAGGGGATTGAAAAATTCGAGTTTACCGATCAAATTAGCCTTCACACCATATTCCTTGGCTATCTTGTCGAAGCGCACAAGGGGGGTGTTGCCGATGGTGTCGATGATGGAATCGTAAATCCGACCACGACCTTCGGTTTTGATTGGGTTATTGGTCATGAGATTCTCCTCGCTTATAGGATCAACCTGCCTTCGCCCTGCAATGATGCGGGCGGCATTTGTTGATCGACAACATGATCACAGTATTTGCTGTTAATGTAGGTAGTTCGGCGAGTGAGTGCTAGGAACTTTGTACCAACTTTAATGGCTTACAGAGAAAATATACCCCTCAAAACTTCTTTTATTAGGATATAGCAGTTGCCCGTCTAAAGCTCGTTCTGATGCAAAGAAAATTATTCTAACAATGGGCTTATTTAGTCGCGCAGAAAACACCCGAGAGAAAACAGAGCCAACCTCTAATCTTTGTGGCCGGTGGAGCCAAAACCGCCTGCCCCGCGTTCTGTGTCATCCAGAGTGTCAACCGGCACGACCTGCATTTGCAATACGGGTGCGATGACCATTTGCGCGATGCGCATACCGCGCTCGACGATAAACGCCTCCTCACCATGGTTGATCATCAAGACTTTCACCTCACCTCGATAGTCCGAATCAATGGTGCCGGGTGTGTTGAGCAAGGTAACCCCGTGTTTGAGCGCAAGTCCGGAGCGTGGTCGAATTTGCGCTTCAAAACCAAGATCCAGCGCCATACAGAACCCCACGGGGACCAAAGCGCGGCCGCCCTTGGCTTCGAGTGTCACAGGCTCGCCCTCGGGATTGGCGGCTTGAAGATCAAGTCCGGCTGCTTCATTGCTTTTGTAACAGGGTAGTTCAAGCCCTTCAAAGTGAGGCAGCGGCATAATGGAAAGTTGTGTTCTGGCCATGAAGCCCTCCTCTGATGGATTTATAAATTTGAAATACGGATTGATCTTAGACTTGTGGAGTCTAGACCTCGATCATCCCATCCAAGGTTTGCGCGATTAAAGCAATCACACGGTTCGCGACTTCTTGTTTGGGCATATCGGGCCATGTCTCGATGCCGTCGCTCCGGACAATTTTAACCGCATTGTGATCTCCACCCATGATGCCCGTTTCTGGCGAGACATCGTTGGCGATGATCCAATCAGCGCCCTTTTTGGCCAATTTCGCGCTGGCGTGGCGATCCAGGTTTTCTGTTTCGGCTGCGAATCCAACCACTAGACGCGGGCGTTGACTTTGGTGGGTGCCGACAAATTTGGCGATATCGGCATTTTCTTCAAAAGCCAATTGCGGCAAGCTGCCGTCTGCCTGTTTTTTGATTTTTTCCGCGCCCTGATTGGAGACCCGCCAATCGGCAACGGCTGCGGCCATGATGGCAACGTCAGCTGGCAGATTGTCAGCAACGGCCTTATGCATGTCTGCTGCGGTTTCAACGCGCACCACATCAACACCGACAGGCACATCAAGAGATACCGGACCGGATACCAAGGTCACCCGCGCACCGGCGGCTCGGGCAGCAGCAGCAAGCGCATAACCCTGTTTTCCGGAGGAACGGTTGGCGATGTAGCGGACAGGATCAATCGGTTCATGGGTGGGACCAGCAGTAATCAAGACATGTTTGCCAGCCAGCGGTTGATTTGATCCATTGAGCAATGCTTCGATGGTGGCCAAAATCACTTCAGGTTCGCTCAGACGCCCCGGGCCTTCTTCGTTGCAAGCCATCATGCCATGGTCAGGACCAAGGATAGACACGCCATCGGACTGTAGTGTTGCAAGATTGCGCTGGGTGGCCGGGTGCAGCCACATGCGCACATTCATGGCAGGCGCAACAAGGACCTTTTTGTCCGTGGCCAATAAAGTGGTACTGGCCAGATCATCGGCGATACCATTTGCCATTTTGGCCATGATATTAGCGGTTGCAGGGGCGACAACCACAAGGTCTGCGTCGCGTGATAATTCGATATGACCAATTTCGCTTTCACGCGTTAGATCAAACAATTTGGTGATTGTGGACTCGCCCGTCAGGGTGGAAATGGTCAGTGGCGAGACAAATTCCGTCGCCGATTGAGTCAGGATCACTTTGACACTGGCCCCGCGTTTCATCAAAAGACGGATCAGATCAATCGCCTTGAAAGCAGCGATACCACCCGAGATAATCAGCAATATTCTTTTATCAGCAAGCATGGTGACTAACTCCAAAGATTGAGCGCAATCGCGCTCAGTGCCAACGCAATCACCCACAAAGCAACACGTCCCGACCGGCTCTCGCGTGCTTCGGCGCGGCCAATGGCGGCAACTGTGCTAGCCTCAAGGCGCATCCCTTCGCGGCCCATAGTATCAAAGCTTGCAGACAGACGCTCGGCGCGGCGGGCCATTTCAGGTAAACTTGCCGTCATTGCCCCCAGAGACGCCAAACCACCGGTCACTTCTTTGACCTTGGCTGCGGGCCCCAGATTGCTTTCCATCCAACGTTTGACCACCGGTTCGGAGGTGTTCCAAAGATTGAGGTTGCTGTCCATCATGCGGGCAACACCTTCAACCACAACCATGGTCTTTTGCAACAAAATCAGTTCGGTACGTGTGGCCATGCCAAAGACTTCGGTAAATTCAAACAGCTGGCTTAGCAAACCAGCCATTGAAATTTCTGATGCGTCACGACCATGGATTGGCTCTCCAATAGACCGCAAGGCTTGGGCAAAGGTGTCGACATCTTGGGTTGATGGCACATAACCGGCATCAAAATGCACCTGACTGACCCGACGATAATCACGGGTGATGAAACCATATAGGATTTCGGCGAGAAAGCGTTTCTCTTGTGGCCCGATGCGCCCCATGATACCAAAATCAACCGCAACCAGCTTGCCGTCGCGGTCTAAAAACAGATTGCCCGGATGCATATCAGCATGGAAGAATCCATCGCCCAGCGCATGGCGCAGGAACGACTGTATAACTGTCTCACCTAAGGCCTTCAAATCATGACCAGAGGCCTTGAGCGCTTCCTGATCATTGAGCTTGATACCGTCAATCCATTCCATGGTTAGAACGGATTTAGCGGTCATGTCCCAGTGCACGGTTGGCACACGGAAATCAGCATCATCTTTGCTGATTTCACCCATTTCGCTCATGGCGGCAGCCTCTAAGCGAAAATCCATTTCCAATTGGATAGAACGCGCCAACGTATCAACAACGGCAACGGGGCGCAGTCGGCGCGATGGGACATGCAGGGCCTCAATCACGCGGGCCGCGAGGTAAAAGCCTCCCAAATCGGCCTTGAAGCGTTCTGCAAGGTGTGGACGCAGAACTTTGACGGCAACGTCGCGCGCCACACCATCGGCATCAATGACACGGGCTTTGTGAACCTGAGCGATGGATGCGGCAGCAACTGGTTCAGAAAAATGCTCGAACAGTACTTCAATTGGTTTTCCCAGCGCTTCATGCACCACTTTTTTTGCTTCTTGCATGCCAAAAGCCGGCACGCGATCCTGCAAACTGGACAAGGCCTGCGCCAATTCGGGCCCAACCACGTCAGGGCGGGTGGCCAGAAATTGGCCCATTTTGACATAAGAAGGCCCCAGTCGATTGAGCGCTGCACTCAGGCGTTCGCCTTTGTTGCGCTCTGATATGCCGCGCCGCTCCAACAGCCGCAGCATAGAAAGGCCAAGGCGTGGCAGAGTTGGCAGATCCGCGGGCGGCGCGATGATGGAGAAAACCCCCTCACGAGCCAGAATGTAGCCCGCACGCCCGAGGCGGAACAGGGATGAAGACGCACCAATCATTGCAACCCCTATAATTTCCAGCCTGAATGCATGGCGGTGATACCGCCCGACATGCTGCGATAGGATACCTGCCGGAAACCGGCATCTTCAATCATCGCCTTGAATCGGGTCTTGTTGGGGAACTTGCGAATGGATTCAACCAAATAGCTGTAACTCTCGGCGTCTCCCGTGACAAAGTCACCAATTTTGGGAATCGCATGGAAGGAGAAGGCATCATAGACTTTGTCGAGCACCGGCATTTCGACATTGGAAAATTCAAGGCACATGAAGCGACCACCACGCTTCAAAACCCGATGTGCTTCGGAGAGAGCTTTGTCAATGCGCGGTACATTGCGAATGCCATAAGCGATGGTGTAGGCGTCAAAGCTATTGTCTTCAAAGGGCAAGTCTTCTGCGTTACCTTCAACAAAATCAAGATAGGCATTCAGGCCATTGTCCTTGGCCCGATCACGGCCGACATCCAGCATCGAGCCGTTGATGTCAAACACCGTGGAATGGGCGTTTTTACGCGATCGCTCAATGACACGAAAGGAAATATCACCAGTACCGCCAGCAACATCAAGCAGTTTGAACGGCGTTGCTCTGGGGCGCTGGGGTGGATTGAGCCAAGCAACAAAGGCATCCTTCCAGAGCCGATGCATACCACCGCTCATCAAATCATTCATCACATCATAGCGGTCAGCGACCTGATGGAAAACGTGATTGACGCGGGGTTGCTTGTCCCCTTCCTTAACGGCTTCAAAGCCAAAGGACGTGGCCATATCCACGACATCTTCAGTGCGTTGTTTATTCTGTGCCGACATGTTTTTGTCCTGCGATCCAACCGGTTGCCAGAAGGATATTCTGTTCATATTTGACCAGACAATAGCCGATCTTTTTGCCAAATACCATGACGCATCAGCGCTTTTGTCGCCTTTGGCGATGGCAATTGGTCTGGATTAACCGCTCTCTTGTCACGGCTTGGCTGCATTGATACGCTGGCGCGTCTTTCCCCGATCAAATCTTCTCTTCTAGCCAAGTGGTTTTCTATGGACATCGATAAAATCAGATCTGAAACGCCGGGCCTTTCCCATGGCATTCACATGCTTGCCTGCGGTTCGGCTCTTCCTTCTCAATCAGTTGTTGATGCCGTCGTGGAATTCACCCAACTGGAATCGCGCATTGGGGGGTATGAAGCCCATACCCAAGAATCAACAATGCTGGACGCCACTTATGACAGTGTCGCGCGGTTGGTCGGGGCCCAGCGCCATGAGATCGCATTGGTAGAAAATGCGACCGTGGCTTGGTGTCAGGTCTTCTATACATTGCCTCTAAAGGCCGGTGATCGCATCATCACCTGTCAGGCGGAATATGCAGCCAATTATGTGGCCTTTCTGCATCGCCAAAAAAAGGATGGCATTGAGATTGATGTAGTACCCAATGACGAGGCTGGCGCCTTGGATATCACGGCGCTCGACGCCTTGATCACGGATCGCACGGCACTCATCGCCATCACATGGGTGCCAACCAACGGTGGCTTGGTAAACCCCGCAGCCAAGGTGGGGGCGATTGCCGCCAAACATCAAATCCCTTATTTGCTCGATGCCTGTCAGGCCGTGGGGCAAATGCCGGTGGATGTGACCACGCTCAAATGCGATTTTCTTTCGGCAACGGGCCGCAAATTCCTGCGGGGGCCGCGGGGTACCGGCTTTTTGTATATCAAGGAAAAGTGGCTTGAAAGGCTGGAACCTGTGATGCTGGATCACTTTTCCGCTCCGCTTGAAGATTCCAGTCTCTACAGTCTGCGCAGCGATGCTCGGCGATTTGAAACATGGGAAAACAACTATGCCTTGCGCGCGGGGCTTAAAGTGGCCTGCGATTATGCCATGGTATTGGGTTTGGAAAAGATTCAATCACGCGCATGGGGGCTGGCCGCCTCTTTGCGGGAGAAGCTTTTGGGCCTTCCGGGCACAACGATTATGGATCTTGGTGCGGAACACTGTGCCATCGTCAGTTTTACCATCGACGGATTGGATCCGGTGGAAACCGTTGCCCTGCTCCGCCAAAAGGGAATTTCGATCGGCGTAACAACACCCGCCAGCACCAAGTTGGATGCGGAGCGGCGGCACTTGCCTGTGATGCTGCGCGCCGCGCCTCATTATTTCAACAATGAAGATGATCTTGATGCCCTGATCCGGGCGTTAAAAGACATGCTCTAAGGAGCCAGTATGCCCGAATTGCCTGAGGTAGAGACTGTGCGACGCGGCTTGATGCCCGTTATGGAAGACACGGTCATTGAAAGCGCCGAGATCCGCCGCAAGAATCTACGTTTTGATTTCCCGGACGCTTTGGCGGAGCGATTGACAGGGCGCAGGATTGTTGCTCTTGGGCGGCGCTCCAAATATTTGTTGGCCGATCTGGACGACGGCATGGTGCTTGTGATGCATTTAGGCATGTCGGGTTCCTTTCGAGTGGTCACCACCGATGAGAGCCATTTGATCGCGGACGCGGCTTTTCATGCCGCAAGGGGCAAAAAACCAGCGCATGATCATGTGGTGTTGCATCTCTCCACCGGCGACGCCGTGCTGTATAATGATCCGCGCCGATTTGGCTTTTTTGACCTGATTGCAAGGGCCGACCTGGCCGACCACCCTTATTTTGCCAGGCTCGGCATTGAGCCGGTGGGCAATGAATTGAGCGCGGATTATTTGGCCGAAAAATTCAACGGCAAGAAAACGCCACTGAAATCAGCGCTTCTGGATCAGCATATCATCGCAGGACTCGGCAATATTTATGTTTGCGAGGCCTTACACCGCAGCGGACTTGATCCACAAAGACAAGCGGGCAGTTTGGTTACCAAAGCAGGCAAGGCGTCCAGCAAGCTGATGCTTCTGACCGATGAGATTCGCGCCACCATTCATGAAGCAATTAAAGCGGGAGGATCAACCTTGCGCGATCATACCAAGACCGACGGCAGTCTTGGTTATTTTCAACATCGCTTCAAAGCCTATGATCGCGAAGGTGAGCCCTGCCGCACCGAGGGCTGCGGCAGCACAATCATCCGCATCACCCAAAGCGGGCGCTCAACCTTCTATTGCCCTAAGTGCCAAAAATGATGGGTTTAAGACCGCTTTTCAAGTCATTTTCTGCAAGGTTTCTCGAACGAAAATCTGAGAATCGAAGGGTTTCTTTCCTTCAAACCATCGCCACTTTAGCATTGTTTAGCTTAGGGCTTTTTATCGCTTATTTGAGGTTCACTCGAAATTTTTAGCGACAGATCTTCTCTGAATGTGCCAAGCGACAGTCAAAAAGAAAGGGAGCCTTAGCTCCCCTTTATTGCGAAATCATCGATTGCCCGATCAATGGGTGATCAGCGTGCCTGCACCGCCTTCGGTGAACAGTTCGAGCAACACCGCATGGGGCACTTTACCATCGAGGATAACCACGCCCTGCACGCCCTTGTTGAGGGCCTCGATGCAGGTTTCGACTTTGGGAATCATGCCGCCAGAAATGGTGCCATCTGCAATCAGGGCATGAGCCTGTTTGATGGTCAGCGCCTTGATCAACCGTCCCTCTTTGTCCAACACACCGGGTACGTCGGTGAGGAACAACAAGCGCATGGCATCAACGGCCCCCGCGATTGCCCCGGCAAAGGTGTCTGCATTGATGTTGTAGGTGTGGCCATCGGCACCGGGAGCGACAGGGGCTATAACCGGTATAAGCGCGTCACGGGCAACCATATCGATGACAGACCGATCCACCTTTTTAGGCTCACCGACAAATCCAAGATCGACAACTTCCTCGATGGCACTGTCGGGGTCGCGGATGGTTCGGGTCAATTTTTCTGCCGTTACCATATTGCCGTCTTTACCGCACAAGCCAATTGCGCGACCGCCCTCTGCATTAATGTCACGTACGATGGACTTGTTGATAGAACCGGCCAGAACCATTTCCACCACTTCCACGGTGTGGGCATCGGTGACACGAAGCCCGCCTTTGAATTCGGATTTGATGCCCAAACGCTCCAGCATCGATTTGATTTGCGGCCCACCACCATGCACGACAATTGGCTTCACGCCTGACTGCTTGAGCAAGACAATGTCGCGTGCGAAGGCTTGGCTGAGGTCTTCCTCGCCCATGGCATGTCCGCCATATTTCACCACAACGGTCTGTCCGTCATAGCGCTGCATATAGGGCAGAGCTTCGGAAATGGTTTTGGCGCGGTTGGCGGGTTTGTTGGAAGCTGTGTCAGGTTTATCGGACATGAATTTTCTCAAGTTTTGCAGAGGATCAACTGGTCTAGCTCTATAAACCTTTGGAACCAGAAGGGCAATCGGGACGTTTATTTGCTCTCAGAACACATTCAATCACCGTCAGTTGGGATGGACTATTTTTGAACGTGCTCTTCAGAAGAAATTTATTGCCCTTCAGACAAATGCAACATTTGGGCGCGCAACAGGGTGATGCCGATTTTCTTTTCAGCCGAGGTGAGCAGCACTTCAGGGTGTGCTGCGGGGCGTTTTTTAATGCCCAGCTTTACCTTCACAAGTGTCTTTGTCAGCTCCGATAGTTTGGTCTTGTCCACTTTGGTCAGGATCACCTGATAGTTGACCGCTGCTTTATCAAGCGTGGTCATCACATCCAGATCGCTCTGCTTGAGACCGTGCCGACTGTCGACCAACACATAGACGCGGCGCAAATTGGGGCGCCCCTTGAGATAATCAAGGATGAGCTGGTTCCAAGCCGCGACTTCCTTTTTGGATGCTTTGGCATAGCCATAACCAGGCATGTCGCAAATGACGAGTGTAGGGTCTTTTTCAGGACGAAAGAAATTGAGCTCTTTTGTCCGGCCTGGCGTCTGGGAGGTCCTGGCAAGCGCTTTGCGGCCAGTGATCGCATTGAGCAGAGATGACTTGCCCACGTTGGATCGACCGGCAAAAGCGATTTCCACACCCTCGATCGGGGGCAGCTGATGGAAGAATTTCGTTCCCCACATGAAATCCCATGCTTGCGCGAACAGCAGTCTTCCGCGTTCGGCCGATTCCAGATCCACTTCATCTTCACCCACCAGCGCAGCAAGGCCAGTCAGTTCTTCAGCTTGGGGAGAGATCTCAGGTTTGTTCGGGTCGGTCATGGCACGGGATCCAATAATGAGAAAGGCAGACCTTGGTTAGCCTGCCTTGCTTCGAGAAACAAGCGGTTTGCGGCTGATTAGGATGCAGAATCGCGACAAATCACCTTGGAAGCCTGTTCCAACGCATCTATATCTGCTCCCTGTATCAAGGAGCGATACTCGCTTATCATTTCAACAGGCCAGTCCCACCATGCCAAAGCCATCAAACGGTCGATCACATCGGGTTCAAAACGCAGACGAATGAGTTTGGCGGGATTACCCCCAACAACCCCATAGGCTGGCACATCGCGGCTGACATAGGCCCCTGCCGCGATTATGGCTCCGGAACCGATGGTCACACCGGGCAAAATGGTCGCATTGCGGCCAATCCACACATCGTCACCAACAACGGTATCTCCCCGCGACTGGGCCCGATAGGAATCCAGATCAAAGCCCTCTTGCCAGCCACCACCCATCGCCGCAAAAGGATAGGTGGAAAAACCGTTCATGGCGTGATTGGCGCCGTTCATGATGAAGGTAGCGCCGGTGGCTATCGCGCAAAACTTACCGATGACCAAATGGTCACCAATGAATTCAAAATGGTAGAGCACATTGTTGCTCTCAAAGCGTTCCGGCCCGTCAGGATCATCGAAATAGCTATAATCTCCCACCGAAATCAGCGGATTGCTTATGAGAGGTTTGAGAAAAGCGACGCGATTTTGGCCCGCAATTGGATGGGGCTGGTCTGGGTCGGGACCATAAGACATGGGATTGGACATGATTAGCTGACCTGTTCGTTAAAAGGATGGGCAACAAAATATCCAGCAGACTAGGCACAAGGCTATCTGTCGGCAGTCGAACAACTGCATCGAACATCGAAGGTAATCGCCACACCATCTGCTGCTGTCAGTTAATCATCAAAACAAGTCCTTCTGCGCGAAACAACGAGGGTTATAAACCAATATCAAGATGGTGCGTTGATGCAACGATCAAGGTTGATGATACTCATTGTTTGGCAGGATATGTGGCATTCACACAACAAAAAGGCGGCCCGAAGACCGCCTTTAATTGTATCAATTGTATCATTAGATCCGTTATTCTGGCTTCTTTTTGCGCGAGAAGGAATCTTTGATGTTCTGGAAGATCTCTACCTTGGCACCATGCTTTTTCATAATGGTTGCCTGCTGCAGGATCGACAGTGAGTTGTTCCAGGCCCAGTAGATCACCAGACCGGCAGGGAATGTTGCCAGCATAAAGGTGAAGATAACGGGCATCCAGTTGAAGATCATCTGCTGGGTTGGATCCGTAGGAGCCGGGTTCAGCTTCATTTGTACGAACATGGTGATACCCATGATCAGTGGCCAGATGCCGAGGATCATGAAGCTGGGCGGGTCCCAAGGAATAAGACCAAAGGCAGTGAAAATGTTGGTTGGATCTGGTGCCGACAAATCCTGAATCCAGCCAAAGAATGGTGCATGACGCATTTCGATGGTGATATAAAGCACCTTATAGAGAGAGAAGAAAACCGGGATCTGGATCAGAATGGGCAGGCAACCGGCAAGCGGATTGACCTTCTCATTCTTATAGAGCTCCATAATCGCCTTTTGTTGACCCTCTTTGTTATCAGCAAATGTCTTTTTGATCTCTTCCATTTTTGGCTGAAGCATTTTCATCTTCGACATGGAAGCATAAGATTTGTTTGCCAGCGGGAAGAAGATTGCTTTAACGCCAACGGTGACCAGCAGAATGGCGACACCGAAGTTGCCGAACATGCCATACAGATAATCGATCACGGCAAACATCGGTTTGGTCAGGAAGTAGAACCAACCCCAGTCAATCAACAAATCGAAGTTGTAAGCGCTTGTGGTCGACTGAACGGCATCAAGAACCGCAACTTCTTTTGCGCCAGCAAACAGTGCGGTTTTATAGGATCCAGAGGACCCAGCGGCTACACCAACAGCATCGCCAAGATAATCGGACTGATATGCTGGTTTGCCAGCGACTTCACTGTAGCGGAATGTCGGCTGGAAAGACTGGCCCTGTGGCGGGATGATCGCAGTGGCCCAATATTTATCCGTGATACCGACCCAGCCTTGGGTGGATTTGGCAGGCGTCTCGATGCGGGATTCGGCGAGATCCTTATAATCCACTTCTTGCAAGCCGTCGTCACCGGCAACGCCAATTAGGCCTTCATGCAAGATATAGAGACCAGAGGTCTTGATATCGCCATGCCGTGAGATCAAACCATATGGATAAAGGGCAACCGCCGCGTCCGAGCTATTTTCTACCTTTTGATCAATAGAGAACAGATAATTTTTGTCCACAGTGATGGTGCGGATAAACTTCAGGCCAGCGCCATTGTCCCAACTCAAAACGAGCGGTGTATCCAACGTCAACTTAGCGCTATCACTTGCAGACCAGACCGTGTTGGCATTAGGAACGGCGATATCCGTTGACCCTGCGACCCAACCAAACTCAGCATAATAGGGAGTAGCGCTGCCAGAAGGGGACAGAAGCACGATTGTATCACTGTCTTTGTCCAGCGTCTCACGATAGTCGTTGAGATGCAGGTCGTCTATGCGACCGCCGGTCAAGTTGATCGAACCGGACAATTTAGGCGTGTCGATATCGATGCGGACAGATTGGGCCAGAACCGCAGCGGTAGTTTGTGGCACCGCTCCTGCGATTTGGACGCCGGGAACCACCGCACTGTTGCCGGTCGGACTGGTCACGGTCCCTGATTGGGCATCTGTTTGGCTCTGTGTCGCTGCTTGTTGAGCTGCGATTTGCTCTTGCCTAACCTTCTCCGCTTGCATCTGTGGTGCGGCGACAAAATACTGCCAGCCTAACAACACAACAAACGACAAGGCGATGGCAAGGAAGAAATTGCGATTATTTTCCATCGACTTTCTTCATCCCGTTTTTTGCGGATTTGCCTGCGGGTCTAAACCACGCAGACAGGTCCGTCACATTTGTTCCACCTGGCCACTCTTACGAGCGGCGTTAAGTGTTCTAATCGAATTTGAACCACGTTTGAACGGTCCTGACATGCAGCCCAGTTGGCGCTGTCGTCAACCAATGTGCCATAACTGGCCTTGTTGTGGTCCAATGAATACGCAAAATCAATCGGTCTTTTGCGTATTTTTGTGTGCCGCTGGCTCTCTTGTGCTAACGGAATTGGGCGCTTCGGTTGCTTTTGAATGCGGCCGCCTTTTTCGATAAGCCCCATCCGTTTTGCCACCCATTATATCGCGCACGCACCCTTTGAAGTCGGCAACCATGGCATCGAACGTCAAATGCAATGCTCCGAACCGCCCTATCAAGACATAGTCCCAGCCTGACTTCAGGTGATTCGGACCATGCAGCCGAGCCAGTTCGCGCAGACGGCGTTTGACTCGGTTGCGAACCACAGCGTTGCCCACTTTTTTTGTAACCGTGAACCCAACTCTGGGTGGCTGCAAATCTTCCGGGCTTCGCCGTATGGCCTGAAGCACAAAACCGCGACGCGAGAGACGAGCTCCCCTGGCCGCGGTTAGAAATTCGCTGCGCTTTTTCAATCGAAGCATCAATGCCTCCATGAAGCGCTGGTCGTCCGAGATAGGGACGAGAAAAATTGCTCTTTTCCACCCCCAGACATACAAAACCGCCAGATTTGAAACTCAAGGAGCCCAAAAACTGGCGGTTGTTGCTGATGTCTTAGGCAGACAGACGCTTGCGTCCTTTTGCCCGGCGTCTAGCCAAAACCAGACGGCCATTCTTAGTTGCCATCCGTGACCGGAAACCGTGGCGGCGCTTGCGCACCAGGTTACTTGGCTGAAAAGTCCGTTTCATGGGCTTTACTCCGCTTTCGCGGCCCCTTTTTTGATTTTCTCAAATCCCATCAGGCCGGGTAAAAAAGAGCGCCTCGAATGAGACGCTTTCCGCGATCCTGATACACTTGCTGCGGCTTATACGGAGATGCGGCCCCTGAGTCAATTGGGATCATCCAAAAAAGCTATTTTTTGCCAATGCTCAACCACTCAATCAACCACAAGGTCGATATCACAGCCCAATCACCGGACAAGCACGGACTGTCACATCGACGTGAGGCCTGTTTGAGGTGGGATCAAATGACGGTGAGACACCCCACAAGAGCATCTTTTAGGGCTATATAGAAATCAGAACAGTCAGCAAAGAGAAATGATATTTTCTTTGCATGACCTGAAAATGACCGCTTACCAGACAGAATGAGCCATATGATAAATCCGATCCGAACGTCACGCAACCACAGCCGCAAAGCAATACAGGGCTTGGCGGTTGCCCTGTTTGCGGGTTCTGTGCTTTTCGGGCTTGAAGCACAAGCCGCATCACTTGCCAAAAACTTTACCCCCAGAGGGGCTCAAACTCTGGATCATTCTGCCTTTGGTGCTTTGCTGTCCCAATTTGTCATACCCGGAACGGATGGCATCAATCGGGTCAACTATCGCGGCCTCAAAGCAGCCCGCTCCAAACTGCAGGCGTATCTGACGCGTATGCAAGCGGTGTCGGTACCGTCTTTATCATCCAAGGCAGCCAAGGCTTATTGGATCAATCTATACAACGCCAAGACGCTGGATGTGGTTGTTACGCATTATCCGATGAAATCAATCCGCGACATCAATCTGGGCGGCGGCTTTTTGACAAAAGGCCCTTGGAAGAAAAAACTGCTGAAAGTCGGAGGGGTTGACTTGTCACTGGATGATGTTGAACACAGCATCGCCCGCGCGACTTGGAAAGATCCCCGTCTACATTATGGTTTCAACTGTGCATCCATCGGTTGCCCCAACCTTGATACATCAGCCTATAGCGCTAAAACCATTGACGCACAGCTGGATGACGCCGCCCGCGCCTTTGTCAATCATCCGCGGGGCGTGGCGGCCAGCAAAGATGGCCTGACGGTTTCTAAACTTTTCAAATGGTACAAAGCTGACTTCGGCAACGACAACCAGCGGCACGCCCACTGGCAAAAATATGCAACAGGGTCTCTCAAGACCAACCTATCGTCCAACAAGACCGTCAAAGCCTATCGCTATGACTGGTCTTTGAATGAGGCCCGCTAAACAATGACCGACCAAATGACACAGACATCAGATCAATCCAGCATGATCCTGAGTAAACTGAAAAAATGGGGGCCTTTGTTCGCCATTATCGGCCTTATGGGTTTTGGTTTTTCTCAAGGCTGGCACAGCTATCTCAGCCTTGATTCTCTGGTACGCAATCGGGCGCTTTTGGCTGGTTATGTCGCTGATCATTATGCATTGATGCTTGGCGGCTACGCGCTGGCCTATATTCTTGCGGTTGCTCTTTCTTTCCCAGGGGCGTCCTTTTTGACCATTGCCGGTGGCCTATTGTTCGGCTGGGCCGTTGGTGGGGTGACAACCGTATTTGCGGCGACAGTCGGGGCCTCCCTTATCTTTTTGGCGGCCCGTTCAGCATTTGGAGCGTCGTTGCGCGCCCGCGCCGGTGGTTTTATTGATCGCTTTGCCGAAGGGTTTCGTGATGACGCCTTCAACTATTTGCTGTTTTTGCGACTTGTCCCATTGTTCCCATTCTGGCTGATTAATGTTGTGCCCGCGCTGTTCAATGTGCGGCTGGGCTCCTATTTCCTAGCTACTTTTATTGGCATTCTTCCGGGCACATTCGCCTACTCTTTCATCGGGGCGGGACTGGACAGTGTGATTGCAGCGCAACGCGCCGCCAATCCTGCTTGCGCAACAAACCCTGATTGCAGTGTAACCCTTGATCCATCAGCCCTCATTACCGGTGAGCTGATTGCGGCCTTTGTGGCAATGGGATTTGTATCGCTGATTCCGCCTGCGCTGAAGGCACTGAAAAAACACCGTTCGCAGAAATCCACTTGAACAATACGCCAAATAGGCGAAAAAAGACGATAGGGCTGTGATTGCGCTTCTGGGCCCAAAAGGAAATTCTATGACCAAACAGATTAAAACCGATATATGTGTGATTGGCGCCGGTTCGGGAGGCTTGACTGTTGCCGCCGCTGCTGCGGCCTTTGGCGAAAATGTCATCTTGCTGGAAAAGGGCAAGATGGGTGGCGACTGCCTGAATTATGGCTGTGTCCCTTCCAAGGCAATGATTGCCGCAGGCAAACAGGCGCACGCCATGCGCAAAGCCAACCTTTTTGGAATCAGTTCTGTTGAACCCAATGTCGATTATTCTGCCGTGCATGATCACATCCATGCCGTGATTGGCGCCATTGCACCAAATGATTCGGTCGAACGCTTTGAAAGCCTTGGCGTCAAGGTGATACAGCAGGCAGGTCAGTTCAAAGATGCCAAGACGGTCGTCACAGCAAATGGCAAAACCGAAATCACGGCCCGCAGGTTTGTTATCGCGACCGGCTCTTCGGCTGCAAAATTGCCCATCAAAGGGTTGGATGATGTCGATTATCTCACCAACGAAACCGTATTTTCGCTGACCGAACGCCCGCAAAAGCTGGTGATTATTGGTGGCGGCCCGATCGGCATGGAATTGGCCCAAGCCCAGCGCCGGCTTGGTGCTGACGTCACAGTTCTGGAAGCCTTTGGTGTCCTTTCTAAGGATGATCCGGAAATGTCGGCGGTGGTTATCGATCAGGTTCGCCGTGACGGGGTAGACATTCGCGAAGGCGTACGGATCGCCCGTGTGGAACGGCCACACAATCGTGTCGAACATCCCCATGGTGCGAAAATCATCCTCTCCACGTTATCTGCCGATGGCGAGGAAACTGGGGGAGAAGAAGAGATCGAAGCCACCCATCTTCTGGTCGCAGCAGGTCGCAGCCCCAATGTAGAAGGCCTTGGTTTGGAGAATGCACAAATCAAGTATGACCGCCGTGGCATCAAGGTCAAATCAAACCTCAAGACGTCGAACAGTCGCGTATATGCGATCGGCGATGTAACGGGCGGACTGCAATTCACTCATGTTGCCGGTTATCATGCCGGTCTGGTGATTCGCTCCATGTTGTTCCGCATGAATGCCAAAGAAGATCGCTCGATCATCCCATGGGTGACCTACACAGATCCGGAAATGTCCCATGTTGGTCTGAATGAAGAACAAGCCCGTGAGAAGCATAAAGGTGTCAGCATTCTACGCTGGCCTTATGGGGAAAATGATCGCGCGCAAGCCGAGCGCAAGACCGAAGGCCTTATCAAGATTATCATTGACAAAAAAGGTGTTGTTCTTGGTGCATCGGTGGTTGGTGCCAATGCAGGTGAAATCATCAACATGTGGTCGCTGATTGTTTCTCAGAAAATGAACGTCAAGGCCATCGCCGGTTACATCTCCCCCTACCCGACTTTCTCCGAGATTGGACGACGCGCAGCGATCAGCTATTATGGCGACTTGCCGAAAAAACCTATGATTCGGCGTGTAATTTCCTTCTTCAAATTATTCGGATAGAGGGCACAGATCAGACAACAGACTGGCCATGGTGTCCTGCCCTTACGAACCTCAAAACTGGACGGACCCATGGCTGACCTGCTCACTCTCGATAATTTTTTTACTTTTCTTATGCTTACAGTGCTGCAAGCCGTCCTGGGTTTTGACAATCTGCTTTATATCTCAATCGAATCTAAACGCGTCGCCATAGACAAACAAGCCATGGTGCGCAAAGTGGGGATCGGATTGGCGATTGTCCTGCGCCTAGTGTTGTTGTTTGCGATTATGTCGGCCATCTCCTATTTCCAGACACCCTTTGTCTCTTTTCATGTGACCGGAATTGTGGAGGGCGATGTCAATGTGCACGCTCTGATCGTGCTTCTTGGCGGGGTGTTCATCATGTATACCGCGTTCAAAGAAATCATGCATATGCTCAGCATTGATGATCTGGAAGGCCATGCTTCTGGCAAGAGCCTACGGTCTGTTGGCAAAGCCATTTTCTGGATCGTCGCGATGAATTTGATTTTCTCTTTTGATTCAATCCTCTCCGCTATGGCGTTGACCAACGTGTTCTGGGTGATGGCGGCAGCGGTTGTGGTGTCAGGTATCGGCATGATCTTTCTGGCAGACACCGTGTCCAATTTCTTGCAAAAGAACCGTATGTATGAAGTGCTCGGCTTGTTCGTGCTTTTCATTGTCGGCATCATGCTGATCTCTGAAGGCGGACACTTGGCGCATCTTTCCTTCTTTGGTTTCCACATCGAGCCCATGGCAAAAAGCACCTTCTACTTCGTTCTGGCAGTGTTGGTCGTTGTTGATATTGTACAGGGGCGCTATCAGAAGAAACTGATTGCGCAACGCAATGCCGAGATGAACAACACCAACGCCTAGCGGATGCCCGCATTTTCAGAACAGATTAGGGTGGCCCTCGGGTTTGCGCTGGTGCTATTGTGCCGGTGTACATTGGGGGCCATTTTCGCAGAGAGACAAGATGTCTGAGCGCATATACATCAAAGACGGTTTAAGCCTCGATCCGGACGAACTTAAAGAGCGTTTTATTCGCGCTTCCGGTCCGGGCGGTCAGAATGTCAACAAAGTTTCGACCGCTGTTGAATTGCGCTTTGATGTGTCAAATTCGCTGTCCCTACCGGGCTATATCAAAGCCAATCTGCGCAAGAATGCGGCGCATCTGATGACGCTGGACGGGGTTATGGTGATGCAAGTGCAGACCCATCGCACCCAAGCCCGCAATCGCGAAGAAGCCACCGAACGATTGGTCGCATTAATCGAAAAGGCCTCCTACCGGCCCAAACGACGCATAGCGACCAAACCAACACGCGCCAGCAAGAGACGGCGGGTGGATACCAAAACCAAACGTGGTGCCTTGAAAAAAACGCGCTCAGGCAAAAATTTTGAATAAGAATGCAGGATATTCCTGCATAAGTGCTTATTACATCACCAGTGATCCCATCGCGGCCATACGATAACTCAGCGCTTCAGCAATCTCTTCCTTGCCGGGTTGAGAGCGCCCGGCTAAATCAGCCAAAGTACGAGCGACTTTGAGAATCCGGTGATAGCCACGCGCAGATAAAGCCATGCTGTCAGCAGCATGCGCCAGCAATTTCCGCGCCTCGCCCTTTGGCTCACAAACCTTTTCAATGACACTGGCCGGACATTGAGCGTTGGTCAAAATGTCTCCAAACCCAAGAGCCTGATAGCGCTCTTTTTGTAAGTGTCGAGCGTTCAAGACACGGAACCCCACCTCGGCGGAGCCTTCTTTGGCCGAGGGCAACATCAAATCACTGGCTGAAACGGCCGGAACCTCAATGCGGATGTCAATACGATCCAGCAATGGGCCTGAAATGCGGGCCTGATAATCTGAAGCGCAACGTTGCCCGCGTTTGCAGACATACCCCGGATCCCCCGCATGGCCACATCGGCAAGGGTTCATTGCAGCAATGAGCTGGAAGCGTGCCGGATAGGTGACCCGATGATTGGCGCGTGAGATCACGGCCTCACCGCTTTCGATGGGTTGGCGCAAACTGTCCAGCACTTGCGGTGTGAACTCAGGCAATTCATCAAGAAACAAAATGCCGTTGTGTGAAAGGGCAACCTCACCGGGCTTGGCACGCAAACCGCCACCGACCATTGCGGCCATGGACGCAGAATGATGTGGCGCACGAAACGGTCTGGCAGCAGACAATTGCCCCTGAGGCAACAACCCCGCGATGGATTGGATCATAGAAACGTCGAGCAACTCAGCGGGACTGAGTGGCGGAAGAATGGTCGGCAAACGCGACGCTAGCATGGATTTCCCCGAGCCAGGAGGCCCAACCATCAGCAAATTATGACCACCGGCGGCTGTGACTTCCAGCGCTCGTTTGGCCATTTCCTGCCCCTTGATGTCTCTTAGATCGAGCCGCGTGTCTGTTTCTGTGCGAATGGCCGCTCGCGGCCGCGACAGCACCTGCGTGCCCTTGAAATGATTGGCCAATGCAATCAGACTGTCTGGGGCTAAAATGGTCATATCCGGATCAGCCCAAGCGGCTTCCGCCCCACAATCGGCTGGGCAAATCAGCCCTCTATCCTCACCATTAGCGGCCATGGCAGCGGGCAATACACCAACAACCGAGGCGAGACGACCATCAAGTGCCAGTTCTCCCAAAGCGGTATAAGCGTCAAGACAGTCAGCAGGAATGGCACCAATGGCGGCCATGAGACCCAAAGCAATGGGCAAATCGAAATGACTGCCCTCTTTGGGCAAATCTGCAGGTGCGAGATTGATGGTGATGCGCTTGGGTGGCAGAGACAAACCAGAAGCGGTCAACGCAGCCCGCACCCGCTCGCGACTTTCAGCCACCGCTTTGTCAGGGAGACCAACGATGGTGAAAGCGGGCAAGCCTGAGGCAACTTGCACCTGAACATCAACAGGTCGGGCCACGATGCCATGAAAAGAAACTGTCTGAACGTGTGCGACCATGGCCAGCCCCGGTGAGTACAATTGAAGAACCTAATTTCACAACCTTAAAGAGCCGCCAATTGCATTGCAAGAACAAATACCGAACAATATACGGGTGTGCAGTCTCGGTTTTTCGTGTAATTTGGGGGACAGAAACCATCACACCACATGCAATAGGGATTGACCTGACAATGCCGAACCCGAAATCTTCTATCCACTATTGCCAGTATGACAGCCCTTTGGGCCGCCTAGTGGTGGGTGGAGCCGATGGCCGATTGGGTTTTCTGCATTTACCCAAAGAGGGCCGCCCGTTCGAACCCGAGCCAGACTGGATTCCGGTCCCCTCTTCTTTTGATGACACGCGTCACGAACTGGATGCATATTTTTCCGGCAACCTCAAACAATTCACCGTTGCCTACCGGTTGATTGGCACTGATTTTCAAATGGCGGTGTGGCACGCGCTTGCAGCTATCCCCTATGGGGCCTTGCGGTCTTATGGCAACATCGCCAAAACGGTAGGCAGACCAAAAGGGTCGCAAGCCGTCGGGATGGCCAACAATGCTAACCCCTTGCCCATCATCGTTCCATGCCATCGGGTTATTGGGACCGATGGGTCGCTAGTTGGTTTCGGGGGCGGAATAAAAGCCAAGATCTGGCTATTGGAGCACGAGGGTATCGCTCCGAGCCAGGTGCATACACCCAATCAAATGGGATTGCCCTTTTAGGCGCCCCCATTCTACAGAGCAGCCCCTGTTGCTATCGTTGGATCTCGTTGGATATCAGGCCAACAGCGTCTATTTCAACGGACACCACATCGCCATTGTCCAGCGCTTGTGTGCGCCCAGGCGTCCCCATGAAAATCAGATCGCCTGGCAACAGCGTGAAATAACGCGATAGATAGCTCAGCACTTTGCTTGGTTTGTGAATCATGTTTTTGGTGTTTTCTTGTTGGACAATTTCACCATTCAGGCGCGTCGTAAGAAGCAGGTTGTTGTAATCAACTCCCGTTGCGATTACGGGGCCAACAGGACCAAATCCATCAGCGGCCTTGGACCGCATCCATTGCAAATCACTGCCTTGCCAGCTGCGTTCTGTCAGATCGTTGCCTGCCGTTACACCAAATATGTAATCTGGAGCCTCTTCGATTGAAACATTCTTGGCGGTTTTACCAATGACGAGAACCAACTCCCCCTCAAAATGCACATTGGTTGCATCCTTTGGCAGTAGAATCGGTGCTTGGTGCCCAATGAGTGATGTTGGTAATTTAAGGAACAAAGGTGGCGGCGCATCTGATTGCGATGAGATGTGGCTCGCAAAATTCATACCCACAGCAAAGACTTTTGATGCTTGTGTTGGTGGCAAAATCGAGACTGAGTTAAGCGCGACCTGCCTGCCCGATTTCTCGGACATCGGAAACAGCCCACCCGCCAAAATGTCAATCATCGCACCGTTCAAGATGCCATAATGCGTATCTCCGCCTTGTTCAAACCGGAGATATTTATCCGCGGCAGACGCAAAGGACGAGGCAGCAAAGCACATAATAAAAATAGCGCCAGCTAAAATACGGCTCCTGTTTGAGTTAGTCATTGCCACCCCAATCAATTAATTATCCAAATATGAAATGATACGGGTCCATTCAGCCCCGATGTCTTGCTCGACTTGTTCCTGCCCCGCCCGACGATACCAATAGCGCGCGTTCGAAATATCGCCTTCGATCAGATGGACCAGTGCATGCCCCAGATCATAATCCGGCTCGCCTTCATGAGCCTGACAAAGATCGTGGCATGCCTCCCAATTTGGGCCGGTCGTGAACTTATCATCTGCCAGTAATTTTACCGCATCTAAAAGCACCGCATCCGTCATATCAGCCTCCCCTTTGATTGGTTTGACCAATAGTAACCGCAGATTATCGGCTTCGACAAGAATATAACAAAACTCGATGCCCACCAACCCAGACGCCAGGACGTTTAATCGTCCAGCAAATGCTCATATCGTTGATCGGTTAGTGTCTTGAGGAAAGCCACCAAGGCCTTGATACGTTGATCATCCAATGCAGGACCGGTGGTCAGTTCTTTGACATCCAGCGTTGCAGGCACTTCAGGGTCACCAAATGGCTTGCCCGTTTCGGGGTTGATCTGGGCTGCTGCCGATTTGGAATTGTAGCGATTATAGAAACGAACCACAGTTTCCAAATCAGCGAACACGCCATTGTGCATATAGGGACCGGTGACCGCGACATTGCGCAAGGTTCCCGTCTTGAACTTGCCGTCCCACGCTTTGTTTTTAACCTGTGGGTTGGCCAACAGGCCATGGTCCACGGCATCCGCAGCCGAGCCATTGACGGCGCGCAGGGCTTTGTTCACGGGAACGCCGATATTGAAATATTGATAATTGGAGAACGGCTCCCGCGCCGCGCCCGGTGTTTTGTGCAATTGGTGACAAAGATTGCAGTTGGTAAATTGCTGAGAGAAAAACAGCGTCCGGCCCAATTCCTCATCACGGCTGAATTCGGCCTCACCGCGCAAATACCGGTCATATTTGGAATCAAACGGACTGAAAAATTCCGTGCGTTCAAAGGCCGCGATGGCGTCGGTCATGGCTGCATAGGCTTTGTCGGCATCGTTAAAAATGCCATCGCCATAAAGCAGTTTGAAACCAGACACATATTCGTCATTCTCCTGCAGGCGCGTTACAACGGACATCTTGTCCGGCATACCCATTTCCAGAGGATTGAGCGGCGGCCCTCCAGCCTGACCTTCAAGATTGCTCTCACGGCCATCCAGAAACTGCCCACCAACCCACAGGCCGTCTTTGTTTTTGTGGAAGTCTGGTGTTATCGCGGCATAGGAAGCCGTTGGAGCATTGCGATCCCCAATGGACACTTCATCATCACCCAACGAAGCAGCGCGCCCCACAGGCCCATCCTTGCCATTGTCTCGTGGATCCGCAAAACCGGATTCCGGCGCGTGACAGGTTGCGCATGATTGGTTTCTGTTTTTCGACAGATTTTCATCAAAGAAGAGTGCAGCACCCAAGCCTTCCAACGTCGCCTTGTCGGTGGGGAGGGTCGGCAAATCTTGGGCTGTGGCGGCAACGCATGTCAGCAACGGGGCCACAGCGGCATAGGCCGCCAAAGTCCGCAGCTTTTTAAAGTGAGACATAGATATCCTCATATCAAAAGCATGCGTTTAAGGCCGGTCACGCCAAACGCAATCCAAAAGGGTTGGTCCTTGAGAATTTAATTCGTGCGATCTTTTTGGCCCAGACTTGGCGGAGGGTCAATCACATATGGTTATTTAGCGCGCTTGGCTTCAATGTTATCCCAGATCATGGCAGCGATATCGATACCATCCAGACGTTTGATCACGCGGATACCGGTTGGGGATGTAACATTGATTTCGGTGAGATAATCACCGATCACATCGATGCCAACAAAGATAAAGCCACGCTCTTTTAGGGATGGCCCGATGCGGGCGCAAATTTCTTTCTCCCGCTCGGTCAGCACGGTTTGTTGTGCTTGGCCACCGACCACCATGTTCGAGCGCAGATCATCAGCAGCAGGGATACGATTGATCGCGCCGACAGGTTCTCCATCAACCAAAATGATGCGCTTATCGCCATTTTTAACGTCGGGCAGGAATTTTTGGGCAACCCATGGCTCAACGAAAATCTCACCAAACAAACCCATTAAAGAGCCGAAATTCTGGTCATCCTTTCGCAGCCGAAATACTGCTGCCCCGCCATTGCCATACAGTGGCTTCATAACGATATCACCGTATTTTTCCTTAAAGATCCGCAATTCTTTCTCAGAACGGGTAATCAAGGTTGGCGGCATCAAGTCGGGAAACTCGGTGACGAAAATCTTTTCCGGCGCGTTACGCACCTGGGCTGGATCATTGACCACCAAAGTCTTAGGGTGCAGACGCTCGAGCAAATGCGTGGCGGAAATATAGGCCATATCAAATGGCGGATCTTGACGCATATGGATCACGTCAAAGGTAGCAAGATTGGTGCGAACCTGTTCCCCAAGCGTATAGTGATTACCTGGCTCGTCACGTACCTCCACCGTTTCAACCTGCGCAAAGACTTCGCCGTCTTCCATTGCCATGGTGTCAACGGTGTAGTGGAAAAGCTCATGACCGCGACTTTGCGCCTCTAGCATCAGGGCAAAACTGGAATCCCCCGCGATGTTAATGCCTTCGATATGATCCATCTGGATCGCGACTTTAAGGGGGCGGGCTTGGACCATAACGGGGCTCCGGTGCACGGTGGCTAAAATTTGGGAATGCCCGAATGAAGCATTCGGGCGCGACTTTCTATATGTCCGCTTTGTCTATCAATTTCAAGGCGGTCAAAGCCACAACTGTCAAAATGCGTCAAAAGCAGCTTCAATATGCTGCCAGAGAGGCACAAATCGTGCCCCCTTGGCAAAGGCCATCACATCGAAGCGGTAAGTGTTGATTGTTTCATCAGGGTAAGCGGCCAGATAGTGCGAAGCGGCAGTGACAATGCGGGCCTGATTGCGGGGCGTGATCGAATAGAGCGCGTCATCAATTGATGCGCGATATTTGACTTCCACAAAGACCAACAGATCGCCCTTGCGACAGATCAGATCGATTTCCCCCCCTTGCGCCTTGTAGCGGCATTTCATAATTTGAAACCCTTTGGCGCGCATCAACCAACCAGCCCACCGCTCCGCCCGTATGCCGCGATCATAACTACGTTTGCGCTGCTTTTCTTTGGCAACCGCCATTGCACTGGCTTTGGCATTTGGGCGGTTTTTAGTGGATGCTGGTTCACCAATCATACCGGTTAGCTTTCATCGGGAGTGGTGGTGCGGTCTTTCAGGCTTTGAGCCAATTTGTAGATGTCATTTTTCTTGGCACCGACTTTGGTGGCGATGTCAGCCGACAATTGTTTAACATGCAAACCTGCCTGCAGCCCTTCCAGAATCATTGTTTCAATATCCTGCTCGCTGGTGACTTGAACGTCCCCCGGCCCTAACAGAATGACAGCCTCCCCTTTGGGCGCTTCTGCGGTGGCATAATGCTCGGCGAGCTTATGCAGCGGGCCACGATGGAAATTTTCAAATTTCTTGGTCAACTCTCGCCCAATGACCGCAGACCGTTCGCCACCGAGCATGTTGGCCATCGCCGTCAGAACAGGGCCTAGCCGACGAGGGCTTTCATAAAACACCAGTGTACCGGGCACAGCTGACAAATCGGCCAGCTTCCGGTCACGGGCACCCGCTTTTTGTGGTAAAAATCCTGCAAAGTGAATCTGGTCAGTCGGCAGCCCTGCGGCCACCAGCGCCGACAACATGGCCGACGCACCAGGAATAGGGACCACATCATAGTCAGATGCTATCATATCGGCGACGAGCTTGTATCCGGGATCGGACAACAGCGGCGTACCGGCGTCAGATATCAACGCCACAGCTTTTCCGTCTTTCAGCGCTTGCAACAAATATGGTCTTTGTTTGTCGGCATTATGCTCGTGATAGGTGATCAATCGGGTTCGGATACCATAATGGGTTAGCAACTTGCGAGACACCCGCGTATCTTCGCAAGCAATCAGATCGGCGGCGGCTAACACTTCAAGCGCGCGGATTGTCATATCCTTGAGATGGCCAATTGGAGTTGCAACAATATACAGAGCTGCAGGCAGTTTTTGTGCCCGCACCTTGTTACCAAAGAGGATAAAATTTGAACTGGCATCACCTTCAACCACCTCATTTTCATAAGATTGCATTTTATCATCATGCATCTCTTGGTATTCTTCATCTTGTGTGGTGGTCATGGTGTTCGGCCTGCTATCGTTGATTCTATCATTGGTGATTCTATCAATTGAATGAGAATCCTTGAATTTTGTCAGCCCATGTGAATTTGCATGGGAATTAGCGACAATTTGGCCACAGTTCTGCCGAAACTTTAGCCAATGCTGCGTTCAAAATCCAACCAGCTTGTTTTGACAGGTTATTTCTGACAAATCAAACGAACAGATGCGCGTCGTGTTTAATGCTACATCGACTGGTCCGGAGGCACTGTAGCTATCTACGTTGCCTCGGATGCGTCGGTGAAACATCACAACATTCTGAAACGACGCGCCTGAATTTCAGGCGAACGGTCTGATCCTGGAGGCCCGTATAGATGCGTATTTTTCGACAGTCACCCAAGCCAAAGACCGCCCTACTCAAAGGTCTGATGAGACACAGCCTAGCAGGTGCGATGCTTGGTGCCGTTGCGTTGCTCGCAGCTTGTCAGCCAGTCAGCATGTCCGGACCCGGGTTTGGTACTTCGAACAACACGCTTGGCCAACCAGCAGTCCTGGCACAGCCAACCGGCGAAGTGCTTGGGTCTGGTTCTGTACGCGTGGCCTTACTAACACCTTCATCAGCGCAAGGGTTCTTTGGGCAAACCGGCGTTGCCATTCGCAACGCCACCGCCATGGCACTGGAAGATTACAGCTCGGCTGATTTGCAAGTTATCGTGAAGGATGTCGGCACGGGAGCCACAGCAGCCACCGATCAGGCAGGGCGTGCGCTGGCGGAAGGCGCTCAATTGGTCATCGGGCCACTGCGTTCCTCATCAGTCAAGCAAGCTGGACTGGTGTTAAAACCAGCGGGCGTGCCGATGATTGCCTTCACCACTGACACTGGCGCTGCTGCGCGCGGTGTTTATCTTATCAATTTCTCTCCGGAAAATGACGTAGAGAGCATCCTGTCCTATGCAGCGTCCAAAGGCAAACGCAGCCTCGCTGCGATGCTCCCCAGCACACCTTACGGTTCGGTGGTGGAGGCTGCCCTCAGGCAATATGCTGCTCGTTTTGGCATTCGGGTCGTGACCATCGAGAAATACAAAGCCGGCTCACAACCAGATCCGTTTGATTTGCAAAAGGCCGCGGAACAAATCGCCCAGATCAAAGGCCAGGTGGACACCCTATTCATACCGGAGGCGTCAGCTGCAATATCCGCAGCACAGCTCTTGGCTGGACAGGGCGTGCGTGCCAATTCTGTTACCTACCTTGGATCAAGCCAATGGGACAAACCCGAGATTTTGCGAGAGCCAATGCTCAAGGGCGCTTGGTTTCCGGCTTCCCCAACATCCCTTCGGAATGACAAAGGCCAAATCATAGGCTTTGAAGCCTTTGCGAATCGCTATGCTTCCAAATATGGGCAGCAGCCACCGCGCGTTGCTGCGTTGGCATATGATAGTATCGTTCTCACCGCCACATTGGTCGCATTGGCTGGCGAGCGCCGGTTTGCACACGAGACACTTACCGGCCCGCAAGGCTTCATTGGCTTTGGTGATGGTTTTTTCCGCTTCCGCGGCGATGGAACATCCCAGCGCAGTTTGGCGATTATGGAGATTGCTAGCGGATCGTCCCGCATCATCCAAGATGCCCCGATGTCCGCAAGCGGCCTACCAAAGTAATTGGTATCTTATGTAAAAGAAAAAGGGAGCCATTGGCTCCTTTTTTATTGAGCGCATGGCCATTTTATCTCAAAAGGCCCGCTTGGCCGTTTGTGGCCGGTATATAATGGATAAACAGCATTCATTGCAGAGACTTTTTGCCTACACCAACCTAAGAATAATGGCGGTCGTTGTGTCTCCCACGACGGCGCACTGATGTCCTCCTAAATCGCCACGCAAATAAGCCCTCTTGCGCGATTAGGCCAGAGCGGCGACCAGTGAATTGAGCACCAAAAAACCGGCACGAGTGGCGCGAATCCGATTGTTGCCTTGCCGCTCGATTAGGCCAAGGCCAATAAGGTCATCCACTTTGTCCCAATCCATCGAGCGGCCCGCCAGTAGAGCATATCGATCCAGATTGATGCCTTCCTTGACGCGCAAGCCCATGATGAGAAATTCATCGCCTTGCTCTTCCGGACTCAAGCCATCCTCTGTTATTGCTCCGGTGCCTTGCTCTTCGACCCGCTTGAGCCAGCTTTCGGGGTGGCGCTCGTTGGCCGTGGCGATGCGGCCTGTTGGGAAGGTCAAACGACCGTGGGCGCCTGCACCCACACCGACATAATCACCATAGCGCCAATAGGTCAGATTGTGCCGAGATTCAAAGCCCGGTTTGGCATGGTTGGAGATTTCATAAGCAGGCATGCCGTTGGCTTCCAACACATCATGAGTCATTTGATACAGCGCCACAGAGGTGTCTTCATCGGGCAAATCAAATTTACCATTGCGATAGAGAGCAAAAAACGGCGTATCTTGCTCAATGGTCAGTTGATAAAGAGACAAGTGATCAGCGGCGAGCGAAACAGCTTCTTCCAGTTCCTTTGCCCAATCGTCGGGCGTTTGTTTGGGCCGCGCATAGATAAGATCAAAGGACATACGAGGGAAATGGGTTTGCGCCAATGCAATGGCAGCGCGGGCTTCATCGGCGCTGTGCAAACGTCCCAAGAAGCGCAATTGCTCGTCATGCAACGACTGGACCCCCAAAGACACACGATTCACCCCAGCGGCCGCATAGCCTTTGAAATGATCCGCTTCCACCGAGGTAGGGTTGGCCTCTAGTGTGATTTCCGCATCCGCATCGACAGGCCACAGCTTTGCGATTGCATCCAGCAGATCCGCCACGATGGCAGGCTGCATCAGGGACGGCGTGCCACCCCCAAAGAAAACTGACGTGACCGTTTTGTTCAGGCCGGCAGCTCTTTGTCTTTCGGCATACTGGCTTAGCTCGGCAATCATGGCGCGAGCGAAGCGTTTTTGATCCACAGGTTTGTGGCGAACGTGGCTGTTGAAGTCGCAATAAGGGCATTTGGCCATGCAGAAAGGCCAGTGCAGATAGAGACCAAAGCCGGGATTATCCGGCCCTGGCATGGTTTCACTTTGTGCCCGTTGCTCGGTCATTCAGCCCTTATCCTTCCAGACAAGCATCAGCGAAGAGCTTAAACGCCCGCGAGCGGTGAGACAGACCCTTGTCTCCGCCAGGCTTCCAGCCGTGTTTTTGTTGAGAGTCCATTTCACCAAAGGTGATGCTATGGCCCTCTGGCTGGAACATCGGATCATATCCAAAGCCCTTATCACCACGCGGTGGCCAGACAGCTAGACCCTCGACTTCACCACGGAAAAACCGGGTTTCGCCATCCGGCCACGCAAGGCACAGAACCGCAATAAAGCGGCATGTGCGCTGATTGGCTTGTGTCGCCCCTTTGACCTGCAGCTTTTCTTCAACATTGCGCATGGCTTGAGCAAAATCCTTATCCGGACCCGCCCATCGAGCCGAATAGATGCCCGGGTCGCCATTCAATCCATCGACAGCAAAGCCGGAATCGTCGGCCAGAGCAGGCAGACCGGTCGCATTGGCGGCGGCCACCGCTTTCAATTCCGCATTGGCTTCAAAGGTCGTGCCCGTTTCTTCTGGCTCTTCCAAGTCCAACTCGGTTGCGGTTTTTACGGTCAGACCATAATGGGCAAGCAATTCGCGAATTTCACGAATTTTGCCCTGATTATGGCTGGCAACGACAAGCGGTGTTTGTGCGGTAAGCTTGTTTGTCATCCTGCGCCCCTCGGTTTATTCAGCTGCATCAGCCGTTTGTAGGACCAGCAATTCGCTGATGCCCTTTTTGGCCAATGCCAGCAGTGCCATCAATTCTTCTTCCGAGAAAGGCTCGCCTTCAGCTGTGCCCTGAATTTCGACAATGCCACCCTTACCGGTCATAACAAAGTTGGCGTCTGTTTCGGCATCCGAATCTTCCAGATAATCAAGATCAAGAACCGGCGTGCCAGCATAAATGCCGCAAGAAATGGCCGCGACCTGATCTTTCAGAATTACAGCATCGGCAGCGATCATGCCACGGGTGCGCATCCATTCGATGCAGTCATTGAGCGCGATCCAAGCACCAGTGATGGACGCGGTGCGGGTGCCGCCATCGGCCTGAATGACGTCGCAGTCAACAGTGATTTGCCGCTCGCCGAGAGCACCGAGATCCACGATGGCGCGCAATGAGCGGCCAATTAGACGCTGGATTTCCTGAGTACGGCCCGACTGCTTGCCTGCTTGGGATTCGCGGCGCATACGGTCACCAGTGGCGCGGGGCAACATGCCATATTCGGCCGTGACCCAACCACGATTCTGACCGCGCAACCAAGGCGGGATTCGCTCTTCAAGGCTTGCAGTGCAAAGAACATGGGTGTCACCGCTTTTGATCAAGCAGGAGCCTTCCGCATGTTTGGAGACATTGCGCGTGATGCTCACTTCACGTTTCTGGTCGGGCGTTCGTTTGGAAGGGCGCATAAAAATCTCCTGCCTTGCCGTTGTTTTAGATGCTAATTGGATATCAAGCATTTCGGGGCGAATCACCCCATCGCTTGTCAATTCGCATACAGTGTCTATATGAAATTTTGTGCAACACGTATTTCGATACATGAGGCATTGCTTGGGACTTCTTAGAAGTGCTGGCCTTGATAGACAAGGGCCGCTTGCAGCTTTTCGTGTTTTTGGGGCATAACAATGGTTCTGGCTTCGCACCTTTGGTGCCGATGTATGATTGGCAAACGGAGCAGAACACTGAAAGTAGCGACATGATTGATCGTGACCACTTTAATCCCTTTCCTCAGCTTACAGGGCTGGATGACCGATCGAAGGATATTTTCCGCACCATTGTGGAATCATACCTCAATACGGGCGATCCTGTGGGGTCGCGCAATATTTCCAAAGCCCTACCCATTTCCCTATCTCCCGCTTCTGTGCGCAATGCGATGTCCGATCTGGAGCAATTGGGCCTGATTTATGCGCCACACACCAGCGCCGGGCGCCTGCCAACAGAAATCGGGCTGCGCTTCTTTGTCGATGCGATGATGGAGTTTGGTGACCTATCCAACGATGAGCGACATAAAATCGAACGCCAAATGGTTTCCACACATCAACCCGAGGCGGGGGTGGAACACTTGTTGACCAAGGCCAGCCAAATGTTATCCGGTCTGTCCTCCGGCGCAGGGTTGGTATTGACCACAAAACAAGACAAGCGTCTCAAACATGTTGAGTTTGTCCGCCTTGAAGCCACCAAGGCGTTGGTCGTGTTGGTCGATGAAGAAGACAGGGTTGAAAACCGTTTGATTGATTTGCCGTCCGGCTTGCCCGCCTCGGCAATGACCGAAGCCAGCAATTTTCTCAATGCGCATATTCGGGGCAAAACCCTAGCAGACGCTCAAATGGAGATTGAGGCCCATCGCCATGAATTGCAGGCAGAACTAGACGGTCTGACAGCGAAGCTGGTAGAAGCCGGTCTGGCAACGTGGGCAGGAGCAAGCACCGATCGCCCTCAAAGCCTCATTGTTCGGGGTCGGTCGAATTTGCTGGAAAATGTCACAGCATTGGAAGATCTGGACCGAATTCGTCATTTGTTTGATGATCTTGAATCAAAGCGCGATCTCATTCAACTGCTTGAACTGGCCGAGAAAGGCGATGGCGTCCGGATTTATATCGGTTCTGAAAATCAACTCTTTTCGCTTTCCGGCTCATCGGTCATTGTATCGCCTTATCGAGACAGCGAACAAAAAATTGTGGGAATATTGGGGATTATCGGGCCCACTCGACTCAATTATGCGCGGATTGTACCGATGGTTGATTACACAGCACGTGTCTTGAGCAGCATGCTATCCGACCCGAACTGATTACAATATTATGCAGCAGAAGCGAGGGATATAAACTTTTTTCGCTCCGAGATATTCACCTGTTATCGATGCAGCACTTGATTTTTTGCTCAGAAAGCCTGATATCCGGTGCAAATGAGCACCTGCTTGATAGGCAGTAAAACCGCTTGCAAGGTGCATAATCCAAATTAGAGGCCAACATATGTCTGACGAATTGCAAAACGCCGACGCTGTAGAGGGTGCAAACGCTGAGGCCCAGGCGGACGAATCCACTCAGGGTGAAACCTATCTCAATCCGTTGGAAGCCGCCGAGCTTCGCATCGCTGAATTGGAAAAAGAAGCATCTGATATGAAAGATCAGTTGCTGCGTACCATCGCCGAGATGGAGAATCTAAGACGCCGGACACAAAAAGAAGTACAGGACGCCAAGCAATTTTCTGTCGCCAGCTTTGCCCGTGACATGCTGGGCGTTGCCGACAATCTGCGGCGCGGCCTTGAAGTGATTACCGATGAGCAGCGGGCTCAGGCTGACGGTGCACTGAAGGCATTGCTGGAAGGCACCGACTTGACCGAGCGCGAGATGCTCAAAACCCTTGAAAAGCATGGCGTCAAAAAGCTTAATCCCGAGGGCGAAAAGTTTGATCCAAATTATCATCAAGCCATGTTTGAAGTGCCAAATCCTGATGTTCCCAATAACACTGTCGTACAGGTGATTCAGGCAGGCTATGTTATCGGAACACGTATGTTGCGCCCGGCTATGGTCGGCGTTTCAAAAGGCGGCCCGAAAGCCTCGCCAAAAGTCGTTGATATTAACGGTGAAGAAGCTGCTTCTGGTGGTTTTGATAAAACAGTTTAAACCATTTCTCTCAATGATATTTTCAATTAGGGCGGTTCACAGGCCCCTTTCGTTTTGAGACGAAAGGGGCCTCGTTATTTTAAGGCATTGGATGCGCGCCCCGCGCCTCAAAAAAAGACTGAAAACTCTTCATGTGCGCTGTTTCGTCGCAGTAAATAGGCGCAAGTTGGTGACGCTGTATGACTTCGATCAAAGTTGAACAAAATCTCATTGGCTAAATTGAATTTAACCTTGTGGTTCGGGTTAGCCAGTGCGTCTCTCTCCTCCCCTCGACGTTCCTCTGCTGGCGCTTATGCCCATGGATCACACCTTCAAGGAGACTCCCAAGTGAGTCTCCTTTTCTTTTTCAAAATACTATTGGCGATGATTGTGTGCCTACGCGATCCGCATGTTGGTAAGCAGCCACGCGCGGAACTGCACCGCGGCAGGATTGGCATGACCTCGGCGGCGCATCAAATAATAGCTTCGGCCTGTTGGCATGGGTGTCTTTGTCAAAGATACGAGAAACCCTTCCTGCAACGCTTGTGCAATGGACAGAGACCGGGCAATCAATAGGCCCCGCGCCTGCTTTGCCGCTTCAACTGCCAACCATTGATTGGGATAGCGCAGACCGGACGTCCAATCACGCTCGGGTGATGCATTTTGCGCGGCCCAGTTCGACCAATCTCCTTCACAAAGCGCATCATGCAACAATGTAACCGATTTCCAATTGTGGGGATCCTGAAGGCCCAACAGATCCCGATATTGCAAGGTGCACACGGGCTGTAGTGTGTCTTCGAATAAAAAGTCTGACAACACGTCACGTGCCATTGCTTCTTTGGTGCCGATTACAAAATCTACATCTCCATTTTTGGATAACGGGATCGATTTCTCCGCAGTTTTGACATCGATCACAATACCGGGATTTTTGGCATAAAAGTCAGACAGGCGCAGCAACAACCATCCGTCCGCCAGAGCGGGTGCCATTGCAATAGTAAGGCTGATAGCGTCGCTTTGTGTTCTTTCCGGCGGTAACAATATTGCCATGTCATCGAGAATACGACTGAGGCGGCCCAACAGATCGGCCCCTTTTTCCGTCAGCTTCACCCCGTTAGCACGACGCAAAAAAAGTGACTCGCCAAGCCAATGCTCCAAGCCTTTTACGTGTTGGCTCACGGCTGTTGGCGTCACATCCAACTCGTGTGCGGCACGCGAAAATGACCCATACCGCGCCGCGGCTTCAAACGCCTTAACCGCACTGAAAGGCGGTAGTTTTCTTACCACACCATTCTCAGCTCAACACTCGACTTATCAATTCATTCGCGAAGAATTGACAATTCGCTTTCTTTTTCTGGATCATATAGCTCTCAAAAGAACAAGCTATGTAAAGTTTTACTACCCCTATTCTAACTTATGCTTAGCATCATGACCAGCAACATTTGAATTGCAGCTTCATAACCAATTCGAAATTCATGTTTTTTCGTTCAGATGTCAGGGTTGATCTCATTCTCCTGGCTTATTTCATAAAAAAGCCCTCGCCAGCCAAGCGCCGACGAGGGTAGGTTTAGGGGACTTAAAGGTTCTTACGCGACCGATTTTATTCCTTCTGCAGCGGACAACAAAGACGCGTTGCCGCCAGCAGCCGTGGTATCAATGCAAAGATGACGTTCGAGAATATAGCGACATGGATCGGCCTCAACGATCAATGGCACAAGAGGACCATCGCGCTTGGCTAAAGCTGTTCTTATGGCAATCAATTCATCGAGACCAGCATTGCTTGCAATCGCATCAATTCCCTCAAGGCTTGCGATCATTTCGAGTTCGATATGACCATCAACGCCAACAACTGGAGCACCAGCCGCAGTCAGCGTCGCTGCAAAGGCTTCGGCCTTCTCTCCGACCATGACAACAGCGTTGCCGGCCACCAGAGCCGCGACGGATTGCATGAATAGAGCATGCACATCCGGTCCTGTCACGAGTACAATACCACGCGGCACAAATGTGAGGCGATTGGATTCCCCTGTTGGACCAGGCAGATCTTGCGGTGCCAGATCACACTGCATGTAAGCCATAAAATCACTCGGCATATCAGTGCAATTTTTAAGGGCCTCGAAACGGTCCTGATTTGCCTGCCAAGCGGCATGGGTATTTTTATCGGCAATCACTGTGTGTATTGCCCTTTGCAACACGTCAGCGGAGGCGACTCCAGCAGGTGCGACTTGGCTTTCATATCGAGGTGCTTGGTAGAAGCGCTCTACATAATGTGGACCGCCTGCCTTTGGACCGGTTCCAGACAGCCCTTCACCACCGAAGGGTTGGGACCCGACGATCGCGCCAATCTGGTTTCGGTTAACATAGGTATTGCCAACTTCAATCTGATCAACAATCTCTTGTACTCTATTGTCCATGCGCGTGTGCAGGCCAAAGGTAAGACCGAAGCCTTTATCGTTTATTGACTTGATCACATCATTGATTTTGCTTGCTGAGAATGAGGCGACATGCAGAACAGGGCCAAAGATCTCTTCTTCCAGCTCTTCAATCCCAGAAAGCTCAACAATAGACGGAGCGCAAAACAACCCCTTTTGAGGCACAGGCATTTGCTTGAGCAGCTTGCCCCTCGCCTTCATTTTCTCACAATGGCCATCAATTTTAGTCTTGGCCAGTTGATCAATAACCGGACCAATGTCAGTGCTCCATTTCCAAGGATCACCAAGCGCCAATTCATCCATCGCGCCACACAGCATTTCGATCACTTTGTCGTAAATATCCTCTTGCACATAGAGCATACGAAGGGCGGAACAGCGCTGCCCTGCTGACTGAAAGCTGGAGGCAACGATGTCTCTCACCGCTTGTTCCGGCAAGGCGGTCGAGTCCACGACCATCGCATTCAGGCCACCGGTTTCGGCGATCAGTGGCGCGTCGGGTGCCAAATTGGCCGCCATGGCCTTGTTGATCAATTGAGCCGTGGGTGTAGAACCGGTGAAACAGACACCAGCAATGCGCGGATCGCTGGTGAGCGGCGCGCCGACCGTAGGCCCATCGCCGGGCAACAACTGCAACGCCGCGATAGGCACTCCAGCCTGATGCATCATCTCAACTGCACGGAAGGCAATCAACGGGGTCTGTCCTGCCGGTTTGGCGATTACGGCGTTACCTGCTGC
The DNA here is from genome assembly GCF_002866925.1 of Cohaesibacter celericrescens. Lineage (GTDB taxonomy): Bacteria > Pseudomonadota > Alphaproteobacteria > Rhizobiales > Cohaesibacteraceae > Cohaesibacter > Cohaesibacter celericrescens. The sequence goes on from NZ_PKUQ01000031.1 coordinate 157,904, forward strand.
GAGCGCAGCAAGGATTTGGCCTGTGAAAATAGCAAGCGGGAAGTTCCAAGGCGATATGCATGTGATCGTTCCGCGTGGATTTTTCTCGGCCTCTCCGGCCAAACGCTCTGCCTCATTGGCATAAAAACGTGCGAAGTCGACCGCTTCGCGGACCTCGCCGATACCATCCAGCATAATTTTTCCCGCCTCACGGGTCGCAAGAGCGAAGAATTCTTCGGCGTTGGCTTCATAAAGATCCGCAACCTTGCGCAGTACGCGTGCGCGCTCGGACACGGCGATCTGGGACCATTGTTCAACTCCCGCCTTGCTGTTTGCAAGCGCCGCCTCCACATCCTCAGCATTGGCTTCTACCACATTGCCAATATGATCGGAGGAGTCAGCTGAATTGAACATCGATTTTGTTTCTGATGCGGATTGATGTCCAGAAATCAAAGGATGAGCCGACCATACATGGGATTTAAACCGCCCTCGCGCAGCATCCAATGCCTCGATCACGACGGGATCTGTGTGATCCCAGCCTTTGGCATTGACGCGCCCTTTGCCGAAAATATCTGCTGGTTTGGTCAAATATGGGTTGGCTATGGCCTCCCCCAATGCCCTCACCTGAGCAAACGGATCTTTGGCAATTTCTTCCGGGGCAATTGTCTCATCAACAATCTGATTGACAAAAGATGAGTTGGCACCATTTTCTAGCAAACGGCGCACCAGATAAGCCAACAGATCCGAATGAGCCCCAACCGGGGCGTAGATACGACAGTTGATCTTTTCTCCTTTCATGACCGTTTCAAAAAGGCTTTCTCCCATGCCGTGCAGACGTTGAAATTCGAAGCGATCCTTATCAACACCCATCATCTGGGCAATTTCCAAGATAGCGGCCACCGAATGGGCATTGTGTGAAGCAAATTGCGGGTAAATGCGGTCGGTCATGTCAAGCAAGCGGCGGGCATTGCTGAGATAGGATACGTCGCTGTTCACCTTGCGCGTAAAAACGGGGAAACCGGAAAGACCCATCACCTGAGCGCGTTTGATTTCTGTGTCCCAATAAGCCCCTTTGACCAAGCGCACAGTAATTTTGCGATCGAGCTTTTGGGCCAGCATATAGAGCCAATCAATAACAAAGGAGGCGCGATGCCCAAACGTCTGCACTACGACACCGAACCCGTCCCACCCAGCGAGGGCAGGATTGGACAGCACTTGTTCGATCACATCGAGGGAAATATCGAGCCGATCCATTTCTTCGGCATCTATATTGAAACCCATGTTGGCTGATTTGGCCAGCAATGCGAGCGCAAAGGTGCGTGACGTCAATTCAGTCAGAACGCGCTCTTTCTTGGCTATTTCATAGCGCGGATGCAGCGCAGAGAGCTTGACCGAAATACCTGGGTTTTTATGGATTGATTTGGATTTGCAATGAGGTGCAAGTTCGGTGATCGCATCAGAATAAGACAGGTGATATTTTTTGGCATCATCCTCGGTGCGGGCCGATTCGCCAAGCATGTCGTAAGAGTAGGTATACCCCTTGTCCTGCATCCCCTTTGCGCGATTGGTCGCTTTTTCAATTGTGGTGCCAAGAACAAACTGTCGCCCCAGCTCTTTCATTGCCTGCGCCACTGCGGTACGCACCACCGGTTCGCCCATGCGCTTGACCATAGAATGCAGGGTAGAGACGAGACCTTGTTGTTCCTGATCTTTCAATATTTTTCCCGTAAGCATCAGCGCCCAAGTGGATGCGTTGATCATAGGGGATGAAGATTGCCCCAGATGCACGCCCCATTCACTTGGCGCGATTTTATCGGAAATCAGCGCATCAATGGTTTCGTCGTCTGGCACCCGCAGCAAAGCTTCAGCCAAACACATAAGAGCAACACCTTCACGGGTCGACAAACCATATTGTGCGAGAAAATTCTCCATCATGGTTGGGGTGGTTGAGGACCGAATTGCCCGAATGAGATCGGCCGCGCGTTGGCTGGCGCTTTTGCCCAGACTTTCATCCATATGGGCATCTTCCATCAAGCGTCGCACATTAGTGGCTTCATCAGCCAAATAATGGTCGCGAATGATATGGCGCAAATCAGTCAAACGGGTATCAAGATCAAGCGTATCAGAATCAAGCATTGTGGCGCTCCAGGAAGGGTTTGCCTCAACAATCTTTTCGATTTTTTATAGTGGTGCGACCCGCATAGAAATATGTGCGACAGAAGCCCGGATGTTGAGGAAATTAGATTGCAATTATTTTATTGCTTCCAGCTTAGACAAAAACATCTAGGCTGAGCGCCTAAAATTCACGCAAAATCAGTCAAATCGTTTGTATTTTCGGGCGTAATTTGCACTTATTATTTATAAAACAGGTGATTCATGGACGATTTGGATAGTTTTGATCGCAAAATAGTGGCTGTGCTTGCAAACAATGGGCGCATAACCGTCACCGAGCTTGCCCAGCGCGTGGGGTTGTCCAAGACACCCTGCCAGATCCGCATGCGCAAACTGGAAGAAAACGGCTATATTCTGGGCTATGGTGCGATACTCGACCCGGAACGCTTGGGCGAAGGACATATCGCCTTTGTACAGGTGACATTGAGTGATACACGGTCTGAGGCGCTCAATGCCTTCAACGAAGCCGTGCGTCACATCCGCGAAGTAGAACAGTGCCACATGATCGCCAGTCATTTTGACTATCTGCTTAAAATCCGCACCCGTGACATGGCCAATTATCGCAAAGTGTTGGGCGAAAAAATTTCGGCCCTGCCTCATGTGGCGCAGACATCAACCTTCGTGGTGATGGAAAATGTGAAAGATCGGGCTCAATGATTGCAAAGACAAATCAAAAGGCCTGATCCATCCCTGTTACTTCGGCGCATAGTCCGCGTTGTCCAACGTAACCGCTTCATGGAAATGACGCAGCAGATCACGATCTGCAGCGCTGACGCGGCTCCAGTTGGGAATGAACGGCGTCTCCATTGGATTATCCAAATAAGCTGCCCCAGCTTCAACGATATTGGCCGCAAACAGCTCACAAGCACGCTCTTCTTCATGGCGATCGGTATGCAAGCCGTTCATAATGGCATCATTGTAATAGGTTTCCACCATATCGAGGGAAACGCGCAAGTAAGTCGCCTTCAGAGTGCGGAAAAATTCACCCGAGAAGATAACACCATCAATCGCCAGTTTCCGGTAGAGCGCTTTGGCAATGTCTGTGGACATGCGCGATAGACCTTGCGTGGCGTCTTCCTCCGACAGCGGCTGGTGTTTGTGATCGTAGATATCTGCGATTTCTGTTTGGCAGACAGCTTTGGGCGACAAATTGCGGTGCACTTCCGACAAAACACCGATTTCCAAACCCCAATCAGACGGTATCCGGATATCGGGCAACATATAGGTCCGCATGGCAAATTCACCGGCCAAAGGATATCGGAACGCTTGCAGATATTCCAAATATTGATTGTCACCAATCAATTTGCGCAAGGCGATCAACAACGGAGAAACCAATAGGCGTGTCACCCGGCCATTGAGTTTGCCATCGGCAATGCGTGGATAATATCCCTTACAGAATTGATAGGAGAAATCGGGATTGGCGACGGGATATACCAGACGCGCCAGCATGTCCTTTTTATAGGTCAAGATATCGCAATCATGCAAAGCAACAACATCACTGCTTTGGTCAGCAAGAGCAAACCCCATGCAATACCAGACATTGCGGCCCTTACCCGGCTCGTTTGGAGCGATGCCCAGCTCTTTAAGGCGGGCGTCGATTGCCATGAGCCGAGGGCCATCATTCCACAGAACGCTGTGTTCTTGCGGAAGACGCGAAAAATAACGCTTGGCATAGCGATATTGTTCTTCGTCGGCGCGATCAAGGCCAATGATGACCTGATTGATAAATTTTGCTTGGCTCAATTCGTCGAGAATATTTGCCAGCGCTGGCCCTTCCAGTTCTGAAAACAGAGAGGGCAGAATGAGAGAAATCTTCCGGGTTTGAGAAAATTCAACCAGCTGGCGTTCAAGCTGTTCAGAGGATCCTGTAGAGAAATGATGCAGGTTTGCTACTTTGCCATTTTGATGAAAATCACCCATTGCTAATCTCCCTGACTTTTTGGGTTTTGGGTCTGTCTATGTGCATCATTGCTATAGATTTGACCAAAAAGTTTCTGGATCGCTTCGTTCCAGCCTTGCGGCCCTGATTTTTGTGTACGGATAATATGATCTGGATATGCTTCCTCGCCAGACAAGGCTGGAAGCGTTGGGCCGTGGGGATTTTTTATAATAACCGCTCTATCAGCTGCCTCCAGCATTTCAATGTCATTGGGTGCGTCCCCGAGCGCAATGGTTAAAACTGGACGATCCCGCCATCCTAGATCATCGATAATGTTACGCATTTGATCCGCTTTTGTGGCGCCAAAAGACAGGGTGTAATACCGTCCACCCTGTCGAGCCTTGATGCCCTTTTTCTCAAGCCATGTCTCAAACTCTTGCCTTTGGCCATCATCCCCACGCCAGAGCCCTGGCTCTGAGTAAAATCGTTTCGATGCCAAAATGACCTTTTTCAGATCTAGTCCAGTTTGAGTTGCGATCTCACGATCGCTCCAATCACCAAATCCGACAAACAGCCCTTGCAAACCCGACGGTAATTGCTTCAAAGCCGCACGAATGCGCTGATACTCACTCACCTCGCCACTGGACGCATTCAGGCTCATATGAGCAGGAAGAAGGCCGGCCCCATTTTCAACGATGGCTGGACAATGCACAAAACCAAGCTCCGCGCGAAGAGGCGCAATTTCTGCTGCAGTCTTGCTGCTGGCCAAAATGAGAGGGACATCGCGATTGCGCAAAAGATCAAGCGCTGGCTTGGCTGCGTCGTAGCTGTAGCTGTTATGATCCAGCAATGATCCATCAAGATCGGTAAAGACGATCAATCTCATTTCGTTACTGACCAGTTGGCCCAACCTATTAGCCTCATCGCTTAAGTGATGCCCGAATCGATATCAAATGGGTAGCATTAATTTGCAGAGAGAACCAGAACGAGCGCCAAAATTGACCCGTTGCCGCATGGTCATATTATTGCGCGGGCACTGCCAAAACCGAAAGTGCTTTGGGGTGAATTTTGATATCGATGACATCAGGAACGGGCCATAATTCGCCATCCAGAACACTCTTGGCAGGTTTTCCCTTATGCAGCCGCTTGATTTGCACAGAGCTGCCTGAGCTGACCAGCATATTGGAATTGTCCTGCATTTTGCCAATCAATGTATCGGCAGCAAGGGCTAGTGCATCCTTGCGGCTCAAATTTCCGGCCATATATACGCCCAGAACGCCACCATCGGGTTTTTCTGCCCTTGGCGGTGCAGTTTGCTCAAACAGATTGTTTGAGACCGACAGGCTGCTCAATCGAACTGATTTGGCCACACCATCTATTGTCATTTCCAGCGCATGACATGGCATATGTCTGATCGTGTCGAGATAGGCGCGAATACCCGCTAGCATTTTTCCAAATCTGGATTGATAGGAATAATTCTTTCTTTTAATGACCGTTGTTGGATGCAGGCCGATGGACAATTGATGCACAAAGGCGTGATCGTTGGCTGTTGCGATATCGACCTTGCGTTCCTGCCCTTTGGCAAGCGCTTCAATGGCACCTTCCACGTCTAGTGGCAGATCCAAAGACCGTGCATAAAGATTCATAGTCCCTGCAGGTACGACAGCGAGGGTTTTGCCATGGCGCCACGCCAAAGAAGCCGCGGCTGAAATTGTGCCATCCCCGCCAGCGGCCAGCAATATGTCCAGCTCAGGATCGCCCGCTTTTTTGGTCATAAGCTCAATCAGTTGTTTGCCACCATTTCTATGAATTTCAACCTGATAGCCTTGCGACACAAAACAGCTTTCCAGCTTTTCCTCGACCATTTGAATGTCAAGCGACCGTAAGGTCCCACTATCTGTATTGAGAAATGCGACAAGTTTTTTGGCGGATTGTGGCATCGAGGAATAGGCCTTTATCATTAAATTGCATTGTTGTTTTTGCGTTCTTTAAGGCAGAGTTACCCGTCGTATCGTCAAGTTTATCCGACCCGGCTCCCTGAGCAATGCCGATGTGCCCGCATCTATGCGATCCACCCCATGATAGGCCATACGATCGGCCCCATCCAAAATCAAGATATCGCCAGATCTGAGCAAAAAGCTTTTGGTCGCAGCGGAGCGTTCTGTACCACCCAGACGAAAGCGCGCATCGTCCCCCAACGATATCGACAAGATTGGCGCTTTCATGTCCTTTTCATCACTGTCCACATGCAATCCCATTTTGGCATCCGCGCTGTAATAGTTGATGAGGCAAGCTTGGGGAGAATGGGAATAGCCCGTCACTTCATCCCACAGCACCATGAGACTATCTGGAATGGCTGGCCAAGGCTCTCCCGTTACAGGGTGTGTTTCCTCATAACGATAGCCAGATTTATCCGACACCCAGCCAAGCGGCCCGCAATTGGACATGCGAACCGAAAATGGCTTTCCCCAACGTGGCATGGTCGGTGTAAACAGCGGAGCTTTTGCCACTATGGCCCTGATTTCTTCAAGCAGGGCAGTTTGTTGTGGATGGTTTAGGTAACCGGAAAGCAGCTGCATATCTTACGCACCCACCCTACTGGAACATCAAATGACTTGGAGCGCCGAATTGTTCGGCCCACGGTTCCCATGCAACGTCTGTGGGACCGATAACGACAGCCTTGGATATCCAGCGACTGCCATTATAATTCACCAACGCATATGTCGTGAAACCGTCAAAAAAATCAGCATCCGCTGCTACGGGTGTTTTGCGTATGTCAATAGGGCGACCACCAGGTCTCTGCGGTTCGACAACGACAAAAGCCCAATTGTTCGCTACCTTCATGGAGGTGACGACAAATTCTATCGGTTTGAGCAAATCTGCTTCAACACTGGGGCGAACGGCATCGAGAATCGCTTTGCGTTCGGCTGAACCACGTTGGGGCGTATAAGAATCACCTGCAGCCAAAGCGCTGTTCACAACGGTGAAGCAAAGAAATATAGACGACAAAATGGGCACAATAAAACGCATTAAGGGGTTCCTTTTCCGGCTTTTTGTTGGCCCTTCGTTGATATGGTTGGTCAATATATCGGTACAATGTGACGGGAAATTCACATCAAAAATCCCATCTTGTTTTTCAGCTATAGCATCATTAACCAGATATTAATGCAATTCTCCCTCTTTATTTTGCCTCTGCACTCTTATATGAGGGGTGCCTAATTTTAAAATTTTGTGGCAAAAGCACTCAAAGTGATAGGGTTTTCGCCTTGCAGGAAGCAAGACTGAGCCTTATATGTCCCCTGAATGAGTATGAAACCCGCGTCCTAGACGCATCTTCATGGGGGCCGGACCGATATTCGGTGATGCAAAACCGCTTTTGAAGGGTTTGACCGGCCTGCCGATAAGGAGAAGAGAAGATGAGTAAAATCATTGGTATTGATTTGGGTACCACCAACTCTTGTGTATCCATCATGGATGGCAAAGAACCCAAAGTTATCGAAAATGCGGAAGGTGCACGTACAACCCCTTCCATGATCGCTTTCACGGACGATGGCGAACGCCTAGCTGGACAGCCTGCAAAACGTCAGGCTGTGACCAACCCAACGAATACCCTGTTTGCTGTCAAACGCCTGATCGGTCGTCGCTATGATGATCCTGCTGTGGCAAAAGACAAAGAGCTGGTGCCATATGAAATCGTCAAAGGCGACAATGGCGATGCATGGGTTAAAGTAAACGGTGAGACCTATTCTCCCTCGCAGGTTTCCGCGATGATCCTTCAGAAAATGAAGGAAACCGCAGAAGACTACCTCGGTGAGAAAGTCACAGAAGCGGTTGTGACCGTTCCGGCTTACTTCAACGATGCACAGCGACAGGCAACAAAAGACGCCGGCAAGATCGCTGGTTTGGATGTGAAACGCATCATCAACGAGCCAACCGCAGCAGCCTTGGCCTATGGCCTTGACAAAAATGACGGCAAAACCATCGCGGTTTATGACCTTGGTGGTGGTACGTTCGATGTGTCCATTCTGGAAATCGGCGACGGCGTGTTTGAAGTGAAATCCACCAACGGTGATACATTCCTTGGCGGTGAAGACTTTGACATGCATCTGGTCGACTATCTGGTGGGCGAGTTCAAAAAACAGAGCGGTATGGACCTTAAAGGGGACAAACTGGCGCTGCAGCGTCTGAAAGAAGCGTCAGAAAAAGCCAAAATCGAGCTGTCTTCTGCCACTCAGACCGAAATCAACCTGCCATACATCACGGCCGATGCGTCTGGTCCAAAACATCTGACCTTGAAATTGACTCGTGCCAAATTCGAAGCCTTGGTTGACGGTCTGATCAAACGTACGATCAAACCTTGTGAAGCAGCTTTGAAAGACGCTGGCCTCACTGCTTCTGATATCGATGAAGTGGTTCTGGTTGGTGGCATGACCCGTATGCCTAAAGTTCAAGCTTCAGTGAAGCAGTTCTTCGGCAAAGAACCTCATAAGGGTGTGAACCCCGATGAAGTGGTTGCCATGGGTGCTGCCATTCAGGCTGGCGTTCTGCAAGGCGACGTGAAAGACGTTTTGCTGCTCGACGTGACACCATTGTCATTGGGTATCGAAACCCTTGGCGGTGTCTTCACTCGTCTGATCGACCGCAATACCACGATCCCGACCAAGAAAAGCCAGGTCTTCTCTACTGCTGATGACAATCAGAATGCAGTGACGATCCGGGTCTTCCAGGGCGAGCGTGAAATGGCGGCCGACAACAAGGCTCTTGGTCAGTTCGATCTGGTTGGTATTCCGCCTGCACCGCGCGGTGTACCGCAGATTGAAGTGACATTCGATATCGACGCCAACGGTATCGTGAATGTGTCAGCTCTCGACAAAGGCACCGGCAAGGAGCAGAAGATCTCGATCCGTGCTTCTGGCGGCCTTTCTGATGCAGACATCGAGCAGATGGTCAAGGATGCGGAGACCAACGCTGAATCCGATAAAAAGCGGAAAGAGCTGGTCGAAGCCAAAAACCATGGCGAAGCTCTGGTACACTCTGCCGAGAAGTCACTGGTTGACTTCGGTGACAAGGTTTCGGAAGCGGATAAATCTGCGATTGAATCAGCCATTGCCGCTTTGAAAACGGCTCTGGAAGGTGAAGATCTCGAAGCAATCAGTGCCAAATCTGAAGCACTGGGTACCGCATCCATGAAACTGGGTGAAGCCATGTATGCAGCGCAGCAGTCAGACGAAGAAGCTCGGGCCGCTGCCGATGCCGCCGCGGATGCGGCACAAGGCGAGGACATTGTCGATGCGGACTTCGAAGAAGTACGCGAAGATGACGACAAAAAGTCCTAAGCACACTTCGGTGTCGATGTAGATCACTTAAGAGCCGGCGCCTCACTGGCGTCGGCTTTTCCATATTGATCCCGCAAAGACAGTCGCAGAACGGAACCGAGCATGATCGTCATTTCAGCGCAGGCTTTTCCCCCAAGAACCGGTGGTATCCAAAATCTTCTGGCCGGTACTGCTGAGTATATCGCCAAGGCAGGCTATTCTGTTCTGGTGCTCGCAGATGGAGGAAAAGACGCACGGCAATGGCAGCAGCAGGCCAATCTTCCCTATGAAGTGGAATGGTTTTCTGGCCCCCGCCCTTTGCGGCGACGTCTAAAGGCACGCCGGTTATCACAATTGGTGAAATCGGGCGAGGTACAGGCGCTTTATGCTGATACATGGAAGAGTTTGGAGCTTTTGGATCCATCCCAGCCCTTCCCTGTTGTGACATGGGCTCATGGCAACGAATTCCCTAATGTCGGAAAAAAGATCGAGCGCATCCAAGCAGCCCTGAGCAAAGCTGACCATATCATTTTCAATTCACAGGAAACCATGGGACGGGCAAAAGCCTTTACTCCCGCTGGGGCATTATCGTCCATTGTCCATCCACCCATTTTTGATCCGGAGCTCCCTGCCCCGGAAGACCAAGCTCGGTTGGACCAGATTTGGTCTACGCATTCTCCAAAACTGCTCTGCACCTGTCGGTTGATCGACTGGAAAGGGCTTGATCAAGCAATTTCAGCGATGCCCGCTATATTGCAGCAGTTTCCTGACGCCAAGTTGGCTATTGCCGGTATCGGTGATGATTTGGAACGCTTGCAGGCGTTGGTGCTGTCGCTGGATCTGGATAAAAATGTTGAGTTTTTGGGTTGGATTGACGATTCGACGAAAACCGCTTTGTTCCGATCTGCTGATTTGTTTCTTCAACCGGGAAGACAAGTGATTGAGGAACGCGAAGGTTATGGCATCAGTTATGTTGAAGCCGCCTTACAAGGATTGCCAACGGTTTGTGGCGATGCAGGTGGTGCTCCCGAGGCGATTGTTGATGGCGTAACAGGATTGGTTGTGGATGCAACCAGCACAGAAAATGTGTCCAGCGCAGTGCTTTCGGTCCTCGGCGACAAGGCGTTGCATGCTTCGATGCAATCCTCGTCCAAAACCCACGGTGAAGCGTGTCTTTGGCGCAACCGCATTGCTGCCGTTCTGGCGCCTTGTGGCCTTGCGCCAGTTAATGACTTGTCTGAGCATGATATTAACGGGGTAGCGACCTAACGCTTTTACAGGTGGATTAAGCAATTATGTCCAAAGCCGATTATTACGAAACACTCGAGGTCTCCCGCGAGGCTTCCGACAAGGAGCTGAAAAGCGCCTTTCGCAAAAAGGCTATGCAGTTTCACCCTGACCGGAACCCGGACAACCCAGAAGCCGAGTCGCTTTTCAAGGTTGTGAATGAGGCCTACGAAGTCCTCAAAGACTCTGAAAAAAGAGCCGCTTATGACCGCTACGGTCATGCCGCATTTGAGCAAGGTGGAGCTGGCCAAGGGTTTGGATCTGATTTCGGCTCTTCTATGTCCGATATTTTTGAAGATATCTTCGGCGATATGATGGGCGGCGGCGGTGGGCGACGCTCGCGCGGTCGAGAACGCGGCGCTGATTTGCGCTACAACATGGAAATCTCACTCGAAGAAGCCTTTCACGGCAAAACCGCAGAAATCGATGTGCCGACTTCGGTTACCTGCACATCTTGTTCGGGAACAGGCGCCAAGGCAGGCACCAGCCCCAAACCATGCCGCACCTGTGGTGGTATGGGGAAGGTTCGGGCAAGCCAGGGCTTCTTTACCGTCGAGCGCACCTGTCCGAGTTGTCACGGTCGTGGCGAGTTTATTGAAGACCCTTGCGACAGCTGTGGTGGCGCAGGCCGCACCACCGAAAATCGCAACCTTTCTGTTAATATTCCAGCCGGAATTGAAGATGGCACGCGTATCCGCCTGTCTGGTGAAGGAGAAGCAGGTGTTCGCGGTGGCCCACCCGGCGATCTCTATATCTTCCTGACGCAAAAACCGCATGAATTGTTCCAGCGGGACGGGGCCGATATTTTCTGTCGTGTTCCCATTTCCATGACCACCGCAATTTTGGGCGGGCAATTTGAAGTGCCGACTGTCGATGGTGGTAAAACCCGCGTGAAGGTTCCTGAAGGAACCCAGACCGGCAAACAGTTCCGCTTACGAGGCAAAGGCATGCCGGTGCTACGCAGTCCACAATATGGTGACATGTATATTCAGGTTGAGGTGGAAACGCCGCGCAAATTGACCAAGCGTCAAAGAGAACTGATTCAGGAGTTCGGTGATTTGAGCCATGACGATAATCACCCCGATAGCACAGGCTTTTTTGCCAAGGTGAAAGATTTTTTCGAACGTATCGCAGAATAATTTGATAAGCTGATGCATAAAAAGGAGGCAAGCCGAGACATGCCTCCTTTTTTGTGCATTCTAGAAAAACATGACGATTTGTTCTGCTAAGGTCTTTTCACCGACATAAATACACCCTAAGTCTGGTATAAGCGTTTTTCATAGTGCTGTTACGTGATCAGGACCGCACCCAGTTTCGCAACAATGACAGTTACGAGCAGTAGGGCTTGGGCACGACAAGTTTTCGAGGAATAAATGCTCAAGAAATTGCGTAACCGCCCCCTAATCGGCCGTTTGCCAGATGAAATCCGTTTTCTCCGGCAGTGGTTTGACAATCCACTAAAAACGGGCGCTGTGGCTCCTTCAAGCCCGGCACTTGCGAAGCGCATGGCTTCCTATATCGACACGAGTATTTCAGGACGTGTGCTGGAATTAGGGCCTGGAACTGGCGTCGTCACCCAAGCAGTGATCAACTGCGGTGTTGATCCGATGCGTATTCTTGCCATTGAATATTCTACTGAGTTTGTTGAGATCCTGCGTGATCGGTTCGCGGGAGCAACGGTGATGCAGGGCGATGCCTATGATTTTGAAGCGATCCGTCAAGAGCACATTGATGAACCCTTGTGTGCGGTTGTCTCAAGCCTGCCTCTCTTCACCAAACCAAAAGCAATGCGCAAGCGTTTGATCTCACTGTGCCTAGATGCCTTGTCACCGGGAGCGCCTTTTATCCAGTTTTCTTATGCGCTGGTTCCGCCAGTGCCAGAGAGTGAAGGCAACTTTACGATAGAAACCAGCAGTTGGGTCTTGGGCAACTTGCCCCCTGCACGGGTTTGGGTCTACCGCCGCCCTGTAAATTAAGCTTGGGCAAATATTGTTGCCGCAAACGAGCGACAATGAATAGCTGCGATGCCCTGAAAATCAATCGAAAACAGGCATAAAATCGCAAGCGAAACAATTTTCTTGATCTTTGAAGCCCGCCATTCTGATTGTATGCACCCTTGCAATTTTACAAGAATGCAGGTCTCAATTGCATCGTGACATATCAGAATAGGGGCCTCCTTATGCAAACATTTCGCCTTCTTTGTCTGGCGGGTTCAACCCGAACCGATAGCTATAATTACGCCCTCGCGGGAACGATGGCCAAGCAATTGAGCTTGACGGGAATAAATGCCACCCTCATTTCGCTAGAGGATTATCCCTTGCCGCTTTTCAATGCGGATGATGAGACTGAAAAGGGATTGCCAGACAACGCCGTTCGACTGTCCAAACTTTTGGCGCAGCATGACGGTGTTTTTATCGCCAGCCCTGAATATAATGCGTCTCTCACTCCTTTGCTAAAGAATACGCTGGACTGGATTTCGCGCGTGCCTTCAGATGGCCGTGATCCTTTTAATACTCCCGTTTTTGCCATCGGCTCTGCGTCTCCCGGCAAATTGGGCGGTATGCGCTCCCTTGCTCATTTGCGGCAAATCCTTGTGGCGCTGGGTGCCATTGTTATTCCCGAACAAATCAGCATCGGATCTGCAGGGAATGCCTTTGATGACAAGGGAGATCTGACGGGAGATCGCGAAGCAGCATTTCTGAATAATTGTGCCAGCAAGTTGGTTCAAACAGCACAACGCCTCAAGTCACTCGCGTGAATGGCAAGCTGACTTTCGTTTGGCCTATGGACCATACGGTTTTGGGATGATATGGCTCTTGTCGAACCGACCTTGCCAGGAGCCTGCCCGATGTCTATCAGCCCCCGTGACCGTTTGATTGTTCCTCTTGATGTGCCTTCTGTCGACGATGCACGCCGCATCATCGATGATTTGGGCGACAGCGTCTCCTTTTACAAAATTGGCTATCAACTTGGCTATGCGGGTGGATTTGAGCTTGCGCAGCAATTGATCCAAGACGGCAAAGACGTCTTTATGGACCTCAAATTGCTCGACATTGACAATACTGTCGAAAAAGGCGTCGGTTCAATCAAAACAATGGGTGCTAAATTCCTGACCGTTCATGCCTACCCCAAGGTAATGCGGGCAGCTGTCGCAGGTCGTGGCGATAGCGATCTGCAATTGCTGGGGGTTACGGTTCTCACGTCAATGGATGACGAAGATCTGGATGCGGCTGGCTATCGAATGACGGCAGCAGAACTGGTAGCCAAGCGCGCAGCCGACGCGCGTGCCGCCGGTATGGATGGCATTGTGTGTTCTGCGCAGGAGGCTCAGTCCATGCGCGCCATTGTCGGACCAGATATGGCGATCGTTACACCGGGTATTCGCCCAATAGGCAGTGACGCTGGCGACCAGAAGCGCATTATGACACCAGCCCGCGCCATTGCTGTAGGAGCCGACTATCTCGTGGTTGGCCGTCCTATTCTTGGTGCTCCTAGCAGATCAGATATGGCAAAATCCATTATTGACGATATCGCGGTCGCTCTCGGCAAACGCTAGAGGACTGACTTAGCACAAAATTTGAATGACTTATCGTGCAGATCCCCAAAAGCGCGCAGCTGTCATGTCTGCGTTCTATCCAAAAGACCGGCCGAACCGGCCAAAAACCACGCAATTTGGCATCAGCGTGTGAAGAGTGCAATTTGCTACGATCTTGTTATCAAATATAAGACGACGCAGTTCTCTTTGTCAGACCTCTGTCTAAGCCCGATACCGAGATCTCCATAGCGAAGGCAATCAGAAATAATTGCCTCATTGCGCTATTTATTGGTTTCTCTATCAAACACGGCTTGACCCATTAGGCTGCATTAGGCACCGGACCGTTGAACTCTCCAAACCGCCATGCTTTGCGCTGTTTACGTTCCGCATGCATGTAAATCGCCTGCCCTATTGCCAAGCTCAAGGCGAGCATAATCAGGCCGGGTATGATCAGGGAATAGAGATAGCTTTCAGGATTGGCGGTCAAATAGGTCTTTTCCGGGCGGTCCGGGTTAACATGAGCCAATACAGTGCGTCCAACGCTATAAGCTGAGATCATACGCTTCACTTCACCGGGTGATTGCGAGCGAATGGGCTGCACAGAGAAGCGATCCCCCATAAAGGTTTGGCCGTTTTTCGTATATTGATATTCAATTTTGGCAGTGAAAACTGGCGTGCCGTCTTCATATTTCATGCGCACGACATCAGCGCGCGTGACGGTCGCCGATACTTGCTCCCAGCCTTTGGCAGTGTGAGCGGTAAAAAAGTGCGCAGCGCCAACAATCAATAACAGCAATCCAAGAACAACAAGCATAAAACGGACAAGACGCACTGACTTGCGCTGATCCGCATGGAACCGCGGGCGATTAAATTGCCAGCCGGTGGTTGTTTCAATCGGGTCCCGGCCAAGCCGTTGGGTACCGGGATAAACATAAGCAGGTTGATAACGCATGATATAATACTCGGTAACACAATGAATATAGGGTCTAATGTAATCACATATTTCGAATTGAACCAATGTAAGATCAAGCATACAGCATAAGTTTAATGAAATGCTTGAGTCTTCGGAAAAATTTTATTTATATCCTTTACAAGTGAAACAAGATTCCTGATTAACCGCTTATTAACATTTATTATCCACAGAGTCTTCACAGTTTTTCAACTGTCACAGTCTTGGTTTACCAGAGTCTAACGTAAGATAAACGGATAAAAAGACGTTTGGAGCCAGAGTCTTGGCGCGTCACAAAATTCAAAAATTGCCTCATATTCACATTTGATAACAAGGGTGCCGAACACAGCAGAGTCATTCTCTCTTAAAAAAGGGTTAATACTTGCAGGGGGCGAGTCTAGTGGGAATGAGTCAAAATGGGGCACCCAAAGAGACGTGTTATCAGGACAAGAATTTTGCCACCAACCGGCGACATGGGGTGAGGCTACATCGCTATGTATTGAACAGATATGAACGGTTTTCATCAGATGTAAGCTTTGGTAATAAGGGTCTGCGAATGGCAGACATGAGGAAATTTTGGATTCAAAATGCCTATGCAGCACCTCACGCTATTCATGCATCCGTTGGATTGACCCTGAGAATGAGCAAACCCGTGACATCAACTGATAAGCTTCCTGTTTCTGTCTTCATCATTACTCTGAACGAGGATGACAGAATCGAAACGGCCATTCGAAGCGTGATACAGTGGGTTGATGAAGTCATTGTGGTTGATTCTGGCTCTAGTGACCGAACCGTTGAATTGGCGAAAGCTTGCGGAGCCAAAGTCTCCCATAATGATTGGCGTGGGTATGGAGAACAAAAGCGCCATGCAGAGGATTTATGCAAACATGACTGGCTGCTGAATATTGACGCGGATGAAGAGATCACTACCGCCTTGCGCGACGAGATAGTGTCTTTGTTCAAGCCATTCCCAGATACCGATATTTGCCGGGTGGAAATCCTTGATATTTTCCCTCATGAAGATAAAGCCAAAAAATGGGCATACGGTTATTGGCAATATCGCCTTTATAACCGCCATAAGGGTCGATTCTCTGATTCCAGCGTGCATGACACTGTACGGCCTTTGCCAAAAGCGCGAATTGATACTCTGAAAGCCAAAGTCAACCACCGTTCTATGCGCTCACTGCAAGTTTCTGTTGCCAAAATGAACCGTATTTCTGATATGCAAGTCAACGACATGCTACAACGCGGGCGACATATTTCCCGGTGGAGGCTGCTAACAGAGTTCCCTCTGGCTTTCCTTAAGGGATATGTCCTGCGCAGACAGTTTATATATGGTTTTTGGGGCATGGCCCTTGCGTATAATTATGCTTTTTCCCGTTTTTTGCGCGTTGCAAAAATGTATGAAACGGAACTCAACCAGAAAACGCGCCGCGACCAATAAACCTCGGCCGTGCCTTCAATCTCCCGTAAATGCGTATAATATTATGCAAACAGCGAGGTGCAGCCATGCAGGATGCTGCTATGGACTTGCGCTAAAGTCGTATCCCGCTTAGAAGGGGTCCAGAAAAGATCTGGCTTTTACGTGAACCATAGGCGAGGCAAATCAATGGCTGATATGCGACTGGTTGTCATGGGTGCTCAGGGGCGCATGGGACGCGCGCTCATCGCTGCTATCACCGACCAACAAGGGGTCTGTGTCGCTGGAGCCGTTGAGCGCGAAGGTGCCGACTGCATCGGCATTGATGCAGGAGCACTTGCCGGACAACAACCATTGAACGTCGAGGTGACCACAGACCTTGGAGCGGCTCTTGACGCTGCCGATGGTCTGATTGATTTCACAGCACCACTTGCGACTCTTTCCTTTGCAAAGATTGCCGCACAAAAAGGCAAAGCCCACATTATCGGCACCACAGGCTTTACGCCTGAGCAAGAAGCCGAGCTTAAAGACATTGCCAGTTCAGGTTCCGTGATGGTCAAATCCGGAAATATGAGCCTTGGTGTCAATCTTCTGGGCAAGCTGGTAGAACAAGCCGCCCGATCGCTGGATGCCGATTTTGATATTGAAGTGGTTGAGATGCACCATAAGCACAAAGTGGATGCACCGTCTGGGACCGCTCTTTTGCTGGGAGAATCAGCAGCAGAAGGTCGGGGGATTGATTTGCACAGCAACGCAGTTATGTCTCGTGAGGGTATCACAGGCGCGCGCGAACGTGGCTCTATCGGGTTTGCCACATTGCGCGGTGGATCGGTCATTGGCGAACATACTGTAATTCTGGCAGGGGAGGGCGAACGCATCGAGCTGACGCATAAAGCCCAGGATCGCACTGTTTTTGCAAGGGGTGCCGTCAAAGCGGCCCTATGGACAAAAGAAAAACCTGTTGGCTATTACACCATGATGGATGTTCTGGGCCTGAATTGAGCTCAACACACAGTCATGCTTGGAGTTTGAAACCGCAATTTGAACAATTCTCGTGACAGTCTGCTCGCGGGAAATGATTCAAAACATTGAAACAAAGCCTTTTCTTGTCTGATCTACTCCTAGAATCAGCAGAAATTGCTTTCATTTGCTGCGAAGGAGTGGATCCGATGGAACGGACACTAGTGCTGGTACGTCATGGCCAGAGCGACTGGAACCTGAAAAACCTGTTTACTGGCTGGAAAGATCCAGACTTAACCGAACAGGGTGTTTCCGAAGCAATTGCCGCTGGCAAGAAGCTCAATGAAATGGCTATGAAATTTGACATTGCTTTCACGTCTGACCTGCAGCGTGCGCAAAAAACCTGTCAGCATATTCTGGATGGCGTTGGTCAATCTGACCTCAAAACCATTCGCGATCAGGCACTCAACGAACGCGATTATGGTGATCTGGCCGGTCTGAACAAAGACGATGCCCGCAAAAAATGGGGCGAAGAGCAGGTTCACATCTGGCGCCGGTCTTATGACGTGCCTCCTCCAGGTGGTGAAAGCCTAAAAGACACCGCTGCACGCACCCTGCCGTATTTCATCACCGACATTCTGCCACAGGTAATGTCTGGTAAGTCTGTGCTTTGTGCAGCGCATGGAAACTCCCTGCGCTCATTGGTGATGGTGCTTGACCGTCTGACCACCACAGAAATTCTAGACGTAAACTTGGGCACCGGTGTTCCGATGGTCTACAAGTTCAACGCTGACACCAGTGTATTGTCTAAAGAAATCATCAATCTCTAAGATTTTGGTTGATTGGTTCGGTATCGAAAGGGTGGCTTTGGCCACCCTTTTTTGTTGCCCATCAAAACCTAACGCTATGAAGCGCCGCCTGCCAGATGCCCGCGCTCCCAGCCCAATATGGCGCGTTTACGCGTCAACCCCCAATGATAACCACAAATCGAGCCGCCCTTACCCATCACACGATGGCACGGCACAACGAATGATATCGGGTTCTTACCCACAGCCGTCCCGACGGCGCGGGCGGCCTTGGGGCTACCGACCTGTTGAGCGATGTTTGAATAGCTGGTCATGTCGCCAAAGGGGACCTTTAACAATGTATCCCACACCCTGATTTCAAAATCAGTGCCGATCAGGGTAATGCGCAAAGGCTGTTCTTCCTGCCAAGCAGAGGGATTGAAGATGCGCTTTGCGAAGGGACGAGTGGTGCTTGCATTCTGTCGGTAGGTGGCGCGTGGCCAGCGACTGCTCATATCGCTGAAGGCAGATACTTCTTCGCCGGGGTCTGCAAAGGCCAATCCGGCAAGCCCTTGTCCTGTTGTCATAATCAATGCATTGCCGAAGGGACTTGCGTGAAATCCATAGTCAATCACCAGCCCTTCCCCCTTGGCTTTGTATATGCCCGGCGTGATGGCTTCGTGGGTGACAAACAAGTCATGCAAGCGTGAAGGACCAGACAGGCCCACTTCAAAGGCTGTATCCATTACGGACGCGGATTGATCCAGCAATGCTTTGGCGTGATCAAGAGTAACGGCTTGCAAGAAGCCTTTGGGAGACAACCCTCCGGTCCAGCGCGTGAACAATCTTTGCAAATGATGAGAAGACAAGCCGATGTGGCTAGAGAGATCATCCAGATTGGGTTGATCCCGCCATTGACCGGTCAGATATTCTATCGAGCGGCGAATAGCATCATAATCCTTCAACACCTCTTGCTCGTCGGCAAGGTTGCTTTGCGCTGCGGTTAGCATGGGCAAATCGCTGCTGGATGGAACAATCTGGCTATTGATCATGACGCAAGTCCTCGTGAATGGAACAGCAGGCTATCGCCAATGGCCCGCGTCAGCCACCCGAAACTTGCGCATGCATGGTCTTGGTGGTTTTGGCATCCTGCAAGGCTGTCTTCAGTGCCTGCGCCAGACTTTCACGTTCACAAGCATGCAGGAACGCACCAATCTCTGTCGACTGTCCGTGGGAGGTCAAACTCAGTTTGGTCATGCCTTTGTCTTCTTCATGAACGGCTTCAAGACGCACCCAATAGGGATTGAAGCAAAATTGTTGTTGATGCCCTTTGGGCGATGTCTGGACCAGCGTGACCTTGTCGTGGGTAATCTCAATTTGTTCTTTGGCCCGCGCATCTGAACAGTTCCTACGCAAAGCCCAATAGAGCAGCAACACATCCAATCCAGCAAAGCCAATGATCGGCCACGCCCCTAGCAAAAAGAACGGGATAGACATCACCAGCATCGCACCTCCGATACAGACAATGATCCAGAAGAAACCTTTGCGTCCCATCGATCGATAGGGATGCAGTATGGCATTGAAATAGGGGCCAGAGGCTGTCGGCAAGGCCGCGCTGTTTTCATCAATCATCGTCATGACGCCAGTTTATTCGAAATTACGTATTTTCCCATAAGTTTTTTCTAGCCTGCCACTTTTTGATCAAAGCGCTTGCACGATTGGAGCAAAACACCAATATTGGCGTTTGTTTGATGGGATTTGTGGCAATCGCAAAAAGGATGCAGGATCGTGACCGATAAACAGGATGCTTCAGACCCAAAAGGAGAGCGGCAAAAGCCACCCAAGGAGAAAGCCCAAGCAACCGGCAAACCAGCTGCCAAAAAGCCCACTCGCCGGCGCAAATGGAGCAAGATGTCCAAAGAGGACATCGAAACCCTCTTTGCTCGCTTTCAAGCCCAGCGCCCCGATCCGCGCGGTGAACTGGATTATACCAGCGCTTACACATTGCTGGTCGCAGTGGTTTTGTCCGCGCAGGCCACCGACGTGGGGGTCAACAAAGCAACAGGCCCGCTGTTTGCCATAGCTGATACACCGGAGAAAATGGTTTCGCTTGGAGAAGATGCGGTTCGAGACTATATCAAGACCATCGGCCTTTATCGCAACAAAGCCAAGAATGTCATTCTGCTCAGCCAAAAATTGATTGATGAATTTGGCTCGCAAGTGCCGGATGATCGAGAGTCTCTGGTCAGTTTGCCCGGTGTAGGGCGCAAAACTGCCAATGTTGTTTTGAATATTTTCTTTGGCCAGCCCACCATTGCGGTTGATACCCACATCTTTCGCCTCGCCAATCGCTTGGGGTTGGCTCCGGGCAAAAATGTCGAAGAAGTAGAAATGGCGTTGGAAAAAATCATTCCAGCGGCCTATGTCCGCCAGTCGCACCATTGGCTGATCTTGCACGGTCGCTATGTCTGCAAAGCACGCAAGCCCGACTGCCGGAAATGCATTGTTGCCGATCTTTGTTTGTTTAAGGACAAAACCTATTCGGTACCAGCTCCGATTGTTGAGCTCGATTCCTATGACAATCGCCAAAGCGCGCCGGACAAAACCGGTGAATTTCTGGGCTAGACATAAAAAGCCGCTGCGAATTTTTCTGCATCGGCTTTAGAAGATCGGTGGATCGGAGCATTTTACAGCGTATTAACGGGTTTGGAACCCGTGAATTTCTTATGCACATGAACCATAAAGGCCGTCGCAAACAGCGGTGTCAGCAGGTTCAGCAGCGGTATAGAGATGAATATCGCAATCAGCACCCCTCCGATAAAGATCTTGGCACCATGACGTGCGCGCAATTCTTTTAGTTCTGTTTGGTTGCGAAACCGCAGAGCGGCTTGTTCAAAATATTCTCGTCCCAGCAAATAGCCGTTGGCGATGAAGAAAAGCGGGATGCCCAATCCCAAGAATGGGATCATCAATAGAACCACCAAGTTGACGCCGATGACGACCAACACAAATCGAATGGTCTGAAACACAGCATCCATGATCGGCAAATCGCGGCCATGAGGTTCATGAGGATAATGGGTATCTTCCACAACATGGCTGACCTGATCGAGGAAAAGTCCCGCCACAATGGTCGAAACGGGGATGATCAGGAACCACAAGCCAAAGAAAAAGCCAAAACCGGTGATAACTTTGGCTACGGTCTCGGCCCAACCGGGCAGAAAATCTTCCAAAGTCAAAAGATACTCAATACCGCTCTCAATTCCGACCCAGACAAGCCCAAGCAATAAAATTGTGATGCCAAGCATTTTCCAAAAGACGGAACGAAAGGGTTTGGTGAAAAGCTGGTTGAACGCCAATAGGGCGGAAGAAAGCATGGCCACAGGCCTCATTTGGTCGGTTTCATCAATATCTTGTTTCACATAGGCGGGCAAAAGCAGTTCTGCAAGGCCTTTTCACGGTTTTGCCGGTTGCCTTGCGACGCTGCCCTACTATACTGCCGCCGACTTTGACAGATTTTACAAGGCTATTGGTCCCTCGTTGGTTGACGTTGGTTTGATCAGGCCAAAAAAGGCCGGAGTAGGGCATGACAGCACCTCGTTTTGATATTCTTGGAATTGGTAACGCTATTGTTGACGTGCTTTCGCGCACGGACGATGATTTTCTGGTTTCCGAAGGCTTACACAAGGGTTCAATGAATCTGATCGACACTGACCGCGCAGAATATCTCTATGCCAAGATGGGCCCGACCATTGAAGCGTCTGGGGGTAGCGCCGGCAATACCATTTTTGGAATAGCCAGCCTCGGCGGACATCCAGCCTATTTTGGCAAAGTGGCTGATGATCAATTGGGCAAGACATTCACCCATGATATGCGCTCGCTCGGGGCACATTTTGAAAGCACTCCGCTGCTTGGTGGTGCACCAACTGCACGATCAATGATTCTCATTTCGCCCGATGGTGAGCGCACCATGAACACCTACCTGGGTGCATGCGTTGAATTGTCTGAAGAAGATATCGACGCAGATGTTGTTGCCAATGCGGGCATCACCTATATGGAAGGCTATTTGTGGGACAAGGAAGGCGCCAAAAACGCATTCCGCAAAGCCGCAAAAATCGCTCATGAAGCAGGACGTCAGGTTTCAATCACCTTGTCGGATAGTTTCTGTGTTGATCGCTTTCGTGACGAATTTCTCGAGTTGATGAAAAGCGGACAGGTAGACATTGTTTTTGCAAATGAACCGGAAATCAAAGCGCTGTATCAGACTGCTGATCGAGCAACTGCGCTTAACGCGTTGCGCGAGGATACCAAACTGTCCGCCGTCACCCTTGGTGAAGAAGGCTCAATTGCTATTTCCCACAACGAAACCCATCATGTAAAAGCCTGCACAATCCGCGAACTGGTGGACACCACCGGTGCGGGTGATCTGTATGCGGCAGGCTTTCTGTTTGGTTTGTCCCAAAGCATGGAATTGGAGAAATGCGCGACCCTGGGCAACTTCTGTGCATCAGAAGTGATCCAGCATATTGGCCCACGGCCTGAGCATGATATGAAATCAGCGGCGATACAAGCAGGCTTGCTGTAAGCCAAGGCAATTCCTTCCACATAGAAAAGGCGGCCCTTTGGCCGCCTTTTTGTTTGCGTTGATAGAGTTTGAGCAAACTATAGTTTGCGTAGCATGACTGTCTTGATGGCGTGACTATCGTCTTTTCCCAGAACCAAATCCGCACGCGGGCGAGTAGGGAAGATATTTTCACGCAGATTGACCAGATTGATCGACGCCCATAGATCGTTAGCAATCTTGTCTGCTTCGTCTGCTTCAATCAGTGAATAGCGGTGGAAGTAGGATTCAGAATCCCGAAACGCGGTCTCGCGCAAGCGCATGAAGCGTTCGAGATACCATCGGTGCAATATGTCTTCGTCCGCATCGATATAGATCGAAAAATCGAAAAAGTCCGAGACAAAGGGGATTTCTTTGCCATCTTTTGGCAATATCCCGGTTTGCAGCACATTCAGGCCTTCCAGAATCAGGATATCGGGCTGGTCAATGATTACATGCTCATCGGGCATCACATCATAATAGAAATGCGAATAAACGGGCGCACGGACATTGCGCTTGCCGGCTTTGATGTCGGTCAGAAACTGAATCAGAGCCGTTCGATCATAGCTTTCCGGAAAGCCTTTGCGGCGCATCAGCCCTTCTTTATTCAACACGGCATTGGGCAGCAAAAACCCGTCTGTGGTGATCAGATCCACTTGCGGACTGGCAGACCACCGAGACAACAGGGCCTGCAACAAACGCGCGGTGGTCGATTTGCCCACGGACACCGACCCTGCAACACCGATGATAAAGGGCGTTTTGGGCTCATTTGTACCGAGGAAATGCTGGGTGGCGTTGTTCAACCCCCTCGCAAATTCAACATAATAACTGAGCAATCTGGAGAGTGGCAGATAAATTTCTTCCACTTCCTGAAGTGAAATGGGATCGTTCAGGCTCTTGATCTTTTCCAGATCCGAGCCGGTCAACGTCATGGGCGTATCCGCCCTCAAAGTTGCCCATTCTTCATTTGTAAAGGCGCGGTAGGGGGATAACTGCCGCTTTTCGTTTTGGTCCATTTTGAGTTCCCTAGAGCCTTACTGATCGACTTGCTGTCAATCCCGTTCTAAAGGCTCCCCTCCCTGTGTCCCTGTATGCCAAACCTTACAGCGACATCAACCCTGCCGCGGGAGGCTGGAACGGGATCAATTGTGTGGCACAATAGCGATCAATGCCGCAACATGAGTTGATTGAACTCAATTTCTTCCGTCTTCTACCGTCTTTTGTGCATCTGCGAACTAGGACAATAGTGGAGGTTTTTGGTTCATTTAATAGGTATTTTACCGAGGCTTCTAGAATCTTGATCGGCACCAAAAGGCATGAGGTGTCAGTCAGCTGGACGAGAGGCTTTTTCTTGCAGACCTGTCTGTCCGGTACGATTGGCCAGCTCCAACATGACATCATCCAGTTTCACGCCGGAAATATTCAGCACCACCAACAGATGATACAGTAGATCGGCTGTCTCTGAGGTCAATTCAGCTTTATCGGACTTCATCGCAGCAATCACGGATTCCACCGCTTCTTCACCCAGTTTTTGGGCGCATTTTCCGACACCTTTATTCATCAGTTTGCGGGTGTAGGACATTTCATCGTCGGACGTTGCTCGCGTCTGGATGATAGCCTCAAGGTCGCTCAGGGTGAAATTGCTCATAAAACTGTCTCTTGTTTGCCTTCGTGGCGCTTGTCTTTGATGAACCGCGTATGAAAAGCCCTTCTCGGGCAGTCCTATTTATCACGATCCATCCGCATGGGAATGCCCGCCTTGACCATATGGGCCTTGGCTTCATGAATGGAAAATTCACCAAAATGGAAAATGGAGGCTGCCAGCACTGCTGTTGCGTGGCCATCGCGCACGCCTTCCACCAAATGGTCGAGCGTACCAACTCCACCTGACGCAATCACCGGAACGGAGACCATATCGGCAATTTTGCGGGTGAGGTCGATATCGAACCCAATTTTGGTACCGTCACGATCCATCGATGTCAGCAGGATTTCTCCGGCACCAAGATCAACCACTTCTTGCGCATAGTCTATCGCATCAATGCCGGTGGGTGTGCGCCCGCCATGGGTGAAAATTTCCCATTTGAGCGGTTCGCCGTGTTTGGATACCCGTTTTGCATCAACCGAAGCGACGATGCATTGGGCACCAAATTTTTCAGCGGCTTCCTTGATAAATTCACGGCGCAACACAGCCGCGGTGTTGATAGAAACTTTATCAGCCCCGGCTTTGAGCAAATCACGGATATTGTCTGTGGTGCGGATGCCGCCACCGACGGTGACCGGCATAAAGCATTCTTCTGCGGTGCGGCGTACCACATCAAAAATGGTGTCGCGATTCTCGTGGCTGGCAGTGATATCAAGAAAGCAAAGTTCATCTGCCCCGGCGGCATCATAGGCTTTGGCGCTTTCCACCGGATCACCGGCGTCTTTCAGGTCAACAAAATTGACACCCTTGACCACACGGCCATCTTTCACGTCAAGGCAAGGGATAACGCGGGCTTTTAGCATTTACACATTCCCTGCTTTGCCAGATTTTGACGCAGCGATCAGCGCCAGCGCTTCCGCCGGATCAAGGCGTCCGTCATAAAGCGCGCGACCTGTGATCGCCCCTTCAAGGATGGAACAATCTGGCTCAACCAAGCGTTTTACATCATCAATCGATGCCAAACCACCAGATGCGATGACCGGAATAGACACGGCGTTGGCAAGTTCCAGCGTCGCCGTGATATTAAGACCAGTCAGGATGCCATCGCGGTCGATATCGGTATAGATAATTGCAGCAACACCTGCATCTTCAAACTGACGGGCCATATCAATAACGGTCAATTCAGATGTTTCGGCCCAGCCTTCAACGGCAACCTTGCCGCCTTTGGCATCAATACCAACAGCCACGCGGCCAGGGAAGCGTTTGCAAGCTTCTTTTACCAATGCTGGGTCGCGCACAGCGACGGTGCCCAGAATGACACGGGAAATGCCTTTTTCCAACCAATGCTCAATGCCTGCCAGATCGCGGATGCCGCCACCCAGCTGCACCGGATTGGTGGTATTTTTTAAAATGCTCTCAACGGCAGTGCTGTTTTCTGATTTGCCAGCGAACGCGCCGTTCAGATCGACCACATGCAGCCATTCAAAACCCTGATCCTGAAAACGGCGGGCCTGATCACCGGGGTCGGTGTTAAACACCGTGGCTTGGTCCATATCGCCCAGTTTGAGGCGCACACAGTGACCATCTTTGAGGTCGATTGCAGGAAAGATGATCATTAGGGCCTCCAATTGAGGAAGTTGGAAATGAGCGCAAGGCCCAGCTTCTGGCTTTTTTCAGGGTGAAATTGCGTTCCGACAATATTGTCACGCCCGACCATGGCCGTCACCGTCTGGGCATAGTCACATGTTGCAAGAATATGCGCGGGATCTGTCGGTTCCAGATGATAGGAATGCACAAAATAGGCGTGAAGACCGTCAGGCCCTGTCGGAATGCCCGCCCACAGCGGGTGTTCACCCACCTGATTGACGGTGTTCCAGCCCATATGGGGGATTTTCAAGGAAGGATCGCTGGGCTGCATGGCAACCACGTCGCCAGAGATCCAGTCCAAGCCTTGGGTCACACCATGCTCAAGGCCGCGGCTGGCCAACAATTGCAGACCAACACAAATGCCCAAGAAGGGTTTGCCCTCTTTGATCACCGCCTCAGTAAGGGCGTCTGTCATACCATCGACGGCATCCAGTCCGGCGCGACAATCGGCAAAGGCTCCCACACCGGGCAGTACAATATGCCCAGCCTTGCGCACATCATCTGGATGACAGGTGACCAGCACCTCCGCATCCAGTTCGCTTTCACGCGCAGCGCGTTCGAAAGCCTTGGCTGCAGAGCAAAGGTTGCCCGAGCCATAATCAATGATCGCAATGCGCATTTGGTCTTTCTCCTACGACTGGCCGGGAGCGGGGAAAAGCCCAATAATCGGGCCTTTTGGCGCGCTTTCACGCAGTCGGTCTTTTGTATTGATCGGGCTGTTACCAGTGCTTGGTGTGGAAACCATGGATTTGGATTTTGGAACGGCATCACCAGCCGTCACTTTGGCTTGCACATATCGCCGTTCACAATGGTCACGATCTTCTGCAAACAGACTGGCCACTTCGATATACCCTTTGCGCTTTAGAGACCAGCCGATCAGATTGGGGGCTTCAAGACAAAGCCAAAGACTGACAAGCAAAGTCATCAACATGCCCGACCAAACTGGAAGAATCGATTCCAGCGCAAAAAGGGGTATAAGCAAGAGGACGTAAATCAGCAACACCCACCAAAGTCGTTTGACGAGCATCCAGACAAGCGGCAAAAAGAAAGCCAACATTGAATAGTGGTTCTTTACCAGTATCGCACTGTCGATTGCTTCTTCGAGTGGCAAGTCCGGTTTTTCATAAATGGTATAGGAAGGCATCGCCCCGCCTCATCAATTTGCTTGTCCGAAAACTGGTTCATCCAGATGGGAAATGCAAAGTTTATCCGTTCAGAGTTCCCTTGGTCGACGGTACGCGGTCGGCTTGACGTGGATCCAGTTCCACCGCCTGCCGAAGAGCGCGAGCAACCGCCTTAAAACAACTCTCGGCAATGTGGTGGTTATTGGTACCATAAAGATTGGCTATATGCAGCGTAATGCCTGCGTTGATCGCAAACGCATTGAAAAATTCTTCAAACAACTCGGTGTCAAAGTCACCGACTTTGTCGCGGGTAAAGGTGACGTCCCAGACAAAGAAGGGACGGCCTGACACATCCACAGCAGCGCGGGTCATGGTCTCATCCATGGGAAGATGTACATCGGCATACCGCCCAATGCCCTTTTTGTCGCCCAACGCCTGTTTAAAGGCTTGGCCCAGAGCAATCCCCACATCTTCTGCGGTGTGGTGGCAATCAATATGCAGATCACCGTCGGCCTTGATGTCCATATCGATGAGCGAATGGCGAGACAGTTGATCAATCATATGGTCCAGAAACCCGATGCCAGTCGCAATATTGTAAGCGCCCGTGCCATCTAGATCGATGGAAAGCGAAATATGTGTCTCATTGGTTTTGCGACTGATTGTGGCTGTGCGCATGACTGCGTTCCTTGGCTTGGACTTAACTCAGATCGGCGCTGTATCGCTTCTCGGCATGGGCGAAACAGCAAAAAGTCTTGGTTTTGAGCAGTTCACAGTCAAATGGTCCTCACCGGAATGGCAGGGTTTGGTAGACCGTTCTCTCGTTATGATCTTATGTATCAGGGCCATCTGGACAAATCCATAGGGTTAGGCACCCAAAGTGGACGGGAAAAGCCTGTATCATTGTGATTTTTGATGTCTTTGTTGACGGAACACAAACAAATGCCGCGATACCTCCTATTATAACGGATACCCCGTGCCGTTTTGAAGCGCCCACACGACGATTGAAAATCAGGCATTGATGATTACATTGGGTTCAACCTCTCGATCAACCGTCCTTATGGCGGTGATCTTTTTGGCTCGCACGGAGCGAGCGACAGAATGGAACATGTTTGAGAATGACAAATCAACAAAGCTTTCCCGGTTGGCGCGGAACAACCATTGTCACCGTTCGTAAAGGCAATAAGGTCGTTATTGCAGGCGACGGTCAGGTTAGCCTTGGGCAAACCGTGATCAAGGGCAATGCCCGCAAGGTGCGCCCCTTAGGCAAAGGCAACGTGATAGCCGGTTTTGCCGGCGCGACGGCCGATGCCTTCACTTTGTTTGAGCGGCTGGAAGCCAAACTTGAGCAATATCCCGAACAGCTCACCCGTGCATGTGTCGACATGGCCAAAGACTGGCGTACAGACCGCTATTTGCGCAAGCTGGAAGCCATGATGATCGTGGCCGACAAGGACGTGTCTCTGGTCTTAACTGGCACTGGCGATGTACTGGAGCCAGAATATGGCGTCACCGCCATCGGGTCGGGGGGTAATTATGCCCTCGCAGCTGCACGCGCGTTGATGGATACCGATATGGATGCCGAAGCAATTGCACGAAAAGCAATGGGCATTGCTGCCGAGATTTGCGTCTATACCAATGACCATCTAACCGTGGAAGTGATTGATGATCAATCATGAATTGCTACATCAAGCCAGCGAACGCGGTCTGATTGATAAAGCCCAGATCGCGCCTTTGCTGGCCTTCCTGACCGGTGATGAGTCTGAACAGGCTCCGCATGCAGACCCCGAAGAGATGCATTTTGCGCGTGGGTTCCACGACATATTCATTTCCATCGGACTTGTTATCCTTTTTGCCGGTTACTTTTTTAGCGCCTCTTTGATCACCGACGATTCTCCTCTGCACTGGTTTGGAGTTTGCGCTGGTGCCATGACGGTCAGTTGGCTTCTGGCCGAATGGCTTTCGAAAAAACTGAGGCTTTCCTTACCGTCTATTCTGCTAACAGGTGCTTTTGTCACCTTTAGTACATTGGCAGCGGTCGGGTTGGTGACCTTTATCTTGGGCAGCACAAACCCCATCTGGGATTTGTCCAGTTCATATGATCATCCAGATATTACGTGGTTACAGATCACACCGTTTGTTTTTGGGCTTGTTGCAGGGTGGGGCTTTTACAAGCGTTTCAGCGTTCCTATTACGCCCGCTTTTCTGTCGCTTGTTGGCATCGGTCTGTTTTTGTATAGCATCGCTGTGATTGACACCGATTTGTTGGCCAATTATCTCAATCTGTGGCTAATGGCCATCGGAGTGGGTTGTCTTGTACTCGCCCTTTGGTTTGATATGCAAGATCCGCTGCGGCGAACCGTCAACAGCGACACTGCTTTCTGGCTGCATTTGGTTGCAGCTTCGTTGATTGTACATTCCATTCTCTCCCTCTTTGTCGCTCAAAACCAAAGCACGGTAGCTGCAATTGCCACAATCGTGACGATTTTGGTGATTGGTCTGTTTGCGCTTGTGATCGACCGTCGTGCTCTGTTGGCATCTGCCATAGGCTATCTAGGATTTGCCATTGCGGCTTTGTTGGATCAGATCGATTTGGGTGACAAAGTCGGGTTATCCGTCACTCTTTTGGTGCTTGGCATTTTTGTTTTGATGCTGGGGTCGGGCTGGTCTTCCCTACGCGGATTGATCCTGCGCCCCTTTGCTAAGCGTGCCATTATGCGCCTGTTACCGCCAATTTCTCCGAAAGGATACTCCAAATGACCAATTTTTCACCTCGTGAGATCGTTTCCGAGCTTGATCGTTTTATTGTTGGCCAAAAAGATGCCAAACGTGCGGTTGCCATTGCGCTGCGCAACCGTTGGCGGCGGCAACAGCTAGATGACGACCTCAGGGAAGAAGTCCTGCCGAAAAATATTTTGATGATCGGCCCCACGGGCGTCGGCAAGACCGAAATCTCTCGTCGCCTTGCCAAACTTGCCAATGCGCCCTTCATTAAAATCGAGGCAACCAAATTCACCGAAGTGGGGTATGTTGGGCGTGATGTTGAGCAGATCGTCCGTGATCTGATCGAAACAGGCATTGCACTCACCCGTGAGACCCGTCGTAAAGATGTGCGCACCAAAGCACATGCCGCCGCCGAAGAACGGGTCCTTGATGCGCTCGTCGGTCCCGGAGCAGGTTCTGCAACGCGCGAAAGCTTTCGCAAAAAACTGCGGGGCGGGTTGCTGGACGACAAGGAAATCGAAGTCGAAGTGGCCGACAACACATCCCCTATGTCGAATTTTGAAGTGCCTGGTATGCCAGGCGGATCGATGGGTGTGATGAACCTATCCGATATGTTTGGCAAGGCCTTTGGTGGCCGCACCAAACAGCGCAAAATCCAGGTTAAAGACTCCTATGCTCTTCTTATCGATGAAGAATCAGACAAGCTTTTGGATGAAGATAAAATCATTTCGGAAGCGATATCATTGGTTGAGAATAACGGAATTGTCTTCCTTGATGAAATCGACAAAATTTGTGCCAGCGAAGGGCGGGGCGGGGCAGATGTCTCACGCGAGGGCGTACAGCGCGACTTGCTGCCGTTGATCGAGGGCACCACGGTGACCACAAAATATGGCCCAATCAAAACCGACCATATTTTGTTTATAGCTTCTGGTGCTTTTCATGTGGCCAAGCCGTCTGACCTGTTGCCTGAACTACAGGGTCGTTTGCCTATTCGTGTGGAGTTGCGCGCTCTGACGCGGGAAGATTTCCGTGCCATCCTGAAAGAAACCGAAGCCAATCTGCCCAAACAATATTCGGCCTTGCTGGCGACTGAAGAGGTGACCCTAACCTTCACTGACGATGCCATCGACACCATCGCGGATATCGCCGTAGAGCTAAACAGCTCGGTAGAAAATATCGGCGCGCGTCGTTTACAGACGGTGATGGAAAAAATTCTTGAAGACATTTCCTTTGATGCTCCAGACAAACCCGGAGCGGCCATTGAAATTACCGGTGATTTTGTCAATGAACATGTCGGTGAACTGGCCAAGAATATCGATCTAAGCCGCTATATCCTGTAAAATCAGGTTTGATCCCGAAGGTCTGGGCTTCCCAGACCTTTGTCCCGAGACGAAGCCGCGCGCAATTGCAGAATTAACGCTTCGAGACTATCGACCGACAGTTGATCAATACGATCAGCCAACAGGTTGGCCAACTCTGTTGCGTGCGGGTCTAGCCCTGCGGTCCTAATGGTAGGGTTAGGGTCGGAAATTTCAGCCAGCCGTTGCAGTTCTTCTGCTTCATCCCAAATGACATTAAAATAGGCGATGATGCGCTGAATCAGAAACCAGGTTGGCTTGCCGCGCTTGCCATGTTCAAGGGCTGAGAGATAGGCGCTGGAGACATCAAGGCGTTCGGCCATTTCCTTTAGAGAGATTTTGCGTTGCAGACGCATCCGCCGCAGTTTCGCACCAAAAGGTGTCATGGCTCCATTCCTATGGGTCGGGCCTCTGATCGGCCTTAAGATCTGGACATCTATTTTAATTTGTTACGACTTCTCAAACGGATATGCAAGGCACCACCACCACCCAACGTTGGGTGTGCTTCTTCAAAACCTACAATAATCGAGCGAATTTCAGGCTCTGACAACCACTTGGGCACGACCCGCCGCAAGATGCCCTTTTCTGGCCCGATGGTGTAGGTCTCGGTCTCACCACGACTGCCTTTACCGGTGATTACCAACACATGTTTGCAGCCATTGGTATGGCAACTGCGCAAAAAACCAAACAAAGCCCCATGGGCTTCCCTTTGTGTCATACCGTGCAGGTCAAGACGGGCATCAATAAACCCACGCCCTTGTACGATGCGTTTTTTCTCTTTGCGATCAAGGCTGTTCAATGGTGGTGCCTTGCCCGATTTTGGCCGATCATTGCCGGCAATGCCTGCTTGTCGCAGTGCCTCCAGCTCTGCACCGCTAGCCCGTCGTCGCTGAACCGGATGTTGCGGATCGGGCTGGTTGTCTGGATTTGTTTTTTTAGGCTGATCAAAGCCTTCAATCAACGCTTTCAGTTCGGCAGATTTGCCTTCCATTGGCGACACAGTACGGGCCACCAATTGCCATAATTTGGCATCCTTGCGACTGATAAGCGGTTTTTTAGCCACGGTTAGGACCCTTCCGCATTCTCAGTGCGTTTGATAGGCATCAGGCAAAAGAAGGCCGTCTGTTGTTGAAGTCTGCCTGCAAGCTGTCCAGCTTGGGCGCCTGTGCCGACAAACAAATCACCACGAGCCGCGCCTGTGATAGCAGAACCGGTGTCATGGGCAAAGACTAGTTGATTGAACGGGGTCTGCTCATTTTCGCCCGATGGCAGATTGGTCTGCAGCCAAAAGGGCAAACCGAATGTATGGCGATGGCGATCAACTGCCATGCTGCGCATCGCAACAAGCGGTATGCCAGCCGCCGCAACGGGGCCCTGATCGGGGTCTTGCACCAGCTTGTTGCCGTCAGATTGCACTTGCTTGAAGAAAATATAGGAAGGATTCTCGGCCAACAACTTGGAGCCGGCGTCGCCCAGTGCTTTGATATAAGCCATCAAGCCATCCATTGTGATGGTATCAGCGGAGAAAATACCTTTTTTAATCAGTATCTTGCCAAGAGACTGATAGGGGTGACCAGACTTACCATCAAAAGCGACACGCAGGATTGTTTCATCTTCCAGTACAATCCTCGCAGACCCCTGAATATGAATGATATAGACATCCAGAGGATCTTTCAGCCATACCAACTCAAGACCCAAACCATCAAGGCCACCAGCCATTATTTCACTACGGCTTAGGTGAAAAGCAAGGCCTTGCTCGGTTTCGCGAGCAAAACTGGTCTCTTTGGTGAAGCCTGCTGCCAGCGCTTGTTTGCTTGAAATAGGAATCAGATCGCCAGGGCGTTTGTACAGCGGGTGACAAAAGTCTGCATCCGGCGTGCGGCGACCTTCAAATTGCGGTTGGTAATAGCCCGTTAAAAGCCCATGCTGTTGCAATTGATAAGGTTGAAAGTTGTCTTCAAAAAAGCAGCGCGCTTGCTGTGCATTTAGGTCTTGTGAGCAATCGAACGCCTTTTGCGCGATCAAGAGTAAGTCTTGAGCTCGAGCGCTCTTCTCACGAGAGGTCGGAGGACTTTGTAACAAATAGGATGAGGAATGACGAAAGGCGGCAAATGCCGCCTTATGGTCTTCTTCATCCCAACCTTCAAGCTCTGTAAAGCCCGTTTTTATAAGACCCGCCATTCGGTTGAGCCACTCCTATGGATGAGTCACGCGACTCCTTGCTGTGCTGCTTTACCAAAAAGCAGCACAGGATGTAACAATCGCTTGGATGCCGACAAAGGCTTTATTGCGCCGATTCGGTGCCAATCAATTTCCAATTTGGATTGCGGCTGTTGACATCGCGGCTGAATGTCCAGATGTCAGTCACCTCTTCAACGGCATTCGGATCACCCTCAATGACATGCCCAATCTCGTCTTTTGTGCAAGACGTGATAGACGATACAAAGCGCACTGTGATCTGTGCGTCGCCACCGGCGACTTCCGCTTCGATAATGGAGGATTTATTGATACCGATGAAGGTGAAGTCAACACGCAATTTTTGTGCTTCACGTTCATCCAATGCAGCGGTAAAGCCAGCAAAGACGTCCGCAGCCAACAGCTTTTTCAGCGTTTTTCTGTCGCCGTGAGCATAAGCCGTGACAATCATTTCATAGGCGGCACGCGCACCAGAAACAAACTCTTTGGGGTCAAAGCTTTTATCGACGGCCATCAGCTGGCTCAAAACGGCATTGAGGGATGATCCTTCTGGCGCGATTTTTTCAAGCTGTTTGCTTTTTGCTTCGGCTTCCATTGCTTCAGACTCGGCCCGACCGGGAAGAGAAATAACATTGTCCCCTATGTCGTCAGCCCCAGGAGCATGACCCTCGTGGCCCTTATCCTTATCTGCATAGGGATCATAAGGCTCCTGTTCGTTGCCTGTTCTGGTTCCCAACACATCGCGCAAGCGCATGAAAAGAACGACTGCGATAACAAGGAAAATAATCGTAGTGACATCGAAATCGAACATGTATTTTGCCTAGGTCCGTTTGTTTTTTGCAGAAAAGGCCTGCAAGTTTCATATTTCTTTCTATATGTAGGGGAGGGTTGGTCGCAAATCCAGAAATGAAGCCGTCAGACCCCTAAAAAAAACAGGCTTTTGAGGAGAATCCGTAAAAACCATGCGAAAATCGCTCTTCCCCTTTGTTCCATTCTTGTTATTGATCGTTCCAATTCTCGAAATTGGCGTCTTTATTATCCTTGGCGGACAAATTGGGGTCATCAATACGCTTCTCGGTATCGTGCTGACGGCCTTCATTGGAACCATACTTTTGCGCCAACAGGGTTTTGCTTTGCTTGGACAAGCGCAAAATCAAATGAATAACGGCAATATTCCCGGTCGTGAACTGGCCCATGGTGTCATGCTGTTGGCGGCTGGGCTTCTTTTGCTCACCCCGGGTTTTGTAACCGATACATTTGGTTTTCTTCTTTTGGTGCCAGCCATACGAAGCGGGATTTTTTCCTTCTTCAAAAGCCGCATGACACTGACAGGCATGCACAGCCAAGCAACCGGGTTTTCCTCCGATCCATTCGGCGGGACAAAAGGCACTTATTACGAAAGCTACACCTACTCAACAGACAATGCCAAAGGGGCGGGGGCACGATACCCTAATCAGCCTGTGGATCCATCGATCATTGATCTTGATGAAGAAGATTTCAATGAAGTAGCAGATCGTGATGCCATTGAAGCGCGCCCCGCGAGCGAAAATGACAAAAAATCTCCTTGGGGGAAACCCTAAGCCAGATTCGGTTCCAGATAGGCCCGTGCGGTTTTGGTTGCATAAACGTGGGCAAACCCGCCCAAATACCGATGCTATTGATGTGGCCTCCTTGTTTCAAACGGCCTGTCATGCTAGGCGCATATTAGCCATGGGTTTCTTTTAGAGATCCCCAAGTGTTTTAAACTCAAGATATCAGGAAATAGTTTTATGAGCGACGCACAAGAAAATGGCGCAGCCGAAGGTCAAGAGCCACAAGTCCCTGGCCTGCGTATTCTGGCGCAATATATCAAGGATCTGTCATTCGAGAATCCAAACGCTCCAGATTCCCTGCGTCCTCGCGAGAATGCTCCGGAAATCAATGTACAGATCAATGTCAACGCTGCTCCTCTGTCCGAGAATGAGTTCGAAGCTGAATTGACGCTGAACGCAACTGCAATGGACGGAGAAAACACTCTGTTCAACGTCGAGCTGCTCTATGCAGGCATCTTCTCCATTTCAAACGTACCGCAGGAACAGCTGCATCCGTTTGTTATGATCGAATGCCCACGGATGCTGTTCCCGTTCGCTCGTCAGATCATTTCCGATGCGACGATGCGAGGTGGATTCCCTCCACTGAATGTCGATCCAATCGATTTTGCACAGCTCTATCGTCAACGTATGATGGAACTGGCAGCCCAAGAGCAAGCCAATCAGACCCAACAGTAAAATGTTGTGAAAGAAACTATTTAAAAAGCCGGCTGAAATCAGTCGGCTTTTTATTTGCCTAAAGGAAGCACGCGGTCAATATATCGTGAAAAATGGACGTTTCACGTGAATCCATACAGCCTCTATCTTGGTGATAGAGATGGTTACGACGCTTTTAGGTGTTCGCCTTCTGATTTTCCAAAAGACAAGCTATTCGTTTAAATCTGATGCTTCTCTGGGCAGATAGCGCGACCACAAGCTCTCACCTTTGATTTCCTTTAAGAAAGTCAAATGCGCCTCAATATTATCTTGGGATAGACGGGAGGGTAGGGGTGTTGGTCGCTGTTTTGCAGCGGCCCGCTGGCGTTTTCCGCCATCAGATCCATCCTGGCTAGATCCATCCTCTTCTTCCCCTGCAAGAAGCAGACTAGTTTGCCTACCGCCGATCAGTTCAAGATAAACATCTGCGAGAATTTCACTATCAAGAAGCGCACCGTGCAAGGTGCGTTTGCCATTGTCGATATTAAAACGGTTGCAAAGCGCATCGAGGCTGTTGGGCCCCGCCGGAAATTTCAAACGGGCCATCGCCAAGGTATCAATGACATATTGATCATCGATTTTGCCAAATCCAGCCTTCTCCAACTCCCAATTGAGGAATTTCACATCAAAGGATGCATTGTGCGCGATTATCGGCGTGTCCTTGATGAACTCTTGAAAACTTTGCGCAATTTCAGAAAATTTCGGTTTGTCTGACAGAAATTCTTCTGAAAGGCCGTGCACTTTGAAAGCCCCTTCGGGCATATCACGCTCAGGATTGATATAGACGTGGAAAGTCTCACCGCTGGGCAAGTGATTAATCAGCTCGACACAGCCAATTTCCACCACTCTATCGCCCGAAAATGGGTCAAACCCGGTGGTTTCTGTATCGAAGGTAATCTCTCGCAGCGCCATTGAAATTCTCTTTTTGAAATGGGATCAAATCAGTTTGGTAAGTATGGTCTATCAGGCGTCCGCTGCCAATCGGCTTTTGATGGTGGCCAGGATGCTGTCCACCTGTGCTTGTGCCGCTTCCAAGCCTTGGCCAGTGTCGACAATAAAATCTGCGCGGTGGCGTTTCTCTGCATCAGGCATTTGCCTTGCTTTGATCGCTGCAAATTTGTCTTCGGTCATACCATCACGCGCCAAAACCCGCTGTCTTTGAATATCTTCAGGGGCCGATACGACGACAATAACATCAACCCGATCTTCTGCACCTGTCTCAAACAACAACGGAATGTCCAGCACCACGATTTGTGAGCCGTCCAATTTTGCCATTTCGAAAAATTCTTTTTCTTCTTCACGCACCAAGGGATGAATGATGGCCTCAAGCCGCTTCATAGCCTCCGGTTTGCCAATCACATGCTTAGACAAAGCCGCACGATCAACGCCTTGAGGGCTAGTTGTTCCGGGAAAGGCCTCTTCAATCAACGGTGCAGCGCGCTCTGAATAAAGCCGATGCACGGTAGCGTCGGCATCGTGAAGGGGACAACCTCGTGCGACAAACATTTGGCCGGTGGTTGTTTTGCCCATGCCTATTGAGCCAGTGAGACCAATCTTGATCATCTCAAATTCCTATGTGGTGCTCAGCACCAATTGGCGCAATGCATCGGTTACCGCAGGACGAACGCCGAACCAATGCTCAAAGCCCGGTACGGCTTGATGTAACAACATGCCCAATCCATCAACGGTCACGTTGCCACGTGCTTTTGCGTCTCGCAGCAAGTTCGTTTCTAGCGGTGTATAGACAATGTCTGTGACCAACGCAGAACTTGGTAGGGCATCAAGAGACAGATCCAGCGGCGGTTGACCTACCATGCCAAGAGAAGAGGTATTGACCAAAAGGGAACATTCGGCCAGCAATTCCGATCTATCTTGCCAGTCCCCGACCACCATTGAACTGCCAATCCCGAGCTCTCTTAATGTTTCAACGAGAGATTCAGCCCGCTCTTTGGTTCGATTCACTAGCGTAATGGTTTTGAATCCTCGCTCTATCAAGCCATTGATGATTGGGCGAGACGCTCCGCCCGCGCCCAAAACAAGCGCTTTTCCATCAGAGGATTGATCCCAATTGGGCTGATGTTGATCAAGATTGGACAAAAATCCGTAGCCGTCCGTGGTATCCGCATGCAATTTTCCACCCTCAAACCAGACCGTATTGGCGGCCCGCAAACGCTTGGCGTTGGTGTGAACCACATCAACAAAGGACAGTATGGCTTCTTTGTGCGGGATTGTGACATTGCCGCCAACGAAGCCATTGTCCTTAAGGCTTCCGACGAAGCGTTCCAAATTACATGGTTCTACCGCGATTTTTTCATAACTGCCAGAAAGGCCATTTTGCTTGAGCCAATGGGTATGGATGGTCGGTGATTTGGAATGGGCAATTGGCCAGCCAATGACAAAGGCTTTTGGTAAGACTGCAGTGTTGGCATGCGTGCTTTGTGACATGGTTTGTTAGAACTCCAATCCCTGTTGATCCCTAAAGTAACCCAACAACGGCAATAGTGGCAGACCGAGGATGGTAAAATAATCACCGTCTATCTTTTCAAACAATTGCACACCTAGACCCTCCAATTGATAACACCCGACAGAGGAGCGCACAGGTTCACCCACACGGGCCATATAACGCCCTATTTCCTGGGGGCTTAATGGACGCATGGTTAGGGTGGCTGTCGATATATATCTCCACAAGGTTTGCCCATCTTTTACACAGGCGACCGCCGAATGCAGCTGATGGCTTTCGCCCGCCAGATCAAGCAGTTGGGCGCGTGCGGCAGCGTCGTCTTGCGGTTTGTTAAACCGTTGTGCGCCAAAGCCAAGCGTTTGGTCTGCACCTATAACCAGATGGCCGGGATAGCGGTTCGAAACTTCCACGGCTTTGACTTCAGCCAATAGCTCTGCAATGTCTTGAGGGCTGCCACCCGCTTTAACAAGGGGTTGTTCGGCGGCACGCTCATCAATCTCTGCGGCAACACAATCAAAAGATAGCCCGGCGTTACGCAACAGGCTCGAACGGGCCTGACTTTTGGAAGCAAGAATCAGTGGATCCATAAAATTTGTCCATCGGGTTGGGGTTTTGATATTTGTTTAGAACAAGTGGCAAAGAAAACAAACTGTTCGCCATCTCTCCCTGATTTCACCGTCTATTTTGCACCATTTCCGCCAGATATCGACAATGCTGTTGATAGCTTTTGAGTATTTCAGCGGAAGTTTCTTCAATTGATTTGCGCGTTACATCCAATATCGGCCATTGGTTTCGCTGGCAGATCCGTCTTGTATAAGCGATTTCTTCGTTGATAACGCTGCGATTGAGATAATCGCTTTCCTGACTGTTGGCGGGTAGCCCCAAAATACGATGGTGCCTGATTTGTAGAATGTGCCGGGAACTGGCAATCAAACAGATGATGAATGGCTTTTTGAGTGCAAATAAGGCTTTTGGCAGAGCAATATCTGGAACGATGGGAATGTTTGCCACCCGCAACCCGCGCTGCGCCAAATAGACAGACGTGGGTGTTTTTGACGTACGGGAGATGCCTAGAATGACGACATCGGCCTCGCCAATAGAATGGGGAGACAGACCATCGTCATGCAGCATGGTGAAGTTCATGGCCTCAATGCGCTGAAAATAGCTGGCATCGAGGCTGTGTTGTGCTCCGATTTGGCCTGTTTGTGAAGAGCCCAGATAAGACTGAAACAGATCAAATATTGGGCTGAGTACATTATAAACCGGAATATGCAGCTGCTGACAGGCAGTTTCCAACTTCTGAGCATGATCGCTATTGACCAAGGTATAAAGAACTATGCCGGGTTCTAGCTCTATTTTCTCGAGTATATCACTGAGCTGTTGATCATTTCGAACCATGGAATGTATATGCTCAACAACCCGTGCATGGGAATATTGCGCCGATGCAGCCCGCCCGACTGCACGCAACGTATCTCCCGTTGCGTCAGAAATCATATGCAAATGGAAAAATTGGTCGCGCATTTCTGTCCCCTTGTTGGTCAAACCGTCTGGCGCGGGCCCGTCAGTCTCTTATCGTGACGTGAATCTATAACTCTGGCGCTCGGATGATTCGTCCCCAAGGCCTGTGGGCAACATGGGACAAAAATCCTTTTTTGGTACAGATAAGGTTTTCATCCTCCTTACCCTCAGTTTCATCCCCAAGCTCGATTGAGCAGTCTTGGTTTTGTTAACAGTCTATTAACGAAGGTTAACAAACAATTAATGCACAAACTATTCAAAATCAGTTACGAAACTGTTCCTCGTAATTTAAGACATTGGCCACAGGCAAGCATGCTGGATTCCTTGCACAAACTGACTTGTCCCCGTAATCCCAAAATCGCCTTTGCCTGCGAGGCGAAACCAAAAATAAGGTTTTCCACGCTGACTGTGGGCGACGTGTGGGTGAAAAAGAACCCCCACAATCCACGGTCTAAAAGAATAAACAAAATCTTAATCTAAGAAATTATTATAGGAAATTCGGGACGATCGTGGTCATATGGGATCACACAAAAAGGAAGACCAAACAGTGACCAATCGACGCCTTCTCAATGTACTCAACGGCCAAACTGAAAATATTCCACCAATATGGTTGATGCGACAAGCTGGTAGATTTCTGCCAGAATATCGAGCAACCAGAGCGGATGCAGGAAGCTTCCTAGATCTGTGTTACAATCCCGAACTGGCTACCGAAGTGACAATGCAGCCTATTCGGCGATTCGGATTTGACGCTTCAATTCTCTTTTCAGATATTTTGGTTGTACCAGATGCACTTGGGCGTTCAGTAAGGTTTGTTCAAGGGGAAGGACCTCAGCTTGATCCGATAACCCCACAAGAAATTGCTGATCTTGATCCTTCAAAGGTTCTAACCGAGCTTTCCCCTGTTTATGAAGCTGTGCAACGCATTCGAGCGACACTGCCCGATGAAACCACCTTCCTTGGTTTTTGTGGCGCTCCCTGGACTGTTGCCACCTACATGATTGCGGGCCATGGCACACCAGATCAAGCACCGGCTCGTTTGTTCGCGAGACGAGAACCAGAAGCTTTTAAACAATTGATTGATGTTTTGGTTGATGCTTCCATTCTTTATTTGATCAAGCAATTGCAATGTGGCGCTGACGCAGTTCAGATTTTTGATAGTTGGGCTGGCGTACTGGACGACAAATTGTTTCTCACCGCATCGCAGGACCCAATCGCCCGGATCGTTAAAGGTGTACGGGCACAAGTACCGGATGCTAAAATCATAGGTTTTCCGAAAGGAGCTGGCCAACGTTTGCTAGGCTTTGTCGAAGCAACCGGCGTCAATGCGATTGGACTTGATTGGACCGTACCTTTGGATTGGGCGCGA
This sequence comes from Cohaesibacter celericrescens, assembly GCF_002866925.1. GTDB lineage: Bacteria > Pseudomonadota > Alphaproteobacteria > Rhizobiales > Cohaesibacteraceae > Cohaesibacter > Cohaesibacter celericrescens. Next base: position 199,100 of record NZ_PKUQ01000031.1, read on the forward strand.
GACACGCTCCAAGGCAAAGTGGCTTTGCAGGGCAATCTCGATCCGACGCTCTTGATCACTGGTGGTTCTGATTTGGATGAATCGATTGATCGAATCATGGAAGCTTGGAGCGCCGGCCCGTTTATTTTCAATCTTGGTCATGGCATCACCCCACAAGGGGATATCAATCTGGTGCATAGGCTGGTTGAACGGGTGCGGTCATACTCAAACCGATAGTGAGGTGCAAAAGATCAGACAACTTGTGTGTCTGATCTTTTTATCCATTGGAGGATCACAATGGAATTTCTGCAATTTCTCGATTATTCTTGGACCAAAGCACTGCATATTATCGCCATTATTACTTGGATGGCTGGTATTTTCTATCTGCCGAGGTTGTTTGTTTATCACGCGATGACAGAGACGGGGACCGATAAATCGGAAACCTTTAAGATCATGGAACGTCGTCTACTGAAAGGGATTATGAATCCATCGATGATTGCCGCATGGATTTTTGGCCTTTGGTTGGCTTTTCCGCATGAAATCTGGTCCATGGATGCAATCTGGCTTAATATCAAGTTTGGCTTGGTTATCCTGTTGTCGATCTACCATATGGTTTGTGCTCGTCATGTAAGAATTTTTGCTGCTGATGCGAATCAGAAATCTCACGTGTATTTCCGGTATTTCAACGAAGTCCCTACTCTGTTGATGCTTGGAATTGTCATTCTGGCTGTGGTTAAACCTTTTTGACTGTCTGTTTTGGCTTATAAAGATTATCCATTGGTCTTGAAAACCCGCTTTCTCTTTTAGGTGAGCGGGTTTTTTATATGATAGGGCTTGCTCATACCTTTCCAAGCAGCTATGTTCCGCCAAATCGTTTCTTCAACGATCAGCCTCGAATAATCTGCCTCACTTTACCTTTCGAGTCTTCGCAAAGCAGACAATAAAAAACAGTGCTTTGTCTTTTCCAAATTTTCCCCTGGTTGCTTACAGTTAAGAGAGTTTCGCTATGCGCGAAATGAAACTACAAGAACTTAAACAAAAATCACCCACTGAGCTTTTAAATTTTGCCGAAGAGCTCGAGGTCGAAAATGCTAGCACGCTGCGAAAGCAGGAGCTTCTTTTTGCGATTCTCAAAAATTTGGCTGAACAAGAAACAGATATCATCGGACAAGGTGTTGTCGAGGTGTTGCAGGACGGATTTGCTTTCCTACGCTCGCCTGATGCTAATTACCTGCCCGGCCCAGATGACATCTATGTTTCTCCCTCACAAATTCGACGGTTTTCGTTGCGTACCGGTGATACGGTAGAGGGACATATTCGCAGTCCAAAAGAGGGCGAACGCTATTTTGCCCTTCTTAAAGTCAACACGGTCAATTTTGAAGACCCTGACAAAGCGCGTCATAAGGTTCATTTTGACAACCTGACACCGTTGCATCCTGATGAACGGTTCTTGCTGGCATCTTCTGATCCAACTAGTAAGGATCTGTCGAGCCGTGTGATTGATCTGGTTGCTCCACTTGGTAAAGGGCAGCGCGCACTTATCGTAGCGCCACCGCGCACCGGTAAAACTGTCTTGCTTCAGAATATTGCCAAATCCATCACGGCCAATCATCCAGACAGTTGCCTTATTGTATTGCTCATAGACGAGCGCCCCGAAGAGGTGACGGATATGAAACGTACGGTGAATGGTGAAGTTGTCTCATCTACCTTTGATGAACCCGCTTCTCGCCATGTGCAGGTCGCTGAGATGGTAATTGAAAAAGCCAAGCGTTTGGTTGAGCATGGGCGTGACGTCGTCATATTGCTTGATTCCATCACACGTTTGGGTCGCGCCTACAACACGGTTATTCCTTCTTCTGGTAAGGTTCTGACTGGTGGTGTGGATGCCAATGCCCTGCAACGTCCAAAACGTTTCTTTGGTGCTGCACGTAATATTGAAGAAGGTGGCTCTCTGACCATCATTGCTACTGCTTTGATTGATACCGGCAGTCGCATGGATGAAGTTATCTTTGAAGAATTTAAAGGTACAGGCAACGCCGAGATCGTTCTGGATCGTAAGGTCTCTGATAAGCGTATCTTCCCTGCGATGGATATTTTGAAATCCGGTACGCGTAAGGAAGAGCTTATGGTCGAGCGTAAAGAACTACAGAAAATCTTTGTTCTGCGCCGGATCCTAAGTGGCATGAGCAATGTCGATGCAATCGACTTCTTACTCGATAAGCTTCGCTCTACCAAGGATAACAAAGAATTCTTTGATAATATGAATACCTGATGCAAAGCTTGCTCTATCAATAGGGCTTGCCGAACCGCACAGGAAAGCTTAAAAAGCCGTCTGATGATCGTCAGGCGGCTTTTTGTGTTTGGCGAGCGTTACAGAGATCAAACGTTTGGCTTTGGAATAGTCCTTCGGGGATTGTATTTGGCTCTGCGTTCGATTCGGTTCTGAAATAATCAGCATTTTCTCAACTTGGACTGTTCTGGCGACTTTTAGGTCGTTTGATTTATTACGCCAGTTTGGTGGTTCAAGTTGATATGAAAAGCTCCAGATGAAGTAGCTGTCTTTGTTGGCTGCTGGGATTGAAGCGATGAGTCGCGATACAATTTTTGCCCTTTCCAGTGGTGCTGTGCCAGCTGGTGTTGCCGTGATCCGGTTGTCGGGACCGAAGGCCGCCGATGTTATGAATCAGATTATTGATTCGGAGCCGAAACCGCGAATGGCGGCGCTTCGTTATGTTACCAACCCCAAAAATGGTGATGTTATTGATCAGGCTTTGGTTCTTTATTTCCCGGGGAGTAAATCCTTTACGGGCGAAGAGTCTGTTGAATTTCATCTGCATGGTGGCCGCGCCGTGGTCAAGGCCATGATTGACTTGCTTGGGTCCTTTGATGGTTGTCGGATGGCTGAGGCGGGAGAGTTTTCGCGTCGGGGATTTGAAAATGGCAAATTCGATTTGACCGCTGTTGAGGGATTGGCCGACCTCATTCATGCAGAAACCGAGAATCAGCGCAAACAGGCTATGCGCCAGGCCAGTGGGGCACATAAAAGTGTCATTGATGGCTGGCGGGAAATTTTGCTTTATGCCCGTAGTATGATTGAAGCCGAGCTGGATTTTTCTGACGAAGAGGATGTTCCCGGCGCCGTTTCAGATGTGATTTGGCCAAAACTGCAAAAGCTTAAGCAGGAAATGGAGCATCATTTGTCATATGCAGATCGTGGGGAACGTCTTCGGAACGGTTTGACAGTGGTTCTGGCTGGCCATCCCAATGCGGGTAAATCTTCGTTGCTAAACTGGTTTGCCAAACGTGACGTGGCCATTGTCACGGAAGAAGCAGGGACTACGCGAGACCTGCTCGAACTGCATCTGGATATTGAGGGCTTTCCGGTGACGGTGATTGATACCGCAGGCTTGCGTGACTCAAGCAATATTGTAGAGCAGGAGGGTATTCGTCGTGCGTTGGAAAAAAGTGAGAATGCCGATCTGTTGATCGAGGTAGTGGATGGTAGTGCCCCGAATGAACGTGTCGCTTTGGCGAGTCGGGCACAGAGGCTTGTTTTGTTTAACAAGCAAGATCGAATCGGCTCAGAAATGATCAATAGTGGGTCAAATAAAAATGCAGAGGAAAAGGTGTTTTCTGTCTCTCTTCATACCGGATTCGGGATGGATGGCTTTTACGATTCGTTTGTGAAACAAATTGAAGAATTGTTCTCTGGTGCCGAAGATGTGTTAATAACAAGAAAACGACATGAGGCATATTTTCGGCAGTGTGTGGATAATGTGGATAAATCTCTTATCTATACGGATTCTCCACTAGAAATTCGTTCAGAATATTTACGCATGGCTGGGGATGAGCTGGGGAAAATTACTGGACGGATTGATGTAGAAGATATGTTGGGTGTGATTTTTTCACAGTTCTGTGTGGGTAAATAGTGGATCGTTTCACGTGAAACATCACTTTTGAAATTGATGATTGACAATGTTTCACGTGAATCTTTGATTCGAGAATTTTGTCAGTCAATTGTCTTGTTTCACGTGAATCTAAGATAGCAAAATTATCTAATTAAAGCTGGAGCTGTTTCACGTGAATCCTGTATAAGGATGATCTACATATAGCGTCAGAAGTTAAATAAACTCTGAAGGAATAAATATGCCGCATATAAATTGCATTCGGCTATATGACGTGGTGTGTAATGTCTTTTATAAGTGGTGGTATTATTGATGGGAAAACTGAATGACCCAGTTTGATGTAATCGTCGTGGGTGGTGGACATGCAGGGACCGAAGCTGCTGCTGCTGCTGCGCGTACTGGTGCTTCGGTTGCTTTGGTGACACATAGTCGCCAGACAATCGGTGTGATGTCTTGTAATCCGGCGATTGGTGGTCTTGGAAAAGGGCATTTGGTACGAGAGATTGATGCTCTTGGTGGGCTTATGGGTCTGGCTGCCGATAAAGGTGGTATTCAATTCCGTCTGTTGAATCGCCGTAAGGGGCCAGCTGTGCAGGGGCCACGGGCTCAAGCTGATCGAAAGCTCTATCGTAGTGCTGTTCAATCTTTATTATTTGATACCCCAAATTTGACCGTAATCGAAGAAGAAGTATCAGATATGTCCATTGTTGATGGGCGTGTATGTGGAGTTTCTCTATCTGATGGTCGTGATGTTCGTTGTGGTGCCGTTGTTCTTACAACAGGGACCTTTTTGCGCGGCCTAATTCATATGGGTGAGCGGAGTTATTCTGCTGGTCGTATGGGTGATCCTGCGGCTAATGATTTGTCTCTGCGTTTGATGGCTGAAAATTTTCGTTTGGGTCGCTTAAAGACGGGGACGCCAGCGCGGTTGAATGGACGTACTATCGACTATTCTGATTTGGCAAGACAACCTGGTGATGCTGATCCTGTTGCTTTTTCTTATTTGACAACAGCGATTACGACTCCGCAAATCGACTGTCATATCACGCGGACGATTGATAAAACTCATAAAATTATTCGCGATAATATCCATAAATCAGCAATGTATTCCGGAAAAATTGAAGGGACAGGCCCGCGCTATTGTCCTTCGATTGAAGATAAAATTTCTCGTTTTGGTGATCGTGATGGTCATCAGATTTTTCTTGAGCCGGAAGGTTTGGATGTTGATACTGTTTATCCAAATGGTATTTCCACTTCGTTGCCTGAGGATGTGCAAGATGCCTATATTCGATCTATTCCAGGTTTGGAAAATGTGGAGATCGAGCAATATGGGTATGCCATCGAATATGACTATATCGATCCAACCGAACTGAAGGCGACGCTTGAGACCAAAAGAGTTGTCGGTTTGTATTTGGCAGGTCAAATTAATGGCACGACTGGTTATGAAGAAGCTGGTGCTCAAGGGTTGATGGCGGGGTTGAATGCTGCACGACAATGTGGTGATCAGGAAGGGGTTATACTCACTCGATCGGATGCTTACATTGGTGTGATGATTGACGATTTGGTGACCAAAGGTGTTGTCGAACCTTATCGTATGTTTACCTCGCGGGCTGAATATCGCTTGTCATTGCGGGCTGATAATGCAGATCAGCGGCTGACAGAGAAGGCTGATAGTTGGAGATTGATTGGTGATGAACGCCGGCAGGTCTATTCTCGTAAAAAACAAGAACTTGATGCTATTACGGCCTTGGCAAAAGAAAAATCACTGACGCCTAACGAGGCCGAGCGTTATGATTTGCGAATTAATAAGGATGGTCAGCGGCGTTCGGTCTATGATTTTTTGGCCTACCCGGACCTTGATCTTGAGAGATTGACTAAGATTTGGCCAGAATTTGGTGGTTTTTCCCAGCCGATACGACGTCAGCTTGAAATTGAAGCGGTGTATCAGGTGTATATGGAGAGACAGACTAGCGATATTGAAACCTTCAATAAGGACGAGGGCTTGGCAATCCCGCAGGCTCTTAACTTTGAAGAAATTAATGGGCTATCCAACGAGTTGAAACAAAAGCTCTCTCACATTCGTCCACAAACATTGGGGCAGGCGTCTCGAATTGATGGTATGACGCCTACCGCTTTGACATTGGTGCTCGCGTACAGCAAGCGAGTCTCTTAGAATAGGGTTGGGCGGTAAATATGTCTGTTGGTAATAAGGAACGGGGAATCGAGTTGATTTCCTCTCTGATTCCGGTTTCACGTGAATCACTTCAAAAGCTAGAATTGTATGAAGCGTTGGTTCGTAAATGGCAACCAGCGCAAAATCTCGTTGCGCCCAAGACCCTTGATAATATTTGGGTGCGGCATATTGCTGATAGTGTGCAGATATTTGCGAGCTATCCCCAGGCGAGACATTGGATTGATCTGGGGTCTGGAGCAGGTTTTCCTGGTTTGGTGACAGCGATATTGCTGGATGATCTGGGTGAAGATTATTCAGTTCATATGGTGGAAAGTAATGGTCGCAAAGCCACTTTTTTGCGAACAGTTGCACGTGAACTTGAGTTAAATGCTAAGATACATAACGATCGAATCGAAACCGTTTTATCTAGTTGGGACGGTCCTGTTGATGCATTCAGTGCCCGTGCTCTGACCTCATTTTCTAATCTGTGTTATTTTGTCCAACCGTTTATCTCAAAAAGTTGCGTGGGTGTTTTCCACAAAGGGCGCGACTTTGATCGAGAATTGGCAGAGGCCAGTGTCAGCTGGAACATAGATCTGATACAAAAACCAAGCAGGACAGATCCGGATGCGCGGATTGTCCTTCTGCGCGCGCTATCATCCAAAGACGCACAGTGAAACAAACGCAAAGTGAGGCCACTTTATGAGTTCACTACCGGAATCTCCCCGCGTTCTAACCCTTGCTAATCAAAAGGGTGGTGTTGGGAAAACAACGACGGCAATCAATCTGGGCACAGCACTTGCTGCCATTGGTGAGACAGTGCTGATTGTTGATGTTGATCCACAAGGCAATGCCAGTACCGGATTGGGGATTGATCGTAAAGCGCGCCGCGTTTCAACCGCCGAGCTTTTGCTGAATGAAGCGACCTTGCTTGAAGCTGCTATTCCTACTGCTGTGCCTCGTCTTTCTGTTGCGGCGTCAACTATGGATTTGCTCGGTCTGGAGCAGGAAATATCTGGAGACAAAGACCGGGCTTTTCGTCTACGTAATGTGTTGCAGCGCCATGGCGAGCAGGGTGATAAAATCCCCGAAGATAAGCGTTTTACTTATGTTTTGATTGATTGTCCTCCTTCTTTGAACCTTTTGACAATCAATGCGATGGCCGCGGCTCATTCTATTTTGGTGCCTTTGCAATGTGAATTTTTTGCTCTGGAAGGCCTGACGCAGTTGATTCAAACGGTTAATCAGGTGAAGGGTGCGCTTAATCCTGAGCTAACCATCCACGGTATTGTTATGACGATGTATGATAGCCGCAACAATCTATCCAACCAGGTTGTAGATGATGTGCGTGCGCATATGGGTGACAAGGTCTATGATACGATTATTCCGCGGAATGTGCGTGTCTCTGAAGCCCCGTCTTACGGCAAACCTGCTTTGCTTTATGATTTGAAATGTTCTGGAAGTCAGGCGTATCTGAAATTGGCGTCTGAGATTATTCAGCGTGAGAAGAAATTGCGCAACAAAGCGGCCTGATGCCGTTGTGGCTATTATCAAGGAACTGAGCAGGCGGTTGAGGTCAAACCGTTGGTTGGGTTGAAATGCGGAAAAAAATGGTAAAAAAACCTACTGAAGGCAAACGATTGGGGCGCGGTCTGGCCGCTTTGATCGGCGATATGGATAACGAAGCCGTTGCGATTGAGCGGGCCCGTTCTCAGCGTCGTATCCCTATTGAGTTCCTGAGGCCAAATCCTCGGAATCCTCGTCGTGATTTTATCGAGTCAGATCTGGATGATTTAACCAAGTCGGTCAAAGAGAAGGGTATAATGCAGCCTATTCTCTGTCGTCCGGTAGAAGGTGCTGACGATTCTTTTGAGATTATTGCCGGCGAACGCCGTTGGCGCGCTGCGCAAGGCGCCGGTTTGCATGAAGTTCCTGTGCTTATTCACAATGTGAATGACAAAGAAGCGCTGGAACTTGCCATTATTGAGAATGTTCAGCGTGCTGATTTAAACTCTTTGGAAGAGGCTCTTGGTTATGATCAGCTTATTCAGGAGTTTGATTATACGCAGGCAGAATTGGCAGATGTGATTGGTAAAAGTCGCTCACATGTCGCCAATACGATGCGATTGTTGAAGCTGCCTGATAGCATTAAAGACTATTTGAAAAAAGGCGAACTGACTGCTGGTCATGCCCGTGCCTTGATCACAGCCAATGATCCTGAAGAGTTGGCGCGCCGTATTGTCGAAGACGGTATGACAGTGCGGGATGCTGAAAAAGCCGGGCAAGAAAAAGACAAAGAGAAAAAAGAACCCAAACCTAAAAAAGAGAAAGATGCCGATACTGTCGAATTGGAAAGACGTTTGACCGATCGATTGGGTTGGAATGTTTTTATCGCTCCCAAGAAAAAGGGTGGCGAGTTGAAAATTCAATATAAGACACTCGAGCAGCTGGATGCGATTATCTCAATTCTTGAAAAATGATTTCTATTCGGTTTTGTAAGAAGGGGAGCAGATGCTCCCCTTTTTTGTATCTATTTTTCTCGGCAGTTCTATTGCAAGTGACGCTTCGTGTTGACTGTCAGGCACAGCGGAATAAGAACCATCAAAGTTAAGGCGGCGGCAACAGCAAAGGCTCCTGCCGGTTGATAATGTAGGCTGTGTTGTTGTGTAAAGAACGCAAAGACTTGTGTCACAATTAGAGGACTTGGGATTGTTGTAATTGCCATAATGCAGGATATAGCACCCTGTAACTCTCCTTAGGCATTGCCTGGAACTCTTCTGGAAATCAATCCCTGCATCGTTGTTGCTGTGATGCTGTATAGTGGGGAGAAGGGGAGATATAGAAACAGGATCCAGCCTTTCAAAATGAACAGCAGACCGAACATAACTTGAGCTTCTAGGATTACCCCTATGGTTGCGGCGGTGGATTCTTTTGTTTAAGGGGGTGAGAGTGTCTGTCGCAAATGCAAATTCATTAAAATTGAGTGCATTGATTCACGTGAAACGATTTGTGAAATAGCGCGTGTTTTGTGCTTATAAAAAACCCGCACTCTAGTATTTAGGTACGGTGGATTTTTGTTTCCTAACCAAGATTTATGGCTATTTGCTGCGCTGTGCCGTGGCTGCGATCATCAGAAGGGTTTCTGATATTATGGTTTGTGCCAAGCCATAATGCTTGCGGCTGTTGAGGAGACTCTGTGCCAGCAATTCACAGGCGCGCGATGCTTTTTTGCTGTTCCATATGCGCAATTGTGATTGAACACGTGCTTTGCGCTTAAAGTGAACCATCGGACCCGCCTTGTCCAGGGCAGATTGTGGAGACATGCCTTTGTCCATTAGACTGACGCATCGTTCCAACATTTGAAAATGGCGCAGGCTTGCACTGCCGATAACGGACGGGTTTTGGCCTGCTCCCATCATTTGTTCTAGCTGTCGGTCTAGATCGTCGATTTTTCCAAGTGCAGCGGAGTCAATGATCATATCGATTTGGTGACTGGACGCATCACCGACGATATCTTCTATATCTTTTTCAGTAATTTGGCCTTCATGCATAGCATAGAGACATAATTTTTGCACTTCAGCTCTGGATGCCATCCTGTTCGCGCCCAAATTCTCCAATAGCATCGTTCTGGCTTCGTTGCTGATGGATAGTCCTGCCAGAGTGGTTTCTTCGTCTATGATGCCATTAAGGGCTTCTCGCGCATCCACATAGCAGGGAAGAGCGACGGCACTGTGTGCTTTTTCAATTGATTTTCGGAGAGCTGCTGTTTTTTTCAGATCTCCGGCTTTGATGATAATGAAGGCGTCATCCGGCGGTGATGAGAGGACCGGGTCTAGAGCTGGCTGGATGGATTTGTTGCCGGTCATCTGAATGGTGATGACACGGTTTCCGCCAAAGAGTGGAATTGTATTGGCTTCGTCTGCCAATCTCAAAGGATCTGAAGCAATTTCGGATGAATCAAGGCGTAGTGCAGCAAATGGATCGCTGTTGTCTTTGAGTATTTGCTCAGCAAGACGTTTTGCTCGTTCTGTGATGAGCCCCGTGTCTTGCCCATAAATAAGAATGGTTCGATGCTCGGGATTTGGCCTTTGTAGGTATCGGTCTACCATATTGGCTTTGATTTCTGCCATTTTCAATCCCGATCGTGTGCCCGTGATCCGAAGGGCGCTTTGATTTTGATGAGAGCCTACACCAAGTGATGTTGGCACCGCTTAATGACGGGAGAGTTTGTATCCCGTTAAGTTCCGGCAGCAAAAAAGGCGGATAAACGCAAGTGAATGTCGTTGGCAACCTGTTCTGCAACGCGATTTTCAGCGTCCAACAAGGCTCGCTCGTTGGCATAGCGTTGTGTGCTTTGTGCGAAGGATGCAGTGAAGAAGCTTGATCCCGTTGTAGCAACTTCTTTGTCTGCAAGTCGGATCAATTGATAGGTGACAGTCAGGCGGGTGCGCGATGTTTTGGCAAGTCCTGTGCCGCTTTCAATGTCGAGGTCGCTTGTAGAGCTTGTGACCTTCATATCAAGCCGGTAGGCCGGAATGCCTTGTTCAGCACCACCGTTGAAAGCAAAAATGAGATTGTTGCGGAGTTCCTGTTCCAAGCGACTTTTTGCTGGAACAATTTCTATCGACGATAGATCAGCAGATAAGGTTTGGCCGGACATTGTGGTGCCGGAATAGAGCGGACGAACCTGACAACCAGACAGCGCCAGACCTAGGCCGAGGCACAAAGCCAGAGCCACTGGCCCTGACTTGAACTTACGAATGGCCTTCAGTTTGCGATTAAACAACAACATTGACGATCCTTTTTGGCACGACGATGACCTTGCGCGGTGCTTTGCCATCAAGGGCTTTGATGACTGGCTCTGAAGCCAGAACCGCTTTTTCGATTGTAGCCTTATCTGCATCGGCGGCAACGGTTATTTCGCCGCGTTTTTTGCCGTTGATCTGAATTGGCAAAGTGATCTCGTCTTCTACCAGCAATGAAGCATCTGCTTTGGGCCAGCCTTGTGTGGAAACAAGCCCTTCTTTGCCTAGCTGAATCCAACATTCTTCTGCCAGATGTGGCATCATTGGAGCGGACATCAGCACCAACAATTGCATGCTTTCATCCAGGGCCCATGCAAGTGAGGGATCTTTGTCCAATTTGTCTTTTTTTGCCGCTGAAGCGATGTGATTGACCAATTGGTAGATCTGGGCAACAGATCGGTTGAAGCCGAGCTGTTCTATGTTGGATTCAACGCTAACCAGTGATTTGTGCGTGAGTTTGCGCAAGGCATTGGCTTCGTCCGAGAAAGCATCGGGTTTGTTAAGCGGTGTTTTGCCCAAAAATTCTGATGTTTCGACGGTTAGGCGCCAAATACGCTGAACAAAGCGATGGGCGCCTTCTGCGCCTGCTTCGGTCCAAATAACGTCACGCTCTGGCGGGCTATCAGACAGCATGAACCAACGGGCCGTATCGGCACCAAAGCTCTCGATGATGTCGGTGGGGTCCACAGTGTTCTTTTTGGACTTGGACATTTTCTCAATGGAACCAATCGCAATGGATTCGCCGGTTTCATTGTGCTTGGCAGTGCGATTCCCGTCTTGATCCTGAATGGTGATTTCCATCGGTGCGACCCAGCGGCCATCTTCGCCCTTATAGGTTTCGTGCACCACCATGCCTTGAGTAAACAGGCCTCGGAATGGCTCTTTCACCGTCATATGGCCGGTTGCCTTCATTGCGCGGGCAAAGAAGCGCGAATAGAGCAGATGCAAGATAGCATGCTCGACACCACCGATATATTGGTCAACAGGCAACCATTCATCTACAGCCTTTTTGTCGGTTGGTGTGTCTTCCCAAGGGGCTGTGAAGCGGGCGTAATACCAAGAGCTGTCCACAAACGTGTCCATGGTATCGGTTTCACGCCGAGCCGCTTTTCCACATTTGGGGCAAGAACAGTCGCGCCATGTCGGATGGCGGTCCAGCGGATTTCCCGGTTTGTCAAAATTGATGTCATCAGGCAGCTTGATCGGCAGGTTTTCTACTTTTTCTGCCACCACACCACAGCCGTCGCAATGGACCATGGGGATTGGACACCCCCAATAACGCTGACGAGAAATACCCCAGTCACGCAAACGATACTGTGTTTTGCGTTCGGCCTGTGGTTTGCCATCGAGTGTCACCGTTTCCAATTTGGTGGCAACGGTGTCTTTGGCGTCGGTGATCGACATGCCGTCAAGAAACTCGGAGTTAAAGATGGTACCTTCGCCAGTATAGGCTTCGGTTCCAACGTCGAAAGTTGCAGCATCTTCGTCTTTGGGCAACACCACCGGTGTGACTGTCAGATTATATTTTCGGGCAAAATCCAAATCGCGCTGGTCGTGGGCGGGGCAAGCAAAAATAGCGCCTGTGCCGTAATCCATCAGAATGAAATTGGCCACATAGACTGGCAGGATGATTGTTGGATCCAAAGGATGTTTAACGGTCAGTCCGGTATCGAAACCAATTTTTTCCGCTGTTTCGACTTCTGCCGCCGAGGTGCCCTGTTTGTGACACTCTTCGACAAAAGCTTGAAGCGCAGGATTTGTTTCCGCTAGAGCTTTGGTCAGTGGATGATCGGCCGACAGGCCCATAAAGGAGGCGCCAAACAACGTGTCGGGGCGGGTTGTGAAAATCTCGATTTCGGTGTCGCCATTGATCGCAGGGGTCGTGAGCTCGAAACGCACCTGCAGACCTTCGGACTTGCCTATCCAGTTGCGCTGCATCAAGCGCACTTTGTCTGGCCAACGGTCAAGATTATCGATTTCAGCGAGCAGGTCTTCGGCGAAGTCGGTGATTTTAAAGAACCACTGGGTCAGTTCCCGCTGCTCAACCTCGGCACCAGAGCGCCAGCCCTTGCCATCAATCACCTGTTCGTTGGCCAACACGGTTTGATCCACCGGATCCCAGTTGACCTTAGCGTTTTTGCGATAGGCAAGGCCCTTGTCAACAAAATCGAGGAAAAGCATTTGTTGGCGATGGTAATAATCCACATCGCAGGTGGCAAATTCACGATCCCAATCCAGCGACAGGCCCATTAACTGCAGTTGGGCGCGCATGGTTGCGATATTTTCATATGTCCAGTCTTTAGGGTGGACATTGTTTTGCATTGCGGCGTTTTCCGCTGGCATGCCAAATGCGTCCCATCCCATAGGATGCAGAACATTGAAGCCCTTGGCGCGCTTGTAACGAGCGACGACATCGCCCATCGTATAGTTGCGCACATGGCCCATATGAATGCGGCCGGACGGGTAGGGGAACATTTCTAGGACATAATATTTCGGACGAGGATCATCATTTTGTGTCTGAAAGATCTTCTGGGTGTCCCAGGTCTGTTGCCAGCGAATTTCCGCTTCGCGTGCGTTGTAGCGCTCATTAGCCATGGATATGCACAAATGTCTCAATTTATGGTGAGTTTCTGGCCAGAGACTCACCAGAATTCCGTTGTTGCGTCAACCCCTTTAAGGGTAAGAATGCCTTTGAGACAGTTCAATCTTGCGATGTGCTATCGACGGGGGTATTTTGTCGTGCATAATAAGCCGACACGATATCGCCAGATGATCGCTGTCGGTGCCACCCTATTTGAGGTTTGAAAAGAGAAGATGAGTATACCATCCCAGTTGGCCCAGGTTCGTCAGGCCATAGCGGAATGTGAAAAAGCGGCAGAACGAGTATCGGGTTGTGTTACACTCATCGCTGTTTCAAAAACATTCGACGCCGACGTTATTCGCGACGCCCTTGAGGCTGGTCAGCGCGTATTTGGTGAGAATAAAGTGCAAGAGACCAAGGGGAAATGGCCTCAGTTGCGCAAGGAATTTGAGGATGTGGAACTGCACCTGATCGGGCCCTTGCAGTCGAACAAAGCCAAGGAAGCTGTGGCGCTGTTTGATGTTATCCATACGGTTGATCGTAAGAAAATCGCCCGCGCGATCCGAGTGGAAATGGAAAAGCAGAGCAAAACTATCGATCTGTTCATTCAGATCAATACAGGTGCTGAGCCGCAAAAAGCCGGTATTATGCCCAAGGATGCGGATGCTTTTATCGGTTTTTGTCAGGGCGAACTGGGGATGACTATACGGGGGTTGATGTGTATCCCGCCTGTTGAGGAAAACCCCAAGGCACATTTCAAGCTCTTGCGAAAGATTGCCAAACGCAATGGCATTGCAGAATTGTCGATGGGTATGAGTGCTGATTATCCCGAAGCGATCAAGCAAGGGGCGACTTTTGTGCGTGTGGGCAGCGCCATTTTTGGTCACCGCCCAAAACCACACAGTTCTTCGGACACCGGCCTTAGCGTATAATTTGAATGCGACTATTTGTCGTCATGACTTGTAGCAACAGGCGAAGGTTTTGTTTGGCCAGAGCTATGCAGCCTTCTGTCGGTTTGTAACCTTCTCGAGCGACATGCATGAAAAGGGCGCTGCCGCGGCCTTTTTGCCTTTGTGTGATGTTGATATCCAGCACCACCACAAGGTCATATAGCGAATCATCTCTCCACATAGCCTCACACGATGCGCCAAATGGCAGTCTGACTCGTCTGTTATAGCTGGGATGGTCAATTGCATCACACCAGCCCATGGATTTTGATATCGGTATGAAGGGTAAGGTTGAGCGCGGTTTGCTTTCCCGATCCGGTCGATAAAAGCCATACAGCGGGCGGGTATGGGTCAGGGGAGTGGCGCCATCGCCCTCCTGTTTAAAAGCTGTTTGACCTGTTTGACCCAAAGCGCAGGCAAAAACGGTGCTGCCAGTGATACAATGCCCCTGGCTGATGCTAAGAGGCTTTTTCTTGATAGTTATCATCCTAATGGCCATCCATGGGGTCATCAAAAGCGTATTAGACCTGATCAAACAAATGCAATTGTTGTGCTAAATTATGGCTTGTGCGAGATGCGCTTGGTGAATCAAGTGCTTATGACAGTGACGTGATTGACTGTGATTTGCAATTAGACCGATCAGTTTCTTTATTTGAAGGTGAAAACACTTTAAGCTGTCATTGATTTGATTTGTGTATGGTCTTTGCAAATGCGGGGTCCTATGCCCAAGTCTGGCAAGGATAGACCTAAGTAAAGGCCAATCTGGGGATGCAACTATGACTGCAAGAAGAATATTGCTCGTTGATGACGACACCGAACTGCGCGAAGCTCTGGTAGAGCAGCTTTCGTTGTATGAAGAATTCGAGCTGCATCAAGAAGAATCCGCCACCAAAGGTATTCAAACCGCGCGGTCAGATCATTTCGATTTGCTGATTATGGATGTCGGCTTGCCTGATATGGATGGGCGTGAGGCTGTGAAGCTCCTGCGTAAGGGCGAATTCAAAGCTCCTATCATTATGCTCACCGGCCATGACACCGATTCAGACACTATTTTAGGTCTGGAAGCGGGAGCCAATGATTATGTCAGCAAGCCATTTCGCTTTGCCGTGCTTTTAGCGCGGATCAGGGCACAGTTGCGCCAGCATGAGAATAGTGAAGACGCCACCTTTGCTGTGGGGCGTTATACCTTCAAGCCAGCAGCCAAGCTATTGTCTGATGAAGCTGGTGGAAAAGTACGATTGACCGAGAAAGAAACCTCGATTTTGAAGTTTCTCTATCGCTCAGGCGACAAACCCGTTAGTCGGGATGTGTTGTTGCATGAGGTTTGGGGCTATAATTCCGGGGTTACCACCCACACGTTGGAAACCCATATTTACCGACTGCGCCAGAAGATCGAGAAAAATCCATCCAATGCAGAATTGTTGATTACCGAAGCTGGTGGATATAAATTGGTGCCCTAATGTAGGGCAACCCAAATTCCGATTGTTTGAGTTAGCTTGACAGATGATGAGTGCGCGCGCCTAAATAGGTTCGTATTTCGCTTTTTGCGGCGTGAGCCGCCAACGATCCGGACAACAACATCTTATGAGCTTGATCAATGACATTGACCTGTTGAAACAGGTGCCGTTTTTTGCGGATTTCAACGAAGATCAACTGCGACTGTTGGCCTTTGGGGCTGAATCACGGGTTTATCGGGCTAAGCAGGTGATCTTTCGTCAGGGGGATTTGGCGGATTCGGGCTTTGTCATCATTGAAGGCCAAGTCCGGATGACTATCTCGCAGGATGGCTTGGATCAGGACTCCCAGATATTGGGGGCTGGCAGCTTGATCGGGGAAATGGCCTTGATGGCCGAAACGCGTCGCTCTGCAATGGCGACGACGTTGGAAGACGTCAAAGTGATTCAACTGCGGCGAGCGCTGTTTCGCCGTGTTATGGATGAATATCCCGACCTTGCTGCTCTTTTGCATGGTCGGCTGGCTACTCGCTTGAATAATATGGTGCGGGATTTGGATCAAATCCGTGACATGATCGATCGTGTACCAGGGGAGGCCTCCTCATTGGAGGAAGTGACGGCCTTTGTGCAGCGTGGCGACTAACCTCATTTTGATGCTGCCTTTATTGATCTGATTTTGCCGCAAAATCCTGGACTGCAAACAAAAAACCCCCGCCAGTTGGCGAGGGTTTTATTTTTAGGTCTGAAGCTGGTGATCAATCGCGATTTTGGCGGTTATCGATCAGGTCTTCGACGACAGTTGGATCGGCCAGTGTTGAGGTATCACCCAACGCTGCGAAATCATCTTCAGCGATCTTGCGCAGGATGCGGCGCATGATTTTGCCTGAGCGGGTTTTGGGCAAACCCGGAGCAAACTGGATGAGATCTGGGGAGGCAATCGGGCCAATTTCATGACGCACCCAGTTGCGCAGTTCTTTGCGGAGCTCTTCGGTTTCTTCTTCGCCTTCCATCAAGGTGACATAAACATAGATGCCCTGACCTTTGATGTCGTGCGGATAACCAACCACAGCGGCCTCCGAGACCTTTGGATGAGCCACAAGGGCGCTTTCCACTTCGGCTGTACCCATGCGATGGCCGGACACGTTGATGACGTCATCGACGCGGCCTGTGATCCAGTAGTCTCCATCGGCATCACGACGGGCGCCATCTCCGGCAAAATAGTAGCCTTTGAATGTCTCGAAATAGGTAGAGACAAAGCGGTCATGGTCACCATAGACGGTGCGCATTTGGCCTGGCCAGCTATCGGCGATGCAAAGAATGCCTTCACATTCGGTTTCGCTGATTTCGTTCCCCTCATTGTCTAGCATAACGGGCTGAACACCAAAGAAAGGACGTGTGGCCGAGCCGGGTTTGAGGGCTGTTGCACCGGGCAGTGGAGTGATCATGATGCCGCCGGTTTCGGTCTGCCACCAGGTATCAACGATCGGGCAGTTTTTCTTGCCAACCACCTCATAATACCATTTCCAGGCCTCTGGATTGATAGGTTCACCCACAGATCCAAGAATACGCAACGAGGAAAGATCCGCTTTTTCAACATGTTCCTTGCCTGCGCCCATCAGCGAGCGAATCGCGGTGGGAGCGGTGTAGAAGATGTTGACCTTGTGTTTTTCGCACACATCCCAGAAGCGGGATGGTGTCGGGTAGGTTGGCACACCTTCGAACATAACAGTGGTCGCACCATTGGCGAGCGGCCCATACACGATGTAGGAATGGCCGGTTACCCAGCCGACGTCTGCAGTACACCAATAGACATCACCATCATGATAATCGAAGACATATTGATGCGTCATGGAGGCATAAACGAGATAACCGCCGGTGCTGTGAACAACGCCTTTTGGCATGCCGGTAGAGCCGGATGTGTAGAGAATAAACAGCGGGTCTTCGGCATTCATTGGCTCTGGTGCACAGTCGGCAGAGGCGGGACCTACAATATCGTCATACCAGACATCGCGACCATCGGTCATCGGAACGTCGCCACCGGTGCGTTTGACAACCAGAATTTTGGCATCATGATCGACTTTTTCAAAAGCAGCGTTGACGTTGGTTTTCAGTGCCACTTTACGACCACCGCGCAGACCTTGATCTGCGGTAACTACCAGTTTGGCTTTTGAGCCGTTGATGCGATCTGCCAAAGCGTCAGGAGAAAAACCGCCAAAAACGATGGAATGAATGGCGCCAATGCGGGCACAAGCCAGCATTGCGTAAGCCGCTTCAGGGATCATTGGCATATATAGAATGACACGATCACCTTTGGCTACGCCCAATTCCTTGTAGGCATTGGCCAATTTACAAACGCGCTCGTGCAGCTGCTTGTATGTGATGTTTTCGCTGTCAGACGGGTCATCGCCCTCCCAGATGATGGCGGTTTGATCGCCACGGCTTTCTAGATGGCGGTCGATACAATTGGCTGAAACATTTAACTCACCGTCTTCGAACCATTTGATTGACACATTGTGATAGTCGTAAGAGCTGTTTTTAACCTTTGTAAAAGGCTTCATCCAATCGATGCGCTTGCCATGTTCGGCCCAGAATGCGTTTGGATCTTCGATTGATTGCTTATACATCGACAAATAAGTGTCGTTGTCGATCAGGGCATGTGATGCCACGTTAGCCGGCACAGGATAGACGTTCTCCGACATGCGTTCCTCCCAGAACTTATCCAAAATTGTTTCACCGCAGCTTCAGAGGCTGCGCAGTTTTTGTAAAGTGTATCCCCTAAAGCATTGTAACCTTGGGGCAAGAATTCACGTAGAAATGCTCTGAAGCTTTTTGCATTTTGACAAATGTGACCAAGCTTCCGGTTCGCGCCCATTATGATCAGAGGATTACCTAGCGTCCACTGGCTCGGTATTGCTCTTTCGTAGGTTGTTTAGACGAATTTTAAGTCTCTTTGCCGTTTTGTTGAGCGTTCTCTTCCACCAATGGACTAGATTTGGGAGGAATGAGAAAAATTTCATTGTTTTGGATTTTGATGTTGAGACGGATAAGGGCCGTTCCTTTACAGGGACCCGAGATACAATGGCCGTCTGAAATGCGGAACCGTGCGCCATGGGTGGAGCAGACCAGAAGGGCCGGGTTTTGTTTGTCTATAAATTCGTGATCGAAGGTCTCTAGCGGCGTTGCGATATGCGGGCAGGCATTGCGATAGGCTCGAACAACCGGTTCATTGCTAGATGCAGACGGGTCTTTGACCAGCAGCACTTCAAATCCGCCTGTTGCTGTTTGAACCGTGATACCAAAAGCACCGGTGTGATCAAGCGCATTGACCTGACATAGAGGGATTTGGTCTGTCATAGAGGCACTAAGCCAGTTGGGCTTTTGTGCGTCAAGCACCAACGTGGCGTGGGGCGGGGGATCGCGGTGTAAGATGAACACCGGCAATGGTGCAACGAACTGAACCGCCTGCCAATTCGATGGATGGAATGGTGAGGGGGACCGGCTGGGCGCTTTTTTCAATGTCTTTGATTTGAGTGTCTGTAAGCGCTTGGTAAGCCCGCTGGGATAGCGCCAGAATGCGGTCGTCTTTGCCTTGCAATTCAATGGCATTGCCGGCAAATTCAAGAATTTGATCATTGCTGAGTGCGATGATTGTACGCCCAGATGCTTGGAATCTTTCGATTATTTCCTGTTTGCGCGTTTCATTTTCTATCATATCCAGCCCGATCAAAACAAATTGCGTGGCAATACACATCAGAACATTGGTGTGATAAATGGGTGTGCCAAACTCGTCTGACGCGGCAAAAGCCATTGGCTCGAAGTTAAAATGGGTGCAAAAACGCTCCAAAGCGATCGGGTCTGTGCGATCTGATTGCACCGCATAGGCCACCCGATCAATTTGGTCCAGAACCATTGCGCCTGTGCCTTCAAGAAACAATCCATCAGCTTCCAGTCCGGAATAATCAATCACATCCTGAACGCGATAGCGGCTTTTTAGCATTTCGATTACGTCTAGCCGCCGTTCAAGGCGTCGGTTGACGGCTTTCATCGGGTAGATGGCGACGTGGCCACCGGCGTGGGTGGAGAACCAATTGTTTGGAAAAACGGCATCCGGTGTGCTGTGGCCTTCATCTTCAAAGAGATGAACCGTTACACCATGGGCTGCCAGTGCTTCTGAGGCACTTGTGATCTCATCATAGGCGGTTTTGGCAATATCCCCGTCCTGTGGGGCTCGTTCTGACTGAAAAGCATTGTCCTGCGCTGTTTGGCCGTTGACTTGGAAATTATGGGGGCGAACCATGACTACTGCCGAGGGCGCCTGAATGGAGAAAACTTGGTTTCTGACGTTTTTCATATATTGGCACCCTTGCGCTGCATTGCTCGGTTTTTTAGGCGACGGCGCCGGTTTTTGCGGCACGGCGGACCATGCCATACAAATCGCGTGGTTCATCCGGGTCGGCCAACATATCAAGATTGTCAAAAAATTCCGTGCCTTTGATGGCGCTATACAGGTAGCGTAGGGCAGAGAAATCTTCGATGGCGAAGCCGACGGAATCAAACAGCGTGATTTGTGTGTCTGACGTACGGCCTTGTTCGATACCTGCGATGACTTTCCAAAGCTCCTTGACCGGGTGGTCTTCCTTGAGCTGCTGGATTTCACCTTCAACGCGGGTTTGAGGCGGATATTCAACAAAGATATCCGAGCGCAACAAGATGTCTTTGTGCAGTTCGGTTTTTCCGGGGCAATCGCCGCCGATGGCGTTGATGTGCTGGCCTGCTCCGACCATATTGTCAGTCAAAATTGTGGCGCATTGTTTGTCGGCGGTGCAGGTGGTGATGATGTCGGCCCCGCTGACACATTCCTGATGGCTGTTGGTTCTGATGACGGTGAGGCCCGAGTCTTTCAGATTGAAGACTGCTTTGTCGGTGGCGACCGGGTCAATGTCATACAGGCGCACTGTGTCGATACCGCAAATGGCTTTGAAAGCCAGGGCTTGAAACTCACACTGCGCACCATTGCCTATCATGGCCATGATTTTGGCATCTTTTGGGGCAAGATATTTTGCCGCCACTGCCGACATTGCTGCGGTGCGCAGGGCGGTCAGGATGGTCATTTCGGTGAACAACAAGGGGTATCCTGTGCCAACGTCAGCCAACAGGCCAAATGCGGTGACAGTTTGCAGCCCTTCTTTGGTGTTTTTGGGGTGACCGTTGACATATTTGAAGCCATAAACTTCGCCGTCTGAGGTGGGCATCAATTCAATGACGCCTTCTTTGGAATGGGAAGCTACACGGGCCGTTTTGTCAAAGCTTTCCCAGCGTTTGAAATCGCTTTCGATCTGGGCTGCGATCCCAGCAATCATCTCTTCGACACCAATAGACAGAATGAGTTTCATCATATTGTCGACGCTGACAAACGGGACGAGATTGAGGTTGCCTTTTTGGGGTGTGGTCATGATCTGTATCCTGTTGCCGGTGGGAAATGAGCCGATTGCTCGCGGGCATTGATTGTTGCCTAGAGGATACAGCGTCAAAAATTCAGACAAAATGGCAATAATCTTCAAATTATGATATTCTTTTGCGCAAAACGTCAGAGAATATTGTACAAATTTGTAATTTCAGAAAATCAATAGCCAAGGAGGATGCGGATGCAGCAAGCCAAGCATATTTATGATCAGTTGGATCGGGATCTTATTTCTCTGCTGCGTCATGACGGTCGGGCTCCGCTTTCCAAATTGGCAGACATTCTGCGCGTGTCGCGTGGCACCATACAAAATCGTTTGGATCGACTTAGCCAATCAGGGGCCGTTTTGGGATTTACCGTGCGCGTGCGTGAAGATTATGAGCTGGACGGTATTCGGGCCATTATGATGATCGAAGTGGTGGGTAAATCGACGTCACAAGTTATCAAAAGGCTGCGCGGCATGGCCGAGCTGCACACTTTGCACACGACCAATGGCTCTTGGGATCTGGTGGCTGAAATTCAGGCAGCCTCGTTGTCGGATTTTGACCGGGTTTTGCGCGAAGTCCGGATGATTGAGGGGGTATTGAACAGTGAAACGAGTCTTCTGCTCAGTACCATCTAGTGGTGTGAGGCTGACGGTTCAAACCACTAGCGAGTCATCAGTGGCCATTTGACTTTGCTGGTATCCGCCTTCTTTGGGTTGTCTTTTGTGGCTTTGAGCCTATCACTAGGCATAATTGGTGGAAATATTAGGCGCTTGGGTGGCTGCAATTTGCGGAATTTATTGAGATGATTAAAGTCCGTCGGCTGCATTTTATGGGGTGTTATGCTCGATGTTGGAGCCAAGCTTTTCATCGGTTCGACGGCTTTTACATCGGTAAGGCTGAGTGGAAAGGCAATCCCCATCACCAATATCAACGGCAGGCGTGAATAGTTGAACATTGCAAGTCTCTCGCGGTGCTGGTCTTGTCTCAATGACGGGTGGGTGGCAGCAACATTTACATCATCCGAACCAGCCTAAAATCGCACCTTGTGCTACCAAATTGACCAACCAGTGACCGCCATCAATGAGGGTGAGGCGCAGAGGTTTCATTTGATAGGCATTGTTGACGCTTAATGTTGTCAGCACAAATCCGATCCAGATGAATACTGCCGAAATTATGCCTCGGATTGGGGTTGGATCACCCACATGCACCAGAATGCCAAACAGCATCATCGCCATAACAATATTTGCAATAGCAGCGATGATGAAGGGCATCGGGTTTTGCTTGTCATTTTTGCCTTTGATCATGTCTTTGGTCAGGCCGGCCGCCGCCATCCAGGGATTGGAGAGGGACATATACCAAACCGCACCAATGGCATAACCGACAAATGCCGAGACCAGAACTGCTATCCAGTTGATTTCATTAAATGGCATGGGGCAACCTTTCCTGATTTATTGCAAGCGACCCAGTCGGGCTTGGTTTTTGTCCTATTGTTCAATCATGACAGCCAGTATGGGAAAACTCAAACGAAAGTGATTGGCAGTTGAGTATGGTTTGTCTTTAGGTAGGGTCATGATGATTTATAAAACACTATTTGGCCAATCTGTATCCCGACGGTTTTTGATACGTAACTGTGCTTTGCTTTTGGCGTCAGGTCTTGGCTTGGGTGCAACGCTACGAGCACACGCTCAGGTCGGTGAACCTGTGGTGGTTGTTGAGCTGTTCACCTCTCAGGGCTGCTCGTCTTGTCCTCCGGCTGACAAGCTGCTTGGTGAATTATCAGAAAATCCTGACATGATTGTTCTGACCGAAGCAGTGGACTATTGGGATTATCTGGGTTGGAAAGATAAAAATGCCAACCATGAACATACGGTACGCCAGAAGAATTATGCGCGTATGCGCGGAGATAGAAGCATTTACACACCGCAGATGGTGATTAATGGTCGCGTGCATGTGGTTGGCAGTCGTGCTGGCGAGGTGACGCAGGCTTTGCAACAAGTGTCCAGTGGAACTGGTCGCCTTTCCGTGCCTATCAAGACACGCACTGACAAAGAAACCTTGTCTATTGAGATCGCTGCGGGACCTGAAGGTCTCAGTGATGTCAAAGACGGTACGTTATTTTTGGTGCCATTCCGGCGCGAGGTATCTGTTGATGTCGAGCGCGGTGAAAACAAAGGACGTAAGATCGTTTATCACAATGTGGTCGATCAAATGCGCCCTATTGGCATGTGGCATGGTAAGGCGCTGAATATTGAGCTTCCGATGCATGAGATCCGTAAAGGGGGCCATGATGGTTGTGCGGTGTTGTTGCAGGCCGATGTGAATGGCTTGCCCGGCCCGATCTATGGCGCAGCCATGATCGAGCTTCACTAGTGTGTGGTTTTAGTCTGGGCTGAAAATCAGGCTTTATCAGATTTTTTGACCAACTTCCAACCGGTGATCATTGGTTTGACCAGGTTTTCACGTTTCCAGAGTTTGTAAAATGCGATTGCCGCTAGATGAATACCGACCATCGCTAAAATCAGATTGGAAATCTGATAATGGATGCGATTGGCAAAAACGGCATTGTCATAACCGACATAGCTGGCCAATGGCCCGACATTGACAAAATCGTCCGGATCCGAGGTTAAACCAGTTGCGACTTGAGCGATAAGCAGACCCAAGAGTGCAAAAGCGGCCAATGCCCCAAGGGGATTGTGGCCTCGCCAGTAACTGGGTTCGCGCTTGAAAATTTTTGACGCATAAGAGAGCGTGGTTTTGGGGCCATAGATAAAGTGTCCAAAGCGGGCGACTGTAGGGCCAAAAAATCCCCATATCAGACGAAACGCCAACAGAGCGCAAATAGCATAACCGAAATAGAAATGCAGCGTCATGATGTCGGGGCCAAATCGTCCTAGCCCCCAAGCTGCCACCACGCAAATGACCAACGCCCAGTGAAATAGACGCAGAGCAGGGTCCCAAAGCTTTACATTTTCAAGGGGTTCGGTATCGGTGTTTTTTGCTTGATCGTTCATGGTCAGCTTGCCTTTAAGAATAAGGGCCGAAATGCTTTTTCGGCCCTTAATATGCGTCCTATTTTTCGCGGAAAGATTTGTGGCAGTTGCCGCAAGATGCACCAGCGGCACCGAGTGCTGCGCCCAATTCACCACGGCCTTTGCCGGCTTCTGCCTGCAAGTTCATGGCAGCTTCAACAAGTTTGGCACCAGCAGCGCCAACAGCTGGGAAATCTTCCCAGATTTCTGCTTTGGCACGAGTCACGCCTGGCATGTCGGTGGAAGAGGTTCCTGGAATAAACAGAAAACCGATGTTGTTTTTGGACAACAAAGCCAGATTGTCGGCATGGATCTGTGCTTGTGCCGCGTCATAGTCAACTTCGCCTTTTGCCATCGCGGCCAAAGCACCCATGTTGGCGTTGAGCAATTTATAGTGCCCCTGACGGGCAGCTACGGCATCTTCATTTGGTCCAGCAAGAGCAGGCGCTGCAAAGAGCGACAGTGCAACAGCGGCGAGAGCAATTTTACGCATGATTGGTCCTCATTGATAAATGTAACCGTTACAGGAATAACGGGGTGAAATGATTTTAGCATCTAGTGGCGGGTTGTCTTGATGAAATTTCTTCATCTATTCAATGAATTTCCCGTGAAATGTAAATGACGATATTGAGGCGTCTAGGAGGCTTTTTTAGCCTCTGGATTTCAAAGAATGACCGAAAACAGCCAAAGCCTCAATATAATGTCTACTTCGAAAGTATGATGATTATCTGTAGCAGGAGAGAGCAGAATTCCCCGTTGCGTGTTTCTTTAACAAATGCCGGAATGGCGCCGGTTTAAATGTGGCAAAAAAAAGGTGCCGAGGGGTATGAGCCACGCTGGCTGTTTTACAAGTCTGTTGGGTTCGCTACTTAAAAAATTTGGATATGGCATGATGGTGTGTTCAACAAAAACGCACTGTTTCTCGTGTGTTTTTGTTGAACATTTGTATAGATGATCAGAATTAGAGATTTGCTTTCTGGCAAATCTCTTGGAATTTTTCTGCGCCATTTTTCCATTCTGGGCCATCGGGAAAGCACAACAGAGACTTGATGAACTGGTCGGAAAATTCTTCGGCAGCCTGTGCCGGCAAGAGAGAAGGCAGATTATCAATGGACGTGACTTCTACCGCGTCACCATGACTGTTTTTGGCGACCTCGACCACAGGCTCAGTCCAGCTGGTGGGTTCGCTGTAAATAGGCAGTGGGTTGAAGTCAGAGAAAGGATCGCAGGAGACGTCCGAGATCACTTTCATATTGCAAGTGGGTGCCGCAAAATGGGCTTTGTTGGCCAGCAGCAAACCAGGACCAAACATCAATACACAATTGACCATCAGGTCATGGGAAAGTAGAGCGGCCCTATCCAGCAAACGGGTTTCTTCAATGTCCCATTTGGTGACCTCCATGCCGATGGCTTCAAGGCATTCACAAGCCCCCGTGCCGGAGCGGCCTTTGGCGCCGATGACGATAGCGGTGGGCAAATCGCCCTCTTTTTCGGCGGCAAGCGATTTGAGTTTGTCTATGACGACGGCCTGACTTTCATAGGGTGAAACACCACCAATGATGTCGTCACGTCCAGCGCGGCGCTCAAGCAGGCGATGAGCGCCAAGGGCTGCCCCCATCCATCCGGCCCAATAGCCAAAGGCTGCAACGCGGCGACCATCATCCCCTACAAGAAATTCGATGTCATACAGTGACCCTCCACCATTGACAAAGCGGGCTATCTCATTCTCCCAGCCTGTCTGATCCTTATAGATATGGGCAAAATGGATCATGCGGTGAGGGAGTTTGGTGGGGGTTTCTGCCAGTTCTTTAAGGCCCAGAATGACAACGTCTTTGTCGCAATCCACCCAAGAGCGAGGCTCGGCAAGGGTGCAGCCTGCGGCCACATAATCCTCATTGGAAAAGGCACGTTTGTCGCTGGCTTCAACGGTTACAGTAAAGCCATTGTCGAGCAGGGTTTTGGCATTCTTGGGGGTCAGTGCTGTACGGCGTTCGGTGGCACGATCTTCATCGCGCAGCCAAATGTGGGCTTTTGGCATAGACATTCATTGATCTCCGTCGGGTCTTGTCGTTGCGCTCTTGCTATCGGATCATAAGTCACTGCGCACTCTATTGATTTGGCTCTAGATTACTCTTTTTGAAGAAAAATGATAGCGTTGGGTTGCGGACGGATTGCCGGAAGTTGATATTCTGTTTGGCAGTTTACCGGCATTTTGGCCAATAAAGGGCGTTGGCTGACGGGATAATAATGGGTTAATGCATTTTTCTAGCAAGAGATTTGGTAAAGATGACCAAACGTCATTAGAACTATCTTTATGGTTTAGCGCTAACGTTGTCCAAAAAAGGGGACACAATGCTGACTGCGCTGGATACCGCGACGATATTTGCCTGTTTCATGCTTGCGATGGTTGCGTCAGCCGTCACAATGACTGTGGTATGGTTTAACAATCCAAAGAGCCATTCGGCTGGATATTGGACTTTTACTTATTTGACGGGCATTGCGGCTGGAGCAATTTTGGTTCTATGGCAGCAATTGGGTAGCTATGTCGTCATACTCAGCACACTTTCCATTTATGCATGCCATTGGTTTTTATGGGCTGGGTTTCGCTCGTTCAATAACCAGACTGCGCCAATATCAGTGCTTGTTGTTGCTGTCTTTGTGTATCTTGCTGCTGTAACCTATAATCCATCACTCTATTTGGACCTTAATTTGAGTACCGCTATGCATTCGCTGTTTATTGGTGCAGCAAGTCTGGTCAGTGCGTATACGGTTTTTACCGGCCCCGAAAGCAAATCGTTGCCGATTACGCTTTCCGCGACAATCATTCTAGTGAGTCACGGGCTGTTTCGATTTTCCTTTTTGTATTTCACCCTGTTCGATCCATCCCCCATAGTGGATGGTCGGATGGCGGCTCCATGGTGGAAAATTTCTCTTTTGGAGATTTTTTTCAATACGATGCTCATGGCTATTTCGACCGTTATTCTGATTAAGGATCGCTCAGAAAAGCTTCATCGAGTCGCATCCGAAACAGATGTATTAACGGGGATTGCTAACCGTCGGGCTTTTGTTGAGAAGACAAAAAACGCAGCAATCGGTTCCGATACAGGCGCTGCTTTGGCTGTACTCGATTTGGATCATTTTAAAAAGATCAATGACAAATATGGCCATGCGGCAGGCGATACGGCTTTGATTGATTTTGTAAATATCGTGACCAAATGTCTGCCAAGAAAGGCACTTTTTGGCCGCATGGGTGGCGAGGAATTCGCCGTTTATTTACCATCTGGTTCTGGCGAGCCGCTCGATATTTTGGAAAAAGTTTGCAAACAGGTCGCTGAGTCAAATATTCAGCATAACAGCACCCACATTCCGCTTACTTTGAGTATTGGTATTGCGACCATTGAGGCTGTCGGTAACAATTTTGATACCCTTTTTGCTTCAGCGGATCGTGCGCTCTACCTTGCAAAACAAGAGGGGCGAAACCGCGTGAAATTGTTTTCGCATACCGAGCGATTGCGCGAGATGTTTAACCAGCAAAATAATCTAGCGGAACAACAAACCCGCTCTATCCAGGCGTCTTGAGCCCAGATTCGTAGCCTTGAGTAGGATCGATTGTCATCCGCTAATTCTTAGTCTCTGGCGCCTTTGGTTTGTAAGGCTCAGCGCTGTGATCTTGGTTGTTAGGTCACCGAGCCATACATCCATTGTCGTTGATTTTTCTGCCGTTTGGCTTGGCAAAAAACATTTCATTTGTTAAGCAAACGCATAATTTAAGTGGCCCGACAAAGGGTTATAATAAAGGATTTTAAGGTGGCAATATTTTTTGATCTTGATGGTACATTGACAGATCCAAAGCTCGGAATTGTCGGTAGCATCCGGTATGCGCTTGATGCACTGGACGTGGCAGATCAACCGGATGACCTAGATTGGTGCATCGGTCCGCCGCTACAGGAAAGTTTTGCCAAGATGGTGGGACCTGAGCGGATGGAGGAAGCCATCGCAGCATATCGCCAGCGTTATTCGACAGTGGGCTTGTTTGAAAATACCGTTTATGATGGTATTCCCGCGCTTTTGACCGACTTGAAGTCACGGGGTATTGCTCTTTATGTCGCCACATCCAAACCGCGCCTATATGCCAATGAGATTTTGGAGCATTTTGAATTGGCTCCCTTCTTTTCTGGTATCTTTGGTGCCGAGATGGACGGGACACGGGGCAACAAAGCGGAATTGTTGTCCTATGCGCTCAAGATGTCGGGAGAGACTGCAGACCTGTCGCTGATGATTGGTGATCGCAAGTATGACATTCTCGGCGGCAAGGCCAACCAAATGAAAACATTGGGTGTCTTGTGGGGGTATGGTGATCGTGCCGAGTTGGAACTGGCGGGTGCGGATCTCATCGTGGATGATCTGAAAGCGCTGGCCGATAGGTTAAAGAGTTCTGAATAGACGTGCCTTTACATTGATCAGTTTTTCTGAGGCTCGGTGGCGTTCATCGGCATCGGGTTTTGTCGGGATGGTGCGGCTGTATTCTCCAGAGTGTGGTTTGCTCTCGGTGTCGGTCGCACTAAATCGACCAATTTCGCTGATTTTCTGGCTTTTGGGCCGGTTTGTTCTGTGAATCAGGTTGACGAAGCCTCTCTTTCCGCGTAAAACCCGCCCATTCTCAACATGTATTTGACATATTGAGCCACTGACTCGGACCCTTTGGGTATAAAAAGATCCGGGAAGTCCCCATCCGACAGCGCGTTGCGCCCTCGGGTGTTTTTCTGTTGTGCGTCTTTTTTGATGAAAAGCGCTTGGAGGGAGGGATGCTGAGGCCCAACTGTAGAGTATCAATGATGGGAAGAGACGAAGGAGCAATGCATGTTTGAATCTTTATCAGATCGCTTAGGCGGCATTTTTGACAAGCTTTCCAAGCGCGGTGCGCTGTCGGAGACTGATGTCAATACTGCGCTGCGCGAAGTGCGCCGTGCTCTGATTGAGGCCGATGTTGCTCTGGATGTTGTGCGCGACTTTGTCGAGAAGGTAAAAGAGCGGGCTGTCGGCGTTGAAGTGATCAAATCGGTCAGTCCTGCGCAAATGGTTGTCAAACTGGTGCATGACCAGTTGGTTGAGATGCTGGGCTCTGATGCGCAGGTGATCGACCTGAATGCACCCGCACCAGTGCCGATCATGATGGTTGGCCTGCAGGGATCGGGTAAAACCACATCGAGCGCCAAAATTGCTCTGCGTTTGCAAACCCGTGACCGCAAAAAAGTTTTGATGGCGTCGCTTGATACCCGCCGTCCTGCTGCGCAGGAACAGCTGCGCGTGTTGGGCGAGCAGAATAATATTGCCACTCTGCCAATTGTTGCTGGGGAAGGCCCGACACAGATTGCCGAGCGTGCCATCAATGCTGCCAAATTGGGTGGCTTTGATGTGGTTATGCTCGACACTGCGGGCCGTACACATGTTGACGAACCTTTGATGTTGGAAATGTCCGATATCAAAAAGGCAACTAACCCGCATGAGATTCTGCTGGTGGCCGATAGCTTGACCGGGCAGGACGCGGTCAATGTTGCAAAAAGCTTTGATGAGCGTGTTGGTGTTACCGGTATTGTTCTGACCCGTGTTGATGGCGATGGTCGCGGTGGTGCGGCGCTGTCTATGCGCGCGGTGACGGGCAAGCCGATCAAGTTGCTTGGTGTTGGTGAGAAAGCCGACGCTCTGGAAGAGTTTCACCCTGAGCGTGTGGCTGGCCGTATTCTGGGCATGGGCGATATTGTTTCTCTGGTGGAAAAAGCTGCCGAGACCATTGATGCTGAAAAAGCCGCGCTTGCTGCAGAGAAAATGCGCAAAGGCAAATTCGATCTGGAAGATCTTCGGGATCAACTGGGTCAGATGGCCAAGATGGGCGGAATGAGCGGTATCATGGGCATGATGCCCGGTGTTGGCAAAATGAAAAAGCAGATGGCTGCGGCGAATATGGATGACTCTGTCGTCAATCGTCAGGTGGCTATTATCAACTCGATGACCAAAGCCGAACGGCGCACACCCAAGCTGCTCAATGCGAGTCGCAAAAAGCGTATTGCCGCCGGATCTGGTGTGCAAGTCTCGGAAATCAACAAACTGCTCAAAATGCACCGCCAGATGGCGGACATGATGAAAATGCTGGGCAAGCGCAAGGGCGGGCTTGGCGGCCTGTTCGGTGGCGGTATGCCCAAGGTTGATCCGGCCGAGCTCGAAGCAATGCAAAAATCCGGTCAGATGCCTGATATGGGCGATCTGTCAAAAGGATTGCCCGGTGGTGGGCTTCCTGGTGGTCTGTCGGGTTTGCCCGGCGGCATGCCTGGCTTGCCCGGTTTGGGTGGTCCGAAATTTCCTGGTCTGGGCGGTATGCCCGGCAAAGGCAAAAAGAAACGCTAAACGGTTCGATACCCGATCTGTTTGACACTTGAACATGGCCAAGGGATGGAAACAGCCCGGAATGTTGGCCCTAAGACATAAAAATTAGCCGAATCTGGAAAGGAAACTCCATGGCTCTCAAACTTCGTCTCTCCCGCGGTGGTTCTAAAAAACGTCCTTTTTATCGCGTTGTTGTCGCTGATGTGCGCTCTCCCCGTGATGGCCGTTTCATCGAACGCGTTGGTACATACAACCCATTGCTGCCTAAAGATTCCGAAGAGCGCGTAAACCTTAATGTTGAGCGCGTTCAGCATTGGTTGAATGAAGGCGCACAGCCTACCGATCGCGTTTTGCGTTTTTTGGCTGAAGCAGGTTTGGCAACACGCGCTGCACGCAGCAATCCGAACAAAGCCAAGCCGGGCGCTAAAGCGACCGAACGCCTTGAAGAAAAGAAAATGAAAGAAGAAGAAGCAGCCGCTGCTGCTGCTGAAGCTTCTGCTCCCGCTGAAGAAAGCGCTGAGTAATCTCAAAGCTTAAAGGGAGTTCGGGCCATTGGGTCAGGACTCCCTTTTTTTGATTCTTGATCGGATAATTGGCATGTCCCAAAACACTCCCGCCCCTGAAGACAAAATTTGTATCGCGCAAATCGGTGCGGCGCATGGTATTCGCGGTGAAGTGCGGATCAAGCTTTTTTCCGATGATCCTGCATCTTTGACGCAATATGGCCCGCTGCAAACTGCGGATGGATCGCAGCGTTTCAAGATCACCTCTGCACGGGCGTCAAAAACTATTTATGTGTGCCGGATCAAAGGTGTGTCTGATCGCAACGATGTGGAAGCCTTGAATGGCACCCTGTTGTATGTAGATCGTGATCAGTTGCCCGAGCTGGAAGAAGAAGAATTTTATCATTCTGACCTGATTGGACTTGAAGCCCGTCTGGACACCGGTGATGCATTGGGCAGCATTGTTGCTGTGCATGATTTTGGTGCCGGTGAGCTGCTGGATATTGCACCCAAGCGGGGCAAGGGATTTTATGTTCCTTTCACGCGAGAGGCTGTGCCGATCATTGATTTGACTGGCGGCTTTGTGACCGTTGTTCCCCCTGAAGGCCTGTTGGAAGATGCAGACGAAGGAGAACGTGCGCTGGAAGGTGAAGCCGTTGATTTTGCCCAATCGCCTCAGTTGCTTGATGGACTTGAAAAAGGCTGAGTCGGAGAGTGATCATGCCGCAAGACAATGCAAGCTATGATGACGCTGAAACCGGTGATGCTGCTGGCTGGCATGCGACCGTTTTGACGCTTTATCCCGATATGTTCCCCGGTCCATTGGGCACATCGCTTGCAGGTCGCGCGATGGTCAAAGGCCTTTGGTCATTGGATGCGGTCCAGATTCGCGATTTTGCCGAAGGCAAGCATCGCAACGTGGATGACACGCCGGCTGGAGGCGGTGCGGGCATGGTTCTGCGGCCCGATGTGCTGGCCCGTGCCATTGATCACACCACTCTTGAGGGCGATACACGTCCGCGTATTCTGCTTAGCCCGCGCGGCAAACCACTCACACAGAAAAAGGTACGTCAGCTGAAAGACGCTGGTGGGGCCGTTTTGCTGTGTGGACGCTTTGAAGGGGTGGATCAGCGAGTGATCGACGGGCGCGATTTGGAAGAAATATCCATCGGTGATTATATTCTATCCGGTGGTGAGCTGGGTGCGATGGTTCTGTTGGATGCCGTGGTGCGCCTGTTACCCGGTGTGATGGGCAAAGAGGCCAGCGGTGAAGATGAAAGCTTTGAGAGCGGTCTTTTGGAATATCCTCATTATACCCGACCATCTGTTTGGGAAGATCGACCCATTCCAGATATTCTCAGCTCCGGGCATCATGGCAATATTGCCAAATGGCGGCATCAGCAGGCAGTCGCGCTGACCGGGGAACGGCGTCCAGACCTCTATGAAGCATGGGCTAAAACCCGCAAAAAGCCGTAATTTCGGCCTCTATTGCCTTTGCTTTTGGTCTTAATTGGAAAAAGGCATCAAAAGGGGCAATAAATGGCCAATTTGAGTCGCTTTTTGGGGTGACAAACGCACCCACATTGGCTATGAACCCTCAATCTGATTTCCAACAAGTACGGCGAACCGGCCCTTGTGGCATGTCGGGCACAATGAGCTCGGCGGGACTGCTTTGGACGCTCTGGGCGTAACTATAAAACAAGAGTGAAGATCATGAACATCATTGAACAGCTCGAAAAAGAGCAAATGGCTGAAGTTGCAGCCAAACGCGTACTCCCAGAATTTTCTGCCGGTGACACCGTACGTGTGAATGTGCGCGTTACTGAAGGCACCCGTACCCGTGTGCAGGCTTATGAAGGCGTTTGCATTGCCCGTTCCGGCGGTGGCCTGAACGAAAGCTTCACCGTTCGTAAGATTTCTTACGGCGAAGGTGTCGAGCGTGTATTCCCAGTTTATAGCCCAATGATCGATAGCGTAGACATCGTTCGTCGCGGTAAAGTCCGTCGTGCGAAACTTTACTATCTGCGCGGTCTTCGTGGTAAATCTGCCCGTATCGTTGAAGCAACAAATGTTCGTTCGCGTCGCCTGAATGACGCAGCAAAAGCCAAGGTTGCTAAGGCCAAGGCTGATGCCAAAGGCAAAAAAGACGCATAATCGAGCTTGTCTCTTTTGATACGCTTCAAGGCCCGATGCATCACATGTGTCGGGCCTTTTTGTATGAAAATTGCACTGGCGAGGGCGGTTTTGAAGCAATATTACTTGACCTTGACCCTTAATCTATCGCAATACAGTGCCAACTCAATTGGGCCATCTTAATTGGATATGTTGGTGCATGGATTGACCTTTCCATGTGCTAACACTTTGCTTGATAGGTTAAGCGCCATTCCGATTTGTTCGGATAGGTCGAGCACCCATTTTCATAATCGCTGTAAGAGGACTGGTAACGAGCATGTCTGCACCTAAGACCCTTTATGACAAAATTTGGGATTCCCACGTGGCTGATGAGCAGGAAGATGGGACGTGCCTGCTTTATATTGATCGTCATCTTGTCCATGAAGTGACATCTCCACAGGCCTTTGAAGGGCTTCGTATGGCTGACCGTAAAGTGCGCGCACCGCAGCGTACGTTGGCTGTTGTTGACCACAATGTGCCAACCACAGACCGGACCAAGGGCATTGATGATCCGGAATCCAGACTTCAGGTGGAAACACTGGCATCCAACGCTGCTGAGTTTGGTGTTGAATATTATGATGAGCTGGATAGCCGTCAGGGTGTTGTTCACATTGTTGGCCCAGAGCAAGGCTTCACGCTGCCGGGCATGACCATCGTTTGTGGCGATTCCCATACCTCAACCCACGGTGCATTTGGCTCGCTGGCTCATGGTATTGGTACCTCGGAAGTGGAACATGTTCTGGCCACTCAAACCCTGGTTCAGAAAAAAGCCAAAAACATGAAGGTGGAAGTCAACGGCAAGCTTGGTGAAGGCGTGACAGCCAAAGACATCGTTTTGGCTGTTATTGGCAAGATCGGGACTGCTGGTGGAACGGGCCATGTGATTGAGTTTTGTGGCGAAGCAATTCGTGACCTGTCCATGGAAGGCCGGATGACGGTTTGTAATATGGCGATTGAAGGTGGTGCACGCGCAGGTCTTATCGCTCCGGATGAAAAAACCTTTGCGTATGTGCAGGGGCGGCCAAAATCACCAAAGGGTGACGATTGGGACAAGGCACTTGCCAATTGGAAGACTTTGTTCAGCGATGAAGGCGCGCATTTTGATACTGTGGTTACGCTTGATGCAGCATCTTTGCCACCAATCGTATCTTGGGGCACCAGCCCTGAAAATGTTGTGACCATTGACGGCGCAACTCCCGATCCCAAATTGATTGAAGATGAAGGCCGTCGGGCAGCTGTTGAACGGGCGCTTGCCTATATGGGGCTTGAGCCAAACACCAAGATGACGGATATCCCGATTGATCGCATCTTCATCGGATCTTGCACCAATGGCCGCATTGAAGATTTGCGGGCTGCGGCTGATGTGTTTAAAGGCCGCAAGGTTAAAGAAGGTGTCAATGCGATGATTGTGCCGGGTTCCGGCCTTGTGAAAGCTCAGGCTGAAGAAGAAGGTTTGGACAAGGTGTTTGTGGAAGCCGGTTGTGAATGGCGTGAACCAGGTTGCTCCATGTGCTTGGCTATGAATGCCGATAAACTTGCTCCGGGCGAACGCTGTGCATCTACGTCCAATCGTAACTTTGAAGGCCGTCAGGGCTTTAAGGGACGCACACATCTGGTATCTCCAGCGATGGCAGCTGCTGCCGCTGTGACAGGCCACTTTGTTGATGTGCGTGATCTTGACTAGTCCATGGCAATAGGAATTATTCGAAAAGCCGGGTTTTGTAGCCCGGCTTTTTTGTGTTTGATTGGTTATTGGGTTGATCTTGTGTGATATGTGGGGACGGCTGAGGAGAATAGATTGTCAAATCTTCAGGGCCATTTACCATGGGCCATCGCTGAATTCTGAGCTTATTTTGAAGCCTTTGGCTATTTGGCACATGATGACCGGTTATTGAGACGAAGATTGGGAGTGATTATGAGCAAGATCGAGATCAAGATACTGGAACAGGACGCCGCCCTTGACCTGGCTCCCCTGATTTCTTCCTACGCGCAAGAACGCAAACGGGGTGCGCCTCGTCAACCGGATATGTTCTATGCCGAAACCTTGCTCAATGATCGCACCGCTGAAGTTTTGGGCGCGTATGTGGATGGAAAATTGAGCGCTTTTTGCACCTTCTTTGATTTGCCGGAAACAATTTCTGGAAAACGTGTCGGGCATGTAGACATTCTTTATGTCGATTATGAAGCCCGCGATCTGGGTGTTACCAAGGCCGTTATTGAAGAACTGGTGAAACTTGGTGATGATCGGAACTGGCTTGAACTGCAATGGAATGATCCCAATGAAGTGCAGCAGAGTAAAATTTCCGAGATATCTCGCCTGTCGACAGCTGCTAACGTGCGCCTGAGCATCGGCATCCATGAAGAGCATACCAAAGTGCAATAGGCATTACAGACTGACTATAAAAGGCCCTGTCGCTTTTGATCGATGGGGCCTTTTTTGTTGAGGTCGGAGCTTGACCCTCGCAATGGCGTGATTGCAGCATGAGTGTGATGGCCTTGGTCTTTATGGTTTGGCTGCCAGCAAACGGATTGAGCCATCTATGTCTTCGTTGAGCCTGTTCGTTAAGAGCCTTTGCCACATCATGCTCATCATCAATTCTGCACGTGGTTTGTGATCTTGTCCGGCAGGGAGCTCACCGCGTTTTTCTGCGCGCTTAAAAATGATCAAAAGCCCCTCCAATCGTTGGGACCGGTAGCGCTCCAATTCCTGATTAACATCGGGATCGGATTGTGCTTCGGCGATGATTGCCTTGAAATAGGCCCCGAATTCTGTCTTCCAGATCGCACTCAGTTCGGACGCAAAGCTGTGTAGGTCGTCAGTCAGGTTGCCTGTATCTTGGTAAGACACTGCGGGTTTTTCGCGTTGATAGACTGCTAAAATCAGTGCTCCGCGTGTTGGCCACCAACGATAAAGTGTGGCTTTACCTGCCTTGGCGGCACGCGCGACTGTTTCCATTTTGAGTCCGGACATTCCTTTTTCAGCGACAATTTTTGATGCGGCGTCCAGAATCGCGGTTTCAGTGGCGGGATTTCTGCGTGCACCTATGGAACTTCTGCTGTTTGATTTTTCTTTTTTAGTCATTTTAGCCAATCAAATCACTTTACAGAACGGAACGTTCCGTTTATATAAGTGTCCACTAACGAAACGTAGCGTCTCGAAAGGAATGTCGCATGGAAAAGAAATCGCGTAAACCCCGCCGGTGGCGGTTCTCACTCTATATTTTTTGTTGTGTCTATCCACTGGTTACCGCCGGACTTTATTTGGTTGTAGCACTGACGCCGGAATGGGTGCTTTGGCAGCGCACATTCGTGTTGGTGCCAATTGTCGTCGTTGCGATGGTGTATGCGATCATTCCGTTTATCCAACAACGCATGGTCCGTTGGCTCTAAGGCGCACAAATTGAGGCGCGGCGGCTATTCCGAGTGCGTATTCAGGTTTTTGTGCATCAGGCAGGGCTTGTCTCTTGTTCATTGAAACCGCACAGGGTGATCTCAACGTTCCCATTTAATAGACCAATCCAACATTGCTCTTGTTGTATGGTGCAGGGGTTGGGTTTGTAGCTACAAAACAGCCCTCCCGAACAATTTCGAGAGGGCTGTTTTGTTACCAAAATCCAGACGATGGCTCGCGATGGCCACGTTTGGATTTAGTATTTGCGTTAGGACACACCGGCCAGTTGGCAAATGATGGTCCATTCGTCTTCGCTAACGGGCTGAACCGAGAGGCGGGAATTGTTGACCAATATCATTTTACTCAGCTCTGGATGCGCTTTGCAGTCTTCCAGCGTTACGGGTGTTTTTACCGCTTTTACCGCTTTGATATCGACGCAATGCCATTTGCCGGTGTCGTCTGTGCTATCCGGATGGGCGAGGGCACAGACTTCCACAATACCGACGATGCGTTTTTCTTTGATGGAGTGGTAGAAAAAGCCTCTATCGCCTAAGGCCATTTTTTGCATGTTGTTGCGGGCCTGATAGTTGCGCACGCCGTCCCATTGCTCACCAGCCTCGCCTTTGGCGACCTGCTGGTCCCAGCCCCACGTATTGGGTTCGGATTTGAAAAGCCAATAGGCCATGAGCCCCTCCGGTCTTTATTGTTTTTAAACAGGATTATTCTGGTGCGCCGATGACCCATTTCCAAGGCACAATCGAGCTCGATTCGAACAAGCCGGCCTTGGCGTAAGGGTCGGTTGCCATAACCGCTTCCAGCGCAGCTTTGTCTTCTGCTTCGCAAATCAGGCTAGAGCCGATCATTTGGCCATCGTCAGAAAGCAAAGGGCCTGCGACTTTGATGGTGGCCGCATTGTCTTTCAGAAAGGCTACATGGTCATCTCGATTGGCCAAACGGATTTCAAGAGCGCCTGCTTTGTCGTGTGCTGTGAAGATGAAATGCATGGGAAATTCCTTTGTTTATTCTAGTCTAGTGGTGGTCGCTTTCGCGGCGCAAGGGGCGTGTCATGAGTTTTGACACTGCTTTATCGATTGTGTCTTTGCGATCCAATACATCGGCGACCGCTTGGGCAATGGGCATATCCACACCGTTTTTTTCGGCCAATTCACAGGCGACCCGGGCTGTGTAGGCCCCTTCAGACAATTTTGCACCCGGTGCCATCAAGTCGGACAGGTCTGTGCCTTGGCCAAGGGCATAACCAAATGAAAAATTGCGGCTTTGTGGACTTGAGCAGGATAGGGTGACATCGCCAAAACCTGAAAGGCCCATCAAGGTGTCGGGACGTGCGCCTAATTTGAGCGCCAGTCGCTGCATTTCTGCAAAGCCGCGTGTCATCAGCGCCGCGTGGGCGCTGGCCCCGAGTTCTTTGCCCATGACTATACCGCACGCAATGGCGAGCACATTCTTGAGTGCTCCTCCCAACTGCACACCAATAAGGTCGGTGCTGGCATACGGCCGGAAGCTCTTGTTTGATAGGGTGGCGCAGATTTGTTCGGCCAGGGGCGCTGTGCGCGCTGCGATGGTTACTGCCGTTGGCAGGCCACGCGCTACATCAAATGCAAAAGAGGGACCGGAAAGAATGGCCGGTTGTGCTTGTGGTAGATAATCGGCAAGTACCTCGCTCATCATGCGCTGGGTACCTTTTTCCAAGCCTTTTGCAGCAAGAATGACCGGTGTGCCCTTGCGCACGTAAAGGCCGATGGCTTCAGCAATATGATGGGTCACCTGTGCCGGAGCAACGATCAGAATACAATCAGCATCCGCTGCCTCGGTCACATCTGTTGTGGTCTCCAAGGGGTGATCAAAGGTGAGTCCGGGTAAATAGGGTGGCAATTGCCGCTGGGTGCTGATGGTGTTGAGATTGTCTTGGTTGCGGCCCCAGAGAACCACATCACGACCAGCACGGGCAGCGTTGAGTGCCAGTGCCGTGCCCCAAGCGCCGGCACCGAGTACCGAGACGCGCTGGAATGGTTTTGGTGCGGATGGCTCACTCATGCTTTGGCTCCCTTTCGGCCGAAGCCAATTTTTGCTTCGGCGTTGCTATCGAGTGGCCAGCGGGGGCGGGCGGTGGTATTGAGCGGGTCTGTCAAGCCAAGGGCCAGACGTTCTGCCCCAGCCCAAGCGATCATTGCGCCATTGTCTGTGCACAACGCGATCGGTGGAGCGATCAATTCTGCCTCATGTTTTTGCAAAATAGCGTACAGGGTTGCCCGGATGGCTTGATTGGAGGCGACGCCACCTGCGACGATCAATTGCGGAGAGTCTAAATGAGGGAAGCGTTGTTTGAAGGCAAGCAATGCTTTGTTGA
Organism: Cohaesibacter celericrescens; assembly: GCF_002866925.1. GTDB lineage: Bacteria > Pseudomonadota > Alphaproteobacteria > Rhizobiales > Cohaesibacteraceae > Cohaesibacter > Cohaesibacter celericrescens. The sequence continues at coordinate 238,236 of NZ_PKUQ01000031.1, forward strand.
TTCGGTCTGCCAGGATGTCGCAAATAGCGGCCTGAAACGAGGCGCACAGATCGTTGACATCGGTATCAGAAAGGGGCGCGGTTTTTTCAGCTTCCCGTCGCACTGCGCTTTTCAGTCCTGAGAAGGAAAAATCATATCCGTCGCGCCCTTTCATCGAGCGGGGAAAGTCAAATCGTTTGGGATCGCCGTTTTTGGCGGCTTTTTCCACTTCTGGACCGCCGGGATAGGGCAGGCCCAGCAGTTTGGCTGTTTTGTCAAAGGCTTCGCCCAAAGCATCGTCGATGGTGGTGCCCCAGCGTTCATAGTCGCTAACGCCCTTGACCAAAAGGATCTGGCTGTGGCCTCCCGAGACCAGCAACAAAAGGTGGGGGAATGGGGCGTCATTGGTGAGGCGAGCGGTGAGGGCATGGCCTTCCAGATGATTGACTGCGATCAGTGGTATATTGTGGACTGCAGCGATAGCTTTGGCGCTCATGAGGCCAATCAGCACGCCGCCAATAAGCCCGGGGCCAGATGTTGCCGCAACACCATCAAGCTGCTCGAATGTCACATTGGCTTCCAGCATGGCGCGCTTTATGATGCCATCGAGGGCTTCCACATGGGCGCGGGCGGCAATTTCTGGCACCACACCGCCATAAGCTGCGTGGTCTTCTATCTGGCTGAGGACAATATTGGAGAGAATCTCTCCCTGTCCGGCTCTTTGATTATCTGACTTGTCGTCAAACCGACGGACAATGGCTGCCGCGGTTTCATCACAACTTGTCTCTATACCTAAAACGATCATTGCGTGGGCTACTTGGTTCCCTTTATGATTTGTCCCCAAGGGGTCTGTCGGCATGTGCTAACAGGCCTGAGTATTAGAGCAAAGAGCTGCGATTGACATCCCCTTTCTTAAGATGGGATGCAATTGATCAAATTCAAAGATGTCCATCCCATTGGCCCTTATGGATGGCGTGACCCCTCAATCGGGTTTGTTACAAGGCCTCAAAAGCCTTTTTGCAAGCCGATAAGACAATGAAAGCACAAAAGATGCAGTCTACTCCCATCAAAATCGGTACGCGCGGCAGTAAGTTGGCGTTGGCTCAAGCGTATGAAACCCGTCAGCGCCTGATGGAGGCGCATGGGCTAACTGAAAATCGCTTCGAGATTGTGGCGATCCAGACCACTGGTGACATGATTCAGGACCGGCCTTTGTCAGAGGCAGGCGGCAAAGGCTTGTTCACCAAAGAGATTGAAGAAGCCCTGCTGGATGGCCGTATTGATCTGGCGGTGCATTCATCCAAGGATATGCCCACTTATTTGCCCGACGGCTTGGAAATGGTGACCTTTTTGCCGCGTGAAGATGTGCGTGATGCGTTTATTTCCCGCAAATATGGCTCACTTGCCGAGATGCCTGAAGGAGCGGTAGTTGGTACTTCTTCGCTGCGTCGACAGGCGATGGTCAAGAAGATCCGTCCTGATCTGGACGTGGTGATGTATCGCGGCAATGTGCAAACGCGATTGATGAAGCTGGAGCAGGGTGTCGCGGATGCAACTCTTCTGGCCTGTGCGGGATTGCGGCGACTGGGTGAAGCCGAGGTGATTACCTCAGCCATTGATGTGGATGACTTTTTGCCAGCCGTCGGACAGGGGGCAATCGGGATCGAGACCCGTGTTGGGGACGAGCGTATTCTAGAATTGCTTGGCGCCATTCATCACAGAGATACCGAGCGGGCACTGGCTTGTGAGCGCGCTTTTCTGGGGGCTTTGGATGGGTCTTGCCGCACGCCAATCGCAGGCTTGGCGAGAATTGATGGCGATAGTCTTACTTTCAGCGGTCTGGTTCTGATGCCTGACGGCAGCGCTCATTTTGATGTGGTTGAAGAGGGGGCGGTCATCGATGCACAGAACATCGGGCTCCGGGCCGCGGATGCTTTGAGGGCCAAGGCAGGTGCCGCGTTTTTCGAGGCCGTTCTGGCAGCAAGCCACTGAGCTATGAGTTCATGAAACAAGGGCAGGGGTTACAGGGCAGGAGGGCTGTGCTTGAAGATACTTGTCACCAGACCCGATGCTGACCAAAAACAAACCATTGGTTTGCTCAGTGGACTTGGGATAGAGGCTGTGTCGTCTCCGGTTATGGAGGCGATTAAGTTGCCATTTATGCTGCCCGATCGAGCATCAGAGCTGCCTTGGCAAGCTATGGTGGTTACCTCCCGCAACGCGTTGAGGATGCTAGAGTCCGAGCAATTGGCTCAATTGCGCAGTGTTGCGCTCTATTGCGTTGGAGCGCAGACCGAAACACTTGCTCGCTCTCTAGGGTTTGACACTATCGGCGAGACCTCACCGGATGTGGCACATTTGACGGATCGTCTTTTGGATCTTTTCTCTCCGGATGCTGGTCCTATTCTCTATCTCACTGCCAAACATCGCTCGGGCAAATTGGCGCAGGCTCTTGATGTTGATGGATTTGATTACACGTTGATTGAGAGCTATGAAATGGTTGCGCTGTCGTCGCTAACTGAGGAGGCGGTGGCTGCAATCCAAACTAAACGACTTGATGGTGTATTGCTTTACTCCAGCCGAACCAGTCAACTGTTGCTTACATTGTTTGAAAAGCACGACTTGGCAGATGATATGCAACATGTGACATTTTATTGCCTTTCTGATGCTGTTGCATCTCCGTTAAAGCCGACAGGCTACCCTTTGGTGGTATCTGCTGCACCAAATGAACAATCATTGCTTGCATGTGTAAAAAAGGACCATAACTAGTTAATCTAATAGTCCGTAAACCAAGTGACCGTTATGCTCACTCTGGGGAATAAGGCAATGGGATGGGCCACACCAAGGCCCGATAGGCATTTTGTCCAGAATCAGATGTTGGTTTTGATAGACGATATGTGCAGAACAATTGATATATGGTCCGTTGGCGTCATTCGATGCAATGATCGCCAGAGATTCGACCGCCCCGGCTTCACGGGAATTGAGGAATGGTATGACAGCTCGCAAACCCACTAACAGGACCAAGGCCGCAAGCAAGGCAGCCAAGACCATTGATTTAGCCGCGAAAGATGTCACAAAGCGCGACACACCAGAGGCAGCGAAAGATGCGGACGCACAGGCCGTCTCAGAGCCATCTCCTCCAACGGACGTAGGCGCAGAACCCGAAACATCCGTGCCACAATCTGAAACGGACGACACGTCGCAGGCTGCCGTACCGGAAACAGATGAAGCAAAATCAGATACGGCAAAGCCGGATGTGGCTGAGGCTGACGTTTCTGACGTTAGCGAATCACTCGCTGCTGATACAGATACTGATGAGGCCACGGTTTCAGAAGCGCCCAAGCCGGATAATGGAGTGGCTGCTGAAGACTTGCCAGTTGCTTCGATTGTCCCACCCATAGCGCCAGCGGCTGAAAAAAAGAGCGGTTTTAGCAGCGGCCTTGTTGGTGGTTTCCTCGGTGGCGTGGCGGCGGTTGCGCTCAGTTATGTTGGTTTGCAGCAGGGCATGATATCTTTGCCCAGCGTGGATGCACAGCAAAGCGAACAAGTCAGTGCATTGTCTTCCCTGAGTTCGGAAGTCTCATCGCTCAGTTCAGAAGTGACAGGGCTGAAAACACTAATCCCTGAAACCGCACCATTTGATATATCCCCAATCGAGACGCGGATCACTGATATCGAGTCTCAAATCATGTCAATCGGTGACAAGATTGCATCGTTGGTGACCACATCCGACACTGACGTGTCGGCTGACTCTGTTGATGCAAACAGCCCCGTGGCGCTGCAACTTGAGGCTTTGACGTCCAGATTTGAAGGTTTGAAAGACCAGTTTGATGGGTTGGGTGATCTTCGTGCACAACTTGAAACGACCCAAGCAAAGTTGGTTGCATTGGAAACGCAAGCCAGCCAGCAGGTCGTGCTTATTGAGCAAAAAGCCGCTGAGCAAGCCGCGCAATTTGAACAGGGTCTGGCCGCTGCAAAAGACAGCATACTGTCTTCGGCGGACAGACGAATCAACGATGTGGTGACTGACTTGTCCAATCTGGATGAGAAGGTGAGAGCAGAGACGAGTGCGCTTGTCGGGCGTGTGACGTCGCTGGAAGAAAACAACCTATCGGCAAAAATGCAAAATTCGGCTCGCACCATCGCTTTGGCCGGCTTAGAGAATGCAGTTGCATCAGGTGCGGATTATCAACTGGCGTTGACCACCTTTGCTGATGTGGTTGGCAAACATGAGGCCGTTGAGTTGTTGGCGCAATATGCCCAAACGGGCGCACCGACAAAGGCGCAATTGGCGCGCGATTACGAAGCTGTTTATGACAAGGTGTTGAGCGAAGCTGAAAGCGCAGGGGCTGCGACCTTGATGGATAAACTGCTTCTCAATGCGCAAAATCTTGTTCGGGTACGCTCGCTGAGTGGCGAGAAAAAGGGTGATAGTCTGACCAATAAGCTTGGTGTGATCGAGTTCCATGTTGGTCAGGGAGATCTTGCAACGGCTGCGGCTGAATGGGACGCTTTGCCTGATGCGGCGCGAGATGCCAAGGCCGGAGCTGAATGGCTGACCGGTTTGAAAGCACGCATTGCGGTGGATACTGCAATGGATACCATTCGCGCTGAATTTGGCAATGGTGCCAATGGCACTGCGCAATAAGGTGGGGAATGAAACATTATGATTAGGACACTCATCTTTTTTGCAGTTTTATTGGGTATTGCGTTTGGCGGATCCTGGTTGGCGGACCGACCGGGTCAAATCATCATTCAATGGCCGTGGCTGGATACCGGTTTTGAGGTGTCATTGCTGTTCGGCGCTTTGATGGTGGTCGCTGCGATGGGCGTGGCGATTGCATTGTGGGTTTTTGTGCGTTCGATCTGGAAGTCTCCCGGGGCAATTGGCGGTTTCTTTTCCGGTCGTCGCCGTGACAAGGGCTATAAAGCCTTGTCGACCGGCATGATTGCGGTTGGTGTTGGCGATCTTGCGTTGGCGAAAAAACATGCGGTCAAAGCGCGTAAGTTGATCGGTGATGAGCCCATGACCCTTATGCTGGAAGCGCAGACTGCACAAATGGCCGGCGATGCGACCAAGGCGCGCCAGAGCTTTGAAGCGATGTTGGATCAAGACGAAACCCGCGCATTGGGTCGTCGGGGTCTCTATATCGAAGCTCAGCGCCGTGGAGACGCTGATGAAGCCATGGAAATGGCCAAAGCGGCGACAGACGAAGGCAAGAAGACACCCGGCTGGGCCGGAACAGCCTTGTTCGACATGCAGACCGCTTCAGAAGACTGGCAAGGCGCTTTGATCACCCTGTCGCAGAATCATTCTAACAAACATGTGTCCAAAGAGCAGTTCCGTCGCCAACGTGCGGTTCTTCTGACAGCACAAGCGTTTGCCTTGGAAGGCGAAGACAATGCGGACGTTCGCATGCGCCCGTTGTTGCTGGAAGCCTGTAAATTGGCGCCAGGTCTTGTGCCTGCTGCTACAAAAGCGGCTGACATTCTCAATGAGCTGAAAGAATATCGCAAGGCTTCCAAGTTGATTGAAGCGGCGTGGCGCGAAGAGCCTCATCCTGAATTGGCCATGAGCTACGCCTATATCAAGACGGGAGACACGGCAGTTGATCGTCTTAAACGCATTCGCTCCCTTTATGCCTTGATGCCGGACCATCTTGAATCAAAGATTGCCATGGCGCGGGCCTGCTTGGACGCACGGGAATGGGCTGAAGCACGCAATTTGATTGAGCCTTTGGCCCAAAGCCATTTGACTCCGCGCCTTTGCATGTTGATGGCAGAACTGGAAGAGGGTGAGAGCCATGACTTCGGTCTTGTGCGTCAGTGGTTGGCGCGGGCTGTTGGTGCGCATCGCGATCCCGCATGGACCGCTGATGGTCAAGTTAGCGATACATGGCAACCGACATCGCCACTGACTGGCAAACTGGATGTCTTTGAATGGAAGGTGCCGGTGCGCGAGATCGCACATGCGTTCCAACCCATCCTCGAAAGCAGCGAGCTGGACAGCGATAGAAAATCCAACGACGACGATCTGCTCTTGCTGCCTAGCAAAGATGATGCTGAGGACATGGTTGATATTACTGACGGTCCGAAGGTCGAGACCGAAGCTGCAGGTGTTGTGGCTGATGCCGAACCTGATGTTGAGCCATCTTCTGAGCCAGCCACCGAGCCTGCTGAGAAACCCGAAATCCTTGAAGCCGCCGCAGCTCCGTCTGCAACCAATAGTCAAGATGAGACTGTATCTGATGCCTCTTTGACGAACGTTGATAGTACGGACACAGTTGATGCTGAGAATATTAAGGTTGCGTCAGAGTCTTCTGAGCATGGGAAGGATGCTGTGCCCGAAAAAGAAAAGACTGCTGAAGGTATAAAGAGCAAACCGAAGAAGGTTGAGTTCCCGATGCCGCATGCGCCGGATGATCCGGGTCCAAAAGGTGATCCTGTGCCTCCGACACCTGAAAAGCGGTTCCGGCTGTTTTAGTCCTGCAATCCCATTTCGGGGTCATCCAATGAATAAAAGCCCGGCCATCGCCGGGCTTTTATGTGAAGTTTGGGGGTGAGATCGCAGGTGCTTGTGACTCTATGTTCATTTCTCCCACAAAGCTCTGGTTTCCTCTTGCCAGTGAAGAGGGAATTGGCTATGAGAAGCCACCCGTTTCTGGTCTCCGGTTGCGTTGTTTCTTTCCTAGCTTTCTCGGCGAAGGTTTGCGATTAAAGGCAATTGAATTTAGCGCACATGTGTGTGACCAGATCATTGGCATGCCGCATTAGCTCAGTTGGTAGAGCACATCATTCGTAATGATGGGGTCAGGTGTTCAAATCACCTATGCGGCACCATTTTTCCCTTCCACGTCGGGTTTCTCTTACTTGTCACCTAGCTCTTGCATTGGCGCGGCAGGGGATTTTTAGCGATAATCTTTATTGCGTGATAGTTTGCCGATGCCGGGATTGAGGCCGTTGGTGGGATCTATGCTTTTGTAAAAATTGGCCAGATCGGGTTTGGCTGCATAGAGATGGCCGACGTTATGCTCGGCAGGATATTCGGCGCCGCGTTGATCGAGGATTTTAAGCATTTCTGCTTTCAGCGCCTTGGGGTCCTCACCTTTTTTGACAATATAGTCCTGATGCAACACATGGCACATGAAGTGCCCATAGTAGAGTTTGTGGATCAACTTGTCCGAAATGCTATCGGGCAAGTGCTCCAACCAGTCTCTATCATTGCGCTTCAGGGCGATATCAAGGGCCAGAATGTCTTCGACCTCATTGTCATGAATGGCCATGTAGCGAATAGCGGCTCCAGCCGCTGCAAAACGGTGCAGGCCCGCAATCTTGGCCTCACGGGCATTGCACTCGAAATAGTCAAGGCTCTTGTCTATGCGGGCCTGAGACAGCAGGGCGCGGGCCTCGTCTATGCCACCGTCGCGCATTTTCAGGATGAGATGGTGCTGATAAAGGTCGCGGAACGCCAGCACCCGCTTGGGCAGGATTTCGGGCCACAGCTTTGACAACAGCTGCATGAAGCGATCGGTGATGTGTTTGAAGCCCGGCATTTTATCGGTGCGTGCATCTACCCACCCTTTGAGAGCAAAGAAAGTCGGCAACCGATCCGTGCCAAGTTTGTCGATCAGGACGACTGTGTCTTTGCCATAATGTCGAGTGATGTCGAAAATTTCCTGATGCATATATTCGGCTGAGACAGGCAGGCTTTTAAAGCCTGACAGGATTGTGCGGCGCAAGGTCCCCAATTCATTGGGATCATTGGTGCCGATATAGAATGTTTTTTCTTCAGCATTCTTGGCATAGGTATCCAGCCGAACGGCAAAAACAGCCAGTTTTCCTGCACAGCCTGACGCTTCATACAGACGCCGTTTGTCGGCATTGAATCGGGCTGGCGTATCGGCGTCAACATCGCGCACACGGGTGGCATAATCGGTGTCGGATGCTTTGAGATTGCTGTCTTCAATATGGCGATCTTGATAGTCGCCCTGTTCAAGGCGGGTCAGGATTTCATGCGGGGTGTCCCCGAGTTCGATACCCAAATGATTGACCAGCTCCAACGTGCCGTCTTCTCCGATACGGGCGTAAAGCGACAGTTCTGTGTAGGATGGGCCGCGTTCGATGAGTGATCCACCTGAATTGTTGCAGACGCCACCAATTACTGACGCACCGATACAGGAGGATCCGATAACGGAATGGGGTTGGCGGCCCAGAGGGTCGAGCATTTTCTCCAGCGCAAATAAAGTCGCTCCGGGGAAGGAGATGACCTGTTTGCCTTCTTTGAGGCTTTGCAATTTGTCCATGCGGCGGGTGTTGATTAGCACGACGTCGCGGTCATAGGTGCCCTTGGGGGTTGAGCCTTCCGTCAGACCGGTGTTAGCAGCCTGCATAATGATAATTTTATCTGCAGCGACGATGGCTTTGAGGCTGCGCCAGAACTCGAGCAATGTAGCTGGTTGAACAACCGCCAGAGCGCTGCCTTCACCTGAGCGAAACCCTTTGCGAAAAGGCTCTGTTTCCTTTGCTCCCGTCAGAATATGTTTAGCACCGACGATGGCCGTGAGTGCGGAGATGAGATCGTTGTTGTCCTTCATTCTAGTCTCCTGCTTGTCACGACATTGTTTGTTTCGAATTAGACCATAGTGCAAATCCGGATAGTGGTAAATTATTTTTACCTCTTACTTTAGGGCTATATATACCACCTATTTATGGTTTGATTACAAGTGCCTTGGTGTTATCGTGATTGGTAAGTCACCTAACGTAACATTGACATGAATCTGTTTGACCATGAGCAAAGCCAATCCATTTGAACCTGTCGGGCATGAAACCATCGCAGATGCGGTTGTCAATCAGATCGAAACCATGATTGTCGATGGGGTTTTGAAAGAAGGGCACCAGTTGCCATCTGAACGCGATCTCGCACTGATGATGCAGGTCTCCCGGCCTAAGATTCGCGAAGCGCTGCAGTTGCTTGAAGAGCGTGGTTTGGTGACTGTGCGGCACGGGGAAGGGGCCTTTATCGCGTCCCTGACTGGTTCTGCTATGTCGCCTGCGCTTCTGGAGCTTTATGCGCGACATGGGGAAACCTTTTATGACTATTTGGAATATCGCCGGGAGCAGGAGGCTTTTGCAGCTCGGTTGGCTGCTTTCCGGGCCACGCCAGCGGATAAGCAGCGTATAGCGGACATCATGGAGGCTTTGCAGCACAGCTGGGAGGCGAATGATCAGGATGCATCCCTGCAAGCGGATTTCAATTTTCACACAGCAATCACTGACGCCAGCCAAAATTCGACGCTCATTCATATGATGGCTTCGATTTATGATCTGACGAAAAGCCGGATTTTTTATAACCGCACGTTTCTTCTCAGCATTGACGGCTCAGGCAAACGGTTGCTGGAGCAGCATCTCGAGATCGGCAATGCCGTATTGGCGGGGGATGCGGAGCGGGCTGATCACGCAGCGCGGTCTCATTTAGACTTTGTCGAAAGGTCTTTTCGAGAAGGGCAACAACAATCCCTTCGCGAGATCAAAGCCTTGAAACGGCAACAATTGTCCCGTTAAGCTTGTATCTCTAGTGGCTCAATTCAGCGGCCGTATTTTTCTCTCTAAATTTTTGAATGCCAATGTTGAAACATTAGCACCGAATTTTAAAAGCCCCGATCGTTAATCGGGGCTTTTGGGATATTGGCAGCGCATGGGTTAGTAAGCGCCGCGCACATGTTGTGCGATTTTTTCTTCATAGAAGGTCGCCAGCTCACGGTGGGTGGCGTCAGACAATGGTGGCAGAGCGGAAATGGCCGCATTGCGATCAATCTGTTGGGGCTTGCTGGCACCGGGAATAATGGTTGAAATGGCATCATGGTCGAGAATCCAGCGCTGTGCAAAATCCGCCAATTCCATGCCTTCCGGTAGCATTTCTTTTAGGTCATTGACCAATTGGAGTCCCGTTTCAAACGGCACGCCTGCAAAGGTTTCGCCTACGTTGAAGGCCTGGCCGTCGCGGTTGAAGTTGCGATGGTCATTTTCGGCGAAGACCGTTCCGGAAGAGAATTTGCCGGATAGAATGCCGCTGGCCAATGGTAGCCGAACAATGATGCCGACGCCCTTTTCCTTGGCTTTGGGCAGCAATTGGGTGGTCAGCTTCTGGCGGAATAAATTGTAGATGACCTGCAAGCTCAACAGACCGTCTTGCTCGATGCACAAAAGTCCTTCTTCAACGGTCTCTACGCTGGCACCAAAGTGGCGAATGACGCCTTGCGATTGCAGCGTGCGGAGCCAATCAAAAATAGCACCGTCGCGCATCACTTGGGTTGGAATACAATGCAGCTGGACCAGATCAAGGCAATCCATACCCAGACGGGCACGTGACTCATCAATGCCTTTGCGCAAGGAGGCTTCGGTGTAGCCATCGGGATAGGGATCGCCGCGGCCGAATTTGGTTGCGACGCGGATGTCACCGCGGTCTTTGTTTTTCAAAAACTTTCCGATGAGCAGTTCGCTCTTGCCACCGCCATAGACGTCGGCTGTGTCAAAAAAAGTAACACCTTTTTGAAGGGCTGTTTCTAAAATCGCGAGACCTGCATCCTCGGCCAATGGGGCACCCCAGTCGGCACCCAGTTGCCAACATCCCAAGCCAACTTCGCTGACTTTAAAGCCTTTTGCACCTAAGTTTCGGCTATGCATAAACTCTCTCCCTAGAAAATTGTCTTTGCCTTATGGCGCTTTGTCTTTCTGCAACAAAAACAAATCGTGTGCCATGTTAGACTTGTGGTTGGAGGGTTTGACCGAGCCTTCCAAGCTGTAAACAGACTATTCCTGTTGATCACAATTTGGAAGCGGTTATGCTCGGCGCTCGATTGCGTCTTGACGTTGGAGCGTGAAGATACAAAATAATGCACTATAAGATGTCTGCATTTTTCGCATGCATTACTGACCTAGAGATTGGATTTGATCATGTTTGAAAGCTTGATGCAGATGTTTCGTGATGTCGCAGGTGACAGCGACGACAGCAATGTGTTCTCGGACGGTGACCATCGGGTCGCTGCTGCGGCGTTGCTTGTCCATTTGATTGCTATTGACGGAGTGATTGAGCCTGAGGAACAGGCCAAAATGCGTGATATTCTCAAACAACGCTTTTCCCTGTCGGATAGCGACACATCTGACTTGATCGCGGTCGCCAGCAAACGCGATGATGAAGCCGTGGATCTTTACAGTTTTACTTCAAAACTCAAACATCAGCTTGATGAAGAGGGCCGCATCGAGATTATCGAAATGATGTGGGAGCTGGTGTTTGCAGACGGCAAAATTCATGAGTTTGAAGACAATCTGGTTTGGCGCGTTTCTGAGTTGATGGGGGTATCGCGGCGCGATCGGATTCGCACCCGTCAGAATGTTCAAGCCCAGAATGAGTTAGACCAAACTGAAATGGGTGACGGATGAACTGGGCGGCCTCACAACTTGTGCCATCAGACGCACCCAGGATTCTCATAATATTACATCAAGAAAATTCCATTCCCGGACGCGTTGGCTGGATGTTGAAACAGCGCGGCTTCAAGCTGGATATCCGTAGACCACGATTTGGTGACAGCCTGCCCCAGACAATGGATGGGCATGCTGGCGCGGTTGTGTTTGGCGGCCCCATGAGTGCCAACGACAAAGAAGCCTATATCAAACGCGAAATAGACTGGATTTCTGTTCCTTTGCGCGATGACAAACCATTTTTGGGCATTTGCCTAGGTGGGCAGATGCTGGCCAAACAATTGGGTGGTCATGTGACCAGTCGTGTCGATGACCATGTTGAAATTGGCTATTATCCGATTGAGGCGACCAATGCGGGGCAGTCTTTGCTGGATTGGCCAAGCAAAGTGTATCAATGGCATCGGGAAGGCTTCAGCTTACCTAAAGGGGCGGAACTGTTGGCGACAGGGGCATCTTTTGCCAATCAGGCGATGCGCTATGGCAACAATGCTTATGGCATTCAGTTTCACCCCGAGGTGACCATGCATATGATGCATCGATGGACGGTGAAAGCGTCCGAACGCCTTAAGTTGCCCGGGGCACGCAGCAAGAGAGACCATTTTCAGGGGCGCTATATTTACGATCCAGCGGTGGAAGTCTGGCTTGATGCCTTTCTTGACCTTTGGGTTGGGTATGGTAATGACTATCTGACACATGATAGCCAAGTCTCGCAAATTGCGAAGTAGGTCGTGCAGAATGCATGTGGCACACCTTACCGAGGTCTTACCGTTTCAGTCGTTATTTCAATATATGGGGGGCATTTTCGCTCGCGTGCCCATATATGGCATTACTCATGAAATGAGCCGGTTGGCACGTTGTTTGCGTAAGAGATGTCAGTTGGCAATTTGTATTTGCGTAGCCAACTCTGGTTTTTAAAGGCCCCGATGTGCGCGTGTTTATGTCTGCATCGGGGCTTTTTTAGTTTATGCCCCTCCATTACGAATTCCTGTATCAGGCCTTGCAGGATTGCAGGTGGATCGCTACATGCTTTAAAAGCAATGGTGCTGTTTGTTCAGGGTGCCAAAAACAGAATGATGATTATAGATTGAGCCCGGCGCTGCCTTGGTGCTGTTTTGGCTGTTGAAATTGAATGAGGGTGACAATGGGTGAGATACTGGCTTCTATTCTGCAGATCTACATGTATGTGGTGATCGCATATGCTGTGTTTTCTTGGCTTTTCGCCTTCAATATCGTCAATCCGCGCAACCAGCTTGTTGCTACAATTTATGAAGTTTGCTGGAAACTGGTGGATCCTGTGCTTTCCAAAATCCGCCAAGTCATTCCGACGATGGGCGGTATGGATTTTTCACCCATCGTTTTGTTGTTTGCGGTGTCTATTCTGTCCAATCTTGTCAGGGGTATGTAAGCGACAAAATGTCTCTGGTGCTTTAACCAGTGCTGGTTTTCACCTTTGTTCAGTTATAAAAAAAGCGCGGTTGCCTGATGGCGCCGCGCTTTTTGTTTCTTGATCGATGGTTGAAGATTATTTCTTCATATTGTCGATGGAAATTTGAATCATTTCCTTGGCTTTTTCCGGACCGGCCCAATCGTCAATTTTGACCCATTTTCCTGGCTCCAGATCTTTGTAATGCTCAAAGAAATGTTTGATCTGATCACGGAGGTTTTGCGGCAAATCCGTGTAGGATTTGATGTGATCATAATGGCTGGTTAGTTTGGAGTGTGGCACGGCAACAACTTTTTCGTCTTTGCCTCCATCGTCTTCCATGATCAACACGCCAACGGGACGTGCGCGGATGACAACGCCGGGAGCAAGCTGCGCATCACCAACGACGAGTACGTCGATTGGGTCGCCATCGTCTGCCAGTGTGTTGGGAACAAATCCATAATCGCAAGGGTAGGCCATCGGTGTGAACAGGAAGCGATCCACGAAGACCGCGCCAGAGTCTTTGTCGACTTCATATTTGACGGAAGAGCCTTTCGGCACTTCGATGACAACATTGATGTCTTCAGGGGCGTCTTTACCCGCTGGGATTTCGCTAATATTCATGGGTGTAACTCCAATTGGGACCATGTGTTGATAGCGGTTTAAGAGGTCTTGGCGGTGATGGCAAGACAAACCTTAGATCAAGCCTCTAGGTCCACTGGAGTTGCGTTAATTTGTGAAGATTTGTTGCCCCGTTTCGAATTGCTTGCTTGTGTCACTGTTTAAATTTGGTTAGGTACAATTTTAAATTGTTTCAGTTTGTTTCTATTTTTTCAGCAAAAGACACCAAAATTTTTTGGTTATGGCTGAACCTGTTAAAACCAAGCCGAGTCCTTGTGGGAAAGGGCTATGATTTTATGGCTTGGGAATTGCGACTATATAAATGAATGCGTCAGCCATGAGGGGATGGTTATGATTATTCTTAATCCAGTTAAATTTATGGGGTTTGTAGCGGGGACCTCACTTTTTGCAAGTTATTGTCTGCTTTCCAATCCGGCCCATTCTGCCGAGATTTCCTATCAATATAGCAAGCTCGACGAGGGCTCCTGTATGTCTTTGATCGTTAATGAAGAAGAAGGCTACAGTGAACAGGTTTGTAAAGGCGTCGATGGAATTGCCGTTTTTGTCGCTGAGGGCGATTTGCGGATGTCGGTGGCCTACCGCAATCAGGCTGCGACCGATCGCTACTTTACCTTTGGTGGTTTTAACCGTGTCGGCGATGTGGTGGAATGGCGCCTGAGTGACGAAGAAGGGTATGCCAAACCTTATGCTACGATTCTGCGCTGGTATGTTTCTGTTGGTGAGCCTAAGGATAAGCAAGCTTTGGTGGTGAGCAAAATCGCAGATGACGATTTTTGCATTGCGGGATTTGTTGATGCGTCCGCCAATAAAAATGCCAATGAATTGGCAAGATCCATAGCTGATGGTGTGGCGAGATCCTTCGTTTGCGGGCAGGATAAACCTCAATGGTATGGTGAAACTGGCGTGTTGGCTACTGCGCTGCTGCAGTAGGCAGCGTCAAAATCCAAATTGAAGAAGGCGGGCTGCTGATATATCGCACCCGCCTTTATTGGTCCTTGGGACATCTTTTTGCCCAAAAGCCTACCGCCAATGCATTTAACGCACCAACGATCGAGCCAACCAGCGGCGAAGCGAAGGTAACTCTTCCACGGCTACTGTGAGATGTTGCCCCGAAGATCCTGATACCTGCAGCAATGACACCCTTAGGCCACAGATGTACGTGTGGGGGCGATACGCCAAGGACGTCGTCAATTCTTGGATTATTCTGGCAAAATTTGGACAAAAAGAAACCCGCCGGCTTTGCTCCGGCGGGTTTCTCCCCTCTGGGGCCCCTAGGGTGGGCCTTGAGCATCAGGCGGAGGAGGTGATTAGAACTCCGCTTTGCTCTTTATGATTAGAGGCGTTGGCTACCTTGACCAAATTCAGGATAGGCTTCTACACCAATCTCTGCTTTGTCGAGGCCAAGATGTTCTTCTTCTTCGCTGACGCGGATGCCGACGGTTGATTTCAGGATCATCCAAACGATGAAGGATAGAACAAAAGTGAAAGCACCGTATGCTGCAACACCAATCAGCTGGGTCATATAGGATGTGCCGCTGTTGGTAAGAGGAACAATCATCGTACCCCAGATGCCAGCCATCAAGTGAACCGGGATCGCACCAACAACATCATCGATTTTGAGTTTATCGAGCATTGGAACTGCGAAGACCACGATGGCTGCGCCGACGCCGCCGATGAACAGTGATTGTGCGATGGTTGGTGTCAGAGGTTCCGCGGTAATGGCAACAAGACCTGCCAATGCGCCGTTGAGGACCATAGTTACGTCGACTTTTTTATACAGGATCTGCAGCAGGACCATTGCTGTAACAACACCGGCTGCTGCTGCCATGTTGGTATTAGCAAAGATACGAGATACATCAGACACGTCAGCAATGGTACCCATAGCGAGCTGGGAAGCACCGTTAAAGCCGAACCAACCGAGCCACAGGATGAATGTACCCAAGGTGGCCAAAGGAATGGAAGAAGCCGGCATTGGGGTTACAAGACCGTCTTTACCGTATTTGCCTTTACGAGCACCAAGAAGCAGTGCGCCGGCAAGAGCAGCCCAGCCGCCTACAGAGTGTACGAGGGTGGAACCTGCGAAGTCGGAGAAGCCCATTTCAGACAACCAACCTGCGCCCCACTGCCAGGAACCGGCGATTGGGTAGATGAAGCCGGTCAATACGACAACAAA
Source organism: Cohaesibacter celericrescens (assembly GCF_002866925.1). Lineage (GTDB taxonomy): Bacteria > Pseudomonadota > Alphaproteobacteria > Rhizobiales > Cohaesibacteraceae > Cohaesibacter > Cohaesibacter celericrescens. The sequence goes on from NZ_PKUQ01000031.1 coordinate 253,931, forward strand.
CATCATGAATGGCCATAGTTTGATGCGCTCGGCCAATGTGCCGGATACAATCGACGCTGCAGTGGCCACAAATACCATCTGGAAGAACCAGTCAGACCCAGTGGAATAGCCGGTTTCCAGAAGAGCCGCGGTGTCTGCACCTTCTAGGCCGACAGGGTCGAGACCGTAGACAAAGGAGAAGGAACCGATATAGCCGCCATCAACGCCCGTATACATCAGGTTATAACCGATGAGCCAATACATGATGCCTGCAACCGCATAGAGAGCGATGTTTTTCAGGCTCTGCATCGAAACGTTTTTGGTGCGGACCAGACCGGCTTCGAGCATGGCGAAACCAGCTGCCATCCACATGACTAGAAAACCACCGATCAGGAAGAGCAGGGTATTGAGGATATAGGCAGTATCGGCAGCAGCTGCGGCTGCAGGAGCAGCTGCTTCAGCGACTGCTGGTGCTGTGGCCGCTGCGTCCTGTGCGAGGGCCGGGCCCGCGACAAGGGTAGCTGCGCCAACAAGAAGGGCAAGGGTTGTTTTTGACATTGGTGTGTCCTTGATTTTTCGCTTCTACTTGACAGGGGTTTTGCTTAGAGCGCGTCGGTGTCTGTTTCGCCGGTGCGAATGCGCATGACATGCTCTAGAGAGGTGACGAAGATTTTGCCGTCGCCGATCTGGCCGGTAGCTGCAGCCTTGGAAATGGCTTCGATTGTTTTTTCGGCTTTTTCAGCAGTAACTGCGACTTCAATTTTCAGTTTTGGGAGGAAGGAAACTGAATATTCTGTTCCGCGATAGATTTCAGTATGACCGCGTTGGCGACCAAAGCCTTTGACCTCGGTAACGGTCAGGCCTTCAATGCCTTCGGCAGACAATGCTTCACGCACAGCTTCCAGCTTGAAGGGCTTGATAATGGCAATAATGAACTTCATGGCACTCTCTCATGTCCCTCTTTGGGTTTTTGGATATTCCGCCCCAAAATTGTCAGGAATTTTGGGATGGAACTTTTGTTCCTGCCCCTTCTCTTTCAAGAGCCGTGCCAGTTTTTAAACTTTTTGTTAAGCTATTGAATCTTCATCGATAAATTCATTTATGCCTATTTTTAATCCATGCTTGATAATTGTGCATCCGCCAAAAAAGACAAAATATTAGGCAAAATTTGATTTTTGCCTAATATTTATACAGTCTTTGGGTGTTTGGATTGTGTGCAGTGCGTTCTAAGAGCCATTTCTATGTTGTTCGCTGCTTAAGCATTGGGCGCTGTTTGGGAAATGACTCAGAAATGGGCGATTTTTACCGATTAACGGTTGGAAATTCGAATGAGCCCCTCTTGAACGGCTGTTGCGACGAGTGTGCCGTCGCGGCGGAATAACGAGCCGCGATTGATGCCACGTGCTCCACCGGCCCAAGGGCTGTCCTGGCTATAGAGCAGCCACTCGTCGGCGCGAAAGTCTGCGTGGAACCACATGGCATGGTCCAAGCTGGCGGCGCTGACATCTTTGTTAAAGACTGAGCGCCCATGAGCAAATAGCGATGTGTCCAATAAAGTCATGTCTGATGCATAAGCCAGCGCACATTTGTGAATGGCCGGGTCGTCGGGCAGAGTGGATGTGGTGCGGACCCAAACATATTGCAAAGGATCGTGCTTTTTGTCGGTGGTATAATGCTCCATATTGACCGGCCGGAGCTCGATGGGCCTTTCACGCCGAAAATAGGCTTTTATATTGTCCGGTGCCTTGGCCATATAGGCCTCAATCGTATCCGCTTCGCTTGGAAGGTCTTCCGGAGCCGGTATGTCCGGCATTTCCATTTGGTGGTTGAGGCCCTCTTCCTGTTTGTGAAAAGACGCGGACATGGTGAAAATGGCCTTGCCGTGTTGGATGGCCTTGACTTGCCGAGTGACAAAAGAGCGTCCATCTCTGAGGGTGTCCACCTCATAGATGATGGGCACCTTGGGGTCACCTGGTCGCATAAAATAACAATGCAGGGAATGGGCCAGCTTGTCTGAATCCACCGTGCGGGAGGCGGCAACCAATGACTGCCCGATGACCTGACCGCCAAACACCCGCTGCCAACCATCTTGTGGGCTGCGGCCACGAAACAGATTTTTCTCGAGGGTTTCCAAATCCAGAATGGAAAGAAGCGTGGCAACTGCTGATGTCATGGTGCGGGTCCTGTTTGTTATCGTGCTTGTTTCGAAGCAGTCAGATCAACTTTGCCCTAGTCCGGTGGTCTTGCAAACCAATAGATGACAAAAAAATGTATCATAGCGACAGTTTGTGCAGATCTTATGACTGTGCTTGTCTATATAAGAAGAGAGTTGATGAGCGAAGGATGTAGTCGGAATTGCGCGTTTTTGTTGCAAGATGCCGGATAATGCTGCGTCAAACGTGTGAAAGGGGCAGGGATGACCAAGGGCGGTAAAATGGATCAAACCGATATTCAATCTCGCTATGATTTGGTGATTGCGGGTGGTGGATATGTCGGCCTGTCTCTGGCGCTTGCTATCAAGCAGGCGAGTGATTTGTCGATCCTTGTTGTTGAACCGCAGCCTGCAGAGAAGATGCGCCGCGATGAACGCGCATCTGCGATTGCGTCGGGCGCAACCAAAATGCTCGGGCAATTGGGTGTTTGGGAGGCAATTCTGCCGCATGCCGAACCGATTCAGGACATGGTTGTCACCGACAGCAAGCTGCATGATATTGTCCGGCCGGTGTTGTTGACCTTTGAAGGCAACACAGATGAGGGTGTGCCCTTTGCTCATATGGTACCCAATGGCGTTATGGTCGGTGCCCTTTATGATGCTGCCAAGGCCGCCGGAGTTGATTTGGTCGAACAAGACACGGTGCTCGATTTTGTCGAAGAGGGGCCCAGTGTTGAGGTAACGCTCGGATCAGGCCGTAACTTGCGGGCCGGATTGCTGGTGGCCGCTGATGGAGTGCGTTCGCGCTTGCGCGATCTTGCTGGCATTCCGGTGGTGCGGTTCGACTATGACCAGATGGGCATTGTGACAACGGTCGAGCATGAGCGTCCTCATGAGGGACGCGCCGTAGAACATTTTCTACCGTCCGGGCCTTTTGCCATTTTGCCGCTCAAAGGCAATCACTCTTCGCTGGTTTGGAACGAGCGCACGGATGACGCCAAACGACTGTTGAAGATGGATGACTTTACTTTCTCACTGGAACTGGAGCGCCGGTTTGGCAAGCAGTTGGGCGCTGTGACGGAAAAAGGGCCACGCAAGGGATTTCCATTGGGAATGGTTCTGGCGCGGTCTTTTGTGTCGCCGCGCTTTGCGCTGATCGGCGATGCTGCCCATGGCATTCACCCCATCGCGGGGCAGGGACTTAATCTGGGCTTCAAGGATGTTGCTGCGTTGGCAGAGGTGATTGTCGAAGCCGCTCGACTGGGTCAGGATATTGGTGCTCTGGATGTGTTGGAGCGCTATCAGACTTGGCGCCGGTTTGATGTGGTGCAGATGGGTATGACCTGCGACATCCTCAATCGTTTGTTTTCAAACAAGAGCGATATTCTGCGCCATGTGCGTGATTTAGGGTTGGGCATTGTCGAACGCCTGCCTGGCCTCAAGCGGATGTTTATCGAAGAAGCAGCAGGCAACAGCGGCGATATCCCGCGTTTGTTGCGCGGGGAGGGCCTTTAAAGTCCCATTGGTCAGTCCTCGAGCTGACGGGCTTCACTGGGCAGCATGATCGGCACCCCTTCCCGGATTGGGTAGCCTAGTTTTGCGGCATGGCTGATCAGCTCTTGAGCTTCAGCGTCATAATGTAGCGTCGTTTTGGTAACCGGACAGACAAGGATTTCCAACAATTTGCGATCCACAGTGCCGGTTTTTCCGGGTGTCGTGCTGTTGTTGGTGGTGTCTGTCATGGCCATTGCCCTTTTTGCTCTGCTCTGCGCTGTGCTTTATTGCAAAGTCGTGGCTGTTTCACCACCTTCGCTTGCCAAATGCATCTCGGTGATAGCGATGAGCGTTTCTGCTCTTACTGTAAGACTTGGAGCCTCAAGCAATGCTTGCTTTTCAGCGATGCCGTAGGGACTCATCATTGATAAGGAATTGACGAGAATTTCATTGGAGGATTTCTCGACGTTATCCCAATCTGCTTCCATATCATTGGCATCAAGAAAATCGCGGAAAATGTCGAGTAGACCCTGCCTGTTTACATCGTTTTCACCGAATCCTTCGATGAGATCCTCAGCATAGTCTTCACAGTCAATTTCTGCCATTCGGAAAGGCTGTTCCGTTTCAACCTCTGCAATCATCCTGAAACGGCAAAGTCCTGCAAGTGTTATCAGAACGCGGCCGTCGCCGGTTTCTCCATAGGCGGATATCCGCCCCAGACAACCGATGGTTTGCAGTTCTGGTTTGGACTCCGGGTCCTCTTGGTCGTCGGTTTCACTCGGACTCGATGCCGGCTGGATTATGCCGATGATGCGATCATTGCGCATGGCATGATCGATCATATCGACATAGCGGTCTTCAAAGATATTCAGCGGCATCTGGGTGCGGGGCAGAAGCAGTGCTTCTTCCAGCGGAAAGATAGGGATGATGGCCGGAATATCTCTCGGGCTGTCATAAATTTCGTTGCCAGCTTGGGCCATGTGATCTCCTCGGCCCGCTTCGTACGGGCCTCGATATGCAAACCGTCATCCGGTCTTTGGTTAGACCGGACAACATACTAGCAGACAGGTGTCTGATGGACGAAGGGGCGTCAGACATATTTTCGCACCGAGCGCGCCCTGCAATTGGGTGTCAAACAGCCTTCTCTGGCCTTTAAGAAAACAGCAGGGACGACAATTGGCGTCGGCCATAGACGCTTGCAGGGTCCATAACCCCCCAGCTTTCAAAAAACTGGAGCAGCTGTTTGCGGGCGCCGTCTTCGTTCCACTCGCGATCCCGCTTGATAATGGTGACCAGATGGTCAACCGCTTCCTGTCTTTTGTTTTTACCGTTCAAAGCGATCGCTAGATCATATTGGGCTTGATTATCTTCTGGGTTGGCGTCCAGTTTGGCTTGTAAATCAGCCAAGTCACCCAAATCTGCGCTCTGTTCAGCCAGTTCCAGGCTTGCTTTGAGCGCGGCCACGTCTTGCTCATCATGGCTGTCTTGCGGCAGGGTATCAAAGACGCCGCGCGCCCGTTCCACTTCTTCCAGCACCAAGAAACACTTGGCAAGGCCGATAACGGCGGGAGTATGGTCTGGCACCTGTTGAAGAATGCCGCCAAAGATTTGCAAAGCCTCGGCTGTGTTGCCCTCTTCAAACTGATTATAAGCCTGATCTGTGGCTTGTTGAAGGGGATCTGCCGGTGGTTCGGTGCCGTTTTTATCAATGAAGGCTTTGATCTGGCTTTCTGGCTGAACACCCATGAAACCGTCAACCGGTTGACCGTTTTTAAACGCCAGTACGGCCGGCACTGACTGGATGCCCATTTGACCGGGGATCTCGGGATTGTCATCGATATTCAGCTTGACCAGTTTGACACGGCAATTGGCTTCAGAAACCGCTTTTTCAATGATCGGGGTCAATTGTTTGCATGGGCCGCACCAAGGCGCCCAGAAATCAACCAGAACTGTGGTTGTGCGTGATGCCTCAATGACATCTTTCATGAAATTCTGCGTGGTGGTATCCATAATCAAGGGACCTGTGTCCACGGGGGGCTTTGGCCGCGCCAATGGGGCCGGTTGAGCGCTGGGCTGCGTCGGCTTGCTTCCAAAGGATGCCGCGCTGCCTTGCGATGTGGTGTAATTGGCGGACATGCCGCTGCCATAACCATAGGACTTGGTGTTCATTGTTTCGGTCCTTTGTTCGGGGACTGCGTCCAGCCCGAATGCCGTCGTCGATCAGAAAACCAATCGAGCCTTATGCTTGCTTGTCTTTGCTTCAATATGGGGCAGAGCCGGTCTGGCTTCAATGCCCAATGGTATGTTTGACACAATCTCAGGCGTGAATGGATTCGTCCTGCGGTTTTTCCAAGTCAAGAATGGTGGGTTTATGGCCGGTCGCATGGAAAAAGGCCAACAGATCCTGACTGGTAATGGTTGTGGTTGCTGTGTTTTCCAAAGGATGGAAATTGAGCAGCTCCATCTCCATCATGTTGGCGTCGAGCACAAGTTGGACTTTTCTCTCTTGGCGGTCATTGATCAGCGAAAATGGCGTCACCGAGCCAGGTGTGACGCCCAAATGTTCCCACAATAGATCTGCATTGCCAAAGCTGACGCGACCGCACTCGTATTTTTTGTGAAAGCTTTTTAGATCGACCTCGGTATCGTTGAGGCAGACAACCAGCATAAGGTTGCCTTTTTTGTCTTTAAGAAACAGATTCTTTGAATGACCACCCTGCAAATCTTGTTTGATCTTGTGGCTCTCTTGCACCGTGAAGACGGCTTCATGATCATGGGTGCTGGTCTGGATGCCAAGCTGATCGAGAAAATCAAAAAGGTCTTGGCGAGTGGCAGGTGGTTCGGAGGACATGCAGAGGGTTCCGTTTTTTTATCTGGCGGAGCGAGTGCGCGCGTGGTTTTGCATTGAAGGTAATTATTTATTGGTACGACTTTGTCAATAAGCTGGCTTTGACCTCGTCGCAAGAGGCTTTTCTGGGCTTTACGACAATGGGTCCTATGCCAAGGTGTTTTCACCGCTTGTGAAGAAAATACAGACTTCGTTGGAAAAAGAGATTTTTTGTAATTTCTTTGTTGCAATTGATCTGCAGGTCGTACATATAAGCACCGGTCAGCAAGACGGAGCGCTTAGCTGACAGCGGCGACTTGTTGCTAACGGTTTAAGAGACCGGATAAGTTTCGCGGGCGTAGCTCAGGGGTAGAGCATAACCTTGCCAAGGTTAGGGTCGGGCGTTCGAATCGCCTCGCCCGCTCCAAATTAAAGAGGTTGTTCAATGATTTGAACAACCTCTTTTTTTATACCTAATTCAGTAGCAGCGCTCAGCCACACAAAATCCAAGGAGATTGTCTAACGGTGTGAGCAATGTCTGCGCTGGTAAATCTAGTGCCTAGGCTGGCCGCATTTATATAAATTGTTGGCACTAAAATGGCGGCACTTGGCCGCCACTGTATTTTGGATCTGGGGTGCTCTTGCTTAGCTGGATGGCAGCATCACCTGGTCGATGACATGGATAATGCCGTTATCGGTTTTGATATCCGCTTTGATGACGTTGGCGTTGTCGACGGTCACACCTGTCGCTGTCTTAGCGATTGCCAATGTGCCATCGTTGGTTTTCTTGAGTGTTTTCACATGGATTGCCGGCCCGGGGAGCATATTTGCGGTCAAGGTGCGTGGCACCACGTGATAGCTGAGGATAGCGACCAGTTGGTCTTTATTTTCTGGCTTTAGGAGCGTCTCGACGGTGCCGGCTGGCAGTTTGGCGAAAGCTTCATCTGTGGGGGCAAATACGGTCAGGTTTTCGCCAGTTGCCAATGCGTCGGCGAGGCCAGCTGCTTGGGCCGCAGCAAGGAGCGTTTTGAAGGTTCCTGCGTCTGATGCGGTTTCTACAATATTCTTTGCAACGGCAGGGCCAGCAAGAAGGGCTACAGATAGAAATGTTCCAGCGATTAAGGTTTTCATTATTTCACTCCAAGGGTTGGTGATGGGTCTAGGCGACTATTTCTTTGTCGCTTCATACAAACTGTTACGGTGGGGATCTGGTATGGATCATCTGGTTTATCTATTTGTAATCACAAGATTTTGTCTGATCCAATCCGTTCTGAATACCGTATTACATCGCTGATTAAATGATGGGAAGCTGACATAGAAAAAGCCCATAGGGCTGGGCTCCTATGGGCTTATCTGTAGTGTTTGTGTGGGAGGCGTTTTCTTTTGGTTGCCTAAATCCCCACCATGGGCTGTATCATTCGGCTGATGATGCTTTTGAATTCCAATGGTGCATCGGTGACGGCAAGACAGATGCATTCTTCGTCTGTATCTGCGACCGGCTGGTGATCCAATCCGTCATCGGCTTCTTGAATGTCTCCGGCAGCATATCGGCCGGTCTCATCGCAAAATGACCCCTTGAGCACCAAGGTCATTTCCGAGCCATGATGACTGTGTTGGGGTGTTACAAAGCCAGGGGAAAGCTTGAGCAGTCGGACTTTCTCACCCTCACTTGGTGTGATGGGCAAAATGAACTGCCGTATTCCCGGCCCAACAATCTTCCAACGAACTTCATCCAGTCCATGACCGAGCACGTCGCGCAACAGTTGGGGTGTTTTTTGGCGGTCAGACCCCTGGGCGTTCGCGACCGAAGGCATTGAATCTGGTTTTACTTGAGTTGCATCAGCGGACTCATCCAGAGATTCGATTTCTGCGATCAGATCATCGAAGTTGAGTTTCGATACGAGCCGTTCGTCCAACTCTTCGATTAGGGCTCCGCCCAGAGCTTCAGCTTCTTGAAGGCGGGCCGAGCAATGTGGGCACGTTTCCAGATGGCAGTGCACCACCATGGCTTGCCCAGCCGAGAGGGAGCCCGCGGCATATCCCAAAATCATTTCGTCGCTTAAATGGTGATTGATCATGTTTCCAACCCCGCAAGAATGGTGCGTAGCTGTTTGAAGGCCAGGCGTATTCTGGATTTAACCGTTCCCAATGGAAGCGATAGATGTTGCGCTATCTCGGAATGGCTTAAATCCTTAAAAAAGGACAGGTGAATGATTTCTGATTGATTTGCGGGCAGCAGTGCAAGAGCGTCTCGCACACGATGCCCCAACTCGGATTCAAACACGGTTTGAGATTGACTTTCTTCTGTCACCAAGACGGTGGAGAAGAATTGCTCATCTTTATAGATGAAACTTTTTTCTGACCGGAAGCGGTCGATGCGCCGATTACGGGCGATTGTAAAGATCCATGTTGAGGCGGCTGCTTTTTCAGGATTGTAGGTATGCGCCTTGCGCCAGACTTGCACAAAGGTTTCCTGTATCAATTCTTCTGCGACTTCCTCATTGGTTCCAATCTTTAAAAAGAAGGACTTCAAGCGCGGAGCGAAATGCTCAAACAGGGCACGAAAAGACTTTTTACAACGGTCTTTTCCTAGCACCACGAGCAGGTCTTTGAGTTGTTTGGCGGTCAAGTTCTGCCCCCCTATAATCTCACCTGCTCTAAGCTGCATTTTTTTCATCGGCTTGTACACCCGTTGATTGAATTTGACCTTGTTACGCATGTAAAATGTGGTTGGATCACAACGGGTATGGGTGATCCAAATTTCAGAATTGCGCATATAAGGTCAAAACAAACACAGGACTTGCTCAATGCGTATCGCAGTAATTGGAAGTGGAATCTCGGGACTGTCTGCAGCTTGGTTGTTATCCAAGACGCATCATGTCGATCTGTTTGAAAAAGACAATCGGCTGGGAGGACACGCCAATACCCAGACCGTTGAGGTAGAGGGGCGCGCTGTTGCGGTCGATACCGGCTTTATTGTTTATAATGAGCCAACCTATCCCAATCTGACTGCTTTGTTTGAGTATTTGGGTGTGGAAACGGCACCGACAGATATGTCTTTTGCGGTGTCGTCCGACAATGGTCGGAAGGAATATGCAGGATCGAGCTTAAGTGCGCTTTTTGCTCGACGCTTAAACATGATCTCCCCCTCCTTTCTGATGATGCTGTGGGACATTCGCCGTTTTTACAAGTACGCTCGACTGGATGCCGCAAAAGCGCGTTTTCAAGATTACTCTCTGGCTCAATATCTGGATGAGAAAAACTACAGCGCTTGTTTCCGTCAGGACCATTTGCTGCCGATGGGAGCGGCGATCTGGTCTATGCCCTCAGAACAGATGCTGGCCTTTCCATTTTGTTCTTTCGTCCGTTTTTGCGACAATCACGGGCTGTTGCAAGTTCGGGATCGCCCGCAGTGGCGCACGGTTGTTGGTGGGTCGATCGAATATGTGAATCGCATGGCCAAGGGGATATCGGGTGAGATTTTGCTCAATTCCTCCATCACCGCTTTGTCGCGCAAAGCCGGTTCGGTGACACTGAATATGCGCAATGGTGATGATCGAAAATACGATCATGTCATTCTGGCTTGCCATTCTGATCAGGCGTTGCGTTTGTTGAAGGCGGGAGATGAAGGGGCCACGCCGTACGAAGTCCAGATCCTGTCAGACATCAAATATCAAAAAAATGTAGCCGTTTTGCATCGAGACCCAAGTCTCATGCCAAAACGCAAGAATGTCTGGTCTGCCTGGAATTATATGAAGTCGGAAGGCGAAGCACAGGACAAGCTGTGCGTGAGTTATTGGATGAATGCTTTGCAGCCGCTCAATGCCGGTGGCGACCTTTTCATAACCCTCAATCCGACCCACCAACCAAAACAAGGGGATGTGTATAGAACCTATATTTATGCACACCCCATTTTTGATAGGGAAGCTGCAGTCGCGCAGAAAAAGATATGGACGATACAGGGCCAGCGCAGGACATGGTTTTGTGGAGCCTATATGGGTCATGGCTTTCATGAAGATGGTATTCAGGCGGGTCTGGAAGTGGCCGAGCGCCTTGGAGGTGTCAATCGCCCTTGGTTGGTTTCCAATCCTTCGGGGCGCATGTATTTCCCTGAAACCACCGAGTTAGACAGATTAGAGGCTGCGGAATGAACCAGGCCAACTGTCCGTCACACCAAGATCCCTTTCGATGTTACAAGGGAAAGGTTTTTCACCAACGCCATGATACGGTTCAACATCGGCTCTCATATGATGTTTTTTCGGTCTGTCTTGATTTAGGCGACGCAGAAAACACGTCCAAATCAGTGCCATTTTTTTCCTACAATGGGTTCAACCTGTTCAGCATTCAGGCAAAGGATCATATGGACGCGGGCTATGATGATCTGCGCCTGTTTGTTCAGGGTATACTTGCCCAGAGCGCTCTTTTCAATGCTGGCGCCCCTTTACCAGAGCGTATCGAAATGCTCGCTTACCCACGATTTTTAGGGAGGGCATTCAATCCTCTGACTGTTTTTTTCTGCTATGACGCTCATGATGAGTTGTCCGCCATTCTTTACCAAGTGCGCAACACTTTCGGTGAGCGTCACCATTATGCTTTTGGTATTGCTGACGGGTCTGCATCATCTCATTATCATAGTTGTGACAAAAAATTTTATGTGTCCCCCTTTATCGAAATGGAGTGTCGCTACAACTTCCGTGTTGATGTGCCCAGAGACACTGTTGCGATCATCATCAATCAAACCCAGCACCAAAAACCATTGTTGACTGCGTCTTTCAGCGGTAAAAAAATGCCTGTGAGCGCGTGGTCTATGCTTGGATTATCTTTTTCCTATTTTCAGATGGGGTGGAAAATTCTGGCAGCCATCCATTGGGAAGCACTAAAGCTGTGGTTCAAGGGTGCTGTTTACCAAAAACGCCAAGCACCTCCGTCTAGCCCTGTAACGTCGATTTTGCCCGATCCAATGCCCGGCCCGATTAGCAAAGGGGACTTGTCGTGACCCATCATCCAATGCAAGCCAAATCACAATCAGCACTTTCTAAGATGGATGCGCAGTCTTCCAAGAGGTCCCTGCAAGACAGGGTATGGCAAGCCTTACTAACTCGGATGCTGTCCGGCCTCAAAGGTGGAGCGCTGGTGGTCTCGTTGCCCAGTGGCTGTCATTTGACGTTTGGTGAGAGCGGTTTTGCTCCCATTGTCATATCCGTTACGTCGAACCGTCTCTTGTTCAAGGTGTTTTCGGGCAATCCATTGGCATTGGCCGAGGGAAACTTACAAGGCTATTGGTCCTGTAGTGATCAAGTGGCTCTGTTTATTTTGCTTCAGAAAAACCGGCATATCCTTGATCGAGCCCTCCGGTCCGATTGGCTGACACGGCTAATGGCCAAATATCAGCATAAGGGCCGCAGCAATACGCGCACCGGTAGCCGCCGAAACATTGCCTTTCACTATGATCTGGGCAATGACTTCTATCGGTTGTGGCTGGATGAAACCATGACTTATTCCGCAGCTTATGGTCTGAGCGGAACCAGCCAAGATGATCTGGTTCAGGCCCAATTGAAAAAACACGCGCGCGTATTGGAACTGTTGGATCTTGATTCCCAGAGCTCTGTTCTGGAAATCGGTTGCGGTTGGGGCAGTATGGCTTTGACCGCCGCAGCAGCCGGACACAAGGTTAAAGGTGTGACCTTGTCACGGGAGCAACTTGCCTTTGCTCAAGACAAAGTGATTCAAAAGGGATTGGCTGAGCAGGTCGATCTGTCGCTGACCGACTATCGCGACGTGGCTGGCGTTTATGATGGCATTGTCTCGATTGAGATGATTGAAGCGGTTGGACAGGAAAACTGGCCAGAATATTTTCAAAAAATCAGACAGAGCCTAAAACCGGGTGGGCGCGCGGTGATACAGGCGATCACCATTGCAGATGATCATTTTGATCACTATCGCAACAACGTGGATTTTATTCAGCATTATATTTTTCCTGGCGGATTCTTGCCATCTCCTCAAGGATTGGAAGAAGAGGCTGCCAAACAAGGCTTGCTGATTAAGCAGCAGGAGTTTTTTGGCGCGGATTATGCGCGCACTTTGGCCCACTGGAGACAAGCTTTCCTTTCCCATTGGCCCGAGATTGAAGCATTGGGCTTTGATGCACGCTTCAAGCGCATGTGGCTGTATTACCTCGATTATTGTGAAGCGGGTTTTTGGCAGGGTTCAATCGATGTGGGCTTTTTTGTTATTGAAAAGCCAGCCAATGGCTAATCGGCTGCTAAAGCAGCGCTGACATATGGCGTTCCTCGCTATATGTCAGTGTCATCCGTCAAGTCTTGGAGATACTGGCCTTGCGTATAATTGCTCGAATGATACGTCCCAGAAAGGGGAGTTTGGCATAAAAATGTTTGCCAGAATCCCAATAATCAAAATGGGAAGAAATAAGGCCTTCTTGATTGAAATGAAGCTCGGTCATGCCGCGAAATTTCCAGATGCCGAGCGTGGGTTGGAAGCATGAAAAATCCCAACGCATGAAGCAAATATCGCCTGACCAGATTATGTCGAGAATCATAAATCTCGGATTCTCGACATCCTTATGCATCTTTTCAAGAATGGCAATCACATTGCCTAGCCCTTTGGTGTCATTGAAAGGATCTGTAAAATGAACATCAGCACTGAGTATTTCGCTGAGGCCATTATGCTTATCAGCGGATAGATTTTGAAAGAATGAGGCGTAAGCATGGGCGGTGGCCTCGCGCTTTTCCTGCTGATTGTTGCTCATGATGCAAGCCTTTTGGTCAATTTGAAATAGAGCGCATAAGGCATTTTTTGAAGAATTTTCAATGATATAGAGAGAGGCCATGGGAACGCTATTTCAAATTTTCCACGCGCCAGCCCGGTGGAGATTTTGTCGGCTGCCTGCTCTGGTGATAAAAGAAATGGCATGGAAAAGCTGTTTTTGTCTGTCATCGGAGTTTTAACGAAGCCGGGGTTTATGAGGCTCAGCTTGAGGCCGAGCTGGTCATAATCTGGTTTAAGCGTCTCACATAGATTGATGAGGGCAGCCTTGGTTGGTCCATAGAGCGCCGCATTGGGCAAGCCGCAATAACCAGACAGGGATGCAATGATTGCCAAGTGTCCATGTCCACGTTTGGTAAATTCAGGCGTGATGGCCTCAATGAGCCCAACCGCGGCCAGATAATTGGTCGCCATGTGGTTGTTGGCGTCTTTATGCGTCAACACGTCCAATCCACCGGGTCGATAGGTCGCCGCAGAAAAAATCACTAAATCCGGTAACGAGCCTGTTTGGTTGAATTGCGCAATGGCATGATCGAACGCACCTGCATCTTGTACATCCATCACCAGACTGGATATTTTGTGGCCACTGGATGCCAAGTCGTCCAAAGTCTCAGCATTGCGGGCAGAGGCGGTGACACGCCATCCATTTTGGTCATATTTTTTGGCAAGAGCCGCTCCGATGCCGGAGCTGGCGCCGATGATCCAGACATGTTTGATTGATTGGTCCATACTACCCTCTTTGCCTTTGATACGGCAAACGGGTGTTTTTGGATCTTATGATGCAACGGGCCAGTCTGCTTTCCCATTTCATGGTTGGCTGGCCCGTAAAGCTGATTTTCCCTACGTCAGTTTGAAGACACTGGGGTCTGGTCCTGTCCTCAAGCCAATGTCCAGTGATTTGATGGCGGTCATTTCATCGTCGGTCAATAAAAAGTCGAATATATTGATATTCTCGGCCTGACGCTCGGGGCTAACGGAGCGCGGAAAGACAATATGTCCAAGCTGAATATGCCAACGCAAGATCACTTGAGCCGGGGTTTTCCCTGTCCGCTTTGCCGCCGTTGTGATGGGGTCAGCGTCAAAGGACTGGCCTTTTCCAAGAGGGGTCCATGCCTGTGTGAGGATGCCGTGTTTGGCATTTGCAAAGCGTGTGTGCTCTTGTTGCAGTTTAGGATGGACTTCGATTTGGTTTACAACGGGCGTTTCACCGGTTTCTCTGATGATGCGATCCAAATGATCTTCGTTGAAATTGGAGACGCCGATGGATTTGATAAGCCCCTCATCGCGTAGCTTAATGAGGGTTTGCCATGTCTCGACATAGAGATCTTGGCTAGGAACGGGCCAGTGAATGAGAACCAGATCCAACTGGTCAACGCCAATGGTTTTCAGGCTACGCTTCACAGAGATGCGGGTGTTATCTTTGCCATGATCCTTGTTCCAGACCTTGGTGGTGATGTAGACTTCGCCACGCGGAATACCGGAAGCACGAATCCCCTCTCCCAAGCCTTGCTCATTGCGGTAAATATAGGCACCATCAATCAGTCGGTACCCTGTTTGCAATGCGTTTGAGACAACATTTGCTGTGGTCTCGGGGGGTACATTCCAGATCCCAAAGCCGAGTTGTGGGATTGTTGTGCCGTCCCTCAGTGTGATGTTTGGAATAGTCATTCAGTCTTCCCCCCTTTTGCACCATTTCTGGGCATAATTTACGGATTTGTTGTTTACAATAAATCCGACTATGTCCAGAAGACAAGGCGTGTTTTGAATTCCCGATGGATGCGGGGAGGATATGCACCGGGAGTCTACACGAAAGGGACATAAGGCTGTTTTAAAGCGCTATTGCGGTCAATAGGTGCGGTCGGCGGTCACCGGTTGCGTGGGTGTGGTTTGCGTTGATGGCTGGTTTTGCGTCTGTTCCTGCGCACGCTCTTGATCTTGTCGTTGGGACAACTGGTTCGCAACCGCTAGCGCAGCCCCTTGTGCTTGGCTTTGAGGCGGCTGAGGATTTACGGACGGTCCGATTTCATTGCCCTTGCTATCAATTGGCATAACATCGACTGAAACGTCGACAAAATGGCTGCCGCCACCAAGGATGATGCCGGAAATTGGGCTGACATCTTCAAAATCACGTCCTACAGCCAAGATGACATGCTCATCGGAGATCATTTTATTGTTGGTCGGGTCAAAGTCTACCCAGCCTGCCTCCGGACACCAGACCGAAATCCATGCATGGGATGCATCTGCGCCAATCAAGCGCGGCTGCCCCTTGGGCGGATAGGTCCGCAGATAGCCAGAGACATAGCGTGCAGGCAAACCCAATGCGCGCAGGCACGCCAGTTGCAAATGGGCAAAATCCTGACAGACGCCACCCTTGAGCTCAAACACCCGTGTGACGGGCGTGGAGGCGTCGGTGACGGTGCCATTATATTCATAGTCTGTGAAAATGCGTGTGGTCAGGTCGTTCACCGCCTCGAGCAATGGGCGTCCAGGGATGAAGGACTGCGCTCCATAGGCTGCGATGTCTGCAGTCGGCGTGGTGAATCCGGAATAACAGGCGAATTCTGCTTCTGTTGCATATTTGGGTTCGCGCATCATGTCGCGCACCATTTCCCATGACGCAACGGACAGGGCAAGCGTCTTGCTTTGATCGCGCTCGACGGTAATCACACTGGTTGCTGTGATAGACAGAATGTCGTGGTCATCTTCTATCGACAAATGCGCTGCTGGATTGCCAAAATAGTCCAGAAAATCTTGCTTTTGCGCAGGAACAGGCGAGATCAATAGATCATGGCTTTCCACAATTTGGCCTTTGGTCTGGCGCGGAGCGAGGTGGACCAGATGGTTGGACTGGGCCACGGAATTGGCATAGCGATAATCCGTTTTGTGCGTTATGCGATAGCGCATGCGGAGTGTGGCCTCTGTTTACCGTTAGATACGATGGGGTTTATCTTCGGTGTGAGTGAAGTAGCGTCGGGTCAAAATTTCGGTCAGTTGTGGCAGTTTTGACATTTGATTGTCGAGCAGATTTTCAAGCTGGCTTTTTTCGGTAATCACTTGCTCTATGTCTTTGCTCTCGTCCATTTGTGGGATGTGAGACAGCAAATGCCCTTCAGCCAATTGGATTTCTGATAAAAGTGCAAGGATAAGGCGGTTTTCCTCACTGCGGAGGCCCATTTCTGGCTCCATCGGCAAGGAATTGATATGATCGGACAGGGCTGCAATCTGGAAAGCGATGGAGCGGGGATTGGCCTCATCGAGCAAAAGAAGATCAATAACTGCGGGCAACGACGGCATGATCCGGTAGCGTGAGCGATAGGTGATGAAGCTGTCTGCGACCTCGAGTATAAACATCATTCTGCGTGTGGAGTCGGTTGCCATGCCCGGAGCAAAGACCAGACGGCTGAATAGCCCAGCCAGATTTTCGGCTCGTTCAACCCGACGGCCGATGTCCAGAAAACGCCAGCCATAATTGCGGGTCATGTTTTCCATCGCCATGCCAGAGAAGGCCGCGAGGCTCATCAAACCTTTGTCCAACAGGTCTATCACTTGTCCTGAATGCACAAACCCGGGTTCTTTGTGCCAACGCCGGTCGGTAAAGAAGTCGTTGAGGATACGCCATGCTTCCGAGGACATGCGATCGCGTGTCAGACCGGATAAGCGATGCATATGGTAGACACTTTCCTGAAAGCCGTGGGTGCGATTTTTACCATAAAGAATGGTCCGCACCAGCCGTTCGATTTCATTCATGCCACCAAATCCGGCATCAAAAACCGGGGCTTTGGGGGCTCGCAGGATCAGGCTGTTCAGAGCCGAAATGACCGTTCTTTGGTCTTCCTCGGGGCCACTGTCTTCGTCAAGGCGACTGAGGGCCTGACGGCAGAGGCGGAATTGCCATTCAATGCGTTCGACGTTGCGGCCCAACCAGAATAGATTATCAGCGATGCGACTTTGCAAGGAGCGTCCGGCACGAGAGTATGCACCCGCTTTATCAAGCGTTGGCCAAACGCTTTCAAAGGGAGCCAGTTTGGTATCTGAGGCGATCCAAACATCGCGGGTCAGGCCTTCTGGTGCAAACAGGCCAATTGCTTGAGTTCCTCCAACCGACATCGACAGACCACCGGGCATGACTTCGTAGTTTTGGGATTTGCGGGACGTAAAGAATCGGACAGCAAAGGGGCGCGGTTCGAGACTTTGCCCTGTCCAGCTGGGCGTTGTAGCAAAGTCGAGCTTTTGCTCGGCAACCATTGTCTTACCCATGAGGGACATTTTCTGGACCAGAGCGGTCTTGTCCTGTTCGGTCAATGTGGCCCCATCGATTGCGGGGCGCACCTCACCTGGTCTTCCTGAACCTTCGTGTGCATCTGTAATCAGCATCTGATCCAGGTTTTTCATAACGTGCAAAACAGATGCAGGGTCACCCAGCCACCAACGAGGGGCTTCGCGTAGCATCAGATCTTCACCCAATAGATATTGGCTAATAGGCGGCAAATAGGGTGCAATTGCACGGTTTTCGACGATTGCTGTTCCCAATTCATTGATCATCTTGACGCCCATGCTGCGCACTGCGCGCACCATGGATGTGGCTCCGTCAAACCCGTCAGGGTTCAGCTCCAATGGGTCGGCTTTGGCGCCTTCGATGGACCGGACGATTAGATCAATTGGTTTCAGGCCCGCCAAGGTTTTCAGATGAACTTGATTGTTTTGACAAACCAAATCACCACCTTCCACCAGCAAATAGCCTAGATAGCGGGCAAGATAGGCATGGGAGAAATAGTCAGGATGCTCGGGCCCGGGTGAGAGGATGGCAATATGCGGATCCTCCAGCCCTGATCTATCGATGAGCGTGTTCTGCAATTGCTGGAAATAGGGAGCAAGGCGTTTGGCATTGCTTTGACGGAATAGATTGCCTTCGCAATGGGTCAAACTGATCCGGTTGGCCACGGCAAATCCTACACCGGCAGGCGTTTCGGCGTGATTGTCCAACACGCGCCATGTGCCGTCTGCCCCTTTGGCCAAATCAGCAGCAAAGAACTGAAGACCATTAAACATGCCTTTGTGGCCATGCATGGCACGTAAGTAGCTGGGGTCGCTAAAAACCAGCTCGGCAGGAAGATAGCCCTCCTGAATCAGTTTGCGCGGACCATACAGATCGGCGTTAATGGCATTGAACAATCGGGCGCGCTGGGACAGCGCTGTCTGAAGCCATTGCCACTCATCCGGTGCGATAATCAATGGGGCAAGATCGATGGACCAAGGCTGTTTGGCTTCATAAGGATCGGCAAATAAATCAAAGGCAATACCGGTTTCACGAACCACCTGATTGAGCTTTTCAAAATGGGAGGCGCGCTCATCTTCTGTCCATGTCGAGAAGGCATGAAACCACTGTTGCCAATGGGGCAAAACAGCGCCTGAAACATCCATCATTTCATCATGGATACCCGGCAGCGCCTGATAAAGCATGGATGGACTTGATGGTTTGACGCGTTCGCCAAGCGCCGTCCCGTCGCTGGATGATTTCGACTCACCTGCCATCTTTGCCTGGTCCAATTGCATTCTGTCTCCGCAGGTTTGCCATTCTAGAGCATGCCCTACGATCTTTTCATCGTAGGGCATGCGCCGAGTTTTTACTCATGTATCCTTGCCAGAAACCCCATGGTTGGTCTCTCGGTATTGTTCTGGGATACGCTTTAAGTCTGAGTATATCGCATCACTCCCATAATGGTTCCAATTCTTTATTGGCACCAATCGGATGCGTGTCCGGTTCCAGACTCCAAGCTACAGCTTCTAGCATTGGTTTAATGAAAATACAAAGACAGGGCTTTAGAACTTTTACCTATATTTGAAAGTGGCTGAAATTATTGAGAATTTTGTTCCAAATTACTTGTTTTAACCACTTGGAGACAAAGCCTCGGTGAGGCAATTTGGGGAACTCTTTTTTGGGAATGTGCGCCCTTATTGGGGCAATTACCTCTGATTTGTTGCGGTTTGGCCCAATGTGGAGGGGGCTTGAAGTGGGCAAAGGCTCCTGTTCGGCATTGCATTCGAACAGGAGCCTCGATTTTATCGCACAGATGCCAAACGTAGGTCGAGCGTGTGCGGGAATTCAGGATTTTCACCCAAACGGATAGGATCCACATAGCCCGGCGTGTGACCAATGGTTTCAAAGCGTGACAAGCGACGGCTTTCAGCTTCATAGGCATTGATCGGGAAGATTTCATAGCCCAAACCACCCGGATGGGCCACATGATAGCGACAGCCACCCAAGGACCGCATATTCCATGTGTCCAACAAATCGAAAGTAAGCGGTGTGTGGACTCCGATCATTGGATGCAGACAGGAAGGTGGTTGCCAAGCGCGATAGCGAACGCCGGCAACAGCTTCGTCTTGTCGACCCGTGCGGTGCAGAGGAATGGCCACTTCATTGACAGACAAGACATGTCGGTCGGGATTGAGGCCCGTAACCTTGACTTGTACCCGTTCAAGGGAGCTGTCTACATAGCGGGCGGTACCACCGACAGCACCTTCTTCGCCTAAAACATTCCATGGCTCCAGAGCCTGACGCAGTTCGATTTGCACTCCATCATAGGTGACTTCGCCGTGACGAGGGAAGCGGAACTCGAAGTGCGGTGCGAACCAGTCCTGATCAATCTTCAGTCCATGGTTGGAAAGATCTTTTAGCACGTCGTTGAAATCTTCGCGGACATGGTGGGGCAACATGAACTTGTCATGCAACTGGGTGCCCCAGCGAATCAATTTGTTGCGATAGGGTTGCTCCCACAACCGAACGACGATCGCACGCAGCAGCAATTGTTGAGCCAGCGACATGCGCGCATGGGGCGGCATTTCAAAAGACCGAAACTCAACCAAACCAAGACGACCAGTAGGCCCGTCTGGTGAAAACAGCTTGTCGATACAAATTTCGGCGCGGTGAGTGTTGCCCGAAACATCAATCAGCAAGTTGCGGAACAGGCGATCAACCTGCCAAGAGGGAATGAACCCTTCGCCGGGCAGAGGCACCTGTTTGAGGGCAATTTCCAGTTCATAGAGATTTTCGTGGCGTCCCTCATCGACGCGCGGGGCTTGCGAGGTTGGGCCAATGAAGGTGCCAGAGAAAAGATAGGACAGACTCGGGTGGTTTTGCCAATAGGTGATCAGGCTGGCTACCAGATCGGGACGACGCAAGAAGGGGCTGTCGGAAGGGGTGATTCCGCCCATGACAATATGGTTGCCGCCGCCTGTGCCTGTGTGCCGGCCGTCGAGCATGAATTTTTCAGTTCCCAGACGCAGCTTATGGGCTTCCTCATAGAGGATCTGGGTAATTTTGCTGGCTTCTTTCCAATTGGACGCCGGCTGGATGTTGACCTCGATAACCCCTGGGTCGGGTGTAACCTTGATCACATTGAGGCGCGGATCGAACGGTGGTTCATAGCCTTCGATGTGGACCGGTTGCTCCACTTCTTTTGCGGCAGATTCAATGGCAGCGACCATTGCTGCATAATCTTCGGCATTGTTGAGCGGTGGCATGAAAATACACAGATGCCCATCACGCGGTTCAACGGTGATCGCGGTGCGTACATGGCCGGAGACCTCATTCATCGGGATGAATGTGGAATGCTCGGTATCGTGCCACTGCGCTTCATTTTCAGTTTCGAGCAACGAGGCTGGATCTGTTTTTTTCAGTTTGGTCAGCGGTGTGAAAGGTTTACGGCGATCTCTTATCAAGGCCTCACGGGCAGGCAGAGCAGCATGGGCTGCATGCGGGTCCAGTGGGATGACATGGGGATATTGCACTTCGGAAACAAAAGGCAACGAACCCAGTGGCAGACGGAAGCCAACGGGAGAATCTCCGGGCAAGATATAAAGCCGCTCACGGCGCAATTTCCAGACTTCAGACATCCATGACCGGCCATAGACTTCGGAATTCCACGCCTGAACGGGAAGAACAAAGCCCGCTGGAGTGGATAGGCCCTGATCAAACACCTTGACGATGCGGGCTCGCTCGGCGGGGTCATCGATCTTGTTGTCTTTGGTATCGACATTGACCGGCAGTTTTTGTTCTACCAGTGCGAAATGGCCCGGATCTTCATAGGCAGGCAATACGCATTGCGGATCGATCTTCAGATTCTCGGATAATTTATAGATAAAGCGCTGCGCGACTTTGTGGTCTGCGGCCTTTTTGGGTTTTTCGGAATCAATCAGGCTGGAATCTTCCCACAAGGGCTCGTCATCTGCACGCCAATAAAGCGCAAAGGCCCAGCGGGGCAGTTGTTCGCCGGGATACCATTTGCCTTGACCAAAATGCAGCAGGCCACCTGGTGCAAAACGATCTTGCAATCGGCGAATGAGATTTTCAGCAAAGACACGCTTGGTCGGGCCGACTGCTGCAGTGTTCCACTCTTCACCTTCCAGATCATCGATCGAAATAAAGGTTGGCTCGCCGCCCATCGTCAGGCGCACATCACCTGCCTCCAAGCGTTTGTCAACCTTTCCACCCATCTTGTTGATGGCTTTCCATTGCTCATCTGTATAGGGCTTGGTGACACGAGGGCGTTCGAAAATACGCTGGACGTTCATTTCGAATTCAAATTCGACCTCGGCCTTTTCATGGCCACCCGAGATGGGGGCCGCCGACATCGGATTGGGCGTTGCTGCCAACGGGATGTGGCTTTCGCCGGTTAGCAAGCCGGAGGTTGGGTCAAGCCCAATCCAGCCAGCGCCGGGGATATAAACTTCTGTCCAAGCGTGCAGATCGGTAAAGTCGTGGTCGGTGCCTTCCGGGCCATCCAATGGCTTGACGTCCGGTTCGAGCTGGATCAGATAGCCTGACGTGAATCGGGCCGCCAGTCCCAACCGGCGCAGGACATGGACCATCAACCAGGCACTGTCGCGACAAGAACCAGATCCTTTTTCCAGTGTCTCTTCAGGTTTCTGTACGCCCGGTTCCATGCGGATCAGATAGTCGATTTTCTGCTCGATCATGTGATTGATCTGCACCAGCACATCAATCGTTTTGATTTCTTTGTCTTCATAGATCGGTTTGACGTCTTCGACCAGCTTGGCGAGCAAAGGTGTCGTCTCGCCCTGTTCAAGATAAGGCGTGAGATCCTTCTTTTCACCGTCTTCATATTTGAAGGGATAATATTCAGCGTCTTCCTCAATGAAAAAATCAAAGGGATTGATGATGCTCATTTCAGTGACCAGATCGACAGTCACCGAGAAATAGTCCACTTTTTCAGGGAAGATGATGCGCGCCATGAAATTGCCAAAGGCGTCTTGCTGCCAGTTGATCCAATGGTCCGCCGGTTCGATCTTTAACGAATAGGACTGGATCTGGTTGCGCGTGTGCGGTGCGGGGCGAAGCCGGATCATTTGCGGGCCCATGCGCGTTGGTCGGTCGTAGGTGTATTTGGTCTTGTGGGTCAGGCCTGCATGGATGGACATTGTGACTGCGCCTTTGGTTTTTGGGCCTTGAAGCTGTGCCCGTAAATTTCAATTGGAGGCATATCGCACTGCGATGGATCGGTGCATCGCGTGCGGGTTAAGCCTGACGTTGGACTTGCTCTTGTTCAGATTGAACAGACTGTTCGCCGTGGCCAAAGAAAGAGCTCCCAAGGCTGCTGGTGACGGCGATGAGGTGGTTTTGAACCTTGTCGTTAAACCCGTGGAATTTTTGCTGTAAATCGGGGTCTTTTGACGCTCCGTTCAGTTCATTCATAAGCATTTCAACTTCTTTATAACTTTGCTCGACATGGTTTAGGTCAAACTCATCGTCGAGGTCGTTGAGCATATTTTTTATTTCGCCGATGCAATGGGTCAATGAGCGCGGGAAGCTCTTGTTAAACATCAGGAAATTCGCTACTTTTTTAGGGTCCAGATGGCCAGATTCTGTGCGCTGGAAGGCGTGATATGCCTCAAAAGAATGCAACAGCAGTTTCCAGAATTCCGGGTCTGCAGTGGTTTCTGAAGGTTGGAATTTATGTTGTGCAGCAACCTGTGCCACTTTCACATCAAGCAGGCGGCTGGTTTGGTCTGCGCGTTCGATCCAGAGGCCCAACTGATAAAAACGCCAACCTGCATCGCGAAAATAGGTGCCTTCGGTGACGCCCATAATCGCGTCACAGCGACGAGCTATGGTCTCGCAAGTGCGAGACAGTCGCTTTGCATCGATATCTCTATCACCCAGGTTTTTCAGGTCATTGTATGAGACGTTGACATAGGACCACATGGAAACCGAAATGAGAGGCCTCAGTAGACGGGCATTTTCGCGCGCGGCCCACAGGCAAGACAGGATTGACCCCGGATTCTCACGATCCGTGATGTAATAGCGCGCAACATTTTGCGCTGTCATTGTGCCATAATTCTCGTCAAAACGCTTTTCATCGACATAAAGAGACAGGATCGCTGCCCAATTCTCTTCATTGGATTGGTCTTGCCAAAAACTGGCTTGAACATTGAGTATACGGGCAAGGCTTGCGGAGCGTTCGACATAACGGGCGAACCAGAAGAGAGCCTCTGCGTAACGGCTGAGCAGCATCGTCATGATTTCTCTCCTTGCTTGCTGGATTTTGTGTCCTCTGCCAGCACCCAAGTATCCTTGGTGCCCCCCCCCTGGGAAGAATTGACAATGATCGATCCTTCTCTGAGTGCCACGCGTGTCAAGCCACCGGGCAGTACCCATGTGTCCTTGCCGGTGATTGCATATGGTCGCAAATCAACATGGCGGGGAACCAGATCTGTTTCACCCAAAGTGGGACAAACAGAAAGCGAAATCATAGGTTGAGAGATGAAATTGGACGGGTTCGCAATCAAAGAGGCGCGCGCTTCTTCCAGCTCGGCTTTTGATGCCTTGGGGCCTACGGTAATGCCATAGCCACCCGATTCACCAACCGGTTTGACAACCAGATCGGCCATATTATCGAGTGTATATTGAAGGGCATCGGCTTCGCGACAAATGTGGGTCTCGACATTGGCCAGAATTGGTTCCTCATCCAGATAATATTTGATGATGCGTGGCATATAGGCATAAACTGCTTTGTCGTCTGCAACACCGGTGCCGATGGCGTTGGCAATTGTCACATTGCCAGCACGCATGGATTTGACCAAGCCTTTCACACCGAGCATTGATTCGGGGTTAAAAGCTTCGGGGTCCAGAAATTCATCGTCGATGCGACGGTAAATGACATCAACTCGGCGTGGTCCGCCGATGGTTTTCATGTAGACCGTGTCATTATCACAAAATAGATCGCTGCCTTCGACAACGGGTACGCCCATTTCTCTGGCAAGAAAAATATGCTCGAAATAGGCCGAGTTGAACATTCCTGGCGACATAACGACCACTTGCGGCTGATCTTTGTCGGCGCAGTTGACTGGGGCGGTTTCGACCAATTTGGTGAATAGGTTTTGCCCGTAATTGGACACTTTTCGCAGTTTGAGATTGGCCAGCAAATCGGGGAAAGACCGCTCCATCAAGAGACGGTTTTCAACCACATAAGACACACCGGATGGAGATCTGACATTGTCTTCCAACACGAGATAATTGCCTTCGTTATCGCGGATGATGTCGGTGCCAGCGATATGACTATAAACCCCACAAGCGGGCTCAAAACCGATCATTTCCTTTCGATAATTGCTGTTGCCCAAAACCAGCTCTGCGGGAATGATGCCGTCTTTGATAATGTGCTGATCATGATAAATATCATGCAAAAAGGCATTGATCGCAGCGACCCTCTGAACCACACCTTGGTCCAGTGTTTTCCATTCTGGTGCGGTGATGACGCGCGGTATGATGTCAAACGGCAGAACCCGGTCGATCACATCCTTGTCGCTATAAACGGTAAAGGTGACGCCGAGGTCAAAGAGCTCTAGGTCCGCGTCTTTGGACCGCATTTTCAAATCTTCAAAATCGGCAGATTCGAATCGGTTCCATATGTCGACCAGTTGCGCGCTGCGATCTGCCATTTGACTGGACATTTCGCAGTAAAAAGCGTGTGGGTGGTAATTACTCACGCGATACACCTTCCCATTGGTGCTTCAGTCACTCGTGTTAACTGCTTTTTCCGCTGCTGCTCTACGGTCTTTTGAAGTGCTTTTTGCTTTTCTGTTATTGGGCGAGCCTGCTTTTGTTGGGAAAAACGGTCCTCTCGAGCTCGAAGCGATACTAAACTAACTGCAAGAATACATTCTACAGCAAATTCTGGACCAAGAGGCTTAGTAGAAATAAAGCCTGTTACTTTCAACATGTTATGTCGTTTCAAGGGATGCAGCCAATAGACTTAGGGGATTTCCCGCCTAAATTTTAGTCATTTTGATGTTCAAAACCTAGCCTTTGCTGCATAATTCTTGAGCTGCTTATAATGAGCGCAAGTTTTTGGCTTTGGCAAGCCCGAAATCTGTTGATATTGGTAAATGTGCGTATTATCGAAAATTTGCCGATCGAGGATGAGCACTCTGTGCTCCTATTTGTTTCGGATCTACAAATTTCATCAGCAATAGTTGGGTTCAACCTTGAATGTCTGCTCAGCATCCTGTGTCGAGTGGCGAATTTTGGCGGCCATCACAGCAAAGTCGACAGACAACTGTGCCCACTGGGTGCCGTTGCGCCATTCCAATATCAGGGATGCCGAAGTTGGCTGATCAAGTTTGAAGGTGCCGTTAAATGCGGGATGCCTATTGCGAAACTGAATGAGGTTTATCAATGCTTGCACCATTGGTGTTTGTAGGGCTTGGCTGACTTCGTCTTTATTAAAATAGTGGCGGTTTATATCGCGCCCAACGTCGGTTCTGGCCAATAGATCCATGTCGTTGGCAGCCCCAAACAGGCCGACATAATAGACTTGTGGAATACCCGGAGCGAAGAATTGCACCGCCCGTGCAATGAGATAGTCGGTTTCGCGACGTCCCAGAGCATCATAATAGGTTGAGTTGACCTGATAGAGATCAAGATTGGAAGCGGCGGCTCCTGTGGCCTGAAGGGACGTGCCTCTGGTGCGTTGGTGTATGGTTTTTACCAGTGCGTCGATGGCGTCCGGATCAAGTAGGCCCGGGCGACCATCCGCATGTGGGCCTACGTCGATGACGCCGATACCGTCATGAGTGTCGAGTACCGTCATGGCGTTGCGGGGACTTATCGCCAGCCAATCACTCAGGGGTTTGGCGTCACCGGTGAATAAGGCGTGGAGAATGAGCGGCGGCAGAGCAAAATCATAGACCCGATCAACCTTGCGGGAAATCTCGATCTGGTCCTGATAGTAGCTATGAATCTCGACCAAAACATCCATGCCGAGGGTTTTTGCCTTACTTGCCAGCTTCTCAAGGAACTCAAATGTTTCTGGTATCATGAAACAGCTGGTGCCAGATTTTTTGATGGCATATCCAGCTGCGTCAAGCCGAATGCTTTTGATACCGGCACGGGCAAACGCCATTAGGATCGATTCAAGATAAGCAGCGCCCTTTTCACTATGGACATCGATATCGATCTGTTTTGGGGTGAATGTGGTCCATATCAGACGTTTGCTGCCGTCTTTTAAGGTCACGTTGGTGAAAGGCAATCCCGGACGTGGGCGGTAGATGGCGAGCAAATCGTCTTCCGTTGCGCCTTTGGGGAATATAGTGCTGTAGCTGAGGAATAGCGGCGCAAATTCGGAGGAATCCCCTTTTTCAAGAAAATCCTGAAACGGAGCCCCATCAGCGGAGACATGATTGACGATCAGGTCCGCCATAACATCGGTGGATTGGGACAGCGCTTTCACGTCGCTCCAGTCGCCCAGTCTTGGATCCACAGTCGTGTGATCCATGGGATCGAAGCCAGCATCTGCTCCGTCATGAGGAGTGAAAAAGGGGAGGGTATGCACTGTGCCGAACAAGCCCTGCAACGGACCATCAAGCATGGATTTTAGGTCGATAAATGTGCCGCCCGTCAGTCTATCGACATAGGTAATGAGTTGTACCTGGTTTTTCATTCGTCCTGATCCTCAATAGTATGGCGGATCTTTCGGGCAATCGGGGGCTGAATCGATCCGGATCATTTACGCAGCATTTTACGGCCATTTATCATTTACGGTAAAGCGTTCTGATCGCGCTATGCGCGGGTAATAAACGGGGGCTTTACCCAAATTGCTTCCCGTCGGTGACCGGCTCAGCGACACTTAATGAGATTTTGTAATTATTTATTCTGTGTGGCGGTAAGGATTATTTTGAAAATCTCAACTGGTGGGTATGGGTAGTCAATGGTTTGGCCAATGCCCAATTCGACGAGTGCTTTTTTTAGGGATTTGTCGACGGTGTCGTTGCACATCAATACCATTTTTCCGCGCCCGTGGGTGGTTTTGGTTTTTGCCATTCCTGAAATGAAATAGTGGACAATCTTGCTGTAGACAAGGAAGCATAAATCGTTGCGTTCCACCACGTCCTTCCGGGTTGCCAGATCGTTTTCCGGGATGAATTCCACCAGACAGCCCAGTTCGTTTAATGCACGTTCAATGGGCAAGATGAATTTATGAGATTTGGCGATCAGGGCGACGGAAAGGGGGTCTTTGTTGTGATGTTCTTCTTTTAGCGCACTATAAATACGCTTGAGGCGCGATTCGTTGGTTTCCTGAATACGGTGAACCTGTTGCAGGCGCGTTTCTACTGTTGCCAACAGCAGGTCATAATCTATCGGTTTGGTTAGATAGTCATCGACGCCCATTTTTTTACCAGCGAGGATGTCTTCTCGGGTTGCTTTGGCTGTTAGGAAAATGAATGGGATTTCGTCATGCTGAGGCAGTCGCTCACGCACCAGTTTAAGGGTCGTTGGGCCGTCGATCAGGGGCATCATGATGTCGCAGAGCACCAAGTCTACGGTCTCATATTTTAGTATTTCAATGGCTTCTTTGCCGTTGGTTGCTGTGAGAACGTCATAGCCTGCGTCCTGTAGTTCTTCGCTGATATCGGCGAGGAGTAATATTTCATCTTCGACGCACAGGATTTTGGTAGCCATCGATTCTTCTCCTGTCAGGACGCTATCTTTTCAGTGCTTTTGGATAGTTGCGTCAGGCTTTCTGACGCTTTCTCGGTTTGGGCTGTATCTATCGCGATGGAAGCAGGAAGGAAAATGGTGAAACAGGATCCTTCGCCAACCACGCTTTCCACTTCGATGTGACCGCCCTGTTCTTTGAGGGCCATTTGCGTGAAATTAAGCCCAATACCAGTGCCAGCGATGCCGCTTGATGTCGAGGCGCGGTAATATTTGTTGAAAATTTTGGACAATTCGGGTTTGGGTATACCAACCCCCTGATCATGCACTTCGATTTTCAAATAACGCTTATCCCGTTTGCCGACAACATGGATCGGAGCGTTCTGATCGGAATATTTGATAGCGTTTGACAGAATGTTGCTGAGGCATTGATCCAGAAGATTCTGGTCGAAAGAGGCAAGATCGGGCAGCGCATCAAGGTTCCATTCCATCACGGTATGGTCTTGCATTTCCAAATGCAAATGACAGAGTTTTTCCAATGTGCTGCGGAATTTTTGCGTTTTGGCTTCCACTTTGATACCGGCAATCTCGTCGCTTGAGAAATCCATAAACCGGTTGATCAAATATTGCATGCGCTCGACAGAGTCGCGAATGTTGGATACCCGCTCGGCCAAGCGCTCTTTGGGCATATTGTCGATTCTGCGTTGAATGCGCTGGGCGTTGCTATCAATGATTGCTAATGGCGTTTTGAACTCATGGGATGCCATGGAAACAAACTCGCGCTGGGTATCGGACAAGTTGATTTCTTTTTGCAGAAGTTTGACCAATTGATTGGTGTGCTCTTGCAATTTACCGGTCTGTTCCTTGTAGGCGGAAATATCAGAATAGGTGATGATTTTGCCGCCGTTCACCGTTGCAGATTGCTCGATGCGATACCAGCAATCATCATGCAGTTTGCTTTCCTTGCTAAAGCGCTTCTTGCCGTTATTGTCATATTCTTCGGTTGAACAAGGCACTTGAAACCCTTCGATTTTCGAAATATGTGAGTTTCGTGCCAAGTGGCGCCTGAGGGAAGGATACAGCTTCTGCATGCGGATATTGGCGAGCACAAGGTTGTTATGTTCGTCAAATACGATGAGGCCGTCGTCAATGGCGTTGATAGCATTGACCAATAGATCTCGATTGTAGCGCACTTCGCGGACGCTATTCTCTAGTTTGAGTTCTAGCTCATACTGGATGGCTTCCAGATTGGCTTCATAGGTGCGCTGTTCTGTGACGTCTGTGTAAATGGTTACAAAACCGGCCTCACCGATGGGATTGCCTTGAATCCGAATGATTCTACCATCTGGTCGTTCGCGTTCAATTTCGTGCGCAATGAAGCGTCTGGTCAGGTCCATCCGTTCGGCAACCTGTTCTTCGATGTCGCCGGTGCCATAATCGCCGCGCTCAGCGTTGAAACGGAAAATGGCTTGCAGAGAAGGATTTTTTTTAATGACGCTGATGGGCAAGTCGAGCATTTTGCAAGCGGCCCGATTGATGAAAACCATATTGAGGTCTTTATCGATAACAGAGATGCCCTGATGGACAGACTCCATCAAAAACGGCAGTAGATTTTCTTCAAGCTTGCCATCGTTAATATAGTAGGGCATTTGATTCTCCGGTCTGTATTCTGCCGAAGTTATAGGGTAATCATTAATTTAGATAAAATGTCACTTCAATACGCAGGTAAGTCGTGTCGAGGCTTGATGAAATCACCCTGTGGGGTATCTCCATCTTGATTCTAGACTTGACGGGGTGTTTGCTCGTCACTTTGGCTTATGTTTCAATGCCGCACCCCGATTGGCCCACAGGGGTTGCGGCTTCGCCTTTCGTTGCATAATTTGAATGCAAGCTGTTTGGCTAGGTCCTATTCCGATAAGAAAATTGATATGAAGCCTGTTTACCCCACATCCATTTTGTTTGTTTGCCTTGGCAATATTTGCCGATCCGCTTTGGCTGAGGGTGTGATGCGCCATAAAGTTCAGCAAGCAGGATTGGATAATCGCTTTCTGCTGGATAGCTGCGGCACGGGTGCTTGGCATGTTGGTCATCCACCAGATCATCGTTCTATCGAAGTGGGCCGAGTCCATGGGGTGGATCTGTCGGATCTCAGTGCTCGCAAGCTTTGTCTGGATGATTTTTATGCCTTTGATTTGATCTTGGCGATGGATCGTAGCAATCTGGCTGATCTTAGATATTTACAGCCACGCGATGGCACTGCGGATCTGGCGCTCTATCTGGATTATTGCGACCTCGGCCCGCAATTGGGTTTTAACGAAGTGCCTGATCCCTACTATGGTGGAGCGGATGGATTTGAGGATATTTTTCAAATCATCGATCGTGCTACTGATGTTTTGTTACAAAAATATCGGTGAAATTATATGGTTGTCGGGCCTAGGGCGGCGGTCTTTTGAACCTGTTGAGGGCCGTGTTGCTGCATCCAGGGTTTTTCTATAACAAGTCAAATGTTTCTTCGACGACATAGGGGCCGCCGCCAATGCTGTCTCTGGATGAATACAGCACAAAGCGTGGCACCGTGAAATCCTGGGTTCGAAAATTGCCATGCAGCGCCAGATAATTGGCAACGTCGATCGGCGCGGCGCTTTTGTTCAGCCGCGCCAGTGTCACATGGGGGGTGTAATCATGTTTGTCGGATTTAAGGCCAAGCCGTCTCATTCGGCTGGTGATGTCTTGATGCAGCAGTGTCAGGTCTTCACATGTCTTGACTGCGGCGAAAACTGAATGGGGATTTTTTGATCCAAAAGAGCCAAATCCGTGCAGGGAGAGATCAAACTCAGGCAATTGGATCTGCGACATCTGAAAAGCAATCTCATTGGCCAGATCATAATCAACGTCACCCATATAATGCAGGGTAATGTGATAATTGGCTTCATTGATCCAGCGTGCGCCATGCAGTCCGCCTTTTTGTAAGGACAGCATGGTGGATATGGAGGACGGGATTTCAATTCCGGCAAATAAACGTGGCATCATTAGGCTCCAGTTTGAGGACTGGTGGCTCGGGATATCGGGTGTGTTGGACCCAATTGGATCACGCAACAGATTGTTTTGAGCAGCGGTCAGGCCATACAGCCATTGATAGTCGAGGCGAATCACATGTGTGCGGTATTCATTTGAGCGTAACGCAGACCAACCGCGGGCTATATGACAATGCTCTAAAGTGATCGTCATTCAGCATGCTATTCAGCACTCAGCTTCAGAGGGGGTGCTCCATCCGATATTAGATGGAGCACCATTTGTTATGTCCAATGTTACGTCAGTGATAGGCCAATTATGGGCACGGGTTGGAATGCAGCATGTGGACGTCGTTGATCGCTTTTTCCATCTCTTCGGTGATGACCAGTTGCTGAGAGGCGATGTCGGTTTTGAGCTGGTCCATCTTGGTCGCACCGAGAATGGTGGATGTGGTAAAGGAGCGAGAGGTTGCAAAGGCCAGCGCCATTTGGGCGACATCAACACCAAAATCTTCGGCAACTTTCATATATCCGCGAACGGCAGGATCAGCGCCAATGGTTCTGTAGCGCGCCCCGAAATTCTTGAACAGAGCCATACGCGTGCCTTCCGGGGTTTTGCCATCCAAATATTTGCCGGTGATAAAGCCTTGTCCCAGAACCGAATAAGCCAATAGACCAACATTCTCTCGCATAGCCACTTCGGCCATATTGACCTCAAAGGTGCGGTTGAGGAGGCTATAGGCATTTTGCACGGAAACCACACGCGGGCCGGTGCCTGCGTCCGCTTCACGCAGATAATTCATTGTTCCCCAGCCGCTTTCATTTGACAGGCCTAGGTGGCGGATTTTGCCCGCATCCACAAGTTCCTGCATGGCGGCCATTGTTTCGGCAATTTCCACTTCATCTTCAGCATCTGCTGGATGCGTGTAAATAGTCGGATTGGAGCCAAACTGGGTGACATTGCGATCTGGCCAGTGAATTTGGTACAGGTCGATATAGTCCGTTTTCAGTCGCTTGAGGCTTTTGTTGACCGCTTCGTGGATCTGGTCACGGTTCAATCGACCCAAAACACCACCATCGCGGAACCACGTGCCGCTTGAGCGCCCTATTACTTTGGTCGCCATAATGATATCGCTGCGATTGCCGCGATCGGCCATCCAGTCGCCGATGATTTCTTCAGTTCGGCCTTGTGTCTCTGCTTTTGAAGGAACAGGATAGAGTTCGGCGGCATCGATAAAATTGATGCCCTGATCGACGGCATAGTCGAGCTGTTCATAGGCTTCCGCTTTGGTATTCTGTTCACCCCATGTCATCGTTCCAAGGCATAGGCTCGTTACATCTAGGTCTGTACGACCGAGTTTTCTCTTTTCCATATCGGGATCCGTTTGATTGGTAGAACAAGAACCGGCAAGCGTTAGGATCTTGTATGTCAGGTGGGGTGCTCGCCTAAGCTCTGAGGCGACGCCGAGTAATCAATTTAGTGATTTTACAATGTCTATGACAAAAGGCGCAATCTTTTTGACAATAATTTTTATGCCTTCTTCATTTGGATGCATGCCGTCGCTGAGATTTAAATCGGTTATGGCGGCAACACCATCAAGAAAGAAAGGGTAGAAAGGCACGGAATATTGTTTGGCCAACGCCGGAAAAATCGCGTTAAATGCTTGGATATAGTCGGCACCCATATTGGGAGGGGCCTGCATGCCGATCAGACCGACGGTAATATTGCGGCTTTGGAACTTTTCAATCATTTCTGCCAAATTTGCTTTGGCCCTATCGACAGGCAAACCTTGCAAGGCATCGTTGGCCCCAAGTTCCAACAACACAATATCAACGCCGTCCGGGGTTGACCAGTCCAGTCGCGCAAGGCCCGCTGCGGTGGTGTCGCCTGAAACCGCAGCGTTGATGACTTCGACTGCGAGGGGTTCCTCGTTGAGGCGTTTTTGTAGTTGATCGGTGAACCCTGCTCCGGATGGCAATTGATACCCAGCAGACAGGCTGTCACCAAAGGAAAGAATTTTGATGGGTTCGGCTGCTTGAATTTTGGACACACTGAATAATGCGATAAGAAAAAAAAGGCCAAATGCGATTGTGATGCGTAGAAAGGTCTGTTGCTGGCCTTGCTCGCGCGTGACTGCTTTGGCTTGGGAGTGGCGTTTTGTTGAGCTCGAAATGAAATGCATAGACGTGTTCACCTGCAGAAAATCGATCTAATTCTTTGATTCTGTCGTTATTGATCCCATATCAGGGAAATCATTTATTCATACGACGTTTGACAATACTGCGGATCATGCCCGCCCTTTCAATATAGGATAGGATAATCGTGACTTC
Organism: Cohaesibacter celericrescens; assembly: GCF_002866925.1. Classification (GTDB taxonomy): domain Bacteria; phylum Pseudomonadota; class Alphaproteobacteria; order Rhizobiales; family Cohaesibacteraceae; genus Cohaesibacter; species Cohaesibacter celericrescens. Next base: position 287,461 of record NZ_PKUQ01000031.1, read on the forward strand.
ATCCACCAATGCAAATGAATCTGAGAAAGACGGTTCCGGCGCAGTTCATACATCACGGGAAAATCATATTATTTCTCTGCATGATGTTTACTTAAGTCTTGGGTCTGGGCATTCGCGCGTTGATATTTTGCGGGGTATCGATGTTGATATCGATCGTGGTCAATCGGTCGGATTGGTTGGGCCGTCCGGGTCTGGCAAATCCACCTTGTTGATGGTGATGGCTGGGTTGGAGCAGGCCGATCGCGGCAAGGTTTTGGTTGAAGGCAGTGATTTGTCTGTGATGGATGAAGACACGCTGGCTCGCTTTCGTGGCGCGCAGATTGGTATTATTTTTCAGTCTTTCCATTTGGTGCCGACCATGACTGCGCTGGAAAACACAGCCATCCCATTGGAGCTGGCTGGTCGCGCTGATGCGTTCGACATTGCCAAAGCTGAATTGGAGGCGGTTGGGTTGGGGCATCGTATCCAGCATTATCCTGCGGAATTGTCCGGTGGTGAGCAGCAACGGGTGGCCATTGCCCGTTCTCTGGCGCCAAGGCCCTCCATTTTGATTGCCGATGAGCCTACCGGTAATCTGGACGCCGAGACGGGAAAAGAAATTTCTGATTTGATGTTCCGCCTTCACAAAGAGCGGGGCATGACCCTGATGTTGGTGACCCACGATCCCAATCTGGCCGATCGCTGCGAGCGTGTCGTGCGCTTGAAGTCTGGTCAGTTGGTCGAGACGCCGCACCATGATGAAACCGAAACATTGAATTGAGGAGACGGGAATGGAGCAAGTCGCTATCAAACCGGCTCTAAAGACATCAGCGGCACCGGATGCTGATGGATCGGGTCTTCGCGGGCTGTCTTATGTAGGACTTGCCTTCCGTTTTGCCTCTCGCGAGTTGCGCGGTGGCTTGAGCGGTTTTTATATTTTCCTTGCCTGCATCGCATTGGGCGTTGCCGCAATTGGCGGGGTTGGATCAGCCTCCAAAGCGCTAACGGGGGGATTGGAGGAGCAGGGGCGAGAAATTCTGGGTGGGGATATCTCCCTGTCTGTGACGCAGACGCGAATCTCCGATGAGGAGCGTCGATTCCTATCGCAATTTGGCACTATCAGCGAGATTGCGACCCTTCGGGCAATGGCTCGCACGCAGGATTCTGCGGAGCAGGCATTGGTTGAAATCAAGGCGGTCGATGGCGCCTATCCTATGATTGGTAGTCTGGATACCAAAGCGGGGGGCAAACTGTCCGATGGTGTGGTGATTGCTGATCCGTTGTTGTTGGACCGTTTAGAATTGAACGTTGGTGATCCCCTTGTCGTGGGGGTCAAAACTTTCACAATTGGCGATGTTATTGCCAATGAGCCAGATGCTCTGGCGACGGGCATGGCGTTGGGGCCGCGATTGTTGATGATGCAGTCCGATTTGCAACAGACTGATCTGCTGCAACCGGGGTCGATTGTCCGTTGGATCAACCGGATAGCCATGGCTGGAGACCCAGATCTGGCGTCGGTTGGTGCGGTTGTTGAACAAATCAAACAAGCTTATCCGGATAACGGATGGCGTATTCGCTCTCGTGCTGAAGCGGCACGGGGGCTGGCGCGCAATATCGAGCGCTTTGCAGCCTTTTTGGTGCTGGTGGGTCTTGCCTCGTTGATTACCGGCGGCGTTGGCATTGCCAATGCGGTGCAGGCTTTCATTGCATCGCGTCAAACAACCATTGCAAGCTACAAATGCATGGGGGCACCAAGCTGGTTGATTGTCGGGATTTATCTGGCGCAAATCATCTTTATTGCATTGATCGGTATTGCCATTGGGCTGTTTTTTGCCTCGCTGGTGCCGTTCGTTCTAGAGTCCGTAATTCCAGAAACGATGCCACTGGCATCGGCTTTGTTCCACCCATGGGAGTTGGGTAAGGCGGCGCTTTTCGGTCTATTGGCGGCATTGCTATTCTCCATTCGTCCGTTGTTGCGGGCGCGCTCCATTCCGGCAACGGCGCTGTTTCGGGATCAGGTCGCGCCGATACATTATCATGCCAGCAAAATGGATTGGCTGATCACTCTGGGCCTTGCATTGATGCTGGTTGGTCTGGTCTTGGCAACGGCCAGTGTGTTTATGGTTGCGGCGAGCTTTCTAGCCGGCATGGTGGTGGTGTTCGTCCTGCTGCGTTTGATTGCTTATGCCATTATGAAAGGGGCTGCCAAGATGCCCCGCCTCAAACGTGTTGTGCCGCGGTTGGCGATTGCCAATCTGCACCGGCCGGGTGCGTTGACCCCGTCGGTGGCGCTGTCGTTGGGACTTGGGCTTAGTTTACTGGTTACACTGGTGTTGATTGATTTGAACTTGCAGCAGCAATTGACTGGCTCTTTGCAAGAGAAGGCGCCGAATTTCTTTTTCATCAACATTCAGAATAATGAAGTGGATTCATTTGAAGCACGCTTGGATGCTTTGGCACCAGGGAGTGAGCGAGACCGGGTGGCGATGTTGCGGGGCCGCATTGTTTCGCTCAAGGGCATTCCGGCCAGCGAATACAAGGCGCCCGAAGGGGCAGGTTGGGTTTTGCGTGGCGATCGGGGCCTAACCTATTCGGATGTTTTGCCAGAAAATTCCACATTGGCCAAAGGCGAGTGGTGGCCTAAGGATTATACAGGCAAACCCTTGGTTTCGTTCGATGCGGAATCGGCTGAAGAATTGGGGTTGGACATTGGTGATGTCATCGCCGTGAATGTTTTGGGTCGCACAATCGAAGCGGAGATACACAATCTGCGTCAGGTGGAATGGCAATCTTTGGCAATTAATTTTGTCATGGTATTCTCACCCAATACATTTGCGGGCGCCCCCCATGCTCACTTGGCAACCCTGTCTTTGAAGCCACAACAAGGTGCAACTGCGGATACAACACGCCAGCAAGAATCTGCCGTGATGAAGGCGATTGTAAAAGACTTCCCGGCGGTGACATCCGTGCGGGTAGGGGAGGCGCTTGATCAGGTTAATGATTTGGTGCGGCAGTTGGCTTGGGGGATGCGGGCCGCGTCTTCGCTTGCTATCATCGCTTCGATCCTAGTGCTTGCTGGTGCTCTGGCTGCGGGGCAGCGAGAGCGCATTTATGATGCGGTTATCCTAAAGACGCTTGGCGCTAGCCGAGCGCAGGTGCTCGCCGCATATAGTCTTGAATATGGTTTGCTTGGTTTGATTACGGCTATTTTTGCCCTCTTCATCGGGCACGTCGGGGCCTATTTGGTGCTGACTGAGGTGATGACGATGCCCTTTACATGGCAACCCGTTGCTTCTGCTTTGGCCGTCCTGCTGGCGATGGTTTTGACCATCTTTCTGGGGCTTGTCGGGACTTGGTCTAGCCTTAATCGCAAACCTGCGCAGATCTTGCGCAATGGGTAGCGGGTGCTATGAGCGGGTTCAAAATTGGCAGCAAGGTTACAATATTGTAACCTTGCTGCCTGAATTTACAAAAGAACACAAAAAAGACTTGAGCTTATAGTAAAAGCTCCCCATATAATTATCGCAACACCGTTTTAGCGAGCGGCGAATGGGTGTGCTTGGGCAAAGCCTTTAACAGGAGCCGTGCAGCCAAGCCGTTCAGATTTTTGAGTTTATGAGGAGAAACCATGTCGAATGATTTCCGTCAGAGCGCACAGCTTGGTGGCCGCGCCGCCGAAATGGCGCGTATTGATCAAGGCCTGCGCAGCTATATGCTCAAGGTCTATAATTACATGGCCATTGCACTGGGGTTGACCGGTGTTTTTGCTTACGGCATTTTCAAAATGGCGTTTGTACAGCAAGGCGGTGACGTTGTCGGCGTTACCCAGTTGGGTGCAACGTTGTTTAACAGCCCTCTGAAGTGGGTTGTGATGTTTGCGCCGTTTGCAATGGTGATGTTCTTAAGCTTCCGCATTCAGAAAATGAGCGCAGGCACCGCGCAGGTGGTGTTCTGGGTTTATAGTGCGATGATGGGCGTGTCGCTGGCTTCGATTTTTGCCATTTACACTGCGCAGTCTATTACTCAAGTCTTCTTCGTCACGGCTGCCGCTTTTGCCGGTCTCAGCCTGTATGGTTACACCACAACCAAAAGCTTGTCCGGTTGGGGCAGCTTCTTGATGATGGGGCTGATCGGTATTGTGATCGCGTCTATTGTCAATATTTTCCTTGGCTCAAGCGCTCTGCAATTTGCGATCTCGGTGATTGGTGTATTGGTCTTTGCTGGTCTGACCGCTTATGACACCCAGCAGATCAAGGAAATGTACTATGAAGGCGATTCGTCTGACACCATGGGCAAAAAAGCCATTATGGGTGCGTTGCGTCTGTATCTGGACTTCATCAACCTGTTCCTGATGCTGCTGCAACTGTTCGGCAATCGCGACTAATCAATGCCAATATGACAAACAAAAAGCCGCTCCATTCGGGGCGGCTTTTTTGTGTCTTTTTCTAACTTGGATGGGTTGGGCTTTGGTGACAAGGGCGCCTATTTCTCCACGATCTTTAAGAGCTTTTGATTGAGCAATTTTATGATTGTGTTGAGGTCCTGACCACGTTTGAGGATAAGCCCTTGTTGAGACAGCAAACTGTAGGCACCTTGTTTGCGGGCCAGTTTGGGGTCTTTTTCGATGCGGTATATCGGCATTTCGCCTGTACGACGGAAGATGGAAAAGACAGCGCGGTCTTTTAGCGCATCAATGGCATAGTCTCGCCACTCTCCTTTGGCCACCATGCGACCATATATATTTAAAATGGTCATCAACTCAGTACGATTGAAGCTGATTTGCTGAATTGGCTTTTGTTGACTGGAAGGCTGGCTGGCTGATTGATTGGCGCGGCGACTTGCCAGCGAAGTCACACTTTCATCTGCATTGTCGAGCAAGCGATCCTCCTTTTGCGGGAACAGAGCGGCGCGTCTGCGGCGAAAGCAGATCACATCTGTCCATGATTGCCGCAAAATCAAGGCTTGGCAAGGGCAGGGCACACAGAAGCCTGAAAACGAATAAAGCGGCACGCTTCCATGCCGCTTTATTCGTCTATCTGTGGTGTTTTGTCGTTTTAGGCTTAACGGCCTTTGAGCAACATGCCTGCCAACCCGGTTAATACGCCGCCACCAGCGGCACCACCGGCGATTGACCCAACAATCGCACCAATGTCCAGCCCTGAACCTGCATCCCCTGATGCGCCCCCAATCAAGCCGCCAATGATGGGGCCAAGAGCCTGTCCACCGGCAAGGCCGCCGATGCCGCCAGCCAGCAGCTTTGGTAGAATTTGCATGGCTGCCTGTTTTACAACAGTGCCAACGATGCCACCGCCAACGACGCCTGAAATGACCTGAATAATGATTGGAATGAGCATTTCCATTGATTTTTCTCCACAAAATCTGTATCGGACTGCCCCTGGGCAGCCCGTCGCTTCTTGTCTCAACCCAACATCCGTAAATACCACTATAGCAAAAATCACGATGTAGTAACCTGATATTTCGATATTGTTGTTGTGGCTTAGATTTCTATGAAATGATCACAAAATTGCCTTAATTCAGCCCTTGGAAAGCCATGCTACAGCACCAATATTGAACCTGTTGCCTCACGGTACGGCGTTACAGCGGGTGTCTGCCTCTGCCCCCATTGTCAAGCACTCGCACGCTGGGTCTCGATAGGGCGTCTTCGGCCCTAGCCATCGGTTGATGGTGCCTTCTTATTCGAGGAACTGACCGACTTGTCAGGAATTTTTGTCGGTCTTGCCAATTGTGTGACAACATCCCAACAGCTCCTTATCGGGGTGTCTTAACCGGCATCCCGTTTTTTTTGCCTCATTGGGCCGTCTTCACTTGAAAGCGGTTGGGTGTGTTGCTAGATCAGCCGTGACAATCATTAGTGGAAGGACCAATCTATGTCTGATCAAACGCAACAAGCGGCGGGCGAAACCGAGACGCATTCATTCGAAGCAGAAGTCTCCCGTTTGCTCCATTTGATGGTGCATGCGGTATATTCCAACAAGGACATCTTTCTGCGTGAGCTGATTTCGAACGCGGCAGATGCCTGCGAGAAATTACGCCACGAGGCTTTGACCAATTCCGACTTGATCAAGGATGATCCCGACTTCAAGATCACCTTGTCTTCAGACGGTGAAGCGGGAACGCTGACGGTGTGTGACAATGGCATTGGCATGAGCAAAGCCGAGTTGATTGATAATCTGGGTACCATTGCAAAATCTGGTACCCGTGCTTTCCTCGATCAATTGGCCAACAATTCAAACGGCGACGATGGGTCTGCTCTCATCGGTCAGTTTGGTATCGGTTTTTATTCTGCCTTTATGGTGGCGGATAAGGTCGAAGTGGTCTCGCGTCGTGCGGGCGACAGTGAGGCGTGGAGCTGGGTGTCTGACGGGCATGGCTCTTATGAGCTGTCTCCGGCTGCCGATGAAGATGCATTGCCGCGTGGCACCAAGATTGTGATGTATCTAAAAGATGAAGAAAAAAGCTTTGCCGATGCGGTTTCTATACGCCGGATCGTGCGGGATTATTCTTCTCACGTGCCTGTGCCGATCCAACTGATGCAGATGGATGAAGAGTCCGGCCAGCTGGAAGCGGAAGACCTGACCGATGGGTCTGCACTTTGGACCAAGTCCAAGTCAGATATCACGCAAGAGCAATATAAAGACTTCTATCAATATAGTTCTGGTCAGTTTGATGAGCCGGCTTTGACCATCCACTATCGCGCCGAAGGGCGTACCGAATATAGTGTGCTGGCCTTTTTGCCTGAGACCAAACCATTCGATTTGTTTGATCCCAATCGCAAAGGGCGTATCAAGCTTTATGTGCGTCGGGTGTTTATCACCGATGATGCCGATATCCTGCCTGCCTATTTGCGCTTTGTGCGTGGTATCGTCGACAGCGAAGATATTCCGCTGAATATTTCTCGCGAAATGCTGCAAGACAACCCAATCCTGACGGCGATTTCCAAGGGTGTAACCAACCGCATTTTGTCCGAGCTGGAGAAAATGGCGCAGAAAGACGAAGAGAAATTCACGTCTCTCTGGGAGGCATTCGGCGCGGTCATCAAAGAGGGGCTTTATGAAGACCCCGAGCGTCGGGATCAGCTGTTCAAGCTGGTGCGTTTCAACACCACCAAGGGTGAGAATCGCACTTTGGCGCAATATGTTGAGGATATGAAAGAAAACCAGACCTCAATCTATTATGCCTTGGGTGACAGCAAAGAGGCGATTTTGGCCAGTCCTCAGCTGGAAGGGTATCAGGCTCGCGAAGTTGAAGTGTTGCTGTTGGCCGATTCCGTTGACGCCTTTTGGGTTCAGACCGCGCTTGGTTTTGATGGCAAGAGTTTCAAGTCGGTCAGTCAGGGTGGTACGGATCTTGATGCTATCGAGAAACCCAAAGCTGAAGAAGAAACCGACGATAAGAGCGATGAAGACAAGGCCAAAGAGCAGGGCTCTCTTGCCGAGCTGATCACCTTCGTTAAAGAAACGCTGGGTGAAGATGTGTCCGATGTGCGTATTTCAAACCGGTTGGCGACCAGCCCTGTTTGTATTGTTGCGCCTGACTTTGGTCCTGATCGTCAGTTCGAGAAATTGATGCGCGGTCAAAAAGGCATGCAGGTTTCCTTGAAGCCAATTCTGGAAATCAACCCAGATCATGGTTTGGTTCTGGCGCTTGCCAGCCAACTGGAAGGTGCAGCTGACAAAAGTGATCTGAAGGACGGGGCTTATTTGTTGCTCGATCAAGCGCTGATTCTGGATGGGGAGCACCCTGCCAATCCGGCTGAGTTTGCTTCGCGCTTGTCCAAGGTCATGATGGCTGGTTTCAAATAACGGACCGACGCTTTTGATGTTTGACATCTGAATTGAAGCCGCGAAAGATCCTGTCTTTCGCGGCTTTTGTTGTATTTATAGCAAAATCGCTTTGTTTGCGCCGCTGGGATACCGTCTTTGGGGTGGTAATTGGCGCTGTTTTTCGCCATATAAGGCGAAATAGATCCGTCCAGTCTTACTGATGGCGGATCCTATTCTCATTGAAATAACAGGATTGGCTAAGACAGAATGGCCTCGCACGTGCAGTTTTTGAAAATGAATGGTCTGGGTAACGCATTTATTGTGATTGATGCGCGAAAGACGATGCCCCAATTGGGGGCCGATGCTGTGCGTTCTCTTGCCAATGCCCAGACCGGGCCGGGCTGTGATCAGTTCATCACATTGGAAGCGTCCCCCGCTGGTGCCGATGTTTTCATGCGCATCCACAATGCCGATGGTGGCGAAGTGGAAGCTTGCGGCAATGCTACCCGCTGTATTGGTCGTTTACTGCTTGCGGAGACGGGCAAGACTGTCGTCAGCGTTGAAACCGTTGTTGGCGTGTTGACCGCCTATCGCGGCGACAGTCAAGACATGGTGATGGTTGATATGGGCGTGCCCAAATTCGGCTGGCAGGATATTCCGCTTTCCGAGCCGTTTGAAGATACCCGCGCTATTGAGTTGCAGGTCGGGCCGATTGATGCCCCGATATTGCATTCCCCATCGGTTGTTAATGTGGGCAATCCACATGCAATTTTTTGGGTCAAGAATGACGTTGAAAGCTATGGTCTTGAGGCCAATGGGCCAATGCTGGAAAATCATATGATTTTCCCAGATCGTGCCAATATATCTCTGGCTCAAGTGCACAATAGCAAAGAGTTGACGCTGAAGGTCTGGGAGCGGGGTGTTGGTCTGACCCGTGCGTGCGGAACAGCAGCCTGTGCCGCAGCGGTGGCGGCTCATCGCAATCGTTTTACCGAGCGGAAGGTGCTGGTGCATTTGCCCGGAGGCGATCTCACCATCGAATGGCGAGAGGCGGATGAGCATATTTTGATGACGGGATCGACCGAACTGGAATATGTCGGTGACATTTCCCTTGATGATCTGACATGGCGCAAGTTGCCCGATCAAGACAGGGTGGGGTAACTGGATATGACAATCAAGGTTTTAACCTTCGGCTGTCGCCTCAACACTTACGAATCTGAAGTGATGAAGCAGCAGGCAACCGAGGCCGGGCTGGACAATGCCATTTTGGTCAACACTTGTGCAGTGACCAGCGAAGCTGTGCGCACTGCCAGACAGCAAATTCGCAAAGCCAAACGCGAAAACCCCAATGCGCGTATTATTGTGACGGGCTGTGCAGCCCAGACCGAAAGCGAACGCTTTGCTTCGATGGATGAAGTGGATCTGGTGCTTGGCAATGATGACAAATTGAAATCTGAGAGCTACGCCTCTGTGCCTGCATTTGGTGTGCCAATGGCCGAGAAGATACGCGTCAATGACATTATGAGTGTGCGTGAAACCGCGCTGCATCTGATTGACGGCCTTGAGGGGCGCGCGCGGGCTTTTGTGCAGATTCAAAATGGGTGCGATCACCGTTGTACCTTCTGTATCATTCCATTCGGGCGAGGAAACAGCCGTTCGGTGGCGATGGGGCCCATCGTCGATCAGATCGCCAAATTGGTAGACAATGGTTACGCAGAGGTGGTGTTGACCGGCGTGGATATTACCTCCTATGGCGCTGATTTGCCGGGGGAACCCAAGCTGGGGTCCTTGGTTAAATCGATCCTCAAGCATGTGCCTCAGCTGGAACGCTTGCGCATTTCATCTATCGATTCAATTGAAGCCGATCCAGATCTGATGGATTGCATTGCCAATGAGTCTCGTTTGATGCCGCACTTGCATCTGTCGTTGCAATCAGGTGACAATCTGATTCTCAAACGCATGAAGCGGCGGCACAATCGCGAGCATACCATTGCCTTTTGTCGTGATGTGCGGGCCTTGCGGCCTGATATGGTTTTTGGTGCTGACATTATTGTGGGCTTTCCGACCGAAACCGAAGAGATGTTCCAGCGTAGCCTGGATATCGTCGAGGAATGCGATTTGACCCATTTGCATGTCTTTCCTTATTCGGCGCGGCCCGGTACACCAGCGGCACGTATGCCGGCGGTGCGTGGTCCTGTCATTCGTGAGCGTGCCGCGCGTTTGAGACAGGTGGGAGAGGCCGCTCTTGCACGCCATCTGCAGTCCCAGATCGGACGGGATGTGCAGCTGTTAATCGAACGCAATGGTTTGGCGCGCACAGAGCAATTCACCATGACCGAGATTGCTGTCGGTGCGCCCGGTGATATTGTTGCTGCACGCATTGTGGACGCGACACACCGTCATTTGATGGCAGTTGGCCTGTAATAATCGACAGATCGGGCCAATGGGGTTGCGGTCTGAATTTGAAAAGGAGTGGGATCATGGCGAAACAAGGACGTTTCTCGCGGTTTCTGTTTGGGTCCTATGAGGAACCAAAAACAGCCGAGCCCACAGATGCTGATGCGGTTGATGGTGCAGTAGACGATGTTGAAGGCAACCCTGTTGACGTCATCGAAATCGCCGCCGATGATCGGCCCAAAGCTGACACAGATGCAGCTGCTCTGGTTGAAGTTGAGCCTTCACAAGAAGAGCTGCAAGAGATTGCTGCTGATGTGCTCAGCCAAGCCGAGCCAATTGCGGCCCCAGATGCAGACGTTGTGGCAGAAATTCCGGTTGAGCCTGAGACGCAACTGCCTTGGTATCAACGGCTCAAGCGCGGCCTTTCGCGCTCGTCGGGTGCTCTGGGCGAGGGTATTACCTCTATTTTCACCAAGCGTAAACTGGATGACGATACGCTTCAGGATCTGGAAGACATTCTGATACAGGCCGACCTTGGTGTTGAGACGGCGATGACCATCACCGAACGCTTGTCTGATGGGCGCTACAACAAACAAGTCACCGACCATGAAGTGCAGGAAATTCTGGCCGAGGAAGTGGATAAGGTTTTGGCGCCTGTGGCGAAACGGCTGCAGATTACCCAGCTAGAAAGCGGTCCTCATGTCATTTTGATGATCGGCGTTAACGGAGCGGGTAAGACCACCACCATCGGCAAGCTGGCGCAAAAGTTGGGCGCTGAGGGCAAAAAGGTGATGTTGGCTGCGGGTGATACCTTCCGTGCTGCGGCAATTGATCAGTTGAAAGTCTGGGGCGAACGCACGGGTGCGCCTGTGATCGCACGGGATGTCGGTTCTGACGCTGCCGGACTGGCCTATGATGCGATGAGCGAAGCCAAAGAGCAAGGCATGGATGTGCTATTGATTGATACGGCTGGGCGCTTGCAAAACCGCAAAGAGTTGATGGCGGAATTGGAAAAAATCGTTCGTGTGATCAAAAAGCACGATGAAACGGCACCGCACTCGGTGCTTTTGGTGCTGGATGCCACAACCGGGCAGAATGCGCTCAATCAGGTAGAAGTCTTTACAAAAATGGCGGGTGTGACCGGTTTGGTCATGACCAAGCTTGATGGGACCGCGCGCGGTGGTATTCTGGTGGCGATTTCCGCCAAGCATAAAATGCCGGTGCATTTCATCGGGGTGGGTGAAGGCGTGGATGATCTGGAGCCGTTTGAGTCCCGTGATTTTGCGCGTGCGATTGCCGGTTTGGCTGATGAATAGGATGCATCGATCTTGATGAGATCGGTCAAAGGAAATAAAATTATATTATGAGCAATTCAAATATCCCTACCGGACAGACACCAGAGCCGAAAGCTGAGCAAGGCCAATTGATGAAGTTGGTCTTGGAACTTGGGCCGCTGGCTGTATTCTTTTTTGCCAATGCCAAGGGAGACCTTGTGGCAAGCTGGTTGCCGTTTCTGTCTGATATGGAGCCGATCTTTATCGCCACGGCGTGTTTTATGGTCGCCACAATCCTCTCGCTTGCCGTTTCTCGCATCAAGTTTGGCAAGTTACCAATCATGCCGATGATATCCGGCGTGGTGGTGTTTATCTTTGGTGGCCTGACGCTGTATTTGCAGGATGATACCTTTATCAAAATGAAGCCGACGATCGTTAATTTGTTGTTCGGCTCGATTCTTCTTGTCGGTCTGTTGTTCGGCAAAAGCTTGCTTGGCTATGTGTTTGACTCGGTGTTTCAGCTCAATGCCGAAGGCTGGCGGATCCTGACCTTTCGCTGGGGTGTTTTCTTCTTCTTTCTGGCAATCGTCAATGAAGTGGTTTGGCGCAATTTCTCGACTGATATGTGGGTTAATTTCAAGGTGTTTGGCGTCATGCCGATCACGATGATCTTCGGGATGTTGCAAATGCCTCTATTGACCAAACATGGTTTGGAGCAAGACTAGCTCTTTTGCTTTCCTGGCCGCTTTGCTATTTGCTTGGCTTGATGCGCCGGTGGGTGCGGCCGTCCTTGTTGCTTTTGGGCAAGCCGAGCCTGTATTGTTGGCCACGGTTTGATTTAAGGTTTGACTGGCATGCTGCCTTTTTGTTTTTGAGGCAAATTGTGGTGTTGGACTGCTTGTTCTTGCCTGCTGCAAAGGCGGGATGGGCCATTGCTGCAAGGCACATGAAACAAATAGCCAGAGATATAGTGGATCGCATGATGGTCCTTTCCCAGCCCTAGGGGCTATTATGCATTAGGTCGTGGGGAAGAACGCTTTGGTTCAAAAAAAACGGGACCCAAATGAGGTCCCGTTTTTGTGTCTGCCATATTGCCTGATTTATTCTGCGAGAATTTCTTCCAGCTTGGGCATAAAGCTTGCCGCTAGAGAGCGCGGTGTCAGTGCGCCGATATGCTTGTAGCGAATGGTGCCGGTTTTATCGACGATGAATGTTTCTGGTGCGCCATAAACCCCCCAGTCGATGCCAACCCTACCGGATATATCCATGCCAACCGAATCGAAAGGATTGCCGTGATTGGACAGGAAGCGAGCGGAGTTTGCCGGTTCGTCTTTATAGGCAAGGCCGATCAGCTCGAACCGGTCGTCTTGAGTCATGTTTAGCAGCATCGGATGTTCATCCCGGCATGTCGGGCACCATGAGGCCCAAACATTGACGACCGAAACCTTGCCAATAAAATCCGCTGTTTTGAAACCGGGCATACTGCCACCGTCTGGTCGTTTGATGCCAAAGCTTGCATCAAGTGCAGGCAAGTCAAACTGCGGGGCCGGTTTGTTGATGAGCACTGACGGAATTTGGTTGGGGTCGGCCCCGTTGGCCATTTGCCATAAGAACAGGCTGGCCAGTCCCATAAAAATGACCAAAGGCAGTAGGATAAAAACGTTGAAGCCGCCCTTCTTGGTGTCGCTTTGATCGGTATTTTGACTGGACGGTTCGCTCGATTCTGAGGACTTTTTTGTTTCGCTCATCAGGTTTTCTTGCTCGTTTCTAATGTGCTGCAGGGCTGTTGCTGCGTTCGGACCGGCGGTGAATGCCGCGCGCTTCCAGTTCAGTCATCGTTTTGGCCTGTATCCGTCCGTCCCTGATGACCCAGATGATCAGCAAGGCGATTGTCGCAGCGACAATGCCGTAGGAAGCAAGGATAAAGCCGGCGTAATGTCCAAACATGTGTGCCTCCTATTGGCTTGCTGCAGGGCTTTGATTGCCCGGTATGGAGCGGGATGCCGCGGCACCGTTGCCAGAGGCGACTTTGCGTGCTGCCTGCATTTGCATGGTGCGGATACGGCGGCGCAAGATTTCATTGCGCATGGCTTTGAAATGCAAGGCAGTGAATAAAAGTGTGAAAGCCAAGGCCATAACCAAAAGCGGGATCAGGATGGAACTGTGCATCTTGGGGCCGTCCAGTGTGATGACACTGGCGGGCTGATGCAGAGTGCTCCACCAATCAACCGAGAATTTTATGATTGGCACATTGATGTAGCCCACAAGGGTGAGAATGGCGGCTGCTTTTCCCGCACGAATCGGGTCTTCCACGGTGCGCCATAGGGCGATTAGGCCAAAATAGATGATCAGCAGCACCAACATAGAGGTCAGGCGCGCGTCCCAGACCCACCAGGTGCCCCACATGGGTTTGCCCCAGAGGCTACCGGTAATAAGCGCAATGAAGGTGAAAGCGGCGCCCAAGGGGGCTGCAGCCTTGGCGGAGACATCAGCAAGCGGGTGTTTCCAGATCAATGTCCCCAAAGAGGAGATAGCCATCATCGTATAGGCAAACATCGCCAGCCAAGCCGCGGGGACGTGGACGAACATAATCTTGACTGTTGCACCCTGCTGGTAATCGTCAGGAGCAACAAAGAAAGTAAGATACAGCCCGATGGTAAATGTGATGGCAGTCAGTACCACAAGAGGGGTCATGATCTTGTCCAGTATGGCAAGAAAGCGAGTCGGGTTGGCCAAATCCCAGATACTAAACGATTTCTTTTCTGTCGTGGTCATGCCTAGTCCCTGACGTTCGATCATGTGAGCGCATTGGAATGGTCTGGTCAATTCATTCCGTTGGTCCACCTCCCGCATTTATACTTGGTCGGGAGGGGCATTTGTTGGCACATGATTATGGCGCAAAAATGCTCGTTGCTTTGACCAATATCATGTGTTTGACCTCTGGCGGATTACGATTTCGTAAGGAATAATCGCGCCCAAGGTGTTTGTTTTATTCCTGCGCGCTTCTGAGCGCGGCGGCGGCGGCCACGGGCCCAACGATCAAAGATAGTAAGGTGATGGCGCATAAAAAATAGAAAGGCGTGGTGAAAGGTGCTGGATCGGTGATGGCGCCAACCGAAGCACTGACGCCAAAAATCAAGATCGGAATGGTGAGCGGCAAAATCAGGATCGAGAGCAATAGGCCGCCACGTCGTAATATAACCGTCAGGGCAGCACCGATGGCCCCGATCAGTGTCAGCGCGGGAGTACCCACCAGCAAGGTGGCAGAAACGGCGGCGATGCCAAGCGGTTCAAGATTGAGGAACAGCGATAACAGTGGCGTGGCCAGCACCAGTGGCAGGCCGGTGGCGATCCATTGTGCTGCACATTTAACCAGAACCATCAGTTCCAGTGGTTGGTCACTGAGCAACAGTAGGTCAAGGGATCCGTCTTCCTGATCAGCTTGGAACAGGCGATCCAGCCCCAAAAGTGTTGCCAACAAAGCTCCTATCCAGAGAATGGCTGGCCCAAGGCGTGCCAGTAGATTCAGGTCCGGTCCCACTGCGAAGGGAAAGACGGTGACGACGATGAGAAAAAACAGCACCCCCATCAAGGCACCGCCGCCGATGCGCACGGAAAGCTTTATTTCGCGAACGAACAGGGCTCCCATTGCACTCATTGGTCGGTCTCCAGCGTGAGTGTGCTTGGTGGCGAGTCGGCGGGATCGCTAAAGTCATCCACCAAATCGTCTGTTCTGTTGCGATCCAACAGCAATCGGTCGGGATCAAGCAGACCCAGAGGCGCATGGGTAGCTGCGACGATCAGGCCTCCATTGGAAAGATGCTCGGCCATCAGGCTTTCGAGCTTGCGTTCAGAAGCGATATCGAGCGCCGACGTCGGTTCATCCAGCAACCAAAGCGGACGATGACAAACAAGGAGCCGGGCCACTGACAAGCGACGGCTCTGTCCGGCTGATAAATAAGCGGCAGGCATGTCAATCAGGTCTTCCAAATCAACCTCCCCCAGCGCTTCAAAAGCCGATCGTGTGGGATTGCCATAATAGGCTTGCCAAAAATCAAGATTCTCTTTGCAAGTAAAGGCGGGCTTGACCGCATCGGAGTGGCCAAAGTAATGAGCCTGTTGTCCAACCGTCAGGTCATCATCGCCGCCATCAAGCCGCATTGTGCCCGCTTGGGCGCGAACAAGGCCAGCGAGGGTGCGCAACAGTGAGGATTTGCCAATGCCGTTCGGTCCGGTGACAACCAGTGCCTTGCCGCCTTGTAGCTGGAAACCTATATTTTCTAGAACGGGCCGTCCTCCGCGGATGCATCCCAGACCTTCAACGCTTAAATGCATTTTGTTCCCGTCCCAGTCTTTGCCTTACGACTTTTCCATCGCCTCGATTTGAATAGCGTAGTCTATAGGCATCGATAGAGCCAAATGTTGCCTTGATTTTCATCATATTTACATAAATTGCCCGCGTGGCGATATGTCATCTTCCGTAAGTATATGCAAGTGCGAAAAAACCCGCCTCCCGACCTTCGGTTATCTAGCTTTCAAAAACAAAAGGTCCTATATAGTTTTATATCTGTGCCTACGGTCTTATACGAAGCAAATTGGGTTTCACTCTTTGTTGAAGGCGATTTATGACTCTCGTAGCTTTTCCGTATGCGTAATTTTCAATAAGTGCCTTGCTTGATGTTTCTTGCATATCTTGCTCTGCACAACCACCTGACGATCGACGGCGAAGCAATGTTCTACTGTCGAATATATTGCAAGTCGATCTCATTTAATTTAGCACGGCAGTGAATGTGCCTGTCCCTTCTCACCCACTATGTGAGATCCGGTTTCAGGCGGAGTGTACAACTTATACACCGGGACCAACATGACCTTATATACAGACTATCTTGACGAAATTGAAACCAGAGAAATCCAAGGTTTGCACCCCAAGCCCATCGATGATGCTGCTCTATTGAATGAGATTATTGCGCAAATCAAAGATACCGCAAACGAATACCGCAAAGACTCTCTTCACCATTTCATTTACAACACGATTCCGGGTACTACGAGCGCTGCGGGTGCCAAGGCGAAATTTCTTAAAGAGATTATTCTAGGCGAATCTGTCGTCGAAGAAATTTCCACGGGCTTTGCATTTGAGCAGCTGTCTCACATGAAAGGCGGGCCATCCATTGATGTTCTTCTTGATTTGGCGCTTGGTGATGACGCATCCATCGCAGAGCAAGCAGCCGAAGTCTTGAAAACACAGGTCTTCCTTTATGAAGCCGATACGGATCGTCTCGAAGCTGCGTATAAAGCAGGGAATGCAATCGCCAAAGGTATTCTTGAAAGCTACGCCAAGGCTGAATTTTTCACAAAGCTTCCCGAGATTGAGGACGAAGTAAAGGTCGTTACTTACGTTGCCGCCGAGGGTGATATCTCCACGGATTTACTGTCTCCTGGCAATCAGGCGCACTCACGGTCTGACAGGGAACTGCACGGCAAGTGCCTGATTTCTGAAAAAGCACAAAAAGAAATTGAAGCGCTGAAGCTTCAGCATCCGGACAAACGCGTCATGTTGATTGCCGAAAAAGGCACGATGGGCGTCGGCTCTTCTCGTATGTCTGGTGTCAACAATGTGGCGCTTTGGACTGGTAAACAGGCCAGCCCTTACGTTCCGTTCATCAATATTGCGCCGGTTGTTGCCGGTACCAACGGAATCTCACCGATCTTCCAGACCACAGTGGGTGTGACCGGGGGTATCGGGCTTGATCTTAAAAACTGGGTCAAGAAGCTGGACCAAGACGGAAATCCGATCCTGAACAATGATGGCAATCCGGTGCTCGAACAGAAATATTCTGTTGAGACGGGTACTGTTCTGACCATCAACACCAAAGAGAAAAAGCTTTGCAACGAAGCCGGAGATGAAGAGCTCGCGGATGTTGCGTCCGCCTTCAATCCGCAAAAGGTTGAGTTCATGAAGGCCGGTGGCTCCTATGCCATTGTTTTCGGCAAGAAGCTTCAGACTGTTGCGGCAGACGTGCTCGGTGTTGAACCTGCTCCTGTCTTTGCTCCTTCCAAAGAAATATCCCACGAAGGTCAAGGCCTCACAGCAGTTGAAAAAATCTTTAACCGCAATGCTGTTGGATCCACTCCTGGCCTAACGTTGCATGCCGGTTCTGATGTGCGTGTGAAGGTTAATATCGTCGGGTCCCAAGACACGACCGGTTTGATGACCGCGCAAGAGCTCGAAGCGATGGCTGCGACGGTTATTTCACCAACCGTTGACGGGGCCTATCAATCCGGTTGTCACACCGCGTCAGTTTGGGATTTGAAGGCACAAGCAAATATTCCACGCCTGATGAAATTCATGAATAAGTTTGGCTTGATCACCGCGCGTGACCCGAAAGGTGTTTACCCTGCGATGACTGACGTTATTCATAAGGTTCTGAATGACATCACTGTTGATGACTGGGCGATCATCATCGGCGGTGACTCCCATACGCGCATGTCCAAGGGTGTTGCTTTCGGTGCGGATTCCGGCACCGTGGCGCTTGCTCTGGCGACGGGTGAGGCAACCATGCCGATCCCTGAATCAGTCAAGGTGACCTTCAAGGGCTCCATGGCCAGCTATATGGACTTCCGCGATGTCGTGCATGCGACACAAGCTCAGATGCTTGAGCAGTTCGGTGACAATGTTTTCCAAGGTCGTGTGATTGAAGTGCATATCGGCACATTGCTTGCCGATCAGGCCTTTACCTTCACTGACTGGACTGCGGAGATGAAAGCGAAAGCATCCATCTGTATTTCGCAGGATGACACGCTCGTTGAGTCTCTTGAAATTGCGAAGAAACGCATCAAGATCATGATCGACAAAGGCATGGACAACGATGTTCAAATGCTAAAAGGCCTGATTGCGATCGCTGATAAACGAATCAAAGAGATCAAGTCTGGTGAAAAGCCTGCGTTGACGCCAGATGGCAATGCAAAATATTTTGCTGAAGTGGTTGTTGATCTTGATGCTATCGTCGAGCCGATGATTGCTGACCCGGATGTGAATAACATCGAAGTCTCAAAGCGTTATACCCACGATACAATCCGCCCGATCTCCTACTATAACGCGGAGAAAAAGGTTGATCTCGGTTTTGTCGGGTCTTGCATGGTGCATAAGGGCGATATGAAAATCGTTGCTCACATGCTGCGCAATCTTGAAGCTGCCAACGGCAAGGTTGAATTCAATGCGCCTCTCGTTGTCGCCGCTCCGACTTACAACATCATTGATGAACTGAAAGCAGAAGGCGATTGGGAAGTCCTTCAGAAATATTCAGGCTTTGAGTTTGATGACTTGGCGCCCAAGAGCACTGCGCGCACCGAGTATGAGAATATCATGTATCTCGAGCGTCCAGGTTGCAACCTTTGCATGGGCAACCAAGAAAAAGCGGCAAGGGGTGATACCGTTCTTGCCACATCTACACGCCTCTTCCAGGGTCGTGTTGTGGAAGATAGCACTGAGAAAAAGGGAGAATCCTTGCTCGCTTCCACTCCGGTTGTCGTTCTCTCTGCGATCCTTGGCCGCACACCAACACTTGAAGAGTATAAAGCAGCCGTGGAAGGCATCGATCTGACGAAGTTTGCGCCTCCTGTGGCGATACCCGCCAAGTCACAGTCTGTGCATTTCTAAGACCTGTTGATTGCGGCGGTTTGGCTTTGTTCGTCTTGCCGCAGTATCTGAGTTTGAAAGCCCCGGCGTTCGTATGAATGCCGGGGCTTTTGTTTCTGTGGCGTGTTTTGAACGGATAGGCGTTGACAAAATTCCCCGCTTCTTTAGGCTGGCTTCATTATCCCAAGGTTGGAGATTTTATGTCCTGTTGATAGGGGAGCATCCAAAGTTCCCATGATGCATCAAAACCGATTATTCCGCTGGTTTTTGGCTGGCGTAGGTTTTTTGTGTCCTTGCGTATTGACGAAATCAGTCGCGGCACTCCTTGGTGGAGCTGCTTGTGGCGAAGATCTGGACATTTCCAAATTGATTAGAAAATATAAAAACGAAGACACGGACGCGGTGATCGCTGTCTGGCGTGCTGCCAGTGATTTGGCGCATCCCTTTTTATCCAAGGCCTTTCAGGAGATGGCCGAACAGCAAATTCGCCATCTTTATCTACCGCAGTCCGAGACATGGGTCGTTGAGCATGATGGCGCGGTTGTTGGTTTTATCGGGCTTCTCGACTGTTTGATCGGCGGCCTGTTTGTGCATCCTGACTATCATGGCAAAGGATTGGGGCGCGCCTTAGTCGATAAAGCCGTGGCACTGAAAGGGCCTTTGGATGTGGAGGTGTTTGTCGAAAACAAAATCGGCAGGCGCTTTTACAAATCCTATGGTTTTATTGGCACCAAAGAGGTGACTGACCCGCATTCCGGCTTTGAACTTTTGCAACTAAGCTATGAACTGGAATAGCGAAGGCATCTGATAAACCTCTCCCGGCGCTTGAAAGGGCGCCGGGAGAGGCCCTTTTCGATTTTTCTTGCCAGCCTACCGTGGGCTCTGCAAAGCTGCATCAGCAGAGTCCTTTCTTAATGAGATGCCATCATGACCAACCCGACCTCTCCCGTTGATGCGGATGCCCGCCGCGCTGTGAAGCCCGTCATTTGTTATCCAACCGAAACGCTACCCAAGCCCGATCTAGCGCTGTATCAAGCCGCGCGCGTGGGGGCGGAAAAGGTTGCTGAAGTCATCGTGCCGCCACGTGATGCGGCGAGCATTGAAGTGCCAGAGGGCCATTTCTTGCGCATTGTCAGCATCGAGGGGCCGCAGGTCGGTGATCTTGATCTGTTCAACAGCAAGGATCTTTCCGAGCGCTTTTATTCGGGCAAGACGCGGGCGTTGCACGGCACCCATGTGACCATTGGTGATCAACTGTGGTCCAATTTTCCGTTTATGCGTCCGATTGCTACGGTGGTGGACGATACGTTGAATTGGTACGGCATAGATGATTTCGGTGGCTCGGTGCATGATGTGATCGGCACCCGCTGCGATCCTTATACAGGACAGGTGCTCAATGGGGTGGATTATCACCATTGCTGTCATTCAAACCTGACGCGGGCTTTGGCTGCGGCACGGGTGTTGCCTCTTGATGAAGCGGAAGCCCATGTGCACGATGTCCTCAATGTTTTTATGTGCACCGGTTTCACCCGCGATACTGGGCAATATTTCATGAAAGCCAGCCCGGTGCGTTCGGGGGACCATTTTGAGTTGTTTGCTCAAATTGATCTTTTGGCAGTGATGAGCGCATGTCCGGGTGGGGATTGTTCCACAGAGCATTCCAGCGATGCTGCGGCCTGCTATCCAATGCTGATGGAAGTCTATAAAGCAGCGGACGGGCGTCTTGATGATTGGCAAAGCCCAAGCGTGAATGGCTATGATCGTAGTCACGGAACTTAGGGTCTGCTCTTAAAACAGGGCCACCAAAACAGCACCGGACCCAAAATGATCTGGCTATCAGCCCTTTGGCGATCATCTGGCGTTGGGGAGGGCTCAATCTTGCAAAGTGGCAAGCTCTGTTGGCGAGTTCCCTGCTGTCGGGTGGCTCTTTTCGCTTGGCCTTGGCAAAAAAGGGAAATTGGTGGTGGGCTCTTTCTGAAATGACAATTTGTGCTAGTGTTGCAATCAGAGGAATTGAGCGTGGTAGCCAAGATGCCTGCTCGAGAAGATAACACCACTGCTCTTTCCCCGCTGTGGTGACTGTTCAACAACAAATCTCATACCTTTAGAATGCTCAATGGAGGCGCAGATGACTTATTCTCCCGCTGAAACTCGTTATGACACGATGCCCTATCGTCGCTGTGGCACGTCTGGCTTGAAGCTGCCAGCAATCTCGTTGGGTCTTTGGCACAATTTTGGCCATGACACACCGCATGCGACGAAACAGGCCATCTGCCGCACGGCTTTTGACAATGGGATTACCCATTTCGATCTGGCCAACAACTATGGCCCGCCTCCCGGGTCTGCTGAAGAAGCCTTTGGTGATATTTTGCGCACCGATTTTAAAGGCTATCGCGATGAGCTTATTATCTCGTCCAAAGCCGGTTATTTGATGTGGCCTGGACCTTATGGCGAATGGGGTAGCCGCAAATATGTGATGTCATCCTGCGACCAGTCGCTCAAACGGATGGGGCTGGATTATGTCGATATTTTCTATTCTCACCGGTTCGATCCCGAAACACCTCTTGAAGAGACCATGGGCGCATTGGACAGCATTGTGCGGCAGGGAAAGGCGCTTTATGCGGGTATTTCCTCCTATAATTCTGAGCGCACCCGTGAAGCTGTGGCCATATTGAAGGATCTAGGCACGCCCTGCGTCATTCATCAGCCCAGCTACAATATGCTCAATCGCTGGGTGGAGCGCGACGGTCTGAAGGATACTCTGCAGGAGTTGGGTGTCGGTTCTATTGCCTTTACACCGCTGGCGCAGGGTATGCTGACCAATAAATATCTGGGTGGTATTCCTGAAGGGTCTCGGGCGACACAAGGCAAGTCTCTCAAACCAACCATGCTCTCGGACAAGGCGATTCACAATCTTAACAAACTCAATGAGATTGCAGAGCAGCGCGGTCAGACGCTGGCACAAATGGCGATTGCCTGGGTTCTGCGTGACGGCGGCATCACCACCGCTTTGATCGGTGCGTCTCGCCCCGAACAAGTGGTCGACTGTGTTGGTGCAGTGGCCAATCTGGACTTCAGCAAAGAAGAGTTGAGTGCGATTGATGTCTATGCCGATGAAGAAGACAT
Organism: Cohaesibacter celericrescens; assembly: GCF_002866925.1. GTDB lineage: Bacteria > Pseudomonadota > Alphaproteobacteria > Rhizobiales > Cohaesibacteraceae > Cohaesibacter > Cohaesibacter celericrescens. The sequence continues at coordinate 309,657 of NZ_PKUQ01000031.1, forward strand.
TAATCTCTGGGCGCGCTCTTCAGCCTCCTAACGTGATTTGGGCGCGGATGGCATACAGCCTCTCGCGCCCATTTTTTCGGTAGACTAAAAATCGATTGCCCGACCGTCGATCTCATAATCGTTGTAGCGTGATGGGTCCAGTCCTCCACGACCGCCAAGCTCTTTGGGACGATTGGCACTTTCCTTGATGGCATCGCGCTCTTTGCGCCGCTCCTGAGCTTCTAGCAGGGCGCGTTGGGCTGGGGCAGGCAAATCTTCAAACTTGCGACGCGGTTCGGCCTCTTGCTCTGCCTCGGGCTTGGGTGGGTCATACGCAACTGCGGTTTTAAGCTCTGTTTGTGCCGTTTGGAGCGCTTCGCTTTTGTCTTTGTCAGCCATCACTCATCCTGTTGTGACTTGAAATCTCAATTCTACGCCTAACATATAGGATGTTGAAGCGTGATCCAATTGTTGGGTTTGGAAAAAGAGGACTAAAATCGCATGAATTTCTTCCGCACCGCACTGTTGCTGGCTGGTATGACGGCGTTGTTCATGGCCATCGGCTATATGCTCGGTGGCTCGGGAGGCATGATGATTGCCTTCATTATTGCGCTTGGTATGAACGCGTTCAGCTATTGGAACTCGGACAAGATGGTTCTCAAGATGCACAATGCCGTCGAGGTCGACGCGCGAACTGCACCTGAATATTATGAGATCGTGCAAAAATTGGCTGCAGAAGCCCAGCTGCCAATGCCTAGAGTGTATGTTCTGGACAGCGAACAGCCCAATGCGTTTGCGACGGGGCGCAACCCGCAAAATGCCGCCGTGGCAGCGTCGACCGGATTGCTCAACCGGCTGACCTATGAAGAGGTCGCCGGTGTGATGGCGCACGAGCTGGCCCATATTAAAAATTATGACATCTTGACCATGACGGTGACCGCCACGCTGGCCGGTGCTGTGTCTATGCTGGCAAACTTCGCTATGTTTTTTGGTGGCGGGCGCGACCGTGAGGGAGGCGGTGTTGGCATCATCGGCACTATTGCTTTGATGATTTTGGCGCCTCTTGCAGCTTCCGTCGTGCAAATGGCGATCAGCCGGACGCGGGAATATGAAGCGGATAAAATCGGGGCGCAGATTTGTGGCCAACCGATTTGGCTTGCCTCTGCTCTGGCAAAAATAGCCAATGCCGCAGGGCGCGAGGTGAATGTGACGGCGGAGGCCAATCCGGCTACGGCGCATATGTTCATTATCAACCCGCTATCAGGTCAGAAGATGGACAATTTGTTCTCGACCCACCCTGACACACAAAATCGTATTGATGCGCTTCAGGCACTGCAACAAGAGTGGTATGGGAGCAATGGCCCGCTGAAGGTTAGCTCGGGTGGCACGTTGGGTGCCAACCAGCGTCGTAACAGCCTTGATGACGGGCCGTGGGGGCGTGCCACACATGATGATGAGCCGTCTGGTCCATGGGGCTAGGGGCAAATGATTTGAGTATGAGATGAGCCACTCCGTTTGGGGTGGCTTTTCTTTTGGCTCGTGCGTTGTTTCCAAAGGGATTAGGCAAACTTTGAACAATCGAGCGGAGATGATGCTTGGAAATAGCCTACGGTATTCTTCGCCCTTTGCTGCATTACAGCAATCATCTTCTGATGCCGTTTGCGATCGCACCACAGGTGTTCCCCAAACAGGTTTGGCTGAAAGCGGCATTGATTATGGTGGCGACGATGGCCATAGATCTTGACCATCTGCTGGTTGACCCGACATTTGACCTCAATCGCTGTTCAATAGGCTTTCATCCGCTGCATACGGTCTGGGCGGCGTTGGTCTATGGGGTGTTTCTCATGCTACCCAACTGGAAAGCGATGTGCCATCGGGCTGGGCTGTCTGTGGCATTTGGTGACTGGCTGGATCGATTGTGTATTGGGCGGGATATGGTAATTTTACGCGGTCTGACGTAAGTGGATTATTCGGACTGTATTTGCACTTTTAAGTAGTGAAGTTACATTATGCACAGCTGTTAACTTTCTGTTAACCACCAATCGCCTCGGTGGATGCGAAAGATTAAGATTGTGTTAATTTACAACTGTAGACTGCAAATTCACGATGCATAATTTTAAGGATATTGTTGTGACCCTAAGGCTTGAACACCGTAAAAGCAGACGTCGGCGTGTCTTGAAAGGTGGAAGAATTTTTTATAACAATTATTGCTTTAGCTGTGATTGCATCATTCGTAATGAAAATGATAGTGGCATGCAGCTCAAAGTTGATTCCGGTGCGCTTGTACCAACCGAGTTTGCTATTCTTAATCGCAAGGATGGAACTTTGGCTAATGCCCGAATGGTTTGGCATAAAGACACGCAAATTGGCATCGAGTTCCTGTCCAAATTTGCTGACGTGCGAGACTCCTCTAGGGAGCATATTCGACAGATGTCTGTTCTGGTAACAAGTGGCTAATTTACTTTTTTAGAGTGCCGATTCATTGGATGCGGTAGGCAAAAAAAAGGGGATGCATATGCATCCCCTTTTTGTTTTTCGATTTCAGCTGATCAAGCTGACTTTTTTGCAGCGCGAGACTGTCTCTTGCGATCGTTTGGATCGAGCAAGATTTTGCGCAGGCGGATGGATTTTGGTGTTACTTCCACCAGTTCGTCGTTGGCAATGTATGACAGCGCTTCTTCCAAGCTCAATTTCATTGGCGTGGTCAGTTTAACCGCATCATCCTTGCCTGAAGAACGGATGTTGGTCAGCTGTTTGCCTTTGAGCACGTTGATCTCAAGGTCATTGCCGCGGGTGTGTTCACCAACGATCATGCCTGTATAGACTTTGGTGCCCGGCGTGACCATCATTGGGCCGCGATCTTCCAGCTGCCACAGGGCATAGGCCACGGCTTCGCCGTCGCCATTGGACAGCAAAACACCAGTGCCACGGCTGGCGATTTCGCCTTTGTGGAGGGCATATTCGTGGAAGATGCGGTTAAGGATGGCGGTGCCGCGCGTATCAGACAGCAATTCTGATTGATAGCCGATAAGACCACGAGTCGGTGCGTAGAAAATAAGACGGGTACGTCCGCCGCCCGAAGGACGCATGTCGATCATTTCGCCCTTGCGTTCGGCCATTCCCTTGACCACGGCGCCTGAATATTCATCATCCACGTCGATGATGACTTCTTCGATGGGCTCTAGAACCTTGCCATTCTCGTCTTCTTGCATCACCACCTGAGGACGGCCGATGCCGAGCTCAAAGCCTTCACGGCGCATATTTTCAATCAGAATGGACAGCAGCAATTCACCACGACCCGAAACGATGAAGGCGTCGGCGTCGTCGGCTTCGCGTACTTTCAGCGCAACATTGCCTTCTGCTTCCGATTCAAGACGGGCACGGATGACGCGGCTCTGGACCTTGTCGCCTTCGGTACCAGCCAGCGGGCTGTCGTTGATGCGGAAGGTCATGGACAAGGTTGGCGGATCAATTGGCTGTGCTGCGACGGCATCCTTGATGGAAGGATGACAAATGGTGTCAGCCACGGTGGCTTTTTGCAGGCCAGAGATGGAGACAATGTCGCCTGCAACGCCTTTTTCGATTGTGGTGCGCTCAAGACCACGGAAGGCCATAACCTTGGAAATACGGCCGGTTTCAACAATAGAGCCGTCACGGGCCAAAGCTTTGACCGTCATGTTGGGTGTGACTTCGCCAGCGATGACGCGACCGGTCAGGATGCGGCCAAGGAAGTTGTCAGCCTGAATGGTGGTTGCCAAGAGGCGGAATTCGCCTTCTTCGACCGTAGGCGCAGGCACATGCTTGATGACCATCTCAAACAAGGGCTCAAGACTGTCTTTTGGTCCTTCCGGATCGGTGGACATCCAACCATTTTTGGCTGAGCCATACAGGACTGGGAAATCGAGCTGGTCTTCGTTGGCGTCCAGATTGGCGAACAGGTCGAAACACTCGTCCAGCACTTCGTCTGCACGCTGTTCGGGTTTGTCGATCTTGTTGATGGCAACAATAGGACGCAAACCCAATTTCAATGCTTTGGAAACCACAAATTTGGTCTGAGGCATCGGGCCTTCGGCCGCGTCAACCAGAACGATGACACCATCCACCATGTGCAGGATACGTTCCACCTCGCCGCCAAAGTCGGCGTGGCCAGGTGTATCCACGATGTTGATGCGTACACCATCATGCTCCAGCGATGTGACCTTGGCCAGGATGGTAATACCGCGCTCACGCTCGATATCGTTGGAATCCATCATCCGGTCTTCGGTCTTCTGGTTGTCACGGAACATGCCCGATGATTTCAGCAATTCGTCGATTAGCGTGGTTTTGCCGTGGTCGACGTGGGCGATGATCGCAATGTTGCGCATAGTCATATAGATTTGTCTCTTGTCTTCCGGGCATAGCCAATGGGTCCGGCGGATACCGATTTGATTGGTCGCTCCGTGTCATGCAGGGATTTGGCGCAAGCTCTATACGAATTTTCCCCATTTGGGAAGCATTGTTTCGGCAGAAACCCGCATGTCTTGCCTGTGTTGCATACAAACATAGCTCCCTATCAGCTCTCTATGACAGGGGAATGAAGACAATTAAAGCGTGCGCGTGGTTCTTCGTTCGGAATAAAGTTGCGTCTAAATCGGCCCATCATTGTAAATTTCAAACAAAGACGCACGGGAGGAGATGCCGAGTTTTTCATAGGCTCTGCGGCGATATGTAACCACGGTTGATGGTGCAACATCCATATCCGCTGCTATGACTTCCGCTTTTTTGCCTTGCAGGATGCCATGGCACACCTGTTTTTCTCTGTCTGAAAGAGGGTCAAGGACGGAAGGGTTGGTTTGTTGTGTGTCTGTTTCGTAATGCAAAAGAGCAAGCCAACCCAGAATGGAAATTAGTGAGGGTTTCTCTTGCCGATCTTCTTTTTGGGTGTAGTAGAAGTTGATAATCAGGCGGTGTCGGCTGCCTACAACCAATACGGCATCTTTGTCTTCTATGTGGGCCGATTGGAAGATGCTGGTAAGATCGTTTTTGGATTCAAGTGGCAAAGGCTTCAAAATATCATCGAATGTCCGCAGGCTCATCGCACCCTTTGGCATTGCTAGTATTTCATCTCGCAAGGTATCCGTCTTATAATATTGGGATACATAGAGCATCATCATGCGCGTTGCGGTGAGCGTGTTATTGAAGTTTCTGCAGATAAGCGAGACCGGTTTGCCTTCTCCATAAGACATAATGACAACCTGACAAGCACTTAAGCTGTCAATCAATTCCAAATAGGGTTTGAAAAACGTCTCTGTCCCGCGATGATTGAGACACGCTTCGATCAGTTCAAGCTGTTTTTGTGTTTGCGTTGGAGAAGTCATGTGTCCCCTTCTTTAGTGGACAGAATAATTGTTTTTTATCTGCTACAAGTTGTAACTGTTGATGTATGAGTCCCCCTCCAAGCCATATATCAATATGTAAAACAGATGCGGCATCCTTGAATTAGGCATTCAAGGACAACTTCAGAAGCGATGGTCTTGTCCCCCAACTATAGACCTTCGTTCTTCTAATGTCCCCCACCAAGCGGTCCCTCCCCGTGCTTGGTGAGGGACAAAATTTTACTCGGCTTTGGTATCAATTTCTCACCAGAGTATGGGTAAATATGCCTAGTTTGTAAATACTCCAAGCAATGAATTACAGGTTTGCGCCGCACTGTCAGTCTAGTCTATTAGGATTAGGGCTGCTTCGTTGCGGAGGTAGAGCGGGTGCCGCGGGTGACCTTCTTTTGACAATCCCAAGTGGTGTAAACTGATTTTTTCTGACCTGAGTAGCGTTTGCACAGCCGGTCCCATGCCCATATAGGCCCCGTGGGTGCCCCACGCACATATGATCGTGTCTGCCCAGCGCGCGCTTTCTAGCAAATAGGCCAGATTTTCCGGGCCGATGGGGTCTTTTGCTTTTTTCAGATCGCGTGGATCGGTGGCACGAAAGGCAAACAAGTTACAGACTCGAAAAGCCCCGAATTCCAAGGTGCGAGCGCGCCGCTCACAGCGCTCGACTGTCGGATCGTTTTTAAGTTCGGTTGCCGTCGACGGATTGAGCATGATGAACAACAGTCTGGGTGTTGTGTTGTCCCATATCCGCGTCAGAGCATAACGATAGATCTCGCAAGAGGAATAAACCGCGACCGAATGCACAGCATTTTGTGTGAAGGAATTTTCTTTCAAACGGTCTTTCATGACGCTCCATCAGATGAAGATGGCTTCGGGCCTCTGTCAGGTTGGGGCTTGCTGCCTTTGAGCAGGAAAACGCCGACAAAAATAAGAGCGGTTGCAAAATAGCTGCTGAGCTGGATTGGTTCGCCAACAAGGAACACCCCGATCAACAATGCGACTACGGGGGGGATATAGGTTACGGCTGAAGCTGCGACCGCGCCAAGCGTACCGACGATGAAATAGTAGATTATGTAAGCACAGCCCGTGCCCAGCAGACCGAGGCCAATCACAAGGCCAACAGCTGCGCGTTGATCGCTCCAGAAGGCATCGGGAACGGTGAAGTCAGTCAGCAAAGCCAATGTCACAAGGCCAAAGCCCAATTGGTATGTTGCCAATGCGACAGGAGCAATTTTATGCGCGGAGAGGTATTTTCTGGCATAGACGAAAGAGCTTCCGACGCTCAGAGCACCCAGTGCCATATAGGCTACACCTTCCAGATTGGTGGCGGCGAGATCAGACCCGAAGGGGTTTGCTATGATCAACACACCGGCAAATCCAATCATGACACCGAACGATTTGCGAACGGACCGGTTTTCTTCCGGCAAGAAAGCAATGGCCGCTATGAAGGCAAACAGCGGGATGGCGCCGCTCAGTGCACCCGCAACGCCAGACAGCAAAAGCGATGTTCCTTTGGCAAATCCGAAAAAATAAACGCTAGTGGCGAGCAGAGACATAACAAAAAAATGCTTTGCCAATCGGATATGCACCCACTTTAATGCGCCTGTGGCGACGGCATAGAGTGCGATTGGGACAAAGCCGAACAGCACACGCCAGAAAACAATCTGTGTGGGTGTGAGATAGTCCGCAGCCCATTTCATGAAAATGAAATTGCTGCCCCAAATGATGCCCAAACTGCAAAAGGCAATCAAAGGCAGGAATTGGCGCGTTGGGGACTTTATCATATGGGACTCTTTTGTTTGTTCTATCCACTAGGAATAGGCCGTCTTTGACGGTGTGGCAAACTTTGTATGGTTGAGAACGAAAATAGGCGGAGCAATGCCCCGCCTGTTGTTCATGCTATCTGTCTTGCGTTCAGCCTGCCGTGCTTAGCTTTTGGCTTTGCGGTTGCGGTAGCCGATAGTGCGCAGGCGCAGGGCGTTTAGTTCAATGAAGCCAGCGGCGTCATTGTGATCATAATCGACCGCACCTTCTTCGAAGGTGACCAAATCTTCTGAATAGAGGCTGAATTCAGAATCGCGTGCAATGACATCGGCGTTGCCTTTGTAAAGCTTGAGCTTGACTGTGCCGGTGACATATTCTTGCGATTTGTCGATCAGGGCCTGCATCATTTCGCGCTCTGGGCTGTACCAGAAACCGTTATAGATCAGTTCGGCATAGCGTGGCATGATGGAATCTTTCAGATGCGCGGAGCCGCCATCGATAGTGATAGATTCGATGCCACGGTGCGCTGCCAGAAGGATGGTGCCGCCCGGCGTTTCATAGATGCCACGGGACTTCATACCGACAAAGCGGTTTTCCACCAGATCCAGACGACCGATGCCGTTGTCATGACCCAGTTCGTTGAGCTTGGTTAGGATTTCTGCCGGGGTCATTCTTACGCCATCAATGGAGACAGCGTCGCCTTTTTCAAAGCCGACTTCAATGATCGTGGCTTTGTCTGGCGCGGCTTCCGGGCTGAGAGTGCGGGAATAGATATATTCTTCTGCTTCAACCGCTGGGTCTTCCAGTACCCGACCTTCAGACGATGTATGCAACAGGTTGGCATCGACTGAGAAAGGCGCTTCGCCGCGTTTGTCTTTGGTAATAGGAATTTGATTTTGTTCAGCAAATTCAAGCAGTTTGGTGCGTGATGTCAGATCCCATTCGCGCCAAGGGGCGATGACCTTGATATCCGGATCGAGTGCGCGCGCGGCGAGCTCGAAGCGAACCTGATCGTTGCCTTTGCCGGTTGCGCCATGCGCCACAGCATCAGCGCCAACCTCTTGAGCAATCTCAACGAGGCGTTTGGAGATCAGGGGGCGCGCAATGGAGGTGCCGAGCAAATAGACGCCTTCATACAGCGCGTTGGCGCGGAACATCGGAAAGACAAAGTCGCGCACGAATTCTTCGCGGACATCTTCAATACGGATGTCTTTGATGCCCATCATTTCAGCTTTTTTGCGCGCTGGTTCCAGCTCTTCACCCTGACCTAGGTCAGCGGTAAAGGTAACCACTTCGCAGCCATATTCGGTCTGCAGCCATTTGAGGATGATGGACGTATCGAGGCCGCCGGAATAGGCCAGAACGACCTTTTTAATATCGCCTTTTATAGCCATGCGATTTCACCTGATTTGCTAGCGGGCGCTTGGGCACGCAAGCCGCAAGCAGGCCCTCGGGTCTTTGAGAAAGGGTGCATATCGGCGGCACTATAGGCGCTGTGGCATTCTGCGCAAGAGGGTTTGGCGCGAAAGTGTGGTCGAATGCGGGTCAGTTTTCGTCTCTGTCGTCCGGTTGTGCATTTGTCTGGTTGTTTGCCGTCTTTTTGCGCAGTTTTTGCTCAATTTTACCCAAATTGCTTCGCAAGCGAATTCCGGCCTTGTCCCACGCCTCTTCCAGCTGGTTTGAATCGCTTCCCCAAAGGGGATCTTCGCGGAACAATGACCACAGCACGACCATGACCCAGCCGGTCAGCGCCCATGACAATAAAATGTCCGAAAGATAGTGACCGCCAAAAACGATGCGGTTGAATGAGACCAATAGAGCGAAAGTCGCGATGATCCAGAAGCTGACTTTGCGCCAGCCAAGGGGCAACAGCAAAATGAGCCCAAGCATCCAAAAAGACATCGCTCCCTCACCAGAGACGAAGGAACAATTTTTTTGGCAATTGTCCGCGATCACCCAGACTTGTGAATAGGGCCAGTCACCGCCAAACAGGTCGGTTTGTACTGGCCGGGCTCTGCCCCAATTGGCTTTTAACAACAGATTGACAATGAGGCCGGGCCCGATGATGGCTGCTACCATCAGGAACAACATGTGCGAGAGGGCAAACAATTTTTTAAGATTGGGCCAGAACAGGCGCGCCACAAAAAACAGCGCCATGAGAATGATAATCAGGCGAGGGGCGAAAATGCCCAGTTTGCGCAATCGCAACGGAAACCAAGCGCCCTTGAGCCAGAATTTATCCTGTGCGTCAAAGAACAAACCTGAGACCCAGAGGTCAATTTCTGGCACCACAAGAAAGACCATTGAAAGCAACAGCACCAAAAGTGTTGCGAAATAAATCGGGCGTGTTCGGGCGTCGGTTTTCAGCACGTCGAGCATGGATGCGGTCCGGTCATTGGGCCAGTGTCAATTTGACAGGTCCTAACCGATTTTTGCCCACAAGGAAAGCAGTCAAAACGGAAGAGGGCTGTGACTGTTTCTATGCGCAGTTGTCGCGACCGTGTTTGTTTTGGGTGTTGTCTCAAAATGTCAGGTTCTATGGTAGAGCTCAATCCACTTGAGGAATGGCCGCCATTCGGGGCTTTCCAACGGATCTGCGAAGGCGTTCTTACGTCCCTTTTGTGGTTTGAATGTGGATGTCCAAAGATACAGGCTTTGTATTTGCGACATAGGATTTCCTCTCAATTTGGCACAGATCGACCGGTCGCGCTTTGCGATAACAAAGGCTTTGAGATCAGTGAATGCTGGATTGTCGGTGGTCGTTTGGGTGTGACTTGCGCAAGGCTGCGAAATGCGCACCGGTGTTGTTTCAAACATAGCATCGTCAGAAGGCGCGGTGTAGATTGCTGAATGAAAATCGCTTTTCACCGGTGTGTGTTGAAAGCAACCGGGTTTGCGCAGAGTATCAGGATATGGAATCAAGCTGGGACGATCTAAAACTGTTTCTTTATGTCGCCGAAGAAGGCGGTTTGTCTGCGGCTGCGACGCGTACCGGCATCAGCGCCCCGACGATCGGTCGACGCATGCTGGCGCTTGAGCGGACGATGAATCGTATTTTGTTCGAACGGAGTCGTCGGGGCTATGAGCTCGCCGCCGATGGACTTGCCTTGCTTGAACGCGTCAGGGAAATGGAACGGGTGTCGTCAGATATATCTGCATGGCATGGTGGCGCTTTTCAAGATCCCTTCGTTGGCCTTGCCGGTGACGCCTGGCTGGCCCGTTTTCTAGCCAACCACAGCGATCAGTTATCAAATGGTCCGGGGGATGTGCGCTTTTGCTGCATGGACGCGCATGCCGGTCTCAGTATGGCCAATCGGGACAGCGATATTGCCATCATTGCTGAGCCTCCCAAGAGCGGCAATTTTGCCGTCCGTCCGTCGGTCTCCGTGGCGTATGCCGTTTATCAACATCCAGATTTGGGAAAGGCAGAGGATCGCCCTTGGGTGTCCCTTGGCAAAGAAGAATCGCGGTTTGCCGCTGACCGCTGGGTTTTTGAGCATTTTGATTTGAGCGTTTATGGCTGGACCAACAGCCCTCATGTGCTGTTGCAGATGATTGTCTCGGGCCAAGGGCGCGGCGTGTTGCCCTGCTTCATCGGTGACAGCCATAGGGAACTCGAGCGAGCCAGCGATGTCATCCAAGACCTGACGACGCGCTTGCATATTGTGGTCAATGATGATGACCGGCATCGACCTGAAGTGCGTTTGATGCTGGATCGAGTGGCGGCGTTGCTGACCGATCATGCGGCGCTATTTGCAGGACAAATGTCTCGGGGCTAGAGAGACTTGGGGCGATTGTCCTTGGTTCTCTGCACGATGCCTGCACCACGGCCAGCAATCAGCCAATAGACAAAGCCGCCAACCAGACCAGCTGCCAGGGCACGCATGTCCAATGCAATGGCAAGACTGTCCACCGGTTCACCCGGCGCATGGGTGGCAAACAGGGATAGAGCGAGGCCAAAGCCCAGATAGATCCACAAGCTGCGCCAAGAGAAAAATTCGGTAATCATCAACCCCAGAATGGCGGGATAAAAGGCAATTGAGCCCAGCGTTCCTGCCAGAAAAACACCGGTGAAGAGGGTGAAGGCATTCTCGACAGTCGGATCGCTCGCCGGTGCGGGGTCCATGGAGAAGACGGCAAAGCTGAGGAAAATGCCTGCAGCGAGAATAGCCAAGATCAGCCCGAACGGGACCATCATGAGGCGGGCGAGGAGACGGGAAAAGCTCAACGAATCATATCCTGTTTGCAATGGAATAGGCGTGCGAGATCGGTTACGCCACGTCCTCTTCTTCCATATCGTCATCCATGCCGTCGCCTGCAAGGTTGGACAGGCGCATTCTTTCCAGTGCTTCCAACTCTGCTTCCAGCCTGTCGCGGTCAACTTTGCGCATGCGCTCGGTTTCGGATTTCAGCTGACCACAGGCGGCAAAAATATCACGGCCGCGCGGGGTGCGGACCGGAGAGGCATAGCCAGCCCGGTTGATGAAGTCCGCGAAGGTTTCGATTTGATCCCAATCGGAGCATTCATGCTGAGTGCCGGGCCAAGGGTTAAACGGGATGAGGTTGATTTTTGCCGGAATGCCGCGCAGCATTTTAACCAACTGGCGGGCGTCTTCGAGAGAGTCGTTGACGCCCTTGAGCATGACATATTCAAACGTGATACGTCTGGCATTGGAAACACCGGGATAGGTGCGGCACGCTTCAAGCAGGTCTTTGAGGGGCCATTTTTTGTTGATTGGTACCAGTTCATCACGCAATGTATCATTGGTGGCGTGCAGAGAGATAGCCAGAGCGCAACCTACCTCGGCACCGATGCGCTCGATATTGGGCACATGACCTGATGTAGACAAGGTGACGCGACGTTTGGAGATGGAGAGGCCTTCGCCATCAGACATGATCAACATGGCTTGTTTGACATGGTCATAGTTGAACAAAGGTTCGCCCATGCCCATCATCACCACATTGGTGACAAACCGGCCTGTTTTGGGGACGATTGCGTTACTGTCCGGCTCGCGTTCGGGGAAATCATTGAGCATTTCGCGTGCGACGCGCAGCTGGGCGATAATTTCTTCGGCGGTCAGGTTACGGACCAGTTTTTGCGTGCCGGTGTGGCAGAAGGTGCAATTGAGCGTGCAGCCGACCTGACTGGAGACACATAGCGTGCCGCGTTTGTTGTCCGGGATATAAACGGTTTCCACTTCCACCGGTCTGCCTGCGCCGCGTGGCGGGAACCGCAACAGCCATTTGCGGGTGCCGTCAACCGAGATTTGTTCGGCAACCAGCTCGGGGTGGGTGACGGTATAGACCAGATCCATTTTGGCGCGCAGATCTTTGGACATATTGGTCATCTGGTCAAAAGAATAGGCGCCACGCACGTAAATCCAGTTCCAGATCTGCGCAACGCGCATGCGGACTTGTTTGTCTGCAACTCCAACCCGGCGCATGGCCTCGCCCAACTCATCACGATCCATGCCGACCAGATTGAGCTTGTCCGGATCGAGTGTCGGCCATTTTTGGCCTTGTGGAATCGCGATTTCAACAGGTGCAGTCGGAGTCGAGAGAGTGGTGGCAGGCTGTGTTGTGGCGTGTGTCATGGCTTAGTCCCGCTGTTTGGTTGCGGGCCCTCTTTTCAAGGTCGACCGCCCGTTTGCGGTCCTTGGAAAACACCATTCCGGACCGACTGATTTGCGCGCCTTGGGTGCGTGCCCAACGCTAAACCAGCCATGATCCTTGCCCTTTAGCCAAATTGCCATCAGGGGGTGTTCTGTGAAGTGGGGTGTATAATGCAAAAAAGCGGCCTTGTCAGCCGCTTTTTCGAATCAGATGTCTTTCTTGCCTGCTGCTCGCCAAGAGCCTAGTTGCAGGAAGCGAGCGCTTTCCTCGTTGCGGCAGTGATGCCGGACAACGAGTAAGTGTCAACGGTCACTGTGCCACGGCTGGATGTGCCACGGACAACCATGGAAGACCCCTTACGCATCGCTGCGACAAGTCGTGCTTCTTCGGCTGCATTTTCAAGCCACGCACCGTCACCTGATGTATACAGGGTGAATCTGTCGGAGCCGACCTGAATAGAGGTCTTTGAGCCTTCTTTATAAGGATAACCGGTGATCACGTTGACTTCCTCGCGGACGCCTTCACGAGGTCGGGTTGTAACAAAGAAATAAACCGGGTCACGGTTCACATTCTTTGGCTCCATGTCTTTGGGCTGACTGACAGCGAAACACATTTTGCCGCGCTGTGGGTCATTAAAGACGTAAGCGCCCCAATCTTTGAATTGTTCTACACGCGTTGCCGCTCCCTGCGCTGAAGCTGCAGTTGTGGAAAGGGCGGTAAGGGCGAAAAGTGCGGCTGCACCAAGGATTTTTACGCTTTTCATGTCTACCTGTCGCTGTTCGACTGGATGCCAACAGGAGCCAAGGGCTCCAATTCATTCACTCTACATTTACCAAAGATGGGGTTACCAAACTGTGAAGCAATCGGGAATTTTGCGCATTTTCTGCATCACACCCAATCATAAACGCAAATTTGAACCGGTTTTTGGTTTGATTAATGGCAGAGTTCAGGGCAAATGCGGCAATAGCAGGGCATTGTTGCAAGTTGGCCTGTATCGGCCGTGCAAAGCATCTTTTAAGCGGTGGATCTCTCTTATCCTTTGAGTGCATCCGGTGTTCCAGAGCGGAATCTGGGTTTGCCATGCAAGTGGACGCGCTCTTGGGTTGGCCCCCCGACTCGTACGGGTCGTTCGGTGAAACCGCCCATGGACTGAACCCGATCATACATGATTATGGCACCTGCGGTGGCGACATTGAGACAAAAGCGGGTCGGGATCTTGATGATGAACTCGCATTGGTCCTGCATGACACGGGTCAGGTTGCCACGCTCCGGCCCCAAGAGATAAGCGGCCTTGGTGGGGTGGCGAAAGGATGGCAGCGATACCGCATCATCCGTCAGCTCAACACCGACCAACCGGCAATCCTTTGGCAACAGCATGTCTTGTGGTGTGTCCCAAGGGTAGTAGGGTATGTGATCTGAGCTGCGGGAGGTATCCGTGCCGGGGCGAGAGAATCGCTTTTCAGCTGCGATGGTGAAAAAGAAACTGGCCCCGAATGCGTGGGCTGTGCGTACCAGATTGCCAAAGTTTCCTTCTTTGGACATGCCCTCTACACCGATTGCGAAATAGCCGCGCATTGGCCCCTCATTTATTTATGATTTAAAAGGTTCCGCTTTGCCGCCTGATTGCTTGCGTAGTGGCTGTTTTGATGCGGAATTGCGCCTTTCTAGACCAAATGTACATAAAAAGGAACCATCGAGACGAGGGAAAATGGAGATCCCTGTTGTGGAATGCCACTCTGCCAATGGCCATGAGATCTACATCTCTTGGATAGTTTGTTGTTACTTACGGGCGTGATAGGCATCTCATAGATGCGCGTTTCACGCAAGGGATGGAGGCAGACATGCGGGCAATCATGTGTGAGGTTTTTGGATCAGCTGACCATTTGGTGTTGGCCGAGATTGAAAAACCCAAAGCGGGGCCGGGGCAAGTTTTGATCCGCGTCCGAGCGGCGGGCCTCAATTTTTTCGATACACTGATCATTCAAAACAAATATCAATTCAAGCCCGCATTGCCATTTTCTCCCGCAGGAGAAATCTCTGGTGAGATCGAAGCGGTGGGCGACGGCGTCGATGCGGCGCGGCTGGGTCAGCGTGTGGTCGCCTATGTCCGCTGGGGTGGAGCGCGGGACTATATTGTCATTGATGAGGGCGAAGTGATTGTCATGCCTGATGGGCTCGGGTTCAATGAGGCCGCCGGATTGATGATCACCTATGGTACGACCATTTATGCCCTGCGAAGTCGGGCCAACTTGCAGCCCGGTGAAAGCCTGGCTGTATTGGGAGCCGCTGGCGGGGTTGGACTGGCTGCCGTTGAAATTGGCAAGCTGATGGGGGCCAACGTGATCGCCTGCGCTTCGTCACAAGACAAATTGGATCTTTGTGCCGCTCATAGTGCGGATGAATTGGTAAATTATACCGAGGTCGATCTGAAGCTGAGGTTGAAGGCGCTGACGTCAGGACAGGGGGTGGATGTGGTTTACGATCCGGTTGGCGGTGATCTGTCGGAAGCCGCTTTGCGGGCTACCGCTTGGTATGGGCGGTTTTTGGTGATTGGCTTTGCTTCGGGCACCATCCCGAAAATGCGGCTCAATCTGGTCATGCTGAAGAGTGTCGACGTGCTTGGTGTTTTTTGGGGTGAGGCTATCGTCCGCGACCCTAACGGTCATGCGCAGAATATGGCGCTTATCATGGACTGGGTAGCACGTGGGGATTTGAAGCCGCATATCGGCCATATTTACCCCTTGGAAGACACGCCCAAAGCCATTGCGTCGATTGCCAATCGGCAGGCCAAAGGCAAGGTGATTATCGCTCTCTGACCCCTTTGTGGGTCGCGTGATTCAAATGTTTCGAGTGGTGCTGTTATCAACGTTCGACATGGATGTCATGCTCAGACAGAGCCTGCTTGGCGTGCAAGCGATGCTCTGGTGTTATATGGGCATGAACTGTTTTAAGCGCGGCAGCCAATATGGCCAAATCATCGCCAAAGCCGACACCCAGAATGACGTCCGGGATAAAGTCGATCGGCATGACAAAATAGGCCAACGCACCAATCAGGGTGAGGCGGACCTTGAAAGGGGTTTTGGCGTCAAAGGCACAATAATATCCTGCGACGACATCTTCCATGATCGGTATTTGGCGGGCGGCTTTCTTCATCACAGACCAGAATTTATCGCGCACTTTACCGGCTTTGCGGGCAGCCTTTGCATCGCGATGACCGCTTTCGTCTTCGGCTACTTTTTCTGGTGGCAGAAGCTCCAGTTCATCCTCGTCATAATGCTTGTGCATTTGTGCCATCTGCGATTCCCCGTTGGTGTTCTCAGTTGAATATGGGGTGATACCATAGGAAAGCAAGTCATGGGGGGCTGTAGGAGCGGGGTGGCGGTTTGATTGCTTTCGTTGCAAATGTGGGGCGCGCTTCTCTCTGTGGCCCTGATGGTTTGTTGTTGACTAGTCTGCTTTATCAAACGGAATAATAGATTCTAATAATACTTATCTCATTGTATTATATGTAATATAACGTCGCAGTAGACGTACACGTAAATTTGAGATACCTCTCAATCACAAGAGCTCGATTAGAGCGGCTCTGAATGGGCAAGTAGAGGAGAGGGATCAAAATGGAAATCAAAACCGCAAAGGCGGCCATTGTCACCGGTGGTGCTTCTGGCCTTGGTGAGGCTACTGCGCGGCGTTTGGCTGCAAAAGGGGCAAAAGTGGCTCTGTTTGACATGAATGTCGAGCGGGGTGAAAAAGTCGCCAGTGAAATTGGCGGGCTGTTCTGCTGCGTGGATGTGACCGATGAAGCGAGCGTTGATGCGGCTCTCACAGTGGCGCGCAGTGCACACGGGCAAGAAGCGATTTTGGTCAATTGTGCGGGCATCGTTGCGGGCAAAAAAACAGTCAGTCGGGATCGTGAAACCGGAGTCTTGAAGGCGCATGATCTGTCTTTGTTTGCAAAGGTGATCGAGGTGAATCTGATAGGCACCTTCCATATGATTTCCAAATGTGCGACCGGCATGGCCGGACAAGATGCTTTGGACGACAATGGTACACGTGGTGTGATCGTCAACACCGCGTCGGTTGCGGCCATTGACGGGCAAATGGGGCAGGCCGCCTATTCTGCCTCTAAAGGCGGTATTGTGGGGCTGACATTGCCGGTGGCGCGGGATCTAGCACGGGAAGGCATTCGGGTCTGTGCAATTTTGCCGGGGCTATTCCATACGCCGATGTTTGATAGTTTGCCTGCCGATGTTGTGGAGTCTCTGGGCGCGAAAACGCCTTTCCCCAACCGCTTGGGGACTGGCGATGAATATGCCAAACTGGTTCAGCATATTGTCGAGAATGATATGCTCAATGGTGAGGCTATCCGTCTGGATGGTGCCATTCGGTTGGAGCCTAAATAAGCTAAAGCAGCCAGCTTCAAAAAAGCCCGGATCAGTATACTGACCCGGGCTTTTTTGTTGCTTCTTTATGTCGTCTGGCACCGTGCCTAGTGGCGGAAGTGGCGCATGCCGGTCATGACCATGGCAAGGCCAGCTTCGTCGGCAGCATCGATCACGTCCTGATCCCGCATGGAGCCACCCGGCTGAATAACGGCGGTGGCGCCAGCCGCTGCTGCGGCCAAGAGA
The DNA here is from genome assembly GCF_002866925.1 of Cohaesibacter celericrescens. Taxonomy (GTDB): domain Bacteria; phylum Pseudomonadota; class Alphaproteobacteria; order Rhizobiales; family Cohaesibacteraceae; genus Cohaesibacter; species Cohaesibacter celericrescens. Next base: position 327,007 of record NZ_PKUQ01000031.1, read on the forward strand.
CCATCCGCAAAGGGGAAGAAAGCGTCTGATGCGACAACGCAGCCGTTGGTTAGCGGCTCTGGATGTCCAGCGGCCTCGGCGGCGTCTTCTGCTTTGCGAGCCGCAATGCGGGCCGAATCTACGCGGCTCATCTGGCCCGCTCCGACACCGACTGTTGCGCCGTCTTTGACATAGACAATGGCGTTGGATTTGACATGCTTGCAGACGCGGAAGGCAAATTTCAGATCGGCCAGTTCCTGTTCGCTAGGCTGGCGTTTGGTGACGATCTTGAGATCAAGATCGTCGATATTGCCATTGTCGCGGTTCTGAACCAGCAAACCACCGGAGACCGATTTGACGGTCATGCTTTCTTCGCGCGGATCGGCGAGAGAGCCAGCCAGCAACAGGCGTAGGTTTTTTTTGGATGCGATCAGTGCCTTGGCATCATCGGTGGCGTCCGGCGCGATGATGACTTCGGTGAAGATCTTGATGATTTCCGTTGCTGCTTCTGCGTCAAGGGTTTTGTTCAATGCTACAATGCCGCCAAAGGCCGAAACAGGGTCGCATTCCAGTGCCTTCTCATAGGCGTCTTTCAGGCTGCTGCCCGTCGCCACGCCGCATGGGTTGGCATGTTTGATGATGGCGACGGCTGACGTGATGGACGGATCAAACTCGCTGACCAGCTCAAAAGCTGCATCGGTGTCGTTGATGTTGTTGTAGGAAAGTTTTTTGCCTTGCACTTGGGTTGCAGTGGCGACGCCGGGGCGGGTGGAGGCCGTTTTGTAGAAGCCCGCTTTTTGGTGGGGGTTTTCACCATAGCGCATCACTTCGGCCAACTCACCGCCAAAGGCGCGATAGGTGGGGGACTCAATAGCCAAAGCGTCTGCGAACCAGCCCGAGATGGCGGCGTCATAGGCCGCCGTGCGGGCGAAGGCTTTGGCTGCATAGCCTTTGCGGGCTTCAACCGGCACACCGCCATGTTCATTGATCAGCGCCAACAAGTCCACATAATCAGCGGGGTCCACCAATGTGGTGACAAAGGCATGGTTCTTGGCCGATGCGCGGATCATTGCAGGGCCACCAATATCGATATTTTCAACGGTGGTCGCGTAATCAGCGCCTTTTTTGATGGTTTCCTCAAATGGGTAGAGATTGACAACCAGCAGGTCAATTTCCGGAATACCGTGTTCTTTCATAGCGTCTGTATGGGCTGCAACGCTGCGGGCACCAAGAAGGCCGCCGTGGACACGTGGATGCAGGGTTTTGACGCGACCATCCATGATTTCGGGAAATTCTGTGATTTCGGAAACATCTTTGACTGCAATGCCTGCATCGGCAATTGCCTTGCAGGTGCCACCCGTTGAGACCAGCTCAACGCCTTTGTCGGCCAAGGCTTTGGCAAATTCGATGATGCCAGATTTATCGGAAACGGACAGCAACGCGCGTTTGATTGGAACTATTTCCGGTGCGGTCACGGAAAGAGGAGCTACGGACATTGGGCAACCTGCAAATTGGGGTGAAAGCAACGCTCAGGATCGGCTTGTGGATCCGAGTTTTCTGAGCCAAGCGGTATCATATTTGCGGTCTGAGGGGAACAATCTATTTGGTACGGTTTGGCATCATCATGATGCCTTTTGGGCATCAATTGCGTAAATCCCTAAAGGAGAAGCTTGGGATCAGGCGTATGCGACCCGCTCGAAGTGCCAATGTATGGTCGGGACATGGCTGGCATGACCATAAAGAACAAGCTGTTTGGTGGGCTGAATGCCGTGAATATCGGACAGAAAGACACTGTCCTCAATGGATGGCTCGATTTCCTGTGAGGCAAATTTCCAAATTTCCCCACTGGACAGGCCCAAATAGATCAGTTCACCATCATCAGCTTTTTCCATTTGAACCGAGGGATGCAAATGGAACCGGATGGCAAAACTGTCTTTACCCTTTTTGATGCCGTGTCCGATGGATTGCAATTGATCGCGGCCATCTAGGCGACGGCCATCGATCGTCATCCAAAGCTGTCGATCATGCTGAATACCAAACAGGGGGCCATAGCCATCGTGGCTGGCGTGGACCGTTTCTTGTGCTTGATCCATGGCCCGTTCGGAGATCACTTTGGTTGCTTCACACAGAAGAGGCCTGCCTCCTAGGTCAAAGGGGTTGGGGCCAATGCTACAGGTTGAATGATCTTGTACGGTCAGGGTTGAATGGGCCGCTGTGCTGCGCGCCAATTCGCGCCAACCAGCATGGCGGCTGGAGGGCGCGCCGCAATTGATCACGAATGCCGAGGTGCCGACGGACAATTCAAATGACAAAGTCCCGGCGTGTGCTTGAACCGACTGTTCCAACGGTGGGCAATGGCCGGTATCCATAAGAATGACGGTTTGCTCTGCCTGAATCCGCTGATATCCAGAGAAGGTTGCATTGGAAACCGGCGCACCTCGGGTATCGTCATAGGCGAGAATGGTGGCCAATTGATCTGCTGGTGTGGCTCCTGACCCGTTGAATCGGCCAAAATCGCCACTGGGGTGGCGGAAAAACCGCAGCATGGGCATCATGCGCTCGATGGCTCTGTTGATGCCGTCTGGGGGCACCATGTCGCGGGACAAAAAGGTCTGTCTTAGGGGCAACAAGTCCAGCAATATGGAGACGATAACCTGAGGATTGCGTGACACATGCCCGCCATCAGGGAGAATTTGCGCATCCAGTTCCGCAACCAGTTTTTTCGATGCCGAGCGCGCATAGCGCTCCTTGCCAGATAGGCACAACCAACCAGCAAGCTCCGCCATCAGCACATGCAGCCTTTGGGCGTTGTCAGGCATTCCAGCATTGGATGCGCGCAAATATCGAACCTGTAAATAGAGTGCACGCAGAAAGCTGCGATATATATCGTGATCTGCATTTTGCAGGATGATGGGGGAATTGTTGAGCCAAGCGAAGACCCTGTTTGCGACAACGGGCAGGGCCCAGGCCTCTGCGGGCAATTTCGAAGAGTTGCTGATCCAGTCCTCGACCAAAACCCGTGCATTGGAGCGCGAAAGACTGGCATCGGATGCGCGCAAATGTCTCAACCAACGGAAGCCATGCAATTCATGCAACCATTCGGTGCTTGGCGCACGAATGAGAAAAGGCGACTGGGCTTCACAATTTTCGACTTGTCCGGCAAATACAAACAGGCCCGCATATATATCTTGGGCTATGGTTGGATCAGAGGTGCGCAAGTCTTGCGGGGCTATCAATAAGCGCTCGGGAAGCCTCGGGACATAGCGGGCCTGGCAATTTGGACGCCGAATGCCGACACGCTTGGCGCGTCTTGCCAATGCTGCCAGCTGCAATCTCAAATTTTGCCAATTCTTTGACACGCAATTGTCACCCTAATTCGGTTAAACTGATGCTTCCGGACATCAGATGTCGCTTTTCGCCGACCAGATCATTTCATCAGGTCGGTTACATAAGTTTGGTAAGCGAACCGTTACTATTTTATCAAGAAAGGGTTAACAAGCTCTATAATGAAGCGGTATTGATTCAGGCTTGCAAACAAAAGACCTGCTACTCACATTTGCGCAAGCGCATGGCAAAGAAGCCATCCATTCCGCCTTTTTCGCCCCATTGATCCGGTCTGGTTCTCATCGTGCCATCATTTTGAATGAAGGGTGCAATGCCAGCAATCTCATCAGGCTCGATTGGTTCGATGCCGAAATCGGGATTGTGCATGAGGAAATCGGAAATAAGATCAGGCCCTTCTTCGCTTTGTAGCGAACATGTACAGAAGACGATCAATCCGCCAGGCGCAACTTGATTGGCAATGCGATTCAACATTTTGGCCTGCAATGACGCAAAGTGCGTGATGTCTTGAGCTGCACGCTGATGGATCAGTTCGGGGTGCCTGCGGATTGTGCCCGTCGCCGAACAGGGGGCATCAAGCAAAATAAAGGGCCATTTTTTGCCTGTTTCATGGGTGAGCACATCGCCGGTGACCAAAGTTGCGGTCAGGCCAACGCGATCCAGATTTTCCTGCACGCGTTCAAGGCGCTTTGTTGACAGGTCTAGCGCTGTGACATTGGCGCCTTTTGCTGCCAACTGCATGGTTTTGCCGCCTGGAGCCGCACATAGATCAAGCACATCCTGACCGGTAACATCTCCGAGCAATTTGACGGGGAGGGTTGCTGCAGCATCCTGTACCCACCATGCGCCTTCGTCAAAGCCAGCAAGGCGGTCTACGCGGTCGTGGGTGGCCATGCGCAGGTTGCCGGTTGGCATGATTTCGGCTTCTAATTTCTCAGCCCAATGTGCGCTGTCATCTCCATTCTTCAATGTGAGATCAAGCGGGATTAGAGGTTTGAGAAACTGTTCCATCATGGCATTGGTGGCGGCAAGGCCATAAGTCTTGGTCCAGGATTGATAAAGCCAGTCAGGCAGGTTGGCTTTGGCAGGGTCGATTGAAGCCAATTCCTTGGCCCCGTCTTTGCTCACCCGCCGCAGGATAGCATTGGTCAGTCCCTTGAAACCTGCGTATTTGCGCCACTTGCGATAGTGCGTGACGGCGCAGTCGACAACAGCATGAGCGGGATTGTCCAGATAGAGCAATTCGGCCACGCCAATGCGCAGGATATTGCGCAACGGGCCTGATTTATTTGGCATGCCCCGATCCATAAACCGGCTTAGAACGATGTCGATTTCGCCCAGATGCTGCAATACTGTAATGGCAATGCGTTTGGCAAACGCGCGGTCGTTGCCGTTGAGCCGTCGCAGCTGTCCCTCGGTGATTTCATGCCTGTAGGCGTCATCAAGCAAGTATTTGTCACTGAGCACTGCATGAATGAGGCGCAGGGCCCCGTCGCGTGCGGCCATGCCGCTTTTCTTTGAAGATTGGTGTGTATCAGTCATGGCGGCGCCTTAGATCATATCAGTGCCCCGCTTGCAAGGGGGCGTGGGGGATAGCCTGTGCTATTTTGGTGAGGCATTCAATTTTGCCAAGATTGGTGCGTGATCCGAGGGTTTTTCCCAGCCACGCGCTGCGCGATAGACCTCGACTTGCTCCACTTTATCGGCAATCGCGTCGGTCGCCCAGATATGGTCAAGGCGGCGGCCTTTGTCGGCATTTGACCAATCTTTGGAGCGGTAACTCCACCAGCTGAAGAGGCGATGTTCGACGGGAATATGATTGCGCACCACATCCTGCCAAGGGCCGGCGGCCTGTACGGCATTGAGGGCATCAACTTCGCCGGGGGTGTGGCTGACCACTTTGAGCAGTTGCTTGTGGTTCCAGACGTCATTTTCATGCGGGGCGATGTTGAGGTCACCAACCAGAATTTCAGCGCCAGTGGTTTCTTCGCCCGTTAGCCATTCTTGCATCTCGGTCAGGAAATCCATCTTGTGGCGGAATTTGTCATTCTCATCGGGGTCGGGAATGTCGCCACCTGCCGGAACATAAAAATTGTGAATGCGGATCGGTCCAACATCGGTGTCGATTGTGACTGCCACATGGCGGGCATCACCCTTTTCACAAAAGCCGCGTGTCTCGACCGAGGCGAAGGGTATGCGCGAAAGAATTGCGACGCCGTGATAGCTTTTCTGGCCATTGATTGCCAAATGCTCGTAGCCCATTTTTTTCAACGCAGCGCTTGGAAACTGGTCATTGACAACCTTGATTTCCTGCAGGCAAAGAATGTCTGGTGCACGGTCTGAATCGAACTGTTCGACATGGTGCAGGCGGGGGCGGATGGAGTTGATGTTCCAGGTGGCAATGGTAATGGGCACGGGCAACTCTTTACTTGAAAAGTTTTGGGAAAAGGCGTGATCAATGCTGCCCAGAAGGGCGGCGGGAATCGAATGTCATTTCCGTTATAGCAGGGACTGGTAACAAAGAAAGCACCGCAATGCTCTGACTCGCCAGCTCTAGGGGGCTATGGATCATGCATCGGGCGATGTTGGTGCCCTGCGATGGGTCGATCCCCAAGCATGCAAGGCTTGGATGACCCCGCGCAATTGTTGCCCTTTTTCGGTCAGGCTATACTCGACGCGGGGTGGCACGACGGCAAAGACCTTGCGATGCACGATCGCGTCGGCTTCCAGTTCGCGCAGTTGTTTGGTCAGGCTGCGCTGGGTGACGTTGCCTGTCCGGCGTAACAGTTCGTTGAAGCGCAAGGTTCCTTCCAGCAAATGGAAAACAATCAAGCCTTTCCATTTGCCCGCGATCTGCTCAAGGGCGGCCTCAACCGGACACCCTTCGTTGCAATTATAGTGGGAAAATCTTTGCGGGTTGGTGCCTTCGGTTTGTTTTACAGTATCCATTATGTGCCTATATGCCAAAAATGTGCGTACTTGCGATATTTATCCTTAGAAGGCATATAGCCAAACAGAGACAAATGCAAACCGAGACAAATTCAAAGGTAAAACACAATGACACTGACAATCGTAGCGCAAATAACAGCAGCAGCAGGAAAAGAAGATCTGGTTCGTGCCGAATTGGAAAAGCTGGTTCCGATCACCCGCGCCGAGCAAGGGTGCTTGCAATATGATCTTCATATCGACAATGCAACGCCCGGCTTTTTTGTCTTTTTTGAAAATTGGGAAAACCGTGATCTATGGCAGCAGCATATGGGCGCAGCGCATTTGAAAGATTATATGACTGCCACAGATGGGGCCGTTGACCAGTTTGTCGTTAATGAAATGACCAAGATTGCTTGAATGTGAAGGATAGATTGATGAAAGCTGTTGGATATAACACACCCGGCTCTATCGACCGTGATGACGCATTGCTCGATATCGAACTGGACAAACCAAAGGCCACAGGACGTGATTTGCTGGTTGCTGTGCGTGCGGTTTCGGTAAACCCCGTTGATTATAAAATCCGCCAGACGCGCCCCGCTGATGGCAATGTTCCTGCTGTTTTGGGTTGGGATGCCGTTGGAGAAGTGGTTGAAACTGGCGACGCTGTGTCAAATTTCAAACCCGGCGATATGGTTTGGTATGCAGGCGCGATCAATCGCACGGGCACCAATGCAGAATATCATCTTGTTGATGAACGGATCGTTGGTCGCAAACCAAATTCGGTAACAGATGCCGAAGCCGCTGCGTTGCCTTTGACCACCCTGACCGCCTATGAAATGCTGTTTGATCGGCTGCGGGTCAATGAGCCGGTATCCGGTGGTGCCAATGCGGTGGTGATTATTGGTGGAGCTGGCGGTGTTGGGTCTATTGCTATCCAGTTGCTGCGGGCCTTGACCGATATGACGGTCATCGCGACGGCGTCTCGGGCCGAGACCAAGGATTGGGTTAAAAAAATCGGTGCCCACCACGTCATTGATCACAGTGAAGCGCTTGCTCCGCAGATTGAGGATCTGGGCATCGGCCAGCCCGGATTCGTCTTTTCTACCAATCAGACAGGCAGCTATATTGAACAAATTGCCGAGTTGATTGCCCCTCAGGGGCGGTTCGGATTGATTGACGATCCTGAGCAATTGAGCATTATGCCTTTCAAGGTGAAAGCTGTATCCCTGCATTGGGAGTTGATGTTTACACGCCCCTTGTTTGAAACGCCCGATATGGCGCGTCAGGGGGACATTTTGAATGAAGTGGCCCAGTTGGTGGAAGACGGCACAATCAAATCCACCACGACAGACAGCTTGGGTATCATCAACGCCAGCAATTTGAAGCGTGCCCACGCTATGCTCGAAAGTGGCAAGACACGCGGAAAATTGGTGTTGGAAGGATTTTAGAGCCTGCTTGCAGCATTAATCCGTTTGTTTGCAGAAACAAAAAACACCTGCGCTGTTGTGACGGCGCAGGTGCATTGAGCGGACTTGATAGCGGCTGGAGCCTATTTGTTTTCAGCAAACAGGTCGCGCTTGATTTTGAACAAGGATTGTTTGATCGGGCGGCCTGTCTCCACATTGTAGACGGTGACCGTTGTGTCATTGCCTTGCGCGTCGCGGATGGTCCATTGACGCAGGAGCGAGGAATCTCTCTCAAAAATCAATGTCAGAATGCCGTCTCCGAACAGGCTTTCCTGTTCCACCACCACACTGACGATATCGTCAGCAAGGGACGTCTGGCGCACCCGTTTATCATTGGCCAGATCCATGCGGTCCGACAATAGAACCTTCAATGGTGTCTTGGACAGAGGATAGATATCCTGTGTTTTGAGCTTGCGATCTTCGATAGACAGCGTTTTGCCATCGGAAATAATGTCGGTGTTGGATGGTTTGGAATAATAAAAGCGGATTTTGCCGGGGCGCTCGATGAAGAAGTAGCCCTGCAAAGTGTCACCGCTTGGGGCGGTCTGGATAAACTCGCCATTCAGGGTTTTTGTCTTGTTGAAGGACTTAGAGATGATATCCAGCGCGGTCTTTTCTTCCACCGTCAAGGCCTGCGCGGCTTGAGCGAACAAAAGCGCAAGCACCAAAAGCAGGCTGGCGAGAAAGACGGGGGCGTGATGTGATGTTTTCATTGCTGATGTCCGGCTTGTCGCGGCAGTGCGTTGCGTTTCGTACATAAGGAAAATCCTTCAGAATTTCGAGCTCAAGCGCAAAAGGGCTCTTTTAAATGTGTGTTCATCTCAAGATACGGCCCTATTGCGGCAAAATGGCGATGGGGATTTGTCCATTTTGTGATCGCAGAAAGTGCCTTCTTCTGCTTGATTGGGGTCCGCCTACATCGGTGAGCCTTCTTCGGGCACCAGAATCTCTCTTTTGCCAGCATGGTTGGCGGCGCTGATGACGCCTTCTTGTTCCATTTGTTCGATCAATGTTGCTGCGCGGTTGTAACCTATGGAAAGGCGGCGCTGAATGTAGCTGGTCGAGGCCTTGCGGTCACGAATGACGATGTCGACCGCCTTGTCATAAAGGGTCTCTGCGTCACTGCCGCCGCTGCTACCGCTGGCGCCACCTTCGGCCTGCTCGGCTTCGGTGTCTGCGGTGACTGCTTCGAGGTAATCCGGTGTGCCTTGCAATTTGAGGTGGCTGACAATTTCTTCAACCTCTTCATCGGCAACAAACGGCCCGTGGACACGTTGAATACGTCCACCACCGGCCATATAGAGCATGTCACCCATGCCCAGCAGTTGCTCGGCGCCCATTTCGCCCAAAATTGTACGGCTGTCGATTTTAGACGTGACCTGAAACGAAATACGGGTTGGAAAGTTGGCCTTGATCGTACCGGTAATAACATCAACCGATGGGCGTTGGGTTGCCATGATCAAATGGATGCCCGCAGCGCGAGCCATCTGGGCGAGGCGTTGGATGGCGCCTTCGATGTCCTTGCCTGCGACCATCATCAGATCGGCCATTTCGTCAACAACGATGACGATGTAGGGCATCGGCTCCAGATTGAGCGCTTCTTCCTCATAGATGGGATCGCCGGTTTCCGGGTCAAAACCGGTCTGGATGGTGCGGGTTACGCTTTCGCCCTTGGCGAGTGAATCGCGCACACGTTTGTTGAAACCATCAATGTTACGCACGCCCATCTTGGACATGTTTTTGTAGCGTTGTTCCATCTCGCGAACTGCCCATTTCAGGGCGACGACGGCTTTGGCCGGATCGGTTACGACAGGGGTCAAAAGATGTGGGATGCCGTCATAAATGGACAGTTCCAACATTTTGGGGTCGATCATGATCAAGCGGCATTCTTCTGGCCGATGCCGATAAAGCAGCGACAGGATGGTGGTGTTGATGGAGACCGATTTACCCGAACCGGTGGTACCAGCCACAAGCACATGTGGCATGCGGGCGAGATCAACGACCACCGGATCGCCAGAAATATTCTTACCCAGACAGATAGGCAGTTTGGCTTTGGATTTTTCAAAATCCTTGGATGCCAGCATTTCGCGCAAGAAGACCGTTTCGCGGCGTGCATTGGGCAGCTCGATGCCGATGGCGTTGCGGCCGGGCACGACAGCTACACGGGCTGAAATGGCGCTCATGGAACGGGCGATGTCGTCCGCCAAGCCGATAACCCGCGAGGATTTAATACCCGGAGCTGGCTCCAGCTCATACAGGGTGACAACAGGGCCGGGGCGCACCTTGATGATTTCACCGCGGATGCCGAAATCGGACAACACGCCTTCCAGCAAGCGGGCGTTATGCTCAAGTTGATCGGCGGTTAGACCTGCATTGGGACCGAGGCTTTCCGGTTCAGCCAACACATCCAGTGGCGGATATTGATAGACTTCCTTGCGACTGAAAAGATTGCCCTGACCAGCCTTAACCATGCGCTTGCCGCCCTTGCCTTGTGCGGCTGTGGCGACCGGTTTGGTCTGGGCGGTTTCGTTGGTTGCAGCGTGATGCGACTGGTTTGTTGTGCGATCAAGCTCGGGTGGAGCAATGCCCATCGGTTGGCCCCGTTCATTCAACGGTGTGTCGTCATCGTAACCGTCTTCTCCGTCCCAAGGTGGCATATCGCCATAGTCCGGATCGCCCTGATAATCAGCTGCGTGGGGTGGCGCAAAATCTTGCGGACCGGCATATCCCATATCAACCGCGGTTTGCCGGTTGGGCCGGGGACCGGGCCCGGTGTCCAAGTGAGGGTCCAGCCGGTTTGCAAGCTGGTCAAGCCCATCATCTTCCTCGCCCAACAGGCGCCCGAAGATTGAGGGTTTGGCCGGTTTTGCTTGGCGCAGGGTTTGCTGTTCTTGTTGTTTCAGGCGGCGTTTGGCGGCCTTTCGAGATAAGAACCAATGGGAAAGCGCGCCCAGCGGAATGGAAAAGACAGAGGTTCGTTTGGCATTTGGACCTTTGGTGCGATCAAGCCCACCCTCGAAGTTTTCTGCAATGACGTCGTCGTCCGGATCTTCGTCTTCCCAGTCTTCTTCTTCCTCATAGGAAGAGGCGTTCTCATCTGGGGTGTCGCCTAGAATCTGTACCGGTGCGCGGCGGCGACCGGGTAGTAGTCCTCGCAAGGTCAGGTCAGATGCATTCAGCAACAGCAGAGCACCCAATGTCGACGCGCCAGTGCCAACGATGATGGCACCAAGCCCGCCCATGAAGTTTGTATCGATGCGCTCGATGAGCGAAAGGAAGCCATCTCCAATCATGCCGCCGAGGCTGAGAGGTAGTGGCCAGCTCGTCGGCGCAGGAATGGAGGAAAAAGCGATGGCTATGGCTCCGAGACCACCAAGCCATGCCATGATTTTCTGGCGGCTCATGCGCATTGGCTGCAAGCGGGTCAGCCGCCACAACCAGACGACAGGTGGAATGAGCAAAAAGGCACATCCGAGACCGAAGCCTTGAATGAGCAAATCGGAAATCATTGCTCCGGGCAGGCCAAGAATATTGCGTGGATTCAGTTCGGTGGCGTTCGACAGAGAGGGGTCTGCCACATGCCATGTGATGAGGCTGGCCGCAATTGCCGTACATACAAGCAGGCCAAGCAGCCCCATGGCTGCATAAGTGTTGCGACGCAAAGCTTGGCGTAGGGCGCCGTCTTTGTTCCGATTCCTCATGGCGCGGCCTTCATGATGTACGGTTTCATATTCATCGAATGCGGTCATGACTGCTTCATTTCCAATTCAACCTGAGCCAACAGATGCCTGCAAGTTCAATGCGTCCAAATTCTGTGCGGTCCTCCCGACAAATGGACTGTCAGGCGTTTTGGTCGATTGCCAACCGGCCTTGGTTACCCGATCAGGCAGTGGCGCAATCGCGTCAGAGCTTCTTGTGTCTCGGCCAGATCGGCAACCATTGCAATGCGCAGGAAGCCGTCTCCGGGATTGACACCCGATTTGTCTGTTCGGGCTAAATAAGAGCCGGGAAGCACGCGCAAGCCAACCTCCTGCCAGAGCTTTTTTGTAACCGAGACATCATCGCCAAAGGCGCTGACATCCAGCCACAGAAAGAATCCTGCTGGCGGTGTCTCATGGGGCAGCTTTTTGCCCAAAATACGGTTGGCGGCATCAAATTTTTCGTTATAGAGACGGCGGTTTTCAATGACGTGGGCTTCGTCACGGAAGGCCGCAGCGCCCGCTGCGAGCAACGGCATCGACACTTGCGGCGCAACCAAATTGCGATATTTGGTCCAATGGGTCAGAAACGCGCCATCCCCTGCAGCAAAGCCACAGCGCAAGCCAGCAAGATTTGAGCGCTTTGACAAAGAATGGAAGGTCACAACATGGCTCAAATTCCCCTCACACGCCTGCAAAATACCCGGTGGCGGGGTGTCTCGATAGAGCTCGGAATAGCACTCGTCAGCGAAAACCAAAAAATCATGTTTGCGCGCCAAGGCGATCAGTTTTTTCCATGTTGCAATGTCAGCAACGCTGCCCTGAGGGTTGGATGGCGAGGCGTAATAGAAGGCGATGGTGCGATCCAGCAGCTCGGTTTGGGTTGCCAAATCCTCCAGATCAGGCAAGAAACCCGATTCGGCAGACCCATTCAGGAAGACCGGCTCGGCATCAATGGCGCGGGCTGCGCCGATATAGGTGTGGTAGAAGGGATTGGGTAACAAAACGGCGGCGTTGCTGGTGTTTTTGCCAAACTGTTGTCGTGCCCAGTCGCGCGCACCAATCACGGCATGAAATAGCCCTTCACGGGTGCCGTTGAGTGGCAGGATGTTTTTTTCGGCCAAGGGCAAATCCCCAAGCGCATAGCGCATATTCAGCCAGTCTTCGACGCTATGGCGGAACTCATCGCTGCCGCGCATGGGGGGATACCGGCGGAATTTTTCAGCATGCTGCGCGATGATATCGGGCACAAAGTCCGGGAACGCGTGGCGCGGTTCGCCCAAGGTCAGGTCGATCGGTTGTTGATCTGCAGCCGTCTCTGGTTCGAGCCCCGATAACAGGTCAGCCAGTTTTTGAAAAGGAGAGCGTTCGTCTTGCATATGCTGCCGAGGCCTTTGTGCCGCTAAAAAGTGAGTCAGGGATTCACTGGCTATGTTACCGGCTTGTTGGTTAAGACAGTTTTAACTTATGCAATCTGCGCAGTGCGAGCCAAATGGTATGCGTTTGGGGTTTGGGGCAATATCTGGACAGGGGATGGCGGTGTCACTACCATCATCTCAAAGCTGATTCGGGAGCGAGCATCTGCAAGGGTTCGCTACCCCGCCCGTACCGGAGATTGCTATGACCATTATTGTAGAGGATATGGACCGGTTTTCTATCGTTGAATTGCTCGATGGGACCGACAATGTGGGCATAGAGCTTGGTGTGGCTGCCGGTGGGTTTTCTGCAAATATGATGCAGAGTGGCAAGCTCAGCAAAGGGTTTGGCGTCGATCTATATTCTGATCACCATGATATGGCCGAATATAAAAAGGCTCTTTTGACCGTTGGGATGGATGCCAATTATTCGTTGCTGAAAATGAGCTTTGACGATGCGCTGGACTTGTTCCCTGATGATCATTTTGATTTCATCTATATCGATGGTTACGCTCATACCGGTGAGCAGGGAGGCAAAACCTTTTTTGACTGGCTGCCCAAACTGAAACAGGGCGGTATTCTGGCTGGGGATGATTATGCGGACCGATGGCCTTTGGTTAAACAAGCGGTCCACTATTTTGTCGAGCAGGTCGGGGCCGAGTTGCATGTGACCGATCCGAGCAAAGTGCATTCGGGCAGTGTCTTTAACGCTTCTCCTTCTTGGTTCATCTACAACAAAGATCTGAAAAGTGATTGGCGACGGAACGAGGAGATGGAGGCCCATGGGCTATCTGTCAGTCAGGTGACACAGGAAAAGCACAATAGCCAGCTTGAGCTTGGCAAGGTTTTTCTGGCGCTTATCAATGAGACGATGCAAAAACAGCAACCTGCTTTTGTTGAATATGGTGACAAGCGGATCTATGTGGTCGCCAAATAACGCACCCACGATTGCAATAAGAAGACCCCGGCCAGAGCCATTCTGACCGGGGTCTTTTGGTTTGTTCTTTGGTACGCGCTAGAGGTCGCGGGCCAAATCTGAAAGCAGGCCTGCGGCAACCGCAAGTTTTGAAACGGTCAAATCTTCACTTTCGGTGATCTTATTGACCGCTTTGACCGTGCGTTTGATTGCCGCTCCACCGGTTTCTAGCCAAACATCCAGACCATTTTGGTCTTCTGTGGCAAGGCCAAGAATGCCGACCGTCATCTGATTGTGTGCATTGGAGAGAGAATCTCGCACGCGATCTAGAGCCAGACCTTCATAATAGTCCGAAACATCAAGGCTTTGAGCGAGGGCATCTATGCGCCCGATTTTGAAGTGGCCCGTAATCGCGAAATAGGCTTGGGCCGCTTTATCAAGGGACTGGCCTGCACGTTCGGCAACCAACACGATGTCAGGAATGCGCGAGATGAGCGACAGATGGGCGATTTGGCTTGCTAAGTTTTGCGGGACTTCATGCTCCACATAGCGTTCGGTTTGCACTTTCAAGCGTTCGGCAAGATAAGGAGGCAAATATTGGTCCATCTTGACGGACAGTTCTTTGATGCCCCCACGATACAGCTCGACCGCTTGTGCAATGCTCATGGATGTCGGGATATTGCGCATGAACCAGAGAATCTCGGCCAGTAGCAGCTTTTGCACCTGTTCATAGAGTTCCAGCTGTACTGCACCGGACACCTTGTTGTCCAACGCGTCGATGGCGCTGTGCAGGCCTCGCAGGTCGAAGGAATCACGCACAGCGACGTAAGCGCGGGCAATCTCAACCGGTGAGGTGCCGGTTTTATCGGCGATGCGCGGCAGCAAGGTCGCACCACCGCGGTTGATCATAGAGTTGGTGATTACGGTGGAGATGATTTCGCGGCGCAGGCGGTGCGAAATAATGTCATCTGCATGAGCTTTTTGCATTTCCGCAGGGAAATACCGGAACAATTCGTGTTCCAGATAGTCCTCGTCTGGCAAATGACTTTGCAGCAACTCGTCATAAAGCGTGTTTTTGGCATAGGCCAGAAGCACACCGATTTCGGCACGGGTAAGAGGCTGCCCCTTTTTGCGGGCTTCGTTCAAGGCCTCATTGTCTGGCAGGAATTCAACGGCGCGATCCAGCTCGCCTGCTTCTTCGAGGCGTTCCATCAAACGGACCTGATAGCCAAAGTCTTCCATACCCCGCATTTGGGTGAGTGAAATAGACAGGGTCTGGAGATAGTTGTTGCGCAGCACCAGCTCGGCAACATTGTCGGTCATCTTGACCTGCAATTTGTTGCGGGTGGCCGTGGTGAGTCTTTTGTCGCGCACGGCCGTTCCGAGCGCGATCTTGATGTTGACTTCCATGTCAGAACTGTTGACGCCAGCGGAGTTGTCGATGGCGTCGGAGTTGCTGCGCCCACCAAGCTGATTGAACTCAATGCGCGCGCGCTGGGTGACCCCAAGGTTGGCACCTTCGCCCAAAACTTTAACCCGCATTTCTTTTGGTGTAACGCGGATCGCATCATTGGCACGATCACCTGCATCCGCGTCTGATTCACTAGACGCGCGGATATAGGTGCCGATACCACCGAACCACAACAAATCAACATCAGCCATTAGAATGGCTTTCATTAATTCTTGTGGCGTGACTTTGGCTTGGCGCATACCCAATGCGGTTTGAGCTTCTTTTGACAGGGTGATGGATTTTTCGGAGCGAGAGAAAATGCCACCGCCCTTGGAGATCAGGCTCTCATCATAATCGCGCCAGGATGAACGATCCAGTTCGAAGATGCGTTTGCGTTCTGCCCAGCTTTTGGCGGCATCTGGATTGGGATCAATAAAGATATCGCGGTGGTCAAAGGCAGCAATCAGGCGGGTTTCCTTGGACAACAACATGCCGTTGCCAAATACGTCACCGGACATATCGCCGACACCAACGGTGGTGAAAGGCTCTGTTTGAATATCACGGTCCATTTCGCGGAAGTGGCGTTTGACCGCTTCCCATGCCCCGCGTGCTGTAATGGCCATTTTCTTGTGGTCGTACCCTGCAGAACCACCGGATGCGAAGGCATCGCCGAGCCAGAAATTATGGTCTTCTGAAATGGAGTTGGCGATATCAGAGAAGGTGGCTGTGCCTTTGTCCGCTGCAACAACGAGATAGGGATCATCTTCGTCGTGGCGTATGACATTTTCGGGTGGCAGGATATTTTTCCCGTCCAAATTATCCGTCACATCAAGCAAGGATGAAACAAATATCTTGTAGCAAGCGATACCTTCAGCCATGAAGGCGTCGCGACCACCCTCGGTGGGCAAATGTTTGGGAACAAAGCCTCCCTTTGAGCCAACCGGCACGATCACAGCATTTTTGACCTGCTGGGCTTTGACCAGTCCCAGCACTTCGGTGCGGAAATCCTGTGGCCGGTCAGACCAGCGCAGTCCGCCGCGGGCAACTTTACCAAAGCGTAAATGCAAACCTTCTACACGTGGGCTGTAAACAAAGATTTCGCGGAACGGTTTGGGGGTCGGCATGTCTTCCATGGCGCGTGGATTGAGCTTGATCGACAGGGTTGGCTTGAAACCACCTTCTTGTGTGCGCTGGTAAAAGTTGGTGCGCAAGGAGGCCTGAATGATCGCGAGGAACTTGCGAATGATCCGATCATCGTCGAGGTTGGAAACCTGTTCGAGAGCGGCCAGAATGCCACTCGACAAGCGTTTGCATTCTTCTTCGCGCTGGTCTCTGGCAGGGTCAAAGCGCGCGTGGAACAATTGGACCAGAAGCGCGGAGAGGTCTGGATAGGTGTTGAGAGTGCCCCACATATAATCCTGATCATAGGGAATGCGGATTTGGCGTAAATACCGTGAAATGGTGCGTAGGATGGTAATGTCGCGCCAGTCCAGCTCTGCAGCCATGGCCAGTTGGTTATATCCGTCATTCTCTGCGCTGCCGTCCCAGACAGCAAGGAAGCAGGCTTCAAGTTTTGCACCGACGTCATCGATGTCGATGGCTTTGCCATTGGCACGTTCCAGTTCCATGTCATGCATCCAGAAGGTGCGGTCACCGTCCAGTGGTGTGATGGCATAAGATCGCTCGTCGATAACACGGAAACCCATATTTTCAAGGATTGGGACTCGCTCCGACAGCGGAATGGGGTTGGCCTGATGGAATAATTTCAGGGCAATGCGGTGCGGCGCCCCTTGGTCCTTGCGATAGAATTGAATAGCGGTGCTGACCGAGCCATTCATGCCTTCCATTGTCGCTATATCCGCGACAGCGATTTCAGGGCTGAAAGTGTCGCGATAAGCATCGGAGAAGGCTTCGCAATAGCGATTTATCAACTGGCTTGCGCGTTTGAGTGAGCTGCTGTCACGAACCGCCTGGGTGAGCCCATCTGCCCATGTGCGTACAATGGCATTGACAGCTTCTTCCAGCTTGGTGCGGGTCGGGGTTGGGGTTTTGCCTGTTGAGCGGCCGATGATGAAGTGTACCCGCGCCAATGGCCCATCTGGGAAATCGGGATAAACGGCGGACAAACGACCATCGTAGACATCGCTCAGATATTCGCCAATTTGAAGACGAATGGAGGTGTTATAGCGGTCACGCGGTACATAAACCAAGCAGGAAACAAAGCGATCGAATTTATCGACACGGGACAGGATTCGGATCCGAGGGCGCTGATGCAGACGCAGAATTTGCTGACAGTTGGCCAGCAACGTTTCTTGATCTACCTGGAACAATTCATCACGGGGATAGCCCTCGAGCACGTTCAATAGGGCTTTGCCCGAGTGACCCGACGGATCAACAGTTGCCGCTTCCAGTGTGTTAGCGACTTTGCGCCGCAGGAAGGGGATGTTGGTAGCGGAGCGGTTATAGGCTGTCGAGGTGAAGAGGCCGACAATGCGAAGTTCGCCGGTTAACTGCCCTTGATCGCCATAGAGTTTGACGCCGATATAATCCATGTAGGTGCGGCGATGGACATTTGTTTTGACGTTTGCCTTGGTGATGATCAATGGCTCGGGGCGCATTAGAAATTCGCGAATTTCTGGCGTCATGGTTACCAGCTCTGTGCCGCGGCGCAGCACCCGGACATCTGGATTGCGCAAGAGGCCGAGGCCGGGGCGCTGGGTGCGCGTCAACTCGCCTTCTTCTGACGTGCCATCGAAAGCATATTCGCGCATGCCCAAAAGCGTGAAATTGTTGCCGGCCAGCCAGCGCAGGAACTCAACTGTTTCATCGATATCGTCTTGCGGCAGGGGCGGCGGCATGATCTTGAACACTGCAATGGTTTCTTCCAAGCGCAGCAGCATGCTTTTCCAGTCACCAACCACCGCATCCACGTCGCTGAGAATAGAATCCAGCGTTTTCTCCAACTCGGCGCGCTTGCTCTTGCTGGGCAGACGGGAAACATGAACGTGAATGAGGCTCTCGCGCTGAAGTTTTGGATCGCCCCTGACGTCCAGACGGTTATGCAAGGCAATCAGGTTGCCCTTGTCATCGCGTTCGACTGTGAGGATGGGGTGAAGAACCAGATGAATATCCAGCCCTGCGTTTTGCAGAGCACCCATGATGGAATCGACCAAGAAGGGCTTGTTGATATTGTTCAGCTCGATGATTGTGATCTGGTTGGTCATGGCATCGGCGTCGCCTTTAAAGGCGGGATCGAAAATTTCGATGTGATGCTGGCCATCATAGCTAGAAGCAAATTTTTCGAAAGACTTGTGGACAAGCTGGGCAATTTCAGGCGCTTTATAGCGCGCAAGATCTTCTTTGTCGCCGAGGGCAAAAAACTTCTCCAGAAAATCAACTTCCAAGGGGCTGTTCTTCGCGGCCAAGGCTTTGGCTTCTGCTATGCGTGCTGCGTGTTCGCGTTTGAGTTCCGGTGCCATTGTGTTTCCTCCAGGCGAACCATTTCTGTTGTAAGTTCTGCCTCATATTGTTGACCGCTTGGTGACAATCAACCGGGTGCCTGCGTCATATTAAGGACGTTCGTCTCATAAGATACTGCATTTAGAGTAAATGAGAGCCAAACAAGTTTCGTAAAATTTTGTTGATTGCGAATAAGTTGTGCATTGAAAAACGACGATAATACGTTGTAACGCGTATATTTGTTGAATGAAGCCCGCTTTGCAGCGCTCTGTGTTGGCTTCTCAGACCTGTGTCCATCTTGCGCGGGTGATTGTGGCTGGTCATGATGTTTGTTCAAGCAAATGCCAATCAGAACCAAAACGGTCGCTTGGCACATGAGGGGGGGAAGAGAATGTCTGATCATCAAGGGCCAGAAGCGCCCAAGCCGCAGAGTGGCAAGGCTGTCATCGCGCTGGACCTGTCACCAATGGATCCTATGCCAGAAGACATTGCCAAATATTTCGCTATTTGTGCTGATAAACTGGGCATGGTACCCAACGTCTTGGTTGCTCACAGCTTTGATGAAGCGAAATTCCGCGCTTTTTCAGCGCTTTACAACAATTTGATGTTGGATGAAAGCGGGCTTTCCAAACTGGAACGAGAAATGATCGCGGTGGTGGTGTCGTCCATCAATCGTTGCTTATATTGTCTCGTGGCGCATGGACAGGCGGTGCGGGCTTTGTCTGGTGATCCGCTTCTGGGGGAGTTGTTGGTTATGAATTACCGAGCGGCTGATTTGTCGCCGCGTCACAGGGCGATGCTGGATTATGCTGCCAAACTCACCGAGGAACCTGAGAAAATGACCGCTGCGGATCGGCAAGCTTTGAGCGATGTCGGCTTTTCTGATCTGGATATTTGGGATATCGCCAATGTGATCGGCTTTTTCAATATGTCAAATCGTGTTGCCATCGCAACCGACATGGCCCCTAATGATGCCTATCACAGCATGGACCGGTGATATTCAACAAAAAAGCCGGGTGATAAATCATCCGGCTTTTAGATTCTGTCGTGATAGCGCTGATTAATTCAGAGCTTCTAGTTCGGCGATGATGGCCGCGCCCATTTGCGTTGTGGTGACCGTT
This sequence comes from Cohaesibacter celericrescens, assembly GCF_002866925.1. Lineage (GTDB taxonomy): Bacteria > Pseudomonadota > Alphaproteobacteria > Rhizobiales > Cohaesibacteraceae > Cohaesibacter > Cohaesibacter celericrescens. Next base: position 346,781 of record NZ_PKUQ01000031.1, read on the forward strand.
GTATCGCCTTCTTTGGCGATGTCGCGGGTGCGCAGGCCTTTTTCCAGTACGTTGGCAATGGCTTTTTCGACCATATCGGCTTCTTTGACCATTTCAAAGCTGTAGCGCAGAGCCATGGCAAAGGACGCAATCGTTGCGATGGGGTTGGCAGAGCCCGTGCCTGAAATGTCAGGGGCCGAACCGTGGACAGGTTCATACATGGCTTTGCGTTTGCCTGTTACAGCGTCCGGGGCACCCAGTGATGCGGATGGCAACATGCCAAGTGAGCCGGTTAGCATGGCGGCGACATCAGACAGGATATCTCCGAACAGGTTGTCACAGACAATCACGTCATATTGTTTCGGACGGCGGACCAGCTGCATGGCGCAGTTGTCTGCCAAAACATGCTCGAGCGGGGTGTCGGGATATTCTTCCGACCCGATTTTGGTGACGATTTGCTTCCAGAGCACACCGGATTTCATCACATTGTGTTTCTCGGCAGAAGATACACGGTTTGAACGGGTTTTTGCCAGATCGAAAGCGACGCGGGTGATCCGTTCGATCTCGGACGTGGTGTAGACCTGGGTATCGACAGCGCGCTGTTGGCCATCTTCCAAGGTGACGACTTCTTTGGGTTCACCAAAATAAACACCACCGGTCAATTCGCGCACGATGAGAATGTCGAGGCCCTCAACCAGTTCTTTTTTAAGCGAGGAGCTGTCAGCCAATGCGGGATAACAAAGCGCAGGGCGCAAGTTGGCAAACAAGCCAAGATCTTTGCGCAAGCGCAGCAAGCCTGCTTCAGGGCGCTTATCATAAGGGACGTCAGCCCATTTTGGGCCCCCGACAGCACCGAACATCACAGCATCAGCGGCAAGAGCCTTGGCCATATCTTCTTCTGAAATGGCTTCCCCACAGGCATCATAGGCGGATCCACCAACAAGGCCTTCGTCGCACTCGAACGTGACATCCATGTTGGCATTCATCCAATTGATGATTGCCTTCACTTCGTTCATGATTTCGGGACCAATACCATCGCCGGGCAGAAGAAAGAGCTTATGAGACATGATAGATTTCCTGTTTGGGTAACAAGTCGCTCCAATCCAGCATGCAAGACGCAAAGATCGGAAAGAAATGGAATGTTGTTGAGTGGATTAATACTCAACGAGCTGCATTGCAAGGGCTAAGCTGATTTACAGTGCTTGGCTTGGCTTGGTTTGGCTAACGGCGGGCGGCTGTCAAAAACAGGCCTGCTGAAATGAGCGCCACCCCCGAACCCCGGTTGAGCCATTTTTGACCCCGCGCAGAACGCACGAGGTGGCTTAAATAGGCTCCAGCAAAGGCGTATGAAGAGATTGCGATCAGCTGAAGCAGCAAGAACGTGATTCCAAGCAGGGTGAATTGCAAAAATACCGGTTCGGATTCTTTAAGAAACTGAGGGAAAAACGCGGTAAAAATAATGATCGCTTTGGGATTTGTGATCGCAACCAGAAAATCCTGTCGGGCGAGTTGGCCCCATTCCAGATGATGGGTTTGTCGCAGGTGTTGATCAGCCGGCTTGGACAAGACCATGCGCAGGCCAATATATATCAGGTAAATGCCACCTACCCATTTGAGGAGTATGAAATAGGTTTCCGAAGCGGCCAACAATGTGCCAAGACCCAGCCCGCATAGGGCAATGAGGATGGCAAAAGCAGACAGACGGCCAATGCCTGCCAGAATGGTTATGATAAAGCCCTGCTTGGCAGCCGTAGAAAGGGCCAACAGATTGTTGGGTCCGGGATAGACAGCTAAAGCCAAGGCAGCAGGAATGAAAAGAAGCCAAGTCTGTATCGAGAGCATGATTTGGCTCCTTTTCTAATTCCTAAAATGCCTTTGGCTTAGGTTACACCCAAGGGCGATCCTGCGCCATTTTCGCTTCGTATTTGTCGACATTTTCAATTTTTGCCATCGACAAACCGATATCGTCCAAACCTTCGAGCAGGCATTTCTTTTTGGCCGGATCAAGATCGAAGCTGATTTCGCCGCCGTCTGGTCCTTTAATGACCTGATTTTCCAGATCAATGGTCAATGTGGCATTGGAGCCGCGCGATGCGTCGTCCATCAGTTTGGCATGGTCTTCTTCGTTCACAACGATTGGCAAGATGCCGTTTTTGAAGCTGTTGCTATAGAAAATGTCGGCAAAGCTGGTGGAAATGATGCAGGTGATGCCGAAATCAAGCAACGCCCAAGGGGCATGCTCGCGAGAAGAGCCACAGCCAAAATTGTCACCGGCTACGATGATGTTGGCGTTGCGATAGCCGTCTTTATTCAAAATGAAATCCGGATTTTCGGAGCCATCTTCATTAAAACGCATTTCATGAAACAGATTGGCACCCAGACCGGAACGCTTGATGGTCTTGAGGAACTGTTTGGGGATGATCATATCGGTATCGATATTGATCAGCGGCATGGGCGCCGCAACGGCGGTCAAAGTGGTGAATTTTTCCATCTGGTCGATCCTTTAGCGGTCTTTGTCTTAATGCGAGGCGGTGGGCAGCGAAGCAGCTGTGAGGCCGGTGGCTTCGTCGATACCCATCATGATATTCATATTTTGAACAGCAGCGCCGGATGCGCCTTTGCCCAGATTGTCGTAAACAGCAAGCAGCACAGCCTGACCGATGTCGTCATTGCCATGCACGTGAATATGCAGCGAGTTGGTGCCGTTCAGATGTTCCGGCGTAATGGCGTCCAGTTTTCCTGCAGATGCCAGCGGGGCCACTTTTACAAATGTTTCCCCTTCATACCGCTTTGTCAGGCACGCATGCAAATCGGCCATTTTCAATCCACTTTCAAGCGCCCATAGATTGAGCGGAATAGCATCAATCATGCCTTGGGCATAGTGGCCCACAGCCGGTTGAAACACGGGAGGGTGTTGCAGGCCAGCATAGGCTGTCATTTCGGGCACATGCTTGTGGCCAAGGGTCAGACCATAAGGCCAATACGGCACTTTGATCGGCTCTTCACCTTGTTCATACTCGGCAATCATGCCCTTGCCGCCGCCGGAATAGCCCGAGACAGCATTCAGCGTGGCTGGAAAATCGCTTGGGATCAACCCGGCCTCGACCAACGGACGCATCATGGCGATATAGCCTTGCGGATAACAGCCTGGATTGGACAGCCGCTTTGATGCCGCGATCTCGGCGCGCTGGGTGGGGGACAGTTCGGCAAAGCCGTAGGTCCAGCCATCGGCTACGCGATGGGCGGAGGAGGCATCAATCACCCGTGTTGTTTTATTCTCGATCAACGCGACGGCTTCAATGGCAGCGGCGTCCGGCAAGCACAGGATCGCGATGTCGGCTTCATTGAGCATTTGGGCGCGGGCTTCTCGCTCTTTGCGCAGATTTTCAGGCAGGCGCAAAAATTTGATATCGCTGCGGCCATCAAGACGGGCCCGAATTTGCAATCCAGTGGTGCCAACTTCGCCATCAATAAAAATTTTTGCAGTCATGATAAAGGTGCCCGAATATCGTGTAGAAACTGTCGAACGGTGAATGCCGTTTCCAAAGGCTCACCTCGATTTTTCCTCTGCTTACAGCAAAGGTAGCGCTTTGTCATCGTGTGAAATGGCTAACCAGCCATAGGACAAGGATAATCGCAAAGATGGCCCCGCCGATGCGGCCAATACGGGTGCCCCAAACCTCAATGAGATCGTCGGGATCGGCATCTTGTGCCCCCAAATGGTCTTTTGCCTTATTGGCCGTGCGTGCAAAAGCCGAGGTGCCAAGGGCTTCGCCTTCCATATCGACACGCGCGAGCGCTCGTTCGGCTTGTTGCCGCTGCTCTTCTTGGCGCTGTTCTCTAGAGGCTGTGTTTTGCTCAGTCATGTAAGCTGTTTAACCCGTTTTATAGCTCTTTATCAAGAAACTCCGGATAATACGGGGCTCTGATGTGATCTTTTTGTTCGTTTGTTGGCGTTGTTGCGCAAGATATATGTATTTGGTCTTGACTTCACAAACCCCTTCCCGCAAAAACCCAAGCGTGAGCCGAGAGGGTTTGGCATCCATTGCCACATATGGGTTTGAAATGGCATTTGTTGTAACAACAGCATTGAAGAGCAAGACCACAGGTCAAATGACCGGTGCGGTTTTTGCTGGCCAGATCACATCAACCACAACCGAAACTACCACCAAGGTTTAACCCCTCTTGCTCCCTGTTCGCTTCCCCCAGGGTTGTGAGGGGAGTGAAACCGCACGTTGGAGCGCAAGCGAAAACGGCGGGTACTTCGGGGAAGCTGGCGGATCAGGAGATCATTTGAAAATGGGTTATAAAGTTGCAGTCGTCGGGGCTACGGGCAATGTTGGTCGCGAGATGATGGACATACTTTCCGAGCGCGGGTTCCCCGCAGACGAAGTTGTCGCATTGGCGTCCAGCCGCTCAAAAGGCAAAGAAGTGTCCTATGGCGATAAAACCCTGAAATGTCAGGTGTTGGATCATTATGATTTTTCCGACGTGGATTTCTGCTTGATGTCCGCGGGGGGCACTTTGTCCAAAGAATGGTCGCCCAAGATTGCCGCGACCGGTTGCATCGTCATCGATAACAGTTCCCAATGGCGCTACGACGAACGCATTCCACTGATCGTTCCTGAAGTGAACGCGCATGTGCTGGACGAATGGGTGAAGAAGAAAGATCGCATCAATATTATTGCGAACCCTAACTGTTCCACTGCGCAGTTGTTGGTGGCGCTGAAACCCTTGCATGACAAAGCCACGATCAAACGCATCGTTGTGTCTACCTATCAGTCTGTTTCTGGTGGTGGCAAAGCGGCTATGGACGAGTTGTTTCATCAGACCCGCGCTGTTTTTGTTGCGGATCCGATTGAAAATAACATTTTTACCAAACGCATCGCCTTTAATGTGATTCCGCATATCGACAGCTTTATGGATGACGGCTCCACCAAAGAAGAATGGAAAGTGGTTGCCGAAACCAAAAAAATGCTCGACCCGAAAATCAAGGTCACTTGCACCGCGGTGCGCGTGCCTGTGTTTGTGAGCCATGCGGAAGCGGTGAATATCGAGTTTGAAAACCCGCTGTCAGCCGATGAAGCCCGCGACATCCTGCGCGAAGCGCCTGGTTGTCTGGTAATCGACAAACGCGAAGATGGTGGTTACATCACACCGGTGGAAGCCGCTGGTGAAGATGCGACTTATATTTCGCGTATTCGCGAAGATCCGACCCTTGAGAATGGCCTAAACATCTGGGTTGTTTCTGATAATCTGCGCAAAGGGGCTGCGTTGAACACGGTTCAGATCGCTGAGACTTTGGTCAACAAGGGCCTTGTTAAACCGCGCTCAGACGCATAATCAGACCGCGTCTGTAGAGGGCCTTTGCCTGCTGCGATCCATCAAATAAAAGCCAGCCCGACGTCTGTCAGGCTGGCTTTTTGCTTCTGTTGGTTACGGCGCTTTGGGTGCCTTAGCGGCTGCCTTCAATCACACTTTCAAAAATGTGCCTTTGTCGACGTCGTAATATTCCAATTCGCTTGATGAGATATCGAACCAGGCTCCGTGCAAGGAAATCAGGTTTTTATCTGCTCTTTCCTTGATGAATCGATAGGAATAAAGATTTTCCATGGATTGGATAACAGAGGCGCGTTCGAGCAATCCGCAATGGTCCAGATCTGGGCGATTGAGTGCGCGGAAGCGGATTGGATTGTCCACGCTTTCGAGCTGACCGGACCATTTGCCTATGTAATCTCCTTCTGTTAGAGGCTCATCGTCTTCGATATAGGCTTTTACGCCGCCACAGCGGCCATGGCCCATGACAACGATATGGTCAACTTCCAAGCCGTTGACGGCAAATTCCAACGCTGCCGTGGTGCCGTGCACTCCGGTTTGCTGGGTAGAGGCGTGTGGCACAAAGTTAGCAACGTTGCGGACCACAAAGATCTCGCCTGGGCCTGTATCAAAAATCGTCTCTGGTGCAGCGCGACTGTCGCAGCATCCGACCACCATAATCTTGGGATTCTGCCCTAATTCAGCCAGTTTTTCATAACGAGCACGCTCGGTTTCGAAACGACCATTTTTGAAATCGGCATATCCCTTGATGAGTCGCGTGGGTAAATTTGGCATTTTGCTCTCTTTGCTCTCTTTGCTCTCTCTCAACTCAAGTCTTTTCCATGTCGCGTTTATACAGAGTTTTTTCAAGTTCCGATCACACAATTCTATGGATTGATCGTAATAATTCCCCTTTGGACTGTTTGAATGGAGTTTGCTGCACGTTGTCCTGCTTCTTTCTCAGGTGGAGGCTATGTCTGCCAATTTTTCCAGTTCAATGTTTGATCCGCACAAAATGACACCGACACGTTCATTGGGCGCAGGCTTGTAAGCGCCAGATAAAAGCGCCGCAAAAGCAGTGGCCCCTCCTGCTTCGCATGCAAGACGATAGTCATTCCACAGGGTTCTTTGTGCTGCAATGATGGCGTCATCGGGTAGGGTGATCACCCGTTCGATTTTGTTTTTGGCGATTTCAAAAACCATCTCGCCGGTGCGCTTGGCCCCTAGAGAATCTGCAGCGACTCCTGACACAGGCACATCAACAGGCTGGCCTTGTTCGAGTGCTTGTGCAAGCGCGCTGGCTTTGTCCGGCTCAACACCAATTATTTTGATGTGTCCCTTTTGACTGAATCGGGAAAACCAGCTGGCGATGCCGGAAATCAAACCACCGCCGCCAACGGCCACCAGCAAGGTATCGGGCAAATCGTCGCCAGTTTGGTTTTCCAGTTCAAGACCGAGTGTGCCTTGGCCGCAGATGGTGTGGAAACCATCATAGGCATGCAGGCCAATGGCGCCTGTTTTTTGCTGATAGGCGGTGCATAGCTCGAGGGAATCGGCATAGCGATCACCTTGGACCAGAATGTCTGCGCCATAGCTTTTTATGCGCTCGATTTTAGAAGGTGAGGCAATTTCAGGTACAAAGATTTTGGCCTTGATACCCAGTTGAGCTGCGGCATAGGCGACTGCTGCGCCATGATTGCCGCCGGAAGCGGCTGCAACACCGGCTTGAGGCACCTGGCGACTCAACAGGTTGAAAAAAGCCCCGCGGGGTTTGAAGGAGCCCGCATGTTGCAGCATTTCCAGTTTGAGCTGAATGGGTTGGTTGGTGCCAAATGCATTGCCGCTGATCTCTAAAATAGGGGTTTTGCGAATATGGGACCGGATTTGATTGTAGGCTTTCTGGATGTCATCTTTTGTCGGGGTCATTGGGCCATGCTGACTTCATTGTGAGTGGACTATTGATAAAGGTCGGCGCGACTGGGAGGTAGGCGGCTTGGACCTTTGGCATTTTTACTGGCAAGTGTTTGATACAGACGGGCAGAGCCGCGCATGAACGCAAGGGAGCAGCCAGCCAGATAAGCGACCCATATGCGATAGACTTCTTCTCCGACCAGTTTGATGGCTTCGTCCTTGTTGGCTTCCAGACGTTCCAGCCAGAATTTTGTTGTCAGTTGGTAGTGCTCGCGCCATCCCTCGACATCCATGATTTCGAATTTATGGTGTTCAAACTTGGCAATGGTCTCTCCCAGATCAATCAATTCACCACCGGGAAAAATGTATTTTTGAAGGGCGCGCTGTTCGGGGCGGGAGGAGAATTTGCGTTTCTGTTTTTTGGCCTTGCGGGATATGGCGTGGTTAAGAAACAGGCCTTTGTCAACGAGCAGGCGATTGACGGTGCCGCAATAGATGTCGAGATTGTCCTGTCCTATATGCTCCATCATGCCGATTGAGGAGATTTTATCAAAAGGGCCGTCAAGCAGAGTGTAATCTTTCAATTCCACCGTGATTTTGTCACTCAGACCCAATTCTGTAACTTTTTTCGAGACATGATCATATTGTTCTTGAGAGAGCGTCACCCCGTGGGCCTTGACTCCATAGTGGGTTGCGGCATGAATGATGAGAGCGCCCCAACCGCAACCGATGTCGAGAAAACGTTCATCGGGCTTGAGGCGAAGCTTGCGACAAATCATATCGATTTTGTCGAGCTGTGCCTGCTCCAAGTCGTTGTTCCAGTCTGTGAAATAGGCGCAGCTGTAGAGCCGTTGGGGATCCAGGAACAATTTGTAAAAATCATTGCTGACATCATAGTGGAACTGAATGTAGTTTTTATCGTCAGCCTTGGATCGTTTGGCTTTTTGGCCCTGTTCGTCGCCTTTATAAGCGCGTCCTGCATTCAGTGGCAGTCCCGGTGCAAAGATGAAGCTTTTTACAACATTGAAGAGTATCCGCTTTGGGATTGCTTTGAGTCGTTTGCGCGTGGGTAGAAAGGCCAATAGGCTGCCGAGATCAAGTAGATTGCCACCTTCGATATCGATCAGGCCATTGATGTAGGGGCGGATGATATTGTCCAGCTTGGGTCGACGCAGCAATGAGGTGACTACGCCCGGATGATGGATCGCTAAAATCAAGCTGGGGTTCTGATCGGATCCCAGTGCGGTGATCGAGCCGTCCCACAATTTGATGCCTATGTTGACGTCTAGCGCCTTGCCTATTTCCTGCAGCAGTACTTTGGCAGAATCCAGCTGTTTGGTCTGTTTGGCATTGGATGACATGATTGGTCTCCTAGGCGCTGTTGGGTTTGTATTTCTTTGCTTTCTTAACGATAGGGTTTGCTGTGATGGTGCGGGTGTTGACCATGGCCATGGGGTGTAGGAAGCAATCGGCGAAGCGGGCGACTTCAAGGTCGCGATACCCTTGAGACGCGGAGCTTGAGACCACGTCCAACGTGGCGCTGGAGGCCAACTTTAGAGCCAACTCGTCCTTTTGTCCTGCCAATTTTCGCGCCAGAAACAGTGCCGCGATCATGTCGCCAGTGCCGCTGGGCGGATTGGGTATCGAGCGATGCTCACACAACAAAGCTTGTTCTTTGCTGTCCTGTGTCGCGGCATGTATCAGCAGATTGGCGATAGAATTGCGCATCATGGGAAACGCGCTGGTGATCAATGTCGAGGGGCGGTCCAGCTTTTTTGATTGTTTTGCGAGCGCTTCGTTGCTGTCTTCCTTGCTTGCCGTGAGCCAGTTGAACTCAAAGCGGTTGGGGGTGATGATGTCGGCGCGCGGTACCAGCTCGTCACGGATGGCTTCTGCGATCTCTTGGGCAATATAAAGGCCGCTTTCTTCCCCCATCACCGGATCGCAGAGATACAACGCATCGCTGTTTTTAGCTTTGAGCCGATCAACCAGTTTTGTCACGGCGCGCACCTGATCAACCGACCCCATATAGCCGGTCAGAATCGCACCCAAATTGGCAAAATCAGGATGATTGGCCAGATCTTCAAGGCTTTTGGCAAACAGTGCCGCGTCGATGGTTTGGCGCGTGGAAGGGCCATGTCCGGGATGCCAGGGCAAAATGACCGTTGGGACTTCCCAGACGGGATGCCCCAGTCTCTCAAGCGCAAAGGCGGCGGCGCGGTTGCCCACGGCACCGGTCATCACGTGGGACGAGATGACCAGAACGGTGCTTGTTTCAGTACTTTTTCCAGCCTTGGGCTTGCCGACAGCTTGCGTCATATTTTGTCTCGCAAAAGGGTCTTATGGCCAACTTATTCAGATGACGTTGATTTCTCTAACCGGTTTTTGGCTCACTATTCTTTCATAGCCGAAAATGGAGGCATCAAGCGAGCGATATTCGCCAAACAGGAACAACTCTCCAATGGCACGGCCTGCGCCGGGGGCATGTTGCAAACCGTGGCCAGAATAGCCTGCATTGAAATAGAAGTTGGAGATTTCTGGATGGGCGCCAATGATAGCGTTTTGATCCAACGTGCAATATTCATAATGGCCGGCCCAAGCATTGACCATTTTGATGGCGTCAAAGCCGGGCATGCGGTTATAGAGTGATGGCCAGATCATCTCCTCGAACAGATCGTAATGGGGATCGAGATCGTCTGGACCCACTGGGATATCTTCTTCCGAAGAGGGGCAGACACCGGAAATAAAATAATTGCCTTCAGGACGAATATAGACCCCTGATGTATCGACCATCAGCGGCATGTCTGGATGCGGGGTTTTGCAGTCGATGACAAACACCGTGCGCTTGCGGGCTTCGATGGGCAGGGGGATGCCGAGCATCGAGGCGATGGAAGCGGCTGCCGGCCCTGCACAATTGACCACGGCACCGCAGGCGATGGTATCGCCCGAGCTTAACTTGACCGAGGTGACTTTGTTATTTTGCTTTTCCAGCCCGACCACTTCGTCTTTGAGGAAAAGAGCGCCTGCAGCAATTGCTCCCTTGCGGACCAGATCGAGCAACATATGAGCGTCAAACCAGCCTTCTCCCGAAGTGCCAAAAGCGCCTGCGGCCAAATCTTCGACATTGAGCCATGGGAAACGGGCTTTAAGACGGTCGGGGGTCATCAGGTCGATGTCGGCCCCTTGCGCAATCTGGGTGGTGTGGTTGTTTTGCAGAATGGGCAAACCGGCTTCACTTGCCAGCATCAAATAGCCGCCCTCATGAAAACCAATGTCCGCCTCCGGCCCGAATCGGTCTTTCAATTCGGATATGAATTTCAAACCAAATTGCGATAGGGCTATATTTTCCGGTGTCGAGAATTGTTGGCGAATTGACGCAGCCGAAAGGGTAGTGGAGCTTTTGGTGTAGGTGGGGTCCTTTTCAATCACGACAACCGAGCCTTTAAAACCAAGGTCGTGTTTGAGGAAATAGGCGACTGAGGCCCCCATGATTGCACCGCCTACAATGACGAGATCTGCCTGTTTCATGTCTTGCTTCCGCTTCTTTTCTGGATCCTTCTTCGGTCGATTGGCCTAACGAAGGGGATGGCGAGGCGCGCTATTGTTGATTATGGTGTCGCGCGTTCAGTATATTGCCTTGATGATTGGAGAAAATTCAATGACTTTCAGACCACGCCGCACCGCTCTTTACATGCCCGGCTCCAATGCACGGGCGCTTGAAAAGGCCCGCAACCTGAATGTGGATGTGCTGCTGCTGGATTTGGAAGATTCAGTGGCGCTGGACAATAAGGACATGGCCCGCCAACAAGTGGTGGACGCAGTCAAGGCAGGTGGCTTCGGATATCGCGAAGTGGTGGTTCGTATCAATGGTCTGGACACTGCGTGGGGGGAAGCCGATCTTGATGCCGTGGCCCGCGTGCAGCCCGATGCGGTGTTGGTCCCCAAGGTGGATTGTGCCGAAGATGTTTATGCTGTTGGACGCAGACTGAATGATGCCGGAGCCGATCAGGCGCTGAAGATCTGGGCGATGATGGAGACCCCCGGCGGGATGTTGCGGGCGGCTGAAATCACCGCCAGTACGCAAGAATTTAACGGTCGCCGTTTGTCCTGTTTGGTAATGGGAACCAATGACTTAGCCAAAGAAACCCGTGCGGCAATGTTGCCCGGTCGCGCGCCGATGATGCCGTGGCTAATGACCTGTCTGGCGGCGGCGCGGGCCTATGATCTCGATATTATTGACGGGGTGTATAACCAGTTCAATGATGCTGAAGGGTTTGACGCAGAATGTATGCAAGGAGCCCAGATGGGCATGGATGGCAAGACCATCATTCACCCCAAACAAATCGAAGCGGCCAATCGCATTTTTTCTCCCAGCTCTGAGGAGATCGAAAGCTGCCGTGAAATCATTGAAGCCTTTGACGCGCCGGAAAATCAGTCTAAAAATGTCATGACGATCAACGGCAATATGGTCGAACGATTGCATGCGGATATGGCCCGCCGTGTGGTCGAAATAGCCCAAGCCATTGCCAAGCAGGATGAGCAATAGTCATGAATGAAAAACAAAAGGTATACCGGTTTATCACAGGGGTGGACGATTCTAACTTTTGTCACAGGGTGACAGAGGCCCTGTCCAAAGGCTGGTCCATCCATGGTTCACCCTCCTACGCATTTGACGCAACCGAAGGTGTCATGAAATGCGGCCAAGCGGTGACAAAAGACGTTGAACCATTTGACTATACCCGCGAAGTAAAGTTGGGCGAGTTTTAGGCGCCAGGATTTTTCAAAAGCATTTAAGGCGGCCGGTGGTCGCCTTTTTTGTTTGTCATGCAAACGGGATTGATTCGGCTTGTTATTTCAGGCCCATGCAATTGGCGAAAAATGTGGTGGTGGCCGGCCAGTCGGAGAAGACGTTGGAAACGCCGATTCGATTCGCCAATACGTCAAGCAATTCATAAACCGCTCCGTCATTGTCGACGATGTTGTTGATGGATTGATAATACCAACCGCCGCCGGTGGTGAGTGGGCCGGAACGCTCTAGCGACCATGCGATGATGTTCAAACCTGCGGCCTTGGCTTGGGTGGCATAGATGGAAGGAACGATCTTGCCGTCTTGTGCTGTGACCAGCATCCAAAGGGGCGGAGCGATGTAATTGACGCCCATGTCTTTGAGCGCTTGCATCGATGGCTTGAAACTGTTGGCATCCATAATGTCGATTTGTTTGCTGTTGCGGCCATCAAGATAGACGGCCTGTTTGCCGAACGCGGGCTCATGTTTGATCCAGTATAAAATATCGTCGAGGTTGAAGCTTTGCACCCAGACATCAGAGGCTGGCACACCGGCGGTTTTGTAGTCGTCGATCAACATCTGGGCATAATTTTCTTGGCTCATGCCATCATAGGGCATGGTGACCGAAGGGGATTTGAGCTCCGGGGTGAATTTAACACCCAGTTGCTTGAGCAAAGTAATTGAGTCTTTGTGAGTCATCAGGGTGCCGGATGTCGCAGCGTAAAGGTCTGTACGCCAACCAGCGGTGCCCTTGATATATTCTTTAGGCGTCGTGGCGGTTTTGTCAGCTGCATCCATCTTGCCCTTCAGGCTTTGGAATTCTGCCAAGGTGATGTCTGAAGTCAGGCATTTGGCGTTGGCTTTGCTGTGCTTTGTGGCGGGTTCAAAAGGCGTGGTGCATTTGGCCGCGAGATCGGTGGTCAGAATGTTGGTTGTGGTGTGCAAGTCTGCTTGCGAATGACGGCAGACCAATTGTTTGTCCTTGGTAAAGGTCACATCGCACTCAACGATACCCGCGCCCATTTGGGCTGCGGCTTTATAGCTCTGGGCGGTGTGTTCGGGGAATTGTAACGGTGCGCCTCGGTGGCCGATCGAAAAGAGAGTGGTTTCCAGTTTTTTACCTGCCAAAAAATCTGCGGCACATGCGGAGAGCTGCTCTTTCAGCGGACCTTGTTGCATTTGATCAACAAGAAAAAAGGGACGAGGGCCGATGGTTGCCGCATGGGCGGCTGTGATGCCGACGGCGAAAGGGATTAGAAGGGACAGCAGAATTTGGGTGCGCATGGAAGCCTCTCGCTGGAATTTGATATGTGTCTATCGCGTGCATCTGAATGTTGATGGACCGTTTGGAATGCAGTGTAGCGTCTTATCCTAACGTTCGAATGACAGTTCTGTTGCGGTGCAATATAGTTTACGGACCCATTGAAGGCGTGTGAGGGAGGGTCTTATGAGCAAAACCAATTCGGGTCGTTATTTCGAAGATTTTACCATCGGTCATGTGATCCGTCACGCTACGCCACGTACCGTGACGCAAGGCGATGTCTCTCTTTATACTGCTCTGTATGGTTCTCGTTTTGCGGTGCAAAGCTCGGATGTCTTTGCCCAAGACATTGGCTATGAGCGGGCTCCGGTGGATGATCTGTTGGTCTTTCACATTGTGTTTGGCAAAACAGTGCCGGATATATCGCTCAATGCGGTGGCCAATCTGGGCTATGCTGGCTGCCGTTTTCTAGCTCCTGTCTTCCCCGGGGATACGCTGGTTGCCAGCTCGGAAGTGATCGGGCTGAAGGAAAACTCCAATGGCAAGACCGGCGTTGTTTATGTGCGCTCAACCGGCTTCAATCAAGAGGATGTGTGTGTTCTTGATTATGTGCGCTGGGTGATGGTGCGCAAAAAAGACCCTGCCATTGCGACGGGGCATGATGCTGTGCCGTCTTTGCCAGCCGCGTTGGCGCCAGACTCGCTGGGAGATGCGGTGCCGATCCTTGATGTTTCGGCCTTTGATACAGATCTTTCCGGCTCGGTCCATATGTGGGACGATTATCAGATCGGTGAGAAAATCGACCATGCAGATGGCATGACAGTAGAAGACGCCGAGCATCAGATGGCGACGCGGCTGTATCAAAATACGGCCAAAGTGCATTTCAATCATTTCATAGAAAGCAAAGGCCGGTTTGGCTGTCGGTTGATTTATGGTGGCCATGTGATGTCTCTGGCGCGTGCCTTGTCGTTTAACGGTCTAGGCAATGCTTTTCATATTGCTGCCATCAATGGCGGGCGTCATGTCGCGCCACTGTTTGCCGGTGATACGGTGTTTGCCTGGTCTGAAGTGATCAACAAAGCGGAACTGCCCGGACGTGAAGATGTGGGGGCGTTGCGGGTGCGGCTTTTTGCCACCAAGGACTGCCCGTGTGCTGCTTTTCCGACCAAGACGGAGGCTGGATATGATCCGGCTGTGATTCTCGATATGGATCTTTGGGTTTTGCTGCCACGGTCTTCCTCCGCCTGAAGACTGAGTGAACGGCTGGCCATTCGTATAGTCTTCGGATTGAGACACTTTCTCATCTGCTGGGCTGTAGCTGGGATGAACGGGATGAAAGCACGGCTGCTGTGTATCGCGCTTGTGGATCTTGATCCGCATGCGTTCTGATTCCCAAGCAAATCAAGTCGGGTTTGAGAAATATCATTTAACTTCTCGCCAAAGCCTTTTAAGCTTGGGTGCGATCCGGCTAATATCCCGTTGATTTATAGGATGGTCCAATGTTTTCGTTTTCGTAACGTAAGCTTTGTATCGTCCGTTAGGCGTATTTTGGACGAAAAATTTGAGTTTCACCCGCTACTGGCTTTGACCAAATGCCAATTTGTCGTTAAGACAACAGGCATGCGAACCAGCTCCTTGGTTACCTTTACGCAAGCGTCACCTGTCGAGGACCGAAAAATATGACAGACGTCGACCTGAAGGGCAAACGCCCTATTTCTCCCCATGTTCAGCAGGGTGCCTATGCCGTCACCTTTTCAATGGCTATTTCCATTAGCCATCGTCTATCCGGTATGGCCCTTTATGCTGGTACTTTTTTCCTTGCCTACTGGCTGATCGCTCTGGCGATTGGACCTGAAGCTTTCGATACTGCGCAGATGCTCTGGGGTTCGATCCTGGGCCGCTTGGTTTTGATGGCCTTCACTTGGGCGCTCGTGCATCACATGCTCGGCGGTATCCGGCACTTCATCTGGGATATTCCTGCGATGATGGAAAAACCGCAAATCGAGTTTCTGTATCGCGCGACCCTGATCGGTGGCATTTTGCTGACCGTGATCCTTTGGGTCATCGGCTACGCAGTAATGTAGTGGCAGGGAGATAGAATAATGAAAACACCTCTTAAAACAATTCGTGGACTGGGCAATACCCACCATGGCACCGAGCATCACTGGATTATGCGCCTCACATCTGTTGCGCTTCTTTTCCTGAGCGTCGGGTTCATCTGGTTTGTGATCTCTGCGCTCAATTCCGATTATGAAAGCGCAAAAGTGCTGGTTGGGCATCCGGTTGTTGCCGTGATGTTGCTGCTTTTTGTGGTCATCGGCTGTTACCATATGTATCAGGGTTCGCTGACCATTACCGAAGACTACTTCCAATGTCAGCTCTATCGGACTGCTTCGAAGATCGCCACCTTCTTTCTTTCAACCGTCGTCGGTACCGCATGTGTGTTTGCTGTACTGAAAGTGTCATTCGGGGGTTAATGATCAGATGGCAAATACCTATAGTATCAATGGCCGCGACTACACGGTTGTCGACCATTATCATGACGTTGTTGTTGTCGGTGCCGGTGGTGCAGGTTTGCGCGCCACACTTGGTATGGCAGAGCAGGGTCTGCGCACCGCATGTGTGACCAAAGTGTTCCCAACCCGTTCGCACACTGTTGCGGCACAGGGTGGCATCGCGGCGTCGCTGCAGAATATGGGCCCAGATAGCTGGCAGTGGCATATGTATGACACCGTCAAGGGTTCTGACTGGCTCGGCGATACCGATGCAATGGAATATCTTGCACGCGAAGCACCCAAGGCTGTGTATGAACTTGAGCATTACGGTGTTCCATTCTCACGCACAGAAGAAGGCAAGATCTACCAGCGGCCGTTCGGCGGTCATATGCAGAATTATGGTGAAGGTCCTGCTGTGCAGCGTACCTGTGCCGCGGCTGACCGTACCGGTCACGCGATCCTGCATACATTGTATGGTCAGTCCATCCGCAACAACGCGGAATTCTACATTGAGTATTTCGGCCTTGATTTGCTGATGTCCGATGAGGGCGTTTGTGAAGGCGTTGTGGCATGGAATCTTGATGACGGCACCATTCACCGTTTCAACGCCAAAATGGTTGTTTTGGCGACAGGTGGTTATGGACGCACTTACTTCTCTGCAACCTCGGCCCACACCATCACCGGTGATGGCAATGCCATGGTTGCTCGTGCAGGTCTGCCTTTGCAGGACATGGAGTTTGTTCAGTTCCATCCAACCGGCATTTATGGCGCTGGCTGTCTGATCACTGAAGGTGTTCGCGGCGAGGGTGGCTATCTGGTCAACTCTGAAGGCGAGCGCTTTATGGAACGTTATGCTCCGAGCGCCAAAGACCTTGCGTCTCGCGATGTGGTGTCTCGTTGTATGACCATCGAAATCCGCGAAGGCCGTGGTGTTGGTCCAAACAAGGATCATATCTTCCTGCATCTGGATCATCTTGATCCTGAAATGTTGGCAGAACGCCTGCCGGGCATTTCCGAATCAGCGCATATCTTTGCTGGTGTGGATGTGACCAAGGAGCCAATTCCGGTGTTGCCGACGGTTCACTATAATATGGGTGGTATTCCAACCAACTATTGGGGTGAAGTGTTGAATCCGACTGCTGAAGATCCGAACGCGATTGCGCCGGGCCTGATGGCTGTTGGTGAAGCAGCCTGTGCCTCTGTGCATGGTGCAAACCGTCTCGGGTCTAACTCCCTGATTGACCTTGTGGTCTTTGGCCGCGCAGCGGCGATCAAGGCCGGTACGATCATCGATCGTGATTCAGCGATGCCGACACCGAATCTTGGTTGCTTTGACAAAATCATGGCCAACTTTGACAAGATTCGCTTTGCTGACGGGTCTACCCCAACCGCCGATATTCGCCTGAAGATGCAGAAGAGCATGCAGAATAACGCTGCCGTCTTCCGTACACAGGAAACATTGGCACAAGGTTGCACCGAGATGAAGGCAATCTGGGGTGAAATGAACGACCTGAAAGTGACCGACCGGTCACTGGTCTGGAACTCCGATCTGATGGAAACATTGGAGCTGCAGAACTTGATGGCTAATGCGATCCCGACTGTTGTTGGCGCAGAAGCTCGCAAGGAAAGCCGTGGGGCCCATTCCCGTGAAGACTATAAAGATGGTGCGTTCAGCGGCCGTAACGATGAAGAGTGGCGCAAGCATACTCTGGCATGGGTGAATGAAGATGGCGACTGTCGCCTAGACTATCGCCCGGTTGTCCTGGATCCATTGACGACCGAGGAAGAAGGCGGGATTGATCTTGCGAAGATCGCGCCGAAAGCCCGTGTCTACTAACAGCCCTTAATGTCGGACAGCTTAGGCTGTCCGGCCTTTTCGAATATGCAGCCCTGATCCGCCAATGATGCGGCTGGGCGAGAACCGAACAATACGGAGCGAAAAGATGGTTGAACTTGCGCTGCCGAAAAACTCAGTGATTAAGGAAGGCAAGACTTGGCCGAAGCCCGAAGGCGCGTCCAACTTGACCGAATTCCGCATCTATCGATGGAATCCTGAAGACGGCAAAAACCCACAGATCGACACCTATTTTGTCGATCGTGATGACTGTGGCCCAATGGTCCTGGATGGTCTGCTTTACATCAAGGATAAGGTCGACGCGACCCTGACTTTGCGCCGGTCCTGTCGTGAGGGCATTTGTGGTTCTTGCGCCATGAATATCGATGGTGCCAATACATTGGCATGTACCTTCGGTATGGATGAATGCAAATCCAAGACAGTTAAAGTCTATCCACTGCCTCATATGAAAGTGGTCAAGGATCTCGTGCCGGACATGAATAATTTTTATGCCCAGCATGCCTCGATCGAACCATATTTGAAAACAGACACCCCTGCACCCGATACAGAATGGCTGCAGTCTCGCGAAGACCGTGCCAAACTGGATGGTCTTTATGAGTGTATTCTATGTGCCTGTTGTTCGACGTCCTGCCCGTCTTATTGGTGGAATGGCGAGCGTTATATGGGCCCAGCTGCGTTGTTGCAGGCCTATCGTTGGTTGATTGACAGTCGTGATGAATATACCGGTGAACGTCTGGATCAGCTTGATCATGTCTATGGCGCTTATCGTTGTCACACCATCATGAACTGCACCAAGGTTTGCCCTAAGGGTCTGAACCCTGCCAAGGCAATTGCAGAAATCAAAAAAATGTTGGTACAACGCGCAATCTAGGCGCGTTTTCACCTGACTTTGTGTTTTGCGTTTGAACCGCCTCCCGGCGTTATGCTGGGAGGCGGTTTTTTGTTGTGAACAGCCTATTCGTTGGCTTGCGGGGTTTGGGTGCGGTTCCGTCCTTTGCGCCTTGAAATTGTCCCAATTGTTGCCCACTTGCTGCTCGTAGTTTGATTGCAAATCGCTGTTTAAAGAACTGGCGTTTTGCTCTGCATGACAATTTGGGGGAATTGTCATGCGTCTGTAGGAAACATCAGATAATTCGCGGCTTAAGCGAAAAATGACACGGGAGGCTACCATGCTGCAGACAAATATTCTGTTTGTGGACGAAACGAACAATGGTCGCAGTATTCTTGCTGAAGCTTATTTTAATAATGGGCTCATGACCGAGGCGCGCGCATTCAGTGCCGGATTCTCTCCAACGCTGGAATTGGATCCTCATGTGTTTGATGTGTTGCGTGAGGAGGGAATCGCACCGGATGATTTTTGCCCCAAGCCTATCGACGTTTTTCTACAGGCCTATTCGCCCAGAATTGACTTGATTGTGGGGTTCAAACCCATGATCAATGCTTACAAATTGCCGATGTTTCCGCATCTCCCACCCGTCACGCATTTGACTATTGAACCGGCACAGGACCGGATTGAACAAAACGGTCGAAGGCGCGCATTTCGAGCGTGTTTTGCGGATGTTAAGATGGCTGTTGATCGTGCGATGGCGACCGGAAAATTACCAAACAACCAAGCAGCCTAAGCGATTTTTTGTCAGCGTTGCAGCGTGGGTTTTTGGCCCCGTTTGTGTGTTTGCCGCGTTGCGCTGCCATCGCATGAAGCACAATGGTCGCGGAATGGCTGGCAATGACGGTGATCAATGATTTATTCTTCTTAACTGCTATAAAAGCGGCCGAAAACCTCTAAAATCCGATGTCTAGCCCTTCTTTCGCTGCAAATAACTGGACGAGAGGGGGGGAATGTTCTATTTCGATAACAAGACTATACCCATCTCGAAGTTACACAGGAGAGATCAGCGTGAGCGGAATCAAACTGCGCCCCGGCGTCGTCACAGGCGATGAATATTTGCAGCTCTTGGATGCCTGCAAAGAAGGTGGCTATGCGCTACCGGCAGTAAATGTCACCGGCACCAACAGCCTGAATGCGGTTATGGAAGCCGCAGCCAAAGCCAAGTCTGATATCATTATTCAGATGTCAAATGGTGGCGCCCAGTTCTATGCAGGGCAAGGCGCTCCTGATCCAATGCGTGCTCGAGTTTTGGGGTCTATTTCCATCGCTCAGCATGTGCAATTGCTGGCTGAAGAATATGGCATTTGCGCTGTTCTGCATACCGACCACTGCAACCGCAAACTTCTGCCTTGGGTTGACGGCTTGATCGAAGCTGGTGAAAAGCATTTCAAAGAAACCGGTCGTCCGCTTTACACTTCTCACATGATCGATTTGTCCGAAGAATCTCTGGAAGACAACGTTCAGACCTGTGCGAAATATCTTGAGCGCATGGCGCCTATGGGTATGAGCCTGGAAATCGAACTGGGTGTCACCGGCGGTGAAGAAGACGGTATCGGTAAAGAGCTGGAAGAAGGCGACGCTGAGAATCCAAGTCTCTACACCCAGCCTTCTGATGTGCTTTATGCCTATGACGTTCTGTCCAAGATCGGTCACTTCACTGTGGCTGCTTCTTTCGGCAACGTGCATGGTGTTTATGCGCCGGGTAACGTCAAGCTGCGTCCTGAGATTCTGAAGCACTCACAGGAAATGGTTGCCAAAGAACGCAATCTGGCTGACAAGCCTCTGAGCCTCGTATTCCACGGTGGTTCTGGTTCTCGTAAAGACCAGATCACCGAAGCTGTTGGTTATGGTGTGTTCAAAATGAACCTCGATACAGATATCCAGTTCGCTTTTGCTGAGTCTGTTGGCGCTAAAGTCATGGAAAAACCGATTGCCTTCCAGCATCAGGTCGATCCAGAAGACGCCACTCCATACAAAAAATTCTATGATCCTCGTAAATGGCTGCGTGCCGGTGAAGAGGGCATGATTGCGCGTTTGCAAGAAGCAATGAATGATTTGGGTTCTGCCGGACGTTCTGTTGCAAGCAAGTAAGCTGCCTGATCTAAACTCTTAAATTAGACCCTCCGGATTGTTCATTCGGAGGGTTTTTTGTTTTGATGCGGTTTGAATCGTCCTGCCTGTGGCATAAACTATTAAGCGCTTTGAAAATAATTCAGAATTTAAACCAAAAATAATTTTGCGCTTCACAGAATCCCCTGTTATCACTGGATTGAGGGGATTGGTTCGCATTCGCACGCGCCACCACCAGGCGTGGAATCGGTGGGCCACGATCAAGAGGATTGCGGTGCTCGATTCGTTGAATCTCCTTCGGCGGTAACGGGGCTGAGGACGGCTGAGGACTTTAAGTGAATAGGCATTCATATATTTTTGTTGTTTTGACTGGCGCCCTTGCTTTGGGCGGATGCGCGGTGTCGAGCAATATGGTGCCATCGCGGCCCAGTGTGGCGTCTGCCCCTGTCGTGTCTAACACCTTGCCTCCACTACCCAGCTTGGTTGCCTCAGCAAGGGACGCTTCTTTGGAGTCTGATTCAATGCCTGAGAAATTTTCTCAGTCTGATCAGAAAATGCTAGCAGTTGAAGCGCCTGATGAATCCGCAGAAGATATTCGTGCGGAGATTCAGCAAGCCTATGCGAATGAAGTCTTGAACAGGCCTGTCATTAGCACTGAACGCAGCAGTCTAAAGCCATTTGTGGGGCGCTGGACATTGGCTACAACGAGTACACGCAGCAAAGTAAAGCAGGTCGGAACCTTGTTGGGAATTTCGGATCGTTGTGAACTGGTGCTGGAAGATGTGAGCGTTGAGTATGGCTACAAGGCTTCTGGCGCGTCTGCTTGTCCGACGAGCCTGTTTATGCTTGACAGCTGGGTTGCATACAACAGTCGATTGGTGCTTAGGGACCATATGGGGGACGAGATCGTCAAGCTGACATCGCGTGGCTCCAACGTCTGGGTGGGTGTGAATAAAGACGGTAACACCGTTATCCTCAACAAATCTTAGGTTATTTTGCTATCATTTACCGCATAATAACCATTATCTCCTTGATAATAGAAGTAAGAGACTCGACCGTTGAGTTGGGTGTCGTAAGGAGAGTGTTATGATTCGCTATTGCGCACTAGGGTGCTTGAGCTTTTTGCTTGTTGGATGTTCGACTGCTGGATTTGATCGATTTGGTAGTAACAGTGCGGCTTCACTGCCCCCTGCACCAACAACACCGGTCGAGAGCCAAGGCCTTAGCCCGCTGGTCTTGGGTGATCAGTCCGGCCAACTGTCTCAGTCCAATCAGCCGATTAACAATGCGATGGGCGCTGAAGCCGAATTTAACGATTTATCTCAGACACCAGTGAATGTTGCCGCACCGTCGACAGCCCGTGCGCTTAGTCGCACAGATGTTTTGGGTGCATGGACGCTGGCGTCGGGTGCCGAACAGTGCAAACTCAATATCAATCTCACCAACTGGACTGGTGGTTATCGTGCTTCCACACGCGGCTGCGTCTCTCCGGATTTGCAGCGGATCAATGCATGGCGTCTGGATGGCAAGCAGGTTGTGTTGTTGGCTGAAGATGGAACGACGACAATTGCACGGCTTTTCTCGACCTCACCTGCGCGATTTGACGGTCAGGCCGATCAAGACGGGCGCGCAGTGTCTTTCTTCCGGTGAGTGCGTGATCGCTTGGGTCCCTGAAATTATCGACATGACTGATGGCGCGTCTTATGGCGCGCTATTTTGTTATAGAGTCATCTGAGTTTTCGTGGTCTATGGCGTCAAAGCCAAATCGGGCATTTGACTAATTTGCAATCGGTTTATCCGATATTTTGATCTTGAAAAGGACAAGTAATTGGGTAGCGAGTTTGGCGTCCATACTGTTTCCGGCCTCTATGATAACAAGGTCGAGCACGGCGAGATTGACCGTGACGAAGAGCAGCGGGCCTTGGCCTTGCGGTTTGACGACTTGCTTGTGGCCATCAGTGAAAAGAGACTGTCGCGTAAGACGTCTTCGTTGGGTTGGTTGTTTGCGCGCCGACAGCCGCCTGAGACTGTTAAGGGGCTTTACGTCTGGGGCGCTGTGGGGCGTGGCAAGACCATGGTGATGGACTTGTTTTTTGATGCCGTGCCTGTGCGTCGCAAGGGGCGCTTCCATTTCCATGAATTTATGCGCGACATGCATGAACGCATCAAGGTCGCGCGATCGGATATCAAATCCGGGCGGATCAAAGGAGATGATCCGATTAAGCCGGTTGCCGATGATTTGGCGCAAGAGTTGCAACTGCTGTGTTTCGATGAATTCTCCGTCTCTGATATTGCTGATGCTATGCTCTTGGGGCGCTTGTTTACACGCTTGTTCGAACATGGCGTGATAATGGTAGCAACATCGAATGTAGAACCGCGCCTTCTCTATAAGGATGGTCTCAATCGGCAGCTATTTCTGCCCTTCCTTGATTTGCTTCAGCACCAGTGTGATGTGATTGAGCTGGATTCCAGAACTGATTTTCGGATGGAGAAATTGGGTGGCGAATTGGTGTATTTGCATCCGCATAATGACGATACAGCGAGACGCTTTCAGAATATGTGGGAGATTTTAATCGACGGTCCTTGCGCACCAAGCGATGCGGTGGTCAATCAGGGGCGCAGTATTCACGTGCCGCAGGCCTATCATGGCTTTGCGCGATTCTCATTTGTCGATCTTTGCGCCAAGCCGTTGGGGGCGTCGGACTATTTACGGCTTTGCGGGCTGTATCACACGATATTTCTGGAAGATATTCCCGCGATGGGGCGGGCCAATCGCAATGAAGCCAAGCGCTTCATTATTCTCATTGATGCTTTATACGATAATCAAATCAGACTGATAGCAACTGCCGCAGCGTCACCCTTTGATTTGTATGGGGATGATAATGGAACCGAGGCTTTCGAGTTTGCGAGAACAACGTCGCGTTTAATTGAAATGCAGTCCAGCGACTATTTGTCGCATAGGGAGAGTGCGTAGTGACCCTGACGTTAGCGGTAAGTCAGTCAAAAGTCTGGTCTTTTATCTGGATTTAAAACTTTCTGTGACTTGAAAAGACAAGGGATTCGCGGTACTCACACCCATCCATTCCCAGTTTTCTGGGAGAACCTTACGTTAAGGGAAATACCTGATATGGCGCGGAATAAAATAGCTCTGATCGGCGCGGGTCAAATTGGTGGCACATTGGCGCACTTGGCTGGATTGTATGAATTGGGCGATGTCGTCCTTTTTGACATTGCTGAGGGCACCCCTGAAGGTAAAGCTCTCGATATCGCGGAGTCGTCTCCGGTAGACGGTTTCGATGCCAAATTTTCTGGCACCCAGTCTTATGAATCCATTGCTGGTGCGGATGTTGTCATCGTGACAGCGGGTATTCCTCGCAAGCCTGGCATGAGCCGCGATGATCTGGTTGAAATCAACCTCAAAGTTATGCAGCAAGTTGGCGCGGGCATTGGTAAATATGCTCCAGACGCCTTTGTAATCTGCATCACTAACCCACTTGATGCGATGGTTTGGGCTTTGCAGAAATTCTCTGGCCTGCCTACCAACAAGGTTGTCGGTATGGCTGGTGTGCTTGACTCCGCTCGCTTCCGTCATTTCCTTGCTGACGAATTCGATGTGTCCGTTCAAGACGTGACTGCATTTGTGTTGGGTGGTCATGGCGATACCATGGTGCCGTTGACACGCTATTCCACAGTTGCTGGTGTTCCTTTGACCGATCTGGTTAAAATGGGCTGGATCGAACAGGATCGTCTGGACGAAATCGTTCAGCGTACCCGTGATGGTGGTGCTGAAATCGTCAAGCTTTTGAAAACTGGTTCTGCTTTTTATGCGCCAGCAACATCCGCTATTGCGATGGCTGAATCCTATCTGAAAGACAAAAAACGCGTGTTGCCTTGTGCGGCTTACCTTTCTGGCGAGTATAATGTTGAAGGCATGTATTGCGGTGTTCCAACCGTGATCGGTGCAGGCGGCATTGAGCGCATTGTTGAAATTGAACTGGATAAGGATGAGCAGGCTCAGTTCGATCATTCTATCGATGCGGTGAAAGGCCTGATTGAGGCTTGTCAGCGTATTTCTCCAGATCTGGCTGACTAAGCTTCGTTGATTTGCACCCTGCCGGCATAAATTGGCCGTCCGGCAGGGTGCGCGATCTGCGATTATTGATAAAGACCACACTGGCGATCGGGGCTGCTCATTTACGGGTCTCGGGTCGGTCTGGATATAAGGGGAGCTCCCATGAATATTCATGAGTATCAGGCAAAGGCCCTTCTGAAGGAATATGGCGCACCCGTCGCAGACGGTATCGCTATTTTTTCTGCTGAAGAAGCCGCCAGTGCCGCAGACAAATTAGGCGGCCCGCTTTGGGTGGTCAAATCCCAGATCCACGCTGGTGGCCGTGGTAAAGGCAGCTTCAAAGAAGCCAGTGCCGGAGAAAAGGGTGGTGTACGCCTTGCTTTCTCAAAAGACGATGTGGTCGCAAATGCCAAGCAGATGCTGGGCGCAACCCTCGTGACCAAGCAAACCAGCGACGCTGGCAAGCAGGTCAACCGCCTGTATATTGAAGATGGCGCTGACATCGATCGCGAATTGTATTTGTCCTTGCTTGTCGATCGCACCTGTGGCCGTGTGGCCTTTGTGGTGTCGACCGAAGGGGGCATGGACATCGAGGCGGTTGCCGAAGAAACGCCTGAGAAAATCCTGACGGTACCTATTGATCCTGATAAGGGTGTGACGGTTGATGACGCGCGTCAGATTTGTGATGCGCTTGGTCTCGCCGATGCGGCCCGCGATGATGGCATTCATTTGTTCCCTCTTCTCTACAAGGCTTTCGTTGAGAAGGACATGGCTCTGCTTGAGATCAACCCGTTGATTGTCATGGAAAATGGCCGTTTGCGTGTGCTTGATGCCAAAATGTCTTTCGATGGCAACGCTTTGTTCCGTCACGCCGACATCATGAAGCTTCGTGATTTGACGGAAGAAGACGGCAAAGAGATCGAAGCCTCCAAATATGATCTGGCTTATGTGGCGCTCGATGGCAATATTGGGTGCATGGTGAACGGTGCAGGTCTTGCGATGGCGACGATGGACATCATCAAGCTTTATGGTGCAGAGCCTGCCAACTTCCTTGATGTGGGTGGCGGTGCGACCACAGAGAAAGTGACCGCGGCGTTTAAGATCATAACGTCAGATCCAAACGTCAAAGGCATTCTGGTCAACATCTTTGGCGGCATCATGCGTTGCGACATCATTGCGCAGGGTGTTTTGTCCGCTGTTAAAGAAGTCGGCCTTAGCGTGCCTCTTGTGGTGCGCCTCGAAGGTACGCGTGTTGAAGAAGGCAAGAAGCTCATTGATGAGAGTGATCTCAACGTGATCCCTGCCGATGATCTGAACGACGCAGCGCAGAAAATTGTTGCTGCTGTGAAGGGGGCGTAATTCGATGTCCATTCTTGTAGACAAAGATACCAAAATCATCGTTCAGGGCCTGACCGGCAAAACCGGCA
The DNA here is from genome assembly GCF_002866925.1 of Cohaesibacter celericrescens. GTDB lineage: Bacteria > Pseudomonadota > Alphaproteobacteria > Rhizobiales > Cohaesibacteraceae > Cohaesibacter > Cohaesibacter celericrescens. The sequence goes on from NZ_PKUQ01000031.1 coordinate 372,842, forward strand.
CCTTCCATACGGAACAGGCTCTTGACTATTTCGGCACACAGATGGTTGCTGGTGTTCATCCTAAAAAGGGTGGCGAAACCTGGACCAGCGGTGTTGAAAGCGCTGCTCAGCTGCCGATCTTTGCCACCGTAAAGGAAGCGAAAGCGGCCACTGGTGCCAATGCTTCGGTTGTTTATGTGCCGCCTGCAGGGGCTGGTGCGGCAATCATCGAAGCGATTGAGGCTGACATTCCTTTCATCGTTTGCATCACCGAAGGTATTCCGGTTGTTGATATGGTGAAAGTGAAACGTCGCCTTGAGACGTCAAACTCTCGCCTGCTGGGCCCCAACTGCCCCGGTGTTATGACCCCTGATGAATGTAAAATCGGTATTATGCCCGGTTCAATTTTCAAAAAGGGTTCTGTCGGCATTGTCTCCCGGTCGGGTACTTTGACCTATGAAGCTGTGTTCCAGACCACCAACGAAGGTTTGGGGCAATCCACGGCTGTCGGTATTGGTGGCGATCCGGTCAAGGGTACGGAATTTATTGATGTGCTTGATATGTTCCTAGATGACCCTGAAACGGAATCAATCATTATGATTGGTGAAATCGGTGGTTCTGCTGAAGAAGAAGCGGCTGAGTGGCTCAAAGAACAAGCTGCCAAGGGCCGTAAAAAACCAATGGTTGGCTTTATTGCTGGTCGGACTGCGCCTCCTGGCCGTACAATGGGTCATGCGGGTGCCGTGATTTCTGGCGGTAAAGGCGGTGCCGAAGACAAAATCGCAGCTATGGAAAACGCAGGAATTCGCGTTTCTCCATCCCCGGCGAGCTTGGGTACCACTTTGGTTGACTTGCTCAGCGGTAAATAAAAGCGCGACACTATGACACTGCCGCGAGGTAAAGTCCGAACTTTACCTCGCGGCTTTCCCCTTCCTCCGGCAATGGTGCCGGCGACGAGAAAGAGTGCCGGACGAAGGTTCGGCTATGGTGGCGATGGCACGTCAGGATGCAAATGAAGCGTTCGCGTTATCTTCCTTTTTGTATGGTGGTAATGCGTCCTATATTGAAGATCTTTATGCCCGTTATCAGCAAAATCCCGGGTCGGTAAAAGAAGAATGGCAAGTCTTCTTCAGGGATTTACATGATAATCAGGGTGATGTTCTTGCAAGCGCCCGTGGCGCCTCGTGGGGCCGGGCTGATTGGCCGCTTCCTGCGTCTGGTGACATGGTTTCTGCGTTGGGAGACTTTGGTGTTGACGAGCAGGCGCTTAGCGCAAAGCTGAAAGGCAAGGCTCAATCGCAAGGTGTTGAGCTCAGCGATGAAGCGGTGCAACAGGCGACTCGCGACTCGGTTCGGGCCCTGATGATGATTCGCGCCTATCGTATGCGCGGCCATTTTCATGCCGATCTTGACCCGCTCAAGATCGCGGAGCGGCAAGATCACGAAGAATTGCATCCGACCTCATACGGCTTCACCGAGGCGGACTATAGCCGCAAGATTTTCATTGACCATGTGTTGGGCCTTGAATTTGCAACCATTCCCGAAATGCTCGAAATTCTGCGGCGGACTTATTGTTCGACGTTGGGTGTCGAGTTTATGCATATTTCCGATCCGGCCGAAAAAAGCTGGATTCAGGAGCGCATCGAAGGGCCGGACAAGCATATTGAATTTACCCATGAGGGTAAAAAAGCCATTCTCTACAAACTTGTCGAAGCTGAAGGCTTTGAGAAGTTTCTTGATCTTAAATACACTGGCACCAAGCGGTTTGGCCTTGATGGTGGTGAAGCGCTGATCCCTGCACTGGAGCAAATCATCAAACGTGGCGGTGCTATGGGGGTGCAAGAGATTGTGCTCGGTATGGCCCACCGTGGTCGTTTGAATGTGCTTAGCCAAGTGATGGGCAAGCCGCATCGCGCCATTTTCCACGAATTCAAAGGCGGGTCTTATACCCCTGATGATGTGGAAGGATCGGGCGATGTGAAATATCATTTGGGCGCATCTTCGGATCGCTCGTTCGATGATAACAATGTGCATTTGTCACTGACTGCCAACCCCTCTCACCTTGAGATCGTCAATCCGGTTGTTTTGGGCAAAGCGCGCGCCAAGCAAGATCAGATTGCCGCCGGTGACGGGCCCTTTATCGATACCACCGAAGTGGGCCGCACAACGGTGCTGCCGTTGTTGTTGCACGGAGATGCAGCCTTTGCAGGGCAAGGTGTTGTCGCTGAATGTTTGGGGCTTTCGGGCCTGCGTGGCCATAAAACTGGTGGATCGATCCACTTTATTATCAACAACCAGATTGGCTTTACGACCAATCCGCGTTTTTCGCGCTCTTCGCCCTATCCTTCCGATCTGGCCAAGATGATCGAAGCACCAATTTTGCATTGTAACGGGGATGACCCCGAATCTGTGGTGTTTGCCGCCAAGATCGCGACGGAGTTCCGTCAATTGTTTGGCAAACCCGTCGTTATCGACATGTTCTGTTATCGCCGGTTTGGGCACAATGAGGGTGATGAGCCTGCGTTTACCCAGCCGTTGATGTATAAGCAGATCCGTCAGCATCCAACCAGCCTGCAGCTTTACGCAGACAAGCTGATTGCGGACGGGGTGATCACGGCTGAAGATCTCGAAGGCATGCGTGCGGATGTGCGCAAAGTCCTGGACGAAGAGTTCGAAGCTGGGCAGTCTTTCTCGCCGAACAAAGCCGATTGGTTCGATGGCAAATGGGCTGGCCTTACGACTGCCAGTGCCGAGGATGATCGTCGGTCCGGAGATACCGGTGTTGAAGTGGAAGACTTGCGGGCCATTGGCGCCAAGCTGACAGGCATTCCGGAAGACTTCAATGTGCATCGTACGATCAAACGGTTCCTGACCAACCGCGCAACAATGATGGAAACCGGTGACGGTATCGATTGGGCAACGGCTGAATCTCTGGCCTTTGGATCGTTGGTCAAAGAAGGGCATCCGGTTCGTTTGTCCGGACAGGATTGTGAACGTGGGACTTTCTCCCAGCGTCACACGGTGCTGTATGATCAACAGGACGAAAGTCGCTACATTCCGCTCAACCATATTGCCGATGGGCAAGAGCGTTATGAAGTGATCAACTCTATGTTGTCCGAAGAAGCTGTGCTTGGCTTTGAATATGGCTATACGCTGGCTGAACCGAATGGTTTGACCTTGTGGGAAGGCCAGTTCGGTGACTTTGCCAATGGCGCGCAGGTGGTGTTTGACCAATTCCTGACGTCGGGCGAACGAAAATGGTTGCGCGCATCTGCTCTGACCGTTCTGTTGCCTCATGGTTATGAAGGCCAGGGCCCTGAACATAGTTCTGCACGACTTGAGCGCTTCTTACAGTCCTGCGCGGAAGACAATATTCAGGTAGCAAACTGCACCACACCTGCTAACTATTTCCACATTCTGCGGCGTCAAGTGAAGCGGTCATTCCGTAAACCACTTATTTTGATGACACCCAAAAGCCTGTTGCGTCACAAGCGTGCGGTTTCCAATTTAGCCGAACTGGGTGCTGGCAGTACATTCCACCGTGTTTTGTGGGATGATGCAGAGATCCGCCCGAAGCAGGAAATCAAGCTGGCATCGGATGACAAGATCCGTCGTGTCATTCTGTGTACTGGTAAAGTCTATTACGATCTGTATGAAGAGCGTGAGAAGCGCGGCATCAATGATGTCTATTTGATGCGCATCGAACAGCTTTATCCATTCCCTGCCAAAACACTGATCAAAGAACTGTCGCGCTTTAAGCAGGCAGACATGGTTTGGTGTCAGGAAGAGCCGAAAAACCAGGGTGCCTGGTTCTTCATTGAGCCTTATATGGAATGGGTGCTGAACCAGATTGAGGCGAAGATCAAACGGCCTTCCTACGTGGGCCGTCCTGCTTCCGCTGCAACCGCTACCGGCCTCATGAGCAAGCATCTTGCTCAATTGCAGGCCTTCCTTGATGATGCGTTCGCCGAGTAACCGGCTGACCTAGACGATACAAATGTGAGAAATAACAAATGGCTACGGAAATCAAAGTCCCAACTTTGGGCGAGTCTGTGACCGAAGCAACCATCGGTCAGTGGTTTAAGAAAACAGGTGAAGCGGTGCAGGCCGATGAGCCTCTTGTGGAACTGGAAACCGATAAAGTGACCATCGAAGTGCCAGCTCCTGTGGCTGGTACTATGGGTGACATTGTTGCTGCGGAAGGTGAAACTGTCGAAGTTGGCTCTCTGCTTGCGATGTTGATGGAAGGTGCTGGCGCAGCCGCACCTGCGCCGGCCGCTGCTGCTAAGCCGTCCGACGCTGAACCAACGGCCCCAGCTGCTGCTGCACCTGTAGCACCAAGCTCAATGCCTCCTGCTCCAGCTGCTGCCAAAATGCTTGCCGAGAAAAAAGTTGACGCATCCGCTGTTGCTGGTTCGGGTGTGCGCGGTCAAGTTCTTAAAGGCGATGTAATCAACGCAATTGCAGCTGGTGCTACTGCACCTGCCGCCGCTGTTGCTGCTCCTGTCGCTAGCCGACCGGCATCTGTCGCAGAAGACGCTGTGCGAGAAGAGCGTGTTCGCATGACAAAATTGCGTCAGACTATTGCGCGCCGTTTGAAAGATGCTCAGAACACTGCTGCCATGCTGACTACGTTTAATGACGTTGACATGTCCGCAGTGATGAATCTGCGCAAAGAATACAAAGATCTGTTCGAGAAAAAACACGGTGTACGTCTTGGCTTCATGGGATTTTTCGCCAAGGCTGTCTGTCAGGCCCTGAAAGAAATTCCGGCTGTTAATGCCGAGATCGACGGCACAGATCTTGTTTACAAGAATTTTGTGCATTTGGGTGTTGCGGTTGGTTCGCCACGTGGTCTTGTTGTACCTGTAGTGCGTGATGCGGACCAAATGTCTATCGCCGAAATCGAGAAGTCCATTGGAGAGTTCGGACGTCGTGCGCGTGACGGTCAATTGACCATTGCAGAAATGCAGGGCGGTACCTTCACCGTTTCCAACGGGGGTGTCTATGGCTCTATGATGTCGACGCCTATCCTCAACGCACCGCAGTCCGGTATTCTGGGTATGCATCGCATTGAAGATCGTCCTGTTGTGCGGAATGGTGAAATAGTCATTCGTCCCATGATGTATCTGGCTTTGTCCTATGATCACCGGGTCGTTGATGGCAAAGAAGCCGTGACGTTCCTCGTTCGGATCAAAGAAGGTCTAGAAGATCCTCAGCGTTTGGTGTTGGATCTTTAAGCTTTAATCATTCGAGACGGGGCAGTTGATGCCCCGTTTCTGTTTGGTTCGATGGTGTGATATGGGGCGTTCTCAGACGCTTAAGAAAGGCGAGAGATTGGCCGTTTCTTTAAAAATTGGAAGTTGGCTTTGTGCCTTCTTCGTGATTTTTTCAGCCCTCGTTTGGCTGATTGGCGGATTTCTCGTTTCTAGTGCGATATCAAACAATGCTGCAACGGTGTCGGGATTGGAATTGATCCCCCAGATTTTCTGGCCTGTACGGGCGATTGTCTCGGCGCTGGGGGTTGTTGGTGCCATCATTCTTGTTTTGTCACGCCCGTCCTTTTTTCGGGTGTTGTCCGTCTGGTTTGCTTCCGAGTTGGCGCTCGTTGCGTGGCTTTATGCGACCGGTTTTCTTGTTTCTCAATTCGATAGTCTGGATAGCGTACGCAATTTGGTCATTTTGCAGATATGCGGTTTCTGCGTTGTGCTGTTTGCGTGGGTGAAGCACAATGTGCTCTATCGATCTTAGTTCCCTCAGGAGTGAACAAAATGTCTTATGATCTTGTTGTGATTGGTACGGGCCCCGGCGGCTATGTTTGTGCTATCCGCGCCGCGCAGCTCGGCTTGAAAGTGGCTGTTGTTGAAAAACGAAAAACCCACGGCGGCACTTGTTTGAATGTGGGGTGTATTCCTTCTAAGGCCTTATTGCATGCCTCTGAGCTGTTCGAAGAGGCTGGGCATGATTTTGCCAATATGGGCATCAAGGTTGGCACCCCTGAACTGGATCTCAAGGCCATGATGGGGCACAAAAATGAAGTCGTTGACAGCAATGTGACTGGCGTGAATTTTTTGCTCAAGAAAAACAAGATCGATGTTTTTCACGGTTTGGGTAAAATTCTTGCTGCTGGCAAAGTGCAAGTCACGCCGGATGAGGGCGATGAACAAACGCTTGATGCCAAGAATATCGTCATTGCGACTGGTTCTGACGTGGCCAATCTGCCCGGCATCGAAATAGATGAAAAACAGATTGTATCTTCCACTGGCGCGCTGGAGCTGGACAAGGTGCCTGGCAAACTGATCGTGGTTGGTGCTGGCGTGATTGGGCTTGAGCTTGGCTCAGTCTGGCGTCGTTTGGGCTCTGAAGTGACGGTTGTTGAGTATTTGGATCGTATTTTGCCCGGTATGGATGGCGAGATCGTCAAAAATGCCCAGCGCATGTTTAAAAAGCAGGGCTTTGATTTCAAACTCGGCTCCAAGGTTACCGGCGTTAAAAAAGACAAAAAAGGCCTCAAGGTTACAATTGAGCCTGCTGCCGGTGGCGATGCATCGCAGTTAGACGCAGATGTGGTTTTGGTCGCGATTGGTCGCCGTCCTTACACCGACGGTCTGGGCCTTGAAGAGGTTGGTGTAGCTCTGGATGACCGCGGTCGCGTGGCGACGGACGGACATTTCAAAACCAATATAGACGGTATCTATGCAATTGGTGATGTGATCGTCGGACCAATGCTGGCACATAAGGCTGAAGATGACGGCGTTGCGCTGGCCGAAATTCTGGTCGGTCAGGCTGGGCATGTTGATTATAATCTTGTCCCGGGTGTTGTTTATACCATGCCGGAAATTGCGGTTATCGGTCAGACTGAAGAACAGCTGAAAGACGCTGGTATTGCCTACAATGTTGGCAAATTCCCCTTCACCGCCAATGGCCGCGCCAAAGCGCAGCGCCATACGGACGGGTTTGTTAAGATTTTGGCTGACAAGGCCAGTGACAAGGTTCTGGGTGTCCATATGATTGGCGCAGGGGTTGGCGAGTTGATCCACGAGACATCCGTGCTGATGGCCTTCTCTGGCTCTGCAGAGGATTTGGCGCGCACCATCCATGCCCATCCAACGCTGTCAGAAGCCGTAAAAGAAGCGGCCTTCGCAGTCGACAAACGCGCAATCCATATGTGAGCCCGTTCAGGGGATGGCAATCAACCGTTAGGAAAAGGCTGCTGTTTGGCAGCCTTTTTTTCAAACGGAGGGTCTTTTATTTTTTCCATAAAACGAAAGAGCGGTTGCCGTTTGGTTTCCGGGAATCGTGGAAGTCGTCCAAAACTTTGGCATCCATGCGTCGTCCGTTGATGGAGACTGTTACTGTGCGCTTGGCATAAAATGTGTTGTAGCTAACGGTCAGTCGATTGCCACTTGTCTCTTTGGCAATGGCGCGGCCCCAAGTGCAATCTCGTGGTGCGCAAGCGGTGTATGTTTTAACCTGAATATGAGGCACTGTTTCGGCTGTGCAGATTTCCCGGATTTCCAGTTTGGTGATGTCCGATTTGTATCCGGCGAATGGGTTGACCCAAGTGCCTAGAGACAGGGACTGGATACACCCTCCGGCTTGTCCGTTGGCAGTTGTTGCCAAAAGAGCGAAGAGTAATATTGCGGCCCGATACATCATCAGTTTCCTCCGGAATTTCGATTGTTGCTAGCCCGACAGTAGGACGGATGTCTTGGATGTGGGTGCAAGCAAAGGAATGGTTTGGGAACCGTTTAGTCTTTCATATAGTGATTTATTGATCCAATTTTTCTGCAAAAGATCCTCGTACAGCACCGTTCGCGGCACTTGGTAATGACCCTATCATAATTGTGTTACGGCGCTGTTAATAGAACCATAAGATTTGGTTTGTTTTGGATGAGTCTTTAATACCGAATTCCTCGCACTTCGTGGTTCAGGAACGAGGATGTGCTTTTTGGTAAATATCCATCAATTCGGACATTTCTACCTCGGTATAGCTTTGTGTGGTGGACAGGCTGGCGTGGCCCAGAAGCTCTTGGATGGTGCGCAGGTCGCCGCCATTGGCCAAAAGATGCGTGGCAAAAGAATGCCGCAAACCATGTGGCGTTGCGCTGTCGGGCAAACCAAGTGCCCCGCGCATTGTTTCGACGGTTTTTTGCACGATGCGTGGGCTGAGTGGACCGCCACGGACGCCTCGGAACATCGGCTCATCGGGTTTTAGCTCAAACGGGCAGAGCGAAACATAATGATCCAGAGCCTTTTGCACCACGGGCAAGACGGGAAGTCGGCGTTGCTTTCCTCCTTTGCCGGTGACCGTCAGGGCATCCTGTCCAGAGAAGGGGGCTGTCTTGAGGGTCAAGGCCAGCGCTTCGGAAATCCGCAAACCAACTGCATAGAGCAATAACAGCACGGTGCTGTCACGGGCCGTGACCCATGCCTCGGTTGCTAGCGACTGGCTCGGGTCGACCAGCATTCTGGCTTTATCCATTGTCAGGGGTTTGGGAAGAGATTTCGAATATTTGGGCGTTTGAATGGCATTGAAGGGTGCAGAGGTTGCTTGCCCGCGATCTTCTAGATGACGGACGAAAGATCGGACGCCGGCCATGATGCGCGCAAGGGAGCGCGATGTGATACCTGTCTTGCGGCGCTTGGCCATGAAGGCGCGAATGTCAGCAGGGCGAAGCGATGGGAAATGAGATAAATCAGCAGGCTCGCCCATGTGTGCTGTTAGAAAGCTGAGGAACTGATCCAAGTCCCGATCATAGGCTTGCAATGTTGCTTGTGACAGACGGCGCTCATTTGCAAGGCTTTGCAGCCATGCTTGTTGAGATTGGCGCAAGGCTGGTGTGGCGATAATAAGCGGTGCATTGCCTGTTGCTGCCGTTTTGGGGGCCATGTTGGTCTCTATCCGGTCCGAATGGCGTTCAGGGTGTTGCGAATCAAAAACCCCGATGCCTTATTCAAACATCGGGGATAAGCTTTACTCAACATTTAAGGCGATAGCCTGATGGCTTTTGCCCTTAAACGATAGATTGGCCTGTTTTTGACCAATCAGCCAAGAAGGCTTCGAGACCTTTTTCAGTCAGAACATGGTTGGCAAGGCCCTTGATCACCCCTGGAGGGATGGTTGCAACATCAGCGCCGGCCAATGCGCATTCTTTTACATGGTTGGCTGTGCGGATGGATGCAGCCAGAATTTCTGTTTCAAAACCGTAATTGTCATAAATGGTGCGAATGTCTTCAATCAGTTCCATGCCATCGATGTTAAGGTCGTCGAGGCGGCCGATGAATGGGGAAATGAAGGTTGCACCAGCTTTGGCAGCCAGAAGGGCCTGATTGGCGGAGAAGCACAAGGTCACATTGACCTTATGGCCTTGGTCTGTCAGGGCTTTACAGGCTTTCAGGCCTTCAATCGTCAATGGCACCTTGATACAAACATTTTTGGCGATTTTTAGCAGTTCTGCAGCTTCGGCCAACATGGCTTCGCATTCCAGAGCGGTCACTTCGGCAGAAACGGGGCCATCGGTAAGCTCACAAATCTCTGCGATGACTTCTTTGAAATCACGGCCGGATTTTACGATCAAAGACGGGTTTGTGGTAACACCATCGATCAAGCCAGTAGCCGTCAGCTCGCGAATGTCGTTGGTATCAGCAGTATCTACGAAGAATTTCATTGTGCTCAGAGCTCCGTTTCCGTTAGCCATAGGTCCGTACAATTTTCCCGATTGGAAATGCTTGTCGGATTTGCTTATGTTCCTTAAACCAAAGTGGGGCAAAGGTCAGCCCCTAGTGTCCATACAGCCGTTTATTTAAGCGCAAAAAATAAACATAAGGATCATCGTGTCGTCAACATGCCAAATTGTGTCGGTTTTGGTGCCGGTTTATGTGGACAGTAGCTACAGTTATCGGGTGCCAAATGGGCCATTGGATACTGAAGATGGGGCTGCGCCGTCAAAACTGGTTGCCGGACAGGTGGTCAAGGTGCCATTGGGGCCGCGATCCGTGCTGGGCGTGGTGTGGGATGATGACGTCGCGTTTACTGACAACAACCGCCTTAAAGATATAGAGCATGTTTATCACGGCACGGTGTTGTCAGCGAATTTCCGCAAATTTGTTGATTGGATTGCGCAGTATACTCTGGCTCAAAGAGGCATGGTGCTGCGGATGGTGCTGCGTGGAGAAGAATCGCTGTTGCCACCCAAGCCGATAAAGGCCCTGCGTCTGGCAGGCCCTGTACCCGCGCGCATGACCAAGGCGCGCGAGCAGGTGCTATCGGTGATGGAAGGTGGTCTTGCACAGGTCAAAGCGGATATTGTGGAGCGCAGTGGGGTTTCTGCCTCGGTTGTTGATGGGTTGGTCAAGGCCGGTACGCTTGAGCCTTGCTTTTTGCCCGCACCAGCGTTGGTGGCGACACCTCAAGCTGATTTTGCCGCCCCTAGGTTGAGCGAACAGCAGGAAGTAGCCGCGCAGCAGTTGCGTCAGGCTGTTGCAGCTGACTGTTTTGCAGGCTTGCTGCTGGATGGTGTGACTGGGTCTGGTAAGACAGAAGTCTATTTTGAAGGTGTTGCCGAAGCCCTACGACACGGTAAGCAGATTTTGATCATGGTGCCCGAAATTGCGCTGACCGGCGCGTTTCTGGATCGGTTTGAAGCGCGTTTTGGTGTAAGACCGGGCGAATGGCATTCCGGTCAGTCGCAGCGCTATAAAAACTTGATATGGCGCGGTGTGGCGACGGGTGAAATTCAAGTTGTTGTCGGCGCACGATCCTCGCTGATGTTGCCGTTTCGTGATTTGGGGCTGATTGTGGTCGATGAGGAGCATGACGGCGCCTATAAACAAGAAGACCGTGTGATTTATAATGCACGGGACATGGCCGTCGTGCGGGGGCATTTGTCCGGGTTTCCTGTGGTGTTGGCAAGCGCAACGCCTTCGGTAGAGAGTCACAACAACGCACTTCAGGGGCGTTACAGTCGGATACATCTTCCGGATCGGTTTGGTGGCCAGTCGATGCCGGATATCGCGCTGATTGATATGCGGGCCAATCCGCCAGAGAAGGGCCACTGGCTGTCGCCTGTGCTGATTGAGGCGGTGAATGAGACGTTGGAGGCCGGTCAACAGAGTCTGTTGTTCCTCAATCGGCGTGGCTATGCCCCGTTGACCTTGTGTCGGACCTGTGGGCACCGATTTCAATGTCCTTCCTGTTCCACTTGGTTGGTGGAGCATCGCTTCCGTAAGCAATTGGTCTGTCACCATTGTGGTCATTGCGAGCCCGTTCCGCCTGCGTGTCCTGCATGTGGCCAAGAAGACAGTCTCGTGGCATGCGGTCCCGGTGTCGAACGTATTGCGGAAGAGGCTGCCAGCTTGTGGCCGGACCGGCATATTGTGATTCTCTCCAGTGATCTGATCCATGGTGTGCAGCAATTGCGAACCGAACTGGAGCTGATCTCTTCAGGCAAGGCGGACATTGTCATCGGCACGCAGCTCGTGGCCAAAGGGCATAATTTCCCTGCGATGATGCTGGTTGGTGTGATTGATGCCGATCTGGGGTTGGCGCATGGAGATTTGCGGGCTGGGGAGAAGGTTTTTCAAACTTTGGCGCAAGTAACCGGTCGTGCGGGGCGGCACACGGGGCAGGGGCGCGGCTTATTGCAAAGCTACGCGCCCGATCATCCGGTGATTGCTGCACTCGCAAATGGGGATCGTGAGGGGTTTTACACATATGAACTTGAACAACGTCATAGAGCCATGATGCCGCCCTTTGGGCGATTGGCAGCCATCATCCTGTCGGCGGAAGATAGAGAGGCTGCTTTGTCTTATGGCCGACTGATGGTTCGGGCTGTGCCGCGCGAGAATGACGTGCGGGTATTGGGACCGGCAGAAGCGCCGCTTTCTGTGCTTCGTGGCCGCTATCGCTTTCGATTGCTGGTGGCGACTCCTCGGAGTTTTTCTCTTTCGCCATGGTTGCGGCTTTGGTTATCCCAATGCCCGAAACCAAAAGGATCGCTGCGTGTGCAAATAGATGTCGATCCTGTGTCTTTCGTCTAAATGGTCAGGGCTTTATTTATCAGTCTTTTGCATTAGAAAGGCGATTTACGACTTATGGCCTTTAAGGTAATGTTGCGCATGGTCTAGGCATGTGCTAGACGAGCAACGGTTTTAGGGGTGATGCGATCCCAGACAGATGAGGCGTACTCTCTCATGGCAGAGACACCAAAATGGGGTTACACTGTTGTGATGGGATCAATCTCCAAATGTCAGAGAGCGACCAGGTGACGAATAAAAATTCAGAGATTTCAGGAGTGGCCGAACGATACGCTCGCGCGTTGTTTGACCTCGCCCTTGAAGAAAACGCCATTGAGGCTACCGAGCAAGATCTCGGTCGTGTCGATGCTATCATGTCCGAGAGTGAAGACTTCATGCGACTCGTCAAGAGTCCTGTCTTTACGGCTGACGAACAGCTAACGGCTCTATCAGCCATTCTTGATAAAGCTGAAATTACTGGCATCGTCGGCAATTTCGTTCGTGTCGTCACCAGAAATCGTCGGCTGTTTTCTTTGCCGGGGATTATAAAAGCTTTCCGTAATATTCTTACTGTTCATCGTGGTGAGCAAGTGGCCGAGGTCACATCTGCTCAGCCTTTGAGTGATGCAGATTTGACGGCGCTTAAGGCGTCTCTCAAAGACGCATTGGGTAAGGATATTGCGATTGATGCCAAGGTCGATGCCGAGCTTCTCGGTGGCCTTGTTGTAAAAGTCGGTTCGCAGATGGTTGATTCCTCTGTGCGCACTAAACTCAACTCGCTCAAGATTGCACTGAAAGAGGTCGGCTGATGGATATTCGGGCCGCGGAAATTTCCGCAATCCTCAAAGAGCAGATCAAAAACTTCGGTTCGGACGCCCAAGTCTCCGAAGTTGGTCAGGTTCTCTCTGTTGGTGATGGTATCGCCCGCATCTACGGTCTGGACAATGTTCAGGCTGGTGAGATGGTGGAATTCCCTGGTGGGATGCGCGGCATGGCTCTTAACCTTGAAATGGACAATGTCGGAGCCGTGCTATTCGGCGATGACCGTGCCGTCAAGGAAGGCGATGTCGTAAAGCGTACTGGTGCCATTGTTGATGTACCTGTCGGCAAAGGCCTTTTGGGCCGCGTCGTTGATCCGCTTGGAAACCCTATCGACGGTAAGGGACCAATTGAGTCCACTGAACGTCGTCGTGTGGACGTGAAGGCTCCGGGGATTATTCCTCGTAAGTCGGTTCACGAACCAATGCAGACCGGCATTAAAGCCGTTGATGCTCTCATTCCGATTGGTCGCGGACAACGCGAACTGATCATTGGTGACCGCCAAACCGGTAAAACCGCGATCGCGCTGGATGCCATTCTGAACCAGAAGTCAATCAATGACACCGGTTCTGAGAATGAAAAACTATATTGCGTCTATGTGGCCATCGGTCAGAAGCGTTCTACGGTTGCTCAGTTTGTGAAAACGCTGGAAGAAAATGGTGCGATGGAATATTCCATCGTCGTTGCGGCTACCGCATCTGACCCTGCTCCAATGCAGTTCCTGGCTCCGTTTGCTGGCTGTGCGATGGGTGAGTTTTTCCGCGATAACGGTATGCATTCCTTGTTGGTCTATGATGATTTGACCAAGCAGGCTGTTGCCTATCGCCAGATGTCCCTGTTGCTGCGCCGTCCTCCAGGACGTGAAGCTTATCCTGGTGACGTTTTCTATCTCCATTCTCGTCTGCTGGAACGCGCGGCGAAGTTGAACGAAGACAATGGCTCTGGTTCCATGACCGCATTGCCGGTTATTGAAACTCAGGCGAACGACGTGTCTGCGTTTATCCCGACCAACGTGATTTCAATCACAGATGGTCAGATCTTCCTGGAAACCGATCTGTTCTATCAGGGTATTCGTCCTGCTGTGAACGTTGGTTTGTCGGTCTCGCGCGTTGGGTCTTCGGCTCAGATTAAAGCCATGAAGCAAGTTGCTGGCCCGATTAAGGGTGAGCTGGCGCAGTATCGTGAAATGGCTGCTTTTGCGCAGTTCGGTTCCGATCTCGATGCCACGACACAAAAAATGCTTAACCGTGGTGCCCGTCTTACCGAGCTGTTGAAACAGCCTCAGTTCTCCCCATTGAAAGTGGAAGAGCAGGTTGCTGTGATCTATGCCGGTGTAAACGGCTATCTGGACGGCATTGAAGTCAGCCAGGTTCATGCGTTTGAAGAAGGCCTTCTTTCTGTGATGCGTAACGAGCATAAAGACGTGCTCGATGGTATTCGCGACAAGAAAGCCCTTGATGACGAACTCAAATCTAAACTGAAGGCGGCGGTCGACAGCTTCGCAAAGAATTTTGCGTAATTCGCTGGGACTGACGGGGAACGGAGGCTAACATGCCAAGCCTTAAGGACCTCAAGAATCGTATCGCCTCGGTTAAGGCGACACAGAAGATCACCAAAGCCATGCAGATGGTTGCGGCTGCAAAGCTCCGTCGTGCGCAAAGCGCGGCGGAAGATGCGCGGCCTTATGCCGAACGTATGGACGAAGTGCTTGCCAACGTTGCAGGAAATTTTGCCGGTGATGACACCGCGCCGAAGCTTCTGTCAGGAACTGGTTCGGACCAGAGGCACCTGTTGTTGGTTTGTACGGCGGAACGTGGTCTTTGTGGTGGTTTTAACTCTTCTATCGCGCGTCTTGCGCGCGATAAAGCCCGTGCTCTGAAGGCGGCGGGCAAAACAGTCAAGATGTTGTGCGTAGGCAAAAAAGGCTTTGACGCACTCAAGAGTGAATTCGGCAATGACATCATTGATGTCATTGATATGCGTGATTTGAAAAAAGTCAATTTCACGGATGCTGAAGTTCGCATCGGACGTCCGTTGCTTTATAAGTATGAGCAAGGTGAGTTTGATGTCTGCACTCTTTTCTACTCCCGGTTCCAGTCTGTGGTGACACAGATTCCGACCGCGCAGCAGATCATCCCGGCTGTTTTTGAAGAGAAAGAGGACGATGGATCACAATCATCTGGTGCCATATATGAATATGAGCCGGGTGAAGAGGAAATCCTAGCGGATCTTCTACCAAGAAACGTTTCGGTGCAGATTTTCCGGGCGATTCTTGAAAATGGTGCTTCTGAGCAAGGGGCTCGTATGTCTGCTATGGACAATGCGACCCGTAACGCTGGTGACATGATCAACAAGCTTGAAATGTCATATAACCGCCAGCGACAAGCTCAGATCACGGGTGAATTGATTGAGATCATCTCGGGTGCTGAGGCGCTCTGACGGCGATTGATGAGGATAGACGAATGGCAGCATTAAAAGCTACCGGACGTATCACGCAGGTTATCGGCGCTGTTGTGGACGTCCAGTTCGAGGGTGAACTTCCATCCATTCTGAACGCACTTGAAACTGAAAACAATGGCCAACGCCTTGTGCTCGAAGTTTCTCTTCACCTTGGTGAGAACACTGTTCGTACCATCGCGATGGATAGTACCGAAGGTTTGGTTCGCGGCCAGCCTGTTTCTGACACTGGTGGCGCGATTGCGGTTCCTGTTGGTAAAGAAATGCTGGGGCGTATCGTTAATGTCATCGGTGAACCTGTTGATGAAGCAGGGGAACTTGGTGCGACAATGACCCGCGAAATCCACCAACCGGCGCCTACATTTGTTGACCAGTCAACCGAATCTGCGATTCTGGAGACAGGCATTAAAGTGGTTGATTTGCTGGCTCCGTATGCAAGGGGTGGTAAGATTGGTCTGTTCGGTGGTGCCGGTGTCGGCAAAACCGTTTTGATCATGGAATTGATCAACAATATCGCCAAAGCCCACGGTGGTTATTCGGTGTTTGCTGGTGTAGGCGAGCGTACCCGTGAGGGTAACGATCTATACTGGGAAATGATCGAATCCGGTGTGAACAAAGAAGGCGGCGGTGAAGGCTCTAAATGTGCGCTGGTTTATGGCCAGATGAACGAGCCTCCAGGAGCCCGTGCTCGTGTTGCTTTGACCGGTCTGACCGTCGCTGAGCAGTTCCGTGATGAAGGTCAGGACGTGTTGTTCTTCGTGGACAATATCTTCCGCTTTACACAGGCCGGTTCCGAGGTGTCTGCCCTTTTGGGTCGTATTCCTTCTGCTGTGGGTTACCAGCCAACATTGGCAACCGATATGGGTGCGCTACAAGAACGCATTACCACGACGCATAAAGGCTCGATTACGTCCGTGCAGGCCATTTACGTGCCAGCCGATGACTTGACCGATCCGGCGCCTGCAGCTTCCTTTGCTCACTTGGACGCAACCACCGTGTTGAACCGTTCCATTGCGGAGAAGGGTATTTATCCTGCCGTTGATCCGCTTGATTCCACGTCTCGTATGCTTGACGCTCGCATCATTGGCGAAGAGCATTATGGGGTTGCACGTCGGGTTCAGGAAATTCTTCAGCGCTATAAGGCTCTTCAGGATATCATCGCCATTCTTGGTATGGATGAATTGTCTGAAGAAGATAAAATGGCTGTTGCCCGTGCTCGTAAGATTGAGCGCTTCTTGTCCCAGCCGTTCCATGTGGCCGAGATCTTTACTGGTTCTCCTGGTAAGCTGGTTTCACTGGAAGACACCATCAAAGGCTTTAAAGGCCTTGTTGAAGGTGAATATGACCATTTGCCGGAAGCTGCTTTCTACATGGTTGGTTCCATGGACGAAGCAATGGAGAAGGCTCAGAAACTAGCAGCAGACGCCGCTTAAGCGGCGTCTTACGCCTTTTTTTCCGGGAAGTAGGTATTCATCATGGCCCAAGCTTTCAGTTTTGAACTGGTTTCGCCAGAGAGGCTCGTTCTTTCAGAATCCTGCACCTCAGTCGTGGTTCCAGGTCTGGACGGTTTCTTTACCGTATTGAAAGATCATTCGCCTGTGATCGCTTCTATTTCTCCTGGTGTTCTCGAAGCCGAGATGGAAGACGGCAGCAAACGCGACATTTATGTCCGTGGTGGTTTTGCCGATGTTGCCAATTCAGGCTTGAAGGTGCTCGTCGAACAGGCGCTTCCGATCGATGAACTGGACCACGACAAGGTGGCTCAGTTGATTAAAGATGCGGAAGAAGATGTTGCGGACGCTCAAAGTGATGACGTCAGGAACGAAGCCGATCTTCGGCTCTCTCGACTGCATAAGTTGCAGGCCGCGGTTTCAAAGTAAGATCGCTGCAGAAACAAAGAAAAAGGCCGCAGAGAATTTCATCTCGCGGCCTTTTTTGTTTTAATGCGTGGGCTGAACAGGGCTATGCGCGGAGCCCAATATGTATTGTTGGGCTATATAACAAGTTCGGAAAAAACGTTGGCGACTTGTGTATAGACGTCTCTTTTGAAGGGTACAATGAGGTTGGGAACAACGTGTAAAGACTCCCAACGCCAACCTTGAAATTCTTGATGTTGGTTGCCGTCACCGGGCGCGAGAACATTGATTTCCGACTCGTCGCCATCAAAGTGAAATGCAAACCATCGTTGGCGTTGGCCGCGAAACTTGCCTTTTAGGCCAATGCCGAGAAGATCGTCAGGTAAGTCGTAATAAAGCCAATCGGGCGCTTCTTTAAGCAAAGATATGGTTTGGATAGAGGTCTCTTCAAACAATTCTCTTTTTGCTGCGACCAGTGGATCCTCGCCCTTGTCGATGCCACCTTGCGGCATTTGCCATGTGTAGTTCGATTTTTGGAGTTCGGTCGATCCCAAACGGTCTCCAAGCCAAACTTTCTTATCTTGGTTGATGACACAAATGCCAACGCAGTCGCGGTAGGGGAGCTTGTCGCGGGAGACCATGAAAATCGCCTTATTGTTGCAAGAGAGTGGTGACAGGGACAAGAGCAAAGCCGCGTGAACGAAGGGTCTGCGTCCACTCCGAGATGCTGCGTACCGACGCTGGCAATGCAGAGGCAACGCCGAGCGCGACACCGTTTTCTTGTGCTATGGCTTCGAGCTGTATCAGCCGTGTTTCGATATCAGAAGCGCGCCCCCGAAAATCAACAACCAAATCAGCATGCAGGTTCGGTACGCTTAAATTGGTGGCGATGGCGTTAAGCCTGCTACGTCCTGACGCTCCTGTCTCGACGTAGAGCAAACCATTCTTTCGCAATTCTCGCATAAAATCCGTACCGGCCAATTCATCAGATGAGAAACGGGCACCCATGTAGTTCATAACGCCGACATAAGACTCAAATCTTGCCAATACCCACTTCAAATTGGCTGTGTTCGCGTCAGTGTTGGCTGTTGTCAGCAGAGTATGTGGACCAGGATCATTGTTTGGGTAATCAAACGGTTCCATGGGCACCTGAACCAGCAGCTCGTGCCCCTGACTGCGTGCCTTTTGGGTCCAGCGCGAGAGGCTGTTGCCATAAGGTGCAAAAGCCAAGGTGACATCTGGGGACAAGAGGCTGAGGGCTTCTTGGGTGGTTGTCTGTGATAGACCCAAACCATCAATGATCATCGCAATTTTTGGCAATCCTGCAATTGCATCGCTGTTGATTGGTCTGGAATATATCTTATAGGGCGCTTGTGGGTCGTCGTTGATTACGCTGTTCAATGACGGCGCTGACGGGTCAAGAATACGTATTTGACCGTCTTGTAGGTCGTTTGGCTTGCCTGAATTGGGCTCTGGAAAAAGTGGAGCCTGTGCGTTGGCCTCTTGGTCCGGACGGGTTGTCTCGGGAATGCCGGGTTTGATGCCTGGGCGAATGGCATCGACGCCAATTCTGGCTGTTTCGTTAAGAGAGCCGGTTAAATCGATGTGCTTTCTTGCGTATCCCCCATAGGGATCGTCAACGATGGCGACCCATGCAACAAGTCCTATAACCATTGCCGCGAGAGTGCCTACGGATCCAAGCATGAAGATCTGGCTGCCTCTTACGGGTGCCTTTTTATTTTGCCCCAAGGGCTGTTTCAGATCATTCGCCGCCACGATCCGTCTCCTGAAGAGATAGAAATGAGGCGGACCCCTAAGGGCCCGCCGGTCTTTTGATAAAGTTTATTTTTCGGCCTTAACAGGATAAGCGACGTTGGTTTCTTCGCCACGCATCAGCTTAAGGGCATACTGCAACTGCGTGTCTTTTTCCAGTTCAGTCGGAACATAAGAAGGAGAATAGGTTTCCTTCTTCTTGTCTTCTGCGCCTTCTCCCTTGTTGGCATCATCTGTCGTTTCGCCTTCAGCCTCCAAATGACCCTTCAATTTTGCTTCAGTCGTGGAGGTTTGTGGGAACCGATCTTTCAGTTCGTCTGGCAGTTCCTGTTTGACAAAAATGTCTGGAACAATGCCCTTGGCCTGAATGGATGTGCCTGATGGGGTGTAGTAACGCGCTGTGGTCAAGCGAATTGCGCCGTTGTTTTCCAGAGGAATGATGGTCTGAACAGACCCCTTGCCGAAGCTTTTGGAGCCAATCAATGTCGCCCGTTTGTGGTCATACAACGCGCCAGCCACAATTTCTGAAGCACTGGCTGAGCCGCCGTTGATCAGGACAATCAAAGGAAGTCCTTTTGTCAGGTCACCGGCGCGTGCGTAGAAGCGTTTGACTTCTTCTTTGTTACGGCCTCGGGTGGAGACAATCTCACCTTGATCTAGGAAGGTGTCTGAAATAGCGATCGATTGATCGAGTTGGCCACCGGGATTTGATCTCAAATCCAGAATGAAGCCTTTGATTTCTTTTTCGCCAATCTCTTTCTCGAGGTCAGCAATCGCATTCTTCAATCCTTCAAAAGCCTGGCCATTAAATTGGGTGATGCGAACATATCCGATTTTGCCGTAGGCCTTTGATTTAACGGAAGAGATTTTGATAATTTCACGTGTAATCTCGACCTTAATTGGTTGTTCTACTTCCTTGCGGATGATCGTCAGCTGGATTTTGGTTCCAACCCGGCCGCGCATTCTGTCAACGGCATCACTGAGTGTCATGCCGCGCACGGGTTCATCATCAAGATGTGTGATCAGGTCATCGGCCAAAATCCCAGCCGCATGGGCGGGGGTATCGTCAATAGGGGATATGACTTTAACCAGACCATCTTCGAGTGTTACCTGAATGCCAAGGCCACCAAACTCACCTGATGTCTCGACGCTCATTTCCTCGAAGCTTTCCGGTGACATATAGCTGGAATGCGGATCGAGCGAGGTCAACATGCCGTTTAGGGCGGATGCGATGAGCTTTTTGTCTTCTGGTTCCTCAACATATTCGCGACGGATACGTTCAAATACATCCCCGAACAGATTCAGGTGACGATAAGTCTCGGCACCAGCGGCATTGGCGATGCCAGTCGCATTCCATGGTGCCACTGACAGGGTCACGACAAGGCTTGCACCCATAAGGGCGCCAATAAGCAATAATGAGAGTTTACGGATCATCCGTCTGCCTTTTCTTTCAAAGCTACTGTCCACCATGGTGCAGGATTGATCGCAACACCATCTTTTCTCAATTCAATATATAGCACCGGTTTAGACATTCCCGCATCCAAAAGATCCGTTGATGCCAACCGAGCTTGTTGCATCGTTCCAACCGGTTCATTGGTTAAAACAAAACTGCCAACTTCCGCAAACACATCATCAAGGCCTGCCAGAACGACATGGTACCCGTCTCCGGTGTTTATGATCAAGAGTTTACCGAAGGATCTGAACGGTCCTGCGTAAACTATCCATCCATCTGCCGGACTTGTCACTTGGGCTCCTGCGCGTGTTGCGATGGACAAACCTTTGGTTTGACCGCCGAACCCATCATTACTACCAAAATCTTTCAAAAGTGCTCCACGAGCGGGAAGTCGTAAAAGTCCCTTCATTTTATCAAAAGGTATGGCAGGAGAAAGGCGGGCGGCGTCTTTCAAGGCAGCAATTTTTTGTTTTTTGCTTTCAATCTTTTGTTCAAGACTGCGGCGCTCTGCTTCTTTGGCTTCTGAAACAGCCAAGCGAGCGGCTTCGATCTCTTGTTCCATGCCATTGATCAGGTCTTGGAGGGTTCTGGCTCTTGCGGCCAATTCAATGGTTTTCTTTTCTTCGTCAATTGCTGCGCGCTTGGATTCTGCTTCCTGATTTTTCTTTTTGGCAACCAGAAGATCAAGGCGTTTTTGCTCTTCTGCCAGTTTTTGTAACCCACTTTGCAGTCCGGTTTTTTCGGTCTCGATTTTTGTATGCAGGCGCACAAGTTCATCCAGCTGGGCGGCAAGAGATTGTGCTTCTATGCGGATTTCTGGCACCAGTGTGCTGAGCAATATGGCGGATCGCACTGCATTGAGTGCTTCATTGGGCCGAATCACCAAAGCCGGGGGCGGGTTTCGTCCGATGCGTTGCAAGGCGGCCAGAACCTGCGACAATGAATCGCGTTGTTCTGCCAATGATACGCGTAGGGCTGTCTGATCGGCAAAAAGGATTTTCAGGCGGGTTTCCCGATCTGATAGCGAACTTTCCAATTCTTTGATTCGTTCTGCCGTGGCGATCAAGTCGGACTGTATGGTCTCTCGGTCCGACCGCAGTTGCTCCACTTCTTTCACCAGTTGACTCTGCTTCTCTTTCGACATTTCGATGGAAGCTTCGATGCGTGTGAGGGTGGCTTCTTGTTCTTTGCGCGCCTTTAGACGGGCTTCCAGAGCACGGGCTGCTTTTTGTTCGTCTTCGGATTGCTGTATCTCTCTCGCCGTCTTCGCGCCGTCGGTTATTGGAGGCTCGGTGATATTTGTCTGTTGTGCGTAAGCGGACGCTGCCCCAACCAAAATCAACAAACAAAATGTGACTTGGTAGAGCAGACGCGAACAAAAGGCTCGCAAAACGGATGGGAATAATCCCGTTTTGACCGAGTGTTTCGCTGAGTTTTTATTGCTGCGCGGCACGTTGTGCACCCGAATCACCTGGTTTGTTTGCGTGCTGGCAATGTAGAGCAAGGTCGCGTCGGGTGGAATCGCTCGATGAGAAAAATGCGCCTATTACCGTGTGTTTGAGCCAACACATTGTCCAGACAATGGTGTGCGGCTTGGTTAAATACGATGATAGGGATGGCCCGTCAAAATAGTGATTGCCCGATATATTTGTTCAGTGAGAAGAACTCTCGCAATCTGGTGCGGCCAAGTCATGGAACCTAACGCCAGTTTGACGTGGGCTTGGTCCAGCAGTGGCTGTCCGTGGCCATCGGGCCCGCCCAGAACAAATGCCATGGCGGGACTGCCGCCATTGCGATGTTTGTCGATGAGTTTTGCAAATGACTCGCTGGACATATTCTGTCCATGCTCGTCCAGTGCGACGATGATGCAGCCTGCGGGCAGTGCCTTTAAAAGCTGGTCCGCTTCCTGCGTTTTTCTTTCGCCCGTGCTGCGAGCACGGCTTTCGGAATACTCGACGATTTCAGGTCCGGCAAGGCCGAGGGTTCGTCCTGCTTTTTTTGCCCGATCCTGATAACGCAGGGCGAGTTCTGTCTCCGGCCCGGCTTTTTGCCGTCCGATAGCCGCTAGGATGAGCTTCATTTTCCAATCCTTCTGATCGCCATATCTGTCCCGGTGGTGTGGGACAGGGGCTGGCGTTCAAATCCGGTTGGCTTATGCTTCGTCTTCAGACTCAGCAGTCCACATTTTCTCGATATTGTAGAATTCGCGGACTTCAGGACGGAAGATATGCACAATATGGTCGCCTGTGTCGATAAGCACCCAATCGCAATTGGGCATACCTTCCACATGGGCGTTGCCAAGGCCGTTGTCTTTAAGGTCTCTGAGGAGACGATCGGCGACGGCACCGACGTGGCGATGGGAACGACCAGATGCAATAATCATATAGTCGGCAAGCGAAGACTTGCCGCGCAGGTCAATGGGCAGAATCTCTTCGGCCTTGGAATCATCCAGGCTTGTGAGGATCAGGTCAAGGGCCTGTTCAGGATCTTTGCGATCCAAAACTGGGCTAACGGGAGAAGGGCCTTCGGGCATGATCTCCATGTGTGTTGCGGTGGACAGGAATGCACCTCGTTTATCAAACTGAATTAACAGTTTCTCTGCCCGTACCGGACGCTTTAAAGCGTATGTACGGAATTGGACAGGCGAAAGAATGATTCGAAAATCGAACCGACGCCAAATTAAATTATGTCATGCTGTGTGACATTTTCAAGGCACTTGCTTATCTGGCGTCAGCTGTATCTTCGCGCTTTGCCTTAAAGCGGTTGAAGACAAGTTTGAACGGGGTCCATAAAGGAACGTCCAAGCCGGACACGCCATTGTTGCCAATGCTTTTTCCCGATGACTGGGAATGCGGGCATGAGCGAAATGATGTGCCGCTGTCGCATAAAGCGGTGACAGACTGTATCCGGGACGGTCGATAATGGCAACCGGGATTCGTGTCAAAATGTCTTGCCAACGCTGCCATTTGTGAAATTGTTTAAGATTATCTGCCCCCATAACCCAAACTAGGTCGATTCCTCGGGTTCGAAGCTGGATCCAATCAAGGGTTTCGGCAGTGTAACGCGTGCCAGCTTTCTTTTCTGCGCCGGTTATGTCGATCTTTGGATGGTTCATCACTTGCGCCGTGCCAGACAGGCGCGTCTCAAGTGTGGGTAGGGCGCTGATGTCTTTGAGCGGGTTGCCGGGTGTTACAAGGCACCAGATGCGATCAAGGCCCAATCGCCTGAGCGCGGTAATAGCCACATGGCGGTGCCCATCGTGGGCAGGGTTGAAGCTGCCGCCGTAGAGGCCAACCTTCATCCCCGGTGATACGGGCGGCAAGCCAGAGCTGTAAATACGGGATCTCGTCATCGCGCCTGCCGCATGGGTTGGAGATGGTGTGACAAAGGCTCAGGCCTTTAATGGAGAGTTTTACGGTCGAATTTGGCCGGTGCCATGCACCCGATATTTGAAGCTGGTGAGTTGTTCAAGTCCTACCGGGCCGCGTGCATGCATGCGGCCGGTCGCAATGCCTATTTCTGCACCCATACCAAATTCGCCACCATCTGCAAACTGGGTAGATGCATTGTGCATGACAATTGCGCTATCGACCTCATTGAGGAACTGGGTCGCAACCTCAAGATCCTCGGTGATGATGCTTTCCGTGTGGCTGGATCCGTAGGTGGCGATATGATCGATTGCTTCGGCCACACCATCAACCATTTTTGCTGAAATGATGGTATCAAGATATTCGGTCGACCAGTCTTCTTCATTGGCCAGTGTGGCGGCTGGCAGTAATGCGATGATTTCTTCTGTGCCGCGAATGGCGCAACCCGCATCGGACAGGGCGCGCAACACGGCTTTGCCGCTCGTCTCAGCCACTGCGCGGTCGATCAATAGGGTTTCGGCAGATCCGCAAATGCCGGTACGACGCATTTTTGCGTTGACCACAATGGCTTTGGCTTTTTCCAAATCAGCGGCTTTGTCCACATACAAGTGGCAAATGCCTTCCAGATGGGAGAAGACCGGCACGCGGGCTTCGGACTGCACACGACCAACCAATCCTTTGCCTCCGCGTGGAACGATCACATCGACATTGCCGCCCAAGCCCTTAAGCATTTCGCCTACCGCAGCGCGATCTGTGGTGGGGACCACCTGAATGGAATCCACTGGGAGACCCGCAGCTTGCAATCCTGACACCAAGCAGGCGTGAATCGCGCGCGATGAATGATAACTATCCGAACCGCCGCGTAAAATGGAGGCGTTTCCTGCTTTAAGGCAGAGGGCCCCAGCATCGGCGGTTACATTGGGGCGGCTTTCATAGATCACGCCAATGACACCCAAAGGGGTGCGGACGCGTTCGATATTGAGGCCATTTGGGCGGTCCCAGCTTGCCATAACTCCACCGACGGGATCTGCCAGTGCGACAATGGCGTCAAGGCCGGAGGCAATGGCTTCGATACGGTCATTATCTAGGGTCAAGCGATCCAAGAA
Source organism: Cohaesibacter celericrescens (assembly GCF_002866925.1). Lineage (GTDB taxonomy): Bacteria > Pseudomonadota > Alphaproteobacteria > Rhizobiales > Cohaesibacteraceae > Cohaesibacter > Cohaesibacter celericrescens. Next base: position 397,671 of record NZ_PKUQ01000031.1, read on the forward strand.
GGCTTTGCTCATGCCGTCTTGTTCGCCTTTGGCGACGTCCTTGGCATTGGCTTCCAATATCGCATTGACGCTTGCGCGGACACTTTTTGCCGCTGCCTGCAAAGCGTTATTCTTTTGTTCTGTCGGGGCATTGGCTAGCTGACGAGATGCGCGGCGCGCGCGGGCACCCAGGTCATTCATGATGTCTGCCACAGTGCTCGTCATGTTGTTCATGTCCGTCTCTTTTCGTCTATCTCGGATATAGATTTATTGCTTCGTTTGGGTCAAGCGGTCTTTGGGTTGCAGCTTATGCGTTTGCCGGATCTTTTCCGCTTAACACCATATCATCGCGGTGAATCAGTTCGGAGCGCCCTCTATAGCCAAGAATATCGGCAATTTTGGCCGATTTGCATCCCCGGATTTTGTTGGAATCCTGACAGTCATAGGATATCAGCCCACGCGCCACTTCTTCTCCGTCTGGTCCCAGCAAAATCACTGCGTCCCCTTTGGCAAAATCGCCGTCTATTTTTTTAACGCCGGCTGGAAGCAGGCTTTTGCCAGACAATAGAGCGCGGACAGCGCCGGCATCAAGTGTGAGTGTGCCGTGGGGTTCCAAGTGACCGTTGATCCAGCGCTTGCGTTCCGTGATCGGATTCGTTTTGGCTGTGAACCAGCTGCATTTGGCCCCATTCATAATCGAACGCAATGGATTATAGTCGTTGCCATTGGCGATGAGCATCGTGGTGCCCGCATTGACTGCGATTTTTGCCGCTGCAATTTTGGTCGCCATTCCGCCCTTGGCCAGCGAGGATCCTGCGCTGCCTGCCATTGCTTCAATGTCGTGGGTGATGTGTTCGATAACCGGAATATGCTGGGCGTCCGGATTGGTGGCGGGCGGGGCAGTGTATAGCCCGTCGATGTCGGACAGAAGCACCAGACAATCGGCGCTGATCATGGTGGCCACACGAGCGGCCAAGCGGTCATTATCCCCGAATTTTATCTCGGATGTGGCGACCGTATCATTCTCATTGATGATAGGAACCGCACCCAGCTCCAACAGGGTGGTCAGTGTGGCGCGGGCGTTGAGATAATGTCGTCGTTCTTCGGTATCGCTGAGGGTGAGCAAGATTTGTCCAGCGATCAAGTCAACCTTGTGCAAGGCGTCAGCATAGGCCTCGCCCAACGCAATTTGCCCGATAGCGGCCGCGGCCTGACTCTCATCGAGCCGCAGCTTTCCCTGTGGCAGGTTGGTTTGTCGACGTCCCAATGCGATGGCACCGGAAGAGACGATCAGTACTTCCTTGCCCTGTTCTTTCAGCATGGCAATATCATCAACCAGCGTTTGCAGCCAAGCGGCTCGCAAACGCCCCGTCTTCTCGTCCACCAATGTGGCCGAGCCGATTTTTATGACAATTCGTTTTTGGTCCTGCAGTCTCACGACACGTCCCGTCTTCAGCTTGATTTTATGTCTTGATGGTTTATCAGGGGCGCCAGCTTTGCGGTTCTTCTCCCGCATCGGATTCGAGTTTGTTTTCCAGTTGAATCTTGCTCATGAGTGCGCGCAGGATATCGTCCATGTTGGTTTTGGCAACAGCAGAGATAGCCATCGGGCGGAAGCCATAGGCGGCTTCAAAGGCGTCCGTTCTTTCGGTGATCTCGTCCTCGGTGAGCGAGTCAATTTTGGTCAATGCGACGATTTCATCTTTTTGGCCCAGACCTTCGTCATAGGCTTTTAGCTCGCCGCGGATCACGCGGTATGCATCAATGTAATCGTCCTGCGTGATATCAACCAAATGCAAAAGAACACGGCAGCGTTCAACGTGACCTAGGAACCGGTCGCCAATGCCGACGCCTTCGTGGGCGCCTTCGATCAAGCCGGGGATGTCAGCCATTACAAACTCGCGTCCGTCTATGCCAACCACACCCAGATTGGGATGCAGTGTGGTGAAAGGATAGTCAGCGATTTTGGGCTTGGCTGAAGAAACCGAAGCGAGAAATGTGGATTTTCCTGCATTGGGCAAGCCAACCAGACCGGCGTCGGCGATCAGTTTCAACCGCAGCCAAATCCAGTGCTCTTGGCCTTCTTGACCGGGATTGGCATGACGTGGGGCCTGATTGACCGATGTTTTGAAATGGGTGTTACCGAAGCCACCATTGCCGCCTTTGGCCAAAACATAGATTTGGCCCACTCTGGTAAAGTCGACAAGGACGGTTTCATTGTCTTCATCCAAAACCTGTGTGCCAACGGGGACCCGCAAGGTGACGTCTTTGCCCTTATGGCCGTTGCGATTGCGCCCCATGCCGTGCAAGCCGATTTCGGCCTTGAAATGCTGTTTGAAGCGGTAGTCAATCAACGTGTTGAGGCCATTGACGCACTCAATGATTATATCGCCACCTTTGCCGCCATCACCACCATCGGGTCCGCCAAGGGCGATATACTTTTCGCGCCGGAAGGAAATGCAACCCGCTCCACCGTCGCCGGAGCGGACATAGACCTTGGCCTGGTCAAGAAATTTCATTTGGTGCTCCTTACAGCCTATCGCCCAAAAGCTGCTCGCCTTTTGGGGTCGGAATAGGCGCGAAAAATAAATTCTAGAGTGATGGTGCGTTTCAGTGAAACGCACCATGCTCCCGATAGCGTTCTGCGGTTAGTTCCATTTTGATTTGTGGAACTTCATGTCCTCGAGCCGGGCTGAAGGCTAAGTTTCTGTCAACCTCTCGAAAACCCAGCTTGCTCAAGACACTAAGAGAACGTTCATTGTCTTCAAATGCCGCTGCGCACATCTTTTCAGTCGGTTCATGGGGCATGTACCAGTCTAACAGACGGCGCGCTGCTTCTTGCATAAAGCCTTTACCCCAGAATGGGGGCGCAAGCCAATAGCCAATTGTTGGTGCAAAGACTCCAAGGGTCTTTTCACTGGATGCTTTTATACCAATAACACCAACAAATGTATTGTCGTGGGTGATTGCAAGATTAAGGCCCGCCACTCCCTTTGCTTGCGCCTCGATCCAATTCAGGGCTCCACCTTTTGGAAAGGGGTGGGGTCTCTCGATGAGGCACCCATTTACGCTGGTTGCGCTGACATATTGTTCGATAGGTCGTGCATCCTCTGGATGAGGAGGGCGCAGCACAAGGCGTTCGCTATTCAGGGTTGGATAATGCATCAGGCTGCTCCTTTCACCTCAAGAGGTTGGTTGGTTGGTTGATTTCTATATATCGGCATATGGCTGGCACCTGCCCAATGGCGAATGGCTGTCCATATGCCTCTATCCAAATGGTAACGGTCTATCGGAATCATGCCGCGATAGTGTGGGGACTGGGCCATGCCGGTGCCGCTATATTGAAAGCCGCATTTTTCAACGATACGCCTCGATTTTCTGCAGGAAACGCGGCATTGTGCTGTCACGGTTTGTAGTTTGGGGTGGTTTTGGTTCGGGTTTGAGAATGCAAAATCTGCCAATGCCTGAATAGCGCGGGTGGCATAACCATTTTGCCATTTGTCGCGACAAATCATGATGCTGATTTCGGCTTGAGTTCTTTCTTCTTGTAACATCAGGCAAGCCGTGCCGAGATAATTTCCCTTCATGTCGGTTAAAACAAAGGGGAAATCGGTCGGATTGGTCTCTTGGTTATGACTGGCAAACCAAAGGTCTGCTGCCCGCGATGATGTTGGCAACCAGTTGCTGCAGAGATTTTTGGCGAGGACCGGGTTTGTTGCTGATGCAACCAACATGTCCAAATCCGCTTGCGCAGGCTGGCGTAACAGAAAGTTCTTGTTTCCCAAACCCTCGCTACAGTCGGGTTCGGTTTGCTGAAGTTTTTTATCTATGTCCAACATGGGTCTCTCCTGGGGTGTTGCCCGGGTATTCCCCCCTTGGTTTTTCTGCTGTTCAACAGCAAGGAGGGGATGCGGTGTGAAAGGTCAAAAGAAAAGGGGAGATGGTGTCCCATCTCCCCTTTCAATCTTTTGGCCCCTATCAGGAGGGGTGCCTTATCGATTTTCCGGGGTCTGGGACACCGGCAAATCGTATAAAATCATGCCAGTGTTATTCTGCCGCTTCTGCCATCGGGGCCACGGACACGTAAGTTCGGCCGTTGGCTTTCTTGCGGAATTCGACATTGCCGTTGGAGGTCGCAAAGATGGTGTGATCTTTACCCATGCCAACATTGTCGCCCGGATGCCACTTTGTGCCGCGTTGACGAATAATGATGTTGCCTGAAACCACAGTCTCACCACCGAATTTTTTCACGCCTAGACGACGACCCGCTGTATCGCGACCGTTACGGGATGAACCGCCTGCTTTTTTATGTGCCATTTTGGTATCTCCTCGTCTAAAACATGGCGCTTATAAAGCGTGCGCATGTTTCAGTCTAAAAGTTGCGATCAACATATTTACCAAAGAAGTACCCTTGGTAGGTTGATCCAAAAACTATTTTTCAGCAGCGAAAGCAGCAGCCTGCTCGAGCCAGTTATCACGTTCGATGCGGCCTTTGAAGCTCAGCGCGTCATCAAGCTTGGCGATGTCATCAGCAGAGAAAGCTGCGACCTGAGCGAATTGGGTCACACCCAGAGCGTTCAGTTTACCTTCAAGAACCGGTCCGACACCAGAGATTTTTTTCAAATCATCTGCGTCACCTGCCGGTGCTGTGAAAAGCGCTGCACCTTCGGCCGGAGCTTTTTTGGCTGGAGCCTTCTCTTCGGCAGGGGCTGCTTCTTTTTTAGCTGGTGTTGCTTTTTTCGCAGCTTTGGAAGGAGCTTTGCCACCCGTCAGGATCTCGGTGATCTTGACTGAAGTGAAGTGTTGACGATGACCGTTGCGGCGGCGTGAGTTTTGACGACGGCGTTTTTTGAAAATGATGATCTTGCGGCCGCGGCCTTGATCAACAATTTCTGCAGCAACCGTTGCGCCGTCCACGAGAGGAGCGCCTACTTGTGCGTCGCCTTCGCCGCCAACCAGCAGAACGCTGTCAAACACAACAGTGTCGCCAGCTTCGCCGTCAAGCTTTTCGATTTTCAGAATGTCATCGGGGGAAACAGTATACTGCTTACCACCGGTTTTGATGACTGCGAACATTTTTATCTCCGTTCCGTCCGGGCTCCTAGACATAATGTCAATGGGTCCGTCTTTTATCAGTCAGTGAATGGGATGCCAGATTTCGCTTTTCAATCAAATGGTTGTCGATTTCAAAGCGAACAAGCAAATAGGCGCGGGTTGCTTCCCCACGCCATGACTTGAGCCGCACTATAATGAGACGTGATGCAGAGTCAAGAAAAAGCTGGGGCAAAAGGGCTATTTTCAGCCGTTCTCAACCGCAACTGGATGAGTGGATCTGGTTGCTTGCTTGGCGTTTGAAGTCGTCTACTCTGAATTTGAGCGTGCTATGTGCATTGGGCGGGGGATTTCTCTTCCTTGTGGCTTGAGCTTGCTGATGGGGCTGTGTATGGTCCGACCACCTTTTTGGGCCTATGGATCACCACGGTTCCGCCCAAAAATATGCGGAGAGGTGCCGGAGTGGTCGATCGGGGCGGTCTCGAAAACCGTTGAGCGTGCAAGCGTTCCGAGGGTTCGAATCCCTCTCTCTCCGCCATTTCTTTTTCAGATAGTGAAACACCCCCTAACACCTTGAATGGCAAGGTGGTTTTTGGGGTTCGAAAACCTTCGTTCCTGCAGAACTCTAATTTGTCCGCAAATGTGAGTCTCAAGACCAATTTTCTCACTCCCAATTGACCCGAAGCCCATAGTATTGCTGGGTTTTTTAGGAATTGCAGTGAGAGTTCGAAAATCTCCTCGAATGTACCCTGCGGCTTGCCTGCTTTTTGCGCCTTTTCTTCCAATACCAGTTTTTGATTATGGAGTGCGGTGACGCGGTCTTCATATTTAGCAATGAGCGGCTTTGAATCCGTTTCGACGATACGATCCATGAAGTTCTCAATCTGGACATCAAGGCGCTTCACCTGCGTGACAAGCTGCTTCTTGATCTCATGGGCTTGCGCTAGCCGTTGATCCCAAATGCTCTTGAGCATGGCTCTGGTGAGCTTCACGAGCGAAGGTCCGGGCGAAAGCTCGGCGAGCAATTCTTCAAATTGTCCCTCGATGACATCGCGTCGAATGGATTTGCGATACTCAGGGCACCCTTTTGAGAAACAAAAATAATAGGCGTGTTTCTTACCTGTCTTGCTGGTAGACCAGCAAGAGGTCATAAGCTTCCCGCAACAGCCACAGGAAACCGTCCCGCGAAGCGCAAAGTCGGCGCGGATATCAGGGCGTGCGGCGGTCTTTGCGCCGCCCAACAAGCGATCTTGAATGCGTTGGAAGGTCTGAAAATCAATCAGCCCTTCATGCTGCCCCTTGTGCAGAGGAATATCCCACTCAGCTTTTCCAACATATCCCGCATATATGGGCTTGGTCAGAATGTCGTTGACCCGCTGATTGCGAACCTCGCCCTTTTTGTTTTTTGGGAAATCAGGCTGGCTTTCAAAAAACCGTTTCACTTCTGCTTGGGTCTGGAAGCGTCCTGAAGCGTACCCTTCTAGAGCTTCCTGAATGATCGAAGCATAGGGTTCATCGCGTTTCAGCATTTTACCCCGACCGGGCACTAACTCAAACCTATAGCCAATGCAGTTGATAAATGGCCAATAGCCGTTGCTCAGCCTTGCCCGCATACGGCGCTCGGTTTGTTCACCGTTCTGCTCACGCTGATGCTGCATGATGGAAGCCATAAGGTTTTCGATAAGTTTGGCATTTGGGTCTTCTCCAAACTCCATCGTCGGACTTTCAAGCCGCCCTCCGGCCTTGCGGATAGCTTCATGTAGTTCGATATGTGTTTTTAGTTCACGCGCCAGTCGGGAGATGTGATCAATGATAATCACAACCTCACCGCCACGACTGTGTTTCTTGACAAAACGCAGCATATTTCTCACTTCGTGACGGTCTAGCAATTTGCCCGAAGTTGCCTTGTCTTCAAATGTGGCAATGACTTCATACCCATATAGGCGTGCATAGTCGTGGCAGGTTGTCTTTTGAGACTCAATGCCGTGCCCTTTTTTCATCTGGGCTGGGGTAGATACACGGGCGTAAATGACGGCTTTTTGCGGCTTTGGCGCTTTTTGTTCATTCATTGCTAGCTCCGTCCTCCTCATGTGCTTCAGCCATAGACAGCAATAGAATATCAAGAACTGAGGCTTTGTCGCCAGATGCTAATTGAAATGGATGTGTTCCGAAGCCAAAATCAGCGATTTGAACGAGGAGATTCCAGTAACATTCAAGAAATTCTGCTACTTCGTGATCGGATAACTGGAACTCATCCAGATAATGCGCAAAAGCTTCGGCGTTGAATGTGATGGGTTGGGCGGTCGGGGTCGTGATGGTTGGGTCTGGCGTCTGGTCCACTTGTTTTCTCCTCTATTTTTCGTTTCGGCTCCTTTTCTTAAAATGGAACATATAGAGAACAAGCTAACGGATTACCGCACCAAAATGCAAAGTATTTCTGTGAAATTATTCGCTATGTACCGAACAAAGGAGTCAGATAAACAGTAACTAAGGGCTGTAGAGCAGACGAAGGTAAAATAGGTAATCTGGGTAATTCGATATGACTGATTTTGAGAACTTAACGCCTGCGGAAAGGACTTTGTTGCACCAAGTCATCAAGCGCTTTCTCAGAACAGACAAGCGACTTATTCGGGGCAATCGCCATTGGCAGACACTGTTTGAAGCAGCCTATAACGGAAGAGTCGTCGGCCAGGATGACTTCAAGAACCTTGGCAAGGGCACGCTTAGCAAAGAAAAGGCCTGCCTCGTTTACGAGTGGTTGTTGGAGCACCGCCCCAAGGTAATTGGTGATTTCAACGCGGAGTTGATGAAGTTAGCCGACGAAAAGGACGATCAGGAAAGGCGCGCCTCTCGGCTTCATTCACTCACCAACAATCGGTCCAATGGGTTGCCTCCCATCACTTGGGATGGCCTTGTGCTGGACAAGGGCATTTTTGGCTCGGTTGATATCCGCTTGGTTCAACCGCAGGATATGGAACCAGAACAACTCGAAGAGGTTTTTCCGCTTCCTCTCAGAATGCCTGACCTATTGAGACCAGCGGAGTCAGCGGTTCCTTCCAAACTGGTAGATCACGACCCACTCTCTAAAACCGTGGTGCCTTTGAAGGAAGAGTTCTATTTCGAAATCAATTCTCCCGAGCCCTGTCATGTCATAGGCTTTCAGCGCATTACCCCACAATGGGAACCCTTGATACTGAATACCAACAACACCTTCATGTCGTTGTCACAAGGTTCCAATCTCGCTCCTGTAGATGATCAAGGATCGCTTGCGCCACTCATTGAGCGCGAACAAGCACGCCGCCATAAATTCGTGTTCGTCGTTTCAGCTGATGAGCTATTGTTCCGGTTTGGGCGGCAAGTTTCAGGAAAATGGCAGATTGACGACATGCTGATGGATGAGTTTGCGGTAGCATTGAACGAACTGCAATCGACATGGCAGATATTGCGGATCGACGTAATGTTTAAGGAATAGCCCCCGCCAACAATGTTGTCGGCCCTTTCACCCACCCGTGACGCTATTGCGTCAGGCAGGCCGGTGTAAAATTGAAGCATCAATCTGAATCGATGCTCGGCCTGCTAAAGGAATATGTGGAAAGTCCCGTTGCCGTGACTTGAATTTGGTATGTGCGGACAGGTTCATGAACCGTGGCTTGAACCGTGTCATAAAAGATCATTCTCAGCTTTTGATCAGCTTCGTGTGTTCTGCAAGATGTGTGTGGTAGTACCACACCTCTTGGCAAGGGGAACCCGCTGGCGCGTTCCCCGTTGCATCCCCTCCGGCCTCTTTGGTGTGACTATCGGCATTTAGCCTCACCCAGCCACACAATCGCATCGCCGATTGATTACTCACCAAGTGCGCATCCGTGGATATGAAAGCGTATTATGTACCGCTGGTGAAGGCTTTGGCCTTTCACTTTGTGGTCACATTGGATACACTGCCCTAATGACGGGAAAAGATGCTGGGTTTCGCATCCGAGTGGAGCGCGACCTTCGAGACAAGTTCATTGAAATGTGTCGGGCGAAAGACCGTCCTGCCGCTCAGGTTATTCGTGACTTCATGCGGCAATACATTGAAGAAAACACCGCTGCGAACGACACGGAGGCGGTCAATAAACAAAAGGGGCATTCGTGAGCGACATTAAGAATCTGAGCGGCTTTGTTTGGTCGATTGCCGAAATTCTACGCGGTGATCTCAAGCAGTCTGAATACGGTAAGGTCATCCTGCCGTTCGTCGTGCTTCGTCGCCTTGATTGCCTCCTAGAGAACAGTAAGCAGGCCGTTCTTGAGGCCGAAAAAACGCTTCCTGAGAATGCCGACGAAGCAACCCGCGATATGATCCTTTTTGGTGCGGTCGGAGGCAACGTGAAAGTCTATAACCTCTCGCGCTTCACCTTTGAAAGCCTGAAGGGGCAGGACCCCGGACAGCTCCACCAGAACCTTATCGACTACATCATCAAGTTCTCTCCGAATGTACGCGATATCTTTTTGGACAAGTTCCGATTCACCGATCAGCTCAAGCGCCTGAAAGACGGCGGCATACTCTGGAACGTATTCGAGCGTTTTTGCGAAGTAGATCTGCACCCTGAGATAATCTCGAATATTGAGATGGGGTATCTCTTCGAGGAGTTGATCCGTCGTTTTTCGGAAATCTCGAATGAGACAGCGGGGGAGCACTTCACCCCTCGCGAAGTCATTCGCCTGATTGTTGACCTGCTCATTGCCAACGACGACGCGAAGCTCACAGGGCGCGGCATCATTCGTCAGGTTTATGATCCTGCATGTGGAACAGGCGGCATGCTGGCACTTACTGAGGAGGCGCTGAAGGAATTCAACACCTCAATCCGCGTGGAACTGTTTGGTCAAGAGCTGAACGATGAATCCTTCGGCATCTGCAAATCTGACATGCTGGTGACAGGTCACGACCCCGAACAGATAGCCTTCGGCAATACGCTTACGCAGGATGCGCATGCGGGCAAGAAGTTTCACTACATGCTTTCCAATCCGCCCTACGGTGTGGATTGGAAGAAATATCAAGACCCGATCAAGGCGGAAGCCGAGAACATGGGAATGGAGGGGCGCTTCGGCGCGGGTACGCCGCGTATCTCGGACGGCCAGCTTCTGTTCCTTCAGCACATGATTTCCAAGATGCGCGACGACGAATACGGTTCGCGTATCGGCATCGTCATGAATGGCTCCCCACTCTTCACAGGCGGAGCACAATCAGGCGAGAGTGAAATCCGCCGCTGGATGCTGGAGAATGATTGGGTCGAGGCAATCGTCGCGCTGCCGACTGACCTTTTCTACAATACGGGAATACAAACCTATGTCTGGTTGTTGACCAATCTAAAGCCCAAGAACCGCCAAGGCAAAGTCCAGCTCATCGACGCATCTGGCGAGCGCTTCTGGAGGAGCATGCGCAAGTCCCTAGGCTCCAAACGTCGCGAAATTACTGACGAGGCGCGAGCGGAAATCGTCCGTCTCTACGCCGACTTCCTCAATGGTGAGAGCGGTCAGAATGATGTTTCAAAGATTTTTGAGACCACCGACTTCGGCTACCGAGAAATTCGCGTCGAGCGTCCATTGACGCTAAATTTTCAGGTGTCGAACGAACGGCTGGCACGCCTGAGTGACTTCAAGCCCTACACAAAGTTGAACGAGGTCGACCAGAACACCATTCAGGCTGCACTTAAAGCGATGGGCGACGAGCTATTCACCAATCGGAATGTCTTCGAGAAAGCTTTGACCAAAGCGTTAAAAACGACGGGAATGAAGATCGGCGCACCGATCAAGAAAGCGATCCTATCCGCGCTTTCGGAGCGTGACGAAGATGCCGACATTTGTACTGATAAGAAGGGTAATCCCGAACCTGACACCGATCTGCGGGATCACGAACTGGTACCTCTCGCGGAAGACTGGCGAGAGTACATGGAACGAGAGGTGAAGCCTTTCGTGCCGGATGCCTGGGTCGATGAAAGCTACAAGGATGCCCGCGACGGCGAGATTGGGCGCGTCGGCTATGGAATCAACTTCAACCGGTATTTCTACCAGTACATCCCGCCACGCCCGCTCGAACAAATCGACGCCGAACTGAAAGCGCTCGAAGCGGAGATCGCTGGGCTTTTGAAGGAGGTGGCAGCGTGATCACCCTTCAGGAACGTGTCCACTCGTCACCACCGCCCGCTGAATGGAGCCTGAACAAGCTGCACCGCGTTCTTCGGGTGCGGAAGGGTTTCAAGAACATTGGAATGCAGGAAGACAATCTGCTTTCGCTGAGCTACGGCAGGATTATCCCGAAAAGCATTGATGCGGCTGAAGGGCTCTTGCCTGAGAGTTTCGAGACCTACCAAATCGTTGAGCCGGGCAACATCGTCATGCGACTCACCGACCTTCAGAACGACAAGCGCAGCCTTCGACAAGGTTTGGTGAAAGAACGCGGGATCATTACGTCAGCATATGATGCTTTGGAGCTTGAGAAGGGACATGATCCTCGCTTCTGGGCCTACGCGTTTCTCGCTCTCGATCTGGCAAAATACTATTATTCTCTGGGCGGGGGCGTTCGGCAGTCGATCAAGTTTTCAGACTTTCCGAATGATTGGATTTCAACGCCAGAATCAGGCACCCAGAAAGCCATCGCGGATTTTCTCGACCGCGAAACTGCTCGCACCGACCAACTGATCAAGAAGAAGCAGAAATTGGTGGGGCTTTTAGCGGAGCAAAAGTCAGGAGTAATCTCCAAGGCTGTCACTGTTGGGTTGCCTGAACGATTCGACCTTGATCAGACCTCATCGCGCTTCCTGCCGCGCGTTCCTGTCGGCTGGAAAGTAACGCGGCTCAAGCATCTAGGAAGAATTAGAGGTGGGCTCACTCTAGGTCGGACTATACCCGAGGATACGCCAACGCAGGCGACACCTTATCTGCGCGTCGCAAACGTACAGGCAGGCTGGGTCGATCTTTCCGATGTAGCAGAGATTGAAGCAACGCAAAGTGAAGTTTCGCGCTATTCACTGTGCGCAGGTGATATTCTTATGAATGAGGGAGGTGACAACGACAAGCTTGGGCGGGGGGCTGTATGGCATGCACCTTTCAAACCCTGCCTTAATCAAAATCATGTCTTTGCGGTAGCGCCATTTGTCGCGAAACAGGCGGAATGGATTTCTTTGGCAACAAACGCAAAATACGCGAGAGACTTCTTTTATTTCTACAGCAATCAGAGCACGAACCTTGCGTCGATTTCAAAAACGAACCTTTCTGAGTTTCCGGTGGCAATGCCACCAGAAAGCGAAATGAATAAGATTCTTAAATGTACAAAAGAACGCCTTTCGAAACTTGAGCTGCTTACGGACACAACCACAAAGTCAATCAACGGTCTCCGTGAGTTCCGCACAGCCCTGGTCACCGCCGCCGTCACGGGCCAAATCGATATGGCGACCTGGGGTAAGCAAGGGCAGACCGACCGTCGCCTTGATCAGATCGAAGAAGAAATGTCTCTTCGGGAGGCGCGCGCATGAGAAAAATTCTCGGAAACGCGAAGACTGTTCGTGAGCTCTTGAAGGGCGTTAAATATTCGATTGATTATTATCAGCGAGAGTACAAATGGGGCGAGAAGCAAGCTGCTGAGCTTGTGAATGACGTCGTCACGAAATTCCTTGAAGAGTACGACGAGTCGCACGAACGAAAGAAAGTGGCCGACTATCCCCACTACTTCCTTGGTTCGATCATCATTAGCAAGAAAGAAAGCGCAAATTACATTGTTGATGGCCAGCAACGGCTAACGAGCCTTTCCCTGTTTCTAATCTTACTGCACAACCTCCAGCGTGGTCGTGAAGACAAAGTTCAGATCGACGAACTCATTTTTTCAGAACGCTTTGGCGAAAAGTCTTTCAATCTCGATGTTGCTGAGCGGTCGCCATGTATGGAGGCATTATTTGAAGGAGAGGCGTTCGACACCACCGACGCGCTGGAGTCTGTCCAGAATCTCTATGACCGGTATCAGGACATTGATGCGGCGTTCCCCGAAGAATTGCGCGACAAGGCGTTGCCTTATTTTATCGATTGGATGCTAGAGAACGTCCACTTGGTCGAGATCACCGCTTACTCCGATGACGATGCCTATACGATATTCGAGACAATGAATGATCGAGGGCTTTCTCTTAGCCCGACCGACATGCTGAAAGGTTACCTTCTGGCGAATATCGATGAAGATGCTCGTGTCGATGTGAATAGCCGCTGGAAGGCTCGCATTCGCGACCTTGTGGATTGGGACAAGGAGGGAGATGCCGATTTCTTTAAGGCATGGCTTCGCAGTCAATACGCAACGAAAATTCGCGAGCGCAAGAAGGGCGCAAGGCAGGAGGATTTCGACCGTATTGGTACAGAATATCACCGCTGGCTGAGGGATTCACGCCGTCAGGTAGGTTTAGAAAAGCCGTCTGACTTTCTGAAATTCGTGAATACTGATTTCGATTTCTACTCGAAACAGTATCTCCGCTTGTTGAATGCATCGGCCAAGATTACGTCAGGGCTTGAGCACGTTTGCTACAATGCTAGGAACGGCTTCACTCAGCAGTATCAGATTCTGCTGGCACCACTAAGACCGACCGATACGACAGCAGAGATTGATCGCAAAATCCGCATCACCGCGAAATTTCTCGATATTCTGCTCACTTGGCGACAGTGGAATTTCCGGAGCATTGCCTACTCGACAATGCAGTATGCAATGTTCCTCGTCATGCGCGATATTCGAGGGCTGAATTCAGCAGAGCTTGCTGAACTTCTTTACCAGAAGCTGCAAACCGAAGAAGAGAATTTTGACGTAAGTAGCGAATACCATCGCCAAGGGATTGGCCTCTATTTGCATCAACAGAACCGGAAGGTTCTCCACCGCATGCTTGCCAGAATGACCGACTACATCGAAGTGGAATCTGGCATGGCGTCACGTTTTGAAGAATATATCGGAGGTGGTGGGGTTACTTATGAAGTCGAGCATATCTGGGCCGACCATTTTGCGCGCCATACGGATGAGTTTGAACACCCCGCTGATTTTGCCGAACATCGGAACCGGATTGGCGGCCTGTTACTCCTGCCAAAGTCTTTTAATGCCAGCTACGGCGACAAAGCCTATGTAGACAAGCTGGGGCACTATTTTTCGCAGAACCTTTTGGCGAAATCACTTAATCCCAATTGCTATAAGCATAATCCCGGCTTTATGCGTTTTGTCGGCGAACGCGAACTACCGTTTGAACCAATAACTGAATTTAAGAAGACGAGCATTGATGCACGGGGGGAACTTTACCGCCAGATTGCAAAGTGTGTTTGGAACCCGGCCAGTTTGCTGGAGGAGGTGTCCCAATGATCCAACATACTGCATCGAACGTTCATAAAGAAGACGTACTTCAGGAGCATTTAATCGAATGCCTTGTTTCAACCCAAGGCTATCTTCGTCGCATCGGTTCCGAGAAAAGCCGTGGCTATGCAGGTGAAATCCACTTCGACAAGCCGCTGGCGATGGACCGTGAACTTGTCGTTCGATTTCTTAAAGAGACGCAGGCGGAATCATGGGAAAAGCTTGAGCAGCACTATTCGGGTTCAGCCGAAGATGTTCTGTTTAAACAGCTCGACAAGGCGCTCAAGGATCGGGGGCTGCTGGATGTACTACGTCAGGGCTTAAAGATTGTTCCAGGGATTCCCTTCGTGTTTTGCTATTTTCGTCCAGCGAGCGGATTGGAGCCCAAACGCATAGATGAGTATGAAGCGAATATTCTCAGTGTGATGGATGAGGTCGTCTATAGCCAGAGGCACGGCAACCGAATTGATGTCGTACTTTGCCTAAACGGGCTGCCCGTTGCAACGATTGAAGCCAAAAACCTTCTGACAGGCACGACGTTCAGGCATGCAGAAAAGCAATATCGCACTGATCGCTCGCCTGCGAATGAGCCGTTGCTGACGTTCAAGCGGGGCGCACTCGTTCACTTCGCTATCGATGAAGACAATGTGTCGATGACCACGCGTCTGCAAAACGGCAAAACTCGTTTTCTTCCGTTCAATCGGGGCCGTAACGGTGGCGCAGGCAATCCCGATGTCGAGGGAGAACACCGCATCGCCTATCTCTATACCGATGGCGATTGGGGGTCGGCCATCTACTCCCGCTCGGTCCTGATCGACATCATCGGCCAGTTCATAACGTTGGAGGTGAGCGGCAAGAACGAAGTGATGATCTTCCCGCGTTTTCAGCAGCTCGACGCGGTCAGGAAAATCATGGTTCGTGCCCGTGCGAACGGCGCAGGGCAGAACTATCTTGTTCAGCACTCGGCGGGTTCCGGTAAGTCCAACACGATTGGTTGGCTTGCTCACCATGCGATCAATCTGCACGATGTAGATGACGCTCAAGTGTTCCACACTGCGATCATCGTCACGGATCGCATCGTTCTCGACCGCCAGCTTCAAAGCACGGTTTCGCAGTTCGAACAGACGCAAGGCGTCGTGAAGAAGATCGACGGTACATCCCGTCAGCTTAAGGACGCTATCGCCAAAGGTGCGCGGATCATCGTCACGACCATCCAGAAGTTTTCGACCGATCACCTCAAGGCTCTCTCGGGTCAGAGCAAGCGAAACTTTGCTGTCATCATCGACGAAGCCCATTCAAGCCAGTCCGGCAAGGCTGCGCAGTCAATGACAGATGCGCTTACGCGCGAAGCTTCATCGAGCGACGATATCGAGGACTTGATTGCAGAATATCAGCAGTCTCGCGGGCCACAGTCCAATATCAGCTTCTTCGCTTTCACGGCTACGCCCCGCAACGTCACGCTTGAACGGTTCGGTGTGAAAGGCCCTGACGGACTGCCTCACCCGTTCCATCTGTATTCGATGCGGCAGGCTATCGAAGAGGACTTCATTCTGGACGTGCTCCAGAACTACATGACCTACAAAGCCTACTTTCAGCTTGAAAAGACCATCGAAGATGATCCCGAGCTGAGCGGGCGGCACGGCCAACGGAAAGTTGCGCGATACGCAAACCTTCACGCGACGGCCATTGGCCAGAAGGTCGAGATTATTGTTGAGCACTTCCGTCGCCATGTCTTGGGTATGCTTGGCGGTCAGGCCAAAGCCATGATTGTCACCCAAAGCCGCGAGCACGCATTACGCTATTATTTTGGGGTGAAGAAGTATATCCGCGAGCAGGGCTACGGAGAGCTGAAAGCACTCGTTGCATTCTCTGGCGATCTTGAACTCGACGGAGAGACTTACACGGAAGCTGATCTGAACGACTTCTCTGAAACTGAGCTTCCTGGACGCTTCAACGGGTTTAAGCCAGACGGCACGCCTTACCCCGAGACTTATCAAATCCTGATTGTCGCCGAGAAATATCAGACGGGATTCGATCAACCCAAGCTTTGCGCCATGTATGTAGATCGCAAGCTCGCGGGCCTACAGGCCGTGCAGACACTATCTCGGCTGAACCGCACCCGAGCAGACAAGGATCAGACATTCGTTCTCGATTTTCAGAATACGATTGAAGACATTCAGGCCGCATTCAAACCATTCTTCGAAGCGACAACCGTCGAGGCCATGTCCGATCCGAACATGGTATACGATCTCGAAGGGCGGCTCTATCGCTTTGGTTACCTTGATAAGGAAGAGATCGAGCGTTTCGCGCAGACCTACTTCAAAGGGCCGCTTAGTGGCATTGACCGCGCTCAACTCGAAGGCCTCGTCAAGCATGCTGTCGCGCGCTTCGAAGCAGATGACGATGAGGGGCGGCAAGAAGAGTTCCGCCAGCTCCTTAAGAGCTTTGGACGCTTCTACAGCTTCATCGCTCAGATCATGCGTTTGCAAGACACAAGTCTTGAGAAGCTTGCCAACTATGGCAATTGGCTGGCTCGACTTCTGCCCAACCGCGAGGTGCCGCCCGAGATCGAGATTACAGATGAGATGCTCCGACTTCAGGCTTTCAAAGTTGTAGAGAAAGAAGCAGGCAGTGCATCGCTCAGCGCGGGCGACACCGAGGCTTTGAAAGCCATCAGCGAGTTCGGAGCTAAGCCGTATACAGAAGACGAGAAGAAGGAACTGTCTGAAATCGTTCGGGCCTTCAACGACCGCCACGGCACAGATTTTTCAGAAGCTGACATGATCCGTTTCGAGCAGGTCAATCGCGATATCATGGACGAGGATATGACGGAAATGCTGCGAAACAATCCGCCTGATGTAGTTTATGCGGCGTTTCGAGACGCATTCTTTCAAGGCGCGATCCGCATGTTCCAGCGCGACAACGAGATGAAGAACATCGTGCTCACTGACGCTGAGGCGCGGGATAAGGCAACGCGGCACTTCTTTAATCGAGCCTTAAGAGAAGCGCGGTCCTGATGAAAATGGAAGTTGATGGAAGCGAAGTTGAACAGCCCCATCATGCATCAGTGCTTCCGCTCGCCACAGGGGCGTGCCCGATCAATAAAGATTGTACCGGCGAACGTTGGCGGGTTCTTGATGATGAACAACTCGCGCGATTGATCGCTATCATCGCAATGGGGCAAGCCGCACAAGCAAGCCACATTCTCTCCGAACTACTCCCAGCGACGCCAGCTTTCACCATTCCCGAACTAAGGGCTGAAGGCAAAATTAGGCTGACGGTCCAAGAAAAGAAGCAAGAGCCGCGAATTGGCTATCCCCGTTGGCAGCGGGATGGGTTCATGTTCGAAGCGATCTCGTGGGTTGCTGCGCGTCAGGTCTACGGAAAAGCGGCGTACATGAAAGATCCCCACGTGAGCGCCACCTCTCAGGGACTCGATGGACTAATGCTCGAATTGTCGATCGATAAGACTCAGATCGACAGAACCACAGTCTTCGAAGACAAGTGTAGCGATGATCCCGTTTCGACTTTCAAGAACAAGGTGATCCCCGCTTTTCGTGATCGTCATGAAAACAAAAGAAGCGCCGAGATCGTCGCCGCAGCGACCGTTTTGCTCGGCAAGGCAGGTATTGATGAGGGCGCGGCAGCCAAGCTTGCCGCAGCTGTCACAGATCGAACCAAGAGGCGTTACCGTGCCGCTTTTGCGATCACGAACGAACTTGATAGTGTCGATGGCCGAAACAAGTTGTTCGCTGGGTACGATGAAATTAGCGATATTGAGCAGGCCCAACGATTGGGCGCATGTCTAGTCGTTTCCCCTAAACTCAGAGGCTGGTTCGACCAGTTAGCGGAAAAGGCCGTCGCCTATCTCGAAGCTCTCAACGACGGAGACGCTAATGTTTGATGCAGCTACAGCCAATTTTCTGAGATCAGCACCAGAGCTGCCGGGCCTAAACCCCAATGAGCTGCCTGCCATTCTTACTAGGCACTATGCTGAACTGGCGTCGATGCGTCTCAGGGGTGCCGGAGTGGAAACCGGTCACGAAGAGGACGATTGGAGTCTCGAACGAATTGCTGATACCTATGAACTTGTCGCTTCGCTGCAGCCGGAAGATTCGGCACGCGCGGCGGCAGCGTTTGTTGCAGCTACGGCGCAACAAATCCTCGCCAGACGCCAATTGGTAACGAACGCCGAAGAGGAGTTGCCGTCCAATATTGATCGGGATCGGCTTGACCCTAGTCTGGCCGCAGCAATTTTGTTTCTCGCATCAGAGCAATATGCCGATGCCAATGAGGCCGCCGCCAATATCCAGACAGGTCGAGTAGGACAAATCTATGAGGCCACTATACTTTCGGAGCATATCGTAGACCTCGCAAAAGGACGTTTGACTCAAATCTTGGAACGTGCCGCACGATGGCGTCGGCCTATCACTTATGTCGATTTGGACTTCCGGGCACTTGCAGCGCTCCTTGAAGCACTCTCCACTGGAATTGAAATGCTGGCGGCGCAGATGCTTCGCGTGGCCACTCCCGAACAAACAGGTCTCCGGTTTGATACACCCCAGAACGCCTTCGAGCGTGTACTCGCGATTTCATCATCCGCCGACGGTATCGTCAGCGATGCCCCTGACGGGCTGATTATTTCATATGCGGGACCATATCATCTCGCCTCTCTGCTGCTAGCAGTGGCGAGGTCGGTACCTGAGGCAAGCCTACTCAACACGCCAGTCCCGTCCGGCTCTAATTCTGAGGTCTGGGAACAGTGGCTCCGGTTCCGAGCCGCGGAGTTCCCATACCTTTGGTCAAATCATCGCCAGGCTATCGACCAAGAATTCCATCAGACCGGAGTTTCTTCCGTTGTGATCCTCCCCACGGGCGCTGGTAAGACGACCGTCTCATCACTAAAAATTGCCGGTGTCCTGGCCAGAGGCAAGAAGGTTGCTTTCCTCGCTCCCACACATGCTCTCGTTGATCAACTAACCGAAGATTTGCAGGAAATGTTCCCCAGCGAACTACTCGGATCAGTAGTTTCAAGCGATTTCGATCTGCTGATGCAAGAGGACGCAGTATTTCGGGACATCGAGGTTATGACGCCCGAACGGTGTTTGGCCATGCTCTCGTTTGCCGCTGATGCGTTCAAGGATGTAGGCCTACTTGTATTTGACGAGTGCCATCTTCTCAGCCCCGAGACGGGAAAAATACGCCGCGCTCTCGATGCGATGCTGTGCGTTTTGGGATTTAGTCACGTCGCGCCGGACGCTGATATTCTCTTCCTGTCTGCCATGCTCAAGAATGGCGAAGAGTTAGCTCAATGGCTTGGAGAACTCACCGGACGCAAGGCAGTAGCCGTCGATCTGCTGTGGAAGCCGAGTCGCCAGGCACGCGGCGTTATTATATATGACGACAGTCAGCTTACTGAATCCCGCAATCGCGCACTTGAAGTTCAGGCTGCGGAAAACAAGAAAAAGAAGAAGGAGGCAAAAGATTTACGAGCACCCGCCAAAAGGCAGCTCACAGCAAACCCCTATGCCATTTGGGGACTTCAACATAATTGGTTGTCTCTGGAAGAATCGATAGCTCATTGCATAACGACACAGCTTCTTGAACGCCGAGTTACGCTCAGTGGTCATATTAAATATGGCTCACTCCAACTCACGCCTAACGCCAATCAGGTAGCTATCGATCTCGCGGCTGCTGCAGCCCAGCACAGTCTTAAGACAATCGTCTTCGTCAACACCAAGCGAGATGCGGTTTCTGTCGCAAATGAAGTGTCAGACCTGCTTTCCCAGAAAGTCGATATTAGCCTAGACGAGCAGGCCCGGTGGGATGCGCTTGAAGCCGAGCTTGGCAATCTGAAACATTCTCTTCTATCTGGACCAACGTCGGCAGTACCTCACAATTCGGCTATGCTCAGACTTGAGCGCGATATTGCAGAGCGTATGTTTAAGCGCCCTAACGGCGCGCAGGTAATTGTCGCAACACCAACTTTGGCGCAGGGGCTCAACTTGCCAGCACAACTCGCAATCTTGGCTGGCGATAAGCGTGCTGACACAGTCAAAGGTGGCCGCGAAGACCTCGAAGCCCATGAAATTCTGAATGCGGCGGCTAGGGCTGGCCGAGCAGGCCATCTCGCTAATGGACTGGTATTACTGATTCCCGAACCAATCATCTCCTTTAAGCAGGGAGAGCCCCTGGACGGTAACGTGGTCCAAAAGCTTCAAGCCGTTTTGCCTGAAAATGATCATTGTGTGACGGTTGCTGATCCTCTCGAAATCGTTCTAGACCGCCTAATGGAAGGTCAAGCGATTGATCCCGATGTCAGTTACACAATCAATCGAATGGCGATCCTTCGGAGCATGGATGAGGTCAGCGACGCGACGCATCTTTTTGATTTGCGGAAGTCGTTGGGCGCGTTTGCCGCCAAGCGCAGAAAGGACGCACAAGCGTTTGATGCTAAAGTTGAGACTTTAAGGCAAGCTATCACAGGTGAAGAAGTCGAAGATGTCGATCAGAATGTCGCGCTTCTATCCTCACAGAGCGGATTATCCGCCAAATTGCTGATTGATCTGAAGCTTCGAATTACAAACGACATCGGCTCTCTTCCTACGAATGTCACCGACTGGCTCGAATGGATGATCAGATGGCTGCAAGAGGACGAAAACGCGCGGGCAGCAATCCTCGGCGACATTAAAGCAAGAATTTTGTCTTCCTGCGGTAAATCTAAGACTGCCGAACTTCAGAAAGAAGACTTGGCAGTCCTAAAGGAGGCCTTGATTGCATGGGTCAGCGGAAAGCCGCTCCGGGAGATAGAGGCAATTCTCGGAGGTGAACCAG
Organism: Cohaesibacter celericrescens; assembly: GCF_002866925.1. Lineage (GTDB taxonomy): Bacteria > Pseudomonadota > Alphaproteobacteria > Rhizobiales > Cohaesibacteraceae > Cohaesibacter > Cohaesibacter celericrescens. The sequence goes on from NZ_PKUQ01000031.1 coordinate 418,879, forward strand.
AGGCGGATCCAGCTACGAAAAAAGCGTGCCCGCGCGCGCGCGAAATTGTTGGTACGATTATCCCGCGTGGCATTTCGTTCGCTGTCGGACTAATTGCGCATATGGTTGAGGATGTAGACCCGTTCGAGCAGCAATCGAATCTGGATCGCCAGTTAGTGGAATGCCTCGGCACGGCAGTACGAAGGGGCTTCAATGATGTGCAGATGCTATTTTTTTCCTCGGAGAGAAGAGAGCTACTTAGTCGCGTCCAAATACATGAAGCTTGGAAGCACCGGCTAGATGGCGTCTTTGACGAAATATGATGCTAGCTCTGCCTTGGTTCAATCCCGAAGAAGCCCGCGAAGCACGAACTATGCTGTCCACAGTTCAGTAAGGCCTGATAACTCGGCGCATCCTTCGGTCCGGGCTCTCGTGAACCGAACCTGTAGTTTCGGCCATTCGGCTTCGATCCCTTGCGTGCAGGCTTAGGGCTTTGCCCTCAGCGCACTTCGACAAAAATAGATGGTCTCCCGAGGCTCAGGGTTAACCCTTGCGCCCGCCATCGATTTTTGCCTCCGTTTGCACACCCACCCTCGCCGGAAGGCAGGGGTTGCATGAGCAACCCTTATCTTCACGGAAGGAACAACGGAGATGAACAGTTTTTACGCCCAACCTTATGATATTTCAGCAAACGGCTTCTATTTTGAAACGGAAGAGGAATTCCGCACAAAGAGCGCAGCACTTCGTAATGACTACGGCGATCCGGTCGAGGAATTTGAAATCCAATTTATCGACGGAGAAATGATCGATGCGGAAGTGTGTAAAGCCATCGGCATCAATCAGGCCAATATCTTCACAGTCATCGAAAAGCTGGATGAATGGGATGAAGACGACAAGCGGACAATCATCATTGCCGTGGGTGAAGGTGGATATAGTTTTGATCTGAATGCCAGCGATCCATCGATTTTTGACATTGAGATTTATAAACTAGATTCCATGCGTGAATTGGCCGAACAATTTGTTGATGAAGGGCTGTTCGGGGAAATCCCTGATCGTTTGGCCTATTATCTGGACTATGATGCTATCGCCCGTGATCTGGCCATAGATTATTGCGAAACGACAATCGATGGTCAGAACCTCATCTACCGGATGGACTGATCGTTATTTCGATAATGCTCTACTTAATGTAGCTGTCGCCACGCCGAAAAGCTTGGCCATCGACGAGATGGTTTCGCCGCTCTCAATTGAATCTCGCGAATGTTCGACCTGCGCTCTGGTCAGTTTAAGCGGACGGCCAATATGCACGCCGCGCCGCCGTGCGGCTTCCATTCCCGCCTTTGTGCGCTCACGGATTTGCTCGCGCTCAAATTCGGCAAACACCGCCAACTGACCATAGACCATGCGGCCAATGGCCGTTGTTGTGTCGATCCCTTGTGTGAGGGCAATGAAGTCCACATTGCGTTTGCGTAGCTCGTCAAGTAGCAGGAGCAAATGCACTGTGGATCGCCCAAGGCGATCAATCTTCCAAACCACCAGAGTATCGCCGCTGTTTAGGGAAGCCAGGAGCTCATCTAGCCCTTTGCGTTTTATCACACGACCAGAAACGCCATGATCGCCATAGATGACAGTGCAACCGACTGCTTTCAGAGCATCAATTTGTAAATCCTCAGTCTGATCAAAATCCGAAACTCGCACATATCCAACCTTCATGCGTAAAGTCTGGGCTGCGCGTCGAAGAATGACCTAGAGTTTTCGCCTTGATCAACTAAGCTAATTGTGGACGAAATATCGTGAATTTTTCTCATGCAAAAGGGTTCCCTTTTGCATGGGCTGATTTCCTTGAGCTAGAGACGGATATGCCTGATCTACAGCGTTGTGTTATGGTAAATTCAAGCGTAATTCGAAATTACAGCAGTAGCAACAAAAGGGAACCCTTTCGTTTCTTTGCCGAACCCGCACGATTCATGATTCTCTAAAAACCTTTAGCACGCTGTTCTTATTCACAGCGCTTTCAGGCTGTTCAGGCAGCGGCCCTACGGAAACTGAGATTGCCGAATTGGCCGCTACAGCGAACGCGCGATATGCCAAGGTCATGTCAAATGCCACTGGCCGTGAACAAAAGCCAGATAAGGTGCAGGTCAAAAAACATGATTGCACGCCAGTCGAGGGGAACCGATTCCGTTGTAGGTTTCAGGTGACACTGGTTAATGCCGATACAAATGAGGTCAAATCGCAAAGCGATCAATCATTGTTATTCGAAAAAACTGGATCGAAGTGGCAGGCCGTTGAGCAATAGGTTTGTCAAAAATTGATCTGAATGCTCTTTGCCTGCATAGCCTCACTGCCGTGACCTATTTGTTGAACGGTGAGCGTGGCGTTTCTCAGGCTGTTATTCCTATTCGATTTAGGCAAATTATCGAAAAACTGCTCACCCAACCTGTTCCGCATTATGACCCAGATTTTTGGGGCATCGGTCGGACTAGAATGCGTCTGATTGATAATCCGCCTCGCTGGGAGGTGTTAAGCCGTGCTGTTGATTTTGGTCCTATTCGACGGAATGAAGACGCAGATCAGTTCGTTGCAAAGACTGGTGCGGTGATCCGACATGACGGTGAACAGCCTGAATATGATGCGAACCAAGACATCATAGTTATGCCACCAGATGGGCTGTTCTTCGATACGCCAAATATGACCCGTGAACAGGCCTATTACAGAACACTGTTCCATGAACTCATTCATTGGACAGGGGCAGCACACAGACTGGATAGATTGAGTGAATGCTTTTCCGATCCAATTACGCAACGAATTGAAGAAGTTATCGCAGAGCTCGGTGCTGCATTTTTAATGCACGAGTTCTGGCAAAGTCATGAGCCAATACCCGCACATGCAGTCTATATTCAGCGCGAAATGTCATTGCTACGTTCTCACACCATTTTACCCATAATTACCCGAGAACTACCATTGCCCTCCAGATAGAATAATCCTCTCTGTTTCAAGCACAGGAGGCCATAGAAGATGGCTGAGGGGAATGGATCAAACGGACCGGGCAAGGCTGATCTGTCATTTTTGCGCGTTGCGTTTCAACGCGGCAAGACATCTCAAACGCCGCTGGATCGACAACCACAAAAAGTTGAATCTCCGCATATCTTGCGCAATATCAGGCGGCATAAGCACGTACCTATTCTCGCGCCGAAAGGCGCGATGCGCCAAGGGCCGGATCGGCAAGCTTTCTTACATTATGAGGGACTGGATCGTGTCGAGGCCATTAAACGCCGCAAGGCGATGGATCGCTCTGCTCAGTTCAATAAAACCAAGTCTGACAAGGATCACGAACTGTAAAACCCGACTGAGTTTCAGTCGGGTTTTATGTGACGGACTTATTGGTCGAAGACGCGCTTTTCAATGCGAGATTTGAGAGTGGCACGGTGCTTCCATGTCTGACCTATTCCGATGAACAGCATGACGACAGACCCAATCCAGATAAGCGCAGGCATCCCCGTCACCAAATGACCCCACATTGCCCGTAAATCCGTGACAGGTAATTGTAGCAATGCCTGCACAGGGTTGAGATGCTTTGGCGCTGTTTGCAAAAACCCAATGGCCGATCCAAGCAGTAAGACCCCAAACCCTGATCCCCATGCGGCAGTGGTCAGGATTGCGACCTTGATCCTATGCTTAATTTTGTTGATGCGTTCTTTATTCCACTTTTCCCATTCAAGCCGCTTCGCGCGCCTGTCTGCTGCGCTTATATCGTTGATGAGTTTTTGTGTTTCACGCGCCAAAGCCTCATTACGTTCCACTTGCTGCACATAAAGGGTTTTGGGCTTCTTGTGATCCGGATGCGGATCAAATTTACCAGCAAAAACTGGGTCAGAATAATACGCACAGCGTTTGAGCAGCAAGGGCTGCTCTCCAGATAAGAGTGCAACCGCCCTTGGGTTTTCTCGGGTTCCAAATGCCCGCCCGATCTCGTCCGGTGTCAGCAAGGGTCGTTTATGGATATTTTCAGTTTCGCCCTGACTGGTGGTTCTGGTTGTCGAGTCATTTCTGGAGGTGGTCGTGGTCATCGTTCTTGTAGTGGTCGAACTGGTGCTGTGACCACGTTGTGAACTTCCCTGCATTCCCGGCCCCCATGTGGAACTGGAGTTTTCGCCATATCCCTTGCTGGTACTGAACCCTTCCGAGAATGAGCTGCCTGTTCCGTATGTATATCCGTTGGAGCGGCTATTGTTTTTTGCGGTACGGATCACTTCATGCTCCCCAATCAGTTTTGACACATAATCGCGGGTGAAGTGGTCATCATTGCCGAAGAATAATCGCACACCAGAATTGGCCAGAAATGTCTCCCAATTATCCTTATAGACGGATTTGAGCTGCACGAGCGTTTGCGTCACAAACATCATCTTCACGCCAAACCCTGCAATCTGGGCCGCTGCATTCTCAATCGTTGGCATACGATCCAGCCCTGCAAATTCATCCAGCACCATCAACACAGCATGCCCGCAGGCGGGTTGCTGTTTAATCCGTTCCATCTCAGTAATGACCATGCTGGTCATCATTCGCAACCAACGATGATGCGTGGTCATAAAGCGTTGCGGGAGACTGAGGTAAAGGGTCACGCCGTTGGGGTTGAGCTTAAGTTCCGACAGATCAAAATCAGATCGGGTCAGAACTTCCTGCATGGCTGGGCTATCCAAAAACTCCGTATTGGTGGATGCGACCTGCATAAGCGAAGCCAAGGTTTTAGGGGATTGATCGGAAAGATTGGCGAGTTGCTCCCCACTACTGGCAACAATACCGCCAAAGGCCGGATTACGGCGCATGCCTTCGAACAGAAGTTCAAATCCACTCGGAATATGATCGGCGGCATCATTCTCCAACATGCGGCGCATATCCGCTTCGCCAGCGAGCAAAAGCCTGCGCAGTGTGATGAGGTTGCGTTGATGAGGTTCATAGTCTTGTGCACTGACCACATGCAAGATCACAGCCTTAATGAGGGTGCGTGCTGCATCTTCCCAAAACGGATCACCGCTACTCGCCTTGATGATCATGGCATCTGCAATACGTGCCGCATCATCGATGGATTCCGGAATATCTGGATGCAGCATATCCAGCGGATTAAACGCAGCCTTCAAGTCCCCAAACTGATCACCGTCGCGGTGCACTGTGTGAAACGGATCAAGTATAAGTATTTTTTGCCCAAGTCCGGTGCAATAGGCTGACCCATCGCCGCGCCGTCTGGCAGTTACGATGGCATTTTCCCCCTTTGGATCGATCACCACCGCCGATCCCTGCCAAACAGATAAATTGGGAATAATAACGGACGCCCCTTTGCCGCCACGAGCGCCACCATTGACGAAGATGTGACGACCATCCCTGATCCCGATGGGACGATCCTGATCATCCCGCATCAGCCAGAAATCGCCGTCACTAAAACGCGGACAGGCATTGGCTGGAAAGCGGTGCCATGCAGCAGTTCCAAGCGGGCGCTCTCGCAATTCCTCAAGACCAGTCATCAATTCAGCCATCCAGTTTGTATCAGGCATAGCTTTTCCTCCTTGTTTATCGACCGATGTTCGGTGATTGGGATTGATCACGGGCGCGTTGCCGTTGTTCATGGCGAACAGAGATCATCTCATTGCGTTGCAATATGCCGATGATCCGACTGCGCAGATCAGCGCGTTCGCTCCGATGGACAGAGCGTTTCTGCTCGAACTGCCGTTGTAGGTCTCGGCGCTCTCTCAATTGTTGTTTGAACAGGTTCTCGCGCTGTGCCTTGTCGCGAGTGAAACAGCGGTAAGCTTCACTCTCATTCTGCTTGCGTATATCCGCCGCACGGCCTGTCAGCTTGTCCCAGACCCCCATCAAACCTGTACGCAGTCGATCAACGCGCTCTTTATGTTCGCGCTTTTGCCGCTGTTCTTGTCTTGATTGCAACAGCGCACGCTCTTTGCGGTGCGCTTTCACCATTTCTCGTTTGTGCGCGATGAGAGGTTCAAGCTCTGTGTGTTGTTGATCGCGTATGCCGTTCGCATAACCCTGCATCTTGTCAGAGATACGGGCGCGCATTTGCGCCCTCACTTCATCGAGTGAAGGAATATCTTCGGGCGATCTAAGCTTGGCTTTGATTTCCTTGGTTTTGACACCAGACCAGCGAGCGACGGAATAAATTTCACCTTGCAGATCAATGGCGACAAAGCCTCGCCGATCACCCCGTGCAAGGAAATAGCCATGCTCGGCCAAGGCAGAGGCATAGGCTTTTAATCCATCTGATCGTTCCCAGCATGAGTGAAAGACTTGTTTAATTTCTCTCGGATCGAGATCAATGCGTTTGGCTTGTTGCCATTCTGCGAGCGTAAAGTTGAGCGGATCACGCCAACCATTGGTTTTATGGCCATCCGGCAATTCCCAGCCATGGTCGAGATAGAGCTCCTTTGAAAGCCCAGCCAGCTTGGTTTTGAAATGCGGCAGATTGATTGCCTTCATCTCGCTCACATCAATGCGCGACCACACCGCATGAGCATGGCGGCGACCTTCTTTTTCATGAATGACGATGGCGCGGGGCTGATCATCTAGCCCCAATGCCTGTTCTGCCCGATCCGCAGCATCGACCAGATCGTCAATACTGGCGTAGGCATTTTTTGGAGGGTTGAGGCTCAGGGAAAATAAAAACTGTTTGCAGCGTGTGCCTTTGGACACGGCATGGGCTTCATCCAGTGCGCCATGCAGATCATCGGCCATGAAACCGCGTAACTCGTATGTGGTGACATGGTCGTTGTCATAGGCATTCATCAGATGTGCAGATAGCTGCGCTGCGCCGGAGCGTTGCGAACCTTTCAGGATCATTGATCAACCCCTCTTGCCAAGAGCATGGAGAAGTTGGTTCCGCATTTCATGAATATCGGCACATGCGTTTAACAGACGGGATTTTGTCTCATCATCGAAATAGAGATTGCCTATTTGCGCAGCCGCCGACAGCTCGGCCAAGTTGCGCGCAATTCCAGTCCGACCCATGACACCCAAAACACCAGCAATCGCCTTGCGATCAAAGGTGATGGTTTTGGGCGTGGCTCTATACTGTACGGCATTGTCGGAAAACAACACCGACTTCACATAGGTGGATAATGGCAACCCGCCCGAACGCTGCGTGAGACTATCCCGCTCTTGATCGGTCAAACGGATGGAGAGCGGTGAGAGACGTTTTGAAGGAATTGGATTGGAATTGGTCATTTGCCCAACTCCTCAAAATCAATATCAGCGTGCTTTAATTGATGTTCCCAATCGGCCAAAACCTCGAAAATAGCGTTCGAACTATCCCCCGAGCTCTCCGCCATTTGTCAATGCTTGCGTGATCTAGATTAAATCTCAAAGCTGGCCAAAGGCTCGGGCGGGTTACCTGATGATATCCGTGATATAGATGGCGTCAGTGTCCAGTGGCTGAATATACTTTAGAGATAACAACAGCATTGGCTGCGAGCAAACCTCGCTATCGAAACAACAACATAGAAGGACGGCACACGACCCTGCACCGCCCATCTCAAATGGAACGATAAAGCTTATTGCGCCAACCCCAGTGCCTCTAGGCGGGCGACCGTTTCGGGCAGTTTATCCTGACGGTCACGCACTTCGAGAATAAGACGCGGATCGGCTTCAATCTCGGCCAAGGCCTTGAATACGCCCCCCCAAGGAATGGTGCCTTCACCCGGGTGCCAGTGTCGGTCTGCGTAGCCATCTGCATCCTGCAAATGGACATGGCCCAACTGGGTACCTGCCATATAAACAAAGTCGGCTACGGGTGGGGCTTTGAATTGCCCATGGGCAAAATGGGCGTGACCGGTATCAATAGAAACCTTGAAACTAGAGCTGTTGATCGCCGAGACCAGTGCACTGCGCAAAGTGGGGTCTACATCGCCAACATTCTCCAGCATCAAACAACAGCCAATTTCCTCGGCCCGCTTAACAGCAGGGACGAGAATGGCCTCCGCAGCTTCAAATATCGCTGCACGCATATAGGCGAAATTCACAAAGTTCAGGCTATGGAACATGTTGAACGGGCTATGCACAACCATATGGGTGGCGCCCAGTTTCTCGCATTTGCCCAAGGCATCAAGCAGCCGCTTGGTCACCACTGGCTGGATTAGCGGATCATCAGAGGCAACATCGAGCCCGAAAAACGGGCCATGAATGCCAAAAGTCCCGTCGTATCCATCAAGCAATGCTTTGTAAGCAGCAATCAGCTCGGTTTGATCCTCGTCCTGAACGGTGACGGGAACAAAATCTTGCAGTTCTAATGTGCGGTCTTTCTCAAAGATCCAGTCTTTGAGGGCAACGACGTCATCGTACTTCAGGGCGGCGCCCAGAATTGGCAAAGAGGACATGAAAGGTTCCTTTGAATGTGGCTATGGGAGCGTTGCCCCGAGATGAGCCTGAGGCGAGATATCTTGCTATTTAATACCGGCGCGCATGAAGCTTTGAACAAACTGGCGCTGGAAAAGCAAAAATCCGATCAGTAATGGCGCAGATGTTAGCAAGGTTGCTGCGTTGATCACTGACCACTGAATGCCGGAGTCGGTCGATGAAAACACTGACAACCCAACGGTTAGAGGCCGAGTTTCAACCGAATTGGTAATGATCAGCGGCCAGACGAAATTGTTCCAGTGAGCCGAGACTGAAACCAGCCCGAACGCCAGATAGGTCGGTTTGGCCAGCGGAACATAAACCCGCCATAGCGTGCCAAAGACTCCCTCTCCTTCGATACGCGCAGCGTCATCCAGTTCCTTGGGGATGGTCATGAAGGTTTGACGCAGCAGAAATATACAAAAGCCGGACGCCATATAGGGCAGGCCGATAGCGACAATGGTATCCACCAGTCCCAACATGCGCATGGTCTGATAATTCTCTACTAGCAAAATGTCCGGCATCACCATCAATTGCACCAACACCAGCGCAAACAGAAAATTTCGACCGGGGAATTTGAGCCGAGCAAATGCATAGGCGGCACATGTGCCAAGGATCAGTTGGCCTATTAAAATCATCGTCACCAGAAGAATGGTATTGAGGAAATAGCGTGCGAAGGGTGCCTGCACCCAAGCTTTGGGGAAATTCTCCAGCGTCAAGGGCGCCAACAGATCAAAATTGACCTCATATTCCGCCGGATGAAAAGCCGTCCAAATGGCATAGGCCAAAGGCAATATCCAAATGAGCGCCAGCGCCCACGCGGCTGTTGTGATCAGGACACGGTCAATACGTGCTGACAAGGTTGCGTTTGTGCCGGTCATTTGTAATGCACCCTGCGGTCAAGGAAGAAGAACTGGCCGACTGCCAGCAAGGATAACAGTCCCAAAATTACTACGGTCAATGTGCTGGCGTAAGCGGTGTCCCAGTATCTGAAGGCCACCTCATAGATATAATAGAGCAGCAGTTTGGACGCGTTGTTCGGGCCACCTTCGGTCATGACGAAAATATGGTCTACAAGGCGCACCGAATTGATCACCGCATTGACCGATATGAACAAGGTCGTCGGCATGATCAGAGGAAGGGTGACCCGGTGAAAAAAGGTCCAACGGCCGGCTCCTTCCAGCTTGGCCGCTTCGCGCAATTGTTTCGGGATTGTTTGCAGTGCAGCCAAATAGAAGATCATGAAAAAACCTGCCTCTTTCCAGACCGCAACCGCAATCATGGTGTAGAGCGCTGTGTTGGTCTGCCCGATCCAGTTTTGTGGTGGCAGATCAAACAGCGAGCGGATCTGGTCAATCAGACCAAACCCCGGCGTATAGAAAAACATCCAGATATTGGCGACCGCGATCAATGGCAGTACCGTGGGGGTGAAATAAGCCATGCGCAGAAAGGAAATGCCCGACAGCTTGCCATGCACAAATATCGCCATGCCGAGGGAAATAAGTATGGAGGCGGGAATGGTCACAGCTGCATAAATCAGGTTGTTTGTGAAGGCGCGGATAAACACCTCATCTTCGAACAGCCGCTTGTAATTGTCCCATTCTATAAAGGCCGAGGGGCGGCGACCACGTGGTGTCGAGAAAAAGCTGTCAATCAGCGTTTCTATCGCCGGAATATGGGTAAATCCCAGCAATAGAACCATGGCTGGCAAAAGCAGAAGCAGAGCATATATCCAGTCGCGTCGCATGGTCTCGCCTTAATAGGGAAGAGTGCGAGGGACACTTGTCCCTCGCACAGGGTGTGGAGATACAAGATCTGGACTGACTGAACGAATGTCAGCCAGCCCGTTCCTGCTGTTGTTAGCGGTAGTTTTTGAGAACGGCTTCTGCTTTTTCCTGCGCTTCTTTGAGGGCAGGTGCAGCTTCTTTATCTCCAGCCAGCGTTGCGGCAATGGCATCATTAAGGAAGGAAGTGACGCGCTGGTTTTCATAAGTGGAAAGCTCGGCAACCGCATATTCTAGCTGGTCGCGAGCAACCAGAGCCTGTGGTACCGTTTTGACATAATCCTTCATGGCATCGGTTTCCCAGGCATCAGCGCGAGGGGCAACATAACCGGTGGCCATGGACCATTTAGCTGCCTGTTCTGGCTCTGTAATCCATTTTACGAAATCAACGGCAGCCTTTTTCTGTTCGTCAGAGGCATCCTTGAACAGATAGAAGTTACCGCCGCCTGTTGGTGCTCCGAAGCGTTCTTTTTTAGGAAGGAAGCCAACACCAAATTCAAACGGTGCGTTGGCGACCATGTTGGTCAGATTGCCCGTGGTGGTCCAGACGATCGCGGCTTCATGTTCGAAGAAGGCTTTCGGAGTTGCGCCCCAATCTATGGAGCCACCCTGCATAACGCCATGTTTGTTAGACAGGTCATACATATATTGAAGGGCTTCAACGACTTTGGGGTCGTCGAACTGTGTCTTGTTGCCATCCGCGTTGGCAAGGATCGCACCGGCAGGTGTGGACAGGCCCTGGAAAAGCCAGTATGGGAAACCGGCCGAAGGAATACGCACGCCCCATTGGGTTACATTGCCGCTGGCATCTTTTTTGACCAGCTTTTTGGACATCTCAACCAGTTCTTCCCAATTTTCCGGCGCATGCTCTGGGTCGAGGCCCGCTTCTTTGAAGGCTTCCTTGTTCCAGTACATCACTGGTGTGGAGCGCTGGAATGGAATGCCCCAGGTCTTGCCGCCGGTCTGGCTGTTTTGCATGAAAGCTGGATAGAAAGCACCGATCCAGCTCTTTTTTTCGTCTTCCGAAACGTAACCATCGAACGGTTCAATCAAGTCTTCATCGATCAAAGTGAACATGTCGGTGGAGAGAAGCACTGAGATCTGGGGGGCGTTGCCACCACGTGCTGCGGTGATTGCTTTGGTCAGTGTGTCAGTGTAGGAACCGGCATAAATCGCATCGATTTTTACATCCGGATGGGCTTTGACATAATCAGCGGTCAAAGTCGAAATGGTGTCAGCTGCTTTGCCGCCAACGGCCACTGGAAAATAGAACTCCAGATCAACAGCCAGTGCAGGCAACGATACAGCCGAGAGCAGAGCAGCAACAATGCTGGATTTCAGAAAATTGGAAGCCATGAGAATGGACCTTTTAAATCTGTCTGAATGGAACAAAATTGAGAGATGAAGGGTTAAGGCTGAAGCGCCTCGACCGGGTTTTGTGGCTTTTTGATGCGTGCACCTGTCACCTTATCGAACAAGGCCAGATCCTCAGATGCGAAGGAGAGGGTGATCGGCGTGCCGGGTGTGAAATCACTGCGCCCCGAGGCCCGCACGGTGATGGTTTCATCGGCGATCAGACAGTCGAGCATGGTGTCAGCGCCTAGAAATTCGACAGAAGAAATCGTGGCCTTCAGAGCCCCGTCTTCAGCCAGGTTGATAGCCTCGGGCCGCAGTCCGACAAGCAGAGTGCTGCTCGAACGTGATTGCAGATTTTGGCCCAGCGCGCCAAGAGCCGACGCGTCAAACAGGCTCATCGGTGGCGTGCCAATGAAACGCGCAGCAAATAGGGTACTTGGTTTGTCATAAAGCGCGCGCGGACTATCGACCTGTTCAACTTTTCCTTCGTTGAGTAGCACCACCTGATCGGCCATCGTAATGGCTTCGGCCTGATCGTGCGTCACATAAACCATGGTAAAACCGAGCTTTTGCTGCAAGGCGCGCAACTCAAGGCGCATTTCATGACGCAGCTTGGCATCCAGATTGGAGAGAGGTTCGTCCATTAAGCAGATTGAGCGCTCGGCGATCACCGCTCGCGCCAATGCGACGCGTTGTTGCTGGCCGCCGGACAATTCAGCAGGCTTGCGGCCCAGCAGCTTTTCCAGCCCCATCAGTTCGGCCACCGCCAGTAGTTTTTCTCCACGAGTGCGTTTGGGCTCTTTGCGGGTACGCAGCCCAAAAATGATATTTTCGGCCACATCTAGATGCGGAAACAATGCATAGGATTGGAAGACCATCGACAAGTAGCGCTTGTCTGGTGAGCGGTGGGTGACATCCTCGTCACCGATATGCACCTTGCCTTCGGTTGCTTGCTCAAGCCCAGCGATGATGCGGAGTAAGGTGGACTTGCCACAACCAGAAGGCCCGAGCAAAGCGGTGAAAGAACCCGCCGGAATGGTGATGTCGACATTATCCAGAGCGCGGGTCTGTTCCCAGACCTTACTGATGCCATGCAACGCGATGGAGCGCCCATGATGGACCGGATGGATGATGCTCATAACGCCTGCTCCTCTACCACCTTGCTTGGCACGGCAACGCTAACGCTGGCCAAGCCAAGCTTGTCTAAAAATTGTTGGGGAATGGCTTGGTCACAAAAAATATGGTCGACATCGGACAGGTGCCCGCCGCGTACGTCGGCCGTGCGGCCAAATTTGCTGTGGTCCATGACCAAATAGGACGTACGGCAATTTTTCAGAATGGCCCGCCGACTGCCGACTTCAGCTTCGGAAAAATCAAGTAAGCCGCCGTCCTGACTGACCCCCGCCACACCAAAAATACCAAAATCCACCTCGAAACGTTCAAAGAAAGCCTCCACCTCGGCCCCCAGAATGTCGCGGTCGCCAGAGCGAACCGAACCACCCGCTATGGTCACAGACCAGTCGTGGCGTCCACTTGCCTGCATGGCGATATTGAGATTGTTGGTGAAAATCTTGAGATTGGTCTTTTCCTGAAGCGCAGCAATGGCCATTTCCGGTGTCGTACCAATCGACAGGGCAATCGAGCTGCCGTCAGGGATATGCGCAGCCACTTGCAGCGCGATTTTGCGCTTGGCTGCCACATTCATAATTCGGCGCTTGGCATAAAGCAGGTTGCCGCTGATTGGAGGGGCCTCTACACCACCCCAAACCCGGCGCAATTCCCCTTGCTCACACAGCGCATTCACATCGCGGCGAATGGTCTGGGTGGAGACACTGAAATGCTCCGACAGAGCGTCGATGGCACAAAAACCTGTCTCGGACACCGTCTTGATGATCTGCAACTGCCTGTCGCTATAGGTATCAATCATCCCGCCACCAACTCACCTGCATTCGAACCATTCGCTGCAAGGTTTGCGCTTTGTCGAAGGCGGAAAATCTCAATCGCCTTCAGTGTTTGGCGGGAGACTAGGCGTGGATTGTTTCAGTCATTTGAATGTTTTGTGACATTCAAATGAAATCGGTTTTTAGGCGAGGGAGCAACGGGGGCGAATAATATTTGGCTGAAACCTGCGGTTCATACCGATCCCTGATATAAGGATAGGAGCGAAGTTGCTTGCTGATGTTGAAATGAACATTAATAAATGAACGCAAAATAGTCGGCTTGAAAATCTGGAGACCTCTGATGCCGATGGTGTCTGGCTATGAAGTTGCAACGCACTCAAATCCGCGCTTTTATCCGGCGGTTTGAGTGCGTTTGAACAGTTCGAACAGGGGCAGGGCTTTGTTGACTATTTGAAGTAGCTTTCGGCCATTTCTACTTCAGTTTTGCTGCCCAGGATGACGGGGGATCTTTGATGCAGCGTCTTGGGTTCAATATCAAGAATACGCTCAGTACCCGTTGAGGCTTTGCCTCCGGCTTGTTCGATGATGAATGCCATTGGGCTGACCTCATAGAGAAGGCGCAAGCGTCCGCCCAGTTCTCTATTGTTTGAGTCCACCGGATAAAGGAAAACACCACCTCGAACGAGAATGCGGTGTATTTCCGCCACCATCGAGGCAATCCAACGCATATTGAAGGGCCGCCCCCTTGGGCCATCTTTGCCTGCTATCAAGTCTTCAAAATAAAGCCGCACCGGATCGTCCCAAAGTTTGTAGCGGGATGCGTTGATCGCAAACTCACTGGTGTCCTCAGGGATGCGCAAGTCGGGATAGGTGAGGCGGAACTCGCCAGTTCCGGTCTGATGGGTGAAGCCATTCACACCTTGACCGAAGGTGAAGACAAAAGAGATGGACGGGCCATAAAGCGAGTAACCGGCGCAGATTTGTTCCGAGCCCTTGCGTAGCACCTGGGTTTCGTTGGTCTGATCGATGTCTTCTTTCAGTTCTATGATCGAAAAAATTGATCCGACCGATAAATTGACATCCAGATTTGATGAGCCGTCCAAGGGATCAAAATAAATCAGATAGTCGCCTTTTCTGGGATTTTCCTTGATCCAAATGACTTCGTCAACTTCTTCGGAAATGAGTGCGGCGACGCGAGAGCAATTGGTGCAATGATTGATAAAGGCATCATTGGCGATCACATCAAGTTTCTTTTGGGTTTCCCCTTGGATGTTTGTACTGCTCATTGCTCCAAGGTTTTGAAACAACGCGCCTCTTCTAACTTGATGAGACACGATGCGGCAGGTTGTTGCTAAATCTTCCAGCAACAACACCAAGTCCAGATCCAATCCATGAAGCTTGGCTTCATTGAGGAGAAACTGTCGCAAAGTGATGTGTGAAACGTTCATTTTAATCTTCTTTCTGGATATCCAATTGTTGGGTTCTGATTGGCTCGCAGATTTCAAGATTCAGCGCGTCAAGGTTCCTTTTACATAGCCTATGTTAGAACAACAAAGGATCGAAATGTAAGCAGGAACAGGCGAAATAACGCGAAGCGGAAACTAAAGTTGAATTTTTTTCTTTGTTTCAGGCACTTTAGAGGCGGTTGGAAGCCAGGGGTTGATTTTATTGGTTGCTGTTTACTAAGCGCATCAACTGTTGCGGATGATGATGGCAAAAGCGCTTGGTGACAGGCACACCTGAGATCTGTCTGAGCAATCATGCGCTGCAATAAGCACGGAAAAATAAGGCTGATGGGGCCTCAAATCAGGTATATTGGACATTGCCACTGAATGCGGCAATGTCCATTTGAAGAGATATCTTAGCCAACGGCCTTAACATTACTCAAGAATGCCTGTACGCCAGCCTTGAGGTTTTGGGCTTCTTGTTGCAGTTCCTGCGCCGATTTGTTGACCTGTCGTGCGGCTCCCCCTGTCTCACGTGCTGACGTTGACACGCCGGTAATATTGTCCGTCACTTCTTGTGTTCCGGAAGAGGCTTCTTGGATGTTATGAGCGATTTCTTTTGTCGCTTGACCCTGCTGTTGCACGGCGTCAGAGATCGCATTGGATATCTGGTTCATTTTATCAATGGTCGCCGCGATTGTCCGAATTGCTGCTACGGCACCGTTGGTTTCCGTTTGCACAGCTTGAATTTGCTGCGAGATTTCATCGGTTGCTTTTGAGGTTTGCGTCGCCAGTTCTTTAACCTCTGCTGCAACAACGGCAAATCCCCGGCCCGCCTCGCCAGCACGTGCCGCCTCGATGGTGGCGTTCAGCGCCAACAAGTTGGTTTGTTCTGCGATATCAGTAATCAATCGCACTACTTCGCCGATGCGACCGGCTGCAGCTGTCAAACCTTCAATCTTATCATTTGTCTCGCGGGCCTGCTCAACTGCATCAACGGCAATTTTGTTGGAGTCCGAGACTTGTCGGTCAATCTCATTGACGGATGTGAACAATTCTTCGGCAGCTGCAGCAACGGTTCGCACATTGGCCGAAGCTTGTTCAGAAGCAGCCGCAACCGCATTGCTTCGTTCGGAGGTGTTATCGGCACCCAGAGAAAGCGTCTCTGCCGTTTGATTGAGATCGGTGACCAGTTTGGATACCGAGTCGAGCAATCCTGATACCGTGTGATCAAAGTCACTGGTAAAGATTTGCATTTGATCGGCTCGTTTGATGCGGTCATTTTGTTCTTGTTCTTGAATGCGTGAAAGATTTTCAGCTTGCTGTGATTTTTCTCTGAACACTTCAAGGGCTTTGTTTATTTCACCGACCTCATCATTGCGGTCAAGGTAACTTAAGGGTTCGTCATATTTGCGAGCAATCAAGGCCTTGATGCTTTCGATGGTGGTGGCCATCGGTTTGCGAATGACGGAACGACCAACAAGGTAGAGCGCTGCAGCAACTGCAAGCAGCAAGCAAAGCCCAACCAGAGCGACCGTAAGAATCATATCATTGCTGGCTGCAGATAGAGTGGAAACTGGCACATTAACAACAATTGCTAACGCCGAGCCGCTGTCGCCAAAATGAACCGGTTGAATGATGCGCAGCACGTCAGTTTGTAAGCTGTTTGAGTAGCCATAATATTCGTAATTGGTGCCTGCCTTAACTGCGGCCAAAAGATCGGATTTGTGGGCAAGGTCAATCTCTGAGCGGGCTGTGTCCCAGTCTTTCCCCAACAGCTTGGCATCGCTATGGGCCAGCCATTTGCCCCCTTGGGAGATCAAGTGAATGGATCCTGTCTCCAGTGGTTTAATAGCAGCCAAATCATTGGAAAGAGAGTTCAGGATAAGATCACTCCCGGCAACCCCAATTGTTTTGCCACTCGCATCTTTGATTGGGATAGACATTGAAATACCAAGAACGGTTTTGTCACCCATCGCCCAGCTATATGGTTCACCTATAAAATCTCTACCCGTTTCATAGGCAGTCTGAAACCATGCTTCAGGTTTGTCTTTGATGTCGACTTTGGTTGTGGCCTGAGCTCCAATGCTGCCGTCTGGATTTCGGAAGTAATAAGGGCGCCATTGCCCTGTTTCGTCATGTGTCTCGGTGTTGACGTATTCTGCATCTTTGCCATCAACCTGATCATTGAGAACGACCCCCCAGGTTCCTGATAATTTTGTGTCTTCAACAAGGGTGTTGTGCAGGATCCTTGACCAGACTTTGCGATCCGCCACGCCTGAGGCCTTTAAGCTATCAAGGGTTTTCGTAAGCTGTCGTGCGGCGCTCAATCCGTGTTCTAGTGTCAATTTGACATTTGCGGCCTGCGTATTTGCGACCGCCTTTGCCTGTTCAACGGAAAGCGTTTTTGTAACATTCGCACTTTGCCAACCAATAACTGTGATCCCCAATATTAGCACCAATGTCAGGGAGCTAATGCTCGCGATCAACATTTTGGTTGTGATTTTCAGTTGCTTGAACATGACAGATCTCTCCTGCGGATCATTGCTGGTCAAACTGCATTCAAATTTGCGGGTTTGGAATGACATGCAGTTGCAATTTAAAATATTCAAAATTGATTAATAATATTTTACAGATACATATCTGGATTAAGGTGTTGGGGAAAATACGTAGTAATCGGTACATTTTTATATTTGTTTGTTTAATTTGTAAGTATTAACTCGAATTTTTGATCTATTTATAAATGATGATCCGTGTGTTTTATAATTAAAATGGCGGGAACATGGTATGTAATTCCGAGTTTCCTCAAGTTATTATGATTTATTTTTGTTGATTGCTTGTGCGAATCTTAAGAGTATCGTGTTCGGGATTTTTTATAGATCTTGACCCGTTTTCAACTAAATAAATCAGGAATGGAGGAAGCGCGCGGCGTGCAAAAGCTTGAAGGAACTATTGTTAGTAGGCACCTGGATATTTTAAATTGCCAATGGACCACCGGTGTGGCTGTGGACAAGGCGCGAGGAGCGGGCTTTTTGCCGCCGCGGATGGCAATAAATACGCTCTCGAAATCTTTCTGATGATGTCTATTGTTGCCGAGCGATTAGGCGTCATCAGCGTCGTCGGGAATTGCCAAAGTAAGCTTTCAAAAGAGATGATTCATGCTTAATATCATTTCCGTTGTTGCAATATTGTATATTTCAGTCTAATTCTGGATTTATTAAGCATTAATAATTGGATGGGTGCGTGTTGATCTTGGTGGTTGGTTTAAAGTATATTTTTGTTGAATAATTATTTTTGATTTAAATAGATTGTAAACACTAATTAATATTACTCATTATTATTTAGTATAAAAAATTTATATTTTACTTGTTAAAAATTTTTAGTATTAAAATATATTGTTTAAATCACGATATATTTTTAATGAGCTATTTTTAATTGTAATTTTGTTTTATTGAATTTTTAAAATACATGATATTGAAACTATATAATAAAGCATTGCTATCATTTTCATTTGGTTGAATGCAGCTAGGCATATATTTCCCAGTTGTGGGAAATATATGCCTAGAAAAATGCAGAAATAGACAGAAAAAAAACTCATAGTTACACGCCAGAAACCGTTCGCTACAACGTTAAAGATATAGAGCACCTTTCTATAGGTCGACATGTGGCCCCGGAACATAATGGATTGAACGATGAGCAATGCAACGATGGTATGTATCTCACAATCGGACATATCAACCCCGGAAAGCACGCAGGCAAAATCGCTGCAGGCACAAGATTTGAGCGCGTTGTCGGATGATGAATTGCTCGGTTTGATCGCTATGGGACAGGAAGTGGCTTTTCAAGCGCTGGTTGCGCGGCATATAGATCGCGGATATGCCGTCGCCTATCGAATATTGCATAACGGGTCTGATGCCGAAGATGTTTTGCAGGATGCGTTTTTGCAGGTCTGGACGCGGCGTGACAATTGGAAGTCCGGACAAGCCAAATTTTCTACTTGGCTGTTTCGCGTTGTCACCAATCGCTGCATTGATCATTTGCGCAAGAACAAAGCAACCGCGCTGGATGAAATTCCGGAACCGAAAGATGGAAAATTAAGTCAGTCCAAAATTTTGGAGATGCGCGAGGGACTTGAATTGTTGGAAGATGCCGTCGCCAAACTGCCAGACCAGCAACGCATCGCGCTTGTTTTTTCTTATTATGAAAATATGAGCAATCGTGAAATTGCAAAAATCATGGATACCAGCGTTTCTGCGGTTGAATCTCTGTTAAAGAGAGGAAAACAGAAGCTTCGTATCATCCTGAAAAACGATAGCCGCGATATATTATCTTTGTTTACTCAAGGTTAATGCGCACGTTAAAATGTATAAATAAATCTCGCCTGATTTGGGCGCGTCGCTCCGTTTGAGAATTAAGGCGTGAAGGAACACGCCACCGCACCTGTAAGTGGGGCGGAGTTCGTTTAGTTCAGGAGTTCGACTATGCCCGTCATTTCCACCAATACTGCCGCAAACACTGCGGTCCGTTTCTTGAATATCAACGCAACCGAGCAATCCAGCTCACTTGCCAAACTGGCCAGTGGATCCAGCATCAACAAGGCGTCCGATGATGCTGCTGGCCTCGCGATTGCGACCCGTATTTCTTCCGATGTTGCCGCATTGGAACAGGCTTCCACCAACGCTTCCCACGGTATTTCGGTTCTTCAGACCGCAGATGGCGGTGCTTCAAACGTCAGTGACATTCTTGAGCGCATGAAAGTTCTGGCGTCTCAATCAGCATCCGGTACCGTGACCGACACTGAACGTACCTACATTCAGGCTGAGTTTGACGAACTGCAGGAAGAGATCGATGGCATCTCTCAGAGCACGCGCTACAATGGACAAAGCTTGCTCGATGGTACCAGTGATTTTGCCGAAGATATCACAGAAACAGCAGCAGTGGCGACCGGTGCTACAGCTGATCTCACAACCACTGCCGGCGATACGGGTACGATTTCCATCAATGGTGTTGATGTTACACTCTTGAACGCTGATACAACCTACACCGTCGATGAAATGGTTGCTGACATCAACGCCGAGAGTGCTACTACGGGCGTCACAGCCTCTAACGAGAGCGGTACATTGACGCTCACAAGCACGGTAGAGGGCAGTGACGCAGAAATTACACTGGCCGATGGTTCCGGCACTCTGGATTTGTCTTCTTTGGGTCTGACTGCGGGCACGACCAATGGCACAACGGTCGAAGAAGCTGGATCTGGCGCTGATATCATCGTTGGTTCGGATGCGACAGATACAATCAATCTGTCCGTTGTTTCCTTAACGACCTCCTCCTTGGGGGTCGATACTCTTGATATTTCAACGCAGGCAGGTGCGACCACTGCTCTGACTGCTCTGGATGACGCGATCGACCAGGTCTCATCAGCCCGTGCTGAAATGGGTGCGATTATGTCTCGTTTTGAGTTCCGTTCAGCTCAGATTGATACCAGTGTTGAAAATCTGGATTCAGCCAAATCGGCGATCGAAGACGTTGATATCGCCAAAGAGCAGGCAGCTTTGTCCGCTTCCAGCGTTAAGGTTCAGGCCGCGGTTGCAGCCGCCACTCAGGCAAACGAAATGCCTGAAAATCTTCTGAGCCTCATACGATAACCAGCGCAGCCATGGGCCGCAATGATCATGAAATACCCGTCACAATCGTGGGATGATCTTGCGGTCCTGGCGAGCCGTCTGGCTGGGCAGATCAAACCCTTTTACATCATCACCGAACGGGAGTTGTTGAGTGACAACTGTTGATACAACATCGACATCAACCACCTCAACTTTGACCTCATCATCGATATCAACATCCACCTCTTCGGATGACACTGATTGGGATGCCTTGGTTGAAGTCGCGGTTGCGCAAAAGCAGCTTCCTGCTGATACCATCGAAGTGAAGATCGCGGAAAACGAAACCGAAATCGAAGCTTATGAAACCATGCAGGGCTTGCTTCAGGATATTACATCATCTCTGGATATTATCCGCGGTACGGACGATTCCCTAACTGAAAATGATGATATATTCTCTGTCCGCGAAGCATATACGACTGCCAATGGTGACGTTGATGCATCATCGGCTGTTGTGATCACTGCTGATGATGGTGCCGATATCCAAACCTATGATCTCAAGATTTTGCAGCTTGCCAAAGCCCAGAAAGTGGCCTCGGAAAGCCAGAGTAGCGAAACCGACGCGATTGGGATGGCTGGTACATTTTCTCTGCAATTGGATGGTGGAGACGAACTTGCCGCTGACGCGGTGGAGATCGAGGTTGACAGCGGTATGTCCCTGGCAGATATCGCCGAAGCGATCAATGCTGAATCCAGTCTCACCGGAATTTCTGCTTCGATTATTGAAGTATCCAGTACCGAATTTAAGCTTGTGCTGAACGCTGATGACACCGGACAAGACATCACAATGGCCAGTGTTGACGGGGATGATATTGGACAGAGTTTGGGCATTGTCGATGCCGCGGGAGCTTTTACCAACGAGCTTCAAGCCAGCCAAGATTCGATCTTCAGCATTGACGGTATCGAAATCACGCGCGACACAAACACCGTAGATGATGTGGTCGATGGAGTCACTTTTTCGCTTTACCAAACCACTGGAGAAGACGACAGCATCTCGGTCGAAATTTCTCAATCCCTCTCCGAAATCAAAACGTCCGTACAATCCATCGTGGATAGTTATAATGCCTATCGCGAATGGGCTTTGACTCAACAAGAGACAGCTTCCGGCGGCGGGGCATCAGATGATGCTGTCTTGTTTGGAGATGGAACGCTGCGCAACGTGAATAATGCGATTGCCGACGCCCTTTCTAGTATGGTTGATGAAGACAGCATGGCGCTGTTGGGGTTGTCCTATGACAACAGCAACTATCTTGAGCTTGATGAAAGCGTGTTGAATGACGCCTTGCTGAACGATTTGGATGGGATTGAAAGCCTGCTCAATTTCCAGATGACATCCAGTTCCAGCGATCTCGTCCTGCTTAATCGCAACGGCACTATGCCCAGCTCCCTTTCGTTGGATGTTACCGTTGATGAAGATGGAGTGCTAGCAGGGGTGTCTGTTGATGGTGATGACAGTCTGTTCGAGGTTAAAGGGTCCCGTATCGTAGGGGCCGAGGGATCGGACTATGAGGGCATCACCTTTGTCTTCACCGGCTCTGAAGACATGACAATCGACATCACGACATCAACGGGGATCGTTGAAAATTTGTATCAAGCTGTCTCTGGATATTCCGATGAAGATGATGGTCTCATCACCGATATTATAACCAGTCTGGAAGATGAAAACAGCAATTATGAAGATAGCTACGAAGCTATCATGTCGACCGTGGAGGATTACCGCGACCGGTTAATCACTCTATATGCCAGCTATCAAGAAAAAATATCCGAGGCAGAAAGTTCTCTTGACTACCTCGAAGCGCTTTTCAATACCGGAGATTAATGATGAACTATGCCCTCAATCATGCCATTGGTGCTTATCGTACCGCCAACAAAACAGTCGCGCCTACCAAAGCCGTGACGCTCTTGCTTGATGAGATATTGAATGCTCTCATTCTTGCGTCCTATTATTTGCGTAAAAATGAATATGAGAAAGCGTTCGGAGGCGTGGTTACGGCCTCAAAAGTCATGAGCGGCCTGCGCCAGAATGTCAGCCTTGATGCGGACCCTGAATTGGGGCAACAATTCATCGATATGTATACCAAAAATATCATGGCATTGCACAGCTCCTATGGACGTCCAGATGCGATTGAACGCTATGCAAAACAAGCCGTCGGTATTTTGGAGTTTCGAAATGCTTGGGCCGAAATCTCTCATCTGCCCAAACGAAGCATTGACACTGTTATGGGAGAGATTCTAGACAATTCAGTTAAGAAGGCGTCTGCGGCATAGACCAGACGCCAGAAGATCGTGTTTTGGTAGCCCGGTTTTCAAGTCTCTAAGGTGATTATGGTCAAGCCCGAAGACGATATGACAATAGAGCATTTCGAGACGTTGTTAGATCTTTACGGGTCAGACCTTTCCGTCTGGCCTGTTCTTGAAGGTGGCGTGGCCAAACGGCTTCTGGAGAATTCCCAGACTGCCCGTAATAGCCTTCAGATGAGTATCAATATTGCTAAATTGATCGAGGCACAGCCCCCCCTTAAGGCTCCGGCCTCCCTGATCCAGCGCATTATGGATAAAGCCAAAAAACCTTCCTGACGCACTGATATCCCCCAAATGACATTTGTAAAAGCAGGTAAAATTTCGCGATCCTCGTCGCGCATTATCGCTTTGTATAGCGCCATCGCGCCCTTTTTTTCAAGTAAGATCTTGTGAATAGCCTCACTAGGCAATTTTTACCTTGCGGCAATGAGTATTCGGTAAAATATTCCCAAATTTTTATTTGTATTTATTGCGCCTGATTTCGTGATTTCTCCCGTTTGATAAATATGAGAGGCGAAATTGCAAAGTATAAACATGCATTCGCTTTGTAACGTTTAATTTTGCGTGATCGGAAGCGGCATGACGGTATCAGCACTAAGTACATTGACAAGTAGCAGTTCGACAACAACCAGCACCACCAGCAGTAGTTTGGATCTGGATAGTGCTGATTTTCTTCAGCTCATGATCGAACAGTTGCAAAATCAGGATCCGACAGATCCGACTGATACAAGTGAATTCTTGAGCCAGATGGTTCAGCTTTCCAACTATGAATCGCAGGTCTCAAACACCGAGAGTCTCCAAAATATTGCGACCTCGCTCGACACGCTCATTTCTTCCAATGGATTGGGCTATCTTGGCCAGACCATCAGCGCCAACGGCGAGACCACCTCCTTACAAGATGGGGCCGCACAATGGTCCTATACGCTGGAGAGCAACGCCGACGACGTCACGGTTAGTATTCTTGATCAAGACGGCGACACTGTCTACTCGGAGGCGGGCAATACAGATGCGGGCACCTATGATTTTTCATGGGATGGCGTCACCAGCGACGGTGACCAAATGGCGGATGGTGGAATCTACACACTGGAAATTTCTGCCACTGATTCCTCGGGCAACGCAGTGACAACCAGCAGCACAATCACGGGTCAGGTCACCGGCGTCGACTCGTCGGGAGACGCAACCTATCTCACCATCGGCAGTGTTGGTGTGACCATGGACAATATCACAGCGATTGTTTCAAACTAAAGGGAGGCCGATATGAGCTTAGCAGGTGCAATGAATTCGGCCATTTCTGGCCTTTCTGCTCAAACCTCTGCTCTGGCAACAGTGTCAAGCAACCTCGCCAACTCTTCCACCACCGCCTATAAAACATCCACCACCAGCTTTGCCAGTTTGGTGGCGGGTAGTGGTTCGACCAAATCGGGTGGTGTCACAGCGTCAAATATTTCCAACGTTACGTCTCAAGGCCTTTTGGTTGCTTCTACCACAACAACCAATTTGGCCATTGAGGGCGATGGCTTTTTTATTGTTTCGACTGAAGGCGATAGCTCTTCACGCTATTATACGCGTAACGGTGAATTCAGTGTCGATGAAGAAGGCTATCTGACCAACGGTGAGAGCTATCTTCTGGGCTGGGAAACGGACGATGACGGCAATGTTTCCGGTGGAGCCAGTAGCGTCAATCTCACCAAGATTGATGTAAGCTCGGTTCAGAGTTCGGCCGCAGCAACTACGGAAGTTGATACAAATGCCACTTTGCCGGCTGATGCGGCGGTAGGCGATGCCTTTGAATCCAGCTTTGAGGTTTATGATTCTCTTGGTACTGCCAGCACGGTTACGGCCACTTACACCAAAACGGGTACCAACGCCTGGACCGTATCTTATGCCAGTCCCCTGTCGGCAGATACGTCTTCCACGATCGGCACCGTAACATCAGCGTCAGATGTTGATCTGACATTTGATACCGATGGCAATTTACTGAGCACCACACCTGCCAGCGCGACGTTGGCGATCACGGGATGGACCACAGGCGCAGCCGACAGCTCAATCTCGTTGGGTTTCGACGACTTAACGCAGAATTCCTCCAACGATAGTGCGTCAGCGGAAATTGTGGTTGATACGATTTCTGCGGATGGGCGGGCCTATGGCACCTTGAGTGGTGTTGAAATTGACACAGACGGTTCGGTTATTGCGTCTTTTTCCAACGGCGAGTCGCGTGCAATTTATAAAATCCCTGTGGCTACCTTCACCAATGCAGACGGTCTGATAGAAGGCAACAGCGGGCTCTATTCTGTCTCGACCAACTCGGGCAATGCGACCTTGCATATTGCTGGGACGGGTGGGGCTGGCGTGCTTCAAAGCAGCCAGCTGGAATCAAGCAACGTCGATACCAGTACTGAATTTTCCTCCATGTTGGCCGCTCAACAAGCCTATTCCTCTGCTTCGCAAATCATTTCAACCAGCAAAGAGATGTTTGACAGCCTGATTAGTGCGGTTCGGTAATCTTCATGCCAGATGACCTCACACAATGCAGTGCCAAACTGGGACAATTAAAGCGGGATATTCTTGTTTTGAAGGATAACCCAAATGCGCCCTCTAGCCGGTTGCTGATGCTTGTCGCCAAAAAATCTCTCCAAGAATTGAAATGGCATATGCGCGAGCAGCAAGGGCAAATCCGTAAAAAACTGTCGCGTTCTACCCAAGCGAGCCACGCTGCCGGTGCATATTCCAAAGTGACAGATCTCCGCAAGAAAAAAAGTTAGGCCCACCATGGACACCAGTCAGACAAACGTCATGCAATTTCCGAGCGATAAAGCAAAAATAGAGCTCGCAATCGATCAGGCTATTGCTGTCGCGGACGAAATCATACTGCTGGCAGAAGAAGAAAACAGACGGCTTGAAAGCGGCAGACCCGTGCAAATGCAGGATTTGTTAGAAAGAAAATCCAAATTGGTTGCTGAATTTTCTGCCTTTTTTAAAAGCTTCAATCAAAATCGCGAGGCCTTTCTTTTTGCTTCGGACGAGAAGTTCAATATTTTGCAAGACCGCGTTCAAAGCTTGGCACAAATCATCTTTCAAAATGCGAGCAGTTTGACAAAAGCTGCCAATGCAAACGAACGGCGCATTAAAACCATCATGCGAGCCGTTCGAGAGAACCAGCAGCATGCAGCCCTGACCTCTTATGGAGATAGGGGGCAACAGGCCTATGGTTCGGTACAGCCTGTCTCAATCAAAAGAAGCCATGAGGTTTAACCGGTTCGAACCAGGGATAAGAGAGCAATGACCACACTTGCTACCTCGTTACATATCGCAACCAGTTCGCTGGGTGCCACGCAAGTCCAGCTCTCTGTCGCCGCCAACAACATCGCCAATGCGGACACCGATGGCTATACCACCAAGCGCGCCACCCAAATCTCTCTTACGTCTGGGGGCAGCGGCTCTGGCGTGTCTATCGCCGAGATTGCCTCCAATGTCAGCAAAATTCTAATGACTGACCTTATCGATGCCACCTCTGAGACTGCCGCAGCAACCATCACTCAAAGTTACATAAGCAATTTGCAAAGTGCATTGGGTAGTTTATCCAGCGAAACTGGTGAGGGGTCTGCGCTTTCCAACACCATTGCGGCCTTCGAAGACGCCATGACGGGGCTTGCGACCACACCGGAATCAGCCAGTCTGGCAAATGCTGCCGTGGCAGCCTTGGAAGATGTCACCAACCAGATTAACGATACAGCAAGCGACATTACAGACCAGATCGAGACTGCTGATAGTCAGATCGCAACAGGAGTGGCGGAGGCCAATGAAGCCCTTGAAACAATCGACGGTCTGAACGCACAAATCAGAACCGCCACCGCCAGAGGTGACAGTACATCAGATTTGCAAGACCAGTTAAACACCGCCTTGGTTGCGCTTTCAGAACAAATGGAAATAAAAACTTTCACCGGGACCGACGGCAGTACAAAGGTTTATTCGGCTTCTGGTCAGGTTTTGGTTGATAGTACCTCCCACTTGCTGACAACTGACACAGATGCGTCTGGCCATGTCACGATCTCTGTCAATGGGTCCGACATCACAGACAAGCTTGATACCGGGTCTCTGGGGGCTTTACTAACCTTGCGTGATGAGACTTTGCCCGCTTTTAGTGAGGCCTTGGACGAATTGGCAAATCAGCTGGTCACCACGCTCAATACTGTGCAACCCGGCCTCTTGACCGGCACGAGTGCGTCGGACATCGCTGTTAGCGATAGTCTGTTGAGCGATCCGACCACTCTTTTGGGGACGGCCAATGCATCGGAAACCGCCAACGCGATACTGGATGCCTTGCAGGGCGACACCTCCTTTAACGCGGCCGGTGTTCTGTCCGCGGGTGATCGTAGCTTTACGGATTATGTCGGCGAAATCATCTCGGCAGCGGTGAGTGCCTCAACCAGTGCGTCGAACAGTCTGGACTTGTCGCAAACGGAACTAAGCTCAATTGAAGACACTATTGCTTCAATCTATGGCGTGAATGTGGACGAAGAGACCGAGCGGCTGGCCGAGTTGCAACAGCTCTATGCGCTGGCTTCAACCATTCTCAGCACCATCCAGTCCATGTTTGATGATCTTCGGTCTGCGGTCTCATAGGTGATGTCATGGTAATGCGCGTTTCAACTTTCAATCAGACTTCATCTGTCTTGCAAATGGCCATGACCACGCAGGCAAAATTGGCTCAGGTGCAGCAGCAACAAGCCAGCGGATTGATATCGACAGAGTATGGCGATCTGGGTAGCGATGCTGGCACCGTGCTTGATCTCAGTGTCTCGATCGCACGCTCTGATGCGCTGATATCAAGCGCCGAGCGCATTGCGACGCGCAGTGAAATGTCGGCTTCCATCTTGGGCCAAATCAGTGACCTGTTGACCAACACACGTACATTGGTCAATGCCACGAGCACCGACATTGATATCGCCAGCCTGCAATCAAACGCACAAAACAATCTTGAAGATTTGGCATCGTTGGTGAATACCCAATATGAAGGGCGCTATTTGTTTGCCGGCAGCCTGACCGAAACATCCCCTGTCGATTTGACCGCCTATGCCGCAACATCCCTCACAACCGTCAACACAGACTATTATCAGGGTGACGATTACATTCAAACTGCGCGCGTAGGGGAAGAACGCAGTATTGATTATGGCATAACGGGGAATGATGATGCGATCGAACAGGCGATGCGCGCCTTGTCCTATCTTGCCAATGCGTCCCCTTTGGAGACGAGTGAGCTTGCCGATGTCTCAGAGCTTTTGATCTCGGCCCAAGACGCGATTATCGCCGCCCAGAGTGCCTCGGGCACCGCAACAAATCGCCTTGAAACATTTATTGAAAATGAGACTAGTTTTAAAACCGAAGCCGAAAGCCTTGCTACTGACCTGACGTCGGTCGACGTGGCCGTTGCGACCGTTGAGGCGACAACCTATAAGACCCAACTTGAAGCCAGTTATTCAGCTCTCAACGTCATGATCAATTTAAGCTTAGTTGATTATCTCAATCTATAGGTCTCTGCCTGCGGCTTTTGTGGTGACGCAATAAGGCGCGGTGCTATGAATGACAATGGAGCAACCCGTTTGGGCGCTCCATTGTCTATCTGACTGGCCGGATTTTTCGGGCCGGAAGGGTCTTAACTCTGCGCCGGCCAGTGATCGAAGGCTTGTTTTTCAAGCTGCATTGAGCCGTCCTCTCCCTTGAATATATTGATCCACGCCCGCCAGTTTTCGTCATCCACTTCCGGATAATCAAGGCGGTAGTGGCTGCATCTGCTCTCGGTGCGCATCAGAGATGCGCGCAGTTTCATCTCGGCACTCAAGATCATGTTGCGTGTTTCAAAAGCCAGACGTAATTCGTGCATATTGGCAGCACGCAACAGCGGCGCATGATGGTCACGCAATTCCTCGACATATGCCAGAGCCGCTTGCATCATCGCTCCTTTTTTCACATAGAGCACAAAATTGGGGATCATCACGCCTTGCAGGGTTTGGGTTACCCACGCAGGCCCGTAACCGGTTTCGCGCTTGAGCGGGGCAAGAATTTCATCAAGGACTGAGGTGAGATTGGCTTTGGCAATGTCCGGCATGTTGGCTCCGGATGCATAGTCTGCTGCGGCTTCCCCCGCAATTGCCCCTTGCACGGCAGACCCGGTCAAAGATGAACCGCCTTGGGTATAAATGCCTCCGGACATATAGCTGCCCAAAGCATCGCCAGCCGCATAAAGGCCCGGGATGTTGGATGCGCAACGATCATCAATGGGTACCAAACCTTCTGCTTTGTGGATCGCCATCCCTGCAGAGGCTCCGCCCATCGCAGCGCCTGAGGCCATGGGTGGGCCGTCCTTGCCACCGCCGGGGGCTCCGCCTCTGCCGTTTCCTTTTGGTGGCCGCCCTTCCGGACCTTCTTGAGGGCCTTTGGCTCCGTGTGGTGGCTTGCCGCCGGGAGGGCCCTTATGTTGGAATTCCTCGGGTACGTAGGGGCCTCCGGATACTTCCACCTGTTTTAAATCAGGCGGGCTACCCGGGCCGCCAAAAATGGGATTGCCAACGACATAGGCCCGATGATTGATATCAACACCAAGGTCGTGATGCACTTCAACACCAATGGTATCTGGGATCCGGTCGAACATATCGCCCCAATTGTCGTAGCAAGCTGCCGGGTTTTTGACTCGGGTCGAGTGGCCGTCATTCCACTCTTTGCCCGTCACTTTTGCTCCGATTTCATAGGCCATGATGGAGCCGTCATGCGTAAGATCGCAGACTGGGAAGCCGCTTGGTTTGAAGCCACCCGCTCCGGTACACAGAATGATCGATTTGGCCTTGATGGTGATTGTCTCCGCTGCATCCAACCGGAAGCCTGCTGCGCCTGCTATTCTGCCGTCTTCCTTGATTAAATGCGTAATGACAATGCGCTCAAGCAAAGGGATGTTGCGTTCGCTGATCGGTTTCATGAAAGGGCGATTGGCGAGAGTCTGGTCAAAAAATCCCCAGTCTTTCAGTTCTTTGGCTCTTGCAAGAGAGTGCTCTGTCATTTGGCGGGTATAGACGGGGTTGTTTGTGCCAAGTGCCGAACGAGAGACCGTTTCGACAAATGCGTCGATCGAGGTTTTTTCAACGTTCGGGTTGTAGATGAAATAGCCCTTGGCAAACGGGGTTAAGCCTGATGATCCAAGCCGCCCCTTTGCGACAATCATTGTATTGGCCCCGGCGTCATGGGCTTTAACGGCTGCGAACAGTCCAGCCATCCCGCCACCAATCACCAGACAATCTGTTTCGTGAGTGACGTTTGAAATTGTCTGCGGATCAATCTCAGACTTGTTTTCTGCCCAAGCCGCATTCTGACCAAGCGCTGCCACGCCAACTGCGGCACCAGAGAGCATCAGAAATTGACGGCGCGTTGAAGCGGTCAGGTTTTCAGACTGGCTCATAAATGTGTTCCTTTGCTTGGTGTTGGCAGAATTGGTTCCTGATGAGTTGCGCTTTGATGCAATTGGCGGCCGCGGTGTTTGGCGCGGTCTTGCGGTACGGTCTTTGCGTAAAACACCGCCAACATCGCAATGCCAACTGTCGCGAAAAAGATCATCGCAGCAGCCATCCCCAAATCGACATGACGCCCTAATTCAATGGCATGCCACAAACCAAGTGGTAGAAAAATGATCGATAGACTGCCGTGAATATAGCGCCACTTGCGATATGTCAGTCCAAAAAGCTTCATGATGCGCATGCGGAAAACGGACATGAAACCGAGCACTAGTAATAACAACCAGGCAGTCAGTCCGAGCAGAATACCCAGATTTTCAAACGTCGTCAGCATGGTGACCAGGGCATCCAATGGTTTCACGCCTGCTTCAAAAAAACGGGGAAAAACAATGAGCAAGGGATGCAGTAAGAGCCAGCCTACTGCGCCATAGGCAATGAACTTATGCGTGGTTTGAACTTGTCGACCATCGAAAAGCATCCTAAGTCCTTCATTGCTGCGGGTCAGGAAGAGTTGCCCCAAAATCAAAAATACGGCCAGTATGGTCAGGATCGATATGATCTCTTTCAGGAATGAGCGGGTAGGTGCTGCGCTCAGACCATAGAGCAACAGGGGCAAACCAATAAAAAGTGCCAGTGCGCTGCCGATGACATAAAATTTTCTATCAATTTTCATTGCTACCCCCAGGGTGTGACAACGGGAATTGTCTTCTCAGGGGCCATTTCAATGGCGTCAACGGGGCAATACATCCGGCACAAATGACAAATCTGGCAGTCTGCCGGATAGGCGATTATGGCCTTGCCGTTTTTCTCGTCCATGCGAATGACATCGCAGGGGCAGGATTGGACGCATTCCATGCAACCGATACAGCCGCTAATGCTCTTAATCGTCATGGTGGTTATCCTTGGTCAGAATTCGCTGATAAGCATTCCGATTTGATTGGGCAGACGCAGGTTGAGTGATGAGAGTGGGCGCTGTGAGTTTTAACGCTGATCAACTCATTCATCACGCAAGAATAGGCATCTGCAGTGCACACAATGCGGTTCGGGCTCATGTCTGACTTGAATAAAGACGCCGCCACTTCATCGACTGTGCCGGAAAATAACAGCAAATCGGTGCGCAGGAAAAAAGAATGAAGTGTGGCACAATTCCAGATTATTGTATTTTTTTGTCGCAAAAGGCGGTTCCGAAACATACAGAAATATTTTGGAAATCTAGGACTGTAAATTTGATTTTTGGAGTGCTGTTTGTGACACGCCAATTCTGGCTCGCCCGAAGGTGAGGAATTTGGCTTTGTCCGATCTCTCAGAGCTTCTTTTGATGCTCCAGATGTCCAGAATGCCGTGAATGTATAGGACGTCCGTTGGTTATCCCAAACGCAAAGCTTCTTTCAGTGTCAACTCGTCGCCCGCTTTAAGGTCCAAATCGGCTTCAATGCAATCAATATGCTTGAGCATAAGCTCAGTAGCCCCGTTTTCATCCCCTGCTTCGATTAGATTGAGGATGTTGTCATGATCGTCATGTCCACAGCTTGAGGTCCCGGTGCGGCCATACAGGGCAATGACGAGAGAAGAGCGCGCTACAAGTTCAGCCATGAATTTCTCTAAAATTGCATTGCCCCCAAAGCGGGCAATCAACAGGTGGAAATCTCCTGAAGCTTTGATTTCTGAGCGCCGGGCATCTGCGCCGAGTTTTTGGTGGAGTGTGGCCTCGGTTTTTAAATGCTCTCTTAGCTTTTTAATATCAGCAGGCGTGATGCGTTTTGTTACTTCGGCAATGATCCCCGGTTCGATCAGGCGACGGCTGGAAAAAATCTGTCTCGCTTCATCAGGTGTGGGGTTTGCGACAAAAGCGCCGCGATTGCGCTCGCTATTCACCAGGCCTTCGAATGTTAGCATCTGAAGTGCTTGTCGCACGACGGTGCGGCTCACCTTGAAAAGGGTTCCGACTTCTGCCTCTGATAGCTTGGTTCCGGGGGCAAGCCTGCGGTCGACGATCGCGTCACGAATGGCATCGCGAATGGCCGCCGCCCGATCTTCAGGGTTGGATGCTGTTGACCGCATATGTGCGAAGTTTAATTCCATTATTAAATTCCTGTTTGTTCCCTTATTGCCTCCTACAGTTACAGATTCAATAGAAGTCCTGTAAAAATCATATGATTGAAAACAATCAGTGCGAATTTAATAGCATTAAATTGTATACAATTTGCGCATTTATCGAATTCAATATTGCCTAACTTTTATTATTCCATGCCCTAATTTTGTGCGCAAATATCTATCTCGATGTGTTCATTCATTGAGTGATTGTCAAAAAATGTATGTATATCATACGTTTAGATCATTTGGCACGGCCTTTGCTTTGTAAGCCCTTACAAGCGCTAAAGGAGTTTCAATGTCAAAAGCCGCAGAAATCGAGCTCGCCGCTGTATCAAAAGTCTATGGGACAACAACGGCCGTTCACGCAATCAGCCTGAAAGTTCCTGCAGGACGTTATTGTTGCCTGTTGGGGCCATCCGGTTGCGGTAAGTCGACAACGCTCCGAATGATAGCTGGCCACGAAGACATAACCGATGGTGACATAATGCTCGCCAACAAAGTCGTCAACGGACTGCCGCCAGCCCGTCGTGGCACTGCGATGATGTTCCAATCCTATGCTCTTTTCCCCCATCTTGATCTGGTCGACAACGTTGCATTCAGCCTGAAAATGCAAGGGGTGGATAAAGAGAAAAGACGAGCAGAGGCCACGGAAATGCTCGAACTCATGCAGCTTGAGCCCTATGCTGATCGCCGACCTGCACAACTTTCTGGTGGTCAGCAACAAAGGGTTGCGCTGGCACGAGCGTTGATCACCAAGCCGCAAGCGTTGCTGCTGGATGAGCCGCTGTCCGCCCTTGATCCTTTCCTGAAAATTAAAATGCGCGCGGAGCTTAAGAAACTACAGACATCGCTTGGCATGACCTTTGTGCATGTCACCCACAGTCAAGAAGAAGCTATGGCTCTGGCTGATTTGATCGTCATCATGAATGATGGTCGTATTGAGCAGGCCGCTTCTCCCCGCGATATTTTCCAAAAACCGGCGACGCCTTTTGTTGCTCGCTTCATGGGAAGCCACAACGTTATATCCGGGAGGATCGTTGAACAGGCTGACAAGCAGACAACCATTGAAGTGGCCGGCGGTCATCGCTTCAGTGCGCTGGGCGCTGCTGAAGTGGGTGCTGAGACTGCCGATATCGCTGTGCGTACAGATCACGCGCGCTTGAAAGATGCAGATGAGCCCGGGTTCGGTTTCACGGGCGTTGTTGCCAATGTCGAGGACCTCGGAGCAACCGTCAAATTATCCATTACAGGTGCCGGAATTGAGGATTTCACCATCCTGCTTTCGGACGCTGATTATTTCGCAAAGCCGGTTAAATCCGGCGATGCGGTCCCCCTTTCGTGGGCGCCGGCTGATGCCATCGTCTTGGGGCACGTCAAGTCTTAATTATTTCAATGTCTATTAAACAGGAGACACCCTTTATGACTGGTAAGACAACCAAATCCAGCGGCCTTAGCCGACGTTCATTGCTCAAAACCGGTGCCGCCGTCGCTGGTGTTGCCGCCGGGTCCGGAGCCATCACAGGCTTCCCGACTATCTGGGCACAAAATCCAATCACTCTGCGCCAGTTTGGTACCGGTGTTTCCAACATCAACGCCATTGCGCAGAAATGTAAGGAAGATCTTGGCATCACGCTGGAAATGACAGCAACTGATTCAGACGCAGCTGCCCAGCGCTCCGTCACTCAGCCTGACTCTTATGACATTGCAGATATCGAATATTGGATTCTCAAAAAAGTATTCCCAACGGGCGTTATCCAGCCGATGGATACCAACCGGTTGAAATATTATGACAAGGTGGTGCCGCTCTTTAAGTCCGGTAAATTGCTGCCAGATAGTGTGATTGCGCAAGGCACAGCTCCCCATACGGTTGGATTTGTTGAAGGCCCGGATGCCAAGACTTTCGCAGCAGGTGAGACCGAATGGTTCACCATGATGCCAACGATTTATAACGCCGACACCTTGGGTATCCGCCCCGACCTTGTGGGGCGTGAAATCACTACGTGGGCCGACATTATGGATCCAGCCTTCAAGGGTAAGACCTCAATCCTCAATATTCCATCCATCGGCATCATGGATGCAGCCATGATCATGGAAGCAATGGGCAATATTACCTATGCTGACAAAGGCAATATGACCAAGGAAGAGATTGATAAGACGATCGAATTTCTGATTGCTGCCAAACAGTCAGGCCAGTTCCGTGCTTTCTGGAAGTCTTTCGATGAATCTGTGAACCTGATGGCGTCTGGCGAAGTTGTTATCCAGTCGATGTGGTCACCGGCTGTTGCTGCTGTGCGCGCCAAGGGTGTTGCTTGTAAGTATCAGCCTCTCAAGGAAGGCTATCGTTCATGGGGCGGCGGCTTGGGTCTTGCTTCCCACCTTAAGGGCGCCCAGCTCGATGCCGCCTATGAATATATCAACTGGTATACCTCCGGTTGGGTTGGTGGATATCTCAACCGTCAGGGTTACTATTCAGCCTGTATGGACACCGCCAAGGAATATATGTCTGAAGACGAGTGGGGCTTCTGGATTGAAGGCAAGGCAGCGCAGGGCGAAATCCTTTCACCTGAAGGCAAGGTTATGGAAAAACCGGGCGCAGTCCGTGATGGCGGATCCTTCGATGAACGCATGGGTAAGGTTGCTTGCTGGAACTCCGTGATGGATGAAGATCGCTATATGCTTCGTCGTTGGAACGAATTCATCGCTTCCTGATCCCATTGATTGATCTCCCCGATGCGGTTTTTGGGGAGATGAAGAGGCAAACAAAGAGGTGGCGGACTGTCTTCGCCACCTCAAAATAGCAATAGGAAAGCAGGCATCATGACGACAGCGCAATTGTCCCCGAAGCCAAAAGAGGCGGTTCACATGCCCAAATGGTTGGCTGCGTATCTTCAGGCCGCGCCGCTGGCCATCATCCTCGGGGCATTTCTGTTGCTCCCTCTGGCAATGATCGCGATTGTCAGTTTCTGGGACTATGATTTTGCGCGAATGTATCCAGACCTTATCACTCTGAACTATGTTGAGACTTTGGGGTCGTGGGTGACTTGGAAGACTTATCTAAACACCATAAAATATGCGGTGATTGTTTGGGCAATTACCCTGTTTGTCGGCTTTTGGGTGGCCTACTTTCTTGCTTTCCATGTCAGATCGACGAGCATGCAGATGGTGCTTTTTCTTATTTGTACCGTGCCCTTTCTGACTTCCAACATCATCCGGATGATATCCTGGATACCGGTGCTAGGACGAAATGGGCTGGTCAACGGAGCGCTCGTCAGTTCCGGTGTGGTCTCGGAACCCGTTGAATGGTTGCTCTATTCCGATTTTGCGGTCGTCCTGGCTATGGTCCATCTCTATACGCTTTTCATGGTTGTCCCTATCTTTAACACCCTGATGCGCATTGATCATTCGCTGATTGAAGCCGCGCGCGATGCCGGTGCTTCGGGGCGCCAGATCCTGAGCAATGTCATCATTCCTCTTGCCAAACCGGGCATGGCGATCGGTACGATTTTTGTCGCCACCCTTGTGATGGCAGATTTCTCGACAGTGCAGGTGATGTCCGGCGGGCAAAGTGCTTCGGTCGCGCTGATGATGAAGAACCAGATGTCTTTGCTTCAGTATCCCGCTGCAGCGGCCAATGCTGTGGTGCTGCTGGCGCTGGTGCTTCTGTTGGTTGCCGCAATCCTGCGGGTCGTCGATATTCGCAAGGAGTTGTAATGATGCAGTCCGAAACACGATCCAGAGAATTCTACATTCTAGCAACTTTCTTTGCCCTGTTTGTCTTGTTCCTTTATGGTCCCTTGTCTGCCATCGTCATTCTGTCATTTCAGGGGCCGAATGGTGGTCTGACTTTTCCGCTGAACGGGGTATCTCTTCACTGGTTTTTCAACTTGTTTGAAACTCAGGCCGTCGGTGATTTTGGCGGCTCCTTCAAACGGTCCTTTACCCTAGGCATTATGGTGATGATTTCGACGGTGGTCGTGTCATTGCTCGCAGGGCTGGCTTTTCGCCGCAAGTTCATTGGCGCGACACCTCTGTTTTATCTTTCAGTCGCCAGTTTGGTGGTGCCATCCATTATCATTTCTCTGGGCATTGGCGTGGTGTTTCAGCAGGCGGGTTTGCGGCCTGCATGGTATTCTT
This sequence comes from Cohaesibacter celericrescens, assembly GCF_002866925.1. GTDB lineage: Bacteria > Pseudomonadota > Alphaproteobacteria > Rhizobiales > Cohaesibacteraceae > Cohaesibacter > Cohaesibacter celericrescens. The sequence continues at coordinate 455,429 of NZ_PKUQ01000031.1, forward strand.
CCGGCTTTGGCGCGCACCTGACTTGGACCCTGCCGTTCGGCGTGCTGATTATGCTGGCGATTTTCAATCGCTTCTCTCCCGCCTATGAAGAAGCGGCCCGAGATCTGGGTGCCACCCCATGGCAGACGTTTCGCCATGTGGTGCTGCCGATCATCTTGCCCAGCCTTATCGGTGTTGGCCTGTTCGGTTTCTCTTTGTCCTATGATGAATTTGCCCGCACGCTGCTGACATCGGGGACCTACAACACGCTGCCGCTGGAAATTTACGGCATGACCACCAATGTAACCACGCCGGTGCTCTATGCGTTGGGCACCGCGACCACGGTCTTTTCCTTCCTCGTCATCGGAGTGACGGTGGGTGTAATCATGTATTTGAATAAGCAGCGCGGAAAGGGATGAATGGCCATGAAGATCGCCGTCATTAATCCCAATACCACTGCGAGTATGACAGATAAAATTGCTCAGGCAGCCCGTGACGTTTCTTACTCCGAGACAGAAATTATGGCTGCGACGTCTTCTATGGGGCCTGCTTCTATTGAGGGATATTACGATGAGGCACTCGCCGTACCGGGTTTGCTGCTTGAGATATCCAAGGCAGAAAAGGCGGGCGCAGACGCGGCCATCATTGCCTGTTTTGATGACACAGGGCTAGATGCCGCACGCAGCCTTGCCCGCATTCCCGTGCTGGGGATTTGTGAAGCGGCGTTGGCAACAGCGGCCTATATCGCGCAGCGCTATACCGTGATCACCACTGCCGAACAATCCAGATTGCCGGTTGAAGGATTGGTGCGACGATATGGGCATGGTCAGAAATGCAACGTGCGTGCTGCCAACATATCTGTGTTGTCACTAGAAGACCCCAAATCCAACGCTCGAGATCTACTGCGCAATGAAATCACCAGTGCACTTAATGAAGATAAGACTGAGGCCATTGTACTGGGGTGTGCCGGTATGGCCGATCTGGTGATGAATTTGCGGTCTGAATTTGGCTTGCCTGTCATTGATGGTGTTGCTGCTGCTGTCAAACACGCCGAGGGTCTTGTTGCTCTTGGTCTGATAACATCCAAACGTGGCCCTTACGTTCATCCTGCGACTAAACCCTATTACGGCCAATTGCGTGAGTTTTCTCCCCAAGTGCTGTCGTGAAACTAAGCAAACCCTACGATAGGCGCGTTTGAGTAAAAGACCTGCGCATAACCTCTTGTCTTTACGGTCAATGGTTGTGAGTGTTGCGGAATGCAGCGGTTGTCTTGCTTTATGAGTCGGGGTAGGAGGCTGCGTGTGCTGATGTTTTGTCTCTATGCTGATGCATGATTAAAACACTATCAGAAATTTGCCTCGTGACGTTATGATGAGTGGGATAGTCGATTAATTGTCACGTAATTTTATCACAAAATAACAAAATTTTACTGATTTTGGTGTTTTGTTGTGTTACGAAATGTGTGCCTGCTGGAATGTAAGGGCATGGAGGTGTTGCGTGAGAGGCGAAGATCGAAGACAGATGATAATGGATCTCCTGGTAGAAAACAGAGCCGTCGATATCGACGACCTGTCAGAGAGGTTTGCTGTATCGAAAATGACAATTCATCGTGATCTGGATGAGTTGGAGCAGCTCGGTGTCTTGCGCAAAGTTAGGGGTGGTGCGACGGCGGATGCTGGTACGCAATTTGAAAGCGATTTTCGTATCCGTGCCCGACAAGATGCTGAAGCGAAAGAGCGGATGGCACGTGAAGCCTTGAAGCTGATTGAGCCAGGCATGACTGTCATGATCAACGACGGATCTATGTCAGCGGTTCTGGGATCTTTGCTGACTGAAAAGCGACCTCTTACTGTTATCACCAACAATGAATCGATTATCGATGCGCTGCGCGGAGAAGCTGGTATTACTTTGCTGGCTCTCGGTGGTATTTATTCTGCCAAATACAATGGCTATTTTGGTGTCGTAACCGAAGAAACCCTGTGTCGATTGCGTGCCGATATCGCCTTTATTTCTGCGCCGGCTGTTTCTGGGCTACAGGCATTCCATATGGACGACAATGTTGTGCGGGCAAAAGTGGCGATGATGGCTGCTGCTTCGCGGAAATGCTTGTTGGTCAATCATTCCCGTTTCGATCGAACAGCGCTTCATGTTTTGTCAGAGCTGGAAAATTTTGATTGCATCATCACGGATGATGAGCCGGACAGCAAGGATGTAGAGGCGCTTGCAAAAGCGGGGTTGGCCCTCACAGTTGCAAGGCCGTAAACAGGTGGAGTCGGCCACAATCTGGACTGGTGCTTGTTAAAGATTAAGTCAGCGATTACGCACCATGCTTTGCCCCTCGGTGATGAAGATCATCATCGAGAGGCAGTCTTGGGAGGTGTGTTTTAGTCCTCGAATTTCAGTCAGGCCACTGTGTGATTTGCGAGC
>NZ_PKUQ01000032.1 GCF_002866925.1 Cohaesibacter celericrescens
GGTGGCTGATCCATGCAACAACGCTCACCTCGATACAATATCGAGGCGGGAGTGTTGCACTTCACGATGTAATTCAAGCTCATAGCTTCGCCCCGTTGCCATCTATCCCAAATTTCTAACTTCTGCTTGGCTGTGAAAAATGTCCGGCGGCGATACTTCATAATAAACACTCCAATCCTTCTCATAGAGTAAAGTGTTGCGACGAGCCCCGCAAAAACCTTTTACGTCTTCAACTGAGCAGTCGACTCCCGGACCACCAGATTGGTGGAAAGTACGGTTTGGCGGCTTGGGAGGTCGAGACCGAGGATAAGCGGGATGAGCATATTGACCGCAGCACGACCCATTTCCTGCAATGGCTGGTGCACAGTCGTCAACGGAGGGTGGGTCTGGTGAGCCAAGGGCACATCGTCAAAACCAACGATGGAGATGTCTTGCGGGATGCGCAGGCCATTTTCGCGGATTGCGGTCATGGCCCCAAAGGCCCCCATGTCATTGGAGGCAAAGATCGCAGTGGGGCGCTCGGGCAGAGCCAGCAGTTTCTTGGCGGCCTCAAAACCGCTCTTTTGCGAATAATCCCCTTCGATGAGAAGATCTGGGTCTTGATCCAGATTCAATTGGGCGATCAGATCACAATAGGCCTGTTTGCGGGCGCGGGCCGAGGTCAGGCGTTGGTTGCCGCTGATGAAGCCGATCCGCTTGTGGCCGAGTTCAGCCAAATGCGAGACCGCCAGTCGTCCGCCTTGATAACTGTCTGCTGCGACAGAAGGAAACATGCCTTCGTCAGTAATGGTATCAACCGTTACCACAGGCACCGAGGACTGCATCAGCTTGTCGAGATATTCCCCTTCGCTGGGCAAAATGGCAATAACACCGTCGGTGATCTGTTGCAAAAGGCTGACTACATTGCCGATGTTGGCCTTTTCTGTGTTGTCCGATGGCAGCGAGTAGGCCAGCATTTCATAGCCAGCGCCCCGCGCCGCACTGCCGATGCCCAAAACGAGATCGGCCGCAAAGGGCGTGTGCAACTGGACGACAACGCCTAGAAGCCTTGTTTGTCCGGCTGAGAGTTTTTGCGCCAGCGGATTTGCGACATAGCCCATTTCATCGGCAATACGTAGAATGGCTTCACGGGTGTGTACTGAAACGCCCGGCTGATTGTTCATCGCACGCGATGCGGTCATCCGCGAGACGCCTGCGACTTTCGCAACCTCTGCCAATGTTGTGACTTGTTTCTTCAAACCCTGTTGATCCTCTTCAGTTTGTCGCTCGAGGGTAAATCCGTTCGACCCACCAATATTGGTCTTCTATTCTGGTCTTGCCTTTGTCACAACAGCTTTACTCTGCAACGTTGCACCAAAGGGAGCCTTCGTTGGGTTTGCTTCGAATGTAGAAATAAAACGATAGTCACTTTTTGCGTTTAGCACGGTTTCCGGCTTCTTTTCTAGCAATTTCGCAATATTTCGCCATTTTCTTTGGTTGTGAGGTGAGAAATATTCGCGCCCTTGACAGTTAATAACGTTACCGATAACGTAATCCGTGTCAAGCCGCTCTTTGTGGTTCGAGTTTGGGAGGAAAATATGCAGAAAAGACAGTCAACGAAATTTGCCGCGCTGCTCTCCAGCGCCATCATTGCCAGCTTTGTGCCATTCGCCAGTCAGGCAGCGGACGTCAAAGAGATCACAGCGTGGGACTTGCAGACGCAAGAACGCACGATCGGTGATATTCGCGCCGCGATGGACCGCTTCGAAGCCGAAAATCCTGGTTTCAAAGTGGTGGATTCCCACTTTGCAAATGATCCCTATAAAACCAAATTGAAAATCGCTTTCGGTGCCAATCAGCCCCCTTGTGTCTTTACAGGCTGGGGTGGCGGACCTCTGCGCGAGTATATCAAGGCCGATCAGGTTATTTCTCTGACCCCGTATCTGGACAAAAACCCGAAAGTCAAAGATGTCTTCATGCCAGCGAGTTTCTCGCCGGTGACTTACAAAGATAGCATTTATGGCTTGCCTGTTCGCGGCACGTCCATCGGTGTAGTGCTTTACAACAAAGAAATCTTCAAGGACCTCGATATCACGCCGCCCAAAACCTGGGCTGAGTTGATGGATGTTGTCAAGGTTCTGAACGACCATAATATCGCGCCATTTGCTCTGGCCAACAAACCCAAATGGCCCGGGTCCATGTTCTTCGTCTATCTCGCCGATCGCATAGGTGGGCCGCAGACCTTCCTTGCTGCAGCCGACCGTCAACCTGGTGGCAGCTTCGAAGATCCCGTGTTTATTCAGGCCGGTAAAATGCTGCAGGATCTGGTTAAAGCCGATGGCTTTGCCCGCGGCTACAATGGTCTTGACTATGACATCGGCGGCTCCCGTCGTCTTCTCTACGCTGGTCGTGCGGCCATGGAGCTGATGGGCAACTGGGAAATTGGCACGATTGCCAACGAGAACCCAGAGTTTATGAAAAAGCTCGACTTCTTCGCTTTCCCGGCAGTGGAAGGGGGCAAGGGTGATCCGAATGATGTGGTCGGCACATTGGGTGACAATTATGTCAGCATTTCCGCTGCCTGCCCTTATCCTGACCAAGCTTTCAAACTGCTCGAAAAGCTCACTGATGAACAGTCTGTAGCCTCCCGGCTTGAAGACAATATCGTCTCACCGGTCAAAGGTTTGAAGGTTTCAGATCCTTCGCTTGCAAAGATCATTGAATTTGTCAGCAAGGCTCCAAGTGTTCAGCTCTGGTATGATCAGGAATTGTCACCGGCACTTGCCGAGGTGCACAAAGACACCACCCAGCAGCTTCTGGGCCTGTCGATTACGCCTGAGAAAGCCGCCGCAGCGATGGAGGCCGCAGCCCAGAAGGCTGCAGCCAAGTAACACTCCATCTATGTGATGCCATAATCCCCCGAGTCCTCCAAATCGGGGTCCTCCCACCAGACCGCAGCCCCTCTCCGCTGCGGTCTGGGTCTCTCCCCCAACGAAAGGGTAACCGATGACCGTCGGTGAAATGGCTCCGGTGCGACGCCGTTCAGGAAGGGCGCGTCTGATCCAGAAGGCCGCTCCTGCTGTCTTTTTGGCTCCAGCGATTATCTTGCTCGCGGTGTTTCTTCTCTACCCACTGGTCTACAGTTTCCGGCTCTCGCTGCTGGACTGGAACGGACTGGGAAACACGGCCCAATCCATCGGTTTGGATAACTGGCTGCGACTGCTTGACGACAGTGTTTTCTGGCATTCGGCTTGGAACAATATTCTCTTGGCGGTCTTTTCTGTCGTCATTCAGCTGCCCATCGCGGCAGCTCTGGCTGTCATCCTTGATGAAGCTTCCAAGGGATCCCGCTTGCTGAAAATCTTCTATTTTCTGCCCCTTTTGATGTCGAGCGTCGCGCTCGGTGTTTTGTTCAAAAATATCTTTGATCCCAATTTTGGTCCGATTAACAGCATTCTTAGCGAAATGGGCCTTTACAACTGGACACAGGATTGGCTTGGAGATCCGAACTTCGCGCTTGGCTCGGTTATTGCCGTTGTCTGCTGGCAGAATATTCCCTTCTATATGGTGCTGTTTCTCGCAGCCTTGTCTTCCTTCCCAAGGGAAGTATCCGAAGCTGCGCGGCTTGATGGCGCCAGCGGCGGCACGATCTTCTGGAAATTGAAACTGCCGCATCTGCAGGGCACCGTCCGCACCGCTGTGTTGCTCGCTGTCATTGGCTCCATGCGCTATTTCGATCTGATTTACGTCATGACGGGTGGGGGGCCGGAAAATGCCTCTGAAGTGATGGCTACCTACATGTATCGGATGGTCTTCAACTCGTTTGAACTGGGCTATGGCAGCACCGTCGCGTCGGCCATGTTCATCATCATCATGGTCATTGCCGTGGTGTCCCTGCGCATCTCGAAACGCTTTGAAACGGAGGTCTAGGCCATGTCGCAAAGACGCTTTCAACCCGCTCGTCTCACCATTCCCGTTCTTGGGCTGTTCTGGCTGGCAGTCACCACTCTGCCCTTTATCTTTGTGGGGTTCACCAGCTTCAAGACGTTGCAGGAGACCTATGCCAATCCGGTTTGGGCCATGCCCGAGACCTTTAATATCTCCAACTATGTCAATGCGTTGGAGGGATCCTTCCTGATCTATCTGCGTAACAGCCTGTTTGTGGTCTCCGTCTCGGTGCTGCTGACGGTGATTGCCGCAAGCATGGCGGCCTATGCGCTGGCGCGGCTGAAATTCCGCCTCAACAGCATGCTGTTTGGTCTCATCGTGGCGGGCATGATCGTGCCGCTCCATGTCACCCTTGTGCCAGTCTATCTCATGATCCGCGAAATAGGGCTGTATGACACCCCGTTCGCACTGATTGGCCCCTATGTGGCAACCAGCCTGCCTATCTCTGTCTTTATCCTGACCGAATTCATGCGTCAGGTGCCCAAGGAGCTGGAAGAGGCGGCTTTGCTCGATGGTTGCGGGCCATTCAAGATTTTTACGAAAATCTTTTTCCCGCTCTCCGGCCCGGGCATTTCCACGGTCGCGATCTACAACGGCATCATGCTCTGGAACGAGTTCGTCTTTGCCTATGTTCTGACCTCCTCGGCGGACAACCGCACCCTGCCTTTGGCTGTCTGGGATTTTCAAGGCCAGTATGCCGCCAATGTTCCGGCAATCCTTGCCGTCGTCACCCTTAGTACCCTGCCGCTGATCATTATTTACGCAATCGGACAAGAACGGATCGTCAACGGCATGATGGCCGGCTCTCTCAAGGGCTAGGACCTCGGAAGGAAAACCCATGACCAGTATCTCACTGAAAAATGTCGCCAAAAAATTCGGTTCGGTGTCGGTCCTTTCTGACATCAACCTCGAGATAAAGGAAGGCGAGTTTTGCGTCTTTCTAGGCCCCTCGGGCTGCGGCAAGTCCACCTTGCTGCGGATGATTGCAGGCATAGAGGAAACCAAAACCGGAGAGCTACGCATCGGCGGAGAGCTGATGAATGACGTGCTCCCTGCTGATCGACGCGTGGCGATGGTGTTTCAGAATTATGCGCTCTATCCGCAAATGACCGTCTATGAAAATATGGCTTTTGGCTTGCGTCAGGCCAAAAGGCCCAAAGACGAGATTGATCGCCGTGTCCGGGTGGCGGCCCAAACCTTGCAGATCGAAGCTCTCTTGGACCGTAAACCCAAGGCCCTGTCCGGTGGGCAGCGCCAGCGCGTCGCCATTGGTCGGGCCATCGTCCGGCAACCGGCCGTGTTCCTGTTTGACGAACCGCTGTCCAACCTTGATGCCGCCTTGCGGGTGCATATGCGTACCGAGATTGCCAATCTGCATCGTGATTTTGCTGAAGCCAGCATGGTTTATGTCACCCATGATCAGACCGAAGCCATGGCTCTAGCGGACAAGATTGTGTTGTTGCGGGCGGGGCCTGATGTGCAGACCCTTGGCAGTGTTGCACAGGTGGGTACGCCGCTGGATCTGTATCACCGACCCAGCAACCTGTTTGTGGCCGGTTTTCTGGGCTCGCCTGCGATGAACTTTCTGCCTGCGGAATTTCTCTCAAGTGACGCGGCCGGTGTGACCGTTCGCTTCGAAACCGAAGAAACTCTGAATGTGCCGGTCAAGGGTGATCATCTGTCACCCGGATGCGCGCTGACGCTGGGCATTCGCCCCGAGCATATGGTGCCATCGACCGACGAGACCCAGATCATTCGTCGCGCGGTGCATGGCATCGAGAATTTCGGAGAATATAGCTATCTCTATCTGACAGAGACCGCTGACGCGCCCTTCATCGCCAAGGTGGCGGGCGACATGCTTTCAAAACCTCAAGGCCCGATGGCCTTCCGCGCAGACCCTGCCGCCTGTCATTTGTTTGACACAGATGGCAGTGCGCTTGCCCCCTTAAATGACAGTGCCGCGTTGGACCCGTTTGCTTCCCAACCAACGCCAACACTCGACTGATGGAAAACCCAATCATGAGTGAACTTTATAAAGACCCGTCTCAATCCATTGCTGACCGTGTCGACGATTTGATCAGCCGTATGAGCATCGATGAGAAGATTGGCCAGATGCACGCGCTCTGGCTTATTCTGGAAGAAAATGGCGACCACAGCATTCGCAGTGACCAGTTCACCGGGGCGGCAGACCCCGAAACACTCAAACAAGTCATGAGTAATGGACTGGGGCAGATTACCCGCCCTTTGGGCACCCGCGACATCAATGCGGCAGAGGGCGTGCGTGCGCTGAACCGGTTGCAAAAATTCTTCGTTGAGGAAACCCGGCTCGGCATTCCGGTCATGTCCCACGAGGAATGCTTGTCTGGCATGATGGCCGCTGGCGCAACGCTCTTTCCTTCCTCTCTTGCCTTTGGTGCCACATGGAACCCGGAACTGATCGAAAAGGTCGGCAAGGATATCGGCGACGAATGTCGCATGCTCGGCTGTCATCAGGGCCTGTCCCCTGTGCTGGATGTGGCGCGCGATGCCCGTTGGGGTCGCACGGAGGAAACCTTCGGTGAAGATCCCTATCTCGTCGGTGTTTTGGCAACGGCCTATGTAAAAGGCCTGCAGGGTGAGAGCCGTGATCTGCTGGCAACCCTCAAGCATTTTGCCGGTCACTCCGCCAGTGAGGGCGGCCGCAACCACGCTCCGGTTCATATGGGCTGGCGCGAGCTCAACGACACCTTCCTGCTGCCGTTCGAAATGGCGATCAAGCTGGGCAATGCCGGCTCTGTCATGCCTGCCTATCACGACATTGACGGCGAGCCGGTGCATGCGTCCAAACATTTACTGACCGACATCCTGCGGGGCGAGTGGGGCTTTGACGGCATTGTGGTCGCGGACTATGTGGGCGTCAGCCTGCTGTATCAACATCACGGGGTTGCTGCAGATGCCGCCGCCGCCGCTGCCATGTCCTACAGCGCTGGGCTCGACATTGAATTGCCGGGGGATGACTGCGGCAAAGACCTTAAAAAGGCGCAGCAGCGCGGCGAAATCTCCGTTGAAAAAATCGACGAGATTGTCTGTCGGGTGCTGACCGAGAAGTTCCGCATCGGGCTGTTTGAAAAACCCTATGCGGACGATAAAGCCATCATGCTGCGTTCGTCGCAAGCGGTGGAGACGGCTCGCGAAGTTGCCGAGCAATCTGTGACCATTCTGGACAACAATGGCATTTTGCCGCTGAGCAAAATTGCGAAAGTTGCGGTGATCGGCCCGACCGCCGATGATCCGCTGGCAATGCTGGGAGACTATAGTTTCCCCGTCCATCTGATCCAGAACAACCTCAGCGCCGAAGTGGCCGATATTGTCACCCCGCTCAAAGGACTGGAACAGGCACTCGGTGCAGCACAGGTCACCTTTGCCCGCGGCTGTAACATTCTGGACACTCGCAGCTCTGGCGCGCCTGTATTCCCCGGCGATGTGGACGATTCCACCAGTCTGGAACAGGCCTCTTCCCTGTCCACCCGTCTTGATATGATCCCCGGAGCTGTGGCTGCTGCCAAAGCTTCCGACGTTGCCATTGTTTGCGTGGGTGACCTGTCCGGCATCTTCCAGTGTGGCACCGTGGGCGAGGGGTCGGATGCAGACACCTTGATCCTGCCCGGCGTTCAGCAACAGTTGCTTGATGCCGTTGTTGCCACCGGCACACCGACCATCGTGGTGTTGACCAGCGGCAGACCTTACAATCTGGGTGGTCAGGAAGATCATCTGGCTGCGCAAGTCATGGCCTTCTTTGGTGGCGAGCAGGGAGGCACGGCTCTGGCCAGCGTGTTGACCGGTGCGGTAGAACCATCCGGGCGCTTGCCCCTCTCCATTCCGCACAATGTCGGCTCGGTGCCATATTACTATAACCACAGCTTCAAAAGCTCCGGCACACCGGTGGCCCGCCATTTTGGCAGTCGCTACCCCTTTGGCCACGGACTGACATACACCAGCTTTGACTATGCCGATGCTGTGGTTGAAAGCGATAGCGTCGATTTGGAAACTGGCGAGGTGAACGTCTCGTTTACGATCCGCAACACCGGATCACGGGCGGGCGTCACTGTGCCCCAGCTATATGTTCGCGACGTGCTGGCAAGTTATGTCCGGCCGGTCAAGGAACTCAAAGCCTTTGGCAGGGTCTCGTTGGAACCGGGCAAAGAGACCCGCGTTACCTTCTCTGTGCCAACCGACATGCTCTGCTTCACCGGGGCTGAGGGTCGCCGCATTGTCGAGCCGGGTGATTTTGATCTGATGATTGGCGCCTCCAGCAATGACATTCGGCACAAGCTCAGCGTAGCGTTGACGGGCGAAACCCGCACGTTGCCGCGCGACTGGCGCATGGTGAGTCACGTTGAAATTCAAACCCTTCCGGCGATCGCCTAGTCACTGGACGAAAAAAGGAGCGAAATTGCATGTCTAAAGAATTTTTTGCCGGGATTGAACCGGTTCGCTACGAAGGGCCAGACAGCACCAATCCGCTGGGCTTCCGTTTTTATGACAAGGACCGCATGGTGGCGGGCCGCCGGATGGAAGATCATCTGCGCTTTGCCATTGCCTATTGGCATTCCTTCACATGGCCAGGCACAGATCCCTTCGGCGGTGAAACCCTGCTGCGTCCCTGGATGCAAGGGGATGATGCCATGGCGATGGCGCGACAAAAGGCCGATGTGGCTTTTCGGATGTTCGAGCTGCTCGACGCGCCATTCTTTGCATTCCATGATCGTGACGTCGCCCCTGAAGGTCGCAATCTGTCTGAATCCATCGACAATCTGAACGCTATTGCGGATATTTTCGAAGCAAAAATGGAAACGGCAAAAGTCCGCCTGCTCTGGGGCACGGCCAACATGTTTGGTCATCGCCGTTTCATGTCCGGTGCGGCGACCAACCCCGATCCAGAAGTCTTCACCTATGCCTGTGGTCAGGTGAAAGCGGCCATGGATGTGACCCATCGCCTGAACGGGCAGAATTATGTCTGTTGGGGTGGCCGCGAGGGCTATGAAACCCTGCTCAACACCAATGTGAAACAGGAACTCGACCAGCTTGGCCGTTTCCTCTCCATGTTGGTGGATTACAAGCACAAGATAGGCTTCAAAGGCCCTATCCTGATTGAGCCCAAGCCAAAAGAGCCAACCAAACATCAGTATGACTTTGATGTGGCCACCGTTTATGGCTTCTTGGAACGTTATGACCTGCTCAAGGATGTGAAACTGAATATCGAGCAAAACCACGCCATTCTGGCCGGTCACAGCTTCGATCACGAAGTGCGCCTTGCCTATGCGATGAGTGTGTTCGGTTCCATCGACATCAACCGCGGTGATGATCTTCTGGGCTGGGATACCGACCAGTTCGGCATGAATGTTCAGGAAATCACGCTTCTGATGCATGAAATCCTCAAGCATGGTGGATTTGAAACCGGCGGACTGAATTTTGATGCGAAAATCCGCCGTCAGTCCATTGACCCTCAGGATCTGCTGATCGCTCATGTGGCCTCTATGGATGCTTGTGCGCGCGGCTTGCTGGCAGCGGAAAAAATGCTGGATGAAAAAGCCCTTGAAGGTCCGATTGTTGATCGGTATGCGGGCTGGAATACGTCCGAAGCGAAAGCCATTCTTGCCGGAGAGCGCAGTCTGGAGCAGGTCGCTGGCGCGGCCCTGTCTCTTGATCCACAACCCCGGTCCGGTCGACAGGAATATCTCGAAGGCGTGTTGAACCGCTACACTTGACCAACCTCAACATGGGCCTGCCGATGGCGTTGCTCACCGGCAGGCCCATAATGGAATGTCTCCACGCCCCAATCTAAAATGTGACCAGTGTTCTAAAGCCCTCGAAAAGTTTGGCGAGGCTGGGGTGATTGCCGCTGGTACGCATGAAAACAGACTTTGCAATCAGGCCTTTAGGAAAATCTTTAGGCAGACATTTAGGAGGAAAAAAATGGGTAAGGCACTTGTTCTTGAAGAAAAGGGAAAACTGTCCCTTCGGGAGTTTCCGCTTTCTCTTGACGTCGGGCCGGATGATGTCCGTATTGCGATCCGAACGGTTGGGATTTGCGGCTCGGATGTGCATTATTATACCCACGGGAAAATTGGCCATTTCGTGGTCAATGCACCGATGGTGCTGGGTCATGAAGCCGCCGGTGTGGTGCTGGAGATCGGTACCAATGTTAAGCATCTCAGCGTAGGTGACCGTGTCTGCATGGAGCCCGGTGTGCCCGATTCCACGTCTCGTGCGTCGAAACTGGGCATCTATAATGTCGACCCTGCGGTTACCTTCTGGGCAACCCCGCCGGTGCATGGCTGCCTGACCCCTGAAGTCGTTCACCCTGCCGCCTATACTTACAAACTCCCGGCCAGCGTTTCCTATGCTGAAGGGGCAATGGTGGAACCCTTTGCCATCGGCATGCAAGCCGCCTTACGCGCCCGCATCCAGCCTGGTGATATCGGTTTGGTGATTGGTGCCGGTCCCATTGGCATGATGACCGCATTGGCCGCGCTGGCTGGCGGCTGTGCCAAGGTCTATGTCGCCGATCTGGCCCAGCCAAAGCTGGATATCATCAAGGCCTATGAAGGCATTGAGGTGATCAATATCACCAAGCAGCCCGCCGCCCAAGCCATTGCGGAGGCAACGGACAATTGGGGGGCTGATGTGGTGTTTGAATGCTCGGGTGCTGCGCCTGCTATTCTCGATCTGCCCGCTTTTGCTCGCCCCGGCGGGGCCATTGTGCTGGTCGGCATGCCAGTCAATCCCGCTCCGATGGATATTGTCGGCTTGCAAGCCAAGGAGTTGCGGTTGGAAACGGTGTTCCGCTATGCCAACATCTATGATCGTGCTGTCGCGCTGATCGGTGCAGGCAAAGTGGATCTCAAACCGCTGATCTCGGCTTCATTGCCATTCAAAGATAGCATTGCCGCCTTTGACCGCGCCGTCGAAGCCCGCAACAGTGACGTAAAAATCCAGATCGAATTATCAACTGACGGTGTTGCAAAGTGAATTTAGTCCACCCAACAACATCAAATTTGATCCCATAACGGTGCGACTAGAGCCATGATGATTGGGCTTCGAAGGTTGCCCCGATAAAGGAAATGTCCGTTCTGGTGTGAACGGGCATTTTTTGTTTTCAACTGCGTGATATGTGTGAAGCAGGGCTCAATCTAGTGGATTGAGCGAGACAGAGGCGTCCTTATGCTAGGTTGGCATTGCCAAGTTGTTTCCACGGTATTGCCAAGTTGTTTGTTGCGG
>NZ_PKUQ01000033.1 GCF_002866925.1 Cohaesibacter celericrescens
AAGATACCGAAGGTGGAAACAACTTAGCAATGCCGCGCATCGTTATTGTCTCACCACTACCCGTCAACCGCCTGAAATGCATATGCGGCCGGCATCCAAAATGTCCGTTTCAGACTGTATTGTTGGGTTATTTTCGCCTTTTATGGATAACGCTTTGTTAGCAAGCCGGTAAAACTACGACTTAGGGTTTACGCATGCTTACATTAACTCTTTTTGATCGCGCGGCTTGGGTTCTGTACGGGAGTGTTCAAGCTCAACATAGAAGGATTGCGTGGTGTTGTTGAGCATTGGAAAGACGAGCAATATGAGGTTGCTTTGAAAGCCGATATTGCGATCAAAAACCCCATTGCGGTCAGCGCCTGCCGTTTCTAGTCACCCGAAAGTGCTTCAACCGGATCAAGCCGGGAGGCATTGCGCGCGGGCAGATAGCCAAAGGCTATGCCGATGAGGCTGGAACAGAGAACAGCTGCAACAATCGATGTGGTGGAATAAACAAGACTGAAGCTTAGACTGAAAAGGCTGAAGACGGCCCCAAAGGCGAGGGCCAGACCGATGCCCGCAAAGCCGCCGACAAAACACACCAGCACCGCTTCGATGAGAAACTGTCTGAGAATATCACTCTGACGGGCCCCGACGGCCATGCGGACACCAATCTCTGAGATGCGCTCGGAAACCGAGACCAGCATGATATTCATCACGCCGATACCGCCGACAATCAGCGAGATGACAGCAATCGAGCCGATCAGGATTGTCATGGTTTGTGTGGTGCTGGTGATGGTCTCGCGAATGTCATCGGTGTTCAGAATGTAAAAGTCTTTTGTGCCGTGGCGCTGGGTGAGAAAGCTGGTCACAGCCTCCTGCACATAGTCCATGTCAAAATCGTCTTTCACCCGTATCGTGATACTGCGCAAGGTGCTGTCACCCAGAAAGCGGGCCTGAACGGTGGTGTAGGGCAAATAGAGCGAGAGATTTTGGCTCGATCCAAAGCCGCCCTGCTCGGCCGAGACAAGACCAATCACCCGCAAGGGGATTTTGCCGACAAAAACGGTTTGGCCAATGGGGCTTATTGCTTTGTCGGCAAACAGGCTTTTTTTGGTGTTTTCATCGATCACCACTTCCTGGCTATAGTCATGCACACTGTCGCTGTTGAACAATTGCCCCTTCGAAAGGGTCAGGCCCTTGGCGGCAAAATACTGTGCTCCAACACCATTGACCTGCGCATTGGCTTCTGTTGAGCCAAAGCGGATGGTGCTGGATGTGGATACCGTGGGGGTCACCGCCTGAGCATAGGGTTGCTTGGCCAGCTGGGTGGCATCGTCGACCACCAGCGTGGTGATCCGTCCGGATCTGACATCACCAAAGGTCTTGCCCGCAAAAATCTCCAGCGAATTGGTGCCAAGGCTCGAGATATTCTCCAGCACCTGTTGCTGTGATCCCTGTCCCAGAGCGACGACACTGACCACAGAGGCAATACCGATAATGATGCCCAGCATTGTCAGGAAGGCGCGCAATTTATGCGCCCACATGGACACAAGCGCCATGCCAAAGGCTTCCATTAGCGGACCGAGCAGGCTTGTCGCTGATTGTTTGGGGGCAAGGTCAGCTGTGTTGTTTGGTTTTGCTGCACGTGTGCGTTCCGGATCGCTTGAGCGTTTATCGGAGATGATCACACCATCGCTGATTTCAATGATGCGTTCTGCGAGGCTGGCAATGGCGGGATCATGGGTGACGATGATGACTGTACGGCCCTCGCTATTCAGCTGTTTGAGGATCCTGAGGACTTCCTCTCCGCTGTGCTTGTCCAAGGCACCGGTTGGCTCATCAGCCAGAATGACCTCGGCATCATTCATCAGGGCGCGCGCGATGGACACACGTTGTTGCTGGCCGCCGGATAATTGGCTGGGGCGGTGATCTGCCCGATCTGCAATGCCGAGCCGGTCGAGTATTGCGGCGGCACGCACACCGCGTTGTGTTGCCCCAGAGCCTGCGTAAACCGCAGGTATCTCCACATTGCCAAGCGCCGATAATTCAGAGAGCAGATGGTAGCGCTGAAAAATAAAGCCAAAATGTTCGCGTCTGAGCTCAGCCAGCTCATCACCGGAGACGGATTCTATCTCTGTTCCCGAAATGCGATAACTGCCGCTCGTGGCGCGGTCAAGGCAACCAAGAATATGCATCAAGGTTGATTTGCCAGAGCCGGACGCTCCGATGATGGCAACCATTTCACCAGCTTCTATCGTCAGATCGATGTCTTTCAAGGCCGCAAATATTGTATCGCCAGACTGGAATTCACGGCGGATTTTTTCAAGGCGGATCAGCGGTTCACTCATGGTGTTAAAATCCCATGGGAGGTCGCCCGCCCGGGCCACCGGGCTGGCCCGTATCTTCGTCGTCCTGTGATGTGCTTGACTTGGCGACTGTATCTCCGGCGACAATTTGGTCGCCTTCTTTGAGGCCCTTGCGCACTTCAGCCATCACCTTGTCATTGATGCCGATTTCGATATCGCGCGGAGATATGGTGCCTTGCTCATCGATAATCCGCACGCTGGTATGCCCGTTCTTGTCAATCGTCCCGAGCACCGAGGTGGGAATGGCAAGGGCATGGTTGGCTTGTCCAAGAACGATATGCACCTCGGCCGTCATATAGGTTTTGAGTTTGCCTTCGTCGTTCGGCACGGTGAAGTTGCCATAATAATAGATTGCCTCCGATGAAGAGGAGCTGCTGGATGAAGAGGAACTCGACGAGGTAATGGCGCTGTCACTGGTGATAGAGGCGGGCGCCGGCTCGATCGACCCCAGTTCAGCGTGATAGACCGTGTCAGCTCCTCCCAAAACCGTGAAATAAACCGGCATACCGACTTTGACTTTGGTGATGTCCACTTCTGAGATTTCTGTGCGCACCGTCATCCGGTCCAGCTGTCCAAGGACCACGATTGTTGGTGCGGATTGCGAGGAATTCACCGTCTGGCCTTCTTGGGCGACAATGGCCAGCACTGTGCCGTTAATCGGGGCAATGATATTGGTATAGTCCAGATCGACCTGAGCTGTGGCGATGGCAACCTTGGCCTCGTCCACAGAGGCCTTGATCTGGTTTATCTGGGCCTTGGTAACCGCGACGTCAGCGACCGCCGTTTCATAGTCCGATTGGGACGCGGCATTGTTCGAGATCAATTGTTTCTGGCGGGCGAGGGCCTGTTCGTTGAGGGCCAGTGTTGCTTCTTTCTCGGCCAGCTGGGCTTGACTATTTGCCAGAGCTGCCTGACGCGTTTGCAAGGCATTTTGTTGGGTCAGCGAGTCGATTTCCGCTATAAGGTCGCCGGCTTTTACCTTTTCACCAAGCTGAACCTGCATTTTGGTGATCCTGCCCGAGGATTGCGCGCCGACGGCAACCAGTTTAATCGGTCGCAAGGAGCCGTTTGCCAGAACAGTTTCCTCGATGTCCTGATAGCCGACTTGCACAAATGTATAGGGGGCCTTGGCTGGTTCGCTAAAATGCCGCCAGAGCCAAAAAGCTGAGCCGCCCATGATGATGAGCATGACGATTGTCACTATTGGCCAAGGTTTCTTTTTCATTGTGTCCGCAATTCACTTTCGGAGATCGCCCTGTTGCGATCATAGTGTTTGGCGCTCATGTGGCGTTTTCAGGACATCGCTCTAAGGGCTATTTATCAAACGCCACTTTTACCGGTGCCTTGGTGCGGGACGCCAGACGAGGACCCTTGGATGCATCGACTATTTCAGGTTTTGTGCTGTCGATGGTTCCATTCCAGCCGCCGCCCAGCGCCTTGTTCAGCGCGATATAATCGGTCGCAATGGCCACTTGGCTCTGAAGCAGGGAGTCTTCTGCCGAATAGAGCGACCGCTGGGCTTCCAGAAGATCAAGGAAGCTTGAAGAGCCGGATTTATAAAGCTCACTGGAGAGCTTGTAGGCTTGTCTGTAATGTTTGGTGGACACAGACAGGGTGCTGTTCTTTTTGCGTTCCTGAGTGAGCGCCACGATTGCGTTTTCGACATCTTCAAGCGCTGTTAGCACAGCAGACTTGTAGCCGATGAAATATTGATCGCGTTGCGCCTGAGCAACCTCTGCTGCGGCTTTCAATTTACCGGCGTTAAAGAGCGGAACGCTAAGGCTCGGGCCAAAACTCCAACTGATGGATGAGCTTTTACCCAAATCACCAAGTTGGGCGGCTGAGGACGCAATGTTGCCCGTCAGGCTGACGCTAGGATAGCGGTTGGCTTCGGCAGTCGCCACCTTTGCGGTATATTGTGCATATTGGCGTTCGGCGAGACGCACATCGGGGCGATTGATAAGAATATCGGCCGGAATTCCGGTTTTTTGTGACAGTTTGGGACGGGGAATCCGTTTGGTTTTTTTTAATCGGGCTTGCAGCGCTGACGGCTGTTTACCAGTCAATACCGAAATCCTGTGTACAGCCTCGGAATAGGCCGTCACAAGATCGGGAATGTTGGCGGCGGTATTGGCTGCTTGCCCTGCGGCATTCTCAACGTCGACACCGGAACTGGCCCCAGCCTTGAATTTGGTGTCGGTCAGAGTGGCGGTTTCTTTTTGAGATTTCACGGTGCGATAGGCCAGAGACAGGCGGGCCTGATAGCCGCGCGCGGTGACATAGTTGGAGGCAACGTCGCCGATCAGGGTGAGAAGGGTTGATCTCAGCTCTTCACGGGCCGCGTCCAGACCATAGCGGGCTGCGTCCTTGGCGCTTTTGTTGGCGCCGAACAGATCGACTTCCCAGCTGGCGTCAAAACCGGCCTTGAATGTATTGGAGAAGTTGTTGTTCGATTTGGCGCGTGTCGCCGATGCTGATCCGTCTGCGGTGGGGAGAAGCTCGCCGCCAGCCTGCCGATAGCTCGCACGCGCTTCCCTGATCTTGGCCTTTGATGTTGCTACATCAAAATTGCCCTCGACAGCTTCCTCGATCAGCTCGTTGAGCAGGGGATCATTGAGTTGGGCCCACCAGTCAGCAAGAGCGGGTGTTTCTGATTTGCTTGCCTTTTTGGCACCTGACCAGACTGACGGCAGCTCTATGGAGGGAGACTGATAATCGGGTCCGACAGCGCACCCCACCAGCAGAGACATGGTGATGAGCACAAATGCTGCCTTTATGGGTTTCGATTGCCTTGGCCGCGTCGAACCCATGCCCGTTTGAGAGTGAAAAACATTTGATTGCATCATATTATTTCTATTTGCCATTGAGAGGTCCCCACTGGTCTTGAACGCGTTAAACATCAATTTCGGTCGTTTGAGCGATTGAGGTGCCATCGGTTGGTGCCAGCTGGTTCGCCTGTTCTGTCATTCCAGTCCCTGTTATTTTGGCCCCAGTCATTTTGGCAATGGTGGTGAATAAAAACGGCACGAAGAAAACCCCGAAAAGCGTGGCCGATATCATGCCGCCCATAACACCCAGACCAATAGCATTTTGCGCCGCAGACCCAGCTCCGGTTGCACGTGCCAGAGGCAAAACGCCAAGGATAAAGGCAAGGGACGTCATCACAATGGGGCGCAGGCGTAACCGGGCCGCATGAGTAATGGCATCCACGGCATTTTTGCCTTGTGCCATCAAATCCCGCGCAAATTCGACAATCAGGATTGCGTTCTTTGCCGTCAGACCGATGGTCGTGAGCAGGCCCACCTTGAAATAGACGTCGTTGGACTGATCAAAGGCCCAAGCGAACAAAAGCGCTCCGAATACACCAACCGGAACAGCCAAAATGACCGAGAAGGGGATGGACCAGCTCTCATACAGCGCGGCAAGGCAAAGGAAAACAACAACCAGCGAAACCGCATAGAGCAAGGTCTCCTGAGAGCCCGCAAGGCGTTCTTGATAGGAAAGCCCTGACCATGACGAGCTGTAGCCACCATCAAGGTCGGCAACCAGTTTTGCTGCCTCGTCCATTGCGTCGCCCGAGCTTGCGCCCGAGGCAGCAGAGCCGTTGATCGAAATCGCTGCTGTGCCGTTGAAGCGTGCAAGCGAGGGCGAGCCCTGAACCCATTCAGTTGTGGCAAATGCGGAGAAGGGCACCATATCGCCAGTGCTGTTTTTCACCGACCAGAGATTGATGTCATCGGGTTGCATCCGGTAAGGGGCATCGGCCTGCACATAGACCGGCTTGATCTCGCCTTTATAGACAAAGTCATTGACGTTTGTGCCCGAAAAGGCGGTGTTGATCAGACTGTCGATATCGCTGACATCAACGCCCAGTGCTGCGGCTTTTTCCTCATCGATATGGATGCTGAGCTGGGCTTCCAGTGTGCGGGTATTGCCGCGAATGTTGGAGACCAGTGCATTGCCCTGGGCGCTGTCGGCAAGCATGTTGCCTGTCGCCCGCAGCGCAGTGCGGCCGTTGTTGGCGGTATCTTCGAGATACATGGAAAAGCCGTTTGTCTGGCCAAGGCCCTGAATGGCAGGGGGCGCCAGAACAAATACTTCGGCGTCGCGAATTTTGCTGAAATTGGCCGATGCGCGTGCAATCACGGCGGAGGCCGACAGGCTGTCATCTTCGCGCAGGTCAAAATCTTTCAATCGAACAAACGCCATGGCCTGATTTTCACCGCTGCCACCAAAACCAAAGCCGAGGGTCATGAAGACACTCTGCACAGCGTCCTTTTCCTGAGTGAGGAAATACGCCTCGACGGTGTCAATCACAGCCTGCGTTCGGGCGGCATTGGCGCCATCGGGCAGAGTGATCTGCGTCATCAGAACGCCTTGGTCCTCATTGGGGAAAAACGACGTCGGCAGGTTTGCATAAAGTTGGTAGGCCGCGAACAGCATGGCCGCGAAGACCGCGAACATGCGTAAGGGGCGCACCACGAGTTTGGCCACTATTTGCGCATAGCCACCTGTTAGCCGCTCAAAACCCCGATCAAACCAGCCAAACAGGCGCGTTATTAGACCGCCATGGGTCGGTTTGAGCAATATCGCACAGAGGGCAGGGGTCAGGATGACGGCAACCAGAACCGAAAGGATCATGGCGCTGGCGATCGTCACCGAGAATTGCCGGTAGATGACACCAACCGAACCGGAGAAGAAAGCCATGGGAATGAATACGGCGGTCAAAACCAGAGCAATACCGATCAGCGCACTGGTGATTTCGCCCATCGACTTTTCTGTCGCCTCCCGCGGCGGGAGTTTTTCGTCGCGCATAATGCGCTCGACATTTTCGACCACAACAATCGCATCATCCACCAACAGGCCAATCGCCAGCACCATGGCAAACATGGTGAGCATATTGATCGAATAACCAAGGGCGGCGAGAACGCCAAAGGTCCCCATCAGCACGACGGGCACGGCGATCATCGGAATCAGGGTGGCGCGGAAATTTTGCAGGAAAAGCAATAACACCAAAAAGACCAGTGCAATGGCTTCGATCAGGGTATGGATTACTTTTTCGATCGAGAGTTCAACGAAGGGGGTCGTTTCATAGGAATAGGCAACCTCCACGCCTTGGGGCAGTGAGTTTTTGAGACTGTCGAGCTCGGAATGCACAAGCTGGGCGGTGGTGATCGCATTGGCGCCGGACGCCAGCTGAACACCAAAACCGGCGGAAGGCATGCCATTATAGGTCGTGCTCTGGCCGTAGCTTTCAAGACCGATCTCGACGCGCGCCACATCAATGAGGCGGACAATTGCACCGTCGGAGGCAGTCTTGAGTGTGATGCGTTTGAACTGATCTACCGTGGACATTTGTTTGCGCACGATAATGGAGGCTTTAAGCTGCTGGCCTTTGATCACGGGGGAGGCACCGATTGATCCGGCAGCGACCTGCACATTCTGGCCGCTGATGGCGCTGGTCACATCTGAAGGTGTCAGCTGGTATTTTTCCATGGCGGCGGGATCAAGCCAGATGCGTATGGCATAACCAGCGCCAAAAGACTGGACAGACCCGACGCCGTCGAGACGCTCGATGCGATCTTCAACCTGACTGGACATGATGTCGGACAGCTCGTCCGAAGAATATCGACCGTCGCTGGAAACGATATTGCCGATCATCAAAATACCGGATGGGGAGCGGTTAACGCGAACACCGGCATTCTGCACAGCGTCAGGCAACTGCGATTCAACCGAAGACAGTTTGTTTTGCACCTGAACTTGCGCGATTTCAGGGTCAACATCGTTGGAAAAGGTCAATGTGAGCGAAGCAGAACCGGTGCTTGACGTTGATTCCATATAGAGCAGATCGTTAAAGCCGGTCATGGCACTTTCGATCTTTTTGGTAACCGAGTTTTCGACCGCTTCGGCTGTAGCGCCGGTATAGCTGGCCGAGACACGGATCGTCACCGGTGCGATGTCCGGATATTGTGCGATCGACAGGGAATAGATACCCATGATGCCGGCCAGCATGGTGCTGATGGCAAGCACAATGGCAAAAACCGGTCTGGCAATGAAGAAGCTGGCAACGGCGTTGCGTGGGAAGGACATGTTCATTATTTGCTTCCCTTGTCCAAAGCCACGTCTGAAGCCGCACCCGAAGATTGGGCCAGTTTGACGACGCCATCTTCATCAATAACCACGGCAACAGGGATCACCTCACTGCCGTCGGATATTTTCTGGAAGCCATCAACAATCAGCCTGTCACCCTCTTTGACGCCCTGCGATACAATCCAGCTGTTGCCCATCATGCCGCTGGTTGTGACGGTGCGTATTTCGGATTTGCTGTCCTGGGAAACGACATAGATGGTTGCTTTGCCATCATCATTGCGTGTCAGGGCCCTCTGCGGGACCAAATAGGCAGTGGGCATGGTACCGATATCAACGGTGGCAGTCACAAACATGCCCGGAATCAGAACCAGATCGGGGTTGGGGAGGGTGGCGCGCAGGGTGAAGGTGCCGGTTGAGGTGTTGACGACCATCTCGGCGAGGGAAATCTGGCCGTTCTTGTCGTAGTTCTTGCCATTCTCCAGCAAAAGAGTGACCTTCATCGGCTGATCGTGATCCCGATCAAGCTGGCCGGTGTTTATTTGATCGCGCATCCGCAGCATGTTGGTGCTGGTATCGGCAAGGTCCACATGCACGGGATTGATCTGGCGTATCGTGGTCATGGCATCTGTCTGGTTTTCCGTGACCAACGCACCCACGCTGACATCAGAGACACCAATCATTCCACTGATTGGTGCCTTGATTGTGGCATTGTCCAGATCAATCCCTGCTGCTTCAAGATCTGCCTTGGCCGCTTCCTCGGAGGCGCGGGCTTGCAGCAGATCGGTATTGGCGTCATCAAGATCCTGCTGGCTAATCGCATTGTCCTTGGACAATTTGAGATAACGATTATAGGACGATTGAGAGCCAATTGTTGTGGCTTGTGCTTTTTTCAATGACGCTTCTGCAGCTGCATAGGCGGCTCTGAATTTTGCATCATCAATTTCATAAAGGCTGTCGCCTTTTTCCACACGTCTGCCTTCGGTGAAAGTAATTTTGCGGACAATTCCGGCAACTTGTGGCCGAACTTCGGCCGTTGCATAGGCAACAACGCGACCCCTCAGCTCAACGGTTTGCGGAACGGTTTGGGCTTTAAGGGAAACATAGCCGACTTCCGTTTTCATATTTGGCCGTCGCATTGCCGGTTGCTCACTTTCCTGACTACAGGCAACCAAGAGGGGAAACAAAAGAACGATGATGATACTCGGAAACAATTTCATGGACTGTCCTGAAGTTTGATTGTCTGCATTTTTTAGCCAAATAGGACAAAATAGTGAGTTTTGTCTATTTACGGTAACTTGTGTTACCTTTATTAAAAATTCTTGTAAACGAGCTTTTTGTAATCAATTGTAATGTAGAAACACTATGAAACATCAGCCTTGCGACGAAGACGAAAAAACCAGTGTTTCTGCGGTTAAATTGAGTAGCAGGGGGCGCCCCAAAAAGCTTGACGATGAGGTCCAAAAGACAGTCATAACCAAAGCTGCTTGGCCACTTTTTCTCAAGCATGGTTACAGGCGCACAACGATGGGGGATGTTGCGAAGGCAGCGCGGGTGTCTCTTCGCACCGTCTATCATTTGTTTCCCAACAAAAAAGGTCTTTTTGGCGCGGTGGTCGCGCGGCATCGCCAAAGCATGGTTGCTATGCCCGGTGACTATGATGCATTGCCTATTCGGGATGCCCTGATCAAGATTTTCCAACTTGAACTGGAGCCGCAGGCAGATCAGCAGCGTTCGGCTCTGATGAAGATGTTTATCGAGGAAAGCCGACAATATCCCGAGCTTTTGCCAATCTTAATCAAGCATGGGCCAGATCATTCCAGAGCCATTCTTTGTGAGTGGCTGAGCCGGCAACAAAGTCTCGGGCGGATTCGAAGCGTCAATGTGGAAACTGCAGCGAGCATGCTGATGGACATCGTCTTTGGTGCGACGTCACAGAAATCCTCGACAGACCCGAACTGGCCAGGCGAGCAAAACCGCATCGAATATCTGACGCGTTGTTTTGATATTGTCGTTGAGGGCCTATGTTCTCCTGATCTATGCGAGGGACAAGATCATTTGCCCAATTAAAGATCGATCAGGTCGCAGGTCTGCTTCACTGTGACGGATCTGCCAGATTGTTCGCTTAAGTGCATTGGCGTCAGATGGGAGCATCTATTGCTAAGGAGGCGGGGATTACACATTCAGAAAATAATTACCATCTGCGTTAAGCCAAAGCTCATTGCATGCTGTTACCACTGGGTTGGACGAAGCCTTTATATTAGGGTGCGGCACGATGGAGCGCTACATGGCTGTTATTCAAGAACGAATTTTGGTATTGCCAAGTTGTTTGTTG
>NZ_PKUQ01000034.1 GCF_002866925.1 Cohaesibacter celericrescens
CCTCCTGTAGGATCAATAAAATCCCACCTTCGCACATCAAAGACAGCGGTGGGCGTCTACAGCATCAGGCCCTCAAGAAGCGTTCGTGCCCAATAGTGACCGGACGCACATGCTTCAATTCCGATCAGGCAAGCAGGCAGTCTTTGGAAAAACGCAACAACCTCGCTGTGCCGAAGCTTCCGGCGAATAATGATCTCACCCTCTTTGCTGATCCCGTGAACCTGAAAAACACTCTTGACTATATCAATTCCAACTGTGGTAACTTCCTTCATGGACGGTTCTCCTTTTTGCGACTTCCAACAACCGCACTATGGCATCTCAGATGCCCGCGGTGGAGACCGACCACCTAATCAAACCCGTTTATTTACATATGGTTAGCATCGCTTTGTGACGCAAGAAAAACAGACACGGGGTAGGCCAAGACAATCGCTTGGCTATACCGTAGTGACTGTGCTTTTGCCCTAGTAGGCCGCCTTATAGATCGCTTCGATATCAGCAACAGACAAATCTACCGGATTCCAGTCCAACAGACGACGAATCGCATGGGCTTCACTCGCCATAGCGGCCAGATCATCTTCCGGCACACCGTAGGCTCGCAGCGACATATCCAGCCCCAAGCCCTCACAGAAGGCGCGAGCACCTGCCAAAACAGCCTGATCACTGCCAGCTTCAAATCCCAACGCCGCACAAATCTTTGCGGTCTTCTCCGGCACGCTTGCCGCATTGGCAGCCAATGTATGCGGAAAGATCAATGCGTTGGCGATGCCATGGGCGATTTTGTGTCTGGTGCCCAGCGGATAAGAGACCGCATGCCCCGAAGTGGTATTGACCGGACCCAAGCATACACCACCATAGAGAGACGCCAGAGCCAGCCCGTTTCGAGCTTCGACATCAGAGCCATCATCAACCGCACGTCTTAGATATTTACCAACCAATTCAATGCCTTGCAAAGCATAGGCATCAATGATCGGATGAGATCTTTTGGAGGTGTAAGCCTCGGTACAATGGGCCATCGCATCGACCCCGGTGGCCGCCGTTACAAAGGCAGGCATCGACACGGTCAAATCAGGATCGATGATGGCGACATCGGCCAACATATTCAGGCTTTCAGTCGCCACTTTATTCATGGTCTCGGGGTCGGTGACCAAAGCGCGCGTACCCACTTCCGAGCCGGTTCCCGCAGTGGTAGGAATTTGCACCAAACCAACAGTGCGGGCCGGAGCACGATGCGGACCAGAAATGTCGCCAAACGCCATATCTTGTCCCGCCAGCACGGCGACCAGCTTGGCCAAATCCATCGCCGATCCACCGCCAAAACCGATGATCAAATCAGCGCCCTTGGCCGCAATGACCGCCGCATTCAGGTTGGGGATATCCGGCTCAGGCACAACATCACCAAAACAGCGAACATCGCCAAGCCCCAACAGCTCCAGTCGAGCTGCATTGACACTATCAGCGATTACAAAGGGTGCCTTGAAGCCACTATCGGCCACCCAACCAGCAAAAGAAGACAGGGTACCTGCACCAAAGCGAAGCACGGGCGGGCGTTGCATTTCTATTGGAGTCGTAAGCGTTAACATTGATTTTCCTCTCGCAGACAAATTGAGCTCAAACGCCACCAATGACGGCCCTTATTGATCGTAACTTGATTGCAAAGTTAGCGCTCATTTCTAATATTTGTCAATAACATATATACAGGTAAATTTAAGGCGAATTTATAAAACCATACAATTATCAACAAGCCATAAAATCCGATTACGTATGTTTTATTATTTATTTTCAATCACATATATTACACATCAATCATCTACCCAAATAACAAAGATGGTGATATTTAGAGCCTTGAAAGAAGTTTTCGGGATTTGTCAAACAAATTAATTGACAAATTGTTATGTTGATCTCATTGTAACAAACAAGGCGGGAGGTCGCCTCACCGAAACAGGCAAAGCACTCTCGCGGAGGAATGAATGACCACAATCCCTGAGTATAAAAGCGACATATGGATCGGCACCTGTTTGCTGGTCTTTTGCGCAGCAACAGCATGGATCACGGTTGGCATCAAAGGTGGCATGAGCAGCTCGGCTGCAGGTCCATCCCTGATACCCTGGATGATGATCGGCGGCATCACTCTGTTATCCCTGATCCTGATTGGCCGTGCAGGACGTGCAAAGGCGCACGCACCAGCCGATGGCAAAATGATCGAATTCCCAGATGCTCACACCCTTTTGATCATTGCGGCGTTCACTCTATTGCTTATCGCCTATGCGACGGCTTTTTATCCGGTTGGTTATATTCCAGCGACCCTCGTTACATTTGTGGTGGGCCTGTGGTTATTGGGTGAGCGCAACTGGACGGTACTGTTTCTATTCCCGGTCGGCATGACGCTGGCTGTTTATTACGGTTTCACCGAACTTCTATCTGTCTGGCTCCCTTAAGAGCCTTTCAACTTTTATCCATGGGAGGATATAGAATGAAAATATCTCGTTTGACACTTGCTCTGGCCGCAGCAACAGCACTGGTTTCAGGTCCAGCACTGGCTGAATTCCCAGAGCGCCCAATTCAGGTTGTTGTGCCCTATTCTGCTGGCGGGTCTACTGACCTTTCCATGCGCGTTTTCTCAGATATTTTCGAGAAAAAATTCGAAGGCAAGCAGTTTGTTGTTCGCAACCAACCCGGTGGCGGCGGTGCCATCGGTACATCTGCTGCCGTGCATGGCCGCAACGATGGCTACACCGTCGGCGCAGCAGCCCAAGGCCCGATTGCCATCAAACCACATGTCGGCGGCACGGACTATCAAGTAGATGATTTTGCCTTTGTTGGCCTGTTTGCCCGCTCCTTGCAGGTGATGGTTGCCTGTAAAGACGCGCCATTCAGCGACTATAATAGCTTCATCACCTACGCCAAAGGCAAAAAACCACAGATCGGCAACTCCGGTGCTGGTGGTGCAAACCACATCTCTGCTGAAGCTTTTGCCAAAGCGGCTGGCATCAAGGCAGAATCAGTGCCATTTGGCGGCTCTTCCGAGGCACGCACAGCCTGCGTTGGCGGTCATATCGATGCCATGGTTGCCTCTCCAGCAGAAGCCAAGGCAGCATCCCAAGCGGGTCAGATGACCCCATTGTTCATCATGGAAGACAAGCGTATCGATCTCTTCCCTGACACACCGACCGCTGTTGAAAAAGGCGTCGATTTCACATGGTCTTCCTGGAAGGGCTTCGTCGCCCCTAAAGGTGCCTCTGAAGAAGGCCTTGCTTGGCTTCGCAGCGCCGTTAAAGAGGTAGCCACTGATCCTGCTTTCATCAAAAAAATGACGGAAATGGGCGAATTTGTGACCTACGAAGATGCAGCAACTTTTGAAAAACGCGTGCGTAACGACAGCGCTGTGGCTCATAAAGTATTGGAAGATCTCGGCATGCTTGGCATGAACAAATAATCCTCCCGAGTTTTTGCCAAAAAGGCTGGAGCGCCTCGGGTGCTCCAGCCACCACATAGAATATTTCCAGTTTAACGCCTGTCCGGTCCAAG
The DNA here is from genome assembly GCF_002866925.1 of Cohaesibacter celericrescens. Classification (GTDB taxonomy): domain Bacteria; phylum Pseudomonadota; class Alphaproteobacteria; order Rhizobiales; family Cohaesibacteraceae; genus Cohaesibacter; species Cohaesibacter celericrescens. The sequence continues at coordinate 3,526 of NZ_PKUQ01000034.1, forward strand.
AGCCCAATATGCTTTCATGGAACAGGTGCAAAATCTGATTGCGGAGCGCTGAACGCTTCCGCCAACTGTCTGCAGGATGAGCATGGATACCTTCACCTATCTTGCCCCACTTATGGACTTCGAAGTCCTCTGGACCATCGCTCTGGGTACGCTCGGAGGGTTGATTATCGGCGCACTGCCCGGATTAACGGCCACGATGGGTGTGGCACTTCTCATCCCCCTGACCTTTAGCATGACGCCCGTCATGGGGCTGAATATGCTGATTGGTATTTATATCGGCGGCATCTATGGAGGCTGCGTTTCGTCCATCCTGTTGCGCACCCCCGGCACACCGGCCTCTGCGGCCACAGTTCTGGATGGCTATCCCATGGCGCAGGCTGGCAAGGCCGGTCAGGCGCTCGGCATGGCCACCATTGCTTCAACGATTGGTGGCTTGATCGCAGCGGTTTGCCTAGCGACACTGGCACCGCAATTGGCCGACATCGCCTTGGAATTTGGCGCGCCTGAATATTTCGCGCTGGCTTTGTTTGGGCTGACAATCATCGCTTCCTTGTCCGGTGATTTGGTCAAAGGTGCGATTTCGGGCCTTCTTGGCATTCTGATTTCCTGTGTCGGCGCTGATCCGATATCCGGCGTCCTGCGCTACACCTTCGGGATATCAGGCTTTGCTTCCGGCTTTGCCTTCACGCCCGCGCTGATTGGCCTGTTTGCCTTGTCCGAGGTCTTCACACAGCTTGAGCGCATGGGCACCAAAGAAAAACCGATCACTCATGTCTCGGGCCGCTGGCCCAGAATGGCCGACATGAAGGAAAGCGCCAGCGCTCTGATCCGCGGTTCCATCATTGGCACCTTCATCGGCATTGTTCCGGGCACAGGCTCAGGCACCGCTTCATGGATTTCCTATAATGAAGCCCGTCGGGCATCCAAAACACCTGAAAAATTCGGCACAGGTTATGCACCGGGCATCGCAGCAACCGAGAGCGCCAACAATGCAGTCTGTGCATCGGCCCTCATTCCGCTACTGGCCCTTGGCATCCCCGGTGACGTGGTCACAGCGGTGCTGATGGGCGGCTTGATGATCCAGGGGCTTGCCCCCGGACCGATGCTGTTCCAGACCAACCCCGATGTCATCATCGGCATCTTTGGCGGCACCTTCATCGCCACCATCTTCATGTTCATCTTTGGCATGGCCCTGATTCCGGTCTTCTCCAAGATCCTGATGATTCCGCGCAAGATGCTGACCATCTCGATCGTTATCTTCTGCTTCATTGGCTCCTTCTCGATCAATCTCAATCCGGTCGATCTCTACACCATGGTTGGATTTGGGGTGCTTGGCTGGGGCATGCAGAAATTTGGCTACAGTCAGGCTGCGCTTTGTATCGCCCTGATCCTTGGCCCCATGATGGAAGCCAACCTGCGTCGCGGCCTGCTGCAAAGTGGCGATGATGTCATCGCCTTTGCCTCGGGGCCCATCACCCTTCTTTTCCTTGGCTTGACCGTGCTGTCACTGGCCTGGCCAATCATTTCTCAGGCTCGTGAGAAAGCGCGTATTTCCAAAGCAAATACGCAAGAACGGAGTAAATAATGACCAAAGAAGCCTATGTCGCTCTCGTCACCTGTTTCAACCAAGATGAAACCCTCAATTATGAAGCGACCCGCAAGCAGGTCCGCCGCCAAATCGATGCTGGCAACAACATCCTGTGTGCTGGCACCAATGGTGACTTTTCGGCCCTGACCTTTGACGAAAAAGTAAAACTGACCGCCGAGGTCGTGAACGAAGCCAAAGGCCGCTGCAAGGTCATAGTCAATGCCGGCATGCCTGCGACTTTTGAGACCGTGATGTTGTCCAAGGAATTTGACAGGATTGGTGTCGACGGCATCGCCGTTATCACACCCTTCTTCATCGCCTGCACTCAGGACGGTCTGGAGCGCCATTATCTCACCGTCGCCGACAGCGTCAACACACCGATCTATCTCTATGATATTCCGGCCCGCACCCAGAACCACATCGAGCCTGAAACCGCACGCCGATTGGCCGCTCACCCCAATATTGCCGGCATCAAGGATTCCGGTGGCCAGCAGGAAACACTGGAAGCCTATATGCAAGTAGGCAAGGAAATGGACAATTTTGATGTCTATTCCGGCCCTGACCATCTGGTGCATTGGGCTTTGCAGAATGGCGCTGCCGGTTGCATCTCCGGCCTTGGTAATGTGTTGCCAAATGTATTGGCGGAGATTGTCAGCTGCTTCAATGCCGGCGATGAGGAAGGCGCAGCCAAAGCACAGGAGATTTACGGCAATTTCCGCAAGGATCTTTATGGCCTAGGTTTCCCGCCAGCCATGGTCAAGCGCGCTCTATGGGTAATGGATCCTTCGGTCGGGGCTTCCCGTCAGCCAGCCCTGCTGCCTGATGCCGCGCAGGACAAACAGGTGGAAGCTCTTTTGAAAAAATACGGGCAGATCTAATGGTGAAAGTCATTACAACCTCCCCCGGTTTTGGCAAACACGGTCGTGTTCCTGACGCCATTGCCCAAGAGGGCTGGGATTTGGTTCGTTGCGACGACACCACCAAGACTGATGGCGGCGTATCCGAGCAGATCGCCGACGCCGACATTCTGGTGGTTGGTCTTGTGCCGGTCAGCGCAGAAACGCTGGTGGGCGCCAACAATCTCAAAGCGGTTATCAAGCATGGTGTGGGCGTCGATAATATCGACATCCCTGCCTGCACCGCGCAAAATATGCCGGTTTGCAACACACCCGCCGCCAACGCCGATGCTGTGGCCGAGCTGGCCATGGGCTTTATGTATGCCATGGCCCGCTTCATCCCGCAGGGCCATGTCTGCGTGACCTCTGGCCAATGGCAGCGCCGTGTCGGCACCCAATTGGGCGGCAAGACACTTGGCATTGTCGGCCTTGGCAATATCGGCAAACGATTGGCCAAACTGGCCATCGGCGTCGGCATGTCTGTTGTCGCGACCGACCCCTATGCCGATCAGGCTTTCGCTTCCGAGCACGGTGTTGAAATCCTGCCGCTGGACGATCTGTTGGCCACAGCCGATTATGTCTCCTTGCATGTTTTTGGCGGCAAGGAAAACGCCGCCCTGATCAATTCTGCAACACTGGCAAAAATGAAGCCCGGCGCCAAATTGATCAATCTGGCCCGTGGCGAAGTGGTGGATCTGGATGCTATTGTGACTGCGCTTGACGGCGGTCAGTTGGGTGGCGTCGCCATTGATGCCTATGTCACCGAACCACCTGACAGCAGCCATCCGGTGTTCCAGCATGCCAATGCGATCTTTACACCCCATTCGGGTGCAGACACCAAGGAAGCAGTGGAAAATGTCGGCCTGATGGTGGTGCAAGACATTGCAACCATCCTCAAGGGGGAGATGCCGACGCGGTGTCTCAATGCCAAAGACCTGACGTGATACACGACGCAACCAAACAGCGGCCGGGATAACATCCCGGCCTGTTTGTCCGATCAAGGAGAGTAAGATGTCCAAAAGCCCCATCGTCATAACAATGGGCGATCCTTCCGGTGTTGGCGCGGAAGTGACAGTCAAAGCGATGGCGACATTGCCCGAAAAAGACCGCGCAGACTATGCGGTCATCGGCGACCTCGATACGCTTGAGCGGGCCAAACTGGCTTGCAATCTGGACCTGCCCCTGCATATCTATGGACAAGAGGCTCCGGCTGGGTCGCTGGCCATCGTGCATATTCCAGTCGATGGCCTACCGGGCAAATTTGGTGTGCTGTCGCCCGCCTGCGGGGAAGCTTCATACCAATATATCAAAAAAGCCGTCGAGATGGTTCAGGCAGGCGAGGCCCTTTGCATTGTCACCGCCCCGATCAACAAAGAAGCACTGAATGCCGCCGGTCATCATTTTGACGGTCACACCGGCATGTTGGCACATCTAACCGGCTCGGATAGCTCCTGGATGCTGCTCGCCTCCGAAACACTCAACGTGTTGCATGTCTCAACCCATGTGTCCTTGAAAACCGCCATTGAACGCTCAACACCCGAGCGCGTTCTGGCAACCATTCGCACCGGCCATCGTCATCTCAAACGCATGGGCATTGAAAATCCGCGCATCGCCGTTGCTGGCATCAACCCTCACTGCGGCGAGAATGGCCTGTTTGGCAACGAAGATGACGTCAATATTCTGCCCGGCGTGGAAGCAGCCAAAAAAGAAGGCATCAATGTTGTCGGGCCGATCCCTGCCGATACCGTTTATTATCGCGCCCATACCGGCGCGTTTGATCTGGTCATCGCGCAATATCACGATCAAGGCCATATCCCTATCAAGCTGATTGCCTTTGATTCTGCAGTCAATGTATCGCTTGGCCTGCCGATTGATCGCTGTTCTGTCGATCATGGCACCGCCTTTGATCTGGCCGGCACCGGCAACGCCAAACATGTCAATATGCTGTCGGCTCTGGACTATGGCAGCAAACTGGCCGCTACCTTTTCCAAGCGTTAGGCCGGTTGGGCTCATTGAAAAGGGCACCGATCAGGTGCCCTTTTTTACACCCGGATTTTCAATTGAAAACCCGCTTCAATCGGATTCTTCGGGCATGCACAGATTGATCAATCCGCCACCAAACAGACGATCACGTGAATGGACCAGATGCTGGTGCATCAAAGAAGAGGCCAGTTTTTCATCCTGCCTGACGATCGCCATATAAATTTCCTTGTGCTCATCAAACACATGTTCCAGCGCGATAGTGCCTTCAGTCAGCAAAGACTGGCCATGCATTTTCATGCCAACATAAATATGATCGCGAAGCGCCCGTAAAGCGGCCTCGTAATAGTGATTGTTGGTGGCCTTGGCGATGGTGGTGTGAAACTCGAAGTCAGCATCTTCGCGGTGTTCCATGCTGCCCGCAGCAGCGCCCATCAATTCAAGCGCCTCTTCCATTGTCACAAGGATCGCGCTGTTGCGACGCTCCGCCGCCATGGCGGCTGCCGAGCTTTCGATATTGAGACGAAACTCATAACAGCGCTGGATGTCAGCAAGGGTTTCCACCCGCGCAAAACCGACCGGAGAGACCGAAGGCGCACGGACAAAATTGCCCGCCCCCTGACGGGCATAGATCACACCCTCCTCGCGCAGCTTTTCTAGAGCAGATCGTAACACAGGGCGCGACACACCAAATTCTTCAGACAATTGATGCTCTGACGGCATGCGCGTATTGACCGCATAGTCACCGTTCGAAATACGACTGAACAGCGAATGGTAAACCCGATCGGCCAAAAGCCTTTTGGGTTTGCGCGGTGCCGCTTTTGCTGCCTCGTTATCTGCCACAGAATCGAACCTCAGGTTGCTTGCTCTCATCTATTTTTACAAGTTTTTGAGATAAGTTTACAAGTGTATCCTTGCTGCCAAAGCCACCTGACTTGGTAACAATGCAAAGATCTCGGCCTCCATCACAGCAAACAGAAAGCGGAAGGCCGGGCAAAACCTCGCCACGCACTTCCAGCAATCCGATATCCAAATGCTTTGCAATCGCGCTTGCGCTCTCGCCTCCACAGGCCAATAACGTGGCGGGATTGCTCTGTTTGATCCAGTCCGCGATGCCTGAAGCAAAGGCTCTGCCCGCCTCTTGCCCGGAAACAATATCTGCCCCCGGTGTGATTTGAACAATTTGCAACGGCCCCTGCCAAACCTGCGGCGACGGGACTTGTCCATTTGGAGCGGCAAGCGGCGTAAAGGTCTGCAACTGTGCCAATGTGACCGTATCACGCGACCCTATGGCAAACAGGGCCGGAGCGGGAGGAACCACGGAGGCCCTTGTGACCGACAGAGGAGCAAGTTGACGTGCCAAGCCTTCGGCCAAGCCAGCTGCGCCAACGAACAGGCCATCAAGCGCAAACTGGCCAACACCGGCATCTATATCCGCATCACTAGTGGCATCAAGGCAACCGGCCGCATCAACGCCGGAGACCGATGCAACGTCAATCGGCTGCTCCACGCCAACACCACAGAGCGCTCCGTCCCTGACATACCGACCAAGGCGGGGAAACGCGGGGCAAACAAGCACCGGCTGACCGGGATTACGCAGAACGGCAACTTCAGCAGCAATATGCCCTTTCAGGCGGCTGTCAATTTTCTTGAACCAAATCGCCCCTTGCGCAGAGGGAGCTGCTTCAACAATTTTGCGAACCTGTTTGATAATGACGATTGCATCTTGTTGCGAAAGCTCTCGGGATCCGGTTGAAATAGCCACCACGTCGGCGGATTGTTCCAGAGCAGAGGGCAGCGAGGCGATCGACATGGCGCATATCACCTTGAGACCTCGATCAGCAAAGGCAACAGACGCATCCAAAGCGCCGGTCAAATCATCTGCTATCATCACCAGCTTCATGGCAACCTTTCAAAAATTTGTCATATCTAGTTAATATCATAATTCAAAAGAATAATACGCGTAAATGATTGAAATTACATCATCAAAAATCAAGAAATTCCCTTAGTAAGGTATTTTATCAAAAATAAAATTACAACTTGAGATCGCTGCATAAGTATGGGACTCCCCTTTAGGCTTAATTTTGCTAACGTTTGGCTATGCAGAAACCATTTTCCACCCAACCCTAACTGTTCGTAACCAGCGCTGATCTTGAACATTCCAGTTTGCATGGGTTGGATGGTGCCGAGACAGTTTTAGATTGGTTCGAACGGTTCTGATGCTGTAGACGCCCACCGCGGGCCTGTTGCAAAGATTTTCTGGGGGCGCATTTATGCCTTTAACGGCC
>NZ_PKUQ01000035.1 GCF_002866925.1 Cohaesibacter celericrescens
CACAACCATGCTGCTGTGGACAAACCAAATGGTCTCGCATCAAATCCCTACCCAATAGGACCAAGCCCTTCTAGCCCGCCTTATTGAATTCTCATCGTCTCAAACAATTTCACAAATTGGTTGCCACACTTGCCGTTATAAAACAGTCTGCTTGTGCTCGTTGCTGATACACTCTGCTTCGGGAACAAAGCTCTATAGCGCAGGAAAAACCACCATTGCCTTGATGTCAGGTTTAGTGTGGTTACGGGGAACACCCCACTTTCAGAGGAACAATTATGCCCAACAAAGAATACACGCTTACAATGGCAAGATATAACCTTTGGCAAAATGAAAACCTGCTTGCAGCGACAGAAAATCTGTCTCCCGCGGAACGAGGAAAGGATCGAGGGGCATTCTTTGGCTCAATCCAGCAAACCCTTTCACATATTTATTGGGGCGACATGCTTTGGATGAGCAGATTTGCAGGAACGCCGGAACCAGACGGAAAAATCCCAGATTCGATCAGCCTCATTGATAGCTGGGACAAATTCCGCGATGAACGGAAAGCTTTTGATAAACAGATAGTGCAATGGGCACATGAAGTTTCACCGGACTGGTTCGAAGGCGAATTAAGCTGGTTTTCTGGCGCAATTGGCCGAGATATCACGAAACCTAAAAAGATTCTCGTAATCCAACTCTTCAATCATCAAACGCATCATCGTGGGCAAATTCATGCAATGCTGACTTCGGCTGGAGTAAAGCCGAATGACACAGACGTGCCGTTCATGCCTGAGCGGTTTCTGAGCCTATAAGTTCAGCTCGCTGTTGATCTTGGTTTTGGCTCATCCAAGACGTTCGCCGATTGAACGGACCGAACGAGCGGAATACCTCAAGATGGGAATAGGATGGCATGGCAACACTTCTGACGGTCTCGACAACCACCTCGATACCCTATCGAGGCGGGAGTGTTGTGCTTCACCTCAGACTTCAAGCCTCATCACTATTCGGACGCTTCTTGGAACAAATCGAGCCGATAGAAACCGAAGACCCCTTGTCTTAGATTTTTACTCATATGTTTGGTTGCTCAGATCCGCGGCGCCACCTCTTAAACCACAAACTCGTTATAGAGCGAAATTATTCAGCTGGAAGGTGCCTTGTTTTACGGGGGTGTTGCCCGCTATCCAGCAGACAATTGCTCATACTCGAATCAAGAACTCTCTTTACCGTACCGTGAGCATAACATGGACCATCAGAAAGCAAATTAAATGACACGCAATCAGCTTTAACGCATCGCTGCTGCGACACTTTTTCTCACGCGAACGCTTGTATCAAAGTGAGTTGCATCAGGGGCAGTTGTTCGAACGCCAATTGAGTGAAGCAGCAAATGCGCTGCCGAACGGCCCATTTCGAAACCGGGTTGCGCCACTGTTGTGAGGGCCGGATGCATCAGACGCGCCTCGGTAATGTCGTCAAAACCCGTCACCGAGACAGAATGGGGGACCGAAATACTTGCCTCCCGACAAAAATTAATCACTCCGATTGCCATTTGATCATTGGCGCAAACAACAGCAGTTGGCCAACTGTCTCTGTCTCCAGCAAACAGAGCTGTTGCAGCCTGATAACCCGATTTTTCCGAATAATCTCCGGTGACAAAGTCCAATTGGTCCGGATCTTTATCACCCGAATAGAGGGCTTCGCGGAAACCCGAAAGTCTCTGATCTGACGTCCAGAGCCTAGGCGGTCCTTCTATGACAGCAATTGCGCTATGTCCCGCTTCCAGTACACAACGCATCACTTCACGCGCACCGCGTCGATTGTCACTCAATACAGATGGGCAGTCTATGCCAGGCAGAACCTCATCCACGAAAACAACCGATCTGGTTTTGGTCAACTCCACCAAGGAAGCAGAAGGCAAACCGGTACCTGAAAGATAAATTACACCATCAAGACGTTGGCTGCGTAACAGTTGCGCAAAATATTCCTCTCGTTTTGATTGGGCCCAACTGAGGCAAAGGGTCATGAGAATATCATGATCAGCGATGCCTCGTTGCACACCTTGTGCAACTTGAGAGAAGAAGCTGTTATTCAGATCAGGGACAATCAGACCGATAGACGAAACAAAATTGCGTCGTAACGCTCGAGCCGCACTCTTGGGTTCATATCCAAGTCGCTCCATCACGGCTTCGACATGATCACGCGTTGCTTGTGCCACATTGGTGCGAGCGTTGAGGACAGCGCTCACTGTCCCGACAGATACATGCGCCTCTGCAGCAACGTCTTTGATTGTAAGCGTAGGTTTACGCCCGGTTTTTTTGTCCAGCATTTACAGAGGTTCCTTAGTCTTTTTAAGACATTAACACTGTGCCTCTATTTGCGCCAGAAGCGTGTAGACCAGCGGGGAACCATGGGCTTGTTTCGCCAGGGCGTAAGCAGGTATTCCACAAGGATAACCAGAACGAAGGCAACCAGACCCAGCAGGGCGAGATAGGCGATGGCTGCGAATGTGCCGGAGGTGTTCAGGCGGGAGTTGGCCTGCATCAGATAAGCCCCGATACCGCCACTCGTTGAGGCTGACCATTCTGCGATCACGGCACCGGTAACACTGAAGGTTGCCGACAGTTTGAGCGCTGAGAAAAGAGGCGTCAGCGTTGCTGGCATTTTTACGTGACGAAAAATGGACCATCTCGTTCCGCCCATAGAACGAGCCAGGCGAAGAAGATCACCATCAACAGATCTTAAGCCATCCAACACATTAACGACCACCGGAAAAAACACGACAAGGGCAACGATCACAAGTTTGGGCGCCAGCCCAAACCCAAGCCAGATTGTCAATGCGGCTGAAATTGCAATGATGGGAATAGCCTGGCTGACAATGAGAATGGGATAAAGCACGCCGCGGACCGTTTTGGACGTATCCATCAGCACCGCCATTACAAAACCGGATACCGCACCAAGAACAAAACCAATCAGGAACTCCTTGAATGTGACCTGAAATCCGATCCAGAGCGTTCTATAATCATCAAGGATATGTGCCCAGACATCCGCAGGGCTAGGCATGACATAGCGTGGAACTTGATAGAACTCGACCGCCCCCCACCAAATGCCGATAACCAGAATAAAAGCGATGACAGGATAGAGAACTGATCTCCAAAGGGGCTGCTTCTCAGGCTGCATCAGAATTATCTTTCTCATCGTAAATATAGGTCATGATTTGATCCTTCAACTGAAGGAATTCAGGTGCAGTGTAAACATTTCGCCCACGCGGCCTTGGCAGGTTCACGGGTAGAATATCGCGGATACGTCCCGGCCGAGGCGACATAACCGCGACACGATCAGCCAGAAAAATAGCTTCATCGATATCGTGGGTGACAAAGACCACCGTGCGCTTTTCCATCTTCCAGACGGATAAAAGCCACTGCTGCATAGCCATGCGCGTCATGCTGTCCAAAGCGCCGAACGGCTCATCAAGCAAGAGAACATCTCGGTGCATTGCGAGGGTTCGCATCAAGGCCACCCGTTGCCTCATGCCGCCGGATAGAGCTGATGGATAATGGTTGATATAATCGCCCAACCCATAGCGCTCAGCTAGCTCAACACCTTCTGCACGTTGCGCTTTTGTCGTACGACCATGCAGAATGGATCCCAAGCAAATATTGTCAAGAACAGTTCGCCATGGGAGCAACAAGTCTTTTTGCAACATATAGCCAACCTGACCAGATTTACCCGTCACATCCTGCCCATCGACTTCAACGCTGCCGGAACTGGGATGCAACACCCCTGCGATGATGTTAAACATCGTACTCTTACCGCAGCCGGAGGGGCCTACAACGCAGATAAATTCGCCTTCGGCTATATCGAAATTGGTCGGGGCTAGCGCTAGATTTGTATCAAACTGGCGCGACACGTCCGACAGCCGCAGCTTTGGTACCGGAGTTGTTGACATATTCTTTTTCCTCAAACACTCAAGCTTTGTTTGTGATGATCGTAATTCACTTCGCCAATCTGGAAAATTTACCTAGATCATGATGCATTCATCACGCCCGAACCAGAACAGATCTTCGACTTTGACTGCGGCACCATCTCTTGCTGCAAACGGCTCAACCGCCCAAGCACCCCACATCGGTGTGTGGTTGTTCGCATCGATAAATTCGTTCAAATACGCTGCCCCTGGAGATAGGGAATGACCGATATTTTCCAATGTATCGAGCAGAGTGAAACCTTCACTCACCATGCGCTCGTGCATGGTGCCAAAAAGATCACAGGCACGAATCCCTGATTGCGCGCGCACCATGACCTCTTTGTAAATATGAGTCAGATCTCTAAGCCCATCACGCGCTGCGGGATTATCGCCAATAACGGTACAGCGGGTACAATCACCCCAAAAGCCGTCCGGCGTGATGGGATGCACATCAATCATCGCAAGATCATTTTCCACCATGGCCAAACCGCTTGGCCCCTGGGTTGGAAAACAAGTATGTGCGTTGGCACCCACCCCGACATTGGTAATGGTCCAGACATCGGCAACATTGAGATCCGCCAAGCAGGTGCTTACTGCAATAAGAATGTCGATTTCCGTAGCGCCAGACGTGGCCGCGTTACATCCTGCCATTGCAGCTTTGCGCGCGATATTCTGGGCAGAAACTAGACCCGATGGAGGCAAAAGAGAAACATCCGGCCCTGGACGATATGTCCAGGGCGGGATAATTCTGCCGTCAGTCAACTGTGGCACTGGCTACTCCGGAAGGTAATCGTTGGTGAAATAGTCAGTCGCGGGCAGAAGACCGTCAAGCACCTTGAATTTTGCAAGAGCTGCTACAAGTGTTTCCCAGTCCTTTGCATCGTTCAACAGGGCCTTGTTATCAGTCGTTCCGAACAATGGAATGGTATCGAGCCACTGCTGCTTAATGAAGGCCGGATCATAGGCTTTAGCGTAGCGTTTAGCGAAAGCCTCGACAGCCTCTTCAGGATGTGCAGCTGAATAGGCGATACTCTTGGTCGTCGCTCTCAAAAAAGCCTTGGCTGTGTCCGGGTTTTTGGCAAGCCAACCCATATTTGCCGCGAGGGCAAAAATCGGGGTATTGGGGGCACCATGCTCGATAGCAGGAAGGAATTCTCCGGCCTTACCGGTCACGGTGACAATTTCTGTGCCTTCTGCGTTGGTGATGCCGGTTACAGCATCAACGCGTTTTTGCAACAGCAAAGGCACCGTGTCGTCGGATGCCGCGACCGTTTTGATGTCTTCCATAGAAAGGCCAGCGTCGGAAAGGATCATCTCCAGCTGTGCCATTGTCCAGGCATCGTTGTATATGCCCAGAGTTTTCCCTTTCAAGTCCGCAACTGAAAGCTTATCACCGGTCGCCGATAGGATGCCCCAGTTGTTGCCACGCCCGTAACGACCAATCGCCACAACCGGTGCTTCTTGGGATTTGGCAAAGACGATGTCCATGCTTGTGGTAAATGCCACTTCAGCCCGACCTGTGCCCAGGAACTTCATCGTATCGGCCACCGTTGGTGGTGTTACGATTTCCAGCTCGATGCCTTCCTCGGAATAAAAGCCCTTATCTGAGCCCAGAATCCAAGGAATCCAGAAGCCGTCGGGGGTTGGCCATTCCTGAATGAATGTGAGTTTTGTGAGGTCTTGAGCATTTGCGCTGGGAGCCAAGAGAGCCGTTGAGCAAGTGAAAATTGCCGCTGAAACAGCGGCGGTTGCCGTGGCAATAAAGGTACGTCTTAGGAGTTTCATCAGGTTCCCCTGTGTCTGGTTTGGAAGGATTTATTATTGGCCTTACCACAGTGAAACAATTCAATTTATATTTGTCAATAGAAAATAAAATCCGGAGATATCCTTGCAATAAAGCCAAATTAATGGTTATCAATACAAAATTGAACCGTTTCAATATATTTGAAAAACTCTATCTCCAACACAAATATGCGCGTGCGCAAGGGGAACAAATGAACATCGCATCTAAGAAAATCCTACTGGTAGGTGAGAGCTGGGTGAGCTCAGCGGTACACTACAAGGGATTTGACAGTTTTGGCTCGACAACATTCCACAGTGGTGCCACGCCTTTTCTGAAAGCCATGAACGAGACATGCTTTGAAGTGACGCATATGCCAGCCCACGAGGCACCCGAAACATTGCCATTAACACTAGAGGGGCTGCGTCAATGGGATTGCATCATTCTATCGGATATCGGTTCAAGTTCACTTCTGCTGCATCCTGATGTTTGGCAGCACTCAAAAACGGTCCCGAATCGACTATCCCTTCTACATGACTATGTCGAACAGGGTGGTGGGCTTGCTATGATTGGTGGCTACCTGACCTTTCAGGGCATTGATGGCAAAGGCCGTTGGCGGAATACTCCGGTTGAAAAAACCCTGCCAGTGCGTTGTCACCCCTATGATGACCGCATTGAAATTCCCGAAGGTACAAAGGCGATTGTTGATCAGCCAGATCATGCACTTTTTGATGGCGTACCGGATCAATGGCCAGCACTGCTGGGCATGAACGAAGTCATGCTGGCTGAGGATGCCCAATTGCTTGCCAGCGCCCAAACGGCTCAAGGGACCCACCCTCTTCTGGCGATCACATCTTACGGTAAAGGGCGAACGTTGGCGTGGATGTCCGATATGTCACCGCATTGGCTCCCATCGGAATTTTCCGATTGGCCCGGTTATCGCCAGCTGTGGATCAATTATCTGACTTGGCTGACCCGCGCCTGAATGATAGGAGAGCTTTAAATGACCATGCTTGAAGCCGAGTTGATTGTTGCTGCGGTTCAGATGGAGCCGCTGTTCGGCCAGACAGAAGAGAATGTTGCCAAGTCTATAGAAAAAATAGAGAAAGCGGCAAAACAGGGTGCACGAGTTGTTGTCCTGCCGGAACTTTGTAACACAGGCTATATGTTTCAAAGCCGTTCAGAGGCGTTTGAACTGGCCGAACCGGTCCCATCCGGAGCGACATCCCAATTATGGATAGAGACCGCGAGCAGACTTGGAATTTATCTTGTTGCGGGCATCACCGAGCGGGACGGCTCAAAGCTGTTCAATTCAGCTATTATCACGGGTCCTGATGGCTATATGGGCACATATCGAAAGCTGCACCTTTGGGGAGATGAAGCGCTTTATTTTCATCCCGGCGACCTGGGCATACCAGTGTTTGACACGCCTCTTGGGCGGCTTGCTTGTCATATCTGCTATGATTGCTGGTTCCCCGAAGTCTGGCGCTTACAAGCCATGCAGGGGGCGGAACTGATCTGTGTACCGACCAATTGGGTGCCCATTCCAGGTCAGGATCCTGCACGCGAGGCAATGGCAAATATTGTCGTGATGGGTGCTGCGCACTGCAATTCAGTTTTCGTCGTCGCCGCCAACAGGACCGGAATGGAACGTGAGCAACCCTTTATCGGCCAGTCGCTGATCGTCTCCCAAACCGGCTGGCCTGTTGCTGGTCCGGCAAGCGTCTCAGAAGAAGAAACCCTAATCGCCTGTATCAACTTGGCAGAGGCCCGCCGCAAACGAAACTGGAATGACTTCAACCAGCCCCTTAGAGACCGGCGAACTGATATTTATGATGAAATGCTTGGCAGTGGCCTTTCAAGGCACTGGATTTGACGATGGAGTTGGCGATGAACGTTGTTGACCTGACAAAGCGATTAGTCGCCTTTGATACCGTCAATCCGCCGGGCAACGAAGTGGCGGCTATGAAATTCTGCGCAGATCTACTGCAATCTGCGGGATTTGACTGTGACCTGCAAGTGTTTGCTAGCGCCACCCGAGCCAACCTCATCGCAACCAGAGGGGTTGGATCGGGAGCAGCCATAGGCTTCAGCGGACATCTGGATACGGTGCCTCTAGGGGCCGCCGATTGGAAGTATCCTCCTTATGATGGCATTGTTGCCAACGGCAAGCTTTATGGTCGCGGCTCCTCCGATATGAAAGGGGGCGTCGCCGCCTTTATCTGCGCCTGTCTCGATCCATTCACGCCGCCCGGAGGCATTGCTATCTTGTTGACAGCAGGCGAAGAAACCGGTTGCGACGGAGCACAAATGCTCGCCCGCGGTAAAAACTTGCCGCGCATCGGAGCGCTCGTTGTTGCAGAATCCACCAACAACGCGCTGGTGCTAGGACACAAGGGTGTCATTTGGCTTTCAATTTTGTTTACAGGATTCACCGCACATGCAGCAATGCCTGAGCAAGGGGTCAATGCCATCGAGCTTGCTAGCCGCTTCATCGCGCGCCTGGGCGATTTAAAGCTAGGGGACGCGCATGAAGTAATGGGCAAGCCAACCTACAATGTGGGCACAATTCAAGGGGGATTGAACACCAATTCCGTGCCTGATTCCTGTGAGATCACGCTTGATTTACGCACGATTCCTAAGGCTCAGCATGTTGAACTGATCGACAAAATAATCGCATTAGCAGGTGACGACGCCACGATCTCTCCGCTTCTAGACTTACCGCCTGTTTGGGCTTCCCCAGATAGTGGCTGGATCAGTAAGGTTGCCGACGTCGTTGCGGCCAACACCGAACATATTTTCAGCCCCACAAGTGTCAATTACTTCACCGATGCCTCAATTCTAACCCCGGTGCTGGGCAATCCACCCACCGTGATTCTGGGACCTGGCAATCCCAGGTGCGCGCATAAAACGGACGAATGGGTCGATATTGAAAGACTCTATCAAGCAGAAATAATCATGAAACGATTGATTGAAATCTGGTGACCGATTGAATCGGTTATTCAAACCACTAAAGGATTGCCCGTCTAGAGTTCCTGCTGCGCCAATTTTGCTAGCGAACTAAGGAGCAATCTCTGTCACAGCCGCCATCGGTCAGACTTGGAACACTTCATGGCGCCTTCATCAAAGCATGCATCATGCTGGATTGGGCATGGGGGACAGCGCAACAGGTCAAACTGTGATTTTGCATGCAAAATTGGCTCTGACTCACATTTGCTGAAATTGTTGTGCATGCTTTAGCTGGTTCATCAAAGGATCAGCTATGCATCATCGATTTCAGCGCGCAAGCCTCGTGCCTTACGGCTTTTCAGTATATTCAATCCAGATTGCCGGTGAGAGTGTGCAAACTCAGTTGCGGCCACGTTCTCGTTTAGGG
>NZ_PKUQ01000036.1 GCF_002866925.1 Cohaesibacter celericrescens
CAGCAAACCCAAAAAAATGGGTCTCATTGTTGTAAAAATACCTAGTTTGATGGGGCGATGCCTTGAAATGGTTGCAGTGAGGCGGTGGGTAACGCCGGTTTTCTGCCGTATTTAATTTGTGTTGTTCTAGGGATTGGCTGGATGCAGCTATAGGTAGTGGTGGCGAGCAGAAAAAGTGTGACTCTTAGTGTAAAAAATGCTAACTATTACTTAGAATATCAGCGCAAAAGATAATTTGGGCTGATAGGGACGAGTATTTGATTTTTGCACCAGTTGGATTTCGGTGCTTGGTTTGTTTTACTAATGGAGATTTTACAGTGAAACTCATTAACGCTATTGCCGCTGGCGCGCTTCTGGCTGCAGCTCAGTTTGCTTTACCAGCGTTTGCTCAGTCGACAGCTTCTGTCGCGAGTACAGTCGCTGCCTGTAAATCTGGAGCAAGTTGCGTTGCTGCCGTTCAGGCATATGTAGATGCCCTTAAAGCCCAAGGTCTGACGGCTGCTCAGATCGACGCGTCTATCGCAAGCCTGAGCACGGAGCTTGGCCAACAAGTCGTAAATGGTGGTTTACAGCCAAACGTTGTTCGTGAAATTAGCGCGGGTATTAGAACCGCTGCGGCTGAGATTTCGGATGAAGGGCAGCGTCGTGAAACATTGCAAGTTGCGAGCAATGTGGAGAACCTTTCGGAAACCACAGCGGCTGACGGAGAGGCGGGTGCCCCTGCGTCACCATAATAAGCCAAAGATATACGTACAAACTGAGCGGGACGTCTTTATGACGGCCCGTTGTTTGTGTTTGAGGCTAATTCGCAGTGTTTTCTAGTATTTCGCGGGATTGGAAGATTAAGCGATAGTTGACATGAACAGTGCGAGCAAGTCACTTCATGTTCTTCCAGATAAAATTCGAATATGGCCGGATAAGGAATTTATAGGTGAAAGCTCTAATGTTTGATTATAGAGCGCCGGCCGCGATGTGCGTGATCCTGTTGGTGACTGCGCTTTATACGTTTTATCAAGAAGCCAGCGTATTCCTTTTTCAACCAAAAGATGACAAATCGTTCATTACCGCCGTTGTTCAAGGCAACCTGCCATCTCCCATCAGTAGTTTTTCTAAGTCAATTGTTCTTGAAGATTGCCTGGTGTCTATGCGCAGTCTATATGCGCGCCTACAGCCGACAAAACAAAAGCTTGTCCATTTAAAGGGGTGTCGTGATTTGGCACTGGATATCACGGACAAACAGCCATCTTTCTCGGCTGCGTGGTATGTGGCTGCGGCCTCCAGCGGCTTGCTAAAAGACAAAACAGCATTTCAAGTTTATTTCGAAAAATCATACCAGACCTCAACCCATGAGGATTGGCTGTCAAAGAGACGTTTCGGTTTGTTGATTCGACACGAAGACTATCAAAGTGAAAGAACTCAAGAGATTTTGCGTTCGGACATTTCGACTATTCTAAATAGTTGGAATGGTACAATTTGGTTGGCTGAGCAATATATTAAACACTCATTCTTAAGGCAATTGATCTCCGATCTGGTGCAATTGGCAAAACCCAAATATCAAAATATGTTTTTGCAACAAGTTCGGAAACAATCACAGCAATAGAGCAAACCATTGACCTGGATGGAACGTCTCATACCCGGCCAAATTAATGAGAAACACAATTGCAGCAGTCAAACTCAAACCAGACCAGCTATCCAGATGTTTTTATGGATTCCCTTATTGGTGAACCGACCAAAGGTCCGCTGACAAAGCATCACAGTCTTTTAAAATATTTGATGTTGGCAGTTTTGATTGTGTCTCCCATCCCGTTGGGCAGCAATCGGCCACTATTTTGGGCACTATGGGCTTTGGTGATGGCCTGCATTATGACGTGGTACATGATCACTGTTTATTGGGTTCAAACTGTTCCACGGGTTCTTACACACAAGTTTTCTGTTGTCGGCGTTATGTTCTGTATCGTTCTCATCTATATGGGACTGCAGTGCTTGCCGATTGGTGGGCTATGGGGTGGGGTGGCGTTTTCTACTCAATCGGGGAATGTGATTGCAAGCGGAAGCCTAAGTCTAACGCCGGGGGATACGTGGCTCTCATTTTTGCGTTGGGCTACCTACGGCATGTTTTTCTACCTGATGCTTCAAACGGGTGCCAGAAGTCAACGTGCACGTTATTTCTTAAAAGCGATTATCGTGATTACGTCTATACAGGCGTTGTATGCACTCTTTGCGCTCACTCAGTTGGGGGATACGGTTCTGTTTATCCCGAAAACCGACCATTTGGGCAATGCAACTGGTACCTTTACAAACCGGAATTCCTTAGCGACCTATCTTAGCTTGGGGGCAATATTGGCACTTAGTTTTGTCATTCGTCCCTCTGAGGCTACAAAAAAAACCAGAAGACATAGCCGTACGCACTCATTCTTTTCTCCCCATCCTGATAAAGTCTGGGTCCTAGTTGCGCTTGTTTTTTTGATTGTTGGATTGTTGACGACCCAATCCAGAATGGGGGTGGTCTCTGGGTTCGCCGGCCTTCTGACCGTGCTGCTGTTGCGCATGTCGCAAATGACCAATGTGAGATTTGTCTTCTTTGCCGGTCCATTGGTCATTGCTTTGCTGGTTGTGCTATTCGGTGCAGGGCTTGCAGATCGGTATATTGACCTTTCATCTGCGTTTGATACGCGTTTCGGGGTCTATAATCAGATCCTGAACATGATCGCGGACCGACCTTTTACAGGGTTTGGTGCAGGCAGCTTCGAGCATGCGTTTCCGCTATATCATGGCTTGGAAGCGCCAACCAATGTTGTTTGGGGAAGAGCGCATTCTACCTATTTGGCACACTGGTCCGAAATGGGCCTTATAGTCGGTAGCCTTCCTCTACTGATTGTCGGATTGTTAGCTTGGAAGCTCATCAAACAAACATTTGGCAAAAATCGGTTGCGGACCGAAGTCATCGCAGCGATAGGGGCGACCGTTACAATTGCACTCCACTCCCTGTTTGATTTCAGCATGGAAATACAAGCAGTCGTTCTGCTCTATTTGGCTATTATGGCGATAGCGCTGGGCTCTCAAATGGCGACCAAAGGCAAGAGAAGCCCAAGAACAGGAAGTAATGAGCAAGTTTCAAAGACGTTAGGCGATAGAGCGGTAAGCCGAAATCAGTCGCCCCATATGCTCACTGAAAATTCAATCAAAAGAAAAGAACGCCGGAAAAATGCACAGGACCATGTGTCGGTAAGGCCGAGACTTCATTTCCCTAAGCTACCGAGTGCAGTTTATGCGATTGGTGACGTCCATGGCAGACTTGATCTTTTGCAGGATCTGGAAGCAAAGATTGTCCACGACGCATCAACATTTGATGGCGAAAAGTGGATTGTGTTATTGGGCGATTTTGTTGATAGAGGCCCTCAATCAGCACAAGTAATTGAGCATATCTTATACAACCTACCTGCTGGGCTTAAACGCTTCTGTATCGCAGGCAACCATGAAGTGATGATGCAGTCATTCTTCCAAAAAGTACCCGGTTCCAACAGATGGCTAGGCTTCGGAGGGGAAGAAACCTTGAGATCCTATGGACTGTCTGGACATGAAATTGAACAAATTGCCAAGGGGGATGCGTCTTCTGACTATTTGTTGTCGAGTCAGGTGCCGCAAGAGCATGTTGATTTCCTAAAGAATTTGCCTGATGCGCTCGTAACACCCAAGCATATCTTTTTGCATATTGGGATGGACGAAAGCTATTCTATTGCAAGTGAAGTGGATTTTGCCGCGAGTTTGTCTCGACAAGAATCCCATGCAACTGATCCGGCATTGATCATCCATGGACACAGGGTTGTTAGTGAACCGTCCCTGCAGGGACACCAACTCAATATTGATACCGGTGCTTACGAGACCGGATGCTTGACCGCTGTGAGAATTATTCCCAATGAAGAGTTGCTTTTCCTTGACACCAAAGCCTAGGCACAATGATATGTAATTATTTATAAATACTAAGGGTAATGTATTTTTGGTGTTACCAAGCTACTCATATTTTGACCTGTTTTGGTCAATCCCGTGATTAAAGGTCTAAATTGATTATGGATGATTCTGAATTTGATATTCGCCATCTGGTTGGCATGATTGGCCGACAACGCAAACTAATTGTTTCTACCGTCATTCTGGCAGTTGCGCTGGCTGTTATTGCCTTGTTTGCAATCACGCCGAAATACACCGCATCAGCATTGATATTGGTAGACCCAAGTCAAAAGAATCTTTTGGATCCACGGGCCGCCAGTGGGTTTTCTAATACCGACAGCGCTAGAGTTGATAGTGAGGTGGCAATTGTCGCTTCGGATCGGGTCCTTGTGGATGTGGTGCGCAGTCAGAATCTGATCAGTGATGACGAGTTTGGCGTAAAACTTGGTATAAAAGACAAACTATTGACCCTTATCCGTGTGAGCGACGGAAAATTGCCCAGTGGTGAAGAGGCTGTCCTTACCGTACTGCAAAAATTCAAGGAAAGTGTCAGAGTTTCGCGCAAAGGACTTACCTATTTGATTGCTGTATCGGTCCAATCTATCGACAAAGGCAAGGCGTCTCGTCTGGCAAATGCGATATCGGAAGCCTACATCCACAATCAAATCGAAGCAAAAGTTGATAATGCACGTGCCGCTCGAGATATTGTAATGCGAGAAGTCTCACAAGCGCAGGAAGCAATTATTGCCGCGGATCGGAATTATGAGCAATTTTTGAATGAAAACAAAGATAGCATTCTTGCTGCATCTGGCAGCGATGACCTGAAAATTGCATTTGCTGAAATTGAAAATCTTACAGCTCTTCAATCGGTCCGATCTCAAAGCCTTGCTAGTCTGAACGATAATCTTGGTAGCCAGAATTGGGATGCCATTTTGTCAGAGTTGCAGTCTGTGGCGGTTGAAGAACTGGTTAAACAGAGAAATGAGCTTTCTAGACGCCTGCAAAATACAGACGCAAATTCGTCTTCCGCGGGAAACATTGCAGATCAACTCAAAAACCTTGATCGCCAGCTTGAGAGCGAAACGCGCAAGACGATTTCTTTTCTGACAGAACAAAATGCGCTAGATCTAAAAAGGCTAAAATCGGTCAAAGGAGAGCTCGATGCGACCATCAATCAAAGCAACCTTCCGACAGATATATTGGCCCAAGTCTATGGTTTGCGCCAAACCTCAAGCCTTGCAACAACGCAATATAGAACCCTTTTGTCTCGGTCTCAGTCTCTTGAGACAGAGCAGGCCCTTCAAGTTGCAGATAGCCGGGTGGTGTCGGCCTCGTTCCCACCGACTGAACCTTCCTCTCCCAACAGTGGGCTGATCCTGTCATTTGCCTTGGCTGGTGGTTTGGGGTTGGGCCTTGCTGCTGCGTTTCTATTTGAATATTTCATTGGTGGTTTCATCAGTGAAGAGCAAGTTGAAGACATTACAAAACTGCCCGTCGCTACGACGATCATGGCAGAAACACTCGATAGCAATTCTACGAGCTTGTCCGACATTCTGATAACGTCACCTCTGTCGCGATACACCGAGAATTTCCGTCGATTGCAAGTCGCAATTCACAGCTCTTTCCTCGATAGAGAGGCAAGAAAGAACGAACAGCAACGATGTTTTGTGACACTTGTGACATCGACATTGCCCTCTGAGGGTAAATCAACCGTCGCATTGTCTCTGGCGCGTTCCTATGCCTTGTCCAATAAGCGTGTACTGATTATAGACTGCGATATGCGTAAGCCAAATCTGCACAAACAGCTCAATAAAACCACACCAAAAGGCATTGATGATTTTCTTTCGGGGTCTTTAACGACAGATATTCTTTCGTCTATCGTCACGACAGATGACAAAACCCCTCTGACGGCTATCTTGGGCTCGCGCGCGGTTGGAAGACCCACAGACCAGCTGGTCAGCAAAACAGCGCTAACCCGCCTGATCGAGATCGCCTCACAACGGTTTGATCACATTATTATTGACTCTCCACCGGTCGAGCCTGTTGTTGATGCCCTCTATTTGGCCGAAAAAGCAGATACGATTGTCTATGTGATCCGGTGGGCTAAAACATCAAGCCGATTGGCCAGAAAAGCAATTGCTATGTTGGAAAAGGTAAAGCGGCCGACCACCAATATATTCGCTGTCTTGAACCAAAAAGAGGGTGGTGAACATTACTATTACAGCAACTATTCTGGCTATTATCGGGACGAAGAAACATAGTATTTTCCCCGCTTCGTGACGTTGCAAATTTGAAGTCGATTAAACGGCTCTGACCTATGCAGATTAACCACGCGACTAAATGTGCGGCGTTATTGGAGGTGCATCCGGTTTCTTCGTTGCTTTCTGATCGACTATGCTTTTATGTCACTTGCACAGCCAATGGCCGATTTTTGCCATTCTATCCTGGATTTTTTGACGGTTGAATTGCTATGAAATATTTCATTGTTGCATTTTCTATCCTTCTTTTTGCACCGACTGCGTCTTACGCAGGGGCAGATGTCATCCTGCCACTTTTGGAAGCCGAACCCAAAGTTGATGCTGTGATTGATAGTCCCGCAGTCCAAACTGCAAACAGGAGCTTTGAATTGCGACTACAAGGGGAGCAATTGCCAAATGAAAGCGTCAATGTTTCTGCGTACGAACTTGATCCATTCAATGAGACAGAAGAACTGGTGTTGACCCAATATTCAGGCGAAGACGGGTGCTGCACAGATATAGTAATTTTTACCAACAGTTTGGATGGATGGAAAATAGTAGATTTTTCATGGGGGATGGAAGAGGGCACGTCCGCGCAGGACTTCATCCTAGATCTTGATGGGGACGGTACCAGCGAAGTTGTGATAGATAAGATCTATTCCATCGAAGATGGACATGTTTCCTCGAAAGAATGCTCCTCGTTTGAAATGATTGGCACTGACGGTTCTATCAAGCGCTGTACCGGATTTTAGATTTCTGAATCGTTAAGCACAGTTGTTTGGTAGGCGTATCCATACTTTCTGCCGATACTTAACCGCTTTAAATGGCGTCTTGCTTAAGCAAGGCGCTTTTTTTATGCGGATTGGTTCGTTGCTCCGCCAAAATCGAGTGAAAGTATTCATAGACTCAATCTGTTCCATCCTAAATACGCTTAGGTAAATGGTGGTCATGTTGTCGTCTTGGCCGCAAGCAATCCAAATGAGCGGGATTTTGAGCGGCAATTTCAATTGGCGAGTAAGTTGCACAATAAACAACTTGACCGTTAAAGTGGTGTTCGTTATAGATTACAACCATAGATAATAGAGATGATGGAGCTGTATTAGTGCCGTATGTCATGTTTGGACCTAAAATGCCGGTTGATTAAAATTTGAACTATTCCCTTAGGGGAAGCCAAATCACTATCGGATATAACTGGGTCCTATCAAGAAGCTCCGTGAAAGGAG
>NZ_PKUQ01000037.1 GCF_002866925.1 Cohaesibacter celericrescens
CAGGATCTAGAAGGTGATTTGTACCTTCATAGACTTGCTACGATCTGATGCAGCCTCGAATGCCTTGACAGCATCTTCCATAGGGAACACACCGGTTAGGAGTGGCTCGAGAGGCACTCTTTTGGAGCCAATCAATTCCACTGCCCAAGCAAATTCTTCATGGAAACGGAACGAACCACACATCTCAATTTCTTTTGCCACAATGACATTCTGAGGCAGCGTGACGTCTCCCCCCAAGCCCAACTGAACCATGCGCCCTCCAGGACGAATAACAGCCAAAGCCGAGATCATCGCGGACTGATTGCCAGAACACTCGATGACCACATCGAAGTAACCTTTTCCTGCTTCGTAGACTTTTAAGCCATCTGCGTTTGTCGCGACGTTGATGACTTTATCTGCTCCCAAGAGAAGCACCTTTTCTAACGCTTCATCGACAACGTCCGTTGCAACAATTTCAATGGCACCGTGAATTTTGGCAGCAGCAACCACTAGAGCACCAATAGGCCCTGCTCCGGTCACCAGCACCCGCTTACCAATCAAAGATCCGGCCCGTTTGACAGCGTGCAGACCAACAGAAAAGGGCTCTGCACATGCGGCTTCAAAGGGACTTGTTCCTTTTGGGAAAGCATGACATTGCGTTGATTTTGCAACTATTTTTTCACTGAAGGCACCTTGCACATGGGGCATACGCATTGCGCTTCCATAAAAGCGCATATCCAGGCAGTGGTTAAACATCGCCTTGCGGCAATATTCACACTCACCGCATGGTACGCTGGGGCTGACGGCGACCAAATCGCCGGGTGAAACATTGGACACCTCGGAACCAGTTTCAATGACCGTACCCGCAATTTCATGCCCCAGAATCATAGGCTGCTGAATGCGAACCGCACCGAAACCACCTTGATGATAATAGTGCAGATCAGAGCCACAAATTCCACCAGCCTCGACCTTGACCAGCACATCCGTCGCCCCGACAGCAGCCAATTCGGTTTCTTCGACACGAATGTCTTTGGGCCCGTAGCATACAACTGATTTCATTTCATTTCTCCAATATTTCGCTGTCCTAGCCGGAAGAATAGCAACGTCACCACAAGTAGCAACCGCCCGATTCAATCCAACTTTCTCACCCGACCGTTCCCGCAATTGAAAAGAGTCGCCATGACATGAAAGGGGTTGACATCACCTTATTTCACGCCAATGATATCGATACCATATATTTCTGCAAGAGAATTCTAATACTTGCGACAACGAAAGGAAGAACCGGTGAATATCGAGAGTTTATTTGGATTGAGTGGCCGTCGCGCTTTGATAACTGGTTCTGGACAGGGCATTGGATTTGAACTTGCCCGCGGACTGGCTGAGGCCGGTGCCGAGGTCATAATCAATGACATCGACCCTGCTAGACTGGATAAAGCCGAAAAGAAACTCTCTGATGGCGGAGCAACGGTTCACAAACTCGGCTTTGATGTAACAAACGCCGAGATGGTTGCAGAAAAAATTGACGCCTTTGAAGCTGACGTGGGGCCAATCGATATTCTGGTCAACAACGCTGGCATGCAATATCGCTCGCAATTAGAAGACTTCCCCGTAGACAAATTTGATTTCCTGATGAAATTGAACGTCAATTCCGTTTTCTATGTCGGGAAAGCAGTCGCTAAACATATGATCGAACGGAAAGCTGGCAAAATCGTCAACATTTGCTCGGTACAAGCGGCATTGGCTCGGCCTTCCATTGCTCCCTACACGGGTTCAAAAGGCGCCGTGGCCAACCTGACCAAAGGCATGGCAACAGATTGGGCCAAATACGGTTTGCAGATAAACGGGCTGGCGCCGGGCTATTTCAAAACAGAACTCACGTCTGCATTGGTCGCCGATGAAGAATTTACATCTTGGCTGAGCAATCGCACTCCAGCAGGCCGTTGGGGCGACGTTGAAGAGTTGGTTGGAGCCTGTGTTTTCCTCAGCTCAAATGCATCTACTTTTGTGAATGGACATGTTCTCTATGTTGACGGCGGAATCACAGTCTCGCTTTAATAACCCACCGATCATTGTCGTCATGGGCGTGTCGGGGTGTGGCAAATCAACAGTCGGCGCTGCGCTTGCACAGCGTCGGTCTTTGCCTTTCATGGATGCGGATGACTATCATCCTGCAGCCAATGTAGCCAAGATGTCGCAAAGCATCCCGCTCAATGATGCCGATCGCTGGCCCTGGTTCGAAACACTCGCCAAAACCATGCTCGAAAAAACAAAGATGTCCGGTGGCGTTGTTTGCGGTTGTTCAGCCCTTAAAAAAAGCTATCGGGAGTTTTTATCCAAGCAGCTGGGGTTGCCTGTTGTTTATGTTCTGCTGAACGGCAGTCGCGCATTGCTTTTAGAACGCATGAGCGCACGCAAGGACCACTACATGCCAGTCAGCCTCCTCGATAGTCAGCTAGACACGCTGGAGATGCCGGACGACGATGAACCAGTCGTTATCGTATCTATCGATCAGGATCTTGGCCCTCTTATCGAAGCGGTTGACACTGCGCTGGCAAGCTTTGAATTTTGACCCCCGCTCTCAAAACCAACTCAAAACGCCGCGCAGGTCTTCTTGCGCGGCGTTTTGAATTATTGTGCCAATTTGCTATTTTTGACTTTTGTCTTTTTGGACAAACACAGAAATCAAAGCCAACGCACCAGAGACGATCATCAGCATCAATGAAATAGCATTCAGTGCAGGTGTAGACC
>NZ_PKUQ01000038.1 GCF_002866925.1 Cohaesibacter celericrescens
ATTGGCGGGTTTTTCGTTTTTGCAGACTAAGTCATGATTGACTTTCCTTTTTTGCTTCAAACTCTGTTAGCAGCTCAGGCAGACGCTCCACCAGCCAGTTCGCAAAGAGCTTCTCATTTTTCGAAATCAACATTGTTGTGCCATTTGAAGCTTCTTTGATCTGACCAATCACACGACCATCAAACTCGATTGCCGATTGAGTTTTTTCTTTAACGTGCCTTTGCATATTTGAGGCAGCCTCTAGAGCCAAGGTAACTCTCATACTGCTATCAGCCAGTTCAAATTTTTCGGTTTGAATTAGCTTTTTAACGTTATCGACGGATGTCCGATCTTTAAGCAATTCCGCGAGTTTCAACCATTTGGGCCGTCCCACTCCAGGAGCACGCCCAATGGAATGAATTATCTCATGCGGGATTGAGGCTGTTACCTTAAAGAGCATGGAAACCGCCGGTTCAGTGAGACCCATAACAGGACATATAGCTCTGTTATTAAAATCCGCATTTCGGAGCTGGAGTGCCCACATTGCTTGCTCGATCCAACTCAAATTTTCTCTGACACCGTTCTCAAGCGACTGCTCCTGAATTAACTCTCTATCAGTCAACTGCCTGATATGTGCCCTAATTTTGATCGTTTGCGAGGACCCTGCTTCTTCCATTAATCGCTTAATGGCTTCTAGACGACGGAACCCATATGCTAACTGATAACGATCAGAGTAAGCAGGGTGGGGCCTAACCAGAACGGGAATTTTTTGACCTTCCTGCTGAATAGAAACTTTTAGTTCTTCAATCGCATTTTCAAATTCGGGGTCACTGTCAAACCTGTCCTTGAAAGGGGATCTATCAATCTTTGTTGGATCAAGAGATACAATACTATCCTCGGAAAGCTGAGAAAGCGCTTTTCCTACATTTGCAATTACGGGAGAGCTGGCGCGCTTATTTCGTAAGGAAACTGCCTGAGGCATTGAATTATCAGCATCCTTTGACACATCTGCACGATCGGCCATACGGCTTAATATACTCTTTTTCATTATGATCGCCCCCAGTTTTGCTGTATCAAGCCTAGAATTTCACTATTCACACGATCCGAGCTCTCAAGTGCCCGCTTCAGCGCTTCTCGGCCCACCTCTCCGCTTTCCAACTCGTATAGAGATTTTTTCGCAACTGCTGCCCCAGCAATTGCCGTTGACTCCAGAGCTTCAGCAACAAGCACATCATTATCAAATAAACTGCGGATAACACCCGACATGTATTTTTGTGGGCCATCGTTAGGATTCACCCGCGTCAAGAGAAAACGAATGAAGTCATGCTCAAACCGTGCGCCAAATTCAGCCAAAACTTCTGACAAATCAGAAATCATGATTAGAAATTGATTGCAGGATGCTACATCCAACATTGCGGGATGAACTGTCACAATCATTGCTGTTGCTGCATAGAGAGCCGCGAGCGTGGCATAACCAAGGGAAGGAGGCGTGTCGATTACGACTATGTCGTACTTGTCAGAAACTTGGAAAATTGCGTTATTTAGCCTTTCGAAAAAAAGACCCAATTCATCTCGATCCCTTGATGACAAGTTCGCAGGAGTATCGAACTCAAAGTCCATCAATTCAAGATTACCTGGGACCAAATCAATTCCGGTAAAATAAGTTGGACGAATAACATCAGCCAATGACAAGCGCTCGTTATCGTATCGTAAAGCAGCATATGCAGTATCATTGCCCTGTAAATCGAATTCTGGTTGTATTCCAAATACGGAGGTTAATGAAGCTTGAGGGTCGAGATCGATACAAAGAACTCGATACCCTTGCAGCGCGAGATAATGCGCCAGGTGTATAGATGAAGTTGTTTTAGAGCTCCCGCCTTTGAAATTGGCAGTAGCAATAATCTGAAGTTTTTCGCCCTCGCCGCGATGCGGTTTGAACTTAAAAGACTCGTCAGGGCGATGCTCGGCGAGATACTCCCGCAACTCCCAAACTTGATCTAGAGTATAGGTGCGCCTGTTGTTCTCTGCTCGGTTAGGCTGAGGACCTTTGCCTTCCAATGTAAGGTGACGAAGTGTGCTTTCAGGAACACCTAGAAGCCTAACCAGATCAAGCGTTGAAAACGTCTTGGAAAATATCTTTTGGGCCTCAGGAGGATAAACCCGTTCACGCATATCATGCAATTCAGCAGAGAGCTTCGCTGTATACCGATCCATTTTTTTTGCGGTATCATTGCTGCTAACGCCGCTGTATTCGCTCACGTCCATTTTGCGCCCCTAACGGTTTAGACTGCGAATTTCTTGGTATTTCGTTATGTATGCGGTTAGAAAATCGATTCTGCAAGCGATTTTTGGTTAACAATATCTTAACGCACATTGTCCAAGAACTTCACAACTGTGAAGTTTCCAACTGACGTTCTGATTATGCCTACTATGTATGGTGGGCCCACTTTTCGTATTATCTC
>NZ_PKUQ01000039.1 GCF_002866925.1 Cohaesibacter celericrescens
AACCGTGATCCATGCAACAACGCCTGGATTCTATAATCCACGCAGAAGGCATTCAACATTGGGATGGAAAAGCCCCTTGGCTTTCGAGAAAAGAGCAGCCTAAATGAGCACTTGGAGCGGAACGAAACCGTGACAGGTCCATGTCTGGCACGCGGCAGTTTTGCGCCGTCTTGAGCTACGTTTTCTAAAACGAAAATTTGCCACACTTTTTTCCACATAGATTTCAGGCGGATGCAAGTTTATTGGTAACTCAATGTCTCACTCTTTGCTTGTGATACATCTTGATACAATTAATTTTTCAAACAGCAAAGATTCAAGATAATCATTGCTACGCATGAATCTTCTAAGGTTCTCAAGTTAAGCAACATTTCGATCTTTGCCATCAGAAACACAAGTTGTAAAAGCCCATTCAAATTTGAACCCTAATGGTTTTTTGACGCGTGTCCTGACAACCATTCAATTTACTTTCGGCATAAGATGGATTGATTTTATCTGGCAGGGTAACAACCAGTTTATGAAAAAAATTCAAATAGAGGCCGTATTTAAGAATGTAAAAGTCCTTATCAAAAACGGGGAGATAAGCAAAGCAAAAACC
This sequence comes from Cohaesibacter celericrescens, assembly GCF_002866925.1. Taxonomy (GTDB): domain Bacteria; phylum Pseudomonadota; class Alphaproteobacteria; order Rhizobiales; family Cohaesibacteraceae; genus Cohaesibacter; species Cohaesibacter celericrescens. The sequence continues at coordinate 596 of NZ_PKUQ01000039.1, forward strand.
CAATATGAATTGATCTTAAATGCATTCCCTAGCAACAGGCGTCCCCAACAAGGGTTGGCCAATTTGACCAAATTGGTGCCAAGCAATAATCAAGCTCACTTGCAAAGAAAAGCGCTATTAAAAGCCCAGCTTAACCAATTAGAACTTCTTCAAAAACGTGGAAAAATGAACCATGTTTTTGACTATGCGCAAAACTTGGTCCGCGAGCATCCAGAAGAGGTTTTGGCTTGGAATTTCCTTGGAAGCTCTAGCTTGCTGTTGGGGCGGTTTGATCATGCGATCACCGCTTTCAAGCAAGTAACGCAACTTAATCCAAATTTTACAGGAGGATTCAATAACCTTGGTGTAGCGCTCCTACAGAAGGGCAAATTGGATGAGGCCATCGACGCGCATAAAATTTCTTTATCTCTCACTCCCGAAAATCCCGACGCTTATTATAACTTGGGGTTGGCTCTGTATAAAGCGGGAAAGCTGGATGATGCCATTGAGGCATATAACACCGCCTTTTCGCTAAAGCCTGAAGACATCAATATTAGCCTCACTCTTGGAGCCATATTCAAAGCGCAAGGGAATAAAAAAAAAGCCATCAACGCTTTCAAAAATGTTCTGTCCGTCGACCCGAGCCATACTGGGGCACATCGCAGTTTGAGTACTTTAGTTCGATATAAAGAAGCAGATCCTCATATTGGACAGGTTAAACGGCTTTTAAATAGGTCAGGCATAACTGATGAGGATAAATTCCAATTACACTTTACACTTGCCAAAATGCAGGAAGATACAGGAGCGCTAAAAGAAGCAGTTCACCATTATAAAACAGGGGGCGCCATACGCCAAAAAATGGTGGCTTACAACTTCAAACAAGATCAAGATCTGTTCTACCTCATCAAGAAAGCAGCCCCCGACATTAAGAACAATGCATTAACGCCCCAATATAGAAAGGTGGCAGCTGGCCCAATTTTCATTCTGGGTATGCCACGCTCAGGGACAACTCTTGTAGAGCAGATTCTCTCCAGTCATTCTAAAATCAGCGGTGCAGGAGAGTTGAGATTTCTAAAACAGTTTGGTGGTGCCATCAACACAGGCGTCGAAAAGGCAAGTACTGAGAATCTCATACAAGTTAGGCAGTCATATTTGGCAGAATTAGCAAAGTTCTCAAAAGGTCTCCCCTTTGTTACAGATAAAATGCCACACAATTTCAGGCTGATCGGCCTGATCTGCAGCGCCTTGCCTGAAGCCAAAATCATTCATGTTAAACGAGATCCTGCAGCGACATGCTGGTCGAATTTCAAGACATTCTTCTCAAGTAGTGGCCTTGGCTATAGTTATAATCTGCAAACCGTCACTCAATATTACAGGCTTTACCTAGATTTAATGGCCTATTGGGAGAAAATATACGGAAATAGAATATATGCTCTTGATTATGATCAGCTCACCAACAATCAAGTCCAGGAAACAAGAAAGCTTGTAAATCACCTTGATCTGGAATGGGAGGATGCGTGCCTATCGCCTCATGCCAACAAAAACGAAGTTCGGACGGCTTCACACCAACAAGTTCGTCAGAAAATTTACAAGGGCAGTTCTCAAAAATGGCGAAATTTTGAGCCATTCCTTGATGGTGCATTTGATTTACTATCGGAAGAATCGTAACTGGGACAAGACCAGCCACGGGTTGGCCACTCGCCCGGTCTGAGAGCTGGCCAACCTGCGAATAGCAATGTCAGCTTGCCTGGGAAAGCTCATCTCTGAGCAGGTCTACTGCATTGGATGATGATGGAATC
>NZ_PKUQ01000004.1 GCF_002866925.1 Cohaesibacter celericrescens
CGTTGGCTCTATCGTCGAGTAATCATTAGGGCAGGGGTGCGAAGGATCGCTCCATTGCATCCCAGTCTTTTGAGGTTGAAAATATGAACGGTCAGAATATTCGAATTCGCCTTAAGGCATTCGACCATCGCATTCTCGATACGTCGGCTAAAGAAATTGTTTCCACTGCTAAGCGCACAGGCGCCAATGTTCGTGGTCCGGTTCCTCTTCCGACCCATATCGAGAAGTTCACTGTCAACCGTTCGCCGCATGTAAACAAGAAAAGCCGTGAGCAATTCGAGATCCGTACGCATAAGCGTCTTCTCGATATCATTGACCCGACTCCACAGACGGTTGATGCGCTTATGAAGCTTGATCTTGCGGCCGGTGTGGACGTTGAAATAAAGCTCTAACGTGAGCGAGGGGCAAGAGTAGCCATGCGTTCTGGTGTGATCGCGCAGAAGTTGGGAATGACCCGCATTTATACCGAAACCGGTGAACATATTCCGGTAACGGTTCTCAAAGTTGAGAATTGCCAGGTAGTTGCACAACGAACTGCAGAAAAAAACGGCTATACAGCACTTCAGTTGGGTGTCGGTAAAGCTAAAGTTAAAAACGTTTCTAAGCCAATGCGCGGCCACTTCGCCGTAGCAAAGGTGGAACCGAAACGTAAAGTTGCGGAATTCCGTGTCAGCGAAGACAATCTTATCGATGTCGGCGCTGAGATTACCGCGGATCATTACGTTGCTGGTCAGCATGTGGATGTTGTCGGTACGTCGATTGGTAAAGGCTTTGCCGGTGCCATGAAACGTCACAACTTCGGTGGTGGACGTGCCTCTCATGGTACATCTGTTTCTCACCGTTCCCACGGTTCGACTGGTCAGTGTCAGGATCCTGGTAAGGTTTTCAAAGGCAAGAGAATGGCTGGCCACATGGGTGCAACCCGTGTGACGACGCAAAATCTGAAGGTCGTCAAGACCGATGCTGAGCGTGGTCTGGTTCTGGTGCAGGGTGCTGTACCTGGTTCCAAGGGTGGCTGGATTCTGATCAAGGACGCTGTTAAGCGTGCTCGTCCTGCCGAGGCTCCTGTTCCTGGTGCCATCCGCGCTGCTGCAGCACCTGCTGCTGAAGCCGTCGCTGTGGAGGGTGTTGAATAATGGAACTGCAAGTTAAAACCCTCGATGGTAAAGAAGCTGGTTCCGTTGCCGTTTCTGACTCTGTTTTTGGCCTCGAACCTCGTGCGGACATCATTGCCCGTATGGTTCGTTACCAGCAGATGAAAAAAATGGCCGGAACGCACAAAACCAAGACTCGTGCGGAAATTACTGGTACAACCAAGAAATACCTTCGTCAGAAGGGCTCTGGTGGTGCTCGTCACGGCAATAAAAAAGTGCCTCAGTTCCGTGGTGGTGGTCGTGCTTTCGGTCCGGTTGTTCGTGATCATTCGATCGAACTGCCTAAGAAAGTTCGTGCCCTTGCTCTCAAGCACGCTTTGTCTTCCAAACTCAAGAATGATAGTCTTATTATTCTTGATGATGTGAAGTCTGATGTTGCGAAGACTGCAGCGGTCAAAAAACAGATCTCTGGTCTGGGCATTGTTAATGCTCTCATCATCTCCGGTAAGGACGTTGACGAGAATTTCGCAAAAGCTGCCCGTAATATCGTCGGTATCGACGTGTTGCCGGTACAGGGTATCAATGTTCTTGATGTTCTGCGTCGTGATACGCTTGTATTGACAAAGGCCGCGATCGATGCTCTGGAGGAACGGTTCAAATGACCAACCTTCGTCATTACGATATCATCCGCAGCCCGGTAATCACCGAGAAAGCAACCATCCAGTCCGAACAGGACAAGGTCGTTTTCAACGTGTCCAAGGATGCGACTAAAACAGAAATTAAGGCCGCAGTAGAGGCTCTGTTCTCCGTTAAAGTCAAAAGTGTTAACACCTTGGTCCGTAAGGGCAAGGCAAAACGCTTTAAAGGCATTATGGGTAAACAGGTCGACGTGAAAAAAGCGATTGTTACCCTTCAAGAGGGCCAAACAATCGACGTCACGACGGGTCTTTAAGGAACGCGGGATAGGCTTTAAGTCATGGCACTCAAGACCTTTAAACCGACGAGCCCAGGCACGCGTCAGTTGGTTATTGTTGACCGCTCTGACCTTTGGAAGGGCAAGCCGGTCAAAACGCTGACTGAAGGTTTGACCAAGTCTGGCGGTCGTAACAACTATGGTCGCATCACGGCACGTCGTCGTGGTGGCGGACATAAACGCACCTATCGCATGATCGACTTCAAGCGTCGCAAGTTCGACATTGAAGGCACGGTTGAGCGTTTGGAATATGATCCTAACCGTACGGCATTTATTGCTCTGGTTACATATGATGATGGTGAGCAGGCATATATTCTTGCACCTCAGCGCCTCAGCGCTGGCGACAAGGTTATTGCTTCTAACAAAGCCGACATCAAACCAGGCAACGCAATGCCGCTGTCCAACATGCCAGTCGGTACCATTGTCCACAACGTGGAAATGAAACCTGGCAAAGGTGGTCAGATTGCTCGCTCAGCAGGTGCGTATGCACAGCTGGTGGGACGTGATCAGGGTTATGCGATCGTTCGTCTTAAATCGGGTGAAACCCGGCTGGTGCTCGGTACTTGCATGGCAAGTGTTGGCGCTGTGTCGAACCCGGATCATGGCAACATCAATTTGGGTAAAGCTGGTCGTAACCGTTGGCTCGGTAAACGTCCAGAAGTGCGCGGTGTCGTTATGAACCCGGTAGATCACCCTCATGGTGGTGGTGAAGGCCGTACTTCTGGTGGTCGTCACCCTGTATCTCCATGGGGTAAACCTACCAAAGGTAAGCGTACTCGCAGTAACAAGTCGACTGACAAGTTTATTGTCCGTAGTCGGCATCAGCGCAAGAAATAAGGGTTAACCGATGGCACGTTCTGTTTGGAAAGGTCCGTTTGTAGACGGATACCTTCTGAAGAAGGCAGACAAGGTTCGCTCTTCTGGTCGGAACGAAGTGATCAAGACGTGGAGCAGACGCTCCACAATCTTGCCTCACTTTGTGGGACTCACCTTTGGTGTGTATAACGGTCAGAAGCATGTACCGGTCTCAGTCTCTGAAGAGATGGTCGGTCACAAGTTCGGCGAATTTTCTCCCTCCCGTAACTATTACGGTCACGGGGCCGATAAGAAGGCGAGGAGGAAATAATGGGTAAGGCAAAACGCGCACGCGTTCTGAAAGACAACGAAGCAAAAGCAATCAGCCGTATGCTTCGTACCTCTCCCCAGAAGCTGAACCTTGTCGCAGCAATGATTCGGGGCAAGAAAGTCGACGCAGCTTTGGCTGACTTGACCTTCTCATCCAAGCGTATTGCTGGTGATGTAAAAAAATGTTTGGAGTCTGCAATTGCTAACGCTGAAAACAACCACGAGTTGGATGTTGATGCTTTGGTTGTCGCGGAAGCCTATGTTGGTAAAGCACTTGTGATGAAACGTTGGCAGCCGCGTGCTCGTGGTCGTGTTGGCAAAATTCTCAAGCCGTTTTCCAACCTGACGATTGTGGTTCGTGAAATCGAGGAGACAGCCTGATGGGACATAAGGTAAATCCGATCGGTCTTCGTCTGGGCATCAACCGGACTTGGGATTCTCGCTGGTACGCAACTAAAAACGAATATGGTAACCTTCTTCATGAAGATTATGCCATTCGTAATATGCTGACCAAGCTTCTCAAGCAGGCTGCTGTTTCCAAGATTGTGATCGAGCGTCCGCACAAAAAGTGTCGTGTGACTGTTCATTCTGCACGTCCGGGCATCGTTATCGGCAAAAAAGGCGCCGATATCGAAAAGCTTCGCAAGCAGGTCGGCAAATTGACCAATTCCGATGTACACATCAACATTGTTGAAGTGCGCAAACCGGAAACGGATGCTAACTTGGTTGCTCAGTCCATCGCTCAACAGTTGGAACGCCGCGTTGCTTTCCGTCGTGCGATGAAACGTTCCGTCCAATCCGCTATGCGGATGGGTGCGGAAGGCATTCGTATCAACTGTGCAGGCCGTTTGGGTGGTGCCGAGATCGCACGTACCGAATGGTATCGTGAAGGTCGCGTTCCACTGCATACGCTGCGCGCTGACATTGATTATGGCACTGCAGAAGCTTTGACGGCTTATGGCATTTCCGGCATCAAAGTGTGGATCTACAAAGGCGAGATCATGGAACATGATCCAATGGCCTCTGAGAAACGCGCTACTGAAGGCCAGGATGGTGGCAATAACCACAGCAACCAGCGTCGTCGTAGCAACAAGCCTGCTGCTTAATGTTGGTCACTAGCTGAGTTAAGAGAGAAAAACCATGCTGCAACCTAAGCGCACAAAATACCGCAAGCAGCACAAGGGCCGTATTCATGGCAATGCTAAAGGGGGCTTTGAGCTCACTTTTGGTGCCTACGGTCTGAAGGCTCAGGAGCCTTCGCGTGTCACCGCTCGTCAGATCGAGGCTGCGCGTCGTGCTATGACCCGTCACATGAAGCGTGCTGGTCGTGTTTGGATCCGTATTTTTCCGGATGTTCCAGTATCCAAGAAACCTACCGAAGTCCGTATGGGTAAAGGTAAAGGTTCTCCTGAATATTGGGCAGCTCGCGTAGCACCGGGCCGGATTATGTTTGAAATTGATGGTGTACCGCTCGACGTAGCGCGGGAAGCCATGCGGCTTGCTGCTGCGAAGTTGCCTATTAAGACACGCTTCGTACAGCGCATCGCCGACTAACGGTGTGAAGGGAAAGACCCATGAAAGCATCAGATGTCCGCGCGATGACGTCGGACCAAATTACTGATGAGTTGGAAAAACTGAAGAAAGAGCAGTTCAATCTGCGCTTTCAACGGGCTACTGGTCAGTTAGAAAACACCGTGCGTGTTCGGCAGGTTCGCCGTGACATTGCACGCCTGATGACGATTGCTCGCGAAATGCGCGCTGCGTCAGCAGAATAGGAGAGACGGGATGCCAAAAAGAATTTTGCAAGGTCTCGTCGTTAGCGACAAGCAGGACAAGACCGTCGTCGTAAAGGTCGAACGCCGTTTTACGCACCCTCTTCTTAAGAAGACTGTGCGTCGTTCAAAACGGTATCAGGCCCACGATGCAGGTAATTCCTTCAAAATTGGTGATCAGATCTACATTCAAGAGACTGCACCGATTTCGAAATCAAAACGCTGGGTCGTAGTGGGCAAGGAACTTCCTTCCGCTTAAACCTTTTCGCAATTGGACGTAATCCCGACACCGTCATGTGTTTCGGGACAATAAAAAAGGCGGCCAGTCATGATTCAGATGCAAACAAACCTTGACGTCGCGGATAACTCCGGCGCACGTCGTGTCATGTGCATCAAAGTGCTCGGCGGCTCCAAACGGAAATATGCTGGCATCGGCGACATTATTGTCGTTTCTGTCAAGGAAGCAATTCCGCGTGGGCGCGTTAAGAAGGGCGACGTGATGAAGGCAGTTGTGGTTCGTACCGCACATGCTATTCGTCGTCCCGACGGAAGCGTCATCCGTTTCGACCGCAGTGCAGCTGTTCTGGTGAACAACAATAAGGAACCAATCGGCACCCGTATTTTCGGCCCGGTTCCTCGTGAGCTTCGTGCTCACAATCATATGAAAATCATTTCCCTTGCTCCGGAGGTGCTATAATGGCTGCGAAGCTCAAAAAGGGTGATCGCGTCATTGTTCTTGCCGGTAAAGACAAGGGCAAGAGCGGTGAGATCGTGCAAGTGATACCTGCTGAAGAGCGGGCTATTGTGCGCGGTGTTAACATGGTCAAACGCCATCAGCGTCAGACACAGGGTCAAGAAGGCGGCATCATCAATAAAGAAGCTGCTATTCACCTGTCTAACCTGGCGATCGCTGATCCAAAAGACAACAAGCCAACGCGTGTTGGTTTCACTGTCAAGGAAGACGGCACTAAAGTGCGCGTTGCCAAACGATCAGGAGATGTGATTGATGGCTGAGGCTGCTTACACTCCGCGTCTTAAGACGCAATACGAAGACGTTATCCGCGCCAAGATGCAGGAAAAATTTGAGTTTGGTAATGCTATGCAGATGCCAAAACTTGAAAAAGTTGTCCTGAACATGGGTGTTGGTGAAGCTGTTGGTGATTCCAAGAAGATTAAATCTGCCTTGGGTGATCTGGAAGCCATTGCTGGTCAAAAACCAGTGGTGACCATAGCGCGTAAATCTATCGCGACCTTTAAGCTTCGTGAAGGTATGCCTATCGGCGTTAAAGTTACGCTGCGCGGCGACCGCATGTATGAATTCCTTGATCGTTTGATCACGATTGCACTGCCTCGCGTACGTGACTTTCGTGGTCTGAATGGGAAAAGCTTCGACGGCAATGGCAACTATGCCATGGGCCTTAAAGAGCATATCGTTTTCCCAGAGATCGATTATGACAAAGTTGATCAGATTTGGGGCATGGATGTCATCGTTTGTACTTCTACAAACAACGATGAAGTCGCACGTGCTCTTCTGAGCGAATTCAACTTCCCGTTCAGCCGTTAAGGCACGGCGGAAAGTACGAGGAAAAAGTAATGGCTAAAAAGAGCGCTGTCGAAAAGAACAAGACTCGCGTACGCCTGGTTTCAAAGTATGCTGCAAAGCGTGCTGAACTTAAAGCCATGGCAAAAGACGAGTCGCTGTCTCTCGAAGAGCGGTTTAAGGCTCGTTTGAAGCTTGCCGAGCTTCCGCGCAACTCCGCAAACATCCGCATCCGCAACCGTTGTGAAGTAACCGGGCGTCCGCGTGGTTATTATCGTAAGTTGAAGATGTCACGTATTTCGCTTCGTGAACTGGGCAGCGAGGGTTTGATCCCTGGCCTAGTTAAGTCGAGCTGGTAAGGAGCGCGGTTTTATGGTAATGACCGATCCTCTCGGGGATATGCTGACCCGCATCCGCAATGCGCAGATGCGTAGCAAAACGAAAGTTTCCACTCCTGCTTCCAAATTACGTCAGCGTGTGCTTGACGTATTGGCTGCAGAGGGTTACATCCGCGGCTACACCACCGTCGAATTCGAAGGCGGCAAGTCCGAGCTTGAAATCGAGCTTAAATACTTCGATGGAGAGCCGGTGATTCGTGAAATCCAACGCGTGTCCAAGCCTGGTCGTCGTGTGTATGCGTCTGTGAAGAATATTCCTCGCATTCAAAACGGTCTTGGCGTGTCGATTGTCTCTACACCTAAAGGTGTGATGGCTGATCATGACGCTCGTGAAAACAACGTAGGTGGTGAGGTTTTGTGCCGCGTCTTCTGATGCGGTACTAACTTTATTACTCAAGTTCCGGACAGGGTAGTTTTATGTCACGAATTGGCAAAAAGCCTGTTGCAGTCCCAGCTGGTGTTACTGCAACAATTGATGGCAAAACCGTCAAAGCGAAGGGCCCAAAGGGAGAACTTTCCTTTGTGCTTAGCGATGATGTCGATGTCAAAATGACGGATGATGGAATTCTGGTAGAGCCACGCAGCAAGTCTCAGACTGCGCGGTCTCTGTGGGGTATGACCCGCACCCAGCTTCTCAACATCCTTACTGGTGTTTCTGAGGGTTTCGAAAAGAAACTCAACATCAACGGTGTTGGTTATCGTGCACAGATGAAAGGCAAAGATCTTTCATTGGCACTTGGTTTCTCTCACGATGTTGTCTATGAAGTTCCACAAGGCGTTTCGGTGGTTTGTCCAAAGCCGACTGAAATCGTTGTGAGCGGAATTGACAAGCAGGCCGTTGGCCAAGTTGCTGCAGAAATCCGCAAATATCGCCCGCCAGAGCCTTACAAAGGCAAAGGCGTTAAATATAGTGATGAATATATCTTCCGCAAGGAAGGTAAGAAGAAGTAACGGAACCTAATTATGGCGAAGGCACTATCTCAGTTTGAGCGTCGTCGTGCACGTGTACGTCGCGCCCTGAAAAAGACTGCCAACGGCCGTCCGCGTTTAAGTGTAAACCGGTCTTCCAAGCATATATATGCGCAGATTATTGACGATGTTAAAGGCGTTACAGTTGTAGCGGCTTCTTCTATCGAAAAAGATATGCGTGATAAGCTGAAGACCGGCGCGGACACAGCCGCCGCTTCTGAAGTTGGTAAGCTACTCGCTGAACGCGCAGTAGCAGCCGGTCTTAAGGACGTGGTCTTTGACCGTGGTGGATATATCTACCATGGACGCATCAAGTCGCTCGCAGATGCTGCGCGCGAAGGCGGATTGAATTTCTAACGCGTCGGGCAACCGATTGCTTTGACGAGAGAAGAAAAGCTCATGAACAAAAGAAATGATCGTAATGATCGTGAAGAGCAAAGCGAATTCGTCGACCGACTAGTCCACATCAACCGCGTTGCTAAAGTGGTTAAAGGTGGGCGTCGTTTCGGTTTTGCTGCGCTCGTGGTAATTGGTGATCAAAAGGGCCGCGTTGGCTTTGGTCACGGTAAAGCACGTGAAGTGCCGGAAGCGATCCGTAAGGCGGCTGAAGCTGCTAAACGCAATTTGGTTCGTGTCCCCCTTCGTGAGGGTCGCACTTTGCATCATGATGTTGCTGGTCGCCATGGCGCTGGTAAAGTTGTTCTGCGTGCAGCACCTCCGGGTACTGGTATTATCGCGGGTGGTCCTATGCGTGCAGTGTTTGAAACACTGGGTGTGCAGGATGTTGTTGCCAAGTCAATTGGCACTTCCAACCCTTACAACATGGTTCGTGCGACCTTTGATGCGCTGAAAGCCGAAGATAGCCCTCGTGGCGTTGCGGCTCGCCGTGGTCTCAAGGTTTCCACGCTCCAGGCTCGTCGTCGTGTCGTTGATGGAGGACGTGCTGATAGCTAATAGCTAGCAGCACGATCTTTCCATCCCTAGATTAGAGGAGCCTGACATGGCTAACAAGGAAAAGGGCACTGTTACTGTTGAACAGATCGGTAGCCCTCTGCGCCGGCCTAATGATCAGCGTGCTACGCTGGTTGGTCTTGGCCTGAACAAATTGCATCGTCGTCGTACGCTGGAGGACACTCCGTCAGTTCGCGGCATGATCGCTAAAGTCTCTCACCTCGTCCGCGTAGTGGACGAGGCCTAAGGGGCGGGAGAGTAGTATGAAACTCAACGAAATTCGCGATAACGACGGCGCTACGCATTCTCGCAAGCGCGTCGGTCGCGGCATCGGGTCTGGCATGGGTAAAACCGGCGGACGTGGTGTCAAAGGACAGAAGTCTCGCTCGGGTGTTGCTATCAAGGGCTTTGAAGGCGGTCAGATGCCGTTGCATCGCCGGTTGCCTAAGCGCGGCTTTAATAACATTTTCGCTAAGAGCTTCAACACGGTCTGTGTTGGCCGCGTTCAGCAGGCAATTGATGCCGGCAAACTGGACGCTTCTGCACCTGTTACAGTTGCCGTTCTTAAAGAAGCTGGTGTCGTTCGTCGTCTTTTGGATGGTGTGCGTTTGCTTAGCGACGGTGAGTTGACTTCGAAAGTTTCCTTCGAAATTGAAGGAGCTTCGAAAGCTGCCATCGAAGCTGTAAAAAAAGCTGGCGGATCTGTAAAGATCCTCGGCGAAGCAGAATAAGAGAAGAGGGCTCGTTTGAGCCCTCCTTTTTGCGTTTTAGGGCGGTGGTGAAGGGATGATCCTTCACCACGCCCTATACATTTGTTTTGGCGTCCCTATATTTGCAAAGTCAACAATGGCTTCCAAATGAACGCTATAAGCGGAGTAAACAATGGCTTCGGCAGCAGAACAACTCGCCGCCAATATCAATTTTGGCGCCTTTGCAAAGGCAGAAGAGCTTAAGAAACGCATCTGGTTTACGCTGGGTGCTTTGTTGGTTTATCGTCTAGGTACATACATTCCGCTTCCCGGGATTAATCCAGAAGCCTTGGCTCAAGCCTTCAATGCCAATCAAAATGGCATTCTTGGTTTGTTTAACATGTTCTCTGGTGGCGCCGTTGGTCGAATGGCCATTTTTGCGCTCGGGATCATGCCTTATATTTCCGCTTCCATTATCATTCAGCTGATGACAACGGTTAATCCGACCCTTGAACAGTTGAAAAAAGATGGTGAGCGCGGCCGCAAGGTTATAAACCAATATACCCGCTATGGTACGGTGTTCCTTGCTACGCTTCAGGCCTATGGTATTTCTGTTGGGCTTGAAGGTTCCAGTAATATCGTGACCGACCCTGGTATGTTCTTTCGTTTCACTGCTGTGTTGACGCTGGTTGGCGGCACCATGTTTATGATGTGGCTCGGCGAACAAATCACTGCGCGCGGCATCGGTAATGGTATTTCTCTTATCATTTTCTCCGGTATTGTCGCAGGTTTGCCTTCAGCACTTGCCAATACGTTGGAATTGGGTCGTCAGGGTTCTTTGTCGACCGCAATTATTTTGGCCCTGTTGGTGGTTGTGATTGTCGTGATTGCGTTTATCGTGTTCATGGAACGTGCGCAACGGCGTTTGATCATCCAGTATCCAAAGCGACAAGTCGGCAATAAGATGTTTCAAGGTGATTCTTCTCACCTGCCTCTGAAGCTGAACACGGCTGGTGTTATTCCACCTATTTTTGCCTCATCCTTGTTGCTTTTGCCTGTTACGGTTGCCAACTTCGCTTCAGGGCAGGGGCCAGATTGGCTCAATACAGTGACTGCGCTGCTTGGGCATGGTCAACCTCTGTATATGCTGCTTTATGCTGCCTTGATTGTGTTCTTTGTTTTCTTCTACACAGCTATCGTGTTCAATCCGCAAGAGACGGCGGATAACCTGAAGAAACATGGTGGTTTTGTTCCTGGGATCAGGCCAGGTCAGAGGACAGCTGAATATATCGACCGGATATTGACTCGCGTTTCTGTTTTGGGTGCGATTTATCTGGTTCTTGTTTGTCTTTTGCCCGAGTTCTTGATTTCGGCTACTGGCGTTCCATTCTATTTCGGGGGCACGTCCCTGTTGATTGTGGTCAGCGTGACTATGGATACTGTATCTCAGGTTCAGGGGCATCTGTTGGCTCATCAGTATGAAGGGCTCGTCAAAAAATCGAAGCTGAGGGGAAAACGTCGATGAGATTAATACTGCTTGGACCTCCAGGAGCAGGTAAGGGTACGCAGGCCGAGCGCTTGGTCAATGGCTTCAGTATCACACAACTATCCACTGGTGATATGTTGCGCGCTGCAGTCGCTGCCAAGACTGCGGTGGGTATTAAGGCAAAAGAAATCATGGAGCGAGGTGAACTCGTTTCTGACGATATCGTTTGTGCAATTATTTCCGATCGGGTGGAAGAGCCAGATTGTGCAAATGGCTTTATCCTTGATGGGTTTCCGCGGACGATCGCTCAGGCAGAAGCTCTGGATACGATGTTAGCCGAGAAGAATCTGAATTTGGATGCTGTCGTCGAAATTCGTGTCGACGAGAGTATCTTGTTGGATCGTATTGTTAAACGTGCTGCTGAGACCGTAGGAGGCCCGCGGGCTGACGACAATGCCGAAGCGTTGAAGAAGCGCTTGGACATTTACAGGGCCCAGACAGCGCCTTTGGTGGACTATTATGCCAAGACTGGTCTTCTAAAGACCATTGATGGTATGCAGGATATCGATTCTGTCGCGGCATCCATTAAGGACTCTCTGTCTAGCTAGGATGTTTTCTACAAAGCTAAAACGCTTTTTCCTTCGGGTAAGTCATTTGAGTATTATATGCCGTTTCTCGAGGCAATACTTGGTGTTCAATGACCTTATATGTCGCAGTGTAACGATTTGCGGTTGACTCGCCCCCGAAGAATCCGGTACTAACCGGCGCTAATCACGTTAATCCGTGATCCGTGTTCGGAGGCTTTGCTTTCGGACACATTTTTTGCGTTCTAATTGAACCAAGAATCAAAAAAATTGTCTTCTACCATTAAGTGGGGCAACCCACTAAGGATGGGGGGAAGATGTATATCACTTGCAGCGGATGGTTTCATCCAGCTGGTACAAGGAGAACGACGTGGCCCGTATTGCTGGCGTCAACATACCGACGAACAAGCGCGTGATTATCGCGCTTCAATATATCCATGGCATTGGTGCTAAATTTGCCAAGGAAATTGTTGAACAAGTTAACATCGCTCCAGAGCGTCGTGTGAACGAGCTTTCTGATGCCGAAGTTCTTAAAATTCGCGAAGTAATCGATGCCGGTTACACCGTGGAAGGGGACCTTCGTCGTCAAACATCTATGAACATCAAGCGTCTGATGGACCTTGGCTGCTATCGCGGCCTGCGTCATCGTCGTGGCTTGCCTGTTCGTGGTCAGCGCACACACACTAACGCACGTACCCGTAAGGGTCCTGCGAAAGCGATTGCTGGTAAGAAGAAATAATCCACGGTTTATCCGGTGGAGCCGCTGGAAGTACGGCGGTGTAGAGATCGAGGTTTTAAGATGGCAAAAGATGCCTCGCGCGTTAAGCGTCGCGTTCGTAAAAATATTACGTCCGGCGTAGCGCACGTAAATTCGACATTCAACAACACGATGATCACCATCGCTGATGCACAGGGAAATACAATTTCTTGGTCTTCAGCAGGTACTATGGGTTTCAAGGGCTCTCGTAAGTCCACCCCATTTGCCGCTCAGATGGCTGGCGAAGATGCCGGTAAAAAAGCAGCTGAGCATGGTATGAAAACTCTTGAAGTTGAAGTCCGCGGTCCTGGTTCAGGTCGTGAATCTGCCCTGCGCGCTTTGCAGGCAGTTGGTTTCACCATCACGTCTATTCGTGATGTGTCCCCAATTCCGCACAATGGCTGTCGTCCGCGTAAGCGTCGTCGCGTCTAATAATTTTCAGGTTCCCTGCAACTCCTTAGAGCAGGATTTTGCGGGGCATCTCCCCGAGATAGAAAGGGTTGAGACGTGATTCAGAAAAATTGGCAAGAACTCATCAAGCCAACCAAGCTCGAGATCACTCCGGGCGACGACGACTTGCGTCTCGCCACTGTGGTAGCCGAGCCTTTGGAACGCGGTTTTGGCATGACTTTGGGTAACGCCCTTCGTCGTGTTTTGCTGTCTTCTTTGCAAGGTGCAGCTGTGACCGCCATTCAAATCGATGGTGTGTTGCACGAATTCTCTTCAATTTCTGGCGTACGTGAAGATGTGACGGATTTGATCCTGAACGTTAAAGAAATCGCGCTACGGATGGAAACTGAAGGCCCAAAACGTATGGTTCTTCGTAAAGAAGGTCCAGGGGTTGTTCGGGCTGGCGACATTCAGGTCGTTGGGGATGTAGAAATTCTAAACCCGGACTTGGTTCTTTGTAACCTTGATGTGGGTGCGGAGCTGCGCATGGAATTTACCGTCGATAGCGGTAAGGGTTATGTAACGGCAACACAGAATCGTCCGGATGATGCGCCGATCGGTATGATTCCAGTGGACAGTCTTTATTCTCCGGTTAAGCGTGTTGCTTACAAGGTTGAGAATACCCGTGAGGGTCAAGTTCTCGATTATGATAAGCTCATCATGAATATTGAGACGGATGGATCAATCAAACCTGATGATGCTGTAGCGTTTGCTGCGCGTATTCTTCAGGATCAGTTGTCTATCTTTGTCAACTTCGAAGAACCAGAGAAAGAAGTTGTTCAGGAACAGACCCAGGAATTGGCATTCAATCCAGCACTGCTGAAAAAAGTAGACGAGTTGGAATTGTCTGTTCGTTCGGCAAACTGCCTGAAAAACGACAACATTGTATATATTGGCGATCTTATCCAGAAGACGGAAGCGGAAATGCTTCGTACTCCGAACTTTGGGCGTAAGTCGCTTAACGAGATCAAAGAAGTTCTTGCACAGATGGGATTGCATCTTGGCATGGAAGTTCAGGCTTGGCCGCCTGAGAATATCGATGATCTTGCCAAGCGCTACGAAGATCAATACTAACACGCATTTTGCGCGCTCCGTTGGAGCGTGTATTTGGAATGTGTGTCAGGGTATATAAATTGGATTTTTCTTCGAGAAATTCAAAGGATTCACACCAGCGGTTTGGAGCCGCCGGACATAATAAAGGAGAGAGCAATGCGCCACGGCAAATCAGGTCGCAAGCTCAATCGTACCTCATCTCATCGTAAAGCGATGTTCGCCAACATGGCAGCCGCTTTGATTAAGCATGAGCAGATTGTTACCACCCTGCCTAAGGCGAAAGAACTTCGCCCAATCGCAGACAAACTCATCACTTTGGCAAAGCGCGGCGATTTGCATGCGCGTCGTCAGGCAATTTCTAAAATCCGTGACAAAGACATGGTTTCAAAATTGTTCGACACGCTGGGTGCTCGCTACACAGATCGTAATGGTGGTTACACCCGCGTTCTTAAAGCTGGTTTCCGTTATGGTGATAATGCACCAATGGCGGTGATCGAGCTTGTGGATCGTGATCCAGAAGCCCGCGGCAAAGACTCCGGCCCTAGCCAAAATGTTGACGCTGTTGAAGATGCAGCGTAAGTGAGTGCTTGCTGATACAATTCAAAAGGGGTGGCTTTGCCACCCCTTTTTTGTTTTATGCTTATGTTTCAAGTCGAGTAGGATCGTATTTGGTGGGTCTCTATTTTTGCGAACACCCTGATTTTTGTTCGTAATTTGGCCCAAATATTCTGCGACTCGTTCTATGGTTGACCAAAGTTTTGGGTCAGAAAATCAGTATTAATAGGTGCCAGAATGAAACGATTGTTTAAACGCTCTGCTGTTGTTTTTGTTGCTGTTGTGATGAGTTTGGGGACCGCTCTTGCTCAGGATAAAGTTCCGTCCAGCAAAATGGAGATGCAGCTCAGTTTTTCGCCGTTGGTTCAATCTGCTGCGCCAGCTGTGGTCAATGTCTATGCGACCCGCAAGGTGCAGGCACGCAGTCGGTCGCCTTTTTTTGATGATCCCTTCTTTCAGCGGTTCTTTGGTAATGGAGGCATTGGTCAACCCCGCGAGCGCGTGCAGCGGTCACTTGGCTCTGGTGTTATTGTTGATCCGTCTGGGGTGATTGTGACCAACCATCATGTGATTGATGGTGCGACAGAGGTGAAAATTGCGTTGTCTGATCGGTCCGAGTTTGAAGCCGATGTGGTTTTGGACGATGAGCGGACCGATTTGGCCATTCTTAAGGTCCGTGACGCAAAACACCCGTTTCCGTCACTCGAATTTGCCGATTCTGATGATCTGTTGGTTGGCGATCTGGTTCTGGCCATTGGCAATCCGTTCGGTGTCGGCCAGACGGTAACCAGTGGCATTGTCTCTGCGCTTGCCCGAACGCAGGTGGGTGTTACCGACTATCAGTTTTTCATTCAGACCGACGCAGCGATTAATCCTGGCAACAGTGGCGGTGCTTTGGTGGATATGAAGGGTCGGTTGGTCGGGATTAACAGTTCCATTTTTACACGGTCTGGTGGGTCTAACGGTATCGGTTTTGCTATTCCCGCAAATATGGTGCGTGTGGTTGCAGAAGCCGCGATATCAGGCAATAAAGTCCAACGGGCCTGGTTTGGCGGCAATCTTCAAACGGTGTCTGCTGATATTGCCGAAGGGTTGGGCATGGATCGTCCGCAGGGCGTCTTGGTTACCGAAATTGATCCAGCGGGGCCGGCTCAAGCGGCTGGGTTACAGGTGGGCGATTTGATCCTCAAGGTCAACGATAATACCGTGAACAGCCCTGATGGATTCGGGTATCGTTTCACCACCGTGGGTATTGGTGAAACGGTTCGGTTGACGATCTTGCGGCAGGGGAGCGAAAAACAGATTTCCCTGAAAGCTGTTGCTGCACCGGAAAAACCTTTGCGTGATGAACGCGAGATTGCTGGTTATTCTCCTTTCTCTGGCACCAAAATTCTCAATCTATCACCCGCTGTAGCGCAAGAATTGGGGCTTGAAACCAGTATGACGGGGGTGGTGATCTCCCACGTAGCTCAGGGTTCAACCGCCCAGCGCCTTGGTGTCAAGGCCGGTGATATTGTGCGGCGGATCAATGGAGAGTTTATCCGTAATACCAAAGTTATGAAAATTTTGTGCGATCAGAAGTTTCGCCTTTGGCGGCTTGAGATTGAACGAGAAGGCAAGCTCATCAAGACAGTGATCAGCGGATAAATCGTGAGTAATTTGTTTGATAAAGCAGGGTTAGAAGCCCCCATCGGCGCAAAACGAGCCGATGCGATTGGGGAGGGCGCAATGCGTCCTTTGGCTGATCTTTTGCGCCCTTCACATCTCAATGAGGTGGTCGGGCAAGATCATCTTGTTGGGGAAGATGGCACTCTCACGCGGATGCTGAAAAGTGGCTCGCTAGGATGTCTTGTCCTATGGGGCCCCCCCGGCACGGGCAAAACCACGGTTGCGCGTTTGCTGGCGGATGGTACAGATCTTCATTTTGAACAAATTTCGGCTATTTTCTCCGGCGTAGCCGATTTGAAAAAGGTGTTCGAAGCGGCGAGAGACCGGCGTCGGATGGGCAAAACAACCCTGTTGTTTGTCGATGAGATTCATCGCTTCAACAAGGCTCAACAAGACAGCTTTTTGCCCGTTATGGAAGATGGCACTGTGGTGTTGGTCGGTGCAACAACGGAAAACCCTTCGTTTGAGCTGAATGCGGCTTTGTTATCGCGTTCTCAGGTCTTGACTTTCAAGAGCCTCGACGATGACGCGATCAGCAAGTTGCTGGAAAGAGCCGAAGAGTCCTTGGGGCAACCTTTGCCGATGGATGCTGAGGCCCGTGCGGCATTGGTGCGTATGGCCGATGGAGATGGGCGTTCGTCGCTTACGTTGGCGCAAGAGATCTGGCGTGCCGCTCATGAGGGTGAGGTCTTCACTGCAGAGCAATTGGGTGCGATCTTGCAGCGCAGGGCTCCCGTTTATGATAAGTCCGCTGACGGGCATTACAATCTGATTTCGGCTTTGCATAAATCCATTCGTGGTTCTGATCCAGATGCCTCCCTTTATTATATGTGCCGGATGCTGGATGCAGGGGAAGACCCAATGTTTCTGTTGCGCCGGATGACTGTCATCGCATCAGAAGATATTGGTCTCGCTGACCCCAGCGCATTGGTACAGGCGATGGCCGCAAGAGAGGCTTATGAACTCATTGGTATGCCTGAAGCATGCTATGCGCTGGCGCAATGTGTTATTTATCTGGCAACTGCTCCTAAGTCCAATGCGGCAAAAATGGCCTATATCGCAGCAATGGGGAGCGCTAAAAAGGGTGGGTCCTTGCCGCCACCCAAGCATATTTTGAATGCGCCAACCAAGCTGATGGCCAACGAAGGTTATGGCGATGGCTATCGCTATGACCATAACGAACCTGATGCTTTTTCGGGGCAGGACTATTTCCCCACTGAAATGGGGCGAAAAACCTTTTATGAGCCGGTGGAACGCGGATTCGAGCGTGACTTGCGCAAACGCTTGGACTATTGGTCTCGTCTACGATTGGAACGGAATAAATGAACCATTTTCTACTCGTCGCACTGGGTGGTGCGGCCGGTGCCAGCGCGCGCCATCTTGTCGGCATGCTTGCTTTGCGGTCTTTTGGTAGCGACTTTCCGTATGGTACGATCATCTGCAACATAGGCGGGTCTTTCCTGATGGGGCTTTTGATCGAAATGTTGGCATTGAGGTTCAACGCCAGCACTGAGGTGCGCCTGTTGTTGACGACGGGCCTGTTGGGTGGTTTTACAACATTCTCGACTTTCTCGCTGGATGTGGTCGTATTGACCGAACGCGGGCAGATGGGAATGGCCCTTTTTTATGTTGCACTGTCGCTTGCTGGCGGTATTGTGGCCCTTTTTGCCGGCCTGAGCGCAGCACGCGCTCTTGTATGATGTGAGTGAGTAGACGCAATGGCAACGATTCAATTTCGTGAAGTAACTGGCGAAGAAGACGGCATGCGGCTGGACCGCTGGTTCAAGGAACATTATCCGGGCCTGTCTTTCGGTCAGTTGCAAAAGCTGATGCGGACCGGACAGGTGCGTGTGGACGGCAAACGAGTGAAAACCAACGCGCGTCTGCAGAAGGCGCAGCAAGTGCGTATTCCACCGTTGGCGACCGATGAAAAGTCCGAGTCCAACGCGCCCAAACGGGCTATGCCGCGCGTCGATGATCGTGATGAAGATTTTTTGAAATCTATTTTGCTTTATGAAGACAAGGATATTTTTGTCTTTAACAAACCTGCGGGTTTGGCTGTACAAGCAGGTTCAGGCTTGACCCGTCATGTGGATGGGATGTTGGAGTCGCTGACCGACAAATATGGTCAAAAACCGCGTTTGGTGCATCGGCTCGATCGGGATACTTCCGGTGTTTTGGTTGTGGCGCGCAGACGCTCCATTGCCACGGCACTGACCAAAGCATTCCGTGAGCGTACCACACAAAAAACCTATTGGGCCTTGGTGCGCGGCGTGCCAAAACCCAAGCAGGCGCGGGTGTCAACATATCTTGCCAAATATCAGGCAGAGGATGGCGACCGCATGCGCGTTGCCAAGCATGGCGACAATGGTGCCCAACATGCGTTGACCCATTATGCTGTTGTGGATCAGGTGGGCCAGAAGATGGCTTGGGTGACCTTCAAGCCCGTGACAGGCAGAACGCACCAACTGCGTGTTCATGCCGCCTACATGGAAACCCCGATTATTGGCGATCCCAAATATTTCAACGTAGAGAATTGGGAATTTCCGGGTGGTATACAGAAAAAACTGCATCTTCACGCAAGACGCATCCGTATTCCGCACCCCAATGGCGGCGTATTGGATGTGACTGCTCCCTTGCCGCCTCATATGCAGCAGACATGGAATCTGCTCGGGTTTGATGTCACGCAATATGACCCCGATATTGAGGAAGAACTGGGCAATGAGGACTGATCTGTTTACTGATTGAGTCTTTGTGTCAGATTTTCGTCACATATAGGATACGGAATTTCATGAGTCTGAAGCTGTTTATTTTTGATTGCGACGGGACGATTGTGGATAGCCAGCATGTGATCGTCGAGGGCATGGATCATGCGTTCGGGGTAAATGACATGCAGGCCCCGACTGCGGCTGCCACCCGATCCATCATTGGTCTTTCTTTGCCGCTAGCAATTGAAATGCTTGCCCCCGACATCTCAATCGAACGTCGCGACATTTTGGTTGAAAGCTACAAAGATCATGTGATCTCACAACGTGAATCCGGGAGCACTCAAGAGTCGCTTTATGACGGTGCGCGAGAGGTCATCGAGGCATTGTCCCAGCAGGATGATGTGCTGCTGGGTATTGCTACGGGAAAAGCCTATCGCGGTGTATTGCATATGTTTGATGTCTGTGGGTGGCATGATCACTTCGTTACGGTGCAAACTGCGGACAGAGCGCCGTCCAAACCCAATCCGGGCATGATTTTGCAAGCGATGGCGCAGACCGGTGTCGGACCAGATAGCACCTATATGATTGGCGACACCAGCTATGATATGGAAATGGCCGTCAATGCGGGCGTGACGGGTGTCGGTGTGACTTGGGGCTACCATAGCGATGACATTTTAACCGGTGCCGGCGCTCATCATATGGTGGATGATTACAAGGCACTGCACACTCTGCTAAACAGCTTTTCATAAATCAACAGAGCGCATGAGGGCATTAGTATGGCTGATAATGACAACAAAAAAGACGATGACGTTCAGCCCTTGTTTGGAGACTTTGTGCCCGGTCAACAGGACAGCACTCAGAATCCAATGATGCGTGCCAAAGAGATGATGAAAGGGCCGCTGCCCAAGCGTTTTTATAAAGATGTGAGCATCGATGAGACGTTGGGCGATGACGGTAGATTGTCTTTTCGAGTGCTGCTGGATGGGCGCCCGATCCGTAGTCCGGCGAAAAATGTTATTTCTGTTCCCAAACGTTCCATTGCTGAAGCCCTTCAATCCGAGTGGAACGCCCAGAAAACCGAGATAAATCCAGCTGCGATGCCGCTTACGCGCTTGATCAATTCCACTATCGACGGGGTTGAGGTTGCACGCCAAGCGATGATCGATGAGATGATCGCTTATCTCCATCATGATTTTATCTGCTATCCGGCGAGCCATCCGGAGAGACTGGTTGAACGGCAGAAAATTCATTGGCTTCCCGTGCTCGACTGGGCAGAAGAGGCTCTGGGGGGGCGTTTTGTGCAGGCAAGCGGTATCACATCTATCGAGCAGTCGCCAATCATGGGGGAACGGCTTCGCTCCCTGTGGGCTAATCTTGATATCTTTCAGTTGGCCGCTGTCCACGCCATTATGACAATTTCCGGTTCCTCTCTGTTGGTCTTTGCTTTTTGGAAAGGTTTTCTGGATGATACCGCCACGTGGAATGCCGCGATGGTGGATGAGGATTGGAATGTCGAGAAATGGGGCGAAGATGATGAAGCAACAAAGCGGCGGGCGTTTCGCTTGCAGGATTATACTGCGGCTGTGTTGGTGATTGAAGCGTTTCGGACGCAAGCCGATCTTGATTGATAGGGTGTCGGTCTGATGCGGGTCTCTTCGTCACCTGTCCTTTCGATGTCTGCTAATTATCAAACGATATTTTCCTACTACTTTAGCCCGCTTTTTTTCTAAAAAACTGGCCTTTTCTCTTGCTGCCTCGTCCCATCGGCCATCTGTTTGAGATGCCTGATATGTGTTACCCCTTAAGGGATCAAACGCATTATGCAAGGAAGGCTTCTTATTCATGTCACAGATCCTGGAAGACCTTGAAAAACGTCGCGGGCAGGCCCTTATCGGTGGTGGCCAAAAGCGTATTGACGCACAGCATGCACGCGGAAAACTCACCGCCCGCGAGCGCGTTGACGCATTTCTTGATGAGAATTCATTCGAGGAATTTGATATGTTTGTGCAGCATAATTGCACCGATTTCGGCATGAAAGATGTCAAGATGCCAGGCGATGGCGTGGTGACCGGTTGGGGAACTGTCAATGGTCGCATCGTCTATATCTTTGCCAAGGATTTTACCGTTCTTGGCGGATCCTTATCGTGGACCCATGCGCAAAAGATTATCAAAATACAGGATATGGCACTGAAGAACCGGGCGCCGATCATCGGGCTTTTTGATGCTGGAGGTGCTCGCATTCAGGAAGGCGTTGATGCTTTGGGTGGCTATGGTGAAGTGTTCCAGCGCAACGTATTGGCCTCAGGAGTCATCCCGCAGATTTCGGTGATCATGGGGCCATGTGCCGGGGGGGATGTTTATTCTCCCGCCATGACTGATTTTATTTTTATGGTGCGGGATCGCTCCTACATGTTTGTAACCGGTCCTGATGTGGTCAAGACGGTGACTAACGAGGATGTCACCTCTGAAGAACTGGGTGGGGCTTCCGTCCATACCACCAAATCGTCCATCGCTGACGGTGCTTATGACGATGATATCGAAGCTTTGTTGCAGATGCGGCGGTTGATTGATTTTTTACCAGCCAACAATCAGGCCGACGCACCAGAGCTTGATACTTATGATGCCTGGGATCGGGCCGATGCGTCACTGGATAGTTTGGTTCCGGACAATCCCAATAAAGCTTATGATATGAAAGAGCTGATCCTGAAGACGGTGGATGAAGGAGACTTTTTCGAGATTCAGGAAGCCTTTGCTCAAAATATTATCACCGGCTTTGGTCGCGTTGATGGACGAACGGTCGGCTTTGTGGCCAACCAGCCGATGGTGCTTTCTGGGGTTTTGGATAGTGACTGCTCGCGCAAAGCTGCGCGTTTCGTTCGGTTTTGTGATGCATTCAACATTCCGATCGTTACTTTTGTCGATGTGCCCGGCTTTTTGCCCGGCACAGATCAGGAATATGGTGGCCTCATAAAGCATGGTGCCAAGCTGCTGTTTGCCTATGCGGAAGCGACGGTGCCCAAGGTTACTGTGATCACCCGCAAGGCCTATGGGGGGGCCTATGATGTGATGGGTTCCAAGCATTTGCGTGGGGATATGAATTTCGCATGGCCCAGTGCGCAGATCGCTGTGATGGGGTCCAAAGGGGCGGTCGAGATCATTTTCCGTAAGGATATGGATGATCCGGCAAAAATCGCTGAACGCACTCAGGATTATGAAAGGCGCTTTCTGTCGCCCTTTGTGGCGGCGGAGCGCGGGTTTGTCGATGAGATTATCATGCCGCGGTCAACCCGTAGCAAGGTGACGCGTGCTTTGCGGATGTTACGCAATAAAAAGCTGGAAAACCCTTGGAAAAAGCACGACAACATCCCGTTGTAATAACAAGGCGCGGTGCATCACAATTGGTGTTGCACCGTTCTTGGCGCATGAAGTTTATACGTAGCTGCGAACCTGTTGGTTGGCTTATCCTGGGGTCGCAGGTGGGTCCATAAGCTTGATACCGGAGATATCCAGATTTTGCAGCATGGCTGCGATTGATTTGCCATTGAGCTGAAAATCAGCGGCGATGTCGCGCAATGGAATCAGGACAAAGGCACGGTTTTCTATTTCGGGATGGGGCAGGGATAGATTGTCTTCTTGCACAACCAGATCGCCGTAGGTGAGAATGTCAATATCAATGGTCCGAGGGCCCCAGCGCTCTTCGCGTTTGCGCCCCATGCGGGTCTCGATATCAAGGCAGGCTGCCAATAAGTCCTGAGGAGAAAGAGTCGTCACCAGTCTGGCACAGGCGTTGATAAACTCAGCCTGATCTGTTTTGCCCCACGGCGGTGTTTTGTAATAGGGCGAGCGCGTGGTGACCGATATACCCGGCTGGGATGAAAGATTAAACAGGGCGTCTTCAATTGTCACCGATGGGTCGCCGATGTTGCCTCCGAGGCTAATGAACACTTCAATCTCAGACCGGTCCTTGTTCATTTTATATAGTCCTTACGCGTTCGTTTGATTTCGACGGCGATGTCTTTGACGATAGCGGCTATCGGGGCTGCTGGTTTACGGACACGTACGCGCACCTTTTGCAGCTTGTCCATGTTGGTCAAAAGATCTTTTGCAACGGCTTCTGCCAGTGCTTCAATCAAATTAAAACGCTTGTTCAAAACAATGTTTTCCACTCGTTTGGCTATATGATCATAGCGCACGGTGTCATTTTCATCGTCGCTTATGCCAGCAGGGCGCAGATCGGTGTAGCAATCGAGATCAAAATAGAAACGCTGACCAAGGCTGGCCTCTTCCTGATAAACGCCATGATAGGCAAAGAAAGCCAGATCTCGGAGGATGATGCGATCCATGGTTTAGCTCCGCTGATGTTTGCAAATGGCATCGGCAACGGCCAATGCGTCCTTGTGGGCGGCGACGTCATGCACTCGAAATATAGCAGCTCCCTTCATCAATGCGATAACATTTGATGCAACGGTGCCATGCAGTCTGTCCTGAGGTTCCCTGCCGGTTATACTGCCGATAAACCGCTTGCGGGACGTGCCAATCAGCAGGGGATAGCCCCATTTGCACAATTCTTCAAGGCGAGAGAGGATGTTGATGCAGTCTTCTGCGGATTTCCCAAAGCCAATTCCGGGATCAAGGATAATGCGGTCTTCCTTCAAACCAGCTGCCAGCGCGATCTCGATGGATTTGTCAAAGAAATCCTTCATCTGGATGATGAGATCAATACCAGCCACGGATTGATTTTCCCAATGGTTGATAATGACAGGTGCTTGATGCTCAGCGGCGGCCTTGGCGATGTCAGGCTCGCGCTGTAGGCCCCAGACGTCATTGACGATGTGTGCCCCCGCTTCCAGTGCAGCCGCCGCGACGCGGGCTTTGTAGGTGTCTATGGATAGAACACAGCCAAGGTCCTCGGCTGCAATGGCGCGGATTGCGGGAAGAACTCGGGCCAATTCTTCCTGTTCGGATACAAGGCTTGCGTCTGGCCGGGTTGATTCTCCGCCAATGTCCAGAATATGAGCCCCTTGGGTAGCAAGATCGACAGCGTGAGCAACAGCATCATTCTGCAAAAGAAATTGACCACCATCTGAGAAAGAATCGGGCGTGACATTGACGATACCCATGATGAGAGGCGTGGTATGCGGACGCCAATTGAGAGGGCCGAGGCTTCTGTTTTTTACAAGATTTTGCACCGACTGCATTCCTTTTTTGATCCGAGGTGGCATGACGTGTCATATCATTATTATGAATTCATGCTGAACTTTTGTATCTGTTGCCAATCTTTATGGTAAATTTGAATATTATACTAAAGTTTTGACTGTTTTATTCAGTCTATTGTCAAATAAAATAGTTCGAAAGTTTAATTTTTGTATTCTAAATTATAAGAATACTGGATTTATTGATTGTGGTTCTCCCTTAGTCCGAGTTGTGCTTCCTTTGTACTGGTAATACGACTTGTTTGGTCTGATAAACCCCGCAACAAGCAGGATCGTCATGTTCACAAAGATATTGATAGCAAACCGCGGTGAGATTGCCTGCCGTGTGATTAAAACGGCTCAAAAGATGGGAATCAAGACGGTTGCTGTATATTCTGATGCAGATGCGAATGCATTGCATGTGGAAATGGCGGATGAGGCCGTCCATATCGGCCCTTCTGCGGCAGCAGATTCCTATTTGCTTGCTGATAAAATCATACAGGCCTGCAAAGAGACCGGCGCAGATGCCGTGCATCCCGGTTATGGATTTCTATCTGAAAATTCCGCCTTTTGTGAGGCTTTGTCTGCTGAAGGGATCGCATTTATCGGACCTCCGACAAAGGCTATTCAGGCCATGGGTGACAAGATCGAGTCCAAAAAATTTGCGCTTGATGCTCGTGTGTCGACCGTGCCCGGTCATATGGGGGTAATTGCCGACGAGAAAGAAGCCGTCAAAATCTCGAATGAAATCGGTTATCCGGTGATGATCAAGGCATCTGCGGGCGGTGGCGGAAAGGGCATGCGGATTGCTTGGAATGATACAGAGGCTCGTGACGGTTTCGGGCAGGCCAAGTCTGAGGCCAAATCGTCTTTTGGAGATGATCGCTGCTTCATTGAAAAATTTGTCGTTGGTCCTCGGCATATCGAGATTCAGGTGCTGGCGGATAAAAGCGGCCATGCGGTTTATCTCAATGAACGGGAATGCTCCCTACAGCGCCGCAATCAAAAAGTTATCGAGGAAGCTCCGTCTTCTTTCCTTGATCCCGCAACGCGCAAAGCTATGGGCGAACAGGCTGTTGCTCTTGCTAATGCCGTTGGATATTTTTCCGCAGGGACGGTGGAATTCATCGTCGACAATGACAAGAATTTCTTTTTCCTAGAAATGAACACTCGCCTACAGGTGGAGCATCCCGTCACGGAGCTGATCACCGGCATTGACCTTGTTGAACAGATGATCCGTATTGCGTATGGAGAAGATCTGAGGATCAAGCAGGACGATGTTGGTATCAATGGTTGGGCGATCGAATCGCGCATTTATGCTGAAGACCCTTTTCGAAACTTCCTGCCCTCCATCGGTCGGCTGGTTGATTATCAGCCGCCGGCAGAAGGCACTATTGATGGATTGACTATACGCAATGACACAGGGGTTGTTCCCGGGTCTGAGATCTCGATGTTTTATGATCCGATGGTTGCCAAACTTTGCACCCATGGGCCTACGCGTGAAGCCGCGATTGCGCATATGTCCAAAGCGCTTGATGCCTTTATTATCGATGGTATCGAGCATAATCTTGCTTTTCTGACCTCGTTGATGGTGCATCCGAAATGGAAAGCTGGGGACATCACAACAGCGTTCATTGCTGATGAATATCCTGACGGGTTTCAAGGCAATCAACTGGATCAACAGACCGAATGGGCGTTGGCCTGTGTTGCTATGTCAATGGAACTGGTGAAACAGGATCGCCGTGGTCACCTCAAAAGTGGGCGCGAAACGGACGATGCTAAAATGCATCAGCATTGGGTTGCCGCTTTCTCCAAGGAAAACCGCATTGAGCTGGAATTCTGCGGTGGGATGCCGTCAACGCCTATTGAAATGGAAATGCGTTTGCCGGATCGACGCATCATCAGTGTGAAGTCCAACTGGGTTCCGGGCCAAAAACTATGGCGCGGATCTGTGGATGGGCGCGAAATTATCGTACAGGTGCGCCCGGGTCTCAATTCTTACCGTCTTGTGCATGCAGGAGTGCAAGAGGAGGTGAAGGTCATGCGCCCCCACGTTGCAAAGCTGGAAAAGATGTTGCCCGTTCGCGTTCCGCCGGACACGTCCAACCTTCTGCTGTGTCCA
Source organism: Cohaesibacter celericrescens (assembly GCF_002866925.1). Classification (GTDB taxonomy): domain Bacteria; phylum Pseudomonadota; class Alphaproteobacteria; order Rhizobiales; family Cohaesibacteraceae; genus Cohaesibacter; species Cohaesibacter celericrescens. The sequence goes on from NZ_PKUQ01000004.1 coordinate 26,087, forward strand.
ATGCCGGGACTTGTTGTGTCCATTGCTGTGAAGGAAGGACAAACCGTTCAGGCAGGGGAGGCTCTGGTGACGGTGGAAGCCATGAAAATGGAGAATGTTTTGCGGGCTGATCGTGATCTGGTCGTGTCCAAGATCCAAGCTGCACCCGGAGAGAGCCTGGCTGTGGATGCTGTCATCATGGAATTTGAAGATGTATCAGTCGAATATTTATAAGTATTTGTGATTAAAAGGGAAAACAAAAAGGCTCGATAGTTTGTCGAGACTTTTTGTTAGAATTTGACGCGGGATAGTTCTCTAGATAAATCTGCAAAAGCCTGCAAAAGATGGGCCTTATATTCATTGGCAGCCATCAGCCATACAAGCCCGAGAATGCCGACCAAGACAAAATATTCTAGGGCAGCGGATCCTTCCTGATCTTTTGAAAAATTAGACAGGTGTGACGGGGTCATGGCGCCCTCTCAGGTTGTTAGTGCAGGTTATTTATAGATTAACAAAACCATAATGGATACAACTTTACGTATTTTGATGGGCAGGTGGTTAATATCCAAGGTGGTGATTGGTGGAAATGCTCATGGTGGCTGCCTGATGATTGGAATCTGACGCCCAAACCACTAGACATTCTTGGGTGGGTGAAATTATCAAAACCTTTGAATGGCTTAGCGTGTAAGTCTTCAGAAGTAGGAGGGATTCACATGCTTCGTTCTGTCCACTCGTGTACCTGAAACAGCAAATCGCTTTGCGTTGGGACTATTTTGTGGTTTGGCCAAATAGCAATTCAAATTCCTCACGCAAGGTCACATCAACATCCGTCATGGTGACGGGATAGCCCAGATCGACGAAACTGGTGACACCATGTTGAGCGATGCCACAGGGAATGATTCCGCTGTAATGGTCAAGCTCCGGCTCGATATTGATGCTGATGCCGTGAAATGTGACCCATTTGCGGAGTCGAATACCAATCGCTGCAATTTTATCTTCCACGTCCGGGCCTTTTTCAGGCCGAGCCACCCAAACCCCGACGCGGTCCTCTCGTCGTTCACCTTTGATGTTGTGGGCGGCGAGGCTGTTGATGATCCAAGCTTCCAGTGTGGCAACAAACAGACGAACATCCTGTTTGCGTCGCTTCAGATCAAGCATCACATAGGCAATCCGTTGACCCGGGCCGTGATAGGTATATTGTCCGCCACGGCCGGTTTGAAAAACATCAAAGCGGTCTGGGGCTACCAGATCAGCCTCATTTGCGCTGGTGCCTGCGGTGTATAGCGGAGGGTGCTCCAGTAGCCAGACACATTCATTGGCTTCACCCCGTGCGATTGCATCAATTCTCTGTTCCATAAAGGCCTGCGCCTCCAGGTAAGGGACGGGGGCATCGGATATCAACCAGTCTACCGGTGTGTCCGATTTAGCGAACATCAGCGATTGCTTGTCTGGAGTTTCAAATATGTTGGTGCGGTCTAGGCGGGTCTGGCTCATTTGGTCTTCGATCTGTGGTCAAGCTAAAGGAGAAGAGGCTAAGAGGAATCTTATTAATGTTTCGTTTACCTTAAAGAGTAACACTCCGTTAATAACTCACATAGTCGATCCGTGGCCAACACGGAAGGGTGAAGCGTGACAAATCTTGATACTATTGCCATTGAAATATCAGTCGAGCTTGGATCTACGTCGATTCCGATCCATCAATTGCTGCGCATGGGGCGTGGTGCGGTGATCGAACTTGATGCGCATGAAGAAGATGATTGCCTGATCAAAGCCAATGATATTCCTGTTGCGCTTGGTCAAGTCATTCTGCGCGGCGAGAAGGTGGGAATCTCCATTACCAAGGTTCTCAACCGTAGTGCTGATTGGCGCCCTCTGCGTGGACTGCAAAGGGTGGATCGCTAGCCTTCAGGCCTAAAAGCGCTCGCAATATGACCGTCTCAAGTGCCTATATCGAAAATGCTTTCGCCAATGTCATCTAGATTCCACATTTGTTGTTGATCGCGGTGTTAATCGCTTGTGCAACAAAAGCTTATTTGTTAGTTACACGCCACCAACAAGGTAAGTCCCTTGATGCTTTTGGCTTGCGGCCGTGGCGGAATTGGTAGACGCGCAGCGTTGAGGTCGCTGTGGGGTAACACCCGTGGAAGTTCGAGTCTTCTCGGCCGCACCAAAAGGTCTCACAACTTATTGAGATGATTGGATTTTGATAGCTGTGGCTCTTTGAGTCCACCACTCAGCCCACCGATTTCTTTGTATTGGGGGCTAGGCAAGTTTCATTTCCTGAAATTAGGTATATATGAGAGCGTTCCACGCTTAATAATGGAATAATCATCAGCTTTGACATGTCGATAAAGGGTGGGTTTGCTGATGCCAAGCAGCTTGACCGCCGCTGAGATGCGGATCATTGCTGGTCTTGGTGAATAGTTTTTCTCTTCCATCGGTCTTGTCAGAGGAAATTGACTTGAGATGGGCAGGGAGCTGACTTACTCATCATAGGATGACGAAACGCTCTCCATTTTGCACTTTCAAAACCAGCCCTGATACCATTTGGTTTTGGTGGAAAAGGTTCGGGCCAATCGTTGCATCGGAGATCCGGACAAAACGAGTTGCAAGGTTGCGATTCTGGTCACAATGACTAAGTATTGGAATCCAATGCCGCCAACTGCCGTGATCGCAAGGTGGTATTGAAATTCGTCAATAACTCCATGAAACGCCATGGGCGCCCGTTTTCGATGATAACAGACAAGTTACGATCCTACGGCGTTGCGATGAGGGCGATCAGCAACGCAGCCTCTATAACAGAATTAATTTTAACCTGAACCGCGGTGCGGCTCTCGCAGCATGGCGCGGTCTTTGTGCGGCATAACAATCAGGGCCGATGGCCTTCTTGGGTCAGATTCAGGTTTGTCTGGTAATGCCAAACAGGAAGCGAGACTGACAGGTATGGCTCTGGTTCGACAGCAAAGGCTATGCGGTCAAACCGAGGTGTCTCCGTAATAACTTCATACCGCACGGGTCAATCCGCCATCGATACGCAGATTTTGGCCAGTTACGTAGCCGCCACCTTCAGAGGCCAAAAACGAAATCGCTGATGACACTTCTTGTGCCTGTCCATAACGCCCCATTGGAATGCGAGCCTTGCGGTCTGCTGTTTCAGGAAGGCTGTCGATGAAACCTGGCAAGATATTGTTCATACGAATATTGTCAGCGGCATATTGGTCTGAATAGAGTTTGGTGAAGGCTGCTAAGCCTGCCCGAAACACACCCGAAGTCGGGAACAATGGATCTGGCTCAAAGGCAGCAAAGGTCGAAATGTTGATAATTGTGCCGCCGCCCTGGGCCTGCATAAAAGGCGTGACCAGCCGGACCGGACGAATAACATTCATCAGGTAAACTTCCATGCCCGTGTGCCAATCGTCATCAGAGATTTCCAGTACTGGCCCTTTGGGGCCGTGGCCCGCTGAATTGACTAACGCATCCACGCGGCCCCAACGTTCTACAGCGCCTTGAACCAATGCGGACAAGGCGTCAGGATCAGAGTTGGAACCTGTCACACCAAAGCCATCCAATTCATTTCCGAGCGCCTCGCCTTTACCAGATGACGACAAAACACCTACCTTAAATCCGTCTGCAGCCAATCGGCGGGCTGCATCTGCGCCCATTCCACTTCCACCTGCGGTAATGAGGGCTACTTTTTCTACTGTCATTTTTTTCTCCTTCGTTGACCTTTCTCTCTTGATAGATCAGAAAAGCATTAATCTCCCGCTAGAATTGATGTTTCTTGATTGTAGGAATACTATTGCCAGATGTCTCAACTCCCTCCTTTGAATGGACTGCGCGCGTTTGAAATGGCAGGCCGCAGCCTGAACTTCCGTGCCGCAGCGGATGAACTGGGCGTCACTCAAGGTGCCGTCGCTCAGCAAGTACGCCAACTTGAAGCGCATCTAGGGTTACAGTTGTTTGAAAGATTGCCCAAAGGGCTGGCGTTCACATCTCCAGGTCGAACCTATCACGTGAATGTCGCGGCTGCGTTTGAGGCGCTCCGCAATGCGACCGACCATTTAATGCCAGACTCAGGCAAAGTCCTTGTCAGCGTCACGCCAACGTTCGCAGCAAAATGGCTTATTCCCAACCTGCCTGATTTTTCGGCTAAACACCCTGAGATCGACCTTAGCATTCTCGCAACAGAAAAGGTGTCAAGTTTTCACGGGGACGCGATCGATCTTGCTGTAAGGCAAGGTGAGCCGCCCTTTGGCGCTTCTTTGGATGCCCACCTTCTGTTTCGTCAAGAGGTCGTTGCAGTGGCTGCGCCAAGTCTTGTTGAAGGGGAAATTATACCAGTGAGTGCGGACGCAATGTCCTGTCTGCCCAAGCTTCATGACACCCATGACCTTTGGCCCGAATTTCTCAGGCTGAACAATATTGAAGATAAGGGAGGTCATGGATTGCGCCTTAGCCAAACGTCGCTGGCAGTGGATGCGGCTCTTTTGGGGCAGGGCGTTGCTCTCGTAAGTCGTTTTCTTGTGACAGCGGAGATTGCGGCCAAAAGTCTGATACAGATCACTCCAGATACGATGTCCGGCAGACAGGATTTTTATCTGCTTGCCAAGCGCAAATCCAGGCATAACCCTGCAGTTGATGCCGCGATAACTTGGTTTTTGGCGCAAGCCGAGCGATAATTTCTCAAACTCCACATTTCGCCAGAGAGATCGTACGCACGCTTCGTTTGACCGGCAGTAAATTTTTTGCACCAAAATGTTGCGTAATATATCGATGTTCGCTGTGCCGAGGGCGCTGTGCTGCATTCTAAGCGCGGCGAATGGCAGGAGCGGGCCGAATTCGCTAATCCTTGATGTCGAAAAACTCAGCTGGAATTGCAATATCATTGGTGTGCTTCAACACCATGCACAGCTGTGTCTAAAGAGGTTCTGCTCTGAGGCCAAATAGACCAATTCGACAGGGAATAAAGACACCTGACGCAAAAAATCGGAGGGTTTGGGTGCCGGACTCGCACATTCAGTATAGGCCAAACCCTCCGGTGATTTAGTTCAATTTGGCAAGTATCACACTTCTACAACGACCTTACCAATTGCCTTACCACTCGAAAGGCGAGCATATGCATCGCCAACCTCTGGCAAACCAAATTCTTGTTCATCTAAAAGTGGTTTTAAAGCACCTGCATCGATAATTGTTGCAAGTTTGCTCAAAATGTCACCATGGGCTTGGCGGTTGTGATTATGCAGCATTGGTAGCAACATGAACACAATGTGCAACGACAATCCTTTGACGTGCGCAGGCGAGAGATCTATTTCCAACAGAGCAACAGTAGAGGCGATATTTCCGTTGAGTGCCGCTGCTTCGAACGAGTTGCTCATATTGGCACCGCCAACAGTATCAAAAATGAGCTCGAACCCAGCTCCGTCTGTGTATTTTGCGACGTAATCAGCAATCTTTTCGACAGCAAAGTCAATTGGTGTCGCACCAAAGCTTTTGATGACGTCAATCTGTTTGTCGCCGGTGCCGGTTGCATAAACATCGGCGCCGAAATGCTTGGCCAGTTGCAAGGCAACATGTCCAACACCGCCTGCGCCACCTTGTACAAGAATCTTTTGCCCGGCAGTGATACCCGCACGCTGCAGTCCCTCATAGGCTGTAATTCCAACCAATGGCATGGCTGCAGCTTCTCGCATTGAGATTGATTTCGGCTTGTGCGCTATCAGTTGGGTATCCACTGTCATGAACTCTGCCAAAGCACCCTGAAAATCGGCCAGACCACCCGCGCAGCCATAGACTGCATCCCCTATAGCAAATCCGCTTACGTCACTGCCTACTGCGGAAACCGTTCCCGCAAAATCCATACCAAGGACAGCAGGCAGGGCAGGGGACAACGGCAAATCACTGCCCATTGCCCGGATCATCGTATCAACCGTGTTTACGCTTGTTGCCGCAATTTTCACAACGACATGGCCTGCCTTTGCTACAGGGTCAGGGAGATCAGCCGCTTCGAACATAGCGGCTTCACCGTAGGAATTCAGGATCATGGCTTTCATAGGGGATACTCCAGAGTAGATGAATGTGATCCCCTAAGTATTATATTATATATACGATATAAACGTGGATGTTTAGAATTCACTTTCCTGATTATCTATATAATTGATGCGATAACATCGGTGATGCCCGTCATCACTGCCTTGCTATGTTGGGAATCTAGGGCAGCGGAATGTGGAGCCGAAAATTGTCCTGCATCATTGTCAAAATACTTGCCGGACGCATCAGAGAATTCATCGTCCAGAGCCGCACGGCACAATATGTCAGCACCAATTGAGAGATCATTTCCAGCAATGCCAAAGCCCTCTTTGACCATTTTTGAGGCGAGCAAAGATCCTGGATTGACCGCGATGATTGTCGGCCCCTCGGGCCGTGTTTTAGCCAGTTCCCGTGTCCAAATTGTTATCGCTAGCTTGCTTTGCGCATAAGCTTCCATGTCATTAAGGGAGCTTTTTCCTGCGAGAGCGGACATGTTTACACGGGCTTGAGCAGCAGATGACAAGTTCACAACCCGGCCGTCTTTGGGCATGATTGCTAAAAGAGCTGTTGTCAGCATATAGGGCGCAACTGCATTCACGACAAAGCGGATGTCGTGACCCGTTTGTGTCTTCGTTTGTGGGGCTTTTAGAATACCTGCATTATTGATCAGCACATCCAGATTGTCATGTTCAGCAAGGATCGTCTTTGCCATAGCATCTACGTCCTTTAGACTTGTAAAATCGGCAAGATAGCCCGCGGATGTGCCACCCACTTCTTTTAGCGCTGAAGCAAGTTTGGCCGCATTGCGACCATGCAGCAGGATCTTGTGTCCTTGACGGGCTAAAGTCTTGGCGGTCAACAGACCTATGCCATCGGTGGCCCCTGTTATCAAAATCGTTTTGCTCATGTGCTTGCCCTTCTATGCCGTAAAGCCCGGCAGAACTTCATCTGCCAACCGTTTGAGAGTTGTTTCGATATCCGCGCTGTTGAAACGCAGGTTTAGTGCCACATGGTTGATACCAAGGGCGCGTATTTCTTCTAGATAGCTGCACAGAAAACGGGACCCAGATCGAAAGCCCAGATGGATAGGATGCGCAGCTGCATTTGTGTCTTCTAGCAAGTCGATATAGAGGGATTGCATTACGGGTTTGTCTTTCCCTCCCGCATCAGCCACACGCCTGCGGTAGTCCGTAACGACTCGCCCTTGCGATATGGCATCGCGTGGATAGGTCATCCAGCCATCGCCATTTTGTGCAATCCAGTCAGGGTGTTGTTGGCTACCGCCCGTAATCAGCAACGGAAGACGTGATCCTTCAGGTTTTGGCAGCAAGTCCATGTTGCCTGTTAGACTGCCATAACCATTCTCAAATTGCGGGTAGTGGGTTGATGCAGCACGGATATAATCTACGCTGTCACGAAAGCGCTCCCCTCTGTCAGGAAAGCTACTGTTTAGCGCGGGATATTCATCCGGCCGATCACCCGAAGCGACTCCCAACAACAACCTTCCGCCCGACATCACATCAGCCGAAGCCGCTGCTTTGGCCACGTGGGCTGGGTGGCGAAGGGGTAGGACAACGCTGGCCACACCAAGCGCAATATGGTGTGTTGTAGCTGACAACGCCCCAAGATAGACAAAGGGGTCGTAAATCTGCCCTGCATCGCCAAAGCTGGGTACATTAAAGGGTACATCTCGCAACCAGAGTGCCGAAAAGCCAAGCTCTTCAGCCAATTGTGCCCGTGCAATATGGCCGGTCATATCAGGTACCGGGCTGTCTGCATATTGCACGATAGGGACCACGAGTCCGATGCTCAAACGACTGGGCTTGAAGGTTCTGTTGTATCCTGGATTGATCAGCTCAAATTCAGTTGCTGTGCTCATCGTGTTCATTTCAAGAGTCCTATTGCCTTCGTCTTCCCCTATATTATAGTTACGTCAGAATATATAAATGGGTTCATTTTTGTATCAGAATTCGGAAATAGTATATAATGGATACGGATAGTCTTCGCCTTTTTGTTCTCGCGGCAGAGAAATTGAATATCAGCGCAGCAGGCCGGTCCCTGGGGCTTGCGCCTGCGGTTGCCAGTGCCCGACTTGCCAAATTGGAAATCGAAGTGGGTGCTGACCTGTTGCATCGTTCTACCCGTAAGGTGTCTCTTTCACTTCAAGGTGCTGAATTTTTACCATTTGCGCGAGAAATTCTTCAACAATCCGATGCAGGATTGGCTGCCTTGGGACAGGGTAAGTCAAATGCCACTGGAACATTGAGATTCACCGCACCCAGCACTTTTGCACAATTGCATATCGCGCCGATTTTGCCTGATTTTCAAAGTGAACATCCCGACGTCACGTTGGACTTGCGGTTATCTGACGTACAGTTCGATCTGATTGAAGGCAGTTTTGATCTAGCTCTGCGAAACTCATCCCTAGATGATTCAAACCTGAAGGGTCGAAAGCTCGCGAATGACAGACGTATACTCTGTGCATCTCCAGCCTATCTGCGCGATCACGGAACACCACAGATGCCCGATGATCTAGCCCGGCACTATCTTATAGCTTTTCGTGACCAGAAAGCGCGCCCTTTGATCGGACGTGATGGGCAAACCTCCGAATTCGACCCACGCAAAGGCTTGGGGCGCATAATTCTCGATGACGGGTTAAGTCAGAAAATTGTCACCTGTGCGGGCGCTGGTATTTCTTCCAATTCCATCTGGAGTGTTTATCAAGAAATCAAGGATGGCCGGCTTATTCAGATACTGCCAGACTATGAAATAGCGGATAAAACGGCACTTTGGCTGGTGTATCCAAAGACCAACGTACTTTCGCCAAAAGTGCGTGTGTTTATGGATTTCCTTCTAAAGCGCATTGGAAAATCACCCATATGGGACAATCTCGCAATCTGAAATCCGGTAGCGGTCTGATCTGACCAAGCCCGCCTTGCTGTTGTCTGAGTCGTTAAATACTGCATCTTGCATGACTGGCAGATTCCAGATTGATGGCCTCATGGCCGGGAAAGCAACTGGCGGGGCTACCGTCGGTCACATCTATTTTGCAACGCACTAGACTGCTTGAGCCCATCGTGGATTTGGCATTTTGATCTTTCCAAGACAACCTTGCTCTTAGCGCCTATGCCGGTTTTGCCAAAATATGAGTACCCATGAGTGGGCGATAGGCATGAAGCAACAACCGCAGCATCATCAGATGCTGGCTTGCCCCCCCCCAAAAAAAACACCGCGCCAAGCCCTGA
>NZ_PKUQ01000040.1 GCF_002866925.1 Cohaesibacter celericrescens
CGGTCCGCAAGGATTGTTGGTTAGAAATGATAGGAGGTCATGAAATGACACAGTTCGAGATGTTCCCAGTTGAAGCGTATATGCGCCGGATTGATCGAGAGAAAAACATGTACCGCTTCTATCATCTGCAGATTGAACGCACCTTGTTTGGCGAATGGTGTCTCGTTCGTCGCTGGGGTCGGATTGGCGCAAACGGCCAGATCATGCGGATTTGGTTTGATAACATCTCCGATGCCCTCGCCGCTTTAAAAAACTTGGCAAAAGCCAAAGGACGGCGGGGATATGTCGTATAAGAAAATACTGAAATATACTGTCAGCATGATCTGCACATCATAAATTCACACTATGATCTTTAGATCATATTGACAATTTATGATGTATAGATCATGTTTATGTCGAGCGAGGGACGATATGAAATTCTTGGCAAGAACACCAAAAAACATAGGACATGCTATTCGGCAAGCACGAATTGCGCGGGGCCTCACACAAAAAGAACTAGCGAGCATCAGCGGGATTTGGCAGGAAACCATTTCCAAAATTGAGAATGACATCTCCGCAACAAAGCTAGAAACAATCTTTGATCTTTTAGCGGCTTTAGATCTCGAAATCCAACTTCAGACACGAACCAAAGGCGATGATACCGATCTGGAGGATATCTTCTAGATGGGTCGAAAGCGTAGTTTTATACCACTCAATGTTTATCTAAACGCAAGGCTGGTCGGCACTCTTCTACGTGAAAGGACTGGTGCTATCAGTTTTCACTATGATCAGACATGGCTCGGTTGGGTCCATACCATGCCCATTTCTCTATCCCTCCCCTTGCGGACGGATCGATATATAGGGGCGCCAGTCAATGCGGTATTTGACAATCTGCTACCAGACAATGAGGGCATTCGCCGACGAGTGGCCGAACGCATCGGAGCACAAGGAATTGATGCCTACAGCCTACTTTCCGAAATTGGCCGCGATTGTGTTGGGGCGCTGCAGTTTCTACCAGAAAGCAAAGAGCCAAACCCTACAGATCAACTGGTAAGTGAACCCGTAAGTGATGAGCAAATCGAAGCCTTGCTGAATGATCTTGATGCGACACCACTCGGCATCCGTAGAGAGAAGGATTTTCGGATTTCGGTTGCCGGAGCTCAGGAAAAAACAGCATTGCTGTATCACCAAGGACAATGGTTCGAGCCAATTGGAACAACTCCGACGACCCATATCATCAAGCCACAAATCGGCAGATTGCCTAATGGCATGGACTTGTCGCACAGCGTTGAAAACGAATATTTTTGCCTCAAATTACTGGAAGCCTTTGGGCTTAAAGTTGCCAAAGCCGAGATTGCAATATTCGGAGATAAAAAGGCGTTGGTTGTAGAGCGATTTGATCGCAGATGGAGCAAGGATGGGCGATTAATCCGACTACCTCAAGAAGACATGTGTCAGGCTCTCTCGGTGCCATCAACGCGCAAATATCAGAGTGAAGGCGGCCCCGGTATTGTTGAAATCATGGATCTATTACGCGGTAGCGATGAACCCATAAAGGATCGTATCGATTTCTTCAAGGCAACCATTTTGTTTTGGCTTATTGGAGCAACGGATGGGCATGCCAAGAATTTCAGCATCGCTCTGATGCCCGGAGGGAGGTTTAGGCTCACGCCTTTCTATGATGTCATGACGGTGCAACCGACTTATTTAGTAGGCCAGATCCAGCGCAAAGACTTCAGACTCGCAATGCGCTTTGGAAAATCCAATCATTATCGGGTTGAGGACATCTGCGGCAGACACATCCTGGAGACTGCGCAACAGGCAGGCTTGTCGAAAGAAGTAACGCTCGGAATTTTTGAGGAATTGCAGCAAAGAGCGGAAATAGCTCTTCAAATTGTGAAATCGGAAAATCAAATGGCAATTCCGGCAGACCTGACAATGCCAATTCAAGATATTATGAGCCAAAGGGTCAAAAAACTCTGTGAATATTGATGCGGCTTGGCAAAGGATTAGACGGTGATGCTGAACCCGTTGGTGAAGGGATTTGCGAATTACGCGTTCGCTATGGACCTCGATATAGGGTCACTTATCCGAAAAGTGCTTCTAGCGAAGAAAACAGGTCGGC
>NZ_PKUQ01000041.1 GCF_002866925.1 Cohaesibacter celericrescens
AGGGCAACGTTGGCCATTTGGAAAAACAGCGGTGCCATTTTAGGAAAGCAGTCGTTCAAAAAAGGTGCAGCATTGTAACAGAACGAATTCACACAATGCGGACGAAGGGGGCATATATTTGTGCAAAGCTATTGATCAATTTGAATTTGAGATCACTAGTTGTGAGAAGAAGTGATTATGTTTGACTTGATATCGACCCGTTATTCCTTCATTGAAGGTTTGAGAGCCATATTGCCGCGATTTAGTCACTTTTATGCCCACGTTTCACCAGCCTGTCCTCTTGGGTAGTCGTTGAGTACAGTTTGTGAAGTCGTTGTTTTCTATTGAGAAATTTTGTATAAGATAGCTAGGTAAAAAATTATCGTGAAAATCATTGAAAATTAGTAGTTGTTGAGGCATATTACCAACATAGGAATTCGCGATCGACTGTAAGAATTTCCCCGCTGCTACAAAGCAGTCCAACCGAAAGGGTGGATAAGCGAAAGCGAAGAGGTTGTCGAGATAGCCAAGGGGTCCAAGCGGGCCCCTTAGGTGTTTCATGGCTTCCTGTACTTTACCGTCTTATTCTCACGCGCCTTGCCAATGATCGCACTCAAGCTGGTCTTCATTCCGGGCTCTTGCTGTGGTTTTGAGTAAGCGCTCTCGACCGTAAGTAGAAACTTATGACGAACTCCGTCAAACCTACCTTTTCTGGGTCGTAGTGTGAAATATGCAGTATAACAGCCTTCATCACTAGTGACAGTCGCGTTGTAGCAACCGTAATTTCTATCGCTTTGTGTGACATAGATACGATTTTGTGGAAGACTACAAATCAGTTCTCGTAGATAATGTGATGCACCATATCGGATCGGATCGAAAACACGTTGCCTCGTGCCATCCAAAAAGATGAAGCGCGGAATTGATTGAGCAAGTTCTACACTATAGGTCCAACAATGGCTTGAGTAGCGGATCAAACATTTTACGGATTCAGAGTTGTTCAACCCAAACTCTTCGACGTGAGGACATAGATGCGGCACGCTCACCATGGTAGCATCTATTGTCGATTCAATATTCAGTTTTCCGTCATCCAAAAAGACTTGTCCGAGCGGAGTGAGTGTGTACGATCTTTTTTCCATCTTGGGTCGAGATAACATGGAAGACCTCGATTGCGAAGCGGAAAAACTCTGCCTTCGAACCAATGTCCACTCTGGAGAAGGATTTTCGATGCGGGCCGGGGTGTGATTTTTCGACTGGCTCATTTGGCCCGCGTTGACAACCCTCCCAAGGACGACGTTCGTCAGCATCTCAGTGTTGCAAAGCAACTTTCTGAAAGCTGTCACTCAGACCCCCTGCAAGATTTTGCATCATAGATGAAAACTGAACCGACAATGCAACCGTCATTCGAACAGGTTGCGTATTTCATCTGGAACCTTAATTGATGTGATAAACTTTCTTGCTCTTGATTTGGTATCAGCGCGGAACCGCACTATTGCATTGCCGCATACGGTTGATTTTCCGGCATCAAGGATTGGCTAAACTGGCGGAGGAGGTGTGGGACCCAGGAATTGGACGTCGGCAACGGTGCGCCGTAACTTGAGGACCCATGACGGGACTGAAAGGTTTATATCCACACAATAACCATCAAGGGTTGCAGGGCGTTGATTTGTACGACATGGTCAAAATACGGAACATAAGTCAGTAGGGCGAAAGCATAGGGTTACGGCAAATAGAGGCACGTAGTCTTAGAAGAAACTTTTGGGGTCTGGGAATTTTTGTTGATGAACTCACTTAACGATCGCTTTGACTTCGATGATGACGCCATAGCGCCAGGCGACGAAGCCATTCTGCAGGGTACACTTTGGCGTGTCTATGATAACGCTAGTGGCTCTGCCGAAAGGAGACTGCGAACCTGGAAGAAAACTGGGGGAGATATTGACGACGAATTGCGTTCGCTTTGGCGGCACGAAATGCGGCAGGTGCGTCGTCTTATGCGTTATCGCGACGCTAGCGATCTTATCGTCGATGTGTTGGAAGGGTATTGCCAAGTTGTTTGTTGCGGGTTGGAAGGGGGTGCCAGTCGTTTATCAGGTTGTCATTTCTTCGGTATAAT
>NZ_PKUQ01000042.1 GCF_002866925.1 Cohaesibacter celericrescens
GCAGCTCAGACCTATCTGGCGCCAATGGCCATAGAGGGCGGTAAGCGAACGTTCGCTGCACTTTTCACGAATTCATACACTGCGGACAAAAGCTGCCGTTAGGTCTACAACTCTCCCTCCGCTGGTGGATATGAAAGGAAAACGAAAAATCTAAGTCGAAGGACTGTGTGTTGATAAATATTGGCACGATTAAGAGCAAATCTTCAATGCACTGCAAATTTGTTCAATCGTTCGGATGCCCGCTTCGTCTTTGATCCCGCGTTGGCAGCTCGTGTCCAGAGGAGAGGCCAACGAACAGAGACTATTGAGACAAGGCAGGTCCTACTGTGGTTCCTCAAGGTGAAGGAAACAATGGAGAGCTGACAGTCGCCATACCATGACACATCTGTGTCAGTAATGTGTTTGTTTATCGCGAAGCCGATGCCTGTCCCCCAAGGTTGCGTCCGGCTAAGAATTGTTGCAAGTTGTAGAAATGAAGTTTTACATCTTTTTTGGGGGAATCAATGGGAAGTACCGGATCCGGCAATTTTTCAGATTATTCGGGCTCGCGGAACAATGACGGAACAGGAGGAACCAGCGGGGTCGATCGTTGTCGACAGGCTTTCTCATGTTCTCTTGAAGAGATCGAGCTGTGTGATTACTTCAGAATGCACGCTGCCTTGCCTCCTGTTGGAACTGAGTTGGTGATAGTACACCAAAAACGTCTTTTTGCTGCAACTCAGCAGGGAGTAAAAGTTGGAGCATTACCTACCAGCTTTAATTATCTCGCAGCCTGCATGAAGGACGGTCTTTCCTATGTAGGCGTCTTTACGGCTTCCACGATATTGCCAATACCAGTGGTATCTGCGGACTTCACAGCTCAGTGAGTATCTTACATGCTACCCCTATTGCTCGTCGGCGAGATCATTGTCGACTTTACTGCAGCCCGCCCCGGCGCCGAATGTAAGTTACGACTGGGTGGTATTGTTCACGCAGCTCGTGGGTTATGGGCAAGCAGCATTGATTATGCTGTTGCGGCTGTTTGCCCACATTATGTTGTTGATCAGGCAAAACGGTATCTCAACGCCCACGGTTGTCATGAATTCGTCTGGCTTGGAGAAGTAACCGGGTCTCCTGGTGTCATGGTGATTATTGACCCGACGGAGGTCGCTGATCAAGGATATGAGGATTTGCTCCGTGGTGAGAAAGAAATCACTATTAACGAAGTCGGGAAATCGCTCGATGCGTATCGAGAGGTTCTGATTTTTCCAGGAGGCTTCGATCTCGCGCAGCTTCGAAGCATCTTTTCTAGTCAGGCACGCTTTAGTTTCGATATAGCATATGACACAGAGGATCTGTCCGTTCTGGCGCCGTTCGTGGGCAACATCAATGTGATCGTGATTTCGACGTCGTCTCCGCTCTTCATGCGCGTCGGATCAGAAAATATTGATAGTATGTTGCCCCTTATCGAAAAACTGGGTGCTGACGTTTTCCTCCTTAAAGAAAACCGGGGTGGGAGTCGTCTCTTCAACCTTTCAAACAGTTCTGTCGAAGCGATACCCGCTCAGTTGTCCGTCACGGTTAATTCCGTAGGAGTTGGCGATGTCTATACCGCCGTCATGGTTGGGTTATCAGGGAGCTCATGGGAAGACGCCGCATGGAGGGGAGCCAGTGCTGCGACAGCCTATTCACAAACCACCTATCCGGATGATTTCAAGCGGGACTTGGAACGATCGTTCAGACTTTCTATAGATGAGCTACGCGATCTCGGAGGCACGATATTGCCGTGGCACACAAGGCGACAAACTTCCATTTATCTGGCCGCTCCAGATTTTTCGTATATTGACAAACCTGAAATCGATCGGACAATTGAAGCCCTGAGATACCACAACTTTAATGTGAGACGCCCCATCGAGGAGAATGGCGAGCTTCCACTCGATAGCTCGGACGCTGTTTTAAGACAGACATTTTCTAAAGATCTTCGAATTCTTGACGAGTGTGCGGCCGTGTTTGCTGTTCCGCTGGGTAGAGATCCGGGAACCTTGGTTGAGATGGGCTACGCCGTTGCAAGGAAGCTGCCAGTTATTACGTTCGATCCACGCAGTGAGAACCATAACACAATGGTCGTCGGCGGAAGCGTCTGCTATTCTGATAACTTGGATCAATGCTTGAACGGCCTGTTCGAAGCCGTTTCGAAACTCTGGATGGCACAGCAATGAAAAAAGCGGTTCTCCTTGCTTCGGGCGGCCTCGACTCAACTACCGTCGCTTATGGTCTATTCGCAGATGGTATCGATGTGTTTCCTCTATTCTTTGACTACGGCCAGCACTGTGTCGAGACGGAATGGGGCAGGGTCAACGAAGTTCTACCACGCGACATGAGAAGCCCCGAACGCTGCGATATTTCCGATATTTTCAAAGGATCTACATCTCGCCTTATAAAGGAAGCAAACCTTTGGCAAGACAACGTCGCTGACGACGATTTGTACGTGCCATATCGGACGCTGCTATTCTTCGCGGCGGCGGCGGCTCGAGCCCAAACGCTGGGTATTTTTGATGTTTATACGGGTTTCGTTAATAGTAACCACGCCAAGGAAATTGACTGCACCGCTGAGTTCATGAACCAAATGGACGGCCTGATCGACAATATTGGTCCTGTCCGTTTCACCTCTCCATTCCGCTTTTCATCAAAAACCACTGTTGTCGAGGAGGCGCTGCGTCGCGGTGTTCCTATCGGCCGCACATTTTCGTGCCAAGCTGCAAGCGATTTCCCCTGTGGTGCCTGCCCGAATTGCGTCGAGCGCCTTCATGCGCTAAAGGATGCTGCTGTCGTAATCTCTAAAGCTCAGGTCGACTAAAATGCATTCTTCTGCGATACATATGCTAGTTTCTGCTCGTCGCGTGGCGAATTACGCCCTTGAGGTCGGAGCCGATATCAACGGAGAGGCGGTTCGCCCCTCTTGCCAGCATATGGGTGCCATCTTAGCGGACTGCATTCTGCAGGCGGGCCTAAATTACAGGTCCGTAGTTCTTCCTCGCGTCTCGGCTATTCTAGAGGACTTTCCCGGTCTTGATTGCACTTCCGAACTGGTAGCTCTAGTTGGGCGAGGAGAAACCGACCGCTTCCTAAACTGGGACCATCACGAAAAGATCGATCGCTTCAAAGCGCTTGTCGGCTTCCTGAGCGAGCGCTCTGTAGAGAATGCGGCTACTTTAAAGGATCATTTGCAAGACGCATCCTTCGTAGAAGCCTTGCTTGGCGTGAGGGGGGTAGGTCCGAAAACTGTTGACTATATGCAATGCTTGGTTGGTATCGACTCTATTGCAGTTGATAGGCACGTACGAACCTTTGCCAAACGTGTCGGCGTCGTTGAGGAAGATTATGATTTCCTAAAATCGGTCTTCTGCTACGCCGCCGATCTGCTGTCGGTCTCCCGCCGTGAATTCGATGCATGGGTTTGGCGATGGGAGGCATCGGCAACTAACCCACAGTTAGGGTTTTCATTCTAACCGAAATCCGAGATGCCTTCGAATCTTTCCGACATGCCATCGCATGGTAGTTCCACCAATATCTATATAGCAAAGTGGGGGGTCTCTATGCTGTCTACGTGTATAAACTAGATCGGCTTGAACATGCTTTCTGCAGAATCGGATCGGAGTCTCGCCCAAAACTCCACCGCGTACCTATCCGTCATACCAGCCACGAAATCGCAAATATGGCGCGCCTTCAGAGCCTCTCCATCCGCATCCTGAACAAGTCTACGCACGTCGTCAGGCATAAGTAGATAACCATTCTTTTTTTGTAGGGCATCAAAAATGTCGCTTACAAGCTCGGTGCCGCGATATTCGCCGAGCTTCACACGATTCGAGTAGATCGTTGACAGGTAGGTATACTGTTTGAGGACCTCTACTTTTATTCGAGTTTCCTTTTTCAGTTTAACTATTGAAAGCGCAGGAAGCTCCTCGTTCTTCGTCAGCACGACATCGTTGATGAATTCGTGTACCAATTCCGAAGACAACTTCATCCTATTGCCCGCATCCATGTTAAGATCGCGGGAAGCTTGCATCACACTGACGAAGTTAGCGATATCATCCTGTTTTCGTTCGTCATTGTCACCCAAAGTCTTAGATTTTTCGAAACTAAAAATATCGCCGAAGACATCAAAAAGTTTGGAGTGGACTTGAGCCTCAGTGACGGGTTCTCCCACGTCATCCTTCAGCTGCTCGGTAACTACTTTGGCAACCCGTTTCAACAACTCATGGTCGGTCGACAGTATAGAAGCTGGTGTCAGAAAGCCCGCCTTCAGACTGTCTTCTAGATCATAAACTGAGTAGGCGATATCGTCAGCTATATCCATTATAGCACATTCAACCGTCTTGAACTTACGGCCTTCAGGCAGCTTCCTTTCTCCGATTACGTTCCGTTTTATTTCCTCGACTATATTCGCTTCAGAGGCGTAGTAACCCTTTTTCGGTTTGGAATCATCGGGTCTTTCAAAAGGGATCTCAAAGTCATATTTCAGAATAGACCCCAGAGTTCGAAAGCATAGATTCATGCCTGCGCGCGAGTCACCATCTTTCGGGTTCTTGTATTTTGCTTTTTTCTCGAGGCGGCTCAATATGCGAAGCGTCTGAGCGTTTCCTTCAAACCCTCCATACATCCTCATCTTTTCGTCAAGCGCCCGCTCTCCGTTGTGACCGAACGGTGGATGCCCGATGTCGTGAATAAGACCAGCTGCCGCACACAGCCTGCTATCGATCTCCACGTTGCCTATATGCGTCTTGTAGACGTGATTTAGGCGGTCTGCGATACCTTCCGCGATTTGCGCAACTTCAAGCGAATGCGTAAGCCGGTTCCGGAAGAAGTCAGACTCATGTCCCGGAAAAACTTGCGTTTTTCCTTGCAGTCGCCTAAAACTTGCACTGTGAATGATCCTGCCGTAATCACGGACAAAAGCTGGCCTCCAAGGATCAGGCTTATCAACCTCGCCGTTCTGGCGTAGAAAGTCCCGCTCCCTGTACATCCTTGTAAGCATCATCAGAGTACCTATGACCGCGCAGACACCAAGTTTTGAGCTTCCTTCTCGCGCTTGAGCTCTAGCCATAGCCGTACTGCTTCGCGAACACTCTCCTGATTAGCTTCTGCTGCCTTACGGGCTTCGATTACTGCTGTGTATGCCATGTTTTTGCTCCTACTCAGCGCTTGAGATGAGGTATAACGAACCTGCGCCATCATTGGTTAACGATTGGTTTACTAAATCTATTTTGGCAAAGACTATTGTGCACTGACTCGAGCTGGCACACCAGCCTTCCGCAAGACATCCGCAATGTGGCTGGTTAGTCCGATTCTACGATCAAGCACAATGCCCGTGTTTGGTTTCAAATTGGCGGAAAGCAACCTTAGAGCTTCCAGTCCCTGAGACACGTCGAAGTCCACCCATTCACTTGCATCTCCCGGCACAATGGTATCGCCGTTCGATATGCTAGCTCCACTATGCAGCTGGACGATCCAGAGTTCAGTCCCGTCAAAGACCCATTCAAACCTCGTCGCACCAAGAATGCCACGTAGTCGGCCATGAACTTCATACACACGCGAAAGAACGCGTTCGGGAACCGGTTCGGGGTTCGCTAGTCCAACCATGAAGCGGTCCCCGGTCCCTTTGATGCCCTCGACCACGAGGTCTCCATTTGACGTCTCGATGGCAGCGCCTGACCATTGAGCCGCTACGCCTTTCTGGGCAAGCACTGAAGAAATTGCGATACCGTCTGGATCCTCGCGCTGCAGTAAGGCGAACGGATCTTGCCACCCGCGCGCAGTGGTAAACTTTCCGGGTACCTGCTCACGCGGGCTCGTTCGTATCCAAATTTCCTCAAGGCCAGTTCCATGTCCAAATGAGAATGGCGCAACACGCCGGCCTATAACGGTGGTTCTTGGAACGGGAAAGCCGCTCATATCAGCGATCAACAGCCCATAAGCTTTATCACCGATCATACGACTGAAATCGTTTGGCCACTCTACCTTGATAGATCCAGTAGGAAAAAAGTCGTCGGAACGCTCCCAGAAGATTACATTATCCTGCTTCCAACCTCTAGGCTTGGGGTGCAGACTAAATTCGAGTCGTCCTTTTCGGCCACCGGAGAAATCGACATCTATTCCGTACACTGTCTTGAAAAGATGAATGGCCCACTCAGTTGGAAGACGTGCGAAACCAGGCTTTTCGACGCCACGGGGTGTCATGTCAGGACGGAATTCGACAACGTCGCCCATCACAACACCAGATACGCCGCCATCCGAAACATCGATCGTCTCGTTGACGATCGTGAACGCCCCCTCGTCAGTGAAGCGCTTAACCGCGTCGACAGCAGCATCGGCATTGTCTACGCCATAGAGGAACTCCCTGCTTTGGGATTGTTCAGCACTGAAGCTGCGAACGTTAACCGTTCCCTCGGAACTGCGCTCGAAAAGAATCTGTATTGCCTCGGCGACTGATTCGAACCGGTGGTTCGCTTCGATATCAGCGATGCGGCAGAATTGCTGTTCTGGTCCGTACTCCGCAGGAGCGAAGCTGACGAACTGAGCGACGTTGAACGTTTCCGCCAACCGATCCAACGTTTTGTCTTTTCTGAAAGCCCATACGTTTGGTTGATTAAATTTCTTGTGCGAACTGTTCAAAGTCACTTCCTTTGATTCGACGATACCTCAACACGTGGTTCGTGCCTATCTGGTGCATCCTATTCGTCCGTTTCGAAATGGCCAAATGACATTGGGTTACATCTTCGAAGTCTCCCCAGCTTTATAAATAGAACTAACCTGTGCTGATGTGCAACAATGCTACTAGCGCGTACTCAGCAAGAGGAAGCCGTTTTCCGCCTGACGGTCGCAAAAATGGAACAACAAGGTCACGTGTAAATGGTTCCAGTTTGCGTGCCATTTTCTGGTTTCTCTAGCTGGTTTAATCTTGAGTGCCTTCCTCAGGACAGTTGGTGACATCTGCTTTCGAGACGCTCGCCATGAATGAAAGAATGACGCGAAGTGTTCACTATTACTCGCAAATTGAATGGCAACTACGGGGTAGGGAGTGACCATTCCGTAATTGTGTATGAACGACGGCTCTGGGCCGTTCTGTTGAATTCAAATGGCCCCAAAATTCCACGTTGTATTGCGCTGCATTAGGCCGGTTAGAGCCCAAAACGTCTATTCTAGATGAGGGCTTGTGAGCGAAAGAAGGATGCCTGAATTGCGTAAGAACAATCTTTCGCAAGTTTAGAGAGGCGAAAGACAGGCGATTGCGGCAAGGGGGGTAATCATTCTCAGCGGCAATATTCTCCTCTTTGGATGTTTCCATTGTTGGTGACGGTTTTTGTTTCAAACTGAAAGCAACCCGTCTTCTCTGTTGGCGTGTAGCGGATGTAATAGTCTTCACCCTCATAGCTGTAGGTCATACTGCGTGTGCCATCATCCTGTGAAGAAAACACAAGATTTTCAACGCCGCCACGTGGGGGACGTCCTGCGGAAGCACCTTTGCCATTTGATGCTTTGAGAGGATGCACTCTTGGTACGTTGTCTATGTCGGGAACTTCGCCCATCAGGCACTGCACAATATAGGGTGCACCGGTCGAGGTATGATAACGATAACCGAATTCGGCATCGGCTTGACCGTTGCAGATGTCGAGGTTGTCCGCCAAGATCTTGGTGCCATCTGGATTGTTGTCGCCATAGATAGGAAAGCCATCAAAGGCCCAGCCAATGATGGCATCGTCTCCTTTGTTCTTCATCTGGTCTATCATGCAGGTTGGTTTGACATGATAATGATAATCATCACCTCGACCGGCATGACCGCCACATTCATCCAATTGGCCAGTCTGTAAGGTGTCATGAAGCGCCTGATGATGTGCCAAATCCTGTTGGCTCATCTCGCCGCCGCCGGTATAATCATAAATAGGCACACCATTAACGGCAACACCAAGGGCAGCATCCCGTGTCAACGGTGTGGTGCCCAATGTCGGGTTCAAAATGATGGGGGCAGCATAGTCCGCGGGCACCGGCACCTGTTCATTGGTCCCCACTATGCCTGTCATTTTTTCGTGATCCGGATAGGTGTCGGACTGGATAATGGCGTGGCTTTCGGTGCAGGTAACCTTGACGCTGCTGTCAAACCCCGCCTCTCTGACAGATGTGGCAACAGCCTCGCAATGATCATCATGCGCCGATACAGTCGAAATGCTTGCTGCAATGAGGGTCGCGGTCAGAAGGCATAACTTGGTCTGTTTCATCTTGGTGTCCATCGTTTTGGGTTGAGAGGTCGGAACGGCAGCGTCTACTTGACGGTAAACCGACAAAGCATGGTGTTGCTTTGTTCGAGATCCGGTCCCCAGATTAGCTTTGCGTTGCTTGACCAGCTAATTTTGTCATATCCGTCTTTAGGCCGAACTTCTTGTTCAGAATAGACATGGGCCTGAGGCCAGTCTGAAGCGTCAAATCCTGGTTGATCCCAATTGACTGGTGCCTCTAAGGCTTGGAATGTACAAAGCCCATCACCAGCTTGCGGGTCGCTTTCCTGAGCGCAAGATTTGTCTAAAGGGGCAGAGTGAATGACCAAACATTTCAAAGCGTCATCACTGACGGCAACGTCGGCACCCATGGCATCCTTGATTTGAAAAATAATGCCCCCGTCACCCATCTGTTGACGCCGAGTTCCAATATACTCAAGCCCGGTATCATTTTCCTTGAAATCCTTGGCGACGATGCCAACGACAAAAGGCCTCTCAGTCTCGAATTGAAAGCTTTCAGCATTGAAAGATCGTTCGGTTGTGATCGGTACGCTGTCTTCAGCGACCAAAACACCATTGATCCGCATATCGAACCAGTTGTCTGCCCAAACATCAGCGGAGAATGTGTCCGCTGTTGCCGCAACTGGCAGCAAAGGCAAGAATGCTAAAACAGCAAGAGAACGCAACATGAATAGCTCCTTGGATTAAAGATCAGTATTTTCACTATACTCATTTGCTCGCGATGGTAGATGACATCTTTGTCATTCTTGAATGCGGTGGAATTTTGAGCGGAAGATGACAGAAATGTCATACAGACCGATGGGGTTCATTGTGTAATATTCACGTCAGAGTGAGGGACATAGATTGGTGCAAAGATGAAAATTCTAGTAGTCGAAGATGAGCGCAAGATTGCGGATATCATTTGCGCTGGTTTGACCGACAATGGTTTCGACGTCACGCATTGCGCCGATGGACATAGTGGCTACAAGAAAGCCAGTGAGGGGGATCAGGATCTGATCGTCCTTGATATTATGCTGCCCGGCCGTGACGGGTTGGATATTTTGCGTTCAATCCGCAAAGAGGAAATCGACACGCCGGTTATTCTATTGACCGCTCGGAATGAATTGGGAGACCGGATCAAGGGTCTCGAGCAAGGGGCCGATGATTATCTGGCCAAGCCATTTTACGTCGAAGAATTGGTCGCGCGCATTCTTGCTCTTCAGCGCCGTCATCACGGTGTCAGACGGTATAGTCTGCAAATGGGGGCTTTGCGTCTGGATTGCATTGCCCGACAAGCAGGATATAACGACCAGAATATTGACCTAACATCCCGTGAATTCAACCTGCTGGAATACTTGATGCGATCGGCGGGACAGGTTTTTTCAAGAGGTCAGATTCTGGAGCATGTCTGGGGTTATGATTTTGACCCCGGTACCAATGTCGTCGACGTCTGTATAAAACGGATCAGGAAAAAAATTGCTGCCATTGATGAGGCGGGTGATTTGAAACATCTGATTGAATCAGTGCGCGGCACGGGCTACCGGATTCCATCGGAATGACCGCAATTTGGAGCCCTGTTTTGAGACTGAACATGTCCTTCCGCACACGCATCTTCGTTATCTCTTGCCTGATCGTTGGTGCCGTTCTGGCTGTCGTAATGGGGTTGACTTGGACACGTATTGTACAGGGAGAAGCAGATCGTCTTGACGATCGTATGTGTATCGAAGCGAAGGGACTGGCATCCCTTCCTGCAAACGATACCAATGGAATGAACAGGGTAAGCGATCTTGCTATGAAATTGCGAGTAAATGACCCCATTCAACTGTTGCTACAGGTTCATTCACAACAGAATGGTGTCCTATTGCAGAGTGCCTATTGGCAAGACAGCTTATCGCTGGAAAAAATCGACTGGTCAAAGGCCGTCCAGTCAACGGGGCTGAGTGAAAACGAAAATCAGCCGACTGAGTCGTGCAAATTGGGTGATTTTGAGCATCAAGAGCGCCGGTGGCGCGCCGCTCTCTTTACCCGTTCTGATATTCGTTCATTTATCGCAACAGACCGCTCCAGTACGACGCAGGACTTGCGCCAAGCGGTTCAGTCGGCATTGGTCGTCGTCATCCCGTTGGCTTTGCTGCTGAGTGCTTTTGCCGCTTGGTTGTTGGCCAATGTTGCGACCCGTCCGGTCAATCGCCTGTCGAGCGCGATGGAGACGGTAACGCAAAAGGATCTTCATCATCGCCTGCCAAATGAGGGCGAAGATCGTGAGTTCAAACAACTGATCGAAACCTACAACGCCATGCTTGATAGGCTGGAACGCAGCTTCCAGCAGGCTTCACGTTTTTCCGCTGACGCGGCTCATGAACTAAAAACGCCTCTGACCATCTTGCGCGGGCAGTTGGAGCAGGTTGCCAGAAGCGATGATCCCAATCGACTCGATCTCAGCAGTCTTCTGGATGAGGTCGGAAAGCTCTCTTCGATCACCCGCAAATTACTCCTGCTGTCGCAAGCCGATGCAGGACGTTTGTCGCTTCATTCTGTAGCGATGAACCTAGATATCACATTGAGAGAATTGATCGAAGATTTGGATGAGTTGCCAAATGGCAAAATCCTTAAATGCTCCATTGGGTCGACGTTGCGCTTTGACGGGGATGACGTCCTTATTCACCAGCTGTTCAATAATCTTATCAGCAATGCTATTCGCTATAGTACACCCGGCGCGGCCATTGAACTCTCTGCCCATATGGTCAATTGGACCATTGAAATAATTATCACCAACCCTTGTGCACCGCTGACGGATGAGACCCGAAAACAGCTTTTTGATCGCTTTTTTCGGGGCGATCCAGCCCATAACAGCTATGTCGAAGGCAGCGGGCTTGGGCTGAGCCTTGCCCGCGAAATTGCCCGCGCCCATAGAGGCGATCTGGTCTTGCTCCCAAGTTCTGACGACCGAGTGAGCATGAAACTGACCCTGCCAACAGTCTGATTACCCTACGCGCCTATGAATGACAAAGATGTCATTCATCTCCTCTCGTCACCCGATAGGGTAAGGGCAACAAGACCCCTTTTAGGGTCTATTGCTCCTATCGAGACGATACCCGATGAAACATCTTTACAGCATTCTCATTGCCTCAATTTTGATCGCGGCGGCCTATCTCTATCAGTACGGATTGCCAACCTTTGAAAGTGCCTCTCTGCAGGTTCAAGGGGAACAGGTACCATCCAGCCAGCCCGCCAATGGTCAGGCAGCGACGGAACCGTCATCTCCCGCCCCAGGGGCACAATTGCCCGCCAAGGATGATGGAAGGCCAAGGCCCGAACCTCGAATTGTTTCGGTTACAGTGGCTGAAGTTGATTTCAAACCGTATGAAGTCACCTACAGTGCGATTGGCACGGCTGAAGCGCTACAGAGTGTGTCTGTCGTCTCGGAAGTCTCGGGCCAGATTGAAAAGATCCATTTTGATGGAACCCAGAGCGTTTCAAAAGGCGATGTTCTGATTGAGCTGGAATCTGTCACCGAGCAACTCAATGTCGAAATTGCCAAAGCCAATTTCACCAAAGCTGAAGAAAGCCTGAAACGCTATCAACTCCTACGCGAGCGCAATTCAGGGGTGGTCACCGATGTCACCATGACAGAGCAGGAAGCGACAACTTCGGTTGCGCGCAGCAATCTTGCGCTGGCGGAAGCCAACCTGACGGAGCGGACCATCCTCGCCCCCATCTCTGGAAAACTGGGCCTTTCTGATTTGCAGCAGGGAGATTATCTGGCTGACGAAACAGCAATCGTAACCATAAACAATACCGAGACCATATTAGTTACCTTTAGTTTGCCAGAAAAAGCCATCGATATTCTGTCCATTGGCAAAGAGATTGAAACCAGCACGCCGGCAAAACCAGGCATGGTCTTCAAGGGCAAGGTCACCGCTTTCGACAGTCAGATTGACGAGTCTACTCGAACCGTGACCGTGAGAGCAGCCATAGACAACAAAGATAGGCTGCTTTGGCCCGGTATGACTTTCTCTGTAAGCCTTTTTGAAGAAAGTGATCCGATGGCCGTTATTCCTTCCATGGCGCTCGCCTGGACACGAGAGGGCACACAGGTCTGGCTTGCTGAAGGAGACACAGTCAGGCCCGTTCCGGTCACGTTCCGCCATCGCCGGGATGACACGATTTGGATTGAAGGCGATTTGCAACAGGGCACCCAGGTTGTCGTCGACGGGGTGCATAAACTGCGTCCGGGCTTCCAAATAGCTGTCGTTGATGGCGATAGCTCAAGCATTAGTTCTTCCGCCCATTCAAGTCAGAAAAGCAACCAAGAAGCGGCCCAATGAAACATTCTATCACTGGTTTGACGCGCCTTTTTGTAGCGCGGCCTACACTTGCCTTTGTTCTTAATCTGCTCATCATCATTGCGGGCATTGCCGCTCTTTTGGCCGTGGAAATCCGCGAAATGCCAGATGTGGACCAGCCATCCTTGAATGTCAGTGTCAGGTATGACGGTGCACCGGCCGAGGTGGTCGACAGTCAGGTCACTGCGGTTTTGGAAGATGCGTTTGCAGCCCTTGACGGGGTCGAGACCATTTCTTCCAAATCTGAATATGGCTTGAGTCGGATCATGCTCGATCTTTCCAATGACACCGACATTGACGTGGCGGCCAACGAGGCTCGCGAGATTGTCTCGGAAAGCGTGCGGGATCTGCCCGCGGATATTGATGATCCGGAAGTCAAAAAGAGTGATGGGGATGGGGAACCCATTATGCGGCTGGCCATTTCCGGCTCGCAAAGCATCGCGGAAATGACAACGCTGGCTGAAGGCCTGATCTCAGACCGTTTGAACCTCGTTGACGGAATTGCCGAAATCACCGTGACCGGTGGACAGGCCGACGAGTTTCGCCTCACGGTATCCATGCCATCTTTGTTGGCACGAGGGCTATCATTAAGCGATATCAGTAGTACGCTAAAAACCCTTCGGAATGACTATGCCCTTGGCTCTGTTGACAGTGACAACACAACGACCATTCTGCGCTCGGTCAGCCCGGACGTGACCGTAGAACGCATTGCTCAGCTTCGGCTAAATGACAAGACTTACATTTCTGACGTGGCCGATGTTCAACTGACTGGGCGAGACGTGGATCAATATGCCCGCATCAATGGCCTTCCGTCTATCGGCATAGACATCGTGCGCCAGTCGCTTGGCAACACTCTAACCATTTCGCAAAATGTACGCCAAGCCGTTGAAGAACTGCGCCCTCTGATGCCTGAAGGAGTCGAAATTGCCATCCCGTCCGATGATGGCATCTTTATTGAAGGCTCCATCAGTGAAGTGACCAAATCGATCATGCTGGCAATTGTGATTGTTGTGGTGGTGATTTTTCTGTTTCTTCGGTCATGGCGCGCGACAGTGATTCCCGCCATTGCGATCCCGGTGGCTCTTGTTGGCACCATCGCAGCCATATGGCTGGTCGGTTTTTCTATCAACACAATCTCTCTTTTGGCTCTGGTTCTGGCGACCGGCATGGTGGTGGATGATGCCATCGTGGTGGTGGAGAATATCGTCCGCCGCAGGCAAAACGGCGAAGGAGCCCGCGCTGCGGCTGTTTCCGGTTCTCACGAAGTCTTCTTCGCTGTCATTTCCACTACGGCGACTTTGGCTGCGGTCTTCATTCCGATCTCGTTTTTGCCCGGCTCGGCAGGTGATGTCTTTTCTGAATTCGGCTTTGTGCTGGCTTTTTGCGTCACGCTCTCGTCGGTTGTCGCGCTTAGCATGGCACCGATGCTCGCCTCCATACTCGATCCCGGCAAACCCTCGGCCAAGCAGGAAGCTATCGAGACGAGAGCCACTCCGATCACCGATTGGTTTGTAAAAGTAATCGACCAATCCATTCGCATGCCATTCCTAACCATTGGCTCAGCACTGGCATTCGCGGTCTTTGCAATTGGTGCATCACAGACCCTCACCAGTACCCTGACGCCGGTGGAGGATCGTGCAGGCTTCTTCATCGAAGCCTCTACTCCCACAGGAGCAACCAATGACTATATGAGCGATCAGATCAGTCAGGTCGAAACCATGCTCGAATCCTATCAGCAAAGCGGCGAGATTACGTCGCTTCTCACTCTGATTGGTCGAGGTGGTAGTACACGGGCCTTTGTTGTGGTACGGCTGGCCGGTTGGGCCGATCGTGAACGTGACCAGGATACGATCGCAGAAGAATTGAGCGATAAGCTGGAAGCCATTCCCGGCATCCGCGTTCAGGTTCGCTCTCCCAATTCCCTTGGTATTCGGGGTGGTGGATCAGGACTTTCCTTCGCTGTGAGCGGCACCAGTTATGCCAAATTGGTAGAAGGGGCCGATAGTCTGCTCGCCGCCATGGAGCAAGATGCAACCTTCTTCCGGCCCAACTTGGCCGAAGATGAAACCACTCCTCAGGTAAGTGTCGATATCGACCGTGATCGTGCTTTGGAATTGGGTATCTCTGCGGATGATATTGCAAGCGCCATTGCCGCGGTCACCGAAGGCATCAATCCAACTTCCGTCTTTGTCGATGGCGAAGAGATCGAACTTCGTCTCACTCCCGGAGACAGGCCTATTGATGACTTCGGCGATCTTGATGGCGTTTTTATTCGCACCAATGATGGCAATATCATCCCGCTTTCTTCAGTCGCTAGCTTTACGCAAAGCCTTAGCCAGTCGGCCTATACCCGCGAGCATGGATCTTTGGCCGTATCCCTTCGTGCAGACCTGCCGACAGGCGTAGAACTAGGTGAAGCCATTGCACAGGTTCGTTTGCTCGCAAAAGAGATCCTTCCCAGTGGGGCCTATGTCACGATGCTTGGGGATGCCGCTGAACTGGAGGCTGGAGGCAATGAGACAGTGACGATTTTCATCATTGCAGGGCTGATCGTGCTTTTGGTGCTTGCTGCACAATTTGAAAGCTTTATCTCGGCACTTATCATCATGTTGACGGTTCCCTTTGGCCTCGCAGCAGCCATGATGGCCATCACCCTGACCGGCGGATCGCTCAACTATTACAGCCAGATCGGCCTTGTCATATTGATCGGCGTTATGGCCAAAAATGGCATTCTGATCGTCGAATTCGCCAACCAACTGCGTTCAAAAGGACAGGATATCGACAGCGCCATTCGCGATGCTGTTCGGCTACGCCTCCGCCCCGTCATGATGACCATTACTTCGACCGTGCTTGGCGGTGTTCCTCTGATTTTAACATCAGGAGCAGGAGCAGAAGCACGCATGGCTGTCGGCTGGGTCATCGTAGGTGGTCTGGGCTTTGCCACCCTCTTCACCATGTTTCTTATTCCTGTCCTCTATCGATATCTGGCCCCACTAGGCACGACACCTGGTTTTGCCGAACGGAAGCTGAATGAGGAGACAGGACAAGAAGCCATTGTTTGAGGAGGGTTGAGGAATGTGGCCATTCCAGAATGACCGAATGGCAGCTTCAATTTCTCTGGTATCGTGAAGGATAAGAGAGGCGAATTGGTAACTCAGGACCATTCTTTCTTGATGTGGCGACGCAGCGTTTTGAAAAACGGCGTCTTCACCAAGGTCTAGGAAGGGCCCACAGCTGCCGTTGGCCTGCGATCATCTGCTGCATTGGAGTTTTCTGGAAGCTGTCGTTCGTGCACTATGCAGCATTTGAGCGCAAGGGACTGCAGCTCAGCGGACCTTGCGGTCATTTGCTGCAGCACAATATTTATTGAAAATCAAATCATCGTTGGGTCAAGGGCTTTCCTTGTTTTAAAGGAGGCGCATTTCTGCAATCGGCAATGTCAGACAAAACAAAGCGTTGCTCAAGAGTGCCATCATCCCTGCCTTCTATCCCGCACAAAGACCAAGCCACTCTGCGAGAGCGATGCTACGGTTCAGCTTGAAATTTAGTCTGCTGTAGAGGCCTCTTTCCTGATTGAAATGGTTGTAAACTGCTGCATGAATGGAAACAAAGTTCTGTAAAGTCCGCATGCGCCTGAAGCAGTTCATTGCACGTTCCCTTCGTCGGAATAGAAGGTGCGAATTCTCGGCCCTGTTATTCCGCCAGCGACCAGTCTCATGCCAATTGACGTTGCCTATTTCCTTCATCGCAGCACCGTAGGATCGCAAGACCTCTCCCTCATGATCGACGGCCCGCCAGAGATAGTGCGTTTCACCGTTGATTTTGACGAATACTTCGTCCATATGCCACTGCCCTTGTGTCCAGCATCTCGACCTTTGAACTCTTTTCCTCCTGATCTCTGAAGCAAATATTGGACCGAACCTGTTCCACCAAAACCGGATAGTTTCATAGCTCACGTCAATGCCGCGTTCGTGCAACAGGTCTTCAACATTACGGAGGGAAAGTGGAAACCGAACATAAAGCATCACCGCAAGGCGAATGATCTCAGGGCTGGTTTTGAAGTAGCGAAATGGAGAGTGTTTCGGGAGATTGCGCAAGCCGCCAGTGTGCCAGACGGCATTGGGTCTAGAGACTTCCGCGCAGGAGGCATCTCCGAAGCCATGGATGCTGGCGCAAATATCGAACAGACGTGCCAACACACCACCCATACCGACATAAAAATGACCGGTCGATATAACAGGGGATCAGAAAACCAAACGGCCCAAGTAGCCCGCGCGCGTAATACTTGGAGAAAGAAACAAGAATCGCACGAGAAAAAGGTGTGAAAACTTCTTTGAAAACTGTTGTTCTCTAGACACAAAAATCAGAACTAAGTCATTGAAAAATAAATGGAGCGGGTGAAGGGAATCGAACCCTCGTCGTAAGCTTGGGAAGCTTCTGCTCTGCCATTGAGCTACACCCGCAAAAAGCTAGGATCCCTGTCTATCATATTTACCTCCAACCTCAAGCCGTTCGAATGGCTTTTTGACATATTTTTGGTGATCTGCGATTTGAATTTCAGGACTGATGCAGTTGATCTGACTTTGCACTCGCTCTATATAGAGGCAAATTTGTAAGGGTTTATCCCGATTTTGCGCCATAGGATTACGACGCCATGTTTGAGCGCCTGAAAGCTATTCTTGCTTCTCGCCCTTTTGAGAATGCCATAACTGCGATCATTATTCTCAATGCCATCACTCTGGGCCTTGAAACATGGCCCGCTGCACAAGAACAATTTGGCACCTTGTTTCATTTTGTTGATGGCGCAATCTTGGTGATCTTCATTATCGAAATCAGCCTGCGCCTGATGATCCATCGCGCCCGATTTTTCAGCGATCCCTGGTCCATTTTTGATTTTGTTGTGGTGGCGATTGCTTTGTTACCAAGTGGCGGAGCGCTGTCCGTTTTGCGTGCCTTGCGGGTGCTGCGTGTTTTGCGGCTTATCAGCTTTGTTCCATCGCTCAAACGGGTGGTTGGCGCCCTTCTGGAAGCCCTACCCGGTCTAGGATCAATCTCCTTGCTGCTAGGGCTGCTGTATTATGTCTTCGCTGTCATGGCAACCAAGTTGTATGGCAACGAATTCCCTGAATGGTTCGGCAGTCTGGGCGAGTCGGCCTATACGCTGTTTCAGGTTATGACGCTGGAAAGCTGGTCTATGGGTATTGTGCGTCCAGTTATGGAAGCCCACCCATATGCGTGGATT
The DNA here is from genome assembly GCF_002866925.1 of Cohaesibacter celericrescens. Classification (GTDB taxonomy): domain Bacteria; phylum Pseudomonadota; class Alphaproteobacteria; order Rhizobiales; family Cohaesibacteraceae; genus Cohaesibacter; species Cohaesibacter celericrescens. Next base: position 17,838 of record NZ_PKUQ01000042.1, read on the forward strand.
TTCTTCGTACCCTTTATCTTCACGACCTCTTTTACCGTGCTCAATCTTTTTATTGGTATCATCGTATCTGCAATGCAGTCCGAACATGAAGCCGAAGCCGTCGCGGATCGCGTCGCTTTGCATGAGGAAACCGAGAGCGTGGCAACCGAAGTGAAAGCATTACGGCTTGAAATTGCAGAGTTGAAAGCATTGATCAGAGCACAAGGCGGCCAGACCTGAGGCTAGATAAATTGGCATGATGCCATTTTGCCGCCCAAATTGTGCCTTTGGCTTACCTCTTCCGCAACAGCAAGGATTGCCCCTTATGCCAGAGCAACAGACACGCCCTCTACTCTATTCGTTTCGGCGCTGTCCCTATGCCATGCGTGCACGGATGGGCCTTTTTGCGTCGGGTTTGGTTGTCGAATTGCGCGAGATTATCCTGCGCAATAAACCCGCCCCCATGTTAGAGGCCTCCCCCAAAGGAACCATCCCCGTGTTGGTTCTTTCTGATGGACATGTCATCGATGAAAGCTTGGATATTATGCTTTGGGCGTTGGAATGCAACGACCCCAGAGGCTGGCTGGCGCCAGAAACGGGCACGCTGAAAGAAATGCTTGCGCTGATCGAAGAAATAGATGGTAGTTTCAAGCATCATCTGGACCGCTATAAATATGCTACGCGCTATGATGATGCAGATGAAGTCGCGCACCGTGCAATGGCTATGGTTGCACTCGCTTCATTGATCGCACGCCTAGAAGTCAGCCAGCAATTGTTTGGTGATCGGGTGAGTTTGGCCGATGTTGCACTGTTTCCGTTTGTTCGACAGTTTGCCAATACGGATCGGATTTGGTTCGACACCAACGCACCAAAGGTCCTGCTTCAGTGGCTAGAAGGCCATGAAACCTCAGATCTTTTTGCAAATATATTTTTGAAATGGCCTGTCTGGCAAGAAGGTGCATCTGTAACGCTATTCCCTGAGGCTGCATGAAGGCATAGTCAGGGCTTTTTGCGACAACGGCCAAACCTAGGACACCCAACGACGCACGCGTTCTGGGACATAGCGTTTTTGGGCCATGTCTGCCACGGTTCGGCCCATCTGACCTAACATGGAATGGGTGTGCCAAAGCGTGTAGATCGGAATCGGCTTGGTACCGAACTTTTGCTTATAGGGTTCGTCACCCACGGTTAAATCAACCACAGACATGCCATCCTTGATGCAATCACGGAAAATGTCTTCGGTCATCAAAAGGCCGGGTGACCAGCGCCCCATACGGTCATAATCAACGCCCATCATGAGATAAAAATACCGCTCCTCTTGGACTATTCCAAATTGAACGGCAACGATTTTGTCATCGAATGTGAATTGATAGATGCGGGCAAAACCGCTCTCAGCCTGTTTGCAGGCCAGGTCTACGTAGAATTGAAAAGCGCCCTGATCTTGCATCATATCCTCGCCGGGACGATCGGCATAACGGGCTTTGTGAAAAACACGCAAATATTCAAAGGCTATACGGATTTCGAGCGGATCATGAAGGCGTTTCATTTGCCATTCGCCAGCACGCATCATGGCGCGGCGTTTTTTATCACGATGTTTGCGTTCGCTCTTAGAAATCGCCTCTTGTCGCCAGAGATCATAGTCCGGCCCAACTTTGGCGGCATGGGCAGAAAAATCGGCGCGCTCCATGACCGAATTGGGAAAGAGCTTCAGAATAAGAGGATTATCTATAGGCATATGCTTAATACGCAGCACATCATAAGAGCCGAGCGTTTTGTACAATTGCTCACTGAGGGTTTTGGTATCAGGAATCCATTGGAAGATGTCGTTATGCAGAGTTGGCATCGCATAATCAACCAGCCCCAAATTGGCATACTCCAAGATTGTTGCTCCCATTTTCTTACGGCTGATCAAAGGTACCAAAGCAACAAGCATTCCTGATTTCTTGCATCGCATCAGAAGGGTGCATTCTTTGATGCCTGAAACTGAACGCAAATGGGCTTGCATTGCGCTTTGCCAGGCTGGGTGCTGAAAGGCGGTCACATCCGCATTGTCAAACAAGGCTTTATATTCGGCAGATTCATAATCAAAATCCGAAGAAACGCTCAATTCCAACATTGTCTATCGCAACCCCTAGTGCATTAAAGACCATTGACGCACCATGACATGGAGAAGATAAAGATTCGTGAATCAACAACAGGTTTCCACTCTGCACTTTGCCGCATGCCTTCAACCCTTTAAGACACCCTTTGTTTAGCTAAAGTTCGGCCAACTCCACCTAGTAAAGATTGAGCTCCTGCATGAAAGCATCGAGTTCTTCGATAACCGATTGCGGGCCTTGAACGCTTATATCAACGCCTTCTGCGTGGTAACTGCGATCGAGGATATCCAGCTCTAAAAGCGAGAGCTGTCGTTCGATATCTGAGGTTTGATCAAACCGGCCAGTGATGGTTTCTTTCACAATCCGTTGCCACAGGCTTAGAGAGGCGGCATCAATTGCCATGCTGGCCGCGCCGGAATAGGCCCGAGCCAAGCCGCCTGCACCCAGTTTTGTGCCACCGAAATAGCGAACGACAATCACACCGCAGTTGATCAAATCACGACCGATCAAGACCTTGAGCATAGGCATACCGGAAGTGCCCGCTGGCTCGCCGTCGTCCTTGGCCCCTTCCTCGATATGGTCATCATCATGGATGCGGCGAAAAGCTGTGACATGGTGGGAGGCCTTGCGATGCTCAATGCGCAATTCATCCAACCGTGTCGCAAATTGATCAATCGGGACAAGAAAGGCAAGAAAACGTGACTTTTTCTCTTCCAGCTCAGCAAAGGCTTCGGTTTGAACCGTTTGTGACATCGCTGTCAAACCGCCTTGAAATGCTTGGAGAGCTTGAGGCCTTGTGCTTGATAATTGGACCCGATGCCTGAGCCATAAAGGTGCGTAGGCTGGGCGCGCATGCGCTCATAGGCGAGGCGCCCAATGATTTGACCATGTTCGACAATGAAGGGCACTTCGTGGCTGCGCACTTCCAGTACGGCGCGACTGCCGGTGCCGCCCGCTTCGGAGTGGCCAAAACCGGGGTCAAAAAAACCGGCATAATGCACACGGAACTCTCCAACCAATGGATCAAACGGCACCATTTCAGCGGCATAGAGCGGCGGCACATGTACGGCCTCGTTAGACACAAGAATATAAAACTCGTCCGGGTCGAGTACCAACTCACCCCTGCCCCGTCCATCAATCGGCTCCCAGAAATCAAGCAAGTCATGCGCATCGCGCTTGTCGACATCAATTACGGCGGCATGGCGTTTGGCGCGATAGCCGATCACACCCTCACCTGCCAGATCGATTGACACGGCGATACCATTGGCGATGAAAGGAGCTTGGCTCGCCACCAAAGTCTCGGCCTCATGCAGGGCTAAATGCTCCGGATCAGTCAGCACCACACGACCGGAACGGAAGCGGATTTGTGTCAGGCGACTGCCCGCGCGTGCCAAAATAGGGAAAGTGCGCGGGCTGACTTCCAAATAAAGCGGGCCGTTGTATCCGGTCGGGATTTTGTCGAACTGCTGCGCACGGTCCGTGATCAAACGGGTGAAAATATCCAGCCGTCCTGTCGAGCTTTTCGGGTTTGCGGCAGCGGCAATGCCATCTGGCAACTCAAGGGTTTCCATCAAGGGGACGATATAGACACAGCCGGTTTCCAGTACCGCACCATCGGTCAAATCGACCTGATGCAATTGCAAATGATCCAGCCGCTCTTTTACCATCCTGTTGGGGCCGGGCAAAAAAGACGCCCGCACGCGGTAGGCCGTCGAGCCTAGGCGCAAATCGAGACTGGCTGGCTGGATTTGGTCCTCATCCAGTGGCCGCTCGGACCCAATAGCTCCCGCCTCCACCAATGAGGTGATGTCGGCGTCATTGAGAATACCGGAACCGGAGAATGTGGAGGAGCTGGAAGTCATGAATACCGCCTGTAATAATGCCTTTTGCGATCTTTAGCAGGACAGCAGCAGAGGCGCAACAAGCCCGACAGATCGAGGCTCTTCAGGCCGCAGATGTTTGATTTTCTCAACATGGGCCTTTATATCATCCATCGTAAAGGGCGAATGGATACGGGTTGTGCAGGCAGGATCGTCGGAAAGCCCAAATATTGTTTCAGTCGCCATACATTGGCGAGTTCATGGTGTGACAAATCTTTGTGACATAACTCACAGCTCTAGCGATACTCCAGCATGGAGTGTCCTAAAATAACCCTGTTGCGGATGTGACTGAGCTTACTGCACTGGACACAGTATCTGCCACACCGCCAACCGCACCACCAACGGAACTGCTGCTGGCTGTGCTGGACCCAGAGTCATTTGTCTCAGAACTACTTGTCTCAGAGCTGCTCGTGCCAGGATCACTTGTTTCGGAACTCGCAGTATTGGAGCTTGAACCGGATGTCACCGAGCTCACGGTGCTTGATACGGTCTGGGAGACGCTTTGACTGACAGTGCTAGCTACGGCTTCAACCTCCCCGATCTCTTTTTGCGCTTGCTCTGCCGTTGCCCGAAGCAGGTTTCGTTGGCTGATTGTTAGCAATTTGATGGATTCAATCGGTGCTGTTTTTTTCAACGATCCCGGCTGCAGTGCCAGCGTCTTGCCTCCGGTTTTAACCGTCGCATAGAAGTTTGGTTTTTTGATATTTTTCTTGTATTTGCGCACCTTGATCTTTTGGCCTTTGGTCGCGACTGTCCCGTCGAAGGTCATCGTTGAAGTGCCGTTTGTCGACTTCTTAACGGTCACGGTTTGACCGCGGGTGATGTCTGTTGTCTCTCCAGAGCTATTATTTGAGACTTCAACTCTGCCCGAACTGACCGATACAACAGAGCGGCCCTCGCGCACGTCAACCCAGAAGGTCGTCCCCTTAACTGTTGCAACCAGATAAGGGGTTTTCACGGAGAAATGCTTCGCCCTTCGCTTGTTAACTGTCAAATCCAAACGACCGCTTTGATGCAGAATCAGGGTTTTACCCGGCTTGTTATATTTTGCGGGAGGCAGGGCCATGATGGCCCCCGATCCCACTTGAATACGTTCTTTGCCGCGCACTAGCAGCAATCGGGTCCGCGCTCGGGTGGATAGCGTTTGTCCTGGCTCCAATGCCATACCACGCCGTACTTTGATGGCTTTAGCGTCTTTTTGGGCGATATAGGCGGAGCCTTGGAGTTTAGCAACGATCCACGCATGTCCGGATTGGATGTGGTTCTGGCTACGGCTCTGGGCACCGGCCTGAAACGACAGTGCCACTAGGGTAATAAACACAAGAACACGCAATACAGACATGAGTTTTTCACCAATATTTTGACCAATTCCTTGGGAAAATACTTATCAGGCATGTATAAAATACTAATTTTTAGTGAGAGCTTCTACATTTTACCACGCACCTAGGTATAGGGAGGGTGACTCAATCGACGTTTTTTGCCTTGTTACATTTGAAAATCGGATGAGAATTTCATCAGTAGCAAGCCGCCGACAATCAGTATGGCCGCAATTATTCGTGCCGGGCTGATGAGTTCGCCCAAGAACAGAATACCGACAATAAAAGTACCAACGGCGCCGATTCCGGTCCAAATTCCATATGCGGTACCGAGGGGAAGCGTGCGCATGGACAATGACAGCAATCCGAAACTACCAATCATTGTGACGACGGTTATTGCAGAAGGAACAAGCAGCGAGAAGCCATCAGATTGCTTCAGCATATAGGCCCAGATTATTTCGAGAATTCCGGCGAGAACAAGATAGACCCAAGCCATAATTGGCTCCTGATAATTTGGGTCGTCCCAAGTCACTGGTCCCGTTATGGGGAGGTCGTCCTCTTACATTTTATATAGAGGGACCTCCGCCACTTTCAAGGCATATCCTTAAAAACGGCAGGGCACGAAATGAGACCTATGAGGCCCCCTTGCCACTCTCCTATTTCACCTATCAGGCAAATGCCAATCGCTTTCCACGGCTTTGCGCCGGTTTAAGCGCAGAGCAAGGCCAACGGATACGCCCACTCCAATGGCCACCGTCAAATCAACCACGACAGTGAGCACAAGCGTGAGCAACAGAAGCAATATATCGCTTTTCCTGCCGCGCGCATATTCTGCCCATTTTTCTGGCTCAGTCATATTCCACGCGGTAAGAACCAAAAGCGCAGCGAGGGCTGGCATAGCCAGATAACTTGCCAAAGGTGCAGCGAGTATCATGACCAGCAGAATCACGATCGCATGAACAATGCCTGCGACAGGCGTTTTGCCGCCCGCCTTAATGTTGGTGGCTGTGCGTGCAATGGCACCGGTTGCAGGCAGGCCCGTGAACAATGCCGAGCCAATATTGGCGATACCTTGAGCCGTCAGTTCAGCATTTGGCCGGTGCTGACCCTCTATCATTTTATCGGCGACCATCGCTGACAAAAGCGATTCAACCGCAGCGAGGAATGCAATGATAAATGCAGAAGGAAGGAGATCAACGATTCGCGACAATGAAAGATCCGGCAATTGCGGCCAAGGGAGCTGACTGGGCAAATCACCAAATCGGGAGCCAAGCGTATCGACGGGCAAAGACCAAAAGGCAACGAGAGCTGACCCAACCCCGACAGCCACAATGAGACCGGGAAAGCGCGGCGCCATTCGCCGCAAAAATACGATCAGGATGAGGGTACAAAGTGCGATAGAAAAAGTCGCCAAACTAAATGTTTGCCGGACTTGCCAAAGTGCCGGGATTTTTTCCAAGAAATCAGCAGGCACCTTATCGAGATCCAAGCCAAGAAAATCTTTCAATTGGCTGGTCGCAATGATCACGCCAATTCCAATTGTGAACCCGTTCACCACGGCTTCCGGAACAAACGCAATTAGATTACCGGCTCGAAAATAGCCACCTATAAGCAAGATAATACCTGCCATGAAGGTTGCCAACACAAGGCCATCATAACCATATTGAGCGATCACCCCAAAGACAACGACGATGAATGCCCCGGTGGGACCTCCGACCTGAACTCGGCTGCCCCCAAACAAAGAAATCAACAACCCACCAACAATAGCGGTAACAACCCCTTTGGCTGGATCCGCTCCAGACGCAATTGCAATGGCCAGACTAAGCGGCAGAGCAACCATAGCAACGGTTGCCCCTGCCAGCACGTCACCCATAAAAATTTGCCAGCTGTAAGTCTTTATTGTCGTGAGAATTTTTGGTTGTCGCATTTCCATTCCCATCGTAAAATTTGCGATATTTTGTTTTTGAAAGCCTATAGAGCCTCTGAATTTTTAAGTCTGACGCCCCGTCCACCAGTGTCGCTCCGGGCTCCATCCCCGATCAGTTCGATCCCCGCCTTGTCCAGCGCTTCCACAACCTTGATGAGGGTGTCGATGTTGCCCCGAACATTGCCGTCGCTGGCTTCCATCCTTTGCACTGTAGGCAGGGAAACACCTGCCAACGTTGCGAATGTTTTTTGATCTATTCCAAGAAGAGATCGCGCGGCGCGCAATTGCGGAGCGGTGATCATGGATCTATCCTCTAACGTCAGGGCTTATCTACAGAATGAAGTGCTCATGATATATTAAACATGAATAATAATATACTGACTATTAGAATAAGGTTATATTTCTTCTAAATCTGCACTACTGGCTAAAAGACGCGGTTCCAAAAGAACCAATATTGGCTTCACTGAGAAGGCAGCAATCGCCAGAAGAACACTATACTCATAGAAAATCCGACCAAGGCAATGAGTATGCGGACAGTAGATTTGGGCAACGCTCGGGCGATGGGGGCACCAGCGTAGCCACCCAGAGTGGACGCGACCATCATGCCAAGGGCATGCTGCCATTCCACCAGACCACCGATAGCGAATACAGCAACCGAGATGGCAGACAAGGCTAAGGACAGTCCGTTTTTCAAAGCATTCATTTCGTGGATATTGATCATGCCCCAAAGAGCAAAAAGCGCTAACAAGACAATGCCCAATCCGCCATTGAAATAGCCGCCATAGATGCTAACCAGCAACAGGCCCACAGCGCCATGCGGTGATACGGCTCGGTCTTTTTTCTCTGCCCAAGTACGGATCGTATCCCCAAACAGAAACGCAAGCGTCGCCCCGAATAACAAAAACGGAACGACAATCGAGAAAGCCTTGTTGGAGGAAACAAACAACAACAACGAGCCAATCAGACCGCCGAACAGTGTGATAAAACACAGTCTAAGGATTTGCTTCTTATCGAAATGGCCCAACTCGGTACGAAAGCCGTATGCCCCCCCAAGGTAACCGGGAAAGACGGCCACTGCGCTGGTGGCATTTGCCGCGACGGGAGGAACACCGATAAAAACCAGTGCAGGAAAGGTCAAAAATGTACCGCCCCCAGCGATCGTATTCAAAATACCGGCGCAAAATGCCGCGAATAAGATTACTGTGATGTCCATAGCTACCCCCTCTCCCCTTTAGTCTATTTCATAGAACCGTAACGCGGGTTCAATCTCTGGCGTCAAATTTGGCAGCAAATCCGATCGATACACATGCAAAATCAGTCACTCGTGGTTTGATTCAGACGTTCCAAACCATAAGCGTTCTCGTTTTGGCAAAGGAATGCAAACTCACGAAGCGCGGCCTTGCCGTTGATACCACTCACATGGATTTTTCGCTGGCCCTGTATGCCGAAGGAGAAAAGCAATAAGCCGGCAGTCGCCGATAGCAAACTCTTGTTTTTGTCATTTTGGTGGTCCCCGACAGCAAAGATGGATCGCATGCCTTCAATGATCTGCATAATAAATAGTTGGTCGTAGAATTGAGGCCAGCGCGTCAGTCATATGTTGCAAAACAAAGGCTGACATAGACTTGTATATTATCGCAGAATGCTAGCAAAGTGATCGGGTACGTACAATCCCTCTCATCCTAACACCCAGACCCTAACCCACTTGCGGCTCCGTTTGAAGTCACCCTCTTTCCAGCTCATGACAGATTGACGCAGAAAGAAAATAGGCGTAAAAATATTTTATTCGTGGTCATTTGAGCCGACCGGCTTGCCGCCACGTTAAACAAGGTTGCTAAAAGGTCGGGGGGCAAGTTTTTTTGAACCCGGCCATGCTTTTGCATCGCTGGGTTTTGTTATATTCAGGCCCGGTAACGCCCAGAGACGAGACAGGATAGACAGATGTCAGAGACCAAGAAGCCCGATGCCAATCAACTCCGCCCAGCAACGCAAATGGTGCATGGAGGCGTCATGCGTTCGCAGTTTGGCGAAACATCCGAGGCGCTTTTTATGACACAGGGTTATGTCTATGACAGCGCAGAAAGTCAGGAAGCGCGCTTTAAGGGCGACGAACCGGGCTTTATTTATTCGCGTTATGCCAACCCGACCATTTCCATGTTTGAAGAACGTATGGCCCTGTTGGAAGGAGCCGAAGCCGCACGCGGCACAGCCTCTGGCATGGCAGCAGTAACGGCGGCAATGCTGTCCTGTGTCAAAGCAGGTGATCATGTAGTAGCCGCCAGCGCTTTGTTTGGTTCTTGCCTCTATATTGTTTCTGAGCTGCTGCCCCGCTTTGGTGTTGAATGCACTCTGGTGGATGGAACAGACCTCTCGGCCTGGAAAGCTGCGATGCAACCCAATACTCGTGCCTGTTTCCTTGAAAGCCCCACCAATCCGGTGTTGTCTGTCCTTGATATCGCCGGTGTGGCAGACATTGCCCATGAGGCGGGAGCCAAACTGGTGGTCGACAATGTGTTTGCCACAGCCCTTTGGCAAAGCCCTCTGGCGCTGGGTGCTGATGTTGTGATCTATTCTGCGACCAAACATATTGACGGTCAGGGGCGTTGTTTGGGCGGCGTGGTGCTGTCTGACGCACAATTCATCGAAGAAGAGTTCAAAGACATCCACCGCCACACCGGCCCGTCTCTATCCCCTTTCAATGCTTGGGTGATGCTTAAAGGATTGGAGACTTTCCCGCTGCGTGTCAAAGCCCAGACCGAAGCTGCACGGATTTTGGCCGACCGGTTGGCTGAGCATAAAGCCATTGCCCGTGTTTATTATCCCGGCCGCGCGGACCATCCGCAGGCCGACGTGGTGGCCAAACAGATGCGCGGCGGTTCCACCATGGTGGCCATTGATGTTGTCGGTGGTAAAGGCAACGCTTTCGCGCTGGAAAATGCCCTCAAGGTTATACAGATATCCAACAATCTGGGCGATGCTAAAAGCCTGATCACCCATCCGGCCACCACAACGCACCAGCGGCTCAATGACGATCAGTTGGCCGCTGCGGGCATCGGCCAAGGCACGTTGCGTCTGTCGGTAGGCCTGGAAGATATTGAAGATTTGTGGGAAGATTTCGAGCAGGCTTTCAGCAGCCTATAGATCTCACTTCATGACAAAAAGCCCGGCTTGCATCATCAGGCCGGGCTTTTTTGTTTTTGCGGGTGTTATTTCTTAGGTGGTACCAAGGCACAGAAAGCGCCGCTGGCAGCTTCATCAGACCCCAATGCGATCGCCGCTGGGGCGCTGTAAGGGTTCAGCGGTTTGCTATGGCCCAGGTCATAGATTAACAATCCGGTCAGGGCGATTAGCACCGCAAATACCGATGTCGCACGACTGGTGATGAATGTGGTCATATCAGCCCTCCAGTCCCAATGGTTTGCGCAAGCGGATACCGACAAAGGATCCGGCAAAAGCCGCGATGAACCAAGCCCAACCATGCAAACTGCCGGTGGAAATGCCGGAGAAGAAGGCACCGACATTGCAGCCCAACGCCAACCGAGATGCATAACCCAGCAAAAATCCGGCAACAATGGTTGCGATCCATGCGCGCAATGGCAGAGATGGAATCTTGGCACTGAGGCCAGACCGCCAGACAGCAACGATGAAGGCACCAAGAATAATGCCCAGATTGGTCAGTGACGTTGTATCGGTTAGCAGACTATGGGCCAGTCTCTCCTGATGCACTTCGCTAGCCCAGAAGGCCGAAGCGCTGAGATCTGCGCCAAATCCGGTTGCAACTTTGGCACCCCAAAGCCCCAAGCCATAGACCACGCCCCAAGGCTGTCCGGCAACCACAAAATTGGCAATTGCAAGCAACGCAATCAGAGCAGCTGCGATCCAAAGGCGGCGGGGTACGCGTCGAGCTTCTTTCGGTGCCAATTTCAAAGCGACCAAAGCTACGGCCAACAGAGCAACAAGAGTGATGGCCAAACCAGACGAGCCTTCCAGCACCACTAGCGGTGCGGTACCTAGCTCAACCCACCACAGCAAATGGTAAGATCCAGCAAACGCTCCCAAAACAAAGAAGGGCAAAGCCAGCGCGCTAACAGGATTGCCGCTACCTGCATTGACCAGGGTTCCAGAGCCACAGCCCAGGACCACTTGCATGGCGGCACCAAAAACAAAGGCGCCACCGAGCATGGCCCAACCGACCGAAGCATGAGCCCCGATCAATTCGGGATGATCCCCAGCCAAAAGCGGAAAGGCAACGACGGCAACCAATCCGATGGCAAACAGTTGCGCGATCAAGCCCGCAGGCTCACGGCGCAAGATCATCGCACGCCAAGGACCCGCAAAGCCGAACCGAAGCCCTTCCAAGGTCAGACCAAAGCCCACACCGATTGCAAGAATGAGACCATAACGGACGCCTGCTGCGGCCATCAGGGCCAGAACAACGAACAAGGCCAACCCGACAAGGCTGGCTCTTGTGAGATAGCGAGACCCCTTTTTCGGGGTCTCGATTGCCGTGCTTAATGCGGTCATCTGATTAGCTGCCTGTGACCTGTTTGATCAGGGTTTTGAACAGACCCGGTGTGTTTGCCATTTCATGACCGGCATTGGAATAGCCAACCATCGATTCGGGATAGAGTTTGACATTGTCCAGCTCGGCCAACTCAGACAAAGCGAACCAGTTGGTCGCGGCCCAGTGACCGGTGTTGCAGAAGCTCACAAGTGCTTCACCATTTTTAAACCCGCCTGCAGCTGCCAATTTTTTGACCTTTGCAGCGTCAGCAATGACCGGCTTATTGTCGAACCAACTGGAATGCACAAAATATTCCGACTGTGGCAAGGTGCCGGGCCGCGCAGCAGCAGGGTGTTTCTTTTCGCCATTCCAGAAGTCTTCTGGACGCGCGTCGATAAGACGGGCTTTCTGATCGCCATTGACGATTTTCAGTACATCATCAGTGGTCGCCAGCCATTGGTCAGAAAAAGTCACTTCAATAGAGCTTGGTGTTAAAACGGCTTTGCCACTTTCCAATGGCAGACCAGCCAGTTTCCAGTTGTCGATGCCGCCATTGAGCAGGGACAGGTCGGTAAAACCAGCCGACTTCAAAGTCCAGTAAACGCGAGCAGCCGCGCCAAAGTCAGAGATGTCTTTGCCCTGATATGCCACAACGGTTGGGCGGTCTTTGTCCGCACCAATGTCGCGCAAGACTTTTTGCAAGGAATCAGCAGAAATCAACTGACCGGGGTTATCGCTGGGGCCACGAAAAAGGCCGTATGGTGCGTTGACGGCACCTGCAATGTGACCGGCTTCAAACAGGCTTTCGCCTTTGTCGTTGTTGCCGCGTATGTCAATGATCAACGGCTTGGACGCAGCCTCAATGGCTTCCAGTGCCTGAGGGCTTACCAACGGGCCTAATTTATCGGCGAATGCCGGTGCTGCCAGCCAAGCAAATGCCAAAGCGGCAAGGGTTACAAGCTGTTTCATGGTGTTCTCCAGACAACGTATCCTGTTCTTTCCCGATGGGAGAAGCGAAAAAGAGATACGTGTAAAAATGCAATTTGAAGCGCTTATTCTGCCTATCACACTCCACTTTGCAAGAAAGCCGTTGGCGGAGTTTTGAGGCAAAGGAAAATTTCTTTTCAAGGTCTGCCTATTTTGGAGAAGCCGTTACCCGAAAAGTTCTTTGCATGTTTAAAGCCGATTTATAAGGGCACATTTTCGCGTCACGCAGATCTAATTACGGTTTTATTCAAGAAGCAGTTTTTCCCCTTGTCAGTGGGCTTTGGAGCTCTGCTAAGCTCACAAAAGAATCACTCTTATGCATTGGAGCTGTTTATGGAAGCGCGTATTTCACTCGTCACCCTAGGTGTAAAGGATCTAGAGCGATCTGTTGCCTTTTACCGTGATGGTCTGGGTTGGGAAACAGCTTATGAAGTAGGGCAAGGAGTCGCCTTTTTCAAAACAAAAGGCACTGTGTTTGCACTCTACCCAATCGATCAACTGGCCGAAGAAGTGCCTGATACGGATTTCAAGCCGACCGCAGGCCCGTGCGGCATAACACTGGCGCATAATTGCCGCGAGCGTTCTGAAGTGGACGTAGCGTTGGATCTGGCGGCCAAAGCAGGAGCCGTCATCAAGAAGCCGGGCGCTGACACCTTTTGGGGTGGCTACAGCGGCTATTTTTCTGACCCTGACGGCTATCTCTGGGAAGTGGCCCACGGAGCCTTCCCTCTAGATAAAGACGGGCATTTGGTGTTGCCATAGGCCAGTCAGGCGCAACCGCAGTTTGCCAACTCTTCTGCCGTGGGTCGCTGCGGACAATCATTGGGCCAGTTTTGAGATGTCTGTGTACGCAAGTAACCGAGCAAATCAAACAGGGCTTGCGGGCTATAGACATGTGGATTGGGAAGACCAATCAGCTCTGCACAGAATTCAGAACAGAACCAGCGTTCGTCTGAATGGCGGTTAAGCGAGACCACATGATTGAGCAGAATGGCGGGATAGTCATATTTTGCCCCTGCCGATAGGATAAGAAGATGTTTGGCGTGCTGCTCATCAAAAAAGCAGTAGGGCAAATGCACCAGATCCCACAAGTCGGGTCGCAGGATAATCGACTTGGAGCGAACCCCTCCATCGCGAGCCGAGGCAGAATGACACAGCACTTCTTCTTGCGCCTCCGCCAGAGAGAAAATCACTTCACAATGCGAATAGATCGAATTGGTGGCCTTACGCACAATCCAGTTTCGCCAATCGCCCTTTGCCTTGTAGAAAGCAAAAGTCAATCCGTCTGTTGGCTTGTCGGACAGTTTCATTCTTTATCGGCCCCTTCATCACGCGCGGTGCCTATTGATACGGCAGAATCCTCTTTTGGGTCATCAAACACTTGGATAGCAAGGATAATACGCGAGATTGTTGTTAAGGCTGTGACGGCAGCAAATCCGTATGCGATCCAGCCAAAGACATTAGGGAAGAGACAGAAGGCGGCAAAAACCGCAAAGGTTTCGCCCGCTTCAGCCAGGCCACCCGTAAAATAGAGAGATTTGGAGCCGTGGCTTGCTGTGGTGATATTGCGTTTTTCAGCCATAATGGAATAGGCAAGAAAGCTTGCTCCATTGGCATAGAAGGCCATCAGCAGCACCGCTGCAGGCAGCGCATTTTCTGGCCGCGCGAAGGCAAAACTAAGGGGAATCAAACCATAGAAAATGAAATCAAAGACGATATCAAGATATCCGCCCAGATCGGTTTTATGGCTGGCGCGAGCCACAGCGCCGTCCAACCCGTCCATCAGGCGACTGACCAGCAGAATGACGAGACCAAGCCAATAGGCCTCGAATGATATTGCCAATCCGGCCAACACACCCAGCAACAGACCAAATGACGTGATCTGATTGGCAGTTATGCCCCGTCCCGCCAACCAGTGGCCGGTCTTATTGAGCGGAGGATCAATCAAGTGGCGCAATCTGGCGTCAAACATCACAATTACTTTCATGGCGAGCAGAGCTGCAAGCTTCACTATTTGGGCTGTGCCCCTTTCGATTACAAACACCAAAAGGAAAAAACAGATGCGCACAACATGTTTCTGTGCGCTATAAAGACGCGAACAACAGAAATTGCCAACCACTTTTGGTCACTTTTTCGCTAGCCGGACTTGAAGCCTGCAAACTTTTCTGTCTGGTTTGAGGGGATAGAATGACGGCAGCTAAGAGTAAGCGGACCAAATCGGGCTCAAGGACAAAACGTGTATAGATATAAAGCCATTACCGGAACAGTACAGGTCGTAGTCAAACCGGAATATCAACCGCACCGGTCAGTTCCGAACACGGGACAACATGTTTGGGCCTACCATGTGGAGATTTGCAATCTGGGACAATCCGATATTCAGTTGCGGTCTCGTTACTGGCGAATCATCGACGCGCACGGCCGTGTACAGGAAGTGCGCGGGCGCGGGGTCGTTGGTGAAGAACCTCTCATCGAGGCGGGAGATTGCTACAGCTATAGTTCGGGGTGCCCTTTGGATACTGATTCCGGCATTATGTCGGGGCATTTCGAAATGGAAGCCGACGACGGGCATAAATTTGAGGTCACTATCCCTACATTTTCCCTTGATATCCCGGACCGAACGATCATTCTGAACTAAGCATTTTATAAAGACCCAGTCATTTACTCTTAGCGAAGATCCGGTCACAGTTGGATCATAAACAGAAGGCCACGCCATTTCATGTTGCTCGATATAAGGCCTGTCCTGCTGGTGATTGGCGCGCTGTTGTCCGTTCTGGGTGTGGCGATGTTTATTCCTGCTCTGATCGATCTGGCATTGGGTGATGCGCAATGGCGTGTTTTCGCCGC
Organism: Cohaesibacter celericrescens; assembly: GCF_002866925.1. Taxonomy (GTDB): domain Bacteria; phylum Pseudomonadota; class Alphaproteobacteria; order Rhizobiales; family Cohaesibacteraceae; genus Cohaesibacter; species Cohaesibacter celericrescens. The sequence goes on from NZ_PKUQ01000042.1 coordinate 33,374, forward strand.
TTCTGGCGCTGTCACATTATTTGTCGGTGGCGGTCTCTGGCTGGCGACCCGCAAGGGCCGAGTTGAGTTCACCCGTAGGCAGGCCTTCATGATGACCGTGTTGACATGGGCGTCTCTGTCGGCCTTTGGTGCTTTGCCCTTTTTGTGGTCGGGCGTGGTACCCACCTATACGGATGCTTTTTTTGAAAGCATGTCCGGCATCACAACGACAGGGTCTACCGTCATGTCCGGCCTTGATGGCATGCAGGCAGGCATCCTGCTTTGGCGCGGCATTCTGCAATGGCTGGGCGGTTTGGGGGTGATTGTCATGGCGATTGCTGTATTGCCCATGCTTCAGGTGGGCGGAATGCAACTGTTTCAGGCTGAATCCTTCAGCACCGCCGAAAAAATTCTGCCCCGTGCGACACAAATCTCGGCGGGCTTGACGGCGCTGTATATTCTTTTCACCGTAATATGTGGGTCGCTTTATTACAGTGCGGGAATGACGGCGCTCGATGCAACCGTACACGGCATGACCACGGTTGCCACCGGAGGTTTGTCTTCCCATGATGCGTCGATCGGCCATTATGGCAGCGCGCGCATCGAGCTGATCGCCATTGTCTTTATGATTTTGGGGTCCCTGCCCTTCATTTTGTATATTCAAGCCATGCGGGGCCAGTGGAAACGGTTGTTTATCGATTCTGAGATCCGTACCTTCTTTATGTTATTGGCTTTGTTTATTTCCATTGCGACATTTTATGCCATCGAAACCAATACATTTACAGGTATTGAGGCTTTGCGCCATTCTGCATTCAACGTCGTCTCGGTGATGACCGGCACAGGCTATGCCTCGACTGACTATCAGCTTTGGGGACCTTTCACGATCGCCTTTTTCTTTTTCATTATGTTCATTGGCGGATGTCAGGGTTCGACTGCCTGCGGGTTGAAAGTTTTTCGCCTACAGGTGATGTTTCAGGTTCTCAAACAGCATATCAACAGGATTGTTTTCCCCAACGGTGTGTTTGTAAAACGCTATAGTGGCTACCCACTCGCCGACAATGTGTCTGCAGCTGTGATGAGCTATTTCTTTCTGTATGTGGTGAGTTTCCTTGTTCTCGCTATTCTATTACAAATGACTGGCTTGGATTTTGTCACCTCGCTTTCGGGTGCAGGAACAGCCATTGCCAATGTCGGCCCAGGGGTTGGGCACATCATCGGACCATCGGGAAACTTCCAACCGCTCAATGATGTCGCAAAATGGTTGCTTGCTTTTGGCATGCTGTTGGGGCGGCTTGAATTGCTGACCGTTCTGGTCCTCTTCTTGCCCAGTTTTTGGAGAGAATAAACCGCCATGGTCGATGACAGTAAATCACCTAAATCTGATAAGCCTCTCAATGCAGACCAAATTCTGGATAGTGGCCCCCTGCACCGTCTGCAACAAGCAAGATGGGTCTTGATTGTCACCGCTATCGGGCTTGTTTGGATGGTGATGCAAACCGACGGGGAAATCTGGCGTGCAGTTGCTGTATTGTCTGCGGTTTTGTTAGCTACCCTTTTCTTGCCAAGACGACGCAAGGTCACCCGCTTACGCGCAAAAGCGGAGGCACGTCGGCGCACCACCATACCAAACCGCCATATGCGAAAACTGGCAGCCGCCCTGCCCGATCCCTGTTTTATCCTTGATCAGCGGGGCATTGTCCGCTTCATCAATAAAGCGGGATCATCAATTTTTGGCAATGTTAATGAAGGGGATCCGCTTTCCTTCAGGGTACGACAACCAGACATGCTGGCTGCTCTTGAAAATGTTCTTGACGGCGGCCCCTTGGAAAAAATCGACTATGTCCTCAAAAGCCATACAGACCATCATTATGAAGCTTGGGTCACACCCATTCATTTATCCAAGGAACGTTCCAAAGGTACACAACCCGATTTTATCTTGCTGCTTCTGCATGATCAGACCGAACAAAAAAACATAGAACGAATGCGTGCTGATTTTGTGGCCAATGCCAGCCACGAGCTGCGAACTCCACTTGCCTCGGTCATTGGCTTCATCGAAACGCTGCAAGGCCCCGCCAAAGGGGATGCTGCCGTAACGGACCGTTTTTTGGGCATAATGCTGGACCAATCAGAACGCATGTCACGATTGATATCTGATCTGCTGTCTCTTTCTCGCATTGAAATGAAGGCACATGTTCTGCCAGACACCCAAGTGGACTTGAGCAAAATACTCCTCCATGTCATGGACGCGCTGGCACCGTTGGCCGAAGAGAATAAAATCAAGATAAAGAGTCACAGCTGCGACGAAAGCCGGTGGGTGTCTGGTGATCGGGATGAACTGATTCAGGTTTTTGAAAATCTGGTAGAGAATGCTTTGAAATATGGCCGGAACGGCGAAAAGATAGAAATTGGCTGTGATGACATTGTCGATCCGACTGATGGCAAGGCCTACTATTCGATCAGCATCCGCGACTTTGGTGAAGGCATACCTGCCCAGCATTTGCCACGCCTGACCGAGCGCTTCTACCGAATCGACGTCGCCTCTTCGCGCGAACAAAAAGGCACAGGACTTGGGCTTGCCATCGTCAAACACATCCTCACACGACACCGGGGCAAGCTGTTGATCGAGAGTGTTGCAGGGCAAGGGGCCACCTTCCATGTCCAACTTCCGACATGCGAGTCTTCCATTTTATGACGCCCGTGTGAATCAGTGTTTTTTATTCCTTTTATTTCAATATCTTATATTGTCACAATACTGAAATATAAGTGTCATATACCCATCACATATCAGCGATAGTTTCCGCCGTGTACTGAGTTTTCCTGTTCTTTGATCCGCACCAATGCGGTGCTGGATCAGGCGGAATTCGGTCTTGTCTCGGCGGGTTTGAAAGGGTCATTGCGTGATCTACTCGCTTTAAAAAAACTGACTCATGGAGAGTTCAAGTGAAATTCGCATCTTTTGCTAGCGCAGCTGCTCTTGCTGCCACTACTATCCTCGCAGGCACCGCAGCACAGGCACGTGATCAGGTTCAGGTTGCTGGGTCTTCCACCGTTCTTCCTTACGCAACCATCGTTGCTGAATCCTTTGGTGAAAACTATCCAGACTTCAAAACCCCAATCGTTGAATCTGGTGGCTCTTCTGCTGGCCTTAAAGAATTCTGTAAAGGCACCGGCCCGAAAACAATCGACATTGCCAACGCATCGCGCAAGATCAAAGACAGCGAAGTCGAAAAATGTGCTGAAAATGGCGTTTCCGAAATCATCGAAGTAAAAATCGGTTACGACGGCATCGTGTTCGCTTCTGACGTAAACGGCGTTGATTTTGCTTTTGAGCCGATCCACTGGTTCAATGCTTTGGCTCCTAAAATTGTTGTAGACGGCAAGCTGGTCGACAACACCAACACCAAATGGTCGGACGTCGATGCTTCGTTCCCAGACTGGGAAATTGCAGCTTACATTCCTGGCGAAAAACACGGTACGCGTGAAGTTTTCGAAACCAAAGTACTGGCTAACGGCTGTAAAGCGGCTGGTGCACTGGACCTTTACATGGCTGCTGGCTTGGACAAAAAAGCTGCTGGTAAAGAGTGCTTCAAAGTACGCAAAGACGGCAAAGCTGTAGACATTGATGGCGATTACACCGAAACACTGGCCCGCATCGACAGCAACAAAACCGGCATTGGCGTGTTTGGTCTGGCGTTCTATGAGAACAACACAGATAAACTGAAAGTAGCGACCGTTTCCGACATCGCTCCTAACGCTGAAGTGATCGCTGATGGCACATACCCTGTCTCTCGTCCGCTTTACTTCTACGTGAAAAAAGCTCATCTGGGTGTGATCCCTGGCCTTAAAGAATATGTCGACTTCTTTATGTCAGACGACATGACTGGCGAAGGCTCACCTACTGCTGAATATGGTCTGGTTCCTGCTCCTGAAGCTGAGCGTGAAGCAATCCACGAAGCAATCGAAGAAGGCAAAACCCTTTAAGGTTGACCTTTCGGACCATGCGCACGTCACTGCGCATGGTCTTTTATTTGTGAATCCGGCTGAAGATCCTGTTGTGCAGTTCATAACTCTATTTTGAAACCGAATGGTTCAATTGACGTGTGTGCATCAACTAAGCTGTTTCTGACAATGTCCGCACCTTTCCTCGAAGAAAGGACCCAAAAGGACAGATCAGGGATTTCCATATTTATTTGACTGCGATTATTCGCATCGCTCAAGGGGCAGGTCGCTATGAGCCCGTTATGGCTTCTGGCAGTTATTCTCATCGTCGCATTGGCAGGTGCCCTACTGGGACGCAACCGTGCCATCGCATGCGTGAATGGGAAAGTAGCTGAACTTCACTCTCAACCCGGATATTACGGCTCTTACGTTTTTATCTGGACGGCAATTCCGGCGATCGGCTTTATGATCGCAGTGCTTTTCGCCCAGCCTTTCGTCAATAGATCAGTTGTCGACGGGGAATTGCGCAGCAGTTATACCGAAGCCTGTGCCCGCGAAATGTCGCGGATCGAAGGCGAGGCCGGTGCTGAAGAACCCAAAATCTGTCTCGATAAAAAAGACTATGAGGCGCTGGATACACGCCGTGCCCTGATGCAAGGCGTTGTCAGCAATGTTGCAAGCGGCTTGACGATGCTGTCTGACGAAGAACTCAAGCAACTGCGTTCTGGTTTGATTGCCGTGCGACCGACGCTTGCCAAACATGGCGTTGCACTGGCAGAAAATGTCAACAATTCTATCGTCGGTGCCGGCTATAAGCTCAACGAGTCACGCGAAGTTTTCGACTATATTTTGATGGGTGGTGTCGCGGCCCTGTTGGCCTTGGGGTTTGGTCTTTCCTATCGACGTATTTCTGCTCCACTGCGGGCGAGAAACCGGGTTGAGTCCAATATCAAGATCGCCTTGATCTTTGCTTCTTCAATCGCAATTCTGACCACTGTCGGCATTGTGTTTTCCATGCTGTTCGAATCCATTCATTTCTTTGGACATGTCGATCTGCTCGACTTTTTCTTTGGCACAACTTGGGACCCACGCTTCTCATCGGTTGGCCGTCAGGTCGACTCCGAGGGCGGGACCTTCGGTCTTATCCCATTGCTTTGGGGCACACTGTATATCTCGTTGGTTGCCCTGCTTGTAGCGGTGCCGATCGGTTTGTTCGCAGCCATATATATGGCTGAATATGCGAGCCGTCCCTTGCGCGCTATTGCCAAGCCTCTGCTGGAGATTCTGGCCGGCATTCCAACCATCGTTTATGGTTTCTTCGCGCTGGTAACGATCGGGCCTTTCTTTCGGGATGCGGGCGCAACTATCGGGCTGACAATCTCGGCCAATTCCGTTCTGACGGCCGGGTTTGTGATGGGCATCATGCTTATTCCTTTCATATCTTCGCTGTCAGACGACATTATTTCAGCGGTGCCTCAATCCCTGCGTGATGGTTCTCTTGGACTGGGTGCCACCCGGTCAGAAACAATCAAACGTGTTATTTTGCCTGCGGCACTACCCGGCATTGTCGGATCCATCCTACTGGCCGCTTCGCGCGCCATCGGGGAGACCATGATCGTGGTGATGGCCGCTGGAATCGCGGCCAACCTCACAGCCAATCCATTCGAAGCGGTGACCACTGTTACTGTAAAAATCGTCAGCCAGCTGACAGGTGATCTTGAGTTCAACTCGCCACAAACCCTTGTGGCCTTTGCGCTCGGTATCACACTGTTTTTCATCACGCTGTGCCTGAACATCTTCGCCTTGCACATCGTAAGGAAATATCGGGAGCAGTATGACTGATGACTGATACACTTCAATCTTCAGGCGACAAGATCGCACAAAACCATGTTCGCGATTTGGGGCTCAAGCGCCGATACGCGAAGGAAAAACGTTTCCGACTGGCTGGCATTGTCGCCATCTCAATGGGCATTCTGTTCTTGTTTTTGTTGTTTTGGTCCATTGTATCGAAGGGCTACACTGCCTTTGAACAAACCAAAATCAAACTGGATTTGTATCTGCAAGAACAAGTTCTTGACCCCAGCGGAACACGCAGTCGCGATGAGCTGCAGAAGGCCATTCGCTACAACAAGATTATCGAACCGGCGTTGTATAAAGCTCTTGGCATTGATCTGACTGACAAAAAGCAAAAGTCTGATAGAAGACTGGCCAAAAAGCTTCTATCTCGCGGGTCGGCGATTGAGTTGCGTGATATGGTTCTTGCCAATCCAGATTTGATTGGCAAAAAACAGACCATTTGGGTGTTGGCAGCCGGTGACGTTGACAGCTTTGTCAAAGGGCAGGTTCCCCGGGACACGCCAGAGAAGCGGCGCAAGATCAAGAATAAGCAGATTGTCTGGATCGATGACCTTATCGAACGGGGCGTTATGGAGAAGAAATTCAACACCGGCTTGTTCACATTTGGTGCATCATCCCGCGCCGAAACAGCTGGCATCGGTGTGGCTGCGATTGGTTCAATCTTTATGATGGCGATCGTTCTGCTGTTGGCTTTGCCAATTGGCGTTGCTGCCTCCATCTATTTGGAAGAATTTGCACCCAAAAACCGTTGGACTGATCTGATCGAGGTCAACATCAACAATTTGGCTGCGGTGCCGTCCATCGTGTTTGGTTTGCTTGGCTTGGCGGTGTTCATCAACTTTGCTGGCCTGCCTCGCTCGGCTTCAATTGTTGGTGGATTGGTGCTGACCCTGATGACCTTGCCGACCATCATCATTGCCACCCGATCTGCACTGAAAGCTGTGCCACCATCCATACGTGAAGCAGCATTGGGTATTGGAGCATCCAAAACACAAGCTATTTTCCACCATGTCTTGCCACTTGCCACTCCAGGCATTCTGACCGGCACCATTATTGGGCTTGCACAGGCTCTTGGTGAAACAGCACCACTTTTGATGATCGGTATGGTGGCCTTTGTGAAGGACTTCCCGCTGAGCCCATTTGATCCCGCGACCGCACTTCCTGTGCAGATCTACATGTGGGCTGGTGCGGCGGAACGTGCCTTTGTGGAACGGACATCTGCTGCCATCATGATCCTCTTGGCGTTTCTCGCCGTTATGAATATTTCTGCGGTGCTTCTGCGTCGCCGCTTCGAGCGCCGTTGGTAACCGCTGCGCATTGAAACAAAAAGATTGTACAGCCCGATTGGCGATGAACCGCCACAAAAACAGGCTCACAACAGGACAAAGAAAGTATCGACTATGCAGGATACGAACCTAAATATTCAGGGAAGCGATCTCCTTTCCAAATCGGCGCATCCGATTAAGATGTCAGGTGAAAAAGTTAACGTTCATTACGGTACCAAACAGGCACTGTTCGACGTCGATTTGCAGGTTAATGAAAATCAAGTCACGTCACTGATTGGCCCTTCGGGGTGTGGCAAGTCGACCTTCTTGCGTTGCCTTAACCGCATGAATGACACCATCGATATTTGTAATGTCACGGGTCTGATTAAGCTGGGAGACCAAGACATCTATGATCCCAACATTGATGTGGTTGAATTGCGTGCGCGTGTCGGCATGGTGTTTCAAAAGCCCAATCCATTCCCAAAAAGCATTTTTGAGAATGTGGTTTATGGACCACGCATTCATGGCCTGTGCCGCACAAAAGCCGAAATGGAAGAAGTCGTTGTTTCTTCTCTGCAAAAGGCCGGTTTGTTCGAGGAAGTAAAAGATCGTCTGGATGAGCCCGGTACGGGGCTTTCAGGCGGACAGCAACAGCGCTTGTGCATTGCGCGTGCCATTGCAGTGAGCCCCGAAGTGATCCTGATGGATGAGCCCTGTTCAGCGCTTGACCCGATAGCAACGGCCAAAGTGGAAGAACTGATTGATGAGTTGCGGGAAAATTATACCATCGTTATCGTAACCCACTCTATGCAGCAAGCTGCGCGCGTTTCCCAACGCACCGCTTTCTTCCACATGGGCACTCTGGTTGAAGAAGGCCAGACCGATCAGATCTTTACCAACCCCAAAGATCAGCGGACCCAGGATTATATTACCGGCCGTTTCGGCTAAGTTTTGGTTCGCCTTCTTTCATACGCCGGATTGTATATTTACCGGCGGTCAGAGACGCGAACGCGAGGAGAAATTGGATATGTCCGATCATATTGTGACATCATACGACGATGATTTGCGCGAGCTAACCGGTCGAATTGCCGAAATGGGTGGCCACGCTGAACGCATGGTTGAGGAAGCTGTGAGTGCACTGGTTCGTAAGGATCTCGATGCCGCGCAGGCAACAATCGAAAAAGACCAGATCATCAACAAACTTGATCAGGAAATTGAAGAAAAGGCTGTTCTGACCATCGCGCGTCGTCAGCCGATGGCGCAGGACCTTCGTCACATTGTGGCTGCCTTGCGCATTTCCATTGATCTGGAACGGGTTGCTGATTTGGGTAAAAATATTGCCCGCAATGCTTTGGCGTTGGAAGGCAGAAGCCAGCCAAAACAACTTACCCATGGCCTAGAGCATATGGCAGAGATTACGCTCGACCAACTGCGCATGGTTTTAGATGCCTATACCGCGCTGGACGAGAATGCTGCCTTGGCTGTGGTTCAAAAAGACAAAGATATTGATGCAATTTACAATTCTTTGTTCCGTGAATTCCTGACCTACATGATGGAAGATCCACGCAATATTACTTTCTGCACCAACTTTTTGTTTGCGGCAAAGCATCTTGAGCGCGTCGGCGATCACGCCACCAACATCGCCGAAACCATCTACTATGTCAAAACCGGCGTCACGCTGGAAAATCGCACTTTGTAGGCGTATCTGGGCAGGGCCAAGGTCCGAACCGATATTTGAAACGAAAAAACCAAGGGTGAGACGGAGAACCGACAGGTTCTGTCTCACCTGAATTAAGCTCCGATCTGGACAGTAATAAAGCAAATTCAATCCTAGTTCAGATCCCCAATATGCGGAAAAATGGCGATGAGCCCCAAAGTCATGATCGTGGAAGATGAAGAAGCCCTCAGTCTTCTCTTGCGTTACAATCTGGAAGCTGAGGGGTATCAAGTTGAAGTGATCACTCGTGGCGATGAGGCCGAAGGCCGCTTGCAGGAAACACTGCCTGACCTTTTGCTTCTTGACTGGATGTTACCCGGCCTATCTGGCATTGAACTATGTAGGCGCCTTCGTGCCAAACCCAAGACCCTCAAACTTCCCGTCATCATGCTGACAGCGCGCGGAGAAGAATCTGAACGCATTCGCGGTCTGTCTACCGGCGCAGATGATTATGTCGTCAAGCCCTTCTCTGTGCCTGAACTGATGGCCCGTGTGCGTGCGATTCTGCGCCGAGCGAGCCCCGATCTAGTTGCCACGGTACTGACTGCGGGTGACCTTGAATTGAACCGCGAAACACACCGGGTCAAACGCTCCAACCGTGAGATCACTCTTGGACCGACCGAATATAGATTGTTGGAATTTTTGATGCAGAACCCGGGTCGCGTCTATTCACGCGAGCAACTTCTGGACGGAGTTTGGGGGCACGACGTATATGTTGATGAGCGCACCGTCGATGTGCATGTCGGCCGGTTGCGTAAAACCATCAATCGCGGACGAGCCAAAGACCCCATTCGCACGGTTCGTGGATCTGGCTATAGCTTTGATGATCATTTCTCGGCTGAGTAGATTGCTCGTGTCCAGGCACTAGATCCTGATAAAAACCCTGATCTGTTCAACAGATCAGGGTTTTTTCTTGATCATTTTCACGCCTGAACTTCTTTATTCAGAATCCGCGTAAAATTCCTAGCTACTGCTCTTTTTCTTTTTAAAAAAAGAGAAAATCGTTTGTGTTTTTGGCTTTGCTGATTTTTTGGCTTTTTGAGCGGCCACTTTGCGTTCTGTTGCGCTATTGCGCGCGGCCACGGCTTTTCTTTTGACCGTATTTTTCGTTTTGGCAACCGCTCTGGTTGGTATCGATGGTTTGGTCAAAACAATGAAGTCCGTGCCCACGTCCGTTGTCTCACGGCTAAAGCCACGGTCAGAGATGGTCAAGGATGCGCCGATTTTTATCAGATGGTTGATTTGCGCACGCACGTTGTCCGGAATGGTAATGCGGTTTAGCACATCAGTTGACGCGACAATTCCGGTATCTTCTTTGGCCTGTTTCACGCCAAGCCGCGATTGCAGATCCTGCGAAAATTTGTCGCCCAAATTCACAGCGAGCCAATCGAGCTGCCCTTCGTTAACGTCGGAAGCACTGGCCGTAAAAAGATGGGCACCCAAAGGGGTGTCTGGATTTGAAATCTGAATGGGCGCATCGAACAAGGGTTTGAAATTGTGGCGGACAAAAAGATGCCCAGTCGGAACCTTGCCCTTGCCAGCCGCTTGATAGAGTTGATCCAGCAGCGCCTGATTGATGCGCGGTGTCGTCCCGTACATGCGGGCTTCAATACTGCCTTGCTTGGAGGCCAAAAACGCCCTTACAGCAGCATTGGTGGCTTTGCCAACTCTGCCATCTGGCGTGCCAGCGTCAAAGCCCAGAGTATTCAGAGTGACTTGAATTTCACGCACCAAATTGCCGCGTGCTTGTCGCGTAATAAAAATGCGGAGCGGTTTTTTGCTCTTTTTGATCTCGTTAAACTGGTTCATGCGTTTGGCAACCAGATGCGCCACATCGTCCTGTGCCGGACGGTCAGACAGCAATGTGATTTTACCCAAACCTTGCACAGGATTCATCAGACTTGGGTCGAGCCCTGATAGCTTGTCGGATACATCTACTTCTTGAGGCTGAAAAAGCATCTGGTGTTGAATCTGTTGAGGCGTAGCATCGCGATTGGCGATTATAACATGTGCACCGCGCTCGGTAAGACTGAACAGCTTTTTAGCAAATCCACGCGGCAGCCGGACACATCCATGCGAAGCGGGATAACTGGGAACGGAATTGGACTCATGCAGAGCAATACCTGACCAAGTCAGACGCTGCATATAAGGCATGGGAGCGCTATTGTATATATTGGAAAAATGCCGTTTGCGCTTTTCCAATATGGAGAAGATTCCGGTTGGGGTGGTATGTCCGCGCTTACCAGTCGATACCTTGGACTTTGCAATTTCTTGGTTGCCACGAAACACACGAAGGCTTTGATCCTTGCGTGAAATAATAATCTGAACAGGTGCATTTTCAGACATTTTGATCGCAGCAGCAGATTTCGAGGCGACTGGCGCTTGTTCAAGCGTTGTTTCATTAGCCGTGGTCAAACCACTACTCGAAAGCAAAATGCTAATTGTCAGACCGACATATCCGGTTGTTGACTTCATATGACCCAATCTCCGTATCCCCAAAACAAAAAACAAAAATTTATACATCAAACCAATACTAATCAGTATATCCCTCATAAAATCAGGAGCAACCCTATTTGAACAAGCTTGGACACAAGAGAGAAAATATTCCTAATTCCCTCCCAAACCGTTAGAATTATCGCCTATTCGCTTGCTTTTTTAACAGAATATCTGAACGATGACACTGCAGATCAAAATTTGAAATCGAAATTTATACTTGCGCAGCACTGAACATTCTTTTTGTTAGTCTGTCCCAAATGATATCAATCTTTCCGGATCAACGACATTTGTGTAATTGTGGTTTGATGAAACCGTATCCCCAGAATAATAGTTGAACCTAAATATTCTCTTTATAGCGTCTCAATGGTCAAACATGCGCGTCTGGGTAAGCCATGCTACAAAAAGAAGCGCTCTTAGCATCGTATCTTTGATTGACTTCACAAGCTGGTTGCTTATGGTTTGCGCCATTATTCGGGCGGTGTGGATGACCTTTCGATCCGCCAAGCAGAAACAATTCCAAACCCTATGAGAAGCCGAAAGCGAGAGACATGACCCAAGTTGATCTGGCCGTGCTAAAAAGCACCATTGAAGCGAGCTTTGAGGTGCGTGATACCATCAGCACCAGCACCCAAGGCGACATACGCGAAGCCGTTGACAAGGCCCTAACGCTTATGGACAACGGCCATGTTCGTGTGGCTGAGAAAGGCGCTGATGGCAATTGGGTTGTCAATCAATGGCTCAAAATGGCGGTTCTTTTGTCTTTCCGGCTCAACCCGATGGAAATTATCAAAGGCGGCCCTGGGGATGCAACCTGGTGGGACAAGGTTCCTTCCAAATTTGACGGTTGGGGTGGTCTTGATTTTGAAAAAGCCGGTTTCCGTGCTGTTCCAAACTGCATTGTGCGTCGCTCGGCCTACATCGGCAAAGGCGTAGTGCTTATGCCATCCTTCGTCAATTTGGGCGCCTATGTAGGCGACAACGCCATGATCGACACTTGGGCAACCGTTGGCTCCTGTGCGCAGATCGGCAAAAATGTGCATATTTCTGGCGGTGCTGGGATTGGCGGAGTGTTAGAGCCGTTACAGGCAGGCCCCGTTATCATTGAAGATAATTGCTTCATCGGCGCTCGTGCCGAAGTTGCGGAAGGCGTGATCGTTCGTGAAGGGTCTGTTCTGTCGATGGGGGTTTACATCGGCGCTTCAACCAAGATTGTCGACCGCGCAACGGGCGAAGTTTTCATGGGCGAAGTTCCTGCCTATTCCGTTGTGGTCCCCGGCGCGTTACCAGGCAAGCCATTGCCTGACGGCACCCCTGGCCCAAGCCTCTATTGCGCTGTCATCGTCAAGCGCGTGGATGCAAAGACCCGTTCCAAAACCTCGATCAACGAGCTGCTGCGCGACTGATCCGACCTTCCATCTTTAAAAGTCAAAACCCTGTAGCGCCCGCTGCAGGGTTTTTCTTTGTCGACAGAAAAGTCAAGAAAAGCGCTTGACCTAGAGTGCACTCTAACAATTAAATGATGAGGTCGGACCTCTCAACAAAAGGATGAGATCATGACCGACGTTAAAATATATTCCCATTTCCCCTCGCGTGCTCGCTGCGACCAGATAGTGATTGCCCCGATGGCTTGTACTGCCGATGCCCGCATGTGTCGCGACGGCAGCCACGCGCAAACATAACACTTGTGGAGGGATTGCATGAAGATCGGCGATTTGGCCAACCTATCCGGACTTTCGGTCCATACCATTCGTTACTACGAAAAAGTGGGCCTTTTGCCCCCTGCCCATCGGGATACTGGCGGGCAGCGGCAATATAGTTCAGAGATTGCGGGCTGGCTTCGGTTTCTCAGACATCTCAAGTCCACGGGCATGGGGATTTCTGACATGGTCCGCTATGCGCAATTGCGCGCTAAGGGCACGGAAACAGCGCAAGAGCGTCGTCAAATGCTGGAAATTCAGCGCGACAAGGTCGTTCAACAAATCGCCCTATTGCAGTCAACACTCCCCATTCTTGACAAGAAGATAGACATATATCGCGATATGGAACGAGCCCATATCATGGAGGCAGACCATGACAATCGAAGTAAACCCAAGAAACGCGTCTGAAAATAATCTCGAAGCTTTAGAACGAGGTCGCGCCTATTGTGCCGCACATCATCCACATCTGGAAGCGGCCTTGGCGGATCGGTATGATGCGCGCCTTCCCGGCTTTTCCCAAAGTTTGGTGGAGTGGGCCTATGGACGGCATTATTCCCGCGGTGGGGTAGACGCAAAGACCCGCCAGCTGGCAACCATAGCGGCGCTGACTGCGCTGGGTGGCCAGACTGCACCACAGTTGAAAATCAATATTGAGCACAGCCTTGCTGTAGGTGCAACTGAACGAGAGATCGTCGAGATCATTTGGCAAATGGCCGTTTATGGCGGACTTCCTGCTGCAATCAATGGCCTCAATGCCGCTATGGATGTTTTTGACGCGCAGAATGAACAATAAAACTATTGCCACCCGTGGCCATAAGCCAATCGGGCGGCTGTGTCCAACAATCGGAGTCTACAGTGGGGAAAGAGGCAACTCTTTCTCCATTTCTTTGGAAAAACACTCTATCGTATGAAGGATCATAGACGGTATAGATGAAGCGGGATTAAACTTCATCCAAAGCCTTGAGCCGCTATTCCTTTTAGAGCGGCAAAGATAATGGGACACTTGCATGACTTTCGACCAGTTGCTGTTCGACAGCCGAGGCACAATCAACCGCAAACAATTCTGGATTGCCCATCTGCTGCTTTTCCCGCTTGAAATTGGCGCCGCATTTCTATTTCGTGTGCACGAAAATTATCTCTGCTCGATGGACCCCTTCACAACATTGGGTCAGGCCTATTATGGCGCATTGGGTGTTATGGCACTGACCTTTTTCTTCATGTGGTATTGTGTAGTGATCAAACGCTTGCGCGCCAGCGGCCGAGGCCATCTCAGCTTTTTCGCCTATGCCATTCCGATTTTGGTAACGCTCACCGCGTTGGCACCGCACTTCCCGCTGTCTTGTAGTGTCGGCATTGGCGAGCGTGCTATTTATCTGCTAGCGATCCTTCCCTTCTGGCTTGTCTATTTTATTGATCTGGGCGTGCGAAAAGGGAAAGGCGAAAGGAACCCAAACACACTGGCTCCATCCCCGGATCAGAATTAGCCGGTTCAACTTTAGACAACCACGGCCTATATCCATCGCAGGCACAAAAGAATGAGGCCGCTGGACATTCTTTGCATGTCGACTTTTCGACACCTCGTGCACCGTTTATCAAGACCTCCACCCAAGAGTGTGTTCTTGAAAAGCACTTTTCCAGTTTCGATTGGAATAGGTAACAAACTATAACTTGAAGTAGTTTTCGCGAGCCCAACCTCGCAAAAATTGCTTTAGATGAAAGCGCTCATAGACATGACCAACGCCCCTTCCGCTCTGGATATCGCCCGTAAATTGGTTCAATGCCCAAGTGTCACACCTGAAGAGGGCGGTGCACTGGCCTATTTGGATACGCTCTTGAGCCCCGTAGGCTTTCAGGTCCATCGCCCTGTTTTCTCTGAAAGCGGGACGCCCGATGTGGAAAATCTGTTTGCCAAACTTTCGCATGGCAAAGGCCCACACTTGGTCTTTGCTGGCCACACAGATGTTGTTCCCACTGGCGACGAAGGCCTTTGGACTTTGCCCCCTTTCTCAGGTGAAGTAAAAGAAGGCATGCTTTATGGCCGAGGCACTGCCGACATGAAGGGGGGCATTGCTGCTTTTTCTGCCGCCGTTTTGCAGTATCTAGCAGAGCACGGCGAGCCAGAAGGCAGCATTTCCTTCCTGATCACGGGCGATGAAGAAGGACCGGCGACGAATGGCACGGTCAAACTGCTCCAATGGGCTGCCGACAAAGGCGAACACTTTTCTGACGCGATCGTCGGTGAACCAACAAACCCCGACGCAATGGGGGATGCCATCAAGATCGGCCGTCGTGGTAGCCTGTCCGGGACAATCACAGTGACGGGACATCAGGGCCATGTGGCCTACCCCCATTTAGCCCACAACCCCGTTACCATCATGGCGCAAATTGTGTCCAAGATCAGCGCCGCTGTTCTTGACCACGGTACGGATCATTTCCAACCCACCAATCTGGAGTTTATCTCTATAGACGTGGGCAATGAGGCCTGGAATTTGATCCCCAAAAAAGCCACGGCTCGCTTTAACGTGCGCCATAATGACCTGTGGGACGCCCAAAAATTGTCCGATTTTGTCATGAAAAATGCAAAAGACTGCATTCCATCTTCGGATTTTGACGTGACACTGGGCCTGATACCCAGCAATGCAGACGCCTTCCTGACCCGTTCGGATACATTGATCCAGAGCTTCAGCGAGTCCGTTAAAAAAATCACCGGAAGAACACCAGAGCATTCCACCGATGGCGGAACATCGGATGCGCGTTTCATCAAGAATTATTGCCCGGTCATCGAGTTCGGACTTGTCGGCAAAACCATGCATATGATTGATGAACATATCGCCGTCGATGATCTCAAAACCTTGACCGATATCTATTATGATTTTCTGATGCGCTATTTCCCTCCAAAGGGATAAATAGATCGTCAATTGATTAAGCGGCGGGGCCTTTTTGCTGGCCCCGTTGTTTTTGTATCCTTACAGACGCATTGGGGAAGAGGTGCTAATGTCTTCTCTTTATCCAGATAGGCTGTTACACAAGCATTCTTGACATGCCAACGCCACGCAACCGGAGCCACGATGCATTATATTCTTTACCATCTGGAACTGGTTTGGGCCTTTGTGCGCGGCAAGGATGAAGCGCTTTATCACATTGATGCCACCCCGCGCGGGCTAAAACTATCGTTTCTGGCAATCCTGATCGTTGAGCCGCTCGGTTTGTTTTACGCGGCTTTGTTTGGGCATCTCGATAGAGTGCTTTTGTTCCGCGAAGGCGGGTTTTCCTACTATATTTTGCAGCTGTTTCTGGATTGGGGCCTTGCTCCGCTCCTCTTTTTTGCCTTCTGCACTGCTTTTGGTTTTCGTGACCGGCTCATCCCGCTGATTGTCAGCTACAACTGGCTGAGTGTGATCGTTCTGATGATCACTCTGCTCCCCGGAGCGTTGATGACTTCCAATATGGTTGGAGTGGGTATGGCGCTGATGTTGATGGTGGCTGTCTATGGCTTTGCGATCTGGGTTTCTTACCGGCTTTACCGCTTTGTGCTGGAGTGCCCACCCACCATGGCGCTGGGGCTATCGATCCTATTGCTGATCCTGAGCATTGCGTCCGCAGTCATTTTGTCCGATATCACAGAGACCCTGACCTAGGCTTTTGGGTGCTCTTCCCATGGCTTTTCAGCAATTACATAGTCAGCAGCGTCGGGATAATCAATCTTTTTGAGATAGAGCCCATCGGGTGGGCAAACCGGACCGCATGCACGGCGATCACAGGCTTGCAGTATCTCGGTAATCCATTCGACAGGCTTGCGGCCAGACCCGACTTCGACCAGAGAGCCAACGAATGAGCGGATCTGGTTATGCAAGAAGGCTCGCGCCGTAGCGTCCAGAAAGACCCATTCCCCTTCGCGGCTGACCGTTAGTTTTTCCATGGTCCGCATGGGGCTTTTTGCCTGGCAGGCGGTGGCGCGGAAGGTGGTGAAGTCATGATGGCCAATTAGCTGGTCAGCGCCCTTTTGCATTAAGTCGATATTGATAGGATAACTATATTGCCACGCGCGGCCCAACTCATAGGTTAGTGGTGCACGGCGATTGCAAATGCGATAGCGATAGTAACGCTTGGTGGCCGAAAAACGGGCATCAAACTCATCGGTGACCTTCCAACTGTCCAGAATGGCAACCCCGGTATCCTTGAGGAAATGGTTCAGCGCCTCGCGGATTTTCTCGCTATGCCAGTCGCGTTGCAAATCAAAATGGGCCACTTGCCCATCGGCGTGGACACCAGAATCGGTCCGCCCCGCGCCAAACACCACGGTCTCTTCGCGGGTGAATTTAAGCAAGGATTTCTCTATCAACCCCATGACACTGGGTGCATTGTCCTGACGTTGCCATCCCGAGAAAGGTCGGCCGTCATATTCGATCAGAAGCTTGAAGCGAGGCATATCAGGCGATGACCTCACCGACCTTGAGATCGGCACCGCGTTGGAAAACGTCGGCCTTCATTGCGCCCTTGCCTGCCCGTTGCAGCTCAATGAGACGTACAGCCCCATCGCCGCACGCAACCGTCATCGCTCCGTCAAGCAACGTGCCTGGCGCACCGGTGCCATCGACCAATTCCGAGCGCAACAGCTTGACGCGCAGAGGCTTGCCCCGAATGGTCATTTCCACCCATGCACCAGGGAACGGCGACAGGCCGCGAATGATGTTGTGCACCTCGGCTGCCGGTTTTGAAAAATCAATCCGGCTTTCGGTTTTGTCAATTTTTTTAGCATAGGTCACACCGTCTTCAAGCTGAGGTTTGGACCCAAGAGCCTCACGGGATAAGGCAGCCAAAGCACGCCCCATCAGGTCTGCACCCAGCACCATCATATGGTCATGCAGATCCTGTGCGGTCATGGCTTGGCCAATCGCAATGGTCTCTGACATGCAGACATCGCCGGTGTCCAAGCCCACATCCATGCGCATCACCTGCACGGCGGTCTCGGCATCGCCAGCCATAATGGCACGTTGGATCGGTGCGGCCCCACGCCAGCGCGGCAATTTGGAGCCATGCAGATTGAGGCAGCCATCACGGGGGGCATCCAAAATGGCTTTGGGTAGCAGCAAACCATAGGCGACCACCACTGCGACATCAACATCCAAAGCGCGGAACTTTTCCTGCTCTTCCTCTGATTTCAATGAGGACGGCGTGAAAACCGGCAAGCCTAGTTTCTCAGCCGCTTGATGCACGGGGCTTTTGCGTTCTTCCATGCCACGACCGGCGGGACGCGGCGGCTGGCTGTAGACCGCAACCACTTCATGGCCCTGACCGACAATTTCCATCAGTGTGGGAACGGAAAAATCCGGGGTGCCCATAAACACGACGCGCAGCATGGCTCATCCTTGCAGTTAGTGAAGCGGCAAGATCGAAGGGTGGCTAGAGAACACCCTTGTCTTTTTGTTTGGCCAGCTTGGTGAATTTTTTGATCACGCGGTCACGGCGCAGCTTGGAAATATAGTCGATGAACAAAGCACCATTGAGATGATCCAGTTCATGCTGGGCGCAGGTGGCCAGCAGACCATCGCACATCAATTCTTGATCCTTGCCGAACTGATCCAGGAATTTGATCTTGATTTCAGCGGGGCGATCCACCTCGGCATAATATTCAGGGATCGACAAACAACCCTCTTCATAGGTGCTGATCTCGTCCGAGGACCAGATGATCTCGGGGTTGATCATGCAAATGGGCGACTTCTCCCCCTCCTCTTTGGCACAATCAAGTGTGAAGAGACGACGGCGCACACCGACCTGTATTCCCGCAAGGCCAATGCCTGGCGCGTCATACATCGTTTCAAACATATTTTCGACGAGACGACGCAAATCATCATCTACGCGTTCGACCGGTGCCGATTGCTCTCGCAAGATCGGGTCCGGCAATGTTACTATATCCATTACAGCCATAAAAAGTGACATAAGGCTTTCACGCTGGATCGTCAATCAAAAGGCGATGTTAAATCCGCGTTTTCTCTCCTTTTAGCGCATTCCTCAACAAGCCCTTTGACGCGTAGCGGCGATCTATGTTCACACTTTGTTTCAATGGGATGCCGAATCAATCTATAGTTCCATTATGAATGAAACTGTGATCACTCTTGGCCAACATGGCTTTACTGTCTTTCAGGTGCTAATCGGAGCGATTGGCTTGGTCGGGCTTTTGCTGGTCGGACTGCTGATCTCACTGTCGCGACAAAGCACCTTGCGCAGCCAAGAGCTCTACGAGGCACAGGAACAGGCGCGAATGCAATCTTTGCAGGTGGAGGAATTGTCGCGCCTGCAAGCCGCCATGACCGGTCGCATGCAGACAATGTCCGAGATTTTTTCCAGTCGCCAGAGTGAGATGGCGCAAGTGCTTACCAATCGCATGGATGGCATGGGACATCGTTTGACCCAGACCGTTAGCAAAAGCTTGACGGATCAGCAAAAAGCCACCGGCGACAACTTGCGAGCGCTGCATGAGCGATTGGCCGTCATAGACAAGGCACAAGGCAACATCACCGAGCTTTCTGGGCGGGTGGTCGAATTACAGCAAATCCTTGCCAACAAACAGACACGCGGCACCTTTGGTCAAGGGCGGATGGAGGCCATTGTCGAGGATGCGCTGCCACCCCACGCCTATGATTTCCAATATACCCTGTCAAACGGCAAACGCCCTGATTGTGTCATTCACATTCCCAGTGACAATGCTGTTTTGGTGATTGATGCCAAGTTTCCGCTGGAAGGCTGGAGCGCAGTGAAAGAGGCACAGACACCGGAAGAAGACAAACAGGCACGCACGCGCTTTCGCAACGATGTCAAAGTGCATATCAAGGCGATTGCCGAGCGCTATTTCATCACTGGAGAGACACAAGAAACCGCCTTTATGTTTGTACCATCCGAGAGCCTGTTCGCAGATCTGCATGAGCAATTTGAAGACATCGTGCAACTGTCTCATCGCACACGGGTGGTGATTGTCTCACCCTCTCTGCTGACCCTGTCCATTCAGGTGGTGCAATCCATTCTCAAAGATGCGCGCATGCGTGAGCAGGCCCATATCATTCAGCGCGAGGTCGCATTGTTGGTCGATGATGTGTCTCGGCTCGACGATAGAGTCAGCAAACTTCAGGCCCACTTTGGTCAAACCGCCAAAGATATAGACCAGATCCTCACATCGACGGGCAAGATCATCAAGCGGGGGCGTAAGATTGAGGATATTGATGTCAGCGAGGCCGAGCTGGCCGCTGAAACCGTCAGAGCAAGTGAGGCGATTGAAAAACCATCTGACATGTCCGAGGCATCTCCCTTTGAAGCCCCGGCGCCCGAACCAGCCAGATCAGGACCATTCGGCATAGCAGGGCCTAAATAGTCATAAAACTGCAAAGTTTGAAGGGTATTGAGCTACGGGGAGACACCTTGATCCATTTTTTGTGTTTCCATCCGGTGGCTTCCCAATTTCTACTCTTGATTAGAACTGGTGTGTGTCATGGCTCTTCAAAACCTACCCAAGCATTTGCATTCATTTTCTCAAACGCTTGATACCAGTCCATTGTATCATCTGGGGCGGCGCTACAGCTCTGATGGCGTTTTCCTGCCCGAGCCAGGCAATACAGTTGTCTGCCACATCGTCAAGGATTCTATGTCCGCTGAAGCCGTGATTGATGCACGCAGACGCATGCAAAGCTTGCCGGAATCCGAGAAACTGGCTTATACGGCGGTGTCCAGTCTACATATGACTCTTTTCCAAGGCATCATTGAGTATCGCCGGCACCTACCCTATTGGCCGGAGACAATAACGCTAGACACCCCCATTGATGACATGACCACTTTGTTTAAGCGCCGGTTGCACGATTTTGAAAGTCCAGGTCCATTTCAAGTGGAAGTTGTTGGTGCAACACCGAACGGATTGGAGGTCGCAGGCATTTCGTCGCAAGACCGAGCGGTTATGAAATGCTGGCGCGACCGGTTCGCTGATATTTTTGGCTATCGTCATCCGGATCACGAGTCCTACAGTTTCCACATCACCTTTGCCTATGTTCTGGACCGATTCAGCGATGACGCGATTGAGATCTGGCAAAAGGGACTAGCGGAAATTGTCGAAAATCTTCAGGAATGTGCCCCGGTCATTGAACTAGAACCGCCTGCATTTTGCAGCTTCAATGATATGAACCATTTTGAGAAATTGCAGGTCTTCGAATGACGTTGGCTTGTATTGCAGATGTCGCCGCACAGCTGAGCTTAGCAAAACCGGTGGCACATGTTTGATTATGAGAATTCCTTGCGGCTGCGCATGGCTTGCAACAAGGTGCCCTCGTCCAGATAGTCCAATTCGCCGCCAATGGGAACCCCGTGGGCCAATTGTGATATTTTGATTGGCTGGAAATCTGGATTGATAACGGAGGCTTGTTTTGCCTGCGCCTGAAGCTGATCGGTGATGTAATGCGCGGTAGTCTGCCCCTCCACCGTCGCATTGACGGCCAGAATAATCTCCTTGATCTCACCTTTGTCCGTACGGGCTAGCAGACCTCCGATATTGAGATCATCCGGCCCGATGCCATCGAGTGGAGACAACGTGCCGCCAAGCACGTGATACGCGGCGTTCAGGACTGATGCACGCTCAAGGGCCCAAAGATCAGACACATCTTCGACCACCACCAGCAAACTGGGATCGCGACGCGCATCGGTACAAATGGTGCAGGGGTTGGCGCTGTCGACATTGCCACACGTCTCACAAACCTGAATTTTATCGACTGCGGTGGCCATCGCATCGGACAGCGGGATCAGCAATTGGTCTTTGTTCTTGATTAGATGCAAGGCGACACGGCGCGCTGAGCGCTGCCCCAGACCGGGTAAACGCGCCAGCAGTTTGATCAGCTTTTCAATTTCCGGCCCTGCCACATGATTGGCCATGCCCACACTCCTGCCGCCTTGTTATTTGGTATTCAACCTTAGAATGGCAGTTTCATGCCAGCAGGAAGGCCCAAATCGCCAGTCATATCCTGCATTTTGTCTTGCATGGCCGTTTCAACCTTGCCTTTGGCGTCATTGTGGGCGGCGATGATGAGATCTTCAAGAATTTCGGCGTCATCGGCATTGATCAAAGACGGATCAATTGCCAGACTTTTCATTTCGCCCTTGCCGGTCAAGGTTACTTTGACCAAATCACCACCCGCTACACCGGTGGCCTCCATCTCGGCCACTTCTTCCTGCATCTGAGCCATTTTGGCCTGCATTTCCTTGGCCTTTTTCATCATCTTCATCATATCCATGATGCTTGTCCTTATTTATGTTGCTCGCCTCCGGCTGCCCAATCGGCGCCAGATCGTCCGTTTTCAATAATCCCACCTGCTTTATTTCAGAAAAGATGGAAGCGGGAAAGTCAGGATTTGTGTCATTCAGAGAAATGGGGACACAAGAGACCAAAGTCAATTGCCGCGCGCCATCCCGCCTCAAAGATGGCTCAGAGTCGCGAGGATAATCCCAAGCAACAAAGCCAAAACGGATAGAGCACAACCTTGGAAGCCCGCATAATTTTGAGGTTTCACACGATAGGCCATTCAATATTTTGATCGTTCTATCCACCGAAAAATGCCTAGTGGTTTGGGCGCTAGAATCACACCACCAGCACGCTAGCTATTTTGCCCTTCAGCGGTCATCATCCAAGTCAGAAGCATCAGGCATACTTAGGGAAAGACTGATGTCTTCATCCAAAAGATCTTCCACCGGAGGGGCGAGAAACTCTTCTTCGAAATCTCGATTGATGCGGACATCAACCACTTTGGAACCGGGGAAGATCGAACGCACCGCTTCAACCAGCGGATGTCCGTCGGCCTCTTCGCGAACCTGACGCTCGCGTTCTTCTTTGCGTTCGGACAAGGTTGCCCCACCGGCGTCTCCCGAGAGTTCAACATGCCAACGCTCACCGGTCCATTCAGCCAGTTTGCGACCGAGTTTGTGTTGCAATGCTTCGCCATCAACACCGTCATAGCTAATCACCACACGGCCTTGTTCAAGGCTCACAGGGCGGACGGATGATTCTAGCTGGAATTTAAGCGCAATATCGCGGTGTTTGTTGGCCAACGCGATGATTTGCTCAAACCGCGTGATCACGGGCTTAATTTCTGGTTTAGCAACCGTCTTGTCTTGCTCAGCCCCAGCTACCGACTGAGGGGTGGGCGGCGTGCGAACCGCCATTTGTTCGTCGCTCTGGCTGGCAACAAGCCGCAGATTCGCCTTCTCGGTTTTTGCCGGTTCGGCATGCCCGACATCCAGATCAGGTGCGGAATGGGCGACGCCCAAGTTTGCCCCGCTCTGCAATGCGGTCGGAGCATTGGAGGACGGACTGCCACCACTATGCGGGCTGCCTTGTGCCTCTGCCGAAGTAGAAACAGTGGCATCTGGGGGCGTTGAAGGGCCTGAACCTGCTCCCGATGGCATCGGGGGACGATAGTCTTTGTTAGCCAACAACCGCAGCGCCTCATCTGGCGTTGGCAGGTCTGCGGCATATGCCAACCGCACCAAGACCATCTCGGCAGAAGCCAACGGACGCGGTGATGATTGGACTTCCGCCAAGCCCTTCAGCAGCATTTGCCAAGCCCGAGACAAGACACGCACAGAAAGCTGGCCGGAGAAATCGCGTCCGCGTATCTTTTCCGACTCTGTGGCCGCGGCGTCAGAATGGGCGTCGGGGGTCAATTTGAGGCGAGTGACGAGGTGCACGAAGTCTGCAAGATCGGACAGCACCACAGCGGGCTCTGCACCGATATCATATTGCGCCTTCAATTCATCCAGAGCGATACCAATGTCGCCTTTCATTACCGCTTCGAACAAATCGATGACGCGGGCCCTGTCAGCAAGGCCCAGCATTTGGCGTGTGGTCTCGGAGGTGATTTTGCCTGCGCCATGAGCAATGGCCTGATCCAGAAGCGACAGCGAGTCACGCGCGGAGCCTTCACCAGCTCGGGCGATCATTTGCAAGGCGTCATCTTCGATTTCAACCTGTTCTTTTTCACAAATGGTCCGCATGTAAGTGGCCATTTCCACCGCATCAATACGACGCAAATCAAAGCGCTGACAGCGAGACAGAACGGTAACAGGAACTTTGCGAATCTCGGTGGTCGCAAAAATAAACTTCACATGCTCAGGCGGCTCTTCGAGCGTTTTCAACAATCCATTAAAAGCTGCGGTCGAAAGCATATGGACCTCATCGATGACATAGACCTTGTAGCGAGCGCTGACAGGTTTGTAGCGAGCGGCTTCGATAATCTCGCGAATGTCATTGATAGAGGTGTGAGAGGCCGCATCCATTTCCATAATGTCCACATGGCGACCTTCCATGATGGCCTGACAATGCACCCCCAGTCGCGGCATATCAATGGTGGGTTCGTCGATTTCTCCGGGGATCTCATAATTGAGGGCGCGGGCCAAAATACGGGCTGTGGTTGTTTTGCCCACGCCGCGCACACCGGTCATCATGTAGGCTTGCGCTATCCTGCCGGAAGAGAAAGCATTGGTCAGGGTGCGGATCATCGGGTCCTGACCAATCATGTCATCAAAGCTCGCGGGGCGGTATTTGCGTGCTAATACGCGATAGCCTTCGGCTGTCTGATGATCCTGACCGTCCATCGGAATATCCCTGACTTATGTGACCTTGAAAAAACCTGTACCATCCATAGCAGAGGGAAGGCCGCGTCGTCACCCGTCTTGTGACCGCAGCATCCTACCTGTTGACAGGGTGAGGCTTGGTTGCACGAATGCAGCAGTTTGACCGCGCATGAAACCATATAATCTGAAATAGGAGGGGATAAGTGGAAGGCTGAACAGATGACCCGCTCTGTAACTCGTTAGGGCTGCTTCCTTCCGGACCTGACCCAGTTGGCGAGGGGAACGTCCATTGCCAACCTTCCACTGGTTCATATGTCACTTGTTGCGTGCTAAAGCAAGGGGCAGATATGATTCATTTTGACTAAATGGAGCGGAAACATGGTCGATTTCATACTTGATCCCCAGCTAAAGGCCGACAGCCTACCTCTCGCGGAGCTGGAGCTGTGCACTGTACGGCTAATGAATGACACACATTTTCCGTGGCTTCTGATGGTGCCCAAATATAACGGATTGGAAGAATTGATCGACTTAGCTCGTCAGGATCAGCACCGTTTAATGGACGAGATGCTTATGGTATCCAACGCATTACAGGATGCGACCGGTTGCGACAAGCTCAATGTCGCAGCGCTTGGCAACATGGTGCGACAACTGCACGTGCATGTGGTTGCCCGCTTTGAAGGGGACGCAGCATGGCCAGGACCCATTTGGGGTAAAGTCCCCATGCATCCCTATGAAGAGGCCAAGGCGAACAATCTGATCACGACATTACAGACCGCTTTGCTTTAGATGCGTTTGCCAACATCGGACTTCGTATATGTAAACATCGGACTTCGTATATGTATATGAAGCCCCAAAAGTTGATTTTGTATTTTATAAACCGGCAGCAAGGCCTATGTTGCAGGCAAAAGCTTTCAAATATCGGATTGGTTATTCATGGACATTTTTTCTGGCTCGGACGTTTTTGCCGAGACCCGCACCCTGCCCTCTTTTGATAAGTTGGGATATGCACATAATCGACTGGACCGTGACACAGAACATCGCGATGAAAACAGCCTTGGCACGATGGTTCAACAGACCCAGGCACGTTATTATTTACTTCATGACGACAATGTGTTGTTGCGGATCAAGGACGGGCAGCAGACTGCTTTGTTCTGTTTAGAAAGAGCCCAAAAGCTTGGCGCAGATATGGATCGGGTCATCCTGCTGGGCACCGACCCTGAGGAAGACAATGCCCCCCGCCTTGCCGTTCCACTGACCGATCAGGCCATCGAGGCGTTGGCAACCAATGAAGAGTATGTGGTTGAAGGGATTCGTGCGGTTGGGCTGAAAGACCTCTTGCCACCGGATCAACTGGGCGCGATCGCACAGGCTCGCAGTTTGCTAACCTGGCATGTGAATCATCAATTTTGCTCAAAATGCGGCGCATCAACCGTGGTTGCACTGGCTGGCGCACGACGAGATTGTCCGTCCTGCTCGGCGGTTCATTTCCCGCGCACGGATCCAGTGGTGATCATGCTGGCCATTCACAGGGATGAAAGCGGTGTCGAGCGCTGTTTGTTGGGGCACCATGCACGCTTTGATACGCCTATGTATTCCACGCTTGCCGGTTTCATGGAACATGGCGAGACTCTGGAGGCGGCTGTCCGACGGGAAATTTTGGAGGAATCATGTATCAAAATTGGCGCGGTTCGATATCTGACCAGCCAACCGTGGCCATTTCCCTCATCTTTGATGTTGGGCTGCTTTGCTGAGGCCCTGTCTTCGAATATTCAGATCGACGAGACCGAACTAACAGAAGCCCGTTGGTTCACACGGCAAGAGGTGCGCGAGATGATGGCGCGACCAGCCGGAGATGAATTGCCCCATATACCGGGTCGTTTTTCCATTGCAGCTTGGTTGATCCGCTTTTGGGTGGACGCCGGCTAGTTATTCGGCAGGAACCGGTGCAGCTTTTCGTTTTTTCTTTTTAATCTCGCGTTTCTCAACAAAAGAAAGAATGGTCTTGCGCACCGGAGCCTCAAAGAAACGAGCTGACAGCACAGCCACCAACACCGTCAGAATCATCGCAGCTATAATCGCCATATAAAAAGACCCGATCTCCATTGGTTTTAAAATCCGGTTCCATGCCACGCCAATCACGATACTGGCCAACACCGGATGCCAAAGATAAATACCGAACGAGGCAGCGGCAAAGGGCATGAATGGCTTGTAAAACGGGGATGTTGAGGGCGCGTTGAACTCGACTTGCGCCGCGATATAGATTGCAAAAGATATCGCAAGAATCGGACCATATTCCCATGAGGGATTTGTAAGCATATATCCCACGGCAGCAGCAAACACGCCCCATGCCAGTGCATGGCTGCGAATTTTTAGCAGGCGCCGAGATGCCAAATCAGCAACAATCGCACCGATTAAAAAATCAGCGAAGACGCGATATGCCCCCCATGTGTTGGCGTGCATCCACGTAGAGAAGGGCGTAACCCCAGCATCGCTCAGAACATCCATGATTTGAGTGTAAATCACCAGCAGGGCAATCAGCGCAAAAACACCCCACTTGCGCCAAACAAACAAAATGGCAGGAAACAACAAATAACAGAACCACTCCGCAGACAAGGACCAGGAAACAAAGTTGAATGTCAGCACATCAGACACACCCCAAGCGTTGATGAGCAGCAGTTCGTTAATAAGTTCTACCAGCGAATAGGTCTCGGTCATGCGCGATGAAACCACCCCCGCAGACACCGCCAACCAAACCATGCAGAAGAATGATAGCGTTAGAATATGCAACGGATAGAGCCGCGCAAGACGCCGTATCAAAAAGATTTTATAATCCGCTATGGACTTCATGCGATCAGCATAATGAACGGAAATGAGAAAGCCGGAAACCATGAAGAACATGTCCAGCAATGGCGTCAACAGCTCCAGATCAACCGCAAACTTAGCATAGGCAGGCGGGCCATACTGACAAAAATGATACAACATGACCAACAAGGCAGCCAATAGGCGCCAGGTTGCAAACATTAAGAAATTTGGCCTGCTTTTGACACTCATGTGTGTTTTTGAACCTATCGATTTGACCGTCGTTTGCGCAATATAATATCAAGCAAGCCCTCTCATTTTCCTAATATGCTGAATAGTTTTGATTAGCGTTAATCACTGATTACCGCAGCGGTGAAGGTCCTTCCCAAGCGACTTGTCCTCACAAACAATTGTTTTGATCGCTTTGTGGTCTCAATGCAGTCTCACAACGTAGAAATCCTTACTCAACAGGGTCCTGCGCTTTTCAAAAAAGCGAGAGTTAACGAACGGGCATTTCCAGTGCACCAATGAGGAGAAGAGATTTGAGCATTTCAATTGATCGTCGCACAGCATTGCTGGCAGCTGTCGGAGCGACCGGAGCGATGATGGCTCCCCGTGTCGGTTTTGCAGCAGACAAACCCAAGGCGATGTTGCCCATGGCAAAGGCGCGCGGGTTTAAAATCGGTTCCATGGACGTGGTAGCCCTACTGGCCGGATCAGTGCCACGCGACAATCCGCACGGGATTTTTGGCCTCAATGTTTCTGATGAAGAATTTAGCAATGTCAGTGACGCCAATTTCATCAGCACAGACATGGCGCAATTCTATTTTACTCCATCTCTGGTGCGCGTCGGGGACAATGTTATTTTGTTTGATACCGGTCTCAATGCAGGGGGCATTCGTGCTGCACTGTCAGAGGCAGGGGTGACGCCGGATCAGGTAACGCATGTTGTGCTCACCCACATGCATGGCGATCATATCGGCGGGCTGATAGACGAAGGCAAACCGACATTTGCCAATGCGGTTTATCTAACGGGTCAGAAAGAATATGATCACTGGGCCAAGAGCGGCAACAAAGGCTTCGATAGCAATGTCAAACCTCTGGCTGAAAAAATGACATTCTTGTCCGATGGAGACAGTGTTGCATCGGGTATCACAGCGATGAATGCCTTTGGCCATACGCCCGGGCACATGGCCTACATGTTAGAAAGCGATGGCAAACAGTTGCTGTTGATGGCAGATTTGGCCAATCACTATGTCTGGTCACTTGCTTATCCAGACTGGGAGGTCAAATTTGACATGGACAAAGCAATGGCAGCCCAATCGCGCCGGAAAATTTTGGGCATGTTGGCAGCGGATCGTGTGCCGATGATCGGCTATCACATGCCATTCCCTGCTGCCGGCTTTGTGGAACAAAAAGACAGCGGCTTCCGCTATGTACCCGTCAGCTATCAATTGACCGCTTAATAACGCAAGCAGAAATGCCTGAGGGGCCCCACGTTCGGGGCCTCTTTTTATTACTGAGAACGATAAAAACGCCTATCTTAATGGCTTCTTACGAGACGTTGGCAACAATTCTTTGTTCACTATCAACGGAGTGATCCTTAACAAAGTCCACCCGATTCATCGGGCGCGAGAATGCGAATCCCTGAAGTATATCGACCCCCATGATGCGCAATATCTCTGCATGCTCCATGCTTTCCACCCCT
This sequence comes from Cohaesibacter celericrescens, assembly GCF_002866925.1. GTDB lineage: Bacteria > Pseudomonadota > Alphaproteobacteria > Rhizobiales > Cohaesibacteraceae > Cohaesibacter > Cohaesibacter celericrescens. The sequence goes on from NZ_PKUQ01000042.1 coordinate 62,432, forward strand.
TCGGCTACGGTACCAATTCCAAGGGTGCGCCCAATGTGAATGATGGAATGCACCAACTCGCGCTGATCGGCACTGTCGATCACCGGTTGGATGAGTTGACGGTCGATTTTCAACCGGTTGGGCAACAAGTGCGTCAGACTAACAATCGAGGCATATGCCGTGCCGAAATCGTCAATTTCAATATCGATACCCATTTCCCTGATCTGTCGGATGTTTGCCGCCACTTGCGCATCACTGCGATCAAGGAAAGTGGACTCGACCAATTCAAAAGTCAGCGTCCTAAGATCGCAATCCATTTTTTCGAGGTTGGCAATCAACTCTTTGTCACCCAATCGCTTGGCCGACACATTGACCGACACGCGAGGAACAGAAAAGTCTAGCTTTGTCCAGTATTTTTGGGTCTCGGCAGCATGGTCCAGAATCATGGCGTCAATTGCCCCCATGACGCCGAGGCTCTCAGCTAACTCTACAAATTCGGACGGTGCCAATACCCCTCTTTCAGGATGTTCCCAACGCGCCAGAGCTTCTGTACCGACCAAGGCATGGGTATGAGCACAATATTGGCCTTGATAGAATGCTATAAACTCACGGTTTTCGATGCCGCGCAAAAGATCATCCGCCAATTGGCGCTGATGACGCGCACTTTGAGACATGGATTGACTGAAGAAAGTTACACAGCCCTTGCCATCCTGTTTGGATTGATAGAGCGCCATATCCGCGTTAGAGAGCAGTTTGTCCGAGTCTTTTTCTGCTTCTAAACCACAAGCGACCCCAATGCTTGCCCCAAGGCGACAGGTGCGTCCCTTGTACACAATCGGCACTTGGATTTTCTCGATGAGCTGACGTGCCAGTTCGGCCGGCCGCTGATCGTTCATGCCGGAGCAGCAAAGGACAATAAACTCATCTCCACCAACACGGGCAGCAAACTCATCATTGATAATCAACTGATTCAGAATTTTGGCTACGTTGACAAGCATTGCATCACCGGCAGCATGGCCAAAATTGTCGTTGACCTCCTTAAACCCATCAAGATCGATCTTCATCAGGTAGGTTGTATCTTCCATCAAACATGTGTTGCCATGATTGCCGTTCAGCTTGTCGTCAAGATAGCGTCGGTTGGGAAGACCAGTTAAAAAATCATGCAGAGAGTTGTTTTCAATGCGCGCTTTGGCGATCTCGAGCTCCTGATAGCGCCGATCGCTCTCCGCTCGTGCATCACAGAGATCTTTTTCGCGAGCCACATCTTCCGAAATATCCCAGTTCACGCCCACCAACCGTTGCTCATCAAGATCATTGCTCATCATAGAGCCAACGGTACGAATAGTCCTTTCTTTACCATCTGGTAAAATCACCCGAAATTCAGATTTGTACATGCCGCTCTCCTGAGACACGCCCTGTACTTCTGAATTAACCCGTTCACGATCATCTGGGTGCAGACACGCAATCCATTGCTCACCTGTAATGGCATGGTCTTGAGGAAATCCATAAAGCTCGTTCATACGGCCATCCCAAGACGTCTTGCCGGTTTTGGGTTCAAACTCCCAAACACCGATCTGCGAGGTCTCAAGAGCCAATTCCAGGCGCTTTTTCATCCGGGCAATTTTTATTTGGCCATTGAGGTTGGCGTTGAGATGAGCCATTCGTTCCCGAAACAGCCAGCCGACGAAAGCAATTGGCAAAACCACAAGCAACAAGGCTGCCAGAGCCGCACCGCGAATGGCCCAAACGTTGGGTGGGGTCACGTGCCAACCGGATTTAGGGACCGCACGCAACTCCCATTGTCCCAAACCGAAATCGACAGTTGCACTCACTGGATTGTTATCATTGACATGTTTGGGACCAAAGAACTGTTGACCGGCAGCCCCTTTCCCATCTTTACCAACCAGAACAAAATCGGCTTCTGCCTGATCCAATAGACCGCTGGCTTGATAGATTTTGTTTATGTCGATGACCGACGACAAAAGCCCCCAAAACTGGAGGCCATGCACAGCGTGATTGTAGTATATGGGATACCGAGCAATAAGCCCCTGCCCGCCCTGAACCAGATTAATCGGTCCAGCCAAATTTGTTTCACCAAAATCACGTGCGCGCAAGGCCATGGCCCGCTGCTCATGGTTACGGCGATAGTCCAGACCAATAGCTTTTTCATTGCCCTTGACCGGATATATCATCGACACCACCAGCTCAGGGGCACCGGCAATACTTTTCAATTCCGAGCTTCCATCAAACAGGCTTTTGGCCAGTTCAACGAACCTAATCTGATCAATGTTCGGTTCCGTTGCGATGGTGATTGAGAGACCGCGTACCAATTTGACGTTCGCCTCTATCAATCCCTGCAACTTGACGGCAATAAGATTGGTTTCATTCTGCAAATCGGCTCGCGCACGCTGTATATACACATTCTGGTTGAGATCTTCCGCGACAAATGTAGAGGCAGCAACAACCAGCATCGCCATTATAGCGGGCAAATTGGCCACATTCCAAATGCGCCGTTTGGCTTTTTGCCAAAAAGCATTTTGTCGGGAAACGCTTTGACTCATTATAGGCTTTTACTTTTCGGCGTTGGGTTGCAAATGGCAGTTATTGAACAGTCACTAGCATCTCAAGAAAAGGTTGAAAAAGCGTGAGCACATCGCTTTTTGATAAAACACGCCGATAAGTCAAATGAATATCGCATCGCTGGATGCCAATATCTCATGCAGGCTTGCGGTTTCTCTAGGTATTTTACGCATTATCTATCTATGTTAAGCTGAAGCAGCAATCATTGATTTAGGGGGGGGCATACATGAATATTTTTTTTGATCGACTCAGAAAACGGACAAAGACAGCGGGGATGCATGCAATATTTGGCGTCGTATCTTCATTTTTCACTTTTGCGACAATAGCGCCAGCCGCTGCGGACAGCTGTTGGTGGCACAATGGTTCATTGATGCGGCTTCAGGCACAAGGCAATCAAAGATGGTTCTCTTACGAACGGCCGCGTGCCGGTCTTTCGGTAGGACGAGGCACATTGCTCTTTAACGGCCGCAAGAGTGGCAATTGGTATTCCGGAACTGCACGGGTTTTTTCAAAATATTGTCCTGACACTCCATTGGAATATCATGTTGAAGGCCCTGTGCAAGCAGATCAACTGGGCGTCACCATGCACGGCGATCGTGAAGTGCATAAACGCTGTCGCGGCACAGGGCGCTGGACACGAGACACGCTGGTTTTCACCTATGCAAAAAAATGCTGAGACATAGGGTCTATCTATCAAAGAAAAAGCCGGTGTTTGACCGGCTTTTTCTTTGATAGATAGACCACAGCTGACCGAGTTCATTAGACATCGGGGCTGGGACGCAACGCACGATTGGCCTCAGGTTCTTTGATGGTCTGGCGATACTCATGTGCTGGATAAATGCCCAGTATTTTCAGCTCAGCAGAGAAAAATTGTAATTCTTCCAATGCCAGTTTGACGTTCGGGTCATCTGGATGACCTTCAACATCGGCATAAAACTGGGTCGCAAAAAACTTGCCGCCGGTCTGATAGCTTTCCAGCTTGGTCATATTGACGCCATTGGTCGCAAAACCGCCCATAGCCTTATACAAAGCGGCGGGCACGTTGCGCACTCGGAAGAAAAATGTGGTAATCACCGGCCCGTTGCCCTGATCCGCTTTGATAGGATATTTGGACAGGATGATGAAACGCGTTGTATTGTGTGCCTCGTCTTCGACATCTGACTTGAGAATATCAAGATCATAAATTTCGGCTGCAAGATCGGACGCGATCGCAGCTTTGGTTGGATCTTTCCATTCCGACACCTGACGGGCTGAACCGGCAGTGTCCGCACCGATGACCGCCTTGACACCAAGATCGCGGATCACCTTGCGACATTGGCCCAAAGCCATGACATGGCTTTGCACACTTGTTATGTCTTCCAGTTTGGCACCGCGCAGCCCGACAAGCTGATGATGAATTGGATCAAAATACTCACCAATGATGTGCAGATCAGACGTGGGCATCAAATGATGAATGTCGGCGACACGGCCCGCGACGGAGTTTTCCACCGGGATCATAGCCAGATCGACTTCATCGTTCTGCACAGCGTTAAAGCACTCCTCAAAGGTGGCCATGGGCACCGCCTCGCATTCAGGAAAGACATTGTTGCAGGCAATGTGCGAGTTGGCACCTAGTTCACCCTGAAAAACAACTTTTCTGACGATCATGACGACTCCTTGATGGATTGGGCGGATGCCCTCTAAATAAGAGATTTAGGCTTACGGGTTTTCTATGCCCCAAGCTGACGGTAGCAACATAAGGTGGGATATACCCAGACTAGGGTAAAGGGCAAGTGTTCCTGAAGCGTGCAAAAATGGCGTCGCTACAGCCACGCTCTTGTTATGGGCGTGTATCCAAGATGCGACGTGCCTTTTTAAGATCAGCTTCGGTATCCACGCCCAGAGGGACATCATCAACCATAGCAACATCAATGCGCATGCCTGCCTCCAAAGCTCGCAATTGCTCCAGACGCTCACGCGCCTCGAGTGGCGAGACAGGCAAGGTGATAAAGCGTTCCAGCGCATCGCGCCGATAGGCATATAGGCCGACGTGATGATAAAGTGGGCCATCCCCATAAGGTGCGGTAGCTCGAGTGAAATAAAGGGCTCGCATACGGTTCGGACCGACGGGGGTTGCGACGATCTTCACCACATTGGGATTGGTTTTTTCGTCCTCGTCGGTAATTTTTACCGCGATTGTTGCAATATCCACATCCGGATCTTCCAAAGGCAAGAAGCAAGCCCGTATGGCACGCGGGTCAATGGTGGGCAAATCGCCCTGAACATTGACGATGGTATTGAAGCGCTTGTTGGGATCGAAATGCTCCAGAGCCTCAAAAATGCGGTCGGAGCCAGACGGGTGCGCGGGATTTGTGACAACAGCATCACCACCGGCATCGCGCACGACCTGAGCAATTTCATGACAATCGGACGCCACCAGCACCGGACCGATGTCTGCTTCCATGGCTCGGCGCCAAACTTGTACGATCATGGCGTCACCAGCAATATCGACCAAAGGCTTGCCTGGCAGCCTTACAGAGGCCATACGAGCAGGAATTAAAATGATCGGATTTGAGTTAGCGGTGCGCCGGGTCATACGGCATTCTCCCAATATTGTTGAAAAAGGACATGACTATGGCCAAAGTTGGGTTATCTTAGCCGCTATTCCTATGGACATTCATCCGGAAAAGCTAGTAGTTTCCGCTTCAAATAGTAATCGAACGATACCAGTACCCGAATGGACGCCGCATCCGTCACGTCCTTCAATAGACCCGGAGCAAGGACCGATGAACTCTTTCGAACTGAACAAAGCCTTTGGAGCATTTCTGATGGCCCTGATTTTTATCATGGTCACGGGCATGGTTACCAGCTTCATCTTTCATGCAGAAACCCCAGAAAAACCTGGTTATGTGATTGAAGTGGCCGACGCGTCGCAAGAAGCCGCCCCAGAAGAAGTAGTCGAAACGGTAGATTTTGCCACTTTGCTTGCATCCGCTGATGCAGATAAAGGCGCCAAGGTCGCCAAGAAATGTGCATCCTGTCATACATTTGACGCTGGTGGTGCCAACAAAACAGGACCGAACCTGCATGGCATCGTTGGCCGCGCCGTAGCTTCTATTGATGGGTTCAAATATTCTGGCTCAATGACCGAGTTTTCTGAAGGCAAATCATGGGATGTGGAAACACTGAACAGTTTCCTTACCAAACCCAAGGATCTGGTCGAAAAAACGTCCATGGGCTTTGCAGGCCTCAAGAAAGACAAGGACCGCGCCGATCTGGTTAGCTATTTGCAAAGCCTGAGCAATTAGTGCCAGCCGCCCAGTGACGCATTCTGTGTCGCATTCAGCGGCAAATCCGAGAGCGTTCTGTCAAGGCAAGCGCTGCACCGGTTTTGCCGATGAAGACATAAAGCCCTTAAGGCGCGACACGCACGAGACCACAGGTCACCATTACTCTTCAAAGGCCGGGACACTCCCGGCCTTTTTGTTACCTTTCGGCTCTTGAAGCAGCAGTCAAACAGTCGTCTCCTTCGCCGAAAGAAAGGCTGTCCCCTTCTGATTGCTGCGCGATATTTTCGTGCTTATATCTGATCTGTGACAAATCGACCTACCAGTGGATCAACCTGCAAGAATCCGTACATTTTGGGGAACAAGCAACCAAGGCCCCTATGGCACGGTGTTGAAGTTCGCACATCTGGATTCGATGGTCTGCCTATCGATGCGGCTGATTCTTGATGGAATGCCTGAGAGGCCCGTCTATCGCCACCTTTGCCCTTTCACAAATGAGACATCTGAAATAAGGTCAAGGCACGTTATTGGCCCTATGCTATCGCCCTTGGTTCGCTCCCATCGAATGTGGCCGCGCCGAAGGCTCAATCGAAAGGTCGGCTGTATGGATATTTCAACCCATGACGCCCTAGTCGTAATTGATGTTCAGAATGATTTCTGCCCCGGCGGTGCGCTTGCCGTGTCGAGTGGCGATGCCATCATCGAAAAAATCAATCTCATGCAGCAATCTTTTTCACGCATCGTCCTGACACAAGACTGGCACCCCGCCGATCATCGTTCTTTTGCCTCCAATCACCCCGATGCAGCGCCTTATTCCAGCATCAAGATGCCTTATGGCGATCAGATCCTCTGGCCCGATCATTGTGTACAAGGCACTCTGGGGGCCGCATTCCATAAAGAACTGGAAACAAACCGGGCTGATATTATCTTGCGCAAGGGTAACAATCGCGACATCGATAGCTATTCTGCCTTTTTTGAAAATGATCACCACACCTCTACAGGGTTGGAAGGCTATTTGCGCGAACGGGGTGTTAGCTCCTTGACGTTTGTTGGATTGGCTACAGATTTTTGTGTCCGTTATTCCGCTGTGGATGCAGCAAAGCTGGGCTTTGACGTGAGCGTTGATCTGTCAGCCTGCCGCGCAATTGATCTTGATGGGTCGCTGGATCAAGCGATGAATGATATGCGTGGGCATGGTGTGCAACTGCAGGCATGAGCCAACAAGCGCTACCGACTCGTAGAATCCGCTTGCAACCTGTCTCTTGCTAGGCCAGCATTGTAGCAATGTTTATTTTGTCCAAGGACAGTTCATGACCACGGATCTCGCATCGCGCGTCTACAGCCATCGATGGAAAATCGACCCCATTGTACGGTCCCTAATTGACACCGATTTTTACAAGCTGTTGATGGCGCAGTCGGTTTTTCATAACAAACCCAATGTGCATGTGGTCTTCAGCCTGATCAACCGTTCCAAAGATGTCCCCCTTGCTGATTTGATAGACGAAGGGGAATTGCGGGCACAGCTGGATCACATCCGCACATTAAAGCTGTCACGGGGTGAAAGCACTTGGCTGCGCGGCAACATGTTCTATGGCAAGCGCTCAATGTTTCGGCCTGACTTTATGGAATGGTTCGAAAATCTGACCCTGCCACCCTATCACCTGGAACGGGTGGGGGATCAATATGAATTGAGTTTTGAGGGCGACTGGCCTGCGGTAATGATGTGGGAGGTCCCTGCCCTATCCGTTCTGATGGAACTACGCTCCCGTGCGGTTCTGCAGTCTATGGCCAAGTTTGAGCTGCAAATTCTGTATGCCCGCGCCATGACCCACCTTTGGCAAAAGGTTGAAAGGTTACGCGCGATCGGCGACGTGCAAATCGCTGATTTCGGTACCCGCCGACGGCACTCTTTCTTGTGGCAAGACTGGTGTGTGCAGGCCGTAAAAGAAGGCCTTGGTGACAATTTTGTTGGTACATCCAACTGCCTCATCGCCAAAAACCGGGAACTTGAAGCGATCGGTACCAATGCCCACGAGTTGCCGATGGTCTATTCGGCACTGGCAGAAGGCGATACTGCTCTGGCCAATGCTCCCTATCGTGTGTTGGAAGACTGGCAACGCGAACATGACGGAAATCTGCGGATTATCTTGCCTGACACCTACGGCACCAAAGGCTTCTTAGAGCATGCGCCGGATTGGCTAACCGGATGGACAGGCATTCGCATTGACAGTGGTCACCCCGCCGATGCGGCGGAGGCTGCCATCGCATGGTGGCAACAACGAGGAGAGGACCCACGCGAGAAGCGCATCATCTTTTCTGATGGGCTGGATGTGGACCAAATTGACACGCTCTTTCACCGATTCAATGATCGAGCGCGTATTTCCTTTGGTTGGGGCACGCTGTTGACCAATGATTTCCGCGATTTGGTTCCTGACAATCGCCTCGCCCCCTTCTCTCTGGTTTGCAAGGCAATCTCAGCCAATGGCCGGCCGACGGTCAAGCTTTCGGATAATCCAAACAAAGCCATGGGCCCCAAAGATGAAATCGAGCGCTACAAACGTGTCTTTGGTGTTGGCGACCAAGTGGCACAAAAGGTGGTGGTTTAGATGTCCGGAAACCACCAGCATACGCCCAAACGAAGCTCCAAGGATCGGGTCGCCGGAGCCGCAATTGCCTTGGGTTTCGATATCGAGATTATCACCATGCCCGCATCAACGCGCACAGCCCAGGATGCCGCTGTGGCCTGCGGGTGCCAAGTCGGACAAATTGTTAAAAGCCTGATCTTTGAACGGCACGACAATCAACAGCTGGTCTTGTTATTGATTGCGGGACATAATCAGGTAGATATGGATTTGGCAGCCAACGTCATTGGCTCCGCGTTGGATCGCGCTGATGCGAAAAAGGTGCGTCGGGAGACCGGATTTGCCATCGGTGGTGTGTCTCCTATCGGGCATCTCTGTGCAATGGATGTCTATATTGACCCCGATCTTCTTGAGTTTGAAATGGTGTGGGCAGCAGCCGGAGCCCCCAATGCTGTGTTTAGCATTTCACCTGATAGGCTTATCGACGGTACGAATGCACGATTGCTAAAAGGCAAACAATAAAGCTAAGCCCTCGGGATTATTACGAAAAATTCATGGAAATATGTGCAAGACTGCCATATTGCGAACCAATTCCACTCAACAATGACTGTTAAGCTTATTGTCTGGCTGGTTTGTGGACAAAAGTGTACGGTAAGCAATCATTTGGTGCTACTTGATGCCGATATGCTTTGTTAAAATTATTGCAGTCAGTGATTTGAAGGAGATACCCTGTGCCTCATTCCTTACGCCGTCGCAGCCTTAACGCCTTGCGCGCCAGTCTTTTGGGGCTGGCCCTGTTGTCGACGGGCGCGGTCGATATGCTGTCTGGAAATGGCAGCGCTCAAGCGCTGGAATTTGAAACATGGTTGCACGGGTCATCCCTGATGGGCGAGCCAAAATATCAACCCGACTTTACGCATTTTGACTATGTCAATCCAGACGCCCCCAAGGGCGGCGTCGTGCGACAAGCTTTGCAAGGAAGCTTTGACAGCTTTAACGTCATCATTCCCAAGGGGGAGCCCGCGTCCGGTCTTGGTTTGATCTATGATACCTTGATGACATCAGCCTATGATGAAATCTCATCCGACTATGGCTTGATTGCTGATGCGATGTATGTGGGCCCGAATTACTCCTATGTGAAATACCGCCTTCGGGATAACGCTTTCTGGCATGATGGAACCCCCATTACGGCAGAAGATGTGGTCTGGTCCTTTGAGCAATTGACCAACCTGAATCCGCAGCGAAAATTCTACTATAAAAATGTCACCAAAGCCGAGATCACAGGCGAGCGGGAAGTGACCTTTACCTTTGATCAGGAAGGCAACCGCGAACTGCCACATATTGTTGGTCAATTGTTGATCTTGCCCAAGCATTGGTGGACGGGCACCGACGCCAACGGCAATCCGCGCGATATTTCAGGCGCCACGCTTGAGCCACCCTTGGGCTCTGGTGCCTATAAAATAAAAGACTTCAGCGGTGGCAAATATATCGAGTTTGAACGCGTTAAAGACTATTGGGCCAAAGACCTCAACGTGATGATTGGCCAGAATAATTTTGACACCGTTCGCTATGAATATTTCCGCGATGCAACAGTGATGCTGGAAGCCTTCAAATCTGATGGCTATGATTTCCGTCTAGAGAACGCCGCCAAAAACTGGGCCACAGCTTATGATTTTCCGGCGGTGAAAGATGGCCGCGTGGTGTTGGAGATGGTCCCAGACCGTGCATCGGGAGTAACGGGCGGCTTTTGGCCCAATCTTCGGCGCGAGAAATTCTCTCATCCCAAAGTGCGCGAAGGGCTCAATTATGTCTTCAATTTCGAAGAGATGAACCGAACCCTGTTTTATAGTCAGTATAAACGCAGTGACAGCTACTATTTTGGCACAGAGCTGGCAGCCAGCGGACTGCCGGACGAGAAAGAGCTGGCCTTTCTGGAGCCATTGCGAGACCAGATCCCCGCTTCGGTCTTTGATAAGGCCTATACCAACCCGAAGGTGGAAAGCCGTGAAGATCTGCGCGACAACCTGAAAACAGCTCTTGCCCTGTTCAAGGAAGGGGGGTGGGAGCCTAAAACCGAAGTCGATGAAACCAAGAAGAAAACAGGCTTCTTCCATTCGATCCTGGTGGCGATCGGCGTAGAAAGTGACCCCACCAAGACCGTCATGCGTAACGATAAGGGCGAAGCTTTCGAGATTGAATTCCTTGTCTCAAGTCCGGCAACCGAGAGGATCGCTCTGAGGTACCAAGCGTCTTTGCAGCGTATAGGCGTGGCTTTGACTGTCCGGTTTGTCGACAGCGCACAATATGTCAATCGCCTACGCAGTCGTGATTTTGACATGGCCTATCTGGCTTGGGGGCAAAGCCTGTCACCAGGCAATGAGCAGCGCGAATATTTTGGCACAGCTTCGGCTGATCGGGAAGGATCAGCCAATTATGCAGGGGTCAAAAACCCTGCGATTGATACGCTGATTGACAAAATCGTCTTTGCCGAGAATCGCGAAAGCCTTGTGGCTGCAACCCGCGCGATGGATCGTGTTTTGCTGGCCAACCATTATATGATCCCGACTTGGCATCTGGATGCGTCGCGCATTGCCCGTTGGGATCGCTTTGGCCATCCACCAAAACTGCCATTGCTGACCCATGGGTTTCCGACCATTTGGTGGTGGGATGCAGACAAAGCGGCCGATATAGAAGAGAAAAACTGATCCCGCCGCTTTGTTACAACAGTACTCGCAACCAGCCAAGGAGAAAGCCGCCGTGCCAAAGCAGACCGTGACAGACACACGCGCCCGATCCGGTTTGAACCGCCGCGCCTTTCTCAAAACATCCGCACTCATCGCCGCTTCCGGCATTGACTTGCTGGGGCGTCCTCTTGTCGGCTGGACCAGCACCGCGTTGCATGGCCTGTCAGTCTTTGGCAGTTTGAAATATGCGCCCGACTTTGCCCATTTTGACTATATCAACCCCACCGCGCCCAAGGGCGGACGCTTTGCTTTTACCGCCCCCAGCTGGGCCTTCAATCAAAACCCGCAAACCTTCAATACACTCAATGGATTTGTACTCAAAGGGGATGCTCCACCTCGTATTGAATTGTTGTTTGATACATTGATGGTGCGGGCCTATGACGAGCCAGACGCGGTCTATTGCCATTTGGCCCGCTCCGTGTCGCTATCCCCTGACGGCAACCGATTGACATTTACCCTGCGCCAAGATGCTCGTTTTCATGATGGCGCTCCGGTCACGCCGCAAGATATTGTCTTTTCATACAATATTTTGAAAAAAGACGGCCACCCGCTTATGAAAACAGCGCTTGGTCAGATGGACCGCGCCGAGCTGGATGGCGGAAAAGTGGCGCTGGTTTTTTCGGGCAAGCAATCCCGCCAAGCGCTGTTGGATGCGGCGTCCAGTATACCCATTTTTGCGCAAGCTCACTATGCAGACAAAGCGTTTGATAAATCCACCCTGACCCCGCCTATCGGTTCAGGTGCTTATCGCATTGGCAAGATGAACGCGGGCAGTTTTATCGAATATCATCGTGACCCTGACTATTGGGGAGCGCACCTGCCCACGGCCATCGGGCACGGCAATTTTGATACAATCCGGTTACTGTTCTCACGAGAACGCACAGCTCTTTTTGAAGCCTTCAAAAAAGGTGATTTAAATTTTTACGAGGAATTCTCTTCCAAAAGCTGGGCAACACAATATGCGTTCCCAGCGCTCGAAGACGGTCGAGCCTTTAAGCTGGAAGTCCCCGACGGCCGCCCTTCCGGCGCACAAGGTTGGTTCTTTAATCTACGGCGCGCCAAATTTGCAGATCCACGCACACGCGAGGCTATAGCGCTGGCGTTTGATTTTGAATGGTCTAACAAAAATCTGTTTTTTGATCTCTACCAACGCACGCAGTCCTTCTTCGAACGAACCAACATGAAAGCCTCAGGCGCCGCAACGGGCAAGGTGTTGGCCTTGCTGGAGCCCTATCGCGATCAGCTTGATCCTGTGGTCTTTGATGCCCCTTACAGCCCCCCTGTTTCCAACGGATCGGGCAAGGACCGCAAGCTACTGGGTCGCGCCAACAAGCTACTAACGGAAGCGGGATGGAAACGCAGCGACAAAGGCTGGGTGGATGACAAAGGCGAAGTGTTGGATATCGAGTTACTGTCCAACAGCCCCGCGTTTGAACGGGTCGTCTCGCCTTGGGCCAACAATCTGGCTTTGCTTGGTATTCCCCTCAATTTCAGGCTGGTGGACCCGTCACAGTTCCAGAGTCGTTTGGACAATTTTGATTTTGATATGACCAGCAGGCGTTATGCTCTCTCGTCCAATCTAACTCCGACCAGCCGCTCGATCTGGGGATCTGAAGCGGCCGACACGCCGGGCAGTTACAATCTGGCCGGAGTCAAACATCCGGTACTTGATGCCATGCTGGACGCAGGCCTTGCGGCCAAAACGCGGGATGATATGGAGGCGGCCGGTCAGGCTATTGATCGCATTTGGCGTGCGGGGCATTATTGGGTGCCCAATTGGAACAAACCTGTTCATACCCTTGGTGTCTGGAAGGGCTTTGGCTGGCCGACATCTGGGAAATTACACGACTTCATTCCCGAAAGCTGGTGGTGGACAGACGATTGAATAAACACCGCCGAAGTATTTCAGTAACCAAATTCTGATTTATGGTTAATGAAGTATTATGTGCCTATGTGCAGAATTGCGCATTGTGTGAATTTTAAAGAGCAACCGATCTAGTCAACCCAACGCTGGCTAATGAGATGGAGAGAGAATGGGCGCTTATATTTTGCGACGTCTCTTGCTAATAATTCCGACATTGATCGGAATTATGGCAATCAATTTTGCGGTTATCCAATTTGCCCCCGGCGGCCCTGTCGAGCGCATTATCGCGCAAGTCACCGGTACCGATGTTTCTGCAACCGAACGTATTTCGGGTGGCGGTAGCGATTTTTCCGGCTCTGGCGCAGGCCAATCGGGCGGTGACGCGGGTGATATCGGTTCAAAATATCGTGGTGCGCAAGGGCTGGATCCTGACTTTATCAAGGATTTGGAAAAACAATTCGGCTTTGATAAACCACCGCTGGAACGCTTTGGCAATATGATTGTAAGCTATGCAAAGTTTGATTTTGGCGACAGTTATTTCCGCGATATTGGTGTGCTGGAATTGATCCTTGAAAAAATGCCGGTGTCCATTTCGCTGGGGCTCTGGATGACGTTGATTTCCTATTTAATCTCAATTCCTCTTGGCATCCGCAAAGCGGTCAGTGATGGCTCTCGCTTTGATATATGGACCTCTGCTGTGGTCATTATCGGCTATGCCATACCGGGCTTTTTGTTTGCGGTTTTGCTGGTGGTTCTATTTGCCGGTGGGTCATTCTTTGACTGGTTCCCGTTGCGCGGTTTGGTCTCGGACAATTTCGACGCGCTATCGTGGCCTGAAAAAATTCTCGATTATTTCTGGCATCTGGCTTTGCCTTTGACCGCGATGTCGCTTGCTGCTTTTGCCACCACGACGCTTCTGACCAAAAACTCATTTCTCGATGAAATCCGCAAGCAATATGTGGTAACCGCCCGCGCCAAAGGCCTGACCGAACGACAGGTGCTGTATGGACATGTTTTCCGTAATGCGATGTTGATCATCATCGCCGGGTTTCCCGGTGCGTTTATCGGTGCTTTCTTTGGGGGATCTCTGTTGATTGAGACCATCTTCTCCCTCGATGGCTTGGGGTTATTGTCCTTTGAAAGTGTGATCAATCGGGACTATTCGGTCGTGTTTGCCACCCTCTATATCTTCTCACTGATGGGATTGCTGATCAGTCTGGTTTCGGATGTCACCTATATGCTGATTGATCCCCGCATCGATTTTGAAAGTCGAGAGGTTTGATGATGGAAACCGGAACTTCTATGCCTCCCCAAAAGTCCAGTTTTGCCGAACGCCTTTCGCCGCTTAATCAGCGCCGATTGAAAAATTTTCGAGCCAATAAGCGCGGTTATGTTTCGCTTTGGTTGTTTCTTGTCCTGTTTTTTGTGACCTTGTTTGCTGAACTGATCGCCAATGACAAGCCTTTGGTCCTTTCTTATAAGGGCGAGATTCTGTCGCCGCTTTTTGTTGACTATCCAGAGTCTAAATTTGGTGGATTTCTGCCTAAAACAGACTATCGCGACCCCTTTATCGAGGACGAAATCACGGCCAATGGCTGGATTGTCTGGGCCCCTGTGCGCTACAGCTACAAGACCGTCAATCTCGATTTGCCGACACCAGCTCCCGCTCCTCCGAGCTGGATGTTGGACAAGGAGGTTCGCTGCGCGCCGTTTGAAAACGGGGTCAATGATTCCAACTGCAGCGTCGGAAACTGGAACTGGATTGGCACCGACGATCAGGGACGCGACGTCATGGCACGATTGATTTATGGTTTTCGCCTATCGGTGCTCTTTGGCCTTGCTCTCACTCTGTTCTCGTCCGTAATAGGCGTAGCCGCCGGAGCCATTCAAGGCTATTTCGGCGGCATGACCGACCTGATCTTCCAACGCTTCATTGAGATCTGGACCTCGGTCCCTCAGCTTTATCTGTTGTTGATCATCGCGGCCATTATCACACCGAGTTTCTGGATTCTGCTCAGCATCTTGCTGCTGTTCTCTTGGGTGGCTCTGGTGGGGGTTGTGCGGGCAGAATTCCTGCGTGCCCGCAACTTTGAATATGTTTCGGCGGCCCGCGCACTGGGTGTGTCCAACAAAACCATCATGATGCGACATCTGTTGCCCAACGCAATGGTGGCAACCCTGACCTTTATGCCGTTCATTCTCAATGGCTCGATCACCACGCTAACATCTCTGGATTTTCTGGGGTTTGGCCTACCGCCGGGGTCGCCTTCCTTAGGGGAATTGCTGGCTCAGGGCAAAAAGAATCTAGAAGCGCCTTGGCTCGGGATTACCGGCTTTTTGTCCATTTCGATCATGCTGAGCTTATTAATTTTCATCGGCGAAGCGGTGCGCGATGCGTTTGATCCGCGTAAAAACTTCCAATAGGAGCGAGATGATGACTGAGATCCCCTCTTCCAATCCGCTCATTGACGTCAAAGACCTGTCCGTTGCCTTCCTTCAGGACGGCGAGGAAAAGCTCGCCGTAGACCGGATTTCCTTCTCCTTGAAAAAGGGTGAGACGTTGGCCCTGGTCGGGGAGTCCGGCTCTGGTAAGTCTGTGTCAGCCTTGTCGATCCTGAAGCTGTTGCCCTACCCTGCCGCCAGCCATCCATCGGGTGAAATCTGGTTTGACGGAAAAGACCTGCTTAGTGCTGATGACAAGAGCCTTCGCTCGGTGCGCGGCAATCGCATTTCGATGATCTTTCAAGAGCCGATGTCTTCGCTCAATCCGTTGCATACAGTAGAACAGCAGGTCGGCGAAGTGTTGTCGATCCACCATGGCATGAGTGACAAGCAAGCACGTGCACGTGTGCTCGATTTACTCAACGACGTGGGGATTCGCGATCCAGAAGAACGGCTTAAAAGTTACCCCCATCAGCTATCGGGTGGGCAGCGCCAACGGGTGATGATCGCAATGGCTCTGGCCAATGAACCGGAGGTTTTGATTGCGGACGAACCCACAACGGCGCTGGATGTGACTGTACAGGCCCAGATTCTGGAACTGTTGCGCAACCTTCAAAAATCCCACGGCATGGCCCTTTTGTTCATCACCCATGATCTGGGTATCGTTGAAAAACTGGCCGACAGGGTCTGTGTGATGACGGAAGGAAAAATCGTCGAACAAGGGCCAACAGCACAGATTTTTGCCAACCCGACCCACGCCTATACCAAACATCTGTTGTCCTCCGAGCCAAGCGGCAAGGCCCATCCCGTGCCCCATGATGCCCCCGTTTTGCTTACAACTGATGATTTGAAAGTCTGGTTCCCAATCAAGCACGGCTTTATGCGCAAAACCATTGGGCATATCAAAGCCGTGGATGGTATCTCGCTCTCCATCCGCTCGGGAGAAACCCTTGGTGTCGTAGGGGAATCCGGTTCGGGTAAAACCACCTTGGGTCTGGCCCTGCTGCGGATGATTTCGTCCGAGGGGCCCATAGTCTTTCAAGGCGCCAATCTTGACGGCCTCGACAACCGTTCCATGCGTGACAAGCGCGGCGAGATGCAAATCGTGTTTCAGGACCCTTTCGGTTCGTTGTCTCCGCGCATGTCGATTTCTCAAATCGTTGATGAAGGTCTGGCCATTCATGCGCCCGACCTGAGTAGCAAGGAACGAGACGCCAAAGTGGTGGCCGTACTGAAAGAAGTCGGCATCGACCCAAACAGCCGGCATCGGTATCCGCATGAGTTTTCCGGAGGTCAGCGTCAGCGCATATCCATTGCTCGAGCGATGGTGCTGGAACCGACCTTTGTGATGCTGGACGAACCAACCAGCGCGCTGGATATGTCTGTTCAGAGCCAAGTGGTCGACCTATTGCGCGATCTTCAGGCGCGGCATGGGCTGACCTACCTCTTCATCAGCCATGACTTGAAAGTCGTGCGCGCCTTGTCCAACCGCGTGTTGGTAATGCGTCAGGGCAAGGTGGTGGAAGAAGGTGATGTCGAACAGATTTTTGACGCGCCAAAAACCGATTATACCAAGGCTTTGATGGCTGCAGCCCTCAGAATGGAAGCTGCACCTGAAGGCATCGTGGCGGACTAATTTTCTTTAAGAGGCACACCTATGAAAATCGCTCTGTTTGCTAAAGATTGGGATCATGAGATTTGGGCACTGTGCATTCGTGATGAACTGCCGCAAGCCGAGGTCCGCGGTCCACATAACTTGGGCAATCCTTCCGAAATCGACTATGCTTTTGTCTGGAAACCCGATGCCGGTTTTTTGCAAAGCCTGACAAACCTTAAAGTGATTTGTTCTCTAGGGGCAGGCGTTGACTTTCTGCTTGCCGATAACGCCCTGCCCAATGTACCTGTTGTGCGGGTGATTGATCCAGATTTGACCACCCGCATGAGCGAGTATGTGGTGTTGCAGTGCTTGTTGCATCACCGCCGGACCTTACACAATTTGAGGGCTCAGACCGAAAAAAATTGGGTTCCACATGATGACGTGGCGGCCAGCGAGGTGCGCGTCAGCGTGCTGGGGTTGGGTATATTGGGCATGGATGCGGTTCGCAAACTGCGAGTGATGGGTTACAACGTGGCTGGCTGGAGCCGTTCACCCAAAGCTATTGAGGGTCTTTCCACCCATCACGGCACTGACGGGCTTGATGCCATTCTGGAACGGACAGATATTCTGGTGTCACTGTTGCCACACACACCGGAGACCGATGGCCTTCTTAATCTGGACTTATTCCGTAAACTGGCGTCAAGCGGCCCGCTTGGCGGACCTGTGGTGATCAATGCCGGTCGGGGCAAATCGCAAGTCGCCGCAGACATTGTAACAGCCATTCAAACCGGAATACTTACGGGTGCGTCGCTGGATGTATTTGAACAAGAACCTCTACCCGCCGACAGTCCGCTATGGTCTCTGCCCAATGTGATCATCACACCACACAATTCAGCTTCCAGCTCGCCGCGCGCCACCACCTCCTACCTCGCCCGCCAAATCCGCCTATTTGAAGCAGGAAAAGCAATGGAAAGCGTGGTGGATGTGTCGCGGGGCTATTGAGTGAATGCCCATTGATCATAGCAAAACCATTTGGCTTAAGCACCAGATTGTCTAGAGCCTTCTGATGGTTCTCAGGGCACCAAATTCATTGGCGGCGATGCGATCCAGAGCAACAGTAAGAGATTCTGCAGCGACGGCCATGTGGTAGCCGTTGGCGTGTAGCAGGGTTTCACTATCGGTCATGATGCCGACATGGCCGGGCCAGAATAGCAAATCTCCACGCACCAACTCGGGTAGCCCCCGTGAGATATCAAGTGCGACACCGGCTTGTTGTTCCTGCATGGATGCATCACGCAACATGGAAATATTCGCCATTTCGCAAGCCAGCTGTAGCAATCCGGAGCAATCAATCCCGAGGGAACTTTTGCCGCCCCACAGATAGGGCGTGCCAATCAGGCTTTCCGCGACAGAGACATAGTCGGCAGCATAATCGCTTGCTTGGCGCAGGTGTTGGGCGACTACCCATGTGGGTTTATCGGTTGGGTTCGGCAGATTCAGAACCTGACGATAATGGGTGCCGCGGGTTTCCACTTCTCCTCCGAGCATCAGGCCAGCACCGAGCGAGAGAAATGTGGTGGCGGGGAATTTCAGGTCCGGTCCGGGATAGAGAAATGTGCGCACGGCGCTGACACGATGGGTTGGATCGCCCGCAACGACACCTTCACTGATTTCACCGGAAAAAGGCCCCAACATGTTGGTTGGCATATAGCCGACATAACCGTCTTTATCCAACTGCACCCAGCACCATCCCGCATCAGTTTGTTCAAAAACCTTTACGACATCCCCCAACAACGCTTGGCTATCAAGCATGCCAGCCCCATCGGGAGTAGAAAGCAGCGGCGCCACAGGAACCTTGACCCGCATAATATAAGCTTCAACAAAGCGCTCTGCCTCAACCTGACCTTGCAGGCGTTTATCAGCAAGATCGGGGCGATAGGCATTCAGAGATGGATTCAGCATAAAGACGTCCTGTCAGGCGGTTGGGCTTGAGACGGTTGTGGGCGGAATTGTTACGAAAGCAACCGTGTGGTTTGTACGATCTTATGCCCCAGTCGTTCGATGTAAAGCGCGCCTTTGACGGTACGTAGAATGATAACATTTCGCTTATCGATGTCATCTCGGCGGCGGGTGAGAAGGCCCATCCGCCCCAAGGTATCGAGGGCACGGGTGATGGCAGGCTTGGTGACCCCCAGCTTGGCGGCCAAACCACGTACAGTGTGAGGGGGCATTTCCATATATACAGTCAGCAACACGGTCATTTGGCGAGCGGATAGATCGCTGTCTTGTTCAAGCACCAGATCGTGGGTTACATCGTGCCATAATTTCAGCGCCTGATTTGCGCCTATGTTCATTGACATGGCTTACTCTCGTGACTGACGTCCAGACTTCACTGGTTTAACGGACGCTTGACCATAGAAGCGTTTGGAGACTGTTTCGGTCCCGTTCTAATTAACGCCAATTTGTCCGAGCAATCAAGCCAAAGGGATCGGACATACCACCCGATCCCCCAAGAATATGCGTAATAAGGGGTTTTTATGCCCAGCAGCCTAGCAGGCTATTTCGTATAGCGCTGGCTAAGGTAGCCATATATTGCGCGAATAGCCTGCGCTTCTCCACCCTTTGGTCGACCGGCTTGCGCCTTGGGTGCCCAGCCATAAACGTCAAAATGCGCCCAGCTTTTTGTCTTTGCTACAAACCGGCGCAAGAACAAAGCTGCGGTGATGGAACCGGCGAAACCGCCTGACGAAATGTGATTCACATCTGCGATGTCCGAGGAAAGATCGGCATCATAGGCATTCCACAAAGGCATATTCCACAACGGATCCCACTGCGTTTGTCCCTGCTCGGCCAAATCGGTCACCAGAGCTTTATCATCGCTGTAGAACGGTGGTAGATCGGGGCCAAGAGCAACACGGGCCGCTCCAGTCAGGGTCGCCATATCAATCATCAATTCCGGTGCTTCCTCATCGCCCAATGCCAAGGCATCAGCCAGAACGAGCCGTCCTTCGGCATCTGTATTGCCAATCTCAACGGTCAATCCCTTGTGGCTTTGCAGCACATCACCAGGGCGGAAGGAATCGGCGGAAACGGAGTTTTCAACCGCAGGGATAAGCACCCGCAAACGAACAGGCAGTTTGGCGGTCATGATCATGGACGCAAGACCCAAAACGCAAGCTGCACCGCCCATGTCTTTTTTCATCAAGCCCATGGCAGCGGCTGGTTTGAGATCAAGCCCGCCGGTGTCAAAGCAGACGCCTTTTCCCACCAACGTCACTTTGGGATCACTTTCTGAGCCCCAGACAAAATCAAGCAATCGTGGTTCTCTGTTGGATCCCTTGCCTACCGCATGAATCATAGGAAAATTGCTCTCAAGCAACTTGTTGCCTTTGGTAACCGTGAGGCTGGCTCCATGCGTGTCAACCAGACCACTGGTCACGGCTTCCAGTTCATCCGGGCCCATGTCATTGGCGGGAATATTGATCAAATCTCGGGCGAGATTGCTGCCCTTTGCCTGCAAAAGCACTTCATCACGATCAACCCCTTCAGGCCAATCCAGTTCTGGAATTTGTTTTGCATATTCCTTGTAGCGGTCAAAACGATAGGCGCCCAAGTACCATGCAAGGGTGGCGAGAAACAAAGCCTGAGGATCATCTTCAAACGGCTCCACAGATGCGAAATGATACCGTCCAGATGGCAGTTGAATTGGCAAGAGGCCCGACAAAAACGGCGAACGAGATACCTTATCCTTTTCGCCCAAACCGAATAGCACCGCCTGCAAATCACCATCCATGCCGGGAATCAGGCAAATCTCGCCCTCCTTGCCGCTAAAGCCGGTGGTTTCAACCCATTGAGTGCTGGCTGCTGTTAGAGCCTTGGGTGCAAGGCTGCCGTGACCTGCTTGGACAAAATAGATTGGAGTGGAATTTGCGTATTCAGACATTGGGTCCCTTTTTCCCGTATTCGGGAAGTTCGAACGGTTCTTGGCGAGTGGAGAATATCGCCCAGAATCAATTTTATTGTTAGGCAAAAGATTAGTGTAAAGCATGCGCGCTGCAAATGCCTCAAACGCCGACACATGCGGGCAATAACAACAAACATGATTCTGGAAGCATGTTGCACTCATGCAAATTGCACGGATTAACCAAGCATTAGGGTTAATTCTTTATTGCTATAGAGAACAGATAGCCAGATGCCGCCTTTCTCACCGGAGATGGCGGTCAGCGCTTTAGTCGTGCGAGGTTCAATCCATGAAAGCCCAAGTTCATTCTATGCAGCGCCCACTGATGCGAAAAACGATGCTCGCAGCATCCGTTGCACTCGTTGTCGCCATTGCTGGCTGTTCTTCAAACAAAAAGAGCGTTTCATCCTCGTCCCATCAAGGTAACGGCTACGCCTCAGAGCAAGCTTTGCAGGAATCTGTTGTTTATTGGGAGAAACGTTACAAAAGCAGTCCTTCTGACGCTAAGGCCGCACTCAATTATGGCCATTCCTTGCGCCTGTCTGGTCGCCACGAACAGTCGCTGGCTGTTCTGGAAAAACTCGCAGCACGGAATTCCACCGACAAGATCATTTTGGCAGCCTATGGCAAGGCTCTTGCGACGGTTGGGCGCTTTCAACAGGCTTTAAGCGTATTGGAAAAAGCACAAACACCAACCACCCCGGATTGGCGGCTGGAATCGGCGATGGGCGCCATTCATGACCAAATGGGGAATTTTGACAAGGCCCGTGCTTTTTATGACAAGGCTCTCTTGCAATCACCTGGCGCGCCCAGTGTCTTGAGTAATTATGGCCTTTCCTATTTGCTCGAGGGTGATTTGACTTCCGCTGAAGGCTATTTGGGAGAAGCGGCCAAGCATCCTAATGCAGACAGTCGCGTGCGACAAAATTTGGCTCTGGTGTTGGGCCTGCAGGGACGTTTTGCTGAAGCAGAAGCAATTGCGAGCAATGAACTGTCGCCACAACAGGCCGCCGCCAACATTGCCTATCTCAAGGCCATGATGAAAGAGCGCGGCAATTGGAAGCAGATCAAAAAACAGGGCTAAGAAGCATGGCATCCAATTGGATCCGAAAAAAGGGACCGAGTGTGGTCCCTTTTTTAATGGTATTTTCGGATGCCACACAGTTTTCAATTAATGGATGCCTCGATCAAGTATTCCCTTTAACCCCAGAATGATATAGCAGCCGGTCCCAACACGACAACAAAGATTGACGGCAGGAAAAACAGGATCATCGGAACAGTCAGTTTTGGCGGCAAAGCTGCGGCCTTTTTCTCGGCTGCGTTCATGCGCATTGCACGGTTTTCTTCAGACATGACACGAATTGCATCTCCAAGAGGCGTTCCATAGCGTTCAGCTTGAATCATTGCAGTCATAACCGCTCTCACGCCTTCAAGGCCGGTGCGCATTGTCATATTTTCATAAGCGATTTTGCGATCCTGAAGGTAGGACAATTCGGCAGTCAGCAATGTCAATTCCTCTGCTAGTTCAACGCTTGACGTGCCGATTTCTGAGGCTACTTTTTGAAAACCAGTTTCAGCTGTCATACCTGACTCAACACAAATCAACAGCAAATCAAGTGCATCGGGCCATGCTTTGGTTATTGAAGCCTGCCTTTTGCTGATCAAGTTCTGAATATAAAGTATCGGCGCATAATAACAGGCATAGGCAAACAGAAGTGATAGAAACACTTTAACCATTGTCGGATAGTCAGGCTGGATCACCACAAAGATATAAAACATAGCTAAAGCGAGGCCTGCTATAGGACCCACGATCCGCGCAAATGTGAAGGTCATCAAGTGGTTCTCAGATCGGAAGCCAGCCTGCTTGAGTTTGGTTCTGCTCTGCTTGTCGGCAAAGGCGTCGCGCATATTGAACTTATCGACAATCTTCATGATGAACGGCTTTTGTGCCTGGCGCAACGAGGCGCGCCCGCCCTGCTGACTGTTTGCCAAAGCAGCGCGTTCGCGCTTTCTGATCGTTTCACGTTCGGTAGCGACAGTCTTCATCCGCTCAGCCAGCTTGTCGTTTGCCAATAAAGGCATCGCTGCGGCTAGAATGGATGCCACAACGGCGATAGCGGTCACCAGCGCAAAAACATCCTGAATATCGAATCCTGACATTTTCCTTACTCACACTCTTATTCATTAAACAATGCATTGCTCTATGGCACCGCACGATAGCCGGCTAAATATCGAAATTGATCATGCCACGCATCATTATGACACCCAGTGCCATCCAGCAAAGAGTTGCCGCGAGCACAATATGACCTATCGTACTGTTAAACATTACCATGATATATTCAGGCGCAGTCAGATAGGTCATCAAAGCGATGATAAAGGGCATGGCAGCGATGATAGCAGCCGAAGCTTTTGCCTCCATGGACATCGCCTGAATTTTCTCTTTCATCTGTGCACGGGCGCGTAGCACTTTGGACAGGTTGCCTAAAGTCTCCGACAAGCTACCGCCTGCCTGTGCTTGGATTGCGATCACAATGGCGAAAAAATTGGTCTCAGATATTGGCACGCGGTCATGCAAACGCGGAACCACTGCAGACAATGGCAAACCCATCGCCTGTTCATCCACTAACCTCTTAAACTCGGAGCGAACCGGTTCTCCTGCCTCACTGGCCGCAATGCCAAAACAATCACCCAATGGCAACCCGGTCTTGATACCGCGCACGATGATGTCCACCGCACCCGGAAACTCGGCCACAAATTTACTCAGGCGCTTTTTGCGTTTGCGAGAAAGCCAAAAATTGGGCAAACCAATCACGCCAACAAAGCCGATTCCTGCCGCCACCAGCATTGACATACCGCCTATCAGAGCGACAAAATAACAAACAACACCGGATATCACACTATACAACCAGAATTGTTTGGGAGTGATTTCAAGTCCTGCCTGTGTCAGACGCGATTTGAGAGTAGCACGCTTTTTCTTGCCCTGTTTCTGATCTTCTTCCAGCTTTTTGAGATTGGTTTCGATATCTTTACGGCGGTCCGCACTTGCTGCATTAACGCGTTTATCGGCGATTTTAACGCGACTGAGCGAGATCGTTTCCATACGCTGATTTCGACTGTGATTTTTGGAAAGTTTGGGATAGAAAAGGCCCCAAGCAATCCCCACAACCGAGAAAACCACCAACACGAACAGCGCGATGGTGAAAATCAGATCACTACTTATGAGGCTCATAATCGCTCCTAACCATCAAACTGCATCACGCTCAGTGGCCGCATCGAGGGCCATTGCAAGGTTGGATTCTTCATTGTAATAGCGTGCGCGCTCCCAAAATGCGGGGCGTCCAATACCCGTTGATTTATGAACGCCAACGATTTTGCCATTCGCATCTTCACCTTTGATTTCATAGAGGAATAGATCCTGAGTGGTAATAACATCCCCTTCCATGCCCGTGACTTCGGTGATGTGGGTGATGCGACGCGACCCATCGCGCAAGCGAGAAGCCTGAATGATCACATCCACAGATCCGACAATCATTTCGCGGATCGTCCGTGCGGGCAAACCAAATCCACCCATTGTGATCATGGCTTCCAGACGCGACAATGCCTCTCTGGGAGAGTTGGCGTGCAGCGTGCCCATTGACCCGTCATGGCCCGTATTCATCGCTTGCAACAAGTCGAAAGCTTCAAAACCACGCACCTCACCTACGATAATTCGTTCGGGGCGCATACGCAGACAGTTCTTAACGAGGTCTGTCATGGTGATCTGGCCTTCGCCCTCAAGGTTGGGCGGGCGGGTTTCCAGGCGCACGACATGAGGCTGCTGAAGCTGGAGCTCCGCAGCATCCTCACAGGTAACAATACGCTCGTCATTCTCGATATAGTTGGTCATACAGTTTAGCAAGGTTGTTTTACCAGAGCCTGTACCACCGGAGATAACGATATTGCAGCGGACCTTGCCAATAATTTTAAGGATCTGGGCCCCTTCGGGCGAAATCGTGCCGAACCGTACCAATTGATCCAGCGTCAGTTTGTCTTTTCTAAATTTACGAATGGTCAGTGTGGGGCCATCAATGGCCAGCGGCGGCGCAATGACGTTTACACGAGATCCATCGGGAAGGCGCGCGTCACAGATCGGGCTTGATTCATCCACTCGACGGCCGACTTGCGACACGATGCGCTGACATATATTCATCAGTTGGCCATTGTCACGGAACCGAACATTGGTCAAATAGACTTTTCCCGAGGTTTCGATATAGGTTTTTTCCGCCCCATTGACCATGATATCAGCAATGTCGTCACGAGCCAGCAAAGGCTCAAGCGGCCCGTAGCCCAACACGTCGTTGCAAATATCGTCCAGCAGTTCTTCCTGCTCGGCAATGGACAACACGATATTTTTAAGGGCAATGATTTCCGAGACGATGTCGCGGATTTCTTCACGGGCTGTTTCCGCATCCAGACGCGCCATTTGGCCCAAATCGATGGTATCAATCAGGGCGCCAAATACCGACGTTTTGATGTCAAAATACTGTTCAGACCGTCCACTCGCAGACGTGTCCTCTATCTGCTGATAGTTGGTTTCCACTGCCTGCGTATAGGCGTCTTCGTCTTTCTTTGGCTCAGGCTTGGAGGCAGCAGGCTTTGGGGCCGGAGCAACCTTGCGTGCGCTTTCTGTTCCACGTTTTCCGAACATATTCAATCACCAAGCCTTATTTGGACTTTTTAAGTTTTCCTAACAATGGCGCAAACAGGGATTTGCTAACCTTGGGCGCTTCTGATCGCCCTGTAACATCCTTGGCCAAGTTATCAAAAAGTTCTGCCACTTTACTGCCCGAGCTCAATTCGCTGATCATCTGGCCGTTGTTTGCAGCCAACCCGAAAGTTGCCGCATCAAAAGGAATTTCAATAAAGTCATCACGGTCAAGCGCCGCCGCAAAATCCTTTGGTTTGATTTCCGGACGCTTTTGCATCCCAGTCTGGTTGATAATCAGGCGCGGCGGGCGGTCACCATGTCGTTCCTGATTGATCAGATCGAGCATGTTTTTCACGTTGCGTAAGTTGGCCAGATCCGGCACAGCCGTGATTACGATCTCATCTGCACCAAGCAACAGACCTTTGTTCCACCCACTCCAGATATGAGGCAGGTCCATAACCGTGTAAGGTGCACTATTTTGCAGTAGCTCCATCAGATGGGTAAAGAATTCGCCATCATAGTCACACGTATTCTCAAGCACCGCAGGAGCCGTCAAAAGACTCAGACGTTCACTGCATTTGGTCAACAAGCGCTCAAGAAATTGATCATCTAGCCGGTCTGCTGCCTTGATGGCATCAGCAATGGTCTGTGGCGGGTCTTCATTAAAATCCAGTCCAGACGTCCCAAAGGCCACATCAAAGTCGGAAATAATCACATCTTGCTGTTGGCGCGTTGAAATTGACCACCCAATATTGTGGGCCATGGTGGAAGACCCCACGCCGCCCTTAGCACCAATGAAGGCAATGGATTTTCCAAGCGGGTCATTAGCTGGGCTGGTAAACAGGTCACTTAAGGCCTGAATCAGTTCAATCTGACCGACAGGTGCCACTATATATTCCGACACGCCACGACGGGTCAGATCACGGTACATCTGGATATCATTGATATGGCCGATCAGAATGACCTTGGTGCCCACATCACAAACTTCGGCAAGACGATCAAGATCCTGAACCAGCTCTTCATAGTCCTGATTGGCTTCCAGCAGCACGAGGTTCGGGGTTGGGGCTTCCGAGAAAAACTCGGTCGCAGCCTGAATGCCACCGGAAACAGCCTTAACATGAACGCGTGCCATTCGGCGATCTGCCGCAACAGCTTCAATGGTCGACAGAATTTGAGGAGATTCACAAAATGCATGCATGGAAACACGCGGCAAAGGCCTGATTTCGGACAGGTCGTCATGGCCTGCGCCTGTAAACTCCTGTTCAAAGGCTTGCAAATCAGCATCCGCTTCAAAACCAGTATTAGGCAATGCTTGTTCACTCATTTCAAGACCTCTGAGCTTGATCCAGCGCTGCTGCCCAGATCTTCAGACCATGTTGGCTCCCCATTGCGGTATTTTCCATTGACAGTGCTTCGGCGGGTGGAATCGCGTGGATCCCAGCCTCTAGGCTGAATCAAGTCCTGTGGGTTAGCAACCGCCACGGCCAAATTTTGTTGTGTCGTACAGCCAAAATCAAAATGGCTGAGATTCTGTAGCGTTTGCCCCATATCCTGCGGGTGCGTACCACATGGCAATGTTTTTGCCTGAATCCGAGGATATGCGAGACGAATAGGAGCACCGGTTGCCTGTGGAGCAGAGTAGGAGATCAACTCGATTTGCCCTGCCCTGACACCATTGCGCATAAGTTCAACACGGATTTCCTTCGCCATATAGCCTGCACTGGATTCATTTTCGGCACCCGCTGGTACCATCACCTGGATTGCAGCGGCCTGTTCTTGTAAAAACTCACGAGCGAGCCCCGAAATGGCCGATCTTGACGATGGGGTCAGGCTCTGACTGTGAATGCCGACAGGGATATCGATGGTTCTTGCCGATTGTTGAAGGGTAATCGGATGGCGCAGACGATAATCGTCACTAACGGACCCGGTGATCTCCCTTTTGGAATCGCACGCGACCAGCAACAACGCACAGCTGGCCATGGCCGCATATCGTAGAATGCCTTTTGATCGTTCAGAGCGCGGTGCTATGTAGCGCATTGGAATGGTCTCACCTAGGTTAAACATTGCCCAGCCCTCACTCATAACTGTAGCCAAAACGGCCGTGATATTTGACACCGCGCCGCGGTCCACCGGACATGTCATATCGGCGGGTCAACTGGCCCAGAAAAATCGCATTCATATCCGATACCGGTGCAACATTCTTGACTGGCAATGCGGTTTGGCTGCGCGCCACAGGCGCAACAATATAGGGGGTAACAAAGATCACCAGTTCCGTTTGACTGCGTTTGTAATCGAGCGAGCGGAACAGCTGCCCCAGAATGGGCAGGTCTTTAAGGAACGGGAAGCCATCAATACTTTTGCGAACTTCATCGCGCAACAAACCCGCCATCGCCATTGTGCCACCTGATGGAAGCTCAACCGTGGTTGATGACCGACGTACGCGCAAGCCGGGTATGGTGATAGAGCTATCACCGCTGCCTGCCGTAATCGTGGTGTCCGAAGAAATTTCAGAGACTTCATTTTTAATCTGCAAACTGATGCGGTTTTCAGATATCACGATTGGCCGAAAAGCCAGAGATACACCGAATGGTTTGAACTCGATTGAAACTTTGCCGTCTTCGTAACCGATGGGTACCGGAAATTCACCACCTGCCAAGAACTCAGCTTTTTCGCCAGAAATGGCTGTAAGGTTGGGCTCTGCCAGAGTGCGCACCAATCCATCGCGCTCCATTGCCTTCAGTGTTGCTCCGACATTAGAAGTGCTTGAGCCGAATGTACCTGTAAGGGCCGTACTGGACAAGCTTTGCAATGTTGCCGAGAATGGGTTATCGATCGCGCCGCTTAAGCTCACCACACCCTGACTAAGGGTTCCGGTCAGATTGATCCCCATCTGCTTGAGCACAGTGCGCTCAACCTCGGCTATTGTAACCCGCAACTGGACTTGTTCACGGGCAGTCACTGCAATGTAATTGCTGACTTTTTTGCGATCACCAACGTAACTCGCAGCAAGATCCATTGCTTTTTCAGCATCCGCCGGATTGCGCACACCACCAGACAAGGCGATGCCATCGCCAACACCTTCCACTTGGATATTGCTACCGGGTATCATGCGGCGCAGAAGCGCGGTAAGTGCGCCACTATCATGTGTGACATTGACCTCGAAGCTTGCAATTTGATTGCCGCTTCCATCAAACAGAACAACATTTGCCTGTCCGATTTTCATACCGATAATGTAAACCCTACGGGCACTGCGCACCACGGCATCTGCCGTGGTTGGGCTGGACACCAGCACATCACGTACGTCACGCGGCGTTTCAATAACAATGGATTTGTTAAGACCTACTGTGATGTTGCGGCCATGCGCACTGGCTGCTTTGAGACGAACCGTAGAGGCTGCCTGAGCTTGATTCGTGGTCACCATGACACTCGGCGCTATCACCAAAGCAATTAGTAAAGCAGCAGCAAGTGGCGTGCGCATCAAAATCAATGCCCATTTGTTAGCGATTTGGAGCAGTGTGGCTTTTCCTATCATACTGAAATCCGGATAATTGCTCATCGTTTCACCGTCCTCTTGCTCATCTGGCCAGAGCGCACCATGACGATGGTGCCGCTTGTTGACTCGTCAACCACCTCGTCGCCCTCAGCGTCCTCGAGTGAACGCAAGGCCAAAGAAAGATTGCCTTGCTGCTGGGCTGTCACCAGAATTTCGCTTTGGCTTGGTGTCAGTTCTAACGTTGCGGTCTCACCAACAACGACTTTGACGCCGTCTTTGTCCTCAACGCTTTGGTCAATCGCCAATACACGAATATTTGTAAGGATGGTCTCTGAAGAGACACCCTTGTCACTTTCTTGAGTTAGCATGACGTCAACCCGATCTTTGGGAAGAACAAATCCACCGGCACTCGTTTCTGGCGAAATGCGGGTCGCCACCGCGCGGAAACCTTTGGGCAAAATGGAAGACATCAACCCTTTGCCCGCGATAGCGATTTTTCCTTCGTTGATGGGCTCGCCTGGCATGAAAGAACCTCGCGCGACAGCGCCGACCAATTCACTGTCCGCATCGGGTCTATCACCGCGCACAATGTAGCCCGGGCTTGTACCGTCAGCAGGCCATTTTTGCCAAGCGAACAAATCAGCGGTGAAGCTGGTACCCAAGGAAACATAGGAAGCTGCGGTCAGCACTTCCACCAGTTCCATCTGTGGCGGTACATCCAGAGCCGTTTCAACTGGCCCTGCCTCGTCTTTCCCATTTCCAAGGGATCGAGCAAGAACGAGGGCAATCAAACCCGCGATCAAGGCAATGGCAATTACGGCAATACGCGCTACTTTCATGTCCTTGGTTCCCAATACAATCCAAGCTAAGGCAATAAGTGAACACACGGGTGCTCCGTCGCCAGTGTCCATCACTATGGTTAACGACAGGTAAGCGCGTTGGCTTAATTTCATATTAAGATTGCAATTTGGGGCAACAGAGGTGTTTACAGAAAGACAAAGCAGTCGCACTTCTCAGAACAAACAATACAAAAAGCGCCCAGTCTGAAAGACGGGCGCTTGATCAGAGGCTAAAGATGATGGACTTTTGGAGCCTTGGTCGACGCTAGGAAAGGGCCAGCTGTATTCCCGTCTGCATCCAGTCCGAGGCAGCATATAGCTGCAATCCCGCAATAGACAGCGCCACGCCGTAAGGTATGCGTTTTACACTATGCAAACGCCAAGCCCAATCCATTTTCATAATAAACACTGGCAGCATGTTCGCGCGGAAAGACATAAAGAAGACTGCCATCAGAGCGCCATAGATAGATGAAAGGGCAAAAAACAACAAACTAAGCTCTGGCCCCATCCAAATGACAGCCACGGCAGCAAATTTGGCATCTCCCCCACCAATCCATCCACGCGCCCAGAAAAAATAATAGACCGCCAACGTAACAAGTCCTACGCCTAAGTGGCTAAGTCCCTCAAGCCAAGTCAAGCCAATGCCATAGGCAAATAGGGGGAAGGGCAAAAGGAAAATCAATGCCAAACGGTTTGATATACGCATGCTAAACAGATCGGAACTTCCTGCATAGGCAAAGACCAGCGGGGCAAACAGCAGTAAGGCCCAAGCAAATAGGGTATCCATCACACGATCTTCCTTCCCAGAATTCCGAAACAGCAAATTGATGCAATTCCGCTTGTTGAATGTGAGTTTAATATTGCCGGGTAATTCTTATCAAATCATTGAAAAAACTAATTAAATTCTTCCAATTAAAAAAGGAAGGCCGCCAAAATGGCAGCCCCCCCAATTCATGATACACTGGTACCCTTTCGGACTGACCAGTATGGGTTATGGGATAGCTTTATCAAGTTCCACACCAATTTCGGCGAACAGAGATGTAATGTTGCCTTTAAGGGCACTTGCGGCGGATACGATCCCGACGCCTATCAAACCAGCAAGCAATGCATATTCAATAGCAGTTGCACCAGATTCGTCATTCATAAAGAGAACGAAATTTTTCATTTTTAAGACTCCTAGAATTTCCACAATTTGACAGCTCTTCCATCCGGAGGCTTTTGTTTTTCGCGTTTTAGATGCGCCCCTCGAATAAATACAGTTTTATCCGAAATCTCTTTCCAACTGGTTAAATCGATAGGTGAAATTGTATTCAAACCATATCTAATGAAGTCATGGTTAAGAATTTACTCCCTTACATCAACCAATATACATAATAATTACTACGTAAAAAATGTTTAATAATATATTTATATTACGTATTTCACTCCCACATCAATATTATAATTAATTAATATTATATTTATTGAGGCTTAATACTTATATTTTTTCGAGATAACGGAGAAGATCTATTATACCCGCTCGATTTTTAAGCTCATTAAATCTGTCTCAGCCCCGCCTTTAAGGCTTCTTTCACCATTTTTTTCCATTCTAAGAGAGCTTTTGATTTTGAGAGTGATCCGAGAAGTGCCCGGAATGATCCGGAAGTAGCCATTTAGAAGATTTTTTATGATCGGCTTTTATTACCGTGGATATTTCTTTCCGGGGGAATTTGGTCTGACGGAGATGAATAATGAATTTCGCATCAGCTGTTTCTGCGGTCATTCTGGCCAGTTCCATGCTCGGCGCTCCCATTGCCATTGCCCAAACCTATCCCATGATTGAAGTCAAGGTCGATCGTGCAAAGGTCATGCGGGTCTCGCGCCCTGCTGCGATGATTATTATCGGCAACCCCGCCATTGCGGATGCGACCATCAAGGACAGCCAAACTCTTATCATTACCGGCAAGCAATATGGCTCAACCAATCTCATTGTACTCGATGCAGCAGGTGAACCTATTGCCGATGAAGTGTTGAACGTGTCTTCTGCGCACAACAATCATGTCGTAGTCTACAAAGGAGCCAACCGCACTACGCTGAATTGTTCCCCCGATTGTGAGCCTGTTTATCGCATTGGTGATGATATAGACGCAATGAAAACGCTTGGCTCTCAAATCACCACTCATGGCGAAATGTCCAAGGGCGAGAAAGTAGAGTCCAACTTCGATGAATAATAGCCTCGTTTGCTTGGTGTTTTCTTGAAATCGGCCTGCGGGATATGTATTTTCTGCAGCCTCATAGAGTCTTTATATATATGCGGCTCTGAGCTCTTGGCCTAATAGCTGCCAGATACACGCCTTCAATGACCGGCGTCGGCCGTTTGTTAACCAAACTTCCCAATCTTTCTTAAACGCTTTTCTGTCAATCTGCGGACAAGATGTGAGCCAGATTCTGTCTAGAGAGCTTTGTCATATGGGAGATTTAGCTGCAAACTTTAAATTTGCGACACACTCTACCATTTGGGGCCATAGGGAATGACAAATGACAATACCTTTTTTTAGCATTCCGCAACCAATTGCAAACATATCCCAACGTGCGAGAGCCTCGCTTCGACAGTTTTTCAGGCAAGATACAAATGGTGCAATGGCCGTCGAGTTTGCTTTAATCGGCCCAGTCTTCGTGGGATGCTTAGGGTTTGTGGGGATGGCTGGCTACATGTTCTTAGCCTCAGCAACACTTGAACAGGGTGTGCGTGAAGCTGGACGACACATTCGCGTCGGCAAGGTTGCCACGGCAGGTACGACAAGAGATCAATTCAAAGACAAGATCTGTTCCTATGTCTCACTCTCCGACGAATATTGTGTCGCCAATCTGGTAATTGACGTCGACAGCGCCCCGACGATTGAGGACCTGCAAACGGCTCCTCCCTACAAAGATGGAAAACTGGATGGCAGTACTTCGACATACGACCCAGGGGACAGCAGCGACTATGTCATGGTCAAGGCCTATCTGTCCTTAGGCACCTTGAGCGATCTCTTCGGTTTGATGGGAGCAACAAACACAAATACATACACTGTTTCGAGCGCAACGGTGTTCAGAAGCGAACCATTCTAAGCTGATCGTCGCATGCGGTTTGGGTGCAATTTGCAGCAGTTGATGCAATCTCAGGAGTTCAGAATGTCCATACTCGCCAAAATCCGATCCAGTCTGGCGGCGTTCAAAAAAGACGAAAAAGGCGTTGCTTTTGTTGAGTTCACAGTTGTCATGGGTGTCATCGCCATCCTTTTACCTGGGGTATGGGAGGTAACCGATGCCCTCATGGTGAAACGAAAAGTAAATCAGGCAGCGACTGTTTTGGCGGACTTGACCGCGCAAGCGGCGACGATTGATCAAACAGCCTATGACAGCATGGCCTTCATGACTAACGAGATCATGCATCCCTATGAAAATTTTGAAACGCGTTTGGGTGTTATTGGCGTTAGAGTTGATGCAAATAGAAGGGTGTCAACGATATGGACTTATGGAGACATTGATCTTGACGACAGTTCATTGCCCTCAGCTCTGGTGCTTGCAAATAGATTTTATGTCATGTCAGCGGCCGAAGTGGATTATCAACCGATATTTGGTGAGAGCGTCATCGGCACGATTACGATGCGCAATACAGCGATTATGTCCCCTCGGCTCAGTTCCTCGGTCGAGGAAAAATAACGCTTTCGAATATATAGCCCAAAGCACATGAACCGCTCAGTCAAAGGCCCCTGCCGGTTGGTCACTTGGCTGTCGCAATATCGATCAGGGGCACATAGTTTTCCATCGTCACCGGTTTGAACCCAGCGCCGTAATGTCGTTCTATAGCGTCATAGGCGTCGGGGTCTCGTTTGTTCATAGTAACAAGTGCCTTAACCAAATCGGCACGGTCCTGTTTTGACACATCGTTATGCACGGCATGGGGCCCCGCTGGAATGGCTGGCGAACTCCAGATAGACAGAAAATCGGGCTCTGCGGGAGCGGACTTACGGTTGCCCTTTTTAGCATTCTGATAGGCAGAAAGAGCTCCTTGGCTGGTGAATAACGACTGATTATATTGGGTCGAAGACCAAACCAGCGCAGCGTCAACCTCACCTTTTTCCAACAGAACCAACGCTTCTTGTGGGTTTTCCTGACTAACCACGGATGACAAATCTCTATCAGCATCAAGGCCAGACTTGCGCAGCTCGTTCAAAGCCATATAGAAGGGCATTGCGCCATTTTTCGAAGACAGGGCCACAGACCGGCCCGTCATATCCGCTAGGCTTTTTATGCCACTATCCCCACGAACAACCAGCACCATATAAATGCCATCTGGTGCTTGTAAGGATACGGGTGCAACGAGAGGCAAAAGACAGCCACACGACGCCTGCGCCATTGCAAAGACACTGGCAGGATAAACGGCATAGTCCACCTGTTTCGCAGTATGTGCGGCCATCAGACTAACCATGCTCTTAAAAGCCACGATCTCTACAGGACGGGACAAACTGTCCTGCAAGTAGGATCGAAAGGGTTCAATTCGTGTTTGAAGGTAAGCCGTTCCGCGCTCTGCCATCAAGCCGATCCGAAAGGGTGGTTTATGATCCAGCAGTTCAATGCTATTGCCAGACCCTGTCAGATCTGAAACACCATCCGCTCTGCTTTGATCTGCCGTCTGCGGCAGAGGCTGACTTTGCTCTAAGCCCTCATCGCGCATTGGTGATACGGGATTGTCGATCGCGTCGGTTAAACTATTGGAATCCACAGTCAGAGTACGAAGCACACTGCGCTCCACCTCATTTTGCGCAACGACGAACGATGTATCAAAAACAAAGCTGCTTGCCAATACAACAAAAAGCAGAAGCGCAGGGCGCACAGACATTGACTGTATCGACAAGTTAAACAATTTATAGAGCATCAAACGTGCGCTCTCCCACCTAGAGTGTGTCGAATCATATATTGGTCATTTTGCGGTGTTACGTCGACAGGATCAATCAATGCCTTGACCGTATGCCACTATTTGCGGGAAAGGCATCGAGTTTTTGTCTTGGACGTGTTCATTCCCCAAAAGCATATCTTTGCGGGTTTTTTGGGGCGAATGCATTTTTAAATATTGCCGTTCTAAGACGGCTTACTGGAATTGATGGTGCTAGCATGAGCAACAATCCGACAATCGTGGTGTTCGATATCGGCAACGTCCTCATCCGATGGAACGTGCATTATTTGTATGAATCTTTGTTCCCAAACCAAGCCGCCACAGAGGCCTTCATTGCCAAAACCAACTTGATGCAGTGGAATGAGGAACAGGATCGCGGCCGCGATTGGGCTCAAGCTGAAGCGTTGCTGATTGCAGACCATCCCGAATATGAGCCCGAAATCCGCGCTTTCCGCGCGCGTTGGCACGATATGGTGCCCGGGGTTTTTGGTGGTACGGTGCTGATCAAAGAAAGATTGCAAGAGATGGGTGTGCCGCTTTATGCCATCACAAATTTTGCATCTGACACTTTTGCAGAATGTCAGGCACGGTTCCCGACGCTCAAACAATTTACCGATATTGTGATCTCGGGCGACGAAAAGCTAATCAAGCCGGACCCTGCTATTTTTCATGTCCTGTTGGAGCGCAATAACTTGCAGGCCGGTGACTGCCTGTTCATTGACGATAGTCCGAAAAATGTTGAAGCAGCGCGCAGTGTCGGCATGCATGCGCATCACTTCAAAAGCCCTTATGCGCTGTCTAAAGATTTGCAACGTCTCGGATTTGCAATCTAACGCTTCGATATCGCCGTCTTCTAAGGCGTTCTAAATGCGGAACGCCTTTGACTTTCCCAGCCTCAATCTTTGCGTCTGTCTCTGTTTCAATGCACCAGTTTGCTCCTGGACCTAACTTTCCAGAAGCAACTTGCCATTCTCCACTTTAAATGTCTTGAGCTTGCGAAGGAAGCTCATCCCCATGAGCGTTATGTTCAAAGCCCCTTTGGGAGCTATGCGGACTTCGATATCACGCTCCTCGGCTTGGCCTATCCGCACAGAGCGAATTTTGGCACCCGCATAATAAACGCGGCCGTTGGCTGTGCTCATGGCGTATTTGAAATCAGATTTTTGGGGCATGACACCGATGCGCCTTGCGTCTTCATAGCTCAGAGCCACATAAGTGGCGCCGGTATCGATAACCACTCGAATGGGTTTGCCGTTCAAAAAGGCTTTGGTGAAATAATGGCCATTTTTATTGGATTTGAGAATGGCCCGACCCGATTGGGCAGACCAAGTGCCCTGCTCGGGCTCTTCTGATCGGCCAGAGCGCCTTGCATGCCCAGAATATGCCGTTTTCTCGTTGGCTTTGGTCTCCATATACCCGTTTTCTTGCAGCCAAACAGACGCCAAACCGGGAATTTGAGAAAAAACACCAATGGCGAACACGGCCAAAATCAACAGGCGCATCATGAAGCAGACTCTCCAACTGAATAACAAATACAGTTTGCCATTCAGAAAGCCATCACACGGTTAAAATCCTGCTGGCCGGGTATTTTATCTGCCGTTAAAGTAAACGAGGCCTGAAGTTTTGCTTCAGGCCTCGCCAAATTGTCAAACCACGCGCAAAACGCGTTATTTCGTGCCATACATCCGGTCGCCAGCATCGCCAAGACCTGGGATGATATAATTCTTCTCATTAAGCTTCTTGTCGATTGCCGCCGTGATGATGGGAACATCAGGATGTGCTTCGGTGAAGGCCTTAATGCCTTCAGGGGCAGCCAACAAAGACACGAAACGCAGGTTATGGGCGCCGCGCTCTTTGAGTTTTTCAATTGCCAAAATAGCCGAATTAGCCGTCGCCAGCATAGGATCAACCGCGATGACCAAACGATCTTCCAGATCTTCGGGTGCCTTAAAGTAATATTCGACTGCTTCGAACGTTACTGGGTCACGATATAGGCCGACATGAGCCACGCGTGCGGCAGGAACAAGATCGAGCATGCCTTCCAACAAACCATTCCCAGCCCGCAAGATGGAGGCAAAAACAAGTTTCTTGCCAGCAATGATAGGCGCTTGCATTTCCACCAAGGGTGTCTCGATGCTCTTGGTGGTCATGGCCAGCTCACGTGTTGCCTCGTAGCAGAGCAGATGGGAAATTTCCCGCAACAATCGACGAAAGGATGCGGTGGACGTGTCCTTTTCCCGCATGATGGTAAGCTTGTGCTGAACAAGCGGGTGGTCGACAACTGTAACCTGTTTCATGGGACCCGAATCCTTCGCCAATTTTGGAAATTAAACTTTCTTAGCCTATGGCAGCATAAGAGGGCAAGATTGGAGGCCCCAACCAGACGAGTGATAAACCGGATTCTTCGTCATTTGCAGAAGAATCCTACCAATTAGACGGTTTTGAGGCGTGATAACAGTGAGTTTCGTGTTGTGTCATCAACAAAGGCCGCTTCGAGTGACCGGCGGGTGAACCCCTCCATCACCATATCGTCCCACCCATAAAGAGCCTGCAATGCATCGTAGTCCTTACCGATCGTCGCGGAGAAGAATGGCGGATCATCCGATGACAAGGTGGTTAGAACGCCGCTATCCATCAGCTTTTTGATCGGGTGGGAGGCCAAGTCTGGATAGAGGCCCAATGACACGTTTGAATGTGGGCACACCTCGAGAACGATCTCTTCATCGACCAGACGTTTGATCAGATCTTTGTCTTCGATAGAACGCACGCCATGCCCGATGCGCTTGACTGGCAAATGGTCTAAAGCATCAATGACACTTTGCGGGCCAGCAAATTCCCCTGCATGCGTGGTGCAGATCAACCCCGCTTCGTGGGCAATATTGAAAGCAGGTTTAAAGGCCTTTTGGCTATGCATGCGCTCATCTCCGCCCATGCCAAATCCAGTGACCAATGGATGGGGTCTGGCGGCAATCGCCTTAGCCACTCCCACCGCTTTTTCTGGTCCCATGTGTCTTACGCAGGTAATGATAAACCGCGCATCAATGGGGAAACCATCCGCCGCACTTTTGTCTCGGGCCCGATTGTAGCCTTCGACTACACCCTCGAGCAAATCGTCATAGCTCATGCCCAAGAGTGCAACATGGTCGGGCGAAAGGAACATTTCGGTGTAGAAACACCCTTCAGACGCATTGCGCAGCAAATAGTCTTCAACAAGGTCAGCATAGTCCTCTGGCGTCGAGATGACCGCAGCGACCCTATCCCAGCATTGCAAAAATGTAGTGAAGTCAGACCAGATATAGCTGCCATCATCGCGCATGAAGGCGTCAAGATTGGTGCCGTGGCGCGCCGCCAATCTTCGGACAAGATCAGGATGCGCCGCCCCTTCCAAATGAAGGTGTATTTCCGCTTTCAAAAGGCTTCTACCAGAGGATTTTACAGTGCTTTGAGGCATTATGTTTCCTTGCTATCGACTGGCCAACTATTTATAGGCTTTGCGCTTTTCAGTTTTTGGCTTGGGGCCTTTGAGTTTCAGATTTTTGGAATCAGAAGACGTCCAATTGCATTGCCAACCACTTCTGGTAAAGTCCCGTTTGACACATCGAAGCCAGCGGCCACAGCGGTGTTTGCCATCCAGCCGCCGTTGATTCTTGCCCATAGTTCGTCCCAGCACCCACATTTGTCGCGCTGCGGTGAGTGCGTCTGACGGGCAGGTTTTTATACCCTGCACCGCTTTTTGTGTTTGCGTTTGTGTCTTATTCAAAGAGGCAGCTTCGGCACCACCTGCCATGGCGACACACACCAGAAGGCAAAGTCCGGCGCGCCTATAGATCGGTGACATCATCGTGACGATTGCCTCATATTATTACAAAATAGATTTGCCATACTTGCCCGCAACCAGCCCCAAATGATCTGCAATCGTCTCTCCGATGTCGGCAAAAGTGCTTAACTGACCGGCATAACGACCTTTAATGTCCGGCCCGAACATAATCACCGGCACCTGCTCGCGGGTGTGATCAGTGCCTTGCCAAGTCGGATCACAGCCGTGGTCAGCGGTTAGAATAACCAGATCTCCGGGTTCAAGAGCCTCCTCCAGCTCCGGAATGCGACCATCAAAATATTCAAGTGCGGCGGCATAGCCGGGCACATCGCGACGGTGGCCATAATGCATGTCAAAATCGACGAGATTTGCGAAGACCAAATCACCGTCTCTGGCTTCTGCAATAGCCTTGAGCGTGGCTTCAAATATGGCCGGATTGCCCGTTGCCTTGATCTTTTTTGTCACCCCTTGGGTGGCAAAAATATCAGAAATCTTGCCCACGGCCAGCACTTGGCGACCTGCGTCTTTGGCACGGTCCAGCAGGGTCGGCTCTGGCGGCAAAACGGAAAAGTCGCGACGGTTGCCGGTGCGCTCGAAGTCAGCGGGGCTGTTGCCGACAAAGGGGCGGGCAATAATGCGGCCAATGTTATAGGGTTTGACCAACTCATAGGCGATTTCGCAAATCTCATAGAGGCGTTCAAGGCCAAAATGCTCTTCGTGAGCGGCGATTTGATACACCGAGTCCGAACTGGTGTAACAAATAGGCATTCCGCTACGGATATGTTCTTCCCCCAATTCATTGATGATCACGGTACCCGAGGCATGTTTATCACCGATGATCCCTTTCAGGTCCGCAGCCTTAATGAAGGCTTGGGTCAGCTCTGCCGGAAAGGTGGGTTCCGTATCCGGGAAATAGCCCCATTCAAAAGAGACAGGTACGCCTGCAATTTCCCAATGCCCTGACGGTGTGTCCTTCCCCTTGGAGACCTCGAGTGCATTGGCGCACAGGCCTTGCGGCTCACCCTGACAGGTCAGGTTAGCGGGGCGCGATCCAGTGGCTTTTTCTGCTACCAAGCCCAAACCATAACGGTCCATGTTGGGAAGGCACAGCGGACCTGAGCGCAGACCGTCGCGGTCACCTTTGCCAGACGCACAATATTGGGCGATATGGCCCAGTGTATCTGAGCCTTTGTCCGAAGTTGGTTTGCCATATTGCTCGGCGTCTGGTGCGTTGCCGATGCCAAAAGAGTCAAGAACCAGAAGAAATGCGCGTGCCATACCGTGCCTCCGTTTGATAGAGGGGAGCGGCAAGGCGCCTCGCCGTCGCTCAACCCGTTTGTGGTTGAAGGATCACCCTTCAATAATGTCATACACCGTGTGGCTCTGAACCGGATCAGGCCCCAATTTGTAAGCAGCTTTAACCCTCGTGGTTGCCTTGGCTACCTGATCTTGGTTATGCGCATAGACCCGTGCGACGGGCGTGTTCGCATCTATTTTATGGCCCAAACCGGCCAAGCTATCCAACCCGACGGAATGATCAATCGGATCGGCAGCGCGTAAGCGTCCACCGCCCAATTCAACCACAGCAATGCCGACCTCACGGGTATCGATGGATTGCACGACACCCTCGCCATCGGCGAAAATATCAACAACCATTGGAGCCAGTTTCAAATGGTCTTCCATATTTTCGATAAAATCTAGCGGACCGCCAAGGGCAGCAACCATTTGGCCGAATTTCTCGGCTGCTGCGCCAGATCGGAAAGCCTTTTCGATTTTGGCGGTACCCTCGTCGCGACTGGCTACCAGACCAACAATAAAAAGCATCTCGGCGCAGAGCGCGACCGTGATATCCCAGTTACGCGGGTCTATGACGTCGCCAGTCAGGAACTGAACC
The DNA here is from genome assembly GCF_002866925.1 of Cohaesibacter celericrescens. Lineage (GTDB taxonomy): Bacteria > Pseudomonadota > Alphaproteobacteria > Rhizobiales > Cohaesibacteraceae > Cohaesibacter > Cohaesibacter celericrescens. The sequence continues at coordinate 103,095 of NZ_PKUQ01000042.1, forward strand.
GCATTTTTCATTTCAATTGCATTGCCAGCAGCGGTTGCCAATGGCTCGTTCATGTCAGTGATCAATGCCGATGTTTTGACCCCTGCCCCGTTGGCCACAGTGACAAGGCTTTGCGCCAGCGCAACACTTTCCTCATGACTGGGCATGAAAGCACCCGATCCGGACTTTACATCCAAAACCAAACCTTGCAGCCCTGCCGCCAATTTTTTAGACAAGATAGAGGCCGTTATCAGATGGATGCTTTCCACTGTCGCTGTTACATCGCGAATGCCATAAAAACGCTTGTCAGCGGGAGCCAGATCGGCTGTCTGGCCAATGATAGCGCAGCCAACCTCACGGGTCACCTTGCGGAACAGGGCATTGTCTGGCTGGGTCACATATCCGGGGATGGAGTCAAATTTATCAAGTGTGCCGCCAGTATGGCCCAAACCACGACCGGAAATCATCGGCACAAAGGCTCCACAGGCAGCCAGGGCCGGAGCCAACATCAGCGAGACATTGTCGCCAACACCGCCGGTGGAATGCTTGTCCACCACCGGCCCGTTGAGCTCGGACCAGTCCAGAACCGAGCCTGAGTCGCGCATGGCCAAAGTCAGCGCCACCCGTTCATCCAGTTCCATACCACGGAAGAAAACAGCCATTGCAAGCGCGGAAATCTGGCCTTCTGTCACGTCACCATTTGTGATGCCGTCAACAAAAAACTGGATTTCGTCATTTGAAAGTATGCCGCCATCGCGTTTTTTGCGAATGATTTCCTGAGGTAACATTAATAACCTTCTCCTGCCTTGGCATCTTGGCCTTCCATCGCCGCAATCAGCGCATCGAGTACGCCAGATGCGCCAAAACGGAAGGTATCAGACGTGGCCCAATCGGCACCCATGTATTTCTCGGCAATGGTCAAATAAGTGGCAGCGTCTTCAAGCGAGCGCACACCCCCTGCCGGTTTAAAGCCAACGGGTCTACCGCTCTCGGCAATAGCTTCGAGCATGATTTCAGCAGTTTGAGGTGTGGCATTGATAGCGACCTTGCCTGTCGATGTTTTGATGAAATCAGCACCGGCTTCAATGGCGACCGTAGCGGCATCTTTGATCAACTCTGGGTCATTCAACTCTCCGGTCTCAAGAATGGTTTTGAGCCTGCGATCAGCTGGAATGACGTCCTTAACCCGCACAATCATAGTCTCGGCAAACCCCCGCCGCCCAGCCATAAACGAGTGATAGGGAATGACCAGATCAATCTCGTCGGCACCGTCAGCTATGGCTGCTTTGGTCTCGGCAACCGTCCCCCAGACGTCATCGCCGCCAGCGGGGAAATTGACCACTGTGGCAACCTTGATGCCTGTGCCTTCAAGGCAATTTTTGGCCTTGGACACAAAGCGAGGCCAAACACAGACCGCAGCGGTGTTTCCATAAGCCGACTGGGCCTTGGCGCAAAGCGTTTCGATGGCCGCATCGTCACAATCGTCATTCAGGTTTGTCAGATCGAGAAGAGAAATGGCCTTTTGGGCCAGTTTTTTGCTATCCATATAGATATCTCATGCTTTGCTTTGTTGGGCTGAAGGCGCCAAGCCGTGGTCTGTATTGGATCCAGCTTTGAATCACTTTGTCATTGCCTTCAAATAGGCCCGAATGATTTTAATCAGTTTTTGGGCGCCAATAGGGCCAACTTCTTTGGTCTCTTGGTGTGACAGCTCCACACCAGTCATGCCTGCTCCATAATTGGTAATGGTGGACACAGCTGCGACCCTCATGCCCATCCAACGAGCCAAAATGACTTCGGGCACAGTGGACATGCCCACGGCATCGGCACCAAGCATTCGCACGGCGCGGATTTCTGCCGGCGTTTCAAAATTGGGTCCCGAGAACCAAGCATAGACACCAGACTTGAGATTGATGCCTGCGACCGCGGCAGCACGCGTCAAAGCGGCACGGATCTGGGCGTCATAGGCTTCGGTCAAACCAACAAAACGATCATCGGTTTCCACTCCGATCAGTGGTGAACGGCCAGACCAATTGATGTGATCATCAATCATCATCAGTTCACCCGGTGCGATTTCTTCCCGCAGGGAGCCAGCAGCGTTGGTCAGCAAAAGATGATCGCATCCAAGCGCCTTCAGCGTGGCCAAAGGCTGCTTCATAATCGTTGAGTCGCCGTGCTCATAAAAATGGGCGCGACCTGCTAGAATGGCAACTTTTACGCCCATCAACGTGCCGATGACCAACTCAGACGCATGGGACGAGACAGAAGACACCGGAAATCCGGGTAAGTCGCTATAAGGAAAGCGCACCGCATTTTCGACTTCGTCGGCCAGAGCACCAAGGCCAGACCCCAGAACCATACCCACTTGTATTGGGCCTTCTACCTGCTCTAGAATACGCTTGGCTGCATCATGTGCGAGACCTGCAATGGTCATGTGTCGCAACTCCTTTTTTGGCTATTTCACGCCTGAAAACATCCCAAAAGCACTCTTGGATGCCACCTCAAATGTGGCGATCCAAAGAGCGTCCTCCCTCAAAGGCTGTTCGTGATGGTTATAAATCAAATGCGGCGGGCAAAAGCACACCTAGAGTATAGCTTTGCTTGATGCCATCCAGATCGGCCGCATGAATAATGGTGTCTGGGCTACCAAATTCCTTGATCCTCTGGCGGCAGCCACCGCAGGGTGTAATCGGCGGCGTGTGGTCGGCAATGACAACAAGCTCTTCAATCTGCCGACTATCCACGCCTTCAGACGCCATAATCATGGCAGAGATGGCAGATGTTTCTGCACACCAGCCTTCAGGGAACGAAGCATTTTCGATGTTGGTTCCCACATGAACATCACCAGATCGGGTGCGTAAAGCGACGCCGACAGGGAATTTGGAATAGGGCACGTGCGCCTTGCTTCGGGCCTCGGTTGCAAGGCGCAGCAATTCAAGGCTTGCGTTTGTTACTGCGATGTCACTCATACCACTCTCCTAGCGTTCTTTGGTGTAAGCAACGCCACCGGCTTTTGGTGGAATAGCCTTGCCGATAAATCCTGCCAACAGGATAACCGTCAGCACGTATGGAAGGGCCTGCATGAACTGCCCTGGCACCTGACCAATGATTGGAAGGCTCGCTCCTTGCATCCGAATGGCCAAGGCGTCTAGGAATCCAAATAGGAAGCAAGCGCCCAGCGCATTGACAGGTTTCCATTTCGCAAAAATAAGAGCGGCAAGCGCGATAAAGCCTTTGCCAGCCGTCATATCTTTGGAAAAGCCTGCGGATTGCGCAATCGCAAGATACGATCCTGCAATCCCGCACAATATGCCAGTGATGATAACGGCTCGATACCGCAGCCATGTGACAGAAATACCAGCAGTGTCGACTGCACCGGGATTTTCACCAACGGCACGCAGCCGCAGACCAAAGCGGGTGCGAAAAAGCACATACCAAGTGATAGGCACCGCCGCAAACGCCGCATAGACCAGCAGCGAGTGGCCCGAGATCACCTCAGAATAGATTGGTCCGATAACGGGCACGTCTTCCAACGCCTTGGCAAATGGCAAATCAAGGGAATTGAAGCGTGCCGTGTTGGGCAATTGCGGGGTCTTCCCCCCCCTACTGAACCATGCTTGCCCCAACAGCGCAGTCAAACCAGCAGCCACAAAATTGATGGCCACTCCGGAGACAATCTGATTGCCCTTTTGTGTGATTGACGCGTAGCCATGCACCAAGGCCAACCCGATAGAAACGACAATCGCGGCTCCCAGTCCCAGCCAAGCAGAGCCGGTGATAGCGGCGACTGCACCGGCGGCAAAGGCGCCGCCCAGCATCTTGCCTTCAAGACCGATATCAACAACACCTGATCGCTCTGAATACAACCCAGCCAAGCAGGCCAACAACAGCGGCACCGACAGGCGTACAGCAGAATCAGTGATGAGGGCGAGTGTTTGCAAATACTCCATCGTCTTCTCCCTTACGCCTCGTTCATTATGTCTTTGGATCCAGCCATAGCGAAGAACCGGATCAAGGCGGGCCTGAACATATGCTCCATGGCACCGGCAAAGAGGATCACCAAACCCTGAATCGAAATGATCATATCGCGCGTGATCTTGGGCATTTCAAAGGCAAGTTCAGCGCCCCCCTGATAAAGCATGCCAAACAGGATAGACGCCATAATGATACCGACCGGATGAGACCGCCCCATCAGGGCCACCGCGATGCCGACAAAACCGTAGCCTGCAACAAAATCCAGCAACAGGCGATGCTGGGTTCCCATGACTTCATTGAGAGCCATCATGCCTGCCAAACCACCGGAAATCATCATGGTGATGATCGTCAAGCGCGGTAAATTCATGCCAGCATAAACGGCCGCGTCAGGATTGATGCCAATCGTCCGGATGGCATAACCAAGGCGCGTTCGCCAGATCAACAACCAGACAAGGAAGCAAGCGACCAATGCAACAGCAAAGGAAAGGTTGAGCGGCGAATGCGGTATCGTAATGCCAATCCAGCTCAAGGCTTCATCCATGAAAGGCAAACGGCCTCCTTCAAGGAAGGTCCGGCTTTCAGGCTGCATGGACCCTGGCTGCTTGAAGACTTCTACCAGCAAATAGGCCATCACCGCCGAGGCAATGAAGTTGAACATGATGGTGGTGATAACGATATGGCTGCCGCGCTTGGCCTGCAAGTAAGCCGGCACTGCGGCCCAAGCTGCGCCGAACAGCGCACCACCCAACACGGCAAAGGGGAAGGTGACCCACCAAGGCACGTAATGATCGAGCGCCAGACAAGCAAGCGCGACCCCAAGACCGGCGAAATAGGCTTGGCCTTCGCCACCGATATTAAAGAGGCCGGCATGAGCGGCCACAGCCACAGCAAGGCCAGTGAATATGAAATTGGTGGTGTAGTAGAGCGTAAAGCCGATGCCCTCACCGTATCCCAAAGACCCCTGCACCAGCCAATAGACTGCTTCAAGCGGGTTTTCACCGATCATCAGCACCACAAGACCGGAGACCAACAGGGCAGACGTCAGATTGAGGAACGGGATCAACCCATAATCGACCCAGCCGGGCAATTTGGCATTTGGCGTACTCATGCCTGATCTCCTTGGGGAGCGGATTTGATTGTTTCAACAGGTTTGGACGAGGTTTTCACATTGGACGTGTCTGACACGCCAGCCATCATCAGGCCCAATTCCTGTTCGCTTGTGCCCGCGGGACGTTCTCCAACGATGCCACCGGCAAACATAACCAGAATACGGTCAGACAAAGAGCGGATTTCGTCCAGCTCGACAGACACCAACAAGATGGCCTTGCCAGCGTCGCGCATTTCAATCAAGCGCTTGTGAATAAACTCAATGGCACCAATGTCAACGCCTCGTGTTGGTTGGCCAACCAGCAGAATATCCGGATCGCGCTTCATTTCACGCGCCAGCACCAATTTTTGCTGATTGCCGCCAGAGAAGTTGGCCGCCTTCAATTTTGGATCAAGAGGCCGTACGTCAAATTCGGCCATGTTATCTTCGGTTTCCTTGAGAATAGCAGCCAGATCAAGGAACATGCCCTTGCCGTATTCTTGCAAATCCTGATAACCAAGGATCATATTTTCTGTAGCGGGAAACTTGGTGACCAGACCGGTCCTGTGTCTGTCTTCAGGCACGTGGGCCATGCCTCGGTGACGCAGTTCCAACGGATCGGCTTTTTCGGTCACATGGATTGGGTCACCATTGAGCAACACCCTGCCCGAACGGGCTTGCATCATGCCCGCGATGGCTTCCATCAGCTCACTTTGACCATTGCCAGACACGCCCGCAATACCAACGATTTCACCAGCGTGCACCGAGAATGAAACATCCTTGACCAGTTCGACGCCGCGTTTATCCGTAACATTGAGACCTTCAACCCGCAACACTTCGCGGCCGGGATGCGCGTCCCCTTTTTCAACGCGCAGAAGCACATGGCGCCCTACCATCAATTCGGCCAATTGCTCGACGGATGAGTCAGCGGTCTGCACACTGCCCACCATTTCGCCGCGGCGCATGACAGACACTTCGTCTGTAATGGCCATGATTTCGCGCAGCTTATGGGTGATCAGCATGATGGTTTTGCCCTGATCACGCAATTGTCTGAGAATGCGGAAGAGATGATCCGCCTCAGCAGGCGTCAGCACACCAGTGGGTTCATCCAGTATCAGGATGTCTGCTTTGCGATACAGGGCCTTGAGGATCTCGACCCGCTGTTGCAAACCAACAGGGAGATCTTCGATCAAGGCGTCTGGATCGATATTGAGTTCATATTCATCAGCAAGATGTTTGAGTTCTTTGCGGGCGCGCTCCATACCGCCAGCGAGAGTAGCCCCTCCCTCAACACCCAGCACCACATTTTCCAACACGGTAAAATTGTCAACGAGCATGAAATGCTGGTGCACCATGCCGATACCAATGGCAATGGCTTTTTGACTGTCCGTAATGCGCTCTAGCTTGCCGTGGACGTAAATCTCGCCTTTGTCAGCCTGATAGAAGCCATATAGAATCGACATCAGGGTCGATTTACCCGCACCATTTTCGCCAATGATGCCGTGGATGGATCCCTTTTGGACCGTCAGGTCAATGTTTTTATTGGCATAAACGGGGCCAAATCGCTTTTCGATCCCCACCAGCTTGATGGCCGGTGCGGGTGAAATTTGTCCGTTTCCAGAATCCGGCTCCCCGGAGCTTGCTCCGTCTGGCCCTCGTGTTTGCTCGTCCAATTGCAAATTCATAGTCCCCATTCTCAGCCCCTCCCGCCTATCCTCGCCATCGAAGAAACGGGACCCGCCAGCTTCATTGTTGATCTGTATCGATCTGGACTGAACGGTATGGGTGGGCGTTTTAGCGGAGCAGGAAAACTGCCCACTTCGCACTGCAGGCCACAAGACTGGCGGACTGCTTCTGGTATGGCATCAAAAGAAGTGCGCCCCGCCAACTGAAACAGGGACGGGGCGCATTACTCTGTCTTAGAACGGGCAGGAATTGTCTGCACGATAGTCATGCACAACGATTTTGCCTTCAATGATTGCTTTGGACGCCTGTTCAACAGCAGCACGCATTTCTGCTGTGATCAGTGCCTTGTTATTTTCGTCATCGGCCCAAGCAACACCGCCATCGGCGAGGCCAAGGACGTTGATACCTGATGACCATTTGTCTTCAGCCATATCTTTAAAGACATTGTAGACAGCAACATCAACACGCTTGACCATGGAGGTCAGGATTTTGCCAGGATGCAGGCCATTTTGGTTGGAATCAACACCAATGCCCAATTTGCCAGCATCAGCTGCGGCTTGCAGAACGCCCGCACCAGTGCCACCAGCAGCATGATAGATAACGTCTGCGCCACGATCGATTTGGGACTTGGCCAGTTCGCCACCCTTCACAGGATCGTTCCATGCTGCACCCGTGGTGCCCGTCATATTTTCAAAGACTTCTACGTCAGCACTGGCTGCTTTGGCTCCCTGTTTGTATCCACAAGCAAATGCACGAATAAGCGGTATATCCATACCACCAACAAAGCCGACTTTGTTCGAGGCGGCGGCTTTGGCTGCCAGCAAACCAACAAGATAGGATCCTTCGTGCTCTTTAAAGATCACAGAGCGTACGTTTGGCAGATCAACGACCATGTCGATGATAGCAAATTTGGTATCCGGGAATTCCGGAGCTACTTTTTCCAAAGCGCCGGCATGGGAGAAACCAATCGCAACAATCGGGTTAAAGCCCTTACTAGCGAAACGGCGGATAGCCTGCTCACGCTGCGTGTCATTCTGGATTTCGAAATCCTGATATGCGGTACCGGTATCTTTTGTGTATTGTTCAGCACCGGCATAGGCGGACTGATTGAAAGACTGGTCGTTTTTACCGCCCAAGTCATAAACCACGGCTGGTTTGATCTCGGCAGCGAGTGCAGGTGCGGCAACCATCATGGTTGCGAGCGCAGCGGCACCGAAAAATTGACGCAACATGTTAAACCCCTTTTGTCGATTTCTGTATCGATTGCTCAATCGAACGGTCGAACGATCTTTTGTTATATGCCCTGTCCAAAGAAAGCACGTTCCTGTTTTTCGAAGCAAAGAAGAAAATATATCCCGGTTCGAAAATATATCGGCCCGCAGCTTTCGCGTCGGAACATTGGTCGATAGTCTTGCACGGTCTTCGCTTCTTTGCAGCCAGAATCTTTGATTTCCCCAATCGTGTTTTCTATTCGCAGTTACGCCAACGGCTAGAAGCTGAGCATTTGCCTCCTTAGCAGGCCACAAAGGCGGCCGAACCATGAGTTCTGGCACCAAAAGCAGAACGATACGATGATAAATCAAGAGCACCTACGTAGAAAGCTGGATAAATAAATCACATTTTGAGATCGATTACACCTCAGTTGATGCCATAAGTTCAACTTTCTGACGGTTGATAACTCACGATCGAGACCGATTCGATGCTAAAAATCAGACGATTCACCCTGCACAAATCCTATTTCCGCGGTTTTGCGCGTCGGGTCGCTTTGGTGTTGATCGGGTCATCGGGCCAAACATGTTTGGGATATTGCCCGCGCATATCGGCTTTCACATCCTTCCATGATCCGCGCCAAAAGCCGGGCAGGTCTTTCGTCACTTGAATCGGCCGATGGGCAGGCGACAACAGATGCAACAACAAAGGCAGTCTGCCACCAAGGATGGCAGGGTGGGTGTCCAGCCCGAACAGCTCCTGCACACGCACGGCAAGTACCGGCCCATTCTCTGGTCCATAATCGATGGGGATTTTAGAGCCTGTGGGAACAATGAAATGGGTTGGCAATTCTTTGTCCAGGGCAGCCAGACGATCATAGGACAGTTGCGCCTGCAAGGCGGTTTGCACATCGGCGGCAGAGATAGCAGACAGCGCCATTTTACCAGCAAGATAAGGCTGGAGCCATGTCTCGAGCGTGTCGAGCAATGTTGCATCCGATAAATCGGGCCAAGCTTGATCCCGAGCCGCAGCAAAACGGATGCGCCCGCGCCATCGCTGGGTGTCTTTACTGAACGGCAAAACCCGCAGACCTTCTTTGCGAATTGCCTCGATCAAAGCCCGCTCAACGGCCTGAGGCGATGGAGATTTAACGGGCCGTTCCGACAGCACTATGCGCCCAAGCTTGGTTTGCAGGCGGGCGCTTACCGTGCCGCTTTGCCGGTCAAAGCTAATCGCCTCTTCTTCATCAATAAACGCGGCAAAGTCTTCTTCAATCGCCTTACGTGTAATTGGAGTGGCCAAGGTAATGCGGGAGCGACTGGCCGCGCCTTGCAGATCTGCGACCACGAGAAACGTTTCAGCATTGAGAGGGTCATCCGGATCCAGCACGCCTCCCCTGCCCGACGCCAACAGATAGCGCCCCTCGGCACCACGCCGCATGGCTATGCGGTCGGGATAGGCAATAGCCAGAATGCGACCGGCCTCTTCTGGCTGAATTCTGGCGTTGCCCTTGTTTTTTTGCCAACGTTTGGCCAAAGCCTTGATGTCCCGAGCGCGGGGCAACTTGCCCGATATCAGATCCTGCAGCAAACGGCGCATATCATTCTGGCGCATGCGTCCACCTTCACTCAGCAACGCGGCAAGATGTGCGGCAAGCGCCTCATGACCAAGACCACGGCTGGTGACCAGCATATGAGCAAGGCGCGGCGACAGTGGCAAGCGGGCAAGCGCGCGTCCGTGCTCGGTCAGCATGCCATCATTGTCCAACGCTCTAAAATCTTTGAGCAATTTAACCGCCTCGGCCCACCCCGCCTTGGGTGGCTCATCCAGCCATTTGAGATTGGCTGGGTCACTCTCGCCCCAAAGCGCCAGATCGAGCACCAACCGCGACAGATCTGTCTGCAATATTTCGGGTGGTTCAAAAGCCGCCAAAGCCGCTGTCTGGCCCTTGTCCCAGAGACGATAGCAAATGCCCGGTTCGGTTCTGCCTGCACGGCCCTTTCTCTGGTCGGCACTGGCGCGGGAAACGCGCACCGTTTCCAACCGCGAAATACCGAGGTTGGGCTCATAGCGGGGACGACGCACCAAGCCAGCGTCAATGATGACGCGCACCCCGTCGATGGTCAGCGAAGTTTCGGCAATGGATGTAGCCAATACGATCTTGCGTATGCCTTTTGGTGGCGATTGGATGGCTAGATCCTGATCGCGGCCCTCCATCGCCCCATAGAGAGGTGCGAGCAGAATGTCTTTATCGGATGTCTTGACTAGGGATTTAGCAAGGCGCTCCTCGACCCGATGAATTTCGGCCTGACCGGGTAGAAATACCAGAATCGAGCCGACTTCTTCTTTCAGCGCAACAAGCACAGCGCTGGTTACCGCATCCTCAATGCGTTCCTTTGGCTTACGCGGTAGATAGCGGGTCTCGACCGGATAGGCCCGGCCCATGGATTCGATCATCGGTGCATCATCAAGAATCTGCGCAACACGGCCACCATCGAGCGTGGCTGACATGACAATCATCCGCAGATCGTCGCGCAGGGCACCTTGCGCCTCCAGTGTAAAAGCCAGCGACATGTCGGCATCAAGGCTGCGCTCATGGAATTCATCAAACAGCACCGCACAAATACCTTCAAGGCTGGGGTCATCGACGATCATGCGGGCGAACACGCCTTCGGTCACCACCTCGATGATTGTCTCCCTGGATATGCGGCTTTCCATGCGCACCCGATAGCCAACACGCTTGCCTACCGGTTCGCCAAGTAACTGCGCCATACGGCGGGCGGCGGCACGGGCCGCCAAACGGCGGGGTTCGAGCATGATAATCCGACCCGTCCGCCACGGTTGATCAAGGCATGCGAGCGGTACGCAGGTGGTTTTACCCGCTCCGGGAGGCGCGATCAGAACCGCTCTTGTGCCGTCTCGCAGCGCGGCAAGCAGCTCTGGCAAAGCCTCACGGATCGGCAAGTCAGGTAATTCAACCGATAAATTGGGTTTGTTCGATGTAGGTACGCTCATCCCTTGGCCCTAACGCCTCCCTTGCGGGTTGGCAAGGGGCCATTTGACCGCTTGGCGCTTAAACACTCTCGGCAAGCGGGTCCAACCGGATGACATGGCCGCCTGCCGCTTTGGCATCTTCTTCATCATGGGTGACGAGCAAGGTGGGCAAGCCCCTGCTGCGGGCCCGTTCAAAGACATGCTTACGCATCTGGCCGCGTAGGCTGGCATCAAGCTTGGAAAAAGGTTCGTCCAGAAGCAATGCGCACGGTTCGGACAGCAGAATACGTGCCAGTGCGATCCGCGCCTTTTGGCCACCCGATAAGGTTGCGGGGTCGCGCGCACCAAATCCCGCCATGTTGATTTCGTCGAGCGCTTCGGTCACCTTTTCCTCACGTGCCTTACGGCCCCTGACGGAGGATGTCAGGCCAAACGCCAAATTGCCGCCAACCGACAAATGCGGAAACAGCAGTGGATCTTGGAACAATATGCCGATATGGCGCTGTTCGGCGGGCATTTTGGTGACGTCATTGCCATGGAGCAAAACCCGCCCAGCCGCCTTAAACTCACGCGGCAAAAAGCCGCCAAGATAGGCAAGCAGGGTGGATTTACCTGAACCGGAAGGCCCCATGATGGTGACGATTTCTCCGGCACCAATCGACAGGGATAAATCAATCAGCGTGGCGTCACCCAGCGCGATATGCACATCTTCCAATTTCAAGTCCATGGTCTGTTCGTTTCTCTGCATCACGATGTCTTTCTAGCGCTCGGATGGGGCCATGTCACGGCGATTGCGATAGAGTAGTGATGGCAGCGCGATCGCTAGCAAAAAGCCGATGAAAGGCAACGCCATCTGCACCAGCGCATACACACCGATCAAACGCCGGTTGCCGCCGGCGCTGAGGGCCACTGCATCGGTGGTAATGGTTTCCCAGCGTCCGCCACCGATGAGGATGGTGGGTAAATATTGGCCAATAGAAACGGCAAACCCGACCGCAGCAGCCGTCAAGATAGGGCGCAGTAGCAAAGGCAAGCGCAGGCGGAAAAACGCGATCCACGGCCCGCGCCCCAAACTGGCCGCCAGCTGTGCATAGCGAGGATCAAGACTGCGCCAAGGGTCGCCCAAGGACAAAAAGATATAGGGCATGACAAAGATCAGATGGCTCATAACAAGCGCCAAAAGCGAATGCTCGGCACCACTCACCAGAATCAAGAGCTGAAGACCAAACAGGAAGGCCACCTGTGGGATGATCAAAGGCAGATAAAGCAGTGTCAGACTTTTTTGGGTCGCCCGCCGACCGGTTCGGCTTTCGGTTTCAAGACATGCCAGCGTGACAATCAAACCGATGGCCGTTGCCAAGAGACCAATCACAACCGAATTCAACAATGGCTCTGCAAGCATATGCCATTGTTTGTCCCATGTCTTGAGCGTCAGATTGTTCGGGATGGCATCGGGGAAGCGCCACAGTCCGGCAACCGACCATAAGGCCAATCCGCCAAGCCCCATGAGCATCATCAGCACTGCGCTGACATTGGTGACCGCAGCCAAGGCACGCAGCCAGCCATCCTTTTGCAGACGACGCCCAGATTGCATCCATTGAGCCGCGAGCCAGCCAACGACCTTTTCAGCCAACCACCATAGCCCGAGCGCTGCCAGTGTCACAGCCAACTGCAACATCGCACCGGCGGAGGCTAGAAAGCGCAAACTAAGATCCGGGTCACTCATCCAGCGCATCAATTGCACCGACAAGGTTGGCGGGTTGGTGGGCCCCAAAATCAACGCCACATCGACCACAGAGGTGGCATAGGCAATGACGGCAAAGACGGGCAAGCGAATCTGGGCATAAAGGCGCGGCCAAACCGCATAGATCCAAGAGGCCATCGGACCATACCCCAAGGTGCGTGCCACCTGCGCATTTCTGCGCGGATTGATTTGCGGCAGCGCTGCGAGGCAAACCAGCAGCAGAAACGGCAGCTCCTTGGCGGCCAGCCCGGCAATCATGGCCAGCCCATAAGGATCATGCGGGAAGAGCCAGTCCGGTGGGCGCACCCATCCGGTCAATGCGGGAGAGACCATGCGCGTTAGCCAACCTGATGGCGCCAACAGGAAGGCAAACCCCAGAGCAGTAGCGGCATGGGGAATCGATAGAAGCGGCGAAACCAACCGCTGCATCCATAAAAACAGTCGTGTTTCAGACCATGCACTCAAAAGACCAACGGTGGTGAGCAGGGCCAGCGATGTAGTGACCAGCCCCGCGGCCAAGCTCAAGGCAACTGATTGACCCAGCCCCGGCGTTGCATAAAGCGCCATGAAGGGATCGAGCGTCACGCTGTAGCCGCCAAGGGTTGGCAAATAGCCAAAAGCAGGCGCAAGCGAGCCAACAAGACCGGCCAGAATGGGCCCGAGCATGAGGATCAGCGCAGCAAGGGGGGCAAGTATGTGAGGGCGCAGGCGCATGGAATCCTTAGGCAGGCTTGGTGTCATTTGCATGGGGTAAAGCAGGCAAAAGGCCGATGCCTCCTCCCAGTTTTTCCGAGATTGTGTTTTTAGTCGCTAAGCGTTTACTGCACGCCGTAGCGTTTGGTCCAGTCCGCTTCAAACCGTGCCAACCATGAGGCATGAGGCTCTGCCAAGGCGGGGCCAAATTCCTCTGGTTTGAGTGTCGCAACACCCAGGTCCAACGCAGCAAACCGTGCTTGGTCCTGTTTGTTCAGGCTGGCAATCTTGAGCACTGTTGGATCACCCCAAACATTCGGATCCTGTTTGCGGCTTTGTGCTTCAGGAGACAGTAGGAAGTCCGCAAAAACCATAGCGCCTTCTTTGGCATTGGCGTTGAAGGGAATGGAAACAAAATGGCTATTGCCAATGGTGCCGCCATCAAAGGTGAAAGACCGCACCGTATTTGGCAGTTCATTATTGGCAATGGCAGACGAGGCTTCACCGGGGTTGAAGGTGAAAGCAATCTCAATCTCGCTGTCCGCCAGCAGGTTTTTCAAACTGGAAACATTGTCAGGAAATGCCTTGCCTTTGCGCCACAAGTTCGGATGCAAGGCATCAAGATAGGCGAACAATTTATCGGCAACCGGCTTGTAGCGTTCATCGGTCGCTTCATGGGACAGGATTGATGCATCATCGGCCAATTCAAGCGCCAACTGTTTCAGGAATGTGGAACCAATGAAATCAGGTGGTTTTGGATAGGCAAAACGGCCGGGGTTTTTGGAGGCCCAATCGAGCAATGCACTGGCCGATTTTGGCAAGTCCTTGGTGACTGTGCTGTCATAATAGAATGACAGTTGCGCCATGCCCCAGGGACTCTCCAAACCATCGGTCGGCACCGTAAAATCTATAGTGAGCGATGGTTTGCCTTCAATGTCGGCAAATTTATAACTCGGCAAATCCGGAGCCCAGCTCATAGGTAGCAAGAGACCTTTGCCCTTCAGAGAGGCAAAATTCTCACCATTGATCCAGACCAGATCGACAGAACCGCCTTTTTCTTTGCCCGCAGCTTTTTCTGCAACAATCTGCGAGACCACATTGGCGGTGTCGCTGACTTTGACATGCTTTACCGTCACACCGTAACGATCTTTGACTTGATCAGCGGCCCAGTCAATATACGCGTTGATGTTATCGGCGCCGCCCCATGCGTGAAAATAAACAGTTTGCCCTTTTGCCTTGCCCAGAACGGATTGCCAGTCCTTGGTATCCAACATGTCAGCCGATGCCATTTGAGGTGATAGCACCAACGTAATCACGGCCAAGGAAAGACCGGTGAGAAGGGTACGACGCGAAAGGGAAGTCAGAAACGTTTTGTTACTCGGGGCGGACATACCGGATCCTCTTGTTGTGATTGGCCTGCGAACAAATCATTGCGGATGGTGCGCCTTTTTTGCTGTTCCATCCAGCAGAAATGCGTCGGTGTCTTTGTTTCAGGTCTTCGCACACACGGTCAATTCACAACTGGTTGAAGGCGCCGCGAGCAACGGACCGGTATAAGCGCGCAATCAAGCATTGGCAAATCGCTCCAAGCTCCCTATCTTTCTATCAGCTGAAAGGCTTTCTTTGAGCTGAAAGGATATTTCCATGGGATCACCTGAGAAAAAGACACTTGTATTGACCGGAGCAAGCCGAGGCATCGGACATGCAACGGTCAAACGCTTTTCGCAAGCAGGCTGGCGCGTGATCAGTTGTTCCCGGCATCCTTTCTCTGATAAATGCCCTTGGCCAACGGGCGAAGCGGATCATATTCAGATTGATCTGGCAGATCCTGATGGATTGGGCGTCGCCGTCGGTGAAATCAAAGACCGGTTGAAAGCAGAGGGCGGACAGCTGAATGCCCTTGTGAACAACGCGGCAATCAGCCCCAAAAATGCCTCTGGCCAGCGGCTGGATAGCATGGAAACCTCAATGCAGGCTTGGCGACAAGTGTTTCAGGTCAATTTTTTCGCGCCCATCATGCTGGCTCGGGGATTGTTTGAAGAGCTCAAGGCCGCGCAAGGGTCCATCGTTAATGTGACTTCAATCGCTGGCATGCGCGTACATCCCTTTGCTGGCACGGCCTATGCCACCTCCAAAGCAGCGCTTGCTTCTCTGACACGCGAGATGGCTGCCGATTTTGGCCCGCATAATATTCGGGTCAATGCGATTGCTCCGGGGGAAATTGACACAGCCATTCTCTCTCCCGGGACTGAGAAAATTGTCGAGACCATCCCGTTGCGTAGATTGGGGTCCCCGTTAGAAGTGGCAAATACCATCTTTTACCTGTGCTCTGAAGAAAGCTCCTATGTGTCCGGCGCGGAGGTCCACATCAACGGTGGGCAGCATGTGTGAAGCCCAATCCATAATCCATTAGAATCATACCTTCACAAGCAGGAAGCAAACCTGCACAGCACTGTCGTTTTCATAAAAACACTGCCTTATCAGCCGGATACTCCGGTCTGACGACGGACATTCTGTGGACTTTTTCACGGTGTATCCTCCTTAGTTCTAATTGTGACATTGTGTCACAGTCATTTCCCGCTAGGATGAGACCAAACGCGCTATTGAGCGCGACAAAGCGAACAAGGGGAACAGCCCTTAAAACCAGCATCAAACGGCTGTTTCTAATGTTCCTGTGTGGGAGAAGAATGATGACCGATATGTCAGAAGGCGCAGTGGTCACGCCGTTGACCTCTGAGAAAAGCGATACGCGGCCTAAAATCAAGCCGATTATCAACACGCTCACTACCGATGATTTGACCGAAGCGCTAAGCGACGGGTTGCGCGACTTCCAGAAAAGCGCTCCCTATGGCCTGTTCTTTGGCGGGTTTTATGCCGTCGCAGGGTGGTTATTGCTGTGGCTGCTGACCTCTTATGATCTGCCTTATCTGGTTTACCCTTTGGCGTCGGGCTTTGCCCTAATCGCACCGTTCATTGCCGCTGCCTGTATGAAATCAGCCGCCGCCGCGAAGAGGGCCTTGAGCTGTCACCAAATGCTGTTTTCGGGACGCTGTTTAGTTCCAGAACCAAAGAATTGCGTTGGATGGCCTTGGTGACCGGCTTTGCTTTCATCATCTGGATTGATATCGCAGTCTTTCTTTATGTGATCTTCTTTGGCCTCAAAGAACTCAATCTTGCTGATTTGATCGGCACCGTCGCCACAACACCGCAAGGCGCGTTGTTTCTGGTGGTCGGTAATCTGGTCGGCGCAGGCTTGGGAATGGCGGTTTTTTCCATTACCGCAATTTCATTCCCGATGCTCCTGCACAAGGACGTTGATTTCATCACCGCGATGATCACGTCGGTCAAATGTGTGATTGCCAATCGCAGAATCATGATCAGCTGGGCAATTTTCATCGCCTTTCTGCTGGCGATCAGCCTTGCTTCGGTGCTGTTGGGCATGATCGTCGTGCTGCCCTTGTTGGGTCATGCGACATGGCATCTCTACCGGCGGGCTATTCGCTACGATGAAGCAATAGAATCCAATACAGACGAAAAAGAATAGTCTTTATAGTCGCCTATCCTCGATACACAGTCACCCCACACAACGGCGTCGAGGATTGAAGACCGTCCTTTACGGGATGGTTCATTGCGGAACCAGAAGCGAGGGATCAGAAGCAATTCTGATCCCTTCTTCTTGCCAGCTATGGTTTGGCCATTGGCCTCGTTAGCAGACTACACTTGGGATGAGCGCACATTTCCATTGAGCAACCAGCGGGTGGCCTTGCACAGGTCAGACCCAACACCAAACAGGCTGGGCACCAAAAACAATACAAACAGGGTGGCAACCGCAAGACCAAATACGATGGTTATCGCCATTGGTTTGAGGAATTGCGCCTGAAGTGATGCTTCAAATAACAAGGGCGTCAAACCACTGACTGTGGTCAGGGATGTGAGCAGCACTGCGCGCAAACGGTCACAGCTTGCGCCAATTGCGGCATCTTTGAGGGTCTCTCCGAAGGCCAAACGCTCGTCGAGCCGACTAACCAGAATGATTGAATCATTGACCAAAATGCCGGCGAGGCCGAGCAATCCAATCAAGGACAGAATGGTTAGCTGGAACCCGAGCAGATAATGGCCCAAGACGGCACCGACAATGCCAAACGGAATGATCACCATGATGGCCAGAGGGCGACTGTAGGAGGCAAAAACCCACGCAAGGATGATATAGATTGCGGCCAGTGCAATCATAACTCCAAGGCGCAAGTCGGCAAACGCTTCCATGCGCTCTTCATTGCGACCGGAAAAATTATAATCTACACCATGTTTGGCGGCGATTTCCGGCATCAGATTTTTATCAAGAGCGGCGACAAGCTCGGTGACAGTTACCACCTCAGAATCGACATCGCCGGTCACGGAAATGGTGGTTTTACCGTCGAACCGCTGAATAGAAGAGAAGCCCTGACGGTCCCGTAGTGTGACCACTTCGGTCAAAGGCACATAAGCGCCCGAGGTGCTTTTGAGCCAAATCGAACGCAAGCTGTCAACATCGTTTCGCGCGTCTTGCTTGATCAAGACATCCACTTCGTCATCCAAAATAGCCAATTTGCGAGCGGTTCTGCCATCCACCAGATCCCGCACCTGCTCGCCAATGGATTGAGCGGAAAAACCAAGGCTGCGGCCACGGGGTTTCAGCTCCAGAACCAGCTCGGGTTTGCCATATGGCATATTGTCATTCAATTCGCTGACGCCCGGGTATGACGACAGCCGTTCTTGCAGGTCCAGCGATGCCTGTTTGAGGGTTTCGGGAGGGGCATTGATGAGACGAATATCCAAATCAGCGCCGGGAGGTCCGCCCCGTTGCCCACGGATAGAAGCGCGTTTAAGGCCCGCAATTTGCGGCATATTGCGTCGCAAAGCATTCTGGAACACATTTGTGCGCACGCTTCTTTGTTCCGAGCTGGTCAAGCGCAAGCGCAGCGACGCGACATTGTCTGCGGTTGTCTGGCCAGAACTGCCCAAAGTGATGAAAGAGGCAACCACCAACTTTTCGCCCTTGCCCAGCTTCCGCTCGGTATCATATACCGCGTCATCCACTTGCTTGACGATTTTAACTGCATCTTGTTCCAAGATACCAACGTTGAAAACCATCGAAATGGTGATGGTTTCAGACTCGGCAGATGGAAAAAACACAAAACCAACACGCCCGCCAGCGAGCCCGCCATACACCACAGCCATGGAGGCAATGCACAGAGCAATTGTTGTGTAGCGCCAGGTATAAGAGATTGTAACAAGGGACCGAAACGGTCCGTCACGAAAAGCGGCAAAGCCTTTGTCAAAGGCTCGCCGAAAGGCGCTTTCTTTGGGCCTTCCATGATTTTCATGCTTATTCTGTTTGGCAGTTCGACGAACCAGAAATAACTCTATTGTGGTGGCCAGTAAAAACGCAAAAGAGACAAAGGCAATCAACGGCACCATCGGGCCTTTGTCCAAAAACGTGTGCAGCCAAGACCAAGTGCTTTGTGTGTAGCCGCCGAACTTGGCCGCCAGTTCTTTCTCCATGCTGTAGAAAAGCACCAACGGGGCAACCAGAACCAAGCCTGTGACAATCACCCTTTTCACATTCCAGCCACGATGATGACTGGGGGTCATGGAATGGGCCAGATGACCGGGCAAAATGAAAAAACACTCAATCAAGCTTGCCAATAACACCGAGATGACAACCAGTGGCAAGACACCCATAATCTGACCAATAACACCGCCGATCAACAAAATGGGCGAGAACGCAGCAATGGTCGTCAACGAGGCGGCCGTCACCGGCATCAACATGCGGGCACCGCCGCCCTCGGCGGCGATCGGGCCGGGTTCACCAGCCTGAAATCGCGTTGTCGCCTCTTCTCCCACAACAATGGCATCATCGACGATGATGCCCAGCATCATGATAAAAGCAAACAGCGACATCATGTTGATGGTTTGCCCCAGTGCCAGCAGCACGACACAGGCAGCAAGCATCGCAACCGGAATGCCCGCTGTGACCCATAACGCGGTGCGCATATTGAGGAAAAGCGCCAGAATCAACAACACAAGAACGAGACCAGAGACAGCGTTTTTGACCAGCAACAGAATGCGTTCAACCAAGGCTTCGGCGCGGGCATCATATTGAGTGATAATCAGCGTCGGAGGGAAAATATCACGCGCAGTTGAGAGATACTCGTCGACAATGGCAGATGCCTTTAGCGAATCCTCACTGGGAGCACGGCGCACCACCAGCTGAATAGCAGATTGCCCTCGCATGAGGCCTCGCACCTGATCGGGGTCAAGCCGCCGTTGGATCTGCGAAATGTCTCCGAGATTAACGCTGGAACCATCCGTTTGTGATTTAATTTCTATGTTGGAGAGGCGCTCGGGGCTTTCCTCGGCCGCCAATGTGCGCACTTGTTTTTCGATGCCATCCTGCACCTTGCCCGACGGCAAATCACGGCTGTTGGAGGCAACCTGATCGGCAACATCCTTGATGGTCAACCCCAAGCGCCGCAAATCGTAATCAGACAAGCCGACATAAAATTCTTCATCCCGCAAGCCCGTAAAATCAACCGTGTCGACCCCTTTGTCTATCAAGTCATCACGGAGCGTCTTGGCAAATTCCCGCAGCGAAGATTCATCAAACGGGCCAGACAAAATCAATCGCGCCACATCGTCGCGAAACTCCCGATAAGAGACTTTGGGGTCTTCTGCCTGCTCGGGCAAGGTGCTGATGGTATCAATGGCGGATTCAACATCCCGCAGTGCCAATTGCATGTCTGCCCCGGGTTTGAACTCCAGACTTATGCTCGCAGCCCCTTCACGGGCATAGGATTGAACCGTGTCGACACCGTCGATAAACCGAATTTTTGGCTCAACAATTTCGAGAATATTGGCCTCGACATCTTCGGCGCTGGCTCCTGACCACGTGATCGACACCTGTATTGTGTCTGTGGCAATAGTCGGGAAAAACTGGCTATTCATACGAGACAACGAAAAGAGACCGGCAATAAGCAGAATGATCATCAGCAGATTTGCCGCATTGGGATGATGAACAAAGAACGCAACGACCCCTCTCTTGGGGGCATGATCAAAACGGCTCATTGTTTTGCCTCTTGATCGGCGTTGTTAGGTGGCGATGCGACGCCTTTTACCGGTTCTTTTCTCGCGGCTTTTGACTTTTCTCCAGTCGCACGTTTGCCGCCAACAGAGTTCATATTTTGGCCCTTGGCGTCTGAGGCACTTTGCTTCTCTCGACCCGGCACCACCAGTTTCAGACCTGGTCCCGCTTCGGCGACCCGTGTTGTGATAATTTCAGTTGCCGGTTCAAACACGGTGCCGTCAATAAGAACCGTGTCCCCCAGATAGGCCATAACGGAGACATCCTGCGGCTGCATGCGGCCATTGCGGTTAATATAGACCCGACTGCCGCCATAGAGCGCGGCTTGCGGGACTTCTATTGTATCTTTGTATATCTTGTCCGGTACGACCAATTCGACAAATGTGCCGGTGCGCAAGCGAGATCCTTCTGCAACGCGCGCATACACTTCGATGCCCCCGTTGGCGGCGTTTACTTCGGGGGCAACGCGTTCGATGATGGCTTGATGGGACTGCACGACATCCCCCAGCTTCCAGTTTACATTGATCTTGCGACCAACCAGTTTGTTGTCTTTTGAAATCAAGCGGCCATATTGCGTGTCGGACAAAGTGAAACGCACATCCATCTGGTCCGGATCATAAAGCGAAACCAGCGTATCATTGCCCGAAACCGATCGTCCCAAATCAACAGACCGAGACTGGACCAATCCGGTAAAGGGGGCTTTGAGCGTGGTGTCGGCCAAATTGCGACGCGCCTGTTCTAGGCGCCAAACCAGACGTTCAACATTGGCATCTTGCTGCTCGATGCGGGCCTTCAGGACGATAAGATTGTTTTCTCTGGCTTCCACCGATTGCTGACGCTGGGACAAGATGAGCTTGCGCCCTTCCAATGCCTGTCGGGTCAGACTGCCGCTTTTGGCCAGTTTCTCGGCGCGTTCCAGATCGCTGCGAGCGAAGGCTTGTTGCTCGAGCAAGCGCTGCAATGCGGCCTCATCACTGGCAATGGAAGCAGATGTTTCGGTCAATTTGGCTTTAGCTTCAGCCAAATTTGCCTGTGCCTCGCGAATGGCACCTTCATAATCAAACGGGTCGATGCGCACCAAAGCCTGACCAATCTGCACATTGCGCCCCTCGACCAGTTCCGGACTGACCCAAATGACCTCACCACTGACCAGCGCCCGCAAGTCGACGTTTCTCGCAGCAGAAACCGTACCATACAGAATAATGTTTGGTTGATGATCGAAGCGTTTGGCGGGCGACACCTGAACTGCATAGGTTTTCTCACTCGGCGGGCGGCGATCGACCTGAGGTTTGGTCGATACCAAATTCCATGCAACAAAGGCCCCACCCCCAATAACGAGAAATGGCAGGAGCAATTTGAAAAACCAATTGATCAGCTTCAGCATAGTCGATACCTCAACAGACCGCTCTTTCCCCTCTGGATCATGTGCTGCATTCTCATCGCTCTTTTCCTGCTCCAGCACGTTTGATGCTTTGCTCTGATTACCAGCCTGCGATTTGGGATCATGATGAAGGGTCATATTGTTTGGCCATGTCATTGGGGAAATATGCTCGGAAATCGTCAAGCTTCAAAACCACGGTTTAAAAAAATCAACCCAAGGCTAACATTATATACGCAGCAGCAAGACAATCCGATTGTTGCATTATTTTGAATTCAATCAAATCAATATACCTATTTAGTCGCAATGACATGAATTCATTGGCAACCAATGGCTCAATATCCGCCATAGACGGCTTGGTTGGAGACGATTGTGCTCACTTTCGAGCGACAGAGTCTTATCCTTGCTTCAAAAGCCAAGTCCCACCTAAGCCATGAAAAAAGCCGCTGGTTTTGGCCAGCGGCTTTCAAAATTTACTCATCATCAGATCCATGAACGCGGTCAGTCTTGATCGCGGCCCTGTATCTCGCCCTCTATCTCTTCGGGCACAAAATTATAGCTGGTGCTACAGAATTCACATGTCACTTCGATCTTGCCATCGACCATCATGTCATCTCGATCTTCAGGTTTGAAATTATTCAGCACTTCACCAATCTTTTCACGACTGCAGGTGCAGCGATCTTCAATCGGCATCTCGTCAAATACGCGCGGGTTGTTTTCGTGGAACAGCCGATAGAGCAAAGTTTCTGCAGTGACCGCAGGATCGGTCAATTCATGGTCATTGACCGTATTGATTAGCGCTTCACATTCGCGCCAGACGTCAACCTCATCAACCTCGCCTCCGGTTTCGCTGTCTAAATCAGGATGATCACCGGGATGCAGATCGCGATGCGGAATATCAGTTGAGGAATGCGGCAGATATTGCACCAGAAGACCGCCAGCCAGCCATTCGCTTTTAAAGCTTCCGTCTTTTTGCTTGGTCACCATTTCGGTCGCAGCCAGCCGCACCCGCGTAGGCAACTGCTCAGACTGCATAAAATAGCTATGCGCCGCTTCTTCAAGGCTTTTGCCGTCCAAGATGACGATGCCCTGATAGCGGTTCATATATTGGCCCTGATCAATGGTCATAATCAAAGTGCCCTCACCCAGCAATTGCTCTGGCAGAGTTTCGCCTTTTTCAATCAAGGCCGCCAGCGCCTCGTCGTCAAAACGGACATAGGCGCGCACAGCGTCGGGCGCAGTAAAGTCCACCGCCAACATGTTGACGGCACCTTTGGACTGGACCTGAAGAATGAATTTGCCTTCAAATTTCAAGGATGATCCAAGAAGGGAGGTCAACGCAATGGCTTCGGCCAGCAGACGGTTGACCGCATCAGGATAGTCGTGCCGCTGAATGATGCCGGTGACGGTATTATTCAGGTGCACCATTCGGCCACGTACATCTAGTCCATCGACCTGAAAGGGAAGAACGCGATCCATGTGCGAAATAGGAGTGATCGTGGCAGCGGTGGTATCGGATTGCTTAGACATGTTGGCTCACTTTCTCAGCGGCTTGGACCTGACGTTTCAAACCACTACTCATTCTTTAGTGGCTGGGCTTGTCAAAATATTTGAATGGCGTATCAAGCGCATAGCAAAAAGCGCAAGGCAGTCACATATTTTGTTCCAACCATCAGTCTCAGGTTCCGAGACTTGCGGACTATCAGACCGTGTCAAAGGCAAAGGGTGAATACGATTGTATCCACCCTTTGGGATTGTTTCTATTCGGTGCGTCATAATCAACGCAACCAAAGCTTAGGTCAGGTCTCGGCTGTGCCGATCTCTCAACCTGACATCACTTGGTGTCAGCGTTTGACTTATGAAAGCACCAAGCCATAATGCCCTTTTGCGCATGCAAGCGGTTTTCCGCTTCATCAAAGACCACCGATTGCGGGCCATCAATGACCTCATCGGTCACTTCTTCGCCGCGGTGGGCCGGCAGACAATGCATAAAAAGGGCATCTTCTTTCGCGTGTTCCATTAATCTGGTGTTGACCTGATAGGGTTTCAAGAGATTGTGAAGATGCTCCGCCCCTTCATCTCCCATAGACACCCACGTATCGGCGATGATCAAGTCTGACTGATCGGCGGCAGCTTCGGCGGTATCACAGACCTCGATTTTGGCTCCTGCGTCTTTCAAACGATTGATAACGGTATAGTCCGTCAGCAATTCATCAGGTACACCAATGCGCATCGTGAAATCAAAATGCTTGGCTGCGTGCAGCCATGAGACCAACACATTGTTATAATCGCCCACCCAAGTGACCGTCTTGCCCTGCAGAGAGCCACGATGCTCTTCATAGGTCATGATGTCAGCCATAATCTGGCACGGATGAGAATAATAAGTCAGGCCGTTGATCACTGGGACGTCAGCATATTTGGCCAATTCAGCAACCGCCTCGTGATCAAGCATACGGATCATGATGCCGTCGACAAAACGGGACAGGACACGCGCTGTGTCAGGAATGCTTTCCCCACGTCCCAATTGCATTTCGGCACCGGTCAACATCAGCGGTTCACCGCCAAGCTCACGGACGCCAACATCAAAAGACACGCGGGTGCGCGTTGACGGTTTATCAAAGACAAGGGCTATGACCTTGTCTTGCAAAATATCGGTTTTTCGTTTTGTTTTTCGTGCCGCCTTGATTGTGTGGGCCGTTTTGAGAATATCCTTCAAATCTTCGGTATTCTCATTTTCCAAATCTACAAAATGGCGAATAGGACTGGTCGACATCGCTCACAATCCTCCCTTATTTATTGTGACTGTTTGCTTTAGAGGCGGAGACTTTTGTTAGAGCCTGCTCCAAAGCATGAAGTGCAAAATCAATTTCAGCCTGACCAACTGTCAGGGGTGGCAGAATACGCAGAACATTGTCTCCGGCAGGGACAGTCAACAGCCCCTCATCCCGACAGGCCGATAGCAACTCGGCGGGAGGGAAGGAAAGCTTGAGCCCAAGCAACAGCCCACGCCCTCGAATTCCCTCAATCAAATCGGGGAAAGAATCCACTAGACCTGCCAGACGCTGTTTCAGAATGAGCCCCGTTTGAGCAACTTGCGGCAGGAACCCCTCTTCCAGAACCACATCCAAAACAGCATTGCCTACAGCCATTGCGAGAGGGTTGCCACCATAGGTTGATCCATGTGTTCCAGGGACCATAGCCCCGGCGACATGTGCTGTCGCGAGACAGGCCCCCATGGGGAAGCCTCCACCGATGCCTTTGGCGATGCCCATGATGTCTGGCTCCACACCGGCCTCTTGATAGGCAAATAGCTGACCCGTACGGCCAACGCCGGTCTGAACCTCGTCAAAAATCAACAGGACGCCAGATTCATCACACAAAGTACGAAGGGCCCTCAAAAAAGGCGGTTCAATTTCGCGAATGCCGCCTTCCCCTTGAATGGGTTCAATCAGCACAGCCGCTGTGGTTTCATCGATTGCCGCTTTGACCAGATCGATGTCAGTGTCTGCTAACTGGACAAACCCCGGAGCTTTCGGTCCAAACCCTTCGAGGTATTTTTCCTGCCCACCTGCTGCGATCATCCCCAACGTGCGACCATGGAACGCACCCTCAAACGTCAAGATTGTCGTTCTCTCAGGTGATCCGGCGTCATAATGAAAGCGGCGAGCGGTTTTTACGGCACACTCGAGCGCTTCTGTCCCGGAATTTGTAAAGAAGACTTTGTCAGCAAACGTGGCCGCGCAAAGGCGCTCGCCCAGTCGTTGCTGGCCGGGAATGTCATACAGGTTCGAGACATGCCACAATTTCTCAGCTTGATCTTTCAGGGCTTGGACAAGATGAGGATGTGCGTGGCCAAGACTGTTGACCGCAATACCTGCGGCAAAGTCAAGAAATCGTCGGTTATCTTGCGTTGTGAGCCAAGCGCCCTCGCCTTTTTCAAATTTGAGATCAGCGCGTGCATATGTGGCAAACAGCGAAGATTGCGTCATTTTTCTATCCTCGTCCCAAGGCCTTGGTCTCCAGATCTTTCTTACCGAAAGCCATTTGAGACCACATCCCCGTTTCTCTGGGTCAATGGTTTTAAGGCTCGTCGGGTAGGAACATCATGGGGACAGCCAATTGACCACACCTGATAGGCCTAGCCAAATTAGCAGAATTGCAACAAAAAAGCCGCCCCATCGGCGGCTATCGAAGCTTTCTTTTTTGCAGTATGGTGTTTCCTTTGTCAATCGGACACACTACTCACTTGTGAAATTATATGCTTTATTTACATCAATCCACAAAATTTTATACGCCACACACTCGCAGTACACCTAAAATCACTTCATTTATCGCGCGAGACTTTTAATGGCGATGTTCACTGGAGAGAAAATACGAAGTCTATGGGGCAACAATACCCGTCGTGTTTCACGCAAAATGACATCAAAAACATACCCAAAGCTTTCTAACAACTTTTCCACAAGAAATGCACAAGCTTATCTAGATAAATGCAAAAAACGGTTGTTAAGAAAATTTTGGACAGCATTTGATTCGAAATTCTGGGGAAAAGGCTTTAATATCCTCCCATCCCTGTTGCGGCAACGATGAGGCATATAGTAGTTTACACTTTATTAACGACTAGATATCGTGCGGCATAATCAAAAACCACTTCAGAAGACAAAACTCCTGGTTGCAAACTTGCGGCAGAGTGCGGAACCTTGTTGCCTTCTGAGACAGTCTAGACGGAGGCTAAATTAATGTCTTGGACTGACGAACGCGTAGAACTATTGAAAAAACTATGGGGCGACGGCTTGAGTGCCAGTCAGGTAGCAGCGGAACTTGGCGGAGTGACGCGCAATGCAGTGATTGGTAAAGTCCATCGCTTAGGCCTTTCCGGCCGAGCCAAAACAACAACAACGGCACCTCGAGCGCGCCGAACCCGGGCACAAACCACTCGTCCCCCCCGGACAAACGCAGGCGCGGCGCCCACCGTCGGCGCCAACGCTCTGAAGGTAGACAGCAAACCGCAGGCGGCTCCCCAGCCACGTGCCGAGAAGAAACCCGAAACAGATCCGGTTGTTATACCGATCTCAAAAAGGGCCTCTATTCTCACTCTGACCGAGACAACCTGTAAGTGGCCAATTGGCGACCCAGGCGATGGTGATTTCCACTTCTGCGGACATAAATCCGAAGCAAGTGCTCCCTATTGCAAATATCATTCGGAAATCGCCTACCAGCCGAGCTCTGACAGACGTCGGGCAAAAAAAGCGGGCTAAGTAAGACACTTTCACGGTCGCACCGGTTTAAAAAAGCCGCTCCGAGATTTCGGAGCGGTTTTTTTAGGTTCTGCCCACGGTGCAAGGATCTAAAACCAAGATCAGCTGGATATTGTTCAAGGCAAATACATAGCAGATCCCTTGGCGTTTCAAACAAGATAGCGACGGCCATCAAAGCCATCCATTGAATTGATACGCAACAAATGGCGAGATCAAGCGGAGTCTGGTTAACTGCTCTTTAAACTACATCTTGAAGAAAGACGTAATTAGCCCCATATTGAGAAGGAACCGGAGGCTTATTTAAAGGTCCGGCAAAACGGGTGTGGTGCGAAGCCTGCCCATAGTTGATTGGCCGCAGCCCAGATAAGGCAAAAGCCAAGCGTGTCGCTTAGAGTTTAAAGGACCGCCTATGTCTCGAATGTCTGCATTTTCCAGCCCTTTTTTGCTTGGCTTTGATGAGGTTGAGCGTGTGCTTGATCGCGTTGCCAAAGGTGCAAATGAGGGCTATCCTCCCTATAATATCGAACGACTAGATCCCAACGAAAGCAAATTGCTTGAAGGAAACGGCGGCAACGGAGATGTGTTGCGCATCACCCTCGCAGTAGCGGGCTTCACCCGCGATCAGCTTGATGTGACATTGGAAGAAAGCCAACTTGTCATTCGCGGCCGTCAAGTGGATGACCAAACCCGCCAGTATCTCCACCGCGGCATTGCTGCTCGGCAATTTCAGCGCTCATTTGTTCTAGCCGAAGGCATGGAAATCCTTGGAGCTGAGCTTAAAGATGGTCTATTGTCAATTGATCTCGCCAGACCGGAGCCTGAGAAGGTCGTCCGGAAGATTGCCATTGACGTCAAAGAATAACGGCCCCTTCCCTCAGGTTAGAGGCCCCGCCACATCCTCCCCAGGCGGGCTGCCTCAGACCCAACATGAAAGCAGATATCATGTTTGAAGAAGAAATGTTCGACAGTGAAGAGATGGAAGATGGCTTGGAATCGATCATGTTGGAACGCCGCATGGCCTATGTCCGGCAAGTGAGCGTAGACGAAGTGATGGATATGTTCCCCGAGGCACCGGAAATTCCGCAAAATCAGGAACTATGGGCATTGCTCGATGTTCAGGGACAGCCAATCGCTTTGGCTGGTTCTGAGTCCGCAGCCAAACTGAGCGCTATGCGCCATGACATTGAAACCGTCAGTGTCCATTGACGATATCATCCTTACTGACTGATAAATTTTGAGTGAAATACCGGCCCCGTCTTTTGATTGGGCCGGTATTTTTTGGTCTAACGCTTTAGAATGTGCCCCAGAGCAGACCTAAGCCACCGGTTAGTCCCAGACATTGTACAATTGACCAGTTGCGGACATGCAGCAAGTAGCCCGCCAGCAAAGACAGCCCAAACAGCACAGGATTAAAACTTCCCCAATGGGGGACTTGCAGAGTGACCCAGCCGAATGCTTGATTCTCAACCTTTTCGAACAACACATGCAGGGCGAACCAGACTGATAGATTGAGAATAACCCCAACCACAGCAGCAGTGATGGCTCTTAAAGCTTCACGCAGGCGGGGGCGCGCGCTGATCCATTCAATATAGGGTGCACCGGCAAAAACCCAGAGAAAACAGGGAGCAAAGGTTGCCCAAAGCGTGATCAATGCCCCTACTAGGCCCATCCATAAATTGACGCCGCCATCCATGCGGGCGGATGCCAGAAAGCCGACAAATTCGGTGACCAAAATCAAGGGGCCGGGCGTGGTTTCGGCCAACCCGAGCCCATCCATCATTTCTTTGGCTGATAACCAGCCGTGCAGAACAACGGCATCTTGGGCCATATAGGCCAGCACAGCGTAGGCACCACCGAAGGTCACAGTCGCCAGTTTTGAGAAAAACAGCCCGAGCGTGCCAAAGAGTTCCGGACCAGCGAATAACCCCACCAAAACCAAGGGCAACAGCCAGATGAGCAGCCACGTGGCGATTGTAATCAGGGTTTTTGTCAAGGCTATAGGCTGTTTATCAAGCTCATCTTCGTGCGGAGCCTCTGCTGCATTGGCCCGCCGACCATGCCAGACGCCATAAAGCGCGGCAGCGGCAATGATCAACGGGAAAGGCAACGCCAGAAAAAAAATCGCAATGAATGAAAAAGCCGCAATCACCCAATGCGCTGCTCCGTCGAGCGCCTTTTTGGCGACCCGCAACAAGGCTTCCAAAACGATGACCAGAACAGCCGCCTTGATGCCCATAAACAGGGATGCAGCCAGAGGGGCCTGCCCCCATAAAGCATAAGCAGCAGCAAGACAAAGAATGACCAAAGCACCGGGAATGACAAAGGCAAGACCAGCGATCAGCCCGCCCAAGACACCATGCAAACGCCACCCCACATAAGTTGCCAATTGCATGGCTTCAGGACCGGGTAACATCATGCAAAAGGAAAGCGCATTGAGGAACTGTCGCTCATTGAGCCAGTTTTTTTGATCAACCACCATTCGGTGCATCAGGGCGATTTGCGCCGCAGGTCCCCCAAAAGACAGCACACCAATGTGCCACCAAACAGATGTGGCCTCTTGCAAGGTCGGCTTGGACAAAGCAGGCATTATTTTCGGGCTTGGCCCACTGTTCTTCATTGCGTCCCTCCCAATGGCGCAAGCAAATACCGCGCAGTCACGCTCTTATGGAGCGTGACTTTGACAGACAGATTACAGGAGCCTGATATCCAAGCAAAAAGAAGACAGAATTGATTTTGGGAAGTGTGTACTGATCGCGCCCATTTGCGCGATCAGACGTTACGCAGCGTCAGATTCACGCAACTCACAAAGAATGGCGCGAATGGCATCTGCGTCGCTTGCTGCTCGCAGTTTTGCCAAGGTATCGTCATTGCGCAATACGCGGGCAATGCGTGCCAAAGCTTTAAGATGGTCTGCACCAGCACCTTCCGGCGCGAGTAACAGGAAGACAATATCCACCGGTTTGTCGTCCATCGCATCGTAATTGACAGGTTTGTCCAACAGGGCAAACATGCCGTGAATCCGATCGAGCTCAGCCAATTTACCGTGGGGAATCGCGACGCCTTGACCAACACCAGTCGACCCCAGACGCTCACGTTGCAATAATTTATCGAAAATTTGACGGTGCGATAAGCCAGTCAATTTGGCCGCGCGCTCCGAAAGTTCCTGTATGATTTGTTTTTTGCTGCTTGCTTTGAGCAGCGGTATAATCGCTCCAGGAGCGAGTAGATCGTTCAATTCCATGAAACTCTCATGCGTAAAGCACCGTGCCTCTAGTCTATTGAGAAGACACGATGCTCCTGTTCCTTGAAAGTGACCAACCTGCCCTCGGGGTATTAGCCTGAGGGCAGGTTGGTCTAGAGCGAGCACCAACGGGCGTTAGCCGCGTTGATAAAATATATCCCAAATAGGCTTGGTTTTCAAATTGGGATGGATTTGAAACCGAAAACTCGATGGCACTCCCGCGGCTGCTTGGCTGCGGGAAATGCCCTTACTTATTTAATAAGGGTTGGGTTAACCCAACCAACATGGCCGTCTTGGCGCTTATAGACGACATTGATACCGTCATCGCCAGCATTACGGAAAACCACTACAGGAGAATCGGTCATATCCAGTGATATCACGGCATCCCCCACAGTCATTGTGCGAATTGGCGAGGTGGATTCCGCAATCACAACAGGAGTGAAATCTTCTGCGACTTCCTCTTGCTTGTCGGGATTTTCCAACACACCATATGCGGCCTGAATAGCATCATCAGCACCATTGCGGTCAAAGCGGTGGCTCTTCAGACGTCGTTTGTAGCGGCGCAGTCGTTTGTCGATATGCTCAACAGCTGTTTCAAAGCTTTTTTGAGGATCAGCATCCGATCCGCTCGCTTGCATTGTCATCCCGGTGTCGAGATGAACGACGAGATCGCTTTTGAAGCCGAGGCCTTCTCTTTCCAAGGTCATTTGTCCGTCAAAAGCACCGTCAAAATATTTCTGCACGGTTTCTTCGACACGGTCCTCGGCATATGCGCGAAGTGAATCACCTACATCAACTTGTCGGCCAGTTACTCGAAGCGTCATGGAACCCCCTGATCATTTTGGGTCAATGGAATGACCAACCCTACGTTTTCTCAAATCAGCTATAGCTGTATTGCCTAGTATCTAACGGTGGCAACCGGCCACGCTCTTTGAGGTTTTAAAGTCAGGTCGGCCAGAAGCATGACAACATTCCGTAACAGAAGCACTTCCATGCAAACGGGCTGCGCACAAATAGGCGCTCCGTTCAAAAATGTCAATGTCATGGAAAAAGGTGTCATGCATAGCTTCAGTCTGCCAAAAATTTCGACGCTTGACCAGAAGACATGACAATTGAAGGACAGAAAGATCATGTCCTACGTGTTTATCCACCGACTTTGCAAGTTTGAAATTAATGAAATATTTTCAAGACACAAACGTTAACAAAATTTCATACTTGTGCCGAATTGACGCAAAAAAGACCGATACGACCGTGACTAAATTATATGCAATATCATTGGCGTGATGGGTAGATATTGGATGCTTTGTCAAACTTTGATTGCCACCCTATTTGGCAAATGCCGCCTTTTTTTCCCGTCGACGCTGAACCGATGAAGGAATATGCATCGCCTCACGGTATTTTGCCACGGTTCTGCGGGCAATATCGATGCCAGACTCACGCAACAAGGTGACCAGGGCATCATCAGAGAGAACCTTGGCTGGCAATTCAGCATCAATGGCCTGGCGAATGTGATGCTTGACTGATTCTGCCGAGTGACTATCGCCGCCTTGCGTGGCTGAGATTGCCGAGGTGAAGAAATATTTCATTTCGAATGTGCCGCGATTGGTGGCGATATATTTGTTGGATGTGACGCGACTGACGGTGCTTTCGTGCATCTCGATCGCATCTGCGATGGTTCGCAGGTTCAAGGGTTTGAGATGGGTCACACCATAGGCGAAAAAGGCATCCTGCTGCTTAACAATTTCGGTTGCCACCTTGAGGATGGTCTGGGCACGCTGATCGAGACTCCGGACCAGCCAGTTGGCGCTTTGGAGGCAATCGACAAGGAATTCTTTTTCTTTTTTTCCAGACGTCGTCTGATTGATCTCGGCATAATAGGTACGATTGACCAACACGCGGGGCAGAGTTTCGCTGTTCAACTCCAGGCGCCAGCCACCATCGCTTGCCTGTTTAACAAACACGTCAGGAATGACCGGTTGCACGGTCAAATGGCCAAAAGCACTGCCCGGGCGCGGGTTAAGCGCCCGTATTTCTGCGACCATTTCAGTCAGATCGTCTTCATCAACGGCGCATAATTTGCGCAGCGTCGCATAATCCCGTTTAGCCAAAAGCTCGAGATTGTCCAGCAAACAAGCAATCGCTGGATCATATCGATTGAGCTCCTTGAGTTGTATCGCGAGACACTCTGACAAGGAACGTGCAAAAACACCAGAAGGCTCAAACGTTTGCAGGATTTCAAGCGTTGCCTCCACCTCATTGGTCTCGACACCGAGGCGATTGGCAACCAAGGCCAGGTCTGTTTGCAAATAACCAAAATCGTCCAGCTCGTTGATCAGAAACTGACCAATGATGCGCCGGGTTGGTTCAAAAATTGCGGTGGTTAGTTGTTGTTCAAGATGATTGGCCAGTGACAACTCACCGGCAAGAACCGCTTCAAGATCATAGTCCGGATTGACACCTCCGTTGCGCATCGGTGCTGACATCCAAGGATCGTTCAGCTGCGGTCCGGCCTGTTCGGCAGGGCCATGATCGTCCGGAAACACATTATCGAGCCGCGCATCAAGATCATTCGATATAGCTTCGATTTGCTCGGGCCGAGATTCGCCCAACTGATCGGACAGATCCGGTGTTGCGGAGCTATCATTGCTGTCGCCACTTCGTCCAGACGTATCTGTTCGTGTCATCCCGTCGGGATTAGAAACCGCTTCAACATTCACACCGACGGCTTGGTTGGTTTCCGAGCCCCCCACTTCGCCTCTCTCTTCGGCCGGGGTAGGTTCATTGGCATAATCACCACTCGTCGCTTCGAGCAACGGGTTGCTCTCCAATTCCTTTTGAACATAGGCCACCAGATCAAGATTGGACATTTGCAACAGCTGAATCGCTTGCATCAGCTGGGGTGTCATCACCAGCGATTGGCTTTGCCTTATGTCCAGTCTTGGTGTTAGAGCCATTGGCGCGCCTGTCCGAAGTGAGTTGGTACAAGAATTGCTTGTTAGTTATAGCAGCCTTGCGCTGATTTTCCCAATTCAAAAATCGTGCAGGGCTAAAAGCTCTATATTTGCGTTAATTGGCCGCTGAATTGCGGGAAATCCTTGGATTTACCGGCAACAATCCTAGCGAATAACGTGAAAAGTTCGCCCCTGTTTGGGAAAGAACAGACGGCCTGTGCGATTTTTTTCCATAAAAGGCCAATATATATGCAGCTTTTGCTCTGATTCAGAGGAATCTCACCCCAAACCATTTCACAAGACATTACATCGAAAAACTCTCGCCCAAATACAGGCGGCGCACTTCTGGGTCGGAAATGATTTCTTCGGGGGTGCCGTTGGTCAAAACATTTCCGGAATGAATGATATAGGCGCGATCAATCAGGCTGAGCGTTTCGCGCACATTGTGATCGGTGATGAGGACGCCGATGCCACGTGCGGTCAAATGACGCACCAATTGCTGGATATCTCCAACGGCAATCGGATCAACGCCGGCGAAAGGCTCATCAAGCAGCATGAAAGACGGGCGCGAGGCCAAGGCACGGGCAATTTCCAGTCGACGTCTTTCACCGCCGGACAGGGCAATTGCCATGGATTTACGCAAATGCGTAATTGTGAACTCTTCTAACAGCTGATCCAGCTGTTCTTTTCGTTTCTTGCGGTTGGGTTCGACCAACTGCAATACAGCCATAATATTATCTTCGACGTTCAACCCGCGGAAAATAGACGCTTCTTGCGGCAAATAGCCGATGCCCAGCTTGGCGCGGCGATACATGGGTAGTTTGGTGATATTGAAGCCATCTAAGGAAATATACCCCTTATCCGGACGCACAAGGCCGGTGATCATATAGAAAACCGTGGTTTTACCCGCGCCATTCGGCCCCAAAAGGCCAACCGCTTCGCCGCGCTGAACAGACAATGACGCAGAGGTTACCACTGTACGCTTTTTATAACTCTTGCCGATGTCGTGGACCACAAGCCAGCCTTGACCGTCCTGCATAAGCGGATCATCCCCTCTTTGAGGGTCATCTGCATGAAGTGGGGTGATTTGGCTGTCGGGCTCTTGCATAAAAGTGCGTACTTCTAGGTGTTAGACTGAGACAATGCGAACTGCCGTATTAAAATCTGTTACCAGATGCGGTCTTAGCAACCATTGATTAGATTCGCAGTGCCGTCAAATGCATAAGCCTTTCACCGCGACTGAGAAGTCGAGTTGGATTGCTCTTAAAACCAATCGGCTGCATTGTCGAGACACTTTGCTGATCAATTATTTGTTTTTTTGGATTTTCGATTGGGAATAAACAGCCCTTGAACGCGCTTTGGTTTGTTTCCTGTCCCACTGCTCGCGGAGGAAGAGGCCAAGCGCGCAGCGCCGGATTGCATATCAATTGTGAGTTTGGACCCACGCAAAACATTTGCCCCTTGGCTTAAAACGACATTGCCGCTGAGCGTGATAACCTCTTTGACCATGTCGACATAAGCGGTGCTGCCGGTCGCCTTTTGATCTTTTTGGGAAATCTGAACACCACCAATTGCCTCAAGCCGAGTGATCGATTGCGCAGTTCCCGCTCCACCACCGGAATAATGAATTGTAAGGGTCGCTGTATTCAGAATGGTCTCACCCTGCTGCGCCCTGACGTTCCCCTTGAAGACGGCGAGCTTTTTTTGGTCATAAATATCGAGCTGATCGGCCTCGATTTCGATCGGGGCGTCGGGATCGGTACGCAAGCCCGACGCCACATCAGCCATGCTTTGTGCTCCCGCAGAAAGCGGAGCCAACACCAACACAAAAAGAGCAAAAAAGAAGATATGTCGAGCTGCCATTATTGATCCGCCTCTTGCGCCGGGGGCTTTGTATCGCTCTTGTTCATCATCGCAGCATCGATCCGTAAATGAACGTTGCCGATGAAGCGAAATTGTTCGCCATTGTTAATCGCTTCCAGTTTGTCCGCCTTCAGCAGAATGTCCTTGGAGAGGATTTCCACCGGGGTCTCTGTTTCCAGATACCTCTTTTTCATGTCTACATTGACGATGTCGGTCGTTAAGTCATACCCCAAGGATGATTTAACGTCGACGGTACCGTTCAATGTCATTTGTTCGCTTGTCTGGTTGAACAGGCCTGACTGAGAGGTGATTGTCACCCACTGGCCTTTTTCATCTGTTATGCGTGCAGTCAATGTCTCAAGGTTGATCACATCCGGCGTCGCAATTTTCTGGACTGCGCGATCAGCAATCACTTCATAGGCTCGCCCGTCTGAAAACCCATTCAGATTTGGATTTTGCATAATCAATTCATCTTGCTGAAGCGCCGCCTGTTCCTGAACCGTTTCAACAGGCTGCTCAACCGGTTTTTGCTGCGCAACCCAACCAACAAATCCCGCGATAATGCTCAACGCAATCAGCGGCAAACCCCATTTCAGCACTTTTACACGCTTTGTGTGGCGTTGTGCGCTGCGAAATGCCGTTTGCTGTTCCTGCGCCGAGATAATGCGCGTGTCATGATCGACGCGCGTGTGGAACATGTTGTTCGTCTGGGATTTTCGGTCCGGCCCAAGATTATCTGACTGCAAAGAAACAGGAGAATGATCACGGGACGACGTCAACGGTCGCTGTGCGTCCGGCGCACGCTGGTCCATTTGATCCGATCCCGTTTGATCCTTCATATCCTGCCTTACGCCCTTCTCATGGGCACGTTGCGCGCCGGTAATGCGCCTCGACTGGAGACGCTGGCCTAGATTTCCATATGGGTCAGCTAACCGCGCAATCAAGGCATCGTTAATCATATCGCTCAATCCAGTCCTATTTAAGATGAACCGAGCGATGCAAATTGGCTGACTTAATATCAGGAATGGGAAAATATATCAGTCTCGGGCCAACCTTCTAGGTCGAGCTTGGCGCGGCTGGGCAGAAAATCAAAACAGGACTGAGCCAGTTCCTTACGGCCTTCACGCGACAAACGTGCTCGAAAGATTCCCATCAAACCGTGCAGGTGCAGCACATCAGACGCTGCATATTTTTTCTGGGCTTCGGTCAGCATGTCCGCACCCCAATCGGAGCTTTGTTGCTGCTTGGAAATATCCACTTCCAAAAACTCACGGCAAACATCTTTGAGACCATGGCGGTCTGTATAGGTCCGGGTCAGCTTGGATGCAATTTTGGTGCAGAAAACCGGCGCAGGCATCACACCAAATGTGTGATAGAGCACAGCGATATCAAAGCGAGCAAAATGAAAGATCTTGGTCATTTTATCATTGCCAAGCAACGTGCACAGATTTGGAGCTTCGGTCTGGCCTCTGGCAATTTGAATCAAGTCTGCGCTACCATCACCGGGTGAAATCTGAACAAGACAAAGTCTATCACGATGTGGATTAAGCCCCATCGTCTCAGTATCAATCGCGACTGCTGAAACATTGTCATAATTGTTAAGATTGGGAAGATCTCCCTGATGCAGCCTGATTGTCATTTGATCGCAAGGTCCTAGATAGGGTCGACGCAGTTTCGCCCGTCGACGGAGTAAGAAAGATGGGCGGGCTTGCCCTTGGGGCATATACCGGCCTGCAATAACCTTAAAAGGTTCGGCCCTTCTTCTCAAGGCTTGGAAAGCCTTACCTGTCGCTATCGCACCCAATCTGTCGGCGTTACGCACATGCGTTTGATGTCAAACTGTTTCTAGGGCGTAAAATGCGGACTTGGTGAGGAAATTTTCAATATCGAACCTCGCAAATATACCGCTCGAACACCCAGCCAGATGTATAATTGCCGCCACGGGCATCGAGATATGGCAAAACATCCACCTGCCGCCAACCAGACTGGCCATAGGGCTCCCATGACCGCAATGGAGTGTTCGGCCCCAGACGCATGATCTCACGGCATCGGGTTGAGCCACATGTTCGCAAAGACAGATAATTATCGCCATTGGGATTGAGGCGACAAACGACATATTCCTGACCGTCATAACTGAATGCCGGTGTCGTCAAAAGGAAACCAGCAATGAGCATTGGCGCCAACCATGCTCGCAACAAAACACGTCCCATCATTTCCAATTCCTTTCCACCTGACCGTTGGCCATTCACATCAAGAATGTCAGAAAAAGTGTATCATTTTTTGAGAACCGGTGTGAAAGCAAATATGTACTGCTATATCGCAATCATGCCCTGAGGTATGGGTTTGCCTTCTTGATGGTGGACTGGCTTATTGGCTGTTTTGCGACATCAGTGCGTCGAGCACGAATGGATCGATCAGCGTTGTTTGAGGATCGACCATACCAAATCCGTTAGAAAACTCCCAATGGGTCCAGCCCAGACAGTGTTCTTCAGCCGCTTGCCGCACCGCACGAAGCCAATCGGTGCGCGCCCATTTGTCGACATCAAAATTGAGAACTCCAAATTCATTGACGATCACCGCCACATTGTGGCGCTTGGACCAAGCACCAACCGGAGCGAAATCAGCGCTCACCCGTGCAGCATCCCATGGTTGCGCAAAGGTTTGACGCAAATCAGCCACCGCCTCGGTGTCTCCCGCTTGTTCGAGTTTTTTAATTTGCGCCATCAATGCCGGATGATTGGCATCTGCAGGAAAAGGCAATTGGCCGATGCGGGATAAATAGGATCCTTCCCCCCACGTCATGGCCTGATGGGTGAAAGGAAACGGATCATAATAATGGATGGCGTAGATCAGATCTTGGCCAATCAGGGGATCGGCGTCGAGCAACGGTTCATAACGCTGATAAACAGCGGGGCCAACGATCAAGCCTCGACCTTTTGCGGTCTCATTCAGGAGCGTTACAAGACTTTGCGCTTGGGGCCACCAGACCTCCTGAGCGGGGACTGGCTCGTTGAGCAATTCAAAATAGATACCAGCTTTTGGCCAACTTTTGGCGCGCGCCGCGATCAACTCCCATGCTTGGGTCAGCAATTTTAATCCCGCAGCAGGGATTTTGAGGTGCAGGGTCTGAAACCTGCCGCCAGGATGCATGTCGAGTGACAGCGAGAAACCCAACCCGTGCAACCTGATGACTTGGTCTTCCAGGTGATCGAGATAAGCCTTTATCTCCTTAGGACCAGAAAAAGCCGTCATCAATTTCTCGCCATCAATCGGCAGGCGAATATGGCTAAACCCTTCGGTACGCAGTTGTGACAAGAGCAAATCATCGGGCTTTAGCCCGTTGTGGCCAGGATCCCAATTAGGCAGATTGAAACCACGCGCAAGACCGGCATCCTGCCCTTTGGTGGACAAGGGATTCTCGGCTTGACAGTGAGCCAATCCCGCAAGAGGCCCTTGGGCTTTGGCCAGCGGTGCGCAAAGCAGCAAGCCAACCCCCGCCACCATAAAGATGGCCAATTGGCGACACAAAGACACTCTGAGATCTGGCATGCAGGTATCCATTCAGCGAGATCGTGTCAGCAACAGCCAGACAGCGTGTGGATTTGTCGTCAGATATCGCCAGAGCAATCGGCGCGGCTCTTGGCCAATCCGGTAAACCCATTCCAGCCCCCATGTCTGCATCCACAGGGGGGCGCGTTTGTTTT
Source organism: Cohaesibacter celericrescens (assembly GCF_002866925.1). Lineage (GTDB taxonomy): Bacteria > Pseudomonadota > Alphaproteobacteria > Rhizobiales > Cohaesibacteraceae > Cohaesibacter > Cohaesibacter celericrescens. Next base: position 141,974 of record NZ_PKUQ01000042.1, read on the forward strand.
TCCCGGACAGAAAGTTGAACAGACCACCCGATGTTTTGATCACGCCCACATTGGTCAGTTTGGATAAATTGCGTGAAACAAATTGCTGTTCCCGTGGCACGCCCATTCCGATCCAGAGAATATCCGGTGCGACATTGTTGATTTCTTCGACCACACCGTCTTCCTGTTCCTTGCTAACATAGCCATCGTGATGGCCGGCAAATATCAAACCGGGATACAGACGTTTCATATTTTCAACCGCCAGATCAACTTGATCTTGAGAGGCACCAAGAAAGTAGAAGCTGGCTTTTTCGGCCTGTGCCAGACGGGCTGTATTGTGAATCAGATCGGTGGTTGCCACCCGTTCGGGCAACGGTGTTTTGCAAAGCATTCGGGATGCACGGACAAGGGGTTCCCCATCGGCGTGAATAATGTCGGCTTCTTCGAACAGGGCTTTGGTTTCAGGCTCCAAAGCGCATGCCGAAACCACCTGTCCATTTGCAGAAGTAGAATATAATGGGGGCAAAGCTTTGCCACGGCGAGAAAAAGCAAAATCCAGCATATATCGAGCAGCTTCTTCGCAAGTTTCTACTGTAATCGGCAAACCACCAATTGTGGTCAATGGATTGGCACTGTTCATTTCTCTTTGGTCCCCCAATTCACGTAGGGCCTTTATACAGAGAAAAACTTAATTTTGGGTTTGGTCGAGTACCAAACCAACGCCGACTGTCGACGCCCAGTCTTGCCAATCTTGCAAATCTGACGCTGTCATTGTTCTCTCCGCCAGTACCAACAGGCTGGAATCCACCAGATCCATAAGGTCTTCCAACGTGTCAGGGTCCAGAATTTGGCGGGTTTCAAGAATGACGAAACCATAGTTTTCTTTGCACAATGCGATCAGACTGCTCAATTCTTGCGAAAGCATCCCGGCCAAACCGGCGCCATTGCTGATACCGGAAGCACACACAAATGGGATCAAATCAAACGATTCATATTCCTGCAGACGTGCAACCCGCTCGGGAGCCTGCGATTGACCCGTGGCATGAGAGACCTGCTGAGCATTTTGACGCCGATCCTGTATTGAGATGACGACCGGATGGAAACCGGCATCAATTGCAAATTCACGCAAAATATCGGCCGTGATGTCCTGCGCGCCTCCGGAATGCGCAGATGTTACCAACAGACTTACATTGTCTTCTTCAAGATTTTTATCGAGAAATTGCTCGATGGCTTCATGATAGCCTGCCACCAGGTCATCGATCAGATCTTCATCATTCCCTTCAGCTTCGCGCATATCAGGCAGCGTGAGTAGAACAGCACTGCCACTTGGTTCTGTTTCTTCGATAACGGCGCGTTTGCTCCGCTCCACTTCGCCTTGTGCAGGACTAGCCGTAGCATCCATGTTGGCTTTTGAACGATCCCAATGGATGATTGTGTCGCTCTCGTCCGGTTGCGGGTCGTTGATTTCGGGCGTACCCACCGGCACCAAGGGTTCCTTGGGTTTGATTTGCTTGGCACTGTCGGAGCGGTCTGTATGAGCGAGAGCGGTCTTTGGCTCATTGAGGAACTCCTCAACAGGCCGGTCCAGATAATTACTGACGGGCTGGACCCGCTGTTGTGTCTGCACACCAGCATAAGACATAGAAGAACGGCCCGATGGTCTGTTATTCTGCTGTTGAGGCATTGCAAATGCCTCTTTGATCAGTGCAACCAAAACACCGAAACCAAATCCGAGCACAAACAACACAGGCAAGACCAGCTTCAAAGACGGCTTGGTGGATTTAAAAGGTATCGGGGCCTTAGAGACGATACGCGCTTCACTAAATTGTAGCTGGCTTTGTTCGTCAGTGAGTTTGTAGCGGGCCAAAAATTGTTCATAGAGATTGCGATTGGCGGAGGCTTCGCGTTCCAAAGTGGCCAATTCAACCATTGCTTTGTTGAGCTGGATCGACCGCGCACGCGCATCTGCCAACTGGCGCTCCAGTGATTGCTTCTTGGCTTCAGCTGTCTCATAGGATTGCTTGGTGCGCTGAACAAGACGTCTGCGCTCCTGTGAAATCTGCGTGGCGATAATTCTTTGCTGTTCTTTGTTGGCCAACATCCGCGGATGCCGTGCGCCAAGCGTTTGGCTCAACTCGGCAGCGGAGCGGCGCAACCGGCTCTGCTCCTGCATAAGCTGATCCAGATTGGTAAACTGGCCACTTTGATTGAGGTTAGCGCTGGCTGGCACACCATCTTTTCTGGCTTGCTCATAGCGGGCACGCGCCTCGGCCAGCTCTGTTTTTGCTGTGGCCAGTTGCCCCACCAACGACGTAAGCTGCTGATTATCGAGTGTGCCCTGGGCACCGGCTTCTACAATTCCGTTGCGCGCCTGATAAGCGGCGACCGCATTCTCTGATTTTGTCAGGTTGGTTTGCAGCAAAGTGAGGCGCTCTAATAGCCACGTGGTCGCTTCCTCGCTGCTGGATCTGCGTATATTATTCTGATCACTTACAAAGGCTTCTGCCATGCCGTTTGCGTATTTGGCGGCATTTTCCTTCACTTTGGATTTATAATAGACTTCAACGATATAGGTCGCACCCTGACGGGTAGCAGACATATTTTCGCGAAACATACCAATCAGTTCGGTCTTGTTTGTTGCATCGGCAAAAGCGGGGTCATCCGCGACGTCCAATTGATCGACGACTTTGTCCAGAAATCCATCACTGTTCATGATTTCGACATAGCTGGCTAGCGCGGCTGCATCACCACCAATACCAGACAAAACAGTCTCCGAACTCGTCACCTGAGGTTGGCGCGGATCAACAAGAATCAAGGCTTTTGTCGCGTATGTGTCTGGCAGAACAAAATAGATGGCCAGTCCGGCCACGACCACTAGCGCGGCGACCATGGATATCGAAAATGCATTCTTGCGAAAGAAATTCAACATGGCCCGAGGATGGATCAAGCCGGTCCAGACATCAGATTGATCATTTTCTTCATTGATTGAATGGTCTGAATTAAAAGCGCGTGCCTGAGACGCAGATGAGCGAGCCATGGCTTTGGTTGTGCCTTGCTCCGGCTTGGAACTTGGCTGCCAATCAAGGTCACTCTTTTTCTTTTTGCGTCCAAACATACAATTCATCCTGCCAACATAACATCCAACCATCCTGCATTTGCAATCATAGGTCGGGTGCTCGAACCAAACGGCAACTCATGTCCATAGGAGCGCCAAATTCGCTCCATACTTTCTCGCAGTATGGGTGGATGGTATTGAGACTTGGTTAACCATAAGGCAAATCACACAGATCGCTCTCTGCGTCTGCATATACGGCTACCCAGATGAGGCAAAGCTGACTGACGATAGATGGTTAAAGCGTACCGACCGGCTTGCGTATGCGCTGAACGATCCTGCGTAGCAAAGGCATTTTGGGACGGAGAATGGCTCCATCAATGGTCTCGAGACGGCCCACACGGTTGAGCGTATGCAATTTGCATCCCGGCCAATGGCTATTTGGCCCAAGCTTGGTCAGCAATTTTTGTTCATACCGCTCCGGTGTGAGCTTGGTGACTTCAACCAGATTCAATCCCCCACCGTAAAATTCCGTACAATCTTGCACAGGGCGAAATAATTTGCCGTCCTGTTTGACGAAATTGCCTGCAGGTCGAGCGGTCGCGGTGTCAATCAATACCGGATTCTGGGCATGTGGAGACCAAGGGCCAAGCAGATCGTCCGCATAGAATATTGACAAACAATCCGAATATCCCCCCGCGCCATCGCGGATGACACAGAAGATCCACCATTTGTCATCGTGTTGGGTGATCGTCACATCGGCGGCATCAATGTCAGACATGATGACATGGCATCGCTCCCAACCAAAGGGGAAGTTTCGGGCCTTATAAAGCGCGATATCCCTGTTCTCTGATGTTTCAGGGATCATGTATGTCTCGCCCTGATGCTCAAGCAAGAAGGGATAGGAAAGATGATAATCCTCTTCCAGGCATGTCTGAGTTGGTCCCGGTTTCCCCTTGTCGTCAAACTCAACCACGGAAATGATACCCTGTTGGGTGTGATGATCAAGGTCTTCGAAGAACAGATAATAACGACCATTGCGCAGCCACGGCACAGGGTCGGCATAGAAATGGCTCTCTTCATCGGCAAGAACCTGCCACTCTTCTCCTTCCAGACTGTGACGGCTCCACACATCATCCTGATCAACCCAGCGCCACCCAACGCGCCAATGGCTTGCGCGACATAGCTGGTAATAGACCTTTTTGAGATTTGCCATAACTTGAGATTTGGCCGTCCGCAGTGCGATCGTCATAGCGCTGGGAAGGTTTGAGTCTTGCTTGACGAGCGGTTGCACCCAACGGTTTGGATTGCTGAGGAAAGCACTGAGCAGGGTAATCAGTCGGGCAAAGACCTGATCCATAGACCCGATAACGCCGACGGCCAACTCAGGAGAGGGTTGAGCGGTCGCGACAATGTCCCCCGTAGCGTCGCGAAACGCGACCTGGGGCAAGCCGGACTGCATAATTGAGGCAATAAGGGCTTTTTCTCCGGCATAACCATTATACAGAATGGTCACAGAACGCTTGGCCGCAGGGGCCTTGCCGTCGCCAACCAAGTCAACGGTCAGATCATAGTCGATGTCTTCATAAACAGTCGCCGTCACATCTTGCAGCTGGGCAGCAGGAAACGGTTCTGCGCCAATGCCAGCACCGTTGTGATGCTGACGCAGTTCAAAGGCCAGTAACGTCTCGATATAGTCGGGATGCGGCTTCGGTTCGGCCCAAGTGATATAGCTCTCTACACCGCAGTCTTCTTTGAGGCGTTCCACCAATGTCTTGTGCCAAAGACGGCTTTGAGAAGGATCAATATAAATACAGATATTCATGCCGTAGAGACCCCCTTGATTGTAAGCTCAGCTTGCTCTTTATCACTTAATATCTTCTCATATCGATCAACCATGGCATCCATCGAATACATAGTTTTGAGTTTTTTTGACGACTGTATCAGAGCTTGGGCCTGATCTTTGTCTGACAGCAAGGTCCGTATCGGGGCGATAAAGCTGTCAGGATCTTCGCTATCAGCAAACAGCGAGCAAGGCCCAGAATCAGTTTTCAAGACTTCGCGCAGAACGGGAATGCCGTTTGAAACCAACGGCAACCCTGTTTGCGCGGCTTCGACAGCGGCCAACCCGAAGGTTTCGGCTTCTGATGGGAACACAAACAGGTCCATCGCAGCCAATAGGTCCCCAACTTCGTTTGATTCCATCTCACCGGTAAAATATGTGCGGTCTGAAACACCCAGATCAGCGGCGAGTTGGCGTAGATTGTTTTCATCAGGCCCCTGCCCACCCAAGACCAAATGCCAACTTTCATCATGGACAAGCGCCCGAACCGCAATATCTAGACGTTTCATCGCATTGAGACGCGCCACCGACCCCAGAAGGGTCACGGTCTGCGGCAAGCCAAACTTTTCGCGTGCCTGCTGTTTAGTCAAAGCCGAGCTTTTGTCTTTGAACCCGTGCGGCACATAAACAATGCGTTCGGTGTAACGTTTGGGGAAATCGGCATATTCACCGGCAGTGTCAGCAGAATTGACCGTGATCGTGTCATACATGCCCAGACTACCAAATAATTTATCGACCCGTCTGATGGTATCATTCATCGCGGCCTGCGCCGAAACCTGATTGGCCACCACATGGCGGACTCCGGCAAGACGAGCTGCGGGAGCGCCAAATAGGTTGCCATAATGCTGGAATGTCAGAACCACGTCGGGTTTGATCTCACGGATCTGTTTCACGAGCCGGAAAAGAAATACCAAAAAAGCCATCGGCGACCCGGGCCTTTGATCGGCACAAAAAGACGTATTCGGCACGGCATCAAAAGCATCTGTCTTGCGATAGAAAAACAGATGCTGGACTTCATGCCCCCTGCTTTCCAACCCGTCGCCCAGATGGCGCGCGATTTCCTGTGCACCAGCATTTTCCGCCTGAGTTTGGACAATTAGTATTTTTTGACGGGTTTTCATGGCTGGTCTTTCACGCAAATGTCGGAGTGGTAGATGTTTCTGGTCTATGTGATCCTGTGAACAGATCTGGCGGCACGCGTTTGTTATGGGACGGCTTCTTCTACAGCTGGAGCTGTTTTCTCAACCCCGTCTGGTGGCACGTCGGTGCTGGGAAGAATAAAGCGCAAAATGGAAGGATCCATACCAGTGAAATGGCGGCAGTAATAATTGAGCAGCAAAGCCATCGCGACCATCACCGAAGCGGTGACGGTTGCAGCACCAATGATGCCGAAATATGGCACAATCAGAAAAAAGCCCATCACACGAAACAGGACAGACGCAGTGACGACCTTCATGTAACCGCCCTCGTGACCGGTCAGCATCAGGAAACTGGGTGCCGGTCCGTTAGCGGCTGTCAGGCCGGTGCCAATGGAGAGGATCAAAAGCACATAATAATAGTCCATATAGCTGCGACCAAAAATCATCAGCATATATTCGCCACCAATGATCACACAGAGCAGGCCACCCGCAACGATGATCAAGCTCATGCCCGCCATCAAATTGAGCGTGTGTTTGAGCGCGGGGATATCACGCGCAAAATAAAGACCGGGAACACGGCGTGTGCCGAAGGTGTTGAGACCGCTTGCTGCTAAAGCAAAGGCATTGGATAGGCGTGCTGCTACGAAATAGGCACCCGCTGCAACTGGATCAAGCAACATACCGATCAGGAAAACTTCCATATGTTGATTGCTGGCTTCCATAATAGCGGCAAGCCACAAACGAACGGAGCGAGGCGTCCATTCTTTCAAGTCATATTCCGGTTTAACCGATCCGACCTGACGTTTGACTTCTCGTGCAACAATATAGGCCTGAGATACAATGACCAACACCAAGCCGAAGGCAAACACGGTAAGGATTTCCGTCGTGTCGACCGCACGTCCCATTAAGAGACAAACGGTTAGAAAGACGATCGCAATGGCCCGCCATGTGATCTCATAATGGGCGTCGCCAACCTTAATACCAACGATGGCTCGAGCTGCATGAGAGCTGTAGAGCGACAATGTGTTGGTCGCAAGAAATGCGATAGCGGCAACACCAAGCGGCCATTTATCCTTGATGGTAAGGGGTGTCCAGTCCGTATTGGTATGGAAAAAGACCCACAGCAGAATAGATATAACAACAACACCTGCGCTGGAAACGAACCAGCCATATCGTAAGGCCCCAACGGCAAACCCAGGACGACCATTGGCTAGATATTCACTCCAGGACCGAACCACTTGCAGCTCTTGCCCAGCGGCAGCCACAATGGAAAGGATTGAAACCACGGAAAAAAGGATTGAAAAGCGGCCAAACTCCTCAACGCCTGAAGCATTGGCTGCAAGAGAAAAAAGGGCAAATGCAATGACCGCGCTGGCCATCTTCATCAGCATAGTGCCAGCAATGCCCTGAGCAACCTTGTTGCTGAACAACTGCTTTATCTTGTTTGTCACCGAAGAAGATGTTTCCACCGTATCTGTCATTGCCCGCTTACCTACATCCCCGTCGGATGGTTTTATGGGTAGATGTCCGATAAGCGCGATTATTTGCCCATTTTTCCATCTGCCTTATGTTGCGAACATCAGATTAAACACATCTTCCAGAATATTCCGTTACTCGGTATGTTTAACAAATTGCCAAACTGGCGCTTTCATCAAGCGGAAGCAAAAGCACACTTGATGCTGTCACCGTCCGGTCACTTGATAGACAATGAGCCCAACAAACTCTTTTATTGCATGATTGGCCCGATTCATTTTCCCTGCCGGGTACCAGTCTGAAAAAAACCGCGACGGGTCGGTGCGATGGTCAACGGGAAAAGGAACCAGATTGCTCCAGCCCGACTTTTCAAAACTGCGCATAGCCCTTGGCATATGAAAGGCGCTGGTGACCAAGATCCAACGCTTGGTCACGTCTGCCCCGACCAACGCAGCCGACAAGGTAGCATTCTCGGCGGTGTTGCGCGCCTTTTCTTCCAGCACAAGTCGATTGCCGTCCAGACCTATATCCACCAACAATTCACCCGTCATAGACGCTTCACTGCGGATGCTTTGTTGTAAAATTTCGCTTACAGGAGACGCGCTGCCGCCAGACACAAGAACTTTGGCTGCGGGCCATTGCCGAGCCAAACGGGCTGTTTGAACCACCCTGTCCCCTGCCTCATTTAGCTCGACCAGATTCCAGTATTGCGTGTGATTGGGAATGGCGCTCCCGCCCAATAGAATAATGCCGTGGATTGGATCGCCCGTCGTCAGTTCAGGATTGGCCGGATAGATGCGCTCCAGTTGGTAATATACAATATCGGTCAAAGGCGAAATGACCAGCAGCAACAGGATCAAAGTCGCAGCCAGTGTAAGGCTAGCGTAATTTAGTGATCCCCGCCAGAGCGCTATCAGTGCCAACGCCAACCCCAAGACTAGCCAACTTTCAACCAGCAAGAAAAGGCCGACGACTTTAGAGAGTATGAAAAAAACCGTCGCAATCATAATTTTACCATGGGTGTGTTTCACCGTTCCATTTAAAAAAGCCACCTGTATCGGCGATCGTCAATCTATCTGTCGTGTCAGCAATGCCTTGGGCACTTTCGCAGGGTGTTATGTCCGCCGAAGGGCCGCCCATATCGGTTTGAACCCAGCCGGGATGGAACAAAACACAGGTGATGCCTTCGTCTTTCAGCTCCAATGCCAGAGTTTTCATAACCTTGTTGACGGCGGCTTTTGAAGAATTATACGCATATTTTCCGGTGCTGATATAAGATAGAGCGCCCAGTTGGCTGGATATCGTTACAATCTTGGCGTTTGACGCAGCACGCAATCCGGGCAACAAAGTCTGGGCAATACGCATTGGCGCGATGGTGTTGACCGCGAGGGTATGGGCCCAGGCATCATAGTCTATATCACCAAGCGTTTGCCGGTCTCCGCCCATGATGCCTGCGTTGTTAATAAGCAAATCAATCGGCTGACCGGACAGTGCCTCACCCAATTTTTGCACCAAAACTGCGTTTGTCACGTCCAGTGAATGCAAGGTAATGCGGCCTAGATTGCTAGTCACCAGTTCCCTTAAGGCATCTGCCTTTTCGGGCTCTCGGCAGCAGGCATGCACGTGCCATGTGTCTCGCGACAAATAGGCTTTCACCAACTCCAGTCCAACGCCCCGATTGCTGCCTGTGATTACACAATGCTTCATTGTTCTTCCTTCAATTGAATTTTTCTTATTCTTGATAGCGGATTCGAGGGATTGTAGCGCGGATATTTTGGGCGGATTGAGGATGGAGCCGAAACGGGCTCAACTCGAGACACACCTTCTCATGTTCGGTCTTGGTTAACCCCAGTCTCTCATAATATAAAGATTTCTTTATATCCTTATTGCTTTGTCATAGGCCACTTGTTATATCTCCCTCAAACAATGGGCCGCGATGCTGCCCCAGATGCAAAGGAATCATCATGGCTGATTATGTCGTTAAAGATTTGTCCCTGGCCGATTGGGGACGCAAAGAAATTAAAATTGCTGAAACAGAAATGCCTGGTCTCATGCAGACCCGTGAAGAATTTGGCGCAGCACAGCCATTGAAGGGCGCACGGATCACCGGCTCTCTGCATATGACCATTCAGACTGCTGTTCTGATCGAAACTTTGCAGGCACTGGGCGCTGAAGTGCGTTGGGCGACTTGTAACATTTTCTCCACTCAGGACCATGCCGCTGCGGCGATCGCTGTGACCGGCACCCCGATTTACGCAATCAAAGGGGAAAGCCTTGAAGACTATTGGTCCTATGTCGACCGCATTTTTGATTGGCCAGATGGAGAAGGTCCGAACCTGATTCTCGATGATGGCGGTGATGCAACAATGTATATCCTTCTCGGCGCAAAAGTTGATGCTGGCGAAGATGTCCTGCAAAACCCTGAGAATGAAGAAGAAGAAGTGGTCAAAGCGCAGATTTACAAACGCGCCAAGGCAACACCGGGTTGGTTCACCAAAATCCGCGACGGCATTCTAGGGGTTTCTGAAGAAACCACCACCGGTGTGCACCGTCTGTATCATCTGGCAAAAGCGGGCGACTTGCCTTTCCCTGCGATTAACGTCAATGACTCGGTCACCAAATCCAAATTCGACAACCTGTATGGTTGCCGTGAGTCTCTGGTTGATGGCATCAAGCGCGCCACTGACGTGATGATTTCAGGTAAAGTTGCTGTAGTTGCCGGTTTTGGTGACGTGGGCAAAGGTTCTGCTGAATCTCTGCGCTCGCAAGGTGCTCGCGTGATCGTCACCGAGATCGATCCCATCTGTGCACTGCAAGCCTCCATGCAAGGCTATGAAGTCACGACCATGGAAGATGCTGTGCCGCAAGGTGATATCTTTGTGACCACCACAGGCAACAAAGACGTTCTGACCATTGAGCACATGCGTGGCATGAAAGATCGTGCCATCGTTTGTAACATTGGTCACTTTGACAGTGAGATCCAGATTGGCGCTTTGAAAAACCTGACTTGGCACAATGTGAAACCTCAGGTGGATGAAGTCGAATTCCCGGATGGCAAACGGATTATCGTTTTGGCCGAAGGTCGTTTGGTGAACCTTGGTTGCGCCACGGGTCACCCATCCTTCGTGATGTCTGCAAGCTTCACCAACCAGACACTGGCCCAGATGGAATTGTGGTCCAACCACGCCAGCTATGGCAAAGACGTTTACGTGCTGCCAAAAGCACTCGACGAGAAGGTTGCGATGCTGCATTTGGAGAAACTCGGGGTCAAATTGACCACTCTGAGCAAAGAACAAGCCGATTATATCGGTGTGCCTGTGGAAGGACCGTTCAAACCAGAGCACTATCGCTACTAGGTGAAAAATTAATGTTTCGTTAAGGAATGGCGGTTTTACAATAGGTTGGACCGCACTGACCTTTCATTTGAAATGAATACGCCCTGTTCCATATCGAACAGGGCGTATTTTTTTGCGCAATTTTCTATCTGGACTCTTCAGCCGGAGTCCCCAAGAGGGTAATGTTAAGTGATTCGGTCAGGATCGGAAGAGGCCCCGGTCCTGATCGACAAAGTGCGTACCCAAACTGTATCTGTTGCGTTGTGTCGAAGGCATATCCCCGATCATTCTAATCGGGGGAGCGTGAGAGGAGTCTGTCTCGTGAGGCGGCTCATTGCACGCAGTGACAACAGGTGCGGAATGCTTACGACAAAACTAGAATTTGGATCAGGCTATCTGGTTCAGAGTATCTCGTTTGGTCATGGTGACCGACAGGTGCTCAAATAACTTTGAGTGATCAAGCAAGCGAGACCGGATAAAATCCATCTTTCTACTTGAAGCAGCGGCGAAAGGACGAACAAGATGCCGAAAAACGGCCTGTTCGGAGACACCAAAAAAAAATATTGTCTCACTTCATCCAAGACCTGTCTCTCCAAAGCAGGTCGATCAATCCTGTCTTTGCAGGCAGTGTTTTTGAGCAGCATTTTTTGTGTAATCAGTTACGCTGCATCTGCACAAAATGCTACCGTTGATCTGGTTGGCGACAGCACGCCGGCCATCGGTTCCGAAGAATCCCTGCTTCCTATGATCCCTGACATCCCGCTCGATTTGGCCCCCGCATTCACCGCCCCCTTGCCCGGAGAATTGGCCATGAGTGAATTGCTTATCCTGTCCTTATTTTGTGCTCTTATTATATTTTCTTTGCTTACCGGCTGGGCCTTTATGCGCGAAAAACGCCGCGGGCGTGGGTATTTGCTGGCAGCCAATACGGCGCTGCAAACGTTACAAGCCCGCCTGGATCAATCCGAGAGTCTCCTCAACGCCTCAGACCAATTGATGGTGATTTGGAATGGTCCTTCGTCGACCCCCGAAATCAGTGGCAGTTTGGCGAATGAGGGTGATCAATTGCCTCAAGGCACAGGCATTCTGGCTTTTGGTAACTGGCTTCATATCGAATGTGCCCAACAGGTGGAGCAGGCTATTGATATGCTGCGGACCACCGGTCAACGCTTTGTATTAAACGCAGAGACCCTAAGCGGGGGCTTTGTTGAAATAAAAGGATCTGTGTCTGGCTCTCGTGCACTGATGCAACTGCGCATTCTACAGGGTGATGATCAAGATCGCGCACGCCTGACCTATGAAGCCAATCGTCAAGCCAACGAACTGGCGCGCCTCAAGCATTTGCTAGATGCCGTGCCAATGCCGATCTGGTCTCGCGATGATGAAGGCAGACTAAGCTGGATCAACCAAGCCTACAGTCAGGCTGTCGAAGGAGAAAGCATTGACGCCGTCCTGCAGTCACAAATAGAATTGCTTGATCAACGCGGTCGGGACGCCATGCAGCAAGCACAAAGTTTACATGCAGACGATGACGTAACCGTCAGCCGCCAACCTGTTATCGTTGCAGGCAAACGACAGATTTTCGACATTGTCGATATAGATGCCCAATCCGGTACTGTTGGCATTGCCACTGATGCTTCTGAAGTTGAAGCCGCTGAAAAAGCGCTCGAACGCATGCAGGCCTTTCACGCCAACACGATGGATCAACTGACAACACCGGTCGCCATTTTTGATTCAACACAACAGCTGCAATATTTTAACGCAGCCTATAGTGCGCAGTTCAAGCTGGACCCATCCTTCTTGGAGTCCCACCCTCAGGAAAGCGCCATTCTTGATCGACTAAGAACCAACCGCAGCTTGCCCGAGCAGGCCGACTATCAAAGCTGGAAGGCGGACTTCATGTCCTCCTACCGCGATGTCGATGCAAAGGAACATTGGTGGTATCTGCCTGACGGTCAATCTCTGCGGGTTATTTCTGCGCCCAATCCAGATGGCGGCGTTACCTATTTGTTTGAGAATGTAACAGAACGCCTCGACCTTGAAAAACGCTACAATGCCCTTATTCGCATGCAAAGCGAAACGCTCGATCATCTCAATGATGGTGTGGTCGTATTCGGCACCGACGGCCGCATGCGCGTCTCCAACCCAGCTTTCACACGCCTTTGGGATATACCCAGCGACCTATTAAAAGACCAGCCCCATGTTGCCGCTGTCGTGGAATGGTGTCGGCGCAAATTTGGCGACGAAACCGTTTGGTCCAAACTGAAGGGCAGCGTTGTGGGGCTTGAAGACAAACGTGAAGGCGTGGTTGGACAGATGGAATGCCTCGACGGCAGATTCCTTGATTATGCCGCGATCCCTCTGCCTGATGGCGCGACGATGATCACCTTTGTCGATGTGACTGATAATGTGACGGTTGAGCGTGGATTGCAAGATCGCAACGAAGCCCTGCTTGCTGCAGATCAACTGAAAAACACCTTCATCCAGCATGTTTCCTATGAGCTCAGATCACCGCTGACCAACATTATCGGGTTTACCGAATTGTTGACCAGCGAGGCCTTTGGATCTCTTAATGATCGACAGCGCGAATATACAGACCATATCATGACCTCCAGCTCTTCATTGCTGGCCATTGTTAATGACATTCTCGATCTGGCCACGATTGACGCGGGGATTATGGCGCTAGAACTGGGGCAAGTGGATCCGGTGGATTCAATCCGCGCCGCTGCAGAAGGGCTGCAAGACCGCCTGACAGAGAAAGACATTCGCCTCGATATTTCCGTCGCCGAGAATATGGGCGAGTTTGTTGGAGATCAAAAACGTGTGCGTCAGGTGTTGTTCAATCTGATTTCCAATGCCATCGCCTTTTCAGACGAAAAATCCGAGATTTCCATTGTCGCCGATCGCAACGACGATAGCATCAGTTTTGCGGTACAAGATCATGGCTGTGGCATGCCAGCCAGTTATCAAACGACTGCATTTGACCGCTTTGAAAGCCGCAAAGCAGGGCCAAGTCGACGCGGTGCTGGTTTGGGGTTGTCGATTGTGAAAAGCTTCGTGGAGTTGCATGGTGGTACCATCAGTGTGGAAAGCAACGAAGGCAGTGGCACCCAAGTAACCTGCGTCTTCCCCATAGAGCCCAAAACAGCTACCAATGCCAGCACTCAAGCGGCAGAATAGATATCGACACCAACCCAAAGAATGCTATATCCAGCGGAGTCGTAATAACCGACCAATTTCAGTCTTCTTGTTTCATGCGATTTCAGGATCCCAATGTCTGACCGCACACACTCTTCCCACCTCCCCGACAGTGGCTGGTCCTATTGTTTCCCACACCTCTCAGAAGCGGCCAGTTCTGCACTCGCTGCGGATATCGCCTGCCTTGTACAGCAAGGTGATATTCTGGCGCTTGATGGTGATCTTGGTCTTGGCAAAAGCACATTTGCCCGCGCACTGCTAAGGGCCCGCGCCGAAAACCCGGATCTGGAAGTGCCAAGTCCAACATTCACGCTGGTGCAAACCTATGATTTCCCCAATGAAGACGCGGATTTGGAAATCAGTCATTTCGATCTTTACCGGATCGGCGATTTTGAAGAGTTGTTCGAAATCGGATTGGAAGACAGTTGGCAAAGTGGCTGCGCCCTGATCGAGTGGCCAGACCGCGCCGAAGAACTCCTGCCTGAACAAAGTCTTTGGTTGCGATTTGAAAATGGAGCCGACAGCCAAAGTCGCAAACTCACTTTGTTTGGCGACTGTTCATGGGGCGAGCGCTTGCAACGGATGTGCCAGAAACGACAATTGTTGATTGATTGCGGCTGGGAAGACGGTATACGCGCACCGATCAAGGGAGACTTGTCGCCCCGCAACTATGATCGCGTGCACCGCCCCGATGAGCCCCCCAAAAAGATATCGACGTCTGCCATTTTGATGGATATGCCCGAGCGCCAACCGGGACCGGTATTATCCGATGGACGCCTTTATGACCATGTTGCCCACCGTGTCACCAAACTGGCACCAATGATCTGCACGCGCGAAGGATTGCAGAAACTGGGGCTTAAGGTGCCTGAAGTTTATGGATTTGCCTTGCAAGAAGGTTTAGCGCTGTGGGAAGATTTTGGCGCACAGACCTTAACCGAAGGGCCGGACAAGCCTGTTGAAGAGCGGTATTTGGCCACGGTTTCTGCCTTGGCGGACCTTCATAATCAGCCATTGCCTGATGCCTTTGAGACAACAGCGGGCCGGCATGAATTGTCCCACTATGATGAGGATGCCTTTGGCGTAGAACTGGATGTGTTTGTTGATTTCTTTTGGCCACATGTCAAAATGGCCTCTTGCCCACCAGCTTTGCGAGCAGAGTTCCATCAATTGTGGCGTCCATTGCTAACCCACTTGACGGCTTCAGAACAGGTTTTGGTTCTGCGCGATGTTCAAGACCCAAATTGTTTTTGGCTTGACGTGACGACCAGAAAAGGGCCGGTTGGTTTTATCGACTTCCAGGACTGCCTTATTGGGCCATCGGCCTATGATCTGGCTGCACTGGCGATGGATGCGCGGGTAACGATTCCGGTTCATCTCGCAGAGAAAATGGTAACCGCATACAAAAGCAAACGGGACCTGAATGCAGAGGCCAGCGCGGCGTTTGATGCAGCCTTTTGCCTATGCGCATGCCAACGCACAATGAAGAATCTGGGTGCCTTTGCTCGCGCTGCTGATCAAGCGGGCCGGCCCGACTATCTCGATCATATCCCCCGCAGTCTTGACTATCTTACCAGAGCTATGACCCATCCCCTTCTTTCGGAACTGAAAGACTGGTATGGGTCTCAGGATTTTCCCATTTAACGTTTTAAAACAACACATACGGACGTCTTCCATGACCATTGTCAACCGCCCTGCAACCGGAATGATCCTTGCTGCCGGATTGGGTAAACGCATGCGCCCACTTTCTGCGATCACACCAAAACCATTGATCCCTGTGGCAGGGCAAGCCATGATCGATAGGGCGTTGTCTGCCCTTGCTCTGGCGAAGGTTTCACGCACTGTAATTAATGTGCATTATCTGGCGGATTTGGTTGAAGTTCACGTTAGG
Source organism: Cohaesibacter celericrescens (assembly GCF_002866925.1). Taxonomy (GTDB): domain Bacteria; phylum Pseudomonadota; class Alphaproteobacteria; order Rhizobiales; family Cohaesibacteraceae; genus Cohaesibacter; species Cohaesibacter celericrescens. The sequence continues at coordinate 157,881 of NZ_PKUQ01000042.1, forward strand.
AAACATGCCCACATGGATATTGTTATTTCTGACGAACGGGAGGAACTGCTTGAGACCGGAGGGGGTATTACCAAAGCTCTGCCGATGATCGGCGAAGCCCCTTTCTATGTGCTCAATTCAGACAGTTTCTGGATGGAGGGTGCGGTTAGCAATCTCGATATTCTTGCCAACCATTGGATACCCGATGACATGGATGCCCTGTTGCTTTTGTCGCCTACCGTCCAAGCGGTTGGCTATCAGGGCAGAGGCGACTTTTTGATGGATCCATTTGGCCGCTTGCGCCGCCGTAAAGCCCACGAAGTGTCTCCATTCGTCTATAGCGGGGCCGCAATTATGCACCCTCGCCTGTTCGACGGTGCCTCCGCAACGTGCCATTCCTTAAATGTGCAATTTGACAAAGCAATCGCCGAAGACAGGCTTTATGGTGTGATCATGGATGGCACTTGGATGCATGTTGGCACTCCGTCTGCGATACCACTGGCTGAAAGAGCCATCGCCGAAAGTGCTCCGATTGGACGATTGCCCTAAACTGCCTTGCAGTTTAAAAGAAAGCCCCTCATAGCCCACCAACCGGAAACGAGTTTACCATGCAGGATCTTGCTGAGAATGGCGCCAATACCTTCTCTATATCGCCTGCCAGCCCGTTTTTGGCGACACTGATCGATGCCCTGATTGACGGCAAGCTCGTACCGGGTTTTCGCCCGGATAACCCAAGCGATCTGGGCCGCGCTATCCTATATGTGCCAACGCGCCGCACAGCGGATGCATTGAAGGCGGGCTTTTTACCCCATTTGCAAAAACGCGGCTGGCAAAGTGTTATTCTACCCAAAATCCATGTGATTGGTGATGTCGAAGAAGATCTTTTGCCATTGAAAGTTGCTGCGGGGGGCTCCGACGGCTTTTGGGACCTGCCCACAGCGATGGATGGAATACAACGCCGCCTGACCATGACCAATCTGGTGCATCAATGGGCGGCCAGATATGCCCGCGACGTATTAGAGCTCACCAACAACGAACCCTTGCATGTGTCCGCGACACCAACCGATGCGGCCTATATGGCCATTGATCTGTTGGCATTGATTGACGCCGTCCACAGGGAGCGGTCCGACTGGTCATTGTTGGATGGGTTGGTGCCCGAGGATTACGGCACCTTTTGGCAAATGAGTCTGCAATTTCTCAAAATCGCGACGGAATTCTGGCCTAACCATCTCAGGGAACTGGGACTGGTCGATCCGGTTGAGCGGCGCAACGCTGTTTTGGCCGCAGAAATTCAGGCTATCCAAGCCCATGACGGCCCGATCATTGCAGCCGGATCGACCGGTTCTATTCCGGCGACGCTGGATTTTTTGTCTGCGGTTGCACGTCATCCACGCGGGGCTTTGGTGTTGCCCGGACTGGATTATCATCTTGATGAAGACAGCTGGCAGGCAATCGGGCAATTGCATCCTAAACCCGGTGATGCCAGCCCCGTTGCCGGTCACCCGCAATTCAACCTCAAGCAATTGCTGGACAGTATGGGGTTGCAACGCACTGACGTTACCGACCTGTCCGTGCTCGACCCAGCGTTCGTGACACGGGCCCAGTTGATCAGCGAAGCCTTGCGTCCAGCCGAGACAACTGAAAAATGGGGTGCTGCTTTGGCGTTACTGTCTCAGGCAGATCGCGCTGATGCCTTGCATGGAGTTGCACTTGCAGAGGCCGGCAACGAGCAGGAAGAAGCCCGTGTTGCGGCCCTTGCCTTGCGCGAAGTGCTCGAAAGGCCCGACGGACGTGCGGCTCTGGTGACGCCCGACAGGGCTTTGGCTCGCCGTGTGCTGCTGGAACTCAAACGCTGGAATATTAGAGTTGAAGACACAGCGGGCATGCCACTGGCCGAAACGCCGCCTGCCCTGTTGTTGCGCCTGATGGTGGAATGTCTGGTCAAACAATATGATCCGGTTCTGTTACTGGCGCTGCTCAAGCATCCTTTGGCTTCCTTCGGTATGCCTCGCGCCGATGTGCGACGAGCTGCCCGTTTTCTTGAAGTGAATGTCTTACGTGGACCGCGATTGGGCGCAGGCCTGCTACCACTGCAGCATGAATTGGCGCGTCAGATGACGGTGGCGCAGGAGAAGGCCCAAAAGAGGGCCAAAGACGGGATATCCGACGATTTTCCCGAAAGCTTACCAGAGGCATGGCTCGAAAACTGGCAACTCGCTGTGCAATTACTTGACCGACTGGGCGAAGCCATCAAGCCAGTAGAAACCTTATTTGAGGAAGATGACGCCTCGACATTCGGCGCGTGGATCAACGCAGTGATTACAGCACTGGAAGCGGTGGCAGCAAACAGAGAAGGTATGCCCGATCGGCTTTATGATGAAGCGGCAGGACGCTCCTTGCAAGCCTTCTTTGATCGCGCCAGTCAGGCAGGTGAAGGCATGATGAGCCTCGACGCCAGTGATGTCGCGCCGTTTTTGGTGGCCATGATGTCCGGCGAAACTGTACTGTCCCATGGAGATGGCGATCCGCGCTTGCAATTACTCGGCACATTGGAAGCGCGGCTTTTGGATGTGGATCGGGTGGTAATTGGTGGCCTCAACGAAGGCTCCTGGCCTGCAGACACCAAAACAGATGCGTGGTTATCGCGCCCTATGCGAGCAGGCATGAAGCTGGAACCGCCAGAGCGCAGGATTGGACTTGCTGCGCATGACTTTGCCCAAGCCATGGGGCGCAATGAAGTTGTGTTGATCCGGGCCTTGAAAATGGGTGGGCAACCCAGCGTTCCAAGCCGCTGGCTTCAACGACTAGAGGCCGTTGCCGGAGATCAGGCCCGCACAGAGATGAAGGATCGAGGCCGCCAATATACCCAATGGGCACGCCAGCTGGATGCACCCGAACGCCTGCTCACTTTGGATCGCCCCGCCCCGGTACCTCCATTGGAGGCAAGGCCTCGCAACCTGTCAGTCACCGAAATTGAAACTTGGGTGCGAGATCCTTATGCGCTTTATGCCAAACATGTGCTGAACCTTCGTCGACTGGACGCCATCGGTACAGCCCCCGGCGGGGCGGAAAAAGGCTCTATCATTCATGATATTCTGGGCCGCTTCACGCAGGAATGGCAGGGCCCCTTTGACGATAGCGCCGTTACACGGCTATTGGAAATGGGCCACGAGGCCTTTCAACAATATGAGAATTTCCCCGATTTATTGGCCTTTTGGTGGCCCCGTTTTGAACGCATTGCCCACTGGTTCATAGTGGAGTGGGAAGCCCCACAAGCCCACAAAGTAGCTGGTCGTTATGCGGAGATTTCTGGCTCTATCACCCTGCCGGTGCGTGGAGGGGATTTCATCCTGCGTGGGCGTGCTGACCGGTTGGATATCATGGTCGATGACAGCCTGTCTGTGATCGACTTCAAAACCGGCATGCCGCCAAGTGCCAAACAAGTGTTGCCCGGCTTTGCACCACAATTGGCACTTGAAGGCTACATGGCCAAGAAGGGTGGTTTCAAGGACATCCCGAAGGGCATTGAAGTGAGCAATATGGCTTGGATTCGCCTGTCTGGCGGGCGTAAAGCGGGCGAAGTGAAAACCGGCGTAGAAAAAGACTATGCAGCGGAAGACATAGTAGATCTGATCGGCCAGCGTTTACTGGCCTTGATCACCGCCTATGACGATCCGGCCAAAGGATATCCTTCCCGCGCTCGACCGATGTTTGAACGGTTTGAGAATCCTTATGACCATTTGGCGCGTGTGAAGGAATGGTCCCTTCACGGCGAGGAGGAATAAGCATGGCTTTCCAAATTCCCGCCGACACCCTTGATGCACAGGCCCGCGCTTCTGATCCGAAAAACTCCGCGTGGGTGAGCGCTAATGCAGGCTCGGGCAAAACCTTTGTTTTGGCGCGACGCGTTATCCGGCTTTTGTTGGCAGGCACCGAACCATCGCGCATTCTTTGCCTTACCTTTACAAAGGCCGCTGCGGCAGAAATGTCCAATCGCGTGTTTGCCGAGTTAGGCAGCTGGACTGAATTGTCCGATGATGAGCTGCGGCAGAAATTGGAAGAGCTGGAAGGCAACAAACCCTCAGAGGCAACTCTGCAGCTAGCAAGACGCCTGTTTGCGCGGGCCTTGGAAACGCCTGGGGGATTGAAAATCCAAACATTGCATGCGTTTGCGGAGCGGCTGCTGCATCAGTTCCCGCTGGAAGCCAACGTTCCGGCCCATTTCGAGATTCTTGATGATCAACTGGCGTCCGATTTATTGGGAGCGGCTCTTTCGCATGTGATGCGAACCGCACGGCTTGAGATCCGACCTGCATGGTCCTCTGCGCTCAACCAGCTGATCACGCATATGGGTGACATGGACATTCAAAGCGCATTGATATCGCTGGTGCGCGACCGCGAGGGTTTTGGCCGATTTATGGAAGCCAGCGAAATGCGAATCGAGAGCAACGGTGCGGTTGGACTGGACGCAGCGCTTGCCCATCTCAGAGATGTGCTGGGGCTTGAAGCCGGCGACAACATGCAAGCTTTAGAAGCCGCAGTGCCGTTCGGGCCCAACTTCCCGAAAAGCTATATCGCGGAACTCGTTCCGCTGTTTGAAACGGGCGGTAAGCGAGACAAAGAACAAGCTGCCTTGATGCGGACTGTTTTGGCCAGTTCGTCCCCTATTGAACAGGCTTCTGTGTGGCGCAGTTTGTTCCGCAAAAAAGATGGCGCCGCCAAGGCTCTTTCAACCACAGCGTCAAAAAAGATACTGGCATCAGATGGCGCTTTACAAAGCATGATCGAGCAGGAGCAAGACCGGCTGGATATTTTGCAGGACAAAACAAATGCGCTTCTGACGTTGGAAATGAGCCGCGCATTGTTCACTTTGGCAGAGGGCGTCATCGGCTATTATGAGCGGGCAAAAGCGGCGCGTGGGTTGATGGATTTCGACGATTTGATCTTCAAGGCAGCAAACTTGCTAAAGCCCGTCAACGCCGCCGCATGGGTGCATTATAAACTGGATCAGGGCATTGATCATATCCTAGTCGACGAAGCACAGGACACCAATCCGAACCAGTGGATGATCATTCGGCAATTGGGCGAAGAATTTTTCTCTGGTGAGGGCGCGCGGCCCGACACTCAACGTACCATTTTTGCCGTGGGCGACGAGAAACAATCAATTTATTCATTCCAAGGGGCCCAGCCCCAATGGTTTGCCGATATGCGTGATTTTTTCAAAACTCGGGCAAAAGCGGCGGACAAACCTTTCCACGACCTCAAACTGCGTTTGTCTTTCCGCTCCACACCGCATGTGTTGCGATCGGTCGATGAAGTCTTTTCTAATGCCACCACCTATGAAGCATTGTCGTCGGACAAAGAGGCCACCGTGCATGAACCAATCCGGCACAGAGACCCCGGACTGGTTGAGGTCTGGCCTCTTTTTGAGCCACAGGAGCAACAGGACGAAGAAGATTGGGCCAAACCTTTGGATGCTCAAGGCGACACGAGCCCCGAGGTTGTTTTGGCCAAGGTGATTGCCAAAACCATCTTCCAGTGGTTGGAGGATGGTGAGCATCTGGAGGGAAGCGGCAAACCGATTTCAGCCGGTGATGTGTTGGTTTTGGTACGCAAGCGCGGTCCTTTTGTCACTGCCGTGAACCGCGCCTTGAAGGAAGCAGGGTTGCCGGTGGCTGGCGCAGACAGGCTGGCGCTTTTGGATCATATCGCGGTAATGGATCTGTTGGCGTTGGGTGATGTCATGTTGCTGCCTGAGGATGATCTATCCCTAGCTGCGGTTTTGAAAAGTCCGCTGTTTGGTTTAAGCGAGGATAGATTGTTCGACCTTGCTCATGCGCATGGTGGGCGAAAAACCAAGCTGTGGGATACCCTCAAAGCGCGAGCAGAAAAAGGGCGAGCCGAGGATAGCGACTTCGCGGCCATCTTTACACAGCTCGCCAGTTGGCAGAGCCAGATTGACTTCCAGCCGCCGTTTGACTTCTTTGCCCAGATTTTGGGACCAGATGGCAAACGGCAGGCATTTATCGAGAGGCTGGGGCCGGAAGCTGATGAAGTGATGGACGAATTGCTCTCCCGTGCGCTGGATTTCGAAAAAAATCAAACCCCGAACCTGCAAGCCTTTTTGGCAGCGATGCGTCAGGGCGGGGCAGAAATCAAACGTGACATGGGGGCGGCATCCAATCAGATCCGCGTGATGACTGTGCATGGTTCCAAGGGGTTGGAAGCTCCGATTGTATTTTTGGTTGACGGTACAGGACAACCAGCCAATGCGCGCCACCATCCCAATCTGGTCAAGCTGCCTGCCGCGAACGGTGGGCCAGAATTGATGGCGTGGAAAGCACCGCGTGCGGACCAGCCTGCACCGATTGCGGCCAGCCTGAGCCATTGGGATGCACTGGCTGAAGAAGAGTATTTACGCCTTCTCTATGTGGGCATGACACGCGCTGAAGATCGGCTTTATCTATGCGGTTACAATGGTGTACGTGGCCCGGCAGAAAATTGTTGGTACGAGGTTGCGCGCCGTGCCTTGTCGGCAGAATTGCAAGATGTAGCGCATCCTGTCACTGGCGACACCATCCACCGTTGGCAATTGCAAGGCACCTTTGCACCCAAGGCGGTTCAAACTCCAGTAGCGCAACCGGCGACACCGAGCAAGGAGGCTATGCCGGACTGGGTCAAACAGCCAGCAGCACCTGCCCCCGCTTTGATACCCTTGTTACAGCCCTCCCGAGCCGCAGAAAAAATAGAAGCGGATCAGAGCGCATTTTTTGGACCAGCGACAGGTGCGTTAAAAGGCCGTGTGCATGATTGGGAACCACGCCGCCGAGGCACCCTGATCCACTCTTTGTTCGAGCATTTGCCACAATTGCCAGCACAAAGGCAGCAGCATGCAGGGCTTGCCTATTTGGCGCGGGTTGCCAAAGATATGCCATTGGAAGCCAGACAGGACATGCTGGCAGAAATATTGGCCCTGTTGCGCCAGCCTGACTTTGCCGATTTGTTCGGGCCAGATAGTCAGGCAGAAGTCTCGTTGACTGGCTGGGTTGATGTCAATAATGAACGCCATGCCGTTTCGGGTCAGATTGATCGCTTGGTCATCACACCCAACGCAGTTGTGGTGGTCGATTATAAAACGAATCGACATGTACCAGAGACGCAAGCAGAAATTCCTGTTGCCTATCAGGTGCAGATGGCGCTCTATGCGCGGCTTTTGCAGCCTCTTTATCCAGGGAAAAAAATTCTAACGTTGCTGCTTTGGACGGCTGTCCCTTCCATAATGGCGGTGAATGAAGCACAGCGACAATCAGCCCTTGATCAGATTGGCGTGAACGCAATCATTGGTCCTTGACGCACGCCAAGTGAGTACCTACCTTCAAGACAAAGGCGCAATATTCAAATATCAACGAATATTGATAAACCCAACCAGCCCCGATCGTTTCTCAGCTTCGAACGAGGGCGTTTTGGAAAGAGGCAAATTATGGCTATTGTAAATGCTACCGACGCAAATTTCGCTGAAGAAATTAAAGGCGACGTCCCTGTGGTTGTTGATTTTTGGGCTGAATGGTGTGGTCCATGCAAAATGATTGCTCCCATCCTGAGCGAAATTGACACCGACAAAGCCGGTGCTGTGAAAATCGTCAAAGTGAATGTTGACGAAAATCCAAACACTGCCGCTCAGTTCGGGGTGCGTTCCATCCCTACCCTGCTGCTGTTTAAAGGCGGGGAAGCTGTGGCGATGAAAGTGGGTGCCGCACCAAAATCAGATCTGGAAAAATGGATCGAAACCGGCGCGTAAAGCAACCGGCCCATTAAAGGTCTAATAGATCAACCCGGTCAGCTCTGCTGATCGGGTTTTTTCATGCTTGGTTTGTTTGGCAGTTTATCAGCACACAAAACAGATAAGTAAAATTTTGTGGAATGGGGAGGGAGAAAAATTCAAACCCTGGGGCGCTGGGGAAGCAGAGTATGGCTGCTGGCCCAAAAGCGGCTCTAGAATGACGAAAGCCCACCGGGGGAGGAGATCCGGTGGGCTTCGTTGCAGGATCCAAAACCGGGAGGAGGATGTTTTGGATCACTCAGGCTTTTTCTGGGAGGAGAGAAAAGCCTGAAGTGCGGAAACTGTGTGCTTTCGCTTGAGAACAAGTTCGGAAGCGAAAGTCTTTATTATCTACCAGCTGCGTCGCGAGCGATTGCTGTGATGTCTGCGCGGGAGATACCAAGATCGTTTAGATCGCGGTTCGACAGGCGGTTCAGTTCATCAACAGTGTCACGGAAGTGGCGCCACTGGCGGTAGTTCTTAACAACGTTATCCAACATGATAATCATCCTTTGTTGCTATGTGGCTTGATCGAGTTTTACTGGTTTTCTTAGCGCTGCAAGCCTTAACTCGATTTAAAATCTCGCCTCGCTCTGTTGGTTATGTATATAGCTCATGGTTCGGGGTTTGACATCTCACAAGATTGCATAGCTGTCTTGCGCGATATGTATAATTATTACTTCCAAAAATTTAGTCGTCACTATTTTGCATACCTCTTGAGATTGAGAAAAATATACTCAATATTTTCAACAACTTAATTTTTCCAGCCCTTCCACCATCTCATACTAACGACGTACATACTTATCCCCTGATGGCAAAAAAACACCTTACCGGTCGCTTGGGCGCGATGGAAAAACATAGAAGTGAGCGGTGGTTGTAGCCTTCAAAAGGGCATCGACTCGGGCCATCACCCTGTATCGTCACAAATTTGTAACGTTCTAAATAGCATGTCCATTAAGAATTCGCGGATTCCGCGCGTGAAAACATTCGGGATGTGAATTAAATCCCTTTTGGTTTCAATTCCCGGATGAGCTCTCAATCCCAGTAGCGTCGGGCAGTTTTAGGTGGGGGGGGTGCCATTGGCTGACAATACCGCGCCCGCAAGATAAAGCGATCCTGCGATCAGAATTCGCGGTGCGGGTTTTAGATTTTGCAATCCAAGTCGCTTCAAGGCCTCATCCAGCGACGCAGCCGCCGAGGCCGGGATGCCCGACTCTTGCGCAACTTGCGCCAACGCAACTGGATCAATCGCTGCGATTGAACCGGGTATAGGCACAGTGATGATGTCTTTTGCCAACCCTTTGAAGGGGGCAAAGTATCCTTGCGGATCTTTGGTGTTGAGCATGCCGACGATCATATGCAGTGGACGGGGGGCTTTTTCTTCAAGATCTGCCAAAGCGGAAGCAAGGGCATGACCAGCTTGAGGATTATGTCCGCCATCCAGCCACAGTTCTGCATCTTTTGGTAAAAGAGCATGTAGTTTGCCTTCGTTCAGACGCTGCATGCGCGCTGGCCAGTTCACATCCCCCATGCCCTGTTCGATTGCCCTATCAGGCAAATCAGGAAAGACAACCCGGAGGCTCGCGATCGCCGTTCCGGCATTGATCAGTTGGTGTCGCCCCCCCAAGCGCGGGAGAGGCAAATCCATAAGGCCGAATTCGTCTTGAAAAATCAGACGCCCATGTTCTTCATAGGAAAGCCAATCCTGCCCGCCTATTGACAATGGGCCCGTGCCAACACTGCGTGCTTTTTGTTCAAGCGCCTCGCGCACGTCGTCGGACTGGGGTGCAAGGATGGCAGGAGCAGATGATTTAAAGATACCTGCCTTTTCGCGGGCGATGCCGGTGATCTCTGAACCAAGAAATCCTTCATGATCATGGGCAATGGGCGTAACGACGGTCGCAGCGGGCTTTTTAATTACGTTGGTAGCATCCAATCGTCCCCCCAAGCCCACTTCAAGGATCAATAAATCCGCGGGATGCTGCGAGAACAAAAGGAAAGCAGCAACAGTGGTGATTTCAAAAAAGGTGATCGGGTTGCCATCATTCACCCTTTCACATTCGAGCAAGGCATCAATCAATGCTTCGTCGGAGACATAGCGACCAGCAAGACGTATGCGCTCGTGGAAATGGACCAGATGAGGAGACGCATACACATGCACCACTTTGCCGGCAGCTTCTGCCATAGAGCGCATGAATGCAGAGGTAGACCCTTTACCATTGGTTCCGGCCACATGGATGGTCGGAGGCAATGCCAGATGCGGGTCACCCAGTTTATTCAATAAAGCCGTGACGCGCTCAAGTCCCAGATCAATGCTCTTGGGGTGTAACGCGATCATCCGCTCAAGTATGGCTTCTGCCTTGTCCATAATAATCTTATCGTTGTGCCTAAGAGGCGAAAGGCCCCTGAATCCAGAGCATCCTGCGCTCGTATGAACGCAGGATGCTCTGTGTTTTAAATTTTCTCAACCGATTTGATCTCGTCACACCTTGCTACCAAGGCATTCAGAAAAATCAGCCGGACTTTTTCTTGTTATCACTAACAACAACGGCTGAATCAGCATCCTTGCCAATTGCCTTATCTGGCGCTTCAGCAATCGGAGTGCTTTCGGTTGCTTTTGCTGGAGCATCCTCAACAGCTGCTTTGATCGTATCCGGGTCGGCGACCGCAGAGGCTTCGGCCGAGTCATTGTCGTTTTCACTCTTAATCGGAGCAGGCAGATCGGTATTGGTGAAAAAGCGGCACAGGCGCGCAATGACAGCCTTCAGCTCATGACGGTGAACCACCATGTCAACCATGCCATGCTCTTTAAGATACTCAGCGCGCTGGAACCCTTCAGGCAGTTTTTCGCGGATGGTCTGTTCAATCACACGCTGACCGGCAAAGCCGATAAGTGCTCCCGGTTCGGCAATTTGAACATCACCAAGCATAGCATAGGATGCTGTTACGCCCCCAGTCGTCGGATCGGTGAGAACCACAATATAGGGCAGCCCGGCTTCACGGAGTGCTTGTACAGCAACGGTGGTGCGTGGCATCTGCATCAACGACAAAATGCCCTCCTGCATGCGAGCACCACCTGATGCGGTAAAAAGAACGAACGGCGTTTTGTCTTCCACGGCTTTCATCATGCCTGTGATGAGCGCTTCGGCTGCGGCCATACCGAGCGAGCCGCCAAGGAAGGTGAAATCTTGTACTGCGGCTGTTAGAAACAACCCTTCAACATCGCCCTGAGCGACGACGACAGAGTCCCTGCGGCCTGTTTTGGCGCGGGCATCTTTCATCCGGTCAGCATATTTTTTGGTGTCGCGGAATTTGAGTGGATCAACAGCCACTTCTGGAAGCTCCAGCAGGCTATAGTCGTTGTCGTCAAAGAAATAGCTGAACCGCTGCGTCGCGTTGATGCGCATGTGGAAATTGGAATTGGGCACAACATATTGGTTGTTTTCCAAATCACGATGGAAAACCATCTCGCCAGAAACCGGACATTTGATCCAGAGATTTTCGGGTGAGTCACGTCGGTTCAAAAAAGAGCGAATTTTTGGTCTGACGACAGTGTTAATCCAGTTCACGAGCTACTTCCTGCCTTGAGTCTTTTTGGACTCACCTTAGAGCCAAATCATGCACGCATCCAACGCGTAATGGACAGCGCAATGCGCGAAATTGACAAATAAGCGAATTACAAACAAACAATCCTTGCCAGCGACACGCAGATTTGTGGCGCGCATTGGCATGGATTTAACACTCAATTGTGTTCAAGGCACGTTATAAAATGCATTGCTGTGTATTTTTTCTGCCATCAGGTTCAATTCTGTGAATCTCCCGCGTCAAAATAACCCATCGTGGCAGTCGAACGAAACCCACCTATCCTGTGATAAGAAATCTCACAACGCAAACGAGCCCTGACCTTTGGATCAGAGCTCATCATTGTTTGCTTACAAATCACCGGCTTTAAAAACCAATGTCTGTTCAGTGGATGTGCCCTATGATCTGGCTTTGCGGCACCCTCCTGCCAACCCCTCGATAATATCCGTAACGGCCTTGATTGTTGTATCCGTTGCTTTGCCCTGATCATTGAGGCTCTCGCGGATCGCGTTGACCAGAACCGAGCCAACAACCACACCATCCGCCGTTTTACCAACGGCTTCCGCCTGATCGGGGGTTTTAACACCAAAGCCGACCGCAACGGGTAGTTCGGTATGACTTTTGATGCGTTCAACAGCGATGGCCACTTTGTCAGCATCCAACGCACCAGTGCCCGTGATCCCCGTGACGGAGACATAATAGACAAAACCAGAGGTATTGCCCAAAACCTTAGGCAGGCGTTTGTCATCGGTTGTCGGGGTCGCCAGACGAATGAAATTGAGGCCACCATCGCGGGCGGGCAAGCACAATTCATCATCATGTTCAGGCGGCAGATCAACGACAATCAAGCCGTCGACACCAGCCTCTTTGGCGTCGGCGACAAATTTCTCCGAACCCCAAATATAAATGGGATTGTAATACCCCATTAGAATGATCGGAGTATCGTTGTCGTCCTTGCGGAAGTCACGCACCATCTGGAGCGTTTTTTCCATGGTCTGACCACCGGCCAGCGCACGTTGAGTGGCAAGTTGGATAGGCACCCCTTCAGCCATAGGATCGGAGAAGGGCATGCCCAATTCAATGACATCCGCACCCGCTTTGGGCATGGCCTTGAGGATGTTCAAAGATGTCTCGAGATCGGGATCTCCGGCGGTAATGAACCCCACCAGTGCGGGACGGTTTTCGGCCTTGCAGGCAGCAAAGCGGGTATCAATGCGTGTCTTTTCCATTGCTTTATTCCTTGCTGCTCGCCTATTCGCTCACGATATGTGTGCCAAGATGGGCACTGACGGTGTTGACGTCTTTGTCTCCGCGACCTGACAGATTGATAACAATGATCTGGTCTTTATCCATTTTGGGGGCGCGTTTCATGACTTCAGCCAAGGCGTGGGAGGATTCAAGCGCAGGAATGATACCTTCTGTTCGGCAGAGCAACTGGAAAGCCTCAAGCGCTTCTGCGTCTGTTGCCGAGACATATTCGACGCGGCCTGAATCGCGCAAATAGGAATGCTCTGGACCAATACCGGGATAATCCAGACCGGCAGAGATCGAGTGACCTTCCTGAATTTGACCGTCTTCATCCTGAAGTAAGTAGGTCCGGTTGCCATGCAGAACGCCAGGTTTGCCAGCATTAAGTGAGGCGCAATGCTCATCGGTATCGAGGCCGTAACCGGCGGCTTCAACACCTACGATCTGCACATCCTTGTCGTCAAGGAAGGGATGGAACAGGCCAATCGCGTTGGAGCCTCCGCCAAGGCAGGCCACCAACATATCGGGATAGCGGCCCTCAGATTCCATAATCTGCTCCTTGACCTCCTGCCCGATAATAGACTGAAAATCACGCACCATCATAGGATAAGGATGTGGGCCTGCTGCCGTGCCAATGATGTAATAGGTATCCTCAACATTGGTCACCCAATCGCGCAGCGCTTCGTTCATGGCATCCTTGAGGGTACCAGCCCCTGCGGTGACAGGATGAACCTTGCCGCCAAGCAGCTCCATACGAAATACGTTGGGAGATTGGCGCTCAACGTCGGTTGCGCCCATATAAACTTCGCATGGATAGCCAAAGCGTGCACAGACCGTGGCCGTTGCTACACCATGTTGTCCGGCGCCGGTTTCGGCGATGATGCGGGTTTTACCCATGCGTTTGGCGAGCAAAATTTGCCCCAGACAATTGTTGATCTTGTGGCTACCGGTGTGGTTCAGTTCTTCACGCTTAAGATAAATCTTGGCGCCGCCGAGCACATCGGTCAGACGCTCTGCAAAATAAAGAGGGCTCTGACGACCAACATAATGCTTGTGCAAATAAGCCAGTTCATCATGAAAAGCGGGATCTTCCAAGGCTTCCTTATAAGCCTTGTCCAGATCAAGAATCAGCGGCATCAGTGTTTCAGATACAAACTGACCACCATAAAGACCGAAGAAGCCGCGCTCATCCGGCCCCTGTGACGTACTATTGGGAAGGGTTTTTGGGTCGCTCATAGCAAATTCCTTGCTCGATTTTCAAAGTCTATACGCAGGGCCTGGCTCCTCAGAGCATCTCGGCAGCCTGTTTTGCGGCATAGACGAAATCAATAATTTTTTGCCGGTCCTTGACGCCAGGAGCATTTTCAATGCCCGATGAAACGTCAACGCCTTGTGGGCGTGTCAGGCGGATGGCCTCGGCCACATTGGACGGGTCCAAACCGCCAGCCAAAACGAATGGTTTTTTGAGTTTAAGGCCTTTGATCAGACGCCAGTCAAAACTGATACCATTGCCACCGGGAAGCTCGGTTTTCGAGTCTTTTGGGGGCTTGGCATCAAACAACAGAATATCGCAAACATCCTCATAAGCGGGGATGGCCGCGAGATCTATCTCATCCCGAATGGTCAACGCTTTCATGACAGGACGCCCATAACGTTGCTTGATGTGAACAACACGCTCAGGGGTCTCTGCACCATGCAGTTGCCAGATATCGGGATTGATCGACTGGTCGATGGCATCTAGCTCATCGTCACTCGCATTGACAGTCAGGGCGACTATGGACGCTTTGCCGCGTACCGGACCCACCAATTCCTTCGCTTTCCCATATTCCACATGCCTCGGGCTTTTTGGAAAGAAAACAAATCCAATCCAGTTGGCTCCACTTTGCAGGCCAGCTTCGATTGTCTCGGGCGTCGATAGCCCGCAAATCTTTACATACATGGCCTGTTCTCTCCTTGCAATGGGGTGGACTTAACCCTGCCCCAGCTTTTCATATACATATTTTGCCGCAGCAAGGTCTTCAAGAGCGGTGCCAACTGACTTAAACAAGGTCACTTCTTCCGCCCCCCATCGAGCACTGCATTTGTCGCGACATAGGCCGAATAAATCACCCCGAATATCATCAAGAGCCAGCACGCCCGTCGCAAGCGGCTGTGTGATGTCGCCGCCTTCTTTGGTGGCTCCGGCCAAGGTATCCACATAAACACGAGACTTGGCGACGGCTTCATCATCAGATTCTCGCATGTCAGGGCGATAGGCCCCAACCAAATCAAGATGTGCGCCGGGCTTGAGCCACGCACCTTCGACCAACGGCGTCGACGACATGGTAGCGCAACTGACAATATCAGCCTCAGAGACTGCTTTTTGGCGATCATTTGTGATGGTGACGTCAAGTGCGAGATCCGCAAGGCGGTCGGCCAAGGCGCTCGCCTTTTCTTGATTGCGACCCCAAATTGTGACTTTTTTGATCGGCCGCACACTTGCATGGGCTCGGATCAGGTGACTGGACAGAGCGCCGGTGCCAATCATCGCCAAAGACGACGAATCGGATCGCGCTAAATAATCCGCCGCCAATGCAGACGCACAGGCCGTGCGCCAGACGGTGAGGGTTGGGCCATCCATCAGGGCGCGGATTTCACCGCTTTCGGCATCAAGCAATAAATAAGTGCCCAGAATCGAAGGTTTTTGCAGTCGGGTTTCATTGTCAGGATAGACAGTCACCATCTTGATGCCAACATAGCCCCCTTTTGACGTGCCTGTCGCTTTTGTATCTTGCCAAGATGGCATCAACAGCATCGTTGCGTCGGTTTGATCGGGAAGAGAGATTGTATGGTGGTGACGCACCGGCGTAACAACATTGGAGCGAAAGCCATCTCGTAAAGCACCAACCAAACCGCGATAGTCCATCGCGGTTTCTACCATTGCAGCGTCGAAAAACTTCATCGTGAGTGTTCCTTTAATTTAGAGCAGTTTTGCTCCATCACCCTCCCAGAGCGATTTGAGCGATCCACGATCGCTTAGAAATTCAGCATGCCACTAAAACAAATTGTTTTTTATCCGACTTAGTCGACCCTGCAATCCAACAGATCAAAAGCACGCTAGACACGACAATGCCAGCCGCAAGGCTGGCACATCAAGACTTTAAATTCCAGAGCTCAATAACCGGTGACGCAATTTTAAGCGTCAGGCCGCTGGCTTGGAAAGCTGTTTGACTGCAGGCGAAGGTAATTTTTGTACGTCCGCATTGGCGTCTGGGATCATTGTTTCCACACGTTTTTGCTGCCTATCTGCTTCATTACGCCATTTCTGAGCCTCATAACGCTTTTCACGGGCAGTGCGACGATGGCGACCCTGCTTGAGCCAGGCCATAAAACCGCCAAATAGAATCCCAGTCAAAAGAGCGCCAAAAATGATGACATAAAGAGGGACAGAAAAGTCCAACGCAGGTTGCTCCGGAGAGAACGGATCCAGCGCCAGTTTCACTTCGTGGCGATTGGCGACCGCCAAAGAGACCAGCACAATAGCAACTGGCACCAGGACCAGAAACTGGAACAAACGCTTTATAGCTTTCATAATCGTGTGAAACCCAAGTTATTGGCAATCAGAATCATTCGCTTGCATCGCCGTCATTGAGACGCTCACGCATTTCCTTGCCTGTTTTGAAGAAAGGAACATATTTCTCAGCCACAGGAACCTTTTCGCCGGTTCTTGGATTGCGACCAATGCGTGCAGGACGATTCTTTACAGAAAAAGCCCCGAAGCCGCGCAATTCCACCCGATCACCACGCGCCAAGGCGTCGGAAATCTCATCCAGAATGGCATTCACAATGTGTTCGACATCTCGTTGATAGAGATGCGGGTTCTGTTCCGCAATATGTTGTACCAATTCAGACTTGATCATCGACTGCTCCCCTTCATTCGTCCGCTCTATGTGGCGTGTTACGTATGTTGCAGTGTTCGGTTTACAAAAAGCGTAATATGCTCTTACTATTTGCTTTTTTGAGCCTGCCAAACTGAAACCAGTCCGTCAAGTTTCCCGACCTGATTTCGTGTCTGAAACAGTTCAATAATTGGTTGAGGCAACCAGTTTGCCACAAACCGGCTCGCCAAACCAAATGGCAAATTGTCCCGCAGTGGTGCTGGTTCCCATTGGATGAGTTCAAGATCACTGGACAATTTATGCTCTTTTACCAACCAGTCTTTGGCCGCTTCCGGACCGCCCAACTCGTCAACCAGCTGCAATTGCACAGCCTGACCACCTGTAACGACACGTCCATCGGCCAACTCCAGAGCACGCGCTCTGTCAAAAGGGCGGTGCTTGACAACCAGATCGACAAACCACTGGAAGGAATCGTCAATCATGCGCGCAATCATGGCTTCTGCTTCAGGATTGCGCGGACTGAATGGGTTGGGTTCGGCCTTCATAGGAGCGCTTTTGATCGCACGCATTTCAACTCCAACGGTTTCCATTAACTTGGTGACATCGGTATATTGAAAGATGACACCAATAGATCCCGTAATCGTAGCGCGACGGGCAAAGATGCGTTCGGTTGGGAGCGCTATCAAATAACCTGCCGATGCAGCGATGCCATCCATACTGGCCACAAGCGGTTTTTTCTTACCAAGTTCAACCAGCGCCTCATAGATGGCCTCACCACCGGACGTCGCACCACCGGGGCTGTTCACTGACAGAATCACACCTTTTACCGCGTCTGATTTCTGCAACGTCTTGATCAGTTTAAGCTTACGCTCTTCTCCCAAAATCACGCCGTCAAAGGTGATTTTGGCAATGTGATCGCTTTGGCGATTAAGACCAAAATTGTTCATGGCAACGGACAGGCCAAGACCAACAACCAGAACAATAAGAGACAGAATGGCGACAACCCGCCAGATTGAGAGCTTGCGCCGCATTTGTCGCCGCTCGACCAAATGATCGGTATCGAAAGACATGTCTTTGTCCTTTGGGTCTAGGGTCTGGTATCAAAGGCTTGGAATCCCGATGTTGCCACCAAAACTCGATTGCCGCGGCACATTTGTTTGAGCCGCAGGTGTTTTATCACCCGTGCCTTGTCTATTTGCAACGCCAATATAGTCGCGATTTCAAAAAAGGTTTGAAAAGGCTTGATGAAATCGATTGACCCTGTTTCAAAACAACACTCAAAATTCATTTTAAGACAAAAAAACCGCAGGCACGAAGCACCTGCGGTTTCTGTTCTTGTCAAACCGTATTTCAACGATTGAGGACGATCGCTTAGTCTTCGCGGGCTTTAAGAGCAGCGCCGAGAATATCACCAAGAGATGCACCAGCATCGGACGAACCGAACTGAGCAATGGCTTCTTTCTCTTCTGCCATTTCAAGCGCCTTGATGGAGACAGCAAGCTTGCGGTTCTTTTTATCGAACTGGGTGATGCGTGCATCAACCTTTTCACCAACCTGGAAGCGGTCGGTACGCTGATCGCCACGATCACGAGCCAAGTCACCACGACGAATAAAGGCGGTCATGTCGGAGTCGATCACTTTGACTTCCAGACCAGCTTCTTTCACTTCGGTGATTTCGCAAGTGATGATAGCACCGCGTTTCATTTCACCAGCAGCAGCTTCGAACGGATCGCTCTCGAGCTGTTTGATGCCCAAGGAAATGCGTTCTTTGTCGACATCCACATCGAGGATGACAGCTTTGACCACGTCGCCTTTGTTGTATTCTTCCAAGACCTGTTCGCCCGGACGGCTCCAGTCCAGATCGGACAAGTGAACCATGCCATCGACTTCGCCTTCGAGACCAATGAAGAGACCGAACTCGGTTTTGTTCTTCACTTCGCCTTCGACGACTGTACCAGCTGGGTTGCTCTCTGCGAAAACAGCCCATGGGTTGTCGAGGGTCTGTTTCAGACCAAGAGACACACGGCGTTTCACGGGATCAACTTCCAGGATCATCACTTCTACTTCCTGAGAGGTAGAAACGATTTTACCAGGATGAACGTTTTTCTTGGTCCAAGACATTTCAGAAACGTGGATCAGGCCTTCGATGCCTGGTTCCAGTTCAAGGAATGCACCGTAATCGGTGATGTTGGTCACACGACCGGTGAATTTGGATCCAACAGGATAACGTTCTTCGATCTCGGTCCAAGGATCAACTTCAAGCTGCTTCATGCCAAGGGAGATGCGGTGCGTTTCTTGATTGACGCGCACGATCTGCACTTTGACAGTCTGGCCGATTGTCAGCACTTCGCTTGGATGGTTGATGCGACGCCATGCGATGTCGGTGACATGCAACAGGCCATCGATGCCGCCCAGATCCACGAATGCACCATAATCGGTGATGTTTTTGACGACACCCTCGACGGTCTGACCCTCTTTGAGGTTCTGAACCAGTTCGGTGCGCAGTTCTGCACGGGTTTCTTCCAGAATTACACGACGAGATACAACGATGTTGCCGCGACGCTTGTCCATTTTCAAGATCTGGAAAGGCTGCGGGTTGTGCATCAGTGGGGTAACGTCGCGTACAGGGCGGATGTCCACCTGGGAACGAGGCAAGAAGGCAACGGCACCGTCCAGATCGACGGTGAAACCACCTTTGACCTGATTGAAGATAGTACCGGTAACTTTTTCTTCTGCTTCGAAGGCTTTCTCCAGCTTGCCCCAGCTCTCTTCACGACGTGCTTTATCGCGAGACAGAACAGCTTCACCCATCGCATTTTCGATACGCTCGAGGTAAACTTCAACCTCGGAGCCAATCTCAAGACCACCGTCTTTTCCGTGAGCACCAAATTCCTTCAGGGCAACACGGCCTTCGACTTTCAAGCCAACATCGATGATCGCCATGTCTTTTTCGATGCCTACGACGGTCCCTTTGATAACAGAACCTTCATGCGGTTCTGTTTCACTAAAGGACTGATCAAGCAGGGCAGCAAAATCTTCCATGGACGGATTAAGATCGCTCATAAAAACTCCTAAATAGCCCGTTGGGGCTCGGCCGCGCCAATTGGTTCGTGTTTTACAAAAGCCCGTTCCCGACCGTGCTCTGAAGAACAGAACAAGACCATCCTTTGGTATAAAGGAGTGGCCCGGCGCGTCTCCGGTCAGTAAAGAGCCAAATTAATTTATATTCCTCGGAGTCCTTTGACAGATCAAAAAGAGCATCTGAAGCGTTCAATTTTGCTCCCACACCCTGCAATCTGTTGAAACCCACTGAAAACACAAAGAAAACGCGATCCTCGCTCGGTTTCAGACATAGCAAAAAGAGCACATACTGCGCCCTTACCACTAAACCTCACGAACTTTACACCTTTTCAACAATGCTCACAGCTTGCTGGAATGCGCTTTCTATATCCAATTTTGACGTATCAAGCAAGTGGGCATCTTGTGCAGGAACCAGCGGCGCAACCGCGCGGTTGCTGTCTCGATCGTCTCGTATTTTGACATCCGCAAGTATTTGATCAAAATCCGCAGCTTCTCCACGGCCGAGAATCTCGTCTGTACGGCGCTTTGCCCGCACTTCTGCGCTGGCTGTTACATACAATTTCACATCAGCGTCGGGGCATACAACCGTCCCGATGTCACGCCCATCCAGCACAGCGCCGCCCGGCTGGTTGGCAAACAGCCGTTGAGCCTCCAGCAGCGCGCTACGCACCTTTGGCATAACCGCAACCTTGGATGCCGCTTCACCAATCGCATGGGCTGAGAGGATCACCCGATCCAGTGACCCCAGATCCAGGGAAAGCGCAGCCTTCTCGGCCAACGCTTCATCATCCAACGGTTTCCCCGCGGTCAAAAGCGCATGGGCGACGGCACGAAAGGTAAGACCTGTATCTAGATGGGGGACATTCAAGTGCTCGGCCAGTCGCCGTGCCAATGTGCCTTTGCCCGATGCAGCAGGGCCATCGATTGCGATGATCATGAACAGCTTCCTTCTTCTTTAGGCAACAATTCGGGACCATTCGAATTGCTGACATTAAGAGCCCTTCCTAATGCATAGCTTGTTCTGATTGAAGTTCTTTTTCCAGAAACTTCAAACTTCGGATGCCATACCAGCAAAAACTTTCTCCATTCACAAAGGCATGGGGAATTCCAAGTGATTGCAACTGCTCTTTTTGTTGCAAAAAGGCATAGGGTTCGGATGAGAATAAAATGAGCGTCGTTTGGGGGTTATAGTCCTGAAGACGAATCGTCTGGTATTGTTTGGCAAAAACAGGAATTTCAATGCCCAGCCTGTGCAACATGCTGCCAATGAATGTGCGCTGGCTGACCGCTATCCACGGATCCTTCCAAATCATATAGAGAATGGTGTGGATCGGTTCGGCGGGAAATTTGCCCCATTCGATAAGACCCGGCAGCGGACCCGTGAGATCCCAAGCTGAGGTGCGCTGATCCACAACGCGAGACCAGCGCGTCGCGAGAGCTTCCAGCTTAGGCGCGGCAAGCTTGGTGGCGAGTGCTGACAGAGCATCCTGCACATCCTGCATGCTTGTTATATCGGTGATATGACTGGGAATCGTTGATTGCTCACCCATGAAGCGAGCATTTTCTTCTCGATCCAGAATCAGGATATCCGGCTGCAGGGCTTCGACGCTCGGCCAGTCCCAGTCTTTGGTGCCGCCCACAATGGGAATATCATTGACCTGTAAAGCGGGGTGGATGCAATACCGCGTACGCCCAACAACCTTTACACCGCAATACAGCAAGGTCTCGGTCCAGCTTGGCACGAGGGAAACAACACGCATATCATTGCAATCATAAAATAGAATATCCCGTCAGAGCGCTTGCCCTATTGGTAAGGTGGCAAGATTGTTCTGACGGGACCATAATATTCTGAGCCATGCATTGAATGGCTCACCTGTTTAACCTAGGTTTGCCCCCAAACCGGACATCAAATCAACAAAGCCAGGGAAAGATGTGTTGATGATCGCAGCATCATCCACTGTTACCGGCTTTTCTGCTCCAAGCCCCAAGGTGAGGAAGCTCATAGCGATACGGTGGTCCAGATGGGTAGCCACTGTGCCGCCACCGATGTGATTCGAGCCGCCGGTCACAATCAGATAGTCGTTGCCCTCTTCATGCGGCACACCATTGGCAGCAAGACCGGCGGCCACCGCCGCTAGACGGTCGCTTTCCTTGACGCGCAACTCTTCCAGCCCTTCCATACGGGTCTCGCCGCTAGCAAAGCTGGCGGCGACGCTGAGCACGGGATATTCGTCAATCATCGACGGGGCACGCTCGGCAGGCACCGTAACGCCCTTGAGCCGAGATGAACGGACACGCACATTGCCGATGCGCTCACCGCCAGAATTGCGTTCATTCTCAATGGTGATATCGCCGCCCATCTCAATCAAGGTGGTTATGAGACCTGTGCGGGTATCATTGAGCAGAATATCTTCGATCAATAGATCCGATCCCGGCGTGATAAGCGCTGCAACAATCGGGAAAGCAGCCGAAGATGGATCGCCAGGCACGATAACGTCCTGAGCTGTCAATTCTTGCAAACCCTGCAAAGTGAGAATCGTTTCGCCTGCTTCGTTGATTTCTTCGCCTAGCTCGGCACCAAAGCCGCGCAGCATGCGCTCCGTGTGATCGCGGGTTTTAACCGGCTCGATCAGCGTCGTGGTGCCGGCCATATTCAGGCCCGCCAGCAATACACAGCTTTTTACCTGCGCGGATGCCATTGGCACACGATAGGTGATCGGTGTTGCGGGATCTGCGCCGTGAATGGTCAACGGCAGACGATCACCGGACCGGCCCAGCACTTGCGTCCCCATCTCGCGCAGGGGATTTAACACCCGTGCCATTGGACGCCCCGATAAAGACCCATCGCCCATAAAGGTCGTCGAGAAGGCATGAGCACCAGCCAGACCCATGACCAAACGCGCGCCTGTACCCGAATTACCAAAATCCAAGACGGTGCTCGGCTCCAACAATGATCCAGTACCAAGCCCTTCAACAAACCAAATCCCATCGTTGTCTTTATGTATTTGGGCACCAAAGGCAGCCATGGCTTTGGCCGTGTTGATCACGTCTTCTGATTCGAGCAGACCAGAAATTTTGGTTATACCGCGTGCAAGCCCTCCAAAAATCAGAGCACGATGCGAAATAGATTTGTCTCCCGGCACACGCATACGGCCCTTCAGGCCTTGCGATTTATGGGCAGAGAGCGGAGACAATTGCGTGGCGTCGTGAGCCATTTCACCCCCTAAATGAACCTTTTTATGTGTAGGCCACCCCAATCCAGTCCGAATGTCTGACTATTTCGAGAGGGCGCAATTGAGACCAAACAGGCTCCGACTTACACCAAATCATGCATTGCGTCACGTCACTACACATATAAATCCCGTTTTTGCCCGCTCTTTCGACTTTTAGCTTTTGACAGGCAGGGCAAGGTTGGCTAATGGAGTTGATCAAACTGATAGACTATTAAACAAATCTAGGCGAAGAGGCAAAGCTGTGGCTCGACCGGAACTTGGAACCAAACGCGTCTGTGAAGATTGCGGTGCAAAATATTACGATCTCAACCGGGATCCAATCACATGCCCTAAATGTGGTACGATCTTCGAATTGGAAAAATCTTCCAAGCCCGTCGTGGCTGAGGTGGAAGAACCAGAAGAAGAAGTCGTTGTTGAGGCTGACACAAGCAAAGACGATGATGATGATGCTGAAGCAGAGGTAATCTCTCTGGAAGATGCTGATGCTGAACAAGCATCCGACATTGTTATCCCTGATGTGGACGACGACAGTGACGATGATGATGACGTTTTCCTTGAAGATGAGGAAGACGAAGAAGCGCTGGGCGCTATTGGTCTGGACGTTATTGTCCCTACTGGCGACGAAGAGTAGAGAGTCTCATTGCACTTACTGAGTGTATGATCTTTGTCTTTTGATCGCAGCCAAAGCACAGCATTGCGATCTCTTATTCGCCAGACGAATCAAAGAGCGCGACGGTTTTCCGTTGCGCTCTTTTGTACATGAATATCCAATAATTAGGACAAGCATCTAAAACACCGGCATCCACTGCTAGAATCACCAACTATCACACACCTCCTTTCCAAAGAAACACGCATGCATTTGGCAAACCAAGGCAGGCTTTTCACAAACTGGGGAAAGAATCCACAAATCGGTGAGATGGGGGATTGATTTCGCGTAAGCCCTTCAATATGTTCCGCTCACCACCATGACAGGAACCCTGTCAAATAATGTGGGGCTATAGCTCAGTTGGGAGAGCGCGTGAATGGCATTCACGAGGTCAGCGGTTCGATCCCGCTTAGCTCCACCATTTTTCCCTAAATGGTTGGTTTCCTTAACAAATTTCAAAAATGCTTTCTGGCGCGGTTGCATAGACCCTATCGCAAATAAAGCGGCGCACTCCCTGTGAGTGTTAAAGGCATCAGCCCATAAAAAGCCAATCCCCTACTCGAAGTCTAGATAATTGGCAGGCTGGATCGCTTTGGACTGTTGGGCCAGTAGGTTGGCCCAACAGATTGCAATCTAAAGTCCTTTGAATATCTCTTCAACCAGATCAGCACTCCGACGCCCGTCCTGTGCGCTGCATGGATTGGGTGCATCGTCCAGAAAATGCGCCACCACCCGCTCAATGAAAGGCTGATGCACATGGGGTGGATCACTTATTTCGATCTGCCGCTCCACACCATCAACAGTCAAGGCAACAGCGGTCGGTTTGAAAAAGCTCATACTCGCAGAACCGTTATCGCCATGGATTGTAACACTCTCTTCTCTCTCTGCCGTCGCATAGGCACACATGCCAACGGTTGGAAATCCGCCGAAATCCATCAGATAAGAAACCAGATCCTCAGCTTGATACTGATTGCCCTGTCGCTTTTTCAATCCTTTCACAGCCACTGGCATGCCAAAAACATATGTCAACCAGTCCAAGGTGTGCGATTGCATATCGACAAAACAACCGCCTCCACCGACGGTTGGATCAATTTTCCAGATCTGGTCCGGTCTGTCATCGCTGCACATAAAATGGCGGACTTCGATCAAACGCAGCGAGCCGATTGACCCATCTGTGATAATCTGCCTCAGCTTTTCAAAGCGAGGCAACGCCCGGCGATAATAAGCAACACAGAGTTTGCCGTCAGTCTCTCGCACGGCGGCTTCAATGGCGTCACATTCTCGCCCATTGAGAGCCATAGGTTTTTCGAGCAACACATTTTTTCCCGCCTGCAACGCGCGAATGGCATAGTCTGCATGGGTATCGGGAGGTGTTGCAATATAGAGGGCCGTCAGGTCCGGATCGGAAATCAGTGCATCGGCGTCATTCGTCCAGTGCGGCACCTTGTGTCGGCTGGCATAGTCTGCTGCCTTCTCCGCATCGCGCCGCATCACCGAGACAAGGTTTGATCTTGCAACCTTTTGCAATGCTGGACCGCTCTTGACCTCAGTCACATCACCGCAACCGAGAATGCCCCAACGGACGGTTTGAGTGGGGTTTGATGACATGATGGCTCCTCTTTGCTCCCTATCGACTACCTCATAAGCTACAGGCAGTGGCGATCACCACGCAAGAGGCTTATCCTATGTGCAGATTGTCTACACCACTTCAGTTGATCGCACGCGCCACTCTGTCTTGTTGCGCAAACCCTGTTTTGAACCAGCCACCGTGGATAAGACGGCTGCGGTTGCCCTCTTGTTGAGCAAACCGGCGAGCAAACGCACAAATATTTATCAAAGCCCCCATGTCTGATTAAACGTTTAATTTTTTTCTAGGTGAATCTGAAAATCCCCCCTAAAAGGGAAGAAAGCGGGGCAGATAGCATGGTCAGCATTAAAAAAATTGCATCAGATATCGGGGTCACAGCCGCCACGGTTTCCAATGCCCTCAACGGTAAAGGGCGGGTTTCCGAGGTCTTGGCCAGCCGCATTCGTGCCCGTGCGGATGAGCTAGGCTATCGCCCTAGTTCCGCAGCGATTGCGCTCAAAAGCGGGCGCAGTCATGTGTTGGGGCTGGTGATGCCCGATTTGACCAATCCTTTGTTTCCCCATATCGCGCAAGCTCTTTCGATCGCTGCAGATCGTTTGGGGTTTGCGATTTTGATTGCAGATTCCCGTGGCAGCGTTGAAGAGCAAGATCTGGCAATCAGTCGCTTAATCAGCCGCGGTGTGGATGGCCTATTGGTCGTTCCCCAACGAGGCTCTTCGCCCGCGTCACCCACCACCCCCATGACAATCATCAACACAGCTTCCGATCCCAACAACTCGGTTTCTGCTGATCACTGGGGCGGTGGCGCACAGATGGCGCGCCACATCACAGCCTTGGGCCACAAGAAAATCCTGATCATTGGTGCTGATGCCGTCTCGGAGGTTCAGCAAGACCGCATTGCGGGCATGAAATCACAATTGCCATACGAGACCAAGGTTGAGATCCTGTGGGGGACTGCGGGGATAGAGCAAGCCGCTGATCACGTGTCAAAAGGTGTTAGCGCTATTTTGACGACATCGGACCTGTTGGCGATAAACGTCCATTCCCATCTGACCCGAGCCGGCTTCACCGTACCAGATGATGTCAGCCTAACCGGTTTTGATGACATGGCGTTTTCCGCTGCCATGCACCCGCCGCTGACGACGATCGCGCAGGATGTCGACACTTTGGCCGACTATGTCCTTGATATAATCACCGCACAAATAGAAGGCAAAGCAAGCCCTCATGTAGGCCAGACCATCGCGATGGATCTGGTTCTTCGTCACTCCACCACTGCACCCCGTTCACCTTCCAACAAGGAGCCTCATCCATGAAAAAAGCTCTCTCCCTCGCTGCAATGACCGTTGTTATGGCATCAACAGCCCTCACAACCGGTGCGATTGCCGCTGACAAAACACTGACCATCTCGGTTTATTCCTTCGCGCAAGACGCTTACAAAAAAGCCCTTTATGATCCTTTTGAAGAAATCTGTGGCTGTGATTTGGTCATCGAGACCGGCAACAGCGTAGAGCGCATGGCCAAGATCGAAGCCAATGCTGCCAAGCCTGTGATCGACATGGCTGTTATTTCTTCCCATGATGCGCTGGCACTGGCCCAAAAGGGCCTGCTGGCCAAACTGGACACATCAAAGCTGTCCAGCTTCGACAAGCTTTATGACGCTGCCAAAGACCCCGTCGGCGACAATATGGCCGTTGGTTACACTTTTTATGCCAGCTCGATTGTCTACCGCAAAGACCTGATCAGCATCGACAGCTGGGGCGATCTTTTGACCAACGAAAAATTGGCCAACAATGTAGCGCTGCCAAATATCACCGGCACACAAGGCCCGCTGACCTTGATGATGCTGAACAAAGCCAATGGCCAGAATGGCGACTATGCCAAGACCATTTCCGACATTGGTGCAGCAGCAGACAAAATCGTCACCTTCTATTCCCGTTCGTCTGAGCTGGCACAGTTGATGAACCAGGAAGAAGTGATTGCCGCACCTGTTGGACGCTTTGCTTGGAGCCGTTTCAAAAGCTCTCCACTAGACTTTGCATGGGCGAACCCGAAAGAAGGCCAAGCTGGCGGCATGAATGTCATGGTGATGACCAAAGGCAACGGCAATGAGGAACTCGCCTACCAGTTCATGGATTACTGGCTGTCCACCGATGTGCAGACCCGTGTTGCAGAAGCAATGATCGATAGCCCTGCCAACAAGGACGTCAAAGTCAGCGATGAAGTCGCCGAAAACCTGACTTATGGTGCTGATTTGATCAATTCCCTCAATATCATGCCACCTGCGGATATCATTGCTCAACGCGAAGCTTGGGTTGAACAGTGGAACACTGAAGTCATCAAATAACCAATGGCGCATTAAAGAAGGGCGGGCATGCTTGCCCTTCTTAAGAGCTTGGAGTGGAACCATGTTTCTTGATTCACGACAGGGGTTGGCGCTGGCGCTGCCAGCTGCCCTTTTTGCACTGCTGATGTTCCTCGTGCCCGTGGGAATTCTTTTATCCGAGGCCTTCCAATATGATGGTGGCTGGTCGCTGGGTGCCTATGTCGAATTTTTCTCCAAGCCGCTCTACCAAAAAGTCTTTTTCCGCACATTAAAACTGGGTGCGATGGTCGCAGGCACCGCAGCGATCATCGGGTATGCTGCTGCCTTTTGCATTGTCAATCTCAGCGCAAAGGCACGCGGACAGGTGTTTGGCCTAGTGGTTCTGCCGCTGATGATTTCGCCCGTGGCGCGCACCTACGCTTGGATCGTTATTTTGGGCCGCACAGGCATCGTCAATGACACCCTTGTCGGTCTGGGCATTGCGGACACGCCTTTGAGACTGCTGTTTACTGAAACCGCTGTTTTCATTGGATTATTGCAATTGTTCCTGCCCTTGATGATCATCTCTCTGGTCTCCTCGATGGAGAATATTCCCCGCGATGTCATCCCCGCAGCGCGCGTTTTGGGGGCTAACTGGTTGCAGGTCTTTACCCGCGTCATCCTGCCTCTGACCAAAGAGGGCTTGGTGATCGGCGGCACACTGGTTTTCACCGGCTCGCTGACGGCCTATATCACACCTGCTATTCTGGGCGGGTCCAAGGTTTTGATGCTGGAAACCCTGCTATATCAGCGGGTCAATGTATCCAATGATTTTGTTGCGGCCAGTGTCATCGCCATGATCCTGATCGTCATGTCCTTTTCCACCAATCTGCTGCTCAAGCGCATTGCAACGGCCCGGAGTTGAGCCATGAGACATTTTGCAAACTGGGGCATATTGGGGCTGACGCTTCTGTTCCTCATCGGGCCTTTTGTCATCATCATTTTCGCAGGCGCCTCTGCGGGCGAAAGCCTGACGTTCCCACCCGACGGCTTATCGCTAAAATGGTACGCCAAGGTCTTCACTGTTGAGAGTTTTCGCGCCAGCTTTGCGCTTTCGCTGTTCCTTGCCATTTTTGGCACGCTCACGGCGCTTCTTATAGGCGTTCCTGCGGCTTATGCGCTTAGTCGCTATAAAATACCGGGGTCTGAGACCATCCGCACAATCGTGGCCGCGCCGATTATCGTGCCGGGCATCATCGTCGGCCTTGCCCTGTTGCGCTATTTGGTGGTGCCGCTCAATTTCGGCATCACACTTGCTTTGTTCCTTGCGCACACGGCGCTGGTTTTGCCCTATGCCGTTCGGGTCGTCTCTTCAAGCCTGAATAACCTCAAAGCCGATATGGAAGAAGCGGCTGTGCTTCTTGGCTGTTCACGCATGCAGGCTTTTACCAAAATTGTATTGCCCAACATTCGTGGCGGCGTATTGGCCGCTTTCATTTTGGGGTTTGTGACCAGCTTTAATCAGGTGCCAGTATCGTTGTTCCTATCAGGTCCGGGCGTACGCACCCTTCCTATCGACATGTTGAGCTATATGGAGATCACCTACGATCCTTCTGTCGCCGCTTTGTCTGCGCTGCTGGCCTTCATGTCCCTCGCCATTGTTTTTGTTGCCGAACGCCTTTTGGGATTATCTCGTTATGTCTGAAAATTTTGTCCAGCTCACTGACCTGACCCTGTCCTATGGCAAGACGGTCGCCGTTCCTGAACTCAATTTGTCTATCGCTGAGGGCGAGCTGGTTGCCTTGCTAGGCCCGTCGGGCTGCGGCAAGACCACCACCATGCGTGCCATCGCCGGATTGCTACCACCCACGTCGGGACGAATTCTGATTGACGGGCGCGACGTGACGCGTATGGCCGCTAACAAACGGGGCATTGGTCTGGTGTTCCAGTCCTATGCTCTGTTCCCCCATCTCAATGCCTTTGAGAATGTGGCCTTTGGCCTTCGTTTGCAAAAAATGTCCAATGACGAAGTGCAAACCCGCACTATGGCAGGGATCGAAAAGGTCGGCCTTTCGGGCTTTGAGAAACGAAAACCGGCCGAGATGTCAGGTGGGCAACAACAACGACTCTCGCTGGCGCGGTCGCTAGTGATGGAACCCAAAGTCTTGCTGTTGGATGAGCCTCTATCCAATCTTGACGCCCGGTTGCGGCTTGAAATGCGCACTGAGCTGCAACGCGTGCAGCGCGAAACCGGTGTCACAATGGTGTTCGTTACCCATGATCAAGCCGAAGCGCTGGCAATGGCCGACCGGATCGTACTGATGAATGCAGGTAAAATCGAGCAAGTTGGCACACCCGAAGATCTCTATGCCCGCCCCGAAACCGCTTTTGCAGCTGATTTCATCGGCTTTGAGAATATCTTTCACGTCAAGGATGGTGCGCTGGTCTCGGATGCGGGCAGCCTGCCCATGACCACGGCGAGCGACGCGGCCATATTGGCATGGCGACCCGGTGGGGTTCAGGTGGGGCAAGGTCCGCACCAAGGGGCTGTTCTGGCGTCCAGCTTCGCTGGAGAGCATCGCGAATATGTCATCGACAGCGCGCTCGGGCAAATCAAAGCCGATGCGCCAGTCGGAGCCGCAGCCGTGGCCATTGGCGACACCATCGCCTTTGATTTACCCCTGCACACAGCACGTGCATTGGACGCTTGACGATGCTGTGGGTCGACACCGATTTTGGCTTCGATGATCTATGGGCATTATTGTTATTGCAACAGCATGGCGTGTCACTGGCAGGCGTGTCGCTAGTCGCGGGAAATGTGCCGCTGGCGCAAGCCAAGGCCAATGCCCTTGGAGCGATTGAGACCTATGGCCTGGACTTGCCTCTCTATGAGGGCGCTGATCGCCCTTTGCTACGCACGCTAGAGACCGCCGAAGCGATCCTTGGCCCAACCGGAATGCAGACCCGCGGCAGGGCATTGCCATTTGTCCCCGCAAATCGTCCCTTGCCTGCCGCGGGATCTGCGCTTGCCAATTGGCTTTTATCAGCCAAAGATACTGAACCACGCGAGATCCTTGCCATTGGACCACTGACCAACATCGCTCAGCTGATCGACGATACGCCCGAGGCCGCAGCCAAAATCACCCGCCTTGTCTGGATGGGTGGGAGCAACGGGCACGGCAATCACACCACTTTTGCCGAATACAACGCGATTGCCGATCCTGATGCCACCTTCAGAGTGATGCAGGCCAACTTGCCGCTTGATGTGGTAGACCTGACACTGTGCCGCACGGTGAATTTTGCCGCCGATGATCTGCCCAATTGCGACCCGCTGACGGCGGATCTGCTGGGCGGATATCTCGACATTGCGATCAACAGGGGCCGCGACAGCATGGCAATCTATGACCCTGTGGCCGCGCTCGCGATTATCTCTCCCGAGGCTTTTGAGAGCCAAGCAATGGATATGGCGATCGAGACACAATCGGGGGATCACTACGGGGCAACAACCTTCACAACAAATCCAGCAGCTATGGGGCATCTTTTGACCAAAGCTCCCCTTGATGCCGCTCGCACCTGTCTTCATGCACTAGCCAAGAAAGACCAATAACATGGCGAAGGAAGCCAATCTTTCCAATCCCACCTTACGCCAATGCGCAGTTGATGCTGCCTGCGGCCGACGCGCCTTTGATATATTGATAGAAGGAGCCATCATCCTCGACATGGTGACAGGGCGAGAGCGACAGGCTGACATTGGCTTGGTTGGTGCGTTGATTGCATCGGTGCATGCTCCAGACCCACAGGCGCGCGCAAACAAACGCATCAATGCCGACGGGGCTTATGCTGTGCCCGGTTTCATTGATACACATATGCATATTGAAAGCTCGATGGTGACCGCAGCGACCTATTCCAATATCGCCCTTACCAAGGGAGTGACGAGCGTGGTTTGGGATCCACACGAACTCGCCAACGTTGTTGGAGTGGCTGGTGTTGACCATGCTCTGGAAGAAGCGCGTTCGGCGCGTTTGAGGATTCTGCCTCTGGCTCCCACCTGCGTGCCTTCTGCGCCGGGTTATGAATTTAGCGGTGGTGACTTTGATAGCGTGGTTCTGTCCGACCTTCTGAAACGGGATATGATCCATGGCGCTGCCGAGCTTATGACCATGCAGCCGTTGCTTGCCGGCGAAAAAAGGGTCACGGACATTGTCAATGCGGGGCTCGCCAGCGGAAAACGGGTATGCGGCCATGGACGCGGTCTTGCTGGCCGTGATCTGGCTGCCTATGCTGCGGCAGGCATCGAAACCGACCACGAGCTCACATCGGCTGAGGATCTGATTGCACGTCTTGAAGCGGGCATGACTGTAGAATTACGCGGATCGCATGAGCATCTGTTGCCCGCCTTTGCCAAGGCTTTGCTGGAACTGGGCCAATTGCCGCAAACCGTCACACTATGTACCGATGATGTTTTTGCGGACGACTTACTGCACAAAGGAGCGCTTGACCGTGTGATGCGTATTTTGATCCGCGAAGGCTTGCCTGTCGACTGGGTTTATCGCGCTGCGACGCTCAATGCGGCCAGTCGCATTCGTCGTCCTGATCTTGGCTTGATAGCTCCGGGCAAACGCGCCGATATCGTATTGCTGTCTGATCTCATTGATGTGCGCGTTCAAACCGTCTTCACCGATGGAGCATTGGCAGTTGACAATGGTAAGCTTCTTGCGCCGGACCAGTCTGTGCCCTGCCCCGCAGCATTGTTAAAGACGGTCAAAACCGAACGGTTCACACCGCAGGATTTCGAAGTCGTCGCACAGGGCAACGAAGCCAAAATCGCCACTTTATCAAAACCACGCTTTCCACAATGGGGTGAACGCGTCGTTGCCATAGAAGGCGATAGGCTGAAACTGCCCGATGACATGATCCGCATGGCGGTCGTCAACCGGCACGGGCGCCACACGCCGGTGCGTGTTGCATTTATGGAGAATTGGGGCACGTGGCGCGGCGCCTTTGCAACAACCATCTCTCACGATAGCCACAATCTGACAGTCTTTGGCCGCAATCCCGCTGATATGGCCGCTGCAGCCAACGCCTTACACAGTATGGATGGCGGGTTAGCTGTGGCAAAGGACGGCGAAGTGATCGCCTCTCTTGCTCTACCCATTGCAGGCCTTGTCAGCAGCGACCCTCTTGAAAAGATTGCGGAGGATTTCACCGCAGTTCGCGCTGCTCTGGACGCGCTGGTGGATTGGGACCCACCTTACCTGGTGTTCAAAGCGCTATTCGGGTCATCCTTGGTCTGCAACCCCGGCCCGCGCCTTAGCGATGCCGGACTGGTGGATGTGTTCGAAGAGCGCATTCTCGAAAGTTGCGTGCTTGACAGCTATTTTTGATTCCAAGGCAGAAGTCCCGCCTTGGAGTCAAACAAAAACGATAGCCTAACGTTTCTGCTTGGCCAATCCAAAATCGGCAAGAATGGCAAACAGGGATGGCACGAGGAATAAAGACAGGATGGTCGCAGTGAGAAGGCCAAACGCCAAACTGTTGACCAGTGGGATCAAGAATTGCGCCTGCGTGCTGGTTTCTGCCAACAAAGGCAACAGCCCCGCAATGGTGGTTAGTGACGTCAAAACAACAGCCCTGAAGCGTGCCTTGGCTGCCTCGCGAGAGGCGTCCAACGGATCACGGCCATTTTCCATTTCTTCATGGATGAATGAAACCAACAGGATCGAGTTATTGACCACAACACCGGACAAGGTCGCCAACCCGACCAGAGACGGGATAGACAAATCCAGCCCCATAGCCAAATGGCCAATTACCATGCCTATCGCTCCCAAAGGAATGGCCGCCAGCACGATGATGGGTTGGACATAACTTTTAAACTGGAAGCTTAGGAGGATAAAGACGAAGACCAGCCCAATGAGAAAATTATTGAGCAATGAACTGCCCGTTGTTGCCGCTTCCTTGCCTTGGCCGACAAAAGAAACCGAAACATCGGGATATTTTTCCTTCAATTGGGGCAAAAAGTTAAGCTTGGTAAAGGCCATCAGCTCACGGGCATTGACAACGCTGGCCTTGATGGCCCCCTGCACCGTGACTGTACGCAGGCCATCAATGCGGTTGATGCGCGCATAGCCTCGGGTTTGGGTGACATCAGCAACTGTGGAGAGCGGAATTTTGGACCCGTCCGGTCCCGTCACTGTGATGGCCTCAATACCACCGGGGCTGTTGATCGAGCCGCTTGCCAACCGGACGCGAACATCAACACCATAACGGCCCGTCTGCACCTGAATGCCGGTGCCGCCTTGAACGATAGCCCTCAGTTCTTCGGAGACTGATTTGGCATTCAGTCCCAACGCGCCCGCATCATCACGCAGCTTGACGCTGAATTCGGGCTTCCCCGGGCGCAAATCATCAAGCACGTCGACCACGCCATTAAAGCCAAGAAGAAAGGCTTTGAGCTCATCGCCTGCTTTTTTCAAACTGACCAAATTGCCCCCACGCAAGCGGATATCAATAGCATTGCCAGCGACACCACGCTCTTTATCGGTGAATTTCATAGCCACAGCCCCTGCGACAGG
Source organism: Cohaesibacter celericrescens (assembly GCF_002866925.1). Taxonomy (GTDB): domain Bacteria; phylum Pseudomonadota; class Alphaproteobacteria; order Rhizobiales; family Cohaesibacteraceae; genus Cohaesibacter; species Cohaesibacter celericrescens. The sequence goes on from NZ_PKUQ01000042.1 coordinate 191,809, forward strand.
ACCGGTCAATTTGCGCCAACTGGCGATCATCTCTGAAATAGAGCCGCTTCGGTCTTGTGCCTTGATCAAATCGGCGCTGATGGTAGCAAGATGCGGCCCCTTCTCGTTTGCATCTGCATTGATGCCATAATAGACAAGCACATTGCGAATAAGCGGTTGGCCATCTTTCTGGAGCGGGGTGAATTCCTGATTTACTTTTTCCAATGCCGCAACCACCTGATCAATGGCCTGTTCGGTTTGGCTGAGCGGCGTGCCTTGCGGCATGAGAATGCGCGCCTGAATGACATCGCTTTCCAGCTGAGGGAAGGACCGGAATTTGAGCATACCGCTGGGGAAAGCTGCCGCAGAAAGAATCAAAAGACCGATGATCAATCCCACTGTCAGATAGCGCCAAGCAATGGCAACATCCATCATCCGACCGAAGGCACCATTGCGGAAATTTTCAAAACCCTGTTCAAACACCGCGTGAAAACGAGATTGCTTTCTGTTGTTTTGTTTTTTGAGCGAATGATGCAGGTGAGAGGGGAGGATGAGAAAGGCCTCGACCAGGCTTACGGCCAAAGTGATGACCAGAATAACTGGCAGAACTTTGAGTACAGCTCCGATTTTCCCCGCCATCAATGCCAACGGGCCGACAATGAAAATCGTGGTGAGAAAAGAGGAGATCACACTCGGCATGACCTGACGCACGCCATTAACGGCAGCGTCCAGCTCACTTTCACCCTTCTTCAGGCGTGCACCTATATTCTCGGAAATGACGATTGCGTCATCCATCAAAAGACCGGTGGAGACGATCAAGCCCACCATGGTCATGGTGTTGAGGGTGTATCCCAAGCCATGCATGACGAAGATGGCCCCAAGGAAAGACACCGGTAACCCCATTGCTACCCAAAAAGAATAACGCAGGGAAAAGAAAGCCCACATCGTTAGGAACACCAGAACAAGCCCCTGCACGCCATTGTCCGTCAGGATGCGCAAGCGATCAAGAATGTTGGGTGAGACGTCTTGAGAGATGTCAAGACTGACGCCGGAAGGCGCAAGATCACGTTCATTGGCCAAAATTTGGTCGATCAATGCCTTGACCTTCAGTGTGTCCTGATTGGGGGTCTTGGCTATTTCGATCAGGGCTGCCTGTTTGCCATTGAATGTGACTTTATCTTCAGCAAATTCAAACCGCTTTTCGATGGTGGCGATATCTCGTAACCGCACCAAACCACCATCTGGCGAGCTTTGGATCACGATGTCGGCAAACTCGCGTGGTTTGCGTTTTTGGTCAGCATAGCGAAGCACCAGATCACCATTTTTGGTCTCCAGGGTGCCCGCTGGTAAATCAATGCTCTGATTGCGAATGGCTGCTGACACGTCTGTGACGCTCATGTCCAAATCCCGCAATGCGGTCTCTGAGACTCTGACATCGATCAAGGGATCGGAGAAGCCCTTCATCGTTGCCTGAGCTATCTGCTTGTTGCGCAAAATGCGTGAAAGCACTTTGTCAGCATAGGCAAAGAGGCCTTGCTGGTCTTCAATGCCCGTGATGGCAATAGTGGAAACAGTGGCGGTTCGCTCCAGCTTGTTGACAGACGGCCGCTCTACACGCTCAGGAAAGCCGGTGACGGCCTCAATTGCGCCTTTGATATCGTTGTAGAAAGTATCAAAATCCCGCCCCTCATACATGCGCACAACGGTGATGGCGAGATTTTCACGGGCTTCACATTGCAGTTCGAGCTTGTCTGGAATGACACCCAAAGCTTCCTCAACACGCAGGCAAACGGCCTCTTCCACCTCCAATGCGCTACCTCCGGGATAATTAACCCGGACTTCGACTTCGGTTGGCTCTGTAGCGGGAAAGGTATCCCGCTGCAAGTTGGGCAGCGAAAGCGCGCCAATCAAGATGATGCCAACCATCAGCAAATTGGCTGCGGTCGGGTGATTGGTGAAATAACGGATCATAATTATTTCTTCCCTTCGCTAGCCTTTTTACCGGTTGCTGCTGCCATCGTGTCGGCAAGTAGGTTTTTATCCGGGCGCGGAGCGACAAGCATGCCGTCTACAGGGGCTGGCATATCAGACACAATGACCTTTTCATCGGGCTCAATGCCTGACTTCAAGACGACAATATCTCCCTGCGTATAGGCCACCTTGACGGATTTGAAACGCAAGCGCTTGTCCTTGTCGACAACCATCACCATACCCTTGCGCACACTTAACGCTGGCAGGGCTATTTTGTTCTTTTGGGGTTGGCCTTCCAAAATCACTTCAACCGCAGTATCGCGCACCAGTGGCGGGCGCTGTCCGGGCGTTGCTTGGCCATAAGGATCATCAACCTTGAGCACTATACCACGGGTGCGGGTTTTGGGGTCCATGGCTTGAGAAACGCGATCTAATTTGGCGTCCCATTCGAGGACACCTTTAGGGACATGCAAACGAACTTTGGCTTTGAGCAGCTCATGTCGCTCTGAAACGCCACGTGCATCTTCCGCAAGCGTCTCTAAAGCTGCGCCTGTGTCACCTGTCTTGCCGAATAAAGGGCTTAGGGCGCCGATTGGGAATTGCGCGATGACTTCGGCCACGTCAATACCATCGCCACTAAAGAGTGTTTGGCCTTTGTTGACATATTGTCCCTGAGCAATATCGACAGCGCCCAAACGAATATCAAAGGGTGCCTTAATCAAGGTACGCTGCACATTCAGTGCGGCAATATCACGTTGACGCGACAATATATTGCGCTCTGCTTGATTGAGTTTGAGACCACTTTGAAGCGTTTGGACCTTGGCTTGCGCTGTCAACATTGCCCGTTCAGCTGCGTCCACGGCGGCTTTGGCCGAGGAGCCTTGTTTGAGCAATTGCTGTTTGCGCGCCATGTCATCCTCAAGCAACTCAAGCGACCGTTCCTCGATTCTGAGTGACGCTCGGGTGGTCTCGTCCTTGGCAGCCAGTGCTTCTTTTTGGGCGTCGATCTGGGCAAGCCCCAGCTCATATTCCTGCGCATCAATGCGCAACAATTCAGAACCTTGCTGAATGAGCAATCCGTTGCGCAACTTGTCTGCGGTCCAAACCACAGAACCGGCGACCTGGGCCACGGCATCCCATCTGCGGGCTGGTTGAACCTTGCCATACCCCCTAATCGAAGGAACAGCCGTGACCGCTTTGACTGATATGACCTTTACCGGTGTGGCTTTTTCCTTCTTGTCGGCCGCGGCTTGAGGCGGTTTGGCATTGTTGCCTGAAAACAGCAAAACGGCCAGCGCCAATGCAATGGGAGGAATGAATAGGAATTTCTTGAAGATGCTCATGGTTCAGCTCATTTCAAACAGGGCTAGCCATAGGAAGATGCGATTCAGAAAGACAAATGTCGTTACATTGCAATTATTGAATGTAGTGACTTTACCATATAGAGATCAAGATAATAAATGTAACGGAACGCAACCAAACGCACTGAGCCTGCTCGAGCGTATTCTGTGACCCGAGCGATCCACGGCTTCTGGCCTAAGCTGGTTGACAAATTGTCGGCCAGACTTAAGGGCCATACAGTCGAGCCCCTTTTAGAAGCCGCATGCGCGTTCAATTTGTAATACAAGTTATAAAAATCGCTAATTTTTTGCTTCCCCACTCCCTTCAACATATATTACAAGTGAATTCAACATACCCAACAGGCTGGTTCATGACCAGCACAACGCGCGCACTTGCGTTTACGTTGAAGAAGCTGAAACACTCGTTCAATAAAGGAAGGCGACTATGTCCATCACTCTATCAGTAATCGATGCCAGCGGAGCAATTCTTGCTCAGAATTCTGGCAATGAGACCGCTTTCCTCGTCTACAAGCAGACCTATAAAACGGGTGATGTGTTGCGCGTGAAATCCACCGAGCCTGGCAGCTTTGTAGAGGTTTGTTTGGATCACACAATGCAGCCAGCTATGTTGTTTCTCAAAGAGGGCAGCTTTGACATGCCAGTCCCGTTTGGAGACCAAAAGCAGATTTGTTCTCCCTTCGCCTTTGAAGGCAGCAATCACCGGCTTATAGCCCGCGCGGTGAATCCAGAAACACTACCGAAATTGCGGAATTTGAGCCTTAATCCCTGTGATCACTATGGCAATCTAACGGCGTTCCCCCACGCCACAGCAACGTCACAAACACGAGGTGAAGCAGCGTTTGCGGCCAGCAACGCGATTGATGGCGAACTTGCCAACGATGATCACGGGGTGTGGCCTTACACCAGCTGGGGAATCAATCAAGACCCAGATGCGGCGCTGACTATTCACTTTGGCCGTCCCATTGTAATGCATCATATCAAGATATTCATTCGCGCAGATTTCCCTCACGATGCATGGTGGGAGAGTGCACGCATTTCGGCCAGTGACAATTGGACCCAAAAAGTTGAGCTTACCAAGACAGGCCAAGGGCAACTCATCCAATTGACTCCGCACCAGACTGACACGCTCATAATAGATCAGTTGATCAAGGCCGATGATCCATCGCCCTTTCCTGCCCTGACCCAGATCGAGGTCTGGGGAACAGAGATTCCGACTTCGGATTGATCAGCACAACTCGTATGTCTTGCAATAACGAATCTTGTCATACAGGTGATATATATAGCTTCAAAAGCAGGAGCCTTGAGTGCTTAAGCGTAGAGCATCACGGGCAAGTTTAAGTGGCGACAACATGAAACAGGCCTCTCACCCAGCAAGCAGGGCAGCTTCTACCACAACACTCGTCTCGCGTGTCAGCAAAGCACTGCGCAGCGATGTCTTGCACGGGGATTACCGGTCAGGGGACAAGTTGCCCAGCGAAGCCCAACTGACACGCATCCATGGCGTTTCGCGCACGGTTATCCGAGAAGCCATTGCTGCCTTGCGTTCAGAAGGGCTCGTTGAGGCGCGTCAAGGAGCCGGAGTCTTTGTGCTCGATGCGATCAGTTCAGCGTTCCAACGCAGTCGGCTCGATGTTGACCGTCAACGGCTCTATTCGTCGCTTGAAATACTGGAAGCCAGAACGCCGCTCGAAATCGAAGCAGCGGGACTGGCCGCTCAGAGGCGCTCTCCTGTACAGGAAGAGGAGATGTTTGAGAAACATACCGCTTTAATTAGTTGTTTGAACGATGGCACGCACTGGATACCAAACGATATCGCTTTGCATTTGGCCATTGCCCGAGCCACCAACAATCCGTTGTTTTCAACATTTCTTGAAATGCAGGGCAATTCGGTCATCCCGCAAACAGACAACACCGTCGGAAACGACAATGACGATGTGATAACCTATCGTCATCATCTCATTAAGGAACATGAGCGCATCGTGATGGCGATAGCCAATGGCGATGAACAAGGCGCACGCGATGCCATGCGTGAGCACCTGAAGGGCAGTTTGATGCGCCACCGCAAACTATTGCACGATGAACGCATCCGGTTTGCAGCCCGATTGAGCCAGCAGGATTAATCCAACCCCAAGATCTGGCTGCTTGCCGTTATTGCTTATCTGGCGTTGCGTTCTGCCAAACGATCAAGATTGATCACCGTAGAGAACATAATACGTTCATGGCTCCAGTCATTGGGCTTCTGCATCATGATCGATACGAACCCGATCAAAGCAAGCAAAGGCACCATCAAAGCTAGAAGCGTCATAGTATGGCGCTTATGCCGCTCACCTTCTAGTAAAGCGACCATGCGTTGGCGTAGAAAGGTGGTGGCGTTTCCACTGGTATTAGACTTATCAATCTGCACAAACGCCACGCCGGGCATGGCCCCATTTATACGCTCACGTTGGCGTAATCCATATTCACACGTCCTCAGCAAACATTCGCAATAATCCTGAACTGAAAAGTTCTTGCGGGTGATTACTAGTTGATCACAGCTCAGCTCGCGAAGTCTTTCGATTTGGTGTTTCAGAAAGATAAAAGCGGGGTTCCAGAAAAACAGGGGGCGTAGAAATTCCAATCCCACTTCCCACTCAATGTCACGCTGGCGCAAATGTTGAAATTCGTGTTCGACGGCAATGCGCAAATCTTTACTGTTCGCCAGCATGGCGGTTGGCAGAACGATGTAGCGGCGCGTAAAATCACGGGTGGAAAAAGGCGTTGTAACGGTATCTGACAATAACAAATGCACATTGCCATAGCGACGCCATGCAAAACTACTGGCTAGAATCCGCCGTAGCTTGATGATGCTATACATGAGACGCACAACACCACACACGATACCAAACGACAGCGCAATCATGGTGAAAAGGGCATATTCACTTTGAATGCCAAGAAAATCCTCAGTCAAGCGGTTGCGCAGGCCCAATACAGCGTCCAGCTCCATCGCGCGCACATTCAATCCACCCTGAATATACTGTGCGACAATCAAATCAGACAGGCTGAAAGAAAATGCATTGGCGGCACTGTCTTGGCGCAAGGTTTGATCGAACAGCACCACCAAAAGGGGGGCGATCAGACAGGCAAGCGCCAGCGTTTTGAGCAAGCGGAGTTTGAGGGCATGGTCATCTGCCAAGCCAAGGATGCGCATCACTCCACGCGTACCAGCCCAAATTCCAAAAGCGACAATCAGCAGGATATTTATGTTCAGATATGCGTCAAATACCATCCCGGCCGTTATCATTGTTCATCCTCCTCTCAAGCAGAGCACGGATCTCGCGTAGCGCTTCCTCTGACAGGTCGTCATCATCGACCAATCGCGCCACGAGTGCTGCCGGCGTATTGTCGAAGAGTTTCTTCGAAATATCCTTCAGAAACCGCGTCTGATAAGAATCTTTTGTCAGCAGGGCATTATAGACGTGCGTCTTGCCTTCTTTTCTGCTTGTGACAAAGTTCTTCTGTTCCAAGATCCTCATGATCGTCGCCGCAGATGTGTAGGCCAGATCCCTCTCCGGGGCTAATTTGGCCATGATATCGCGCACAGTCCCCTCGCCCAGTTCCCAAAGTCGCGTCATAAATTCCAATTCGACTTCGGTTAGCAATTGGCTTTTCTTTTTTTTGCGCATAAAGCTTCCCGCTGGCAGACAAACAATCATGAGTGTTCAGTAAATACTAAAACTTTCGCAGATCCAACAATTTTTTTATCTTATTGAATTTGCAAAACTATTCACTTCACCCTTCGTCCTCACACCTTCCAAAAACAAAAACTTGCCCAAGCCAATGCCAAGCCAAGAGGAATCCACAATGGTGTCCCGAAAAACCCAAGCCAAGCGAGGAAAATGTAAGCCGATCCAAGCAAGGAAATAAAAAGACGGTCGCCTCGCGTGGTGACGAGCCCCAAGGCCCCTCGCCGCTCAGCTCCCCCTGGGGTGCGAACTTCCAGCACCGTCAGGACGGCCATAGATGAAAAAATGCCGATGAAAACAAAGGCGGTAGGCCAAGTCCATGCCATCCAACTGAGCATTATACCCTCCCCAGGGCAAAGCCCTTGGCAATATAGTTACGGACAAAATAGATCACGATCGCTCCGGGAATGATGGTCAGGGCTCCGGCAGCAGCCAACAGTCCCAGTTCATATCCTGCGCTGGAAGCCGTTTTGGTCATGGTGGCGGCAATGGGCTTGGCGGCAACAGCAGTTAGCGTTTTTGCCAGCAGCAATTCGACCCAAGAAAACATAAAACAGAAGAAAGCGGCGACACCGACACCGGAACTGATGGTCGGCAGGAAGATGGTCATAAAGAAGCGCGGGAAGGAATAGCCATCAACAAAGGCGGTTTCGTCCAACTCTTTGGGCACGCCGCCCATGAACCCTTCCAGAATCCAAACCGCGAGCGGAATGTTGAACAGACAATGCGCCAAAGCCACAGCAAGATGCGTGTCAAACAATCCAACGGCAGAATAGAGCTGAAAGAAGGGCAATGCAAAGACTGCAGCAGGCGCCATGCGATTTGTCAGCAACCAGAAGAACAGTTGTTTGTCCCCCAAGAATTTATAGCGTGAAAATGCGTAAGCCGCTGGCAAAGCCACTGCAACGGAAATCACCGTATTAAGGCCCACATAAATGATCGAATTGATATAGCCCCAATACCATGTCGGGTCAGTGAAAATGACTTTGTAATTTTCCAAAGTCCAAGTTTGCGGGAACAGCGTGAAACCGGACAGGATCTCCCCTGTCGTCTTGAAGCTCATAGCCAACAACCAATAGATCGGTAGCAAGAGAAACAGGATATAGATGGTAGGAATTAGGAACCGTTTTTTCATATCTTGATCCTCCCTTAGGTCTGCTCATCACGGTTCATCAGCGTGTAGAACAGCCATGAAACCAACAAAGTAATAGCGAAATAGATGAGCGACATGGCAGCAGCCGGACCGAGGTCAAACTGACCTAGTGCGATTTTCACCAGATCAATCGATAACAGCGTGGTAGAGTTGCCCGGGCCACCGCCGGTCAGTGTGAAGGGCTCGGTATAGATGTTGAAACTGTCCATGAAGCGCAGCAGAATCGCAATGGTCAGCACCTGTTTCATCTTAGGCAATTGAATGTGCCTGAAGACCGCCCATTTGGATGCACCATCAACCTCCGCCGCCTGATAAAAGGCATCAGGAATGGACATCAGACCAGCATAGGACAGCAACACTACCAGTGAGGTCCAGTGCCAGACATCCATAACGATAATCGTCACCCATGCCGCGATTGGATCTTGCGTCATGTTATAGTCGATGCCCAAGGTATGGTTCAGGAAATAGCCCAAGAGGCCAATATCGGGCAGCGTGAAAATGTTCCACATGGCACCAACTACGTTCCACGGAATCAGCATGGGCAAGGCCATGGTCACGAGGCACACCGGCACCCAAAATCCCTTTTTGGGCATGGCCAGCGCGATGGCAATGCCAAGAGGCACTTCGATAATCAGGATGAGGCCAGTGAACATAAATTGGCGGCCAAGGGCCTTGTGGAAGCGTTCCGAATTGAGGATTTGCTCAAACCAATCCAGACCTTGCCAGAAAAAGAGATTGTCGCCGAACGTCTCTTGAACCGAATAGTTGACCACGGTCATCATCGGGATCAGAGCATTGAAGGCCACCAGCACCATCACCGGCAGGACAAAGAGCCAAGCTTTTTGATTGACTGTTTTCATTGTGATGCTCCCGCACGTTCCGTAGCAATCCAACCGTCCCGATAAAGGCGGGTTTTGACTGGATCTGGTGCCAAAAAGATGCTTTCGCCTTGGTTGGGTGTGTCATGTTCAGTGATGACTGAAATCGAGGTGTCTCCGACAATGGCCTCGACAACATTGTGGCGACCAACATCGGCTACTTTTTTGACGCGAGCTTCAAGCCCACGGGATGCCAATGTGATGTGTTCTGGTCTAACGCCAATCTCTGTGCGGCCTTCCCACCCAGTGCGAATGGCCCCTTCCAATGCAATGGGAGACCCGTTGAACACAGCTTGCTCGCCGACCACTTCACAGGGAAGAATATTCATGCCGGGAGAACCGATGAAATGCCCCACAAAGGTATGTGTCGGGCGTTCGAACAGCTCGACCGGTGTGCCTATTTGCACGACCTCTCCATCCTGCATCACCACCACTTGATCGGCAAATGTCAGGGCTTCGGTCTGGTCATGGGTGACGTAAATCATCGTTGCGCCCAGCTCTTGATGAAGCTCTTTGAGCTTGGAGCGTAATTTCCATTTCAAATGGGGATCGATCACCGTCAGCGGTTCATCAAACATGATGACATTGATGTCTTCGCGCACCAGTCCTCGCCCCATGGATATCTTTTGTTTGTTATCGGGCGACAGTCCGGCGGCCTTGGTGCCAAGCATGTCTGAGACTTCGAGCATCGCCGCGATTGATTCAACGCGGGTTTTCACGATAGCTTCGTCGATATTACGATTGCGTAAGGGGAATGCCAAATTATCATAGACCGTCATAGTGTCGTAGATGACGGGGAACTGGAAAACCTGTGCGATGTTGCGATCAGCTGGTTTGAGTTGCGTGATGTCTTTGTCGTCGAACAGAATTTTGCCCTCAGACGGGGTCAGTAGCCCCGAGATAATATTGAGCAAGGTGGACTTGCCACAGCCAGACGGCCCCAGCAGCGCATAAGCGCCTCCATCTTGCCATGAGATGTCCATTTTCTTGAGCGCATAATCATCCGGCCCCTTGGGATTGGGGTAGTAGGAATGGCGCAAGCCTGAAAGCGTAATGGTTGCCATGATCGGGGCCTTTCTAGCTGGTTAGCTGGCGCGCTGCCCATCAGGGTGAAAATAGAAGCACTCGGTCGGGTCCATGTAAAAAACATGATCCTGACCAATGCGATAGGGATGAACGCCGTGAGCCAGAGACACCCAACTTTCCTCACCTACCTTAAAATGAGCGCTTGATTCCGAGCCACTTAATTCGGTTACCAGCACAGTTCCGGTCATGGTGACCTGATGCTGCGATTGCTGAATAGGGCTAACAAAATGCGGCCTGATTGCAATGGAATAGGCACCATCGGCCAGAGCCGCAGCGGCTCCGTTCGCTTGCCATTTCACATCTGCGCTGAGACGGATTTGATCACCACTTTTGATGACACTGGCAGAATTGATCGGTGGATCGGAGAAGACTTCAGCCGAGATCAAATCATGTGGATCACGATAGATCTGTGCAGTGGGGCCAAACTGGGTGACGCGTCCGTCTTGCATCAGTGCCGTTTTGCCACCGAGCAATAAAGCTTCCTCCGGTTCGGATGTGGCATAGACCACCACCGCACCGCGCCCAGCGAATAAGTCCGGCAACTGAGCCCGCAATTCTTCGCGCAATTTATAGTCAAGATTTGCAAGCGGCTCATCCAGGAACACAGCCTTGCTCTCCTTGGCAATCGCGCGCGCCAGCGCCGTACGCTGCTGTTGGCCGCCGGATAATTCATGTGGGCGGCGATGCAACATCGGGCGCAGTTGCAAAATGTCTGCCGCTTCCTCGACCCTGCCTTCAATTTCCGACTTGGCCATGCCAGCTACCTTGAGGGGAGAGGCAATGTTGTTGAAAACAGTCATGTGGGCATAATTGACAAAAAACTGATGCACCAGCGAAATATTGCGTTGCTGGGTGCTCTGTTTGGTGACGTCTATTCCATCCATTTCGATGCTGCCTGACGTGCAGCGATCGAGGCCTGCCATCAACTTGATCAGTGAGGTTTTTCCCGCACCGGTTTCGCCCAGCAGCACATTGAAATGTCCCGGCTCAAGGCGCAACGAGGTCTCTTTAATGTGAAGATTTCCGTCGACCTGTTTTGTGATGCCTTTGAGTTCTAACGTCATGTTTGAATTCACCTCGACCTGCCTTTGCAGCAGATCTTTTGTTTTTATTTCTTCCTTTGACATCCTGCAGCATGCACCTGCCCCGAACCGCCAGCGGTTTATGGAAATGCTCTGGCGGTTAGGATAGGCAGGGCGGAGGAAGAAGAATTTTGTGTGCTCCAAGCTCCAACTGGGGCGAAAGCCCCAGTTGGATGATCATGCGTATGCCTTAGTTGGCATTCCAGCGAGCGACCAGGTCGTCATAGTTGACGGTCGTACCTTGCGGTTTCTCGTTGTCCAGTTTTGGTTTGGCGCCACCATTTTTGTACCACCATGCCGCGTCTTTTTCTTCGTTCAGACGCGGACCACAGCCGCCATAGACATTGGCTTTGATATCGGCCTGTTCCATGCGGCCCATGATGGTATCCATTTCACCAGCAAGACGGTCCATCGCTTCTTGCGGAGTAAAGGCACCGGAGTTCACATCTCCGATTTGTTGCCACCAAAGCTGTGCTAGTTTTGGATAGTCAGGCACGTTGATGCCAGTTGGAGACCAAGCCACACGATCTGGTGAGCGATAGAATTCAACCAAACCGCCCAATTTTGGTGCGCGTTCGGAGAAGCTTTCGTGATTAACCGAGCTGTCGCGGATGAAGGTCAAACCAACATGAGACTTTTTCACGTCGACCGTTTTGGAGACCACAAATTGAGCATAGAGCCAAGCTGCTTTGGCCCGCTCAGCCGGTGTAGACTTGAGGATTGTCCAAGAGCCAACATCCTGATATCCGACCTTCTGGCCTTCTTCCCAATAAGGACCATGGGGAGATGGAGCCATACGCCACAATGGATTGCCAGCGTCATCAACGGTGTTGTTGCCTTCAGACTTTGGCTTCACCATGTCTGCGGTAAAGGCGGTGTACCAGAAGATCTGCTGGGCAACATTGCCTTGGCTCAACGCAGGCAGAGACTGGTAAAAGTCATAGGATGCAGCACCTGGAGGAGCAAAATTGCGCAACCATTCATCCCACTTGCGGATAGCGTAAACAGCCGCAGGACCGTTGGCGGCTCCACCGCGCGTAACGGACGCACCGACAGGGTTACAAGAACCTGCTTCCATACGGATGCCCCACTCATCAATCGGCACACCATTTGGCTCTCCTTTTGAACCGGCACCAGCCATAGACAGCCATGCATCGGTCATGCGCCAGCCAAGATCAGGGGCACGTTTGCCGTAATCCATGTGACCAAAGATTTCGACACCATCGATGTTTTTTACATCTTTGGAAAAGAATTCTGCAATGTCTTCATACGCGGACCAGTTGACCGGCACACCCAATTCATAGCCGTATTTGGCTTTGAATTGCGCTTTAAATTCGGGATTGTCGAACCAGTCTTTGCGGAACCAATAGAGGTTGGCAAACTGCTGGTCTGGCAACTGATACAAATCACCGTCTGGACCGGTGGTGAACTGAGTGCCCATGAAGTCTTCTAGATCAAGACCGGGGTTGGTCACATCCTTGGCTTCACCGGCCATAAAATCTGTCAGATTATAAGCGAGCTGCAAGCGTGAGTGAGTGCCAATCAAATCGGAATCGTTGACATAGGCATCATACAGATTCCGCTTGGTTTGCATTTGGGTTTGAACAGCCTGCACCACTTCGCCCTCACCCAAAATCTGGTGATTAACCTTGATGCCCGTGATTTCAAAGAAAGCTTTGGTCAGCACTTCAGATTCGTAGGAATGGGTTGGAATACCCTCTGACAGGACGTTGATTTCCATCCCCTTGAATGGATCGGCAGCTTTGATAAACCAGTCCATTTCGGACATTTGTTGCTCTTTGCTGAGGACCGATGGTTGAAATTCCTGATCGATCCATTTTTTGGCAGCTGCCTCATCTGCCTGCACGACAGATGAAGAGGCAATCATGGCCGAAACGGCCACTGCCGATAGCAGAATATTCCGCATGTTTTACTCCTCCCAAAGTAAGTTTTGCCAGCTATGCAATCTGGTGTTCATATACTCACGGGAAACTACTTAATTTGTCAAACTAAAATATTAGTAGACGCACGTTATTTTATAAAACATTGTTTTAATTATACTAATATCCCTACAACCTGTTTGTTGCTGCCGCTCGCCTGCGTTGTTGAATCTTAATCTTCCACCTAAAAAAGGCTTTCAAAAATCATCCACGGGAAGTGCGGGAGGGGCCTTGCAGCAGCACATTGCCCTTCTTGTGGCCGCCTTCTACATAGCGGTGGGCCTCTATGATTTGATCAAACTGATATTGTCGATCAATAAAAACCCGCAACTCTTCGCTCGCCCGCAAATCTCGGACTTGTACCAGCAATTTTTTCAAGACCGGTTGTGGCAACAGGCCGGTGGCCGAGAAGAGCGCTTGTTTGGTACCAAAGAGCTTGGTCTGCAGCATAGAGCAAAGCGTACCGCCAAGAATCGGAGAGAGATATTTTCCATTTTCGGACAGCACTGCTTTGCATTTGTCAAAGCTGCTTTTGCCGACCGTGTCATAAATCACATCCCAGTTTTGCTCTGATTGGGTGAAATCGACGCTGTTATAGTCAATGACCTGATTTGCGCCCAACGACGCGACCAGATCATGATTGGAGGCGCTGGACACCCCGGTGACATGGGCGCCAAAATAACGGGCAATTTGAATGGCTGCGGTGCCGAGACTACCGGATGCCCCGTTGATCAAAACACGCTGTCCCGATTTGACATCCACCAATCGTTTGAGAAAATTCATAGATGTGAGGAACCCGTCACACAGAGTAGCACCATCAGTGAACGGCACGTTATCTGGTAAATGCATGATCAAACCATCTTGCGGGACACAGGTATATTCAGCGTTGGCACCATGGCCCAATATGGTTTCACCAAAAACTCGGTCCCCTACACGAAAAGCATGAACCTGCGATCCTAGCGCTTGGACAGTGCCTGCGAACCCTGTGCCGGAAATGCTGTTTTTGGGTTTTAGAATGCCAAGAAAAAGCCGACCGATATACGGGACACCGCGCCGCATCATCACGTCTGCCGCGGTTACACTTGAAGCCTCAACACGCACGATGACTTCATCAGGTTTGGGTGTAGGCTGCGCGATTTGTCTCAGTTTCAGAACGTCAGCGGGTCCGTATTTTGTGGCTACAGCGGCAAGCATGGTCGGTCTCCGGTGGTTTGATAGATCTTTTTGATCGGTTGCGGAGGCTCTATATACGCATGCGCCTATACGAATAAAATTGACTAAACTCGTTGTTTTGATATTCATATTTGCATGGATTGGAAATCAGCAAAATTTGACTGGAACCACGCCCGCGCCTTTTTAGTGACGGTTGAAGAAGGGTCATTATCGGCGGCTGCGCGGGCGTTGGGGTTGACGCAACCGACACTGGGACGGCAGGTATCGGCCTTGGAAAATGAGCTTGGGGTCGTGTTGTTTGAGCGCGTCGGACGGGGCCTAACACTCACGCCCAACGGTCAGGACCTCGCGGAACATGTCCGCGGTATGGGCGAAGCGGCAAGCCGCGTTTCCCTGACAGCATCGGGCAAGTCTCTATCCATTGAGGGGACTGTGTGCATAAGCGCCAGCGAGGTGGATGCCGCTTATCGGCTTCCCCCAATTGCCACACGACTTCGACAGCTGCATCCGGGCGTCAATCTTGAGATTGTAGCTACAAATGCAGAGAGTGATTTGCGGCGGCGCGAGGCAGACATCGCCATTCGCAATTACCGTCCAACCCAGCCCAATTTGATTGCGAAAAAGGTTGCGGTCCTGAAAGGGCGTATGTTTGCCACACCGGCCTATTTGCACAGCTTGGGAAACCCGCAAACACCCAAAGGCCTCAACCAAGCCGACTTTATTGGCTTCAATCGCTCAAATGAGTTGATCGAGGTGATGAAACGATTTGGCCTCACCCTGACACAAGACAATTTTCCCATCATCTCGGAAAATCATCTTGTTCAGTGGGAGCATGTCAAACAGGGGCTCGGCATTGGCATCATGTCACAAGACATCGGCAACCGGGAGCCCTTGGTTGAAATGCTCTTGCCACAACTTGCCCCCATTGTGGTGCCGGTCTGGTTGGTGGCTCATAGAGAATTGCACACAAACCGAAGGGTCCGGTTTGTGTTTGATCTAATGGCACAAGAATTGGCCACGTCTCTCTAAGGGGGGGGGGGAAATTGAACGTTTCAAACCAATAGACAAGCCAAGACCGGTACTGATTTTCAGAGTCGGGACAGCAGTTCAGCTTTCTTGGCGTTAAACTCATCTTCGCTGACAAACCCCTTATCGCGCAAGGTGCCCAGCTTTTCGATCTGTTCAAACACATCCCCGGTCGCTGACACTGATTGTTTGGCAGTGGTTACTGGCTGGGGCTGCTCCATTGCCAATGGCTCAACCGCTGGAGATAGAACATGCGGTGCAGTGGCCTCAACAGTATAAGCAGGCTGCGACACGGGGGCAGCCGGTTCGGGCTGAGGCGCAGATTGAGGTGCTGGAGCAAGAGGGTTGTTGTTATCAACCCTTGGCAAACTGCTGAGCTGGATCACCCCGAACTGGCTGCTCAACGTGATTGAGCCATCATAAGACTGCTGCTGAGAAAAGCCGCCGATCTGGTGATTGAGCGTGTCGTAGATGGCAATCACCCCACCCGCATCAATCGCCAACCGATTGACATTGGGGAAATAGGCGTAACGCATGTTGTTTTGTGAAGCAGAAGAAGAAGGCTGCCCCAGTTCTTGCGGCCACCAGTTGGACTGGCCTGACCCTGGGACAAACAGGCTGACGTTGCCATGCTGGCCGCCCGTTTGTGCCTGTGGCTGCGGTTTGAACGGTTGATTGAAATACAGCGTTGACAGTTCAGCGCACAGGTTGTCGACGGTCATTTTGAGGCCGTGATTGAACATATCGCCAACCATCGTCATACCGCCCTGCATCCATTGGCCACCGCCACCCAGTTCGGCAATATTGAACTGAGCCATAGTGCCACCACCATTGGCGACTGCGTCCAGCATCAATTCAACGGCTTGAGAAGACAGGCCATAGCGCATGGCGATCTCGTTAACGACTTGCTGGCCTTGTTGGGTTAATTTATGCATAGCTTATAATCCTTCGATCAAGCTCAATTTGGTCTGGGCAATACCTGCAGACAAAATTTAGAATGAATTTATTATTGAATGAAAAGAAAAAGCCTCGCGGGACATGCCTCATGCGGTGGCTTTTGGGAACGTTGTTCCAGTGTTGGGCGCAACTCTTATCCTCTTTCCAGCCAGAGTCAAACAGATTTACGATGTAAATCCGATCAAAAACTAGGCACGACAAGAGGGACTTGTTTGGATGGCACCCAAACAGATCACTTTTTACCCATATGACACCGCTGCCAACATCCTCAATACTATAACGGTTGGCAAGATCAACACGGAGGCGCTTCTAGCACCATCAGCTTAGGTTGCAAACGTGCCATGTTGGTGACACTGTCGGAGCTGCTTATAATAGCATAATACCGTAAGAATGATGCTTGACAAAATTGACATCGAATGGCCGAAGGGAACGAGACCCACAAACCTGATGCTATTTGCGGTTTATGCTGTTCGTCCCACAGCATCCGCCCAAAGGGCCGATTGACTGGTCACGAAACAATAGATCTATTTTCCGGTGACAAGGAAGTCATCAGAGGATCGGGGTTGCCATCGATGGCATCGGCCAACAAATGCGCTGTTGTTGGGCCCATGCTAAGGCCTTGATGACCATGGCCGAAGTGGAACCACAATCCTTTGTGGCGAGGGGCAGCCCCAACCAAAGGCAACATATCAGGCAAGCAGGGCCGGTTGCCAGACCAGACTGTATTGGTCGCCTCACCAACTGCCATCAATTCACGGGCGCTTTTCAACGCATGCTTGAGCTGCTTGAGATTATTGGGTCCCTCGCGGCGTACAAGCTCTGCGCCCGTCACTATTCGGAGGCCATCAATCATCGAACTGTAAACGGCCCCATTGGCGAAGTCGTGGATTGGTCGAGATAGAGGCACCGCCATCCGGTACTGCTGATGATAGCCCCGCTTCCAGACCATCGGCACGTGATAGCCGAAGAGCTTGAGCAAATCCGGTGACCATGGCCCCAAGGCCACAACCACCTGCGAGGCTGTGACTGGGTGTTCTCCGCTGTCAACGGTCCAGCCAGTTGCCACCTGTTTCAATGATAATGCGTCACCTTTAACCAAACGCCCGCCCCTGTCGGTGAACAGTTTGGCATAAGCTGCCGTAAGGTCGCCGGGGCTGGTCGTGCTCCAAGCGTCACTCCAATGGATCGCTCCGGCAATATCAGCCATAATTGCAGGCTCTTCTCTCTTGACGTCATTGCCGGAGATCACACGCAACGCGACATCATAGGTGCTTTTAAGACGCTCGGCCTCGCGGCTTTCTTTTTCCATCGCCGCGTCATCTCGGCATATTGTGAAAAACCCGTTGCGCCGGAGCAGATGCTCAGCATTTGCGGCTTGGATCAAGGGAGCATGGTCATCTGTAACACGAGCGGTTATCTGCGCGTAAATATTAGAGATCGCTGCGTGACGACGCGGTGAGGAATGGCGAAAATAGGACCATAGCGCGGGGAATACTTGCGGCAAGTCACGCACATGATAGACGATGTCGTTGGTTCGCCCCAAACCGTAGCGGATCAGTGTCGGTAGATCTTGCGGAATAGCATAAGGTTCAACCGCTTCACGCTGGATAATACCGGCATTGCCGTAGCTGGTTTCCAAACCAGGATCGAGGCGATCCAAGATCGTCACACTGTGCCCACGCTGCTGCAAAGCAAGCCCCGTACTAACGCCAACCACACCAGCACCAAGAACAAGAAATTCCGCCATTACCCGACCTCTTAGAAATAAATTTTGCACTGCAACAGTCATTATATTCCAGACTTTTGCATCACTTATCACACCACCGAAGCGGTTGAATATCTGTATTACTCACACAGAAACGAGAAAGCCGCATGCCTCTCGTAAAGGTGCGCGCCCTTACCGTTCAAAAACCAACGTCCTTCATCAATTCACTTTCGAGATCGAGCGCATCGCCTCGATCAACAAAGTCCTGAAACTTCAAATCAGGGACGAAAGATCCACCTGTTGTCCAGACCACATGGACCGCATTGGCCATTGCAGACGGTGCAATATGGGTTTTGCAAAACGTGCGACCTTGCTCGGTATTGAGCAGAAAATGCGGCCCACCAAAGCCGATGGCAGCAGAAGGCTCAAGTTGCATTTTCAAGCAATTGAAAGCCAAAGCGACCCAGCGGAACAGATCATCATCCCCTACAGTGTAAACGCCAGCCAACCGGTCTTGCATGTGTCTTGCCACGAGGCCAGACATCGTAGCCACGGCCATCCCGTCCGCTTCTGTTTTGTTGGTCAAGCCAACATCGTAAATCGATATGGGCTTTTCAGCTCCATGCATCATTTGCACCAACGCGGAAGGTGCTTGGACCGGTTCGGCAAAGAAGCAATGAACGTTGGGTCCAAATACCCCACGCGCACCATAAGCAATGCCGCCAGGTGCACCACCGATGCCGCAGGGCAAATATAAAAACAAAGGTCGCTGCGGTCCAATTTCAATGTCCGCGTCTTTCAACTGGCTTGCTAATTCCTGTGCGGCTGCACTGTAGCCACTAAAGAGCAATTCTGAATCTTCATCATCGACAAAATAGGTCAACGGATCTCGGCTTGCGGCATCGCGAGCTGCCGCCACTGCCAAATTATAGTCGCCCTGATGCTGAACCACCTTGGCACCAAATCGGCGCAGACGCTCAATCTTCCATTTCTTGGCTTCAGCCGACATATGAACGACGACAGCATAGCCAAGTGTTCTGGCGGCAATGCCAACGCTCAGACCCAAATTCCCTGTTGAGCCGACCGCAATTGTTCTGCGGCTGTAAAAATCGTGCGCCGCTTGGCTCGCCAGCATTGTGATGTCGTCATCGGGGGCCAAAAAGCCAGCCGCCCGTGCCTGCATCACAGCATGCATCATGACTTCGAAAACGCCGCCTCGCGCCTTGACTGACCCTGCGACTGGAAGTGCATGATCTGCCTTAACAAACAAACGTCCGAACCGCGGATCCGCATACCCCAATCCATCTCGAAGGTCCTCCACCTCGATCAAATCAGAGGCAATGCCACCGCCGCTTGTTTTCAATTCGGGAAACAAGCGCTCCAGTAGAGGCGCAAGCATCTCCCAGTTCGTTATCGCGTCCTTTAGAGCCTCTTGGGCGGAGAGGTCTAAGCTAGGCCTGTAATCACGATTGCACCAGAATGTCGGTCGCGCCTGCTTTACTGCACCAAGGATCGCGTCATCAGGCCGAAAAACTGGATTGGAACTCATACGACTCACGCCTTACGTAACATAATATCTGCGAAAAAATGAAGGATGGTACAGGCAAAGTCTAAACGCAAGGGTCCCTAAGGGACTATCTTCGACATCAGCATCAAGATCAAAATTGCCTAGGAAAGGCCATGGGGAGAGCCAGATTGATCAGAAAGCGAAAAGTGGCACAGAAGCGCCACTTTTGATTTTATCCTGCCATTTCCCTGTGCAGGCATGTCATTCTTCAGGACCTATATTTCTTGATCTCACCCGATTTTAGGCGGGATGAATATGAGATCAGCTCCTTGCGTACAATCCCAACGAGGAAGTAAAGCGCAAAGATGTTGACCACCGCCATTGCGAAGATGGCAGCATCAGAGAAATCAATCACCGGACCAAGGCTGGCCGATGCACCGATGACCACAAAGACACAGAAGATGATCTTGAAGGTCAATTCAGACTTTTTGCCTTCGCCGAACAAATAGGTCCATGCTTTCAGACCATAATAGGACCAGGAAATCATGGTGGAGAAGGCAAACAAAACCACGGCAACCGCTAGAACAACCGGGAACCAACTGATGGCTGACCCGAAGGCAGCGGAGGTCAAAGCAACACCCGTATTGCCATCAACCGTTGCGATGCGTGATCCATCGAGGATATATTTTCCCGCTTCTACATCAAATATCAGTTGACCTGAAATAGTGATCACGAGAGCCGTCATAGTGCAGATAACAACGGTATCAATGAGAGGCTCCAGTAGGGACACGAAGCCTTCAGTGATGGGTTCATTGGTTCGCACAGCAGAGTGAGCAATGGCAGCAGACCCGACACCGGCCTCATTTGAGAAGGCCGCGCGTTTAAAGCCCTGGATCAAAGCACCGACAAAACCACCAGCAATTCCAAGACCAGTGAAGGCACCGGCAAAAATCTGACCGAATGCCCAGCCGATTTGGTCATAATTGACCGCAAGGATGATCAAAGCAGCGCCCACATAGAGAATGCCCATGAAGGGAACGATTTTCTCGGTGACATGCGCAATAGACTTGATGCCACCGACGATGACGGCAAACACGACTGCGGCAAAAATGATGCCCGTGATCCAGCCTGGATAATCACCAACCAGATTGGAAATTTGCGCATGGGCCTGATTGGCTTGGAACATATTACCACCGCCCAAAGCCCCCAGAATACAGAAGATGGAGAAAGCGATAGCAAGAAATTTCCCCCCGGGCAGTCCGCGCTCTGCAAAGCCTTTGGAGATGTAATACATTGGGCCACCGGAAACGGAACCATCGTCATACTCGTTGCGGTATTTTACGCCCAAAGTACATTCGGTGAATTTGGATGCCATACCCAGCAAACCCGCCAAAATCATCCAGAAGGTTGCACCCGGACCACCGATGCCGACGGCTACGGCCACTCCGGCAATATTACCCAAACCGACTGTGCCGGACAAAGCGGTCGCCAGTGCCTGAAAATGACTGACTTCACCGGCGTCTTTGGGGTTGGAATAATCACCCTTTACCAGTGCAATTGCGTGTCCGAAAAAGCGAAACTGAACAAAGGAAAAATAGACGGTAAATACAACCGCGGCGACGACCAACCACAGCACGATCCATGGAAAGCTGGTGCCCGGAAATGGAGCAAAAATAAGGCTCACGAAGGGCCCGGTTACCGTGGCAAAGACTTCGTTAACCTTTTGATCAAGGGACATGCTTTCTTGAGCCTGAGCAATGCCAGCACCAGAAACCATCCCGAGCAATCCGAGGACAAATAATGAGAATGTATGTTTCAACAATTGCATTGGCTTAAACTCCCGGATTGATCACTGTGACTGGAACGGACGCACTCATAACCAGATTTGCTGTTGAGCTACCAAACAAGCGTTTCGCGATGCCGCCTTCCGAAGAACGGCAAATAATGATCTGGTCCGCTTCTTCTTCTTTTGCGATATCGTTGAGGGCATCCGCCACATCGCCATGGCGCACTATACCGCGCGCTTGGGCTCCCGATTGAGTGAGTTTGGACACAGCCGGGGTTACGATACGTTCCATCGCGGTGGAAATTTCTTCTTCCCGACGTTTATGACGCTGCGCGTTTTCTTCCGGAGTCTGGAATGAGTAAGGCGACCATTCGATGATATAAGTCACCAAAAGTTCGCAATCTCCGATTTTTGCAGCCAATTGTTCCCCATAGTCGAGTGCACGCTGACCTGAGGATTTCCCATCCAGCCCGATTACTAATTTTGAAGTCATTTTCTAACTCTCATTTGTTTTGTTCCGCTTCGGGAAAGACGGCCGTTGGTATGGCAGGGCCGAAGCTTTTTTCCTCCCCTTTCTACTGTCGTCTCTCATCAATAAGAGTAGCCTTAACGACTGGTAAATGGGTCCAAACTTGCCTGATATTCGGGATATTTTCCCATTATATAGATTTAAATAGGAAAAATGACTAAATGGCAGAGATTTAGACTATATCGATCGACGCATATTGCATCAGCTACAGCGTGATGGGCAGCTGCCCATAGTTGAATCAAGAATCATATTCAACCTGTCCAGACACCCTCTGCCGTGCGCGTGCGTCGCTTGGAGATAAGTGAAGTGAGCACGGGATATAGAGCGTTGCAAGTACCCGATTTGGTCGGTCGGATACATGTGGCAATCGTTCATATCAGCTTAGAGAAAACCCGCGGCAACATTCGTGAGGATTTCAACAAACAAGCCACTGCGATGTCAGAGGTCGAAACCTGTCTCATGATCGCGGGCAATTTTAATGATATGCCGAAAATTCACACGAAAGACATTGAGCATTTCCGCAGTGTCCTCACAGACAAAATCGGCAACTTGCCGAGCGCCACGATGTTTGATGTGTTTGGATTTGTTGCCCAATTGGCCAAGTATAAGTAGAACACATGGTGGCACATAATTTGCGCTAACCTTACTCAGAGAGGCGGTAAAAATCCAATAGCCATTGTACATAAAGCGCAGATTTTCAACATATAGGCGTCATTTCTACCGTCTTCCCCATACACCTATCCCAAAGGTGCAGCAGCCGCTCGTTGATGCAAGTCAACGCAATTACAGAGCAAAGCGACTAACAATTACGCGACCAAGTATTGGAGGACCAATCAGATGAACTCGAGATTTCGGGACATTCAGCTGGGGTCGACATGACCGTCGCCCACAACCCCTACATACGCAGCAGCTAACAGAATATTATCGCCTGCGACCATCCCATGGTCCACGGGCTTTGGCTGTATGCATCCAAATTTTTACATTTCAAATTAAGTCGACAATCGGCGGTGAGGCAAATTCCCGCCAGTTTATAATTGGGTGGAAATGATGAACGATAAGCTTCCTAAAGTGCCGGAGTTTCCCGGAATCTCAACAGTTATTCATGGCAATGGTGCCATTGCTCAAGTGATGAGCCAGATCTGCGGCGGTGTTATCGGCTATCCGATCACGCCTTCAACTGAAATTGCCGAGCTTTACGAAGCCTTTCGCGCCAGTGGTGGCGAAAACATCTGGGGTAGACACCCCTTCTTCTTTGAACCCGAGGGGGAACATTCCGCACAATCCGGTGCGTTGGGTGCGGCACTGACCGGGGGACAGTATGTCTCTAACGCTTCATCCAGTCAGGGCATTCTATATGGTTTGGAATCCCACTATGTAACCGTTGGCAAGAAAGTTGGCGGTTTCGTCATGCAGATCGCGGCTAGGTCCGTGTCTCGACACTCCCTTAATGTTATGGCCGGGCATGACGATGTTTATGCTCTTCTGCCGTCCGGCTACACCATCTTGTTTGGCTCCAACCCACAAGAAGCCGCCGACCTTGCTGCGATCTCCTATCGCGTCAGTGCAATGTCGATGATACCTGTGGCCAACGCCATGGATGGGTTTGTCACCAGCCACATGATGAGCGAAGTCTTGATGCCCGAAGACGACCTGCTGCGTCGTTTTATCGGCGATCCGAACGATCAAATCCAATGCCCAACCGTTGCACAAGAAATGCTATTTGGTGCAAAGGGGCGGGTCTTCCAGCTCAAACGCTACCTTGGCCGCCACAGCACGGATCTGGAACCAGAAAATTATGCCAAGCTGATTGCTTTCATTGACGCCAATGCAAATGCAATCGAAAAAGATGAAGAAGCCACTCTGGCAGCTGAGACTCTTTGCCTTCTCCCACAGGAACTGCATTCCCAGTGGCAGCGTCAGTGGCAGAACGCATATGAAAAAGGCACGCGCCAACGGGTCCCAGCTCAAGTGGACATCCACAATCCGGGCTTGACCGGCGGCGTTCAGAACCAACCAGATTTCCAAGCTGGCGCCGTTGACCACCGTACGCACTTTGTACGCGATGTTCCTCGCTTCGTCCGTGAAGCAATGGAAGAATATACCGCACTGACCGGTCGCTTTTATGCCCCAATCAAATGCTTTGAATGCGATGATGCAGAAAGCGTCGTGATCGGCCTTGGTTCGGTCACTGATGATGCTGAAGCGGTTGCCTCCTATCTTCGTCGTCAAGGCAAAAAAGTCGGCGTTATCTCGATAAAGATGCTTCAGCCATTCCCTGAAGCCGAGTTGGTGGCTGTCCTGAAAGGCAAAAAAGCAGTTACTGTGCTAGAACGTTCTGACGTCACAGCGCTAACAAGCTTTGTCAATCAAGCACTTGTCAAAGCGGTCGAGAACTCCACTCAAGACCGGCATCCCGGCATTCCGGCCATGACACAATTGCCAAAACTCACCACAGCTATCTTTGGTCTGGGGGCTCATGACTTGCAGCCACGCGATATGGTTGCCGCCTTTGAGAATATGGAAACAAGTGTTGCACCACTGGTTTATCTGGGCACGCAATTCTTTTCTAAAAATCCAAGCCCTCGCATTAGCGAGCTGCAAGAGAAAATGCGCATTGCCTATCCCGAAACGGAACTGATGGCTCTGCAAACCAAACCCAACCCACAATTGTTGCCCGAAGGCGCCCTACGCATCCGCTTCCACTCAGTTGGCGGCTATGGCACCATCGCCACAGGCAAGTTGCTCACCGACATTTTGGCCAACGCACTGCATTTACATTCCAAAGCTGCACCAAAATATGGCTCGGAAAAAAGCGGCGCACCAACCAACTATTACATCACTCTCAGCCCTGAACCGGTAAAAATCACCAACGCAGACCTTGAAGATGTCGAAGTGGTGGTCTCCCCTGACCACAAGGTGTTTGCCCATAGCAATCCCCTGCGCGGATTGGTCGAAGGCGGTACATTTATTCTTCAATCAGGTCTCTCGCCATTTGAAGTCTGGAAGGAACTGCCTGAATCGGCGCGCGCCACCATCGTTAGCAAGAACATCCGCTTCTTCGTGCTCGACGGGTTCGCGATTGCCAAAAAACATGCACCAACTCCAGAGTTGGAAACCCGCATGATGGGCATTGCCTTCATCGGCGCTGTTTGTGGCAACGTAGAACGTGTTGCAGACGGGGCCGACGAAGCTGCAGTGCTTGAAAAGGTACGCACACAAATTGCTAAAAAGTTTGGTGGCAAAGGTGCTGCGATTGTCGATGGCAACATGGCCGTGATCCGCGATGGTGCGGAAGCAACCGTCGCTGTTGACTATTCGGCCCCTGACTATGCAGCCGTCACAGCCTCTCCTGACGAAGAACCACTTTTGACCGCTGCCATTTCAGCCTCGATGTGCCGCATTTCGAACGACTCGTCACCGATCGGCATGTTCGATCATGATTATTATGAAGAAACCATGGCGGCCCCTTACCGGGCAGGCACCATTGGAGAAGCCCCTGTTCTGCCGGGCAGTGGCATGTATATGCCTTCCGGCACCGCTGCCGCTAAAGACAAAGGCATGTTCCGCCGCAATGTGCCGATCTTCAATCCAGATCTGTGCACCGGTTGTATGGAATGTACAATGGTTTGCCCAGATGCCGCCATTCCTGCGACGGTTCACGATATCGACGATCTGTTGATGACGGCTCTCAAAGAAGTCGAGATGCCAGCCGCCCAGCGTGAAGTGGTGCGCGAATATGTACGCACAATAGGCAGCACAGTACGCAGCAAGCTTACAGCAAGCACGGACGCTCCTGTCTTTGCGGCTCTGGTGTCAGACGCTGTTGAAAACCTGTATGTCGAAAATGCTGTCGTCAAAGGAAAACTGATCCAGATGGCGCAAGCTGTCGCCGTCCTTCCCGTTGCCAAAACGCGACCTTTCTTTACCTCTATGGAGAATGCGCAAGCGGGAACCGGCGGGCTGTTCTCAGCCGTGGTCGATCCTTGGAAATGCTCAGGTTGTCTGGAGTGTATCGATGTTTGCGGCCCCGGCGCTTTGGCAGCCGTCGAACAAGACGCTCCGGTTCTTGAAAAACTACAGCAGGAATTCAACTTCCTGTCCAAGACCTCAAACACACCGGCTCGCTATGTCGACCCAGCGTTTGAACCCGGTGGCGACATCAAACAGATGATGCTGGATCGGGCCACTTATTATGCAACAACCGGTGGCCATGGTGCTTGCCGTGGCTGTGGTGAAGTTACCGCAATCCGGCAAGTTGTTTCAGCCAGCCATGCAATCCATGACCGACGCCTGAAGGGGCATATTCAGGAACTGGAAAGCCTGACCAAGGATCTAAAAGCCAAACTGATCCAGGTGTCTGGCGATACAGATCGCGCAGCACGCATCGCAAACACACTCAAAGTGCTGGAAAAACGCCTCTTTCTGATGGAAGGTGGGCCAACAGGTAACGGACCAGCTCCAATGGTGGTTGCCAACGCGACAGGTTGCAGCAGTGTTTATGCATCAACCTTCCCTTACAACCCTTACAATGACCCCTGGGTCAACAGCCTGTTCCAAGACGGGCCGGCTTTGACAAAAGGTATTTTTGAAGGATTGACCGCCCCAGCTGCTGTCGACTTTAAAGCCATGCGGGTTGCAAAACTCGAATTGGCGGATGCATACGATGCGGCGCATGATGATGCCCTGTTCAAAAACTTTGAATGGCTGCAATTCTCCACCGCAGAACGCTCATTGTTGCCAACAGTGATCAACATCAGCGGTGACGGTGCGGCTTATGACATCGGCTTCGGGGCTCTGTCTCGCCTCTTGGCCAGCAACACACCGGTAAAAGTGATGGTGCTGAACAGTGGTGTCTATTCCAACACCGGTGGCCAGACTTCAACCGCCAGCCTTTCCGGACAGGACAGTGACTTGTCCCGCTTTGGACCGGCCTTGTCGGGCAAACAGGAAGATCGTAAGGAACTCGGCCTAATCGCTGCTTTCCATCCCAATGTTTTGGTGGTGCAGAGCGCAACGTCAATGCCAAACCACTTCCTCAAAAACCTGATGATTTATCTGGAGCATAGTTCATCTCCTGCGTTGCTCGACGTTTACACCCCTTGCCAAGGGGAGCAGGGCATCGCCGATGATTTGGCGCATCGTCGCAGCAAACTGGCTGTTGAAGCGCGCATCAGTCCGGTCTTCGTGCATAATCCAAATGCTGGTGAGACGCTTGAAGAACGCTTCTCGCTTGAGGGCAACCCTGCTGTCGATCAAGATTGGGCAACAAGAACACTCGAGTATGTTGAAGACGGCGCACTCAAGTTGATGGATGTGCCTTTGACACCGGCGGACTTTGCCTTTGAAGAAACCCGCTTCAAAAAACAGTTCCGTGTGTTGAAAGATACGACCAATGCGATCCCGGTTCATGAGTTCGTCAATCTGTCTCTCGAAGAACGCAAAGGCAAATCGCCCTATGTTCTAACCACGAACAAAGAGCGCGCCCTTGTCATGCTCGAAGTGGGAACCACAGTGGTTCATCTGGTGGAAGAACGGCGTAAATATTGGCGCACGTTGCAACATCTTGCTGGGCAACATGTGGTGCAAATTGATGCATCCCATCATGCGGAAGTGGCTGCGTTGCAGCAAAGCTACAACGAAGCAATCAATGCACGCGAAAGCACGATGGACAGCATCGCAACCGGCATGAGTGAACTTGCTGCGGCGTCCGCTGCGCCTGCTGCGGTTGGTGCTTTGGGTGCTCTGGCTCCAATTTCCCCAGTTAGTAATGGAGCAAATGCTTCCAACGGTGCGGTGGCTTCTGCGCCACCGGCGAACGGCTCTTCCATCCCGCACATCCGCGAGGAGGACATGGCCCAGTGCACCGACTGCAAAACCTGTTATCAGGAAATCCCAGAGTTGTTCGAAGCAACCAAAATCATTGTCGATGGTAAAGCCAAAACCGTGGCCCACACCATTCCCGGTGCCTTGGAAACAGTTGAGATGACACCAGAACTCGCAGCCCGCCTTAAAAAGATTGTCGCCAATTGTGATGCGGAGATCCTGCGATGAGTATTGAAATAACTAAAGAACAGGACGAACTGTTCCATATGCAACTGGATGTCTTGAAAAAGCATCTGGCGGCTGATCCAAAGTCACTTAACAGTGTGTTTGTTGCCGATGGCACACAAGCAATGGCTTGGGAATTCCAGCAACCGGAAATCGGAGAACGCTTCATTAGCGTTCTCTGGAACCTGTTGCTGCGCGATGATGATATGAGCATCGTGTTGCAACGCTTCCTTTGGGATTTGCCTCTCAAGTTCAAACGCAAATTTATCAAAGCACTCGACACCCATTTGTCAGACCGCTACCCGATGTTCAAAGGCTTGTCTGTTGATTGGCCTGCAAACAACTACATCCCGCCCTATATCCGGCCGGCTGAAGATCGCAGCAAAGATTTCGAGTTGGTCAATCAGGGCTATCTTGGTTATCAATCGTTGGGGTATAGCCTGCGTGAAGTGGACATGTTCGTTTGGTTGGAAGTGTTGCGCGACAAGCAATGCGAAGACAAGCCTTGCGAACTGGGCGTATTGATGGAACGCCATAGGAAAATGGAAAAGGTCGGCGGCTGTCCTGTCAAAATCCATATTCCCGAAATGATCGACCTGATTGGCAAAGGCAAAATACGTCAAGCGCTGGAGCTCATCGAGTCTTGCAACCCCTTGCCGAATGTGACGGGACGCGTTTGCCCGCAAGAGCATCAGTGTCAGGGCGTGTGCAAACATACCAAACGGCCGATCGAAATCGGTCAAATCGAATGGTATTTGCCCGAGCATGAAAAACTCGCTGATCCAGATCGAATGGCAAAATATGCCGGCATTCCCAACCCTTGGGATCAGGCAGAGAAACCTCCCATTGCCGTGGTTGGGTCGGGCCCATCCGGCCTGATCAATGCCTATCTGTTGGCGGTTGAAGGCTTTCCTGTCACTGTGTTCGAGGCATTCCATGAATTGGGTGGCGTGTTGCGTTACGGCATCCCCGAATTCCGGTTACCCAACAGCCTGATTGATGATGTTGTAGCCAAAATCGATGCCCTTGGCGGCAGATTTGTCAAAAATTTTGTGGTCGGTAAAACAGCCACATTGGACGATCTGAAAGAAGCTGGTTTCTGGAAAATCTTTGTTGGCTCCGGTGCAGGTCTTCCCACTTTCATGAATGTACCGGGCGAGCATTTGCTCGGTGTGATGTCAGCCAATGAGTTCCTGACCCGCGTCAACCTGATGCGCGGTCTGGATGCATCCTATGAAACGCCACTGCCCGATGTAAAAGACAAAAACATCCTGATCATCGGTGGTGGCAACACCGCAATGGACGCCGCCCGCACAGCCAAACGTCTTGGCGGTAATGTCACCATCGTCTATCGCCGGACTCAATCGGAAATGCCCGCCCGCGTGGAAGAATTGCATCACGCGTTGGAAGAAGGCATTGGACTGGCCGAGCTGCGTGGCCCTCGTGAATTTATCGGGGATTCTCATACGCACTTTGTCACGCACGCACTTGTCGATGTAAATGAGTTGGGTGAAGCCGATGCCTCTGGTCGTCGTCGTCCGGTAGCAACAGGCGAGACCATTCGTATGCCTGCCGATCTGGTGATCATGGCGCTTGGCAACAAGTCCAATCCGATTATTCCAGCCTCGGAGCCAGGTCTCAAACTCAGCAAATGGGGAACGATCGAAGTCGAAGAGGGCAGCCAAGAAACCTCCATTGCCGATGTTTATACCGGTGGCGATGCCGCTCGCGGCGGCTCAACTGCTATTATGGCTGCAGGCGATGGTCAAGCCGCTGCGCGTGAGATTGTCGGTGACATCACGTTCGATGCGGAAACCATTCGCAACATGGTCCAGAAAGCTGACTATTACACTGGTCTGGGTCAGGAAGATCAGGCCATCCTCAAACACTCAAGCCTTGCCTCTGGCATTGTCGAAATGACGGTCCGAGCACCGGTTGTGGCACGGTCGGCCAAAGCTGGGCAATTTGTGCGGGTTTTGGCAACTGACGATGGCGAACTGATCCCTCTGACATTGGCTGATTGGAACGAAGAAGCCGGTACCATTGATCTGGTTATTCAGGGAATGGGAACCTCGACAAAATTGATGAACCAAATGGCTGTTGGCGACGCTTTTGCTGGTATCGCCGGCCCACTTGGATCTCCAAGCCATGTGCAATCATTTGCGGAAGATGAAACCGCTGTGTTTGCCGCCGGCGGTGTTGGGTTGCCTGCCATCTACCCCATTGCCAAAGCCCATCTGGAAATCGGCAATCATGTGACCATGATCATCGGCTTCCGCTCAGCGGATCACCTTTTCTGGACAGGAGACGACGAGCGCATGGGCCTGTTAAAAGCCCAATATGGCGACAAACTTGATGTGATCTATTGCTCCAATGATGGCACCTTTGGCATCAAAGGCTTTGTCACCACGCCGCTGGAAGAAATGCTTAAAGCAGGCAACATTTCCAATGGTCGCAAAATTGCCGAAGTCATCTCGGTTGGACCGCCAATGATGATGCGCGCAGTCAGCGATATGACCAAACCATATGGCGTTCCAACGGTTGTCAGCCTCAATTCCATTATGGTGGATGCCACCGGCATGTGCGGGGCCTGTATGGTGCCTGTACTGGAAGATGGCAAATCTCTCCGCCTGCACGCATGTATTGACGGACCAGAGTTCAACGCCCACAGCGTAGAATGGGACAAGTTTATGCCGCGTTTCAACCAGTTCAAAACGCAGGAAGTGCGCAGTATGGAGCTTCACGGTCTCAACTGATCTTTTTGGACATCACCAAGCTCAACCGCCGGATAGTTGCACTTCAGTGCGATTGTCCGGCGTTTTTGTTGCATATCTGACGCGCACGCAAATATGAGTCATTTTTTTATCGATTTGAGTCGTAATTCTATTTAGGAATTCGATATAATATGCTTGATGTCTGGTTGGGTGCACTATGCGAGACGATGAGTAGGAGAGTTTTGAGTATGCCGTTTGGCTCGGATACCACAGTGGAGCGAAAACCTTTTGCCTCCAGAGTTGACCTGTGTCCAACCGTTGCACGCATTTTGCTGGTCGCGGCAATGATGGTATGCGGTTTCTCCACTCCATCCACGGCGTTTGAATTGTTCGGCTACGAATTTGGTACCGATGGCATAAAAGCAGTGTCTGAGGACACACAAAGGGAAGATATCCCTGATCCAGTGCGCTATGATGTTACTCTTGTCAGCACAGATGAAGAAATGCTCCCCTCTTTGGAAGAGGCATCCCTGTTGGTCGGGCAACAAGACAAGCCGGCATCGGGTACAACGGGACTTTTGTTGCGTGTACGCAATGATCAGAAACGCCTGATATCAACACTCTACCGCTCTGGACGTTATGGGGGCACAGTTGATATTACTGTTGATGGTCGCACATATGACCAGATCCCACTTGATGAGAATTTGAATGCAAAAGGACCTGCAAGAGTTGAGATCAAAGTGATCCCCGGTGCGGTGTTTGCCTTTTCTAACCCCAAAGCACGAAGCAGCGATGGCAGTACCGTTTCGCTGGCAGATCTTGGCATTATTGAAGGTCAAGCCGCGCGATCCGAACTGGTTCTGGACGCAGAAAATGCATTGGTGGATCGGTATCGCAAACAAGGCTATCCCTTTGCGCGTATCACAGACCGCTCCCTTGAAGCGGACCATGACACCCGTACGCTTGAAGTCTCCCTCGAAGTTGATCCGGGCAGGCAGGCCAGACTAGGGCGCGCTCAGGTTTCCGGAGCAACAAGCGTCGATGCGGATTTTATTGTTGACCATGCGGATATGACGGAAGGCGCACTTTATAGCCCTCAAGAATTGCAAGCTGCCACAAAACGTTTGCGTTCGCTTGGGGTGTTTGAAAGTGTCGTTGTTAAAACAGCCGAGACTGTGGATGCAGATGGCACTGTGCCCGTTATCATTGACGTCAAAGAACGCAAGCACCGCACCCTCGGAGCTGGTGTTACAATGGGCAATCTGGACGGGATAGGGCTTGAGGCCTTTTGGACACATCGCAACCTTTTTGGTCGGGCCGAAAGCCTGCGCGTGGAGGCCTCGGTTTCCCGTATTGGCCAAGATCCGTTCTCGGACCTTGACTATCATGGTGCTGTGCTCTTTTCGAAACCCGGTATTTTTGGGCCAGCGGGTACGTTTGAAGCTGAGTTGGCCGCAGACTTCACCAATCCGGACGCCTATCAGAAAAGGGCGATCAGCGGTGAGATTGGCGTGCGCTACGACTTTTCTGACCAAGTATCAGGCCGCGTTGGTTTGAAGACAGAGTTTGCGCGCATTACAGACAGTACTGGAACAGAGCATAGTCTGCTCACCTCTATTCCGCTCGAGCTGAGCTATGACACGCGCGATAACAAACTGGACCCAAGCAAAGGTTTCCAGATTTTACTCGAAGCCGAACCAACCATAAGCAACAGAGACAATGTGCGCTTTTTCAAAGCCAGCGCAACCGCGACCGCTTATCAAGCTCTGGACAAAGCCAAACGGTTTGTGATTGCCGGCAAGCTGTCTGCAGGAAGCATTGTTGGTGCATCCAAATCCAATATTCCTGCGGATCGCCGCTACTTCACAGGCGGCGGCGGCTCCATTCGCGGATATGCTTATCAAGCGGCAGGTCCACGCGATACAAGCAACGACCCTGAAGGCGGGCGCTCCTTTGCACTTGCTTCGCTGGAAGCCCGGGTGCGGGTAACCGACAGCATTGGTCTGGCCGCCTTTGTCGATACCGGTGGGGCTTTTGATTCCACTCTTCCGGGAACTGATGGCGATTGGTACACAGGTGTTGGTGCTGGCGTGCGATATTTGACCCCGATTGGCCCGTTGCGCCTTGATGTGGCTATACCGCTCAAAAAAATTGAAGGCGAGCCACAATATGGTGTTTATTTGGGGTTAGGTCAGGCATTCTGACCCGGCGCATTTTGATTTGCGTGACCATATCTTCAATCCCTGCCTGAGGCCTTAATGATTCCGCTTCGAAAATGGCTGCTGCGTGGCCTCTATACTGTTGTTGTCCTGCTGTTGCTGGTTGTTGTGGCAGTCCTGTTTCTGTTGGCAACGTCTCCCGGACGCTCCCTGACCGTGGGGCTGGTAAATAATCTTGCCAGCTCGGACGATCAAAAAGTCGAATTGGTAGGCCTTGAAAGCGTAATGGGTGCGCTACAGCTGTCTGCTGTGCGCCTGTCGGATAAACAAGGGGTATGGCTAGAAGCCAAAGGCTTGTCAGCGGATTATTCACTCTCCGATCTTTTGATGCTGCGTTTTTCGGCCAATCATATCACACTTGAACAATTGGCTATCAAGCGCGCCCCCCAAGCCACGGATGCACCCGCCCCTACCGAAAGCGGACCACTCCTTCCTGACATCCCTGCGATAAGAGCACAAATCGACGACATTGCGATTAAAAGCATCCAGATCGACGAAACCCTGCTCGGCATACCTGCTTCTCTGAGCCTATCGGGCAAACTTACGCTGGAAGACCAACCTTTGCGCCTTTCCGGTGCTTTGGATATCCTGCACACAGATGGCGGCAACGGCTATGTCAAAGCGTCATGGGATTTCATACCAGTTCAGAATCGTCGCAAGATCAATATTTCATTGTTTGGACCAAGAGGAGGGCTTGCCGCACGACTGATGGCAATGAAAGATCTGCCAGCCATTCAAGTGACGCTGGTTGGCGATGGGTCTGCAGACGATTGGCAATCTCAACTATCAGTGTCCTTGGATGAAAAACCAATGATTGGCGGGCAGTTGACGGCTCGGCTTGCGAATGGAACACGCAGGATAGAAGCCCAATTGGACGGCACTTTGGCGCCTTTTGTGCCACAGAGTTTGCTGCCTCTTGTTGCGGGCAAAAGCCAATTGACTTTATCCGCAGAGCAAATAGGCGACACAAAACTCACCTTGCCCCAGTTTTCATTTACGTCGGAACTGGCAAGTTTAAAAGCCGTGGGTACGGTTGATCTGACAGAAAACACATTGGATGTTTCAACACGGTTCCAGCTTGGACAAGAGGGAACCCATATTGCCCTCGAACAACCTCAGGGAGCCCCCCTCTATCTTGGTTTGGTTGATCTGGCAGCTCGCATTCATGGTCCTATGTCTCAAGCGGCATTGCAACTTCAGGGCTCTGTTGCGCATATTGGTAGTGGTCAAACGCTGATTGAAAAAACCACCGTCAGTGCGACCTCCAACACTTTTGATGTTGGTAACGGAACTGGCCCGATCAAAGCTCTTTTCGCGATTGAACAAGTGGCTACAGGGTCCGACCCTCTGGATCGCATGGTGCGGGGTCCCATTACGCTTAGTATTGACAGCACACTCGGCGGTAGCAGTGTTGATCTGACCAAGGCAAAATTGGATGCGGGGCTGCTTTCTGCCGTGTTTCAGGGCGTTCTATCCGCAAAGGAGCTTGCTCTGGATGGCACCTTCACATTGCGCGATCTTGACGTGATTGAACCAGACCTTGCAGGAGCGCTATCTGGAGAACTGGCCATCAAAGGCACCGCACAAGCGCCAGCGCTCACTCTTTCTGTCGAAGGCGACGCATTGTCGGTTGCCAATAAAGCCATTGAAGGTTTGCAGCTTAAGATTTCCGCTGACGCCACACCCAATGCCGCGCTTGCTCTCACAGCACGGTATGCAGGGGCACCTTTGGAAATCAAGGCTGATTTGACCTCTGATACAGACGGCAACAAACAGATCGAAAATATTGTGATCAATGCGCCGGATACACAGGTCAAGGGTGCCATTTCCCTGTCGCCAACAGGTTTGGTGAGCGGTGTATTGGACGCTGAAATTTCTGATTTTAAACAGTTGGGTGCATTGCTGCTGCAACCTGATCTTGAAGGTGCGCTCAAGGCCAAAATTACGCTTTCTGACGAGAATGACCGTCAAATGATCGCCCTTGAAGCCGTTGCGCCGCAGATCATAACCAAGGATCTATCGCTTGCAGGTCTCGCGCTTAATGCCCGCATAGTTGATCCTTCCAAATCCATGGCCGTGGACGCAAAACTGGATATGGGCGACTTGCGCGCAGGTGGCGAACAACTGCGCCAATTCTCGGCCCGCATGGTTGGGCAGGATGGCTCATTGCCCTTTTCCGTCACAGCACTATTTTCCAATTCGCCCTTGCAGATACAAGGGACCCTGACCCAACTGGCCAATCAGACTTCGCTCACGCTAAACCAGTTTGATGCCAGCTGGAAAGGCGTGGCTCTTGCCTTGGTTGGTCCCTCTGAGATTGATCTCAATGATGGAGTTGCTCTTGCCAAGCCCTTGGCCTTGTCAATCGATGGCGGCAGTGTGCAAGTTTCAGGGAAAGCGGGGGACACACTGGATCTGTCCGTAGCTCTTCGCGGCCTTCCCTTGGCCATTGCCAATAAAGTTGCAGCAACGGGGGAAGATATCTCCGGTCAGCTGACCCTAGACGCCCGCATCACAGGGCAGGCAGACAACCCAAGCGTAGACTGGACAGGCACTGTGTCCAGGTTGTCGGCCAAGTCCATGCGTCAAGCTGGTGTGCCTGCCATGGGCATTGCCACAAAGGGGCTGTTGCAAAACAACATTATCAATGTGCAAACAGCCATTACGGGTGGGGGGACAAAACTTGATGTGAATGGAGCTGTTTCCCTTAATAACCAGACCCTTGATTTGGCGGCAGATGGCACTCTGCCCTTCTCACTGATAGCGCGAACCTTGGCTGATGCAGGCTTGCGGCTGGATGGCAACGCCAGCCTGTCTGCCAAAATATCCGGCCCACTGTCAAAGCCGGATATCACAGGTTCTTTAGCCACAAAAGGCACGCGTTTCATAGAGCTGTCGTCCGGTCTGGTGTTGCGTGATTTGTCCGGCACTGTACGGCTGGCCGGCCAAACAGCACAGTTGGACAATTTCCAGGGGCGGATCGGCACAGACGGCACGCTGTCGATGAACGGCACGGTGGGCATTGATCCTGCCGAGCAAATTCCCGCAGACATCAAGCTCTCCATCAGTAAAGGCACCTTCAAACATGAAGATATCTTGAGCACCCTTTTTGATGCCAATTTGACTCTTGAAGGCAAACTCGCAGGCCAATCAACGATTTCGGGCCAAATCAATCTGACCACCACTGAGATATCCATTCCGGAAACCCTGCCGGGCAGCGTGTCTTCTGTCGATGTTCAGCATGTAAATGCCCAAGGTAAAGTGGCCGAGCAGATCAAAAGCCTTGCTCCCAAACAATCTTCCCAGCAAGCCAAATCATCCGATGGTTCGGCAATTGCTTTGAATATGTCGATTTCATCGCCGCGTCGCATCTACCTACGAGGGAGGGGTATTGACGCCGAATTGGGTGGAACCATCCGCATTTTGGGCACTACAGATTCACCAAATCCAGTAGGGAGCATGTCCTTGACGCGCGGTCGTATGGACCTTTTGACAAAGCGCCTCGAATTTGACAGCGGCAGCGTCAATTTTGCTGGATCGCTGGATCCAAGTCTCGATTTTAGCGCCAGTTCAACCAGCAGCGGAACAACCTACACACTCGCTTTGGGTGGTTATGCTTCTGCACCAGAGATCAACCTGTCGTCGTCGCCGGAAATGCCGGAAGATGAAATCCTTGCCAACTTGTTCTTTGATCGCGATCTGGCAGATCTGTCGCCATTGCAACTGGTGCAATTGGCCAATGCCATTGCAACAATCAGCGGGGTGAATTCCGGCCCCGGCGTGCTGGATCGTTTGCGCAATCTGGCGGGAATCGACAATGTTGATGTCAAATCAGATGAAGAAACAGGAGAGACCACGGTTGGTGTCGGTCGATATCTCAACGACAAGACCTATCTCAACGTTGAAAAAGGCACTGCCAGCGATTCTGGCAAGGTAACAATTGATCTCGAAATCTCAAAAAGCTTCAAGGCCCGCGGTGAGGCCGACACCAGTGGCAATTCAAAAGCCGGTATCTTTTTCGAAAAAGACTATTAGAACGCAGACGGTGCCAGCTACGCGACAAGCCCGTCACGCAGGTGTGGCTGATAACATGGTTTCAATCTCGGCCAACGTTCTGACGATGTGAGACGCCCCACTTTTGGTCAATTTAGCAGCGTGACTGTCTTCGCATCCGAGTAGGTGACTGCCCCCAACAAAGCCAATGATGTGATCAATTTCGGCCGCCTTGGCACCCACCGTGCCCGCGATACCATCTTCGATCACCAGACAATTACGAGGGGATACCCCCAGTTTGTCTGCTGCATAGAAGAAAATATCCGGAGCTGGTTTGCCTTTTGCGACCAGATCGCAGCTATAGGCTTTGTCCCTGAAGCATCCATCCAGACCGACAAGCTCCAGCGAATATTGCAACCGATCCGGGCTACTGCCGGACGCAATGCAATAGGGAATGGCCTCTGCATCAAGCGTGCCCAGAAGATCCATCGTGCCGGGGATCAAGGTGAGGTCCGTAGCAAAGCGTTCAAATATGCGTTTGGCCCAGCGCTCAGGGAATTCGATCCCTGGGTTTTGGCCACTGTGTTGCTCGATATACTCGGCGATGGCGCTGTTGGAGTGCCCAAGAAAGCCATCGACCAATGCTTCCCATGATTTGCCAATACCAAAAGCCTCAAGAGAGCGGTTTAATTCAGACAGAGAGATCAGTTCGCTATCTACCAATACCCCGTCAAAGTCAAAAATGACCGCATCAAACCGTCTCATGCCTAAGTCCTTTGTATAATACTTAAAAGTCGCGCAAACCTTTCACTTTCGCGCGCCAGCATCAACCAAAAACAAACATGCCGGCCTTTTAATCCTACGTTTGCTTCAAATATGCGTTCAGAGCTGCGTAGATTCCCTCGTCACCGATCATCAATAACCAGCGTTCGAAGGCATTCGCAAAAATAGCGTTGTCCGCGAGGTCCCCATAAATGTGCCGCATCTCCAACCAGATATGTGGGATTTTGCGTGCCTGATGGGATATTTTGTTCAGATCCGCCCAGAGCGGATCATTGGGCTCGATGGCACTGCCATCGTTGCGCGTACCTTGACAATAACGTGCCCAAAAAGCACTGGCCAAAGCCAACCCTTCGATTGAGCCCCCCTTGGCAAGAGCATCGCGAATGGAGGGCGCCAAAAAGCCGGAATGACGGCTTGATCCGTCAAAAGCAACACGGCGGGTGGTGTCAACAATGTCTGGATTAGAAAAGCGCCGGTCAATCAGATCCAGATAGTCAATAGCCTCGAATTCGGGAACCGGCTGCACATAGGGTACAATCTCTTCCTTCTGTACTTTTTGGAAGAATGCATGGACCTTTGGATCAGTCATACATCCTGAAATGGTTTCTAAACTCAGCAGCTCCCCGAGATCAGAAATCAATTGATGACCACCATTGAGAATGCGGATCTTCATGGTTTCATAATCATGCACACGGTCGGAGATGGTGGCTCCGGCTTTGTCCCAATCTGGGCGTCCGGCACAGAATTTGTCCTCAATTACCCACTGCCGAAATTGCTCATGGGTGACAGGAACACTGTCAGTAATGCCGAACTCCTCAGCAAGGGCCAGCTCTTTGGGGCCGGTGGCAGGAACGATGCAATCAACCATGGAGTTGGGGAAAGTACAATTGGCGTCAATCCAATCAGCCAGCTCCGGATCAGACAGACGCGCCAGGGATGTCAGCGTCTGGTGAAGGATGGTGCCGTTGCCTTGCAGATTGTCACATGATTGGCCTGTGAAAGGACCAACGCCTTGGTCTCTACGCATTTTCAGTGCGGCAATCATCGCACCAAATGCCGTACGTGGTTTGTCTGGATTGGCGGCATCATACTGCATATCAGGGTGGGCGGCATCAAACCCCTTGGTTGCCAGATCGATATAGTAGCCGCTTTCGGTGACTGTCAGTGCCACGATACGAATGGCGGGGTCGGCCATTTGTTTGATCAAGGGGGCATTTCCCTCTTGCACAGGCACATAGTCAATCATAGAGCCGACGACTTCGGCCGTTTTGCCTGATGGATCAAGTTCGATCAATGTGGTGAGATAGTCCTGCGCTTTCATCTTCTGGCGCATTTGCTCATCATACGGGCGCACCCCAGCGCCGATGATGGCCCAATCCTTATTAAGGCCTTTTTCAAAGAGACGATGCAAATACCAAGATTGGTGAGCTCGGTGAAAATTGCCCAACCCGATATGGACGATTCCCGGGGTCAACATGGTGCGATCATAGGTAGGCTTGATGATTGATTCTGGCAAATCACCCAATGTTGCATCAGACAGCCGAATTCCCATAACTAACCTCTTTATAGTGTTGTCTCATCCATTTTTGATTGAAACAAATGGATGCCGCATCTCGTTCTGCGGGGGTATACGCACAAGCCTTTCCCGTTTCGGCAACCGGTATTGCTCCGGGCCAATCAAAAACTGCAGCCGTATAGTTTGTTGTTAAGCACCACGGCTTGTAATCCCATCGGGAACACAGGTCGCAGCAGGTTTTACGAGCAAATCAATCTAATCTGCCAGTCGTCAACTCATCCATTGTCCGCCATCGACATTGTAGGTCTGGGCGATGATATAGTCGGCCTCTTGAGAAGCCAGAAACACAGCCATTCCGGTCAGATCTTCTGCCGTACCCATACGCCCGTAAGGCACACTTTTTCCGACCTCTATTTTCTTTTGGCCAAGCGGCTTGTTCTCGAGTCTGGCAAATTGTGCGTCGACACCGTCCCAATGTTCACCATCCACCACACCGGGTGAAATAGCGTTGACATTGATGCCATATTGAATGAGATCAAGCCCCGCTGATTGGGTCAGACTAATGATGGCGGCCTTGGTTGCGCAATAAACGGCCACGACCGCTTCACCGCGACGGCCTGCCTGAGACGCCATATTGATAATCTTGCCACCACCGCCACGGGCGATCATATGCTTGGCAACGGCCTGCATGGTAAATAGAACGCCAGACACATTGATATCGAACAATTGATGGAAGTCTTGCCGTTTGATCTCAATAATCGGGTCAGCCTTAAACACCGCAGCATTGTTAATGAGAATATCAATGCGGCCCATTTTTTCGACTGCTTCAGCAACCGCAGCATCAATGCTGTTTTGGCTGGTGACATCCATTTTTATGGCAACGGCCGCGTCACCTATCTCTACAGCTGCGTTGTGTGCCCGCTCAATGTCGATATCGGCAATAGCGACCTGAGCGCCCTCGCTGGCATATTTCTTGGCAAACGCAAAACCTATGCCTCGGGCGGCTCCGGTGATGAGCGCAGTTTTTCCTTCAAGCCGTTTCATTCTATTCTCAGCCCTTGTTCATCAAACTTGTGCAACTGATCCATCTGTGGTGTCAGAAATATTGTGTCGCCATGTTTGACCGAAATATCGCCGCTGATGCGGACGGTGATCATATCCCCCAGTCCCGTATCGTGAACGTGGATGAATGTGTCTGAACCGAGGTGTTCGGCAACGCCGACACGACCACTCCACATGCCTTCTTTGGTGCTGACATCAATATGTTCAGGGCGAATGCCTATAGCTTGCACCCCATGCTTTTGCGCTTCATCGCCTTTGATGATGTTCATCTTTGGCGAGCCAATAAAGCCAGCGACAAATTCATTGCGTGGTTTGTGATACAATTCTAACGGACTACCGACTTGCTCGATGAAGCCTGCACGCAAAACCACGATTTTGTCCGCCATGGTCATCGCTTCCACTTGATCGTGGGTCACATAGACCATCGTCGTTTTCAGGCGCTCATGCAGTTCACTGATTTCCAAGCGCATCCCAACCCGCAAGGCCGCATCCAGATTTGACAATGGTTCATCAAACAGGAAAGCCGAAGGTTCCCGGACAATCGAACGACCGATGGCGACACGCTGACGCTGACCGCCAGACAGCTGGCCTGGCTTACGGTCCAGATAATCCGTCAGATTGAGCGCGGCGGCGGCGGCGTCAATCCGCCGAACCTGCTCGTCCTCGGGCACTTTCGCCATCTTCATCGGAAAGGCGATATTCTTGCGTACCGACATATGCGGATAGAGAGCATA
This sequence comes from Cohaesibacter celericrescens, assembly GCF_002866925.1. GTDB lineage: Bacteria > Pseudomonadota > Alphaproteobacteria > Rhizobiales > Cohaesibacteraceae > Cohaesibacter > Cohaesibacter celericrescens. The sequence continues at coordinate 232,733 of NZ_PKUQ01000042.1, forward strand.
GGATTGGAACACCATGGCCAGACCACGTTTGGCGGGTGGTACGTGTGTTGCGTCGGCATCGTCGATTTTAATAATGCCATCAGTGGTGTCTTCGAGCCCAGCAATCAGGCGCAAAAGTGTTGATTTACCACAACCAGAAGGGCCAACAAAAACCGTAAATTCTCCGTCTTCGATTGTCAGGTCCAAAGGCGGGATGACTTCGACATCACCGAACTTCTTCTGAACTTTCTCAAGTACAATACGTCCCATAAGTCTATTCCTTATTTCACCGCGCCGAAGGTCAGGCCGCTGACAAGCTGTTTCTGGCTGAACCAGCCAAGGATGAGGATAGGTGCAATTGCCATGGTCGAGGCCGCACTAAGCTTTGCATAAAACAAGCCTTCCGGGCTGGAATAGCTGGCAATGAAAGCGGTCAGTGGCGCCGCTTTGGCAGCGGTCAGATTCAGAGTCCAAAAGGCTTCGTTCCAGGCAAGAATGACGTTCAGCAGAAGAGTAGACGCAATCCCGGGGATCGCCATAGGCGTCAGGATATAGATGACTTCTTCTTTCAAACCGGCACCATCCATACGCGCCGCTTCAAGGATTTCGCCGGGGATTTCTTTGAAGTAAGTAAAGAGCATCCAAACAATGATCGGCAGGTTGATCAACATCAAGACAATCATCAGGCCGATCTTTGTATCCAACAAGCCCATTTTGATAAAAATCAGATAGATCGGATACAAAACACCCACAGCAGGTAGCATTTTTGTGCTCAGCATCCAAAGCAAGATATCTTTGGTCCATTTACTAGGAACAAAGGCCATCGACCATGCTGCAGGGATGGCAATGATGATACCCAGCACGGTGGAACCGCCCGCGATGATCACCGAATTCCACAAAAAGCGCATATAATTGGAGCGTTCCATAACTGCGCTGTAATTTTCCAAGGTCCAGTCAAACGCCAGAAACACTGGCGGGTCTGCAATGGCTGTGGCTTCGGTTTTAAAGCTGGTCAAAATGGTCCAAAGGATCGGAAAGAAGATCAGCAACCCAATTGCCCAAGCGGCGGCGGTGTTGATGATTTTGCGTTGATTTGTAACGGCACGTGCCATGGTGTGTTTCTCCTCACGCGTCCAGGTTTTTGCCGACGATGCGCATCAAGAAGATCGCAACGATATTGGCAAGAATGATTGCATAGACACCGCCAGCAGAGCCCAGTCCGACATTCTGGCTTTCAAGCACACGCTGGAAAATCAGATAGGTCAGTGTTTTGGTCCCAAAGGCCCCTTGCGTCGTCACGTAAATTTCAGCAAAAATCGACAGCAAGAAAATCGTCTGGATCAGCAGCACAATCGTGATAGCGCGGCCCAGATGAGGCAAGATGATATAGCCAAAGCGGGCCAGCGGCGACGCGCCGTCCATTTCGGACGCTTCGAGTTGCTCACTATCCAGCGATTGAATGGCGGTCAGCAAAATTAATGTCGCAAAGGGTAACCATTGCCAGCTGACAATCAAAATGATCGATTGCAGCGAGGCCTCGGTCAACCAGACCATAGGCTCGGCACCAAAGAATTTCCAAATATGCGCCAACAACCCGTTTACTGGGTCCATAAACATATTTTTCCAGACAAGAGCCGTGACTGTTGGCATAACGAAAAATGGCGCGATGACGAGGATGCGGACAATGCCCTGCCCCCACATTGGCTGGTTCAACAAAACCGCCAACAGAACACCGAGCACAATGGTGATAATCAAAACACCACCGACAATGATCAAAGTCGTAAGGACGGACGGCCAGAAGGCACTGGAAGTGACAAACCGCACATAGTTGTCAAACCCAACCCACCCAAGGTCTCCCCCCCGCAGTGGCAGATATTTCTTAAAAGAAAAGGTCAGCGTCATAATCAGCGGCACCAACATCCAGCCCAAAAGCAAGATAACCGCAGGTGCCATCATGATGCGCGCAGCTGAACGCGATTGCTGGGTCGCCATGTCACGCCTCCATCATGGACGGCCAATAGCCGCCCTACCGTCGTTTCAAAGGAATCAAAGAAGTGTGCCAGAGGATGACAGTTAGGTCACCCTCTGGCTTGGGAGGACGCGGCTTAGTAACCTGCGGCTTCCATTTCATCAGCCGTCAGCGCCTGCGCTTTGGCAAGGGCTTCTTCTGCGGTCTGTTGCCCAGCCAGAGCGGCCGAGAATTCCTGACCAACCTGAGTTGCGATCCCTGCAAATTCAGGAATGGCCGCGAACTGCACACCAACATACGGCACAGGCTTCACTGTCGGGTTGTTCGGATCTGCGGACAAGATGCTTTTCAAGGTCATCTCAGCAAAAGGCACAGATTTGTAGTTCTCATTTTCATACAGCGAAGTGCGAGCTCCTGGGGGGACGTTTGCCCAGCCTTCATTGGCTGCAACGAGCTCAATATATTCTTTCGAGGTTGCCCACTGGATAAATTCCTTGGCAGCAGCTTCTTTTTGAGTGCCAGCGGGAATACCAAGAGCCCAAGCCCAAAGCCAATTTCCACGCTTACCTAGGCCTGTATCAGGAGCCAACGCAAAGCCGACTTTGTCTGCTACAGTTGAATCCTTGGGGTTGGTCACAAAGGACGCTGCCACAGTAGCATCGATCCACATGCCACATTTGCCCTGTTGGAACAGAGACAGGTTTTCATTGAAGCCATTGTTGGAGGCACCTGGAGGCCCTGCTTCAGTCATCAGATTGATATAGAAGTTGAGAGTGGTCGCCCATTCTTCGCTATCGAACTGAGGCTTCCAGTTTTCATCAAACCAACGAGCACCGAAGGCATTGGAGGTTGCGGTCAGGAAGGCCATATTCTCGCCCCAGCCAGCTTTACCGCGCAAACAAATGCCATATATCTCTTTGTCTTTGTCGGTCATTGCACGCGCTGCTTTGGCAACAAAATCCCAAGTGGGAGCTTCAGGCATTTCAAGCCCAGCAGCTTCCATCAGATCTGTGCGATACATGATCATGGAGCTTTCGCCATAGAATGGCGCAGCATAGAGGGTTCCGTCTAGGGACAAGCCACCACGCATTGCGGGCAGAATATCATCTGTATCATAATCTGCCGAGAAATCATCCAGAGCAACGAGCCAACCATTCTTGGCCCAGATCGGGGTCTCATACATGCCGATGGTCATAATGTCGAACTGACCGCCTTTGGCGGAGATATCAGTTGTGACTCGCTGGCGAAGTACGTTTTCTTCCAACGTAACCCACTCAACCTCATGGCCGGTTTTTTTGGTAAAATCACCGGTCAACTTCTGCATACGGATCATGTCGCCGTTGTTCACTGTAGCGATCGTCAACGTTTCAGCCATAGCGGTCGTAGCAAGCGCACCAATGGCGCACGCACTCAACAGAGTGCGGATCTTAATGGTCATGATATTCCTCCCAGAATACGAGCAAATGCTCAAGCTATGAGCAAATAATCACTTATAGACCTACCAATTGTCAAGCGACTTTTTCAAAAGCGCTCGGAAAACCAGATCAGCAGGGCAAGAAGAATCTATTTATCAATCTGTTAACAATTTTATTGCGGTGTGCTCATCTGTGATCAAACCAGTAAGCAGGCCCCCTTTAAGGGCCGCACGCAATGCGGGTATTTTGCCTTCTCCTGCGGCAATACAATAAACCGGCATGGTCCCCACTCTAGTGCTCACGACACGTTGATTGAGGGGATGATCAATGAATAAACCATCTTTATCGAAAACCTGACCACAGATCTCACCGACCGCTCCGGCCGCTTGGAGGCTTTGATGCTCATCCTTGGTCAAAAACCCATCCAGAAATAACGGGGCCTTCTCTCCCATTTGGCCAATCCCGACGATCGCCAGATCAGACCCTTCAGCCATTTTTTTGGTCGCCTTCACATGTGGCAGCGACACATAGAGATCGCGCTCTTCTAATGACTGGGCAATCACGGGAGCAGGCATGGGATAGTATTTGGACGAGGTCTTTTCTGCCAATCGCATGATCGCTTCATACATGCTTGCAGACCCGTCCGGTGCAACATTACCAATCAGTGAGACCAATTTGTGAACGGATCCATTCACTGGATGGATGTGTTTGACCATCATTCTCAAGGTCCTGCCTGTCCCAACGGCAAAACACTGCGGCTCGGTCGTTGCGAACATGTGCTCGATGATGTTGGCAGCAAAGGGAGCCAATCCTGTCAAGGCATCGGTCTCGGCGCCAAGCCCAGGAGAAACCCACGCGTGTTTGAGATCGAATTTATTCTTCAAACTGCGTTCCAGCTCGAGACAATCGGCAATTTTGTGTTCTATGCGGACATGGATCAGGCCCTGGGTACCCGCACGCGCGACAAGCCGCTGCGCCCGCTGCCTTGAAATGCCCAATTCGTTGGCAATCTGATCCTGCGTCAAACCTCCAACAAAGGACAACCAAGCTGCCCTAGCGGCAAGATCCATCGGTGATTGCTCTTTGTCATGTTCATTGTTGCGGACCATTGGAGTTAGACTCCTCTCTTCAATTCAGGGGCGAGGCGAAACATGTCGGCAAAGGAGGAGAATCTCTTGTGCGCGGCAACACTATTTTGTGCGTCAAAAGTTTGTCCTGCCAAATGGCTTCCCCCGGCAAAATGCCAAACCTGCATTCCGGCAGCCAAACCTGATGAAATTCCTGCGAAGGAATCTTCGATTACCAAGCATTTTTCTGGCTTGGTATCATGTTTGGAGGCAGCCAGCAAAAACAAATCCGGAGCCGGTTTTCCGTTGGCCACTTCAGACGCAGTGGTAATGCGTCCTTTAAATTGGTCGGTCAATCCGACTATTTCAAGAGATTGCTGAACGCGGGCAGGACTGGAACTGGTTGCCAGACAATAGGGCACTGCCAATAGGTCCAGCACCTCGCGGACACCTGGCATAATTTTTAGATCGTTTTGAAAAGCTGCGATAAGGCGCGCTCGATAATCGGCTTCGAAGTTGTCCGACAATTCTATGTCAAAATCCTGACGAATTTGGGTTAATACCACCGGATAGCTGCGGCCCAAAAAATGTCTCGCAATATAATCCAGATCCAAATTTACGCCATAAGTTGCCAGTTCATCTATCAGCATGTGAGCTGAAATGATTTCGCTGTCAATTATCACGCCGTCACAGTCAAAAATCACCAATTCGCAATCAATCATCATGCTTCCCCCCAAAGTGGCGTTTCATTATTGGCAGCGGATTGTCTGTTGAGTGTTTGAGATGGGAAACCATCCTTTGTCAAGGTTTGGTTCCTCGTATCAGGTCACGGTCAACCGAGATTGTTCAAGTGTGGCTCCCCGCAGCGGTCTTGCACAGATAAATTCATCATGCCCGCACCCATGGTCGTGCATAACGTTAGCGAAAAAGGGGAAATCACCACCGTTTGTGACACTGCGGGCATTCCCTGAGCGACTTTAGGCTATGAGCCTTATTGATCGGTGTCAATGCGTTACGCACTTGTGAGCGTAGCGTCGAAACAGTTGTTTCTGCGCCAATTTCCACAACAATTTCTTTTAGTTGGCCAGAGTCGCAACAAGGGAGGAAACTATATGTCCGATCGCAAACCTGAGGGCGGTCGAACGACCGACGCGCCTGTAAAATCCCACCAGCCCTTTGCTGATGGTGATGCTGTTGCGTGTTTTCCAATTGTCTCGCGAACTGATTTTTCCGAGACAACTTTTTTGCTCGAAATTCACCACCCGATGATGGCCAAGGCGGCGAAGCCGGGGCAATTTGTCATTGTCATGGTCAATGAACACGGGGAACGTGTTCCTCTAACCATCGCCGATTTTGATCGCGTTAAGGGTACCATTACGCTGGTTGTGCAAGCGGTTGGAAAATCCAGTCGCGAGATGCAGGACGCGTGTCAGGTTGGTGGATCGATTTTTGCGATTGTTGGCCCGATGGGCATTCCTAGCGAAGTCTCCAACGCCAAAAAGGTGATTTGTGTGGGCGGCGGCTTGGGTGTTGCCCCCATCTTTCCGCAAGCGCGTGCCTTCAAAGAAGCCGGTGCTTATGTAATCGGTGTCGTCGGCTTTCGCTCAGCCAATTTGATGTTCTGGGAGGAAAAATTCAAATCGGTTTGTGATGAATTTGTTGTTTGTACGGATGACGGCTCGGCTGGCATCCACGGATTGGTAACCCAAGGCATAGAGCAGGCCATCATCGCCCATGGCGACATTAATGAGGTGGTCGCAATCGGACCACCTATTATGATGCGCGCCTGTGCCGAGACAACGCGCCCGCACAAAATCAAAACCATGGTCAGCCTCAACCCCATTATGGTGGACGGAACCGGCATGTGTGGGGGTTGCCGAGTGCGTGTAGCAGATCGCATCAAATTTGCCTGCGTAGATGGTCCCGATTTTGACGGTCATGCCGTCGACTTTGACGATCTATTGTCCCGTCTTCATCGCTATAAACCGGAAGAAAAGCAGGCAATGGAACGCTACTCAGACAGTTGTCGCCGTTTGTCGCTTGATCCAACCAAAGCCAATGATACAGGCACCCAAACAGCCATCGAAACGGGGGGACAGTAAATGGCCCGCAAAACAATTCGGACCATTCCGCAGGAACGCGCGGTTATGTCGGTTCAAGACCCTGAGGTGCGTTCCAAAAACTTTGATGAAGTGTCGCATGGCTTTGATCTGGAAAATGCCATGCTGGAATGCGAACGCTGTTTGATGTGTCCGGAACCGGCCTGTATCGCAGGGTGTCCGGTCAGCATAGACATCCCCGGTTTCATCGCCAAAATGCTCGAGAAAGACCATCGCGGCGCCTATGATCTGCTTACCGACTCCACACAGCTGCCCGCCGTATGCGGCCGGGTTTGCCCTCAAGAAGATCAGTGCGAAGGCGTATGTGCCGTTGGTGTCGGGACTGATCTGGAACCGGTGGCCATTGGCCGTCTGGAACGTTTTTTAGGCGACATGGCCATCGAAAAAGGTTGGCAAAAGACAAGCCATATCGTCGCCAACCGGTTCCGTGTTGCCATTGTCGGGTCAGGGCCTGCCGGTATGGCTTGCGCCGCAGATTTAGCCAAAGCGGGTTGCTCTGTCACCATCTACGAAGCGCTGCATGCCCCAGGCGGCGTGCTACGGTACGGCATCCCTGAATTTCGCCTCCCCAATACCGTGGTTGACGCAGAAATTGCCAACCTCAAAGCGCTTGGGGTTGAGTTCCAGTGCAACATACTGGTCGGCCGACTGTTTACCATCGAACAGATGCTCGACGACATGGGGTTTGATGCGGTCTTCATAGGGGTTGGAGCGGGAACGCCGCATTTCATGGATATTCCAGGTGAGAATCTCAATGGGGTTCTCTCCGCCAACGAACTGCTGACCCGTTGTAATTTGATGCATGCAGGTGAATTCCCCAAATATGACACGCCACTGGGACTTGGTCGCCGTGTCGCGGTGATTGGGTCTGGCAATACGGCGATGGATGCCATGCGGGTTTCCTTGCGGTTGGGAGCTGAAGAAGTGCATTGCGTTTATCGGCGCTCCGAAGTGGAATGCCCAGCACGTCGCGAAGAATTACACCATGCCCAAGAAGAAGGTGTCACCTTCCATTGGCTGACCAATCCGGTCGAATTGCTGGGAGATGCTGATAACAATGTTCGCAGTATCCGCTGCATTCAGATGGAACTGGGTGAGCCCGATGCATCGGGCCGCAGGCGCCCCGTGCCTGTGGCCGGTAGCGAGTTCGACTTTGATGCAGACACGGTGGTCTATGCCATTGGCACATCGCCCAACCCAATTTTGGGCCAAACCTCTCATATTGGTCTGAACAAATGGGGCTATATCGATACCGATGACAGCCTCGCCACATCCTTGGCCGGTGTGTATGCCGGAGGCGATATTGTGACCGGCGCTGCCACCGTTATTCAAGCGATGGGCGCAGGCCGCAAAGCGGCGGACAGCATCCGGCGATATCTCGGAATTCGCTCTTCAGGCGTGGTCTATAAACCCGAGCAATCCGGGTTTGATGGCAGCCTGTTTGGCATTGATCTTGCCGAGCAAAATTTTAACCGTATTCGACTGACCTGAAGAGCGGGACACAGCAATGACTTCGGATGGCATTCACACATACGCCAACAACAAACCACTTTACGATGCTGGCCTGATCGGTATCGCAAACAATCAACCGCCTGAGGCAATTGTTCTTGACGAACATATAGTCGAGATCGTCAGCGATTCCGGTGAAGGAGCACAGAGATGTGGTCAATCGCTGGCGGCAATCGCAGCCCGTTCAGGCAACGGTATCTGGACGGTCGAGATTATTCCGGCCGAAATTCAGCCACCACAACGCTCTGTTGCAGGAGCCAGCGGCAATCGGGTTCGCATGGCTGCCCACAAGGTGACCAACGTCGGAGACGAGGCTGATCTGGTCGTTGCCTTCAATGAACAAGTGTTGCTCAGCCGCCTGCGCGCCGGTGAAATCAAACAGGGTGCCACAATCCTGATTGAGGAGATGTGGAAGGCAGATGGCAACCCCAAGATCGTCGCCGCCTATGACGCGGTGGTGGCCGAAGTGCGGGCCGCAGGCTATCGCCTGTATGAAATTCCGATGGAGGCCGAGTGCCAGAAATATGTGCCAGACCCGCGCAAGGGCAAGAATATGTTCGTTCTGGGCATGTTGTGCGCCATCTATAGTCTTGATGAAGCATTGTCTCAGGCGCAGGTCGGACTGACCTTTGCCAAAAAGGACCAGAAAATCATCAATGCCAATCTGGAGCTATTGGCCGCAGGGCGGGCATGGGCCGACACCAATCTTGACCTGAAATATAAGATCCCCGCCCCCGCTGTTGAAAAGCCCCAAATTGTGACCAATGGCAATGCAGCCCTAGCCTTGGGCGTGGTCGCATCGGGCATGGAAGTCTGTGCGATGTATCCCATCACACCGGCAACATCGGCGTCGCATTATCTATCCAGCATCTTTGAAAAAGTTGGCTGTGTTGTCCATCAGGCAGAGGATGAAATAGCTGCGGCGACGTTTGCCATCGGCGCATCCTATGCCGGCAAATGCGCGGTCACGATCACATCGGGGCCGGGATTGTCACTCAAACAAGAAGCTTTGGGCTTGGCAGTGATGACTGAAATCCCGCTAGTGGTGATCAATGTCCAGCGCGGTGGACCAAGCACCGGCCTGCCAACCAAGGTGGAACAGGGCGACTTGATGGCAGCCATGTTTGGTGGCCACGGCGACGCACCGAAGATCGTGATGGCAGTGGATTCCATCGAGGATTGCTTTTACTCGGTCATCACGGCGCGCAAGATCGCAGAGACCTTTAATATGGTGGTTGTGATCCTGTCCGATGCGGCCTTGTCTACTGCACAGCAACCCTTTGACCGGCCCAATTTCAACGCCGCTTGGCTGGCTCCTCCTGTCAACCAAAGCGCCGTACCAGAAGACGCTCGTCCCTATGATTGGGATGAACGCACAGGCATCGCGACACGGTTCATTCCCGGCCAACCCAATGGCATGCATTGCCTGACCGGCCTTGCGCATGATCGGGACAGCCATGTGGCCTATGACCCCAAAATCAACGAAGAGGGACTGCTGAACCGCAGTCGCAAACTTGCTGCCTTCCAAACAACATTAAGGCTGGCACCTGTCTTTGGCGGGGAGGATGGCGAGTTGCTGCTGATCGGTTGGGGCAGCACCCGCGGCGCCATTGAGGAAGCCGTCACAGCCATGCGAGCCAAAGGACACGCAGTGTCTTCGCTGCATTTGAAATATCTCCAGCCAATGGCATCGGGGATCGACGAAGTGATGCGCCGCTTTGGTACGGTGATGACCATTGAAAACAACTGGAATGATCCAAAGGATGATCCTTTGATCACACCTGATAACCGGCGTTATTCCCAACTGGCCATGTTGTTGCGATCCCGCTGGCTGGTCGATGTGGATTGTTGGGGGAACGCGCGCGGTCAACCGCTAAAACCTGCCGCAATCATCAAGGCCGCACTAAACAAACTTGGAAAGGCATAGGGGAGAGATATGACCGCTTCAATGAGTCAATGTCTGATGCAGATGGTGCATACTGACTATGCCATCAAGGATTATCAGAGCGAAATTGCGCCCCGCTGGTGTTCTGGCTGTGGCGATACCGGCATTCTCACCGCCATGCAACGTCTGTGCAGGGATGAGCAGTTGCCACCCGAGAAAACCGTTTGTGTTTCGGGCATCGGATGCGCTTCACGTTTGCCCCATTATATGAATGCCTATGGCTTTCACGGTATCCATGGCCGCGCATTGCCCATCGCCGAAGGGATCAAAATCCGAAGACCGGATCTGAATGTATTTGTGACCACAGGAGACGGCGATTGTTGTTCCATTGGTGCGGCCCACTGGCTGCATGCGGTGCGCTACAACATGAACATGACCATGCTGTTGCATGACAACAATGTCTATGGCCTGACAAAAAAGCAGGCCTCTCCCACATCACCCAAAGGCTTTAAAAGCAATACCACACCGTTCGGGGCAACTTTGGCACCGCTAAATCCATTAACGGTGACATTGGGTGTTTCCAATGTTTCCTTTGTGGCACAAGTGGTCGACTGGATCCCCGAGCTGCTCTATGAAGTCTTGTCCAAGGCCTATCACCACAAAGGATTTTCTTTTGTGCGCATTTTGCAACGATGCCCCAATTTCATGGAACATCATTTTGATGAGGCCGTGCGTGATCCGCTCAAAACCCGCATTCTGACCCATCAGAACGGGTTGCGATTGAAACCGGAAATTTCGCGGGTCTACAAGAACCAAGAGACCCATGATCCGCTGGATATGACACGCGCTTTGGCGCTTGCTGCCCTTGGCGAAGAAATCCCAGTGGGCATCCTTTATGCCAATCCTACCGTGCCTTGCTATGACGAATTACGCGCAGGTGAACGCCCCAGTACACCTGCATTGGTTGAAACGGTTCTGAACGAAGAGTTTGATAAAATCGGCATTTGGCCAACAGACGCTTCATCGGCACAAGGCGGGGAGTGATCGGTTATGCAAAATACTCAATTCGCACAAAATAACGTCTCCCCAATGGCCCCACAAACCATGAATGACACACAATTGACCACGCTCAAACCAGCGCTTTTTGCCCGTTATGGAGCGCTGGAAAACCTCCGCTATGACTATCCACTGGTCTTGGTAGACAGCGAAGATCAAGCCAACCTGCTACGCCCGCTTAGTCGGATTATCGATGACGTACTCAGGGCTGTTGCGCCACAAGGTCCATCGGGTGAAGAGCTGCGTCAACAGGTTCTAAGCCTTGAACAACGTATGCGGGAGTATGTGTCGCAAGGACGAGAGGAAAATCTCTCGGACCTATGGCATTTGTGTGAAATGGAATTGGTGGAGGAAAGCGGCGAAGACCGCTTTGGTCCGCTTGATCAAAACCTTGACCTTGCCCGCCAGAAAATCAAAGTTGACGGCAAAGTCATTGGCTGCGACGGATCCACGCCCAGCAAGATTCTTTCCCACAGTTGGAAAGCCATGCACAAATTCAGGGCGCGCCGCTTTCGCAACAAGGTGGACGGATTGATTCTGAGACTGACAGACATCCTCAAATCCGACCATATGAAATCTGAAGAAGCTCATGGTGCCACAGCGCTTGCCGCTTCAATGGGAGCAGATGGAGACGGTTCAATTGATTTTTCCGCCCTGTCAGGAGTCTTGCATCGCGCCCGCCCTGAAGACCGTTTACCCACGGATCGCGTGGCGCGGATCAAACATGCTATGCGCGTGCTGCAGTCCCAGGCTTTCTTTGGTCCCGGACGCGCGTCCTACAGCGAACCCGGACATGCGGTCTGCTACAATTATGTCTTCAAAAGCTGTTCTGAAGCACTCGACGCCTATCGGGAACGTTTACCCAGCATGGTTGACTTCACCAAAGCGTTGACTATTGCCGAATTGGAAGTCGATAACAAATATGTGTCGTCGCTGCATGACACAATTTTTGATCGTTTTGATGAAAGCGACCTGACGGCGGAACAAATGGATCTGTTGCCTCCAGCGATGATCTATTTGCGTGACGGCATCACAGACTCGGCCGAAATCGCCCGCGTGTATGAAGCGCTTGCGTGTGGACTGCCGATCAAGGTGTTGATCCAGATTGATGATATTTTGGGCCCAACATCACCAGAGCCTCCGCTCAACTCCTTTGGGGCAGGCACAGCACGACTGGCCACGATGGCGATAGGGCTCAACAATGCTTTTGTGATGCAAACCACAAGTGCCCATCTTTATCGCATGCGGGATTCCCTGATGCACGGCATGCAATATGGCGGGCCTGCTGTATTCAGCCTCTATTCTGGAGCGACCGCAACCGCGCCCGATATCCCGCCTTATATTCTGGCAGCCGCAGCCACCGAATCCCGAGCTTTCCCCAATTTCACCTTTGATCCCTCTGCTGGCACCAATTGGGCCGGACGGTTCGACCTCTCCCAAAACCCGCAGAACCTGACTGATTGGCCAGAGCATGACTTGCTGTATGAGGACCAAGCAGGCAACAGCAAAACGGAACACATGGCTTTCACCTTTGGTGATTTTGCAATCTGTGACAGCCGCTATCGCCGGTTCTGTCATGAGGTTCCTCGCACACAATGGCGTGGCGACATGGTGCCATTGGCTGACTGGCTCAAGGTGCCAAAAGACTCAAACGACATCCAGAGCCCTTATGTATTTGGTGTTGAAAGCGACAAGCAATTGCTAAGGGTCGTTGTCGACGACAAGATCATCAGTGCAGCACGACGGTGCAATGACGCTTGGGGTAGGTTGCAGGAACTGGCAGGCATCAACAATTCACATGCGCAGGCACTATTGGCAGAAGAGCGGAAAAAACGCGAAGCTCTGGCGCGGGAATTGGCAGCCAATGTTGCGGCTGCGCCCGTGTTTCCTGCTGTGCCTGTCGCGGCATCGTTACCCGTTGCACCTGCAGCGGGTGAAGCGGCGCCAGAAATCCAGCCAGAAGCATCAGAGGATCCAGACCATTCAGACGGACTTGCATGGATCGAAACGCCTCGTTGCACCACCTGCAATGAATGCACTCAGGTCAGCAATACGTTGTTTGCCTATAATGAAAATATGCAAGCCTATGTGAAGGACCCCGATGGTGGTACCTACCGGCAACTTGTGGAGGCAGCAGAAAGCTGTCAGGTCAGCATCATTCACCCCGGACTGCCGCGCAATCCTGACGAGCCGGATCTGGAAGACCTGATGCAAAGAGCCGAAATATTCAATTGAGCGGGAAACCTGCTTTGAACAACCAACCCCCGACGCTATATGCGCCGAGGGTTTATTTGACTTATTGTGCCGCTTTCTGCGTTTTGTGCGGCATGGCCTGCTCAAGATCAGCCAGAATATCATCCACATCTTCCAGTCCCACTGATAGGCGAATTAAGCCATCGCTGATCATATGCTCGGCACGTTCTTCGGGGGTGTAGGTTGAGTGGGTCATCGAAGCGGGATGCTGGATGAGCGTTTCCGCATCGCCCAAGCTGACCGCGCGCGGAATCATTTTAAGACGGTTCATGAAATCCCGACCAGCGCCCAGACCATCTCTCATCTCAAAGGCAATCATCGCGCCCGACAGAGCCATTTGCTTTTCCGCCAAATCCTTTTGGGCGAAACTCTCCAGGCCAGGGAAGGAAACATGCGAGACGGAGGGTTGAGCCTCCAGCCATTTCGCCACAACCAGCGCCGATGCACAGTGACGTTCCATGCGAAGCGCCAAAGTTTTCAGGCCACGCAGAATCAACATAGCGTTGAAAGGCGCCATCACGGCACCGGTCATGTCTTTCATGCCAAACAGGCGAATTTCGGTGATTTTCTCAAGGCTGCCAGCCACCAACCCAGCCACCACGTCTCCATGGCCCCCCAAATATTTGGTTGCTGAATGCACCACCAAATCGGCACCCAATTCAATTGGTCTGGTCAGATAAGGTGTCGCATAGGTGTTATCGACCACCACTGTCGCATGCGCTTTGTGCGCGATGGCACTGATCGCAGCGATGTCTACCAACCGCATATTCGGGTTGGCGGGGGTTTCGAAATAGACAATCTTTGTTTTGTCACTAATCGCGGCACTGAGATTATCCGGATCGGTCAAATCCAGATGAGTGATGGTGATGCCGAATTTGGTCAGGCCATGGTTCATATAGGCAAATGTGCAGCCGTAGAGCGTTTTGTCGACGATCACTTCATCACCGGGGGCCAGCAAGGTCCAAAGCGTGGAGGTGATAGCACCCATGCCGGAGGATAAAGCCAAACCGGCCTCTGCGCCTTCAAGCGAGGCAATCCTTTGTTCTAATAAGGCGTTGGTCGGGTTGGAAATTCGGCTATAGATGTAGCCTTCCCGCTCGCCAGCAAACATCTCGCCACCCGCTTCTGCAGATTCGAATGCAAAGGTAGATGTCAAATGCAGCGGCGGCGTCAGCGCGCCGTCATTATCCAGCGGATCATAAGCGTGATGAATGGCGCGTGTTGCAAAGCCTTTGGCGGTGTTCTTCATGGGTCTCTCCTGTACGACGTGCTGATCATTGTGATCTGCCTTGCGTGGCAGGTGCTTGCTATTTCAGCCAACTGTGCAATAGATATTGGCATATAATGCCAATATTGAGGATTTTATGGACAAAAAGGATCGTCAGATCATTCGGGCTCTGCAAGAAGATGGCCGCATGACAAACCTGGAATTGGCAGAAAAGGTCAATCTGTCCCCGTCGCCCTGTTTGCGGCGATTACGTAATCTGGAAACATCCGGCGTCATCCGCAGTTTTAGTGCCGATGTGGACCCCGTTGCTTATGGATTGCCGATGACGGTCTTTGTGCGGATAAGATTGGAACGACATAATGAGAAGGAAACGCGTCATTTCGAGCGCCATATTCAGCTGATTGATGAGGTCTTGGAGTGTTATATTCTGACCGGACAAACCGATTATCAATTGCGGGTGTTGGTGCCTGATCTGAATGCCTATGAGGATTTCATCCGCTCACGCATTCACCCGATTGGCGGTATCGCCTCGATTGATACGAGTTTTGTTTTTAGCACGGTCAAAAAGACATCGGTATTTCCGCTGTTGGACTAAACCGGTTAATTCAATTTGCAAGTTGGACCATCCCGAGGCATTAGGCGCTTTGGGCCTCGGGATGGTTTGCGTTGGGCTAGGCCGCTGTGGTGTCTGTGGCGGGATCCGATATTACGCCACGCTCGATCTGATCACGTTCAATGCTTTCGAACAGGGCCTTAAAGTTGCCCTCACCAAAGCCGTCATCGCCCTTGCGTTGGATAAACTCAAAGAAAATCGGCCCGATGACGGTCTTGGAAAAAATCTGCAGCAGGACACGGGTCATCCCACCATCAAGAACCCCTTCCCCGTCGATCAAAATGCCGTTCTTTTTCAGTTGGTCCAGCGGTTCCTTGTGATCTTTCACCCGTTCGTGGGACATATCATAATAGATATCCGGAGGGGCTGGCATAAAACTAATGCCACGCTCGGCGATAGCATCTGTGGAGGTATAAATATCATCGGACCCCACTGCGATGTGCTGGATGCCCTCGCCTTTATATTCGTTTAGATATTCTTCAATCTGGCTGTTTGCATCTGCGCTCTCATTGATCGGAATGCGAATTTTGCCGTCAGGAGATGTCAGCGCCCGTGAGAAAAGGCCCGTTATCCTGCCCTTTATATCGAAAAAGCGAATTTCTTTGAAGTTGAACGCCTGCGCATAAAAGTCATACCAGGTGCTCATGTTACCCCGCATCACATTGTGGGTCAGGTGATCGAGATAATAGAAACCAGCCCCTTGTGGCCTAGGATCCACGTCTTTCAACCAGTCAAATGTGCCTTCATAGGCAGAACCAGCCTCGCCGTAAGTCTCAACAAAATACAATAAAGAGCCGCCGATGCCATAAACGGCTGGGACATCCAGAGTTTTGTCTGCACCGGTATATTCTTTAGCGCCATAGTCGAGAGCGCATTTCAAGGCGTGCCGGGCATCCACAACCCGCCACGCCATGCTCGGCGCACAAGGACCATGGTCCTCCACAAATTGCGCCGCATGTGTGTTGCGCTCGCGGTTGACGATATAGTTGATATCCCCCTGACGGAAGAGCGCTATATCGAGGTGTTTGTGGCGAGCGACTTCTATAAAGCCCATGCTCTCAAACAATGCCTCAAGCACACCAGCGTCGGGATGTGCGAATTCGACAAATTCGAACCCGTCGGTTCCGGCAACATTGACTTCATCAATTATGGCCTTGTCTGCATCGTGCGGAAATGGTCCCATTGTATCCTCCCCAATCTCCCATCATCTAAGGGAATATACTAATTCAAACCCTATGCAAGATGTGCGCAAAATCTACATTTAGCACCCACTCTATGCGCAAGATTTGACAAATTTTCGAGATCTGTGCGATATCAACGCATGGATATGTTTGATCTAAAAATTCTTGATGCCTTGCAACAGGATGGCCGCTTAACCAGTCAGGAACTGGCAACAAAGGTGGGCTTGTCGGCCTCTCAATGTGCCCGCCGTCGTGCCTTGTTGGAACAATCAGGCGTGATATCGGGCTATCACGCACGCCTGTCGAGAGCAGCGGTTGGGCTGGAGTTGATTGTATTTATGGAAATCACATTGGATTCCCATTCGGTTGGTGCGGCTGATCGGCTTTTGGCGTTGATGCAGGCGATGCCGGAGGTGACCGAAGCCTATTCGATGACAGGATCAACGGATTATCATGTCAAACTGGTGGTGCCGGACCTCAAGACCTTATCGCATGTCATCAACAACAAGCTTTTACCACATGAGGGTGTGTCGCACCTCAAGTCTTCCATCGTACTTGATCGTCTCAAGGAGACAGGCACACTGTCACTGTCTCATTTGTGCAAGGCTTGAGGACCGGCCAATTCAATCGCCTTTTTTAAATCCTCAAGATTGCCGACCTGATTGGCAAGAATGAGCACCAAACGCGCATTCATGTCATTGGCTTCATCTTCGCTTAAATCACGCTGGGCGTCGGTCAACGCTTGGTAAAAATTATCCGGATTTTCGATATTAGGTGTGAGGATCAGGCTCATTGTGCATCTCCTGCCGTAGCTCTGGTGATGGCAGCGCAGATCGCATCCGGGTCAAAGGAGCGCCACCGTGCCGCAATATGATGGTCTGGACGGATCAAATAAACAGCGCCTTGGGCGGCATCAAAACGCGCACGGGCGAGGTTTTGTACGTCCGAAAAATCACGCCCTTCAATCACAATTCTGGGCGAAAATGCTCCAGCATCAACATCACTTGCTTCAAGATCAAAGACCAAAAGGGTAAAGCCATCGCCCAAACTCTCAATCAACCAACCGTCCTTGCCGTCACGTTGAACGGGGGCATCGGAAATGCATGTCCCCGGCATCATTTTGCCTGACCAGTCATCCTGATCAGGGGTATTGAGCGGACTATCGCTGTAGGGTGTAGGTTGGGACAAGCGACCCGAATTGACCAAAGGGCGCGCAAACTCATATAGGCGCGAGAGATCGAGCACCGCATTGCGATAGCGATTGGAGGCTTTGTTCTTGGGTGTGATGAAATCGGTAGAGCGGGTGGAATTGAGCAGATTGTCGTCGGCCGCAAAGGCGCGTTCGGCGTGATAGCTGTCAACCAGCGCTTCCGGAGCCTCCTTGCGGATGACCGCTGCTAATTTCCAAGCCAGATTATCGATGTCTTGCACACCGGTGTTGGCACCACGCGCGCCAAAGGGAGAGACCTGATGGGCGGAATCGCCGGCAAAGATCACGCGGCCTTTCCGGAATTCGTCGACCCTACGGCAAGCAAACTGATAAACACTCCCCCATTCCAGCTCAAAATCAACATCATCGCCCAGCATCGCTTTGACACGCGGAATGATATTTTCCGGCTTCTTTTCTTCTTCGGGGTCAGCATCCCAGCCAAGCTGAAAATCCAGCCGCCAGACATCGTTGGGCTGTTTGTGTAATAAGGCTGATTGGCCACGATGAAAATCGGGATCGAACCAGAACCAACGCTCGGTAGGAAACTCGGCCTTCATAACAATATCGGCAATCAAAAAGCGGTCTTGAAAGAATTGACCGGTAAACTCTGCTCCCACCATGTCACGTATGCGCGAATTGGCTCCATCGCAGGCAATTACCCAATCTGCCTTGGTGTGAAGAACACCGTCAGGGGTTTCAACCGTCACATCGGCATGGTCACAATATTGTTCCAATCCGACCAGTTTGTGCTTCCATCGCAGCTCTATCAATGGATTGGCCAGACAGGCCGTGACCAGATATTCTTCGAGATAATATTGCTGCAAGTTGATAAAGGCAGGGATCTTGTGACCCTCTTCGGGCAGCAAATCAAAGTTATAGACCTCAAAGTCGCGAAAAAAGACGCGGCCACGCTGCCACAGCACTCCCTTGTCGATCATGCGGTCCGCGACGCCCAAGCGGTTCCAGATCTCCAATGGACGCTTGGCGTAACATACGGCACGGGAACCAACGGACACCGTGTTGTTATCATCCATAACAACCACAGCAATGCCACGCGAGGCCAAATCGAGCGCAGCGGTCAGCCCGATGGGTCCGGCCCCGACGACTATCACAGCATGACGACTGGCAACGCCGCTTTTTTGCTCGTCTGATTGCGTATAATGGTAAACCGGCCAATCATATGTATCAAGCATCCGCGCTCTCCTTGCCCAGTTCCTTGACATGCAGCCAAGCGGCATGATCTTCAGCAATGGCCAGCATAAAATCCATGTTGAACATCTTGGTATAGCATTCAACTGTTTGCTTGGCGTCTTTGCAGCGGTAGGCCACTTGGTGAATATGATCCACTTTTAGCGCGATGTCGGTCAATCAATTCTCCTCCCAGAT
This sequence comes from Cohaesibacter celericrescens, assembly GCF_002866925.1. Lineage (GTDB taxonomy): Bacteria > Pseudomonadota > Alphaproteobacteria > Rhizobiales > Cohaesibacteraceae > Cohaesibacter > Cohaesibacter celericrescens. Next base: position 251,604 of record NZ_PKUQ01000042.1, read on the forward strand.
CATTGCATTTACAACAAATGTCGTTCAAACATATCGCTAAACTTGACGCAAATCAAGTCGTTGCATTTGCAATGGTGTCATATGCAACGAAAGATCAAGCCACTCTCATATGCCAACTCAGTTGGCACCCCATAGCTGTCATTTTGATGCTTGAGGTTGGCGACCGAAACGATAAAGATTACACACTCAACTGGAGAGACAAGGTACTTGTGCTGCCATTTCCAGTTGACCGGGCAGCATGTTGTTTGCGTATCTTTCTTTGTGTATTTCTGATAAGATTATATTCGGAAACAAAGACTTATACCCGCCCCGCGATTTGAGAATCGCTGAAATAGCTCTAAAAGGATGCACCATGTCTTTAGAAGCTTTTTTCCCTTACCGCCTTGCCATCGCTGCCGAGGCGTTTTCGCGCAATATCGCTCAGGTTTACAGCAAGGAATATGGCCTGACGCGCGAAGAATGGCGCTTGCTCTATCTGCTAGCCAATGCAGAAAGGTTGGATTCGCAAGAGCTCAGCCGCCGCACTACCTTGGACAAGGTTCAAGTCAGCCGCGCCTCGCAGCGCTTGGAAGAAAAGAAATTCATCAGCCGTGAAATCTCAACAACAGATCGCCGCTTGCGCGACTTGAGCATTACCGAGGCTGGCAGATCTCTGTTTGAAGACATCAAGCCGAAGGTAGATGCCCGTGCTGCAGAAATGCTCAATGCCATCCCGCAAGTAGACCGTGCGGCGCTTGACAAAGGCATCGAAGCGCTCATTCTGGCTGTTGCCACTCATAATGAGCCAGCAGATTGAAGCGGGTGATGTTTCAATCACCCGCCTACAAATTGATTGTATTCCTGAGGGACGCAGCGACCTAACTCTGTAAGTCGTTCCACATTTCGATGTCGCGCTCGGCAGTCCAAATACGGGGTGTATCAATGCCCCGGGCTTCGTCGTAAGCACGCGCAACATTGAACGGCAGACAATGCTCATAGATGGCATAGTCAGAAAATTTGGTGTCGCATTCAGCGCGCACCGCATCCCACGCTTCTTTCAATGAACCACCACGCGCAACAATACGGGCAACGGGGTCATAGGTGGACTTGACAAAATCGGCGGTGCTTGCCAGTGCCTTATTAACCATCTCCTCACCGACCAGTGCATCGCCGCGTCCTGGCGCGATGGATTTAGGATTGTAGGCTGCTATGTTGGCAAGGGTTTGTGGCCAATCCTGATAGTGGCCGTCCCCACAATAGCAGGCCGAATGATATTCCACGATGTCACCGGTAAACATCACTTCCTGATCCGGCACCCAGACAACAGCGTCCCCTGCAGTATGCGCACGCCCCATCGTCATGATGTCGACGCGGCGTTTGCCCAGATAAACCGTCATCTTGTCGCTGAAGGTTGTCGTCGGCCATGTGAGACCGGGGATCTCTTCATGCCCCACAAACAAACGCGGAAAACGTCCAAATTCGGAATCCCAGTCTTCTTTACCGCGCTCGGCCACCATGGAGCGGGCCTTTTCGGACATGATGATCTCACCAGCACCATAGGCTGACGCCCCCAACACGCGCACGGCGTGATAATGGGTCAGAACCACATGAGAGATCGGCTTATCGGTGACCGAACGCACGCATTCGATCACCTTGCGCGCCAAGCGCGGCGTGGCTTGGGCCTCAACGATCATAACGCTCTCGTCGCCAATGATCACGCCGGTATTCGGGTCGCCTTCGGCGGTGAAGGCATAGAGGCCATCGCCTACTTGCGTGAAGCTGATGGTTTTCTCTTCCAGATCACCTTGGGACGCAAATTTCTTTGCCATTGAGGCCTCTCCTGATCATTATTTATATTGTTCGACGGTCTGTTCGATGGCACCAAAGATCGAATGCCCTGATTTATCCTTCATTTCGATGCGTACGATATCACCGAACTTCATGAAGGGCGTTTGAGCAGAACCTGTTTCGATAGTCTCGATCATGCGGATTTCAGCGATGCAAGAATAGCCAGCACCTCCTTCGGCAATCGATTTACCAGGGCCACCATTCAACTTATTGGACACTGTGCCAGAGCCGATAATGGAACCGGCACAAAGCGGACGGGTTTTGGCAGCGTGAGCAACCAGCTGGCCAAAATCAAAGGTCATGTCGATACCTGCATTGGCTCGACCGAAAGGCTGGCCGTTATAATCCACGCACAGCGGCAGGCTAAGCTTGCCACCATCCCATGCATCGCCAAGCTCTTCGGGCGTGACGGCAACAGGCGAAAAGGCAGAGGATGGTTTGGATTGGAAAAAGCCAAAACCTTTACCAAGCTCGTCTGGGATAAGACCGCGCAATGAGACATCATTGACCAGCATGATCAACCTGATGGCATCAGCGGATTCCTGGACGCTGGCTCCCATGGGAACATCATCAACAATGACAGCCACTTCGCCTTCCATATCGATGCCATAGGTTTCATCCTCCACCATTCGGATGGGAGAGCGCGGCGGCAGGAAGGTGTCCGAACCGCCCTGATACATCAGAGGATCCGTCCAGAAGCTCGCTGGCATTTCCGCATTGCGGGCTTTGCGCACCAATTCGACGTGGTTAACATAAGCCGATCCATCAGCCCATTGATAGGCGCGCGGCAATGGCGAAGCCGCCTCATGCTCGTGAAAGCGCATATAAGGCTGCGAGCCACGCTCCAGACCCTCTGCCACAAGCTGCAGACGCGGTGCGACATGGGCCCAATCGTCTAGCGCATCCTGAAGCGTGTTGGCGATGTGCCTGACTTCGGAACAATAGGTCAGGTCCTTTGACACCACGACCAATCTTCCGTCGCGCGTTGAATCCTTCAGAGTTGCAAGCTTCATGGTTTTTCCTTCTTAATGGCTTTCGTCTTTTGCTTTTTCACATCACACTCGAACACACTTATGGATGCGCTGCAAAGATCTTTATTTGGCACCCGGCGTTCCATCGAATTTCTTTTCAATGCTGGTCCAACAATCTATGTAATTGTCCTGCATTGGCGCCTCATTGGCCGCAAAAGCCGTCAGATGTTGGGGAAAACGCGTTTCGAACATGAAGGACATGGTTTTGTCCAGAAATGCCGGTTCCATCGGTTCTGTCGACCCATGGGTAAAGGCATCCAAATCTGGACCATGCGGCAACATGCAATTGTGAAGCGACAGACCTCCGGGCACGAAGCCTTCAGGCTTGGCATCATAGATACCGTAGATATTGCCCATCATTTCGGACATTAAATTCTTGTGATACCACGGCGGCCGGAATGTATTTTCTGCCACCAGCCAGCGCTCGCGGAACAGGACAAAATCGATGTTGGCGGTGCCCGGTTGTCCAGACGGAGCGGTAAGAACCGTGAAAATGGAAGGATCGGGATGATCAAACAAGATTGCACCCACCGGTGAAAATGTCCGGAGGTCATATTTATAGGCGCAGTAATTGCCGTGCCATGCCACCACATCGAGTGGAGAATGATCAATGAAAGTTTCGTGAAACTGACCGCACCATTTGATCACAACGCGACTTTTTGCATCGCGATCCTCAAAGGCCGCAACCGGACATTTGAAATCGCGTGGATTGGCAAGACAGTTGGCGCCGATGGGGCCGCGACCAGGCAGGTCAAATTTCTGGCCGTAGTTTTCGCAAACGAACCCGCGACACGGGCCTTCCAAGACTTCGACACGATAAACCAGACCACGGGGAATGATCGCAATCTCTTTTGGCTCCAGATCAATGATGCCCAGCTCGGTGCAGAAACGCAGACGGCCTTCTTGCGGGACAATCAACAACTCCGAATCCGCTGAAAAGAAATACTCATCCTGCATGGATGTGTTGACCAGATACACATGGGACGCCATGCCGACTTGTGTGTTGACATCCCCTGCGGTTGTCATGGTGCGCATACCGGTGACCCATGTCAGATCCTGATCGGTATGAGGCACCGGATCCCAACGATATTGGCCCAACGAAATAATGTCGTTGGCCTGTGCGTTGTCTTTGTCAGTGGTCACATGTGGCGCGGTTTTCCAATAGGGTAAATCAATGCGGGAGAATCGGCCTGTGTGTTTGACAGAAGGACGAATTCGGTAACACCAAGTCCGCTCATTTTGTCCACGCGGTGCTGTGAAGGCGGTGCCGGATAATTGTTCGGCATAGAGACCGTAGGCGCATTTTTGTGGCGAATTTTGACCTTGCGGTAAAGCATCGGGCAGCGCTTCGGTTTCAAAGTCATTGCCAAAACCGGGCATGTATCCCTTATGGGGTCCCGTGCCATCGTTTGCTTGGGTGATCGTATCTGGCAGTTTGAATGTCATATGTCCCGTCCTCCCGACTTCACATATCCAGCATGTCCCTTTCAGGTCAGTATTTCGTTGCACATGCAACGTTGTCAAGTAAATTTGTTGCGAATGCAACGAAAAGACTTGCAATTCGACGAAGTGAACGGCGTAATGGCCGTAGAAAAGGATCTATTTATGCCAGATGTAGAACGCACCTCTCTGCCTGACTTCGATTTGATGCATTTTACGCCTTACCGCTTGGCCGTTGCTGCGCAAAGCCTGAGTGAAGAACTCGCGCACCAATATAAAGAGCGGTTTGGTATTTCAATCCCCGAGTGGCGGGTGATCGTACATGTGGCCCATGCCGGTGGAGCATCGGTGCGTGATATTGAGGCTCGTGTCGGAATGGAGAAATCCAAAGTCAGTCGCGCGGCGACCCGGCTCGAACAACGCGGCTTGGTCACCAAAGAAATGAATGCGAAAGATAGGCGCTTGATCCACTTGACCCTCACGGATGAAGGCCATGCGATGATGGTTGAATTGTTGCCCATGGCACAGGCCTTTCAAAAGGAGGTTGAGGCCCGTCTGGCAGAAAATCTTGGTGGATTGGAAGCGGGGCTGGATAGGATTTTGCAAGGGGTCGTCAAATGATTACGCTGTATGACTATTGGCGCTCCACAGCCAGCTACCGTGTGCGCATAACGCTCGGGCTTGCGGGGCTTGAATGGCAGTCAATACCGGTTGATCTGGTAGCAGGAGAACAAAGCAGCGACGCGCATCTGGATCGTAATCCGCAAGGGCTGGTGCCCGTGCTTGATATTGATGGCCAACGCTTCACCCAATCCATCGCTATCGTGGAGTATCTCAATGAAACCCGTAGTCTAGGCCTGTTGCCCCCCGATGCTGAGGGGCGCGCCCGCGTGCGGATGCTGGCCTACATGATCGCAATGGATCTGCATCCGGTTTGTAATCTGCGAGTTGCCAAATATGCTGTGGCCCATTCCAATGGAGGGCTCACCATGCAGAGTTGGATGCAAGCTCATATCACACCGGCTCTGCTGGCTCTGGAGGATATGCTTGAGGGTGGAGATTTCTGTTTCGGTGAAACCCTATCGATTGCCGACATATGTCTATTGCCCCAGCTCTACAACGCTCACCGTTGGGGGGTCACACTGGACGCTATGCCCAAAATCAAGCGCATTGAAGACAATTTGTCGACAATTCCTGCTTTTGCAGCAGCCCATCCGGACCAGATCGTGCACTGACCTTCAATCGGGAGAAAAGGGTGCCGCGTCCTCAGCGGTGGTAGACACCTTTGAAAACGCGGCTCTGGGTGGGGACACCCAATTGACGCAGTTTGACCAAGGTTTGGTCCAATGGCAGCGCCGTATTCCCTGAGAACGAAGCATTAGGTTGCCCTGTCATCATAAGGAACGAGATAGCGAGGATACGCGCATATTCAGCAGTCTCTGGCACGGTCCACGATGGTGCGCATGACTTCATCGGCATCCCTCTTCCACCAATTGTTGGCGGAAAAGATTTCGACTTCATTGAGGCCACAGAATCCCTCGGCTTCGACCATTTTGCGGATCGCGGCGATATCAATCACGCCATCCCCCATCATGCCGCGGTCGGTCAGCATATCACTGGTTGGCACCAGCCAATCGCAAATGTGATAGGCCAAAAGCCGAGATTTACCAGCCCGTTTGATTTGATCTGCAAGCTCTGGATCCCACCAGATGTGATAGACATCCGCTGCAACGCCAATACCATCGCCAAGCTCATCACAAACATCCAAAGCTTGCCGCAAGGTGTTGATGCAGGCACGATCGGCGGCGTACATGGGGTGCAAAGGCTCAATTGCTACGGGCATTTTTTGGCTACGGGCATAGTCCAGTGTCTTGGCGAGCCCTTCGGAGACCAACTGACGCGCATGGGGCAAGTCTTTAGATCCATCCGCGATGCCCCCAACAACCATCACGAGGCATTCGGCATTCAAGGCGACGGCCTCGTCCACTGCGCGCTTATTATCATCCAGCACAGCGTCTGTGATCTTGCCTTCGGAGGTAAACCAGCCGCCCCGGCACAGACCAGATACTTTGAGGCCAGAGTCAGAAACCAGTCTGGCCGCACGCTCGATGCCGATTTCGTGGATCTTGTCCCGCCACGGTGCAATACCGCCAAAACCGTGCCGAAGGCAGCCTTCGACACATTGTTCCAGGTTCCATTGTTCCCGTACGGTGGCGGTGTTCAACGACAGGTTAGATGCATCAACCATGCTTAAACCTCCACACCACGTGTCGCAAAGACGGCCCGAGCACGGATCGCAACAGTATCCGGATCTGCGAACAGCTTGGCAGCTTCTGCCAAGCGGATGATCTCAGCCAGATGCAACGTTGAGCGGGTGCTTTCTTGCCCGCCGACCATGGTGAAATGATCCTGATGACCATTGAGATAAGCCATGAACACCACACCGGTTTTATAAAAGCGTGTCGGGGCCTTGAATATGTGACGGGATAGGGCAACCGTCGGGTCCATGCTATCCCGATAGGCTTTTTTATCACCACGGCCCAGTGCCGTTAGAGCCTGGGATGCCGCCGAGGCGATGGGGTCAAAAATTCCCAACAAAGCGTGGCTGTAGCCTTCTTCGTCCCCTTCGATCAGGTCGGGATAATTGAAGTCGTCTCCCGTATACATCCGTACATCTTTTGGCAATTTTCGGCGCATCCGAATTTCTTTCTCGGCCGACAACAGCGAAATTTTAATGCCGTCGATTTTTGCAGCGTTGGCGCGGATCACATCAAGGCAAACGTCCATTGCTTCAAGATGATCATCCTTGCCCCAATAACCAGCCAATGCAGGGTCAAACATCTCACCCAACCAATGCAAGATTGCAGGTCGGGACAATCCGCCCAAGACGCGTTCATAAACACGGATATAGTCTTCCGGGCCTTTGGCGGCGGCACAAAGCGCACGTGACGCCATCAAGATCACACGGCCACCAACCGCTTCCACCGCTTCGCATTGCTCTTCATAGGCAGCAATCACATCGTCGATGGTTACATCAGGACTGGGGGCTAAATGATCTGTACCTGCTCCGCATGCAATCAAATGACCGCCAGCCTTGGCAGCATTGACACTGCGGGTGATCAACTCAAGCGATGTGGGCCAATCCAGCCCCATGCCCCGTTGCGCGGTATCCATGGCTTCCGCCACGCCCAACCCCAAATCCCATAAATGCTGCCTGAACCCAAGCGTAGTGTCCCAGTCAATCACGTTGTTGATCCAGGGATCAACGTCGGCAAGCGGATCGCAAACCACATGGGCAGCGGAATAGGCGGTGCGGGTCCAGCCGGTCGGCTTTTCGACCAACTGAGGCGCTGCGGTGAGCTGGAGAAGTTCCAGTTCACCGCCCAATTTAGGCAAATTCAGTTGAACAACCATGGATTAAATCTCCAGCTTGGGCACATCGAGCCAGCGGCGCTCTTTGGAGCTTTGATAACCGAGCTCAGCCAATTGCACGCCCTTGGCACCTTCTTCCAGCGTGTAATTCCATGGGCCATCTTCAACGACATGGCGCAAGAATTGTTCCCACTGGACTTTGAAACCATTGTCAAAAATCATATTGTCGGGCACTTCTTCCCAATCTTCATAGAAATTCATGGCCTGAGGTTCATCGGGGTTCCACACCGGTTTTGGTGTATTTACCCGCTGCTGGCTGAAACATGTATGCAATCCGGCAACAGCAGACCCATGGGTCCCATCAATCTGGAAGGTGACCAGATCATCGCGGCGAACGCGCACAGCCCAGCTGGAATTGATGTGCGCGACAATACCGCCCTCCAGTTCGAACGTGGCATAGGCGGCATCATCAGCATCAGCGGTGTAATGCTCGCCAGCCTCGTCCCAACGGTCGGTAATATGCGTGACCGCGTGACAGCTCACCGCCTTGACGGGTGCAACCACATTGTCGAGCACATAGCGCCAATGGCAGAGCATGTCGGAAACAATGCCGCCACCGTCCGCTGCACGGTAGTTCCAGCTCGGGCGCTGGGCTGGCATCCAATCGCCTTCAAAGACCCAATAGCCGAATTCGCCACGCACAGACAGAATCTTGCCAAAGAAGCCACTATCACGCAGGCGCTTTAGTTTGCGTAGGCCGGGCAAGTCCAGCTTATCGTGTACGATGCCATTTTTGACACCAGATTGTTTGGCAAAACGAGCAATATCAATCGCCTCGGCAAGGCCTTCTGAAACCGGTTTTTCGGAATAGACATGCTTGCCTGCTTCAATGGCCTTGCGCAAAAGCGTCGGTCGCAGTTGTGTCGAGGCGGCATCAAAGAAAATAGTGTCGTCGGGATTGGCCAGTGCTGCATCGAGATCGGTGGTCCAACGTTCGACATTGTGCTTTTTGGCCAAGGCTTCGATTTTGTTGGCATTGCGCCCAACGATAATAGGATCAGGGACAAGCATGGAGCCATCTTTGAGGGCAATACCACCCTGCTCTCTAATCGCCAAAACCGAGCGGATCAAATGCTGGTTCATGCCCATGCGGCCGGTTACCCCGTGCATGATGATACCGATACGCCGTGTTTCCATTCCAACACCTACCTTTCTTATTCATGTCTCTTGGTGTCTTGCGACACTTACAAATTTTTGTTGTTTAAAATCACTTTGGTCACGTTGAGGCGTCCCACAGGCCACGGATCAGACCAGCGCCCAGCGCAGCGGTTGTGGTTGCATCTATGGTTGAGACAAAGGGCTCTATGGCCATTGGCTTTGACCAGCCCTGCCGTTTGATTGCTGTGATAATCTCTTTGAACGGGTCTTGCCCCGAGCCCGGCGTGCCACGGTTGCTGTCGTTCAACTGGATATGACCGATCCAACCGGTTGGCAGCCAGTGATCGATCAAGTCGGCCACTGGCATGTCTTCAGACTGGGCCGAAGCACTGGTGTCGATCATGGTACGAAAGTGGCTGGATCCGATCAGATCGCACAGCTCTACCGCCTCTTCGACCCGATTGATGAAACTGGTCTCGATCGGTGACAAAGGCTCGATACAATAGACAATATCAAGTTCCTCGCACAAGGCCGCAACAGGTTTAAACAGCTCGGCCACATGTGTATTGAGTTGTTTTTTATCTTCATCGCCCCGCAGTTTGCGCTGAGCCGGTGAACCATGCACCATAACACTTCCGCCCAGATGGGCATTCAGGCGCACGAGCGCCAACAGCACAGAAATCGTCTCACGTTTCACTTGCGTGTTGGTAATGGACAATTCGGGATAGGCAGACAACAGCCAATGCAGACCGGTGACGGCGATATTGTGCCCTTGCAGGGTCGCCTTGATGGTGAGCGCGTCTTGTTTTGTCAACAAATGTGGCTGTTCTGACAAAGTAAACGGTGCCAGTTCCAGCCCCATGTAACCCAGCGCAGCAGCTCTGGCCGCTTGCCCATCAAGATCAATGCCCTCGGCGGCCAACATCTCGTTACAAAAAGACAGTTTCAACGTCATCGCTCGTCTCACGCCTCCGCTTTAAGGAAACGGATCACCATTTCCGAGGCTTCTTCGACATGCTGGTCAAGCCAAGCGTCATCGATGGGAGGCCCAAAGACCGCGCGCAAAGTATGCGCGTTGGAAACGGGGAAATAACAAAGCGAAGCAATGTGAATATAGAGGCCAACCGGGTCGACATCCTTACGAAAAGTCCCATCAGCGGCGCCGCGCTTAAGCAGATCTGACAATTTTACCAACAGCTGCGACTGGATTTCGTTGGCATCCTGTATTTCGCGGACGGTCTTACCACCGCGCAGATTCTCCGTGTTCAACATGGAGATAAACCAAGGTTTTTCGCGGAAGTGAGCCATGGTGAACTGGACCAAGCTACGGATCGCCGTCTCTGGCGGCAATTCATCCAAATGCAGTTCGCTCTCACCCTCACGGATTTGCACATAGGCTTCCCGCAAGGCAGCCGCATAAAGAGCGTCTTTGTCACCAAAATAATCATAAATCATGGGCTTGGAAATGCGCGCATTTTTGGCAATACGATCAATTCTGGCTCCGGAAAATCCATGCTCAGAATATTCAACGAGCGCAGCCTGAAGGATAGCCTGCCGCGTGCGTTCGGCATCGCGCTTGGGGGCCTTTTCAACCTTGGTTTTGTCGCTCATGTCACATCCCTTTTGTCTGAAGACCCGAACTTCTGCGCTATGCGGGAAACAAGTTTCGCGCTCTGCCTTTTCACAAACGGAATGCTAAACAAGAATGTGAGGAGGATCACAAACGCGAACCCTGCTGAAATGGGTCTGGTGAAAAATGGTGAGATATCGCCATCACTCAAGGTAAGGGAACGCCGAAGGCTTTTATCGAGCAGGCTTCCCAAAATGATACCAAGAACCAGAGGTGCCATAGGATATTTCATCTGGCGCAAGGCAAAGCCAACCAGCCCGAAAAAGACCATTACCCAGATATCAAAGACACGTTGGGTTAGGGCATAGGGACCGATCACACACAAGGTGAATACGATTGGCATCAGGATCGCGCGGTCCACCTTGAGAATTTGCACAAACAAACGCGTCAAAGACAAACCAAAAACAGCAATCGCAATGGTCGCGAAGAACAGCATAACCGCAACAGAATAAATGAACTGCGGCTGCTCGATCATGATCATCGGACCGGGACGCACGCCATGAATATAGAGAGCCGCGATCAAAACGGCAGACGATGCCGAGCCGGGGATAGCGAGCGTAATGGCGGGGATGAGCGATCCGGGCACAACCGCGCTGTTGCCGGTTTCGGCGGCGGTCAGCCCCTCGGTTGAGCCCTTGCCAAACATATCCCGCTCTTTGCTGGTACGTTTGGCCGCAGCATAGGAAGCCCATGCACCGATATCTTCTCCCACGCCGGGAATGATTCCGATAAAGGTGCCGATGATGCCTGAACGGGTGATTGTCTTTTTGTATTTCCAGAGATCGGAAAGCCGCGGCAGAATGCGGTCATTCTCACCATTTTCAGCTGCTAGATTTGCCTTGGGACGCCACATGGCGGTCATGACTTCGGCAAAGCCAAACGCACCGACCATGGCCGGGATCAAGGCGATGCCACCATTGAGGTCAGACCAACCAAAGCTGAAACGGACATGGGCGTGGATGCCTTCGCTACCGATCATCGCAATCATCAAGCCGAGCAGACCTGCGATATAGCCTTTGAGCGGCTGTATGCCGCCTGTCAACTGCCCCGAAATGACGATGCCGAAAACGGCCAGCCAGAAAAACTCAAACGACCCAAAGCGCAGCGCCGCTTCAGCCAAAGGCGGTGCAAGCAGCACCAGAAGAACAATACCGACCATCGTGCCAAGGGCGGACCCCGCAGTGGCCAGAGCCATGGCATAGCCGGCGCGGCCCTGCTGTGCCAATGGAAACCCATCAAGGGAGGTTGCTGCACTTGCTGGCGTTCCGGGAATATTGAGCAAGATCGCGCTGCGTGAGCCACCATAGATGGCCCCCACATACATACAGATGAGGACCAAAACGGCCGCGTCCCGATCCAATGAATAGGTCAGGGTCGTCATCAGCGCCACGCCCATGGTGGCTGTCAGGCCGGGCAAGCTGCCGACAAAAATACCCAACAAAGTCGCCCACATAACATGCGCCAGCATGATCGGTGTTGACAATGTGCCAAATGCAGATGCGAGATGTGCAAGTGTTTCCATTACGGCAACCTCACCAAAAATCCATATCGGAACAGGCTTGAAATGGCGATAGAAGCCACGGCGCCCAGCGCCACCGCTTTAACCAACAACAGGGCAATGGCTTTAGGCTGCAGCGACCTCACTGGCTCATCTGTCGCAAAAATCGCGTAGAAGACCGAGATGTAAAGGCCACAAGCGATCACAAAGGGCATGTTGCCAACCAACAAGAGCGCAAAAACCACACTCCACAGCGCGCACATGATCAGATTGCGCCATAGTGCGCGTTTTTCTTTGCGATCGGCCTCTGTCAATTCCACGGCTTCATCATGGTCTTGTTGTTTGGCTTCTTCCACCGCGCTTGAAAAAAGAAGGAAGGCACATAGCACCAAAAGCCCCCCAAGTATCATAGGCACCAAACCGGGAATGCTTGCCGGGTGGATTTGCCGAATTTCCAACCGATCCATTTGATAGCCGCCGATCAGCATTGCCAGCCCAAGCAAGGCCAGCAGGATCGCCATGATCCGATCAGCTTTTGTCATGTCGAGGTGCATTGTTCTTCTCCGCTTGCCGTAGGGCAAACAAGTCTGTCATCTGAAAGCAAACACACAGATGATCGTTCTAAGGATTGGGAATGTTTTCGATCGCAGACCTTGTGCCGCACCAAAGAAAAGTGGGCGGCACAAGGTCACTGTGCCTAGTGAGCGGGACACTCAATACCAAGCGTAGATGGATCGATCACAGCTTCCTTGCGTGCAACACGCGCACAAGCTTCAGCGATCACCACAGGCATGGCTTTTTTGTAGGCTGCATCACCATAGCTGGGTGAGAAAACTGCGCCGCGGGCAGAGGCATAGTCTTGCAGTTCCTTGGAGTTCATGATCTGCTCTTTCCAGATTTTATCTACGGTTTCGTAGACTTCGGCTGGTGCACCGACTGGAATAAAGACACCAAAATAGTCAGCTGCAATTGGCATATCTGGCAAATAATTGGTGATTGGTGGAACTGGGTCCATCCCCGCAACAATCAAATCGGTATCCGACAAAACAGCCAAAGCGCGCAAACGCCCCGCTTTGATCATTTCGGTTTGCTCCACCGCCAACTGCGTGGTAGCAACCACCTCTCCACTGGCCGCGGCAATAACAGCAGGATTTCCGCCATCATACGTGATCATACGTGCCGAGAAGTCACTACCACCAGCAGCTTCCTTGATTGCGGCGAGAGCCATACCTCCGGAAGAGTTTACGCCCGCGGTTCCAACGGTCACATCTCCTGTTTTGAAGTCTGCAAGCAACTCCGCAAAGTCTTTATATTTGGAGTCAACATTGACGCTCACCACAGGCACGTTCGCCACATGAAGATAGATATGATAATCGTCGATGGATGTATCTTTGACCAACCCGGTGATTGCGTAGGTCGCATTGTTGGCGATGGCATTGGCCGTCCAGGTGTAACCGTCGCGCGGAGCGTCTAGCGCCGCCTTGGTTCCAATAGAACCTGAGGCCCCTGGCTGATTGACGACAACAATATCCGTGCCCAATGCTTCTGCAAGCAATGGTGCAACAACCCGTGTTACTTGGTCTGTAGATCCCCCCGCCGACCAAGGCACAATGATGTTAATCGGGCGATCCGGCTTCCATTCAGCCGAAGCGCTTGTCGCGCCAAACAAGGCCATCACTGTAGCAGCTGCCACAATAGATTTAGTAAAGTTCATAGCTTCCTCCCTAACTTACCAACCGGTAGGTAATAGAAAATTTTCGCATGAGTCAAGGCCCAACGACACCGCTTGTCCACTAGGATCAATATGTCGCTACCAATGGTTTGGAAACAATAGAAGGGCGGCCTTCAATTGACCTGACGAGATGGCGGTGGGTGCAATTTTTACGCTATGCATCCAAAGGCTGCCAACCAGCTGAAAGGCGGGACAAAATCGCTTTTAAAATAGGAAATTTAGCCAAACCAGCGATCAGAACGGTCGTTCATATTCAACACCATTTTCGCGCTGTGTCTTGCTTATGCCGAAACACCCACAGGCCACGTTCATTAGACTAATGACGTATGTTGTTATACTAATTTCCCAACCTCTATGCCCATTTTTAGCCTTTAGTCTATTCACAAATTTGATCTCGATCCTTTTTCTTTGCGTCATAACAGATTACTACTTTAGTCGTTGAGGGTTCTGACGCCTATTTTATGCGTTCAGGATTCGTGTCAGGGGCAACCCTGTCATTATCATAAAAACGCAGCGCCCACTCCGGGCGCGCTCTAACAAAGCGGTTATATTATGGCGATTTCCAAAGCTCTCGCGGACGAGTTGGAGAAGCGGCGCGCCGTCGCGCTGGAAGGCGGCGGCAAGAAAAAAGCTGATGACAGACATGCCAAAGGGCGGATGACCGCCCGTGAAAGGCTAGGCGCTCTTTACTCCAAAGGGACGTTCCAAGAATTCGGTTTGCACGCCCAACACAAGACTCGCCACTTCGGTATGGCAGACAAAGTGATTCCGACAGATGGTGTTATTACTGGCACCGGCTTCATTGACGGACGTCCAGTTGCTGCCTTTTCACAAGATTTTGGCGTAGTTGGAGGGTCTCTGGGTGAGGTCCATGCAAAAAAAATCTGTAACGCACTAGACCATGCTGGCAAAGCAGGCGTGCCTGTTGTCGGTTTCAACGATTCCGGAGGAGCGCGCATTCAAGAAGGCGTTGGTGCCCTGTCCGGTTATGGTCAGGTTTTCTATCGCAATGTTCAATTGTCAGGCGTTGTGCCGCAGATTTCCGTGATTGCAGGCCCTTGCGCTGGTGGCGCTGCCTATAGTCCGGCTCTGACTGACTTCATCATCATGACACGCGAACATGCAAGCATGTTTATTTGTGGACCAGAAGTGATCCGGGCTGTTACAGGCCAAGTCTGCACGATGGATGAAATTGGTTCAGCTCAGGCTCACGCTTCAGTTTCAGGCAATATTCATTTTATTGCCGAGAATGACGCGCACGCTGTTGCTCTTGTGCATCGCCTGCTGTCCTTCTTGCCGTCCAACAATATGATGGACCCACCGCACCGTATCGAACCGGATCTCAAGATTGTTGATGATGTAGTTCTGGATGAATTGGTGCCCGACGATCCCAAGAAGCCGTACGACTGCCGCGAAGTTATCAAACGCCTCGCTGACGAAGCCGATTTCTTGGAAGTTATGGAGCAGTTCGCAGCAAATATCGTCATCGGCTTTGGTCGCGTTGGCGGTGTCGTTGTCGGATTTGTTGCCAACCAGCCAACCGTTAAAGCCGGTACACTGGACATCGACGCCAGCGATAAAGCAGCGCGTTTTGTTCGTTTCTGTAACGTCTATAACATTCCTATCGTCACCTTGGTCGATGTTCCTGGCTTCTTGCCTGGTATCAACGAAGAACGACGGGGTATCATTCGTCACGGCGCAAAAATGCTCTTTGCTTACGCCTCCGCTACTGTGCCTAAAATCACAGTTATCATGCGCAAAGCGTATGGTGGAGCTTACCTTGCCATGTGTAGTGAAGATATGGGTGCCGACCGGGTTATCGCCTGGCCAACTGCCGAAATCGCTGTGATGGGTGCAGAAGGTGCTGTGAATATTCTTTACCGCAAGGAAATGGCTGAAGCTGACGACAAAGTGGCAAAAGCGAAAGAACTGGCCGATGAATATCGGACACAATTTGCGACGCCTTACCTGTCTGCCGGTATGTTGGCTGTTCACGATATCATTCAACCACGCGAAACCAAGAGCGCCATTGCTCTGACGTTGCGGGGCCTGATGTCCAAACGTGAAACGCGGCCGCCTAAGAAACACGGCAACATTCCGTTGTAAGCAAAGGATTTTCTTGATGCTCGACAACTTGGAAATGATTGGCACCGGCTTTGCGGTGGTTATGTCGGCACTGGCATTATTATGGGCTTCTTGTTCTATCGTCGGATTCTTCTTTATCCGTGCGAGTGCAAAAGCTGCTCCTGCTGCCAGCAATTCACCCAAGGTTCCCCCCGCTGCGGCTGTGTCCGCTCGGGCGGGAGTGCCTCCACATCATCTAGCCGCGATTGCTGCGGCTGTAGCCGATACACTCGGTACCGGGTACCGCGTTACCCGCGTCGCCGCTCCCCATCACCAAGTCAGTGCATGGCCAATGGAAGGTCGGATATCATCCGTCTCTGCCCGTAATCGTACTGACTGGGGTCCTATCCAGCCTATGCTGGGTAGTGAGACCCCCAATATTCTGAGAGGAAAAAAGCAATGAAACGCTTGCGGATCACCGTGCAAGGCATCACCTATGATGTGACTGTTGAAGATGAAGATATGGCCTCTGTAGACGCAGCTGCTGCTGCTCCGGCGCCAGTCGCTGCCGCCCCTGTGGCTGCCGCTGCTGCTCCGGCGCCAGTCGCTGCTGCGGCTCCTGCTGCTGCAGCACCGGCTGCCCCTGCTGGCGATGGTGCAGTTCCTAGCCCACTGGCAGGAACCGTGATCAGTGTTGAAGTCTCTGTTGGCCAAAAAGTGTCCAATGGCGATACTTTGCTCGTTCTGGAAGCCATGAAGATGAATACCAACATCGGCGCTCCAAAAGACGGCACTATCACCGCAGTTAACGTAGCCCCCGGCGCTTCAGTCACCGAGGGACAAGTCCTTATCACCCTTTCATGACGGGAGTCCCTTCCATGGAAGGCACAACCACAGAGGTCTCCAAGCTCGAACAGTTATGGAATTTAACCGCCTTTTCTGATGTCACCTGGCAAATGATGGTGATGTGGGCGATTATTGCTCTTCTGTTCTATCTTGCGGTCTATAAGAAATTTGAACCACTGCTGCTGATCCCGATTGCCTTCGGGGCTTTGTTGGCCAACCTTCCAACAGAAGGACTGGTCAATGTGCCTCTGGGTGAACACGGTGGCGGTTTGTACTACTACATCTCCAAAGGCGTCGAGTTGGAAATCTTTCCACCTCTGATCTTCTTGGGTGTTGGAGCATTGACGGACTTTGGTCCATTGATCGCCAACCCTCGGACGCTGTTGTTGGGAGCTGCCGCCCAGTTCGGGGTCTTTGCGACCTTCCTGGGAGCGACGGCTATCGGCTTTACAGCGATGGAAGCAGGAGCCATTGGCATCATCGGCGGTGCCGACGGTCCAACCTCCATTTTCCTGGCCAACAAGCTGGCACCACATCTATTGGCTCCGATCGCCGTTGCTGCTTACAGCTACATGGCTTTGGTGCCGATGATTCAGCCTCCTATCATGCGTGCTCTGACCACAGAGGCCGAGCGGAAGATTCGCATGAAGTCGTTGCGTCAAGTGTCACGCCTTGAAAAACTGATCTTCTGCTGCATGGTTACCATTGTTGTAATCCTGCTGGTTCCTGCTGCTGCAGCTCTTATCGGCATGCTGATGCTGGGTAACTTCCTTCGGGAAAGCCTGGAAACAGAACGTCTGACAAAAGCGGCTCAGAACGAGTTGATCAACATTGTTACCATTTTCTTGGGTACCTCGGTCGGTATTACCATGACCGCAGAACGCTTCTTGAATATTGATACGATGAAGATCTTGGCGCTTGGTATTGTCGCCTTTAGCATTGCCACATCGTGTGGAATTCTGATGGCTAAAGCGATGAACTGGTTCAGCGGCGAGAAAAACAAGATCAATCCGTTGATCGGTTCGGCTGGCGTGTCTGCTGTTCCTATGGCTGCTCGTGTCAGTCAAGTGGAAGGCCAACGCGCAGATCCAGGCAACTTCCTGTTGATGCATGCCATGGGGCCAAACGTTGCCGGTGTTATCGGTACCGCAGTGGTTGCAGGCTACTTCATCGCTTGGTACGCCAACTAACATATCAGATGCGGAGCTTTGCCCCGCATCACCTTTGCTGACACTCAGCTCCCTTAAGGTGTTGGGACCGGCACGAAAATCAAGAGCATAGGCATCACTGCCTGTGCTCTTTTTTTGTCACACTGTTTGTTTCTCTGACGCACTACACGCAATTGTGAACGCTTATTCCAACTATTGTCTATTAAATTGAATCTTCAGATAATTTTGATGATTCAATGCGGTCTCCCCCGCATTGAATGGTCCAGTCCCGAATCAGCAATCAAAGACGAGAAATGCCCTTATACCGTTCTATTCAGCGTCTAGCCGCTCTTGTTATGCTGTTCAGTTTTGCGGCATTGTTCATCGCCCCCACAGTGGCCTATGCCAAACCGACTGTCTCCCTTTCCAATCAGCTCGACCCAGTCAAGCCGTTTATTGCAGGGCCTTCGCACGATGAACTCACCAAAAGATGCCGCCATCGGCATATATCGGGAACGGATGCACTCGCGTCCACTTGTGGATCTTCCGCCTGCTATTGTCTGCCTAACACCGTCCACATCTTCGCTGGGTCGTGTGCCACTGTTTGGTATGATGATGAAACCTCTCTGAAGGCAGAGGCCAAGCGGCGCGTGCTACGG
This sequence comes from Cohaesibacter celericrescens, assembly GCF_002866925.1. Lineage (GTDB taxonomy): Bacteria > Pseudomonadota > Alphaproteobacteria > Rhizobiales > Cohaesibacteraceae > Cohaesibacter > Cohaesibacter celericrescens. The sequence goes on from NZ_PKUQ01000042.1 coordinate 270,009, forward strand.
CCACCGATCACCTGATCATTAAAAGAACACCTCCCGAAATACCTTTTTATGCAAGGTTTCATTCCTTGCCGCCCTTATTGACGAGTCCTGACCCATGACATCGAAATACAATGCACCATCGTCCATTGCCATAGCCAACACACATCTCAATCGGCGAGACTTTTTGAGAGGCAGTTCAGTTGCATTTGGAGCAAGCCTGCTGGCGGCTTGTAGCCCGAGCACGCGAAAAGCACTGCCCGGAGCCGAAACAATCAGTCCTTTTGCCTCTATGTATGGCGCCATGCCAAACGAACGTTTTCCGCTTCCCGCTATTAATCTTAAAAAAATTGACAGCAAGTTTCTAAGACGGCAAGTGGATTATCGCACCGATGAGCGCGTTGGCACTCTGGTGGTTGATACCAAAAACTTCTACCTTTATCTGGTTGAAGAAAATGGCAAAGCCATGCGTTACGGCGTTGGCTTGGGACGCGCCGGGTTTGAGTGGGCTGGCCGAGCCTATGTTGCACGGAAGGCCTCTTGGCCCAAATGGACACCACCGACAGAAATGATTGCCCGCCAGCCCGAACTTGAAAAATGGAGTTGGAAAAATGGCGGCATGCCAGGTGGGCTTCAGAATCCACTTGGTGCACGTGCGCTTTATATTTATCAGGATGGTCGTGATACGCTTTATCGCCTGCATGGAACCGCCGAAACATGGTCCATTGGCAAGTCTGTATCGTCTGGGTGTGTCCGTCTGCTCAATCAGGACATTATCGACCTTCACAGCCGCGTCCCGTCACAGTCTCCGATTGTGGTCTTATAAGGGCCCACTGTCCGCGAACAGATGATAGAAACCCCCGCGCAGACGGCTGCGCGGGGGTTTAATTTTGTTTAGGCCAGATCGAAACGATCGGCATTCATGACCTTGGTCCATGCAGCAACAAAGTCTTTGACGAACTTTTCCTTGTTGTCATCTTGAGCATACACTTCGGCATAGGACCGCAGGATCGAATTGGACCCAAAGACAAGATCCATCCGGGTTGCTGTCCATTTGACTTCACCCGTTTTGCGATCACGGATATCATAAAGACCGTTGCTCGAAGGGGTCCAAGCATAATCCATATCGGTCAGATTGACGAAGAAGTCTGTTGTCAGAGCGCCTTCTCGTTCTGTGAAGACACCATGTTTGGTGCCACCATAGTTGGTCCCCATGACACGCATCCCACCGACCAATACGGTCATTTCGTGAGCGGTTAACCCCAGCAACTGCGTGCGATCAAGCATCATTTCTTCGGGACTGACGACATAATCTTTCTTGCTCCAGTTGCGATACCCATCAGCCAGAGGCTCAAGCGGGTCGAACGATTCTGCATCAGTCATTTCATCGGTTGCATCACCACGACCGGGCGCAAAGGGTACGCTCACGTCGAAACCAGCGGTCTTGGCCGCTTGTTCCACACCCAGATTACCAGCCAGCACAATCACGTCAGCAATGCTAGCGCCCGTTTCAACCGCAATGCCCTCCAGCACAGCAAGCACCTTTGCCAGACGAACAGGTTCGTTGCCTTGCCAATCTTTCTGCGGAGCCAAGCGGATGCGAGCACCATTGGCGCCACCGCGCATGTCGGATCCGCGATAGGTGCGGGCACTGTCCCAAGCGGTGGAAACCATATCACTCAGGGAAAGGCCGCTTTGGGTGATCTTTGCTTTCACGGCAATGACATCATAGTCGGTGTTGCCGGCTGGGATTGGATCTTGCCAGATCAAATCTTCCTGCGGTACATCCGGCCCGAGATAGCGCACTTTAGGCCCAAGATCGCGGTGTGTCAGTTTGAACCAAGCGCGGGCAAAGACTTCGGTGAAATACTCTTGATCATTATGAAACCGCTCGGAGATCTCACGATAGATCGGATCTTTGATCATCGCCATATCCGCGTCAGTCATCATCGGATTGAGGCGGATCGATGGATCTTCCACATCGACCGGTTTGTCTTCTTCCTTGATATTGATGGGTTCCCATTGCCAAGCGCCAGCAGGGCTTTTTTTCAACTCCCAATCATAATTGAACAACAGATAGAAATAGCCGTTGTCCCATTTGGTTGGATTGGTTGTCCAAGCGCCCTCCAAACCGCTAGAAACAGTCTGGCGACCATGGCCAGAGCCGTTTGGATTGCGCCAACCAAGGCCTTGCTCTTCAACGCCGGCCGCTTCCGGCTCTGGGCCGAGCAAACTGGCATCACCATTGCCGTGACACTTGCCCACAGTATGACCACCAGCCGCCAGTGCGACGGTTTCTTCGTCATTCATGGCCATGCGCGCAAAGGTTTCACGCACGTGTTTTGCTGTCTCCAATGGATCCGGCTTGCCGTTGACGCCCTCAGGGTTCACATAAATCAGGCCCATCTGAACAGCTGCGAGCGGATTTTCCATAGTGGCTGGATTTTCAACCGCCTCATAACGGCTATCACTAGGCGCCAGCCATTCTTTTTCTGAGCCCCAATATACGTCGATTTCAGGCGCCCAAATGTCGGCGCGACCAAACCCAAAGCCAAAGGTTTTCAGACCCATGGATTCATAGGCCATATTGCCGGCAAGGATCATCAAATCAGCCCAGCTGAGCTTATTGCCATATTTCTTTTTGACGGGCCAAAGCAAACGGCGCGCTTTATCGAGACTGACGTTATCAGGCCAAGAATTAAGCGGTGCAAACCGTTGATTGCCGGTGCCGCCACCACCGCGTCCGTCGGCCAGACGATAAGTCCCTGCCGAGTGCCACGCCATACGGATCATGAAACCACCATAATGGCCCCAGTCCGCTGGCCACCAATCCTGACTGTCGGTCATTAAGGCTTTAAGGTCAGCTTTCAGTGCATCCACATCCAGCTTTTTGACTTCTTCGCGATAGTCAAAGTCCTCGCCCATCGGGTCAACCTTGGTATCATGTTGATGCAGAATGTCGAGATTTAGTGCATTGGGCCACCAGTCGGTAACGGGCTTGCTGTGGTCGGTGTTCCCGCCATGCATTACCGGACATTTTCCAGCAGATTTCATATCATTATGGTCCATATTGTCCTCCAAAGAAGCAGCGTTGGGGTGGTCAAAGAAAGCTGAGCTAAAGGGGTGTTTATGATTATTACCCAAGCAGTGCTCTTCCCTTTTCTAAAATTAGGAATAGCAAAGAAATGTGATTAAATAAAATTGCATTTTCTAACGGTTGTGATAATAAAATCTAATGAGTAGATTATCCATGAAACATCTTCGCTATTTTGATGCCCTAGCCCGCCATGGCCATTTTGGTCGCGCTGCAGAGGATTGCGCCATCACACAACCGGCGCTGTCGGTTCAAATCAAGGAGCTTGAGGGCCTCATCGGGGCTGCTTTGGTCGAGCGCGGTGCACGCCAGATTCATTTGACTGGTCTTGGGGGCGAGTTCGCAGAACGGGTGCAAAGCATTCTTAGATCTGTTGATGAGCTGGAAGATTTGGCCCGTGCGTCACATGGTCCCTTCACAGGTCAGTTGCGGCTGGGCGTCATACCCACCGTGGCACCTTACCTGTTATCAAGTGTCATAAAGGAGCTTTCAATTGCCTATCCCGGCTTGGACCTCCGGCCACGGGAGGCCAAAACCCAGACACTGATAAAGGAGTTGATGGAAGCGCGTCTCGATGTGGCGATTGTCGCGTTGCCAATATCGGAACCATCCTTGAGCGAAGTTGCTCTCTTTGATGAAGAGTTTGTCCTGATACGGCCCAAGGCAGATGCCAACAAACCGGTTCCTAGTGCCAGCATGCTGCAAGAAATGCGCTTGCTGTTGCTGGAAGAAGGTCACTGTTTTCGCGATCAGGCAATCGCGTTTTGCACGTCCAATTCAGCCTTGCCCCGTCAGCTCATGGAGGGCAGTTCGCTCTCCACTCTGGTGCAGATGGTCGGTGCTGGAATAGGAGTGACCCTCATTCCAGAAATGGCGGTCGACATAGAGACCCGCTCGGCCGATGTTGCTTTGGCACGGCTGCCCCATCCACGGCCCTCACGGACCATTGGGATGGTTTGGCGCAAGACCAACCCTCTATTGGGGCAGTTGACCCATATTGCTGATTTGGTGCGTCAGGTTGGAGGCAATAAATCCAAACCCATAGAAAAGGCGTGAACACTCAATAATGCCCCGTTTGGGCTTTACCCGATCGGCACCAAATGATTATCCCATTGGCAAATATGGGTTTGTCGCCAATTTTGGGCGCTTCCATCTGCCTGTCGTTTGTCTTGCTCCCGCAATTGGGAGCAGGAAACAACACCTTGGCCGCTGGTTCTAACAAATTGTGCATCATGAATGGCAACGCCGCAAACATCCGGCTCCAAAATGGTTTCGACATAGTCTCCGCTGCCAGTGTCAAAGATTTGCATCATACCGCCGCGGGGCGAGGTTGCTGCCAATCGGTTTTGCCCGGATAACAAAGCCACACTTCCAATATATCCCTGCAATGCGCGATGTGCATCGGTCGGGGCCTTGAGCAACTGCGATGTGCCGCCCATTGTATGCAAACCCAACAAAGCCGGACTCTGGTTTATATCCCCTTGCCACTGCATCGCAAAAGCCACCGTACCATCACTGCCAACGCTGAGATGACGAATCGAGTTTTTGTGCATCGTCTGCGGTAGAATCAATTCATCCACCTGTGTGCCATCAAGACGAACATAAGCCAAGCTGGGTTGCATCGTGGCAATGTTGAGCTTGGTGCGACCACTATCAGGATGGGTTTCTATGCCACCATTTGCGATGACCAGATGCTTGCCGTCAGGCAGCAGCTTGAGTTCATGAGGCCCAATTGCACCGGAGTGGAATTCGCCCAATCGTTGATAGGTTTCACCGACCGCCCAGACACCAATAATGCCTTGGGCATTCTCAAAATCATTTTCCGAAGTAAAGAGCCGTGTTCCATCAGCAGAAAAGGCCCCGTGACCATAGAAATGGCGGCCGCTGGGAGCGTCCAATACAGCCCTTGTTTTGCCCGAGATACAATCGATGACCAATGCAAAATTACCAGGTCGCCGAGCAAAAGCCACCGCTTCCGGGCGCTGCGGGTGCGCTGCGGCGGCATGTCCGCGCCCCGGCAAAGGGATTTCAAAAATGATCCCTCCCTTGTCGGACAAGCCAAACAACGCGTATTTTCCATCGGGGTTTCGGGCGGCTGACAGAAAAGCCGGACTGCCGGCATCGGCCCATGTCACACTGGGGCAAAGTCCAAGGGCAAACAGACCCGCAAGGAATGAACGTCGATTGTGCATGTTAGTCTCCATCCATAGAGTTGAAACCTGCGGTAATGCCAAGCTTGGGTGCCAGATCCAATGCCAGAGAGTCATTGATTGTATTGATCGCCCCCTGCAAAGCCTCAATCCGAATGCGACTCATCGGATCATTCACCCCTTGCAAGACTGGATCGTTCAGGTCTTCCGCCTGTTGGATGACATGTTGGAAGCGGGCGTCTATGGCCTTATCATTATCAGACAACAGCGCGGCCAATCGTTGGTTGGCTTTGAGAGACAGGATCACATGGCGCAAAGAACGGCCGGATCGGCGTGCTTCAGCCCGCTTTGGGCGCGGCTTGGAAAATGTGCCCAACGGTCTGCCAAGTCGCGTCATTGCCGTGAACTGCAGTCCAGTGGTCAGGGAAGTGTAGAGCTGTTTGACCGCCTCGTCCCTTGAGCGATAGGTGTCGTTGTTTGCCTCAGCTAAAAGGCTCGCATAGCCTTGGTTCCAACCTTCCAATATCGCATTGGCATTGGCGGAAATATCCTCTGCGATCACCTTGATAAGGGCACATGATTTGGACGATGGCTTATCAACAAAAGCAGCATCAAAGAGCAGAAATTCCAAAGCATAAAAGCCACGCGCAGCGATCGAGACATGCTGATAGAGCGCAAGATCGTCGATGGCAGGGTCTTGGCTACGCAAAAGGCCAGACAATGTTTTGGGTGTAACGCCGCGGCTGTCTGGCCAAAAAGCCAGAGCGAAAGCGCGATCCTGTTGTTCTGATGGCCCGAACCGCAAATGGCTCACCGCAACCCACGCATCAAAGGCAACATGGAAAGCAGGTGTCAAAGCGTCATGCCCCGCTTCGCAGCTCGACTCTGAGGCTTTGGCAAGCTCTGCTGAGCGATCTGCCAATTGCTGATAGCCGGACAAAATATGCTGATCGACGATGGCCCTTAGGTCCAAAGCCTGTGCTGCCACCGGCGCGATCAGCACACTCAAGAAGACCAGACAAACTTTTAGCATCTTACAAACTCTCTAAAAAGCGGATCAACGCCGCCCGTTGATCGGGAAGCATGGTGACGACAGCATCCCTTTGGGACTGGGCTTCGCCGCCGTGCCATAACACAGCCTCAAGCAAAGATCGGGCACGGCCATCATGCAGGAAGTAGGTATGGCCCGACACCTGTTTGGTGGAACCGATACCCCATAAGGGTGGCGTGCGCCACTCCTGACCATCAGCACGGGCTTCGGGTCTGTTATCGGCCAAATCAGGGCCCATATCATGCAACAACAAATCGGAATAGGGCCAGATAAGCTGAAAACTCTGTTCAGGCTGATCCTTCAGGCGGTGGGTGACAAAAGAAGGCGTGTGACAGGCAATGCAGCCGGTTTTATAGAACACCTCTTTGCCGCGTAACACATCCGGATTATTGGCTTCGCGTCTGGCTGGCACGCCAAGATTGCGGCTGTAAAAGGTCACCAAATCGAGCCCGACACTGTCCACTTCCTGCCCGCGCACATCTTTGTCACCATGAGGCGCCGCGCGGCAGTCGATCTGGCGCTCGGTACACTCACCCCACGGGTTCGGGAACAGTGGGGTAGAGATGCCTATATCTCCCGAAAAGGCAGCGGCGGATTGTTCCTTGACGGTTGGGGCCCCGGCTTTTAACCCGAAGCGCCCCAACATAGGGGTTTTAAATTCCACAGACCAAACAATGTTTGCACGGCCAGAAATGCCGTTGCCGTCTTCATCATGCGGATCAGCATTGGCCAAAATATCAGCAGCGGGAATGGCTTCAAGCAGCCCCAAGCCAATCATCTGCGGTGCAATACGCGGGCTCAACATTGCATTGGGGTGCAGCGGCCCATACCCCAAATCTGCTGCTTTGTAGGTTGGTTTTCGCAGACTTGCCGTTCCACTGCCCGATAAAGTGATTTCTGTTTCTTGGTAGGAGACTTCCAGACGATATTCGGACGTGTGCCCAGCAAGAGCAAAGTCCTGCATCTGGGTCCCATAGCTCGGCTCGGGTGCCGTTGGGTGATAGCCTTCAATCTTGTCTGTAAGCGGATGGGATCGAGCCGGAATGGAGACGCGCAGGAACAAAGAGACCGCGCTGTCATCTGCCGTTTCTGGTGGATGGCCCCGACCGTCTTTGACATGACATCGGTTGCAGGAGCGGGCATTGTAAAGGGGCCCCAATCCGTCAGAAGCCTTGGTGGACGAGGGAGATGAAACCCATAACTTTTCGAACAACCCATTGCCGAGTTTAAAATTCAATATGTCGTCGAAGGGCATGTTGCCCGATGCTTGAGAGAATGGGTCTTCATTGCTTTTGAGATGCACGGTTGCAGCGCCAGCGGGGTTGGCTTCAAAAGGTTGGGCGGTTGTGAAACTTGATGCGGGCGCCGTAACCACACCGATACGTGCGGCTTCCCTGACGGTTCTTGGGACAAAATCCAGATGCGGTTCATCCATGGGACCAGCCACAACCGGTAGACTGAACAAAACAGCAATCAACAACGTATAAATTCGGGTCATTTTACCGGTCTTAAAATGGCATGGTGCGGCACCCAAATGCCGCACCATTAAATCAGTTTCTATTCAAAAACAGCTTTTGGATTGTCAAGGCTGTCGGAACCTTCAAATGCGATATTATCGATTTGCAAAACAGAAACGACCCGCTCAATCGACTTGGTTTGATCAACCAGTGCATCCACACCACCCATGATCAGGGCCTCGCCGCCTGCATTGCCGCGTTCAAGCATCTGATCATAGCTGAAACCGGCTTCAGCTGCACTTTTGATGCGGCCCAGTTTCATCATTGTGGTGGACAATTTGCTCCGCAGCTCCGCATCCAGTTCTTCATCAGCATGAGCGACCAAGTCGGACAGGGACGGGCCAGATACAAGCGATCCATCTACACGCACATATTCTCCGAGATAAGCATTCTGAATGCCCAGTCCGTCATAATAGTGGCTGTTGTGGGTATTGTCCGAGAAACAATCATGCTCTTCTTCAGGATCATTAAGCATCAGGCCCAAGCGCATACGCTCTCCTGCCTGCTCACCATATGACAGCGACCCCATGCCTGTCAGGATGGTGACGATACCGGCATCTTCATCCGCAAAAAGAGCCTTACGCGCCTCACCGCTTTCGCCCCACTGCAATGTCATCCATTGAAGATCAGACACCAGCAGATCCGTTGCAGATGACAAATAGGCGCCGCGACGATCACAATTGCCGCTAGTGCACGCATCACCCTTGGCAAAATCGGTCCAAGGACGGCTGCCTGCCCCATGCGCATGACCATTGAGGTCCTGCCCCCAAAGCAAAAACTCAATGGCATGGTAGCCGGTCGCAACGTTGGATTCGACACCATCGGCTTCATGCAGGGTTTCTGCCAAAAGGTCTGGTGTGATCTGCGTTGCGTCAATCGTCTTGCCAGACAGCTCAAAGTTCGGGTTTGCGACAACATTAAGCACAGCAAAGGCGTTTTCATCTGAAGGGCCGCCATATGACGCGTCGACATAGTCAATCAGGCCTTCGTCCAGCGGCCAAGCATTCACTTTGCCTTCCCAATCATCAACAATGGCATTGCCAAAACGGTAAACTTCGGTTTGCTGATAAGGCACGCGGGACGCCAGCCATGCTTTTTTGGCGGCTTCCAGATTTACGGCCGAAGGCGCTTCGATCAAAGCCGCGACCGACGCTTGCAAACGTTTTGCAGTTGTCAGGCTGTCGCTATATTTGGCCTCTGCAATGTTGGCATAGGTGTCCAGAACAGTCGTTTTGTTGACATGTTCATGGGCCAACGCAGAGGAACCAGCCCCCATCAGCAACAAACAAGAATAGGCTGCAAGATTGCGTTTCATCATCAGATCACATTCCCAATTTTTCAATCAATTCAAACTCAGATCAACAGGCAACCTGCAAAAACAGACATGTTAGGTCTATCGTCAAGCAGACACCGCCAAATTTCTAAGCCGCTATTTCAGTGGCATAAAACACCAATCAACGCGGGCGTCAAATAGTTGAATTAAAAAGTCATGTTTGTAAAGTTGATTATTTAACTCATCTTATAATATCTGTTGAGATAACCCATAATCCTCTATAAATAAAGACTATTTTCTATACACATAGATATCAGCATTGATGTGTTGTGAGCGTTTCGCCTTCAAACATGCCTCAATGGATGCCTTCATAGAAAGAAATTTTTGCCATTTTGGACAGTCTGCGACAATCGCCCCAAAAGCCAATTGTATCGTAAATCCTGTTGCGCGGAGCTATCTTCCCTTGCCTTTGTTTTGATCTGGTCTCAGATTGAATAGGGAATTTTTAACGCAACGAACACAGCAATCATGAGGACCGATGATGGCTATAGACTGGGATCTTCACCGCAAAGAAGTGCACAATCTGGGCAAGGTACAAGATTTCCTGAAACAGATTGTCTATGGCGGCAATGATGGCATCGTCACCACCTTTGCTATTGTTGCGGGCTTTGCAGGGGCGCAAGCAGACGGCACTGCGCAAATCGGAGCGATCGCTGTGTTGGTGTTTGGTTTGGCCAACCTGTTTGCTGACGCTGTTTCCATGGGGCTCGGGGAGTTTCTGTCGACGCGATCTCAGCAGGACCTTTATTTAAAGCAGCGCAAATTTGTCTTTGAAGAGCTGAAAAGCAACCCAGTCCATGAACAATCAGAACTTGTGCAGATGATGCGCGAACGTGGTTTGGACGATGATGCATCCGAACGGGTTGCCAATGAGTTGATGCAAAGCCCAGAATTGGTGGCAGACCTGATGATGGCTTATGAATTGGAACTGCCAGATATGCGGCAGGTGTCGCCGGTATTGGATGGTCTGGTTACATTCATTGCCTTTGTCATTTTTGGCAGTGCGCCACTGGTTCCTTATTTCCTGCTGGAGCCAACCCAAAACACCTTTTTCCTGTCGGTTCTTGCTGCCTTCTCCGCGCTCGTTGGATTGGGATTGCTGCGTTGGTGGTCGACGCGCGAACGCATAGTGCGATGCATTGGAGAAACGGTGCTGGTGGGTAGCGTCTGTGCGCTCGTGGCCTTTGTTGTAGGCGCGATCGTCAGCTAACGGTCTTTTTCCAGAAACCGCCTCAACAGCAAGTCCGCAGCTTTGTGGAGCAGCAATGTCATGGCGACGATCAAGGCCAAGGCGGCAAACATCAATTCTGTGCGCGACCGTGCATTGGCCATCAACATCAGATAACCAAGGCCTTTGGACGCGCCGATCCACTCTCCGATCACAGCGCCGGTCGGAGCATAGGTGACCGCAATCCGAACGCTTGCCGCCAGCTGGGGGATCGCTTGTGGCAACCGCAACCAAACCAGCTCACGCCACCGGGATGCCTTGGCAATGCGGGCCAAATCCAACGTTGCTTCTGGCGTCGCCAGCATGCCGTCTAGCAAACCGGAAGCGATGGGGAAAAACACCAACAAGATCGTCATGGCAACCTTTGGCTCGGTTCCGTACCCAAACCAAAGTGTCAGGATCGGCGCCAGCACAAACACGGGAATGGCCTGCGATGCATTGAGCAATGGCCGTAGATTAACGCGCACCAGCGGCGACATCATCATAAGAGTGGCAAAGCCCAGACCGAGCAACGCCCCAATCGAAAATCCGGCGATAACTTCACCCAACGTAACCAACAAATGCGAGGTCAGTAGCGGTGCGTTTGTCCAAAGCGCTTCCATCACCGCCAAAGGCCCTGGCAGGATAAAACGGGGCAGCAACTCGGCCCAAGCAATGATCTGCCAGACAATCAAAAGAAATGTCGGTACGATTGCCTTTTTCACGTTTCCCCCCTGATCTGAGTAAGCAGTTCGGCCGCCGCCAAAGCAAGCGATGGATCAGACAGGCCATGAGGCGTCTCACCCGACAAAGGATTGATTTTTTTAAGTTTCCGATTGGAAAGCAACCAAATATTGCGCCCCAAACGCAGAGCTTCCGTCGGATCATGGGTAACCAGCAGCACCGCGCGCCCGGCAAATTGTTGATATGCCAACTCTTGCATCAGCGCGCGATTTACCGGATCAAGGGAAGAAAACGGCTCATCGAGTAAGATCAGCTCGGCATCGCTCATCAAGGTGCGAGCCAAAGCCACGCGCTGGCGCTGCCCACCTGATAATTTGTCGGGATAGCTGCCTTGATATCCTTGCAATCCCACATCAGCAAGCAAGTCGATTGCCCGCGCCTGATCCGGCCTTCGGCCTGCTAGTTTTTCCAGCAGCATAACATTTTGCAATACCGTCAAGCGCGGCTGCATAAGGTCGGTTTGCGCCATCCAGCCGATGCGCTCGGGCACGGCTTTTTGTCCTAGCAGACGAGCAGGAGTCGCCAGTCCGGCCAACAACCGCAACAGGGTTGATTTGCCCGAACCTGATGGTCCGAGCAAACATGTCCACCCAGCCTCGAGGGCAAGATCGAATGCATCAACAAGCACCCTGCCCTCAAGCGTAATCGTCCCAGACACCTCAATGTTTGGCACCGGACTGTCGGGCATTATTTTGCCCCTAGGTCACGGGCAATGCTCTGCAGTTCAGGCGCCGATGAGAGCATACCAACCTCTGTTAGGTAAGCACCAAATGCCTCATAGCCCGCTTTGTCGAGCGTCACAGGATCTGTGGCAAATTTTGGGTAGGTGTCAAACCAAGCCGAATGGTTCAGCGTGTCATCCAATTCGGCTGCATAGGTCTTGAACTGCTCCCAAGTGCCTTCAGGATCATTGCGTATGTCTGCGGTAGCGCGCGCTGTGGCATCCAGAAACAACTTGATGTCATCATAAGTCTCACGCGTGGCACTGGCCTCATAGATCAGTTCTTCATAGACAGGCACGCCGTGATCTTCTGGGTTAAAGCATTTTCCTGTACGCCCCACCGCTTTCATTTGGTGCAGTTCAAAATTGCGAAAAGCGCCAGATGTCGCATCAACTTTTCCAGCTGCCAGCGCTGAAGTGAGGGCAAAATTGACATTGATCTGTTCCACCTGAGTCGGTTCAACACCATTGGTGCGCAACATGCGATGCATCAAGGCTTCTTCAATGCCGGGAACGGAAAAGCCGATGCGTTTGCCTTTGAGATCAGCGAGGCTTTTGATCGGGCCATCAGCATCCACCATGACGCAATAAAGCGGAGAGTTGACCAGTGTGCCAACACGAACAACGGGCAAGCCTTCCTTATGCTGAAGATAAAGCTGTGGTTGATAGGAAACAGCCAAATCCACCTGACCGGCAGCGGCCATTTTGGGTGGATCAGACGGATCCGCTGGCGCGATGATTTCAACATCGAGGCCGGCTTCTTTGAAATAACCACGTTGCTGGGCAACAATGATAGGACCGTGATCTGGATTGATAAACCAGTCTAGCATGATGGAAAGCTTGGTTTCTGCAGCGGCAGGCGTGATGGCAGCAGCAAGCATCAGAGCGGCGATGAACGTTTTCATATCGGCTTCCTTAGGTCGCCCTTAGGGCAAAAAAGTGATCGGTTGGGCCGTGGCCATGGCCGACAGACAATGCGTCAGCGGCTCGGATTGCGTTGAGAATATAAGCCTTTGAAGCTTTGGCCGCCTCGAGGCCATCACCAGACAAGGCCAAATGCGTGGCCAATGCCGATGACAGAGTGCAACCGGTTCCATGGGTGTTTTTGGTGGCAATGCGCTCCGACGGAAACCACTCCATTTGATCCTTGGAGAGATACAGATCAGGACTGTCTTCTGCCCTTAAATGCCCGCCTTTGAGGAACACAGCCTTGGGGCCAAGGTCAAGCAAAGCACGAGCCTGAGCTTCCATCTCATTTTTATTTATTGCCTCTACACCCCCCAACAAATCGGCCGCTTCGGGCAAATTTGGTGTGATAATGGCCGCCAAGGGAAGCATAGTCTGACGCAGAGCAGCAACCGCATCTTGTTTAAGCAGGCGGTCACCGCCTTTTGCCACCATCACAGTATCGAGCACAATGGGGGCTGGGCAGTCAGCCAGAGCGTCTGCGACCGCAGTGACAATCTCGACGGTGCCCAACATGCCAATTTTGATGGCGCTGACGTCAATATCAGCAAGGATGGCGGCGATCTGATCTGTTATAAAATCCGGCGGTGTCGGCACCCAACCGGTTACCCCTTGGGTGTTTTGCGCCGTCATGGCAGCGATCACCGCCATCGCATATCCACCATTGGCGGAAATGGACTTTATGTCAGCCTGAATGCCAGCCCCACCCGAAGGGTCAGAGCCTGCAATGGAAAGAATATTCGGTATCATGCCGCCTCCCAACTGGCGACAAGCTGCCTCGTGGCCAGTTCGGGATCGACAGCACCGGAAATAGCTGAAACGATGGCCAGACCGGCACAACCCGCCGCTTTCACCGTTGCAATGTCAGCCTGCTTGACACCACCAATGCCGACACAGGGCACTGGCGCAGCTTTGGCTATGCGCGCCAGTGTTTCAAAACCAATGGGCGTTGCATGGTTCAGTTTTGATGCGGTCGCTCGCACCGGTCCTGCCCCAATATAGTCCAGAGTGCCTTTCGGAAGCGCGGCCATTGTTGCCAATTGCACTTCATTCTCAATCGACAGTCCCAAAATCTTATCGAGGCCAAGGGCGGCTCGCACAGCCACAGGATCGCCATCAGATTGGCCCATATGAAGGCCAGATGCACCACTCGCCAAGGCGACTTCAACACGATCATTAATGATCAAGGGAATATTGAAATCCTCGGCCATGGCAACCAATCGTCTGGCCTGAGCAATCAAGACCGCATCGCTCGCTGTTTTGTCGCGCAGTTGGATCACTGAGGCCCCACCCTTCAACGCAGCAAGGACCAGCGAATCGTCGGGATTATGGGGGGTTACGAAATAGACGGAGAGATTCATAACAACTCAACCTTTGCTGCTTGTGAGAGAATGTCGGGTGTTACCGTGTGCAACGCATCGATCAAAGCGGTGGCAAAGGACCCGGGAGCCTGTGCAGTCTCGGCGGCGACTTCACCGGCTAAACCATAATAGGCCAGCGCTGCGGTTGTTGCTTCCAGATGCGGCTGCCCGACAGCAAAGGCGGCGACAACACCGGTGAGCGAACAGCCTAGGGCCGTTACCAAAGGCATTAAAGCATGGCCATTGGTAACCCCGTAAGATGTTGCACCGTCAGTAATAAAATCCTGCGGTCCGGTTACGGCAACAACACAACCGATGGATTTAGCCAGTGCTTTGGCGCCTTCCTGAGCTGCCTCGACACTGTCGGCACTGTCGGCCCCTTTACCCTTTGTTATAGCCCCGGCAAGCGCCATGATCTCAGAGGCATTGCCGCGGATAATGGATGGATTGAGCGCCAACAATTTGGCTGCGGTTTCACGGCGAAAAGCAGTCGCTCCTGCGGCGACCGGATCGAGCACCCACGGTGTGCCGGCATCATTAGCAGCCTTGGCAGCCATTTGCATGGCATTGACCCATGGTGCTGACAACGTGCCGATATTGATGGTCAGTGCAGAGGTGAAGCTGGCAAATTCGGCAGCTTCTTCTTCTGCATGGACCATGGCAGGAGAGGCGCCTGCAGCAAGCATGACATTGGCCATGATATTCATGGACACATAGTTGGTGATATTCTGCACGAGTGGTGCATTGGCACGCATCTGGTTGAGATAGTGGCCCCAGTTGGTCATTCTTCGCTCCTACTGAGGCGGATGGAATGACGTAGGGCCGAGCCCTTGTTCCGATGGGAATAGAAGGGCTGGATCCGCGACTTCCTCCGCCAGTATGATCTGGTTCAGGTTCAAAGGGTGCTTCTCAGTCCGGTGGTCCGGACGCCCCTGTCACGGCGCTTAGTTAATAGAGATTGGCGGGCAATTGCCAGTATATTTTACAAGAATCCGGCTTAATCGTGATCGCGACGGCTCTTCAAAGCCGATTTATGCACAGTAGAAGCACCTAGCAAATGATCATTTTTTCCAATGCCTTACGATAGTCCTTCAAGAGGATCGTCATCTCCTCCTGACGGTCCGGGCCAAAACGGGTGATCAGCCCTGACACAGCCAAAGCACCAACAAGCCCACCGGATGTCGACAGGATCGGCGTAGCGATTGCGGCCACTTCCACGTCCCTTTCTCCCATGGAAATCGCAATGCCGCAGGACCGCACACGGGCGTCTTCTTCTGTCCCATAATCCTGCTGAATTTTCGCGAAAATTTGCAGGATTTTACCCGAAGCGCCTTGAACAAGCGGCAGGCTCACTCCCTCCTGTATCGTATGACGGATTGCCCGAGGCGGTTCGTGCCGGAACAGGCACACACGATGCCGCCCCTCTTTGACATAGAATGAGGCCGTCTCATTGGTGGCCTCACTCAATTGCTTTAACTGCGGGCGGATAACAGCTGCAAGGTCGAAACTTTGTCGATAATTGGCACCAAGTCGCCAAGCTGTCGGCCCGACACGAAATCGACTGCCCTCCCCGCGGACCAAGTAGCCAAACCGCTCCAGCGACACTGCCAAACGCAGGATCGTGCTTTTGTAGAGACCCGTATGGCGCGCAATTTCAGCAAGGCTCAGCTCGGTGGTGTCTGGTTCAAAACAATCTAGAATGCTCAACGCACGTTCAACGGCTTCAACGCCTTTGGCTTCCGACATCGCTGCTTCCTTTGTCTGGCCCCTCGCCTGCGGCCAAATTCGTGATTGACAAGTGAGACGATCATGACACACTGTTCTATTAATTACAAATTCGTTCTACTAGATAGAACTTACGAAGGAGGTTGACTTGATCAAACCGCTAGAAGGCATTCGCATACTGGACCTGACCAATGTTCTGGCTGGCCCCTTTTGCTGTCATCAGCTTGTGCATATGGGGGCGGATGTTATCAAAGTGGAAGCGGCGGGTCGTGGGGATCTGGCCAGACAATTGGGCGCGGATACGGAACTCAACGCCAAAAGCATGGGCGTCTCATTTCTGGCGCAGAACGCAGGCAAAAAATCGGTAACCGTCAATCTCAAACATTCCGAAGGCAAAAAACTGTTTGAGAAACTGGTCGCCACCGCTGATGTGCTGGTTGAGAATTTTCGCCCCGGCGTCATGAGCCGACTGGGTGTCGGCTATGAGGCGCTTAAAGCCATCAAGCCAGACTTGATCTATTGTGCGATATCCGGTTTCGGGCAGGATGGTCCATGGGTGCACAGGCCTGCCTATGACCAGATCATTCAAGGCGCTTCCGGCGTGATGTCAATCACCGGTGACAGCAACAGCGCCCCCCTGCGGGTTGGCTATCCGGTTGCCGATAGCGTCGGCGGAATGACAGCAGCCTTTGCCATTGCTGCGGCACTCAATGCCAAGCCCCGTGGGGCCTTTCTGGATGTTTCAATGCTGGAAAGCGTTTTGGCCACCATGGGGTGGGTCGTTTCCAACCACCTTATTGCGGGTGTGGAGCCCACCGCCAATGGCAATGAAAATCCGACGTCGGCCCCATCGGGCACATTTGCGGCAAAAGACAGCCTGATCAACATCTCCGCCAACAAGGACGAACAATGGGTGCTGTTGACCGATCATTTGGGCCTGCAGATTTTGCGCGATCAACCGGACTATGCGACGCGGGAAGATCGCAAAAAGAACCGTTTGGCGCTCAAAGCTGCATTGGAGACGGTGCTTTTGACACGATCTGCGCGTGAGTGGGCCAGAGACCTGAACAACATTGGCGTTCCTGCTGGGGCGGTATTGAGTGTGCCTGAAGTGCTTGGCATGCCGCAAATTGCCGAGCGTGGATTCTTGCATCCTTTCGCGAATGTTCCCGGTGTCGGACGTGATATTGAGGTGGTGACAACGGGGATAAAGCTGGATGGAGAAGCGCTGCATGTGGACACTCCCCCACCAGAGTTGGGACAGGACAATGCAGAAATCTGGACCGAGTTGGGCCTGTCCAGTGACGAACTGGCAAGATTGAAAAAGGAGGGAACCCTATGAGTGGCGAACGCAACGATGTCTCAGACTGGTGGACTACGTCCATCATCGACATGGCTCCTGGTCAGATCCGCTTTCGCGGCAACCCGATCGAGGATCTCATCGGAACCGTCTCCTTCCCGCAAATGATCTGGCTGATGACCCGTGGTGATCTACCCACTCCTGCCCAAGCCAAACTATTGGAATGCGCCTTGGTTGCGGCGGTCGACCATGGTCCGCAGGCACCGTCCATCGCGGCCGCCCGTATGGCGGTGACGTGCGGGCTGAGCCTGAACGGTGCAATGGCCTCTGCGGTCAATATGCTGGATGATGTTCATGGAGGTGCGGGAGAGCAAGCGGTGGAATTGTATCACTGGATCGCAGCGTCCGTGCGCGAGGGAACTGCTTTGGAGGAGGCTTCCGCCACTATGGTGGACAAATGGCAGGCGGAACGCACAAAATTCGTCCCCGGCTTTGGCCATCGCTTTCACAAACCAGAAGACCCGCGAGCACCCAGACTGCTGGCGTTGGTGGACGAAGCCGCAGCTCAAGGAACGGTGGGTGGAGAGTTTGCCCAAATAGGCCGCGCCTTGCAAAAGCTGCTCAATGAACGCAAGGGCAAGCCTGTGCCGATGAATATTGATGGTGCAACGGCGGTGATCTATGCGGAATTGGGATTTGCAGGCCCGTTGGCGCGGGGGCTGTTTTGTCTGTCCCGTTCGGTCGGGGTGATTGCCCATGCATGGGAACAGATGAATCAGGGCGAACGCAACAAAGGACCGACGCCGCCTTCTTATCGTTGGACCTACAGCGGGCCCAATCCGATTGATCCCGAATCGTAAAGCCAAAACAAAAAAGGCCCTCAGGAACCAAGATGTTCCGGAGGGCCTTTAATTTCAACAGCCACAGGGAGGAAATGACTGAAGAGAACAATGATCAATCGACCTGTCGCTTGGTTTTGATTGATTTTAGTCGTCAGAAAATTCGATTGGACTATTTGAACAGAATTTCAACCCAAGATCAAAAATCGCTAGGGAAATGCAGCGTTTTCAAGTCCGTTTTTGAGGGGCGCTGGCCTTCGTTGAGCGCAGCAGAAACGCGCATAATTGCAGGCAGGTCTTGATAACATGCTTGACTAAAAGCGCGGGTTACTCGTTTAACACCACTGAACATGGTTTCTCTCCAAAGGCCGGTTTTCCTGCCTGACACTATATAGGAAAATCACGCAGTTTTGGTGTCGCAGTTTGCTCGAGCAGCCATGCCCGAACAGCATGGCTCACCGTGCGCACCCACCGGTTGAGACACTATTTTCGGTCTTCCCATAAAAGCACGGCAGGAGCCAAAAAAGTCAGGACAAAGAGACGGAATATATGCTGGGCGGCAACAAAGGCCGTATCGACTTGCATAATCACGGCCATTGCAGCCATCGCCTCCAGCCCCCCCGGGGCAAATGCGATTAACAATTGCGGCAGCGGCAACCCCAGCCACCAAGAGCCAATGGTTCCCGCAAGCACCGCCATGCCTGACGCCACCAGAACGGCAGCCAAGCCAGCACCGGCAGCATTTTTGAGCTGGTGCCATGTGACATTGGAAAAACGTGTGCCGATGAGACTGCCCATGATGGTAAAAGCAATCATCGTGAGCCAAGGCGGGATTTGCCCGATGACCACCCCCGTTGCGTGGGTGAGTGTCGAGACCATCATGCCACCCAACAGATAGGCGGCAGGCAGGCGGAACCTGTTCATGCCCCAGCCAATCAAGGCCGCCACGGGAGCCAGCCAAAGCAGTGCACTGAGCGCCATTTGAGGCGGTGCCATCGCATGCACGCCGCTATTAAGCCCCAATGCGGTTACGGCGAAAGGCACCACCACCGTCAGAACCATAACGCGGATGGATTGAACAATGGAAATAGATGCAATGTCGACATTGTTTTGGCTGGAGAGGCCAAGAACAAAACTCAAATGCCCTGGCGTCGCCGCCAGCGTTGCGGACCGGACGTCATAGTGCCAATAGCGGCCCAACATCCATCTGCAGCCAAAGAAAGTGCCCAACAGCGACAGTGTCAAAATACCAAAGGCCATCGGCCACAAGCCAATGGTTTCCAAAACTTGTGGCGTGACGCCGGAGCCCATGGAAAGGCCAATCGCAACAAAACAAGCGTTGCGCAGCAGGTTGGGGATTCTCAAGGTCAGTCCCAGCAGGCAGGCAAGAGTGACCAGAATCGCCGAGCCGGTAAGAAAAGGAGCAGGAAAGCCTGCGTAAAAAGCAATGGTACCACCCAGAGCACCAAGGCTCAGGGTGATACCAACCTGTATCGACTTGTTATCGTCAAGCGTCGTCATGCCCGATTATCAATCTTCTGTGGAGCTTTGCCCGGAGAGAGACTTACGCATTTTGCCAAACAGCGGGGATAGCATGGGAACGAGAAGGCAGGCCCCGGCAATCAACAGAATCGTCAGGGTCAGGGGACGTTCCCACAAAAAGGCCCAACTGTCATCATTGATCAAAAGCGCGCGGCGTAGATTTTCTTCCATCATCCCCCCCAGAATGAATCCAAGGATCATCGGAGCCATCGGGAAATCAAGAAAACGCAGCAGCAAGGCAATGGCGCCAAACAACACCATCAACTGAATGTCGAAGGTATTAAAGCTGACGAAATAAACCCCGATCAGCGAAAAGAACAAGATGAAGGGCAACAGGAACCGGCTTGGAACGGCCAGAATGCGCGCGATATAAGGAATCAGCGGCAGATTCAGCACTAGCAAGATGATGTTGCCAATCCACATGGATACGATCACCGACCAAAACACCTCAGGATTATCAACGTAAAGCCGTGGGCCGGGCTGAATGCCATAACCGACCAACGCACCCAGCATGATGGCGGTTGTGCCAGACCCCGGGATACCCAGTGTCAACAATGGCACAAAAGAGCCTGTTGCAGCGGCATTGTTGGCTGTTTCCGGTGCAGCAAGCCCGCGGACTGATCCTTTGCCGAACAATTTTCCTTTTTCTGCACCCGCAATGCGTTGCTCTGTACCATAGGCAAGAAACGAGGCAATGGTCGCGCCGGCACCAGGCAACACGCCAATCAGAAAGCCAAGCACAGAGGACCGACCAATCACCGGCACCATTTCCTTGACTTCTTCTTTGCTGATGGCCATGGAACCAAGGTGAGAGGAAGCTTCTTTTTCCTCCTGCCGTTTGCTGTCATTGTCAGGCTTCAGGATCGCGATCAAAGCTTCGGACAGCGCGAATGTTGCCATCACCAACAGCAGGAATGAAATCCCGTCGGTCAGGTCCAGAATGCCGAGGGTAAAGCGTGGCACGCCTTGGGTCTGGTCGGTGCCAACGGTCGAGAGCATCAGACCGACAACGGTCATCAACAAAGCTTTGAGCACATCCCCACGGCTGGCAAATGCCGCAACGGCAGTCAAGCCAAGAACCATCAGCGCAAAATAGTCAGTAGATTGGAAGGAGAGCGAGACGCTGGCCAAGAAGGGCGCTGCGATGAGCAGAAAAATAGCTGCAATCACGCCACCGGAAAAGGACGAATAGGCGGCAATGGCCAGAGCCTTGCCTGCCATGCCCTGTTGGGCCATAGGATAACCATCGAAAGAGGTGGCAACCGTTGAGGCCACACCCGGCGCGTTGATCAAAATGGAGGAGGTCGAGCCGCCAAAAATTGCACCATAATAGACTGCGGCCATCAAAATAATGCCAGCAGAGGGGTCCAGCGTGGATGCGATGGGAATCATTAGCGCAATCGCCGACATTGGCCCGAGGCCCGGCAACATGCCGATAAATGTTCCAACAAAACAGCCGATAACAACAAACACAAGATTCATCGGTGACATGGCAGTGCCAAGCCCGATCAGGATACCGTCAAGCATGTCAATTGCCTCTCATAAATTCTGGCAATGGCTCGATGAACACATCCAGCCCCATCGTCATCATCACCCAAAAAGCAATCACCAAAGGCACTGCAACGGCAACAAGAAGCCAGATTTTGCGTTCCCCAAGCATCGCAAAGCCGATCATCAGAAACAAAGATGTCGCCGCAATGAAACCCAGAGGGCGAACCAGAAGGCCATAGACTGACATCAATGCCAGAAAGGCAAACCCCAATCCCCATTTGAGACCGGCGAACCGCGGACCTTCGTTGGTGCCGGGAAACAGAATAACCAACAGGGACAGGCCGATGGCCAGAACAGAGAGCACTTCGGGCATGGTTCGGGCGTGAAATGCCGAGTTGGTTTGAAAGGGTAAAAGATGAATTTGTTGACTGAGCAGGCCGTAGGTGATGCTGAAAATCAGCAGCAAGAGCCCACCAATTCTATCTTTGTTGAGCAGCATGGCAATGGTCCAAATGGTTGGGATCGTTTGGGTCTTTGATCACGGTATGGGATGCAGAAGGGAGGAGCAACGCTGGCTCCTCCCATCCCATTTTCACATCCACTCAGGGTGGATTGTCTCTGGAAAGACAGGCTTACATAAAGCCGAGTTCCTTCATCAGAGTTGTGACTTCTTTTTCTTGACCTTCCAGGAAGGCAACAAATTTGTCATCTGGATTGAAAATTTCCACCCAACCATTGCGGTCACGAACGGTTGCCCATTCTTCGGTGTCATACATTTCCTGAAGAGCTTCAACAAATTTTGCTTTTTGCTCCGTAGGCAGATCAGGTGCCGCAAAGAACCCGCGCCAGTTGACGAAGAATGCTCCTGTTGCGCCTGCTTCGTCGCAGGTTGGCGTGTCTTTGGCAGCGTCAACGCGGTCGGGAGCGGTGACACAAAGGATTTTCACTTCACCCTGACGTGCAAGCTCGATTGCTTCACCAAAGCCAGTGGTCAGCGCTTTGATTTCGCCAGACAACAAGCCGGCCATTGCTTTGCCACCCGCATCATAAGGGATATATTTCACAGCGGTTGGGCTGGCTCCGGCACTTTTCATAATCAGCGCAGAGATCAAATGGTCCATACCGCCAGCAACCGAGCCGCCACCGATGGCAACTTTTTTGGGATCAGCGTTATAGGCCGCCAACAATTCAGCAAAGGTGTTGTATGAAGAGTTTTTGCCGACAACAAGCGCACCATAGTCACCGACAGTTCCTGCGATTGGTGTCAGGTCGCGGAAGGACTGTGGAAAGACCTTCTGCAAGGATCGGATAACGATGGGCGTTGAATTGACCATCAAAGTGTTCGGATCATTGGTTTCGATCAAATGCGCAATGGCTTTACCACCACCGCCACCGGACATGTTTTCATAAGATGCTGAGCCAACAAGGCCAGATTTGGTCAGTGCTTCACCGGTGCCGCGCGCTGTGCCATCCCAGCCGCCACCAGCGCCACCAGGAATAAGGAACTTGATTTGATCGAGCACTTTGTGGCCATCAGCAAGCACTGGAGCCGAAAAGGTTGCTACAGATACAGTGAATACTGCTGCGGTCAAAGCCGCTTTCAAAAGTTTCATTAGGTTGTCCTCCCATTAGAAAATAACCCGGTGGTACCTCCACCGTGCCGGGTCAAGCTGGCGCAAGTCAAACAGGCGAACCTGTCATCAAGCTGTCGCTGCAGTGCAATATATAGGGAATATCACCTATATACATTCTACTATAAAACGCCCGGCGATGGCATCCCTGTATAACAACCGCGGTTCATTGGTTGCTCAAAGCCTTGTTCCATTTCTCGACGATTTTGGCGCGCTTGACCTGATCGAGATAGACCATAAGGCTGGGGCGCACGGCAATCGGGCGCAATTGGCTGCCATGAGCCGTGGCCATATGATGCACCGTATTGTCGCCGCGAATATCTGGATGCAAAACGGGTATGCCAACCTGTTTTGCCATAATCGACTGCCCTTCCCGACTCATCAAGAAACTGAGGAATTGCGTGCCCAACTCAGGATTTTGTGCAGCCTGTGGCACAAGGGCAATACGGGACATGACAAGGGTATAATCGGAAGGAAGAATGATGCCCAGTTCGGGATGGGTCTTGGTCCAATTCGCCGCATAAGACCCCAATATATTATAGCCAAGCGCAAACTGTCCTTCAGCAACCCTGTGCAATATGGCAGACGAATTGGAATAGAGCTTCACCCCGGCACTGCCCAGTGCATTGACCAAATCCCAGATATCGCGATGATTCTTCTCATCCAGCGCAAGAAACAAATAGCCCACGCCCGCCCGCTCGATATCATAGGTCGCGATTCGACCGAAAAACGCATCGCCCCTTTCGCGCAACAGAGCAATCAACTCGGCACGGGAATGGGGTGGAGCGATATCGATGAAGCTGGGTTTGTGATAAACAATCACGGCAGGTTCGAAAGTTAAGGCAAAAGCGGTGTCCCGCCAGCTGGCCCAATCGGGCCATATGTCAATATTCGGCAGGTCAACGCGTCTGGCATAACCATCATTGGCCAACTTCATTTGCAAATCCATGGCAGAGGAGATGATAATATCTGCCGTCTTGCCTGACTGGTCTGTTTCTTCAATTGTCCGCTCATAGACATCTTGCGTCTGCATTTCTTCATATCGGAGTGCGACGGTGGGATTGGCAGTCTGAAAAGCGTCGACCAGAGGACGCGACAGCTCCCTATCGAGGGAAGAGTAGACGGTCAGAACCGGTCCGCCCAATTCCGGCTGCTTGGCGGGGAACAGAGTGTCCGCCATCCCTTGAGAGGCAAAGGACACCAGCCCGATACAGCCCATGACAACAGCAAGAAGCCCATAGAAATTATGATGTTTACGCGCTTCTACTTTATTGAGCAAAGTGACATCCTCCCAGTCAGCACATTGTCCTAAAGTCAAGAATGGGCATAGATTTGGCCTAGGCACAAGCACAAGTTTTCCTTTACACTGCACCGCGGAGGGGACAATGCGCATACTCATTATCGAAGACAATCCGGTACTGGCTGACGGCCTGATCAAGGTCATGACCAGCAATGGCTATGCGGTCGACAGCGTTGCAACGGGCAGCGATGCAGACGCCGTTCTGGCGGCGCAAAATTACGATTTGGCTCTGCTGGATCTCAATCTGCCTCATATGGACGGTTTTGAAATCCTGCGTAATATGCGTGCCCGCCGCAACGACACTCCGGTGCTGGTGTTAACCGCGCGAGACGGGGTTGATGATCGGGTCAAGGGGCTCGATCTGGGGGCGGATGATTATTTGACCAAGCCTTTTGAAGTGCCCGAACTAGAAGCCCGTGTGCGGGCATTGCTGCGCAGGCGAGCCGGTGCAACAGCAGCACAGCTTGATCTTGGCCCGATCAGTCTTGATATGACTGGGCGCACCTTACGTATCAGCGATCAGCCCACAGATTTGCCCGCGCGCGAATTCAATATCTTGCAAGCGCTGCTGCTGGCCAACGGGAGGGTTTTGTCCAAGACCCAAATATTGGAATCCCTTTCCAGCTTTGACGACGAGTTAAGCGAGAATGCTGTCGAGCAATATATCTCGCGACTGCGCAAACGCTTGTCGCCGCACAGCATCAAAATCAACACCGCACGCGGGCTCGGATATTACCTTCAGCTGGATGAGACTACATGAGCGACCACCCGTCGCCCTATTCGCTGCGGCGCCGGCTGCTGCTTTGGCTCATGATCCCTCTTGGTCTGGTTGCGGTTCTGGCAATGATGGATAGCTATTTCAACGCCCGCGAGACCGCAACAGAAGCCGCAGATCGGGTGCTTACGGGTTCCGTTTTGGCCATTTCCGAGCGTGTTTATGTCAATGATGATGGCAAGTTAGAAGTCGACATCCCGTATGTGGCACTGGACATGTTGACTTCCGCTGCGCAGGATCGGGTGTTTTATCGCATCGATGGTCCCGACAATATCTTCGTCACAGGTTACCATCAGCTGCCCGTGCCAGAGTTTGAACAAAAGGCCGAGCAACGTGGCACGGTTCGCTTTGCTGACATCACCTACAAGCAAGACAGCGTCCGGATTGCGGTTATGCAATCGGCCGCTTCTTCCGGACTGCATTCGATCCCCTATCGGGTGAGTGTGGCCGAGACCACCGTGGCGCGGCAAAAACTGACACAAGAAATTCTGATCAGGTCGGCGCTGCGTCAGCTTTTGTTGGTTCTATCGGCGGCCATCATCGTCTGGTTCGCGGTGACCCGCGGCCTGCGCCCCCTTCATAAGCTGGAAGCGGCAATCGGACGGCGCAGTCTGGATGATCTGCGCCCCATTTTGCATCATGTACCACAGGAAGTGGGAGGACTGGTGCAGCGGTTCAACGACTTTATGGTTCACCTGTCCGGTGCCATTCAGGCGCTGAAAAACTTTACCGGCAACGCCAGCCATCAAATCAGAACCCCACTGGCGATTATCCGAACACAAATCACTCTGGCCAGTCGGGCAGAAACGCTGGAAGAAGCAAAAGCATCTTTGCAGACCTGCAACAATGCAATCACCGATGCGGAACGCACCCTGTCCCAGCTCATGCTGTTGGCGCGGGTGGACGCGCGATCCTCACAGACACTCACCAATGCGCAGATCAATCTGTCCCATGTTGCGCGCGAGGTGACGATGGGGCTGGTGCCACAAGCGGCAAGCATGGGCTTTGATCTTGGCTTTGAAGGCGAAGATGACCTCCACTGCAAAGGGGAGGCTATACTGGTGGGCGAGCTTTTAAAAAACCTGCTCGACAACGCCATCAAGCACGCCACCGGTGGTGATGAAATAACCGTGCGGGTGACCGCCGCGACCAAAGACGGCACCAAGTGGACGCGGCTGGAAGTACAGGACAACGGGGTTGGAATGCCAAAGGACGCCCTTGCGTTGATTGAACGCTTCAAGCGTCCCGAACAGTCAATCAACGGCTCCGGTCTGGGGTTGGCAATTGCTCAAGAGATCACCACTCTGTTCGGGGGACAGATGTGCATCCAAACGCCGCCCACCAAGACGGGGACGCTGGTGCAAATTGATTTCAGGCGCTCTTTCTGATCACGATGTGGCCGACGAAACCGTCGTGCTTGTCTGTTTCGGTCGTGTTGTTAAGAATGGCAACGATGCGCTCGGCCATCGCGGTGATCGGTTGACGGTAGGTTGTTAGCTGATAATTGGGGCTGAGCGCCAGCGGCACATCGTCAAAACCGATCACAGCAATATCGTCAGGCACCTGCAAGCCCAGCCCGTGGCGGATTGCATCCATCGCACCAATGGCCAACGCATCATTTTCGCAAACAATGATGTCAGGCAGATCTTGTCTTGCCCTATCCCCAAGTGCTGCTTGAATCTCTTTCATGCTCAAGATCGGGTCATAGGCATGTCCATCAATCACCTCTGGCTCAAATCCGTGCCCTGTCCGCCAAAGATCAAGAAAGGTTTGTTTTCGATTGAGATGAGCGGACGCGGTGTTGGGACCGGCGAAAAACAAGGGACGCTTATATTTTTTTTGCGTTACATAGGTTTCGATTTCGGTCATGGCTGCCACATCATCGCAGCAAACCGATATTGTGTGAGGATTGTGCGATGACCGGGCTAGCACAATCAGTTTTTTAACCCTGCGGGCGCTCAACGCTGCCGCAATCACGTCATCATCAAATTCAATGCCGATTAGAATTGTCGCATCAACGCGCCTTTGGCTGGCATTCAGCAACGCATGAGAGGCATCATCGCGGTCAATCATATTGACCAACAGTGTATCCCACCCGTTCTTGCGCAAAATACGAGTCAGTCGCTCCAACATCACCAATTTGTGCGGATTGTCGAAATCATCCACCAAAAGCGCTACAAGATTTGACTTGTCGGACGCCAGACTGGAGGCCAACAAATCGGGCGCATACCCCAGCTGTTCAGCTGCCTGCATAACACGGGCGCGTGATTTGGGAGAAATGGAGGCATCTGGTCTAAACGCCCGATTGACGGTCCAGCGAGACACACCGGCCTTGTTGGCGACATCGTCTGCCGTCACCCGGTTTTGTTGTCCCGCACTTTGCTCAGATACGGGCTTTTCGCCATTACTTTCAGCCATTCAACATTCCAATTCATGTTCCGTATTTCTATCTTTACTTGATCGCATTTGCCAGCACAACGCATAGCTTGCACACGCGGGCAAAAGTTTCTTGCTCCCGCGTGCAAAATGTGAGAGTTTTTGCAAAACACGGTGCTACAGGAGGAGGAAACCTATGCTTTCAGTCGGGCTTTTGGGCGCAGGCCGTATCGGGCAGGTGCATGCAGCAAACATTGCACATCACAAAGACAGCCAACTCGTGGCCGTATCGGACGTTTTCGCCGAACCGGCGTCTAAGCTGGCCAAAGAATACGCAATTGAGGTCAGGTCTACCGAAGCGATCTTATCCGACCCCGCCATCGATGCAGTGTTGATCGCGACATCCACAGATACCCATTCCGATTTGATCGAAGCCGCCGTGGCGGCGGGCAAGTCTGTGTTGTGCGAGAAACCGGTGGATTTGAGCCTTGAGCGCGCCAAACGTTGTCAGGATGTTGTCGCCAAGTCCAAGCAACCCGTGATGATCGGGTTCAACCGACGTTTTGACCCCAACTTTGCAACGTTGAAAGCCGCATTCCATGCGGGCGATATCGGCAAAGGGGAACTGCTCACCGTGACCAGCTTTGACCCTGCGCCCCCTCCGGTCAGCTATGTCAAGGTGTCTGGCGGTCTGTATCGCGACATGATGATCCACGACTTTGACATCGTCTGTTGGCTTTTTGGCGCTGTCCCGCAAAGAGTTTCGGCAGCTGGCGCCAGCCTTGTCGATCCCGAAATCGGAGCTGCGGGGGATGTGGATACCGCAATTGTCACCCTGCAATTTGCAGACGGGCGGCTAGCGGTGATCAAAAACAGCCGCCGCGCGGCCTTTGGCTATGACCAGCGCATTGAGCTTTTGGGATCAACGGGAATGCTCAGCGCCGAGAATATGTTGGAGAATACGGTCGTAAAAGCAACCAGTGCCGGTGTGACCTCAGCCAAGCCAGAGCATTTTTTCCTTGAGCGCTACAACAAAGCCTACCAGATCGAATGGAATGCCTTTGTTGAAGCCGTTGCCGCCAAGACCGCCTTCCCTGCGTCACTCGCCGATGGTGTCAACGCCCTTGCTTTGGCAGAAGCTGCCAACGCCTCGTTGAAACAGGGCAAAACGATTGAATTGGCACATTTTCTTTAATGAGGATTTCCATGAAAAGCCTTGATGTCATCACGATTGGCCGCTCATCGGTCGATTTATACGGTAGCCAGATCGGCGGTCGACTGGAAGATATGGGTTCATTCTCCAAATATCTGGGCGGGTCGCCAACCAATATGTCAACGGGTACGGCTCGATTGGGGCTGAAGTCCGCGCTCATCACCCGCGTTGGCGACGAGCATATGGGCCGGTTCATACGCGAACAGCTTGAACGCGAAGGCGTGGATACACGCGGCGTTGTCACCGACCCCGAGCGCCTCACCGCACTGGTGCTTTTGGGCATTCGGGATCGGGAGCAATTCCCGTTGATTTTCTACCGCGAAAATTGCGCCGATATGGCCCTCTGCGAAGAGGATATTGATCCCGCCTTCATTGCTCAAAGCCGCTGTGTTACGGTCACGGGTACGCATCTTTCCAACCCCCAAACGGAAGGCGCTGTCCTCAAAGCGTTAAAACTGGCCCGCCAAACCGGTGCCCAGACAGCGCTTGATATCGACTATCGGCCCAACCTTTGGGGCCTGTCGGGCCACGGCGACGGCGAAAACCGGTTTATTGCCTCAGACGCCGTGACGACAAAATTGCAATCCACGCTACATTATTTTGACCTGATCGTCGGAACGGAAGAAGAGTTCCATATTGCAGGTGGCACCACTGATACGCTGCAGGCTCTTCGCGCGGTGCGAAAAGTGTCCAAGGCGACCCTCGTTTGCAAGCGCGGTGCAATGGGGGCGGTTGCCTTCACCGATGCCATTCCCGACAGTCTGGATGACGGCCAAAGCGGTCCGGGTTTCCCCATTGAGGTGTTCAATGTACTTGGCGCGGGCGATGGTTTTATGTCGGGCTTGCTAAAGGGCTGGCTGGATGGCGAAGACTGGCCAACGGCGCTCAAATATGCCAATGCCTGCGGTGCGTTTGCCGTTTCGCGCCACGGCTGCACCCCTGCTTATCCAAGTTGGGAGGAGCTGCAATTTTTCCTCAAACGCGGCATCAAGATCAAAGCATTGCGCAAGGACCCAGAGCTCGAGCAATTGCACTGGTCCACCAACCGGCCACCGATCAGCAAGGGTGACTGGTCCGATATGCGGGTGTTTGCTTTTGACCACCGTATGCAATTGGAAGAAATGGATGGCGCGGCGCCTGATAAAATAGGCGCTTTCAAACAGCTGTGTGTCGAGGCCGCAACAAAGGTCTCCAACGGGCAGGCTGGCTATGGTTTGCTATGTGACGAACGACTGGGGCGTGATGCGCTAGACAAAGCAACGGGTCAAGGTCTCTGGATTGGCCGTCCGGTGGAATGGCCGGGCTCTCGTCCGTTGACGCTGGAGCCGCCGTTGGGGGAAGACTTGGGCGGTCTGTCTGAATGGCCGCTGGCTCATGTGGTCAAATGCCTGTGCTTTTATCATCCCGACGACAGCGATGAGATGAAAGCCGAACAGGAAACCGTGGTCAAACGCCTGTTTGCAGCCTCGCGCCGCAACCGGTTGGAATTTCTACTCGAGATCATTCCGTCCAAAGTCGGGCCGGTCAGCATAGATACGACACCGGCCATCATTCAGCGCTTTTATGACATCGGCATCTATCCCGATTGGTGGAAGCTTGAGGCGTTTAAGTCCAAGGCGGAATGGGCCAAGACCGTTGAGGCCATTGAGCGCAACGATGCCCATACACGCGGCATTGTGGTTCTTGGGCTGGATGCGCCGGCCGATGAACTGGCTGCATCCTTTGCGCAGGCGGCGAAATTTGAGCTTGTGCGCGGCTTTGCCGTGGGCCGTACCATCTTTGGGGACGCGGCACGCGCTTGGATGCAGGGACAGTTGACGGACGCGGAAGCTGTGTCAAAAATGGCAGACAAATATGCCAATCTTTGCGCGGTTTGGGACGAGGCGCGCGCTGTAGGGGGAGATAATCAATGACCACACTCAGATTGACCGCCGCTCAAGCCATGGTGCGCTACATCGCCGCGCAAATGAATGACGAAGGTGATGCGTTCATCGCTGGCATGTGGGCGATTTTTGGCCACGGCAACGTAGCTGGCATGGGCGAAGCCCTGTATCACGCCCAAGAAAACCTTGCGACCTATCGCGGCCATAATGAGCAAGGCATGGCCCATGCTGCCATTGCCTACGCCAAACAATCCTGTCGCAAACGGGCGATGGCGGTGACATCCTCCATTGGCCCGGGTGCGACCAACATGGTGACAGCGGCCGCGCTGGCCCATGTCAATCGGCTGCCGGTGCTGTTTGTACCCGGTGATGTGTTTGCCAATCGCGGCCCTGATCCTGTGTTGCAACAAGTAGAGAATTTTGGCGATGGTACCATTAGCGCCAATGATTGTTTTCGACCTGTGTCGCGCTATTTTGACCGTATCACGCGCCCCGAACAGCTTTTGACCGCCCTGCCACGGGCCTTTGCCACCATGACGGATCCTGCCGATTGCGGCCCCGTGACGCTGGCTTTCTGTCAGGATGTGCAGGCTGAGGCCTATGATTGGCCCTTGAGCTTCTTTGAGCCCCATATTTGGCACCAGCGCCGCGTGCATCCAGATCAAGGCGAGCTTGCCCGCGCTGTTGAAGCCATCAAAGCCGCGAAAAAGCCGGTGATTGTTGCGGGTGGCGGTGTGCATTATTCCGGCGCGTGTGATGCGCTGCAAGTCTTCGCTGAACAGTTTGCCATTCCAGTGGTCGAGAGCCAAGCGGGCAAGTCTGCCCTTGCTTGGGATCACCCGCTCAATCTGGGCCCTGTTGGGGTGACCGGAGCAACGCCAGCCAACAGCATTTGCGAAGAGGCTGATTTGGTACTGGGTGTCGGAACACGCTTCCAAGATTTCACCACTGGCTCATGGGCTTTGTTCAAAAATCCGGACCGTAAGCTGATCAGCCTTAATGTGGCCGCCTATGATGCGGTCAAACATGGCGCGATGCCTGTGCAGTGTGATGCGCGGGTCGGCTTGGCCGATCTCACCTCGACATTGGGGCAAGTGTGTTTTGATGCACCAAATCCTGTGCTGAAAAGTGATTGGTTTGCTGCCGTCGATCCCTTGTGCCAAGCCCCTTCTGAGGACGCCACGCAAAGCAATGGGTTGCCGACAGACCAACAGGTGATCGGGGCCGTGCAACGGGCGTCCGGCCCTGACACGGTGGTGATGTGCGCCGCGGGCACCATGCCCGGTGAATTGCACAAGCTTTGGAAAGCACCTCGCCCCGGAGCCTATCACATGGAATATGGCTATAGCTGCATGGGCTATGAGATTGCCGGTGCGATGGGCATTAAAATGGCCCAGCCGGACCGCGATGTTGTCTGCATGCTGGGCGACGGCTCTTACATGATGATGAACTCAGAGCTGGCGACCGCTGTGATGATGGGCATCAAAATCACCATCGTCATCACTGACAATGGCGGTTTTGGCTGTATCAACCGACTGCAAATGGGCACTGGCGGGGCCGAGTTCAACAATCTGCTCACCCATGCTGAGCATAAAGTCCCGTCAACCATCGACTTTGTCCAGCATAGTGCTTCCATGGGGGCAAGCTCGGTCAAAGCGGGCTCGATTGCCGAATTGGAAAAAGCACTGGAACAGGCCAAAGCAGCCACCGGTCCCTTTGTTGTGGTTATTGATACAGACCCCTATCCCAGCACGCCGG
Source organism: Cohaesibacter celericrescens (assembly GCF_002866925.1). Lineage (GTDB taxonomy): Bacteria > Pseudomonadota > Alphaproteobacteria > Rhizobiales > Cohaesibacteraceae > Cohaesibacter > Cohaesibacter celericrescens. The sequence goes on from NZ_PKUQ01000042.1 coordinate 301,962, forward strand.
ATGGTGGCCATTGGTGGGAGGTTGCCGTGCCCGAAGTCAGCCAGCGTGAGGAAGTCAACCAAGCGCGTGCAGATTATGTCCAAAACCTTGCAAATCGGATCTAAACCATGATCAAGTTTGGCACCAACCCCATAGCCTGGTCCAATGATGACGACCAAAGTCTGGGCGCGCATATCGGCCTTGCGCAATGCCTTGATGAAACCGCGAAAATCGGTTTTGACGGCATAGAGAAAGGCCACAAATTCCCCACCACCCCGAGCGAGATCGAAAAAGCGCTTGGCGGGCGCGGCCTTCGCTATATTTCCGGCTGGCATTCTCTCAATTTGCTAACCAACAGCCTTGAACAAGAAAAAGCGGCGATGCAGCCCTATCTTGATCTTTTAAAGGCTGTTGGGTCCGAGGTGATCATCACCTGCGAAACCTCCAACGCCATTCACGGCGCCGATGACATGCCGGTCAATGACAAACCCTGTTTGCTTGACACCGACTGGGACAATTTTGGCAAAGGCGTTGAGGCGCTGGCGCAGTTTGCCGCCGATCAAGGCATCACGCTGGTCTATCACCACCATATGGGCACGGTGGTGGAGAGTGAAACCGAGATTGACCGCTTTATGGACGTGACCGGTCCAGCAACCAAACTGTTGTTTGATACCGGCCATTGTTATTTCGGTGGCGGCGATGTTGCGGCCACTGCCAAACGTCACATGGCGCGGGTGGCCCATATCCACGCCAAAAATATCCGCGCAGACATAATGAAGCAAGTGCGTGAAGACGGCCTGTCATTCCTCGAAGGGGTGCGCCGTGGGGTCTTTACAGTACCCGGCGACACAGACGGCATTGTTGACTTCGAACCGGTTCTGGTTTCTGCTGCCGAGCATGGCTATGAAGGCTGGTTGGTCATTGAGGCCGAACAGGACCCCGACATTCGCAATCCGTTTGAGTACCAGTCCATGGGCTTTGCGGCCCTAAAGGAAATGGCACGCAAGGCGGGCCTCAAATAAGATCGGTAAACAGATATGTTTGACACGTCCCACCCCATGCTTCGCCCTCTCTGGGTCCGGTTATTGATCTGCACTCTTTGTTTGTCTTGGGCGGGGGTTGAGCTGCATCTTGGCAATGATACTTGGGCGATGATTTTTGGTGGTTTGGGTGCCTACTGTGTCTATCTACTGCTGATTGTCTATGTCCCGACGGCTGACGAGACAGACAATGATTTGGACAAACAACCATGACAAATCTTTTACGCAAACCCACTGCTACCAGTGGCAAGGTGCATGATATCACGCCCAAAGAAGCCAACTGGGGCTATGTGGGTTTTGCCCTTTATGCCCTTCAACCCGGTGAGACGGCATCGGATGTGACCGGTGACCGCGAGATTATTCTGGTCATGATCGAAGGCAAAGCCAACGTCAAAGCGGCGGGCCAGGACTGGGGCGAGCTGGGCGACCGGATGAGTGTTTTTGAACGCACACCACCCCATTGTCTCTATGTCCCCAATGACAAAGACTGGATGATTGAAGCCACCACACCCTGCAAGGTGGCGATTTGTTCGGCTCCGGGCTCCGGCAACCATCAAGCCCAGCGCTTGGGGCCCGATGCTATTGAGCTGACCCAGCGGGGAAAGGGGCAGAACACCCGATATATCAATAACATTGCCATGGAAGATCGCGATGTGGCCGACAGCCTTTTGGTGACGGAGGTCTTCACACCCAATGGCAACTGGTCGTCCTATCCAAGCCATCGCCATGACGAGGATGATTACCCTCACATGACCTATCTGGAAGAGACCTACTATCACCGCCTCAACCCGGCCAACGGCTTCGGCATCCAACGTGTCTATACCGATGACGGCTCTCTTGACGAAACCATGGCTGTCAAAGACGGAGACGTTGTTCTGGTTCCCAAAGGGCACCATCCATGCGGTGCGCCTTATGGCTTTGACATGTATTATCTCAACGTGATGGCTGGCCCTTTGCGCAAGTGGCGCTTTGAAGCCGCACCAGAAGTCAAATGGATCATGGAACGCGACGGCTAGAGGCTATCGCCCAGCATCAATGCCAAGGGAAAACCCAACCAAGTTAAGACGAGGCCACAAAAAGCGATCAGCCCAAAAGGCTGGTCGTTTTTTCTTTCAGGTCTTTTAGATCGCAAAATCTGCTCTATACTATTTATTTAACGCTCCCTCCCCTTCCCTTTGTGATGGCGCGCAGATTTGCCGACCGTCCCAAGGCTCCCAAACAGAGTGACTCCAATGACCCAAGCCTTTGCTATTTCTATCGATGACATCCTTACCGCCGCAGATCGCCTTTCCAGCCATGCGGTTCGAACACCTTTGCTGGAGTTTGCACCACTGAACGAGCGGGTTGGCAAGCGGGTGTTGGTGAAATTCGAAGGCGCGCAGCACACCGGGTCCTTCAAATTTCGGGGAGCATACAACCGGCTATCGGCGCTTGACCCTGCGGAACGGTCGGCGGGTGTTGTGGCTTGGTCATCGGGCAATCATGCACAGGGTATCGCTGCTGCTGCGGGGCAGCTTGGCATTCCTGCGACAATTGTTATGCCAGCGGATGCACCTGCGATCAAAATGAACAACACCAAAGCGCTCGGTGCTGAAGTCGTCACCTATGACCGCTACACAGAATCGCGCGAAGAGATTGCCACTGCTCTGGCCAAAAAGAGCGGCGCCATTCTCGTGCCCAGCTACAATGACCCCTATGTCATAGCAGGCCAAGGCACCGCAGGTCTTGAAATTCTGGATCAAGCTCAAGCCGTTGATGCCAACATTGGAGCTGTCTTGGTCTGCTGCGGCGGCGGCGGCCTGACAGCGGGGATAGCAACTGCCGTGAAATCGCGCTTACCCGACGCTGCCATCTATTCCGTAGAGCCTTCAGGGTTTGATTCCACAGCGCGGTCCCTAAAAAGCGGCTCAATTGTGGGCAATGATCCGGAGGCTCGTTCCATTTGTGATGCTTTGCAATCGCCAATGCCCGGTGAAATGACCTTCGCGATCAACAACGCTCTATTGGCGGGCGGGTTAAACGTGAATGACGACGAAATTCGGATGGCCGTGCGCTTTGCATTTGAGAAAATGAAACTGGTGGCCGAACCGGGCGGAGCGGCAGCTCTTGCGGCGGCACTGCACGGCAAAGTACCCGATCATGACGGTGATCTTGCGTTGGTCATATCAGGCGCCAATGTGGATCCGGCACTCTATTGCGAAATCCTGTCGTCTTGATCAGGCCTATCTGCCGCACGAGTGGTCTGAAGCTGATGCTTCAAACCACTCGTGCGGGATTCAAATGTTTCGGTTGAGCCACTAAGCTGACTTTTCAAATTCTGCCGCCAGAACGTCAGAGAGCTTCTCTAGCGCCCTCAGGACTTCGTGGCTGGCGTCATCCAGTGCCTTGAGGCCGGCAAACGCACCATCAAGGTCGCCAGCCGCATGGCATTCAAGCGCTTGTTTTGCCGCGGCATGGACCTCTTCGTGTGGATTAATCAGATCTTTGAAAACAGGCAGTGCACTCATGCCGTTGTTGTCAAAGCCGTCATACCATTTTCCCAAACGGCAAGCGTGGTGATCGGGAACCTCAGACGCCTTCCATTGACAACGGCCCATTATGGTATCGACAACTTTCTTTTTGAACAGAATGTGATCAATTTTCGCCATTTCGCAAAGAGACCTATCGGAATTGGCCTCGAACCACTTCCCGGCGTTGCTACTGAAATCGTCGTTGCTCTCCTGTAGGTTCTTGACCATCACCGCCAGGGTCTGCTCGTTCTCGGTTGACAAATCAGCCACTCCGGCAACGCTGCTGGCGATCTCATGACTGGCTTCGGTCTGTTGATGCAAAATGTTGGAAACTTCTTGCATATTGCCAGACACTTCACTCACCTGAGTGCGCAATTCATCCATCAGGTTGTTGGCACCAAGGATCAAGGTCTGGCCCTGCTCGATTGCTTCCAACGAGCCGCTGATTGACCCTTGAATGGTGCCCATCCCTTGGTTGAGCGCATGAATGCGTTTTGAGATGTCTTCTGCCGCTTTGTTGGAAAGGGATGCGAGTTCCTTGACCTCGGCGGCAACCACAGCAAACCCCTTGCCAGCTTCTCCGGCACGGGCCGCCTCAATTGTTGCATTCAACGCCAACAGATTGGTCTGGTTTGAAATGCTTTCAATCACCGTCAGAAACTCACCAATTTGCTGAGAGGATTCCATCAAATCAGTCAGGCTGCTTTCGGTTTGTTGCGAAGTCTCGGCAATGTTTGACATGGCTTCGAGCACCGACTGCATGGCATCCAGCCCTTCAGACACCGAGTTGCTCGCTTCGTCGGCATTCTTGGCCGTGTGCTCGCTGTTTGTGGAAATTTGTTCGGTTGAGGCGACCAGCTCTGCAACGGCTGCGGAAATGGCCTGTCCGCTTTGTGATGACGCACGAACGTTGCGAGACAAAATGGCCATATCCATGGAAATACCATTAACGTCTTCGACTGTTTTGGAGAGATTCTTGAGGTTTCGAAAGCTTTCAATTTCCGTTCGCATTGCATTTTCTTTGCGGCGGGAGTTTTCGTTAAACGTGCCTATTGACATAACCATGTCGGTAAAGAAGCGCGAGACGGTGGCTTGAAGCAGGCGACTGGCCTTCATGGGGGCCAGCTTGTTCTTGGAAATGATTAGAGGAATAAGATCCTGCAGAATGCGACCATAGGAGGCGACATACCACTGCACGTCCAAATCGGCCCGCACATGCGCTTCGCCCACTTTGATTGAATGGCGTTCAAATTCTGCATCAGGGTCACGGGTCAGAATAAACTCCCAATGCTTCGCCTGTGCCGACCTGATACCGGCCAATTTCTGACCATCCTTGCCCAGTTTTTCGCTCAGCTCGGGGTAGTTCAAAACATGCTTATAGAAAGAATCCAGAACAGATCCAAGTTCGGGCTCAATCGCTTTCCACGCAGCATTGGAGTATTTTAATTCGGTTCCATATCCTGAGAGAAAGCCGATGAAATCATCAGATTTAGAACTGATTGAATGATTTGTTTTTGCTTTAAATTCAGCTTGATTGGTCTGCATTGTTGAGCCCTTGCCATTGTGTTTGGCCCAGTTTAGCTATTTGATCGTTAAAAAACATTTATGTATATGTATGACAAAACACCTTAAACACATGAAATATAGATATATTTCATCAATCCAATCACCATGTAGCGGTGAAGTTTTATGTGGAATTCATAGCATTATACGAGCAAAATCTATCTACATCCTGAAACGTTACAGCTTAAATATTGAAACGCTTCGATGCCAAATCCAAACAGAAAAGCGGCCAGACTTACCTCTGCAGATTGGCCTCTACAGATTGGCCTCTACAAATTGGCCCTCTTGGGTAAATTGCCAAATGGGAGCACATCCCCTATTAAGCTGATCAGAACAGAAAGTTGCGAAGATGGCTTTGAAAAGACCGACACTGAAAACAATATCGGAATTGAGCGGCTTTGCGGTTACCACCGTGTCCAGAGCGCTGAGCGACGGGCCAGAAATCGGGGCTGAAACCAAAAAGAAAGTGCGCAAGATTGCCGACGATATCGGTTATGTGCGCAACCGATCAGGCGTTGGACTGGTAACCGGCAAGAGCAATGTCATTTCGCTTATTCTGTCTGCAGATCACGATGTGATTGATGACCATACCGGCCGATTGATTGCCTCAATTGCGCGCCATCTGCAGGGCACACTCTATCATATGAATATCGTGACTTATGCAACCCAGACGCAACGGCTTGAGGTGGTCAAACATGTTGTGGAGACACGCAGCGCTGACGCTGTCATTCTCAGCCAGATAGAACCGGATGACCAGCGGATCGCCTATCTTTTGGAACGGCAATTCCCCTTTGTTGCCTATGGCCGCAGCAATTGGAAAGAGCAGCATGCCTTTTTCGATTTTGACAATATCGCCTTTGGTACGCAAGCAGCCAGAATCTTGATCGAAAAGGGTCGCAAGCGCCTATTGTTTATCTCCCCACCCGATAATCTGAGCTACAGCAAAGACATCTACAAAGGCATAGAACAGGGGCTATTGGCTTCGGATGCGCGGGTGGAAATCTTAGAAGGCGCTTCCAGCCACGACGGCAACGAGGCGATGCGTAAGGCGCTTGTGCAGCGTTTTTCCCAGCCCGGAACGCTGGATGGCATCATTGCGCCTTCGACATCGTCGGCGGTTGTGTCGATTGCCGCACTTGAACAAAGCGGTCTGGTATTGGGGAAGGATGTCGACATTTTTGCAAAAGAGGCCTCGCCCTATCTCCAGTATATTCGCAAAGAAGTCATGTCCGTCTATGAGAATTTGACGTTGGCAGGGGAATTTCTGGCCAAGGCAGCGCTGCAAGCGATCGATGATCCTGCCGCCCCGCCCATGCATCGCTTGGAATTGTCAGGGGATCATCTGTCCGACAGCGAATGCAACCCGGTTTGAGCGGTTAATTATACAAGTGCGCGGCAAAAACAAAAGGGCCGGACACCACATTACTGATCATGTCGCGGATATCGTCCGGAATGTCAGAGCTGTCTACATCATACAAGCCGCATTGCCGCAATGCCCTCAGAGCACTTGTGCTCAAGGGTATACGTTCGAGATAAACCCTGACTGCGCAGGGTGTATGAGAGTGGTCCGCAGAGACACCCAGTTTGATGCCATTCAAACGGCGCCATTTGTGGGCATAATCAGGGTAGAGAACGGTCTGGGTCAGCTCCACGCCGGTGCTATATTCATAGTCACTCAAGAACACTCGCTCACCGGTCAAAAGGGCGACCCCTTGATATCGGTGATGACGCAGGGTCGCCCGATCATGGGGGCCCATGCGCTCCAGTCTGCGGTAGAATAATTTGTCCTCTTGGCGCGAGAAATGGATCAAGCTGCGAATGATTTTTCCGGGCCGCGCCATGGAATAGTGATATTCCCAAAAGGTCCCGGCCAGATTTTGGATGCGTGGCTCATTCAGAGACATGACGTGATCAAAATGCTGGCGCAATTCACGCACGATTGGTCCTTTGTCCAGACTGCGGAGTTTGACAATTTGGGCAAACTCTTCAAAGGGCAACAGCAATTCATATTCTTCAACACCGAAATAATCGCAAATCTTGCGCATCAAGGCGATTCGGGGTCGAGAGTCCCCCGCCAAATATCGGTTCAACTGGCTGCGGTTGATTTTCAAATCGCGCCCAACCTGCGAAACAGAGGGGCTGTAAGAGCATAACAGTTTCAAATTCTCAGAAAATTCCGTCATAGTGTCTCTTTTTGCACCTGTATCTGCATCAATTCGCACTATGTTACCGGGCCAAAGCCCATTGTCAATTCCGAGAGGGTCTGTGAACTTGGCCGTGTTGATGACAGCAAACAGGGCGCACGTTTGTTGCAGGCAGCAAGTACACCAGAAAATGCGAGAGTGATGTGAAAGACCTTCTTTTGATCCACACCGGCGGCACCATTGGCATGGCGCAAACCGATTTTGGCCTCGCCCCAAAGGATGGGCTGGTGGAAGGCATCGTCAACAGCTTGCTGCCCGAAGGCATGACGCTGCGCACCCATATATTTGCCCCGTTGATTGACAGCTCGGATGTGGGGCCTCACCACTGGAATCAGATCCTTGATCTGATTGAAGCAGCACCCGACACTGCCGTCTTGATCACCCACGGCACGGACACCATGTCCTTTACGGGCGCCGCCCTGTCACAGGCCTTGGTGGGACTGCATCGCAGGGTCGTTTTATGCGGCTCTATGGTGCCCTTGTTGATGGAAGGGGATGCCGAACCCAATTTGCAACTGGCCATCGCAACCGCCATGTGCCCGGGCGAAGGCGTCTTCCTTAGTTTTGCTCAGCGCGTAATGCATGCGGGAGGACTTGTCAAACATGACAGCAGCATGCCGGATTCTTTTCGTCCCCTGCCACAAGCACCCCTATCTCCCCCTAAAAACCGGCGCTTTGATGACAGACGATTTGCCATTTTGAGCCTATCGCCGGGGTTGCCGAAAGTGGCTCTTCAGGCGGCTCTGGAACAATTGGACGGCGCGGTGTTGCGTATTTATGGCTCAGGTACCGCGATGTCGGATCCGGGTATTCTTGAGTTGCTTGCTGATGCAACACGGCAAGGCAAACGCCTGCGCGCAGTCAGCCAATGCGAGACCGGCGGCTTGAGACCGGGAACCTATGCTGCAGGAGGTGGACTGTGGAAAGCCGGCGTTGAGAACGGTGGTTTGGAGACATCCGAAGCCGCGCTGATACAGCTTTGGCTGAATTGATCCAACGGGTTGGTTTGGTCTCTGTGTTCATTCAACAAAAAGCCGCCCAACGGGCGGCTTTTTCTATTTTGGCAAACTGCTTATATCGTGTTTTAGGTCCAGCGCGCCTTGTCCCAAGCTTCATGATCAATATCGAGATCCTTGAAGTTGTTCGGGTCCAGAACTGGCCTTTCAACGCCATTTTTCAACTGGGCACGGAAATCATCCACCACACGCATGGCAACGGGGAATAGCATCAGGATGGCCACCAGATTGACCACGGCTAGGACACCCATTAAGGGATCGGAGAAGAAGAAAACCGAGGTCGCATTTGGTGCTGCAGCGCCAAGGAAAACAATCCCCAGAATTGCAACACGCAAGACATTGACTGCCATTTTCGATTTGGTAATCGCCGACAGAGCATTTTCACCCAGATAGGTGTTGTAGATGATCGAAGAGAAAGAAAACAGCAGGATGGCAAAGGTGAGCCCAAATTTCGACCATTCGCCATAATGGCTGGCCAAAGACTGCTGGGTCAGCACCACACCGTCGATTCCTTCAGCACCAGCAACATAGACATCACCAAGTAGGATGATGAAAGCAGTGCAGGAACAAATCAGAATAGTGTCAATGAACACAGACAAAGACTGGGTGATGCCTTGACTGACGGGATGGCGAACAAGCGCTGTCGCGGCCACGTTTGGCGCGGAACCGAGACCGGCCTCATTGGAGAACAAACCGCGTCTCAGGCCCTGCGCAATGGCCGCTCCCATGCCACCAGCGACCGCTTGATCAAAGCCGAAGGCGCTCTGGATGATGCGGTTAAACACAGCGGGCACATCGGCAATATTCATGATGATCACAAGGACCGCCAATCCCAGATATGCCAACGCCATGATAGGCACAACCACATCTGCGGCTTTGGCGATGCGTTGAATGCCACCAAACACCACAAAGGCCGTGACAATGGTCAAAAAGCCACCAGTTATGACCCGATCAATGCCGAGCGCTTCCTGAACGGCTCCGGCAACCGTGTTGCCTTGGAACGCATTAAACCCAAGGCCAAAAGAGGCCAACAAACAGATCGCATAGACGATCGCCAGCCATTGGTAACGACGTCCCAGTCCATGAAGGATATAAAAGGCTGGCCCGCCACGGAACGCTCCATTGCTATCGACACGTTTGTAGACCTGAGCCAACGTACATTCGATCAGGCTTGTTGCCATGCCAACCAGTGCAATGAGCCACATCCAGAAGACCGCCCCCGGTCCGCCCAATGTGATTGCAACGGCAACCCCAGCAATGTTACCACCGCCGACACGTCCCCCGACCGAGACAAGCAAGGCGGCGCGTGCTGAAATTGAATTGGGGTCGGCATTTTTATCGCCACCCCACAAAACACGAAACATGCGTGCAAAAAATTCGAGCTGAACAAAGCCCGACATGATGGTGATGAACACACCAAAGACCACAAGAATCGGGATCAATGCCCAACCCCAGGTCAAATCGTTGATATACCCGAACAGCGCCTCGAGAAATTCCATGGATAACTCCCTTATGCGCGGAGAGGCCCTCCGCATTTTATGCCCCCACTTTAGGGATAAAGCGCTTGTGGCTATACGGCTCAGATCAACAATGACTGATGCTCTTTGATGCTATTTAAGCGTCATTCAACATAAGGCGTTAGGAATATGTTAACTTTTGGCAAAGGCACTCTTTAATCACCAGTAATCAACGGGCCAAACCGGGACCGGTATTGGGTATTGGCTTGAGAATCAGATGAGACAAACAGAGGGCAGATTCAGGCAATGAAGCAGGGAAATAGAGCAAACCCAATCCATAGCGCGAAACTTTGTACCCTCATGATTGGGCGTCAAGAAAGCGTTCGAACGCTTTGAGCGTTTCACCTGACACATGATGTTCAATGCCTTCAGCATCGATTTCAGCCGTTTCAGGGGGCACGCCGACAGCAATCAACAATGACACCACGGACCGGTGACGGTTGCGCACACGATCGGCCAGAGCGGAGCCTTCATCGGTTAGAAACACTCCGCGATAAGGTCGGGAAACGGCAAGGCCTTCGCGCTTGATCCGGGCAATAGCCTTGGTGGCCGTCGGGTGGGCCACCCCCATGCGTTCAGCAATATCAGCCACACGGGCTTCGCCATGTTCGCCGATCAGATCGCCAATCATTTCAACATAGTCTTCCATTACCGCTTTGGCCTGTGCCTCACGCGCCCGGGCAAACCGATTGGCCTGAACGCTGGTTTTTACGGGTTTTTCTGTCATGTCGATCTTCTGAGAGCCGGTGTTACCATGCACTATTCTGCATGACGAATAAATCTTTGTAGCCTTGGGTACAGAATGTTCCTTCTAAATGCAATGTGGAAAATGGTCACGCAGACAGGCCGTGACAATATTGCCTATTGCAGAAAAATTAGCCTTGGCTATATTTCAAAGCCAAATAGAAGTTATATTGGTCGGCCTACGGAGATGACGTCGATGTTTGCAACGGAACGAACGCGTTCAGATATGAATGCGGTTTTGGTGGGGGAAAAGCGCGGCATACGCGGCAAACTATTGTTTGCCGGTCCGGCCGTCATCGCTTCTGTTGCCTATATGGATCCGGGCAATTATGCCACCAACATTCAGGCTGGCGCGGGCTACGGCTACAAATTGCTCTGGGTCGTGTTGCTTGCCAACCTGATCGCCATGCTGTTTCAGGCGCTTTCGGCGCGATTGGGCATCGTCACAGGCAAAAATCTGGCCGAGTTGTGTCGGGACAATTTCTCATCGCCCGTTGTTTGGGTCATGTGGTTTGTCAGTGAAATCGCGGCGATGGCAACCGATCTGGCCGAATTTCTGGGTGGCGCCATCGGGCTTGCTTTGCTGTTTGATATGCCTTTGATGGCAGGCATGACCGTGACCGCGATTGTGACTTACGGCATTTTGATGTTTGAACGCAAAGGATTCCGCCCGATGGAATTGATCATTGGCGCGATGGTGGCGGTGATCGGCTTGTGTTATTTGATCGAAATCCTGATTGCACCGGTCGCCTGGGGGGATGCAGCTGTTGGCATGGTCACGCCGCAATTGGCCGATGCGACAGCCCTGACCATCGCGGTGGGCATCATTGGCGCAACGGTTATGCCGCACGCCATTTATTTGCATTCAGGACTGACCCAAAACCGCGCCGATATCAAAAATGACACCGAACGCAAACGGGTGCTGAAATTTTCCAATACGGAGGTGGTGATTGCTCTGGCCATCGCTGGCATGGTCAATATGGCGATGGTGATGATGGCGGCCAGTGCCTTTCATCAAGGCCATAGCGAAGTTGCGGAGATCGAAACCGCCTACCACACCCTGACGCCTCTTTTGGGCGCTGCTGCGGCAGGCGTGTTTTTGATCTCGCTGATTGCTTCAGGCATTTCCAGCTCGGTGGTGGGCACAATGGCAGGGCAGATGATTATGCAAGGCTTCTTGCATTTTCGCGTGCCACTTTTGCTGCGCAGGCTGGTGACGATGGTGCCCGCCTTTGTCGTTGTGGCGATGGGGGTCAACGCAACGCAAGCGCTGGTGGTCAGTCAGGTCATTCTCAGCATCGCCCTGCCCGTTCCCATGGTGGCCTTGATCATCTTCACCTCGCGGCGCGATATCATGGGTGACTATGCCTCCGGCAAGCTGACCCGATTGTTAGCCTTTTTGGGCGCAACGGCAGTTCTTAGCCTCAACTTTGTGCTGCTGGCTGATGTGTTTGGTATTTCGATGCCGTTCTTGATTGGGTGACCATGCCTTGATGATTGCGTTTACGAACGCCATCCTTAAGGGGTGACAGGGTGCGCCTTGATCGTGCAGTCTGGGGCGTCTGATTCTTACGGTGCGGTACTGTCGCTCTTCGCACCTGCCTGACGCTCGGGAACGCACGGTATGGCCAACCAATCCATCAAGGAAACCGACCTTTACGCACCGGTGAAAGACTATCTTGTCGGTCAAGGCTATGAGGTCAAGGGCGAGGTTGGCGCCGCCGATATTGTCGCCTGTAAAGACGACGACGAACCGGTGGTAGTCGAGCTGAAAGTCGGATTTTCCCTCACCCTGATCCATCAGGCGATCGCACGACAAAGCATGACTGATACGGTCTATATCGCAGTGCCGCACGGGACCGGCAAACCCTTTTTAAAATCCCTTAAGAACAATACCACCCTGTGTCGCAGGCTTGGTTTGGGGCTGATTACCGTGCGGTTGAAAGACAATTTGGTCACGGTTCATGCGGACCCTGCGCCCTATAAACCGCGGCAGGTGAAAAAACGCAAAACAAGACTATTACGCGAATTTGCCAAACGCGTCGGCGACCCCAACACGGGAGGCGCAACCCGAAAGGGTTTGATCACAACCTATCGGCAGGATTCGCTAAAATGTTTGAAATTTCTTAGCATCAGCGGCCCGACCAAAGCAGCCTTGGTAGCCAAACAAACCGAAGTGGAAACAGCACGGCGCATTATGGCCGACGATCACTACGGCTGGTTCGAACGGATTGCCACCGGCATTTATCAAGTCACACCCAAAGGACAAGAGGCGCTGAAGGACTATTCCACGATGTTGGACAAACTGGCTATCGGGTTGGACTAGGACCGCTCCTCAATAGCCGCCGACGGACTGCCTTGCCCGGGCTGCGACACTGACGCCCCTTGCGCCTGTTCATCTCGCTACCTAGATCTCATGCAACCCAAAAAGCCCATGCAAGACTGCGTTATCGTCGGGGCGCAGGCATGTTGGGCTTATCATCCATAGCGGAGCAAACAATGAAGATCGCCGTAACCTCACAGAATTTCAAGACCGTCACCAACCACGCAGGGCGCGCGCGCCGCTTTATTGTCTTCACGGTAGGACAAGACAATCAACCACAAGAGACCGAACGCTTTGATCTACCCAAAGACCAGTGCATCCATGAACTGGGCGGCAAAAAAGTAGCGCACGCGCTGGATGGTGTGGATGTGGTGATTTCCGCCTCTTTTGGTCCGGGCTTCGCACGCAATATGGCATCCCGCGACGTGATCGCCAGCCTAACCGATGAAACAGATCCGGTTCGTGCCGTGCAAGACTATCTGAGCAATGGCCAACGTCTCCCCTCCCCAGAAGGCTGCGGCGAAGACCATCACCACGGCTCCCACTAAGCGGGGGCGCGTGGCCCAGATCTAGGAAGGTTGAAGGCTGGTTGGGGGGTAGCATCTCCAAATGAGAATGGCAGATGTATTTTCTGTCTGTTGCGCTGCATAGGGCTGGTTGGAGCCCATTGTGACGCATGCTGCGT
>NZ_PKUQ01000043.1 GCF_002866925.1 Cohaesibacter celericrescens
TCCTTACTCATTTGGGTGAGATAACGGTCTGACGCCTGTTCTTTCCATGTTGCCATGGTGATCGGATCAAGCGCGGCGTCACAGCGACCGCTGCGCTTGATCCGACTTCACCTTTTCCATTGGCCTTTTCTTGTGGGGTGATTTTCAAATCCAACCGGTCCCCCGCCAAGGTGGTCGGATCGGTTGGATTTGGAGAGCCATTGCAAATGGCCTGCACAAGCGCCGGGGTTTTTAGGGCATGCCCAATGGCACCCTGAACATGTCGTGGGACGGCAGGAAAAGAGCTCCGAGAAAAACGCCGCCGAGGGTTTGTCTCGGGCCTGTCGGGTGACGCCCAAGATTGCAAAGACGTGGCGAACGTTTCTTTGCTCTGGCTGAAGGCCCCGGAAGGGTTTGGGAAGATGGCATGCTTCCCAAGCGACGAATTTCGGCGCCGGGGTCTTGGGTCTCCCAAGCGAGCGCAAGTGACAGAAAGCGGATACGCGTCTGTCACTTGCATAGTGAGTAACCCTCCAAACAAACCTGCAGAAATCCAACATGTCAGCTTGAGGCACTTTTTTTGAACTTTCCCCGACCAGATGCGGTCGCGGACGTCATTTCCCTACGTGTGAAGATATTCTCAAGGGAGGTTCAAATGCCACATTCCGTGGTCTTGCGTTTTGATGGAGTGGTGCCGGTCGATGCCAAACGCATACTGATGCATGCGCAAAGAAGGGGTGGAGATGTTGACCATTGCGATCTATCACGCAGCGCAGATACGGTTTGCTTTGATGAAACTGGCGAAGATTTTTCAAAGCGGTTACGCGATAAAATCAAGGATATTGCTGAAGTCAATCTGAAGAATAACCTTGAAGCCCTTGCCCTTTTAGGAAGAAATAAGGACCGTAAGAAACGAGCAGAGCTTGGGCTTATAGACCCCTATCGAGCTTCAAAATATGGACCGGTTCGCGAAGCAATTTTGACTGCGAACCAGACCTATTTTCTCGCAGATGACGATGACCCCTATCCCTACATTGCTCACAAAACGACCGAGCTTGGCGACAGAATTGAGGTTCGACTGAGCAGAAAGACCATTGCCCAGTTTCGGGAAAAAGGGCGTGAATTTTTTGAAAAGTATTTTCCAGAACAGGTTTTACATTTGCGGCTTGATATGGATGAAGAGGTTCCGCACTTCCATGCCGTGCTTTTTATCACAAAAGAAGTGGTGTCCCAAAGACGCGGCAAGCAAGTCATGCTTCAGCCAAGTGCCAATCCGCTGATAGCCTCCTATGAACATGCGCAGGATGTCGCCGGTGATTTTTTCAAAGATATAGGATTGCAGCGCGGTGAACGCAGCGCACAAGCAAGGCGCGATGCAAAAGAACAAGGTCAAGTGCCGCCGGACAAGCGAAGCCACACAAAAGCTCAAGCTTATCGGGATGACCGCGCTGAAAACATCACAGTACGAGAAGCCAGATTAGTGAAGAGAGAGCGCCTGCTTGATCAACGTGAAGCCAATCTTGAGGTCAGAGAAAGAGAGAGCATTGCCGCAGAAAAAAATATTATCGCTAGAGCAAATGAAGAAGCTGCAGTGGTTATAGAGAGCGCTCAAAATATACATGCAACTGTTGATGCTCAATTGGCCGCGATCGAGGCGAAATCAGATGACCTAATATCCGTGGTTGAGAAAGATGGCGTTGAAGAAATTGTATTTTCTGATCACGCAACCTCTGAACAAAAGCAATCAATTTTGGAACGCATTTCCCGGTCCGCTCCTGCAGCTTTGAAAATAGTAAAGCTTGTTTCAAAAAGGGTTCAAGAAATCCTTGAGCGTGCAGAAAACCGAGCTAAGGTTCTCGTTAGAAATGCTGAAGCTCGTGAAGATGCAGCTAGAAGAAACCAAGTATCTACAACTTCTTCATTGACCGCAGTGTTGGGCATATCGAGCGGAGTACTTAAGTTTGATGAGACGCAATTACCCGGGAAACAATTCAGTGCCG
>NZ_PKUQ01000044.1 GCF_002866925.1 Cohaesibacter celericrescens
TCAACGAGAAACGTGATGAAGGCAAGTCTGAATTGACCATTGCGTCTGCAGATCTTACCTCTTCCGGTCTGAACCTAAGTGACGCAACGTCTCTCAGCTCTGATGAAGCCAACGAGAAACTTGATGCCTTGTCAGAATCCTTGAGTACACTTCGCACACAGGGGTCTACCTTTGGTTCAAATCTGAACACGGTGAAGATTCGTCAGGACTTTACCAAAGACAGCATCAATACTCTTCAAACCGGTGCTGACAGTCTGGTTTTGGCAGATACCAACGAGGAAGGCGCCAATATGTTGGCTCTGCAAACTCGTCAGTCTCTGTCCACCACGGCTCTGTCTCTGGCTTCTTCCGCCGACCAGGCAGTGCTTAGCTTCCTTCGTTAATCAAAACCAAATTTACAGCCGAAACGGGGCCTCAGGGCCCCGTTTTTTTTGGGCCATAAAACTGCGATTTCATATCAGATTTTTTCTTAGGAAACATCGCCTTATACTCGAGTAACCCCTTGAGATAAATACTCTTTCCACTTACCCAAGTTTCAAGCTTGAATCGGTAACAACGTATTAAGGTTAACACGACACGTTTGATTAACCCTAAATTAGTGATTATTCGCGAAAATCCGACTAAGCCTCAGAAAGAGGCGCAAAAACAATTTGTATTCGAGTACCCAGAAAGGTAATCTCATGTCGTCGGATATCACTCTCTCAGCTGGCGTGCGCCAGAACCTCCTCTCCCTGCAAAATACTGCGGACTTGATGTCCACCACGCAGAACCGTCTGGCAACAGGTAAAAAAGTGAACTCTGCGTTGGACAATCCAACAAACTTCTTTACCTCACAAAGTCTTTCCAGCCGTGCAAGCGACTTGGGCAACCTTCTGGATGGCATTTCAAATTCCATTAAAACGATTGAATCTGCTGATAACGGTATCACCGCGATCACCGATCTGGTTGAATCAGCTCAAGCAACTGTCCGTCAGGCTCAGTCTGCAAACAGCGCCAGCGAAGGTACCCACATTCAGGGCGATGCTGCCATAGACACCACATCGTCCCCCTCCGGTTCAACCGTACAAGAACGTGTTGAAAATCAGACACTTACTAATCTTGGAATTGATTCTGCAGCGG
>NZ_PKUQ01000045.1 GCF_002866925.1 Cohaesibacter celericrescens
CAATGTATCCCAAATCAAGACGGGGCTGGCCATAATAGTCGAGTGAGACGTAAGGCCTTGCAACCCGCACCGCTTAACCGTAGAACAGCACCTTGAATTGACCTAATTATAATGCTATTTATAGGACTAATATTTGGTCTTATGGAGAGAGATATGGCACATGTCATTTTGGCCGAGATTGCGGCCAGCGTATCAGAACTGAAAAAGAATCCGATGGGCACTGTAGCATCAGGCGATGGTGCAGCAATCGCCATTCTGAACCACAATCAACCCGCATTCTATTGTGTTCCTGCTGATACCTACGAAGCAATGATGGACCGCCTTGAAGACATAGAGTTGAATGCGATCGCAGACAGCCGGGCAGACGAGGCTATCGTAAAGGTATCCATAAATGACCTATGAGTTGGGTTTTGTCGATGCAGCTCTCAAGGAGTGGCGAAAGTTGGATACCAATACTCGTACTCAATTCAAAAAAAAGCTGCTGGAACGCCTAGAAAATCCGAGAGTACCGTCCGCCAAGCTTTCAGGCGCAAAGGATCGATATAAGATCAAGCTTCGTGGTGTAGGGTATAGGCTGGTCTATGAAATCAGGGACAAAGAAATTCTGGTTGTTGTCGTAGCGGTAGGTAAACGAGAAAGAGGTTCCGTCTATGACATGGCGGCAAAACGTACAATTTGAAGACCATCCCGATCTTAGGATTCTACACAATTATCCGAGTAACCCCCAACAATTCTCGTCTCACCTTGCCACATATCCCTTACATATTTTGGCGCCTTCCAATTTTTGCATGGCGATGGTGGCGTCAGATATATGCGCGAACCACTGGCGTTTGGCTTGACCATTTGAGCCAATCCGGCCCCAGCGGCGAATGAGACACCAGTCTTCGAACAGGGTTGGTTCGATGCGCAATTGATAGAAGCGGTGCATATTCTGCTTTGGATTAATCCGATGCAGATTGGCTTGCTGTGGCTGCGTGTTTAGGGCATGCATGGTGTCCATTGCTCCAAAAAATCTAACCAACAATCCTTGCGGACCG
>NZ_PKUQ01000046.1 GCF_002866925.1 Cohaesibacter celericrescens
GTCCGCCGACCCTGGGTCCCCAGACACTGGGTCCGCTGGCCTAGTTCACGGCCTTGGGCCCGCTGGCCTTGGATCCGCTGATCCGAAAAGATTTGAATGATCCAGAACCCTGTGATTGATGCCAAAATTGAACAGTTGGATGGCCTTGGCGCCATCTTGCCGCTGGATCGCGCTACGCAATTGGCGTCCCTGCTCAGTGATGATGATATCGAGACTTTGCGGCATTTGGCCAAAGCCGGTATGGGAGCCAACAGCCTGCGCGCCCTGATGTCCGACCTTGGCTATTTGGAAGGCTGGGCGCTTGCCGCGATTGGTACCCCCCTGCCCTGGCCCGCACCACAAGACCTTATTCTGAAATTCATCGCCCATCATCTTTGGGACCCCTCAGCGACCTCAGCGGAGGTCCCGGCGGCCACAGTCGCGGCGGAGGTCTCCGCGGAAAATGGCATGGTGGTTGGCACGGGTGCCAAGACAAAAACCAGGACCCATGGTATGCCGCAGGATGTGGCTGAGACATTGCGCGACCAAGGCCTGTTGCGCAGCAAAGGTCCGCATGCGCCTGCCACAGTCGAGCGGCGTTTGGCGCATTGGTCGACATTGCATCGTTGGCGCGAGCTGGATGGGGCCTTTGGCTCCACCCAAATTCGTGCCGCCATGCGTCTTGCTGTGCGTGTCGCCGATCGGCCCAGAGGTCGTAAAAGCCAGAAAGCCATTACACTGGATGTGCTCGAGCAGCTGTTGGCAACCTGTGAGACGGCTGCAATGGCTCCGATGGGCCACCTGCGGGACCCTCACAACAAGTTGGTTCAACAGAGTTCACTGGATCCGGGTCCCTTGAACCCGCTGGTTCGGCTTGTTGATGTTCGTGATCGTGCCCTTTTGTTGGTTGGCTTTGCGTCCGGCGGCCGTCGTCGTTCAGAGTTGACGTCTATGCGTTTCAGCCAATTGACTT
>NZ_PKUQ01000047.1 GCF_002866925.1 Cohaesibacter celericrescens
TGCATATGCTGTGGCGGCTTTGCATCTGCCATCATGGGAGGCGCTGCCGAGTCGAATATGCCCTGACGCACATCACGTCTTAGACTTCCAAAGGTTTGGTCACCTTTTCCGCGACAAACGGTTTGTTTCGCACCAAAAACCAGAGCATAGCGCAGATGGCTCCAACGACGACAAGCAGGACCCCGTAGCTTTGAATGAGGTTATCCGAGCGGGATGACACGATTTGAATGCCAAGTGCCCCCATAATGGTTCCGCTGAACTGGATGAGTGCTGCGGCTGATCCTGTATCAAATGTTTGTTGTTCAAGCAGCAGGTTCGCACCCGGAACGCGTAACACAATTACCGCAACCGTGTTGAGTGCCGCTACGGCAGCAAACAACCACGGCGAAACAGATCCGACCAAAAGCATTGCGATACCCGCCAAGACGATAACACCAAAACACCCTTGAATGATGGTTTCGACCTTTATTCTGCGGGACAATCGTAAATATAAAATTGGTCCGATCGTGGCACAGGCTGCGTTGAACGCGAAGATGAAACTGAAGGCTTGTTCGGACATACCGAACCCGTCGACATAGACATAAGCCGCGATCCCGAGAAAAGACATCAAGCACATGGGAGCCGCTGAGAAAATAAGCAACAGATACGCAAATCTGGGGTTCAGGACAACAACTCCTAATCTGAGCCAAGATTTGTAGAGCGGGCCTGTCGATCTTTCTTCAAGTGTTTCTTGGTAGAATATAACAAGCACGAACACAAAGGACGCAAAGACGGCCAAGGCTACGAACATCATGTGCCATGAGGCGATTTTAAGCAGGAAAGCCCCTAAAACAGGAGCCACCATTGGGGCGATGATGCCCAACGACATTATCACGGCCATAACCTGCTCTCTCTCGCGCCGATCGAACAGGTCTTTTACGATTGTGGTGCCAACGACTGCAACGCCGCCGCCGGCAAACCCCTGCAGGATACGAAACCCGATAAGATACTCAATTTGAAAGGCCAATGCGCACAACAGGCTGGCCGCGATGTAGAGCGAGAGGGTCATAAATAAGATCGGCTTGCGGCCTGTCCGTTCACTCAACGGCCCCCAAAACAGGATGCCGATAGAGAAGGCTATCATGTAGGCTGCAAGTGTCAGGTTAACCATGCCTTGGCTGGTCGCAAACGTCTTGGTCATTTGAGGCAACGCTGGCAGATAGAGATCAATCGTCAGCGGCGGGAACGCCCCTAGTGCGATCAAAAGAAACGCCGTTCCCCTTTTACCCAATGAAGGCTGTGCGATTTTCATTTCAGTTAGGCCGATCTTTATTACTAACGTTCCCTGCGCTTTTTACATGTGGGATGCTGTTTTGTGGAGGGAATGCGTCCTATGTGCGTTCAGTCGAGAATAGAATAGTAGGAAAGTGACTCCGATCGATAAGACTAAGGGCTCGCTCCCAATAATGCCATAGGATCACTAATATGCATTACATCTATCTCATGATCGCCATCGTCGGCGAAGTGGTTGGCACTTCTTTCATGAAGCAGTCTGATGGCTTTTCGAAGCTGGGCCCCTCGCTCGTGACAGCAGCAGGATATTTGGTCGCCTTCTATTTTTTGTCGCTGACGCTTCGCACCATCCCCACCGGCATCGCTTATGCGATTTGGTCCGGTGTTGGTGTCGTTCTGATCACGGCAGGCGCTTGGGTGTTCCAAGGACAGAGACTGGATTCTGCCGCTCTGATCGGAATGGCCTTCATCGTGGCAGGCGTTATCATCATGAATGTATTCTCTACCTCAATTTCGCACTGAAACGGTTTGTTGGTGGCAACGTCCAGACTGCAAGAAAATCAAAATAGCCTCACGTAGATCGGAAGATTTTGATTTTTACTCTCATCTTAACTGGGGCACACCGTCGAAACCTGAAAGACGGCTCTGGAGGCGGCCACCCAAAACATATGTGCGCGATATGACGGATGCGATCATATAGCGCTCCGTTAACCGTTGCCATTTGAGAATGCTGCCCAAGGACTTGCCTTTGATCTCGACCGCGCGCATTTATTTCCATGCATGGCATAATTTCGGTTTTCGGGCAGGGATGGCTTCCGTTGGCTCACGTCTATGTCGTGGTGGACAATATGCGTTTCATCGCCAAGGGTTGGTTTTTGTTGCGAAGGTGTATTTTGCTGCGCAACGATCAAATCCGGATCATATTCCTTTACACAGAAATCTATGGTCGTCGCATATTGGTTATCGAAAAGCATGTGGCGGGGGAGAATACTGGCAATTTTCATCGGAACCGTGCTCCATCTTTCCTTGCAAATCCAAAAGAGCCTAGAGAAGGTCCGTGTCATGCCGATGCTATCCACCCTATTTGCAAGGGCAGTACACCGCATGGGTTCGGATCCAAAGTAGGTTAAGCAAAGGATAGAGAAAAAACATGCAGCCAGTATGGATAGAGTGTAGCAAAAATGTGCGGAAAACATGGCGCAGAAAAGGCACTGAAATCTCTTCGAGCTAGATTATAAAGAAGAGGAATGGGCTCCTGACCTTCTCAAAGTCATTCGCAGTCGGAAATCCATCAATTGGTCCCTGTGCACAGAACCAGTCTTTCCTTGCTGCTGATGTCGGCCTATTCTGTTTTGAGATTTATGAGCCAATTGAGCGGGAAGGCGGAACTGGGATGCGACAGGGGTTTGACGAGTGGGTAATGGACTGTGCCGGTGCAGTGGCACGCCGTAGCCGCGATCCTTCCACCAAGGTAGGATGTGTGATTGTCCGACCTGACAAAAGCTTTGCTGCGGTTGGTTATAACGGGTTTCCGCGCGGCATGGACGATAAATCTGATTGGTGGGAGATTCGCGAAGAAAAATATGACCGTGTGATTCACGCCGAAATGAACGCACTGGCGGCAATGAAAGAGCCAGCCAAGGGCTGTATTGTTTATGTCACGCATCCACCTTGCAAAGAATGTACAAAATTTCTCGCGGCTCATCAGGTTGCCAAGGTTGTCTGGCGCCATCACGATGGGATTCAGGGACGGTTTGATACCACTCGATCAGAGCAGATTTTGAAAGACTGCGGGATAGAGTTTTCGGTGATTGGTTGAGCCTGTGGCTTGGATAATCCTTCGAGGGACATCAAAATCCCTTTGATAATCGTTTTTCCAGTGGCAATTTTCGGTCACTTTCCAGCCTTGCAGGGTCCTCCCATAAAATTGCCACAGATACCTGTATTTTCAAAGCAAATTCAAAGGGTCTTTTGACCCAGTGATCTGCCCGTTGGTCATCGCCATGTCTTTTGCATGTTTTGGAGTGGCCTTGCTCGGGTGGAGATACGCAAAGAGGAATAGAAGACTATGGTTCGCATCCATCGCCGCATTCACCGCCTGAGGGCTATTCGGCAGCTTGTTGGACAGACCGGATTGGCTGTTGTTGTGTTGTTTGGCCTGAACCAGCAGGTACTGGCCCAAGCTGTTGCCCCTAAGGTTTCCGAGCAAACAGAGGCGCATCCCGAGCCGATGGATGAGGACTGGCAGACTATCAGTAACCGCGCGTTGTTGGATCAACTGACCTATATGGCAACGGAAATTGAGAACCAGCGGGAACGCAATGCTGCATTGGAGAGCAAGGTTGATATGCTCACGCAGCGGTTGGACGGGATACAGGCGTTGTTGGTCGGCAATGGCACCATTTTGATGCCGCCGTTGCCCATTGAGCAAACCACTTTGCCAAAAAATGATAGTGCCGCCCAACACAAGTCTGTGTTGCCTCCTTTGGATTTGACCCATGGAACGCCAGACAATCAGGCTTCCATTGAGGACGCACCGTCTGGCGTTTCCCCTGCGCCAGAAGCGCAAGAGGAAACTGGATATATGAAAAAAATCCTCGACGCAGGTGGTTCGGTGGTAAAACGCGTTACTGACTGGTGAGGTGACAGAGTCGTTCTTGCGATATGACGTATTGCCAATGCCGCTTAGGACGAATTAAAATTTGCTGTGCCCGGCCAGCGCCATCAAGCGATAAGTCAGGTTTGCTGCGGTGAAGTCCCATGCCCATTGGTTCGACATGGGGGCTAGTTCTACCACGTCTATCCCAACACAGCGGCGGCCTTTGAGGGCGTGCTCTATCAGGGATAGGCTTTGGTAATAACCAAGGCCGCCGGGCACCGGCGTGCCTGTGGCGGGCATGATGGAGGGATCAAGGCCATCGACGTCGAAGGTAATATAGACATCCTGCGGGAAGTCGTTTGGCAGATCAATCTTGGTGATATTGCCGGTCACCAATTCTTCGGCATCGACAAAATGGATGTGCGGCGCAGCAAGGCGGCTGTCGTGTTCTTGCGAACACAGGGCGCGGATACCCAACTGCATCAGGGGTAATTTTTCTTCCACGGCGCATAAATGCATAACCGAGGCATGAGAGTGCTTCTGGCCTTGATAGGCAACACGCAAATCGGCGTGGGCGTCGATCTGAATGATGCCGACCGGTTTTTGCAAGGCGTCCACAACGCCCATGATGGCGCCATAAGACAGGCTGTGTTCACCACCAAGGGTAAGCGGAATGCGGCCAGCTTTGATGCTGCTGGCGGTCCTGCGGCGCAGAGCGATCATGACCTCTTCGATTGTTAAATCGCAATCGATCGGAGCGGATGTGATGATGCCATGGCTGAGAGGGAAGCCTTTGCCGTCAAAGCGTTCCAATTCTTGGCTGGCTTCAAGCAATGCCGAAGGCCCTGCACCTGTTCCTGCACCATAGGAAACGGTTTTTTCCAGCGGGCAGGGGATGACTTCAAACAGGGCGGTGTCGGGGTTGCTCTCGGCTTCTGTGAGCTCGGAGGCAAGGAAGGCTGGATAGGAGTAATCGGGCATTTTTCTGTCCTTTGACACCATATTTTACGACAGGCGGTCGCGAAATTCTTCGTAAGGAAAGCGGCGGATGACTTCGAGCGCGTCTGTCTCAGAATCCCAAATGGCGATAGATGGCAGGCGTACACCGTTGAACGTGTTGGTTTTGACCATGGAATAATGAGCCTGATCAAGGAAGGCGATGCGCTGCCCGATCTGGGGTTTTGGCTCAAATCGGTAATCGCCAATCACATCGCCAGCCAAACAGGAGGGGCCGCCAAGGCGCAGCACATGCCCCTTATCCGGTTCTCCAAGGAGCGCAGGACGGTAGGGCGCTTCGATGACGTCGGGCATGTGGCATGTGGCCGAAATGTCCATGATGGCCAGATCAATGTCGCCGTTTCTGCTCACGTCCAAAACTTCACCGATCAGAATGCCCGCGTCCAGCGCCACGGCTTCGCCCGGCTCTAGATAGATTTCAACATCATATTTGGCTTTGATGCCTTTGAGAAAATCGACCAGTTCGTCACGCTGATAGTCAGCACGGGTGATGTGGTGGCCACCGCCGAAATTGAGCCATTTGAGTTTGGTCAACCACGGAGCCAGTGTTTCCTCCACCGCTTCGAATGTGCGCTTCAGCGGCGCAAAATCTTGTTCACACAGCGTGTGCATATGGATGCCGGAGAAGGGAGCTAAATCATCTGCGTTCAATTGGCTGATCGGGGTGCCAAGGCGTGAGCCTGCTGCACAGGGATCATATTTAGGGATCGACCCTTCGGAATGTTCGGGGTTGATCCGTAGGCCAAAGTCCGGTGCATAGCCCCAGTTTTGGGCGGCGATGATCTGGGGAGAGAAGCGCGTCAATTGAGCCGGGCTGTTAAAGATCAAATGATCAGACAGCTCCAGAATTTCTGGCATTTCGTCCGCTTTGAACCCTGCGGAATAGGTGGCGACCTCTCCAGAGAATTTCTCCCGTGCCAGCTTGGCCTCCCACAGGCCAGAGGCGCAGGTGCCATCCAGATAGTCACCCACCAATTTGCCCAGTGACCAGCATGAAAAAGCCTTGAGTGCCAGCAGTACTTTGACGTCGGCCTGTTTGCCCACATCGGACAGAATAGTCAGATTGCGCCGAATAGCGGCAGCATCGACCACAAAACAGGGGCTGGGGACGCGGGAGAGGTCAAAGTCCTTGAACGCACCGGCATCACCTGCCTGAGTATCCATTATGGCGGTGTCCATGATGGTTGTACCTGTTAGTTGAATGCTCCGAGTGAGCTTTTCGATAAGGAAGAACCCGGCAAAACCGGGCTCTGGTGTTCTCTATTTAGAAGTCGAGCGGTTTGTCCAGCTCGGTCACCTGCCAAGGAAGGCCATGTTCGTTGAGCATGTCCATAAAGGGATCCGGGTCCATTTGTTCCATATTGAACACGCCCTTGCCCGACCATTTGCCCGTGAGCATGAGGGCTGCACCGATCATGGCTGGCACGCCCGTGGTATAGGAGATTGCCTGACTGCCAACTTCTGCAAAACAGTCTTCATGGTCGCAAATGTTATAGACATAGACGGTTTTGGCCTCACCGTCTTTTTCACCGGTCATAATGTTGCCGATGCAGGTTTTGCCCTTGGTGGTTTTGCCCAGATCGCTTGGGTCTGGCAGCACGGCCTTGAGAAATTGCAACGGAATGATTTCCTTGCCCTCATAGATTACAGGATCAATGCGGGTCATGCCGATGTTTTGCAATACCTGAAGGTGCGTGATGTAGGCGTCGCCAAAGGTCATCCAGAAGCGTGCGCGTTTGATTTCAGGCAGATGTTTGGAAAGGCTTTCTAGCTCTTCGTGATACATCTGATACATATTTTTTTCGCCAACAACGGGGAAGTCAAATGCCTGTTTGTTGGATAGGGCCGGTGTTGTGACCCAGTCGCCATTTTCCCAGTGGCGTACATCGGCAGTGACTTCGCGGATGTTGATTTCCGGGTTGAAGTTGGTGGCAAAATGCTGGCCGTGGTCGCCGCCGTTGCAATCGAGAATATCCAGCGTGTCGATGCGATCGAGCAGATGCTTCTTGGCGTGGGCTGTGTAGACGTTGGTCACCCCGGGGTCAAAACCAGAGCCAAGCAGAGCCATCAGTCCTGCTTCTTCAAAGCGTTGCTGATAGGCCCACTGCCAGTGATATTCAAACTTGGCTTCATCGCGCGGCTCATAATTGGCTGTGTCGAGATAGTTGATGCCGGTCTTCAGGCAGGCATCCATCAGGGTCAGATCCTGATAGGGCAGGGCGACATTGACCAACAGTGTAACGCCGAGCTTTTCGATCAGCGCTGCAGTGGCGTCTGTGTCGTCTGCGTCCACTTGTGCGGTGTGAATGGTCACGCCCGTGCGTGCTTTTACAGAAGCTGCGATTTCGTCACATTTGAATTGGCGGCGGGATGCGAGGGTGATCTCACCGAAAACTTCAGACAGTTGAGCCATTTTGTGGACGACCACGGAGCCGACGCCGCCTGCGCCAATAACCAGAATCTTGTTCATTATTAACTTCCTTTTCTTTAAAAGGGCGGTTTGCGCCGGTATCAATGTTCGAAATAAGTATATCCGTTGAGGCTTTCCTTGAAGGCGGTCATCATGGTCTTGCGCTCCTTCAGGGTCAGAGATTTTTTCGAGACAGCTTCTTCTACCATGGCTTTGAAAGAGTTGGACATGGCAAGCGGGTCATACTCGACATAGCGCAGCACTTCGGCAATGGTATCGCCTTCTACTTCATGGATGAGATTGAAGTCGCCGTCGGGCTGGATTTCAATGGTTGCCACGTTGGTGTCGCCGAACAGATTATGCAGATCGCCCAGAGTTTCTTGGTAGGCTCCAACAAAGAAAACGGCCAGTGAATAATGCTCGCCCTCTGACAAGACATGGATGGGCAGAGAAGAGGATATGCCGTCAGCCAGCACAAATTGATCCACTTTGCCGTCGCTGTCGCAAGTGATGTCGGACAGGATCGCGCGGCGTGTTGGTTCTTCATTGAGGCGCTGGATCGGGATGATGGGATGCAACTGGTCAATGGCCCATACATCAGGCAAAGACTGGAACAGCGAGAAATTGGCGTGATAGATGTCAGCGGTTGCTTCCAGTGCTGTTTCCACGTCCTCTGAAATCCATTCATCGCTTTGCGCAACTTTGCGCATTTTGGAGATCAGGTGCAGATAAAGCTTTTCCGCTTTGGCCAAATCCCGCAGGCCAGATTCGCCTCTGCCAAAGTTGCGGCGCACTTCATCTCTATAGAAGGTGACGTCGTTGAGGCACTCTTGCAATCGGGCAGGTGTCAAATAGCTTGCCACATCGCGCATATCACGCAAGGGGCGGGCGTCGTCGTCTTTGATTTCAACGTCTGCGTCATCGTTATAATGGGTGACGTCGAGAATGTTGAACAATAGCATAGAGCTGTAGGCAACGGTGGCGCGGCCGCTTTCTGTCACGATAATGGGATGGGCTTGCCCCGCATCATCCATGGTGTTTTTCACCGCCTCTACGATGTTGTTGCAATATTCGCCTGTGGTGTAGTTGATCGAGTTTTCTGTCGATTTATGTTCACCGGTATAGTCAATGCCAAGGCCTCCGCCCAGATCAATATACTGCAGCGGAGCGCCTTCTTTACGCAGTTCCACAAAATAGCGACAGGCCTCTGCGGTCGAGCGACGCACATCTAGAATGTCAGGTACTTGGCTGCCAAGATGGAAGTGCTGCAACTGTAGGCAGTCTAGAAAGCCTTCTGCTTTTAAGCGGTCAACCACATGCAAAACATCCGGCGACGACAGGCCAAAGGCAGAGCGGTCCCCTGAGGAGGATGCCCAGTTTCCGGTGATGCGATTGTTGAGCTTGATGCGAATGCCAAGGGCAGGGCGGATTTTGAGCTTCTTGGATTCTTTCAGCACCAGTTCCAATTCTGAAACGCTTTCCAGAACGATAATGGTGTTGAAGCCCAGTTTGCGCGACAACAAAGCCAGATTGATAAACTCACTGTCTTTGATGCCATTGCAAATAAGCAGGCTCTCGACGGACAGGCGCTGGCTGAGGGCAATGATCAATTCCGGTTTGGAGCCGACTTCCAGACCATAGTGATAGGGGCTGCCATATTCGACAATCTTCTCAATCACATGGGCTTGCTGGTTGACTTTGACCGGAAATACGCCGCGATATTCGGCTTTATAGTCAAGGTCTTTAATGGCCGCTTGAAAATTTCCATTGATGTGGTCAATCCGGCTTTTCAAACTATTGGCGACACGCAGCAAGATGGGCGACGCAATACCGCGTTCTTCCAAAGAATGCAGGATTTCGGTCAAGTCGGTTGTGGCCGGACCTTGTTCATGATGCGTGATCAAACCGATGTTGCCATTGTCCAGGACTTCAAACTGCCCTTTCCCCCAGCGCTCAATACCATAGATTGCCCCTGGGGCGTCTGGTTCCATGATGTTCAATCGCTTATCCTTTTTAGCATGCGGCCGTTTGTTTGCTCATCCAAGATCAGTGTCGTGGCCTTTGTCTTTTTGTGCATATGGCTGAAAGCGCGTGTCATGTGCAAGAGAAAATTCAGTTGAGACCGATTCTCTGCCTTAGGTCTTAACGATACGCGACAATTTTGCCAACAATGAGGGTATGTATGATCTATCCAGACTACACATTCTTGACTAAGTTATTGCAACAATCACGATTGAATGCACAAAACATGGCGGAGCAGAAATGGGACATCTAAAACAATTTCCAACAAAAGACGGTTTTTTTGGTGAGTTTGGCGGGGCGTTTTTGCCACCGCAACTGGAACCGCACATGAAGGAAATCGCGGACGCTTATGAGCGGTTGGCAGTCGATGGCTCCTATATTGCTGAATTGCGTTATATTCGCGAGCATTTTCAAGGTCGGCCTACGCCAGTGCAACATGCCAAGAACCTGTCAGAGAAAATGGGTGGTGCGCAGATTTATCTCAAACGTGAAGATCTGAATCATACCGGTGCCCATAAGCTCAATCACTGTATGGGCGAAGGCCTTTTGGCCAAATATATGGGCAAAAAGAAGCTAATTGCCGAAACTGGCGCGGGACAACATGGTGTGGCGTTGGCCACAGCTGCTGCCTATTTTGGACTGGAATGCGAAATTCATATGGGTGAGGTGGATATTGCCAAGGAATATCCCAATGTGGTGCGCATGAAACTGCTGGGTGCCAAACTGGTGCCTGTCGGATTTGGTGGCAAAACCCTGAAAGAAGCCGTCGATAGCGCATTTGCCTCCTATTTGGAGCAGGCAGACACGGCGTTGTTTGGCATTGGTTCGGTTGTTGGGCCACATCCTTTCCCTCGAATGGTGCGTGATTTCCAGTCGGTGGTTGGTTTTGAGGCGCGTGATCAGTTTCAGGCAATGACCGGAAATGATCCCGATCATGTTATGGCGTGCGTCGGTGGCGGTTCCAATGCTATGGGGTTATTCTCTGGTTTCATCGATAATGAAGATGTGAAGCTTTATGGTGTTGAACCGCATGGCACAGGCACCGAGCTTGGCAAACATGCCGCGACCATGACCTATGGAAAACCGGGCATGATTCATGGCTTTAAATGCATGCTGCTGACCGACGAGAATGGTGAGCCTGCTCCCGTTCATTCTATTGCATCCGGGTTGGATTATCCAGGTATTGGACCAGAGCATTCCTATTTGCACAGCATTGGCAAAGTGACCTACGGCTCAGCCAGTGATGACGAAACGCTGAAAGCCTTTTATGCGTTGAGCAAATATGAAGGCGTCATTCCTGCCCTTGAGAGCTCTCATGCTGTCGCTTACGCCATGAAGATGGCGCCACAGCATCCCGGTGAGAGCATTTTGGTCAATCTATCTGGTCGCGGTGATAAGGACATTGATTATGTCACTGAAAAATTCGGCTTCGGTGACGATTTTGAACTTTAAGATTCATTGAGGACCAAACATTGAAACAGCGGCTCCGATCTGCCGCTGTTTTTTTGACTGTATCTTTCCGTTTTGTGCGCAAAATGGTGCGATTTTGAAAGAAATGGTATTGTCACCTGTTCGCAAGATGGTTTAAACAGGTCTGGACCAATGCGGCCACTCAATGATCTCCCCGAGAGGCCGTGGAATGACACCATCGGTTTCTACCCGATGCGCCCTTTCCCTGAAGGAAAAAAAGAATGCCTGTATATCGTTCCAAGACTTCGACTCATGGCCGTAATATGGCTGGTGCCCGTGCTCTGTGGCGCGCAACCGGTGTGGGAAATAAAGATTTCGGCAAACCAATCATTGCCGTCGTCAATTCCTTCACCCAATTTGTGCCTGGCCATGTGCATCTGAAGGATCTGGGGCAGATGGTGGCGCGTGAAATCGAAGCCGCCGGCGGCATCGCCAAGGAGTTTAACACCATTGCGG
Source organism: Cohaesibacter celericrescens (assembly GCF_002866925.1). GTDB lineage: Bacteria > Pseudomonadota > Alphaproteobacteria > Rhizobiales > Cohaesibacteraceae > Cohaesibacter > Cohaesibacter celericrescens. Next base: position 11,247 of record NZ_PKUQ01000047.1, read on the forward strand.
TCGATGACGGCATCGCAATGGGCCACGATGGCATGCTCTATTCGCTGCCTTCCCGCGAGATCATCGCGGATTCGGTTGAATATATGGCCAATGCCCACTGTGCGGATGCGTTGGTGTGCATTTCCAACTGTGACAAGATTACGCCGGGTATGATGATGGCTGCTATGCGCCTCAATATTCCGGCGATTTTTGTGTCGGGTGGTCCAATGGAAGCTGGGCGTGCCGAAGGCATCGAACATGGACTTGATCTGGTCGATGCAATTGTTATGGGCACCGATCCTCAGGTCACTGATGAAATGGTGCAGAAGGTCGAAGAAGCCGCTTGTCCAACCTGTGGTTCTTGTTCGGGCATGTTTACTGCCAACTCGATGAACTGTCTTGCCGAGGCTTTGGGTCTTGGTTTGCCAGGCAACGGAACCGTTTTGGCGACGCACGCAGATCGCAAGGCATTGTTCCTTGAAGCTGCGCGTACGGCGGTTGCGCTTTGCAAAAAATACTATATCGACGAAGACGAGAGTGTCCTGCCGCGCAACATTGCCAACTTCAAGGCGTTTGAAAATGCCATGACGTTGGATATTGCCATGGGTGGCTCGACCAACACTGTATTGCATATTCTGGCCATTGCGCGCGAAGGCAAGATTGATTTCACCATGGCTGACATCGACCGTTTGTCTCGCGGCGTGCCTTCGCTTTGTAAATTGGCCCCGATGACCCAGAAATTCCATATGGAAAACTGTCATCAAGCCGGCGGCATCTTTGGTATTCTGGGTGAATTGGATCGCGCCGGTCTCATTCATCTGGATTGTAGTACTGTGCATGAAGCCACTATGGGCGATGCGATCAACAAATATGACATCATGCGCTCGCCTTCTGAAGAGGTTGAAACCCTGTATAAAGCAGCCCCGGGCGGCGTCCGCACAACCGAGGCTTTTTCTCAAGCCAAGCGCTTCAAAGAGCTGGATCGCAACCGTGTTGATGGCTGTATCCGTGATAAGGCCCATGCCTACAGTCAAGATGGCGGTCTGGCTGTTTTGTCAGGTAATATCGCGATTGATGGCTGTATCGTTAAAACGGCCGGTGTGGACGAGAGCATTTTGAAATTTTCTGGTCCTGCACGGATTTTTGAAAGCCAAGATGCGTCTGTCAAGGCCATCACAACGGGCAAAATAAACTCTGGCGACGTTGTGATCATTCGCTATGAAGGCCCTCGCGGTGGGCCGGGTATGCAGGAAATGCTCTATCCGACCTCATATCTGAAAGCGATGGGTTTGGGCAAGGAATGCGCGCTAATCACTGATGGCCGTTTCTCTGGCGGTACCTCGGGGCTTTCTATCGGCCATGTCTCGCCGGAAGCAGCGTCTGGTGGTGCTATTGGTCTTGTCAATGAAGGTGATATCGTCAACATCGACATTCCCAACCGGACCATTGATATCGCGGTCTCGGATAGCGAGCTGGCCGCTCGTCGTGAGGCTATGGTCGCCAAAGGCGATGCTGCTTGGAAACCGGTCGAGAAACGCGAGCGCATTGTATCTGTTTCGCTTGAAGCCTACGGCCTGATGGCAACATCAGCCGACAAAGGCGCCGTGCGCGACCTCTCAGGACTGAAACGCATCGACGACTGATCCTTTTCGGACAATATTCTATCTATCGGAAACCCGGTCTCATTCGAGATCGGGTTTTTGCGATCTATTTATTCAAGTAATAGTTGTATTGCGCTGCAATTTTGATTGTTTCTATCGTTTTTCAGGTTTAAGTCTTGATGTATGCAACTTTGCTTTTTTGTTGTGAATGTGATGTGAAATCAATGGTTAAGGATTGGGGCCTGATATGAATCTTCGAAATATTTTTCCTTTGAAAATGGTGAGAGCCGTTTCGGTTTTTGTTTTGCTTTTTGCCGTTTCCGCGTGTCAAACCACCGGCATTGACGCCACTAACCTGAAAACGCAGTTTGCTTCCGATGGCTGGTCAATGCACAAGAAGGGGAAAGTTCAGGTTTATGAATGTCGATCATGCAAAACGCCCCAATTTGTATTGATAGATCCGATCAAGGTTAGAGGGGATGTTGAAGAGGCTATTCGGGCTAATGTTCTCTCTAAAGAACTTATGAATGCCGTTGCTAATGTCATAAAAGTTGCCAGCAAGGGAGCATATCAAGCTTCGCCGGTTAAAAAAATTGCAACACCTACCTACTCTGGGTTTGAGATCGTGGGACGATTTAAAACTGGAAAAGGGATGTTCTATGTTGCGAGCCGAAGCATCATACAACAAAACCGCGGATCCAACGTCGTTTCGATTGCTTCCAACCGAGGGGTGGCTGTTCGGAATTTGAAACGCTTCTTTGCGACCAGCAAAATTACCAGAGGCAAATAGTCCTGCTTCTGCCTACGCACGGTAGCCGAATTCAATGCGCAGATTTGATAATAACCCGGTCTCTTTGGAGATCGGGTTTTTGTTTATCCAACCGGGGTCAGGCGCAGTTTGGCTTGGGCGAGGCTGGAACCGGTGAAGACCAAATGGGTGCAATCGTTGGCATAGAGCAGCTTGCCGCCAGCGCGAATGGTGCCCGATATTGAATAGGTGCGGCCACGTAGAATTTGGTGGCGATCATAGGGGATGCTGAAGGCTATCGGGATCTGCTGTGCCGGTACAATGGTGGTATTGGCCAGCATGATGGCGGGGCCATCGCTGATAGAAATGTCCAGCAAACGCACTTCCAGCGAGGCATCGTTCGGCAGTATCGTAGGGGTCAGGCTATAAGCCTCACCGCGCAGGGTGCTGTTGAGTAGATCGTCGAACAGTTTGTCGTCAGTTGAAGCATCATAGGGCGATGCAAACGGGCCAAATGACAAGGGATTGGCACTGCGATAAGCAAAGGACATGAAACTCTCCAAAAAGGTCAGGCAGTTGATTGCCAGACCAGTCTGGCGGTCAATTGCGGCAGCAATGCACCTGCAATTGAGGTCATTTCTTGACGCTTTTGGGGTCTTTTTAGGGGCTCTAGCTTGTTTCTGCGCGCACCAATTCCCGCGTTTTCATAAAGGTAATGTCTGGATTACGCTCTTTGGTATAGTCCAGATCCCATTGGCTTTTGGCCAAAAATACCGGGCTGCCTTCGCGATCATGGACCACTGTGGCTGCGTTGGCCGAGATGAAGCTTTTCAGCTTGGCTTCATCGTCACATCTCACCCAGACAGCTAGATTGTAGCTCAAGGGTTCAAAGTCGATCTCAACGCCATATTCGGCCTTGGCACGGGACTTCAGAACGTCGAGCTGCAGGTCACCGACAAGGCCGATGATCCAGTTTGAGCCGATGTTGGGTTTGAAGACTTGTGTCAGGCCTTCCTCGGCCAAATCTTCCAGTGCACGGCGCAATTGCTTGACCTTGGATGTATCGAACAGGCGGACACGACGTAGAATTTCCGGAGCAAAGGCTGGCAGGCCGGTGAACTGGATATTTTCGCCCTCGGTGAAGGTGTCCCCCACACGAATGGTGCCGTGGTTGGGAATGCCGATGACATCACCAGGGCCGGCTTCTTGGGCGATCTCGCGATCCTGCGCAAAAAACATGATTGGGCTATGCACCATCACGTCTTTGCTGGTGCGCACTTGACGTAATTTCATACCACGTTTGAAATGACCAGAGCACACGCGCATAAAGGCTACGCGGTCGCGGTGGTTTGAGTTCATGTTAGCCTGAACCTTGAAGACAAAGCCGGATACTTTTTTCTCGTCAGGGGTCACAACGCGGGCTGTGGTGGGCGAGGGGCGCGGCATAGGCGCGATTTCTGCGATCAAGTCAAGCAGGGCCGTTGGGCCGAAATCTTTCAACGCCGAGCCAAAAATAACCGGAGACAAATGGCCTTCGCGATAGCTCTCAAGATCAAAATCGGAATAGCCAATTTGCGCCAACTCGATCATTTCACGGGATTCTTCGAGCAATTGAGGATCAACGATGGCGTCGAGTTTACTGTCGTTGATATCACTTGTCTCTACCACGGTGTCAAAGGCTTCGCCTCTGGTTTTGGCGGTATAGTAGTCCCCGTTGGTGACGTTGTAACAGCCGTGAAAGTTTGAGCCTGAACCGATGGGCAGAACCATCGGAGAGACGTCCAGAGCCAAGGCTTCCTGAATTTCATCCAACAGCTCGAACGGATCTTTGGCCTCTCGGTCGCATTTGTTGATCAGGGTGATGATCGGGATATCACGCAGGCGGCAGACTTCGAACAATTTGCGCGTTTGGGTCTCGATGCCTTTGGAGGCGTCGATCACCATGATGGCGCTGTCAACGGCGGTCAGGGTGCGGTAGGTGTCTTCGGAAAAGTCTTCATGGCCCGGTGTATCAAGCAGATTGAAGATAAGGCCATGATGCTCAAAGGTCATCACCGAGGAGGTAACCGAAATGCCGCGTTCCTGTTCGATTTTCATCCAGTCTGACTTGGCACGACGCTTCTCGCCACGGGCTTTCACTTGTCCGGCCATGCGAATGGCACCACCGAAATAGAGCAATTTTTCGGTCAGGGTGGTTTTACCCGCATCGGGGTGGGAGATGATGGCAAAGGTGCGGCGGATTTCGTGGTTCGATGACAGGGCGTGCATGGATGTCTTTCTTTGGGTAGACCATGTGGCTTTGGCTATCCCTTAAGCGCTGTGTTCAGCGGTGGGCGCGATCAACGGCAAAAGGCTGGATTTGGCCGGACAATAGGGGAGATGGCACCGGATTTCCAGCGGAAAAGGCGAAGCGGTTAGCTCTCGCCCAGTTCTTCTTGCAGGATTTCCAACTCCAGCCATCTTTCTTCGGCCTTTTCTAGCAATTCTTCCTGAGCTTCCATGGCCTTGGCGGCTTTGTTGAAGGTCTCCGGGTCTTTGGCAAACAGTTCCGGGTCTTCCAAACGGGCGCGCAGACGGGCAATTTTGGCTTGGATCTCTTCCATCTTGCCCGGCAAGGTTTCAAGCATATGCTTGTCCTTGAAGGTCAGGGTTGTGCGCTGTTTCGGATCGGCTGTTGGAGTGGAGGCATCTTGTTTGGCGGTTTTTTCGCGTTTGCTCGCCTTGCGGGCCTTCACTCCGGTGCCGCGCTGGGCCACCATGTCGCTGTATCCGCCTGCATATTCGGTCCAGCGGCCATCGCCTTCAGCAAACAACGTTGTCGTACAAAGACGGTCGAGAAAATCACGATCATGGCTGACGAGGACAACCGTGCCAGAATAATCGTCGATGACTTCTTGCAAAAGATCAAGGGTTTCAAGATCAAGGTCGTTTGTCGGCTCGTCGAGTACAAGAAAGTTGGATGGCTTGGCCAGTGCACGGGCCAGCATCAACCGGCCTCGCTCTCCGCCTGATAGAACCGAGATTGGACTGCGTGCCTGTTCGGGGCGGAACAGAAAATCTTTCATATAGCCAACCACATGACGCGAACTATCGCCCACTTGCACCATGTCGCCGCCGTGGGTGGTCAAGGCTTCTTGCAAAGTCCATTCCGGCTGTAGGCTTTCGCGCTTTTGATCAAGTGTCATCATTTGCAGATTGGTGCCCAGCTTGACTGTGCCTGTGTCCGGTTTCAAGCCTTCGGTCAACAGATTGATCAAGGTCGATTTGCCTGCCCCGTTGGGGCCGATGATTCCGATGCGATCACCGCGCATAATTTCAATCGAAAAGTCTTTTACGATGTCCCGTCCATCGAAGGCAATGGACAAATTGCGGGCTTTGATCACGGTCTTGCCCGAAGATTCGCCCTCGGATGCACTCATTCTGACATCACCCACCGGGCGATTGCTGGCCATTTCACGTTTTTTGCCGCGCAGATCCTGTAATTCCCCCATGCGGCGCATGTTGCGTTTGCGTCGTCCACTAACGCCGTACCGCACCCAATCCTCTTCAGCGAGAATCTTCATTTTTAACTTTTGCTCTTCGGCTTGCTCAAGTTCAAAAATTTCGTCGCGCCACGCTTCAAAATGGTCAAACCCTTTACTAGACCTGCGGGCTATGCCGCGATCAATCCAAACGACGTTGCGGGTCAGATTTTCAAGGAACCGTCTATCATGGCTTATGATGACTTTGGCTGATCGAATCTGTTTCAATTCGCCTTCAAGCCATTCAATAGCGGGCAAATCAAGGTGGTTGGTTGGTTCGTCTAACAGCAAAATGTCGGGTTGTGGTGCCATCACCCGAGCCAGTGCGGCGCGTCTCGCTTCCCCGCCAGAAATGTCCGCAGGCTTTTCTGCGCCTGTCATGCCCAGCTGTTCGAGCAGATATTGGGCTCGATAATGCTCATCGCCTGGTGCCAGACCGTCTTCAACATAGTCCAGAACTGTGTCATAGGCGGAAAGATCCGGTTCTTGAGGCAAATAACGAAGGGTGGTGCCGGGCTGGAAAAAGCGTTCGCCACCGTCTGGTTCCACCAAAGCAGCTGCAATTTTCAACAAAGTGGACTTGCCTGACCCATTGCGACCGACAAGTGCGATGGAATCTGCTTCATGGACGGCGAGTTCGGCACCGGCCAGCAGTGCCTGACCTCCGATCGTGAGATGGATATCCTGAAGATGGAGGAGTGGTGGAGCCATGGTGCGAGCCGTTTCAACGTCCAGAGCGGTTTCGCTGAAAGAATTGCGAAAGGGGGCGCTGGTTTTTGTTTTAAGCCGTTTCATGCGCCAATGATGGATCAATTGGCCAGGAAATAGGCTCTGTGAAATTAGAGTAGTAACGAATGAAGACAAAATTTGTCGCGCATCAGGCTTTAAACAAACCGTGTGGCGTTGACAAGGCCCATGCTGGGTTTGCCAAAAAGGAAACCGCCTACAGCAGCAACGCCAGTGCGGGCTAGTGAGCGCACAGGGGGCGTGTCATGTTAGGGATTTGCGTTTTTGTCTTCGGAACGATTGGTCATTTTCCGAATGCGTTCGGCGAGTGAAAAGACCTCATTCCAAGCATCTTTTTTTTCCTCTGTTTCCGCGGCCGGAGCAACAAATTCTGTATTCGGCTTCGGTATAGCATCGACTGTTCCGTTTGAGGCCGGTTTGTCACTGTCGTCATCGCTCAATAAAGCGTGGATGACAGATTCTTCGCCTTCGGATTGGGCTGTGAAGCCTGTGATCTGGGCCGCGATATTCTTGATTTCATTGCGCAGCATCATTTCTTTTGGCGACAGCGGTGCGTTGTTATCTGGTTGTGCTGCTTTTTGTTTGAAGTCTGCAAGTTCCTTGCTCAACGCATCACTTTTGGCGATTGTATCTGATAAACGCGCTTCCAGTTGCGCATTTTCATTTTGCAAGGTGTCGACAAAGGCGGACAAGTCGTCTCCTTCTGCTGCATTCATTCCATGCTGCAGCTGCATGGTGAGACTGGCAACTTTGGCTTCGGCTTCAACACGCCGCGCTTCCGCTTCCGCAAATTTCTGTTGGCTTTCAGGATCGGTAACCGGCTTTTGCGCTTTGCTGCGTTCCAGTTGAATATTCAAATTGGAGATAGTGGCATCCATATCTGCTAATTCAGTCTGTAGGCTATCCAGCTTGCTTCGTTGCGCTTCCAAACGTTCTTTGTTGTGATCCAATTCATCAGATTTTTGGCTCAACAACCCTTCTGCTTCCGCGCGGCTGCGGATTTCTGTGTTGTATCGGCTGTGGAGCTCTGAAAGCTCTTCTTTATAATTTTCGATGCGGGTGGACTGAGCGATCAACTCGATTTTCTGTTCGCTGTAATTTGTTTCCAGATGCAACAATTGTTGCTCAAGGTCGGATTGGGTCGTCTCAAGGTCTGAAATAGTCTGCTTGGCTTGTTCCAGGTCATGGCTTGTGTCTGCGAGCGTCTGGACTGTTTGTGCCATTTCTTGCTGTTGGGCGGCTAGATCATCCTTGAGGGATAGAATGTCTGCCTCTCGTTCTGAAATTTCCGTTGCACGGGCTTGTAGATTTGCGTTGAGCCGATCAATTTTCATGGCCTGATTAGCCATATTTTCCAGTCGGGTCTCTGCAATCACTTCCAGTCGACGCAGCTTTATTGCTTGCTCGGCACGCTGCATGTCCTTTTCGGCCTGCAATTCGCTGTAGCTGATGGGCATTTCTGCCATCACACGTTTTTCGGTCAATCGGATGGCGCGCCGCCAAATCAATGGCAGAACAAAAAGCGTCAGGAGTAATGTGACAAACACTCCCAGCAGAATGTACATGGCGATTGCGATCACTGCGCCTTACCCTTCGTTGCTTGGCTGCCTTTTTGCGGTTTCATTCTACCCCCGTAACGAAACCCATCAGCGACGGCTCGGTCTTGGTAAATTTATCAGTGTCCGAGCGTCGCACCACAGCTTCTCCAGTGTTATCAGTCAACGCTGGTTAACGGAATAGCAAAATAGCGTGGTTTGGCTTTTTGTGCGTGCGCGACCCAGCGTCAGAACGGGTTCCATGTCGGTTTTCGGGTGAATTTTAAATAGCCCATGTTGACCCCCAGCCGAGCACCGATACCCGAACGGATAGGCACGATGTAATATTGTTGATCTGCGGAAAGGACCGTCAAACCAAAGCCCCCTACCAAATAGGCCGATCCATTGATGCCGCCCCAACGACGGAAAAGGTAATCAACGCTGGGAAGCTTATAGACAAGCATCATTGTGCGGTTGCCATCACCACCAAAATCCCAACCAATTGAGGGGCCTTGCCAAAAGACTTTGTGAACACCCATGTTTTTGGTGTTGAGTTGGCCTTCTCCGTAGCGACCACCAACAACAATTGCGCCGCTGCCTTCTTCACCGAGGATGTAACCATTTGGCAATCCGTATTTAGAAACAGCTCTTTCAACGAGCGAAGCGAGGCCACCGGTTACGGACCCAAAAAAACTGTGTCCTGCGGCAACAATTTCTTGAACTGTATAATGATTGTCATCGCTAGCGTTTTGCGCGCGCGTTACGGCGGGGGACAAGAATGCACCAATGGTCAGTGCGATTAGGAAGAGCCCATTGCGGTAGAAGCGCGATATATGCGGCTTGCTCAATTTTGTCATCGCTTTTCATCCTGTTTGAAACGGTCAGAGCGCTCACAGAGCGGTCGTTCTGTTTCGTCTATCGCTGGTGGTTGCCAATCAACATGCCCAGAATGTAGTTGGGCGTCTCATTGGCAATATTAAATTTACCATAAGAGATGGATGTGGCATTTTTCTTAACATCTGATTATGCAAACGAGAATAGGTTGGATTGTGATGAAAAAATGGTCGCTCCGGACATTGTTTGGTTGTGGAGTGTCAGTGATCCAGTTGGGACGGGGCGCTGCTCCGATATTGATTTGTATGGTTTAGGCAAGACTTGGCAATTGCGGCTGAGGCCCATTTGGGCTGCTTTCCGGCTCTTTTTCGTAACTTTTTTATTAATTTTTAGCGTCTATCCGATGGCGACCATGGCGTCGGGCCAGTCTCGTCGTGTGGTGGTGGACACCAATTCTGGTTATGCTTTGTTTGGCTATGATCCTGTTGCCTATTTTACAAGGCATGTTGCCGTGCCGGGCTTGCGGGAGAATGAATTCGTTTGGCAAGGGGTGAGCTGGATTTTTGCTTCAAAGGCCAATCGCGCTGTTTTTATGGATGATCCCGAGATTTATGCACCGCAATATGGTGGGCATGGGGCTTTGGCGATGGCTCGGGGATATCCTGCTGACTGCAATCCCAATGTATGGGCGATTTACGGCGACCGGCTATTCCTATTCTATTCTTATACTGCTCGTGCCGCATGGGCGGAGGCCGTTGATCTTCACGTTGAACGGGCCGACAAATATTGGGTCGAAGTAGAAGGCACGCTTTCCAGGTAGATATTTGGCTTGTCGATTCAAACTAGATTGAATGCGGTTTTGCCGATCAAGAGCTTTTTTGCAGGTTCGTTTGGCCTTAATTGGCTTTGGTGCGGTCTTTTCTGTCTTTCATCTTGATGAAACTAGCCTCTTGTTGCTTATCTGGACTTGGCACAAGGGTGCCTTAGAGGTAATCCTCAAATTATATATGACGCTGTATGATTCGCGCTGGGTGCGGATGTCTGCATCGATTTGGAATTCTTTGTGATCAGTGTGCACTCGTAAGGGGGGGCGACTGACACTGAAGTGATTCTAACGTGGTGCCAAAGCTTTCGAGGATGCAATGACTGGTATCGATACTCTTTCTTCTATGGATTTGGCCGCTCTTTTGTGTAGCCGTGTTTGTCACGACATCATTAGCCCTGTTGGTGCGATCACCAATGGTCTTGAAGTGATCGAAGAAGACAATGGCGAAGAGATGCGCGCGTTTGCGATGGAATTGATCACCAAAAGCGCCAGAACGGCATCGGCCAAACTACAGTTTGCACGGTTGGCATTTGGTGCCGCGGGCTCTGCTGGTGCTGAGATTGATACAGGCGATGCGGAAAGTGTTGCACGCAACTTTATGGCTGGCGAGAAAGCTGAACTTGAATGGGAAGGCACACGGGTTCTTATGCCAAAGAATCTTGTAAAACTGCTTCTCAACTTGGTTCTTATCGGTGGGTCGACAATTCCCAGAGGTGGTACCATCAAGGTGTCCTTGGCTGGGGATGCACGGTATCCTACATTCACGTTGGTATGTGAGGGTAAAAATGCTCGTATTCCTGCCAGCCTGGATCGGTTGTTGCGTGGCAGACCTGCAGATGACCACGGCATTGATGCGCATGCCATTCAACCCTATTATACTGGACTATTGGCACGGGAATCAAAAACCGACCTTTCATTTGATTGGGTTGATGACACTATTACCATCATAGCCAAGCCGGTACATATTCCAGCTGCGGAAGACATGATTGGTGTTGCCCAACCTTCCTGAGACACTTCAATAATCGCAGCTTCATTCGAAAATGGCTGCTTTATTTGAATTTCTGGTATTTCAGGCCTAGTTTCCGTCGAAACAGGCCTGAAAGAACGCCAGTTAGGTAGTTATTGCTCGCTAACTTTTGATTTATGCAAATTGTTTCAGCTTAAATTAACGGTTTGGCCCGAAACTCAGACGGAATAGCTGTCTTTTTTAAAGACTGGTTTCCGTTAAGAATCAGGGTTTTGGCCATGGATGATCTGTTACGCGAATTTATCGAGGAAACAAACGAAAGTCTCGACGTCGTTGATGTTGAGCTAGTAAAGTTTGAGCAAGAACCCAACAATGCTCAGATTCTCGATAATATTTTTCGATTGGTACATACGATTAAAGGGACCTGTGGTTTCTTGGGGTTACCAAGGCTCGAGGCCTTGGCGCATGCCGCCGAAACTCTAATGGGAAAATTCAGAGATGGTGCGTCGGTGACTGGCGAATCTGTCTCCATTATCTTGTTGTCGTTGGATCGCATTAAAGAAATCATGAGCGAGCTAGAGGCCAATGAGACGGAACCCGAAGGCCTCGACGAAGACTTGATTGATCAATTGGATCGATTGTCTGGAATTGGCAAATATGCTGGTCTGGATGCAGTGCCGGCGGTTGATGCAGTCGCGGAGCCTGCCGAAGAAGAGATTGAGGTCGCCGAAGCCAGCGCGCCTGCTGGAAGTGAGAGTGGCAGCGAAGTATACCAAGTCATTGAACGTGAGCTTAAAGCGGGTGAAGTCTCGCTGGATGATTTGGAACGCGCCTTTCGCGATGCAGAGGGACCAGAAGATTTTGATATTGCTCAGAGCGCTAAAGAAGCTGCCGAGCAAGCCGTTGCCGATGCCGCTGCCCAAAAACGTGCTGGCAAGGTGCCCGCCACCAAGGTGGTCGCGAAGACTGAAGTGAAGAAAAAAGAGGAGCCTAAGGCGGCTTCCGACAAAGAAACCAAATCAGTTGCTAATCAGTCCATTCGTGTGAATGTCGAGACGCTTGAGCATCTGATGACCATGGTTTCCGAACTGGTGTTGACGCGCAATCAGTTGCTTGAAATTGTTCGTCGTCACGAAGATTCCGAATTCAAGGTGCCTTTACAACGCCTATCCAACGTTACGGTGGAATTGCAAGAGGGCGTCATGAAGACGCGGATGCAGCCGGTTGGTAACGCTTGGCAGAAGCTGCCGCGGGTGGTGCGTGACCTTGCCAACGATCTCAATAAAGACATTGATCTTGTGATGATCGGTCAGGACACAGAGCTTGATCGTCAGGTTCTGGAGCTTATTAAAGATCCGCTAACCCACATGGTCCGCAACTCGGCTGACCATGGTTTGGAAATGGGTGACGAGCGTGTTGCGATGGGTAAGCCTGCCAAAGGCACAATTACCCTTTCGGCCTATCACGAAGGCGGTCATATCATCATCGATATTGAAGATGATGGACGTGGCATCAATACCGAAAGAGTCAAAGACAAAATTCTCAAAAATGAGCTGGCTACTGAAGCTGAAATTGAGAAAATGTCTGAGCAGCAGATCAACAAATTCATTTTTGCTGCTGGTTTCTCTACAGCCGAAAAAGTGACCAATGTTTCTGGTCGCGGCGTTGGTATGGATGTTGTCCGCAACAATATCGAGGTAATTGGTGGTTCTGTCGATTTGAAATCGACTCCTGGTAAGGGCTCTATTTTCTCTATCAAGATTCCGCTTACTCTGGCGATTGTTTCATCTCTGTTGGTTGAGGCATCCGGTGATCGATTTGCCATTCCTCAGCTGTCTGTTGTCGAGCTGGTTCGGGTGCAGAATAACTCCGAACACAAGATCGAGCGTATCAAAGATACACCGGTTCTGCGTCTGCGCAATAAGCTGCTGCCTCTGATCCACTTGAGCAATCTTCTGGGTATCGAAGGGCGCAATGATGAAGAGTTGAAACTGGATGACAATGGTTTCATTGTTGTCATGCAGGTTGGACCTCAGACCTTTGGTGTTGTGGTTGACGCTGTCTTCCACACAGAGGAAATCGTGGTCAAGCCAATGGCTTCAATGTTGCGTAATTTGACGCTGTTCTCCGGTAATACCATCTTGGGTGACGGCTCTGTTATTATGATTCTCGATCCAAACGGTGTCGCCCAAGCCTTCGGTAGTCATGTTGGGACTGACGTTGAGTCCAATATTCAAAAAACCGAACAGGAAGCCCTGCCAGAAGAGAAAAATACAGTGTCGTTGTTGATTTTCCGCGCTGGATCGTCCGAACCCAAAGCCGTGCCTTTGTCTCTGGTTACGCGTTTGGAAGAATTCGCGATCGACAAGATCGAATTCTCCAACGGGCGGGACATGGTACAATATCGTGGTAGCCTGATGCCGCTCATTCAGGTCAATGACTTTGTACAACGTCGCACCGAAGGATCTCAACCAATGTTGGTATTCTCCGATACAGGCCGCTCAATGGGCTTGGTCGTGGATGAAATCGTCGACATTGTAGACGAGCAACTCAATATCGAAGTGTCTTCCGAGATTCCTGGCTTGCTGGGCACTGCCGTTATCAAAGGCAAGGCAACCGAAATTATTGACGTCGGGCACTATCTGCCTCAGGCGTTTGAAGATTGGTTCCATCGCAAGGAAATGGGCGACGAGGATCGGTTGTCCAAAAAACTTCTGTTTGTTGATGACTCAAGCTTCTTCCGCAACATGCTCGGACCGGTATTGAAAGCGGCCGGGTACGACGTGACCATATGCTCTGGTGGAGCTGAAGCCCTTTCTGTCCTTGAGCGCGATCCAAGTTATGAAGTCGTCGTGTCCGACATCGAGATGCCAGAAATGAATGGTTTTGAACTTTGCGAGGCCATTCGTCGCCAGCCTGCAACGCGGGATATTCCGATCATCGCCTTGTCTTCATTGTGCACACCTGCAGCCATCGAACGCGGTCGTCGGGCAGGGTTTAACGACTATGTTGCCAAGTTTGATCGTCCTGGTTTGATTGCTTCGCTGAAAGAACAACATATTGAATTGGGAGTTGCAGCATGAGCAACCAATTTGTAAGCGAAATGGAAAAAGACAATCTGGATGAAACCATCCAGTATGTGACCATTTTTATTTCGGATCAGCTTTTCGGTTTGCCAATCAGTCGTGTACATGACGTTTTCGTGCCTGAATCTGTCACTCGCGTGCCTATGTCGCAGGCCGAGATTGCCGGTGTACTGAATTTGCGTGGTCGGATCGTAACAGCCATCGACATGCGCAAACGGCTTGGCCTTGGTCCGCTCGAAACCGAAGGCAGCCTGATGGCGATCGGGATCGAGTTTAAAGAAGAGTCATACGGTTTGATTATCGATAGTGTAGGCGAAGTTCTGGATTTGTCAGAATCCAGCCGCCAAGCTGTACCTAGCAATTTGGATCCGCGCTGGGCCGATATTGCTGCAGGTGTCCACCGTCTTGAGAATAATTTGATGGTGATCCTCGATGTTGATCGTGTTCTTGGCGATATGGTAACCACGAATGTTGCGGCCTAACGGCCTCAACATGGGGCCTTTGGAGTAGAAAAATGAAGACTTGTCTGGTCGTTGATGATTCCAGTGTTATTCGCAAAGTGGCGCGTCGCATTCTAGAAGACCTTGAGTTTGAGATCACAGAGGCCAAAGACGGTCAGCAGGCTTTGGACAGTTGTGCTGTACAAATGCCAGATGCCGTCTTGCTTGATTGGAATATGCCTGTCATGGACGGCCTTGATTTCTTGGTTGAGTTACGAAAGTTGGATGGGGGATCCAACCCTAAGGTGATTTTTTGCACAACGGAAAATGATGTTGCGCATATTGCCAAAGCGATTCGTGCGGGGGCTAACGAATACATCATGAAACCTTTTGATCGGGAAATTGTTGAAGCGAAGCTTCAAGAAGTTGGCCTGATTTAAAGAATAGAGCCTTAGTAGTGAGTATGAGTGATGGGTTTGATGTCCGCAAATGCGACGGTTTCGAGAGCCACTTCGAACCCGATAAAAGTGATGGTTGTCGATGATTCTGTCGTCATCCGAGGGCTGATTGGGCGATGGGTTAGCGAAGACCCTGCTCTTGTTTTGGCGGGATCCCACCGGAATGGTCGTTTGGCTGTTGAAGATGTAGCCAAATCCAGGCCTGATATCGTGGTTCTTGATATCGAGATGCCAGATATGGATGGTTTGACAGCCTTGCCACTGTTGTTGAAGGGATATCCAAGCACCAGAGTGATTATGGCATCAACACTGACGCGCAGGAACGCAGAGATTAGTATGCGCGCCTTGTCGTTAGGTGCCACAGATTATGTGCCGAAACCCGAATCCAATAGCCAAATCACAACATCAAAAGACTTTCGCACCGAGTTGATCAACAAGATCAAGGCCCTCGGTGGTATGCGAGACGTTGCAGCTTTGCATTTTCGTGCGTCGCGTCCTACTACGCCCCGCGCCACAGCTACTCATTCTAGTGCACGAGCGCCACAAAGTCGTACAGCGTTTACGACCGATGACACATCGCGTCCGAGAGGGGCTACGAATGTAACACCAGTTGCAGCCACGCAGGTAAAAGCGATTTCTGCTGCAGGAGGGGGAATTACCCTTCGCAAGCTCAGTTCTGCACGCCCTCGAGCGCTTTTGATCGGTAGCTCAACCGGCGGGCCTCAGGCTTTGGAAAAACTGTTGCAAGAAATTGGTCCTCAAATGCGGTCTACGCCTATTTTGATTACCCAGCATATGCCAGCGACCTTTACTGCTATTTTGGCAGATCATCTGGCGCGTGCGTCAGGAATGCCCGCAGCGGAAGCGCAGCATGGTGAGATTGTTCAAAATGGACATATCTATGTTGCGCCAGGTGGCAAGCATATGGAGTTGGTCAAGCAAGCGGGGCAGGCGGCAATCAAACTGACTGACGATGCGCCTGTTAATTTTTGCAAACCTGCCGTCGATCCATTCTTTGAATCCGCTGCGAATGTGTATGGTGCAGCGGCTCTTGGCGTGATCCTTACCGGTATGGGGCATGATGGGACGGATGGGGCGCAATATATTGTTGATGCGGGCGGAAGCATTATCGCGCAAGACGAAGCAACCAGTGTGGTTTGGGGAATGCCAGGGGCCGCGGCAAATGCCGGTGTTTGCTCTGCGGTCCTTCCTCTTAATCAAATCGGTTCAAAAGTGATGCGCATATTTAGAGGGGAACGAGCATGACGCCACAAGATTATTCCTTTTTGCAGGGGTTCTTGAAAGAAAAGTCAGGTCTGGTTCTTTCCAACGACAAGCAGTATCTGATTGAAAGCCGTCTGATGCCGATTGCCCGTCAAGCGGGGTTGGAGACAATTTCAGATTTAATCGGCAAATTGCGCAGCTTCGGAGAACGTAAACTGCAAATTGCGGTGGTTGAAGCAATGACCACCAATGAGTCGTTTTTCTTTCGCGACAAAACGCCATTTGATCATTTCGTTGACACCATTATTCCGCATCTGGTTCAAAAACGCCAACGTGGGCGCGTGCGAATTTGGTGTGCTGCAGCCTCCACAGGGCAGGAGCCCTATTCTTTGGCAATGTGTTTGAAAGAAAATGCAGCCAAACTGGGCGGTTTGAGTTTTGAGATTATTGGAACAGATATTTCGCAAGACGTACTGGAAAAAGCCAAAGCCGGATTTTACAGCCAGTTTGAAGTGCAACGAGGTCTGCCTGTACAGTTGTTGTTGAAATATTTCACGCAGCATGGCGAAATGTGGCAAATCGCTCCAGACATTCGCTCGATGGTGACTTACAAGCCTTTCAATCTTCTCGATAGCTTTGCGTCTATGGGGCAATTTGATGTCATCTTTTGTCGCAATGTTCTGATTTATTTCGATCAGGCGACAAAGTCGGATATTATGCAGCGGTTGGCCAAGCAGATGCCGGATGATGGACATCTGCTTCTCGGGGCTGCTGAAACTGTGGTCGGACTAACCACTTCATTCCAATCGGTCGCGGGCAAACGAGGTTTGTATGCCAAGACCAGAGCGAATGCTGATGGAGCGGTTGGTTCTTTGCAGAAACGCGAAGCGTCGACTGGTGGTTTTGCATCTCGCACACCATCGACGACAACAGATAAACCGGCATTGTCACCGCGATTTTCATCCATTCCGGGTGGTCGGCGGTAGGCTACATTTCGTTGTTTCTTGAAAGCCGCGTCGGCTTGTTCGATGCGGTTTTTATTTGATTAACTTTTGTTTTGTTCTCGGCGGGAACATGCAAATGCGACTTTTTAATCGCTGCCGAACATAAAAAAAGCCACCCCTCGAGGGTGGCCTTTTGAATATTGGGATCGGAATGCCTTGTCCACATAACGCGTGGGTAGGGATTTGGTAGCCCGCCACGCTGTTAGACCATCGCGTATGATGATCGGGTTAAGCGCTTTCTCTCATCGTTTCTTCATCCGGTTCGCGCAAAACATAACCGCGCCCCCAGACCGTTTCGATGTAATTGCGTCCACCGGTTGCAGTTGCGAGTTTTTTGCGCAACTTACAGATGAAGACGTCGATAATTTTGAGCTCTGGCTCGTCCATGCCGCCATAAAGGTGGTTCAGGAACATTTCCTTGGTAAGGGTGGTGCCCTTACGTAGGCTCAGAAGTTCAAGCATCTGATATTCTTTGCCCGTCAGATGGACACGTTGACCCTGGACTTCCACGGTTTTGGTGTCGAGATTGACGGTCAATTCGCCAGTGGTGATAACCGACTGGGCATGACCTTTTGAGCGTCGCACAATAGCGTGGATGCGTGCGACCAGCTCATCTTTGTGGAACGGTTTGGTCATATAGTCATCGGCGCCAAAGCCAAGGCCACGAACCTTGTCTTCAATGCCGGCCAAACCGGACAAGATAAGTATAGGAGTCTTCACCTTGGAAACGCGAAGGGTGCGAAGCACCTCATATCCGCTCATATCCGGAAGGTTAAGATCCAGAAGAATAATATCGTAATCGTACAACTTGCCAAGATCAATGCCTTCTTCGCCCAAATCGGTCGTGTAGACATTAAAACTTTCAGACTTCAGCATCAATTCGATGCTTTGCGCTGTGGCGCTGTCGTCCTCAATTAGCAAAACGCGCATGCCAATCCCCTTCTTTTGCCTTTCCTGGGCTCGGAGCAATCTGCAATTCTCGCAGCTGCTAAGGACCAAATTATCATCCCAGTTATTAAGGCTAATACATAATGGTTAACAAAAACTGATTCCATCATGCAAGCCCTGGTTCATAAGTTAACAAAAAAAACTGGTATGCTATTGAATCATAGGAAAAATGTTCCCACCGCCATTCTTAATGTTTCACTTTAAGAAACATTATTAAGTGACTCTCGTGACTCAGCAACAATCAGCTCGAACTACTAGGAATAATTTACCCCTATAAAACCCGTGGGATAATAATTAACCAATCAGGTAAACGAATCATTACCATAGGAAAGAATCATTAAGGGCTTGGCAATGGTACAGAATCTTATCGGGAAGCTGGATGACGTCTCTTCAAGGCATGCTTACGGTCGAGTGACATCGATTCAGGGGCATTTGGTTGAAGTTGCGGGGCCGTTGTTCGAAATGAGTGTCGGGTCGATGCTGACAATACAAGCCGATGGTCGCGAGCCAATTCAATGCGAGGTGGTTGGTTTTTCTAGTGATCGCGCGATGTGCCTCCCCTATTCTGAGCTGGAAGGCATCCGGTTGGGCTGCCGGGCGGTTCTGCACGGGCCCACTCTTATACGCCCCACCAATGAATGGTTGGGGCGTATGGTCAATGCATTTGGCCAACCTATCGATGGCAAGGGTCCTTTGCCCCGAGGGCACAGAGCGGTGCCGCTGCGCCAAAAGCCACCTGCGGCCCACAAACGCATGCGCGTTGGTGGACCTATGGATTTGGGAGTCCGTGCGTTGAATGGCTTTATTACCTTATGTGAGGGCCAGCGCATGGGGATTTTTGCCGGATCTGGTGTTGGTAAATCGGTTCTTCTTTCTATGCTCGCCCGAAATGCAAGCTCAGAAGTCAATATCATTGGCTTGATTGGTGAACGTGGCCGCGAGGTGCAAGAGTTTGTCGAGGATGATTTGGGTGAAGAGGGACTGAAACGCTCAATCGTAGTGGTGGCGACATCCGACGAAATGGCCCTGATGCGTCGGCAAGCGGCTTATCTTACTTTGGCTTTGTCAGAATTTTTTCGCGAAGATGGTAAACAAGTTCTTTGCATGATGGACTCGGTCACCCGGTTTGCCATGGCACAGCGCGAAATAGGTTTGGCGGCGGGTGAACCACCCACTTCTAAGGGTTATACACCCACTGTTTTCGCCGAATTACCGAAACTTCTGGAAAGAGCGGGCCCTGGTGAAAAAAATGAGGGGGCTGTTACAGGTCTTTTTACTGTTTTAGTGGAAGGTGATAATCACAATGAGCCTGTGGCAGATGCGGTCCGGGGTATTTTGGACGGTCATATTGTTATGGAAAGGGCCATTGCGGAACGAGGAAGGTACCCGGCGATAAACATTTTGAAATCTGTTTCGCGTACACTTCCAAAAGCTGCCGATCCGGCCTATTGGCCATGCGTATTAAAGGCTCGGGAGCATATGGCGACCTATTCGGATATGGAAGAATTGATCCGATTGGGAGCTTATAAACAGGGAAGCGATCCAAAAGTGGATTTGGCAATCGCTCTTCATGAACCACTGGAAGCCTTCCTTTCGCAACGCAAAGGGGACGCAACCAGCATTGAAGAGGGATATAAGATGCTCGAATCTATTGTTGGTAAGCAGGATAATTCGGGGCTTTAAGGAGTATTGAGTATGAAGTCGCGCGAAAGTCTCATCCGACTGAAACGCTTTCAAGTAGATGAAAAGCGTCGTCAGGTTGGTCAGATTGAATTGATGGTCACAGAGTTCGAAGGAATGATCCGTGATCTTGATAATCAAATTGTGGTAGAAGAGCAAAAGGCTGGTATTAGCGATATCGGACATTTTGCTTATCCAACTTTTGCCAAAGCTGCCATGCAGCGCAAAGACAATCTTCTTGTTTCGATTGCAGATCTGAACGAGCAGCTAGAGCGGGCACAGGACCTTCTGCGCGAAGCGGTAGGTGAGTTGAAAAAGGTCGAAAAGCTCGAAGAGCGCGATCATCAACGCGAACAGGCGGCTCAGGAACAAGCTGAGCAAGAAGAGCTTGATGAATTTACAATGATCGGACGTCGCAGACGCCGCTAACGGCTGCTACAGCTAACTTGTATGATATCTTCTGGATGGCGTTTAGCCATCTTCTTGCTACTCCTTTTCACCAGATTCGCTCAGCCTGTTGGCTTGAGTGGATCTGGCGCCCTTTTGTGCGTCGATTTGGTGGTGGGCGCTCTTTAAACGTGAGCCTTTCAACACGACGGCTTTCTGCTGCTTAACCGGTGCCCATTTCAATCGTGTTTTCAATCATGATGCTGGGAGTGCTTGCTGCAAGAGTACCGTTGAATTGAGTGGTGGGTCAGTCAATGCCGAAGATCACGATCGTGTTTGCCAGTCAGGATGGGCAAACGGCTAGTATTGCACGTCAGATTGCTCTTCATTTGGTCAACTATTCCATTGAGGTTGAGGTGATAAATCTTGCGGCGGGGCCTCCTGATGGGGCCGTGTTGGATGAGTCTGACGTGGTTGTTGTGGCTGCTGCCATTCGTTATGGGCATCCTCTTGCCACAGCCGAGCGGTTCTTGTCGTGTAATGCTGCGCGCTTGGTTCAAATGCCGCTGGTGATGTTGTCGATCAATCTGACTGCACGCAAACCGGACAAACGGTCTTATGAAACCAGCGTCTATCTGCGCAAATGGGTGCAGAGGCATAAACTTGCGCCGGTTCTGACTGCATCCATTGCTGGAAAACTGGATTACCCGAATTATCGTTGGTTTGACCGAGTGATGATTCAGCTCATCATGAGAATGACCGAAGGCCCGACGGACCCAACCACTTGCATTGAGTTTACCGATTGGCAACAGGTGAATGATCTGGCAGACGAGATTGCAACATTGGTGTAACTGGGCTAGTGCTCTTGATATCGACCGTGACGCCATTCTGGTGCGGGTTGTTCCAATCGGGGGTGCTCTTGACGTCGTTTCTTTTGCCTTTTCTGCTGGCTATCGCGGCATTTTCCTTCGGGCTTGGTTTGACGATGCCATTGGTGTCGCTGGATCGCTTGTTGTTTTTCACCGAAACGCCGTCGCTTATGAGCATTTTACAAGGGTTGTGGGCAGAAGAAGAAAAGCTGCTGGCACTTGTGGTTGGAATATTCTCTGTCTTCTTTCCTGCAACAAAAATCATGTTGCTGCATGTGGTGGCCTATCGCGGCAAAAAATCGCGTTCTCTGGCGCTTCTGAATGTCGCCAGCAAGTGGTCTATGATGGATGTTTTGCTGGTTGCGTTGGTGATCTTTTCGGCGAAGACAAGTGGGCTCGCTCAAGCGTCAGCAATGCCGGGGATCTGGCTATATGGCACCGCGACGCTCGCATCGGTCGTCGCATCGGCTATGATCAAAAAATAGGGCAGGGACCGAAGTCCGCTGCCCTAAAGGTTTGTCGCCGTTTATTTTTCGTCAGAGTCTAGATTGAGCCGACTGTTTTAAGCCGAATGCGGGTGTGGATTTCACTTTGGCTCAGCACGGTTGTATGAGCCCTGAAGCGTTCGATAATGGACCGTACATAGGGGCGATTGCCCGGAGAGGTGAGAAGCACTGGAATCTCGCCGATTTGAGCGGCATCTTCAAAGCCGTCTCGCACCAGGCCGACAAATTCCTGAAGTTTGCTTGGTGCCATTGCCAGTTGCTTTTCGTCTCCATCACCAATCAAAGCATTATTAAACTCCTGCTCCCAAGCGGGAGACAGCGTCAGGATTGGTAAATAACCACCGGGTGCTTGATGGTTGGCGCAAATCTGCAGCGATAGTCTGGCGCGAACATGCTCTGTCATCGACTGTACAGAGCGGGTAAAGCCTGATGCGTCAGCAATGCCTTCAAGAATTGAGGACAGATCGCGAATAGAAATGCGCTCGGAAAGCAAGCTTTGAAGCACGCGCTGGATACCAGACACCGTGATTTGGCCTGGCACGATATCGTCGATGAGTTTTTTCTGATCACCGGGCAATTCATCCAGCAGCCCTTGGACCACGGCATAGGACAGAAGCTCATCCATGTTGGCTTTGATGATTTCGGTCAGATGGGTGGAAATAACCGTGGCCGGGTCGACGACGGTCAAGCCCAGAATAGCTGCTTCTTCGCGCAGGGATCCATCTATCCACGTGGCGGGCAATCCAAACGTCGGTTCGGTTGTCTGTATACCGGGGAGCGAGATGTCGGCCCCTGATGGATCCATGGTCATAAATTGCTTGGGATAGACAACGCCGCGTCCGACTTCGACCTCTTTGACCTTCAAAATATAGTCGTTGGCGTGGAGCTGAACATTGTCCATGATGCGGACGGCGGGCATGACAAATCCCATCTCAGAGGCCAACTGACGACGCAGGGCTTTGATTTGATCGGTCAAGGCTTGGGAGTCAGCGCCGTTGGCCATGCTGATCAAACCGTAGCCGAGTTCGAGGCGCAGTTCGTCCATTTTTAGAACTTGGCTGATTGGCTCTTCTGCGGGCGGTTCAGCTGCGCGCTGCTCGACTTGTAGTTTGTCGGCGACTACTTTCTGAGCTGCAAGCTTGTGTTTGTTGCTGGCTTTATAGGCCAAATATCCTGCACCAATCCCAAGTGTCATGAAGGGAACCAATGGCATGCCCGGCAAGAAAGCCATAATGATCATGACGGCGGAAGACATGCCAAGCGCTTTGGGATAGCCAGAGAGCTGGCGCATCAGAGCCTTGTCTGCCGAGCCACTGACGCCGGATTTGGAAACCAGAATGCCTGCAGCAGTGGAAACGATAAGGGCCGGAATCTGAGAGACCAGACCGTCACCGATGGTGAGCAATGTGTAGGCTTGTGCCGCGTCGCTAAACGCCATGTCCTTTTGGGCAACCCCGATGACAATGCCACCGATTACGTTGATAAAAGTGATGATCAGGCCAGCGATGGCGTCACCGCGCACAAATTTCGATGCGCCATCCATGGACCCGAAAAAGGCGCTTTCATCCGACAGATCGGTCCTGCGTTGTTTGGCTTCCTGTTCGTTTATGAGGCCCGCAGACAGGTCGGCGTCAATGGCCATTTGTTTGCCGGGCATGGCGTCCAAGGTGAAGCGGGCGGCGACTTCCGCGATACGGCCAGAACCCTTGGTGATGACGACAAAATTGACTGTGACCAGAATGGCAAAAACAATCACACCGATTACAAAATTGCCTCGGGTGACAAAGTTGCCAAAGGCTTCGATAACATTGCCAGCTGCCCCTGCTCCTTCATGCCCATTGGCCAGAATTAGACGCGTTGACGCAAGGTTTAGCGCCAACCTTAGCATGGTGGTAACCAAAAGGATGGTCGGGAATGAAGAGAATTCCAACGGTGCACGGATGAACAGCGAAGTCATCAGGATGAGGACGGAGAAGATGATCGAGATCGCCAAAAACATATCCATAAAGGCGGAAGGCAAAGGCAGGATCATGACCACGAGAATCGTGATTACACCCACAGCCAAGCCGAGATCGCCATGGCGAAGGAACGAAACTACATTGCTCAGATGATCCAGCGGCGATGGACCGGCTGGTGCAGCAGGAGAGGCCGAGGCATCTGCGCTTGCTGTGCCTGCAACTGTCGCGTCTACATCACTCATGCGATCATCCTGTGCACTATACTAAACTCAATCACGGTGTTGTTCTTTCATCCTGGGGTCAGGCGGAAGGTTAGCTGGCAATGCGCCCTTCACCAGGCTGAGGGACTGGGACGCCTTCTTCAGAATATTGTTTGAGTTTGTTGCGAAGGGTGCGGATCGAGATGCCCAGAATGTTGGCGGCATGGGTGCGGTTGCCCAGACAATGATCCAGGGTTTCGAGGATGAGCTCCTGTTCCACTTCGGACACCGTGCGACCGACCAGATTTCTGGTGACCCCCTCTGCTGCGATGACAGCATGAGCCACGGGGCCGGATGCCAAGCCGATAATGGTTTGATCCATGCGGCTTCCATTGGGCATGCGCAAGGCCTCTGCGCCGATTTCCGTGCCTGTTGCTAATAGAACGGCGCGGTGGATGGTGTTTTCCAGTTCACGGACATTGCCATCCCAAGTGCTGGCGTGCAAATGCCGCGCACAATCGGAACCCAGCTTGCGCTGGGGCAGGCAATTGGCTTGGGCATATTTGTCGGCAAAATGGGCCGCTAGCAGGTCGATATCTTGTGGCCGTTCCCGTAATGGTGGGATTTGCAGATTGATGACGTTGAGGCGATAGAGTAAATCCTCGCGAAATTTGCCATTGCGTACTTCATCCGACAGATTTCGGTTGGATGTTGCAATGATGCGGATATCGACAGGTACGGATTTGGATCCTCCAACCCGATCGATGACGCGTTCCTGAATGGCACGCAGCAGTTTGGCCTGCAAACGGATATCCATTTCAGAAATTTCGTCCAACAGTAGAGTGCCGCCGTTGGCTTCCTCAAACTTGCCGATCCTCCTTGCTACAGCCCCCGTGAAGGCGCCCTTCTCGTGGCCGAACAGTTCAGATTCCAGAAGGCTATCAGGAATGGCAGCGCAGTTAACCGATACAAATGGTTGTGTGGCGCGGCGGGAATGGCTGTGTAAGTGGCGCGCCAAGACTTCTTTGCCGGTGCCACTTTCTCCGGTGATCAAGACAGACGCATCACTGGGAGCGATCTGGTTTGCCAACTGCACAACATTGCCCATGGCAGGGTCGCGATAAATCAGCTCTCCCTGATCCTTCGCCACCGCTTCCAAAACGGCAGCAATGATTTCTGGATCAGGCGGCAGAGGAATATATTCCTTGGCACCGGCACGTATTGCATTCACAGCGGCACGGGCATCATTTTCGATACCGCAAGCCACTACGGGCAACGTGATATGTTCGGTTTCAAGCGCGGAAATAAGACTGGCGATGTCCAATTTGACATCGACCATCATAATGTCCGCACCACGGCCAGAACGAAGATGGTTCATAGCCATTTCGATGCTATCCGCATGGGAAACTTGAGCACCACGATCCAAAGCAATTTTTGTTGCCTGAGAAAGTTGGCCGTTCAGGATACCGGTAATTAGAAGGCGCATGATATTCTCCCAGCCTATTTCTCTGATTTAATAACTTCGGTCATCGTGACACCGAGTTTGTCTTCGACAAGGACGACTTCTCCGCGCGCGACCAGTCGGGCGTTGACATAGATGTCGACGGCTTCACCAACCTTGCGGTCCAACTCGAGTACATTGCCAACATCCAATTCAAGCAATTCACTGACCGGCATTTTTGCCCGCCCAAGAATTGCCGAAACACGAACGGGTACATCAAAAACGGCTTCTAGATCCGCTGCGTTTCGATGCACGTTTTCTGTTTTAGATCCGGTTGGCAGATCCATGGTTTGAATATTCTGTTCCTGCAGCGGGATGCCGTTGTTTTCTATTTCATCGCTCATACTGTGTCTCCCACTGTTTCCTGCCGGGCAAGCTGACCGACTGGTTCTGCTTCAGGCTCGGCATTTGGCGGTTGGTTGGTTTGGGACACTGCGTCCATCGGGGCTTCCAAGTCGGGCGACGTTCTGAGTGCTGACGGGGTGGGCAATGCTGTGCCGTCTTGCGTGTCGTCTCGATCTGCGTCCGAAGATTGGGTTTGTTCGGGCTGTTGGTCTTGGCTTTGAGGCTCGGTCATGGTGTGTGCATCGTCTGATACATCTTCAGTGGAGCTGTCTTCAGGCGCATCGTTCACTTCGTCTTCTTGATCTTCTTCTGTCTCGGGGACATGGGCAAAATGATCTTCGAGCAACTGTTCGACTTGCCGGATGGCGGACCGTAGATTTCGCCCAATGCCGCCGTCCGCCCATTCCACTTCACAATCGCCAGGCATGACCGCTGCATCAGGCAGAATGGACAGCTTGCCTTCAAAGCCCAGCTCTTCCATCTGTTCGTTGACCTTGGTGCTTATGTCTTCAGCAACGGCGTCGTTTAACCGGATCGAAATGTGAGGTGTTTTGCGCAGAGGGGCTAATACTTGGTTCAACAATGCCTGAATCTCTGCTTTGGGTTCCTGGGAAACCAGTTTTTCAGCAAAGCGGGAGGCAAATGCGAAAGCCAGATTGCTTGCATCACGCTCCAAGCGCTGCATTAACAGCCCCACTTCAGTGTAGACCATAGTGGTCTCATCGAGTATTTTTTTCTGGACGTGCAGGCTTTCTTCGCTGGCGAGTTGTTCCCGATTTGCTTGTGCCTTGGCTTCACCCTGTGCTTGCGCTTGCTCAACAGCGGCCGCAAGCAAACGCTCATGTTCCGCAACCGTAATCATCGGCTCGGGCGGAATTACCTCGACCTCTTCCTCAAACTCCGGCTCTGGGGAAGCGGAGAAATCCAGATCAAAAAGATAACGAGCGGCCTGTGACATACGTTCCTGTCCGGTTTGCCAAGTGGTCTTGCCAATGGCGGTTTGGTGGTGGTCCAACTAGGACCGAATCTGTTGTTTGTTGATCAGGATGATCTGATCGGTGGTCTAGTAAACCAACTCGTCCTCGCCGTTGCCTTTGGAAATCATAATCTCGCCGCGAGCCGCCAGATCTTTGGCCATGTTGACCATAGCGCCTTGTGACTCGTCTACATCGCGAAGGCGAACCGGACCCATGGAGTCCATATCTTCTTGCAGCATGGCTCCGGCGCGTGCGGACATGTTGTCGAAGAACAAGGTGCGAATATTTTCGTTTGCGCCCTTGAGAGCCAGTGCCAAGCTGTCTTTTTCGATATTCTGGAGCAAGGATTGAACGCCAGTGGAATCCAGTTTTGCCAAATCTTCGAAGGTGAACATCAACTGCTTGATCTTTTCTGCCGACTCGCGATTCTGCTCTTCCAAAGCAGCCAACAGTCTTGCTTCAGTCTGTCGGTCAAAGTTGTTGAAGATGTCGGCCATTACTTCGTGGGCATCACGACGCTGGGTGGTGGAGAGGTTTGACATGAACTCGACGCGGAGGGTCTGTTCAACTTTTTCCAAAACTTCTTTCTGCACCGCTTCCATCGACAACATGCGGTTGATGACCTCTAGGCCAAAATCTTCCGGCATAATGGACAGCACGCGCGCCGCATGGTCGGACTTGATTTTGGACAATACGACCGCCACGGTTTGCGGATATTCGTTCTTGAGATAATTGGCCAGAACATTTTCTTGTACGTTGGAGAGCTTCTCCCACATGTTGCGACCAGCTGGGCCGCGAATTTCTTCCATGATGACACTGACGCGCTCTGCTGGCAGGAATGAATTCAATAGCCGCTCTGTGGAGTCGAAATTGCCGTTCACGGCGCCTTTGGAAGACAAGCGGGCCACAAAATCAACAACAAGATTATCCATCATGTTGGGCGTGATACCACCCAGTTTGGACATGGCGATAGAGACCTGTTTGATCTCAATGTCGTCCATCCGGCTCCAGATAGGGCCACCATAATCGTCGCCAAGCGCCAACAAAAGAATGGCTGCTTTCTCGGCACCGTCCAGTTCACGCTCTTCGTTGTTAACGGAGACCGAAGCACCCGGATTTGCCAAATTGGCTATTGCACTGCCTGCCATTTTTTACCTCACGCCGCGTCTTGAAGCCAAAGGCGAATGATTTTCGCAGCTTCTTCAGGGTTGTCTTTAACCATTTCACCCACTTTGATCAGGGTGTCGGATTGCAGGGCTCCCTGCATTTGCGCATGCTCAATGGCCTGCATGGTCGGATGTTTTGGATCATTATTCTCAGGAGCAGGGATCAATTCCCCATTCTCTGTCTTGATCATTACGACACCGTCTGCTCCAAGGATTGCCTCTGCTTCTTCTTCTTTTTCCGGTTTTTCGAACATGCGTTTCATCAAGGGGCGCACGACCAGCAAAAGAACCATCAATGTCATGATCAGTAAGATCGCGAGTTCTGCTATTCTGATATAATCGTCTTTGGTAAAGGCAAAGAGCTCCTCGCCAGCGTCATCGAAGACTGACTCTGGACCTTCTGCAAATTGAAGGTTAATGACTTCAATTTTGTCGCCGCGCCCCTGATCAAAACCAACAGCAGAACGAACGAGTGTGGCGATTTGTTCAAGTTCATCTGCTGAGCGTGGCTGATAGACCAATTCGTCATTTGCATTTTTCTCATAAGCACCGTCCACCAAAACTGCCACAGATAACCGCGAGATCCGTCCGCCCTGCACAACTTCTGTCGTGGTTTTGCGCGAGATTTCATAATTGATGAGCTCTTCAGTGACGTTGGTGGCTTCTTGACGGCCAGCCGCGTCGCCCTGATTGTCGGCTGCGCCAGGCAGTTCGTTACCCACTGTCACACCGTCGTTGGATTCTTTTTCCTGACTGTTGGCCTCTTCGCTGCGGGTCTGTGTTGAGCGAACGACTTGTCCGTCCGGATCGAAAGTGTCCGATGTTTCGGTCACTTTATTGAAGTCCATCTCCGCGGTGACTTCAATACGGCTGCGACCTTGTCCTACAATAGAGGATACAATATCTTGAACTTGATCGCGCAGGCGACCTTCCATCTGCATCCGGCGTTCATCTATGCGAGCGGAGAGGAAATTATCCTCATTGCCCCGACCAGAAGCGAGCAAGCGTCCCTTGCCGTCGATAATGGTTACATTCTGTGGCTCAAGGCCTTCAACGGCCGAACCGACCAAATGCTGGATTGCCTGAATTTGAGAATCGTTGAGGCTCCCCTGAAGCTTGACCGCGATGGAGGCTGTCGGCGTTTTCTGCTCGCGTTTGAATAGCTGGCGCTTCGGTAGGACCAGATGTACTCGTGCTTGACGCACGTTGCGAATGGTGCGTATGGAGCGCGAGAGCTCGCCTTCAAGAGCGCGCAGGTGATTGATATTCTGCACAAAGCTGGTGGTGCCCAGGGTTTCGCTTTTGTCAAAAATTTCATATCCGACGTTGCCGCCGTTTGGCAGGCCACTTTCGGCCATTTGCATGCGCAGCTTCAGGATTTGGTCCTTGGGAGCTAGGATGACGGCGCCATCATTGCGTATTTCATGGACCACATTTTGTGCTTCAAGCAATTTGCTGATTTGGATGGAGTCCTCAAAGGAAATGTCGGTATAGAGCGGGGAGAGTGTTGGCTCGGCAACGCGCACCATGATGAAGGCAAAGAAACCCACCAAAGCAGCGGTCACCACACCCATAGCCGCAATCCGGGTAGGACCAAGCGTTTTGAGGAAATCGAGAATGCCGTTCACACTACTAACCTTGCCGCTTTTAGGGACAGAAACAAATCACTAGGCAATATTTTCCTAGGTGATGGTTAACAAGGTGTTAAGGAAGTGGTTAACAGATGGTTAATGCCGCAAAATGGGGTTGTATATTGGACATTTTTTTTGGGAAAAACCGGAGATTTGTGCGCTGCGCTTTGTATAACGCCGTTTGACAAGCGCTTGAGGGGGCGTTGACATTTATTTTTCAAACAAAAGGCCCTTGCCAATTTTGACAATGCTTCGTTCTAAAAATCTGTTTTTTGGCCCGGAATTGATGTGTATGCCGAACAATAAAAAAAGGTCGAGGGAAGCCCTCGACCTTTTCAATATAGTCAACAGCTCGGATTACTCCGAGATGAATTTTTCTTACCGATATTGTTGAACTCGCGTCGCTCTCAAACCTGCCAGACCATGCTGATCTATGGAACTTTGCCAGCTGAGAAATTCCTCAACTGTCAAAGTGTATTTCTGGCAAGCCTCTTCCAAGCTTAACAAGCCGCCACGAACAGCAGCAACAACTTCGGCTTTGCGTCTGATAACCCACCGTCTTGTATTTTCGGGTGGAAGATCAGCCACGGTCAAAGGACTCCCATCGGGGCCGATGACATATTTTACTCTCGCACGTACTTGATCGGTCATTGTACTCTCACACTCAACCTGACCTCATCACAGTTGAGAATAGAACAATGCCTTTAAAAAAGGACTAAGCCTCTGGATACACTTTGGTAATCATTTTTATCAAATTGGAGTGGTTTTTGCAGAATGAGAAAATCTGCGGGCAAAAGCCTGAAATGACATCGCTTTTAAAGATTGCCAGTTTATTAACTATAACGAACAAAGAACGCCATCAGTTGCACAATGCAAGGATTGGGGCAATCGGCTTGGGCAAAGGTTTGGCGCTCTTTAGGATTTTGCTTTGATCAGCTTGTTGTTGTTGTTGTCGATGAGGTGCCTACATATTTGATCTGAGAGGTTGGTACCTTCTGGCCATTTACCAACAACATGGGTTCACTGGATGTAAGATCAACATTTTCGACAACGCCAGTGGTATCGCTCGTGATGCTCAAGGCGTTGCCGTCCTCATCCTTGGCGTCTATCTGAATGGAGTAGGTGCCTTTGCCCATACGGTTGCCAGATCCGTCGGTACCATCCCATTTGTAGGATTGTTCTCCTGACGAAATGGACACGTCTGGCTGGTAGGATACTATCTCGCCCGCTTCATTGCGGATCGTGATGTTGGCGGTGCCTTTCTCGCTGGTGGAAAAGGCAAAATTTGTGCTGCCAAAATCCGATAGATAGCCTTGGGACCCATTGATTGTTACCGTGGTGCCAACGAAATTCAATACACCCAACGCGTTTGATGACGTCATCATGGATGCCAGATTTTCCAGTTGTTCGTTGGATTTGATCTGTTGTTCCACCGCGGAATATTGAACCAGTTGTTCTGTGAACTGGCTGGAATCCATTGGCTCCATTGGGTCTTGGTTTTGCAGCTGTGTTGTTAGAAGTGTCAGAAAGGTCTCGTAGTTTCCAATCAAATCTGCTTGATCGGTGGTGCCTGCGCTAACAGCTTGGGATGTAATAGATCCGATGGTTGTCATGTTTAGCTCTCCGAAAAAGCGATCAAATTACGAGGTTGAGCCCGTTCGTGGCGACATAGGCGCCCGAATGCTGAGGCTCAAGAATGGAAGGGGTGGGGACGTCTTCAACTGGGCGTTTGTCGGCGTTGTTTGCAGCCTCCTGATCGAACGGCTCATTGCCGTTTTGCGCCATTTGTTGTCCCTTGCCTCCCTGATCCATCAGCGAGAACTCCATGCCCTGTTTGTCTAGCGTCAACCCACTTTGTTGTAGGCTTCTTTCCAGTGTGCGCTGGTCGCGCATTAGAAAGTCCAGTGTTTCTGATTTCTCTACAAACATATGTGCGCGGGTTTGGCCATCAGACCCGATGGTCAGGCGCACATCCACCTTGCCCAAATCTGCCGGGTCTAGCCTGATTTCAAATCGGGTCTCGCCTTTTCCCGCAAATTTCGAAATCTGTGCGGCAAGTGCCTGCGAGTTGGCCATTACTGCTTGTTGGGGAATTTGGCCTGTCCGCGTGAAGCTCTCCATGCCGGTCAACCGAACTGTAGAGGCCTCCCCCTGCATTGGAATGCTTGCGTCCATTTTTATGGTTTGGTCCGATTGCATGGCCAGATCTTTAAAGCCGGTTTGTCCCTCGACTTGCGCCATCATTTTGGAGAAAGCCTCGCCTTTGGGCGCGCGACTTGGTGCTGGTTTGTTTTGCTCGCCTGTGCTTGCGGTTGCATCGGGCTGCGACAGTCCCGCTGATTTCTGACCAGTTGATTGCTCATCTGTCGTCGATCCATCAGAACCGTTTGTGTTTACTGGGGCTGTGCTGGCTTGCAAGCTGGCTGCTGTCGCTGTTTGCGATTTCTGGGCCTGTGCTGACGTTGCTATGGTTTGTACACCAGATTGTTCCGCCGATTTTGCCTCTGACTTTCCTGTCGGTTTTCGGGCTGGTGCCTCTGTCTGCTGAGGCTGTGCAAGTGTGTCTGTACCAACTGCCGAATTGATAGCTGTTTGAACGTTGGCCTGTTCAGTTGGCAGTTGCTCTGGGCCCTCGCTCGGCACCATTTCAGCCGCAGTTGGGGCAACATCAATGGTCTCTCGCTGAGAGAGTGTCGCTTTAGGAATTGTCTGTTCATCCAATCGCCCGGTCCCATTGGCTTCAATAGGGGGCGTTTGTGTTTCGCTCGTCTGCATCTTGCTTTGGATGTTGGCCTCGCTCTCTGTCATATCTGGAGCAGGGGCTTGTACTGAGGCCGTGAGATCTGCGATTGCGGGCGGTTGATCTGGTTGCTGAATCGCGCCTGCGTCCCCGATGTCAGTGGAGGCCACTCCTGCTTGAAGCATCGTGAGGTCTGGAGCGTCCTTGATACCTTCGCCTATCGGAGATTGCTCTGTATTCTGGGAAAACGGCGCAGGCTGCGGCATGTTAATTTCTACGCTGGAGGGTGATTGGCTCGGCGTCAGGTAAGAGGCCGTCACTGGCTGTGCAGGAACCGCTGCATGTACGTCGCCGTTGGCTGAATTGAGGCCTTGGGCCAATTGGTCAGCAATAGCACGCTCTGGCTGGTGCCCGTTTTTTTTGGGGAGGGAGCTTGTTTCTAACTCCGCTGGAGCGCCAGAAACCTCTGTCGTTGTTTTGAATCGATTTTCAGACGATAGTGGTTGTCCACCAGACAAAGCCGATTTGACATTTGCGTCGGCCTGAATCGTTGGTACGGTCGTGCTGTCGCCTTGGGCCGAGGAATCAGAAGCATCCACCGCAGCCAGAATTTGTCCATCATTACCCATTGTGATGGGCAATGTGATCGAACCATCGCCTTGCTGTGCGGCGGTTGCTTGAGTCTGGGTGTTTGATGCCGCAGTGATGCCGCCGATGAGCCCTGTGTCCGCGTTGACACCGTCATTCACCGGTTCTGATTCTGTGGATTGTGGTGTCGGCTCTGTTTCAGCATTGATCGCGCGTTGTTTGGAATTTCCGTTTGGATTCAGTTCAGAGGCATTCTGAGCCTGATGCGTTGTATCGGTTTTTGGGTCAGGGCGCTGGTTTATCGAGGCACCGATTGGCGCCTCTTTTACTTGGGACGCATCTTTCTTGCTCTTGTCATTGCGCACAGGCTCCTGAAGTGTATGCGACTTGGACGTAGCACCTGAATCATGCTGTTGCCGCTTCGATGTGCTGCTATTTTCTAGATGACGTTCGAAATTCGCAGACGACGCAACGCTCGCACGGCTAGCTTGTTGTCGGGGTGCCGGTGCCGAAGGGGTGGCTATTGTGTCGATCAAGCCAGAATACTGAGATACCATTATCATCCTCACTGCGCAGTGTTGATGATAAGTATTCAAGAATTGTGCCAGAAATTATTTTATAAATTATATATATATATCAATGTCTTGAGTTGTTTGTTGGATGGATGTTATGATGCGCAAGGGTCAGAAATTGCCGTGCTATGGCAAAAACTGCCGAGCTGATCCAATGATTTTTCCCATTTGTGCTTTCAAATCAGCCCAAAGACGCTATATAAGAGCCAAATGTAGTGTCGGCAGCTCAACAAAGAGGACCAGAGCGGCTGTCGATAGAAATAACAGAATGGAATCGATTGATGTTGAACAGTCTCGATTTGCCTGGTCGCCCCGAAGACACCCGTGTTGTTGTTGCTATGTCTGGCGGAGTGGATTCGTCGGTCACTGCAGCTTTGCTGAAACACCAGGGGTATGACGTCATTGGCGTGACCCTGCAACTGTATGATCATGGTAAGGCAATGCACCGGACCGGTGCCTGTTGTGCTGGTCAGGATATTCAAGATGCGCGCCGTGTGGCCGAGCATCTGGATATACCGCACTATGTGTTGGATTATGAAAGCCGTTTCAAAGAAGCGGTGATTGATCGCTTTGCCGAAAGCTATCTGGCAGGGGAGACCCCTGTGCCTTGCGTGACATGCAACCAGACGGTCAAATTTGAAGACCTGCTGGCAACCGCAAAAGAATTTGGTGCCGACGCGATGGCGACGGGGCATTATATTGCTTCCAAGCAAGTTGGTAACCGGCGGGTGCTAACCCGACCGACCGACGAAGATCGCGATCAGACCTATTTTCTTTTTGCGACCACTCAGGATCAGATCAATTTTTTACGCTTTCCTCTGGGTGGTATGCCTAAGCCTGAGGCCCGTGCCTTGGCGCGGGAACTTGGTTTGAGCGTGGCTGACAAGCAGGACAGTCAGGACATTTGTTTTGTGCCGACAGGCAAATATACAGATGTAATAGAGCGGCTGCATCCCGGTGCAGCGGAGCCGGGCGATATTGTGCATATTGATGGCAGTGTGCTTGGTGAGCATAAAGGCATCATTCGCTATACGGTTGGCCAGCGGCGTGGCCTTGGTATTTCATCAAGCGATCCACTTTATGTGGTCAAGCTGGATGCCGTGCGCAAACAGGTGATTGTCGGGCCGCGCGAAGCGTTGGTGACGCGCCGGTTAAAGCTACGTGAAGTCAACTGGCTAGGGCCTCAGACCTTTGCAGAGTTTCCTGAAACCGGCATGGAAATCTATGCTAAGGTCCGGTCTACCCGTCCGCCAAAACAAGCCTTGCTCTATGCAAAGGCAGACGGTGGTTTTGAGGTTGAGCTTTTGGATGGCGAAGAGGGTGTTGCCCCCGGTCAGGCATGCGTGTTCTATAGCGGTATCGAGCCGGAGGCCCAGCTTTGGGGTGGGGCATGGATCGCCAGTACCCAGACCGATGTGGCTATCCCCGATGTGGTTGGCACTGCTGCTGAATAGGGCAGTCCTATAAAGCATTTTCAATCAAATGATTATTAAAAGGCCGACCCTAACGGGTTGGCCTTTTTGTTTGTCGGGGTGACTGGGATGGCGCTGGCCACGCGCGGGCTAACACGGCTTTTATGCCGTGCGTTTTGTTTTGAGTGGCGCTTGGATTGGCCAATGAGAAAGCACAATGGCTGTTTCAGATCTCAATCCGGGCTCCCGGGCTCTGTTTGGATGCCGAGGTCCTTTAGGGTGACGATGCGGTTGCCGCGCAGATCGTTGGCGCACACCAAGAAACCGCGTTCTTCCATATAGGTGAGGAGGAAGCGGGCGCGGGACGGAGAGCGCGTGCCATAGGCGGTGGCCAGTTCCAAATTGGTAGGGCAAGGCTTTTTGCCCAAGGCGGCCTTTGACAGCAAGAGATACACGCCGCGCATATCCTCGGGCAACTGGTCTGCGATGGTTCCCGCCTGTTTCCATTGGTCTTCGTCGAGGGATTCTTCTATTTCATCAACACCAGCGCGGGCAACGGCGAGCAGTTGACGAAACTCCTGCAAATCCGGTGTGGTTTTGAAGCTTTTGTCGATGCGGCAACGGACTTGAAAATCCTGATAAAGCACAGATACTGGCTGGAAAGCGGCTTCAGGCTCTGCCAATAAGTCCACAAGGATCGCATGCAGGATTTCGTCGCGTTCTTGTGCGCTAATACCTGGATCCAGATCCAACTGAGGTTCTGTTTCTCCCGCAAATTTTTCATCCAGACGCAAGGTTGCTAACTGATGCAGGACCTGCTCGGTTGTCTGGGTAGGGGGGGCAATAGCCCGCCTTGGTTCATCGCCTGTGCCGGGCTTGAACAGCAAGTCATCAAAATTCTCGCGGTTTAGCTCTGGCATCGGCATTAATTTGGGGCTGGATGAGCGGGCTGAGGTTTCAACTGCGCCAATCTTGACGGTTTCTGAGCGCCGATAAAGGGCTGGGCCGAGCGCGACAAAATGGCCGCGATCAAGGTTGCGGAATGTTTCGGCCTGACGACGCTCGAGTCCCAACAAATCAGCGGCGCGGGCCATGTCGATATCGAGAAAAGTTCGACCCATCAGGAAGTTGGATGCCTCGGCAGCGACGTTTTTTGCCAGCTTTGCCAAGCGTTGTGTGGCTATTACGCCTGCCAGTCCGCGTTTGCGACCACGGCACATCAGGTTGGTCATGGCAGCGAGCGAAGTGCGGCGTGCTTCCTCGCTGACTTCGCCGCCTGCAGCTGGGGCAAACAGTTGGGCTTCATCGACCACCACAAGGGCGGGATACCAATAGTCACGGTCAATATCAAACAGGCCATTGAGGAAAGCGGCAGCTGCGCGCATTTGCCGGTCTGCGTCCAGGCCTTCGAGGTTCAGAACCGCAGAGATCCGGTGCTGACGTACACGGGCAGCGATCATGCTGAGATCGGCTTCTGTGCCGACGGCATCAACCACCGCATGGCCGTATTTCTCGGCCAAGGTGACAAAATCTCCTTCGGGGTCAATGACAATCTGTTGCACCCATTTGGCGCTCTGTTCGAGCAAGCGACGTAGCAAATGGGATTTGCCCGACCCGGAATTGCCCTGCACCAAAAGACGCGTTGCCAGTAATTCTTCGAGATCCATGTGCGCCGGTTGGCCCAATTTTATGGTCCCCAGATCAATGCTGACGGTCATTTTTGGTTTTTTGTCCTTTGGTATGTTCCGAACATGGCTGTCCTAATCCAAAAGGCTCTGACCCAAAGGGCGTTACCTCAGATACGGAGCTGATTTCTGATTGTACTAAGGGCCCTGATACGTGCCATGGGAAAAGCATTTCAGCGGCAACTTCTCAGATTCGGTTGTTTAGCACAAGAAACGGGTGTGAGAAAGATGTGATCGCTGATAGGCAGAGACAGGACTTGGAAAAAGAGGCACGAAGATGACCACGGATTCGGACAAAAAGCGAACAATAAAGCCACGCGATCAAGTGATCAAACAAATGATGGGCCCCGCTGAATGGGGCATGTTGTTGTTTCTGTCCCTTTTGTGGGGCGGGTCCTTTTTGTTTGTTGGCGTGGCTGTCTCGGAATTGCCGACGCTGACCATCGTATTTGCGCGTGTCGGCTTGGCTGCTGTTGCTCTGTGGGTTGTGATTCTGGTGACGGGGCGCCCGCTGCCGCGCGATCACCTTGCGTGGCTGGCCTTTTTGGCCATGGGGCTGTTGAACAATGTGCTGCCCTTTGGTTTGATCGTTTGGGGGCAACACAGCATCGCCTCTGGGTTGGCGTCGATTTTGAATGCCTCAACGCCGCTGTTTGCTGTTTTGGTGGCCGGTATTGTACTGCATGATGAGCCCATGACAGGGCGTAAGCTTGTCGGTGTCGTGGTCGGCTTTGTTGGTGTTGTGGTAATGATTGGTGTGGATGCTCTGTCGGGTCTTGGTGCCGGAATTTTGGCGCAGGTTGCGATTTTAGGCGCGGCGCTGTCTTACGCTTTTGCGGGCGTGTTTGGGCGTCGTTTTAAATCTATGGGTATTGATCCTGTGGTCACAGCTGCGGGGCAAGTCACCGGCTCTACCTTGATATTGTTGCCGATAACCTTGATTGTTGATGCGCCATTTTCATTGCCTATGCCTTCGATTGGTGTTGCTGCTTCAATCACCGCATTGGCGTTGTTGTCGACGTCGCTGGCCTATATTCTTTATTTCCAAATCCTACAGAGGGCTGGGGCTACCAATTTATTGTTGGTTACCTTCCTTGTTCCTGTCTCTGCAATCCTGTTGGGCGCGTTGTTCTTGGGCGAGCGTCTTGAGTGGATTCATTTTGTGGGCATGGTGTTGATTGGATTGGGGCTTGCCGCGATCGACGGGCGCCTGTTCAAACCAAGCCGGTCTAACCGCTAATATTGGGCTTGCTTGCGACGGATAGCGGCCATCTTTTTCTCGGCTTCCACGGCTCCTCGAAGGGTTGTGATACCGGACGCCTCCAGCAAATCAATAAGACACAAAAGCAGTTTTGCCGTGGCGATGGAATCTCCCAGTGCTGTGTGGCGCACATCTACTGGGATTTCAATGCCAAATTGTTCAGCTAGTGTATCTAGGGTAAGGCTTGAGCTTTGACCTTGTAAATGGGCTGCTAATAGGACTGTGTCCAAAACCGGGTTGGTGAATGTGACGCCGGTCTCATCCTGCTTGAGGCTGAGAAATTTCATGTCAAAGGCTGCATTGTGAGCGACAAGAACGGCGTCGCTGACGAAGGATTGGAACTTGGGCAGCACTGTTGTAGCAGCGGGGGCGTCTGCGACCATTTGATTGGTGATATGGTGGACTTGGGTCGAGGCAGGCGGAATGGTTCGCCCTGGATTGATATAGTGATCGAACACTTCTCCGGACATAATGCGTCCATTGACGATACGCACTCCGGCGATCGAGATCATTTCATCTTTTGAGGGGTCCAAGCCGGTGGTCTCTGTATCAAATACTACAAAATTCAACTCACGCAGGGGCGTGTCTTCCATGCTGCCCAGGTGGCGTTGTTCCATCAAATCAAAATCATAAAATTCCGGTCGTTGGGGTATGGTCTGGCTTTGGAACTCCATTGGGTTGTCGCTATGATGGTCTCGCGCCGTTTTTAATGGAAGGCGCAGATGCACAGTGCCTCTGGGGATTTTAACACACCAGAAGTCGGACTTGTGGCGATCTAAAACATCACGGCCCGTGATGCTGCCAAGGTCCGGGTCTAGCGGTTCATCAAGCCAACTGTTTATTTGTGCCACCGTTAGCGCTTGGTCGCCATGCCAGTGCAAGTCGATATAGATTTTGCGGCCGGTTTGCGTTGCCTTGAGCTGAAAAGCGCGATGGCCAGTGTCTTTGCTTATTTTGCGTAAAATATACTCTATCAGCTCGACGATGGTCACCGAATCGCAATGCAGCCAGACAGGTTCACCAATGAATTCACATGTTACGGTTACGTCTTCAGCGCTGTTGCGGCGCAAGATGGAGTGGAACAGCGAAGAAGAATAGACGTCGCTCATGGGCCAAGCGCTGGCCAGCATTTGGTGGGATTGGCTGTCCAGCTCTTCCAGCTTTTTGGACAATTTGGTAGTTTCACTAGCAATCATCTGTTCAAGAGACTTGCGTGTTGTCGCATCGAGTTTGAAGTCGCCGGCCAACATTTCTGCGGTGGCTTGAAGATTGGCTGCAGGATGGCGCAGTTCTATCAATGCGTTATGCAGCAGTCTGTCCCGCTCGACATTGTCTGCCAGTTGGCGGGTTATGTCTTCAAAACTGACCATGAAACCGTTCGGTGTGCGGTCGTCATCATTGATCAACAAAGACACGCGCCCTTGCAACGTGTGGCTACCGTCTGCGGTTGTGCCAATGATCAGTTGGCTAAGCCCGTCATTGTGGCGTGTGTGTCGGTTTTCTTTCAGGCGATGATCGAGTCGTTCCAGTGCGTGACGAAATGGGGCTGCGGACACCACGGAGAATAGTGACCGGCCCAAGCCCAACTCACCGGACACATGCAGTATCTGTAGGGCGCGATGGTTGTAGAGCAGAATTTTATGCTCGAGATTGCAAATCAATACCCCTTGATCCAGATCTTTGAGCACGCTTTCAAGACGTCTTTTTTGTTTGTTTGCATTGTCGACAGCATCGGATATTTGGTTGTCGGTTTCCGTGCGGGCCTGAATGAGAGCATTAGAAATTTCGGTAATAGCGGGGTTTAAAAAACCCAGATATTTGCCAGTCTCTTGGTCGATCTTTTGCGGGGCGTCCGCGTGGACGAGCGACCGTATATCCTTGACCATCAGTTTGATGGGGGCGGCGACATGGTGATCAAATTTTTGCCAGACCCAACCGGTGATGAACATGATCCCAAAGCAGGCCAAGCCGCCAAACAATACCAGATGCGGAAGGGCATCCGGGCCGATGCGCCCTAACGCAAAATAGAGGGCTGCGACGATGATGACGCAGGATGCCAGAGCGATAAGCGCAAAAAATAAAAAGATGCGAAGGCGGAGGCTGAGTTTTTCGAGATTTATCATTGTATTGGCCTCGTTTTGGCGTTGGATCGACTAGCTGTGATCACCGGCCAGAACGTCTCGTACCGTTTGCGCCACCATCCCCATTGAAAACGGTTTGGTCAAATAGGCGCTTGCGCCCAACGCCATGCCTTTTTCGATTTCAATGTCACGGCTGTGGGCGCTCATCATAATAATCTTTACATCACAGGTGGTTGGGGCGGAGTGGATTGTTTGGCATACGTCAAAACCATCGCGGCCGGGGAGGGATACGTCGAGCAGGATAACGTCAGGACGGGAGGTTGTTGCTTGCTCTATGGCTTTGTTGCCGTCATTTGCCGTTGTGACATTGTAGCCTTCGGATTTCATCAAATGTTCAAGCGCAAAGGAAATGGAGGCTTCGTCGTCTACCACAAGAACAGATTTGGTCATTGCGTGGTGCCTCCGCGAAACGTCAAAAATGTGAAATCTTG
This sequence comes from Cohaesibacter celericrescens, assembly GCF_002866925.1. Lineage (GTDB taxonomy): Bacteria > Pseudomonadota > Alphaproteobacteria > Rhizobiales > Cohaesibacteraceae > Cohaesibacter > Cohaesibacter celericrescens. The sequence continues at coordinate 51,215 of NZ_PKUQ01000047.1, forward strand.
ATCCCATGCATTCGAAATTTCTGTGCGATTGGGATGCATTGGCTGCACGCTAATGAAAACTATCCCTGCAACCAGTAAGTGCCCAATAGGCGTTATGGCAATTATGGCGCTTCCACTTTAGAAAGGCTATTGGTCATTTGGGGTACCATCGTTGCGGGAGTTGATGAACATGGAGTTTTTTTGGAGGCCAATGGAGTGGCTATTTGCAAGCTGCAACAAAAAGCGGATCGTCACTTTCCAGATCAAACCACTTGGCTTGTTCTGCCATCGCTTGCGATGAAAGCGGCATCTCTCCAGACCAATCCGCGCGACGGGCTTGCAAGCAGTCGATCAACTGTAGGATTTCAGTTGTCGGTCCCTCTTTTTCAACTTGAAACAGCGCACCCAATTTGATGCCGGGCAGGGTGTCGTTTGTTCTGATGCTGTTTTTATCAAACGCCAGAAAACGATCCGTGCGTGGCACGATATAGGACAAAGGGTGCACCAAGCTGGTGCCTTTGGATGAACGCAGAATGACAACATCTTCGCCAAAGTCAGCAGTAGCCCGCGCGTACCAGCCATAGTCCAAAAGGATCTGCAACAGCATCATTCCAGCCGCAGCAGCAAAGGGAATGGCGGCTTTTGGCCGTGGCTTGCGCAAAATATACTTATAAACCAGAACAATGAATCCTGCTGCACCGACGCCGGCTATGAGGGTTCCGAGCAAAGTGAACAGCATGATTTAGGCTCCTAAATGTGGTTTTAGCATACAGGCACCGAAAGGATCTGAGCCCTTTGGGTGTTGTGACTGCTCTTGTGGCATATTTTGCATGGTGTTGATAAGGCAGTATTTCGTAGTGTATTGATTTTTATGACTTTTGCCGCCTTATTCTATCAAACTGGTTAGATGTTTGCACCCTGACTGTTGCCCAAAGCTGACTGAAGCGTCTTGATGACCGTGAAGGCATCCTTGAGGTGGTTGCGTTCCAGATCTGACAGGCTGGCTGGTGCCATGTAATTGTCTGGTTTCTGGCCCTCACGGATTTGTTTGGCCTGATGCTCCAAGCGCATGCTTGCGATCAAATCATAGGCGTCAATCAGATCTTGTGCACCGGATGCGCTGAGCGTGCCGTGCTCTTTTGCAAGGATCAACCGTTCGCGTGTATTGGCGGCTGTGATCCCTGCTTGTAGTGCGTAGGCCCGGGCAAGATCGACGATTGGCACCACACCATTGAGCTTGAGATCAACTGTGTCCTTATGCTCACCCTTTTTGATCAGAGCAAAACCACGGAAAAAACTGAGCGGCGGGGTGTGGCCCAATGAATTGGAAATCATATGAGCGCGGAAAATACTGTTCTTTTGGGCTTTGTCGAGCGTTCCTTGATACATGTCCGCAAACAGGCTTTCGTCGCCAACAATGGGTCTGAGGTCGAACATCACACTGGCCAGCATTTGCGCCATCGGGTCGGGGGTTGCGATCCAAGTGTCAAAATAACCACGCCACACCGCGGCTGGTTGGCACCATTGCGGGTTGGTGGCCATCATGTCGCCAGGGCAATAGAAAAACCCGCAGGCATCAAGCCCGTCCGAGACATATTGGGCAAACTGCTTGAAATAAGCCGCGTGATCTTGGGCGTTGTAGCGATCATCCAATATGAGGCAATTGTCTTGGTCAGAAACGCCGGTTTGCTCTTGCCTGCCTTGGGATCCGCATGCCAGCCACAGATAGGGGACTGGTGCCGGACCAAATTTGCCTTCTGCCAAATGCACCAAGCGTCTGGTCAAGCTGTCGGTCACATTGGTGACAATGCGTCCGATGTGATGGGCCTCCACACCGCTGCCGACCAATTGGGCTAGCATTTGCGGTACCTTCGCGACGATCTTGTTCAGGCTTGCAAAGTCAGACTGCCGTTGGATGTCACCAATCAGGAACGGCGCAGAAACGGCTTGTTGCCGTACAAGGTTGGTGTTTGTCAGGATGCCGACAAGTTTGTTGTTTTTGATGATCGGGAGATGGGTATGGGATCGTTCCGTCATTGCCATCATGGCGTCAAACCCCAGTGAATCTGGGCCCAGTGTAAATGGGGTCGGGGTCATGACCTCTCGGACTGGACTATCCAGTGGGCGCCCTTTGGCCACCACACGGTGGGTCAGATCGCCTGAGGTGAGGATGCCGGTCAGGCTGTCATTCTCGGTTATCAGGACGCAGGAAATATTCTTTTCCGCCATGACCTGAGCTGCTTGCATCACCGTTGCGGTTGGATTGATGGTGATGGGATTAGGCGTCATCAATTCACCAACTGTCATGGAAATCAGACTGGTGGTCTGGTCGGGTGTGTGCGGTTTGGCCTTGCGTTTGGCAAGGGAGCTATCGAAATAGGCGTGGAATGAAGGAGTCTCCTTGATGATTTGATCGAACAGGACCTTCGGGATGCTGAAGTATAGGGTGTCTTCGCTGGCGACCGCTCTGTTGGGGGCGCCTTCATTGTTGAGCAATGCTCTCTCACCAAAGCAATTGCCAACGTTGAGATGCAGCAGCACGTTGTCTTCTGGTGTGATCAGGTCAACAGCACCAGACATGATCAGGCACAGTCCGAGAACCGGTTGACCGATTTCAAGGATTATTTCGCCTTTTGGGGCCTTAAAGCAGGAGGTTGATTTGGCAATCTCTTCCAGTCGGCTCATTTCAAGCAAGTCAAAAGGATGCCGGTGAGCAGCAAAGTCTGCAAAGTCGATCTCGCTCATTGAGTGTTCCTTCCTAAAAAGCTTATGGCCGATATAAAAAGATCCCGCCGAAAAATGTCGGCGGGATCTCACAGAGTTATTTGATCAAGGGCATTGGTCTTCCTTAAGATATAGGAAAATCAAGCCGGTTAATCTCAGTGATCAATCGCAGCGCCAGACCCTTTTGGAATGCGGATGCTTTCAACGAGATCCTGAATTTCCTGAGGTGGCTCTTCAGTAGCGGAAGATACGGCGTAGGCAACAGCGAAGTTGATCATCGCGCCGATTGCGCCAAAGGCTTCAGGAGCAATACCCATGAAATGGTTGTCCGTTGTATTGGCCAGCATTGCAGTGCCCGGAATGAAGAACCAACCTTTGTACATAAAGATGTACAGCAGAGTGGAGAGGATACCTGCGAGCATTCCAAAGATAGCGCCTTTGGAGTTGATCCGCTTGGAGAAAATACCCATCATCAGAGCAGGGAAGATTGACGACGCTGCAAGACCAAAGGCCAGTGCGACCACCTGAGCTGCAAAGCCAGGAGGGTTCAGGCCGAGATAGGCTGCGATACAAATTGCAACACCCATGGAAACACGGGCGTACAGAAGTTCTTTTTTCTCGGAGATGTTTGGTGTGAAGGTGCCTTTCATCAAGTCATGAGAGACTGCAGAAGAGATAGCCATCAACAGACCCGCAGCCGTTGACAGAGCCGCAGCTAGACCACCAGCAGCCACCAAAGCGATAACCCAGTTGGGCAGCTTGGCGATTTCTGGATTGGCCAGAACCATAATGTCACGGTCCACGCTCAGTTCGTTGCCCTTCCAGCCAAATTCATCAGCTTTGGTTTTGAAAGCGTCTGATTTGTCGTTGTAATACTGGATGCGGCCGTCACCATTTTTGTCTTCAAACTTCAGCAGGCCAGTTGTTTCCCAGTTTTTGAACCAGTCTGGACGGGCTTCATATTCGAGGTTGCCGTCAACTGCGCCAACTGCGCCTGGCTGAATGGTGTCCATCAGGTTCATGCGAGCCATTGCGCCAACGCCAGGAGCGGTGGTGTAGAGGATCGCGATGAAGACCAAAGACCAACCAGCAGTCCAACGGGCGTCAGATACTTTAGGCACGGTGAAGAAGCGGATGATAACATGCGGCAGACCAGCTGTACCGATCATCAGGGACAGGGTGTACATGAACATGTTGAGTCGATTGGTCGTGTCGGCGGTATATTCGTTGAAGCCCAGATCCGTAACGATCAGATCAAGTTTGGTCAACAGCGGTGTGCCGGAAGCTGCGTGATCACCGAACAGGCCCAACTGCGGCAGGACGTTGCCGGTCAGTTCCATGGAGATAAAGACGGCAGGAACAGTGTAGGCCAAGATCAAAACGCAATATTGGGCGATTTGTGTGTATGTGATGCCTTTCATGCCACCCTGCACAGCGTACAGAAACACGATACCAGTACCAATCAGCAGGCCGGTGGATGCATCTACTTCGAGGAAACGGGAGAAAGCAACGCCAACGCCTTTCATCTGGCCAATCACATAGGTGATGGAGCAAATGATCAAGCAAGCCACGGCAACGATACGTGCTGTGGAGGAGTAGAAGCGATCGCCGATGAACTCAGGCACGGTGAACTTGCCGAACTTACGCAGGTAAGGGGCAAGCAGCATAGCCAGAAGAACATAACCGCCGGTCCAGCCCATCAAGAAAACAGATGCACCATAACCGTTAAAGGCGATCAGACCCGCCATGGAGATGAAGGAAGCAGCTGACATCCAGTCAGCAGCCGTTGCCATGCCGTTGGCAACTGGGTGAATGCCGCGGCCAGCAGCGTAAAATTCACCTGTTGTGCTGGCGCGCGCCCAAAAAGCGATGCCAATATAAAGCGCAAAGGACGCGCCCACAACGATGTAGGTAAGAGTTTGAAGTTCCATAAGTCTCGCTCCGCTGTCCTATATTACTCTTCGACACCAAATTTTTTGTCGATGGTATTCATGCGAATTGCATAGAAGAAGATGAGCCCGAGGAACACATAGATAGATCCCTGTTGAGCAAACCAAAATCCCAAGTCGGTACCACCGACCGCAATGCCTGACAGAGCAGGACGAAGAAGTAGACCAAAGCCAAACGACACCACGAACCAGATAATTAGGCAAATCGTGATGAGGTTGATGTTGGCTTTCCAATAAGCTTGTCCGTTGTCATTATTCTCGGCCATAATTCCCCCCATGGTGCTGAACCAGTTGTCGGTTCATGTTCCAGGTAACCTTTATGTCTTGGTTGCAGAACGGTCTTTATGCGGGAGCGGTTTTCTCCTGCTCCCAGACTTTCTCGCTGCTGCCAAATTCCATCAAGGTCGTGTTAGTGACAAGAGCCAGGGGCTTTTGACTAAGCCTCCTAGCGGTGTCTCTAAGTAAAATAAGTGCTGAGTTAAATTCAATTAATGTTTCGTATAATTCCATCATCCTTTAGTCGCGAAGGTCTTCGTGGCGTTATACTATTTGATCTGAAATAATTCTAAAAGAAGATTGCCTGATTGTTGTTTTGAATGGTTTTAATCTTAAAGTATAATCTTCAGATATATTTTGCTGCAAGTGCGAGATGATGATGGTTAATCTTGACGCGCTGCGAAGTGAATTTGGTTTTACGGTTCTTCCCAACGGACGAGGCTTTCAATAGGCACCCTGTCGATGGCTTGGTTGGTATCTGAATGGAGGGAGATTTAAATTTTAAATATGTAAAGCAATCAATATATATAATCCAATATTTGGGGATTATTGAGATTATATATTCTCATTTTTCTCGCATAATTAGAATTAATAAGCGATTTCATTTTTCTTTGGTGTGGCATAATAGGACAAGAATGCTGACGTAATCGACAGCTGCGCAAGGGAGGAAGTGCACCATGTCCGACTATGGCCCATTGAAATTTTATGTTCCAGAGCCCGCAGGGCGACCGGGAGATGAACCTGATTTTTCCTATTTGAAAGTGCCCAAAGCGGGCGCCGTTCGTAAACCTGATGTTGATGTGGATCCCAAGGAAATCAAAGATCTCGCGACAACCATGATCCGAGTGCTGAACCGGGACGGGGAGGCCGTTGGGGAATGGGCTGATCCGATTGAGGACGGGGTGGTTCTGCATGGTCTCAAAAGCATGATCCGCACCCGCGCTTTTGACGAGCGCATGATGACACTGCAGAGGCAGGGCAAAACATCCTTTTACATGAAATGCACCGGTGAAGAGGCGATCACGGTGGGGCAACAGCTGGCCCTGTCGCCCGGGGATATGAATTTCCCGACCTACCGCCAACAAGGATTGCTGCTGTGTCAGGATTATCCATTGGTCAAAATGATCTGTCAGATCCTTTCCAATGCTAAGGATCCCTTGCATGGGCGACAGCTGCCGATTCTCTACAGTTCAAAAGAACACGGGTTTTTCACAATTTCGGGCAATCTGGGGACCCAATATGTGCATGCGGTTGGCTGGGCGATGGCCTCTGCGATTAAGGGCGATACCAAAATCGCGACGGCCTGGATTGGCGACGGGTCAACCGCAGAGAATGATTTTCACGCTGCATTGGTCAATGCCTCTGTCTACAAGCCGCCTGTGGTGCTCAATGTGGTTAATAACCAATGGGCTATCTCGTCCTTTCAGGGGCTCGCTGGTGGTGACTCGGCCACATTTGCGGAACGGGCGCATGGTTTCGGCATCCCGTCACTGCGTGTTGACGGTAATGATTTTATTGCTGTCTATAATGTCTCCCGCTGGGCGGTGGAACGGGCGCGGCGCAACCTTGGGCCTACGATGATCGAGTGGGTGACCTACCGGGTTGCCCCCCATTCTACATCTGACGATCCGTCTCGCTATCGTCCGCGCAAGGAATCTGATGCGTGGCCACTGGGCGATCCGGTGCTGCGATTGAAAAACCATCTCATCAAGGCAGGACAGTGGAGCGAGGAACGTCATGTTCAAGCCGAAGCAGAATATGAAGAAGAGGTTCGGGCCGCAACCAAAGAAGCTGAATCCTTCGGGGTGATGGGGCAAGGGTCGACCGCCCGAGACATATTTGAAGATGTGTATAAAGAAATGCCACCGCATTTGCGCGAGCAGCGCCAGAAGCTGGGAGTGTAATGATGGCCGAGATGACAATGGTAGAAGCCATCCGTGATGCGATGGATATCAAAATGGGTCAGGACAAAGACGTCGTGGTCTTTGGTGAGGATGTCGGCTATTTCGGTGGCGTGTTCCGCTGTACTGCTGGTTTGCAAGAAAAATATGGCACAAACCGCGTGTTCGACTGCCCGATCAATGAAAGTGGCATTGTTGGTGTTGGCATCGGTATGGCGGCTTATGGTCTTCGCCCCTGTGTTGAAGTGCAGTTTGCCGATTATATCTATCCCGCCTATGACCAGATTGTCTCAGAAGCTGCGCGTCTTCGCTATCGGTCCGCTGGCGATTTTACGGCTCCGATTACCATTCGCACGCCCTGTGGTGGTGGGATTTTTGGTGGTCAGACACATAGCCAAAGCCCCGAGGCGTTGTTTACGCATGTGGCCGGTCTCAAAACCGTCATCCCCTCCAATCCTTATGATGCAAAGGGCTTGTTGATTTCAGCCATTGAAGATGATGATCCTGTTATCTTTTTTGAACCCAAACGGCTTTATAACGGCCCGTTTGATGGCCATCATGAACGCCCGTCACAAAGCTGGGCCGGGCATGCATGGGGAGAAGTGCCGCAAGGGCATTATACGGTGCCAATCGGCAAAGCTGCTGTTCGGCGAGAAGGGCAGGATGTCACTATTCTGGCCTATGGCACGATGGTGTATGTCGCCGAGGCGGCGGTGAATGAGACAGGCATTGATGCCGAAATCATCGATCTACGCAGCCTGTTGCCAATGGATATTGAAACCATCGAAACATCGGTCAACAAAACCGGACGCTGCATGATCGTGCATGAGGCAACCCTGACATCTGGGTTTGGTGCCGAGCTGGCCGCGCAAGTGCAGGAACGTTGTTTTTATCACCTTGAAGTGCCTATCGAGCGGGTGACCGGCTGGGACACCCCTTATCCGCATGCGCAGGAATGGGACTATTTCCCCGGCCCCAAGCGTGTGGGCAAGGCGCTTGTTGCGATGATGGAGGAAATCTGATGGCACGTCATACCATAAAAATGCCAGATGTCGGCGAGGGCATAACCGAAGCCGAGATCGTTGAATGGACCGTGGCTGTCGGTGACTTTGTCAAGGAAGACGACATTTTGGCCGCGGTGATGACCGATAAGGCCACCGTCGAAATTCCATCGCCTGTCACCGGTACAATCTCGGCTCTGAACGGGGACTTGGGCGCAATGACCCCTGTGGGCTCTGTTATTATTGAGTTGGAGGTGGATGGCGACGGCAATTCTGTGGACGTTGAAGAGGCGGCCGCAGATGTGCCGGTTCCGGAAAACCCTTCCGTGGTTGAGGATAGCAAGCCTTCAGTGAGGGACGCAGACCCAAAGGAACCGTTGCAGGCGGCGGCAATGGAAGCGATGACGCCGGTGGCAGCCCCGTTGCCAACCCGTGTTGTTGTGCCTTCGGCACCTCGGGCCGTGGGTGAAAAGCCCTTGGCCTCGCCCAGTGTGCGCCGCCGTGCGATGGATGCCGGTGTGCGGCTGGCCTATGTGGCAGGGTCGGGACCTGCGGGACGCATCACGCACTCTGATCTGGATGCTTATCTGGATGGGGGCAATGCTGTCACTCCTCAACTGAGTGTGGCCATTGATCCGATCAAGACGGGCGTTGAAGAATGGAAGGTCATTGGCCTGCGGCGCAAAATCGCTGAGCGGATGCAGGACGCCAAGAGTCGCATTCCCCACATCACCTATGTGGAAGAAGTGGATGTGAGTGAACTGGAAAAATTGCGTAAGCATATGAATGATGCTGACAAGGCGGGGCAGGTTAAACTCACTATCTTGCCATTTGTCATGCGGGCGATGGTTTTGGCTGCACGGGAGGTGCCGAAAATCAGTGCGCATTTTGATGACGAGCAAAATGTTGTGAAACAATATGAAGCGGTGCATATCGGCATGGCCACCCAGACCGATAGCGGTTTGATGGTGCCGGTTGTGCATCATGCCGAAGCCCGGGGGGTACGGGCCTTGGCCGAAGAAATCAGCCGTTTGGCAGGGATCGCACGGGATGGCTCGATTACCCGCGAGGAATTGACCGGTTCCACCATAACGCTTTCCAGCCTTGGTGCCATGGGCGGCATCGTCTCAACGCCAGTGATCAACAGCCCTGAAGTGGCGATTGTCGGTGTCAACAAGATTGCCGTGCGTCCGGTTTATCTGGATGGGGCGTTTGTGCCGCGTCAAATCATGAATCTGTCTTCCAGTTTTGACCACCGCATAATTGACGGATGGGATGCGGCTGTTTTCATTCAGAAGATCAAAAGCCTGCTGGAGCATCCGGCATTGTTGTTTGTAGAATAGGGAGCAGATCATGAACAAAATACAGGGAGCAAAAAGCTGCGATCTGCTGATTTTGGGCGCGGGGCCGGGTGGTTATACGGCGGCTATTCGTGCCGGACAGGCAGGGTTAAAGGTTATCATCGTGGAAGGCGCAAAGGCTGGAGGCACCTGTCTCAATGTCGGCTGTATCCCTTCCAAGGCTCTGATTCATGCCGCTGAGGTGTTTCACAAGACCAAAGGTCTTGAGGGTGGGCAAAACGTGCTGGGTATCTCGCTTGCAACGCCATCTATTGATCTTGCCAAGACCATCGGCTGGAAAGACGGCATTGTTGGCAGGTTGAACAAGGGTGTCGAAGGTCTGATGCTGAAGGCTGGCGTTGAGCGTGTCACGGGGTGGGGAGGGATGCTGGATGGCAAGACCTGCGAGGTGATGCAGGAAGAGGGGCCGATCCTGATACATGGTGAGCATGTGGTTTTGGCCACCGGATCCGAGCCGGTCGCATTGGCGTCCTTGCCGTTTGGTGGCAAAATCCTGTCCTCGACCGAGGCTTTGGCGCTTGAAGAGGTGCCAAAGCAGCTTGTGGTCGTGGGTGGTGGGTATATCGGTCTGGAATTGGGTACCGCTTTTGCCAAACTCGGCTCGCATGTCACTGTTGTGGAGTCCGCTGATCACCTTTTGCCGCATTATGATCGCGACATCACGAAGGTTGTCGAGGCTTCTCTCAAAGAGCTTGGCGTGGAGATTCTGACCGGAGCAAAGGCCAAACAACTTACGCAGGATGGGGCTTGTTTGTTGGTCGATCTTTCTGATGGCAGGGAAGTATCCTTGCCTAGCGACAAGGTCTTGGTGACGGTTGGGCGCAAACCGCGGTTGGATGGTTGGGGGGCAAGCAACCTCTATCTCACCATGCGGGATGGATTTATCGCCATCGATGACCAATGCCGCACTTCGATGACAGATGTGTTTGCTATTGGCGATGTTACAGGGGAACCTATGCTGGCCCACCGCGCTATCGCGCAAGGGGAGCTGGTGGCCGACATTGTTGCTGGTAAAATGCGGCGGTTCGATACGGTTTGTATCCCCGCGATCTGTTTTACGGACCCTGAAGTGGTGAGCGCTGGTTTGTCGCCGCAAGAGGCCATTGCGGCTGGTTTTGAGACAGTGGTTGGGCAGTTCCCCTTTGCGGCCAATGGTCGGGCGATGGCAACCGAGGCCGAGATCGGCTTTGTGCGTGTTGTCGCGCGCAAGGACAATCAGGTTGTGTTGGGCATTCAGGCGGTTGGGCGCGGGGTGGCGGAACTGTCGGCAGCCTTTGGGCTTGCCTTGGAAATGGGTGCGCGGCTGGATGATATTGCTGGCACCATTCATGCCCATCCAACGCAAGGAGAGGCCTTGCAAGAAGCAGCCTTTGCTGCAATGGGGCAACCACTGCATATGTGATGAGAGGTGGGGACAAGGGCAGACTTGGCAACGGGCTGATGGTGAGATATTGACGATCATGTTGTGCTCGTGCATATGAGGCACATGACAGTACATCCGCCCAGCCTGACCCCGCCGATGATTGATTATGCCCCGCCTTTGGAGCCCTATCTTAGTGTGCTCCATCAGGACCTGAATATTGCCATTGTCGACAAGCCGTCTGGCTTGCTCAGTGTGCCCGGCAAGGCAGAGGAGCATTGGGATTGTCTTGAGTATCGCGCGCAACGGGTGCTCGGCGACAGTCGTATTGTGCACCGGCTCGATATGGATACATCAGGCCTGATGGTGCTGGCGCGGGATCATTTCAGCCATAAGGGGCTGGGGCGTCAGTTTGAAAAACGCAAGATTGAGAAAAGTTATGTGGCGCGCGTTTGGGGCGTGATGGCACAAGACGAAGGATCTGTCGATCTGCCGCTGATTTGCGATTGGCCTAGCCGTCCAAAACAGAAGGTTTGCTTTGAACGGGGCAAATCTGCTCAAACGCACTGGCAAGTGCTCGACAGAGATGAACGCAGTACGCTGGTCCGGTTGACGCCTCATACCGGAAGGTCCCATCAATTGCGGGTGCATATGCTTAGTCTTGGGCATGTGATCATGGGAGATCGCTTTTATGCCACGGGCGACGCCCTGCAATCCTCTGAGCGTTTGCTGCTGCACGCCGAACGCCTTCGGCTCATTCATCCCGTCAATAGTGACTGGATCGAGTTTGAAAGCCCGTGCCCCTTTGCATAGGCTTTTGTTTCGGTGGATGTTTGGTTGCTATTGCTTTTTCCAGTTAATGACCAATGTATTGATCGCTTTTCCCGCTTGGCTTCGCCCCGATTGGGATTGGAATTTTCTGTCCCCTTGCAAAATGAAAGTGACATGAATCTGGTTTTTATCATCCGCTCCAACCAGCTTCAGGCTTGTCGATTTGGTCTTGCCGGTTAGGGTAATCTTGGCCAAGTCTCCGCGTTGCAATATGGGCTTGCCGGTCACGGTCCCATTGCTCGTTTCTATCAGTGTGGATTGAAAACTTGTGGTTCCAGCCGCAGCGCCACATCGCCCGCTAATCGCAAGATTGCTTTTGTCCTGGTTGTATTTTGCGCTGATGCGGCAGGCGAGCGCCTCTTTTTTCGGAGTCTCGCCATGGGTTTTCAGGGTGCCCCTGCCTCTCCAATCGCCGTCAAGTTTGTGCAGGAAACTGCTGGCGTTAGCGTTTGAGATTGTCAGCGTGAAGCAGAGAAAGATTGTCAGCGTGAAGCCGAGAACAAGGACACTGAGGGCAAAAGACGGACGCAAAAATCTCATTTTGATTTTCTTTCCAAGGCAAGCAAAAAACTGGGCAATATATATAAATCAGCCAAAAGAGCCACAAATAGGGCCGTGATGACCAATTGTCCAAAGAGCACGACAGATGGCAATCCACTGAGTTGCGTCATACTAAGGCCAGCGACTAGCAGCAAGGTTGTTGCCAGAAACGCAGGTGTGATAGCCCATATGGCGTGGGCCATGGCATCGTTTGGCAGGATATCTTGATGGGTGCTCTGGGCTAGGCGATATTGGTTGAGTAGATGAATGGAATTGTCGACCGCTATGCCAAAGGCAATCGTCAAGGCAATCACGGCGGTCATGCTTAGCGGTTTGTCGATTACCCAGAAATAGGCTTCAACCGTCAATATCGGAATGAGGTTTGGCAACATGAAGGCCAGCCCGACGCGAACCGAACGCATGATAATCATGATCGACAGAATGACGATTAACACGGCGCTGATCAGCCCAGTGCGCAGGTCGCTAATGAGTTTTGGTGTTTCCTTGGCTGTCAACAAAGACAGGCCTGCAAGTTTGACTTTGCCGGATAAGCCATCTGCCTCCAGTTGTGCCAACAAGCCGTCCGTATAGCTGCTGATCTGTTCTGCGGCAAGCATGGTGCCTAACGGGATCGGAATTAGATAAGAAAGACCATTGTGGCTGATGAAGCGACTTAGCATAATATTGTCTTTGGGCAGGGCTGTTCCGTCCAAATAGCGCATCATCTGCACAATGGGCTCTGCCTGAATAGGCTTGGTGAGTTGTTTGTTAAGCGAGGTGAGGATCGCGGTGAAGTCTTCCCTGTCGCTTTGGCTTAGGCCGCTTTTGCCATCGGGGTCTGCCAGAATGGCATAGAGCTGGCCACTGCCGCCCATCTTTTGTTCGACGAAAATCTCGTTTTGTCGGATCGGAACGTCTTCAGATAGATAGTCTGTAACGCGAAAACTGGCTGGCAGGGCGATGTGAATGGCGATGAGGAAGCCGGACAGTATAGCCGAGAATATTAAGACAGCGCCGCGATGACGAGACGCCAGCCAAACAGCCGGCCGACCGGGTTTATTAAGGATGCGTGGCGCAAGTGCCTTTGCCTCTTTGTCCTGATCCAGCAGGAAATGGGCCAGCGTCGGCAGCACAAAAAGAACCGACAGGAAGGCCAGCATAATGCCAACGGCTCCTGTGACGGACAAACGATGCATTGTCTCGGCCCCGCCCAGACCAATGCCGACAAAGGCCAGAGCCGTGGTCAGACTGGCCAGAAAACAGGCCGGTCCTGTGGTTGCAATGCCATAGCTTATGGCACTCGCAGTGTTATGATCTTCTGTCCGCTTTCGCTGGATGGACATGTACAAATGCACACCATCAGCAAAGGCGATGACAATGACCATGGTCGGAACGACACTGGTTAGAAAATCAATCGGAATACCAAATATTGCCAAGAACCCCAGATACCAGATCACGCCGATGATGGGTGGGACCGAGCAGATCAAGGCGCCGCGCCATGAGCGGAAAATGCTCCATGCAATCAGGATGCATAGCAGTGTTGATGCAATGGTCAGGGTTTTTTGATCTTTGTTCAAAGTGGTGCGGATTGTGCGCTGAATTTCCGGGATGCCTATAAAGGAAATGGTGAAGGCATCAGAATAGGGGGCGGCAAGGCTGCGGATTTCATCCTGATTCTTCGGGGTGAGGCCTATGGGCTGATCCGGCTCTGCGGGGCTCAGCATCAGCATAACAATCGTTGCGGTCAGGTCTTCGCTGAGCATTTTATCGGCGAGCGGGATCGATTGGCGCAATGTCGTGAGCCGTTCTTTTGCGGGCCGGTGCAGTTGGTTGGTTGTTGTCAGGAAAAAAGCAGGGTTGCTCGGTTCCGGCTTGTAAACGACCATGCCTTCACCTTGTGCGACATTTGGGATGTCGGGAAGGCTGAAAATTGAAAAAGCGGCTTGCACTTGGGATGCAAATTGCAGGTCTAGCAAAAAATCCTGAAATTTCTGATAGGTTTCTGGCTTGGACAGGTCGGCGCTTCGGATGAGCAGACTTTCGTCTCGAGAAAAGGGATGAAATTGTTTTTCAAGCAGCTGAAACGAACGGTATGTCTCTGAATTGTTACGTAGATTTTCGGTGATGTCGCCAGTGAATTTGGTTTTGGCAACCAATAGCACCGTGGACAATACCGTGATTGCGAGCAAAAGGAAGGCAATTCGCCGGGGGTGCTTGGCGATTTTGGGGGCCAAACGCTTCAGACCAAGGCTTTGCATAAAAGACGGTACTCTCGCTCAGAATTATTGTGATTGCGGGCCTTCGTGAAACCAGCGTTGCCAGTTGGTTGACCGTTCCAGACCGCGCAATAAATCGTCTGGTAAAATGAAACTGCGCCAAAGACGTGTGCTCTTTTGAACACGAATGCCCGGGAAGATTCCAGATACCAATTCTGTGCAGATCACACGGTTGTGGTCGAAGCCATCCAAATTATAGTCATACGCTTTTCCCATATTTTGCATGATGCGGTCAAAGTGAAATTGAGGGCTTGTTAATTTGGAGGGGCGGTAAACCGCTATTTCATCGGCATTGAGAATGTTTGACAAAGGGGTTTGTACCACGCCGTCACGATCGGCTTGAAGCAGGGATTGGCCTTGACTGACCGCTTTGAAAAGCGGTTTGTAGCGTTGGTTTTTGTCCCAGTCTGCGGCTTTCCAGTCGTCTGATGTGCCGAGCCAAATGGCCATATGCGTGTAGCGTCCGGGGGTGAAAAAGGATGTGCCTTTAAATGGTGCCGCGACCAGTATGATATCAAAGGGTTGCAACTGCTCTTTGAGGCTGCTGAGAGCATGGTCGTCTTGGGTGAGATAGCCAGGGCGCAATTCAATGAAGCCAACGCTGTTGGCCAACCCTTTGGCAACCCATTCGAATGTGGTTGTAAAAAGAGGTTGGTGCCGTGCCAAGCTGATGGTGAAATCCGTTGCCATATGCACCGCAAAGAGCCCAAAAAGCAAGCCGATCCAGCCAGTTCGTGCGAATATATCGCCCCAAATGGTTATTGGTATTCGGAAAGATTTTGCAAGAATTTGGTTCATAATGTCATTCGCAGAAAACTCTATTTTAATGGTGTTTTCAATTAAATGAAAGTTTGAATGTTTGTCTATGATTTAGGGCATCTGGCTCTGATTTGTCTCTGGTGTGGTTTTTCATTGTAGCAATAGAACATGAAATTATGGCCGAAATTATTCTAGTTGCGAATGCTTCTCAAAAGCAGTTGCAATTAGTTTTTGTCGCTGATAGAGTTTCTTTGCATAGGGTAGAAAGCTTTTTATTTTTTGAGCCTGATTATGGTCGGCTAAAAGGTGGTCTCTTAGCTTGCCGCGTATTGTATTGGAGAGTTTGATGGATTTTAAAAAACTGGTTTTATCGTCAGTGATGGCGGCGGCGATGGTGATGGCGGTGCCTTTCGTCTCACTGGTGGATCGTGCCAAAGCTGCGGACCAGCCATTTAAAGTGGTAACCACATTTACCGTTTTTGCGGATATGGCCCGCAATGTGGCCGGTGATTTGGCATTGGTGGAATCCATCACCAAACCGGGTGCCGAGATACACAATTATCAGCCGACACCGCGCGATTTGATCCGTGGTCAGGGCGCTGACCTAATTCTGTGGAACGGCTTGAATCTCGAACTTTGGTTCCAGCGCTTTTTTGCCAATTTGCACGATGTGCCAAGTGTTGTTTTGACTGACGGTATTCAACCCATGTCGATCGGCGAGGGCCCCTATACTGGCAAGCCCAATCCGCATGCCTGGATGTCTCCCAGTGATGGGGTGATTTATGTTGATAATATCGTCAAGGCCTTGGCTGAATATGATCCCGAGCATGCTGCAATCTATAAAGAGAACGGCGAAACTTATAAGGATAAAATCCGTGCCGTTTCTGACCCCATTCGCAGCAGCTTGTCGGGTATTGCCGATGAGAAGAAATGGCTGCTGACCAGTGAAGGGGCTTTTTCTTACCTGGCGCGTGATTTTGGACTGAAGGAATTATATCTTTGGCCCATCAATGCCGATCAGCAAGGAACGCCAAAGCAGGTCAAACGCGTCATTGACACCATTCGGGCAGAGAATATCCCAGTGATTTTTTCTGAAAGCACCGTCTCGAACAAATCTGCCAAACAAGTGGCGCAAGAGACGGGCATCAAATATGGTGGTGTTCTCTATGTGGACTCGTTGTCCGAGCCAGACGGACCCGTACCGACCTATCTGGATTTGCTTCGAGTGACTGCGCAAACCATTGCGGACGGATTGGCTGACTGACTATGAGTAAATTACAAGCGCCGTATGATTTTTCGGGCCAAGGCGTAACGGGATTGGTCGCGCGTGATATGACCGTGACCTATCGTAATGGGCACACAGCGTTGCATGATGCCAATTTTGAGATCCCTCAGGGCTCTATTACGGCGCTTGTTGGTGTCAATGGATCGGGGAAATCAACCCTTTTCAAGGGGGTGATGGGTTTTGTTCCGCTTGCCTCTGGGGAGGTGCAGATTCTTGGCATGCCCGCACGTGACGCGCTGAAGCGCAATCTGGTTGCCTATGTGCCACAGGCTGAAGACGTGGACTGGAATTTTCCCGTTTTGGTGGAAGATGTGGTCATGATGGGCCGCTATGGCCATATGAACTGGCTGCGCATTGCCAAAAAATACGATTATGACAAGGTTCAAGAATCGCTTGAACGGGTCAATATGCAGGACTTTCGCAAACGCCAGATTGGTGAGTTGTCTGGCGGGCAGAAAAAACGCGTGTTTTTGGCTCGTGCTCTGGCACAAGAAGGTCGAGTGATCTTGCTTGATGAGCCCTTCACGGGGGTTGACGTCAAAACCGAAGAGCAGATTACGGATCTTTTGCGGGATCTGCGCACCGACGGTCATGTCATGTTGGTCTCGACCCACAATTTGGGGTCGGTGCCGGAATTTTGTGACCGATGTGTGTTGGTCAATAAAACCGTATTGGCTTCCGGTTTGACGCGGGATGTGTTTACGCAATCCAATCTGGAAAAAGTCTTTGGCGGTGTTTTGCGCCATTTCATTCTCGGTGGGAACGAACTGCATGATGATGACGACACCCGTCAGGTCACGGTTCTGACCGACGATGAACGCCCCTTTGTGCTCTATGGGGAAGCTGACCCCGCCAATGATGGCTCGTCTGACAAGGGCGGGGTGTGAGGCATGGAGATTTTGCTGGAGCCTTTCTCCTATGACTATATGCGCAACGCTATGTTTATCAGCGCACTGGTGGGGGCAATTTGCGCTTTTCTGTCCTCCTACCTGATGCTCAAGGGTTGGTCCTTGATTGGTGACGCGCTGTCCCATTCGATCGTGCCCGGGGTGGCTGGGGCATATATATTGGGGCTGCCATTCTCAATCGGTGCTTTCATTGCGGGTGGCTTGGCCGCAACCACCATGCTGTTTCTCAATCAACGAACCAAGCTGCGAGAAGATACGATCATCGGTTTGATTTTTACGTCCTTCTTTGGGCTTGGTTTGTTTATGGTTTCGTTGTCGCCCACATCCGTCAATATCCAGACCATTGTCCTTGGCAATATTCTGGCCATCACTGAAAGCGACAGCCTGCAATTGCTCATCATTGGTGGGGTGACGCTGGCGATCCTTCTGCTCAAGTGGAAAGATCTGATGGTCGCTTTTTTTGATGAAAGCCATGCGCGCTCGATTGGCTTGAATCCAGACCGTCTCAAGGTGTTGTTTTTCACTTTGCTGAGCGCGTCCACTGTGGCCGCGCTACAAACCGTTGGGGCGTTCTTGGTGATAGCGATGGTGGTGACACCGGGCGCGACGGCCTATTTGCTATGTGACCGCTTTCCTCGATTGATCATGGTGTCGGTGCTGATCGGCTCCCTGACCAGCTTCTTTGGTGCCTATATTAGCTATTTTCTAGACGGGGCAACTGGAGGTGTGATTGTGGTTTTGCAGACTTTGATCTTCCTGATTGTCTTTGTTATTGCGCCCAAGCATGGCATGCTGGCGGCACGTCGCAAGGCGCGGGAAGCGCTGGAGGGACAGCTATGAGCGGCTTTTTTGAAATGCTATGGATGCCGTTTCAGTATCCTTTTATGCAGACTGCCTTCCTAATATCGGTGCTGGTGGCTTTGCCTATGGCGCTACTGTCTTGTTATGTGGTGCTCAAGGGTTGGTCCTTGATGGGGGATGCTATTGCGCATGCGGTTTTCCCTGGTGTGGTGCTGGCTTATATTCTCAATCTACCTTTCATTGTCGGGGCTTTTTGTGCAGGTATGTTCTGTGCCATTTCGACCGGCTGGTTAAAAGAAAATAGCCGCGTCAAAGAAGACACCATTCTGGGTATTGTCTTTTCGGGCATGTTCGCCTTTGGCATCGTGCTGTATCTTAAAATCGAGACAGATGTGCATCTGGATCATATTCTGTATGGCAATATGTTGGGGGTGAGCACGCAAGATCTTTTGACCGTCATCGCCATAGGGTTGGTGACCACAGGTTTTGTGTTGGCCAAGCGACTGGATTTGCTGGCCCACGCGTTTGATCCGCAACATGCGATGGCTATTGGTCTGCCAGTGCGCCTGCTGCATTACGGTTTGTTGTCCGTCATTTCTCTCACCGTGGTTGGGGCTCTGGCCTCGGTCGGGCTTATTCTGGCGATTGCCTATTTGATAGCGCCGGGGGCGATTGCCTTTTTACTCACGCGTACTTTTACCGCCATGCTTGGTGTTTCGCTCTTGGTGGCTGTCGGTTGTTCTATTCTAGGGGTTTATGCCAGCTTCTTTCTCGATAGTGCGCCTGCACCTACCATCGTGCTGTCCATGTCGCTGGTGTTTGTTGCGGCTTTTGTGTTCAGTGTCAGGCGTAATAAGGCTGCGTCAAAGAGAATGGTGGCTGCCGAGCAAGGATAGTTTCTTTTTTCTAAGAAAATTTCTAAGAAAAAATTTCCCATCGTTGAACCGATTTCTGTTTCGGTGCGTCCTACTGCTGATTGTAACTTTTAGTAAGATAGGATTTGCCTATGAATATTGTGTCCCGTGCTCTTTTGATTGCTTCGTTTATCGCGCCGATTATTGGCTCTGTGGTGCCTGCTTCGGCGATGACCAACCAAGAGTGGCAAGCGTATAAAAGAGATTGTGCTGGTCGGGGTGGTACCGCTGGGGTTCATGCCGATGGCTCACCGGGGTGTCATATCGGTGCTATTGCTAAAGTCAAAAAAGGCTTTAAGACAAACGTAAGTCCGAGCAGGACTTATCGCAGTGGCAGCGGTGCTGGCAAAGCGAATTTTCAGGATTTGAGCATGAAACCGCCTAGGCCACCCAAGGATGGTAGTCCCAAGCCGATCCTTCTGCCTGTGAAATAAAGCTGTTCCTACACAAATCGTGCAACGCGCACATAGGATTGATATGCCCAACCAAACAAATAAGGCATCGCTAAAATCAATTGTTATGATTGGTGCGACGGGTGCCGTTGGCACGCAAGCGCTCAAGCGACTTGTTGAACTGGATGACGTTGGCAAAATCACTCTGCTTGTGCGCAGTCTATCAGCCGTTGAAAGCGATAAGATCACGCAGCATGTTGTTGATGTTTTGGACCCCGAGACCTATCAGACGCACCTTCATGGCCATGATATTGGTATTAGCACATTTGGTGTTGGGGAGCCTTCTAAAATCTCAAAAGAGGATTTCTTGAAAATCGATAAGGATGCTGTTCTAGCCTTTGCAACAAACTGCAAGAACCAAGGAGTCGAGCATTTTCAATCCCTTGGTTCGGTTGGTGTTGATTCCAAATCTTCGCAATATTACCTTAAAGCCAAGGGGGAACTCGAAGACGGAATCGTCGCGCTTGGTTTCTCCCGTGTCAGCCTCTTTCATCCATCGATGATTTTGACGCCCAATAACCGATACGGGCTAAGCCAAGGGCTTACGCTGGCACTTTGGCCATTGTTGACGCCATTGCTCATTGGTCCATTGCGTAAATTGCGTGGTATCAA
This sequence comes from Cohaesibacter celericrescens, assembly GCF_002866925.1. Lineage (GTDB taxonomy): Bacteria > Pseudomonadota > Alphaproteobacteria > Rhizobiales > Cohaesibacteraceae > Cohaesibacter > Cohaesibacter celericrescens. The sequence continues at coordinate 71,144 of NZ_PKUQ01000047.1, forward strand.
GGTTGAACGCCTTGGTAGGGCTATAGCCAACAATCTTGTCAAGACTGGCCGTGGCGTTGAGGTGCTTGAATGGGATGCGTTCGAAGCCCTTAACGAGGCCCCTCTTTATTGAGGTCGTCATCGGTAGCCTTTCCAACTTGATGGGATTGTGCCACGGTCAGCTTCTTTTCTAGGGAGGAAGACCATTATGATCCGCCTATTGATTGCACTCATGCTATTGACCGGGCCGGCGTTCGCGGTTGAATGTACGCAGGCAAACGGGATTTATACCGATGATCGCGGCTTCACTTTGTCTTTTGAGACAAGGGGCACTGTAACCGCGCCCTATGTTATGAGGCTTGAGAATACGACCACCGGCGACAGGCTCATTGGTGATATTATCTATGGCAATGGGCTTGGTGTGCCCTACGCGCGGTTTGCCAAGTCCTGCAAAGTAGAAACCTATGGGCTTGAATGTGAAGAGGCGATTTATGAAGGGGTCGCCTATACCATCGGCAACTATGACGCCACTGCAGCCATTCCCGACATAAACGAGCCTGCTGCAAAAGTGATCCTGTTTCCACAGTCTGTGCTTGGCTATTATCAGGCGATAAAGTCTGGTGATCTACAAAAAATGCCAAGTGAGATTTTCGAGCTGACCGCATGCAAATAATTCGCAATAGAGAGGGCTTGTTTATCGGTAGCAGTGCTGCTTAGTGTCCTGTCCAATGATGTCGGGAGGAACCATGTCTGCTTTTACATTCAATACGACGCCAAGCATCCGGTGTGAAGTCGGGGTAACTGCCAAAATTGGCCCTGACATCGCGAGCAGATTCAGTCGATCTGTCCAGGTGATCACCGATAAGGGACTGATTGCAATCGGGCTGCTTGCTCCCTTTCTCCAATCTTTGGAAGACGCAGGTGTCTGCTATGTCGTGTTTGATGGAGTGGTCGCCGATCCTCCTGTTGCGGTTGTCGAGGCGGCCAAGGCTCAAGCCTTGGAGGCAAATGTCGATACCATCGTTGGGTTCGGTGGTGGCTCTTCTCTGGATGTTGCCAAGCTGGTGGCGCTGATGGTTGGTGGCGGCGAGGCGCTGGATGATATCTATGGGGTGGGTCTGGCAAAAGGAAGGCGCTTGCCGCTTATTCTCATTCCCACCACTGCGGGCACCGGATCGGAAGCCACGCCGGTGGCCATCGTAACCATCGGAGAGGGTGAGAAAAAAGGTGTTGTCGCACCGCAGCTGTTGCCCGATCTGGCTATTCTGGATGCTGCTTTGACCCTTGGGTTGCCTGCTTCTATTACGGCGGAGACCGGCGTTGATGCGATGGTGCATGCCATTGAGGCCTTTACTTCGACGTCACCCAATAATAATCCGATTTCCAAGGGGTTGGCCCGCGGTGCGCTGGAGTTGCTGGGAAGCAATATAAAGGCGGCGGTTGAGCATGGCTCAAATCTTGAAGTGCGCAGCAATATGTTGCTTGGCTCCCTGATCGCGGGGCAGGCTTTTGCCAACAGTCCCGTTGCTGCGGTGCATGCGTTGGCCTACCCAATTGGCGGCTACTACCATGTTCCGCACGGTCTTTCTAACGCACTGGTGTTGCCTCACGTGTTGGCGTTTAACGCGACGGTCTGCGGTGATGCTTATGCCGAATTGGCTCCGCTTGTCTTTCCTGATTTGTTGGGAGTGTCTAAAGACCGAAGGGCGGCCATGTTTGTGGCGCACATCGCCGATCTATGTTCGGAATTGGGCATGAAAACCCAATTGCGGCAAGTGGGTATCGAGCGGGATGCTTTGGCGCATTTGGCGTCCGAGGCGATGAAACAATCGCGGCTATTGGTCAACAATCCGCGGCCGGTAGATGAAGTGGCGGCGTTGGCGATCTATAAAGCGGCTTGGTAGGTGCGTTATCTGCGCTTGTCAGCCTCGATCACGTTTCAGTTTGGCCAGTGCTTCATGCAGGCTGGAGAGAAAACGAGAACGGTCTGTTTTTGAGAAGGGCGGTGGGCCACCACCTACATCGCTGACTTCTCGCAAGTCCGCCATCAGATTGCGCATGGCGACAGCAGAGCCGATGGAATTGTCGGTGAAGGGCTTGCCCGTTGTCCCGATGACGATTGCGCCCTTTTCCATGCATCTTTGTGCCAGTAAAATGTCGGCAGTGACAACAACCGCCGCGTCATGGGACGCTTGGGCAATATAATCGTCGGCGACGTCGGGGCCGTCTTCTACTTTGACAAAGGTTACCCAGTCTTCGCGCGGGATGCGCATAAATTGATTGGCGACCAATGTCACGGGCACGCCGTGGCGCTCCGCGACTTTGTATATTTCTTCTTTGACTGGACACGCATCTGCATCGACATAGACTTCGATGCTCGTCGCTTGAGTTTGGTCTGTGCTCATATGATCCGCCCTAGGTCTTGTCTACCAGACAGATTTGGATGTCGGCGACGTTGGTGCCTGTGGCACTCATCATGATGTGATCGCCGGACAGGGCAAGGGCTTTGTAGCTGTCATTGTTGGCGAGCAGAGCTTCTGGGTCGGCGCCTTGCTCTCTAATGCGGGCAAGGGTTTGGGCGTCAACCAATCCGCCTGCGCTGTCGGTGGGGCCGTCGCGCCCGTCGGTGCCGCCGGATAAAAAGACCCAATGGCCGTCTTGTTGCGGCTCTTTTTCAGCAAGAGCCGCGAGGCGCAGCGCCAGTTCCTGATTGCGACCGCCCAAGCCGTCGCCCTTCAGCGTCACAGTGGTCTCGCCTCCCCAGATGTAAGCTGTCTTTTCGCCTCTGGGAGCCGCCGAGATTTCGGCAAGCAGATGCGGAGCGATGTCTTCGACATCTCCCTCTAGCAAATCATCGAGGATCAGACCACGCCAACCCAATGGTACCGCGTCAAAAATGGCATCAAGGCTGATGCGGTTTGAGCCGATCAATAGATTGGTGGTATTGGACAGGTCTTTGGTTTGGTCACCCAGTTTGTTTTCGAGAGCGCTGCGGACATTGGCTGGCAGTTGATCGATGAGGCCTTTTTGCTCGAACAAAGCCAGTGCGTCTTTGGCTGTTCCCAGTGGGGGATTGGTCGGGCCGGAGGCGATGACACTGAGATCGTCCCCCACCACATCAGACAGGATATAACTTTGCACCTGCGCGGGCCGGGCCAACTGGCTGAGGCCGCCGCCCTTGAGTTGGGACAGGGTCTGGCGGATCAGATTCATGTCCTGAATGGGGTAGCCGTTGGACAGCAGCAGCTTGTTGACCGCGATTTTATCTTCCAGGCTGATCCCGTCGATGGGGGCTGGAACCAACGCCGAACCGCCGCCACTGATGAGGACGATGACTTTGTCTTTGTCGGTTGTCGTGGCCAACAGATCGATGATGGCTTTGCCTGCTGCTAGGCCATTTTCATCTGGAACGGGGTGGCCTGCTGCGAATGTGGTTGCGCCTTCGATCTTCGTGGCATTTTCATAATTGGTGATGACGAGCGCTTCAAATGGCGTGTCCTGGGGCAGGGCACCAAGGCACGTTGTTGCCATGGCATTGGCGGCCTTGCCTAGTGCTATGACCAAATAACGGCCATCCTGCAGGGGAGAGAGGGGATTATCTTGAAATGCCTTGTCCAACCCGGCTTTTGGGTTGGCCGCATTCACTCCGATCTGGAATAAGGCAAGTGCCTGCTCTCTAAGTTGTTGAATGATTGGGTTCGCCGCTGCCATGATTTCATCCTCACTTGCCCAGTCTGTGCCCCTTGATGATGCAATCGGATGAGGCGGATCGGGTGTTTGTTGGTTTGCACGACTATAAGAGGCGTGGAGCAACAAGGTCCAGTCTTGCAGGGGACTGAAATCAGACTTTACAGAGATAAATGGACGGTTGGGGATGGTTTTGGGTGAGTTTACAAAAAATATGCCCTGTCCCCGGTTAACACCGGGGGCAAGGCATGGATATCATCTGGGCGGGTCTGAATAACATGCCGTATCGGGGAGGAGGCAGCATGTTGCTCAGTGGCCTCCCGTCTCAGATGACGGTGCCCCTCGAGAGGGGCTTCGTTGGCTCACTTACAAGTATAAATCTACTACTTTCGTCGTGGATATAAAGCGTCATTATTGCCTAGCAGCTTTGCCGATAGGACATGGCTAGGCCATATTTTGCTTTATTTGCAAGTGTTTATGCTTATTTTAGAGGTTGTCGCGACGGTAGAATGTCATGGCTTCCCAGTCGCGGCGTTCTGGATGAATGCGCTGCTCGGATTTGCCTGTGCCTTTGAAAATGCTGAGGGCAATCGAGAGTGGGTTGCTGCTTTTAATAGACATGGCTTTTACCTCTTTGGGTTGGAAGCCTCCAGCATATTCTGGAGACCTGAGCCTAGGATTTGGTGACATAATGCCATCTTGGGGGATTTCATAAAGGGACAAATTTGCTTAGCGTTCATGCGATATATGCATGGCTCTATTTTTTGCTGTGCAAATTAATTTTAGCTCCTTGCGCTTTGGGTTGCTGGTTTCCGGATCGATTGTGCTGGAATAGGTCGGACTGTTTGCTCAAAGGTTGCTCAAAGTCTGCTTGAAATTACCTTTGGGAAAAGACGCTTGCTTGCTGCATCCAAAGCCGCTGACAGAGGCTTTGGATTCTGATATGTTCCTTTTATGTTCTGTTTTTGAGTGAGGTATGTGATGGATGATGTGTTTGCCAATAGCTATCCTTTGAAAGCCGGTCGTGCGCATGAAGTGACCGGCCATGGTTCCACGGCATTCGCGGCGATTGCTTGTGGCATTGGGAGCAAAAGTGGGTCCCGCATAAATCATGCGCGGCCCGCTTTATGGCTGACTCAAGGCTGGCGGTCCGACCAGCTCAATCCGGTTGGCCTGTCTGTTTTTTGTGATCCGCATCGGATGCTGCTTGCTCGTGTCGCGGATCAAAAAAACATGTTGGCCTGTGCCGAAGAGGCGCTGCGCTCGGGCGCGGTTTCCACTGTGGTGGTTGAAGTGGGGCAGGCTTTATCCTTTACCGCAGGTCGGCGTTTGCAACTAGCCGCAGAGATGGGAGGGGCGACCGGACTTCTGCTGATTGGCGAGGATATGGGGAATAATGCAGCAGAAAGCCGCTGGCATTGTGCACCACTTTTCCGACAGGCTGTGCCCGGCTTGGCATCTTCTGACTCGACTCTGCAACGGTGGCAGATTATAAAGAACAAATCAGGAACAATTGGATATTGGGATATCATCTGGGATGCAGAGACGCGTCGTGTCATTGTGGTTTCCGAGGCTGGCGAGCGACCGCATTATGCGGCGACAGCCAGCGATGATGCCGTTTGCCCTTACGTTGCAGCTGAGTAACAGCGATCGCCTTTATTGTCTCAATGAACAGGCCGAAGCGCAAGGATTGCAGCGGGGGATGGGCTTGGCTGATGCCCGTGCGTTATGTCCCGGTTTGCAGACCATGCCTGCCGACAGGGAAGCGGACAGCCGTTTTTTGCATCTTCTGGCGCGCTGGGCGGGGCGCTATTGCCCGTGGGTCGGTCTGGAAGGGGACGACGGATTGGTCATGGATGTGACCGGATCGACCCATTTGTTTGGTGGCGAAGAGGCGTTGTTGCAGACTTTGCAGGACCGGATGATGCGGGCTGGATTGCATGTGCAGCTTGCACTGGCCGATACGCGGGGCGCGGCGTGGGCGCTTGCGCATTTTTCTGAAGGTCCTTTTTTCGAAGGAGGCGGTGCCTCTGGCCGATTGGCCGAGGCGGGGAAAAGCTTTGATGCCATCAAGGGGCTGCCGGTCGTAGCACTGCGTCTGGAAGACAAAATTTGCACCGGCCTTTTGCGGTTGGGTGTGCGCTCCATTGAAGATCTTTATGCCCTGCCAAGGGCAACACTGACGCGCCGTTTCGGCTTGACGCCCTTGATGCGGATGGATCAGGCGTTGGGGCATCGCAACGAGACGATCTCGCCGTTGGGGGAGCCTGCGCATTATGGCGTACGTATGAGCTTGCCCGAAGCCATCGGGCTGGCTTCGGATGTGATGGCCGTGGCTTCGAAATTGTTGGACCGGCTCTGCGACAAGCTGGTGGAACAAGGCTGTGGTGTGCGGGTGTTGCAATTGACTATGCGGCGGATGGATCTGGCCGCCAGTCAGGTGGAATTGCGCCTCGCACGCCCCATGCGGCAAGCCGCGCGCATTCTGCCGCTGTTTGAGCGTAGTGTGAATGAGGTGGATGCCGGATTTGGTATCGATATGGTGCGGCTTGAAGCGGTGGTGATCGAGCCGTTGGTGGATGAGCAGTTGGTAACGGCGTCGGTTGCTGGTGTGGGGGGGCATGACGATGATGGCAGTGGCGGGTCTTGCCAGCCGCTGGATGATTTGATCACCAGGCTTGGCAGTCGGATCGGGCTTGAAAATATTGTGCGTTTTGTGCCTGCAGACAGTCATATCCCCGAGCGCAGTTTTTCCATACAACCTGCGGCTTGGAGTGCGCCTGCGCAGGAATGGCCGCGCTGTGCGGCAGCAGACTCAGGCTCTGTTTCTGGGGCTGGTCAACCGCGTCCGTTGCGCCTGTTTCCGCCAGAGCCGCTTGTGCTGCCCTATAACAAGGAAGAAGAGTCTATATCAGGACGACGGGAGCCTCCGGCCCATTTTCGTTGGCGGCGTATGGCGTTGAGCATTGAGCGGGCGCGCGGGCCAGAGCGCATTGCACCTGAATGGTGGTGGGAAGATGCTGCTTGGCGGACGGGCTTGCGGGATTACTGGTGGGTGGAGACACGGCAGGGGCGGCGGCTCTGGCTGTTTCATACCCCACAGAACCGGCTGTCGCATTTTTCCAGCTGGTTTGTGCAGGGGGAATTTGCATGAGCCCAGACAGGCAGCAAAGCAAGGGGCGTCCGCAATCGACCGCCGTGTCGCCCCAACAGCTTGAGCAATTGCGACCCAAGGTCTATTCCGAATTGTGTGTGACCTCCAATTTTACGTTTCTGACCGGTGCATCGCATCCCGAGGAACTGGTGAGCAAAGCGGCAGAATTGGGACTGGAGGCAATTGCCATCACCGACCGCAATTCGCTGGCAGGTGTGGTGCGGGCTTATGCTGCACTGAAGGAAATTGAACGGGTCAATCAAAATACAGACGGCATCAAAGTGCCTCGACTGATTGTCGGCTGTCGGTTGGCTTTGGCCGATAGTGCCCTTGACTGGGTTGTTTTGCCGACAGACCGGCCCGCTTATACGCGGTTGGCGCGGCTGTTGACGTTGGGCAAAAGGCGCGCGGGGAAAGGGGGCTGCCATTTGGTGCTGGCCGACATGTTGGAGGGGTGCTCGGGCATGATGATCATTGCCTTGCCGCAGCAGGGTTTGGCACATCCCGATGTGGTTGCTCATCTCGGCACAGTCGTGCAGCGCTTCCCCGGGCATGTGTTTTTGGGGGCTGCACCTGCCTATAACGGCACGGATCAGGCCCATTTTGACGCCTGCGCACGGCTTGCCTACCGGTTGGCTGCGCCGATGGTGGCGGTGGGCGATGTGTTGATGCACCACGCAAAACGGCGACAGCTGGCGGATGTGCTGACCTGCATGCGCGAGCATGTCACCATTGATGAAATCGGCTCACGGGCACTTCCCAATGCAGAACGGAGGCTGAAGGGTGCTGCTGATATGGAGCGGCTCTATCGCAGGCATCCGGCGGCGCTGCGTCGGGCGAGCGAGATTGCCATGCGTTGTAATTTTTGCCTCAGCCAGCTGTCCTATCAATATCCCGATGAGGTGGCTGGCAAGGAAGCGCCGCAAGCGCGGTTGATCCGGTTGACCGAACAAGGACTCAAACGGCGTTATCCTGCTGGCGTGCCAGAAAAATCACGCAAACTGGCGGATAAGGAACTGGCGCTGGTCGAAAAGCTGGGCTTCGCTGCTTATTTTTTGACTGTGCATGACATTGTGGCTTTTGCCAAAGAACAAAAAATCCTGTGTCAGGGGCGCGGTTCGGCGGCCAATTCGATCCTTTGTTATGCCCTTGGGGTTACCGATGTCGCGCCCGAAATCATCACCATGGTGTTTGAACGCTTTGTCTCGGAACATCGCGGCGAGCCGCCTGATATTGATGTGGATTTTGAGCATGAGCGGCGCGAAGAAGTGATCCAGCATATTTATGAAAAATATGGCCGCCATCGTGCCGGCCTGTGCGCCACAGTGATTCATTTTCGCTCTCGCTCGGCCATTCGCGAAGTGGGCAAGGTGATGGGGTTGAGCCAAGATGTGACCGCGGCTTTGTCCGGGCAGATCTGGGGCATGTCCAATGATGGCGTCGACACCAGTCGCATGCGAGAGCTGGGGCTGGAACCGGGGGATCGGCGGTTGATGCAGACCGTGCGACTGATCGGGGAGATCGTTGGCTTTCCACGGCATTTGTCGCAGCATGTGGGAGGCTTTATCATCACCAAGGGGCGGCTGGATGAATTGTGCCCGATTGAGAATGCGGCGATGGAAGATCGTACCATCATCGAGTGGGACAAGGATGACATCGATACGCTGGGGATTCTCAAGGTCGATATCCTGAGCCTTGGCATGCTGACCTGTATCCGCAAGAGCTTTGACCTTTTAAAACAGCATGAAGGCCTGCATTATGACATCGCGGCGGTGCCGCAAGAGGATGCCGCCACCTATGACATGTTATGCGTGGCCGATGCGGTGGGGGTGTTTCAAGTGGAAAGCCGGGCGCAGATGAATTTTCTACCGCGTATGCGTCCCCGTCGCTTTTATGATCTGGTGATCGAGGTGGCGATTGTTCGGCCCGGACCTATTCAGGGGGGGATGGTGCATCCCTATATCAACCGGCGGCAGGGGCGTGAAAAAGTACATTTTCCGTCCAAAGAACTGGAAGGCGTGTTGGGCAAGACGCTGGGTGTGCCGCTGTTTCAAGAGCAAGCCATGCAGATCGCTGTGGTAGGAGCAGGGTTTTCTCCCGAAGAAGCAGACCAATTGCGGCGATCACTGGCGACATTCCGGCGCATGGGCACCATTCACAGCTTCAAGGACAGGTTTTTGGCAGGCATGTTGCAGCGCGGCTATGACAAAGATTTTGCCGAGCGCTGCTTTTCTCAGATCGAAGGCTTTGGCGAATATGGCTTCCCCGAAAGCCATGCTGCGGCTTTTGCTATGCTGGCCTATGTGTCGGCTTGGTTGAAGTGTCACCATCCGGCGATTTTCGCCTGTGCTTTGCTCAATTCCCAGCCGATGGGCTTTTATGCGCCCGCCCAGATCGTGCGCGACGCGCGCGAACATGGCATCGAGGTGCGGCCCATCTGCGTCAACAACAGCAGTTGGGACACCATGCTGGAGCGGCGCGGCGATGGGGCAAAGGCATTGCGGCTGGGCTTTCGGCAGATAAAAGGCTTCTCAAAAGAAGATGCCAACTGGATCGTGGCGGCTCGTGGCAATGGCTATCCTGATCCGCAGAGCGTGTGGCAACGCTCGGGCCTGTCGTCGGGTGCGCTGGAACGGTTGGCCGAGGCGGACGCCTTTGTGTCGATGGAAATGGACCGGCGCGAGGCTTTGTGGCAGGTGAAAGCCCAAGCGGGGCTCAAGCCTTTGCCGCTGTTCAATGACCCCATTGACGGAGAGTGTATCGACGAGCCGAAAGTGACGTTACCGGCGATGCATTTGGGCGAGGAGGTGGTGGAGGATTATGTCGCCATGCGGCTGTCCCTGCGGGCCCACCCGATGGAGCTGTTGCGGCCGTCGATGCCAGAGCTGACAACCCACAGCGATTTACTGACCACAGGGGTGAAAAAAGCCAGCGTTTGCGGTTTGGTGATCACTCGCCAGCGCCCCGGCACCGCATCGGGGGTGATTTTTGTGACACTGGAAGATGAGACTGGGGTGGCCAATGTGGTGGTGTGGCCCAAGATCTACAAGCTTTTCCGGCGGGCGGTGATTGCGGGGCGGCTTTTGCGGGTGCATGGTACGTTGCAGAAGGAAGGCATCGTGGTGCATTTGATTGCCGAACGGGTGGAGGATCTATCGCACCGTCTGTCCGAGCTTGGTCATCCGCTTGATGAGGTGGTGGGTATCACCCAACCGCAGGCCGATGATGCGCCCCGCATCAAAGCGTCCAAAGCGCTGGGGCGTCCGGCATCGCCCCCTGCCTCAAGAGCACGGCATCCGCGTGAGCAGGCCAAAAAGCTATTTCCAAGTCGGGATTTTCATTAAGGCCCAATTCGAAAGCGTGGAGCCGGAGGCCTCATCATGGCTTTCTTCGGGGCATAGGGTATCTGAAACAAGCTGGTTGGCGGTTGCTTTGTGATGCTTTTGATTTGGGACGTCTGTGGCTCTCTCGTGTGCTGATAGAGGCGTGCGCAAGGCCGATGAGCAAAATTAGAGAGGCGCCGCGCTTGGTTGTCTGAATCGGGAAATCCACAGGCTGTTCCGGTTTTTATTTTCTTCAAAATATTACGTGATTTTCCATAATTATTGCAGTTGCGAAACCGATTTCGAAGACACCCTACTTGTTTGAAACTAAAAAGATTTTGGCCATCGTTAATGCATGGTTTGAATTTTTCACGAAACCGGTTTCAGATCTTTTCGAACTTCTCTACGGACTATTGGGACTAGATATTACAATTGTTGGTATCATTCTCTTGCCGAAACCGGTTTCGGAGAAGAAGCTTTAATCAGGAGGGACGTGTGAGCAAACCAGACAATAGCGTGAATTCGGGGCGCAGAAGTAGCAAGCCCAGAGTAACCATCAAAGATGTGGCCGAGGAGTTGGCTATGGCCAAGAGTACTGTGTCTCGTGCGCTAAATGGTTACAGCGATATTGCCGAGAGCACGCGCCTCAGAGTGTCCAAGACAGCCCAGCGTATGGGGTATCAACCCATGGTGCAGGCACAGGCTATCCGGACCGGATTGATGCGTTCGGTAGGTTTGGTGCTCAATGTTGGGGGGTCTAGCAGTCATCGTCCTTTCCTTACCAATTTTATCGATGGAATATCTCAGCGAGCCAGTCAGGAAAACTGGACTTTGACCGTGACCACTGCACAAAATTCCGAAGCTGTGCTGGAAACAATTGAACGTCTGAGCAATGAGCGCAAAGTGGACGGTTTCATTTTGCCGCGCACGCGAGTGATTGATCCTCGGGTCGACTTTCTTCGGACTCATGGCGTTCCGTTTGTAATGTTTGGACGTACTGGCAATGACGATGAATGCAGCTGGTTCGATATCAAGGGTGAGCTGGCTATTGAGAAAGCGGTTCTCCGGCTGGTAACCCTCGGTCACAAGCGCATTGGCTTTATCAATGGCCTTGACCGCTACATGTACGCCAGTTTGCGTTTTGATGGTTACGTTCAGGGTTTGAAAAAAGCAGGATTGGCCTATGACGAAACGCTGGTGCGCCCTAATGCCGTGACCAAGCGGGATGGCCTTAGGGAAGGCGCGGTTTTGCTGGATTTGCCTGCGCCGCCAACGGCCGTTGTTTGCGCTGTCGATCTTGCTGCGCTGGGTGTCTATCAAGCCGCTAAAGAGCGAGGCCGGAAGATTGGCCGCGATCTTTCTATCATTTCCTACGATGGCATTGACGAAGGGGAATATGCCTCTCCCCCTCTGACCAGCTTTTCGGTCGACAATCGGGCCGCAGGAGAAATTCTTACGGGCCTACTCATCAAGCGCATCCGTGGCGAAGCGCCTGAAACACTCCGCCAACTTGGCGAAGCCACTTTGATCGAACGGGCCTCTGATGGTCCGCCGGTCTCCTAACTCAAAAACTTTAAAACACCGTTAGATTGGGAGGTTTAACAATGACGACTTCTACCAAAAGCAAACGCTTAACCAGCCTGTTGGTTGGCACTTCTCTGGCTCTGGGCCTGACTATGGTTTCGGCTTCGGCGGACGGTATCCGCTTCTGGACCACCGAAGAACAGACCCCGCGTTTGGCCATGCAGCAAGAAATGGCAAAAGCGTTTGAAGCCAAAACCGGCATCAAAGTTGAAGTGATCCCTGTGACCGAAAAAGACCTTGGCACACGTGCGACAGCTGCATTCGCTGCCGGGGATCTGCCAGATGTGATCTATCATCCGCTGCAATATGCTTTGCCTTGGGTCGATGCTGGTATTCTTGATATTGACGCTGCCACTGAAGTGATCGAAGAACTCGGACAAGGGACATTTGCCCCGGGTGCCCTGAATATGGCTGCGGTTGAGGATGGTTTTGCGTCGGTACCGGTTGATGGTTGGACGCAAATGATCGTCTATCGCAAAGACCTGTTTGATGCAAAGGGACTGAAAGCCCCTTCCACCTTTGCCGATGTTGAAGCGGCTCTTAAGGCTCTGCATAATCCGCCTGAAATGTACGGCTTTGTTGCTGCCACCAAAGTGGATGAAAACTTCATGAGCCAGGTGCTGGAGCATGTGTTCCTCGCCAACGGTATTTCTCCGGTTGATGCGGATGGGTTCAAAGAGCTCGACGCGACCAAAACCAAGGAAGTGCTCGAATTTTACAAAGCGATTGTGAAAGCGTCTCCTCCAGGCGAGTTGTATTGGAAGCAATCTCGCGAGCTGTATTTTGCTGGCAAAGCTGCCATGATTATCTGGTCTCCATTCATTCTTGATGAATTGGCTGGTCTGCGCGATTCTGCTCCACCAACCATCAATGATGACCCAACCAGCCCAGCACTGGCTGCTAAAACGGGCATCGTCACTAACTTCGCAGGCCCTTCCAATGCCGCCGGTGCTGCTTGGGGTGATGTCCGCTATTTCGGTATCTCGTCAGATGCTGACATTGAAGCAGCCCAACAGTTTGTGACCTATTCCATGAACGAAGGCTACACCAAAACGTTGGCCATCGCGCCAGAGGGCAAATTCCCAATTCGTCGTGGTGACAAAGAAAATGCCACCAAATTTGTCGACGCTTGGTCCAAATTGCCAGTCGGTGTTGATCGCAAAAAACCACTTGCTGAGCTGTATCCTGCCGAGATGATCGGCGAGATTGTTGCTGGTTTGGACGTGGCTCAGCGTTGGGGTGTCAAGGAAGGTCAACTCGGTTTGGCGTCCAAGATCATCAACAGCCAGATCTTCAACCAGATCGTTCGCAAATTCACCGATGGTGTGATCACCGGTGACGAAGCTGTTGCTTCATTGAATGAAGAGTTGGCTAAAATCAAATAAGCCAATTTTCCAAATGCTTGAAGCGTATCCCTGCAATGTCTCTCATTTCAGCAGGGATACGCAAACGAAGATCTATCGCATTTTCCACGATTTTTGGATCGCTGGACTATCTCTCGTACCGGGGGCTTTGTTCTCCCGTTGCGGCATTGGAGCTCTCTCATGTCGATGTCCGAAACACAAACCAGCCCTGCGGGCAAAAAGGCGAAAATGAACGCCTCTGCGCCTCCCGGGGCAGGCCCCTTGGCAAAACGCGAAGCGCGTCTGGCTTGGGGATTGCTCATGCCAACCTTGCTCAGTGTGGCGCTGGTTATCGTCTTGCCCCTGCTAGCAATCTTTTGGATCAGTGCCAAACCGATCAGTCTGGCCGATCTGCGCCCCACAACGCCCGGTGTGTATGAGCGCCTCAAAGGCAAGCCAAAGGTGGTGGGTGATAGCGCGATTGTTGAATATCGTCTCAAGAATAGCTCGCAAGAAAAGCCCATTACGTCGGTAACGATGAAAGATCAGTGGCCGGTTGGGTTAACGATTTCGGATCTTGACGCACGTTGTGCGCTGACAGGGCAAGAGCTAACCTGTGTTTTGGGGGATTGGGAGCCGGGCCATCGCGAAAATCTGCATATCAATGTGGTCGTGGAACAGGCTTTTCTCGATGCGGGCACCAATATCCGCAAAACAGAACCCGAGATGAAGGGGACCGCGACTTCGGAGTTGTTCAGCTTCAATTTCACTTTAAAGAACTTCATAGCGGTGTTTGACAGCTCGGAATTTCTTGAAGTGCTGTGGGTGACGATCTTCTATACCGTTGTTGGCACCATTGGCGCGTTGCTGGTGGGCATGATGGCGGCCTTGATCCTCAATCACAACTTTGCCGGACAGGGCATTTTGCGCGGCTTGTTCTTGTTCCCCTATGTTGCACCGGTGATTGCTGTTGCCTTCACATGGGTGACATTGCTCGATCCTTTTTCGGGGTCCTTCAATGCGCTTTTGTTGCAGATGGAGCTGATTGATGCTCCGATCAATTTCTTTGGTGAGCGTCCGTTGGCCCTGTTTACGGTGACTGTCTTTGAGATCTGGCGCTATTTTCCGCTGTCCTTCTTGTTCATTCTGGCGCGCATGCAGTCGATTGATACCGATATGTATGAAGCGGCTGATATGGATGGCGCATCACCATTCCAGAAATTCTACTATCTGTCCTTGCCGCAGTTGATGGGCATTCTCTCTGTGTTGTTCCTGCTGCGCTTCATTTGGACCTTTAACAAATTCGACGATATTTTCTTGCTGACCGGCGGCAACGCTGGTACACGCACGCTCACCGTGAATGTGTATGAACAGGCCTTCGCTATTTCCAATATTGGCGCTGGGGCGGCGGTGGCTGTGGTCATCTTTGCCTGCTTGCTTGGCTTCTCATTCTTCTTCTTCCGCTTCATGAGCCGGGAGGAAGGGCTATGAAACACGGACTTATTCTCTCTCCAGTCATCGGGGCTTTGTGGAGCCTTACCATTATCGTTTGCCTGACCATCTTGCTGGCCTTTTCTACCGGCTTGCCGGTGCGGCCAATTTGGCTGATTTCCATTTTGCAAGGTGTTGCCATCAGCTATGTGGCGCTCTATGTGGCCAACGTCTGGCTTGGATTGCTCATCAGCTTGGCCATTGTTCTGGGCCTGAGTTTGCTTCAGCCATTTGGCGTGCCACTGGATCAGCGCAGCTTGGCTCAAGCTGTCGGTGTTCTGGTATTGGCAGCCGGTTTATTTGTGCCTTTGCGGGCGATGTTGCACAAGTTGCCTGCCGCGCGATTGACGCGTCATCAGTTTGAAGAATCCATTGTTCGGTTTCTAACCGGATTTGGCTATGTCTTCTTCACTGCGATTGTGATTGTGCCCTTCTATGTGATGGTCATGACCTCGATTAAGGGGCAGCAAGCCTTGATGCTCAATCCGTTGGACTTCTCCATTGATTGGAGTAAAGGCTGGGGATTATTGCGCTCGTATGAAGAGCTCTTCATGCAGTTCAATTTCGGTTCC
Source organism: Cohaesibacter celericrescens (assembly GCF_002866925.1). GTDB lineage: Bacteria > Pseudomonadota > Alphaproteobacteria > Rhizobiales > Cohaesibacteraceae > Cohaesibacter > Cohaesibacter celericrescens. The sequence continues at coordinate 86,277 of NZ_PKUQ01000047.1, forward strand.
TATTTGCTAACCTCCTTTTTGGTTGCCCTTGCAACGGTGGCGGTGACGCTGGCCTTCAGTGTGCCCGGTGCCTATGCGGTTGCACGATTGCGCTTTAAGGGGCAAGCGGTGATGTCCCGCTCGATCCTGTTGATCTATATGGTGCCGATGATCGTTTTGGCCTTGCCGATCTATGTCGGTTTTTCAATGTTCGGGCTTCGCAATTCGATCTTTGGATTGCTGTTGATCTATCCGGTCACCACCATTCCAGTTGCGCTCTATATGCTGCAGGGGTATTTCCGTGGCCTGCCGGGCGAGGTGGAAGAAGCCGGGCTTATGGACGGCCTGTCACGGCTGGGTGTGATCTGGAAAATCACGCTGCCCTTATCGTTGCCTGCTTTGGCCTCGGTGTCACTGTATGTCTTCATGATTGCCTGGAATGAATTTTTGTTGGCCTTCATGTTGCTCGACGACCCCTCCAAATTCACATTGACGCGTGGCGTCACGATGCTCAATTCCTCCGAGGTTCCCCGCCAGCATCTTATGGCTGGAGCCGTGATTGCGACATTCCCTATCATGGCAATCTTCCTTGGACTGGAACGCTTTATGACCAAAGGCCTGACTGCGGGCTCTGTTAAAGGATAACAAGTCAAAATGACCATCAATAACGATAAGCTTGATCGACAGGCTCGGCGCATCCTGAGAAATAATGATCGGGGGGGATATACCGTGCCGACCTCAGGGCTTTATCCTTATCAGTGGAACTGGGATTCCTGTTTCGCTGCATGGGGATTTTCTGTCTTTGATGTCAAGCGGGCATGGTTCGAAATTCACACGCTCTTCACTGGCCAGTGGGACACGGGCATGGTGCCTCATATTATCTTCCATAAACGCGCGGACGGCTATTTCCCCGGCCCAGATGTTTGGGGTGTGGATCGTATTCCCCACACGTCGGGAATCACCCAGCCCCCTGTCGCCGCGACATTGATCCGGTCCATCTATGAAGCCGACAAGCGCTATGGTCGCGTGCATATAGATCTGGTTTATGGTCGCCTTGTCAGCTGGCACCGTTGGTTTATGAAGAACCGGGTTGATAATGGCATGGTTGCCATCACCCACCCATGGGAAAGTGGTCGCGATAATGCCGTCGATTGGGACGCTGCCATGCAGGCTGTTGATCCAACGGGTGTTGGGGAGTATGTCCGGCGGGATACCAGTCATGTGGACCCTGAAATGCGACCCAAGAAGGCTGATTATGATCGCTATCTCGCCATGCTCTACTATGGCCGTGAAGCGCATTGGGACGAGACGACCATTCGTAAAGGGTCTCCTTTCCGCGTCGGGGATGTCGGCATGACATTCATTCTCCTGCGTGCATGTCGCGATTTGCTTCACATGGCGTCCGAACTGGATCACTTGACGCATGAGATTGAAGGCTGGATCGCTGAGCTTGAAGAAGGCGTCAAGCGGCACTGGAATCCTGACGGATATTACGACAGCGTGGATCTCAGAACGGGCAAATTTACAGGCTCTCTCAGCTCGGCTTCTTTCCTGTGCTGGTATGCAGGGATTGATAGTCCGGAAATGAAGGTAAAGCTGGAGGAGGTCCTGTCAAAGGTCAATTTTGCTGTGCCGTCACTTGACCCGCAAGATGAGCGTTTTGAGCCGTTGCGTTATTGGCGCGGGCCCGTCTGGGGCATTGTCAATACATTGATCGGAATAGGCCTTGATGAAAGCGGGCACACGTTGCTTTCTGAACGGCTGCGCAAGGATACGCAGAAGCTGATCGCGGAACATGGATTTTATGAGTATTTCAGCCCAACTGATGGCACACCCGCAGGCGGAGATTCCTTCACATGGACTGCGGCGATTTGGCTAACATGGGCTGGGCCTCATGCCAAGGGGAGGTTATAAGATGTCATCAATCGAACTTAGAGCCGTTGAGAAATGGTTCGGTGACGTGCAGGTCATCAAGGGCGTGGATTTGGCCATCGAGGAGGGTGAATTTGTCATCTTTGTTGGTCCTTCAGGTTGTGGCAAATCGACATTGTTGCGTACCATTGCAGGGCTTGAGGAATGCTCGCGGGGTGAAATCCTGATCGAGGGTAAAAATGTTGCGTCCGAGCCGCCCGCCGCGCGTGGATTGGCTATGGTGTTTCAATCCTATGCACTGTATCCGCATATGAATGTGCGGGATAATATGGGCTTTGGCCTCAAAACAGCGGGCAAACCGAAGGCGGAAATCGAAGCCAAGGTGAATGAAGCCGCCGCCGCTTTGAAGTTGGAAGCGTATTTGGACCGGCGGCCAAAGGAACTGTCCGGTGGGCAGCGTCAGCGCGTGGCTATTGGGCGTTCGATTGTCCGCGATCCAACGGCCTTCCTCTTTGATGAGCCCCTGTCTAATCTTGATGCCTCTTTGCGTGTTGAGATGCGCTATGAGATCGCCAAACTGCATCGCGAACTTGCAACAACCATGATCTATGTGACCCATGATCAGGTGGAAGCGATGACACTGGCAGACCGGATTGTGGTGCTGCGTGATGGCATCATCGAGCAGGTGGGCACACCGCGCATGTTGTATGAGCGTCCTGACAATCTGTTTGTTGCCCAGTTTATTGGCTCACCCAAGATGAATGTCATGCCGTGCCAAACCATTGGCAACGATTATGTGTTGGAGGGCGCCCGTGGTGGGCCTCAAACCCAGACCGGCGCGGCTGTGCATTTGGGTGTGCGACCCGAGGCAATCTCGATTGGCGCTGTTGGTGACGGACAATGTGACGGCGAAGTCGACATTGTCGAGTATCTCGGATCCGATACCCATTTGCTTGTCGATTGTGGCCCTCTTGGGGCGATCGGTGTGCGGCTGGATGGCGATTCTATCGTCGCACCGGGCGACAAAGTGGGTCTGATTTTCGAGCCTAGCAAGCTTCATTTCTTTGATGCCGAGGGGCAGGCTCTTCCTCGGGATTGACTGGAAGGGTGGTGTTGCAGGCCACCCTGTTGATGAACCTCCCATCAACGAAAAGGGGGAACGGACTAGCCGCTCCCCCTTGATGTTTTCGACTCGTTAAAACGCAATCGTATTTGGTTGCTTTAAAGCGCAATTGCCCTAAACAAAGCGATTGATCATATTTTCCAGTTTTTCCTGCTGGCCAGAGCGTGGCTGCGGGTTGATGTCGTCTTTGAGGACGCGATCAAAGATGCTATCGAGGCTTTGATCTTTCAGCATGGCCTGATTGACGTCTTTATCCCAATCGGCATAGCGATCCTTGAGTGCACCGTCAAAACGACCGTCTGCGATGATGGCTGCTGCGGCCTTGAAGCCACGTGCACAAGTATCCATGCCGCCGATATGGCCGGCCACCAGATCATCGGCATCAATTGACTGACGGCGCAGTTTGGCATCGAAGTTGGTGCCGCCGGTTTTGAAGCCGCCATCCTTGAGAATATGGTAATAGGCCAAGGCCACTTCAGGGGTGTTGTTGGGGAATTGGTCTGTATCCCAACCGGATTGATAGTCATTGCGGTTCATGTCGATGGAACCGAGCATGCCTTCAGACGTGGCAACCGCGATTTCATGCTCGAAAGAATGGCCTGCCAGAATCGCGTGGCCTTGTTCAAGGTTCAGTTTTATTTCGCCTTCCAAGCCATATTTGCGCAAGAAACCGATGCAGGTCGCAGCATCATAGTCATACTGATGCTTGCTTGGTTCTTGTGGTTTTGGCTCAACCAGAATGGTGCCTTTGAAGCCGATCTTGTGTTTGTAATCGACCACCATCGTCAGGAAGCGGCCCATTTGGTCCATTTCCTTTTTGAGGTCGGTGTTGAGCAGGGTTTCATAGCCCTCACGGCCACCCCAAAGCACATAGTTTTGGCCGCCCAGACGATGGGTGGCGTCCATGCAACTTTTCACAGTAGCTGCGCTATAGGCAAACACTTCAGGGTCTGGGTTGGTGGAGGCGCCGGACATGAAGCGGCGATTCGAGAATAAATTGGCCGTGCCCCAAAGCAATTTGGTGTCAGAGGCTGCTATTTTTTCTTCAAAATAGTCGACTATTTCATTGAGATTGGCGAGGCTTTCAGCGAAATTCTTACCCTCTGGGCGTACATCTGCATCATGGAAACAGAAATAAGGCGCACCAAGCAGGTCGAACAATTCAAAGGCGACATCGGCTTTGAGCTTGGCTTTGGACATTTCGTCGCCAAACCAGGGGCGGTCAAAGGTGCGTCCGCCAAATGGGTCGCCACCTTCCCACGCAAAGCTGTGCCAGTAGGCAACCGCAAAGCGCAGATGCTCCTTCATGCTTTTCCCCATGAGCATTTCATCGGGATTATAATGATGGAAAGCGAGCGGATTGTCGCTGTTGGGGCCTTCATATTTGATTTTTGATAGAGAACCAAAAAAGTCAGTCATGATCATAGATCCTTCAATGAGGAATAAGCGGCTGCATAGCGGGCATAAGAATCGTTAAAGCCTGATTGCAGCTCTCGATTTGGATAAAAGCTTTTTTCAATGTCCGGCATGGTGCAGACATCAGCCGGATTGCATTTCTGGTCTGCAACCAGACCCATGCGCGCCGCTCCGAAAGCGCCACCAAAATCCCCTGCGGCGGGGCGGTCAATCTGTTTGTCCAAAATGGTAGCGAGCAGGGACAGCCAATAATCCGATGAGGATCCGCCGCCCACCGCGATGAGCCGATCGAGATGGGTGCCTGCGGCTTCCAGAGCACGAATGCCATCTTTGAAGGCATATGATACGCCTTCCAAAACGGTTCTGGTCAGGGTTTCGCTGTTATCAGGATGGGCAAGGCCAATGAAACTGCCGCGGATGGTTGCATCATTGTGGGGCGTGCGCTCTCCGCCTAGATAGGGGAAGAACAGGCTCGATCCGGGGCCTTGGATGTCTGACCCAAGGGCCTTGGTTAGGTCCGCTGCTTTGGATCCTACCAAATTGGCGTACCAGTTCAGGGCGTCTGTTGCGGCCAGTATAACCGCCATGTGGCACCAGTGGTTGGCGGTGGAGTGGCAGAAGGTGTGCACCGCGCTTTCGGGCAGCGGGCGGTAGCTATTGGTCGCCGCATAGATTACACCTGATGTGCCCAGCGACAGGAAGGCATCGCCTTCGCCGGTGATGCCTGTGGCCAACGCCGAGGCGGCGTTGTCGCCTGCGCCGCCTGCGACCACCACATCGGGAGAAAAGCCCCAACGATCAGCAAGAACCTGACGGATTGTGCCCGTGGCCTCGGTGCTTTCGGCAAGGGCGGGCATGTGTGATATGTCGAGCCCTGTGGCTGACAGCAATGGGGCGGACCATTCGCGCTTGCCAACGTCAAGCCAAGCGGTGCCGGCGCTGTCGGAATAATCCGAGACATGGTTGCCCGTCAGCCAAAGCCGCAAATAGTCCTTGGGCAGAAGTACTTTTTTGATGGCTTTGAAAAGCTCGGGCTTGTTGTTGCGCATCCAAGCCAGTTTTGGGGCCGTAAAGCCGGGAAAGACAATGTTGCCGGTCAGCTCACGAAAGCCGGGTGTGGCATCCAGTTCGGCGGCTTCTATAAAACTGCGGGTGTCATTCCAAAGAATGCAGGGTGCAATCGGTTTGTCTTCGGCATCCAGCATGGTCGCGCCATGCATGTGGCCAGATAGGCCAATCGCCTTGACATCCCGAAGGGCTCGCGGGGCGCTGGCTGCCAGTTCGTCAAATGCGGCTGCTGTGGCGGTGATCCAGCTCGCCGGATCTTGCTCGCTCCACCCCGTGGCGGGGCGTTCAACAGTCAAAGGCTGATGGGCTGTCGCCACAATCTGCTGGTCATGTGACATGACAAGCACTTTGATCCCGGACGTGCCCAGGTCAATTCCTAAATACATGATCTTCCTCCCACCCGATCCTCTCGATCTGCTAAAATACAGAATGGGTCGAGAGTCTACGCGGCGGGGAAATATTAATTTAGATCATAAAATAAATCAAGAAGAGCTTTGATTCTTCCACTGCCAGTGTGCTGCAGTTTAATTTGAGCGATGTTGCAGCGGTGGTTGGCTGTTAGGTTGCTGTCTCGCCGTTATTGAGTTGGTCCATGGACAGGCCGACAACTTCTTCCAATGCGTAGGCTGCTGCCCCCTTTGCCCACATCATATCTCCCCATTTGTGAATGCGGATTTCCGGGGCGTGATGACCTCTTTGAATGGTTGATTCCTTTACGGCGTCAAAAACCGGTTGCGCATATAAATAGTCAAAGCGCATTTGCTCCCCCGCCAGAATGACGAGTGCCGGATCGAATAAATTCACCAGATTGGCCAGTCCCATGGCAAACATCCGGCTTGCGCGGTCAAAGATAGATTTGGCTGTTAGATCGCCTGATTTTGCGGAGTCATACAGTTGAATGAGGCGCTGCTCGGTATTGGGTTCATCGCTCCAATGGGAAAACAGCTCAGCTTCGCGCAGTAGGGCATAATCGGCGACATAGGCTTCCAGACAGCCGCGTTGACCGCAGCGGCAAAGGGCGCCTTCTATCTGTACCTTGGTATGTCCGAACTCTGCGCCAAAACCTTGTGTTCCGCGAAAAATCTTGCCGCCAAGCACGATCCCCAAGCCCACGCCCTGTTCAATGGTGACAACAAGAAAATCTGGCACGTCCCGTCCGAACCCGAACCACAGCTCTGCCATGGCTACGGCATTGGCATCGTTTTCGATGAAGCATGGCATCGGCAGGACTTCTTGCAGCAAATGTTTTAGGTTGAATTCTTGCTCTTCAATCAGCGGGCACCAGTCTACAAAGCCGGTGTCGGCTTTTACTGTGCCGGGGATGCCTATACCAATTGCTGACAAGTCGCTGACATCCAGATTGGCCGACTGGGCTGCTTTTGCCACAAGTTCGGGAATCAGTTTCATCAGATCTTCGCGGCTGAGGAGCCTGCGAGGGATGGTTGTTTGTGCTTTCCCCAGCTGGTTGCCTTCCAAATCCATAACCACGGCAGTGATCAGCTTTGCGGTTACTTTCATGCCGACGACAATATGCGCTTTGCCGCGCAGTTTTAAATCGACACGTGGGCGTCCGCGCTTGGATTGTCCCGGTTCTACAACACGTTGTACTTCTTCAATCAAGCCTGCGGTGATGAGTTCTGCGGTGATGGCTGTGACTGTTGCCGGGCTCATGCCGGTTGCATTGGCAATGTCAATCCGGGCCATCTGTAAGTTGTTTCGGATATGGGAAAAAACCAAATGGCGCCCCTGACTTCTTTGCTCAGGGATTTGAGACTGCTTTTTATTGGGGTTGGTCATTTGGATTGACTTTGCTTGTGGATTTCTTGGATTAGAAAGGTGAAAGGAAGCATTGCACTAAGGTGTTCTACCAAAAAAATTCACAAAGATGAATGCCAATTCCCATGATAATGAATTTTTAATTCGACGGATAAAATAAATAATGCTATGCATATTTGTGCAGCCAAATTTTTGCAGATCCGGCTGTTATTGTTCTTGGGAGGAACAGGATAATGAAAAAATCACTGCTTATGGCCGCTCTTTTGAGCGCGTCAATCTTTACACCTGCTCTCGCGGCAGATCTGGTCGTTGGCGTTAGCTGGTCGAATTTTCAGGAAGAACGTTGGAAAACTGACGAAGCTGCCATCGTCAAAGCACTTGAAGCTGCTGGGGCGAAATATGTTTCTGCAGACGCTCAGTCTTCTTCATCCAAACAGCTTAGCGATATTGAAGCTCTGATGGCGCAGGGCGTGGACGCTCTGATCGTTTTGGCGCAGGATACGCAAGCAATCATTCCAGCCGTTCAGAATGCTGCTGACGAAGGCATCCCTGTTGTTGCTTATGATCGTTTGATCGAAGATGGACGCGCTTTTTATCTGACCTTTGACAATGTTGAAGTTGGACGCATGCAGGCTCGCGCCGTGTTCGCCGCGCAGCCTAAAGGCAACTATGTCATGATCAAAGGTTCGCCTACCGATCCAAACGCAGACTTCCTGCGTGGTGGCCAGCAAGAAATCATTGATGCAGCTGTAAAATCCGGTGATATCAAAATTGTTGGCGAAGCCTATACTGATGGTTGGTTGCCTGCGAACGCTCAGCGCAACATGGAACAGATCCTGACTGCGAATGATAACAAAGTGGATGCCGTTGTGGCTTCCAATGACGGTACTGCTGGTGGTGTTGTTGCTGCTCTGACCGCTCAGGGCATGGAGGGTATTCCTGTCTCTGGTCAGGATGGCGATCATGCTGCACTGAACCGTGTTGCCAAAGGCACTCAAACAGTGTCTGTCTGGAAAGACGCGCGTGATCTGGGTACAGCGGCTGCTGAAATCGCTGTAGCCATGGCTGGTGGTACAGACATGGCTGACGTTGCTGGTGCCGGGGAATGGACGTCTCCTGGTGGCACAACGATGATTGCTCGTTTCCTTGAGCCGGTGCCTGTAACACAAGCCAATCTTTCTGCTGTTACAGATGCGGGTTGGATTTCGGTAGAAAAACTCTGTCAGGGTGTTTCTGGCGGTCCTGCTCCTTGTAAATAAGTTTGCTGTGGGGCATCCCACGCAATGAAAGTCGGCTCCCGCCCAGCAGGGCGGGAGCAATGATAACCTGCATGCTGGAGAGCAGCACATGGCTGATAGCGCGGAAACACGCGAACTGCCGACACAAACTCGACGGAATCTTTTAGATACGATGGAACTTGATACCCGACTGCTTGGCATGATCGGGGCCTTTGTCATAATCTGTATTGTGTTTGATGTCTGGACGGGCGGTCGCTTCCTAACTCCTCGTAATATTTTCAATTTGACCATTCAAACGGTTTCTGTTGCCATCATGGCGACGGGCATGGTGTTTGTCATCGTCACACGTCATATCGATCTGTCTGTGGGAGCCTTGTTGGCGACCTGTTCGGCGATTATGGCGATGTTTCAGACGCTGGTGATGCCGCAGTGGTTTGGTATAGATCTTGGCAGTCCCTTGATTGCTCCCTTGACCATCACGGTCGGGCTGGTTGTCGGTTGTTTTATCGGTGCCTTCCATGGTTGGTTGATCGGATTCCTGACCATCCCTGCCTTTATTGTTACACTTGGCGGACTTTTTGTCTGGCGCAACGTTGCTTGGCATTTGACGGCCGGGCAAACGATCGGGCCGCTTGATCCCGGTTTTGTTGCTTTGGGCGGCATTGACGGGACGCTCGGCGTCACGGGCAGTTGGGTGTTTGGAGCTTTGGCATCCGCCTTTACGCTGTATTTGTTGTTTAGCGCGCGGCGCAACAAGATTGCCCACCGTTTCACTGTGAAGCCCCTTTGGGCTGAGTTTGTGATTGGAGGAATTTTGGTCGGCGCCATTCTGGGCCTCGTCTGGATCCTCAACTCTTATGAAATTCCGATTGGACGTTTAAAACGCGAGTTTGCCGAGCGCGGTGACGTGTTGCCAAGTGGCTATACCGAAGCCTATGGCGTACCTTATTCTGTCCTCATCCTGATCGCAGTTGCAACCGTGATGACAATCGTGGCCCAACGCACGCGTTTGGGGCGTTATATCTTTGCGACGGGTGGTAACCCGGAAGCCGCGGCTTTATCTGGTATCAATACGCGATTGCTGACGGTCAAGATCTTTGCCATCGTCGGGGCGTTATGTGCCATTTCTGCTGTGGTTGCATCGGCTCGACAGAATTTCCACTCCAATGATATTGGCACACTGGACGAATTGCGGGTGATCGCGGCTGCGGTTATCGGCGGCACGGCGTTGGCCGGTGGTGTTGGCACCATTTACGGGGCCATTCTCGGCGCGCTCATTATGCAGTCCCTGCAATCAGGCATGGCCATGGTGGGCGTTGAAGCTCCTTATCAGAATATCGTCGTTGGCATTGTGCTGGTTTTGGCTGTTTATGTTGACATCGTCTATCGCAAGAAAACGGGGGACTGACGCATGACATCCTCTGCTAATACAGATCGTGGCACGCCGCTGGTTGAAATGCGCAACATGCGGCTGTCGTTCGGCGGTATTCATGCCGTTGATGATGTGTCGCTGGATTTATATCCCGGCGAAGTCGTGGGCGTGCTTGGCCATAACGGTGCCGGTAAATCCTGCCTTATGAAAATGCTATCCGGTGCGTATCAGCGCAACGGTGGCGAGATCTATGTCAATGGCCAGTTGGCTGAGATCAACAATCCAAGGGATGCTCGGGACTATAACATCGAGACCATTTATCAGACACTGGCTCTGGCTGACAATTTGGATGCAGCGTCCAACTTGTTTCTCGGGCGTGAGATGGTAACCGCTCTGGGGCTCGTCGATGATGCCCAGATGGAAGCCGAAACCCGCAAGATTATGGGACGTCTCAATCCCAATTTTGTGCGTTTTTCTGCGCCTGTGTCTGCCCTTTCGGGCGGGCAGCGCCAGTCTGTTGCGATTAGCCGCGCGGTTTATTTCAACGCCAAAATCCTGATTATGGATGAGCCCACTGCGGCGCTTGGTGTGGAAGAAACCAAAATGGTGGCCAATCTGATTGATGAGCTGAAAGCGCAAGGCCTGGGGATCTTCCTGATTGATCATGACATTCATCAGGTCAAAGCTTTGTGTGATCGCGCATCGGTGATGAAAAATGGTCGTTTGGTTGGCACGGTCAAAGTGGATGAGGTCACAGAAGATGATCTGCTCGGCATGATTATTCTGGGCAAACATCCGCATACCGGCGCAATCGTTTAGATCGGTGGTCCTTTGCCGAATGCCTGTTGTTCTGACACCCTAAAAATACAAAAGCCCGGTCAATTGGTCGGGCTTTTGTTTCTTCTTTTGGCAGATAACATAACGTAGCCGATCGGTGACCGCTTGGAGGAGCGGGAAACCTGTCTGGTCGGTTTTGGGGAGGAATGCTATGCGACGCTTTATGTTCGAAGCTCTTTTGTGCTCAGGTATCTGCCTTTTGAGTGGGGCAGTATCGGCCAGTGATCTTATCATGGGGGAGCCAATAATAGGGGATGAGCGGGCGGTTTCTGCACATCTGGGCCTTGCCGATCTGGAGACAACGGAACCGCAGGCTATCATCGATCATGGCCGGTTGCTGTTTGATGCCAAATTCACCACTCTTGACGGCGTCGGCCGCCCTTCGGCGACGCAGGCAGAAGTTCCGGTGAAACGCCGCCCCGGCGCAGTGCCCTCCTTCTTTCGCACGGCGGGGCCCGAAGCCAATGCCTGCAATGGGTGCCACAATCAACCAAATTCAGGGGGGGCGGGTGAGTTTGTCGCCAATGTTTTCACCTCCGAGGGCGTTTCTGACTTCGAGTTTGATACCTTAGAGGCGCAGTTTTCCAATGAACGCGGCACACCCCATCTGCATGGGTCGGGGCTCGTTGAGCTTTTGGCACGGGAAATGACCGCAGATTTGCATGCCCTGCGCCGTGTGGCCGTGGATGACGCACGGGCCACGGGCCAAGCGGTTGCCGTTGATCTTGTCTCCAAAGGCGTTGATTTTGGCCAATTGACTGTGGATCCGGATGGTTTCATTCAGATCGATAAAATCGAGGGGATTGATCACGACTTGATCGTCCGGCCCTTCAGTCAAAAGGGTGTCTTCACATCCCTGCGGCAGTTCAGCATTAATGCGATGAACGCCCACCACGGCATTCAGAGTGATGAGCGCTGGGGTCCGCAATGGACAGACAGTGAGGACTTTGACGAAGACGGCTTCAAAGGCGAGATCAGCGCAGGTGATATGACCGCCGTTGTGTTGTTTCAGGCGAGCCTACCGACGCCGGTTCAGAGTTTGCCCGAGAATCCTATTTTGAGTGGCGCGGCAAAACAGGGCGAGGCATTGTTTGAGCAGGTGCTGTGCAGCCAATGCCATATCAAAAGCCTGCCTTTGAAATCCCTGAGTTTTGTTGAACCCGGCCCCTACAATGCCGCAGGCAATATGCGGGTGTCTGATTTGGATGGTAAAAGCTATGCCTTTGCGCTGTCTTCTGAGGGCTTGCCACAAAATGACAAAGGCGAGTGGCTGGTTCCTGTGTTCTCGGATTTTAAGCGCCATGTGATCGCAGATTCGGAAAAGTCTCACTACGGCAATGAGCGGCTATCGCAGCGCTTTATTGCCAATGACCAGTTCTTGACGCCGCGCCTTTGGGGTGTAGGCAGCAGTGCGCCCTACGGCCATCGGGGGGATGTGACGACTTTGAAAGAAGCGATCTTGCATCATGGTGGTGAAGCGCGCGCTTCCCGTGTGGCTTATGAAAGTTTGGCTGACATGGACCAGCGCAAAATTGTTGAGTTTCTGAAGTCCCTGAAACTGACCTCGGAGGCAAAGTAATGAAAAATGCAATGATGGCCCTCCTTGCGGGCGCGGCGATGACCTTTGCGTCTCAGGCTTTAGCGATTGAGCCGCCGCATATGGTTGAAGTGACGGGTGAAACCGGTATCGACCATCGCTATACCGGCGGGTGGGAGTATTTTGTTGGCGGCGGTGTTGCGGCGTTTGATTGCAATGGTGATCGCTATCCCGAGCTTTATTTTGCTGGTGGCGCGGGAAAATCTGGCCTGTATCTCAACCGTAGCAGCAAAGGCGGTGCGTTACAGTTTTCTCTTAAAGAAAACAGCGTTTTGGCGCTGGATGCGGTCAGCGGAGCTTATCCGCTGGATATTGATGGTGATGGTATCCTTGATCTGGCTGTGTTGCGGGTTGGTGAAAACAAGCTCTTTCGTGGCAAAGGCAATTGTGTGTTTGAAGAAGCCAACGCGCTTTGGTCGTTTGACGGCGGCAAAGCTTGGTCCACCGCTTTTGCGGCCACATGGGAAAAGGGCAATGATTTGCCAACACTTGCCGTGGGCAATTATGTCGACCGCGATCAACCCGGAGCGCCGTTTGGTACCTGTCATGATACCGATTTTTATCGGCCGGACAGGGCAGGCGGTTATGATCATCAGAGTTTGAAGCCGGGCTATTGTGCGCTTTCTATGATGTTTACCGATTGGGGACGGACAGGAAAACCCGATCTGCGTATTGCCAATGATCGGCAATATTATCGCCACGGCCACGAGCAGCTTTGGAAAATCCGGGCTGGAGATGCACCCCAAGAATATAACTCTAGTGATGGCTGGCGGCGTTTGCGGGTCTGGGGTATGGGCATCGCCGCAACCGATTTAACCGGCGATGGCCGGCCGGATTATTATATCACCTCGATGGCTGACAATAAACTTCAGGTGCTTGCCACGCGGGACGGGACGCCAGACTATGAAGATCTTGCGTTTCAAAAGGGTATCACGGCACATCGGCCTTTTGTGGGCAACGCGGTCCATCCGTCAACCTCATGGCACGCCCAGTTTGATGACATCAACAATGACAGTTTTGTTGATTTGTTTGTCACCAAGGGCAATGTGGAAGCCATGACCGACTTCGCGATGAAAGACCCCAACAGTTTATTGCTGGGCGCGCCGGACGGGTCATTTACAGAAGCCGCTGACAAGGCCGGTATGATGAGCTTTGATCGCGGGCGTGGGGGCAGTTTGGTCGATCTGAATATGGATGGCCTGCTGGATAGTGTAGTTCTCAATCGCGAAAAACCGGCGCAACTCTGGCGCAATATGGGGCAAGCGCGTGCTGGGGCGGTAGATGCGGCCCCTATGGGCAACTGGGTTGCTTTGCAGGTTTTGCAAGACGGACCAAACCGCAATGCTGTTGGTGCCTTTATCGAAGTGCGGATCGCAGACCGAACCCAAAGCCGCGAGATCACTGTGGGTGGTGGCCATGCGGGTGGGAAAGTGGGATGGCATCATTTTGGCATCGGAGTTGCCGAGCGAGCGGTTGTGCGCATTCAATGGCCCGATGAAGAATGGAGCGCTTGGGTGCGTTTGTTTGCCAATCAGCATTCGCGTATCACCCGCGGTAAATCCACAGCGGATGTCTGGTTGCCTGCGCAAACCGCCAACCAAGACTGAGCACCGGCAGCAACAAAAAGCCCGCGATGTGAACAATCGCGGGCTTTTTGTTGCTGTACTGGATGTGAAATTCAGGCCGCTGTAGCATTGCCGCGTGCTCTGCGCGTTGTTGGTTTGTCTGTCATATTGCGCCAGATGCGATAGGCTTCAAGGCCTGCGAGCGGTATAAAATGCACCAGTGCTCCACCGGGGCCGTGGCTTACTAAAATCCAATGGGCCAAGGTTGCTACGGCGGCAACATATACGGCGCGCTGCAGGTTTTTCCAGCTTCGCGGCCCCATTTTGCGGATGGATAGATCGTTAGACGTGATCGCAAGCGGCACAAAAATGACAAAGGCCAGCCAGCCGGTCCAAATGCCTGCTTCAACGAAATCGGTCATCACGGCAGAGAGGGTACCCAAGTCGATGACGTAATATAGCGTGTGCAGTGCAGCATAGCCAAACGCCGCAACGCCGAGATAGCGACGCCGACGCGCAAGCCAGCGGATCCAGTTTGCTTTGGGAAAAAGCATTTTCAAGGGTGTTATGATCATGCAGATGATCATGAAGCGGGCCGAGAATTCACCCGTTGGATGCAGCAGGCGTTCGAGATCTCCTCCATTCAGAGCTCCCGAGATCATGCCGATGGATGGCACAGCCAGCAGGGCCCAAAAGAAATAGGGGGAATTGAAAAAAGATTTAACATTGGCTGTTGCCGACATTGGTCATGTCCATTGGTTGGTTTAAAATCGTCTTGATTGCATATATGCATGCTTGTCTGGTGCGCGGAGCTGCATTCTGGTCTGCTTGATCATATTGTCTTTGGCGGACGTATTGCCAGTTAATCTTGGTATCAAATTGTATCTCTTTGTATCTTTGTTTTGAGCCGTTTTGATTGTCTTAAGAATAGGATAGTCTTTATAGTGTCACAAAATACGCACGGTGGGGCTCGGCCTTTGTCGTTGCTCGAAAAACCAGAAAGCCTTGCTATGCGTCTTCACTTGATGAGATCAAAACGGTTTGCGCCTCTGTTTTGGACGCAGTTTCTATCGGCTTTCAATGATAATTTTCTGCGCTATTCGTTAATATTTCTCATTCTCTTTAAATTATCGGCTGATCAAGCGGCCTCTTTGGTCATGCTTGCTGGTGCCATCTTTATGTTGCCGTTTTTGTTGCTCTCCGCGCTGGGTGGCGAGATGGCGGACAAATATGACAAAGGCCGGTTGGCGGAAAAGCTGAAACTGGCTGAAATCGGCGCTTCTTTTGTGGCGGTTCTTGGCATATCGATGGGGTCGATTTGGCTATCTATGCTGGCGCTGTTTTTGTTCGGTGTGGTGTCTGCGCTGTTCGGGCCGATCAAGTTTGGTATTTTGCCAGATCACCTTGAGCAACGTGAATTGCCTGCGGCCAATGCATGGGTGGAAGGGGCGACATTTGTTGCCATTTTGGCCGGAACAATTGTTGCCGGGTTGGTGGCCTCTGGCGGTATTGACGCTTTTACCTTTGGTCCGATGATGGTTTTGTTTGCTGTTGCCTGTTGGGGGATCAGTCGCGCCATCCCTGACAGTGGCTCTGGTGATCCCGATCTGGTGATTAATCGCAATATTTTTGCATCGACCATGCAGCTGCTGTCAGAACTGCGACGCGATAAACGGATGTGGCGGGCGAGCCTTATTGTCTCTTGGTTCTGGTTGTTAGGTGCGGTTTTAACTGCGCTGGTGCCCAGTTTCGTGACGCAAATTATGGGCGGTTCACCGCTTGTCGTGACGGTCTATTCTACCGTTTTTGCGGTATCAGTGGCGATTGGGTCAGCGATTGCTGCGTGGCTGTGTGCAGGCCGCGTGGTGCTGCTGCCTGCGCCGTTTGGTGCCGCTTTGGCTGCGTTTTTCAGTCTACAGCTAGCGTGGAATCTGTCCGGCATGGATAGCCCCATTGTTGCTCAGAGCGTGGCGGAATTTTTCTCCTATACGGTCAGCATCAGAGTGGGCCTTGATCTGGCCGGGCTTGCCATAGCGGGTGCTCTGCTTGTGGTGCCTGCATTCACTGCGATTCAGACATGGGCTGACAAGGAACGTCGGGCGCGGGTCATTGCTGCGGTCAATGTGATGAATGCCGTGTTTATTTTTGTTTCCGGGGCTTTTTTGGCTCTGCTTCAGTCGCAAGGGGCCTCTATCCCCCAGATCCTGATGCTGCTGGCGGTCTGCAACGGGCTGGCGGCTTGGCTAATGATCCGTTATTTGCCAACCAATCCCATTTGGGATTTGGTGAATATCCTATTTCGCGCCTTTTCCCGTCTGGAGGTTGAGGGGCGCGAAAATCTTGAGAAGGCGGGTAAGGCCCCGATTTTGGCTTTCAACCATGTCAGCTTTCTTGACGGCCCCTTGGCGCTGGCGATCACCGAAGAAGAACCGGTTTTTGCCATCGATGCCAAAACGGCCAAAGCATGGTGGATGCATCCCTTCTTGCGGTTCTGTAATTATCTGGTGCTGGAACCTTCGCTGCCGATTGCCCAGCAGAACCTGATCCAGACCATTCAGAATGGCAATTCTCTGGTGATTTTCCCTGAAGGCAGGGTGACAGACACCGGTAGCTTGATGAAAGTCTATGATGTGGCAGCGATGGCTGCGGATATGACCGGATCTATGGTCGTGCCTATCCGGATCGATGGATTGGAGCGCAGCTATTCCACGTCCATTGATGCCAAAAATGTCCGGCGTCAGCTTTTTCCCAAGGTGAAGGTGACTATTCTGGAGCCGGTCAGATTGGCCGTGCCTCAAGAGCTGAAAGGGCGCAAGCGGCGCATGGCGGCAGGGGCTCAATTGCAGAGTATTATGGCCGAATTGGTGTTTCGCACGACAAATGTCGATCAGACGGTTTTGCAAAAGGTCATTAAAGTTGGACGCAGTCTTGGTCTGCGACGCAATGCGATTGAGGACCCGTTTTCTGGTCGAATGACTTACGGCGATATCCTGACGGGCAGCCGTGTGTTGGGGGCGCGCTTCTTAAAGGATTATGCCTCGGAGGATCGCGTCGGTGTCATGTTGCCCAATGCGAATGGCACTGTGGTGGTAATCTTGGGGTTGATGTCGGCTGGTAAAGTGCCGGCAATGCTCAATTTCACATCCGGTGTTGCCAACCTTGTGTCGGCTTGCAAAACGGCCAATCTTTCGACCGTTTTGACGTCGCGCAGTTTTGTTGAACAGGCAAAGCTCGAAGCGGTGATTGAAGCGCTGAAGGATCAAGTCAAAATTGTCTGGGTGGATGATATCCGCGCGACCATTTCGTTGACAGAAAAACTCAAAGGCAGGTGGTATCGCACGCGCCCGTTGACGGACAGACAGGCGGATGATCCGGCGGTTGTTCTTTTTACCTCGGGTTCAGAAGGGGTGCCCAAGGGCGTGGTTCTGACCCATCGAAACTTGTTGTCCAATGCTGCTCAATGTGGTGCCAGTATCGACTTCAATTTGGGGGATCGGGTGTTTAATGTTTTGCCGGTGTTTCATTGTTTTGGATTGACGGCTTGCACAATCTTGCCATTGGTTCGGGGGTTGCCGATTTATTTCTATCCGTCGCCGTTGCATTACAGGATTATTCCCGAACTGGTCTATGGCACCAACGCGACCATTTTGTTTGGCACCGATACGTTCCTTAATGGATATGCACGCACCGCCCACCCATTTGATTTTCGTTCCGTGCGTTATTGTGTGGCTGGCGCCGAGCCGGTGAAAGCCTCGACGCGTAAGGTTTTCCTTGAGCAATTTGGTGTGCGTATTCTTGAGGGGTATGGCGTGACAGAAGCCTCGCCGGTGATTGCGCTCAATACGCCCATGTATAACAAAGCCGGATCGGTGGGCAAACCGTTGCCCGGTATTGAAACGCGTCTTGAGCCGGTTCCCGGAATTGCTGAAGGAGGGCGCTTGTTTGTGAAAGGTGCCAATATCATGGCGGGCTATTTGCGGGCTGAAAATCCCGACGTTCTGGAGCCTCCCGTTGATGGCTGGCATGATACCGGTGATATTGTCACCATAGATGCCGAGGGTTACATCACTATCATCGGGCGGGCCAAACGCTTTGCTGATATTGCGGGTGAAAAGATCTCGCTGGCGGCGATTGATCGCTTGGCCGATGACTTGTGGCCCGGGTATCTTTCGGCCACTGGCTCCTTGCCGGATCCCAAGCGGGGAGAGCGGGTGATCATGGTGACGGACAATCCCGACGCCAATCGATCCGATCTGACGGCTTATGCCAGGTCGATGGGCGTTTCCGACCTTATGGTGCCGTCGGAGATTGTCATTCAGCCGGTGCCTGTCTTGGGGACTGGAAAAATCGATTTTGTTGGCGTGCAAAAGTCAATCGATGCAATGTCAGAACAGCATAAACAATAAACTGGAAATATTGACCACAATCGCAGGTGCTACGCTTTGGGCCAGCTTGTTGAGTCTCGCTTGCCATCGCCTGCCTAAGGCGGGGAGTGACGATAGTTCTGCGCAATGCCGCCGCTTCGTTGCATTTAAATCTCTTGATTTTAGGTGCTTTTATGAAGTTGTGCTGCATTGGTGAATAACGTGTCGTTGCGCTGTTCATTCCTGCATTTAGTCGGCTTGTTTCTTGTTTTTACGCATATTCTTTTCTGCTAACTCTGTTACGATCAATGCGATTTTCGAGTTTTCTTGAAGGAATATACAAATGTCTGTTGAGCAATTTGGGATAATGCCAGATGGCACCGCTGTTGAGCGTGTGACGATCACTGGCGGGGGCCTGAGCGCAAAAATTCTGTCCTATGGCGCTATTCTTCAGGACTTGCGGCTGGAAGGCCACGCCAAACCACTGGTATTGGGTTTTGACGCTCTGGAAGATTATTTCACCTACAAGGCGCATGTTGGAGCGACGGCGGGCCGTGTGGCCAATCGTATTCGCGATGGTCGTTTTGAGTTGGGTGGCAAGATCTATCAGTTGGATATCAATTTTGCTGGCAAGCATAGCTTGCATGGTGGCACCAAAGGCATCGGCTTGCGGGTATGGAATTTTGACAAGATCGACACCAATGCGGTGCATATGTCATTGCAGCTCGCTGATGGCGAAATGGGGTATCCGGGCAACATGACCATCAAGCTGGTCTATACTTTGTTGGACAATGGGGTGCTGGATCTTGATATGAAGGCGACATCAGACGCCGACACCCTGTGTAATCTGGCGCATCATGGCTATTTCAATCTTGATGGTGAAGGCGATATCCTTGACCATGAATTGCAGATTGATAGTGATCGCTATTTGGATGTGACCGCTGAGCTTATTCCCACGGGAAAAATTCTATCTGTTGATGGACAAAGCGTTGATTTTCGCAAAAAGAAAAGCATCCGCTCTGCACATGACATCAAGCCGATCGACAACAATTTCTGTATCGAGGAGACCGCTGGCTCCTTGCGTCGGGTGGCTACCCTTTCAAGCCCAAAATCCGGTGTCAGCATGGATGTCTTGACCACGGAGCCCGGCCTGCAGGCTTATGATGCGGTCAATCTTAAGGCGGGTATGCCTGCGCTTGATGGCGGCACCTCCGGCCCTTGCGGCGGCTTCTGCCTTGAACCACAAATCTGGCCGGATGCTATCCATCATCCAAACTTTCCATCCGCAGTTCTTAAGGCTGGTGAGACCTACCATCAGCAGACCCAATATGCCTTTCGCAAGGTTTAACCAAGGGTTGTGAAAGCACAAGGGGAAGCCCGCTAGAAGGTGTGCTTGCCTTCTTTTGAGGCTGGCAATGCGGGGCAAAATGAACCCGCTCAACACAAGATGTTGGGCGGGTTAAGTTGTGGGAGATATCTATGCCTATGTGTCGGTTCGGATCCAAGCGGGCTTACCCCATGGCTTTGAACAGCACATTTTGATCCAGCAGGTAGCGGTTGAAAAGAGGCAGGGTTGCAGCGCCCAACGCGCGCGCGCCATTGCCGACTGTGCCGGGTAAAATGGTTGGCAAAATGATGCCTTGAAGGTCAAGTTTATCTGTTTTTGCGATTGTTTTTTGAATCAGGATCTCAAGTATATTTCTTGGAATGGCCCCGTCAATAATCGCAGCTTCGAAGTCAATGACGGAGCTAGAGGCAACAATGGCCATCGCGATATAGTCGGATGCACACTCAATCCATTGGGACAATGTGTCTCCGAGTTCGGACCAGTCAGACAGGGTATCGCGCAAGATGGCGGGGTCTTTCCCCTCTTTGATCAGCATTTTTTCCAGATCATAGATTGACGCATGATCCAGCAGCTGGCCGGTTGAGCCGTGTTCTTTTATCGGCAGAGACCCCAAAGCGCCTGCGTTGCCGGTGCGACCGGAATAGATCGAGTGATTGAGTACAATGCCACCGCCTGCGAATGTTCCAATGAAAAAATAAACAAAATCAGCAAATTCTGCCCCGCGGCCAAATGTCAGTTCTGCGCCACATGCTGCTGTGGCATCATTCTGGGTAAAGCTATGCAAACCGGTTTTTTCTTCCAGCTCTTTGGATATATCAAAGCCTTGCCAGAGGTCCATTGACCCGTGGGGTGCTCCCACTTTTTCTGCCCACATCCAAAGTTGGAATGGAATGCCGATGCCGATGCCTGCTATTTTGGGCAGGTCCTTTTTGTCAATTTTTGCTGAGAGCTCTTTGATGGCTTCAATTGCAAAGGCAAGCAGATCGTGGGGTAGGGGATAGGGGTAGGTCTTGCGAATTGAAGCGATCCGGTTGCCCAAAAAATTGATGAGGACCATTTCCGCGCTGCGACGGCCTATTTTCATACCAAAGGAATAGGCCCCCTCTGGATTGAGGGCCATGGGGATGGATGGTTGACCCACCTTGCCACGGACAGGCTCTCTGCGCAGAAGCAAACCGTCAGCTTCCAGAGAGCGCATAATGACCGAGACGGTCTGGGCGGAAAGGCCGCTTCTGCGCGCTATGTCGGACTTGGGCAGATGACCATGGCGCCTGACAAGCGAAAGGACCAGTCTCTCGTTATATGCGCGCACCCGTGTCTGATTGGCCCCGCCTGATGGATCTGAAATGCGATCAATATTTGATGGGGCTTTGCTCATTTGACGACTTTCTTATTACCGCTTCTTTTGCATCAAGTCTGGGTCGCAGTCTGGTTTTTGGGTTTGCAATTATTGACTGGATATCTGCGCTAATTTTTCACAGGTCAATTAATAAATCAATTGGATTTATTAATTGACAGGCCTGATTTTCAATGTCAGTCTGACGAGGCTAGCGGATCTCAAAGTGCTCCAGACTGACGAAAGCTGACTTGAGTGCTGATCTGTGAATGGGTCAATTTCTGGGAGGAAAATATGAAATCCATTGTCAAAACGTCACTCGTCGGCCTTGCTATGGGGGTTGCCAGTGTTTCTTTTGCATCGGCGGCCGATATTAGCGCTTGCTTGATCACCAAGACCGATACCAACCCTTTCTTTGTTAAAATGAAGGAAGGCGCGACGGCCAAAGCGGAAGAGCTTGGTATTACGCTCAAGTCTTATGCCGGCAGAATCGATGGGGATTCCGAAAGCCAGGTTGCTGCTATTGAAACCTGCATTGCGGACGGTGCCAAAGGAATTTTGATTACGGCTTCGGACACAAAAGGTATTGTGCCTGCCGTGACCCAAGCGCGTGACGCTGGCATGTTGGTTATTGCTCTTGATACGCCTTTGGAGCCAATCGACGCTGCTGATGCAACATTTGCTACAGACAATTTCTTGGCTGGTGAGTTGATCGGTAAATGGGCCGCAGCATCGCTGGGCGACAAAGCCAAAGACGCCAAAATCGCAATGCTTGATTTGGCCGTTAGTCAGCCATCGGTGGGTGTGTTGCGCGATCAGGGGTTCATGAAAGGCTTTGGCATTGATATTGCCGACCCGAACAAATGGGGCGACGAAAATGATGCGCGCATCGTTGGCCATGATGTTACCCAAGGCAACGAAGAAGGTGGCCGCAAGGCAATGGAAAACCTTCTGACCAAAGATCCTGAAATCAACGTGGTTTACACCATCAACGAGCCTGCTGCTGCGGGTGCGTATGAAGCGTTGAAAGCTCTTGGACGTGAAGGGGAAGCCCTGATCGTTTCCGTCGACGGTGGCTGCCCCGGCGTTGCCAATGTTAAAGATGGCATCATTGGTGCTACGTCCCAGCAATATCCGTTGCTGATGGCCTCCAAAGGTATTGAAGCCATTGCTGCTTGGGCAAAAGACGGTAAGAAACCTGAAAAAACTCCAGGTAAAAACTTCTTTGATACCGGGGTCAATCTCGTGACCGACAAGCCTGCTGAGGGCGTCGACTCCATTGATGTCAAAGAAGGCACAGATCGCTGCTGGGGCTAAGAGCTTGGCGACTTTATAGTATGATTTGAAACGCGATGGGGCAGTTTTCGCAAGCCGAGGGCTGCCCTTTTCTTATCGTATGCATTGGGATTGGCGTGAGGTCTATCCTGCAGCAGGCCAAGTTTATCCGCATTCACTTGGTGTTTTGACCCCTTGGGCCGATCAATCAGATCGCCTTGTGGGCGTGGTCATCTGCTGGGGATGGATCAAGGGAGATTGTTATGGCGGAAACTGAACCCGTAAAATCCAGCAAGGCGCAGGATTTTGAATCGGTGTTGGAGGGGAGTGCGCGCGGAGTCGCGAGCTTTGATGACAACAATAAATCAGGAATTGAGCGGATACAGCATTTGTTGCATGGCAACCCAGCTTTGGTGCCATTGATTGTGCTTCTTATGTCCTTGGCAATTTTCGGTGTCATTCTGGGTGGAAAGCTATTTTCACCCTTTGCGCTGACCCTTATTTTGCAGCAAGTGGCCATCGTTGGCTTTGTCGGTGCGGCTCAGACATTGGTGATCATGACGGCCGGTATCGACCTTTCGGTTGGCGCGATTATGGTGCTGTCTTCTGTCGTGATGGGGCAGTTTACCTTTCGGTATGGCTTCCCGCCTGAAGTAGCGGTGCTTTGCGGTTTTGCTGTCGGGGGCCTTTGCGGCTTTATCAACGGCACGTTAGTGGCGCGCGTTAAATTGCCCCCCTTCATTGTGACGCTGGGCATGTGGCAGATCGTACTGGCGACAAACTTTCTATATTCAGCCAACGAGACCATCAGAAGTCAGGATCTTGCCGAACACGCGCCAATTTTGCAGTTTTTTGGTGAGAAAATTAAAATTGGTGGCGCTGTCTTCACCTTTGGCGTTATCGCCATGCTGCTGTTGGTGTTTGTGCTCAATTATGTGCTCAGTCACACGGCTTGGGGGCGGCATGTTTATGCGGTGGGGGATGACCCAGAAGCGGCTGAATTGTCCGGTGTCAGTGTCAAGAAAACCCTCATTTCGGTTTATGTTCTTGCCGGTTTGATTTGTGCTCTTGCTGGCTGGGCATTGATTGGCCGTTTGGGGTCTGTTTCGCCCACGGCTGGCCAGAATGCCAATATCGAATCCATTACTGCCGTTGTGATTGGTGGCATTTCTTTGTTCGGTGGCCGCGGGTCCATTTTGGGCATGTTGTTCGGGGCTTTGATCGTGGGTGTCTTCTCTCTTGGTTTGAGACTGATCGGTACCGATCCGCAATGGACCTATTTGCTGATTGGCCTGCTTATCATTACCGCTGTTGCAATTGACCAATGGATCAGAAAGGTCTCGTCATGAACGCTCCAGACTATAATGCCGAACCCATTCTGACCGCCCGAGGCGTGACCAAACGCTATGGTCGTGTCACGGCCCTTGATCGGGCAGACTTCGATCTCTATCCCGGTGAAATACGGGCCGTGATTGGCGACAACGGGGCGGGTAAATCAACGATGATCAAAGCCATCTCCGGTGCTCTGATCCCTGATGACGGCGAGATCACACTCTATGGTAAAAAAATCCAGTTCCAGTCTCCAATGGAAGCGCGGGATGCTGGCATTGAAACCGTCTATCAGAATTTGGCCCTGTCTCCGGCTTTGTCGATCGCGGATAATATGTTTATGGGCCGCGAGATCCGCAAACCCGGATTTCTGGGCAAATATTTGCGCATGTTGGATCGGCCAAAAATGGAGCAGATCGCTCGAGACAAGTTGACGGAACTTGGCTTGATGACCATTCAGAATATCAACCAAGCGGTTGAATCTCTGTCTGGTGGTCAGCGTCAGGGCGTGGCGGTGGCCAGAGCAGCGGCTTTTGGATCAAAAGTGGTCATCATGGATGAACCAACCGCAGCGCTGGGGGTGAAAGAGTCCCGCAAAGTGCTGGAGTTGATTCAGGATGTGCGGGCGCGTGGTCTGCCCATTGTGTTGATTTCGCATAATATGCCGCATGTCTTCGAAGTCGCGGACAAAATCCATGTTCACCGTCTGGGGCGCCGATTGTGCGTTATTGATCCAAAGGAATATACAATGTCTGACGCCGTTGCCTTCATGACTGGAGCAAAGACACCGCCCCAAGAGCTGAATTGATCCCTTCGGTCCAGCCAATAGAGAGCTAAAGGTATCAAAGGCTTTGGTTCTCAAGTGAAAGCCACGCATGGTTCTCCCTCATGCGTGGTTTTTTTGTGTGATGCCTATGGTTGCTACCTGTGTTCTAATTTTGAGTGGATTGGTAACAAGAAATCGGGTGCGGGGGTGGCGAGACAGTCGCTTTGGCTTATAAATAGGGTCGACTCATTCAACGACAGGTGATGCATTATGGCCGTGGTAGACTTGAATTCTGATTTGGGTGAAAGCTTTGGAGCCTATTCCATTGGTGATGATGCGGCGATGTTGTCGATTGTCAGTTCGGCCAATGTGGCCTGCGGGTTCCATGGCGGGGATCCCCTTGTGATGCATGAAACCTTGCGGTTGGCACGCGACAAAGGCGTCGGTGTTGGTGCGCATCCCGGTTTCAACGATCTTTGGGGGTTTGGTCGCCGCCCCATCGTTGGGGATCGCCCCGAGGATGTCGAAAAACAGCTCATCTATCAGATTGGTGCAATCGAGGCGATGGCGCGCTCGCTCGACATGAAAATTGGCCACTATAAAGTGCATGGTGCGCTCAACAACATGGCTTGTGTGGATGCCGATCTTGCCATGGCAACGGCGCGTGCTGTTAAAATGGTGAACCGAGATCTCATATATCTCGTCATGCCGGGCAGTGAGATGGAGAAAGCCGGTGAGGCGCTTGGGTTGAATGTCGCACGCGAGATTTTTGCCGATCGTGCCTACACAGATGAAGGCATGCTGGTGTCGCGCAAAGACCCTCGCGCAATGATCGAAGATGCCGATGAAGCCGCGCGCCGAATGGTTGATTTTGTCCTGTCTGGCGAAATTGAAAGTGCAAGTGGCAAGCGTATTGCTGCCAAAATTGACTCTATCTGTGTGCATGGGGACAGCCCCCATGCGGTCGCAATGGCAGGAAAAGTGCGTGATGCTCTTGTCTCCGCCGGGGTGGATATCCGTCCGATGATGGACACCTTGGGGTCTGATTAATGGCCGTGGACTTTTTACCTTCCGGTGATTGTGGTCTCACAATCCAGTTTGGCCATACTATAGACAGAGCGTTGAGCGGCCAGATTATGGCTTTGCGTGCTGCTGTGGATCAGGCCCAACTGGCTGGCGTGATCGAGACGGTCCCGACTTATCGGTCGCTGCTGGTCCATTATGATCCGCTTGTTACGTCCCAGTCGGCTTTGATCGCTGCTCTTGAGCCTTTGTTGGCACATTTGGACAACACATCGGATACGCAATCTAGGCGTTGGATTTTGCCGGTTTGCTTTGACGCACCCTTCGCACCTGATCTTGAGTCTGTTGCCGCTCACGCCGAAATGGACAAGCAGGAGGTGATCGGGCATCTCACATCAATTGAGCATTTTGTCTATATGCTTGGTTTCGCTCCAGGGTTGCCCTACATGGGCGATTTACCCGAGCGGTTAGCCATACCGCGGCGAAAAACACCGATAATGGGCGTGCCAAAAGGGTCGGTGCTTGTGGCGACCGGTTTGACCATCATTTACCCCGCGGTCAATCCTACGGGATGGCATATTGTGGGGCGTTGCCCTGTGCCGATTTTTGATTTGGGCAAGGCTGATCCGGTTCTTTTGTCTCCCGGGGACCGTGTTTGTTTCCGTGAAGTGGATCTTGAGCAGTTTCAGGATATTGAGGCTGAACTGGCCGCTGGCTCATATAGCATTGAAGAGGCCAAGCTGCCATGATCCCCTCAATAGAAGTTGTTGCGCCGGGTTTGATGTCTACGGTTCAGGATCTGGGACGGTTTGGCCATCAAGCACAGGGCGTGCCCGTGTCCGGTGCGCTTGATCCGGGCAATCTGCGCTTGGCCAATGCCTTGGTTGGAAATGCGCAAGGCATTGGGGCGCTGGAGCTGCGTATTCTTGGGCCAACCTTAAAAGTGGCGGCGCAAAGCGTGCGGGTTGCACTGACTGGCTCAGATGGTTTTATAGATTTGGTGGAGCCGAGGGGAAAACCGGTCCCTGCCAACCGCGCGGTAATGCTTGAGCAGGGCCAAGTGTTTCGCATAAGCAGTGTTGCCGATAGTGCGGTTTGCTATCTGGCGGTTGAGGGAGGCTTTGATCTCCCGTTGCTCTATGGTAGCCAGTCCACATATGTCTCTGGCGGGCTTGGTGGTTTTGAAGGGCGCGCGTTGCAGGCGGGGGATTTTGTCCCCTTATGCAAGGGGAGTGTCGAAGCCGACGCTGACCGCATTTGTTTCACGCCGCTGCGCTATAGTGTAGCTGGTCCCATTCGTGTGGTGCTTGGGCCGCAGTCTGACTATTTTTCTGATGAAGGCTTACAGACGTTTCTGAGTGAAGATTTTTCATTTTCCAATGAATCAAACCGCATGGGTGTTCGGTTGTCTGGACCGGAGGTCGCTCACAGCAAGGGCGCTGACATCAATTCGGACGGCATTGTTACCGGTTCTGTACAGGTGCCCGGTAATGGATTGCCGATTATTCTGCTTGCCGATCATCAAACGACGGGTGGATACCCCAAAATTGGAACCATCGCCAGCGCAGATCTTGCTCGGTTGGGGCGGATGTCTTCGGGGGCTAAAGTTCGGTTTGCTGCGTTATCTGTTGCAGAGGCGGAAGAAGCTCGCCGAGCGCTGGAACAGCAAATTTTGGCGTGCATCGATGCTATCGTGCCTCTGCCAAATGAGGAGCAAATGTTCAATCATCTTTTGCATAGCGCTAATTTGATTTGTGGTGTTTGGGTGGATTGATTTGGTGCGGTTTTTGCCGTGCTATTGTTGCTTTGGGGCGCGCAATTCTCTTGTCGGGGAAATCTGTGGACAAGCTTCCACTATGGGCAGGTCCGAGCAGGCGCTTCTCATCTTTAAGCATGACAAAAGTGTTTTTGCAGGAATCAAACCCTCAAATCCAGTTGCTTTTGTAGTCAGTCAAAGGGATGCTCCCTATCTCTGTGTATTGGTGCCGCTCGGTTTTGAGCGCTGTTAGGGCGTCTTGAAAGGGGAGAGGGCACGGCCTTCTATTCTGGCTTAACCTCAGTCCTCGACGAGGAAAAAATCAGGATGTTGCTCGCGAATGCGCGGTATAATACTGAGGATTTGGCGCAAGTGATCTTGAATTTGTGTGCTTACCAGTTCTTTGTCTCTGAGCTTGATTGCTTCGTAGATTCTGAGGTGTGCCGCAAAGGCTTCCTCGAGGGTGAACGCCAGAGACAGAAAGCGCACTCTGTCCATATGGGCCTTGTTGTCTTTAATCAGGTCCCATGCAAAAGCAAGATTGCATCTCTCACAAATGGTGCGGTGGAATCTGTCGTCTAGTGTATGGAAAAGCGCGGTATCGTTGGCTTTGACTGCTATGCGCTGCTGATCCAGAATGACTTTTAAAACTTCATAATCTTCGGTCTGCATCTTGTCGCAGGCCACTCTGTTGGTTTTGGTTTCAAGTGCACATCGAATGAAGCGGGCCTGCTCTACAGCCTCTTCAGAAATCAAGGATATAGTGGTCGCTACCTGCGGCTTCATATTCAAGAAACCCAGCTTAAACAGACGATAGAAAGCATCGCGCACCGGCTGGCGCGATACGCCCAGAGCTTTGGCGACCTCAGCTTCCGAGATTTTCACACCGGGCTTAAGTTCCAGCGTTAGAATCTGTCTGTGCAATTCTTCAAAGACGGAATCCGCCACTGATACTCTATTTAGGGGGCTCAAGACTGTTTCAATGGTCATTTATGGAATTTCCTGCTTTGTCGTCATGATAATACTGGCATATCAGTTTACAAGCAAGAAGAACTGGTATATTAGTTAGCTAGTAAAATATTCTATTCCTGTAGACCTTCAAAGGGAGGCCCGTTTGTCCGGTCAACTCTGGCCATCAGGCACCCATTGAAAATGAAGAATGCGGCGGTCCCTGCAAATCGCTCACACTGCCAGATTTCACCGCAGCAGTTATCGGTGCGATCTGATCTCGGTGTTGGCCGTTCTTTGTACTGGCTGGGCGCTTTTAGCTCGGGAGGGGGCGCGTGAATACTCAGGGAATAAACTTGGTACTCTGGCTTGTGGTGTGCGGAACCTTGCAGCATGCGCCGTTTCTTGCTGCCAAGGCCTTTGAATAGGAGTTTATGATGTATGTGAAACCCCTTCCTGTTGTTGATGCAGACAAGCCAGTCTCACGTCAAGTTATTGCCGATAGCCCCGATCTTATGGTCGTCGCCTTTCGGTTTCATGAGGTGGGTGCCGAAGGTGCCCTCCATAACCATCCTCACGTTCAGTCGACTTTTGTTGCGTCGGGCCGTTTCCGTTTCACGATTGATGGTGAAGAATTCGAGGTTAGCCCCGGTGACAGTTTTGTCATTCCCTCACAGGCCAAACATGGCTGTGTTTGTCTAGAGCCAGGTATGCTCATTGATAATTTCACACCACGCCGGGACGACTTCCTTTGATGTGCGTGCTCCCGTTGATGTCTCTTTGGCTTCATCGTGAGCGCAATTTTAACACCTGTTGCTTTTGGAATTGCCGTTGGCCGTTCCAAAATCCTCACTCACTAAGGACGATGATCCATGCTTACTGTTAAAACCACTCAGGCCGTAAATCCTGAATATGCAAAAACGCTCGACACTGCCGGTTTGCGCGACAAATTTCTTTCCGATGATTTGTTCACCGAAGGCGAAATTCGCCTGAACTACACCCACTATGATCGTATGATCGTTGGTGGAGCCGTTCCCAATGGTGCGAGCCTGACACTTGATCACGTTGCTGAATGCGGTACTCCTAGCATTCTGGATCGTCGCGAAATGGGTGTTGTCAATATTGGTGAAGCTGGCACAGTGTCTGCTGCTGGTACGGACTATGCCCTCAACCGTGGCGATGTTTTGTATCTGCCAAAAGGCGCTGGCGCCGTTACGTTCTCCGGTAAGGGGCGTTTTTACATCACCTCCGCTCCCGCGCACACCGCGTTGGCAGCAAAGCTGATTAAAATTGAAGATGCTGCCTGTGTTAAATTGGGTGCGCCAGAGACTGCCAACGAGCGCACTATCTATCAGTTCATTCATCCGTTGGTGATGGAATCCTGTCAGCTGGTTCTTGGGTATACCCAATTGCATGACGGTTCTATCTGGAACACAATGCCTGCCCATACGCACGACCGTCGCATGGAAGCTTATTGCTACTTTAATTTGGGTGACGATTCCCGTGTGTTCCACTTTATGGGTGATCCTGCCGAGACACGTCATTTGGTTGCCAAAAATGAAGACGTTGTTGTGTCTCCACCATGGTCTATCCATTGCGGTGCTGGCACCTCCAACTACACCTTTATCTGGGCAATGGCTGGTGACAATGTTGATTATACCGACATGGACTTTGTCGCCATGAAGGACCTGCGTTAGGCGGAATCAATAGCCTAGAGATGGGCTCGGAAGCTGGCTGTGCTTTAGCCAGCTCTCACTGAATTGGGTTGCCGGCAAATGATATCGTCGCGGTTTTGCCGGCAATACCTGTTCATACAGGGTGAGTCATTCCTCGTATGCCTGACTTGGCCGAGGTTTTGAAGCGTGATCCCCTTTGCTCAGGCCGACGAATTCCTAACCCATTCTCAAAGCGGTGAACCATTCTCCTTCGATCACCTTGATCAAGGGATTGCCGAATACTCAATTCTTTAAATGGAGCCAATGCTATGAATGAACAGTTTGATCTTACGGGCAAAATTGCCATCGTTACTGGTTGTGATACCGGACTTGGGCAGGGTATGGCTGTCGGCCTTGCCAAAGCTGGCTGTGATATTGCTGCTGTCAATATTGTTGAACCTGCCGAAACCAAAGCGCTCATCGAGGGCTTGGGACGCAAGTTTCTCGATATTCGTGCCAACCTGATGAAAATGGATGATATCCCTGATATCGTATCCAAAACTGTCGCTGAATATGGCCGCATTGATATTCTGGTCAATAACGCGGGCATTATTCGCCGTGAAGACGCCATTGAATTCTCAGAAAAGAACTGGGACGATGTGATGAACATCAACATTAAATCGTTGTTCTTCCTGTCTCAGGCGGTAGCCAAACAATTTGTGGCTCAGGGTGAAGGCGGCAATATTGTCAATATCGCTTCCATGCTTTCCTTCCAGGGCGGTATTCGTGTTCCTTCCTACACAGCCTCCAAAAGCGCTGTGATGGGTGTCACCAAATTGCTGGCCAATGAGTGGGCCAAGCATAACATCAATGTGAATGCGCTCGCTCCTGGTTACATGGCAACCAACAACACCGAGGCCCTGCGTGCGGATGCTGCGCGTAGTGCAGAAATTCTTGGCCGTATTCCTGCCGACCGTTGGGGACTGCCTGAAGATTTGGCTGGCCCTGTTGTCTTCTTGTGCTCGCCTGCATCGTCCTACGTCAATGGTTACACCATTGCGGTCGATGGCGGCTGGCTGGCTCGCTAAGTCACGACGCTTTAAATGTATCCCGGCGGCTCTTAGGCCGCCGGAGTGCTTTCGGTACAGGTTTTTGAGCCTTTGCCGCACCGACGCTGCTGCCAAGCAGGTGTTTGCCAGCCTGCCTTCTCGCAAACTGCATATTTGTGTGATTTTGCTTTGGCTACCCTTGATGATTTTGTGGCCGTTTGGCAAAATGCCGCTGCGCTGGACGTTGCCAAGCAATGGAAAGCTTATGGTGCCGGTGAAGTTGTTGACAAGGGGTGGTGTAAACCGTCTTTTGTTGACGGATAATGGTGTTCAGAATGTGCCGTCAGCTGCTAGGTTGAAACCCAAGGGAACCATCTGAGCCGGTGATTCCTTTGCTGCGGGATATTTCAATCGTCGCGCTTTTGGCGATCCACATGAAGGCGTTGCTTTGACAGCACATGGTGTTGCCGATCAGGTCATTATGCATCCGGGTGCTATAATCGACAAATCCGTCTGGACCCAAAGGAAATAGGGTGCTCTTTCTTCAACTTGGACCACCAAGGTGATGAGCTGACGTTTTGTCTCAATGGTTTGTTGCAATTCCTGCACTGACTGGAATTGCTTTTAGAAAAAAGGATTGATCATGCGTGATCAGATTTCCAGCATTTGTAAGGGTGTGAAGGTCATTCCCGTTGTTGTCATCGACGATGTTGAAGACGCTGTGCCATTGGCACGCTGCTTGGTCGACAATGGTCTGCCGGTTGTTGAAGTGACGCTGCGGACAGATGCTGCTCTGGACGCAATCAAGGCGATTGCTAAAGAGGTCAAGGATTGCATCATCGGGGTTGGTTCTATTGGTTCTCCTGAACAGTTGAATGCGGCTATCGAGGCTGGTGGGCATTTTGGTGTTTCTCCCGGCACATCTCCCAAGTTGCTGCGGGCACTGGAAAAAAGCGATTGGCCGTTTTTGCCCGGTTCTGGTTCCTTGAGCGAAATGATGGGGTTGCGCGAAGCAGGCTTCACCGAGCTCAAATTGTTTCCTGCTGAGATTGTGGGTGGTGTCGGCATGCTCAAGTCTGTTGCTGGGCCTGTTTCGGATATTTCTTTCTGCCCAACCGGTGGAGTGAAACCTGAAAATGCTGAAGAATATCTTGGGTTGGGCAACGTATTTGCCATTGGCGGCACGTGGATTGCTCCATTGCAAGATGTCAAAGACAAAAAATGGGACGTCATTGCCGCCCGCGCCAAAGCCGCGAGCACGCTTGGACAGGGTTGATAACCAGCCAATCTGGTAAAATAACACAATTCTGTAGGTCTTAAAGTGAGCCGAGATCGCCATATGTGCGGTCTCGGCTTTTTATTGTCCAGGTTTCAAATGGGCTCTATCCAAGTCAGAGCTTGTTGGGGCCTGTTACCCGTAAATAGATGAATCTAATCATAAGTGACCCATACAGGCAACTCGCCTATCCATGTTTGTGATGGCATAGCATGCCATGGCTGAGCAGGAGAATTTCGGCGAAACTTCACTCTTGGAAAGGGAGCCTCAAGGGCTTTGAGCCCTGCAGGAATAGGGTGGCATTGGTGGCTGGGCACAAATGTCGTTGATTTTTTGCGGTTGTTTTGCCGTCATTCGATCGCAAAATGAAATTTGGCTTGTTGTTCCGAGTGTGGGGCATGGGCCGAATAAAAAGCAATATCGTCCATATTTTTAACCAAATCCCGCCTTCCTTCTTGGTCCTATTCGATTGAGTATAGAAGGCGGAGGATTGGAAGAAACGCAAGGATCATTGTCGATGGTTCAGCGTTTTTGGGAGGAATGCTGGCTATTTAGCTGGTGCGGTGTTGTTTTGTCCGCTTCTTATTGCTCGATATTATGTCGGGGTTCCCCTTTGTTAGAGCGCTCGTTTTGTGCAGCTTCTTTCGATCTATATGGTGCGCTTAATGCGGTATCAACGCGCCATTTTTATTTTATCGCCCAAAATAAATGTCGCATTTGTTTTGGTTCTAAATCGATATTTCGCTGGCAAGGCATTGGAGAGGACTGCGCCGGTTTTGCAAAATTGGCGTTGTGTTTGGCTTGGAATTTGTCGTTGCGGGTGATGCGATCAACATCTTTTGGATGCTCATACAAGCAAGGGAGGACATCATGCTTGGACTTGGAAGATTCTTCAATACGGTAACAATGGGGGCTATGGCTTTGGCTCTTGGCGCTGCGTTTACCACGACGCCAACTGTCGCTGCAGACAAAGGCTTTGTCGGGATCGCGATGCCGACACAATCATCGGCCCGTTGGATTTCTGATGGTAGCAGTATGGTCAAGCAGTTCGAAGACGCTGGCTATAAGACTGATCTGCAATATGCAGAAGATGATATTGCCAATCAGCTGCGTCAGGTTGAAACCATGATCTTGAAAGGCGTTAACGTGCTCGTTATCGCGGCGATCGACGGCACGACCCTATCCAGCGCTTTGGACTTGGCTGCGG
The DNA here is from genome assembly GCF_002866925.1 of Cohaesibacter celericrescens. Classification (GTDB taxonomy): domain Bacteria; phylum Pseudomonadota; class Alphaproteobacteria; order Rhizobiales; family Cohaesibacteraceae; genus Cohaesibacter; species Cohaesibacter celericrescens. Next base: position 119,452 of record NZ_PKUQ01000047.1, read on the forward strand.
AAAGTGACATCAAGGTTATCGCTTATGACCGACTGATCCGCGACTCCGGCAACGTCAACTATTACGCAACATTCGACAATTTCCAGGTTGGTGTTCTTCAAGCAACGTCGTTGGTCACCGGTCTTGATCTTGAAAATGCAAAAGCGCCATTGAACATCGAATTGTTCGGTGGATCTCCTGATGATAACAACGCCTATTTCTTCTACAACGGCGCAATGTCTGTGCTGCAGCCATTGATTGACGACGGCAAGCTTATTGTTCAGTCTGGCCAAATGGGCATGGATCAAGTGGGTACCTTGCGTTGGGACGGTGCGGTTGCACAGGCGCGCATGGATAATCTGCTGAGCGCTTTCTACACCGACAAACGTCTCGATGGTGTGCTTGCTCCTTATGATGGTTTGTCCATCGGTATCCTGTCTTCGCTTAAAGGGGTTGGCTACGGTTCTGGCGATATGAAAATGCCCATCGTAACCGGTCAGGACGCTGAAATTCAGTCCATCAAGTCGATGATTGCCGGTGAGCAATATTCAACGGTCTTTAAAGACACCCGCGAGTTGGCGCGTGTGACTGTGGGTATGGTCTCTGCACTTCTGGAAGGCACAGAGCCTGAAATCAACGACACCAAAACATATGACAATGGCGTGAAAGTGATCCCTTCCTATCTGCTCAAACCAGTGGATGTGAACATTAGCAACTGGGAAAAAATCGTGATCGATAGTGGTTACTACACTATGGATCAGGTCAAATAATTTCCTCCAGAAGGAGGGGAGGAGGTTGTTGTCTTCTCCCCTCACTCTCCAAAATTGGGGTAGAGGCTGGATTGTTCCAGAGACAGATATGAGCATCATTCTTGAAATGCGAGGAATCACCAAGACCTTTCCCGGTGTGAAAGCCCTTAGTGATGTGAACATGGCCGTTGAGGAGGGAGAAATCCACGCACTCGTCGGTGAAAACGGTGCAGGTAAGTCAACTTTAATGAAAGTCCTTAGTGGCGTTTATCCGCACGGGGATTATGACGGCGAGATTGTTTATAAGGGAGACGTGCAGCGGTTTTCGGGCATCACTGACAGTGAAGAAAAAGGCATTATCATCATCCACCAGGAGTTGGCCTTGGTTCCTTTGCTTTCCATTGCAGAGAATATCTTTCTGGGCAATGAACGCGCCAAAAACGGTGTCATCAATTGGTCAATGGCACATGCAGAGTCAGAACAATTGCTCAAAATTGTTGGTTTGAAAGAGCCAACCAGCACGCTGATCACCAATCTGGGCGTAGGCCAGCAGCAATTGATCGAAATTGCCAAGGCTTTGTCCAAAGAAGTGAAATTGCTCATACTTGATGAGCCGACATCGTCTCTGAATGAGCAGGACAGTGCCGCTCTTCTTGAGTTGCTGCTGGAGTTCAAGCGGCAGGGAATTGCATCCATCCTCATTTCACACAAGCTGAATGAAGTGGTTAAAGTCGCGGACCGTATCACGGTTTTGCGCGACGGCCAGACCGTCAGCACGCTTGAGTGTGACAAAACTGAAGCGATGGAGAATAAGATCATTAAGGACATGGTCGGTCGTGAGCTGACCAATCGTTTTCCACCCCGCAAAGCCGAGATCGGCGAGCGCTTGATGGAGGTGACTGACTGGAATGTTCACCACCATATTCATGCAGACAAACATTTGATCAAAGATGTTAATTTCAATGTGCGCGCTGGAGAAATCGTCGGTATTGCGGGCCTGATGGGTGCAGGTCGGACCGAATTAGCAATGAGTATTTTTGGTCGCTCCTACGGCAAAAAAATCTCTGGAAATGTCAAATTGCACGGTCAGGCTATTGACGTCAGTACGATCAACAAAGCGGTAGAACAGGGCATTGCTTATGTCACCGAAGACCGTAAGCAATATGGCTTGGTGTTAGACAATACCATTAAATTCAACACCACCCTTTCAAATCTTGAAGCGGTGTCAAACGGTGTTGTCCTTGATGACAATGCCGAAATACGTGTGGGGCTGGACTATAAAGAAAAGCTCAATACGCGTTGCTCCGGTCTGCATCAAAAAGTGGTCAACCTGTCTGGCGGTAATCAGCAGAAGGTTGTTTTGAGTAAGTGGCTTTTCGCCAATCCGGAAGTGTTGATCCTCGACGAGCCGACCCGCGGCATCGATGTGAACGCGAAATACGAGATTTATACAATCATCAACCAGCTGGCCGAAGAAGGCAAAGGCGTTGTGTTTATTTCGTCCGAGATGCCGGAGTTGCTTGGCATGTGTGATCGCATCTACGTCATGAATGAGGGCAAGCTGGTTGGCGAGCTTCCTGCCGCCGAAGCCTCTCAGGAAAAGATCATGCGGATGATCATCAAGAACAATGGGTGATAAAATGGATAAGATGGTAAAATCCGCTTCGTCGGATGATACGCAATCGTCTGAAGGCAAAAGCAAAATTGGCGATTATTTCAAGGCTAACCTTCGTGAATACGGCCTTCTGCTTGCCTTGATTGTCGTGATGGTCTCGTTCCAGATCATGACAGGCGGCATTCTTATGAAGCCGCTGAATTTGACCAATCTGGTTTTGCAAAACAGCTATGTTGTCATCATGGCAATTGGCATGTTGCTGGTTATTGTTGCGGGGCATATTGACCTCTCGGTTGGTTCGGTCGTCGGCTTCATTGGCGCACTGGCCGCTGTGATGATCGTGAATTATGATATCAACTATATGGTCACGATTGTGGTGTGTTTGATTGTCGGCACAGCCATCGGTGCTGCTCAGGGGTTTTGGGTCGCCTATTACAAAATTCCGGCTTTTATCGTGACGTTGGCGGGCATGTTGGTGTTTCGCGGCCTGACGCTTGCTTTGTTGCAAGGGCAGTCGGTTGGCCCATTTCCTGTTCCCTTCCAGAAAATGAGCTCTGGCTTCATTCCCGATCTATTGGGCTCCGGTCGCCCGCATATTTTGACCATTGCTTTGAGCGTGGCTCTCAGTCTTTTTATTCTTTACTCAGCCTTCAAGAAGCGTCGGGAGCAGGCCAAATTCGGCACCGTTGATGAGCCTTATGCATTTTTCCTTGGTAAAAATATCCTGATCGTTTTTGCGATCAACTATCTGTCTTATGTGATGGCCGGTTACAAGGGGTACCCCAACGTTTTGATCGTGATGGCTGTCTTGATCAGCATCTACAGCTTTGTCACCACACGCACCACTATTGGTCGCCGCATCTATGCTCTGGGTGGGAATGAGAAAGCCGCCAAGCTGTCGGGTGTGAATACAGCAAAGCTGACATTTCTCACCTTTGCCAACATGGGCATGTTGGCGGCATTCGCTGGGCTGGTTTTTGCGGCCCGATTGAACACGGCGACCCCCAAAGGCGGGTTCACCTTTGAACTTGACGTGATTGCAGCGGTGTTCATCGGTGGGGCATCCATGTCGGGTGGGGTCGGTACGGTGATCGGTGCTGTGATTGGGGCGTTCCTGATGGGCGTTATGAACAATGGCATGTCGATTATGTCCATCGGTATCGATTATCAGCAGGTGATTAAGGGGCTCGTTTTGCTCGCTGCTGTGATTTTCGATGTCTACAACAAAAACAAAGCGCAGTAATCATCCGCGCTATCGCTCCCCTGTTGCTATAGGAGCGGGGCTGTGTCGGGGGCAGGATCTATCTGCCCCCGCTTTTCAGCAAAGTCATGAGCAGTGCCAGTTTTGATGTGCGCGTTAGAAATGCCGCAACAGCGTCGGCCTGTTTGGGCAAGAGAAAAATACATATGCGGTCAGGTGTTCGGGTTTTCATGATTAGCATTATTATCCATGTAATCGACCCGATAATCTCTAACTTTTTGCCGGCGATTAGCCAAATATCAGACACTACCGGCGGGGTCCCATGCGGCCCGTACCGAAGAAACAATGCCCTGTAAGAGCTATCAGATGCATCTCTATCGGGGCCAGTTTGGGAGGGTTCTGTCTTGCTGTCACACTTGCGAGAAGCGGTCTATCGGGCCAATATCGAACTGAATGACAGGGGCGTTGTCCTCTACACATGGGGCAATGTGAGCGCGATTGACCGTGAGCGAGGCCTTGTCGTGATCAAGCCTTCCGGTGTGCCTTACGAGACCATGACGGCCGACGATATGGTTGTTGTCGATCTGGAAAATAACGTGGTGTGGGGTGACAAGAAACCGTCATCCGACACCAAGACCCATACGGTTTTGTACAAAGCATTTTCCCAGATTGGTGGCATATCTCATACCCATTCTCGCCATGCGGTTGCATGGGCTCAAGCGCGCCGCGAAATTCCCTGTTTGGGAACCACGCAGGCTGACTATTGCGCCGGTGTTGTGCCCTGCACAGATCCATTGAGCATTGAGGATGTCACGCGCGATTATGAGGGCGCGACGGGCGAGGCAATTATACGCCGGTTTGAAGGCCTTGATCCTGTGGCTGTGCCGATGGTTCTTCTGGCTGGGCACGGGCCATTTGCCTGGGGCAAAGACGCGGACGAATCTGTGCGCAATGCGGTCATTTTGGAAGAGATCGCCCATATGGCGACGATTACGGCGACGGTCTCTAGTCCTTTGAAACCTCTGGAAAATTATGTGGTGGATTATCATTACCAGCGCAAACACGGGAAAGACGCTTGGTACGGCCAGCGTTGATTTTCATTTTGCATTTCGGTTCGGGAGGCACATTGGCCAACTGAAAATGCTGTTTGCACCATTGGGAGGATCTCTTGCCATGATCCACCGGTGCAGGACGCCTCGATTGCCGCGTGCAAGGCGAGGGATAGATTTAGAAAGGGCAAGACTATGTATGGATTGAAGCCGCTGAAATTTTGGTTCGTTTGCGGATCACAGCATCTTTATGGGCCGGAGGCTTTGGCGCAGGTTGGGGAGGGTGCCAAGACTGTGGCTGAAGGCTTGGCCAAGGACGGCCGATTGGTTCTTCCGGTCGAGTTTGCGGGTGTTGTTACTACATCCGATGACGTAACCGATGTTTGCCGGCGGGCGTCTGCCGACCCCGAATGTGGCGGTTTGATCATTTGGATGCATACATTCTCTCCTGCTAAAATGTGGATCCGCGGGCTCACTCAGCTGACCAAACCGTTGTTGCATTTGCATACCCAACTCAATGCGGCGCTGCCGTGGGAGTCCATTGATATGGACTATATGAATTTGCATCAGGCCGCCCATGGCGACCGTGAAGCCGGTTTCATGCACACCCGTATGCGTTTGCGACGCAAGGTTGTTGTGGGCCATTGGTCCGACAGTGATGTGCAAGACCGCATTGATGCGTGGATGCGTGCGGCGCGTGCTTGGCATGATTGGCAGGGCGCTCGTTTCTGTCGCTTCGGTGACAATATGCGCGATGTTGCGGTCACGGAAGGCGATAAAGTGGCAACCGAAATGGCCTTTGGATTTGGCGTTGACGGGTATGGTATTGGCGACTTGGTTGACCGTATGGCGGCGTTTACCGATGCAGAAGTCGAAGAGCGAGCTAATTCCTATAGTGAAGAGTATGTGCTTGTTCCAGAACTGGCTCCGGATGGAGCACAGCGCGCGGCATTGCTGGACGCAGCACGGCAAGACCTTGGCATTGAAGCATTTTTGCGTGAAGGTGGCTACAAGGGCTTTTCGCATAATTTTCAGGATTTGCACGGTCTGAATCAGCTTCCCGGTTTAGCACCACAGCGTATGATGGCGCAGGGCTTTGGTTTTGCTGGTGAAGGCGACTGGAAAACACCTGCTTTGTTGCGCGCCATGAAAGTCATGGGCCATGGTCTAACCGGCGCGTGTTCCTTCATGGAAGACTATACCTATGATATGACCCCAGGCGCAGAAGTTGTGTTGGGGTCGCATATGTTGGAGATTTGCCCAACCATTGCCGACGGTAAACCGCAACTTGAAATCCATCCTTTGGGTATTGGCGACAAGGCGGATCCTGTGCGCATGGTTTTCAATGCTCGAAAGGGTTCCGCGGTCAACGCCTGTTTCATTGATCTGGGCAACCGCTTCCGTTTGATCGCTAACACTGTAACATCGATTGATCATCCGGATCTTCCAAAGCTGCCTGTAGCGCGTGCTGTTTGGGAGTGCAATCCGGACTTTAAAACGGCCTGCACTGCTTGGATTTTGGCAGGTGGGGCGCATCATACGGCATACAGCTATGATGTGACGTCAGAAATGCTCGAAGATTTTGCCAATATCGCAGGCATGGAATTGGCGTTGATTGATGAAGAAACATCTCTTTCAAGCTTTAAACAAGATTTGCGGATGAATGAGGTCTACTGGCACTTGGCGAACGGTATCAAAGCTTAATTTGGAGCCAAATGCTTAAGCGGGTTTCGGCCCTGTCATGCAAATGGCAGGGCCGTTTTGATTGGGCAGTTGGTCTTGGGCGTCTATTCTAATTTTATCGCGCAGGCATGCACTTACGATTGGATGTCGAATTGCGGGATTTGAGCAGTGCCTTGTTGCGTCGGTTGGCTGAAACTGTCTTGCAACTTCTCGCCTTCAGCGCGGACAATCAACGCCAGACTGCGCTCGCGAAATGTGCGGGGGCTCATATTGGTGTGGCGGCGAAACACCCGGGAAAAATACAGTGGATCATCATAACCCACCATCTGCGACAGGGCTTTGATGGGCACGTTGGAAACCCGCAATACCTGCATTGCATATTGCATGCGCTGCCCGTCGCGCCATTGTACCACGCCTGTGCCGACATACTTGCGGAACAAATGAGACAAGCGGGAGGGGGAGAGGCAAACGTGGCTTGCTATTTCGTTGACGGTCAGTGGTTTGTCGAGGTTTTTTGAGATTAGCGAACAGGCCGAGAGCACGCGCTCATCAATCACCACTTCGGTTTTCTTAGATGCCCTGCTCATTCGGGCGCAGAATAGCAAAATATGTTCAAGCCGGTTAAAGGCGAGATCGACTGAAAGACCATCGGCCAGATCGGCCCATTTTTCCACCTCTACAAAGAGGCGGAACAACTCGCTAAATGGCACATCTTCACGGTGGCGCAAAATATAGACACCATTGGCTTGTTCTTCCCATTCGAGCCAAGGTTTCCAAAAAGCACGTGGCTGGAAATAGATCCATCGATGCCACCATTTGTCATGCCCCTCTTCGCGTCCATAAAGATGGCGGGCCTCGGGAGGGAAAAGGACCAGATCCCCCGGTTCGACAATGAAGGATTCGTCGCCCTCAAAGATGCGACCGGCACCATCTACTGTGAGATTGATAATCCAGCCTCGCATGCCGTTGGGGCGGTCAATGTTGAAATCGAGCGGCCCTCCGCGTTCTATGGGGGTGATGCCCGCGACAAGGCGGACGTCAAACTCAAAGCCGGGAAAGAGTGCCGCAACTTCGGTGTCGTAATTCTGAGGCGTTGTTCTGTAAGCCAGCTTGCTGAAGATCCGTTGAACTTGCGGGTCTTGCGCTGGGTCGAAATAAGAATGATCGTCCATGTCTCTAGCGGAATGCTGCATTGTGAAGTGTTAGGATCGTCCATAGTGTAGCTGATAAAATGCAGCAATGGAAGCGGTGTTAAAGGCGATGATTGAGGAGAATTATCCATAATATCCGCCTTGGTGTCGCAATGGCGTCGGCCATGAATAGGGGAGGGAATGTGATGAATGCAACGAAAGATGGCACTGTCTTAGGGCTTGATTTTGGCTCGGACAGCGTGCGTGCTGTGGTGGTCCGTGTCGTCGATGGGGAAGAGCTTTCTTCTGCCGTTGCCACCTATCCTCGCTGGGCAGAAGGTCGGTTTTGTGATGCCACACGCCAGCAATTTCGGCAGCATCCTTCAGATTATCTTGAAGCCATGACAACGGCGGTGCGTGATGCACTGGCGCAGCTTCCTTCCGATAAGGCCCCTGTTATCGGCATCGGGGTCGATACAACGGGATCGTCGCCACTACCGGTGACAGCAGACGGCACTGCCCTGGCGTTGAAAGACGGGTTCGGAACGGATCCGGACGCGATGTGTATTCTGTGGAAAGACCATACATCGGTTGCCGAGGCCAAAGAAATCAATGACCTTTGCCATTCGGGCCAGTTCCCGGATTATACCAAATATGTTGGTGGTATTTATTCGTCTGAGTGGTATTGGGCGAAAATTCTCAATGTGGGTCGCAAAAATCCAACGGTTTTCCGCGCTGCTGCCAATTGGGTTGAACTTTGCGACTGGGTGCCATCGGTTTTGTCCGGGGTCGATGATGCCGCCAAGATCGTTCGTGGCTGTTGTGCTGCTGGACATAAAGCGCTGTTTCATCCTGAATTTGATGGTCTGCCAAGCCGTGCATGGTTGCAGGCGCTTGATCCGTGTTTGGGTAACCTGACCACGCCGTTATTTTCGCAGACCCGCACCAGCGATCAGGTCGCAGGGTTTTTGACATCTGACTGGGCAGGGCGCTTTGGTCTCAATGCAGGTATTCCAATTGCCGTTGGCGCGTTTGACTGTCACATGGGGGCAGTCGGCGCGGGCATCCAGCCCTATTCGCTTGTACGCGTGATGGGGACATCCACCTGCGATATTCTGGTTGCGCCGCCTCAAGAGGTCAAAGACACCCTTGTTGGTGGCATTTGTGGGCAGGTGCCTGATAGTGTTTTACCCGGCTATACAGGGTTTGAAGCGGGACAATCATCTTTTGGCGATGTCTTTGCGTGGTTTGAACGTTTGCTTCAATGGGGTCATACGGGGCGTGGCCGGAGCGGCTCTCTGTTGTCTGAGCTGGAAAAAGAAGCCGCCGCTTTGCCGCCGGGAGCTTACGGGGAACGGGCATTGGACTGGTTGAACGGGCGTCGTACACCGGATGCAGATCAGACCGTTCGCGCCATGCTGTCCGGTTTGCATTTGGGGTCTACGGCACCGTCGATCTATCGTGCCTTGATCGAAGCGACGGCATTTGGCTCTCGGGCCATCGTTGAACGCTTTGAAGAGCAGGGCATACCGGTCAAAAGTGTCGTTGCCATTGGAGGCATCGCGCGTAAATCGGACTTTATTTCGCAGGTTTGCGCCGACGTTATGAACCGGAAAGTGGATGTGGTTCAATCGGATCAAGCCTGTGCACGTGGCGCAGCAATCTTTGCCGCGACCGCTGCTGGTGCCTATGAAGATATTCATGCGGCCAAGGATGCAATGCACAGCCCTGTTGAGAAGAGCTTTGAGCCCGATCCCGTGGCGCACGAAGCGTACAACGCCATTTATGCGGACTATCAACGCATGGGTGCTTTTGCCAATGACATTGCAGGCGGCCACGATTGAGCAACGAAACCTTGCTCAGCCGACAAGCCCGGATCGCTGTTGCGGTTCGGGTTTTGTTTGTTTGGTTGCCCCCGACTAGCAGAATGCATCCACAATGCGAACGAAGTGGGAGATTTCCTGTATGATAGCTGGTACAGATAGCCAAATCCCTACTAGATGGAGTTCGTCTCTTGAGCCTTTCAGACTTTGTCATCCGTCGTCCGGATGACTGGCATTTGCATCTCCGCGACGGCGAGATGTTAAAAGCTGTTTTGCCGCATACCAGTGCTGATTTTGCCCGTGCGATCATTATGCCTAATTTGGTGCCGCCCGTTGTCACATGCAGCGATGCAGAGGCTTACCGTGCGCGCATCCTTGAAGCCAAGCCTGAGTGTGATGTTTTTGAACCACTGATGACGCTGTATTTGACGGAAGGCACCGATCCTGCTGATGTGGAGCTGGGTGTAAAGTCTGGCCTCATCAAAGCGCTCAAATTATATCCCGCCGGAGCAACCACAAACTCTGACAGTGGTGTCAAAACAATCGAGAATATCTATCCGGTCTTGGAAAAAATGAGCGAGCTGGATGTGCCCTTGCTGGTGCATGGTGAAGTCACCGATGCGGACATCGATATTTTTGACCGGGAAGCTGTATTTATTGACCGTGTGCTGGACCCCATTCGCCAGCGGTTCCCCAAGTTACGCGTCGTTATGGAGCATATCACCACATCCAATGGTGTGGAGTATGTGAAAAGTGCCGGCGACAAAACGGCCGCGACGATTACCACGCATCATTTGATCATCAACCGCAATGCCTATCTGGTCGGGGGGATCAAGCCGCATTATTATTGCCTGCCTGTTGCCAAGCGCGAAAGCCACCGTTTGGCGCTGCGGGAGGCTGCGACCTCCGGCAATGGTAAGTTTTTTCTCGGTACAGACTCGGCCCCACATCCCGATACAGCCAAGGAATCCGCCTGTGGCTGTGCTGGTATTTATACGTCGATCAACACACTTAGTTGCCTTGCACATGTGTTCGAGCAGGACAATGCCCTTGATCAGTTTGAGGCTTTTGCGTCTCTCAATGGTCCGGCCTTTTATGGTCTAACTCCGAACGAACAAACCATTCGCTTCTACAAGACTGACGCGCCGTTGGACTTGCCAGCCAAGTTTGCTGTTCAAAAGGAACAGGTTTCTGTTTTTGACCCCGGTTTTGCGTTGTTTTGGCGTCATGAAGCCATTAACGCTTAGCCCGTTCGCCCGATTTTACCTTTGCAGAGGATAGCTCCATGACTCCCAGTTCTTTTCCTGATCGCGCTTTGATGGCCGAATTGACCGCAAAAATGCTGTTGGAAATCAAAGCCGTGCATTTCCGCACGGACGAGCCTTTCATGCTGGCGTCTGGATTGGCAAGTCCGGTCTATATTGATTGCCGCAAGCTGATCTCGTATCCGCGCATCCGCAACACCTTGATGGATTTTTGTGCGGCGACCATTATGCGCGACATTGGCTTTGAGAAGGTTGAGACGGTTGTGGGCGGGGAGACCGCCGGTATTCCTTTTGCTGCATGGATTGCGGACAAGCTTAGCCTGCCGATGAATTATGTGCGCAAAAAACCCAAAGGCTATGGCCGTGATGCACAGATCGAAGGCGCCCCAATTGCGGGCAAACGCGCTCTGCTGGTCGAAGATCTGACCACGGATGGTGGCAGTAAAATCACCTTTGTGGAAGCCATGCGCAAGGCTGAAGCCGAGGTGACGGACACCATCGTATTATTCTATTATGACATTTTCCCTGAAGCGTTGGAAAATCTCGCGAAGGTGGATCTCAATCTCCACTATCTGGCGACTTGGCGGGATGTGTTGGCTGTTGCCAAAGCGAACAATTATTTCGATAGCGAGACATTGGCTGGTGTTGAAAGTTTCTTGGATGATCCCCTTGCATGGTCTGGTGCCAATGGTGGCGTGACGCAGATCACGTCGGTGCCGACTAAAAGCTAAACAGTGGCTAGTCTAACTGATTGCATTGGAAGGGGCGGGGATTATTTCCTCCGCCCTTTTCTATGTCGGGTGTTAAAACTGTGCCTGAGCGCTTTGTAATTGGGCGGTAAATCCCCGTTGGCTGTCAGAAGCGTTGTTTGAACCGAATTTGCTTGAACGCAGTCGCATTCCATGAATAATTCCCATTGGAAAAACCATTGGCACGCTCATTTACTGATCGGTGGCATCGTGGGTGTTATCCGTCAGGCAGCATGATTTCGGGAGGAATAATTTGTCACAGGAACCTGATACACGCTGGCTTTCGGACCCTCGGGTTTTTGCTGTCAATCGAATGGACGCCCATTCAGATCATGTTGCGTTCCCTGATTTGCATGCCGCCAAGGCTGGTGAGCCGAGCACGTTGCGGCAAAGTCTCAATGGGCGCTGGGCGTTCCATTTGGCACAGAGCGTGGCTGCACGGCCGCAAGGCTTTTTCGCCACTGAGTATGACATGGCTGAGTGGGGTGACATCGAGGTGCCCGGCTATATGCAGCTTCAGGGGTATGGCTGCAATCAGTATGTGAATACCCAATATCCATGGGATGGCGTTGAAGAGTTGCGGCCGCCTCATATTCCTGAGGCCAATTTGGTTGGGTCATATCTTCGCGATTTTTCCTTCGAAAAATTGGACGGCACAGGACGGGTTGTGTTGACGTTCGATGGGGTGGAAACCGCCTTTTATGTCTGGCTGAACGGTGAGTTTATCGGTTTTAGTGAAGACAGCTTTACGCCAGCGCATTTCGATGTCACAGAGCAAGTGCGCGCAGGATCCAACCGATTGGCAGTACAGGTGTTCCAGCGTTCTTCGGCCAGCTGGATCGAGGATCAAGATTTTTGGCGCGCGACGGGTATTTTCCGCGATGTCTGGATTGAGCAGCAGCCCACCCTGCATGTGGAAGATCTGTTTGTCAAAACAGATTTCAATGATGATTTTTCCGCCGCTGTCCTGCGCCTTGATCTCAAGCTTTGGGGTGAGACCGCAGGGGCGACCGTCGATGTGTTTTTGGCTGATGCTTCGGGTGCGCAGATTGCTGCGCTGTCTGGTCTGAGCGCCCAAGCCGGGATGGATTTGGATCTCAAGGTTGAAGCTCCGGATTTGTGGAGCGCAGAGAAGCCCACTCTCTATGACCTGATGCTTGTGGTGCGAGACAAAGACGGAGCGGTCATCGAGGCGATCCCCCAACGGATCGGGTTTCGACATTTTGAAATCAAAGACAAACTTATGCTGCTCAATGGCAAACGCATCATCTTTAACGGTGTGAACCGGCATGAATTTGACGCGGTTCGCGGCCGGTCCGTCACCTATGAGCAGATGCTCTGGGATGTCCGTTTTTGCAAACAGAACAACATCAATGCAGTGCGGACGTCGCACTATCCCAACCAATCCACTTGGTATCGCCTCTGCGATGAATATGGATTGTATGTGATTGATGAAGCCAATCTGGAATCGCATGGTTCGTGGATGACTGATGGCAAGGTAGACCCTCGATGGCCCGTGCCGGATAGCCTGCCTGAATGGCGTGACTGTGTGTTGGATCGGGCAAAATCGATGCTTGAACGGGACAAAAACCATGCCTCCATTCTGATCTGGTCATGTGGCAACGAAAGCTATGGCGGGAAGAATATTTTCGATATGTCGGAATTTTTTCGTCAGCGAGATCCGTCTCGGCTGGTGCATTACGAGGGTATTTTCCATGACCGGCGCTACAATGATACATCGGATATGGAAAGCCAGATGTATACCAAGCCGCAGGACGTGGAGGCCTATCTGACAAATGATCCGCAGAAGCCATTCATTCTGTGTGAATATATGCATGCGATGGGCAATTCCTGCGGTGGTTTTCATCTCTATACGGACCTGATCGATAAATATGATTTGTATCAGGGGGGCTTTATTTGGGATTATATCGATCAGGCACTTGCCATCGATCCTGATAGTGGTAGCCGCGCTGTGGCCTATGGTGGCCAGTTTGGTGATCGTCCTCATGATGGGGAATTTTGTGGCGATGGCATCGTTACCGCTTGGCGCGAACCGTCCACCAAAGTGCAAGAAGTCAAAGGTCTTTATCAACCGTTTGATCTGTCGCCTGAGGCGGGTGGGGTTTCTATTCGCAACAAAAACCTGTTTGTCTCCAGCGCCGACTATAGGCTCGTTTATCGCCTGCTGTTGGATGGCGAGGAAATCTTGTCAGCCAGCCTCGATACCAATGTGGCGGCAGGGGACACCGCTTTCATCGCGCTTGATTTACCCAAGGCCACAAAGGCAGGAGAATATGTGCTTCAGTGCTCTTTATGCCTGAAAACGTCAACGCTTTGGGCCGATGCGGGCCATGAAATAGCCTTCGGTGAGACCGTTTGGTGCGTTGAAGGGGATGTCAAACTGGATGCGCCTGTGCCTCTGACATGTCAGAATGGTGATATCAATCTTGGTGTCGAGACCCCGCACTATCGGGCGATGTTCTCCCGTGTCTTTGGTGGATTATCTTCGATAAAGGTAGACCATAGTGATGCGTCTCTGGAGTTTATCCTTCGTCCGCCGAGATTGGTTTTCTGGCGGGCGCTGACCGACAATGATCGCGGCTGTCAGCTTGGCTTTGATCTTGCCGTCTGGAAATCAGCCAGCCATTGTTACAAACGAGCCGGTTTCGAGGTTGATGCCAACAGCGATGAACCGTCCATCACCCACCGCTTTGCGTTGCCGGGATTGAAGATTGAACCGACCGTCTCCTATCGGGTCGGGCGGGATGGTCTGATCCATGTGGAAGCAGACTTCGCCGGTGCTGAGGACTTGCCCGATTTGCCAATTTTTGGTCTGGAATTCACGGTGCCCGCCCGCCTTGATCGCTTCCGCTATTATGGCTTGGGACCGGATGAGAATTATATCGACAGGCTGAGGGGCGCACGCTTGGGTGTCTTTGAAAAGGGTGTTGAAGACAATGTTCCGGCCTATCTGGTGCCGCAAGAATGTGGCAATCGGGTCGGGGTGCGTTGGGCCGAGGTGACGGATGAAGCTGGCTTGGGGCTGCGATTTGCGTCAGAGGGTCAGCCTTTTGAATTTTCAGCTTTGCCCTACACCATGATGGAATTGGATGCAGCATATAGCCCAGAACAATTGCCTGCGGTGACACAAACTGTGGTCCGCATCGCTGCGCGGCAAATGGGGGTTGGTGGCGATGACAGCTGGGGGGCACCGGTGCATGATCGTTATCACATCAAGTCAAGCGAGGCTTTGTCGTTGAAATTCTCGCTTTGCCCGATCGGTGTTTGATCCCTTCAAGAAGGGTCAATCCTGCCAATGATAAAACCTCTAGAGAGGACCAAACGTGGATGCTCTCTAGAAGGCCGGATTGGTCGGGTTATGATTGCGCCAAAAAGGCGCGCCAATCACCCAGATCGGAGATGTCGGTGCCACCAGCTGCCCCAAATGCTTCGCAGATAAAGCCTTTGACAGAAGATCCATCTTCCAGCATGACCGAACCAATGCCCAAGGGGGATGGGATGCCAGCCATAAAACTTCCCAATTCTGACAATGGCAAGGCCCAAATTTCCAATTTTACCTTGCTGCCGCCGTCTGCTAAACGCACCATACCCGGCCGCATTGGTGGACCGCCAGCAAGAGCATAGAATTTGTAATCGGCTGCACTTTTGGCTTCGCGTAAGAAACGCCCGCCACGTGTGGTGAGCTGATGATTGAGGGGTAGGCCACTCATATGGGCGCCACAGACTGCAATCTCAATCTCGTCTTTTTGGGCTTGTGGCGCGGCCAATGGGGTCGCTTCATAGCTCCATGATGTTGCACCCAGCGTATGAGGCACCGCGCTTTCAAACACCTGTGCGATGGATGCCACTAGATCGTCTTGCCCCGCGCTCGCCAGAAGGGTAACACTACCCGGACGGCTGTCAGATCGCTTAACCGCAGGCACAGCAATGGCGCACATATCAAGCAGATTGACAAAATTTGTATAGGTACCGAAGTTTGAATTGGGCGTGACAGGATCGGCTTCCAGATCGGCAACGGTGTAGAAGGTCGGGATGGTCGGCACACATAGGATATCAACGGCCGCCATTATGGGTTCAGCGGCCCGTTTGAGGTCTTGCAAACGATACATGCCGCGGAAGGCATCCGCTGAACTGATGGTTTCTGCTTTGGAGACAATGGCTCTGGTGACAGGGTGCACCGCGTCAGGATTGGTTTTTAACAAGTCTTCAATGACGGTATAGCGCTCTGCCACCCATGCACCTTCATATAGCATTCTTGCGACGTCATAGAGGGGGGTGAAGTCGATCTCGATAATTTCTGCACCGGACTGGACCAGAATGTCGACGCTCTGTCGGAAAGAGGCTTTTTGAACGTTATCGCCGAAAAACTCAATGGAGTTTGCATCGGGAATGCCAACACGCATTTTTGACGGTGCGGCGGTCAGGGCGCCTGCTGTAAAGCGGCGGGCATAGGCGTCTTTGGCGTCATAAGCATTGGCAATTTCGAACACAGCATAAGCGTCGGAGACTGTGAGCGCGAAAATTGAGATGGTGTCCAGTGTTCTGCAGGCGGGAACAACACCGGTCGCCGAGAGCGTGCCAAGGGTTGGCTTCAGGCCGACAATATTGTTGAGCGCGGCGGGAACGCGGCCCGATCCGGCTGTGTCTGTGCCCAGCGAGAAGGTGGCGATGCCATGTCCAACCGCGACTGCCGAGCCGCTGGAAGAGCCGCCGGGGACAATGTCTGGATCAATGGAATTTTTGGGAAACCCGTAAGGTGATCGCACACCAACGAGGCCGGTGGCAAATTGATCAAGATTGGTCTTGCCAATCAACAGGGCACCAGCGGCGCGCAATTGTGCCACCACATAGGCGTCTTCAGTCGCTTCATATTCATAGGCCGGACAGGCGGCGGTGGTTGGTTTTCCGCCTGCGTCAATATTGTCCTTGATGACAAAGGGAATGCCCCAAAGAGGTTTGGCCGGATCAAAAGCCCCCAGATCTGCTGCGGCTTGACGCACTTCGGATTTGTCGAGCAAATGGATAAAAATTGCCGGATCGTTCACCTCCGCAATGCGCGCATACACCTGCTCGACGATGTCGGCCGGAGACGTGCCTGCTTGATAAGCAGCGTGTAGGCTTGGGATCGTCAGAGGTGTCTTGGATATCTGTGACATCTGGGACATGGAGGCTTTCCTTAGATTCTTTGGATAGATCAGCGATTACTTTGCGTCGATGAATTGCACAGGCTTGGACCAGATGATCAGGATGACACATCCCTCATCGGATCGGACAGAATGGGTTGTGCCGATCGGATTGATAACAAGCGCTCCCTCTTGATAGTGGCCGGTGTCATCGGTCTGGGCGCCTTCTAGCACCACGATGGTCTCAATGCCGGGGTGACTGTGGCGTGGCACGCTGGCGCCTTTAGCATAGCGCAGCAATGCAGCCGCAGAGCCATCAACTTCTTGATGGAGCCAGCATATTTCTACGCCGGGGTGGAAGGCCTCAAAGCTGCAATTGCGCCAGCCTCCAGCCATGAAGTCCGCATGCATGATAGAATTAGTCATGGATGGCCTCCACAATGGTGTCCGTTTTGGCCAACCAACCGACAATGGCACCTTGGGCTGCAATCATCTCTAGCGTGGCTTGCTTGAAGGCAGGGAAATAGCTTTCCGTTGCGTCTGTGGCGAGCAGGCAATCATAGCCGCGATCATTGGCTTCGCGCATGGTGGTTTGAACGCAGACTTCCGTGGTGACCCCTGCAAAAACCAGTTGTTTGATGCCGCGTTGTTGGAGAATGTCACCCAGATGTGTGGCGTAGAAGGCGCCCTTGCCGGGTTTGTCTATCACCACTTCGCCATTGATGGGGGCCAATGCGGGCACAATGGAAGCCCCGGGTTCACCAGCAATCAACACGCGGCCCATCGGACCAATATCGCCGATGCGCAAGGCAGGGTCGCCACGGTCGCGCTTGGCGGGCGGGCAGTCGGATAGATCGGTTTTGTGGCACTCACGGGTATGGATGACGGGCAATCCTGCCTTGCGAAACCCTGCAATTAATTTTGCAACGGTGGGTACAATGGCTTGTAGCAGGCTGACATCATTGCCAAGGCTGGCACCAAACCCGCCGGGCTCGATGAAATCACGTTGCATGTCGATGACGATGAGCGCCGTGCTTGACGGATCAAATGCAAAATCAAATGGTTCGGCTTTTATTATGTTCATGCGTGCCCTGCCATATATTGTCCGATTTCAGCTATGTCGGCGGTTCCAATAGGGGTTTCAAAAGCGACCTTGCCTTCCGACATGACGATGACGCGGTCAGAGAGTTCCAGAATTTCGTCTAGATCCTCGCTGATCAATAACACAGCGGTGCCGCCATTGCGCGCGGCCATGATACGGGCGCGAATTTCGGCAACAGCGGAGAAATCCAAACCAAAACAGGGGTTGGAAATGATCAAAAGATCAACATCGCCGGTCAGCTCTCGGGCCAATACGGCGCGCTGCACATTGCCGCCGGACAAATCTGCAATCGGGCTGTCGATTGATGTGGTTTTGACATTGTAATCGCCCACCAAATGATCGGCTTTGGCATTGATCTGTTTGTTGTTGAGCCAGAATGTCGGCTTCGCATTCTCTGCCACATCAAAATCGCGAAAGGATATATTTTGCGCCACGCTCATTTTGGGGGCGCAGGCATTGTTCAGTGGTTCTTCGGGCAAATAGCGCACGTTGGATTTTCGGGCTTCCTTGCGGGTGGCGGTGTAGGGTTCGCCTTTGACTTCAATGTTGCCGCGCTCATAAGGGCGCTGGCCGGCCAGCAATTCCATTAGCTCGGTCTGGCCGTTGCCGGATACGCCCGCAATGCCGACGATTTCACCGGCACGCACATTAAGGCGAGCGATCTGAATGGGCTTGAGGCCAGATCGGTCTATTGCCAAGATGTCGGACATGGCAAGCACCGTATCGCCCAACGCATCTTTGCGGGTGTCCTTTTTCGATAATTCTTTTTCGCCAATCATCATGGCCGCCATATCTGCATGGCTCATGTCTGCTACCTTGCCGCCGCCAACATATTGACCGCGCCGCAGCACCGATACGTCGTCGGCGTAGGCTGTCACCTCTCGGAATTTGTGGGTGATCATCAGAACGGTGAGGCCTTTGCTCAAGGTCATGTCTCGCACCATACCCAAAAGTTCGTCCGCCTCAGCTGGAGTGAGGACCGAGGTGGGCTCATCTAGGATCAGGAATTGCCTGCCCAGATATAGCTGTTTGAGCAATTCGAGTTTTTGTTTTTCCCCTGCGGCCAGGTTCTTGACCGGCACATGCAAGGGTACATCAAACGGCATGGTCTGCATGAAAGCTTCGAGTGTTTCTGCCTCTGTTGCCCAGTGAATGACCTGTGGAATATCACTGCGATTGATGACCAGATTCTCGGCACCCGTCAGCGAGGGAACGAGAGTGAAATGCTGATAGACCATGCCCAGTCCATGGGCGTGGGCGGCATTGGGATTTGGTATGGTGACCTCTCGGTCTTGGATTAGCAACTGACCGGAGGTGGGCCGATTAAAGCCCATGATGCATTTGACCAACGTTGATTTTCCGGCACCATTTTCGCCCAACAAAGCATGAAAACTGCCCGGTGTGATCTTGATCGAGACATTGTCCAGCGCAGTGAATGCGCCGAACTTCATGGTCATGCCCACGGTCTCGACGCCAAGAGGGCCTCGATCGGTTTGGGGGCGAGTCATGACAGGGCCTTTAGGACTTCGTCGCTGCTGGAAACCGAACCAAAAACCCCGCCTTGCATTTTGACCATATGGACTGCAGCATTGTGATTGCCCAGATCGGTGGCACCACAACAATCCTCTACCAACAAGCATTCAAAGCCGCGGTCGTTTGCTTCGCGCATGGTGGTATGCACGCACACGTCTGTGGTGATGCCGGTCAATAGGATGTTTTCAATGCCTTTGGTGCGCAGCAACAGCTCCAGATCGGTGGCGTAAAAGCTGCCTTTGCCAGGCTTGTCGATGATGGGCTCTCCGGGCCGTGGGTATAGCTCTTGGATGATGTCCCAGCCAGGTTCCCCGCGCACAAGGATCTTGCCGCAGGGGCCTGCGTCGCCAATGCCGGCTCCCATTTGGCGAGAGCGCCAGCGTTTGTTGGCGGGCAGGTCCGACAGGTCGGGGCGGTGGCCTTCACGGGTATGGATGATGTGATAACCTTTTTCGCGCATCACAGAGAGGACTGATTTGATCGGCTCAATGGGCGCGCGGGTCAGGCTGAGGTCATAGCCCATGCTGTCGACATACCCACCGATGCCGCAAAAATCGGTCTGCATGTCGATGATGATGAGGGCCGTGTTTTCGGGGCGCAGGTCGCCATTGTAGGGCCAATTGTAGGGATCGGCTGCAATCACTTTGCTCATTCTGCTGCACTCCGTTTTTTGTCGCCATAGCTGCGCGTCGGTTTATCAAAACCGCAGGAGGTTCCGTCCGTGATTTTGACGTCTTTTTCCCAAGGCAATTTGTAATTGCCAGCCGCCAGATCGGTCATGAATGTGTAGGGACAATCTTGCGCACCGCCTTTGACTGCGGTGAAACCACGATGCCCAAGCTGGTAAATATTGTTCTCGACACCCCAGTTTATACGGGCTTCGCGCACCAGATCGGGGCGGACTTCGGCGGTGATGATTTCGTCGGCGCGGCCACTGGTGCCGTGCGCAATGATGGAGCCGTCGAAATTGACAATCATGCCTTCACCCATGGAGTCAAAAGTACCGTCCGAGCCGCACATGCAGACATTGGCGGTAACCATCAGGTTGCAAAAGGCGTTGGATTGATTGGTGAAGCTCCAGCTTTCACGGATGGGTGCGGTGTAACCGGCGGTGCGCAGCATGATTTCTGCGCCTTTATAGGCGGCCTCGCGTGCCATTTCCGGGAACATGCCGTCATGGCAAATGATCAATGACAGCTTGCAGCCATTGGGGCCATCAATGACAGGAATTCCCAAGTCGCCCGGCTCCCAAGGCTCGACCGGCACCCACGGGTGCAGCTTGCGGTAATAGAGTTTGACCTCGCCCAGATTGTCGATGATCAGGCCGGTGTTCCACGGGTTGCCATCGGGATTATATTCCATAATGGAAAAGCATCCCCAGATGTCATTGTCGATGCACGCCTGTTTGAAGGCCGCAACTTCGGGGCCATCCATCGAGCACATGATCGCCGGATTGGTATCCATCGACAGGCCATGCAAGGCGTATTCCGGGAAAACAACCAAATCCATTGTCGCCATATTGCGACGGGCTTTGGCGACCATGTCGACGATTTTTTGTGTTTGCGCGGCCAGTTGCTCTGGCGTTTCAACGTGGGTGAGCTGTAGCTGCACCATGCCCAGAACGACGCCGTTGTCCGATTTGTTGAGACCACCCAATCCGTTCATTTTCTTGCTCCTATTTGGTAATGCTTAGCTCATCCGGCGCACCAGAGATGGCTTGCGTCGTGGAGCTTGTGGCGATCAAAAGACCCAATGTCAGCACATAGGGTGCCGCGAAAAAAAGATAATAGCCTTGCGAAATGCCTACCGATTGCAGGGCAGGCCCCAAGGCCCCCGCGCCACCAAACAATAGAGCGGCCCAGAAACAGTTGATGGGGTTCCAGCGGGCAAAAATGACCAGCGCGACGGCCATCAAACCCTGGCCGGATGAGATGCCTTCGTTCCAGCTGCCCGGATAGTACAGCGAGAGATAAGCCCCGCCGACACCGGCCAATGCGCCACCTGCCGCCGTAGACCATAGGCGGATGCGGTCGGGGTTCAGGCCCATGGCGCGGGCGGCATCGGTGCTGTCGCCGACAACGCGAATGATCAGGCCGATGCGGGTGGTTTTGAACATCCACGCCATTGCAAAGGCCAAAATGCCTCCGGCAATGAACAGCACATTGACGCGTAAGGCTGCTTCCAATTGGGGGGTATCTGTCCACCAGCCAAGCGGGATGGAGGGTAAGTCAGGGGCCACGGGCTGGATGTAGGGTTTGCCAAAGAAAAACGCTAAACCCATGCCGAACATCATCAGGGCGATGCCGACGGCGATGTCATTGACTTTTGGGAGTTTGCAAATCCAGCCATGCAACAAGCCAAACATTATACCGGCAAGAGCGGCTGCGAGCACACCCATCCATGCCGATCCGGTTTCATAAGCGATGGCATATCCAGACATGGCTCCAAAGACCAGCGTGCCTTCAAGGCCCAAATTGATGCGACCCGAGCGTTCGGTCAGGCATTCGCCAAGGGAAACAAAAATGAACGGGGTCGAGACGCGGATAGCGCCGCCAAGGATTGCGATGGGAACGCCCCAGAGTCCGATATCAGCACTGCTCATGATGGTTCCTCCTTGGTGCGAATCCATGTTTCCGGTTTAAACAGATCGATCCGCCCGACGAGGGATTCGCTAAGCAAAATGGCAACGAAAACAAACCCCTGAAGTACCAGAATGGTGGCGTCAGGTAGATCCAGACGTCTCTGCACCAAGCCGCTTGAGGCTTCAAAACCTGCCAATAGAATGGCAACGGGGATGATTGCCAGCGGATTGTGCCGTGCCAGAAAAGCAATCAGAATGCCGGTGTAACCGTAGCCAGCGATCAGGGCCGCATTGGCAGACCCATGCACGGCGCTGACTTCAATCATGCCTGCTATGCCTGCAAAAGCTCCGGCCAGAGCGGTGAATCCTACGATCAAAAGCCCCGTTGGCAGACCCTGAATTTGAGCGGCACGGACGTTGCCGCCAACAATGCGGGCGGCAAATCCCCACGTGGTGCGATCAATCAATATCCATGAGATCACACAGGCGATGATGCCGATGATCAGACCCCAATGGACGCTGAAACCTGGGATTTCGCCTAAACGGTAAGCGGCTTCCAGTGGCGCGGTGGAGGGTTTGTTGAGACTGTCAGGATCGCGAAAGACGCTCTCGACAAAATGGTTGAACAAGGCGATGGCGATATAGGCCATCAAAAGGCTGGCAATGGTTTCGTTGACGCCGCGTTTGGTGCGCAGCCACCCCACGGCACCGATCCAGAGGCCTCCAGCGACGGCGCCAGCCAAACCCATAAGGATCATGCCGAAGAGCCCGAGGCCGGGAAGCAATGCCCCCACCACACCAGCGGTCAAACCGCCAAGAACAATAGCACCTTCACCGCCAATGACCACAAGGCCAAGCCGGGCAGGCAGGGCGACGCACAATGCCGCGAGCAACAGCGGTGCGGTGCGCGACAGGGTGTTTTCCCACGAGAAAACAGACCCAAATCCTGCCTGATAAACATAGCCATAGAAGGCCAATGGTGATTTGCCGAGCATCAACAAAAAGATGCTGAAGCCGATGAGCCCAACCAGCAAGGCTGCCAGCGGCAACATTATTGCTTCAGAGCGCCGGATCAACGCACCGATGTTTGGCGGGGCAGTGGACTTTGTCCCCGCCCTGCCGACATTTGACACTATTTTACTGGTTTTTACTGTCATGGATTTATCAGATCGATCCGATCACGCCTTCAACCAGATAATTCATGCTTTCCAGTTTGACGTCATTTTCGAGATAGCTTTCGCCAGCGGCTGCAATGACATTGCCTTTGTTGTCTTTCAGCGGGCCTTTGATGGCCGAGAAGCCACCTTTCATGATGTCGGCTTTGATCGCTTCAAACTGATTGCGGGCGGTGTCGCTAACAGCTGGGCCGAGGGGGCTCATTTTCACAAAACCTTCTGCCAGTCCGCCACGCACGAAGTTATCAATGGGCTCGCCAGCCATGTGTTTCTTGACCATGTCGGTATAGACGGAAGCCCAGTTCCATTCCGCGCCGGTGAGGTATTTTTCCGGAGCCAGTGGGCTCTGGTTGGCGTGGTAGCCGCACAGATACATGTCACGACCGGCACCGGTTTCCATCACCACTTTGGGGCCATCGACATGGCAGGTGACGACATCGACGCCTTGATCGGCTAGTGCATTGGTGGCTTCGGCTTCTTTGACCGCCATCGACCATTCGCCGGTGAAGATGACCTGACAGGTGATGGACGGATCAACCGAACGAGCGCCAAGGAGGAAGGAGTTGATGTTGAGCAGAACCTGAGGGATTGGTTTGGCAGCCACAAAGCCGATTTTTTTGGTTTTGGTGGCGTGGGCTGCGGCGATGCCGTTGAGATATTGACCCATGCCGATGTAGCCAAAATAGGAACCGGCGTTGGTTGGGTGTTTGTCAGCGTTCCACAGGCCACCGCAATGCTCAAAGCGCACGTCTTTGTATTTTTTGGCAACGGTGACAACATGGGGATCAAAATAGCCAAAGGATGTTGGGAACATCAGGCCCGCACCATCAAAATTGATCATGCTTTCCATCGATTTTTGCACATCGACAGTCTCTGGCACATTCTCTTCTTCTACCACCGTCACGCCTTCGATGGTTTTGACGGCGGCGGCGCCTTCTGCATGGGCCTGATTGTAGCCGAAGTCATCTTTGGGGCCGACATAAATGAAGCCCACGGTGAGGGATGCAGCGTGGGCTATGGACATTGGCAAGAAGCTGCCCGCTGCGGCTACGCCCATCAGGCCTGCGCTGGATTTGAGGAAACTTCGGCGATTCAAGGTCCGGTCTTTGCTCATGATTTTGCTCCTGGATTGCGATTGGGATCGGCGAGCTTGATTGGTGTTGCGCCGTATCCTTGCCTGTTCGGTTAGTTCATATTGTCTTTTTGTTAGACTTTCAGATGAAAGCGGGCATGTCTTGTGCTAATAATTGGCAAGAACGATGCAAAAAATGCAGCAGTAGGAGCGGACATGCGATATCTGACGACGGCGCGTTACTTGGATATGGTGGCAAGAGCGGGTTCAATCAGGCAGGCCGCAGAGGCCCTTTCCATCACATCAACTGCTCTCAATCGGCGTATTTTGGCCTTTGAGGAGGAGCTGGGTGCCCCGATTTTTGAAAGACTGCCGAGGGGCGTGCGGCTCAATAGTGCGGGGGAAATCCTGATCCACCATATCAGAAACCAACTCAGTGATATGGATCGGG
This sequence comes from Cohaesibacter celericrescens, assembly GCF_002866925.1. Taxonomy (GTDB): domain Bacteria; phylum Pseudomonadota; class Alphaproteobacteria; order Rhizobiales; family Cohaesibacteraceae; genus Cohaesibacter; species Cohaesibacter celericrescens. The sequence goes on from NZ_PKUQ01000047.1 coordinate 143,753, forward strand.
TGAAATCACAGATTGCAGATTTGTCTGGCGTTCGCCGTGGACATGTTTCGATTGCGTGCAGTCAGGCGATGGTGCCCTATTTTTTGCCTGCGCAAATATCCCAGTATCGTGTTGACCACCCCAATGTGACATTCGGGGTGAATGTGCGCGATCGGGCCGCTGCGGAGCAGGCGTTGACTGATCATATGGCCGATATTGCGATTGTATTCGAACCTGTGCGGATGGCTGAATTTCACACCATTATCAGCGTCAAACAGCCGGTGCATGCCGTGATGGCGGCGGACCATCCACTGGCGCGGCAGCAGGTTTTGCGTATGAGTGACTGTCTGGCCTATCCGATTGCGTTGCCGACATTGCCTTATGGTGTGCGGCATCTGCTTGAACATGCGGCTTTGAGCAGTTCTCAGACGTTGGTGCCGGATATCGAATCAGACAGCTTTGATTTTTTGCGCCACTATGCGGCCTCAGAGCATTTGATCTCTTTTCAAATCCCGATTGGCCTATCCGCTGAAAAAATGCAAGGCGAATTGGTGTCCTGCCCGATGGATACAAGGGATGTTCCGGCTGGGGTTTTGTATATGGGGCAACTGAAGGGCCGGACGCTGCCCGTGGCAGCAGCGCGCTTTGCGGCCCAACTGTCGAGCGCTTTTGCCGCTGAATATGAGGTGACCTAGTGGTGTGATACCGACGTTCCAATCCACTAGGTATTCTTTCTATCTTTGAGGGCCGAGATTGTTGCGGCCCTCGGTCAGCGTGAACGGTTAGACCACGTTGCGCTCGCGATAGGTCTGCAAGAAAGTTCTCACCCGAGGATCGTCAGGCTCTTGACCGAAAAGCTCGGCTGGTGGCACGCAGGTGACTAGACGGCCACTGTCCAGAAAGGCCACGCGGTCGGCCACATGGGCGGCAAAGCCCATTTCGTGGGTCACGACCACCATCGTCATGCCCTCGGCAGCCATTTCTTTCATGACGGTTAGAACTTCGCCGACCAGTTCGGGATCAAGCGCAGAAGTCGGCTCGTCAAACAACATCACACGGGGTTCCATTGCAATGGCTCGTGCTATGGCGACGCGTTGTTGCTGTCCGCCGGATAGGTTGGCGGGATAATTGTCGGCTTTATCGGACAGGTGTACTTTGGCCAAAGCCTCTCGGGCTTTGTCGCGGCCTTCGCTTCGAGACAGGCCTTTGACACTCACAAGAGCCTCGGCGACATTGTCCAGAGCGCTCATATGGGGCCAGAGATGGAAATGCTGGAACACCATGCCAATATGCTGGCGCTGGGTGCGCAATTTGTCATTCGAGAGGGGTCTGCGCGGATTGCTTATGGTGTCTTTCCAACCGATCAATTCACCATCCAGCCGGACCTCGCCGCCATCATAGGCCTCAAGGAAATTCAGACATCGTAAAAGCGTGCTTTTGCCCGAGCCGGACGGGCCTATCAGACACAAAACTTCAGAGCGGTTTACATCAAGGGTGATATTGCTCAGCGCCTCAAAGTCATCAAAGCGTTTGCTCATTTTTCGCACCGAGATGATTGCATCACTTGGCGTGTCTTCGGTGCTGCCGTTGGTTGCTTGCTGGTTGGACATCAGGTTCTCGCTTGCAATGGAATTTAAATCATCAGGCGCGTTTTAGGTGGCGTGTGACCCGAGCTTCGACCTTGGAGCCAAGCCAACTTGCGCCCACCACCATGAGCCAATAAAACAGCGACAAGACGAGAAACGGCTCCACAAAGGTGAAGGTTTCCGCTGCCATCGTTTGGGTTTCATAAAGCAGCTCAGGCACAGTCACGACTGATAAAATGGCTGTTTCCTTGGTCAGAATGATGAAGAAATTGGTGAGTGGTGCTGTGATCGGCACCAGCATTTGGGGCAGGATAACACGCCATAGAATGCGTTTTTCAGACAAGCCAACACAGCGTGCCGCTTCAATTTGGCCTTTTGGCACCGCATTGAAACCGCTGCGGAAAATTTCGGCAAAATAGGGGCTGCCATATACAATGAAGCTCAGAATGCCCGCCTGAATGGGAGACAGCACCAAGCCAACATAAGGGCCGCCATAATAGAGGATGAAGAGCTGAATCATAAAGGGAGTGCCGCGGATTACCTCGACATAGGCATAGATCAGCCAGCTCAAGGGACGTGGACCCCAGCGGTTGAGACACGCCAGCACAAAGCCAACGACGACCCCACCCATCGACCCAACAAGCCAGCATAGTATGGTGACACCAAACCCTGTCAGCAGGGCAGGGCCATAGCGAATGAATAGATCAAATTCCATAACGCACCTATCCGACCTGAAGTTTCTTTTCAACCAATCGGCCCATAACGGACAGGATCCAGTTGATGATGAAATAGATTGCGGCAGCCGCAAGGTAAATTTCCAGCGGCCGGTAGGTTTGCCCTGTGATGTTTTGAGAGATGCGGGTTAGCTCCCCAATACCAACCACAGAGGCCAGTGAAGAGACTTTGACCAGCAAGATCAACTCATTAACCAGAGACGGTAGGCCGATACGCACCGCTTGTGGCACCAGAATACGGCGCCAAAGAGAAAATCTCGGGATACCCAGAGCTTCGGCGGCTTCGGTCTGACCTGCAGGAATAGACTGGATCGCGCCTCGCAGGATTTCTGCGGTATAGGCGGCTGAACACAGGCCCACTGCAAGAATGGCAGCTTGAATGGCAGGGAGGTCAAGACCGATGAAAGGCAGCATGTAGTAGAACATCAACAGCTGTACCAGCAAAGGTACGCCGCGAAAAAAGCTGATATAGACCATCGCTGCCCGACGCGTAATCGCGCCTTGGGATAGTCTGGCTGCACACAGGAATGTGCCCCAGATCAGACTGATGGCCATGCCTGCAACTGAAATAAGGATCGTCCAGCGGGCCGCTGTCAACATATAGGGCAGATTCTGCCAAATGGTGTCGAACGAAAAGCTCATCTGTGCAATCTCCGTAGTGGGAGGAAGGCCGGAGAAGTAGGGCGCGCCCGAAAGACTCCGTCTTCGGACGCGCCTGACGCCTTACTTAACAGCAGGCATGGTGGTTGGCAATTCAGGAGCCGTACCAAGCCATTTTTCGTTGATGGCAGTCAAACGGCCATCTTCGTGCATTTTCAGGATCGCTTTGTTGATCGCAGCAACCAGAGATGCGCTGTCTTCACCCGCAGGAGCAACCCAACCGAAGTATTTGGGGTCGCCGAACGGAGGCATAACCATTTCGAACAGGCCTGGACGCTGAACAGCAGCATAGCCCATCAAAGGCATGGAGTTGGCAACAGCCTGGATGCGGCCGGCTGCCATATCGGCGAGGGCTTCGTCGATATTCACATATTCACGCACATCGGCAGGTGAAGCCAGTGTTTCGGAGAAGGCTTTCAACTGTGCCAACTGCGCGGAGCCTTTTTGGGAACCAACCGCTTTGCCTGCAATGTCTTCAGGTTTGCTGATGCTGGTGTCGCCGGCTTTTTTGGCCAGTGCTACGGTTGCATTGCCGATTGGCAAAGTGAAGCTGTAGCGCTTCATGCGTTCGGCAGTGATGGTGACGGGTGCATTGACAATATCGAATTTGCCAGCTTCCAAGCCGGGCAGAATCGACTGCCATGGCAGGTCGAGAAATTCGACTTCAACGCCTAATTCTTTAGCAACTTCGGTGAAGAGATCATAGCAAATGCCTTGATATTCACCATCCTTGAGAATGTCAAACGGCGCATAATGCATCTCGGTGGCAGCGACAATTTTGCCCTTTGCCTTGATGTCAGACAAGAGATCTGCCTGAGCCGTGCTAGCCAGACCAAGGCCGATACCAGCGGCGGCGATGAAGGATAGGATGTTGGATTTCATAGCGACTGTTCTCCGATAGATGTTGGAAAGGTGAAGGAAGGTAGTTTTTTTTATTTTATTTATTCTTTGATCAAAATTCCCGGAAGGTTCAAATGATTCTCTTTTGCACAGTCAATGGCAAGGTCATATCCGGCATCTGCGTGGCGCATTACGCCGGTTGCCGGATCATTCCACAGGACGCGACCAATGCGTTCATCTGCATCTTTCGTGCCATCAGCGCAAATAACCATGCCTGAGTGTTGTGAAAAGCCCATGCCGACCCCGCCGCCATGATGCAACGATACCCAAGTTGCTCCAGATGCGCAATTGAGCAGGGCATTGAGCAGGGGCCAATCAGACACTGCGTCCGAGCCATCTTTCATGGATTCGGTTTCGCGGTTTGGCGATGCGACAGAGCCGCTGTCCAGATGATCGCGGCCGATCACCACAGGGGCTTTTAGCTCGCCAGTGCGGACCATTTCATTGAAGGCCAGACCAAGGCGATGACGCTGGCCCAGACCAACCCAGCAAATGCGGGCAGGCAGGCCCTGAAAGGCGATGCGGTCACGGGCCATATCCAGCCATTTGTGCAGATGCGGATCATCGGGAATGAGCTCTTTGACCTTGGCGTCGGTCTTGTAAATATCTTCCGGATCGCCAGACAGCGCCGCCCAGCGGAACGGGCCGATGCCCTTGCAAAACAGGGGGCGAATGTAGGCAGGGACAAAGCCGGGGAAAGCGAAGGCATTTTCAAAACCGGCATCCTTGGCGACCTGACGAATGTTGTTGCCATAGTCCAGTGTCGGAATACCCATGTCCCAAAAGGCGACCATGGCTTCCACTTGCTCGCGCATGGAGGCACGGGCCGCTTTTTCGACGGCTTTGGGATCGCTTTCGCGTTTTTCGGTCCATTGCCCCATGGTCCAGCCCTTGGGCAGGTAGCCGTTGATAGGATCGTGGGCCGATGTCTGGTCGGTAACAATGTCAGGTTTAACACCACGTTTTACCAGCTCGGGGAAGATGTCTGCCGCATTGCCCAGCAAACCAACGGATTTTGCTTCGCCCGCTTTTGTCCAGCGGTCAATCATATCGAGCGCTTGGTCGAGCGATGTTGCTTTTTCATCGACATAGCCGGTGCGCAGACGAAAATCGATGCGGCTCTCATCGCATTCAACGGCGAGGCAACAGGCACCTGCCATGACGGCGGCCAGTGGCTGTGCGCCGCCCATGCCGCCAAGACCGCCGGTCAAGATCCATTTGCCTGTCAGGTCTCCGCCAAAATGCTGGCGACCAGCCTCGGCGAATGTTTCATAAGTGCCCTGTACAATGCCCTGTGTTCCGATATAGATCCAAGAACCAGCCGTCATCTGGCCATACATGGCCAAACCCTTTTTATCCAATTCGTTGAAATGGTCCCAATTGGCCCAGTGGGGCACGAGGTTGGAGTTGGCGATCAGAACGCGGGGGGCATCTTTGTGGGTTTTGAAGACGCCAACGGGCTTGCCGGACTGAACAAGCAGGGTTTCGGTGTCTTCCAACTGTTTCAGCGCTTCAACAATCAGATCAAAATCCTGCCATGTGCGTGCGGCGCGACCAATGCCGCCATAGACGACCAGTTCATGCGGTCGTTCTGCAACATCGGGATGCAGATTGTTCATCAGCATCCGCAAGGGTGCTTCTGTCAGCCATGATTTGGCATTCAGTTCCGTACCGGTCGGAGGGAAAATATCGCGAGTGTTGTGACGGCGGTCAACCATTACGGCCTCCTAGAAAGTGTTGTTGTCTGTTTTGGGCAAGCTTTTTGCCAAATTTTGCAAGTCACTGAGAATTGCGGCGAGATGCGCCCGCAAAGCATCGGATTTTTGTAGATCATAGGCAAAGGGTGGTGTTTCTGTGGTCAGGTGCGTGTCCTGCGCCAGTTCCATTTGGATGGCATGCACATTGTTTTGAGGCTTGCCATAGTGACGTGTGGTCCAGCCTCCTTTAAAACGGCCATTCAGTATGGCGGTATAGCCACTGGCGCGTTTGGCGCGGGCCAATACGGCTTGTTCAATGCGTGCATCGCAGGTGGTGGTGTTATTGGTGCCGATGTTGAAATCGGGCAATTTGCCTTCAAACAAAAAGGGGATATGGGACCGGATCGAATGGCAGTCATAGAGAATGGCTATGCCGTGGATGGTCTTGACGCGTTCTAACTCAGCAGCCAATGCTGCATGATAGGGGGCGTGCCATGCCAATCGTCTGGCTTCGATGTCTTGTGCTGTTGGCTCTTTGCCGTCCAGATAAATAGGGCGACCGTCAAAGTCTGTGGTTGGGCAAAGGCCGGTGGTGTTTTGGCCCGGATAGAGCGACTCGTCCGAAGGTGCCCGGTTGGCATCGATGACATAGCGATGGAAGTTAGCGCATACCATCGTGGCGCCGGGCAACAGGCCGCTGTAGAGCCGATCTACGTGCCAATCGGTGTCTGCCAAAATTTTGCCGGTGTCGTTCAGTGTCGCCAATATCTCATCGGGTATGTGGGTGCCCGTATGAGGAAGCCCCAGCACAATGGGACTGTTGCCTTGGATGATTTCAACAGGCTGCATGGGATACCTCGATGCCAACAAGATGATCGGTGGTCACTGCATCCAACAAAGCGCGGCTGGCGATCAGTTCGCAAGCTGCTTTGAGGTCTGGTGCCAAATAGCGGTCCGTTTCTAGCGCGGATACTTCTTGGCGGAGCCTTGTTATCGCATGCTGTAAGGGCTGGCTTGTTTTGAGAGGAGCGCGGTGTTCGACGCCAAGTGCTCCACACAGCAGTTCAACGCCCAGAATATTGGCGAGATTGTCTGTCATGCGTTTGAGACGGCGTGCGCCGTGGGCGGCCATAGAAACATGGTCTTCCTGATTGGCGCTGGTCGGGGTCGAGTCTGTTGAACAGGGATTGGCCAGATGTTTGTTTTCGCTCATCAAGGCAGCTGTTGTCACTTCGGCGATCATCAAGCCGGAATTGAGGCCAGGGTTTTTGGCCAAGAAGGGTGGAAGATCGTAGGACAATGTCGGGTCGACCATCAAGGCCACGCGACGCTGTGCAATGGCGCCTATTTCGGCGATGGCCAGAGCCAGCTGGTCTGCGGCAAAAGCAACCGGTTCTGCATGGAAGTTGCCGCCCGAGACAATGCGGTCTTCTTCGATCAAAACAAGCGGGTTGTCCGTGGCTGCATTGGCCTCGATTTCCAGTGTCGTTGCTGCCATGCGGATCATGTCGATACAGGCACCCACCACTTGCGGCTGGCAGCGGATGCAATAGGGATCTTGCACGCGGCTGTCGCTCTCCCGGTGGCTTTCGCGAATTTCCGAACCTTCCATCAGGCCACGCATGGCCGCTGCTGCATCAATCTGGCCGCGATGGCCGCGTAGCGCATGGATCTCTGGTAGAAGAGGGGCGGTTGAGCCCATGATGGCATCCGTGGAAAGACTGGCTGTGACCAAACATGCTTCGGCCATGCGGCGGGCTTCGAACAGACCAACCAAGGCAAAGGCAGTGGAGACCTGCGTGCCATTGATGAGGCCTAGTCCTTCTTTCGGGCCGAGCGTCACGGGTGTTAATCCCGCGCGCTGCAAGGCCTCTTTTCCGGACATACGCTCACCAGCGAAGCTTGCTTCCCCTTCTCCGATCAGTACTGCGGTCATGTGGGCCAAGGGAGCCAAATCACCGGAAGCACCAACCGAACCCTGTGCAGGAATGATGGGGGTAACGCCTTTTGCAAGGCAATTTTCAATCAATTCCAGGACGACCCAACGCACACCGGATGCCCCGCGGGCAAGGGACATGAGCTTGAGCGTCATCACCAGACGCACGGTGGCTTCATCCATTTCTTCGCCAACCCCACAACAGTGGGACAGGATGAGATTGCGCTGCAAAGTGGCGGTGTCTTCCGGCGCGATTTTGACACTGGCCAATTTTCCAAAGCCAGTGTTGACGCCGTAAACCGCTTCGCTGCCTGCGGCGGCCTGGCGGACACGGTCTTCGGCTTTATCAACGTCCGCTTTGGCCGCGCGATCAATGGTGACGGCAAGGCTGTCGCGATAAATTGCTTCAAGGGTTTTGAGGTCTACATTCCCCGGGATCAATGGCGCAAGGGTCATATTGCCCCTCCTACAATGCGTTCTTTTAAAGGATTAAAGCCGATGCGATAGGACAGCTCAGCGGGATGGTCGATAGCCCAAATGGCCAGATCCGCGCGCATGCCTTGTTGCAATATACCGCGATCTGTCAGACCCAAGGCGCGCGCTGCGTTGCATGTGACCCCTGCTAACGCTTCTTGCGGTGTCATGCGGAACAGTGTGCAGGCCATATTCATGGTCAACAGCAAAGATGTCAGTGGGGAGGTGCCGGGGTTGCAATCGGTGGCAATGGCGATGGGTACCTTGTGCGTGCGCAACAGCTTAACCGGCGGGAATTGTGTCTCATGCAGGGTATAAAAGGCGCCGGGCAGCAAAACCGCGACGGTGCCCGATTTTGCCATGGCCTCAACGCCAGCTTCGTCCAGATATTCCAGATGATCAGACGATAAAGCGTTATATTCAGCCGCCAAAACAGAGCCGCCCAGATTGGACAATTGCTCAGCGTGCAGTTTTACCGGTAGGCCGAGCGCCTTGGCTTTTTCAAACACCCTTTTGATCTGATCGGGAGAAAAGGCGATGCCCTCACAAAAGCCGTCAACGGCATCAACAAGTCCCTCAGCGTGGGCTTGCTCCAAAGTCGGCAGGCAAACTTCATCAAGATAGGCGTCGGGTTGGTCTTTATACTCGGCGGGAATGGCGTGCGCACCCAAATAGGTGGTGCGGACCGTAACATTGCGCACTTGGGCAATGCGTTTGGCCACGCGCAACATGCGCAATTCAGACGCGCCATCAAGACCATAACCGGATTTGATTTCCAGCGTCGTGACGCCTTCTGCCAACAGGGCATCGACACGGGGGAGCGCCGAGGTAAGCAAGTCTTCTTCACTTGCGGCACGGGTCGCGGTCACTGTTGAGACGATGCCTCCCCCAGCGCGGGCGATTTCTTCATAGCTGGCCCCTTGGAGGCGCATTTCAAACTCACGAGCGCGGTTGCCACCAAACACCACATGGGTGTGGCAATCTATCAGGGCGGGAGTCACCACAGCGCCGCCCAGATCACGGTCTGGCCATGTTTTGTACGCATCGGGTAGAGCATCGGCAGGGCCGCAATAGACGATCATGCCATGTTCTATGGCAAGGGCTCCATCGACAACCAAACCATAGGGCTCGGTGCCGCTTTGCATCGTTGCCAGCGTGGCATTTTTAAAAAGAAAATGTGTCACAGGGCTGATCCGCGCTTGATTAAATCGTGTTATATGGGAATATACATGCACATAATAATTGGACTGTCAACGCGAATTGGGCTAAAATTGCCGCTTAGTAAGGCAATGTTGGGGCGGATAATGTTGGAAGTAGAAGTATGATGAAAATTTATGCAGAAAAGGCGCTGATCTCACGTGGTTGGCAGGATGATGTTTTGGTGTCTGTTGATGATGCCGGTGTGATCCAAACCATTCAGGATAATGTTGATGTGGCGACGGTCGAGGGGGATGTTGCGCGCGTCGGAATTCTGTTGCCAGCACCAACCAATCTGCATAGTCATGCCTTTCAGCGCGCCATGGCGGGGATGAGCGAGCGGCGTGGACCGGAGCCGCGCGATACCTTTTGGACATGGCGACAGATCATGTATCGGTTCCTCGACATTCTGACCCCTGATGATATCGAAGCCATTGCTGCATTTGTGCAAATGGAAATGTTGGAGGCAGGGTATGCCTGTAATGCCGAGTTTCATTATGTCCACCATCAGCCATCTGGTGCTGCCTATGACAATTTGTGTGAATTATCTGATCGCATTGGTGCTGCGACAGTTACCAGCGGCATTGGCCTAACGCTGTTGCCGGTTCTTTATGAATATGGCGGGTGTGATCATCGACCGCTTGGCGCAGGTCAAATTCGCTTTGGTAACAATTTTGATCAATTTGCCCGTCTGCATGAGGGCGCAAGCGCGATGGTCGCGACATTGCCCGCGGACTGTACCATCGGTGTCGCGCCTCATTCCTTAAGGGCTGTCTCCATTGAGGCCTTGGCAGACTGTGTGGAGCTTGCCGGATCGGGGCCGTTGCACATGCATCTGGCCGAGCAAGTGAAAGAAGTGGAAGAAGTCCACGCCGCCTATGGCAAACGGCCGGTGGAATGGCTCTTGGATCGCCATCCGGTCGCTGACAATTGGTGTTTGATCCACTGTACACAGATGAATGACTTTGAGACCGATGCTTTGGCTGCGACGGGGGCGGTGGCAGGGCTCTGTCCGATTACCGAATCCAGCCTCGGGGACGGGATTTTTAATGGCGTGCGCTATTTGGGCGCCAAGGGGCGGATCGGGGTCGGCTCTGACTCCAATGTTCGTATTTCTTTAACCGAAGAATTGCGAACGCTGGAATATTCGCAACGCTTGCGGGATCGCTGTCGTGCTACGGTCGCAACGGACAGCCAGTCCACGGGGCGGGTTTTGTTTGATGCGGTTGCCCTTGGTGGTGCGCAGGCTGCAGGCAGACAGAGCGGAGTGATTGCCGAAGGGCAATTGGCCGATCTGATGGCGCTGGATAGTTCGGACGTGACGCTGGATGGCAGCAAAGGCGACGAGATCCTTGATACCTGGATTTTTGCCGGTGACGATAGAATGATAACGGATGTCTGGTCTGCGGGGCGGCATTTGGTTATACAGGGAACCCACATATCAAGTGATGCCATTCGGGCGCGCTACGGTCAGGTGATGAGAAGGCTGAGGCAAGCATTTTGACGGGAAAAGAGCCAAACAGTTGGACGCAAATCCGCGAGGAACTGCTCCGGCGGATCAATGAGCGCGTATGGCAGCCGGGCTCATTGATACCCAATGAGTCCGAATTGGCCGAAGAGTTTCAGTGTGCCAGAACGACCGTCAACCGGGCTTTGCGCGAGTTGGCCAGCGCAGGCATTGTGACGCGCAAACGCAAGGCGGGAACGCGCATTGCGATTAATCCGCCACACAAAGCCATTTTGACCATTCCGATTATCCGCGAAGAGGTGGAAGCCAAGGGCGCGCTGTATCGCCATACGATATTGCAACGGGTCAAGCGCTCGCTGCCAGCCTTTTTGTCAGGGGCCTTTCGTGTGTCAGAAGACACCACATTGCTTTATACCGAGACGATGCATTTTTCTGACAACCGTCCTTTCATCTTTGAAGAGCGGTACACTTCCCTTGCTGCTGTTCCATCCTTTGATGCTTTGGATCTGGATAGCATCAGCATCAATGAGTGGCTGGTGCAAAATGCGCCCTATTCGGGAGGGGAATTGAGCTTTTTTGCCACACAAGCCGACGCCAAACTGGCGCGGAATTTTGACATTGCTGAAGGAAGTGCGCTGTTTGCGACAGAACGCAGCACATGGAATCAGGATCAGCCCATTACGCATGTGCGCTTGGTTTATATGCCCGGCTATCGCATGCGTACCAGTTTTTGATGCATTGGGTATATTGGGATGCTTCCTGCGCTTCTAAAAGCGCAGGAGTTGGTCTCGATCTCGTAAGGCCGAATTATCGGATGACATGAACCGAACAAGGCGCGTGACGCACAACGCGTGCTGCCGTTGATCCCAGGAAATAGTCTTGCATTCCGGGACGATGGGATGCAACGACGATCAAGTCCACATCATGTTCTTCAGCATAGTCCACAATCACGGTGCCTGCGTTGCCATCGTCGGACGCCACTGTGGCGTTTGGAATGGTTTTTGCGATGGCTTCTAGCTCGTCCAATACATATTTACGGGCTTCTTTGCGGACATCGGGAGGGACTTGAGACGCAACATAGGCTGGCACAATATCAAACACATGCAAGAGAATAATATTGGCGGTGTCATCGGCCAAAGCCTTTACGGCTTCCAATGCGCCTGTTGGGCTGTGGTCATGATCAAGTGCAATGGGGACAAGGATGTTTTTATACATCTGGTACTCCTCCTACAGGACAGGCCTTAACACGGCTTGTTTGGGCACATTTGGGGCCCCTGTCCTTTGGCCGATAGTAAACAGTGCCGCGCCGATTTGATTTGAGTTTATTATACTCCAAACCGGCGCGGAAACACATGACTATTATCGGGCTGTGCCTATTTTTATAGCACTGCTTGGAAGAGCTTGCGCAGGTTGTCAGCGGTCAGCTCAATGGGGTTGCCACCACAGGACGGGTCTTTCAATGCACCTTCAACCAGCTTGTCGATGTCGGGGTTGGTGACACCCAGATCGCTCATGCGTTTTGGGATGCCCAGACTGTCATTGAAGCCATCCACAAAGGCGCAGAAGTCATCAAAGCCACCGCTCAGTCCAAGATATTGGGTGATGATATCAAAGCGTTTTTCGATAGCAGGGCGGTTGAATTGAAGTACTGCCGGCATGCAGATCGCATTGGTGGTGCCGTGGTGGGTGTGATACATCGCACCGAGTGGATGGCTCAGGGCATGGATGGCACCAAGGCCCTTTTGAAAGGCGGTAGCCCCCATTGCTCCAGCGGACATCATGTTGGCTCTGGCTTCAATGTCGGTTCCGTCTTTATAGGCGCGAGGCAGGTTCTCGACGACCAGCCGCATGCCTTCCAAGGCAATGCCCTGGCTCATAGGATGATAATGCGGGCTGCTGAAAGCTTCAACACAATGCGCAAAGGCATCAAGGCCTGTGCCTGCGGTGATCGCTGGTGGCATGCCTACAGTCAGCTCTGGGTCACAAATCACCACAGCAGGCAACACTTTGGGATGGAAGATGATTTTCTTCTCGTGAGTGACCGAATTGGTGATGACGCTGGCGCGGCCCACTTCAGAGCCGGTGCCTGCGGTGGTGGGCACTGCCACGATGGGCACAATGGCGTCGCTGTCGGCACGAGTCCACCAGTCTCCAATGTCTTCAAAATCCCAGATCGGGCGGATCTGGCCAGCCATAAAGGCAACCATTTTGCCAAGATCAAGGCCGGAACCGCCACCAAAGGCGATCACACCATCGTGGTTGCCTGCCTTGAACGCTTCAACGCCAGCGCTGAGGTTGATCTCATTGGGGTTGGGGTCAACATCGCTAAAAATAGCACGACCCAGCCCAGCAGCCTCGATGACATCCAGAGTTGAAATGGTGACGGGCAGGGATGCCAGACCACGATCGGTGACAAGCAATGGATGCTTGATACCGGCTTGGGCACATGCTGCGCCGATTTCTGCAATGCGGCCAGCGCCGAATTTAATTGCGGTCGGATAGGACCAGTTGCCTGTGAGGGTCATTGCGTCACCTTCTTGAGATGGTATGATTTTGGACGGGTCAGGTTCTGGTACCCGATAACAGACAAGCCGCCGCCGCGGCCGGTTTGCTTGCAGCCGGTCCAGCATAAGCCGGGGTCGAGATAGTCGGCACGATTCATGAAGACAGTGCCGGTTTCAATGCGGTCTCCCACAGCGATTGCACGGTCGATATCTTTGGTCCAAAGACTGGCTGTGAGGCCAAAGTCGCTGTCATTCATTAGCGCGATGGCTTCTTCGTCATCTTTCACAGACATGATGCCAACGACAGGCCCGAAGCTTTCTTCGCGCATGACCCGCATGTCATGGGTGACATTGGTCAGGATTTGTGGCGTCAGATAGGCACCGCCATCATCTTGCGCAAATGTCTCGATGTGGGCCTTGGCGCCGGCTTCAACGGCCTCGGCGATTTGGTCGCGGACTTCTTTGGCAAAGCGCACGTTGGCCATTGGACCGATGGTGGTCTCTTGGTTCAAAGGATTGCCAAGTTTGTAGCTATTGACGATGGCCACGGCTTTTTCGACAAAGGCATCGAACAGGCTCTCATGAACATAAATGCGCTCAATGCCACAACAGCACTGGCCGGAGTTGAACATGGCTCCGTCGATCAGAGTGTCGACCGCTGCGTCAAGGTCGGCGTCCGGCATAACATAACCGGGGTCTTTGCCGCCCAGCTCTGTGCTTACGCCGGTGAAGGTGCCAGCAGCCGCACGTTCCATCGTTTGGCCCCCACCGACCGAGCCGGTGAAATTGATAAAATCAAAGGCGTTGTCAGCGATGAGTGCAGAGGTGGTGTCATGGCTTAGGAACAGATTCTGGAAAACATCCTCAGGCACACCAGCGGCTTGGAAGGCTTTGACCATACGCTCGCCGACGAGAAGCGTTTGCGTGGAATGCTTCAACATCACTGTGTTGCCTGCGATCAGGGCAGGGGCCACAGTGTTGATGGCGGTCATATAGGGGTAATTCCATGGCGCAACCACCAAGACGACCCCATGCGGCAGGCGCTTGATGTAGCGTTTGAAGGTGGCGTCCTCACCGACCATGATATCGGCCAATGCTTCTTGCGCAATGGAGGCCATGTGGCTGGCCCGCTCGTTGAAGCCACCAAATTCACCGCCGTAGCGCACGGGGCGTCCCATCATTTGGGCTAGCTCTGGCACTATTTCATTGTTCATCTCGCCCACTTTGGCGACCCCGGCCATGACGAGCGCAATCCGCTCTTGCAGGGGCCTTGCAGCCCAAGCAGCCTGCGCTTTGCGTGCCGTCTTGGCGGCAGACTTGGCGTCTTGCAAAGACAGAACAGGGCGCTCTGCAAAAACCGACCCATCAATGGGGGAGATACATTTCAGCATCTGTGACATGGGAGTTCCTTATTATGCGCGCTCTAAACCGCGCGCGACTTCATAGTCGGTCACTATTTTGTTGAATTCGTCAATTTCCCACTCGGCCGCGCGGGCATAGTGGTCGATCACATCATCGCCCATGGCTTCGCGCAGCATGGAAGAATCTATCAGTGCCGCGCGCGCATCGCGCAAGGTCCGCGGAACGTGATGTTGGTCGTCATTTGCATATGCGTCCCCTGAATAGGCTTCAGGCAGGGGGAGCTTTTCTTCGATGCCTTTGAGGCCCGCTGCCAACAGTGCAGCTTGTGCCAGATAGGGGTTCATATCGGCGCCAGGGGTGCGGCATTCGATACGCACCGCTTTTGAACCTTCACCGCAAAGCCGATAGGCGGCGGTACGATTGTCGACCGACCAGACGATCTGGGTCGGTGCAAAGGTGCCTTTGGCAAAGCGTTTGTAGCTGTTGATATAGGGGGCCAAGAAATAGGTGTAATCGGCGGCATATTTCATCAGGCCTGCAACATAATGATCCATCAATTCTGATTTGCCCAGCGGCCTGTCCGGGTCGAAGAAAGCGTTTGTGTCGTCTTTCCAGAGTGATTGATGCACGTGGGAGGCGCTGCCGACACGGTCTTTGTGCCATTTGGGCAAAAAGGACGCGGCCAAACCATGCTGATGGGCAATTTCCTTGATGCCATGTTTGGCAAGCGTGTGGTGATCAGCGGTGGCCAGAGCATCTGAATATTTGATATTCAGCTCTTCCTGACCGGCTTCAGCTTCGCCTTTGGAGCCTTCAATCGGGATGCCCATTTCGCGCAAATGATTGCGGATCGGACGCATCACATATTCTTCCTTGGACGTTTGGAAGATGTGATAATCCTCGTTGTAGTTGGAAATAGGCTCCAGTTTGAAACCGCTTTTGGCGATGTCGTCATGGGTGCCTTTGAAGAGGAAAAATTCCAGCTCGGTCGCCATGATGGCTGTCAGGCCCAGAGCATTTGCGCGTGCGATCTGTTTTTTCAGCATCTCACGCGGGGAATGGGGAACAGGCGCGTGTGTGTGATGGTCCAGAACGTCGCACAGAACCATGGCCGTGCCTTCCAGCCATGGCACAGGCCGCAGGGTGGTCAGGTCTGGCTTCATGACATAATCGCCATAGCCGCTTTGCCAGCTGGTCGAGGCATAGCCCTCGGGCGTTGCCATCGTCAAATCGGTTGCAAGCAGATAGTTGCAGCAGTGGGTTTCGTCTTGTGCAATCTCAAGAAATGCTTCGGCATGAAAGCGCTTGCCCATGAGGCGCCCTTGCATGTCGATCATGCAAACCAGAACTGTGTCAATCAGTTTGCTGGCAATGGATTTTTTGAGAGTATCAACGGTCATGGCTTGGTTCATGGCGTATTTTCCAAAGAGGGCTGGAGACGGGAAACCCGCCTCCGGCTATCTGTATCAAGAGTAACGATATGGGCGACCTGCTTTTTGCATGTCGGCATTGTATTTCTTGATGATTTCGACAACTTTTGCTTTTGTCTCGGACTCTGCTGCCACTTCATCCCAGAAGACAACTGCTGCGTCTTCTACCTGTTTCCATTCCTCATCAGGAATAGATGTCAGTTTCATTTTGGTGCCGTCAACGCGCAGGCTGGCTTCTCCACCCCAATACCACCACTGGCGATAATAATGGGACTGATCACAACAAACGCGGAACAGCGCTTGCAGATCTTCAGGCAACTCGTTCCAGCGGCCCATATTAGCAAAGAAAGAGCCTGCCCATGCGCCGGAGATGTTGTTGGTGAGGAAGTAGTTGGTCACATCTGCCCAACCGACGGTGTAATCTTCGGTGATGCCGGACCATGCGACGCCGTCCAGCTCGCCGGTTTGCATGGCAACTTCAATGTCTTCCCATGGCAGGGTGACAGGCACAACGCCGAACTGGCTGAGGAAGCGACCAGCGGTTGGGAAGGTGAAGACTTTTTTGCCCTTCAGGTCGGCCAAAGAGTTGATCGGGTCTTTGGTGGCAAAGTGGCATGGATCCCAAGATCCGGCTGAGATGTGTTTGACGCCGACTTTGGAATATTCTTCATCCCAGATTTCATTCAGACCATATTGGTTGAACAGCACTGGTACATCGAGGGAATAACGGGAGGCAAACGGGAAGTAGCCACCGAAGACGGTGACATCGGTCGGAGATGCCATTGAATCGTCATCGGACTGAACCGCATCAATCGTGCCTTTTTGCAAGGCGCGGAACAACTCACCTGTTGGGACCAGCTGATCGGCATAAAACAGCTCGATCTGCATGCGATCACCTGCAATCTGGTTAAACAGTTTGATTGCAGGATCAATGACATGGGCGGCCAGAGCCGGGCCAGCATAAGTTTGCATGCGCCACTTGATGGTGCTTTGTGCAAGGGCTGGGGTCGCCAGAGGTGCAGCAGCAGCGCCAATCGCTGCTGTCTTTAAAAAATTACGTCTCGAAGTTGTCATTTGTGTTCTCCATTTGAGTGATTGCCGGTTTCTTTTGAAACTCTTGCATTTATTAATTGTAGATCGCTTCTGGAAGCCAAAGTGCGATCTGAGGAAAAAGCATAATGATGATCAATGTCAGAACCATCACACCAACGAAGGGCACGATGGATCGGTAGATATCACGCAAGCCGATTTCCGGAGGAGCCATGGCGCGCATGAGGAACAGATTGTAGCCAAAAGGCGGTGTCATATAGGCGATCTGGGTGGTGATGGTGTACAGCACGCCATACCAGATTAGATCGAAACCAAGAGCGCCGACAAGGGGAACATAGAGCGGAGCGACAATAACAAGCATCGCCGTATCATCCAGAAAGGTTCCCATGATGATGAAGCTGAGCTGCATCAGAATCAGGATCATCCATGGGGACAGTCCCATTTGCTCGGTGAAGAGATTTTCCATCGCCTTGACGGCACCCAGTCCATCAAACACAGCACCAAAGCCCAACGCCGCGACAATGATCCACATGAACATGCAAGAGATGCCCAGAGTCTGGCGGGTGCAGGTTTGAAAGATTTTCCAAGTCATTCGCCGTTTGAGAATCGACGCAGCAAGAGCTGTAAGGGCGCCAATGGCTGAACTTTCGACCAGAGATGTCCAGCCGTTGACAAACGGCACCATCATGGTTGCGAAAATGGCCAATGGCAGGATGCCTGCGCCCAATAGGCGGATTTTCTCTGAGCGTGGCACGTTTCCAGCTTCGTGGAGTGCAGGCCCCAATTTGGGGTTGATGCGACAGCGGATCCAGATGTAGAGAATGAACATGGCGGCCATCAGCAGGCCGGGAACGATACCAGCCAGCCAAAGCTGTCCAACGGGCTGACGGGCAATCATGGCATAGAGCACCAGAACCACCGATGGCGGCACCAGAATGCCAAGCGAAGACCCCGCCTGAATGACGCCGGTCACCATTATTTTGTCATAGCCACGTTTGAGCAGCTCGGGCAGGGCAATGGTGGCGCCAATCGCCATTCCGGCAACGGACAAGCCGTTCATCGCCGATATCAACACCATAAGGCCAATGGTGCCCATGGCAAGGCCGCCGCTGACATCGCCAAACCAGACATGGAACATGCGATAAAGATCATCGGCCAAACGGCTTTCGGACAATACATATCCCATGAAAATAAACATTGGCAGAGTGAGCAGAGGGTACCATTTCATGAGTTTCATGGCCGCAGAAAACGGAATGTCCTGCCCGCCTGTTCCCCATAAGGCCATGGCCGCAATGGCCGCAATGGCGCCAATTGCACCAAAGACCCGCTGACCTGAAAACAGCATCAGCATCATTGAGGCGAACATAAAGATTGCAATGTGCTCTTGGCTCATTCTTTCACCTCTGGAATGGAGTGGCCGGCAAGTCGGGCGATGTCTTTGCCCAACTCTGCGAGGGCCTGCAACAGCATCATCAGGACGCCTGTTACCATGATGGCTTTGATGGGCCAGACATAGGGTCGCCATGCGGTTGAAGACCGTTCTAACCGTCCCACTTCTTCGCTGCCGATGATTAGGCCAACAAAATAGCTGATAGGGTCAGATCCCCAGTATCCCAATGAGTAGGCCGTTGAACTAAGGCCGCCATAAAGCAGAACACCCAGATAATAGACCAAGAAAAGAACGGTGAAACAATCGACGGCTGCTTTTCGTCTTTTCGACCAGTCGCCATAAAATAGGTCCATGCGTACATTGGACCCCATCAGGAGCGAATAGGGACCACCAAGCATATAATAGGCGACCATGGCGAACTGGGCCATTTCCAAGGTCCACAGGGATGGGCTGAAGAATGTTTTGGAGACGGAAGACCACAGCAGGATCGCCATAAGCACAAATAGGCCATACATTACGACGCGTCCTACGCGAAGATTGAAGCCGTCAACCAAATCGATGAAGCGCAAAAGGGCCTTCATGAAGCGTTCGCCTTTCTCTGCCTATCTTGATGCAGGGTCTCGTGTGCCTGCAAAATGGATTGAGCGAGATGGTCGGCCATTTCTTTGGCTTTGTCCTGTGTGTTTATGAGGTCATTGCGAATTTCGATCATGGTCGCGTCCAGATCGAGATCTTCAGCGTGCTTTCGAAGGCTGTAGGTGACGCCGTCTGTCGCGTCATAAGGTTCGTTCAGCGCTGATTTGAAACGACCGCGCTCCTGCTCGATGGTCTGGATTGCGTCGCTGAAGCCTGAGTTTTTGTCAAATAGAAATCCAAGTTCAACCAGCCGTTGGCCACCATTGTAAACAGGGGTAAAGCTGTGAATTGTCAGGACGGTGACAGGCGTTTTGGATCTTTTGATTTGGGCGCGGATCAGGTCTTGGGCTGCGGAATGAAAGGGTTCGTGAACAAGTGCAAAGCGCAATTGTCTCTCATCATCGGTGAGATCTTTGTTGCCTGGAATCGAGAAGACCTCGCTCTTCACTGGCATGCAATCGGGGGCCTGAAGAGGGCGGTTGCAATCATAAACGAGGCGCGATACGCCGCCCGCAACCAAAGGCGCGTCTAGAAGCTGCGACAGTCCGGTTGCGACGTCCAATGCGCCAATGTCCCACGCCGCATGCGAAGCGCGCGCTTCGGGATCAAGTCCCAAGTTGCCCAACTCTTGCGGGATGTCTTTGGCCGCATGTTCACATAACAGCACAAACGGTGCTTTTCCGCTTGTTCCGTGAAATTGAATTGGGGACCATGTCCGTATGGTCATATTTTATTCTCCCCGGTTGCCTTTGTAAAGAAAACTACAGGCAGGGATGAAAAGTCAATTTTTTTCTGTATTTTTTTCTACATTATTCTTTATGGTGTAATTATGAAGCAAGGAATTGACAATGAAAAAATGCTTGTTCGCGATTTGATTGAACAGCATAAATCGGCCTTTACACCTGCTGAACGCCGGTTGGTCCCTTATTTGAAAGACGATTCACTGGCGATCGAATTGAAGTCGATTACCGAGCTGGCGATTGCTGCCGACGTGTCGACCCCCACGGTCATTCGGTTTGCACGTAAGCTGGGGTTTCACGGCTTTCCCGATATGCAGGGGGCGGTCCGTGCCGAGTTGGCTGAACGCATCAAACAGCCGTTGGCAAAAATTGATGGACATGTGTCTTCTGCCCACAATGACCACGTGGCCAATCGTTTTTCGTTTCAGGTGGTCGAGAATATCAATCGCACGATGAGTCAGTTGGACTATCGGATGTTTGATGATGTGGCGAACATGTTGGGCGATCCGAAAAACAAGGTCTATCTCCGCGGCGGTAAAATCTCGCAGTCGAGTGCCTATCATTTCTTCAATCACTTACAGATCATACGCCCCAACGTCTCCATGTTGGGGGCGTCTCCCAGTGTTTGGCCCCAAACCCTGCTGGATTTGGATTCGTCTTCCGTTTTGATCCTGTTTGATATCCGCCGCTATGAAAAAGAGCTTGAGAAACTGGCGCTGCTGGCAGCTTCTCAAGGTGCCAAAATTGTATTGTTTACCGACCAGTGGGGATCGCCCATTGAACGTATTGCCGACAATTGTTTTCGGGCGATGGTGGAAGCGCCTTCAAGCTGGGATTCGACAATCGCCATCAATCTGCTTGTTGAATGCATGATCGCCCATATTCAAAATTCAAATCCTGAACGAAGTGCCGATCGTATCAAAGAGATGGAAAAGATGATCGGCGTTGCTGAGATCTTCCGGAAGAGTTGATACAAGCCCTTGATGCTAGTGGGGCTATTGCGTGATTTCCAGATAGAATCCCTCATCCGATTGACGGATGGTCAGATGATCATAATTGTTGATGGACGGGACGCGTTCCGTGGGTGTGAAACCGGCTGCCGCACTGATGGCAATAACCGTGCTTTGTGCGGCGAGACCTGCAGTGATGCCCGCTGGAGCATCTTCAAAGACGATGCATTTTTGGGGATCGATTTTGATTTGCGCCGCACCCAGAAGATAGGGTTCGGGGTCGGGTTTGCCCTTTTTAATTTCATTTGCGGTGACAAGCACATCCGGCATGGGAATTCCGGCAGCTTTTATGCGTGGCCGCGCGATGGGCTGAGTGCCGGAGGTTACAATTCCCCACGGGATTTGCAAGGCGTCCAAACGCGCAAGAAAGCCAAGTGCGCCTGCAATGGGAATGACCCCATCGGTATCGGTGGCTTCCAGATTTTCAAGCCAGAGAAACTCTTCTTGAAGCGCTTCCTCATCCATAAAACTTAGGAGTTCTTTCAGGGATTCCGAAGCTGGTCTGCCATGAATGACATGAAGAACGTGTTCAGGGTCCTGACCGTGACGCAGAGCCAGTTTGGACCAGGCGCGCGTGACCGCTGCGATTGAATCGACCAACGTACCGTCCAGATCAAACAGGCAGGCTTCAAAAGGAAAAGATTTTGACAAGGGGATGCTCCAGACGGAATGAAAGAAGAGGCGCGTAGAAATCGGGACAGGCTTTGTGCAATCTATAACAAGGTAGCCCAAAAGACATGGCCTAAACTTGCATAGCGGGTCTGTTGTTGCATGGGTATACACCCTAAGGGAAACGGATCTCAATCCTATGTCGGTGTGGTATCGTCAAAAGTCTTCTCGAATGCGCGTATTTGAGTGAAACGGGATTGCTTGCAGCTGCCGCTTGTTCTCGCAACGGGGGTACATTAGTCTTGAGAATAACCGAAAAAAGCGTGGTGAGTTTTCTGTTTGGCCACGAGGATATAGAATGACCGAGCATTGGCGGATCAGAAAATGACAGGCGTGGACAACGGTGAAGATGTAGGCGCCAAAGGCAACGCTCTGCGTGTGCTTCATACTGCTGACTGGCACATTGGTCAGACCCTTAATGGCTGGTCGCGGCATGAAGAGCATCGGATCTGGTTTGAGCGGCTGGGGGATGTGATTGAACAGCAAGCGGTGGATGTGCTGATTGTCGCAGGCGACATATATGACGGCATCAACCCATCTGGCGAGTCGCAAAAATTGCTCTATTCTGCCTTGCGATCGTTCAAAGATCGCCGTCCGGAATTGTGCACCGTGATTACCTCTGGCAACCATGACCCAACCGTGCGGCTCGAAGCGCCCGGACCCATTCTTGCCAGTCTCGATGTGCATGTCATCGCAACCATGCGCCACATCGCAGATGCCATCGACTATGCACAGCATATGATACCGCTGTGCGATGCGTCCGGTACTGTGCGGGCTTGGGTTTGTGCTATTCCCTTTTTGCGGGCTGCCGATCTGCCCGGTTTGAGCTTTGCTGCTGATGAGAAGCGCGGATCTCCCATTGTTGAGGCGGCACGCCGGTTTCATGCTGATATGGCCGAGGCAGCCCTCGCTCATGCCGGTGGCTTGCCAATCCTTGCTATGGGGCATTTGCATTGCCATGGAGCCACGGAAAGCGAAGGGGCCGAACGTCGCATTCTGATCGGTGGCGAACATGCCTTGTCTGAAGATGTTTTCCCCGAGGCATTTGATTATGTGGCGCTTGGCCATTTGCACCGCCCTCAAAATCTGGATGGTGGACGTATCCGGTATTCTGGCTCTTGCTTTCCATTGTCGGCGGCTGAAATCAGCTATGATCACGGTGTGACCTTGATCGACATTGATGCGGAAGGCTTGCGCAAACACCATCTGTCCATTGAGCGCCCCGTCGAAATGATCCGATTGCCTGCGCAAGGGGCCATGACATTTGAGGCTTTCGAGGTGGCGCTTGAACAGATTGCACTTCAAGAAGATCTGCCTAAATCCTTGCGGCCCTTTGTCTATGTTAATCTGCAAGCCACTGGCCCTGCTTCGGTTCTACTGGCCGATGTTGAAAAGCTACTGGCCAAATATCCGCTGCGCACCGCCGGTGTGCGTGTGCAACGGCTCACCGAGCAGAGCGAACAGACTGCCCCGATTTCTCTTGCGGAAACCACGCCGGAGGAACTGTTTCGCAAGGCATTTGAGAGCGTCAATGCGACCACACCTGATGAACAGCATATTTCGGCTTTTCGCGATGCCGCCACGGGGGCTTGATTCATGCAGATTTTGACAATTCGGGGCGGCAACCTTGCCAGTCTCTCAAAGCCATTCGAGATTGATCTGACACAGGAGCCGCTGCGCTCAACTGGCCTGTTTGCCATCACGGGTGAGACCGGCGCAGGCAAGTCCACCATTCTGGATGCCATGTGCCTTGCGCTTTATGGCAATTGTCCGCGGCTTTCTGGTGTTGGTGTCAATGACGATGTACCCGATGTCGCGGGTGAGACCATCAAATCCAGTGATCCGCGTGCCATTCTGCGCAGAGGGGCCAGTCAGGGGTTTGCTGAAGTGACATTTCTGGCGCCGGATGGGCTGGCCTATAGGGCGTCCTGGACAGCGCGACGGGCGCGAGGACGGGCCGAGGGCAAGTTGCAAAATGTCGACCGGTCGCTGACCCGTCTTGAGGATGATGTGGTTCTGGAAAGCCAGATCAAAGCGGTGACCCAAAAAGTGACCGAGATCACTGGTCTGACCTATGATGAATTCCGCCGCACGGTTTTGTTGGCGCAAGGGGATTTTGACGCATTTCTTCGCGCCAACACGTCCGAGCGTGCAGCTCTGTTGGAAAAAGTGACCGGAACCGAGATTTATCGTTCCATTTCCAAGCGGGTTTATGCGCGGTTTTTGGAGGCGCAATCGGCCTTGGGTGTTTTGGAAACCCGACGGGCGGCCACGCCGGTTTTGTCAGATGAGGACCGGTCGCGCTTGAAGGAAGAGAGTGATCAACTGACCGGCGAGATTTCGCTGCTCACCATTGAATTGGAGGCGATTGCGCAGAAAATCCGCAAGCATGAGGCCGTGATAGCTGGGCAGGCACAGGTGCATGCTGCCCAAGAGGCTGAGCAGGCTGCCCATGCTGCAAAAATCGGGGCTGCTGCAGAACGGGCTCAGCTGGAAAAAATAGAAAGGGCGCTTGGACTGAAAGCCGAACATGCGCGTTTGGTGGCGGCTGACAAGGCATTTGTGCAGCTGACCAAAGATGAAGGATTGGCGCGCCAAGAGCAACTAACCCGCCGCGAGGTTCTTGAAAACTGCCAAAAAGCCAGTAACCTTGCTGAAAAGAACCATGATGAAGCTGAACGTCTCTTTAAAGAACTTGGGCCCGTTTGGACCGAGGCGGCGCGGCTGGATAGCATCATTCACACCGCCAAAGAAGAAGTGGCAGAAGCCGAAGCGCTGCACCTCAAACAATCCGAACAAAAAGCCGAGCTGACATTGGCTCTGGCCGCCTTGAAACACAAACAGCAACAAAGTACCGCGCTGCATGATGCGGCCATCGAACAGTTGGACCGTGCGCCCGAGACTCATTTGCTTGCGGATCGCTGGGCAGATATTGACCTTTTGATTAAAGAGCGGAGCGTGGTTCGCAAAACCGAAAGCCTTGCCCGCAACGCAGCCAATGCTGAACGACAACGTGGGCAAGAGCTTCTAGCTAGTTTGAACGCTTTGTCACAAGCTGATGAAGTGGACCGGAAGGCTACTCAAACTCTGGAAGCGGCTATTACAACGGCGAAACAGCGCCTGCAAGACATTGACAACAATGATCCGCAGCAACGCATGAACCGGTTGCTTGAAGGGGCACAAGCGCTCAAGGATATGAGGCGCGCAGCTGATGATTTTGGCCGTGCCAAAACCACCCTGTCGCGTGCGGTCGAGGATCAGTCATTGGCCCGCCAAAAACAGGATAGAGAGACAGCAGCGCTGCGCGTTTGTGATAACCAAATACTGACCCTTTCCGGCAAGGTCGAGGCGCTGCAGACTCCTGCGGATCAGGCCGAGGCGGCGGTTTCCGAGCAAGCGGCCCGTTTGCGTCAGCATTTGCAGTCTGGTGAACCATGCCCGGTTTGTGGCTCGCTTGAGCATCCCGTGCATGATGATGCATCGCTGATGTCCGTCGCACAAACTCTAAGGCAGACTTTGCAAGATGCCCGCGCCGATCTGGCTGAAGAACAGAAAAAACATACTGCATTAGAGCGCGCAATCGACGCCGCCACGTTGAGGTTCACCGCAGCGCGAGAGACCGCCGAGCAGGCAACAACGCTCATTGATGCCAGCCAGACGGCTTTTGTGAGTGCGCGAGAAGCTGCGATAAAGGCAGGACTGACACAGGTTCCAGAGCAAGCTGAAGGAGCTTTGGTGATTCTTGATGTGTTGCAGGATAAGCTCAATACCCGACAGACCGAGATCGAGGTCTTAATCGTAGAGCAGAGCAAGGTGCGTCAGCAATTCGAATCGGGCAGCGATCAGCTCAAACGCCTCGCTAGCAAGCGCGAAGAACGCAGCGAACAACGAGAACTGACAGCGGCGCAAAGCGCGGATGCCCACTCCAAAGCCTCTTTGAAAGAACAGGAAACAGAGCAAGCGATTGCTCGCATTGAACAGATTGATCGATCCCTTGCCGCACCGCTCGCTGCGGCATCCCAATCCCTTGACGGGCTGGATGATGATCCTGTTGCTGCTCACAAAACCCTCGAGGCTGTGGTGCAATGGTGGAAGACCCAGATCACGGGACGGGATCAGGCCGCGGCGCACTTGCAAGATTTGGCACCCAAGGTCGCCGCAGCCGAGGCAAATTTAAAGGGGGCGGTCACCAAGCTCGTAGAGGCGGAACAGTCGCAAAAGGTACGGCAAGAGCGTTTTGAAGGCTTGCTTTTGGACCGGTCCAAACTTTTGGATGGCGAAGAGACCGATGTCCATCGCTCCCGACATAATGATGCGAGGCTGGCAGCAAGCCGCAAGCGACAACAGGCTGCAACGGCGCTTTCCAACGCCAAAAGTGATCAATCGAGCGTCGATGCGCGGCTTCAGGCTTGTCTCAATGCATTGGCCCCCGCGCAGCAGGAAGCCCAAGACGCGCGGGCTGATCTTGATCAAAAACTTGCGGCGGCAGGGTTGGATCAATCAGGGCTGGATGCTTTGTTGGTGCAAGGGGCATCAGAAGCGACGCGGTTGCGCAGCTTGCTCAAAGTGCTTGACGATAACCTGACGGGTGCGAGTTCAAACCTCAGAGAACGTCAAGGGGATTTGCAAAAACTGATCAATGACGGCCTACCTGACGAGCCAGAGGTCGATCTTCGCGCAGCCAAAATGCAACAAGAAACACTGAGGGATGAAAAACGAAAGCGGACCGGCTTTATTGATGGTCAATTCAAGTCAGATGATGCGCTGCGTGCCACACAGAAAGATCTGGATGCCCAGATTAAGGCGGCGAAAGCCGTGTGTGATACATGGGCGGCGGTGAACGCGGCTGTCGGGTCCAAGCAGGGGGATCGTTTTGCAAAGATTGCCCAAAGTGTGACGCTGTCGATGCTTGTGGAGCGCGCGAACCAACATTTGGCTGATCTGAAACCGCGTTATCAATTATCGGGTGGTGAAGAGCTGGCTCTTCATATTGTCGACAAAGATATGGGCAATGAAGTGCGGTCTACTCGATCCTTGTCTGGTGGCGAGCGGTTTCTCGTTTCGCTGTCACTGGCGCTGGCATTGTCTGGCATGGGCGGTCGAGGCGGTTTGGCCGAGACGCTGTTTATCGACGAGGGGTTTGGCTCATTGGATGCAGAGAGCCTTGATGTGGCTATGGATGCACTGGAAACGTTGCAAGCGCAGGGACGCACGATCGGTGTCATTTCTCATGTCGAGGCCATGAAGGACCGCATACCGGTGCAATTGCGGGTTCTTCGCCATGGATCGGGCGCAAGCTCGGTGGAATTGGTGGTTTCAGCCTGAGCAACTGTGACCGCCGAATATTCAAGCAGATGGTGATGTGTGGCTTAAAGATCGGTGGCGGTTAAATCTGCGTGTTGGCCACGAAAACGGATTTCCATCTCGCAATTTTTATGAAATAGATCGCGCGGAGACAATCAGCAGCAACCCTTGAAACGCGGCCATCGCTTACCAAATTCTCGGTCTTGCTGGCGCTTTGGTCTTATCAGAAAATCCGTGTTTTCTTTCTGGTTGATCTTTGCGGGAAATTGCGCGTCAATTGTATCAACTATCAAACCGATCAGCTTCCGATAGACCATTGCTGGAATTCCGGTCAAACATGGCCTTCGATCAACCAAAATGTGATGAATTAAATGAGCCAGAAGATCAAAAACCAGAAGCTTTTTGTCAGAAAAGCCACGATGGACGACCTCGACGGAATTTGCGCCTTGAGCACAAAGGTTTATGGCGCTTCGGAAGCCTATAGCAAGAAAATGATCCGGTCCCAGATCGCGCGTTTTCCTGACGGACAATTCATTGCCCTGTTTGGTGACCAGATCGTGGGGCACGCGGCGACTTTTATTATCGATAGCAAGATCGCAACCAAACCGCATACTTGGAAAGAAATTACCGCCGGTGGGTATGCCTCGCGGCATAACCCGAACGGGGATATTCTTTACGGAATGGAAGTGAGCGTTGACCCCGAAACCCGTGGTCTGCGGATTGGTCAACGCCTTTACAATATGCGCAAAAAGCTTTGTGTTGCCATGAAGTTGCGCGGCATTGTTTTTGGTGGACGACTTCCTGGTTATGCAAAGCAAGCCCGCAAGAACGGTCTTGCCGCAGAAGAATATATCGAGGCAGTCAGTGCCAAAAAGCTAAAAGACAATGTATTGGGCTTTCAGCTTCGTAACGGCTTTGAAATTATCGGCTTATTGAAAAATTACCTGCCCAGTGACACCGAGTCGATGGGGTATGCCACCCACATGCAGTGGCATAATGCTCTGTTTGCAGAAGATACAACCAAACAACGGCGCGGGCGGTCTATTGGGTCTGTGCGTGTGGCGTGCGTTCAGTTTCAGGTGCGCAAGGTCAATTCCTTCGAAGATTTCATGAAGCAAGTGGAATATTTCGTCGATATTGCCTCCGACTATAAAGCCGACTTTGTTGTTTTTCCCGAGCTCTTTACGCTGTCACTGTTGTCTGCCGAAAATAAAAAGCACACGCCGGATGAAGCCATTCTGGACATTACCAAATATACCAGCCGCTATGTCGAGGCCATGAACAAGATGGCGATCTCGTATAATATCAATATCATTGGCGGATCGCATCCTTCGCTCGTTGGCGACAGAGTCAGAAATATTTCCTATGTTTTCTTGCGAGGTGGGGAAGTCCATCAGCAAGAAAAAATTCATCCAACGCCGAATGAAAAATATTGGTGGAATATGGAAGGCGGCGAAGATCTCAACGTCATCCAGACCGATTGCGGCCCGATTGGGGTTTTGGTTTGTTATGATGCCGAATTCCCTGAATTGGCACGCCATTTGGCAGATCAGGGCGCCTTGATGCTGTTCGTCCCTTTTTGTACGGATGAACGGCAGGGCTACCTGCGTGTGAGATATTGCTCACAGGCACGGGCCATTGAAAACCAGATGTATGTGGCAACCGCCGGGGTTGTGGGCAATATACCTGATGTAGAGAATATGGATATTCACTATGCCACAAGCCATATAATGACCCCATGCGACTTTCCTTTCGCACGGGACGGCATCGCGGCAGAAGCCTCTGCAAACACAGAGACGATCATCTTTGCAGATCTGAACCTCAATGACCTGCATGTCGCAAGAAAGCAAGGCTCTGTGCAAAACTTCGGAGATCGGCGGTTTGATCTTTATGAGGTGAAATGGTTGAAATAATCATTCACCGCCGGTCCGCTTGATCTTCGATGCAGACCTCGGTCTGTGCATATCTTGATGAAGGGGGGCTGCTATGTAGGCCCCCTTTCAGTTTGTCTTGGTAGACAGTGCCGACATATCCAATCCTTAGTGGTTCGGCTCTGCCGCGTCCCATTCGATCAGTAAAGTCGCTAAGGACTGGCGGGCATGCAGCGGGGTCAGGGAGTGATCGGCTGCGTGAAGGGTATGGATGACGACATTTTGCATGGCACGCAATTGCATCGCGTCGGGGCCAAAATGGCGATCAATCTCTTCAATCGACAAATCTCCGTCTGTGCAAATCATCATCACTTTGGTGCCGCGCGCCGTAAGTTTTTGCATCCAGCGTTTGACCTGATTGCCTTGGGAAAGGGCCGATGGTGTCAAATGCGCAAGGCCTGATTTACCCAATTCAATTGACCGCCGCACCAAGACGCGGGCTCGTTTTGACAATTTGCCGCGAAGAGGGGAAAGGGCGCCGTCTGGCTTGTTGTCCTTGGGGGTGGCCATGCTTTGTCCCATCATGACCTTGCTGCTCTCATAGGTTTTCCAGATCGCCAGATCCAGCGCATAGGAGGCATTCCACGAAAAGCACAGCGGATTGACCATGACAAGTTTGGAGACCCGCTTATCCAAGCGTGCCGCATGAAATGCTTGATGTCCACCCGAGCAAATGCCCGTCAGAGCAATGTTTTGATATCCTCTGCCGCAGAGCCAATCGATGGCGCGGATAACATCCTTGCGAGCTTTTTCATCATACAGAGGGATGCGGCTATCCAAGGATGCTTCACTCTGCCCGATATCTGGTAGATCGATGCGCAGTGAGGCGATGCCGTGTGCGGCAAGCGTGCGTGCCGTTTCAACATAGCCGCGTGCCCAGCCGATATGGGCGTTGCCACCGGTATTAAGAAGCATATAGGCCTCGCTTTGCGTGGGCTTTGCTTTGTCTTGTTGGCGTGGGCGGCAATGGATGCCGACCATATGCGGTGCCGGACCGATCAGAACAGGCTCTTCCTCATAATCAGGGCCGATCAGAGCGCGAGGTACGCTGGGCGGGTTGCTTGCTTGCGGTGTGCCACCCCTTGGGTTGTCTTCTGTGCCGCCCCTCTGTTTGATGATCCATTCCGTGCAGCGTTGGATCACATCAAGAGGGATCTGGTTGGCGGTGGGATCGCACATTAAAGTATCATAGCCATCAAAGCTGGTTCTTGTGACCGCGGAGCCTAATTGTTCCATATGGTCCACCAGACCTTCATTGGCTGCCATGCCGGGTCGTGCTGCCAGATAAATGGATGCGGGTGGTTTGTTGTCTTTGGTCACGCCGAACGGATCAAATGCTTTGAGCTGTTCAACGGTTTGTTGAGACAGGCGAAACCCCGCGACGGAAAGTCCGTCAAAAGCATCGTCCATTGGCGATTTTTCAAGCGCACTATCAATCATGCGAGACAAAGCGACCTGCTCCCGCATGAAGGATTTGCCCGAAGCTGGCGGGGCTAAAAGCGCCAGTGCCGCTACATCCTTGTGACGAGAAGCGGCTGAATATCCCAGCAACGCGCCAAGTCTGAAGCCGATGAGAATGACATCGGAGACGCCGGTCTCGGCCTTCAGGCAATCGATGGCATTGTCTATGGCTTGAAGCCAACTACCGAGCTGATTGGTGGTTTGATGATTGCCGATTGCGTCGCCGCATCCGGGATAATCAAACTGCAACACCGGCAGTCCGGCTCTGGAGATTGCACCGGCCAATAGGGAGAGAAAGCGCCGGCTGCACAAATCTTCAAATCCATGCCCGCCGGCGATAACGACACCGCGAGACCCTTCGGCGTCATTCAACCAACCAACGGTGTTGTTAAAGACAAGCGGTCTTGTGGCAATTGCCGTCATGCTAGGTCTCCTTGACGGTGTTCAAGCGGTGTCAGAAGTACGGTAAAACACGTCCTGATTGCTGTTTAATGCTGCAGCAAATCCCGATGGTGCGGTATTTGCGTTTTCACGTGGCTTGAGCCTGATGATTTTTGTGGTGTCGGGCATGAGATGGAAACCGCTGTCATCGGGGACAAAACATTGATCGGCGATACGCACATGGTAGGCGGCTCTTTGACTTGCGAGTGTCAGGAACCAGCCTTCGCCATCTTGATCAAGCTGCACGGTCAGGCCCACATCCTGCGGCTCTATCATTGCGCTTTGCGGGACATGGAACCCCTCGGCAAGCATGGTCTTTGTATCATTGGCTGTGAGAAGCCGGGCAACGGTCAATTCATGCGCCAACGGGCCAAAGCGATAGGCATAGGAGGCATCAAAAAATGCGCCAAATAGCGTGTAGGCTGAAATTGATATTGATCCGTGTGCCGGGACTGACACGGGGGCTTGCCCGGCTGCTACGGGCACGGTGCCATTGCGTAATGATTGGATGGATAAGGTGCCGTCAATCGGCACGGGCGCGTCATTGACTATATGGGCTATCAGGCCATTGACGCCTTCGTCGCAAAGAATGACGCGCAGGGGACGATTGGCTCGGCGGAGTGCATAATAGAGTGACTTTGGCCGACCGACAGCATCCACCACACCCCAACCGGCTCCAACTATCAGGTCTTTCCAGAACCAAATCAGTGCACCGGCCGTGACTGAGCCGGGGCGGCGCCATTCATCTATGGTGCGTTCAACGACTTCGGCTACCACTGCGCGGGAAAGATTGAGATAGCGCATCGGATCTTCAAGGCGTAGACGCAGCGGGTCGACACCAAAAAGATGGGCGAGATAGTACTCTCGTGTGTCTTCAAAATCCCATGACGCACCGACATCACGGGGGACAGCCATCTTCCAGCGAGGATCATGCACCGGTGGAACGGGCAGAAAGGCATCGAGGGTGGGTTGCTCGGGTATGTTGGCAAAAGCGAGGCATTCGCTGGCAAAGCGCACCTCTGCCCTACGGGCATCCTCCAGTGGGCGACAATAGGCTCCGACCCCGTAATAATGGGTTGGTCCGCTGTTTGCGACAAAGGGCAAGCTGCCGCCGGAGGGTGAGGATGACACCAGAACCAAATCCGGACGAACGGCTTGTGCCACCGGGCGTACGCTGGTCTCGAACCACGGAGTTGGATCAATGCGTGTCGGCAATCCCATCATGGCTGCTTGTTGGGCGATTTCGCTGCCACCACACAATATGGCCAAAGATGGCGAGGCCTGCAACCGCCCAAGGAGCTGTTTGACTTCCTCTTCCAGCAGGGCGCACCATTCCGCACTCTTGGCTGGATAATCAAAATTGGCCAGCATCAGATCCTGCCAGATCAGGATACCCATTTCATCACACAAAGCATAAAAGGCATCCGCCTCATACACAAAGGTGCCACCAATCCGCAGCATCGTGATGTGGGCCTCATGGACAAGGTCCAGCGCCTTTGCCAGTGTCTCCCTGTCATTGGGTAACGCAACCGGATCGGGCGGTGTCCAGACTGCGCCGCGGCAAAAGATCGGCACACCATTGATAACAAGTTGGAAGTCTTTACCATCGGAGCCGTGATCAATGGCGATGTGGCGAAAGCCGACCCGTCCCAATGATTTGTTCTGATCATCAATGCGCAAGGTGACAGTATGCAGAACAGCGTCGCCATAGCCATTCGGCCACCAGCGTTCCACGTCTGGAATGACAAGTCGGGCGACAAACTGGGTTGGGGTCGTTGCGGATAGGGGGGCTGTGATGCCGGAGCACTCGATGGTCGCGGTTGTGCCCGCAAAAGGTGAGGCGAGCGTCAGAGTTACGTCCAAAATGCCGGTTTTCCCCTCGAGATTGGCCCGCAATTTTGTATCAATAATCTGGAATTCTTCCCCTCTGGGGATCAGCTTAATCGGGCGCCACGGACCAATGATATCAAAGGCCGGACACCAACCCGGCATATGCCCGATCAAGGTCGTGCGCACCAGCCGCAAACGCTGGTCATCCATCATGCGCGGTTTCCAGCGCGCGCGTGGGCCGGTCAAACCGTCCAGATGTGCATCCAGACTGCGAAAGACGATCATAAGCACCTCGCCACCTAGGAGGTCGACATCGACCTCATGGCGAAGGAACATTGAAGAGGAGGTAAAGAGAAGGGCTCCTTGGAGATAGACTTCAGCGATGGTCGCTAGCCCTTCAAAGACAAGGGTGGCTTTGCCCTTGGCGGCTAGGGTGTGCCGGTACCAGATGTCTTTGTCATGCAGCGGCGTCGGGGCGTTGCGATGCCACTGGCCCTGCGCTTCAAGAGCCGTTGCTGCGGTGCCGGGGCAGGGGGCAGCTATCCAGTCGGCATTTTGCAAAGCGGGGCTGGTGGGTGCCAATGCCATGCTAGGCGCTAGCACCAGTTGCCACCCACTGGTGAGCGTTTGGCCGGTGTGCTTGGCGACGCAATCTGGCTCGTTTCGCGGGGTGCCTCTCATCATTTGTTCCTCAGGCCACGGCCCAGCTGTCAAGCGCCTGCATTACAATCCCATAGTCTTGGGTCATCAGATCAATCGACTCAGAAAGACCATCAAACCGCTTGCGGGCCATAGCCCGTGCCAGTTTGAATTGCATGGCCTTGGCCACGTCTGAAATCCGTAAACAAGCCTCTGTCGCTTCAGCCAACCCCTGCTCACCATGCTGGCTCAACCACTGCAGATGATCGGATAACAATTCATAATTCGCACCGATTTGGCGCAGTGTGCCAAAGGCATATGTGTGAAAATAGTCCGGACTGCGCGTGCCAAGATCTTCTGCATGACTGGCAAAGGCATTTTGGTAGGCTTTAAACGGGTTTTCTTTGGGGCGTCGCAACAGATGACGCTTTAGAATATCACAGGCCGCTGCGGGGAGGTTTTCGAGCACCTCGGGTGGTTCGAATTTTACGAACTCGGCATAGGGAAATAGCGGCAGGCCCTTGGCAGTTTCTTCCGGGTGGAAGATCGCATCATAGTCATCCCCGTCCAGAGCAAAAAGGCCTGCATTGTGGAAGTATTCCAAACGCTTGCCTGCTGGATCCAGTGCATTGATGCCGATGGTGGTTTTTGTATGGCTGATGCCATAGGTGATGCCTTGTGTGTCGGGCAGAGAGTAGGAATCAACCTCCACCAACGGCAAACGTCCACGCTCGATTTGTGCCGTGATATGGCCTTCTAACCGGTCAAATAACGAGAGCTCCTGCACGTCAAAACCGGCAAGTCTACGCATATCTTCGAGCGCGAATTTGAAGAAGGTAAATTGGTCGCCCTCAAAGTCTTGCGCGACGGTAAAGCCGAGCGTGGCGACCGGATCGTGTCCGGTCGCATGCATAATCTCTATGAAAAGATCCACATAGCAGTTTGTCTCGGCCCAACGCCGCTCTGCATTGTGCAAAGGGCTTTGGCGATAGGAGCCGGGACGGACATTGGCAATGACCCGCTTCATGCCTAGTCCTCCCAAAGGAGCTTGCGCGTTGCAGCAGGCCATTTTTCGACGTCCGGCCCGTGATGACGGAACAGCGCCAGCGCCACCCGCTCAAGGCCAAACCCAATGCATGCGGAATGACAGGTGCGCCCATCCTCGAATTGCAAACCCCATGTTTGGCCGAAGTGATCCTGATGGTAGTTAAAGCTCAGGCAAGCAGTGGGAGTTTCCTCACTGTTAACAGGAATTAGGAGCTCGAATTTCAGCGCTTGTTCGCGTTGACTGATGGCCAT
The DNA here is from genome assembly GCF_002866925.1 of Cohaesibacter celericrescens. GTDB lineage: Bacteria > Pseudomonadota > Alphaproteobacteria > Rhizobiales > Cohaesibacteraceae > Cohaesibacter > Cohaesibacter celericrescens. Next base: position 178,080 of record NZ_PKUQ01000047.1, read on the forward strand.
CATTTTGCCGCCACGCCCGAAGAAGGGATCACTGGCCAAATCCAGATGACAGGGCAAGCCCAAGCCTTCGATCATGGTTTTGCCGCGCTCAAGCCAGCTTTCCCGGAAATCACAAACTTGTTCGGGTGTGCCAATGCGAACAAATTCCCGCATGCGGAACATTTGCATGCGCGCGGGATCTTTGGATGGTTCGTGACGGAAACAATAGGACGATAATTCAAATAGGCGGCCATCATCGGGCACAGCGCCTTGCTGGGCGACGGTGGGGTAGAGCGGATAACAGGCCGCTGGTGTCAAAAAGACATCCGTGGGTGTTTGCAAGTCACTCCAGTCTTCGCCCGCTTCAAGCATGCCCAAAAGTTTGGCATGATCACGATCGGAGCCTTCAAAGGAGTGGACCCCTCCCGCTAGATGGGGAAAGCTTTTTAAATAGCCGCTTTTTTCTAAGGTTTTTCGGCCCATTCCAGGGGGGAAATGGATGCGTGTCGCCTTGTCTGGCGCACCCAGCCGCCTCACCAGCAATTCAAAGCGTTCAATCACGTCTTCGAAAATGCCCGAACGGCCATAAAGGCCGTCGACGCCAGAGTCGAACAGGAGGTTATTCTCCAGCATAGCCTCTAGCAACGAGTCGTCATGATGGTCTAATCCGCACATACTTTAAGCCTCGAGTTGGGCGTTGAAGCGGCTCATGAGAAGGAGCGTCGCTGTGTTTGAACTGACCCGATCGTTGTTGATCATGATGGGGCCGGAGGCAAGGTCGCGGTAGTGACGCGCGACACTGAAGGGAGTGTGATTTTTATAACCGGCTATGCCGGTGATCAGCAGGGCCATGCGCACGACTTCGTTGGCCGTGTTGCTGCTGGAAACCTTCAGTGTATTGATTTCGGTGGCATAATGCATCGAAGACAGCGCGTCTTCATTCTCAACAACGGCTTCATTGTGACGAATGGCAGAAATCAAGTTGCCCTTCAATTCCTGAAGGCGCGCCACAGCATCGGCCAGACGCAGAGCGCCGGGAGGTGTGAAGGTTGGGTTGCGCTTGACGGATGCCTTAACAAACGCCTGCGCACGACGGATTGCATCGGAAGCGATACCGAACCAGATGGCGCTCCAATAGATATGTGTTGCTGCCAGCATGGATTGGGCTGCAATTTCGGAGAATGGCTGCGGGAAGACTTCCTCTGCATCGCCTTCGCATTTGAGGATATAGCCGTTGGAGCACGTGCCTCGCATGCCCATGGTGTCCCAGTCCGAAGTTTTCTCAAGGGTATAATGCTCTTTTGGCACGGCGATCATTACTTGATCGGAGCTGGCCGACTGGGGAGACCGGCGGCAAGTGGCCAGAATGGCGTCACAATAGTCGCCATAGGAAATGCATGTGGCTTCCTTGGTCATTCTATAGCGCCCGTCTGTCACTTCAACCGCGCATGTGCTGTTGCGCAGATCTCCACCGATGCCTGCCTCGGTGGTTGCTGACCCCATCAACAGCTGTTCATCGCAAATGCGCCGCATAAAAGCATGGTACCATTCGGTTTTGATGCCGTGGCTGACAATGGCTGCGACCTTGATCTGATGCATCGCATAGATCATGGCGCTGGAGCCACATGCTTGTGCGAGCTCGATGATGAGATTGGAAATAGCCATCATGTCGAGGCCCTCACCACCAAATTCAACTGGAATAGCAACGCCGAGCAGCCGTTCTTTTTTCAGGGCTTGGAAAGTGTCAATTGGAAAAATGCCATCGCGGTCAACTTTTGTTGCTGTTTTGGCTGCAATATTTTCAGCGACGCGGCGCATTCGTACCATAGGGCTTTCTTGTTGGACGGCCTCAACGGCACTGTCCAAAGTCTCTAAAGCATATGTCATCTGTTCAACCCACTAAAGCTATTCTCGCGGTAGCATGATTATTTCATGTTCGGAGAATTTGAATATCTTTCTGTTTCTCATCGTAATTTTCGCGACTGCTGTGTGCGGCGATTGGCATGGCTAGAGAGCGTGCCGTCCGTAAGGGTGACATGCTGCGTCTGGTGTGAGGGCGCTGCTCCACTGAGGATCGCCTGCCTGCGTTTAAGCTGCTTTTGAAACCAGTCCCGAAAGCGCCTCGGCGATATTCTCTAGGGAGGCGAAGGTTCTGCGAGTCAGGAGTGTTTCGGGCAGTTCGATATCGAAGGTTTCTTCGATGGCAAGCATCAGCTGCACAGACCCGAAAGACGAGAGCCCCGCATCATATAGATCTGCATCATCGGCAATGGTTGATACATCGCAGGGTAAAAAGGTGTTTTTTGCAAACAAGGCACGTACTTGATCAATCATGAGGATAATCCACACAGATGGTTGTTAAATGATCATCCTAAGTTACTTAGAGTTTTATTCCATTTGGTGAATTGAAAGGGTTAACGCTTTGTTTTTTGGGAAAATTTTACTCAATATTTGGTTTTATATTACCAAGACGTAAATCTCGAAAATCCGGTAAGATAAAAACTTGTGAGGTCTTGTATCGGCGGGCAGGACACTGGCGTTCACGGGTGTGCTGAGAGGCACATGAAATCCATTGGTCTCAAGCCACTTTGGATTTTGATTTGAGAGACTGGAGCACATCAAGCACAGCGTGGCTTTCGACAGGGCGCGAGAAATAGAAGCCTTGGACAAAGTCCGCACCCAATGCGTTCAAGATATCGAGTTCATCTGCCGTTTCAACACCTTCGGCAATGCTCTTCAGCCCCATATCTTTGGCAAAGGTGAGTAGCGATTTTACAATCTTGTAGTTGGTGCTGCCTACACTGATCTTCGAGATGAAGCTACGATCGATTTTGATCGTGTTCAATGGGAGGGCATGCAGTCGGGAAAGATTGGAATAACCGGTTCCAAAATCATCAAGGGAAATCGAACACCCCATTTGACGCAGCTTGTCGAGCATATTTTGTGCTTGTGACAGGTCTTCACCCAGAGCTGTTTCTGTCACTTCGAAATCGATATTCCGGGGACTGATCTGACACCGGCCAATAATTGCCATGAGCTTCAGAATGGTCAATTCACTTGAGATGTCATGCGCTGAAAGATTGAAAGACAGGCGTATGTTTGCTGGCCAGTCAACCGCTTCTGCAAGCGATTTTTCGAACATTGTGCATGTGATTGCACTGATGATTCCTGCTTGCTCTGCAATGGGAACAAATTCACTGGGAGGTACCCATCCCAATGAGGGGCTTTGCCAACGGGCCAACGCCTCCATGGCAACAACCTGATTGGTTTTTGCATCAATGATGGGCTGGAAAACTGGATGAATTTCTTCATTCAGATCCGCCACCTTGAGGGTGTGCAATATCTCTGCTTCCCGATGGAAGCCTTTTGCATGATCCCAGGAAAACAGCTGGCAGGTGCCGCGATCGAACCTCTTGCCCCGGTATAAAGCGTGATCTGCCTGGTCCAACAATTCTGCAGCTGTTGTGTCTTTGATTGATCTAGTTGCGATGCCGACAGTGCCTGAGACCGCAACGGTAAGGTCCCCAATTTTAAAGGGGGCTTTCAAGGCTGTGCAGAGCTGATTTCCAAATGCGCGAAGGCCTTCTTCATCTGCGACATCCATTACAATAAAGGCGAATTCATCCCCACCAAGGCGAAAGAGGCAATAGTTTGTTCTGGTTTGCTGCAAAGATTGCAGTCGAGATCCTACTGCGTGTAGAAGCTTATCACCAATCTGGTGGCCATAAAGATCATTCACAGGCTTGAAGCCATCGAGATCAATGATGCCAGCCGCAAGGCTATGGTGACTGATGTCTTGGTCTCGTATCCGCTTTTCGAGCTGAGTATGAAAGGCGCGCCGGTTGGCAAGCCCCGTCAAACTGTCGATATTGGCCAATTGTTCGTTTTCGTTTATCAGAGCAAGGGACCTCTGTTGTTCCTGAATCATGCCACAAAAATTTTTGTTGTTGATGTGCATGATTATCAGCATGCCCACACATACGATTGATACGTTAAGTGCCGTTGCAGAGAAGAACGCAATATTCTGAGAAACGAAAAAAAGAATAAATGTGCCATTCACAATTACGGTAACGAACTTTGCAGCTTGTGGCAGGTATGACAGGCAAAATATGCAAGAAATGACTGTAATTGCCATGTAAAATGCCACATGAGAACGCTGGTAAGCGTTTCCATAGTCAAACAATAATACAGCCCAACTGGAAAAGAAAATCGACAGAATGACCGCATTTCTATTTATTGAATTCAGACGACGGACCAAAGTTTCAACTTTGAGTTCATCAGGCCGAATTTGCCACCAGCTTACGGCTCTTATTATGCTGAGGATGGTTAGAATGCATGGCGTATAGAGGGTCAGATAATCTGGAGCGATACCGAAGTGGGTATAGGCAAGGGCCCATGAGCTGAAAAGCAAAATGAAATACATCAAAGGCAGATGACGGGACATCGCTTTGGTTTGGGCGCGGATCAAAACGGGATCTGAATCATCAATTTTGAACAGATTTTCTAATTTATTTAGAAAAGTTCCCATTATTAGTTTGCCTTTTTGCTCGTGCAGTTGACGCCGGAAATTCCAATATCAGGACAGAGTATATCGAACTGAGAAATATTTGGTAAACTCTGAAGATCTTTGGTTCAATTATTGAATTGAAGATCAAAGCAAATGCAATTTTTTTTATACTTTAATGCTTATTAAGCCCTTCCTCAGAGGAACCTGTGCTCACATCTGTGAGACGTCCATCAGGACTTCACTGTGAGGCGCTTTCGTCTGGCTGTTTTGCCGTCTCAATCAAAATCTGTTTAAGCTGTTTGGCCAATGCATTGATATCAGTCTCGAAGATCTCTGGTGGCAATTGGATACCAGTCTTTGCAGCGCTTTGAAGGACTGCATCTCTAAAAGAGGCTTCGGATTTAAACAGTTTTACGAATTTTTTGGCGTCGAGCGTGAAGATTGTACAATATCCGACTGCGGTTACTTTTGCTGGTTGCCGATAGCGGGCCAAGATTGATAATTGCCCAAACATCTCGCCATTGTTCAGACGAGTTTTCTTTCCGTTGGTTGCGATAATCACGGAGCCAGAGGCAATGAACCAGACTTCCCGAGCTGAATATTCACGTTTGATCAGGCGTTGGCCGGGCATCGCATAAATTGTACGCAAGCTTCGGATCAGTGATTTTCGTTGTTTGTCGGCCAATTTTGCAAAGGCTGGATAATTGGCGACAATACTGGTGGCTTGCTCCTTGAGATTCAAAACAGGGCGCTGGCTCAGTTGTTGACGTCGCTCTTCAATCTGGGTGCCCAAGGTGCTCTTTAATTCAAAGCCTATAAGTCCGTCTTCTGAGAAGGCATCATATTCACGCTTTTCCAGCTGCAAAGTCGTGCGACGGATCAATCTGCGTTCCAGGTCTTCTGCGTAGCCAGGAAATTGCAACCGCAGTAATTCGAGCTCATGATGTGTTTCGTCTATCCTGCGGCTGAGCAGTTCATGGAGTAAATTTGCGATGCGTCGTCCGTGGATGCGCCGAACGCGGTTGTCAATGAAGCTGTCCAGATTGGGCAAGATCATGCCAAGCGATACCAGCACCTCAAATCGGGATTCGATCACACGAGCCAGAGGTCTTCTTATTCCCAGATAATTGTGCAATATCATCGCGATCCGAAACTTCCGGCCTACTTGATAGGCCCGTCGCGCAGCCTCTCGATAACCAATTCGCCCTTTGGCTTGCGTGGCCTCGATGATATAATCTGTTTCCAGTAACAATCGTTCAGCCAAGTCTGCCGAGATAACCTGTTCCCTGAATTCCTCCAGTACGGTGTCTCTTTCGTGCGCGGCGAGAGCGACCAAGCCCAGTGTAATCCGATCGCGATCAAGAATCTGGTCAATATTGTCGGTTGATGCCACAGCGTTATCCAGCCGTGCTGCAAATTGTTTGGCTTCGTCTCGCACAATTTCGTGGGTTAATCCGAAACTGCGTGCCGTTTTGGCGACCCTTTCACGAACCGTCTGCAATGCCACGGCAATGACCTGATTGCTCAAAGCGATATCCAGCGAACTGAGCCGATCAAGCCCCAGTTTGGCAATTGCCCATTGAAGGGTCGTTCCTTGAACTATGAGGGTGAAGAGCGTGAACCCGGTTGCGATAATACCGACCTGATGTTTGATGTCATCGGGTATAAAGCGGTTTTCTGTTACAGCCAGAGCCAACGTCAATGTAACAGAACCGCGCAATCCTCCCCAGAGAATGGCAACGCAATAGCGAGGCTCAATGTGAGGAGAGGCCTTGATTAATGCGAGCAATGGCAGCAAACCAAACAGAATTAGAGCGCGCGCAGCGAGTGCTGCAATGACGACCACGCCAACCAAGATAAGGTCATAGGGCGTAAAGTTGGTCATGAGCCTGGGAATGAAGATAGCCGCGAGTATAAAGATCAGCGCGCCTGCCCAATGGGATAACAAGTCCCAAGTGTCGCGCAATTGAACATTCAATGATGGGGTGAAGCGAGACGTCATATGCAGATTAAGGGTCAGTCCTGCGACGACGACGCCGATGACACCGGATGCGGCCAGTTGTTCTGCTAACAAATAGGTCAATGACGGAACTGCCACAGAAACCGATATTTGCCCCTTGGGATAGGATGACATTCTGGCGATGATCTCTACGGTTATCCTGCCAACGACAAAGCCAGCGGCAGCGCCTCCGGCGATGATCCAGGGAAACTGAAGCAAGGCTTCGCCAATGTCCGGATTCTTTTCATTCAGAGTGACAAAGGCCAGAAACAAAGAAGAAAACGCGATTGCTGCTGCGTCATTAAGCAAGCTTTCTCCTTCAACAATGCGCGCGAGTCTTTGCGGTGCTGATGTGCCTTTGAAAATAGACACCACGGCGGACGGGTCCGTGGTGGAGACGATCGCACCAATCAACAAGCACGCTGCCAAGGATATGTTGGTGCTAAAAGAATAGAGTGAGATGCCAACTGCCAGCATTGCCACAACGACGGCGACAATCGCGAGAATCAGGATTGGTACCCAATCATCCAACATGCGTCTTACGTTGATATTCAAGGCCAACTGGAACACCAATAGTGGCAGAAAAACCGAAAGAAAGATGCTTGATCGCATAGGGAGATTAAGGATGGCGAGAGCCAGAGGATTGAGAGCATCCGTCAAATCTGTGCGCCACAAGAACGCCGCAGCCGCCCCGATCGCAATGCCCATTGCAGCCAGAAAAACCGAATAAGGCAGGCGTAGTCGGGCAGCCAAAGGCTCGCTTATGCCGATAACAAAGAAGATGCCTACAGAAATGGCTATCAGGATCGTCAGATTCATTCATATATCTCGCACGCGTCTTTTGCCTGTGGGGTCATTAGGCTTTGTCGCAATTCTCATATTCGTTCGTGGAAACGGCATTTGCAGAAATGCCGATTGACCGCGGGTTGGGGTTCGTTGTTATTGGCTTATGAACCGCATGGTACTGTCAATCAGTGTAACAGAAACAGAATGGGCTGTGTCCAAGCTGAAGCATCTTCGAAATTAAAGTGTGCACACTCTTTGTGTCGTGAGATGGGGATCAGTCTCCCCCATTGCTATTTGTCTCCATTCACATTCAAAAAAATAACGGATTACTTTAAAGAATTCCTTTTCAACGCTGTTTGGGCACCGTTGGTGTAGAATTGTCCTATTGCTGCTTAATTGACTGATCCGTAACGATTTTCGTCATTTTCGCTCTTTGTTGTTACCACATGCAGAAAAGTGTCAATTGTATTGAGGAGAATAGTGTTTTTTCTTTGTCTTATGGACCCGTTTCTCTATCCGGAAAGCTATCAATAAAGGGCTTTCGCATGGGGGGGAGGCATTCTCAACGATAGGTATCGCGGTTTGGAGTTTTGAAATAGTGAAAGAGATTTATCATACAAATTGATAAAAGCATCGGAAATTCAAGTGTTTCGTTCTGTCCACAGATCGTGTGATTTAGGCGAGGCTTGCACGCCAATTTGGTCGATATCATCGCGCCAAACGGCCAGTCGGGCCGGAAAAAGATGCTTGTATAGGTGACGAAACCAGACAAAACTGGTATCAAAACCTCATAGCCCTATGGCAAGGCGCCGAATGTGGGCGGATACCTCTGAATGCGAATAGGGAGAGAACCAATGCGTACGGTCGAACAAATAGAACTTGCTGATGCTACCGCTGCGGTGGCTGCTGCTAAGGCTGAGGCTACATCGAACGGCTGGGCTGTGAGTGTGGCCGTAACCGATGCGGGTGGGCATTTGTTGGCTTATGAGCGCATGGACGGTGCCGCTGCTTCTTCCGGTGAGATTGCGTGTGAAAAGGCTCGTACGTCGTCTATCTTTCGTGCGCCGACTGGCGGGCTTGAAGATAAAATTAAAGACCGGCTGGCAATCCTGAGCCTGCCAAACGGAATGCCGATGCGAGGTGGTATTCCAATTGTTGTGAATGGCACCGTAGTTGGGGCTGTGGGCGTTTCAGGCCTTGCGCCGCATCAAGACGATCAAGTCGCAACGGCGGCTGTTGCCATGTTGTCTGCATAAGGCTGCAAGGCTGAAGGGTAGAGTATTGCCGGTAAAGGGTAGATCCTGTTTGCAATTGTAATTGGGGGGTGGGAATCGTCATGAGCCATATTGGGTTGTGATGAAACACCTTGTCCATTCTCACCTACAGGTGATTTCCATTGTCTTAGTGACTATTTACCGTATTTGACGAATTAACCCCGGTTAACAACACGCTCTTTGTTTGGGGAATACTCATGTCTGTCAATTTGAAAACAGGCAATGATAATGCTGTGCCCTGACGATCGGGAACACTGCATTATCAATTACAATTCCATAGGCAGCGCCGTGCAGCAAATGCATTCGCGATTGTTTTTCTTATGATACCGCACCCTCCATAATGGGTGGATCCTCCGTCAAATCCGATGCTGTGTTGACCAGCATGGTGAGAATAGTTGCCTTGAGGGTAGGGAGGTAAGCATTGAGCATTTCGTGCGTCATCGGCGAGACTTTTAGACTGGCACAGATGAAAATGACAAATGTTGCAAATTGCGCAGGAGATTGTCCTATTTCTCCCAGCTTATCCGCATAGGGTAGAAAAAACTCTGACAGAAACTGAAAGTCTGCCTGCTCGATTTTCTTGATTGCAGGATGACCGTTGATTTCAGGATTGGCCCATATTTCGAATATATTTGGTTCCATATTGATCCGCTCGAAAGGAATGACCACCCTTTCGTCTAAATAGACATCCAACTGTTCACTTAGAGATTTGCACTCTACCAGCCGCCGTTTGATTGATTGAAGACGGTGCATCTCATTGTGACAAATGACTTCAGCAATAACATTTTCCTTACAGCCCATAACGGAATAAATCGTTTGTCGCGACAAGCAGGCCGCTTTGGCTATGTCGCCCATAGTTGTCTTCTGAAAACTTTGTCGCTTTGCAACAGCTCCTGCTGCCTGGATAATTATTTCTTTGGTATCTGCCATGTTCAATATGTCTGCCGACCAAGTGCGCGCCCCCTAAGTGATGGTCGGGACGCGCCTGTCGCCACCCCTCAGTGGTTTCGAGTGCTTACTTCTTGTTTCAACAAGTTGCCTTTACGAACGCGCAAAAGCCTTTCCAAAAATTAATATACAAAAACAGTTATTTTGTAAATTAAACACATGTCATCTTGACAAAACAAATCCAAATGTCTATCTTTAGTTTACAAAATGCAGATTATGTAATTTACATAAATCAAAATATGTAAATTCAACGCTAACAAACCTCTGAGAGCAAAACTCAACATCTGGACGAAGCTAGCGAATTACTCTGAAGGAAGGACTGCGGTCCTGAGGCGTTCGCATTGGCATCAATGGTAAATTTCCAGCGAGGCTCTCTAACGGTTTTAGGTGATTGCATTCTGAAACACAAAGTAAGACGGGCTTAATGCCGATCAGTAGAAAAGTATATCTTATGATTGGGTTTGAGTTGTTGTTTAAGGATTGTCTTTTTAACTGCTTGCGACACATGCAGACAGACTATCACACTATAACAAAACCCGTTTAATTTGAGATGAAATATCGAATTTTTCGAGATAACATAAGAGGAACAAAACGATGAAAAAAATAGCTACCGCTCTTTCCGTAATTGCCATCAGTGCTATTGCTTCAACTACTTTTGCTTCAGCAGCACAGCATGTAGACAGCCATAGCCTAACAGGATCTCAGGTGAAACAACTTGTTCAAGAACAGGGTAGTGTTCTTCTGGATACAGGTCCAAATCTGTTTGATCGTTATGTGGCAAATGGTTCTTACTGTACCCTATTGGGTGAACATGCCGAGCCTGCTTATGTCCCAACTGCTAATTCCAGCTCTGAATTTGTCGGTTATACTTGTCAGGCCAACCATGACAACAGCTAAAAGCTAAAGCAATTAGCTTGCCCCCGCTTAGGGGTATTATAAACCCCGCAGACTATCCGCCACGGCAATGCATCATACGATGGCTCTGCTGTGGTGGATTTTTATTGTCATGAGAAAGCTGGACTTGCACCGATAAAGTGGAGAGTTGACCTCTCGTTTTATGCAGCCATGCTTTCAAACTTCACTGGGCTGATGTTACACAGGTATGAATGTCTGCGACGTGGATTATAAAAGCCGTTGATGTAACCGAACAAGTCGTTTTGAGCTCGTTCTCTGGTTTCATATTGGTTTCTCCAGATTAATCCTGCTTTCAGTGATTTAAAGAATGTCTCAACGACAGCATTATCATAACAATTTCCCTTGTCCTGCATCAACCGCCCGACGCGACGTTCGCCATTGACGATACCTTGCTCCTGAAGCTCCTCGGTCATTCGCTTGCGTCCATAGGCTCGGCAGTTCCGGGCATGTTCGCTGCGAATATGGGCCAGTTCCTTGTCCTTATCGTCATGCGGACCACTCATCAATTCAGCGTCCTTGTGACTGGTAATCCATTTGCACAGTGTTGAAAGCCCAATACCCAGATCGTCCGCAACTTGTTGCTGTGTCAATCCGCTGCTCTGCACTATGGCCTCTCTCAGCCCAACGTTGCTAGTGTTCTGATCGGCACAGGGAAGGTTTCATCCCATAAGAGCAACCTAGACGCTCTGTCTGCAAATATGCCAAAGGAACTGGCCGATAAGATTTTCTGAGGGTAATCTGGAGGGGCTTTTCTACGAGATCGACAATTGAAAATATACACGATGTTTGCTTTGCAAGAAAAGGTTGGTTCTTTTAAAATCTCGTGATCCGAAGGATGTTCCTACGGTATCCATCCTCTGATGGCAGCTAATGGGAATCTTCGTTGCGATTCTGGATTTCTGATGAGTGGCCTGTTAGGGCCGTCCTTTCCATTCGAAAAGATGCTGCAACTGATAGAAGCAATCGCGCTGCGAAGGTCTTGAGAGGGCTCTGACCTGTCCTTTGCAGTGCTGCATTGAAGTCTCCTTGAAGCGGATACTCGCCCTGCATCGAAACGCACGGTCTGATTTCAACCACCGGAGTGAAACTAGATCAATACATCCAAACTGCGGACCGGCAAATTTCTATAAAGCTGCGTAGAGGCGGCGGTGCGGACCTATTGGAATAGTAAAGACGTGGTCCATCCATCTTGGGCCACCAGTCTGGAAAAACCGGCACCAGCCTGCCGGTGGCAAAATCCTCATCCAGCCAGTTCCGGAAGGTCTGGATGATACCTATGCCAGCTCTGGTGTAACAGAGCCCTGTGTCAATTGCGTTCACGCTTAAGATGAGGCCGTTGATTGGCTTGACCTCTATCTGCTGCCCTTCTTTGCTCAGCGTCCAAGGCAGCAGCGGGCCGTCTTTCAGGCGGTACCGGATCGCGCTATGCGCAGTTAGATCCTCCGGTTCAAGGGGCATGCCATGTTCTTCCAAATAGGCAGGAGCTGCGGCCAATGCCATCTGCTGCGAGCGAGGCCCGATCGGGATAGAGATCATGTCTTGCTCCAGAACGCTGCCATAGCGGATGCCTGCATCACAACCAGCGGCAATGATATCCACCAGATCATTTTCTACCATGATCTCCACCGCCACCTTAGGATGGCGGAGGCGGTATTCGGCAAGAAGTGAAGGCAGGATATCTGGCATAACCGCACCGGGTACATTCAGTTTTAGACGCCCTTGCACCTGCCCACCAAGATTGATGACCTCAAGGCAAGCTGCATCCACTGCAGACAAGAGCGGCGTAACCCGGTTCACAAGCAGTTTTCCTTCGTCGGTGAGATGCAGGCTCCTCGTCGTGCGACGCAGGACCGGCACACCAAGCTGCGCCTCAATTCGCGAGATTGTCGTGCTGACCTTGGAAGGCGCGACACCAAGTCGGCGGGCGGCCGCACGAAAACCTCCGTCACGAAGCACGGCTAGCAGGACGGTTAGATCATCAAAGGAAACTTTGTTCTCCATACGGAACAACCTGTTCGAATTTTACTCTCTTATCTTCATATTTTAAAACAGTCATTATGTCGATCAATTACAATTGATCGAGTGCCAGCGGCGCGAAACGTATGATTGGAGATTGGACAATGTTTGTTGTTACAGGTGCCTCGGGGAAACTTGGCGGATTTATCGTCGAGGCGCTGTTGCGCCTTGTGCCCGCTGAGATGGTCGGCGTGAGTGTCCGAGATCCTGCGAAGCTTTCGCAGCTTGCCGCTCGCGGTGTGCGTGTCCGACGGGGTGATTACAATGATGCCGACAGTCTGCGCTCTGCTTGGGAAGGTGCAGAAAGACTACTGCTCGTGTCGTCAAATGCTGCCGCCGCCGGAGGCAATGCGCTGAACCAGCATCAAACAGCCATAGCGGTGGCGAAGGAGTTGGGCGTGAAGCGGTTGCTCTATACCAGTCAGGTCTCCAGCAACTTGCAATCTCACTTCCCTCCAGGCCGGGATCATGCAGCAACCGAGGCAATGCTTGCGCATTCCGGCCTCGCATGGACGGCGTTGCGCCACGGTTTTTACACCGATAGCGCCATAAGCATGCATGCAAGCGGAATTGAGAGCCGCAGTCTGACCGGCCCCGAGGACGGTAAGGTTGCCTGGACGACCCACGAAGATCTGTCTGAGGTGGACGCCCTTTTTCTAAGCGGTCGCGAAACGATCGAGGGCCCGACGCCTCCCTTGACCGGCAGCGAAGCACTTGACATGGGAGATCTTGCAAGACTGGCTGGAGAGGTTGTCGGCCAAACCATCGAGCGGCGCTTTATTAGTGAAGACACTATGGTAGAGAATGCGCGGAGTCATGGGCTTCCGGAAAGTGTCATTAGAGTTATGACGGGCTATTATCGCGCCGCTCGGGAGGGAGAATTCGCGACAATCGACCCCACCATGAAAAGGCTGTTGGGGCGAGAACCACAACACATCAAAGATGCACTGGTCCGAAAACTCGGATAAAGAGCGGATAGGGTGGTCTGCAGTGCGTCCTTCTCGACGCTGACATTCGTCTACGCCGCAGCATTTGATATGAACTAATGACGCGCCGTCAGGCAATGCAAAATTTGTCGTATTGCCCCAACGGCTGTTTTTCGAATGGTTGAGGTTGTCGCTCAAAGGGCGGCTTCCTCGAACACGCCAATCACCCAATCCAGAAATGCCCGCACTCTGGGGGAGAGCTGTCGATTTTGCGGATAGTAGGCTGCAAGGGACATGGGCGGGGGTGGCGCTTTGGCCAAAACCTCAACCAAGCGCCCGGCCTCAAGGTCATCCAGAAAGCGATAACTTGGTGCTTGCGCGAGGCCAAATCCTTCTCTTGCCAAGTGGTGCACTGTGTCTGCGTCATTGGTCGTTACTGGTGCGTGTAAGAGAACTTCCTCAAAACGTGTGCCGACTTTGAACTCAAGCGGCATAACCGCTCCGGTACGCGAGGACAAAAAGCCCACCATTTGATGACCTTTGAGGTCTTGAACGGACTTTGGAGTACCGAACTTTTCAAGATACTCCGGACTGGCGCAGGTGATTTCTGGGATGCTGGCAAGCCTTCGCATCACCATGCTGCTGTCCTCCGGTTCTCCGGCGCGGATGACACAATCCACGCCTTCACGCACCAAATTGACCAGTCGCTCCGTCTGACCAAGTTGCAGGGAGATCTTGGGATATCGGGTGAGAAAGTCCGAGAGGTGTGGCAACAGAAAAACCCGTGTCAGCGTGCCGGGAGCATCTATGCGCAAAAGTCCAGAAGGCTCGTGGCCACGCAACGCACCTTCTGCTTCTTCCAGATCCGCCAGAATTGCCAAGCAACGTTGGTAATAGGCGGCACCATCGGGGGTGGCTGCGATATGGCGCGTTGTGCGTTCCAGCAGGCGGCTTTCCAAATCGCGCTCCAGCCTCTGAATGGCTTCACTGGCTGTTGAGCGGGGAATGCCCAGATCAACAGCCGCTTTGGTGAAACTTCCCCGTTCCAGAACGCGGACAAACAGGCGCAACGTCTCAAGGCGGTCCATCATTTGTTCGCTATTCCCGAATTATGTAGCCCGATTTTGCATGATTATCTGAAGCCTATGCTGGTTTATCTCTTGTGTAAACACAAAGGAGACAGACATGAAGCATCCATCCAAAAGCGCAATCGTTACTGGTGCAAGCAAGGGGATCGGCGCAGCCATAGCGCTTCGCCTTGCAAAGGACGGGCATAAAATTCTAGTCCATTATGCGCGTGATGAAGCCGGCGCATATCAGGTCGTCAAAGCAATAAAAGATACGGGAGGGCAAGCCATTGCCGTTCAAGGGGATGTTGCTGAACCATCCTGCGTGGCGACGCTTTTCGATGCAGCCGAACGACACTTCGGATCCGTCGGCATTCTGGTGAATAATGCCGGCATCATGCGTCTCGGTCCGATCGACATGGTGACAGACACAGACTTTGATACCCAATGCGTCATCAATTTGGGCGGCGTATTCAGAGGGATGCGGGAGGCGGCCAATCGCATGGCCGAAGGCGGTGCGATTGTCAGTTTGTCCTCCAGCGTCGTTGGCCTCTACCAACCCAACTATGGGATCTATGCCGCAACCAAAGCCGCCGTCGAGGCGATGACGCATGTGTTGGCAAAGGAGCTTGGTCCACGCGGGATCTCGGTCAATGCGGTGGCCCCAGGGCCGGTTGAAACCGAATTATTTCTGGCTGGAAAACCTGAGGCGTTGGTCGACACTATCAAGAACATGAACCCGTTTGGGCGTTTGGGATCGCCGGAAGACATCGCAGACGTCGTGGCCTTTTTGGCCAGCTCTGATGGTCGCTGGATCAGCGGTCAAACGCTCCGCGCCAACGGAGGCCTAATCTAACCCCTACAAAAAGGGAGAATCCAATTCCATTTGCATACTATAAATTGCCACAAGATGACCTTTCCTCGACACAGAAAGAAGATCTGATATACAAGACTGCCGAACACAATGGTCTTTGTTGAAGACGTCAAGAATGGTGGTTACGAGCGTGCGGACGAGTTTTTCGTGATGCCCGAAGAGTATTGCACCAAGGCCACGATCAAATTTCACAAAGGTAGCGGCGCAAGCCGCTCAAAATCGGGCCGGTGTCATAGCCGGTCCAATTCTGCCGTTTATCAGCAGATATATGCCGCACAGCAACTCCATCATTCCTGCCATGAAGTCCAGCCTATTTGGAATGATCCGGTGGTAAAAAAGGCGCAAAGGGGTCCTGCGGCATCGCAGTATCGATTTCACTATGATCGTGCAACTGGTCCAACCTGATGCTCCAAATTTGAATATCACCCAAAGGCCCAGTTTGGCAAAAAGAGCACCAGTTCAGGCACGAAGAGCAAAAGCAGCACCAAACACAGAATAGCAAGCAGGAAAGGCAGACTTTCCTTGATATATTCGTCAATCGGTACATCGAGCAGACTGCAAACGGTAAACATAGCCACTCCGACTGGTGGCGTCATCGACCCGAGCGTCACAATCGTCATCATCAAGATGCCAAAATGAACAGGATCAACCCCGGCGCTCTTGATGACGGGCACGAAAATCGGGGTGAGCAGCAGAACCAGAATGGTACTCTCAAAGAACAGGCCGGAAAAAAGTAGAAAAATCAGGATCACACCCACCACTATATGCGGCTCTGAGAAAGAGCTGAGCAGAAAGGCCGCGACGCTTTGCGGTATTTGCATGAAGATGATGGCGAACCCGATCATACCACTCATCAGGATGATCAGCATGATCATGCCAATGTCGGACAACGCTTGCCCGAAAGCCCGCTGAATGGTTTCAAAGGTCATCACTTTATGTGCAATTGTGCCAATCAAGATTGAATAGACGACGGCAAAAGCACCAACCTCTGATGGGGTGAAAATGCCGCCGCGAATTGAGATGATGAGCAGAACTGGAAAGAGCAAGGCCCACTTGGCCTCCCAGGCAGCTTTCCCCATTTCTGGGAGGGTCGGTTTGGTTGCTTCCTTGATCACATAATTTCGCTTCTTGGCAATGACGAAGGCGGTGACCATCAGAAACATCATCATCAGAACGCCAGGCACGATACCAGCAAGGAACAACCGCCCAATAGAGACCTGCCCGACATAGCCATACAGGATGAGCCCGATGGAGGGTGGAATGGTTGCGGTGATAAGGGAGCTGAGCGCAATGGTGGCCGCTGTGTATCCTTTGGTGTAGCGGTTGGCTAACATTTGCGGGCCGAGCACGCGGGCTTCCATGGCAGCATCGGCCACGGCAGAACCAGAGACCCCGCCCATCAGGGTTGACAAAAAAATCGAAACCAACGCCAGCCCGCCAGACATCCAACCAAGGGTTACCTTTGAAAAATGGAACAGGCGATCCGTAATATCGCTTTCATTCATCAAATGGCCAGCCAGCACAAAGAAAGGCACGGCAAGCAGCGGGAAGCTTTGGGAAACGGTAGCGATTTTCTGCACGCCGATGGAAATGGGCATGATATCGGAGGTCAGAAAAAACACGAAACCGGAAATGCCAATAGCAAAGGCGACCGGAGCCCCTAATAGCATGAGGGCGGCAAAAATAGATGCAATCAGTCCCATGGCTCAGGCCTCCGCTTCTTTGTTGGATTTTGTTGCGCCGTTGGTGCGTGTGAAAACCAGACGCTGGTCTTCTGGCCCCGAGCGCCAAGATTGAACCAGATTGGAAACAATCGAGATGGATAAAAGCATCGAACCCACGGGCACCGCAATTGTCACCCAGGCATAGGACAGGCCGGAATCGCCAAAAATACGTTGCCAGTTGAGCATGGTTAGTTTGTATCCCTCACGGGCCAACAACAACAGAAAGGCAACAAACAAGAGAGCCATTGCCGTTTCGATCAATCGACGCGCCGCGTAGGGAAATAACCGCACAAGATAATCCACGCCAAGATGGACACGTTCGCGCATGGCGCGGGTGGCTCCAATGAAACAGAGCCAGATGAACAGGAGTTGAGCCAAGTCCACTGACCAGATTAGCGGATGGCCAAAGAAGCGCATGACAGCAGCGATGAAAACCAGAAAAGTGATCACTGCCAGCAATATGACTCCGATCACAAATTCGATTTTTCCCAGAAAACCCGGCATAGCGACGTTACCTTTTGGTTGAGACTTTTTGGCCTGACCGACGCGGGAGGCTCCGCGTCAATCATGTTTGCTTGGGTCTGAGAGATTTACTTGGCAGCTATCGCACGCAGCGTATCGCGCAGATCGCCATACCCGAGGTCATCATAGACCTTGGCAGTGGCATCCTTGAACGGCGTAACGTCGATTTCGCGAACCGAAACGCCCTTTTCTGCCAGTTCTTTTTCAATTGCCTCAAATGATTCGAGCGTGCCATAGGAGGCAATATCCCCGGCCTTGAAGGCTTCGTCTCGCAAGACTTTCTGCAAATCAATCGGCAAAGAATCAAACCATTGCGCTGATGTGACCATGCCGGTAATCAGATTGATGTGACCGGTTTTTGTCACGTGGGTGATCACCTCGTCCAATTTTGCCCCAACGATTGCTGGCAATTGCGCTTCAGCAGCATCAATGACGTTGGAGGAAAGAGCCGAATAGACCTCGCCCCATGGCATTGGGGTCGGGGTTGCACCCATCGCAGCGATGGTACCGGTCCAAACTGGTGCGCCCGGCGTGCGCATGCGAATACCGTCCAGATCGGCAGGAAGATTGACTTCCTTGTTGGTCAGCAGGTGACGCTCACCCTGCCACCAATTGAAGCTAAGAACCTGATGACCAGACGACTTGCGCAATTTGTCAACCCATTCCTCGAACAGGTCCGAAGTCACAACTTTGCGGATGCCTTCATAGCCATTAGCAAGGAAAGGGGCCCCTAGGACGCCAAATTCATTTTGGAAAACGGCCAAGCGTCCACCATCGACGATTACTGCCACAGGAGCGCCTGCTCGGGCTTGTTCGAGAACATCCTCATCAGGGCCAAGTTGGGAATTGGGGAAGAGAATGATTTCGAGACGTCCACCGGATGCCTCCTTCATATTGGTCTGAAATGCTTCCAGACCCGCATAGAGGGGATCCGATGTAGCAAGAGCGGTGTTGATGCTCAAGGTGTAATCTGCAGCCATTGCGGCTGTGCTCATAAGGCTGACTACTGCGCTCGCCAAGGCAAGTTTTCCGAGTGTGATAGGTGTCATCTGGTATTCCTCCCAAAGTCGGGAATGGGATCAGCCATCCCCTGGTTCAAATAATTCAGGCTTCACTTGTGCAATCGCGGGCAGATCAATGATGATCTTCCGCAGGTGGGACCGCATAGCTGCTTCGGCAGCTGCGGCATCATTGGTTGCAATGGCCGTCACGATGGCCTGATGCTGTTCCAGCAAACTAGAGGTGTCGAGCTCGATGAGGCTGAGATAGCGGACGCGATCCATCTGCGCTTTCTGGCTTTGCACCACCGCCCAGGCGCCGCTTTTCTGGGCCGCTTCTGCGAGGGTCTGGTGAAACAGCTCATCGAGGTGAATGAAAGCATCAGGGTCATCGGCTCGCACCGCTTTTGTTTGATGCTTGATCTGACTGTTCAATTCACGATCAAGGGCGGCATCATGGTCTGCGGCAAGAAGCTTGACTATATCGGCCTCTATTGCTTCCCGTACGAAACGCGCATCAAGAACGGCATTAATTGAAATTTTTCGTACAAAAGAGCCACGATTGGGCAAAACATATAGCAAGCCATCATTTGTCAGTTTGATAAAGGCCTCTCTAACGGGTTGACGTGACACGTTGAACCCGCTGGCCAACTCCGCTTCAGAAATACGGCTTCCCGGCGTCAGCTCGTTACGGATTATCTGCTGGCGTACGATGTCATAAATCTGCGGAGCAACAGGCAATCGTAGATCTATGTCTTTCTTTTCCAGCGGCTCTATCAAAACCATGAATTCCTCCAATTGCTAACCACCATACCGGCCTACCGCCATACTTGTCAACCGGCATTCGCTGTGGTAATGAACTTACATCACTTTGAAATCCGGTTACATGACGGGCAACATTCTGTGTTTCAACCGGTTTCGCATTGCATTCATTTGCCTGTTTGTACTCCGTACTGCAACAGGCTAAATGCACATAGGCAAAAGTTGTAGGAGATAGTCATGCGGCAGACTTGGCGTTGGTTCGGTCCTAAGGATCGCGTTGGAATTGAAGATATGTTGCAGGCTGGTGTTGAGGGCGTGGTCAGCGCGTTGCATCATATTCCAACGGGTGATGTCTGGAGCGCTGAGGAAATTACCAGGCGTCAACAGGCCATTGCATTCAAATCCGATGGGTCTACCTCCGGTCTGGCTTGGGATGTCGTTGAAAGCCTGCCCGTCTCCGAGGACATCAAAAAACAGAGCGGACTTTGGCGCACCCATATCGCCAACTACAAACAGAGTATGCAGAATCTGGCCGATGCTGGTCTTGAGACCATTTGCTACAATTTCATGCCAGTGCTCGATTGGACCCGAACAGACTTGCACTATCGACTGCCGACCGGCGCGACCTGCATGCGGTTTGATTTGATCGACTTTGCCGCCTTTGATCTCTTCATTCTGGAAAGAGCAGGCGCTGCGGATGACTTCCCACAAGAGGTGATTGCCAAAGCCCAAGAGCGCTTTAACCGTCTCCACGAGGAGGGAAAAGAATTGCTTACTAGGTCAATCATCTATGGGTTGCCCGGCGATGCTGAAGCGCCATCTATGGAAAAAGTCAGGGCCAATCTGGCGGAATATGAAAACATTTCGGCCGACCAATTGCGGTCGAATTTCATTGCATTTCTGGAAGAGGTTGCCCCGGTAGCGCAAAGTCTGGGCCTTCGCTTGTGTTGCCATCCTGATGATCCGCCTTTTGGACTTTTGGGCCTGCCGCGCATCATGTCAACAGAAGCGGATTACAAGTTTATGATGGATGCAGTCGATATCCCGGCCAACGGCATCACCCTCTGCTCGGGGTCATTGGGCGCGCGGCCCGACAATGATCTGCCTGGTATGATGAAGCGGTTGGGAGAACGCGTCCATTTCCTGCATTTGCGCAACGTGGTTCTGGAGAGTGATGACGTGAAAGGCTCATTCTATGAGGCCGAGCATCTAGGGGGGCACACCGACATGGTCGCTCTCATGAAAGCCGCTCTTGCAGAAGAAGATAAACGCAAAACTTCTAACAGGAGTGACTGGTCCATTCCTATGCGGCCAGACCATGGCCTCGATATTCTGGATGATCAGAATCGCCAAGCCCAACCGGGCTATCCTGCCATTGGTCGATTGAAGGGCTTGGCTGAATTGCGCGGTATCTTAGCCGCACTTTCCCATTCTTGACCACGGATTAAGGTCTATATTTTATTTGGATTGGATGGCAAAATTCAACGATCGAACCGCACCATCCAATGGTTGATTAACTGTAGAAAGGGCATTGGCAATGCCGGAGCATCAACGCCCGTTGAGATTCTTATTCAAAGTCTCAAGCGTTTTGCCGTTAATCTGACGCGAAATCAGAGCAAGGGCAACGGCTCTGTTGCGGCGATTGAAGGTTGCAGCGCGATTGCCGTTTGGCTCGTTGCTGAGGCCCAGTTTAGAATAGATGCTTTGCAATCGACTTTGAACTGTGCGCATGGAGACGTTCAGTCGTTCCGAAATTGCGCTGTCTGTCAGGCCAAGCGCGATATCCAAAAGGACCTCATATTCAACGTCCGTTAAGGCTTCATATTTGTCTCTGGCACGCTTTTGGATGCCGACAACTTCATAATCTATAATGGTTTGTTTGTCGTCGAAAATTCCCTTCATCGCGCGTTCAAGGCGTCCCGAAGACGCGGATTTGAGCAAGTAGCCGTAAACTGTATCAGGAGGGGCAACTTTGGCGATGCCACGAACATAGGCTTCATCGGCGTAATTGGACCAAAATAGAATGGGGGCTTGTGGTGTTTTTGCCCAAATAGCCTTGGCAACGTCAACTCCATTGATTTTAGGGATTTGTAAATCAAGGATGATGGCATCGGGCCGATAGGTGAGGGCAATATCCAGTCCTGTTTCGCCATCGCAGGCTTCCTGAACATCAATGAACCCCATGACGGGATCACTGACCACTTTGCGCAGAAATTCCCGATGTAAAAGATCGTCTTCCACGATCAGTATAGAACGTCCTTGTGCCATAATTTTTGTTTTTCCAATGTCTATGCGACGTTACTGATCTGCGTGATAGTTCAATGTTAATTCGGCTGATTTACCTGGTCGACTGAAAGTTATTTCCGCACCGATGAGGGACGCCCTGATCTTCATATTCAGCAAGCCTCCGCAACTGGCAAAATCCTCTTGCTGGTAACCCCTGCCATTATCACTGAATATAATTTTTGCGTCCGAACCATTGCTTTGAAAAACCACATTGATTTTAGTGCAACCGGAATGGCGCAACGCGTTGTTTCCCGCTTCTTGCAAAATCCGGTAGATTGTGATGCGCATTTTGAAAGGCAGGTCATCAATGCAACCGTTGGATTGATCGACAAGCTTGATTGCTACAGGCATCCTTGTTGTTTGGATTTGTCGCTCCAAGCGCGCTCCCACGGCCGCTGTGAGTCCAAACATTTCCAGCACAGTAGGTTTGGCATCGTCAACGATTTGGCGTAAATCCAATAGACAGCACCCGAGGTCTTCCTTCAGCGCCTCGATATCATCGGCATCGAGATGATCGATAGATCCCAGCCTGCGTTGAATGCGCGAGAGATCCGCTAATGTCTGGTCGTGCAAGTCCATCCCGATTTGCGCCCGTGCGCTTTCTAGCTCATCGGTTACATAGCGCGCGCCGGTGCGTAGACCTTCAAGACGGGCACTTTCTTTCACCCGGTTGATCTCGGTGACACGCACGAGTTCCGATTGCCACAGGGCAAAGAAATAGGGGCCGATTAAATCACTGAGCAGCTTGGCATTTGCGACATGGGTGATTGTGTAAATGTCAGGTTTAACCGAAGAAATTGAAAGGGCCCCGATGAGTTCACCCGCCACGCGGACCTGTACGTGAACGCGCGACCGCAATTGATGGTCATGGATCGGTTTGTTGAACATACTTGTTATGGTAAAACGAGGATCTTGCATCGCGTTTGGCGTGATCAAGTGCTCGACCTTGCCTAAAAGAATATCCCTGATGGGGCTGGTGGATACGCTCTTGCGATTGATACCACCCCATTCGGTTTGGATTCCGGTCTCATAAGCGACAAGATTCTCTTTGTTTTTATCGAGAATGACCACATCTATGTGATTGTGTGGCAGGATGCCTTGAATTTCGTCAGAAACAGCGTCGATGACCGCCTGATAGCCCACCCGACCGGCGATGGCCCGCGTAATGTTGAACACCTGTTCGGTCGTGAAATTTGCCGGAATGGTTGGTTTGTCAGGCATGGTGCATCCATAAGCAATTAGCTGCTTTAGGCTAATATGCGTTTGACGCAAAGCGATCCATGCGCAACCACACAGTTAAACTCACTATGAAAAATGAGCGGGTAATCCCGCTCATTATAGTCTTCATTGCTCGGACAGGAAAGCTGCGGTCAACCGATTTTCGTATTTGCCCATTCCGTCATCGAAAGGGCCAAGACTATGATACCGCCCTTAATGATCAGCTGGTAATCGATCGGCACATTGAGAATGTTAAAGCCGTTGTTGAGCACAGCAAGAAACAACACCCCCATAATGGTGCGTGCCACAGACCCCTTACCGCCCAAGAGGCTTGCTCCACCAAGGACCACTGCGGCGATAACATCCAGCTCTGTACCGAACTCACCATAGGTTGCCGCCGCAGTATGAACCTGCGAGCTTTGCACGATGCCTGCAAGTGCGGCCCCCATGCCGCAGATCATATAGGTCATGGTTTTGACCAACCGGATTTTTCGGCCAGATAAATAGGCCGCCCGCTGATTGTCTCCTATGGCTGCAACTTGCAGACCAAAGGTCGTCTTCCTTTGAATGAAAATCAGCAAGCCACTGACGATGACAAACAGCCAGATGGCAAAGGGAATGCCAAGCAGATAGCCATTGCCGATGAAATCAAAACCGGGCTGATTTCGCACAAGGTGCAAATCTGGCCCGCCCGCCAGAAGCGCTGAGCCCCTAATGATAGAAAGCATACCCAGTGTGACAATCATAGCAGGAAGACTGAAAAAGGAAATGATAGCGCCACTGATAGCACCGGTTATGGCTCCCGCTGTGATACCCAGAATGACAGCCGGAATCAGAGGAAAACTGGCCACATGCAGGAAATAGAAAACCACCAATCCCGAGGTCGCCAACACAGGCCCGACTGATAGATCAATCCCGCCGGTCATGATAACGAATGTCATGCAGACCGCCATGATGCCGGTGATTGACATTTGATAGACAATAGCAGTGAAATTGGAAGTGGTTAGAAAGACCGGTGCCAGAATGCCAAACAATGCGATAACAATAAGCAGAGCCACCGGCATGGCATAGGTCGGGATTGCGGCCCGTATATCAAAATCTGTCGTCAGCATTACGCAGCTCCTCCGCTGATCTCACGCACCAACTCTTCTTGAGTGATGTCGTTGGCATCACTGACCCGGGTTAATCGTCCGGCCACCATGACTGCGACCCGATCGGCGACGGTCATTACCTCTTCCATGTCGGATGAAACAATGAGAATGGCGGTGCCTTTCTCTTTTAGCTTGCGCAAAATGCTGTAAATTTCGGCCTTAGCGCCAACATCGACACCTACCGTTGGCTCATCGAGAAACAGAATTTTGGGGTTGATTTCAAGCCATTTCCCCAACAGTACTTTTTGCTGGTTACCACCGCTGAGGCGTTTGACAATCTTTGAGCCATCGGCTGGGAGAATGTTGAGCTCCTCGATCTGGCGCTTTACCACAGCTTTTGTCGCTTGGTTGTTCCAGAAGCCAAGTTTTGAAACCTTATCAAGGGCAGCAAAGACAAGATTCTCGGCGATGGAATGCTCCAGCAACAACCCGTCTCGTAGGCGATCTTCTGGTACGAAGCCGATTCCGGCCGCTATCGCTTGAGATGGTGTCGTGAACTGCTCGTCTTTGCCATCCACCTGCAACAAGCCCCCTGTGAATTTGGCCGAGCCAAAAATAGAATGCAGTAATTCAGTGCGTTTAGATCCGATCAGTCCGGTCAGACAAAGAATTTCGCCTTCATACAGATCAAGGCTGATATCCTTAAAGACGTTCGTCAATTCTAGGTTTTGGGTAGATAGGACCACTTTTCCTGTGCCTCTGGGGTGGCGGGTTTGTTGAGCCGAAGCTGAAGCCGCCGCGCCCAATTCTTTGCCTACCATCAGATCGACCAGTTCGGGGCGCGTGATTTCATCAATCGGTCCGCTCCAGATGATCGACCCATCCCGCATAACGGTGGTCGCATCACAGACCTGAAACACCTCATCCAGTACATGGGAGATATAGACAAGTCCCACGCCGCACGACTTGAGATGGGAAATGGTTTGGTGTAGCTTTTTGACTTCTGAATGAGACAACCAAGCTGTTGGCTCGTCCATGAGGATGACCTTGGCATCAAGCGCCAGAGCTTTGAGGATCTCGACTTCTTTTTGCTTAACAGTCGCCAACGTGGACACCTGTGCATCAAGATCAAGGTCAATGTGATATCGCTCCAGCAGTGCTTGCGCTTGTTGACGCTGGCTTTTGCTATCGATAAAGCCAAATTTGGTTTTGGGCGGGCGGCCCAGAAACACATTGTCGAGCACAGTGAGAGCCGGGATCAGGTTGGAATGCTGATAAATGCAGCCAACGCCGCGCTCTAGCATTGCCAGTGGACTACCTGTGGGCACTTCAACACCACCCATGAGCAACACACCTTCTGTGGGGCGGTGGGCACCCGTCATAATTTTGATCAGGGTAGACTTGCCAGCCCCGTTGCTGCCGCACAGACCGTGCACTTCACCGGCATGAATGGCAAAATTTGCATCATTCAGTGCTACAAATCGGCCGAATGTCTTTTTGAGATGTTTGCCTTCCAAAAGCACTTGCCCAGTCATGCTCTGCTCCTGTTTTGCATTTCCCGGATTTTGCGGATCCGCAGTTCGGACAGCAACTTGTCATAGCCAATTGCACCGATCAGAATGAAACCTGTAATGATTTGCTGGACGAATTGGGAAATGCCCAACAGAGTCAAGCCAAGCAGTATGGTTCCCAGCAGGAAAGCCCCCAGGATAGGACCGAAGGCATTGCCAATACCGCCCTGTAGACTAATCCCGCCAATCACCGCAGCAGCAATGGCCGTGAGCTCCATACCATTGCCCAGTGCTTCTGTTGCTGTCGTCAGTCGCGTCACCAGAATGATGGCTGCGATGCCCGCGCACAAGCCGGATAGGGCATAGGCGCTGAGCAGCGTCATTTTGACGTTGATGCCAGCAAGGCGTGCCGCTTCGGGGTTGCCGCCAACGATTTTGAAATTCATACCAAACTGGCTTTTGCTCAAGAGGGTCTGAATGACAATAAAGAGGCCAACCAACAGAAAAAAGGACAGGGGCAACCAAGGCAGTTCTATATATTGATCAAGGCCGGTGAGACCGCCGATATCGAGATAGGAATCCCACCCTGTCATCCACGGGTCGGTGATTGGTTGGGTTGCCATGTCCGGGAAAAGCTGACGACCCGAAATTGCATAAACCACACCTCGGTAGGCGGCCAAAGTGGCCAAGGTTGCCACAAAGGGCTGAAGCCTGAACCAAACAACGAGCACCCCGTTGAAGGCGCCGGCTGACAGTGTGACCAGCAACACAAGTGGGACTGCAAAATAGCCTGGAACTTCATAAATCACGCTGAGATCAAACAACACCATTCCACCAAGAGCGAGAATGGAGCCGATGCTCAGATCAATACCACGCACCATGATGGGGAAAGACTGGCCAATGGCCAATATGGCGATGAAAGAATACCCGACGAGCAGATTTTCCAAGTTGGACGCCGTGTTGAAATAGGGCGCATAAAAACAGAAGAATACGTACAACAGAAGGAAAAATGCCAGCAGTTCAATGTTCGGTAGTTGGCGCAAGCGTGCCATAGTCAGTACCTTGCTTGAGAGGAAAACAAAAACCGCTGCCATGGCGGCAGCGATTTTTTTGGTTTGGGCTTGATTACCAACGCTGAGCTGGCTGGATCGAAGCAACATTTTCAGCTGTAGCGATCGTGTAAGGCATCAGTAGTTTGGCCTGCTTTTTGAAGTCTTTGGCCGTAACCCCGCCCGAAACGAAGACAGAAGCCGCCGCCGCTGCAAAGCGCCCTTGCTGATAAACGTCGGTGAACTGGGTGCCTGTCAATTCGCCGCGTTCTATGGATTCCAGTGCAGCGGTTTCGCCATCATTGCCGAAGATGACCATCTTGTCGAGAATCTGCTTCTGTTTGGCGACATCAACAGCGCCCAGTGCCATAGAGTCATTGACCCCATAAACGCCAGTAATGTCTGGCTGAGCAGTCAAAATATTGGACAGAACGTCCTGCGCTTTTTTGCGAGACCAATCAGCAACCTGATCTGCGGCAATCTGGATGTCGGGATAGTATTTTTTCATTCCATCAACAAACCCGTTGGTCCGCTGGTCGCGAATGATAATGCCTGGAGGTGCATTGAGAATGGCGACTTTACCTTTACCACCCATGCGTTTGCCCATTTCCTTGGCAATATCCATGGCCCCGTAATAATGGTTCATTTCCACATGGGCAGCATGTTCCTCAGAAGCATCAATGTTAAGTGTAATAACGGCAACCCCACGACGGCGGGCTTTTTTGATAGACGGACCAACTGCGACACTGTCAATTGGTTGAAGGAAGATAACTTTGGTCCCTTCATTGATAAGTGTATCAATCAGGCTGACCTGTACTTCTACTTTATTCTGGCCATCTAGTTGTTTGTAATCAATATTCTGCTGGGTAGACAGCACCTCTTCCAAACCGACACTCCAGGCAGAGGACACGGTGTGGGGCTGAATCTGGACAAAAGCCATCTTGACCATTTCATCCGAAGTTGCTGCCTGCGCTTGTCCATTGCTACCAAGCATAAGATCCGGGGTTACCAACCCACCTCCCAACGCAGCAGATCCCAAAGCTATTCCTTTAAGAAAATTGCGGCGTCCTTCTCTTTCGGTTTTTTCCACTTTATCTGACATTCTCTTCTCCCATTTAAAAATTATTCAGATTGGCTCCCACAATCGGCAGACGGCCGACCGGTTGACTTATGCTCCTCCCGTGACGGCGACATACACGGCATAGACTGAGCTTGAGGCTGTGATGAACAGACGGTTGCGTTTTTTGCCGCCAAAGCAAAGGTTCGAGACCGTTTCGGGTATTGCGATATAACCTTTATGCGACCCGTCTGGGCCGTAGGTTTCAACACCTCGGGCAGACGACGACCAAAGATTGCCTTGGGTGTCTGTGCGAATTCCGTCTGGCACGCCATGCTCGATTTCAGCGAAAACACGCTTGTTGCTCAAAGAGTCGTTTTCTCCGACATCCCAAGCAAAAATATGGTGATAGCCGTCGCTAAAATGGGATCGGCTGGAATCCGCGACATAAAGGGTTTTCCCATCCGGTGAGAAAGCCAGTCCATTTGGCATTTTTAGCGAGGTAATCTTGGCGACGACATCTCCAGTGTCAGGATCTATGCGATAGACATAGCAGCCGTCCTGTTCGGGCACAGATTGTTTGCCCTCATAGTCACTTAGAATGCCGTAGGATGGGTCTGTGAACCAGACGGATCCATCTTTGGTCACAACGACGTCATTGGGTGAGTTCAGTGGCTTGCCCGCGTGGTGACGGGCAAGAACCGTCTGACTGCCATCCCATTCAGTGCGAACAACAGAGCGCACTAGATGCTGGCACGAAATAAGGCGCCCTTGTAAGTCCGTTGTGTTGCCATTGCTATTATTGCTGTTATGAGAAAAAATCCGGCAGCCCAGATCCGGCACCCATTGCCATAATCGATTGTTCGGGATGTCCGACCACATCAGAAAATCCCCTGCCGGGAAATAGACTGGCCCTTCGGCCCAAAGCATCCCGGTATGCAATCGTTCAATCGCCACGCCGGGCAATGTCATTTTTTTATATTCGTCGCTAAAATGATGGATCTCAGCCTTTGGCACCGTAATTCTCCTAAGCCTGCAGTCAGCTTCTTTGCACTGAAATTATCAGGTTGAAAAACGTTTCATAGGGGATGGCTTGCATAAATTATGCGGGAACCCGCAGTTGGCGGCTTACTCTTGTCGGGGGGGGGGCATGTGTAATTTGGATGGCATTGTCAGACAAACTTGAATCTGATCCAATAGGGCTGAGAAGACCGCGTTAATCAGCAAAAGGGTGGGGCAATTTTAGGCTCTGACGCATATTTGCTGTTTT
>NZ_PKUQ01000048.1 GCF_002866925.1 Cohaesibacter celericrescens
GGCTCTGACGCATATTTGCTGTTTTAGAAGGTTACGTTGCACCGATCCGTCTGGCTAGTAGGAGATCGAGTTTGGCGCGCCCGTACATCTGAGCTTTCCAAGTCATCAAACGAGCGATAACCCGAACAGATGGCGTCCGGGCAAGCCCGCTCTGGCCGGTTTGCCGGACAATCTGCTGTATGGAGGTTCCCTTCTTGGCCAGTGTCTGGATCGCTTCGTTCGTCGCCTGCCGACGAAGATATCCCTCATGTTGTAATCTTTCAGCATAGGTCAGAAGCTCGGGATCGATGATATTACTGCCGACCGCTTGCCTGATCTGACGTATCGACTTGCCAACTGCATCCATGAAAGCGCGACTGGAGTTTGCCATCAGGTGCCATCGGTCGACGGATTTGATCCGCATGAGGCAATGTTCTCGCGATGGCCTCACCATAACCGCCGCCCCGATCTCGGGCCACTATCGAGATAGATGGATACTCGGCAAGCTATGACCGAGATGTTTCCAGCGCAAAGCCAGGAAACGGGGTGATGGGATTGCGTCGCTCCAGATCGCAAACGATGGTTCCATAGGTCTGGTCGCGTCTGAAGGCAAAATCATCAATGCCGATGACAGAAAGCTTATCGTTCCGATCAGTAGTAGGTCGGCGTACCACCCGCAGCAAGGTATCGTTGCTTACCGGTATCATAAGGCGATTGGCAAAGGCCGCTGCAGGTCTCCCGCGAAGCGCCAAGCCGAGTTGGTGCACGATAGCCTCCAAGCGTTGGGTTCGTCGACTGTAGCGAGCCAAGACGCGGTCATCAAACCGCTCACAGTCGGGATA
>NZ_PKUQ01000049.1 GCF_002866925.1 Cohaesibacter celericrescens
ATGCAAAGCCGCCACAGCATATGCACACAATGGTGCAGTGCTGTGGTGGAAATACTACGGCTTCATACGGCCCGAAAGAGGGTGGAAGCCGGTATCCCTGGCTTAGCTGTTGCTGTCGGCCTGGCAGGTGTAACCAACAAATTCAGAGTTGGAATCAGCGGTCGGGACATAAGCGCGCTCGGCTTTTTCGCCCAGTGAGCAGTAAGAACTGTTTGCCACATAACGATCAAACACATTGGGGCCGGTATCCAGAAGAACACTGCCCTGTTCTTGAACAAGCTGCTTTACTTGAGCGCCGGTTAGATCATGGCTGTCGACATGCTGTGCTGCTGAAGCAAATGTAGTGGAAGCAATAGCGCTGATGGCGAGTACGGAAAGAGCAGTAGCTAGTTTTTTCATCGACTTATTCCTTTTATTTGTTCCTATCAAATCGTCTTTGCGAAATGAAGGAAAGCACATATAGCCAAATACTTGCCGCATTCTGACACGCCTAGGAGGCAGGTAAGAATGCGTCGAGTTCTACGGTCTTTTGATCGCAGAATGAGCTGGTCAAAGGATTGGTCGGCCTAATCGGCAATCCAATTTCGGGAGGACATATCCTTGTTCCAGTCGCACCTTGGATATCGGCTTCCCGGAGGGCGAAAAAATGTCACCTTTGCGGCAGAATTGCGTTGAAAGGTAACCGCGCGTATCACCCCCGAATGCTTGACATTGAAGAATACAAAACCATACGAACGCATACAAAATCCAACCACCACAACCATGCTGCTGTGGACAAAC
>NZ_PKUQ01000005.1 GCF_002866925.1 Cohaesibacter celericrescens
GCATATATTAGGCACAGCCGACGCTTACATGCAGCTCTGGCCGATCTGGCACCAATGGCCAGAGATGGCGAGTTTTGTTGAAAAACTCCTGTTGCAGCGCGGTGTAAATGCTGATTCAATCTGTCTATGGGCAGGGAGGATTCAAGGCGATGATGGGGCCGAAACAGGAGACGCAAGCGGCGCTTTTTTACGAGTTTTCACTAGAAGAGCATGTTCCGAAGGATCATTTGCTTCGCTTTATAGATCGGTTTGTGGACCTGTCTGCAGTCCGCGAACACCTCAAGCCATTTTATAGCCACACGGGCCGTCCGTCTGTTGATCCAGAACTGATGATTAGAATGCTGTTGGTTGGCTACATTCATGGCATCCGTTCCGAGCGCCGTCTGTGTGACGAGGTTCATCTCAATTTGGCTTATCGTTGGTTCTGCCGGTTGGATTTGACTGACCCCGTACCAGACCATTCGACTTTCTCAAAGAACCGGCATGGCCGTTTCCGCGAAAGCAATCTGCTACGGGCCGTATTCGAGGCAGTGGTTGCCCGCTGCATTGAAGAGGGTGCTGTTGGCGGCGAGCGTTTTGCGACAGACGCCAGTCTTATTGAAGCCGATGCCAATAAACAGAATTCCACCGCCAAGGAAGACTGGGATCTGGACAAGATCAATCCGGAGACGGCCTCCCGCGCGGTCAAAGACTATCTCTTTGCCCTTGATGATGAGGCTTTCGGTGCGGCAACAGAGGTTGTTCCCAAATTTACCTCGCATTCAGACCCATCAAGCCAGTGGACAGCTGCTCTTCATGGTCCTGCTTTCTTTGCCTATTCCGACAATTATTTGATCGATACCGATAACGCTATCATAGTTGACGTACAAGCCAGCCGTTCCATTCGTACTGGTGAGAGAGGTGGCTCGGTTTGTTTGAACAGGTTTTTGCTGTTTTATAAGTGGATCCGGCCTGCTTTCATGCTGCGATATTCAGCGGCTTCATTTGGTTGAAGTAGACCTGATCCGGTGTCTTTCGGTCAAGGGATGAATGAGGGCGTTTGGAATTGTAGAATTCCAGATACTCCCTGATGCCATTTCTTGCCTCTGGCACATTGCCATAGGCATGCAGATAGACCTCTTCATATTTGATAGAGCGCCAAAGTCGCTCAACAAAGACATTGTCCCGCCAAGCCCCTTTCCCGTCCATTGAGATAGCTATATCGGCATCTTTGAGCATTTTGATAAATGCCAGCGATGTGAATTGGCTTCCCTGATCGGTGTTGAAGATCTCCGGCTTGCCATACTTGGCCATAGCCTCTTCAACCGCTTCAATACAGAAAGCTGTATCAAGGGTGATGGAAAGCCGCCAGGACAATACACGTCGAGAGAACCAGTCCACGACGGCAG
Source organism: Cohaesibacter celericrescens (assembly GCF_002866925.1). GTDB lineage: Bacteria > Pseudomonadota > Alphaproteobacteria > Rhizobiales > Cohaesibacteraceae > Cohaesibacter > Cohaesibacter celericrescens. The sequence goes on from NZ_PKUQ01000005.1 coordinate 1,389, forward strand.
CCAGATAGACGAAGCCTTTGGCCATGGGAACATAGGTTATGTCCATCGCCCAGACTTGGTTGGGGCGCGTGACAGCTAGTTTCCTCAGCAAGTAAGGATATATTTTATGTCCCGGCGCTGGCTTTGATGTATTGGGGCGACGGTAAATTGCCTCGATCCCCATCCGCTTCATCAGCGTTGAAACATGAAGTCGACCAACCTTGTGTCCCTCGCCAAGCAAAAGGCCCTGAAGCATCCGGCTGCCCGCAAAGGGATAATCCAGATGCAATTTGTCAATCCGCCGCATCAGATTCAGATCGGCATCAGACGTTGGCCTTGCCGTGTAATACAAGCACCCTCGACTGATACCCAACGCCTTTGCTTGTCGGGACAAGGAGAGTCTGTGTTTGGGATCAATCATTTCTTTGCGCTCAGAAGACCGGCCTTGCTGAGCGCCCCGCTTAAAAAATCATTCTCAAGCGTTAGTTCTCCTATCTTGGCATGAAGAGTTTTTACATCAATCGTTGGCGTCGGATCCGGAGCCTTGGACTCCTTCTCAAAAACGTCACTGGCACCTTCAAGAAGTTGGTCGCGCCATTGCTTGATCTGATTGGCATGAACATCGTATTGCTGGCCAAGCTCACTTAATGTCTGCTCGCCACGAACTGCTGCTAAGGCTACCTTGGATTTGAAAGCAGAGGTGTGATTGCGTCTGGGGCGTCTTGTCATAGTAGGATCTCCTGTAAGCCCAATAAGGACAAATTACAGACCAAAATCCACTTATATCACCTGTTCAGATTTCCCGAGCCACCTCTGAGACCTATGCGACGCGAACCATGATTGAACGCGCGCATGAACGGTTTGGTCTTTGGCCAGAGCGTTTGATCGCTGACACTGCATATGGGTCTGCAGAGATGCTAGCTTGGCTAGTCTATGATTGGGGGATTGAACCGCATATTCCGGTAATCGACAAATCAAAACGTGATGATGGGACATTCTCACGCGAGGACTTTGTCTATGAGCATGAGACGGATGCCTATATCTGTCCCGCCGGCAAGCAACTGCTCAGAAGTCGCAGAAAGTTCCAAACCATTCGCCCCGACCAGAAGGACCCCGACTTTGTCAAATATGGCGCAGCAAAAGCAGACTGCGAAGCCTGCAGCCTCAGGCAACAATGCTGTCCAAAGGGAACACCGCGCAGGCTTCTGCGTTCAAAATATGAGGGCGCGCGCCAGATGGCTCGCGACATAGCCGAAACCGATGACTATGCCATCTCATGCAAGCTGCGAAAGAAGGTCGAGATACTGTTCGCCCACCTCAAGCGTATATTGGGTCTCAGGCGACTAAGATTACGAGGTCCCAATGGTGCAAATGATGAATTCCTCCTCGCAGCAACCGCCCAGAACCTTAGGAAACTGGCAAAACTATTTCCAAATACGCGGAAACCGCACCCAGCGTAATGCCAAGCCTTGCGGCTATTCTTCCAATATCTAAAATCCACCCAGAAAAGCCGACTTTTTCAACGAAATTGGCGGATTCCGGTCATTCGCTGTGCTGCGGCGAAGGTGCGGAAAGTTGTTCTTCGCTGCAGTAGTAACGTTCTATCGTCTGGAAAGAGATCTGTACCACTTGCGCTGAGGCGGCGATACTGAAGTATCGTCGTATTTGAAGCAGTCAGCCAAGTCATCAATCGATGTAAGAACACCATTGAGCACTGGAGCAGAAAAGCTACTGCTTCCACCCGTGGCATAGTGGCTGACCCAATTGCTAATAATGGCCGGAACATGGGAGTTCAACACACCTTGAACCTGCTGCGTGTCAAGAACAAGGGAGCCCGCCCTTTGGTGCAGATCCATCGCCTCTTTGATGGCCTCGAGGCAATTACTGACCATCTTGTTCGTGTCCTTTATCGCAAAATCGATTGGTACAGGAACATTCACTTTTCGGATAATTTGCTGAAGCTTGTATTCCAGATATTGGCGGACAATCGGCTCCGCTTCGCTGATCTGCCCAGCAGCAAGAAGGGAAGTTATACGTGTCTTGAGGCGATCAGCACCCTGCGCTTGGTGAAGAATATCTCCCATTGGGGACGAGCCTTGCAGTTTATTATGATGCCAGTCTGCCGTTCCTCCCTTCGTGTCGAAGTATTTTTCAAGCAATCCATCATGGCTCAGGATGATGAACTGAAGACCGTTAGCATTCTTCGGATGCTGCAGCTTGGTTCTGATTAGTTCCATCAAGTAGAACTGGTGCCCGGCATCGAAACTCGATGTCACGTCATCAAGGACAACAAAGCGCGGCGCGCCGGAATGCTTCATAGCAGCAGCTAGGAAAACGGAAATAGCAAGGGCATTGCGGTAGCTTTCTGACAGCAGCGCGCGCGCGGATAGCTTATGCTGCCCATGAAAATCACTGAGTTCGACGTTCAGGTCTTCTTTGTTGTTGGCGCGCTGAAGATCCGGCACAACGTCACCAACCTGCATGATGTCCTTGTACATGGATTTATAATCGTCATCGATGTTATTGATCTTGGCCTTCGACAGCGCCGCCTCGGCGGTGGAAAATCTGGAAGAAACATTCGAGATAAACGTCTTCCAGCGCTCGCGGATATCCAGACGCGCTTGCTGTTCAGACGCTTCAACTTGGCCATTCCTATAGGTATTGAAGGCGTCTTTGAACTGTCGCCCATATTCCACTTGCTCAGTAAGCTGAACCAGCGATGCCGGAAGCTCGGCTTCGAGGTTCGTCTTCTTTTTCTGCGCCTTGTCCAGCAAGTCGGCAACAAGCGCCATAAGCTCGTTAGTGCGCGTGATTGCGGCGTTGACTTCCGTCTCGCTCGTCTCCCCTGTCTTCATCCGCGTTTGGAGGCGCACAAGAATACGGTCCGCTGCATCCACACCTAGCTCCTTTGCGAGTTCGTGGTCGGAAAGGCATTGCCGCCACGCCGAGCCTTCCCATAACTCGCCAAGTTCCTTCGCCTTGGCCGCTGTATCAGTATAATGGTTGAGTTGGTGATGGATATGCGCGCCTATGGAAGATTGGAGTTGGCTCTCACAGAGCGGACATTCGGCATCATTGTTCCAAGCATCACTTTCAACGACATTCTGAGCGGCTGAATAGAGTTTTTCAAATAAATCGCCACGGGTAGTGGCCAGCAAAGCATCTCGTTCGGCGATGATTCCCTTGATTTTCTCCTGCTCTTCGCCAATCTCCGTTGCGTCATGGGCTCCCAGTGTCTCCAGGGCCGTGATTTCGGCAATAATAGTCGCAAGTTCTTTACGCTTCTCACCGCCTTCCGCCGTTTTGATTGCATTCTTGATGGCGTCGAAGTCGATGTCATCCAGTGGCTTGCCATCGAAATATTCTTTGAGAAGTTCGACGTTGCCAAGAGCTTGTGAGACCTCAGTGGCGTACTGGTCGAGCATGTCCACATCGTCGAGTGGCTTTCCCATTACTTTCTCGAAGTTGGCACGTAGCGCAGTCAAGGCTTGCTGTACTAAGCGCTCAGTTCCGGAGATTTGTGTTGCCAGAATCTTTATATCGAGATCGGTGTTCGTCGTGCGCGTATCGGAGACGACCTGCAATGCTTGACGGCAATCCGAATATTCTGAAAGCCCCAATAGGGCGGAGAATGTCCGGCCACGTTCCAGCGGAGACTCTTCTATGAACCGTGAGAAGGTACGGTAATCTAGGAGCGCAAATGCCTCGTTCAGTGTACAAAGAAAACCTTCGGGATCTGCATGCCCGCTGGCACTGCTGACCGTACGGTTTCCTGCACCATCTCGTTCTACTTTGATGGACACCACCGCACCGCCATCATCCGGCTCCAACTCTACTTCAACCAAGGCCTTGTCGCCGGAGTGAAAGCGGTTGCAGTAGTAATCCTGAGGACGCTCATGAGCTTTTAGGTCATCAAGTTTGGGTATGGTTCCATGAATCACGTAGTACAACGATTCAAATATTGAACTTTTCCCTATGCCATTGACTGCAAATACAGAGTTCACAGCATTGGGCTTAAAGCTGATGTCGAGCGGATTGCCTTGATTATTAACGCCCCGAAAGCCCTCGATCTTCAGTCTGCGGAGAAAATAGCGTGGCATTATTCACCCTCCGCTTCTGTGTCGGGCACAAGAAGGTCATCGATAGCGGCAACAATGGCTTCGTTGAAAGCTGTTCGGGATCTTGTGTCCCTTTCTCCGTCGCTAACGACAGCGAGAAGCTTGTCCCAGTTGGCTTCAAGGATTGCCGCCATTTCAGGATCAATATCTTTCACGTGCTCCACGAACGCAGTGCAGTTTTCTAGAAATCTGTTGCTATCATCGAAATTGAAATTAGACACTTTTCAACCTGGTTGAATTCCGTTTGAAATATACACGTCAATCTAGAATTTCTCAGTCATCGCGTCAACATCTACCGCATTGCAGCATTTCAGAAGAGGCTAGAAGTCCGCTCAGGGCCGTCTTCGCATTGATTACCTTTTGAAAGGAATCACATTCTCGCCGCCATTAACGAAAGCAGCGGCACCTTCTTTGCGAATGGTTGTCACGGCCTCTTCAAACGCGGCGTAATCGTCATCAAATAGATCGTCCCAAACTATCGACGTCCCATCGGTAGTCACGACTTCAAGTGACCAGCCGTCTCCACCTTCAAGTTTATAGATGTCTATCTTGAAACGAATGCCATCTTCGACGATTAGTTGCGAAGCACTTGATACAATCAGGTTTGGCTCTCGTTCCATAAACATATCTCTTTTGTATGCTGCGAATGTCTGTAACTGTTATGCTGCATGGCGGTATTGGAAGTCAACTCAAGGTCTGGATTGGGCCGCTGAAGAACGGGAAACGGGACGAATTTCCTAAATAGTGATATCAGGTTACCGCGCATCAAAAACCGATTTTAAGCAAACCAATGGAGACGCCACAGTGAAATGCTTACGGATTTATGCCACACCAGATGGAGAGAGCCATTTTGATGAGATAGAAATTCCGACGAGCCAAGTTCGGGTTCATCATGCCGCGACCCCGTTTGACGTCTCTGCCAGCTATCCTGCTGATAGAGTCCGCTTCACTAGCATTCCTGCTGGAATGAAGCAGGTTGATTGGCACACGGTACCCGGCCGAGAGTTAACCGTAAGACTAAATGGTTCTGTAGAATATGAAACGAGCGATGGAGAAGTTCGGAAAGTCGAAGCCGGTGAGTTTGTTCTTGTAGAAGATACTCATGGCAAGGGGCACCTCTCTCGTCATTCACCGGGTCCTCAGCTGGTTCTTTGGATCTCGCTTACAAACGGGCTGGATGATCCAAAGTAGGCAAAAACCTTGCTTCAAATGCTTGGCTTGCCGGATCAAACGATCCAAGTCCGAATTTATTCGGTCAGATCAATGGCAGCTAGTGAGATATCGCATTGCGGAATTGGATCTAGTGTCGAACGGCGGCTCAGGGCCGACCTTTCAATTAGATCTAGCTCTGCAGGTCACAGCATGGAACCCAACTTATAAGATGCTGCATTAAGCACCGATGCGTATACTCGCGCAGTGAGCGCCATAGGTGAATTACTCAAATTCAATCGAAACCTGAAGAGGCCTATTCGCGGTCACAACCAATGAACCGTCAAGGCTAGGACGAGAATAACTGTTGTAATCGGACCCCAGAGTTTGCGTTCTGCAGTAGACGGAGTGATCCAATTCAGCACCATCATCACCGCATTCATCGCAACGACAGCCCATCCTGTCCATGACGGCCAACCTGGCCAGCAACCGTCAGCAGACAAGATTGCAAGAGCCATTCCAACTAAGATGGCAATAGAAACCGCAGCAATAATGCGACCAGAGCGAGGCAAGGGTCCATCGACTTGCCCGCCTTGCGTGATTCTGCCCCATGGGGCTCCAAGGATCAACGCGACTTGAAAACCGATCACTCCCAAGATTATCGCGCAGTAGATATATGACATTCTTGTCTGCCTTTCCTCAAAACGCCGTGAACCGTAGCAGAAAAGAAAATTCAATCAAACCTTCACGGTCGTTGTAGATCACACAAAGCAGGCCGTATCTCCCTGCGTCTAGAAGTCCGCTTTTAAGAGTTGCGCTGCACCAATCAAACCTATCCTGTCAGGCAGTTTTGGGCCGCGAGTGCTGGTCTCGAGCTTGGGTAACAATTGTCCATTGATGCGTTGCATCAGGCCGATTGGAGACCAAACCTACACTGATTTGATTCTATAACTGAACGTGAATGTGATCATCATGACGAGCGGCACGGCAGCCTTGAAACCTGATTTTCGTGCTCTGAGCCTCATACCTCGCCCTTAAGTGAGGTTCGATGAAAACCTTTCCAACCCGTTCATCGTCGCCGAGCCATTGTAATCCAGCTTTCATCCGCAACGCTTCTGGTTGATAGTTCGGCCATAGGTTTTGCAGCCAAGCCAAGTCCCATCTTAAAGTCATCGAGTTATCAGGGCAATCTGTTGGGCCCTGCTCAAATGCGAAGTACCCGATTGGTGATCTTGTGGCGTTGGGCAAATAGCCAGTTTCATCTTCGTAATAGAAGGCCAGATCCACCTTTCTCCCATCGTCATGTGACAGATGTGGAAGTAGAGGAAAACCCGAAACAAAGGGAAAATTGGCGTCTAATACGCGAGTAGTCGTGTTGGGAAAGTCGTGTTCCATCCGTGCAGCGTAGTCGGTCAACACTTCCTTGAGCTCCGGAACGACATATTGCCTGTTCAGTATGCAAAATACCGTTGATTGCATCCGCAAGGCGTTTCCTGAAATACAGGGCAAAGGCTCGCGCCCAAGCATTGGGGCGATCCATAGCGCAGCCAATGATAACGCGCAGTAGGTGGCAATAAATACGAGAATTCTGCGCTTGTAATTCAATGCGATCAACCATGCTAGACCACCGAGCTGTGAAACGACTGTGAACAATATGATGATAATAGTATGCGAGATAATCTTGATCATAGATGCAATATGCAGCAACACTTTTTGTTTGAACAGGCGTTATGCGAACGGCCGCTACGAGGAAATCGCATTGCAGCATTCAAGATCTGGCCAATGGCAGGAGTGGGCCGGATGTAACTCCGGCCCTTTTCTTTTTACATTTCAACGCTCTCGGATATTGAAAGGGCATCTTCAAGATCGACGCCAAGGTAACGGACAGTGCTATCCATTTTTGTATGGCCAAGCAAAAGCTGAACGGCTCTCAAGTTGCCCGTTTTCTTGTAAATTTGAGCTACCTTTGTACGTCTCATTGAATGTGTGCCGTAGGCACTTGGCTCTAGGCCAATGGACTGTACCCACTCTTTCAGAAGCCGCGCATATTGGCGGGTGGAGATGTGTGGGCGGTCGTGGAAACGACCCGGCCAGAGATAGGAATGACCGATCATTGCAGGAAGGCAGATCCATTCCTTAAGGGACTTTCGTGTCCCTTCTGTAATCTCGAAACGCACCGGAGTGCTAGTTTTGCTTTGCAGAATAGAAGTGCGTTCCTTGATTGCTCCTGCGGCGTAAACATCGGCCACTTTTAGCCTGACCAGATCGCATCCACGTAGTTTGCTATCGACTGCCAGATTGAATAGGGCAAGATCGCGAACAGCACCTGCAATTTCAAGCCTCACGCGGATCGCCCAGACATGCTTGGGCTGGAGTGGCTTTTTCTGACCTATTATTCTTCCACGGTTCCAAGCGCGTTTTACGGGAACAACCATCGGCAAATTGGAAGCAGACATTTGCAATTCCTCCTCTCCAATCCCTCCATCCCAGCACCCAGACATTGAGCAGAGACATATTGAACTGATTAGTTAGGTTGAGCAAACTGCCGCTATGAACCCGAATTGCAAAATGCTGTACCTAGGCTGAATGGCTGCGTTATCAGTTTCGTGAGGGCTAACCGTCTAACAAAATTCCAGTTTTGCTGTAGGGGATCAGGTTGCCGAGGTGCCGTAATCTCAGGAATCGCTCGCAATCAGTCCGCCGGCGATGGCCGACGCCATGTTGCCGCCGCCGACCAGTGCAATCCTAGCCATGACTCAGAAGCTCGTGATGACGGTTGCGCCGATGGACAGAAATTTGTCCATGTTCATCAGAGCCTCGGGGGCTGCGTTAAGGCTGATTTTGTTGCCGACCAACCGCGCCGGATCGAGCTTGCCGCTTTCCACCATGTCCAGCATCGCGCCATAGCGATGCGCCTGCATACCGTGCGATCCGAGCAGTTCGATTTCCTGTGCGACGATCTTGGGCATGGGCACGGCGGGCGCTGCATAGTCGCCCAGCATGAGGCCCACTTGGATATGCTTGCCACGCGGGCGCAGGCAGAGAATAGAGTTGGTCATTGTAACGGGATGTCCCAAAGCATCGAGCGAGACATGCGCGCCGCCCTTTGTGATCTCTTTGATTGCCTCGACCACATCGCTTTTGCTATCAAGCGCCGCCACCGCGCCCAGTTCCTTAGCCAGCGACAGCTTGACCGGGTCGATGTCCACCCCGATCACATTGGCCCCGGCAGCAGAAGCAATCATCACCGCTGACAGACCCACACCACCGCAGCCATGCACTGCGACCCATTGGCCTGCGCGGACCTTGCCTTGGTCGATCACGGCCCTAAACGAGGTGGCGAACCGGCAGCCAAGGCTGGCCGCAGTGGCGAAGGCCATGCTCTCGGGAAGGGCCACCACATTCAGGTCTGCCTGATGGATAGGCACATATTCCGCGAAGCTACCCCAATGGGTGAATCCTGGCTGCTCCTGATGCAGACACACCTGCTGATGCCCCGCGTTACACTCGCTACACGTCCCGCAGCCACAGATGAACGGCACCGTCACCCGGTCACCCACGTTCCAATTTTTGACGTCCTTGCCGATCGCCTCAATCACGCCCGCCAACTCATGGCCGGGGATATGCGGTAACTCGATGTCGCTGTCATGCCCCATCCAGCCGTGCCAGTCACTGCGGCAGACCCCAGTGGCCTCGACTTTCACGACAACACCATGTGCCTCGGGCATTGGGTCCGCGACGGTGGCAACTTTAGGGGCTTCTTGGAACTTCTCGAACAGGACAGCTTTCATGATGAGGTCTTTCGGGTTTCACTTCGATTGGGACGTTTTCTACCACACAAGGACGAAATAGATTTGCCATTCTGCCCTAATTTGTAATATTTTTGAGAAGAAAGATCACGTTTCATTCTTTTCTTGAGGGCATTCCACTCATGTCGGACATCGATGCGATCAACGTACAGATTCTGGAACTTATGCAAGGTGACGGGCGCATGACCAACACAAGACTAGCCGAGCATCTGAACATGAGCGAGACCCCGTGCTGGCGGCGGCTCAAAAAACTGGAAGAGACGGGCATCATCGAAGGGTATCAAGCCAACCTAAATCGACGCAAACTGGGTCTTGGGGTTATGGCCTTCGTGCAACTGAGTTGCTCCGAGCATGATCAGGCTGCGACTGCCGAATTCCAACGTATTATAGAGGTCACGCCCAACATCCTCGCCTGCCACAACACCACGGGCGAGGACGATTTCCTTCTCATTGTCGTTGCCCGCGATCTGGATGACTACAGCGCCTTCGTTGACAACACTTTGCGGCGCCTACCGGGGGTGACCAGCATTCGCTCAAACCTTTCGCTTAAGGAGATGAAGGCGTCGAGCAAGCTGCCTGTTCGTGTTTCGAAGCGATAGTCCTAGTCAGCAAAACGAAAACGGATCTGGATATTGACAGCGCGAACGGCAGTTTTGTCCGGTGGCTTCAACGGATCGACGCAACACATGCCACCTACGATGCGAAAATGCTGCGGGCTGCCTGAGTGGCCTCTTTTTAGCAACCGCATTGCAGCATCCGCCCATCCTCGAGAGGCAGCAAAGGGCCGCGATTGCTAGTTACGGGCATGTATGGCCGTTTTTGCAACCTGAATTGTTATCTGACTAGCTGACCGGGCTGTTTAGTTCTAACAATTCGTAGAAGCGGTCGCATCCCTAAATGGCGTTTTTCTTTTGAAAAACCTATTATTTTTTTAGTGGCTTAGATGCTAGAAGTGAGTTCGGTTGGTCACTGCGTTAGCCAAGAAGCTGCACGCGTGCGGCCGCAAAACGTTCCGCCAGGTCGCTATGCTCTGTCCCAAGCCCGTCGTCACAATAGGCATTCAAGAACTGCCGTCGGGCAAACAGATCCCGGTCTGTCTCGGTGAGCTTGGCTACCTCGCAAACCCCGTCCCACTCGCCGGCGATCGTCGTGAGTTGCTCAATGATTATGTCCTTGGCGCTCTCGTCATTGAGAAAAATCCAGAAGCGGCATTAAGACAGCTTTTAAGCGTACTCATTCAGGCTTGACCAACATAGGAGCATCAATGCCTGCTGACGAGTCACAACAGCACGCATCCTACATCCCAGTTCGCTCAAACAGGCTAATCCAGTTTTTGTATGCAATTTTTTCTATCAATTCCAGACCGAAACCATGGGTGCGCATTGCCTCAATTAGGGTAGGATTGCCAGCGGATGATCCTATAGTTTGAGGTACGGTACAGCCGTCAAAATCTGATCCCAGTGCCACTCCATTTTCGCCCAGTTTTGTTAGCAAATGATCAAGGTGGTTCAACATGCGTTCTATTGGCGTGTCGGCATTCAACATATCTCCGTCCTCGCGCAAAAATCCAACCGCATAGTTAAGCCCCACCACTCCCTTACTCTCGGCTATGGCATCGAGTTGTTTGTCGGTCAGGTTGCGTGGGGTCTGGCTGAGAGCATGAACATTTGAGTGTGTGGCAACCAATGGTGCACTGCTGAGTTTTTGGATATCCCAAAAGCCGTTTTCATTGAGATGGGACATGTCGATCATTATGGACTTCTTGTTGCATAGGCGCACAAGATCCCGGCCTTCCGCAGATAATCCGGGCCCTTGATCGGGGGTGCCGGGAAAGGTGAAAGGCACACCATGGGCAAATATATTTGGCCGACTCCAGACAGGGCCTATGGATCGCAGGCCAACAGAATGGAGAACCTCCAACGCATGAAAGTCAGGATCAATGGCTTCCGCACCTTCAATATGCAGGACAAGCGCAATAGATCCTGCAGACATCGCCGCTTTGATCTCGGCGGGAGAACGGCAAATGGTAACAGCGCCGTTTGATGCCCCCTGCAGACGAAGGGCCGCCGAAACCATATGCATGGTAAATTCCAGTGCATATGCTTGATCAACGGGGGTTGTTTTTTCATGCAATTCCAGTTCCCGACCGGTGTTATTGACGGGAGGAACAAACATTGCAAAGAGACCACCGGCAAACCCACCGGCTTGTGCCTTGGGTAGATCGATATGAAAGCCCTGATTGTTCTCGAAGAACGAAATGGGTTTGCCTTCTCGCTCTGCCAAAGTCAATCCCAAAAGAGTATCGTTATGTCCATCAAAAACTGGGATGAGTGGTTCGCTCATTGGGCTGCCCTTTCATTGTATCATGGCAAATAGCGGCATTGTCACACCACTGATAGATGGCATAACTGAATTGTTTGAATTGGGGAAAGTCATGACAATTTCCTGTCACGACAGAGAGGTGGTGGCCAGAGCTTCAGGCAAATTCCTTGAAACTCTTAAGTGCTTGACGGTCATAACCATGTGAGGCTGTCCAGAGTTGTCGTGTGTAAGCTTGCTCGACATTGCCTGAACGCAATTGCTCTTCAGTCATTTCTTCGATGATCTCGCCGCGGTTCATCACTGCTATTTTGCTGCATAGATGACCGACCACGGCTAGATCATGGCTAACCATTATATAGGTCAAACCATGAGCTTTGCGTAGAGCAGACAACAGGTTGAGAATTTCGGCTTGTACAGACACGTCCAGAGCGCTGGTCGGTTCATCAAGCAGGATGACGCGTGGCTCCAGAATCAGCGCCCGGGCAATAGCGACGCGTTGTCGCTGTCCTCCTGAGAGTTGATGGGGATAGCGAAAGCGGAATTCTGGTCCCAAGCCAACTTCATTGAGGATTTTAACGATGCGTTCGTCGTGGTTGTCCAGCTGATGGATCACCAGAGGTTCTTTGAGGGTGTCATCGACGGTACGGCGTGGGTGCAGCGAGCCATAGGGGTCTTGAAACACCATTTGCATATGTTTTCGCGAAGCCACAGAGCGTTTGCGGCCGAGCGATTCACCATCGACCATGATTGAGCCGGTCCAATGGGAATATATCCCAACCATTGCGCGCAGGATTGTCGATTTTCCCGAGCCAGACTCACCGACCAATCCATAGCTTTCGCCCTCGGCAACAGTCAAACTTACATCCTTGAGAGCCTTGATTTCGGCCTTTCTTGAGCCGAAGACAATGCCGAGATTTTCAATTGAAATCATCATGACTGTTCTCCTCGCTGCAGATCGAGATCGTCCGTCATCCAGGCGGGGTCCCGTTTGAGTACGGGCAAGTCGCTATGGGTGCCGTCTAGTCGAGGCAGGCAATTGAGCAGACCCTTGGTGTAGGGATGCTTAGCCCTGTCCAAATGTTTGGCGTCCAGAGATTCCATAATGCGGCCGCCATACATGACAAGAACCCGGTCGCAAAAACTGGAGACCAAGTGCAGGTCGTGGCTGATCAACACAAGACCCATGCCGCGTTCGCGCACCATATCGTCAAGCAGGGCCAGAACCTGCATCTGAACAGTCACATCCAACGCCGACGTTGGTTCATCCGCGATCATCACCTGAGGGTTGGTAATCAGCATCATGGCAATCATGATGCGTTGTCCCATACCGCCAGATACTTGATGGGGGTAAAGACGATACACCTTCTCGGGCTCACGAATGCGGACGGTTTCGAGCATTGCAAGGGCGCGTTGTTTGGCCTCGGATTTGGATACGGTCTCATGCTGACGGCAAGATTCGGCGATTTGGGCACCGACCGTCATCACCGGATTGAGCGAATATTTCGGATCTTGCATGATCATGGAAATCCGCGAGCCACGGATGCTGCGCATGCACTTTTCATCCGCCCGCATCAAGTCCATGCCATCAAAAAGCAGCTCATCTGCCTCGATGGAGCCGTTGCCTGCGGTCAAGCGCAATAAGGCGCGGCCGGTTTGAGATTTGCCTGAACCGGATTCACCGACAATGCCCAATCGCTCGCGGCCAAGGTCAAAGCTGATCCCACGCACCGCATGCACGGGCCCTTTGGGTGTGGCAAAACATACATGCAGATTTTTCACCGATATGAGCGGCGCTTCACCCTTGTTTGCTGCATTGGTCGGGGCGCCATCGGGCTGATTAGAGGTGTTCATATTGCTGCTATCCATGATCAATGCCCCGCACTGCTGCGTGGATCAAGCACGTCACGCAAGCCGTCGCCAAGAAGGTTAAAGCCCAGAGAGACGGTAAGAATGGCGATGCCAGGAATGGTCGGCACCCACCATTGATCGAGCAGAAAGTCCCTGCCAGTTGCGATCATTGCACCCCATTCGGCCAGTGGTGGTTGAGCCCCAAGGCCTAAGAAACCAAGCCCGGCGGCGGTGAGGATAATGCCGGCCATATCGAGCGTCAGGCGCACAATGGTTGAGGATAAACACATCGGCATAATATGAAAAAATAGAAGTCGCGTTTTGGAAGCTCCCATAATTTCTGCGGCCATAATATACTCGGAATTACGCACAGTGAGTGTCTCTGCTCGGGCCAATCGAGCGTAGGGCGACCAACTGGTTATGGCGATGGCCAAAACAGCATTCTCCAGACCGGGGCCTAACACCGCCACAAAGGCCAATGCCAAAATGAGCCGTGGGAAGGCCAGAAAAATATCTGTGATGCGCATTAGTACTGTATCAACAATGCCGCCAAACAAGCCAGCAGTGGTGCCAATGATCAGGCCGATAGGCATGACGATGATGGACACCAGAAAGATGATATACAGGGTTATGCGGGAACCCCAGACGATGCGGTCAAAGACATCCCGGCCCAGTTCGTCTGTGCCGAACCAATGCTGGGCGGTGGCGGGCTGGAGGCGGTTGGACAACTCTTGGGTGGAGCCATCGCCGCTGGCGATGATCGGAGCGAACAGGGCAACCAGACAAAGAAAGGTAACAATCCCAAGTCCGAGCATGGCGATGGGGTTGGTTTTAAAGGAAAGCCAGCCAATATAGGCGCGCTGGCAGCGAGCCTGAAAGGCATTGTCAGGGAAGTCGGCCAACAGCCACGCCTTGATGCCTTTTGTAGATTTGATTGCGCTGTCGGTCATTATTTGGCCCTCGGGTCGACAATTCGGTAGAGCATGTCGGAAAGCATGTTGATGCCGACAAAGGATAGGCCGACCACCAAGGTGCCGCCGATGACGGCGTTCATGTCGGCATTAAACAGAGAGTTGGTGATATACTGACCGATACCCGGCCACGCAAAGACTGTCTCGGTGAGCACAGAGCCTTCCAATAGGCTGGCGTAGGTCAAGCCGATGATGGTGATCAGTTGCACCAAGACATTGCGAAAGGCGTGGGTCCAGATGACTTGGCCTTCCTTGAGTCCCTTGACGCGGGCGGTCAGGACATATTCCTGATTCAGCTGGTCAAGCATGAAAGATCGCGTCATGCGGGCGATATAGGCAAGGGAATAGATCGCCAACATAGAGGCGGGAAGAATGACATGGGAAACAGCGTTGGAAAAGACCTCCCATTCTCCGGCAAGAGCGGAATCAATCAAAATCACCCCAGTGACCGGATCAACAATGCCGTCAAAATAGAAATCGATGCGGCCGGGTCCGGCGACCCAATCCAACTTTGCATAGAATATCAATAGCGCGACCATGCCGAGCCAGAAAACCGGGATGGAATGGCCTAGCAAACCGAGAATTCGCACGATATGGTCGAATAATTTGCCATGATTGACAGCGGCCAAAACGCCAGCAGGCACGCCGACGATGATGCCGACCAAAGTGGCGATGGTGGCCAGTTCGAGCGTTGCGGGAAAGAAACGGGCGATGTCTTCTATAACCGGTCGTGTGGTCATAACAGAGCGGCCAAAATCACCCTGAAGAATGTTGCCGACAAAAATCAGATATTGTTCCCAAATGGGCTTGTCGAGGCCCAGTTGCAGGAACATGGCTTCATAGACTTCTTTGGAAGCCCGATCTCCAACAATGGCCACCACCGGGTCATTGGGCATGATGCGTCCGATGACAAACGTAATGGCTGTGAGGCCGATAAAGGTGAGAATGAGCATCGTAATGCCCCCACCTATTTTTTTCATCACAGTCCAAATGGGCATGAAATCTAGAGCTGGTTTTTGTACCAAGGAGGTATTGGTCATTAAGGCTATCCCGCACAAGTTACCCGTGATCACGCGGCGCACGGCCGCGTGGAAGGTTTTGCAATCCACACCATTTGCACACCCCTGGTGATTGGGGTGGCATGCGAACAAGGCCGCCACTCCTGCTGCAGATGGGTTTGCAGCAAGAGTGGAAACAGCTGTTCGGTTATTTGGTTACAGTGCGATAGTAGGCTTGGTCAGACGTTGCTCCATTTACAAAACCTTTGACGTTGGAGCGTTGACCGAATGTGCCGATGGCTTGGAACATTACGGTGAAGGCGGAATCCTCACGCACCATTTTCTGCAGCGTTGCATAGATGGCTTCACGCTTGGCAGGATCGGATTCAGACGCTGCCTGATCTGTCAGTTCGGTCAGACCTTTGGCATCCCAAGCATTGCGCCATGTCAGCTTGCCGGTCAGTTTGGCTTCAAAGCTGTTGTCGGGGTTATGGGCAAATGCATCGGCGTTGGAATGTGGATCGGAATAGTCCGGACCCCAGCGCGCTACAATCAACTCATGTTTGCGGGCGCGGTATTTGGGCCAAAGGGTTTTGCCGTCGGAAAGAATAATTTCAGACTCGATGCCGATTTCCTTAAGGCTTGCCTGCACACTTTGAGCCACTTCGGTGAAGGGCGATTTGTTCAGTGTGTCGATGGTGATTTTAGCGCCTGGCTCAACACCGGCTTCAGCCACCAATGCTTTGGCTTTTGCCAGGTCTTGCTTGTAAGGATTGTCATTAACAGCAGCCCACATGCCGCCCGGCCAGAAGTTCTGGTGGATTTTATATTGACCATCGAGGAAAGAGCCGACCATGCCGTCATAGTCTGGAATATAGTGCAAAGCTTCGCGTACTTTTGGCTTGGAAAGAATTGGATTTTCCATGTTGACGGCCAAATACATCAAATAGCCTTTGGGATATTGCTCGGCAGACACATCGGGGTTGCCAGCAAGACCTTTGAGCTGATCGGCCGTCAATTCCATGGCGGCGTCAACATCGCCTTTTTCCAGCAACAAACGCTGGGCAGATGGCTCGGCAACGTGACGGATGGCAACACGTTTCATAGCAGGTGCGCCGTGACGGTAATCCTCGAAGGCATCGAGCAGAACCAGTTCGTTGGCTTTCCATGTTTTCAGTTTGTATGGACCCGAGCCTGCGGAATGGTCTTTGAGCCATGCATAGCCCATATCGCCATCGACTTCATGGGCCTGAACTTCCTTCATATCAACGATGGAAGACACGCCTGATGACAACAGGTTCAGAACCAGTGCAGGTGACATGTTGGCAAGGATTTTGATTTCAACGGTGCTGTCGTCAACAGCTTTTACCGCGTCAGCAATATTTTCCGGTGTCCAGCCGATCTGGGTGATGATAAAAGCCGGTGTTTTGTTGAGCTTGACAGCGCGGCCAAGCGAATAGGCCACATCATTTGCAGTCACCGGATTGCCGGAATGGAATGTCAGGCCATCACGCAATTTGACAGTGATGGTTTTGCCGTCTTCGGAAAAATCATAGGATTCTGCAATGCCACCAACCAGTTTGGTCAGGTTGTCAGGTTCAAACAGGAACAGACGCTCATATAGGTTGGCTACGATGCGCCCGCCTGTGAACTCAAAGCATTCAGCCGGATCAAGGGTGATTGCATCGGCGGTGTTGCGCGCAATCACAAAAGTATCTTTGGGGGTCTCTGCTATTGCTGGAATGGCAACGGAAGCAGCCAGCAGGGCTGCCAGAGACACACTCTTGAAGGTGGATGAGAAATTCACAATATTGCTCCCTCTGGAAATCTCAAACTAAGGTTACGGGCATATGCCTGTAGGATGATAAACAGTCCCAACTTCGTTTGGTGAGTAGGATCCTGCTTTAGGTGACAATTTACCCTATATGCAATCGTTGAAACCAACCAACAGACTTGTTATGCAAAATTTGCATAATATTTTTGAGTGCCTATAATTTCCGCACACGTTCAAGGAGTGGGCAATGGATACCAATTGGCTGACTGATTTTCTAGTTTTGAGCAAAACCGGCAGCTTTTCTCAGGCCGCAGAAGATCGTTTTATTACACAAAGCGCCTTTTCTCGTCGCATCAAGGCGCTGGAGACATGGCTTGGGGCTGATCTTTTCGATCGCAGCAGCTATCCGGTGTCTTTGACGCCCGAGGGGCTGGCTTTTCACGATACGGCGCAAAATATATTGCGTGAATTGCAGCTTAATCGTTTGGACTTTCAACGCCGGAATACCAGCTCTGCGCCCGATATTCGCCTCGCGGCGGCGACCACCTTGGCCCTTAGTTTTGTTCCTGAGTGGCTGAAACAAATCAAGGCGAAATGCGGCAGTTTTTCTGTCTCGATTGATACCTATGACTTTTACGAAATGATCGAAATGCTCAGCGACGGCAAAATGGATATGGTGTTGCTCTACTATCATCCACAGGTGCCTGCTTTTTTCGAGCAACATGAGTTCGATTCCATCAACTTAGGCAAAGATGTTATGCATCTTTGTAATGTTCTTGATGAGAATGGCGAACCGGAGTTTGATTTGGACAATCCGCCAAAGGGGGGATTGGAATATGTCGGCTATGGGCAAACTGGTTATTTCTCTAAAATTGAAGACCTCATTTTTTCACGAATGACAAAGCACGATCCGAAGTTCGTGAGCACATCGCAAAGTGGAACATGTGAGTTCATTAAACGGTTGGCAGTCATGGAAAAGAAAATGCTCTGGCTGCCCGCTTGCAGCGCGCATGACGCTGTTCGTTCTGGCCAGTTGGCACTAGCCGGCGGCGGAAAATATGATTTGGATCTCGATATCTGGGTATATAAAAAACGCGATGCGGCCTCTCCACTCATTAAAAAAATTTGGTCAAGTCTACTGGATGATCCCTGCATCAGTCATTTGGATCAATTCCAGCTGACATAAAAATTTAGTGGCCATGCAGAGATGCTTTGTAGGTTTCAGAGGGTCTTGTCAGATGAAATTGCTTGAGACGGGGAGGGCGGTGAATCATCTTCGAAAGTTAACAAAATGCTCTCCAGCTCGCTATTTCAAAACCAACCCAAAGAGTATTCGCTTTGCTGTGATGCTCTATGTTCAATTCCCATTTTTCCTTCGAAATGTCGAAGATATTTTACATGGTTGCGGCATCGACGTGAGCTATGAAACTATCCTGTTTTGGTGGAACAGGTTCGGTCCAATATTTACGTCAGAGATCCTGAAGAGACAAGTTGAAAGGTCGCTATCCAATCCCTAGTGGCAGTGGCATTTGGATGAGGTATTCGTCAAAATCAACGGCGAAATGCACTATCCACTGACCGGCAGGTGAGTGCGTAGCAATCACCGAGAGGTTGTGGCGGGCCGTAGATCATGAGGGAGATAGGAACCTATGTACCTATGTACCTATGTACCTATGTATGGACAAGTCTGTGCCCTTTGGAAAGTACTGACGTAGCAGCCGGTTGGTATTTTCGATTGTGCCGCGTTGCCACGGCGAATGAGGCTCGCACAGAAAGACTTCAATATCGGTCGTCAAGGTGAATGCTTTGTGCCCAGCCATTTTCACAGCCACGGTCCCAAGTCAGCGAGCGATAAAGCTCTTTGGGCAACTTGCGAGCCCATTGCTGACACCTGCGCTATGGGGCCGATGTATCAACTTGGCAAGCCAACACCTATCCAGAAACAGGCAAGCATGCCTCGTCTTCACAAACATTGACCTCAACTGTGACGTGGGCCAGCCCATTCACATCCTTGACCAGAGCCCGATAATGTTCAGCTCCTCTAGGGTGATGGGTGACGAGCGACAAGATAGCGGAGTACTTACCGTTGCCCACGTGCCAGATATGCATATCGACGATCCGATTGTCTGCGTCTGTTTCAATCCGGCTTTTCAGATCTTCTGACAGATGAGGCGCTTCTACACGATCGAGCAAGATGGTTCCGGTGTCGATCAGAAGGCCATAGGCCCACTTACTGATGACCAGAGCGCCAACTATCCCCATCAGAGCGTCCATCCAATTCCAGCCGTAAAACTTACCCATCAATAGGGCAACAATGGCCAGAACAGAAGTAAAGGCATCGGCTAACACATGCAGATAAGCGGCCCGCAAGTTATGATCTGTTCCTTGATGATCGTTTCCATGAGCGTGATGATGATGATGATGATCATGGACGTGGCTGTGGTCATGGTGGTGCCCATGAGAGTGACCATGATGATGGTGATGATGACTATCGCCGTGAAGCATAAAGGCACTAACCAGATTGACCACAAGGCCGATAGCCGCAATCATCATGGCTTCATTGAAGGCAATGCTTTGCGGGTTGAAAAGCCGGTCGATGGATTCCCATGCCATCAGCAAGGCAACCACACCGAGGATGACGGCGCTGGTATAGCCTCCGAGAATTTCCACCTTGCCAACCCCAAACGTGAAACTGGCATCGTTAGCGTGCTTCCGAGCATACCTATAGGCAAAGACCGATAAACCAAGCGCACCAGCGTGAGACGCCATATGCCAGCCATCGGCCAACAAGGCCATAGAGTTGAACATCATACCGGCAGCGATCTCGACTATCATCATCACGAAAGTCAGCAGAACCACATAAAGCGTGCGTCGTTCATTTGCCTGGCTGGCTTCCAGATCTACAAAGGAATGATCGTGTTTCCATTTATCAAGCTGGTAAATGTGCATCAGAATGCCCCCCTTCAATCAAAGGGAGATTGGTTATTTCTAAAGCTTGGGCAAATCCTGCAGCACAAATTGCCACTCTGGCAAAAACCTTGCGTTCCATTTTGGTTCCTTGTTGGGTTAACCGGACACCTCGAACTGAGTCGTATCCAAACGCTATTCGCGATCATCCAAACACAGATGGAACCAAGCTGCAAACTTAACGGAAATCAACTGAGGTTGGTTTCCCCAGTAATGTAATATAGGTCTGGAAAGTTCGCGCAGCCGCCACTGTAGACGCAACATTGCTGCGTCTTGCATGAATGGCCGCTTCGAGGAATTTGCGTTGCGGCATTCAGATCTGACGAGTGTCGGGTTTGGGCCGTCAATTCTAATTGAATTTGGCGCTGATGACGCAACATTGTTGCGGTGCATGAGTCAGCTGTGAGCCCAGACTTGCCAATTCTGGTAAAGATATTATCGCAAGTGCAATAAACCAGTGATCAGTAAAAACGGCTACAGGCAGAAAAATTGGATGTTCGCCAGTTCTGACCGTGGTAGCAAAGCCGTGGCAATTGCTTTCACCCTAATTGAAAATGCCAAACTCAATGGCGTCGCCCCACAGGCTTGGGCCACTTGGGTTTTCGATCGCAATGCTGATCATAAAATCAACAAGATAGACGAGTTGTTGCCTTGGAATTCTGAGCCAGAGGCGTAGGCGACGGATGCTTACGTTATAACAAACCTTGATTGCATCCAGCCAGATCCAAAAGGAGTTGTGGTCGGGCCACTTACGATGTAACTACTTTGTATTACGATCAACCCCTATTTCACAAAAAATTTAGAATGATTAAGTAAAGATAGTGGATGTTTGGAATAAAAGTCACAAAAGAAACGTTTCCAGCAGCAAAGAAACTTAGAAAATTCAGGAATATCAATAATAATAGTAATAGTTTATTTTTGAAATCAACTTTCGAAATGGCGTATAAATTAAACATATTCATTATAAAAATTAATGACATAGTAGTGGTGTTTAAAAGTAAACGGTGATCATAAAAATTCACAAAAAAACGAAATAATTTTATTATAAAAGAATACACAACTGGTATTAATACGTTAAGAAGGATAACATAAAAAACAAATTCTCTGATAAAACTTTATTATATTTATGATGCATAAGAAACATGATTCTTTATCTCATTTTCTGTCTTTTAGTGCTTTCAATGCTTTATGCCAAGAACAGCTTTCAAATGATCATGGTATCAATGCAACAAGCTCATATGACTCCAATTAGGATCACGCGATAAACTTGATTTTGGTTCGCTTACTGGCAAGATCCGTTGAAACTTACGAATCCAATGTCACCTTACAATAAGAGCCCCCCTGTTCAAATTTGAGTGCTTTCAATGGTTGCCGCCTCATTATCATGCAACATGGCGAACGCTTGCTTCCTATCCTCTTTGTCAGACATCCATCCGATGGGACCCAAATCGCTGCTATGCAGCAAAAGTCCGGAAGGTCCGCATAGTGTGAGTTTGATCGGACAAAATGCTGCGGCTTGCACGAATGGCAGGAATGCGAAAGCTGCAATGCAGCCGATGATCGTTGACGAACGGCGGCTCTGGGCCGAAAGCGGCTATTGCCAACACTTTAGTGCGGATCCCGATGCTTGCGCTTGTCCTGTAGGCTGTGAAGCGGAAGCGAGCAGACCAGATGATCCGGATTGGCGAGCCGCTTATCCCGCTCCTCGTGGCCGATAGCAAATGACACATAAAACAGGGCCGATCGGGCGATTTGCATGACCCGAATGGCCTTCGCCTCCAATTCGTCACTACCGATCGCGATGCCGAATCCATTGGCACTAGGTGTACCGAGCATGAACGGCTTGGCCCAACCCTCGCTTACACGAAGATAGGTGTGTTCGAGGGCGTTACGGATCGCATGGAGTTCGCGGGCGTCCGCCGCCGTGGTCTGTTTGAGACGATCGTCGAACAGCTCCTTGGACAACCAGTAGAGTCCTCGTAGCGGCCAGTTGTTCGAGTTTTCGAATTGCGGCAGCAACCGTGGTTTGTTCTCGACCATCCAGACATTTTTAAAACTGATCCGTTCCGGAACCTTGCCCAACTTCCAATATCGGTCCACCCAAAAGGCGATCTTGTCGAGCAAAGAATAGGCGATGCGAAACGCGGTACGGATCCGCTCGCTCGCGAGTGAGTAGAGCGGATAGTCGAGCGTGTCAGTAAGCGTGACGTCGCGATCGGAAAAATGAAAGCGCGAGCTGTTCATTCCTTCGAACAGCATATAGCGCGCCGAGGCATACTCTTGCTTCATCTGGCTGAAGAAGCCAATGATTGGCGGCGGCGAAGAGTCGCCAGGCCGTTCGTCAAACGCTTCGGTGATGCCGGGCAGCATCAGGTCATCGGTCGCTGCGATGAGATTTGATCCGAGGTCGTTCAGCGGACAAAGAAACAGCCGCGTGTCGAGGCACCATTGCCGATATGTGCGCTCGGTTTTTGATCGACATTTCTTGCCCTCGTCGAGCCGCAGGATCGCCCGCACGGCTTCAACATCGAGCGTGCCCTCGAGTTGATCTGCTAGCGCCTTGAACTGTGCGATCACAGGCTGCGGATCGACGCACTCGTACACCGCTTCTGGCTCTATCGCAGAGCGCAGACTGTCATAGGCATGTAGCGCGAGGATGGCGCGCTGGTGATCGTCGAAGACCATGCCAGCATAATGCTTCAGACCAGATCCTCGATTGCCGAGGGCCATAGCGAACTGCGGTTCGATTCGCAGTGCATTATCCCAACCCGAGATGGCGTCAATCGAACGACCGACGACGTTCAGCAGATTGGCGCGGTTGGTGATAATCTGGCAGCGCCGCTCTTTTTCCAACATCGCAAAGCCCGGATGGCAGGTGGCGCGCGAGAGCGCCAACATCTCCTCTTGAATCTCTGGGCACTCCCATGCCCAGGACTGGCGGACATTGGCGATGTGCGATCGCGCGGCCCAAGCATTAGCCCGAAAATACTCCGCCAGCACCGCATCTTTCTCGGCGAGCGGGCGTTTTTCCAGCTCCCCGAGAAGGTACAACGCCCGCGTCGCGCCACGTGCAAATGACGCGTCGTGCGAGTCATCGATTAACTTTCCGATATAATCGAACGCTTCGACGTCAGGCATCTTGTTGATTCTGCGTTCGCATCTCTTGTTCAGAGATGCGAGATCGGATTGGTTGGACATTGTGACTGATATACCTTTCTTCTAAATCCGGAGTAACCGTCTCGGATGCTCAAGGGACTGCAACGGCGAAGAGGGCAATATCAAATGGACCGGCAAGATAAGGCTTTCCACTAAGATTTTTTCCAGAACTGGATCGCCGGTCCTTCAAAATCTGCGAGCACCTGAGCTACATTCACGCCACCTAGGATTTTGGTATTGGATGCCAGAGGATGGAATCTTGGAGCCGTTGTTTTCCAGTTGCCTTCCTCGTCGCAATGGTGATGTGCGGCACCAGGTATTAGGTATTCCTCAAGTGGGGTGATGGCGCGTGGGTTGTGATAAACGTTGAGCCCTTCCACCCAGCTCTCATGGTACCCGTCTGCATTGACGATTGCCTTGAATAACAGCGGGTTCGTTGCTTGGGGATCGGGATCTACGACAGTGCCGGTGCGCGTCATCAAAACGTCGCCTGCATCGAATCCGGCCAGAATCCCCATTCGATTGAATTTTGAGATCGTGCCCGCGGCCGTGGACATAACGGCGCTGACATGTTCCGAATCCTGAATATCAAAAAAGCCTGAAGGCACCACCTTATCCTCCCAACGGTGCTCAATGATCTTTACGGGCTTTGCTACGGTTTTTCCTTGCTCATCGCGCACCGTATCGAATGAGAAACCGTAGAGATATCGTTCGAGCGCGGAACGGGTATAGATCATGGAGCCGGGCGATGAAAAATCTGCAATCGCAAACACCAAGGGCATACCAGCGATCTGCTTCTGCTCCCAGTATTTCTTTCTTAGTTTGCTGAACAATGGACTGCCGAACTTGATTGGCATATAATCCCGCAAATACGCGTCCATTTGTTCCTCAGTCTCGACGGGTGGTGGTGGAACGATTTCTGCGCCACGCCGGGTCGGTCCAGCCGTCACCGCTTCGATGGCAATGGACCCGAACAAGCTTGTACCTATGAAATCAGGCACGGCATGCGCTGTATCTAGGGAAAACCCGAGTTCTATGAGTGTCGCGAAAAGGTAAAGTTCCCAAATCCGCTGGTCGAAAGCGGTGGACTGGAATTGCTCAACGAAGTTGCCATCGAGATCCTCATGCCAGCGCATCATGGGTTCGATTATGCCACGGGCAGGAAAAAAACCGATTTCGGTCGCGATCTGATGGAAGTCCGGGTGCAAAGCTTCGGGTGGGTGTACTGGAGTAAAGAAATCGACTGGTTCACCCTTTTCGTCACCTTGGTGATGAAATTCATCCGGCTCCTCCAGCAAGTTAGCCATCAGCTCTGCCAATGCGTTTCGCGCCAGTTCCGGATCCTCAAGGAAATCAGTCATGGAAGTCCATCGAAAGCGCAGTTTCGCGTCCCGGCCAAAGGCCATCCCAGCGAAGTCGCCATCAGTCCGGTCTCTTATAAGCAGGCCGAGAATGCTCCCGTCTTCTACCTCATAGTAAGCCAATTCCTCACCAGTCAGCGCGGCCCTCGGGGTTCGCGCGTAGCCAGCAATTGCATTAAAGCGGATTTTGGAAATTTCTTTCAAAGCAAACTCCCTAGCACTGCTATTATTGTCTTTTGGACAGTGACAGATCGTAAATGGATTGCCAAGGTTGGCTTTGGTACGACCTTCTGCTCTCAGTCGAGGAGGCGTCGTAGCTGCTCATGCCAGATCCTCGCGCCTTTCGGTCTATCACTGTTCGCAGTCGACCGACGGCTTGGGCTGGGTCTGGCAATGACCTATGCTAGGCTTGAATGCCCGAAGAGCGCAGGGAAGCCGAACCTTCTGGGCACACTGACGAAAGGCTGCTAATGGGATGCCCAACTAATTGGGTGTAGTTGGACAAGCATTTTTCAGCTATCTACAATCTTTAGTAGAATTTCAGATGGGTTTTTCGCGCCAGCCCACATCGATTATAGAAGAGAATCTGGATGAGAGTGGACCTTCCCTACGATTTGTCGCCGACGAGCCTTGCTAGATTTGCTTGCGTACTTCGAGACCTCCCAGAAGCCGAGGAATACGAATTCCATTTTGGGAGAGAACGTTGGTTTTCGCCGTTCTCAATGCTATTGCTTTCTGCAATTTTACGCCAGTTTCGCGCGAGAAGGCCTGATGCTCGAAGACTGGCTCGAGAGCATGAGAACCATTCATACGCTGCGTATTTCGGATTCTTTCGGTCTTTCGGGCTGCAACACGGAAACGCTCCGGGGGAAGCGCCGGGGAATTCCAGATACGTCCCGATTAGCGACCTCAACGTAAACGAGATACACCAAGAGGCGCTCGACACCTTTCAAGAGGTCGGCGATGTGATTGAAGGCAAGGCTGCGGAGTTGGCTGGGATTCTTACGCGCCATCTGGAAGGCGAACTGCTAGACACCCTGACCTATTCCATCCGTGAAATTATGAGGAATGTTGTTGAGCACAGTGATTCTGAACTAATCCATTTTTGCGCCCAATATTGGCCCCAACGCCATGAAGTCGAAGTTGGAATTGTCGATGATGGGATTGGTATCCATAGGGCCTTGATCAGGAACTCCACATTCGAGGAGCTGACAGAAACCGAAGCTCTCCAGATGGCGCTAATGCCAGGGGTTTCGGGTAACCCGTTTGCGGGCCGAGGAAATGATTTGTGGAACAATTCTGGGTACGGCCTCTACATGACCAGCCGCATCTGTCGCAACGGCGGAGGCTTCTTTCTTTGCTCTGGAGGTGGGGGCATTGAGCTTGATCAAGACGGCAAGAGGGATTTCGAAACAGATCTCGAAGGAACCGCGATCCGATTGTTTATAGATACTACTAACCTCCACGCGCTGCGAGATCGGTTACAACAATTCGCCGAGCAAGGACGGGAAGCTGCGGCGCAAATAGCAGGCGCTAACATCAACGTCGCATCCACTGCATCCCAGATGTTGACCAGAGATTTTCGACAAGAATAGAAATAGATTTCTTCCTCGACAAGTTAATGCCCGAGCTGCTATCTGGCCCAAACAAGCTGAGCTGTCAGAATGTGCTTCTAGATCCCGCGAAGGTCCCCTTCGTCCACCGATCTGTCATATCATCACTGAAAATGCTGCGCTTCAGTCAAATGTCCGGAATGGGGAAGTTGGCTTTTAGGAAATCGCCACTGGTGAATGGCAGGAATGGGCCGAGAAATACATGTGGCAGGGCCACCGTCGACCTCATCTGTATCGCGTTGCACTAGGCCGCAATGAGCCCATTTGAGTCATTCGAGCAACAATAGAGACAAAAAAATGGTC
>NZ_PKUQ01000050.1 GCF_002866925.1 Cohaesibacter celericrescens
TCAACGAGAAACGTGATGAAGGCAAATCTGAACTAACCATTTCATCTGCCGATCTGACCTCTGATGGTCTGAACCTGACCGATGCCACGTCCCTCAGCGCTGATGAATCCAACCTGAAACTGGATTCCTTGTCAGACGCTCTAACAACACTGCGCAAGCAGGCATCAACCTTCGGTTCCAACCTTTCTACAGTGCAGATCCGTAAGGACTACACCAAGGAAGCCATCAACACCCTTCAAACCGGTGCGGATGCTCTGGTTCTGGCCGATGGCAACGAAGAAGGCGCAAACATGCTGGCCTTGCAGACCCGTCAGACGCTGTCTACAACAGCCCTGTCTCTGGCATCTCAAGCAGACCAAGCCGTTACAAGCTTCCTTCGGGCCTAATAAGCTCCGTTACAAAAATACGAAAAGGCGGGGAAATCCCCGCCTTTTTTCATTTTTACGGTTAGCAGCTTATCAGCCCTTGCCTTTTGACCTTTGCATACCGCTTTAACTAGACTAGAGCCTATCCATATAACATTGCGAGGTTTTTGCGATAAGTGATCTCGTTTAAAGAAAGACTTCAGCATCCTACAGTATGAGGATCGTTGGAACCGCTCTGGGAAAAAAGGTGGGCTGCTGGCCTAACTGCGAAAACACAGGATTTGCTATGTCTTTGAAAATAGAACTTCGCCCCGCCGAGCGCATCATTATTGGCAACAGCGTCATCACCAACGGAGACAATCGCGCCAAACTATATGTCGATGGCACAGCCCCTATTTTGCGCGAAAAAGACATCCTGACGAGCGATACCGCCAACAGTCCAGCTCGGCGCATTTATCTATGCATTCAGCTGATGTATTTGGGCCAGGATCTCTCCAAGCATAAAGAAACCTACTTTACTCTTATCAACGATTTTTTACAGGCCGCCCCCAGTGCATTAACGATTGTAGACACCATAAATAGTAAAATATTAACTAATTCTCTCTACCCTGCTTTGAAAGAAGCCAAAGCTCTTATTAGGTATGAAGAGGAGTTACTCCGGGATGTACAGCCAGTCCGCAGCGAAAGCCTACCAGAACACGGGTAACCAGGCAGGAAATCCACGTGAGCGAGAAGCTGCGCTTTTGATTAAGGCAGCCGCATATCTGCAACGCACCAAATTGGAAACATCGACACCCGACGATCTTGATTATGCCCTGACTTTCAATCGCAAAATCTGGACTATGTTTGTTGGTGAACTGCTTGATGAAAACCATGAAATGCCCAAACCGTTGCGCGAAAACTTAGTCAATCTGGGACTGTTTACATTCAACCATACCTTGGAAATCATGACGGATCCCCAATCCAAGACAGTGGATAGCCTGATCAATATCAACCGCAATATTGCTGAAGGTCTGCGCGCCAACAACTAGGCGAGACGCAAACAGATGATCGCATTTTTCTGCGCCGCCCAAACGGGTCCGGCGCAGTTTTTGTTTGTGGAGTTCCTATAAATCAAGACACCAAAGGAACCACAAGCAGACCGACACCGAACAAAAAGGGCAGCTGTTAAGCCACCCATTTTCAATTGCTCCAGTGCTATTCACAACAGGCTAAATATAGTTGGTCAAGGTCAACTGATACATCATAGACGCTGCCTGATAGGAGGCTTCTATGGTATTTTTCAGGGTCATGATTTTCGCCGCGACCTCTTCCGTATCAACGCCCTCGATATTGTCTGAAACCGTCTGAAGCATGCTCGTAGTCGTCATATGCCGCGTATCCGCGTCCTTCATCACTTTACTTGCAACACCGAGTTGGGTTTGAATGGTCTTGACCACGTCACCCTGATTGACGCTTGAAAGGCCGGACGAAATTGCATCGGCAAGAGCACCGTAGCGGTTCTTATCCAGGCTGCTATTCTCATCAAAGGTAGGCAGTGAGAAGGCGGTCATATAGGCCAACTGCCGCGCGATACTGTCTTCATTTGCTCGCGCTCCGTAGGATATATCCAGCCGACTATCGACCTGTGCCACGGCCGTATCACGAGCACTTCCGATACTATTGTCTCCCACATACCAATTCACGGTTGGTTTGCCCGCAGCAGTCGCAGTATCCAATGTGGTGGCTGTTTCAGGGGTACCAACAACGCGTTTGGGTTCCCCGCCATTTCCGGTGAGGAAAAAGTCCTGCGCGGCTTGTATTCGAGAAGCCGCCTCTCCCTCTGTCGCAACACTTTGCTCAATCTGAAAGGCCAACTCAACTTCGATTGCAGCGGCGATATCATCGGGTGTGCCATTTAGAGAGAAATTCCCCTCACCCGGCATCGTTATGCCATTGGCAGCAACCAAACGCACCACTTTGGACGATCCATCAGGCAGTTCAAAGGTAAAACTCATGGCCTCATTAGCCGAAGGCGCCGCCGTTAGAGCCACTGAGATACTGGCGGGACTCCCCGTAGGGCCCGTAACGGTCGCATTACTCAGAGTGCTTGAGACCGCGCTCAGCTTATAACCAAAATCGGTAACCTGTTCCGACATTGTCATGATCGAGCCGGTGGTTGAAAGGTCCAATCGACCACGCCCGTCACTACCAGCATCGGCACGCATCCGTTCATCGGTCACAGTGATCAGACCATCCTGACCAGTCATACCATTGACGATCTGATCGTAGCTCCTTGTCGGCTGAACATCGGATGTCGTGCCTGAAAACACAAAATCACCATCGACCTCAGTATCAAGAAGCCCCAAGGCCTCTTTCACCAAAGTCGCAGCCGTCATCTGACCAACAGACTGGTTCTCGGCGGTGATATCATATTGGGTTGACGTCGCCGAACCACTGACCTCAGAGCCAATATCGACCAGACGCTGCAACGATACATCCATCATGGAAATCTGAAGTTGTGCTTGATCGATCGTGGAACGAAATCCATCGATTGACGAAATCTGCGCACGTAGATCCAGAGACTGTCCGACGTCCCCACCCAACCCGCTATAGGTTAGAGACTTCTTGCCCGTGCTGAGCTGGACGGTCAAATCTTCCAGTTTGTTGGAATTGCCGCTGAGGATATTCATAAGCACAGAAGAGGAGTAACCATTAGGTCCAGTGATCATAATAAGCCATCTCTCTTTAAATACGCATCAACGCGTCCATCATTTCCTTAACAGCGGTCATGACACGAGCATTTGCGGAATAGGCTGTCTGCAATTCCAGCAGATTGGCCAATTCGATATCAATGTCGACATTTGAGGTTGATTCAAACCGCGCCTGAACATTGTTCATCACAATTTCCTGGCCCTCTAGTCGGGTCTGTGCGGTATTAGCCTGTTCGGCCTGATAGGAAATGATCTGTCTCGCAAATTCATCCACCGTCATCGTCACCGGGGCGCCGCCTGACTGATAGGTGAACTGCAGTTCAGTGTTGGTCAGCGCATCATACAATGCGCTCGGACGCGTCTGATCCGATGCCCCTGCAGAACTGTCATATTTAACGAGCAAACTCGGATCGTCAACAAGAGCCGAATTGATGGCAATGCGTCCAGCAAACCCCACTTGCTGAGGGATACCTTCCACTTCACCTGAATAGATACCCGGTCCTGTGCCACTATCGACAAAAAACGGTAACGCCGTTGCCTCTTGCTGCAAACCGGTTGCAGTGGCTTTGGCATCAAAAGACTGAATATCGACCGTATTTGCTGCGCCATCATCCAGAACACGCAAAGAATTACCAGATGGATTGCTGACTGTGAAAGCCGCTCCAAGAGCTGTCTGCACCTGCGCTGCAACACTGGCCATGCCACCGGAAAAGTCAATGCCGACAACTCGATCATCATTGCGCGCGGTTACATCATCAACCAATGGCAAAGACAAAGCAGTCTCGGCCCGCACGAATGATACTGTGTTGGTATCTCCTGTTCCGACATCCTGATACGTAAAGGTGAAGACATCACCCGATTGCAAATCGCTCAGGTCAAGATCAAATCCGGCTTGCGCGCCAGATGTTGCGGCAACGCCCTCAACATCAAACTTGCTGAACGCATCGGCCATGCCGTCGGCCAAACTATCGAGTTGGTTCTGCGCTTCAACCAAAACGTCATCGCGCAATTCGATCAACGCACCAATCGTACCGCCATCAAAACCACCCGACGACGTCATGTCCAACAGACCGCCATTGGAGTTTTTCAGAGAAATACTACCCAACATGCTTTGTGCAGGATCTGCGTTCCATTCGGTCTCGGCACTGACGGTGCCATAGGCTGTAAATTCAAATTCTGAAGCAGCTTGATCATAAAGTGACACGCCATTGGTCGTAGAAATCTTGACAGAATTATTCTCGCCATGTTCGACGCGAACTGGCACCAGTTCAGACAATTGTGTAATCAGCATATCTCGCTGATCCATCAATCCCACCGGATCCACGCCATTCAGCGTCATTTCCTGAATTTTGCTGTCAATGCTATCAATATTTTGCAAATATCCATTGAGGTTTGCAACAGTTTCCTCAATTTCAAACTCCGCGTTCTGACGCAGTCCCTGAATGGCTTCAGAGGTTTCATTCAGTTTCTGGACCAGAACCGCAGCTTCATTGAACACTTCCAGCCGCGTTGCCTCGTCATCTGGACTTGTCTGTAGTTTCTGCAATGAACTGCCAAATTCATTGACCAGAGTATCGAGTGCGTTCGACCCACCCGGTTGCCCCAATAGGGCATCAACCTGACCGAGATATTGGTTGAGGGTGCTGGCATAACCGGTGGCAGCGGTTTCCGACCAGAATTGCTTCTGCGCAACTTCATCGAGCGTCCTCTGCATAGTCGTATTGACTACGCTGGTGACTTGCCCATTGAGAACCAGATCCTCGCGGTTGCTTGTCTTTCTAGTGTAACCAACCGTATTGGCATTGGTAATATTGGAGGACACAACCTCCAGCTCGCGGTTGGTCGCCCGCAATCCGGATTGCGCAATCGTCAATGCTGTACTCAGAGCCATTTGACTTCCTCCTGATCGCAGCCCCCCGATCCACAAAGGATCGGGAGACTAGGATCAATTTCCATAAACTAACGAATGACCTGCATGACTTCCGAAAGCATATCTCGTGCGGTCGACAACACGCGAGTATTGGCGGTATAGGCCTGTTGAGACACGATCATCTTGGAAAATTCATCAGCAATATCAACGTTAGAGGCTTCAAGTGAGGAACCGCGAATCGAACCGGTCGCTCCCAAAATAGCTTCGCCCGAATCTTCAGATGCGAGGAAAGCGCCGCCACTTTCTCGCGCCAGATAGTTATCACCATCAAACGACGCCAGAATGATCTCCGCCATATTGCTTGATTTGCCGTTGGAATAGTTAGCAACCACATACCCGGAAGAGTCGATGCTGATATTGGTCAATTCGCCGGCAGCTGCACCATCCTGTGACAAATTCATATTGGCCACACCTGTGTTGGTGGAGTAGCCGGTGATGCCGTTGCCACCATGGTCGAGCACGATATTACCCAGATTATCGCCATCAACCGTCATAGCAGGCACAGTTACCGAAGCCGTAGGAGCCGTCATGTCACCTGCAACGTTAAACGTATAATCCTGCCCTACGTTGGTCCATTTGGTTGCAGTCCCTGTGGCCTCAGAATCGCTTTTGTAAAACAGGTTCCACGTATCTTCTGTCGCGGGCACCGCAGATGCGTCGCCTTCAAGGGTTTTGGCCCAACGCAGCTGTACGCTGACATTTTCACCATTAGCGACATAAGCAGTGATTGCGCCACCAGAGATGGACTGGGACAGGAAATTTGTTTCATCCTGAGCCTGAACCGTACCGGTACCAGCCGTGGTTGGATCTACGGTATATCCTGATCCCGGGGTCAACACAGAACCGCTTGAATCTGTGGTAGATGGTGTTGCTGGCAAGTTACCGGTGTAGGTAATGGTCGTTGTTGCCTCGGCCGCCATAAAGCCTTCTTCAAAAGTAGTCGGCTTGGGAACAGAACTAACGGGGTTTCCGGTCGCATCATCCAATTCAATCACGGCCAGATAGTTGCCGGCGTCATTGACAAAATAGCCATCCTGATCGAGCGTAAAGTCACCTCGGCGGGTATAAAGCGGTGTGCCATCAAAAATTGGGGAGCCATCCACTTCGCCGATTTTGTTATAAACCACGAAATAGCCATCGCCACTGATCGACATATGTGTCGAAGTATCCGACGCACCGACAGGTCCAGCCACTGTGTTGGTGCCGCGTGAACTGGTCAACACAGAGCCAGATTTCTGAGCGCTTTTATCAGAGGTAAAGTTGCTTACCAAATCAACAAACGCCGTATCAACGCGTTTATAGCCCGTGGTAGAAGCGTTGGCGATGTTGCCTGAAATGTTTTGCATTGCAGTTGACTGCGCGCTCATTCCTGCGACGGAGGTCGTTAGCGCTGAATAAAGACTCATGGTACTTCCCTTTGAAGAGATACAAATCAGATTGCCTTTACATCAGCAAGTTTCGGGCCAGTTTTGATAAATTTTTAAATTCAATAAAATCAAATACTTATCAATATTAACCCTTTATTAAGCAGGAAGTTTTGACCTTATCGAGAGGGCAAGCGGAAATATTTGCCCGTAGGAACGAGGCCATTTGAGTCGCGGTTCTGGTTCTGAAATTGGCTCGCGCCCGGTGAAATTTGATTGCACGCCTCATTCTGGCCGATATAGTCGCACTGCGAAGATGAGCAACCTCAAGTGCTCGGACCTTAAAATGGCCAGCCAATCCAAAAAACCACAGGGGAATGTTATGCGCTTTGAAGGCACATCAAATTATGTCGCCACAGAGGATCTCAGAATTGCGGTCAATGCGGCGGTAACACTGCAACGCCCCCTTCTGGTCAAGGGAGAGCCGGGCACCGGAAAAACAGTTCTGGCGCAAGAGATTGCCAACGCCCTTGATGCCCCTTTGATAGAATGGAACATCAAATCAACCACCAAGGCGCAACAGGGCCTGTATGAGTATGACGCTGTCTCACGCCTGCGCGATAGCCAATTGGGCGATGAACGGGTCAAGGATATCGCCAATTATATTCGCCGCGGTAAGGTTTGGGAGGCGTTTGAATCTCCCAAACGGCCAGTGTTGCTGATTGACGAGATCGACAAAGCGGACATTGAATTTCCAAATGATCTTTTGCAGGAACTGGATCGCATGGAATTCCATGTCTATGAAACCGGCCAATTGGTCAAAGCAAAACAGCGCCCGATTATTCTCATCACCTCGAACAACGAAAAAGAATTGCCCGACGCCTTTTTGCGCCGCTGCTTCTTTCACTATATCCAGTTCCCCGATGAACAAACGATGCGCGACATTGTTGAAGTTCACTATCCGGGTATCAAAAACCGGTTATTGAATCAGGCATTGTCTATCTTCTATTCTGTGCGTGATGTCTCCGGCCTGAAAAAGAAACCGTCAACGTCTGAATTGCTCGACTGGATCAAGCTATTGCTCAACGAGGATATTGATCTGGAAACCTTGCGAGAAACCGACCCAACCAAGACAATTCCGCCTCTGCACGGTGCCTTACTCAAGAATGAGCAGGATGTGCATTTGTTCCAACGCCTTGCTTTTATGGCCAGAGGGCAACGTTAAAACAGGACAACGTTAGACCCAACACCCAAGACAGTGGCGCTTAACTGCGCCACTCATCCCACCAGTCATGCATTTGCAGTCCCCAATAGACAAGCTGCGTCCCCATACGTCCGATAGGACCACCGCCCCATTGCGCATCAAAAGGCTCAAACAGGCGATGCCGGTCTGAAAGCCCCGCGATCCCTTCCGCTGCCAGCATGCCGATGGTTGCCGTGCTGTTGAGCCCATGCCCGCCCGTCGCAGTCGCAGACCACAGTCCGGGCTCCATTTCGCGTAAGACAGGCATTTTGTGCAGGCAATAGCCCATCAAACCAGCCCAGGCAAAATCCACCCCGAAGTCGCCAAGCTGCGGATAGATCGAAAGAATGTCTTTTTTCAGCATTGATGCCAGCGCCTGAGGCTGCGACCGGCGGGTCGTCATGCGACCACCCCACAACAACCGCGAGCTATCTTCAACGAGGCGGTAATAATCCCCTGCTCGACGCGTATCCCCAATGCACCCCGCGTATCGAATGGCACGGCTTAACTGGTGCGCCATCGGCTCAGAAGTCATAACATAGGTCGCAACAGGCAGAACCGCGCGTTCGAGCTTGGGATAAAGATCTTGCATATAGGCACTGCCGCACAGCAAAACCGAACCGGCTTGCACATGCCCATTGCCCTCACAGCGCACAGTCCAATGCCCACTGGACTTTTCCAACGAACGGGCCTGTTGGCCTTCATATATTTGCCCGCCGCGCTGCCGAATATCCTGAGCCAAGGCCAATGCATAATTGAGAGGTTGAATATGAAAAGCCTCAGGATCTTCCATGCCCTGAAAATAGAGTTCTGAGACCAGATGCTCGCGGACGCGTTCCTTTGGCCAATAGCCATAGGCGGTGCCATACACCGAATTGAAATAATCGATGTCTCGTTGCAACCGGTCTTCATTGCTATAGCGAGACACCCGAAGCCAGCCTTCTTGGGGGCGCACACCGCGCGCGCCCAGCTCTGAGACAGCTTGCTGAACATAATTGGTCCCCAATCTGGAGACATCGAACAGCGCCTTGGTTTGCGCCACCCCGAGCTGCCGCTCCAGCGCACCAAGCCCTTGCGCATAGCCGTCAGAGACAAAACCGCCATTGCGGCCAGAGGCACCCCAGCCAACCCGATTGCCTTCAATCAGCACCACTGACTTACCGGCTTTTAGCAACTCACGAGCAGCAGTGAGGCCTGCCAACCCCGCCCCGATGATACAAACATCCACCTGCACTAGACCATTCAGGGTCAAAGGACTTAAAGCTGGCACCATTGTGTGCTTATAAAAACTGTCAATATAGTCAATATGTGTCATGCAATTGCAGTATCTTTGAGTAAAATATCAGGACTTGCGTCGCGTTCATCGCGGCTACACTATAAATGTCTTGCCAAAGATATGCCCTTGTCGTGCTGCATGCCAGCCTCTTTCCTGATGTGTAGCTTCGTTTTCACAGTTCAATCAATGATGAGTGCAACTGAAGTGCGCGTCATGGACCCGAAGGAAGTTGCATTCATGCTCAGACTTTTTTTGCTGCGCCACGCCAAATCATCATGGTCTGATCCAGACCTGCATGATTTTGACAGGCCCTTGAACAAACGCGGCAAGAAGGACCCGCCCAAAATCGCCCTCGCGATGAAAGAACGGGGGTATTGTCCCGACCGCATTCTCTGTTCATCGTCCATGCGCACAAAAGAAACACTGGGCGGCATTCTTCCCGGTTTACAAGGCGACGTCAGCCTGAAGCTGCTGGATGATCTCTATGAAGGCCATGCCCCCGACTATCTTGTGATCATGCGGGCCCATGCCAAAGACAGCAACAACCTGATGATCGTCGGGCACAACACCGGCCTGCACGAAATAGCCCTTCGGCTGATCACCAACACCAACACACCGTTGGCTACCGACATGGAAATAAAGTTCCCAACTTCGGCTCTGGCCGTGATCGACTTTGATTGTGACAGTTGGAACATGGTAACGGCCCAGAGTGGTCAGCTGATCGATTTTATAAAACCACGAGATATAGCAATTGATATGCACGCAATCCTTCTGGAAAATCCGGCACCCGCGTTCTTTCGTCGCTAAGCACCAGAGGCGCAACAGCCGCTCACTTTGATAAAACGCCTGCGTTATATTTGCATTCTCGCCGTGCCTTGCTTACATCCATAAGCATGCTAGAGCATGATGGATAAGCGTGGTTGCGCCGTTTCAAGCGACCAAAGACAGGCGAAGCTATGAAACTATTCGATGAAGTAAGGATCGCAACGTCCAATCTAACGGATTTTGCCAGCGACTTGGCAGAGCCCACCTTGCGTTTGGGTGTCACGGGATTGGCGCGTGCGGGCAAAACCATTTTCATATCCTCCAGTCTGCATAACATCATCCATGGGGGGCGTTTGCCACGCTTTGAAGCCCATGCGACAGGACGCATCGGCACCGCAGAAATCAGCCCCCATCCAGACACCCTCATTCCGCGCTTTCGGTATGAAGATCATATCGCAGATCTAACCGACACCCGCGTCTGGCCCTCCTCCACCAGCAGAACCAGCCAGGTCCGTCTCTCCCTTCGATACCAATCCAAAGGAAGCTTCAAACGCACGTTCCAATCGGACAGGTTGGCGCTCGATATTGTCGATTACCCCGGTGAGTGGTTGCTCGATCTGACCTTGATGGATCAGGACTATCGCACGTGGTCTGCACGGTCCTTCAAACAAGCCAACAAACCGCTTTACAAAACCCATTCGCACCTATGGCGGGCCTTCGCCGAGGGCATCCATGGTAAGCTGGACACACAGCTGCAAGGCGACGAACCAGTGTTGGAGACCATCGCCCGCGAGACCACAAACAACTTTACCGCGTATCTACTTGAGGCAAAAAAGGCCCGCGGAGCCTATGCTCTCCTGACCCCTGGCCGCTTCCTTATGCCCGGCGATTTACAAGACAGCCCTGCCCTAACATTTGCTCCCTTGCCCGACGATCTGTTTAGCAAAGACCGCAAGAGCCTTTGGGCCATGATGGAACGCCGGTTCGAGGCTTATAAAAATTCGATCATTGTGCCTTTCTATCGTGATCACTTTGCCAGACTTGATCGACAGATTGTCCTGATTGACCTTCTTGCCGCTCTTAATGAAGGACCTGAAACGCTGGCCGAGCTGGAAGAAACCATCACCGAAATTCTCCGCGCCTTCCGCCCCGGCTCTCGTTTCTGGCTTCGCAATTTAGTCTCCCGCCGGATCGATAAAATCCTGTTTGCCGCCACCAAAGCAGACCATTTGCACCACACCTCCCACGACCGTTTGGAGCGCATTCTCAATCGCCTCGTTGAGCGCGCCGCACAGCGGCTGGAATCGGCAGGTGCCGACTATGAAACCATGGCCATTGCCGCCGTCCGCGCCACCCGTGAAGCCACACTTAATGTAGATGGTGAAGATCTACCGTCCTTGGTCGGAATCCCGATGGCCGGTGAATCTTTAGGTGAAGACGAATTTGACGGAATATCAGAATTTGCCTTATTCCCCGGAGACTTACCGACAAATTTTGAATCACTTTTTGAACCAATTGATTCAATATCTCAAAAAAAATCTAACACTAGGGATGAAGAAACCAGCAGCAAAGCGATTTCGGTTTCCGCACCGCCGCTCCACTTCAAGGACCCGTTACGGTTTGTGCGATTCCGGCCTCCCGAACTTGACAAATCCTCAAGTGGAACGGCGCTTTCGCTGCCCCATATCCGCCTTGACCGCGCCCTTGAATTCCTGCTGGGAGATATTTTGAAATGAGCAAAAAAGACCCAAAATCTGGCTCAACACCCTCCCACAGCAGGCGTGCTCCGCGTGCAGTCCGCCTTGACCGCGGGGCCTATGGTGACGATATTGCACGCCCCACACCAGACACTGGTGCCACAATCTCCATGGGATCAGGTTCAAACGCCAACGGCAGCGATTATTTTGACAATACCGCTCTGGAGGAAGAACCGGCCTACAAGCCCATCCGCAAGAAGGGCTGGTCTTTGGCCTCACTATTCTGGAGCGCCCTAACAGGGGTCTTGATGCTGGCGCTTGGGCTCTGGCTGGACACCCTGATCCGAGAACTTTTTGCTCGCTGGCAATATCTGGGATGGTTCGGAATCGCACTGGTTAGCATGGCAGTTTTATCCCTGCTGTTCTTCCTTCTGCGAGAGCTACTGGCCCTGCGACGTTTATCACATTTGGACCACCTACGCGAAAAAGTTGCAGAGCTTTATAAAGACGGAGACCGCAAACAAGCGATGAAAATCGCCAACGATCTGCTGCACCTCTATGAGCCACAACCCTCCTTGTTTCGCGCCCGTCAGTCCTTAAAACAGGATCTTCCCCACCTGTTTGACCCCGAAGATATTCTCGCCCAAACCGAACAGACCTTGATGCCGCCGGTCGATCAGGCCGCCACCCATCGGGTACATCAAGCCGCCAAGCGCGTCGCCGTCGTCACAGCCCTCAGCCCGCGCGCACTGTTCGATATCATTGTTGTTCTGGTCGAAACCGTCCGTATGGTCCGCGCCATTGCCGAGGCCTATGGCAACCGCCCGGGCTTTGTTGCCATGCTTCGGCTAACGGGCCATATCGCAGGCAATCTAGCCGTCACCGGCGGCATGGCAGCCGGTGAAACCCTGATGCAGCAAATCATCGGTCACGGCCTTGCCGCGCGCCTCTCTGCCAAGCTGGGAGAAGGGTTGTTAAACGGCATCCTCACCGCGCGGATCGGACTGGCAACCATCGCTCTGTGTCGCCCTATGCCCTTTGTCACGCAAGAACAACCCAAGCTGGGCGCGGTCATAAGAACCTTGCGCGCCACATCTGACGAGATGGAAGGCGAGCCGGTTAAAAACAAGAAAGCCAAAACTTGAGTTTGGCCCCGCGCCCTATTGGGTCCGGCATCACGCATCCTGCTAAGGACCACTTGCCCCAACCATCCAAGCGCGCCTAACTGAAGCGAACGCCCCATCTTCTCAGGGCTTTAAATCTGGCCCGCTTTGACTTTGAGATGTACCGATATGTTCATCCACTTCTTCACACAATTACGCGCTGCCAAGGTCCCCGTTTCATTGCGCGAATATTTGATGCTGATGGAAGCACTCCAAGCCGACCTTGCGGAAAAGAGAGTGGAGGACTTCTACTATCTCTCCCGTGCGATTCTGGTTAAAGACGAAGCCAATCTAGACCGGTTCGACCAAGTCTTTGGTGCCACCTTCAGAGGCTTGGAAAGCTTGAGCGATGCGGTAAACGAGGCACCCATTCCTGAAGAATGGCTCAAAAAACTAGCCGAGAAGTATCTGACAGAAGAAGAAAAGGCGGAAATTCAGGCTCTGGGTGGTTTTGACAAACTGATGGACACGCTGAAAGACCGGCTCAAAGAACAGCAAAAGCGTCATCAGGGCGGCAACAAATGGATCGGGACGGCAGGTACATCTCCGTTTGGAGCCTATGGCTACAATCCCGAAGGCGTTCGCATCGGACAGAGTGAGTCCCGCCATCGCCGCGCGGTTAAAGTCTGGGACAAGCGCCAATTCAAAGATCTGGATGGAGATTTGCAGCTTGGCACCCGCAACATCAAGGTCGCGCTGCGTCGCCTCAGACAATTTGCCCGCACCGGTGGCACAGAAGAGTTGGACCTATCGGGCACCATCAACAGCACAGCCCACAAAGGCTATCTCGACATCACGATGCGTCCGGTGCGGCACAATGCGGTCAAGGTCTTGCTGTTTTTCGACATTGGCGGATCCATGGACGACCATGTGCGCATTTGCGAAGAGCTATTCTCGGCTGCACGCACCGAGTTCAAGCAGCTAGAATATTTCTACTTCCACAATTGCCCCTATGAATATGTCTGGAGGACAAATGCGCGCC
Source organism: Cohaesibacter celericrescens (assembly GCF_002866925.1). GTDB lineage: Bacteria > Pseudomonadota > Alphaproteobacteria > Rhizobiales > Cohaesibacteraceae > Cohaesibacter > Cohaesibacter celericrescens. The sequence continues at coordinate 13,479 of NZ_PKUQ01000050.1, forward strand.
GCCATGCAGAGCGCATCCCTACATGGGATGTGCTGCATAAATTTGGCTCCGATTATAAAATTATCTTCGTCGGTGACGCTGCCATGTCACCCTATGAGATCGCCCACCCCGGTGGTTCAGTTGAACATTGGAACCAAGAGGCCGGCCATGTTTGGCTTTCTCGCATTCAGACTATTTATGACCATGCGGTCTGGCTCAACCCTACACCGCAACAGCACTGGGACTATACCTATTCTATCGGAATGATCCGAGACTTAATGCAAAAACGCATGTATCCGCTCACGTTGGAAGGCATTGATCAGGCCATGCGCACCTTGATGCGGTGACCTCAGCCCTGACATTTGTGCCCATCCTGTTGTTGCATGTCTGCAATCCATCTTCTTTATTTGACGTAAAACGGCCTTAGCTGCTAAATCAAGGCTACCTTCCCTGATCTGACAGGCCCCCGAAATGACCGCGACAAATTCCCAGACAGCCAGCAGCTGGCGCACTCCCTTTATGTTGCTCATGCTTATGAGCGCCGCTATGCAGCTGTCTTTTGCCAGTTGGTGGAACCTGTTGAACAATTTTGCGGTCAATGAGATCGGCTTCACCGGAAGAGAGATTGGCATTCAACAGTCACTGCGCGAGGTCCCCGGCTTTCTGGCCTTTACTGCAATTTTCGTCTTGTTGATCCTGCGCGAACAGACCTTTGCACTCTTGGCGCTGCTGCTGCTCGGCATAGGTGTGAGCCTGACAGGCATGATGCCATCAACTTGGGGGCTATATTTCACAACCATCATCATGTCCATTGGCTTTCATTATTACGAAACGACCAATCAATCGCTGTGCCTTCAATGGCTACCCAAAGACAAAGCCCCCGCGATGATGGGGCGCATCCTGTCCGTCGCAGCCATGGCGCAATTGGTCGCCTATGCAGTGATTTTCATCACATGGCAAACCCTGCATCTTTCCTTTGAACTGGTGTTTGCCATCGCAGGAAGCCTAACCATTGTGATGGTGATCTTCCTTTGGCGTGCCTTTCCCCAATTTGAAGCAACAACACCACAGCGCAAACATTTGGTGCTGCGCAAACGCTACTCGCTCTATTATGCCCTCACCTTTATGAGCGGCGCTCGGCGTCAGATCTTCACAGTCTTTGCCGGTTTTATGATGGTTGAGCGGTTTGGCTATCAGGTGCACGAGATTTCGGCCCTCTTCCTGATCAACTGCCTGTTCAACATGTTCTTTGCTCCCGTTATTGGTCGCTTCATTGGCCAATTCGGCGAACGCAGAATGCTGACAATCGAATATACCGGACTGATTGTTGTCTTCCTGTCTTATGCCTTTGTATCAAATCCATGGATGGCAGCTGGCCTGTATGTGATAGACCACGCCTTTTTTGCCATGGTGATCGGCACAAAGACCTATTTCCAGAAAATTGCCGACCCTGCAGACATTGCTCCCACTGCCGGTGTGGCATTCACGATCAATCATATCGCTGCAGTGATCATTCCGGTTGTCTTTGGTCTGATATGGTTGGCGCATCCGTCAGCGGTCTTCCTGATCGGTGCGGGCCTTGCTTGCATTTCGCTTGTTTTGGCGCGGCTCATTCCAACAGACCCGATTGAAGGAAGAGAATGGATCGGCAAAGTCACAATACCACAACAGCCCGCTGAATAAACGGCTGCACCAAAAGCCTATCCTCTGCGGGCGACGCCCACATGGTGGGTACCGATAATGCGAGAGCCGAACCCCAAATCATAAATATCGTAGCGCTCAAGCTCAAACCCTGCCGCTTGGATCAGCCCACCCACATCGCGATTAAGATGGCATCCCGATGCCATCCACCGCCACGGTGGCGTTAGAACATCCTGCAATCGGGATACATGGTGTGTTTCGGACCGACCATGCTCACAAAAATACAGCCGCCCAAACGGCTTGAGCACTCTATGGGCTTCCGACAAGGCCGCTGCCACATTGGGTATAGAACAAAGCGAATAGGTCACCACCACAGAATCAGCACAGTGTGAGGACAGTGACATCGCTTCTGCGCTTTCAACCAACAGCTCGGCAGGGATATCCTGTTGCGCAATCGCCCGTCGCGCCAAGCGCGGCAGGCCGTCATCGGGGTTGATACCAATTACCTTGCGCACCAATGACCGATCATAGTGCGGGAGATTGAGCCCAGAACCGAAACCGATCTCCACCACATCACCAGAGGCAAAAGGCACGACCTTCTGACGCTGACGCGCCACCATAGGTAAGCCACAAACCAGATGCACGCCCGACGGCATAATACGGCCTAAAAGAGTGTCAGGCTTACTATCTTGGCAGCTGTGCGTCATGTCTCACCAATGCAATTGATATATTCGATATATCGAAACTACATATTGCGACTTCCAACACATAGGTCAACCCACGCTTTTGAGAAGGCCCGTTGCAAGAGACACAAGAACAAGAGATCGCCTGATGGGAAGATACATCTTGTTAAAAAAAAGCCGGCATCACGGTGCCAGCTTTTCCCGTCCGAATGCAAATCCGGATCCACTCACGTGCGCGGTTGTCGTATCAAGCCTGAAATTCGGGAATACGAATAACCACACCATCAAGCTCTTGGGTCATTTTGATCTGACAGGACAAACGACTGGTCTCGTTGGAATCCTGAGCAAAATCGAGCATATCTTCTTCCATGGCCTGAGGTTCGCCGGTCTTATCGGTCCATGCCTCATCGACATACACATGACAGGTCGCACAGGCGCAAGCACCGCCGCACTCGGCTTCAATTCCCGGAACGCCGTTTTTCACGGCGGCTTCCATCACGGTTGCGCCATCTTGGGCTTCAACTTCATATTTGGTTCCGTCAAACGTGACGAACGTAATCTTAGGCATTGAATTAGGCTCTCTAATAAAAGGTTTGATGACCTTCGCTATACCCTAATTCGCCCACAAGGCAAAGAAGCAGATTGTATCGTAAAGTATCGTTTCGAATCCTAGGCACCCTTAAGTGTTTAGAATCGAGCGGATCTCCAGCAAGGTTTCATCGACAGCCAGCCGCAGCGCTTGCACCAGATTTTGAGTATCACCTTTACCAGCTTCCAACGCCTCCGCGGCATGGGCCACTTGCCAAGCCCCTATGCCTTTGGCCGCTCCCTTGATACTGTGAGCATACTCTTTGCGATCAACCACTCCCACATCCAATTGGCCAAGTTTCAACACCATTTGATCGGTGAACAATTGCAAAACCTCACGTTGGAGATCTTCATCTTCCATCGTTTGCCGCGCCAAATGATCGCGATCTAATATCACCGTCTGACTTTGCATTCCGCCCTCACTGCCCAGCCTCAACAGACCACTCCAATTTTGAAAAATCCAATTTTAACGACCTCTGTTAACCATAAAACCCTATTTTGCCGCAAACCAAAGCAATTAATTTGCAGACAAGCAAAGCCGTCGGCAGCAAAGCCAATGAAGGCATGCACAGAGGCAAAATAATCAAATTTTCCAAGCTCTTAATGACGGCAATCTGGGCTACAATCTGGCGATGTCAAACCTTTGATCGCCGAATGGTTAACAAATAGCGACAAGGGTCGGAAAATTATGGTTTCTTTGCCTTTCCTCTCCTTGTACGATGCTCCTCTATATATCGGACATCTGCGACCAATCGGCATTTGCACAATTTCGCTCTTTTCGCTGCCTAACTTTGTTACAGTCAGAATAGCGCTAAAAAGAAGTTTGTTGTTGGATTGATCGACTGTGGTGATATCAAAAAATTCCCGCAAGGGTGGCATTGTTGTCTCTATGAGGCAGAAACCCGATGGATGACATCGGGGGTTAGAAACGACAATGAGTTGGCGAGTATCGAGTAAATAAGGCTAGAACCGACATGGTAAGAAAGTCTCCAAAGATTCAGGACCCGACAGAAGCGGCTTTGTCGGCAGTTGAAGATGCTTTGAAACTGGATTTCGATGTCTCAGAAGAGACTGGCGAAAGCAAATCCACAGACAGCGCTGTGACTTCACGCGATTCCCTATCAGACAATGGCTCAGCCACGTCTGATGCGAGAAGCAACAGGGTCAAACCAAGACCTGCCAACGACGATCAGCAGTCGGTCGGCCATTTGCTTCATGCTTTGCAGCAACCACCCAGCTCAACACCCTATTGGTTTGCAACCCTGCTCTCTGGTGCCTGGTTCGCCATTGGCGGTGCAGCTTTCTATTTTGGGTTGGCCAAGGACCTCCTCGCCACGGGAGGCATGGATGCCCTTTTGACCTCTCCCACCGCATTGGCATCGCTTGCAGGGGTCGTCCTGCCCGTCATCCTATTCTTTATGATGGCTTATATGATTGTCCGCTCGCATGAAATGCGTCAGGTCTCTTATACCATGACCGAAGTTGCCATGCGTCTGGTTGAGCCGGAAAATGTCGCCAAAGAATCTGTCGTTAACGTTGGACAAGCCATTCGCCGCGAAGTGGCTTCCATGAGTGATGGCATCGAACGGGCATTGGCCCGCGCTTCCGAACTGGAGGTGATGGTGCATAATGAAGTGTCTTCACTGGAGCGCGCTTATTCAGAAAATGAATTGCGCATCCGCTCACTCATCGAAGAATTGATCACCCAGCGCGAAGCCATTGTTACCAACTCCGAGCGTGTGCGTGCATCAATCTCTGGCGCCCACACAAGCCTGACCGACGAGTTGAGCACATCAAGCGAATCTATCTCCAAAAGTGTTTCGGACGCAGGGTCACGCGTTACCTTGTCTTTGGCTGAAAAAGGCGAGCAAATCACCATTGCTCTGGCCAATGCAGGCGAGACCATGGTCAATGTCCTGTCCAACCGTGGTTCCGATCTGGTTGACCGCCTCTCTTCAACCGGTTCAAACGTTACTGAGTCGCTCTCGACAGCCGGTGAAAGCATCACCAATCAGCTCAACATGTCCGGCACCGACATTTCCCAAAAACTGGAACTCACCGGTAGTGATCTGACCAGCCAACTCGCAAGCATTGGCCATGAAGTCACGGACCGTTTCATCGGAGCGGGTCAGGAATTGACCACAACATTGTCCGAAACCGGAGCCAATGTTACACAGAATATTTCGCAAGTCGGCGATGGCCTGAATGCCAATCTGAAGTCCATCGGTAGCGAAGTCACCGAGAATTTGGCCAACACCGGCGGCGCACTGACGCACGAGCTGAAAGAAATCGGCGCCAATGTTACCGGTAGCCTGACCGAGATCAGCACCAATGTGACCACCAGCCTGACCGAAATCAGCGCCAACATGACCAATACCATGTCGGAGACCGGTTCAACGGTTGCCGAAAACATCCGCGAGCAAGGCACCCAGATTGTTACGGCGATCACCGAACGCTCTGCCGATGTTTCCGAAGCACTCAAAGGGACAGGCGACGCATTGTTGGTCGATTTGTCCTTGCGCGGCAACGAAATCAACGAAAAACTGGATGAAACGGGCAGCAACATTGCCCATACCATTTCCGGTGCTGGCGACAGCCTCACCTTGAATATGACCGAAACCGGTACACGCATTGCAGAAACCATCTCCAGTCAGGGCGACAGCCTCACAAGCAAGCTGGACCAAACGGCAGACCGTATACATCAGACCGTTACGGTCAAAGGCTCCGAGCTCAACCAGCAGCTTGAAGGCCATGCAACCAATCTGGGCGCAATCCTCGATGAGCGTTCACAATCCATGGGCACTTTGCTCGAAGGCCAGACCAACAATCTTACAGAACGTCTCGATGAAGCGGCAGGCAAAGCAAGTCAGGCCCTCAACAGCCGTTCAATGGAAGTGACCGAACGTCTCGCAATGGTTGGCACCGAAATCGCCAAAGTCATAGCGCAACGTGGTAACAAAGTTAAAGAGCTGTTCGAGACGACCGGTGGCGAACTCACGGACGCCCTGCAAGGCCAGAGCGAGGCAATACGCCAAGCTATGGAAGAACGGGTCAAAGCCTTTGATGACGTCATTGGAGTACAGGGCACAAATCTGGTCAGCCACCTGGGTGACAGACTGGATACGCTCAGCCAATCCATGGACCAGCGCATCAATACGCTGGATCAAACCCTGTTTGCCCGTGCTGGCGAAATAGAAAGCATGCTGGACACCCGTCTGGAAGGCTTCTCTGTCAGTGTTTCAACCAAAGCACAGGAAGTGGCCAGCACTCTTATCAGCCACACCACCGGATTTGAAAAAGGTATCTCGGAACGCTTGGGCGGGTTCGAACAAAATATCTCCAGCCTAACGCAGACATTTGCCTCCAAGGCAGACACACTCAATACGACATTGGACGAACGCACATCCAAACTCGACGATACTTTGGATAATCGTGCACGGCAGATCAACGAAACGCTGTTGGAACGCACCACCGACATTGCCGCGGCCTATTCCAAAGGGCAGAAAGACATCAACGAGAGTATGGACAACCGTCTCACGATGGTTGGCGACACCTTGTCCCGTCAAGCCCACGAGCTTACGGAAACACTTTCTGATCGTGTTGCCGAGATCAATGTCTCACTCGGTAGCAAAGTCTTTGAAGTGGCCGAAACCCTTGATAGCCGCTCGGCTCAAATCGAGGCTATTCTCAATGATCGCATGAACGCCATTTCGACCAATTTCGCGACAGAGAGCGCCAAAGCGCGCGATTCACTGGCTTCGACCCTCACCACCGCCAGCGCCGAAATCACCGAGAAAACAGAAAACTTCAATGCAGTTCTAGGCTCCCGGTCTGCCGAATTGTCCTCCATTTTGGATGAAAAAGGCAATGCGGTTGTGCATGCTCTGGACAGTCGTTCAGAAAATATCACCAGCACATTCCAAAAAGCGGGTGAAAGCATCATTCATAGTCTCGCAAGCCGCGGTGGTGAGATTGCTAAAGCTGTGGCTCAGGAAAGTGCCCGCGCTTCTCAGACTCTGGCTCAAACCGGAGAGAATCTGGTCGCAGCCATCACCGAGAACAGCACACGTGCAACAGAAACACTGGATCTAAGCGCCAGCAAAGCAGTTCAGGCAATCACAGAAAGCTCAGATCGTTCTGTCGGTTCCCTAACCAGCAGCACAGAGCGTGCAGCACAAACGATGATCGCCAGTTCCGAAAAGGCGGTACAAACGCTGGAAGAAAGCACCAACAGGACCCAGCAATCATTGGTCGCAACCTCTCATCAAGCTGTACAGACTTTGGAAGAGACCACCACCCGCACGCAAGAAACAATGTCTGCCAGCTCACAAATTGCGGTTCAGGCACTTGAAGAGAGCACCAACCGTACCCAGCAATCACTGGCGACAAGTGCACAGCAGGCAGCAGAATCTCTCAGCCAAAGCTCCAGCGAAACACTTTCTGCAATGAATGAAAGTTCGCAGCGTACGGTCAATGCCCTGAACCTCAGTTCCGAGCAAGCCAAAGCCGCTCTGGAAGCGTCTTCCAGTAATCTGGTTAAAGCAATCGCCCAGAGCAGCCATGATGCCATCATCGATCTGGACACCTCCAACAAGCGTCTTGTTGAAGCGATCCGAACCTCTGCCGAGGAAGCATCGCAGTCGATGAACAGCACCAACGAGTTGTTGCGCTCGGACGGAACCGAAATCGTAGAGCGCCTGAAAAATGCCAACGACACCTTGTCCGAGCTCTTGCTCAATGCTGGACGCAGCTTGTCGACCATAGAGACCAGCCTGTCAGCCCAGACCGGACAGTTCCGCGATGTTGTTGAAACAGTGGTTGCGGAAGCAGGCAACTCAACACAGCAGCTCACAAGTCATGTTCACGATTTGCGCAACGTCTCCAGTGGTATTCTTGGGCAAGTCGCATCCCTGACCGACAAATTCGAAGAACAGGCCTCTGCATTGGTCAATACCACCCAACTGATGGAATCCACCAACCATCGCCTGGAAGGAACGACTGAGGAACGCCGCGCCATGTTGGCGTCCATGACGGACGACCTCACACGACGCACCGAATCTATCGAGGCTGTGCTTAATAACTTCACCTCAATCATTGCAAGCACCCTTTCCACTGCGGAAGGCCGCGCACGCGATGTAGGCATGTTGCTCAGCCAAAGCACCGAAGGTGTTTCAAAAGAAGTGATGGATCAACTCGAGCAACTGCGTATCAGCGCCTCTTCCGAGGGACGCCGCGCAGCGGAATCCATCCGTGAAGTTCAGCGTGAAATGAGCGAAGAAATGGCTCAGTCCATGGCGGAAGCCAACGAGCGCTTTGAAAAGGCAACTCACGACATTCGCTCAATCACACAAGAAGTGAAACGAGATCTAGATGCCACACGGGCTGAGCTCAAACATGGTCTTGCGGAACTACCCGGCGAAACGCGGGAAGCAACAGGCGCAATGCGCCGCGTTGTATCAGAGCAGATAGACGCTCTGAAAGAACTGTCGCGTGTGGTCCAACGCCACGGTAACAGCTTCGATACAGTGCCAGCTGAAAGGCCTGCCCAACGCCCTGCACCAGCGGCACGCACCTTGCCTCCTGTCCCTGTGCAACAACCGACCCGTCATCCAGAGCCGCAAGCGCCTGTAGCCCCTGCTCCAAGCAGCTATACCGCACCGGCACATCATGACGACGACGACAATCGGTCCGGTGGATGGGTTTCCGACTTACTGCGCCGAGCGTCCCAGGAAGACTCGATGCCACAACCCGGCGACGCTGCCGCTCTAGCCCCGCTGAGCAATGACATTGTCAGAGGAATCGATGGGTCAAATCAGTCTCTAGCTTGGGAAAGCTATCGTCGCGGCGAAGGGGGAAGCTTCACTCGTAGGCTCTACACTTTGAAAGGCCAACAAACGTTTGAGGATATTCGCACCCGCTATCAGCGTGACAATGACTTCCGCACAACGGTGAATCGTTATGTTGCAGACTATGAGCGCATTCTCGATGACATTTCCAGAAAAGACCGTGATGGCTCGGCGACGATGAACTATCTCACCTCCGAGACGGGCAAGGTCTACACCATGCTGGCTCATGCAAGTGGTCGCTTGGGCTAAACCAGCGGCGATTTAAGCAACGATTGAAAACAAAAAAGGGTGCCAAATGGCACCCTTTTTATTCGCACTTCTTTTAGGTGCTCTAAATAGAGACGTTAAAGATTGGACTTAACTGAAATCAGCAACACGGTCTCTTAAATCAGCAAGTCGCATTTCCATGTCTCCGACCATGACATCCCGCTCAGCCTTAGCATCAGACTTATCCGCTTTAGCAGAAGCAAATACATCTGCATCAGCGCTGTGCACATCAGAACCAGTGAGAACTTTTGCTTGCGCAGAAGCCTCTTCATTCTGCTGACCTGTTTCCTCAACAAGGGCAGAAGCAAAAACATCCGCCTCTTCCATTTTGTCGTTTGACGACACAGCGACAGCATCTACCGTTTCAGTCGCCCAATCGAGATCGTTCATGTCAAGAGTGGCAAACTCGACGGTCTCAGCAGTCAATTCCGAGATCGGCTCATCAGCGGTAACGGAGGTTTCAGAATCGGTTTCGGTTTCTATGGAGTCAAAATCAATATCAATCGATGCATTGTCAAACACATCAGTTGCATCCGCAACATCTGACATCTGATCAAAAAGAGCATCGACATCATCTTGACTGGAATCATGTTGTTCCGCAGATTGACTCAGGATCACATCCACATCACTCTGCTCAACACCTTCACCATTCAGAGAAGGGCCATTAAGCAAGTGGGAATCAGGGCGCGCATCCTGAGATTTGGCCTGTGTATGATCAATCTCAACACCTTGGGATTCAAATCCCCAGATGTTGATCATGGAATTGATGCGGGTTTCAACATAACTCATCGCATCTACGATTTTCTTGATACGTTGCCCTGTCAAATCCTGGAATGAACAAGCCATATAGATATTTGTTGCTTCACCATCCAACGCATTGCAATCTTCTTCATTGGCGCCCTGTTCACGTAAAGTCCAAGCATATTCCTGAATCTTTTCAGCAGCACCGAGAATTTCACTGGTCGCGTTTTCAGTCTGGGAAACAATGGCATCCAGTTCGACGGTTGCTCGCTCAAAGCGCTCGGCACCATCGTTGTCTTCGTGCTTGATCTGAGCAATTTCCAGTTTGGTTTTTTCAATGGCGGCCGCCATATCCGCCAGATCCAGCTTAACCCGGTTCATCACAGACGCAGGAGCACGCTCACGAACAACTGATTTTTCCAGTTTATCTATCGCGTTTAATAGAGTATCTGTATCAGCATTCCGATTTCGTCTCGCATATTCCGACAAGAACCACCGACCTCGAGCGGTCTCCATCACAGCGGCTTCAATTGCCAGATAGTCCTCTTGTCTCAGAGGTGTTGGTGGCATGGGCTTGCTCATCTGTTTGACCACAATCCTATAGTAATTGGCTCGAATCAGCGTCTGGATTACGCATATTCATACTCAGATGCTACAGCCGAATCCTTAACGTTTTTTTACTTTTCATCAGGCGGCCCAAAATGCAAGCACCATCACCAAAGGGATATGCGCTCCGCATGTCGGCTTTCTTTGGAGCCTTTTTCTTTCCACTTGGCATTTATATTCCATTTTTTGCCGTTTGGCTAAACAGCCTCGGCGTGGAACCAAAAGAAATTGGTCTCATACTGACCATTCCAATGGCAACGCGCGTGATTTTCACCCCTTTCATGGCAGGAATCGCTGATAAAATTGGAGACCGCCGGCTGACATTGCAAATTTATTGTGTTGTTTTTGCAGTTACTTTTGCCATGATCACAATCAGCGACAATCTCCTATGGATCGCGCTGGTCATGGCAGTATCCCACATCGCCCAGAGTGCCATTATTCCCGTATCTGACTCTCTAGCCATGGCAGGAACAAGACGCTTTGATCTGGATTACGGACGGATGCGCAGCTGGGGATCCCTCGCCTTCATGGTCGCCAATTTGATTGGCGGGGTGGTTCTTGATGCCTTTGGTGCTGCAAATATTATTTGGGTTATGGTGATCGGAAATATGCTGCACATCATCTTTTCCATGACATTACCCTCAGATCCAAGGTTAAATGACAACCGTAATCTGTCCAAAGGTGCAAATTTAAACTGGGCTCAACTTAAACAATTTGCGCAGTTAGGTTTCTGGATCATTTTATTTGCCGCCAGTTTTGTACAAGCCTCACACAGCGTACTCTATGCTTTTGCGACAATTTTTTGGCAAAAAATCGGCATTTCGGCCAACATGACTGGAATCTTCTGGTCGGTTTCCATTCTGGCTGAGGTAACGCTATTCTTCTATTCCAAAAAGATTTCAGGCAGACTTAGCTGGAAATCCTTGCTTATAGTCGGGGCATGTTTGGCGACATTACGTTGGCTTCTGTTCCCGCTAGAACTGCCCGTTAGTGGCTATTTTCTCTTGCAAATACTACATGCTGGAAGCTTCGCCTGCACCCATCTTGGCATGATGTTCTTCCTCACCAAAATGGTAGATGATGAATTGTCAGGCACCGCTCAAGGACTTTTTACCATGTTAACGGGCTTGTTAATGGCCATCGCGACCTTTTTGTCCGGTTACCTTTATTCACTTCTGGAAGGCGATGCCTTTTACATAATGGCTGGGATCAGCCTGTTCGGACTAGTGCTGTTCCTCATCGCGCCTATGTTCTCACTCGGTCATATCAATGCCGACACAGTGCCTCTAGACAGAGACTAAAACACCGAGCACCATAAAATCGTGACGAAACCATCGATCTTTCCTTGCCTCACAGTAAGGATGTGGGGCATGTAACACATGAGAAAAGCCTTCCTATCGACAGATTCTTGCGTCATTATAAAGCAAGCATCAATCCCAAGGAGCTGGCTAAAATCAGGACCTGTGACCGAAGCGTGAGACCGAACATGACTCCAGACAAGATCGACCAAGGAGCACAGATCACAACGGTCTTTCAAACACCACAAATCGTGTTGGGGAACGCTGGCGCCGAAGGCACCCTTTTTATCAAAGGTGACTGGACGATTGAGACCATCAAGGACGCCGACAAACTTGTCTCCGATGCCTTTCAGCAACAGTTACATCCCACTGCTATTGATTTCTCGGATCTATCAATCCTGGATACATCGGGCGCTTGGGTGATTGTGCGCCTTATGCGCGGATTAAATCTAGAACTCTTCGCGACAAGCCCAATCCAATCTGACCACCGCATTCTGTTTGATGCCGTGTGGCAAACCAACCGCGTCCAGCCCCAAACCCAGCCTCCCCCCAATATGTTTATACAAGCCGCCGAACAAACAGGCCGTGATGTATTCGAAATCTATAAAGACATCAAAATTCTGACCTTTTTGATGGGCAGCGTGATCGCTGGTTTGGTGCAAAGTCTGATTAATCCGCGTAAGCTGCGCATAACCGCCATTGTGCATCATCTCGAACAAACCGGTCTGAAAGCTGTTCCTATCGTTGCAATGATGTCCTTTCTCGTCGGCGCGATTGTTGCTCAGCAAGGGGCATTCCAACTTCGCCAGTTTGGGGCCGAGCCATTTGTGATTGATCTGGTTGGCATTCTGGTGTTGCGCGAAGTCGGTATTTTGCTAACGGCCATTCTCGTTGCGGGCAGATCCGGTAGTGCTTTTACGGCAGAAATCGGCTCCATGAAAATGCGCGAAGAAATTGATGCCATGCGCGTCATGGGTCTGAATGTAACGCAAGTGCTCATCACGCCACGCGTGATCGCCCTTGTTATTGCTCTGCCCTTGTTGGGGGTGGTGGCCAACTTCTCTGCCTTGTTTGGTGGCGGGATATTGCTTTGGGTTTATTCAGATATAACGCCCATTGCCTACATCAACTGGTTGCGAGAAGCGATCGCTGTCAACACATTCATGGTTGGCGTTATCAAGGCGCCTTTCATGGCTTTGATCATCGCGCTGATCTCCTGTTCAGAAGGTCTTCAAGTCGGAGGCAGTGCAGAATCTCTAGGTCGTCGCACAACAGCAGCGGTCGTGAAATCCATTTTCCTGATGGTTCTTGTCGACGGCGTCTTTGCCATTTTCTTCGCAGCCATTGGATATTAGGGAAGATTGCATGACCGTAAATAATCTTCACCAGCATTCTAAACCCGGAGCAGGCAATCAGGACGATATCCTGCTTGCTGTGCGCGGCCTAACGGTCGGCTTTGGTGATCGGGTGATCCTTGAGAATCTGGATTTGGACGTCAGACAAGGCGAGATTATCGGCATTGTTGGCGCCTCCGGCACCGGTAAGTCGGTCCTTCTGCGCGCCATCCTTGGCCTCACCCCAAAACAGAGTGGAACCTTTATTCTGTTCGGTCAGAATACAGACCAGCTCAAAACGGCTGAACGCATGAAGATTGAGCGCAAACTGGGCGTATTGTTCCAACATGGTGCGCTTTTTTCTTCGCTGTCAGTGTTGCAAAATATTCAGGTGCCAATGCGCGAATATCTTTCGTTGCCCAAGCGCCTCATGGATGAATTGGCAATCTCCAAACTTGAACTGGTCGGACTGTCCCCTGACGCAGCCCACAAGCACCCGTCAGAGCTGTCAGGCGGCATGATCAAACGAGCCGCCCTAGCCCGCGCGCTCGCGCTCGATCCCGACATGGTGTTGTTGGATGAACCAACCTCCGGTCTAGATCCAATCAGCGCCGAAGAGTTTGATGACCTCATATCCAAACTCAGAAACACTTTGGGCCTGACTGTTTTTATGGTAACTCATGACTTAGACAGCCTGAATCAAGCCTGCGACCGTATTGCCGTTTTGGCAGAACGTCGGGTCCTGACGACAGGCACCATGCACCAAATGCAAAACAATGATCACCCCTGGATCCGGAAGTATTTCACCGGCAAGCGCGCCATCCGACAGTGGGACAGGAACTGACACATGGAAACCAAAGCCAACTTTATACTCATTGGCCTGTTTACCCTGCTGTTGACCGCAGTCGGCTTCGGCTTTGTCTTTTGGATCGCACGTTATGATGACGTGAAGCCAATGAAAGAAGTCATTGTGCGCTTTGAAGGCTCTGTAGCAGGGCTTTTCAAGGGAGGGCAGGTTCAGTTTAACGGCATCAAAGTCGGTGAAGTCTCCAATCTCAACTATGATCCTATCAATCCAAAATATGTAAAAGCCCATCTGCTGGTGGATTCAGAGATCCCGCTGAAACAAGACAGCAAAGTCGAGCTTGCCTTTCGCGGCCTAACTGGCGTTGGCAATGTCGAGATCAAAGGAGGCACACCAGAGCTTCCAGATCTGCTGGATCAGGAGAAAGTGCCACAATTGATCGCCACCAATTCTGCCATGCAGGACTTGATGTCCGGTGCACGGCAAATACTAACACGCGCCGACACTCTTCTGGCCAAAGTAGAAGACGTGGTTGATACCAATGAAAGCAGTATCAAAAATTCAATCAGCAATGTCGAGACCTTCACCGCTGCCCTGAAAAACAATGCCGGCAACATAGATACATTTCTTGCAGATGCCTCTGGAGCAGCAAAAGGCCTGACGTCTTTATCCGCCCGTCTTGAAACACTCAGCGACAAAGCGGAATCGCTTCTGGCCGCAGTTGACCCCAAAAGCATTGAGAACAGCGTCGAAAATGTCGAAAAATTCAGCCAAAAGCTGGCAAGTGCATCCGAAAAGTTTGATGTGGTTGTCGAAGATGCGTCTGAAGCGGCAAAAGGCATCAACCAATTCTCGGCAAGCCTGACCACCTCATTGAGCAAAGTCGATACATTGGTTGAAAGCGTTGATCCAAATGTGGTCCGCACTGCGGTGGCTTCTTTGGGAACCTTTGCAAAGTCTCTCGAGACTTCTTCCAGCGATATTGACGCCATCCTGTCCGAAGCCAAACTGGCTGCCGGCAACATCAATACCTTTTCCCAAACAATGTCGTCACGCACAGAAGACTTCAATACGATCATAACCGATGCCAAACAGCTTGCATCTCGCCTTAACGCCGCATCCAAGCGCGTCGACGGGATTCTGGGCAAAGTTGATGGCATCCTGTCGGATGAAGAAGGTGGCAAAGGCTTGGTACAAGAAGCCACCTTGGCAGCCCGTTCGATTCGCATCGTCGCAGAACGCTTTGAATCGCGCGCTGATGAAATTGCCAGCGGATTGGCCCGCTTCTCGGGCAAGGGCCTGCGTGATGTGGAAGGCATGGTTTCGGAGGCGCGCCAAACACTTCGGCGCCTTGAAGGAGCTGTTGGGAAGCTGGAAGACGACCCGTCAAGCCTGATTTTTGGTGGCAACAAAGTCAAAACCTTCAACCGTCGCCACTAACCCGTCCCAACGCTCACTGCAGCGTGATGTGGAGATGCCTCGTTGAGATCATCTCGGGTGGCACGATGAAGTCTTCTGCAAATATGTGGCAAAATCGCATAAATCCATCAAAAATCCGCCCAAAACGTCAAAAAGAAGTTGGTTTGTCCGGCCACATGGTTAGAGTAGGCGCCATTGGGTTTCGGGTATTTGAGGTTCTGCGTTTGTTTGGTTTTCGGTCATATGCAAGGTATTTTGCCATCATCGGTGCGTGCACCATACTGGCATCCTGCTCGTCCCTCACAGGTGGCAAGGAACTAACCACCTATGACCTCAGCGCGCCGGACAATTTCTCCAATTTGCGAGGGCGGACAAATGCGCAAATTCTAGTCGCAGTTCCGACCGCTCTGAAGTCTCTGGACAGTGAGATGATTGTCGTCCGCCCCGGTGGATCGGAAATAACCTATTTTGGTGATGCCCAGTGGAGTGACCGTCTTCCTCGTGTTGTTCAGGAAAAGCTGGTTCAAACGTTTGAAAATTCCCACCGAGTGCGTTCTGTTGCCAAACCGGGCGATGGTGTTGTGGTCGATTACAAAATCGTCACATCCATTCGTGCATTTGAGCTAAGCGATGAAGCTGGAGCTTCGGCTCACGTGGCTCTTTCAGTCAAAATCATCAATGACCGCAATGGTCGCGTCCGCGCTTCCAAGCAATTCAACGCTACATCGCCAGCCAATCTGAGCAACTCTCAAAAGGGTGTCGAGGCCATCGATCGTGCCATGGATGTAGTGTTACGTGACATCTTGGTTTGGGTGCTAGACACGATTTGATGATGCCCAAAGGCCCGACCAAATAGACCAACAGGCACACTTCACCGACCCACATACATTGTTAGAAGCCAATCAGATTTCAATATTGCTCTGAAACTGCTTTGCGCTGGCTTCCCAGCTAAAACCGGCAGCATAATCAACACAGGCCTGTCTATCGATTTTCAAGGCCTCTCGCACAGCGGTTGCTAAATCGTCGTTCAGCGCACCCACGCTGCTATCACCAATCACATCAAGCGGTCCCATGACAGGATAAGCAGCAACCGGTAGGCCGGACGCCAGAGCCTCTAACAACACGATACCAAAAGTATCTGTCTTGGATGGAAAGACAAATACATCACACGACGCATAAATGGCCGCCAACTCTTCACCTTCTTTCAATCCAAGAAAGTACACCTCAGGGTGTTTTGCTTCAAGCTCGGGCCTCTGGGGACCATCGCCAACAACTATTTTGGTGCCTGGACAGTCGAGTTCGAGAAAAGCATTGATATTTTTCTCCACCGCCACACGCCCGACATACAACAACAAAGGCTTGGCATCGTCCAAAATCTTTTCATTCCGAGGGTGAAACAACTCCAAATCAACACCACGCCCCCAATAATGTAGATCGGTGAAACCTCGATCTTCCAGATCGCGCTTCAAGCTGGGTGTTGCAACCATGCAGCAGCGACCTGCGTTATGAAACCAACGCAAAGCCGCATAGGTCCATGCAACCGGCACAGGAAAGCGTGCTGCGAGATATTCAGGAAAGCGGGTATGATAGGACGTGGTGAAAGACACATGACGCTGCATACAATAACGCCGCGCCCAAAACCCCAGCGGCCCTTCCGTCGCGATATGAACATAGTCAGGCTTAATCGCATTGATTTTCTTGGCCACCCCATGTCCAAGGGTTAAGGAAAGGCGGATTTCCGGATAGGTCGGGCATGGCAGGGTCTTGAAACAAAGAGGCGTTAAGTAGTGAACATCTCGGCCCTGTTTTTTTAATTCCAGACCTAAACGGTCCAAAGAACGCACCACACCATTCACTTGCGGGTGCCACGCATCTGTCACGATTAAAATTCGGGTCATGCAAGAGCCTTGGCTGGCACAGGGCCTGTCAATTTTGGCATAGCACCGACGGTTTCACCCCATCGGATCAGTTCAAACCGGCCGTCACCATGCTCGACAATCGCGGTACAGCTCTCGACCCAGTCACCTGTATTATAATAAGCAATGCCAAATTTTTCGTGCATTTCTGGATGATGGATATGTCCGCAGATCACTCCATCGACATCGAATTTTTTGGCTTCCTGACACAGGGTTTCCTCGAACGTACCAATAAAATTGACAGCGTTTTTCACCTTCAACTTGGCCCATGCTGATAATGACCAATAGCCAAACCCTAACTTGCGACGCACCGCGTTCAATCCTGTATTGATAGCCAACGCAAGCCCATAGGCCCAGTCACCCAAGTAGGCGAGCCACTTAGCATGGCGCACCACCATGTCATACTGATCCCCGTGGATCACCAACAGGCGGCGACCATCTGCCGTTTCATGAATGTCATGTGCCAGCAGTTCAACATCGCCAAAATGCGCGCCGACATATTTGCGCAAAAACTCATCGTGGTTGCCAGGCACATATACCACGCGGGCCCCTTTACGCGCTTTACGCAGCAATTTCTGCACCACATCATTATGGGGCTGCGGCCAATACCAACGGCTTTGCAACCGCCACCCATCAACGATATCGCCAATCAAATAGATCGTATCGGCATCATGATATTTTAGAAACTCAAGCAGCATTTCGGCCTGACATCCGCGCGTGCCCAAGTGAACATCGGACAAAAAGAGCGTGCGGTGTTTAAAAAGTCCTTCGTCACTGGTCTGGGTCATAGATCTGCTCTGAATTGGAGGCGGCAAACATTTGTGACACTTTTTAAGAACCCCGCGTCTCACTTTTGTGACAGCGAGAAAAAAAGCAGTTCAAATGCAAAACAGCCCCCAAGTTAGAGCAAGATAGCGGTCTTTTTCACAGAGAAACCTAGCCAATAAAAAAAGGAGAGCCATTGGCTCTCCTTCAATCATGCGTCTGATTTCCGATCAAATTCAGTATTTTCGTTCAAACGGCTCATCACCTGCAAACAAGGGGGCTGGATGCCACTGATAACGAAGAGAAGCGGAGATGATGTCGGCACTGGAATCGGCCCTGCCCGTATAACTCCCAAGACCATTACTTCCAGACACTTGAACATCATCCTTGATAAACAAATGGCTATATCCGACATCCACGGACAGCTTCTCACTCACGTTGTAGGAGGCACCCAAACTTGCCCAGACACGGTCTGCATCAGGGAGGCGCAGGTTGCGATGCTCGGTCGGAATAGGCGATTTTTCATAACCGACACCGGCACGCAACATCAGATTGTCATCATAGGCATATTCACCGCCAAGCGATGCAAACCAGCCATCTTCATAACCGAAATGCAACGTTGTTCCAGCGAGGCTACCATTAATCACAATCGGATCTTTCAGCGTGCTCCAATCGGACCATTCAAAGCCCGCCAGCAGTGCAAACCGTTTTGATATATCCTGGCGCAGCCCCACCGTAATGCTCGATGGAAGGTTTAAATCCGCAGTAATCGGCGTCCGAGCTGATCCAACCGATGTCAGATATTGGGTTCCGGACAGTTTTAAATTTGTCTCGGAGCGATAACCAACACCGATCGTAGTTCCTTCAAATGGCTTAAAAGTAGCGCCAAGACTAAATGTCGGCGCCCACGCATCACCCTTTAGCTCATGATCATAAACACCCACTTGTGCTGCAGTCATGCGAACCTTTGCATAAGTTACTCCCACACCAACCCCGACACTGAAGGCATCACTGATGCGATAGGCGATATTCGCTTTTGCATCAGTTGTGAAGATTTCGGATGTGGCAGCATGATAGGCAGAACCCGACGGGTTTTTGGCCTTGGTCGCCATGCCATAAGGTGCATTCACACTCAAACCAACATACAAATCATTCATCAGTTGCATTGCGGAATAGGAAGCAGGAATGAGAGCATCCAACCCAACATCGCCGGGGTCCGCAGTGCCATATGGCCCGCTGAGCAAACTAACATCCGTTTTGGGAATAACAGCAGTCAATACGCTTTCGGTGTTCACACCGTCTATCTGTGTGAGCGTAGCTGGGTTCCAGAACGCCGAAGACAGAGCACCACCCGCAGCTACACCTGCAAACGAAGATCCCTGACCAATGGCACTTTGTTCGCGCAGAGCAAAGCCCCCTGCCTGCGCGGCCGGAACGGAAGCTGCGGCCATGACGCTCAAAACGGCGACAGAGGCAACGCTTAATTTTAAGGTTTTTTGGCTGCGATTTTCGGACACTCATTCCTCCAGCATCTTAAAGACATTTGCCATGTTTTTGACAATTGGAAATGAACTTCACATACGCAATTTTATCAAATCAAGCCCTCCAAACGGGCGCCTTTGTCCAAAGGTGTCAAATTGTCGCCATATCGCGCTCTATCGACACAATGAAAACTAACAAGTGTTCATTCGTTAAATTTGTAGCAGTCGCAAATGAGTATATTTTTTTGAAAACAATCAGATACTTACCAAAGAACATTCGAGATTACATAACTAAGCCCCACAGAGCTGACCTTAGGGAATACCCTTACGTCACTGATTTCATTATCTTTATTATGAAAATAAGGGGATAACTTGAAAACCAGGCATTGATCTGCACGATCGAATGCAACGAGTTGGAAAAAATCTTACTGTTTTCGAATCTTTTCAAGTAATAATTGCCTTACTCTTGACACCGTATATTTACGCACAATTTTCAAACCAAGTGAGCATCTATTCAATGAACAAAACATTCATAAAGCTGACATTTGCCGCCTGCTTGCTGGCGTCAAACTTTGTATCGGGAACAAGTCAGGCGCAAAGTCTTCCGCCCGAGCAAATAAAATCTATTCTAAAGCTAACGAAAGCCAATTGGGTTGCCTACCGAAACTACAATGGTCAACAGCTCGTCTATTTCACACATCTAGAAAGCTGGAAATGCGGACTAACCACAGTGCAGTATGGTCTCAACGATCAACCACTCAACAACAATTGGCCACTCGCAAAATGCGACGAAAAGCAGCCCAACCAAGTCACAAAAGAGCGCCCCTATCTGGCCTTCCCGCTCGGACATGTAAAAAGCATTAAGCTAAAGCTTACCTTCATTGACCAAACAGACAGCGAGATCGTTGAATTCAAAGCCCCATAACCATCTAGTCAGAGGGCAGACTGTCAGCAGGTTGCGTTATTGCCGTTTGACTAGAGCGGCTTCACGCGCAATTCAGCCTTACGGGCCAAACCGAGGGCGCGCTCGCGATAGACAACAAACATGCCAGCGAGAATAACGATCGTGCCTCCAATGATAACAGGCATACTGGGATATTCATCGAATACCAAAATCCCGATGATCACAGCCCAAATCATATTCACATAATCAAACGGGGCCAAAAGCGAAGCCTCGGTCAAGCGAAAAGCCTGTGTCATCAGCATTTGGCCAAGCCCACCCATCACACCTGCCAAAACCAACAAACCAATGATTTGCCAATCCGGCAACACCCAGCCCCAAATAAGGCTGACGAGCGAGAAACAAGATGTCGCAACAAAAAAGTAAAAGATGATTGCAGCGTTCGTCTCGCTGCGTGTCATTTGACGAACCATGATTGATGTGGATGCTATGAAGATAGTCGAAATCGCAGCAAAAAAGGCTCCCAACAACGCAACGTCTCCATCCGATTGGGACAAGCGCGGCCACAGAATGATCAACACACCAATAAATCCCGCTGCCACAGCGGTCCAGCGATAAAACCGCACTTTCTCCTTCAAAAATATTGCAGCCAGTGCCACCACCATCAACGGTGATAAGAAAGATATCGCGGTGGCTTCAGGCAATGGCATCAACCCCACCGCAGAGAACCAACAAAACATGCCCGAAGCCCCAACAAGAGCGCGCCGAAAGTGTAACCAAGGCCGTGCTGTTCGAAGGCTGTCGCGTAATTTCCCCTGCATTATCGCAACAATCAACAACGGAAATAGAGCGAAAAAACAGCGATAAAAGACAACTTGCCCCGTAGGAACCGTTGCCGATGCATATTTTATGATTGCAATCATGACTGCAAAAAAACAGGTCGCAGCGAGTTTCCAAACAATGCCAACAAGGGAATTCATGACGCGATCTTTCCAATCATCATGGTGTGAAAGCACCAACATTCCGTTCGTTCCGCCACAGTCGGCTGAACGAGCCTAATCAAACCCGAATTAAAATTTGAAACATCAAAATGAACCCATAGATGTGAAATCAGTTTGACCAAAGGAAGATTTACAATTCTTCACGCTTTGACAAAAAGATCAAGCGGTAAGCAAAAAAAATGCTCATTAACCACCGCCGCACTTATGACACCAAATCCGATTGCTCCAAAAACAGGCTTGGCTGCCCGATGAATAGAGGCAGCAAACGACTGATTAGAACACCTTGGATCTTTACATACTGAATTGATCACTGATAGATTGGCAAAGATCTTCCAACCGACTTCAGCGTTCATCGCTCTACTGACAAACCTCATTGGCTTGTCAAAAAAGCCCCCCGCCTTTTGCAGAGATTCGGCCGCGTTATGACTTCTGTGCCTCAATTCATACAGAAAATGACGGCAGTATTTGAAAGACTGCCCCTGAACATCCGCGCAATCCTGATTATGTTCATTGCAATGATGTGCTTTTCAACAATGTCCGCAACGATCAAAGAGCTTGGGCAATCGCTTCACGTCACCGTAATCATAGTCATTAGACAAGGCTTCATGGTCTTATTCCTCGTGCCACCCTTGCTAAAATCTAGCAAAGGCAAGATAAGAATTGTAAGAAAAGACCTGTTTTTGTTGCGTGCTTTTTTGACATTTTTCAGCATACTTGGTGGGCTGACAGCGATCATCAATCTGCCACTAGCCACAGCGACCACACTGAGTTTCACGCGGACTTTCTTCATTACGGTTTTCGCTGTGGTGATCCTGAAAGAAACCGTTGGCATCAGACGCATTGGCGCTCTTGTCGTCGGATTTACCGGTATCCTGATTATCGCGCGCCCCTTTGATATGTTCAGTGGTGGCTTGGCCGCTCTAGACAACAATATCATCTTTGCAATGGTTGCTGCCGCCACCATCGCCGCCAATCAAGTGATCATTCGCATTCACACACGCTATGACCAACCAACCGTCATGGTAACTGGCCAAGCGCTGCTCATCGGATTGGCGATGATACCCCTCGCCTATCTTTACTGGACAACGCCCAGTTGGAAGCAGATCGGCCTGATTGCGCTAACCGGCGCTTTGGCAAGTTTTGCCCAATGGTTGATGGTGCATGCATTTAAATGGACCAAAGCGACAACACTCGCGCCGTTTGATTATATGCGATTGCTTTTCTCGACCGCCTTTGGCTGGTTCCTGTTTGATGAGTTCCCCGACGGCTATACTTGGCTGGGGGCAGCGGTCATTTTTGCTTCGACCTTCTACATCATGCGCCGGGAAGCCAAGCTCAAAAAGTCAACCACACCGCAAACCGTCGAATAGAGTGGTTTATCAGAAATCAGGACACTACAGACAAAAAGTCAGGCCAAAGCCTGACTTTTCAAACTTGGTCTCCGAGCCTCAGTTTCTGAGTTTTACCGCCACCCGATCCTTCAAAACCAATCGTTGCCTCTTTAGATTGTCGAGATAAAAATCGGAAGCATGGTCTTCCTCATGCTCTATCCGGATTATTTCGCGGTTAACCTCGGTGTAGCGCGCAGCAAGCTTTAAAAAATCCTCATCATCAATCATCAAAGCTTGCAGTTTCTCAATGGCATCAGGAAACTCCTCGCGCAATTTATGCGTTTCGTAAAACATTGCTCTCTCCTCCCGTGGAACACATTTTCAGTCTGCATCTGGTAAAACCCTGACACCATGAAACAGATCAAAATCACAACCAAAAGACACTTAAAACAAAACCCACAAACCACCGCATAAAAAAAGGGAGCAGATTAAAATCCGCCCCCTTCATATCTCACATTTCAAACCGTCAAAGCTTACTCAGCAGCGCTGGTCTGTGCATTCTGAATTTGCTTTTCGCGACGCGTCACCAGCTTGTTCAAGGCCGACACATAAGCCTTGGCTGACGCCACCATCGTATCGGTATCAGCAGAACGACCGGTTACAGTGGTCTCATCTTCGCTCAAACGGCAAGAGACCTCAGCCTGTGCGTCTGTACCAGCCGTCACGGCACTCACTTGATACAGTTGCAACCGAGCGCGATGCGGGAACATTTCTTTAATCGCATTAAAGATCGCATCGACAGGGCCATCGCCAGTGGCTTCCTTGGTTACATGGGCGCCATCCATATCCAGCGTTACGATCGCTTTCTGTACACCGCCAGTACCGGCAATCACCGTCATGGCAATTACCTTAATCTTCTCGGAAGCATTAGAGACCTCGTCGTCAACCAAAGCCTCGATGTCTTCGTCGAAGATATGTTTCTTTTTGTCAGCCAAATCCTTGAAACGGGTAAACGCGTCCTGCAAGGCATTTTCGCCCAACTGATACCCCAAGTCTGACAGCTTTTCTTTAAACGCATGGCGACCCGAGTGCTTGCCCATAACCAAATCTGTACCACCCACACCCACATCTTCAGGCCGCATGATTTCGTAGGTTTCAGCATTTTTCAACATGCCGTCCTGATGAATACCGGACTCGTGGGCAAACGCGTTTTTGCCCACGATGGCTTTGTTATACTGCACAGGGAAGGCAGACACAGCGGAGACCAGCTTAGAGGCACGGGTCAGCATCTTGGTATTGATGCCGGTTGTATAGGCGAACACATCATTGCGTGTGCGGATCGCCATGATGATTTCTTCCAACGCCGCGTTCCCGGCACGCTCACCCAGCCCATTGATGGTGCATTCGATCTGGCGTGCACCACCCTTGGCCGCGGCCAAAGAGTTGGCTACTGCCATGCCCAAATCGTTGTGACAATGCGCCGAGAAAATGGCTTTGTCAGAATTGGGCACATTTTCAATCACGCGGCGGAACAGGGATTCGATTTCATCCGGTGTTGTATAGCCCACGGTGTCAGGGATATTGATGGTCGTCGCACCGGCGTTGATTGCTGCTTCGACACAGCGACACATAAAGTCAAACTCGGTGCGGGTGCCATCTTCGCAGGACCATTCCACGTCATCGGTCCAGTTGCGCGCCCGTGTGACCGAAGAGATCACTTTTTCATAGACAGTTTCAGGTTCCATTTGCAGCTTGAATTTCATGTGCAACGGGCTGGTGGAAATAAAAGTATGGATCCGGCTTTTATTGGCATGTTTAACCGCCTCACCGGCGCGATCAATATCCTTATTGCCAGCACGGGCCAAGCCGCAAACAGTGGAGTTCTTGACCACTTTGGCAATCTCGGAAACAGCTTCAAAGTCTCCGTTGGAAGCGATCGGAAAACCCGCTTCAATCACATCCACACCCATTTCATCCAGCAATTTAGCGACTTGAATTTTTTCTTCCAAGGTCATGGATGCTCCGGGAGATTGTTCGCCGTCGCGCAAGGTGGTGTCAAAGATAATGATATTGTCGGTCATGGGATTTATCCTGAATTTGGCCGTTCCAGCCAATAAATGAAAATTGGTCAAGGCTAGTCACACGGCAAGAATGTCTCTGGCTGCTTTGAAATGTCATCCCCTGAAGATCCGCCGTAAACCGAAGTCAACGCCTGTCGATGTTCAGGGGCAGATTAGGAGTAGTAGAGCGGAGTTTAGACGTGCAGCTGTGGCGGGAGCTTTGGGCTCAACCGTAACAACTTGACCAATTGTGCTCAAAGGAGCGGTCATTTCCGTCTCTCGCATATAATAAAAGAAAAACCTAAGATGGTTTTCATATCTCGATCCATTTGTCATAAACGATCAATACCAACTCCACAAGGCCGAATTTTCAATTTTTTTGAACCCGACAAAAACAATAAATTTTAATTATAGAAGTATAACAAACAATATTAGAAATATTCTAATAGAATAAAAATTACATAAACCGAAAAATAAAAACTATGACGATAATTAAATATAAGAATTCAAGTAATTAATTATATTTCCGAAAATAAAATCAATTTATTAACTCTTTTTGTACAGTAATGAACTTTAGAAATTATACGCGACCAGCATAATAGGACCGAAGGTTTACAAAAATGAATTTCTTGTCCAAGATGAAGATGACACAGAAAGTCACGCTTCTAATCGTCGCCTCTGTCGTGGTTTCGATGGTGTCATTGGCAACTGTTGCATGGATCACTGTCAGCAACAAAGTCAGACAGGACGTTATAATACAACAGTCTACAAGCATACGTGTAGCCGCCCAGGTGTTGGAAACGTCCATCGAAGGTGTGGGAGTCGATCGCACCGGCGATGGCGACATCAGCCGCTTGACAATGCAGACCATTCCCGCTTTTGAAAACCACACATTGATCGACCGAGTTGGTGGTATAACCAACGAAACCGCAACAATCTTTGCTTGGGATGAGAAGACCAAGGATTTCTGGCGCAAAACAACCAACATCGTAAAACCCAATGGAGAACGAGCAGTCGGCACACCGCTTGGCCAGAAAGGCGCGGTCTATCCGATTATAGCCAGTGGCAAAAGCTTCGTTGGCGAAGCTGTTATTCTCGGCATACCTTACTACACACTCTATCAGCCGATATTCTCACCGTCTAATGACGTTGTAGGCATTCTTTATGTAGGTATCGAGCGTTCCAACGTTGAAGCTGTGTTGGGTGACGTGTCCTCCCAAATGCTTCTTTGGGCGTCGATAGTATCTGTCATTATTCTAGCCTTGGCTTTCGCAATCGTCAGCAAAATGATGAGACCACTGCCCGTGATTACCGGCTTGCTCACACTGATCGCAAAAGACGAGCAGCTTGAAAAGATTGACTATCAAGAACGCAAAGATGAAATTGGCGATATTGCCCGTTCTGTCAATGTCCTGAACCAACACAACGCGCAACGCCGCGAGTTGGAGCATCAGAAGGCAGAAACAGATAGAGCAAATATCGAGCGGCATACCAATACACAACGAATTATTGATGCGTTCCAAGGCGGCATTCAATCGGTTCTTGAGGAGTCTGCAGAGAACTCCCGCACCATGGAAGCCACGGCGCAACGTTTGAACGAGATCGCGCTGAACACCACAGCTCAGACCAACGACGCCTCCAAAATTTCCCATGATGCAGCAACCAACGTGCAAGCGGTCGCCTCGGCAGCCGAAGAATTGACAGCGTCAATCGAGGAAATCTCCAGCCAGCTTGGACGCACCCAGCAAGTTGTTTCCACCACCACCAATGAAGCACAAGCAACCAACGAAAAAGTCTCCAGTTTAGACCTTGCTGCCCAAAAAATTGGTGAGGTGGTTAGCCTCATTCAGGCCATCGCCGAGCAGACCAACCTTCTCGCACTCAATGCCACCATTGAAGCGGCCCGAGCCGGTGAATCAGGCAAAGGCTTTGCGGTTGTGGCGGCCGAAGTGAAAGAGTTGGCTAACCAGACATCAAAAGCGACGGAAGAAATCTCAAGCCAGATTTCAGGCATTCAGAGCTCTTCCAAAGAAGCTGTGTCAGCCATTGCTAAAATCACCCAAACGATGGATGAGGTCAATGAATACACCAATTCAATTGCATCCGCTGTAGAACAACAAGGGGCTGCGACCTCCGAAATTAGCAACAATGTTCAGCAGGCATCTCAGGGGACTTCGTTGGTCACTCAGCGGGTCGCCGCGGTTAGCGATTCTGTCACCGATACCCAACAATCAGCCACTCAGGTGCTCAATGCATCTCGTTCATCTGCAGAACAGGCTAAAGATTTGCGTTCGAAAATTGAGCAATTCCTGCAAGAGATACAGGCAGCATAACCCTCAAAATTGCTTGGATTCCAAGATTGCCAAAAGACAAAAACCGCAGTCCCAATGGGGCCGCGGTTTTTTTATGCCTTATCAAATATATTGAAACCAAGAGGCCTCCCTACATGGCAGCCAGATAAGCACGTGTTGCACCAGTGATAGTCCAAACCGAGTTGGCGCGTGGTGACTGACAAAAGGCCAGAGCAGGCCCCATAGACGCCTGCCCCAGAGCAACATGGCTAAAAGCATCAGCTCCAGTCAGAAAAGCATCAATCGCTTTGGCCAAAGCCTGACGATATGCCTCAAGATCACCAGACAGGAACAAAGACCAGACATCAGGCAAAAGAATGACCTTAAGACCAACAGCCTCTGCCCCCATCTCTACTCGGCATTGTTCAAATAGCGTACGCGTGGGGACAACGGTTGTCGGGGCTGCAATAAGAACAGCAACACTCTGCGCCCCCGGGGTCTTCATAGCACCCGCAAAAACCGCCTCTGCTAGTAACCGGTCCGTTCGTTCAGCCGGCACTCCGCTCGCCTTGACACCATCAACCACCGAACTGAGACTTGAACAGGTGAGCAGCAACAGATCAACATCCAAAGCGTAAGAGTGAAGAGCGTCAGCAATTTCCACCGACAGCGCCTCATCGATGCCGCCCTGTGCAGTGGCTTTATCCAACAGGTCCGCACGAACATAATGCGCTTTTGGTGATAAATTAGTGCCGTTAATTGCGTCTTCAAACAAAGGCACCAAACTCTGGGAACTATGGAGAAATGAAAAAGTCAAATGAGCCTCAAATTACAAATGGAGAAGACCTGTTAGCGACAGGATCAGCGAACAGTAAAATAACTAGATATAAAGTACTCCCGAGGCCACAATCACGGCTTTCCCGCCAATGCGTTCCGCGCTCAAACGTCCATCAGCGACTTCAAACTCCAAATTGATGATAGAGGCACGCCCCATCTCAAACCCTTGTTCAATAACGAAGCTGTGCGTCCCTTTCCCTGGCTGATCAAATCGGCAAATACAACCGGCAAAAGCTGCCGCAGCCGACCCCGTTGCCGGGTCTTCTACGATCCCCATCGTTGGGGCAAACATTCGTGTATGAAAGCTGGACCCATGGCGCACGGTCTCGCGTGTATAAAGATAGGCATCATTGTGGTCGTGCGACCCAAAGGCAGTGTTCCAACTGGGCAACACCGGGCTGGCCCGTCCGATCGCTTCCATATCTCGGATCGGCACCATAACAAAAGGCACTCCGGCGGCAAAAACAGTCGGCACGTGATTTTCAAACCCGATGTCTTTGATATGCAGCCCCAAAGCGGCGGCAATCTCGTCTTTCGATCCCAATTGAATATCAAATGGCTTTGACAGGCTAGGCACATCAAATACAGCATCCCCTGCCCCACCTCCTGCGCCATTGGCATAGAGCTTGACCCGTGCGCGAACCAGTCCGATCTTCTCCTCCAGCATCATCACACTGTCCATATCACGTTCAAGGTCAGGAAAGCGCTGAGAACCGAGCAAGACGGCAGCACCGACTGTGGGATGCCCTGCAAAAGGCAATTCACATGATGGCGTAAAAATCCGCAAGGCGGCGTTGTGGGCAGGATTTTTTGGAGGACTAACAAAAACCGTTTCGGAGAGATTGAATTCTCGTGCGATTTTCTGCATCTCACCATCACTCAACCCGTCAGAATCGAGCACCACTGCCAGAGGATTACCCGCGAGAACTTCATGTGTGAATACATCGAGAATGAAGTAGGCGCGCTCTGACTTAGACATTTGGCAAAATCCTCAAACTGACAGGCAAAATTACGGGTGTTCACTAACGGGTGTCCACTATAAGCGCATTGCCGATACAGGAACAGCACACAACGCTCGGTAAACACAAATTACTCTTAATAATCCCCTAAACGAAAAATCCCGGCCATTGGCCGGGATTTCGATCAAGTCAACGAAAAAGATGAGCTTAGTTTTTCTCTTTGTCTACCATTGCTTTTTCTTTGATCCAAGGCATCATTGCGCGCAATTTTGCGCCAACTTCTTCCACTTGGTGTGCATCGTTACGAGCACGGATCGCTTTGAATGAGGTCTGGGCAACTTTGTTTTCCAGCATCCAGTTACGCACGAAAGTGCCATCCTGAATGTCGGTCAGAACATTTTTCATTTCCGCTTTGGTTTCAGCAGTAATAATGCGAGGACCGGTTTCATACTCGCCATATTCAGCCGTGTTGGAAATGGAGTAGTTCATGTTGGCAATGCCGCCTTCATAAATCAGATCCACGATCAACTTCATTTCATGCACGCACTCGAAATAAGCCATTTCAGGCGCATAACCGGCTTCTACCAGTGTTTCAAAACCGGCACGCATCAACTCAACAGCACCACCACAAAGAACAGCTTGTTCACCGAACAAATCAGTTTCGCATTCTTCTTTGAAGGATGTTTCGATGACACCGGCACGACCACCACCATTGGCAGAGGCATAAGAAAGAGCCACATCATGTGCATTGCCAGAAGCATTCTGCGCAATCGCAATCAGAGTTGGCACACCAGCGCCACGCAAATATTCACCGCGCACGGTATGACCAGGACCTTTTGGAGCGACCATGGCGACATCAAGGTCAGCGCGTGGCTCGATCAGGTTGAAATGCACATTCAAGCCGTGAGCAAACAGAAGCAGAGCATTCTCTTTGAGGTTGTCATGCATGTCGGCATAATAGATGTCAGCCTGCAGCTCATCCGGGGTCAACATCATGACAACGTCTGCCCATTTAGAAGCTTCAGCAACGGTCATCACTTTCAGACCTTCAGCTTCAGCTTTCTTGGCGGACGATGAGCCTTCACGCAAGGCAACGGCCAGATTGGTCACGCCAGAATCGCGCAGGTTCAAAGCATGAGCATGACCTTGGGAGCCATAGCCGACGATAGCGACATTTTTGCCTTTGATCAGATTGATGTCAGCATCGCGATCATAATATACGCGCATTATTTCTTCCTTTTCCTAGAGCGTATCCCGAAAATGATTTCACATTTTGGATAAGGATACGCGTCAAACAAAGACTTAAGTCACTCCGCAATGCAACAATTGCGAAAATTGCTCTTATGTCAGCTCATAAAATTTCTCGATCAGCCTCTGAAACAACAGAAACCGAAAATGTTTGAACAGGGCCTAAAAGATGACAAAGCCAAGGTCAAGTCCAAACAAGGATTCAACGCTTCAGTGAAGCGTAAAAATCAAATCTCACCCATCGCGCGCTGAAAACGTCTTACGCTCTCGGCAAAGCCATGGAGCAGGGCGTCGGCAGTAAAACCATGCCCAATGGATACTTCTTCGATAAAGCCCGCCTCTTTCATCAGAGCCGGCAGATTCTCCGGTGTCAGATCGTGACCGGCATTGACACCCAAACCAGCGGCCTTGGCGGCATGAGCGGTTGCCACAACATCTGCCAAATGCTTTTTGGCTTCCTTTGTATCAACCTGACAGGCACCATAGGGCCCTGTGAAAATCTCGATCCGGTCGGCCCCCACAGCAGCAGCTTTTGCCGGTTGGGTTGGGTCGGGATCGACAAAAACAGAAACCCGAATACCGGATCGTTTCATCAAGGCGATCACATCACGCAACAATACCTCATTGACCTCGAAATCCCAGCCATGGTCTGAAGTCGTCTGAGCCGGAGCATCTGGCACAAACAGCACCTGATCAGGTTTGGCTTCCTGACACAGGGCCAAAAATCCTTTGTCAGGATATCCCTCGAGGCAAAGCTCTTTGCCAGCAAAATCCTTCCGGATCATTGCCACCAGATCTCGCACATCTTGTCTGCGAATATGCCGCTGATCCGGACGCGGATGCACAGTTATACCTTTGGCACCCGCTTCCAATGCAATTGCAGAAAGCCCGGTGACACTCGGCCATGGCAGGTCCCGCCGATTGCGCAACATCGCCACCGCATTCACATTCACACTCAGTCGTGTTTTCATAGATTTTTCAATCCAATATCAGAGCAAATCAAGCAACGGATCAGGTTTTTTCCGGACCACGTCGCAGAGCAATCACACCGGTTCTACAAACCTCAACCAAACCGAGAGGCTGCATAATACTGACGAACTGCTCAATTTTCTGCTGACGTCCGGTCATCTCAAACACAAAATGCTCCGCAGTGGCATCAATCACAGTGGCCCGGAAAGCATCAGCAAGACGCAAGGCTTCCACCCGTTTCTCACCTGTACCAGATACTTTGATCATAGCCAATTCACGTTCCAGCGGAGCAATCTGATCAATCGACAAATCCGCCACTTCATGAATTGGCACCAAGCGCCCCAATTGGGAGCGGATCTGTTGAATGACTTGCGGCGTAGCTGTCGTTACGATGGTAATGCGGGAAATATGCTCCTCATGAGAGGTCTCCGACACAGTCAGCGAGTCAATGTTATACCCCCGTCCGGAGAAAAGGCCAATCACTCGTGCTAGAACACCCGGCTCGTTATCAACGAGCACAGACAAAGTATGAGTTTCTTCCACTGTCGACACTTCTTCGATGAAATAGGCAGATCCGTGTTGCATCTTGCCGTTCCTTATATTTGCATATTGCGGGGTGCTTCATCTCAGTAATTGAATAGAAACACACACGCACATCAATGATACGCGGATCAAACCAGCTTCTTGCCAGCTTCTCCGATGGCCGTTGCAATCTTGCCCTCATCTTCGGCTTCATCCGACAACAACATGTCATTATGGGCTCTGCCTGATGGGATCATGGGGAAGCAGTTGGCCAGTTTAGCAACGCGACAATCAAACAGCACAGGTCCGTCATGGGCAATCATCTCGTCAATGGCCGCATCCAGATTATCTGGATGATCACACCGAATGCCATGTGCTCCATAGGCTTCAGCCAATTTCACAAAATCCGGCTGAGACTCGACATAGGAATTAGACATCCGATTGCCATGCAACAGTTGCTGCCACTGACGCACCATCCCCATATACTCATTATTCAGGATCATGACCTTGACCGGCAAATTATACTGGATAGCTGTCGACAGTTCCTGAATACACATTTGGATCGAAGCATCACCTGCGATATCGATGACCAAGCTCTCTGGATGCGCAACCTGAATACCGAGCGCAGCAGGGAATCCATATCCCATGGTACCCAATCCTCCGGACGTCATCCAGCGGTTCGGTTCTTCAAATCCAAGATATTGCGCAGCCCACATCTGGTGCTGCCCCACTTCCGTCGCGATGTAGCTGTCTTTATCCTTGATCTTGGCGCTCAGACGCTCCAAAGCATATTGAGGCATGATTATATCGGCATTCTTACGATAGGCCAGACACTCGCGCTTGCGCCAAATCTTGATCTGCTCCCACCAGTCAGCCTGCGCCGAACGATCAGGCTCCTGCCCACTGGCGCGCCAAATGCGCACCATATCTTCAAGCACATGCCCGACGTCACCCACAATGCCCAAATCAACCCGCACAATTTTGTTGATCGATGAAGGATCAATGTCGATGTGAATTTTCTTAGAGTTTGGCGCAAAAGCATCCAGACGCCCTGTGATCCGGTCATCGAAACGTGCTCCGATACAAACCATGACATCACAATCATGCATCGCCATATTGGCTTCATAGGTGCCGTGCATACCCAGCATGCCCAGCCAATTATCACCAGACGCAGGATAAGCACCCAGCCCCATCAGGGTCGACGTGATGGGAATATTGGTCAATGCAACCAGTTCACGCAACATCTGGCAGGCTTCCGTGCCAGAGTTGATTACTCCACCACCCGTATAGAACACCGGTTTCTTGGCGTTGATGAGCATTTCGACCGCTTGCCGAATAGAGTTAAGGTCGCCCTTAACCTGCGGATGATAGGTCTTGTGACTAATGTTAGATGGTCCCTGATAGGTACCTGTGGCAAACTGCACATCTTTCGGGATGTCGATCACAACCGGCCCCGGACGACCAGAGCGTGCAACATAAAAAGCCTCATGCAGAACGCGCGGCAAATCCTCAACATCGCGAACCAGATAATTATGCTTGGTGCAGGGCCGTGTGATGCCGGATGTGTCGCATTCCTGAAAAGCATCAGAGCCGATCAGGGCTGTCGGGACCTGCCCTGTAATGCAGACAAGAGGAATGGAATCGAGCAAAGCATCAGCAAGTGCGG
This sequence comes from Cohaesibacter celericrescens, assembly GCF_002866925.1. GTDB lineage: Bacteria > Pseudomonadota > Alphaproteobacteria > Rhizobiales > Cohaesibacteraceae > Cohaesibacter > Cohaesibacter celericrescens. The sequence goes on from NZ_PKUQ01000050.1 coordinate 46,633, forward strand.
TCACAGCGTTGGTAGCACCAGGGCCTGAAGTCACCAACATCACGCCGACTTTGCCCGTTGACCGAGCATACCCTTCGGCCGCATGCCCTGCGCCTTGTTCATGGCGCACCAAAAAATGTTGAACATCTTCCTGCTGGAAAATTTCGTCGTAAATTGGGAGGACAGCTCCTCCAGGATAGCCAAATATATGGTCTACGCCCTGATCTTTCAGAGCTTGGATAACCATTTCAGCACCTGTCATCTGCCGTGTCATTTATCCATTCCTTAAATTGACATTGGTTCAAACCAACCAATTGCCTGTCCAAAGCTGCCATTCTTGCGAGCAATAAAAAAGGGCCCCTGAAAGGCCCTAGATGCGCACTACCATTTGCAACGGTTACTCAACCATCGCAGCAGCGCGCCTTCCCACTAGAATCACAACAATATTTTTCATCACAAGTACAGCTTTTCCGTTTGTTTCGAGAGGGACGTTAATCGCTCCAAACTGGCAGGTCAACCCGGAAGGAACAAGATTCTCCGGTCAAGACGCAATTTTAAGCTAGTTTCCCACCTAATTTTTTTCCATTTCTATCAAAAATTGAGCAATTGCGGCTTCAGCTGTTTCAAACTGCGACCATTCGCCCATTTGATTTCGGATCCACGTCATCTGTCTTTTGGCATAGCGACGCGTATCGCGCTTGCACAATCTGATCGCCTCTTCATAAGGCATTTCCCCACGATCAAAAGCCGAAAGATGGGCGACCCCAATCGCTTTCATGGCAGGCAAGTCTGGAGACAAACCAAGGCCCGTTAGATGAACGGCCTCGATGATGCCGCCCAGCTCCACCATCTGATCAAAGCGATTTTCTATTTTTTGATACACTTGAGCGCGGGGTGGATTGAGCGCCAGACACAGCGCATCTTGCGCAATGGCCGGATCTTGGCGCATATCGTCTCCAGCATGCCATTGCGCCAAAGACTTGCCAGTGGCATCCAGAATTTCCAAAGCGCGCAAAGTCCGTTGCGCATCCCCCGGCTTCAGTGTCGATGCCACCACGGGGTCTCGATCGGTCAAAATGGCATGCAGCGCTTCAGGGCTCCCCAGGCGCACCAATTCAGCGGCCCAGAAATCGCGCACCTGTTGCGGGATATCGGGCATCGCATTCAGCCCCTCAAGCAGCGCCTTAAAATAAAGTCCGGTTCCACCCACCAGAATAGGACATTGCCCTTTGCTGCGCACATCCTTTATTGCAGCAACCGCATCATCCAGCCAACGGCCAACCGAATAACGCTCAGACGGGCTAACATAGCCATAAAGGCGATGTTCTACGTCTCCCATCTCGTCAGCGGTCGGACGCGCAGACAAGATCGACATTTGATCATAAATTTGCATGGAGTCAGCGTTGATAATTACGCCATTGACCAATTGCGCCAACTTAACCGCAAGAGAAGACTTGCCGCTGGCCGTTGGCCCCGCTATCAACACCGCAGTCGGTGCACAAGAATTTTTTGTTCCGTCCATAATCATACGGTCTTTACAGCCTCGCACGAGAGGCATTTATCCTTCGGGGGTTCCATGTCCTTCACCTTGACCATTATCAGCGCACCCGCCAATCCTGCCGTTAGCGCCGATCTTGTGGCCAAAATCCAGGCCGCCATCAAGGTCGATACAGAGTTTGTTTGGCTTATGGAAGGGGTCGCTTGCGATTTTATCATCCCGAACCATCCCGACCTAGACAATTTATATGCCCAATTGCGCAGCCTTCTGGCGGACATTCCAGTCGACATAGCACTACAACCCAGCCAAGGACGCCGCAAAAAACTGCTTCTCGCGGATATGGACTCGACCATGATCCAGCAAGAATGCATTGACGAACTGGCCGACGAAGTGGGCCTCAAAGACAAGGTCTCTACCATCACCGCACGTGCCATGCGCGGAGAAATCGAGTTTGAACCAGCCCTTAAAGAGCGCGTCTCGCTACTTGAAGGGCTGGACTTGTCCATCGTCGATAAATTGTTCGCCGACCGGATCACCTATACGCATGGCGGCATGGCCCTTGTCCAGACAATGAAAGCTCATGGTGCCTATTGTGCATTGGTGTCGGGTGGCTTCACGCATTTCACGTCCCGCGTTCGCGAGAAACTGGGGTTTGATGAAGACCGCGCCAATCTCCTGTTGGAAGAAAACGGTACTCTGAGCGGCAAGGTCGGCATGCCCATTCTGGGCAAAGAAGCCAAACGCGATCGTCTGCACGCTTTGGCCCAAGAGCTCAAACTGAACCTGTCCGAAACAATGGCTGTCGGTGACGGGGCCAACGATTTGGCCATGATCATGGATGCTGGCGCTGGCGTGGCCCTACATGCCAAACCCGCAGTCGCCGCACAGGCTGAATTCGTGATTGATCATGGCGATCTGACCGGACTTTTGTTTTTGCAGGGATATAAGGCCGAGGAATTTGTGTTGGGCTAGACGCCATCCAACGAACAAAATGACGAAGGGGCCACAAGCCCCTTCAACCCTGTTGGGCTTTGATCGGATCAATCTTTAGGAGGCAAGCCCCCCTCAGGGGCACTGTCATCAAGCTTGATCGGCACGAACACCAATTCGCCCCCATCCGGTCTTGCCAAAAGAAACACTATGGTGCTTTTGCCTTCTGCCTTGAGCGTTTCTACGCGTTTCACAACGCTCTGAGGTGTCGAGACTATTTCCTGATTGATCTCAACGATTACCATTCCGGTCTGGATGCCCTTTTGACCTGCGAGGCTGTGCGGCTCTACTTCATGCACAACAACGCCTTCAACGCTGTCTCCAAGATTGTGTTTTCTGCGTTCAGCGGGTGTCAGCTCAGACAAAGACATTCCAAACAAGCGGCTTAGTTTATCCGCATTTTTGGCGATTGGCACCTTGCTTTCACTGGCTTCCAAATGGCCTGCAACCACTGACAAGGCCATAAGCTGACCTTTACGGTAAAACTCAACCTCAACCTCGGCACCAATAGTCGTCTCGGCAACAAAGCGAGTCAAATCCCTCACCTCACTGACAGCTTCCCCCCCATACCGGACAATAACATCGCCGGGCTTCAAACCGGCTTTCTCTGCAGGACCGGCCTCATTCACCCAAGCAATCAACACCCCACGCGCATCACTCAATCCCAGCCCTTCAGCCAGATCTTCAGACACTTGTTGAATCCGGATACCAAGCCAGCCACGCCGCGTCTCACCAAACTCTTTCAATTGTGTAACAACACGGCTGGTAATATCGGCAGGAATGGCAAAGCCCAGTCCAATTGAGGCCCCACTTGGGGAAATAATTGCGGTATTCACCCCGACCACGTTGCCATACATGTCAAACAACGGGCCACCAGAATTGCCGCGATTGATGGCAGCGTCGGTCTGAATAAAGCTATCATACGGCCCGGTATTGATATTACGATTGCGCGCAGAAACAATACCAATAGAGACAGACCCACCCAAACCAAACGGGTTACCAATGGCCATAACCCAATCGCCGACACGCACGTCCTTTTCCAAACCGAAGGGAACTGTGGACAGCGGCTTCGGCGTATCCACTTTAAGCAGAGCCAGATCGGTCTTGGTATCGCGACCTACGATTTCGGCGTCATACTGGCCTCCATCAGAAAATTTAACACGGATCTTATCCGCTCCGGCAATCACATGATTGTTGGTGACGATCAGGCCAGACGCATCGATAACAAACCCTGAGCCGAGTGACTGTACACTGCGCTTTCGTCCCCCCTCTTCCTGATTTTTCTCAAAGAAATCTTCGAAAAAATCCTGAAAAGGCGACCCGTCAGGCACTTTGGGTAGAGGTATACTGTCTTTGCTGTCCACCAATGATCGGGTTGAAATATTCACCACCGCTGGAATCAGCCGCTCTGCAAGGTCGGCCACACTTTTAGGCCCCATAGATGTCTGATGAGGCATTTGGCCGGACGCGGCCTGCCCCTGCTCTGCATCTTTCGCATCCACATCGCACGGTAGGCCAGCCATCACCGCAAGAGCAATGGTACCACCTATGAGGCCAAAGCGTCGCAGACCATGAGCGCAATGTGACAATCGCTCCAAAACCAACATCAACATTTCGGCTTTCCTCTCCCGACACCAAAGGCGTGATTTCTCAACTCAAAAAGCAAGAGCATACACAAACTAACATATTGCGCGTAGTAGGCATAAAAAACGCCCCATTGTGCAAGATGACAAAGGGGCGTTTAAACAACAAATCTGCAAGATGATCAGGCTCTTACCATCCAGACAATACCGACACCGATCGCCATTGCCAGCAAACCACCGACACGCAAATTGCTTCCCGGTATTGTGGCAACCTCAATCATCATCCGTTTCATCGACTCTGGCAGGAGGGCATATAACAACCCTTCGATGACAAGAACCAAACCAACCGCCGCTAGGAAATCAGACATCAAAGCCCACTTTCTCCCTATGCAGCTGATAAAGCCCCCTTCCCCTTAGGCGGAGAGAGGAGGCTTCAGCATTATTGGGCAGTTTTTTCCGAAGGAACAGATCCACTGAAGTAGTTGAAGAACTCTCCATCGGGCGACAGCACAAGGCGTGTGTCTCCATTGGAAAGGCTTCTCTCATAGGCCTGCATCGTGCGATAGAATTCAAAGAATCCCGTGTTTTTGCCATAGGCTGCAGCAAAGATACCGTTACGTTCCGCATCACCTTCACCGCGTGTGATTTCTGAGTCGCGACGCGCATTAGCAACAATCACCGTTGCGTTACGATCAGCAATCGAACGGATCTGCAAAGCCAACTGCTCACCGTCAGCACGAATACCGTTGGCTTCCTGTTGGCGTTCTGTCTGCATCTGACGATACACCGCTTCGGAGTTTTCTTTTGGCAGATCTGCGCGACGCACGCGGAAATCGACCACTTCAACACCAAGACGGGCAGCTTTGTCATTCACAGCAACACGAATGGCTTCCACCAACAGATCACGCTTGTCACGAACGATTTCCTGAAAATCAAAATCGGCCGCCACATCGCGCAGGGACGAGCCCATAAAGCCGCTGAGTTGGCTTTCAAAGTTCGGAATGAACTTGGCTTTCTGTTTGAACAGGATGGGGTCTGTGATTTTGTAACGCGTGAAAGAATCGATCAGCAGGCGCTTTTTATCAGACGCGATGACTTCGCGTGCAGACTCTTCAAGATAGCGTGCGCGTTTGTCGATATATTCCACGTTCTGGATGAAAGGCACTTTTACATAAAGACCAGGTTCTTGCACGGCCCGCTCAATACGGCCAAACTGCGTAATCACAGCTTGCTCATATGGATAGACAATAAACACCGAGCTAAGCCCCACCACAGCAACAACAGCTGCGATGATAAGGGAAAGAATTGCTTTACCGGACATAATCAGTTCCCCGCCTTTTTCGTCAGTTCATTAAGGGGCAAATACGGCACGACACCTTGGGAGCCGGCACCTTTGCTATCAAGAATGATCTTCTCGGAATTGCCCATAACTTTTTCCATGGTCTCCAGATAAAGACGCTTGCGTGTGATTTCTGGCGCTTTTTCATATTCGCCAAGAACGTTCAAGAAACGCTCTGCTTGACCGCGGGCTTCTGCAACGGTCTGCTCACGATACGCATTGGCAGCTTCCAAAATCTGAGCAGACTGACCTTTTGCTTCTGGCACAACCTTGTTGGCATAAGCTTGAGCTTCGTTCTGCATGCGCACATTATCCGCCTTGGCAGCCTGCACATCACGGAACGCATCAATCACCTGTTCTGGGGGCTCCACGCCCTGAAGCTGAACCTGCACGATCGCAATACCCGATTGGTATTTATCGAGCATGGCTTGCGTCAGTTCTTCTGCAGCACGCTGAACGGCAACACGGTCACCGGTCTGGATCTCATCCATATTGTTGCGACCAACGATCTCACGCATGGCGCTTTCAGCCACTTGTTTGACGGCCACTTCAGGATTGTCAATATTGAAAAGATATTGCTCTGGATCCTTGATGTTCCACTGCACTTTGAAATCAACATCAATGATGTTTTCATCACCGGTCAACATCAGGCTTTCTTCAGGCACATCCTGCCTGCGAATGCCGCGCTGGGATGCAGATTCACGCGTCCCAATGGTAATATCACGAATCTGGGTCACATTGACCTTTTCAACACGACCAATTGGATATGGGAAATTATAGTTCAAACCCGGGCTAGAAACGCCGACCGCTTCGCCGAGCAACAATTCAACCCCAAGCTCTTCCTGAGCAACGGTGTAAAAACCAGTTACCATCCAGATTGCCACGGCACCGGCAGCCAAAAGGCCAATACCTTTGGCACCCAGAGAACCGCCACCGGATCCACCGCCGCCAGGGAAAACCTGACGCAGGCGCTCTTGGCCTTTTCGGATCAAATCTTCCAGATCAGGAGCATTGGGACCCTGATTTTGAGGGCCTTGACCCCATGGACCGCCATTCTTGCCGCCGCCGTTGCCCCAAGGGCCACCGCCGTCGCCACCACCGTTCTGATTGCTCCAAGGCATAGTCTATCCTTATTCTTGAGCGTTTCCATACTGTCTTGACTTATCAAGACGACAAGGGAACGCCATGTTTCAATAGGTTGCAGCAATTTTCGCGATTTCTCGCCCATCAAAATTGCCCGAGACACCCGTTGAGCTGCTTTTAGCCCACAAACCGTAACATGACCGTAAACAGGTCTTAAATTAATATGGCATCGGCCACACAAGTCGCAAACGCCACTTTGATGACAAGGTGGGAAGCAAGCGCCGCAAAATCAAGAGCTAACTGGCCTTTTCTGCGCGCAAACTCGATTTACCTGAGGAAAGCACGCTTCAATCGGCAATTTGATGTCTATAGCCCCACTGTTTGCAACAAAACAGCATCAATTACGCACACTGAAGCCCCCGCCCCACACGCGGTACCATGACATGCCATGCATTGCCAGAGGCACCATCTCCTGCTTCTCTGGTAAAGTAGATGCGCCTTCCCTAACGCAGGAAAAGCGGATCTAGATAGACAAGACCAAGCCTTAAGAACGCCTCTGACGTTCATACACGACAAAACTCATCGCAGCGCTGTCATTCTCGCCCTGCACGGCCTCTTGGCGCGACGTTTCGTGCCAAATGGCTTCATCAATGGCCGGCAAATGCGTATCACCCTGAGGCTCTGCATGAATATGCGTCACATACAAGCGATCGGCTTTGTCCCAAAGAGCGTTATAGATCGTGCCACCACCGATAACAGCGATCTCATCAACACCATCCAGCAAGGCCTGAGCTCGGGATTGCGACAGTGCATCTTCAACAGATGGCACCAAGACAACACCATCAGCAGAAAAAGCTTGATCGGCTGTGACCACAAAATTGACCCTTCCGGGCAAAGCGCGCCCAATGGATTGAAAGGTGCGGCGCCCCATGATGATTGGTTTGCCCATCGTCATCGCCTTGAAACGTTTGAGATCGCTCGAAACATGCCAAGGCATCCCATTGTCCTTGCCAATGACGCCATTGTCAGCGACCGCATAGTGAAACACCAGTTTGGGTTCATCGTTCAAAGTCATGCCAATACCTGCAATCAGACAGCCACAACACCCGCAACACACGGATGAGAGACACAGTTAGTGAGTTCAAAGTCGCCAGTTCCAAAGCGCTGATTTGCGCCACCCTCATGGGCACAGCCTCCGCAATATCAAACAGCCGAGATTACCCCAAAGTCCATTCACGGACTGAAATATCATCATCGGCGTAAGATCGCGACGAAAAAAACATCCATAAGTGCGGGACATCTGGCTTTGTCGCAGCAAAGATCGAGTGAGACCACCAAATATCAAACCGACCTCGACCGCGCGGCCCCCTACGCATAGGTTACACACGCCAACGCCCACCCATACGAATAATGAACCATCTCATTTCGTTTTGGCGATAGCGGAGCCACACCTTCGGCCATCATGGCCATTGTTGATCAACTCACGGGTAAACTTTTGGCAGGTAGGGCGCTATTATCATAGCGTTAGTTTCGAAAATACTCAGGTTTGTATATATATCTATGAAACGAAAGAATGCTTTCAATGCAGACTGTTGAGGGCAAGGCTTTTAATGAAAGCCGTTTTTCTTTACTCGCTTTAGGCATTTTCCAATCCGCTTTTGAACATATAGCCAAGATACCGTTTGGAATCGATCGGATCATATCCCAAACGCACTTTCAGTTTTTTGCGCAACTTGCTGATATGACTTTCAACGACGGTTTCTTCAACCCCCTCGTTGAGGAGACCATAGACGGCGTTATAGATCTGGGCTCGACTGACACGGCGTTCTTGGTTTTTAAACAAAAATTCTAAGATGCGCCGTTCACGTCTCGGGAGTTCAAGAATCTCACCACCGATTTCAGGTGCTCTTCCATCAAAAAATACACGAATATTTCCCTCCGGCAGCATATCTTTCAGCTCTCCTGTTCGGCGACGTATAGCAGCAGCTCTCACCAGAATTTCCCTGACGTGAACAGGCTTACGCACAACATCGTCTACTCCAGCGGCAAATAGATTAAGCGTTAATTCAAGTGATGATGTATCGTTGAGCGCAATTACCGGAGTGTTCTTGCATCTTTTTCGTATCAACCCCGGATAATTTACCCTTCTTTCGCAATCCCCCAAAAGAAAGGCTTCCACAGATCCAATATCTGTTTCTGATATACTGGTCACCCAGCTATCAAATTCTTGCGGCATGATCCCAATAGATGCCACACCTTCGCGCTCAAATCCTGAAGTGTATCCTTCAGCTACAATACCACGATTATCAATTATAACTATCATCGTAATACTCCCTCTTGCTGCCAATAGGAATATTTCAAATCGGCGCAAGCGTCATTACAAATCTGATAGATATAGAGGGGAAATAGAAATCTCTGGAAATAAATTTAAAACTTGGGAAGCAAATTTTTAGCTGAATTATGAATAGATATGCATAAATATAGCGAAAGATTTAAACTAACTTCTCGATAGCCAATAATTAAGCGAAATTTATAGCCAGACTTTCCAAGAGTTTTATATTCCCAGTTCCGTTTGATTTCAAGAATGGAGACTGTACTTGGTAAATCGGCATTTGATGAATAAGAATCGCGATCCAGATTTGCTATACAATTCAATGGATTATAGTATTTTAGAATTATTGAAAGTGTTAACAAATGGAGATAGCACGGTTCCAGATCAAGTTGTACCAACAAGCGTCAGTTGATCTGAGGTAGATTTATCGTTCAAATCCACCGGGCTTTATGATTGAGGGTGCCCACCCTTTAACATCTCGGCCTCAGCCTGCCGCAGCTAAAACGAATAACTGCCCGCCACCGAAAAACGAGACCTCAAGATATATTTGGAAACATTGAGCCTTAACTCGACATGGATATATGGCCTAGGCTTGGTGGGATAGATTAACCCGTTGCTGTGAAGCAGGGCGTCCTTGCCCAAACAAACCGATACCACCAGAATAATAAACAGCTGTCATAATTGACACTATCCGTTTTTTCGGGCTGCCACCTGGCTCTGATACCTGCGTAGGTTGGCCAACAGGAGCAAACCTTAGAGTTATTCTCCAAACCTGTTCGTGGGCAACAATTGGATCAAAGACACAAATCATTACCCACATAAGGACAGGCTAAAAAACGACAACTGGGCAACGCGGGAGACATATCGCACCGACTAACATCAAATAGGCTCTGATCGCCTGTTTGGTTTGGAAGAGTGCCATCCCGCAATTGGGCACATTGGAGGCTCCATATAATTTGCATAAACAGACCGGCCTATTGAATTACCAGTTCGGCCTGAAGAGCGCCCGCTGTCTTGATCGCTTGCAGGATGGAAATAACTCCCGACGGGCGCAAGCCAATGCGATTCAAACCACTGACCAATGTTTGCAGATCGGTGCCGCCGATGATTTTCAAAGGGCCACCACTCTGAGCTGCCTCAATATTGGTTTCCGGCAGAACAACAGTCTCCCCCCCTCGCGAGAAGGGCTGCGGTTGGCTCGCGACAGGTTGCTCTGTTATGCGCACCACCAGATTGCCATGGGTCACAGCGACCGTTGATATTTGCACTTGGCTGCCGATCACAACGGTACCGGTACGCTCATCAACGACGACGCGTGCAGGTGTATCCGGTTGAACTGCCAACCCCTCAATTTCTGCGATAAACCGCGTTGGGGTGATATTGCTGGGTTTTCTCAGGATTACAGACCGGAAGTCTCGTTCCTTGGCCAATTTCACTCCATAACGGGCCCTCGAAAAGGCATTGATTGCATCTGCGACCCTAACCGCCGTTTTGAAATCTGGGTTGGAAAGCTGCAGCACATAGTTTGGTAGATTGGCAAAGGAATCCCCTAACGCGCGCTCCACGATGGCACCATTCGAGATAAGACCTGATGTTGCTGTGCCCACTTGCAAGCTTTGCGCATCTCCCTTGGCAGAGAGACCGGATACAGCAAGGGACCCTTGCGCTATGGCATACACCTGTCCATCAGCCCCCATCAGCGGAGTAACGATGAGTGTGCCACCCGAGAGTGAACTCGCATCCCCCAAAGAGGAGACCGTCACATCGATACGCGTTCCCTTTTGTACAAAGGCAGGGAAATTTGCCGTTACGACAACAGCCGCGACATTGCGTGTTCTAAGGCGTGCATCACGAACATTGACGCCCATGCTGTCGAGCATCGACTGTAAGGACTGTTCTGTGAAAGGCGCGTTGCGCAGGGTGTCTCCGGTGCCGAGCAAGCCGATGACCAAGCCATATCCGACGAGTTGGTTATCCCTCACCCCCTCCAAGGAGGTAATATCTTTGATGCGAACCGCCGCATGACCCGGAATTGAGAGCGTCAAACACAGAATACCAGCTAAAAACCATTTGAAGAGATGTTGCATTTTCTACGGCCCTATAGAGATGGTGCCATTGGCTTGCACCCGTCCACGAACAATCAGTCCAGAATCCATATTGCGCACGCGAACGATATCGCCAACGGTTCCATCTTCCAGCGGTTCGACATGCGCAATGATACTGAGCCCTTGCTCTTTGAAGATCAGTTGCGCCGGATTCCCGCGCTTAATAACGTTGCGATGGAAAACGGATGAGCGACTGATCGGCTGCCCGGGGGGCAATGTATAAATAACTTCTTTGCCTATAAGCTCGGCACTTTTCGGCACCACGGAAAATCGGTCGATCCGGAAGGACTGGAACCTCTTTTGTTCCAACACCGCCAAGCTGATGACATCGCCGGGTTTCAGCGTCACCTTAGGGACTGGCAACGAGACAACATGTCCCGAGGCCGCACTTGCTGTCTGTACAAAAGCCCCCCCCAATAGCAGCAGGCATGCCGCAAATGCGACCCCCAGATGCCTTGGCGATCCCGCCGTTTCTGCAGGTCGCCCAGAAGTGTCAGACCGATATGCCATTAGCGAATTCCTTGGGTCACAACACCAGCCATGTCATCGGCAGCCTGGATGACCTTGGAATTCATTTCATAACCGCGCTGAGCACTAATCAAAGCCGTAATTTCTTTTACGGGATCAACGTTCGAGGTTTCCAGATAGCCCTGCCGGATACGACCAAAACCAGCGTTGCCAGCAACACCGTCTACGGCCCCACCTGACGCTTCGGTTTCTTTAAACAGATTGCCGCCCTTTGCTTCGAGGCCAGCGTCATTGGCAAAAATCGCCAGTTGCAGTTGCCCCAGTCTCTGCGGTGCAGGTTGGCTGTCAAGCTTGGCATAGACCTCGCCATCTTCATTGATTTCGACAGCAACAGTGTCTTGGGGGAACAGAATGGCAGGCTCTACTGGATAACCATCCGCTGTCACTAAGCGCCCTTCCCCGTTTGTGTTAAAGGCCCCTGCGCGGGTGTATAGAGTTTCGCCATCTGCATTGGAGACGACAAACCAGCCTCGACCATCAACGGCGAGATCAAAACTATTGGTCGTATTGTCCAGATTGCCCTGGGTGTGTAGATTTCGAATGGCTGCGGTGCGAACACCAAGCCCCAGTTGAGCACCTTCCGGAATAGGATCTTCACCGGTCCGGTTGGGAACGCCCTGCAAGCGATGGGCCTGATAAAGAAGGTCGGTAAATTCAGCGCGGGCGCGTTTGAAACCGGTCGTATTCATATTGGCAATATTGTTGGCGATCACTTCAACATTGAGCTGTTGAGCGCTCATGCCGGTCGCCGCAATAGCAAGGGACTTCATGATTGCAATCCTTGTGTTGTTTCAAAGGTCAGAACAAAAGAGCAGGAAAATGCCCAATCAAATGGCCATTCGGCTGACTTCTTGATAGGCCGTTACGATTTTGTTGCGGATCGCAATCGCGCTCTGCAATGTCAGCTCCGCATTCATCACGGCTTCCACAACAGATTGGACAGATTGTTTGCCCTGAATACTCGCGATCGAGGCGCTTTCACCCTGCTTGATGGTTTGGATCGCATCTGTCGACACTTTGGCAAAATAGTCCGTAAAGGATTGACCGGTTTCGTCGACATCTCCGGTTACATTGACCGCAGCCCTATCGGTGTTGACAAAGCGACTTTCCGATACATTATTCATGCCCGTGGTGGGGGACGAAAGACTGGACGTAGCGTTGAGTGCGTCAATCATTATGAGCTCCTTAGAAGGTCAATTGTACGCAACACCATGCTGCGGGTTTGGGAAATGACTTTGAGGTTGGCTTCGTAACTGCGGTTGGCTTCGCGCATGTCGGACAATTCAATCATGGCATTCACATTAGGCAGCTTGACCATGCCATTTGCATCGGCAGCAGGGTGCCCAGGTTGATATTCGACTTGAAACGGGGCTTTATCGAAACCAACATCCTTGATCGAAACGAGATCAGCACCAAGTGCGCGATCCATTTCACTTTTGAAAGTAACAGTTTTGCGTTGATAGGGGTCTGAGCCTGCGGTTTCCCCCGTAGAGTGGGCATTGGCAAGATTTTCCGAGATCACGCGCAAGCGCTGCGATTGTGCAGACATGCCATTGGCCGAGATCTGGAAGGTTGCGGAGAGTGGATCAATCATCATTGTACCTTCGTGCTCAACAGCATCATGCTGTGCATAGATTTCATCAAATTGGTTGTAAGGGCATGAGAGCGGGCGACTTCATTGGCCTTCATCATTTCTTGTTCAAGGGACACGGAATTGCCTGAATAGGTCACATCCCAGCTGTCTTTCTTTTCGACAACCTGCCCCTGCTTTACAGCAGCAGAGGCAGTCATATGACCTGCTTGTGTGCTACGCATTTGGATATGGGCTTTGTCAAAGAGTGCACTGAAAGATTCAACATCCTTTGCCCGATACCCAGGCGTGTTGGCATTAGCCACATTTTGGGCAATGGTGGCTTCGCGCGCAGCGAGCCAGTCTTGATGCTTGCTCGCAAGTTTCATGAAATAGACAGGTTCCATAAATTCTCTCCGACTGGTTCTGATAGTTCATTCATAATCAGGCAAACTTGCCTGAAGCTGTCGAAGCCTCACTATCTATTTGAAATAATTATATAATTTTTAATTTTATTCAAATTTTTTACGTATTTTCATTGCTCCCAAGAGGACGAGAGCACCGGCAAAGCAAAAAAATCCGGATCGAATATTGGGCGAGTTGACAAAAAAAGCCGCCAAACACATAAGTGAATGACGGCAGTTTGGGCTGTATTACTGTGTAGTCTCTAGAAAAATGAACGAACCAATCCTCCTACCAAAATATTCCAGCCGTCAAGCAAAACGAAAAACAGCACTTTAAATGGAAGCGAGATGACCGTCGGAGGAAGCATCATCATACCCATAGACATGGTGAGTGTCGCAACAATCAAATCAATGACAAGAAAAGGCAGAACGACCAAAAAGCCGATCTCAAAGCCGCGTCTTAATTCTGAAATCATAAAAGAGGGTATCAATACGCGCATTTCAACCAAATTGGGATCATCAGCCTCACTGCCTTGCATGCGAGAGGCAGCCAGATCATTAAACAGAGCCAAATCCGATTCCCTGACATGATCAAGCATGAACTCCTTGAATGGTGCAGCCACCTTTTCATAAGCCTCTGTTTCCGATATTTGGTTTTCCATCAGCGGTTGGAGGCCATTTTTCCAAGCTTGGTCAAAGGTTGGCGCCATGACATAAAAAGTCATAAACAGCGCAAGGCTGATGAAGACGATGTTGGATGGCGTTGTCTGCAAGCCAAGACCTGACCGAAGAAAAGAAAATGCAACGGAGAAGCGAATAAAACTTGTCACCATGATGAGCAGCCCAGGTGCCAGTGACAAAACCGTTAGCAGGGCAACCATCTGCACCATGCGCCCGGTTGCCGCTCCCTCACCGGCTGGCAGTAGACTGCTCAGATCGGGGACTTGCGCGTAAGCCGGTACTGCCATAATCAGGCAAAAAGCAGCCGCTGAAAAAATACGTTTCATTGGACCACCATTGTTTCAAGAATAAACTCGTTGATTTTGCCCTTGGAGCGGATTTTGGCCCGTTGATTTAAATCTTCACGCAAGTTCACCAGCCCTCCCGCCCCTTCCAGATCGGCGAGCGTGAGTGTGCGGATGTAGGCGGAAATATCACTTTCGATCTTGCTGGTCAGGACAGACGCTTCTTCCATCGCATCTTTTTGGAAGATGACAGTGCCTTGCACACGAACAAACACATTTCTAGGTTCGGCCAAATTGGCGACGACAGGTTTGATTGATTTTGCATAGCTGGCTGCATGATAGAGCGGCTTAACATTGATTTTGGCTTGCACCCGCTCGGTCTTGAGCACTGCGAGGCGGGTTTGATCCACCAAATTCATGCCCGCAAAGGCGCCTGCTCCAGCGGTCAGCATCGTCAGAATAAATATATTAATAAATAGCCTACGGTCATTACCCGAACTTGAAACAGAGGAAGACGATAGGCTTGGGGAGACAGGATCACTCATTTTAAGCGGCTTTTCTGATAAACGATTTTCGAAAAAGGACTTTGATTGCTCTAGAATGGCGTCAAAGTTTGGTAAATCCGCTGGCCCCAAGCTGGCTTCTGAACTTCACTGACACGTCCGCGGCCGCCGTAGGAAATGCGTGCCTCTGCAATCTTGTCGTAAGTAATGACGTTATTCGGCCCTATATCTCGAGGGCGCACAATGCCTTCAACGCTTAGGACCCGCACTTCAAAGTTGACGCGCACTTCCTGACTGCCCGAAATAACCATATTTCCGTTGGGCAAGCGTTGCGTGACGATAGCAGCCACCTGAAGGTTGATATTCTCACTTCGATTGATGGCCCCTTTGCCGTTGGATCCACTGTTCGAAGATATATCGAGGTCGCCCTCGCCTTCTTCGTTCATACCAAACAAACCAAATCCGAGGTCCATGCCAAAATCGTTGTTCGAGCTGCGGCTACGACCGGACTCATTGTCAAGATTTGCTTCATCTGAAATATCGATGCTGACCGTCAGAACATCTCCGACGGATTTGGCGCGCGGTTCCTTGAAGAATTCGGTTCGGCTTTGATCCCACATGGATTGATAGCTTTTGTATGGTTGCGGCTGATATTGCGCCAAAGGCGGGTGCAAATCTTTGCGATTAAGCCCCTCGCCCACAGGCGAAAGCCCCGGTGGATCCCTGAATTCCTTGATGACATCGGAGCAGCCCGCCAGCATAAATAAGCTGAGCATTGTCAGGATTGGTTTGGCCCTATGTGGTGTCATTTTATGTCCTCCCCTGTTTCCAGTTCAACGAGAGAGGCCATGCCTTGTGTCAAGACGGACGCTCTGTCCGGATCCATTTCATTGAGAATACCGCCAACAATGCGGGGCTGCATTTTGGTAAGAAGCGCAATCGCGATGTCATTATCGAGTTTGGCCAGGCGTTCGGCGGCCGCATCAGGCCGCATCCGCTCATAGACAGAAACGATGTGCGCTTTCACATCCAGAAGAATCTTGTCCCGTTTTTCAATCCAGCTTCGGACATCCGCCCTCAGTTGGGAAAGCTTTTGGGTGCGTTCATCGATATCGGTTTGCAGAGCAACAAGATTGTGAATTTGCCAAGCGATGCGCTGCTCTTTGGCAACGTTGGCAATATTGGCGCAATAATTTTTGGCATCCGTTTCACTGGCTACATTGGTTGCCTGTTCGGATTGCTTAATCACAGCGGGGCTCTTTGCGTGAGCGCCGCTCGCCATAGCAAGCCCGAGCAAGGCGCACAAAGCCAATCGAATACCCGCCTTACAGGAGGGGTGGTCGGGGGAAGAGTTCAGCATCAAACCTGACAAGCTGATCATGTTTGCCTCGCAATTTTACGCATTTGAATGCGGTATAATTGATAACTGGAGGCAGTTTGCAGGCGCAAACTTGTGTCAGGCTGTATAGAATTTTACGAAGGCAATAAACTGATTTATTTTTAAAAAAGGAGCCTTAGATGAAGACCCGTAGAGCAACAGATTAGTTGAGCATTGCTCGGCTTGACCATTTTGTCGCCATTGGTTTGAGGCGCGCGTCAACCAGCGCATAAACCAAATGATCGATTTGCTCCATATCAGGTGCCTCTGGCACGTTGAACTGGATCTCACGCAATGTGATGTCCGTCACATTGCCGACGAGTGACAAATCGAACCTTGCTATGACACCATTATTGTTGAACTCCATACCGAGAATAATGAGGGGAGAATGATCCCAATCAACAGACATTTCGGCCGCGCGGCAATAAACTAGAGTATCTTCTTTAAAAAGAAGCTCTGTAGAAGATGAAATAATATCCTGAATACTATCGTGAGAATCCCTTAAGACATAAGAAATCATATGACTTGCATCAACAAGCCTTAACTCTGCCCCAAAATCACTTAGGGCCCAAATGAGGGCCCTAGTCAAAGATTCTTCATTACTACCGGTTTTCATGGTTTTATATGTATTTATTCCTGTAGCATTCTGGTTGTTTTTATTCATATGCCCTCAGAGCCGGTTTAAAGTTCTCATCCTTCGCAGTATACACATAATAAAGTAGTTCTGCAACGACACGGAAAAACTGCGGGGGAATCTGTGTGTCTACTTCACATTGTGCATAGAGGGCACGTGCCAACTGGATGTCTTCAATGACTGGAATGTCGTTATCTTCCGCTATTTGACGGATTTTCAACGCAATAAGATCTTGACCTTTTGCAATCACCAACGGCGCTTTATCTTCATTATGTGTATAGCGGACAGCCACCGAATAGTGTGTCGGATTGGCAATAACCACGGTTGCCTTCGGGACTGAGGCCATCATGCGATTGCGCGCCCGATCGCGAGCAAGCGAACGCATCCGCCCTTTGACCGCCGGATCGCCTTCGGTGTCCTTATATTCGTCTTTCAATTCCTTGCGGCTCATGCGCAGATTGCGGCGCCAATGGCCACGAACCCAAATCACATCTAGCGCCACCAATGTGATGATGGCAACACAAATGCCCGAGACCAAACGAACGGTGATCGACAACAGCTCTTCTGGCAACAATGAGGGGTCAGTAAACATCAGATTGGCCAACGTTTGACGTTCATTTGACAAAAGGATGCCAATAACGACTGCAAGAATGATGAATTTGGCAAGGGCTTTAAGAAACTCGATGCCACCTTGTGCGCCAAACATGCGTTTGAAGCCCTTGCCGGGGGAGATTTTGGAAAGCTCTGGTTTGAGCCTGTCAAAGGAGACCTGCGGCGGATGCTGGAACCATGTTGCAGCAAGTCCAAACACCAGCAAGACAGAGACCGGAACGACAAGAAACATTGCCATTTCAAGACCCACAGCACTCGAAATCTGTATGAAGTCGGCTTCATTTTCAATTCTTATATCTCCCACTCCATCCAGCAAACGAGCCAGAACAATTGATAACTTTGCAGTCGGGCCGTTAATGAAATACCCTAAGATAATGAGCAGTGCCAAAAAGCCGGAGAATGTGTTTACTTCCTTCGATAGGGGAAGGTTCCCCTTCTCGATGGCATCCCGGATTTTCTTCTCCGTCGGCTCTTCTGTCTGACTGTCTTTGTTTTCTTCTGACATGGACCGCTTCGCATTTAAATCAAGTTTGAAGGCTTGGGGCTATCGGCCTATTGCAAAAAGCCCCCTCCGTCCTGTTTGGGATTCAGATCAATCTCACCTTTGCCGGCCATTTCCAGGGCAAGATCCGTGATCTCGCGCCTTGCAATAAGAACATCGCGCTCAGCAGCAGGCTGGCCACTGGCCAATTCGTGTTCGACCATACGGCGCGTGCGGCTGGCGAGCGTTGCCAGAATAGCCTGACGCAAGGGCGCTTCAGTGCCTTTGAGCGCCATAACAATCTGTTCG
Organism: Cohaesibacter celericrescens; assembly: GCF_002866925.1. Classification (GTDB taxonomy): domain Bacteria; phylum Pseudomonadota; class Alphaproteobacteria; order Rhizobiales; family Cohaesibacteraceae; genus Cohaesibacter; species Cohaesibacter celericrescens. The sequence continues at coordinate 64,926 of NZ_PKUQ01000050.1, forward strand.
GAATTAACCTGATCAAAGATAGCCATACGTGCTCGCGGCGTAAGATTGACAATATCGTCAAAAGTGAAGAGCAGGCTCTTGAGCGCTTCGGCAGATTTTGGCTGACGTTCTTCCAGGTTGTTTAGCGCGGCTTCCATCTGGTCCCGTTCCATCTGGTTCAGGATACTGGCCATTCTGGAGAAGGTATCGGCTTCCAGATTACCAGAGAAATTCAACAGGAAGTCTTCATGTAGGGCTTTTTCAATGTCCCGGGCAGTGTCTTGCACCACAGGCTTGATGGACAACATGCGGCGCATGAGTTGGTTTCGCAAATCCGTGGGCAGTTGATTCATGATCTTGGCCGCCGCAGCCGGTTTGCTACGCGACAGAATAAAGGCGGCTGTCTGAGGATGTTCTTTTTTGAGATAGTTGGCAATTGCCGTTTCAGAAATGGATGAGATCCGGTCCCAGATAGACCAGTTGGATGATCCGGCAACATCGGCGATGATGTCTGATATTTCATCCTCAGGCAAAACACCGGCCAACAGTTTCTGGACTTCATTGACAGAGCCGAAAAGACTGGAACCATCGGAGAATTGTTCGACAAACTCTTCTATGATGCCTTCCATTTCCCTAGCGTCGACACTGCCAAGCTGTGCCGCAGCACGCGTGATGAGTCTGATCTCGTCGCTATCAAAATGACCAAGCATTTTTGCGGCATTGGTCTGCCCCATGCCGAGCATGAGCGCAGCGACCTTGTCAATGCCGCGAAACTTCCGTACGGGGGCTTGTGGAAGTTGAATTTCGTTCCCAACCGGAGCCAATGCTGTCGTCATGACTTACCTCTGTCGAATATAATTGGTGGCACTGAGGGTTTACGCTTCGATATGAGATGATGGAATTCTCTCTATGCGAAAGCGTAAACCGTAGGCAACATTAGTTGAAAGCTTCAGGTGAAGGCGATGTTCCGGCACCAACGATTTCGGTCAGCGAGACACCAAAGCGAGAACTGTCGTCTTCAACGACGATCACTTCACCACGGGCCACAACGCGGCCGTTGACAACCACCTCCACAGGCTCTCCGACCCGATGGTCGAGCGGAATAACGGCGCCGCGCCCAAGTTTAAGGAGGTTGGATACCAGCATGGAAGCAGACCCGAGTACAACCTGGATATCAACGGAGATACCAAGAATGGCATCAAGGTTGCGATCCGTGTTCACAGTCGCCCCGAGGGTTTCGCTGGCTTCGACCGTTTGAGTGAAATCTTCCAGCTTTGCCTCTTTTTCGACGGGCTGTTCCAAAGGAGGTTTTGGCAAATCTTCCCGCTCGATCTTTTGAAATTCCATATCATCAATCATGGGTCAAATTCCTTGTCGTGAACTTATTTACAAAGGGGTGTCAGGACTTGAGGCGCACTTTGCGCAGCATCTGCGGCAACTGGTTCTCAAGGCGTTGAAAGTGTGGTTCTGACGCATTGCCATTGGGCGAAATTGCCCGATCTGCGGCGTCACTCACGCGCTTGAGCAGATCCACCTGGTTGGCGCATTCCTTGCCTATTTCATCTTGAAAGGCGACCATTTCCAGACGCAATTCTTTCTGCTGCTTGCGGACCTCCCGCGTCATTCGATCAATATCGGTCACAATATCGCGGGCTTCGTCGATGCGGCTTCCCAGTGCATTAAGAACCTGTTTGCCGCGCACATTGATCTCATCAATGGAGACCTCGATGCCATTAAGAGCCAGATTTGTCTGCTCCATGATGCGCCGAAACTCGAACTGATTGTCACGCAATTTTTGTAGTCGAGTATTCATTTTCATGACCCAAATAGAAGTCACGATGAGCGCGATCATCAATACGCCATCAGCTAGATAAGATATCATCGAATATATCCTCTTCTTGATGGATGAAATCATCTACCTTGAGGCAATAAGATCCATCCGCCTGTCCAATCGAACAGGTAAACAATGACTGGTCGTTGCATTGCAGGGTGATTTTGCTTCGTGGTGTGGCTTGAAGTTGTAAAACATCACCAACTTTGAGGTTGGCAAGCTCATCCAACGTGATGGATTTCTCTTCCAACACGGCTTCAAGATCCACATGGGTGCGCTGAATTTCTGCCTGAAACTGCTGGGTCCAGCCTTTGTCCCGGTGGTTGCCTTCACCCGACACGACCTGAGCCAGATTCTGGCGCAAGGGTGTGAGGGCGGTATGAGGAACCATGACAAACATTTCACCACCACGCCCGATGGCTTGCATCAACAATCGCCCGACCACTGCTGTGTTGTTTCGGCGTCCAATGACCGCAAAGTCCATGCGGGTTTCAATGCGCTCGAATTTCAAAGTAATGTCCGAAATCGACTTGAAAGCATCTTCAAGGCATTTGATGGCGTCGTTAAAAAGTGAGCGGGCAACGCGGGTTTCAATGTTGGAAAAAGGCCGCTCGTCATCAATCGGCGGTTCGCTGCCGTCTGAACCATACATGACTTCCATCATCGAAAAAATGAAGTCACGGTCGAAGCCGATCAGCAGGCGGGTATCCCATTCGGGAGTATAAACCACAGCAGCCAAGGCATTTGCCTCATTGGCATCCAGCACATCACCAATGCGGTCATTGCCGATATAGCTGACTGAAACATAACATGGAGAGGCTGCGCGCTGGCGCATGGTATCAGCGAACACCCGGGCCATCCGATCAAAGATGATCGGCAACATCGGCAGTCTTTCGATCGACGTACCCGCCGCGTCCAACAATCGGTCTGTGATGGGTGAATGATGTGATTGCATCATGACCTTACGCAGCTCCCTTCTGGGCAAACTCATGAACACTGCCATCAGAAGAAGAAATCGGACCAGCATTCATCGTCTGATTTTCCACTTCATCAATGCTGGGGCGATCCAGTTCGGAAATTGTTTTGCGGCCATGTTCAAGCGCAATCTGTGGTGCAGCGCCATTCATGAAAGCCAGCAAGGTCTGCTTGACAATCACATAGTGCCGACTGCGTTTCTCACGGATGGTTTTGACCTTGTTTGCCAGTGGACCTACCAACGCATAGGCCCCAAAGATACCGGCGAATGTGCCAACCAACGCAGCCGCGATGAGACCACCCAGAATAGCGGGGCTCTGATCGATCGCCCCCATCGCCTTGATCACCCCCAAAACGGCAGCAACAATGCCGATAGCGGGCAGGCTTTCGGCCTGTGCACTCAAAGCCAGATAGGGTTTCATCTGATCACGCATACGCGTCATCAATTCTTCGTCCATCAGGGCTTCAATCTCATGCGGGCGGGCGTTGGAGACAATCAACAGACGGAAATAGTCACAAATGAAATCCCGCAAAGCTATGTTGCGTAAAATAGAAGGATAAGCAGCAAAAATCGCGCTGTTTTCCGGTTCTTCAATATGAGGTTCAATATCGTTTCGACCCTTGGCCCGCAATTCACGCATCAGCGTGTAGAGCAATCCCAGAACGTCTAGATAGTCGGTTTTCTTTGGCACGGAATTGGACAAGGCTTCACCAATAGACTGGCCCGTGTCTTTAACGGTTTTCAACGGATTGGCTAATACGAACGTGCCCAAAGCCACGCCGAAGACAATCAGAAACTCCCATGGTTGAAACAAGACAGCGACATGCCCCCCCATGGCGGCAAACCCACCCAACAGCGAGACCAAAGAAATTGTAAGTCCAAGAAATACACTCAAGATCGGCTCTCCCGATTTAAATTTTCGTTGGAGCCAATCTAATTTGCCTGTCTTGCGCGAACCTGACCTTCCGCTTTGGACGGCAAAGGCGAACCACTCGTCAGTATATAAGGACACCGTCACAGCACGGATCTAGGTTAAGACATCGGTGAAGACAGGTCAGCCTGAGGCAAGCTGCGCAGGGCAAACTCTGGTTAGAAACGCCAGGAGCGCCGTCATGATTGATACGTCACTACGACTGACCATGCTCAACAACAATATGAGCAAGTCGCTTGATACGGTCAGCAAGGATCCCCTTGTCGACCGGTTGAGTCAAAACTATCTCGAGAAAATTCAAGACATTAAAACCGTCGATGAGTTCATTGATGATTACGAAGTCTTCAGTTTTGCCATGAAAGCCATGGGGCTGGAAGACATGACCTACGCCAAAGCTTATATGCGCAAGGTGCTGGTTGAAGGGGTGAGCGACAGCGACTCTTTTGCCAACCAGATCACAGATGAACGGTTTAAGGCCTTTGCCGAAACCTTCAATTTCGAACAGTTTGGCGAAACAACAACGACCTTTAGTAAAACCCAGCAACCGATAGTCGATATGTATGTCCGGCAGACTTTGGAAGACAATGAAGGGGAAGACAACACAGGTGTCAAACTAGCCCTTTATTTCCAGCGCAAGGCTTCAACAATCACCACCAGCATGGAATTGCTTGCCGACAATGCGATGGCCGAGGTGGCGCGCACCTTGGCGGGCATTCCTTCTGAAGCAGCCGGAGCTGACCTCGACTTGCAAGCAAGTATGATTGATGAGCGCATCAACATCGAAGATTTGCAGGATCCTGACAAGGTCAAAGAAATGCTGGTCCAGTTTTCCGCTCTTTGGGATTTGGAGAATGGAACCGCAACCCAGACTGTTCCCAATGTTTTGATCTCTGACCCGCTCAGCGCTGGCATTGATCAAGATCTGCTTATGAGCCTGCAAGGGCTCCGACTGGGAGGAGTGTAATGCCCTCTTCTACCTATGTGTCTCTTTCGGCGCAGGTGGCAATGGAAAATCGTATGAACTCCATTGCCCGCAATGTCGCCAACATCAATACCGCTGGATATCGGGCCGAAGAAATCAGTTTTTCCGAAACCATGTCTGATGTCAGCAAAGCCCCGGTCAGCTTCGTCTCGATGGGAGAAACCTATATTTCGCGCCAGCAAGGGGCGATCACAAAAACGGGCAATGCACTGGATTTGGCGATTGAAGGTGAGGCCTGGTTTTCTATCCAGCGCGGCAATGAAGTGGCCTACACCCGTGACGGGCGATTGAATCTGGACCAGACCGGCACTCTGACGACGGTGAATGGAGAGCCCATACTATCTGCGAATGGCACCCCGATCCAAATGGACCCCGAAGGCGATAGCCCCTATGTGCAAGCGGATGGCGAAGTGGTGCAAGGGGAGCAGAATGTCGGTCGAATTGGGCTTTTTGAGTTGAATGAAGGTGAAAAGCTAACCCGCTATGGCGGCTCTGCCGTCCTGCCTGAAGGTATAGCCTTTCCACTGCAAGACCTCACCAAAGCACGCATCGTGCAAGGGTTTGTTGAAGGCTCCAATGTCAATGCGATGACTGAAATGACCAAATTGATCATGATCAGCCGGGCTTTTGAAAGCGCTGCAAAAGCAATGGAAACAACTGAAAATGCCCAAAGCGAAGCTATTCGAGAACTTGGGAGCACGTCATGACCGGACCAATTTCCGCCACACAAAGCATCAGCAGTCTAAAACCGCTCGACTTATCCCGAGTCTCATTTCAAAGCACCAGCCTTAAGTCCGGTGCGGTGACGGAGACATTCTCGTCGCATTTTCCGGCCCAAGCAGGCAACGCAGGCAGTGCGCGTGATGGTCACGTCTCTTTGTTGAAGTTTGACTTTTCATTGGAACAAGTTCCGCTGGTTGGAGATTTTTTGTCCCTCGTCTCTGATTTGTTTTCCTCCACCCACGGGTCGTCATCATTGGCAACAGATCAGACCAGTGAAGTTGCCTATCACCGCAGCAATAGGACTATTGCAAACAGAGATGTTTCGGCCTCTGCAAACCAATTTTCCCAAAGCGACAGCCAGAAGATGGCAAGCACAAACGATCTGTCCGCTCTATTGCCCAGTCTCGAAGGATTGTCCCCTGCTCCAATAAATCTTCTGCCCGACGATGATGTTGCTCCCGATGCGCTAACGGCAACGCCGGACGCCGCGCGATCGATTTCCGGTTTGGCAAAACATCCATCCAACTTGCTTCCGGCAGAAACATTACAATTGCTGCAGGATCGCTATATGGCCAAGATTTCCAAGGAGGGATAAATTATGAAGAAAGCCCCCCCTCACCGGGCCGCCTCTGCACCCGCACGCGCAAAATCTGCCAACAAGCTTGATAAACTGCATGGCGTGGTCCGCTTGCTGCAAGAGCATAATACGTCTGTGCGCGTTTGCGGCACGGTCTCCCAGATCACACCCGGATATTACGGCATCAGCGGACTGGAAAAGCATGTTTGCATTGGCGATTGCATTGAGCTGGATGTGATGCGTCCCTATGGTCGCGGACCCGCTCGTGCCGAGGTCATCCGCATTGATGAGGGCAAGGTCTATGCCAAGCCTTACAGCCAGCATCTGGATGTTGGCATTGGCACCCGTGTCATGCGCATGGGCCCGGTTCAGCTAAGTCCGGACAACAGCTGGCTGGGGCGTGTGATTGACTCCCTAGGGCGACCAATCGACAACAGGGGTATGCTTGTGCCCGGTCGATTGAGTGTTTCCCTTGAAGGGGACCCGCCTCCCGCCATGGAACGGTCCATGATCGAAAAACCTATTCGCACCGGCGTGCGGGCCATTGATTTATTTACCCCTTTATGTGTTGGCCAGAGGATCGGTGTATTTGCAGGGTCAGGCGTTGGCAAATCCACATTACTCGCCATGTTGGCCAGCGCTCTTGATTTTGAAGTCGTAGTTGTCGCGCTGGTTGGCGAGAGGGGACGAGAGGTCCGCGAATTCATTGAAGGAACCCTGGGAGAGGCGCTCACAAAATCTGTGGTTGTCGTCGCAACCGGTGACGAGAGTCCCATGATGCGCAGACAGGCCCCTAAAACGGCCATGGCCATTGCGGAACATTTCCGCGATCAGGGCCTCTCTGTTCTTATGATTATGGATTCAGCCACCCGCTTTGCTCAGGCCGCAAGAGATGTGGCAATGGCGTCGGGGGAACCCGCAGTCGCGCGTGGCTATACGCCCAGTGTGTTCAGCGAATTACCGCGCCTGTTGGAGCGGGCCGGCCCAGGACGGGTGCCAGAGCATGAGTCAGAGCCTTGTGGGGCGATAACCGGAATATTTTCCGTTCTTGTTGATGGCGATGATCACAATGATCCGGTTGCCGACTCCATTCGCGGTATTCTGGATGGACATATTGTTTTGGATCGAGCGATTGCAGATCAGGGGCGTTATCCCGCCATTGATGTCTTGTCGTCGGTGTCTCGTATGGCCAACAAAGCCTGGAACAAAAATGAAGCGCAGCTGATCATGAAACTAAAAAGCATGATTACACGCTATGAAGAAACGCGCGATCTTCGCTTGCTGGGCGGTTACACCAAAGGTGCTGATGCAGAACTTGATCATGCCATGCTTTTAATCCCAAGCATCTATGACATTTTGTGCCAAACACCTCATGAGATGGTTCCAGCCAATGAGATTGACGACCCATTTCGCGAGCTCTCGGATGCCCTCACCGCAAAAGAAATAAAGGACTAGCACAACTCGTCAGGCAAGTTTCAAGCAAGCCACGTGCATTAATATTATCGCAACATTGGTGCACAAAGACAAACCGAGGTACTATGCATGGCTATATCCATTCCCTCAGATTTGGTTCTTGATGTTGTGAAGGCCGCCGATCCGGTCGCGCAACAGCATGCAACCATCGCGTTGGGGTCATCAAATGGTGTCAGGGCGCAGCCTTCTGAAAGCGCTTTGCAAAACGCATCCTTAGATGACGAGTCTTTCCAGCAAACCTTTTCATCCGTCGCGCAGCCTGCTGTGTTGTCAGATGCCCGAGGCAGCTTGTCCCGCTATCAAATGGCCCCGGTATCCACCCCCGTTGGTGAGAAATTCGAAGCCATGCTGCTACACCAGTTTTTGGAAACCATGTTGCCACGCGAGTCCGAAGCCGTATTTGGCAAAGGCACTGCGGGGGAAATCTGGCGCTCCATGCTGGCTGAACAGGTGGGCGCGCAAATGGCCAGAACAAAGGCAATTGGTTTGGCCTCCTATCTCAAAATTCCTGAACAAAGCAATCCTGCAACATAAGGGAAGAATACCCATGACAACCGAGCTTGAGCTATCTCATTTTGACGTCCCCACAGCGGTCCCGCCTGTTGAGGTTCTGTCCAACGCAGCGCAGCCATCAGATGAGAAAGGCACCGTCATCTATCTTGAAGAGAAAATGCTTGCCTCTGTCGACCGGGCAATAGATGTCGTGTCAAATGAAACACGTGCCCTGCGCGAAAATGTCATCGTCGACTTGCGTCCGCACGCTGATGCAAAATCACGGGCTCTTCTTGATCTCAATCGCATCATGGGTGATCTGTCTACCAAGGATGTACCCCAGTCTGTGGTCAACGAACTGCGCATATTGAGGCATATTCTTACTGACAATGAACAGCTTCTTTCCAACCATCTTGAAGCGGTTCGTGAGATCACGGACTTGTTGTCATCGACGATGATGAAAGAAGAGTCTGACGGCACATACACCGCTGATCATCTGGAGCCTAGATAAACGATGCGTTACATCTTGCTGGGTTTTTGGATTGGTGCTGTCGCCATTCTGTCTGCTTATTTCTCGGGTCTCTGGATGAATAAGCAGAATTTGATCGAAATCGCCGAAACCCCTCAAAATACAGGCATGGATTATGAAGAGACCCGCGCGATCAGTGTTCCTATGATCGCAGATGGTAAGGTGCATGGATATGTGGTGGCACAATTTGTCTTCACCATTGAAGTCGAAGCCTTGCAATCCCTGTCTGTCCCGCCCAATCCTTACATTATTGACGAAGCCTTTAGGGCCATCTTCAATGACCCTGACATCAATTTTTCTGACCTCAGAAAATATGATCTAGACGGTTTGACCCAGCGCATCAAAGACAATGTCAATGCCCGCATGAAGGGAGATTTGGTGCACGACATTTTGGTTGAGGAATTCAGCTTCTTTCCAAAATCCATGGCGCATGCGGGATAAGACCGCGTTCCGTCTAAAGAGCATTGACACCGTTGAACCCATTTAAGGTTCTTGACGGTCGCCTCGCAAGCCCAGCGCAAGTTTGCTGGGCCAAAATCCCGTGACAGAAAAACTCACGCAATGGAGAGCGACATGACCGACAGCAACGTTGTTGCAAGTGTTGGCCTAAATCCCGAAAAGAATAGCCGAGATATCGGTTTCGCTTTTGGCATGGTCATTATTCTGACGATCCTCTTCCTACCAATTCCAGCGATTTTAATTGATATCGGCCTGTCTTTATCTATTGCCTTGTCCGTCCTCATTTTGATGGTCTCGTTGTGGATCCAGAAACCACTGGAATTTTCGTCCTTCCCAACGATCCTGCTGATTGCCACGATGTTGCGCCTGTCATTGAATATCGCAACAACCCGCATGATTTTGTCTCGCGGGCACGAAGGCATGGATGCCGCTGGCGGTATCATCAATGGATTTTCACAATTCGTGATGGGCGGCGATTTTGTAATCGGTATTATAGTGTTCGCCATTCTGGTCATCGTGAATTTTCTGGTGATCACCAAGGGGGCAACAAGGATTGCAGAGGTTGGCGCACGCTTCACACTGGATGCCATTCCTGGCAAACAGATGGCGATTGATGCCGACCTGAATGCCGGATTGATTGACGAGAAGGAGGCACAGTCGCGCCGGCGTGAACTGGAAGAGGAAAGCTCTTTTTTCGGCGCAATGGACGGGGCCTCCAAATTTGTGCGCGGCGATGCCATCGCCGGTCTGATCATTACAGCCGTCAACATTTTTGGCGGCATTGTTATCGGGGCGACCCGCTATGACATGAGCCTGTCGGAAGCTTCGGATGTATTCACCAAACTGTCGGTTGGCGATGGTCTGGTTTCACAGATTCCGGCATTGGTTGTCTCGCTTGCCGCCGGTTTGCTTGTCTCCAAAGGAGGAACACGCGGATCGACAGAAAAAGCGGTCATGAGCCAACTGGGCAAATACCCACGTGCTCTGTTTGTGGCATCCAGCTTGATGGTCATTCTCGCCATCATGCCCGGCCTGCCCGTTCTCCCCTTCGCCATTCTTGCCGGCATCATGGCTTTCACCGGCTATACCATTCCACGCAAACTCGCAGAGCAACAAGATGTAAGAGACAAAAAGGCTGCCGTCATTGCCCGACAAAAAGAGCAGGAAGAGCGCTTATCGGTCAAACAGACACTTAAATCAGCTGAGATTGAACTCTGCCTCGGCAAGCAACTCACGGCTCAAATGCTGACATCCCGTGATGATCTGGCCAATCGGGTCGGCAAAATGCGTCGCAAATTTGCTGAGGAATATGGCTTCGTTGTCCCCGACATTCATTTGACCGACAGCCTGACCATCAATCCCAAGAGCTATGAAATTCGTATCCATGGCACGGTCGTTGCCAGCCATGAACTTCGGGTTGGTGAGCTATTGGTGCTTTCAGGTCCAGAAAACACCAACAAACTACCCGGTGAGGCGACGCGCGAACCCGCCTTTGGCATGCCAGGCATTTGGGTGCCTTCTGCCTATGCCGACGAAGTCAAACGCATTGGCATGGATGCCGTCGACAACACCTCGGTTGTCTTGACCCATTTGAGCGAAGTAATCCGCAACAACCTGCCACAATTGTTATCCTATAAGGATATGCGATCTTTGCTGGATCGTCTTGATAAGGAATATAAGCGCCTGATTGACGACATTTGTCCGGCACATATTTCTTATTCTGGTTTGCAAGCCGTTCTTAAATTATTGCTCGCCGAGCGCGTTTCGATCCGTAACCTGCATCTCATTCTGGAAGCAATTGCCGAAATTGCCCCCCATGTTCGCCGATCAGAACAAGTGGTGGAGCATGTTCGTATCCGGATTGGCCAACAGATTTGTGGCGATTTGGCCCACGGTGGGAAACTGCCCGTTATCCGGCTTGGTAACCAATGGGATTTGGCCTTCCATGACGCCCTCAAACGCGACCCCAAAGGTGAAGTGATCGAATTCGACATTGACCCGCATTTGGTGGAACAGTTTGGCGAACAATTGACCAAACTTGTCAGGGATAAATCGGCAAATCATCAAAGTTACGCGATTTTAACAACGCCGGACGCCCGCAGTTATGTGCGCATGATTGTCGAACGTCTGTTTCCGACATTGCCGGTCCTGTCCCATCTTGAAGTCGTTCGCGGGGTCGATTTGATCACCGTCGGCAGCGTGTCCTGATCGCTCATGGTCTGGCTTCAAACCAATGTGTTGGTCGCGATATTCCTGATCTATTGTCGTATCGGGGCCTGCTTAATGATTGTGCCGGGTTTCGGCAGTGCACGGATTGCCGCTCAGATCCGTCTGTTCATTGCCCTTGCCATCTCTTTGGCACTTGCGCCCTTGCTTTTGAAGCAAGTCATGCAGATCATTCCTGATGTATCACCTGCCAGTTTGTTGTTGTTGATCGCCTCTGAATTGCTCATAGGTGCGACCATAGGCTTCATTGGCCGAGCCTTTCTGGCGGCCCTACAAACGCTGGGAACTTTTGCCGCAATGTCGATGAGTTTCTCCCCCATGGCAGGGACGCCGATTGAAGGGGGGGAACCGGTTCCAGCCCTTGTCAATCTGATGACTATGACAGCCGTTGTCTTGATTTTTATTTCCGGGCTTCATTGGCAGATGATTTCAGGACTGATTGATTCCTATCAGGTGGTTCCTCCCGCTATGTCATTTGCAGTACAGGACAGTTTGATACAGGCGACAGATGCATTGAAAGAAGCCTTCATACTGGCTTTGCGCATAAGCAGCCCCTTCATAATTTATGCGGTTGTCGTCAATCTGGCGCTGGGTCTTGCCAACAAATTGACCCCACAAATTCCGATATACTTCATTGCCATGCCCTTTGTTATCGCGGGAGGACTTTTTCTCGTCATGTTCGTATTCAGCGAAATGATAGGGATATTCATTGATCAATTCTCTCAAGTGATTAATCGCTAATTTTTTTGGAGGCCCCATGTCTGACCGTCTCAAGAAAACCCGTCTCTTGTTGCGCGCGCAAGAGCATCTACAAAAGAATGCCCAGCGCGCTGTCACGCAGATGAAGACTCAGCTTGATCAACTACGTCAAAAAGAAAAAACCTTGTTGCTGCTTATGTCAGAAGGGGACCCCATGTTGGTCAACAGCTTGATGCATTCGCACACAAAACAAATCAAACGCGTCTCCCAGGACAGAAAGAAAATAGATGCTGCCTTACAGGAGATGAAGGAACAAACCCGCAAACACGGTGTATCAATGGAAATCGTCAAACGGCTTATTTCTGTGCAGGAAGAGGCCCAGGCCAAGATGCAGGAAAAAAAAGATCAACTTGAGTTGATTGATCAGTCAGTTCAGAAAAATCAATCTTTTTAAAAACTTAAGCATCACAAAAACCAACCGCAATGCGACAGAAAACCCCTTTTCCTGAGGGGTTTTCTTTTTTTTCAAAAAACATTCGTAGAGGTCAGCTTCAGGCAAGTTTGCAACTTTAAGGTCTGAAGTACGGCAGGTTGGACAACAACCAAAAAGGTCCAAAGGCATGACGCCGCCCTGTCGTCCCGGTGAAAATCCGGAATGTCCCCATATTTGACTATCATTGAAAGGGACATCATCATGTCTAACAGTATTCTGACCAATGCATCTGCAATGACAGCTTTGCAGACCCTGAACGCAACCAACGCCAATATGTCGGAAGTTCAGAACCGCATTTCTACTGGCCAGCGCGTTTCTTCCGCTGAAGACAATGCGGCCTACTGGTCTATTGCAACCACTATGCGTTCGGACAACTCAGCTTTGTCCGCCGTACAGGATGCTCTGGGTCTCGGTGCTGCAACGGTTGACACCATGTATACAGCCATGAACTCTACCGTTGAAGTTGTTGACGAAATCAAGGCAAAACTCGTTGCTGCCAAACAGCCTGGCGTTGACCGTGGCAAAATTCAGTCTGATATTTCTGAGCTGCAAAACCAGCTTCAGACCATCGCAGACTCCGCCGTGTTCAACTCTGAAAACTGGCTGTCAACTGATGCCTCAGCAACTGGCTACTCCGCAACAAAAAGTGTTGTTTCTTCCTTCAGTCGTGCCGGTGGTGCCATTACAATCTCCACCATCGACATCGATACCACTGCTACGCAGTTGTTTGAAGCATCTACTCAGGCTGGTGTTCTCGATAAAGCCCGCACAGCCGCTGCCGGCAACATGATTGGTGACAGTGTTGCTACCATCGACATCAGTGCGATTACTGATGATGCAGCCGATACAGCAGCCCTTGATGCGGCAATCAGCGACGTCGACGCTGCAATGGCTGAAATCACCGACTCGGCTACTCTGTTGGGTTCTGTGAAAAAGCGTATCGATCTTCAGAAGGACTTCGTGTCCGCTCTGACAGATGCTCTTGACCGCGGTATCGGCCAGTTGGTTGATGCGGATATGAACGAGGAATCAACACGTCTTAAAGCTCTTCAGGTTCAACAGCAGTTGGGTATTCAGGCTCTCTCGATTGCCAACTCCAACAGCGAGAACATTCTGTCACTGTTCCGTTAAGGCAAGACAGATCAAGACTTTTGATGTTGCGACAGACATGAAAGGCACGCCCCTTGTGGGGCGTGCTTTTTTGTTTTGGGTGATTGCAATTCAGTTGGACGAACCAATTCCCACGCATGCTTCGCGCAAGTTTTAGCCCGCATAGTGGCCCCAGTTAATTCTCAGTCGTGCAAGGGGTTTCAATTTCGATGCCAGGTAGTGAACAAGCCGAGAAAATTTGGTCCAACCTCAAAGAACTGGGACCAAAACGCCTGATGGCATTAGGCATAATCGGAGTGCTGACGTTATTCTTTGTCGGCGGTGGAGCCTATCTCCTCTCCCGTCCGCAATTGACCACTCTTTATTCCGGATTGGATCGGGAAGACATCACCCGTATCGGATCCGCTTTACAAGATTCTGGTATTCAATTTGACGTCAATACCGAAAGCTCTGCAGTTTTGGTGAGTCATGCGTCGGCCAAGCGGGCTCGCATGTTGCTGGCAGAGCGGGGGCTCCCCCGAGGGAAAAGCGCCGGCTATGAACTGTTTGATGACCTTGGTTCTCTGGGTTTGACATCGTTCATGCAAGAAATCACACGGGTTCGTGCGATCGAAGGTGAGTTAGGCCGAACCATTCAGTCCATGAAAGATGTACAGGCGGCGCGAGTTCATATTGTTTTACCGGAAAAAGGCTCTTTCAGAAGCAAGGATCAACCGCCTTCTGCGTCTGTGGTCATCAAAACAGCGGGGGCGGGTAATTTCCACACAGCTCAAGCGGTGCGCTTTCTTGTTGCCGCCGCAGTTCCCGGCATGGTCCCCGATAAAGTAACGGTGCTTGATTCAAGTGGTACCCTGCTTGCGTCCGGACAAGGCGAGCACAACACTTCAGCCGGTGAAATGGAAGGGCTGGCTGATCGTGTATCAAACCGCATTCAGGAAAACATTAGAAAAACCCTGACGCCCTATCTTGGATTGTCGAACTTTCAGGTTTCCGTCGCTGCCAAGCTGAATACGGATAAGCAGCGTGTTGCAGAAACAATCTTTGATCCCAACAGTCGGATTGAACGCTCGGTTCAAACGGTTAGGGCCAGCGAGAGTGCCCAAAATGCAACGTCGCAAAAGCCGACGACCGTTGAACAAAACTTGCCAGACAGCAAGGTTGATGCGGGCGGTGAAGATCAATCAATAGAAGAAAACAACCGACGCGAAGAAACCGTCAACTATGAAATTTCTTCGAAAAAAATAGAACAAACACGTGAAGGTTATGATGTCGAACGGCTTTCCATTGCTGTGTTGGTCAACCGCCAGCATTTGGTACAAACCCTGGAAGAAGGCATCGAAGAAACCGCCATCAATGAAGCCCTTGACAAACATGTCGAAGAAATCCGCCAGTTGGCAGCTTCCTCAGCCGGTTTTGATGAAACCCGCGGAGATCAGATCAAGGTTGCAACAGTCAATTTTGAAGTTGGTACAGGTGATCTTGCGCCTCTTGAGCCCTATTCATTCTCTCAGGTCTTGCTTCGCCAATCGAGCGACATAATCAATGCCATCAGCATCTTGCTGGTGTCCGGCCTGCTGATCTGGTTTGGCTTGCGTCCTGCCGTCAATTCCTTAATTCCCAAACTCATAGCCAATGACAATGCCGCACCGCAAGAAGTAGATCTGCAAGAAGCCGCCATCGCTCTGGATGCGCCGGAAGCCTCTATCAACGGGGCCTTGCTAGAAGACTTGTCACGCAAACTGGAAGCGTCACCCGTGCGCAAACTGGAACAGGTTGTTGAGCTTCATGAAGAACAGTCTGCTGCAATCCTCAAACAATGGTTCTATCAGACGGAGCATGCATAATGGCCAGTGCGCTGAAAGACTTGTTGCCTTTGGTTGATGAAACGCCGGTTTTGCCCAGCGCATCAACACAGAAAAAGCACCCGGAAAGGGTCCTGTTTGGTGGGCTTGATATTTTGTTTCAAAAAGCCCATCGGGAAGAGCAAGCAACTCTGAAAATGGATGAACAGAGCCTGAGAACACAGGCGTGGTCACAGGGCCTGTCCGATGCTGAAACGCTTTGGAACGAGAAACAAGAACATGAGCGCGAAGCTGCAAGGCGGGCTCTGCAGCAGGAAAAAGACGAGCTAGCCGACTTGTTATACGAGTCTCTGACTGGGCATATTGAGCACCAATTCGAAGAAATCAAAACAGCACTTGCTGATCAGCTTGCGGAACTTTTGGAACCATTAATGGCCGAACAGGGGCGCAAAGTCATGGTCGCCCGATTTGCTGAAGTGGCCGCCTCGGCGCTGAATGAATCGGTTGCCCAGACGCCTATGCTCAAGGGATCAAAAGAGCTTTTACAGCAGCTATCGACTTGTTGCCAAAATGCCAAGGTCGATGCATTGGCCAGAGATCAACTGGCCATAGATGAACTGTCCAAAGACGATCCGACCAAGGCCCTCTTGCCCCAAAAAAATGAACTGTCTTTACAGTTGGACAAGACCGTTTTCGAGACCCGTTTGACGGCCTATTTGGCTCAACTCAGGGAGGCCGTACAGCATGGCTGAAGAATCCACCGAACGTGAACCCGAGCTCATTATTGTACGCAGACGCTATGATGCTGACCTTGATGCCCCGCACGGGGGCGTTTGGAAAATTGCACATGCCGATTTCATGACGGCAATGATGGCTTTCTTTCTGGTTATGTGGCTCGCCTCGGCGACAGATGAAGAAACGCGCAAAGATATTGCGCAATATTTCAACCCGGTGAAACTGGCAGAAATGACGCCCCATCAAAAGGGGCTGCAAGATCCCGAAGAGGCAGCACCCAAACCGGACGACACTGCCAATGAAGAAGGGAAGAAATTCAACGGCAAAAGCAACACCCCATCTACTCCGCGCAAATTCAGCGCAGATGGCGGGCGTGTAGAGAAAACTGGCACCACGAACTTCAAGAATTTGCCGACCTATTCGGAAGCCGAAATCTTTTCTGACCCTTATGGCATTCTAAATCGCATTATGGCGTCGGCACAACAGATGGAAAAGCAAGAGTCTCCAAGCGAGGGAGCTTCCGACAACGACGGCAAAATCGGCAATAAGGGAGGGGCTGCGCTGCGGGACCCATTCGATCCGCTTTACTGGCAATTAAAACCTGAAAAACCGGAGATTGAGCAGGATAACCTGCAAGTTGAAGTGATTGAAAGCAAGGTCTTTCAGACCCAACTGCCGCGTATCAATCCGATGTTGAGCGACACATCAATCGTAAAAGGCATTATCACCGGCAACGATCCCGCAACCGAGATTACTCCTGAACCTCCGATGGGAACCCGACATGCGTCCTCGGGAGAAGAACCCGAGGATGCAGCCTCCCTAGAGCCGACAGATACCAATGCCAGCGGGCCAAAAACCACTTCCAAACCTCAACAGAAACGACAAGCGGAGAAGCTCGCGCTCTATAAAGATCGCCTTGCCCAAGAACTCGGCAAGTCTCCCCGTTTGGTTATTGGCAATGAATTGACGGTCACCCAGAAGGGAGATGGCATGTTGATTGATGTCACCGATAAACCAAGTTGGAGCATGTTTGCTGTGGGGTCATCCGAACCGTCCGCACGCTCCATCGCACTGCTCGAAAAAATTGCCAACAGCCTCAAGACGGTCAAGGGTAAGATTATTATCAGGGGTCACACCGACAGTCGGCCATTCCGTAACAAAGGCAACGATAACTGGCGCCTCTCGACAGCACGGGCACATATGGCACGTCACATGCTCATTCGTGGTGGTCTGGATGAAACACGCCTGTGGCGGGTCGAAGGCTATGCGGATCGAGAGTTGAAACAACCCGATAAGCCAGAGGCAGCCAACAACCGGCGTATCGAGATTTTGGTGCAGCCCGATGAGGAGGCAGGACAATGAAACCATTACGCAATTTATTGCCTCTTGCCTGCCTTGCCACCTGTCTCGGGGTGCCCCAAATGACAACAGTCACCCTGGCGCAAGAGGCGGCATCAGTCCCACCGCCAAAACCAAGCCCAATCCGGGTAGTGGGGGGCGCCGCAGTGGTTCCGGCCAAACATGCTGATCAGGCAGAAGCTGTCGATTTGGCCAATTCACCATATTCCACCCCAGAGCTAGACCGGATTCTGAAGCCGGATTCCAATAAAGAAAAGAAACCCTTTATGCAAATTCGTATTCTTCAGGGTCTGCAAAGCCAGACAGCAAAAGGATCCACTCATGCTTTGAAAGCGCAGCGTCGACTGCTCGGCCGCATGAATGAATATTTTAAAAGCCTCGATCCTGTTTATTGGAGCGATCATCGCAACATACGAGCAGCGGTGTTGCTGCTGTTGTCTGGAGGCCATCCTTCTGTCGGTCATCATCTGCTCTCTCTTGGGCTACCCGTGGAAGCAGACATGACGATGATGCAAGGAGCACTCGACTATATAGAGGGCCGTAAAGAGGATGCTTACGCAAATTTGACCTCTTTCGAACCACTGGATCTTGAGCCAAGCTTGGGCGGTCAGATCGCCTTGGTGCAAGCGGTTCTATATCTGCCCCATGATTTAAAGAATGCCTTGGTCGCCATAGACAAAGCCCGTCTGCTGATGCCGGGCTCCCTGATCGAGGAAGCAGCCCTGCGCCGTGGGGTCTCCATCGCTGCTGCTCTGAACCAACCGGATTTATTCCAAACCTACGCCTTGCAATATATCCGGCATTATCGCAGTTCCATTTATAACGAAGATTTTCGACGTCGTTTTGGTCTCGCCATGCGTCATTTCAGTGACAACAGGTCGGAAGAAACGTTCGATTATCTCGATGGGGCCATCACTGAATTTGATATGGACACCCGCCGCGAATTTTATCTTTTACTTGCCTACTCGAGCTTGGTGGAAGGCAATTTGGATTTGACGCAAAAAGCAGCCCGTTCGGCCTTGCCTTTAAGTATGGACAACACCCCAGACCGATCCCGCGCACGTCTTTATCTTGCAGGCTCTATACTCAAGGCAGACAGATTGGATATTGCGCTAAAGCATCTTTGGGCCGTCAAACGAGACCTGTTGACCCAACGAGATCAGGCCCTAGCGGAACAGGTGTCAGAAACCCTGAATAATATCCGCCATTGGCCCCAATCTGGGCCGGATTCCCGAAGCTTTATATCGCACAAAGCACTGGTAAAACCGGAAAATGAAGATTGGGATGAAGGGACAATTTCGGAAGCACATCTGGAACTTGAAGCATCGGACCAGCTTTTGACTTTTGCTGACAAACCGATGCAGGGGGGGGCACGATGACGGATCAAGCCATTCAAACTCTGGGCACGATGAAGCAAAGCACAACGCCATCACCGATTGGCTCCAAAGATCAATCTTCTGGACAGGGGATCGGTAAAAAAGGCGATCAGCGG
Source organism: Cohaesibacter celericrescens (assembly GCF_002866925.1). Classification (GTDB taxonomy): domain Bacteria; phylum Pseudomonadota; class Alphaproteobacteria; order Rhizobiales; family Cohaesibacteraceae; genus Cohaesibacter; species Cohaesibacter celericrescens. Next base: position 83,794 of record NZ_PKUQ01000050.1, read on the forward strand.
GGACAACATCCCTTCAAGGGCTGCGTGGAGCAACAGGACGGAGCGACTGTCTCAAAAGAGACGAGCCTGACCGAGACCGATGAGCAAAAGACCGATTTTGACAAAGTCTTTGAAGGCATCGATGCACAGAAGTCAAAGTCTACCCAGAAGGGTGAGACTGCCACTTCTGATGCTATTGACCTCCAAAGCGACGGTTCCACGCCCGCCCAGGACAGCAAGCCTACCACGAGTGAGCAGACCGGATCAGAATCTGCTTTCGCGCGTCTTTTGAGCGCAGTTGCACCCGAAAAAATTGCGGTAGAGACAGCTTCCTTGGCCAATGAGGGAATGCAAAAGGAATCCTCTCCTTTGCTTCAGTCACAGAACCATGCTTCAACGCACGCTAAGGGTAGCCAGATGGCAAACGCTGCGGCAGGCCTGTTTGATGCTTATGCTGTTGACGTTCGCCCTGCATCTGCTTTCGACAAAATCGTCCCCATTGTCAAAGAGACGATTTTAACCCCGACACAAAGGGCCATGAAAGACGGTTTTTCTATTATACGGCAAGAAACCCACTTTGCCCCGACAGCAACGTTGGAGACCAATACCATAGCTGCAACGGGAACAATCATCCAACAGGTTGGTACAGCGATCGGTAAGGAGCTGTCGCCTTCGGTTTTTGGGCAACAGGGAAGCACACCACAAACAACAGCCACCGCTCCCCGCCCTGACACCGGCAGTTTCCGCATCAATAACGGCAGTGAGGCCCTGCGGGTTCTCGATATTCAACTGCATCCTGCAGATCTGGGCAAAGTGCGCCTTTCGATCCGGCTCAATGACACATCTGTTGATGTGCGAGTGGAAGCATCAAACGCTGCGACTGCCAAGATTTTAGAAGGCAACAAACAAGCATTGGATCAACTGCTGCAAAAAGCGGGATACCGCGCCGATCACATCTCAATTGTCGCCATCGACGACAAAAGTGGCAGCCAAATCGCCCCCCCCTCGACCGCCAATTCATCTCAAAGTCAAAACTCCGCGCAGGAAGATGGTGCGAGCTTCAGCACAGGGGACCAGGCTCACTCCGGCGAAGGCGGCAATGAAGACGATGGTCAGGCAACGGGCCAATCAGACGACATCAATCTGATGTCTGATCATCCCTCTGCAAATGGATCTGATGAGGAAAGTCATGAAGCGCACAGAACGTTGTCTAGGGGCATTACTCTTTAGCTCAGCTGCCCTGACAAGCAGCCTAGCCTGTGCCGGACAGGCTGCCTTTGACCCTGTTTGCGAACGGGAAATGCGCGCCGCCTCCCAAGCAGAGAGCGTACCTTTGGGGATCTTGTATGCGGTCGGATTGACAGAAACCGGCCGCGGCAAAAAACTCCATCCCTATGCCCTGAATGTGGCAGGGAAATCTATATTCGCCACCTCGAAATCGGATGCCCTCAAGCATTTTCATAGTGCACAAAAGAACGGTAAAAAGCTGATAGATATCGGCTGTATGCAGATCAATCACCATTATCATGCCAAAGAATTTTCCTCGCTGGATCAGATGTTTGATCCTAAGTCCAACGTTATGTACGCCGCCAAATTCCTCAAACGGTTGAAACATCGGCAAGGCAGTTGGACGATGGCTGTGGCTCGCTATCACGCAGGCCCCAACAACAATCCTGCTCAAAAACGCTATGTCTGTGCGGTCATCGGCAATCTTGTTGCAAGCGGTTTTGGCAAATGGACCAATTCATCCCGCACATTTTGCAAGTAATATTGGCGGCGTTTCCGACCGTTAACTCCCCCCACCTCACCTCACCTCACCTCACCTCACCTTCCCCCACCGCCCCATCTGTCCGACCAAATCAGCTCAATCAATGGCTATAATTTTTGAGATCAGTTTCGCGCAAGACTGCACGTCTATCTTCTGTTTGTAATCATCTCACAGTCCGTTTTGGACTTGGTGGCGTTCTGCTCGCTGTTATCAGGAGAGTGGGCCCTACATTCGACAGGAGAGCAATCATGAGCCTATACGGCGTTATGCGTTCAAGCGTTTCAGGCATGTCTGCCCAGTCCAGCAAATTAAGTGCGGTCTCAGACAATATTATCAACTCGGCAACCGTTGGATACAAACGTGTGGAGACCGAATTCAGCTCCATCACAATGCCTTCGGGGTCAGGCACTTATAATTCGGGTGCCGTTGAAGCCCGCTCCCGTTACGCGATTTCAACAGCAGGCAACCTTGATTTCACCACCAGTGTCACGGACCTAGCGATTGAAGGCAATGGCTTCTTTGTGGTTGCTGATAGCGATGGAACACCAGCTTTGACGCGTGCAGGACGTTTTGTTGCTGATGACACCGGCGATCTAATCAATACAGCTGGTTATTATTTACAAGGTTATGATTTGGGAACGGGCGGGGTACCCGCTGTTGTCGCCAACTCCATGGCCGGTATGACCACTGTTAATGTCGCCCAGATGCAGCTAGATGCCGACCCGACAACCGCAGGCTCAATGGGCGGAAACCTGCCATCAAATGCAACGGCAGTTTTGGCCGGCTCATGGCCAAGTGATAACGTTGCGGGCTCTGATTTTACAGCCAAAACATCAATGGTCACCTATGACAACCTAGGTAACGAAGTAACCGTCGATATTTACTTTACCAAAAAGAGTGCTTCTCCGGCCAGCTCTGTCTGGGAAGTATCCGTATTCAATCAAGCTGATGCAGATCCGGCAACCGGTGGGTTCCCCTACGCTGCGGCTCCGACAAGCCCCCTTGGCACCCCTTACACCAACCCGCTAAGCACGACAGACCTGACCTTTGACAATACCACGGGAGATATCACTGGCACCGATTTTGTGCTGTTTGACATTCCCGATGGGCAAACCGGTGTAAATTTTTCACTCTCGGAAATGACCCAGCTGGCCAAAGAGTTCGGCAGCGTGAATCCTGAAATGAACGGCAATCCGCCGCAAGCCGTCGAAAGCATATCCATCGATAGTGATGGAACGCTTTATGCGGTTTATGAGAATGGCAACCGCGAGGCACGCTTCAAAATCCCTCTGGCGAACGTCGCCAGCCCGGACAATCTCGATCCTATGGGTGGTGAAGTGTTCCGCACCTCTAGCGACAGTGGCGATGTGGTCGTTGGCTTTGCCGGAGAAAACGGACTAGGCACGATGCGCTCCATGGCCATTGAAAACTCCAACGTCGATTTGGCAACCGAATTGACCAATATGGTGGTTGCACAGCGGTCCTTTTCAGCCAACTCCAAAGTTTTTCAGACCGGATCTGATTTGCTGACCGAAGTGGTCAACCTCTCCAGATAGCTCCGGTTAACGAGGCTACGCGACCCTTCCCTTTTGTCGCTCGCGTAGCCGCCTTCCATTTATACAGGTTCGTGTCATGAGTCTTTCAGTTGCCCTGCAGGTCGCTCAATCTGCCTTAACGACCCGTCAGCGAGAAACCGCAATTCTGTCAAAGAATATCACCAGTGCGACGGAGGAAGGATACAGTCGCAAGACAGCTCTTATCTCTTCCCTGCGCTCAGAGGATGGTCAAAGTGGTGGTGTTTATGTCAGCGCCATTGATCGAGCCACCGATAGTGCTTTGTTCAGCAATTTGATCAGCTCCACATCAGCGGGCATGACCAGTGAGATCTTTCTTGATGGCGTAACCCGCCTTTCACAAACAATTGGCGATCCCCAGGAATCCCGATCCCCTAGCGCAACCTTGGGCCGCTTTGCCAATGCTTTGCAGCAATATAGTGCTGAGCCACAGAATACGGTTCTTGCCGGTGCTGTTTTGACGGGAGCACAGGATCTGGTCAACACACTGAACACAGCAACCAGTGCTGTACAGACCGAGAGAGAGCGGGCCGATGCCTTGATTGCAGACTCGGTCAATTCAATCAATTCCCTGCTATCCAATCTGGAAGACGTCAATAAGGAGGTGATCCGCGGCACGCAAGCAGGCACGGACATTACGGATGCCCTCGATGAACGGGATCAAATCGTTCTGCAACTGTCCGAATTCATGGGTATCAGGACAGAGACACGTGCCAACAACGACCTTGTGGTAACCACCGACAGCGGCGTCATGCTGTTTGAAACAACACCCCGATCGGTCAATTTTGAAGCGACCAACAGCTATGTCGCAGGAACCACCGGCAACGCATTGATTGTAGACGGCGTCAGAGTTTCTGGTCCCGGAGCCAACATGGAGCTGAAAGAAGGCAAGATTGTCGGCCTGATGCAGATCCGTGACGAGGTAACGGTAACCTATCAAAACCAGCTTGATGAAATAGCCCGCGGCCTGATTACTGCCTTTTCAGAATCAGATCAGGTCGGCACCAATCCGGACCGCACAGGTCTGTTCACTTACTCCGGCTCCCCTACGGTTCCCGCTTCAGGTACGTTGGTTACAGGTCTGGCAGGGTCCATTTCCATTGCCGCCTCCGTTGACCCCGATCAAGGGGGCGATATCAATCGCCTGCGCGACGGTGGCATATCCGAACCGTTTGACAGCGATTATGTCTATAACACGGGCGGTGAAGCCGGCTATGTGACACGCCTGCAAGACCTGATCACCAATGTCGATACGCCGATGACCTTTGATCCTGCAACGCAGGTGGACACCAGCAATTCACTCACCGCTTTTGCTTCCTCTTCGGCCAGCTGGCTCGAAGGAGAACGCAAACAGGCCACCACCATCAATGAACAACACACTGTGGTTGTCACGCGGACGGCCGAATCCCTTTCCAATATCACGGGCGTCAATATTGATGACGAGATGCAGTCGATGCTGGAAATAGAGCGGAGTTATGCAGCGACCGCCAAACTCATCACCACGATCAATCAAATGCTTGATCAACTTCTTCAAATCGCGGGGTAAGTCATGAAAACCGGTTTTATATCTACATTGTCCCTGACCTCCGCCTCGCGTGGCTCCATTATGGAGCAGAGTGTGGCGTTGGCCAAACTGCAAACAGAAGTTTCCTCGGGGCGAAAATATGATGTCGGCCTCGATCTCGGCATAGGAACCGGCGAAGCCATTTCCATGCGCAGCGAGTTCGAAAACCTCAACACCATTGTTGACACCAATGGGCTGGTTAAAAGCCGCTTGGATGTCACCGAGACCGGCATGCTGAATGTACGCGACAGCGCGCAAACAATGCTGGCAACACTCGTATCCAGCATTGGTAGCGAAACAGGTCGTGAAGTAACCATCGCCGAAGCAAAAAACAATCTCGAACAGCTTGTCGCGACATTGAACACCTCCTTCAGCGGCACCTATCTTTTTGCTGGAATCAATGTCGGAGAAACACCGATTACCGACTATTACGCCACGGGTTCAGCCAACAAAACAGCAGTTGACACCACCTTTATGGCCGAGTTCGGCATGGCACAAAACAATGCAGGACTGAACAGCGTGACGGCGGCGCAAATGCAAAGCTATCTGGATGGCGCATTTGCCAATGAATTTGACAGTCCGGGCAACTGGAATGCCAATTGGTCAACAGCCACAGATCAGGAAATGGTCAACCGGATTTCAACGTCCGAAACCATCGAGACGTCCATCAGTGCCAATATTGATCCCATGCGCAAACTTGCTATGGCCTTTACCATGGTCGCCGATCTTGGCGGTGAAAATATGACACAGAACACCTTTGATGTGGTGCTCAACAAGGCCGTTTCTATGCTCGGAGAGGCTATTGGTGAGCTCAACTCCAGCATAGGGCAGGTCGGCAATGCGCAGGCACGCGTGGCACGGGCATCAGACAAGTTGTCCCTGCAAACCGATCTTATCAACGAGCGCATTCTGGCGTTGGAGAATGTGAACACAACAGAAGTTTCCGTCCTGCTTTCAAACGCTGTAACCCAGCTAGAGGTGACCTATGCCGTCACCAGCCGGATGCAGGGAATGAGCTTGTTGAACTATCTTTAAACACCCCGTTTGACCGGTGGTCCAACGGCATGTCTTTGGCTAACTCCTTTGTAGCAAGGGTCACAATGTATAACACCTATTACGCGGAAAGCACGGCACTGTCGTGCGAGTTCAATCGCAACCACGAATGGTCTGCTTTGGATCAAGTGGTCACGGCATTAAAGACAGCAAAAGAGCACGGGCTTGTATCCTCTGAAGGGAAACAGGCTCTGCATAATACGATGATGGTCTGGAGCTTCCTGCTAGAAGACCTGAGCAACAGTGACAATGACCTGCCTGCGCAATTGCGCGCAGACCTCATTTCCATAGGCATTTTTGTCATTAAGCAAGTGGGGCGTTTGCGCGAGGCGGAAACAGCCGAGATTGACGGCCTAATCGACATCAACACAACCATAAGGGATGGATTGAACCAATGAAACCGTTGCAATTGACCTTCAAATCTGGCGAGCGTTTCTATGTCAACGGCGCTGTGATCAGGTTTCCAAAGAAAACCACGGTTGAGTTGTTAAACAATGTCGAGTTTCTGCTCGAAAGCCAGATCATGCAGATCAGCGAAACAACCACTCCTCTACGCCAGCTTTATTTTGTCGCACAGATGTTGCTGACGTCCCCCAGCAACACAGATGACGCGCATGCGACATTTATGCATTTCTCCCGCAGTCTGGCCCAGACCCTGAAGCACTATCGCCTCTGCGCTGGTGTACAGGAAGTTGTCGACATGGTGAATGCTGGCAGCACCTACGAAGCCATGAAAAAAATCCGTGCGCTCTACCCCCTGGAAGCCAGCATTCTGGATGGCTCCGCGCTTCACACGACGGAATCACTGGTGCAACCCCAAAAAGCAGCGGCCGCGGCCAATTATCTCTAACCCTCCGATCCGAACTGAAACATCTTCCGATCCACAGCAAATTCAGAGGATTTCCCACAATGAGCGTCTCTACCGTCACCCCGTCGAGTTCTGTTGATACGACATCGAGTTCAACCTCATCAGCCATGCAAACCCAAACCATGGATTATGATTCATTTCTGCAATTAATGGTGACGCAAATGAAGAATCAGGATCCAACGGAACCAACCGACATGGGCGAGCAGATGGGGCAACTCGCGTCTTTCTCCAACGTCGAGCAAAATATTCAGACCAATAATAAGCTGGATGCGGTGCTTTCCCAACTTTACGTCAATCAGTCGGCGAGCCTGATTGGTAAAACAATCACCACCACCAATAATATTTCGGGACAAATCGAATCCGTCGGCATTTATTCCGATGGTGTTGTGGCAAAGCTGCAAGATGGTACAGACGTTCTTATAGGTCCCGGAGTGACAATCTCCTGATGAATGAAATGGACGCACTCGATTTGGTTCGAGCAGCATTCTGGACGATCATAGTCAGCTCTGGCCCTGCGGTTGGCGCAGCCATGGTCGTCGGCGTTGCGATTGCCCTGTTCCAAGCACTGACTCAGGTTCAGGAAATGACGCTGACCTTTATTCCCAAGATCCTCGTGATTTTTTTAACACTGATCGCCAGTGGTACCTTTATCGGTTCCCAAATTGCCAGCTTCACCGAGGTGGTTTATGACCGGATCGAACACGGCTTTTGATAGGATACCAAGATTGTTGGATCGTCGTAAGCAGCACCCGCTAGATCCTCAGGATGCAGCAACAAAGTCCGTCATGCCACATACCCTATACCGCAATAGGTGCACGGATATGGGGATGCGGATCATATCCAACAATCTCGAAATCATCAAAACCATACTCGAAAATCGAGTCGGGTCGGCGCTTGATTTTCAATTGCGGCAATGAGCGCACCTCGCGTGTGAGCTGCATTTTCACTTGTTCAAAATGATTGGAATAGATGTGGGCATCACCGATGCTAATAACAATCTCACCAACATCCAAGTCACATTGCTGAGCCAGCATATGGGTAAGCAACCCAAGGCTGGCAGTGTTATACGGATTGCCCAAAAACAAATCGTTGCTTCGAATATAAAGGGATGCACTTAACCGCCCACCGCCCACATAAAACTGATAGAAAGCGTGGCAAGGCGGAAGCGCCATTCTACCGGCTGCAGCATTTTCCTGCGGCGTCATTGTTTCATCGGGCAGAGCAGAAACATTCCAGCCGCTAATGATATGACGGCGTGAGTTCGGATTGTTTTTCAAACCATCCATAAGCGCTTGCACTTGATCATAGGATTTACCATCAGGTCCCTGCCAAGCACGCCATTGCGCTCCATAAACGGGACCCAATTCTCCATCTTCAAGAGCCCATTCATCCCAAATGCTGACACCATTCTCTTTGAGAAACTTGGTATTGGTATCGCCACGCAAGAACCACAACAACTCGATAGCAATCGATTTAAAATGGAGCTTTTTGGTCGTCAACAGCGGAAACCCCTCGGTCAGATCATACCGAACCTGCCGCCCGAACACCGAACGCGTCCCTGTCCCAGTACGGTCGCCTTTATCAACTCCGCTTTCCATCACGTCTGAAAGCAAGTCTAAATAAGTCTTCATTGAGCGCCCCTGACTCTACCTAAATAAATTGGCAGAGAGTATGTGTAATTTGAACCGTTTTCATAGAAACATTCTACGAATGAATTGTTTACGCTGCCAATACGGCTCGACCAGTTCTGCAAAATGCCAAACACAGATCCAGTAGCGGTGCAGTCTCCATTGACTGCCTCATAATCAGGCTATATTGCAACAAATCCGGATATCCTTGCGTCTATGCCCCAACCGTCATGCCATATTTTGTGTTCTGATAGCTGATTCTGCAATCCATTCACAGCGCGGCATAATTCCGTGCCTTCGCTATCATTCCCTCTTTTAATCCCACCGACTAGTCCCTATATTCAATTTGTCACTTCGGTGACTATGGCAATAAATGGCCTTTGTAATAAGCCTATCGGACCCGGGGGCGGTACCCGGCGCCTCCACCACAAGCACCGTTGCGAATGCAACGTCAGAAAGCGGTGTTTTTGCTGGGGGCGAAATAGGATCGACGAGGGTGTAAAGATCGTGTTTTTGCTCGGCATTGTACCGCCGTTATCGGGCTATATTTTAGTTGCAAATGACAACTATGCAGGCTCACGTCTCGCTGCTGCTTAAGCAGTGCGACAAGCCACTTAAGCCCTAACCGGTTTGCTCGGTTAGGCGGGGTTCGGAGGCACCTGGCAACAGAAGCCTTCACTTAATTTCGACAATCCTTTGACAATGGTTGATATCTGCCGCTGGAATAGGTATTGAGCGCCTGCCTCGCTTGACTTTGAGCAGCAGCCACTGACAATAGAACGGCAAATCTTCCAGAATTCGGAGGCCCCATGAGTGAAGACCTGATCCGCTATGATATCCTTGCACAAGACGCTTTGCGAGGTGTGGTGAAAACGGTTTTGACCGAAGTGTCACGCACCGGCCTTCCCGGCGAACACCACTTTTATATCACCTTTAACACCCATGGAACTGGCGTACGCATTTCGCCGCGGCTTTTGGCAAAATACCCAGAAGACATGACCATCGTATTGCAGCATCAGTTTTGGGACATGACAGCCCACGAGCAGGCCATTGAAATCGGCCTCTCCTTTGATGGCATCCCGGAAAAACTTTATATCCCTTATTCCGCAATCATCACATTCATTGATCCCAGCGTCCATTTTTCATTGCAGTTCGAAGTTGAAACAGACGTCGAAGATGAGTTGGAGAGCCTTGATCTTGAAACAGATGAAGGATCCGAGGCAATCATCACCGTAATGGCGCCCACGTCGGAGCGGGACGAAGGCACAACAGCAGAATCTGCCGAAGAAGCCCAGACCGCATCAGACACATCGACCTCAAAAGAAGAGGATGATAAGTCAGATGGCGCTGAAGTGGTGTCATTGGATGCTTTTCGCAAGAAATAGACATTTTTCAGGGATCATCCCGCCAAAGGCACCTGTTAGAAGCAATGGCCAGCATTATCAATCTCCGCCAAGCACGCAAAAGCAAGGCTCGCGTTGAAAAAGAACAACGAGCCGAGTCCAATCGTGCCAAATTTGGCCGCACCAAGGCGGAGAAGGCCAAACAAAACTCAGAATCCGATAAACTCAATCGGCATTTGGACGGTCACAAACTGACGACAGCCCCCGCAGACAGCGACGGCAGCTAATCTGGCACCCTCATGAAAAAGCACTCAGTCACTATCGCAGGCCATCGCACATCCATTTCTTTGGAAGACGAGTTCTGGACCGGACTGAAATCGCTGGCGGCCAGCCGCAATAAATCACTGGCTGACATCATCCGCCAAATCGACCGTGATCGCGGTGCAAACAACCTCTCATCAGCCATTCGCATTTCCGTACTCGATCATTACAAGGCTCAGATCCCTGACAACACGGATCTGACAGAACCCACTAATCCAACTGAATGATCCTGTCGGGAGAATTGAGCAATTCTTCAATCAAATCATTATGAACCGAAGGATCAACGCGGTTCTGTTCTGGGCTCGTTGTCTCCTGCTGCGTTGGGCGAACGGTTCTAATCTGTGGCAACGTAAACAGAGCTTCAGGCAACACCCGCGGTTGTATCAGGATAGGGTCTTGAGCCGCATCGCCCAAAAGCCCATCAATGCCCAAAAGAGTTGCACCATCAGCATCGGGCTTAAGCTCTTGAAGCGGCCGGATTTCGATGCCATTTTGCACCCGCCCATTGCCATCATCCGATTGTGATTGTTGCTGAATGCGCTGAGCATCCCGCTCGGCTCTTTGCGCCTCGGCAGCCAATCGTTCAGCTTCAGCGCGCGCAGCCTCCACGCGGACTGCCTCTTGGTCAGCCTTACGTTGCGCTTCGGTTGCCAAACGAGCCTTTTCTATCGCAATTTTGCGCGCTTGAGCGGCTTTGAATTCCAATTCGGCTTTTCGTTCATTCTCTGCGCGCAGCGCTGCTTGGGCTTCGCGTCGGGCCCTTTCTTCGGCGGCCTTGCGTTCAGCGTCAGCTTGACGTGCGGCGTCAGCTTTGCGGGCCGCTTCTTCATCCAGACGCGCTTTTTCAAGAGCCGCCTTTTGTGCCGCTTCCGCTATGCGGGCTTGTTCAGCTTTTTGCTTTGCCAACAACTCTTGCAATTGTTTCCGCTTGGCAGCGGCCTCGGCCTTGCGTTGTGCTTCGAGACGGAGTGCTTCTTGTTTCGCAGTTTCAACCGCTTGTTCAGCGGCCAAAGCAGCCTCTTGACGGTGTTTTGCCTGCTCACGATACAGACGCAATAGGCGGCGCATTCGTTCTTTTTCCAAAATATCCGCTTGCAACCGCTCGACGCGATCAACCTCGCGTTCAAAGGCCCGAATGCTGAGATAGCCGGTAAAGGGCGCAACATCGACAACACGACTTGGCGCATCAAGATCCCCAGAGAAGACCAAACCAACTTCAGGCTGGGCACCTGTCACGGCATCCTCCTCATTGGGCTCAACCTTGATGGACCAATCGCCATTGATCGTCTGAGCCGATAAATCAATCATCAGATTGCCACGGGATTGCAGTATGTCCGCATCGGCCTGAATGTTGTTTGCACGCAGGGCCCCCCCCGCAATGCGAAAGGCACCCGCAAGATTGGATACCCGCGTTGAACCTGCATCCATATGCGCCGTGAATGCCTTGGCTATATCATCGTTTTTCAGCTCCAAGCCTTTATCTACGGCCCGCACCACCAGCTCAAAAGCCTGCGGATTGATGTAATTCAACACCCCGTCTGTAAGCGTGAATGTGCCATTGCCAGACAATCCCGATACAAGCCCCGCCAAAGACCGCCCCTGTGTCTCGACATTAAAATTGACATCCATCTGCCCATTGGCAACAGCGCGACCATCGCGTTCCCAAACAAAGGGTGCCAATGCCATATCGGTGACACGCAGATGCGACTTCAGAACAGCTTCCCCATTTACATTTTCAAGCTGCAAGCCACCTATAGCTGCGCCCCCTTCCAAAAGGGCGTCAAAATTGCTGACGACAACTTCATTATCGCGCCAAATCAGGTCAAACTTTGGTTGTTGGAAAATATAGGGCGCGGCAAGTTCCAAACTGCGGGCTTTGACCCCGAGCACAATCTTGACCGGATGGGCATCGGCATCTGCCAATGGCGCAAGAAAAGCGGTATCGGGCCAACTGCGATCCAGCGATGTAAGGCGGCCCGCACCAACCACACTTTCACCAAGCCATATCCCGTCCAGATCACCCAGTTCCAACTGGCCTTTCAAAAGCCTGTCTGTGATGGTTGTCTCATAGGTCAGTTGCCCCACAACCGGCTGTCCATCCCACTGACCTTCAAGGTTGTTGATCTTGCTCACGGCATCGGCATGATCCAAATCCGCCATCAGCTTAGCTGGCAAGGCGAGACCGGGATTGCTTAGCGAGATACCCGACGCCATTAAATAGGGAGCCAAATCATCAATGTCCAAAGCAAGCTTGCCTTTGGTGCCGACACCCTCCTTGGCGCTATAACGCACCGTGCCGTCATACGTGAGCGACCCTTGCTCAGGTTGCAGAGACAGGGCCAATGACGCGCCTTCTGCAAGCACCCCTTTAACAACAACCCGAGAAGCAAGTGCAGGCAAGGCAATAGCATTGCTCCCCAGCCCGACAAGGCCAAGCAGCTTTTCGCCATCGGGATTGTTCACTTGCAAATCCAGCGCCAAATCATGATCGGCCCAATTGGCAAAGGACCCGTCCAAATGGCCGCCAAAAGACACATCGCCACCGCCTAATAAGCCAGAGAGCTTTCCTTCAATCCCGCTGCCTTGAGTGCCGCCATCGATCGAAAAAGTAACATCTGCAGGAGACAAAGCCCCTTGCGCTTTGGCAAACCAGTCAGCAACGGGTTGCTCGGGCAGGAAGCGTGCAACAAGATCAGCGAGACCATTCAGATCATCAGCGCGCACTTGCCCTTCGAGACGGCCGCGCGGTGTTCCTGTCAAATTCTGCAAATTGCCTGACGTGGAAAGATACGCACCAGCGAAATCGTCGACAACGAGTTGGTCAATACGAATGTCACCATTGGCAAGACGGAGTTTGGCAGCCATTTTTTTGCCTTGAAAGTCCCCTGCCAGCAAACGGTCTGTTTCAATATCGAGGCTAATATCGCTCAACGGCGCGGCCTTGCCACTGGAGTTGGCCAATAGCAAAGACCCGATCCCCTGCACCACATCAAGATTGACCTGATCTGCCTTCAATTGCATGGTCAACGCACCTGATTTCTCGGCGGTGCCATCGCCCAAATACCAATCTATCTGCCCTCTGGCGCGATCGCCATTTATATCCAGATCCAATGACGCAATCGAAATCTGATCAGACTTGACCACCACTTGACCACTCAAATCAAAAGGTTCAAGGCGCCCGCCTGGGGGCACATCCTTAAGCCACCATTTGGCAAAAGCCGAGGGTTGATCGGACCGAACGCGCGCCTCTCCCTCAAATACATGCTGGGAATTGACGCTGTCCATGCGCTGTGAAAACAGCCCCGCCATTGCAAACCGGGTTTGCCCCGGCAAATCAGCTTCCAATGTTTCAATCTGCCAACCATTGTCCACCAAACTGGCGTCCAGTTGCAGATTGCGAATAATACCACCACCCAGAATGACACCGGGCACATCAAAACCGACACGCCCCGGCATCGGTGGAATAGGCATTTTAGTCAAACCATCCGCAAGCACACTGATGCCATGTTTCAAATCAATTGGCGCATTGGGGCCCTCCCCTAGTGCTCGATCCAAATCAAGCTGGCGAGAGGAAACGACAACGTCAAAGCGCGGATTGACGCCAAAATCAATGGTCCCCGCCCCATTGAGGCGATAGGCCTGATCAACAGGACCGTGGGAAAATTCAAACTTGGGCAGAACCAAGGAGGATGCGGTCAAATCGCTTTCGCCGTTGAGCAGCCAAGGAACAGACTGTTCCTCCAATCCATCGATTTGATTGGTTAGTCTGGTCGTGCCGACATAATGATAACGACCATCTTCCTGTTCTTTCACATTGCCATCCATGGCAAGCGTGACGGGCAGGTTGACCGGCGTTAACAAGCTCTTGAGATGAAGGCCGGATTCGCTGGCAGAACCAGTCGAAAGCATCAGGGAATATGGTTCTCCATCCATTTGGAAGGAGGTCTCGATTTTGTAAGGTCCGATCAGGCTTCGGGCTTGCAATGTCGCATTCAGCGACGTGATGTTCTTTGAACGGCCGGTGCTTTTATCGTCAAAGGCAATCCGCCCGTTTTCAACGCGCACATCATTGAGCTTGATTTTCTCCAGATCGATATCCCAAAGCTTGCCCTTGTCCTGCCGCCATGCAAATTGCCCTTGTTCATCCAGCTGCATCCGCAATATGGGCGAACGCAATGTCATGTCGACCACTTCAATTTTGCCCTGCAACAGCGGCAGCAATTCGATGCGCATATCAAACGTATCAACCACCAGAATGGGCGCTTCATTGTCTGGCCCGACATGCACACTTTCAAAATGCAAGTGCGGCAACGGCAGGATTTGCATATCCGCCGCCCCCAAAACACGAACCGGCTGACCCAAGACAACCGTCGCTTCTCGCTCAAATGCTGCGCGATAAGAAGTCCAGTCGACAAAAAGCGGCCCAACCAGCGCCACGATCAACGCCAGCAAAAGCGTACCACCAATGGTGAAATACAGACTATTCAGAACCTTGTCTCCTTAAGGCCATGACCAGCAACCAACAAGCCAACGGACATACATCAAAATCCGACCAGCGCGGATTTATCTTTCGCATAACGGCATCAAACACATAACGCCATATCAAGCCACAACAAACGCTAGCAAAATGAACCCGTTGACCGCAAATCAGGAGTTGTCCTTACCCCAGATTTGGTAGCATTTTCCCCGGATTCATGATGTTCTTTGGATCAATGGCCTTTTTGATAGCCACCATATAGGCCAACGCAGGCCCAAACTCTTCCAACATATACTTCATTTTGCCCTGACCGACACCATGTTCACCTGTACAGGTCCCGCCCATTGAAATGGCGCGATGGGCCAGGCGCGACAAAAAGGCATCTGCTTTTTCTTGCTCAGCGGGACTTTCGGGGTCAAGCAACAACAACACATGGAAATTGCCATCCCCGACATGACCGACCGTTGTGGCGACAAATCCATTGTCTTCCAAATCCTGCTGCGTTTGCGTCACACATTCAGCGAGTCGGGAAATCGGCACACAAGCATCTGTCGAAATGCCCTTGGCACCTGGCCGCAACTCATGCGATGCCCAATAGGCATCATGGCGCGCCGTCCACAACTTGGTTCGGTCTTCAGCACGAGACGCGGATTGAAAATCGGATCCGCCGCAATCGGCAACGATCTCGCCGAATAATTCGATCTGTTCCGCCACACCCGTTTCTGTACCGTGGAATTCCACCAGCAAGGTTGGTCGCTCGACCAGATCCAGTTTGGAATAGAGATTACACGCCCGTATTTGCATCACATCAAGCAATTCAATCCGCGCAATGGGAATCCCGCACTGAATGGTCATGATCGTGGCGTTGCAAGCACTTTCCAAATCAGGAAATCCACACATTCCGCCAGCAATGGCTTGCGGTATGCCCGACAGCTTCAGCGTCACTTCGGTAATAATGCCCAACGTGCCTTCGGATCCAACCAACAGACGGGTCAAATCGTAACCAGCAGAGCTTTTTTTGGCACGGCTCGCCGTTGTGATGATTTTACCGTCAGGCATAACAGCCTTCAGCGAAACCACATTGTCTTTCATGGTGCCATAACGCACCGCATTGGTGCCCGAAGCACGTGTCGCAGCCATCCCCCCGAACGAAGCATCGGCACCGGGATCAATAGGGAAAAACAAACCTGTATCGCGCAAATAATCATTCAATTGCTTGCGCGTCACCCCCGCTTCAACCGTACAATTGAGATCCTCGGGATGCACTTCAACCACCGCATTCATCTGGGACAAGTCAATAGAAATGCCGCCAAACGGAGCGTTGAGATGGCCTTCAAGCGAAGACCCCGTACCAAACGCAATCACTGGCACGTCATGCTCGTTGCACAGCGTCACAACGTCAGAAACCTCTTGGGTGTTTTTGACAAAAACCACCCCATCCGGCATCTGATTTTTCAAATTTGTGGTCGTATGGCCATGCTGTTCTCTAAAGGACGCACCCGTCGTAAAGCGGTCGTCAAAACGCTGCTTAAGCAGATCACACACAGCAGCGGTTGCAGCATCATCTCTAACCCGGCTGAAATGAGGTTCGGTCACCATTATTTATCTTTCTTCTTTAGCCCTTGCATAAAACCGAACCTAGCAAAATTATTTCGAAAACAAAACCGCTTACCGCACTGCCGCATAGCAAATCTGCAATGCAATTTTCAACGATCCCCTTGAAAGAGGGCTTGGGATTTATCCAACATTGCCTATACTGCCCCCATCGCCAGACTGAGCCATCTGATTCAATTGTTGCAGCAGCAAGAAGGACTGAGACAAGACTTATGCGTTGGTTAAACCCGTTGCAACTGTCAAAAAGCTGGATTGAACCCAACTGGCGTGTCTATCTTTCCACACAACAACCCAAATTGTGGTTTCTTGCGATTGTCATTGGCATGTTGGTTTCATGTGCGGCAATTGTCTTTCGTCTCGGCATTGGTGCGGTGCAGTGGCTCTGGCTTGGAACCAATAGCGAAAGTATTCTGACAGCGGTGCAAAACACACCTGCATGGGTGGTTATCCTTGCCCCCACAATCGGTGGACTGGTTGTTGGTTTGTTTCTGGAATATGTCCACCCGATCAAACGAGCAGAAGCCGTGGCCGATGTTATCGAGGCCCGTGCCCATGGCGGCAAGGGGCTTCGCTTCTGGCAAGGGCTAGACAGCGCAGCGGTGACCATCATTTCACTGGGAGCTGGTGCCAGTGCTGGCCGTGAGGGGCCCATTGTGCATTTGGGAGCCAGCCTTGCCAAAATGCTTTGCGAGGCTTTTTCTCTCACACCGGCGTCCAAAAAAACGCTTCTGGCCTGTGGCGTCGCCAGTGCTGTTTCGGCTTCCTTTAACGCCCCCATCGCAGGGGTCTTGTTTGCCCATGAAGTCATTCTCGGCCACTATGCCCTGACGGCATTTGTGCCCATTGTGCTCGCCTCTGCCATGGGCACTATGCTCTCACGCCTTTACTTTGGCGACATCGCAGCCTTTGATATTCCCGCCTATCAAATCACATCCTACTGGGAAATGCCTGCCTTTGCGCTGCTTGGCCTGACATGCGCATTTGTCGCAGTTCTGTTCCAGTTCACCTTGATGGGCACAGACTGGGTCGCTCGACACGTCAAAATGCCCCTGCCCTTGCGCCCAGTGATAGGCGGCTTTCTGATTGGTTGCATAGCTCTCTATTATCCCGAAATACTCGGAGTCGGCTATGAAGCAACCGACAAAGCCCTGCACCAACAATTGCCACTGGCGATGCTGTTTGGTCTGATCATTGCCAAAACGGCAGCCACCGCGATCACACTAGCGTCGCGTTTTGGCGGCGGGATTTTCTCTCCTTCTCTCTATGTCGGTGCCATGACGGGCGGCACCTTTGGACTGATCGCTGCACAAGTTTTCCCCGATATGGCTTCAAGCCACGGCCTCTATGCCATTTTGGGCATGGGCGCGGTTGCCGCAGCGGTCTTGGGCGCGCCCGTATCCACCACTATGATTGTATTTGAGCTAACCGGCGGCTATGCCTTGTCTATCGCCCTGCTGCTCACAGTCTCCATCGCCACAGGCATCACTTTGGCACTGCATGGCCGCTCCTATTTCCATTGGCAACTGGAAATGCGCGGCATCTTCCTGCAAGAAGGTGCGCACAAATTTCTTGTCAAAGAAGTCAAGGTCGCCCAATTCTATAAACCCCTGCCAGAAAATGCCAAAGAAGAGCAACAGCTTTTGCCTCAAGGCGCACCAACCATTCGCCTCATGGACACATTGGAAAAGGCTCTCAAAGCCTTTGACGCTGTAGGAGGAGAGGATATCGCGGTTCTCGATCCTGAAGACAAAGGCCGGATCATCGGTTGGGCTCAACAGGTCCAAGCGTTACGCTATTTCAACGACAAGCTCATCAGCACCAATGTCGAAGAGCACCGCTGATGACAGTTTGGCATATTTTGCGCCTGACAAACCACATTTGTTGCTATAATGTTCTAATGCTGGATTCGGCAAGGCCCCGCCACCATTAGAACCGAATGCATCCCTCTTGAACCGTTAATTTGGACCAGATTGTCTCCATGCCAGACCTTTTTGCCAACAACTCTGCACCTCCGTCTCATGAAATGCAGGAGGACGATCAGGAAGGGATTCGGGCCAAACTAGCACGCATGCACCCGACGCCTTATCTTGAAGGCCTCAATCCGGAACAAAAAGAAGCCGTTGAAAGCCTTGATGGTCCCCTGTTGGTTCTGGCTGGTGCAGGCACAGGAAAAACACGGGTTCTAACGACACGCATCGGTCATATACTGGCCACACGCCGCGCAGCACCTTGGCAAATTCTGTCGGTGACCTTCACCAACAAAGCATCGCGTGAGATGAAAGACCGCATTGGTCGGCTGATCGGTGGGTCGGTTGAAGGCATGCAATGGCTGGGCACCTTCCACTCCATCGGCGTTAAAATTCTCCGCCGTCACGCCGAACTGGTTGGCCTCAAGTCCAATTTCACCATTCTCGATAGTGACGACCAAATCCGCTTGATGAAACAACTCATTCAGGCACAAGGCCTTGATGAAAAACGCTGGCCTGCGCGCCAGCTTGCCGGGTTCATTGATGGCTGGAAAAACCGCGGCCTTTCGCCGGAGCAAGTGCCACAAGACGAAGCCTTTTTATTCGCGCAAGGCAGCGGCCTCATCCTTTACACCGCCTATCAAGCGCGACTCAAGATTCTCAATGCCTGCGACTTTGGTGATCTTTTGCTCGAATGTCTGCGTCTTTTCCGCGAACACCCCGATGTTCTCTCAAGCTACCATAACAAATTCCGCTATATTCTGGTGGACGAGTATCAAGACACCAACGTAGCGCAATATCTCTGGCTGCGCCTCCTCGCCCAATCCAACCACAATATATGCTGTGTTGGCGACGATGACCAATCCATCTATGGCTGGCGCGGCGCCGAAGTCGACAATATCCTGCGCTTTGAAGCAGATTTCCCCGGCGCAAAGGTCATCCGCCTAGAGCGCAACTATCGCTCGACCGAACATATTTTGGCCGCGGCGTCTCATTTGATCACCTTCAACCAAGGCCGCCTGGGTAAAACCCTGCATCATCAGATTGAAGACGATGAGGCCGAAAAGGTTACAGTCACATCCATCTGGGATTCAGAAGAAGAAGCCCGCACCATCGGTGATCAAATCGAAGCGCAACAGCGCGATGGCCACAATCTCAATGAGATCGCCATTCTGGTGCGTGCGTCTTTCCAAATGCGGTCGTTTGAGGACCGTTTTGTCACCATGGGCCTCAATTATCGCGTCATCGGCGGCCCGCGCTTTTATGAGCGCGCCGAGATCCGCGATGCTCTTGCCTATTTCCGTGCTGTTGTGCAGTCAGCTGACGACCTTGCCTTTGGACGGATTGTCAACACACCGCGTCGCGGTTTGGGTGATGCAACCGTGCGCCAAATTCACGCTTTGGCGCGGCATCAAGAAATCCCGTTGATGGAAGCGGCAGCCGAGCTGGTTGGCACCGAAGACCTCAAACCGCGTGCACGCAGTTCATTGAAGGGGTTGCTTGGTCAATTCAACCATTGGCGCACGATGCTGTCGACCATGAAACATTCTGAATTGGCTGAAGTCATTCTAGACGAGTCCGGCTACACCGAAATGTGGCAGAAGGAAAAATCGCCTGACGCGCCCGGCAAACTGGAAAATCTGAAAGAGCTTGTTCGGTCCATTGCAGAATATGAGTCTCTGCCCAGCTTTTTGGAACATATCGCTCTTGTCATGGATCGGGATTCCGGCGAGACCAACGAAGCAGTTTCTATCATGACCCTTCATTCCGCCAAAGGTCTTGAGTTTGACTCCGTCTTCTTGCCCGGTTGGGAAGAAGGTCTCTTTCCCCATCAGCGCGCGTTGGATGAAACCGGCAACAAGGGTCTGGAAGAAGAACGCCGGTTGGCCTATGTCGGAATCACCCGCGCTAAAAAACGCGCCAAGATTTATGTCGCCCAGAACCGCCTCATTCATGGCAAATGGCAAAACTCCATTCCCTCGCGCTTTCTGGATGAATTGCCCAACAAACATGTCGAAATCGAAGAAACCCAATCCACCTATGGCGGCTATGGCGCATCCGGTGTTGGCGGCTCTATCTATGGCAAAAGCCGGTTTGATAAATCCGACCCGTTTGAAAGCTCTTACGACACCCCGGGCTGGAAACGCGCACAAGCCAACAAAGCCAACCGATCAAAAAGTGGGTCCTCACATGGCAGCCACACCTCTCACCTGATCGAGGGCGAACTTGTTGCCAAAAGCGTTTCAGATGGCCCCGCCAAATATGCAGTCGGCGAACGGGTCTTTCACATCAAATTCGGTTATGGTGAGGTCAAATCTGTTGAAGGCAACAAACTGACCATCCAGTTCCAAACAGGTCAAAAACGCGTTGTCGATTCGTTTGTAGAAAAGCACTAAAAACCAAACACACCAAGGCACCTGCTTGCCTTTGCAGCCCAGACGGTTTATCGACTGACAAAAGCCAAAGCGTTGCCATGACCACTAAAAAATTGGCCATGAATCTACGCACCCACCCAATATTTCGGCCTTGTCTGATTTCGTAAAACAGAAAAGGCTTGGATTGTGAGACAAAGCCATGCCCCAATATCTTTATGCCGAAGGCAACTTGGAAGAAATTCAAACCGCCGCCAAACATCTAGAAAACGTGTTTGAAGAAGACGGCTTTGCAGTCTCCAATTTCGAGATTGATGAAGACAACGGCCTTTGGGCTTTGTCACTTTATCCTGCCGAAGAGGGTGTCACCGACACCTACAAGATTGCACTGGCTGAATTATCTGCTCTTTCCATGCAAATACCGCTCAAAATCAAAGAACTAGAAGACGAAGATTGGGTTAGCAAATCGCTTGAAGGGCTCTCCCCCGTTGAGGCCGGGCGCTTTGTGGTTCATGGTTCCCACGACAAGGGCCTGAACACCAAAGGCCGGATACCAATTCAGATCAATGCAGGCCAAGCCTTTGGCACGGGACATCACGGCACCACAGCCGGTTGTCTGAAGATCATCAGCGAAGAGCTGCGCAGCTATAGCCCTTGCCGGATACTCGATCTTGGCACGGGGTCAGGCGTTTTGGCTATCGCATTGGCAAAATTGCTAAAGCAAGAAGTGATTGCCACGGATATCGACCCTATTTCCATTGAAACAACAAATGAAAATATCCGTATCAATGGGGTACATCCCCTTGTGAAAACAGCGGTAGCTACGGGCTTCTCACATTCAATTTTTAAGGAAAAAGGCCCATTTGACCTGATCGTTGCCAATATTCTGGCCGGTCCTCTATGCCAAATGGCTCCAGAACTTGCCGCTCACACCAGCGTTGGTGGCCGCATCATTCTGTCTGGTCTGCTTCCTCATCAACGCGCAAGAGTGATTGCTGCCTATCGCACACAAGGTATGCGGCTCATCCGTTCCATCACCCAAGATGGATGGCTGGTTTTGGTGCTCGGGTAAAGCACCAAAAAAGAAAGCGGACCAAAGGCCCGCTTTTCTTTTTAGTAATTTCCAGACTATGCCCCAAGACCATTTAGAAAATGAGAAACTTAGGAAACAGCTGTTCAAGCCGATACAAATCACCCAATCGGCCTGAGATGCGTATCTTTATCAGAACGGAAGATATTTAGGGTCACCAAGTTTCAACTCATCTGCATCAAAGCCGTTTGCTTCCAGCAAATCGCGGTCGGCAGTGCGTAGATAGATTTGTAGGTGACGGCGCGCTTCTTCTTCACGTGCAGCAAATATTTTTCCAAGTGTACGGCTAACGATAGACATTTCATCATCCTTTTATCATCAGACCCCGACATCCGGACTCTATGACTTTAGTATAGGTCGAAATTAACCCATGATTAAATATACGTTTCTTCAAATCAGCCATTCAAAAAATGCATGCCTATCAAATATGAAGACCAGATACGAAAAAAGCGGGTCGTAACCCGCTTGTTTCCTTGGAACTAATTTGTTGAACGGTATTCCTTCCGTCCGGCGCTTTGATCGGCTTCCATCCTGCTCCCTTCAGCAGCTGGAGCCGTTAAAAGCACCCCAAGTCATTAATCTTTTGAATCTGTAGAAATTTCGAGCATGGTGTCGATACCGTGGTCAGCCATGTAAGTACTTACAAAACGCTCTGCCTGTTCTTCACGGGACTGGATGTAACGATCGAAAGCGCGGTTAAAGAAGTTCATAATGTTTTTCCTTTTGGTTTCTGTCAGTCATGCTTGACTTACATCAACAATATGGTGCATTGCGGTGATTTGAAAAAGAGCCAATTGCTCAAGACTGCCATGCGAATATTGCATATCGAAAATATGAGCTCCGCGTTAAACGCAAATACGGGTTAAGACCTAGGTGATATATATCAGGTTAGAACACCTGCATTCGGTTGCGAGACCGGACCAAATTTGCCACTTTAGCCCTATGTAGATAAGCGCCCCATCGATGTGTCGGTGGTTGCAAAAACCTTTGCCAATCCACTCCTATTTCCATTAGAAATCAATAAATGTCATTATGAATCCCAGAGGATTTCGTCCATGTTCCAAGAATTTAGCGATCAAGCTTGCCCAGAGCAAGGCCGCGTTCGGCTCCCTCTATTGCGGGAGGAATTACAAGAACAGGGCCTATCGGGCTTCATTGTGCCTAGAGCCGATGAATATGGTGGTGAGAATCTGGCCCCCTATGCTGAGCGCTTAAGCTGGTTGACGGGCTTCACCGGATCCGCTGGCACGTCTGTCATTCTCAAAACCAAGGCCGCAGTCTTCATCGACGGGCGCTACACCCTGCAAGTGCGGGATCAAGTCGACACAGAGCTATTGACCCCGATCTCTGTTCCTCAAAGCTCGGTCTCCAAATGGCTAGAGGCCAATCTGTCATCTGGCGACGTGATCGGTTTTGATCCGTGGCTGCATGGATCCAGAGACGTGGCGCGTTTGCAAGATGTCTGCGAAAAGGCAGGAGCCGAGCTCAAGGCTTGTGAAACCAACCCAATTGACGCGATCTGGACCAATCAGCCAGAGCGCCCGAAAGCACCTATTGTGCCCCACCCGATGAGTTTGGCTGGTCAAACCGCAGAAGAAAAACTGAACAAAATTTCAAAACAACTGCAAGGCAAAGCCGATGCAACATTCATCACCCAAGGTGATAGCATTGCTTGGTTGCTCAACATTCGCGGCAGTGATGTACCAAGGGCACCGCTTCCCCTGGCCTTTGCAATCGTTACGGCGGCCTCCAAAGCCATTCTCCTGATTGATCCATCCAAACTGACCGCTGAAACACGAGCGCATTTGCCTGACAGCATCACAATTGAACCGCTGGACAACTTACCGACAATCATCAGCAATCTTGCGGCCTCGGTTAAAAACTGGATGCTGGATGATCAGTTGGTGCCATTCGCCGTCAGAACCATCATCGAAGCCACAGGTGCTGAAGTTGTTATTGGCCAGGATCTCTGCCTCAAACCAAAATCTGCCAAGAATAAGGCTGAGCTGGCAGGAATGCGAACCGCGCACCTCCGTGATGGCATCGCCATGTGTAATTTCCTTGCGTGGCTTGATACAATGGCACCGACAGACAGCCTGGATGAAATCGCGGCAGCTTCGGCGCTCGAACACTTCAGGTCTGCGTCTGGTTGCTTAAAAGACATCTCGTTTGAGACAATATCCGGCGCCGGCCCCAATGGCGCGATTGTGCATTACCGCGTCAGTGAAGCGAGCAACCGAAAGTTTGATCAAAACTCGCTCTTCCTCGTTGATTCAGGAGGCCAGTATCCAGACGGCACCACCGACATCACACGCACGATAGCCATCGGTACACCCGATACAGAAATGAAAGACCGCTTTACGCGGGTTCTCAAAGGCATGATTGCCGTTTCTATGGCGCGTTTCCCCAAAGGGGCCAACGGCGCGCAGCTGGACACTCTGGCGCGGATGCCTTTGTGGCAAGCCGGACTTGATTATGCCCATGGCACAGGGCATGGCGTGGGGTCATATCTGTGTGTGCATGAAGGCCCCCAACGCATTTCAAAAGCAGGCGCGGTGCCTCTGGAAACCGGCAACATCCTGTCCAATGAGCCCGGCTATTACAAAACCGGAGCGTGGGGAATCAGGATCGAAAATCTGCTTGCGGTCACAGAGCCAGAAACAATCAAAGACGGCGAAGACGCCATGCATGCCTTTGAAACCCTGACTTTGTGCCCAATTGATCACCGACTCGTCGATGCGCGCCTGTTGACGCAGTCCGAGCTGGATTGGTTCAACGACTATCACGAAAGGGTCTTTGCAGAATTGTCAGGTGATCTGGATGAAAAAACCCGTGCATGGCTGGCTGAAGCAACCAAGCCATTGCACAAATCATAAAATACCCAGCAAACGAAATGGATCGGCTAACCAGAAATCAGGTCGATCCATTCATCCTCGGTATAGATGATGATGTCCAGTTCTTGCGCCTTTTTCAGCTTGGACCCAGCCCCCGGTCCGGCAACCAATATATCGGTTTTCTTTGACACTGATCCAGATACCTTGGCCCCGAGGCTCTCGGCTTGATTCTTGGCTTCCGATCGGCTCAAGCGCTCAAGGCTGCCCGTAAAGACAATGGTTTTTCCCGAAACAGAACTATCCGTCTGTACAGCTTCGGCTTCTTGAGGGGTGACCGCAGCCAACAAAGCATCGAGCACCTCTTCATTGTGGGGTTCGTTGAAAAATTCAACAACCGAACGAGCCACAATAGCCCCGATCCCGTCGATCCCCAACAGATCCTGCCAGGCATCGCTGTCCGCGTCCCCTGCCTTGATCATAGCCTGACGCAGCGCGGTAAAGGTATCATACTGCCGCGCCAGCAATTTGGCCGTGGTCTCACCCACATGGCGGATCCCCAGCCCAAATATAAATCGGTGCAAAGCAACCGACCGCCGTGCGTCAATCGCATCAAACAGATTGCGTGCCGATGTTGGGCCCCAACCTTCACGATCTCGAAGACGTTCGCCACGATTCTTGCCCGCATCAATCTCTCGTAATCGGAAAATATCTGCGGCATTGTGGATCATGCCTTCTTCATAGAAAGCAGTGACCTGCCGTTCACCCAATCCGTCTATATCCAAAGCGTTGCGCGAGACAAAATGTTTCAGCTGCTCTACAGCCTGCGCCGCGCAAATAAGCCCGCCTGTACAGCGACGGATGGCGTCCAACTCACCGTTTTCCTTTTTTTCCCGCACGGCATGAGACCCACAAACAGGACATTTCGTCGGAAAATCAAAAGGCTTCAAGCCCTCGGGGCGCAATTCCAGCACAGGCCCGATAACCTGAGGGATCACATCTCCAGCCCGCTGCACCGTGACCACATCACCGATGAGCACGCCTTTGCGCTCAATTTCACCTTCATTATGCAGCGTCGCGTTCGACACCACAACACCGCCCACAGTGACAGGCTCAAGCTTGGCAACGGGAGTGAGTGCGCCGGTGCGGCCCACTTGAATTTCAATATCCAGCAGCTTTGTGGTGGCCCGTTCAGCTGGAAATTTATGTGCTATGGCCCACCGTGGTGCACGCGATACAAAGCCCAGCCTGCGCTGATAATCCAGCCGGTCAACCTTATAGACCACCCCGTCAATATCATAATCCAGCGACGAGCGTTGTGCCTCAATCGCGCGGTAATGTGCCAGCAATGCCTCGACAGTGGTGTGACAGCGCATTTGCGGATTGACCATAAATCCCCAAGCATCAAAACGCTGTACAGCTTCATATTGTGTCGGAGCCAATTCTTCACTGACCTCACCCCAAGCATAGGCAAAAAACGCGAGATTTCGAGATCGAGTAATTTCCGCATCCAACTGGCGCAAGGAGCCCGCCGCTGCATTGCGCGGATTGGCAAATGTCTTGCCACCCTTTTCTTCTTGTCGGGCATTGAGCGCCGCAAACTCCGAGCGGGGGAAAAAGACCTCGCCACGCACTTCAACCACACTGGGGATTTCGGAACCATGCAGCTGCTGCGGGATAGAAGCGATGGCTTTGACATTGGCAGTGATGTCTTCCCCAACGGCCCCATCGCCGCGTGTGACACCATACACCAGCGCGCCATCTTCATAGCGCAAGGATGCAGACAAGCCATCGATCTTGGGCTCGGCGGTGATAGCAACAGGCTCACTGCTGGCAAGCCCCAGAAACCGGCGCACCCGCATGACAAATTCAGCAACATCTTCATCATTGAACGCATTGTCCAAGGATAGCATAGGCACCGCATGTGTGATCTTTGAAAATTTTTCGGAAGGCGCAGAACCAACGCGTAAAGTAGGGCTGTCTGCACGCCGCAGATTAGGAAACCGCAACTCCAGAGCCCGATTTCGTCTACGCAGGGCATCATACTGGCTATCGGTCAGAAGAGGCGTATCTTCACCGTGATAGAGTTTATCAGCTTCGGCTATATCTTCAGCCAGATGGGCCAATTCTTGCTCGGCTTGCGTACCGTTCAATTGATCAACGGCCAAGTCCCGCAAAGTTTGCCGATCCACGCCTTATGCCCTCGCTTTTTCATCAGACATCAAACGGCGAGCAGCCGCCCGTGCCTCGTCGGAAACAACATCGCCCGCCAACATTCGCGCAATCTCTTCTTCTCGGTGATCGCCATCAATAACAGAGACCCCCGTGGCAACCCTATTTTCGCCCTTAACAGCAGTTTTCGCAATCCGCATGTGTGCGTCAGCACGAGAAGCAACCTGTGGCGCGTGGGTGACTGACAACACCTGCACATTGCCAGCAAGGCGCGCCAATCGGCGCCCAATAGCATCGGCCACCGCACCACCAACGCCGGTGTCAATCTCGTCGAAAACAAGCGTCGGCGCAGAGCCTTTATCGGCCATAGCAACCTTCAGTGCCAATAGGAAGCGAGACAACTCCCCACCGGATGCGACTTTCATCATCGGCCCGGCTTTGGTACCCGGGTTAGTTTGAACCCAAAACTCAAGCTGATCAATGCCGTCTTCACTGCGCGCCTCACCATCACTGGTCATATTGACCAAGAAGCGAGCGGCCTCCAGCTTCAGGGACGGCAGTTCTGCCATCACTTCTTTAATAAGTGCATCGGCTACTTTCTTGCGTTTTTTACTCAGATCGACAGCCGCTTTATCATAAAGGGCTTTGGTGCTGACAGCGGCCTGACGCAGCGCAACCAAACGCTCTTCGCCATGATCAAGCGTATCGAGTTCTTCGCGCATTTTTGCCAACAAACCAACCAAGGCATCGCCGGTTAGCTTGTGTTTTCGAGCCAACGCCCGCAGACCAAAAAGCCGTTCTTCGGTCTGTTCCAATTCACGCGGATCAAAATCCGTTTGCCGTTGAGCTTCTTCAAGGCTGCCACGAGCTTCTTCCAAGGCATTCAACGCAACATTCAAATGCTGCAAAGTTTCATCGAGCAAACCCGGCATTTGTTCGGTTTTGCGCTCAAGTCGCCGCATCATTCCAGACAAGGTTGGGATGGGCGACGCATTGCCATCCAGCACCTCAAAAGCCTCATTCAGATCGCCAGCAATCTTTTCCGATTGCATCATCACAGTGCGTTTAGCGGCAAGTTCATCTTCTTCCCCCTCAACGGGGCCAAATGCGGAGAGCTCATCGACCGACGCATTGAGATAGTCGGCTTCCTTGCGTGCTTCTTCAATCGAGTGTTCCAGATGCGCCAGATCTTTTTCAGCCTTGCGCCAATCCTTGAATAGCTTACCCACCTTGGCAACTTGGCCCTGCAATCCACCAAAAGCATCCAGCAAACTGCGATGCACAGAAACGTCCACCAAAGCACGATCATCATGCTGCCCATGAATCTCGACAAGACCGTCGCCAATCTGGCGCAGCATACCGGCACTGACGGGTTGATCATTGACATAGGCTCGCGTGCGGCCATCACCATTTTGCACACGGCGCAAAATAAGATCACTGCCACTGGACAGTCCCTGCTCTTCCAAAAGGGAAAAAACGGGGTGGCTGGGCGTAAGGTCAAAGCTGGCGACAATCTGGCCCTGTTTTTGGCCAGCACGCACCAACCCACCATCTCCCCGCCCGCCGAGTGCAAGCGACAGAGAATCCAGCAAAATAGACTTGCCCGCACCGGTTTCGCCGGTCAGCACAGTCATGCCATCGCCGAATTCCAGATCCAGGCGATCAATCAACACAATGTCACGGATGGAAAGCGAGGCGAGCATGGTTTCCTCTTGGATCAGACGAGCTTAACTGGTCAGTTCACTGACTCGGATTTCGAGCCATGCTATGACAATTCGCCATCTAAAAGCAATCAGGCAATGCGCAAAAACGTGAACAAAACAAGATCATTCCCACAAGACAATTCTATGCGACGAGACATTTCTATCGTGCGGGGCAAACTTGACTGCCTATCAGCGAAACAGGCGTGCCATCCAAGAGCCGCGATTGACCTTGGGGGCCAAACCATCCTTATTCAGCATGCCATAGGCAATCTTGTACCATTTGCTCTGCGGGAAGTTATGGCCCAAAACAGCGACTGCGGTTTGTGCTTCATGGGTAATGCCCATGGCGAGATAGGACTCAGCCAAACGCATCAAGCCTTCTTCCACCTGACGTGTCATCTGGAAGTCAGTTACCACCACTTTGAACCGGTTGACCGCCGCAATATACTCTTTGCGCTCGAGATAGTAACGACCAATCTGCATTTCCTTACCTGCCAATTGATCCATTGTAATACGGATTTTGCGGCGGGCGTCATCGGAATATTCAGAATCGGGGTAGCGCTGGATCAACTCGTTCATCGCCTGCATCGCACGCTCTGACGATTCTTGATCGCGTGTAACATCAGGAATCTGTTTGAAGTAGGACTGCCCAATCAAATAATAGGCGTATGGCGCATCGTCATCACCGGGATATAGTGCAATGAATCGCTTTGCTGCCGAGATACACTCTGTATATTGACCGCTTTTATAATGCGTATAGGCGGTCAGCATCATGGATTTGCGAGCATAGTTGGAATAGGGATGCTGGCGATCAAGCTCCTCGAATTTCTTCTTGGCTTCTTTTGCATCGCCGGTTTCCATAGCCACAAGGCCTTCTGCATAGAGCTTCTCGGCTGGAATCTCTTCAAAAGCCAACTCGGAAGGGTCGGTGCTGGAGCAAGCCGCCAAGCCGGTAGCCAACACCAGAGCGAGCCCAAACCGGCCGCGTTTTGCAGAAAGAAAACCCATCGTTACTCATACCCTTCAATCAGGAAGCAGATCCATCCGCCCGGCCGCGCAGGCCACGTCTATCTTGTCTTTACAAGAAAGCAGTAGAATTTTCCAACAGTGTCATCACAATTTAGGAAAAAATGTGTCTTACCGCCAAGTTGCTCGCTATATCTTCACAGCAAAGTCACTTATACGCACAATCTAAGACAATCGCACCCACAATCCCAAGATTTTTGCCGCCAATAGAGTGTTAAAACAAAAAGGGTGACTTGCGCCACCCCAAATTTATCAAAACAAATGCAAGCTTAGTTGGTTTCAGGGCCCATCGCTGCCTGAATAGCAGGGCTGGTATGGGACACGCCAACACGCATGGAATTCCGTTTGCTGGCAGCAGCTTCCACCCACTCCCAATTGCTGTCATCTGCAAAAAGAGCTTCCAGCATATTGAAATTCAATTTGTGGCCACCTTTGAATGAACGGAAATGCGCCAGAAGCTGAGCACCAGCCAATGCAAGATCTCCAACGGCATCCAGTGTTTTGTGACGCACAAACTCATCGCTATAACGCAATCCATCAGGATTGACGATTTTCTGATCATCGCCAATGACAACCGAATTTTCCAAGGAAGACCCAAGCGCATACCCTGCGGCCCAAAGGCGCTCAACATCGGACATAAACCCAAACGTGCGAGCCAAGCTAACATCACGTTTGAACACCTCTGGTGTCATTTCAGAGTCGAAAGTCTGAACACCGATGGAATCGCAATCAAAGTCGATGGTGACATCAAACCGTGTTCCATCATAAGGCATCAATTCGCCGACGGACTCACCATTCTGAACACGCACAGGCTTCAACACACGGATATAGCGGCGCGGTGCTGACAATTCTGTCAAGCCAACCTGATCGATTGCATCGATATAAGCACGAGAGCTGCCATCCATAACAGGCACTTCATCCGCATCAACTTCAACCAGAACATTGTCGACACCGTAGCCAACCAATGCCGCCATCAAATGCTCGATGGTGGCAATCATCCCTTTTTGAGGATGCCCGATAATCGTGCAAAGCTGGGTATCAATGACCGAAGAAAAAGATCCTTTGATCTCCAATTCGGTGCCATTTTCACGATCAACACGCAGGAAGTTAATGCCGGTATTGGGGTCTGCCGGATGCAAGATCATCTCGACGGGCTTACCGCTATGCACACCAATACCCGACACCACCACACGTTCGCGCAAAGTGGTCTGTTTAGCGTTTAGCAAATTTGCCATATTTATGCCCCTAATCGTATCTATCGTTTTTTCAGTGTCGGCCGCCCACATCCAGATGTGGAATCTCTTTCGCCAACGATACGCATGATACGCTTTATGCTTTTCTTGAGCCGAACATAACGTGTGAATGATCTGTTTACCAAATCACGCTTTCTTACCCTATGTTACGAAAATAATCCCGACGCACTGATAATAGAGCCGTCAATAAAAACACATATATTTCAATAAATTAGAAGCCGGAGTTGGCTCAACCCCGGCTTCTGGCAGTCTATTTATTATAGTTTATGTAACAGAGTGTTACCGCACCTGTCTGCGCAAGAAGGCAGGAATTTCAACTTGTTCTTCTTCGCTGATTCCCTGAGCCTGTGGCGCAGCAGTTGGTACAGAGCGGCCATGCGGGTCCAGCTGACCCTGCTGTGGCTGATACATGCTGTTTTGCGTAGGCCGTTGTTGGCGCGGTGCAAACTCATTAAAAGGCGATCCTGCAGCAGGCATGCCTGGCTGAGAAGAATGTGGCGCATGAGGTGCAGCAGGTGCATTCATACGCGGCATGGCAGGCAATTCATTTTGCACAGGACGCTGAGCGGCTTGAGGCGCAGGCGCTTGCTGGGGCTGATAATGCTGTTGTGCCTGTGGCTGCTGAACACGTGGCTGCATTGGCTGTTGCACAGGTGCGGCTTGCTGCACTTGCGGAGCAGCCTGTGCTGCCTTTGCTGCCTGTGGTGCATGACCACCAGCAGCCTGTTCAAGTTCGTCTTCACGACGACCAAGACCAACAGCAGCAAGGCGTTTCAACAGGCTCATAGGACGCGTTTCATCATCCTGATGTCCCAATTCTTCACGATTGCGCAGAGCTTCGAGCTCACGTTGGATCATGGGTGGCAATTCATCCACATTCGGCATTGCACGGCGCAAATTTTCGGGCACTTCAGGCATCGCAGGAATGAAAGGTTGTTCCGCAACGACAGGCGCCTCAACGACTGATTTTGGAGCTTCAAATTCTTCTTCGTTCACCGGCTCAATCACAGCTTCAGGCTTAAAGGGCGCGATGGAAACTTCAGGATCCTGCTGTGATGGGCGGGAAACTGGCATTTCAGGAAGCTTGATTTCACGCTCGACCGCTTCCACGGCCTCAGCCACAGCAGCACTTGCCTGATCGGAAACAGACGCTTCAAGAGATACAGCCTCAGCTGGTGCATCGGCTTCAACGTCATAGGTTGGAGCAGCAACGGTCCGCAGACGCTCGTTCAACTCTTTCATACGCTGATCGGCAGGCATCACGGTTTCATGCAAAACCTGATCAATGCCGGTTGCAACGACGGAAACACGGATCATGCCTTCCATTTTCTCGTCAAACGTCGCGCCGAGAATGATGTTGGCATCTTCATCCACTTCTTCGCGGATGCGTGTGGCCGCCTCGTCGACTTCAAACAAGGTAAGATCTTGTCCGCCAGTGATAGAAATCAGCAGCCCCTGAGCACCCTTCATGGAAATATCATCAAGGAGCGGGTTGGCAATCGCGGCTTCCGCTGCAGCCAACGCACGGCCTTCGCCAGACGCTTCGCCTGTGCCCATCATAGCTTTGCCCATTGCACGCATAACCGAGCGCACATCAGCAAAGTCAAGATTGATCAAGCCTTCTTTGACCATCAGATCGGTGATACAAGCAACGCCGGAATACAACACTTCATCGGCCATAGAGAAGGCATCGGCGAAGGTTGTTTTCTCATTGGCAATACGGAAAAGATTCTGGTTTGGAATGACGATCAGTGTGTCGACACTCTTTTGCAGTTCGTCAATTCCGGATTCCGCCAACCGCATACGGCGTTGGCCTTCAAAGTGGAACGGCTTGGTCACAACACCAACGGTCAGGATACCCTGTTCACGGGCTGTGCGGGCAATCACAGGCGCAGCACCGGTGCCTGTACCACCGCCCATACCGGCCGTGATAAACACCATGTGAGACCCGTTAAGGTGATCGTTGATTTCGTCGAGCACTTCTTCCGCTGCGGCTCGACCAACTTCAGGCTGGGAACCGGCGCCAAGACCTTCGGTCACGGCAATGCCCATCTGAACGATACGTTCAGCTTTGGACAAGGTGAGTGCCTGCGCATCTGTATTCGCAACCACAAAGTCGACACCTTCAAGGCCGGTTTCGATCATGTTGTTGACTGCGTTACCGCCAGCACCGCCGACGCCGAACACCGTAATTCTCGGTTTCAATTCGGTAATGTCGGGCATCCTCAAATTGATGGTCATTGTACCCTCATTTCACTGCATGGATCGAACTATTACCGATCTCAATCCGCTTCTGTAAAAGCCGCCGCCTAATGCGTAGCTCCGTTTAAACTCAACTTTTTCCGATCGGGGCAGCAGGGCGAATCACTTCTCAGCAATATAACCCAACCCCTTGATTCTGATCAACGATTCACGCATGTTTCACAGCATAAATCCAATCAGCATCAGAAACTTTCTTTCAGCCACTGCCCCATGCGGGCCAGATAGCCATCTGTACCGGTCAATCTTGGCTTGACCGTCATACGCTCAAATTGCTCAATCTGGGCAACTTGAGGATAAATCAACAATCCCACGGCGGTTGCAAAGGCAGGCCCCTTGCCAATATCGGGAAGACCAGCAACACCCAATGGTCGACCAAGGCGCACATTGCGGCTTAGAATCCGACGCGCGGTTTCAGCCATCCCTGTCAATTGGCTTCCGCCACCGGTCAAAACAACCCGTTTGCCCACATGGCCGGAAAAACCGGATGCTTCGATGCGATCCCGCACCACTTCGAGAATTTCTTCAACTCTTGGCCGGATAATGCGTGTCAAGGACGCCTGCGGCACCTGATTCAACAAATCCCTGTCGTCATCACCCACCGGCGGAATGGCCACCAGTTCCTGATCATCAGACAGGGACAACAGCGCACTGCCATAAAGGGTCTTGATACGTTCGGCATCGGCCAGACGCGTTGAAAGTCCACGGGCCAGATCCATCGTTACATGATGACCACCCATGGCGACCGCATCCGAATGCACAAATTGCCCGTCCACAAAAATGGAGATCGACGTCGTCCCACCACCGAGGTCGACACAGGCAACACCTAATTCCGCTTCGTCATCCACCAGACACGCCAAACCCGAGGCATAGGGTGTCGCCACCATCATTTCGACATCAAGGTGGCAGCGATTGATGCACAATTCCAAATTTTTCAAAGGCGCACTTTGTGCCGTGACCACATGCATATCAACCGCAAGGTCATCACCCAGCATACCGCGAGGATCACTGATGCCCTTGCCACCATCCAGCGAATAGCCGATGGGCATAGAATGCACCACACTGCGATCCATGGTCAGCAAATGCTCAGACCCGGCTTGCAGAACACGCCGAATATCGGCTTCATCGACTTCATGACCATGCAGCGAAACTGTGGCACTCAGCGTGTCACTTTTGATACGTCCGCACGATACATTGACGATCAAGGATTCAACCGTGATATCCGCTTGACGCTCTGCCGCATCGACAGCAAGGCGGATCGAGTTTTCGGCCTGATCCAGATCGACAACAACACCGGATTTGATGCCACGCGCCTGATGCAGACCAAAGCCCAGAACCTGAATGGTATGAGTGCGATGGCGCAGCGCCTCACCAAAGGGGCGCGGCACCAACCGTGCAATCACGCAACAAACCTTGGTAGACCCAACGTCCAGAATGGTGATGACCGATGACCGTTTTTGCGTGAGATAACGACCGCGCATCTCCCGCTTATTCCAAGGCGAACCCCTCATGTCTCCACCTCTTTGGCCACGTTGGCCCCAAGATCACGCAGGGCTTGACGTCGTCTTTCGGCGGCATCTTTGCTCATACGTACAAAAGTCCGATCGGACAACCGCATATCCACCAGAGATATATCCTTGCGAGACAGGGAGCCGTCTTCATCAAACGCCAGCAGGTTATCCAACGCATCCTGCAGATCGATTTCCGGCAACTTCGCCTGCACACCGTTTTTGAAATAAAGATCCCAGCGCCGTTCCGACACATAAACGACCGCGCGGGTCTTGCGCGCCAGTGATGGATACTGCGCCAGTATTTCAAATAATTCTGACGCTTTGCGTTGGGCCCCATGGCCAACGACCAAAGGCAAATCAGCAAACTCTGGGTCAATGTGATCGGACAACACCGAACCATCATAGGAAATCAGCGATACATATTGCCCTCGCTGCCAAAGGGCAAATGGCTTTTGCTCGCGAACCACGACTTGTAGTTTATTCGGATATAATTTTTGGACGGATGCCTCGGCAATCCAGCTCACTTGTTCCAGATTCTTGCGCGCCACATAGGCATCAAAGGTCAGCAGGGAGCTGTCCTCATTGATCCCAAGGACTGACAGAATCTCGGCTTCCGTAACTTCTTTTTGACCCGTAATCAGCACGGCTTCAACTTTAAGCCCCAGAACGGTCGAGGCGCGTTCCAGTGCCGTTTGGTTTTCTCCACCGATCATAGAGCCATACAAGGCCGTGACAGCAAGAAAGCCCACGGACAGTCCCCAGCCAACACCGCGGGGCAGCCAGGTTTCTGCGATCGGGATAATACGTTTATAAAACGGCAGGCGACGCTGCTCATAGGCATAGGCGCGGGGAGCCAATGAGTCGCGTTGCTTTGCAGCGCGCCTCCGCTCACCTTTATCTTTTGCCAATTTGCCTATCATCGGTCGCACGAAGCGTCCTCCACCATCCAAGTAACCAATTGTTCAAAATCGAAGCCCGCTTTTGCAGCCATTTCTGGCACAAGAGAGGTTGGCGTCATGCCCGGCTGGGTATTCACTTCCAGACAGATCAATTCGCCCTCATCACCAACGCTTTCGTCATATCGAAAGTCTGCGCGCGAGATGCCTCGACAACCAAGCGCATGATGCGCTGATATGGTTAACGATTGTATATATTCGTAAACATTCGGTTTAAGTTCGGCAGGTAAAGTGTGGGAAGACCCCCCCGGAGCGTATTTTGCGTCATAATTATAGAAAATGTGATCGTCAGACGCGATGTCGATAATATCGAGCGCACGATCCCCCATCGCTGCACAGGTCAGCTCGCGTCCGGCAATGTAGCGTTCCACCATCACAATGTCCCCGTAGGGCCAATCAGCAGAATAAAGCTCTTTTGGCGGATGTTGCTGATCTTTGGTCACAATCAAGACACCAAAGCTCGACCCTTCGCTGACAGGTTTGATAACATATGGCGTCGGTAAAGCATGTTCTTTTGCCGCATCTAGACGGTGCATGACTTTTGATTCTGCAACCGGAACGCCAGCGGCACGCATGATATCTTTGGCTTTTTCCTTATTCATCGCAACGGAAGAGGCCATAACACCACTATGGGTATAGGGAATACCCAGCACTTCCAGTAGTCCTTGAATGCACCCATCCTCACCATAGGGACCGTGCAAGGCATTGAAGGCAACATCAGGCTTCAAGTCTGACAAAACGGAGGCGATATCCCGCTGGACATCCACACGGCTGACCATAAAGCCAGAGGCTTCCAGTGCATCCGCACATTCTTTACCGCTACTCAACGAAACCGGACGTTCCGTCGACCATCCACCCATCAGAACTGCAACATGTTTTGCCATTTAACTAAACCTTTCAAGCCAGAACCAAGCTATTTTCAAAAACAGCATCCGTTCTGACCGACACTTGCATGGTTACTGGCCCACACTGTGGCAGCCCTTGCAGGTCATGCAATTTGCATTACGCCCCTCCATTTATGGTTAAAAATGCCTAACAAATGATAAGCAGAATCTGACAATCTGCGTTTTCCCAAGCCTGTTTACAAAAAATGCACAAATAAAAGAGCCGCTTTCAATGTTTGAAAGCGGCCCAAAAACGCGTAAATATATACCTAGTAAAATGAAACAAACACTTCAAAACACCAGTGTCTAACTGTCAAGAAACGGCACAATCTGCACGTCATCCTCAAAAGACCCGATGCGCTTGATTTCCCAATGCAGTGAAATTCCGGTCATCTCTCGCACCTTGCCCCGCACCATTTCGCCCAACCGTTCAATGTCTTGCGCGGTTGCGTCACCGGTGTTGATCAAAAAATTTGTGTGTTTGGCTGACACTTGCGCCCCACCCAACTCAAATCCGCGAAACCCGGCTTCATCCACCAGGCGCCAAGCGCTTTTGCCGTCAGGATTCTTGAATGTGGAACCGCCCGTGCGTTCCTTGGTGGGCTGATTGTCTTCGCGGTAAGCCGAAACCTCCCCCATCTCGACCTTCAAAGCTTCTGGATCACCCGCTTCACCACGATAAATCGCTTTGGTGAAGATATAATCAGCAGGCGCTGCGCAGGTTCTGTAGCCATGGCCCAGATCATCTGGTGTCAAATCGTGAATGACACCCGCACGATCCACAGCGCGCGCGGCGATCAACCGATCTTTGGTCTCAGCACCATGGGCTCCTGCATTCATCCGCAAGGCACCACCAATGGCGCCAGGAATGCCTTTGTAAAAGGAAAACCCAGCAATCCCCTGTTTGGCTATTTGAGTCGCAAAGCGCATGTCAGGCATCGCAGCACCAACAGACACCGTTAGGTCGTCCTCCACCTCAATGCTGGTGAAAGCTTTGCCAGACAGGCGAATAACGACACCTTCAACCCCTCCATCACGCACCAGCATGTTAGAGCCAAGCCCGATGACCGTGACAGGAATGTCACTTGGCAGATGTTTTAGAAAATACGCAAGATCGGCTTCATCTGCCGGATTGAAAAACAGTTGCGCAGGCCCGCCCACCCGAAACCACGTATAGGGCGCAATATCAAAATTGCTATTGAGCCGACCACGCACATCATCGGTCCAGTCGCCAAAACGGCTCAGAAGATCCTCAAATGCCATGTTATTCTCCGGCCAATGCTTTTAACTCAGCTGGCAAGGCGTTGGCCCAACCGGATATACTGCCAGCGCCAAGGCAGACGACATAATCTCCCGGCTCTGCAATTTCGCGAATGCGGGCCGCAAGTCCTTCTGAAGGACCCAGAATTTCGGCTTTGCGGTGTCCGTGGTTTTTCAAACCCTCAACAAGCGTCTCGGAATTGAACCCTTCAATCGGTTGCTCACCGGCGGCATAAACATCGGCAACCAACACATGATCGGCCACATTCAGACAGGTACAGAAATCTTCAAAATGATCTTCCAGACGGCTGTAGCGGTGCGGTTGCATGACGGCAATCACCTTATTCTGGCTGGCTTGACGGGCCGCCCGCATGACAGCGGCGATCTCCACCGGATGATGTGCATAGTCGTCGATGATCTCAATGCCATTCCAGCTGCCAGTGCGCGTAAAACGACGTTTCACCCCCCCGAAACCAGACAAGCCACGCCGAATCGCATCCGCCGAAATGCCCAACTCATGTGCCACGGCAATGGCGGCAGTTGCGTTGGCAACATTATGTTCCCCCGGCATAGGAAGGGACAGGCCCGAAATCTCTTCGCTTTCGCCGCTACTACGGTTTTGGATGACAATGGAAAAACGGCTTATCCCGCCTTCATTGCGCAAATCAGTGTAGCGCACGTCCGCTTGCGGGTTCGCACCATAGGTAACGATCCGGCGGTCTTCGATCTGCCCCACCAGCGCCTGCACGTCAGGGTGATCCAGACACATGGCTGCAAAACCGTAAAAGGGCACATTTTCAACAAAGGCCCCAAAAGCGGCCTTCACAGCATCAAAACTTCCGTAATGGTCCAAATGCTCAGGATCAATATTGGTGACAACCGCAATGTCGGCAGGCAACTTGACAAAGGTGCCATCGGACTCGTCCGCTTCCACCACCATCCAGTCGCCCTCACCCATGCGAGCGTTGGTGCCATAAGCATTGATAATGCCGCCGTTGATCACGGTGGGGTCCATGCCGCCCGCATCCAACAAAGCCGCGACCAAAGACGTCGTGGTGGTTTTGCCGTGGGTGCCGCCAATTGCAATCGCCGATTTGAAGCGCATCAGCTCTGCCAGCATTTCGGCACGGCGCACAACAGGTAACTGCCGCGCACGGGCTTCTTTCAGCTCGGGATTCTCTGACTTGATAGCCGAGGAGACCACCACAACCTGCGCATCGACGATATTCTCGGCAGCATGCCCAATCGCAACTTTGATGCCTTTGTCACGAAGGCGCAAAACATTGGCGCTTTCGGAAATGTCACTGCCCTGAACGGTGTAACCCAATTTGAGCAAAACCTCGGCTATTCCGGACATCCCGATTCCGCCGATCCCGACAAAATGCACTGGACCGATATTTTGTGGCATCTTCATTTGGCAACTCCTGAGTTTTTCGCCAATCCCTCGACCAAATCCGCCAATTGGTTGGCGGCATCCAGTTTGCCTTGCCCCCGCGCTGCCTCTGCTGCCGCGCTGAGCTTGTCTGGATTGGCAATCAAATCTTCAATCAAATCCGAAATATCATTGGGCCTTAGGCCGCGCTGTTCCAACACCCAAGCGCCCCCGGCATCGACCAGAACCGAAGCGTTGGCCTTCTGGTCTTGATCCAACGCACCGGGCAAGGGAACCAGAATCGATGGGCGACCGATCGCAGCCAGCTCGCTGACGGATGAAGCACCAGAGCGGCAAATCACCAAATGTGCATCAGCAATCTTTTGCGGCATGTCCGCAAAAAACGGTGCCAGATCGGCTTGCATGCCCAACTCACGATAGGCAACTTTCACCTTCAGCAAATCTTCAGTGCGGCATTGCTGGACAAGCCGAATGCGGTCACGCATTGTTTGAGGCAAGCGCCCCAAGGCACCGGGCATATATTCCGAGAAAAACCGGGCGCCTTGCGATCCACCAAAAACCACCAACCGGATTTCGCCTTCAGCGGTCAACGGCGCAAAAGACGTCTTGGCAGCCTCATGCACCATCGGGCGCACCGGGTTACCAGTCAGTGTGAGCTTATTGTCGAACCCTTCAGCCCCTTTTAGAATGGGAAAACTGGCAGCAATCGCGCTGGCCCCTTTGGCCAAAAACCGGTTTGCCCGCCCCATAACACCATTTTGCTCATGCAAGCAGGACGGCACTCCCATGGTACGCGCGGCCAACATAGGGGGCACGGTGGGATAGCCACCAAACCCGACAACAATGTCGGGCTTCAGATCTTTGATCACATTGCGTGCTGCAAAATAGCCTTTGGCTAGTTTGAGTGCCGCTTTGACCATCACAACCGGATTTTTCACCGACGGTGTAGCAGAAGGAATAATCTGAATGCTTTGCGCAGGAAAATCATGACCATATTGCGTTGCGCGACCGTCGGTCGCCAAATGCACAACCCAGCCCCTCTCAATCAAAACATGAGCAAGCGCCTGTGCCGGAAACAAATGTCCACCGGTCCCGCCAGCGGTCAACAAAACTACTTTTGTCATTAAGCATCCCACCCAATGGATGGCTCCTATTGCACGTCACTCGGCTCAGTCAAAATTTTGATAAAACTGCCCCTGCTCCAGCCCCACTTCAGGCCTTCGCCGTGTGAGCGCCAGCAAGAATCCCATTCCCAGAGCAACAGACAGGAGCGACGACCCGCCATAAGAAATGAATGGCAGCGTCATACCCTTGGCAGGCATCAACTGCAAGTTAACAGCGATATTGATCACGGCCTGTAGGCCAAACAGCAGTGCAAGGCCCGCAATCGCCAATCGTTTAAACAGATCTTGCGTCTTTAATGCCAGCATCAATGCCCTGATCACCACGAACACATAGGCCCCCACGAGCAACAGGCAAACCAGAATACCGAATTCCTCTGCAAGCACCGCAAAAATGAAATCGGTGTGGGAATCAGGCAAAATACGCTTGACCATACCCTCGCCCGGCCCTGTGCCCAACCAGCCACCACGAATGATGGAATCCATTGCTGTGTCCACCTGAAACGTGTCACCAGTGGCTGGATCAAGGAACCGATTGATGCGGCCCGTAACGTGCGGAACAAACATGTAAGCCATTGTCAGTCCACCAACCCCGAGCCCCATCAGCAGGAATATCCAAAAAAGCGGCATTCCCGCCATAAAAAACAGTCCAGCCCAAACCACACTGAGCAAAACAGTCTGGCCAATATCGGGCTGCGCAACCAACAGCGCAACCACAACCATGAACAAAACAATGGAAAACAGATTGCCCGGAATCTCTGGTCGACGATCATTCTCTGCAAACAACCAGGCAGACAGCACCACAAAAGCCGGCTTCAAAAACTCGGAAGGCTGTATCGAAAATCCGGCGAAACTAATCCAGCGCTGTGCCCCTTTGGCTGAAAAGCCCAAAACCAGCGTTAGAACCATTCCCAGCAAGGCACCCACGAACACCACCAACGCAATGCGTCGGACCGTACGAGGGTTCAAAAAGGTGACACCGACCATCAAACCAAGCGCCATAGGCAAAAAAATCGCGTGCCTGATGACAAAATGATAGGAATTCAAATTCAACCGTTCGGCCACGGCAGGGCTGGCCGCCATAGACAAAACAAGACCGGAGAACAGCATCAAGACCAGCGCCAGCAGCATGGGCCGGTCGATGGTCCACCACCATTCGGTCAGAATATTCTTGCGCGTGCGCCGCATTATAACCCCTCGTCAGACGAATGGCTTGGATCGATGGGTACGGTTCCACTTTCCAGATAGGCATGCACCGCCTCGCGAAACTTATCACCACGGACCGTGAAATTGGGGAATTGATCGAAGGAAGCACAGGCTGGAGAGAGAAGAACAACACGCTCCTTTGCACCGGCTCCAGCCGCTTTACAGGCATCTATTGCCGCAGCGAGCGCCAAATCCATATGCGCACAAATGCTATAGGAAACGCCGTTCTTTTTGAGTGTTCTCGCAAATTCATCGGCAGCATCGCCAATCAGATAGGCGTGCTCAACGCGATCCAAAAGATCAACAAGCGTCTCAATACCCCCTTCTTTGGGCAATCCGCCTGCGATCCAATGCACAGACCGGAATGAGGCCAAGGCGCGGGCAGCGGCATCCGCATTGGTTGCTTTACTATCATTGATATACAGCACACCATCGGCAGCCCCGACCTCTTCCATACGGTGCTCTAAACCACCAAAAGAGATAAGCCCGCGAGAGAGAGCAGCAGGCGGCAGATCAAACTGCCGCACCACCGCAATCGCCGCAGCAGCATTCTGCGCATTGTGAGTGCCACGAAGGGCGCGCGCCTGATCCAGATTGAACAGAAAATCGCCTTCCATGCTTTGCAAAACCCCATCAGGGGCAGCCACCATTGCACGGCTGTTGCCAAAGCCCGAAATTGTTACAATGGTCCGTCCCTTGAGGCGCAAATTTGATGCGACATTGGCAGACAACCGGTCATCCAGC
Organism: Cohaesibacter celericrescens; assembly: GCF_002866925.1. Classification (GTDB taxonomy): domain Bacteria; phylum Pseudomonadota; class Alphaproteobacteria; order Rhizobiales; family Cohaesibacteraceae; genus Cohaesibacter; species Cohaesibacter celericrescens. The sequence goes on from NZ_PKUQ01000050.1 coordinate 125,731, forward strand.
GCAACAACGGCAAGGCCCGAAGACGAAACCATTCGGGCTTTAATTTTGGCATAACTCATCAAATCCCCATGCCGGTCCAAATGATCGGCGGAAATATTGAGCAACAGGCCAATGGACGGATCAATGCTAGGAGCCAGATCGATTTGGTAGGACGAGACTTCGATGACATAAATGCGGTCTGACGCAAGTGGCTCCAGAGCCAGAACGGGCGTCCCTATATTGCCACCCATCTGGACATCCATACCAGAATCTCTCAGCATATGAGAAATCAAGGCAGTGGTTGTGGATTTACCGTTGGTGCCCGTAATAGCAACAAACGGACAATCAATGCCGCTATGCCGCCGCTGACGACAGAAAAGCTCAACATCACCGATGATCTCAACCCCTGCCTGTTGCGCCAGTTTGACGCTCCAATGCGGCTCAGGGTGGGTCAGTGGTACACCGGGCGCCAGCACCAGCGCAGCAAAAGAAGACCAATCTGCTTCGCGCAGATCAACAATCTCAACACCTTCAATCAAAGCCGCTTTGGTACGGCTGGCTTCATTGTCATCATAAGCAACAACGCGCGCACCGCCCGCAGCAAGCGCTTCCAATGTCGCCAACCCGCTGCCGCCAAGTCCGAACACCGCAACTGTTTGGTCGTCAAAAATGGTAATCGGGATCATTGTCTTCTCTCAGTCGCAGCCTGTCTAAACCCGAGCAGGCACGCCAGACGACCACCTACCCCATCACATTTTATTAGCGCAATTTCAAAGTTGCCAGACCGATAAGAGCCAACACAACCGCGATGATCCAAAAGCGGATCACCACCTGAGGCTCGGTCCATCCCTTATGTTCAAAATGGTGATGAATCGGTGCCATTCGGAACACACGCCGCCCAGTCAGTTTAAACGAGGCAACCTGAATGATGACTGAAACCGCCTCTAGAACAAACAAGCCACCCACAATCGCCAATACAAGCTCATGTTTGGTCGCCACAGAAATCGCGCCCAACATACCGCCCAGCGCCAAAGATCCGGTATCGCCCATAAATATCGCGGCCGGAGGAGCATTGAACCACAAAAAGCCCAAACCGGACCCGACCATAGCACCGCACAAAACCAACAGCTCACCGGTGCCCGGCACATAATGAATTTGCAAATATTCCGCGAAAATCTCGTTACCAGACAGATAGGCGATAACACCAAATGTGGCGCTGGCGATCATAACCGGAACAATTGCCAAGCCATCAAGGCCATCAGTCAGATTGACCGCATTCCCCGCGCCGACAATAACGAACAAGCCAAAAGGTACAAAAAACCAACCCAAATCCAAAAGCGTATCTTTAAAAAACGGGAATGTGACGGAGGTGGAGAAAGAAGTCTCTCCCAGTTTTGCCACCGCAAAACACGCCAAACCGGCAATGACGGCCTCGATGGACAAGCGCAAGCGACCTGAAAACCCTCTATGAGAAGACCGCGAAACCTTGAGATAATCGTCATAAAAACCGATAAGGCCAAACCCGACGGTCACCGCCAACACGATCCAGACATATGGATTAGACAGATTAGCCCACAGCAAGGTTGCCGAAATCAAGCCGGTCAGGATCATCAATCCCCCCATCGTGGGCGTGCCGGTTTTGGTTAGCAAATGGCTCTGAGGTCCATCCTCGCGAATAGGTTGCCCCTTTCCCTGCCGCGCACGCAGCGACCGGATAATGGCAGGTCCAAACAAAAAGCCCACCAACAATGCCGTGATAATCGCACCAGCCGTTCGAAAGGTAAGATATCGAAACACATTAAAAACAGAAAATTGATCTGAGAATTCAACGAGATACATCAGCATCTGTTTGTCTGACCTTTCCAACGCGGCGCCAACAAAATGGCCCGCTTATCTTTTGCATTCACCCAGCAACGCAGCAACAATCGGTCCCATCCTCGACCCAAGCGATCCCTTTACCATTACCACATCTCCATCGCAGATATCGGCAACAAGAGGGGCAATAAGGTCCGCAGAGCTATTAGCATAGGTGGCGCGCATTGCGATAGGCACAATTTCCCACAAATGAGCCATCATCGGCCCACATAAATAAACCCGATCTAAACCAGTATTTTCCAAAGAGGTGACAAGCCCTTTATGCATTTCAATGCTATCGTCACCAAGCTCTAGCATATCGCCTAGTACGGCAATTTTACGGCCACTCCCTTGAGACAAAGCCAGCGTTGCGAGAGCAGCAGAGACCGATGCTGGATTGGCATTATAACTCTCGTCAATCAGCTGAACGGTCCCCCCTTCAATCGCCAAACTGTGCCGCTCACCCCGCCCTTTACTCGCTCCGTGCCGGGCGAGCACCTCACAAGCTTTGGTAACATCGCCACCAGACAAAGACACAGCCCCCAGAACAGACAGGGCGTTCAGGGCCAGATGTTCACCCGGCGCGGCCACATGGCAACGCACGTGATTACCAAAAAGGGAAACGGACAGATCAGACCCATCCGCAGCCAGCGTCAAATCCAACAAACGAACATCGCAGTCTTGAGACCGACCAAAGCGATGAATAGCATCAATGCCCTGGGCTTTTGCAACCCCGCTAAGAAAATCGCTAAATCTATTGTCACCATTGATCAGCACAGCGCCACCGGCCACAACACCTTCAAATATTTCGGCCTTTGCCGCTGCGATCTCGTCGATGCTATCAAAATTGCCAATATGAGCCGCGACGATGGTGGTGATTACTGCCAAATGCGGTTTGACCATCGCAATCAGGTTTCGGATTTCGCCAGGGTGATTCATGCCGACTTCAATCACACCAAACTCAATTTCCTTTGGCATTCTTGCCAAAGTGAGTGGCACTCCCCAATGATTATTGAAGGAAGAAACCGCAGCATGAACAGAACCACTTGGCGCCAAGGCAGCCCGTAAAGCATCTTTTGTGCTGGTTTTGCCCACACTGCCCGTAATAGCAATCACCCGCCCTGCGACCCTTGCTCTTGCCGCTTTGCCCAAGCGCTCCAGAGCGCTCAATACATCATCTACAAAAACAACGCGCTCGGCGATATCTAAAAATTCAGACCGTTGTGCATCGTCCAGAACCACAACAGAAGCACCGCTATCGAGCGCAGCCCGCGCAAACCCGTGACCGTCAAACCGGTCACCTTTGATGGCGAAAAAAGCATCCCCTTTAACAACCGTACGACTGTCAATCGATATGCTCATCACATCATCAATGGTCCCAGGTTGAAACGATGGAGACACAGCTGCAACAAAATCAGAAGCCGTCCACAATGGGGTCATAGAGCCGCCCCTTTTTCGATCTCGGCCAATGCTTTGGCGATGGCTTCATGGTCAGAAAATGGCAGTATCTCGCCTTTGATTGTCTGCCCTGTTTCATGACCTTTTCCCGCAACGAGCAAAATGTCTCCTGATGTCATCATGTCCACACCAAGCGAAATAGCCTTTTGCCTTCCAGCCACCTCAACACCATTGGTAACCGTTTCCATCACAGCGGCACGGATCAAAGCAGGATCTTCTGACCGAGGATTGTCGTCTGTGACAATCGAATAATCAGCAAAATTGTTACTTGCCTGCCCCATCAACGGCCGCTTGCCGGTATCACGATCTCCACCCGCGCCAAACACACATATCAACCGCCCTTTAACAAACGGCCGTAGCGCCTTAAGCGCCACCTCCAGCGAATCCGGTGTGTGCGAATAGTCAACATAGATGGCAGTATCAGCCCCAGACTGCCCCACCAGTTCCATGCGTCCGCGGGCACCCGTCAAACCACAGATAGCATCAATAATGTCTTGTGGCTTCAGCCCGCCAGCATAAGCCATCAAACCGGCAACCAACGCGTTGGATACCTGAAACGACCCAACAAGCGGCACAAAACAGTCAATCTCGCCCCAAATCCCACCCAAATGCACGCGTTGATCAAAACCCTCAACATCAATCGAACGCACAATAAGATCGGCGTCCGAAGAACGGCCCACGGTAAGACAGGTGAGGCGACGGGCCTTGGCAACTTTAAGAAAATGCGCACCACTGGGATCATCCAGATTGATAATCGCCGTGCCGCCATCACGGACGAGGCGGCTGAAAAGCTGACTTTTTGCAGCCCGATAGGCTTCAAACGTGCCGTGATAATCCAGATGATCACGGGTCAAATTGGTGAAGGCGCCAATATCGACGGACAAACAATCAAGCCGCTTTTGCTCCAAACCATGGCTGGAAGCCTCAAGCGCCAAATGTGTGACACCCTCTGCAACCAACCCCTGCACACTCTGCATCAACCCGACAGGGTCCGGTGTGGTCAAACCACCATATCGGGTGCCCTTCGGGCCTTCGATGCCGATGGTGCCAATATTGGCTGCCGCAATGCCTTGGCTTGCCCAGATCTGCCGCAGAAAAGATGCAATCGATGTTTTGCCATTGGTGCCCGTCACAGCAGCCACTTGCTCAAGCGGGGCGGGGAAATAGGCTCCTGCCAAACGCGCCAACGCCAAATGCGGGTCTTGAATGCGCAGGATCGGTTTGCCTCTGGCGTCAAAATCCGGAGGAAAATCGGACTGGTCGGAAACAACGACCAACACCGCACCGTTTTCCAGCGCTTGCGGTACAAATTGAGTCCCATCAACCTGAAGGCCCGGAATACCGACAAAAACAAAGCCGGCCTCAACAGACCGGCTGTCAGATGTGACCCCGGCAACAACAGCCTCGCCGAGGTTCGCCAAGAGAAAGTCTTCAATGGGCTCGTCTAGAACACCTAACAATTCAGACAGTTTCATCCACCAGCACTCCGGCTTGTTTGTTGTCACCTGATTTTGGCTACAGGTTTAAAAAGACGCAGCCACTGTTGGAACAAACTCTTGTTCATATCGGGGCATAACCCCCAAAATAGGACCGACACGTCGAATTATCGAGCCAACAGTCGGTGCCGCGTTCACACCAGCAGTTGCATAACCGTAGGTTTCCTTCAGTCCTTTTGGCTCATCCAGAATAACCAACACAACATATTTGGGTTTATCCATGGGAAAAGCCGCCAAGAATGAGTTGCGCAACCGGTTGTGAGAATATTTGCCATTGACGACTTTTTCGGCGGTACCAGTTTTGCCACCCACAAAATATCCATCAACCCGGCTGCGCTTGCCAGATCCTTTTTCTGCATTCAATCGCAATAGATATCGCATCGCGGCGCTGGTTTCCGTGCTCACCAACCGTTCGGTTTCGCCCTTAATTGACGTTTTGTCCCGTTTCAGGAAAGTCGGGCCGATATACATGCCATCATTGACCAAGGCAGCAGCGGTAGCGGCCAATTGAATAGGCGCAACAGTCAACCCATGACCAAATGAAATGGTCATCGTCGACAAATCAGTCCATTTTTTCGGGAAGGATGGCGACCGGCTTTCAGGCAACTCGGTCTGAAGCCGATCCAGCAAATGCGTTTTTCTCAAAAAGGCCTTGTGGTTTTCGCGCCCCACCTTTAATGCCATTTTGGCTGTACCGATGTTGGATGAATAAATAAAAATCTCGGGGACAGATAGAATTCGTTTTTTGGCATGAAAATCATTAATCGTCGCGCCCTTGACCCTGAGAGGCTGGCGGGCGTCAAAACTGTCGCTGATAGTCACTTGCCCGGAATCAAGAGCCATCGCCATGGTAATGGTTTTAAACACCGATCCCATTTCATAAACACCGGCTGTCATCCGGTTCAATCGGTCAGGCTTTTGCGCATTTTTCGGATCATTGGGATCATAATCGGGCAATGAGGCCATGCCAATCACTTCACCGGTCTCGACATCTAACACGATACCGGCAGCAGCAATTGCTTTGAATTTTTTCATATTTTTGGAAAGTTCATCCCGCAGAGCATGTTGCACGCGAATGTCTACCGACAGCTGTACGGGCTCTTGATCACGCGAGCGTGCAAACCCGGTGTCGTGTAACACCGACAGGCCGGAATCATCGATATATTTTTCCATGCCGGCAATGCCCTGATTGTCGACATTGACCAATCCCAAAATATGCGACGCGGTATTTCCGGCAGGATAAAAGCGGCGGTTTTCATGCAGAAAACCCAAACCGGGAATGCCGGCTTCATGCACCGCTTGCTGTTGGCGCGGTGTAACTTCCCTTTTAATCCAGGTAAAGCTGCCCTTGCCTGCCAAACGCTTACGCAACCAGGTTGATTTCAGGTCGGGAAAAACACCGGTCAGGGCATCAACGGCTTCATCAATATCAACGATCTTTTGAGGCTCGGCAAAAATCGAGGCCGTTCTGATATCAGTCGCCAGAATTTCTCCATTGCGATCAATGATATCCGGACGGGCAGCATCCATAGCGTCTTGCGCGCCGGATCGACTGCTCGCGACGGCTGGAGAAGCAAAACCCAACATAACCAGCCTTCCGGTCATGACTGCAAAGCAGCAAACAAAAACCAGAATAGAAAGCCGGATGCGACCGCAGGTCCCTTCTGACCGCACCTTATTGGCACCTTCAAAATCAAATCTATGACGAAAGGTCGAACCCGTTACATTTTCATGGGATGTATCCATCATATCCATCCCTCTATTCTACCCTTGCATGGACTGGCTGAGCATTTTTTAAAAATGCATCAAGTCCCTGTTTATCATCACCCGTCAAAGCAGGACCTTCAATCCGCTCAGGTAAATCGGCGGCACTTCCTATTTGATGCGGGTCGACAGCCTTCAGGTGCAACTGGTCCGAGAAACGCTCAACCAATCTCTGCACCCGTTGCGGCCGATTGAGGTAGCTCCATTCGGCTTTGAGCAAAAGCAGTGCTTCATTCTCAGCAGAGATTTGCTTTTCCAATGTGGCGATTTTCTTCTCTTCTTCTTGGGCCTCATGCTTGACCTGATAGAGCCAGAAAGCCCCGATCAAAACCAAAAAGAAGAGAAGAAAGTTTGTGAGTCTGCTCATTTGTGGCCTCCTGAGCGGCTCTCCGCCAGCATTTTGGGCAACCCAAGCCCGCGCGCATCTAGATCGTGAGGAGCGGCCTCTGTGCGCACGCCAGCCCGCAACTTGGCTGATCGCGCACGCGGATTCCGCGCCAATTCTTCATCCCCAGGCCCAACACCGCCCTTGACCAGCATCGTAAAGCTGGGGGCAGCAAGGTCCTGTTCCGGCATATGACGAGAACCGCCGAAATGGGTCTTGGAGCGCTCGGCAAAAAAGCGCTTCACAATACGGTCTTCAAGGGAGTGGAAAGCCACCACCACCAAACGCCCTCCCGGTTTGAGGCATTTTTCCGCAGCAACAAGCCCATCAACCAGCTCATCCAACTCGCCGTTGACATAAATCCTCAAAGCCTGAAAAACCTTGGTCGCCGGATGTGTCTTTTTCTTGGGATTACGCCCAATGGTTTTTTCAATCAGATTGGCCAAATCAAGTGTGGTTTCAAAGGGCTTTTCCGCGCGCCGTGAGCCAATAGCACCAGCGATGCGCCGAGCCTGACTTTCTTCGCCCAATTGCCGAAAAATCTTTGCCAGCTCAAACTCGTCATGCTGGTTAACGATGTCGGCAGCAGTTGGACCGCTTTGTGACATCCTCATGTCCAACGGCCCGTCATGCATAAAGGAAAACCCGCGCTCTGCTTCATCCAGCTGCATGGACGACACACCGATGTCCAGCACGACAGCATCAAGCGGCACATGCCCTGCCCCTTCGGCAAGGTCAGCCAATTCACCAAAACAGCCCGCGACAAATTCGAGACGCCCGCCAAATTCCTCTTGCATCGCAGCGGCTCGTCCAGCGGCTTCCGGATCACGATCGACCCCGAGCACACAGGCGCCAGCTTGCAAGATCGCAGAGGAATAACCTCCAAAACCAAAGGTGCCATCCAATATCCATTGGCCTTCTTTGGGATCAAGCGCATTTATAACTTCCGACAACAGAACGGGAACATGACGATCGGAATCGGCCTCTTGCACGACTTGGGATGGTGGAATCATTGCCCTACCCCTTCGCGCTGTTTTTGTGCAGCTTTGGCTTTGCGCATAGCGCGCGCCCGTTCCGTCGCTTCCGCCTTGTAGGCTTCATAACGGTCCGGTTGCCAAATCTGGAATTTGAACCCCTGCCCGACAAACACCACGGAATCCGTTATATCAGTATGCGCTTTGATGGTGTCACTCAGGACCACACGACCATCCTTATCAATTTTGAGCGTTTCACTTTCGCCAAGCAAAGCGGTCGCCAAGACTTCTCGTTCATCAGAGAAGGCTTCAAAGCTTTCTAGATGGGTGTCTATTTCACCGCGCAATCGCAAACCGCCAGCGTCAACCGCTTCCAAATCCAGAGACGGACTGCAGAACAGCATCTCCTGCCCTTCACGGGTGAGAATCTGCCGAAAAGGCGCAGGTATAGAAACCCGTCCCTTTGAATCCAGCCGATTCACATATTTGGACACAAAGTCGCCCATACAATCCCGCCTCGAAAACACAATTCAGATACTAAATCGCCCGCACAATGCGGCACCTGCCAATATCGCCAAAAAGAAACGAGTCATTTCTAAAGACACAATCTCCAAACGCATCCTCATGGGATATCATGGGATTATATGGGCGTCAATGGATTCTGATGGAGTCCATAGGGCATAACCAGCCCCCTATTGTAAGAAAATCAGCGTTAACAAAGGGTTGCACTCTCCAGCAAAAAGAGTGGAATTGCGGCTTTGAAAATTTCGGAAACATACAGCCATAAAAACCCGACAAGAGAGCCGTCAGGCACGCCAACTCAGCAGGTCCATTTTCGGGCTAATTCACGGAAAAACAGGGAGAAACCCGCATCATATCTCTGGAAACGAAGCGGCATATTTGTCTTTTAAAAAAGGAGAAAATACCAGTCGGTCTGTAAGCCGGGTTTTGTACGGCAAAGGCCAAAGCCTTTGCGTGGCAACCATTCATCTGGGGCATCCATTGCTGAATGCCTCATGCAACCCACCCGAATGACTGACTTGAAAGCAAGCCGGGCCGAGGCCCACGCCATTCCTATTCGGTCTTGCTCCCGGTGGGGTTTACCCTGCCGTCCGCATTGCTGAAGACGCGGTGAGCTCTTACCTCACCCTTTCACCCTTACCTGACCAAGGTCAGGCGGTTTGCTTTCTGTGGCACTTTCCCTAGAGTCGCCTCCGCCGGGTGTTACCCGGCACCGTGCTTTCTTGGAGCCCGGACTTTCCTCACCTGATTGCTTTCGCGACACAGGTGCGGCTGCCCGACCGACTGGTCCCACGGACCTAAGCCCTAACGCCGCACAGGTCAAGAGGCCATCGCATCAAGACGCGTTGCAATGCGCGTCACACCAGCCTCGATTTCTTCCAGATTTGAAGCCGCATACCCCAGAAACAACCCCTGTTTAACCTTTGACGACCCCTTCGATTGGGATGACCAATAGAGCGAAGACAATGCAGAGCTTTCCACACCGTCTTTACGCAAAAGCGGCACAAGGGTCTTGTCGTCAAAGCCCCGCCCCAGCGCATGCTCGGTGAAATAGGCAGGCAATTGAATACCCCCATCAGGCACAACGGGCGCTAGGAACGGCCGGCAATGCCGGTTCAAACCAGCAACAAGAGCATCGCGGCGCGCATGATAAAGCTTATTCATTTCACGCACATGTGCCCTTAAATGGCCATCGGCCATAAAATCAGCCAGCGCCTGTTGCACCACAACGGAGGGCACCGCCCCAACGTTGCGCAAACTCAATTGCGTTGCAGCCACCAACCGCTTGGGAACAATCAAATAAGCCACATGCAGCGAGGGCATGAGAGACTTGGAAAAAGTCCCCATATAGATGACCACATCCCGCCGATCCAACCCCTGCAAACAGGAGATGGGCGCACCAGAAAAGTGAAACTCACTATCATAGTCATCCTCCAGTATAAACGCACCCAAGGCGTCCGCTTGGGACAGCAGCGCCAGCCGGTCTTGTAGAGCCATCACCTGCCCTGAAGGGAATTGATGCGACGGCGTAGTATAGATAAGGCGCGGGTCTGCCCCCTCGGGCAATCTGTCTAGCAGCTGGGAGAAGGAATTCTGCTGATGCACGGCAATCGGATGACACAGCGCTTCAGCCCCCTTAAGCGCAGCCGTCATGCCTCCATAACCGGGCTCCTCATGCAGGGCCATATCACCGGGGTTGAGCAACAACCGCGCCACCAAATCAAGAGCAGCTTGCGCTGAAGACAGGATCATCACCTGATCAACCTCGGCAATCACACCACGGCTGGCCGCAGCATGGGCAAGGATGGCTTGTTTCAAGGCAGGCAAGCCGGAATAATGCGCATAACCGGCCATGTCGGGATGTAGCGGCAAGTGCCGTGCTGCACGGCGCAGCATGCGCCCCCACAGGTTATGCGGAAAGCTACGGACATCCGGCAGCCCCGGTTGGAACGTCGAAGGTGTTGGCAAGGATCGCCTCTCCACAGACATAAGCTGCAAAGCTTGTCGAGACAGCCGAGGCGCGGAAGCCGTACGCACCCGCGCAACATCATCCCGAGCATCCGGAGCTCCTCCTAAAAATCCGCGCGACGCCTCACTAACACAGGTGCCCCTTCGGCCATCCGATTGCAAATATCCTTCCAGCTCAAGCTGTTCATAGGCCATAACGACCGTATTGCGCCCCACACCCAAAGCCAGCGCCAACTGCCGACTTGATGGTAACGTGAAGCCCGCAACCAGATCGCCACGTTCAATCAACTGTCGGATTTGCCCAAACAACTGCCGCACCAAGCCATCATCAGACGAGCGATCCAGCATAATGTGTCCTGCCAGCATTTTTTTGGCCCTATGATTATTCACTTTATGGTTCTTTATATAGAGCCATAAATTTGATTTTATCAAGTCAGAGAAGCCCCAAAATCGAGCAAAGCAACGATGCGCCCAAGCCGCAAACATTTCAGGACCAACCAATGACCCAGACATCTTGCCAAGAAAAAACCTTCCCCGTCACAGAGGCCAATAAAATTCGCGTGGCAAAACGCGCCCATTATGACGAAGCCACCGTGCATGCCATCCTTGATGAAGGTCTGATAGCTCAAGTCGGCTTTGTCCAAGACGGCAATCCAATTGTCTTGCCAATGGTTTATGCACGCATTGGCGATCAGCTTTACATCCACGGCGCCAAGGCTACACGGCTGTTAAAACAGCTCAAAAAAGGCCTACCAGTCTGCCTCAATGTCACATTGGTTGACGGGTTGGTGGTCGGACGCTCGGCCTTTCACCATTCGATGAATTTCCGCTCGGTCAACATCCACGGCACCGCAAAACTGGTGGAGGATGAGCAGGAAAAATATGACGCTCTCGTTGCCGTAACCGATCATTTGGCCCCGGGTCGTTGGGACGAGACCCGTGCAATGACCACCAAGGAGGCCAATGCCACAACGGTTATTTCCGTCACCATTGAGACCGCAGCCGCCAAGGTCCGCTCTGGCATGCCCATAGACGACGAGGAGGATTATGCGTCCGATCATTGGGCCGGAATCGTGCCGATAACCACCGCCTATGGCCAACCGATTGATGACGCCCGCCTCAAGCAAGGCATACCCGTTGCCGACAGCATCAAGGCCCTGAGCAACAGGCGTTAAGCATCCGCTGCATTGATACAGCCGAAATAACACCCCTTGACAGACCCTATGGGAGCGCTCTATATCCCGCCCCATAGGTTGCAGACACCTGCCGCTCGCAGGCCACAAGGCCACGGTGAAGGTTTGCATTTGAAGACACATCCTGCCCCTCATGCATTTCATGTGGGTGGCAATGCGAGCCCCATCCAAAGACTAGAAATGCGTTTGATTAGGAGGCTGAGATGTCGTCGGACAGCTCTACCAACAATTCTGCGCTCCATCGCACCCCCGCCAATGGTTTCACCAACGGGCCACTTGGTGCTTTGTTCGCCAAAACCGCGCTGCCCATCGTATTTGTGATGAGCATGAACGGCCTCTTGTCCGTCGTGGATGCTATTTTTCTTGGCATCTATGTCGGCCCCAATGCGCTCAGCGCTGTCACCTTAATGTTCCCGATCTATATGTTGGTGGTTGCCTTATCGACACTGGTTGCCGGTGGCATGTCCAGTATTCTGGCCCGCCATCTGGGCGCAGGACTCACAACAGACGCACGCAACATCTTTGCCAGTGCGCACGGGCTGGCAATCACCTTGAGCCTTGTGCTGATCATCGCCTTTTTGTTCATTGGCCATCAGGTCACCTTTCTGGTGGCCGGTGGCGTTGAAGAACTGGCGTCCATGGGACACACCTATCTCGCCATCACCATCTTTTCAACGCCAATGCTGTTTGTATTGTCGGTGCATTCCGATGCTCTCAGAAACGAAGGCTTTGCTATGATGATGGCAGGTATGAGCCTGTTGGTGTCCCTTGCCAACATCCTGTTCAACTATATCCTCATCGCACAATTTGATATGGGGGTGGCAGGCTCGGCCTATGGCACTTTGATAGCGCAAGCACTTGCTTTGACTATCATCTTACTGTTCAGGATTTATGGGCCATCAATGCTGAAACCATGTCATTTGCTGCACAGCACGCCATTGGCCAACTGGCGGCCCATTCTTGCCCTTGGCGCCCCCCAAAGCCTTAATTTCCTCGGCATGGCTTTGGGCTCGACAGCAACCATCACCGCGTTGCAAATGGCAGCAACGCCACATTATGCGCAAACCATTGCGGCTTATGGCATTGTCACTCGCATCATGACCTTTGTGTTTCTGCCGCTACTAGGCCTGTCATTTGCTCTGCAATCCATCACGGGCAATAATTATGGTGCAAGTCTATGGCATCGCTCTGACAACAGCCTGCGCATCGGCGTGACGATATCACTGGTCTATTGCCTGTTGGCACAGCTCATCCTGACAACAGCGGCAGCCCCCATCGGGCGGATGTTCGTTGACGACGAAATGGTAGTTGGGGAGGTTGCCAGAATTGCGCCGATCATTGTCACCCTGATGTTCAGCGTCGGTCCCTTGCTAATGATTGCTACCTATTTTCAGGCCATCGGCGACGCCCCGCGTGCGGCGATCCTGAGCCTGTCAAAAAGCTATCTGTTTGTACTGCCGCTTATTTTTGTCCTGCCACTGCAGTTTGGTGAAACAGGCATATGGCTGGCAGCGCCCATCGCAGATCTATTCTTGATCACAACAACACTCATTTTACTGACATACACAGCGCGACAAACCCAACGCAAATGGGGCTTGTTCGCCACACCGAAAGAGGTGCAATCATGACGCAAAACCCCGGCACCCTCGCTGAGGCAAAAAAACAAGCCAAGCTGCTCCGTGCCAAACTGAGCGAAGACGGACACGCGATCTCGCACAGCAAATCGCTGGAATTGGTTGCCCAACAACAAGGCCATCGCGACTGGAACGCCATGTTCGCCAGTTTTGGCAACCAGACAAGCCGTGTCTGGCAAGTGGGAGATCGGGTCTCGGGACGCTATCTATCCCAAGCGTTCGAGGCTGAGATCATTGCCGTTAAACAAGTCACAGAGGGTTGGTATCGCCTGACATTCAAATTCGATGAAGCGGTCGATGTGGTGACATTTGACAGTTTTTCCGCCTTTCGCCAACGTGTCAGCGCCACAGTTGGCCCGCAAGGCACCACCAGAGAAAAGACTTCCAATGGCCAGCCTCAGTTGGTGTTGGATCTCTAGCCCCCAAAACAACAAAACCTGCCGCTCTTAATGAGCGGCAGGCTATCATTGTCGGCTACTCCACTAACCTTAAAGCTGAGGCAGCATCGCATTTAGTTTGTAAAGCGTTGTGATGGTTGACGTATCGGCGATCCCGTCGACCTTTTCAGGTCGAAAATGCATCTGAAAAGCCTTGACCACTGTCTCTGTCTGATCATCAAACACACCGGTTATCTCGATGCCGTAGCCATAAACACCCAGCATAGACTGTAAAGCTTGGATCGGTTGACCTTCGTCGCCTTTTTGGAAAAAACGCCCACCCGAAATGGTTTCTGGTTCAGCCCAATGGCCCACACCGGCTTTTGATAACACCTGCCAAGGGAAAAGACTGCCCGGATCGATCTTACGGCCTGGAGACACATCCGAATGGCCCAACACCCTGTATGGCGCGATTTCGTGCCGTTCGATAATATCCTTGGCCAACGCGATGACCGCATCCAACTGTACCTTGGGGAAGTCTTCATTGCCCGCATTGGCAATTTCGATCCCAATTGAACAGCTGTTTATGTCAGCATCGCCCTTCCAAACGGCTTTGCCCGCATGCCATGCACGCGCGCCTTCATCAACCAGTTGCAGGATTGAACCATCCCGATGCACATAATAGTGGGATGATACCTCGCTCTCCGCATTGCACAGCCAATTGAGCGCCTGCTCGTCATCTTCCATCCCGGTATAGTGTAAAACCAGCATATCGACCTTGCGCCCCTCCTTACGATCACCAAAATTGGGAGAGGACTTCAGATCGCACGCACATCGGGTCTGTACAGTTGACAGCATCATTAACTCCATAAGATCGGGATAGGTCGCTTTGGCCCTAAAAACGTTTGGCCCCAGAAAACTCGGGCTAAGACTCAGGCAAAGATCGCCAGAATTGCGTCTCTCTTAACGCAAGCCACGCTCAATCACAATCAGCGACCACGCGTTATTGATAGAAGCCAGTTTTTCGGTGGAAATGCGCACAAACTCTTCCGGCACACCACGGGCAATCATACTATCAGGATGGTTTTCGCGCACCAGCTTACGATAGTGACTCTTGAGTTCTTTGTCAGACATCGACCGATCGGCAGCCAGAATGGTATAGGGATCCTGCTCATCCGGTTTTACATGCTGCATCTTGATGCGAAGAAAGCTGCGATCGGAAATGCAAAAAATCTCCGAGACACGCTCCAGATACATCATTTCGCGGCTGTGCATGACCCCGTCTGCACCGGCTATCAAAAACAGCCCGTCGATAATATCTTCCAACGCTTCAGGCTCGTCTTCATACAACGCCGCAATCTGTTTGGCATAGGATTCATACCCTGCCACATCTTGCTTAAAGAGATTGAACATGCGCACCACATTGCGCTCTTCCCCTTCGGGAATTTCGAACATGGTCTGAAAGACGTTGATTTCGTCCTGCGTCACAACACCATCTGCCTTGGCCATTTTGGCAGACAGGGCAATCATCGCAACGGTAAATGTCAATTGTTTGCGATCAAAGCGGTCACCCACAGTCTTAACCGCAGACGCCATCTTTTCGACAACGAAGGCAAGGGTTTCGCTATGTCGGATATCATCGATCAGACTGCCAATCTGGCTCCAGATGCTCATTTTTTCTCCTGATCGCTTTCCACCATTTCGCGCGCATCATAAATCTAGGTGAGTCCAAAAGCGATTGCGAGAGCAAGTATAACAAAAATTTAATGTTCAGCCTTTTGGCAGCCCTTTATTGACACAAACGCCATGTGCCTTTTCGCCCGTGCTTGCCATGGTCCAGATGAATATGATCCTGATGATATTTATCGCCTCCGGGACCAATAACAGTGGTGAAATATTTACAGGACGCACGGTTGAAACTGCGCAAAAACTTGCCCTTTTTGCTATAGGAATGCCAATCTTCCTCAACATTCACAACCTTGCCATCCGCAAACGTCATGGCACTGACATCAAACGCATTGAGGCGAGCATGTTCGGAGATTTTGGCTCCTTTTTTGCTATTGCGAGTACGGCAGGCATATGACGCCGCCACTTGGATATCACTCACTGGCTGGCCCAAATGCTTCTGCGCCAACGGCTGGACCTCCTCTGTAAAGAAGCGATAAAGCTGGGTCATCATCACACAATTGAGCTTGGCATCGGAGCTAAAGCGAACAGGATATGCCCCATCCCACCCTTGCACCAAATAGGGCGATGGATGCCCACATCCATCTCTGTCATTAATTGGAGGCAAAGGCATGGCTTTGACCAATCCTTGATCAAAAACCGGACAAGATTGCAGGGAAATTGCAGGATCAGGCAACACAGCATCGCGCTGTAACTGAGCTTGATCTATCTCCTCGATGTCTGAAAGACCGACGCAGCCGGCAAGAACCAGCATTCCGAACACAATACAGATCACGCGCGCTTGGAAGCCCTTACCGTTAAACATATATAGTGTCCCGCTTGCAGCCCGTGGAATAAGGGTGCATTCTGATGGAAAAAGGTAAACAAAGTGAGGACGGTGTTATGACACAATCACCAACCAAACCCGAGACGGTTGGACCTGTTAGCCTTCTGGAATGTCTCAAAGCGATCAACGCCGGCATACTAACGCCTCAAGAGTCCATAGCAGGCTGTCTGTCGCGCATCGAAGCGTATGACGCAGAAATCATGGCCTTTTCATCCCTGAGCGAAACCGCCTTGCACGACGCGACCCAGGCATCCGGGCCATTGAGCGGCATCGGCATGGCCGTTAAAGATATATTCGACACCTACGATTTACCAACGGAGTGCAATTCTCCTATCTATCACGGTCACATGTCCGGACGGGACGCAGCAATTGTTGCGCAGGCGCGCAAGGCCGGTAGCACCTTGCTGGGCAAATCAGCAACCACAGAATTTGCCTTTCTCCAACCCGGCACCACCCGCAATCCGCATAATCTGGAGTATACACCCGGTGGTTCCTCTTCGGGGTCAGCGGCAGCCGTTGCTGCGGGCATGGCCCATTTGGCCTTGGGCACACAAACCGGTGGCTCGATCATTCGCCCCGCGGCCTTTTGCGGTGTCACAGGCTTCAAGCCAAGCGCAGGTCTGTTGCCCAAAGTTGGTATCAAAGAATTTTCCTGGTCTCTCGATACTGTAGGCCTCTTTACAGCAACCGTCGCCGATGTGGCATTTGCGGCGTCTGTGCTGACAGGGCGCACCCTCAAAATCGCCCCAGAAGCACAGTTTGAACTGCCCAGACTAGGCATCGTGCGCAGCCATTCTTGGTCGGAAGCAGACCCCGGCTATCGCCAGCAGTTTGAAGACCTGATCAAAAGCCTCAAGCGCTTTGGCGTTGACTTGATAGACATAGAACCAAGCGACACCCACATCGCAGCTTTTCATGCCCATCAGATTATTCAGGATTATGAAGCGCGGCAGGCTTTGGCATGGGAATACTCGACCCACCCCGATCAACTCAGCCCCTTGCTGAAGCAGACCCTCGACTTTGCCCAGACCATCAAGCCCTCCGACTATGACGAAGCCCGCATGTGCGCGGAAAATGCCAGCAAGGAAATGGACGAGCATTTCGAAGATGTCGATGCCTTGATAAGTCTTTCTGCACCCGGCCCTGCACCAAAAGGATTGGCGTCAACAGGCTCCCCGATTTTCAACCGCATCTGGACCCTGTTCGGACTTCCAGCCATCAACATAGCTGGCCTGACCACCCAAGATGGCCTGCCACTGGGTGTGCAAATCATCGGTCCCTACATGGCCGATCAAGCAACATTGCATATTGCCCATTGGCTGGAAGGGGCGATCAAACGTCACCAAGAGAGATAGCTACAAGCATGGTTTAGGTATGATCCGACAGCTTGCTCGGCTCCTGCGTCTGGTGCCTACCTATATGCTGGCACCAGAACGACAAGCAGGGACCATGGGCAATATTCATGAGCGAGCCAGATCGACAGGGATAAGGACAGTCAATAACCAGCCGCGATTTTGAAAAATTTATGAATATTGCATGACAATTTCACCTTCTATCCCCTGTTTTCTGACACAAATTGTCACAGGGCTTATCGAGGCGAGACAAAGGGTTATTGAGAAAAAGGCTGCCAAATTGCCCATTTTTAAGGCGTATGAATAATTTTTCACTTTTTGATCCGCCCAAGTTATCCTAGACTTCAGGTCCAGAAGAAAAGGCTTGGAGGAGCTATAACATGATTAAGTCTATGAATTTCATGTTTGTATGTGCAGCCTTTGCATTCGTAGCAGCTGTTGTGTTTGGCATTATTTAAGCAACAAAATGCCAGACATCATTTTGCAGTTAGAGGCTGACGATTAAGGCCGTTGAAAAGACAGGCCTATTTAAAGATTTGGGACAAAAAAACCGGGACTGCTCCCGGTTTTTCTACTTTTAGAATTACTTCAAATACATCAGCTCTACTGAACAGCTCATGGTCGGTAGTTCAGGATTGGAGCCAGCCACTTCTCAGCCACTTTAATGTCCCATCCTTTACGCGCCGCATAATCAGCCACCTGATCCTTTTCGATTTTGCCAACACCGAAATAATAGCTGTCAGGATGCGCAAAATACAGCCCGGACACAGCGGATCCCGGCACCATTGCGCAGCTTTCGGTCAAACGAATGCCAGTCCGGGCTTCGGCATCCAGAAGAGCAAACAGCGTACGTTTTTCTGTATGGTCTGGTTGGGCGGGATAGCCTGCCGCTGGCCGAATGCCCTGATATTTTTCGGCAATAAGATCCTCTGTACTCAACCCCTCTTGTGCCCCATAACCCCAGAACTCGCGGCGCACCCGTTTGTGCATCACTTCGGCAAAAGCTTCGGCCAATCTGTCCGCCAACGCCTGCATCAGGATTTTGGAATAATCATCCCCTTCCGCATCAAACGCAGCGACATACTTTTCTTCACCAAAACCGGTTGAAACAGCAAAACCGCCAATATAGTCGGTAACATGGGTATCGATCGGAGCCACAAAGTCACTCAGCGCCACATTGGATCGCGCTGCACGCCCTGCAATCTGTTGCCGCAAGGAATAGAACCGCGCGATCTCATCACCTTTGCTATCGTCAGAATAGACTGCTATATCGTCGCCCACCGCATTGGCAGGCCACAGACCAATCACGGCCCTTGCCGTCAACCATTTCTCATCGACAATTTTCTTCAGCATTGCCTGCGCATCATTAAACAGGCTTGTTGCCACTTCACCGTATTTATCATCGGTCAAAATGGCAGGATAGCGCCCCTTCATTTCCCACGTCGAAAAGAAAGGCGTCCAGTCGATGTAGGGCACAAGCTCTGCAAGGTCATAATTGTCAAACACCTTTGTGCCGGTGAACTGCGGTTTGACCGGTTGATACCCATCCCAGTCGATCTTCAAAGCATTGTTACGAGCGGCATCGATGGTAAGGCGTTTTTTCTTGTCCTGAGCCGCTTCATGCTTGACGCGAACCTGAACATAATCATCTTTGATTTGCCCGACATAATCGTCTTTTTCACGCGATAGCAATTTGGTCGCCACCCCGACAGCCCGGCTGGCATCGGTGACATAAATCGCCTGCCCGCGCACATAGTTGGGCGCAACCTTTACCGCCGTGTGCACTTTAGAAGTCGTTGCACCACCAATGAGCAACGGCTTGTCAAAGCCTTCACGTTCCAGCTCGGCAGCCACATGACACATTTCGTCCAATGATGGGGTAATCAGGCCTGACAGACCGATGATATCGACATTCTCGCGCCGCGCCGCTTCCAAAATAGTGGCGGAAGACACCATAACCCCCAGATCAACCACGTCATAACCGTTGCACTGCAGAACCACACCGACGATATTTTTGCCAATATCATGCACATCGCCCTTGACGGTTGCCATCAACACCTTGCCCGCGCTGCGACGCTCGCCGTCTTGTTCAGCATCCATAAAGGGCAACAGATAGGCCACCGCTTTTTTCATCACGCGGGCAGACTTCACCACCTGCGGCAAGAACATCTTGCCATCACCGAACAGATCACCAACGACATTCATGCCGTCCATCAGCGGTCCTTCGATAACGTCGAGAGTACGCACAGATTTGACGCGCGCTTCTTCAGCATCGTCTTCGATATAATCGCTGATGCCCTTAACCAGCGCGTGTTCGATGCGTTTCTCTACCGGCAACTCCCGCCAAGACAGATCGACAACACGCACTTCGCCTTTTTTATGCAAGAAGCGTTCGGCAATTTCGAGCAAGCGATCGGTGGAATCATCGCGGCGGTTCAGCACGACATCTTCGATACGCTCAAGCAATTCCTTGTCGATTTGGTCATAGACCATCAACTGTCCGGCATTAACGATGGACATGTCCAACCCGATCTTGATGGCATGATACAGAAAGGCTGAATGCATCGCCTCACGCACCAGATTGTTGCCACGGAAAGAAAAAGACAGGTTCGATAGGCCACCAGAAACATGCGCCCCTGGCAGATTTTCACGGATCCATTTGGTGGCGTTGATGAAGTCGACACCATAATTGTTATGCTCTTCGATCCCCGTTGCCACAGCAAACACATTGGGATCAAAAATAACGTCTTCAGGTCTGAAGCCAACGTCATTGACCAGAATGTCATAGGAGTTTTTGCAAATCTGGATTTTGCGCTCGTAGCTGTCCGCCTGCCCTTTTTCATCAAAGGCCATCACGACAACAGCCGCGCCATAGCGCTTGACCAGTTCGGCCTGTTTGACGAACGCGTCTTTGCCTTCTTTCATCGAGATAGAATTGACCACGGACTTGCCCTGAAGGCATTTCAGCCCCGCCTCGATGACACTCCATTTGGAGCTGTCCACCATGATAGGCACACGCGAGATGTCCGGTTCTGCAACAATCAGATTGAGGAATGTCGTCATTGCCTCTTCAGAATCGAGCAAGCCCTCATCCATATTGACGTCAATGATCTGGGCACCGCTTTCCACCTGTTGCCGCGCCACATCCAGCGCCGCTTCATAGTCACCTTCGGTGATCAGACGGCGAAATTTGGCCGACCCCGTAACGTTGGTGCGCTCACCGATATTGACGAAATTGGTCTCAGGCGTCAGCGTAAAGGGCTCAAGACCCGACAAGTGCATATAGGGAGCAAGTTTAGGCACTTCGCGCGTTGGATACTTTTTCACGACCTCGGCAATAGCCCGAATGTGATCCGGCGTCGTACCACAACAGCCACCGACGATATTGATCAGGCCGTCCCGGGCGAACCCTTCCAGCAAGCCCGCCATATGCTCGGGGCTTTCATCATATTCGCCAAATTCGTTCGGCAATCCGGCATTGGGATAGGTGGAAACCAGCGTTTCGGCGACCCGAGACAGGCTATCGACATGCTGACGCAGCTCGGCTGCCCCCAAGGCACAATTGAGGCCCACAGCGAAGGGTTTGACGTGACTTATGGAATGATAAAAGGCTTCCGCTGTCTGACCAGACAAGGTGCGGCCAGATTTATCGGTGATTGTGCCAGATACAATCACCGGCCAACGCATACCACGCTCTTCGAAAACCTCTTCCACGGCAAACAGTGCCGCCTTGGCATTCAGCGTATCAAAGATCGTCTCAACGGTCAGAGCATCCGCCCCACCGTCAAGCAGGCCGTTGGCAGCTTCTTTGTAAGCGATGCGCAGGTCGTCAAAAGACACCGCGCGATATCCGGGGTTGTTCACATCGGGTGAAATGGAGGCCGTCCGGTTTGTTGGCCCCATTGCTCCCAAAACAAAACAATGGCGCCCCGGCTGGCTGGCTTCTACGGCAAGCGCGGCTTCCTTGGCAATTCTGGCACTGACCACATTCAACTCATAGGCCAAATGCTGCATGGCATAGTCAGCCTGCGCGATCGATGTTGAGGAGAAGGTGTTTGTACCGGCAAAGTCAGCACCGGCTTCAAAATACTGCCGATGGATATCGCGGATGGCATCTGGACGCGTGATGGACAGCAAATCATTATTGCCCTTCAGATCCTGATTCCACATGGCAAATTGCTCACCGCGAAAATCATCTTCTTGCAGTTCGAGACGTTGGATCATGGTTCCCATGGCCCCGTCAAGAATGAGAATGCGCTCAGACGCCAGACGGGTCAGCAGCTCAAACGATGGGCTTAAAGACAGGCTCGACATGACTTGGTTTCCTTCACTCACTTAACTGGCTTTGCGGGCAATCCCGCGTCTCGATCTATTTCAACAATGGGTTAGACAGCAACCGGACGCATACCCAGAAGATGACAAATGGCATAGGACAGGTTGGCGCGGTTCATGGTGTAGAAATGGAAATCATCCACCCCCCGCTCATGCAAATCATTCACCTGTTCAGCAGCAATCGCCGCAGCGACCAGACGATGGGTCTCAGGATCATTGTCCAATCCCTCAAACCGGTTGGCCAACCATTGCGGCACACTAGCGCCTGTCCGTCCGGCAAAATTTGCCATCTGGACAAAATTGTGAATAGGCAGAATACCCGGTACAATGGGAATGAAAATCCCTGCCCGACGGGCGCGCTCCACATAAGCTTCATACAAATCGTTATCAAAGAAAAACTGCGTAATCGCCCGGGTCGCACCGGCGTCGACTTTTTGGCGCAACATTTCGATATCGGTAGCAAAATCGGGACTTTCCGGATGTTTTTCAGGATAGGCCGACACAGAGACCTCAAATCCACCAATATCGCGGATGCCAGCCACCAGATCAGCCGCATTCACATACCCGTCCGCGTGAGGCACATATTTACTGCCCACCCCGTCGGCGGGGTCTCCCCGCAGAGCAACAATATGCTTCACTCCGCAAGCGGCATAAGACTCGACAACCTCGTTCACCTCGGCTTTGGTCGCGCCAACACACGTCAAATGCGCAGCAGCAGGAACATGGGTTTCGGTTATAATGCGTTCAACTGTGGCATGGGTCCGCTCGCGGGTCGAGCCACCCGCACCATAGGTCACCGAAACAAAATCGGGACAAAGAGGCGCAAGCCTTTTGACACAGGCCCAAAGATTTTCTTCCATTTTAGGTGTCTTGGGCGGAAAAAACTCAAAAGAGATATTCAGTTTTTCGGCTGTCTGGCTGCGTCGTCCGCTGCGCTCTGCATTGTGGTTCATAATTCGATACTCATTGTTTGTCGGCCTTGGGGAGGCAAGGCTTGATAATTGCGATGACCAAGAGCTCAAAGCCCCCGTCAGAAAATTCCCGAATTCATATCGGCTCGCTGCCAGCCATCTTGGTCGCCACCCAGACTGTCACGGTCAAAGGTGTATCGCTCATCTCAACCAATCGGCGTTCTTGTTCCAGATCCTTTGCGATGGTCAGTTTGAAGCCTGCTTCAGCCATCCAGCGGCGCATGGCATCGTGGGAGAATCCCAATCGCCTGTGCGCATGGTCCTTTCGCAAAAATTCATGTGAATGGGGGGCAAAGTCCACAACCAGAATGCGCCCGCCCGGAGCAATGACATTGCTCGCCTCTTCCAGTGCTGCCGAAGGATCATCAAGATAGTGTAGAACCTGATGCAATGTCACCAAATCGAACTGGCGATCAAGCGATGCTAAATCGAGAATATTGCCCTGCTGCACATGCAAGTGACCATGGTTGGGACCATCAAGACGCGAACGGGCAATTGCCAGCATCGAGCGGTTCGCATCCAAACCAAGACCATAACGGCATTGATGCGCCAAAAGTGATAGAATACTGCCCGTGCCCGTGCCCAGATCGAGCAATTGATCGATGGGCTTATCCCCCAAGCTGGCTACAATCGCCTGCTCAACAGCACTTTCGGGAACATGTAAGGCACGCAACTCGTCCCAGCGTTCAGCATTCTGTTGGAAATAATCAGCGGCTTGCTGTGCACTGGCGGTACGAATCTGCTCCAACCGTTCTCTATCGCGCCGGATCATGACATCTTGTTGGTCGACATGGCGCAAGGCCGCTGCAATCAGATCGCCTTTTGCTTCATCTCTTGTGAGGCAATAATAGACCCATGCCCCTTCCGGCAAACGCTCGACCAGCCCGGCTTCATAGAGCAATTTGAGATGGCGGGAAATCCGCGGTTGGCTTTGATGCAGAATGGCCGTCAAATCCTTGACCGACAAATCCCCTTCAGCCAACAACGACAGCAAACGCATACG
Source organism: Cohaesibacter celericrescens (assembly GCF_002866925.1). Lineage (GTDB taxonomy): Bacteria > Pseudomonadota > Alphaproteobacteria > Rhizobiales > Cohaesibacteraceae > Cohaesibacter > Cohaesibacter celericrescens. The sequence continues at coordinate 149,505 of NZ_PKUQ01000050.1, forward strand.
CGTCGGCTCTCCACTCGCCTTCAACAATCCAACCATTTCATCAAGCGTCAACATTCATCACCTCAAAGATATAAAGATATCTTTATGCGATTAATTTAAACATAGCAAGATCCAATCTTATATCTACACATGCTTGCGACCCAACATCGCCTGTAGACGCAAAAAGCCCCGCTAAACAGCGGGGCTTTTGATTCATAATAATATACTGCCAATTGTCGGCAGGTTTATTCTTTATTACTCAGCGCTGGGCGCCATGCCCAATGCATGCAGATACAGATCCAGCAGCGCTTCCATTTCTTCGCGCT
>NZ_PKUQ01000051.1 GCF_002866925.1 Cohaesibacter celericrescens
GGCCCTGTCGCAAAGTTTTTTTGTTAACGCGGATTTGAGACTTGTTCGGCGAGAAGGTACTTCAATTCATTGGATAGCTGCAGCATGATTCTCAATACCATTGCCGAAAAACTGAAGCGCCGCTCGAAAGATGATTTCAAAGGTCGCCAATTTGAAGCTTGGCTGATCATTCAAGCGGTTTCTTGGTACTTGCGTTATCCGCTGAGCTATCGTGACTTGGAGGAAATGTTCAATGAACGCGGTTTCGAGGTGGATCATAGTACCGTCAATCGTTGGGTGTTGGCCTATGCCCCATTAATCGAGAAGCGATTGCGCCGGTTCCGTAAGCCTCATTGCGGATCTGTTCGAATTGATGAAACATACATCAAAGTTCGTGGTACTTGGAAATATCTGTATCGGGCTATCGACAAGCACGGCAATCCGGTCGATTTCCTGCTCTCAGCAAAGAGAGATCTTGGCGCGGCCAAGCGATTTTTCCGCAA
>NZ_PKUQ01000052.1 GCF_002866925.1 Cohaesibacter celericrescens
TTGGCGGGTTTTTCGTTTTTGCAGATCACGTCATGATCGGTTGCCCTTCTCTGCTTCAAACGTGTTAATCAGCTCAGGTAAACGTTCAACCAAAAATGTCCCGAATCCTTGATCAATTTTCTTGTCAAAGACGAGGCTGAGTTTGGTCTTTTTGTCAGAGATTTTTACGGCCTTCTCACCACCAACAGTTTGCCATCGGTCATTTTGAACCGTTCGTGTTTTGGGTTGAAGCCGAAGCAAAACTGTTTCAAATCGATCATCGGAAAGTTTCGATTGAAACCCGTCTTCTTCAAGCACTTGAAATGCCAATGCGCGTGCGTTTTTATCCTCGACCAAATCCGCCAAGGCTGCCCATCGCGTGCGGCCGAAGCTCGCTGCGGGACCTATTGCCTCGATCAGTTTGCTTGGTAATTTATCAACAAGGGCAATCATGCGCGAGAGCGCGGCTTTATCAACGCCAATTGCGCTCATAATTATATCGCGACTGAAGCCTTGGTTTTCCAGTCGAAAGGCAAAGTAGGACCGCTCAATATAGGAAAGGTCTGTGCGAGCGTTGTTTTCTTGCCCTTGACTGACAACGAGCTCTTCGTTGGAGAGTTCTCGAACCACAGCATTAACAGGAATGCCAAGGGCCTTAACCGCAGCAAGCCTTCTATGCCCATAAGCAACTTGATAGCGCCCCAAGATTTCTGGATTGGGACGAACCAAGATAGGGACTTGTTGCCCGTGTTCACGAATTTGAGCCTGCAACGTTTGATCTTCTTCAACCGAAGTGCCGAGGCGATCACTCACAAACGAGCCATCAATCAACGCCGGGTCCAGTTCGACGACGGCGTGCCCTGCCCTTAGTTTTTCTTCCAGCTCTGAAGCCTTGTCAGCCCGTTGCGAAATAGTGCCTAATGATTTGGACAAAGCACCAATGGCCGTTGAGCGTTTCCCCGTTCGCGCCATACCTGCCAGTGGTCGATCCTGTTTGTCGGCAACCGGACCACTGGCCTGCTCACTGATATCACTCTGATCAAAGATGCCTTTTCGTGCCATGTCTATTTCCTTCCCCAAGTCGAAAGAATCTTATCTTCAATCTCAGAGTTTACTGCTGTGAGTGCATCCAGCGCACGGTCATAGGTTCCACGCGTAAATTGGCTGCGACTTACTTCATAGAGTGTTTGTTTTGTCAGGGCCGCATCAGAAATGGCTGTCGACTTCAGCATCTCATTTTCGAGAACCCGCTTGCCAAAGATTGAACGCATAAATCCGGTCATTTGGTTCTGAGGGCCATCGTTTGGTTCATAGCGCGTGATCAAATAGCGCATCCAATCATATGACATAGACCCTCCCGCATTTTCGACGACAGCAAGCAAATCACCAGTCATATTCAAAAATTGGCTCATTGACATAACGTCGAGCATCTGGGGATGGACCGTGATCAAAACGGCGGTGGCTGCGCAAAGAGCAGACAGTGTCAAAAAGCCAAGCTGAGGAGGACAGTCAATAACGACGACGTCATATGCACTTTCAATTTCAGACAGACAGGCAGCAATTCGAGCAAAGAACATGGCTTCTCGCTGCTGCCCATCTCCCAGAACTTTCGGCGTTTCGTGCTCAAACTCCATAAGTTCCAGATTGCCTGGGATCAAATGCAGGTTGGGCGTATAGGTCGCCCGGACGATATCCCTTATGTCAACACGGTCTTCATCGTAGCGGATCGCGCCATAAATGGTTTCGTTTTCGCCAACATCCAACTCCGGCTGATGACCAAACATAGCCGAAAGTGATGCTTGCGGATCCAGATCAATCGCTAAAACCCGATACCCCCGCAACGCCAAATATTGTGCCAAATGAGAAGACGATGTTGTCTTCCCACTTCCGCCTTTAAAATTCATCACGGAGATGACCTGAAGTTGTTCATCGCCCGTGCGGTGGCGCACATATTTACGTCCGCCTTTTAGGCCGTCGTCGAGAACGCCGCGCAGATTTTCAATGTCCTGTGCGGAGTAAAACCGCCTGCCATTTTCATTTGGTTTGGGGCCATGGCCTTCCGCAATAACCTGCCGAAGATATCCTTGATGAATACCAATAAAGGAAGCAGCCTCCGCGGGCGTAAATTTTCGCAGCTGCTTTTGAGCAGAAGGAGGAAACATTCTGAGTTGATGAGATTGCAATTGCCGCGATAATAGCTCGGCATCTGATGATACCATCGCTCGAAAAGACTCATCTAATGAAACGTCATCTGCCACAGCAAGGCACTCCAAATGCGTTTATTTTAAAAATTCCAAATAAATTCGCTGATAGTGATACCCGATTCTGTATCTGCGTGCAAAAGCTTTATAGTTAATGAAACGTAAATGAATCTTTGGCCGCTTGTTGTACATGTACAACCGTCAACTTGTTGCACGTGTACAACTGGTCTCGTTCCCTAAACTCAAAATTTGGCATCGAGATCTTGATGTTGTAGGGCTAAATCGCAATTGAATGAAAAAGAAAATTATCTGTGATGGTTTGGTATCAATCCTACAGCTTCAACTGTGCCCTCCCCTTTTCGAGCCCTGAGCAATCCAAAATTCATTCTCAACCATATTCAAACTTACAGTTTTTGTCAGATCGCGAATGGCTTGATGCTCGATCGGTTGCCTGCCGTTTTGTAGGTGTAAATTACAAAAATCAGACAACAAAAGAAACCCTTTCATTGGCAACTGGTCATCTACATAACCTGCAGGCTGGGTTCCCATCCTGAGCGACACACTACGGTTCAAGATTTCAGGCAACGCAATTCACATTATTTGCATGCATCAGATATGATTGAAACAACGATCACCCTCAGGAATGATAATAACACCGATAAAGGTCGCAGGTATCTTTAGCCGCTTGATTTGTGAACAACAAAAACATCGAAAAGGCATTTGCTGCATTGGGCTCACCTCTCTCATTAAGAAAGCCTTTGACCTTTATCTCTGTGTCAAAGAGCATGAGGATCAATCAATAATGGACCCCTTAATGTCAATTTGCACAACAACAAAGCTGGCCAATAACAACAGGCAGATGGTGGCTATCTCGTGCTCACTTTATGGCGCAAACTATCAAGTCGACAACAAGGCAGCTATCTCCATTTCCATGCCGCTGGCGAGGGCGTCCGCCTTTTAGCACAATCAATAGACATTGATCCGCCAGTTGATGACCCAACGGATCCACCTTAAATGACCGGCTTCCGTGCTTCGAGTTTCTAGTAAAAATGTGAGGGACCTTTAAGAGCTCATTGGCAGAGAATTCTCTGGGCTTTATCCCTTCTGCCACAAGCCAGGACTCCACCTGTTTTTCCTACACAAGACGTCTCACCCATGTTCGCGAATTCACCAAACACCTTGCTTTCACCTTTGCACGAAGTCTCGTTATGAAAAGTCGAAAATGTGTAAAGCTTTCGATTGCGGATACACAGGGTAGGATGAGAGCTTGCTTTGAGGCCTTTGTTGTAGTTACGGCCCCAAAAATGATCATTCCACAATCACCTGCTAAAATTACTTCTCGATGGGACATGCAGAGTTATCTGAAATGATCCGTTCTATAGAAAGCCGACGCCGAAACCGGCTTTGATGTCTCATGTCTCTCTATATCATCAAGCGGTAAATCAAGCTCATTCTGGTCGAGCGCTATGATCGCTAAGTCAGCAAAGAATAAATAATCCTAGAATTACATCAGTAAGTGTCACTTATTGGCACTGCGCGTCTCCCCGCCCAAAAAACAAAGACAGAGTGCATAACACACTGAACTCTGTCCAACGTGAGCGTTGCTTTGCTTTGGGTCCAACAACCAAGGCGACACATGTGTCAGGCAGTGCCATGGGTACTCGCGCACAACCTGAACCTCTCTGGGACACAATTAGCGGCGTCTCATGATCAGCCCAAGCTCGCTAATCCACTGAAAAGGAAGTCAAACACTGATGATAAAGGGCAGGGCACCCAATCAATAATGCGACAGATCGTCAGAATGGCGCGAGGTTTACACTAGCAGAAAACACATGGCAATTCATGCTAGCCGGCGAGGAGAAGGAAGGGAAGGGAAGGGAAGGGAAGGGTTGCACAGCGGCAAAGCTGGACATGAGGACGCTCAAACGTCACAATTTGGCGGCCTCAATTACATTCTATTCCCAAGCTTTTGATAATACACAACCTGATACATTCACCTAAAACCATCTATCTAATTGTTATATATACATATTTTCTCAAGATCTATATTGGCATAGAATAATTATTCTCTAAATGTCACATGACCTCTATACAAATGTCTGACATTTGATACCTTAACTTCTGACAATATTAGGAAGCCGCCCAATGAACATCAGTACCTTGTCACCGAAAGTTGGCACGCTCAGAGCAGCGGATAATATCGTTGCCGAGGAACTGGCTCGGCGTGCATTTGGTGGTGAACTCAAACCAAACGATGGCTTGCCTTCTGAAACAGAGCTTGCTGCACATTTTGAGATCAGTCGCGCCTCAGTTCGAAGTGGCCTCAAAACTCTTGAGACCCTCGGAATAATTGAACGGCAAGCCGGGCGGGGCACAAAGGTCCGGGATTTTGGTGAGTGGAACTTTCTTGACCCTCAGGTCAGCCAATGGATCGCTAGCCATGCCGCGCCCAATATGAACATTCTGAGCGATGTTTTCGAGTTTCGCCGTACCACTGAGCCATTGATTGCTTCGCTTGCAGCGGGCCGTGCAAACGCGCGGGATCTTCTGGCAATGGAAGAAGCCTTCGAGGTTATGGAAGCCAATTGGGAACGGCGCTCGGATTGTGCAGAGAGTTCTCTTTTCACGGCCGCAGACATTGCTTTTCACGAGGCTATTTATCGGGCTACCCATAATCTGGTGTGGGCACAAATCGTCCATATTTTACGCCCCGCCATTTTGCTTGTGATCCGAACCAGCAACGAGACAGCTGAAGAACTTCGGGAAAGCTTGGAGCGTCACCGCCAATTGATGGAAAGCATTCGGATGCGAGACCCTGAAGCCGCCCATACAGCAGCAGTCAGAATCCTGAACCAAACATGCCGTGACCTCGGATTGGCCGAAGATTCCGGCAACAAAGAAATTCTGTCTAACAGTCAGGCAGGAGATAAACCAACCATTTCTTCAAAGAAAACTTAGGGACGATTATCTAGCAATAACGCCGGATAACGAGCAAGGAGGTGCTCTTATGACATTTTCAAAACTACTACGCAAAAGTGGGGGACTGCTAGGCGCAGCACTCGGTTTGGTGATGGCTCACCAGGCAGCTGCGGCTGATTACGAGTGGACTTTTCAGACATCTGAAACCACAGGTGAACCACAGTTTGTGATCAAACAGCAATGGGCAAAAAACATTGAAGCCATGACCGACGGACGAGTCAAAATCGACATCCTGTCCACCGGTGCTGTTGTTCCGCATAACCAGACACTGGATGCCGTTGGTTCAGGTATTCTACAAGGTCACTTGACTGACCCAAGCTATTTCTCCGGTCTCAACCCAGCCTTTTCTATGCTTGGCAATCTGGTTGGCGCATGGGGCGACCCGCTTGAGTTTCTTGAATATATGCAATACGGCGGTGGTGAAGAGCTCTACAATGAATTGGTTGAGCCTTACAATGTCCATCTGATCGGTGCCGCAGCAACAGGACTGGAAGCGTTCGTCAGCACAAAACCAATCCGCACCGTTGCAGACCTCAAAGGTTTGAAAGTCCGTGCACCAGAAGGCATGGTTTACGACATTTTCACCAAAGCAGGCGCTTCTCCGGTTAACCTGCCAGGGTCTGAAGTCTACACCGGTCTTGAAAAAGGCGTGGTCGACGCAGCCGATTACACCGTCTTCTCAACCAACCACGCACAAGGTCTGCATCAGTTCGCTCGGTATCCGAACTATCCTGGCTTCCACTCCCTGCCAATGGTCGCGGTGTCCATTAACAAAGAAATCTGGGATGGCCTGCCAGCAGACATCAAACAGGTTATGGAAACCGCAACAGACGCAATGGCTTATGATCTTGTTTTCAAATTGAAAGCACGTGATCTTGTTGCTGTAACCGAAGCTCGTCAGGATGAAAATATCGAAATCATCGATATGGCACCTGAAGAACGCAAAAAGTTCCGCAACATTGCTAAAGATGAATGGGCAGTCTGGGCCAAGAAAAATGAATTGACCCAAAAAGTCTATGACTCGGTTGTTGCATTCCTTACGGAACGCAACCTTATGTAAAAAGACTTATGTCGGGCGGACACCCGTCCGCCTGACATACCTTTTTCCGCACTTCAAAAGCCTTTTACCTCAGGTACTTAAAGCGGATTTGTCTCCCAAAGGTTGCTTCCATGTCATCAGATCAAAACATCCCTGTTCCGGCAGAGGTTTCCGGCATTGATGGAGAGCTTAAAACCCCTCTTGATGCCGCCATTTACTGGTGTGGTCGCGGTTTAGCCTGGCTGGTTTTTCTTGCCATGCTCATCAGTGTCACAGAAGTCATCAGTCGATATGCCTTCGACAGCCCCACGTCTTGGGTCCATGAAACAACGGTCTTTCTAATCGCCATTATTTTCGCTCTGGGTGGGCCGATTGCTATGGCCAAGGACAAACATATTCGGGTGCGCATCATATATGATACCGTTTCCCCCAGAGTTCGCGTTTGGCTGGATGTCTTCAACAGTTTCATCACCCTTATCTTCGCATTCAGCATGACCTATGCCGCTTATGTGCTGTTTTGGCGCTCTGCTCATAATCCAATGGGTGACTTGCAGCTTGAACGCTCAGGCACCAGCTGGAACCCACCGTTCCCGGCGCTCACGAAGGGCGTCATTCTCCTCGCGCTTGCTATTATGGCAGCTCAGACAATATTGCATGTTGTCAAAGCGGTTCAGGCGTTAAACGACAATAAAACAAACAAGGAGATCCAGTGATGGGTGGTCTTGGTTTGCAGGCGCTTGGTATCGAATGGGGCACATATGTGCTCGTTGGCAGTATCTTCCTTCTGCTCCTGACAGGTTTGCCTTTGGCCTTTGTTACAGGTCTGGTTGCACTTGTCTTTACAATTGGCTGGTTTGGCCCCAATGCTCTTCCATTGGTAATCAGTCGTGTTTATGGCTTTGTCACGGAATATTCGCTGGTTGCCGTTCCCATGTTTGTCTTTATGGCATCTTTATTGGATCGATCGGGAATAGCGAAGGATCTCTTTTCGGGCATGCGGGTCTTGGCGGGCAGATTGCCAGGTGGCGTTGCTATTCAGACACTGGTCGTTGCCGTCTTTCTGGCAGCGATGTCCGGCATCATCGGTGGTGAAATCGTGCTTCTGGGCATTCTCGCGCTGCCACAAATGCTTCGTCTTGGATATGATCGCAAAATCGCCATTGGTGTGGTTTGTGGTGGTGGCTCTCTCGGCACCATGATTCCGCCGTCCATCGTGCTGATTATTTATGGTCTCATCGCTTCGGTATCAATTGCCGATCTGTTTGTCGCCGCCATCACGCCGGGCGTATTGCTCGCGTCCCTCTATATAATTTATGTATTGGTCCGCTGTTTGATAAACCCCGAATTGGCTCCGCCAATGCCTCCAATCCCAGTAGGGGAACGCAAGGCGGCCAAACGCCAAGCAATCAAAGCAGTGATTTTGCCCGCCGCAATCGCTTTCATGGTTCTGGGCACCATTTATGCTGGCATCGCATCCGTTACGGAAGCTGCAGCTATGGGGGTGTTGGGTGTGCTGATTGCGACCCTCATCCGGCGCGAGCTGGATTTCAAATTGGTCAACGATAGCGTCATGCAGACATTGACCACATGCGGCATGATCGTTTGGATTGGTATTGGTGCAGCAACCCTCGTTGGTGTCTACAACTTGATGGGCGGGAACCGTTTTGTCTCCGCAACCATTCTGGGTCTGGATGCAGCACCGGTCGTTATTATTATGGTTATGATGCTGATCTTGCTGGTCTTGGGCCTGTTCCTCGACTGGATCGGTATTGCCATGTTAACGCTGCCAATCTTTGTGCCAATCGTTATCCAGCTTGGTTACGACCCAATTTGGTTTGGCATTTTGTTTGCGGTCAATATGCAGGTTTCATTTTTGAGCCCGCCATTTGGTCCGGCGGCCTTCTATCTTAAAGGGGTTGCACCACCCGAGATTAGTTTGGGGGATATTTTCTCCTCGTTGCTCCCCTTCATCGCTATGCAGCTGATTGTGCTGGCATTGATGTTGGCCTTCCCCAATCTTGTGCTTTGGATGGTTTAAACCACCTTCCGACTAATCCGCTGAGGAAGAGCATTTCCACTTAATCCTCAGCGGTTCCCTTTCCTTTAAGGGAGAATATCTCCCCCTAATGGAGGCTTATTTTGAAAATCACAAAACTAAAAACATACATGGTTCCTCCGCGTTGGTTGTTCTTGAAAATCGAGACCGATGAAGGCGTCAGCGGCTGGGGTGAGCCGGTAATTGAAGGCCGCGCCCGGAGCGTCGAAGCCGCAGTCCATGAATATTCGGAACTGCTGATCGGACGGGATCCGCGTCACGTTCAGGACATCTGGCAAACCCTTTACCGGGGGAGTTTCTATCGGGGCGGGCCTATTCTAATGTCAGCAATTGCTGGGATCGACCAAGCCCTTTGGGATATTAAAGGCAAAGCCCTGGGCGTTCCCGTAGTAGAATTGCTCGGCGGGCCTGTGCGCGACACCATGCGCATGTATTGCTGGATTGGTGGTGATCGCCCAGCCGATGTTGGACGACAAGCCCTTGAAGTCAAGGAAAAGGGTTTTACAGCCTGCAAAATGAATGGCACCCCGGAATTGGCTATCGTGGATAGCCATGCCAAAATCGATGATGCCGTTGCACGGATTGCAGAAGCCCGTGCTGCTGTTGGCCCCGATTTTGGCATTGCAATAGATTTCCATGGTCGTGTCCACCGTCCCATGGCGAAGGCCTTGATGCGCGAGCTGGAACAATTCCATCCGATGTTTGTTGAAGAACCGGTGCTACCTGAGCATCTGTCATGTCTCAAAGAAATTGCTGGTGGACTGAGTTATCCAATTGCAGCTGGAGAACGCTTGCATACTCGGTTTGCTTTTCGCGATGTGTTGGAAGACCGTATGGTTGATATTCTTCAGCCTGACATCAGTCATTGTGGCGGCATCACAGAACTTTCCAAAATCGCCGTCATGGCTGAGGCCTATGATGTTGCAATAGCACCGCATTGCCCACTAGGGCCTTTGACTTTGGCTGCGTCTCTGCAAGTGGACTTTTTGTCTCACAATGCCTTTATTCAAGAGCAATCCATGGGCATTCACTATAATGTCGACAATGATGTTCTGGATTATGTCATGGACCCAACCCCGCTCAAAATTGAAAATGGTGTATTGCCGGTCCTAACTGGTCCGGGCCTCGGTGTTGAAATCAACGAAGAATTTGTTGAAGAAAAATCCAAGGTTGGCCATAACTGGCGCAACCCGGCTTGGAGACATGAAGATGGGAGCGTAGCGGAATGGTAAGCGATAACGCAGTAGCATTTGACAAAGCCTTTGCTCAAATGCCTTTGATCGCCATCCTGCGCGGTATTACGCCAGACGAGAGCGAAGCCATTCTCAAGATACTTGTAGAGGCAGGCTTCACTCTCATTGAAGTGCCATTGAATTCTCCCGATGCTTTCAAAAGTATCGAGCTGATGGCAAAATCCGCTCCTGAAGGTGTGCTGATCGGCGCAGGAACTGTGCTGCGCGCGCAAGATGTCAAACGTCTCAAAGAGGTTGGCGGCCGTTTTGTTGTGACGCCCAACACCGACCTCAGTGTCATTGAGGCATCCGTATCCAGCGATATGCCAATCGCCAATGGATGTATGACGCCAACCGAAGCGCTCGCAGCCGCAAAAGCCGGTGCGACTATCCTGAAAATCTTTCCTGCTGCTCGTCTTGGAGCAGGCTATATCAAAGATATCAAAGCGGTCCTCCCTCCCCAATTGCCAGTTGTGGCTGTTGGTGGTGTAGGGCCGAATGAGTTTGAAGAGTTTGTCGCCCATGGCGTTGTTGGCTTTGGTATCGGGTCGGATCTCTGGAAACCCGGACGCACTCCACAAGATGTTGCTGCATCGGCCAAAGCTCTTGTTGCTAAATGGGAGGCTATTCGATGAGCGATCAGTTGATTATTGTCGATTGGGGCACAACGGCTTTTCGTGCCTGGCTGATCGAAGCCGAAAGTGGCACCATTTTGGCTGAAATTCCCGATGGGTTGGGCATGCGTGCCTTGGCCCGCGAGGAATTTGCCGCTTATGCTAACAAACAACTGGCTCCATGGCGGAACACGCCGGTACCTGTTTATATGGCCGGTATGGTTGGCGCACCGCAAGGGTGGCAATGGGCGCCCCAGCCGCCGCTTCCCCTTGGACTATCAGACATTGCGCAACAGATTGTGCCCGTTACCGAGCTTGATAACGCCTTTATCATACCTGGGGTTTCCCAAAAGGGCGCACCACAGGATGCGGACGTGATCCGCGGGGAAGAGGTGCAAATTTGGGGTGCCTTGGAACTGACAGGACGGCAGAGTGCCACATTGTGCCTTCCCGGCACCCACAGTAAGTGGGCTCAGGTTGAAGCGGGCACATTTACACATTTTGCGACAGCAATGACAGGTGAAGTCTATGAAGTGATGCTCGAGCATTCCATTCTTGGGCTCATGGCAAACAAAAAGGCTCCCTTTAACTTGGATGCCTTCGTCAAAGGTTTGGAACAGGCCGAGCATGCAGGCGGTCTTTTGCATCATTTGTTCACGGCAAGGTCGCGCGTTCTTGCCAAAGAAATTGCCGAACCGGAAACCGCCAGTTATCTATCCGGCCTTCTAATCGGCAGTGAGCTTACCGGCCTCATTCCAAGCTCTTGCAGTCAACAGGATGAAATCCTATTGGTGTGTGCAGAGCAGCTTGCCAAACCATACGAAATTGCTTTAAGCCGTGCTGGTTATTTATGTCGGCACATCACGTCTCGTGACGCCACTCTGTGTGGGGTTCGTGCTGTTGCTCGCATGCACAATCCCGCCCTTCAATAAGAGGTTCTCCCCGCTATGCTTTCTCAATCATCAGCTGATATTGCAGTCATTGGACTAGGTGTTATGGGGCTCAATCTTGCCCTAAACTTTGCAGATAGCGGCTTTAAAGTCGCCGCATTTGACCCTTTTCCTGAGGTGGTTGAAAAAGTACGCGGGGGCCTTGAGCCCAAGGTTGGTGTAACAGGCGCATTGGAAGAGCTTATTGGCAGTTTGAAAAAACCAGCCAAAATATTGATCATGGTGAAAGCAGGCGGGCCTATTGATGGTGTGATCAATTCGCTCATTCCGCTTTTGGCTCCAGGCGACATCATCATGGATGGTGGCAATACCCTGTATCAAGATACAGTTCGGCGGCAAGACACACTGGCCGAACATGGCATTCACTTTGTTGGTTTGGGCGTCTCAGGCGGTCAAGAAGGCGCACGGCATGGACCAGCTCTTATGGCCGGAGGCGCTCCAGAAGCAGTCAAAGCCGTTGCACCGCTGTTGTCAGCCATTGCTGCTCGTGCACATGATGGCACACCTTGTTACGCCGCCCATGGTCCGGGTGGGGCAGGGCACTTTGTCAAAATGGTGCATAACGGTATCGAGTATGCCCTCATGCAAATGCTGGCTGAAGCCTATTTGTTAATGTCTGATCCGGGCAATATGTCCGCATCGGAGATTTCAGCAGCCTTTGAAGACTGGAATAAAGGCCCAGCCGCTTCCTACCTGATTGAGATTTCGGCCACAGTTATGGCAACGAAGGATCTGGCAACAGGCAAACCACTTGTCGAGCTTATTCGAGACCGTGCCGGCCACAAAGGGACGGGCCGCTGGACCGTCGAAGCCGGTTTTGATTATGGCATTGCCTTGCCGGCTGTCGCTGCGGCCTTTCTTGCCCGCGCACTATCTGCACGCGACCGGCTGCCGGACACCCGCGCCAAACTCGATTACACCCCAGATATGGTGACGAACATTGCTGGTATGATTGGCGAAGCTTTTCCTGCCGTTATGCTTGCCGCCTATGCACAAGGATTTGACCTGATCCAAGCCGCATCAGACGAACAGCATTGGGATACAGATTTGCGTGCCGTTGCCAAAGGGTGGCGGGCCGGTTGTATTATTCGGGCGGCCATGCTCGACCCTATATCGTCCAGCTTGGACAATGGAGACATACTAGCCAGCGAATTTGCCGCCAAAACACTGGCGGCCTCAGAGCGCCCGCTAAGGCAAATCGTTCAATTTGCCACGGCAGCAGGCGTTCCGGTTCCTGCGCTTTATTCGGCATTAGCCTGGTTGGATGCGCGACGCTGTCCTGTTCTGGGAGCCAATCTCATTCAGGGGCAACGCGATCTGTTTGGTGCGCACACCTTCGAACGTATCGATCAGGCGGGCGTATTCCACCATGATTGGGACGATCAGGCTTGACAATAAAAAGGGGACCTTCGGTATGATCATTGTCGTCATGGGAATATCCGGCACGGGCAAAAGCACGCTGGGAAGACAGATCGCAGAGCACCTTGGCGTCCCCTTTGTTGAGGGTGATGATTTTCACTCGCCCCAAAATGTAAGCAAAATGGCCGCTGGACAACCGCTAACCAACGAGGATCGGCAACCGTGGCTGGCTTCGCTTGCCAGTGCTATGTCCGACTGGGCCAGTAAGAATGAAACACGCGTTGTCAGTTGTTCTGCACTGCGCAAACAATATCGTGACTGTTTTAGGAGCGCAGCATCTGATCTGCGTTTCCTTTTTCTGGATGGGTCCCTGGATTTGGTGCGTCAGCGAATGCAGCAGCGTGACAATCACTTCATGCCAGCAGAGCTTGTTGAAAGCCAGATGGAGACCCTAGAATATCCTGTCGATGAGACAGATGTGATCAGGCTCGACGTGTCTCGACCGACAAAAGAGCTTGTTGACGATGCGGTTTCTGCTTTGCAACCTTCTCTATCATAAACCCAGTCTGCATAATCAATGATCTGGTTCGCTTGGATCCGAGTGCCCCGACAATCTCCTTTGCATCAAAGCGGAACCTGTGGTTGACGTAATTGCATAGGGGCGGCATGGCTTGGCACATACCCGCGTCGTTTCTTGATCCCTGCCACTTTCTCCAGCGCGCTGCTGGCGTCTGAAATACTTGTGAACCATTGCCGTTTGGCTTGACCGTTTGAACCGATGCGGCCCCATCGCCGAATGAGGCACCAGTCTTCAAACAAGGTCCTTTCGATACGTAAGTGATAAAAGCGGTGCATATTTTTCTCAGGATTGGTCTTGCGAAGATCGGCTTGCATCGCGGTACTTTTAAGCGGTTTCAATTGTCCTTTTCCTCCAAAAACGAGAAGCAGATTCTACACGGCAGGTCCTGCGAAGTTTGGTTGAGAGGGCTTGTTAAAAACACCAAATGCTCACCATACATCGGTACCAATGCTGATGATCCAAACGACTGCTTTTCGTTATCAGCATCCCCATGCCAATTTTACTAAACATATGACTAACTTCACTAAAATGAATATTGAACGCCACTAAATAGTATGGTAGTCCTTTTGATAACATGGAGGAAGTGGGATACGTTGGAGGAAACCTCGTTTACCGCGTTAAAACGCATCTATTGCGGCTGCCATTAATTTTTTGTAGGCCAAAAATCCTTTGGCTCACAAGTATGGTAAACACACAAATTCTGAAATTTCCGCAGCTCGCCGCTTTCTGGTCTGTTTATGTCTCCGGTGTCGTCCATCGGGGTAAATATAGGGTGTTTTATGATGCCGGTGGAACGGTGAGTGCATCTAGGCCCACCTGCTGAACGCTCTACTAAAACTTGGCGAGAGCGGCAGAGAGCTAGGCAACGAGACAATCGATCATCAGTCATTGGTGGTTTCATCAAGGACTGCAAGACAAATGCAAACAGGCATGGAGGCAGGCTTGTTTGTAAAGAAATGGTCCTCAAGCGGGTAGATGTCCGGCTGAAGGCCCCCAAAATAAGCTCTCTACTGGAGAGGTTATTCATCTAAATATGGAGGAATTCATGATGAAAATTACCGTTAAGACGTTACTTGGCGCAACGGCACTGAGTCTCGGTGCACTGGTTGCAACGCAGGCAGCTGCGGAGTGCGATTGGAAACCTGAGCGGGCTGTGACCTATGTCGTGCCTTGGGGTGCAGGTGGGGGTACAGATGCCAACTCGCGCATGCTTGCCAGTATGCTCAGCAACGAAATGGGGCAACCCTTCAACGTGGTCAACCGGACGGGTGGCAATGGTGTTACGGGTCACTCTGCACTCGCACGCGCGAAAGCTGATGGATACACAGTGGGCGCTGCTACAGTAGAAATCAACACGATGCACTGGGTTGGTCTTACAGACCTTACCTATAAAAACATCACACCGATCGCATTGGTCGACGTTGTTCCTGCCGGTTTCACAGTGAAGGCAGATTCTCCCTATAACAGCCTCAAAGAAGTTCTCGATGTTGCCAAGGCCGAACCGGGCAAGCTTACCGCTTCTGGTACATCGCAGGGCGGAATTTGGCATCTGGCTCTGGCCGGTATGCTCAATGCTGAAGGTATGGATCCCGCATCAATCCGCTGGATTCCGTCCAAAGGTGCCGGTCCTGCCATGAAAGAATTGATGGCCGGAGGCGTGGACGTGGTGACCGTTGCACAATCGGAAGCCAAAAACCTGATCGAACAGGGTGAGTTGAAGGGTCTGGGCTACATGCATAGCGAGCGCATGGCCGCACTGCCTGACATTCCTACAACCGCTGAGCAGCTTGATTCCGGCTGGACACTGGCAGCCTTCATCACCGTATCTGGCCCCGAAGGCATGGACAAAGAGATCGCTTGCTCCTACGAGAAAGCCGCTCTGAAAGTCATGGCAACCAAAGAATGGGCTGAATTCAAAGCCAGCCGCGGTGCTGATGTCGTGCTCATGGGGACTGAAGAACTCAACGCATTTGTCAAAAAATCTGATGCGGCGCTTGGCGAAACGATTAAAGCAATCGGCCTCGCAAAATAACATCTGGCGTGTGACTGTCATGTCACGTTTCTATCCGGGGCAGGCTTTTAAGCCATGCCCCGGCCTTATATTCCCTTGAAGAAGTGAGCGACAGCATGATCAACAAGGATGTCTTGACCGGCTCTATATTGGCCGGTTTCGGTGCGTGGTTTTCGTGGGAGGCAAAAAGCTTTCCAACGTTGGGCGGAATGACACAAGGACCGGGGCTTTTCCCCACTATCGCTGGCATTGGCCTGGTGGTTTGCGGACTTCTGGTTTTGACAACGGGTCTCATCGAAATGCGCAGAACTGACGGGCCGCATGAGGTGTCACCACCAATGTCACGACAGGCCTGGATCAATAGCTTCGCCGTCATATTTGGCGTTATTCTGTTCGCTGTTTTTCTGGATACACTCGGCTTCCATCTGGTTGCTCTGCCCCTGACGCTCGGACTTTTTATTCTGTTCGGGATCACTTGGTGGAAATCGTTGTTGTTGTCCGTGGGTGTGACCGTTTTGGTGCATCTGATCTTTTATTCCTTCCTGCATGTCCCGTTGCCTTGGGGTCTGCTCGAAGCTTACGCTTGGTGAATTGATCATGTTCACAGACATTCTTATGAACGTCCTCGCTCCGGACAATCTTATCATCATTCTAGCGGCGACCTTCTATGGTTGTTTTGTTGGTGCCGTACCGGGGCTCACCGCGACAATGGCGGTTGCTTTGCTGGTTCCCTTTACATTTTTTCTCGATCCAACACCTGCGATCAGTGCCATTGTCGCTACCACCACTACAGCGATTTTTGCAGGCGATATTTCAGGTACATTGCTGCGCATTCCAGGAACTCCGGCTTCGGCCGCCTATGTAGACGATGCATTTAACCTAAGCCAACAGGGCCGCGCACGAACCTCGCTCTTCGTTTCACTCATAACTGGAGCGGTCGGCGGTGTGATCGGCGTTCTTATTTTGATGCTTGTTGCTCCCCAATTGGCCCGCATTGCCATCAGCTTTTCAAGTTTTGAAACCTTCTGGCTAGCTGGATTGGGGCTCAGTTGCGCCGTATTTGTCGGTCGGGGAACAGTTCCCAAGAGCTTCGCCAGCCTATTTATCGGTTTGGCTATCGCTTCGGTTGGCATTGATGTTGCAGTCGGTCATCCACGCTATACCTTTGGGGTTCCCGATTTATTGGACGGGATCAGCTTCATTCCGGCAATGATCGGTATTTTTGCTTTTTCAGAGGTGTTGCGAAATGCGCAATCACTGGATCAACCAGAACAAAAGGTTCTTCAGGTTACTGAAAATGTCATCTCAGCTTTGGGCCGCGCGCTAAAAATAGTAGCAAAATTCCCGACGACCATTTTGCGCTCATCTGTACTGGGCACCATGGTTGGTGCATTGCCCGGAGCAGGAGCCGATATTGCGGCCTGGATTTCCTATGCTATTGCGAGACGGTTTTCCAAAGACCCTGACTCTTTCGGTAAGGGCAGCCTTGTTGGTATCGCTGCAGGCGGGTCTGCCAATAATGCGGCCATTGGCGGAGCGTGGACTCCTGCGTTGGTCTTCGGCATCCCCGGGGATTCTGTTACAGCTATCGCCATCGGTGTGTTGCTCCTTAAAGGCATGTCGCCCGGACCACGGATCTTCACCGATCAGCCTGAACTAACCTCATCGTTGTTTGGCTCCTTTCTGGTAGCTAACATTATGATGGTACCCGTCGGCATTCTCGCAGTTCTCGCCTCCACGTATATTCTCAAGGTACCACGCGCTGCCATGGCACCTATTATCCTGCTGTTTTCACTGGTTGGTGCCTTTGCAATTGCCGGCACAGTAACTGCGGTCTGGATCGTGCTGGTGTTGGGTATCATGGGGTATTACATGGAGAAAGTCGGTATCCCGCTTGCTCCGGCTATCCTTGGTATCGTGCTGGGTAAAATTATCGAAGACAATTTCATGATCTCGATGATCAAGGCACAGGGTGATTTCTTACTGTTTTTCGAACGTCAATATTCGCTAGTGCTTGGCGTTATCACACTGGCGCTTTGGGCACTGCTGATTGTGCGGGCCATTCGCGAAGTGATCCGCCCAAGATCGATACAGAAAGGTAAAAAATAATGAAAAAGAATAACTGGCTACGCGAGCAAATCGCTAGTGGCCGATGTGTCCGTTCCATTTGGTTGGAACTAGCCAGTCCTGCTGTGGCCGAAGCTGCGGTTTGGGCCGGCTGGGACTGTGTGATGATCGACAACGAACATGGGCCTGCAGGCTTGGAGACAACTGCCAACATGCTACGCGCCATTGAAGCTGCTGGTGGACATGCTCTCGTTCGTGCGCCTTGGAATGACCAAGTGTATCTCAAACGTTTGATGGAAATCGGCGCAAAATCAATCATGGTGCCGATGATTTGCGACAAGGAAGCCGCTGAGGCCGCTGTCGCGGCGACACATTACCCACCCAAAGGCACGCGCGGCTACGCAGCGCCTGTTGGCCGCGCCTCACACTACGGCACGAACACCGACTACCTGCATAGCTCGAATGACGAATTGTTCCTCATCGCTCAAATCGAGCATAAAGATGCCATCCCCAACATTGAAGAGATCGCTGCTGTCGATGGCATTGATATGCTTTTCATCGGCCCAAACGACCTGGCTGGTACAATTGGTCTGTTGGAGCAATTGGGCGAAGACGCCGCAGAAGAGCTTTCCGCCACAGCTGAAGCGCGGATTACAGCAACGGGCAAACTGATGGGTACGGTTGGTCGGCCCCGTTGGACCTTTGGTGAATTGAAAGACCGAGGCCATTCATTGTTGATCGGCCCGGGTGACATTGGGCTCTTTATGAGTGCGGCTCAGGCCGCTGCCAGGGATATGGATAAAGAAACTGGACAGACGGCACCTAAGCCTGTTCCCTCGTCTAACCATTACTAAATTCTGGGTCTTTGCACTCTACAATCGCGAATGTCCGAACAATAATTCGGGCATTCTGACTCATCTGATATGCGTAACATCGTGTTGAACCCTACAAAACCGAAACAATCGCATCCTACTTAATGTCATGATCCCGTATCGTCTGTGATCCTGATTACAAGCTGTCACGAGGGGCATCACTGGCTCCCATTTCAACTTCCGCTAAAATACTATCGAGAACCATCACGATCATGTCGACATCGGCCGATTCAATCGTGAGGGGAGGGCGGATTTTCAAGATATTATCCTTGGGCCCCTCGCTTCCGATCAGAATACGGTGATCGCGCATACGGTTCTTAATATATGAGCAAATCTCGGTTGCTTCGGATCCGTCTGAATGGATCAGCTCTAGTCCAACAAACAATCCCATACCACGCACGTCGCCTACGCAGCGGTATTTTGCCTCCAGTGTTTGGAGCTCCGCGATCAGCTGTGTACCCATGAGGCGTGCATTGTCCTGAAGCCCCTCGTCATCCACAATGTCCAACACTGCCTTGCCAATCCGGCAGGACAGGGTAGAGCCGCCAAAGGTGGAGAAAAACTCGATACCGTTGTCA
Source organism: Cohaesibacter celericrescens (assembly GCF_002866925.1). GTDB lineage: Bacteria > Pseudomonadota > Alphaproteobacteria > Rhizobiales > Cohaesibacteraceae > Cohaesibacter > Cohaesibacter celericrescens. Next base: position 18,518 of record NZ_PKUQ01000052.1, read on the forward strand.
AAACTCTCGGCAATTGCCTTGGATGTTACGACGACGCCCAACGGATGGCCATTGCCAATGGGCTTGCCCAAGACCACGATGTCAGGCACCGCGCCCTGATGTTCAAAGCCGAAGTAATATTCACCAAGGCGCCCCAAGCCGGTCTGGACCTCGTCGGCGATGCAAACACCGCCAGCAGCGCGGATCTTTTGATACACCGCAGCGAGGTAGCCCTGAGGCGGTATAATCTGGCCGCCGACTGAAGGAAAGGTCTCAGCAATGAACCCCGCAAGCCCATGGCCTCTTCCTTTCAATGCAGAAATAGCGGGGTCTATGAGATCAGCAAATTTTTGCGCCCGCTCTGGGTCATCCCGGCGGAAAGCCCCTCGATAGTCATCGGCCACGTCAACAAGCTCGACCCAATCGGCTTTGCCTACACCACCGGGTTTGTTGAACTTATAGGCAGAAATGGCGACCGCTCCGGTGCTGTTGCCATGATACCCATGATCGGGGGTGACCATGCCTTTTGCACCGGTATGAGCGCGAGCCAAACGCAACGCCAATTCATTTGCCTCGGTACCGGAATTGACAAAATAGCAGACTTGAAAAGTCTCAGGCAACTTCGATCGTATTTTGTCAGCAAAAGCCGTTTGTGCCGGATGCAAATAACGCGTATTTGAGTTTATGCGTTTGAGTTGATCCGCCGCCACGGCCTGTATCCGTGGGTGTGCGTGGCCCACATGGGGCACGTTGTTGTATGCATCCAGATAGGGACGGCCCCATTCATCGAACAGGTGATGCTTCCAGCCCCGAACCAACATGATCGGGTCTGTATAGGTCAGACTGAGATTGCCACCAAAATGCGCACGTCTTTTGTCCAAAATCTCACCCTTGTCGGTGGGATAATAGCGCACTTTATCGTCGGGCAGATTAAGCAACGCCGCCGGGTTCGGACAAACCGCCCGCCACAAATACATTTCATCCGGATCACCGACGCCGGGCCAGTCGGCCTCTATCCCTTGCGTGGTTAGAGCGAGTTGGAAATGGACATGTGGCGCCCAGCCTCCATTCATGGTCGGATCGCCCAATCGGCAGAATTTTTCACCCTTTTTGACTACATCGCCGGGTTTTAGACGATCGAGAAACTCGGGATCAAGGTGGCCATAAAGTGTGTAGAACGGATCGCCCTGCGGCGTTTGATGCCGCAGAATGATGACACCACCATAATCGAGATGGGTGTCGCGATTTTCGGCGACAAAGACCACCCCTTGTAGAGGAGCATACATCGGTGTTCCCGCCGGGGCAAAAGCATCGACAGCCAAATGGACCGTTCGCCGATCACTGGCTTTCCAAGGCCCCTTGCGGAAAGCCTTATCGGTATAGATCAGCCTTGGTTCATGATAATACCCCAGCCAGATCCGGCCATTATCCTCAAACTCTTCCCCCACACGGGCGGCTTCCTCCAAAGGCATATGCAAAGGATTTTGCGGCCATGTCGAGCTTTCCACCGATAGGGACCCCATTGGTGTATCTCTCAAATCCTCTCCCATCAGCGGCGCAAAACTGCCGCGTTCTGTCTCCAACCAGCGCATAATACGATCCGCGCCGTCGACAACGGGCAAGGCGCAAGCGGTACGAAGGCGAGCAGAGAGAAGCCCGCCATGAAGATCATGACTTTCTAGAAAATCCCATGCGGGTGCCTGAGATATGGTCACATACGGGTCGGCGGGGTTCTCGGTCGCCATCATGGTTGAGTTCACCACACTAACCGCAAGGCGTGCCCGTAGGAGTGGCCAGAGCAAGTCGATCTCTTGGGCCGTCAGCGGGTAAACCGTCTGATAACCGGCCACCAAGGCTGCCAGTGCAATCTCCGGGGTGGGATGGTCCAGAACCAAATAGGCCGCGGCTATAGCAAGATCACAGATTCTTGGTGCAGAGCACATATCGCCAAAGTCGATCAAGCCGGACACCGTCGGCGCGCCGAGTTTGCCAGTTATGAGAATATTATAGTCATTGGCGTCGTTGTGAATCGCCTGCTTGGGCAGCGCATCCAAAGCCGGTTTGATCACCTCGAACTCAGTGTGGATCCGGTCCAGAAGAGCCTTACGAACAGGATCACTAATACAGTCGAGCTCCGCGGCGAACCACCCCGCTTGCATCAAGTTCCATTTAAAATCCCGATCCAACTGCGGGTGTTGAAAATCCTTCAGCGCCTTGGCTGCACGGCCAAGGACCTGCCCCACCTCATAGATCAGCGCGGCGGATTTGGGAGCGGAGAGGGCGTAGCATTTGCCAGGCAGCTCTTCAATGACCCAAACCAGACGCTCGACGCCAGTTGCATCGGCTAAACGAAGAAACTTTGCGCCTGATGCGGCAGCAATGACTCTGGGGCTAGGCAGGGTTGGATCGGCCGCGTGGATGTGATCCATCGCTTGAATCTGCAGTGCAACCAGCCACTCTTCGCAATCGGGACGCATGACTTTGACGACATAACCGACCCCGTTGCCGGACCCTGCCAGAAAATTGAGGTCATACTCCCCATCCAAGCGGCGCAACTGTGCGGTGATGCCCCAATTGGCTTGTAAAGCCAGTGCCCAGTGATCCATGTGCTGCCCCCAAATTGTCAAGAAAGTATATTCAAACCAAACTCGTAGGACCGTTATTCCGCATATATGCTCGCACTTCAAGATGGGCCAATCAGAATGCTGAAGTTACCTGTGGCACATTGCGCAACAATATCGATCGCCGTCAGCGAGAATCCTATTACGGCTCTGCATAACGACCTTGTTGCGGCCTATCTGGAATATCATTTGGAATCGTGATGCGATAATTCTTGTTTTTGTCGATAGCCTTCCGCGTCACCATATTCAAGAAACTCAGGATAATGGCGATGCACACCGGGCATGCGCTTTGCGTGTTTGATCGGGCACCAGTATTTTTCAGTCTGTGCAGCAACCTCAACGGCATAGGCCAACAATCCATTGCCATATGAACAATACATGCAATTGAGTTTCTCTAACCCATTGAGGTAGGAAAGATATTTGCGATCAAACGCAATATAGTCCGCTCTTTTAACGGCCTTAATGCGATAAATTGGGAAACAAGTCACCTGATAGAGCGTCAGAAAAAGGTCTAGCAAAATAAAAGGGACCAAACCCGAATAGATGATAGGTGCCGTCAAAACAACCAAAGGGCGAGCACCGGCTATGTAAAGCACAAGCTTTTGCTTTAATGCTTTATGCTGCCGTTCAATATCGCGCGCAAACCCGATCTTGCGCTGTTCCATGTTATAGCTGAACAGTTTTCGACGGCTCTCGAGTTCCTGTTCCAAGTCAGCCTCCAATTCACGTATCCTCTCTGCGAGAGCAACAACTCTATCCCTCATCAGCTTGTCTCCTACGTAGCTCTGTCTTGGTGTGCCTCAAGCCGCCGATTGGTCTCAGTAGCCTCTGGTTTATTGTTGCCTCGTGATATAGGGGGGAAATCTACCGGCGTAATGGTTTCCTTCTCTAACAAGAGGGCGGCACCCGCCTTCAGATCGGATAAATGCGCGGATAAAATTGTCTTGGCCTTCTGATAGGACTCTTCAATCAGTTGGCGTACGGCCAGATCGACCTCGCGGGCCGTCTCTTCTGAATAGTCCTTGGCCGCCATGCCAAAGACCTGCTGTTCCATAAACTTGCCGTGTTTATCCTCCAAAACAGATTGACCTAATTTTGCAACCATTCCGAACCGCGTGACGCATTCCCTGGCGATATCCGTTGCTTTGGCCAAATCGTCGGTCGCACCGGTTGAAACCTCTTCAAACACCAATTCCTCGGCAGCCCTTCCCGCCATCAGAACGATCATGCGATCTTTTAACTCACAGAATGTAATCAAAAAGCGGTCTTCGGTCGGCCGTTGCATTGTATAGCCGAGAGCCCCAATCGAACGCGGAATGATTGATACTTTATGCACCGGATCAGAGTGGACAACATTCGCGGCAGCTAGTGCGTGGCCCATTTCGTGATGCGCAACGCGGGTCCTTTCTGCAAGTCCCAGCACTCTGGATTTGCGCTCTACACCAGCCACGATACGTTCCACTGCCGCTGTCAAATCCGCCATGGTCACCTGATCCCCATCCCGTCGGGTAGCCACGATAGCGGCCTCATTCACAAGATTGGCAAGATCTGCCCCGGTGAAACCCGGCGTAATCGCGGCGACCTGATCCAGATCGACGTCGTCCGAGAGGGTCACACCCTTGGCATGTACTTTAAGAATGGCCATGCGGCCTTTGCGCTCGGGCCGATCCACCACAATCTGCCGATCAAACCGGCCCGCACGCATAAGAGCAGCATCCAGTATTTCCGGCCGGTTTGTTGCCGCCAAAAGAACAATACCCACCCTTGGATCAAAGCCATCAAGTTCAGAAAGGAGTTGGTTCAGTGTCTGCTCCTTTTCGTCTCCGCCGCCATAGCCAGCCGATGCGGACCGAGCACGCCCAAGTGCATCCAATTCATCGATAAAGATAATGCAGGGTGCCGCCTTACGCGCCTGTTCAAACAGGTCACGCACACGCGCTGCACCAACCCCGACAAACATCTCGACAAATTCCGAGCCAGAAATCGAAAAAAATGGCACTCCGGCCTCCCCAGCCACCGCACGCGCCAACAATGTTTTGCCCGTTCCGGGAGGACCAACCAGAAGAATGCCCTTTGGAATATGAGCACCCAAACGCCCATATTTTTCCTTATCCCTGAGGAAGGAAACAATCTCCTGTAATTCCGCTTTTGCCTCATCCACACCTGCAACATCCTTGAAAGAAACTCCGGTTTTCGTTTCCAGATAAACCTTCGCTTTGGACTTGCCTATGTTCACAAGATTGCCATACCCCTGCCCACCCGAAACACGGCGAATCAAAAACATCCAGAGAGCAAAGAATATTAAAAGAGGAGCAACCCAAGAGAAAAGCGTGGTCAGCCAGTTCTGATCTGAGGCTCCGGTGAATGAAACATCATACTTTTCCAATTCGGTCGCAAGATTGGGATCGATGCGATTGGCAACAAAATAGCTTTTGCCATTCTCCGGATCTTTGAACACCCCGCGGATTTTACTTTCAGTGATCGTTAATTCCGAAATCTGGCCCATTTTTAGATAGGACAGAAACTCGCTATATTGTAGGGACACCACACTGCGATTACCGATCCATATTTGCAGGGCGACCAACAGCACACCAGCGACCATCCAAAAGGTCCAATTGAATTGTTTTTGTCTGTCCATCGTCAGGCTCCGGCTCATGTTCGAGTGGCGTGGTTTTCCTTACTGGATCCCCAAAACAAACTAACTGTAAAAACCCCCATCCAATTGACGCGCATCAATATGCTAACGCAGCTCGCTGAAGGGCCAGAGCTTGGTGACTCTCTCGCGATTTGCGTCCCTGAATTGCAAATTGATATTCGTCAATCATGAAGCCCCAGCGATGCCTAAATTCTCCTCAGGACCTCCGCTGATAACAGGAATATGGAGGATCTCTTTGAAAGCGCGAGGGAGTATCACGCCAGACTTGGAGAGTTGGTCGATGATATTCTTGGTCCAGTAAACCTATTTGGTGAACTTGCCCGGAAGACATGGCAACGCGTTGTTTTGATATTTCAGCTTCAAAGGCTGCGGTCATTCAATCATTCCAGATTTCTAAATATCTGCAATCAAAGGAAAATTGACATGAAAATTGATAAGGTAACATTGCTTGAGGGATACCGTAAAATGCAGACAATCCGCGAATTTGAGGAACGTGTGCACAAGGAATTCATGACTGGTCAAATCCCTGGATTTGTCCATCTATATGCAGGTGAAGAAGCGTCTGCCGCCGCCATTATCCAGCAACTTGGAGACAATGACACGGTTGCAAGCACCCACCGTGGGCATGGCCATTCAATTGCCAAAGGCTGTGATGTCAAAGCCATGATGTTGGAAATTTTTGGTCGTGGAGATGGACTGTGTGGTGGCAAGGGCGGGTCAATGCACATCGCCGATATGGACGTAGGAATGCTGGGAGCGAACGGCATTGTTGGCGCAGGCTCCCCTTTGGCATGTGGTGCTGCGCTTTCAGCCAAAGCACTCAAAACGGGCGGACTTTCAACCGTGTTCTTCGGGGATGGCGCTTTCAACCAAGGCACAACGGCTGAATCGATGAATTTTGCCCGCGTTTACGATCTTCCGGTTCTGTTTGTACTAGAAGACAATGGTTATGCGGAATCGACTTCCAGCTCTTGGTCTATTGGTGGTCATAATCCGGTACGGCGCGCAGAAGGTTTTGGTATTCCCGGTACTCGCATAGATGGCCATGATTATTTTGCCGTCTACCGCGCTGCTGAAGAAGCCATCGCAGCCATCCGCAACAATGAAGGGCCGCGCTTTATCCATATCGAATTCACCCGATATTACGGCCACTTCGAAGGGGATGCCTCATCCTACAAACCACCCCATGAAGTCAGAGACGAGCGCCGCTATCTTGATGCCCTGAAATTCTTCCGCGCTCGGACGACGGGTGGTGGAATGCTGAAACTCGAAGAACTCGACGCCATTGATGCCGAGATCAAAACATTGATCGACGAAGCTGTTACCGAGGCAAAAGCCGCATCGGTACCCGATCTTTCAACACTCACGACAGACGTTTATCTGTCCTACTGATCTCGGAAATTTGGAGAATTATTATGTCTGTAAAAACTTTCCGCGAAGCCTTGAACGAAGCCATGCGCGATGAAATGCGCCGCGATCCTAAAGTCATCCTTCTGGGCGAAGATATTTCCGGCGGCATGGGGTCAGGCGGTGAACAGGATGCTTGGGGCGGCGTGCTCGGAGCAACCAAAGGTTTGATGCCAGAATTCGGTCGTGAACGTGTCTATGATACGCCGATCACCGAGAGTGCTTTTATCGGGGCCGCCGCAGGGGCTGCCCTGACAGGACTGCGCCCCGTGGCTCAATTGATGTTTATCGACTTCTTTGGTGTCTGTGGTGATCAGATCATGAACCAGATGGCAAAGTTTCGGTATATGTTCGGCGGCAAGGCGACGACACCTGTTGTGGTGCGCACTCTATATGGTGCCGGGTTTGGTGGTGCCAGCCAGCATAGCCAATGTTTGTATCCAATGTTGACTCATATTCCCGGCCTCAAAGTCGTTATCCCATCATCGCCTTATGAAGCAAAGGGCTTGCTGTCACAGGCGATCCGAGACGACGATCCCGTTGTCTTCTTTGAGCACAACACAATGTTTGAAGACAAAGGCGAAGTACCGGACGAGCCCTACACGATACCATTTGGTGTAGCCAATATTGAGCGTGAAGGCAAAGATGTCACTGTGGTCGCTATCGGCCGCATGGTTGGTTTTGCAAAAACCGCCGCAGACAAACTTGCCAAAGAGGGGATCGAATGTACCGTGCTTGATCCGCGCACAACCTCTCCGCTGGATTCAGACGCCATTCTGGCATCCGTTAAAAAAACGGGACGATTGGTTGTTGTTGACGAAGCCTCGCCACGGTGTGGTATGGCGTCAGACATTTCAGCAATTGTTGCGGAACATGCCTTTGGTGCCCTCAAAGCACCGATCAAACGGGTGACACCACCACATTGCCCCGTACCTTTCGCACCCAATCTGGAAAACGCCTATATTCCAGACGTTGAAGACATCAGTGCTGGGGTGCGTGCAGCAATGGAGGCAATTTGATGACAAGTCAGGCTATTATTCCCATCACCATGCCGAAATTTGGCATGACGATGCGAGAAGGCAAGGTTGCCGATTGGCAAGTTGAGGCTGGAGACGAGGTGGGAGAAGGTGACGAAATCGTCAGCATCGAAACCGAAAAAATCACCAATAGCTGTGAAGCACCGGCGGACGGCGTATTTCGCCGCCGCCTCGCCGACAGTGGAGACACGCTGCCGGTAGGGGCTTTGATCGGAGTGATAGCCACCAGCGAAACAACGGAGGCCGACATAGATGCTTTTGTTGCCAACTTCAAATCACAAGAGGAGGCCTGATCGCTCAGGCGATTGGGCTTGGGAGAATAACAATGAGCCTGAAAGCAGCCTTTATATTTCTAGACACCGGAGCAAATTCTAAGACCGATAGAAGCGTGGTTTCGACTCCGGGCGTCGAGCTAACAGTGGTCGGAACGGCAAACTACGCCGACGCCGAAGCGGTCGCCCGTCATTTGGTAGAAGATGGAATTGTTGCGATTGAATTATGCGGGGGATTTGGCACCTCCGGGGTGGCTAGAATTTCAAACGCAATCGATGGAAAAGCAGCCGTGGGAGCGGTGCGATTTGATATTCACCCAGGTCTGGGAAACAAAAGTGGTGACAGCATTTTTGGCTAATCGAACGCACAGCTAAACCATCGGCGCGGCAACCATGAAAGGCACGACAATGGGCAATGCAAACAAAAAATCCGACAAATCTGAGACGGTCCCTGCCTATGATTATGCCCTGTTTGGCGAAGTGGAAAATCGCCCTCTCGACACCATCCGGCAGATCATCGGCACTCGAATGACCGCGAGCTGGCAAACGGTTCCCCATGTTACTCACCATGATGAAGTGGATATAACCGAGCTTGAAACAGTGCGGCATCAAAAGAATGCGGCGACAGATGCAGATGGTCAGAAACTTTCGGCGTTGTCTTTCGTTATCAAGGCTTGCGTTTCCGGGTTGAAAAAATTTCCGGATGTAAACTCGTCGCTGGATGTGTCCGGTAAATCACTTCACTTGAAACACTATTATAATATCGGTATGGCAGTGGATACTGCCGCAGGGTTGATCGTTCCGGTTTTGAAAAATGTGGATCAATTAACCCTGACTGAGATTGCCACGGCTGCCGAACAACTGGCTGACAGGGCGCGCAACGGCAAACTCGGATATGCTGATGCTGAGGGCGGCACATTCACAGTGACAAGCCTTGGAAAACTTGGAGGCACGGGCTTTACACCGATCATCAACGCGCCAGAAGTGGCGATATTGGGCGTCTCCCGTGCAAAGCAAAAGCCAATAGCATATGACGGCGCTATAGTGCTTCGGCTAATGTTGCCCTTGTCCTTATCCTATGATCATCGTGTGATTGATGGTGCCAAAGCAGCCCGTTTCATGGGTTTTATTCGCGAACAATTGCAAAGCCCTGAGCAATTGATGGCAGATTAATTTAAGCAAAGGGCGACCCAAAGCCGCCCATTGCTGCATGGCGCTAAAACGTCCAATCAGGGGATCTGATGCAGCCAATCGGTGGAAGAGAATTTGCTTTTCGCCAGCTCTTCAGCCGCTGCATATTCTTGCGGTGTAATGTTGCCAATTTTACCACCATTCAGAGAAAGAAATGTCTCTTTCATATGATCGATAACGGCCTGACGCTCAAGACCGGTCTGGCTGCGCACCGGATCGACCCGTTTGGCCGCACTGGCGGTGCCTTTGTCCGACAGCTTTTCTTTGCCAATCCGCAGCACCTGCATCATCTTTGTCGCGTCCATATCATAGGCCATGGTGACATGATGCAGAACGGTCTTGCCCAAGTAACGTTTTTGAGCCGCCCCGCCAATTTTGCCCTTTGTGCTCGATATATCATTCAGCGGTTTGTAAAAGGCGTCGATACCCAGTCCATTGAGCGCTTTCAAAACCCAATTATCCAAAAATGCATATGAATCCGCAAAGCTCATATTGCCAACCAGATCGATCGGAGCATAAAGCGAGTAGGTGATCGCCGTGCCCTTTTCAACGAACATGGCCCCCCCACCGGTAACGCGCCGTACCACATCCACGCCCAGACGCTCTGCGGCATCCATATCAACTTCATTTTTCAAAGATTGAAAACAGCCGATAATAACCGCTGGGCGCTCCCATTCCCAAAACCGCAGGGTTGGGGCGCGCAGGCCTGCGGCGACTTCTCTTGCCAGAATATCGTCAAGCGCCAGATGCATGGCGGGGGACACGCCCTTTTCATCAATCACCTGCCATTCAAAATCGTGCCATGACTTGTTAACGCCAAGGGCGCGGCGCACCGCAATTGCAATGGCTTCAAATGTGAAGCCAATCAACGCAACATCAGCATCCACGCCTTTGCGTACAGCCGCGATAATCTCTTCCGCAGAAGCTTCAGCGGACAAGCCTTCGAGGGCTTTGCAAATATCACTCAATGCTTCCGCCGGTTCGAGGAAAAAATCACCGGCAATCTGGACATCAGCCAGACGGCCGTCTTTGACGTCCAAATCAGCAACGACCAATTTTCCACCATGCACCTTATACTCACCATGCATATGAAATTTCTCCTGATTTAAGAATAACTTGAAACAAACAATACCCAGTTGAAGGGTAGGGCATAGGGGCCCGTTATAACAAGACCAATTGTAGGCAAGGCTTTATAACGCAAGGGGCTACCAACGAAATATAATGGGTTGGAAAACTGGGTAGGAATGATTTTGGATCATATAGCACACTGCACCACATAAAAAAGCAAGCCTCCGGCAAGGCTTGCTTTGTCGTGAAGAGCGACCTTGCAATCGCTCCCGTTCTTTTGCTTTATGGAGTAAAGAACACCTCCGTTTTTTATAGGCCCGAAAGCTTTTCCAGATTGCTTGCGATACTAGAACCGGCTGCAAATACAGCACTACCGCTCACAATGATATGAGCACCCATGTCTCGTGCAACAGGGTAGGTTCTGGCATTGATGCCACCATCAATCGCAATGAGAGGATCAACATTCTGCTCCTGTGCCATTGCACGAAGATCCGCAATCTTGCTAGCCAAGGCCTTGTCTGGCCCGCCACCACCCCATCCGGGATCAACGGCAACAAAAGTCACCATTTCTAACTTACCAAGAACCGGTTTGAGATATTGAACCGGCGTTGCCGGATTAAGTGCTACCGAGCGGATGACTTTGCGACCTGACGGGTTGCCGTTCTTATCTGACGGAGCCACAGGAACATCCAACGCCACCAGCGCGCGATGCAGATGGGTCATGCCCTCGGCATGCACATGCACAATGTCAGCGCCGGCCAAGAGATGGGCAGGAATCTGGGTCAAAGGATCGGATACCATCAGATGCACATCTTTAAGCATTGTTGTATCCGCTGCCTTGACCAATCCCGCTCCTGCCGTCATCAAGGGGCAAAAAACCCCGTCCATCACGTCAAAATGCAGCAGGGCAACACCGGCTTCTTCCAAGCTTTTAATGGCGGCACCGTAGGCCATCGCGTCAGCTGCGAGCAACCCGACGCTGACTTGCGGACTGTTTTTTCGCAACCATTGAACAAGCGTCTCACGAGAGGCCCGGTCTTCTTGCGTCATTTCTACCATATGTCACCTCGCCTTAACTACGTGAATGAAAGGTCGATTATCGTGGAAGCCAGACACCGGACAAAACGCGGTGTGTGCGAGGGCCTGTCATGATGCCTTCGAGCTCTGATTTCACTTTAAGATAATGGGGTGTCTGTTTGTGCGCCTTGACCGCATCCTCGTCTTCATACGCTTCATAGATTATGAATTTGCAGGCATCATCGGGATCTTGCAGAACATCAAATCGGATGCAGCCCGGCTCCTTGATGGACCCTTCATGATTGGGCAGGAAAACACGTAGAAAATCTTCTATGCGATCAGGTTTAACCTGAATTTCAACCAGAGTGACGTGCATGGGTAGCTCCTTTTTCAGAGGCGATTGAGTGCAGACTGTTGTTCCTTGAACAGGACAAGAAAATGGCCAAAGGGGATGCCCCTTTGACCGCGTTTGAGGGCACGATTAAACCGTGCAATCATTCTTAGAAGTTGAAATCATCAATGTTTTCTTTGTTGAAGACTTGACGCTCTGGCAACAAAATGATGCCACTGCCTTCTGCTTCATAGTCATAACCCTGAACACTGTTAGGGCTTACTTCAACCGTTCCAACGCCAGGAACTTCGAGTTTGTCACCAACGCTCATTTGGCCATGTTCGACCAGATAGTTGGAAACATAAGTCGAGATGCGGCCCTGTTTGGTTACGTCCCACAGGCCGAATTGCGTAACGGTGTCACGTTTGACATAGGGGCGCATAACGTTCGGAGTGGAGAAACCAACGATGGTGACATCACCATTGCGTTTGAGGTTTTCTGCCGCTTGAGCCGCTGCAGGAAGAGCGTTTGCATCTGGGCAGATCATGATATCAAGATCTTTGTAAGCCTGAAGGATACCTTCAGCGGTCTGCAAAGATTTTTGAGCATCATTGTAACCATATTGCGTAGTGACAATTTCCCATTCAGGATGTTCTTTAGCAATCTTGGCTTTAGCCGCAGCAGTCCATGCATTCTGGTCGGTTACGGTTGGGCTGGAATAGAAGAAGGCAACTTTTGCTTTCTTTTTGGTGACTTGATCGGCAGCCATATCAACCAATAAGGCACCAAGCTGATCTGGAGTACCCTGGTTGATGTAGATGCTGCGGCATTCTGGGTTTACGTCTGAATCCCATGTCAGGATTTTAACGCCGCGTTTCATGGCGCGTTTCAGAGCTGGGCACAAACCATCGGGAGACACTGCAGAGATGGAAATGGCTTTATAGCCTTGGTTCACAAAGGTATTGATATATTGAACCTGACCAGAAACAGATGGTTCGGTAGGGCCATCATAGGTGACTTCCACACCGAGTTCCTTACCAGCATCCATAGCACCCTGTCCACCAGAGGTGAAAAAGCCAACACCAACCAATTTAGGGATAAAGGCAAGACGACCTTTGTCGGCTGCGATTGCAGGTGTCAGCATGCTGGTTGCTGCCAAGCCCATTGCTAGAGCGAAAGAAATTTTGCCTATGTGTTTCATAATGTTACTCCCAAGGTTTTATTACTATTCCTGCGTCCGGATTTCTCTCGGCTGGCAGGGGCTCTCCCGACGTCGAGCTATGCTTTTCGATTGCCGACGTTGTGCAGGACACGCCACTGGAGATAGTGAATGCGTCCTATTTCTGTCAGACTGCGCAGGGCAACCACCACGACAAGCAATGCACCTGAAAGCGCATTGGAGACATGGCTGGAAACACCGACAATCTGCAATCCAGTTTGAAAATATCCCACCACCAGCACAGCAAGGGCGGTGCCTAGAATGGTGCCTGACCCACCATAGATACTGGTTCCACCCAATACGACGGCCGTGATTGCGGGCATAAGAGCTGCGGCCCCGAAATCAGATCGTGCCGAGCCGAAGTAAGACGCCAGAACAAGACCTGACAGTGCCGCCATGACGCCTGTAAGCGCATAGGCAATGGTCAATGTTCTGAACTGGGGCATGCCTGCATAACGGGCAGCACGTGGATTTTGACCAATCAAGTAAATATAGCGGCCAAAGCGGGTGCGATGCAGCAGCAGCATAAAGACCACTGTACAGACAAGGAAAATCACCATCGGGAAAGGCAGCCCCAAAACATCCAAGTTGGCCAGCTCAACAAAGCTATCGTCAAAACCGGAGATGCCTTCATATCCAGAGGCACCACTGAGGCCAGACAAAACCAACGCAGCCCCGGAGAACAGGAAGCTAGATCCCAACGTAATGACAAGCGGATTAACCTGCGCCACCTGAATCGCAACCGAGTTGATCACGCCGGTCAAGCCACCCACACCAAGGGCGCAGAAGCAAGCCAGCCAAATATTCATGCCAGCGACCCACAGTAGACCCAATGTGATGGCAGACAATCCCATAACGGCCCCGATGGAGAGGTCTATCCCGCCGGTGATGATCACCAGCGTCAGAGCCAGAGCAACAATCCCGATATGGATAAAATCGCTGGTGGAATAGAGCAACGTCGATGGCAGTAAGAATGCGGGGTTTAGAGCACCAAAGAACAGGATTTCACCTACCAGCAAGAGAGCGAGTACGGTTTCCCAGCGTTTGAAAAAGCTAAGTTTTGTCATGCCCTTACACCCCCTTGGCGTCAGATGCTGTGGCCGCATGAACGGCCGTTGGTTCGGTTGCCTTTGATTGGTCGTCTGCGGCGCTGGCTGTCATGGCCGAAGCATCAGGCTCAAGGAATTTGCGGTATTTGTGGTAACGCATGGACTGGGCCATGGCTTCGCGGATGCGACCATCAACAATCAGCACAATCAACAAGATGGCTCCGGCGATCATGTCGTTCCAAAAAGCATCAAGGCGCAACATTACGAGCACGGAGTCGATTGACGTCATGAAATAGGCACCAAGCGTGGCACCGATCACCGTACCGGTACCCCCCAACAGGCTAACACCACCCAAAACACCCGATGCAATGGCACGCATTTCCATGCCATTGCCCGCAGTGTTGGGTATGAACCCGATCTGCGCGGCAAAGATCACACCAGCCAGCGCTGCCAGAACACCATTAATTGCGTAGGCAGTGAGCTGTACGGTGTTGACCCGAATGCCCAAGAGGCGCGCCCCTTCGCGGTTGTCTCCAACTGCAAAGATAGATTGGCCAAACGCTGTGTAGCGTAGGAAAACATGAGCTGCGATCAACAGGACAAGAACCGTGATAGCCAAAGGAGACAGACCCCAAATCGCTGCGTGGGATAGATCCTTAAACCCCTCAGGCAGGCCTTCAATCCATTTGCCACCGGTCGCCAAATGAACAAAGCCACGATACAGGCCCAAAGTGCCGAGGGTTGAAACGATGGCGGGAACGCGCAAAATAGCAACCATAAATCCGTTAAACAGACCACAGGCCAGACCGACCAACAGCGCAATAAAGATGCTAAGCGGGATACCCAAACCAGCATTCATGCAGATGCCGCCAATAGCAGCAGCAAGCCCCATGATCGAGCCGACCGAAACATCAAGTCCTCGGGTTGCCATAACCATCGTGGCACCGATGGCCAGAACAAATAAGGTCAATGAGTTGTTGTAGATAGAAATGACCGTCTCGACCGAAAGGTAACTGGAATCCACGATCCCCAAAACGACAAACAGAAGAAGGATAATGATGGCAACCGACGCTTCGCGGTTGCTTTGCAAGAACCGTATCAGCATGATGCTTTTACCTCCTCTGTATTAACGCCAAAGGACATCTGGGCGATGGCATCAACCGTAATCTCCTTGCCTTCGAGCATGCCGGCTGGATGGCCGTGTGCCATAGTCAGCACCCTTTGGCTAAGCCGTTGAACTTCGTCATGGTCTGAGGAAATCAACAGGATAGCGACACCACTGGTGGCCAGCTCGTCGATGATCCGGTAAATATCGGCCCTGACCGCAACATCAACGCCGCGTGTTGGCTCATCCAGAATGAGAACACGAGGCTTGGCCGCCAGACATTTAGCCAGTAAGATTTTTTGTTGATTGCCGCCAGAAAGGGTTTTGACAGCTTGCCCAGAGTCGGAACAAACAATGCCAAGTTTCTTGACATATTCCTGAAAGCGGATTTCTTCCTTATCCACTTGCAACCAGGCCGGTTCCCGATAAAGAACCAGAGACGATGCATTCCAACTCAGCGGCGCATTGACAAACAGGCCACTTGATTGCCGATCTTCAGGCAGATAGACCAATCCCATATCAAGGCTCATCTGAGGGGATGTGTGAGTTGCATCTTCACCGGCAATCAAAACCTTGCCGCGCGCGACTTTGCGAATACCATAAATGGTTTCGGCCAGTTCCGTACGGCCAGAGCCGACGACACCGGCGAGACCGAGCACTTCACCTGCTTTGATGCTAAAAGACAGATGCGCGAAGCCTTCACCGCACAAATCTTTCACTTCCAGAACAGGTTCACCGTAGCTTTCGGCCTGATGGCGATCACCCAGAACATTTCCGGTTCCACCCTCGACATGGGTCATGGCGCGCACGATCTCGGGATCGGTGTATGTCTTGGGAGGACCTGCCATGACCACTTTGCCGTCACGCAGAATACTGACAATGTCGGCAATTTCGCGAATTTCGTTCAGCTTGTGGCTGATAAAGAAAATACCCACACCTTGCGCTGTCAGGGCGCGCATTCTTTCAAACAGACGATTCACTTCACGTGGGGTGAGGGCGGATGTGGGCTCATCGAGAATGAGGATTGAAGCGTCGCGGATAAGGCCGCGCAGAATTTCCACCATCTGCTGGTCGGCAACTTCAAGCTGGCCTGCGGGGGACTGCAGATCCAGATTGGCGCCAACTTCCTTGATCAAAGCAATCAGACGGGTGTGCAGCTCCGATCGATTGCCCTTCATATTCATAAGGACATTTTCTTCGATGCTGAGATTTGGAAACAGCATCGGTTCTTGTGGGACCAGGTGAATACCCAACTGGCGCGAAAGAACCGGCGTTAGCTTGTTGGCATGCTCGCCATTAATATAGAGGTCTCCCTGATCCACGTGGTGCAGCCCGGCAATGATACGCATGAGCGTAGATTTACCTGCACCATTTCCTCCTAGAAGGGCATGTATTTGGCCGGTTTCAAGCGTGAGATCAACACCTTTCAAGACAGCAACACTGCCAAAATACTTCCAGATATTGTCGGCCTGAATGAGTTTTTTGCGTTGGCCAGACGGCTCAAGACCCGCCATACGAAAGCACTCCTCGATCAATTGTTTGTCTGCAGCTTTTTGCTGCTTCCTCCTGTCGCGGCCTGAAGCGGCCGCGACTTGATTTTCGTGCTTGAGAGCCAAGCCCTCAAAATCAGTTACGCATCCTTAAGCAGACGCTTTTTCTGACTCATAGATCTGGATCGCTTTTTCAGGTTTTTCACCGTCATGAACCACAGCACGCACAGCCTTGATCATGCCAACGGGGCAATCGGACTGGAAGATGTTGCGGCCCATATCAACGCCGTGGGCCCCCTGATCAATTGCTTTGTAAGCCATGGTCAGAGCATCCATTTCTGGTAGTTTTTTGCCGCCAGCAATCACGATTGGAACCGGACATCCGGCAACCACTTTTTCAAAGCCTTCTTCGATGAAGTAGGATTTAACAATATGCGCGCCAAGCTCTGCACAAATGCGGGTTGCAAGACTGAAATAGCGCTGGTCGCGAGCCATATCCTTGCCAACACCTGTTACAGCCATCGTTGGAATGCCATACCGGTTGCCTGTATCAATCAGCTTGATCATGTTGGCCAAAGACTGATGTTCATATTCAGCGCCAATATAGACGTTTGTGGTGATAGCCGAAGCATTGAGGCGGATGGAATCCTCTATATTGACAGCAACCATCTCGTTGGACAGTTCGGTCAATACGCTCATGCCACCCGAACAACGCAGGACGATCGGCTTGCGGCTGTCAGCAGGCATGGTAGCGCGTAGGCCACCACGGGTGCACATCAGGACGTCTGTATAAGGGATCAGCGGACGAATAGTTAGGTCAAGGCGTTCCAAACCGGTTGCCGGCCCCTGAAAATATCCATGATCGAAAGCGAGCATGACGGCATTGCCACTTTTGGGTTGGAAAATTCTGGCAAGACGATCCTGCATCCCCCAATCCAACGCATTGGCGCCTCTTACCGGAAATGCTTTTGTTTCAACTGGTATATCAACACCAAAGTCCTTGCCTTCTTTAATATCATCAAGATCTGCCATGAGTGTCTCCCGTTTCTTACCTGCGCTGGCGAACCCGTTTCATTCAATTAGGGCGTTCATATGAACACAGCTGCATCAAAATCTCACTCGAAGTATGCCTGCAAATCAACATATGTCAACCGAAATTACGTATCAATTGTTTTTGCATTGTACATATGATCAATTTTTAACAATCTAAAAGACCTCTAAAAGATATATTATCTATATGATTCTAAAAGAAAATACCTCATACAATGGGTAATTTTGGCGACTTAGTGGGTAATTTGTTCGTTCAAAAGCTATTGATCAATAGGTTCTTTTGTGATCATATGAACAAGGAAATTCTCAAATGCGGATAGATCGTGATCATTATGAGCGACGACTTTACAGTTGAACACCAGGACGCAGAACTCCTTAGTCGAGTTGCATGGTATTATTATCATGATGGTATGACTCAAAGTGAAATTGGCGCGGCATTAAATCTGTCCCGGATCAAGATCTCCAGAATGCTGGAAAAGGGCCGCAAAATGGGATTGATTCATATTCATATCAATTCTAACTACGGTGGTTGTTTTGCTCTGGAGTCGCGATTACAAGAATTGTTCGGCTTGCGAGAGGTGCGGGTTATACCCGGTGATGAAAGTGAAAACTCTACAGTCCGAATTGCAGAAGCGGCCAGTCAATATCTTATGGGCAAACTAAAAACGGCTGATTTGCTTGCCGTTGGTTGGGGGGCCACCGTTATGGGCGCGCTGCAAAGGCTCGCACAGACACTGTCCCACCGGGATATTTCACTGGTCAGTCTCACAGGCGGCGTGGCAGCCTATATAGAAGGTGTTGCTTCCGGTCGCAGCGCCCAGAATGTCCACCTCATTCCAGCTCCCTTGCTTGTCTCTAATCCCGACCTAGCCCACAGCTTAAGAACTGAGCGGCATGTAGTCGATGTGATGAATATGGCCAAAACGGCCAATTATGCTCTTGTCGGCATCGGTGCAGTGGCCAATCAGGCCACGCTGGTTACATCGGGATATGCGACGGGGTCGCAATTTGAAGCTTTCCGGCGCCAAGGCGCGGTGGGCGACATTATTGCTGTTTTCTTTGACAAGGATGGCAACGTGCTCGACCTGCCATTCCACGACACATTAGTTGGGCTCGATCTTGAGGCCCTTCGGAATATTCCCAATGTCGTTGCTGCCGCATGTGGGCAGAATAAGGTCGAGGCAATCCGTGCGGGGGCCAAGGGAAAGCATTTCAACGTGCTTATCACCGATGAACCGACGGCTCTGGCTATGATCGAGGGAGAAGCATGATGAGTGATGCATCAGGGTATGTATTGGCAATCGACGCAGGCACAGGCAGTGGCCGCGCCGTGATTTTTGATAGTACGGGGCACCAGATTTCTGTTGATCAGGAAGAGTGGACCCATCTTAGTGACCCTCGATTTCCTGGATCGATGGAATTTGACTGCAAGGCAAACTGGGCGCTTTTGAAAAAATGCATCGCAACCGCACTTAAAAAAGCAAATCTTTCCGGCGATGATATTCGAGCCGTCAGTGCGACCAGCATGCGCGAGGGGATTGTGATCTATGATGAGGATGGCAATGAACTCTGGGCCTGCGCCAATGTCGACTCGCGTGCGTCCGAGGAAGTACGCGCATTACAGGCCAATAACCCCGAGCTGGAGCGCGACGCTTATCGTGTGAGTGGTCAAAGCTTTGCGCTGGGGGCCATTCCGCGGATCAAGTGGCTAGAGCGCCATTTGCCTGAGGTCTATGAAAAAATGGGCAAACTGTCCATGCTGTCCGACTGGATTTTGATGCGCCTTTCCGGTGAAATTGCGTCCGATCCGTCCAACGCGGGCACAACTGGCATCTTCTCCCTCGAGCATCGCACTTGGGATTTGGATATAGCCCGCCGAGCCGGCATCAAAGACACGATCTTCCCGCCGGTTGTCGAAACCGGAACCCCCATTGGCAAGGTGACGGCAAAGGCAGCTGCAGACACTGGATTGAAAGAAGGCACACTTGTCGTCATGGGCGGCGGTGATGTTCAACTGGGTGCACTGGGTCTTGGTGTGTCACGTCCCGGGCAAGCAGCTGTGTTGGGCGGCACCTTCTGGCAGGAAGTGGTCAATATGCCAAATCCTGTAACGGATCCCAATATGCGCATTCGCATCAACCCACACGTGGTTCCCGGCGTCAGCCAAGCCGAAGGCATCGCCTTCATGGTTGGCATGACCACACGCTGGTTCAGAGATGCCTTTTGTCAGGAAGAAACACGCATCGCCAAAGAGCGTGGCATTGACGTCTATGCATTGCTGGAAGAAATGTCTGCCAAGGTCCCCGTTGGAGCCAATGGCATTATTCCCATTTTCAGCGATGTTATGAATATGGGGGCATGGTATCATGCTGCGCCTTCCTTATTAAACCTGTCACTGGATGCCAGCCAGTGCGGCAAGCCCCAAATATTTCGGGCAATTCAGGAAAATGCCGCCATTGTGGCTTCAGAAAACCTGACTATGGCCGCAAGCCTTGCAGGTGTGACGCTGGATGAACTGGTCTTTGCCGGGGGCGCCTCAAAAGGCACTCTGTGGTGCCAGATTCTCGCGGATGCCACAGGGCTTCCCGTCAAGGTGCCTGTCGTGACTGAGGCGACGGCATTTGCTGCAGGTCTTGCAGCTTGGGTTGGTCTTGGCGTCTATGACAGCTTGCCAGAGGCGGCGGATGCAGCCGTACGTTGGGAAAAGCGGATAGAGCCAGACGCAACCAAACACGGTCTTTATCGCGACATTGCCCAGCGTTGGCGCGAAGCTTATGCCCCCCAACGAGATCTGGTGGATCGAGGGATCACCCAGTCCATGTGGAAAGCTCCCGGATTATAACAGCTCCTTTTGTCCCATCCCAATTTTCGCGCTTGTTTCTTTTTACTGCCTAAGTTCCGATGACGATATTGGTTCCTCTCAAGACAATCATCGTCATCAATCCTATCAGCACTCTTTCGTGTTTCCAGATATTCAATTGCCAACGGAACATGGAAGGTCTAGCCAGAGGCTATTCATCCCATTGGGGATGGGTAGACAAACAAATGTTTAAAACGTCAGAAAGTGACCATTCCTATCGGTTTGAAGACCACGGCCCCAAATATTTACAACGGGGCCCCCGCTCGGATATCGGCGTTGTCACCTTACAGCCCGGTCAGCATTTTCCAGCTCACAAACACAGCTTGATTGAGGAAAATTTTCTCACCATTGCCGGTGAAGTGCATATGTATGTGGATGGAGATCTACATGTGTTGGGTGTCGGGGATTTTGCTCGCTGCGACCCTGGCGAAACCCACTATGTGATCAATAAGGGAGATATCGCTTGGAAGGCTGTTTTTATCAAAGCACCTTATAATCCAACCGATGGTACTCCGGTAGACTGGACCCCTGAGGATGGAAAATCCATCTTTGAATAAACGTGACAATCAGGCGTCTTGACTATGCCTCATTACTCTTATTCATTCTTATAAGAATTTATGGACTGATTTTCCTAAAATAGAATTTTTTGAAAGTGCAGGTGTGTTTTGAAAGGCATTCTTTCTATTCAATCTCACGTCACCTATGGCCATGCCGGAAACAGCGCGGCCGTCTTCCCGATGCAGCGCATGGGGTTGGAAGTGTGGCCTATTCATACGGTACACTTCTCCAATCACACCCAATATCCCCAAGGTTGGACGGGAGATGTGGTGTCCGCAGACAGCATAAGCAAGGTTTTTGACGGACTGGCCAAGCTTGATATTCTTGGCGACATATCAGCGATCGTCACCGGCTATATGGGAGATGCGTCCCATTGCAACGTCATTGCCGACATTGTGACAAGGGTAAAACAAGAGAATCCTGATTGCCTGTATGTATGTGACCCTGTTATGGGCGCTCCCGACAAAGGGTGCATTGTGAGCGATGGTGTTGCAGAACGCCTTATCGGCACCCTGATGCCGATGGCCGACATTCTTGTACCCAATCAGTTCGAGCTGACTCAATTTACCGGCATGGAGATCAACTCCCTAAAAGACGCAGCTGCAGCCTGTGCCAAAGCCCGATCTCAAGGGCCCAATATGGTGGTAGCCAAGCATTTGCACAGCGTTGAAGGGGTTGCCTTTTCCATGTTGATGGCAAATGAAGATGGGACTTATTTGGTGCAGCGTCCACACCTGACATTTGAACGTCAGCCGGTTGGCGTCGGCGATATGATCTCTTCAACTTTTGTTGCCGGTCTGTTGACTGGTTGTGATCCTGTTCAGGCCTTTGAGCATTGTAACAATGCCGTTTATGGTGTTTTAAAAACGACCGAGGAAGCAGGGGAATGGGAGTTGCAAACCATTGCCGCTCAGCGGGAATTTGAAACACCGACAAGCGATTATAAAGCCTTGAAGCTTTAGCATTCACGCCCGCAGCCGAGAGCCCCTCGATTGCCCTCGTCATCAAACGAGAGCCATTATCAACGGGTCAACGGGAGAGCTTCTGAAACAGGATTATGCTAAAAACTGTTTTGAAGCTCTCTTTGACTATATCGAGAGTGCCCACCCCTTAAAGCGACTTAACGCCGCCACGCATTCAAAAGGCCTATCGAGAACCTTCAATGCGTTACTGCGTTGCGTTTGGCACAGTGTCAGTCTGGTCCAATATGGTTGTTTGACTGGTCGCTATATTCTCCAACTCAACGAAGATCCCGCCGTCCTGTAGACGAGCGATGCTAATGACAACATTGTCTGAAAGGGCGACAATCGAGTAAGGGAAAGACCCATTTGCCTGCAGAAGGTCGTAATAAAAGGGATACAATAAATCGTTGGCTTGTCCCTGCGGATCATACCGAAATTTCGCACCAAAAACCGCGTAGATGTCCTTTTCACATAGCCGCAGCCAGATTAAGCTCGCCGCGTTCGATGCTTCGAAAATGTCTCGCGTTGGGTGAGACCAGTTTACCATATCAACATCGCGGCAATCGTTGCCGAAACGCGCCATCAGGCTGGTTGTCGCGTCGGACCAAGGTTCGTTCCGCTCCTGAAGGGGAGCCTGCGCCAGCGAGCTGGCAGAAAAACCAATGACCATGAAAAGGACAACCAAATTGCAGACCAGATTTGCTTTAGTCATATGAATATTCCGGATTGGCTTTTGAATTCTCATATTTGAGCCCCATCCATTTTAATCAGCCGCTTTTTGAAGAAGGCCGCCAGCTTCACACCTTTGCTGTCCAACACCTGCAGGATTTTGATGATTTCTTCGTCATACCCCGCACCGGCAATGCTGACATGCCGTCCATCTTTCAGGAGAATCTCCATGCCCGTCCGGTCACGGGCCAACAACAAAGCCCCCGCTCCTGCATATTGGCCGCTAGCCATCATGAATGGTGCGAGCAGATAGAGCCAAGAAGGCACCCCCCGACGATAACGTTTAACTTTATTCATCGCTTTATAGGGGATAGCGTGACAGGAAAAGGCTGAAGATATGACCAATTCATCTGGTCGGATCACGATCCAATAACTGGAGTATAGCGCTCCAATGATCCAGAATGCAGAACAGGCAACCGCCATCGGCCAGAGCACAACCGACATAGGATGGATAGTACCCCAGTTCGGCTCGGCAATCGCTGCCCAGATTGGAGCAACAACAAAGAATGAAGACAACACAAACCCAATCCAGTCCGGCCCGGTTTGTGATGCTCCTTTATCATATCGAAGCGCAATTTGAGGGGCAGGGACGACAGGCAGATAGCGATAGAGACAAATCGCGACACCAATCCAGAGGATGGCATAGAGATAATGATCATAGCCGATTTGAATCAACCCCAAAATCAATAGGCCCAAAACGGATACACGCCGAAAAAACTCTGTTCGTCCCGCACGCGTCATCAATCGATATCCTTTTGACGGCCTGCCAAATCCAAAAAATCAATTCACCTAACGGTGTTTGGCTGACTGCCTTATCATAGGCAGCATCTGGATGTTATGAGTGCCATTCTACCGCATAGGCCGATCAACAAGTATGATACAGCCGTCCCATGTGACAATTTGCAATGTCTCAAAAAATGTCAACACCGACAAATCATAGATCCTTCAGAAACAAGCGCGTCCTTAAGGTTTAGAGAATTAGATCACAATATGATCTTTTATCAATTTTTTTGGATAGAGAGATCCATTTTTTGCGATATATTGTTAAATAGAGAATAAAAATCAGCAAAAAGTTCATATTATGATGTTGACAATCATTTATATTCATAATGTAATCAAATAATAAGTCGATTGAATTAAAATGACCACAATATGAACTTTCATGCAAGGACCAAGATAATGCAAAATTCCGCTGGGGCAAAATTCCGGAAATCTCTGGAAGAAGAAAACCCGCTTCAGGTGATAGGCGCTGTAAACGCCTACACAGCAATGATGGCTGAACGGGTCGGGTATAAGGCGCTCTATCTCGCAGGAGCAGGCGTCGCTAACGCGTCCTACGGATTGCCTGATCTTGGAATCACCAATTTGACCGACGTACTCACAGACCTGCGACGCGTGACGGATGCAACTGATCTGCCGGTGCTCGTCGATGTCGATACAGGCTTTGGTGGGGCCTTTACTATTTCCCGCCTCGTACGCGGATTGATCAAAGATGGCGCTGGCGCGATGCATATGGAAGATCAGGTTCAGCTCAAACGCTGTGGCCATCGCCCGGGCAAAGAAATCGTATCCAAAGAAGAAATGGTCGATCGTATCAAGGCCGCAGCTGACGCAAAAACGGACCCGAATTTCTTTATCGTTGCGCGCACAGATGCGTTGGCAATTGAGGGGTTGGATGGGGCTATTGATCGCGCCTGTGCTTATGTCGAAGCTGGCGCGGACATGATTTTTGCCGAGGCATGCACGGAACTGAGCCAATACAAAGCCTTTGTCGATGCAATTGACACTCCATATCCGGTTCTGGCAAACATTACCGAATTTTCCAAGACGCCAAACTTCACCCTTGATGAATTGCGTAGTGTTGGTGTCTCCGCCGCTCTCTATCCGCTCTCCGCAACCCGTGCAATGAATGCTGCTGCGCTTAAAGTGTTCCGCCATATCCGTGAACACGGCGGGGCAAAAGGTGTGCTCGATATCATGCAGGATCGTGAGGAACTTTATGATTTTCTGAATTATCACGAATATGAGGCAAAGATCGACGATTTGTTCCGCGCCAATAAATAATAAATAACCTTAGGGAGGAGAACTAATGCTTACCAAACGGACTCTTATCAAAGCCATTGCCGGCGCAGTGACACTGGCAATGGCGATGCCTGCGATGGCACAGGGTGAATTTCCTGACAAGCCTATTCGCTTGATCGTTCCATATTCCCCTGGAGGCGGAACAGATGTGACCGCACGCATCGTCGCGGACGCAATGGTGAAGCATCTACCACAACCGATAGTCATCGAAAACCGCTCAGGTGCTTCAGGTACGGTTGGAACTCTTCTAGCCAAACAAGAAGCCGCCGATGGCTATACTTTGCTGTTTGGCATCCAAGCGTCTCTGGCATTGAACCCGTCGCTGTTCAAAGCAGCCAAGTATGATGCAAAAACCGACTTTGTGGGCATCTCATTGCTGACGGAATCACCTTACGTGATCACAGTGCCAGGTGATTCCAGCATTATGGATTATGAAGACTTCAAGGCTGCGGCGAACGAACGGTTAACAATTGCAAATGGCGGTAGTGCCGCGCTTTTGGCGTCACGGCTTTTGGCACGCCAGGCCGACCTTAGCTTTACCAATATCCCGTACTCCGGGTCAGGAGCCGCAATTTCGGACATCTTGGCGGGCCGTGTAAATGCGATGATCTCAAGCCCGGTATCGGTACTGCCGCATATCGCAAGCGGGGCGCTGCGTCCTATTCTTGTGACAAGTGGCGAACGTTACCCAGCTTTACCAGACACGCCTACGGCACAGGAACTTGGATTTGACGGCTTTGATGTCAGTGGATGGTATAGCATCGTTGCACCTGCAGGCCTTCCAAAAGATCGTCAGAAGCTCCTCTCTGAGGCGTTCAATGCGGCGCTTTCGGACGAGGATACCCGGACCAGATTGGTTCAGGCGGGCGTAACTCCATCAGCACGCGCATTGGACGGAGCAGGAACATCCGCCTTTATTGAAACTGAGATTGACCGCTGGAGCACCGAGATTTCCGAAGCGGGCATCGAGGCTAAATAACGTTTACGTATGTGTCGGGCGGAGGCCATCTCCGCCCGTGTTTTTCAAAGGACCAAATCATGCCTCATGCTTGGATTGAATATTCCACCAACTTTGCAGACACCTCTGAAATCGCCACTTTCGCTGATTGCGTACACGCCGCCATGCTCGAAACTGGGATTTTTCCGCTCGCAGGTATCCGCATTCGCGTCACTCCGATTACAGACTATATTGTAGCTGACAAACACCCTGACAACGGGTTTGTGCATCTGTCACTGCGCATCGGAGAAGGTCGCGACACAGAGACACGAACAAAAGCCGCCGACATAATTTTTGAGCGCACATCCTCTCATCTCAAACCGCTTTCAGATCGCGCCCGTCTTGCTTTTGCCTTTGAGATGCAGGAAATCAAAGGACCGCACAGTTATAAGATGAATAATCTGCGCCAGTATATTTAAGCGAACAGGTCGAGAAGAGGTGAGACATGAAACGAATAAAAGGTGCGACGGGTGGACTTTTTGTCTCTTTGATAGGCCTCGTCTTTCTTTTAGGAGCACGCGGGCTGACGATCGGGGCACCCCTGAATATGGGACCAGGCATGTTCCCTGTGGTTCTGAGTTGTCTTACGATTGTCACGGGACTGGCGATCGCAGCAAATGACATACTAAGAGGGATGCCTGTTTTGCCACGGCTTGACTTAAAAGCTGTTGCAGGTGTGTCCATCGCCATTGCCGTCTACGCACTCCTGATCGAACGCGCAGGTATTCTAGTCACGACCTGTCTCGCAATTGGTATTTTGGGATCTATTATCCCGCGCATGTCTTGGAAGGAAACCGGACTGCTCGCACTCGGTCTATCTCTTTTTCTCTGGCTTGTGTTTGGAATGGGCTTAGGAATGCCTTTGAAACTGTTCCCGGAGGGGCTGACATGAATGAATTTCTCGCAGGGTTTACAGTCGCATTTGAGCCGAACAATCTTCTCTATTGTCTGATGGGTGTTGTGCTTGGCAATATTGTAGGCGTTCTGCCCGGAATCGGTGCAATTGCGGCTATTTCCATCCTTTTACCCGTGACTTTCTATCTTGAGCCAACCACAGCCGTGATTATGTTGGCCGGCGTTTATTATGGGGCTGAATATGGGGGCTCTATTGCTTCAATTCTGTTGAATCTTCCCGGCACAGCATCAAATGCGATCACGACGCTAGACGGCTATCCGCTGGCCAAGCGCGGTGACGCAGGACTCGCGTTGTTGACAGCTCAGGTATCTTCATTTTGCGGCGGCACCCTTGGCATTCTGGCGATGGTATTACTATCCCCTCTGATCGTAAGATTTTCTCTGTCTTTCGGTCCCGCTGAGTATTTTGCCACCTTGCTATTGGGGTTGATTGCCGGCTCCGTCGCCGTTGGCGGATCTGCTTTGAGGGGGATAGCGATGGTCTGCGTCGGCATGCTTTTGGGCACAGTTGGTCTTGATCTCAACAGTGGAGTGGCCCGTTTCGATATGGGACTTCCCAACCTGCTTGACGGTTTATCGATCGTCGCTGTTGCCATGGGGCTATTTGGCATCCCCGAGGTCATCGCCAATCTGCGTGACACTGATACGCACAACAAGGTGATCAGTGTAACAGCCCGGTCGATGTTCTCGTCTGCAAAAAAACTGAAATCTATTATACCTTCCATCTTGCGAGGGGCCTCTGTCGGCGGGCTTCTTGGGCCCTTGCCAGGGGCGGGGCCAACCATCTCATCATTCCTCGCCTACTCGCTTGAACGTGCGGTAGGTGGCAAACGTGAAGAATTTGGAACAGGACGTATCAATGGCGTTGCTGCGCCGGAGGCCGCCAACAATGCTGCAGCCCAAACTGCGTTTATTCCCACGATGACACTCGGCATTCCGGGCACTCCCACCATGGCAATCATTCTTGGCGCCCTGATGATCCACGGGATTTCCCCTGGACCTCAACTGATTGGGCAACACCCCGATTTGTTCTGGGGACTGGTGGCCAGTTTCTGGATCGGGAATATCATGCTTCTTGTGCTGAATGTTCCTCTGATCGGCCTTTGGGCACGTCTGGTGTCTGTTCCACGGCGCTATTTTTTTCCGATCATTGTTGCATTGGTTTGCACCGGGATTTTTGGGGTTGCAAATTCGACCTTCGACATCTGGTCTGTGCTCCTGATGGGGGTGTTTGGTGCGTTGTTGCGCAGTCTTGGGTTTTCACCTGCGCCTTTGCTCATTGGTTTTGTCCTTGGACCTATGCTTGAAGAACACCTTCGTCGGGCCCTGATGATTTCCGGAGGCGAAATGCGTTATTTGGCCTCGTCTTGGACAGCTATCTGTATCCACGCAATCAGTCTCTTCATGATCTTGACACCTGCTATCAGGTGGCTTCTGAACGGTCCAACACGAAAGCGCCAAGACCCAATAGCTGAGGCGTTGCAAGAAAAGAGGCTTGAAGACAAGACGTGAAACAACAGGTTTTGTCACTAGTTCAAACCCCGCGCTAAACAACACAGCATCTCGAACCCTAAGTTTCTATCGCTTTGCACCAGAGGTCACATGGAATCCCAAAGATTCTATGTGACAGACGGGCGCCTGCGCGCAAATCTCCCTACGGCTTTGAGAAAATCAATTATTTCTGCTTCGGCTGGATCACTTAAGAAGGATCACATTATGAAACCCATTCCAGAACGCATTGCTACATTTCATGTCAATGGCGCTGATCGCTATGGCGTTGTAACGGATGAAGGCATTATCGACTTGACACCAGAATTTGGTGATCGTTTCAAAGGCCTTAAAGAGGTGGTCGAAGCCGGCGCACTTGATGTGGTTCTCAAAGCTGCTCAAGGACATACGCCGGTCTATCGCGAAGAGGATGTGACCTATCTTACTCCAATCGCAAATCCAGAAAAACTCATCTGCATTGGGGTGAATTTTCCAGACCGCAATGCCGAATATAAAGATGGTCAAGCGGCGGCGGCCAAACCATCGATTTTCATCCGTTTTCCTCGCTCTTTCACCGGCCACAAAGGCAATCTTGTGCGCCCGCCAGAAAGCCAACAGCTCGATTATGAAGGGGAGGTGGCCATCATCATCGGAAAGGGCGGTCGTCGCATTGCTCGCGAAGACGCCTACAATCACATCGCAGCGCTCACACTCTGCAACGAAGGCACAATCCGTGATTGGGTACGCCATGCGAAGTTCAATGTTACTCAAGGCAAAAACTGGGACAGTTCTGGCGCGATTGGCCCTTGGTTGGTGCCGTTTCGCTCTGCGGATCAACTTGACGACATCGAATTGACCACCCGTGTGAACGGCGAGGTGCGACAGAATGATCGCACCAGCCGTATGATGTATGACTTCCGCTATATCGTTAATTACATCTCCACCTTTTGCACATTAGTCCCGGGCGATGTGATTGTCTGTGGTACCCCAACGGGGGCGGGGGCCCGGTTTGACCCACCTATTTGGCTCAAGCCAGGCGATGTGATTGAAGTCGAAGCCGACGGCATTGGCATTCTGCGCAACAGCGTCGAGGATGAAAAATGCTGAGCCAACGCGAGATTGACCGTGCGGCTGAGGATCTGCTTGCAGCAGAGCAAACCCGCGAGCAGATCAATCTGCTTTCCCTGCGGCATCCAGAGATGACACTCGATGACGCCTATGCAATCCAATCGGCGCAAATGGCGCTAAAACTGGAACGCGGGCATAAGATTATCGGCTGGAAAATCGGTTTGACGTCAAAGATCATGCAGGACGCGCTTGGCATTTCCACCCCTGACAGCGGCGTGATTTATGATGATATGAATTTTGCCGACGAATCTACTGTACCAGCCATGCGCTTTATTCAGCCTCGCATTGAGGCAGAGATCGCTTTCGTGATGAAGGCCCCGATTGAGGGCAAGGTAACACGAGAAGACGTCGTTGCCGCGACCGAGTATGTCGCCCCGGCAATCGAAATTCTTGATACACGCATCCTGCGCAACGATCCCAAAAGTGGGCAGGCGCGCTTGATTTTCGACACTGTGTCCGACAACGCTGCCAATGGTGGGATTGTCTTAGGGGCCCAGAAACACGCTCCTGATGCCTTTGATTTACGTTGGGTAGGCGCAATTTTGAAAAAGAACGATGAAGTCGTAGCGACAGGCCTCGGCGCAGCTGTCCTTGATGATCCGGTGATGGGAATCGTTTGGCTGGCTGAACGCATGGGCCAATATGACCAGCGCATTGAAACCGGACAGGTGGTCCTTGCTGGTTCCTTCATCGCACCGATCGAATGCCCCTCGGGCACAAAAATTACTGCTGACTACGGCCCTTTCGGTGCCGTTCGTGTCAATTTCGAATAAGGAGAGAGTATGCCTGCCCGTAAAAATAAATTCAAAGCACGTTTAAAGACCAATGACGTTCAGATTGGTCTTTGGGTCGGTCTCGGTGATCCTTCCGTTTCGGAGCTTGCAGCAGGCACCGGTTTTGATTGGCTGGTGATTGATGGAGAGCATGGGCCGAACGGTCTGCGCGACATTTTGGGACAGCTACGCGCCATTGGCGACAAGACCCAAGTGGTCGTGCGACCCCGTGATGATAACCGCGCCGAAATCAAACAGATGCTCGATATTGGTGCGCAGACCATTCTTGTTCCAATGATCGAAAGCGGCGCTCAGGCCGCTGAGGTCGTGCGTTCGATGAAATATCCACCAGAAGGCGTGCGCGGAGTTGGCGCGGCACTCGCCCGGGCATCGGGATATAACGCCGTGGATGATTATCTCCTGACCGCTAATGATGAAATTTGTGCGCTGGTTCAGGTAGAAAGCCGAATAGGGATTGAAGCCCTTGATGATATTCTCACCGTAGCAGGCGTGGACGGTGTTTTCATCGGCCCTGCCGATCTTGCCGCCGACATGGGCTACTTAGGCAATCCGGGATGTGAGGAAGTACAGGCGGTGGTGAGGGACGCACTAAACCGCATCCGGGCCGCAGGTAAAGCCGCGGGAATTTTGACGTCGGACCTGCTCCTCGCACAGAGCTATCATGATATGGGGGTCGCTTTTCTCGCCGTCGGTTCTGATGTTGGCGTGATGCGGGTTGGATTGAGGGCTCTTCGTGGGAGATTTTCCTGATCCAGATCTACTCAATCTCAATATGCCGAGCTATCAGACCACAGGGCGGCTCTGGCGAAGCCTTTCGTTGAGCGACAGAATCTCTTCGCGCAACAGTGAGAGAACGTCATCCTTATGTGCCCCCTGCATGCGGCCTGAAATACTGGAAACACTGATCGCCGCGAACGGCTGATTGAGGCTGTCGCGGATGGCCATTGCGATGGTCCGAATGCCAAGCTCTGGAACTTCGCGGCAAACATAACCCCGGTCCAGAGCATTTTCGATGATCCTATTCATCACAGACTCATCGCCGTAAAAATCCTCAAGCGCGTCTTGGTTCTTCGCGATCATGCGCTCCCGTATATCGGGTGTCATGTCTGCGAGCACAGCAAGCCCTCCGGCTCCAAGACCGATGGTCCGCTGGATTCCGACATCAAGCACAAAGGCTTTTACGGGGAAATCTCCGCTTTCACGCACAAGGCAAGTCATTGTATTTCCAGTTAGGCGATTGAAAAAAACCGTATCGCCAGTGCCTTTTGCAAGACGCATCACGGCAGGATGATACAATTCCTCAAAATCGAAGGACGGCAACACCATCAGACCAAGTTCACAAATACGAGGCCCAAGAAAAAACAGGCGGCTTTTTGTGTCTTGTTTGATGAAATCATGCTGAATGAGCGCCTGAGCGAGGCGGCGCGCCGTAGGGCGTGTCAAACCCGATTGCGTCATCAATTCTGAGAAGGATGTGCCAGCAGCATGATTCTGCGCAATAATATTGATAATATTGACGGCGCGGTCGATGCTTTGCGTGCCAGACTGATTAACTGTTGAGTGGGTCATGTGTCGCTTATGTTGGTGCCTTTTGATATTCACTATATGACTTTTATACAGTCCCTCACAACCCTTTAATCATATTATGAACTGCATCCATACAACCATTTTGCAGCGAAATGTGAAGATTTGTCTGTCCAACCAGCAAAAGCCGCCAAGAGATGTCTATTCTGACTCTTCTCAAACCGTCATCAAACCTTCGTATCAACGTTGAACAACCGTCATGATGCCACTGTAAATGCAAGATGTAATTTTCTGCAATATTGGTTGCAAGGAGCATCTCATGACCCGCAAATATATCAAAATGGCTGGAACGAGCCTCATCGCCCTGCTTGGTTCCCTTCAGGTTTCGATGGCTGATACTACGGTTTCATTCTGGCATAGTTTCAACCCAGAAAAAGCAAACGGCAAAGCCCTCAACACAATCATTGCCAACTTCGAAGCCGCAAATCCCGGCATCACAATCGAGGGTGAGTTTATTGGCAATTACAACGATATTGTTACAAAACTTCAGGCTGCCATTCCTGCGCATCGCGAACCGGATGCGGTCATTATGGAAGTAACGCGCTATGGCCTTTTCGCTGACCGCGGCATATTAACCGACCTGACGCCCTATCTCACAAACGATCCATTGAAAGATAATTTGTTTGATTTTGCTCGTGAAGCGGACCGGCCAAGATGAACAGCGAGAGCACAATACCCAGTTTTCTCGGAGAACTGATAAAGCAGAATTCAACAAAGCTCACAGATGCTGATACCCGTATTCTTAATGTGCTTGTCAGTGACCCGGTGCGCGCGGCATTGGAAAACGGCAAGGAAGTGTCTTCTAGGGCTGGTGTGCATCCGACGTCTGCCATTCGCCTTGCCCGTCGCCTCGGCTTTAAGGGTTATCCCGATTTTAGAGCCTATTTACAGACCAACCTTATTGAACGCGGCGAAGATTTCGAACATGCATCGGCCCGCATGGCCGCACGTCTGGTGCGGGCAGAAGAAAGCGGCCTGCTTGCTTCAATCCTCGACGGAGAGATTGCTGCTTTGGAGCAAATCCGTAATGCAGTTTCTGATGCAGACATCCGCAGTTTTTCACGAGTTTTGCAAACAAGTCGCCGCATATTTGTGTTCGGAGCGGGGCATGCCCAGGCCCTCTCTCATCTGATCTCCCGTCGCTTAACCCGGTCCGGTTATGATACCGAAGATCTTTCGAACCAAATGGACCATTTTCCCGAGCGATTGGTTTCGATCACATCGGAAGACGTAATTTGGCTCAATTGTTTCCGAAGACCATCGCGCGTTGTGCTTGAGATCCGAAAAATTGCTCAGGCACGAGGGGCAAAAGTACTGGCACTGACAGATCTTGCCGGTGCCCGCATCAAACCTGCTCCTGATTTGCACATTGCCGTATCGCGAGGCGAGGCAGGCCAGCCGCAATCACTCGTCGTACCGATGACAATCGCCAATGCTGTTATCCTAGATTTGGCCGCTATAGATGACGGCTACACGATGCGATCCCTCGCGGAATTCAAAAGTCTCAGAGCCTCGCTCGCTTACGAGTGCCAATGAGCCCCGCTGCGCCTTCTGGAAAGGCAAGCACAGCCACACCATTCGTCTAACGCTCCTCTGTTTGAGCGCGTTGCTGCGCCAAACAGTTAGGTCATAAAAGGCAATTATGGCTTTCGCCTTTTACTGGCATACTGTATACATGAGATTGAATTGCCATGACCCGTTGCTCTTTTATTGAGGCCATGCGTTTTGAAGTGCATTCCAAACAATCATCATCGGACTGCCGCCAGAAAGTGGAACCAAAATGTCGATTGGAATTGCCGCGAGTGTTGTGGGGGCGTTCTTTCAGGCCTTGAATTACGCGGTTACCCAGAAGTGTCAGCAAACAGGCAATTATCGAACCAGCCAAATCCTTCTGGCAACGCATGTCGCCATGGGCGTGGTATCGATCGTACTTTTTATCCTGCTACGCGCTTGGCAGTATCTCGACTATAGGGATTTGAAGGCGTTACTCTGGATCAACGTGCCCTATGCGGCAGCGCAACTCTTTCTCATTATTGCGATACAGAAAAGCGGGGCCTCAATTGTCTCGCCTCTTTTAGCCCTTAAAATTCCGACGGTCGCTGCTCTAACACTATTGCGGGGAGGGAGCGCTCCACAGGGGCATCAGTTGATTGCAATTGTGGCTATCCTGACATTGGCTGCGATGCTGTCCCGCCGATCTGGCAAACTGGAAATTGCTCCAGCGCTCCTGTTGGTTGGTGCCAGCCTTGGATATGCTCTGTCAGACATCGAAATCACTCATTTTTCCAAGCAATTCCTCGGCCAGCCCATCCCGATACAGGTTGCCATTACCGTTGCCATCAACTACCTCTTTTGCGGCGTTATCGCCGTGATCTGTATGGCTGCGGTCAAACAGCCTTTACGATCAGCCTATGATGCAAAATGGATCGGATTGACTTGGATGTTGGCGGTCTATCTGCTGGTGGTCGGATTCAGTTGGAGCGGTGTCCTGGAAGCCAATGTCGCCCAATCCCTTAGGGGCGTATTCGGCATTCTGATTTCGATGATCTGGCTTCGGCACGCTGCAAAAGGCAGTGGTGATTGGGCCTTTAAAGCAATTGTCGCTGTTGGAATGACCATCTCGGTCTATTTCTATTTCGCCTTTTAAAGCGCGCAACTCCCTGCAGATTCAGCGAACCTGGTCAAGTGCTCGCCGGTTTTGCGGTCTGCGTATTGGCAAGCGCGGCCATGTTCCAGTAAGATCCCTCGATAAGATCGATATGGTTGAGCAAAATCTTCATGGCCGCATCCATATCCTTGGATGCCACA
The DNA here is from genome assembly GCF_002866925.1 of Cohaesibacter celericrescens. GTDB lineage: Bacteria > Pseudomonadota > Alphaproteobacteria > Rhizobiales > Cohaesibacteraceae > Cohaesibacter > Cohaesibacter celericrescens. Next base: position 52,915 of record NZ_PKUQ01000052.1, read on the forward strand.
GCTTCGGTGATTTTGTTGTGTTCATGAAACGACTTACGAATATGATCCGGATGATGTCCGATACGGCTGCGGATCGCTGCCATTTTTTGTGCGATTGCTTGATAAGCATCGTCCAGAAATCTGTTTCTGGAACAATCAAACAGGCATTGATGGAAAACGGTATCCAACGTCAGATAAGCTGATATATCCTCACGCTCAAGCGCCTCTTGCATAGCCTCGACGCAACCCGCCAATTTTTGGTGGAGGTCCTCGGAATTTGTACGAATGCCCAATTCGAGGGCTTTGGTTTCGAGGCAGACCCGCGCTTCACACAGTTGGCTGATTTCGTGCGGCTCCAATGAGAAAACAAACGTTCCCCGTCGCGGTTCAACTTTCAAAAGACCATCAATTTCAAGACGGTTAAAAGCCTCGCGAACCGGCGTGCGGCTAACGTCCAATTCTTTGGCAAGTTTTACTTCGGAGACTTGCTCACCAAGCCCCAATTCACCATTGACGATGATTTCCCTGAGTTTCTCAGTGACAAGCTCGGTAAGGGATTTAGGGCGCGGGATAGATTTCATTTTTTCTCCGTATGAAACCATAATCCGAATGCTCTTGGCATACAAGATACAACATCCATCGCCCGGGTGAATGACAATGCGCTGGACCTGCTACATAAGCCTGTCCAGCGCATTGTGTCTAAGGCCTGTTTACCTTCTGTCTCAGGGCTTCAGCCATAAGAAGGGCCCTAGTTAGTGCACAAGAAACACCGCTTGATCTGTTTGTTCGATCAATGTTCGGGTTGTGCCGCCGAAGATTGCTTGGCGCGTTCTGGAATGGCCGTAAGACCCCATTACGATTAAATCTGCTCCGCTCTCTTTAGCTCGCTCTTGAATGCATTCGCCAATGCCGCGCCCGCCGCTGGGAAATTGCTGAACCACAACTTTGCAGCCATGGTGTGTCAGCCATTTTGCAACATCCACACCGGGATCTTCGCCCTCGCAAGATTTGGTCATCACCGGATCAACTGTGCCGATAACGACCTCATCAGCCTGACGCAACAGTGGCAAAGCCTGATGCACAGCCCGTGCAGAATGCAGGTGGGTGGTCCATGCAACAAAGACCCGTTTTGGGTTCTTCAGCGCTTTTAACTCGTGATCATTCAACAACAGCCCGATAGGAGACTGGAACAGAATACCGTAGGTAATCTGCCTAAACATGGCTTCATCTTTACGTAAATCATCGCCAATCAAAGCAAAATCGCAAATCATGGCCCTTCGGGCGATGATGTCAGCCACAAACGTTGGCTCGCTCGCCACGATAGAGACCTCACCGGAAACATCATGCTCCTGAAGCAGGGTTTTAATTTCCTCGGCTTTTTCATTCAACGCGGTCTTGTGGGCTGATACTTCTTTTTGCCATTCAATAGGAAGATCAGGTGTCCCATAGGGAGGGACGCCAACGGCGTAATAAGGAAGGACCGGCAGTTGCCCAATGACCAGTATCACCGCATGCGCCGACATGTCTCGGATAGCTTCGAGCTTGGCGACAAGATTACTCGTGGAAGCATCTTTGCCAATTGCAACTAATATTGTGCTATTTTTCATTGTTGGATTCCTTTCTCAGCTGCACCATTTGTAACAGCACGCAAAGGCCTTCGATTGACGCGCGTCAATTGCCAAACGAGGCCTCATTGTCATCTGGCCTTGATGCACTGCAATCATAGCGTGGAGACCAATCGGCCTTCTCGTCTTAGAGGCCTGAGATGGGAGCGCGGCCCCTCATTCGAGAATTGACGAATATCAATCAGCGGCATCCGCAAGATGGCAGACTGCAAACCTCATTCAAGAGATGAAAGGAGTTTCCGATATGCTGTATCAAGATTTGTTGCCTTATAAAGACGATTTAGATGCGCCGATGGTTTCACTTCTTCGCAAACAGGTAGATTCCCTGTTTGATGATTTTGATCCAGGCTTCTGGACGCGCAACGCAGAACTTTCTGTCCGCACAAACTTGAGCGAAACCGACAAAGAAGTCTGTATCACCGCGGAGCTTCCCGGTCTGTCGGAAGAGGATGTTGATGTTTCTGTTGTCGGCAACCGGATCACCATAAAAGGTGAAAAGAAATCCGAAACAGATGAACGCAAAGACGAAGAAGGCCGCCAATATCACCGGATCGAACGGATGTCTGGAGCATTTCAGCGCAAAGTTGCCTTACCCTTCGACATACCCACGGATGCCGTTAAGGCAGATGTCAAAAATGGCATCTTGACTGTCACAGTCGCAAAGCCTGCTGAAGTCGTGGAGAATACGAAAAAGATCAAAATCACCCGATCTGAATGACCCAAGCGGTCGATAGGTGGTCGGTGTGTACCGGCCACTTCTTTAAAATCGAGATTGCTTACGCATAGGCTTCATCGACCTTATGTCCAAACTTTCTCAAGACAAAAAATGCGCTTATTGGCGCTAAATTTATCATACATGCCAACGGGATAGGATGCAGGTCATGAATAAAAATGGAATGATTGGGGTCGTCCTTTTGGTTGCTGTGGGCATCGCAGGCGCGGCGTGGTGGCAAGTATCGCAGGAAAGCGCCGTGATTGATGGTATTAGTCAATCAAATGGCCGCATTGAGGCCGAACGGATCGCCGTTGCGACCAAGTTGGCAGGCAGAGTGGCTGAAGTCCTCGTTTCGGAAGGAGACTGGGTCCAAGAAGGGCAAACTATTGCCCGGATGGATACCAAGGATCTGGAAGCGGAGCTGCACCAAGCGCAGGCAACGGTTCTTCAGGCACAACAACAAAAGCTCCAGGCAGAAGCACTATTACGGCAGCGCCAATCAGAATTGACCACGGCACAGGCTGCATTTTCTCGTGTCAAAAAATTGGCAAAAGACGGGTTTAATAGTCAGGCTCAATTGGACGTGCAACAAACAGTGCTCGATTCAGCGCAGGCTGCTGTTGCAGCTGCAGAAGCGGGAGTTCCATTGGCCAAAGCAACCATCGCGGCCGCTGAGGCGGCCGTTGAAGGTGTGCAGAGTCTGATTGATGACGCCAGTCTTCAGGCACCACGCGCCGGTCGCGTTCAATATGTATTGGAGCATTCAGGCGAAGTCGTTGCGGCAGGCACCAGCATCGTTACGCTTACAGACCTGACAAATATGCACATGACAATATTTTTGCCATCACGGGATGCTGGCCGATTGGCCATCGGGGCCGAGGCGCGGATTATACTGGATGCGATCCCAGACTATATTATCCCGGCATCTGTGACATTTGTCTCCAGCACAGCGCAGTTCACCCCAAAATCCGTTGAAACCCAGGAAGAGCGCGATAAACTGATGTTTCGGGTCAAATTGACCATCGCACCTGAGCTCTTGAATGCCTACAAAGACCGCGCGCGGGCAGGGGTTCCCGGTGTCGGCTACGTTCGGGTCGATGACAGTTTGCCATGGCCAACCGAGCTTGAGGTGAGGTTGCCACAATGACCCCTCTACCGGTTGCCAAGCTATCGGCGGTCACCCATCGCTATGGCTCAACGGCTGCGTTGGACGACGTAACGCTGGATGTGCCTGCAGGCTGCATGGCAGGTCTGATCGGTCCCGATGGTGTCGGAAAATCGACACTTTTAGCCTTGCTTGCAGGCGTTCGGAAGCTGCAAACCGGCGAATTGCAGGTGCTGGATGGTGACATACGTGACCACAAGCATTTACGGACATGCAACCAACGCATTGCCTATATGCCGCAGGGTCTGGGGCGCAACCTTTATCCGACTTTGACTGTCACCGAAAATCTGGATTTTTTCGGCAGGCTCTTTGCTCAACCTCAGGAAGAGCGCGCCAAGAGAATTGATGATTTATTACGCGCAACCGGCCTTGACCCGTTTCCCGATCGGCCAGCGGGCAAGCTTTCGGGGGGCATGAAGCAGAAGCTTTCTCTTTGCTCTGCGCTCATTCACGATCCAGATCTTCTGATCCTTGATGAACCCACAACAGGCGTTGATCCCCTGTCCCGGCAACAATTTTGGGACCTGATTGATCGCATCCGCCAACAGCGCCCAGAAATGAGCGTGATTGTTGCAACCGCCTATATGGAAGAAGCCGAACGGTTCGATTGGCTGGCCGCGATGTTCGACGGCAAGGTAATTGCACAAGGAAAACCGGCAGACTTATTGACAAAAACAAACCAGCCTAGCTTGGAAAAAGCCTTCATCGCCATGCTCCCAGAAGAGACCCGCCTTGGGCATCGTGATGTCGTCGTGCCACCCAGACACCATGAAGAAGGCCCGCCAGCCATTCAAGCCAAAGGGCTAACGCGCAGATTTGGCGACTTCACCGCCGTTGATGGTGTGAATTTCGAGATCGAGCGCGGGGAGATCTTCGGGTTTCTTGGCTCCAATGGTTGCGGCAAAACCACAACCATGAAAATGCTGACCGGCTTGTTGCCCGCAAGCGAAGGTCAAGCACTGCTGTTTGGCGACACCCTTGATGCCAACGATATGCGGACGCGCCAGCGTGTCGGATATATGTCGCAATCCTTTTCGCTCTACAGCGAGCTGACGGTGCGTCAAAACCTCAATCTACATGCTGAACTTTACCAGTTACCCGCCGCCACGCGGACTGACCGGATTAAAGAGATGATGGACACCTTCGAGTTGGCGCATGTTGCCGATATCAGGCCGGGTTCTCTTCCCCTTGGTATCCGCCAACGTTTGCAACTCGCTGTCGCAATGATCCATTCCCCAGAAGTTCTGATTTTGGACGAACCAACATCTGGCGTTGATCCTGTCGCACGCGATGCCTTCTGGCAGCATTTGATCGCCCTTTCCCGCAAGAACGGCGTGACTATTTTTGTCTCCACGCACTTCATGAATGAGGCAGAACGGTGCGACCGCATATCTTTGATGCATGCAGGGCGCGTATTGACCGTCGGAGCTCCGGCCGAGATCGTGAAGGCAAAACAAGCAGCCAACTTAAGCGATGCTTTTGTCAGTTATTTGAAACAGGCAGCAGGTGATCTCGAACCGGAGCCCAAGAGCACGCCTCAACACAAACCTTTGCATTTGCACCATACGACGCGATTTGGAGGCGGCAGTCTGGCGCGCATGTGGGCCTTTGCACGGCGGGAAACCATGGAAATCCTGCGTGATCGCCTACGATTAACCTTTGCATTTATGGGCCCGATTATTCTAATGCTGACCTTCGGTTATGGCATTTCCTTTGATGTGACGGACTTGCCCTATGCGGTGTTAGATCTGGATCAAACCGCCGAAAGCCGAACATTATTGGAGGCTTTTTCTGGGTCGCGTTACTTTGAAGAGCATACCGCTGCAGACAGCACGAACGAGCTTGATGCGCGTCTGCGCGACGGAGAAATAGCCATCGCCATTGAAATACCTCCTGATTTCGGAAAGAACCTGTTGCGGGGCGACCAACCTGAAGTCCGCATTGCCATTGATGCCGCTATGCCATTCAGGGCGGAAACGACGCGGGGCTACCTCATCGGTCTGGCTCAGTCCTATATGGAGGATCAAATTGAGCGCACCTACGGGGAAGTCATAGACACGAGTGCAGCCAGTATTGAAACCCGATTTCGATACAATCAGGCATTCAAGAGCGTTGTCGCGATGGTGCCTTCTGTCATCATGCTGATGCTCGTTCTCATTCCGTCCATGATGGCGGCAATGGGCGTTGTGCGCGAAAAAGAAACCGGTTCAATCGCCAACTTCCGATCTACGCCAGTAACACGAACAGAATTTCTTTTGGGCAAGCAGCTGCCGTATGTCGGTATCGCTATGATTAGTTTTGCCACCTTGCTTTTGGTTGCGTACGGTATTTTTAATGTGCCCGTTAAAGGTTCAGCTTTGGCGCTTCTGGTTGGGACATTGCTTTATGTTCTGGCTACCACCGGTTTTGGGGTTCTGGTCTCCGCTTTTACCAAAACCCAAGTGGCAGCCACCTTCGCGGCGGCGATTATTGCCATCATCCCGGCGGTCAATTTCTCGGGTCTACTCGTTCCGGTTTCGTCCCTGTCTGGCAGCGGTCGCCTTATCGGTCTGAGCTTCCCATCAGGATGGTATCAGCAAATCAGCGTTGGCACCTTCACCAAGGATCTCGGTTTTTCAGAACTTTGGCAAAATCATCTGGCGCTTGCCGGTTTTGCCATCTTGTTCATCGCTCTATCAATCCTTGCCCTCAACAAACAGGAGCACTGAGATGATACAGTGGTTATCTAATGTTTATCGCCTCGGTCTTAAAGAATTGCGCAGTCTTCGGGCCGATCCGGTATTGATTTTGCTCATCATTTACGTATTCAGTTTCGCGGTTTATGCCGTCGCGACAGGGGCAAAACTGGAGGTCGTCAACGCCTCGGTTGCCTATGTCGATCTAGACCGCTCCGAACTAACAGGACGGATCGTGAATGCCATTTTGCCACCGGATTTTGAAACGCCCCAAGAGATCTCTTCATCTGACATTGATCGTGTGATGAACAATGGGAAATATGTTTTTGTACTTTCCTTTCCCCCTCGCTTTGAGGCGGATGTTCTGGCAGGGCTACAGCCTTCCATGCAATTGAATATCGACGCCACAGCTATGGTGCAGGCGGGCAATGGAGCAGTCTTTATTCAAGAGATCATTGCAGCAGAAATAGCTAAATTTGTTGCTCCTGGTGATACATCAAGCAGCCTTCCCATTGATTTGATCGTCACAGCCTTGTTCAATCCCAATCTGCAATCGACCTGGTTTTCCTCGGTCATGCAGGTCATCAACAATGTTACGATCTTATCGGTGTTGCTGACCGGCGCTGCGTTGATACGGGAGCGGGAACACGGAACAATTGAACATTTGCTTGTCATGCCGGTAACACCGTCCGAGATCATGCTGGCAAAAATCTGGGCCAACGGCCTGGCAATCATAGTGGCTGCTGTTTTGTCTCTTTGGTTGGTGGTTCAGGGCATCCTGAGTGTACCGATCGCGGGATCTATTACGCTTTTTGTCGTGGGCACCGTTCTCTATCTGGTGTCTGTCACAGGCTTGGGCATTCTTTTGGCGACTTTTACCACCTCAATGCCACAATTCGGCCTTTTGGCCCTGCCAGTTTTGGTCATCATGAACTTGCTCTCAGGCAGCACTACGCCAATGGAAAGCATTCCTGTCTGGCTCCAGAATGTGATGCAGATTGCTCCTTCCACTCATTTTGTCGCCTTCTCGCAGGCAATCCTCTATCGTGGAGCTGGCTTGGAAACAGTCTGGCTTGATATGGTGGTTATGGCAGCACTGAGCGCGGTTTTCTTTGTTGCTGCACTCTTGCGGTTTCGTCAGACGATGTCTGCCTCCAACTAGATTTTGTCCTCCAAATGGTCCCAATTCAATAATCTCGGTCTGATTATGGGTTGGTCGACGCACGGGGCAACCAAAACGCAAGATTTGCATCTACGTTTGAAACTTGTGGCAAACACAACAACCGGTTCAGAGCCTTCCCTTGCGCGCAGGCCTGCCAATTTTTAGCACCAAATTTTTGTAAATTTCATTCCGTGTTTGCCACTTGACGCGCGTCAATCATGTACCGGCATCTCCTGTCATCTTCGCTTCAAAGCTAGGGGGCATTCGCTCATCAAAAGCGACAGATGGCTCTTGGTTTTGAAAGGAGAAACTCAATGTCTGACTATCCTCAAACGACAGAAAACAACCACAAACCGACGAGTAGCCGGTTTCCAACTGCCTATTCAATTTTGTTCGCACTGATCATTTTGATGGCTGCGCTGACTTGGATTATGCCCGCCGGCCAATATAGCAAGGCGATGAACGAAGCGCTGGGTAAAGAGAGCCCTGTTCCCGGAACCTACCTTACAGTTGATGCTCAACCGCAGGGGCTGGTTGACGTTATGTTGGCTCCTATTGCCGGTTTCTACGACCCTTCCTCCTATGTTGCCAACGCGATTGACGTGTCGTTGTTCGTTCTGGTCATCGGGGGCTTTCTGGGTGTGGTCAACGCAACGGGGGCTGTGAACACCGGTATCGAACGGGCAATCGTGAATTTAAAAGGGCGGGAGAAATGGATAATCCCGGCTTTGATGGCACTGTTCGCACTGGGCGGCACCACCTACGGCATGGCAGAAGAAACCTTGGCCTTCTATCCATTGTTGATCCCGGTCATGATTGCGGCAGGCTATGACGCAGTCACCGGCGTGGCAATCATCATGTTGGGCGCAGGTATCGGGGTGTTTGGATCGACAATCAACCCGTTTTCAACCGCCATCGCATCCAACGCCGCTGGCATTCCCTTCACGCAAGGGATGGTTCTGCGTTTGGTCATCCTTGGTCTAAGCTGGCTTATCGCGGTTCTTTTTGTGATGCGCTATGCAGCACGGGTCAAAGAGGACCCATCACGCTCGGTCGTTGCAGACAGAAAAACACTGAATGAGGCCTATTTCCTCAAAAGGCATGACGCCGCCCGGACCGAAAGTCTCACACGCCAACAGTCTATCATCCTGATCGTCTTTGGAGCGACATTCGCCGTGATGATCTGGGGTGTCTCCTCACAGGGCTGGTGGATGGCCAAAATGTCCGCCTTGTTCTTGGGATCTTCCATCGTGATCAGCTTTATCGGCTGGTTGGGTGAAAAGAAAATGACCGCAGCCTTTGTTGACGGTGCGCGCGATCTTTTGGGCGTGGCTCTGGTCATCGGTCTGGCACGCGGCATCGTCGTGATCATGGACAACGGCATGATCACCCATACCATCCTTCACTATTTCGAAGGAAAAATCTCGGGCATGTCGAGCGTTGCTTATGTGAATGCCATGTTCGGGACCGAAGCCTTGTTGAGCTTTATCGTACCTTCCACCTCGGGTCTGGCAGTCTTGTCTATGCCGATTTTGGCACCCTTGTCGGATTTCGCAGGCGTTGGGCGTGACTTGGCCGTTACAGCCTTCCAGACTTCAATTGGCATCACCAACCTCATCGCACCGACTTACGCCGTCGTAGTTGGCGGGCTGGCAATTGGCCGCGTTCCTTATGAAAGATGGCTTGTCTTCGTCTGGCCACTGCTGGTGCTTTTGATCGCCTTGTCCTGTGCCACTCTCAGCATCGCTCCCCTCCTCTAGATCTCAGAAAGGATAAAAAATGTCGGATCACACTCTCGGCGTTCATTCTGAAACAGGCAAACTTCGGCAAGTCATTGTATGCCGTCCAGGTCTCGCACATCGCCGCTTGACGCCTGCAAACTGTCAGGAATTGCTGTTTGATGATGTTTTCTGGGTCAAACAGGCCCAGAAAGATCACGATGTCTTTGCTGACACCATGCGCAATGAAGGCATCGAAGTCTTGGACGTCAACCAATTGCTGGCTGAGACGATGAACATCGCCGAAGGTCGAGATTGGTTGCTCAATCATCGGATCATACCCGACCAGATCGGCGTGGGCATGATCTCCGAATTGCGCAACTGGATGGATAATATTACAGGAACCCAGTTAGCCGAACATCTGCTCGGCGGACTTGCTGTCGACGATCTACCGTTTGAATTGACAGGCTTGTTTGGTAGCTATCTTGGCCACCACGGATTCATTCTGCCCCCTCTACCCAATGCCTTGTTTACCCGCGATAATTCTGCATGGATCTATGACGGTGTATCGGTCAATCCGATGCACTGGGCCGCGCGGCGCCCTGAAACGCTGCTGAATACGGCGATCTACAAGTTTCATCCAAAATTTTCCGGCAAAACCAAGATCCACTGGGGTGATCCGACCATTGATCATGGTCTTGCGACCGTGGAAGGGGGAGACATTATGCCCGTCGGCAACGGCACCGTTCTGATTGGCATGGGTGAACGCTCCTCTCCACAAGGGGTTGGACAGCTGGCCGCTGCTTTGTTTAGAAGCAATGCTGCGCAGCGGGTATTGGCTTTTGCAATCCCTAAATCGCGCGCAGCGATGCATCTGGATACCATTTTCACCCTATGCGGCGACGATGTGGTGACGACCTTTAAAGAGGTCGCTGACGCGTTGGTTTGTTACGACATTCGCCCCGGTGAGGGGGCCGCGCCTCTGCAATTCCGCCATGACCCACGACCGATCTTCGACATTGTCGCCGAGGTGCTTGGCTACAAGAAACTCCAGATCGTGCCCACCGGCGGCAACACGCAAGAAGAGCGATCCCGCGAGCAATGGAATGATGGCAACAATGTCCTCGCCCTGCGGCCCGGTGTGGTGATCGGCTATGACCGCAACGATGACACCAATGCAGCATTAAAAGCAGCCGGCATTGATGTGCTGGCCATTCCAGGTGCTGAACTGGGACGTGGGCGTGGCGGCGGGCACTGCATGAGCTGTCCCACCATCCGTGACGCGGTTTAATGTGAAAGATATCTCAATGGCATACAATCTGAAAAACCGGCATTTCCTGACCCTGCGCGACTATGCGCCGAGTGAAATCGCTTTTCTGCTCAAACTGGCGGCCGACCTCAAGGTGGCCAAATACACTGGCACCGAAGTGCCAACCCTTCAAGGCAAAGACATCGCGTTGATCTTTGAAAAAGACAGCACACGGACACGTGTTGGTTTTGAGGTCGCCGCCTATGATCAGGGCGCACGCGTAACTTATCTGGGGCCAACCGGATCGCATATGGGACACAAGGAGTCGGTCAAAGACACCGCTCGCGTTCTGGGGCGGATCTATGACGCGATTGAATATCGCGGCTTTGGCCAAGACGTCGTGGAACAATTGGCACACTATTCCGGCGTGCCTGTCTACAACGGTCTGACCAACGAGTTCCACCCCACGCAAATCCTCGCCGATTTACTGACCATGCAAGAGCATGTCGAAAAGCCCCTTCATCGTGTGGCATTCGCCTTTCTGGGTGATGCTGGCAACAACATGGGGGACAGCTTGCTCATTGGTGGCGCCAAAATGGGCATGGATGTCCGCCTTTGCGCCCCGATCGAATGTTGGCCACGCGAGGCCGTCATCAATGAAGCCAATGAGATCGCCGTGAAAACCGGTGCTCACGTGACCATCACCCAAGATCTCGCTACTGCGGTCAAAAATGTGGACTTTGTCTACACAGATGTTTGGGTTTCGATGGGCGAACCAAAAGAGAAATGGGCGGAACGGATCGAGTTGTTAAAGCCCTATCAAGTAACCGCAGACGTGATGGCAAAAACCGGCAATCCACGCGCTTGTTTTATGCATTGCTTACCAGCACTTCATAACACCGAAACCAGTGTCGGGGCCGAGATCAAGGCCGAGTTTGGCTTGGACGCCATGGAAGTAACCGAAGAGGTTTTTGAAAGCGAAGCTTCCATCGTTTTTGATCAAGCCGAAAACAGAATGCACACGATTAAAGCGGTTCTTGTCGCGACATTGGGGTCTTGAGATGTTGGTCGTCGCAGCCGTGGGTGGCAATGCCCTCTTGCAAAGGGGGCAACCTCTGACCGCAGAAGCACAACGTGCCAACGTGAGAACGGCAGCTGAAGCACTGGCTAAGATTGTGCGCGGCGGGCATCGGTTGATCATCACCCACGGCAATGGCCCTCAGGTGGGTTTGTTGGCACTGCAAGGGGCTGCCTACAAGCCTGACGAAGCCTATCCACTGGATGTTCTGGGGGCCGAAACCGAAGGCATGATTGGCTATTTGATGGAACAAGAGCTGGAAAATGCCCTTGATCACGAACACGCGGTCGCAACGCTTTTGACTCAAGTGATCGTGGATGAAAAAGATCCCGCCTTCCTCAAACCAACCAAATTCGTAGGACCTGTCTATTCCAAGAATGAGGCAGAGGAACGCGCCAAAGCCGCTGGCTGGACAATCGCACAAGACGGCGACTATTGGCGGCGCGTCGTACCATCGCCCAAGCCGGTTGAAATCCCCGATTTGCGCGTATTGCAATTGTTGCTGGATCAAGGCGTGACCATGATTTGCACCGGCGGCGGCGGCATTCCGGTGTTGCGCAAACAGGATGGCAGTCTGATCGGGATCGAAGCGGTGATCGACAAGGACGCAGCCAGTGCATTGCTGGCAGCTGATATCGGAGCAGATGCTTTGCTGCTGCTGACAGATGTTGACGCTGTCTACAAGGACTTCGGCACCCCCTCCGCAGCGCCGCTTCGGCATCTCACACCGGATGAGGCGTGCGCTCTGGATATGCCAAAAGGCTCTATGGGACCCAAATTGCGAGCGGCTGGTGAATTTGCCAGTCGCGGTGGTCTTGCGGGCATCGGTCGTTTGGCCGATGCAATGTCAATCCTTGATGGCACGGCTGGCACCCGTGTCGCGCAGGAAAACTGAGGCAATCGGATGGATAACAAGGCCATTTCAAAACACGGCACACACGATACGCTCGATACACTGACCGACGGTAGCATTGCAGCCATTCGCGGCGGGGTCGTCGATGTCGCTTTCAAGGGGCAGGTTCCCCACATTTACGACCTGCTCTATGCTGGAGATGTCGCGCTGGAAGTGTCCGGCTTGATAGGCAACAGCATGGTTCGGGCGATAGCCATGGCACCCGTGCGCGGGCTTGGTCTTGGCATGACTGTTAAAGCAACCGGAGAGTCAATCCGCGTGCCCGTTGGTGATGCCGTTTTGGGACGGATGCTGAATGTCTTTGGCGCGCCAATTGATGGCCGTCCTGCTCCAGAGGTAACGGAGCATCGCACCATCCACCAGCCTCCACCAAAACTGAGCGACCGTGTTCTGCATTCTCAGATTCTTGAGACCGGTATCAAAGCCATTGACCTTCTGTCGCCGATCGAACGGGGTGGAAAGACCGGATTATTTGGCGGTGCAGGCGTGGGAAAAACCGTTCTGATCACCGAATTGATCAACAACACTGTGCAACACCACAAGGGTGTCAGCCTGTTTTGTGGCATCGGGGAACGCTCGCGCGAAGCCGAAGAATTATACCGCGAGATGGGTGAAGCGGGGGTGCGGGAGAAAACAGTGATGCTGTTTGGCCAGATGAATGAGGCCCCTGGCGTGCGATTTAGGGTGGGCAACTCTGCACTTACCATGGCTGAATATTTTCGCGATGACAAAGGCCAGGACGTGCTGTTGCTCATCGACAATATTTTCCGCTTTGTTCAGGCAGGCGTCGAGGTTTCGGGCTTGTTGGGGCGGATGCCTTCACGCGTTGGCTACCAACCAACACTGGCCACAGAGCTGGCCGGTTTGGAAGAACGCATCACCTCGACCAAACGGGGTGCCATCACCTCTATTCAAGCAGTTTATGTGCCTGCCGACGATTTCACCGATCCGGCGGCGGCCCATATTTTTTCGCATCTTTCGGCCTCCGTGGTTTTGTCGCGCAAACGGGCGAGTGAAGGTCTTTATCCGGCGGTCGATCCGTTGGCCTCCGCCTCGGTAATGCTCACGCCCTCTGTTATTGGCCAGAGGCACTATGACATCGCCCGTGCCGTGCGCCGAACACTGGCCGAATATGAAGAGTTACGCGATATTATTGCGATGCTCGGTCTTGAGGAATTGTCGTCTGCCGATCGCACCACCGTGGCACGGGCGCGCCGGTTGGAGCGATTTTTAACACAGCCCTTCTTTACGACTGGCTCCTTCAGCGGAATGGAGGGCAAGTTGGTGCCAATCGCGGACACGTTGAGCGGTTGCGAGACAATCCTTGGTCAGACCCAATTTGATCTTCCCGAAAGCGCTTATTACATGATCGGTAGTCTGGATGATCTGGAGGCCAAGTCATGAGCATGGTTTCCGACATGACCGTCACCATTCGCCTGCCAACCCGAACATTATTTGAAGGGCAGGCCACGCGCTTGACGGCAATGGCTTCTAACGGTGCATTCGGCATTTGGCCAAACCATATCGATTTTGTCACCGCTTTGATCCCGTCGGTCATGGCACTGCATCTTATCGATGGCTCCGAAGAATTTTTTGGTCTCGATGAAGGCCTTTTTGTCAAGAAAGGGCCTGAAGTTGTTGTTGTCACACGCCGCGGTGTGCGTGGCAACGATCTGAGCAGCCTGGAGGAATTGGTTCAAGTCAGCTTTATCCAGATGGACGAGGAAGAACGCCAAGCTCGGTCCGCCTTGTCGCGACTGGAAGCAGGCATAGTGCGTCGCTTTGCTGAATTGCAGAGGGCACAACAATGACCCAGAAACCCGACACCCCCATCGAGGAAATTGCTCGCCACGCCAGACGGATGAAATCGACCCGCGAACACCCTGCGCCAAGCCCTCTGCGAGGAATAGGCACATTCGGGATGATCGGCTGGTCCATTGCCGTTCCGACGGTCAGCGGTGCTTTTCTGGGGCTTTGGCTAGATGGTGTAGCACCTCAAGGATTTTCATGGACCATAGCTTTGATTTTAGGAGGCGTGGTGCTGGGGGCTTTCATAGTCGCTGCTTGGATAAACAAAGAGGGAGGCGAAAAATGATACTTGTTAATTGGAGCGCCGTGGGGCTGGGCTTGGTTGTTGGCATCGCTGTAAGCACCGTCTTCTTCATTGGTCTATCGGTTGGTATACGGTACGCCTTACGCACACAGAACCCGATAAAACTAATATCCCTGAGTGCGATCGTGCGAATTGCCGTCTTGCTCGGCGTTGCCTGGTTCGTGGCAGAGCAGGGCGGATTATGGGCGGCTCTCGGTTATGCAGTGGCGTTCTTTATCGTAAGGCTCATTGCCACAAATGTTGCCAGTGTTGCCAGCACGGATACCCCTGCGGGAGGTGCCCGATGACCTTATCTCCAGACCAGACCATCATTTTGATCATCTGGGGCATCCCCATCAATGCAACGCTTTTTTACACATGGATTGTCATGGCGATTTTGACCATCGCATCGATGCTGATCACGCGCAATTTGCGCCCCGATATTCCACCAAACCGGTGGCGAACGACCTTAGAGGTGATTGTTCAGGGCATTCAGGAGCAGATCCGGGAGATATCTCAGGGGCCTTCACGACACTTGCTGTATTTTTCAGGAACACTGTTCCTTTTTGTGGCCACGTCGAACCTGCTTTTGGTCATTCCGGGGTTCGAACCGCCAACATCGTCCTTGTCTACAACCACAGCTCTTGCCATTTCGGTTGTGATTGCGGTGCCACTCTTTGGTGTGATTAGCCGAGGTGTGGGTGGATATCTCAGAACTTATATTGAGCCGTCATTCATCATGCTTCCCTTTAATATCATCTCGGAGTTCTCGCGCGGTTTATCGCTTGCGATCCGCCTTTACGGCAACCTCATGAGTGGAGCCGTGATAGCGGTAATCCTCTTGGGTGTAGCCCCTTTCTTTTTTCCTGTGGTGATGGATGTGTTGGGTCTCCTGACCGGCATGATACAAGCCTACATTTTCGCAATTCTAGCGACGGTCTACATCTCCAGCGCGACAGCACCTTCAACTCCTAAAAAGCTTGAAAAGGACAGATCATGACAGACCTTGGCATCATTGCAGCCATCTCGATATTCACAGCGGGGGTTACCGTTTCATTTGGCGCTATCGGTCCTGCCCTAGGCGAAGGGCGCGCCGCCGCGACAGCCCTTAGTGCCATGGCACAACAGCCCGACGCTTCCTCTACCATTTCACGCACCCTATTTGTCAGCCTCGCCATGATTGAGTCGACAGCTATCTATTGTTTTGTTGTCGCCATGATCCTGATTTTTGCAAATCCATTCTGGAATGCAGCGGTGGCAGCGGCACAGACTGTGGGTGGTTGATCAATGTCTATTGACTGGATCACTGTGGTTGCACAGCTCATCAATTTTCTGGTTCTCGTCTGGCTGTTGAAGCACTTTCTTTATCGTCCCATTCTTGATGGCATCGATGCACGCGAGGCAGAGATCTCAAGCAGGATGCAAGAGGCGCTGCTGGCTAAAAAATCGGCTGAAGCAACCGAGGCGGCATTCAATGAAAAAGTACGCGCTCTGAAATCTACACAGTCCCAGATATCTGAAACAATCCGAAAGTCCGCCGAAGAACAGCGGGACGCCCTGTTGGCCAAGGCGCACCAACGTATGGAGCAAGAGAAAAAAGGGTGGCAGGCCCATCTTGAAGAACAGGCGCGGGTTTACATGAGCAAGGTACATAGCGCAGGTGCCAGTGCTCTATTGGCGCTCACTCGCAAGGCATTGAGCGATCTAGCGGATGAAACATTGGAAGAGCGGATGGCGCATCACTTGCTTGTTCAAATCAAACCACTGGTCAAAAACCTACACCAAGCTGCAGGCAAGGCAACGGTTGCAGTGGTAACAAGCCATAGTGCGTTATCACCGACAGCTCAGGATGGACTGGTTACAAATTTAAAGGCCGAGTTTCCTCAAGTCAAAGTGCAGTTCAAGGTGGATCAAGATCAGGCACCGGGTCTCATCTTGCGTTTGGGCGGAGCACAGGTGGCTTGGACTGTAGACACCTACATCGAAGGCCTTGAAGCACTCATCAGCGGAACTTTGGCGCGCGGAATTGACCTGAAGGAAAAATCCCATGACCATTGAAACCAGCACCCCCGTTGCCAATCCTATGGATCTTCTTAATACGATTCTGGATAGCCCAGCGCCGGAACCACACCTGAGTGAAATAGGGCAGGTGGCCGAGGTGGCTGACGGCATCGCCATTGTGACGGGGCTGGAACGCGCCTTGTCTGAAGAATTACTGCAGTTTGACAGTGGCGTGCAGGGCATCATTCTTGATCTTGAAGCAGGGCATCTGGGTGTTGTTCTTCTGGGGCCCTGGGACCGTGTTGCCATTGGCGAAAGTGTTGTTCGAACCCATATGGTCGTAAGCACCAAAGTCGGTCCGTCTCTTTTGGGCCGCGTCGTCAACGCGCTTGGCACGCCTCTGGACGGCAAGGGCACAATAAAGGAAGAGGCTGTGCGGCCTGTCGAAGCCGAGGCTCCAAAAATTCTCGATCGAAAGGCAATCACGCGCCCGTTGGCAACTGGTATCAAAGTAGTTGATGCAGCTGTTCCCATAGGGCTTGGGCAACGTCAACTTGTTATTGGCGACAGGCAGACCGGCAAAACATCGCTCGCTGTCGACGCAATCCTCAATCAGAAAAGAACCGATGTGATCTGCATTTATTGCGCCATCGGACAACGCGGGGACGCTGTCGCCAAGGTAAATGGAGCGCTCATCGATGGTGGCATGATGAAGCGAACGATCATTCTCTCTGCGGGAGACGAAGATGCCGCAGGTTTGGCCTATATTGCCCCCTATGCTGCCTTGACGATGGCCGAATATTTCTCTGCCCAAGGCCGCGATGTGCTGGTCGTGTTGGATGATCTGACCCATCATGCGCGATCTTACCGCGAATTATCGCTACTGTTACGACGCCCCCCCGGCCGTGAAGCCTTTCCGGGAGATATTTTTTATATCCACGCCCGATTGCTGGAGCGTGCCGGACAGTTCAATGAAAACGCCGGAGGCGGTTCTATTACCGTTTTACCGGTTGTTGAGACACAGGCTGAAAATCTATCGGCCTATATTCCAACCAATCTTATCTCGATCACTGATGGCCAGATCTATTTGTCACCACGCCTTGTGCGCAAAAACCAGTTTCCGGCAGTTGATCTTGGCGTGTCGGTCTCACGGGTTGGCGGCAAGGCACAAAACACGGCGTTCCGATCAGTGGCTGGCAATTTGCGCGTAACCTTGTCCCAATTTGAGGAACTAGAAGATTTTGCCCGGTTTGGCACTCGCCTGGACGATGCCACCCGTAAACAGCTGACACGGGGCGCGGCTGTCCGTGCGGCCTTGCGTCAGGCAGAACGTGACCCCATTGCGGCCACTGAACAGCTTGCCGTTCTGGTTGCCGCAATGGATGGAAAATTCGACGGATTAAGCGAAGCCGATACTTTCGAAGTCATGGCAACGCTCAGATCAATCGCAAGACGTGATTTGGCAGACATCGCTGACCTGATCACACAGAACCAACCTCTTGACGACAATGCCCGCACTCGCATGGCAGCACTTGGCCAACAGGCCCGTGAAACCCTGGAGGAGAAAAATGGCACAGACACTTGAAACACTTGCAAGGCGCACAACCAGCATGCAGGGTATTCGCAGTGTAGTTCACACAATGAAAACACTATCGGTTATCAATTCGGTCCCCTATGAGCACGCTGCACGCGCAGTAGAGGCCTATCACCGCACCATTCTCGAAGGATTGCATGCTTTCCTGTCGCAATCAGGACCGATCAAAGGCGTGAACTCGGGCACAACCGATCAAGTCATCGTGGTGTTCGGCTCAGACCACGGTTTGTGCGGAAACTACAACGAGACGCTTGCAGCCCATGTCGCAGACCAAATCGGACCCAGCCCCCACAAAGCCCCAATCATCCTATGCATCGGGGCTCAGATGGCTGATGCGCTTGCAGACCGGTCCCTCGTGGTGGAAAAAGTGTTTTTCCCAGCAGCCTCTGTCGACGGAATAGGGCGCCTTGCAAACCTTCTCACGCAGAAGCTAGACACCATAAGGCAAGATCACCATCTTCACGAAGTATCTGTGTCTCTGGCCTATATTGCACGCAATGCGGAGGGAGCGCAGGCACCGGAAATCAAACCTTTGCTACCGCTTGATCCTTCAATCATTGATGAGCTTCAAACAAAACGCTGGGCATCGCGGAGCCTGCCCTATTTTTCGATGCCGCCAGACGATTTGTTCACCGCATTGATACGCGGGCATTTGTTTGCGAGCCTGTTTAAAGCCGCCGCTGTGGCGATGGTTACCGAAAATGCTGCACGGCTGGCGTTGATGCAACAAGCAGAACAGTCTGTGGACGACAGGCTTGATGCCCTCAAATCCGATACACGTGCCGTACGCCAGACCGAAATCACCACAGAACTGCTCGATGTCATCATCGGGTTCGAGGCGCTGAAGAAAAAAAGCATCCATACAGAAGGCACAGAAAAATCAGTTCGCGACGGCGAAAATCCCACAACCAAGCAGGATGAGGCACCGAAAAAGGAGTGATTATCTTTTATCATCAAGAAAGCTGAGGAATAGACGCAATCATTTTTTTGTTGTGGGGCTCATCGCAGATTTTATATTTTTCGGCAGTTGCAAGATCGATACGTCCCTTAGCCTTCAGTTCGCTGAAAGCTCTACTAACGGTTTCGACCGATGTACCAAGATGATCAGCGATGTCGCGGCGGCACATCGGCAGGGCAATATAGCCTGTATCTGTCCTTGATGATGCATATTCGCAGAGAAACCGGAACAAGCGCTCTGGGGCTTTGCTCGTGACCAAAGAAAGCAACTGTTTCTCGCGACATTCCAATTGGCTGCAAATATGAGCCCTAATCTCATGCCGCAACGACTCATTGACCGAGAGTTCTTGCTCGACAATTGCGCGGGGAATGGCTTTCACGATGACGTGGTCCACAGCTTCGGCTGTAAAGTGCCAGATATCGATATCTGAAATCCCCACAAGCTCCCCCTTCTTTGCAAAGCGAAAAATTTGCCGAGTGCCTTCTTCGCTGATGGTATTGCAACGAATGGTTCCAGAGACAATCAAATAAATCGCGTCAGCTGGATAGCCGTGCAGCAGAATTGTACTATTTGGTTGAAAGTGCTGTTCAAAGGCCTTTGCAGCAAATAGGGATAGCAAAGTGTGATCGTTCTTTTCTGTCAAACGATCACTCACGCGCGGCTTGAATACGGCTGCACCTTGACCCAAAGAGGCATATTTTTGTTCGATGAGCCGGTCTCTTTCTCGCATTTGTGTTGGAGATGGCATCAGCTCTGTAGGTCTGGGTTCCATCTGTACTGTTTCAATATTCAATATCGCCATAACCAAACTCCTGGGTCTGATAGTCTCTATTGTATCTCGGGCCAGTACTGACTGAATATCAGTCGCTTCTATCCACTTTCACAAGTGTCGATTTGCGGCCGTAGCCTTGATTGGTCCTTCGCTTCATAAAATGTCGATGGGTCTAACGGTAATTCCAAGTATTCGTCTGTTGCTGCTGGCTTTGCATCCAACCCGGTATTCACCCAATGGTACGGCGAAAAGAGCAGGGTCGGACAACCAGAGACTTGTCTCAGCCTGCAAACAAACACTTGTAAGGTGATGCGAAAGACGGTGAAAAAGAAAAGCTATGCCACCTCTCACCAGACCCTCTCTGCCTGTTAAGAACAGAACCATACCACGTTGGGCTGACCATTGCACATCACAACATGCGCTGTTCACCAGTCAATTGCTCTTACTTATAACGATACAATCATCGCACATCATAAAGCATTCTTGCAATGTTACATACGTATTAGGATGGGATATTCAAGGGCCTTGCAGCAAAAAATGGGCTGGTTCATAGGTTGTTTTATTATGCCCCAAGCCTTTGGTTTTGAAAATCTATTCGCAGCGACCCGTTCTATTGAAGCAGCACTTCATGCGGGGCACATCGTCGTTGCCAATCCCATCGCGGGGAAAACTGAAGCATCGTTGAAAAGGTGGCTTCAGTTTTCCCCGCGATGGCTCTTTTGTCATCTGTTGCTCGCTTGGTACTAAATTTTTTTTACAACTCGTAATCTATGCTTTACATAACATATGTGTAGATATACCAGTTGAAACATGAGCAACAAACCTGCAAAACCAAAATCACTGACTGATCAGGCTTATGAGGTCATCCGGGAAGCTATTTTAACCAATGAGTTAAAACCCGAAACTCTATGGACTGACCGTGAGCTATCGGAAAAATTCGGACTCAGCCGTACACCAGTGCGCGAAGCTGTATTGCGGCTGAAAACGCAAAAGCTGGTTGAAATTTTGCCGCGCAGAGGAACGCGGATCCTTCCTTTGTCGGTTGATGACATCCGAGAAATTCAACAGCTTTCCAAAGCCCTTGAACTTGAGGCTGCCCGGTCCATTTCATTGCAGGATGACCGAACAGAACGTGCCAAGGATATTGGGCGCGCTGTAGAGGCAATGGAGCAAGCAATCGAGACCGAAGATCGTCAGAGTTGGGTCAAGGCTGACATGCAGTTCCATCGGGCCATTATGTTTGCCTGCAACAACAACCGCTTGTGCGACATGTATCTATCCATGCGGGAACTGACAGACCGTGCTCGGTTTTTTACCATGCATGTCAGGGAATTGCCGCGCAAATCGACGGTCGAACACAGGCAAATTTATGAAGCTATTTGCACCGGTGATAGCATTCGTCTGGCAGAGCTTTACCATGCCCACTGGGCACGCACGACAAAAGAACTGCTATCAATCATCGAACAACAAGACAATGCGTCTATGTTTCGTAACTCCGGCTAATGCTGCGAGGTAGACCATGGAATACTGGTTTTATATGAACGAGAATCTGTATTCGGTGATTTGCTGGTAATGCTGTTCAGGAAAGAGTAGCGTACTGGGGAAACGATTATTATTTGGACTGTCTGGCCACCCTTGTGCCTCAAGACAAATAGCTGAATGGGCGTTGATTGCCTCCCCATATTGATCAACATCGGTCCCATCGAGTTTGTATCCATTATAGAGATGCATGCCTGGTTGGGTTGTCCATAGCTCCATCTGAACCTGACTGGTGGCCAGCGTTGCACCATGATGCAAGGCACCATTCTCCCTAACAGGAAAACAATAGGTGTTGTTGAACAGAGGATCTTGTTCTGGGTCCAGCATTCTGGGACGCAGAAAATCAAACTCGGTGCCCGCGACTGGCTTGATCTCTCCAGTCGGCACCAATGTTTCATCGCTTGGCAGAACGTGCGTTGCATGAATGGTCAACGAATGATCCGATTGTGGTGTGGCTTTGCCAAATCGGAAATAGGGATGGTGGCACATGTTGACCAACGTCGGGCGGTCCGTTTGTGCGTGTAGGGAAATTCTTAGCGTTGTTTCATTACAAATCTCATAGATGACACTGGCGTCGAGATTTCCGGGGTAACCTGCGTCCCCATCTTGACTTGAAATTTTCAGTTTTACCGCTTGATCCGTTGTGTCTGCGACGGTCCAGTTTTGTACGGCAAACCCGCGCGAACCACCGTGCAATTGCCGACAACCAGCCTCGTTCAACTCCAGTTGAAAAGTTTGGCCATCGATTTCTATTTTCCCTTTATCAATGCGATTGGCATAGCGGCCAATAACCGCCCCCATATAGTTTTTATCCGTAAGAAAACTATCCAGAGCCTTATGTCTGAGAACCAGCGGGATCTGCTCGGCACCCAATCGCAAATCAGCAAGGCGCGCACCGTAGGGCAAAATCGTAGCGGACAGTGCAGCACTGGATATGGAGATCACTTCACACATTGAAATTTCCTCACGGTTCGCCGTGCCACACAGCAGCATTCAACGGCTGGATTAAACGATCTGGTTTAGTGGTCTGAAGTTAAAGATTGTGAGAGACTGCTCTTGTTGAGCCGTAAACAAGAGTGGCCGCCGAGGCAGGGAGGAAGGCCCTCGGCGACCGGTTGTTTTATAGCCATTTGGAGGGTACAGACTCTTTGGCCGCCTTGATGTGAGCTGCCAACCATTCATGCTCTTTGGCGCGTGCGGCCACCAGATCATCGTTGGTTTTTGGTAGCCAATGCTCCAGAATAACGCTCATATCACCGGGGCAGTGTTGCAAAGCCTTCATGACTGCATCGATATCCAGCTTGCCCGTGCCCAACGGACACCCATAGATACGGAACCCGACCCCGTAAGCATCGGGTATGATCACATAATCCTTGAGGTGCAGGTTGATGGTGAAAGGCGCAAGAATGCCCACGGTCTCCATCGGCCATTCGCCCGCGCAGATTGAATTGGCAACATCCAGACAGACACCAAGACTATCATCTGCGATAACATCAAGCAGCTCAACCAACCGGCGCGAAGGAAAATTGAAGTGGTTTTCAATTGCCAAGCGCACTCCGTTTTCTTTCGCTTGCGGCAAAAGTTCGGTAAATTCAGCCGCCAACTCAGACACGGGTTTGGCGGCGTCCTTGGTATCCAGAGCAATGCGCAAGATCTTAGCGTCGATCCTTCCGGCAAGGTCAATATTCCGCGCAACTTCGTCAGCATCAAATGATTCCGTGCCCAGTTCCAATGCAATACCCTTGTCACAAGAAGTCTTGTAGAGTGTTTGCAAAGCCTCATCGGACAAGGTTTCAAGGGGCATATTGTCTGCATATTGAACCACTTTAAACCCATGGGTATCTGCAATAGTCAGGATATCCATTGGCGTGAGGGGCTTATCGGGCACAAGATCCTTGTGCCCGATAGACCAGCGGAACATATAGGTTCCAAGGCCCAGTGTCATAGCAGAGCCTTGATCAGTGACCGGTAACCTTGAGCGGGAACACCGGAAGCAATCGCTTCTTTTATTTTATCCTCGCCAATCTTATCGAGCAACTTGTCGAGATCTTCCATAATTTCAAATGTTGCATCAATGGCTTCAACATTATCACCAGAGCGGGTAAAGACGTCATAAGCAAGCCAGCCGTCAAAACCGACTTTACGCATATAATAGAGCGTTTCCAGCGTTTCCCAAATATGAACCGATGCAGGCAACATGTCCCAATCGGCACCGCGATCATTGTCGTTGAAGTGGACATAGAACAATTTGCCAGCGTCATGAGCAATGGCCAACTCGGCAGCCGGACATTCCCCAGCAATCAAGGCATGCCCCACATCCATGGTTACACCCAGATTATCAGCGCCAACGCAATTGCAGAAATGCAGTGTCCGGCCCATGGATGGCAAAATGATGTGATTACGGGATTCATACGCCTTATATTCGATGCTGACTTTCACATCAGAACGATAAGCACAAATCTCGGTGAAGCACTCTTTCATCCAGTTCCATTGTGCGATGTGATCCACTTGGAAGGCATAATCCCATCCATCAATCAAAGGGCAAACCGTGATCATCCAAGCATCCAGATCAGCAGCCAAATCCATGGATGTTTTCACATATTGCACAGCTTTTGCGCGCACTTCCGGGTCGGGGTTTGTGAAGGAGCCATTGATAAACGGCGCTTCCGTTTTCACATTCACATTTACCGCCGAAACCGCGAGGCCACTGGCTTTGAGCGCTTTGACGCCCTCACCTTTATGCCCTAGATCCTGCGGATACACCGGCTCAACACCATCTGTACGCGGAATGGTTTTGGCAATCTCCAAGCGTTCTTCAAAAGTACGTGGCTTTTGGAACTGATGGAAGCGGTCGTTGTAGGCACCGATTGTACCCAGAAGAATAGAGTTTTTATAAGACATATCAGTCCTCATTTGTTGTTATTTGTACATGTAATCTGGGATAATCATAACCAGATCGGGGAAGACGGTGATGATCAGAAGAACGACCAACTGAACTGCCAGAAATGGGAGAATTGCCTTGCAGATCTGTATGATCGAAATGTCCGCAATGCGTGCGGAAATATAGAGGGAAAGACCCACGGGAGGGGTCACCGTGCCGATCATTAAATTGACCGTCATCATGACACCAAAGAAGATTGGATCGACACCAAAAGCCTTGACCACCGGAAGCAAGACCGGCGTAAAGACGATGATGGCAGAGCCCCCGTCCAGAAAGCAGCCGGCCAACAACAGCAGGAGGTTGATCACCAGCAACAACACCAACGTGCTGCTGATATGCTCCCCAAACCAATCTGATAGCATCATTGGAAGTTGCTCGATGGTCAGAACATACCCGACCAGATTGGCGACACCGACGATGACCATGACAACAGCGGTATTGAGAGCTGCGTTGTAAAACAGATCCGGCAGTTCCTTGAAAGTCAGCTCCTTGTACCAGAAGAGCCCAATCACCAAAGCATAGACAGTGGCGACCACAGCGGCCTCAGTGGCGGTGAAAACACCGCCTAAAATACCCCCGACGATAATGATTGGCATGACCAACGCGCCTGCGGCGGACAAGAAACTTTTCCATAAGCCTCTGCAACTGAAGGGTTCCACTTCGATGTCCCACTTAGCCCGTTTGGCAGAAGTGAAAATCAAAACCATCATGCCGACAGTCATCATCAGGCCAGGAATAATCCCGCCCATGAATAACGCTCCAATGGAAGCCCCGGATATAACACCATAAAGCACCAGTGGAATGGACGGAGGGATAATGGGTCCGATGACGCCTGAAGCCGCAACGACTGCTGCTGAGAATGACGCGTCATAACCACGCCGTTTCATCATCGGAATCATTGTGGACCCAATGGCAGTGGTATCAGCAACGGCCGATCCGGAAATGCCTGCAAAGATTGTCGACGCAATCACCGCAACATGCCCCAGACCACCTGAAATCCACCCCACCAAATAGGACGAGAAATTCACCAACCGACGGGAGATGCCTCCTTGTTCCATCAACGCACCCGCAGCCATAAAGAAGGGAATGGCCAACATGGGAAAACTGTCGAGACCTGCATAAACCCGTTGCATAACCAGCTGCGGAGACAACAGATCAATGGAAGCAAGAACAACCATTGCCGACGCCGCCAAGCTGAAGATAATCGGCGTTCCGATGAGCAGGAGGACGAAGAAAACAGCAAAAAGCAGAATGAGAGTACTCATGACAGTTCCTCCGGTTTCTCTCCGACAACAAACCGGTTGAGATGAATCAGAAAGTTAACAAACAGCCACAAAGTAAGAAGGCAGACCGATAGGAAGATGATCAGAAAAACGATGCCCATCGGGAACTGCAATGAAGGTGTGCGTTGATCCCATTCACGCACCATGGTTTCCCAACCGCCCTCGACCAGGAAACGGCCACAAATCAAAGCAACAGAGGTGGCAAACAGAGCAGCGAAATGCTTGGCCCTTTCTGGTAGCATATCGGTAATCACGGTCACTTTGAGATGATCTTCTTTACGCGCTAAAACAGCAGCACCCAAAAAGGTGATACAAATAAACAGAAGACGTGCAACTTCCTCTGACCATCCAAGTGAGAAGGAAAAAGCATACCGCGAAACGATTTGGAGGAAAACGACACCAACCATGCCGGACATTGCTAAAATCAAAATCCATTTCATGAAGGACATCACGGTATCCTCGGCACGCTTTAGCGTGCCAAGGAAGGGTTTTTGACCGGTATTCATATTGATCACTTGATGTCGCGAGTTGCGTCGATCATGTCGATCCAGCGTTTGGCGTCTTCACCAAATTCTTCGATGGCATCAGCACGCAAAGGCGCAACGGCTTTGGTAAAAGCATCGCGATCAGGACGGGTCACGGTCATGCCTTCTTTTTCTAATTCAACAAGGAGGCTGGCATCATCTGCGGCGACTTTGGCGCGTTGCACTTGGGCTGCGTCCAGCACGGCCTGACGAATAATTTTCTGATGTTCTGGGCTCACCTTTTTCCAAAGATCTTCGGAATAAAGAACCATGTGCGTCAAATGCAGGTGACCTGTCAGAGACAAGTAGTCATTCACCTCAGAAAATTTAGCATTATAGATATTGGACAGAGGATTTTCTTGGCCATCCACAACACCCTGCTCCATAGCAGTATAGAGCTCATTAAAGGCCATTGGCGTGGCATTGGCACCCATCATTTCCAAAGTGCGCAGGTGATACGTTGACCGAGGCGTGCGGATTTTCAAACCCTGCAGATCGGCAGGCCCAGCCACAGCTCTTTTGGAGTTGGTCAGATGACGCATGCCTGCTTCAAAATATCCAAGCAGTTCAACGCCATGCTTTTCCACTTTGGCAGCAACTTCTTCGCCCAATTCTCCATCAAAAGCACGGAAGGCATGTTCACGGTCCTTGAACAAATAACCAATTTCCAAAGTGCCTAGGACGGGTTCCCAGGAGCCGAAGAAACCCGTGGTCACCCATGTGATTTCCAGTGAGCCGGACCGAAGCTGCTCAACCATCTCACGCTGATTGCCCAATTGGCCATCCGTAAACACCCGCACGTCAATGTCGCCACCAGAACGTTCCTCGATCAATCGCTCAATTTCGCGAGCACCAACATTTTCCGGGTGGTCACCTGATACAACGGTACCAATTTTGATAACAAGATCCGCCGCCATAGCAGGGGCTGTCATACAAGTCGCAGCCAGCATAGCAGCAGCAATAAGTAGTCTCGATTTCATAGTTTTTCCTCCGCGGTTGTAGATTAGGGTTGAACGTTGAAGTTGGGCACCGGTCCGTTGCGCGAATATTGTTCGATCAACGTGACAATTTCTTCTGTGGTGCGATCCCAATGCAGTCGGTAAAGGCCCTCCAGCCTTTGCCTGTCTTTGTTTAGTAAAGCCTTGTACATCAATCGATGTTCTTCAGTGGATTTAACGGGTAACTCCCTGACATGCAGAACAAAATATCGCGCTCTGTCCGTCAGACCGCGATGAGCCTCGTAATTTCGGGCCAGACGGCGATTGCCACACAAACCAACCATCAAGACATGAAAGCGGGTGTCAGCTTCGGCCCACGCATCTCTATCGTTTTCCGACAATGCCCGTTCCATCTCATCAATTGCCCTGCACATGAAAGACAGATCTGGCATCGGGTCGCGATCTGCGAGCAACAATGCCGCTTCCAGCTCCAATGCCTTGGCGACCTGATGAATTTCACGCACGTCGTCAACCAAAAGAGGCATGACCCGCGTTCCCTTGCGCGGCTCTATACGGACAAGTTCTTCGGATTGAAGGCGCAGCAAAGATTCCCGCACCGGCGTGCGGCTTAACTTGAAACGCTCACACAATTCACGATCCGACCAGATTGAGTCCGGAGACAGCTGACCAGTCAGGATCGCTTTTCGCAAAACATTGTAGGCTTGCTCTGCCATTGAAAAGGTCACGTTTTTTTGTTCAAAAATCATATTTCAATTAATATATCAGTTAAAACAATAGTCAATACTTTACTGCCAATGGCGCGACTCTTTTGCTCCAGAAAGCCAAAACCAAACGATGACCGTTTTATTGGAAATTCAATAAAATGATTTATTTACTGATAGATAGCTGAACTGAAAAGGGGACCTTCAATCGAGACTCGACGATTGAGTCTGACACAAAAACATGTCTCGCTATCAGTGGAAAACCGTGCTGTCGGGCGTTAAATGCCCCCAAAGCACCTGCAAATGACACCATCTATTTGTAGATAGACGGCCTTGTGAATTGCGACCGTTGCTGCAAGCGCGTTACCCATTAAACCTATGATCGTGAAGAAAAGCCCCCCTGAGTTGGGGTTTCCATCGTTTATAGCAGCCTGCCAGAATAATGCGGAATCAGAACTCAGGTTCGGGATCAAAGGAGGGTGCTGCTTTCCGGGTAATCAGGTAGCCAGCATGCCTTTTCAGGCTTAAGCAAACAAACAATATGCCGAAACCGACATGATTTGGGACGCATTGGGGTCAACTATGAACCGAACAACGCGTCCCAACAGGAGTGAGAAATACACTCGCAGATCAGACAATGCGGGTTACAATATGGATTGACCGGTGGATGCCCAGTCTTTAGCAAACTGGTCAAGACCTTTGTCGGTCAAGACATGCTTGGCAAGTCCTTTAATGACGCCGGGAGGGATCGTTGCAACATCGGCCCCGGCCAAAGCGGCTTCTTTGACGTGATTGGCTGTCCGGATAGAAGCCGCGAGCACCTCGGTCTTAAAGTCAAAATTGTCATAGATCTGACGGATCTCAGCAATCAATTCCATACCATCGATATTGAGATCGTCCAGTCGCCCGATGAAGGGGCTGATGTAGGTTGCGCCCGCTTTAGCCGCCAGCAATGCTTGATTGGCACTGAAACAAAGCGTGACGTTGGTTTTGATGCCTTTGAGCGTGAAATACCGGCAGGCCTTAATGCCATCCAGCGTCAGAGGCAGCTTGATAACAACATTATCTGCAATCTTTGCGAGATGGTCCCCTTCAGCTACCATACCATCATAATCCAGAGCCGCCACTTCAGCGGATACGGGCCCAGTGACTTCGCCACAGATTTCAGCGATCACTTCTTTGAAATCCCGTCCGGATTTGGCGATCAACGACGGGTTCGTGGTCACTCCATCCAGCAACCCATAATCATTCAGTTCACGGATATCTTTGATAATCGCGGTATCAACAAAGAACTTCATAATAGTCTCCTATCCTATTGTCAGAAGTTACAAATTTTCCAGCACCCATCGTTGCCTCAACCAAGACTGGCGGGCGGAAAAAGGCAAAAAAGTATAAATCGCGTCTTGTCAGGAGGCCGCCGCGAGCGTGTCTGCAATCAAATCGGGCAAAGCCGAAAAATCATCAAACGTCGCGGTATGCGGCAAGTCTTCGACCGCGGTCTTGCGATAGCCTTGAGTGAACAACAAGAATGGAATGCCAGCCCGTTCAGCGGTTTCGGCATCGACTTCGCTGTCGCCCACATAAATCCGTTGCCCAGTACCAAGTGCATCAAAGGTAGCAAGCAGCGGTGCAGGATGGGGTTTGCGCTCTGGCAAGCTGTCCCCTCCCAGAACGACCGGAAAAACCACATCCAATTTGAGATGTTTCAGAACAGCCCTACAAGGGCGCATCGGTTTATTGGTGCAAATACCAAGACCATGCCCCTGAGTGGCGAGCGTATCGAGCGCCGACCGTACCCCTGAATAAGGTTCTGTGAGATCAAACGCCCCTTCATATAGGGTGTGAAAGGCTTTCAAAATGCGATCTTGCTCACTGTCCGGAATACCGACAGTATCCCGCATCTGCTGCACCAAAACATGGGTGCCGCTGCCTAGAAAACTTATCGCTTGTGCCAAGCTAACAGGCCCTTTGCCTTCGGCCTCTAATACTGTGTTGGCGACCTGGCGAATATCAGGAGCGCTGTCGATCAGCGTCCCGTCTAAGTCGAAAACGATTTGAGCCATGCCCAAGTCCTTCTTTCAAAGCGGAGCTTTGGTTTTAGCAACCAGCCAAAGCCCGCTCACTCTATCACCCTCAGGCTTCTAACAATCGTTTTGCGCGATCGACAACGGCCTGTTTGGTAATTCCAAATTCCTGATAAAGACGCTCAGCCGGAGCCGAGGCCCCAAATCCGTCCATACCAATGATATCCTCTTCACTGGCAACATAGCGCGTCCAGCCAAATTTACTTGCCGCTTCAATGGCAATTCTTGGGGCTGTACCCAGAATTTTGTCCCGATAGTTCTTCGGCTGTGCATCGAACAACTCCCAACAAGGCATTGAGACAACGACCACACCCAAACCCTCAGCCTGCAAAGCCTCTGCTGCCTCGACAGCCAAGGACAGCTCCGTTCCGGTTGCGATCAGCGTGATGTCTCGCGACGAGCCATAAGAGCGCAGGATATAGGCGCCTTTGGCGGATAAGTTTTCATCGCTCTCCTCTAGTCGCAATTGCGGCACCCCTTGCCGTGACAGGGCCATAAGGGAAGGGCGGTTGCGATTTCGAATGGCGATATCCCAGCATTCCAGAGTTTCCATTGCGTCGCCCGGACGGAAAACATTGAGATTGGGAATGGCTCGCAAACTGGCCAGATGTTCAATCGGCTGGTGGGTCGGACCATCTTCGCCCAAACCGATGCTGTCATGAGTCATGACATAAATGGTGCCGATTTCCATTAGGGCTGACAATCGGATGCCATTACGTGCATAGTCACTAAACACCAAAAATGTGCCGCCGTAGGGAATAAACCCGCCATGCAAAACCAACCCATTCATGGCGGCGGCCATGCCAAACTCACGCACACCATATCCGATATAACGCCCCGGTTTATCACGGCTATATTGGCTATCAACCGCCTCCACCCGTGTCAGGTTTGATCCGGTCAGGTCCGCCGAACCGCCAACCAACTCAGGCAAAGATCCTGCCAAGGCATCCAAAGCCATTTGCGACGCTTTACGGGTGGCCACCTTAGCCGGAGCGGCAAACAACTGTTTGCGAGCCTTGGCAACAGCGGCATCATACCCTTCAGGCAAAATTCCGGATTGGCGCCGCATAAACTCCACAGCTTGCGGGTGCTCAGCTAGTTTGGTCTCCCAAGCGGTACGCATATCACGGCCCTTGGCGCCAATATCACGCCATTTTTTTGACAAATCGGCAGGAATTTCAAATGGAGCATAGGACCAGCCCAAAGCAGCCTTGGCCGCAGCACCTTCTTCCTCTCCCAACGGCGCACCATGGGCGCTTGCAGTACCGGCTCTGTTAGGCGACCCAAAACCGATGATCGTTTTCATCGCGATAAGCGATGGCATGCCGGTTTCAGCCTTGGCCGCAGTGATCGCAGCGTCCAACGCCAAAGGATTATGCCCGTCACAGGATTGCACATGCCAGCCACAAGCGGCCAAACGGGCAGGTACATTCTCGGAGAAAGACACAGACGTCGGCCCATCAATGGTGATGTCATTATCATCATAGAGCAGGATCAGCTTGCCCAGCCCCAAGTGGCCAGCAAGACTGATGGCTTCTTGACCGATGCCTTCCTCGAGACAGCCGTCACCCAACATGACATAGGTGTGATGGTCTACCAAGCCAGGAAATTCTTCAGCCAACAACCGCTCGGACATGGCCATACCCACCGCCGTTGCAAGACCTTGACCCAGCGGGCCTGTGGTGGTCTCTATGCCTTTTGCGTGGCCATATTCTGGATGCCCCGCAGTGATCGATCCCCATTGCCGGAAATTACGGATTTGGTCCATTGTCATGTCTTCAACACCGGTTAGATGCAGAAGAGAATAGAGCAACATCGATGCATGACCATTGGACAACACAAACCGATCCCGATCCGGCCAATCAGGCATCGCTGCATCAAACGTCAAATGCTTACGATACAGAATTGTAGCTGCATCTGCCATTCCCATGGGAGCACCCGGATGCCCCGAATTGGCTGCATTGACCGCATCAATAGAAAGAGCCCGAATACAATTTGCCAATGCAAAATTGTTCGGATCCAGTTTTTCCTTACTCGCGATAAAGGGATCTTTGATCATGAAACCATCCTCCTGTTGGCTCATTGATACACCAAAAATCACAAAATCACAATTATAAATCACAAAATATAGAATTATTTGTTATTTTAGGCTATATTTGGAAGTGACAGTGCTATATCACATGAATTTTGTTGTTATTGTTATTCTTGAGAGTTAAAAATAACAAATGATAGCCAATACAAAGGCGAATGACGCCAATTTCATTGACCCGACGCACCATAGAACGGTCGGCCAATAGGGAAAGGACACCATCATGAAAATTGCAGTTGCAGGCGACAGCGCAGGAGAGGGTCTTGCCAAGATCCTTGCAGACTATCTGAGTGATCGATATGACGTATCAGAAATCTCTCACAGCGACGCAGGGCCTGATGCCTTCTATGCCAATCTGTCTGACCGCGTCGCCAACGAAGTTATCAAAGGGACCTATGACCGAGCCATTCTGATTTGCGGCACTGGCATCGGCGTCAGTATCGCCGCCAACAAAGTACCGGGCATTCGCGCAGCTCTAACCCACGACACCTATTCTGCGGAACGGGCTGCCCTATCCAACAATGCTCAAATCATTACGATGGGTGCACGTGTCATTGGCGCAGAAGTGGCAAAAACCATTGCCGACACATTCCTCAAGGAAACATTTGACCCTGCAGGTCGCTCCGCAAGCAATGTCGAGGCGATTGATAAAGTGGACGCAAAGTATCACGCATAGTGAAACAACGGATCTGTAACGAAACAAGCTCCGCAATAATGCCAAAGGCTGATGCGGAGCTTGTTGGTTTCAGAGCAAACAATATGCGTTCAAAGATTAGCCGAGCCAAGTCAATCGTCAGAGATCAGCGGACTTTACTGCGCGGCTAAGGTAGCTGAGCATTTGGCCAGAATGTCGAGATAACCTTCTACATTCCAAGCAGAACGACCAATAAACAACCCGTCAATGTGGGGACAGGCAATCAACTCCGCGCAATTGCTAGGATTGACCGATCCACCATATAAACACAGCGGACGATGGCCGAGCACATCCTCGGCAACAGACAGGATTTCAGCCTGCCTTGCATCGGCATAATCAGAGGATGCCGGTGTGCCATTGTCACCGATGGCCCAGACAGGCTCATACGCCAGCAAAATTCTGGCTTGTTTTTGCTCGGCAGACAATTCCCCTAGAGCTGCCCGAACCTGCGTTTCCAGCACCGCCTTTGCCTGCCCCGCTTCCTTTTCTGCCCCTGTCTCACCGATACAAATCAACGGTGTCAAACCATGACGAACCGCCGCTGCAGTTTTAAGGCCGACCGTTTTATTGGTCTCCCCAAAAAACGCCCGGCGTTCCGAGTGCCCCAATTCAACCAGATCAAGTGCACAATCGTTCAGCATGGCGGGCGAGACTTCGCCCGTCCAAGCACCGGCCTCATCCCAATGCATATTTTGCGCACCAACTTTGACCGAAGTCTCAGACAACATCGCCTTGACTTCTCGCACAGCGGTAAAAGGGGGTACAATGAAGCGTTGAATTTTTTTGTCCCGACTGGCGTCAGAAGAAAGAAGCGCCTTCGCAAACACCTTTGCTTCAGCGAGCGTTTTGTTCATTTTCCAGCTCGTACCAATCCAGATATCAGGCAAAATCTCAGAAGAGACAGTCATTTTCTCAAGTCCTTGCAACAGCGGCTATAGACCTCTGTTTGTCAGTGTTTTGGTTTGCCCCACTTTGGGGCCAGCATCGGTGACATAGTGCTTGTTTGTCTATCAAAATATAACACAAATAGATAACAAAATCATCGTATATATGTTATTTTGGAGAAACTTTGCGTGATAATAGGACTGTGCTGCATAGTCGACATGCCGTCTCAACAGGGAGGGTTTTTAAGAAAAGCCATTGGTCATACGCCAAGACGAACGCGGATAGCTTGTAATATCACCTTGACTCTTTTAGGCTTTGTGGCGCGGGCGATTGCTCTTTTGGTGTGAATCGACTACTCAAAATTGACATTGTAGAGAGGCATGGTTCTGGATGATTGAAGCAACAAGTTCAATCGATGAAGAACTGGAGCGTGCACGCGTTGCATGGCTCTATTTCAACGGCGGACAAACGCAGCAGGAAATCGCCAAGCGCATGAATATCACGCGCCTTAAGGTGAATAAGATCATTGGGCAAGTGCGGCTCTCGGGCCATGTCCAAGTGAATGTGAATCTGCCGCTAACAGATTGTATCGAGCTCGCTGACAAAATGTCCGAGCGATACGGCCTGATGGAAACCGTCGTTGTTCCCGATCTTGATGATTATATGGAACAAAAACGGGTTATTGGTGAAGCAGCAGGAACCTTAGCCAGCGGCCTTATTGAAGGGCGCGACATGGGTGTTGGCATCGGTTCAGGCAGAACCCTGAGCTTTGCCGTGCGCAGTGTTCAGGCGCGCCCTAAATTTGACAGCTGGGTGGTGGGATTGACCGGTGGCGTCACCAGCGGTTCCGCAAGCAATTCCTTTGGTGTGGCAACAACATTTGCACATATGTTGGGGGTTGAATGCCACTATCTCACCGCTCCGATCTATTGCGTAAATCCAGAAAGCCGAAACGCGCTTCTGTTGAATGATGAAATCACAGATGTTTTGGCACGCACAGAAATAGCAGACATCGGCATTGTCTCTTGTGGCAATCTTGAATTAGAAACATCACTGACCCAAATTCGGGTGGTCAAAGACAATTTTGATGCGGTGTTAAAGCTCGGAGCTGTTGGTGAGTTTATGGGGTATTTTCTCAACGCCTCTGGCGAGCCGATTGATCATTTTCTCAACAATTCGGTGATTGCCTTGCCACCCGACAAAATGAAGCTCAAGCCGATCTCTATTTT
The DNA here is from genome assembly GCF_002866925.1 of Cohaesibacter celericrescens. Taxonomy (GTDB): domain Bacteria; phylum Pseudomonadota; class Alphaproteobacteria; order Rhizobiales; family Cohaesibacteraceae; genus Cohaesibacter; species Cohaesibacter celericrescens. The sequence continues at coordinate 87,539 of NZ_PKUQ01000052.1, forward strand.
GGTATCTGGTGGCCTGCGCAAAATACCAATTATGAGGGCTATTTTGCGCGGCGGCTATGTCAACCGCCTCGTCACCAACGAGAGCGTAGCCCATGCATTGCTGCAAGGGCCACGCTAATCGCGGCCCCTACTGCAATCACATCATTATCAGGTCATCGCCTTGTCGAGAGCTTCTCGCATCGCTCTTAAGGTAACAAAGGTTGAGGCAGCCCCTGGATCAATGTGGCCTACCGAGCGTTCACCCAATTTTGCAGATCGGCCACGACGGGATTTCATCGGAGCAGTTGCATTCATACCCGCCTCTCCTCCGTTTTGTGCTGCGACCAACACCTCCAGCGCAGAGCCGCCATTTGCGGCCTCCTTTAAGGCTTCTTGGACAGCCGGCACCCACGCGTCAATCATCGTCTTGTCCCCAGGATTGGCACGGCCGCGATCCTGTATGCCCTGGCAAGCAGCGCTCAACCATTCTGCCATGGCGGCCCCGTCAAGATTGAGTCGATTGCCAACAGCTGTACCCGCACGCAAAAAAGCTGTGGCATAGAGTGGACCCGACGAGGCACCCACCGCATCAAGAAAGGCCTTGGCCATGCGTTTGCACATACTTTCGATGGTCTCATCGTCTGGCGCTTCTTCCAAAGCATGTTGGACTGCTTTCCAGCCAATTTCCATCGTCATGCCATGATCGCCATCTCCGATGACGCCATCCAACTCTGACAACCATTCTTTTTCAGCGATGACCTGAACCCCGACATTGTGCATCATGGCTTTGAAAACAGCGGGCGTCACATCGCCTTCGGTTATTAAGTCACGGGGTTGATCCTTGACGACCGCCACCTTTGCAACCGAATGAACAGATCTGCGACTACGACTAGCCGTCACACCTGATTTCTCTAGTTCACCAACAACCAGAGCAGGGGTGCGGCAAGGGTGATCAAGGAGACCTTGCAACGTTTGATCCAGCTTGAGTAAAGTGACAGACGCTCCGGCCATCTCGAGCGATGTTGCATATTCGCCAACCCAAGATGCATGAATCGTAACATCAAGCGCATCAAGACGCTGTTTCACACGCCGGAACAAAATATAGAGTTCGATTTGCGAGGTTGCTCCCAAGCCGTTTACCAACACAGCTACCTTGTCGCCAGAAACCAACTCAGCTTCCTTTAGAATGGCATCAACCAATTCATCGGTCACTTCATCAGCCGGAGCAAGCTTCTGGCGACGTATACCCGGCTCACCATGCAGGCCCATTCCGATTTCCATATCTTCGTCATCAATCACGAAATTTGGTTTGCCGGTTTGAGGTAAGGAACAGGGACTAAGTGCAACTCCCATGGAAAAGGTGGCATCATTGGCGGCACGCGCCAAGGCTTCAACACGCACGAGTGGTTCACCCAAATCGGCGGCAGCACCTGCAATTTTGAAGACAAAAAAGTCTCCCGCAATGCCGCGGCGCTCGGACCGGCGCTCAACCGGTGCTGAGGCAACATCATCACAAACAGCGACATGACGCACAGCAATGCCTTCCTGCACCAACTCTTCCGCCGCCATCGTGAAATTCATCACATCACCGGTATAATTGCCGTAGAGCATAAGGATCCCCGCACCACCATCGGCTGCGCGAGCCGCATCCTCGATATGGGCAGGAGAGGGAGAGGCAAAGACATTGCCAACGGCAGCGGCGTCTGCAAGGCCTCGCCCGACATAGCCAGCAAAGGCTGGCTCGTGGCCGGAGCCACCACCAACAACAATGCCAACCTTGCCATCGCGCGGCCCATCCACCGCAACAATTGCGCGCCCTGTTGGTCCATCCACACACAATATATCAGAGTGTGCTCCAACCATGCCTTCAATCAATTCATCAATGATATCGTCTGGTGCGTTGATCAGTTTTTTGGTCTTGGTTACTTGATCCATGATATTTTCTTTCGTCAAATCAAAATACCGCTCAGGCATCCTGGCGCAGATAACGACGGGAGACAGCGTCAAAGGAAATGGCGAGAACAACAATCACGCCCGAAACAATGCCTTGCCAATAAGGCGACACGCCAAACAGCACGATTATATTTTCGATGATAGCAATGATACCGGCACCGAATATCGCACCGATAGGGCTACCAATACCGCCTGTGGTCGCAACACCACCAATGACCGAGGCAGCGATGGGAGCAAGAACCCAAGTATTGCCAATCGATGGCTGGGCCGTACCCAGACGGGCAACCATCAAAACACCAGCCAGCCCGGCAAGAGCACCGGCGGCGGCAAATACCATCACTCGTATATAATCAACACGAATACCCAACATCCGGGCACCGGCCTGATTGTTGCCGATGGCATACATGTAACGCCCCATTGGGGTTTTCAGCATCATGAAGGACGCGATGGCCAGCGCCACCAACATAATGATAAAAGGTGCAGGCACACCAAACAGAGCACCACGCCCCAAATACTGAACTTCACGGGGAATACCTGAAATGGCCACTCCGCGTGTCAGAACCAGATTGGCACCACCGAAAATGCCGGCTGTACCAATGGTTAAAACCAAAGAGTGCAACCGCAGCACTGTAACCAGCAGTCCGTTCAAAAGGCCCAGGCAACCACCCATGATAACGGCCAGAACCATCGCGGTATAAGGTTCGAACCCATAGCGGACCATCAGAATACCGGACACAACTCCGCATAAGCCGCCAATCATACCCAAGGAAAGATCGAGCTCGCCCAAGACCATCAGCATAGACTGCGCGATGGTAATAAGGCCCACAAATGCCAGCCCGCGTGCGATCACCGACAAATTATAGCCTGACAGAAAGTAGGGCGAAATCAGCGCTGACAGCGTAAAAATGATTGCGAGCGCGACAAACACGCCAGCGATTGGGCTGCGCATCTTGTTCATAAGATTACTGGACTGTGCGTTCATCTGTCTTTGCCTCCGTGCCAAAAATGGCACCTACGAGTGTTTCATTGTTGGCGTCTGCTGTTTCGAACGCACCCGTGATGCGACCGTTGTGCATGGTGACAATGCGGCTGGCGCATTTTTTCAGCTCGTTCAGTTCAGAGGAGACCAGAATAACCCCCACACCATCTTCAGCCAGACCGCGCATAATGCGGTAAATCTCGGACTTGGTCCGAATATCGATACCCTTTGTGGGCTCGTCGAAAATCAACACCTTTGGCCGAGTTGCCATAGCACGACCGATGATCGCTTTCTGCTGATTGCCACCGGAAAGCTGTGTGATACGCTTGGACATACCAGCGCTTTTTATGTCGTAATCGTCGATCACCTGCTGTACGGCTTCCGTTTCTAACCGGCTACTGATACCCATGCGCCCGCATGTCAGGGACAGAATGGAAATACCGATATTCTCGCGCAGTGACAAAAGCGGAAAAATTCCATGATGCTTGCGCTCTTCAGAAAGATACAGCATGCCACCAGCAACGGACTTGGATGTATCACCCAACACCCAATTCTCACCTTCAACGCTGACTTCCCCACCCTTGGCTTTTAGAAAGCCAAAAATGGTTTGCATGACTTCAGAGCGCCCAGCGCCCACAAGGCCTGCAAATCCAAGAATTTCACCACGACGCAATTCAAAACCAACGTCATCAAAGCGTGCGCCAGTGAGACCGCGCACGGACATGATCACTTCGTCAGTAGGAGATTGCGGGCGAAAATGTTCATCAAAAGATAAGTCACGGCCAGACATGGCGCGGATCAAATCCGCCTCGTTCACATCATTGATTTTGCCACTCTCAACCCATTCACCATTGCGCAACACGGTATAGTCATCACCGATTTGCAAGACTTCTTCCATTTTATGGCTAATGAAGACGATGGCAAGATTGCGCTCAAGCAGATCCTGTATCACCTTAAAGACCCGCTTTACCTCAACCCGCGTCAACGAGGACGTTGGCTCGTCAAGGATGAGAACTTTCATTTTGGCATTGGTGCAGGCACGTGCAATTTGCAGCAATTGCTGATCTGAGACTGAAATATGTGCCACCAGATCTCGGGGGTCCGCTTCAATACCGAACCTATCCAGATAGGTTTGGGCTTCGGCAACAAGGGCCGCGCCATTGACCAAAGCACCACCGTGACCGGTTTTGTGGAACGGCATGAACAAATTCTCGGCCACGCTCATTTGCTGGAAGAGATTAAGCTCCTGAGGAACATAGGAGATTTGATCATAAAGAGAACCATCCGCATGCGGATCAAGTCCGTCGATGAGAACCTCTCCGCGAGTCTGGCGATCGGTGCCAGTCAATATTTTTACGAGGGTTGATTTTCCAGCCCCATTCTCGCCAGCGAGAATGTGTGTGCGACCGAGCTCGATCCTTAGATCGACGTCATTGAGCGCGGTTACACCGGGGAAATCACGCCCCAGGCCGCTTGCTTCAAGATAAGCCATAGTGAGACCCTACCGGTGGAACCAAGATGGAAGGGAGCGCGGCAGATGGTTTCCGCGCTCCGTGATAATTCCTTCAAAACGGAATATCAGTCCAAATTATCCTTGGTGAGGAACGCATTACCGGTATCAAGATAGCCAGGAACCGGTGCGCCAGTTGCCTGTGCCCAGAGCAGCATAACAGACCAATAACCTTGCAGTTCAGGCTGAGATGCAGAAGAGCTGTCAGCAACGCCATTGCGGATCATATCCAGCATTTCTGGGAGGTTGTCGAGACCGACGAGTTTAACCTTCCCTTGTTTGCCAGCTTCCACGATGGCCTGACCAACACCAATTGGACCAGCTGCATCACAGGCAACCCAACCGTCAAGGTTAGGGTTTGCTTGCATAATAGCGGCAGCTTGCTGCTGTGCTATTTCGATGCTGTCATTGTCAATGCCTTCTGCTACGACCTTGATGTCTGGATATTCAGCAAAGACTTCGCGGTGACATTGGGCACGAATGGCATGGTTTGGTGCGGTTGGCACACCCATCATGATAGCAACTTCACCTTTGCCATCCAAAATTTCGACAAGACGACGTGAAGCAATTTTGGCCTGTTCGCAGAAATCAGAACCGATGTAAGGAATGGCCATGCCTTCAGGTGGAATAGAGTCGAAAATAGCGATGGGAATATTCTGTGCTTGTGCTTCTTCAAGGGAAGCACGATTGCCTGATGGATCGAGCAAATCTAGGGCCAAACCGTCTGGCCTTGTAGCAAGAGCGCTATCAATGATCTGGTTCTGCTGCACGACATCAGCCGACTGTGGAGCGGAATAGATAACTTCGACCTTGGAGCCTGTTTGTGCTTCGATCGCAGCCGCAGCATCCTGTGCGCCTTCATTCACTTTGTCAAACCAAGGGTGCACAACCTTTGGAACCACAACAAAGCGATAGCTGTCTTTTTTAACGGTTCCGGCAGCGTCTTGCGCCACGGCCTGAATTGGCAATGCAATTGCTGCACAAGCCAATAGAGTAGCAAATAACTTCATATCGTCCTCCCTTGAGAAACAGGCGAACTCCATCGCCTGCAAAAAAACACTGACTTGAAACGAGTCTCCCGCCTCGCAACCTCCAAGTTCATTGCCTTAAATTACATATGTATTTTCAATTTTACAAGAGTATTGTTTCTGCTTGATCGATTGCAAAACAACCAAAACACGCGTCTTGATACCCATTCCGACTATTGCACTATGATAAAAAGCGACAAGTCGATGGATACAAGTAGACTATTTGCGTCTTTGGAGTTGGCGTCGCAAACACCACAAAATCACACAATTATTTGATTTTAAATTGGTTTCTGCGGGGCAAAGCCCATGCCAATCATTTCATACGCGACACTCTGCTTACTAAAGGTTGAGCGAGATTGCTTCCGCAAGACAACCTCAAAAACAAGACTAAAGAATAATGCTCTCCACCGCATAAACACCCCTCGAGATAGAAGCCCTGTCCACAAGGAGAGGGCCGTCTCTGCAGTGGTTGAAGCTTCGGGTTTATCCGCCCCGCCATATGTCCTATTATAGCCCAGCGCAAAAGCGTCTCTTTGCTTCTTCATCAAAACCGGACATGCCTGCACAGGTCTCAGCAGGGTTTAAAAGTCTCTCCGGTAAATCAGGATCATTTTTATGGGTGCTTTGCGTTTTGGCGATGGCATTTTCGGCTGGGTGGTTGTGGCCGTCATCATACTTCAAGCCCTATTTGAGTGGACCAGCATGGCATGGATCCACTGGCCACTTATGGTCAGCGTTGCCCTGATTGTTTTGATGATGGCCATGAATGCAACCAGAGCTGGGAAGATCTTCCTTCTGGTCTGCGCGTCTCTCACTGTCGCGTTGCTTTTCACACATGCTGCTTGGAAAGAGGTGCTTTGGGTGGCCGTTGAGAATGTCGGTTTCCTTGCCTCTTTTTTCAGTGCCCTGACTATCTTACGCAATGCGGCATCTTCTTCGCAAGCTATGAGCAAGGCAGGAAATTTTCTTGCGGCCCAGCCGCCCGGCAGGCGTTATATTTCGCTGTCATTCGGCACCCAGATTTTTGCCCTTCTGCTCAATTTCGGTTCGATTCAGTTACTTGGAACCCTCGCACTTTCCAGTGCCGATGCGGAACCAGATGAAGAGGTTCGCAAAATCCGAACACGCAGAATGCTGTTGGCAATCCAACGGGGATTTGTTTCCGCACTGCCGTGGTCACCAATGTCCTTGTCGACGGCTATGGCAGTAGCGACCATTCCCGGCATCAGCTGGAGCATGATAGCACTGCCCGGCCTGGTCAGTTCCGCCATCCTTCTGGGAACAGGCTGGGCGCTGGATACTCTTTTCAAACCCAGACGACCACAGTCACGCTCCTCACGCTTCAAAACAGAGCTTCGATGGACGGTGCTTTTGCCGCTAGCGGTGTTGCTTTTGGTAATCATGGCGCCGGTGCTTGCAATTGAATTGCTGATGGACATTCGCATTGTGGGGATTGTGCTCGTGGTTGTCCCGCTGCTTTCCATCGGTTGGTTATGCATCCAATTAAAAAATAGATCGATGGTTGGACAGCGCCTGATCAAATATATTCACACAGAACTTCCCGCCTTCCGTTCCGACTTGCTTCTGCTCATGAGCGCAGGCTACATCGGCGTCGTCGGTTCTTCCCTTTTGGTGCCGCTGTTAGAGCAAGCCGGAATCAACCTTTCGATACTGCCACCTTGGCTTTTACTCCTTGCGCTTCTGTGGATCATGCCGGTGTTTGGTCAGTTGGGGGCCAATCCCATTTTGACGCTGTCACTTGTTGCACCTCTGTTGCCCGATGCAGCGCTGATGGGCATGGCACCCTCTGCTTTTGCTGTCGCCTTGCTGTGCGGCTGGGCGCTGACCGGACTGACATCCCCCTTCACCGCAACCAACATGTTGATAGGTCGGTTTGGCAGTATTCCAACCAACGATGTCGGACGGGTCTGGAACCGCTCCTATTTTCTGATATCTGTTACTTTTCTGTCCATCTGGGCATTAATCTATGCCTACTGGCTGGCTTAAACAACGCAACCAGTCCGCTACGGGCTCGGCCCTTTCAATGGTCTTGCCGTCCTAACACTGAAAGGGCAGGGGATCATTTTTCAATTGTTCTCGCACGATTTGGGCAAAATCCTGTGCGATGGAAGAACGCGCTTTGTTTGCCGAAAAACAAATGGAAAAAGCAAAGTCAAACTTTGGCCTCAAGGGGCGGATGACAACCCCAATTTTAGACCATCGGCGTGCGGAAAAGGGTTCCAATATCCCTATTCCTATGCCTTCAGCTACCATGGCATACCCCGTCTCGGCGTGCTGTGTGGTGAGCCACTTGTGATACATCACCCCTTTGTCTTCGAAGGTTTTGAATATTTTATTCCAATTCAAAGGCCCTTCGCTGGATAAGCCAATGATGGTTTCTCCTTCCAGATCCTGAGGGGTGATGACCTCTTTGGCCGCCAACCTGTGCCCCTCAGGCAAAGCACATATAAAGACTGCGTTGATCAGCGGCTCCTGAACCACACCGGGCAACTCCGCAGCGTGGTTAGAAATGGCCACATCGCCGGTGTTCGCTTGCAATTGCCGAAAGATTTCCATGGGGACGCGAACATCCAGCCGCACTTCGGTTTTGGGGTGGGTCTCATGAAATTTTTTGACGATGCTTGGCAACAAAGAAGCCGACAGGGCAGGAGTTGAAAAAACGTTCAAAAGCCCCATTTGCTCCTGTCTAATGCGCTCTGCAACATGCTCCAATTGATCAATACCAGCAAAGGTGCGTTCCACTTCCTGATAAAAACGCGATGCTTCTTCGGTTGGCTGCAAGCGACTGCTTTTTCGATCGAACAGGCGGAACCCCAGATTTTCTTCAAGGTCAGCGATCAGCCGGCTGACCGAGGGTTGGGTAACCGACATCATATGGGCCGCACCAGTGATCGTACCGGTGTTCATAGTGGCTCGGAAAGCTTCAATTTGGCGCAGTCTCATGGTTCAATCTCGAATGTTATTGCGACATTGGTTTTTTAGTTGCAATTTCCATTGTATAGCATTTGCGTATGGATGCCTTAAAAAAATCAATTTGACATTATGGTTGGACTAATTATCCATTGGTATAACAACAAGAGGCAAAAGCCTCATTCCAGACAGGGATAATAATGTGGTTTCCAAAGCAATCGAGATGATCTCGACTTTGGTGTCGTTTGACACCGTCTCATCCAATTCCAATCTTGCGCTCATTGAGTATGTGCGCGAATATCTTGCACAACTCGGCGTTGACAGCAGCCTCGTCTATAACGAAGACAAAACCAAAGCGAACCTTTATGCAATCGTCGGCCCCAAGGTCGAAGGCGGTGTGGTGCTGAGCGGGCATACCGATGTTGTGCCTGTGGCAGGACAACCCTGGGACTCGAACCCTTTTGAAGTGATCGAGAAAGACGGCCGCTTGTACGGCCGCGGCACTGCGGACATGAAGGGCTTTGACGCTATTGTGCTGTCTCAGGTGCCCGCAATGCTGCAAGCAGATCTCAAGCGCCCGATTATCATTGCTCTATCCTATGATGAAGAGACTGGCTGTGTTGGCGCCCCATTCATGATCGATGAGATCGTCAAGCATGTCCCAAAACCCTCAGCGGTGATTGTTGGCGAGCCAACAAATATGAAGGTTGTATCAGCCCACAAGGGAATCAACGTTTTCAAAACGACAGTCACTGGGCTTGAAGGTCATTCCAGCCAAATAGACCAGGGCGTTAGCGCGGTTATGACCGCAGCCAAACTGATCAATTTTTTAGATGGCCAACTTGAGCATTACAGAGCCAACGCCTATCCCGACAGCGGTTTTGAACCACCCTTCACGACGGTGCATGTGGGCATGGTCGAAGGCGGTACAGCACCCAATATCATTGCCCGTGAATGCTCCTTTTCTTGGGATGTTCGCGATATGCCGTGGGACACACTCAGTGATGTTACTGATCGTTTCGAAGCTTATTGTGAAGAACTGCGGACAAAGATGAAATTGCTAAACCCGCGGTGCAATATCGAAACCCACGTCATCGCAAGCGCCCCCCCTTTGAAACCGGAAGATGATGGCGAAGCAGAATTGTTATGCCGCTCTATCACAGGTCTCAATGCAACCAGTGTCGTGCCTTATGGCACTGAAGCTGGTCAGTTTCAGGGTGCCGGTTTTTCAACAATTGTCTGTGGACCCGGCAACATCGAGCAAGCCCATAAGGCAAATGAATTTATCGAATTGGCAGAGGTCGAAAAGGCCGTTACCTTTATGGGTAAACTTATCGACCATCTAACAAAATAATAAAAACGATCAGTGCCGGTGGTGCTGAATAAAACAAAAAACGATCACTCAGAGAGATGGGGCATCGCCTTCCTTATTTTCGATGGCATGCTCATAAACCCCAAAAAGGGAATAGCAAATGGCTAAATTCAAAAATATGCTATTGGTCACCGCAACGTTAAGTGCTTTGGCACTGACGGCTCCGGTACAAGCAGAAACCTTCAAATTTGCCTTTCAGGGCGATGTAACGTCACTGGATCCTTACAGCTTGAACGAAACCTTCACTTTGGGTTTTCAGGGCAATATCTATGAAGGATTGGTGTCTTTCGATGAAAATTTGCAGCTGATTCCAGCTCTTGCTGAATCATGGGAAAACCCCGAGCCAAACAAATGGATTTTCCATTTGCGCAAGGGTGTAAAGTTCCATGACGGGGCGGACTTCAACGCCGATGATGTGATTTTCTCTTGGAAACGCGCTCTGAGCAAAGGCTCTGACTTGCGTGGCCGTGCCGGCACGATCAGCGAAATGACAAAAATCGACGATTATACCGTCGAAGCCATCACGCCAACGCCTTCCCCTGTCTTGATGCTGGATCTGACACAGCTGTATATGATGGACAAGGAATGGAGCGAAAAGAACGGCACAACCGAAGCCACCAGTGCCAGCGACACCAATTCCAACAACTATGCAAGCATGCACACAAACGGCACTGGTCCGTTTGTTCTGGCCGAACGTCAACCTGACGTGAAGACCCATCTGGTGCGCTTTGATGGCTATTGGAAAGATATCAAGTCCAATGTGACAAGTGTAGAATTCACCCCCATCAAACAGGCCGCCACCCGCGTTGCTGCCTTGGTTTCCGGTGAGTTGGACTTGGTCTTCCCTGTGCCTGTACAAGATTGGCGCCGATTGGAAGAATCCGAAGGTGTTAAGCCGCTGAATGGCCCGGAAGCCCGGACCATTTTCCTCGGTATGGATCAGTTCCGTGATGAGCTGCGCTATTCGAATGTCAAAGGCAAAAACCCCTTCAAAGACATTCGTGTTCGCAAAGCCTTTGCCCATGCGATCAATCTGGTTGCCATTCAGAAAAAGGTCATGCGTGGTGCTTCTACGCCTGCCGGTCAACTGATTGCACCGCAGATCAACGGCTTTAACGCTGAGTTCAACACTCCCTATGCCTATGATCCAGCGCAGTCCAAAGCGCTACTGGCAGAAGCTGGTTATCCAGAAGGGTTTGAAGTGGGCATGGATTGCCCCAATGACCGCTATGTAAATGATGAGAAAATCTGTCAGGCCGTTGCAAGCATGCTTGCCAAAGTGGGTGTGAAAATTAATCTGAACGCGCAGCCAAAATCGAAATACTTCGCCAAGGTTCTGGCGACCAACGATTTTGATACCAGCTTTTACCTGCTCGGCTGGACCCCCGGTTCCATTGACGCACACAATGTTTTTGTGAACCTTCTGCATTCTCAAGACACCGAGGCGCAGTTGGGGATGTTCAATTTGGGCAACTACACCAATGCACGGATTGATGAGCTGGTGACGATGGTCGGCGGCGAAACCGATCAGGCCAAACGTCAAGCTCTGATTGATGAAGGCTTCAAAATCGCCAAAGACGAAGTTGGCTATCTGCCACTGCATCAGCAGCCTCTGTCTTGGGGTGTGCGTGATGGGGTGACCGTCGCCCAGCGTGCGGACAATGTGCTCGATCTGCGCAACGTTGTCATGCCTTGATCTTTATCGACACAAGACCCGGCGGTTATGCCGCCGGGTCTTGGCGAAAGAATCGAGACTTTGTAAAGGGCCTAACCGCTCTTTCCCTACCTGAATTCTTCGAATTTCGAGGTCGCATTCTGTGTTTTCCTTCATCATAAAAAGACTGCTGCAAAGCATGCTCGTCATGCTGACGGTGGCCTTCGTCGCCTTCAGCTTGTTCAACTATGTGGGTGATCCGATTAGCAATATGGTTGGTCAGGACACCACATTCGCAGAGCGTGACGCACTGCGTGACCGGTTGGGACTGAATGATCCATTCGTTGTCCAGTTTGGCCGATTTGTCAGCAAAGCAGCAACCGGTGATTTTGGTATTTCCTATCATCACAAACAGTCCGTGAGTGGTTTGATTGCCGAGCGTATGCCCGCGACTCTGGAACTCTCTTTAGTCTCCGCTTTTCTATCCCTCATTTTGGGAATTCCTTTGGGTGTTTACACCGCTTTGCATCGAGACAGTCTCGGCTCCAAGCTCGTCATGACGCTTTCTTTGATTGGCGTTTCACTGCCAACCTTTCTGATCGGCATTCTAATGATTTTGCTGTTCGGAGTAATCTGGCAGATTTTGCCGACCTTCGGGCGAGGAGAGGTGGTAACCCTTGGTTGGTGGAACACAGGATTGTTAACGACCTCTGGCCTGAAGGCCATCATCATGCCTGCCATCACGTTAGCACTGTTCCAAATGACGCTGATCATGCGTTTGGTACGCGCCGAAATGCTGGAAGTATTGCGGACAGATTTTATCAAATTTGCCAAAGCACGCGGATTGCCCACTAGGATCATCCACTTTCGGCATGCGCTGAAAAATACATTGGTACCGGTGATCACAATTACCGGATTGCAGATCGGTTCTATCATTGCATTTGCGATTATTACCGAGAGTGTTTTCCAATGGCCAGGCATGGGTTTGCTCTTCATTCAAGCGATTTCGGAAGTCGATATTCCGATTATGGCTGCCTATCTGGTGATGATTGCCTTGTTCTTTGTGGTGATCAATCTGACCGTAGATATCCTCTATTTCTTTGTTGATCCAAGATTGCGGGTCGACAGGGAATCGACAGGCCGATGAAAGGTGAATCAATGGCAAATCAAGATTCTGCTACGGCGACCAACGCTATTTATCGCTTTTTCGATGGGGATCTCTGGTATAGTTTTTCCCGTTCTCCCATCGTTGTGCTATCGGCATTGATGACATTGCTGATCATTCTATCAGCCACATTTGCGCCCTGGATTGCACCCCATAATCCGTTTGATCTCGCCGCCATCGACATCATGGATTCCAATCTACCTCCTGCTTGGAATGAATTTGAGGGCGACATCCGGTTTTTGCTGGGCACCGATGATCAAGGCAGGGATATCCTCTCGACCATCATGTATGGCGCACGCATTTCGCTCTTGGTCGGTTTTGCTTCTGTTGCCTTTTCCGTCGTCCTGGGCGTAGGACTGGGGCTGGTCAGTGGCTATGTTGGCGGTCGCACGGATGCCTTCATCATGCGTATTGCCGATGTGCAGCTTTCCTTTCCTGCCATCCTGATTGCGCTTTTGATTGATGGTGTCGCGCGCGGTATTTTCCCGCGTGAACTGCACGACGAATTGGCCGTTTATGTTTTGATTTTTGCAATCGGCATTTCTGGCTGGGTGCAATATGCCCGCACGGTGCGCGGGGCAGCAATGGTGGAAAAAAACAAGGAATATGTTCAGGCCGCCCGTGTCATCGGCATTCGGCCCGTTACAATCCTCGTCCGTCATATCCTGCCCAACGTCACGGGTCCGGTGCTGGTGATCGGAACGATCCATCTGGCGCTAGCAATTATCACCGAAGCAACATTGAGCTTTCTTGGTGTCGGGGTTCCCCCAACCACACCTTCGCTTGGCACCCTGATCCGCATCGGTAATGATTATCTTTTCTCGGGTGAATGGTGGATTACGATTTTCCCCGGTCTCGCACTTATTCTGCTGGTTCTGTCCGTCAATCTGTTGGGCGACTGGTTGCGTGACGCTTTGAACCCCAAACTACGATGATCTGAGGACAATCAAATGACCCTTTTGGAAGTCAAAGATCTTCGGATCGAATTTCCCAGTCGACGCGGCACCATGGTTGCCGTGGACAAAGTGTCTCTCACCGTCAATCCCGGCGAAGTTCTGGGTGTGGTGGGGGAATCCGGTGCTGGCAAATCCACCATTGGCAATGCCGTTGTTGGTTTGCTGGAGCCACCCGGCCGAATGGCTAACGGTGAAGTATATCTCGAGGGCAAGCGGATTGATAATCTGCCCGAACACGAGATGCGCAAATTGCGTGGCCGCAGGATCGGCATGATCTTTCAAGATCCCCTGACCTCGCTAGACCCCTTGCAAACAATCGAAAAGCAGCTGGTTGAAACCATCGACTTGCATTTGCAACTTGGCGAGGCAGGTTCTAAAAAACGCGCCATTGACATGTTGCGGCAGGTTGGCATCCCCGATCCGGAAATGCGGGTTAAACAATATCCGCATCAATTCTCCGGTGGTATGCGCCAGCGGGTGGTCATCGCATTGGCCCTGTGTGCTGAACCCGATGTTATCATCGCCGATGAACCGACCACAGCGCTGGATGTGTCAATTCAGGCTCAGATTCTGGAACTGATCAAGAAACTCTGTGTAGAGAAAAATGTCGGCATGCTTATCATCACCCATGATATGGGCGTGATTGCCGACGTGACCGATCGGGTGGCAGTGATGTATCGTGGCAATATGGTAGAAGAGGGCCCCACCGCCAAAATTCTAGGCAACCCGGATCACCCCTATACCCAAAGCCTGATTAGTGCCGTTCCGCGTCCGGATAAGCGGCTGGATCGTTTTCCTCTGGTTGAATATATCGAGGAAGCGCATGAGCCCAAAAAGGAACTGGATATTGCCACTCACTGGTTGGGGCAGGCACGTGATTTTGGTGACGCTCATAAAGGGCCGTTGATCAAGATTGAAAATCTGCAAATGCGCTTCCTTTCCAAAAATTCCATCTTCCCCAGTCGGCGTGTCTATCTCGACGCCGTGAAGGATGTCAGTTTGGAAATTCAACCCGGCGAGATCTTTGGTCTGGTTGGCGAAAGTGGCAGCGGAAAATCGACAATCGCGCGGCTGATTTCCGGCCTCTACCATCCGGCAGGAGGTCAGATTTCCTTTGCAGGGACGGATCTGGTTGGGATCAAGTCAGAAAAGCAAATGGACCATTTCAGACGCCAGATGCAAATGATTTTCCAAGATCCCTTTTCCTCTCTTAACCCGCGTATGCGGGTACTGGATATTGTTGCAGAGCCAATCCGCTTTCACGGTCTTGCCAGTTCCAAGCAAGAAGGCAATAGAATTGTCCGCGATCTTCTCGATCACGTGGGATTGGGCGAAGCGGCAGCGTTGAAATATCCGCATGAGTTTTCTGGTGGACAGCGTCAGCGTATTTCCATTGCGCGGGCACTTGCCACGCGCCCTCGCTTTTTGATTTGCGATGAACCGACCTCTGCATTGGATGTATCCATTCAAGCCCAGATTCTCAACCTGCTCAAAGATCTACAGGCAGAACTGGGACTGACCATGTTATTCATCAGTCACGATTTGCCTGTGATCCGGCAAATGTGTGATCGGGTGGGCGTGATGCGCCATGGCCAGTTGTGCGAAGTCGGAGAGACTGAGCAGATCTTCAATGATCCAAAGCATGACTACACCAAACATTTGCTGGAACTGATGCCCAAATTCAGCAATGTAGCCGTTGCCTAACACTACGCCTAAAATCAGACATCAGGGCATCTCAAACGGGCATGCCCTGATGCTTTTAAAAGACGGCCCCTCGTCTTTGGTTTTGATAATGATGACAGGCCTTCCCTGTTTTGATGACACAGAACACGTTCATGACCACCAACACAAAATCGCTTTATAGGCACAGAATCGACGCAAGCCTGCCCTTACTTGTCAATCGTTTCTCGATGCCTGATTACAATGGAGCAACTGTCGAACTTTGGGTGTTTGACAGTATGGAACGCCGGCGGGCTGCAGAAACTCGGCTTAAGCATGCGGGTGTAGAAGCACATATTTACTCCGCCTACAAACCGCTCATCCATGCTTTGTTGGAAGACGTGATGTTAGAGGGAGCGACGGACATCATTCTCCACTATCCGGTTATTGAAGGGGCCTCAAAGGTGCGGTTCCTGCTGGAAGCCTATCCCGCGCTGGATGTGATCGCCAATTTGGCAGGCGTTGAACAATGCCGGTTTGAAGCAACGGCACATGAGACTGGACCGATAGCCTACAGAATTGATTATATGGATGCTGCCGGCGTGCGGCAGGAGATTGATATATTTGCGCCAAACCGCGTTCGAGACGACCATACAGGAAAAAAAGTCTTATCCAGCTGCGGATGGATACGGGTGCAAGGCGCACGCGATCATGCGCTTGATTGTGACGAAGCCTATGTAACAGATCAGGAAGTAGCTTTCACTGCGATCATGCACTGTTTGCAAGATCAAACATGGGTGGGGGATGCCCCCTATTTTGATCGCCTCAATATGAAGATTTCAGCCCCCTTTTATGATCAAGCATTGCCGCTTGAAGGCGAGTGGATCAGTACGGCAGAAGCGATGCATGAAGATCTGTATTTTTCTGCACTTGAGTTACTCAAGGTCAAACAGGGACTTGAAGAAACAGAACGGACGTTTGGTCCGGGGCAATTGACTCCCATGGTTGTTTGTTCTGACAGCAACATGCTTGAAATTGAACTGGAGACAGTGAACGATCCACATTTGGCCCAAGATTGTTCAGACAGTTCGGATGCCCCGCTGCCGAGCAGGGTGGCTGGTTGGTGTCTGCCCGTTCCTGCCAATCCTGGCGCATTCGATCTTGTGGGGCTTTCAGAGGCTGACCATTGGCTGGCGCCGGAGACGATCAAATTTTGTCTTGATCAGCTAGGAGGCGACCCCCTGACGGCACGGTCGCAACGAGGACGCCCTGTTTGGGCTCGCCATATAGCGGGCAACGGGCCCGCCCTTATGATTACATCGGGACAACATTCCAACGAGACCACAGGGCCGGTTGGGGCACTGCGGGCAGCTGCTGTCTTGCAACAAAACAAACATGCCTTTTCAATTGCACCGTTGATTAATCCTGATGGTTTTGCTCTGTTTCGGGAGCTGTGTCAGGATTTCCCGCAGCATATGAATCATGCTGCCCGCTACACGGCAGGGGGCAATGATCTGGAATATGTGGCACGGGGCTTTGAGAATGACGTCCAATATCAGGCTCGGGCTTTGACCGACGCCAACCTGCATCTCAATCTGCATGGCTATCCATCCCATGAGTGGACGCGGCCCTTTACCGGTTATGTTCCGCGAGGAATGGAATCCTGGACAGTCCCCAAGGGTTTCATGTTGATCGTACGCTACAAATCCGGTTGGAAAGCTCAAGCCAACGCGATCCTATATGCAATGATAGACGTTCTGGCCCGCTTTGAGCCCTTGGTTGCAATGAACCGTGATCAGCTGGACCGTCACAAGCACTATACCGGCGGTGACGTGCCTTTTGCGACCCACAAAGATATTGCCTTCCTGATTGACGAAGTGAGCGAAGGCGTTTTTCCCATCACGATTATCACCGAAGCGCCGGATGAAACCGTCTATGGCGAGCGTTTCAAACTGCAGCACACAGCACAAATGATATCGGTCTTGTCGGCAGCAGAGGCGTCAAAAGACGTTTTGCAGCACACAGATCTGCCATAACTCCTTTCATTTTTTAGAGGGCGGTGCCAACTGCACCGGAAATAGCATGAGTGATTTTGCAACTTTATCAGATTTTGATGCCGCCAAGAGTGAACTGACGACGATCCGGCATCACCTTCATGCGCATCCTGAGTTATCGGGGCAAGAACAAAATACAGCAGCCTTTGTCGCCGAAAAACTGGAAGAGTGGGGCTATGAAGTGACGCGCAATATCGGCGGGCATGGTGTTGTTGGGCGCCTGCGTGCAGGGGAAGGAAACAGATCCATTGCAATTCGCGCCGATATGGATGCCTTGCCTATTCAGGAGAACACAGGGCACTCTTATGCCAGCCAGACGCCCGGTGTCATGCATGCCTGTGGCCACGATGGGCATACCACCATGCTGCTTGGCGCTGCACAATATCTGGCACGGACCAAAAACTTCTCAGGAACATTGAACCTTGTGTTTCAACCTGCTGAAGAATCCATCGAAGCCAGCGGCGCGCGCGCCATGATAGCTGACGGCCTCTTTGAACGGTTCCCCTGCGATGCAATCTTTGGCATGCACAATCACCCTGGCGTGGCAGCCGGCACTATTTTGACGCGCTCTGGTCCGATGATGGCCGCAGCAGACTCAGTGACAATTACTGTCAACGGCAAGGGAGGCCATGCGTCTCGCCCGCATTTGTGTATCGATCCGATTGTATGTGTTTCGGCAATTGTAATGGCCTTGCAAACGATTGTATCGCGCAGCATCGATTCCAATGAGCCTGCTGTAGTGACCGTGGGCACCATACATGGTGGCACAGCCTCCAATGTGATCGCTCAGGAAGCTTCTATTTCCGTGAGTATCCGCTCGTTCTCTGCAGAGGTGCGAGCACTTTTAAAATCCCGTCTTGTTACCATTGTCGAGACGCAATGCGCATCATGGGGGGCAACAGCAACAATTGACTTTGAAGCAGGGCATCCGGTGGTGGTCAATGCAGCTGACGAAACGGAATTTGCAACATCAGTCTGTGAAGAGCTCGTCGGAAAAGGCAACGTGGGGGAATGTCCGCTTATTCCCGGAAGCGAGGATTTTGCCAACTATCTCGATCACAAACCCGGGTGCTTCATTCGTCTGGGAAATGGGGAAGAGTCCGCGATGCTCCACAATCCAGGTTATGACTTTAACGATGAAAGTCTGACAACGGGCGCGGCCCTTTGGGCGCGTCTGACGGAACGCTTTTTGCGTTAAGGCTGGTTAGGTGATACCCTCCGATATGATGATATCGTGGGTTTTTCTGTGTAAAATCGAACGAAGCCTACGATGCCAAAAACTGCTAGGGATCAAGCTTTGATTTCTTCTAATACTTTGACTCTATTTATTTTTGCCAATAGACTAGTGATAAATAACTGGGATTGGCAAAAATGTTTGAAATCAATCAATTAAATGGAGATTCAATCCGCGACATGATTGATGCGCGTGAGCGTTATCATTTGCTCCGCTCCGCTCAAGCCGATGCCAAGCACAGCTATGGCGGCTCGATGCAATTTGAGTCCCGTGGGAAAGCAGAATATCTCATCAAACGCCCTTATGGCAGTTCCACTCGAAAATCTCTTGGTCGTCGCAGCAAGGACACAGAGGAGAAACTTGCAAAATTTCTGTCAGGCAAGGCACGCATTGAAGAGCGTGTCACCGGACTACGCAAGCAATTGGAAGAGCAAGCTCCTATTTTGAGTGCCCGCGGATTGGGTCGTGTGCCAATACTGGCGGCACGAATTATGCGCAAACTTGACGATCTTGGTTGGCTTGGCACCAGTCTAACCGTCCTTGGTACGCACGCCCTCTATGCCTATGAAGCACAGGCCGCAGTTCGCATCGATTCAGCAATGGTGGCAACCGGCGATGTGGATATTCTGTTTGATGCCAGACGCCGTCTGATTATGTCAGGGGACGTAAGGAAAAATGGCCTCATCGGAGCGCTAAGATCAGTTGACCACTCCTTTGAGAAGGAACGTAGCAGAACCTATACCGCTGCGAATAAGGATGGTTATATGGTTGATTTACTCGAACCTCTGGATCATGGTCGGATCATGCTTGAGGGCAGTGCCCAATTGTCTGACCATCCCGACGATTTGGTGGCAACAAGCACCGAAAGCAGCAAATGGCTTTTGAATGTACCCAAATTTACAGCGACATCTTTTGATGAACGGGGGCTGCCGGTTCGTATCGTGACGATTGATCCACGGGTCTATGCCCTGCAGAAATTATGGATCACGGAGAATGACCCCAGCCGCGATCCCGCCAGACGCTTCCGTGATGGCCAGCAGGCTCGGCTTGTTGCACAAATTGCAACCAAACATTTAGGGCTTTCTTTTGACGATACTGTTCTGTCCGGGTTGCCAATGTCCTTCCGTAGACTTTCTGAAAAACTAAAGACTGTTGAACAGGATGAATTCCACGCCTGGTGAATTCGCCGTAGACGGAGTCCAATCAGCACTTTCCCGACGCGTTATAGCTTGGTTTGAATATCAATTGACATACAAAGAAAGGCCCTGATGCAGAAGGTCTTTTCACCTGCACGGCGTCGCGATCAAAGAAAAAGTTGAAGAGTCAAAAAGACCGCCGAGATTGCTAAGGGTTTTCACCCACATCCCTTAACTGGAAATTCAATGTTTTCACCCATAGTAATACAACTTCATTCTGAGTATTTGGTTGTATTTTTGAGGCATATGTTATGAATCGTGCGGCATCCGGCAAACAAAAAGAGCTAAAATCATATGTCTGGATTGCCTGTATCCTTGCGACATTGGCATTTTTATCCTCAAACATCATCATGTTGAAAATAGCAAGTAATACAGCCGATGATGTTCAGCTTGCTAAGCAAATGCAACTTGTCGAACATGAAATCGAAAACCAGTATTTCATGCACGCACGAGATCAGAGCCAGATTTCAAATTGGGATGACGCATTAAAAGCGCTCGAAGAAGATGTCGATCTTGAGTTTGTAAAATCCGAAATCGCTGATTGGCTATTTTCAGATTTTGATATTCAAATGAGCATAGTGGTCGATCCCAAGAATATGCCTCGCGTAGCAGTATATGAAGAAACTATACTTGATCCATCAAAGGCGCAGAACGCGATTGATCAAAATATAGATCTGGTCAACAAGACACGTGAAAAATTTGTTGATTATCTGTCCGCCCAGACAGTCCCTATCGAAAATTTTTCTGGAATTCATGATCCCATCCGTTCTGCCAGCCCAATCTATGCTGCGGGCTTTCGTCATTTCAATGGTCAGATTTCTACCGTCGTTGCTCAAGTGTTGGTACCGCATGATGACTATCCAATGCCAAGTGGCACGCCAAGGGTCCTATTGACGTTCAAACCGGTTACGCAGGCAAATTTAAGCAAGATCAATCAAAAGCTCGAGCTTGAAAACTTTGAACTGCGGATTGGAGGCATGCCCTCAAACGAAGAAAAACAGGTTCTAAAATTGTCTGAAGTACCTAGAGAGGGAGCCATTTACGCGTCGTGGCACCATACCAAAGCTTCAGCATATATCTGGAAAATGGCATACCCGACATTTGGGCTGGCATTGCTGATAAGCCTCTTGGCTCTGGTGTTTGTCGGTCGAAAATTCGCCACCACTGTCGAGCAACTACAGCGCAGCGAAGAACAAAACAGATTCCTCGCCTTACATGACTCGCTGACCGGATTGCCAAATCGGTTATTCTTCGATCGAGAACTAGAGACGATCATTGCTGAACAAAAACAGGATCGCTGTGCGATCCTCTGCATGGACTTGGATCATTTTAAAGCCGTGAATGATAGCTTTGGGCATCACGCTGGGGACGTTGTCTTGAAAACAATTTCGGACAGACTCTCTACAATTGTTGAGGAATCAGGCTTTGCTTCTCGCGTTGGCGGTGATGAGTTCATCATTCTCGTTAAAAATCATCTGGATAAAGACAGCGTCATGTATTTGAGCGATCAGCTTATCGAAGAGGCTTGTAAACCGATCGAGATCCCTGGAGCCTCTGTTCAAGTAGGCGCTTCTATTGGCGTGGCTTGGTGGCCAGATGACGCATTAACGGTCAAATCCATCATTCGAAGTGCTGACGAAGCTCTCTATTACTCAAAAGAGAAAGGGAGGGGGACAGTCTCCTGTGCCGACCAGCTGCATAACACCGGTGACCAACTCAAAGCCAATAGCGATCAGACTGTCATTGATCAAATGCGAGATGCAACGTCGCGGACTGGGTGATGTTTCTTGGTTGCACAGCCAATTCACATCTACGGCTCGAAGATTTGCTGCCGGGCTGATTGTAACATCAGCCCTAAGCATCACCAGGCGGCGGTAAGATAATTGGTTTAAAATCATCTCCTAGCCACCGCATTACTCTCTTGAGAACAACAAACCCAACGGTAATGAGACTGCACAGAGTAGATCTATTCCACCTTGGTCGTTGCTTCAAATTAAGGAGGATTAAATAGCAGCGAATTAGCTTTCTACGAAATCTTCCCGCATTGGTACAAAACTATCAAGCAACATGCCGGCTTTTACACATTTGCACCCGTGTATAATATTTGGCTCTTTATACATCGCGTCTCCAGCGCTAACCAATTTGGTTTCATCACCAATCGTGAATTCAAATGCGCCACTGATCACATAGGTAAATTGTTCATGAGGATGGGAATGAAGAGGTGCAACCGCACCTTCCTCGAAACGAACTTCAACCACCATGCCATTTTTGCTATAGGCCATGATTTTGCGGCTAATACCGTCGCCCAAATCGTCAAGTTTAGTATCTTTATTATATGCAAACATAGGCTGTTCTCCTTGCTATATGCGATTGAATAGGATTGTCCAAATCTGTACGACACAGTCGTTCCTCCGGCTGTTACGTTCAAGTAAAAAACGCCGACTTGAGAGCGACAATACAAATTTGATGGCAACGACTGGAAATCCCCATAATAACTTGCTGTCGGGTCCTCATGATACATGAAAACAGCCGCCACAACTGTCAACAGGCTCCGCCATTGGGGGCTACGCAATCAACCATGGTCTCATCAAAAGTATGTTCCAAGGAATTGCGGTCCGAAACCATCGGATCAAGCCTTAAATGAGAAGCTTTTTATCACGGAGTTGAACCCTATATTTCTCCCCAGAAAGCCTCCTGAACCGCATTCTCTTTAGGAGAGAGTGAGATTTTTGATCGGCGCAGGGGCAACATTTTAAATTTTTGCCAAGTTAAACTATTCGCATAATATATCGTATGAGTTGCCTTGATGTTTACCTGTTCAACTTATGTCCCTGTAAGTAATGGTGAAGATTTACTATTAATATAAACCTCTTCCATTTTGCGCCATCTTTCTTTGGCACTTCCTTCAACTGCATCTTGCCGAATTTTTAGAAGCCATAGGTCTGGATCTTCGCCCGCTAATTCGCAAAGCTTTTCAATGTTTTCATCCACAGGAAGTGCGCGGCCTCGTGCCCATCCGCTAACGCTTGGGTTAGCTACGCCTATCGCATCTGCAATTTTTCTGAGTGATTTAGCGTCTGAACGCTGCTTCACCAATTCAAGTAATTGGTTAATATTCATAAGGTTTCCCCGCGAAAGGATGGTTGTGATTAGTGCATGTTATCACATATGGGGTAACCTTGAAATTGTTTCAACGTTGTGCTTAGGCTCAAGCCGATAACTACCTGCTATCGCTTAAACCGATACCCGTTAGCTATCAATTTGCAAGGCGGGGCGCTGTTAGTAAAAGATCGGTCTCCCCGCAAGTAATCCGGCAAGTTGCTGACAGCGCACCAATCCGCCTATCAGCCAAACAGGTTACCCGCCTTGCTCACCTTTTTCTCTTTGGCTGGAGAACCAAAACAATGGCGGAACACAAATACAAATTTCTAAACGCTTTCGGCGAGGTGCGCACGGTGCGCACTACCGTTCGGCTTTCCTCTGGAAAATATTCGAAACTGAAACAGGTTTTAGAGCAAAGCGGCTCACCTGCTTCTCTTGCCCCATCGACGTGGGGTGAGGTCGTCTTGATCTATGGATTTGATGACCAGTTTGATTTTCGTATCGCTGGAATTACGACTGAAGAAACGCGCCGGTTTATCATTGCTGTTGGGCATCGTGTGAAGTCGTGGGAATTGCGCGATGATATGGGGCTTTGCATGGGTGGCGTCATTTTGCCGTCTGGGCCTGATTTCTCCCGCATGGATGAAAGGCGGGCGTCATGAGTGAATTTGCATATGGCTTTTTTGCTGGTGGCGGGTCCGTCATTTTCGTGTCTCTCGCTGTGGTCGCAATCGCCTATTTTGGGGCTGATCATGACTGACATTGATCATCTCATTTTTTGGTCGGCATTTGCCTTTGCGGGCTTCGTTGGCGTTTCAACGTGGTTCATCGTCTTTCTTTTCGCTGGCTTGTTTTCCGGTAAAGACGGGGGCGACAAATGAAAGCGCGTCCCCTGTCTTCTCACAATTGCCCGAAGGGTTGGAACTATGATTGCTCGAATGATCACATTCGGGCTATTGGCATTGCTCCCAAGGCCTTTGAATGGTTCGTTCGGTTCTCTGACAATCTCGGCGCTGTAGCATCTCGCACTTGTGCGCTTGGTTTATATGCTCCTGATGGTGCGATGGTTCACGGCATCCAGTTTGAGCGCGTCCAGCCTAATCACCTGCTAGGGCTAGCCTATAATCTGTTTTGGCTTCCTGATCTTCACACGGCAAAGGTGCTTGTCAAAGGCGCTGAGCGGTGGAGTGAGGCTTATCAGCTGCATTTGCCGGTTTCATCTGATTTCTACAGCTGGCCATTCGTGCAAACTGACTTACCAAGCTTTCAACTCGATCCTGCAACTAACCTCTATACGTCTGCTAGGGCGCTCTGGTCATTCAAGGGCGACGATACCTCAAAAACTTCTCAAAAACGCTCACACGCCCAATCTGGGGCAAAACAGGGCCAATCCAAGCGGGTTCAAACACCTGCACAGGGGGCTCTGTTATGAAGCTTGATAGAGACGCAAATAATCCCACCACTTCAATTGATCAAGCTCCTGCCTATGAGACTGCAAAATCAAGAAAGCATCGCTTGCGCCGTGTGAGTGGTGAATTGTTGGGTGGTGAGCATCGCACAGCAAAATGTGGATGCACTCGCTGCTCTGAAGTTGTGACCGTGAATGCCAACGCGCATGGAAAAGCCGGTTTCAAGGGTGTTTCAACGTGTGGAAGCATTTGGACCTGTCCAGTCTGCGCAAGCAAAATTGCCGCGCGTAGGTCCGTCGAAGTTCAAGAGCTGGCTAAAGCTCACCAAAAGGCCGGTTTTTCGGTCTATATGGCAACATTTACGATTGATCACGGCTTAGGTGATGACGTTCGCGGCCTGCGCACAACGCTTTCACAGTGTTGGGATCAAATGACCAGATCTGGCGCAATGAAGCGCCTCAAAGATCGCTTCAATATTATTGGTTTTGTTCGTGCGCTGGAAATCACACACGGTTCGCACGGTTGGCATCCTCATTTGCACGTTCTTTGGTTCACAAGGCCGCTTGATGACGAAAATTTTTGTGATGATCTGGTCGAAAAGTATGAGCTGGATGACTTGTTTGAAACCGAGCTTGAAGGTGAGGAAAGTGTATTAAAAAAGATGCTATTCAAGCGTTGGCAGGCCGTGACGGCAAAGCGGGGGCATAATGCAAGTTGGAATGCTTTCGATCTAGTCAAAGCAGATGATGCGGCCAAAGCCGCGGAATATGTCAGCAAATGGGTGCTGGAACCGAGATCGCCAAAGGCTCTGAAAAATTGGGTCGCGGATCCCGTTCGCCTTGGGAATTGCTGGATGATGCGGCGCACGGTGATGAATGGGCGGGCCGTCTTTTCGAAGATTATGCACGCTCATTCCATCGTGCCAGGCACTTAACTTATGCGCGTGGTTTGCGCCAATTGTACGAGCTGGAAACAGAGGCTGAAGACGAGCAATTGGCAATGATGGAAGATGCGCCAGAATATGAAGACGGCGGCGAATTGTACCGATTTGATAAGGGCACTTGGTCCGATGTTGTCAAAGCAAAATTGACCGGTCGTGTGCTTGATGCGGCTGAATGGGCAATTGAACACGATGAATGCGCCATGTCGGCAATTCATGATCTGCTGACAGATAACGGCGTTGCTCCGTCTTATATAAAACCTCCTGAAGAATTCACCGGCAAAACAAGAAAAACGAACGCCTGCGCCGGTGTAACGGTCATGAATATGGGCGGCGTGAAACTTGAACTAAGGGAACTAGCAAATGATGCTCACTGAAGAAAATCCTCTCATTGCTGACGTAAAATCACAGCTTGCTCAACAAGCTGAATTGATCCGGATTTTGCAAGAACAGGTCAACGGATTGTCTGAGGGTATTGAAGCCCTTTCCAGTCATCAACAGAAAACGGCCGACCAATCGGGGCCAAAGCTGGACTGGTCATAATGGCAGTTAAAGCGACTGACGTTGGAAAGGGGCGCTGTATTAACTCCAAATGCGGCGCAACCATAATGTGGAAAACGTGGGGTGCAAAACAGGTCTATCACCATTGCCGTGGTGATTACGACACAAAGGCTTGCGGTGGAAAATGGGTAGCCGGTGTAACCGAAAGCGAAAATATCAAACGTCAATTTGAAGGTCAGAAAAATGAGCCAATCGAACCAAAGTCAACTGGAACCGGACCTGAACGAACCGAGGGAACCGAAACAAGAGCCGGTTGCTTCTGATCTGCCCGATTTTGATGAAATTGAAGCGGAATATATTGAGCCTTCCCATATGGAAATTGACGGGCCTGACGGCCTTGGTCCTGCCGGTGTCTTGACCAAAGATCAATTCTATATGGCTTTTGCTTCGGTCTTTGATTTTTCCGGTCTTATGCTCCAGCTGCAAAGCCTTCCAATTCAGGCGCATGAACAAGGGTCGGCGCGGGCGGCATCTGATGCAATATATGAGGTTGCTGAAAAATCGCCTTGGCTTAGCTTCCTGATTGAACCAAGTAACGAATGGGTTCAGCGGGCGCTTGTTGTTGGAACGTTCGCATTTGGCAAGGCAATGGCGGTGAGTGGTGAATTAAATGCTCGGAATAAGAACACTGCCAAAAATAAAACTTCCAGCACCTCTAATAACAATCCCGGAATGGAAGCCTTTAATGTCAGCGAAAAACCGTAAAATAACTTGCATATTCGGGCGGCAAGGCTCTGGCAAATCAACAATCACAAAAGCGATGTTGAAAGCCAAAACTAGAAAGCGCGTGATTGTGTTCGATACTCAGCGCGAATATGAGGGCAGGGGATGGAAGAGGGTTCACTCGCTGGCGGATCTTCTAAAGGTGATAAAACCCATATGGAAAAAAGGCTTTCGGATTTCATATGTGCCGCCTGCTGATAACCTGCCAAAAGAGCTGTCAGACTTGTGCCACCTGATTGAAATGTTGCAAGCCCCATATGCTGAAGGGAAGCACAACGACGAATTGACGCTAGTGATTGAAGAGGCAAATCAATCTTATCCTGTCACTGCTTTACCGGCTGGTGTCAATGGGATGCAGCGGGCCGTCCTGCAGGGCCGTCATTGGGGTGTCGAGCTGATCGCTGTTAGTCAGCGGCCTGCACTGGTCAATATGTCGCTTCGATCTGGGGCTAATTCTACATATGTGTTTGCGTTGGCAAGTTCGAATGATGTGCGCGGCGTGATGGAATTGATCGTAGGCAAGTCAAGGGCGGTACAAGATCACCTGATCGGACTAGAACCGTTCTGCTTCTGGCGTATAGAAAACGGTCGATATCAAACGGGCAAGACGCTTTCGGGTGATCGTTATCGCCTTAATTAACAGCCAATCCCATATGTATATATGAACGCAATTTTCGAATTGCGTTCTTTTTTTGTTCATGTCGTCATGACCGCATGAAACGTGGACAAGACATCTTTATTTCAATTGCTGTGAGTGTGGCCGCTATGGCTATATTCCGTATTGTCATTGAGCCACGTCTACCGAGTTCTAACTCTCAACAAACGTGGTTCTAAAATGAAACTTCCTAACGTCACCTCTGCTGCATTCATCAACACTACGCTGGCTTGCATGGTCGGCATTTTTGCCGCTGGCTATATGATGAATATGTTCCGCTCGAATTCGTACGTTGCGCAAGCTATCGACGGTTACGACGGTTAAGCCGTTTCCTTAATTTCCCCCCCAATCCTGAAACAATAGGAAACGTAAAATGATCCGTACACGGAACAAATTGAACGACTTCACAAACGTGGTCGCTGGAGCTGTCGCAACGATAGACTTGCCTGTGCGAGACCGCTATCACAGCGTTGTCTTGCAAGTGTCTCAAAATGATGGTGTCACGAAGGCGGATATGATTGCTGCATTTGGGCGCATTCGCGTGAAAATCAATGGAAAAGATCAATGGAACCTAACGGTTGCTGAGTTGTTCGCACTGAATGAGCAACGCGGACATGAGGTCGTTGACGGTTTTATTCCGTTGCTGTTCTCTGATCCAAATGCTCGCTCGTACAATGAAGAAACATTGACAGCGTGGGATATGTTGGGGCAATCGACGTTTCAAATTGATGTTGAAATCAAATCGGGAACCGTTGCCCCCTCTATTATCGCCTATGCTGAGACCGAAGCATCTACTAAACCGCTTCAACTGGGGCTTATTCGAAAAATCTCCAAGGTTCGTATTGCTAATAGCAATTCAGGCGCGGCGGCTATCACGCTGACCACGTTGCCTTTGCATGGTTCTGTGCAGGCGCTCCACTTCTTTGAAACTGCCGCCAATGATGTTGAAAAGGTCAGCTTAAAGCTGGCTAAACATGAATTGTTCTCCGCCGAGCGGGCTGTGATGAACTATTTCAACAATCGAGATGGTTTCTCTGCTGTCTCTGGTGTGGCCACTGTGCGTTTTGATAGCACACGTTTGCCTCGTGATGCGATGCCGCTTGTTGCCTCTGATATGCGGCAACATGAATTGCGAATTGACGTTGATATGGCAAACGCAAATGCGTTGACAATGGTCCATGAATTTATTGGGCGGCCTGATTAGCCGGGGGCTCATATGTCGATTTATGACACTCTGACCGCATTGCCTGAAAACAGCCCCTTCGCGGTTACTCAAACTCCAACGGATCGGGTGAATGGTGTGAGCACAGATTATTTTATTCCAGATTTGGCGGGCGATAATGTTTCAACGAATTCTTTAACTGGCTCCGGTTTTTTTAGCGGTATTGGCAGTTTTTTCGAAGGGCTTGGAAATACAGCTTTGGGGTTGTGGGGGCAAAAAAACACCTTCGACATTCAAAAAGCACAAGCACAAGCGGCTATCCAGTCGTCTCAGCAACCGGTTGTAAACGGAACGTCTGCGCTTGGTTCGTCTGACATGATGCCTCTGCTTATCGCTGGCGGTGTTGGCGTTGCGGCAATCCTGATCATGGGTAAAAAATGACGGTGCCAACGCTCCCACCTCTCCAGCTTGCTTTGCAGCTTGGCGGGCCAACCGTTGCCACGTCTGGAGGCACAACGAATGCGAACTGGTCTCAATCGTCTTGGGATCCGTTCGCACAGCAAACGACTGGGCCGCTTGGCTTGTCGTGGGCTGTGTGGCTGGGCGGTGCTGCTGTCGCTTACTATCTGTGGAGCCGGTAAATGCAAATCAATCATGATCATATTCTATCTTCCGAGGTGATTGATTGCCTGATGGAAACGGCAAATCTGGATTACACGACGCGAGAAAGCATCGCGCAATCAGAATGTCTTTATGTGCGTGAAAATGGCGTGATCATTTTTGCGTTGGCCTTTGAGGTCTACAACTGCCCACACGGCAAAGAATTGCAAGTGACCGGCATAAATGGCACTCGCGCAAAGGGCTTTCATTGGGTTCAGATCGCTCTGGAAAAGCTGGAAACAATTTGCGCTGAAAATGAAATCAGCCGTTTGACTTTGATGGTTGAAAGTAAGCGCATTCGCCAGCTCCTTGATCGGATGGGCAAGTTTATGCCTATGGCAACGATGATGGGGCGAATTTTTTAATGTGCTTTTCAAGTCAAAAATCATCTTCTGAGACAAAAACCCAAACGACGCAAATTGACAAGCGCACGGCGGCTCAAGATCAAGGGATCGCGGTTTCAACTGATGGCAATGTCATCATTGATCAAGTGCCAGAGGAATTGCTCGATTTTGCCGGTGGTGTGGCGCAAGGCGCGGCTGATCTGGTCAACAAGTCTTTCAACATGGTGGCCGAAAACACCAGCAAAGTTTTGGCGCTGTCACCTGCGGCCGCTGATGCGGATACGCGCGCCAAAGCTGTTAACCCTGTCGCCATGATCGCGGTTTTTGCTGTCTTGGCCTATGTATTCATGAGGCAAAAATGAGCCGTATCAACGCTGCTACTTTTGACGTGATCATTCCGGCTAATGATGAAGTCAAGTTATCTTGTGCTGGCCGTTATTTTACCTGCAAAGACGCTGATGGCGAATTTTACCTTGAATATGATGAGGGCGGTTCTTTGGCCTTTGAGGGGTCAATGGGCCATTCGCCTGGGGAATTTAATTCGGTTCGGCTGGTCAATAAATCTGAAGATCCAATAACAGCAACCGTTTTGATTTCTGACGGGCCTATTGATGATAACAGGTCTTCATTTTCTTCTACTGATCCCATTCCTGTTCAAATCCAAACTGGCGAAAAGGCTCCTGTCGCCTCTGCTGCTCGGTCTGTTGTCGAGTGCTGCAATCTTGATGTGATTTCCGATTGGACGGCGAAACCAGATTTAACGGTTGTCGCACTGGATGACGGCTTTCGACTTGATGGCTTTGATACAACCGACGATTTCAGGCTAAAAAGTAATGAGCTTGCGTCTGATGTGGGCGGCTCAAGCTTCTGGGGGGGGATGCAAGTTAAGGGCGTTGGCACAGATATCGGCAAGGGAATGAAGGTCCAAGTCATTCGCGGCGGTGCCGGTGTTTGGGAAAATGAAGATGTGAATGTGATTTTGACCGGCGAATGGCAAACGATTGTTGGCCGTCTCGATTTGTCGCCTGAAAACTTCAGCGCATTATTGACGGTTGGATTTAACAAGGTTGGGGCAACGGCTGAAGCTCCGATTATTCGCTTTCCAAAATTGGCGCGTTCCGAAATTGTCAAGCACTCCGGACCTGAAATGCTAATCAAATTGGCAGATGAAAACTCCGACCGGCGGCATTTAAAATTGCAAAATACCGGCGTTTCAAATGTCTGGATTTGGGTGCTGGATGGTGCCGATTATGTGCGTTCATTCTTGCTTGCTCCCTTCGAGCACTACAGTTTTGAAGGGCGAAACGCGCTCGCTGTCGAAGCGGTCGACCATGCTAGTTTTGTTAGCGTTGTGGAGGTCTAATGATGGTTGTTGCAACGAAAAGTAAACAGGGTTTGGTCACTTCCGTAAATGGTAATTCGTTGGCCGTTGTGTACGACAATGCCGGTGACGTTATTCCAGCTGCAGAAAATGTGAATGGTATCATTGTTGATAGTGTCGATGTTTCCGCCGCTGCAAATCAGTGGGGCTATTGTTGCCTATTGCATTTGGGGCCTGACTGTTGGGTGCGCGTAATAGAAAACAATCATTCACAAGGTCGCGTTGATGGGCCGTTTTTCGTGCCTGCTGGCGTGGCTGTCAAAATGGTTAGTGATATCGGCGCTTACAACTATTCAATCAAATGGACGGCGGTGCCGTCATGAGCGCGTCTGAGCTTGTCGGCGTTGGTCTGCTTGGGGTTGCTGCCTTTTATGGTCTGAAAGCCTACAGGCAAAGCCAAATGAACGGCGTTGCGGTTGCTGCTGTGCCTGTCACGTCTGCGCCTGCTGTTTCTTCCGGTCTTTCTATGCCGTCTTTTGATCTGTCTTGGCTCTCTGGCGCGATGGATTGGACCGGCTCTTTTGTGCCTGCCGCCAATGCTTCCACAACTCCAATTTCTGAGGTTTTCGATATGCCAACAAGCACAGCGACGGTTAGTCATGACGTGTTGACGCTTGCACGAACGATCTACGGTGAAGCCCGAAGCGAAACACAAGCGGGCAAAGAAGCCGTCGCCAGTGTCGTTTTGAACCGTGTTAAATCGCCTCGTTGGGGTTCAACTATCGCGACGGTTTGTCTTCAGCCTTGGCAATTCTCTTGCTGGAATGTCAACGATCCAAACTATCCGGTGATTAAAGATTTGCAACCTCGTTCGAGTATCGCATTTGACCTGTGCCTAAGCATTGCCAAGCGGGCCGCGTCTGGGCAACTGCGCGACAATACAAACGGCGCTGATCACTATCACGCAAATTATATTGGTTCGCCTTCGTGGTTGAAGGCGTCACCCAATGCCGTGATGACGGTCCAGTATGGCGCTCACAAATTCTATCGGGGTATTGCCTAATGCCTCCTTTAATCATTTACGGCGCACTCGGTTTGATTGGCATGGGCTTGTTTAAAACAGGTGAGGGCGCTGCAACCGAACTAAAAGGGCTCGCCAAATGGGGCGCCATAGGCGGCGCTGTCTATCTGGGCGGCAAAGTCCTGAAAAAATGGTGACCTGATGCAAGAAACGTTTGCCCATATCGGCCAATATTTAACGCCTGCAATTCTCGCATTTGCTGCTCACCAGCTTTACCAAAACTCTCAATTTCTGGCGCGTCTTGACGAACGTGTTAGATCGCTCGAAAAACGAAAGGATACCGCTTTAAAATGCTAAATATTGTCAAATTCCTATTCGCTCGAATTGGCGAACCTTCCACATTTGCGGGCCTGCCTGCGCTGGTGATTGGAATGCTTCAATTGTTTGATGTGAATGAAGCCGGTCAAATCGGTGCCGTGGTTCAAGACGCTCTGCCAAAGGCGGCTGAGGGCGATTGGATCGGTTCGGCTCTCATTTTGGCGGCTGGCCTGATCGCTGTTTTCATGCCCGACAAGGGCGCTCCAACCGACTTAACCCGAAACCTGCGCTAACCGCGCTTGTGGCTGATAGAGGCGGGGGCGGTGTGAAGCCGCTCCCGAAACCTTATGTACGATTACATTCCTGAATGGCTTTTGCCTTACGTGCCAGGCGGAACCGATTACACCAATGAAAAAAACATGAAAACTCTCTTGATTGCAGCGTTCGTAATCTGGTTTGTGTTCTATCGAAAATGATTGAAACGTCTCTTGGCCGTCCTGCGTGCGGCTGGATGATTGATCCAGCCAATCCGGATTTTATGATTGCCAAGCCCTGCGACGTTCCAGCCGGTTCGGGGTCGTCTTCATATCTTCCGACCTATGCCGACACCATTCTATTCGGTTGGGGTTCTGACAGCGTCCAGCTTGATGAGCCGGTCAATCGTTCGGCATGGCTCTATCTGGGAATAGGGCTAGTCGTTTTTGCTTGGATATTATCCGACTGATTGAATTGGCGTGAAGGCCTAGCGCCTTGCCAATTTCCGAATTTGTCCAGCCTTTACGGGCAAGTCTCATAATAGAGCGATCGCGCTCTATTTTTTTTGCGTCCATCGTTTGGCGCTCTTGGCGTTTCTGCCAGCTTTTCACAGTCTCAATTGGTAAATTATGCTCTCTGGCAAATTGCGCCGGCTTAACGCTCGATGCTGATTTTCTGTAAAGCGCATTCAATCGCCTGCGCAATTTTTGCTCACGCTCGATCTGTTGCGCGTCTTTTTCCAGTTTGGCCGCTTGCGCTTTTAAATCGCGGGCGGCCTGCCTCATAATATGAATTCGTCTGTCAAACATGGCTTTTCTTGTGGATAGGTGATGTTGGAATTCCCCTTAAGGGGGTAAACGTCAAATATCACAATCAAAGTATTTCGCGGGTTAATTGAGTTGTTGAGTTTATTAAATGTTTTATGAAATCAAAGGCGTATAATATATCTTATGGAATTTTATTTAAAATCTCTAACCGTTATAGGCAAGTTGACCCAAGAACGACTTACACACCTCTATGGGTATTTGGCACCTCGCACAAATCCCATATCGGAAAGTCTCACGTTAGAAGATCCTGACCCTAGGATTGCTAAGCGCTGAGATCAGGTTTGCCAAGCACTTTCACCGCCTGTTGATCCGCATTGAATAGATGAACGCGACTTTTGTTGAAACTAAAAACCTCTCGGCTTCCCTTCTGAATGGCCACATCTCCATCAACTTCAACAGTCAGCATTTGATCGTTGAGGGTTCCATAAACATAGGTGGTGCCACCCAGTTTTTCGACAACTTCAGCATTTAAAATGATCTCGATTTCGCCTTCATGACCGGCCATAAAGTGCTCTGGCCTGATACCAAGCTCTAACTGCTGACCTTTCACAAGACCACTTGTTTCCACCTTCAGTGAAACCGTTTGTCCGTCAGGGAAAGCCAGGATCACGTGCTGTTCATCCAACTCTTGAATGGTGACAGGCAAGAAGTTCATTTTGGGTGAACCGATAAAGCCAGCAACAAATTTATTGGTTGGCTGATGATAGAGCGTCAAAGGCGTTCCTACTTGCTCGACGGCACCGTCACGCAAGACGACGATCTTATCGGCCATCGTCATTGCCTCGACCTGATCGTGCGTCACATAGATCATGGTGTTACCCAGCTCGTCATGCAGTTTTGATATTTCAATGCGCATTTGCACACGCAACTCAGCATCTAGATTGGATAATGGTTCATCAAACAGGAACACTTTTGGCTTCCGGACAATCGTACGTCCGATCGCAACACGTTGGCGTTGCCCGCCTGATAGCTGGCGCGGTTTGCGGTCCAGCAATTCACCAAGTTTGAGGATTTTTGCCGCGTCATTTACTTGCTGTTCGATGACATCTTTGCTCTCGCCAGCCACTTCAAGGCCAAAACTCATATTCTCACGCACGGTCATATGCGGATAGAGAGCATAAGACTGAAACACCATGGCGATACCGCGGGCGCTTGCCTTTGTGTCCGTGACACATTCCTTGTCGATAAAAATCTCGCCACCACTCACCTCTTCAAGGCCCGCGATCATTCTTAAAAGAGTGGATTTGCCACAGCCTGAAGGCCCAACAAAAACGACAAATTCGCCACTGTTGATTTCTAGATCCACACCATGAATAGTACGGACGGATCCAAAATATTTTTCAAGGGATTGGAGCTTCACATCAGCCATGTTGGATTCCTGTTCACTGCTACTCAGGCGTAGCTCTCAATTTCGTTGATCAATTCTCTGAGCTGCCCGACATAATTATCCAGTTCAGCGGCATCGATATGAAAGTCGGTGAATGCAATGCCCGCCTTGGCACCGCCAACGGTGAATGTACTGGCTATATTGTCGATTTTGCCTGCAGGGTCACAGCGGCAAACATAGCCTTCGCGGCGTATTTTTTCGATAGTGTCCATCATTACGCTCTTTTGGTTTGGCTCCCAATGACACGTAATTTGCGACAATTCTTCATCATCCAGTTCTGCCATCAGCACTTGTCCGATAGAAGACTGAGAAGCATGATAGAGGTGATAACCACCCAATCCCTCGGCCGGATTTTGGTGTGCTTGTGCGTGAAACATATAGACAACGGAATCTTGCCACAGGACACCAATCGCCAAGGTCCTGTCATCGAAGGGTCTGTTGATCGCTACCTTGGTCGCCGCCCTGAAAATCGCAGAGGAATGAAAGCTTTGCGCAGCCAAAACATGCACCACCGGTCCGGGCATATATTTTTTTTGCGCATTTTGCTCTGCCATACCAATCGACTTCAAGGTACGAAGCAAACGGTTTACCCTGACCTCATTGATCTGCATCTTTTCTGCCAGCTCTTTGTTTCCCATCGGACGGCCACTTGTCGTGAGCTCTTGGAAACAACGAATGCCGTCTATGAGGCTTTGATTGGGTTGTGATGACAAGATTCTAACCTTATTTTACCGCGCCAGAAGTCACCCCACCGATGAATTGTTTTTGCAAGACAGCAAAGACAAGCACCACAGGAGCAGCAGCAAGGAAAGAAGCCGCCATGGCTCCACCCCAATCCGCATTATTTTCATTGATATAACGCAGCAACAGCCCCGGGCCAATTGTTCTGTTTTCTTCTGAGGTTACCAGCGTCATTGAATAGAGCAGATCATTCCACGACCACATGAAGGCATAGAGCGTCACAGTGATGAAAGCGGGAAAAGAAATAGGCATCACAATGCGCAGGAAAATCTTGAAATTGCTGGCCCCGTCAACCTTGGCCGCCTCAATCAATTCATTGGGCACTTGGCGGAAATAGCTATACATCATATAGGTGGAAACCGGCAACGCGAACACGATGTAGGAGATAGTCAGTCCGGTTTTGGTATCGAGCAAGTTGACGGCTTGAAGCATCGGATAGATCGAAATCAACAACACTCCGAACGGGAACATTTGCGCCGACAAAATGAGCAACATCAGCGGCTTTTTCGCTGGATAGTCAAATTTGGCAAAACTGTAACCAGCAAGCGCCGCAAGCGTTGCGTTAAGCAAAGCCGAACAGGTGGATGTGATCAAACTGTTTCGCAATTGCAGAAGAATATTGCCTTCAGTTATGGCCGTGATGAAATGGCCCCAGAAAAGCTCATTCGGAATAAGCGTTGCATCCAATTGATACAGTTCCTGATTGCTTTTAAAGGCACTGATCAAAGCCCAATAAACAGGAAAGAAAAGAAAGAATGCGATGGCACACAGGAGCAGCGCAAATCCAATTTTTTCTTGCAGGGATCGTAATTCAAACATGGATCAATCCTCCCGAAACAGGCTGCGTAGATAAAAGACAACAATGGGCATGAGAGTAAACACCCAGAGTACGCCAATGGCAGAGGCCATACCCAAGTTCCAGTTTTCAAAAGCCTGTCGGAACACCTCGATGGACAGCACAGAGGTCGCGCGAACGGGCCCACCGCCGGTCAGAGCATAAATAATGTCAAACTGCTGTAGATTTCCGATCATACCCAAAGCGCCGGTCACCAAAAACACGGGCTTGAGGTGGGGCAAAATCAGCCGCCGTACGACGGTTAGATTGCTGGCTCCATCAATCCGCGCTGCTTCAATCTGCTGAAAATCCATGCCCTGCAATCCTGCAAGGAAAAAGGACATGAACAGCGGGATCGAAATCCATGCCCGGGTCAAGATAACCGCCATCATTGCCCCGACATCGTCGGAGAGAAACTGGACCGGTGTTTCAACCAGCCCTGTGCCTATTAGCATCACATTAACAATGCCGTATTTTCCATTGAGCATCCATGCCCAGATGAATGCGCTCACGGTGCTGGGCAAAATCCATGGCAACAAAGTCATCGTGCGCAAAACACCTCTGCCGCGAAAATCCTGATACATCAACAGCGCCCAGGAAAGCCCCAAAAACATGGTCAGCAAGGTGGTTCCAACCACGAAAATCGCAGTTGTCACCCAAGACCCCAGAACATAGGGATCGGTAAGTATCGCCACAAAATTCTCAAAGCCGATAAAGGTCGGCGTTAAGTCGTAAATTGAATATTGGTAGAATGCCATGGACATGGCATCGATGAAAGGATAGGCAACCATCACCAAAAAGGCGGTCATTGCCGGCACCAAAATCACATAGGCAAAGCGCCTATCTGTCCGTTTCAGGCTTCCCCGCTTGTGTCTCGAGGAGACCTCATCTTGCTCGCCTTGTCGCGAAGCCATGTCCATAATCTTGCCTCT
The DNA here is from genome assembly GCF_002866925.1 of Cohaesibacter celericrescens. Taxonomy (GTDB): domain Bacteria; phylum Pseudomonadota; class Alphaproteobacteria; order Rhizobiales; family Cohaesibacteraceae; genus Cohaesibacter; species Cohaesibacter celericrescens. The sequence continues at coordinate 124,402 of NZ_PKUQ01000052.1, forward strand.
TATTTCAAAATACGCGCGATGCGTTTTTCCATCTCGGCAGCCGCTTCTTTTGCGTCCTTTTTACCGAGAATAACGGACTGAACTTCTTCGCTGACAATCGCCACATAGTTAGCACTGTCTTTCAGGGGTGAAAGTTCGTTGCGTTTTGGCAAACCGAGAGAATTGTTCCAATCGACAATAAATTTGTCTTTGGTGATGAGTGGATTGTTGCGTGCTGTTTTGGTTACAGGGATAGCACCCAGCTTGGTGAAATAGTCCAGCTGCACATCATCATTCATGGAAAGACCAGCAACAAATTTTGCAGATGGGCTGTCTTTGGAAATCTTACCATCGACCTTGGCATTGTCAGATTTCAACATGATGAGCAGGTGACCCCATTCCATGGAATGTGACGTCATGCCGTCTTTGGCAACAGGTGTTTCAATCGGCAGGACGTTAACATCGTAATCCGCCCCCTGCCCGGAGAAATCACGCGCAAAGCCCTTGGCAACGGGAGCGTCAAAATAGAAGGCCGTATTGCCTTGACCAAACATGCGTCTAGCGGCGCCACGGTCTGTGTCGAGCGAGGCAAGCTTGCGGTCCACAAGGTCTTTCATGAAGTTGAGCGTTGCAACTGTTGCATCGGAGTTGATAACCAAATTGTCTTGATCATCAAAGATACTGCCACCATGCGCCCACAGCCACAGCTGGAAGTCACTGGAAATAAGGTTGTTGTCTTTGGTCATCATGGCATAGGGCGTGCTTTGCGCATCCGCTGCCTTGACCTTTTCAAGCGCTGCCGTGAATTCTGCCAACGTTTTTGGTGAGCTGGAAACACCAGCTTTTTCTAGAACCGCTTTATTGGAGACCAAACTAATGGAGCCAATGTTCCAGGGCATGCCATATTGCTTGCCCTTGAATTGACCTGCGGCCAAGACAGCCTGCGGGATCATCGATTCAAGATAGTCTTTGCCATACAGATCGTTGAAGTCGACCAGATTTGGCAATTGCGCAAATGTTGGCAGCCACTTGGCCGAGCTTTGGTAAACATCCAGATCCTGTTTAGTCCGTACGCGCAGGAAAACATTCTTCTGCATGTCACCCCAAGAACTGGACAAGACATTGACCTTAACGCCAGTTTGATCAATCAACCCCTGTACCACCGCAGCATTGCTTGGTTCGGCGGTTACCCAGTTAAGAAATGTAACCTCCTTATCGGCAGCCAGAGCCGTTCCTGATAATGCAGCAAAGGCCAGCGATGCCAACACACCTGTAATTTTCCTCATTGTCTTCTCCCTAGTTGTCATATTGGTGATTATTGAACACGAATGCCAAATAAGCTCACGGGGTGACCCTGATGATTGGCCAGCCGGATATCGAGCCGTCGCGTCAATTGATCTTTCGGTAGCGGGATGCGGATCACCCCGTGGTGATTGTCTTGAATGGTCGTCAACATCTCACCATTGCAGTGCACATCGCAGGCATGAACCAAATGTGGCATAATCCTGTCGTTATGGTGATATTGAACGCTCTCAAGTGGATGGTCGTAGTCACAATCGGCATAGAGGCACAATTCACGCGCTTGGACAGGCTCCTGCCATTCCAGAGAAACTTGCGGCTGATTGTCTTGCATTTCAGCCACCCAGGCATTGGGGCCAGATGTGGGTCGTAGTGCTCCATCCAGTAGGTTTTCTTTGGCAAAAAGATGAATTGGGCGGACGCTTGAAAAAGCAATATTTTGTCCGTTTGGCCTGCGCTCGGGCACCCAGAAGTCAAAGCTGTCAACGCCCAATTCGATAGGCGCTTCCTGCCGTGCCGTTGTACTCACTTTGGCCAAACCACCCTGTTTGACTGTCAACAAGCCACTCAAAATGGTTGACGTAAGACCAACGGAAACATCATCATTTTTCATGAAACAGACAAAAATATTCTGATTTTTACCTTCACTGCCAATAGAAAGATCGATTGTTTGCTCGCCCGCCTCCAAAGCAAATGTCTGCTGTTCTATAATCATTTCCGGTGTCTGGTTTTCGGGCTTTTGGGCCATGCGAAGTTGAACGGTAAGGGTCGTCTTGGTTGCGGCTATTATCGGAACCGTGATTAAATTGGAGCCATCGGGTTGACCGGGCAAGATTTGGGCAAAACTCTCGGTGAGACATTTCCAGCCGGCATCGTGGGGGAGGATCGACAATGCCATTTCGCTGGATACGCTCACCTTGGCGTTGGTAGCCAAATTTTCTCGATCAAGAGCATTATAGTGGGGAACGAAATGCCCACCCGATGACAGACGACACTTCAACTGATCCAGAAGCTCGTCCTGCAACAGCCCGCGCGGCTGCAGCTTATTTTCAACACACAAACTGGCAGCTGTACCAATCGCCTCGCCAACAGCCGAAGAGGTAGCCATGACCCGAGTGCTCCCAAATGCAACATGAGAAGCAGAAAGCAGTCGGCCATTGATAAAGAGATTTTCAATGTTGCGGCTATACATGCAGCGGTATGGGATGCCGTAGACACCTTTAGCGTGATATTGGTTGCAGCCTCCATTGGCGCCATAGACACCATCAGCTGGGTGCAAATCAATCGACCAGCCACCATGACTGACTGCATCCTTATGGATGACTTGCTCAACAATATCGCGTTGACGGAGCATATAGTCGCCCTCGGCCCGACGGCTTTCACGCTTACCGGGGATCGTACCGACCCATTCTAGCGCAAGATTGGCCGCTTCAGGAAAGTCTCCGGAATTTTTGATATAGTTCCAGACGCCATAGACAATTTTCTGCAGCTCCAACTTGATCTCTTCGGACTGGTGAATGGTATCAAGTCGTCCGCCCCATTCTATCCACCAAAGGGAACACCCCTGTTCGGATGCCTTGAAGCTCTTGTAGCGCGGTATGAGCGTTGGTATATCCTTCAGCGCAAAATCTGGAGCAACATAGTCAACAGGATGCCCGACATTCTTGGAGTAGAAATAGAGAGAATGGCCTAGCAACTGACCATAATCGTCTCCAGGAGCCATTGGCTCGCCAAATTCATCCGCATCTTCAGCGCCCATTCGGTAGGCTGCACCAGACAAGTGCGTGAGAATGCCGTCTCCGGTGGAATCGGCAAACAGCTTACCTGACAGATGATACATGGTGCTGTTTTGCGAATTGAATCCAAAAACCTTCTGGATTTGGTTCTGCTTTGTTTCAGCGTGAAAAACGGAGGTATTGACCAGCACTGTCAAATTGCTTTCGCGGCTCACCCAATCTAACAAAATACTGTCAAAAACAACCGGATTGCCGCCAGGATTGCGGAATTGATTTTCCAGCAACAGCTCATTGATAATGCCACCTTCGCGCGCCCAACGGTTGTTGTTGCCGCCGTGGGAGGTAGCGCCCAGAATCCATAACCGCACTTCGCTTGACGCATTGCCCCCAAGCACCGGGCGGTCTTGTACCATCACCACCTTCAGCCCTTGCCGTGCCGCAGCAATTGCCGCACAGGTTCCCGATAGCCCACCTCCGACCACCACCAGATCAGACTGAATCTGTTCAATGTTCAATTCTCGCGGGGCAGATGCGTCTTCGATGATCATGTTGCACTCCAATATCTATAATAGTAATATCTATAATAGATATTGTCTTGTCAAGATGCATATCTGCTTTGCACCACAAACAGAGCTGCTCCGACATAAAATCTATTGAAGTGAAGGTAGTTAGGTGGATGCGATGACTGTGTGCTTGACAGCGGGCTGAACCGGCTGACCTATTTTGAAGTCAATGCCTTCGATTTCAGAGCTCTTTATCAGGCCAGCCACTAACGCCTTTGCTTCATTTCGGGATGTCATGTATCGGACCCATTCCAAAGAAATGCCTTGGCCATACAACCCGGCCTGCCAACAATAGAATTTGATAAGCAGGCTCTATGCAATTCACTTAGTGCCAGAGAAAGCGACCATCGCTCAAATTTTATTGATTGGAATAATGAAGAGCCAACATGATTTTCAGACATGCCTTATCGATTGCATCAGCACGGCAATTTCTGAAAAGCCCAACAGGCGTCATGCAAAAAGCAGCATTCGAAACCTTGGGCATCCCGCAAGCCTGTCCGACATTATAGTCGGATTCAAAGCATACAAATTTATCGGGGCAGAATTCAAAATTCCCGTCCAAAACCGCCGTTTTGGCTAAAGCGGGGAATACCCTATCAAGACAATACATGCGGCCCTTGAAGACGTATTTTCCCCGAAAAACTAAATCGCAATTGGTTTGCCTTATGGACTTTTGGTAGACTGGTTATCCTTGCCAAATCAGATCGTGTTGGACTGTGCGCCTAAGTTTATTCAGTCCCGTACAATCACATCAATGGGGTGATTTTTTCGACCAACTCATCGACCAGTTTCTCTGGGGTCTGTGAAATACTCACCCAAATGACATCTGTCTCGCCGTGCGGCACTTCAAGCGCGGCTATTTGGCTCTCGATAAGGGTAACCGGCATAAAATGGCTCTGCCGTTCCTTCATGCGGTTCTGCACCAAGTCTTTTGCACCATCCAGAAAGGCAAAGCGCAGGTCTTTGACCACAGCTCTAAATTTGTCCCGATAGGCTTTGCGCAGGGCCGAGCAGCTCAGAACGCAGGTTTCGCCGCGCGCTTCCCATTCTGCCATGCTCTTGGCCATGCTATCCAACCATGGCTCCCGATCAGCATCATTGAGCGGTATACCTGCTGACATCTTTTTGACATTTGCCTCGGGGTGATAGGCGTCCCCTTCCTCAAACGGGACCCCAAGTCGGTCCGCCAACATCTGGCCCACGGTCGACTTGCCGGTTCCCGATATGCCCATAACAATAATGATCATTGTCCTTACCTCATTTTGGTAGGTCTGTAGGGCACATACTTGTGCCTATGTGCCCCAATTATCAGCCCTAATTGGACTGCCAGTTGAAGTGAAAATGACCAGAACGGTCTATTCGTTCGAATGTGTGTGCACCGAAATAATCTCTCTGCCCCTGAATGAAATTGGCCCCCAAACAAGAACTGCGCCGACCATCGAGCCAGCCAAGAACAGAATAGAAGGCCGGAACTGGGGTGCCCGATGCAGCCGCTTGTTGCACCACGGCTCGCAACGGTTGTTCGGCTAGCTGCAAAAGATCGCGACCATAGGCGCTCTCCAACACGGAGCCTTGCCCCACACTGTCGGCAATAGGATCAAGCATCACCGAGCGAATGATGCAACCAGACCGCCAGCCTTTGGCAACTTTTGCCAAATCAATATCCCAGTAATTCTCGTTTGAGGCGACCTCAATCAATTCAAGCCCCTGCAGATAGGCGGCAAACATCGCTGCGGGGAAAGCCAGTTCCAATGCATCAGCCAACGCGTGATCAGTCGAACCGCTCTCGATGGTCTGTTTTGTCAGATCAAGACGTGGCAGTCCCGAAATAGCGCGCGCCATAAAAGCGGCGGCGATGGTCGGCACGGCAACACCATAGTCAAGCCCAGCCTCAGTAGTCCACCGTCCCGTACCTTTGTGACCAGCGACGTCGCGGATCATCTCAACAAGAGGGTTTCCACTGTCGGGATCTATCGTCGCGGCAATATCAGCCGATATTTCCAACAGATAGGAAGCCGATGGTCCTTGGTTCCACTGCCGCCAGCGGTCCGCGATGGCTTGATGAGAAAGCCCCGCAGGCCCCTTAAGCATGAGATAGGCTTCAGCCAACAGCTGCATCAGGGCATATTCAATGCCATTGTGAACGGTCTTGACAAAATGGCCAGCACCGCCTGATCCATGTGCAACATAACAGCCAGTACCATCCTTGGCTTTGGCGGCAATTGCGGAGAACGCCTTTTCCACTCGGCTCAATGCTTCGGGTGCTCCACCTCCCATCAGGGCCGGGCCGAAACGAGCACCGGTCTCCCCACCAGAAACACCCAGACCGATAAAGGCAAGCCCCCTTGCCTCCATCTCTGCCTGCCGGCGTTCGGTGTCTCGATAGAAGGAATTGCCACCATCAATCACGATGTCCCCAGCGCTTAACAAGGGGGTGAGAGAAGCAAGCGCGTCATCCACCACTTGCCCGGCCTTGACCATCATCAGAATTTGGGCCGGTTTTTTCAGCGCAGCAACAAGCAAACCTAACGAGGAACAGACAGTAACCCGTTCACCCAGTTCTTGTGAGGCTTTCTCCGCCACTTGAGGGAAAGCATCATAGGCAACTACATTGTAGCCGTGATCGGCAAAATTGAGCGCAAGATTACACCCCATAACACCAAGGCCAATGATCGCTATGTCTGCGGATGGTTGAGAAGGCATTATCGTAAAACCTCTTACTGAAGGGTGATGCTCGCTGGTGATGAATTCAAAACGGCTAAAGGCTGCGCTCAGTCATCCTACATTTGCGCGTTTTAACGCTAAGAATAGCAACACAGCCTTGCGCTGGATCAGAGAAAGACTGGTCCGACGGTTAGCAACAGGTTTGAAAATCGTCTGGTTTCACCTGTCGCAACAACCAACAAAGTATCCATCGATCTTACAGATCCATAAAAATCTTCTCGCGTTAACAACTCCATCGGAGTTTCACGCGGGAGTATTTCAAGATAGTCTTTTTGTGAGGTATTTTCGAAATCTTCGGGCCAAGCCATCATTGAGGCACTCTCAATATTGAGTACCTGACTTATTCCCTCCAATATGACGGTGCTCGGGACCATCCCCGGTGCAAAATTCAAATAGATGATTTCAGCTCTGGGAGAAGAGTTGGTCACAAATGAATAGTTTGCATCAGCAATAAGAATTTTTGCTTTGTGCCCACACTTCGCCAAGACTGCGAGTAGCTCTGGGTGAATAATTTGTGTTTTTAACATTCCTACCCCCTTTTTGGCCCCGTTTGGAATGGTGCTGGTGACCCAGCACCATTGGCCGACATTACATGCGGTAGATACCACCATTCACATCGATTGTTGCGCCTGAAATAAAGCCGTCATATTCAGATGCCAGGAAGGTAATTGTACGGGCAACGTCTTCTGGTGTGCCTGCCCGCGCCAATGGAATGCCCTTGACCGTTTCATCAGCAGATTCTTTGGTGGTGTGCTGATTGTGGAAGCGCGTTCCCAAAATCAAACCCGGAGCCACCGCATTGACACGAATGCCAAACTCACCCAATTCAGCGGCAAGCGAACGTGTCCATGTCAGAACCGCACCTTTGGTCATTGAATAGGCCACTGAACCGGAGTGGCCACCGGAGCGACCAGCCAGAGATGCCAGGTTAACAATGCTGGAACCGTCTTTGGCTTCTTTCAAATATGGCAACGCTGCTTGAGTAACATTCAACATCGTTGTCATGTTCACGTCGATAACCGTCTGCCAGAATTCCGGCTCGATTTCACCCAACCATTTTCTGGCAATAATCCCGCCAACATTGTTGACCAAGATATCCATGCCATCGAGAAACTCGACAGCATCTTTGACACATTTGGTTGCCTCATCAGCTTTTGTGAGATTGGCATAACCGAATGCAGCGCGCTGCCCCAGCGACTCTGCCAGCGCGACAAGCTGCTCTGGCCCTTCGGTACCACTGAAATAGTGAATGTAAATATCACAACCAGCTTCAATGAGCGTTTTTGCAGAGTGGAAACCAATTCCCTGCTCTGCACCGGTAATGAATACCTTTTTACCTTTTAGTTGACCCATTTTAGTTCCTAATCTGTTAGGCCTATTCAGGCTATTTTACATCAAAAAATCCAACGACCGAACGGCGGACAAGGGATGGCTAATCACGAAATTCTTCAGATTAGCCCTGCCTGCCGAGTGGCGCGCATCGCCATGCGAATGATCGTTGGAAAGCGCAGTAGAGCGGTGCCAGCCACACATATTTCGGCACCACTGTTCCATTTTTCGGTTGCCTCATACATCTATTAAGCCCTTTACGAGCTTCATTAGGGTTGTACGAGGCTAGGAATCAGCGTTGAGATCTGAGGCACGAAGACCAAAACGATCAAATAGACAATCAGCAGCAGAATGAATGGCGCTGCGTGACGCACTGTTTCCATGTAGGGGACCTTGGCAATCGCATTGGTAACGAACAGAAGCACTGCAACAGGAGGGCTCACCGCACCGATCTGGTTGGCGAGGATCATCATGATGCCCAGATGCAGAGGATCAAACCCATAAGCCTGCCCGACATATGTGGCGATCGGCACAAAGACAATCAGAACAGACAGACTTTCAAGGAACATGGTCAACACCAGCACGATGGCCAGCATCAACAGTACAATCACATAACCATTATCAGATACACCACGCAGAAAGCCGAGTATAAGCTCAATGAAGTTGACGTAAGCCAAAATCCAGCCAAGAGCACCGGTCACAGCAATAATGCCCACGACCATTGCCGTCGTCACAGTTGCATCAAGCACAATGTTTGGAAGGTCTCGTAATCCGATCTCGCGATAGACCAACATGCTCACAATTGCAGAGTAGAGGCACGCGACAACACCCGCTTCGGTCGCTGTAAATACGCCCGCAAAAATACCACCCAGAATAATAAAGGGGGCTAACAGCGCAACCCAAGCATTTCCAACCGCACGGATCATTTCGCTTGGCGTTGCACGAACGGAGTGTTTGGCCAATGCAGGATAGCGACCTGTACCGGCAAGATAGCGGATGAACAGCATCAAAGTGAGAGCCAGACCCAAGCCGGGAAAGATACCGGCCAGAAACAACCCGCCGATCGAAACGCCGGTCATAGCACCATAGACGATCATGGTCATTGATGGTGGAATGATGGGTCCAATAATGGCAGAAACCGCAACAATAGCTGAGGCCAATCCGCCCGGGTAACCTTGGCGTTTCATTTCCGGTATAAGGATTGAACCGACCGTTGCAGCCTCAGCCGCGGATGACCCAGAGACATTGGCCATTGCTGTACAGGTAACAACACTGGTATGTCCCAAGCTGCCGCGTAAATGGCCGACAAGTGTTTGCGCAAAATTGACCAATGCGCGAGACAGGCCCCCTTTGGCCATCAAGGCGCCGGCCAAAATGAAATAGGGCAGAGCCAGCAAACTAAAGCTGTCGATCATGGCAAATGTGCGCTGAGCAAAAAGCCCAAAATTCACCCCGGGCAGGACCATTATGCCCACGGCACTTGTCAGTCCAATCGCAAGGATGACCGGAAAGCCGAGCAAAACAAACGTTAACAGCCCACCAAAAAGAAGGATCAGTGTCATTTCGGCATCCTCCCCATTACACGGAGGATCAACTGCTCAACGGCACAAATCATCATATAGGCGCCACCCAGAACGAAACCAAAATATACTTTATTCATAGTAATTCCCAGCCCAGCACTGATCTGGCGCGATGAGATCCCCAAAAGCTTGGAAACCGACAAGATGAGAAACACCCCCAAGACCAACCAAGCGATGTCAATGGCAATGCGCAATGCGTGGCCGACGGGACTGGGCATCATTTGTTGGAAAACATCCACACCGATATGAGCGCTCCGGCGGTAGGCAATGGAGACGGCCATGAAGACCAGCCAAATATGCCCGTAGCGCTGAAACTCTTCCGACCAAGACAGTGACTGCCCCAAAAAGAAGCGGTTAACCACCTGCGCGACGGCAACGGTTACGATAGCCAAAAACAAGGCAATAGCCAGAGCTTCAACAGTTGAATGCAGGTAGCGCATGGGCCCAAGCGAAGGCGGCACATTCGGCGCAGGATCAACATCGCCGGGTAACGGACCCGACTCAGCACCATGATTCTCCATGGCTCTCTCCCTAGATATCTATGACTTTTTGAGAGGGCACCTAAGGCACCCTCTCGTTTTGTTGGTTTAGTTCGCGATGTCTGCAGCGCGAATTTTTGCCAAGATGTCTTCAGCGTTCAGCTTAACAGCAATTTCGTCCTGAACTGGACGGGTGCGTTCTCTGAAAGGAGCCACGTCAATGTCGGAGACTTCCATTCCGCTTTCAGACAAAGCGTCAAGAGCTTGCTGCTCTCTCACTGGAGCAAGACTGCGCTCCAGATCACCGGCAAATTCAGCTGCGGCCATAACCTCAGCCTTTTGTTTGTCGTCCAGTTTGCCCATAAATGCACTGGAGCAAACGAAGGCCACTGGCCCGAACAAGTGACGGGTTAGCGTGTAGTGATCGGCAACTTCGTAGAATTTATTGGAATAAACAAGCGACGCGCTGTGCTCCAGTCCGTCCAAAACGCCTGTTTCCATGGCGGTGTAGATTTCACCAAAAGCCATAGGGGTAGCGTTTGCGCCCATAGCATTGACTGTTTTCACATAAACATCGGTCGGTATGGTTCTGATCTTCATGCCTTTCAGATCATCAGGGCTTGTAATCGCTTTGTTTGTTGCAACATTACGATAGCCCCAGCTATCAAGCCAAGCCACAACTTCCAAGCCCGACTCTTTCAGACCATCGGCCAGTGTAACACCGACTTCGCCATCAAGAACGCGATGAACGTGGGCATAATTTGACCATACGAATGGCAGGTCAACCACACCCAAACGCGGATCGAAGTTGTTCAGAATTGCAGTACCCGAAATTGCGCAGTCAGCGCCAGAACCAAGCTGCATAGCTTCATAAACTTCACGTTCCTGACCCAACTGGTTGTTGGGATAGATCGTGACATTCATGTCGGTTGCAAAATCTTTCAGATAGTTTTGAAAAGCCCATGCGGCTGTATGCAACTCCGAGGACAACGAAGCCTGGCTCGAATGCGCAACTTTGATATCCAGTGCCGAAGCAGCTCCCGTGAAACCAACAGAAAGCCCAAGGGCTACACCTAACAATTTTTTCATTTTGAATCCTTTCATTTTGAATCCTCCGCAGATCCAATCTACTCATACAATACTACTAAGAAATGTGTCAATCCGTATATTTTGGCTTGTCTTCCGGTTCGCTTTCCCGTACTTGCAGATAGGAATTCCTTGGGCTCCCCCATCAGGAGGAGTGATTTGATGACAAGATCTTTTGTGTTCTTTGCACAAATTTTTGAGTGGAGTTGGGATGAGTTTTGAACCGCTGTCGCTAAAGGTACATTTGCGTGTTGCGGATGTTTTGGGATTGGCCATCGTTCGGGGTGACTACATGCCGGGAGATTCTTTGCCTCCAGAAGTGCAGCTTTGCGAGCAGTTGGGTATTAGCCGTACCGCCTTGCGGGAAGCCATCCGCGGCCTGATTGGCAAAGGCTTGATAGAAGCGATGCCTAAGCGCGGCACGTTCGTACGTGACTCGTTCTTCTGGAACCATCTCGATGCGGATGTGCTTCAGTGGCGAACCCAGACCAGTGACTTGTCCAGTTATCTTGAAAAGATGTTTGTTTTGCGCCGCGCAACCGAACCCGAGGCAGCCGCAACAGCGGCTTGCAATGCCCTACCCGAGGATCGCGAGCGCATCAGTACCGACTTTCAGGCAATGGTTGATGCTGGGGATGATGACAATGCTTGGGTGGAAGCCGATTTATCATTTCACCGGTCAATCTATTTGGCCACACGGAACGAATTTTTCTGGCCTATTGGGCAGATGCTGGCTGTTAGCCTGCGGCAGATGTTTAGTATTGCAGCGTTGGGTTCACACCGAGCACGCGCCATTGCCGAACATAAAAGCCTTTGCGACGCTATCGTAGATGGCAAGCCTGATTTGGCTCGATCAGCATCGCTATCTTTGCTGGAGAATGCGACATCTGATATCGACCGAGTGCGATCTCAAGGTCTTGAAAAAAAAGAAAAAAATCGTGAAAAGAAGTCCTGAAACGAGAAAATTTATCAGCTCCTCTAAGTGCCCGATTTTAGGCGGTATTGAAGAGTTTTTTCTTTGGTCACCGAGACCTTCTATAGGCTTTACCGCATCACCATCAACGTCCTTCTCTATAGTCAAACATTCTGTTTGGGATTATGTACCACTTTCCTTGGGCGATATCGCGCAAGTGCTATCGGATCGTTTGTTCAGCCGCGTCTTCACCCGCTCATAGAGAGCATCAACAAGGAGCCAATGTTGCTCGATCAGATCGCCATGCGGAAATACAACTGCGATCAAATGACGCACTTTATCCTTACCCATGTGAATCATGCTTGGTCGAATGTCGATCCAACCATCCTCACATTTGACTGCAACAGCCAGCATATTATCAAGCAGTTCATCGGGGCATAAGAAAGTAGCCATCCTTTGTGGCTCAATTGGTGGGGTCACATTCAGCTTATGGTTAGATTTTATGATGGGAATGCGCAAAAGCATTCTAAGAGTGAGATGACATACTACCATACTTGTATAAATGTTCAGTTCGAGTATGATTCTATCCTGTGACCCAAAGGAACAGATAGATGAAACAAACATGGCGCTGGTTTGGACCAAAAGACCAAGTAAAAATTGACGATATGATGCAAGCGGGTGTTGAAGGCGTCGTGTCGGCGCTGCACGACGTGCCTACCGGAAATGTTTGGATACCTGCGGCAATCGCCCAGCGTCAGAAAACAATAGCAACCCGTACAGATGGTAGCCCTTCAGGGATCGCTTGGGATGTTGTTGAAAGCCTACCTGTTTCGGAAGATATCAAGAAACAACAAGGGGAATGGCGCCTCCACCTTGAAAACTATCGCGAGAGCATGCGCAATCTTGCAGCGGCGGGCATCAACGTCATTTGTTACAATTTCATGCCGGTATTGGACTGGACTCGCACTGATCTGGCCTACCCTCTTTCGCATGGCGGCACAGCAATGCGTTTTGACCTGATTGATTTTGCTGCATTTGACATTCACATACTGCGTCGCTCGTCTGCGGCAGAAAGCTTTCCCGAAGATATTGTTGCGCAAGCGGATGCACGTTTTGCTGATATGTCCGATTCCCACAAATCAGCGCTTGCCGAGAATATTGTTTGCGGTCTCCCCGGTGCTGCCGAGAGCTTCTCTTTGGACGATGTTCGCGCGCATCTTGCTGAATATGACGACATTTCACCTGAGGTCTTACGCGGCCATCTCATTGATTTTCTTTCTGAAGTGACCCCAGAGGCGGAACGATTGGGACTAAGGTTGTGTTGTCACCCTGATGACCCTCCCTTCTCACTGCTTGGCCTGCCCCGCATTATCTCAACCGAAGAAGATTATCGCACAATCATGGACGCGGTCGACCTTAACGCAAATGGTATCACGCTTTGCTCGGGGTCTCTCGGGGCCCGTGCTGATAATGATTTGCCCGGCATGATGAACCGTCTTGGAAGCCGTGTGCATTTCCTACATCTTCGCAATGTCTGTCGCGAAACGGCAGGAACTCCCTGTTCTTTTCATGAAGCAGACCATTTGGACGGCGAAACCGATATGGTTGCACTCATCAAAGCCGTGCTGCTTGAGGAAAGAAAGCGCCGCGATACCGGCCGTGAAGACTACAGCATTCCTTTCCGGCCTGATCATGGACAAGACATTCTCGATGACCTTCACAAAAAAGCACAACCTGGATATCCAGCGATTGGCCGACTAAAAGGCCTCGCCGAATTGCGCGGTATCATGACCGCGCTTGAACATGAGAGTTCCGGCTTGTTGGCGTGATGACGCGTCAAGTTTCACAAATGTATATTCTGGCTGAGAGACTCATTTATGCCGCTAGGCAATGCATTGAGTAAGCTCAGATAGAAACAAAGGAACGGATGGGCAAGTAAATGACATTTGGACAAACAACGTTCAATAAATCAAATGAGAGCATAGAAGATGTTTCTCTATTTGCTTGTGACTTTGTGCCACGCTGGTTGAAAATTGCGTTTAAAGTTGGTTCCGGTCCGTCTCCCGTTGTCGAGAGTTTGGATGCTGAAGGCAATGTCATTGCAAGTCCGCAAGTGACCACCCTCACTCAGAGTCGAACACTTTTTATGCTGGCGCATCTTCACTTACAAACCGGCCGTTTAGACCTTTTGATCGCCGCCAAGCGCTTGCATGCTTTCTTGATGTCTGCGCTGCAGGATGACGATGGTGGATTTCGTTTCGCCGTTGCACCTGACGGAACACCGATTGACACCCCAGCGGCTCGCCTGCGTCGCACTTACGATCAATCTTTCGTTCTATTAGCACTTTGCACGTTACAAAAAGCGGATCCCCAAACCGTACCACAAACACAAATAGACACTTGCTGGTCTTTCATAGAAACCGTTTTACGCGACCATAAAACAGGCGCTCTATGGGAAGATGACCAAATGGGGCGCTGCGGACCAAAACCAGATGACCTACGCAGTCAAAATCCACATATGCATATGCTTGAAGCAACCCTTCAAGCATATGAAATGAGCGGAGATATCCTATGGCTCCAGCGTGCAGGGCAATTGGTTTCTATTGCTGAACAGTTCTTTATAGATGGTGAAACCGGTGCGATCCGAGAATTTGTCGGCCATGATCTGGTTCCGATGAACACACCTGACGGAACCCGACGTGAACCGGGCCATCAATTTGAATGGGACTGGCTGTTGCGACGCTATGCAGGTTTCTCGCATGAAGAACAACCGCGCAGACAAGCAAGCCGCATGCGTGCCTTTGCCGAAAATTCTTGTATAAGCAAAAGTGGCCCCATGGCCGGAGCACCTTATGATGCTGTTGACGCAGCAGGAGCCATCATGGAAGAAAGCCATCTTTTGTGGCCACTAACCGAAGCGGGCAAAACCTACGCTTTGCTTTTCATTGAAACAAAGAGCCAGGCCGCCGCCGATCGCGCCCAATCGCTCGCAAAGATGATTTTCACTCACTATGTCCGGTCGGATATTCCCGCTTGGATCAACCAGCTCGCCCCGAACGGAGACGTCCTTTGGAATGAAGGGCTATCTCGTTTGCTTTATCACATTACTCTGTTCGTCACCGAAGGCCTTCGCGCTGGACTGTGGGTGCTTCCGCCTATCTCGGAACGCATTGACCAATAGAACGCCGCATCGGTCAATTTAAGCCAAACGGAGAAAAACCAAGCTTCGTATTTGGATGCAATGGTCGGAGCTCACGGTATCAAGCTGGTTGACATTCCCCATCGCAAGCTTTTCGTGATGCAGCATCCAAAACGCTCAAATAAACCTGCCACAAATTGCCATTTTGCACTTTGATCATCGAACGGGCTTGCTACACAGGCCGTGCAGGGATTTTGTTAAATTCAATTGTTCATCTCCCGCGCGATCAATCATCGCTCTGAAGTAAGCGCCCGGATGAGAAATGAGCTCAGGATCTCGCAACGCTTTCTCAGCAATAACAGCCAAACAGACCAACGCCAGCAAGTGTCCTTGTCGCTCTACGCCATGTCCAAATTCTCGATCTCCTAGTCCTATCAATAACTTAATTGTATGCGCGGAGCCAATCAAATCATGCCACGAGTTAAATTGCTTCCCAATTGTTACCTGAACCCTAGAACAGGCAGATTGAAGTAAACCGATGGAGACATGATCAAGGCAATCATTTTTAGCCCCCCCTGCCCTTTCGTTTTTCTCAGAATTTGGTTGGTTCTTTTGAAATTTGCTTCTAGGCTTTTTTCGCAAAGCCATTATAGCGGCTTTGCCGCTTTGAGGATTCTTTAAGTCTCGCTCGTTAGAGTGAGGCCGTTTGTTATTACTTATATTTTTATCGGAAATGGGTGTATTAGATATAGTTGCG
>NZ_PKUQ01000053.1 GCF_002866925.1 Cohaesibacter celericrescens
AAGGCTGGGCGCTTGCCGCGATTGGCACCCCCCTGCTCTGGCCCGCGCCACAAGATCTCATTCTGAAATTCATTGCCCATCATTTATGGGATGTGGCGGCGGAGGCAGGGTCGGCCACGGTCTCGGCGGAGACGGAGACAAGCTCAGCGGCGGCCTCAGCGGAGGTCACAGCGGTGGTATCGGCCTCTGGCATGGGGGCAACAAGGCGTGCAACAAGAGCCCACGGTATGCCCCGTGATGTGGCTGAGACATTGCGTGACCAAGGTCTGTTGCGCAGCAAAGGCCCGCATGCGCCTGCCACAGTCGAGC
>NZ_PKUQ01000054.1 GCF_002866925.1 Cohaesibacter celericrescens
AAAACAGCAAATATGCGTCAGAGCCAATTTTAAACGCCAATTGACACTCTTAGGCTCTGACATGGTGAAAATAACCGGTCCGTAGATGTTGATTTTCACTGAGAAGAGACCCTGGATCGGATGAGCATTAGGTTAAATTGATTGGCACTTCAGTATTAGTATAGGCATTTGGGTTTGATCTTTTTTAGATTTTCAAAGTAGCGATAAGCTCTACTGGAAATAGGATTTACCCCTTGTAGTTTTCGCCACGAAGGAGGCGGTGATTCTCGGGCTATCCTACAAACAGTGTCGACAAACTTCTCTGCACTCTTTTGGTTGGTCGTTGAGAGCATTAGAGCTAGAAAGCCCATCTCAACTGAATAGGGCAGCCTCGTTTTTTTGTTAAAAACTTTCAAAGTGAAAAGAGCCGCATCGCCAATCTCGTCAACAGAAGCATCAATAAGATATTCAAGCATTGCCATCTGGTAGAAAGTCATACCGTCAGTGGTCATGCGACCATTTCCGACAATTACTCGGCCATCCATCGCCAACTTTTTTGCTTCTGAAAACGCGCATTTGAATTTCTGACTATTAAAACAGTCAATAGCTCGATCCCATTGGCCAGCAGCTGAGGCAGAGGTTGCAAGCAAGATAAAAAGTACGCCTGTGATAAGGGATGTAAGATTAGCTCGATTACGCAAACCAGATGCTCTTTAAAGTGTGTTTGGTTGATATACAACTTTATTACGTTATACAGAACTAGTGCGCAACACGAATAGTGTCGCGGACTTGGTGTGGCCGATTGCTTGAGCCGTGAAGCCAAAACACGTAAGACTACGAAGCTCTAGAAAACAACAGCCCATTAAGAATATGCTTCACACGCAAAAGGCGGGAAATTCTCGTCTTTTGAATAACCGGTCATTGGAACGCACGGGACGAATGTCTACAAAGCCCTGTGTGGATGGCTCCCTTCTTGTAAGCCTTTTTTGTGATTGGTCGATTGTCAGAAGCAGTCTTGTGTCCTGTTAACGCAGCACACATGGCCGCTGGCCCTGATGGTTTCCAAAAACCAAGTCCCCTTCCGCGTTTCGAACAACAAGCGTTCGGGACTTTTGCCGGGTTCTCTTGGTTTTAGGACTGACATTGTTCCATCACCTCATTGGTCTTGCAATTTTTTGTTTTTGGTTGGTTCGGTTCAGATTGTTCTCACTTTGTAAGGTCTGTTATGTGTAAGCACCGCCCAAATCATTCGGGCTCTCTTGTTGGCCATGGCTATCGCAGCCAACATGCGTGGCTTGCGTAACAAGACATCAACAAACCATGGATCAAATTTCACAGGCTCTGCTTTGATCCTCCGCATGCGTACAGCTGTAGTCCCTTGCACCCAAATGCTGCATAGTGCACGAACGGCAGCTTTGACGAAGGAGCGATGCAGCAAATGACCGTCGACGAACGGCGGCTCTGGGCCGTCCTTAAATGACGAAGTAATATTGCACTAGCGAAGTCAGCATCATTCAAGGACGGCCCAGAGCCTCCTCCTAAATCCGCCATGAATCGATTCCGGGCCTGAGACATGAAACGGCTATTTATTTGCAGCTGCCTGGTCAGCGTGCCAGTCATCTCGCTTTCGATGATGCTCTCGGTCTGGGTGTTGCTGTCTGCGGTTCCATCACTCACAGAGACTGAATTGACATACCCCAGATTCTGGTACAGAGACCCGAAATATACATTCGCTTCCTCGCTTGCGGATAGCACGCTACCGTCAAATGAGACAGTCATGTCAACTTCAGACAGGCCGCAAGCGCTGGCGATTGTATCCAGTAGCAGTGAGACAGGTTTGTATGAGGCTATGCTATAATTGTGACTGCTTCCACCAGATGGGCATTGATATGCAATGTCGTAGGATGGGCTGACCGCATGAGCTGTGGAGCTGACACAGGTGATGGTTAAGGTCGCCAGAATAATGATTAAGGGATTAGATTTGGTCTTCAGTGATGGATACATTTAGGGTAGCCAATCTTAAAAAGTGATTCGTTTCAAAAACTTATGTTTTATACTGAAATAACCAAATACATTCCTTTAGCCCTCCATAATAAGTTGCATGATAAAGAATTAGTACCTATGAGGGTGTTGTGGAGACCAAAATACAACGGAGGTTTTATGCGTAGAACGTCCGGTGCCTTTTTAGGCTTTGCCTATGCGTCAGCAAGCTCGGTCGCCAGATGAGGGCTCGGAGTCGCCTAATGCATTGGGACAAACGGGGTATGTCCAGTTAGGGAAATCTGAGCTGGCGATGCAAGTGTATTTGCAGTCTGGAATGTGCCCATATTTGGCTTACAGATGCTCGGGCTGTGCGCGAGGAGACCAGACACAATCACACTTCTGCTATCGATTCCAAGATCGCCTCAGCAACAGTTCGTGGCGAGCAAACATTGAGCAAGATTGTCGTTCATGTCAGCCAATTTTGGATGCCGTTGTTATTGGCTCGCAAAAAAGACGTATTCATTGGCTATTCTCCGGCAATCAGGTACTAGCTGTAGTATATAGCTAACGCTTCAGAATCGCGCTCATCACTTTCCGACTTCTTTTGATGATGCGCCGGGTTAGCCAACGGGATTGTCAAAAGACAACGTCCTCTGCCTTTGGCCCAAATCGCAATCGAAAAATCGACGACGAATTCAAGGGGGGGAACACCTCCCGGAAATGGAACCAATATGAGCGAGCTAACCTTTGGTGTCATTGGGACATCCAAGAAGGAGGATGAGCGGCGCGTGCCAATTCATCCCGCACACTTGCCGAGACTCTCAGAAAAATACCGCAAGAAGCTGGTCTTTGAAGAAGGATATGGCCTGCCATTCGATATTTCGGATGCTGTAATCGCCGCGCAAACCGGCGGTGTCGCGCCCCGCAGCGCACTATTATCAGACCTTGGAAATGTAATTGTCGCCAAACCCACACTCGCCGATCTTCAGGATCTGCGAGTAGGAGGTATTCTTTGGGGCTACCCTCATTGCGCCCAGCAACGCGCAATCACTCAAGCTGCAATTGATCGCAAGCAGACCCTTGTCGCTTTTGAAGACATGTTTGTTTGGGCTCCGTCCGGGGAAGTCGGAAGACACACATTTTATAAAAACAACGAAATGGCAGGCTATTGTGCCATTTTGCATGCTTTGCGCCTGAAGGGCATTGATGGTCACTATGGCAATCAGCGTAAGACCATCATTTTCAGTTTTGGAGCGGTGAGCCGCGGTGCTATTTACGCCCTCAAAGCGCATGGCTTCAGAGACATCACCATTTGCATACAACGCCCTGATCATGAAGTTCGCGAAGAGGTTCTGGATTGCGACTATGTCCGCATTCGCGAAGGCTCCGAAGGAGAGGCGCGTATGCTGGTCGTCGAACATGACGGCAGCGAACGGCCGTTGACTGATCTGATCTCTGAGGCCGACATTATCGTCAACGGCACCTATCAGGACACAGATCATCCAATGGACTTCGTAACGGAAGCGGAAAAATCCTGTTTAAGGCCGGGAAGCTTGATCGTGGATGTCAGCTGCGATGAGGGTATGGGGTTCTATTTTGCCAAACCAACGACGTTCAGAGCGCCAATGTTTAAAGTTGAGAAGACCGACTATTATGCCGTGGATCACACCCCAAATTATCTTTGGGAAAGCGCGTCGCGTTCCATTTCTGCGGCGCTCATCGTGCACTTGCCTACGATGATTGATGGACGGGACTTCTGGCAGAAAAACGAAACCATTCGCCGGGCGGTGAATGTTAACTCTGGCGTTGTCGTTAAGCCGACAATCCTGTCGTTCCAAAATCGTCAAGAAGCGTATCCACACGCGGCACTTGCCTGAATTCGCACGTTGACGCCACGCCTAAATTTGACATGAATGCGAATGATTGTTGTCAATAAATATGGCATCTATGGTCTTTTAAAACCCCACCTTGTCTAAATGACAAGGTGGGGGGACCAAGCTGAAAATGCCTTGGTGGTATCTAACATGAGGCGGTGTCGTCTTTTGAATAACCCCTGGATTTGAAGACACCTTGTTCCCTAAAAATGAGGCAAGGAGACCATCATGTTCAAGGTCTACCATAATCCATGCAAGCTATTTGGCGTTGTGTGCTACAAGGGCACATCTTGCACGTGATCATGCGTGCCTGTTCCGACACTGATTGGACGTTAATAATGCAAATCCCTACTTGGACAAAACCTGCACTTTTGAGTGCGGGAGCGGGCGCTATTGCTCTTGCTGTCGTTGGGTTTAACTGGGGTGGCTGGATGACCAGCAGCTCGGCTAATGAACTTTCTGAAAAATCCACTGTGGCAGCGGTTGCCGCTGTCCTTATGCCTTACTGTTTGCAGCATTCAAAAACAGATCCCAAAGCTGTGGAAGTCATGGCTGAACTCAAAGCTGCCAGTTCTTATCAGCGCCGCGGGATTGTTGAAAAAGCTGGTTGGGCAACCCCTCTGGGTGGTGAAAAACCAGACCGTGCTCTTGCTCAGTCTTGCCAGGCCGAATTGACCAAAGATATGTAACGATTGTCGTTATGTGACCACCAATTGTTGCCTTGAGACATCGCTAGGCATGGCGAAAATAGCATATAGCCCGCTCTCACATCGATTGGGCTATATGCGATTAGAGGCGCGATATATCGCGAGCTCTCGGGATGAGCTTTCACGCTCTTGTCCTGCAATCCAGACGAAGACCTGGCCTGTGGCGACGACCACAAAGTGCAGCATCTCATTGGTTCTTCATCCGCACCATTCAGAATCGTCATTGTTTTGTCGGTGCGCCTCGTTGCCGATGCCATCGCCTCTGGTGTTTTACGTCTTGGGGTGGCCCAAAGCTTTCAATGTGACTCCAATATTGAGGCTCGTCTCGCGATCGCTAAGTCGCGGAAAATGCCCCAGTCTATGTTTCTGCGCGTATTCCTATCAGACAAATTTACCAAACTTACTCGGATTCCATTGAGTTTGATTGATCTGAGAGAGGTGCCTTAATGCCTTTCTCTACAGGTCAATATCACTCCGTCTTTGCATTCATTTGCAAA
This sequence comes from Cohaesibacter celericrescens, assembly GCF_002866925.1. Classification (GTDB taxonomy): domain Bacteria; phylum Pseudomonadota; class Alphaproteobacteria; order Rhizobiales; family Cohaesibacteraceae; genus Cohaesibacter; species Cohaesibacter celericrescens. The sequence goes on from NZ_PKUQ01000054.1 coordinate 5,041, forward strand.
GATCAAGAAAGACAATAGAAAATAGGGAGTTACACGCCTGAAGATATCGCTCCATCGGACAATCCTATCCTGACCATTCAAGGAACGCGGGTATGCGAATAGAAATTGTAACAGCACAAAATGATTTACTCAAGGAAACCGGTTTTGGCTCTCTCAAGGCGTGTACGTCGATTATGAATTCCATCGCGGAATTGGATCACACTGCTGTGGTGACTGTTTGTTGCGATTTGGCCAACCTGAGGGAAATCGTAAATCGGCAACCATATTTCGTGGTCTTGGCAATGAAATATATTCCGTTGGAAAGTGGTCATCTGATCTGGCTATCTGAGTATTTTGAGACCCACGACATCAGCTACACAGGCTACAAAAAAGACACTCTTTATTATGATTCCAACAAAGTCGCCGCGAAGAAGCGGGTTGCCTCACAAGGCATTGCGACAGCGGATTTCTTCGTAACTTTACCAAATGAATTCAAAGCCGAACCAAACTTGCCATTTCCACTTCCCCAATTCATAAAGCCGTTGGATGCAGCAAATGGCAACGGTGTCGACAGAGCGTCCATTGCTCAAACTTTCCGACAATATGAAGAGAAAGTTGAAAAGCTTTACGCCGAGTATGGTGAGCCTGTTTCAGTGGAAGAGTATCTCGATGGAAGAGAATTCACCGTTGCGATCATCGAAGATGGTGGCCAGCTGATCGCGTCTCCGATTGAAGTCGTGCCACCTGATGAAGATGGCTATCGGCTTTTGGGTTCAAAGGTGAAATCAGAGAATACAGAATTGCTGAAACGGATTTCTGTTTTCGAAACGCATGTTGATGCTGTGAATCTTGCAAAAAAGGCCTTCATCGCGCTCGGAGCCAGAGATTTTGGGCGCATAGATGTGAAGATGGAACAATATGGAGAATGCCATTTTATCGAGGCCAATTTGGTGCCAGGCATGACAATGGGCTCGAGCTACTTTCCTCGGTCATGTGAGATCGATGCCAGCCTGAGTTACGATGAAGTGGTAAATTTAATGATACAGGGTGCTATAGCGCGACAAATTCCCAATATTGGCTTCCATTCGCCAACAGATGTGCTCGGTTCAGTTTATGGGCCGCCCATCAAACATACTCAGGTTTTCCATTGAACGATTGTCGGTTTCACACGGAACCTCGGACGAAAATTGGGATAGAATTTTGAAATACAATTTTAAACGATTTGACTACTCGCTGCACCCAGTAATTGTACTGGCACTTTTTGTTGTCGGCATCAATGCAAGCTTTGCCAAAGAAACAATGCCCGAAAATGCTCAGGAGAAGCGATATAGCGATGGATGGGAATGTGTTAATGGCTACCGCAAGAACGATAACCAATGCAAAGCCATCGTTGTACCGAGAAACGGATATTTGACGGAAAGCGCTTATGGTTCTGGCTGGGAATGCAAGCACGGCTTTGCGGAGGAAGAAATGTCTTGCAACATCATCGATGTTCCGTCCAATGCTTATCTCAAGGCGTCGGGAGACAGTTGGGAATGTAATCGCGGATATCGGGAAGCTGGGGAATCTTGCGTAATAATTAAGGTCCCCAAGAACGGATATTTGTCTGAGTATGCCAGCAAACAAGGTTGGGAATGTGAGTTTGGGTTTCGCCCCATAGGGAATGCCTGCGTTGCAATCAAGGTGCCGGTACTTGGCTTCATCACAGGTTCGTTCTATGGACTGGGATGGGAATGTGAACGTGGATATCGCGAAGAAGAAAATGATTGTGTTGCAATCCCGGTTCCTAATAATGGCTACCTTACAAACATATCTGATAGTCGGGGCTGGAAATGCAAGCACGGGTTTAGCAGAGTTGAAGAAGCCTGTGTCGCGATCAAGACACCAAAACACGGATATCAGTCGAGCTCTTCATATGGACCCGGCTGGGACTGCGAACGGGGATACAAAGCGACAGAGACTCAGTGCATTGCTGTAAAGATTCCAGAGCATGCACATATCAACCATGCTGGAAATGATTGGCAATGTGATCGCCCTTTTGAGCGTCAGCAGAATAAGTGTGTGATCAGTCGCTAGATTGGAGATCGCCGATTGTACAAAAGCTAAGCGTATAGAATACTTTTTGCTAATTTGTATTCAAAACGACCTAGCACCAATCCGCTACCATAGCCACTGCCCGGCTTTCCATTTATGACGGGCAATGGCGGGGATCGAACCGATGCGTTCTTCTGATGCATCAATGGATTCCACAACACACGTCGAAGTCACTCAGCAAGAGGAGGACTATCACCAGCCCGTCTCAAGTCACAATCCTCTGACAATGCCTGCGGAGTTAATGCGGGACAAGTTCAACTGTGTCACTTAGGTCAACTGGATCAGTGGTCATTGTTAAGCTCCTTTCATTGTGGTTGCATGTCTCCAGTTGCCCCTGAACCAGTCGAAAGCTTGTCGCTACTGAAAGTTTCATCTGGCTGCATTCTTCTCAGGAACTTGAAGAGATCGCTGTCAGTTGACAAAACGATGGTTGTCCCTTCCGAAATCATATCTTTGTAGGCCTGCATCGTCCGTGTGAATTCGTAGAACTTAACCGTCTGGGCATTTGTATTGTAGGCCCGTGCATAGATATCTGCGGCTGAGGCATCTGCCAGCCCACGAATTTCTTCAACGGCTCGGTAGGCCTCTGATTGTATTTTGTTGAGATCTCTCACCCTGTTGCCGCGAATACGGGCTGCCTCACCATTGCCTTCAGAGAGGAAACGTTCTGCAATTTGTCGTCGCTCCGATATCATGCGGTCGTAAATTTTGGGTCGGACACTCTCATTGTAATTGATCCGCTTGAATCTGATATCGAGAAGCTCTATGCCAAAGACGCGGACTTTTTCCGATGCAGCCTGAAAAATGTCCTGTTCTACAAGGGCGCGGCCCTTCTGGATGGGAACCAGAGATCCGATATCCTGAGCCAACTCATCTTCCGTCAAAAGCGTGTCTCGCAAGGGCGTGCGATCTTTTGTTGTGCGAATGATTTCGATGAGTTCATGCTTGGCGATCGCGTTGCGTGTTTCACTGCCGAGAATATCATCAAGGCGCGATTGTGCACTGCGTTCATCGCGCAGCCGCAGAAAATACTGTAGCGGATCTGTAATCCGCCAACGGGCAAAGAGATCAACCGAGATATAGAGTTTGTCCTTGGTTGGCATGTCCGATGGATTGCCGTCCCACTCAAGAACCCGACGGTCAATGGGATTGACCTCTTGAATGAAGGGAATTTTCAGCTTGAGCCCTGCCGTGGTGATGGGCTTGCCAACAGGTTTGCCAAACTGAGTGATAATGGCCTGTTCAACCTCACTTACCGTGTACAGAGCGCTTCCGGCTGAATAAGCTGCAATGATCAAAATCACTGCAAGAATACCGAATGTGATTTTCATGGCCGTGCCTCTTGTTGCTTGTCGAGATTCAACATCGGCAGAATGCTGCCGGTCGTCTCATCGACTATGATCTTGGAACGGATCGCGGGCAGAACGGCCTGCATTGTCTCAATGTAAATCCGACGCTGAGTGACCTCTGGGGCTTTTTTATATTCTGCGAACAGAGAGGTGAAGCGTGCCGCGTCTCCTTCGGCTTCATTGACACGTTTTAGCCGATACCCATCCGCTTCGCGTATGCGCTGGTCCTTCTCACCTTCAGCCAGCGGAATGACTTTATTATATTCTCGTCTTGCCTCGTTTATCAGGCTTTCCTTTTCCTGCTGTGCCTGGTTCACTTCGTTGAACGAGGATTGAACCGGACCGGGAGGATTGATATTCTTCAGCTGCACCTGATCGATGCTGATGCCCATGGCATATTTGGTTGAAAGCGCCTGCATTTTCAAAAGCGCCTCGCTTTCGATTTCCTGCCGTCCAACGGTGATGACCTCATCCACGGTCCGGTCGCCAACCACTTCGCGCATCACCGACTCCGAGACATAGCGCAGAGTTGCGCTGGGCTCGCGCACTTCAAAGAGATATTTAACCGGATCCGAGATGCGATATTGCAGCACCCATTCCACGAGCGCGGCATTGAGATCACCTGTCACCATTTCCGTCTCACGCCGTCCGTCTGTGGGGCTTTGATAGGGATCGCTGGCCCCCGGTGTTGTAAAACCGAATTCCTGCTTCAACTGGCGCTTGACTGGCACAATGGTTGCCGCGTCGATCCCGAAAGGGAGCTTGAAGTGAAGGCCCGGAGGAACTTCGGACGTATATTTCCCAAACCGCTGCATCACCGCGACTGAGTCGCTTGGAACGGTGAAGTAGGATGACCATGCAGCCAAGATCATCAAGACGACAGCTACAGCGAAGGCCATATTACGAATTGATGGCGGGCCTCCGGGAAACATGCCGCCGAATTGTGCACTTCCCTGCCGAAACAGTGCATCTATATCACCAGTGGCGGGATTTTGCTTGGAGCCCCATGGGCCCGGATCTTCAGAGCCATTGTTATGACTAGGCATGTTATTTCCTTTTATGGTGAGGTTTTGAGGGATGTCTGTGCCCATGATGTTGGTCGCAGCCACACATCCCTCAGCGAAGGGGTCCCAGAATTGGCATTCCTAGAATCTGGCAGCCTAAGCTTTGGATTTTTTGGCAGTCGGTAAAGCCTCTTTAGCCTCGGCATCGGATGTCTTGGGTTTGTCAGTTTGCTTCGCCGCCTCGTCTTGTTGCAGCTTTGTTGTTGCGGCAGCTCTGGTGGTCAGGTCCTTGAAAGACATTTGGAGTTCCTCTGATTGTTTGTTTCAGATTTTGAATTAGATCATGGTGTTTGGCTCGAAGGTTTGTGTGGGCGGTATATCTTCGGCACACCCACTAATATGCGCGCAATCAACAGCGTCTTGTTGCGAGGGGCAAAGACACTCAACTGACCGGAGAGATAACCCTCCAACCATGCCAAAAGGTCTCGGCAGCGAATGACTCTCGCTCTCCGATGTTGTTCAAATGACTAGGGCAGTGGCACGCCGGAATGCTCAGACAGCGGCAACCGCAAACACTGGGGCGTGAAACGAGACAGGCCCTGCGCCACGCCTCAGTTTGTAACGCTTGGTCACCCTAGGATCACTGAAGCGAGTTTTTCGTGTTCAATCTACCGACGACCATCGGGGGAGGACCTAGGGAGCTTTGAGATTAGATGCCGGAGTTTGGACCCAAGGTGTAATATGATTTCTTTGTTCGTTTGTAATTGCGCACTGCGGCGTCTTGAATGCGCGACCGCAAACGTTCGAAGGCTTGCCCGTAGCTAATATCCTGGCCATCTTTTCCCCCCATGAGTTGATCAATGGTGTCCGAGGACATGGTAAAGCGGATCTCCAATACACCATCGTATCCAGAAAACCGAATAGTCCCGGTATCTTCATCGATATTGCAAGTTTGATTTGGAAAGGCTAACACCATGGCGCGGCATGGCTGGCAAACCATCTCCCGAAACTGGATCCTGAGCTCATCTTGGCTACCAGAGACATCTTAATGTTCTGATGAAAACAGCTGTTCTTGTTGACTGGCGCGAGGACTTTTCCCTTCTTGCCGCAATGAAGCGCAGATCTCGCTTTTCCTTGGCAGAGTTCGTCAAGTATTTTCGACATAAATATCCCCGATGTTAAAAATTATTCTTCAATGCGGACGAGACCGCTGCCCAGTTCGACTCGTTCATGGTCAAGCCTGTTGTTTCTAATTCTGTACAGGGAACGCCCTTCAGAATTGGGAAGTTTGAGCAGGATTTTGAAACTTTTGGGCGTTGCGGGAGACAAACCTTCTCTGGATTTAAGAGAAACTGTGTCCCCTAACTGGAATTCTGTCTTGGGCATTGAAGCAAGCTTTCGATCTTTCATCTGTCCCACTCTATAATTGCAGTTAGTTCATCGGAAGCGATTGCATGCCGTTCTATTTGTGTTTTGGATGTCCCGATGGAAGGAATGTCTATGAATGTTCCTGTGCGCCGATAAGCCAACCATGAAACGCCTTCAATCAACTCGTCTTCCTGCGAAATGGTGTAGTCACCCGGCGGGCATACCTGTTTTGTTTCAGGAAGCATGAACTCGTGGTTTATATGAATGACTGATGTTATTATTTTGTTTTCCATATGTTCCTCCCGTAATTGCGTGTAATGCTAACTCGACACCCTATTTGTATTATTGAAAAATTAAACGGCCTGATTGGATCTACTCAGTTCGAATAGACCGTGACGGTATCGCCGCAGTAAAAGAAATAAGAGCAAGGATGGCGGGATTGAACGCACGTCGCCAAAGGATCTTGGTGAAAGGCATTATGCATTCCAATTGGGGTTTATTGAGGGCTCTGTTGCAAAGATTCCAAAGTTTTTGAGGAATTGTTGTATTTATTAGGCGTAGAGATGAGCTGTGACTTTAAGTAACGTCATTTTCAGGGTGAACAAATATTTAGCCTTTTTATTGGTATTGAGGTGCCCCTAGTTTCCCAGACACCCGCTGTGATTGTTTTCATAGTCAACCGGCGACAGCATTATTTGTAGAAGTTCAGACTTGATCTGACAGTTTCCACCCTCTATCGCCGTTGGCACCTGATCGGTCTAATCAACACCACGCTTGTCTGCAGCGCCGATATAGGCACTGAAGCGCAAGCTGACTATGAGACCCATGTCACACGACCACAGGCATTGATCTGAGAGCTGGTGGCACACCCGTCATCGGGCTTTTAACAGGCCCCGAGCGTGACCGGTTCAACGTCATCTGCGCTGACCGTAAGTTGGACGGCACCACACGCGCTGTTCGGGGAGTGCAGTCTGCCGGTCCGTTTATCAAAGCAATTAGCATTACCCCAAAGGCGTGACGAGGTTTAAAGAAAATCCGGACGGTTATCACACATGGACTGACTTCGAGATTGACAGGTTCGAAACACACCATGACAAAGGATCTACTGCTGTGATGGCCCTTAACCTCATGTTGTACACTGGAGCATCCCGTTAGGATGTCGCCAGAATTGGATGGCAGAACATTCGCAACAACAGGATCTCATACAGTAGGGGTAAAACTGGCCAGCTTGTCGACTTGCCCATCTTACTAGGCTTGTACGAAGCGACGGCCAACATGCCGCGCAACCAAATGCAATTCATCGGCCAAGAAAAGTCTGAAGGCGGGGGGGATACAACAGAATCATTTGGTAATTGGTTTGCTGATCGATGCACCGATGCAGGCGTGCCTGGCCGAGTTCATGGATTGAGAAAAGTTGGTGCAACGAGATTGGCCGATTCTGGGGCAACCGAATTCGAAGTCATGGCCTATTTGGGACACCGAACACAGCAAGAAGCGAAAATATGTTAAGAAAGCGAACTGGGCTAGGTTGGGAGATAGTGGCATGGCCAAGTTCGAAAACTTGTCCAACCCTGCCAATAGGTTGGACAAAAGCCCTCGCAACTAGTTAAGTTGCAAGGGCTTTTAGTAACCAATGGCATGCCCTACGGGACTCGAACCCGTGTTACCGCCGTGAAAGGGCAGCGTCCTAACCGCTAGACGAAGGGCACTCGCTATTGGTGAAGCGGTTTATAGGAAGCTTTAGAACAAAGCGCAAGGGCGGTTTTTATTGAAACTGTGAATTATCAGTCCGCCTGTGGAATAAATTCGATCCGACGCGATACAGAGCCTGTTTTCTTATCGATTTTGAGAACAGACGTCATGCCCTTTCCATCCACTAACAAAAAGACCTCACCATTCTCGACAATCATGCTGCGCACGGTTTCACCCGAATTCAACATGTGTGTAATCGGAACTATTTCCAGTTCCGCAACAGCAGGACTTTCCTTCTTGTTCACGCTCTTGTAGATAAGGACCCCAACGATGGACGAAATGCCCAAAACCATGATCATGAGCGACCAGAAAACCATCTTGCGCATTTTGCGCTGCATTTCCAGCATCTCTGGGCTCTGAAAAGGATCGTCGCCAGCCGGTTGCTGATCGATAGATTGTTGAACCATGTCTGCACCTAACGTAGAAGATGAAATCCTGAATTTCGAAGTCGATGAATACGAGATTGGCAAACGTCTTGATGCGTTGATCGCAGCCAAGGACGGTCGATACTCCCGCTCTCGCTTCAAAGTTCTGATCAAGGAAGGCCAGGTAACCCTTGCCTCCGGAGATCAGCCAGAGCGGACGATAGAGGAGCCAAATCACAGGGTCAATGTAGGAGATCGTATCAAAGTCACATTGCCCCCCCCTGAAGACCCCGTCCCCAAAGGGCAGGATATTCCGCTAGAAGTAGTTTTCGAAGACGACCATTTGATTGTCATCAACAAACCCACCGGTCTTGTTGTGCACCCTGCCGTCGGCAACTGGTCTGGCACTTTGGTCAACGCTCTCATCCATCATTGCGGCGATTCTCTGTCCGGCATAGGCGGCGTTCGCCGCCCAGGTATTGTGCACAGACTGGACAAGGAAACATCGGGTCTTTTGGTTGTTGCCAAGACGGATGCTGCCCACAAGGGTCTGTCAGAACAATTTGCAGATCACGGCCGCACAGGTCCGCTGGTGCGTGCCTATCAGGCTCTGGTCTGGGGGGCGCTGAGCAAACGCAAGGGAACCATCGACACCCAGATAGGTCGCTCCCAACACAATAGATTGAGGCAAAAAGTCCTCAAAGAAGGCGGTAGACAAGCGATCACTCACTATCAAGTCATGGAAGAATTTGGCACTGACGGCGATGTTTGTGCAACACGGGTTGAGTGCCGTTTGGAAACCGGCCGCACACACCAGATTCGCGTGCACATGGCCCATATTGGCCATCCGTTGATCGGCGATCCTGAATATGGTCAAGGGTTTAAGTCAAAGCTCAACACGTTGCCGGAAGATCTGGCCCGCAATATCGAGAAAAGAAAACGCCAAGCACTGCATGCAGGTTTACTCGGCTTTGCGCACCCGGTCACGGGTGAAGAGCTGGTTTTTGAGAGCGAAATGCCCAAAGATCTGATGAAAATAATGGAAGCTTTACAAAAAATGTAATCAAAATGGCAAGTTGGCCCTGTAATTGCCAAATTTATTTCTATATTCAAGAGACCCGCAGGCCAGTTGTGGCTGCGAAATTTGTCCTGCCTTATTGGGGGATATGAGGAAGTAACATATTATGGCAAAAGATTCTGGCAATATTCCAGTTCTCTCCAATTCAGGAGAAGGGCTCAGCAGATATTTAAGTGAGATCCGTCGGTTTCCAATGCTGGAGCCACAAGAAGAATATATGTTGGCTAAGCGCTATGTAGAACATGACGACAAGAAGGCTGCACACAAGATGGTCACCAGCCATTTGCGCCTCGTCGCCAAAATCGCCATGGGCTATCGCGGGTATGGATTGCCTGTCGGGGAAGTTGTCTCTGAGGGCAATGTGGGCCTGATGCAAGCCGTCAAACGGTTTGATCCAGAAAAAGGTTTCCGCCTTGCCACCTATGCCATGTGGTGGATTCGCGCCTCTATTCAGGAATATATCCTTCGCTCATGGTCCCTAGTCAAAATGGGCACGACGGCCAACCAGAAACGCCTTTTCTTCAACTTGCGTAAAGTAAAGGGCCAAATTCAGGCTCTTGAAGACGGCGACCTAAAGCCAGATCAAGTGGATTATATCGCAGAGAAGCTTGGTGTTTCCAACGAAGAAGTCATCTCCATGAACCGTCGCCTGTCGGGTGATTCTTCCCTCAATGCGCCACTGAAGGCAGACGGGGAAAGCGGGCAGTGGCAGGATTGGCTGGTCGACGATAGTGAAAGCCAAGAAACGGTTCTGGCCGATAAAGAAGAACACAACCACCGGATGGATTTGCTGACCGATGCTATGAACATTCTCAACGAGCGTGAGCGCCGGATTTTCGAAGCAAGACGCTTAACTGAAAAGCCCATTACGCTTGAAGAATTGTCAGAAGAATTTAACGTCAGCCGCGAGCGCATCAGGCAGATCGAAGTACGGGCTTTTGAAAAAGTTCAAAAGGAAGTCCAGACAGCTGCCGCCAAAGCACTCGGCAATCACTAGCGGTTTGAAACCTCAATTTCAAACCACCAACAACGATCATTGGTAGGATAAGATGTCCTGCGGTAGAGTGGACGGCAGCGACTGATTTGGTCATTACTGCATCGGGTGTAGTGTATGGGTCGAGCGAGAACTTTTGACGATCTAGACATCCTAGAGCGTGCCATGCGCCTGTTTTGGCGCAATGGCTACAACGGGACATCAATGCGCGATTTGATGGCAGAGACGGGTCTGGCCAAAGCCAGCATTTACAATGCCTATGGAAACAAAAAAGATCTGTTTCACTGCGCCCTGAACCATTATATCGACAAAAAACAACCCAAATCTTTGCAACTATTGACACAGGGCAGTGGACGCGATGGCTTGGAATCCTATTTTTCCAACATATTGCGCGTAACGATCGAAAACCACCAAACGCCGGGCTGTCTTTTGGTCAATACGGCAACAGAGCAGGGCATTCATGACGAAGCAATGCGCAGTATCGTCGAACGGGGCATGGAACGCGCTGAGAAGCACCTAGCCCTGACCATTGAAAGAGGCGTTGCAGACGGATCTATTGATCCTGAAACGCATCCAGAAACCGCAGCGCTCTGTTTGATCGCAACAATATTGGGTATCCGCGTCATGGCACGCAAGAGAGCCGATCCGTCAAAGGTTGAGACACTGATAAAAGCAAACCTCGACAAACACGCGCCGCGACACAAGCCTGCCGATGGCAGAAAACTCACTTTTCAGGTTTATGAAACCCGTTAGGTAGACAAGCGCACAAAATCAACGCCCCGCGTCTACCAAACAATGCGTTACTCGCTCCAAGCCTTGATGGCTTCATCAACCACACGTTCGCCGGTAACACCTTTTTCCAAAGTCAAAATACCGCGTCGACCCGTCGTATATTGGATCGGAATGTCAATCCAGCTGCGCAACGATAACAATTCCATATTATATTGAACTTCGCGTTCACCGGCAGTCAACGCAATCCAATGGAAATCATCTGCGATGCGCATGGCAGCGCCAACAAGACCTTCTCCACGGCTTTGCTCGGTAGGTTTGAGAATAAGACCCGGAATATTCGAGATCGCCTTATCAATGTCAGGATTGTCACGCACAGACGAAATCTCGATCAAATGCGATGCGGGCAATTCAGGATCTGAGTTTTTGCCAATCTTGATGGTAAAGGTCAGCCCTTGTTCAGGAATTTTGGCCGTCATCACGATCGTCGGATCAGCGGCTTCGCCTTCCAATGTCCAAAGAACCTCACCGACACTTGCCGCACCGGGTTCACCATTGGGGCCTTCTTCTTCATAAAGAATAGACCGTTGGGCAACGGAGACCGCCGCGTCGGGCTTTTCAGACACTTGCGCAGCCGGTTTGTTCTTTGTGGTTTCCGCAGCTGTATCACCGGCAGGGGAAGAACCAGGTGCCGTAACGGTTACAGTGCGAACTGGCTTGCTTTTGATTTCCTGATCTTCTCCAGTCGCTTGATCACCAGCATCAGGATCAGAAGCCTGAGAAGCTGGCTCATTTGCGGTGGTTTGTGCATCAGAAGAGAGTGTCCCCTCACCTGCATCATTGTCTGAACCCATGAAAGAACCGCGGTTCTCATAAAGCAGATAGCCACTGCCCCCAAGCACACCAGCCAACAAGAGCACACCAGCAATCATCCCAAATCTGCCTTTGGGCTCAGCGTCTTCATCCAACGCACTATCAGTCCGATGAGAACTGGGGATATCGTTGCTCGCAACGGTTCTTTGATAGGTTTTGGCGTTGGAAACCAACGTATCGCCAAGCGTTGGTTCGATTCGCGCGACATCATTATCACGCTTTTGTGCGACAGCATCACCAGCGTCTTGAGCAGATTTAACCGAAGCATTCGTCGCAGCGCCAAGCGCATTTGCGTCTCTTACCGCATTTTTCAGGACATCCTGTCCAGCCCGTCTAACCACTTTATCAGAAGAACTTGTGTCGTTTTCATCGCGCGTAATCGATGGCTGTTCACTCGCCACTGCACCATGACTAGAGCTGCCAGAACCGTCCCTATCAGGCGCAATGATTGTTACAGCAGGCGCTGCAACTTGAGGCGGAGTTGGTCCACCAGACGAGCTTCTCGCAGTCTCAGCAGCCGACTTGGAAACCTCATCAGGCGCAGATTTAGGCGATTCATCACCCTCAGGAGAAGCCGCGCTTTGCTCCGTTTCCAAACTCAAATCTCGCTCAACCACACGCACGGCTTCTTCCAAAGACATACGCTGTTTGGATATCTCGGAAGGCGCCAATGGCGGGTCCATATTTTGAAGCTGTGCCAAGAGCGCTTTACGCGCCTTGTCATAGATAGCCTGACGCCGCTCCCGACTTCCGTCCGGAAGACTGTCGACAGCACGCTTCAAAATTAAGTAATAGTCCGCCATATTCTATTCCATTAGAGCCTCTGTTAAGACGGACCCTGAACAGGCTCGTCTTAACAACGCATACCGATACCCTATCTTAGTCTTGATATGGGTCCTGAACAAGAATCGTATCATCCCGCTCTGGGCTGGTCGAGAGCAACGCAACCGGCGCACCTATCAACTCTTCGACGTGGCGGACATATTTTACAGCTTCAGCGGGCAAGTCCTTCCACGTTCGGGCACCAGCTGTCGTGCCGGTCCAGCCTTCGAGCGTTTCATAAATCGGCTCAACACGGGCCTGCGCCCCTTGTGATGCAGGCAGATAATCGATCCGTTCTCCATCCAGCATATAACCAACACAGATCTTGATTTCTTTCAATCCATCCAAAACGTCTAGCTTGGTCAAGGCTATACCTGTAATGCCCGATGTACAGACAGTCTGGCGCACCAACACAGCATCAAACCATCCACAACGGCGCTTACGCCCCGTCACCGTGCCAAATTCATGACCCTTTTCGCCCAAAAACTGACCAACTTCGTCATCCAGCTCCGTCGGAAATGGCCCTTCCCCCACGCGGGTGGTATAGGCTTTGGTGATACCCAGCACATAACCGAGCCGGCTTGGGCCAATCCCTGAACCGGCAGCGGCCTGCCCGGCTGTGGTATTGGATGATGTCACGAAAGGATATGTGCCATGGTCAACATCAAGCAAAGCACCCTGTGCCCCTTCAAATAGAATGCGTTTACCGGCTTTGCTTGCCGCATCCAGAAGGCGCCAGCTCTGATCCATGAAGGGCAAAATTTGACCCGCGACAGCCATCAACTCGTCATAGATCGCTTTAGGATCAATTTCTTCGGCACCCAAACCACGACGAAGCGGGTTATGATGGGCAAGTGCGCGATCAATTTTGGCTGGCAATGTCTGCGTGTTGGCGAGATCCATCAAACGGATGGCACGACGACCGACTTTGTCTTCATAAGCAGGACCTATGCCGCGCTTGGTGGTGCCAATTTTGGTACCAACAGCTGCAGCATTCTCGCGCATAGCATCCAATTCGCGATGCAGCGATAGAATGAGGGTCGCATTTTCTGCAATGCGCAAATTATCGCGCGACACCGTCACGCCCTGATCTGCAAGGCGCCCAATTTCGGCGACCAACGCATGAGGGTCAACAACAACACCATTGCCAATTACACCAAGTGTGCCTTCACGAACCACACCAGACGGCAAAAGGCTGAGTTTGTAGCTAACACCATCAATTACGAGCGTATGGCCCGCATTGTGACCACCTTGGAAACGGACCACAATATCGGCGCGCTCAGACAACCAATCAACGATCTTGCCTTTTCCCTCGTCGCCCCATTGCGATCCGACGACCACCACATTTGCCATCGATGCCAGCTCCTTTGATCTGTTTTTTGAAAAAGGGATCATTCCGAGTACAGATTGAGCACCCTATCCAGGTCCATGTTCAAATTGCCATGTGTCATGACATTTCGCCTATGCCTGATCCCTTCAATAAATGTGCCCTAAAAAGGCAACATACGACTCGCGCTCATGCCATTCCTCTTTAAAAGAAGACCCAGCCAAGCGCTCGGACTATAGACAATTCTATAAGGTGAAGCGAGACCGAAACCAAGCTTTCGCGCAACTCAATACAGCGGAATCGGCAATATCACCAGACCGAACATGCATAGTACCCTGACGATTGCCCCCAAACGTCAAAAAAGCCCACCCCGAACAAGCCGGAATGGGCATATCAATTCACAGATGTTAGGCGATTCTTATACCGTAAAGAGCATCGCTTTGGCTTGAACAACACCTTCCAAGGCTTCGATCTCGGAGATCACCGCATCGCTGATGACACCATCGATTTCGATCAGGGCAATTGCATCTTGACCAGCTTCTTTACGACCCAGATTGAAGGTCGCAATATTCAGCTCATGTTTACCAAGCAGACTACCAAGCCGACCAATGAAGCCCGGTTTATCCTGATTGGTGATATACAGCATGTTGGCACCCAGCTCGGCTTCCATATTGATGCCTTTGATCTGGATGATCCGCGGTTTGGCATCGCCAAACACAGTTCCAGCCACAGACCGCTCTTGACGCTCGGTCACCAGCGTAACACGGATATAGTTTTCATAGGCGCCTTGCTGCTCGCGGCGGGTTTCTTCAATTTGAATACCACGCTCTTTAGCAACAGCAGGTGCAGACACCATATTCACACTCTGGAGCAAAGGCTTGAGAACACCAGATAGAACCACGGCGGTTAACGCACGGGTATTCAGTTCGGCAACATCGCCTTCATATTCGATACGAATGCCCTTGAGGCTTGTTTCTGTCAATTGACCGGCAAAAGATCCAAGTTGATCAGCCAATTTAACAAACGGTGTCAAACGAGGTGCTTCTTCTGCGGTGATAGAAGGCATGTTGAGCGCATTGGAAACCGCACCATTGACCAAATAGTCAGCCATCTGCTCTGCCACTTGGATAGCGACATTTTCCTGGGCTTCAGACGTCGAAGCGCCAAGATGCGGCGTGCAAACGACATTGGGCAGACCGAACAGCACATTTTCCTTTGCAGGTTCTTGGGTGAAAACGTCAAACGCAGCACCGGCGACCTTACCGCTTTTGATAGCATCCGCCAGAGCAGATTCATCCACCAGACCACCGCGCGCACAGTTGATGATACGCACACCGTCTTTCATGGTGGAGATAGCTTGAGCAGAAATAATATTGCGGGTTTTATCTGTTAGAGGTGTGTGCAGAGAGATGAAATCGGCACGTTTGAACAGGTCTGCCAATTCAACTTTTTCAACACCCAACTCAACAGCGCGCTCTACCGACAGGAACGGATCGAATGCGATCACTTTCATTTTCAGCCCAACGGCGCGACTGGCAACAATGCCACCAATGTTACCACAGCCAATTATGCCCAAAACCTTACTGGTGATCTCAACACCCATAAATTTGGATTTTTCCCATTTTCCTGCCTGCGTGGACGCATCAGCGGCAGGGATCTGGCGAGCAACAGCAAACATCATCGCAATGGCATGCTCTGCCGTAGTGATGGAGTTACCGAACGGCGTGTTCATCACAATAATGCCGCGCTGGGTGGCCTGCTCGATATCAACATTATCCACGCCAATACCTGCGCGGCCGATGACTTTAAGATTATCAGCGGCGGCTATGACTTTCTCGGTCGCTTTGGTCGCAGAACGAATGGCCAGACCATCATACTGTCCAATAATTTCGAGCAACTTGTCTTTGTCCTTGCCAAGATCTGGCATGTAATCGACTTCAACGCCCTTGTCTTTAAAAACCTGAACAGCGGTCTCAGAGAGTTTGTCAGATATCAGAACTTTAGCCATGAGACTATCCTCGTCTTTTGCGGCGCGCGCTCACACGATGCAGCGCTGGCAGCCACGATAAAAGGTAATTTTGGGAATTAAGGTGGAGGCTCTGATTTACAGAGCCGCCTTTTCAGCTTCAAACGCCCAGTCGAGCCAAGCAGTCAACGCTTCCAGATCAGACGCCTCGATGGTAGCACCGGCCCAGATACGCAGGCCAGATGGAGCATCGCGGTACGCGCCAATATCAAAGGCAACGCCTTCTTTTTCCAGACGCGAAACCAACCCTTTAGCAAACTTGGCTTGAAGATCGGCATCAAGCGCGACAACTGCTTCATCAACAATCGTCATGCACACCGAAGTATTGGAGCGATTGGCTTTGTCTTTGGCAAGAAAATCAACCCATGAGGTTTTATCTGCCCACGTTTCCAAAACAGCAAGGTTGCTGTTGGCACGGTTCATCAAAGCGTCAAGACCGCCGATTTCCTTGGCCCAAGCAAGAGCATCAAGATAATCTTCGACACACAGCATCGATGGCGTATTGATGGTTTCACCAACAAACACACCCTCGATCAACTTGCCACCCTTGGTCAGGCGGAAGATTTTTGGCAGCGGCCAAGCCGGTGTGTAGCTTTCCAAGCGCTCAACAGCCCGAGGAGACAAGATCAACATGCCGTGCGCAGCTTCCCCGCCAAGCACTTTCTGCCAGCTATAGGTCACAACGTCGAGTTTGTCCCAGTCCAGATCCTGCGCAAAAGCAGCAGACGTAGCGTCGCAAATGGTCAGACCTTCTCGGTCCGCTGCGATCCAATCGCCATTTGGCACACAAACACCGGACGTCGTTCCGTTCCATGTAAAGACAACATCGCGGGAAAAATCAACGGCACCTAGATCGGGCAGATCGCCATATTCGGCTTCCATAACCCGAACATCGTCCAGCTTGAGCTGTTTGACAACGTCGGTTGCCCAACCTGCACCAAAGCTTTCCCAGACAAGAATGTCAGTGCCACGGGCACCCAGGATTGACCAAAGCGCCATTTCAACAGCGCCCGTGTCCGATGCGGGCACAATGCCAATCCGATAGTCATCAGGCACACCCAGAATCTCGCGGGTCTGATCAATAGCAGCCTTCAATTTGGCTTTACCGATTTTCGCACGGTGGGAACGGCCCAATGGCGCGTCTGACAGGTTGTCTAGAGACCAACCTGGACGCTTGGAACATGGACCAGAAGAGAATAGAGAATTGTTCGGCCGAAGGGCCGGTGTCGTAGTGTTGCTCATAAAGCTACCCTCACAGATAGTTGCCTCTCGTTGGGGAGAGGTGTCCCACTAATGGGGGTAGCCCAATTAATCCAGAGCGTCAAACGGTTTCTACCAGATGTGACGATAAATACGACCACAGATTAAGACGGCTCACCAATGGCTTCAATTAAGGGAAACAGAAAAAGGCGACCGTCATTAGACGGTCGCCTTTTTCGAGAGGATTCTCATCACAAAATAAAAACCCAAGAACCAAACCAAAACTTAGTTCAGATCGTAGCGAAGACCCACGCGGAAATCATGTGCGTAAAGATTTTCGAATTTAATCGCACTCTGTGATGAGTCAGTTGTTGGACGACCTGTCTCAGCCTTGCCCAAAGACACAAAGCGATAGTTGGCATCCAACTTCCAGCCATCTTCCAGATCCACGACACCACCGGCCATAACATTCCAGGCAAAGCTTGCCTTGCCTTTGTCCTTAAACACAAATGTGCCTGAACTGCTGGTTTCATGATCCCGAGTGTGAAGATAAGAAGCACCAACACCTGCACCAATATATGGTGTCACATATTTCCATGCAGCGAAGTCATAGTAGCCGTTAAGCATAAGGGTCGTTACGTCAAACGTACCTTGCTCATAGCTAAAACAAGTACCGCCACAATGGCCATCGACACCATAATTGAGGTTAATACGATGATCCAATGTTATATCAGCACGCCAGTTCTCGCTGAAATAATAACCGGCACCTACACCAATCACGCCACCTAAATCATATTTCTGACTTCTGAAATGCTTAGGTGTGCCGGTGTTATCCAACCAAGTCGCATCACCGCCCGAATAGGCGGCAAAACCGACGTCACCACGCAAATACCAGCCGGAGCCAATTTCAATCGGTGTCTCAGGTTCGTACTCGATGACCGGCGGAGCAGGCAGATCTGCTGCAAAAGCAGCAGTCGCTGACATGGCGGCCACGAACACACTCAAAAATACATTTCTTTTGAGGCTGCTCATCTCATTTCCCTCTCGATAGAAGTGTCGGAACACAAATTTAGAAATAAACTTAACGAGAACCATCACAGAATATCCTTAATACTGGATTAACTACGAATATTAAGCATGATTACATCAGAAAAAATGCATTTGGTAACATCGCATATATAAATTCATGCAAATTGCAAATTTTATTCTTAACAAAACATTACCAAACGCCCCATTTCTCTGATTGCATATAAGCGGTTGCTCCCCTATGTTCTGCCTCAAGCACAAAGATTGCTTCCTGCACACGCTCCTTCTTTGAATTTCAAGGGACAAATATGCCAAACCCTTCATTGCGCCATTGGCTCATGCTGGCCTTCCTTGTTTTCTCTTGGGGATCCGCCATCATTTTAACGCGAGTAGCCGTCAACGAGCTGCCCCCGCTTTGGGTAACAGCAGGGCGCTTGTGCACCGGTGCAGCTCTATTGTTTCTTTATCGTATCATTTTTGTGCGCAGGCCCTGGAGCCTCACTCGAAGACACGCACCATGGATACTCTGGCTCGCATTGCTAAGCTCCGCGATCCCCTTCTTGCTTATTGCTTGGGGCAGTCAATTCACCAGCGCTGCAATCGCAGGCATATTGATGGGCACAATTCCTCTTTCAGTATTGGGGCTTGCACACCTGTTGCTACCCGACGAGAAGTTGACGCGCAACAAAACCGTCGGTTTTCTAATCGGATTCATTGGAGTGGTACTGATCATCAAACCTGATGCATCCGCACTGGGCTCTTTCGATCAGACAGAAATGATCGGGCAGGTTGCCATTTTTCTTGCCAGCTTTTGTTATGCCCTCAACAGCGTATCAACCCGTCGCATGCCAGAGGCCGATAACATCGACAAAGCAACGGCCGTGGTGATTGTTGCGGCTATTTTGTTGCTTCTGGCATGCTTTGTGGCCGAACCATTCCCCGGCTTTGACAGTGCCCCACTGTCCAGTTGGCTGATCTTAATTTATCTGGGCTTCATTCCGACGGCTGTGGCAACACTCATACTCTTTGTCATGTTGTCACAAACCAAAGCCGGCTTTGTCGCTATGAGCAATTATCTCATTCCCGTTGTAACCGCATTGGGTGGCATCACCTTTTTGGGGGAACGCCTAGAGCCGACTGTCTGGGTCGGCTTTATTATCATCCTGATTGGCCTTGCCATAAGCGAGAGAAAAAACAAGCCTCAGCCCACCATATCCGAAACGCTTGGCTAGGATAAATGAGAAACACACAATAATAGCAATTTGAATCAAAAAGGCCGCTCATATGGAGCGGCCTTTTTGATTCAATAAATGATAAACGGATCAGGCACTGACCTTGCGCACTTCATCACAAATATCATCCACGACCTGAGCGACAAGATCGCCATCGTCCCCTTCAGCCATCACACGAATAAGCGGTTCGGTGCCTGAAGCACGAATGACCAAGCGACCGCTATTGGCCAATTTCTTTTCACCCGCTTCAATGGCCTTTTTGACAGTATCAGCCTTGAGCGGCGCGCCTCCAGTATAACGCACATTTTTGAGCAATTGAGGCACTGGCTCAAAACAACGACACACTTCGCTGACAGGTTTGTCCAACTTCTTTACCACAGCAAGAATTTGCAACGCCGCGATCAAACCGTCACCGGTGGTGCAGTAGTCACTGAGAACAATATGCCCTGACTGCTCACCGCCAACATTGTAATTGTGCTTGCGCATATGCTCGACGACATGCCGATCACCAACCTTGGTACGCACAAGCGACAAATCAATGCTGTTGAGAAAACGCTCAAGCCCAAGATTAGACATTACGGTAGCAACAATGCCAGGTGCCGTCAGACGATTATTTTTGCTCCAGCTTTGCGCAACAACAGCCAACAACTGGTCGCCATCAACTATATTGCCTTTTTCATCAACAATGATCACCCGATCAGCGTCGCCATCAAGCGCAATACCAATATCGGCCCGAACTTCCTTAACCTTGGCAACCAACGCTCCGACGGACGTGGAACCACAATTCTCATTGATATTGTAGCCATCAGGCTCAACACCGATCTTAATCACCTCGGCGCCAAGCTCCCACAGCGCATCAGGCGCAACGCGATAAGCAGCACCATTGGCACAGTCGATCACCACCCGCAACCCTTCAAGCGATAGTGCTCGCGGCATCGTGCGTTTGGCAAACTCAATATAGCGATCATAGACGCTATCAATCCTCTTGGTCCGCCCCAACCGTTTGGGTGTAACCAATTGGCTGGACATATCGGACTCAACCAGCCTTTCAATTTCAGCTTCGATCGCATCGGACAATTTATAGCCATCCGGGCCGAACAATTTGATACCATTGTCTTCAAACGGATTGTGAGATGCCGAAATCATCACGCCCAGATCAGCGCGCAAGGAACGGGTCAGCATGGCCACACCCGGCGTTGGCACGGGACCCAACAAAAACACATCCATACCCATAGCGGTCAATCCAGCAGTGAGCGCTGGTTCCAACATATAGCCGGACAAGCGCGTATCCTTACCTATCACCACCCGATGGCGGAAATCACCCCGACGAAAAATCTTGCCAGTGGCCATGCCCACTTTCATGGCAATTTCCGGTGTCATCGGAAAACTATTGGCACGTCCACGAATTCCATCGGTCCCGAAATATTTGGCCATCAGTCTCAATCAACCTTTCAAAAATGAAATCCGGCGATGACCCCGCACAAAAGAATGTGCCGGCGCTGCAATCACCCAGACGCTTCTAGTGTCACCGGCTCTGGACGGCCCTTTAACAGCGCCAATACCAAACCTATCAATTCTATTGTTATCTCTAGCGCTATTTTCTCACCAAATGTTCAACATTTGCCTCTTAGCACCTTCAAAAATTATTTCCCGTTATTACAACCAGTTGTCGCATAAGCATTGCGACCTGACACAAGAAGCATGCACCATAAAAAAAGCGCCCTCGCGGGGCGCTTTTTATAATCTCGACGCTAGTAAGTTCAGCCTTGTGGCTGCGGCTCCAAGCCATCGTCATTTTCGCCGCCTTTTTTAACAGCACCAGCGGTTGGTACTGCTGATCCTTTAGGCGCCGCAGGCTCATCATCATTTTCCCGAACGGGAGGTTTCCCGCTGATCAAATCAAGAATTTCTTTGCCTGAAAGCGTTTCATATTCAAGCAGTCCTTCAGCAATAATGATCAATTCGTCCTTATATTCGGTCAGAATTTCTTCCGCTTTTGCAAGCCCCGAATTAACGAAGCGCTTGACCTCACTGTCAACCAGCTTCTGGGTGTCGTCGGATACATGTTGCTGCCGAGCGACCGAATGGCCCAAGAACACTTCTTCTTCATTTTCAGAATAAAGCAAGGGCCCGAGCTTGTCGGACATGCCAAATTGCGTCGCCATGGCATGAGCCAGACGTGTCGCCATCTGAATGTCGCCCGATGCTCCAGATGTCACTTTGTCATAGCCAAAGATCATTTCTTCAGCGACACGCCCACCCATAGCAACAGCCAAATCGGCGTTGCACTTGGCGCGCGTCAGAGATACCTGATCTTTTTCCGGTAACCGCATCACCATACCCAACGCACGACCGCGCGGAATAATTGTGGCTTTGTGAATTGGATCAGACGCAGGCATTTTAAGAGCCACCAGCGCGTGGCCCGCCTCATGATAAGCAGTCAGTTTTTTCTCTTCATCGGTCATGACAAGGGTGCGGCGTTCGGCACCCATCATCACCTTGTCTTTGGCATCTTCAAATTCGCTCATAGATACAAGACGACGATCACGACGCGCAGCCAGAAGAGCGGCTTCATTGACAAGATTCATCAGATCAGCGCCGGAAAAACCGGGTGTCCCGCGCGCAAGCGTCTTGAGATCCACATCCGGAGCCAAAGGCACATTACGAATATGCACCTTGAGAATTTTCTCACGACCCGTGATATCTGGATTTGGCACAACGATCTGACGGTCAAAACGGCCCGGGCGCATCAAAGCAGGGTCAAGCACGTCAGGACGGTTGGTGGCAGCCACCAAAATCACGCCCTCGTTGGCTTCAAATCCATCCATCTCGACCAACAACTGGTTCAGCGTCTGCTCTCGTTCATCATTACCGCCACCAAGACCGGCGCCACGGTGACGACCGACAGCATCAATCTCATCGATAAAGATGATACAAGGGGCGTTTTTCTTGGCCTGCTCGAACATATCGCGCACGCGGGATGCACCGACACCAACGAACATTTCTACGAAATCTGATCCGGAGATCGAAAAGAATGGCACATTTGCTTCGCCCGCAATGGCTTTACCAAGAAGAGTTTTACCCGTGCCCGGAGGGCCCACAAGCAAAACACCACGCGGAATGCGACCACCAAGACGCTGGAACTTCTGCGGATCGCGCAAAAATTCAACAATTTCTTCCAAATCTTCCTTGGCTTCGTCCACCCCGGCAACATCATCAAAAACAACGCGCCCCTGTGCTTCAGTCAAAAGCTTGGCTTTTGATTTGCCAAACCCCATGGCTTTTCCACCGCCCTGCATCTGGCGCATGAAGAAAATCCAGACTGCAAGAATAAGAATCATTGGGAACCACGAAACCAGTGCGCCGAGCAATGAGAAGCTCTCGGTTAGAGGTTTTGCTGTCACCGCAACTCCGTGGTCTTTTAACAACGGAATGAGAGTGGTGTCATTTTGTGGCAGATACGTCTGGAAGTCACTGTTATCAGACAGTTGGCCAGTGACTTGCTGACCTGTGATCACAACTTCTTTGACACGCCCTTGCTCGACATCAGAAACAAACTGAGAGAAAGGAATCTCCTGAGAACTGGTGCGCTGCGTCGGGCTCTGGAATAGCTGAAAGAGTGCTACCAGCAAAAGGCCGATGATCACCCACAAAGCCAGACTGCGAAAATTCGCGTTCATATATTTTCCCTTACCTCTAACTCTTTCTGGGTCACAATCAAATTACACAAGCAGGTTCACTTGGGCACATCGCGATCCAGTTAATTCGGGCGGCCGCAAGGTTTTGCCCTGACACGGCGCCGATGGTTGTTTGAATTGAATTTAGGTTGTCAATGAAGTCTTGCCAAGGCAAGTCTTTCTCTTTCTTCCCAATTTTAGGCCCATGGTTTACATCGGCCCCCGATTAGGTACTGATCTTGTGTTTTTTTTCTCAATTTCAACCCTGACTCCCGCATAAGAAGCCACTTCTGGCCAATCAATCACATATTGTGGTCGGTTTTCCCACCAAATCGAGGGCAAGGCCTCTATCAACCCAGACGGAATCGAACCACACATAGTTGCTTTTGCAGGGAACCTTAAGCCAGCTTCGGTTAACAGAGCTCTGCCATCGGCACCAAGGTCGCGCAATTTCACCTCTAATTGTTGATCAACCTCGGGCCGATGAATTGTATACAGCCCGTGCCAATCAGTTGGATCATTGTTTTGCATCAGGATGGTTCGGGGATTGCGGCCCAGCTCGCGATAAATCCAGACACGGCCATCAGACCAGTCAAAGCAGCAGCCTCCCATAGTGCGTTTATCAAATATCTTAGTCTCTCGCATAGCCAGCAATGCAGCATCGATGGCTATCAGCTTCTCTTCGCGAGGCGGATAGGCAGGTCCCGCCACATGCACAAGCATCATGCGCAGCAGACGCAAACGAAACTCTTCTTCCAAAGACATAAAATCTGCGGGATCCATAGACAAGGCACAGCCCGGCTCCGGGCGCATATGCCGCAGGAAAAACACGGATGCCACCCCATCAAGCGCTGCGTCAGCACGTTGTAAACGACGCGCTGTCGCAGCCAATCGCGACGCATCGCCCCCTTCCTGCGCCAACTGAGGCAGCAATTTGCGCATTCGAACCCGCATATAAGCATCACTATGATTGCTGGGATCCTCAATCCATTGCAAATCACGAGCCCGCAAACTGGCAAGCAATCGAGACTTGGGAATATCAAGCAAGGGGCGAACAAGGGTCAGGTCACCAACCGGTTGCTTAACACGCATCGCGCCAAGGCCGGTCACCCCACTGCCCCGCAACAACCGCATGATGAAAGTTTCCGCCTGATCGTCACGATGGTGTGCAACGGCGATGGAACGACAACCCAATGATTTGGCATAGTCAGAAAGCAACTGATAGCGTGCATCCCGCGCCCGCGCCTGAATATTGGAAGCAGATACGTTGTTTCGCCAGGTCAGCGTTGCATGAGGCAAGCCACGCTGCGCAGCCAGTTCTGCAACAAGGGCACATTCATCCTTTGCTTCAGGGCGCAATCCATGGTCAACGCTGGCAACATATAAAGAAAGGGAAAGAGAATTTTCGATCAACCATTCATGACAAAGGATCATCAAGGCCAATGAATCGGCACCACCTGACACAGCCAGAATCAATCGGTTGAGAGGGCGTAAAACTTTAAAAGCCGTGCTCAGTTCGTGCATATCAAGAGGCCGTTCAGCCTCTTTCACAGAGTCAGCGGTCGTATCAACATTGGGCACTTTTGATCTCAGACCGTACTTTTTCGCGCACACCAGAAGACGCATTTGGAAATTTTTCCAACAATTCTTCATAAGTCGCGCAAGCGGCATCCCGCTCGTTAATTTTGCGCAGAGCCATGCCGGTTTTCAGCAACATGTCTGGAGCTTTTTGTGCATTGGGAAACTGAGAATACGCATCAAGGAACACTTCGATCGCTCCCGCATAATCCCCCTGTTGGAAGCGGCTCTCACCGATCCAATAGTGAGCATTCGGCGCTAGGCGGTCCTGAGCATAAGCGGCTACAAATTGGCGAAAAGCACTTTCTGCGGCCTTGTAGTTGCCCTGTAAAACCTGACTATAAGCAACATCATAATCTGTTGCAGGATCCCCCGTCAAAGAGGAACTTTGTCCCAAATTATCCGGTTGAGCCGGACCGGAAACAGATCCTCCCAGCATAGAGGACAGATCGATAGGGCCAGACTCGGGCTGGATAAGCGTAGGATCGTTACCAGCCAATCCTTGATCGGCGGGTAACTGATTTTGATTGAGACTGCCCAACGTCTGAGGAGGCGTGCCAAGCTGCTCGAATTGCTGCGTAGCAGGTTTGTTCACATCCGTATTGCTCGAGCTTTTGCGACGCGTTTTGCCTTTTTCTAAATCCTGAAAGCGGAATTCTGAATCTTCTTGAAAACGCCGTAGCTGTTCTTGGAGCTGACGAATATGAAAATTCAACTCTTCCACTTGCCCGTTATACTGACGCATCTGCGCCTCTAAACGGTCCACCCGAACAGCCAGGTCCGAAGCAGATTGAGCGACTTGGAGCCGTTCTTCAGCTGCGGGGATAGGCATAGGTGGAAGGGGCAATCCCCGTTTCTGGGCTTGATATTCCAGTGTATCCACCCGCGCAGCCATTTCGGAAAGCGAGGCGGGACTGGAGGCATGGGCCACGCTGATTACGCACCAGAATAGCGCAAACGTTGTGGTCAGAAGTTTGATCATAAAAATCCTCATTTGGTCGACAATAAGGAAGTCGGCAACCTAGGCGTCCCGACCCGAACCAGCTTAACGGATTCTGTGTTCTCTGAAAGCCTTTTGCACGCAATTCACGGCAAAATTGTGAAAGAACGCAAGCAACAGCGTATCATCCAGTCAAAAAGGGACCGGCAATGCCGATCCCTTTCATTTTTCAGATCTTGGTTCTGAACCAAACGCTTGCGTTTAATTGGTCAGCGCTGTCACAGCACGACGGTTCTGTGACCAGCAAGAAATGTCATTGCAGACAGCAACCGGACGTTCCTTACCAAAGGATCGGGTAGACATGCGATTGGCGCTAATGCCTTTGGAAACCAAATAATTGCGGACCGCATTGGCGCGACGCGCACCAAGCGCGATGTTATACTCGCGCGTACCGCGCTCATCCGCATGGCCTTCAATAGCAACACGATAGTTGGCATATTGCTGCAACCAGACAGCCTGTTTATCCAATGTCGCCTGAGACGTCACATTGACATCGGAACTGTCCGTATCAAAGAACACGCGGTCACCAACATTGACCACAAAATCTTGAGCAGACCCTGGAGCAGCAGACGACAAAGAAGAATTGGTCAGCTTATCAGGGGTGGAAGAACAGGCCGCAAGCGCGGTTAGGAGGGCGACGGCAAGCGCGGCGCGAAGTGGGGATTTTGCACGATTTGACATCTAGTTTGTCCTTCGGGTGCTGTAAGTGTTCGGCACGATATTTCGGACAGTATCCGAAATTTTGGTTAACCCGCAGTTTGCAAGGATGGTTAACTCTTTATTACCAGCCGATATATGTTGATCATTCCGCTCCACATTCCCCCAAAAGGTGGCCAGACTGAGGCAATTCAGCCTTTTGTCTGGATTTTTGCTATTTGATCACCGATTCAAAATCAATCTACCAATGGCGACCAAGCGGGGTCTGACCCAAAGGCTGGCGTCGGCACGCGATATTCATTGCGGCCGGTCAAATCAATCGAATAAAGCTGAGGGCCACCGTTGGCACCGCGGCTTTCACGAAAGAACATCAGAACCCGACCATTAGGAGCCCATGTCGGTCCCTCATTGTGGTAGCCATCGGCTAGAATGCGTTCCCGCGAACCGTCCGTTTGCATCACACCAATCTGGAACTGACCTTTATAATGCTTGGTAAAAGCAATCAGATCCCCGCGAGGCGACCATACAGGTGTAGAGTAGCTGCCGTTGCCAAAACTGATACGTTGCACACCCGAGCCGTCAGCATTCATCACATAGATCTGTTGTTTACCGCCACGGTCACTTTCAAAGGTGATCTTGTTGCCATCGGGTGAGAAGCTGGGGCTGGTATCAATGGAAGCGGAATTGGTAAGACGGGTTATCTTGCCAGTACGCAAATCCATCCTGTAGATGTTAGCATCCCCACCCTGCTGCAAACTCAATACGATGCTTTGCCCATCAGGTGAAAAACGAGACGAAAAACTCATGCCAGGAAACTCACCAACATTGGATCGTTGGCCGGTCTCAATATTGAGCAAATAGGCACGCGGCTTGCCATTCTCAAGCGCCATATAGGTGATTTCTTGCTTGGTTGGAGAAAATCGTGGGGTCAAAACCAAATCCCGACCATCGGTTAGATAACGCACATTAGCGCCATCTTGATCCATAATAGCCAAGCGCTTGACACGACTGGCTTTTGGGCCGCTCTCATCGACAAACACAATGCGCGTATCGAAATAGCCCTTCTCGCCCGTTAGTCTTTCATAGATTGCATCAGATATGATATGTGCGACCCGACGCCAGTTTTTGGGTGCTGTAAAAAACTGCTGACCTGTCATTTGCTTACCTGCATAAACATCCCAGAGACGGAACTCGGCTTTCAAACGGCCGTCCGATTCCTGCGTCACTGTACCCGAGACCAAGGCTTGTGCATTAATCACAGTCCAGTTGGCAAAAGACGGCACAGTCGAAGATGACAAGTCTTTTTGTAAATAAGTATTGCGATCAAGCGGGGCAAACAAACCAGAACGCTTCAAATCAGCTTCGATGACACGAGAAATCTCGACACCTTGCGGCACGCCGGAAAAATCGGTAATGGCTATCGGCATCGGTTGGATATTGCCTTGCCGAATGTCGATCTCGATCAACGCGTGACTGGGTGCCACCATCACAAGGGATGCCATCACGGCGATGGTAAGCAACAGCAAGCGGGACACCAAGCGCTCAGCCTGACGAAAGAGCGAACGCGTAAACCGGAAGGATGCATCGGGGCGGTGCTGTCTCATCTCAATTGTCTTTCTGTCTTATCCAGACCGCGCACGGTCATCAAATCTAAAACATTTCCTGTGGATCAAAGGTGATCCGAACACGACTCCAGGCATCATATTTGTCCGCAGGCAAACTGTAAGGAGCACAGCGCCGGACCGCGCGCATGGCGCTTTCAGAGGCTGCGACACCAAACTTGCTTGCCGGAAACTCTATCGGCTCGGGGCCTGAAACTACATTGCCTTGCCGATCAAGTCCAAATTCTATTCTGACACGCAATTGTGACGCATCCGCGGCGCCCGCTGGTGGTGACCAGCATTGTGCCACTTGAGCGCGCAAAGCATCAAGCTCACTTTGTGTCATCGCCGCAGTCTGGTTGCCGGTACGGGACCCCAACGAGGCCTGTTGATCGTCCGTACCGCTCACCGTAGGCGAAGCCTGTTCCGCTTTGTTGGCCAATGCTTTCAGGGCGCTGGTATCAAAAGAACGTTTTTTGACGGGTTCTTGTTCCACGATCTTTTTAGGGGCCTTGGGTTTTGCTGGTGGTTTGGGTTTGAGCTTGGGCAGAGCCGCAATCGCTTGTGGTACTATTTCCTTTGGCTCTTCCACTTTCGCTTCAGGTTCGGATTCTGGCTCTGGAGCAACCGCAGGTTCCGGCTTTGGTACAGGCACGGGTTTGGGCTCAGGTTCCACTTTGGGTGGCGCAGGTTCGGGTTGCTTTTCTGGCGTGGGTTCCTTCGGCTTAGGCACTTCAACAGGATCCGGCTTGGGTTCGGGTTTTTTAGGTTCCGGCTCTTTGGGCTCAGGTGCTTTTTTGGTTGTTTCTTTAACCACGTCAGCAGGCTTGCCTTTGGCTTCGCCCTTGCGCACATCAGTCACATCAGAAATGGAAACCAATTCAATCGGCAATATTTCCAGTTCGGTAACGTCATGCGTCTTGGGTGCAGGCAGGCTAATAAGCCCCACCCCAAAGATGGCCGCATGCGCAATCACAGATGAAATTAAACCGACATTCTTCAAGGCTATTGAAGCTCCTCGGTGCTAACCAGCCCGATTTTCTTAAAGCCGGCGCGGTTCATCGCCCCCATCACCTTCATGATGGACCCATAATCAACATCCCGATCACCACGCACAAAAATGCGCTCGTCATAACCGTTTTGGGCCACGCCAAGCAGTGTCTGTACCAAGGCATCAAACTCTACG
The DNA here is from genome assembly GCF_002866925.1 of Cohaesibacter celericrescens. Classification (GTDB taxonomy): domain Bacteria; phylum Pseudomonadota; class Alphaproteobacteria; order Rhizobiales; family Cohaesibacteraceae; genus Cohaesibacter; species Cohaesibacter celericrescens. Next base: position 33,958 of record NZ_PKUQ01000054.1, read on the forward strand.
GGCTGATCCTGCAGATGAATTGAACCATCCTTTTTGATCGAAAGTGTCAACGGCTCGGTCTGGCTAGACAAAGGTTTGGCAGTTGTCTCTGGCAAATCCAGCGGCACACCGACCGTCATCATCGGCGCAGAGACCATAAAGATGATCAAAAGCACCAGCATAACATCCACCAAAGGCGTGACGTTGATTTCTGCAACTGGTCTGTGACGCATGGCACGCCGTGCACCACGTCGGCGAGATCCACCTGGAGATCCCATTGAGCCCATACCCATGTCTTAACCCCTTTCATCCATTAGGCGAGACAGAATAGCGGAAAACTCATCCGCAAATCCTTCCAGTCGCAATGCATGTTGAGAGGCCATAGACGCAAGTTTGTTATAGGCAATCACGGCAGGAATCGCAGCCAACAAGCCAATGGCCGTGGCGAACAATGCCTCGGCAATCCCGGGAGCAACAACCGCCAGAGATGTGCTTTTGGAAGCTGCAATGCCCTGAAATGAATTCATAATGCCCCATACCGTACCGAACAGACCTACAAATGGCGCTGCCGATCCGACTGTTGCCAAAAACAAGAGTCGTTTTTCCAATCTGTCCACTTCGCGCGCCAGCGTTACATCAAGCACTTTTTCAATGCGGGCAGGCAAACCGGCTACAGAACGGGCTTGACCTTCAAACGACCGTTTCCACTCTCGCATCGCAGAGACAAAAAGAGCGGCCATGGCATGATTTGGTCGGCCCGACAGCGTCTGATACAGCTCTTCCAGCGATTGACCCGACCAGAAAACCTTTTCAAAACGATCCATTTGTCTTTTGGTGCGTGCATAAAGCATTGTCTTGTCGATAATAATCGCCCACGACCAAACGGAGGCCATCATCAAACCGATCATTACAATCTTGACCACTATATGGGCCTGAAGGAACAACGAGATCAGCGACAGTTCAACATCAGCGCTGGCGAGGGCTGTTTGAACAACCTCATTGGGCATGGGACTTAGTCCTTTCTCGACCGAAACGTATAAACCAAGCGACCGGCCATCGCTTTGACAATCTGCGCACGGTGTGTCAGCAGAATTTGTCAAAACTACGGTCAATGCTTTGGTCTTCTCACCCGAGAAGGCACGATTATGGTTAATGAAAGATTAATCAACGGAAAAAGGAGCTATGAGAACAGTACTTACTGCTCCCTTGAATACAGTTACAGCCCGAATGCCGTGCGTAAAGTGTCTGGCAAACGACGCGGTCGCCCGTCACGGGTAATCACGACCACGGTCACCCGAGCGGTGAACAACAGATCGTCCCCCCTCAGGATCCTTTGATCCATAAAAATGCGCGCACCTTTAACTTCGCCCACGCGGCTTTCAACGGTCAGGATGTCATCAATGCGAGCGGATTTGATGAAATTGATATCCATATGCCGAACAGCCAGCGCCAACCGCTCACCGCTCTCTCCCGAGTCCAGAGCGCTATGATGCACACCAAGCTGGCGAATAAAATCCGAACGCCCTCGCTCAATGAATTTCAAATAATTTGCGTGATAAACAATGCCAGAAAAATCGGTGTCTTCGTAATAGACCCGTATTTTTTGTTGGTGGCCAAATTCAGTCATTCGCCCATCAAGGTCAGACCACTCCGGTTCATTGTTACGGTCATGTTCAGTGTCAACCATCGTCGGTTCCTTCTGCAAACAAGCCCATTTGAGGAGCAGTGTCTTTGGAAGGCACAGCCAATCCCAAATGCGCAAAAGCCTTTACTGTCAGCATGCGCCCACGCGGTGTGCGTTGGATAAATCCTTGCTGTATCTGGTAAGGCTCAATGATTTCTTCAATAGCGTCTCGTGGTTCGGAAAGCCCTGCGGCAATGGTCTCAATGCCGACAGGCCCCCCGCCAAACGACGTGGCGATCAAATTCAAATAGCGTCGGTCAAGCGCATCAAGGCCTTCATTGTCAACCTCAAGCATCAGCAGAGCCCTGTCTGCCAATTCCCGACTGATCTCACCATTGGCCTGCACAATCGCAACGTCCCGCACCCGGCGTAACAACCGCCCTGCAATACGCGGTGTGCCACGCGAACGGCGGGCAATCTCGACAGCACCGTCTTTGGTGATGGATACCCCCATCAGACGCGCTCCACGAGTGACGATATATTCAAGTTCATCGACTGTATAAAAATTAAGCCGAACGGGAATTCCAAACCGGTCCCTGAGAGGCGTAGTCAGCAAACCCAGACGTGTCGTCGCAGCCACCAGCGTAAATTTAGCCAGATCAATCTTCACAGAGCGGGCCGCGGGTCCCTCGCCGATGATCAAATCGAGTTGAAAATCCTCCATCGCCGGGTAAAGAATTTCTTCCACGGCAGGATTCAGGCGATGGATCTCGTCAATGAAGAGCACGTCATTCTCTTCCAGATTGGTCAACAGCGCAGCAAGATCCCCTGCCTTGGCAATCACGGGACCGGAGGTCGATTTGAAATTCACCCCCAATTCGCGGCTGACAATCTGGGCCAATGTGGTTTTGCCCAAGCCGGGCGGGCCAACAAACAACACATGATCGAGTGCTTCTTTTCGTGTCCGTGCTGCCTCAATGAAAATAGACAAGTTAGCTCGCGCTTGTGCCTGACCGACAAAATCGCCCAGCATTTGCGGCCGCAAAGCGTGATCCGTTTCTTCTTCCTTGGGAACAGCAGAAACCAGACGATCATCATTCTCGATCATTGTGACAGCTCCTTAAGGGCCAACCGAATGAGCGCCGCTGTGCCAAGCGCGTCGCCGTCCCGTTTAACCACGGTTGCCACTGCCGCATTGGCCTGCATAGGTGCATACCCCAGATTAGTCAGAGCCGAAACAGCTTCGGCCATCGCTTTTGGCGCGCCTGCCAATTCAATCTCGGCCTGCAAATTGGCCACAGCACTGTCGGTCGCTGACAGACTTGGTGTTTTATCTTTCAATTCAGAAACGATCCGCTGCGCCACTTTGGGGCCCACACCGGGTGTGCGTGCAACCATAACCTTATCTTGCAAAGCTATAGCGGAAGTCAGCTCGGAAATCTTCAAGGTAGACAGAATTGCCAGCGCTACTTTTTGCCCCACCCCTTGCACTGTGGTGAGCAAACGGAACCAATCACGCTCCAGAGCCGTTGCAAAGCCAAACAGCTTGATCTGATCTTCCCGCACGTGGGTTTCAATTAGAACAGTCGCCGCTTCTCCCACCGAAGGGAGCGCCTGCAAGGTTTGGTTTGAGCAATAAACCTCATACCCGACGCCACCGACATCGACAATCACGTAGTTGTCTGCATATTCGTCGATCAAACCCTTGAGCTTGCCAATCATAGGCTCACCATTCCCTCATCTATCCATCAAGCTATCTTATAGGCCTTCGCCCCACGCTGATGTGCGTGACAAATGGCAATCGCCAAAGCATCTGCTGCATCTTCGCTGTCAAACGTGGCCTTGGGCAAAAGCATTTTGACCATCGTCTGGACTTGTTTCTTGTCCGCGTGGCCGACGCCAACCACCGTCTTTTTAACCGCGTTGGGCGCATATTCAGAGACAGGCAAGCCGCGTTGTGCCGGTGCCAACAAAGAAATTGCCCGTGCCTGCCCCAACTTCAGGGTCGCAACCGCATCCTTATTGACAAAAGTCTGCTCAACCGACACTTCCTGCGGCTCATATTTCTCCAGCACTCCCATCACGCCGCAATGCAGCTGTAACAGGCGCGTCGCCAGATCGACATTATTGTCAGATGTAATCAAGCCGGAGCCAACAAAGATCAGCCTGTTGCTGATCACATCAATCGCGCCCCAGCCGGTGCGGCGCAATCCCGGATCAAACCCTACGATTCGTATTGGATGTTCTTTCATGACTCATCCATAGCTCGGAAATATGAACAATACCAGAACAAACAGAATACCGACCTCAAAACCCACAAGCACAAAGCAACAAAAAACCCCGCTTGGATACACCAGCGGGGCTCAAATTTTCTCATTGATAGTATGAAAGCTTACTCTGCCAGCGAGGCCAACACTTCATCGCTCATGGTGAAGTTGGAATAGACATTCTGTACGTCGTCATCATCTTCCAGCGCGTTCATCAGCTTCATGATGGTGCCCGCTTTTTCAGCATCCACATCAATTTCATTCTGAGGCTTCCAAATGGCTTTCTCAGACTCAGGTGACTGCCCGAAAGCCTCTTCAAGAGCCTTACTCACGTCAGTCATATCTTCAAACGCGGTGTAGATGGTGTGGCCATCTTCATCGGACTGCACATCATCGGCACCCGCTTCGATGCCAGCTTCCATCACGCTGTCTTCATCACCGACTCCGATCGGAAACACCAATTCTCCCACCCGATCAAACATGAAAGCGACAGAGCCTGATTCACCAAGAGTGCCACCATTTTTGGTGAAGGCAGCACGCACGTTGGATGCGGTGCGGTTGCGGTTGTCCGTTAAAGCTTCCACCACAACAGCGGTACCACCCGGACCATAGCCCTCATACCGCACTTCATCATAGTTGCCTTCATCACCGGCTTCGGCCTTCTTGATGGCGCGATCAATATTGTCTTTAGGCATGGATTGGCCACGAGCATTCTGAATAGCCAAACGCAGACGCGCATTGGCGTCAGGGTCGGGACCACCCATTTTAGCAGCAACGGTAATCTCTTTGGAGAGCTTGGAGAACAACTTGGAGCGCTTGGCGTCCTGTGCGCCCTTGCGATACATGATGTTCTTAAATTTTGAATGGCCTGCCATGTCGTAAGATCCATTTGTCTTTGGGTATTTGCGCGTCCCGCGCCTGATATATTTGGCACAGGTGATGCCACAGGAAGGCAGCAAAGATCAAGGGACCTGATCACAAACGCCACGTATGAAGGGTTTAATTGCCGCCGTTTTCCCAAAAAGACGGAATATGCCGGGATAGATGACCACCGATTCGCAAAGGCTCGACATCAACAGCCAATCCTGTCCGATCATCAGTGTCCACTGCAACACCACACAAAGTCGGCTCGCCTAGGGCCGGAGTGAACCGCCCGCCGTGCACTTTGCGCAAAAAGCGCTGAACCGGCTCTTCTTTGTCCATGCCCAAAACAGAGTCATAATCGCCAGTCATGCCCGCATCGGACATATAGGCCGTGCCGCCGGGCAAAAGGCGATAGTCAGATGTGGGAACATGTGTATGCGTGCCAACGACTAACGACACACGCCCATCGAGGAAATGCCCCATCGCCTGTTTCTCGGACGTGGCCTCGGCATGGAAGTCCAACACGATGGCGTCGACAAACTCACCCATTGGGCAAGCATCCAGCTCTTTATCGACCGCAGCAAACGGACAATCCAGCGCGTCCATATACACCCGCCCCATGGCATTCATCACCAGAACATTGGCACCATTACGGGCTGAATACATATTGGCGCCCTTGCCGGGCACCCCGGAAGGATAGTTGACCGGTCGCAAAAAGGCAGGCTGCCGCTCGCAATAGACCAAAGCGTCGCGCTGATCCCAAGCGTGGTTGCCAGTGGTAATCACGTCACCGCCAGCATCCAAAAGATCCTGTACGATTGCCTCGGTAATACCGAAACCCGCTGCAGCATTTTCGCCGTTGATAATAACAAAATCGAGATTATAGCGTTCAACCAAACCGGGCAGTTTTGACTGCACAATGGCTCGGCCCGCACGCCCAACGATATCGCCGATGAATAATAGTCGCATACTGTCCTGCCTGGCTCGCCTGTCTCATGATGCAAGAGGATTGAAACGAACCGCCGCTGATTCTGTAATCAGCGATGAAGCTAGGGTGTGTAGACGCCCCTTTCCGTCACAATCATATCCAAGGGCAGGTCATAGCTTCCAACGGGGACCTTGTCCAGTTTCTGAAAGGAGAAAGCCAATCCGATCAATTGCGGTTTCCGCCCTTCGATAATCCGTTCGGAAATATAACGGTCATAGTGACCTGCCCCATAACCGAGACGATCTCCCCGTGCATCAAACGCCAACAAGGGCATAATCAGGCAATCGGGAATAAGTTCTTCAGCCGTTTTTTCAGGCCCCACCGTACCAAAGCCAGCATCAACCAACGGAGCATCACGCTCCCAGGCCCGAAAGATCATACCTGTTCGCCCAATTGGTACAGGCAGCGCCAACCTGGCGCCTCGCTCCCGCAGTGGCTCAACAAGCATCGAAGCATTGATTTCTGATTTTATGGGGAGAAACAGTCCAATGACCTGACCTTGCGCAACGGCTAGGCGATCCAAGAGTTGCTGGCAGGCTTGCGTACTTTGCCTTTCACGCTCTCCAATAGGCAATTCATCGCGCAATCTTGTCATTTCGCGGCGCGTCGTCGCTTTGTGTTCTTTGAGCGCGGTAGAATCCACGTCCTATCCTCCCAACCACCTATACCAACACCACAGATGAAAAGAGCGGCTTCCCCAAAAAGGAAAGTCGCTCTGAAAGAGATGCCGCAACGACCGTTGATGCTTTATAGATCCTGGGACACCTGTTTTTCAGGGGGGGGCCGGTTAAAGAGGACCACGGTCCTTATCAGCGCCAGCTCCCATTCGGATCGTTAAGGCCCCAAGGAAAAGTTGCTTCTAACGAGAAGTGCAGCAATCCATATATAGAGGACCCGACTGCAAATTTCCAGACCACATATGAAAAGGGAAGCCTTTGTACAATCAAAATTAGGTTTCGAGCAGAACTTTGGACAACCGTTCAATTTGCTCTGCCGCTTTGTCGATCCTGAGGGCAATCGCATCCTGATCGCCGACATTTTTCTCTTGAACAGCGGAACGCGCATCACGCAACGCTGCGACTTCCTCACTCAAACTGGCGACCTTACTATCCATTTCAACAAGTTGATCCATTGCCATAATGCCAGCCATGACGGTCAATCGTTGATCACCAATTTCGCCAAAATCACCCTTCAGCTGATTAATCAAGTCGTCGAATCGACGTGCCAGAGCAAGCAGATGATCTTCCTGACCATCTTCACAGGCCATGCGATAAGCACGTCCATTAATACTGACACTGACCTGAACCATTAGCTTCTCCGGTCAAACCTCTTCATTTATCCACCATGCTGTTCAAGCACTGCACGAACAGATTCCATGGCGGCACCCAGACGTCTGGATACTTCTTCATTCGCCCCTTCAAGCTTCTCAGAACGGGCTTTTACGCTTTCTAGCGAGCTGGTCAAATCGGACCTCTCAACGCTCATCCGCTTCAAGTCACCTTGTAAGGCCTTCATCGAGAGCCCTTTGTCCCGACGTTTGTCAACGGCAAGTTCCAAACTCAAAAGGGCACGATCCAGCCGCGCCAAAGCCCCAGAAACATCTGGCTTGTCACCCATAAGACCCCCAATCCAAAAGCGACAGCGCGCTAGACTTGCGGCAACGTGTCGGCACAAGGCAACATGATTGTTCCACCCATTGCCCGCATGAGCCCATTGGCTCATGTACAAACATTTCCAGTGAGACCAACTGCAACCACATTTCGCCCCTTTCAAGGCGACTGTGCTTGCAAATATCCCTTAACGAAAACGAGTCGAATGGATGAATCACGCGATAATTCATACTCACCATGAGTCTAGGAGACATCATAGAACTTCGTCAATGGCACCGGTTCGTCAACAGCTCCAGTCCACAGGGGATTGCATATTGGCCTGTTTGCCGCAGATTCTGGCGAGAAAAGACAGGTTCAGATTGACTCTCGCTGTATCAATGCTAAATGTCACAACGTTTGTATCAGCCTCTGTCTGCCGGGCTTGCATCGTGGCAAGGCAGTTCCTGTGTAACCTGATCGAGTTCGATTGCTGAAACGGCGGTGGGTATGCCACGTATTTTCCTGACGCTAGCAACTTCGAAAAATCCCAGAAACAGAGTTCATGAACAACATGGATAAACAAACCCGCATGGCACATGCGATCCGCTTTCTTTCAATGGACGCCGTTGAGAAAGCAAATTCGGGACACCCCGGCCTGCCTATGGGCGCAGCCGATATTGCGACGGTCCTTTTCACCAAGTTTATGAAGTTTGATCCTACTGCGCCAAAATGGGCAGATAGAGATCGCTTTGTTCTTTCCGCCGGCCACGGTTCAATGCTGCTCTATTCCCTGCTGCACCTGCTGGGCTATGAGGACATGTCAGTCGAGGATCTGGCCAATTTCCGTCAACTCGGCTCCAAAACAGCAGGCCACCCTGAAGTGGGACATGCCAGTGGCATCGAGACTACGACAGGCCCTCTGGGGCAAGGTCTGGCCAACGGCGTTGGTATGGCCATTGCCGAAAAACTGATGGCCAGCAAATTTGGCTCAGAGCTTGTCGATCACTATACTTATGTGCTCGCAGGCGACGGCTGTCTGATGGAAGGCATCAGTCAGGAGGCTCTCGCACTTGCGGGCCATCTGAAACTGAACAAACTGATTCTCCTTTGGGACGACAACAACATCACCATCGACGGCAACGTCAATGTGTCGGATTCCACGGATCAGCTGGCCCGTTTCCGTGCTTCAGGCTGGAACACGGACGCAGTAGACGGCCACGATCAAGCAGCTATTGCACTCGCCATCGAAGCGGCACGCGGTAGTGACAAGCCAACCATCATTGCTTGTAAAACCACCATTGGTTTTGGCTCTCCCAACAAGGCTGGCACGAACAAAGTGCATGGTGCTCCTCTCGGAGCCGAAGAAATTGCCGCCACGCGCGCTGCGCTGGGTTGGGAAAACGAGCCTTTTGATATCCCTTCTGATATCCGCGACGCATGGCGCATCGCAGGCCTCAATGCAGCCCACGGCCACAAAGAATGGCAAAAACGTCTTGACGCTGCGGATCCCGAGCTTCGTGCTGAATTTGAGCGTCGCATGCGGGGCGACCTGCCTGCCGGCTTTGAAGACGCCATGGTGGCTTATAAAAAGTCTCTCGCAGCAGACCCTAAAAATGTGGCCACCCGCAAAGCTTCTGAAATGGCGCTTACCGTCATCAACGAAGTCGTGCCCGAAACCATTGGTGGCTCAGCCGACCTGACCGGCTCCAACAACACCAAAACCCCGGCAACTGTTTCTGTCACCGCAGATGATTTCTCTGGGCGTTACATGAACTGGGGTATCCGTGAGCATTTGATGGGCTCTGCCATGAATGGCATGGCTCTGCATGGTGGGGTGATTCCTTACGGCGGCACCTTCTTGGTCTTTGCTGACTATATGCGTGGCGCAATGCGTTTGTCCGCACTGATGGAACAGCGCGTCATTTACGTCTTGACCCATGATTCCATTGGTCTGGGCGAAGATGGACCAACCCATCAGCCGGTCGAAACCCTTGCCTCTTTGCGTGCGATTCCAAATATGCAGGTATTCCGCCCTGCCGATGCAATGGAAACTGCAGAATGTTGGGAGCTGTCCATCAAGTCGGACCATGCCCCTAGTGTTCATGCCCTGACACGTCAGGGGCTGACTCCATACCGCACCGAATATTCTGAAGAGAATCTCTGCGCACGCGGTGCCTATGTTCTTTCCGATTGCGATGGAGACGCAGACGTTTCCATCTTCGCGTCTGGGTCAGAAGTGGAAATCGCGATGTCAGCGCAATCGACTTTGGCAGAACAGGACATTAAAGTTCGCGTTGTTTCAGTCCCTTGTTTTGAGCTGTTCGAAGCACAATCTGACGAATATAAGAAGGCCACCTTGGGTGCAGCAAAGGTCAATGTGGGCATCGAAGCCGCGCTTCGCATGGGATGGGATCGTTTCATCGGAACGGATGGCATCTTTGTAGGCATGAATTCTTTTGGCGCCTCTGGCCCTTATAAAGAACTCTACGAGAAATTTGGCATCACTGCCGAAAATGTTGTTACACAGGTAACCGAACGTCTAAAAACGGCGTAAAGCACATAAAATGATGCAAATTGGCAGGTAAATTCACTTTTCCCTGCCAATTCGCTTGGCAGGGATGTCAAATTGTCATACGACAAAAGTATATTACCGTTTTAAAATGAGATTGATCAACGCGCGGCAAACTACCCTCGGTTATCTAGCGCTTATCAACTTGGTCAAAGTACAAGACCGGCCCCCAATCGGTAATAATCACGGGCTGGCGTAAATTCAGGAGAAGGTCATGACTGTAAAAGTGGCGATCAATGGTTTCGGACGCATCGGACGGAACGTACTGCGGGCTATCGTTGAATCAGGTCGCACCGACATCGAAGTTGTTGCAATCAACGATCTGGGTCCAGTTGAAACCAACGCTCACCTTGTGCGTTACGATTCTGTACACGGCCGTTTCCCCGGCACTGTTACTGTTGACGGCGACACCATTGACGTAGGTCGTGGTCCTATCAAGGTTACAGCAATCCGCAACCCAGAAGAACTTCCTTGGGGCGAGCTGGGTGTTGACATTGCAATGGAATGCACCGGCATTTTCACTGCAAAAGAAAAAGCTTCTATGCACCTTAAAGCAGGCGCAAAACGCGTTCTGATTTCTGCTCCTGGCGCAAATGCTGACAAAACCATCGTTTACGGTGTAAACCACGACACATTGACATCAGATGACTTGATCGTTTCCAACGCATCATGCACCACCAACTGCCTGTCACCAGTGGTTTATGTTCTGGACAAACTGCTCGGTATCGAAAAAGGCTACATGACCACCATCCACGCTTACACAGGTGATCAGCCAACACTCGATACGATGCACTCCGATCCATATCGCGGTCGTGCTGCTGCCATGTCCATGATCCCAACCTCCACCGGCGCTGCAAAAGCAGTTGGTCTGGTTCTGCCACAACTGGCTGGTAAACTGGATGGTTCTGCGATCCGCGTGCCGACTGCAAACGTTTCTGTGGTTGACCTCAAGTTCATCGCAAAACGCGACACCACCATTGAAGAAGTCAATGCAGCTATCAAAGCTGCAGCTGAAGGCGAACTCAAAGGCATCCTCGCTTACTCCGAAGAGCCACTGGTATCCATTGACTTCAACCATGATGCGCATTCTTCCAGCTTTGCTGCTCCACAGACCAAAGTAATGGGCGGCACAATGGTTCGCATCATGACTTGGTATGACAATGAGTGGGGCTTCTCCAACCGCATGAACGACACAGCGGTTGCTATGGCTAAACTTATCTAATTGGCTTAACGCCTTCCCGGTCAGAGGTCACTCCGACCGGGATTTATGATTTAAAGGCGCTGTTCGCGAGACAAAACCGGCCACGGTTTTTGGTCCGGACAGCGCTTTTTTTGTAACAGACCATCATTTCCCGACATCAAGTCGGACAGATTGCAGGATTATCCAATGGCTGCTAGCACCTTCAAAACCCTCGACGACGTAGAACTCCAAGGCAAACGTGTTCTGGTACGCGTTGATTTGAACGTTCCAATGAAAGACGGCAAAGTCACGGACGCGACCCGTATCACACGCATCGTGCCAACCCTTTCAGAGATCTCCGAAAAAGGCGGGAAAGTCATCATTCTGGCCCACTTTGGTCGTCCCAAGGGTGAAAAGAACCCTGAAATGTCACTCATACAGGTTGTCCCGGCGCTTTCAGAAGCTCTCAAACGCCCCGTTGGTTTTGCTGAAGACTGCATTGGCCCTATTGCCAAAGCGGCCATCGACAACATGGCGGCTGGCGACATTCTGGTGTTGGAAAACACCCGCTTTTATAAAGGCGAAGAAAAGAACGATCCAGAGTTTGCAGCCCAGTTAGGCGAAAATGGCGACTTGCTTGTGGCCGACGCCTTCTCTGTATCCCACCGCGCCCATGTGTCTACCGAAGGTCTAGCCCATCATATGCCAGCCGTCGCAGGACGCACCATGCAGCAGGAGCTTGAAGCGCTGAATTCTGCATTAGGCACACCAAATCGTCCGGTTCTGGCCGTGGTTGGCGGCGCCAAAGTCTCCACCAAAATTGACCTTCTGGAAAATCTGGTGACCAAAGTGGACGGACTGGTTATCGGTGGCGGCATGGCCAACACCTTCCTTGCTGCACAGGGCAAAGACGTTGGCAAATCCCTTTGCGAGCATGATCTAGCCGAAACTGCCAAGCGCATTCTAGTCGCAGCAGAAAAAGCCAACTGTGAAATCATCCTACCGACCGATGCATTGGTCGCCAAAGAATTTGCTGCCAACGCACCTTACGAAGTGCTTGATGTGGACCACATTCCAGCTGACGGCATGATGCTAGACATCGGGCCCAAATCTGTTGAAGCCGTGTCTGCATGGATCAAAAAGGCCAACACAGTTGTTTGGAACGGCCCGCTTGGCGCTTTCGAAATTGCTCCGTTTGACACAGCAACCGTTGCTGCCGCCAAAGAAGCTGCTAGCGAAACAAAAGCCGGTAGATTGACATCTGTTGCAGGCGGTGGCGACACCGTTGCTGCACTGAATCACGCTGGCGTCTATGATGATTTTTCCTACATCTCCACTGCAGGCGGGGCCTTCCTTGAATGGATGGAAGGCAAAGCCTTGCCGGGTGTAGAAGTCCTCAAAGCCTAATTCAACTGCGAATTATGCAACAAACACGTGCGCCGATAAGCTTATCGGCGCATTTTTTGCTCTTCACCTCCTTCTTGCCTTGCAAGACAGTGAATTTTGCGAGATATCAGACCAAAGCGTACTCACCCCAACCGCAGAACAGGTCACGCCCATGGAGCCCTGCCAGATTTATCTCGTCACCCCCAGACATATCGACCTGGAAAGTTTTCCGGCACAATTGGCCGCGGCTATTGACGGCGGCAACATTGCGGCCCTGTTGATTGATTGTGACGCCGAGCATGACACTGAACTGCAACTGATCGCCCAGACGATTGCCCCGATGGCGCAAAAAAAGGACATAGCGGTTGTCCTTCGCGGTGATTCCCGCATTGCTGGACGCACCAAATGCGATGGTTTGCATCTGAATGGTGATTTGCCCGAAATCGCGTCCGGCGTTGAAGATTATTCTGATCGTTTCATGTTGGGGGCAGAAGGCGGCAACAAACGTCATTCAGCCATGGAGATCGGCGAAAGCGGCATTGATTACATCATGTTCGGCCGCTTGGATGCCCCGACCACCCCAATCATTCACGATAAATCATTCGAAATGGCAGATTGGTGGTCCGGATTGTTTGAAGTCCCCACCGTAATCATCAGTGGTTCAGACTTGTCCGAATGCAGCCGCGTTGGCGCAACCAACATCGAATTCATAGCTCTACGCGAAGCAATTTGGGATCACGAAGAAGGCCCCAAAACTGCAGTCCAGAAAGCCTGCGCCTTGCTACACCAAGCGGCACACAGCACACGCTAACGAACGGGTACAACCATTCTAGCACCGAAACGGGTCAATGAAACGGATCACAGAAAGGTCCCATTTTTAAATTATGGTCGGTGTAGACACACAGCGTGTCTGAAGAATAATTCGGTTGCAAGGAATCCAAACAATTGACACCTCTGTTTTCTGGTTTTTTAGCCGCCTATCGATATCTTCCCAATCGTTTATGGCGCACAGGTTCATTGCTGAGCATCGCCATTGTGGCCGCTCCTCTCTATATATCATCAAATTTTGCAATGGCACAGCAATCAACCGAGGTCACAAAACCTGAGGCACCAAAAGCCAACACTGCAAACGACAGCACGCAATCGCAACAGACAGCCGAAAAAGACCAAACAATCAAAGATCAACCAGATAAAGTCATTTTGCCGACGACAACATCCAACCCTTTTAGCATTCCCCAATTTGAATTGCCCTCCAGCGCTGCTTTTTCAGCCTATCAACGCGGTTATTATTTAACGGCGTTTGATTTGGCTACCAAATTGGCTGGGATGGGTGAAGTTTCAGCGCAAACTCTCTTGGGCGCACTCTATCTGCATGGCCAAGGTGTCCCCAAAGACCCAAAGCTAGCCGCAGACTGGTTCTCCATCGCAGCAGAAAAAGGAGACCCCGAGGCACAATTTGCTCTCGGTTTACTCTACACCCAAGGCAATGGAGTGGAAAAAGACTATAAAAAAGCCATCCCTCTGTTTGAAAAAGCCGCGCAAAAAAACCAAAAGAATGCGCAATTTAATCTAGCGTTGCTTTATCTGCAAGGCCAGCTGGTTAGGCAGGATGTGACCAAAGCCATGGATTTGTTTACCAAATCGGCCAGCCAAGGATTGCCTGACGCACAATATGCGCTGGCCAACCTTTATATGTCAGATCTCTTTCCAACACCGAATGTGGAACAAGCCAGCTATTGGATGCGGGAAGCAGCCAAAGGTGGATTTGCCGATGCCCAATTGGAGTTTGGCCTGATGGTCCTCAAGGGTCAGGGTGTCCAACAAGACTACGCAGCCGCCCGTTCTTGGATAGAGCAAGCCGCAACCGCTGGACATGTTCTGGCGCAAAACCGCCTTGCGCGCATTCTAGCCCGCGGCTTTGGAGCACCACCCGAGCCGGTTAAGGCGGCGCAGTTTTATCTGCTCTCCAAGAAGGCCGGCAAAAAAGATGATTGGCTGGAAGATTATTTCCAAAAGCTACCAAATAGCGACAAGGAAAAAGCGCTAACGGCATTAAATGAAAAGTCTGTTTGGTAGAATAAAGCCTAAAAACCGGCACAACAAAGACGCAGGGTTTGTCACAGCAAGCCGTGATTGACTAATTTTGAGCTGGAAAAATGCCAAAAGCCTTGCAAAAGCGCCATGAATGTGGTCCTACAGAGCACCCGTGTCGAGCGATTATTACGATAAGTTCTATCGGCGCGAACATCCTTTTATATGAAGCAGGATCGCAGCTGCCAATGTGTCACGCATCCTGCCAGCAAGATGGCTAGTTATGAAAATCAATGGTAACGAAATCCGTCCTGGCAATGTGATCGAGCATCAGGGCACCATTTGGGTCGCAGTTAAAGTCAATGCAGTGAAACCAGGCAAAGGCGGAGCGTTTGCTCAGGTTGAATTCAAAAATCTGATCGACGGACGCAAGCTCAACGAACGTTTTCGCGCATCTGAAACCGTGGAACGCATCCGCCTTGAACAGAAGGATTTCACCTTTCTGTATGAAGAAGGTGAAAATCTTGTTTTCATGGACACCGTTAACTACGACCAACTAGAACTGAACAAGGAATTTGTTGGCGAACGTGCAGCTTTCCTTCAGGACGGCATGGCTGTGGTCGTTGAACTGCACGAAGAACGTCCGATCGGCATTCAATTGCCGGACCAGGTGACCTTGGAAGTGACAGAAACCGAGCCCACCATCAAAGGCCAGACGCAGTCGTCGTCCTATAAGCCTGCGATGTTGAGCAATGGTGTGCGGTGCATGGTGCCGCCGTTTATCGCTGTCGGCGAGAATATCGTGGTAGACACCAACGAGATCATCTACGTAAAACGCGCTGACTAACACAGCGACGCAAGACCGCTGCACGCATCTCCATTGGGATTGATGCGTGCTTTTGTTGTGACGGGCATACAATCCAGATCGTCGTCACATTCGACACATAAATTTGCGCTCGCCTATGATCTGACAGATAGATAAGGCAGCGCCAGTCACCTAGGACGCACAGAAAATGGCTCGTTCCGCTCTTCTCAATGTCATGGTCCAAGCCGCTCTTAAGGCTGGACGCCGCTTATCTCGTGATTTCGGCGAATTGGAAAACCTTCAGGTTTCCCGCAAGGGGCCAGGCGATTTTGTTTCCAGCGCAGACCTTCAGGCCGAACAAACCATCAAGGAAGAGCTGCAAAAAGCCCGCCCGAATTTCGGCTTCCTGATGGAAGAAAGCGGTGAACACGAAGGGGCGGATAAAAGCCATCGCTGGATCATAGACCCTCTCGATGGCACGACCAACTTCTTGCACGGCATACCCATGTTTGCCATTTCCATTGCACTGGAACACGAAGGCCGCATCGTCGCCGGTATCATCTACAATCCGGCAACCGATGATCTGTTCACAGCAGAACGTGGCCGTGGTGCTTTTTATAATGATCGCCGCATGCGCGTTGCTGCCCGTGACGACTTCCACGATTGTGTCATTGCCACAGGCGTACCACACCTTGGCCGCGGCAGACACAAACCTTACCTCGACCAACTGGAAACCATCATGGCCGATGTGTCCGGCCTGCGCAGTACCGGCTCGGCTGCCCTCGACATGGCCTATGTCGCAACTGGCCGTTTTGACGGATATTGGGAAGAATTTCTATACCCTTGGGACGTTGCTGCGGGCATTTTGTTGGTACGCGAAGCAGGTGGTTTTGTCACCGACATTAACGGTGGAGACGACATGTTCAAGAGCGGCTCAGTCATCGCTGCCAATGAAGCCATTCGTCGCCATATCCAGCATGGCCTAAAAAAAGCACAAAACAAATGACATCATTGGTGATCTGACACCCGGCCAGATCACATCTTTCTGGCCATCAACGTAAAAAAATCTATAATACCCCTTTTCCTCAGCGAGGAAATTGGGCAATGTCTTTAGGCTTGGATGAAACAAATCATTCGGGCCATTTTGGCCTGCTCCCACGCAACCAGAAAAGACGGACGATGACCAGCGAGTTGGATCCATATAAGCTAGCAAGTCCACAACGTTACCTGTGGCGTATGCTCATTTTCATTGGCGCAGCTGCGTTTATTCCCCTCATACTCTATCGCCAGATTCTCGAAGCCTTCTGGAGCAACCCGCTCCTAAATGCGATGATTTTCTTTGTCCTGGCGGTCGGCATCTTTCTGGCAATGCGTCAGGTTGTACGCCTGTTCCGTGAGGTCAAATGGGTGAATAATTTTCGCCTCGGTGATCCGGGGCTGGAAGTCTCACGACCACCGATCCTACTGGCACCAATGGCCACTCTATTGGGTGACCGTGTTGGCCGTATGGCGATCAATACCTCAACGATGCGCTCCATTCTTGAATCAGTCGGCATGCGCCTCGATGAAGCCCGAGATATTTCCCGATATTTGACGGGCCTCTTGGTGTTTCTCGGTCTACTGGGCACTTTTTGGGGTTTGCTGCAAACCGTAAGCTCCGTTGGCGACGTCATTCGCTCCCTGTCTGTGGCATCCACAGATGTCGGTGTGATCTTTGAAGATTTAAAAGCCGGTTTAGAAGCCCCGTTGAAGGGCATGGGCACAGCCTTTTCATCCTCTCTTTTTGGTCTTTCCGGCTCACTGGTACTTGGGTTCCTAGATTTGCAAGCGGGTCAGGCACAGACCCGTTTCTTTACCAATCTGGAAGACTGGCTTTCCACCGTCACCGACATTCGTGTCGAAGATCTCGAGGCTGGCTATGGCGAAGCATTGGGCAACGGCAACAACCAACAGCTTGTCTCAGTGCTTGAACAACTGTCCCGTAAAATCGATGGCGTGAATGCAGATGGCAGTGCCAATTCTGGCCGCACAGCAACCACCGCTATGGCCAATTTGGCCGAAGGCATTCAAGGACTTGTTCAACATTTGCGCTCAGAACAGCAATTGATGCGTGAGTGGGCTGACCAGCAATCCACCCAGCAAGAAGAAATCAAGCAGGTGCTGACAAAACTAAACACCGTTCTATCGTCGGCCGACTCGTCCAGCGAAAACAAATAGACGAACCAAGAGTACCGCAATCCGATACATTGCTTTCGGCCTGCACAAAAATCATGAGGATGTCAGATGGGTCTGTCCCGCAATCGCCGCAATGAACCTAGAGCCGACTACTGGCCTGGTTTTGTCGACGCCATGGCGACCTTGCTGCTGGTGCTCATCTTCTTGCTAACCGTATTCATGGTTGCACAGTTTTTCCTCAGTCAGGAAATTTCTGGCAAGGACACTGCACTGAACAAACTCAACAACCAAATCGCTGAATTGACCGAGCTGTTGGCTCTGGAACGCGCTGGAAAACAAGATTTGGAGAGCTCTATTCTGAGCTTGCAAGCCGGGCTTGAAAGCACTGAGGCTTCCCGAGACCGATTGTTGCTGCAGTTGGATTCTCAAGCGGGTGATAAAGACAGCGCAGGCGGACAGATCGCGTCCCTGACCAAGACCCTCGAAAATGAAAAAGTCATTTCACAACGAGCTCTAGCCCAAGTGGAACTCCTCAACCAACAGATCTCAGCTTTGCGCCGCCAGATTGCTGCGCTTGAGGACGCGCTAGATGCCTCTGAAAACAGAGACAGGGAAAGCCAGACCAAAATTGCCAGCCTTGGCAAACGCCTCAACATCGCTTTGGCCCAACGGGTACAAGAGTTGTCTCGTTACCGGTCAGATTTTTTCGGTCGCCTGAGAGAAATCCTATCCCAGCGCTCCGATATACGCGTGGTGGGTGATCGCTTTGTTTTTCAATCCGAAGTGCTGTTCCCGTCTGGTGGCGAGCGCATGAAAGAAGAAGGCACCGGAGAACTGGATCGCCTTGCCGAAGCCATTCTGGAATTGAGTCAAGATATTCCTGAGGAAATCGATTGGGTGCTGCGTATTGACGGCCACACCGACAATCGCCCGATCAACAGCGCCCGCTTCCCATCCAACTGGGAATTATCCGCCGCCCGAGCCATCTCAGTGGTCAAGTATCTCATATCCAAAGGCGTCCCGCCCAAGCGATTGGTCGCAGCTGGTTTTGGCGAATTTCAGCCCCTTGAGGACGGAGACGACGACGAGACACTGCGCAAGAACCGCCGCATCGAGCTAAAACTCACCCAACGCTAATCGCGACTCGATCACACCTCTAGGTCGTCACCAAATTGCAGGCTTGCGAGCCGCGCGTAGAGACCCTTTTGCGCCACCAAACTGTCATGGTTGCCTTGCTCGACCACCTGTCCCTTTTTGAGAACAAGTATGCGGTCCGCTTTTTTCACCGTCGCCAAGCGGTGAGCAATAACGATTGTCGTGCGTCCAACCATCATGTCGTCCAACGCAGCCTGAACCAGAGTCTCGCTTTCAGCATCCAACGCGCTCGTGGCTTCATCCAACAGCAGAATCGGCGCGTCTTTGAGAATCGCACGTGCGATCGCCAACCGCTGTCGTTGACCGCCAGATAAGGTCACGCCGCGCTCACCAATCAGCGAATCATAACCATCGGACATGTCGCAAATAAACCCATGCGCATGCGCTGATTTGGCGGCCTTTATAATATCTTCCCGGCTGGCTCCATCCCGACCCATGGCGATATTATCTGCCACAGACATGGCAAAAATTACGGGTTCTTGTGGCACCAAGGCCATCGCACTGCGCAAGTCGTGCAGCGACACCTGATCAATCGGTTGACCACCAAGCAGCAAACGACCTTTTTCGGTATCGTAGAAGCGCATCAACAGCTGAAATATGGTCGTTTTTCCTGCACCGGAAGGCCCCACAATAGCAACCGTTTCTCCAGCCTGGATTTCAAAAGACAGATCCTCAAGAACAGGGCTCTTCTCTGCATTAGGGTAATGAAAACAAACCTGATCAAAAGTCACAGAAAGCGCAGCAGCGGCTGGCAAAGGCAGCGGATTGGTCACCGACTGGACATCAACGTCTTCGTCCATCAACTCCATCAATCGCTCAGCCGAACCGGACGCTTGGGATATCTCGCCCCACACTTCGCTCAAGCCGCCAAGGCCCGCAGCAGCCATGGTAGAATAGATAACGAATTGACTGAGCGCGCCAGCCGAGAGGGTTCCGGCGGTAACATCCTGCGCTGCATACCAAAGCACGCCGACAATGGACGCGAAAATGAAGAACATAGCAAAGGCAGTCAGCAAAGCGCGGGCCCGTACCGAGTGACGGGCAGCGCCAAAAGCTTGCTCAATTGACTCGCCAAAGAACCCGTTAACGCGCTTTTCCTGCGTGAAGGACTGTAGCACTCGCATGGCCCCTATAGCCTCTGTGGCAAAAGCGGAGCTGTCAGCCAGCCTATCCTGTGCAAAGCGTTGTTTCTTGCGCACCCATCGCCCCAGCCCCACCAAAGGCAAAACAATGAAGGGGATCGCTCCCAATACAAGCAGAGACATCTCAGGGCTGGTGATCACCATCATCACAGCTGCGCCAATAAACAGCACAAAGTTCCTCAATGCCAAGGAGGCACTCGCTCCCACCGCCGATTTGATCTGGGTAGCATCTGCTGTCAAGCGAGAGACAATTTCACCACTGCGCACCCGATCGAAAAACTCGGGCGATAAAACCGTCAGCTTGGCAAAGACATCACGGCGCAAATCATTGACAACCCGCTCGCCGAGGATAATGACAAAATAATAGCGGCTCGCACTGGCCAGAGCCAAAAACAACACTGCAACAATCAACCACCCCGTATAGTGATCCACCATTGCAACATTGTCCTCAGACAATCCTTTATCAACCAAGCCGCGCATCAACAACGGCAGCGACAAAGTAGCGAAAGAAGCAACCAAAAGCGAAGCCAATGCGGCCGCTACCGCACCGCGATACCGCATGGCATAGGGTGCAAGGCGGACCAGTGGCTGCAGGCGAAAGGAAGATGCGACATCGGATTCGGCCATGGATACTCCAAAACTATAAGCTGCGCCCAACGCGCCATGCAAAGGCAGGCAAATTTGATAAATGCACGGCCCAAATTTCTATTCACCAGACATAATCTGATTTTTGCACTTTATGAGACCCCATTTCGCTTCGGGTCTGCATTTTTCCCTCTCTACATAGGTATCAGGCTTGTATATCTCAACACACTGCGCTATAGGAACCCACGAATTATCTCTACGGCTGCGTGGCCTAATCCGCCCCGCAGCTTAACTTGTTGGATCTCGCAGATCGTCCAGCAGCATCGCTGCGGCATCGCGATCCGAATGAACATCGCCAAAAGTCCCCTTGGTTTTTTGGATCACGATGTGCATCAAACAAATTTTGGAGCATTTTTCGTCATTGATAGGAATGCGAAAAACACTCTAGTGCTAAGGACGTTCTAAAATGAAAAAAGATATCCATCCAGAATATCACATGATCAAAGTTGTCATGACAGACGGCAGCGAATTCACAACCCGGTCCACTTATGGTTCTGAAGGCGCGACCCTCAACCTGGACATTGATCCAACCTCCCATCCTGCATGGACTGGCAACACCAACCAGCTGCTGGACCGTGGTGGACGCGTTTCACGCTTTAAAGACAAATTCTCCGGTTTCTTGGGCTCTTAATAGCCAAACGATTTTGTCTCAAAACGATCAGACCCGGTGCACCGCACCGGGTTTTTTCATGCCCTCCGTTTAGATGCAGATGCATTCAAATGAGCAAGCCATTTCCAGCCACAAAAAAAGGCGCCCAAAGGCACCTTTTCTCTCACAATAGTTCTAAAGATCAACGACCGAACAATCGCCTCGTAGCCCGCAGCTTCAAGCCGATGTCATTGCTCTGCTGTTTTGGCGGCAAAGGCATTGGCAATCAATCCAATTTGGTCCCCAACAGGATTGGCTTGCTCTACACTTTCCTCTGGTTCGAGCGATCTTTTCGAATAAATCACTTCATCCAGATGACGAATGCGTTTCTGCAAATGCAAAGATTGTTCGATCAAGGCGCGCAATCGAAGAGGCAACTCGTCCCAACCCGGTCCGTCCTTGGGCGTGGTCAGTCCGTGCAATCGAACTTTGTTCTTTTCCTGTCCCGCTTGCTCCAAGCTCATTTCGCCTTCGTTAACGGCACGCTGCAACAACAACCAAGAGGCCATTTGCATCAGACGAGTGGTCAGACGCATGGATTCGGTCGCATAGGCAAGCGACGCGACGCGCGGCAGGCTCTTGGCTTCAGCACGCCCATCACCGTCTAGATAATCTGCAGCTTCTTCTACCAAAGACATCCCGTCCCGAAACAAAGCTTTGAAACTGTCTGAGTCGGCCAACTTGGCACCGAAGGAGACTGGAGTAGTATTTAAATTCTGACTACGCTTGTCGTTCATATGACCTCCAACTGTCTGGTACTGCCTAGCATGACCGATGTGTCAGATTCAAACAGGCAATTCATCAATGTGTCACTTACGAGGATATCAAGCACAAACTGTGCCAATAGACCAAACCGGTCTTGACAGCCATTTGAGCACGCAAAGACGAGACAGATGACACGGCCCCAAAAATCAAGTTAGCAGAAGGCACCCTATGCTATCAACGCTTCTTGGATCGGAGGGGCCTATATTTGCTCACATCATCGCTTGATCACAGATCAGCCACGACATTGGGGCGAAAGCATGGCTGAATTATGAACCATTGCCCTTATTGTCGCATCGCGGATAGCAAGTTTTACACATTCAAAATCAAATTAACATAAATGAAACAAACACTTAAATAAAGATCCTATAGATGAAAACCAAGAATAGGCTCAAAATTGAATGCTAAATTGCCACACCTGATACAAAGAAAAAAAGAGCCGTAAAGAACGGCTCTTAGGTGTTGACAGGGAGGCGTCAAACAAAGTGACAGGAGGCACTCGTCATCCAAATAAAAAGGATACTATTCATTAACGTTTAATTTGGTTACCAAATAGTTAATACGCAGGTAAAGAAAAATTAAATCCCATAATGAAGCAACAAACACAAAATCGTTTCAATTGAAGACTTTGGTACAAAACACATTATATATTCATTAACTATAAATACTTGCGGTAGAAGACACACCCCATCATTCCCGTACGCCCTTAAATCCCCAATTCACACCTTTGGTCATAGAGCCCATTTCCCAAACGGCACCGATAGGCTAAAACTGCATGCAACAACAAGGGAGATGCCCCATGCCACAGCACACCGAAATGAATGCCATCATCGCACCAGAACCCGGCGGCCCCGACGCTCTCGAGATCACCCGCCGCCAGGTGCCACACCCCTCAGATGACCAAGTTTTGATCAAAGTAAAGGCTGCTGGTGTTAACCGGCCTGATTGCATTCAACGAGCAGGGCACTATCCCCCACCTCCCGGAGCCTCGGATATCTTTGGCCTAGAGATAGCAGGAGAAGTCGTTGCACTCGGCGCCAATGTTAAAGACTGGGCCATAGGGGACAAAACAGCGGCTTTGGTATCTGGTGGCGGCTATGCTGACTATTGCCTAGCACATAAGGGGAGCCTGCTCCCCGTCCCAGACGGCTGGAGTTTTGTAGAAGCCGCAAGCTTGCCCGAAACCTACATAACTGTCTGGCACAATGTATTTCAACGTGGGGTGTTGCAACCCAACGAACGCCTTTTGGTCCACGGCGGATCGTCCGGCATTGGCATGACGGCCATCCAGTTGGCCAAGGCCTTCGGTTCACAGGTTGCGATCACCGCAGGCAATCAAGAAAAATGCGATGCTTGCCTGGCGCTCGGCGCAGACTTGGCAATCAATTACCGTGAGCAGGACTTTGTCACGGAAATCAAAAGCTGGACCAACAAGAAGGGCGTTGATGTCATCCTCGATATGGTCGGCGGCGATTATATTTCAAAAAACTATGTCATAGCCGCTCAAGATGGGCGCATTGTACAGATCGCCTTCTTAAAGGGGGGAGTCGCAGAAGCCGATTTTCGTCGCTTAATGATGAAGCGACTGGTTCACACCGGATCAACCCTGCGCGCCCGTTCCGATGAATTCAAAGCGACCATTGTCGATGAATTGAAACAAAAGGTCTGGCCTCTCTTCGCTGAAGGTGGGTTGAAACCACAGATATTCAAAACCTTCCCGCTAGACCAAGCAGCCCAAGCCCATCACTTGATGGAAAGCTCCAACCACATCGGAAAAATCATGCTGACTTTGGAATAGCCCTGAATATTCAGGCAATGCATTAAAGGTTTGTTCACCCATGCAGGAGGAATACAGGGCATTTGCGACGATTAGTGCAATTTTGAAATAAATTAGTAAGGCTCATTCGCTTCAATTGGACAAAGTTTGCTTCAATGGTCCCCGAAGGGCCTGAACAGGATTTGCCATGCACGGGTTTGCCATTCCCTTTCTGCGCCATTTCAAACGCGCGGCCAACGCAATTACAAAGCGACCTACGATCAAAAACGAACGGTCCTTCGCATCGGACGAAAGCGGTGCTATTGCCGTTATTTTTGCAGCCGTCTTGATACCGATAATACTGATGCTCGGAGCTGCGGTTGATTATTCCCGCATCGCACTGACCCGCTCCGAAACTCAGGATGCGATTGACGCAGCGACGTTGGCCGCCGTCAAAAAAATCTCTCAAATGACCGACTCCGAAGTGCGCTCGATGATCGAGGCCTATGTGGACGCCAACTTGTCGTCCAGTGTCAGTGTCAATATTGATCTTGTTGAGATAGAACGCAATCCTAGCGCGCTAAAAGTCTGGGCCAGTGGCTCGACAGACACGACCTTCATGCGCATTGCTGGCATCAATACGTCTGATTTCAAGGCAAACAGCAGTGCGGTTGCGTCAGACAAGAGCATCGAAGTGGCTCTGGTGCTCGACAACTCGGGGTCAATGAGTGGCTCCCGCATCACAGCCTTGAAAGAAGCAGCGACGTCTTTGGTCGACATTCTGGAAGAGAACCAACAAAATACCGAAGACCTGAGTATTGGCGTCGTTCCTTTCAACCACCTTGTCCGTGTTGATACTGACAGTGCCGACGACACCTCATGGTTGGATCTGGATGTCAAAACATCAATCCACCGCAACAATCTGCCAACAAATTCCAACCGCTTTGACCTGTTCGAAACGTTAAAAGACCCCTACACAGGCAAATCGGAAGAATGGGAAGGCTGCGTTGAGGCGCGCATGCACCCCTACGATATCAAGGATACGGCACCAAACGACAGCTTCAAAGAAAGCTATTTCCTGCCATTCTTCTACCCGGATACGAGAGAACATTTCGACAACCAATATAATTCCTATAATTCTTATTTGCCGAACTCTGTAAGCAAAAACAGCCCTTCGAAAAGCATATGGAAAGAATTCGGCGAATATTATCAGCAGACCTTCACAAAGAACCGAGGCCCTAACTACAGCTGTTACGTCAAACGCCTGTTGCCTATGACAACGAATATGGATGCAGTGCGCACACACATCAGCGGTTTGGGAGCAAGCGGCAACACGAACATCCATCTGGGAACCATTTGGGGATTGCGCATCCTGTCACCTCAAGCACCTTACACTCAGGGCCGCAGTCATTCTGACGATGAGAATGTCAAATTCCTGATTGTAATGTCCGACGGAGCCAACACCTACAGCAGGTATCAAGCTTATGGCTGGAGCAACGATGGGCGTATCTCAGGGGCAAGCAGCACAGTAAAAGAAATGAACAACCGAACATTGGAGGCCTGTTCAGCGGCAAAAAGCGAAGGCGTCATCGTCTACACCATCGCTTATGGTAATGTCGGATCATCAACGACAACCATGATGCAGAACTGCGCCACATTGCCAGCCAATGCTTTTACTCCGCAAACCACATCGGACATGGTTGCCGTATTTAAAGAAATTGCCGCTGCACTCAACACCATTCGCCTTACAGACTAGGCAAAAAGAGCCGAGCAGCAATCAAGACCATCAGAAAACGGCTCAAAAACGTCATTTGGGCCGTTTTCCTATTTGCGCATGTGCAGCATTCCAAGTATACTAGGATTATTCCCTGCAGTTTTAGAGAATTTCCAGAAGGCCGATCCGGTTAAAATCCAGATTGAGCAACATTGAGGATGTACCATGTCGAATGCACCACTGATGCCGAAAGCTACCGCAGTTTGGCTTGTCGATAACACAGCCCTGTCTTTCGATCAGATCGCTGCCTTCTGCAAGCTGCACCCGTTGGAGGTTAAAGCTATTGCCGATGGAGAAGCAGCACAGGGCATTAAAGGGCTAGACCCCATTATGAACGGCCAGCTGACGCGCGAAGAAATCGAGCGGGCTCAGAATACACCGACCTATCGCATCAAACTTGCTGCGCCAAAAGTAACCGTTCCAGAGCCTAAACGCCGCGGCCCCCGTTACACACCGGTTTCCAAACGCCAGGATCGTCCCAATGCCATTCTTTGGCTCGTGCGCAATCACCCAGAGCTGAAGGATCCACAGATCATTCGTCTGGTTGGCACCACCAAACCAACCATTGAAGCCATCCGCAATCGCAGCCACTGGAACAGCGCACAGTTGAGTCCGATGGATCCTGTGACCTTGGGAATCTGCAAGCAGTTGGATCTTGATCTGGAAGTCAAAAAATCTGCAGCCGATGCGCCAGCGCGGCCTGAAATGGACGAACAGCAAACCCTGCTCTCCACCAGTGAAACAATCAATCCAGCAGATCCGTTTGGTAACTTCAAAAGCGTTGAGCAAGAGAAGCCCGATGACGAGAAAATACCGGACGCTGCATCTGTCTTTGCGAATTTCCAGCCCGCTGAACAAACAGACGAAGACGATCAGTAAAATGTCGCGCTAAAGCGCAAGCGATAAACAACAAAAGGCCGGGTCATTGACCCGGCCTTTTGTTGTTTATCGCTACGCAAGCTTCACAGAAAATCTAGAACCAGGATTTATTCCCTTGAACATAGACTCGCTCAAACTCTTCATCTGAGCGAGTGAGATATATAATGAATTCAACAAAAGCAATAAAGCCCATTATAAAAGTAGGAATGCCGATCAGAATGAGTCCTAGCAAAGATACGGCCAACATGATAACGCCCGCTGTATTTTTACCGAGATAGAATTTGTGGATGCCGAGCCATCCTAGGAAAAACGCAAGTAAAGCAGCTACAATCTTGTTTTTGCTATCAGTACCACTGCCGATCTCCATATAAATTTCACTTGCGTCGCCGGATGGATCCAATTGGAAATCCACCTTACCACCCGCACGCCCACCAAGAGATGACTTAATATCACCCTCAGAAAATACGTAGCGCTTGCCATCATCGCCACTGATCACACCTTGACCATTCGCAGCGTTAAAATCAAGTATTGTGCCCTTCATTGAACCATCCCTTAGAAACGATATACCCCACAACCACCCGCCAATCCAATGCGACGATTGGTTGTATTTAAGGCTTATCACTCCCTGTAATATCAATCAATAGATCATGCAATCGAAGGTAGTGCATTTGACCAGATAATAGGACACGATGCCGTTCGTAACGAGGGGCTTTGACACGGTTCTTTGGTCACTTATAAAATATGACTTAAAGCCCCCTTCTATAATGCGCCAAAAGATCACCAACTTACAGTATCTAATCCTAACGCCTGTTGCCGAGTGGATTGAAGTAAACGTTTCAAACCACTCGGCATTCTTAGACGGATAGACTATCCAAAAGCAATGAAGTGACCATTATGGCAAGCCCACAAAAACATCAGGCAACGAGCGTTCTGTTCACTAGATGCCATGCTCGCGCAGAGCCAGTTCGATTTCGTCCAGAATGGCAGGATCATCAATCGTAGCAGGCATTTTATAATCCTGATGATCAGCAATCGCTCGCATAGTGCCACGCAGGATTTTGCCTGACCTGGTTTTTGGCAAACGATCCACCGTCACAGCAATCTTAAAGGCTGCGACCGGCCCGATTTTCTGGCGCACCAGTTTGACCAACTCCTGTTCGATCTCAATAATCGGTCGATCTACTCCGGATTTAAGCACGACAAAGCCAGCAGGAAGCTGTCCTTTCAGCTTATCAGCGATCCCGATAACAGCACATTCCGCAACATCTGAATGACCGGCCAAGACCTCTTCCATCGCGCCTGTAGACAAGCGATGTCCAGCCACGTTGATGATGTCATCTGTGCGCGACATAATGTAGAGATAGTTGTTTTCGTCCATATAACCAGCATCGCCGGTCTGATAATAACCGGGAAATTCTTCCAAATAGCTGGTTTTAAACCGCTCATCATTCTGCCATAAGCCCGGCAGGTTGCCCGGTGCCATCGGCAGTTTAATGACGATATTACCCATCTCATTGGCGCCAACTTGATGACCATCAGCACCAACGATCTGCACATCATAACCCGGCATCGCTACGGTGGGCGACCCATGGATGACCGGCAAAAGCTCGATACCGACCGGATTGGCCGCAATCGCCCATCCTGTTTCGGTTTGCCACCAATGGTCGATAACAGGTACTTTCAGCATATCCTCGGCCCACTGCACGGTATCAGGATCGGCCCGTTCACCAGCAAGAAACAGTGTACGCAACTTTGAAAGGTCATACTTGCCGATAAAGGTGCCCTCGGGATCTTCTTTCTTGATTGCACGAAACGCGGTCGGGGCCGTGAATAACGCCACAACATCATGCTCGGCAATCACACGCCAGAATGTACCTGCATCAGGCGTACCCACAGGCTTGCCTTCAAACAACAGTGTGGTCGCACCATGCACTAACGGTGCATAGACGATATAGGAATGGCCAACCACCCACCCCACGTCAGATGCGGCCCAAAAAACCTCGCCGGGTTTAATGTCGTAGACATTCTCCATGCTCCATTCCAAAGCGACCATATGGCCACCATTGTCACGAACCACACCCTTGGGTTGACCGGTGGTACCTGACGTATACAAAATATAGAGGGGATCCGTCGCCAAGACCGGCGTGCAAGGCACTTCGCGACCAGCAGCAATAGCACTGGCAACAGCGGCACCGTAATCAACGTCACGGCCTTCGATCAGATCACAATGCAACTGTTCGCGTTGATAGACAATGCAAGCACTAGGCTTATGGGTCGCCAACGCCATGGCTTCGTCCAACAAGGGCTTGTAGGCAATGGTCCGGTTAGGCTCAATGCCGCAAGATGCTGAAATAATAGCCTTAGGCTTGGCGTCGTTCAGGCGGGTGGCAAGCTCATTGGCAGCAAACCCTCCAAAAACCACCGAATGAATAGCCCCAATCCGGGCACATGCTAGCATAGCAAATGCAGCCTGAGGAATCATCGGCATATAAATGACTACCCGGTCACCTTTCACCACCCCCCTATCCACAAGCACGGCAGCAAGAGCTTGAACTTGCGTTTTCACGTCAGCATACGAGAAGGTTTCTTTGCTATCTGTAATCGGGCTATCATAGATAATAGCGGCCTGATCTCCACGACCAGCATCAACATGACGGTCTAGGGCATTGAAACAAGTGTTGCACTCGGCCCCCGAGAACCAGCGACCATAAACACCAGCGTCCGCATCGAAGATTTTATCCGCGGGTTTGAACCAATCGATCTTCTCAGCAGCCGCGGCCCAAAAACCTTCTGGATCCTGCTTCCATCCTTCATAGACTTTTCTATATTCGGCGCTCATCAATGCCTCCCAGCGATTGTCGGTTTCCGCTTATGAATACCGCGTCAAACCGCCTCAGGTCTATTCGGCAAAAGGGGAAGGCAGGACAGATTTTCTTTGACTTTTTGCTGCAACCGAACGGATAAAGCGCACAACGCATTTTTTCCCACCCGAAAGCCACGGTATGATCACTGATTCGCTCTTCTATTTTGCCGCTGTTCCGGCAGTCATCCTCGTTGGGCTGTCAAAAGGCGGTTTTGGCGGCCCCTTAGCCATGCTGGGTGTGCCTATTATGGCTCTTGTGATATCACCGGTACAAGCCGCAGCGATCTTTCTGCCCATTCTGGTCATTATGGACATGGTGGGACTATATTCTTATCGCGGCAAAGCCAATTGGCCGGTTCTCAGAGGCATCTTGCCTTATGCCATGCTAGGCATTGGTGCTGGCTGGTACATGGCCGATCAAGTGGATGAAGAGATTATCCGCTTGATGGTCGGAGTGGTCGCCCTTGCTTTTGTCGCAGATTACATCTGGCGGGTTGTGCGCAAAAAACCGGTTGCAGCACGCGGATCCCTATCCGGAGTCATTTGGGGCTCGATTGCAGGCTTCACCAGTTTCGTCGCCCATGCGGGTGGCCCGCCTTATCAAATCCACACCCTTCCAATGGGCATGCATCGTGTGACCTTTGTTGCAACATCTGTTTATTTTTTCTCCATCGTCAATGCCGTAAAACTGATTCCCTATTTTGCACTGGGCCAATTCTCAACCCAGAATCTAACCACAACGCTTGTCCTACTGCCGATCGCTCCGCTGGCAACATTGCTCGGCATTTATCTGGTCAAACGCATCAGTCAGACCTTCTTTTATCGCCTTACCTATTTGGGTATGTTCCTATTGGCATTAAAGCTGTGCGCTGACAGCCTGCCCGCACTGCTGTAACAAAATCACGCAAAAAACCAAATTACCAATTGACGAAAGGTTCAGCTTGGCAATCATGGTATCAAGGGAAACACTTACCCAGACAGAAATTCCAGAAATGGCCGGAGCTGGCAAAGCAGACACAATCGGCAAAAGGCTTCAGTAATAGGAATGAGGAAAAGGCATAATGACCAATACTCCGTTTTCAACACATCTGGATCAGAATCCGGCCAATTATGTTCCTCTTTCCCCCATCACATTTCTGGAACGCGCAGCCACCACACACCCGGACCGGACCGCCTGGGTCCATGGCCAAGATCGCAAATCCTATCGAGACTTTTATGCCCGATGCCGCCAGCTGGGATCAGCACTCAGTCAGCGCGGACTGGGTCATAGTGATGTAGTTTCGGTTATGCTGCCAAACGTGCCTGCAATGCTGGAGGTCCATTACGGCGTGCCGATGATCGGGGCCGTAATCCATTCCATCAACACCCGTCTGGATCCGGCGATCATCGCCTTCCAGCTTGAACATGCCCAAAGCAAGCTGGTCATCATCGACACCGAATTTTCCGAGGTAATGAAAGAAGCCCTCGCCTTGGCTGACATCGATCCGGTGGTTGTGCAATATGAAGATCCGCAATTCACTCAGAACGGCCCCTATATTGGCGAGCTGGAATATGAGAATTTGCTGGATGAAGGAAATGCCGATTTCCAGTGGCCCGGTGTACCTGATGAATGGGATGCCATTGCTCTTAATTACACGTCAGGCACCACAGGGGACCCCAAGGGCGTGGTTTACCACCATCGCGGTGCTTATCTGATGGGGTATGCCAACATCATTTCAGCCAATCTGTCCAGACATCCGGTCTACCTCTGGACCTTACCAATGTTTCATTGCAATGGCTGGTGTTTCCCGTGGTCTATATCCGTTGTAGCGGGCACCCATGTCTGCTTGCGTTCGGTGCGAGCCAAACCGATCTATGACGCCATGGCTGATGAAGGCGTCACCCATCTGTGCGGTGCGCCTATTGTTATGTCAACGCTGCTCAGCGCCACAGAAGATGAAAAACGCGCCCTGCCTCATCAGGTGGACTTTATCACCGCGGCGGCCCCTCCACCCGAATCCAT
Source organism: Cohaesibacter celericrescens (assembly GCF_002866925.1). Lineage (GTDB taxonomy): Bacteria > Pseudomonadota > Alphaproteobacteria > Rhizobiales > Cohaesibacteraceae > Cohaesibacter > Cohaesibacter celericrescens. The sequence continues at coordinate 65,042 of NZ_PKUQ01000054.1, forward strand.
TCTTGCAGGCATGGCCAAGGCAGGGTTTCACGTCACTCATGTCTATGGATTAACCGAGACCTACGGCCCGTCAGTGGTCAATGAGTGGAAATCAGAATGGGATGAGTTAAATTCGGCCCAACGCGCCGCCAAAAAAGCCCGCCAAGGCATTCGCTACCCAGCGCTGGAAGGCCTGACTGTGATGAACAGCAACACGATGACGCCTGTTCCCGCAGATGGCGACACCATTGGCGAGGTCATGTTCCGTGGCAACATTGTCATGAAGGGCTACTTCAAAAACGAAGGCGCAACCAATCAAGCCTTCTACGATGGCTGGTTCCATTCTGGCGACCTCGCTGTACTGCACCCCGACGGCTATATTCAGCTCAAAGACCGCTCAAAAGATATCATCATTTCAGGCGGAGAAAATATTTCCTCTATTGAGGTCGAGGACGCGTTATACAAGCATCCCGATGTCGAAGCGGCCGCAGTGGTTGCCAAACCCGATAACAAGTGGGGCGAAACCCCTTGCGCTTTTGTTGAGCTGTCTCAAGGACACGAAACCTCAAAAGAAGATTTATTCAGCTGGTGCCGGGATCACCTCGCCCATTACAAAGTACCCAAAACAATCATTTTTGAAGACCTACCCAAGACCTCCACAGGGAAAATCCAAAAATATCTGCTGCGTAGAAAAGCAAAACATCTGTAGAATCGAAAACCTGCATACAAAAAAGCCGCAGTCACATCCGCGGCTTTTTTAACTGATTAGAGAGCGACGGTTAGCTCTCGGCCTTTAGCTGGGCAATTTCATCTCTTAATAGCAGTTTCTTTCGCTTCAATTCGGCTAAATCTAAGTCATCAACGGATGGATGGGCAAATTCCTCTTCGATCGTCTTATCCAGTTCATCATGCTTACGTTGCAGTTCCTGAATACGTGACTCTAACGACATACAGACCTCCATTGGTACGATTGAAACACTTCGATTGTTGCACAAGTATTTCAGACTGTCGACAGGTTTTGACACTTCACCAACACACTGTTTATTTTATACAACCAAACATTCCACTTTGTTAAATGTCATAAATGAAATAAATCTCAACTTGAAAATTACACGCATATAATATACTGAATTTGTTATCTTTTATCATACTGATTGCGGCACGATGACTCCCAAGGAAGAAGAAGAAATCCGCGCCAAAATGGCACAGTTAAAGACGGAACATTCGGATCTCGACATCGCCATTCAAGCGATGGTTGAAAGACCGGGCGGCAATGCCTTGCCCATTCAGCGTATGAAGAAAAAGAAGTTGTCACTCAAGGACGACATACAGCGCCTAGAAAACCGGCTTTTTCCTGATATTATTGCCTGATAGCAACTCTCTTGGACCAATATGAGACGCTGCAACAGCGCTTCCGGAACGGCAACGAATGAGCACCAAATGCGCACATCTTAAAGCTTGTCCCATATATAAACTTCTCTATACTCCCCGACCTTACACAGATTATCACCAGCCGATAAAATCTCTGCCAAGGATCTATCATGTCGCACTCCGGGCCATCCCCTCAGACTCCAGTCGCCATTATCATGGGTAGCCAGTCGGACTGGCCCACCATGCGTCATGCCGCTGAGGTCCTAGACACCTTGGGTGTCGCTCATGAAGCCAGAATCATCTCTGCCCACCGAACCCCGGATCGCATGGCTGATTTTGCTAAAGCAGCAAAAGCAGACGGATTTAAAGTCATCATTGCCGGCGCCGGAGGGGCAGCACACCTTCCTGGCATGACAGCAGCCATGACCCCCCTACCCGTTTTGGGTGTTCCGATTCAATCAAAAGCCTTGAGCGGACAGGACTCACTGTTGTCCATTGTTCAGATGCCCGCAGGTATTCCCGTCGGCACATTGGCCATTGGTCGCGCTGGCGCCGTAAATGCGGGGCTTTTGGCGGCGGCCATTTTAGCAACCACCGATGACGCCTTGGCAGAACGGCTAGATGCATGGCGCACGGCGCAATCAGATGCCATAGCACTGGCTCCGGTTGACCAAGATTAAAAGCAAACACAAAGGCACTCAATCATGCTGCAACCGGGCGATACTATCGGCATTCTTGGTGGCGGTCAGCTGGGCCGTATGATGGCACTGGCGGCGAGCCGGATTGGCCTCAAAAGCCACATCTATTGCCCAGACCCCAACAGCCCCGCTTTTGACGTAACGGCATTTCACACATGTGCCAGCTATGAAGACGAAGCAGCATTGGAAGCTTTTGCCCGATCAGTGCAGCGGGTCACTTATGAATTTGAAAATATTCCGGCTCCGACCGTTGAGTTTCTCAAAGCGCGCCTTCCTGTCCTTCCCGGCGACAATGTGCTCAAAACCTCACAGGATCGTCTGACAGAAAAGAACTTTTTCGCCTCAATCGACATCCCCACCGCGGGTTTCTACGACATTTCATCAGAACAGGACCTGCGCGATGGCGTTGCCAAACTGGGCCTACCTGCTCTGCTCAAAACCCGTCGCTTCGGGTATGATGGCAAAGGACAGGTTTTTCTCAAAAACGAAGCTGATTTGACAGGAGCGTTGGACGCAATTGGCAATCAGCCAGCTATTCTGGAAGCCTTTGTTCCATTTGAACGCGAAATTTCAGTCATCGCCGCTCGCAATGAACAGGGACAGACCGTCTCTTATGATATCGCTGAAAATGTGCACAAAAACCAAATCCTTAAGACAACCACAGTCCCGGCTCACATTAGCCCCGAGGTAGCGGCTCAAGCCCGTCAGATTGGCGAAAAAGTTGCGCAGGCTCTTGACTATGTCGGCGTGCTGGCCGTTGAATTATTCCTGTTACCAGATAGCTTTGATCAACGCCTTGTCGCCAATGAAATGGCGCCTCGGGTTCACAATTCTGGCCATTGGACAGAAAGCGCCTGCCTTGTCTCACAATTTGAACAGCATATCCGCGCGGTTGCGGGCTGGCCGCTGGGCGACACACGTCGGCATAGCGACGTTGTCATGACAAATTTGATCGGCGACGACATCAATGCTTGGCCCAAGCATCTCTCACATCCATCCAGTTCCTTGCATTCGTATGGCAAATCGGAGACACGAGACGGCCGGAAAATGGGACATCTGAATCAAATATCACCGATAAAAGGCGATTAAGCGCGGTTTTTAGTGATTTTTCATCAAAAGCTCTTGCTTACATATAGACAAGCCATCAACCGTCTGTTAGAACCGCCCAAACCTTCGGACACTGCCGAGGCGGTGGTCGATTTTTCGAAAATCCACACATCACGAACTTAGGGATTGACGCGTGCAAGTACTCGTCCGCGATAACAATGTTGACCAAGCCTTGAAGGCGCTGAAAAAGAAACTCCAGCGTGAAGGCGTGTTCCGTGAAATGAAAATGCGGAACTTTTATGAAAAGCCATCTGAAAAGAAGGCTCGTGAAAAAGCAGAAGCCGTTCGTCGTGCTCGCAAGCTGGCTCGTAAAAAGCTGCAGCGCGAAGGCCTACTTCCTTCCAAACCACGTCCTGCTCGCTAAGTTTTGCGAACAAGGTCCTTTGGAATGAATAGCGCAAACGGTTATGCAACAAGGTTTGGTGCCTGCTGATCAGGTCTCGCATGCGAGACCTGTTGTAAGTATGATGCAAACGCTTGTTCTTGTATCTAAGGCCCGATCAGGTTTTAATCTGATTGGTTATACTCCGAATCAGGTCTTCCAAGACTTTTCGGGGAGAACGTACGATTCGGCCAGAAATAGCGGGTAGTCGCCAAACTTTGAACAGACTTTCCTGTCAAAAGTGGCACACCCCTATTGCTCAATTTGAGCGTAGTCAATTTCTGACGAGGTCTGTCAAAAAATGCTCAGCAAGCGCCCTATCAAGCAGTTTCTTGCCATCACTTGTGTTTCTGTAACGCTCGCAGCGTGCCAGACGACAGGAATGGGTAATTCTTCTGACTTTGATCGAAATGCGGGTTCGGCTGACAACATCACCTCACTCAATCAGGTGATCGCACAGAATCCGAATGACGCGAATGCCTTTAACATTCGGGGCACGGCTTTTGGCCGTTCGGGACAGTTCAATCTCGCTATGCAGGATTACAATCGCGCTATTGCGCTTAATCCGCAATTCCATCAAGCTTTTGCCAACCGCGCCTTGATCCATAAAAAAATGGGAAATCTACAAGCCGCAGTTGATGACTATAATCGGGCAATTGTTCTCAATCCCGGTTATGACGTAGCCTTGATCGGTCGCGGTGACATTTTCCGCAATGAAAATGACCCCGCGCGCGCTATCTCGGACTATAACCAAGCAATTGTGGCCAAGACACGTGATCCGCGCGCCTATTATCATCGCGGTTTGATATTCCAGCAACAGCGCAATCACGATCAAGCAATTGAGGACTTTACTTTTGCCCTGAGTTTGGATGCTTCCAATACCGACGCATTCAGTTCACGCGGCATCAGCTATTTGGCTCAGAATGATATCAAAGGCGCGTTGGGTGATTTCTCCAATGCGGTCAGGATTGATCGAAGCAATTATCGGGCCTGGACCAATCAGGGCATCGCGCTGGAAAAAGTGGGCGACTACAGCAAGGCCTTCGATTCCTATTCCAGAGCCAAGGTTATAAATCCCAATTACAGTCCTGCTATCAATGGCATGAACCGTACGCGAAAGCTCAAAAATCAGAGCAAAGCGTAGGAACCAATCATCGCTGTATCACCGGAATCAAAAAGCACGCCCTTGAGCGTGCTTTTTCACTATTGCCTTGCTTATGCTGAGCCAACTTGATCAGAGCAATGTGATTGCCATGAAAACAAGAACTACAATCCCTACAATGGTGCCGTATTTGAACATTGCGATGAAACGATCATAGGTTTTGTTGTGTTCGTCATAGTCCATGACTGGATTGAGTTTGTCCGCCATTTATATCCTCCTCCAGCATCCCGCTGGGCCGATAGGTAATTTGTCTGCGGCAACATAGCGCATCAAACATCATGGTGCAATTAGTAGCTTAGCTGCATTGTCCTATTCGACCGGACCAAAGCTCTCATCAAACCCGCCAGGCGCGGCAGGCAACAACCGTCGAGCAGCACGCACACGCTCGGCAGAGAAATTCTCGATCTGCTTGTTGAACATATCATAGAAATTCAATTCCGCTTTCAGATGCAAGAAGACACCGCCCAGCCCGACGGCAGCACGGTTCATGAAAACAAATTCCCGCGGCACAGTCACCGGCCCCAAACGCTTTAATTCCTGACCAACTTGGAAAGCTTGCCGACGACCATACTCAGCAGGGCTGATACCATCAGCAATCGTGCGCACGCGATCATCTAGCATAGGACCATAGATGAATTTGGCCCAAACATTGAGCGCATGTACCATTTCCGTGCTGAGATTAGAAAAGCCCCACGTCTCATAAGCATGCACAATCTGATCGTGATCCTCGGCCAATATACCGTGATACAGGTCGACAACCCCCTGCACAAACTCGGGCCGAAAAATCCGGATGCAGCCATAGTCATACAGATTGATGCCACCGATCTCGCCATTCTCTTCAAACGCAGAGTAATTGCCCAAATGAGGATCACCGTGAATGATGCCCTGATGAGCAAACGGATACCACCAAGCGTCAAACAAACAGGTTGTTAGATAATTGCGCTCTTCTTGGCTATGGTTGCGATAATCCAACAGCTTACGGCCATCAAGCCACCCCATTGTCAGCAGGCGAGGTGTGGATAGCGTGTCAAAAACTTTAGGAACCCGAATGCCAGAATGGTCACGCAAGATGTTGCGGTACAAATGCATGTGCCAAGCTTCGCGCACATAGTCGAGCTCCTCACGCACCCGATCCCCCAGCTCCTTTGCCACTTCGCGCGTATCGATGGCACTCTGGATGCTACGATGCACAGCAAACAGCATATTCAGCTGCTTGAGGTCGGCCTCTACAGCGGAGGCCATATCTGGATATTGCAGTTTGCAGGCAAGCTGAGAGCCATCCTCCAGCGTTGCTTTATGCACTTGGCCCAACGAGGCCGCAGCGGCAGGTTCATGACTGAAGTCTGCAAAACGGGAGCGCCATTGAGCCCCGAGTTCAGACCGCATGCGGCGTTTGGTAAATGCCCACCCCATCGGTGGTGCATCAGCCTGCAGCTGCGCGAGCTCAGCTGAATATTCTGGCGGCACGACATCGGGCACAGTCGCCAGCATTTGCGCGACCTTCATCAAAGGACCTTTGAGATCACCCAACACACGGGCCAAATCGGCAGCCTCTCGCCCAATGTCATTGTTGTTGCGGCCCAAAATACGAGAACCGGCAGCGCGCGCAACAAAGCCGCCTACGCCCGCATTGACGCGGGCGTAGCGCTTAACGCGTTGTCCAAACCGGTTCTCATCGTCATAAGCGCCCCCCTTGTCAATAAGGGGCAATGCCTGATCATCAGGTGTCTTTTCTTTCGCCATAACAGCTACGCTCCAAGATCAACCTGACAAAGAGCTTTATGCGCCTTCCAGCGCTTCCAGCTCGTCAATCAGGGACTCCACAACCGAAAGACCTTTCGACCAGAAACCGGGATCGCTGGCATCCAGTCCGAAAGGTGCCAACAACTCAGAATGATGCTTGGTTCCACCTGCGCTCAGCATATCGAAATATTTCTGAACGAAGCTCTCATCGCTATTCTGATAGACAGAATAAAGCGAATTGACCAAACAATCACCAAAGGCATAGGCATACACATAGAATGGGGAATGTATGAAGTGCGGAATATAGGCCCAATAGGTCTCATATCCCTCACCCAATCGAACAGAAGGCCCCAAACTATCTGCTTGTACGCTCATCCATAGCTCGCAGATTTGGTCTTTCGTCAATTCTCCTTCACTGCGTGCCGTATGCAGCTTGCGCTCGAATAGATAAAAAGCAATCTGGCGCACCACAGTGTTCAACATATCCTCGACCTTGCCCGCAAGCATGGCACGACGTTCTGCAACAGACGATGTTTTGGCAAGCAGAGACCGGAACGTCAGCATCTCACCAAAAACACTGGCGGTTTCAGCGAGGGTCAATGGTGTCGGAGCCATTAAAGCCCCCTGTTTGGCGGCTAAGACCTGATGAACACCATGCCCAAGTTCATGAGCCAAAGTCATCACATCGCGTGGTTTCCCCATATAGTTGAGCAACACATAAGGGTGTACACTTGGAACAGTCGGATGGGCGAAGGCTCCGGGAGATTTGCCTTCTCGCACAGCGGCATCAATCCAGCCTTTAGCAAAGAACTGCTCGGAAATTTCGGCCATCTCAGGTGCGAAACCACCATAGGCCTCTTGCACGATATCCTTGGCTTCGGGCCATTCAATGGTGCGGGTCGGCACCGCTGGCAACGGCGCATTGCGGTCCCAGTGGTCCAAAGCATCTTTACCAAACCATTTGGCTTTCAAGGCATAATAGCGATGGGAAAGGCGCGGATAAGCATCCTCAACCGCGACCACCAAAGCATCGACCACTTCACGTTCCACACGGTTAGCCAAGTGGCGGCTATCTGCCACATCTTCAAAGCCGCGCCACGTGTCGGAAATAGATTTGTCTTTGGCCAAAACGTTGGAAATCAGAGAAAAGGTCGACAGGTTGTCTTTAAAGGTGGTCGACAAGGCATTGGCCGCCACACGCCGTTTCTCGCCGTCAGAATCCGTCATCAGGTTAAGCGTCTGCTCAATGGCCAACTCTTTGGTTTCACCATCGACCTCCACGGAGAAGCGCAACCCTGCCATGGTTTCGTCGAACAACCGGTTCCAAGCCATCGCGCCAGTGACAGACTTTTCATAGAAAAGCTTCTCAATGGCATCATCCAGTTGATAAGGCTTTTCCTTGCGCAAATCATCAAGCCAAGGCTTGTAATGGGTAAGCGCAGCACTGTTAGCGACGGAATCATCCAGCAACGCGTCTTCCACGCGGTTCAGTTCCAGCTCGAAGAACAAGAGTTGGGTTGATATCGTTGTGATTTTTTCCTGCACGTCACCATAGAATTTGGCGCGCGCGGAATCGGTGGTATTACCCGAATACATCAGACCGGCAAAACTGATCAACTTGCCCATACGCTCTTGCATCGCTTCATAACGCTTGAGGCCCTCAGCGAGACTATCACCGCCTTTTTCAGACAGCATCGCGCTGAGCTTGCCCTGAAAGTCAGCAGCGAATTGCTCAACTTCACTTTGGCATTGGGCAAAATCGGCTTTCAACGCCGGATCGTCCAGACCACTATACAGATCATCCAGATTCCATTCCGGCAGGTCTGCAAGCACTTTGTTGGCACCAGCCTGATCTTGAGCGGCAAATGCGGCGTTGAAGGATGAGAGAAGAGAAAGTGCAGCGACCATGAATGAGTTTCCAGAAAATCGGTGAATATGGGTGGCAGGATCGCATCCAACCAGCATGAGAATGCCCCTTTAAGATAGGCATTCATTCGGGCACGTCAAATGCCTTAGCCAAAATACAGGCAGCAATGAGGCTTTGCACAGAGCAAACCATCTTGTTTGACAGTATGTGCGCCCGGCTATGCACACAAATTTTTGCGAGACTATAACCATAAATTAATGTGCCATTAACCGATAGGCCGCATCGTGGTTCAAAATGAAACAACGATGGCCTGTGCACTGGCTCACTTGAAGGCAACGCATCAGCGCTTTCGTTCGTAGGCAGCACCTGCTCTGCTCGGGTGATTCTCCTTAAAACAAGGCATTGGCACAACATGAGTGAACATATCCTAGTTGTTGATGACGATCCGGTGCAACGCCGATTGCTTGAAGCGATTGTTCAAAAAAGCGGCTTCCAGTCAGTTAGCGCCGAAAACGGCGAGCAGGCTTTGGCTATTCTCGACCAGCATCCCAGCGCCTATTTTGACCTGATCATCCTAGACCTTGTTATGCCAAACCTTGACGGCATGGGGGTTTTGCAAGCACTGCAGAAAACCGCCATAAAGGCCCCGATCATCGTCCAGACAGCCCATGCTGGCATCGATACCGCGGTGAATGCCATGCGCGCGGGGGCCTTTGATTTTGTCATCAAACCCGTAGCCCCCGAGCGCTTGCAAATCGCCATGCGCAACGCCTTAAAGGTCAATGCGCTGGAAGAAGAAATCACCCGCATTCGATCAAAAAGCCAAGGCAGCTATAGTTTTAAAAGCATCATTTCTTCCAGCGAAGCCATGGCTCGGGTGCTCAATTTAGGCCAACGGGCCGCAAAATCACAGATTCCTATTCTGATCGAAGGAGAATCAGGAGTCGGTAAAGAACTGATCGCAAAAGCCATTCAAAATGCGTCCAATCGCGCCAACAAACCCTTTGTGACGGTCAATTGCGGTGCCATCCCCGACAACCTTGTCGAAAGCATCCTGTTTGGTCATGAGAAAGGTGCCTTCACAGGTGCCAGCGAAAAACACACCGGAAAATTTCTTGAGGCCAATGGCGGCACTTTATTTCTTGATGAAGTTGGCGAACTACCGCTGGAAACACAGGTCAAACTGTTGCGCGCACTGCAAGAAGGAGAAATTGATCCAGTCGGCGCGCAAAAACCGGTAAAAGTGGATTTCCGCCTCATATCCGCCACCAACAAGGATTTGATTCAGCAAGTCAAAGACGGAAAATTCCGAGAAGACCTGTATTATCGCCTCAATGTCTTCCCTATTCGCGTGCCCCCGTTGCGTGATCGCAAGGACGACGTTCCGGCGCTGGCAAAGAATTTCCTCACACGGTTCGCCGCCGAAGAGGGCCGCAAAAGCCTTTCCCACATCACAACACAAGCACTGTCTCTGCTGCAGACATATGACTGGCCGGGCAACATCCGCCAATTGGAAAACACGGTTTTCCGAGCGGTGGTTCTGTGTGACGGAGATCAGCTAACGATTGAGGAATTTCCGCAAATCGCCAGTCAGGTCAGCGCATTCAGCGAAACCGTCGTTAAGGCCAGAGCCCCCTACCCTGAGCATCTAATCTACACCGAGCCGATGCACGGGATTGAACAGCAACGAACAGGGGACGAAATACAAAACGTCGAGTCAGCTGTTCAATATTCCCCAACTCTCCCTCTTTCCAACCAAGACGCCCACAATGTTCAAACCATTCATGCTTCGACAGCGCCAGAAGCACCCCGCCAACAAGATCCTTGGGGCTTGCTTCGCTTGCTGGATGAACATGGCAACATTCGCCCTCTGGCCGAGTTGGAAGCAGAAATCATTGGTCGCGCCCTGACCCATCATGACTATCGGATGTCCGATGTCGCCCGCCGCTTGGGCATCGGCCGTTCGACTCTTTATCGCAAACTCAAGGATTATGGTCTTGAGCAAGAAGGAGAAGCATCAACAGATGAAGGCGCAAAAGCATCGTGATCGTTGCACAGCTGCTACACAACCGGATTGTTGTCGAAATTGTGATTCGATTTGTGTTGCTTCTTGGCTCCAACAACGCTTTTGATTTGTTCAGGGTGCAAAAAGATTCGGATAGCAGGACACAACATGATGATGAGGACCACAACGGCTTTGATGGCGATATTGATCGCAGCCACAGGCACCGCCATGGCGGCATCCCAGCCCTCCCTTTCGTCTCGAGAGCCCATTGAGCTTTTCGGGCACAGTCCTGAAACCGCTTTGCGCCCCGAAATCGAGGCTAGAAGCCGTATCAATCAAATCCTGAATAACATGGCGCGCGTTGACACTCACGGAGTGGATCAATTGGCCGATCAGGATACGTTCGATGCTCTGAAGGACGCCATTGGCAGCATTCCGCACACCAAAAATTTTCTACAAAAACGAGACAACGCAGCTCTGGTCGCATTTTATTCAGACCGCGATTTTCAAACCGCTTGGTTTGAAAATGGTGCATGGACCAAACAAGCGCGGAAACTGATTTTTGCACTATCTCGTGTCGATCAAGACGGCCTGAACCCTGCCGACTATGAGACCCCTTTACTTTCAATTGCCAGAAACAAAGGTGCCAGTGCTCAAGACATCGCCCTTGCTGATATCAAATTGTCCATCGCTTTGACTCGTTACACCCGCCATGCCTATGCAGGCCGAGTGGACCCCCGCAGCTTTTCCAAAAAAGAAGTCACAGTCAAACCGCACTATCCCGATTCAATAGAAGCACTGAACAGCATCGCAACCGCAAGCGACCCGGTCGCCTTGATGCGTAGCTACAACCCACCACTCAAAGGGTTTGTGCAGCTCCGCGAAGAATATAACCGCCTGCGCATGGCCAAAAAGGCAGAAACGACGCCCCCCATTCCGGATGGCAAAAGCATGAAAGCCGGCATGCAAGATGCGCGCGTGCCGCTGTTGCGCAAAAAGCTGGAGTTACCAGAAGCGCTGGAGAATCCAACGCTTTACAGCAAGGAGTTGGCGAAAGAAGTCAAAGCCTTTCAGGCTGATAACGGTTTGATTGCAGACGGAATTGCAGGCAAGGCCACTCTTCGTATCCTCAACGACAACCGCAAGGATCTTCTTGCTGATATCGTCGCCAATATGGAGCGCTGGCGCTGGTTGCCACGCGATCTTGGCGATTTCCACGTCATGGTCAATATTCCGACCTATCATGTTCAGGTGATGAATGGCGATCAGAAGCTCCACGAAACTCGTGTCGTCGTAGGCAAGTCATCCAACAAAACGCCGGTATTCTCGGATCAAATGGAATATCTAGTGGTCAATCCCTATTGGAACATTCCAAGGTCCATTGCCACCAAAGAATTGCTACCGCAGATCAAATCTGATCCTTCGGCTTTCTTTTCCAAAAGAAACTACCAAGTATTGGCCAGCGTAAAGGGGCGTACACAGGTCGTTGACCCGTCCCTTTTGGACTGGGACAAGGTGGACGCCAAGCAGGTGCGGCTGCGCCAACCACCAGGCACACGCAACGCGCTGGGCAATATCAAGTTTATTTTCCCCAATCAACATGCCGTTTATCTGCATGACACCCCGTCGCGCAGTTTGTTCAATCGGGACTATCGCGCATTCAGCCACGGGTGCGTTCGCGTTCAAAACCCGATGGATTTTGCAGAGATCATCCTGTCCCAGACTAAGAACTGGAACGCAAATCGGGTTAAGAAAATGATCGGTGGCAATGAACGCCGCGTGAATCTTTCCAAGAAAATCCCGGTTCATTTGGTCTATTTCACCACTTGGATGTCTGACACAGGCACGCTACAGATCCGCTCTGACATCTATGGCCACAACGCCAAAGTCAAAAAGGCGCTCAATCTCTAGCCTTTGGTATTGGTGGGTGCCTGCGCGCACCCATCGCCATCTTTTGCCCCTATTTTACTTATAAGCAAGATGCGTCTGTTCCACTATCACGGGACAAGCGGAGTCATAATTTCGCGTATTCTGCTTTCGTTAACCTAAAGCAAAGCATAATGCTGTTTGAAGCAACAACGAAATCAGCTAGCATAGACGTGTCATCGCCAGCCTTGTTATTTCGTTCCTAGACCTCTTGATCTGAAAGACAGGTTCAACGAGGTGGTGAAACTTAAGTCAGTGCCGAACACTGACAATTTAGTGGATATCCAGTGGCCAGACACCAAGACCATCTGTCCCGGTTCAGACCTGTCAATCAGGCCAGCCAGCAATCGCCAAGCGGTATAAAATCGCCTTGGTTCGCTGCCGCTTTGGCTTGTTTGCTGATGTTTATGATGTGGTTTCCCACACAGGCAACTGCGGCTAACAGGTCCCTGACACTGTATTTCACGCATACCAAAGAAACGACAACCATAACCTACAAACGCAATGGCAAGTTTGATGCTGATGGCTTGCGCCAACTTAATCGTTTTCTACGAGATTGGCGGCGAAACGAAAGCACTCAGATGGACCCGGCCTTGTTTGATTTGATTTGGCAGGTCTACAAGGAAACCGGCGCAAAAAAACCCATTCATGTCGTCTCTGCTTACCGCTCACCAGCCACCAACAATATGCTGCGTAGCCGTAGCCGCGGGGTCGCCAAAAACAGCCGCCATACCAAAGGGCAGGCGATGGATTTTTATCTGCCTGGAGTTTCAGTCGAGACAATCCGTAACGTAGGATTGCGTATGCAAGCCGGGGGCGTTGGCTACTACCCGTCATCCCGATCCCCCTTCGTTCATATCGACACCGGCAATGTGCGCCACTGGCCGCGTATGTCCCGAAAGCAACTAGCCAAGGTTTTTCCGAAGGGCAAAACCGTTCATGTGCCACGCGATGGTAAACCCTTCTCAGGCTATAAAGTTGCCAAAGCACAAGTTGCCAAACGCAAAGCAGACATGATTCGATCATCTCGGTCTGTGCGTCGCTTCAGCCAAGTTGCCAAGGCTGCCCCAAGCACGAAAAAACCAACCAAGGTTCAACTTGCCAAACTTTCCCAGAAGCAACAGCAAGAAAAAACCTCTCTCTTACAATCTCTGCTCAATCAAAAACCCAAGCAGCCACCCAAGCCTGTTTTGAATACGCAAATCACACCGGCCCCTATCGATCTACAGGGCACACCAACGGGTGGACCATTTGCGGCGACACCAGATTCGGCGATGCCACGCCAGTTGGCCACCTTACCCAAACGCCCACAGAACCGTCCCGATCCGGCGCTCAGAGATCAGGTACCACAAGCTCCATTGCCGTCTGATGAAACAACGGCAGAGATTGCTGTCGCTCAAGCGAGCGAACAAGAAGAGCAGCCGAAAGCTCAAGAGCCTGTGACAATGGCCTCATTGCCGCGCGCCCGTCCGGCTTCGGCCAAACAGAAACCTTTCCAACTGGCCAGTGCAGAACCAATAACAGTTCTTGATCCCATAAAGTCGCAAGTGGAAAACCAAGACCAGACAGACAAAGACACAACTGTTGCTGAGACGCCAACAAGCGGAGATACGCTGACGTTAGCCTCTTTGCCCAAAGCCAGATTGACAGCAGAAAAATCCGCCGAACGCACTTTGATCGCCCCAGAATCTGTGGAACCGGCTACAGCGATAGAGCCTGATGCGAGCGCCAGCGCTGTCTTGGCCAGTATGACTCAAAGTAAACCAGCAGATGACAAAGACCAACCGTCCAATCGTTTTGCCTATGCTGCGTCAGATGAAACCTTTGTGGCGGCCTTGCCCACACAGCGCCCACGCGCACGGTTACAAAAAGAGCTAAATGAATTGGGTGTCGCCTCCCTCCCCCAAGACGCCAAACGCACCCAACTGGCAGGTTTGACAAGCCCTTTGTTGACGCCCCCTGAAGCAACCGCCAACACACTGGCAGCACTTCCTCGTACAGCACGACCGGCTTCTTCTTCTGTTGTAACCAAAACGCCGGCCCCACAACAACGCAGCCAGTCGAATCAAATGGCCAAACTGACTTTTGCCTTTGGGCCATCAGGAATGGCGCATTTTGCCCATATGAAGCAATCCACCAAAACGGCAACCTTCGCGCGGTTATCCCGTCCGATCCCGGCCAATCTGCATGGCTTGGTTAGCAAGCCGACAAGCATGATCGAGCAAACTTTCAGTCATCAGACTAGCCAACAGATTGGTGATGCCCATTTTGCTGGAGCAGCCATTGCACATATGGCCGTGCGTAGCTTCAACTAATCCCTGCCTTGCCAAACCATTTGCATATGGCTGTGACGCGCCCCGGCATCATCGGCATATAGCAATGCGATATTCCAATCAGAATCTAATGGTTCAGATCTCTAGATACCCGTTCAAGGGTGGAAGTGTATTTAATATTTGAATGACTTATTACGCGCCTTCAAGAGCATGAGGAATTCAAACATTTGAGCCTATTTGTTAGCGCTGGAATTTCAGAGTTAGGCCAGCTTTGTTTTCTGAATATTCCGAGCCAATTTGTGTGCTATTGCGGCGCTCATGACCAACACTTGCTATCAATTGTGAATATCGATTGAACGAATATTCGGCGCTTAATGTTCCATCGAATACACTATCCCGTCGGCCAATTCCATTATAGACTTCACGCGACAGCGTAGTGCTTGCACCCAGATCCAGATTGTCGCGCACCGCATAGCTGGCTGAGAAACTGGCCGTATAAGTCGCAACACTCGTCGCTCCCGTCGAGCTTGATGTCAAATCGGTTTCAAGCCCGCCAGTCAAGGACCACAAAGCATTGGGAGACCAAGTCAAGCTGGCATCGGCGAATAACATAGAATCCCCCTCCTGCCCGCTAATTTTGGGTCGCCACGATATCAGACCGATGGAGGCTTCACCCGAAAGCGTTTCCCGATTGTTTACCTCCAAACCAATTGAACCACGCAAGCTGTCACCATTCTGGGTGTTGGTGCTCTGCCGATAGACCTTGCGACTCATCTCCAGATCAACAAAGGGAGTGACCTGATCGGTCAGCGCAAATCCTGTGCGCCCCCCAAATGTGAAGGTTTGGAAATCCCGCGTGCTATCTTCCTCATAAGACTCAGCGGCCATAGCACCGCGCAACTGAAAGCGGAAAATACCTGCCCCCTGATCGAGCACAGCTCCGGTGGAAAAAGTAGACTGAATCTCGGCTGTTCCACCCGATGCGACAAGCTCCACACTGTTGGCAGCCTCACGCTCTTGCTGCGCACTGCCCGTTAAGGTCAACTTGGATTGATCAGCCAAATCCAATTCCAAGGAACCATCGATAAACTGCTCGGTATCCGGTTTTCGATTTGGTTCATTATAACCGGTCATGCCCAAACGTGTGGTTACCGACAATGCGTGTCGGCTCCAGTCGGACTCAGCACGCAATTCTAATTCAGTTGTTCCCGATTGCCCGTTCACCCCGACGCTCACATCGTCAATATTGTCCGTCGCTTCAATGGTAAAACTGATCGAAGGATACAGAACAAAGGTCCCCAGCTTGAGCCCTTGGGCCTCATAGGCATCGCTTTGGTCATCCCCATCGCGCCCTGGTCCTTGCAAAGGTTGAACGGGAGTAACAGCCTGATTGGCTGGAGTGACGGGCGCCACTGGGCCTACAGGATATTGAATACGTCCGCGCAATTGAGGCAAAGCAGTCACTGTTGTAGCCGCAGCACCAACATCAGTCGCAGTGTTCGTGGATGTTTCGGAGGCTGTTGATTGCGCTTGATCAACCAACAAATCACCCATAGCATCAGTAGATACGCTCTGTCCCCACGCAGCAGAAAGGGGTATAAAAACCCCAGCCATGAGAGTTGATGTGAGCAACAGCCGCATGTAACAAAGCTCCGAAAATAATTGGTGCCAGATCGGGCCTATCCGCTGATTGGGCCACATGACACATGCGCGGTCTATGCACTGACGGGCTTCACAAAATTTAAAGGTGCCGCAGAGCACAGACAATCCTTTCCAGATCGTAAACAAGTTTGGTTAACAACTCCTTGTCAAACAAACAGCAAGGCTCGCGTAAACATTCCTATTCACCTTTTGTCAGGCCAGCTTCAGTCACCTCTTTCATAGAGCGGCGCTTTGGTATAGAAGTCATTCAAACAACCCCCACACAGCAGGATACCGAATGTCGACGCAATTGGACTGCGAAGTTATTTCGCCCATTCAATCCGCCCATTACACCATCGACAATGAAATTTCAGGCCTTCAGGCCCTGAAACTGGCCTTGGACGGTTCGCTCAAAGAACCGTTTGAGAAGGCGGTGGCGACGATCATAGGGGCCAAGGGGCGCCTGATCGTAACCGGCATGGGCAAAAGTGGCCATATCGCACGCAAACTGGCCGCAACCCTTGCTTCCACTGGTACGCCCGCCTTTTTTGTGCATCCGGGTGAAGCCAGCCATGGCGATTTGGGCATGATCCGCGACGTAGATGTCGTATTGGCAATGTCTTGGTCAGGCGAAACCGCCGAGCTTGCGAGCATCATTTCCTACACCCGACGCTTTAAAGTACCTCTCATTGCCATGACCTCTAAAGAGACGAGCACTTTGGCAGAACAATCTGACATCGCGCTATGTATGCCCAAGATCAAAGAAGCCTGCCCCCATGGCCTTGCACCTACCACATCGACCACAGTGCAGTTGTGCTTGGGCGATGCCTTGGCCGTTGCCCTATTGGAAAGCCGTGGCTTCACACCAACTGATTTCAAAGTTTTCCATCCCGGTGGTAGCTTGGGTGCCAATCTGCAATATGTACGCGACCTGATGCACAAGGGCGACCAAATGCCATTGACCGGCATCGATACCCGCATGAGCGAAGTCATCTTGATCATGTCGCAAAAGGGCTTTGGCTGTGTGGGCATTACCGATAGTGATGGCAAACTTGTCGGCATGGTGACAGACGGCGACTTGCGCAGACACCTATCCGATGACCTGCTGACAAAGTCCGTAAGAGGCGTCATGACTGAAGGGCCAAAAACACTCTCTCCCGACACGTTGGTCCCTGCTGCCATTGAAACAATGAACAGCTCCTCTATTACAGCAATTTTTGTGATTCAGGATCACATGCCAGTGGGGCTGCTCCATATGCATGACATTCTTCGCATTGGCGCGGCTTAAAGCATAGAAATTAGGATCGCTCGCGGTCCTAATTTCATACCGCTAATATGATCACACGCCATAACCATTTGTTATCCCTTTGGTAACCCTAACTAAAATTCCTTCAGATTCATCGTATTTCTGCCCATTCATTAGCAATCCATTAGACCTGATTTCATAAACTGCCTGAGACAAGAAAAGACATCGGACGCAAGATCCGAGATCTGGAACAGGAAATCAGCAATGGATATTGCAACTCTCATTGGTATGGTCGCATCCTTCGCCGTCGTTCTTACAGCTATTTTGCTGGGCGGCACCTTGGGTCAGTTTGTCGACATTCCCTCTGTCCTCATTGTGGTCGGCGGCGGTCTATCCGCAACGCTCATCCGGTTCACATTGGGTGGTATCGGCGGGGCGATTGTTACCGGTGGTAAAGTCGCCTTCAGTGGCAAAAGCTCCAATCCTCGCGATATGATCGAAAAAATCACAGAGCTTGCTGACGTGGCCCGTAAAAGTGGACCTCTCGGACTCGAGAATGTTGAAGTGGTCGATCCCGTTCTAGCCAAAGGCGTCCAGTTCATCGCTGATGGCTATGAGCCAACATTCATTCGTGAAAGCATGGAACGAGAACGCGACCTCTATATCGAACGCCTGCAAGAGGGCAAACGCTTTTATAAACAATTAGGAGATGCAGCACCGGCATTCGGCATGATCGGAACACTCGTTGGTCTGGTACAGATGCTCGCCGCTATGGATGATCCAGCCGCGATTGGCCCTGCGATGGCTATTGCGCTGTTGACCACACTGTATGGCGCTTTGATTTCTAACGTTATTTGTATCCCGATCGTCGACAAACTGGACGCCAAATTGGACGGGGAAGACCTCAATCAAACGCTTATCATCGATGGTGTGATGCAGATCCGAGAGAATAAAAGTCCCAACCTGATCCGTGAAATGCTAATTGCCTATTTGCCGGAAAAAGCACGCGCCAGCTTGCAGGATGAAGCTGCCTGATCGCAGCTTGGATAGTTTGAAATTTTAAGAAAAGAGCAAAGCAATGGCAAAGAAAAAACAACAAGGCGGAGGTGGTGCACCTGATTGGCTCGTAACATTTGCTGATTTGATGTCGCTGCTTGTCTGCTTTTTCGTTTTAATCATTTCTTTTTCCATTCAGGACAATGAAAAATTGCAGGTTGTCGCAGGCTCCATGAAAGATGCATTCGGTGTCAAACCGGTGATGCGTAAGGCAGGCATGATTGAAATCGAAGGCATGCCCGTCCGTGAGTATGTCAAGGAAGTCGCAGCCGTAGCACAAGAGAACGATTCCGAATTTGCGCAAGAACGCCATGACCAGCGCAGCAAACAAGGCCCCGAAGCAAACACCCACGATATCGAAAAAACTCAAATCGAAAAACCGCGCATGTTTGCCACTGCCGCAGCATCCTTGCGTCAGGCTTGGCAGGAATTGCCCGAAATCGCCGAAATCTCGAAGCATATTATTATCGAAGAAAACGAAGACGGACTGAACATCCAAATGGTCGATCAAGACGGGCGTTCGATGTTTGCCGAGGGCTCAAAATATCCCTATGACTTCACGCGCCGCCTACTCATCGCGATGGCCCCCGTGCTGGCCCGCATGCCAAACCGCGTCAAGATTTCAGGCAACACCACAGCGTCCAACGTGCCGGTCAATTCTGGATATACCGGCTGGGAACTATCATCGGATCGCGCCAATGCAGTCCGCGCAATCCTGATGGAGCATGGTCTGCCCGCAGATCAACTTTTTGCGGTTGTGGGTAAAGGGGATACAGATCCGTTGTTCCCCAACGATCCCTATCTGGCAGCCAATCGGCGCATAACAATCTTATTGATGTCCGAGGAACCGCCGCTGCCCCCGACCCATCAGCCTTGATGCGCAGACCAACCGAATAAAGAAAAAGCAAAAGCCGGCTTAGTGCCGGCTTTTGCTTTTTAAATTATCCCTCACCTCACTGAGATGGCTCTACATCCAAGATAGTTCCGTCACTACCGGTCACAACAACCTTGCTACCAGCAGGACAATCGAGGCCCCTGACACGCCAGTAACTATCATTGACTTTAACCCGCCCCTGTCCATTTTCAATCGGCTCATCCAAATGGAAAGAGCGCCCCACCAAGGCTAAGGCTCGTTGATTGAGCAAGGGTTGATCACTCACCGAGCCCCCACTCCGTTTGAGAAGCATCCGCCCCACAATCACAGAAACAAGCGACAAGACACCAAACAGAATGAAGGCGAACTGCCAACCAAAATCAATAACAAAGCTGATACCACCAACGACAACTGCAGCAACGCCAAACCAAAGGAACATGGTGCCTGGAGCTGCAATTTCCAAAACCAGTAGAACCAGCCCAAGGATCAACCAGAACCAAGGCCAGGATGAAGGGCCAAGGTCTGTAAAAAATTGCTGTATCATCTCACTCTCTTTCTCTCAATGGATGCCCATTTCCGTTCCTTGGATTATTGTTCATCCTTGACAGTGGGAACGCGGGACGCGCGTTTGGAATTGACAATATCCTTGCCAAACGCTTCTTTGCTCAACTCGCCAATGCCGCCAAGAGCACCAAGGATAGAGGTGGCTTCAATAGGCAACATGATAACTTTCTGGTTCGGCGCCTTGATCACTTCACCCAGCATGTCGACATATTTGGTCGCAACAAAATAATTGACAGCCTGAACATCACCCTCAGCGATGGCTTTACTGACCATTTGCGTCGCTTTGGCTTCCGCCTCAGCAGCACGTTCACGGGACTCAGCATCCAAAAACGCAGCAGCACGTGCACCTTCCGCCTGCAAAATACGCCCCTGTTTATCACCTTCAGCGCGCAAAATTTCAGATTGGCGAGACCCTTCAGCTTCAAGAATAGAGGCGCGTTTTTCGCGTTCCGCTTTCATCTGGCGCCCCATGGCTTCAACCAGATCCCGAGGGGGATTAATATCCTTGATCTCAATACGTGTGATTTTAATGCCCCACGGTGCAGCCGCTGCATCCACAACACCCAGCAAGCGGGCGTTGATCTCATCGCGATTAGATAACAACTCATCAAGATCCATCGACCCCATCACTGTACGGATGTTGGTCATCGTCAGGTTGAGCAAAGCATTTTCCAGATTATTGACTTCATAAGCAGCGCCTGCTGCATTCATCACCTGATAAAAGGCAACACCATCCGACGTGATGGAAGCGTTATCACGGGTAATAACTTCCTGGCTTGGCACATCCAAGACCTGCTCCATCATGTTCAAACGGGCACCCACGCGGTCAATGAAAGGGACGATAATCGACAGGCCCGGTTTCAGGGTGCGTGTATAAGCCCCAAACCGTTCAATCGTAAAATTATAGCCCTGAGGTACAACCTTGATACCTGCGAGCAAAATGAGAATGAATAGAACCACCAGAACAATGGCAACAATATCAAATCCAACGAAATTCATAGGTTAGTCTCCCTTCTTGGTTCGAAATGTCTGATACAGACTGAATGTTATCCAGCCGGTCTCAACACAAATACAATTGGGATTGTAAAAAGTCAGAGCCATAAAACCCTTGGTATCAAACCACCAAAGGCCATTGGCAAAATCATGCCCCATCAAGTCAATATGGTGCTTGTTACGACCAAGCACAATTACATTTCAACAGCTATTCCTAGTTCGTTTGAGGCAAGACTTAGGCATAAACGCCAAAACCGACACGCCCAAGCATTTGATCCTGCGATAAAAGCAGCGACCGCTTATAGCTGGACATAACCGTATGTCAGCAGCATACATCTCATTTACCTATTTTTCAGTCATTTCTGTCAAATTTGTTTGGTTAGGGATTTGGGAAACCTGACATAAAATTCCGCGATGGGGACCACTGATGTTGAGAAAGATCCAGCATGGCTCGGCTATACTTGTAGACCGAAATGGGTATCAGCTTAAAATGCTGCGCACTTTGCTGCGGTCATCTGGTTTCAATCGTGTCACAGAGTTTGACGATATCGAAACCGGTTTGAATGAAGCTGGAAGATCTCATCCGGATTTTTTGTTCGTCGATTTTGATACCGCCCAGCATTCAGAGCTTTTGCGCGGTCAAAAAAACCTTCGCCGTTCCTATCTCAGCCCGAATACCCATCTTCTCTTTCTGATGCAGAATCCAACCCGAAAACGAGTTATAAAGGCCATTACATGCGGAGGAAGTTGGGTGGTCTCTCGTCCCTTCTCACCGACCAGCCTCAATCGGCGTATCCGTGCCATATTGGATCAAGATTATGGCGTAGCCCTCAAGTCACTCAAACAGTCAGCCAAAAAGGCGACGCCTAAACCAGCGCAAACCGCTAAAGAAGACCTGACTATGAAAGAACTGGCACGTCAAATGGATAATTTGCTCAAACAGTCTAAATTTTTCAAAGACGGGCAATGGGGTAATAACAGTCAAAACCGCAAGGAATTGCTCTCTAAATTTGAAAATCTGGAATCAGAAGCCCAATCGCGCCAAAGAAAATCAAAGACTGAAACTGACGAAGACATTTTCCTCATTTAGGAATAGTCTTCTCACGGTTTGCTGCACTCTATGCCAGAGAAAAAAGCGCTAACACACATATTATACTTGCCTAACTCTGAAACATCAATTATTCATGATATATGGATAACGCCCAAGCAACCACAGCATTTGCGGCACTCAGCCAACAAACAAGGCTCGATGTCTTTCGCCTTTTGATTAAGGCCGGGGCCGACGGTCTCTTGTCTGGAGAAATGGGTGAGATCCTAGCTGTGAAGCAAAATACAATGTCTACAAACCTCAATATACTTTTGCGTGCGGGATTGATCCGCAATCAAAGACATGGACGATCTGTGCGCTATTTCGCAGATATGCAAGGCATTGGCGGCCTTATTGACTATCTACTGCAAGATTGCTGCGGTGGAGCACCGGACCAATGCAAGCCGATCATCAGTACAATATGTGGACCAAACACCAACGCATCAAAAACACAAGACAAGACTGAATAGCGCCCATAAAGAACCACGCTGGTGATCATCGGAAGACAGGCATTCACGCGATTGTCGCGGATTTTCTCAATATATCCCCAAGGCGTCAAAACAGAGGGCGAAGAAGCAGGCCCGATTGATACCACATGCCAAGGTAAATAAAATAATGAGCCCCATCAACATTGACCTTTCCAACTCTGATTTCAATGCAAGGGACCATTTGGCAGACCCAAGCCTGTTGCATCCCATCGATCACAGCTATTTGGCAGGACCGGACGATCCGGGCCATGCCCCGCGCATATTGTTGTTGTATGGTTCTCTGCGTAAACGTTCATTTTCTCGCCTCGTCGCCGAAGAATCAGCCCGCATCTTGACGCAACTGGGTGCAGACACGCGCATTTTCAATCCCTCAGGTTTACCACTGCCTGATGACACCGATGCTGACCACCCCAAAGTGCAGGAATTACGAGCCCTCGCTTCTTGGGCAGAAGGCATGGTCTGGGTGTCTCCCGAACGCCACGGCGCGATGACCGGCATCATGAAAGCCCAGATCGATTGGATACCTCTGTCTCTGGGCGCCGTGCGTCCTACACAGGGCAAGACACTAGCTCTGATGCAGGTAGAAGGCGGATCTCAAAGCTTCAACGCAGTCAACCAAATGCGCATATTGGGGCGCTGGATGCGGATGATCACCATCCCCAACCAGTCCTCCATTGCCAAGGCCTTCACCGAATTTGACGACAAGGATCGCATCAAACCATCCCCCTATTACAACCGCATTGTCGATGTGTGCGAAGAGCTGATGAAATTTACATGGATGACTCGTAGCCGCTCAGACCATTTGGTCGACCGCTATTCTGAACGCGTTGAAACAGGTCAACAATTGATTGATCGTGTGAATTTGAAAAAAATCTAAAGCCTGTCAGCACTCGCATTATAAGCCTGTGAACCGATATAGCGAAGAAAGTCCGCGAGAGTATCCCGCGGGCTTTGTTTTGACTTTACGGTCCAATTAGACTTCTATCTGGCTTCAAGTTGAATAGTCTCGTTCATCAGCGATCACCTTGCCATCGTTTGGCAGGCTTCCCAACGGTACAAGCTGAACGCTACCACCGATTTTAGTCACCTCACGCAAAGCGACAGTCAACTCCATGACAAAAGCGTCGTCTTTGCCGTCGGCTTCGGCCTTAAGCACCATAACATCTTGATCCTGTTGCCGAGAGACTTCTAGCCGCACCTTGCCAAGAGCGTCAAAGCGTTTAACCAAACTGTCCATCTGAGCGGGATCAACAAACATGCCCTTTATCTTAGTGCGTTGATCGGCGCGGCCCATCCAGCCCTTGATTCGCATCGCCGTGCGCCCGCAGGAGCTCTGGCCGGGCAATATGGCAGACAAGTCTCCCGTTGCAAAGCGGATCAACGGGTAAATATCGCTAAAGCAGGTCACCACCAGTTCCCCCACCTCTCCCGGCGTAACGGGGTCTCCCGTTCCGGGGCGCACAATTTCGACAATCACATCTTCATTGACCAACATGCCTCCATGCCCGAGGCTCTCATAGGCAATGATTCCCAGATCAGCTGTTGCATAACACTGTGAAGTCGCAATGCCGCGCCCCTGATAGGCCTCACGCAGTGCGGGAAAAAGAGCCCCACCCGATACCAAAGCCTTTTTAAAACTATCCAACGAGACTCCCATCTCATCAGCCTTGTCGAGCAACAATTTAAGATAATCCGGCGTGCCGACATAAACGCAAGGACGCAAAGCAGCAATGGCCTCGATTTGGGTTTCTGTGTTGCCCACCCCTGCGGGAAAAACAGCGCAGCCCAAAGCCCGCGCGCTCTCATCAAGAATGAACCCACCGGGTGTCAAATGGTACGAGAAAGCGTTGTGAACAATATCGCCCGGTCGCAATCCAGCGGCATACAAAGCCCGCGCTCCGCGCCACGGATCAGCAGCCAGCCCTTGCGGCTCCCAGATTGGGCCCGGCGACATAAACACGCGGCCATAATCAGCAGGCTGCCCAACAACAAAACCACCGAACGGTGGGCTTTCTTGCTGACTTGCAAACAAATCTGTTTTTCGTAGAATCGGAAACTTGGCAAGTCCCTGCCGATCGATAAGACTTGCCGGATCATTGTCCTTCAAATGCAGCGCCCAACCCGGAGCACATTCCTTGGCCTTGGCAACCAGCGCAGGCAGGCGTGCGAAAAGGCGCCGCTCACGAGCGTCCGGATCTTGTAAATCCCGGTCGTCATAATAATCAGACATGGAAAGCTCCATTGCTCAAGCCAGCCAGCGTTTGCGGCGCTTGTAATGCTTCACATTGCGGAAAGACTTTTGACCGTCCCCGCCAACACCCAAATAAAATTCTTTGACGTCCTGATTCTCGGCCAAATCCTTGGCCGCCCCGTCCATCACGACACGTCCGCCTTCCAGAATGTAACCATAAGAGGCATAGCGCAGAGCAACAGATGTATTTTGTTCGGCCAAAAGGAAAGAAACCCCCTCGTTGACATTGAGCTTTTTGACAATTTCAAAAATCTCTTCCACCAACTGAGGAGCCAGCCCCATAGAAGGTTCATCGAGCAAAATCATTGAAGGATTGGCCATCATTGCCCGACCGATAGCACACATTTGCTGCTCACCGCCCGAAGTGTAACCGGCTTGGCTTTTGCGGCGTTCCCGTAAGCGAGGGAAATAGTCATACACCATTTCAAGATCGCGCTTGATAACGGCAGCCCCTTCTTTACGGGTATAGGCGCCGGTCAACAGGTTCTCCTCAATTGATAGATGGCCAAAACAATGCCGCCCCTCCATAACCTGAATACAGCCGCGTCGGACCAGATTGTTCGGCGACAAGGCCTGAACTTCCTCGCCCAAGAATTCGATTGAGCCTTTGGTCACGTCTCCGCGCTCAGCACCCAGCAAATTGGAAATTGCTTTTAGGGTCGTAGTCTTGCCCGCACCATTGGCCCCAAGAATGGCGACAATGCCACCACGAGGAACCGTAAGCGACACGCCCTTGAGCACAAGGATGACGTGATCATAGATGACTTCAATGTTATTCACCGATAGAATGGTTTCGTTGTTCACATCACTCACGGCACTCTCCTCCCTGACAGGCACATCAGGCTTTTCGGTCGTCTTTTGATTTTTATGATTATTTGGCCGTGCCCCAGAGCAAGCTCCGCGACACGGTAAAGGCATATCTCACATCAAGCGCAATTAGTTACACGCACGTTCTGTGATGCCGTTTTCTTTGGCATAGGCTTCAGAATCAGCCTTGATCAATGGCGCGGTGACATCATCCATTGGCTCGACAAAATCACTGATGATAGCCCATTTTTTGGCTTTTGCATCCCATTGCTGAACGGCAATACTGGATGGCCCACGGTGATCGGCGCACGTCACATTCACCGGACCGGTAAAGCCAGCCAAGCCCAACTCGGCCCATTTATCAGCAGAAATTTCCAGATGTTCAAAACCGTCTTTTACCATTTCAGCGGTGACCTGATCAGTCCCATGGATTTCCATTGCCTTGCGGATGGCTTCGGCAACAAGAACGCCAGCATAAACCCCACGATTGTAATGGGTCTCACCAATACGAGATTCAAAGTCAGCATCAACAGCTTTACCTTTGCCATAAACGTAGGTCTTGATGTCTTTGTGCAGCGGGAAGTCAGCACCCACGTTCACAAAATTGACGGCTTTGTAGCCATGTGCGTCATCACCAGCAGGCAAAACGTCATTCTCGCCACCTGACCACCAAACACCAACAAATTTCTCCATGGGGAAACGAATGGATGCAGCTTCCTTAATAGCAACTTGGTTCATAACACCCCAGCCCCACATGAAGACCCAATCAGGGCGCCCACGCCGGATCTGCAACCATGTTGCTTTTTGCTCTTGACCAGGGTGATCAACAGGCAAAAGTGTCAGTTCAAACCCAAGCTGCTCAGACAGTTTTTCCAAGGTCCGGATAGGCTCTTTGCCATAGGCAGAGTTATGATAAACAAGCGCAATTTTTTTGCCTTTAAGCTTATCAGCGCCGCCTTCCGTATCGATCACATGCTTGACTGCAACGGTGGCACCATCCCAATAAGTGGCGGGTGGGTTGAAGACATATTCAAAGACTTTCCCATTGCTTACAGATGTTCGGCCATAGCCGATAGTAACAAGTGGAATTTTATCCTGTGTCACTTTTGGGATCAGCTGATAGGTGATGCCGGTGGACAGCGGCAAATATGCCAATGCACCAGACCCGATATCTTTGGTCTTTTCATAGCATTCCACACCTTTTTTGGTGTTGTAACCGGTCTCACAAGGCACAACCTTGGCCATAACACCATTGATCCCACCATCACGCTCATTGAGCAGAGCGAAATAGTCAGCATAACCGTTAGCATAAGGAATGCCACCCGGAGCATAAGGTCCGGTTCGGTAATCAAGGGAAGGCAAAATCAATTCATTCGCCATGCCAGCCACAGGAGCCAGCAAGGAGGCTGCCAAAACACCGGCGACCATTTTTGCTTTAAACATCTTCATCTTTGTTCCTCCAATAATAGTGCCTGCCTGCTTGTTTTTATAAAGGTCAGGCACTCCTCCAGAATATAAGCTCAAGCGATGAGCTGGGGCAGCCCGCCCCGCACATTTGCTTAATGCGGGAATGGCCAAATTCGTAGTTTTTCCTTCAAGATCTGCCACAAGCGCGCCAGCCCGTGAGGTTCAACAATCAGGAAGAAAATGATCAGAGCACCCATCAACATGATTTGAAAATGCTCTGACATAGCGGTGGACAGGCCAACCGTGTCCACCATGAAATTTTTGAATGCAATCGGGAAAAGCCAAAGGAATGCGGCCCCCAAAAAACTCCCCAAAATGGTCCCTAGTCCGCCAACGATGACCATAAACAAAAGAAGGAAGGACTGGTCGATGCCAAAGGCTTCTGTCGGTTCGGCAGCTCCCAACCAGACCCCGAAATACAGCGCGCCTCCCATGCCGATCAAAAAGCTGGAAACAGCAAAAGCCATCAGCTTGGTGGTTAACGGACGCACCCCGATCAACTCCGCAGCAATATCCATATCGCGAATAGCCATCCATTGACGACCGATACGGCCACGGACAATATTTTTGGTTACCCAGGCAGCCAACGTCACAAAAATCAGACAGAAGAAATACTTATACAGAATTGGCGTGCTAGAGCCGGTCACATCAATGAAGAAGGACGAGCGCGTCGGTGCCGTGATCTGGCCCGTAGCGGAATAATTGTAGAACCATTCCACCTTGTTAAAGAGCCAGATAATGAAAAATTGCGCCGCAAGTGTCGCCACCGCCAGATAAAAGCCCTTGATACGCAAGGATGGCAGGCCAAAAAGCGACCCGACAACAGCCGTAATCAAGCCCGACATCAGCACAACAACGGCAAAATCCAGCCCGGGGAACGATGTCATCAACTTGAAGGACGCATAGGAGCCCACCGCCATGAACGCCCCTGTACCAAGAGAAATCTGACCGCAATAGCCTACCAGTACATTCAGCCCCAACGCGATGAGGGAATAAATCAACAACGGCACAAAGATAGCGTTGCCCCAGTAATCATCGATAAAGAAGGGAACAACCAAATAGGCCACAGCCAAAATCGCCATGATGCCGTAGCGGTCCTGCCGTATCGGAAATATCGCACGATCGTCGGTATAGTTGGTCTTGAATTGACCTGTTTCGCGATAGAACATCTGCTAAACCCTTTCGATGATCTTTTCGCCGAACAGACCCTGAGGCCGGACCAGCAGAAAGGCGAGTGCCAACATATAAGCAAACCAGTTTTCAACGGCGCCGCCAACGAACGGCCCCATATAAACTTCGGCAACTTTTTCACCGACGCCAATAATCAAACCACCAATAATCGCGCCCGGGATCGACGTAAAACCGCCCAGTATGAGCACGGGAAGTGCTTTGAGTGCAATCAGCGACAAGGAGAACTGCACGCCTGACTTCGATCCCCACATGATCCCTGCGACCAAGGCAACGATGCCGGCAACGGACCAAACAACCACCCAAATGGTATTGAGCGAGATGCCGACAGACAAAGCCGCCTGATGATCATCGGCCACAGCGCGCAACGCGCGTCCGACGCGGGTTTTCTGGAAGAACAGAGCCAAAACTGCCACCAATATCGACGCAATGATTGCCGCGACGACTTCCAGCTTTTCGACATACAGGTTATAATTGTCGAGCAGATAGTCCGACGCACCTTGAGGCAAACCGATATCCAAAGGTTTGACATCAGATCCCCAAAGAACATCGCCCAAACCTTCAAGCACATAGGCCAGACCTATGGTCGCCATAAACAAAATGATCGGATCCTGATTGACCAGATGACGCAAAATCAACCGCTCGATCAACCAGGCAAGCAAAATCATTACGCCAGCCGCTGCGGGCAAAGCCAGCCACACAGGCAGCCCTAATTTCTCCTGCACTCCAACAAAGGTGAGCGCGGCGAACAAACACATGACCCCTTGTGCAAAGTTAAAAATGCCAGAAGCCTTGAAAATCAAAACGAAACCAAGCGCCACCAGCGCATACATAACACCAGCCATCAGGCCCGATATGACAGTCTCTAGAAAGAAGCCGAATTCCACACTCATGGATTTGCCTCCGAGTGTTTATAGTGCAAAGAAGAAGCGGAAAACATCAGTGTGACACACCCAAATAGGCGTCGATCACCTCTTGATTGGCCTGCACCTCAGCGGGCGGCCCATCACCAATTTTCTTTCCATAATCGAGAACAACCACACGATCCGACAAGTCCATAACAACCCCCATATCGTGCTCGATAAGGGCAATTGTGGTGCCGTATCGTTGATTGGTTTCGATAATAAAGCGCGACATATCCTCTTTTTCTTCAAGATTCATGCCTGCCATCGGCTCATCCAGAAGTAACAGATCGGGCTCCATCGCCAAGGCACGCGCAAGCTCAACACGTTTTTGCAAACCATAAGGCAACTTGCCGACGGGCTTGTTGCGGATATGCTGAATTTCCAGAAAGTCGATAATTTCCTCGACCTTCTCGCGATTGGCATTTTCTTCATGCAATGCCGGCCCCATATGCAGGCACTGCCACAGAAAACCGGCATTCATTTTCAGCCCGCGTCCGGTCATCACATTATCCAGTGTCGACATGCCCTTGAACAAAGCAACATTCTGGAACGTGCGAGCTATGCCGCTTTTGGCAGCTTCATGCGGCTTCATGCGTTTGCGCACTTTGCCCTGCCACATGATCGTCCCTTCCTGCGGATGGTAAAACCCATTGATGACATTCAGCATCGAGGTCTTACCTGCGCCATTTGGTCCAATAATGGCTCGAATCTCGCCCTTGAAAATATCAAAGGAAATATCGGTGATCGCCTTCACGCCGCCAAATGACAGCGAGACATGCTCAACAGCCAGCATCACCTCGGGGTCTTGATTGTTGTCTGCAGCCCTCAAATTTTCATTCACATTAGCCTGATTGGTCATTCTGCGGCCTCCCCTGCCTGTTTTTCAAAGGGAAACGTTTTAGCATTGGCCAATTTGACCGTGGCTTCGATAATGCCTTTGCGGCCATCCTCATAGACCACTTCGGTCTTAGTGAATTGCTCTTCCTTGTCCCCATACAGCGCCTCAATAAGATCGGCATAACGCTCTGCAACAAACCGGCGCCGAACCTTTTGGGTACGGGTCAACTCACCGTCATCGGCATCCAGCTCTTTGTGCAAGACAAGAAACCGTTTGATTTGCGAGGCGGCCATTATGGGCTCTTTGGACAGATCTTCGTTAACCTGTTCAATATGCTCACGGATCATGTCATAGACCTGCGGATGCCCGGCCAATTCCTGATAGGAAGCGTATGCGATATTGTTACGCTCGGCCCAGTTGCCAACAGCGCTCAAGTCAACATTCACAAACACGGTCGCGTGATCACGCCCATCGCCGAACGCCACAGCTTCTTTGATATTGGGGAAAAACTTGAGTTTATTTTCGATATATTTGGGCGCAAACAAAGACCCATCGGTTAATTTCCCGACATCCTTGGCCCGATCAATAATCTTCAAGTGACCACGGTCATCAAAGAAACCCGCATCCCCAGAAAAGACCCAACCATCATGATCTTTGGTGTCTTTGGTTGATGCGTCATTTTTATAGTAGGCCACAAAAACACCGGGTGAGCGGAACAACACTTCACCATTTTCAGCTATTTTAATTTCAACATCCTTGGATGGTTTGCCAACGGTGTCGGAATAGATCTCGCCATCCGGCTGAACCGTCACAAAAATCGAAGCTTCTGTCTGACCATAAAGCTGCTTGAGATTGATTCCCAAGGACCGATAAAAGCGAAAAATCTCAGGGCCGATTGCTTCACCAGCGGTGTACCCAATGCGAATATTGGAGAAGCCAAAATTATTCTTCAATGGGCCATAAACAAAGAATTCGCCCAACCAATATTTGAGCCGGTCCATGAAGGCGACGGGCTTGCCATTGAGAATATCTTCACCGACCCGCTCAGCATGCTTGATGAAATAGTGGAACATCTGCAGCTTGAAGGACCCTGCATCTTCCATACGGATCATCACAGAGGTGAGCAGAGCTTCAAACATACGCGGTGGCGCAAAAAAGAATGTCGGTCCGATTTCTCGAAGATCCGTTTGCATCGTCTCGGCGCTTTCCGGACAGGAAATGCAATAACCAGCGACATAAGACTGACAGTAGGAGAAGAGGTGATCGCCCACCCATGCCAAAGGCAGGTAAGCAAGAACCTCGTCCGTTTCTGATAGATTTTCTGTCTCACAGGCGTTAATCGCAGAAATCATGACATTGTCATTGGACAACATAACACCCTTCGGCTTGCCTGTTGTGCCAGAGGTGTAAAGCATCACCCCGATATCACTGCCTCTGCCCAGCGCAATCTGATCCAGCCATGCAGATTCTCGGCCAGATTCGGCAGCCAGAGCCGCGCGACCCCTGTCTTGTACGGCCTCAAACGCATGCAAATGCGTTGGATCATAGGCGCGCAATCCCTTGGAATCGTCATAAACGACTTCTCTGAGCGCAGGCAGCTGATCCGAAATTTCAAGGATTTTATCGACCTGCTCCTGATCTTCAGCGATCACCAGCTTGGCGTCCGCATGCTCCAGAATATAGACCAATTCATCCGCCGCAGAATCCGCATACACGGGAACGGGCACAGCCCCCAATGCTTGCGCCGCAGCAAATGAAAAATACAAACGAGGGCGATTGGCGCCCAGAATGGCGACGTGATCACCGCGTCCAATGCCAAGCTCTGCCAGACCGATCGAAAAGGCTCGCACTTCCTCCAAAGTGTCCGCCCAAGACCATGTCTGCCAAATCCCGAGATCTTTTTCTCGCAATGCAGGCCTATCACGCCATATTTTCGCATTCCGCAACAACACGGCTGGAAAAGTTTCCAGGCGTGGCGTTACAGTCTCCTCCGCAACTGACATAGGTATTTCCTCTGTTCCCATTTTTTGGGTTATCAGTGTTTTTTGTAATCTAACGCCCAAAGGCATGGACAAATCAAGGCCTACCAAGCCTTACTAGTCGAAGGGTGAAGACCCGAAACCATCAAATTAAAAAATTTTCATATTACACAAGTAAATGATTTATAAGAATACTTTTGACTTCCGTTTACGTCATTTGTCGAAATTGTATGGCGATATCAGTGGCTTCTTGCAGCGCCACACAACGCACCACTTGTCAATTACGTAAACGGAAGACGCATTCTCATCAGCCTAGATCGAAAATGCATAGCTTAGTGAGCAGTAAGTCGCTTTGCACCCAGCCTGTGAATAACAACCAGATGCCTTGTCATAATTCCCAAAAGGCAAACTCGACCGAGACTCAACACTATTGGCGCCAGGCTGAGCCACCCTTTGCCACAAAACAAAAATGCCGGACCAAAGGCCCGGCATTTTGCATGTCAATCAGAACGATGGCTCGTCCATTTATCCATAAATCACATGAGGCAACCAAGTCGCCAAGCTTGGCAGATGCCACAGCAAGACCAGAGCCAAGATTTGGATCATCACAAAGGGTATGATGCCCTTATAGATTTGGATCGTGCGCACAGAAGGCGGAGCAACCCCTCGCAGATAGAACAGCGCGAATCCAAATGGTGGCGTCAGGAACGACGTTTGAAGATTGACGGCCATCATAATTCCCAGCCAAACAGGGCTCATTGGGTCGCCGTTTGGCATTTCCAGTTGCAGCAAAACGGGAGCAACCATCGGAACGACAACAAACACAATTTCAAGGAAATCGAGGAAGAAACCAAGAAAGAACATCAAAAGCATCACGGCAATCATGGCACCAACAGCGCCGCCGGGAATATCTTTCAGGGTTTCCTGAATCATTTCCTCACCGCCCAACCCGCGGAAGACCAGCGAGAACAGCGACGCTCCGATCAGGATGATGAACACCATGGAGGTCACCTGTGTGGTTCCCTCCATCACCGGAACAAGCACTTTCTTGCGGTAAATCCGGTAAAGAGCACTCAGGATACCAAAAGCCAACAGCAACGCACAGACCGCAGCACCAACAGTCGCAATCATGTCTGCCTGTGAAATATCATTGCGCGCAACACGCAAATCCACATTGGCAGTCAAAATCAGCATCACAATCAGCGCGATCGCCGCCAGAAATATCGGCCAACTGTGATTTTCATCCAACCGATATCCAGCCAACAGAATAGAGCCAACAGCCCCAACAGCGGCCGCTTCGGTAGGTGTGGCAATTCCCCCAAGAATGGAACCGAGCACCGACAGAATCAGGAAGATCGGAGGCAAAAGCGCATGGATAACTTCCCGAGCTGTCACACCGGGATTCTCGGCCTTGGGAATGGATGGCGCTGAACTGGGACGAATGATCGCAATGAACACCTGATAGATGATGTAGAAACCCACCAGCATCAAACCAGGAAGCAATGCCCCAGCAAACAAGTCACCAACCGAAACTGTCTCGGGAGAGAAGATCCCCATTTCCAACTGCGCTTTTTGATAGGCATTGGAAAGCTGATCTCCCAGAATAACAAGAACAATAGAGGGCGGAATAATCTGCCCGAGCGTACCGGCTGCCGCAATCGACCCACAAGCCAATTCAGGAGAATAACCACGCTTGAGCATGGTCGGCAATGATAGCAGCCCCATGGTGACAACCGTTGCGCCGACAATCCCCGTGGAGGCAGCCAGCAGGGCACCAACAATAGAAACAGCAATGCCCAAGCCACCGTGAACGGACCCAAGCATGCGCCCCATCGTATCGAGCAATTCTTCGGCCACCTTGGACCGTTCAAGCATGACACCCATGAAGACGAACAGCGGCACCGCCAACAAGGTCTCATTGGTCATCGTTCCAAAGATACGCTGCGGCAAGGCCGACAAAAACGACATATCAAAGACACCGACCAACCAGCCAATCAGAGCAAAGGCCAGCGCAACACCTGCCAAGCTAAAAGCGACAGGAAAGCCGAGCATCAGAACAACACAGGCAGCGCCAAACATCGCCAAATCGAGAGAATGTGCAAGTGCTTCCATCAGTGATTTCCTCCGATCTGCATGCGACGCAATTCAACTTCGTCGCCTTGCAACGCAGCCCACGACCGAACGGCCATCACAAACGCCTGCAACCCCATTTGCACAGCAAACCCTATAATCGCACTCTTGAGAAGGAAGCGCGCCTGAATACCGGATGTTTCCTGACTGCCTTCCAAAATCGACCAACTGTTGGCCACATAGGCCCAAGAAACATAGATAATCAAAATGCAGAAGGGCATCATCAAGAAAAGCGCCCCGAACAGATTAACCTTAGCCTTGGTACGCGGACGCGCCTCACGATAGAAAATGTCAACCCGCACATGGCCTTCTTTGGAAAAGGTATAAGCGGACGCCAGCATAAACAGAAAGGCGTGCAAATAAATAATGAGCTCTTGCATCCAAATAGAGCCAACACCAAACACGTAGCGCATCAACACCACGGAAAATTGTATGAGAACGATGAAAAGGGTAAACCAGGCAAGTCCTTTGCCCGATGCCACATTGACCCGATCAATCAGGTCCGCGAGTGCACGCATTTATCAAACTCCTGTCCCACCCTGCCCTGACGCAACCGCGGTTAACAACCAAGCCAAAGGCTCTCTTATCAACACGATTTAAGGCAAGAAGACCGTTTGTCGCACGCATGAACAAGAAGCGTGCAACTGCCTTTACGGCTTCCAAATTATAAAGGTGTCCTCCCGGACAAAGAAGCTCCCCCCAAAAAATCGGGAGGAGCCAAAGCATAGGTGTCGTAGTGAGCTGATTAACCCAGCACGCGATCGCGGCTAAGGGTATAGGTCTGCTCAGCAATACGACCCCAATCGCCTACGTTTTTACGGGCTGTGATGTAGCTGTCATAGATGCGCTTGGAAAGCTCATCGGTATCAGCCACTTCTGCAACAACCTCTTCGGAGACTTTGCCAATCGCATCGAACACTTCGTCAGGGAACTGCTTGAGGTTGACACTATGCTTATTGAGCAATGTTTCCAGAGCCGCACCGTTTTTGGCGTTGAACTCGGAATACATGAAATTGTTTTCTGCCATGCAAGCATTCTGCACCACAGCCTGATCGGCTTTGGACAGGCTGTTAAACAGGTCAAGATTCACACCACAAGACAGGCCTGAACCTGGCTCATGAAAACCGGGATAGTAGTAGAATTTGGTGATCTTGTAGAACCCAAAGGCAAGGTCATTCCAAGGGCCGACCCATTCGGTCGCATCAATCGCACCAGACTGCAGGGATGGGAAAATTTCACCACCCGGCAAAGCCACAGCGGACGCCCCCATGCGGCGAAGAACTTCGCCACCAAGGCCAGGCATACGCATTTTCAGGCCTTTGAGGTCTTCAAGAGAATTGATTTCCTTGTTAAACCAGCCGCCCATCTGAACGCCAGTGTTACCAGCCATGAAAGGCTTGATGTTAAATTGTGCGGCCAGCTCGTCCCACAATTCCTGACCACCACCATTGAGAATCCAGGCATCCAGCTCATTGCCGGTCAGGCCCATTGGTACAGCGGTAAAGAAGTTGAAGGCCTTGTGCTTGCCTTGCCAGTAATATTCAGCACCATGATACATGTCTGCTGTACCGGTAGAAACCGCATCGAAGCACTCGAACGGAGGCACCAATTCACCAGCACCGTAAAGCTTGACGGTCAGACGACCATCTGTCATGGCAGTGATACGGTCAGCCATACGCTGAGCACCTGTGCCAAGACCAGGGAAGTTTTTAGGCCAAGTTGTGACCAATTTCAGCGTGCGTTTGTCCTGAGCAATTGCGGGGGCAGCCAAAGTGGTTGCGGCCGCTGCGCCAGACGCGAGCGTAGCTTTCTTTAGAAAGGAACGACGATCCATATATTTTTCTCCTCCAGATGCAATCTATTGTCGATTGCGGACCATTTAGGCCAGTTTTAGTGCTTACAGAAACGCCGATGGACCGGCTAGAGTAGTATCAGCGAGCAATATTGCGTAGAACTACACAATTCCTCAGCCAAAGGCGCAACATGAGCAAGATACGAACACAAAAGCTTTCCAATGCCAACGTAAAATTACCTTTTAAACTCAAAATTTTACTAATTGCTATATTGCCCATTATCGCCGTTTCAGCGCTCACTGGTTGGCTGATCCACATCGGAGCAAACAGTCTCATTGAGGTGGAGACTCGGCTAATTGAAAAGCGCATCCTCGATTTCCGCCAGCAAGAGCTCAAAAATTACATCTCGCTGGCACGCACCGCAATAGACCAAGACTATGTCGACGAAACCGTAGACATCCGAGTGGCACAAAAAGCGGTTCAGCAAATTTTGCACAATCTGAATTATGGTGATGACGGCTATTTCTTTGCGTATGATCGCAAAGGGACCAGCCTTGTTAACGCGCCGTCACCAGATCTCATCGGGAAAAATATTTGGTATATCAAAGACGAAGACGGAAAGTTTCTAATTCAAGACTTGATGCAGAAAGCTGTGAATGGCGGTGGCTTTACCAACTATATTTGGAACAAGCCCTCAACGGGCGAAAAAACACTAAAGTTGGGTTATTCGATCTACCTACCAAAATGGGGATGGATGCTCGGTACAGGTCTTTACCTGGATGACATCAAGCAACAAATAAACTCCTCGAGGGCCGACATGCGCGCCTCTACGCGTAAGGCAGAAACAATATTGTTCCTTGTCGCCCTTCTCGCCGTTGTGGTCACCGCCATCGCCGTCGCAGCCCTGCACTATAACGAACATAAACTCGCCGATGAAAAACTCAAAGCCTTGACCCGTCGCATCGTCGATGTGCAGGAGGAAGAACGCAAACGCGTATCCAATGACCTGCATGATGGCATCAATCAGCTTTTAGTCAGCGTGCGCCACCGTCTGGAGCTGGCCATTGATCATATATCAAAACCGGACAAAGCCTTACCTCTTATGAACAAAAGCCTATCCATTCTCGACACCTCAATCTCGGACGTGCGCCGCATCTCCAAAGCATTGCACCCTTCAGCACTGGACAACATCGGCCTCGCCGTCGCGATCAGGGAACTGGGGAGCGATTTTGAAGAAAGCACCCAAATCGAGACCCAAATAAGGGCTGATACCATTGGAAATCGCCTATCTGAGACAGCCAAAATTGCTATCTACAGGGTGGTTCAGGAAGCGTTGACCAATGTGGTACGTCACGCCAACGCCAGTGTGGTACAAATTGAAATGAAGGTGGATGACGACAACAAGATTGTGACATTGAAAATCTGGGACAATGGCGAGGGATTAAAAACGCCTGATCAACCCTCAAGCGGCAATGGCTTGGGGCTGCGCAATATGGTAGAACGGATGGAAAGTCAGGGTGGCAATTTGAGCATCCGCAATGGCGTATCAGGCGGCTTGGAGCTTATCGGCCTTATGCCACAAGTCTAACAATCCCTGTCCAACGCAGGGCTCAAGCCTTCACTTACTTGGCCTAGACCAGAGGAAAAGCCTCAATTGCTAGACCAAGTGGCTTTGCATTCTCCGGCGCATAGGCTATTTGGAACAAAACACTTGGGTAAACAGACGGAACCGCGTGATACAATGACCAATTCTGCATCCAACGAAGCGCAGAGCACGGATAAAAAAATCAGGATCGTGATTGCCGACGACCACGCTTTGGTGCGTGACGGCATTCGCGCGCGGCTGGAACTTAGCGACAATCTGGATATCGTTGCCGAAGCGGTCGATGGCTTGGAAGCAGTCAAACTCACCCGCTTGCATCAACCCGATGTTGTTATGCTCGACATCTCGATGCCCAATTGCAACGGATTGGAAGCAGCTCGTCTTATCCGCCAAGAAAACAAAGATTGCCGCATTCTGTTCCTCTCGATGCATGACAATCCTGAATATGTGCAAGCAGCTGTCAAAGCAGGAGCCAACGGCTTTTTACTCAAAGATGTCTGTGCCTCAGGCATGACATCGGCAATCGCATCTGTGGCCGCCGGCGGATATTATTTTTCCAAAAGCATCTCGCTGGAAGCCCTCAAAGAAGACAACGACAAGGCCGAAAACAACCCCTACAATCTCACGGACAGAGAGCTCGATGTCCTCAAAGGGATTGCAGAAGGCAAAGCCAACAAAGAAATTGCGTCCATTCTGGGCATCGGAGTCCGCACAGTGGAGAGCCACAGGCAAAGAATGCGCGAGAAGATCGGCGGCGGGAATTCCGCTCAATTGACCCACATTGCCATGGAAATGGGACTTGTCGGCCCGACGACAGAAAGCTTTCTCGATCTTTAGCAACTCTTGCTAATGGATAGCACAAAACATTTCCCCCAATATTTCTGGGGTTTGCACGGCAATCCATCAAATTGTTTTGATCATTTGATTCCTCAGAAAATGCCGAATGGTTTGCAACATCAGGTTCAAACCACCAGGACCAATCTTCACAACAGATTGGCCAACAACAGCACAAGACCAAATCCAAGCACAACGAGCCCGGCCAGCAACAAGACAGCAGCACCGAACCAATCCAGCATTCTATGCGACATACCCCGCTCTGCCAGAGTCTGCGAGAAGCTCCGTGCATAGGCAGCAACCAGAGCAAGCATAGCGATGGTCAATCCTGTACCCAACCCCATCGCATAGGCTGCAAGAACACCAGCCCAAAACACTTTCTGAGACAACGCAAAAACCAAAACGATCAACGCCCCTGAACAAGGCCGCAGCCCCATCGAAACCACAGCAAGAGCCATCCCGCGCATGCCGTGCGCCTCTTCAACCAACTCAAGTGCAGGCGCATGAGAATGACCACAACCACAGCCTTCCGCATGGTCATGTTTATGCTCATGGATGTGCAAGCTGTCGTGATGCTGTGAGGGACCATGGACATGCGAGTGCGTGTGGGCGTGACTATCCGTTTTATTAGCTACATTACCCAAA
Organism: Cohaesibacter celericrescens; assembly: GCF_002866925.1. Taxonomy (GTDB): domain Bacteria; phylum Pseudomonadota; class Alphaproteobacteria; order Rhizobiales; family Cohaesibacteraceae; genus Cohaesibacter; species Cohaesibacter celericrescens. The sequence goes on from NZ_PKUQ01000054.1 coordinate 103,944, forward strand.
GCACGCACAGAGAGGTAGGCACGCCAAGCGCGCAACAACAGCCACAGCCCCAACAGCACGAACATGCCATAGGACGCCAATTCCAAAAGCTGTGCTGTCTGGGTGATGGCAACCGCAGTGAGATTAAGTGCAACTGCTGCTATGCCGATCAAAAAAACCGCCACCGAAGCCTGCACCATTGCAGCTATGAGCGCCAAAAGGGCACCTTTTCGAGCGGTCGCACCACTGGCAAACAAATAAGTCGTCAGCACCACTTTGCCGTGGCCAGGCCCCGCCGCATGGAAGGCCCCATAGGCAAAAGACAACCCTAACAAAGCCCCCAAAGCAGCCCAACTGCCTTCAACCAACTTTACTGCATCTTTAAGAGCCATGTAGAACTCAGACTGACGCGCCAAAATCCAGCCTTGTATGTCTCCCCAAACCCCAGATCCCATGAGCGGCCCTGTCGTTTCGGGCAATGCAACGCCAAATGGCGACTTTGTGGCAAAGGCTTCCGCCCCGGGCAAGAACCCTGCCAGCAGCACCATCGCAGTCGCTAAAAGAATCACTGCAAAAATGATTGACGCAGATCGCATACGCTCAGACATGTCTATTCGCATGTCAAAATCACCTGATTGGCCATAGTGGATGTCATCTGCATCAAATCATCCGGAATCTCGCGTTGATCCGCAGGAATCTGAGCCAGCAATCCCATCGTCTCATCATCAAGCGCTTCGGCCTGTTTGACGCGAATGGAACACCCCTGATGAGCGCTGGTCAACTTGGCTGGCTCCTTCGCCGCAAAAGAAAAGTCTACGAAAAAACTGGGATCATAAACGTCAAGCAACACCTCTTGCTCCACCTTAACATCCGCGACCACCGGCAAAGTGAAATGCAGCACCAGCGTTTCACCCTTCACTGAAAGCCAATAGTCTTTTGGATCGCCAAAGGTTGAAGCTTCTGTCTCTGGGGCACCCTTAATATAGAGATCAGAAAAATAGGCATATTCCGAGAGAGACTCAACATTCACCTGCGCCAGAGGTTGCAACTCCTCTCGCGAGAGAACCCCATCCCCACTGTCATCCAACCCTTGGCTGGCAAAAGCACTGAAAGCCTCATCAAAGGTCCACTGATAACGCACTTCTTTGACGGACCGCTCTTGCATGACCACTTCAGCCTGCACCGTCACCCATACGTGGGGGTGCGCCTTCGCCACCGACAGAGGTGCCGCACAAGCAATAATGAATAAAGGCAGAGAGTGCAGAATAGGACCCAACAACTTGAACATCGAAACACCTCTGAGAAACAAGAAAACAGCAAAACCATCCAGCAGAATCACTACCATATGACCATAGCAGACGCAGCAGTCTAACTTTCTAGGCAAGCAGTTCGGCAAGAACATGTCGCACAGGCTCATCAACAGGAATATGAATTTCGACACAGCAATAAAACAAGAGGATTATTTCCGATATCTCCCGAATTCTTAGAAAAATAAATGCGATATTTTCAAACAATTGATTGATAATTTCCAAAACAATTACATTTGAGGGAATTATGAACCTGATCACCAACAATATAAAAATGCCTGCGACATTTGATCACCCTGAATTTCATGACCATGAACAGGTCTTGTTTTGTTCGGATAAAAAAAGTCGATTGCGCGCCATCATAGCCGTCCACAACACCAATCTCGGCCCCGCCATAGGCGGCTGTCGCATGTGGGCCTATGATACTGGCGACGCAGCATTAACTGATGCACTGCGCCTTTCTCGGGGCATGACCTATAAAAACGCTCTTGCAGGCCTGCCCCATGGCGGAGGGAAATCGGTTATTCTGGGCGATTCCCACACGGATAAAACCCCGGATCTACTGCGCGCGTTTGCCCATCATGTCAAATGCCTGGCAGCGCGCTACATCACGGCAGAGGATGTAGGCATCACCAATAAAGACGCCGATTTAATGGCCTCAATCGCACCCAACGTTGGCGGCACCTCTCAATCCAGTCTGGGAGACCCAAGTCCCTTCACCGCGCTTGGCGTTTATTGTGGCATCAAGTCAGCCGCACAGCATATGTATGGCTCCGATAATCTCGCTGGAAAATATATATCCGTGAAAGGGCTGGGCAATGTCGGGTTCCGACTGGCCGACTATTTGCACAAAGACGGTGCCAAACTGATCCTGTCCGATGTCTATGAACCCAATCTCAAACGAGCCGTCGAGGCCTTTGGTGCCCAAAGCGTCAGCCCAGACGAAGCCCACGCAGTCGATTGTGATATTTTTGCTCCTTGTGCACTGGGTGCCGGCCTGAACAGTCAAACCATTCCGGCCATTCAGGCAGCCATCGTCGCTGGCGCCGCCAACAACCAGCTAGAAACCAACCAAGACGGGGTCCGGCTTATGGAACGGGGCATCTTATATGCCCCCGATTATGTTATAAACGCGGGCGGCGTTATTGCCGTCGCCGAGCCCCTCGGCCCCAATGCTGCATCCAACACCATCGCCAGAACACGCGCCATCGGCAATACTCTCAGTCAAATTTTCACTGACGCACAGAAAAGCGGCAAACCCACAGCTGTGATCGCCGATCGCTTGGCTGAACAGCGCTTCATGGCCTGAACTATCCGTAGCAAGAGTTAGAAACAGAGCCAGACAGCATCAATCAGTCTGTCTGGCTTTCCAACGGCGCAAAAGCAAGGCATTACTCACCACAGAGACCGAGCTAAAGGCCATTGCGCCACCGGCTAGAGCGGGATTGAGCATCCCTAAGGCGGCCAGCGGTATGCCAATAATATTATAGAAAAACGCCCAGAATAGATTCTGCCAGATCTTTTTATACGTCCTCTGGGCAATATCGAATGCAGCCCCCACCAAGCGGGTATCCTCACGCATCAATGTTATCGCAGCCGCGCCGATAGCCACATCTGTACCCGACCCCATGGCGATGCCGATATCAGCCTGAGCCAAAGCAGGGGCGTCATTGAGACCATCGCCCACCATCGCCACCACATGCCCCTCTTTTTGCAAGCTTTCCAGTTTGCTCAGCTTTTGACGGGGCGAAACACCACCGATGGCCTCATCCAAACCCAAGATTTCACCGACACGACGCACGGTCTCTGGCGCGTCACCACTCAGCAGAATTGTTTTCAGCCCCTTGGCTTTAAGCTCGGCAACGGCTTGCAAAGCCTCTTCTCGAACCTCATCGCGGAATCCCAGCAGCGCCACCAATACGCCGTTTTTAGCCACAGCGGAAACCGTCAGACCCTCAGTTTGAATATCATGGCGCGCGGCATCCGCAGCAGACAATTCAACAGATTGAGCTTCTAAAAAACCAAAGGTCCCAATCAAGTAATCCGCTCCATTGACCCGGCCAGCCACACCTTCCCCGACATGGGCAACAATTTGCTCGGCAGACGGAATGGAACAGCCAAGATTCTGCGCAGCATTCAAACACGCCTTGGCCAACGGATGCTCACTCCCTGCCTGAACCGCGGCCACATCACCGATCAAATCCATCTCTGAATCTTGGGACAGCATGCGCGTGGTGACAAGACTTGGTTTGCCTCGGGTCAGTGTGCCGGTTTTATCAAACACCACATGGCTGACTTTGCCTGCGCGTTCCAACACGTCAATATCGCGGATCAAAACACCGCTTTTGGCCGCAGCACCCGTTCCCGCCACCAGAGCCGTGGGCGTGGCAAGCCCCAACGCACAAGGGCAGGCAATCACCAAAACGGAAACAGAGGCCACCAGCGCCTGTTCCAGCGTGCCACCCGACAGCATCCAGACAGCAAAAGTCAACAAAGCGATGCCAACAACCACCGGTACAAAAATAGCAGATATCCGGTCTGCCAGACTCTGCATTTTGGCCCGCCCCGTCTGGGCCTGATCGACCAATCGGATAATTCGAGCCAGCACGGTATCATCGCCCAGCGCCACAACTTCCAGCACCACAGCACCCACACCGTTGATCGCTCCGGTAATAACTTTCTCACCTGCTTGCCTTAACACCGGCTCGCTTTCGCCTGACAACAGGGCTTCGTTGAACTCACTGCGTCCTTCCTTAATGATTCCGTCTACGGGCACCACTTCACCCGGTAGCACGCGAATAAGATCGCCGGCCTTCACCGCTTCGATCGCCACGTGATGATCAGTTGAACCATCGGTACCAATCAGCCGCGCCTCTCGCGGCCGCAACCCCATCAAGGCATGCAGGGCATCCGCAGCACTGCGACGCGCGCGGCCTTCCAGCCACTTGCCAAAAACAATCAGCGTCAAAATCGCAGCCGAGGCCTCAAAATAGAGATGCCCCACCGCCCCATCGCCTAACGTCAGCATTTGATACAGTGAAAAAAGAAACGCAGCACTGGTTCCCAGTGCGACCAAAACATCCATATTGGCCGAACCACTGACCAACGCCTTGACCGCGCCTTGATAGAACCGCGCGCCAACAATAATTTGAACCGGCAACGCCAAAGCCAACTGAAGCATTGGCGACAAATGCCACTGCACCCCAAACCAACCCAGCATCATCGGAGCAACCAACGGCAGGGTCAGCACAAGCGAGAATAAAAACAGATAAAAAGACTGCCTTTCTTCACGTGCCCGATCAGAATCCAGTTTTTCCGCCTGTGCTTTGCGCTCAGACAGACTGCCTTGGCGCAGGCTCGCACCAAAACCGGTTTTCTCGATCATGGCCTTGATGGCTGAGGCGTCATACCCATTATCGACGGTCACATCAGCCCGCTCAAGCGCCAAATTGACGTGCGCTTCAATGCCTTCCTTAGCATTGAGCACTCGCTCGACGCGCGAAGAACAGGCGGCACAATGCATACCGGTGATGTCAAACACCAAAGTCTTGTCTGCGTGCGAGGCATTAGATTTGGCAATCGGAGAAGCGTCGGAACTTGGAGACATATCTGTTACCGCCAGAATGATTGAATGCAAGAGAGGTACAGTCTAAAGCCTCCAGTGGCTGGAAGGTCAAGCCATTCCTATCTGCAACCGCTGGACTTCTCGGGCATATACCAAGAATTCTTGAGCGATATTGGCCAAAAGCGTTTCGCCCTTCTCTGCACTCGCAATTCCAGCATTGCCAACCACTCCCGCCCCATTCAGATCCGAAGCCATCCAGCCGACTGACTTGCGCCCATAAAAGCGCACATGTTTATTTTGTTCAGCCACATCTTGCTGCAGCGATTTAAAGTTAGACGCCTTGCTCATATCAACAAGATTTGGCGCCATTGCGAGCATCAAGGATGTTTCAACCGCCCCGCCATGAATGCCAAAGGCGATTTCGTCAGTTTCAAACAATCCGTCAGGATAGCCGAAGCGCAGCCAATTGGTTGCCGAAGCGAGCATGTTGTGATGGACCCGCAAATCCTGAATGAGAATTTCCATCAAAGGCACATTGCCGCCGTGGCTGTTGATGATGATAAGACGCTTTATTCCCGCCCGTTTCACCGACAGACAAATATCCATCCAGACCGGTAACAAATGCTTCCAGCTTGACGTCAACGTACCATCGCCATCCAAATGTTCTTCTGACCAACCCACCTGTTGAACGGGTAGAAAAACCAGCGGCAAGTTTATAGGTTTGCTTGCCACGACCCGTTCAATATAGCCTTCAGCCAGAACGGCATCCGTACCGGTTGGCAAATGCGGTCCATGCTGCTCAATAGCAGCAATAGGCAACACAGCCACCGCCTCTGCCAATCTGGGATCAGCAAAATCATCACGTCCCATTTCGCGCCAATGGCTTTTGATCATTGAATTTCCTCGTTTGATCCGTTGGCTTAATCTAACCCCATTCTTTACCTTAGACCAGTAGCTCAACGGACTTTACGCGCGCTCGGGCACCGCCTATCTTAGCCGCAAACAACAATCTGACAGCTGGGAGGCCACATGCTTAGACCCATATCCAATTTTGAAAGCCTCGGCGATGAGAATGCCTTTGCCGTTCTGGCACGCGCCAACCAATTGGCCGCAGAAGGCCGCGATATCATCAATCTGGGCATTGGTCAGCCCGATTTTAAAACGCCCGACCATATTGTTCAGGCAGCCATTGATGCCCTTAACGCCGGAGAGCATGGCTATACACCGGCCATTGGCATCCCCAAACTACGCGAAGCAGTGGCAGATGATTTGAACCGCCGCCACGGTGCGAGCATCAGCCCCGATGAAGTCATGATCATGCCCGGTGGCAAAGTCACCATGTATATGGCCATCACCATGTTCGGTCAGCCAGGCGCCGAAATCCTATATCCAGACCCGGGCTTTCCCATTTACCGCTCAATGATTGAATTCACCGGTGCAAAACCAGTGCCTGTGCCTCTGCGCGAGGAAAACGGCTTTGCCTTTTCGGCAGACGAATTGCTAGGCCTCATCACGCCTGCCACGCGCTTGATCATCGTCAACAGCCCCTCCAACCCGACCGGAGGTGTCACCCCCAAAAGCGAAATCGACAAATTGGTCAAGGGATTGCAGGCTTTCCCCGATGTCGCCATCATGTCCGATGAAATCTACTCCCGCATGACCTTTGACGGTCTGGAGCATCAAAGCCTGACCTCTTATCCTGAACTCAAAGATCGGCTGATCCTGCTGTCCGGTTGGTCAAAAACCTATGCCATGACCGGCTGGCGTTTGGGATTTTCTGTCTGGCCCAAACAATTGTATGATGATGTACGCAAGCTGGCGGTCAACTCCTACTCATGCGTCAATAGCGCAGCGCAGTTCGCCGGCATTGCCGCCATCAATGGGCCACAAGAGGCCGCTGACGCAATGATGGTGGAATTTGACACCCGCAGAAAGGCAGTCGTAGAAGCATTAAACGGCCTGCCAAGCGTGTCCTGCGTGACACCCAAAGGCGCCTTTTATGCTTTCCCCAACATCAGCCAGACTGGGTTCAAAGCCAAAGACCTTTCGTCACGGCTTCTGGAAGAAGCTGGAGTTGCAACAATCGGAGGACCCGATTTCGGGGTCTATGGCGAAGGCTACATCCGCCTGTCCTACGCCAACAGTCTGGACAACATCCTCAAAGCAGTTGAGCGCATGGGGGAATTCCTAAGCAAAAACGGCTAATTTTTTAACCCGTAGAGCCCGACTTGGATTGCACGAGGGCGAACCTGCGCGGCATCAAAACGAGCAGAAACCGCAGGGCTCAACTGAACATCAGCCGTTCCCTACGGTGATATAACAAGAAAAGCCGCATCATAATCAAAGATGCGGCTTTATCAATTGCTCAGACAAGAGGTCGTTTAAGCCCCATGGCTTTATCGCGTTACGATCTCCGGCCCCATCAAAGCGGTAGGGATCGCCGTAGAGAGCCACGGAATATAGGTAACCAACACAAGGAAGATCATCAAAATCCCTACCCATGGCAAGGCCGCTCGCACCACCTGAAAGAGCGACATGCCAGTGATACCCGAGGTCACAAACAGATTGAGACCGATAGGCGGTGTGATCATACCGATCTCCATATTCACCACCATGATGATACCCAAGTGAATAGGATCAACACCCAATTCAATAGCAATCGGGAAGACAACCGGAGCGACGATCAACAATAGCCCTGACGGTTCCATGAACTGCCCACCAATCAACAACAGCACATTGACGGCAATCAGGAAGGTGAACCAGTTGAAACCGGCACCAACCATCAAATCGGTGATTTGTTGAGGAATGCGCTCGGTCGTTAAGACATGAGCAAACAGCAATGCGTTGGCAATGATGAACATCAGCATGATGGTCGTCTTGGCCGAGTCGGTCATGACCTTCTGTGTATCACGATGCACCAGAGCCATCGGAAAGCGCGTGATCGTCATATAGAGATTGCGAAACACCAATTCCGGCAGGCTTTCGCTTGGCCGGCGCCACAAGACACCGCGCAATGGCCCCATATCGCGATAAACAAACAACGCCACAAACGCTGCATACACAGCAGCAACAGCAGCCGCTTCAGTTGGTGTAAATACCCCGCCGTAAATCCCCCCGAGAATGATGACAATCAGGAACAGGCCAAAGGACGAATCCAAAGCGGCAGACAAAAATTCACGCCGTCCCTGCCATGGCTGGCGCGGATAATTGTTGCGTTTGGCCGAAATATAGATTCCGACCATCAACATGGCACCTGCCAGAAGACCAGGTATGATCCCCGCTAGAAACATACGCCCGACGGACACATCCGTGGCAGCCGCATAAACCACCATCACGATCGACGGCGGAATAAGAATGCCCAACGTGCCAGCATTGGCGATAATGCCTGCGGCAAACTCCTTGGGATATCCAACTTCTTTCATACCCGCAATCACGATCGTACCGATCGCCACCACAGTCGCGGGAGACGAACCGGACAGCGCTGCAAACAACATACAGGCAAAGACCCCAGCCATCGCCAATCCGCCAGGGAATGGCCCTACGACCACAATAGCAAATCGAATGATCCTCTTTGCTACCCCTCCAGTCGCCATAAAGCTCGACGACACCACAAAGAAGGGAATAGCCAAAAGCGTGTAATGCTCAGTCGCTTCGAACAGCTTTTGTGCCATCGAAGACAAGCTGTCATTTGAGAAAAATTGAATGAAAACAACGCTAGACAGACCCAAAGAGATTGAAATGGGCGCACCCAACAACAGCAGGCTCAAGACCATGCCAAATAGAAATAGAGTATCCATGAAGCCTGTCTCCTAAACCGCATCTTTGTTTTCAGCGACAAGGTCTTCGGCCTCGTGGCTAGCAATCATCATGCGCCGATCGCCGGTTATGATCTGCCATGCGGCTTGCAAACAGCGAAAAGCAAATAAGACCAATCCAATGGGTAATATCGAAAAGGCAAACCAACGTGGGACTTCATTGTCAAAAATCTCCCAGCCGATTGCAGGCGCCACACCATTAGCAAACCAATCGGGAAACCTCAGGTCCTGCATGCCCAAACTGAATTTATGCAATTTAGAGAGATAGGTTATTGAGCCATCCAGCAGCATCAGCGCGTAGAGAACACCCGTCAACGCACCAAACACCGCGACAATGCGAAACAAGCGCTTGGGCAACAGAGCCACAATGGCATCAACACCCAAATGCGCACCGATTTTGACCCCATAGGACATGCCAAACAGAATCATCCAAGCATACATCAAGGTGGTAGCCTCAAGTGCGGCCCCCCACCCGGTGTTGAAAACATAACGAGCAATCACCTGAGAAAAGGTCAGCAGCACCATGCCTGCCATCAACAGCGCGATCACGGTCTCTTCAAATTTGGTGACAATCCGAGAAAGTCGTTCCATATCAGCCCCCCCTGCACTGCCAGAACAGCGCATTAGTGTAAAAGAAGGGCAGATACGCCGCCCTTCTTCATGACTGTCGAATTTTGTAAGGAAATTAGTTGTTGGCAGACAACGCCGCATCGATCAGATCCTGACCAATATCATCTTTAAACTGATCCCAGACCGGATTCATGGCATCCACCCATGCTTGACGCTGCTCTGGTGTCAATTCACGGATCACACTGCCAGCTTCAGCGATTTTTGCGCGGTTTTGCTCGTTGATCTCGGTGGACATGGCATTACGGGTCGCGGCCACTTCATCCATAATGGTTTTTAACTGGGTGCGGATGCCCTCGTCCAAACCATCCCACCATTCAACAGACGTAACCACGAGGTAATCAAGCACCTGATGATTGGTCACAGTGACACCGTCCTGCACCTCAAAGAATTTTTTGGTGTAAATGTTAGACCAAGTATTTTCCTGACCATCAACAACGCCGGTTTGCAAGGCACCATAGACTTCAGCGAAAGCGAGTTTCTGAGGGTTGGCGTCCAAAGCTTCGATCATAGCAACGGCCACTTCAGAGGTCTGCACGCGGAACTTCATGCCGGCAGCGTCCGTTGGCAAAAGCAGCGGTTTGCCCGCAGAAAAATGCTTGATGCCATTATGCCAATAACCAAGACCCTGAAGGCCTTTGCGTTGCATGGAATCAAGCAATTTTTGACCATCGGCAGAGGTCTGGAAGCGATCAACCGCATTGATGTCTTTAAACAGGAAAGGCAAGTCGAAGATGCGAAATTTTTTGGTAAAACGCTCGAATTTAGCCAAGGAAGGCGCCGCCATCTGAACATCACCAAGAAGCAGTGCTTCAAGCACTTTATCATCATTGAAAAGTTGGGAGTTCGGGAAAACTTCCATGCATGCTTTGCCGTTCATTTCTTCATTGACACGCTTTGCCAACAATGCTGCGGCTTCCCCTTTGGGATGGCCGGTGGCAGCAGTCACATGGCTGAACTTGATAACAATCTCGCCCTCGTCACAATTGGCAAATGCAGGGGCTGCACTCAAAGCAAAGGCGGTAGCCGCAGCGGCCATAACCAGTTTCTTCATTCTTGTCTCCTCCCAGAGAATCATAGTCATGATTAAACCCAACAAGGGTATGATCTGAGAGTTAGCAAGCCTCGTGCCAGTTGCCCAAACAAGTTGCTCATTACTCGTAAAGGCTTGAATTCAAAGCATACCAGCCATGTAACAATGGCATACTCAGTTCAGTTGCTTGAAATCTCTGGGTAGGTTCCCACACAAACACACCTCCACCTGCGTGGAAACCCACACAAATTATGCAAGACAATTGATCAATCGAGGCCATACTTGGTCAGTTTGTCATAGAGCGTTTTGCGACCGATACCCAAAAACTCGGCGGTCTTTGTACGGCAATCGTCTTGTTGTTTGAGAGCCTCCATGATCAATTGCTTTTCATAAGCACCAACACGCGTTGGCAGCGACGCGTTGCTCGCAGCAAGCACCCCGGTCTCTTCTTTCCCCAGTTTTAAAGGCAAACCAAGAACAAAGCGATCCGCAGCATTGCGCAATTCGCGCACATTTCCTGGCCAATCATAAGAGATTAGACGGTCCAAAACAGCCGTCGTCAGATCGGGAATGTCCTTGCGATAACGAGATCGCGCACCCCGTACCAGAAAATTAAAAAGATCAGGAATATCTTCTTTGCGCTCCCGCAATGGCGGGATTTGCAAAGTAACCACATTCAAACGATAGAACAGGTCTGGACGAAAACGCCCATCCCGTCCTGCCAGATCAAGATCTATCTTGGTGGCCGCAATGAAACGAACATCAAGTGGGATCAGGTCATTGGTGCCCAGCGGCTCTACAGCGCGTTCTTCAATTACCCTCAAAAGTTTAACCTGTAATTCAAGAGGCATAGCCTCGATTTCATCGAGAAAGACAGTGCCGCCGTTGGCGTGCTGCAATTTACCGATTCGTTTGGCAGATGCTCCGGTAAAAGCACCCAGCGCATGGCCAAACAACTCGGACTCAATGATATCAGCAGGCAATCCGCCGCAATTGAGCGCCACAAATGGCTGCATTGATCGTCGCCCTTCTTCGTGCAACGCCCGTGCCACCATTTCCTTGCCGCAGCCTGTTTCCCCTTCGACGAGAATATCGGCATCCGTGTCGGCCAAAGCCAAGATTTCGGCCCGTAAGCGGTGCATGACAGCCGACTGGCCAACAAGCCGCCCTTCCAGTTTGCTCTCCTCGGCCAATTCCTGACGCAAGGCTCTGTTTTCCAAGACAAGTCGCCGCTTTTCCACTGCGCGTGCCACAACGCTAACAAGCTGAGCCACTGGAAACGGCTTTTCTATGAAGTCATAAGCACCACTGCGCATAGCTTCCACTGCCAGCGGCACGTCCCCGTGACCAGTAATTAAGATAACCGGGAATGCATCATCCAGCTCATATACCTGTTTCATCAAAACGAGGCCATCATCTGCCCCGAGCCGGATGTCAGAAATCAAGATCCCGTCGAGGTGGCGGGAGATCATCTCGAGAACACCGTCCGGACTGTAAAAATCCTGCACCTCATAGCCTGCTAGTTCAAGCCCCTGACGCAGTGCAAAACGAACATCTTCTTCATCTTCTGCCAACAGTATTATGGGCTGACGCTGCATGATTTCCTCACTCACTTGATCCGGGGTTCATCCCGTTTTCCTCATTGCCTGCGAGCGGCAATTTGATTTCAAAGGCTGTCGCCATACTTGCAAAAGTCGGCTCTATACAACTCAACGTCCCGCCAAAACCTTTGACCAGATTATAGGCAATGGGCAATCCCAATCCGAGTCCAACACCGTGGCCCTTGCTGGTGACAAACGGCTCAAAAATCTCACCTCGCCTCTCAGGACCAATACCGGAGCCGTTATCAGAGACCTCTATCACCCCCATAGAGCCGCGCCGAGAGATCAAGATCTGCACTATTGGCTGGACAGAAGCCTCTAGCCTATCCTTTTTGCCATCAGCAGCTTTGCCTTCCGATATGGCATCCAAGCTGTTCGCAACCAAATTGATCAACACTTGCTCCAACCGCGTGTGCCCTGCCATTACAAACAGATCGGAGCGAGCCCGAACCACAGACAATTCGGCCCCACATTTGCGCGCCTGAGGCAGCATCAGCATCACAGCCTCATCAACAACCCTCTCAACAGAGATCGCTTTAAGGCCAACACCGGGTTTACGCGCAAAGGATTTGAGCGATTTGGACAGGCCCGCCAAACGATCGACAAGTCTGGCAACACGACTCAAATTATCCTGTCCTTGCTCCTCACGGCCAGACGCAAACAACAATTGCGCATTGTCGGTATAGGAACGAATAGCCGCAAGCGGCTGATTGAATTCGTGACTTAACACAGCAGACATTTGCCCGATGGCCGCCAATTTGGCCGAGTGGATCAAACCTTCCTGCGTTTTGCGCAGTTCGCGCGTTCGAGCACGCACCCGTCGCTCGAGCGCTAGGCTTGACGCCATATCCTTGCGTCTTTGTACCAGCTGTTGGTGCTGCCGGTTAAACGCCACCCACAAGCTGCCAAGCACAAGCCCTGCAAATAAAGTGGAGGTCAAGCATGCGGTCGCGGCAACAAACACCGGCCCGCGCAGAGGCTCCATCGCAAAAAAAGTCCAGCCGAGCATTGGATCGGTTCGTTGCGCCGCGACATAGTCCCCAGCTATCGCCAATTGCCCCGACCCTTCCTTCCATTCAATGATCAAAGGGCCGAAATAGCTGTCTCGCATGATCAAATCTGTACCACTATTCACCACAGAAAACTCTGGTGCATCGGGATGCAAGGCCGCGTCGAGCCAGACCTCTTGATTGGACAGAAAAACATGCCCATTGGCCTGCGCAATAATAGGTTTTTCCGACAAGACCCACTCTTGTTCCGTCTGGCCCAAATCGACATGAACGGAAACCACACCAACCACTGCACCGTTAATCCGAACCGCACTGGAGAAAATATAAAAGCGCCCCACCCTATTGATCAACAAAGAGCGCCCGAGACGCCCGGTGAAAGCCTGTTGCACATCTTCACGCATAAGTGGGGCTGAGCTGCTAACCAAATTACGCGAACCAGCCCCGGCACGTACGGATAAATGACCGCCATCGACAAAAGTCAATTCAATTTCCGCAGCACCACTCATGCCCCCAATCTGCGAAAGCGCTTCAAGCGCCATCGTCACATCTTCATCGTCCCGATTGTTTGAATAGACCGCCAATACATCGGGACGGCGCGCAATCAACGGGGTCAGAAGTCGATATTTTTCAAGTGAATTGACCAGCCCGTTCACTTGCAAAGACAAACGATTGGACGATTGCAAAACGCTGGCAACCAACGCAGATCGGTAGCTAACGAGGGCTACTGCGATGAGGCTGATCACAACCACAAGGGTGACAACGGCCAAAACAAACCGGTGCCGACGCACCAACATCGCCGGTCGAAGGATCTGGTCTGCCATCAGCGGCCCCTCATTAAATTACACATGGCTAAAACGAAGCCCAATCAAGTCAGATTATGGCGCCAAAGACACACTCATTCAGATGTGAAACAAATATCGATAAAAGACAAGCCAACAGCAAAAACGCAAAAAGCCGCCAAAGCGACCTCTAGGCAACATTTGGCGGCTCTATCATAACCGGCAAGTATATGAAATTATGCGCAAACCCTAGTCGAGGCGATCCGCATGCCAAGCCATATGATCGGCCAAAAAGCTTGAAACAAAGTGATAGGAATGGTCATACCCACCCTGCATCCTTAGGGTCAAATCAACACCAGCCTTGCGGCATGCCGCTTCGAATGCCCAAGGGGTGAGTTGCTCCTCGAGAAACTGATCTGCCGTTCCCTGATCAATCAGGATATCGCCATCCCAGCCCTTCGCAAGCACCAGCATACAGGCATCATGCTGTTTCCACGGCTCCTGATCTTCCCCCAAATAAAGCTCAAACACCGTCTGCCCCCAAGGCACAGCTGCAGGATTGACAATGGGAGCAAAGGCTGAGACCGAATGGAATTTTCCCGGATATTTCATCGCAAGTGTCAACGCCCCATGGCCGCCCATAGAGTGACCGGTAATGCCAATAGCATCCTCATCAACGGGCAAAGCATCAATCACCAGCGTGCGCAGCTCGTTGGCTATGTAGTCTTCCATCTTGTAGTGAGAGGCCCAAGGGTCCTGCGTCGCATTGATATAGAATCCAGCCCCTTTACCAATGGCATAGCTCTCATTATCTGCGACTTTTTCGCCGCGGGGGCTCGTGTCTGGCGCGATAAAGATCATGCCGTGCTTGGCAGCATGCAACTGCGGCAAACCCTTGGTGGTGACATTTTCCCAAGTACAGGTCAGGCCGGAAAGAAAAAACAACGCGGGGCAGACAAAACCATCCAAGGCTTCACGTGGCAAAAACACGGCAAAATCCATGTCTGTGCCTGTGACGGTAGACTTGTGACGATAAACTCTTTGTTCCCCACCGAAAGACTTCGATTTTGAGATCATTTCCATGGTGTTCTATGCTCCACTTAGCTTTTCTGACACCCAACAAATTGGGGCAGACAATCCAACAGCCAATTGTCCAACGCAGGACATTTGGCGGCAGTGAACACCGAACAGCGGCCTTTGTCCAGCCAACTGGCACTCAATACGGGTGCCAGTTGGAAAAGAACGCTATTTCTTTTTCTTACCTAGAAGTTTTAAACGGCTTGCAATCGCCGCATCGCAACGCCCCTTGTCGCGACGGACGACAATTTCCTGAGCAAACGTTACATGTTGCCCAATCGGCCCACCGGTGAACGATGGCGTGCCTTGCGGCAAAATCTGCAGAACAGCATAATCGCCACCCGCATCAGTGAACAGCGCAAAGGGGGCTCCAGACACCTGCAACCCGACTTGACCTGTGCGCAGCGGCTGAACGGTAATACTCTGCCGCTTGCCATCCAGAACAAGCTCGGATTCACTCAGGCTGAGCTTCTTTTTCTTATTGCTGGCAATGGACCATTTGCCCATCAAGTCTTTAAGCTCGGTATCAACAGCAAGACACGAGTCATCTGCATTGGGTACGCTCAACCGTGTTGCTTCCCCTTGCTCAAGCACCTGACCGTTGGCACTCAGGCGATAAAGCATATGCGTATCATCGACCCGTGCAACATCAACCAGCGCGGCAGACAGGCCGTTGACCGACAGTTTGCGGGCATAAAACTGATAGCGTTCGCCCGGAATGAACCCTTTACGCATATATAGCCAAGTTCCGGGCGTTTTGCCGTCAAATATCAACCAATCGCTCATAACAAGAGGCCGAACACCATTGCCGTCTTTAAGTTCCCAAACTCCGGTGAAAAATGGCGTATCATCTGCAGCTCGGCTCACACCTGACAACACCGCCGCAAACAAGCATGCAGTCACCGTTACGCGTAGCAAACGAACACCGGATTGAAGAAAACGAAATTGCATCATAGTCAAACCCCTTGCATATGCCGAAAAAAGCACAACCCCATCCACGGCGTCATGAAAACGGTCCGTCGACCATTCTTTCTTTTCATAAACAAGTTTCTTCCCCTTTTCATAATTTGGCAATCCCAAGACAATGAAACATTGAAAACAAACAAGTTTTCTCTTCTCATATGGTTAACGCTTTGTTGATTTTAGTTTGACAAGCCCCCATAAGCTGCGTTCAATACACATGTCACCTGACGCATAAAAACAACAACTCTCAACGCTATCTTTATCTACATACACTCGTAATGGCTGCTTTATTCGGACTTAAAACCAACTTCGTAATGTGCCACAAATAGAACGCGACGATCACAAAAAATTGCAGGCAACAACCTCGAGACATCAGGAAACACAATCGTGTCCATGCCACAGCTATTCACATTGCTTATTTTGTTAATGGCACCATTATACACGCAATCAGCAAAAGCTGAGCCGATCACCCTCTTTGCAGCAGCCAGTCTCACAGGGGTTGTCAACGAGGCTACAAATCTGTTTGAAAAAGAGACCGGCATAAAGGTGCGTCTTGTTTTTGCATCGTCATCTACACTGGCTCGCCAGATTGAAGCAGGCGCGTCGGCTGATCTCTATTTTTCCGCAAATATCAAATGGATGGACTACCTAGTCAAAGCCGCACTGATTAAGCCAGAGACACTAATAAAAACACTATCCAACACACTCGTGCTCATATCACCCAAATATCTATCATTGGATTCACTGGCCACAATCGACACCCAAACACTTAATGATATTTTGGGGGACAGTGGCCTATTGTCGATGGGTGACCCAGATCATGTTCCGGTTGGGATTTACGGAAAAAAAGCACTGAAGCAGCGCGGCCTCTGGGAGCCTCTACATCGCCGAATAGCACGCGCAGACAATGCATTGGCCGCTTTGACACTTGTCTCGCGCGGAGAAACACCCCTTGGTATCGTTTATCAAACGGATGCGATCCATCAACCAAACGTCGACATATTGTTTGGTTTCGAACCAGAAGAAACCCAGATAGAGTATGCTTTAGCACTTACACAACAAACGAGTAGCGATGATGCAAAAAAGTTGCTCAATTTTTTATCCAGCGCTAGAGGTTTGGCGCTGTTTGAAAAATATGGTTTTACTATCTTGAAAGACTATCAAAGAAGCCAACCCAATTAAATCAGATCAATTGGACACCATCTATGATCGACTGGATTACACCAATTGAGACCGAAGCACTGCTGATAAGCTTCAAAGTTTCGTTTACAGCGGTGCTAATCAGCTTACCACTCGCGATTGCCACGGCATTTGTTCTATCAAAACCGGATTTTTTTGGAAAGGCTCTTCTGGATGGCTTGGTCCATCTACCCTTGATCTTACCACCTGTTGTTATGGGGTATTTGCTTTTGATAAGTTTGGGGACAAGGGCACCATTAGGACAGTGGCTACAGGAATCCTTCGGAATTCGCTTTATTTTCAGTTGGACAGGCGCGGCATTGGCGGCAGGCATTGTTACATTTCCTTTCCAAGTCCGCGCCATTCGCCTTTCAATAGAAGCAATAGACCCTGGCTTGATCAATGCAGCCAAAACCCTCGGTGCAGGCCCATTCGACCGATTTACGTCAATCATCATGCCACTTGCTCTTCCAGGCATAATTGCAGGCGCAATTACGGCATTTGCGGCGAGCCTTGGAGAATTTGGCGCCATCATCACGTTTGTTTCAAACATTCCCGGAGAGACCCGTACCTTGCCACTAGCAATTTACAGCGCAATTCAAACCCCCGGAGGTGAAAACGCAGCAGGTCGATTGGTTGTTTTATCTATTTTGCTGGCATTTTCAGGCCTTGTCCTTTCAGACATAGCGAACCGTCATATCAAGAAACGCATGAACCAATGAGCTTATCGGTTAAAATCAAACACAACATTGAGTCTTTTGATTTAGACATCAATTTTGAATCGTCCAAGCATGGTTTGACAGCTCTTTTTGGTCCATCAGGATCAGGAAAATCATTAACGATCAATATTATCGCAGGTCTCATAACACCCAAAACAGGAACAATCATTCTCAATGGGCAAATTCTGTTCAGCAGTGAAAAATCAATCAATATTGCAACCCACAAAAGACGCATCGGCTATGTGTTTCAAGATTTTCGATTGTTTCCCCATTTATCGGTAAAAAAAAACCTTTTGTTTGGCGCTAAACGGGCCCGAATATCACCTACAGATGATGAAACTAATAGCCTGATTAAATTGTTGGATATAGAGCATCTATTAGATCGCTATCCGAAGCATCTCTCAGGTGGAGAAAAACAGCGTATTGCCATAGGGAGAGCCCTATTGTCAGAACCACAACTGTTACTGCTCGATGAACCATTTGCCGCATTAGACCATCATCGCAAGGAAGATATTCTAAAACTCATAGAAACAATCCGCGTCAAATTTCAAATCCCAATACTTCTGATCAGCCATTCGATAAGTGACGTTTTACGATTAAGTAATCAGGTACATCTTCTATCTTCTGGGCGGATCGTTCCTGCTGACATACAAACAAACTTAGTTAGCCTACCAGATTCAGCAAACGGAACTTTAAAAACTTTAAGCCGAATTAACGGTGTCATCGAAGAAATTGATGTCAAGAATCAACTTATTCGGATTGGATTTAACGAGGGTAGATTATGGAAGAACCTAATAACAAGATACTCAGTCGGTGAAAATGTTGTCGTAAAGATAGATCCAGATGACGTCATACTATCTCTTCATCAGTTGAGCCACCTGACCACTCTAAACCAATTGAAAGCAAAGATTACAAAGGTCAGTTTTGTTCCAATTAACCATGTATATATTTCACTATTGGTTGGGTGCACGACCATACATTGCCGTGTTGGCAGCGATTTATATATGTCTTTAGGATTATGTGTTGGTGATGAAGTTTATACAATTGTGACGCGTTTTAGTATAGATCGCGTAGTTATCTGATTACCGGGAATCTATTTTTGCGTTTTCTATATTTTCTGATTCTATTTTTGACGTATTTGAGAGAATTTTAGACACAAAAAACCCCCAACGATTTTGATCGAAGGGGGTTTTTTAAACTTTGTCTTTAACAGGCCCGGCAGCGACCTACTCTCCCACGCCTTAAGACGGAGTACCATCGGCGCTGAGGAGCTTAACGGCCGAGTTCGGGATGGGATCGGGTTTGGTCTCCTCGCCATAACCACCGGGCCGGTTAAAGACAAAGATGAGAAGCTGGTATTTTACGCGTTGATTTGAGATGTGACTAGCATCGCAACACCTCACTTGAGGATCGCGTTTTCGCAATCGCCTTTTGGCAGTTGCAAAGGTCTATTTTGAATGAACATTGATAAATGAGAGGGATCAAGCCGATCGAGCTATTAGTACTGGTAAGCTTCGCACGTTACCGCGCTTCCACACCCAGCCTATCAACGTGGTGGTCTTCCACGGCTCTGATAGGGAGAACTCGTCTCAAGGGGGGCTTCCCGCTTAGATGCTTTCAGCGGTTATCCCTTCCACACATAGCTACCCTGCAATGCGGCTGGCGCCACAACAGGTCCACCAGAGGTGTGTCCAACCCGGTCCTCTCGTACTAGGGTCAGCTCCTTTCAATTCTCCTGCGCCCACGGCAGATAGGGACCGAACTGTCTCACGACGTTCTGAACCCAGCTCACGTACCGCTTTAATTGGCGAACAGCCAAACCCTTGGGACCTGCTCCAGCCCCAGGATGCGATGAGCCGACATCGAGGTGCCAAACAATGCCGTCGATATGGACTCTTGGGCATCATCAGCCTGTTATCCCCGGAGTACCTTTTATCCGTTGAGCGATGGCCCTTCCACACGGGACCACCGGATCACTATGACCGACTTTCGTCTCTGCTCGACTTGTCAGTCTCGCAGTCAGGCTGGCTTATGCCATTGCACTCAACGACCGATTTCCGACCGGTCTGAGCCAACCATCGCGCGCCTCCGTTACTCTTTGGGAGGCGACCGCCCCAGTCAAACTACCCACCATGCGCTGTCCCGGATCCGGATAACGGACCGCGGTTAGACAGCCATGACAACAGGGGTGGTATTTCAAGGATGGCTCCATCTGAGCTGGCGCCCAAACTTCAAAGCCTACCACCTATCCTACACATGCCAACACAACTGTCAGCGCAAAGCTATAGTAAAGGTTCACGGGGTCTTTCCGTCTGACCGCAGGAACCCCGCATCTTCACGGGGAATTCAATTTCACTGAGTCTATGCTGGAGACAGCGGGGAAGTCGTTACGCCATTCGTGCAGGTCGGAACTTACCCGACAAGGAATTTCGCTACCTTAGGACCGTTATAGTTACGGCCGCCGTTTACCGGGGCTTCAATTCGCAGCTTGCACTACTCCTCTTAACCTTCCGGCACCGGGCAGGCGTCAGACCCTATACGTCGCCTTGCGGCTTCGCAGAGCCCTGTGTTTTTGATAAACAGTCGCAACCCCCTGGTCTGTGCCACCCGCATCTGGTTGCCCAAATACGGGTCTCCCTTCTCGCGAACTTACGGGAGCAATTTGCCGAGTTCCTTCAGCATAGTTCTCTCAAGCGCCTTGGTATACTCTACCTGTCCACCTGTGTCGGTTTAGGGTACGGTCTAACGTGGGTGCTATTTCCTGGAACCGCTACGCTGCATCACCAATCCAATAAGGCAATACAACTACCGCGATCCGTCACATCCCACTGGTACAGGAATATTAACCTGTTTCCCATCGACTACGCATTTCTGCCTCGCCTTAGGGGCCGACTAACCCTGCGCTGATTAGCATTGCACAGGAACCCTTGGACTTTCGGCGAGAGTGTCTCTCACACTCTTTATCGTTACTCATGTCAGCATTCGCACTTCTGATACCTCCAGCGCCCCTCGCAGGTACGCCTTCATCAGCCTACAGAACGCTCCGCTACCGCGTGCATAAAATGCACACCCGCAGCTTCGGTGCATGGCTTTAGCCCCGGTACATTTTCGGCGCAAAGACCCTTATTTAGACCAGTGAGCTGTTACGCTTTCTTTAAATGATGGCTGCTTCTAAGCCAACATCCTGGTTGTTTTGGGATCCTCACATCCTTTCCCACTTAGCCATGACTTAGGGACCTTAACTGGCGGTCAGGGTTGTTGCCCTCTCCACTACGGACGTTAGCACCCGCAGTGTGTCTGCTGAACAGTACTCTTGGGTATTCGGAGTTTGATTAGGTTTGGTAAGACGGTGAGTCCCCCTAGCCCATTCAGTGCTCTACCCCCCAAGGTATTCATTCAACGCACTACCTAAATAGTTTTCGCGGAGAACCAGCTATCTCCGGGTTTGATTGGCCTTTCACCCCTAGCAACAAGTCATCCCCGCCTTTTTCAACAGGCGTGGGTTCGGTCCTCCAGTGCGTGTTACCGCACCTTCAACCTGCTCATAGCTAGATCACCCGGTTTCGGGTCTAATCCATCGAACTAATGCCCTATTAAGACTCGCTTTCGCTGCGCATACACCTAACGGCTTAAGCTTGCTCGATAAATTAAGTCGCTGACCCATTATACAAAAGGTACGCCGTCACACTTGCGTGCTCCGACTGCTTGTAGGCGTTCGGTTTCAGGATCTCTTTCACCCCCCTCGTCGGGGTGCTTTTCACCTTTCCCTCACGGTACTGGTTCACTATCGGTCGACAAGGAGTACTTAGGCTTTGAGGGTGGTCCCCCAATGTTCAGACAAGGTTTCTCGTGCCCCGCCCTACTCAAGTCTTCATATCTTCAACACCCCTACAGGACTGTCACCTTCTTCGGTTAGCCTTTCCAGACTATTCAAGTTAGAAAATATAAAGCACTGGCCTGGTCCGCGTTCGCTCGCCACTACTAACGGAGTCTCTGTTGATGTCCTTTCCTACAGGTACTTAGATGTTTCAGTTCCCTGCGTTCGCCTCTTACACCTATGTATTCAGTGCAAGATACCCTTGCGGGTGGGTTTCCCCATTCAGATATCCACGGATCAAAGCTTGTTCGCAGCTCCCCATGGCTTTTCGCAGCGTACCACGTCTTTCATCGCCTCTTGTCGCCAAGGCATCCACCAAACGCCCTTATTACACTTGATCTCTCTCATTATCAATGTTCATCCCAAATGGAATAATCACATCAATTCAAGATGTTCATTCAAATCAGCACTCAGAACAGATCACAAGCAGGATCTGCAGTGTCAAAAAAGTGCTGATGTTTTTAAGGCATATCTTACGTGTCCAATCGGCTAAGATGGACACAATATGCCTAGACCAGCTTCTCGAGATGCAATCAAAACCGCGCGGTCAGGCTAACGGTTAGCAAACGCCCTGAGTAAAACCCAGTCGATCACATCTTCTCTTCACAATGTAAGGAATAACATACAGAACCAATGGCTCTGTAAAACAGTTCTCAATTTGACAAGCAACCAATCGGATACCCTAAAGACCATCATCGCACAAAATCAAAGCTCTCACACATTGCAAAGCAATGTGTTGACGCTTCAACCTCGGCGCTCGCAGAGCGAGCTTGACTTGGTGGAGCCAGACGGGATCGAACCGACGACCTCCTGCTTGCAAAGCAGGCGCTCTCCCAACTGAGCTATGGCCCCAATCAAGACAGTCGTTCACAGTCCAACGCTACAAAACCTAAATATTGGTGGGCCGAGGAGGACTTGAACCTCCGACCTCACGCTTATCAGGCGTGCGCTCTAACCACCTGAGCTACCGGCCCCAATGCTTAAAGCATGCGCGCCTGCATCGCCCAACCAATCGAAAGGACGAGCAAAACAGACTTGTCAAATTTAAAGAGAAACGAAGACGGCGAGGTCTTGTAGACAACCCCCGAAAGGGTTGGTGTCCTTAAAGGACTTTATGTCTAATCAGATCAAAAATAACCCAACCAATACAAGTATTAGCTAAATCATCCTCAATCATCCTTAGAAAGGAGGTGATCCAGCCCCAGGTTCCCCTAGGGCTACCTTGTTACGACTTCACCCCAGTCGCTGACCCTACCGTGGTCGACTGCCTCCCTTGCGGGTTAGCGCATCGCCTTCGGGTAGAACCAACTCCCATGGTGTGACGGGCGGTGTGTACAAGGCCCGGGAACGTATTCACCGTGGCATGCTGATCCACGATTACTAGCGATTCCAACTTCATGCTCTCGAGTTGCAGAGAACAATCCGAACTGAGACAGCTTTTGGAGATTAGCTTCACCTCGCGGTGTCGCTGCCCTCTGTCACTGCCATTGTAGCACGTGTGTAGCCCAGCCCGTAAGGGCCATGAGGACTTGACGTCATCCCCACCTTCCTCCGGCTTATCACCGGCAGTCCCCCTAGAGTGCCCAACTAAATGATGGCAACTAAGGGCGAGGGTTGCGCTCGTTGCGGGACTTAACCCAACATCTCACGACACGAGCTGACGACAGCCATGCAGCACCTGTATCCGATCCAGCCTAACTGAAGGATAATGTCTCCACTATCCGCGATCGGTATGTCAAGGGCTGGTAAGGTTCTGCGCGTTGCTTCGAATTAAACCACATGCTCCACCGCTTGTGCGGGCCCCCGTCAATTCCTTTGAGTTTTAATCTTGCGACCGTACTCCCCAGGCGGAATGCTTAATGCGTTAGCTGCGTCACTTATGAGTATACCCACAAACAACTAGCATTCATCGTTTACGGCGTGGACTACCAGGGTATCTAATCCTGTTTGCTCCCCACGCTTTCGCACCTCAGCGTCAGTATCGAGCCAGTAAGCCGCCTTCGCCACTGGTGTTCCACCGAATATCTACGAATTTCACCTCTACACTCGGTATTCCACTTACCTCTCTCGAACTCAAGACTTCCAGTATCAAAGGCAGTTCCGAGGTTGAGCCTCGGGATTTCACCCCTGACTTAAAAGTCCGCCTACGTGCGCTTTACGCCCAGTGATTCCGAACAACGCTAGCCCCCTTCGTATTACCGCGGCTGCTGGCACGAAGTTAGCCGGGGCTTCTTCTGTAGTTACCGTCATTATCTTCACTACTGAAAGAGCTTTACAACCCTAAGGCCGTCATCACTCACGCGGCATGGCTGGATCAGGGTTGCCCCCATTGTCCAATATTCCTCACTGCTGCCTCCCGTAGGAGTCTGGGCCGTGTCTCAGTCCCAGTGTGGCTGATCATCCTCTCAGACCAGCTATAGATCGTCGCCTTGGTGAGCCATTACCTCACCAACTAGCTAATCTAACGCGGGCCCATCCTTAGGCGATAAATCTTTAATCCGAAGATCACATACGGTATTAGCCCAAATTTCTCTGAGTTGTTCCGTACCTAAAGGTAGGTTCCCACGCGTTACTCACCCGTCTGCCACTAATCCCGAAGGATCCGTTCGACTTGCATGTGTTAAGCCTGCCGCCAGCGTTCGTTCTGAGCCAGGATCAAACTCTCAAGTTAAGAGAATTCAATCAAACTCATATCACGTTCATTGACAAGAGCTGAATTAAACATCAATCCTGACATCAAATCCAAGCTTCTTATAAAAACGTAACGAGCTTTAATCTATCCTGCTACCGAAGTAGCTCAAGACCAAGCCGTCCACGTTTCTCTTTAATCATTCCAAATTGTCAAAGATCAAAAAGCCTAATCAATAAGCCTTTTCAAAGTCATAGCGCCAAAACCCTGATCAACATTTACTCTTGCCTATCAGCGCTTAGGGGCAAACAACCCCGCCGCCAGCAGCGTCGCCGCCGTCGATGAATGGCGTTATAGGCCCACAATCCTGAAGAGTCAAACACAA
>NZ_PKUQ01000055.1 GCF_002866925.1 Cohaesibacter celericrescens
GCGTGGTGAAGCGCTCGCCAGCTATGGCGCTCATATTAAGAATGGCACACGGTTGCGCTCTAGGAGGCCGTTTGCCCCCCTTGCTGGCCATTGGAAAGCAAAAGCTGACGACATCGCCCCAGTTTAAATTTACACGCCAGTCATTGGTTGGTTTGGAAATAAGATCATTGGCAATATCAAGCATGCGTATAAATACTCCTTACTCATTTGGGTGAGATAACAGTCTGACGCCTGCCTTCTCCTTCATTTGAAACGGAAATCGGATTGAACGCGGCGACATTAAAGCTGCCGCGTGCAACCTGATTGCTCGACTTGCGCATGGTGCGCGTTGGAAGATTGTCAAAGAGGAAGGGTTGCGGGAAACCGGAATGCAACAACGGCCTTGAAGGCAACCTGAATGGCCTCAGCGGGACCGTCAGCGTGATATGGTTACCACCGCCAGAATTGTGGTGATCGGATTGACCTGATTGTCAGGTCCGCCGTGATGTATTTGTGGCCTTCAGCAACTGATAGAGCTCTTCGTCGTGCGATAGATCGACTAACATGTTTGGCAGAGGTTCAACGTTGTTGAGCTGTTTTATCTGATATTCATTCAGGCCGACGTGGGTGGGTTTGCCATTTGCGTCACAAGGGAACGCGATATGATCCGTCCCGACAATAATAATGTCGCCGCATTCAATTTTCAGGCAGGGTGCCTGTTTCAGGCTTTTCATGACTGCATCGTCTGCGACAAGAAAGCCCTTTGGACATGGCAGGACAGGTGCAGAAAGCCAGCCGGGTGCAAGGATTGCATATTCCAGATCCTCGACTTTATAGGTGTTGAGTACCAGATATATGCATGGTTCGCGATATTGTTCGGGAATTTCAATTTCCCCGTTCCCGTTCAACTGAACGATATCACCAAGGGTGAATTGCGGATTTGAAGCATCGGTCATGGAGTGTCCTGTCTGTTTGCTGTTCCGCCTATCCATTCCTCCGGTCTGTCTGTCAGACCAAGTTGGTTGAATGTGGCGTCACCCAGATCGCCACATGAAAGCAGATTGGTCTCCCTAATGCTCATTACCTGTTTTGGATCTTGATGCCTTCAGAGGGCAGTGTCAGAGAAAATAGACTTGAGACGGGTAGGGTGCGCGGATGTCGTTGAACCGGTCACGCTCTGGACCCGGTAACGGTCCGATGACGGGTGTACCACCGGCTCTCAGATCAAATTCTTTATCGTTCAACAAGGACGCTTGAACTGAGACATTGACGTCATGGCTTTGAGGCGTGCTGGGTGTTCTTTGGTTCGTTCGTGTTTGGTGGCCAGAGTTGTCATCAATAAACTCCTTGGCTTTTAGAGTTGTGAGTGCTTTGGCCTCACCAAGAGCGGCTCAAAAGCCAGCAACCCATCCACCTGTCTTTAGGGGCTCAAAGAAACTCAGCGCGATAGGTCATCATCGCGGGATCTTTGCTTTATACGTTGGGACCGCTTTTTTTGTTGCAAGCGCGCATCGACATCGTTTTGGATCTTTTCCCAAGTTGGCAGTGGGTCAGAAGCATTGTATTTGTCCAATTCAGGAAACTTGGCTTTAAGTAAACTTATTGTTTCCCGGCGGCTCTCAATTCGAGCCTCATAGAACTGAATTACATTTCTCATTCGTTCGCTTTCTGGGGGTCCATCTCGATCGGGGAAAGCCTCGCTAAGTTCATTTTTGAGTGTGGAAATTTGACGATTATATTCAATAATGCGTTCATAATCTGCTTGGACATTATGGAGAGGGTTTGAGGATTGGCGTAGCTTCTTGCGTCGCACAAGTTTCTTGATCGTTTCATCATCATTTTGGGACCGCAAAACGGGAGTGCGTTGATCGGGGCTATATGGTTGGCTCTGATG
This sequence comes from Cohaesibacter celericrescens, assembly GCF_002866925.1. Taxonomy (GTDB): domain Bacteria; phylum Pseudomonadota; class Alphaproteobacteria; order Rhizobiales; family Cohaesibacteraceae; genus Cohaesibacter; species Cohaesibacter celericrescens. Next base: position 1,874 of record NZ_PKUQ01000055.1, read on the forward strand.
ATGTGCGGCTTGGGTAGTCTTTTGCGGAGCCTTCACCAAAGGAATAGCTTCATTCGCGGTCTTTGCTTTGGGAGCAATTTCTTTCAATGGCTCTGCAGACTTTGGCACAGCAGTTCGAGCCGTGTCATTCGTGTTTTCAATCCGTTTGTGAACGGTTGGCGGGCTGGATGATAAAGGCTTCTCTTGGATTGGATCATCAGTTTCTAAATTCAATGGTGCATCCCAATCAGGATCACATTGTTTTGCTGCTACTTTCTTGTAAATTCTTCCATTACTTTGATCACCTTGTCCAAGTATTACATTTATGGCGGCCATTTCTTGAGCACTCAATTCCGGTGTGCTGGGTGGAAATTCTGTCATGTTATCGACCGGTTGAGGCTTGATTTTGCGATCAGCGCGATTATCTGCGTCAGCCGTGTTTGAAGGCGCCGGTGGGGCAAATGGATTTGATGATTGAGATTTTTTAAATCGTTTCTGGCGTTCATTTGCAATCTTGGCCTTTATCATCTTCTCCAGGGGGACAAAAATCTCATCCGTGGATTTTTGCAACAGAACCTTGGCTGATCGACCTATGATGTCTCCAATTGGCTGTAGGCTGTCGACTGCATTTGAGAGATTGTGCGCAATACTGTCTGCAACATCCTCAAGTGTATTTTTATTCCCGTATTTTGTGATGCCATGCTGAAGTGCAGAAATCGATGAGCTAAATATTCTCGACGTTCTGTCAGCCATAGAAGAACGGGGCGAAAACAAAATTGAGGGAGGAGCTTGCTTTGTCCCAATGGGATCAACCACCACCTGTTGACCCGAGATCTTATCGTTTTCAAAATCGACGAACGACCTGTCGGCTTCGGGCTTCACTGAGATCTGCGTTGAATGTGTTTCAGGTGGTGTTTCTGGGATTATTTCGGTGTTAGTTTTTGTAGCGTTGCTATTTTGTGCTTGTGCTGTCGATATTTTATCAGGAGGTGCTGCCTTTTCACTGTTCTCTGCACCGATGATTGAGTGTTCATTAAAACCGAATTGAATGACAGGTTTATCGTCGTTATCACATGTATCTGCTGTCTTAACTGGTGATAGATTTTCCGACACCTGAGTGCCAAGGTTGGGGGCAACATCGGACAAGGGCTCCCAACCGAAGAGACTATCAAAATCTACCTCAGAGTCTTCATCAAATACTGGGTCGTCCGATTTGTTCTCTGACGCTACACTTTCTAGTTGGATCATTTGTTGACCATCATTGGTTTCTTTAACAAAGGCATCGCTGTAGGGGCGAAGTCGGTCAGGATAAATAGCTGGATCAATGGGCTCACTCATGGAGTGAGACAGATGATGGTTTTCAAGAATAGTCAGTATGTTTTCTCTGACGGCTTGTCTGGTTTTGGGTGTCAAATTGTCAATATGCGCGTTCTCGCCATCCTTTCGCTGTGCCTTTTGTGTCGCTTGCGGCCCTTCATGCACTTGTGGCTTTTGAGCAAGGCCTAGCTCTTTAAGGGAGCGCGTTTCAGCGTGCCGCAATCCATCGTGATCGGCAATCTTGTTGATAATCTCTGCAACCTTCAGGCGGGCATTCTCGCGAGAGTGAAGTTCGCCAAGGCGGATATAATCCCGTCGCCGTGCCCGCCTGGTTTTCTTGGTATGCGGGTCTGGTTGATCAACAGACATTCTTTTTTCAGATCTTTCTCTTGCTGAGCTTGGCGTCTCAAGCCCATCCACCATCCAAAGGTGCAGATGCGGATTGTGTGGCCTATCAGTATGGATGGCAGCAACGACCATGGCCTCGCTATCACCGGCAAAGTGCTCGATGATGCGCATGGCCATTTCACCTTGCTGTTGTGGAGTTGCATCGATTGACAGGCTGATGACGGCCTTATCGCCAAGTCGGACGCCAGTTTTTTTCGTATGCTTTTTGGCGCGGTTTTCCAAAAAACCACGGCACATCGAAAAGAACTTTCTGCGTTCGCATGGGGTTTCGGCAACAACGGTGGTGGCAGCGTTGTTTCGAAATAGCAAAGCACCGCCTTGCTTGCTGTTGATGGCTGGTCTGCGGCAAATATAGTGGAGATTGGCCAATAATTTGCCGATGCCGTCATCAACGCAAACGCAAGAACGCGCTTTTGGGTCCGTCGAAACAGACCCAAAATTCGCAGTTATTGCGTAGGTGGAAATGGCCACGAGCAGTCTCCAATACATTTGGAATGCTCGTGGATCGGTTCCGCCTAATCCTGCTGAAGGCGCGCTACCCACCGTTCAGGTGGAGGATGCTTAACGCAGCTGGACAAAGTCCAGACCGTTAAGCTTCCAAGTGCGCCCTCCAAAGCCGGGAGCTTATTGTTTAACGAGCATCGTGAAGGGAACTGTGGCCTCAACAAAAATCTCGCTACGGTAACTGCACAAAGGATGGCAAAAAGTTTGAGCCGAACTTTGAAACGCGTTCGTGAGATGCTCGGTCTCTATGAGATTATGATGGGTTTCAAACAAGGTTTGTAATGGCACTTGTTACGGTCTGTTCGCTACCCCGGACCGTGTGCCTAGACCAGCACTATAAACATTTGGGTTTGGATCTTCCGCTTCGGTCGGTCATAAGGACTTGCCGCGCTGCAACACCGCTATTGCATATATTTGGCACAGCGGACCCTCACGTGCAGCTCAGGCTGATCTGGCGCCAACGGCGATAGAGGGCGGAAACCGGACTTGCGGCGGAGCAACACCGCTATTGCATATATTTGGCACAGCGGACCCTCACATGCAGCTCAGACCTATCTGGCGCCAACGGCGATAGAGGGCGGGTAGCCGACTTGCCGCACTGCAACACTGGCTTAAGCAATCTTCAGCAAAGCGGGCATTCACAGTGCCTATCTCACAGAGCTGGCTTTAGTGTTTGGAAGAGGAGAGGTCGATCATCATCGGTACCATGAGAGTCTCAATGATGTTACGCTGGCCGACGTTTATTTTGGCTGGGACAAAGAAATTCTGAGGCAGCGAGAAAGTATCAAACAGAAAACACTCGAAACGCTCCGCTTGCTTCACCGCAAAGCAGCGGCGTAATATAAACAGCCAGCTGAGGCAAAGCTTCTCTTCTTTTCAAGCCACCTTGGTTCCAATATCTTTGATGACGGACAGAACCCGCTTTGCTGCGAGCAAGAGAAATCATATGCCATAATTGGTTTGCAAAAATACCACGGTTTCTTGACAATCAGTGGAGAAATCTGATGCGGTACGTTATGAATTGGAGCAATTTTGCAGCAAATTGCCTTAAATCGAACGGTTTAAATCAAGACTTTGCGACGGCTCCAAAAGGAAAGGCAAAATGAGTGCAACCCAGGGCGCATTCCCATCGCATCCAGATTAGGCGTCCTTGGACCCCACCGTTTTCAACAGTCCTTGTTGGCGAAAAACCAACCCGATGGCACCACGTACGGTATCATCAAAGGATTCTGTCGCTTCGATGATTTCGGGGGGGTGGCCGCGGGTGTGGGACAGAAAGGTTGTGCGCAAGGGATCAAGAAATGGCGATCCAAGTCCGGTCATAATGCCGTCGAGGAAATAATGGCTGGGAGACAGAATGGACGAAATCATGGCCAGCGCCTGACCGCAGCGTTCGCCTGCTTCGCGCACGACGGCCAGCGCGCCCTTATCCCTGCTTTCCACCAATTCGCGCAGGGTTTCCAGGCTGATTGGGTAATGCTTCTTGTCGCTCAGTTTTTGCAACACCGTGTCGACGGATGCCAGTGTTTCTAGGCAGCCATATTTGCCACAGCGACACAGCGCGCCGGGATGCTCTACCGGAATATGGCCGATTTCGGCGGCATAACCGTCAATGCCGCGCCTGACGCGACCGTCATAAACAATTGCACCGCCGATGCCATAGTCAAAAGTGACATAAACAAAGTCCCTGAAGCCACGCGCTGCGCCCCATAACATTTTGCTTTGAGCCGCGCAGTTGGATTCATTGTCCGCATAAACCGGGCAGGGGAAGCTGCTGGCAAATTCCTTGGATAGATCCACCCCATCCCAGCTTGGCATGATGGAACTGGCGGCGATTTGTCCTTGTGGTGAAACCGGGGCGGCTACTGCAATACCGATTCCGAGCATTTCTTCGATCAAGGTACCGGAAGCCTTTGTTAGGTCCTTCAGTTTTTTATGCAGTAGCGTCAATGCGTCTTGTGGGCTGTAGTCGATAGCAATGGGCAAGGAGACGTCTGCTATCTTGTTGTGGGCGGCATCGGAGAAGAGGATGCGGATTTCCCGCAAGCCAAGCAAGACCCCTGCGGCAAAGCCGATATTGGCTGCGATTGACTGCTTCATCTGTGGACGTCCACGTCCTCGGCTGGCTCCGTCCTGAACCGAAGCATTGGTCTCAATCACGATACCATGCGAACGCAAATCAATTAGAGCAAGAGACACGCTGGCGCGTGAAAGGCGGGTTGCCGTCACGATTTCTGTGCTGGTCGAGGCTCCATTGCATACCAAATGTCCAGCCACCAGAGAGGTGGCCGAATTCGCTTCCTGTTGCAGCAGCAGGGCTCGCAGAAGCGCGCCAGGATCATCGATATCTATTGTTCCAGAAACATTTGCCATGCACGGAACATGGTCGAATTTTGCTGTTTGATCAAGTGCCAAGATTTATTTATTCCAAAATTAGAATAAATATTGACAGAATTGATATATTGGGCGTAGCCTTGTGATGGAGGACATATTAATGGAGGATTATTATGCTACTTAAAGGACTGAGCAGCTCTGTTCTTGCGCTCTCGATTTTGACTGTGCCCGCACTGTCAGAAGAGTTGAAATTGTGGACTTTGACCCACGATGCGGAAACCGCCCGCACAGCGTGGAAGGAAATCATCAAGGGATTTGAGCTCAAGCATCTCGATGTCACGGTTAAACACGAGATGCGCGGTACCGATGAACACAAAGCTGCCTTGCGCGTTTCCGCTGCATCCGACAAAGGCCCCGATATCTTCTTCATGTGGGCTGGTCTTGGTCTTGGTGGAGAGTTCGTTAATGCAGGCCTCTCCAAACCACTGGATGATGCCTATGCAAAATATGGCTGGGATGATCGCTTCATCAGTTCGTCACTGGGATTCACCAAACAATATGCAGGCGGACGGCACGGCGTGCCTTTCACGTTCCATGGCGAAGCTCTGTATTACAACAAAGCTTTGTTCGAGAAGGCCGGTATTGAAGCATTGCCTGCAACCTATGAAGATCTCAAAGCCGTAGCGAAAAAGCTTAAAGATGCCGGCATTCCGGCCATCACCTTCGGCGGTACGGTCAATTGGCATGTGATGCGCTTAATGGATGTCATTCTGGAAGCCCAATGTGGTCCGGAAAAACATGATGCCCTCAAAGGCATGAAAGCCGATTGGGCGAGCGAAGCCTGTGCTACAGCGTCCTTTGCAGACCTGGCTGACTGGTCACAAAACTATATCTTGTCGCCTTTCATGGGCATTGATCAGTCGCAGTCTTTCAATCTGTTCAATGCGAACAGGGCTGCGATGATGCTGGAAGGTGATTGGCTGGTCGATCAAATCGAGGAAGCTGGACGGGTGGATGACTTCGGGCTTTTTGCTTTTCCAACTGGCTATGACCGTCTGTATGGATTTGCGGAAAATCTCTATGTCTCCAGCAGATCAGAAGTGCCTGATACCGCCGCGGCTTTTTTGAATTATTTCAGCTCGGACGAAGTCCAGCAGAAATATTACAGCAGCTTCAGCTCAAGCTCGGTCAACCAGCATGTGACATATGCGAACCAGAATGTGATCGACAAAAAGTGGAGCAGTATTTTTGGTGCATATGGCGAGACTTTCGTCAATGGCGACCAGGCCTTTCCGCTTGATGTGACGACGGAGTATTTCCGTCTCATCAATGAAGTGGCATCAGGGCATTTGGATGCTCCTGAGGCTGCAAAAGCCATGCAGACCTTCATTGACAACCGCGGATAATCATCTGCCAAGGCAGCGGGCCAAGCCTCGCTGCCATTTTTTTCCGGGAAATCGATATGGCTCGACTAACCTTGTCATTCAAGCCAAGCAGCGAAGGGTATCTGCTACTCGCTCCTGCTGTTGCTATCTATTTGTTGTTTGCCTTCTATCCGATGATCGATGTCTTCACGCTGTCCTTTTCCCAGTGGAACGGATTGGTCGATGACAAAATCTGGGTTGGTTGGAAAAACTATCATGATGTGATGACCAAGGATCCAGTCTTTTGGCAGGCGGTGACAAATACCGTGTTCTGGACCGTTTTTGCGGTGACAATTCCCAATATATTTGCCTTTGGCCTTGCGCTCGCGCTCAATCAGAATTTACCCGCGCGCAGCCCGTTGCGTGTGGCTATCTATTTGCCGGTCATCATAGCGCCCATTGCCGTGGCGACCATCTGGCGCTGGATGTATGACCCCTTTTTCGGTCTGTTCAATACAATGTTGACCTCTGCTGGTTTGACCGGATTGATTCAGGATTGGTTGGGAGACAGGGATGTGGCGTTGTGGTCCATTTTTATCGCCTATTTCTGGCAAACCGCCGGCTTCTCTATGGTGCTGTTTCTGGCAGGATTGCAGAATGTCTCCCAGACCCTGATCGAGGCGGTGCGGATTGATGGGGCCGGTCGTTACAAGACTTTTCGCCATGTCACATTACCGGCTCTCAAGCCCACCATTGCAATTGTGCTGGTGCTATCGACCATCAACTCCCTCAAGGCATTTGATATTGTTTACGGCATGACGGGCGGGGGACCTGCCCAGTCAACCCAGATGCTGGCGATGTGGGCTTACACGCAAGCCATGCAGCTGGGATCGTTCGGGCGGGGCAGTGCAATCTCAGTCATTCTATTGGTGCTCACTCTTATTATCGTCATTCCCTATCTGGTCTGGCAATTAAGGAAAACGGAGGACTGATATGTTTGAGAATTTCTTTCGTCCTGTCGGTTCGGCCCGCACAGACCCGTTGTTGGTCGTGCTCTGGATTGGTCTCATCCTGATCTGCATTATCTGGCTCGCACCTTTCGTTTTTATTGTTTTTACCTCGTTGAAATCTAATGCGACCGTGATGGGTGGCAGCCCGTTTGCCGTTCCTGTGGATCCTGAATGGTCCAATTATTCCAAAGCGTGGGCGCGGGGGAATTTCTCCACGACGGTGCTTAATTCGGTCTTCATCACCTTTATCAAGGTGCCTCTCGGTCTGCTGCTTTCGGCCATGGCTGCCTATGCTTTGGCCCGGGTGAAAATGCGGGCGGCGCGCTTTTTGCTGGTGCTGGTCATTTTTGGCACAATGATCCCGTTTCAGGTCATGCTGGCTCCGATTTTCAAACAGGTGAACAGCTTCGGGCTGATCAACAGCTATCTTGGGATTTTTCTACCCTATCTTGCCTTTGGTGTGCCCTATCAGGTGTTCATTCTGTATGGATTTTTTAAAGCGGTGCCGCGCGAGCTGTCCGAGGCTGCCTTTATTGACGGCGCATCCCATTTTGTCACCTTCAGGCGGATTTTTCTGCCTATCTCTCTGCCGGTGCTGTCCGCCCTGCTAATCCTTGATTTTGTGGCGACATGGAATGAATTTGCCATGGCGCTGGTCATTTTGCAGGACCCAGATCGATGGACATTACCGCTGGGGCTGATGTCGTTCCAGAGCCAGTTCCAATCAGACTATGGCCAGCTCAATGCCGCCATCGTGATGACCGTTCTGCCTGCCGCCATTGTCTATCTCATCTTTCAACGTTACTTCGTGTCAGGCCTTACCGCTGGCGCGGTGAAGGAATAAATATGACGCTGCAAACTGCAAATACACCCGTTTATGATCGTTTCGAATTGTGTTTGACCGGGTCCGACAATGGCAATCCTTATCTCAATGTGGAACTTTCGGCAATCTTCCGGCAGGGCAACCGCGAGATTTTCGTGCCAGGTTTTTATGACGGTGATGGTCAATACCGCATTCGTTTCATGCCTCCGATTGAAGGCGAATGGAGTTATGTCACCACTGCCAATGATAAAATGCTGGACGGACAATCTGGCCAGCTGGTGGCAACAGCGCCACGTAAGGGGGTGCATGGTCCGGTGAGGGTTCGCAACCGGTTCCATTTTGCCTATGACGATGGCACAGCCTATGCGCCTTTTGGCACGACTTGTTATGTCTGGCAGCATCAACCGCGTGCGAAACAAGACGAGACCCTGAAAACACTGGCTAAAACCGGCTTCAACAAGCTGCGCATGGCGGTGTTTCCCAAGGAATATCCCTACAATCAAAATGAACCTCTCATGCCGGTCTTCGAGCCGGACGGGGAGGGGGGGGTAAACTTCGACCGGCCCAATTTCAAATACTTCCAGCATTTGGAACAACAGATTGAGCAATTGGGCGAGTTGGGCATTGAGGCTGATCTCATTCTATTCCACCCCTATGACCGCTGGGGCTATTGCACCATGGGTGCCGAGGCCGATCGACGCTATGTGGCTTATTTGGCGGCCCGACTTGGTGCCTATCGCAATGTCTGGTGGTCCCTTGCCAATGAATATGACTTCCTGCTTGATGTTAAACCGGTCTCGCTGTGGGATGAGTTTTTTCATATTCTTGAAGAGCATGATCAGGCTGGACATTTACGCTCGATCCATAATGGCGACGCATCGATGAATTTCGACCATCGCAAAGTCTGGGTCACCCACGTCTGCATTCAGCATCCGGATGTGAAGCGCACGCAGGAATGGCGCAACGCTTATGGCAAGCCGGTGGTGAATGACGAGCTGGAATATGAAGGCGATATCTTTTTGTCGTGGGGCAATATTTCTGCCCGTGAATTGGTGCATCGTTTTTGGATCACCGTCCTGCGTGGCGGTTATGCGGGGCACGGAGAAACCTATGATGATCCCGAGGAGCTGCTCTGGTGGGCCAAAGGAGGTAAGCTGCACGGTGAAAGCTGGCAACGGATCAAATTTATGCGTGAGATTATGGCACAGGATGTCAAGGGTGGTCTGGAACCGCTGGGGCCGGAATCGCAATGGCCATGGCATCGTGTGTCCGGCGCACGCGATATCGAGACCGGCACGAGCTTCATCTATCTGGGTGAACATCAACCCAATCAGTGGACCACGGGTTTTCCCAAAGACAATAGCGATTATGAGGTCTCGGTGATTGATCCATGGGCGATGACATTGGAACCCGCCGAGGTGATCCCGCCCGTGATCATGAGGCCGGTGCGGCATGCCAATGTTGTCCATGGTGGCAAACCCGATGCCGCTTTTGGTGTGCGGTTGCCCGCTCGCGAGGGTCTGGTCATTCGTGTTCGCAGGAAGGGTTGAGATATGGCGCAGGTATCTATCAGGGACGTTTGCAAGTCTTTTGGGTCTGTCGAAGTCATGCATGATGTGCATGTCGATATTTCCGACGGAGAATTTGTTGTGTTGGTCGGTCCGTCCGGCTGCGGCAAATCCACTTTGCTGCGCATGGTGGCAGGACTAGAGACGATCTCGGCGGGAACCATTGCCATCGAAGGCAAGGTAGTGAACAATATGCATCCCAAGGATCGGAACATTGCCATGGTGTTCCAGAATTATGCACTTTATCCGCAAATGACGGTGGCCCAGAATATGGGCTTCGCGCTGGAGCTGGCGGGCAAGTCGAAGGCTGAGATTACCAACGCAGTGGGCGATGCCGCAACCATCCTTGATCTCCATTCTTATCTGGATCGCAAGCCCGGGCAATTGTCTGGCGGTCAGCGGCAGCGTGTTGCCATGGGGCGGGCGATTGTGCGCGACCCGAAGGTCTTTCTGTTTGATGAACCCTTGTCCAATCTTGATGCCAAATTAAGGGTGCATATGCGGGCAGAGATTAAGGCCCTGCATCAACGGCTGGGAGCGACTATCCTGTATGTAACCCATGATCAGATCGAGGCCATGACGATGGCGGACAAGATCGTGGTGCTTAATGCAGGGCGGGTGGAGCAAATAGGATCACCGCTTGATTTGTATGATCGTCCTGCCAACCGCTTTGTGGCCGGTTTTATTGGCAGTCCGGCTATGAATTTTGTTGAAGTCAGCTTCCAAAATGGTGGGGTAGAGATTGCGGGCGGTGGTATGGTTGACATTGCCAGTGCAGCCCACGGGAAGGCCATTTTGGGAATAAGGCCTGAGCATATTAGCCTGTCTGATAGTGGGATGCCTGATGGAGGAAAGGCTGCTCAAGGGGTCGCCGCTGAGGTGGTCAATGTGGAGCCGACTGGCTCTGAGACCTATGTCGCTTTGCGTCTGGTTGGGTCTGGTGAGACGATCATGGTTGCCGAGCGCTCTCGCAGGCCGCTGCAGCCCGGAGAAATTCGGTATCTACATTTTGATCCCGATCATCTGCATTTGTTCGATTGTGACAGTGGTGAACGGATAAAATGAAAGTGTTTTGAATAAAAGGGATACGTTTTGTAAGTGGGGCTGGCTTGTTGCAAATTTGAATGCTGCCCTAATGCTGACCATAGCTAGATAGATGACCGTTCCAAGTGCTGTGGAGCGTCTTGATGCTTAGAAAATATGGTGTAAATTCAACAAGCGTTTTTTTGCCTGTACCACTAGAGCTATGCTTCCTTGCCACAGTACGGCGCAACATGCGAAAAAGATTGAGTAGCAGGGAAAATGCCAGGAAGGTCTGCCTACCTGTGTTCCAAGAAGTAAAAATACTGCATCTTGTCCTAACGTCAGCGTCGAAGAAGTTGCGTCGCGGCATTGGATTGCTGACGAATGCCCGCAATGGGCCGTCTTCGCATTGATTACCTTTTGAAAGGAATCACATTCTCGCCGCCATTAACGAAAGCAGCGGCACCTTCTTTGCGAATGGTTGTCACGGCCTCTTCAAACGCGGCGTAATCGTCATCAAATAGATCGTCCCAAACTATCGACGTCCCATCGGTAGTCACGACTTCAAGTGACCAGCCGTCTCCACCTTCAAGTTTATAGATGTCTATCTTGAAACGAATGCCATCTTCGACGATTAGTTGCGAAGCACTTGATACAATCAGGTTTGGCTCTCGTTCCATAAACATATCTCTTTTGTATGCTGCGAATGTCTGTAACTGTTATGCTGCATGGCGGTATTGGAAGTCAACTCAAGGTCTGGATTGGGCCGATCTTGTCGGTCATGCATGCAGCTTGACGTGATTGAAGTTTGCATTGCACTAGGCCGCTGGAGCCCATTTTCAATTTGACGGTCCTATGGCGCAGGTTCAGAATACAGATTCTCTTCTGAATATGACATCAAATGAAACAAGCCCAGAGGTGCGACATTGTTTTAAGATCAATCGAAGTAACCCAGACGAAAGTGAACCACTGAGTTGCTGTTTGCTAGCTCCGCATTGACATTTCCTATAGCTTCATTGGCCGGCCATGCTTTGATTGCTGGACCATCAGTTGGACTAACCACTCATGGGGAACACTGTTGAACGTACAAATTCAGAACCTAGTGTGGATTCTGGCCGGTCGCGATCAACATATGATGGGCCTGATGATGGGCTCCTATTGTCATGACTCCATAAAATCCCAAGGCTCTTGCCTTCTGGAGTTCATCCTTATTCGCTGTTCGGATTTGTAGAGTGGCGCCATTTTGGGTTGAATTTGCCGTAATATTCCAACCTGTTTCTGCTGCCAGCATAGGGGCATGAGCTGCGGTCATGCGCTGAATGGAGGCAACTGTATCTCCTTCACCCGAAACATCAAATGCCAGCGATCCGCTGGATTGGGTGGTTGTTGTTTTGGACAACATCGTAACTCTGTCCATGTCGACGAGATGCTCTCGCAGTGCTTGGATGGAGACCTCCGACCAATCGGTCTGAGGATCATTTTCTAGGAGCTGTACGATTTCGGAAACTGCGGCAAAGGCAGCATGTCCGGTTTCGGTTGCAGCTACATTGTTTGAGTGAACGTGCTGGGCAAACGCAACAGTGGGACTTAATATCAGAAAGCTTAGCAGTGTGAAGAGTCTCATGTTCTGTATCTCCTTTTGATATGACGAAGATAGACAGGCTTTGCACCTTTCTTTATGATTATAATCATATGGAAAATTGCATACTAAAATTTCTTCCACCTGAGGCCTTTCGGGACATGTTTCATGTAAAAGGGCAAACTGTTTTCCGGCAAGGAAACGTTGCAGATGCGATGTACTGGTTGGATGCAGGCAAGATCCTGCTGTATCGCTTCACGGAAGCCGGGGAAAAGGTGGTGGTCCATCACGCCGAGGCTGGATCGTTTTTTGCCGAGCCGTCGATTTTTTCAGAGCGCTATCACTGTGATGCCGTATGTGTCGACGATTGCAGTGTTGTAAGGATCAGCAAGCAGCATGTACTTGACGCACTGGCAAACAATTCTGATTTCTCATCATCCTTTTGCATGATTTTGGCAAAACAGGTGCAATCTTATCGCTTGCAGTTGGAAGTCATGGCGATCAAATCATCTGAGCAACGCGTATGGATGGCGCTGAATTCTGGTTTTCTGAAGGGAACAATTATGGATTTTTCAGCGTCCATCGGTTTGACACATGAAGTTGTATATCGCTCGCTTGCTAAGCTCGTTAAAAAGAACAAGCTCATCAAGACACAACGGGGTACTTACAAGATTGCTTCCACCCACTGAGTCAATAGTGGGTGGATCGCCTTTGCAACTTGTCGAAAACAGAGAGCTTTCCGGTTCACATGTTGTGTTTTTTGTAATTTATTCCGTTTGCCTGTTGGGTCTCCCTCACATACTGAATTATACTTTTCACCTGTTCCTTCGGTACATCAGTGAGTGGTGGCATGTTTCCATATGGCCAATGATGTTGCCGGACGCCATTCGCGACCGCTAAATAGAAACTGATATCAGCATGGTGACCTGGATTATAGATATTATGAATAAGAGGCGGTCCAACCTCTGATCCTTTGCCATCTTCGCCGTGGCAAGCGGAACAATTGGTGTTAAACAAATCGCGCCCCTCGGCGCCGACCGCTGACAGCTTTGGCACCGTGATTTCGACGGTTTTTGTGTTCGATTCTCCTGAATTCTGATTGTTCTTGCTGTAGAGGACGAAACCGCCTGCAGCTAAAACTGCGACCAATATATAGGGTGTCCAGCTTTTCTTCTTCATTGAATTTCCTTGGAAACTGTGGTTTTCAGAATTGAATTTCGGGTCCAGAGGTAGGTCAGGATTGGGGGTACGACGGCCAGGCCGCCGATGAGAGCCCAATTCAAGAACCCAAACCCGTCGGAGGAGATCCACTGTTCGCCAGCATGGGTAAGTAGAAAACTCATTGGAATGAGACCGAACAGGGTTGCAATTGTAAATCTCGGCAGAGACAGGGCGGTTAGGCCAGCCGCATAACTTACGGCATCAAATGATAGAAACGGGATCATGCGAGTCACAAATACCGTAAGCATCATCATGTTCTGACTACCCAGCATTCTTTTTGTAGAGAATCTCCCCAGCCAACGTTTGACGATGCTTTGTGCCAACCATCGAGAGGACGCAAAGGCGATGACGGCGCCAACTGTTGCCCCTGCGACGACGATGAGAGTGCCCGCATAGTGGCCGTAGGCTGCTCCTGCGACTATGGCGATTGGCGCTGATGGCAGAGGGCTAAACACAACGGCCACCGTCATGAGCAGTATGATTATGACCGGCCCCCACGGCCCAAATGAATCAACAAAAACAAAAAGGCTTTCTTGCTCAAACAGTCCGGTGAGGTTCCACCCCCACGGATCAATCACAACGAAGATCGCCGCAATAACCGCGAGGAATAAGACCAGAAGCTTGCTCGCACGCGGAGGAAGAGATACGGGCAATCTCATAAATCAGCAATCACGCTGGATAGAAGGTCTTGCACTTGCGACGCGATTTCCATCAGTTGAGGATTGTCAACAGCGCCCATCGAGGCAAGCGGCTCTACGGCACTGACTTCAATTCCGCCATCCACTTGACGTAAAATGACGTTGCATGGCAGCATGACGCCAATCTTGGGCTCGACGGTCATCGCTTGGTGGGCGAGTTCGGGTTTACACGCTCCCAAAATTTTATATGGATCAACATCCACATCCAGTTTTTTCTTCAGCGTCGCCTTGACGTCAATCTCGGTCAGCACTCCAAATCCTCTAGACGCCAGAGCGTCTCGAACACGCACTTCGGCTTCTTCAGGTGTGACATCGGGCAGAAATTTATCGAATGTGTAGCTCATTTGTAACTCCTCTTGATTTGCGTTTTGATTGGCTCAGGAGACGGTGAATTGACCCATCATTCCTGCGTCTTCATGTTCAAGGATGTGGCAGTGATACATGAATGGGTTTTGCTGACTTGCTGGATGGTCAAACCGGACAAGCAGTTCGGTTTGATCGCGCACCAGAACGGTATCTTTGAAACCAGTGTTGTGTTTGAGGGGGGCGTTTCCCTCTTCTGACAAGACTTTAAAAATGGCCCCATGGATATGAAACGGATGGGAAAGCATCGTGGTTTGCACCCGCCATTTTTCGGTGGTGCCAAGAGCCACCTCAAGGTTGATACGCCGCATGTCAAAGCTCTCACCATTAATGGCAAATCCACCTCCACCTCCACCACCGCCCATCATGCCCATATCCAACGATAGTGAGCGGGTTTGAATGACGTCCTGCTCGCGCAGTGAGATGCCGGGTCCTTCTAGCTGATCTGGAAAGGACGTAATGCGGGTTGGAAGTTGTTCGTCCACCGCAAAGGGCAGTATGCTGATGCTGCGATCGACAAAGAGATCCACCATTCCTCGCATCCGGCCCATCATGCCGCCGGGGCCCTGGTTTGGATCTCCGTCACTCATCAGCATGGCAGGTTGTCCCGAAGAAAAGTCGACCAAAATCTCGGCACGTTCTCCCGGAGCGAGAGGTAGTTTTGTCAAGGACTGAGGCTGATCAAGAAAACCTGCATCAGTCGCAATGAGTTGGAAATCACGCTGATCTTCAAAAAACAACGAGTAAATTTTTGCATTTGATCCGTAGACTAAACGTAGCCTTGCAATGCCCTTTGGCGTGCTGCAAACGGCCCCATATTGACCATTGATCAGCATCGTTTCGCCAGTGAATCCATGCATAAGATCGGGCATAGAAAGCTCGTAGGAAACAAACCCGCGATCGTCGAAACGGCGATCCTGTAGAACCAGGGTTACGTCATCAACGCCATAGGTGTTTGGCAAGCTCCTGTCATCATCACGTCCATCCGTGAGATGAATGATTCCAGCCAATCCCTTGTGAACATCATGTGCGGTTTGTTGATGAATATGGGTGTGATACCAAAGTGTCGCGGGCGCCTGATTAACAAGCATTTCAGGGCGCCACTCTTGGCCCTCTATGACAGGGATATGCGGACCACCATCATGCTCTCCCCGCACCAAAAGCCCATGCCAATGGACGCTTATGGGGCGCGAAAGCTGATTTTTCACAACGGGGTTGAAGTCCCCATTTTCGAGGACGAGTGTAGGCCCCAGATAGGGTTGATTGAAACCAAATGTTTGGTTCGCAGCATTTCCTATAAATGTAGAAGAGCCCTTTTGCGCCACAAGCTCAGCAGTTTTGGTTTGACGCGTATCTAGTAGCGAAGGCATTTTAAGTCTGGGTTTGTTCGCAAGCGTTGCTGCGCTCAAATCACTGCCATTCCCAAATGTATACAGTCCTGAAAGACCGCCCCCTGCAACAGCGGTTGCTGTTAAAAACTGACGTCTGTTCATTGTTTCTCCCTTTCCGCAGTAATCCGGTTGCGCTGGTCGTGCATGTCTCTGATTTCTTTGGGCCATTTACTTTTTATGAAAGAAAGCACCGCGATGATTTCATCATCCGTCAAGATGCCTTCGTAAGCAGGCATGTCGGTTTCATAGTTTTTGAGTTTGGCTATTTTGACGATTCCAAACTTGGTTAAACCAAAAAGCAGATCATCTGTGTGATGCCAGGTGTGACCATTTTCATCATGAGGAGGTGCAGGCAATCTGCCTTGCTCATTTTGGCTTTGCCAATCGGGTTGACCTTCCAAATTGCTTCCATGGCAAGACGCACAATTGTCCTGATAAAGCGATTGCCCCAATGCCACGACCTTGCTATCGCCCGGTCTAAGCAGAGCACCCTCCGCCTTTATCTGGGTGAAGTACAAAGCACCCGAAAGAAAAGCCAAAACGCCAACGGAAATTGTAAGAACAAGGAGGCTCCTATTCATGTCCACCTCCCGACTTGGAAGAGGTGTCCTTGTGATCTTCATGGCAGGATTTGCCCATAAATTTGTGCATGACGGAATGCATGGCCAAACATCCGCCAATGGGAGCCATACCCCATACAATGCTGGATAAAGACTGGCTTTCAGCACCTAGTAATGCGAACCCCGCAGCGGTGAACATCAGCGCGCAGCATGCCGTCATAATCCATCCATGGCCTGTTTTTGGAATAAGACGCCCCAACACCGAAGGAATGGTTAGTTCAAGGGATTTATCGGTCATTTTATATACCTGTTGCCAAGCTTGGGCTTTTCAGCAGCCAGCTCGAACAAATTGATGCAAGTTTTGAAAAGAGAAATAGGTCCTTGAGTGCCAATACAGCAGAGGTATTTCGAGCGAGATTTCTCGCGCAAAAGACATGTCAGCTCGCTGTAGACGAGCCGATGAGTGGCAATCAGATTGGGGTCAGGCTATCGGAGGGCGCAGAAAGCCGGTTGGAACAATTGGCTCAATGGCATAGAGCACGATTTCATCAAATCCTTTGCCCGAAGAAGCAAATGCTGACGCGATAAATGGCAGACAAAAAGAGCAGTCCACCGAACAGCGAAGCTCTTTGGTTCCAAACCCTGTCGTATCTTTGTCGCAACAATCATGCGGAGCGTCTTTGGCCAACACAATTTCGGAGCTCGATGCTTGCATGACCATATTGGCCGTCTGCACATGCCCCTGATGGTCTTGCATGGCGACAGGAAGATAGCCAGCACCGAACATTGCTGCAAAAGAAAGCAGCATGATCGCAGCGACAAAGCGCTGAATTGTTCGGTGCATGATCATCATTCGTCTTCTCAAGTCACTTTGAACCAGGTGGTCATGCCTGCGGCGGCATGCTCCAGCATATGACAGTGTAGCAACCATTTACCAGGGTTGTCTGCAACAAAGGCTATCCTGGTTGTTTGCGTGGGGCCAATCAGAAAAGTGTCTTTCCAAGGCCTGCCTTCGTCAATTTCACTGTCTTCTCGCTCCAAAATCTGAAAATGGTGCCCATGCACATGCATCGCGTGAGGAAAGGCTGTATCATTGATGAATTCAATGATGACAGTCTCACCAATTTCGGCTGAGAAAAAAGGACTCTCGGACAGATTGGCGACGGAGTTGAAGGCCCAAAACTGTTTGGTTCTGCGAAAGTCTTCACCCTGCAGCTCTTTGCCTTTGTAGAAGACTTTCCCAATGCGCCCCATCGCACCACCCGTCATATGAAGTCTATGCTGGCTGGCTTTTTCCAAATCCGGTGCTGGTATCGCATTGGGTTTGAGGCTAGGTATACTGGTTTTATTGCCACCTGTTCCTGTCACCTTGAAGTGGGCATAGGGAAACGGGGTGTCGCCGGATAACTCCTCAAGCGCAAAACCTTTGCCCTCCTGTGGGATGACCAAAAGATCCACCCGTTGCGCCGGACCAAAGGAATAGGGCGAATAGTCAATCACCTCGGGTTGCCCAAGCGGTTGCCCGTCAAAAGCAAGGACCTTTGCGCCAAGCCGGTTCAGATCCATTTCCAAAACGCGAGAATTGCACACATTGATCAGCCGCAGGCGGTAGGCTTCACCAGCTTTGAGAACAATTTCTGGCATACTACCGCCATTGACGGTCAACCAGTTCCCAAGGCGGCCACCGTGGCTCCAGTCCATCATCGCACCAAACGACTGTTCATCCAGTTGGCCATTACGATCGACGCGCCAATCGTCAATCACCAATGTCAGATCGTGTTCGGCATCGAAGGTCGGATAAGGCTCTTCAACAATCAAAGGACCATAGAGGCCACGCGCCACCTGATTCCAGCTTTTATTGTGCGCATGATACCAATAGGTGCCGGCATCTGGGACCACAAATTCATACTCGAAACGCTCTCCCGGTTTGACCGCTTCCTGTGTCAGGCCGGAGACGCCGTCCATTGCATTGTCGATGCGGATGCCATGCCAATGAATGGAAGAGGGCTCTTCAAGCTCGTTGATGAAACGAACCTTGACCCTCTCTCCCTGCTTAACCCGAATTTCCGGTCCTGGCGCTTGGCCATTGTAGGTCCAGAGGGTCGATTCTGGTGCGTCACCGGGATAGATTTTCTGTTCCGATTTTATGGCTCGAATTTCAAGGAAACCGTCCTGAGCCATAGCAAAGGAATAGGGCGCGGGCACAAGACTCAGAGCTGCAGCGCCAATACCTTGTTTGATAAAATTTCGTCGGGTCAGTTTCATATCATTCATCCAGATCAAGCAAAAATATGGCCATGGCTTCGCGGTCTTCTTGGGTTAAGAATGCGGTACCATCTCTCACGACTTCTCCCATTGAGCCGCCAAACACATCACCGTCAGGTGTCAGCCCGGTACGCAACGCATAGGCTAGGCCGTCTTTGTCCCAGCCACGTTTCTTTAGAGCCTTTGATGTGATGTCCGGAGACTTGCCGCCATCGGGTAACTTGTCCGCTCCATGCAGATTAAGCTCGGCTTGTCTGGCACCCAATATATTGCGTGGTGTATGGCATGCCGCGCAATGCGCAGGGCCTTCCACGATATATTGCCCTCTCTGCCACATCTCACTTTTGCCACCGGTCGGCTTGAAGCCGGTAGAATCCAGAAACAAACCCCGCCATATTTTTAAGCTGGCGCGAATGTTGAAAGGAAATCCCAAATCTTGCAGGATTGATGGTTCATCAACCGGAGGCACCGTCTGAAAGGCTGCCCAAAGATCAGCAATATCCTGATCACTCAGCTTGGCATAAAAGGGGTAGGGAAACGCAGGATAGTAGGGTTTTCCTTCTGGAGAAACCCCTTGCCTAACCGCTTGGACAAAATCATCAATGTTCCACGCCCCAATGCCTTGCTCTTTGTCTGAGGTAAGATTAGGGGAATAAAAAGTTCCAAAATCAGTCTTCAATGCCAAACCGCCAGCAAGAGGTTTGCCGCCACCAGCCACATTGGTGTGGCATGCGATGCATCCGGCCATACGGGCGAGATAAGCCCCACGATCGGGCACACCTTCAAGCGCCTCCAGCTGTGGTTCATTGCCAATTGGCCATTGCTCAAGAGCGGTGAAAGCAGCCCCAGGCAATGCCAGGGCCGCAACCATAAAAAGGATAGGCTTCTTCATGCCTATTTCTTCTCGGCTCTATAATCGGTGTGACAGGCAGAACAAACCTGCACCATCATAGTGAAGACACCCTCGGCAGGCATTTGAGCGAGGCGTTCGGGCGTGATATGATCCGCGGCGTTGGCGGTACCCATCATTGGGGCCTGTTTCCCCATCATAGAGCCAGCTCCCTTGCCCATCATGGCACCCATGCCCGCGCCAGCGCTTTTGCCCATCATAAGGCCATTGTCAGCAGCAGACTCAAGGCCGGTCGCGAAAGTCTCAAGCTGGCTTGCGAGTTGGCTGAACTTTTCCCAATCAGTCCAAATTTCAGCCTTTGCTTCGGATGGCATTTTCAAAGACCCTTCTGGAAAGCCCTCGGTCAATGCGTCTCCAGCATGGCTTTTGATGATCGCGGCCTGCTTACGAACAGCATCTGCGTCATAGTCGGTCTTGCCCTGCATCATGTCCTTTAGAACCTTGACCGCTTTCCCCATCGAACTCATGGCATCCATGCGTTCTTTGATCTCGCCAGTGGCCCCACCATGGGCCAGAACTGAGACGGGTAGGACGATGCTCGCCGAGGCAGAAAGTGCAACGGCGGCGGTAACAAATAGCTTTTTCATTATGAAGTGCCTCTTGATTGAAATTTTATGATCGTAAATTCAATCAGGCGAAGCGAGGCGGAGGCGGTTCCAACGAGACAACAATGGCGATCAGATCAGACATCAAAGATGGCAATTTGTCTGCCTCAGCCAGTGCGGGCAATGCTGCCGGCGCCGTTAGCAAAGTCAGTATCATGGCTCCGCAATGAAGGGATGTGTTGTCGATAGACATATCAGGATCGTGATCATGAGCCTGATCGACATCCTGCTGATCTATATGACTATGCTCGGCTTGATGGCTATCGCCATTGTCTATTAATTCATGGCCATGAGTAAAACTGCCTCCAGCATAAGCAAGAGAGATCATGCTGAAGTAGATCAGCACAAATCCAAGCTTTCTGATTTGGGAGGCGAGGTCCATCATGATTATTGGATACCGTTGGCGCGCTGAACGGCGCGCACATACTGCGTGATGCGTTTGACTTCAGCTGAGGTAACACCTTCAACCGGTGGCATGTCACCAAACGGCCAATGGTGCGCTCTCACACCGCGTTGTGCGGCCATCTGAAAAGACACATCAGCATGGTGATTGGGCTCGTAAATGATATGGACGAGCGGTGGAGCTACTCCATCTTGGCCTGCCGCGTTGGTACCATGACAAGACGCACAGCTCTCATCAAACAGGAACTTCCCTGTTTGCTCAGGCATCGTCAGTTTTGGTACCGTCACTTGGACCATCGGCTTGCCTTCCCGTTCAGCATGGTTGGAAGCCTGCACACCGGCGGTTAATCCAGTGAACAATGCTATCGTTCCCAATACGACAAGAATATGTCTTGATTTCATGCAAGCTTTTCCTTTGATAGACCATCCAGAATTGGGCAGTCGGGTTTGTCATTGCCATGACAATGCACAGTCAGTTCAGAAAGTGTGCTTTTGAGAGCTTTGAGCTCCAAAATTTTCTGATCAATCTCGGATATTTTGCTAATTGCGATTGATTTCACATCGGCGCTCGCTCGATCTTTATCGTCGTAAAGCGACAGCAACAGACGGCATTCTTCAATGCTAAACCCAAGCCCGCGTGAGCGTTGCAAAAAGGTCAACCGGTGAATGTCCTTGTCCGAATATTCGCGATATCCATTTTCCAACCTAGCCGGAGTAATCAACTCTATCTCTTCGTAGTAACGGATCGTCTTGGCTGGCAGGTGGCTGGCTTTTGAGGCAA
Organism: Cohaesibacter celericrescens; assembly: GCF_002866925.1. Taxonomy (GTDB): domain Bacteria; phylum Pseudomonadota; class Alphaproteobacteria; order Rhizobiales; family Cohaesibacteraceae; genus Cohaesibacter; species Cohaesibacter celericrescens. The sequence goes on from NZ_PKUQ01000055.1 coordinate 22,979, forward strand.
GTCCGATATTCATGGGTTCCCTTTCTCAAAATGTGAACCATACATCACTTTCAATTTTGTGATCTCGACATCTGAAAAACCAAGACCTCTGGCTTTTTCGAGCAATTGAGGCAGAGACTGAGAATCGGCGCGCTGTTGTTGCATCGTAAGAAATTGCCATTCTGTTTGTGCTTGTTGGTCACTCATTGCCGCTCCCCTCGTTTCACAAAGGCTACAGCCTCCCCCTACTGGAAGGTCAAGCGAAACTCCTACAGATATTTTTTTTAGAGTTACCCATTGACCTTCCAGTTGCTGGAAACCCTATCTTCAACAACAACGAAACAACAAACACGGAAACAAAATGGCTCAATCATTCAGCGAAACATATCAATTGCAAGGCATGTCTTGTGCATCGTGCGCTGGGCGTGTCGAGAAAGCAGCGAAAAAGGTACAAGGGGTTATTGATGCATCCATCAATCTTGCTGGCCAAACTGCCACTCTTACCTTTGAGGCCCCGGTCAAAGAGCAAACATTGGTCGACGTTTTTAAGAAGGTAGGTTACCCGGCAGTCACCCAAGAAACCCGCATATCCATATCCGATATGTCGTGCGCCTCTTGCGTTGCAAAAATTGAAAAATCTCTCCTGGAAAGCCCCGGCATCCTGTCCGCTTCGGTGAATCTTGCCGCTCAGTCCGCGTCGGTCACCTACTGGGAAGGCAAAAATAGCCCGGAAAAAATAGCTGCGACCATCACCAAATTGGGTTACCCAGCCAACGCGGATTCGTCGGATCACCCAACTGACATGAATGCGAAGCGTGAGAAGGAAGCTAAAAAGCTTTTTTGGTTCTTTGTAGTTGCTGCTGTGCTGGCCGCACCGGTTTTCATTCTTGAAATGACCTCACATTTCATCCCCGGAGCTAGAGAGTTTTTTGCTTCCTCTATCAGCACAGAGGTCAGCCATATCAGCCAGTTTGTTCTGACCACTCTGGTGCTCTTGGGACCTGGTCTGATTTTCTACCGCAAAGGATATCCGGCGTTGTTTAAGGGAACGCCAGACATGAATTCTCTGGTCGCTTTGGGAACCACAGCGGCCTATGGCTATTCTGTCGTCGTCACATTTGCCCCTCAGTTGTTGCCTGAGGGATCGCGGATGGTCTATTTCGAGGCTGCGGCGGTGATTGTCGTGCTCATTCTGCTTGGTCGATATATGGAAGCGCGCGCCAAAGGGCGTACAGGTGATGCCATCAAAAAACTAGTTGGCTTACAGCCCCGCACGGCGCGTGTCCAGACTACGGGCGGTCTTCAGGATGTTGACGTGGATGCGTTAGAAAGCGGCATGCTGATAGTAGTGCGGCCGGGAGAAAAACTGCCGGTGGATGGTACTGTGACTGAAGGGACCTCCTTCGTTGATGAAAGTATGATTACTGGTGAACCGATCCCTGTTTCGAAAAAAGCAGAATCCAGTGTAACCGGAGGAACTGTGAACGGTATGGGAGCCCTAATTATCCGCGCCACTAATACCGGTTCTGATACTGTTCTCGCCCAAATCATCAAGATGGTGCAGGACGCACAGGGGGCCAAACTGCCCATTCAGGGGCTGGTCGACAAAATAACCAGCTGGTTTGTACCCGCTGTATTGGCGCTAGCTTTGGTTACAGTTGCGGTTTGGCTTGTTTTGGGACCGGATCCTGCCTTGAGCTTTGCTTTGGTTGCCGGTGTCGCCGTTCTGATCATTGCTTGCCCCTGCGCAATGGGTTTGGCCACTCCAACCTCGATTATGGTGGGGACGGGCCGTGCTGCTGAGCTTGGCGTGTTGTTCAGGAAAGGGGATGCCCTTCAATCCCTGCAGCAAGCGAGCGTAATAGCACTGGACAAAACCGGCACGCTTACCAAGGGCAAACCTGAATTGACCGACCTGCACCTGCGTGATGGATTTGAGCGCAACGCAGTGTTGGCCTTGGTAGCAGCTCTAGAGACCCAATCTGAGCATCTTGTAGCCGAGGCAATTGTTAGGGCATCTGAGAAAGAAAACCTGTCTCTTAACAAGGTCGAGAGCTTTAATGCAATTGCCGGATTTGGTATTGAAGGTCGAGTCGAAGACAAGGACGTTCTTGTTGGTGCAGATAGGTTGATGACTAAGCATAACATCGATGTATCCGGTTTTATGCCTCAAGCGAATGCGTTCGGCAAACAGGGTAAGACGCCGCTTTATGTCGCGATTGACAAAAAATTGGCAGCTCTTGTAGCGGTCGCAGATCCCATCAAGGAGCACACCCCTGAAGCGATCAAAGCGCTACATAACCTAGGCCTCAAGGTAGCCATGATCACTGGCGACAATGCGGCAACGGCGCGGGCGATCGCTGACGAACTTGGTATCGATCATGTCGTGGCAGAAGTCTTACCAGAGGGCAAAGTGGCAGCAATCAAGAACCTGCAAAGCGGTAACACCGCGTTGGCCTTTGTAGGTGACGGCATCAACGACGCCCCTGCCTTAGCCACCGCCGATGTCGGTATAGCTATTGGCACAGGAACTGATGTCGCCATTGAGAGCGCCGATGTTGTTCTGATGTCGGGAGACCTCAAAGGGGTTGTGAACGCGCTTGATATCAGCAAGAAGACTATGCGCAATATCCGGCAGAATCTGTTTTGGGCTTTTGGTTACAATATAGTGCTCATTCCCATCGCAGCCGGTGTCCTCTACCCAGTCAATGGTACCTTGTTATCGCCCATGCTAGCAGCGGGCGCCATGGCGCTCTCTAGTATTTTTGTACTCAGCAATGCGCTGCGACTGCGTTGGATCAAGCCTGTGCTGAATTGAGGCCAAACAACGTTACAATAAATTCTGAACCGGCGCTTGATAAGGGCCGGTTCTTTCCTCAGCAAAGGAACAAGTCGGTAAAGGAGCAATACAATGATGAATGGATATGGAATGGGATTTGGCATGGGCGGAATCGGAATGTGGCTTGCGCTGATCATTGCCATTTTACTCATCGCCGCTCTGATCAAATATCTCAGGTGAAATTCTTTTGATGGCGCAATTCTCTCCGATTAACGGAGTATAATATTCTGGCTCAACGACAGTTGGTAAATCGAGAATGAGCTATGTAACGCTAGTAGTTGCCATTGGAAAAATGCGCAGCGACCGGCAGTTTTGTCGGCGGTACTGCTATCCAAGAGACTAAAATGCTGTATCATTTGCGAATGGCTGCTTTGTCGAAGTTGCGTTGCGATACTTCGGATCTGGCGAACAACGGCTATGGGCCGTCTATTCTAATTGAATTTTGCGCTGATGAACCAGCATTGTTGCGGTGTACTAGGCCGCTAGAGCCCATTTTGCTAATTTGCTGATATCTGACGAATGACCGCCTTTTTGCCTTTTGTAGCACTTTGATGTGTGCAAAATACTGGACACATTTAGGTATAAAACTATATTCTTCAATGACTGCTTTGATCAGTTGAAACCGCAGCCCTTAGTTGACTTTGTATTTTAGACCATCCCCATCTAAATCGTAATTGGACGCGAATGCTCATTGCGGTTCGGCAATGTTGTTACTTCATCCGCCTAATATGGAGGTTTTTGCCATTATGACATTGCCGATCAGGATACGTGATCTGGGAGTTGAGCCGGGGTTCCTTCCCACGGGCCGTCTGAATGCCATCACGGACGTGCCGGGCGTCAAGGTTGGCCACGTGACAATTCGCGACGGCGATATCTGCACTGGTGCGACTTCGATCTTGCATTGTGAGTCCCAAGACCTGTGGCTGAAGGCGCGTTTTGGTAGCTCCTACGTTCTGAACGGGTATGGCCAAGTCGTTGGCCGAGATTGGTTGCAAGAAAGCGGGTTAATGAACGGGCCGCTTCTTTTAACGTCTTATTTCGGCGTCTCAGCACTGTTGCAGGGGCTGAATTCGATATGCCCCGACACGGCTGCGCACGGCTACACACATCACCTTGTTGCCGAAACATGGGATGGATGGCTAAGTGATCCTATGTCTGGCGCTATTCAGCCAATACATGCGGCTGAAGTTATTGCCAATGCCACATCCGGCCCTGTCACAGAGGGATGTGTCGGCGGCGGAACCGGCATGTCTACCTATGATTTAAAGGCTGGGATCGGAACATCATCGCGCAAGGTTGGGGTAGCAGGGGAGCAATACACTCTAGGTGTTCTGGTACAATCAAACTTCGGCAATCGCCGCAACCTGATGGTGGATGGTATGCATCTGGGCCGCCAAATACCCCATGATATTGTTCCGATGCCCGAAAGAACGCAAGTCCTGCCAAACGAAGACGGATCAATCATCATAGTTGTCGCAACCGATGCCCCCCTGTTGCCGCAGCAATGCGAGGCTTTGAGCCGCCGCGCCACCCTTGGACTCGCTCGGACGGGAGCCATGGCCAACAACGGAAGCGGAGATTTTGCTATTTCTTTTTCGACGGGTAACATGCTCGATGTTCTGTCGCAGACGCCGCACCATGATTTGAAAGCAGTGCCAGCCCGCGAGATGAACTCTCTGTTCCACGCCACAGTTGAGGCGACCGAAGAAGCCATTCTAAACGCCCTTTGCGCTGCCGAAACAACGACCGGTTTTATGAGGCGAACTGTCCATGCCTTGCCACATGATTTGATCCGAAAAGCTGTTTCCGCCCAAAAGAACCGAAGCTAGAAAAGGCGTTTGTTTTTCATTCGAGTAAACGTCCGCTCCGTCCGCTCTCCCGTCATCTACGATGCGAAAATGCTGCGGGCTGCCTGAGTGGCGCTTTTGGCGACGGCATTGCAGCAACCGCCCATCGTCGAGTAATGGGTCGCTTTAACCTGATGAGGGCCGGATTCGGGCGAGTAGAAGCCCTGGTGAGGAAAATAGATTACCTTATTAAATCAATATTTTTTTAATGGGCTGTTGGTGAGTCTGGTGAGATTCGAGCTCACGCTACCTGCCTTCTGAGGGCAGACGATTTTTATGTGATGGAAGCTACTTTCCGAATTCGATATTGGGTTTTTCTTGAATTGGTCTGAATTTGTGAGGATCAATGGAAGGCTGCTATTTTACGAAGTTCCCGCTGGTTCAAAACGAACTTCCCGCTCTTCGATTTCCTGCGGTTTTGATAAGTGGGCAGTCTTTTGACATCGAAGAGGGCACTAGTTCGATTTTAGTTACGCCCATCATCTCCTACTTCATAGTGTGACTCACTTGGAAATTCTAAGCTCCGATTTTTCGGGCAGTTCAAATCGCTAAACTATTGCTTCAGAAAATGGGTTACAAGGCGGTATGGTTCGCTCTGAATAGCAACTTTCAGTGGAGCGAGTGAAACCAACATCAAATAAATCAATATGTTGTCTCAGCTTCCCAAGCTTACGACGAGGGTTCGATTCCCTTCACCCGCTCCACTTATTTTTCAATGACTTAGTTCTGATTTTCAGCAAATATTTTATGCCGTTTTCTACGTATTTTCGTCGCGGTTTCTAGCGCATGCATTAGGGTGATTCCTGTTCTTATCTCCCTGCGCACTTTGCTTGTCCCCATAAATGGCTTGTCCTAAGCTCCTTATAGCATGAGCTAACCTCCCAGGTTTTCTTTGAAGGCGTTCGATAGTTGGACTGTTCCCCATCAGCGCGTGTGGGTTCAAATAGGCTAATTTGCTAAGAGAGAGTTTTTGTCTCATCGTAACCCCATAGGAGTGGGCATGAGACAAACATCAGGCAAAGGGCGCAGCACGTCTGAGAAGATTGTGAAAGACGTCAAGCGTTCAACCCGTAAACAGTATTCAGTCGAAGAGAAAATCCGGATAGTTCTTGATGGCTTGCGCGGGGAAGACAGCGTTGCTGAGCTTTGCCGCAAAGAAGGCATATCCCAAGGCATTTATGACAAGTGGTCCAAGGACTTCATGGAAGCAGGCAAGAAGCGTCTTTCTGGTGATGCGGCGCGTGCTGCGACCACATATGAAGTCAAGGATTTGCGTCGAGAACCCCATAGGTTGAAGGAAGTCCCCTCTCGACGTTTACTTCGCAAATTGTCTGCCGGGCAAAGCTCGCCGAGCAGACTCTGGAGTTACGCCTGCTCAAAAATGCGCGATAGGAACTGGGGAAGACCAGACGCTTACGGAGATAAAACCGCCTGCCAGGTAATAATTGAGATATTCCCCATCTGAGTAGCTTGAGATCATTGATCTGGTTGAGAGCTCACACCAATCGGCTCGGCTGACGCTGGATAAACTTGGTATTCCCCGCACCTCCCTCTATTGTTGGTATGATCGGTATTTACGGCGTGGCGAGGCTGCTCTGGCAGATCAATCACCCAAACCAGCCAAAGTTTGGAACCGGATCCCTGATGACATTCGGGAGAAAGTTGTCACTCTTACACTGGACGGGTCCGAGCCGTCGCCTCGGAAATTGGCCGTGATGTTTACCGATACGGAGCAGTATTTTGTCTCGGAAGTTTCGGTTTGTCGCATTCTCAAGGCCCACGACATGATAACTAGCCCAGCCTATATTGTGGTCACAGCTGCCGCAATCAATCAGCTGTGGCAAACTGATTTTACATATCTCAAAGTCATTGGTTGGGGCTGGTTCTGTCTCAGTACCATCTTGGATGACTATAGCCGATACATCATCTCCTGGAAGCTGTGCACCAACATGAAGACAGAGGATGTCACGGATATCTTAGATTTGGCATTGCAAGCTTCTGGTTGCGATCAGGTTCATGTCGTTCACAAGCCCCGTTTGCTTAGTGACAATGGTTCCAGCTATGTCTCGTCAGGTCTGGCTGATTGGTTGCAAGACAAAGGCATGAAGCATTCTCGCGGGGCTCCATACCACCCGCAAACACAGGGCAAAATTGAACGATGGCATCAAACCCTGAAGAACCGAATTCTGCTGGAAAATTACTTCTTGCCCGGCGATCTTGAACTACAGATTCGGACCTTCATAGACCACTATAACCATCACCGGCATCCGTTGACCGGCAGGCAAGCGAAGCGTCGCCGAGAGGGGTGAGAGCCTAAACAACGTCACACCAGCGGATGTCTATTTGGGCAGGGACAAAACCAATTTGAGGTAACTAGAGATCATCAAACGGGAAACACTCGAAACAAGGCGCTTGCTTAACCGCAAAGACTGTCGCAGATACCGGAACGGCGACATTGGTCACCGTAGGTGGGGATGGCTTGGCATTTTGTGATATTGGTGGCACTGACCATCATGTTCCAACAATTCCGGTCGCCCCCCCCCAGAGCCATGGGGCAGGGGATGTGTTTACCGGAGCGCTCTCTACGGCATTGGCAAGCGGAGTTTCACTGGGTGCCGCCTGCGAGCGAGCCACGCGAGCGGCCTATCTTCATGTTTCGGGGACGAAGCTTGAATCGATTGCCTCTTGATGTCGTCAAGAAAGCCGATGACAAAGTATGATCTTAGTCGATCATGACATTGAATTTGTCTTTGCGAATGGATGGACGAGACATTGTTCATAGCCTCATCCATCACCTTGTGGCAGCAACTCTTTGGCTGCACCTGTTTTATACCTTAGAGTGACGTCGAATCTTTCCAATAATCGGTATCGCTATTTGTGGCATATAGATCAATTTCTGCCAGTTCCTCGGAAGAGAAGGCCAAGTTATCGAGAGCCCCCAAGGAGTTTTCTAGCTGGGCAACGGTGCGTGCGCCGATCAAAGAGGATGACACCCGTTTATCGCGCAGTGTCCAAGCAATTGCCATTTGCGCAAGCGATTGCCCGCGCCGTTCAGCAATCATATTGAGGGATTTGATGCGGCCCAGCAAATCCTCGGTTAGGAACGAGCCGTCGAACATGCGTCCCTTGGTGGCGCGGGTGTCTTGGGGAATGCCATTTAAGTATTTTGATGTCAGTAGGCCTTGCGCCAGCGGCGAAAAGGCAATGCAGCCAGTTCCAAGCTCTTCCAACGTGTTGAGCAGATCTCCTTCAATCCAGCGATTGAACATCGAATAATTGGGCTGATGGATAAACAGCGGCACCCTTTCTTCGCGCAGAATAGCCGCAGCTTTGCGGGTCAACTCCGGCGAATAACTCGAGATGCCGATATAAAGTGCCTTGCCCTGACGGTGCAAATGCGCCAATGCACCCATCGTTTCTTCCAATGGAGTTGTTGCGTCGACACGATGCGAATAGAAAATATCGACATAGTCCAGACCCATGCGTTTCAGTGATTGATCAAGGCTCGCGATAAGATATTTCCTGCTGCCACCAATACCACCGTAAGGGCCTGGCCACATGTCCCATCCGGCTTTGGTCGAGATGATCATCTCATCGCGATAGGGAGCAAAATCCCGAGCCATCACCAGCCCAAAATTTTCCTCAGCCGAGCCAAATGGAGGGCCATAATTGTTTGCCAGATCAAAATGGGTAACGCCCAGATCAAAAGCACGGTGCAGGATTGCCCGTCCGGTTTCAAAAACATCGACGCCGCCGAAGTTTTGCCACAGGCCCAGTGAAATCGCTGGCAAATCAATGCCGCTGCGACCGCTCCGGCGATAGTTCATATTGGTGTTGTAACGTTCAGCTGCTGCTGTGTATGACATGTCTTGCACCCTTTAAATTCTCGATTTGAGCCACGCGTCAGGCTTGTCGTGGTTGCCCTGCCGCCTCAAACCATATGCTGTTTGCATGATAGGTTTCTTGGCCATCGGAACAATGGAAATAGTGTCAGTATTGGCTCAATGTTGCGTTGAGGAAAAATCAACAATGAGCGGGTAGAGCGCTTGTCTCTTGGGTTAAGCGGAAGACAAGCTGCTTGTTGCCAGCCGTGTTAGGCCTTGATCTTCTCGAATAAGATCAATCAGTTCGTGCAAACCAGACGGCACCTGCCTGCGGCTGGGATAGTAAATAGTGAAGGGGGGGCCTTCAGAAGCCCAGTCTGCGAGAACAATTTCAAGTTTGCCTTGCTTGACCTCTTGGCGCACACGATGCTCTAGACAATAGGCAAACCCAATGCCGCTAAGCGCCGCATCGATTGCCTGTTCGGTTTCATTAGCACAAATAGGCCCTCGTACATCAATCTGGACGAGATCGGCTCCGTTTCCCAACTCCCAAGGATAGCGGCGATTGTCGCCAGTGCGCATTTCGATGCAAGGCATTTTCAGTAAGTCTTGCGGGGTGCCGGGGAGTCCAAAGCGTTTGGTCAACATGGGCGCGGCGACCACGACCCATTGCAGCGGTTTAGAAAGTGCTACGCCGATCATGTCTTGAGGCACCCGGTCCCCATAGCGAATGCCCGCATCAAAGCCTTGGGCGACAATGTCAACCAAATGATCGTCAATGGCTAAGTCCAGCTGCATGTCCGGGAATTGCTCGATATAGGAGGGAAGAATTGGCCCAATGATCAGTTTTGCCGCGTCTCTGAGCGCGTTCAAACGCAATCGACCGTTTGGTGTATCTCTGTGCAGCGCCAAAGCATTCAGCGCGTCATCAATGGACTGCAAACCGATCTCAAGGTGGGCTGCCAGCGCAGAGCCTGCTTGTGTGGGGATAAGCGATCGGCTTGTTCTGTTGAGCAGCCTGACGCCAAGCGTGGCTTCAAGCTTTCGCAAGCGGTGGCTGATCGCCGATGTGGAAACGCCAAGCTCAATAGCGGCTTGGCTCATGCTTTGCCGCCGAACGATGGTGACAAAAACATTCAAATCTGCGAGCAACGATCTGTCGAATGTGCGCAATGCAGAGCCTCATGGTTTCACTCAGTCGTGTGGAATATCCATATGTTAGCGGATTTGAGGACAAAAACCAAAAATCCGTATCGGGCCGTTACAGACAGCAACGGGGCACCCCACAAAGGGAGGGCGCCCCGTTGTTCAATTTGAAATAACCCAAAATCTGGATTGGATTAAAGGGCGATCACCCTGCTGAGGCCATATCCTGCATGAAGAGGTTTAACTCCTCGACCAGAATAAAAGCAACCGTACCGCCAGCATCCTGTACGCCACGGGACTTTTCCTGAAACGCGGCAGCTTTGCCATGTTGTGCTACGAGATCCTTAGTGGCCTCAAGCGCATCGGCTGCAACTTTTGCGCTTGCCTTGGTCGCCATTTCAAGATCAGCGCCGTCCGCAGCCTGTGCTTCAAAGCAGCGGGCAATCGGGTCTAACACATCCAGTACAGTTTTGTCCCCGAGCGCTGCTTTGCCGCGGTGTGCAACACCTTTGGCATAAGCGTCCCAGAAGGCAGCGAGCGCAGCTGCGTCCAAATTTTTTGCATCCGCCAAAGCCTTGGAACCATGCAAAAAGCCAGTTGCCATCAGCGTGCCCATGGTGGAAGGGGCCGCTTTAGCAATCGCCGCTCCTGCAGCTTTCATTTGCGTTGGCAAATCTGGCTCCGCAAGGGCAGCAACGGCGTCACGCGCAGCAATAAAAGCCTTTGACATGGTAAGCCCCAGATCACTGTCACCAACCTTGCCGTCCAATTCGATCAGTGCATCCCGTTCGGCCTGAAACCGTGTGGCCAAGCGGGGAAAAAGGCCTGAGACCAATTGTGGCTCAAGAGATTTCATCTTTTGGTCCTCAGTTAGAGAAATGCTTGAAGAAAGGAGTGTTTGTCTCAGCAGCGATCAGCGGTTCCAGCTCATCATCCAAATGAAGGACCGAAATCGAGAAGCCTGCCATCTCCATAGAGGTGGCGAATTCGCCAAGCCAGACATGGCGGATTTTGACACCTTTTTCATCCATCAACTGTCCAAGCCGGCGATAAAGAATGTAGAGCTCTTCAAGAGGTGTGCCGCCCAAACCATTCATCAGCACAGCGACTTCGTCTCCCTTTGCATAATTTTGTTCTGCAAAGATGCGATCCATCATTTCATCAACCACAGCGTCGGCTGGGGCCAGCTTCTTGCGTGAAATGCCCGGTTCGCCATGGATTCCCATGCCGATTTCCATTTCATCTTCGCCGATCTGGAAACTGGCTTTGCCAATTTCAGGAACGATACAGGCCGACAGGGCGACGCCCATGGTGCGTGTCCGCTCTTTGGCCTTCTCGGCGATGCGCTTGACCTCTGCCAGTGGTTTCATTGCAGCAGCAGCGGCACCTGCGGCTTTATAGAGGAAAAAGATCCCTGCCACACCGCGGCGCTTATGTTCTTCCCCCACCACGGAGGAAGCAACATCATCGTTACCGACAACAGCAGCGGTTTCGATATCATCCAGTTCAGCCAATTCGCTGGCCATGTCAAAATTCATGATATCGCCGGTGTAATTGCCATACAGATGCAGCACGCCTGCACCTTGATCAACATATTTGGTGACTTCCAAAAGCTGATCGGAACTTGGAGACTGGAACACGCCGCCAACACCACAGCCATCCAGCATATTCTTGCCAACAAAACCAAGGAAGGTTGGCAAATGTCCAGAACCGCCGCCGGTTACAATGCCGACTTTCCCGGGAACCGGATTGGCGGTGACATAGCAGCGCTTGTCGTCATTGGCATAAGTGACTTCGGGATGGGCGCGGTAGATACCCTCCAGCATCTCATCAACAAAGTCTTCGGGATTATTCAGGAATTTTTTCATCGGTTTGACTTTCGAGTTTTGACTAATGTCACTTCTGACGTTTAACGAAGAAGGCTGCTGCGAGGAGGATAAACAAGCCACCCACAACGCGCTGCCAGGTGCTTGGAATGCCAACCAAGACGAGGCTGTTATTGACGACCGTAATCAACAACACACCCGTGACCGTACCAAACACCGAGCCTGTGCCGCCCGTGATGCGGGCCCCACCCAGCACCACCGCTGCAATGACTTCGATCTCGGTGCCAACAAGATCAAAGGGGTTGGCCATGCGGTTGGCGCACACATGGATAATCCCTGCCAAACCGGCCAAAGCACCGGTGAAAGCAAAGACGAAGGTGTGGACGAGACGTTGATTATACCCCAAACGCGCCGCAATGTCGGCATTGCCGCCGGTTGCAAAAATAGCCCGTCCCATCATGGTCTTGTTGAACATGACCCAGGTGAGCACCGCTGCTGCGGGGAAAAACAGAAAATAGAGTGGCAGAGACACAGTCGCACCATTGGCGCTGTCAAAGTGCAATAGAGACGCTTTGCCGAAATCCACCATCTGCGGTGGCAGCTCCATCAACCAGACTGTTCCAACAAAGGCCAGCAAAACGCCACGAAACAGATATTGCGTGCCGATTGTGACAATCAGGGAAGGCACCTGAAGGGTATGCACCAGCCGACCATTGAGCGCACCCAGAATTGCCCCACCGACAATCGCGATACAAATAATCAATGCTACCGGAGCTGTGGGGTAAATATTGATGACGAACAGCGTCAGGGAATACATCGTCAAGGCAGCAATCGCTGTGAAGGAGACATCGATGCCCCCCACAGCCAAAATAGCAAAGACCCCCAGAGCAAATAGGCCGGTAACCACACTTGCCCGCGCCATATCAACCAGCGAGGACGCTTGCAAAAAGGTAGGGTTGGCCGTCGCGATAATCACACAAATGGCGATCAGGATCGACAGGCTGACCAACTCTGGACGGCGCCGGAACAGCGCTCCTATGCTGCGGGGTTTGCGCTCGGGTAGGGGCGCCGCGGGATTAGGCAATTCTTGAACCATGGTCATTCCGCAACCTCTTGGTAACTGGCTAACATCGAATTATAGATCCGTTCCTCATTGGTCGTGGCTGCATCAAGCTCGTCGACGACCCGACCTCGGTTCATGACAAGAATGCGGTCGCAATTCTGCAACAATTCTGGCAAATCATCGGATACAATGATCAGACTGATGCCGCGTTCTGCCATCGCTTGCACGGCACGATAGATCGAGTCTTTGGAGCCGACATCCACGCCGACTGTCGGGCCGTGTAACACTAGTATCTTGGGCTCGATACTGAGCCAGCGCCCTATCAGCACACGCTGCTGGTTGCCGCCCGACAAAGCCCCGACAGGCAGGTCGATATCGCTGGTATTGAGTGTCATGTGTTCCGATATATTGCGGGCAGCTTCACGTCCCTTTTTTGCATCAATCATGCCGAAGCGATTGAGGAGATCATCAAAGATCAACGTGACTTCGTTTTCATAAATCGACTTGTCGATAAACAGCCCTTCGGACAAGCGGTCTTCGGGTACATAACCAATGCCTTGCTTGATCGCACTGGCGGGAGACGCAATCTGCGTCGCCTGATCCTCGATTTCGATCTGCCCATGGGTCAACTCAAGGTGGCCCGTCATTGCCAAGGCCAGCTCATTGCGGCCAGAATCAGACAGGCCTGTGATGCCGAGAATTTCGCCCATTTTCAGCGAAAAACTGATGTCGTAAAATGCGTCACCTGATCCTGCATTGCTCAGGCGAAGCATCTCTTTGGTCTGCGGAGTGCCTGTACGATAGCGTTGGGACTCGATCTCACGACCGGTCATAAGGTGGGACAGATCAGCGCGGGAATAATCGGCGATGTTGCCTTGAGCGACGCATTGGCCGTCACGGAAAACAATAACCTGCCCACCGATGCGATAGCTCTCTTCGAGTTTGTGGGTGACGAACAACACGGCAACATCTTGTGCCCTGAGTTTTGCCACCAATTCAATCAGTGCATCGACTTCCTTGCGTGTCAGCGATGTGGTCGGTTCATCCATGATGACCAGTCGCGCCTTGCATGCAATCGCACGGGCAATCGCCACGCGCTGCCGGACAGCGAGTGGCAAGTCTGCGGTGGGGGAGCTCATCAACGCTTTGTCAGGCACCAGCCCGACATTGAGAATTGCTTCGCGCGCAGTCTCTTTAAGGAGTTTTTTGTCGAGCGGGCGCAATAAGCTGCCCTTGCCTGAAACCAATTGTTGGCCCAGCGCAACATTTTCTTCAACGGTCAGGTTCGGCAACAATGACAGATCTTGATAAACCGTTTCAACGCCTGCCTCCAATGCCTGGATCGGTGACAATTGCCCATAGGATTTGCCGTCGAGAATGATTTCGCCTTCACTAGGCGCGTGCACACCTGAGATGATTTTGATTACGGTGCTCTTGCCGCAGCCGTTTTCACCCAACAGATGGTAAGCCTCGCCGGGGTCGATCACCATATCGACACCACGCAATGCATGCACACCACCGAAGCGCTTGTGAATGCCACGAAGCTCCAACAAATGCGTAGAGAGAGAGGGTAATTGGGACATGCTTTAGATTTTCCGTCACAGTGGTTTGCGGCCAGCAGGCCACGTCACCCATCGCGATTTCTGAGTTGGAATGGTCCCGACCGGCCTCATACTTAAGGGGCCGGTCGGGTTTTAGGCAGACCTCTAGAACAAATATTCTTTGTAGGTGTCTTTGTCGGCCAGAACCATGCCGTTGCCGACTACGAGAAGGCCGTCGCCAGCACCCTTGGTGACGGTCACTTTTTCATAACCTTCTACGCCAAGATCCATGCCATCAACGATTTTGCCACCAGCCAGAAGCGTCTTGGCAACCGAGTTCATGGCCATACCGGCTTTCTGTGGATCCCAGAAACCAATTGCGGTGATTGCGCCGCTATCAAGATAGGCTGCGGAAGGATTAGGAAGACCGGTACCAACCAGACAGATTTTGCCAGCCAAACCAGCTTCTTCAATAGCCCGGCCAACGCCAAGAACGTCGTTACCTGCGGATGTCTGGAAGCCTTTCAAATCAGGATGTTTACGCAAGATTTCTTTGGCTTTTTCATAGGTGCCATTGGCATCATCAAAGGACTCGTTGTTTGGATCAACCAGAACCATTTCCGGATGTTTCTTGGCATTTTCTTCGCCAGCTCCAACCCACTGCATGTGAGTGCGGCTGCCGAGTGAGCCTACAAACGTCGTCCATTTGCCTTTGCCGCCCATGCACTCAGCCAACCGCACATTCATTGCTGCGCCATAAGCGGAGTTATCAAAGGCTTCAACGTCAACCATGGTGTTTTTCTGGTTGTCGGCCTCATGGGTAACAACAATTGTACCGCGATCCATGGCGCGTTTAAGCAGGCCTTCGATAATGGCCGGATCCATAGGAACGATAGCAAGTGCATCGGTGCCTTTGGCAATCAAATCCTGAATGATCTGAAGCTGCTGGGCGGAGTCGGCTGTTGCGGGTCCAACCTGTTTGATGTCCATGTCAGGATTGGCTTCGGCAAATTTCTTTACGCCGGTATGCATACGGTCAAACCAGGGAATGCCACTGATTTTGACGACAGTCGTGATCGACTTGCCTTCTTGTGCAATGGCCGCGTGTGAGACCATACCCATTGCAGTCACAATAGCTGCTGCAAATAGGCCCGACTTTTTAAGATACTGGTTCATTGGTTATCCTCCCAGACGATATGAAATATTTCCCTCTGATGTGTAATCAGGTCTTCGAAGCGTGAGGGTCCCGTCTCGAAGAAAGCAGTGTGTTGAAATAGTCAACGAGCGCCAAACGGTTGACGAACAAGAAGCACAGCAAAAGTGCACCCCAAGCCAAATCGCGCACGAAGTTGGAAAGCCCAATAAAGTTGAGCAAGCTAGACAGCAATTGAAGAATAATTGCCGATAGAACGACATTGATCACACGGCCGTGCCCGCCATCGGGTTTAACCCCAGCCATAACGGCAACCAGAATAGCAATCAGCAAGTAAGTTGTTCCGTAATCCCATTTCACGTTGACATTGCGGGCTGCGATGATGAGACCGGCCAGTCCTGCCAAAAGACCTGAGAGAGCATAGGTCACTGTGACAATGCGAAACCTCGAAAATCCACTAAACTCCGCTGCTTTGGGATTGGCCCCAGTCATCATCAACTTCACCCCATAGGGCGTGTAACGCAGCACCACACCAAGGACCAAAGCAACCGCAATGAACATCAGGAAGCTAATTGGAATGTCGTAAAAATACCCATTGCCGATTTCATACAATGGCTCGGGTGACCCGATGCGCACAGCACGCCCACTGGACAGAACAACTGTAATACCCGTGAAGAGCATTTGTGTTCCAAGAGTGCATAGGATCGGGGTGATACCCAGTCGTGAGATAATGAGACCATTTAGCGCCCCGCCAATCAAACCAACCACCATACAGCCAACAGCGAATGTGACTGTGAACAGGATTGGCGCCTCTGCGACCGGAAAGATCGACATGGCAAAAAGCCCCGAAGCCACACCCGCCATATTGGCCATGGCTATCCCGGAGAGATCAATACCGCCATCCCCTGCACACATTGCCAACATAACGCCAATGGCAAGAAATCCGATTTCTGGGACTTGGCTGCCCATTGATTGAATATTGAAAAGCGACAGATAAGTGCCGCCAGACATGATTCCCCCGGTGATAAGAAGGATCACGATTAGCATGACTAGAAGAACCAAGTTACCATCTGGCTTGCGCATGCTCTTCCTCGTATTTAGTGATTATTACGTTGAATTTAGTAAACTGATAGCATAGTGTTTAGTAACGTTCAACAGCTTTTTACGAATGATCGCACCTAGTTCACATAGGCTTGTATAGGCACTCGTTCTTGGTGTATCAGCGTAATGCAGGAAACAGGAGTGGGTTCGCCAGCGGATGGAACTTGATATAAAAAAAACGGCGACGCTCCGACATGTCGCGGAGTTGGCGGGTGTTTCAGCCTCGACAGCCTCTCTTGTCCTAAACCGCAAGGGAGATATTTCGGAGGCAACCCGCAACCGTGTCTTGCAGGCGATGGAACAGCTAAACTATGTTCCAAGGGATCCGCGCGCAAAGAGCGAGGCTCTTAGCCCGGACGCGCAAAATACCGTTCGTTTTCTCAAGATTGCGCGCCACGGTCAAACTGTGAACCTGGATCACAACATCTTCATTTCCGACTATATTGACGGGATGTCGAGCGAAGCAACGCGCCGAGATTATTCCTTACAGGTCGTCACACATGAAAATGAAAGCATCGGTAGCATCGTTGAAGGGCTGATCGGGGCTGATTTGAGAGGAATCATCGCGCTGGGTACAGAATTGTCGGACGAAGATCTCCAGACGATTTTGGATTGCGGTCTGCCTAATGTGATTATCGATACACACCGCCCTTTTATGAAGGGGAATTTTATCGATATGGACAACAACCAGCTTGTCTGTAGCGCGCTGGAATATTTAAAAAACCAGAATTTTTCTCGGATAGGTCTGGTCGGCAGTTACAGTTCAGTGATGAACTTCAAGCTTCGTCAAGACGCATTCCGGCGCAGTATGAAGGCTCTGGGGCTACCGGTTGATCCTGCGTATTTATTGTCTGTTGCCTCGACAATCGACGGTGCTTATTCGGATTCTGTCAAACAGTTGGCCGACAGTAGCGATATTGCCGAAGCCTACCTCTGTGCGAACGATGTTATTGCGTTTGGCTTCATCCGTGCCCTGCGAGAGCGTGGATTGTCGGTTCCAAATGATGTTTCAGTCATCGGAATTGATAATCTTCACATGGCCGCAGCCTTCGACCCACCGCTAACATCACTAAACTTTTCTAAAAAGAGAATAGGGGCCATGGCGGTTCGCATTCTCGACGATCTGATAGCCATTGATGAACCGCAACCGCCCGTTAAAGTTTTGGTCTCGGGTGAATTGGTGTTGCGAGATAGTGTTAAAGAGCTGCCCAAGGTCAATAAACGAAGCTAGTTTTTTCATAAGCAGCGCACAGTGATGTCCGGGCAAGGCGCCGTGATATAGCATTTTGCTCGTGCGTCAGCATGAATAAGCTTGCGAGGTGGCAAGCTCAAACCCAGCGTTGCTCGGACGGGTCAACGGTCCTGTTTTCTGTTGCTTGACCCCATCGTACCTACTACGTATGCTGCGCAGAATGGAGCCGAACGTTGCGGCTGTTCTAGTCTGGAAATTCTATTGCGCGCACTTGGCCTCTTTTTAGCGTTCTGGCTGGTCTTCTTAGGGGCAACCCATACCCCTGGGGCGATGTTGGTGAAACAGAATGGCACGATCACCTTTGTGATCTGCCATGCTGATGGTGCCACGACAATTGAAGTACCAGTTGATGCTGACGACACAAACGACAAAAATCGCCAGCGCAGTTGTGATTTTTGTCTGAAGCATGTTCAGGCACTTGCTGCCAACAGCATCCAGATGAATTTTGCTTTGCATGTATCGGACCAAGCCGTCCTGATGCGGAGAAAGCATCTTGCCTTCATCGATATCCACCCCGGCATCTTGGGACCAAGAGCGCCACCCATTCGGGCTTGATATTTCACCCATCTGAAAAATCAAATCCGAGGAATTTCTATGTCTAAATCCGTTATGGCGGCGCTGCTGGCGTCTGCTCTCTTTGGTGTTGTATCCATCTCGTCTGTGCATGCAGAAACCGCATTGACCATCGCTGTCAAGGCTGACCGTTACAGCGTCAAGGCTGATAAATTTACATTTACCACCCGACGTCCGGCAGCGCAGATTGCTGAAACGGCAGTGAAGCCTGATGCCAATTTCAACCCCGGTCCGCTGCTGTTCAAAGAGTGGGCCTACAAGGATGGTCTCTATACTGTAACCTTGCAGGAGGGTGTGAATTGGTCTGACAGAACCCCGTTCAACGCAGATACCGCAATTGCATCCTTTAAGCTTTACGATCAGAACAAATCTGATTTTTTACAGCTCGATCAAGAGAGTTTCAAGAAACTTGGCGAGTATCAGATCTCCTTTCGTTCAGAGGTAGAATCGTCGTTGGTCATTGAGAATATGACCCACCGGGGAGCTTCGATGTTCTTACCGTCGAAAACCCATACGGAAAATCCAATTGGCACAGGTCCTTACCTGCTGGATAAATACGAGCCTAAAAAGCTGATTACAGTTGTGCGTAACCCTGATTATTGGGGCGAGGCACCTACAATTGACAAACTGACGTTCCGCTTCATCGGCGATGACAATGCCCGCTTGTTGGCGTTGCAGAATGGTGAAGTGGACGTTATTGGCGAGGTTACGCCACAAATGATGTTGTCTATGCCACAAGATGGCTCGGTTGTATTGCATGAGAGTCGGCCAATACGCTATGTGGCGCTTGCGTTCAACATGCTTGGGAAGGCGCCATTTGATATTGGTAGAGATCTTAAAGTGCGACAGGCGCTGGCCTATGCGATTGATCGTAACACGCTAGCGCAGGTGCTTTATGGTGGGCGAGGTCTACCTGCCAAGACCATCCTGCCTGGTTGGATGTTTGGCCTAGGGGATAATCACGCGGTTGGTTTTTCCTATGATCTCACCCGCTCCAAGGCGCTACTGCAAGAAGCTGGCTGGATCATGGGCGACGATGGCATACGCGAAAAGGACGGTCGCAAACTGAAATTGCGCCTTGTTGCTGCTTACCCCAATGTTTCAACTGTCAAACCCATGCCAGAGATGCTTGAACAAATGTTTGCGAGCATCGGTGTTGATATCGAACTAATCGAAGTCGAAGATAGTGGTGTCTATAACGACACATATTTTGGCCCCGGTGCCGCAGACCTCTATCTGGAGTTTGCCTCCAATAACAACACTGATCCGACCTATCTGCTCTATAATGTCTTCACGACAATGAGCCCTTGGGGCTATAAAGTGACAGCACCCGGCGGCAATGTTGATAAATTAGCAAAGGCATCACGTGTCGCCAGCAACCGTGATGAGGTTATAGACCTTGTGCGTGAAGCCTATCGTTCAATCGTGGATGATCATGTTTCCTCGATTCCAATTTTGTTGGTGCCCAACTTCACTTTGTCACGCCCTGGAATCAAAGTACCCATGTCCGAATATGCGGACTGGATAGACTATGGCCACACAACTATCTCTCCCCCAAAGTAACGCCTTACTTCTGGCAGTGCCCGCTGTTGGACGCTGCCATTTTTGGATTCAGCTATGTTGCGTTTTGTTTTAATGCGTTTGGCCTCGGCGCTACCCACCCTGTTGGGTATGTCATTTGTGGCCTTTGCCATTGTTGCCTTGGCTCCGGGGGACCCAATCACTCAGGAGTTGCGAACCTTCGGGGTTGTTCCTACGCCTGAGGATCTTGCAGCTTTGAAGGCTCAATATGGCTTGGATAAACCGTTTTTCGAGCGGTATTTTCTTTGGCTTCTAAGAGCACTGCAATTTGATTTTGGCGATTCCATTGCAAGCGGGCGGCCGGTTATGACCGAAATTGGCCTGCATTTGCCTGCCACATTGCTTTTGTCCCTCACATCACTTGCAGGAGCGATTGGGCTGTCTCTCTTCTTTGGTATTGCCGCTGTGAGCACAGCGACTGTCGCCGCAGGGCTTCTGCGTGCCTTAACTATATTGCTGGTTTCTGTGCCATCTTTTTGGCTCGCGCTGGTGCTGATTTATGTGTTTGTTCTCAATTTGGGGTGGGCGCGCTTGGTCGGAGATGGCCGTTGGCATGATCTGATTTTGCCTGCCCTCACATTGAGCCTTGGAGCAGGAGCCACTTTGGGGCGCGTCGTGCGCGAGAGAATACGATCCGAGATGTGTCAGGACTATGTGCGACTTGCCATTGCCAAGGGGGTGCCACCTTCCACGATATTGGTCCGGCATATTACCCCACAAATCATAGGCCCCCTCGCAACCGCATGGGCCAGTACATTTGGAGCGCTTTTAGGTGGTGCAGTGATCGTCGAAAGCATTTTCGGCTGGCCCGGGTTAGGACAATTAATTCTGCAAGCAATCGGCCAGCGGGATTATCCGGTGATCCAGGCATACCTCATTCTTGGGGGGCTCATTTTTTTTATAACCAGCTTTATCGCAGACTTCGTTGTAACGCTGGCTGATCCGCAATTGAAACGGAAACTGCGTCATGGCCGATAGCATTCCGATGACAAAGCCGACACCGTTGGGATCTTTAGGTCTTGGCTCTGTCGGTCTGGTAGCAGGGACAGGCCTGCTTGCTTTGTATGTTTTGCTCTGGTTTGCCAGCCCATATCTATTCCTGCCGGGGCCTGACAAAATGGACTTATTGGCGCGCTTGTCTGCGCCTTCTCATGTGCATCTCCTAGGCACAGATCATTTGGGACGTGATGTGTTGGCCCGCATTGTTGCAGCAATTCCCGTGTCTTTGGGTGCATCCTTGCTCACCATGTTTGGAATTTTTGCCATCGCGTTGCCGTGGGGGCTGTGCGCGGGATTGCTGGAGGGACGAATAGACGCGTTGATGATGCGGCTTGCCGATATCATCATGGCCTTCCCAACACTGATCCTGACATTGGCCATCATCGGTTTTATGGGCGCATCTCTGGAGGCGGCGATCATCGGCGTGGCTGTTGCTTGGTGGCCTTCCATGGCCCGCCTTGTTCGTGCACTTGTTCTCTCAGCCAAGGAGAAAGATTTTGTAAAAGCCGCCCGACTTGGCGGTGCATCGCGAATGCGGGTCGTATTCTATCATATCCTGCCACAGATCTTGCCGCCGCTTGCTGTGATTGTTTCTCTCGAAACTGCGTCGGTGTTGCTGGCCTTGTCGGGTTTAAGCTTTCTTGGCATCGGAGCGCAACCGCCAATGGCAGAGTGGGGAGCGATGCTTAATGACGCGCGATCGTTCTTTGCACAAGCACCGCATATGTTTGTGGCTCCCGGAGTAGCTGTAACCTTGGCCGTTTTGGCTTTCAATTTGATTGGCGAAGGCCTGCGGGATTTGTTGGACAAAAGGGAGCCTTACAGATGGTAGCAGCCTTACTCGACGTTCAGAATCTCAGTGTCATTGCGCCAAACGGAACCCTTCTGCTGGATCAAATCAGCTTTAGCCTTGGCAAAGGAGAAAAATTGGGGCTGATTGGTGCCAGTGGTAGCGGAAAATCCATGATCGCAGCGACCCTTTGTGGTCTGTTGCGTCCTCCGCTGCGCGTGCTGAGCGGAAAAATCCTGTTAGATGGTCAGAATATCTTGGCCTTTGATCCAAAGGCTTGGCGGTCTTTGCGAGGTTCATCCATCTTTCAGATTTTTCAATCTCCGGCAACGGCTCTGTCTCCCGCTGTGAAGGTCGGTGTGCAATTAAAGGAAGCTGCAAAACGTGCTGGCCGAGATAGCAAGTCCTGCTTGCCGAACGCTTTGGACGTGGTCCAATTGCCCGTTTGGGTACAAGACAATTACCCCTATCAACTCAGTGGAGGCATGAAACAGCGTGTTTTGATTGCCATGGCGCTGATCCTTCGTCCCAACATCCTGATCGCAGACGAGCCAACAACTGGTCTGGATGTTCTCACCGAACGGGATGTGCTTCAGGCCCTAACCATTATGGCAAAAGAAACAGGAGCTTCGCTTTTGTTCATAAGCCATGATTTGCGGGCCGTCAGCCATGTCGTGGACCACACGTTGGTATTGTCTTGTGGCCAGATCTCGGATGCACTCTCTGTTGCAGACATAGGTGTATCGGAATCACCCAAAGTGCGGGAATTGGCCATGGCGGCAAGGGATCTTGGATTAAAATGCTGACGATTAGCAACTTGCACAAGAGTTTTCACGACCAACCTGTTCTCAGGGGTATTGATTTGAAACTGGAAGCTGGCGAAATTGTTGGTCTTATCGGGCGCTCGGGTAGCGGTAAATCAACGCTGGGACGCTGCATGGTCGGTCTTGAAACGGCGCAAAGCGGCGAGGTTCTACTGCAAGGGCAAAAGATTGTATTTGGTCAGGTAGAAACCCGGCGAAGGGTGCAATATTTGTGGCAGGATCCGGTTCAGGCACTCAGCCCGTTTCTGTCGGCTCACGCAACAGTGTTGGAAACACTGAACGGGTTTCGAATTGGTGACAAACAAGATCGAAACGAGCACGCTGGGAAGCTATTGGATGGTTTTGGAATAACAAAAGAGCTGTCCACTAGGAGACCCCACATGCTGTCCGGAGGACAATGCCAACGTGTTGCCATGGCAAGGGCCGTTGCCGCACAGCCGGATGTCCTCATCCTTGATGAGCCTTTCTCTTCACTGGATCTGGTTACCCAGCTGTCAACCATGCAGCTCTTGGAGCGAATTCATGCGACCAGGCCGCTCACCATTTTGATCATCAGCCATGATCTGGCGCCATTGTTGCGCCTGTGCAAACGAATTGCCGTCCTTGATCAAGGACGTATCGCCGAAGAACTGCCCAAAGATGATTTTCTCAAGGGCGCCAGTCACGCCCTGTCTCGCGCTTATGTTGAGCAATTGCAGGGGGGGGGGGGGGATGCTAACCTGTAGAATCTCATTTGATGCTGCCAAGCGTCGCGCAATTTATGTAAATGCTCAGCCGAGCCCGCGATGAGCATTAAACGCTGTGGCGAACTCTATTATATTTCCCTGTCCACAAGAGAAGAATTGCAAAAAGAAAATACATTGTCAAAACCAATGCTACCCCAGCCGCCAAAAATGAAGTTGTAAGGTCAAAGCCTAAGCTCCAAGATAGATAAATGGTGACAAACAAGACAAGGGTGCTGAGAAGGTCGACAGACAGGGCAAGGCCTTGCAAGGACAATTGTGAGAAAACAGACTGCAGTGCGCGGGCAACAAGTAGTGCATAAACGACCGGTGCCATATAGATAATCACTGAGTTGACTTCTTGCCACTTCTCTCCGATCAGGGTAGGTGCAAGAAACAGCAATACCATTATCCCAAAAGCAAGAATAAAAGGTGCAATAAGAATAACGGCCAATGGTGTCAAATTGGCGATGATTAAGTCATTTGATTTATCAGAATTTCGAATAAGCGTCGCAAGTTTTGACCGTGCGACATCTACCGCTGGATTGATGACGACCTGCATCGGCTGCAAAAGAAGCAGTAACGCAACAGAGGTTAGTGCCGCTTTGCTTGGGCCAAAGGTTGCCGTTACCAGAACGACAGTTCCTTTCTGAGCCATCGAACGCAAAAAGCCCCCCCAACTTTCAACTAAAAAATAGCGGCGATTTTTCCAGGCAACATAAGAAAACCTTGGTCGGGAAATTTCGCTCAGGCCTTGTATGGCTAGTCGTCGAACCGTTTGGGAAATTTTGAAGGTTCCTCCTAGCGTACCCGCAATGCCGCTAATGAGTAGGCCTAAAAGGGTCGGCCAGTATAAAGAAGACAGGCTGCGCCCGATGAACAAAATTGCGCTTTGCACGATGTCGCTCATGGCTACAATTTTATAATTCAATTCTCTGATTTGGTAGCTTCGTGAAAGGAAAAACAAGCCGCGGGACATGATAACGATTGCCAAATAGAGAATTGCAATCGGTAATGAGACGATGGCTTCGATCAAACCATAGGACACCATAAACACATAAAGGACAATCGCGACGAGCGTTGTAAAAAATATGGCGCTTACAGCCATAGCGGCGATAATTCTGTCTTCACTTTTAGATCGGCTGACGTAAAAAGCTTTATCAAGCGCAAAGGTTCCACCAAAAGCAAATATCAATGCAAAGGAATCTGTGGCTTGGAATGTTCCATACACAGCGGGTGAAAAAAAGTGGGTGGCAACCAAAACCGAAAGAGCGGACAATACCATTGCGGCACTGGATCCAATCAGCATTGTTGCTACCGGCTTAAGAATTGCTAGGTTGATACTCAAATTCATTTGAGTGTTTCCGCCTGTTTAGCGCGATAAGGCGCGCCTTGAAAATAGATAGAATTCAAACGCTTTTATTTTTTTGCTTTAGTCGATACTGGGTTTGCAGATGCAAAGTTGTCATCGAAGCAATAACGACCGCTGTGTTGAGAATTTCCAATTTAGAAAAAAGACCCTGAAACAAAAAAATCACATATACGATAATGACGCAGGAAAAATTATTTAAAATGAGCAGGATTCTGTCACCTTTATCTACTTTTTTTGAATAGAGAAAAGGGATAACACTTGAAAAATATAATAAAAACCCGAACCATCCAAACTTTAATAGCGCAGCCATTGCAGAAATATGGGTCGTTGGAACGGCCATCAAGCCTTCTTGCTCTGTGGCAGTAACCCCCAATGAAATCTGGACACCCAAATCTGTAAGGTGACCGAACCCTTTGCCAAACAATTGAGAGATAGTGCTGAACTCTTGAAACTCACTCCAAGCTTTTGAGGCTTCGTAGGATCTGAACCCTTCTCGAATGGATTGCAAGGAGTCAAAGTTTTTGGCAAATATTTCATTACCGTTCGTGAGAACAAACTTATAATCTGAAGCCGCTAGCCACTCAGAAGTCATGTCTCGAACGGGTGGCAGGCTAAATAAGGCTATAAACACGATGTAGATGATGAATATTGGTTGGAATGAAATCTTTAATTCGTACAACAACCAGATTCCGCCGAAAAACAAAAGAAACAGCGGAAGTGAGCGGGATGTCGATAAATATATTCCATAAGCTGTTATGACAGCAACCAGAAGGCGAAAAAGTTTATGATTCAGAACGCCGCTGTCATATCTCGCCGCAAATAATGCTAAAGGAATTGCGTATACAGCAAGCAAATAGCCTCTGCCGACTTGAATTTGAATAAGACGGCGAGGAGTGTCTGCATCCACCCACAATTGGTATCTGGCAATATAGGAAAGACTGACCACAAATCCCGCGATTAAAATCGCACTGAGGATGGTTTGGGTAGATGTTTTGCGATCAATAAAAATGGCTGTCGCAACCACTAAGAACGGTACCTTAATGGTATAGAAAAAATCTCTTATATAATTTCTGAATTCAAAGTCATCAGAAAAGATTGCCCCAAATAGCCCCAAAACGCAGAGCAGAAGGATTGGCCATGTCATCTTGAAGCCACGCGTATCAATTTTGCCTGACTTTATGATTCTAAAAAAAATCACAACGAAACAAATGATGATCGTGAATTCCAGTTTATGATAAGTCGCCAAAATCAACCAGATAGACAATTTTGCGACTTGAAGTTGATCGCTCTCCAGCTTCCCCGAAGCACTGCCAAATTTATCTATGCTGATATTGTCCATGCAAATTTAGGCCATCTATATAAGTAATTCAAGAATGCTAGTATCATGGAATGCTGTTTGTAATCAGTGTTTTATCCATGTCTTTATTGCGTCTACGAGTTTGGTTTGCATTTTTTCTTCTGTAAAGTCTTCGATATATTTTTTGTAGCCATTCTCTCGAAACTCGGTGCATAAATCGGCATCTTGCGCAAGTCTTGCGAGGCTGTCAGCAAGCGATGACGCATCGTTGGGAGTAAACAAAAGGCCTGTTTTATCGTTCTCGACAATCTCCAATGGGCCACCATGTGCAGCGGCGACCACGGGCAAAGCATTTGCCATCGCTTCAACGATGACGCGTCCGAAAGGTTCAGCCTTTCGCGATGGATTGACTACCAGATCGGCCCAGCCATAAAATGCGGACACATTCTGGGTAAAAGGAACGAACTCAACAATTGTCTCAAGAGCGTTAGCGGCAACAAAATCGTGCAATTCTCGTTCAAGGTGCTCGTTGCCCTCAAAGGCGCTGCCAATTATTTTCAGCTTCACTCTTTGCTTTAGTTTTTCGGGCATTTGAGCAATGGCATGGAGCAACAAATCCTGCCCTTTCCAAGAACTGATGCGCCCCAGAACAACAATGTTGAAGCTATCCTGTTTCTCTCTTTTTTTCATTGTCGCGCGTTCGACATTGACGCCGTTATGGATCACGAGACCATGCCCCGCTTTCACTGGCTGGTAAGCTTCGAGCGTCGCTCGGGAATTGCAAATCAACAAAGACTTACTTGAGCGAACGATGAATTTCATCAGCTTGCCAAATGCTGAATCGTCGGGGATTTCTCGTACATGGATGACGCTAGATTTTGGCATAACAAGTGACAATATGACATAATCTAGCACAACGATGGTATTAATATAGATGAGATCATAGTTCCAAATATCTCTCGCATGGCGGATGACATTCCAGAGCAAATGTGGACCACCAAGTAAAACCAAGCGAAATAGACGAGATTTTCGAGCAATCCAGAGGTCATCAATGATGATTTTATCGGAATGTGGGCGTAAAAACTCTTCCAATGGGCCGTTGTGACCCAATTTTACATCCAATTGTGCATCAGGAAAAGCCTTTCTTATACCCTGAACGCATTGGGCAAAACTGCGGTCTGAACCGTAGAGCTCGGCACCTTGATGTATGGCTAAAATGCGAGTTGGATTACCGTTTGACAATTTGAAAGGCTCCATAATGGTAGATATCAACGAAAAGAGACCAGCTGGTTACTTCTCGCTTTATAAAAATATAAAATAAAAAGTCATTGTCGTTTTAAGGTTTTTACGACCACAAAAGCATTTCTGACATTCCGATAGTTATAGTATCAATTCTTCATTGCTTCTTTTCGCAGTATTTCCTCATATTGCGAAAGAACATGGTCCCATTCAAACGCCTCAGCATGGCGCTCCTGCGCTTTTTCGCGGGCGTTGTCGGCTATGGATGGATCGTCCGACAGGCGATCATAAATATCTGACAACTCCTCAATGGATGAGAAGTAAAACTGATCCGGCCCGGCAACCCAGCGGTTGAAACGGTTGTCATGAGCAACAATTGCGCTGCCTGCCCCAAGAGATTCCACTAGCGATGGATTGGTCCCGCCCACCTGATGGCCATGCAAATATCCCAATGCATACTTACGCAATGCCGATACGATCTTTTGATCAAAAATAGGGCCTGGAAAAATCACATTTTCATTAGCGGCAGCTCTTAGCTCATTGGTAAAGGGACGACCCTCAATCATTCGACCCAAGACAACCAGTTTTACCTTACGTGGCTTGGAGCAAAAGGCTTTGACCAAATCCAGAATGGAATTCTCCGGTTCGATGCGTGCAATAGAGACAAAAAAGTTGTTGGGCTCAATGCCTAACGACGCAAGGGGCTCGGCTGGTGTTTCATCTATCCGATAGGAGCCGTAAGGGATGATCGTTGAGCGGAAACATCCGTGTCGATGCAGATGCTTAGCAATCTCCGGATGATCGGCAATGGGAACGCTTGAAAAGTTGGCGCCGATAAACTCGTTGAAATAAAACCAGATTTTGACGGGAAGGGACCATTTCGCCCGCTTCCATTCCACGCCATCCATATTCATCAAGACCGAGCGCCCACGCAGCCGCTGGACCAAATTAAACACAGCGGTGTTATAGCCTAGCACAAGATCAACCCCGGGCTCGTTCAAGACATGCTTCACGGTGCGCCAGTCAAAAATGATGCTGCCTGCAGAGGATGTCTTGGTTGAGCCAAGATGTATGCGCCGAATACCATTCCAATCATCCTCAAAGTCCGGCTCCAAATGGCCGTCCTCATCGGGTTCAAGTTGGCAATAGACATTCACCTTCCAGCCTTTGTCGCGCAAAAAGGGCGCAAGATGCAAAACAAATGTTTCAAAGCCACTATGGCCTTCAGGAATACCCCGTGTTCCAAGAATATTTACAGTGAGCTCTTTGGTTGAATGGGTCATCGAATTATTCATTCCGTTATTTGAAAAATAGATTTGTATTGAAATGTGTTTCCAAGAGATTTGTAAAAATCACAAGTCTTGATCGACCTGTTTTATCCGTTCGTTTTTATGCTGTGCTTGGATCTATACTGCTCTAAATGCTTGTGTGTGTCAGTCAAACAATGACCGCGGTGAGGCTTGGTTTTCCGGAGATGATGCCATAAAGCTTCTTCTTCGCAATCGTTGAATATAAGGCTGAGAACAAAATTGATCCCATCAAAACTATAAAATACAATCTGAGCATTATACCCGATTGTAGATTCAGGTCGATCCTCATTGTTGCCTCAGACCCAAATTTTAATTTTTACGCCCAGTTGTCCCAAGCAAACCCATGGTTGCGCGTCTAGTCATAGCAGTCTTGGATGACGGAGCGAGGCAGATCCCTTAGGTGAGGCACATTTATTCTTGCCTTGCAACTAAAGTTGTATGAAGTTATGTTCAGACTGCATGGTAGCGAAATCACATCTGCTTGAAATAGGACCCGATTGCGCCACCCGATAAGCCCTATCGAATGGGCTTTGCTATAAACTTGCTCGAAATTATATGTTGTCCTTGGACGCATGGGAGACTGGATTGACCAAACCTCTTCATGAAACGCTGAAGCGTGTAACCGACCAGATCATAGAGCGCAGTCGCGATAGCCGCGCCGCCTATCTGGTGAAAACCGAAGCTGCAAGAAAAACAGGTCCTGGGCGTGCCCATTTGACTTGTGGCAACCTTGCCCATGCCTTTGCGGCTTCAAATACGGACGACAAAGATCGACTTGCCAAAAATGATGCACCCAATCTAGGAATCGTGTCCGCCTATAATGATATGCTGTCGGCTCACCAGCCCTATGAGCATTATCCAGAAATAATCCGTCGGGCAGCTCGGGAATGCGGAGCGACCGCTCAGGTGGCCGGCGGTGTGCCTGCAATGTGCGATGGGGTCACTCAGGGGCAGGACGGCATGGATTTGTCGTTATTCTCGCGCGACCTGATTGCCATGTCCAGCGGCATTGCCTTGTCTCATAATGTTTTTGACAGTTCCGTTTTTCTCGGTATCTGCGACAAGATTGTTCCGGGCATGGTCATTGCTGCGGCCACGTTTGGTCATTTGCCGGCCATCTTTTTGCCCGCTGGTCCCATGCCTTCAGGCCAGACAAATGCGGAAAAAGCCAAAGTTCGTCAAGACTTCGCAAAGGGTCTGGTTGGTCGCAAAGAGCTGCTCAAATCTGAAATGGCGGCCTATCATAGCGCGGGCACCTGCACCTTTTATGGCACCGCCAATTCCAACCAGATGCTCATGGAGTTCATGGGGCTGCAATTGCCGGGCACCAGCTTTATCAATCCGGACACGCCATTGAGAGAAGCTGTCACGGTGGCTGCAGTCAAGCGGGCACTTGAAATCACGGCTCGGGGCGAAGCCTATCGGCCCGTCAGTGACGTTTTGGATGAAAAAGCCTTTGTTAACGGCATGGTTGGGCTCAATGCGACCGGTGGGTCGACCAATTTGCTGATTCATATGATCGCAATGGCAAAGGCCGCTGGTATTCAGTTGTTGTGGGATGATTTTGAGGCAATCTCAGAAGTAACACCGCTGCTGGCGCGGGTCTATCCCAATGGGTTGGCGGATGTGAACCATTTTCATGCCGCTGGTGGCTTAGGGGCGGTGATCGGTCAATTGCTTTCTGGCGGCCTTCTGCATGCAGACAGCAAAAATGTTGCGGGCGATAGTATGGAGCTCTACACCCGCGAACCGCGTCTGAAAGACGATGGTACGGCCGAATGGGTGGACGGAGCGCCGGAGTCTTTGGATGACAGGATTATCCGCGAAATTGACAATCCATTTCAAGCCAAAGGCGGCCTGAAACGCCTTGCTGGCAATTTAGGAGCCTCCGTGATGAAGGTCTCCTCTGTCGCTCCCGAACGGCTTGTGATTGAGGCTCCAGTTCGTATTTTCCATGATCAATCAATCGTCAAGGCCGCGTTCCAGAATAATGAATTCACGACCGACACTGTGGTTGTGGTGCGGTTTCAGGGACCAAAAGCCAACGGAATGCCTGAACTGCACAATCTGACACCACTGCTGAGCATCCTTCAAGAGCGCGGTTTGAAAGTGGCTTTGGTAACGGACGGCCGTATGTCTGGTGCGTCTGGCAAAGTGCCTGCTGCCATTCACGTCAGTCCTGAAGCTCTGGATGGAGGCCCGATAGCCAAACTGCGAGATGGTGATCGCGTGCGAGTGGATGCTGAGAATGGCAAGCTGGAAATCCTTGATCCAACAGTGCTCAACCGAGACCCTGTAACCGCCGATTTGTCCAGCAATTATACGGGCATGGGCCGCGAGTTGTTCCATGCCTTCCGCGCGACAGTTGGTTCTGCGGAATTTGGTGCAAGTATTTTCTGAGGCATCTCAAAGACACTTTGACAGGCAGGGGAAAATTCCCCTGCCTGCTAACAGCGATCTTGCGCGGTTTGATTTATACTATAGAGCAATGGCTTGACTTGCGGATTGGTTAGCGAACAGGCCAGCTTATCGGCCAGTTGTTCGGGCCTCCGGCATAGTCTCCGTCGCATTCGCCCTTCTCACGGATTTCTACCGCTTCAAAAAATACGTTCTGGCCTTCTTCGTGCAAATCCCATCTTGACAGAGTACCACAGTCACCCAGACCCCGACCCTTGAAAAAACTGTTCAGGCGGTAGGTGCTGGCATTAAAATCAATATTCCAGATGTCCGGTCCATTGTCTTCAGCGGTATCATTACCATCCAGAATGAAAGGAACCATTTGTATGGATTGGCTTTCATCCAGGGGCACATGGAAAAAGATATAAATCTGATTGTAGGCTCCGGGGGAGCCGCAGGGCAGACCATACAGATCTCCAGCGCGAAGGGAAAAACGGAAACCGTCACCAAATCCCAGTCGCTCACTATTATTGTAAAAGTGGCAGACGGCATTTTCATCGCGGAACCATTTATCCCAAATCACAGCAGGCACTTGCTCTCTGTTGTCCACCGCGCTGATCGCGAGCCTTTGGCTGGCTGCTTTACTACCCTTCACCTGCAGTGCGTAAGGGGTGTTCAACAAGTCCTGATATTCATCCATAAAAATCATACCAGCGACGCTGCCCGAGAGGGAGAAAATGCTGGTGACAGATTGACCGCCGCCTGATTGTTTTACGCTGATCGTAGCGCCCGATTTCATGCCAGTCACAACCCAATCAATCACATCCGGGTTGGTTTCGACATAATCGCGCCCGTTGTCTTGGAT
Source organism: Cohaesibacter celericrescens (assembly GCF_002866925.1). GTDB lineage: Bacteria > Pseudomonadota > Alphaproteobacteria > Rhizobiales > Cohaesibacteraceae > Cohaesibacter > Cohaesibacter celericrescens. The sequence goes on from NZ_PKUQ01000055.1 coordinate 54,519, forward strand.
GGATGTGGCATCGGCGATCAATGACAGGCTGTCCTTGCCGTCAATGGATAAAAAGAAGCGCGTCCCATCTTCAATCGCAACCTGACTTGTGAATTTCAATGACAGCGCATTGTTCAGCTTATTGGCCCGAAGCAGGGACAGGCTGGTCACGCCATCAAAGGTCTTGGGTGACAGGGAGAGGGTGCAGCGCATGGAGGTGTCGCACCAGACATTGACGTCTTTGACTTCCTTATAGGCGGAGGCGTGGAGCGGCAAACTCAAGGAGAAAAGAAAAAGTAAGGCTGAAAGTAGGGACGGGCAAAAAGAGAGCGTGGCAGTCAAAAGAGGGCGTCGCATGCGGCACTCCTAAAAAAGGGATCTGTCGGGACGGGCAGCCTGTTATGGTCTAGCCCAGTAGCTGAGACTGCTGCGCTTTGCCAAAGCCTACCACAATTTCTGTGTCACTTTCAAAAACCGGTCGTTTGATCAAGGTGGGGTGGGCCAGCATCAGGGCGCGTGCTTTGATGGCGTTTGGCTCGGCCTTGTCTTCGTCTGAGAGGGCCCGCCAAGATGTGGAACGACGATTGAGCAGAGCCTCCCAGCCGACAGCATCCAGCCAGCGGTCGAGGTTGGCATCATTAAAGCCATCCACACGCAGATCAACAAAGGAAATGGGTTTGCCTGCCGCTTCAAATGCTTTCAGCGCTTTGCGGCAGGTGTCGCAGGTCTTGATGCCGTAGAGTTTCATCGATCGGTCCTTGGATTGGGGAATCAGGATGTTTTACAAATCTAACCCACTCATCCCCGCACCAACAATTTTAAAAGATACGCCCGAGGAACCTGAGGCGAGCATATCGAGAGAAACAAGGCCGCTTCGAATGAGGCCCTATTTCATAATTCCCAGATGCGCCTGATCGCCCCATAGTTTTTCAATATCTGCATCGCGACCGCAGGAATAACGGTAATATTTATAGCGGACAGGATTCACTTTGTAATAATCCTGATGATAATCTTCGGCGTCAAAGAAAGGTCCGGCCGCCGCAATCTCGGTCTTGATTGGCTGGGATAGTGTTTTGTCCGTTTCCAATTTTGCCTTTGATGCTTGGGCCAATTTGGCCTGCTCTTCATCCAATGTGTAGATCGCTGTTGTGTAGGTGTGGCCACGATCGCAGAACTGCCCACTGTCGTCGGTGGGGTCGACCGAACGCCAGAAAATATCCAGCAACATATCATAGCTGACTTTGGTGGCGTCATAGGTGATCTTGACCACCTCGCGATGATCCGCATGGTTGCGATAGGTGACATTTTCGGTTGTGCTGCCGCCTGAATAACCAGAGACAGTCTCGACCACGCCCTTTACGTGGTCAAAATCGCTTTCGACGCACCAAAAGCAGCCACCAGCAAAAATAGCAGTCTTGAGATTGTCTTCGGCAAAGCTCGGCGCACCATTACTGGCGATCAAGGCAGAGCCAAGAACGAGTGCGGTCAGAAAGCGTTTTAAGGCTTTGGGCTTATTGGTGTCAGTCATAGGGGCAACTCCCGATCAGAATTATTATTGCCCTATTTGTGACGTCTTATTGTGGCGATGTCCTGCCCAAATTGCCCATCTCACGCGGGTTTGATGGGATGTGAAGGCGCCTAGGTCACAAAAGCCGTGCTCACCCCATCCATGCTTCAACCACATCAATGAAATGATCGGCAAATTTCTTTTGCTTGGAGCTGCCAACGCCGTGGATATGCAGGAAGTCGGGGCGGGTGGTTGGCTTTTGGATTGCCATGTCGTGTAAGGTCTTGTCATTGAAGATCACATAGGCGGGCACTTTATGCTCGCGGGCCAATTCTGACCGTGCGGCCCGTAAGGCTTCAAACAAATCTTGGTCTGCTGGGTCAAGATCAGGCAAATTGCTCTTGGCTTTTTTGGGGCGATAGAGTTCGGATGGTCCCATGACATCAGGTCGGAAGGCAAAACGCAGCGCACCTGTTTTCAATTCAACCGCTTTGCTGGTGAGTTTGAGCGCACCGTGGCCTTGAATATCGAGCCGCAGGAAATTGGCGGCGACCATTTGGCGCAAGATGGCGCGCCAGTCCTCTTTTGGTGTGCCCTTGCCGGTGCCATGGCACGGCAATTTATCATGGCCATATTTTTTGATCTTCTCATGGGTTAACCCGCGTAGAATATCAATCAATTGAACCGTGCCAAACATCTCGCCCGTGGATTCCACCACCTCTACCAGTCTCAAAGCTTCGACAGTGCCGTCTTTCAAGGTGGGTGGGTCAATGCAAATATCGCAGTTGTCGCAGGGCTCTATCTCTTCACCAAAATAGACCAGCAGAGACTGGCGGCGGCAGGTGGGCGCTTCGCAATAGGCAAGCAGGGCATCAAGGCGTTTGTGTTCGCGGGCGGAATGATCCTCATCGCCGCCTTCATTATCAATGAAACTGCGCCGCATACGGATATCGTCAAGGCCGTAAAGCATCATCGCTTCTGCAGGGGCCCCATCGCGTCCTGCGCGGCCGATTTCCTGCGCATAAGCTTCCATGTTGGCGGGCAAATTCGAGTGAAAGACAAAGCGCACGTCGGGTTTATCGATACCCATGCCAAAGGCAATGGTCGCGACCATCACGACACCGGCCTCGCGCATAAAAAGCGCCTGATGGGCGGCGCGCACGCCACTGTCCAGTCCCGCATGATAAGGCAGGGCGCGGATATTATGCTCTTTAAGAAATTCGGCGATTTCTTCGGTTTTTTTACGCGACAGACAATAGACAATGCCAGCTTGATCTCGTCGGGCTTCGACAAAATCAAGCAGTTGTTTTTTCCAATCATTGCGCTGAGTAACCGTCAGGCGAATGTTGGGCCGGTCAAAGCCGGAAACAATCACTTTGCCTTGCCGAACCCCGTCAGCGGAACGAGGGAAGAGCTTTTCTGCGATGTCCTCGCGCGTCGCCTCATCGGCGGTGGCCGTCAGCGCTGCAATGGGAGCCTTTGGGAAAAAATCCGACAGCCGTGTCAGGCCTTCATAGTCAGGCCGAAAACTTGGACCCCAACGCGAGATACAATGGGCCTCATCAATGGCGATCAGATTGACCGGCAGTTTGGCAAGGGCTGACAACATCCGTTCGGTCATTAGCCGTTCCGGCGCGATATAAAGCAAAGAGATCTCGCCCGCAGCCACTTTGCGCCAAGTGGCAACATTTTCGTCGCGATGGCGTGAGCTGTTTATGCTTTCAGCCGCAACGCCAGCCAATTTCAATGCCATCACCTGATCTTCCATCAGCGCCACCAAAGGCGAGACCACCAAAGTGAGACCGCCAAAAATCATCGCCGGTATCTGGAAGCAAATGCTTTTTCCCATGCCTGTCGGCATCACGGCAAGTGTGCTGTGACCGTTGAGTAGCGCTTCAATGGTTTCCGCCTGCCGTCCGCGAAACTGATCATAGCCATAGACATTTTTAAGCACTTGCAGAGCTTGCTCTGACGTCGGTGCTGAGGCATCAAACGAGAGTTCGACACGTGGACTGTCTAGATCCATGTCTGTGCCTATATTGGGCACGATTGGAACAGCGTCATAAGCGTCGATGGCAACAATGGGCTGGGCGGGAGGAGGCATAAAGACCGCAAATCACAAAGGCAAAGGGAATGGTTGATGCGAGTCTATCTGATTTGCTCCAATGCCGTAAACCGATAAACGGGACAAAGGGACAAGAGTTTCAAGAGCGTGAGAGTTCAAGGCCAGGGATGCATTCAAGGTCCTTGTTTTTGTCGCTTGTGTGCGTTGGCAACAGGTGGTCTTTGCTTGGATAACCCATGCTGGGTTTTCTCCCAGTGGTGTGGGGAAATCAGCAGCTGCAAAAAGGCGCGCCACGCCGCTGGGGTCATCATGAGCCAGTACAGTGGCATCGCTAAAACCTGCCGCCAACCATAACCATATCGCGAACGAGCAGTACGATGAGCAAGCAGCATCGCGCCTCCATATCCCATCACCAGATTGGCCCCGTTGGCAACCATCAGCGACCAAAACAGCGTTGAGTCGGTGCCGATATTGAAGGTGATCGCCGCAAAGGAGGTGGTGAAACTGACGATATAGAGGGGGTGAATCAAAGCAGAGACGAGCATGCCACCAATCATCACCTGAAAGGCGAGGAAACGGGAGCGGCCAAGGTCTCCATACAGGGTGCGAGGCCGTCGCATGTGAACCAGCCAAGTCTGCATCCATCCTTTGAACCACCGTGAGCGCTGCTTGACCCAAGCGGCATAACGCTCTGGAGCCTCCTCCCATGTATCATGCTGCAATATCTCGATCCGATAACCAAGTCGCGTTAAGCGCAAACCAAGATCAGCATCTTCGGTAACGTTATACGGATCCCAACCACCAACTTGCTTGAGAATACTGGTGCGAAAATGATTGGACGTACCACCAAGCGGTACTGGCAGTCGTTCATCTGCTAAAAAGGGCAACAAGCCGTCGAACAAGGCCGCATATTCCAGTGCAAACTGCCGGGTAAGAAAGTTGGCATCCGCATTGTCAATCGCAAGACGTCCTTGCAAACATCCAAGCGACGGTCCGCCAGCCTCCATCCGTAAGGCGGCTTCCTTCAGTTGATTGGGGTGCGGCCTGTCCTCCGCATCATAGATTACGACAAGATCAGATTGCACAAAGGAAAGCGCAAAGTTGAGTGCTTTGGGTTTGGTGCGCGGACCGTGCACCGGTATTTGAACAATGGACATATAGGCGGGCAGCTTGATGGTCGTCAGCGCGGCCTGTGTTTCGGTATCGTCGGCTTCAACCAAAAGCTGGATGTCCAGACAATCTCGCGGATAGGACAATCCTGATAAGGCCGCTACCAAGTCTTGGATCATATCGGCTTCGCGGTAAAGCGGCACCAAAACCGTATAGCTTGGCCAGTATGAAAGCGCGGCATGTGCCGTTTGTAGACGAGAAAATGACTGTTTGGCTTGTGACCTGATGCGAGGCAATGCGCGATAAGCCATCAATCGCAGGAAGGCGAGAGACAGGAAAATCGAAAGCGTCAAGAAATTAAAAAAGATGGCAATTTGCGACCAGACAATGCAGCTCAAGCCAATGCAAGACACGATGCTTATCAATCCAATCGTCGCGATTTTCCCAAACCGGTTGTGGCTGGACATATGTGGCATGGTTTCCTTGAGCCGGTAGACATGGTCATTGAGCGCGCGCTGACTGGTGTGTTTTTGTTGGGCTTCAAGCAACATCGTGGGTGTGGTTAGGCAAACCCGATTACGCAAATCGGGCTGTTCCGTCAAGCATTTGGCTAATCGATCAAGCGCAGCGCCATGGGGGGCACAAACCACTTGGCTTGAGGGGCGCGGGGCAAGACCGTTAAGTTTGGCCATTGATTTGGTGAGGGCGCAATTGATGTTTTTCAAGTCTTCAAGCGACCACTCTTGCTGCAAATCAGATAGATCGTCCGCATCCAATTTCCCGATAAAGGGAATGCCAAGCCGCTTGGCTGCCATCATGAAGTAGAGGGCTTCATCGAGATGGCCCTCAAGGATCCAATGCTGTGCCAGATTTATGCCATGAAACAGGGGGGCTGTTTGTCGGAAATCCAGCAACTGTTGGGCAGACACTCTACTTGAACACAAAAGCGATAAGTGAAACGGAAGAATTAACGCATCGGTCTCGGGGCGCTTTTCCCTCTCTGGTGTAGAAGGTGTATCAGCATAGTGAGCCGACATATCCGAATTGAGCAGGGGAACCGCTGCGATCGGATCGGGCTTTTTTGGTCCCTGAGATAAAAAAGTCATGACAAGGCTCTGACAATGCCTTTATATCAAGATATTAATAGGCTACCCCAAGACGGGGTATTGTTTATATATACTTAAAAGTGTGACACATGGGTTCCGCAATTTCAATTGCATATTCAAAAAAACTCCCAACCTTGAGTGGCATTCGATATTTGATCAAATCATCGCGTTCTATGATGTGCCGTGATTATGGGTGTGCAGCTATTCCGTTGTTTATTATAAAGTTTTTAGTTGTTTTTGCGGTGTCACTGCCGTTGTTGACTCTGTCATCTCACAGCTATGCTCAAGGCACCCTTGATGCAACCACGGGTGAAGCAACGACGAGTGAAACAGAAAGCGAGCCTCAAGATGAGACTGAAAACCGCGATGAGGAGAATCCTGACAGCCTAGAAACCGGTGTCAGTTTGCGCAATAGACCAGCCCAAGCCAATGGGCCAGTGGCCAGTGAGCCGTGGGCAAAGGCAGGATTTTACGGATTTATTGACACGCGACAGCGTCTGGGGCTTCCCGATCAGGAGTTGTTGGACAAAGGTTTGCGGATTTTAACGACAGACGACTTCCCGCCCTTCAATAACCGCGATGAAAACGGTGCTCCACAGGGCTATCATGTCGAACTCGCGCGCGCCCTTTGCGAAGAACTGAGCACCCCATGTACGTTGAAGATCGCTGCCTTTGAGGACATCCCTGATTTGATTGCCAACGGGCAGGCCGATGTGGCTCTTGCGGGGCTGGTTAATCATCCAAGTCTTAAAGATGTATTGGATTTTTCCAATGTCTATTTGCAACGTCCCGCGCGCTTCGCTCGTCTCAAGGAAAAGTTCTTTCGCACAGACACTAAGGGGCTGGCGGGCAAGCCTGTCGCCGTTCGAGGAGGCTCTGCCCATGAGGCCTATCTTAAGGCCTATTTCCCAACCACCAACCGGGTGCCTGTAACCGATCTGGAAGATGCGCGCCAGCTATTAACCGACGAAAAAGTCGACGCCATATTTGGCGATGCTTTCCAATTGTTGCCGATGATTTCGGAAGCCGACAGCCCGATCATTTTTGCTGGTAAACCTTTTTACGACACTCATTTCTTCGGTGATGGCATGGCGGTCGCCTATGGGCACAATCAGACGGATCTGGGGAACATGCTCAATTACGGCTTGCTGAAACTGGCGCAGAAAGGCCGGATGTCAGAACTATACGCCCGCCATTTTGCCTTGGATGTGTATGCCACTTATTGAAAATCCTTAGCGATTGCGGAATGGCAGTAAAATTGACCACAACAACTGTCCCGGCTTTTCGCTTTGATAGGCGTTAAGGCCGATCTTCATATCTTCATGTCCCGCGTCCGGTTGCGCAATATAGGTGCCGAACATCCGATCCCAAATGGAGAGATTAAACCCATAATTGGAGTTTGTCTCAACTGGGGAGACAGAGTGATGCACCCGATGCATGTCGGGCGTGACCAGAACCAAGCGCAGCACCCGATCCAGTTTAAGCGGTAAACGCACGTTGGCATGGTTGAACAAAGCCGCGGCATTGAGCACCGCTTCAAATGCGAAGACGGCAAGGGCGGGCGCGCCAATGGCTGCAATCCACGCAAATTTATAGAGCAGGGACAACAGAATTTCGATCGGGTGAAACCTGAGCGCTGTCGAAACATCAATATCGCGATCCGCATGATGGACCTGGTGCAGGCGCCAAAAAATTGGCACAATATGCGAGATCAGGTGCTGTAACCAAATAGCAAAATCCAACAACACAAAAGCAATCAGGATTGACAGCCAAGAGGGCACAGCCAGCCAGTTAAGAAGTCCCCAGCCATTGTCCGCAACATAAAGTGCCAACCCGATGGGCAAAATCGGCATCACAAACCGGACCAACACCGCGTCCAGCACCACAATGCCCCAATTGGTCAGCCAGCGTCGTCCTTGTGGCAAGGTGCGTTTGCGTTTTGGTAACGCCCATTCCGCCAGCGCCATCACCACAAAAGTTCCCAGAAAAACGAGCAACCGTAGGCTGTTTTCATCAAGGCCAAAAACGGAAAAGAGACTGTCTTGCATGGGGCACTCAATCCTATTGGAGCGGTTTAAATTCAATCTTCTGCATCTATACCCGTTTGCAAGCCCCGATGGCAAATCGCTTTTCACCATCCATGCGTCACATTGTCGTGACGGCGTAAGCCTGCTATCCAGCAAAGGGCTTGGACTTTGAAGCGCAAGCTGATAGGAAGCATCTTCTGTTTCATAGTCAACCTACCGAGCCATCGCATCCAATGACCGATCCTGTAAACGAAAACACGCCGATCACCGCTGACAGTCCTTTTGATTTTCTCATCACTGAACCAGAAACCGCGCCAAAGGCGGTGCTGATGTTGGCGCATGGGTCTGGGACGCCGATGGACTCTCCCTTTATGGAGCGGATGGCCAGCATGCTGGCCTCTCACGGTATTGTGGTTGCGCGGTTCGAATTCTCCTATATGGCGCGCCGACGGATTGACGGCAAACGCCGGCCAGCAGGCCGTGCCGAGCGCTGGACTCACCATTATTTCCGTGCTGTGGATGAATTGCTTGAGGGTGACAAGTGGAAAGCGGAATGGAATGAACTTCCATTTTTGATCGGCGGCAAAAGCATGGGTGGCCGTGTCGCGGCTATGTTGGCCAGCGATGAAGATCTCAATTTGGCTGTGCGCGGTGTTGTCGTTCTGGGCTATCCTTTCCATCCCAGCCGCAAATCCGAACCCGAGAATTGGCGTCTGGAACCCCTGCAAAAAAGCTTGCTTCCAATTTTGATTTGCCAAGGTGAGCGCGACGACTTTGGCTGGTGGGATGAAGTGAATGCCTTGGAGCTCCCAGGGCAGGTTACGCTGGAATGGATCACCGATGGAAGTCACGATCTGGGACCAACCGGTAAATCCGAAAGCACCATGAAAAGCAACATGGAGCATGCCGCACAACTTGCTGCAGCCTTTGCCGAAAACCCACCCAAGCTGCTGATGGAGTTTGGCAATGACGATGACGACGAAGCGGATGAGAGAGACGGAATCTAACCTACTTATATTTGGTTAGATTGTGACGCTCCCATTGATCCTTGGGCACGATAACGCCAACAAAAAACGCAAAATCGAGCACCCTTTGAAGATCGTCAGACACTTCGCACTCAAATTTTAGCCGGTGCCAATTGTCTTTGCTCCAAAAGGTCGCGCCATCCGCAATGATGCGCGGCCCTTCATATCGGACCTCGTCAAAGCTGTAAGACACCATGCGTTCGGGAATATATGCCTCGTTCCAAGCGTGGATCTGCTCCAGCGCTTCTAGGGCGCAGAGTTGTTCGCGTCGTTCCTCCGGGGTTATGCCAGCCAAATCTCCGCGCGCTTCGGCATTCCCTTTTCGCGCTAATGCGCTGCCAGACAGCATAGTGGTGGGACGAATCAGGGTGCCGTAAGCTGGTTTGACAGACGAGGGAGGCGATGGCGAGTCACTCTGCGCGAGGTCTCCATCATTTGACAGCTCTACCGCGGCACCGCTCGATTTTGCCCGCTGGTTGCTTGTGGCTTGTATAGACCGCAGAACATCAAAGGAAATCACGTCGACCTTGATGCTTGTTTCCGGCTCTGGATCGGCAAGTTGCCGCATGGGTATGATGAGCAAGCCCAGCAACAACGCACCATGAAACGCCACAGAGATAAGGACGCTGTGGGCATTTGATCTTTCCGGGCTGTATGCTTGGCATAGGCGCATGGATATGGGACGCAGTCGCAAATGTGCCAAGATGAAAACAAGCAATTTGCCTTGGCCCTGAACAAACTCCCCAACTACTCATCGAATTGGGCAGAATAGTGGTCCATATGCGTCGAAATTGGAGCGTGCCAAAATGACGCAGACATGGTGTCTTAATCTCGTTCAAACGGCAAGTCGCCCTGCGGGTCTGACCTGTCCTTGTCGCCCAACGCCTTGGTTGCCCAATGTTTGCGGCATAGCGACACATAGCTTTCTTCGCCGCCGATCACCACTTGAGCTCCTTCGTCGATCACATGTCCTTCATGGTCAATGCGCACAACCATAGATGCTTTGCGGCCGCACCAACAAATAGTTCGCGCCTCTCGCAGCTCGTCGGCCAAGGCCAACAGACGCAGGGAGCCGGGGAACAGATTGCCTTGGAAATCCGTGCGAAGACCATAACACATGATTGGTATGCTCAGTTCATCGGCCACGCGGCAAAGCTGCCACACCTGATCTTCAGACAAGAATTGTGCCTCGTCAAAAAAGACGCAGTCGGGCTTTTTATCCCCGCTTTCAACATCATATTGAGCGCAAATATGGGCAAACAAATCAGTCGTGGTCGCAAAAGTGAAGGCCTCTGATTTCAGCCCGATACGCGAAGACACTTGACCCACCTGTGTGCGATTGTCCAGTGCTGCGGTGTAAAGCAGGGTTCTCATGCCGCGTTCAACATAGTTGTAGGAGGCCTGCAGCAACAAAGTGGACTTGCCGGCATTCATAGCCGAATAGGTAAAATAAATCTTGGCCATATCAGCTTCCACATAAGAATGAGCGAACCATTGCTCCTTGCTAAAACTCGGTTACAGATTCGGCAAGTCCGATGGGGCAATTGGTGCGTCGAAATGTGGATGGGTGTGCTTTAAAGCGTCTCAAAGTGCGCTGATATGTCTGTATGGTGAAGATGTGGCGCAATGCAAAGCCGATGAGTGTGAGTGCCGATCGCTCTTGTTAGCCACAAAGCTTTAGCCTGCTCGGTCACGTCGCGGATAGGCCATTAGCCAGAAAAGGGCCTCGCCATTATAGCAGAGACCCTTAAAACTTAGTGTTTTGGCGGATATCATCGCATCCGATCCAAAGGCTATTTTTTACGATAACGAACGCGCGCGCTATGCTCGATAGCGCCCACATGCAACCGGTCGAGCTCCAGTTCATCGCGCAGCATCAACAGAAACTGCAATTCGTCTTGTTCGACCTGCAGATCAGCTGCGGCCACTTCTACAGCCAAGGCATAGGCGGTCTCGCGCAGCGGCTTTGGCAGGCTTTCGCGGATCACCTGAAGCACACGATCAACGCCCCCTTCGGCCAACAATTCAGAACAATCCCGAGAAACCTGAATCAGGCGACCTGCGTCAAATTCTGAGAAGACAGGCAGCGTCTGCACTTCTTCTCCGATTTTGAACAATTCGGAATCAGTCATTGTCCTGTCGGCAGCCGAGGTGGAAACCATCACATAGATAAGGGCTTCTTCTGGTGAGACGGTTTTAATCATGGGATCTATCCTGTTTTTCGCCCTGCGTTCAGGGGTGGATATAAAATGGACATTCGCGTCAATGCAGCATCTGTCTGCCTACCCATAAGATTTAAGCGCCCCGACAGTGTGGATCAAGGCACCATTTGGCTTTTATCTGAAAGAGCCTTAAAATATAGCTATTTCGAGCAAAAAATGGGCTCAATCGGGATCAATGCAATTGTCCAGCTGTTTTTGTTTTGGGGGCTCACCGCTCCTGTTGATAGGTTGTTGGCTATTGTTTCCCCAAATGGCCTTTTCTTGATCAAGGCAATGGGCTAGAACAGCCCCTGCTGCCCTCTTTTAAGTAGGGGGCTTGTTGTTTATTTGATCAAACCGATCCGTTCCGGTGCTGTTGTTGGTAAATCCGCTAAACGCCTGAACCTCAAGGAAACCGATATTATGACTTCGCAAACTGCCTTTCCGCTAGCGCTGACCGAGACTCTTGTCGAAGCGGCTACAACGTCCAAGGCTTGGCCGTTTGAAGAGGCACGAAAGCTGGTCAAACGCTATGCCAAAACGGGCATGCCGGATGAAGTGTTGTTTGAAACCGGTTATGGCCCATCGGGTTTGCCGCACATCGGAACATTTGGTGAAGTGGCCCGCACGTCTATGGTGCGTACAGCTTTTCGGGCCATCACCAACGACCAGGTCAACACTCGCCTGTTGTGTTTCTCCGATGATATGGACGGTTTTCGCAAAGTGCCCACCAACGTGCCACAGCAAGAGATGTTGGCGCAATATCTGGGCATGCCGCTGACTCGCGTGCCAGACCCGTTTGGCACCCACGAAGGTTTTGCCCAGCACAACAACGCTCGGCTGTGCGCCTTCCTTGATCAGTTCGACTTTGACTATGAGTTTGCCTCTTCTACGGACTACTACACCTCCGGCCGGTTCGACGAGACCTTGCTGCGCATGCTCGAAGTCTACGACAAAGTGATGGACATCATTCTGCCAACGTTGGGTGCGGAGCGTCAGGCAACCTATTCACCGTTTCTGCCCGTCTGCCCGCGCACTGGTAAAGTGCTGCAGGTGCCGATGATCGAGCGGAATGTCTCCAAGGGCACCGTGGTCTATCTGGACCCCGAGACCGAAGAAAAGGTTGAAGTGGCTGTCACCGGTGGCGCTGTTAAATGTCAGTGGAAAGCCGACTGGGCTATGCGTTGGGCAGCTCTGGGGGTGGATTATGAAATGGCAGGTAAGGATTTGATCGACTCGGTCAAACTGTCGACCAAAATCTGTCGTGCTATCGGCAAACCCCAACCTGAAGCTCTGTCCTATGAATTGTTCCTTGATGATAAGGGGGCCAAAATCTCCAAATCCAAAGGCAACGGCCTGACGATTGAGGATTGGCTTACCTATGCATCACCCGAGAGCTTGTCGCTCTACATGTATCAAAAGCCGAAAACAGCCAAAAAGCTGTATTTTGACGTAATTCCCAAAGCAGTGGACGAATATTTCACCTTCCTTGCAAAAGTGCAGGACGAAGACACTGAAAAACGCATTGTCAATCCAACGTGGCATATCCATACAGGTAACCCGCCAAAAGTGGACATGCCTCTGACCTTTGCGTTGCTACTCAATCTGGTTAGCGCTGCCAATGCGCATGATAAAGAAGTGCTCTGGGGCTTCATTTCTCGCTATGCCCCCGGTGCTAGCGCCCAGACCCATCCAAAGCTGGATGAGTTGGTTGGCTACGCCATTCGCTATTTTGAAGACTTTGTGAAACCCAAAAAAGTCTTCCGCGCAGCGAACGAACAGGAAGCCGCAGCGATGGCTGATCTGGCCAAACGGTTGGGCGAAATGGATGCCGATCTGGGTTCCGATGCGTTGCAGACCGAAGTCTTCTCGGTCGGCAAAGAGCACGGTTTTGAAAATTTGCGCGAATGGTTCAAGGCTCTGTATCAAGTGCTTTTGGGGCAAGATCAAGGACCTCGATTTGGCTCCTTCATTGCTTTGTACGGGGTTGCCAATACCCGTGCCCTGATCGAAAAAGGCTTGGCTGGCGATCTGCTAAAGAGCTGATCTATTTGACGTCGTTGCCAACGCCATCGAAAGGGCGCACAAAATGAAAGCCGGTAGGGACTGTTCTTTGAGACGCCTTTTGCCGGCTTTTCTTTGGCTTATCTCAGGCCTTTGGGTGGCGGTCCCTATTGCCCGTGCCGAGGATTCCCATACGCCCCTTCAGCCCGTTGATTGTCCCGGCACACTCGCGAAAAGTGAGCAGGCCGCCTGCTTTATTTTGCATGTGCCTGCAGATTGGGGAGACCTGTCACATCGCTCGCGTGAGCTGCCCGTGATGCGCTTTGCCCCGCTAGGCAAAGAGGCGACCAAGTCGCCGTTGTTGGTGCTCGGTGGCGGTCCCGGTCAATCGGTTATCAAGCTGGCTGGGCCAATCGCTGAAAATCTGAAACCTTTTCGACAGAATCGCGAACTGATCTTGATGGATCAACGTGGTACGGGCCCGTTGTCCGGTCAGGTACAATGCGAAGACGCCGTGGGGGACGACGAACAGATTTCTATTGATAGGGTGGCCGAGTGTGTCAAGGCAGCAGAAGCTGACGCTTATTTCCTATCGGACTACAGCACGGATTTTGCCGTTCAGGATTACCGAGCGCTGCGCTATTCTTTAAAAATCGACAAATGGGCCATTTTTGCCAGTTCCTATGGTGGGCGTGTGGCGCAAGGTTTGGTGAGAGAAGACGAAAAGGGCATTGACCGCATCCTCTTCAACGGCCCGCTTTTTGTTGCAACGCGCTTTTTTGACTGGAACCCATTCGAATTGGTGCAACAGGCGATTGAGCTGTGTAATGAGCAAGAAGACTGTCGCAGCACTTACCCCGATCTTTATTGGGACTTTCAGCGCCTCCCGTTTGATATTCGCAAGGCGAAAATGCCAAAAGACAGCTTCCCTGCGGATCTGCAGGCATATTTGTATCGCAATCGCCTACAAGCCATGCTGGCCAGCCACAAGCTGCGCGCGGTTCCTGCTGACATCACCAAAACCGCTTTAAGCGTTCAGCAAGCACTCGAGCAAGACATAGAGTGGATTGCGCCGTCACCGCTTCCCCAATCCATGAAGGGCATCGGTTTGCTCATGCATTTTGCAATAATCTGCGCAGAGGACATCGCGCCGCTCGCAGATAAAAGCTTGAGCGAACTGGACCAGCCCTTGCAAATGGCCTTCTATCGCAACGTCTGCGATCGCATCAGCAAAGAGACCAGCCATACCGTCAAACTCAAAAAAGGCTGGCAAAAGGCGAGCAAGACCAAAAAGCCGGTACTTATGCTCAACGGCCAATATGACACTATCGTCAACCCTCAATCGGCTTTCGAGACACTAAAACTCTATGCCAACGGAGCGTTGATCACCGTGCCCTTTGCGGGGCATGATGTGGTAAGTCAAATCTCCTGTGCACGTGATATCGCGACTAAGTTTCTGGATGGTACAGCCGCCACAAAGCTTGACAACACATGTGTCGGAGATGGCAATGTTGCGTTTTTCGGGCCGTCCGAAAAATGGCTTGAGACAGAAGCTCATTGACGTCTCGAGCAGTTTCTAGATCGCATCATTCAAATCCGGGTGGCAATTGCAGCTCTTTTTCTTTCTCAATAACCGGCGGAGCCATCAGTGTCAGGGCCTCCGGCGCTTCCTCATCATTCAAACTGCTTGAAGCCTCAATGCCATCGGCGGCTTGCTCGTTGGTTGCTGAAAGGGCTCGGATTTCCTGTTGACGCGCCAAAATTTGCGCACCACCGCTGCTGTCCTGTGTCGCATGGATGCCGCGTTTGAGACCGATTGCTTCCTGCCGTTCATCACCATAAAAACCATTTTCTGGTTCGGCCCAGCCAAAACGCACCAGCCAGCTTGCGAGATCCGTCACGCCTTTGGGTTCCCCACCCGCCTTGCGATCTTTCAAGCCCGGACCCAGATAACAGCGTGCCGCTTGTCGGCCGCTGTTATCGTCTGTGTCGTTGCTGGGTTCATTTGGTTGCTCAGTTTTGGCGATCCAATCACAGCCAATAGCTCGTGCGCGGATGAAGCGGCGCAATGCAGTCTTGCCCATGGCAAGACAGGGGACTTTTTGGCCAGCAAACCAGCACATGCGTTGGGCGTTAGGGGCGTTTAAATGGGCGAGGCGAACAGGAACAACGCGGTTGTGGCTCACTGTGAGTTCCAACTCTGTTGGGTTTTCCACGACCACATGCCTGAAAATCTGAGGTAGGGAATCCTGTTTGGGTGCCGGAGGCAAGGGACTGCCTGCTGTACGCGTCAGAGGTTTTGTTTGGTGGAGTGGGGACAATTGATAATTGGGGGTCACATCACGCGTTGGAGGAGCAACCAGTTGCCCTTCATCGGGGCCCTGAAGAGGTGCTTCTTGGGTTTTTGTTGGGGGCTGTTGTTGCTCCTGCGCGGGTTGCTCCTGCGCGGGTTGCTGCTGTTCCGCGGTGTTGCTGGCGGTTTCACGGCCCTGATTGCCCAGCCACAACCAAAGGCCGAAAAAAACCAGACCTATGAGTAACAGAGCAATCACAAAAAACAGCATACCGCGCACCAGCTTACTGGTGTTCGTTTGGTCAATTTCTGAATCATACCCAGGTTCGAAGGTTGGCATGGGGCGGTATCCACATCTCACAGTCAACACGCCGCATTATTGGCTGGCCCAGAGGATTCTTGCAACCCATTCAATACTGGACAAGGCGATAGTTTGCATCGCCCGCTCCTGTGAAAGAGTCCAAAGCTGCAATAAGTCCGGGCTTGAATGTTCTACATCACCCAACAGGAAATCTCGGTCATTGGTTTTGACGATCACCCGATGCCCAATTTTGTGGTTCCCATCGAATGACAGCAACAAGTGAGAGCCATTTTGATAGAATGGCATAAAATGCGTACCCTTTACCCGCAAGGTAAATATCAAATTGGCTTCCGATTCTGTCTTTTTACCCCTTTGGTTGATCGAGCAAAGGGCAACCGGTTTGTGCGTCAAAATATCGCGGCACAAGCAAACGTCGGCTTCTCCATTTGGAGTTTTGGCCACGACGTCGGATGTGTAGTCGAAAAAGACACTGGCACTCGTGTCCGTAACTGACAATATCTTGGCAATGGACTCGGTTGAAGGCCAGCGAGGCCGTCCATTTAATTTGACCCTCTTGGAAGGGTTGAAAGAGGTGGAGTCGAGCCCAGCGAGGCGCGCTAACCCCGATGGTGACAGGTTTTTTTGGCTCGCCAAGCGGTCAATGGCATTCCAGATGGTGTCGTGGGATAGCATCACTTCTCTCTTGCGACCAGTGCCCGTAGTAGAGTTTACTCAACTTAAGAAAGAAAAATTAATAATCGCACTTATAAATCAAGAAGGGGCAAAACAAAAGCATCAAAAGCCAACACCGGTGAGAGACTGTTTCTCCAGAATCCAACAATCGGTAAAAATGCCTTTACGCAAAGGGCATCTGTGTCGTAGGGACAAGGAGCGACTGCAATATTGAGAGGGCCTATGGCAAAGTGGATATATAAGCTTGCGACCAAAACACAATGGGACGCGGCACTAAAAGCAGGACAGTTTGACGGTGCGCCTGTTGATATTGAAGATGGTTATATTCACTTCTCCACCGCAGACCAGGTCGAAGAGACAGCTCACAAATATTTTCGCACTATTGAAAATGTGTTGCTGCTTGTTGTGGCCGTGGATATTCTGGAAGGAACGGCTCAACCATTAGCTTGGGAACCTTCCAGAGGCGGTGCGCTGTTCCCTCATCTTTACTGCCCTATGCCTCTGCATGCGGTGGTCGCAGTGTCTTCATTGGAGCTGAATGAGGATGGGCTTCACATTCTTCCTCCGCTACCCAGAGATTTGTAGACGACCAAAACCAAAATAAGAATTGAAAGAGCCGCAATAATGTCTCATTCCATGTTTGATCTTCTGACACGCAAAGCGCTGTTTACGTTGGATCCGGAAACGGCGCACGGACTTGCGATCAATGCCTTGAAAACCGGTCTCATACGCGGCACGACTTTGCCAGTCGACCCCGCGTTGGAGGTGCGGTTATGGGACCTGACTTTCCCAAACCCCTTGGGAATGGCTGCTGGCTTTGACAAAAATGCTGCCGTGCCCGATGCCGTGCTTGCGCTGGGGTTTGGCGCAACAGAGATTGGCACCATTACGCCACTGGCCCAGCCGGGCAATCCCAAACCCCGGATGTTTCGGTTGGTCAAAGACAATGCAGTTATCAACCGCCTTGGCTTCAACAATCAAGGACATGCGGTTGCATATCAAAACCTGAAAGCACGCAAAAGCAGCAAAGGCATCATCGGGGTCAATGTTGGAGCCAACAAAGACAGCAACGATCGCACCGAGGATTATGTCAAAGGCATCGCAGCCTTTGCGGATATCGCCTCCTATTTTGCAGTCAATATTTCGTCGCCCAACACACCTGGTTTGCGCGATCTTCAGGCTCGCGATGCACTGGATGATTTGCTGGCCCGTGTTCTGCACGAGCGCGATCGCCAGACCGCTAGAGTGGGTCGTAAGGTGCCGGTGTTGCTGAAAATTGCTCCTGATGTTGATGAGTTCGGTCTTGATGATGTGTGCGCAGTCTCATTGGGACGTGGTGTGGATGGTCTGATCGTATCCAATACCACTCTGGATCGGCCCGCGCGTCTTCGATCCAAAAAACTACTGACTCAAGCGGGTGGATTGTCCGGCGCTCCTTTGTTTGCCAAATCCACCATAGCCCTTGCCAAAACACGCCAACGGGTCGGACCCAACATGCCGCTGATTGGAGTTGGCGGGGTGACGGATGCCATCTCTGCGCTGGAGAAAATCCGCGCAGGAGCCAATCTGGTGCAATTCTATTCTGGGCTGGTTTATGGTGGCATCTCCATGGTGCCAAACATGCTGCTGGAACTGTCAAACGAGTTGAAAACCAGAGGCATCACCAGCCTGGATGAGATCAGGGGAAGGACCACCGCTGATTGGGCAAAGCTTCAACTCAGCTCGGACTAGACATTGGGAGAAACGTCAATGAACACTGTTATTTGGCATAATCCGCGTTGCTCTAAATCGCGACAGACTCTGGCTTTGCTTGAAGAAAAGAGCGTTCACCTTACAGTCCGAAAATATCTGGAGGATGCGCCAAGCGCAGAGGAAATCAAGGACGTTCTGGCGATGCTGGATATGGATCCACGCCAACTCATACGAACGGGTGAACCGCTTTATAAGGAACTGGGATTGGCCACAATCTCGGCACCAGAAAAGCTGATCCATGCCATGGTGGACAATCCCAAACTTATCGAGCGCCCTGTCGTCATTCATAATGGCAAGGCAAAGGTCGGCCGACCACCAGAGAGTGTCCTGATCCTCTTTTAGGCCTCGCGAAAATGGCACACTCTGGGCTGGTTATGTCGGAGGAATGCTCCCAATAGCGAAGGTCTTGCTAATACGCCCAGGCAGCAAGAGTGATAATCCCAAGCCGCGCGTGGTGAGAAACGCAAGCATGGCCAGCCATAAACCATCGTTGCCTAAAAGGGGCATAAACACCATTTCCGCCAACACAAATACCCCTGTTGCCAGAATGGAAATGTTGCGCATTGAAGAGGACCATGTCGCGCCGATAAAGATGCCGTCCATCTGAAAGGCGAGCGTCGCAATCAAGGGTGTCAGAGCGGCCCAAACCAGATAATCCCGTGACAAACTGCGCACACCGGGAGCCGTGGTCAGAGCATCTATGATAAAAGGCCCCAGTGTCCACATCAGCAGGCTCAATCCTGCGCCGAGCCCAATCCCCCAGACCAAGGTCAACCGCACTGTCTTGTCAAACGCGGGACGGTAGTTGGCCCCCGTCGCACGTCCCCCCAGCTGTTCTGCTGCTGTGGCTATGCCGTCCAGAAAGAAGCCACCAAACATAAAGAAATGCATCAGCAATTCATTGGCGGCCAGAATGTCATCATTTTGGCGCGCACTCAGCGAGGTGAAAAGCGCAAAGGCAACCAGCATCACCATCGAGCGGATGAAAATATCTCTATTGAGTGCTAGAAATCGCAAAAATGCAGCCTGATTAAACAGACGGGGCAGGGGCACGCGCCAATTGTCGCGCAAGTGATAGGCCATAATGCCAAACCCCATCAAAACCGCAATCACTTCACCAGCCACAGTGCCCAACGCAGCGCCTTCCACACCCATGTCCAATCCCAGAACAAACCATATGGTCAGTAAGATGTTGGTGCTGTTTAACAGGATCAATAATACCATTGCTGTGCGTGATTTACCCAGCCCGAACAACCAGCCGAATATAGCAAAATTGGCCAAGGTAAAGGGCATGGCGTAGAGCCGAATAAGCAGATATTGCTTGGCCGATACATTCACCGCGTCTGACCCGCCCATTACACCAAGTGCCCAAGGAGTAACGAAAGGCGCGAGCGCAAGCACAACAAAACCAATGAGAGCTGCCAGCATGAAAGCGCGATAGACAACAGCCCGTTGCGATATTTCGTCTCCAGCCCCCACAGCCTGAGCCGTCAACCCCGTCGTTCCCATACGCAGAAAATTGCAGGAAGCGGCCACAACATCAAACATCAAAGCTCCAACAGCAATGCCGCCCATTAGCGAGGCGCTTCCCAATTGGCCGATCACCGCCATATCAACGATGCCCACCAGAGGCACGGTGACGAGTCCCAATGTCATGGGAATTGCGATGCCGAGCACCATTTTATGTGTGACATCAAAGGCAAGAAGATTCTGATCAGGGTTCGACGTCATGCCAAAAGACCCAATTGTAAGAGGTGGTGTAGCGAAGCAAGGAAAGGCGTAGCCACAAAGGTAAGATGGCCAGTCCTATCATTTCATTGACTTCATGAAAAGCCTGATAAGGCAAACCCTAAAAACAATTGAACCGCCGCACGAGGACCAATCGTACGGCGGTTCAATTGTTGTGATAGACCCGATCAAGCCAGATGGCTATGAGGGGGAGGCAGTCGGGCAACCACGATTTGGAGAAGAATTCGGACCGGATGAAATCTTTTCCGTCGACCTTAAGGCTCCTTCTGATTTCTCAGTCGGATTCCTGTGCCTCTTGGCCGTTGCTGTTAAAGACAATATCGCTCATCAGCATTGATAAGTCATCTTAAACATATGTAATGTCATGGTCAGGAAACGGTAATAAAACATGCCTCCCGTCGCACAGAATCCCCCCCCTGCAAGCAATAAGCTGGGAGGCAAAGACTGCCAAATGTTACGGGTCTTTTGAGATAAAAGTTCGGGCGTCCTTACGGTTCTTTGCGACCTATCTTCAGTACGCGCATAACCAGCCAGATTGGGAATACAATCAACGCACCCAGTAAGAAATACTCAAGCGCCCACTGCACGGCATCAAAGCCCATATAATAGATATGCTCGAACATTGATACGATATGATTGAGCACTTGCCGAGGATGCAAATTCAGTGCGCTCAGGATAACTCCGACAACCACTGACAAACCAATTAGGCGCAACACCACTGGCCCAGGCGAACCTCCAAAGAAACGGGTCATATTGGTTTTGTCCATCTATCTATTACTCCTTGGGCGACACGCAAAGGTTAACAAAGTTTGAAGCAAAGGCCAACCGCAGGCCGTTGAGCGTGTCACAGTGATGCATGTAATCAACTTGAACCATACCTTCAACCTTTCCTTAAGACCAAAACCCGACGAAAGCGTGATTTGATCTTTTTAATTATTCTAACTCAGTGACAAGGCTGTCAAAGTCTGGTTGATAGGGGCCGCAATCAAGACGGCTGTCCGTGAGAATGGATTAAATTGTCTTGAATTGCACATAACGCCAACGGTGGGGACTATGGTGACTGATAAGAGTGAAGCTTTTCTCAATAAGTTTTATCGATACTTAGGGAGAATAAAGACCAGAGGGCATGCATTTTTATTTTCGAGTATTCTGGCAAGCGTCTGTAGCCTGCTGTCGTTAGCCGGAACCAGTTTTGCTTTGAATTATGTTGTTTCTCCCATTCTGCCGGTTGTACAAGCTTTGGCCTACTTCCTGCCATTTGCTTTGGTATTGGGCTCAAGTTTTCTGCTCATGCGTGGGTTTGCAATGCTTGAGCAGCGCAACAAAGCGCTAAGTGAGGTGGTCGAGCGTGATCATTTAACGCGCTTGGCCAACCGTGCTGCCTTCTATCGGCGTGGCAAGGAAATGACCATTCAGGCGAACATCCACAAGTCTGGCCTGTCTTTGATCATGTTCGATGCCGATTATTTTAAGTCGATCAACGACACATTCGGACATATTGTAGGGGATTTGGCGTTGCAGCATCTGGCTGAAATCTTGCGGCAGGTCACTCGAGACAATGATTTGGTTGCGCGTTGGGGCGGCGAAGAATTTGCAATTTTATTACGGTCTTCGGGCGCTTTAGGCGCGCGTGCCTTTGCTGAGCGGGCCTGTGAAACTGTCGCTGAGACACCTTTCTACTGGGAAGGAAATAAAATTAACATGACAATGAGTGCTGGAGTGACTGAATGGAACCACACAGAAGACAAATTTGAATCGTTGGTTCTGCGTGCGGACAAGGCTCTTTATGTTGCCAAGTCAGCTGGGCGCGATCGGGTGCATGTTTCATTTTCCTATCCTGATCAAGTTGAAGGCTATGAGCAGGATGTACAATTTGATGAGGCGGTCGCCTAAAACACTCTGAAAAGTCCTGAGTATTTGTAGCAATCGGGTGACAAGCCCTATGCTCTGAACCATAGTCAGGGAATGAAACAGCCGACCACGCACCTCATGAATACGATTGATGCCACAGGCGTGGATCCTATGGCTTGTTCTGTTATGCTTGCACCGGGGCCTGATGGCATGGCGATGCATTATGCCATGCCAAACAGTGCGGCTGATTTGCCCCCTGTCTTTGCCAATTGGCTCAAGGCACGTCGCTGGCGTTTGCGGCCTCATCAGGCAGCGATGTTGTCGGCCGGTCAATTGTCCCTTCCCACGTTGCTGATTGCGCCCACCGGTGCTGGTAAAACCTTATCGGGTTTTCTGCCCACTCTGGTCAACCTGACAGATGAGCAGGGTGCATGGCAGGACCGTTTGCACACCTTGTATATATCGCCGCTCAAAGCTTTGGCGGTTGATATCGCGCGTAATCTTGAAGACCCGATTGCGGAAATGGGTCTCTCGGTTTCGGTCGAAACCCGCACGGGCGACACATCCGCCCACAAGCGCCAGCGACAAAAACGCAAGCCGCCTAATATACTCCTCACCACACCCGAACAGCTGGCATTGCTCTTGGCGTCGCGTGAAGCTGAAACTCTTTTTGCCTCGCTCAAGACCATCATCTTTGATGAATTGCATGCCTTGGTGACGTCAAAGCGCGGTGAACTGTTGTCTCTTGGGTTGGCACGGTTGCGCAAACTAGCGCCAAATTTGCGCCCTGTAGGGCTGTCGGCAACGGTCTCCAACCCGTTGGAGTTAGCCCATTGGCTGGTGCCCCATGCCGGCGGCAAAGCGCAGCAGGAGCCACAGATTTTGCGTTTGGAAGGCGGCACCACACCCGACATTAGTGTGCTGGACTCCAGTGAACGGATCCCGTGGTCTGGACATAGCGCCAGATATGCATTGCCGGATTTGTATGATGCAATCAAGGACCACAAGACCAGCCTGCTGTTCGTTAACACGCGCTCGCAGGCAGAACATCTCTTCAGGGCATTGTGGACCATCAATGACGATACACTGGCCATCGCGCTTCATCACGGTTCGTTGGACGCAAACCAGCGTCGCAAGGTTGAAGCGGCCATGGCGAAAGGCAGCTTAAGGGCCGTTGTCTGCACCTCCACCCTTGATTTGGGCATAGATTGGGGTGATGTGGATATGGTCATCCATATTGGAGCCCCCAAAGGTGCAAGTCGCCTTGCCCAACGCATTGGCCGTTCAAACCACA
Organism: Cohaesibacter celericrescens; assembly: GCF_002866925.1. Classification (GTDB taxonomy): domain Bacteria; phylum Pseudomonadota; class Alphaproteobacteria; order Rhizobiales; family Cohaesibacteraceae; genus Cohaesibacter; species Cohaesibacter celericrescens. Next base: position 77,476 of record NZ_PKUQ01000055.1, read on the forward strand.
GGCTCGATGAACCATCCAAGGCGCTGCTTGTACCGTCCAATTGTTTTGAAGTGCTGGAATGTCGTGCTGCGCTTGACGCCAATTATCTGGGTGATCAGGACACGCCAGCGGTGCGCAAAGGGGGATTGGATGTCTTGGCCCAACATATTTTGGGCCGCGCCTGTGCTGGGCCGTTTGAAGCTATGGCATTTTTCGACGAAATAACCGCAGCCTATCCATACCGCAATTTGGAATGGGAGATGTTTGAGCAGGCCATGGATTTTGTCGCGACTGGCGGCTATGCCATGCGGGCCTATGAGCAGTTTGCCAAACTCAAACGGACAAAAGATAATGAAAGCGGTAAAATCCTCTGGCGCTTGTCCCATCCCAAACGTGCCCAGCAATATCGTCTCAACATTGGCACCATCGTTGAAGAACCAATGGTCAAAATCCGGCTGACCTCGTGGAAAGGCGGTAGCGGAGAGCCCAGGCGCTTGGGGCGTGGGGGACGTGTGTTGGGAGAGGTGGAAGAAATGTTCATCGAAGGCCTGGCTCCGGGGGACAGTTTTCTTTTTGCCGGTCAGGTCTTGCGCTTTGAAACCCTGCTGGAAAACAACGCCCTTGTTACGCGCACCCATCATAAAGAACCCAAGGTGCCCGCTTATTACGGCGGAAAATTTCCCCTGTCGACCTATCTGGCATCCCGTGTGCGGGCTATGCTGGCCGATCCCGAAAGTTGGAGCCGATTGCCGGTGCAGGTACAAAATTGGCTTGTGGCACAACAACAACGCTCCCTGATCCCCGCTGCTGATCAAATGCTGGTTGAAACCTTCCCGCGTGCAGGCAAATTTTATCTCACGCTTTATGCGTTTGAGGGGCGATTGGCACTACAAACTCTGGGTATGTTGCTCACCCGAAGACTGGAGCGGGCAGGAGCCCAGCCGCTTGGGTTTGTTGCCACAGACTATGCCCTGATGATCTGGGGGCTGAAAGATCTAGCGCGATTGGAGCTTGATCTGGGCTGGAGTTTTGATCATTTGTTTGATGAAGATATGCTGGGAGACGATCTGGATGCTTGGTTGGCCGAAAGTGCAATGCTCAAACGGTCTTTTCGCAATTGTGCCCTGATTTCGGGCATGATTGAACGACGCCATCCGGGCAAGGAAAAATCGGGTCGCCAGATCACTATGTCTTCTGATCTCATTTACAATGTGCTGCGCGAGCATGAACCAGACCATCTGCTTCTCAAGGCGACTTGGGAGGATGCATCCGCTGGGCTGTTGGATATTGGACGTCTGAGCGATATGCTGGCACGTACCAAAGGACGGATTGTCCATGCCGCCCTTAAGGAACCGTCTCCTCTCGCCATTCCGGTTCTGCTTGAAATTGGCAAGGAGCCGATCTATGGCGAAGCAGAGGACCAAATCCTGCTCGAAGCCGCCCAAAATCTGGGGCTTTAATGCACGCCAACTATGACCGAACCGAGGGATCACAGGTGAGCGATACCGCTTCAGAGTTTGAGATGCGCGACAAAGTCTCATTCGAGTTGGCCGGTGAGGCCTTTACCGCTTTGCTCTCTGGTGCACTCTATTGGCCGCGCCAAAACGCATTGCTACTGGCTGATCTGCATCTGGAGAAAGGCTCTGCTTTCGCGCAGCGCGGCCAGTTCCTGCCACCCTATGATTCTCTGCAAACGCTCAATCAATTGGCAAAAGACATTACGCGCTACGAGCCAGAGCAGGTGATTTGTTTGGGCGACAGCTTCCATGACATTGGCGGACCGGATCGGCTCCCTTCTGCCTGCCGCGAAATTCTGACCACAATGATGCTCGGACGGCGTTGGTATTGGATTTCCGGTAATCACGATCCACAAGCGCCCGCCTCCTTGGGTGGTGAAGCACAGACTGTGATATGTCTTGATGGTATCGGTTTGACCCATGAGCCGGGCAGCCTGCTGTCAGCGATACAAGATGGGGAACCCGAGGTCAAAGCCGAGATTGCCGGTCATCTTCATCCCGTTGCCAAAATTAGCAACCGGCAGCGTGGGCGTTCTTTGCGCCGCCGCGCTTTTGTTGTTACACAGCAACGAGTGATCCTGCCCGCTTATGGCAGTTATACCGGTGGGCTGGATGTTCAGCATGTTGCTTTTCAGCCATTTCTAACGCGAGAAACCCGATTGATCGTTATTGGTCGGCAAACCTTAAGCCTACTCAATCTGTCGGTACATTCGTAAAGGGCTGAGGACTAGATCAATGCTAATCGGACGCCTTTTAGTTCTTACGGAATACGATGCCAGCAAACCATCCGGTGAAGATGGCAAGGATCACACATAAAATGCCATAAATGACACCATGATTGCGGGAGAGCCCATAGGTGAGTTGTTCGAAACCGGTTTTGGTCACATTGAGTTGTTGCGAAGAGGAATGCAGCAATGAGCCCCCGCGAAACAAATGCACAGTCACCTCATATTTCCCGACTTCAACGTTTGCCGGAATATCAACAGTGCTACGGAACATCGCCTTGTTGAGAAAGGTGATCGACGACAGATCATCCCGATACAGGCCCTTGGCCCTTTTTAGTCGCAAAGCAGCCTCGCGAAAAGGGTCATAGGTAGCGAACTTATCTTGTGGGTTGAAACCATCTGGCATGAGCAAATAGTTGGTTCCCAATTGCATCTTGGTCAGTGTGCTGGGATGGGCAATGTCTTCCAGTTTTCGCGTGGATGACATGACGTAGAAATTGGGGGCATTGGCGAACAAGCGTCTCTTTTTATTAACCCAAATTCCAGCAACGCGCTCTTTGCGGCGCGAAACAAGGGTCTGGTTTTCGCCGCGCACAACAATAACAAGGTCATAAGGATCGCCGCGAGACACGGTGCGTGCGTCCCGCTCAATCATGCCAAAAACGACAATGTTGGAGCCGGTAAAGTTGGATGATATCTTGATCACACGATCAGACATATCGGCGACAATACTCTCTGCCCGTGCTGAGGGCCCGCTCCAACACAGGCTTATCAATACACAACTCACTAAAGTATAAAAGAAGCGGCACAGGATCATTTCTCTGCCCTCACTTCAATGCTGTAGGGTTCTTGCGGCTCGATAATGAGATCGACAGCAAATCGCACGCCAACCATCAGCACCAGCAAGCCCAACAAGGCGCGCAATTGCTCTGCTTTGAGTTTCTGTCCGATTTGTGCGCCAAACTGAGCCCCGATCGTGCCGCCGATCATCAGAATAAGTGCGAGCACGATATCGACCGTCTGGTTGGTGCTTGCGTGCAATACGGTTGCTACAGCCATGGTCACCACAATCTGGAAAAGTGATGTTCCGATGACCACTGCCGTTGGTACGCGCAGCAAATAGATAAGGGCTGGAACCAGCATAAAACCGCCGCCAATACCCAAAACCGTACCCAAAAAGCCGATGGTGCCGCCAATGAAAATAACCGGCAGAACGCTGACATAGAGTTTGGATTTTTTAAAGCGCATCTTGAATGGGAGGCCGTGCACCCAATTATGTTGGCCCGGTTTGCGCATAGAGATTGGCGTCCCCTTGCGTGTCCTCACAATGGCTCGCACACTTTCCATTACCATCAGCGATCCCACAGCGCCAAGGAAGGTGACGTAAGAGATAGAAATAATCAGATCGAGTTGTCCCAACTGACGCAAAATGGCGAAGACTTCCACACCCAGCACGGAACCCACAATACCGGCGCTGAACAGCACCGTACCAAGCTTGAGATCTAGATTTCCTGTGCGGAGATAGGCCAACGAACCGGTTGTTGACGATGCCGTGATTTGTGCGGTCACGGAGGCAACCGCAACAGCAGGAGAAATGCCATAGAAAATCAGCAAAGGTGTTAGAAGAAATCCGCCGCCAACACCAAAAATGCCCGAAATAAAGCCCACAGCGCCACCCATTGACAGAATGACAAAGACATTGACGGGCAACTCAGCGATGGGCAGATAGAGCTCCACGCGCCTCTCCTGTTTCCGGGGGTCTGGTCACAACGACTCACAGGCACGGGTCTGACGCGCCTCATGCTCCGGGCAAATGGTCAAGAGCGGACACAAACCACGCTCTCTAGGCAAAATAAAATCCATCTTGAACGCTAAAGGATACAGAGCTCAAGTCATGTTAGACGCAGCATCCTTCCCATATTGAAGGACCTGCTGTCAACGATACTTCTCTTGAATGCAACCCATTTGAACGTTCGGATTTACAAAAGGCGTCGCTTGATTTCAGCCTTGTAGATTTCTTGCTTTCAATAGTGGCATTTAAGGACTGTGTCTATCAAGCACGATACGCCCTTTGCATGCAATTGTGCTTGTCAAAGGGTCATATAACCCTTTGTGCCAAAGCCTCAAACAACGCTTCATCAATTTGTCCGGTTACGGGCAATCCTGCTACTTCTTGGAAATTACGAATGGCGGTGCGAGTGCGCGGTCCCATTTTCCCATCGGCAGCTCCTGCATTATAGCCCAATGCTGCCAGCATCGATTGGGTTTTGGCGATAACTTGTTCTCTTGTGACGATCTTCTGTCCGGATGACGTCGATCCCATGACTTCGGCAGGGGCTTTTATTTGCCACTCTTCAGGCAGACTGGCGACTTTATTGGCCGATGGTTTAGCAACCTTCGCTACCCAGTTTTCGAACAAGGACTTGGCTGCTTTCTGTTGCGTAGGCTTCAACGCATTCAGCACTTCATCGCGTTTGGCCACTGCGCCTTTGTCACCATTCATTGCTGCGACAGCAAACCATTTATAGCTCTTCAATAGATCCTGTTTGACCCCCATACCACGGGCATAGAGGATAGCCAGATTATACTGACTGTCTTTCAAGCCATGATCAGCCGCGCGCTCGAACCAGCGGGATGCCTGTTGGAAGTCCGGCTTGCCCAGTCCACCCTCTGCATATAAAACAGCGAGATTATGCATGGCTTTGACGTTGCCGATTTCTGCAGCGCGTTGATACCATAGACGCGCGACCTGAAGATCCTTTTTGACCCCTTGTCCTTTTTCATAGAGGTTGGCGAGGCTATATTGCGCCTGAGGCATAGATTGCGCTGCGGCTTTTTCAAACCAGGTCGCAGCTTCCTTGAGATCGGCGGTCATACCTGTTCCAAGAGTGAGACGGCGACCCATCTCGAACTGAGCAAGCGCGTCGCCTGCTTTTGCGGCTTTCATCAAGGGGGTATCAGCAATGCCCGGCGCCAACATTTTGTTCATTTCAACGGCGGCTTGCACCGATGGATCAAGCGCACCCTGAACAGCCGAGCTGTCGAAGCCCGTTCCCGAAGCGATACTTGCTTGGTTGGAAAGCATCGGCGGCAAGGGCTGTTGGCTTGCTTCCTGCTGTAGGGCTTCCAGATTTGGCAGTGGTGTGCGTGGGATGGAGCTGGTCGGTGTTAAATCAATGCCTTGACCTATGCCCGGTACGTCGCCACTTGTGCTTGTTGTCGGGGCTTGATTGAGAGTTGGACCCATTGGTGCCGCATTGTCAGCGGGTGCTTGTGCCATCCGTGGCCCATACATGGATCCCTGGACGTCTGATGGATCAGCAAAGGTAATCGCGCGTGTTGCGTCTTCACCGGCCATGGAAGGTGCCAGACTGCCCGACGATGGTGTCAGGCTGGACTGATCTCCGGAAGAAGGCGCCAGCGAATTGGAGCTGTCATCGGCATTCAGATCGGTTCCAAGGTTGCCCTGTTCAGTTTGGGCAGCTTCATTGTTGAACAATTGGTGCAAGCTTGAGTTTGGATTTTTGGCCAATTGTAATGTCGTGATAGCGAGCAAAATAGCCGCCGCAGCCATAAGCAGAGGGCGACTGTGACGAGAAACAGAACTTCCCAATTTGGAGAGAAGGCTCTGGCGAGCATCGTCATCACCTAATAGATCCGAAACCATCGCAGCATTGTGCGTGGTATCATATCCAGCGGCATTTGCCGTTGGATCTAGGTTCTTGACCTGTTTGGCATTTCGCGCAGCTTCAGAAATTGCTGCGCGTCGTTCTTTGCGGTTCATGCCATTGGTTGCTGCGTCCGGTCCATCGGTGCGCACCTCTGGTGTAGCATCTTGTTTTTTCTTCAAGCGCGACAGGAAACCCTGCGCGGCTTTTTCCTTTTTCTCGACCCGTTCGCTTTCCTGAGCTGCGGCCTGAGCGGCACGGCGAGCCGCTGCAATGAAATCAGCCTTTGAGGACCCTGAGGACCTTTGGCTTGAAGGAGTTGTCCGGGCTGCGCCATTGTCATCAACGATCTGGGCGGTTCGTGGTTTTGGTGGAACCGCCGGCTGAGGTTGACTTTGCAATGCAAGATTGCCGCGCATTTGTGGCTGAGCAGCAGCCGAAGCACCTGCTGTGACGGCTTGGCCAGACAGAGAAATACCAGCTTGACGCCGGGCTCCGGCCATTGCTTGTTGACCGCTTGACTGATGATCTGCCGGTTGGTCCGTTTGTGGCGCTGCTTGGCTGCCAGAACGGTTGCCCCTGTTGGCCAGCAATTCTGCCGCACTTAAAGATTGAACCCCTTGTCTCGGAGCGGCGTCCCTTGCTGCTGGTTGGGAGCCTGCGGTCGCTGGCGAGGATTGCTCGGGCTTGTTTTTGCGACGCAAAAGCTTGCCAAGCCCACTCCGGGTATCAAGGTCTTTCGAGCTCACCGCTACATCGGGCGCCTCGCTTGCGCGGACCTGTGTTTCCAGTGTCCCAAGGCGATCAACAATCGTGTTGAGCATGGTGCTGACGCTGGAAAGGCTTTGTTGGGTCGTCGATTCGCTGCTCTCCGCAAAACGGCGCAGTCCATGCAGGTCATCTTTCAAACCATCAATGATGGATTCAAGGGCGTTATCGCCAACAGACGTGGACAGCGGTCCAATTTTTTGCAGCGCCTTTAGAGCGGCTGCTTCGGCCATTTTCGATTCATTGACCGAGCTGCCAGCACTGTTTGAAGCCAATTGTTTGATTTCGGAACCGATGCGGTCCACGGCGTCAAAACGGGTTTGCGATTGAGCAAATTGCGCGGCCAGATTGTCAAGGCGTGTCGTCAGGGTATCGAAAAACTGATTGTCTCCACCATCGCGGCTGGCGCCATCCAGCCGGTCTGCCAAGTCGGCAATCTGGCTTTCAAGTTCTGCAAGACCTGCAATATCAACCTGACCGGCGTTATTGCCAGCACCATTAAAGCTGTTCGCAGATTTGCTGCGCAGGGCTTCTTCCTGAGCTTCGATACGGTCTGCCAAGCGGGAAAGGCCAACCTCCAAACCGGACAGATCGGTGCTTTCCATGCGGCGCGCAAGCATGTCATCAATACGTGCCAAAGTTTGTTCAACCTGATCAAACCGTTGGTTCGACGCAGCAGGCATCTGGGTTTCTTGAATCCGGATATCCAGATCGGCAATTCTGGCCGCCAGTATCTCGAGTGCGTCCTGTTGTTTATGCTGGCCCTGTTGGTCCATCAAACCAACGAGGCTCTCGATCTGATGGGCAAGAGCTTCGAGAGGCTTGCGGACTTCTCCGCGATCGCTATTTGCTTCCAACCGGTCGGCAAGCGAGGCCAACTGATCTTCCAGACGCATCAGGCGGTCATTGGGATCGAGGCGCTCCATCATGTCTTGCAGTTTGGCGAGGCGATCCTCTATTTCTGTTCGGTGGTCAGCGAGAGGGGCTTTGCTGGCGCTCCGGCGGACATCATTTTCAAGGGATCCCAAGCGTTCGACAAGCATACCCATCTGGCCCGACATATGCGACATATGCTGCGCCTGTGGGGCTGCAGACAGAATGTCCCGTAGATTGTCGATTTGCGCTGAAAGCTTTGCAAAATCTTCAAAATGATTGGCAAGCGGCAGATTGTCGAGCTTGACAAGAACACGGTCAAAATGCGCATCGAGTGAGGGATCCAATGCAGGTCTGTCCAGAAGATCATGGATATCGCGAATAGCGTCCATCATCTCGGGATCCTGTCGGCTCTCGCTCATCGTGGTCGTCAGGGTATCTATGCGCCCCGAAAGAGCGGCAATTTCATTCAAAATCGTTTCGGAAGCACCAGAGAAGTTTGCTTCCTCGAGCAAATCACGCAAGGTGGCAACATCTTCACGCAATAAATTTAGGCTATCATCTTGCGCATGGGTATCCGGCACGGGGGGCGTAACCTCACGCAAAGGACGCCCAGAAAAAGGCTTCTGCGTCTCAAAGCTATTCTGGGCGGTAACACCAGCATGCTCAATATTCTTGGCTTGCTCCATGATTTGCCGAAGAGCGGAGTGCAAACCGTTGGACTCGGATTTTGATCTGGACTCATCCCGTTGCGATGATGCGCGGTCCGTGTTTTGGTCTCTGAGTTCTGAAGATGAACTTCCAGAAGGCATTCCATGCGACCGTGGCGCTTTAGATCTTGCTTCTGTTTTAGATGCCAGCGCATGGTCAACCCGCTCCAACTGTGCCTGTATGCGCTCCAGTACGCTTTGGTAGTTCGTGCGCTCGTTGCTGGTTTGATCAGGGATATTTGAAGAGCGCAGAGCTGTATTGTTCATAGGTACTGACGCTGGTCTGTTCTGCGCGGCTCGGCGTTCTGATGTGCGTTTGTAACGGGCTTGTTCTGCAACTTCGTTGTCAAGATCATTATGCAAGTGTCCCGATGATCCGGTTTGATCAGACAGCGCATTGAGTTGATCTTCCATATCCCTAATCATGTCGAGCAATGCAGCATTCTTATCGGTCCGCCCCCGATCCGGCATACGTCGGGTCCGGCCATTCCGGTTGTGTATCCGTGACGAGTTGCGCAGGCCTTCGATAAACTCACCTACATCTCGATCCGTGTGGAATGTTTCATCAATCATGATTCAGGCTCAATTTTTTGCCGGTTTAGCCGCACCCAAAAGGATAAGTCGGGACAACACAGAACGAACGCTACCAGCGGATTTTCCTGTAAGCACTTTGAGAAGTTAGGGTAAATAAGCCGTTAATGAGACGTGCGAATTGCGAAAAATACCTAAGCTGTTAACCCTTTGCTCACTATAAATCCGCGTTTTGGGGCCTCATCCACACCAACGGGGCCTACAGCGTTTGCCAACAGTACTGGTGGCTACGGTGGCCTGCAGACCGCGACTTATGGCCCTCAGAGGCATAAATTCGATCCGGCTGCATTGACAGCAGTCAGTAAGGATGGTTTACCATTAGGTAAGGTGTCGTCGTGGCCGGTTTTGCATATACGATGATATATAGAGGCAAGGAGATTAGGTCTGTGAGCGAAGATAAGTTGGCGATGGATGCCGAAATGGAAGGCAAGGATGTCCTGACAGCTTCCACAAATGACACCGGTCCTCTCTCTTATTCAATTGGTGACCTCGCCAGAGAATTTGGTGTCACATTGAGAACCTTGCGGTTTTACGAAGACAAAAACCTCCTCAATCCACGCCGCGACGGCATGTCCCGGATCTATAACCGTCGGGATCGTGCACGCTTGAAACTTGTCTTGATGGGCAAGAAAGTCGGGTTTTCGCTCACTGAAATCAAGGACATGCTGGATCTTTATGATCTACGAGATGGCCAAGTCACGCAGCTTCGTGTGGCGCTGGATCGTTTCACTGGCCAAATCAATATCCTCAAGCAACAACGGGCCGATGTGGATCAGGCTATTGGTGATCTCGAGCGCACGGTTGAAGTTGTGTCTGGCATGTTACGCGAAAAAGAAAAAAGCGAAAGCTGAGCAGGTCTAGTCAGCAATGAGGTGGATTTTTGAACGGTGATCCGATCATCCGAAAGGCGACATTGGCAGATGCCAGTGCCTTGGACACCTGTATTGATGCAGCTTATGCTCAGTATAAGCTGCATATAAATGATCTGCTGCGTGTATCGGAAGGCATCGCAGAAGAAATCCAGAAAAATCAGGTTTGGGTCGCTGTTTAAGCGATGAAATAATTGCAGGCCTCGTGCTCGTTGCGCAAGGCGAGGCGATGAAACTGATCAATATTGCGGTTCACCCTGAGCACTCAGGCAAGGGGGTGGGACGCATTCTGATCGCGCTTTGTCAAACCGAGGCGCGGCGGCAGGGTTATCAGGAAATCCGTTTTTGTTCCCATGTTGCCATTCCTGAAAATATCGATCTGTATCAAGATCTTGGATGGCAAGAAGCTGCACGTAACGGCAACGTTGTTTCAATGACAAAACAGGTTTAGAGAGCGTCGCGGTTGCGACAGTGCACTTGTTGTGGTGTCCTTGGGTGCTTCGTATGCACCATAGATAGATTTTTCTTTTGATAAACCGACCTGTCACCTATGGCTGTCTGACGCTGCGTCACGCAGAAACATCGTGCGAAGTTGGGAATATCGCTCTGCTTCTTTGGTCTGGCTATAGGTGAAACCCCTTGAACCCTGCATCGCTTCGGGTTATATCTCACATAACGCTTACGCAAACGTAAGGCTTTGCTGTAAATAGGAAGTAGCAGCCTCTGATGTTCAGCAGAATCGCACATGCCAATGGCTTGTTGATGCGGCCTGTCGCGATCCTTTGTGGTGGAGGTGTGAGTGCAGCGTATAGAAGCTGGGTCAGGGAGGACTATTATGCCGAATTTAACCATCCCCGTGGAAGAAACCATGTTTTTGCTCAAAGAAGTCTTTGGCCTTGAGCAGCTAAACACATTGCCCGGCTATGAAGAAGCCACGGACGATCTGGTTGAGGCCATTCTGACGGAAGCTGGTAAATTCTGCACCGAAGTCGTACTGCCCACAAATAGGGTGGGCGATACCGAAGGCTGCACGTTGCATGAGGATGGTCGCGTGACGACCCCGTCGGGCTTCAAACAGGCTTGGGAGCAATATGTTGAAGCAGGTTGGATGGGTCTGACCGTTGATCCCCAATATGGTGGACAGGGCCTGCCTGTGACCCTCAATGTGATCCTGAACGAATATATTGGCACTGCAAGTTTGGCGTTTTCGATGTATCCGGGCCTGACCCAAGGCGCTTACGCGGCAATGAATGTGCACGCCAGCGACGCAATCAAAAACACCTATTTGCCCAAGATGGCCGAAGGCAAATGGACCGGCACCATGAACCTGACCGAAGCCCACTGCGGCACGGATTTGGGTTTGCTGCGCACCAAGGCTGTCGCAAGTGATGATGGTAGCTACAAGATCACCGGCTCCAAAATTTTCATCTCGGCCGGCGACCATGATTTAGCTGAAAATATAGTGCATTTGGTACTTGCCCGCATCGAAGGTGCACCTAAGGGCACCAAGGGTATTTCACTGTTTGTTGTGCCGAAATTCCTGCCGGATTCTGACAACAACCCCGGTGACGCCAACCATGTCTCTGTTGGCAAGATCGAAGAGAAAATGGGCATTCACGGCAATTCCACTTGCGTGATGAATTTTGACGGCTCGACCGGTTGGCTCGTCGGCGCAGAAAATGGCGGCCTCAAAGCCATGTTCGTGATGATGAATGAGGCCCGCTTGGGGGTTGCCGTTCAGGGGCTCACCCAGTCAGAAGCGGCCTATCAACATGCGCGCGACTATGCCATGGAACGTTTGCAAGGGCGGTCTCTGACCGGCCCCAAAAATCCAGATGGTCCAGCGGACCCATTGATCGTGCACCCAGACATTCGCCGTATGCTGATGACCATGCGCTCCTTCAATGAAGCCGCTCGTGCCTTCTGTGTTTATGCGTCTATGCAGTCGGACATCGCCCACAAGCATCCTGATGAGAAAGTGCGCCAACAAGCCGATGATCGTTTGAGCCTGCTTACGCCTGTCCTCAAAGGGCATTTGACCGATGTTGGGTTTGATAATGCCGTTTTGGGTCAACAGGTCTTTGGGGGCCATGGCTACATAGAAGAAACGGGCGCCTCCCAATTCGTCCGAGATGCCCGTATTGCCATGATCTATGAAGGTGCCAATGGCATTCAAGCGCTGGATCTGGTTGGGCGCAAGCTGATGGCCAATGGCGGGCGAGGCATTATGGCTCTGTTTCAGGAATTGGGTGCTTATGTCGAGAAACATGCAGCTGATGAGGCACTCGTACCTTACATTCTTCCACTAAAAGCCGGTGCTGAAGATCTGCAAAAAGCCACCATGTGGTTTGGAAACAATGCACTGGGCAATCCCGATCATGCCGGTGCTGGTTCCGTTGATTATATGCATCTCTTTGGCACAGTCATGCTGGGCTATATGTGGGCACAAATGGCAGAAGTCGCCACTAAAAATCAAGATGAAAGCCGCAAGAGCTTCTTTGATACCAAGCTGGCACTGGCCAAATTTTATATGGAACGCACCATGCCCACCACGGCCATGCGCCGCGACCGCATTATGGTTGGTGCAGATAGCCTAATGGCGCTTCCGGCGGAAGCCTTCTAAAGCTTGCCGTCAAAATTATGCTAGACTGCCGCGCAATAGGTTCAGGTCTTGTGCCGCAGCTTTCAAACATGCGATGCAAATGAGGGGCATAAGCGTCAAAGCGCGTGGCCTTTTGAGATAAATTGGGAGGAGACCCATATGGCAGACGCCTATATTTATGATCATGTGCGCACACCACGTGGACGCGGCAAGGCGGACGGGTCCTTGCATGAAGTCCCTGCCGTTCAGCTGGCCGCAACCACCCTCAAAGCCATCCGTGACCGCAATGGGCTGGATACCAAGCTGGTGGACGATGTTATTTTGGGCTGTGTTGATCCCATCGGAGAAGCAGGCGGTGTCATTCCGCGTGCGGCAGTTTTTGCCGCCGATTATGACCAGTCCGTTCCTGGCATGCAAATCAACCGCTTTTGTGCCTCGGGTCTGGATGCCATCAATATGGCCGCGAGCCAGATTATGGCCGGTGCCCACGATATGACCATCGGTGGCGGTGTTGAAGCCATGTCCCGTCTGGGCCTTGGCTCATCGGGTGGCGCATGGTTCATGGACCCAAGTGTTAACGTACCTTCCTATTTCATGCCGCAAGGTGTCTCGGCCGACCTCATCGCCACCAAATATGGCTTTTCCCGCGAGCAAGCCGATGCTTTGTCGGTCGAGAGCCAAAAACGGGCCGCTCATGCGTGGGACAATGGCTATTTCGACAAATCCATAGTGCCTGTCACTGATATCAACGGCGCTTTGATCCTTGATAAAGACGAGCACATGCGTCCTGGCACCACAATAGACAGCCTCGCCAAGCTTAACGCGTCCTTTGGCATGATTGGCGAGATGGGCGGCTTCAACGCTGTTGCTATGGAACGCTATCCCGAGATTGAAACTATCAATCACATCCACCATGCAGGCAATTCTTCCGGTATTGTCGACGGGGCCGCAGCGGTTTTGATCGGCAACGCCGAAGCAGGCAAGGCGGCTGGCCTCAAGCCTCGCGCCCGCATCCGGGCCTTTGCCAACATCGGGTCTGAACCTGCCTTGATGCTCACCGGCCCGATTGCTGTCACCGAAAAGATACTCAAACGCTCTGGCATGTCGCTATCTGACATTGATCTGATTGAGGTCAACGAGGCCTTTGCTTCGGTCGTCTTGCGCTTCATGCAATATTTTCAGGCTGACCCTGCCAAGATCAATGTCAATGGTGGCGCGATTGCCATGGGGCACCCATTGGGGGCCACCGGTGCCATGATCCTCGGCACGGTGCTGGATGAGCTGGAACGCCGCGATCAGACCATCGCGCTGGTCACTCTGTGCATAGGCGCAGGCATGGGCACAGCCACCATCATAGAGCGCGTTTAAGGGGAGGGGAATTCAATGCCTGACTATACCAATTTCAAATGTGAAATCGACACAGACGGCATCGCCATCCTGACGTGGGATATGCCTGATCGCTCTATGAATGTCTTCACTGAAGATGTGATTCTGGAGCTGGATACCATCATCGACGATGTGGTGGCCAATGATGCCATCAAGGGCGTGGTGGTAACATCAAGCAAAAGCCAGTTCTCTGGTGGTGCTGACTTGACCATGCTGCAAGGCCTGCTCGGCAGTTACCAAAAAGCCAAAGCCGAAAAAGGCGCAACCATCGCAGCGACGGAATTGTTTGATCAAAGCCGCAAACTGTCGCTGACCTTTCGCAAGCTTGAAACGTGCGGCAAACCTTGGGTCGCTGCGCTGAATGGCACGGCTGCGGGTGGTGCCTGTGAGTTGGCTTTGTCCTGTCATGGGCGTGTGATGACGGACAATGATAGTGCCAAATTTGGCCTACCTGAAGTCAAAGTCGGCCTGTTTCCCGGTGCAGGCGGAACCACGCGCATTTTGCGTATGATGGATACACAACAGGGCCTGCAGTTCCTGATGAAAGGGTCCATGCTGCCCCCCAAGAAAGCACTGGTCGCCAAGATAATCGACAAGGTTGTGCCTGTTGATGAGCTGATCGACACAGCAAAACAGATGCTGCTCGATGGTCTTTCTCCAGTCAAACCATGGGACCAAAAGGGCTACAGGCTGCCTTCAGGTCGTGTGTACAGCCCCGCTGGTTTTCAGGTTTGGCCTGCTGTGGGCGCGATCTACCGCCGCGAAACCCACGATAATTATCCCGCCATCCGCTACATGATCCGCGCTGCCTATGAAGGTCTGCTGATGGACATGGACACAGCGCTGCGCATTGAGAGCCGCTATTTTGCCAAGACCGTGGCAACACCGGAAGCGGCCAATATGATCCGCTCACTATTTCTGAATATGCAGGAACTGGGCAAGGGCGCGCGCCGGCCCAAAGGTATTGAGAAAAGCGCGTTGAAGAAGATCGCTGTCATTGGCGCCGGTTTCATGGGGGCGGGCATCGCGCAAGTCTCAGCTCAGGCGGGGCTCGACGTTGTGTTGGTGGATCGCGATCAGGAAAGCGCCGACAAAGGCAAAGGCCATATTGCCGACAGCTTGACCAAGGCGATGAAAAAAGGCCGTACCACACAGGAGAAAATGGACAAGCTGCTAGGCCACGTGACGCCCACAGCCGACTATGCCCAGCTTGCCGGTTGTGATCTGGTTATTGAGGCCGTGTTTGAGGACCCAGATCTCAAAGCGTCTATCTTCAAGCAGATTGAAGCGGTGGTTGGCCCCGATTGCACCATTGCGTCCAACACCTCCACCTTACCAATATCAGGGCTTGCCAAGGCGGTTGCCACACCGGCCAACTTCCTTGGGATCCACTTCTTCTCGCCGGTTGATCGTATGATGCTGGTCGAAGTGATCAAGGGCAAAAACACGGGTCACATAGCAATTGCCGCGGCGCTTGATTTTGTCTCAATGATCAAAAAGACCCCGATTTTGGTCAATGATGGGCGCGGCTTTTATGCCAATCGCTCGGTGCTAGGCTACATCCGTGAAGGTCATTTGATGCTGACCGAAGGGGTGCCCGCTGCGATGATCGAAAATCTGGCCAAACAGGCAGGCATGCCGGTTGGGCCGCTGTCGCTCAATGATGAAGTGGCGCTGGAGCTCGCATGGAACATCCTCCAGACCACTCAAAAACAATTGGGAGAAGCCGCCGTTGACCCCAATCAGGTTGCCTTGTTGAAAAAGCTGGTTGTTGACGAGGGTCGTCTGGGGCGCAAGAACGGCAAAGGTTTTTATGATTATCAAGGCCGCAACAAAAAGCTCTGGCCGGGTTTGAAAGACCTTGCACCCCAGCAGGATCCGGACAGCATTGATTTTGATGAAATCAAGGACCGCTTGCTGGTCGCTCAGGCGTTGGAAGCTGTGCGGGTGTTCGAAGAGGGCGTGCTGGAAGATGTGCGAGAGGCCGATGTCGGCTCCATCCTCGGTTTTGGCTTTGCGCCTTTCACCGGCGGTGTTTTCTCCTACATAGACACCATGGGCACACCGGCCTTCCTTGCCAAATGCCAGGCACTGGAAGCCAAATTTGGCCCACGTTTCAAGCCAGCCAAATTGCTAGAAGACATGGCGGCCAACAATGACCGTTTTTATGTTCGCTTCGATCCTCAAGCCAGCGACGTCGCAGCAGAATAGCCATTCCATTAGATATTAGAAATCAAAGCCGGGGGCATCCATTGCTTCCGGCTTTTGTTCCTAGCTTTCTCCAATCATCTTCCAATAACCAAGCACGCTGAGGGTAACGGAGTCTGGCATTTCGCCTTTGCGGATCAAGCTGAGCAGTTCGTCATAGGGGAAGGCCGCTGTCTCCATTCCCACTTCCGTGGCTTCACGGTTTGTCTCGCCCTGTTTCAGATCGCGGGCTACATACATATGACACGTCTGGTCGAGGCAGCCGTAGCTATTGAAGATTTCACCCAGCTTTTCCATCCGTCCGGCGATCAACCCAGTTTCTTCAGCCAATTCTCCACGCGCAAGCTCAAGCGGATCAACATCGGCTTTGTCTTCCCACGCCCCTTGCGGCAATTCCCAATAGCGCCCGCCAACCGGATAGCGATATTGCTGCACCAGCTGAATACGGCCATCGGCATGAATGGGAATAATAACTGCAAAATCGGCTTTTTCGACTACTGTGTAGATGCCCTCATGCCCACTGGGGAAGCGGACTTTGTCTTCACGCAAGCTCAGCCAACGGTTTTTATAAATGGCGCGCGTGGTAAGTTGCTTTATCTCTGTTGTCATAAAAAACTCCCGCAGAATACATTGGTGAGCGTAATCAGGTTGGAACACAGAATAGCTTGTATGGCGTGGCATTCATAAGAATGGCTCTAACAATTGGACGTGACAAGACAATGGCGTAGAATTATTCCTCTTAAAAATGCGCAAGTCCGGTCAGGCTTTGACCGCGCTTTTGCAATAGCGTCTGTGCCAGTCACATGCATACGCACTGCATGCTCGTGACAATGACCCAAGGAGAGCACATGACCGGTAAACAGGCACCCAGTAAATTGACGACGGCAAAAGACTATGAAACCCGCCTGCTGCGTGTGTTGAAGCATATCGACGAAAATCTCGACGGCCCGCTCAAGTTAGAGGAACTGGCCTCCATCGCCAATTTCTCGCCTTTTCATTTTCATCGCCTTTTTAAGGGCATGACCGGCGAGACGCTCGGTGGCTATATTCGCCGTCGGCGCCTCTTAATGGCGGCAAACCAGCTCAGAACGAGCAAAGCATCAATCACCGAGTTGGCACTCGATGCGGCCTTTGAGAATAGTGAAAGCTTCAGTCGGGCATTTAAAATTTTGTTTGGTGTCTCTCCCAGTCAATATCGCCGCAATGGTCAGGTTTTGATCACCCCGCAAGGATTAAGTAGCCTTGCAACAGGATATCAAAACAGCGAGGCCATCGCATTGCTCCACTATTTGCAGCACGAGGCACGACGCATGTCTTTCGATGTCAAAATCAAACAAATGCCAACCATAAAACTGGCCTATATCCGCCACACCGGTTCCTATTTCAAAGTGGGCCCAACCTTCGAACAGGCCATCAAAGCTGTGCACCAACAGGGCTTATGGAGTGCCGAAAGCATGGTTCTGGGTCTATCCTATGACAACCCTTCCAAAACAGAAGAGCACCTTTTGCGCTGCGATGCAGGGGTAAGCGTGAGCCCGGACGCTACTGTTTGCGATCCTTTGGCCCTACGCGACATTCAAGCAGGCGATTATGCGACAGTTATGTTGAAGGGCCCCTACGATCAAATTGCACCGACATATGATTGGTTTTATGGCCAATGGTTGCCGCAAAGCGGGCGAGAAACAGCCAACCACCCGCCAGTGGAAATTTTCCACAGTGATGCCAGAAACACGCCCCCCCAAGATCTTCTCACCGAAATCCGCATTCCTTTGGTGTGAATCTCAGAACTTAGGCATTCCAACGCAAGGCACGAGGGCGTTTCTTATACGGGAACGGCCTCTTGCACTGCACATCTGGTTCAAACATAAATACCGACGAAGAAAAATATATTTTAATTAGACCGATAGGTAAAAAATATCCTAGTCTAGAAAAATACTTATTTAAACTCAGGATATGATCGCTATGAGTTCTGCAAAAACCGGCCCCAAAATTGAATATTATTTTACTGCGATATCGCCCTTCGCCTATTTGGGCCATGCGGTATTTATGGAAATGGTCCAACGACTGGATCTGGATGTAACCTATCGACCGGTGCAGCTGGGCAAGATCTTTGGCGAATCCGGTGGGGTTCCTGTGCCGCAGCGTCATCCGGCCCGAATCCGCAACCGCATGCTTGAGTTGCTGCGTTGGAAAGACCACCGCGGACTGGAAATGAATGTACAGCCCAAATTTTTCCCAACCAACCCAGTACTCGCCGATTGCACCATTATCGCCTTGCAGCAAGAGGGCAAGGATCCCTCCGCTTTGATTGGTAAGTTGTTGCGTAAGGTGTGGGCGGAAGAAGCTGACATTGCAGAGCGCAGTGTTATTGCCGCTTGCCTTTCTGAGTGTGGCGAAGATGCTGATGCGATTCTTGCAACAGCTGAAAGCGGTGCCGTTGCTGCGATTTATGAGGCAAACACTCAGCGCGGTCTGGAGCTGGATATCATCGGGGCGCCATGTGTGGTGTATCAGGGCGAAGCATTTTGGGGGCAGGACAAATTTGGTTTTGTCGAAGAAGCGATTACCTCTTGTCGTCCTGCTTATACCGGAGCTGTCTAGTGGATAGATTGAAGTATTTGAACCTCTCAGGCCTGTGAGGAGCGCAAATTCTGTCCATCAAGGAACGACTAGTCAGCGTTGCAGACGGCTTTTCTTTGCCGTGCCTTAAGGAAAACGAAGACAGGCCAGTCGCAAAACTGGTCTGTCTTTGTTTTTACCAGACATTTAGACCCAGTCCATAAGCTGTGATCTTGTCGTCAATTGGCAAATATTTCGAAAATGGTGGAGGTATCCTTAAGAATTTCTCTTTACCGTGCGATTGAATGCACCTCAAACCGCCACTAGGGGGCACATAAGTCGGAAAGAAGGAATGGCATACAAGATCAAAAATGACCTAGAGCTACTCGCCAAGGAAAAAAATCCTGAAGCACGGTCTTTGTTGATCCGTAAGCTCACCGCTCAATATACCCGCCGTGTGGATGATGGCCCGAGCGAAATGGAGCGCACCCTTTTCTCGGCACTCGTATTGGATCTATATGATCAGATCGACGTGGGGGTCCGGCGAGATCTGGTCACTCTTCTGGCCCGAACCAGTTCTATATCAAGTGCGTTGGCTTCTCGACTGTCTCAAGAACAAGATGACGTCGTATGTTGTTTATTTGAATATTCCCCCATGTTGAGCGGGCCCTTGTTGTTGGGAGCCGTTCGGACACGAGGCGAAGCCGTCCTTATATCCATCGCTCGCAGAAATGAAGTTCCCGAAGAACTGGTCGACGCTCTAATGGCGCGCGCTTTTATAAGTGTCGCTGGGGAGCTCCTACGCAATGCGGGAGCCAGTTTTTCGAACAACGCTCTTTTGCTCTGTGCAATCCTCTGTCAAAAATCGCTGAATATTCAGTCCTTGATGGCCGCTCGCTGTCTTGTCGATCAGGCCTTTCATGACCGACTTCGGCGGCATGTTGATACGGAATGCCCGTTTCTTCCCTCGGCTTTGGCCCACGCCACAAAGCACGGAACGCTCGCTGAGCTGGCGGGCAAATTACAAGGTGACGCGCTGGAGATGGGAGGCAATCATTTGTCTCGCCATGAAGCCGTCTTGCAAGTCAATTTGGGCGAGTTGAGTTTTGATTCTCTGCTGGCGACTTTGATCAGCAATCGGCGCAAAGAAGACATCGTCTGGTTTTTGAAAGATGCGCAAGGGCTGTCCGAAAAAGCCATGGAGCATCTTTTGCTCACCGACGGCAACAAGACGCTTCCCCGTCTTTTGATTGAACAACAGGTCAGTGTCAAAACCTATGATGCCTTGCTGCATTGGCGGGTGGATGCTTTGGATTTCCCAAGTCGAAATCTATATCGGGATGTTGAGGATTATCGCCAAAAACTGCGCCAAAAGCGTTAGTCTTCCAATCTCAATACTTTCTCGAAAATAGAAAAAACACGCCAGCTTGTGCTATGTGTCTGTGAGGCACTGTGCCCTGCATACAAGTTTGCCATATTCCTTTTCTTAACAATCTGTTAAATTGCTTCAGAGCAAATCGGGGCTGCTGTTGTGAGTGATAGTTGCCGGACAAAGGAATAACCATGCCATTGGCAAATTGTAAGAATGCACGCACATCTCTAATCCGAGGCCTCGGATTACCCTCCTGCATCCTTTTTAGCTTGTTATGCAGCAGCGCATGGGCACAAGAAAAAGGAGCCATTCAAGCGCCGATAGAAGCGCCCGCCCAAACACAACAGGGCGACAAATCAATCGAGCAAGACGTTGATTGGCGTGACGCTATGTTGACCGAATTGGCGACACTTGCCAACGCTCTGGACAAACAACAGAAATTTGGTTCCATCCTGCGTGATAAGATAGACATTCTCAATCACCGCATTGATCAGCTAGAACAGAGCAACGACAAACAAGCCAAACGCATTACGGAGCTGACCGAGGCCCTATCAGAGGCCCAGATTGAGTCACAGGCGCAACTGGCGCGTCCTTCTTCCGAGGCCTTAAACCCTAAAGCGTCTGCACCCAAATCCCCCGAAGCAAAGCCCAAAGCTGAAATTGTACCTGACAAAATCCCCGAAACTGCGCCAAACTCTGAGGAACAAGCTCCTGAAGATTTTGAGCAATTTCTGGATATGGGTGAAGCAATGTTGCGGCGTTTCTTTGGGGTTGTGAAAGAATTCCGCAAGGAATTTGATGACAATCGTGTGTGAACCACGCCTATCAGGTTTGCTTTTCAAGGTGTCCCAAAAGGGCGTCCCGCGCGAAGTCTGGCAAAGGTTCTGACTTGCGCGTGGTGTGGTTGAGCAGCATAACGGCTGACTCCAGAAATCCAATATGTTGCCCATTGCGTAGATCGAAAAAATCATAGCGTTTGCTGTAAGATCGCGACTGAAGGCCAGTGAACGTCAATTGCACTTGATACGCCGTGCCTGCTCGCATGGGGGTTAGAATGCATAAACGCATCTCGACTGCGATACGGCCAAAGCCCTTCTCATCAAGCCATTGACTGCTGAGCCCAATCCGATCCCAGGCATGGGCTGCTGCATCTGATATAGCACCGATATAGGCTTGATCCCGTGCCCATCCTTGCGCATCACATTGGGCTGGTCGCAACACCCCGCGCAACATAGTTGCATCAAGAGCGGCGAGAGGGGACTTTGTGCCAAAATCTGCTTCGTTCTTCAAACCACGAGGCATCACCGCGCTGCTCAATGCATCGCGTATATCCGGCTGCGGCGAATCGATTGTTCCTGCGTGCCAGTCCAGTGCCGTCGCTGCGATGCGGCCTGTGGAGGTTTCTTCCATCACATGCTGAACAAATACGCCATGTTTAGTGGAGTCGGGAATGGGGTCAACGATCGAAGAGCGAATGCAAATTTGCGCGCCGCCGCGCAATTCAGAATGATAACGTACATGGCGGCTGATCCGTCTGCCAAGCGCAGCTTCCAGATCATGGCAAACCGCGAACAACTGTCCGGCATCCTCAAACTTTGAATAGTAAAACTGGACATTCATATGGTCATTCTCATCACATTCCCAAAGATTGACGAATTGGTTCAGTGTGACAAAACGGGTCATGAATCGGTCCTTTGTTACGCTCATCGATGTTTGCAGAGCTGGAAACACAAACTAATGCGGCGATGTTAAACACACAACCCACGCCAATGGCGGGTGCATTCCGATTCTTTGGTAAAAGGGGCACATGATTGTTTTGGTTAATAAACTTTGCTTTCTTGTGCCGTGATTTCCCCAAAGGGCGAACCTTATGTCCTATTTTCTAGGTGAATTGTCGCATCAAGGGGATGAATATGCGAATATGTTAAAGCAACGACTTGCCAAGTTGGATGTGACCGCTCATAGTTTGATGGAACTAGTCGTAATTTCGTCGTCACTCTATTCGGCCATGCGGCGAAAAAATTGGCGACAAGACTTAAGGGATGGTCGCATCTGATCGCCCAGATCAGTCAGATCCATTCCGCCCGACCGTTGGGGGAGGACCTAAAGTGCAGCAGGCATCTCTGAATATTATCATTGCAGACGACCACCCATTATTCCGTGGAGCGTTGCGGCAGACTCTAGAAACAATCTTCGACCAGATTGCCATTCACGAAGCAGGAGCCCTCGAACAGGTGGGGGAACAGCTCGAAATTTCTGAAGATATTGATCTGGTTTTGCTTGATCTTTCCATGCCCGGTGTGCGTGGCTTCTCGGGTCTTCTCTATTTGCGTGCGCAATATCCATCCATTCCAGTTGTGATTGTCTCGGCCAGCGAAGACGTGCCGACCATTCGCCGTTGTATGGAATTTGGAGCATCAGGCTTCATTCCTAAATCTTTGTCAATCGACGCCATCGCGCAGGGCATCCGCGCTGTGTTGAACGGTGAGACTTGGGTGCCGGAAAGCATCGATCTTTCAGCACCTTACAGCGATGAGATCACCGAGCTTGTGGAGCGCCTCAATACTCTGACACCACAGCAGGTACGGGTGTTGATGATGCTGTCTGAAGGCCTGTTGAACAAGCAGATTGCTTATGAACTGAGTGTATCGGAGGCCACGGTTAAGGCTCACGTCTCAGCCATTTTGCAAAAGCTCAATGTTGACAGTCGCACACAGGCTGTGATTGCGGCTGCCAAGATTGAAGCCGGTCAATGGCAATCCATCAGCGTCAAAAACTGATTGCGTTGATATCACTTGAAATCAAAAGCCCGCGCAGCTTTGCTCGCGGGCTTTTTTGTGGGATGCGACACCCATTGGAACGCACGTGTTTGTCTGGTGCGGCGTGTTGGATCGTGGATTGTTAGTACCAAACCCTTACGGCACTTCAATGCAATGGTTCACTGCAACAAATCCATAGACTTTGAAATGGTCCGGCATATTGAATGCGGCAGGTTCAGTCCCATTTCAGCGTTGGTAGGAATTGTCTCTATCGTTTTTGATAAGCCTCCATGCCAGTGAAATAATGTCGCCCATATGGGGGCTGCGAACACATCGGAATACTTTATGGAATATGTCTTTGTTGCCACAGGTCTTGTCTGTCTGTTCCTTGGTGGCGATTGGTTGGTAAAGGGTGCGATTGCCCTATCAGCAAAGCTGGGCCTCCCTACTTTTTTGATTTCGCTAACCGTTGTTGGTTTCGGGACGTCCATGCCAGAGCTGCTGGTATCTGTCCGCGCTGCCTTTGCTAACGCGCCAGGCATCGCGTTGGGCAATGTCGTTGGTTCAAACATCGCCAATATTTTGTTGATTATCGGATTGGCCGCAGTCATCGCACCGATGTCGTCAACAAGCCGTAGTTCCAAACGCGATCTTGTGGTCATGCTCGCCGCCACAGCAATGCTTGCGATGATGCTCTATGTCGGTACGATCGGTTTTGGTTTTGGCATTGTTATGGTTGTTCTTCTCGCATTGTATCTCGCCTTTGCCTATGTTCAAGACTGCGCTATTGGAGCGGGTGAGATTGAAGAAGGTCTGGCGCATATCACGCCTGTTCGGGTCGGCCTTCTGCTTGTCTCGGGCATGGGGCTTCTGGCTATCGGGGCTGATTTATTGGTGCGGGGAGCAACCGTGGTTGCTGCTGACTTGGGAGTTAGCAACGCGATCATTGGTTTAACTGTGGTTGCGGTCGGAACAAGCTTGCCTGAACTTGCGACATCCATCGCTGCTGCCTTGAAGCGTCAATCAGATATTGCGATAGGCAATGTCATTGGCTCGAATATTTTCAACATCTTGGGTATTTTGGGCCTTACCGCTTTGATTTCTCCAATACCCGTTGCTGAGCGTTTTATCGTAATTGATGGTTGGACAATGCTTGCCACTACTGCAATTCTTGTCGCACTATTGCTGTTGGGGCGAGGCATTGGCCGCATGATGGGTACTCTGTTTCTCGTTCTCTATGCTGGTTACATGATCACAATGGCATAGATAAACCGGCCTGCTGGCTCCATGTATAATTGCGCCAAAGGGATCCTATTTGTGTCCACGTTTGCGAATGGCAGTCATGTTCCACGTGTTGAGCAAAGCCCGAAGCTGCGCCGGTTTAACCGGCTTGTTGAGCACCGCCATGTCTTTTGAGCGAGCCTCGTCGCGGACTTCATTGCTGCGGTCGGCGGTGATCAGGCTGGCAGGAATATCCTTGCCCATTTTAGTGCGCAACATGTCGCAAACATCCGTGCCGAGCATGGTGTCAAGATGATAATCGATCAGTATGCCATCCAGCTTTGTGCCTGCTTCATCCAAGGTGCTTTCGGCTTCCTCAACGCTTGACGCGGTCAAGACATTGCATCCCCAGCCTTCCAGCATGGCACGCATGCCTTCAAGGATGACGGGCTCATTGTCTATACACAACAGGCGCAAATGGCTGAGCGGTTGGTTGGCCATCGAAGGTGGAGCCTCAACTCGGCGAGCGCTGTGCAACAGGCGGAAAGCAGGCAGCTTGACTGCAAAAGCCGACCCCTTGCCGGGGGTCGATAGCAGCCGGATTGGATGATCCAGCACCTTGGCGATGCGATCAACAATAGACAGCCCAAGCCCCAAACCACTGGCAATGCGTGCGCCCTCATCCAGACGCTGGAATTCAAGAAATATTTCCTCGCGTTGCTCTTCGGGGATGCCGACGCCGGTATCATGCACCTGCACCTCAATGGCTCCGTCAAGGCGTCGGCATCCGACCAGAACGCGCCCTTGCGTGGTGTATTTTATGGCGTTGGAAACGAGGTTTTGCAGCAAACGGCGCAACAAATGCTTGTCAGAACGGACATGCAGACCACATGACATGATTTTTAACTCTAGACCTTTTTCATTGGCCAATGGTTCAAAGTCGATCCGCATCCGGTCCAGCAATTCATCAATCGGAAAGGCTGACAATTGGGCTTTCATCGCTCCGGAATCAAGCCGGGCAATATCCAGAAGGGCCGCGAGAATATCTTCAACTGCCTCTAGCGAGCTATCAATATTACCAGCCATCACCGCGCTGTCGGCTATGGTCTTCTCGCTTGCCGTTTTGTCCATGCGTTCCAAACGGTTCACCAGTGCTGTGGTGTAGAGCCGCGCCGCATTCATTGGCTGCATAATGTCATGGCCAGCCGCTGCAAGGAAACGGGTTTTGGAGACATTGGCCTCTTCTGCGTCCTGTTTGGCGCTCCTGAGGGCATCATTGAGATGCATAAGTTCGCGTGTGCGGTCCTTGACCCGGCGTTCGAGCGACTCGTTGGCACTTTCAAGCGCCCGTTCCGCTCGTACCCGCTCGGATACATCGGTGAAAGTGATCACAATGCCGCCGTCTGGCATTTCACTGGCACGGATATCCAGTGTCAGGCCAGATCCGGCCATATTTTCCTGATAGGGGGCCTGTTGCACCACCAGAAGGTCAATGCGGTCGTTGACAAGTTGCTCTACTTTGCCTTCACCCAAATCGCCACGCGCTGCAATATGGTGCAAAATTGACTGCAGCGGAGTGCCGACCTGACCAAATTCTGCGGGCACTTTTAACAGGTCACGAAAGGGTTTGTTCCAGAGGGTAAGCCGCAAATCCGTATCGAACACGGCGATGCCCTGTCTCACATGGTTGAGGGCGGTCTGCAACAAATCACGATTATACTGCAGAGCTTCGGACGCATCATCGAGCAGCTTCATGGTACCTTTGGGCGAAGGTTCTCGCCGCTTAAGCAGCAGGCTCATCAAAAGCCGTGAAGAAGCGGATCCAATGGCACTGGCCAGCAATTGCTCGGCAAAACGCAGGAACTGGGGGTCCACCTCCATATTGCGTTCATATATCAAATCGCGTTGCTGCGCATGGGCACGAAAGCTGCGCTGGGTGCGCTCAACACCCAAGTAGCGCGCCACCATATCTTCAAGATCTCCAACGGACAGCATGGAACGCCACAGCCGTAAGCTAGGCGAAGGACGCAATTCATCCGGCACGAATACGTTGGCCTGAAGGCGCTCGATCAATTCCGGTCCGCGCGAAAGGGAGCCTACCGTATAAGCTATAATATTGAACAACAGGCTCCAGAAGACGCCGTGCATCAAAGACGGCAATTCCGTTCCGAACAAAGCTTGCGGCTTTAGAAAGGTAACATTAAAGGGGCCGTGGATCATAAAGTCGACGGGAAACAAGCCAGATTGCGCAAACATCGGCATCAGTAACGTATAGGCCCAGACCGTGAAACCGATCAGCAAGCCAGCAATTGCGCCTCGTGCATTGGCTCTTTTCCAGATCATGCCCCCTAAAAGAGCAGGCACGAATTGCGCCATCGCGGCAAAGGCAATCAATCCGATTTGTGCTAAAGCAGTATTATTGACCGCCGTTCTGTAAAAGGCATAAGCCAGCGCGAACAACACCAAAATGGAGATCCGGCGCACATTCAGCAACGTCTTGCCCATGTCCGGTGTGTTGATGGCTTGATCTGCGTGTCGCCGCAAAATCAGCGGCAAGACGAGGTCATTCGAGATCATGATTGCCAGAGCGACAGAAGATACAATGACCATCGCAGTGGCCGCGGACAGACCACCCAAAAAGGCAATCAAAGTAACCACGTCGGCCCCTGCCGTCATTGGCAGGGTTAGCACATAGCTGTCTGCGTCCACGTGCGCCCCCAAAGTGATCTGGCCCGCTAGAGCGATGGGGATCACAAATAGATTGATGCCGACCAGATAGAGCGGAAACAACCAAGTGGCTCGCTTGAGGGCTTTTTCTGACGTATTTTCAACCACCGCAACATGAAATTGCCTTGGCAAAAGCAACACTGCCCCAGCAGAAAGGCATATCATGACGATCCAGTTGATCGCATCTGGCCCCTCGTTTGGACCAAGTACAGAAATGCCAGCGCGCGCGGCCTGAGCAAACAGGTCAAACGGGCCATCAAACAGCCAAAAAGTGACATATAGGCCGACTGTCAGGAACGCACAGAGCTTAATGACACTTTCTGTTGCAACGGCTAGAATCAAACCACCCTGATGTTCCGTGGCGTCTGCATGACGCGTCCCAAACAGGATAGCAAAGGCAGCCATGGCAATCGCCACGAAAAAGGCGATATCAGCCAATACCGGCAAATGGCCGTTGGGAAAAGCGATGTTCATATGGTCCATCATCGTGGCGACAGACGTGGCGACAGCTTTCAGTTGCAGCGCAATGTATGGCATCGTGCCCACCACAGCGATAATGGTGGCCACTGCTGCAACTTGCTGGTTTTTGCCATATCTGGCCCCGAGAAAGTCGGCAATGGAGGTTATGCGCTCGGCCTTGGACAGGCGGATGATGCGCCAAACCAATGGAACCCCGACTGTGAAAACGATAATCGGCCCAATATAAATAGTCAGAAAATCAAGCCCGCTGGACTTGGCCAAACCAACCGAACCAAAGAAGGTCCAGCTGGTGCAATAGACCGCAAGAGACAGAGCATAAAGGTTTGGATGGCGCTGTTCGGATGTCCGTGTCCGGGCTCTATGATCGCCATAGGAAGCAATCGCGAACAAAAGCCCGATATAAATTAGGGTCGTGAGCACGACCATCCAGCCTTGCAGCATAAAACTCGATCCTTACTTGAGTCCCGCCAAGATATAGCACAAGAATGATTTATGACACTAGAGAAGGCATTGAATGATGGCCATTTAGACTAATTCTCAAGATAAAACTATCAGGTCAGGTGTGATGTGCCACAGGTCACTCACACCAAAGACCTTTGTTTATCAATAATTCTTTCAGTAAGGTTTTGCGCAGGTGCGCCGTCTTGTTGCGCCTTAACTCGAAATTCACTGCAAATAATCAGACATCTTTGCCAACTTCAACAAAGCCTACATTCCACATATGTTGACCATTCGCTCAATTGAACAGGCGATATTTGACGAAAACACTCAGCCTTTAGCAAATGGCCGTTTGCCAAGATCGGGCAATCAGGCAAGGTCATCTGTGTTTACAGAGAGTTTCGCGAGAAATCGACGGTGTCTACCCTTGCTTTCAAGGGCGTTTATACGCAAAGTTAAGGTCTTCTCGCATGCAGCCCGTCCGTCGGGATCTCCTTTTTTCAATATCAGTTTATGGCACGACAATGGCATCCTTTTCCTCTACGGCTTCGGCTGACTCTACAAACCCTCTCAATGCATTGAATATCTTCAATACACTCAGCTCCGAGGCACAGCATGCCCCCAGCAGTGGCATCATCGGGATGGTCGAATATGCACGAGGCAAAGAGGGGCTTATCCCGCTTTGGGTGGGTGAGGGCTGTTTGCCGACGCCTGACTTTATTTGTGATGCTGCCGCCAAAGCCCTCAAGGCGGGCGAAACCTTCTACACCCATCAGCGCGGCATTCCCGAGTTGCGCCAGTCAATTGCGCGCTATCATCAGCGTCTTTATGATCGGCCGTTTAATCCTGAACGGTTTTTCGTCACCGGTTCGGGCATGCAAGCCATTCAATTGGCCGTTCGTATGGTCGCAGGTGTCGGCGATGAGGTGGTTTTGCCCAGCCCGGCATGGCCCAACCTGAAGGCTGCCGTCGGGGTTGCCAGCGCAACCGCTGTTGAGGTGCCGTTGGATTTCGCATCTGATGGCTGGCGGCTCGATCTGGACGCATTGTTTGGCGCTTGTACTTCAAAGACCAAAGCTCTATTCATCAATTCTCCCAGTAATCCCACGGGCTGGACTGCCAGTCTGGATGACTTGAAGGCTATCCTGGCCTTTGCACGTCAAAAGAACATCTGGATCATTGCCGACGAAATCTACACGCGGTTTTACTATGATGATGCGCGCACCAACGCACCGTCCTTTTATGAAATTGCGCGCGATGATGATAAAATACTGTTCGTGAATAGCTTCTCTAAAAACTGGGCAATGACCGGTTGGCGAGTTGGATGGTTGAGTGCGCCTCCTGCCGTCGCGGATGTCATTGGTAATCTCATTCAATATTCAACCTCGGGTGTCGCGC
Source organism: Cohaesibacter celericrescens (assembly GCF_002866925.1). Lineage (GTDB taxonomy): Bacteria > Pseudomonadota > Alphaproteobacteria > Rhizobiales > Cohaesibacteraceae > Cohaesibacter > Cohaesibacter celericrescens. The sequence goes on from NZ_PKUQ01000055.1 coordinate 106,326, forward strand.
CTTTCATGCAAAGGGCCGCGATTGCGGCATTGGAGGACGGGGAAACCTTCGTGACCGAACAAATCAACAGGGCGCGTGTAGGGCGAGACAAATTGCTGGACAGACTGCAGGGAAACAACATTCTGCGTTACGCTCCACCCGCTGGTGCATTCTATTTCTTCTTCGGAGTGGAAGGCGAAGACGATGGACTCATGCTCGCAAAACGGCTGGCAGATGAGGCCAATGTCGGTTTGGCACCCGGTTTTGCGTTCGGTCAAAGCGGGTCCGCATTTATGCGACTATGTTTCGCCACACACCCCGACCAGATGGATCTCGCAATCGATCGCTTGAACCTTTGGCTGTCAAAGGAATAACGGCAGAAAACTGGGGGTTCTGAACCAAACAGGCGAAAAGAGACCTCTCAGCATGGATGGATCTTTAACCATCAACGGCCCCAAACATTTGGACGATTCTCACTCACTAAGAGAGCCGTCCCCTTTCAGGCCACTCAAAAACCTTGATGCAAGGCTCATATCACTTCTAGACATGGCCGCAGACTCCATCTGCCTGATGGACAACCAGTCACGTATTTTGTTGTTTAACAAAGCGTCAGAAACGCTGTTTGGTTATAGCGCTGAAGAAGTGATCGGTCAGAGCGTTAACATCCTGATGCCAGACAAATATGCCAAGCATCATGACGGCTGGGTGCACCGCTATCTGGAAACGGGTGAGCATTCGATTATTGGCATTGGTCGCGAGGTTCAGGGTAAGAAAAAGGATGGATCAATCTTTCCTTTCGACTTGTCGGTTGGCGTAACGCAAACTGAGAATGGACCGGAATTTATCGGTGTCATCCGTGATTTAGGTGCACGCAAACAAACCGAGAAGCGCTTGCGCACTCTGCAAACCGAACTCAACCAAATGACCCGCATCAATGCAATGGATGAGATGGGCGCGACGATTGCCCATGAGCTCAACCAGCCATTGACCGCGATCATTCTTTATTTGCAGGCCATTGAGCGCAAGCTACAACTGAAAAATGGCGCTGATAATATTGTACAGGATGATCTTGATCAGCTAAGCGATCTTTGCGGTCGTGCCGTGCAAGAAGCACAACGGTCAGCATCGCTGCTGCAACGCATACGCTCCATTATTGAAAAGAATGAGCCTGAGCGCAGTCCGTGCGACATTGTGGAGATCATTCGTAAGGCACACGAGTTGGCGCTGGTTGGCTTTGCTGCGACCGATGTGCATATTGAACTCATTTGCCCCAAGAAGGTCCCTTTGGTGTCTGCTGATCCCGTTCAGATCGAGCAAATTTTCCTTAATCTTTTGCGCAATGCATTTCAGGCCATGCGCGATGTGGATCATAAAGAAATCATGGTATCGGTCTTTCTTGCCGAGGCGACGTCTGACCGACCTGAGAGAGTGAAAGTGCTGTTCAAGGACACAGGGCCTGGCATACCGCAAGAGCACCGGACAGATTTGTTCAAGGCTTTCAATTCCAAACGTCGCAATGGCATGGGTCTGGGCCTAGCCATCGCGCATTCCATTTCCCAGACCCATGGCGGCAGCCTCGAATTGGCACCGCATGATGATAACCAGCCGGGGGCCTGCTTCATCCTCACCCTGCCACTTGCATCTCCCGTTAAGGCAAAAATGCCTGACGATTCAGAAAATGTCGGAGATGTCGATGGTAACAAGAAGCCAAGCGCATCGGCCATCCAAAGTTCGATTAAAAGCCAAGAGGCACTGCAATGACAACTGATCTGCACCCTTCCATCAATATCGTTGATGATGATCCCGCTGTTCGGGATGCTTTGTCCGTTCTGTTTGAGCTCGAGGGATATCAGGTTGAGACCTTTTCAAATGGCGAGGATTTCCTCGCTCACTTGCGCGAGTCTGTTCCTTCCGCCATTCTGCTCGACGTTCACATGCCAGGCCGCTCCGGCCTCGAAGTGATGGAAGAGCTAACCGCGCGTCATATAGCGGCTCCCGTGCTGATTATTTCCGGTCAAGGGGATATCCCAATGGCTGTCGCAGCTATTAAACAGGGCGCGCATGACTTTATCGAAAAACCCTTCGATGGCACCGAAGTGGTGAATCGCATCGAAAAAATACTCGCAAATGTCAACAAGACGCCGGATGCCGGACAATCTGCGCTCGCAAACTGGAGTTTCCCACATGCGGAAGCTCTGACTCCTCGGGAGCGGGACGTCTTATTGCAAATCACCCAGGGCGCTTCCAACAAAGAAGCCGGTTTGCATCTTGCGATTTCCCCGCGGACCATCGAGGTCCATAGAGCGCGTATTATGGAAAAACTCAAAGCACGCAATACCGCTGATTTGGTGCGTATTGTTCTTACCGGCCATTGATGCCCATGTCCGCGCTGAATCGCGGGTGTTCCGGCGTGATTCAGCAGGTGAGTTATCATTCAGCAAGCATGTCGCAATAGGGCATGTTGTTTTGACATCCTGAAAAGAGGGGGGGCATTCCCCCCCTTTTTTCAACTTACTGACATTTTTAAGATTTATCCGATTTTTTGCAATAACACAGAATTTAAGAGCAAAAAATACAATTGATTTGCTTTTGGCTTTTGTATCAGTACTAATACTTGGTAGATGTATTTTCACCGGGATAGATTGCGACATCTTGAAACATGTCGTATAGGTGCAGGCAATCTTCGATAGGAAGATTTGGTTCGACGGGATTTTCACCCTGAATCAGGAGAGTTATTGGATGTCGGAAGATCGAATTTACAGAATGGCCGCTCCTTCTGCGAGAAGAGGTGCTTTCTCTACGCGGTCTTCCTTTCCTGTGCAGACAGAATCAAAAGGCATCATGGCAAGCGAGCAGAGCCGACATAAAACATTTCCCTCTCATGGCGTTATATTCTTTGAGGGTGACCCTGCCAATAATATTTATGAAGTGGCAGACGGATCCGTCATGCTCTACAAGCTTTTACCCGATGGTCGAAGGCAGGTTGTAGAGATCCTTGGTTCGGGGGATTTGTTCGGGATCCCAGCTGGTGAAGTCTATGATACGTCAGCGGAAACCTTGACCGAAACTCTGGTCCATATGATTTCCCGCAAAGATGCGGAGAACTCAAACATCATTCAGGAACACATGAAAAAGTGTCTGGTTTCCCAGGTGCAGAATCTGCATGAGCATGCAGTTTTGCTGGGTCGGAAATCAGCCCATGAACGTGTTGCGTCCTTTTTGATGCGCTTTGTTCCCAGCCGTGGTGATTTTGGCTGTATTGGTCCTGAAGGGGATGAAGATCAGTCCGTCGTAACGCTGCATATGACCCGTCAGGAAATCGCAGACTTTTTGGGTTTGACCATCGAAACCGTGAGTCGCGTGCTTTCTGATATGAAACGCCGCAAAGTCATCACAATGGAAAAACAGGACCGCATTCGGGTGATGAATGTCTGCGGTTTGTGCCATTTGACCGGTAAATACTGACTCAGTAATACTTCCTAAATCGTTGAGATATCCACATCGCCAGTGCGCTGCAATGGCATTGAGCACAGGTGTGCGCATGGTCAAATTGTCGCGGCAAGAGTGCGTAATCTGCAAGAGGTCTCAGCCGTTGCTTAGACCGCGACTGAATGGCGGCCTTTGCCTGTTTGCAGATAAGCATCAAAGACGGATGCCACCAAGCGAACCAACGGGCGGCCCTGATGGGTAACCCGCACCACATCGCCATCACGCTCTGCAACGCCATCCTGTAGCAGTTCGGTCAGTTGATCATAGCAGGCGCGTAAAGGTTCCAAATCGACGCTGAAGGCTTCTGCGACAGCTGCTACATTCACTTCATAGGCGGTCATGATCGACATGATAATGGTGGCTCTGGCTCTGTCATCCTGATCCATCTCCAGCCCTCGAGCAATCGGCAACTCACCGGCTTCGACAGATCTGACCCACCCTGCAAAATCGGGGCTGTTTTGCATATATCCTTGGGGCAGTTTACCAATAGACGAAGCGCCTAGGCCTATCAGGATATCGGCTTCATCGGTTGTGTAGCCCTGAAAATTGCGGCGCATGGTGCCCTCATGAGCGGCCACCGCAAGCGGATCGTCAGCCTTGGCAAAGTGATCCAGTCCAATTTTTTCATAGCCATAAGCAGCAAGGGCTGCGCTCGCATCATCAAACAGCGCAATACGTTCAGCGGCATTGGGTAGAAGATCTTCGGGGATCAGTCGTTGGTGCTTCTTCATCCATGGCACATGAGCATAGCCAAACAGAGCCAGTCGTGACGGGTCCAGACTGGCCGTCAGGTCAACCGTTTCTTGGATGGTTTTACGGCTCTGATACGGTAGGCCATACATCAAATCTAGATTGATTTCACGGATGCCAACTGCCCGCAAGGCCTCGACCGCAGCTTTGACGATGTCGTAGGGCTGCACCCGCCCGACCGCTTCTTGCACTTTGAGATCAAAATCCTGTACGCCAAGACTGGCGCGGTTGATGCCGGCTTGCGCCAGAGTTTCGGCCAAATGAGGGTTTACCGTACGCGGGTCCAGCTCAATTGCATGTTCCATACCCGAGGTAAGGCTGAAATGCGTTTTGACGGCATTGACCACACGCAAAAAAGCGTCACGAGGCAAAATGGATGGTGTACCACCACCCCAGTGGATGTGACTGACCGGCTGGCCATCGGGCAGCTTGCTGGCCACCAGCTCCACCTCTTTGACCAACATATCCGCATAATCCTGCAGCGGTTTTTCTTTTTGCGTAATCTTGGTGTAACAGCCACAATAGTGGCACATGGATTGACAGAAGGGCACATGCAGATACAGAGAGATCGGCGTGTCGGAGTCAATCATGCTGAGCCATTTTGCATAAACATCCTTTCCGACCTCGCTGGAAAAATGCGGAGCGGTTGGATAGGAGGTGTAGCGCGGCACGGCGCGGGAAGCATATTTCAAGGTTACATCAGTCATGGATGCATTTAGCTTTGTGTGGTTTGCTCCAGCCTTGAGGAATGTCAAATCTTACTGATTTGTCATGTGCGGATTTCTACGCAGGATACAGACCGAGTGGTTATTGATTGAGTATCGCTTTGGTTGTTTTGACCACAAGGGTCAAGGGAAGTGTGGCTGTATCGACCAGTTTGTCCGAAAGACTGGTCTGCAGACCGCTTTCTGATAACATTTTTCGCTGGCCAGACTGCGCCATGCCTTTTAGCAGTGAAACCAGACTTGGAGAGGTGATGGCTGTCATATGATTGAGGCCGTCGCCACCATCAAACTCAGACACATCAATGACGTTGATACCGTCCCGTTTGATTCGGGTTTCGTCGATATTATTGCCTACGCGATTGGTGTCGCCCGCCAAAAAGCTGGAAATTTGTAGTGCTTGATCTTTTTCGGAGACGAAAACCATAAAATCGCGCGGCAGTGTTTTGATAACCTGCAATTGACTGTTGAATACGTCAATATCGAGGTCTGGCGAAATCAGAATGACGGCTTTCACTTTGGCAGGCAATCGCCCATCATTGGACAAAGCCATCTGCCGTAAAGCCTCCATCAGCAGCTCAGTCCCCAGAGAATGGGCGACCAATGTCACCTGCTCAGCTTTAGAATTGGTCAGCATGCGCACGACATCCGCCAGCTGATCCCGAGATGCTTTGACGCTGTCCCGATCATACATATAGAGCCCCGGCTTGCCTGCTGATGGCCAGCTAAACAGGGTCATTGGCGATGTAATGCCAAAGTCATGTTTCATTTGTGCGGCACGATACAGGCCTTCGGAGAAATTGGTGTTATAACCATGTACGAATAAGATCGCCTCCCGTTTGCCATCCACCGTCCGTGCGCCGGGAGTATCAATCGCCACATTCAGATGCTGTTTAAAACCAGCCGTCTCGGAAAAAGGTTGAGCTTTGATGACTGCAAAATGCTTAGCAGGATCTGGCTCGTTACGAGGCCACTCGATCTGTCCGACTTCGTGAATGGGGGGGATTGAGATCGCATAGGAGGAAAATTGAATCTTCTCGCCGCGTTCACCGTCAAAATCACTTTTGCCGATTGCCTTGCGGTTTGTGGCGACAAAGACGGTCTCGGTATCCAGCGAAGAAAAAGTAGACCGTGCAAATTTCACGCTGGTTGGTGACGCGCATCCTGCCAACATCGCACCGAACATTAAAACGGTCAGAACCGTGCGTGCTCCTCGCCCCAAATATGTTGAGTGAAGATGACTATCATGTGTCTTCGATAGATCCAAAGGACGGTCCATAAACGGGGCTCGATCTGATTGGCGATGCGCAATAATACAAACTCAACACATTGTTAGCAGCTTTACCAAGTATCTGGAACATGTGTTAGGCGAAATTGCTTACAGACCGCGCGAATGCTTGTATGCTGTGTCTTCAAACACACAATTGCGGCAGCATTCTGAGATTGTCGCTCCTTTTTTGCTGTGGTAGATCAAGTATCCCGCCTTTGATGATCGTCACCCAATGATAGAATCTGGACCCTGCTTCATGACACAATTGCGCACTCTTTATCCCCCCATAGCCCCTTATGACACCGGTATGCTTGATGTTGGCGACGGGCACCAGATCTATTGGCAGAGGGCTGGGACCAAAGGTGCCAAACCTGTGGTCTTTTTGCATGGTGGGCCGGGTGGTGGTCTTTATGAAACCCACCGCCAGCTTTTCAACCCCGACCTGTATGACATTCTGCTGTTTGACCAACGCGGCTGCGGTCTCTCCACGCCACATGCGGAATTGAACGCCAACACCACATGGCATTTGGTGGCAGATATTGAGCGGTTGCGCATCCTGATGGGTGTCGATAAATGGATGGTGTTCGGTGGGTCTTGGGGCTCCACTCTGGCGCTGGCTTATGCTCAAACCCATCCCGACAAGGTGTCCGAGCTGGTCTTGCGCGGCGTTTATATGCTTACCAAGGCCGAAATGGACTGGTATTATAAATTTGGCGTCAATCAAATGTTCCCCGAAAAATGGGACCGCTTCGTTGCACCCATCCCACAAATTGAACGCGATGACTTGCTGTCAGCCTATTACAAGCGTTTGACAGGGGATGATCCGGTAATTCAATTGGAAGCGGCCAAGGCTTGGAGTCTGTGGGAAGGGGAAACCATCACCTTACTGCCAGATGCGCATAACTCGGATCAGTTTGTTGAAGATCGGTTTGCCATCGCCTTTGCTCGCATCGAAACGCACTTTTTCAAACATTCCGGTTGGCTGGAAGAGGGGCAACTGTTGCGCGATGCTGGCAAGCTGAAAGGCATCCCCGGTGCCATTGTTCATGGTCGGTATGACATGCCTTGTCCGATGCACTCAGCCTACCAGCTTCACAAAGCTTGGCCGGATGCGGAATTCTATCCGATCGAGGGGGCCGGGCACGCCTATAATGAACCGGGTATTCTTGACCGCCTGATCCGCGTCGTTGATTCATTCGCTCAAAAGGTCTGATTGCCAAAACGGGTTGATCGTTCAATGGTCTGGACACAATTAGAGAGCGCGCGACGAGTATCGTTGATTCTGCGAGGTTGGATCGTGCGATCAACGGCCTTGATTCTGTCTGGCCTATGGTGGTGAGGATCCCACTTTTTACTAAATTTTCCGCCTTCTGGAGAGGACCGAAAGCGTTACAAACGTGTATAACGTGCATTAAGTATGCATATTTTTTATGCCACTTTTAGCGTATAGGGTATCTGCATACATGTTGACTGTAGAGTGTTAAGTATCTGAAATATAATAATAAAAAATTTACATTAATTCTCGGAAAGATTTGCTATGTGACCACGAGTCGCAGGGGGGGATTGGACCTCCCCCATTCCGTTGACATGAGTCAAAGCGTATGGCTTAGCTGGTCCATAGGGTTTGACGACCCTATTGGGGGGGACGTTTGTTCCTAGATCTAACTGCTTTCGAATGGACCAATTGGAAAGCATAATACTGATCGATATTAGACGCTGGGGCATCGCCCGCTCTGCTGGGCGCCCGATGTTGCAGATGGGACTGAAAGATGGCTCACACGACAAAAAGACTCTCTATAGAAGAAGGCTTGTATGCAGTATTCCTGACTGTGTTGGCCTTCGCTTGTCTGATCATCGCCGCTAAAGCGGTTGATGGTGTCATGGCATTTCACGCGACCGTCGGGCTGATTTTTTCAGCACTCGGCGTGTTTCTTATTTTTAACGCCTATTTCAAGCGTCCAGAGGACGCTGATGAAACAGGATACAACCTCGGCCCGATCAAGTTTGGCGCAGTTGCTGCCATGTTCTGGGGGATTGCTGGTTTTCTGGTCGGCGATATCATTGCCTGGCAGCTGACTTTCCCGGTTCTGAACTTTGACTTGGAATGGACCAGCTTTGGTCGCTTGCGCCCACTGCATACGTCTGCAGTGATTTTTGCGTTTGGCGGCAACGTTCTGCTGGCTTCCTCTTTCTATGTTGTCCAAAGAACCAGTCATGCCCGCATTGTTGGTCGTATCTCACCGTGGTTCGTTATCCTCGGTTACAACGCCTTCATCGTGATAGCCGGTACTGGTTATCTGCTTGGTGCGACCCAGAGTAAAGAATATGCTGAACCTGAATGGTATGCCGATTTGTGGCTGACCATTGTTTGGGTGGCTTATTTGCTGGTCTTCCTTGGTACGCTTTGGAAACGCAGGGAACCCCACATTTATGTGGCAAACTGGTTCTATCTTGCTTTCATCGTAACCATTGCGATGCTGCATATCGGCAATAACCTGTCTATTCCAGTTTCGCCTTATGGCATCAAATCCTATCAGGTCTTTTCTGGTGTTCAGGATGCGATGGTTCAGTGGTGGTACGGCCATAATGCGGTGGGCTTCTTCCTCACGGCTGGCTTCTTGGCCATCATGTATTATTTCATTCCAAAACGCGCCGAACGTCCGGTCTTTTCTTACCGGTTGTCGATTGTGCACTTCTGGGCTCTGATCTTTATCTACATCTGGGCTGGACCGCACCATCTGCATTACACGGCGCTTCCCGATTGGGCTCAGACTCTTGGTATGACCTTCTCTGTCATCCTCTGGATGCCGTCTTGGGGTGGTATGATCAATGGCTTGATGACTTTGTCTGGTGCATGGGATAAACTGCGTACGGACCCTGTCTTGCGTATGATGGTTGTGTCTGTTGCTTTCTACGGCATGTCGACCTTTGAAGGTCCGCTTATGTCAGTAAAAGCAGTGAACTCTCTGTCACACTATACAGACTGGACCATTGGTCACGTGCATTCCGGTGCTCTTGGTTGGGTTGGTTACATCTCGTTTGGTGCAATCTACTGTCTGATTCCTTGGATTTGGAACCGCAAGAAGCTTTATTCCAACACACTGGTTGAATGGCACTTCTGGGTCTCAACGCTTGGTATCGTCCTCTACATCACGTCGATGTGGGTGTCGGGTATCATGCAGGGTCTGATGTGGCGTGCATACGACAAGCTTGGATTCTTGGAATATTCTTTCATCGAGTCCGTGGAAGCAATGCATCCGTTCTATATGATCCGCGCAATTGGTGGTCTTTTGTTCCTCCTTGGCGCTCTGATCATGGCCTATAACCTCTGGATGACCGTCAAGGTTGGTGAAAAGGCGGAAGTTGACGCCGCTGATCCTGCCCTGGTCCCTGCAGAATAAGGAACGGTAAGCATGTCTCTTATGAACAAGCACGGTATCATCGAACGCAATTCCATGCTGCTGCTCATTGGTATCCTGATCGCGGTTGCCATTGGTGGTTTGGTTGAAATCGTTCCGCTTTTCTATCTGAAAAGTACCATCGAGAAGGTTGAGGGCGTGCGCCCTTATACCCCACTCGAACTCGCCGGTCGTAACATCTATGTCCGCGAAGGCTGTTATCTGTGTCACTCACAGATGATCCGCCCGATGCGCGACGAAATCGAACGTTATGGCCACTATTCTCTCGCTGCTGAGTCCATGTACGATCATCCCTTTCAATGGGGGTCAAAACGTACTGGTCCGGATTTGGCTCGTGTAGGCAACAAATATTCCGACCTGTGGCATACAAGCCACCTGACCGATCCTCGTTCAGTGGTGCCGGAATCTGTGATGCCTGGGTATCCGTTCCTCGCGAAAAAGGAACTGAACGTGCCCGATATGTCTGCTGATCTCAAGGTCAACAGGTTTGTCGGCGTACCCTATACCGACGAGCAAATTGCCAACGCCAAAGCTGACTTGTTAGCTCAGGCAAATCCCGATGATGACAATATTGATGGCTTTGAAGAACGCTATCCTGATGTCGCCTATCGCGATTTCGACGGCAATCCGGACAAGGTGACAGAAATGGATGCTTTGGTTGCCTATCTTCAAATGTTGGGCACCTTGGTAGATTTCTCGATCTATGATGACAAGGCAGACCTTCGCTAAGGAGCAGGTTCATGTCGACCTATGAAACTTTAGCTAACTTCGCGCAGACATGGGGCTTGCTCTATTTCGTGCTGATCTTTACCGGCGTGCTGGTTTATACATTCTGGCCGACCAATAAAGAAAAGTTCGATGAGGCCGCCAATATGCCGTTGCGGGAGGACTGAGAATGAGTGATCACAAAAAAGATATTGACCAAGTGTCCGGCATCGAGACGACCGGTCACGAATGGGATGGCCTCAAGGAACTCAACAACCCGCTGCCTCGCTGGTGGTTGTGGACTTGGTATGTCACCATAGTTTGGGCTGTCGGATACTGCGTATTGTACCCGTCCTGGCCTTTGCTGACCGATTACACCAAAGGTGTTCTTGGCCATTCAAACCGAGCAGAAGGCATCGCCGCTTATGATGCTCTCATCGCAAAGCGCCTCGAAAGTGGTGCCGGTCTTAAAGACGCCAGCGTTGAGGACATTCTAGGCAATGACGACCTTCGTACATTTGCTGTTGCCCAAGGTGCAGCTGCATTTGGCGACAACTGTTCAGCCTGTCATGGTTCCGGTGCTGCCGGTTCTACAGACTATCCAAACCTGCTTGATGATGACTGGCTTTGGGGCGGCACGATCGATGCAATCCACGAGACACTACGCGTCGGTATCCGGTCTGGACACGATGAAGAGCGGGCCAACTCTATGACCGCTTTCGGCCGTGATGAAATTCTTGAAAAAGAAGACATTGTCACAGTCTCCAACTATGTGCTGTCCATTTCTGGCCAGCCCACCGATGATGGTGCCGATCTTGAGGCAGGAAAGGTCCTGTTTGAAGAAAATTGCACCGCCTGTCACGGTGAAGATGCCAAAGGTCTGCAGGAAATGGGCGCGCCCAACCTGACCGATGCCATCTGGCTCTATGGTGGCTCTCGCGAGACCATCATTGAGAGTGTCACCAACGGTCGTAATGGCGTGATGCCCAGCTGGGAAGCCCGCCTCGATCCTGTGACCATCAAGTCGTTGGCAGTCTATGTCCACACCCGTGGTGGTGGACAGTAACAAATTAAAGGGCGCGCATGTCGCGCCCTTTTACAACAGTCGGGATCAACGCCAAAACGCTGATCTCGTTCCCAATCAGTCAGTGTGCTGGGTGTTGGAGTTTTGTGACCGTGCTTTGGTCTGATGGATCAGATAATCGGTTGAGAATGAACGTCCATAGACGAACCCCATTTTATGGTTCTTAGGACTCATAAGACCGCGTCCCACAACGCTGAACCTACTCGACCGGGCCATGATTTATCCGAGCTGTCGCGACAATATGCCTCGGTATTTTCCCTCAAGTTTATTCTATGTCATGTAACATAAATTTATGGCTCGCTAAAACAGAAATGCAATACAGGTAAATAACATGCTTGTTAGTATGTTGTGCTGAGAACCAAAGACCGATCTAACACCGACCGAAGACCCAAGACGGAATTCAGTTCAAACACTATACAGGATGCTGCTTCGAGGAGAAGTTCGATGACGGTTGAAGCCCCAGGGACCAGCCCGGATTCCAACCCAAATGGGGAGTCTTATTTTGCCAAGGCGAAAAAGATCTACCCACAAAGTATCAAAGGCCGTTTTCGCAATTTCAAATGGGCCTTTATGGTCGTATCGCTTGGGGTATATTACTTCTTGCCATTTGTGCGTTGGGACCGTGGTGTCGGTGCTCCGGATCAAGCGGTTTTGGTCGATTTCCCGGCCCGGCGTTTCTACTTTTTCTTTATCGAAATCTGGCCGCAAGAGGTCTATTATCTTACAGGCCTGCTCATTTTGGCCGCGCTTACTCTTTTCCTGATGAATGCTTTGGCGGGCCGCGTTTGGTGCGGTTATATGTGTTTTCAGACCGTCTGGACCGATCTCTTTATGCTGGTTGAGCGCTGGATTGAAGGTGATCGCCGGGTCCGGATGAAAACAGATCAAGAACCGATGACAGGTAAACGTGTGGGCAAAATGCTGCTCAAGCACACGTTATGGCTTATGATTGCTTGGTGGACGGGCGGAGCATGGGTTCTCTATTTCGCCGATGCACCGACTTTGGTAAAAGAACTTGCCTTTGGTGAAGCGCCATTTGTCGCCTATCTCTGGATCGGCATTTTGACGGCGACAACCTATGTCATGGCCGGCCATATGCGTGAGCAGGTATGCGTTTATATGTGCCCGTGGCCGCGCATTCAGGCGGCCCTGACCGACGAATGGGCACTCAACGTGACCTATCGTAAAGACAGGGGCGAACCACGTGGTTCATTGAAAAAAATGAAAGCCCGCGCCGCCGAAGGTTTGGATGCAGGCGATTGCGTCGATTGTGGCCAATGTGTTGCGGTGTGTCCAACCGGCATTGATATTCGTGATGGGGCCCAACTCGAATGCATACAGTGCGGGCTCTGCATTGATGCCTGCGACAATGTTATGGACAAAATCGGTAAACCACGTGGTTTGGTCGATTATGATACCGACATCAACATCCAGCGCCATCTTGAGGGTAAGGAAAGCATCTATCGTTTTGTCCGCGCTCGCACCATCATTTATGTCGGGTTGATCACGTTGGTGGTAGGCTTGATGGCTTACACTTTGGTCAACCGCCAATTGGTCGATCTTAATGTTTTGCATGACCGCAATCCACTCTATGTGGCTTTGTCTGACGGTTCAATCCGCAACGGTTTCACAATTCGATTGATCAATAAGTCCACCACAGCGCGAGACTTTGAATTGTCTCTTGTTGGTGCCCCTGAAGGGTTTTCTTTGAAAGCTGTCGGTATCGAAAATGACAGCCCCAGAATGATCACTATTCCCATTGATCAGGACATCACCAAAGAGCTTCGTATTCAAGTCTTTGCACCCAAGGGAGCAAAACTGGATAAATCTCAGCAAATTGGGTTCAATGTGAAAGATTCTGAAACCGGTGAAGCGCAAACCGTGACTGACTATTTCAAGGCGCCGTAACGGGGTTGACGTAGACAAATTAAAGAGAGGCTTTTGGTGTATGCCCAAAGCCTCTAATTGTTTGCAGAAGATGGTATGCTTGGGGTCTCTGTGGTCCAATAAGACCTCTGGGGCCACTTAATTTATGTAAGGAGCAGGCTGTAATGGGTACTGCGATGAACAAAAAAGAAAAGAAATTCACTGGCAAGCATGTTCTCATCTGGCTGGGGTGTTTTTTTGGTGTCATGTTTTTCGCTAATGGGATGTTCGTCTATTTCGCACGATCCACATGGCCGGGCGTGGTAGAACAAAGCCCTTATCAGGCGAGCCAGAACTACAACAAAACCCTGGCCGAAGCCGAAGCGCAGAACGAGCGTTCATGGCATATGGAAGTAGAACTCAAGCGTAGCCAATCCGGGGTGTATCTTGAATTGTTAGCGAAAGACAAATTGAACAATCCGCTCAATGATCTTTCAATCACAGCCAATGTAGGCCGCCCGACAACTGAGACTCAAGATCAGGAGTTGAGTCTGGAAGCTGCGGGGGATGGTCTATACCGAGCCAAAGTGGCTGCGCTTAATCCAGGCAACTGGCGTATTAAAATTGAAGCGTCGCAAAAAGGCGAGGTTATGTTTCAAACCCTCGAAACGATCACGCTAAAATAGATATCAGGCGGGATATTCGCAGTGAGCGAATGCAAAAATCACGGACAGACGCATGGCAGAAAATGAGACGGTAGAACGAGACTGGGCTTCTTTTTCTGAAAGTCTGCCTGATGGCAATGAAAAGCTGGCGCTCGCGGTGGAAGGCATCTATTGCCCGGCTTGCATGACACGCATTGAAAAGGGCCTGCTGGATCTGGAAGGTGTGGCCAATGCCCGTGTCAATCTCACCTCTCATCGTCTGGCTGTGACGTGGAACCCGGGTGAAACCAACCCGGACATGTTGCTCGCGCGTCTCAGTGACCTGGGCTATGGTGCACACCCATTCGACCCCGGCCGTGTCAAAACAGAAGAAAAGCGCGAAAACCAACGCCTTCTTCGGGCGCTTGCGGTGGCTGGCTTTGCCGCCATGAATGTCATGCTGCTGTCTGTCTCGGTTTGGTCCGGCAACGCATCTGATATAACACCGGAAACCCGCGATTTTTTCCATTGGCTGTCAGCTTTTATCACGTTGCCAGCAGCAGCCTATGCTGGTCAGCCCTTTTTCAGCTCGGCTTGGCGCGTATTGCGCAAAGGCCACCTCAACATGGATGTGCCAATTTCCATCGGGGTTATTCTGGCGTTGTTTTTGTCAGTGCTGCAAACGGTCCAGCATGAAGAGGAAGCTTATTTCGAGAGCGCCCTGATGCTGCTGTTTTTCCTTTTGATCGGCCGTTGGCTCGATCACATGATGCGGCTGAAAACCCGTGCATTTGCTGAGAACCTGACAGCGCTCAAAGCCGAAACGGCTATGAAGCTGTTTGACGATGGCAACTTGCGCGAGGTGCCCCTGTCCAAGATAGAACCAGATGATAAGGTCTTGGTGCGCCCCGGCGAGTGCATTTCGGTTGATGGTACGGTGCTCAAAGGGGCCTCGCAAATCGATCAAAGCTTGGTGACAGGTGAAACCGGTCTCATCGAGGTGAGCGAGGGTGATTCGGTGTATGCTGGCACCCTGAATGGTGAAAACGCGCTGACGATTACGGTCACGGCGGCTGCCAAGGGCACGCTGCTGGATGAAGTCAACCGTCTGATCGATGAGGCAATGGAGGCCCGTTCACGCCATCGCAAATTGGCCGATCGTGCCGCCGAGCTTTACGCGCCTATTGTTCACACCGCTTCGGCCCTTACGTTTCTGGGCTGGTGGCTCTATGGCATCGGTTGGCAACCTGCGCTGGTGATTTCCATCTCGGTGCTCATCATCACTTGCCCCTGTGCATTGGGGCTGGCTATTCCGGCAGTGCAAGTGGTGGCCTCGGGGTCGCTGTTCCGCAATCAGGTTCTGCTCAATAGCTCTGACGCATTGGAGCGGTTCGCCAATGTCGATATGGTGGTTTTTGACAAAACAGGAACCTTGACGCGCCCAAGGGTAGGTATCGTCAATCGAAGTGATTGCGATGATGAAAGCTTGACTCTGGCGATCGCTTTGGCCAAGGCATCGAGCCACCCTCTGTCTGCAGCTTTGGCCGCGATGAACCGGAAAATCAAGCCCATCACCAATGCGACAGAAGAAAAGGGTAAGGGGCTTTTTGCCGATCATCAGGGGGCAGAGGTGCGCCTTGGATCTCCGGTTTTCTGTCGAGCCGAAGCACAAGCTGAAAAGGTTCGTGCAGCTCATCCAACGGCATCTTTGTTGGCTTTTGCACAAGAAGGCCACGCGCCAGTTGTCTTTGCTCTTGAGCAGCAATTGCGATCCGATGCAAGCGATGTGATCGCCCGCCTTAAAGACAGAGGCATCGCCTTGATGATTCTGTCTGGTGACCAACCTCGCGCCGTAGAAGTCATAGCCAATGAGCTGGGTATAGACGCCTATCACGCAGGCATCTCGCCAACCGATAAAATCGCGATGATTGAGGCGCAAAAGGCTAAGGGGCACAAAGTCATGATGGTCGGAGACGGGATGAACGACGCTCCCGCACTTGCCGCTGCCGATGTGTCGATTTCGCCTGTCACGGCAGCGTATGTCAGTCAGGCGGCTTCAGACGCGCTTTTCCTGGGGGAAAAGCTCTTGCCGGTTTTGCACGCGCTTGATATCGGCAAGCGCGCCCGATCAATCATGGAACAGAATCTGTGGCTGGCAACATTGTACAATGTCATTGCTGTTCCGTTTGCTGTCGCCGGATTTGTAACGCCGCTGATTGCGGCTCTGGCCATGTCAGGCTCCTCCTTGATCGTCACCATCAACGCTCTCAGAGCCCGCGCCAAGGGTGACGCATGGCTGACCGACAATGTTGCTTTTGATGAAGCACTGAATGAACAGGCCCCACAAGCAGATTGATAGATGCGGATGGGTGTGCGTCATTGTCACCAAGCCCGGTCTTTCAAGGCTGGTCAGATCAGGGCTGCGACTGATATGAATAGAGGGCTTCACGACAGGTCCTTTATTTGCTCCTATATTAAACCCATACGTCAGGAAGGCTGAATACTATGAGTTCTTTGCTGTTTCTCATTCCTATCGCATTATGTCTTGGCGCTCTTGGGTTGGCCGGGTTTCTTTGGTCCCTGAGGACCAACCAATATGATGACATTCAGGGGGCAGCCTATCGCATACTTGATGATGATGATCTCTCGCCGGAAGAACAGGCAAAAATCAATGCGAAACCCGATGCTTCTCATCGCAAGACGGTCAGCAAATCCTGAGGTAGATTGCTTTAAAGTCAATTTGTTTGAAGCCACAGGCGCTTAAGGAAAACGCATGCTAAAAGCTCTGCACTATTTCTGGAAAGAACAGCCAGTTGCACTATCGGCCTTTGTGCTTGCCATCGCGCTGCTTGTTTTCTTTGGCGGTCGATTTGTTTTCGGATTTATTTATTTTCATGATCCAGCGCACCGAAATCAGGCACTTGAGCCTTGGATGACCCCTCGCTATGTGAGCTTGAGTTATGCGATCCCGCCAGAAATCGTCCAAGATGTGATGGAGTTGGAGGATATGGGGCGTCCGCGCGTCAAGCTTGATGAAGTCACTGCAAAATTAGGCATTTCACTGGCTGAACTCCAAGAGCGCGTATGGGCTGCCAAAAAATCCCATATGGAAGAAAAACGCACAAATGCCCCTAAAAAGCTGGGAAATGGCAAGCGTCAGGGGGCAATGCAAGCGGATGAGCCCAATCAGCCCAATGGTATCAACGATCCGAAGGCGCAGAAAGTGGAAAAGCCATGAGTGATACCATTCTGGCTCTCATTCCCACCTATGGCCTATGGGTGATTTTCTTTACCATTGCGTTCGGGTGTTTGGCAATTCCATTGCCCGGCTCAATGTTGGTGATCGCGTCAGGCTCCTTTGCCGCAGCCGGTGATATCGATCTCTATTTTGCTATGGCGGCTGCTTATGGGGGGTATATTACAGGGGATCAAACGGCATTCCGTATTGCGCGGATCGCAGGGCCGGGACTATTGGAGCGATTTAAAAAATCTGCCAAAGCGGAGGCCATGATAACACGCGCCGAGGCGCTGCTCAAAAAGCGCGGTGTGATTGCGATTCTGTTGTCTCGCACTGTCATCAGCCCCTTAGGACCTTGGATGAGCTATCTGTGTGGCGCTGCTGGGCTAAAGTGGATATTCTTCACGTTGGCGTCTATGGTAGGAGCGGCTGTCTGGGTTGCCGGCTATACTCTGACTGGATATTTCTTTGCGGATCGGCTTTCAGAGCTAACAAGTCTTGCCAGTGATGGCCTCGGGTTTGTTGCCGCTTTTGCCGTCGCTATCGTTGCTGCGTGGTGGCTACGCACCAGTTGGAAAAAATACAAAGAAAAAACCGCTGGAAATGACACTGGCGAATGTCTTGAATCGAAAGTCGACCCCATCAATGCTGATATCCTATGAAACATTAGGTGTGTTCATCGCGACGTCTATAGCGTTGGGAATGGCGCCCGGACCGGACAATATCTTTGTTCTCACACAGTCTGCGCTATATGGGCGCAAGGCAGGGTTTGCGGTTACGCTTGGGCTCTGTACGGGGTTGTTGGTGCATACCGCCGCCGTGGTTTTTGGCGTAGCCGTGTTGTTCCAGACCTCAGAGCTCGCTTTTACGGCCCTCAAGTTTATCGGTGCTGCCTATCTGATCTATCTCGCTTATGGGGCGTTTCGCGCATCCAGAGCCGATCTTTCTGTGAGTGAGCGCCCTAATGGCGCGATCAGCCTGCGGCAACTCTATGGCCGTGGCATTATCATGAATATTACAAACCCCAAGGTGGCAATTTTTTTTCTCGCCTTCTTACCGCAATTTGCAGATCCTGCTCTTGGCCCCATTTCCCTCCAGATGTTTGCCTTTGGCGGGGTGTTCATCGCCGTGACACTGATCGTTTTCGGCTCTGTGGTTATTGGCGCAGGCTACTTGGGCAACTGGCTGCGTCATTCGCCCAAGGCTCAAATGATCATGAACCGCATCGCGGGGGTGATTTTTGTCGGTTTGGCAGCCAGACTGGCCACTGCGCAGTTATGATCCAGCCTCTTTGACATGCCCAAACAAAAACCCCCGCCACTGATAACAGCGCGGGGGGAGGGATGTTTGATTTGTCAAAGCAATGGGCTACCCGCCTGCGGCGTTAAAAACCTGCTGCTCTTCCAAACATTTGAGGTCATAAAAACTACCTGGCTCTATTTTGGGCAGATCCAGACGCTCCCAGACATCTTGAAGGGCGTTGCACAGCCCATCGACCAAATGATCGTCATGGAAAGGCGTGGGTGTGATACGAAGCCGTTCAGTGCCCCGCGGTACAGTGGGGTAGTTGATGGGCTGAATATAGATGCCATGCATCTCAAGCAGCATATCAGAGGCTTTTTTACAAAGGTCAGGGTCGCCAACGAACACCGGCACAATATGTGTCTCAGACGGCATTACAGGAAGTCCCGCGCCAGACAAAATCTTCTTGGTCTGCGCAGCTTGACGTTGCTGACCATCGCGCTCGGATTGGCTATTTTTCAAATGCTGTACAGAGGTGCGTGCCGCGGCCGCAATGGACGGGGGCATCGCTGTGGTGAATATGAAGCCGGGTGCATAGGAACGTACGGAATCAATAATAGCGGAATTGCCAGTAATGTAGCCGCCCAACGTGCCAAAGGCCTTTGCGAGAGTGCCTTCGATAACGTCGATTCGATCCATCAGGCCTTCCCGCTCGGCAATGCCAGCGCCACGAGGACCATACATGCCAACCGCATGCACTTCGTCGATATAGGTCATGGCGTTGTATTTATCGGCGAGATCGCAAATTTTTTCGATCGGCGCGATGTCGCCATCCATGGAATAAACAGACTCAAATACGATCAGCTTTGCGCGTTCCTTGCCTGCTGCGGCCAGCAATTCTTCCAGATGCTCAACGTCGTTGTGACGGAAAACCTGTTTGGATACGCCTGAGCTTTTCACGCCGGCGATCATCGAGGCGTGATTGAGCTGATCCGACAAGATGAGACAATCTGGCAACAATTTGGCAATGGTAGAAATCGCCGCTTCATTGGAGACAAAACCGGATGTGAAGGCCAAGGCTGCTTCTTTGTGGTGCAAATCGGCCAGTTCCATTTCTAACTCGACCAACGGACGGTTGGTGCCAGAAATGTTGCGCGTGCCGCCAGCGCCGGCACCCATTTTTTGGGCGGTGTCGCTCATGGCCGCGATGACATCAGGATGTTGGCCCATGCCCAAATAGTCATTGGAGCACCAAACCAAGATCTCGCGTTCCAGACCATTGTCTGCACGCCAGATAGCTCGCGGAAACTTGCCTGCTTGCCGTTCAAGATCGGCAAAGATACGGTAACGCTTTTCGGTCTTCAGAGAAGACACGGCGTTCTCGAAGAATTCTTGATACTTCATACAAATGGCATCCGCTTGTTTCTGGTCCAAATCAGCGAACCGATTGGTCTGGTCTCAAAGCCTGTTGGACTGTTTGGTACAGCCCTCAAATAAATGGTCTAATCAAGCATCGGGTCTGCATCTTTTGTGGTCACTCTGCCTGACACTTTGCGCAAGAGCTTTGAGTTTTGTCAATTATCACGCGCCTTACAAATTTGTAACGCTACCGTAACCTCTTGGACACATTGTGATCCAGCCTACGCAAATGCTCGTATTTAAGGCCTTTTTAAAGGGCATAAGCCACGAAGTGAACCCCAAAAAAGTTGTAATAGCATCAAGCCTTCGCATTCAAAGGCAAAGTAAACATTCATAAAGGCTTTGCAACTACCATACCCGTATCCTTCTATCCGATCGGTTTTGGCCCGTTGGTGGTTTCAAGGTGTGGAGTATTCGATGGCGTCAATTACTGTCCTGTCAGCATTAAGGGTCTTGGTGATCGAAGATAGTGCCTATATGCGCACGATCATTCGTACCATCTTGCAAGGACTGGGTGTGCGCGAAATATTTGAAGCAGAAGATGGCGGTGTCGGCCTGGAAAAGCTTGAGCAATTGTCGCCGGACGTTGTCATCATCGATTGGGTTTTACCCATTCTGGATGGCCCCGAGCTTGTGCGGTTGGTACGAAACCCCAATCACCCTATGGGTACAGTGCCGATCATCATGATTTCATCCTACGCCGAGAAACACCGCATTATGGAAGCCAAGCAATTGGGAGTGCATGAATTCTTGCGTAAACCCTTCTCTGCAAAGGACATGTATTTGCGTCTGGTGGCCGCCACATCGATGGAACGCCCATTTGTGCGCACCGATACATATTATGGTCCGGCACCACGAGAATCGGTCATACGTCGGGCGGGGGATGGCCTACTGGATGTGGGCGCCGGGGCCGTGTCTGTACCCACCGCATTTGGCTAGCGGATCGCTATCGCACAATGATGAGCCGTTCTGCTGCCCGTGTTACGCCGGTATAAAGCCAGCGTTGTCGATGATCGCGAAACGCCCAGCTTTCATCAAATAACATCACATCATTCCATTGAGAGCCCTGCGATTTATGCACGGTCAGAGCATAACCATAGTCAAAGGAATCACCTCTTTTACGAACGGTCCAAGGAATCTCGCCCTCATGCTCTTCAAAAAGTGCTTTGGGCACCTTGAGAGGCACGCGGCCTGACAATTCATGACCCAGTTCAGGACTGACCCGCATCTTGATGTCTTTGCCGACCCGGCTGGTGATTTTATCCACCATCCAGATGCCGCCATTGAGCAATCCTTTTTGGTGGTTATTTCGTAGACAAACCAGCTTGTCTCCCAATTGCGGATAGGGCCCTTCAAAGCCTTGCAACTCGCGCAAGCGTTTGTTGTACTTGCTGCGCGTGATATTGCGCCCAACCAGAACCTGATCCACCTCAAGCACTTGGTCTGTATCCAGATCGCGGCGATTGATCACCTGAACCGAACCAAAATCTCCATAATCCAACTCATTGCCTTCGCGCACCTCCTGCGCCAGCCGAATGATAGGGTTGTCTCTCGCTTGCCGATGGATTTCGGTAAGCATGATGTCCGGCTCTGCTTCGGTGAAAAAGCCGCCGCCAGAGACGGGCGGCAATTGTGCGGGGTCACCCAACACCAGAACCGGTTTGCCGAAAGACAAAAGGTCAGAACCCAGCATTTCATCGACCATCGAACATTCATCAATGATGATCAGGTCCGAATCATGAGCGGGACTGTCACGATTGATCACAAAGGAGGGCACATCGCTGGCTTGTTCTTCGTCATCTTTGTCGCTGGTATCAGGACGGTAAATCATCGCGTGGATGGTACTCGCACCCGGACAGCCCTTTTGGCGCAAGACTTGCGCGGCTTTTCCGGTAAATGCTCCAAACAGGACTGTGCCATTCACGCCTTCGGCCAAATGTTTGGCGAGCGTGGTTTTACCGGTACCAGCATAGCCAAAGAGACGGAATATGGGCTCTTTGCCGTGTTGGATCCATTCACTCACTGCACGCAGTGCAGCGTCCTGCTGTTGCGACCATTCCATGGCTGTCTTTTACCAATCCTTCAGGGACAAGGGAATCAGTTCCGATGCGAACTGTGCCGGTTGCGCCGAGACTGGCCAAGCGCGCCGCAAATTTCAAGCAATTGATGAAAATTGGCAAAGGGACAAGGAAAACTGTCCCAAGAACCACCACCATGCAGGCCGTGGTTTTAGTTTTTTCGCTGCTTGGTCAAACTGCCGAGCTTGTTCCAATCCGGCCTGCTAGGCCTGCAGGCGTTGGGCTTCTTGAGATTGGCGCATGGTTTCCACCGAGCGCGCTTGTGTCTTTATCAGCGTAGCAAAATGCGGTGACAACCCGGACAATTGATCCAACCCTATTCTCGCAAGGCGCAGTTCGGACGGGTCGAGTTTGGAAAAATGCGCCAAACTCATTAAGATGCACAAGAAATGATCTATGCTTATTGCATTCACACCCTCAGATTGCGAAATTTCTCTCTTATAGCGGTCCAATAACTGTGACAGACCACCCATCAGGCGTAAGTAGTAATCTTGGTAAATTTCATAAATCTGTCCGTCTCGTGCCGAGAGCTCGCTCAAGCCGTTGAAAAACAAACATCCCCTGCCTTGCCCATTATTGGCTAGAAAATGGCTGAAATCGAGAATCAGATCAATCAGAGCAATATCTGCCGATGTCTCTTTATCTTGTATGTCATTGACCAGCTGATTAAGCGGAGATGCGTCCATATAGCGATTAAGGACTGTCGCCAATATGCCTTCTCTCGAGCCGAAACTGTTATAGAAGCTGGACCGCTGAATCTTCATCGCTTCGACGAGTGAACTGATGGATGTTCGTGCAACCCCATCACGCCAGTAACAATCCGTTGCTGCTGCCATAACAAACTCAGAATTGAACTCTTTTGGACGTCCCATGTAATCCTCCGTATCATCACTGGGCGCCACTAATTATACGCCTATAACGAGAATCTACCTGTCAACCGGACTTGCTGCAACTCACTTGGTCAATGCAAACCAAAATTTATTTCATCAGGTATCCAACAGCCATCATATCGCATTGGTTGCAATGGGGAACATTGACAATATGCTCCTATTGAATGCAATTGTGACTGCTTGGATTTTTGAAGTGTGTTGATAATTGCATTGCCAGTGAATTTTCTCAGGTGATTGAAATCAATGGCACTTTGCGAACCAGAAGTAGAAAAATTGGCAAAAATGACAAGGGAGGCTGTCCGCTGAGGCCGATGCTGACCCTGTTTGTGAGTATGCGTGTGCCAAAGAATTCAAATCATGCCAGATTGCAATGCGGCCTGTGGGTAACCCGATAAGACAGGCACCTCGGCCGGTTTTCTACGTGGGTCTAGTGATTTTACCGCCACAGATATCTGTTCTGAATTGAGCTGTGCAACTCGATTTTACGCAGGAAATCGGAGCCACAATCAAAATGGTAAGCTAGCTGTTGAACAGATCGTCGTCATCATCATCGAACTTGTTAGACGGCTCGACCGGACTGAGATAGCCTTCCACTGCGTGTACCTGATCGCGAAATGAACGCAGATTCTCAACCACG
Source organism: Cohaesibacter celericrescens (assembly GCF_002866925.1). Lineage (GTDB taxonomy): Bacteria > Pseudomonadota > Alphaproteobacteria > Rhizobiales > Cohaesibacteraceae > Cohaesibacter > Cohaesibacter celericrescens. The sequence goes on from NZ_PKUQ01000055.1 coordinate 129,758, forward strand.
CTTGAGCCACCAAGGCGGGCGCATTCGGCTAGGATCAACTCACAAACAGAGGCGGCAGGGACCAGCGATGGCAACAATTGCGGACCCGTCATAGGAACAAACAACCCCAAGTCAGCCAAAGGCACGGCCGGAGAAGACATGGCATCTGTAATTGCGATGATTTTGCAGCCGCGTTTTTTGCCAACTGTCAGCAGCCGCCCGCCTTCTGATGCATAAGGCGCAAAGGTGAAAAGTATGATCAGGTCGCGTGGTCCGGCCTGCCCCAGAATATCAAAATGCGATCCATCCGGGCTTTCCAGCAGCCGAATAGACGGTAACGCGATTTTGCCTGCATAAGCCAGATAATGCGCAAATGCGAAAGACGAGCGATAGCCCGAGACATAGACGCGATCCGCTTCGATGATAGCCTTGGCAATGCGCTGCACGGCTCTCTGGGTGTCTGGCTGAAACAGGCTGGTCAAATTGCTTAAGGTTGCCTGCCCGATTTCAACGAAGGCATCCGAGCTTTCTCCCCAACGGCCATCTTTTTGCAAAGCAGCAGCGCGCTCATCGAGTCGAATCTCCTGAGCTTGCACGCCTTTTTGAAACACTGCGCGAAAGGGATCGAAGGTTGAAAAGCCTGCAACCTGCGCCAATCTTACGATGGTTGACGGGTGCACATCTGCCGCCTTGGCCAACTGGCGAACAGATTTGAACGCCACATCGGCCGGATTTTCGAGCACATAAGATGCAGCCACTTTCATCTGGGGCGATAAATCTGGATAAGCGTCCCAAAGCAATTGCCGCAAATCATCGAGTTTCATGAAGACTCTTTTCTTGTGATACCGAAGAGACCACTGAATCGGACCGGCACCGCACTATCAAAACGGCCTCCTTCATACAAAAGTTGAGGGCATTTGGCAAAGGGTGAGCTTGACGCTTTTACTGGTTATCTATTTAGAGTCCCAACTTGGATGGACAATAGCTTAGTGTAACAATGAAGTGGACCAATTTTCGATTGTTGACTGCGTAATTTGATATTTTTGTCGTCCCGGTCCTATAAATAAGATCTGAACGCTGGTGCGCGGATAATCTCGCTGCCAAAAAAGAGTCAAAATAACATGATACTTGGAATTCCCAAACCGGTTAGCGTGTCTTTCGCCGCCAATGGCATTGGTCGCAGCAAACGTGACTATCTTGGCCTTCCGCTTAAACGCGAAGAATTATTAGAAGCGGCCAAAGCGGCGCAAAATGCCGGTGCCTCACTTTTTTCTTTTTCTGTGCGTGACGAAAAGGGGCTCTATTGCGTCGATCCCGACATCTGCTCTGAAGTCGTCATGGCCTTGCGGGACGCGCTGGATGGGGCGATGGTTTTGCAGTTGGAATTGGATGCCAGCAGCGGGGCGTCGCCCGCGCAGTTTGGGGCGCTCTTGAGCAAGGCGCAACCGGATGCTTGCCAGATTCCACTCAACCAGATCTTGCCGCGCGATGGAGACGAAGCCGACGAAGAGGCTGCCCGTGATCTTTTTGACCTATGTGATCAGTTGAAAATCGGCGTGCAAATTGCAATCAATCAGGCCACTGACATCGATTGGTTCTATGCCTTCCGCCAATATGGAATCATACCAGAAACCTGCCAGTCTTTGCTTTTTATTCTGGGAAGTGACGGGGAAGACCCGTCCAGCGAGCCGCATCGCTTGCGAGGCTTTTTGGCGGGGATGGAAAAGCAAAATCTTTTGGGGAAAATAGCGTGGTCGGTTGCTGCATTCGGCCCTCAGGAAACAGCAGCCCTGACAGCCGCCATGGCTCTGGGAGGTCATATTGCACCCGGCTCGGCCTATAACATCCATACGGTAGAGGGGGAGCTGTTCCTTTCACCGCAAGATCAGCTGACTGCGCTTGGGGATCTGGCAGGCCGTTTGGGCCGCCCCACAGCCAGCGCTTTTGAAACACGCACACTTCTGTTCGGCGCACGGTGAACCGCTCAACAAGTCATAAAGGCAACCACACTATGTCCGATCGTTTTCTGCCCAAACGTGACCATGTCGACGCTAAGCTGACGCATTGTGAAGTGAAATACCGTGGGTTTGTCAAACTGAGCGAGTGCCAGTTGGAATATACCCATTCAGACGGCGAGCGGCGCGTGATGACCCGCGAGATTCATGATCATGGTCATGCGATTTGTGTGCTGCCCGTGGATCGTGACAGGCATGTTGCCTTGCTGGTGCGGCAGTTGCGCGCAGGACTGGTTGCCAACAAAGAGCCTGACCCGATGCTGCTGGAAGTGGCTGCAGGGTTGATCGATGAAGGCGAAAGTGCCGAAGGGGCCGCGCTGCGCGAAGCCGAGGAAGAATTGGGTTTTCGTATTAATGAGCTGCAATTCGTCTCAAGTTTCTATGCGTCTCCCGGAATTTTGACCGAAAAAGTCCACGGCTTTCTGGCCAGCTATACGTTGGACGATCGCGTTCATGAAGGGGGAGGCTTGGACCATGAAGACGAAGACATCATCGTCGAGGAAATCGCTCTTGATGAATTGGGAGAAGCGGTGCTTGAGGGGCGATTGCGTGATTCCAAAACGATCCTGCTGATCCAGTATTTGATGCTGGCAGAACCCGAATTGTTTTTCTGACGCCGTCAAAAGCAAGCGATAAGCATCGAACCGAGCCTTTGGATTGTCCCCTTGCACTTGCCGGTTGGACAGGACATGCTGCTTCACACATTTCAATGCTCAACATTTGGGGGTGAAGATGTCGGTTTCATTGGCGACGATGGCGCAAACCATCGCACAGGACAAACAGTGGAGCAATCTGATTGGCGGCAGCCATCAAGAGGCGGCCTCGGGACTGACGCTTGATGTTTCCTGTCCCTCGGACGGCCAAATATTTTGCACCATCGCCCGCTCTGGGCTGGATGACGTCGACGCTGCGGTGAAAGCCGCCAGAACCGCTTTAGAAACAGGGCCTTGGTCTCGCATGACAGCGACAGAGCGAGGGCGCTGCATAAGCCTTCTGGGACAGTTGGTGCTAGACAACCATAGTGAGTTGGCGGCTCTGGAAAGCCGCGACACCGGCAAGCCTTTGCGGCAAGCGGAAACAGACATCACGGTTTCGGCCCGCTATTTTGAGTTTTACGGTGGTGCTGCTGATAAAGTCATGGGGGAGTCAATCCCCGTGCTTGACGGCTATACGGCCTTCACTCTGCGCGAGCCTCATGGCGTTATCGGATCCATCATCCCATGGAACTATCCTGCGCAAATTGGATCCCGAATCATTGGGGCTGGTCTCGCCATGGGCAATTGCCTTGTCATCAAACCGGCTGAAGCGGCCGGCCTGTCTGTTTTGCGCATGGCAGAGCTGGCGTTGGAAGCCGGTGTCCCGTCGGGTGTGCTCAATGTTGTCACGGGTTTGGGCGAAGAGGCCGGTGCTGCACTTGCTTCACACACGGACATAGACTTTCTCACCTTTACAGGCTCGCCCGAAGTGGGCAGTCAGGTTCAGCGCGCCGCCGGAGTAAACCATATCGGCACGACGTTGGAACTGGGCGGCAAAAGCCCGCAGCTCTTGTTCGCAGACGCCAATCTGGACGACGCGTTGCCCGTTGTGGTCAATGCGATCATTCAGAACGCAGGCCAAACCTGTTCTGCGGGATCGCGCCTGTTGGTGCATCACGACATTTGGGAAAATGTGATTGAGCGATTATCCGCCCGTTTTGAAACGCTGGTTGCGAACCGGCATGATGCTGATGCCGATCTGGGCCCGTTGATTTCTCACGGGCAGGCTGAAAGGCTGCAAACTTTTATGACGCTGGCGCATGATTTGGACATCCCCGTATTGGCCGCAGGCACAATCGCTCAAGATGCGCCCGAAAGTGGCTATTACGCTGCCCCTGTTCTGTTTGGTCCTGTGCCCAGCGGTTGCGCATTGGCACAAGAAGAGATCTTTGGCCCCGTGCTATCGATGATTCCGTTCCGCGAAGAGGAAGAAGCTGTGCGCATCGCCAACGGCACCCCGTTCGGGTTGGTCGCCGGTGTCTGGACCGCAGACACATCGCGCTCCATGCGCATGGCGCGCGCCATCCGTGCCGGTCAGGTTTATATCAATGGTTATGGGGCAGGCGGAGGGGTTGAGTTGCCCTTCGGTGGTTTCAAAAAATCCGGCCATGGCAGAGAAAAGGGCATGGCCAGCCTGATGGAACTGTCTGCCGTCAAAACGGTGATCATGAAACACGGCTAATCAGCGGGGAACGCGTATGACTACAGGATCTGATACAGGGCGTCTGGCCAATAAAATCGCCATCATAACCGGTGCAGCATCGGGCTTTGGGGAAGGTATGGCACGACGCTTTGCCAAGGAGGGTGCAAAGGTCATTGTCGCCGACCTTAACGGCGACGGTGCCCATAAGGTCGCTGATGAGATCGGCGGTATGGCGTTGGAAGTGGATGTTGCTCTCGCAGCGGATGTCGACCGCATGATGCAGGCCGCGCAAAGCTTGGGCGGTTTGGATATTCTGATCAACAATGCCGGTTTCACCCACCGCAATATGTCGATGTTGGATGTGGAAGACGACATGTTCGATCGCATCTTTGCAGTCAATGTTAAAGCCATTTTTATGGCCGCCAAACGCGCTGTTCCCATTATGCGCGCAAGCGGTGGCGGTGTGATCATCAACACAGCCTCTTCTGCGGGCCTGCGTCCGCGTCCGGGTCTTGTGGCTTACAACAGTTCCAAAGGAGCAGCCATTTCCATCACCAAAAGCATGGCGGTGGAGCTGGCCCCTGACAATATTCGTGTTAATGCGCTCTGCCCTGTGGCAGGCGAAACCGGCATGTTGCATCTGTTTATGGGGGAAGACACGCCAGAAAAACGCGAACTTTTCAAAAGCTCCATCCCGCTGGGACGTCTCTCTACCCCTGAAGACATGGCCAACGCAGCGCTCTATCTAGCCTCGGATGAAGCGAACTTCATCACTGGTGTTGCCTTGGAAGTGGATGGTGGTCGCTGTATTTAGCGGTTCCATCAACCGGCCATTACAGTCCCTGCAATTGCCAGTCGCGCACGGCGTCGATCGGGTAGAGCAGCATCAAAATGTTGAGCGACAGATTATCGCGGATCATTGCACCGACAAACAGCTCGGCTGCAATGATCAAGACGATCGTCACCCACACAGGCAGTTTTGCCGCTAACCAGAATCCAAACAACATCCATATAATATCAAAGACCGAGTTCAACACGCTGTCGCCGAAATAGTCCAGCGCAATGGTCGCTTCGCGATAGCGATTGATAATGAAGGGCGAATTTTCCAACACTTCCCATGCTGCTTCAACCAAGATCGACAACAGGGCGCGCAGCCCCATTGGCCAGCCGGCACCACCGGTCGCAAAGCGACCCATCCACCAAAAAAGTCCATAAAACAACATGCCATGGATGATGTGGGAGGGCGTGTACCAGTCAGAAATATGCTGGCTGTTGTCTGAGCTGTTGACGTCCCATGTCCAGAATTTGACCACGCCACATTTGCAAATCGGCTCGCGCCCCATCATCAATAGGATGATCGCAGTGGTCGCGATCATTAAAATCCCGATCAGGGCATAATGTTTTGGAGTCAAACGAGCGAGCATGTGGCATCTTTCAGAATGAGATACGGGCAGAATAGGTGTCAAACGATAAGGGATCTAGAGACCTCACGCCAGACAAGCCTTTTCCTGCCCCCATCTTTCTGCTTCAGCCCACCGAAACAGCGCCGCAAACAGCTTTAGTGATATCTGGGTTCTTTCTGGGCCTAAACCGTAGGTGTTTGCCCCGCCATCAGCTGGGCCACCCACGCGGTGTCAATGTTATGACCGCTCAGAACAACCCCCACTTTCTTGCCAGCCATTTTGGCTTTCTCGCTCATCAACGCAGCAAGGGACGCCGCTCCTGCACCCTCGGCCATATTGTGTGTGGCGCGGAAGATCAACCGGATCGCATTGGCAATGGTTTCGTCGTCCACGCGTACAACCCGTTCTGCGCCCTTACAGACAACCGCCAGCGCATCAGGATCGGGGCATCGCACGGCCATACCGTCAGCAAAGGTGTCGCTGCGATCCGCTTCCAGCAGACAGCCTGCTTCAAATGAGCGGGCGTAACCATCGGCTCTGTCTGAGGTGACGCCGACAATTTTTGTTTTCAAATTCAGCGCATCCCGTGCCGCGATCATACCGCATATGCCCGAGCCTTTGCCGATGGGGACATAGATGGTGTCGAGGTCGCGGTTCTGCTGTAACATTTCATAGGCATAGGTGCCTACACCGGCGACAAGATCCTCATGAAAAGAGGGTACCATATGCAGGCCATCCTGTGCGGCGACCGCTTTGGCGTGGCTCACTGCGAGATCAAAATCATCGCCTTCTTCCACCACAGTTGCACCAAAGGCCTTTGTAGCCTCGTTTTTTTCCGGGGAGTTGCCATGCGGCACCACAATGGTTGCACGCATGCCTTCAACCCTTGCTGCAAATGCCAGGCTCAGTCCATGATTGCCGCGTGTGGCAGAAATCAGACCCCCGCCTTCTGGGAACCGTGCCTTATGACGGTTGGCATAGACCAAACCGCCGCGCACCTTAAACGCACCCGTCGGAGTGTGGTTTTCATGTTTCATCCAGACATAGGCACCCAGTTCAGCCGCCAACAAGGGCCAGTTGTAACACGGGGTGGGGGACATGGAGCGGTAGACAAGTTCTTCGGCCTTTTCAAAATCACGGCAGCTGAGCATGGTATGGTGTCCTTTGTCATCTTCGGGGTGACGGGCGCGGTCACAAAAGCCATCGGTAAAACCATGGCCGATCATGGGCATTTGTCGGGTTAGCAAATACCGGTTGGCAAAATTAATGACAAAGTATATTGTATGGTACAATATATATATTGTATGGGAAGCAAGTTTAATTGTCTTCCATACAATTGATGGCAAGTGAATGAAACGCGCGATCAATGGCAAAGAAGCAGGGGCAGCATGAAAGACAAACAAACAGACTGGTGTCCGGATATATCTGACCTTGCGGGCCCCAAGTATCGCGCCATTGTTTCCGCTATGCAAAAGGATATACAGGACGGCATTCTGCTCCCAGGCGCGCGTCTTCCCACGCAGCGCGATTTGGCATGGAGCCTGAAGGTCAATCTTTCAACCGTAACCGAGGCTTTTCGTGAAGCAACCAGACTGCGGTTGATCACGGGCGAGGTGGGCCGAGGCACCTATGTTTTGCCCGGCAATGATGCCGCTCAGCTCTATGCCATGGATCGGTCGCAAACCGAGAATATGATTGATCTGTCGACCATCATTCCTGCCCGTGCATTCAGTGATGAGGATGTTCGGCAAAGTTTTGCCACCCTGTTGGCTCGGGACAATCTTGCCGACATGATGGACTATAACAGCCCCAATCTCATCAAACGCTGCCGCAATGCAATTGCCCAACTGTATCAGGCCCGAGGCTTTCATCCGCGACAAACCGATATCTTCCCCTGTGCTGGTGCGCAAGCGGCCCTGTTTGCGGCACTGCAAATGGTCGCAAAGCCGGATCTGCCGGTGTTGGTTGAAGAGCTGACTTTTCCGGGCATGAAAGTCGCAGCCAGACAAATGGGGTTGCGCTTGGTGCCGGTGACGATGGATGACAGAGGCATTTTGCCTGAAGATCTGGATCGGGCCGCACGGGCCAGTGGTGCGCGTATTTTGGTCGTGAGTCCCATTTTGCAAAACCCCACCGGAACGACAATGGACGCAGCCCGTCGTGCTGAGATTGCCCGACTGGCCGAAAAGCTCGACTTGTTGGTGATTGAAGAAGATGTCTATGGCGGATTTTCCAAGGAACCGCCTTTGAGCCTACAACTGGCAGGCCGCTCTATTCTGGTCGGTGGCCTGTCCAAACTGGTTGCGCCGGGTCCGCGCTTCGGGTTTATTATTTCCACGTTGGAAGGGGAAGATCGAGCGCCCGTCGGGCTTAATTTCTCCACAAACGAGTTGGTTCATGTCACCAGTTGGATGGCGGCGCCCATTATGCTGGAGTTGGCCTGTAACTGGATCGAAAAGGGTGAAGTCGACAACCACATGGAATGGCAGCGACAGGAAGCCCGCGCGCGGCAAGGCTTGCTCCGGCGCAAATTGGGGTTGCCCGCCTTGGGGCGCGCTCCGGCCGCGCCGCACATCTGGATTCCTACGGGAGCGTCGAGTCAATTGCTAGGGGGGCTGCCCAACCATCCCGACTGTGGCACGGGAGAGCAAATGGCAGCCAAAGCCAGCGCCGCAGGTGTCGCGTTGGTGCCTGCATCCACGTTTTGTGCTGGGCGCATTCAATCCGACGGCGTGCGCCTCTGCGTCACCGCTCCGCTCAATCGGTCAGATTTGACCGAGGCCTGCAAAAGGCTCAACAAGGCTTGGGAATAGGGGCAGGGGGCTGTGCTGCTGTGCTGCCCCTCGAGGCTTCAAAGCCACAATCAAGACCGGTGGTCTTGATTGGTGTTATTGTCCGGCGTCTTGTTTTAAAATGACCCGTTCTTTGGGGATGGTCACTTCAACAAGGGTACCGTATCCCTTCTTACTGGTCATGGCAAAACGGAATTGGTTTGCCTCGACAAGGGCTTTTGTCAAAGGCAGCCCAAGACCAGTGCCTTGCAATGCGCTACGGGTGGTCGAGACCTGACGGAAAGGTTCAAGCGCTATCTTGAGCTCCTCTTCATTCATCCCTATGCCAGTATCGCGAATGCGCAGCACCACATCACCACTCTCTTCATAGCCGGTCGAAACAATAACTTGTCCGCCTGTATCTGTGAATTTGAGTGCATTTGACAGCAGATTAAGAATGATCTGCCGGAGCGAACGATCGTCTCCAGCCACATCTGGCAAATTGGAGCCAAACGATGTGCGGATGATAATCTGATCACGGCTGGCTTGGGGTTGCATAAGTCCGACACTCTCGGAAACCAACCGGTTCAGCTGTGTTGGCTCGAATTGCATTTCCATCTTGCCCGCTTCAACCTTGGACAGGTCGAGAAGGTCATTGAGCAAGTTCATAATATGCTTGCCGGAAATGCTAATATCCTTGAGGTAGTCCTTATAGCGGGTCGATCCGATTGCGCCAAACCGCTCGTCCATCATGACTTCGGAAAAGCCGATGATAGCGTTGAGAGGTGTGCGAATTTCATGGCTCACTTTGGCCAGCATATCAGATTTTTGTTGACTTGCTGTCTCGGCACCCAGTTTTTGCGTTAACAGCAGCTCTTCAGCGCGCTTGCGCTGGGCAATGTCGCGCAACACAACACCGAAACGATTGGTGCCCGGAATAGCGATCCGCCCCATGGTCATAAACAGACGCAACATACCACCGGATTTAACTCGCCCAACAATCTCGCGACCATCATTGAGAATGCTGGCCACACCATTGCTTTTCAGGCTTTCGAGATAGGTGAGGGTGTCGTTGTGACTTTCTTCTGCCAACAAGGTCAGAAAACTGTCTCCGGCCACATCATGCCGGTCTGTTTCAAACAGGGCTTCGGCGGAATGGTTCATGCGCAGAATCATTCCATCCCCATCCAACACCACAACCCCGTCGGTGGCTGCGTCTAGGATGGCTTCCAACTCGGCAATTTTCTCGTCTTCTTCAGAAACGCCCGTTTTGGGTGCTGTTTCTTGTGCATCTTCAAAGCTGAGCATCGCCGCGGGACGGTCCCCCCAATTGATGGAAGAAATGGTCGCCAGAACGGAAACAGGCACGCCTTTTCCGCCACGCAAAGTGGTGCGGCCGTCTGTCTTGGTCAACCAGTCGCCCGGCCGTCCGGTAAACAAACCTTCCATGCCTCCGGCTTTTTCAAGATCTGCACTTGTTTCAAAAGACAGCAGTCGCAGGGCTTTTCGAGAGGCGAACAAGATGGTCGAACCAGCAGAAACAATGATTGCGGTTGGTAATTTGTCGAGCAAATTGATCAGAGGAGACGAGCTGTCCTTGCTATCCCACAAAGAGGCTGTCTCAGCCTCGACGTTCGACATATCCGCAGCATCTGTTTCAGCGTCAGCATCGTCAACCCGTGGCACCTTATCTGTCGTGCCTTCCACAGTGGGCGCGATTATTTGATTGGCGTCTTGGGTGTCATTGCTTGCGGTTGCTTCGTCGCCTTTTTCAGCGGGTAGCACTTCTGAAGGCAACATTGCATCATCGGCGACTTCGCTAGCCTCAAAATCTTGGACGATTGGTGGCTCACCGGGTATGGTTTCACTCGGGCTGGTTGTCTCTGTTGAGGGCGCTGTGTCTGATGGCGTGTTTTCTGTGCTGCTACTGTCTTTAGAATATTCGCTTTTATCTTCGGACAATTTGGCCATATGCCCGCGCATATGCCGAAAAGCGGGGTCCATCGCGAGGATTTCCCGAAAAGCACTGCTCGCAGCAGAACGCAATGTTTCATCCATCTGGGGCCGTGCCTTTGATGGAGTTTCTGTCACGATATCTGATGTGTTCGGCCTATCAGCACCAGAGGTCGAGGTGATCAGATTAGCGTCATTCTGTTTGTCACTATCTTGAAACGGCCCGTCGGTCAACGCCGCTGCGATGCTGTCGAAGGCGTCACGTTCTCCATCGCTCAATGCTTCAGAACGCCCAGCCCCATCCGGATCAGCGTCAGTCGCTGACTGTGTATCAATCACCGTTGCTGATTGGTCCGCGTCGTCATCTTTGTCACCAAGCAAAGATTCCTTAACGCCTTTTGTGGAGCCGCTAAGCAATGTTGAAACCAGATCATATGGGTCGTTGCCTGAGTGGCTTGTCTGCGGCTCGTCCTCTTGTTGACGCGAGCCGTCGCCGCCCTCTGCAGCTTTCTGAGCGGCGAGATCCCCGGGGTCTTTCTGAGCTGTCGATGGGTCGTTCACCTCATCATGCACAGCATCAACTCCATCTTGCTCCAACGTCTCCATCGGTTCTTCATGCAGGGCGTCAGCAGCAGAGGAACCAGCCGAAACAGTTTCTTCCGCAGCAACAACGGCATTCCGAGCCGCTAGCAGAAGTTCATCTGACATGAGATCGCTATTGCCCTCAAACTGTGGCGAAGTCGGGGCGTCTGGCGTTGTGGGGGCGTGAATGCCCGCATCGGTGCTTGGATCTATGCCGGATTTTAGGGTCTTGGTGTTGCAGACACCAAAACCACGGAACCCTTGAAAACCGTGATAACGGCCAAAAACAGGCAAACCTGTTAGCTCCACTGGGGCTCTGAGCGTACGGCCCTGAATCGGCCACAGGACAGTCAGGCCAGCCCATGTGTCACGGGCCTCAAAGGCCTTTGCGACGACACCATCCTGATCCATCTTAAACCGATCGGCGATTTCAGGCCAACTCAGACCAATAAGGTCGGCATAGTCCGGACCAACTGCTTGAGCAAGATCCGGTGATATATAGTTAAACCGGCCGACTTCGTCGCTTTCCCAAACAAAATGATACAGGCCACCATCGTCATCAAATTCATATGGCGGCGTCGCATCCACATCTTGAGCCGATTTGGCTGGGTTTTTTGATGTCGCTTTATCGTCGATGCCGTCGCTCTCGGTATTGTCCATACCAAAAGGCAAGGCAACAACATTGGACGGGGTCTCTGGCATCGAAGCACCAGACGAGAGGCTGGCCTTGGTTGGCGCAGTCCGCTTGGAACGATCTTTCAATACGGTGACATTGTCATCATAATGATGTGGCCTGTCGAGGAATGGATTGACAGAAGGCAAATCAGACAAAAAGGGATGAACATCCTCAATATTTTGCAAATGCTTGGCCAGATCGGTGACATTTGTGGTGTTTGGCGTTGTGTTTTCCAATCCGAAATCGTTGCCAAAAATATCAGCCACATTATCGGTATCCTCGATAGCGTTTTCATCAAAAACGCCATCATCCAACTCTGCAAACAACAGCGCGCGCGTATCAATCCCCTGATCTGCGCCTGCGTCTTGAACAATTGCCAGATAATGACGGACATTTTCTTCACCGATCCGAGCAAGCGCGACGATGAATTGTGTGTCATTGTGGCTTATGGTATCGGCCGCCAATCGCAGGGGCGTATCGGCTTCTGTCATCATCAATTGTAGCTGTTTGGGGGCGAGCGGCAAGCAGTCAATAGAGCCGGAGTGCGCCAGAGTTTGCCCCAGATTGTCAAAAATGACAGCCTGCATGTCGGTGTCTTTAACCAACATATCCAGAAACAGCTGCCTCTGGACTTGATCCGAATGTCCTGCGTCGGGCTGGTCCGTCGCCATGATCAACAGAACACCTTCGCCTTGCACATCCAGCCGTTTGCACAAGCAAGAGGCCGTAACAGCGGTGTCGCCAAGGAAAAAGCGCAGGCGATCCAGAACAGGCGTGTCCGCACGGGCGTTCCGAGCCAATCGGGACAGATGCCGCCGCGCTGGATGGACATCACCAAAGGTCCTGTTCAACAAGGCGTCCATGCTGGGTTCACCAAAGAAAGCCACGCCTGCCACATTGGCCCACAGAATCCGGCTACCCTCGCTGTTCCACACCCAAGCAGGGCGCGGATCTAGCAGCACCGCTCCGATCGCCGGATGCGCAGTGAGCGTCAAAAAGGGCATGGCCAAGCTGGCCGACTGGGATTCGTGCATGTGGTGTTCTTTTCTGATCTCCGACCAACGCTTCGGCATGAAGCAAATTCATCCGCTCAGTGTCCTGATTGGAAGTGTTAATACATTATTAATACCCACTCTGGTCAATCAGGTCCAACAAAACCCGCGTCAATAGCCGCGGAATAGATTGCCATGGTTAATCTCCCCGCAGTAAAATTGTAGAATTGAGACCTTTAGAGCGGCAACAAGGCTTTGAATTCATGCTGGATCGCCGGTTATTGATTGCGATCGACAGAAATACCCGTCGATGCATCGTCAGATGGCTCTTGAGATTGCCAGTTTGCGGACTACACCTAAAGTACAGTGTAAATATGTTGCAGTGCACAAGAAAATTTGATATGGTGCATTGCAACATAGAGACGGCAGGTGCCGATCCTCACGTTTAGGAGATATCATTATGATGAAGGCCCCAGAAACATTCGAAGTTCCAGAACAAGTGCGTGACATGGCTGAAAAAGGCGTAGATCAGGCACGCAAAGCCTACGAAGAGTTCCTTGCTGCTGCTGGAGAAGCCGCTGCAAAGGCTGAAGGCTCTGCGCAGACCATGCGTGATGGTGCTGCAGACCTTAACAAAAAAGCGATCTCTGCAACCGAAGAAAGCATGAATGCGTCTTTCGAACTGGCATCCAAGCTTGTGAAAGCCAAAGACATGCAAGAAGCAATTGAATTGCAGACCAAATATGTTCAGTCCCAAATGCAGCGTTTTGGCGAAGTTGCCCGTGAATTTGGCGAATCTGCCACCAAGGCAGCCGCTGACGCGACCAAAAAAGACTAATCAATGCCGATGTCTGGTTCTCAAGACCAGATGAGAGCTATCTTGTGCGACGCAATATAGACAGCGCCGCACAAACGCAATTCAAGACCTTATTCTTTCAGAGACAAACGGGCAAAAGCCACATTCATTCGCCGGTGGGCTTCCCAACCCAGCGCTGCGTTACTGTTGGCTGATAATTTTGGTGAGCGTATTTTGCCTGTCGCCATCTGGATCATCAGCGAAGCCGAAGTCAGGCAAAGCTGATTTATCAATTTTGTAGACATGGAGACCCGATATGACCGCAACCGCCCCAAAAGCCCCGGCCGCTAAAGCTGCTGCCAAGGCTACGCCTGCCAAAAAGCCTCAAGTGGCCGCAAAGGCCTCAGCTGAAACCGCATCCAAGCCTTCGACGAAGCCTGGTGCAAAGCCGGATGCAGCAGCTGCGCTGGCTTTTGCTATGCCGAATTTTGAATTGCCAGAAACACTGATGCCGGACGGCGCTATCGAACTTGCTGAAAAATCACTGGCATCCGCTCGGGATACCTTTGCAAAAACATCAGCTTCGGTTGAAGAGCAGAGTGCCGCCATTGAGAAAAGCATCGACTGCGCAACCAAAAGTGCGAAAGATCTAAACCAAAAAACCATGGATGCTGTGAAAAGCAACATGGATGCCGGGTTCAACTTTCTGACCGACTTGATGGCTGTGAAAAGCTTCAGTGATGCGATTGAATTGCAGACCGCGTTTGCCGGCAAGCAGTTTGAAACCTTCTCGGCACAAAGCAAAGATTTGCAAGAGAGCCTGACAAAAGGCATCGAAGAGACCAGTGCTCCTGTAAAAGCAGCGGCGGAAAAAACCATGGAATCTATCAAGGCAGCCTAGAGCCGTTTCTGTGCGTTTTGAGATCTAAATGAGACGAGACAGGCTCGCATAACGCTTGTGAGCCTGTGTAGGGTGGGGCCCATCACCAAGGTTTGGTGACGTTTTTTTGACAAGTTGTGGGAAGATCACACATCAGGCCTTGCATTCATAAAAAAATTTGCCTAATAAACAGCCCACCAAGAGTGTTGTGCAGTTGTAGCTCAGTTGGTTAGAGCGTCGGATTGTGGATCCGAAGGTCGGTGGTTCGAGACCACCCAACTGTACCATTTCTCTCTTGGTAAAATCCCAAAAATTGAATAGAAACAAACACATACCTAATATGGGTTTTGTGCGTCTGGCAGTTTGTCTTATGCTGGCATGACGCCTTTGCTATGTGTTACTCGGCAAAGGCGATGTATCTTTGTGTCTGTGTAGGCTGTTGTTTAAAAAATAATGGCCAAGACCGCCCCATCCAAAACCACATAACCCTACCTCGAGGAATTTTGCGTTTCAGTTCATCCGAAATTAGGCGCTTTCAGGCTGGGCCTTGATCTTAGGGGGCTTGCTGATCGTCAGGTCAGGCAGGGGAGCCGTCCATTTTTCAACACGCACCAAGGCTGTGTGAGCGATGTTGCCCTGAGAGAGGCCGGAAGTGCCCTTGTCGATCGTCAAAACATTAGGGTTTCCATGGACTTCAAGAGGAAAGTTGTTGATCGTTTGGGGGTCAAACCATGCGCCGGTCGCTAGGGCAATGCAGTCTTTGCGTATGCCCTTGGATAAGCGCAGTCCTGCAAGGCACGCGCCTCTGTCATTGGCGATTTTCACGATATCTCCCTCACAGAGGCCACGGCGTTGGGCTGTTTCGGGATGCAAATAAGCAGGCTCCCGTTCATTGATCTTGTCCGCCCGCGACTCGCTGCCGCGATCATTCTGGGAATGAAGGCGCGTATCAGGTTGGCCTGATATTAGATGTAATTGATCAGGTTCGGCATCCAGCAGGCTTTCACATGGCTCCAACCACGTTGGGTGGCCAGGGCAGTCAGACAGATCCATTGCCGCGATTGTCTCATTGAACAGTGTGATACGGCCGCTTTCTGTGTTCAATGGATTGGTCTTTGGATCTGAGACAAAACTCTCAAGCGCTATGCGGCATTCAGATGCGTCTGGAACATCAAATCGCCCCTCTTTGACAAAGCTCTCAAAGCTGGGCAATTCAAACCCTTGTTGCTGGGCCACGACAGCGGATTGTTGCCAAATTTCGCGCAGCCAAGCTTCTTGATCCAATCTTTCGGTAAAGCTTTGTTCAAAGCCGAGAGCGCGCGAGAGTAGCTTAAAAATCTCAAAATCGTCCTTGGCCTCACCCATGGGGTCGAACAGCTTGGACATATACAACAGCGTCGGGTCGCGACGACTGAGCATAATGTCCGTGCGCTCCATCGGTGTTGTTGCGGGCAGCACGATATCTGCTCGCCGCGCCGTTGCCGTCCAGCTATGCTCGTTGACAATCACCGTTTCGGGGCGTGTCCAAGCGTCTTCAAATTGATTTAAGTCCTGATGGTGATGGAACGGGTTGCCACCAACCCACCAGATGAGGCGCGTGGTTGGGTAGATCCTGTTTTCGCCATTGTATGAATAACTGCCACCGGGATTGAGCAGCATGTCGGCAATGCGTGCGACGGGAATATAATCGCTGATCGGGTTCTTTCCCTGTGGCATAGACGGCCAGGAAATGAGGCGAGAAGGCTGGCCCACGGGAGAAGACGAACCATATCCAAAAGCGTAACCGGTTCCCGGCTGCCCGATTTGCCCTATTAAACAAGCCAGTGCCAGTCCTGCCCAAAGCGGTTGCTCTCCATGATCGGCCCGCTGCATGCCCCATGTCATGGCGATCATGCTTTTGCGCGAGACCAGCTGCAATGCCAATGCCCGAATATCCGGCGCAGCTAGATCGCAAAGGGTAGCCGCCCAATCCGACGATTTGGCTACACCGTCACTCTCGCCCATCAGATAGGCCCGTAAAACCTCCCAGCCGCTGGTATAGCGCTTGAGGAAGTCTTCGTTGGCCCGCCCAGCAACCACGATTTCATACATCAAAGCCAACAACAAAGCTGTGTCGGTGCTCGGCCTGATAGCCCACCATTCAGACTTGTCCAGATCGCTCTCTTGGGGCGACACATTGATCAGGCGCACATTCTTTGCGCGAAGCTGGTCCAGCCATGAGGGGACAGCATGGGCTGATGTGCCTGAAGACGCAATTTGTGCGGTGCGACCAGAGATGCCACCAAAGGCAAGTAAGATCTCGCAATGCTCTGTCACCAGTGGCAACGCGGTCATATCGTCCTGAAAGGCTCGATTACTCAGGCCCAGAATATGGGGATATATGACTTCTGCTGCGGCGTGCGAATAGGTGTCGCGAGAGCTTACAAAGCCGCCCGCCAAATTGAGAAAACGGCGCAATTGGCTTTGTGCATGATGAAACCGCCCCGCGCTCGACCAGCCATAAGAGCCGCCGAAGACTGATCCGTTGCCATAGGTGCGTTTCACCCGTTGCAGTTCGCTGGCAGCATGGCGGATGGCCTCGTCCCAACTTACCTCGACAAAACTGTCACGGCATCGGTTGGCACCGTTGTCGCCCTCAAGCCACCCTTTTCGAATGGCCGGTTTCAAAATGCGGCTATCGCGATCGCGCGCAGCACTGATCCATCCCCGCCCAATGCGCGAAGGAGCGGGGTCATCGGGTAAGGGTTTGATATCAATCTGGGTTGCAGTATCCGCCTTGGTGATTTGATAGGCGCCCCAATGGGAAGCGGTATATTTCATGGCCTATAATAGCAGCTCAAAAATCACTTTGATCTGCACCTCTCCCGGTTTTGGTTTGCGCATCAGTGCCGTGTCAAAATCTTTCAGCGAAAAAGGCTGAGCTACACACGCACCTTCATCAATCCATCAAGCGCTGCGCTATCAAAGTCAGAGCGGTTGCATAGTTCATCCGTGCCTGATTGCGACCCAGACTGTTGCTTTATTTTACGCAACAAAGAGATTAGGATCCACGTCTGTGTTCTGATTGTAAATGCCAAAAACTGCCCCAGATCACTCCTCGCGCCTTCCTTCAACAAAAATCAAGGCATTTGACTGTATTTACACGCATAAACACAACCGGATATTGGTGCACTTGTGAACACTTTTGAGTCAAAACCGCTTTCCTTTACTGCATATATTCACTATGATGAATATACAAACTCCCAAGTATGAGGATACAAAAATGTCCAACAACAAAACAATTGAATATCTGCAACAAGCCCTGCAGATGGAACTATCAGCCGCTCATCAG
Organism: Cohaesibacter celericrescens; assembly: GCF_002866925.1. Lineage (GTDB taxonomy): Bacteria > Pseudomonadota > Alphaproteobacteria > Rhizobiales > Cohaesibacteraceae > Cohaesibacter > Cohaesibacter celericrescens. The sequence continues at coordinate 147,314 of NZ_PKUQ01000055.1, forward strand.
TATCAACTTCATGCTCATGTGCTGGATGATTGGGGTTTGGACAAATTGGCTGCACAAATGCGGTCTGAAATGCAGGAAGAGCTGGAGCATTCAAACCTGTTTGTTGCCAGAATTCTATTCTTCAACGGTAAGCCTGATTTGGATTTTTATAAAAAACCGGTTCAAGCAGATACTCTCGTTGATTTGTTCAAATCCGATTTGGAAGATGAATCCGAAGCAATCGAATTTTACACCAAGGCCTCTCAACATGCGATGGAGACTGGTGATATTGGCTCTCGGATGCTGTTTGAACAAATTGCTGTTGACGAAGAAGGCCACAAAAGCTGGCTTGAACTTCAGCTTAGCCTGATTGAACGTCTCGGCGAAAAAGCTTTCAGTGCTAAATATGTTTCAGGTGCAAGTACTGAAGAATAATCAGTTGAAACGGCCAGCGAGTGTCAACCGTCAATATTGCAATGGTGCGCACAGCAGGCTGCCTAATGACCAACTGAAAACCATTGGTCTTCTTTGATCATTGGCACAGCGATGCATAAGCCCGGGGTTGGAGACAGCCGCCGGGTTTTGTCGTCTGCATATCCGTCACCGGACTGATAGGGTTTTCGCTGTTGTCTAAGCCTTTGATATCTGTAATTCTGGCTTAGAGACGGTTCGTTATCGGGAACAAAGCTGTTTGACAGTAGATTCTGACCTCGTCTGCATTAATATCAAATTCGAATATATCAAACTGTGATAGAGTAGCTTTCAATATCGGACTGTTCGGAGAATCAAAGATGCTTGAATATGTTTATTGGATCGGCTTTGCTGCTGTGATTGCTTTGGGAGTTTTCTGGCTTGCCGCGAAGTGGAATAAAGAGCCAAGAGAAGGCAAAACACCTAGATAGGTGAGACAAGCCCCAAACAGCATAAAACGAGGCTGCGCCTAAGGGAGCGGCCTTTTTCTTTGCTGCACAGCAAAGGGACGTGACCGCAAGCTCATACCTTTATGTCTTGCGGTTTTTACAACAATACCGGTGGTTCAATCGGATTTATTGTCTGCCCAGACCTTGAAGTCCGTCAATGTGTTGGGGCCAAAGGTTTGTGTCAGGGGAACATCAGCGGCATCTCTGCCGCGTGCGACCAATATTCGTCCGATCCGCCGGCTGTTGTTACGTGGATCGAAGACCCACCACTGGCCTGAGAGATATACTTCCATCCAGGCAGCAAAGTCACCTGCTGCATATGGCTCCGGTTCACCTATATCGCTTAAATAGCCGGTGCAGTAGCGCGCGGGAATGTTGAGGCATCGGCAAAAAGCAATGGCTAGATGTGTGTAATCGCGACAGACGCCATGCCCTTCGGCCCAGGCCTGTGATGCGGTGCGGGTCGCTTTGGCATGTTCATATCCAAACGTAATGTGATCATGGACATAATCGCAAACGGCCTGTACCCGCGGCCACCCCAAACTGACGTTATCAAACAGTTGCCATGCTTGTTCGGACAGGATGTCAGTGTCACAGTAACGGCTGCCGCGAAGAAAGATCAGCGTATCCGATGGCAGGGCTTGAACGGCATGTTGAACCGCGTCTGGGGCGATTGGATCAAGGTTCCCCGGATCTCGGAAGATGCCATTCGTCATCAGGGTGAATTCACCAGCCGGAGCCACTAGCCTTGTAGCCCAATTGCCAAATCCATCCCGATAGCTCTCGACCGGCACACCGGGAGACGTGCTGAGATAGTCCGGGCGTTCCAGATCGCCAAACCGTGAGTAATGGACATTTAGCATTGCGACCATTGGCGTCGCCTGCGGCATATCAAACCGAAGTTTGCATCCTAGGCTGATGCGCATGATAGATCTCCTGTCACTGGTTGCTGGTCATCATACATGTCCGAATTCTGTCTCAAAATATGATACGCAATACGGATCCATGTTGATCCTCGGCCCAAACCCATGTCTGGCAGCTGTCGAGGTTTCTATTGTTCAACCCCATTGAGCCTGATGTCAAACGACGGAATATCGAGCTAGATGGAATCATGGTCAGACTTGCCATTGGTGATCTGCTACGGGATGCCTGTGATGCTCAAGCGATTAAATAAACTTGAGAGGGAGCATGACGGGCAAGAAAAAAGAACTTAATGAGCAATAATTGCTCCCATACCGCTGAATAATATCAACGATAATAAGGATGCGCATCAATTGGGGCTTCTTGAGGGCAAAGAGCTTGATGTTCTATATTGCATATTTTGGGGGGGGGGGAGGCTGTTGTGGAGGAAATCTGGCTTATCTGCATGTGTCGCAAGCAGTGAATAATAAGCAAGAGCAAATATTCCACAACAGCCTATATCTAACAATGCTCATGACACTGTCAGACGGATTACTTATGAACACATCAGCAAACATTATCCGGTGTTCAAAAGAGCGTCGAAACAATTTTGTTTGATTCTCATTCAAGCAATAGGCGACTGCGATGCCAATTATGATGAAAGAGAGAGCATTACAATTATATTTGTTTTGTAATTCATACATATACAAACTGACATTATATGTCAATTAAATGCAGTTGAAATTTACAAATTATCTACATGTGTTAATAGATATGCAGAGCGATATTAAAAGTGACGAAATTATGTTTATCTAGAAATAATTATATGAAGATATCGGCAATTGGGTTTAGAGAATCCAAGGCGTTGATGGACTGAAATTTTATACGGTTTTGCCCTTGGGGGAGGGAGAAATGATAGATACGAAAACAAAAATTATTGTAGCGGCCCTAGAGGCTTTTAAGCGCTATAGTATTCAAAGAACGACCATGGCTGATATTGCCAGTGAGGCAAAATTATCCAGGCAGACACTCTATGCTACATTGGGTAGCAAGGAAGAAGTGGTCGCCGAAGTCATCGGCTATGCGTCGATGGATTCTCTGCAAGCAACCAAGACGCGTTTGGTTGAGTGTAAATCCCTAAGCGAACAATTGGACGTCTTCTTTGAAGAAACAATTGTAATTCCTTATGAGTATATTCAAAAGAACGCATCTTGCATTGATATTTGGGGCAACAACGAAATTGTCGGACACCGCGCTGTTGTTGAGGCCCGACAAGCGTATTATCTTTTTATATCGCAATTGTTGCTGCCCTATACCACCAAGCTAGGAGAAGCAGGGCAATCACCTGCAGAGTTTGCAAAATTCATCCTGTTTGTTTGCGAGCAACTGAAAACCGCGCCCAATCCACGCGAGATCTTTGATGCGCATCTCCGGTCTCTGAAAGTGACAATTATGATAATGGCACTTGGAAGAGATCAATATACCCCGGACTAGGCTTGGCAGGCGAACGGGGACTGTTTCGCGCCGATAAAAGAAGCCAATGCCTTCACAGCATCAAAAATGGCTTGCCTGTTTTAGTGACCGATACGAAAAGGGCCCCGAAAGATAAATCTCTCGGGGCCCCTTTAACGTGCGTTCCTCTAATTAGGCATTGCCTGAATTAGAAAGTACGTTCGATTTCAAGTTTGGCAGCTACGTCATCCCAGTCTTGGTTGGCAGTCGTCTCTGTATCAAAGTCGATTTTCTGGTAGCCAACTGTAGCAGCGATGCTCAGGTTTTTAACTGGGAAATATTCAGCCATGGCACTTACACCCCAGCCTTCCCAATCGTCGGTGCCGGAGCGATCGTTGAATGCTTTATAGCCAGCGTCAACATAGAAGTTGAAGTTGTCAGCAAATGCATATTCAAGACCAGCAGAAGCAGCCCAACCGGTGTTGAGTTTGCCTGTTACAGCAGATTCTTCCAACCAGGAACCACCAGCGGTGTAACCACCGGCAACGCCGAATTTCAGGTCTTCAACAACGTTGAATTTAGCCTGACCACCGAAGGCATAACCATAATCGGTGTCATAAGCTGCATCTTGATAACGAACCTGGAATACAGAACCGCCAGCTTCAGCAGAGCCCCAGCCCTGTGCGATGGAGAGTTTAGCAACAACTGCTGGCATGGAAGTACCTGCACCGGTTTCGTTGCCTGTGTATTCTTCCAGAGCGATTGCTGCAGTTACGCCATTGCCCATTTCGGCTTTATAACCGATGGTGTTCAGATCAACGTCCAATACGCCATAGTCATCATAGCCATAACCAGCATTGAAGCTCAGCAGGGAATCGGTAAGGCCTGCGTAGAAACCACCAAGCGTGATGTATGCTTTGTCGATTGCGGTGCCTTCGCCTAAATCGTCTTCGCCTGTATCGTCAAATTCCATGTGAGCAGTCAGTGTGCCCAGCTCGGTTTCTTCACGAGCGGTGAATTTGAAAGTGGTTTCGGTGTAGAAGTTTACCAAGTTGTCGCTACGTGCAACGTCGGAATTGAAACCAGCGCTTTCAGCACCGAACAATACTTTACCACCGATTTTCAGACATGTGTCTGTGCCTGGGATGAAGAAATAACCAGCGCCGTATGCGTCACATACTTTAACATAGTCTACAGGCTCTGCTACTGGCAGATCTGCTGCTTGAGCTGCACCGCCAGCTACGAGAGCTGCTGCAGAACCAAGGATGATGCTCTTGATGTTCATAATTCTGACCTTTTAGAATTTGTAATTTCGTTAGGGACAAATGGACAATACTAGTTTTTATGTAATGTTCAATCTTACAAATAGAGTCTTAAAGTAATTATCAAAGTGGCGTTGTAAAATTACAACAGCTCGTTCCGTGGGGTGAGGAGTGCTATGGCGAGAGCGCGGGACCTTTTTCCTATTCCCTTGGCACAAATACCGTGGTTCCCCTTGGTAATTTGCACCAATAAGCGGCAGGAAGAGCTGGCACCGTCAACAAAGGGTGGCGTTGTTCATCGTTGGGATAAGCAAAGAAATCTTATGAGAGACAGCATGTAGAGTTGATGTAAGCCAAGGGTGTGGGGTCTTGCAGACAACTAAACCGGCGACATACACCTCTTTGCCGTTTCAAATTTAAAAAAATCGAAAAGTGACAATCTATCACTGTGTCTCGATGTTTTCACACTGCTAACAATGCGGGCGATTGGTCGTTTCAATGCTGTAATGGTGATAGTCAGAAATGAAGAAGGAGAGGTCTGGATAGTCAGCTTCAAGCCATTAGATGGCGACGATGTATGTCACATGAACCCAATAGACCATCGCCGCCAAGGCGGCTCCGGCAGGTAGGTCAATAAGCAGATGTTGCTTGGTGTAGAGGGTGCTGATTGCCACAAGAACCGGAATGCTCCACAGCAGAGCCATATGGGTCACTTGATCGATAGTGTTCAACTGGGTCAGGTGCAGCGCCACCAGAACGGCAACGGCAACATGCATGGACGGAAAGCAGTTGCCTCCTTTATCGACCCGCTGAACATAGGCTAAGAAACGGGTGGACCAGGAAGCGTGTTTTGCATAATTGCGCCATTCCGTCGGCGCTTTGACTGGAAACGCAAAGGCAACCACAATTTGTGTAAACAGCAAAAGGAAGAAGCTGACGCAAAGGCTGATATATTCATTGAGATCAGAGATGAACAAGACCGGTGACAGCATAAACGGATAATATAATCCAGAATAAAGCCACACCCAATCGGGGCGGAAAGGGATCTTGTGATCCAGACGGGTCATTGGTGTTCGGGTGCCCCTAATGGGGAATCTTTGCGGTAGAAAATAGAATTTGTACCCAACGACGATCAGAAGGATCGACACCAACAGCTCTATGACAATATAAAGTCCCGCCATCGTCTTCCCTTCCTAATATTTGAAGTCTGATCAGGCAGTTATCAACCCTGCTTTCATTCTAGCGTCAAATAGGCGCGTGGCAATCGCTTCAAATGTATCACCGTGAAATCAAATAGGGCCGCCAGAAGCGGCCCTATAGTCAGGGGCATCAGAAGGATCAGTGTTACATCAACCCCGTGGAGGTACCAAAATTCCTTTTTGTACCGCAGGGCGTGCAAGGAACCGTTCCAGATAGGCACCGACATTTTTGAAAGAGGCTAAGTCGACAAGATCCGCTGCTTCGTAAATGCCGGTAATCGGGCGTAGCCAAGGAGCAATAGCCATGTCTGCAATGGAATAGTTGCCTGCAATCCAGTCGCGATCCGCCAACTCTTTGTCCAATACTGCCAGAAGGCGCTTGGCTTCGTTGATATAGCGCTCGCGTGGGCGAGGGTCTTCAATGGCCGTGCCCGCAAATTTGACGAAAAAGCCCATCTGACCAAACATCGGCCCAATGCCTCCCATCTGGAACATCAACCACTGCAGAATGGTTGCGCGTTCTCGCGGCGTTTCACCAAGGAACGTGCCGGTTTTTTCTGCCAGGTAAATCAGGATCGCTCCGCTTTCGAACAATCCGATCGGCGCCCCGTCAGGGCCGTTAGGGTCGATAAGAGCAGGGATCTTGTTGTTGGGATTTAGGGACAAGAATTCAGGACTCTTTACGTCTGCATCCGATAGGGTCACTGTGTGTGCTTCATAGGCCAGTCCCATTTCTTCCAGCGCAATCGAGGCTTTGACACCATTAGGCGTCGGATAGGAATAAAGCTGGATGATATCGGGGTTCTTGGCGGGCCAACGGCCTGTGATTGGAAAAGCGGACAAAGATTTTTGGTCACTCATAGGATGGACTCCGGGATTTATGCTGGAAGGAAAGACTGGCAACCGACAGCGGTTATTGAGAATGCGAAATGATAAATAGAATAGGGCCGCACGGAAAAAGTTTAAGTGCGTCCCTTGTTCGATTGAAACAAGATTTCTGTGTCATGAACGTGCATCGGATCTGATAAATCAATGCAAGCACCGCACTTGTTATCCATCAAATGGGAAGGACCGCTCCACATTGTGAGGCCGGATCGTGGATAAATTTTGCAAATTTTCAAAATGGAATGGAAATTGGTTCCAAACAGCGCGCTGGTGCATAGCAGAACATCGCACCGCTGGCCTGTCGGGACGGGCGTATCACCTGGGGTTCACGGATCAATCAGGCGGCGCGCGAGATCCGCGTATCGTCTTTTCTTAAGCTGCCCAGAACGGCGAAGGTCGCTGCCAGCAGGTCAAGATCAACGGTGTAATTCTCTACGAGCGCATTGACAATCTGTCCGCGTTGATGGGATTGCAGCCCAGTGCTAAAGATGGCCTTCCTGATTGCGTCTTCGTCCAAAAGATGTGGACGCACGGAGTGTCCCTGTATCATGTTGTCCCCTTTCAACCAGTCTCGTTTTGCCAACGCATGCCACTTGATAACAAGGGGCTTAGAGCTGAAGACTTTGGGGTTTGATATGCAGTGCGTGTCAAAAATATGACCAATATGCGCATTGTCCCCAAGGCTATCGTTAACGAACGTGGTTAACAAAGGGTTAAAACATTATCCCGAATGGCGAAAATGCGGCGTTTTGGTAATGAATTTAGCAAAAATGAGTAATTGGCTTCCACTATGAAGGCCAGTCAAACCATTGCAACACTGCCTGCAACAACAATCAGCAAAGCCGCAGAGACCAGATCAAGCGCATTGGCCGCGCGGTTGCTCATCAAGCGTGACAGGCGATAAGCCGCAAAGCCGTACGCGAACAGCACGGGTGCTTCAACAACAACCGATACAATGCCAAGGGCAATCATTTGCGGTAAAATCTCGGCATGAATGTCGATGAATTGCGGGATGATTGCCACAAAAATCATAATATTTTTGATGGAAGAGGCCTGAATTAGGAAGCCCTTGAAAAATCCCTGGCGCCAGCTCTGCGCCATTGGCAGGCTGCCTCGTGGCAGAGCAGTACCGTTTTGCTGTTTGCTTCTGACATCGAGGATGATTTTAAAGGCGGTCCAAGCCAAATATCCGCAACCGATGAATTTGAGCACTAAACCCAACACAGGGGAGGAGGCAATCACAGCCCCAACACCCACCGCGGACAGGGAAAAATAGACCAGATTCACGCACAGAATACCTGCGATAGCACCGATGGTCGCCCCTATGCCACGGTTAAGAGACAGGGACACAATCAACAGAACTGCGGGCCCAGGAGACAGCGATAAGAAAAACTCAGTGACGGCAAATAGCAGCAAAGCGTCAGACATAACGGTGCTTTCCAAACCTGACACTTCCCCGATTTTTCAACCGGGAAAGCATTCAGAATGCATTATAATAATCGATTGTGTCCGTCACCTGTTAGCCGGACCCGATGAGATCAACGGCTGACTATTCTGCGGCGATGGTGGGTATTTCTGCGTTGTAAATCGCTTCCATTGTTTCGTGCGAGATGGTCTCGTCACTCAAATCGGCTTCTGATGCAAAAGTGTAGACCACCACTGTGCGGCGCGTATTGGAGGTTAGTGGCGCGATCCTGTGTAAGGTTGTGCTTGCTTTCATCAGGTAACAGGTGCCCGCTTCGACATAGCGGCTACGGACTTCTCGGGTCTGCAAAATACTGTTTAATGCATCGCGTGGGGCATCTTTATCCCATTGTGTCTGTGGCACATATTCGATCCTCCCCCCAGACAAGGGATCCGGAGCTTCTACAATCCAGATCAGGGCATAGGTATAGTCGTCCCAATGCCAGCCATGGGTATCGCCGGTTTGATTTTGAGAATTGAGAATATATTCTTCCGGCTCGTAAGGCACACGATGCAGCGGCTCATCGGCGATCTGGGCCAAAAAGGCGAGAATGTCGGGCGATGTAAACACAGCAGGAATGACCGTGCCATGTTCTTTGATTACATCACGACCAACCGATTGATAATGACGCGGGGTGCCTCCGGTCGAATCAATGGTCAAATCCCGCCGTTTGGCATCTTGCTGCAACAGACGGGCAGCTTCTTCATGAAAGGCTGTTTTGAGATGGCTGGGCAATAGGTCTGTTATGGCGACAATATGTGAGCTTGAAAATTCCGCTGAAAGCAACTTGAGGAATTGCTCGGGCAGTTGACCTAGGTGATCCGAGATGGAGGCGTGAATAAGAGATTGCATTGAGGGTTTCCTTCCTTGTTGGGCGCACCTCTTGGGGCGTGAACAAGGTTCCTCACTGCATGGGCTCTAGATTGTATGATAAATCACTTACGTGTGTAATGTCCCGGCGTTACGCCATAGGCTTGTCTAAAATGCTTGATCAAATGCGCCTGATCATAAAAGCCCAAATCTACAGCAACGAGCGTGGCTGAACGTCCGATGCGCAATTGGCGCTTGGCCTCTGCCAGACGTTGAGATCGGTGCCACTGGGAGGGTGTGGTGCCTACGGCGCGCTTGAACATGCGCAGAAAAGCGGTCTTGCTCAGGCCGACTTCTATCGCCATGGACTCCAGACTTGGAGTCATGCTCAAATCAGATTTCAGCCAATTGAGGATATAATGCACCCGCCAATCATCCACTCTGGGCGGGGCGGAAAGGTTGCGATTGGAATAACGCTCTGCACCCAACAGTAGGATTGAGTTGATATATTCTTCCAAATCGCCGTCTTCATCATTGATCAACACGCAGCCCATGACCTTGGCAAACAGCTTAAACAACAACGGATCTTCAACGATGTAGCGGTCAAACACGACCTCTCGCTCTTCATTCAAAGCATCCTGAACATAAGTCTGATCAAGATAGACGCTGCTGATGAGTTCGGTGCCAACACCTGATTGAATCTGCCCCGGATTGTAGAGCGTCGTGGCAAATTCCGGCGCTTCCATGGTGCGCCCATCGAGCTTTAGCTGCTCGTGCCCTTTGATATTGCAGCTAAGGACAAACTCATCATGGGCATGCGCAGGAAAACTTACATTTTCTGACCAAATGGCAGAAGCCTCAAACCGATTTGTTTTGATCTGCTTGGTGATCATATGAAAAAGCCTAATAACAACAGGTGATTAAAATGTATAAATACTTATTAACACAGGCGCGCAATAATTTCCAATATACCAAATCTTGGAACCGATAGATTTTTAGTCGATGAAATTGTTTTATCTCGCTTTTCAGGCGCTGAGTGGCTCTGCAGGTGAAGCCTTTCTGGGCTCGCTGCCGGATGTTTACATTGGCATTGCTTGAAAACGGGGTTGATTTCGCGAAGGCAGGCGAATGGCAAACGAAACTGGCGACCAAGGACTGATTGCATCAAACAGGAAAGTGGCTGACTATTTGTTAAGCGCTCTCAAGCAGTCGCAGGCCGACAATGCCACCACCGTGCGCCAATTGGTCTATCTCGCGGAAGCCGAACTTGAAAAGTCTTCAGGCAACAAGCCTGCGACGGGTTGAGAGAGGTCCGGTACCCCTGTTTAGGGTGCTGGTGATTTGTGACTGAACTCCAAGGAGGAGGCCAAACTGTGGTTGTGACACGGTTGGGCATCTCAGGAATAAGCGTCTGGTTCCGCAAATATATACCAGTTGCTCCGATCTCCCCTTGGAATTGGTATTGCGGCTTCACGAATGCTGGTTTTCGTGATGCCGCAATATCCTTTTTTATTTCCCAAATTCAAAGCTGCCGAGCTTACCATATATGACTGGTGAGATCGCGCCTTCTTGACGCTGGTCAAGGTATCTCGACCGCAGGTGCGGCACGAATTCACTGCCAATCTGCTCGGTTCCGCTCTTTGTGTCTTTGTATGCGCGCGCAAATATTGGGTGTCGCTGATAAAAACGGTCTTGGATTTGGCTCCTATTTTGTTTCTGACCCTTTGCGCTCACACCCAACCAACAGGAATAACACAATGGCACTTTCGTCCTCGGAACAGATGCGTCGGTGGCATGGCCCCGCTCTATTGAGCTATGGTTTCCGTCCCTTTTTCCTGCTGGGGGCTTTGTGGTGCGGTGCTTCAATGGTCTTGTGGATTGGAATGTTGAGTGGCGGGTGGGAGCTTCCGACAGACCTTGACCCCGTCTCGTGGCATACCCATGCCTTTTTGTTTGGATATCTGGGGGCGATTATCGCCGGCTTTTTGCTGACAGCTGTGCCCAACTGGACCAGCCGCTTGCCGGTGACAGGGTGGCGCTTGGCCGCTCTGGTGACGCTGTGGGCGGCAGGGCGTCTCGCGGTTCTTTTTTCTGCTGGTTTGCCTGTCTGGTTTGTAGCGGTGGTTGATCTGTCTTTTCCTCTGGTGCTTGGTCTGGTGATTTTGCGCGAGATACTGGCGGGGAAAAACTGGCGCAATCTGGTTGTTTTGCTGTTGCTTGCGATCTTTACGGTCGCAAATTTCCTGTTCCATCTTGAAGCGGCGCAGGGGGACTATGCTGCCCAAGGCATCGGGACGCGGCTTGGACTTGCCGCTGTGCTGTTGATGATTGCACTCATCGGCGGTCGTGTCGTTCCGGCTTTTACCCGCAATTGGTTGGCTCAAAACAACTATGATGCGCGCCCCACACCTCCAATGCAGGGGTTTGACAAAATCATTATGCTCGCCAGCGCAGCGGTGCTGTTGGGCTGGGTTCTATATCCAGAAACAGATGCGACTGGAGCCGCATTGCTGATCATCGGAATGGGCCATCTTATCAGATTGTTTCGCTGGAAGGGATGGCACACAGGCGCAGAAGTGATGGTCACCATCCTGCATATTGCCTATTTGTTTGTGCCTCTTGGCGCCATTGCTCTGGGGGTGGCTATTCTTGTCCCTGATATGCTGACAATGGCTGCCGCTCTGCATCTTTGGACAGCGGGTGCGTTTGGAACCATGACGCTTGCGGTTATGACACGGGCAACTTTGGGGCATACAGGCAATGCATTGCACGCAAATGCCAAAACAATATTGATCTATTTTGCCATCATCGGAGCCACCCTGTCGCGCTTTGCTGCGGGGTTCTGGCCAGAGCCGGTGCTTTATGACATTTCTGGCGGGTTATGGTGTTTGGCATTTTTCGGCTATGCGCTGGTTTACGGACCGATGCTCCTTAAGCCCAAAAAACAAAAACCTTAGCGACACCTTACGCTATGAAAGGGAGGAGCTGGCACAGCGTGCACCAAGCGAAGGCCTATTTCCGGCCCCAGCCAATGTGGGACCACAATTTTTCATGCAAAAAATAACAAACAAATCCAATCACGGCACCCGAGAGGGCGATACCGCCGCTAGCCGAGATGGATCGTGTAAACAAATATCCCACAATCGTCATAGACAGCAATCCCATGACTTGCCATGTGATTGACTTCACTAATGTTCTGCTTGTCGTATCCACTTTTGCTTCAAGATCCTATTTGGGGGAGGTGATCTGTTGGTTTGCGATCTTCAGCCATCAAATCAATGCTGTTGCAATGGGGCTATGAATACCGCGAAAAGGTGGCGCTGGACATTTGGTTCTTTTGCTGCAAAAAGTATCTTATGGTGATAATAATCTACAATGGTGATACTTATGGATAAGCGTGATCGATCTGCTCTTTTTCGCGAGCGTCTGGAGCTTGCGATGGGACAACAAAAAATGTCCCGCAGCCAATTGGCCCGCGAGACATATGTGGACCGGTCAACAATCGGTCAGTTGCTCAAACCTGACATTGCGCGTTTACCCAACGCCCAGCTGGCTGCCGACGCCGCATCAGCGCTGGGGGTCAGCACAGACTGGCTGCTTGGTCTGACAGACAGGCCGGAAAGACCCGGAGACATCGTGGCCGCAGCGATGGCGGTGAGCCCGGCGGAACGCAGTTCTTCCGATGAACAGATTTTGGGTTGGCACCGTGAGGCTGCCGGATACAAAGTGCGCCATGTTCCCGCGACCTTGCCTGATATTCTCAAAACCGAACAAATGCTGGACTGGGAATATTCATCCTTTCGCGATCAAGGCTCCGCTCAGGCCATCATCGCGATGCAAGAGCAACGTGCATGGCTTCGCTCCGGGGTGTCAGATTATGAGATTGCGTTGCCGCTTTATGAACTGCGCGCCTGTGCTGAAGGAAGCGCCTATTACGATGGGCTCGAACAAGACGTTCGGCACGCGCAATTGTCACTAATTGCTGATCTTTGCGAGGAAATGTACCCCCGCTTGCGGCTTTATCTGTTTGATGCCCATAAAATATTCAGCGCTCCAGTGACGGTATTTGGACCTCAATTGGCAGTCATATACATCGGCCAATTCTATCTGGCCTTTAGGGAGAGCCAGCGTGTGCGGTCTCTGGCGGATCATTTTGATGGGCTGGTCAGGGAGGCGAGCGTGGATGCCCGTGACATCGCCAATCACATCCGCCTGCTCATTCAATAAAGGGAGAGCGAAAGGCCCTGTTCCACTGGAGCGTGTGCTTCTAAAACAGGGTGCCAATTTCCTCTTCTGCGGGATCAATCAAGTGCGGCCCCATTGCGCGTGCATTGCCAACGACGCGATCAACCCGATAGCTTATCAATTCGCTATCGAGATGCTCTGAAAGCAATCCGCGTGCCTCATCCACTCCTGTTTTCTGATCGAGCCAAGCATCAAACGCAGACGGCTTGAGGATCACTGGCATCCGGTGGTGAATCGACTTGATTTCATCAACGGCCGGAGCGGTCAGAATAGAACAGCTATGTATGTCCAGCGTCGCATTATAGGCACTCAATCCAGCAAAGGCGAATGGCTTGAAATCTGGCAAATGCAACACATGCGGGTCTTTCTTCTTATCGGATTCGTTGGTGGTCCATTCGTAATATCCGTCGGCGGGAATCAAACATCGTCCATATTTCAGTGCGTGGCGAAAGGACGGCTTGGCGTGGGCCTCTTCCGAGCGTGCGTTGAACATGGGATATTTATTTTGCAAGTCTTTGGCCCAATGAGGCACCAGCCACCAGCGCCCTTGCGCCAAGTGCCTCGCCCCTTCTTGCTCGATCACATAGAGCACATCTGTGGTGGGGGCGATGTTGTAACGAGCGGGGACGTTGCGTTTCACATCCTCTGGCAAAATGAGATTAAACATGTCGTAAATCTCTGACCACGCGCTTTTAAGAATAAATCGACCACACATTTGCGACGCTCCTGTCTATGCAAGGGCTGTGAGAATGCGTCAATTCAGCCATAAGCTCAATCCTTCATATTGGTCTGTTGGCCCCTCGTTCCTGAGAGTGCATAGCTCGATTGAGACGGCAAAAGCGCCTGTTTAACATTGAAATGCCGCAGGAAATGGCGTAGCAACTCCGGACTTGCCTTTTGCGTAAGCGGAATAATCAAGCGCCCTTGGTTTCCCCAGTGGTCAACTCATTATTTAGGACTATACGATGTATCCTGTCATTCGCCTGCTTACGTCCAGCTGGAAAGCCAAACGGTCGCAGACACAGGGCCCAATCGATTTTGCCGACGTGGGGGAAATCACTTTCCATTGTCACCCATGGGATCTGGATATGTTTATGGAAATGAACAATGGTCGGGTTCTGACATTGTATGATCTTGGCCGGTTTGACCTCTCCATCCGAAGTGGGCTTTGGGATGGTCTCAAAAGTCAGAAATGGGGCCTCGCTGTTGCCGGGAGTTCCGTGCGTTATCGCAAGCGAGTGCGCTTGTTCGACAAGGTGACAATGCGCAGCCAAGTGGTGGCGATTGACGAGCGCTGGTTCTATGTTGCCCAATCCATGTGGGTGAGAGGGGAGCCCGCTTCATCGGTTCTGCTTCGCACCTGTATTACCGCAAAAGGCCGCTCCGTTCCTACCCAAGAAGTTTGCGACGTGCTCGGTGCTCCGGAATGGACACTGCCAATGCCCGACTGGGTGAAGGATTGGGAGCAGGCGGATAAAGAACGGCCTTGGCCGCCTAAACCGTGACTGCGACATGCAAATGACCTTGGCATCCGCTTTTGTAGGAGGCTTTTTGCAAGGAGTGTGAAGTGCTATAACGTTCGAATGTTTGCATATATTGCAATTATGGTCGTAGATTTTTCCGTTTCAATAAAATTTCGAGGAAAAAACGACGGTTTCATAAAATAAATTGGGTTTTTGGGGAGGTAATCTGCAACCTCTCACCCAAATGGGGGATGTAAAGCATGCGGATCTCAGTCATCTTTGAACCATAACCTGACAATTTTAAATAACCTGATTTATTTGTTTCACTACGGGTTGTAATCAACATCCTTAACTGCACCGAGCTCATTGTCGAGCTTGGTGCAGTTTTTTTTAGTTACACTCATTTTTATATTGCAAAATACTCACAATCAGATATCGAGGAACAAGTTGTCGACTAATTGATCGGCGGCTCTAAACTCAGTGTCGTGGACGATGCTGTATATGCCGATTTGCTCCTAGGGCTCCTGAAATCAAGTTGAGCGTTGGAGCCCAAAAAAATCATTGTTTCTCTTTGCTGGCTTGAGCCAGCCGGTCTTCCTGCTTTGTCTGATCTCAGCCTTGCACGGAGCGTCTGATATTTGGATGGTTGTCATGGTCAAAATGATCACGCCTATTGCAGCGCTGTTGTTCTCTGTCGCTCTTTTGCTTGTCGGCCATGGCTTGCAGAGTACGATCATTCCGCTGGCCTCGCGCAGCTTGGAATTTCAGGATCTGATGATTGGTCTGGCTGCATCTGCCTATTTTGCGGGTTTTGTGGTTGGTGCCATTGTCACCCCGCATGTCGTTGTGCGCGCAGGCCATATCAGAGGGTTTGCGATCATGGTTTCCTCCATGTCGGCAGCCGCTCTTTTGCATCCATTGATTGCTGACGCTGATGCATGGGTCTTGTTTCGGTTTATAACCGGTTTTTCCATCGCTGGTCTGTATTTGATTATTGAAAGCTGGTTGAACGAATTTGCCGACAACGCCAATCGCGGTTTGATTATGTCGGTCTATATTGTGGTGAACTATGCTGCTTTCACGACTGGACAGCTGTTGGCAACACTCACCCAACCTGAAAATTTTCATCTATTTGCCGCCGCTTCGATCATTATTTCCTTGGCGGTGATGCCGGTCGCCATGACCAAAGCAGCTCAACCAGCGCCGATCGCGATTGTTAAGTTGGAGTTGGGTAAAGTTTTTCGGACATCCCCCGCAGCCATTGTCTCGGCCTTCATAATCGGTATGGTTCTCGGCTCGCATCTGACTTTTGCGCCCATTTATGCGATCGAAAAGGGCTATGATGCGATGACACAAGCCCCGGTTTTCGCGGCCACCTTGGGGATTGGCGGCATGATTAGCCAGTGGCCGCTGGGTCGCTTTTCCGACCGTGTCGACCGACGGCTTGTGTTGCTGATGATCAGTATTATGGGAATTGTTGCATCTATCTCGATCACTTTGCTGGAAGACACCAGTTTTATCACGTTCCTGCTCGTTGGTGTCATAATCGGTGCCGTAACCCAGCCTGCCTATTCACTGGCCGCCGCGCATGGTTATGATAATGCCAAGGAAAATGGCTATCTGCGCATGGCTGCAGGTCTGCTCGTGGCTTTTGGTCTGGGGTCTTCAATCGGACCATTTGTAACGTCCATCCTGATGCAATATGTCAGCATTGATGCGCTGTTCCTGTTCCCCAGTGTTTTGCTGGCTGTGTTGTCGATCTATTTGGGTCAACGAATTCTTCGCAAGGACGCTGTGGTGTCGGCCGAAAAGGAAGACTTCGACATGGCGGCAACCTCTGCCGCGCTCGGTGGTGTTATGGCTCCTGAATTGTTGAATGAGGATGATCGTTATGTTGTGGTGCCCGATGAGTGGGAACCACAAGAGCAGGACCCACAAGAGCAGGATACTGAGCCCGAAGCAGACGCTAAGGCAGCGTCGGACGTGTCCGTTCAATAGTCGGGTTTCCACCCCTCCTTAAGCCAAACCTGTGACAGACAGGGAGGCAGGTTGCTCTCGGCTCGGCCCATCAGATCGAGACGCCACCTTCGTTTTCATCCTGTTGCAGGATTTTGTGCTTAGGGAATCTTGCCAAACAAAAAAATCCCCCGACTTCTTCAAGAAGCGGGGGATTTGGTCGGTCTGATTTGTGTTTTGTCGGGCCTTAGCCGTTGGCTGCAGACTGCATTTTCACATCGTTCAGGAAATTATCCACCCGTGTGCGCAATTCATCCGCTTTGCTTTGCAACTGGTGAGACGAGTCATTGACCAGTTTGGCTGTCTGCCGTGTGTTTTCTGCCGCATCTGTCACTGAGCCGATATTGACCGAGACTTCATGGGTGACCTGAGAGGCTTGGGTTACATTGGACGCAATCTCCTCAGTGGCCGCCCGCTGTTGGTCCACTGCCGCTGCAATCTGGCCCGAAATATTGCTCAGATTGGCAGTGGTATGAGATATGGTCGATATGGCGCTGACCGTATGATCGGTCTCAAGCTGGATTTCCGAAATCTGTTTATCAATTTCTTCAGTGGCTTTTGACGTCTGGTTGGCCAATTCTTTGACTTCCGCTGCAACGACAGCGAAGCCTTTGCCAGATTCACCCGCTCTGGCGGCTTCAATGGTCGCATTCAGAGCCAGTAGGTTGGTCTGCTCGGCAATTGCCTGAATCAGCGTCACCACTTCAGAAATCTGTTTGGCAGAGTGCGCCAGCCGTTCAACCCGATCGTTGGTCGTTGCAGCCTCATTTGACGCTTGAAGAGCCATTTCATTGGAAGTCTGCACCTGACGCGCCACTTCACTCACCGACGCTGATAATTCTTCTGCTGCTGAAGCCACAGCCTCAACATTGCTTGATGCCTGCTGCGACGCAGAGGAGACTTGTTCGCTCTGGGTTGAAGTGCTCAGGGCAGTTTCGCTCATATGCTGAGAGGCTTCCTGAAGTTCCATCGCGGAGGCGGTGACCGTAGAAAGCATTTCCGCCACTTCACGATCAAAAGACAGGCACAGGTTTTGCACCGCTTCACCTTGAGCCAAAGCCAGTTCTTGAGACTTCTGTTGATCTGCCATCAGTGTTTTACGGCTGTTTTCATTGTTGACGAACACCTGCATGGCCTTCGCCATTTTCCCGACTTCATCATCCCGTTCAATGCCTGTAACCTGAATGTTGCTGTTGCCTTCCGACAGAGAAAGCATATTGCCGATGAGACTGGCAATAGGTCGGTTGATTGACCGTATAATGAAGTAGGAGATGAGGGCTGCCACCAATACAGCCAATAAGCTGGCAATCGTGACCACAACGGCTTGAGCATAGAAATGTTGCTCAAGATCGTCGATGTAAACGCCGGTGCCAAGCATCCATTGCCAGTCTTTAACACCCTCTGCCCAGCTGAGCTTGATTTCCGGGACGTCATTGCCTGGTTTGTTCCAGTAATACTCAAGCGAACCACCATCCTTTTTCGCCATAGCGATCAGTTCGCGGACCAAATACAGCCCGTTGGCGTCTTTCATGTCGATTAGGTTTTTGCCAACAAGGTCCTTGTTCGGCAAGACAAGATTGGTGCCGTCCCATTTATAGACAAAAATATAGCCAACGCCGTCGTCATAACGCAGGGAGTCAATCGCTGCTTTTGCACGTGCCTGTGCCTCTTCGCGAGACAACTCGCCCGCGGCCTCCCGTTTTTGATAGCCTTCAGCAATGGTCCGGGCGGACACGGTGATATGCTTCAGGCTGGAGAGGCGCTCATCATGCATTGTCGACCACAATGTATTGAGGTTCAGCGCGGAGAGCGTGATCATGAAAAAGAAAACAACCAGCGTAGGGATGGCGATTTTCCAGGACAGTGGCAACTTTGAGAGAAACATGGCTTTTTCCAAATTTGAGGTTTGGAGCCATTGTTATATAACATGCCTAATGTATCGTTAATGTTTTGTTTTATCAGAGTAAATTATAGTATAGATTGATTATTGTTGGTATTATTGCGTATTATTCAATTGTATACATGTGTATAACAAGAGTTTTGACTAAACGGACTGTTTTTTACTTTTGAAGTCTTTGGCCAGGAGAGATTGCCTATGGCGACTTGACTGTGTTGACAAAGCGCCGATATTCCGTTTCTCGCGGATCCATCGGGTTATATTTTTCATATTGAGAGGGCGCGATACCAAATACCCCTGAACCGAGCAATTTGAAATTTCGGCAACCGTGGTTAGCTCTTGGTGGGTTTCAATGCCCTCACATACAACACGCAACTGCATCAGCCGAGACATGGACATGACAACTTCCATGATCGCTTTTTTCTTTTCGCTTGTGGTGATATCTGTGACAAAAGAGCGATCTATTTTAATGCCATCTACTGGCAAACAGGACAAATGAGACAGGGACGCATAGCCTGTGCCAAAATCATCCAGTTCCACATGTACGCCTTTTTTAGCCAGAGTCGTAAATAGAGCCTTAAGGTTTGCATCCTTGCAACTGACGAAGATGCTTTCTAGCAATTCAACCGCGAGCAAACTTGGATCAACGCCATATTTGGTCATGCTGTCGCAAAAATCGTCGACAAAGGTCGTTTTGCTCAGATGATCTGGCGAGATGTTGATAGAAAGCCGACCAAACTCCAAGCCTTCGTCCGACCAGATTTTTGCCGCTTCCATTGCTTTGTTGATAATGACGCGCCCCAATGTTCCCGCAAGGCCATTGCTTTCTACGATGTCCATAAACAAGCCCGGGGGCAGCAACCCCTGTGTGGGGTGGTTCCAGCGAACCAAGGCCTCTATACCCGTGATGCTTTCGTCAACGGAGCTGATCTGGGGCTGGAAGTAGAGCTCGAACTGATCATGGCTTAGAGCCGAGCGGATATCGGTTTCGATTTTGATGTCACTGTCCACTTTCTCCTTCATTTCGGCCGAGAAGAAGCGATAACCGTCTCGCCCCGCTTCTTTGGTTTTATAAAGCGCCAAATCAGCATAAATCATCAGAGCTTCCAACTCGATCCCGTCATCAGGGCAGACCGCTACGCCCAGACTGACTGTTGGCCACAAGGTTGCTGATCCATGCAGGACCGGTATGGCGATCAAGTCAGTAAGCTCCTGACACAGGCCCTCAAGTTCCAATGTGCTGTCGCCCTTGACGATCGCAATAAATTCATCACCGCCCCATCGATAGGGTTTGAAATTGGCGACCTTGCTTGAAAAGAATGCCAGACGTGTGCCCATTTCCTTCAGTAAGTGGTCCCCAACGGCATGTCCCATCGTGTCATTGACTCGCTTGAACTTGTCCAGATCAATCTGGATCACTGCGAAACGCTCGATTGGGCCATCTTTTTTGGTCAGTTCTTCGAGATCTTGTTGGCAGTGGGCGCGGTTTGGCAGGGTCGTCAGCGCGTCAAAATAAGCAATATGCTCCAGCGCATCGCGAGTCCGGCGCAGTTCGGCTTCCCGTTCTCTTTGAACGGTCATATCGATGACTGTGGAAATGCTCTCACCATTGGCCAAGTGTTTTTTGGATACCACCAACTGCGTTCCGTCATCCAGAATCAAATCATATTCGAACTCCTGTTTTTCGAAATGATCCTTTAAGTAATTTTCAACCCAGCTGTCTACATCCAGTCCGTCCAATGACCAACAACCAGCTTCGCAGCCCAAGCGCATCATATTGTCCAATCTCAGACCCGGGCGGATGACGTGCGAGAGCTTGGGATAAATATTGCGATAGGCGAGGTTGGCCATCTGCAGGATGCCTTGTCGGTCCCAAAGGGCAAACCCATTTTGCATCGAATTGACCGAGTTTAACAAATTCTCGTGGGTCTTACTCAGAGCCTGCTGTGCGGTCTGCAGGTCGAGTGTCGCCTTTTCAGCCAGTTCATTTTTGTCACGAAGATTTTCGATCATCGTGTGACGTTCTGTAACATCAATGTGCGAGCTCACGAAGCCACCGTCCTCAAGCGGCCAGCCATTCACTTCCAGCACTTGACCGTTAGGCGTGGTGCGCTCAAAGCTGTGAGGCAAGAATTGCTTAGCCAATGCAACGGCTTCAGACACCATCTGCTCCACATCGCCGTCTCCATAGACACCCGAAGAAGCATTGTGACGGTATATATCCGCAAAATTACAACCCACCGGAAAATCTTTGGCGGGAAGATCAAGCAGATCATAGAAAGCAGGATTGGCTAGCTGAAGAACAAGGTCCTTGTCATAAGCACTGATAGCGCCGGGGAAATTGTCAAATGTAGAATAGAGGATCTGATTGCTTTTATTCAGCTCTTCCTCTTTTTTCTTAAGCTCTGTGATATTCGTCCGAATGGAGACAATTTCTGTCAAGTTGCCTTCGGCATCATGAATAGGCATCACAGTGGTTGTGACCCAGTAATGACTGCCATCTTTGGCCCTATTGCAGATGTCACCAAACCACGCATCTCCTCCCATGACGGTTTTGTACATGTCTTCGAAGAAGGAGTCCGGATGATATCCTGAATTAAGAATGGTATGTTTTTTGCCGATCATTTCATCACCGCAATATTGTGCGATGTTACAAAAATTTTCGTTCACATAAGTGATTTTACTGTCTGGATCGGTGATGGAGACAATAGCATGCGCATCAATGGCCGCTTTATGAGACTTCAGGGTTGCTGAGAGCTGTCGCGATTTGTCGCGCTCTTCAATCAGGGCCAGCAAACGTTGATTTGCGCGGCGGTGCGCTAAATATGCAAGAACAGTGAGGCCTGCGATACACCACAAAAAGAATTGGCTAGCCATTTGAAGTGTTTCATGCACAAATTCATGATCTGCAGATGCTGTAATATCCAGCAAAAGCAACTCGCCGACAATTGTGGTGAAGAAGAGCCCGAATAAGATCAGTTTATGTCCACTTACGCCGGTTTTCTTAAGCATACAAAGGCCTCTGGTTAACTCGGGTCAACACAGCCCCTTCGCTGAAACAACTGATACGTATCGCGAGTGAGCCAAGGAATTCTCACCCATCTCTGCCAATTCGAAGGGTCTTATTGTCAAAAATGACAGGAAAGTGTTGAAATATAGATAAAGCGGAAGGGGAGATCCAAAATGCCATGCCAAAAGTATCCCGATTTCATATTGCGGCCATACGAGTTGGCATAAGTGGACGTTAGAAAATCCGAATTTTGCTGGTCATCGTTATTTGCCAATGGTAAGAGCAACCCTATATTCCCCATCTGCACCATCCAAAGCGTCTCTAGGGTCTGGTGGTGCGCACCTGCTATAATGACGGTTTCCCCACAACGCTGTCTTGCCCAAAAATGTGAGATTTAGCATGAAGCATCTGATGATCCAGATGTTCCGCGTGCAAAAAGGATCTATTGATAAATGATTGACTCAAAAGACAAAATGTCTGATCCGCAGGCTGACAAGTCCGAGCCAACAGCGGCAAGTTTGCCATTTGTTGAATTTGTCGTTCTGATGGCACTTATGATGTCGTTGGTTGCTTTGAGTACGGATGCCATCCTGCCGTCGCTCGACATCATCGGGCATGAATTGGGGCATTCAGATCCCCAACAATTGCAACAAGTGATTACGGCGCTGTTTGCTGGATTGGCTGTTGGGCAACTGGTCTACGGCCCCCTTTCGGACCAAATAGGCCGAAAAAAATGCATCTACTTAGGGCTGGCTCTGTTTGTCATCGGTAATTTGTTAAGCTGGTCTTCCACGTCTTTTTCCCAACTTCTCATCGGCCGGCTTTTGCAAGGGTTCGGCGTCGCTGGTCCGCGCATTATCCTGATGGCTCTCATTCGGGATATGTTCCAAGGCAGGGCTATGGCGCGCATCATGTCCTTTATCATGGGGGTGTTCATCTTCGTACCTGCGATAGCACCGATCATTGGCCAGTTTATTGCTCATTTGGCTGGCTGGCGCGCTGTTTTCCTCTTCGTGGTTTTTCTTGCGTGCGTTGCCTGGATTTGGTTCGGCATACGCCAAAGAGAAACGCTGCCAGCATCCAAACGCGTTCGGGTCACGCCATCATCCCTTTGGAATGGAACGAGACGGGTCTTCACCACTCCCAGCTGCTTTGGCTATATGATTGCTGCAGGTTTCGCCTTTGGTCCTTTTATGTTTTATATCAGCACTGCACAGGATCTGTTTCAAACCACCTATGCTGTTGGAGAGCGATTTCCCTTTTTCTTTGCAGGCTTGGCGCTGTCTGTCGGTCTTGCGTCGTTCCTCAATTCTAAGCTGGTGATGACGTTCGGGATGCGCAAGTTGGTCAATGCGGCCCTGATGACATTGATTTGTCTGTCTTCCCTCGCTTTGATATTGTCCTACCAGTCCGGCTTTGTGCCGCCACTGTGGTTGTTCCTGATGCTGTTTAGCCCACTCTTTTTCTGCATGGGTCTTTTATTTGGCAATATCAATGCGCTGGCCATGGAAGACGTGGGGCAGATTGCTGGCTTGGCGTCGGCTTGGATCGGCGCAGTCTCCACGGGGCTGGCGATGACTATTGCAACCCTGATGGGCCAAGTCTATGACGGCACGATCTTGGCGTTGGGCGGTGCCTTTATGATCTCTGGATTGACGACATTGCTGGTGGTTCAGATCACAGAGCGTTTGCGTGCCCCAAAATCGGACGAAGCAATGCCCGTTTAATCGATGGAACAAAACATTTGACTGTCTCATGGCTTTGAGAAACCTGTCGTTAGACTATTCAAATGGTTTGATAATGTGCCATCAAAATTGACTGGTGGTTTGAAATATCAGGTTCAAACCACCAGACTGCGCCTGCAGTGTCCACTCGAGCGACCACCCCGTTACAGCGCTTAAAACTTGTTAAAGTGACATCC
Organism: Cohaesibacter celericrescens; assembly: GCF_002866925.1. GTDB lineage: Bacteria > Pseudomonadota > Alphaproteobacteria > Rhizobiales > Cohaesibacteraceae > Cohaesibacter > Cohaesibacter celericrescens. The sequence continues at coordinate 170,738 of NZ_PKUQ01000055.1, forward strand.
AAATAGAGCGTAAAACAACAAGAGCTCACAAAATCTGCGCATTCTTGTTATGCTGTTGAGATAAATCACTTGAAGCTTGCTCAAAGCAAAGGATTATAGCGCCTTGTCTTCCTCAAATTCTGGTCCAAGGATGATTGATAAACTGGCCGGCTTGTCTATTGATCGGCATCGACTTGACGAATTGACCAAAAAAGGGGTGATTGATGCTGAACTTCGGCAACAAAGCCTCAATTGGCTTCATCCGGCTTATCTTTGGGCAAATTGGACGATGCTGCTGCTGCTGGCCTTTGGCACTGGGTTGATGCTATCGGGTATTATCTTTTTTTTCGCCTTCAACTGGGCATCTATCCCAGACTTGGTCAAGTTGGCGGTCATTCAGGCGGCCTTGGTTTTGGCGGCAATAGGGGCGTGGCAGCAAACGCCGGATCGTCTTACCGGACGATTGTTGTTGTTGGTTGCGGCGACGCTGGTGGGTGTCTTTCTCGCCACATTCGGACAGATCTATCAGACCGGCGCTGACGCGTGGCAATTGTTTGCTCTATGGGCTGTGTTGATGACGCCTTGGACGCTTGTTTCTCGTTTGGCTGTCATGTGGGTGCTGTGGTTAGGCCTAATCAATCTGGCACTCTGGCTCTTTTGGCAGGCCGATTTTGGCTTGGGCACGCAGCATGTCTATTTCTGGAATCTGATCCATGTTGCATTCATTGGCAGTGCTCTCATTCTCCGCGAACGATTGGTGCTCAATGCAAACCGGTCCCCGCATGCAAGGGCGTCTACGTGGTTGGCACCTCATTGGACACGTTGGCTATTGGTTGCGGCGATGCTGCTGTTCTTGTTCCCCAATATGCTGGAATGGATTACCAATATCGGCTCGGCCACTGCATTCGTTACGGTCAGTGGCGTGTTGGCGACGATAGTTTGCGTGGTTCTGTTGGTTACCTACCGCAAAATCACATTGGACATTCCTGCATTGACAATGGTTCTGCTGATGCTTTGTTTGCTGGTTGTCATTGCGTTGGCGGTCTTCTTTGATACCCAACTGTTTGGCGCACTCGGAACCACCTTTTGGACCGCAGTGACCGCCATCATCTGTTTTGCTGCCGCCGCCGGATATTTGAGGCGGCTGTTGGCGCTTGAGGGCGGGCAGAAAGACAATAGGGACGGGGAGACGGCAAGTGGCAATGTATGAGGCTTTCAAATTGGTGCTAGATGCCCCCGATGCGGCTCGTTGGCTTGCCTATTTGCGCCAACAAAAACCAGAAATAGAACCGGCAACCCTTGAGGCAATTTCAAATGAAATTGTTGCCACCGACGCACAGACACACCACGAAACGCCGCTTTACTTGCGTGCTTTGAGTGGGATTGGTGCGATAATCTCGGGTTTTCTGATCCTTTATCTGCTCTATTTGTTCGGCCTGTTCGAACTAGACCAGATCAGTCTCAGTGTGAATGGCTTGGTGTTGATGTCTGTCGCGACCCTTCTTTACCGGTCGGGATTGAACAGCACGGGTTTAAAACAGGATTTTCTCTTCCAAATCGGCCTGACATTGTTGCAGGCAGGCAAAGTGTCCCTTATCAGCGGATTGGCGATGGTTGCCTATGATATTCTTGATTTGGGGTTTGCTTGGCCAATCGTCATCATCCTAGGGTTGGTTGCTGTTCTCAGCTTTTTGCTCTTTCCGTCGTCTCTGGAAAGGTTTGTTGCTGCATCGTCCTTCCTGATTTCCCTATGGGTTTGCCTGTTGCTGGACACATCAGCGCGCTGGCAGGGGGGCATGTTCACCCTTCTGGTCATCGTGCATCTGTTTGGTATTGCGGCTTTTCTGCATTGGTCGATACTGCGCCGTCATGTGCTCGCTCTGTATGATGCCTTGTTGGTCTCTCTGTGTATCGGTGTCGGGATCATTGCCACATTTATCAAATTGACCGCTTTGGGGCAGGTGCCGCAGGCCGTCGCATCCTTTTCATTGGGATTGGCAGGTTTTAGTGAAAAATGGCCTACGCAAATTGCCTTGGCCCTTGCTTTGCTGGCTTTGATTTTTTGGGTTGCGGGGACTGGCCGCTCCAAACTGAGTGAACCATTGCTGGCCGCTTGTGCCGGAGTTTTGGTGCTTACCCTGATTTCTGATCCGGGCATTCTGTTGGCACTTGGGTTGATGATATTGGGCTATGCCACCCATCGGCCTGCCCATATTCTGTTGGGTTTGGCGTTCGCCCTTGGTTTCGGGTTTTACTATTATTACGCGCTTGATCTTACGTTGCTTCAAAAGTCCGCTATTTTAATAGCCTCCGGTCTGCTTTTTTTGGCGGCAGCCGGATACATTCGGTGGCGCCGTTGGCATGTGCCACAAAAAGCTAGAACAAACCCAAGGGAGACGAACAATGCGTAAAAGCCTGGTTCTGCTTGCGCTCATTCCGATCCTTGCGGTCTTTAACTATGGAATTTTTGAAAAAGAAACCTTGCTGCGAGATGGCGAGTTGATATTGGTGGCATTGGCTCCGGCCGATCCACGCTCTCTTATGCAAGGGGACTATATGCGCTTGCGCTACCAAGCCGCGATCGATGCTGCAGAAAGGTTAAAGCAAGACAAAAAGCAAATAGGCAAGTCTTGGCAAGCGCCAGAAACGGCTTATCTCGTGCTTGCTCTGGATGATAAAAGCATCGCGCAATTTGTCCGTTTTGATACAGGCCGTGACAAGCTCGCGGCAAATGAGAGACGCATTTCGTTTCGCTATCGAGAGCGCTGGGGCAGCCCGGACATCCAAATATACCCAGATTCCTTCTTTTTCCAAGAGGGCCACGGGAGCGCGTTTCAAAGCGCAAAATTTGGTCTGATGCGCTTGCATCGCAACGGTGACCACCTGCTATCTGGCCTTGCTGACGAGACTGGGAAACAGATCAAATCAAGACGATGAGTGGTCTATAACCAATCCTAAATTAACTATGAGCTAACCATCTTTGGTTAACCTTGGTGATCACAGCCTAACGCCCTGTCCAAATGGCTTTGCGATGGCATCCTCTTGAATATACACGAGACAATCATGCTTGAACTGGCCCAATTATTAATGTCCACCGCCGGTTTTGGATTGCCTCTGGGCATTTTGTTGTTGATGTCTGGCCGCGTGAAAATCCGTAATGAACTCGACACATTGATCCGGATTCTATCTGCTTTTTGCTTGTCCATGGTGTGTTCCTGGCTCGTCGGGTTTGGCTTGTTTAGCGGTTTTTCTTATGTCGGCCTCATTGGCATGGGGCAAAGTGTTGGGGCACGTATCGAGCAAATCAGCTCGCCTCATGACCTGCAAACACTATTTATGTTTTCTGTCCCGCCGATCCTCGTTACCGCAGCGATGGCAGAACGAGGAAATTTTGTGGTTGGAAGTGTGCTCGTTGCAGTGGTTGCTTTGTTTGTGGTGCCTTTGTCTGCCCATTGGGGGTGGACGGACTCTTCCGCTATAACAGGTTGGGTTGCAGGAAAGGGGTTCGAGGATGAAGGCGGCGCCGTTGTAATCTTTGCATCCGCTGGTTTTGTGGCGCTCGCTGCAAGTTTGACCATTGGACCCAGAAGTGGCCGTTTTCCATTGAATTCGAAACATCCGCAGGGGCACAGCCCCACATTTCATGTTTTGGGTGCAATTGTCATGGTGTTGAGCCTGGCATTTGTCTGTGCGGGGCAGGCCGAGCAGGTTCGTGCCATGCCTGCAGTTATATTCAAGGTTTTGCTTGGTTCTTGCTTTGCTTTTGTTTCTGCCATGCTGCTGTTGATCCTGCGCAAGAGCAAAGACATCGCAATGGATCTGGTCACTGCCGGGGTGGCCGGTGGGATTGCCTTAACGGCTTTTGCGCCTCATACAGCACCGGCAAGTGCCGCTTTGACAGGTATATTTGCCGGATCCTTCGCAATTGGCCTAAGGCGGATTCTTAGCGCCGTGGAAATTGATGATCCCGGCGATTTGATTGCTATGTTCCTATCGGGTGGTTTGATCAGTGGCCTTTTGGCCCCGGTTCTGTGGTTAGGTGGTGGCCAGGGACTTCTCAACCAGCTGGTCATGCAGTTGACAGGTATCATAGCAATTTCCGCATGGTCCTTTGGCGTAACGTTTCTTGTCGCTCAACTGTTATTCCGTTTTGCTGGCTTGAGGGTATCAGAGGGAGATGAAGCCCGCGGTCTGTCGCGGGTGCATTTCGATATGCAAAGCGAACCGGATTTCTTTTTGACCCAATTCATGGACAATGCTCATACCCAAAGTGGGCATGAGCAAGCTGGCAAAGGTCAATTATCCAGACTTGCAATCATCTTCAGCCAGTCCATCGTGGATTTGCGCACGGAAACCCATCGGGCGACGGAACGCATTTTATCGATGAGCCCGGATGCAAAGCATGGTGTAGCCATGGCAGCGCGCATTCGGTTGGCAGAAAACACCTTAAGGGTAAAATCCGAGGACATTCTACTGCTATTGGGAGGAGCGCTTGACTGCGATAAAATGGCCGTCAACGGTGCCGGATTTTTACGGTGGGCAAAGAACGTGCTGGAAATCCTCATGGAACCGGCTCTTCGAGACCTCGAACAATTCACTCGCCACCTGCCACTACAGGCTGAACTTGAAGAGCTGGAGAATATTATTCTTGCCGCTGCAGACACGGTAGAACGATGTGCCCATCAGGTGGACTTGCTGGGTGATTTGTCCGATTCCCAAAAGCAGGGATTTTTCTCGCGCGATCATAAATGCGATCTGGCGGCATTGCTTCAGGAGCAATCAACGCTGCTTCAAACCTTGGCTGACATACACAACAGCCCCATTCAAATAGATTGTCCTGTTGATGCTGGCTTGATTGTGGCTGGGGATGCCAATGCTTTCAAACGCATTCTAACATTGTCGGCAGAAGGGGCACTCAATCGTTTGCTGAGCAAAGATGGCAAACCGGTTCGTATTGAATTGCGGGAACACACGTCTGGCCGACATATTGTATTTGAATGCCTTGATACAGGCAGCGCGCTAACGGCCAGACAAATACGGGCCATCATTGACCCCACAACAGAAAATCATGCCTTGGAAGAGTTGGGGCTGCCGCAGATCTTGCCTTTGATGCTTGTCGCCCGACTGGTCGATGCAATCGGGGGGGAATTGTCTCTGTCCAGCGAACATGGATTGGGAACCATGTTGCAATGTCGTTTCCGCATGCTTCACAGCATTTGATTTTGCCTAGTCGCTAGTGCAAGGTTTCTTTTGAATTGGGCACCCACGCAGGGTTGATGTGACCCAGTGTCTGCCCGAGCAGATCGCCAACAGAGCGGGAAGCATCCAACTCGATCCAGTTGGTCCAATCCCTGTCTATTCCTTGAGAACCCAAGATCGGGTCTATTGTCCGGTGCGTTTGGATTGCGCGCTTGCTGCGATCCATAGGAAGCTCTGCTTGCAACTCCAGATCGAGGTGATCTGATCGCGCAGGGCTTCTATCAACGGGGCGATTGTCATGGAGGGGATCATACAAATGAAACGCAACAACGCGGAGTGTCGAGCCTTCTTCTTGGGCAAGCTGGGTCAGGTTTTGGCGACTGATCGGGCTATCGAAGCGACCTTCTAACACGACCGAATAACCCGCAGCGATGGCCATTCTGGCTTTGTCGGCAATTCTGCGGTAGGCGAGCCTCCAAATTGATGGCCGATTGGCCGACGGTGTCAGGTCAGCCTCCTTTGATACTTCGTGCAGGGCTAATATTTCTTGATAGACGGATAGGTAAAGAGCCCCTGGCATGCGACCCGTTTCCGGGGCCAACAGGCGTGCTAAGTGAGATCGATTGGAATGGCTACTGCCGCCAATCACAATGAGTATAGCTTCGTCCTGAAGCAGGCTTTCGCGCGCGGTCTTGATATAGCCCCTCAGTGCGGCCGTCTTGCCGCAGGCTTCATCTTTACGGCCGAAAGTGCTATCTTGATGGACCACATCAGCAGCCAGCATGCGCGCCTGTTCCATAGCGCGGACGAACAGATACAGATCCAACACCTCAAGCCCGTCAAGAGAATGGCTATCCAGCAGTTGATTGCAATAATTTGAAAAAACCCAGTTTGCCTGGCGATTGAGACCGCGTGACCAGAATTCTCCAATCAGGGAGCCAAGGTCATATAATGGATCGCCCACCCATTCCCGCACATCGACGTTATTACAGCTCACTTGTGGGTTCACCAGCCGCAGCCCGTCTGGCAGCTCAACGACATTGCCAAGCCCGACATTGCCATGGATTTGACCAATTAGGCCGCGCCGACCTCGCGTTTCAAACACCGATCGCGCGCGCTCAAACTGATCTCTGGCCCGATTAAGACAGGCCCTTAATGTTGTTTGTTTGGCATAACGGTCCAGTTGTCGCACAACAGCCGCAAACCCATCAAGCATTTCATTCAGATGCAATTGCCACGATTGTCCCGGGGTATGACAATTGGTGTTCGTGCCCTTTTTGGCAATCAAATGGCTGAGACGTTGGCACTCTGCAAAATTGGGCTGGTATAGCTCGACCTGCTTGTCATAGCTTTTAGAAAAATCATATCTGCGGAGCCTGACGAGCCAGTCGACAATCTGCGTGTTTTGACACACCGCCGAGAATGCAGAATATGTGCCTGCCTCAGATCCCTCGCTTGCGGGTTTAGGCAATTGTAAAAATTGTCCCTTTGTATCAACCCGAACAGGCACCAGATCAAGATATAGATCTGGCGCGAACATTTTACCCAATCGCATTTCCAGTTGCGCCAAATGGTAGCGTCTCTCCAGACTGAGAGGGTCAGTCTGCCCCAGAGGCAATTGTCGGTGCAATTTGTAACAAAACGGACCTGACAAAAAAAGGATATGTTGTGCCGAGTCAATCCGGTCCACCGGCTCTTTGCTGCCATAACTATTGGCGTCCGCTAAAAAGGCTAAAACAGCGTTCTGTGACATGTGCGAAAAAGAAGCTTCTGCGGCTTGGCCTGACTGAAGCTGTCCATCTGTATCCGGGGGCGCACTGGCGGTGGCTGTCGAAACTTGGGAACGTAGAGTGTCCATTTTTCCGCTTCCGGACATAGTAGATACAAGGGGATTGTTCCTCAAATCTACCGAGATGAAAAACGAATTTTCGTTTTAGAATTGACGGCGAGTTTGGCGGTCAAAAGCGCCAATTGCATTGATAGAAATCAAGGTAAGTAGCCACCCATATGCGACACTTTACCCATGAGGGTGACTATAAAAGTTCAAAAAAAGCAATTAATTTCAAGCATTTGACTTTTAATTGCTCATATTTGAATATTAATTAGTATAATCGGCGGGACTTTGGATAGTGCAGTAAGATGTTGTCATGTTCCTAACAACCGGATGTTGATCAAATCAATTGATCCAGATTGTAAATGATAGGTGACACCGCAACGGTTAAAGCGCATGATCTGAATTGAGGCAGGGTCCCAGTCTTAAAGTTGGAATGGAGGAAGCAATGTCCCAAGCCATTATGAAAAAGGTGCGTCTCAATTTGGCGCGTACTCATGATCATCCATATGGCAGTGCCCAACACGGGTACGAATTTGTGGCACCTCTAGATGAAGAGGGCCATATTGATGCCGAGGTCTGGAGAGCGCGCCGGTCTGAATGCCGCGTGCGACGTTTCTGGCAGGGTGAAAATGCCGAACATGGCCATCTGATCCATCGTCCTGGGGGAAGCTGGGCTTTCACCTATGATATTGACGGCGAGGATGATGTTGAAGCAGGCTATCGCTTCGGCGTGCACGCATTCAAGATTGGTGAATATGTATCCATTAAGGATGAAGACGGAGATCTCTTCACCTTCCAAGTGGTTACGATTGAACCGGTATAACCAGTAAAACGCTTGATACTGGCAAAATTGTCAATGCAGCTTATTAAAATTAGCATGTAATGATGCATTTTATTGAGCAAAGTCAAAGAAAATAACAACAAAAGGGCACATCCTAGATCCGGTTGCAGCAAAGCGCCCCACAATCGCTGCAACTGAAATGCGTTTGGCATCTGAGCTATGCTTATAACGAGAGTTCGGATGGCAAAATGTAATAGAATGGGAGTGCATGTCCCCACATTGCGCTCCCTTTTCTGTGCCCACTCACCAAAATTTTGGCAGAATGCGCCTTAAAGGGACGAACAAGGCTGTTCTCCTTGCCTGTTCGCATCCAACCCGTCTCGACTCAAGCCGGTCTTGTTATGATCAGATCAAGTCGGCAATCTTCTTGCTGATGTCCTTGATGGTAAAAACCATATGGACGAGATCCGGGTCATCGGGGTCCATGCGTGTTTCAAAGCCGAGGGCTTCGCACATCTGACGCATCGTCCGGTTGGAGCGTAGCACTTCGCCATCAACTTCCCTGAAACCATCCTTTTCAGCAAATTGCAAAATCAACTTCATCAATTTCCAGCCCAGCCCGAGCCCCTTCAGGTCAGAGCGCACCATCACGGCATACTCGCCCTTCTCATGGTTGGCATCGCCCATCAAGCGTACTGATCCGAGCATTTCACCCGTCTTTTGGTCCACCGCAATGAACGCCATAGAGCGAGCATAGTCGATCTGGGTCAGCTTGGCGATAAAGGCGTGGGACATGCTGCGCGCCGCCGAGAAAAACCGCAGACGCATATCATCATCGGTGACATGGTCAAAAAAGTCCGCAAAAAGCGCTTCATCCTCTGGTCGCATGGGCCTGATGGTGACTGTGCGTCCATCTTTCAGCTCTCGTTCCTGTTCCCATTCTTGCGGATAGGGTTTGATGGCAAAGCGCTTGTGTGGATGGCTCTTCTGCGGTGTTGGAGCAATACGGACACGCGCGTCAGCAATCATATTACCATCCGCGTGCGCCAACAACGGGTTGAAGTCCAACTCCTGCAATTCAGGAAAATCTGCCACCATCTGACTTATCTTGACCAGAATTTCGGCGATGGCCTCTTTGTTGCTTGCAGGCGTGTCGCGATAGCCTTCAAGCCGGCGGTTGACGCGCGTTTTTTCAATCATATCCCGCGCTGACAACATGTCGAGGGGAGGGAGGGCCAGAGCCTTGTCGCGAATGACCTCAACCGCAGTACCCCCCCGTCCGAATACCATGATAGGACCGAATATATCGTCGACTGTCATGCCTGCGAGCAGTTCAACAGCGTGATGGCGCCGCATCATGGGATGCACCGTCACTCCCCGGATGTCGGCATTGGGATAGGCTTCGTGGGCGCGGGTCAAAATCTGTTGGGCTGCCGTTGCAACCGCTCCGCTATTGGACAGATTGAGTGCCACGCCACCTATATCAGACTTGTACTGAATGTCAGGGCTGTCGATTTTGACCACCGCTGCGCCGTGCTTGGCAATCAAGGGGGCGGCCAATTGCGCAGCTTCCACGGCCGTTGCCGCCGCAAATGAAGCGGCGATTGGCAGGTTATAGGCTTGCAGCAATCGAGAAACATCCACCGCATCGAGCCATTGATTGCCCGAAACCAAAGCATTGTCGATGACAGTGCGTGCGGCTTCCAGATCAGGTTGAAAATCAGAAAGCGCCGGAGGCATACGCATCAGTTCATTCTGCGCTTCCATATGCTTGACCACATAGGAAAACCCGCGAATGGCATCCGCTGGGGTCGAAAAATGGGCAATGTCTGCATCCTCAAACATCTTCGCAACAGGGGCTCCCCCGCCCAGCCAAGCAACAAACACCGGGATATGCCGTTTGCGGCTTTTCTTTCGCGCTTCAAGCAGCTCGATCACGGCGCCAGCGGTCTCGATCGGTGACGCCAAGGCGGAAGGACAGGCCATCACCAGAATTGCGTTGGTGTGTTTGTCATCCATCAAGATATCAAGGGCTTTACTATACCGCTCTGGTCCCGCATCGTTTGCGATATGCACGGGATTGGAATGGGACGATGCATCGGGTAACAGGGCATTCAGCCGTTCGGTGGTTGTCTCTTCCAGAGTGGAGAGTTTCCCCCCCAGATCAATATGGTCATCAACAGCCAACACACCAATGCCGGTGCTGTTGGTCAGAACCGTTAAATCCGGACCTTTGAGTTTGCGTATGTGGGTCAGGGTTTCGACTGCGTCAAAAAACTCGTCCAGATCATGCACTCGCAACAAACCGGCGCGGGTAAAGGCTGCGTCATAAACCGCATCGGAGCCAACCATAGAGCCGTTGCGCGAAGCAGCAATAGAAGCGCCTTCTGCATGACGTCCGGCTTTCATAAGGACAACCGGCTTGGTGCGTGCTGCGGCTCGGGCCGATGACATGAATTTACGAGCGTCCTTGATGGATTCGACATAAAGCAAGATTGCACGGGTATGCGGATCCATGGCAAAATGGTCGAGCATATCGCCAAAATCAACATCCGCTTTGTCGCCCAATGATACAAGGCCGGAAAAGCCGATATGTTTTTGGGTTGCCCAATCGGCAACCGAGGTAACAATAGCGCCGGATTGCGAAATCAGGGCCAAGTCACCAGCCAACCCTGGGACATGACTGAAGGATGCATTTAACCCGACTCTGGGGGACAGAATGCCAATGCAGTTCGGGCCGATGATACGCATTTTATATCGGGCAGCGATGGCTGCCAGTTGGCGTTTGAGCGAGCCATCTCCTGTGCCCAATCCTGACGTGATAACTACCACGCCACGGCAGCCCTTCTTGCCCAGCGCTTCAATTTCCCCCAAAACGGCTGAAGGTGACACAGCAACGATTGCCAAGTCTGGTTTGCCGTCGATTTCAGCAACTGACGGGTATAGAGGGAGCCCTTTGAGACTGCCCCCTTTGGGATTAACAAGGAACAGCTTTTCGCTATAGTCCCCTTCGAGCAGGTTGTCCACCAGAGCACAGCCAATGCTGCCTTTGCGGGTGGAGGCACCGACGACTGTGACATTGCGAGGTCTGAAAAACACGTCGAGATTATAGCTGCTCATAATATCCTCGGGGTTTTGGCTCTCTATCCAGTGGCTACCAAGTGCCTGCCATTTGTCTGTTACGCGCATGACAGGGCGGTTGCTTTGATTCAGTAAGGAGCAAACAACACTCTGTCATTGATCCCGCACAGAATAGGCAAACGCTTCTACCCCAATTAACAACTAATTTGGCACGCGTCTTGTCAATTAAATAAGAAGCAGTGAGACGAAATGCAGCAAGTCAGCTCTATTGCGATGTTTCAATCAAGAAAGACTTTGAAGAGAAAGCGTCAAAACCTCGACAGTCGGTCGTTTTACAACCTGAGCCAGTGGGACTTTCTTGTTTCATGTGGCTTGCAATAGAAAACCCGACACGAAGTCTCGCGCCGGGTTGATACTATTGTCTCTCAAGTCTAGCCAAGCTGGCCAAGGACGATGCGCCGAAATAGACGTGCGCGCTTGGACCGATGTCCTAGTGGGCCATAATGCAGGGAACCGTCATCGCAGTCAGCATGCCGCGCGTGGCTCCACCCAGAATGAACTCACGCACTCGGCTGTGGCCATAACCACCCATAACCACCAGATCAATCTGATTGTCATGGATATGGTTGAGCAAAGCATCGGAGACACCGGATGCTGGCGCCGGGATTTTCTCCACCGATACTTTGACGCCATGGCGGGACAAATAGACAGCCAGATCAGCACCGGGGTCTCCGGGCAAATGCAGCTTTTGGGCTTCGACCATTACGACCTGCACTTCATCAGCCAGTTCAAGAATAGGCATTGCTGCATGGATCGCTCGGGCCGATGTTTTGGACCCGTCCCAAGCCACCATAACTTTCTTGCACGAGAAAGCTTCTATTCCGACGTAAGGAACCACAAGTATGGGGCGGCCGGAATCGAACAGGGCTGCTTCGATCAGATCCGTGCGCAGAGGCTCTGGGCGATCGGGATTGTCCTGCCCCACCACAATCAGGTCACACATGCGGGTATGATTGACGAAGGTGTCTAACCCGCCCGGTGTCACATCCAACAGGCGCGTTTCATAGGTCACCGCACTACGATCAGCATAATCGGCAAAGCGTTGCAAAGAGGACTGGGCTTTTTCTTCTGCCCGATTGCGCGCGTCAGAGATGAACTGGTCTGGCACCGGTTGCACCATCAGAGCAGGCACGATTGGCTCAATCAATGGTGAAATACCCGTGAGGTGGGCGTTCAGTTTGATCGCCAGCTCAGCCGCGATTTGTACTGGGGCGGTTGTTAGATCCGTCTCAATATCCAACAGGCAAACAATATCTTTAATGGCCATAATGTGGCCTCCTCTCCAAATTTGGTCCGATTGAACGTTGGACCCCGTTTGTCCGCAGGCTTTTTCCGCCTTCTTGTCATCCAGAATGGATTGTTCGGTTAAGAGCTGCGGACCAAGCTCCTGAATGAACTATGGCCTATGATTTTACAACCATGCTTTGATAGGGATCAAGGCCATACGGTAAATTGCGCACCGCTGGTGTCGGCCTCATTCCCGCGTTTCTTATCGATACAGCTATATTGGCGTAATTTTATCCCGTAGAGGAGACCAGACCCCAGTTGAACAATCTTGGGGGAGCGCAACAGTGTGAATTTTAAATCGTGAGCGTTTTGACAAAAAAAGGGGCATCGCAGTGATGCCCCTTGAATTTGTTGGCCTTCAGCCTCCGGCTAGGTGACGCAAGAATTCATTTGTACCGCATATGCTTTTGGGTGGCTCTATCCTTTAGGCCGCGCGGACCGCCTCCAGGAACGAGGTGATCTTCCCGCGCAAGTCTGATGTTTCTTGCACCATCTCTTTTGAACTCTGCAGGACCTGCTGTGCGCTTTGGGATGTGCTAGAGACAGACTCTGTCACTTGATCAAGGTTGGCATCAACCGACGTGGTACCCTCGGCTGCTCTCTGTACGCTGGAACTGATTTCCAACGTGGCAGACCCCTGCTGTTCAACTGCGGTTGCAATAGAAGTGGTGAAATTATTCACTTCCTGCATGGTGTTAGCGATATGCTCAATTGCCGAAACCGCATCCTTGGTAGAGTTCTGAATATCGTTGATTTGCGAGGAGATCTCTTCTGTCGCTTTGGAGGTCTGATTAGCCAATTCTTTCACCTCGGAAGCCACCACCGCGAAGCCTTTGCCCATTTCACCGGCACGTGCCGCCTCTATGGTCGCATTCAGCGCCAAGAGGTTGGTTTGTTCTGCAATGTCGCGGATAAGCGTGACAACCTGACCGATCCGTTGTGCGGCAGTGTCCAGACTAGAAACCTTTTCATTGGTCGTTTGGGCCGCGATGGATGTTTCTGTCACCACGCGTTGGGTCTCGCCTACTTGACTGGAAATCTGTTCGATCGATCGTGCGAGTTCCTCTGCTGCAGCGGCGACCATACCGACATTTTTGGTCGCGTCTGTTGACGCGACCGCAACATCCCGTGATTGTCCCAGAGTTGTATCAGCCTTGTGGCACAGCGCCTCAGAAGTAGACTGCATTGTCGTGCCATGTTTTGTCACTTGGTCAATTGCACTTGCCACGGTGGTTTGGAAGTCTGCAATCAAACCATCAATCTTGCGGCTACGTTCATTGTCGCGCTGTTGATTGGCTGTGTTTTCCTCAATTAAGGAATTAGCCTTGTTTTTGTTGTCATGGGCTTCGTTTATGGCAGATTTGGCTGTCGAAAGGGCATTGGAAAGATTGGCGGTAATCCAAATCAAGACCCCAGCCTGCAACACCAATACGCCCGCATGCATCAGAACGCGTACGATATCAGCACCGTCCGGAAAGACAGCCGCAGGATAAGCAAAGTTCAACACCAGATGATGAACCGCAACGACAGCGGCTCCAACCACAATTGTGCGCCAATTACACCAACCGGCCAGCACGGAAAGTGTGGCAAAGAAATACATATGCCAATCGATTTGATAGGGATGGTCCGAAAACACAAATACGATGAGCGCAACCTGAGACGACAAAGCGATTGCGCTAAGATCTTGCGTCAGCACAGATGCCTTGGATTGCATGGCGGACACACTGGTGATGCCGGCTGCGACCACGGCAATCGCTGCTGCGACCCAACCGCCTCCGGTTGGAAGAGTAAACGCAAAAAATGTAGCCAAGGCGGCGTTGAACCACAACAGGCCCAAGATAAATTTCAGAAATTGAGATCTGAGAATATTAAGATCAATCATGACACTTTTGGCTCTTACTGGTTGTAAATTTGCACGTCATCCGCTGTGGCGTTTGACAAGGAGTTAGGAACTAGGATCGATTGGCTCGAAGGAACGAACTGGGTAAGCAGGCAGAAAAAACCTCTGCGCTTCCCACATAGAAGGCCCCTGCTTGATAAAGTCGGGACACGAAGTCAGAACTTTGTGAAATGCCAATCGCGATCCATGGGTTTGTGCCCATGCCGACAAAAGATCCGTCTGCATTCGCAATCACATCCATCACCCGATGGGGTGTGGACCAGGGTGCAACAAACACAACCACTTTGCCACCGGTGGTTCTGGGCCCGACCGCGAACAAAAACACACTGATTGTCATCATCAGGAAAAAAAGGCCCAATAGGCCATAGTGTCCTGCGCTTCGCTGTTGATCCATTGTTCGCCACGTCTCTGTGCAACTGGTTTGAAACGTCATGGCCATGTGAAACCATGAAGATATCCTATCTCTCAGATTGGGCTCTTTAATGTTAACAGGGCGTAAAATTGAAGTGTAAGAAGGCCTTTTTGATGAAATATGGCCAGTTAAACTGAAGTTACCTTAGACTAAAGATCTATTTATTGTGTCTAATCTTGTTCAACTTGCGCACATATTTGGCCGCCGAGCGGTAGTGGGATGATCCGGATGCCTCGGCCCATCGGCCCAAAGTCCACTCATTCATCCAGGGAAACAGGTGTTTGGTGTATAGCGTTGCATCATCCAGCGCCTGTAAATGCGCAAGTAGAACTTGATGCTGTTGGCGAAAATGAACAAGGGTCTCACCCCAATCAACACTGCTGGCTGCTTGGTATATTTGTGCGTTGTAGGATTTAAGCTGGTTCCACTTGTAGCCTGGAGCAGGGGTCTGAACATCTTTGCCAGCCTTTCCCTCTTCATACCAACGAAAATACAGGCCAATCCAGTGAGACCGGTGAGCGACCAAGTCACGGATTGATATTTCTTCTTCAGGGGGCACCCAAGTGGCATCTTCTTGGCTCAATGCGCTCAACAAGAGGTCAAGTTTGTCAAACTCTTTGCACGTGGTCGCGATCAAGTCATCTTTGTTGGTGGCCGCAGGCATGAGCATTCTTCTCCCTTTTGGCAGGCAAAAGAAGACTAAGCAAAAATAGCTTTAAGGGCTTTGATTTAACCCAGAAAGCGCAGAAAGGTGAGTTTGGTTTCGCCATAAGGGCGCACTTCCAGTGTCTCGAACCGGTCGGGGATGGCCAGATCCGCCTTGGCGTTTTCTTCCCAGACGATCAGGGCTTGAGGCAATAGCCAACCGCCCGCCACGGCACTCGCCAGCGCTTGCTCGCCCAAGCTTTTGTTATAGGGCGGGTCCATGAAAACAAGGGAGAAAGGCTCCACCGTGCCTGCATCACCGAGTTTGGTGGCATCGCGGCGGAAAATTTTGGCGACACCATTCAAACCGAACGCTTCCATGTTGGTGCGGATCAAGCCGCGCCCTTCTATGCCGTCTTCCACAAATAATGCCGATGAGGCGCCGCGAGACAAAGCCTCACAGCCCAGCGCACCGGTACCGGCAAACAGATCCAGCACACGGGCGTCCTGCACCACATGGTCGTACCCGTGGGCTAAAATATTAAAAAGCGTTTCCCGCACCCGATCCGTGGTGGGACGGATGCTTTGGCTTTTGGGGCTGGCCAGTGTTTTGCCCTTTAAGCGACCGCCGACAATGCGCATGGGTGCGTGCCTTTTCAATCAAATTGGGTTCACTAATTGCGAAAGGGCGGAGGGCCGCCCTTTCTTTTGTATTGTGTAGTTTTGCAGATTAACCCCGGCCGGATCCGCCTCGGGGCCCCCCACGACCACCGCTGGGTTTGCCACCGGTCGGGCGGCCACCACCAGATGGACGACCTCCGCCGCTTGGACGGCCTCCACCGGGTTTGCCGCCGCTTGGTTTGCCGCCAGTGGGGCGACCACCGCTTGGTTTGCCACCACGACCACCCGCACTATCCGGACGACCGCCGCTCATAGGGCGTTTCTTGATGCGTGCATTGGGATCGGCCAGATCTGATTTCTGCGGACGACCACCCACTTTGCGCGCAGTGCTACCTTGGGTCTTTTTGCCATCAGCACCTTCTTCGCGGAAGACAAAGTTGGTGCGGCGTGGCGCAGTCGGATCAAACGGTTTGCGTTCAGCATAAGGAATAGCGTTGCCGCGATCCTTATCTTTATCCCGATCACCGCCACCGCGACGCTCACCCGAACCGCGATCATCTCTGCCCTTGCGATCAGCGAAACCACGGTCGTTACGATCTCCAGACGGGCGATCCCCGAAAGGTTTGCCGCGTGCCGGACGATCACTGCGATCCCCGCGATCACTTCTGTCCCCGCGATCTCCACGGTCATCAGAGCGTTTTTTGCCGTCTTTGCTTCCGGCAAAAGCCCGCGCGCCTTCTTTGGCGGTCATATAGCTGCCTTTGGCACCACCAGATGACTTGCGGTCGTCTCTTTTGGGTTTCTTGGGCTCTTCTTTTGGCATTTCAGTCAAAATCGGAGCATCAAAATCGGCACCGGATTCTTCGACCAAACGTTCACCAAGCTGGTCGCGCAACACGCGGCCACGCACTTCCATGACCTTGCCTTCTTCCTGCTCTAGCAGCTGGAAGGGGCCGTAAGACACACGGATAAGGCGGTTCACATCAAGGCCGAGATGCCCCAGAACCTTTTTCACTTCGCGGTTTTTGCCTTCGCGCAGGGCAACTGTGATCCAGACATTGTCGCCCACTTCACGTTCCAGCTGCGCGTCAATAGAGCCATACAACACGCCTTCCAGCGCGATGCCTTCGGCCAATGTGTCTAGCTTTTCTTGTGTGATGCGGCCATAGGCCCGCACACGATAACGACGCAACCAACCGGTTGATGGCAATTCCAGCACTCGAGCAAGCCCACCATCATTGGTCAACAACAACAGACCTTCGGTGTTGATGTCCAAGCGCCCCACGGTGATCACGCGCGGCAGGCCCTGCGGTAGTTTTTCAAAAACCGTGGTCCGGCCTTCCGGATCAGACGTCGTGGTGACCAGACCTTTGGGCTTGTTATACAGCCACAAACGGGTGCGTTCGCGTACGGGAAGCGGCGCGTCGTCCACCATCACCTTGTCTTTGGTGAGGATGTTAACAGCCGGTGTGAGCAAAACTTTGCCATTCACACTGACACGGCCATTCTTGATCCATGTCTCTGCATCACGGCGCGAGCACAAGCCCGCACGGGCCATGATTTTGGCAATGCGTTCGCCTTCTTCCAAGGCACGTGTCGGCGCAGTATAGGCTGGCCCTTTGGGCTTTTCTGGTTCTGCTGGTTTTGCGAATTTTTTGAGAGAAGGACGCGCAACGGCGGGCCGGTCTTTGCGCGGGCTATCGCTTTTAGAATCGCGGTCGCGGCTTGGTTTACCAGTGTCGCTCCGATCACGGGGGCCTGTGGCTCCACGCGGGCTGCGCTCGTCGAACTTGCTACGATCACCGCGCTCGCTGCCGCGTATGATCACGCGCTCTTCGTCGGTCTCTGCACGCGCATCCGAGCTAGGCGACCATCCGCCACCACCGGGTTTGCGGCTACCGCCGGATTTTTTATCGCCAGGACCCTTCTTGTTAAAAGAGCCGCTTTTGCGCATGCCTTCTTTTTTGCCTGACTTTTTGTCAGAGAAAGATGCGGGTTTGTCTTTATGGGCGCCGTCGCGACGCGCATTTTCGGATCCATCTGGCGACGTCGCGTCGGCAGAAGGGGACCCTTTCTGAGTAGATTTGCGTTCCATGACGAAAGCCTCTATCACAAACATCAGGTAAAAAGCGAGAAAAATTGACAGACTTTCATGCACAACAGTGACAATCGTCCATCACGGCCAACAAACAGCCCCTTAAATCAAGGTTTGGCTGTTGCAAAACCGCACAAAAGCTTCATGGAGATGGCACTCGCTGAAGCCCACAAAGCCGCGTTGCGCGGTGAAGTGCCCATCGGAGCCGTGTTGGTGAATGGTGGAAAACCCATTGCCAAAGCTGGCAATCGCACCGTTGAACTCAACGATCCCACTGCCCACGCGGAAATATTGGTCATCCGGCAGGCCTGCGAACAGCTTCAGAGTCAACGCCTGCCTGATTGCGATCTCTATGTGACCTTGGAACCGTGTCCGATGTGTGCTGCAGCGATTTCTTTCGCGCGCATCCGCAGGCTTTATTATGGCGCGGGCGATATCAAGGGCGGCGCGGTCGACAACGGCCCTTGCCTCTATCATCTACCCATCTGTCACCACGCACCGGAAGTCTATTCCGGTTTTGCCGAAACCGAATGCGCTGCATTGTTGACGGACTTTTTCAAACAACGCAGAGACTGAACGCACCCCATGGCCTTCAGCTTGGGTCATCATCTGCCTGATAGATCAAAATATCGCCGGGCTGGCACTCCAGCACTTCACAGATTTTATTCAGCGTTTCAAACCGCACACCCTTGACCTTGCCTGATTTCAGCAAAGAAACATTCTGCTCGGAAATACCGATCAATTCTGACAGGGCCTTGGATTTCATTTTGCGACGGGCCAACATCACATCCAGTTCAACAATAATGGCCATTTGTTAGCCCCTTTAAATGAATTGCTGATTTTCTTCATGCAGACTCGCAGCCTCACGCATCACCCAGCCAAGGGTAATGAACAGCACACCAAAGATGATGAAGAAGATCTCGCCACCTTCAAGTCCGATTTCCAATTGCCGCTGGTTCTCGCCCAGATCAAGGGTGGTGAGCACGGATGAGACCGGCTCTTCAAGAAAATCAAACACACCGAAAATCACAAACCAGATACCACACCAGACCATGGATGACAGCGCTCGGCTGGAAAAAAACTCTTTGATCTGAAAGCTGGAAAACAGTCGGTGCATAAACCAGAGCGTCATCAAAAAAGACCCGATGCAAAGCTCGTAAAACAGCGCCAGCAACAGGCGTTGCCAAGCCGGAACATCACCAAACACGCGCTCGGCACCACCAAATTCCATGGTGTCTTTGGCCACTTCCAACAAGTCGGGCACAGACAGCACAGCCAAGACCAATATTCCCACAACAATTACCAACACCATGAAGGCGGTCAATACCCACTTCATGACGCCGCTTATGCGGGTGATCCGCTGCACCCGCAGGGCGTGATCTTCCTGATGCTGCGCTTCTTTTTCCAATATGACCTGCATGTCTGTTTCTCTTTTCCTAATGCTATGCCTGCGTTTGTAACCCGCGAACGGAGAGGGTGATAGGCAAATTTCTTAAAAATAACGCTTGACTTGAAATTCAATATATATGATTTAGAAATTATCGTCAAACAATAATAAATCAGAAATAAACAGTGATTTATATATGTTAATGTTCTGGCTGTGATGAGCGCCAGTATCAACAGATCAAACAACAGTTTGAAATTTAAGCAACCGAGAAGGGCGCATCCATCCGATGCGATGACCAACATGGCTTTGACCAGCATTTCTTTCCTACCCATCACCACGCTGAGCGGATGTCTGATCGCGGCAATCATTCCCGCCTCAGCAATCTCGGCTGATATGCCCTCTATGCCGGGGCTCTATAGTGACGCCGGACCGGCTCCGAGACTGACATGGGAGGGCAGCTATATGGGGCTGCAGATTGGCGCCGGCCAAATGGGTGGCGAAATCACCAGCACGACAAAAACCGAATTTGATAAGGGCGGTTTTGCCGGTGGGCTTTATGCCGGTCACAACTGGCAAGTCTCAAATTTTGTGCTCGGCCTTGAAGCCGACCTGACCTATATGGGCAACAAAAAGTCTTTCAGCCATGCAACGCTTGGTACGGTAAAAGCCCAGAACAATTGGTCCACCAGCCTTAAGGGGCGGGTCGGTCTGCCTATTGATCGTTTTATGCCTTATCTGTCCGCAGGGGTGACTGCTGCTGATTATAAGCTGACGGCCAACGGCGTGAGCAAAACCACTACAAATGCCTCGATCAATCTGGGTGCCGGTGTCGAATATGCCCTGTCCGATCAAGTCCATTTGCGGGCCGACTATTCTCTGAATGGTTTGAATGCCATGAAAAAGAATTTTGCAGGCACGCAAGTCAAAAGCGAAGCAGCAAGCCATCGTTTGATGCTTGGTGTCAGCTACAGCTTTTAATCAAAAGGGCGCGAGATAATGATCATGCGATGGGAAAATTGCTTGCTTAAAAGTCTTGATTGGCTTTGCAAATTCAGTTTGTTTGGTTCCATTCTAGCCATACTGATTTTGCTGGGTGGCTGCTCCCATGTCCCCATTATGAGCATGGTCAAACTCTCCCAACTGGACCCCATGCAATCGGACCCCGCTCATATGCGGGTGGCGATGCGCAGCCCCGATTGGCTGCGCATCGCGCACAAAGGGGCTGTTTTGCATTTGGGTACAGATCTACCAAACAAACCCAAGGAGAATCTTGATGAAACCTTTCAGCTTATTGAAAGTCCTGACCTGCCTCTACCTGCCGAGTTGGCGAATGAAGTGGCGATTTCACAGCATATGGCGCTTTTACGAATAGCCCCTCAGGACCTGCCTCGCCTGTATGAAACCAAGAATAAAATCCGCCATCTCAAGAAAGTCTATGGGGATAGCCACAGCTATCTATCCGTTAATGTGAAAGGGTGCCGTTTGCATTCAACCACGTCACCGACACAAAGCCGTCCCCTGGTGACCATATATTTAAAAATTAGCCCGAAGGAGCCCTTTATTCCCCTTGTTCGCAACGTCGATTTGGCGCAACAAACATCGGGCAAAAGCTTGACCGACTTGCCTGCATGTGCTGACCAGACTTCAGGCGTGCGCTGACTGATGCGTAGGTGAATGCAGCTCTGCGTGATTGCGGCGACTGTGGCGCTTGTGGCATTCTCAATCATCCTTCATTCCAGCGGCGCTGATTCTTTTCCAGCCCCGTGGCAAACGAGATTCCGATAGCCCATGAGCGAAACGACGTCCAACATTCTTCAGCTTGACGAAGCCACCATCAACAAGATCGCTGCGGGCGAAGTGGTGGAGCGTCCGGCAAGTGTGGTCAAGGAACTGGTTGAAAATGCCATCGACGCGGGGGCGGACCGCATCGAGATTGTCACAGCGGGTGGGGGGAAAAACCTTATTCGCGTGTCTGACAATGGTGATGGCATGACCCATGCCGATTTAAAGCTGGCCATTCGCCGCCATTGCACCTCCAAGCTCGATCCTGACGATCTGATGGATATCCGCAAATTGGGCTTTCGGGGCGAAGCCCTGCCGTCCATCGGCTCCATCGCACGGTTGACCATCGCAACACGCCACAAGTCCGAGGCCCATGCCTGGGAGATCACAGTCGCTGGTGGCAAGGAGAGCGCCCCCAAACCGGCGGCGTTCAACATCGGCACCCGTATCGAAGTCGAGGATCTGTTTTTCTCTACGCCCGCACGGCTTAAATTTCTCAAATCGGATCGGGCCGAGAATACCGCAATTTCTGAAATCATCAAACGCGTGGCCTTGGCCAATCCGACCATTCGTTTCAGCCTTACCGGCGCAGATCGTTCGCGGCTGGACTATGCCGCAGTCAATGGACCGGATGCCCATTTGGTGCGCATGGGGCAGGTGATGGGCAAGGCCTTTCGCGACAATGCGGTGGAAATTGACGCACTGCGCGACACCGTGCGTCTGACTGGCTTTGCGGGCCTGCCAACACTCAATCGCGCCAACAGCATGCAGCAGTTTGTTTTTGTCAACGGTCGTCCGGTGCGCGACAAAATGATGCTCGGAGCCATTCGTGGCGCCTATTCCGATTTTCTGGCTGGCGGTCGCTACCCTTGCGTGGTGTTGTTCATTGATTTGGACCCGCACGAAGTGGACGTCAATGTGCATCCCACAAAGGCCGATGTGCGGTTTCGTGATCCGGGCCATATCCGTGGCCTCACTGTCGGTGCGATTCGGCAGGCGCTGATGGGGGCAGGGCATCGCGCCACGTCCACCGGCGGTTCCGCTACGTTGGCTGCTCTGCGCCCTGACGGGGTTCGCTCCACCCATGCCGCAGCTGGCTTTAACAATGGTGTGTCTCAAAGCGGGCAATCACCATCCCATCCGGCAGGAAGCTATCAACCGGCCAAACCGATGGATTGGGATTGGCGCCAAAGCCCCTATGCGCCTGCCGAGGCGGGGGCTTCCAGCCCGCAAGGCGCTTTGCAGGAGCGGCCTCAAGACGGGTTTATTCCGTCCGCGCACTCAGCGCAGCCCCAAGGCGCGTTTCAGGACGCGTTTCAGGGACGCATGGTCGATGTAACACAGCCTTCGGCTGATGCCCGCGCCAATGACACCCCCCCCGATGCCAGTCTGTTGGCCAAACCGCTGGGGGCCGCGCGAGCGCAAATTTTTGAAAATTACATTCTCGCCCAGACCGAAGACGGCTTGGTTATCGTCGATCAACATGCCGCCCACGAGCGTCTTGTCTATGAAAAGCTCAAGACATCCCTTGCAACCAAAGGCATCGCACGGCAGGGCATGTTGATCCCGCATGTGGTTGAAATGGAAGAGGACGAGGTCGCCTGTCTGCTTGAGGCGAAGGAAGAGCTTTCCAAATTGGGCCTGACGCTGGAAGCTTTCGGCCCCGGTGCCGTTGCCGTGCGCGAAACCCCTGCCATTTTGGGCAAACCCAATCTGGATCGTCTGGTACGCGACATCGCTGATGATCTGGCCGAATGGGAAAAGGCGACGCGCATCGAGGAAAAAATTCTCCATATCGCCGCCACCATGGCGTGCCACGGCTCTGTGCGCTCTGGCCGTCGCCTGCGGGCCGAAGAAATGGATGCCCTGCTGCGCGATATGGAAGCCACCCCTCACTCCGGTCAATGCAATCACGGTCGCCCGACTTATGTGGAGCTTAAGCTCACCGATATTGAAAGGCTTTTCGGGCGCAGCTAGGACGTGCTGACATAGTGTCCTTATGGATTCACTGGCAAAAACGAGGCATCGTTTGCCTCGACAGGGCGCCTTGCGACTTGCCAATATACACAAGGATATTCGAGCGCCTTCTCAGTCCTTTCCTGCCAGCCCTACCCAATAAGTCCCCGCCTTGGATCAGCTCGTCGTCATTTGCCTGTCACATGGATCAGGTGAAAGAGGGGCGTTGAGCCTATCAGGGAAATCACAGATGAAACATA
This sequence comes from Cohaesibacter celericrescens, assembly GCF_002866925.1. Lineage (GTDB taxonomy): Bacteria > Pseudomonadota > Alphaproteobacteria > Rhizobiales > Cohaesibacteraceae > Cohaesibacter > Cohaesibacter celericrescens. The sequence goes on from NZ_PKUQ01000055.1 coordinate 194,017, forward strand.
TCCTACATACCCTCGCAGCCGCACACTATTCATTGGCAGGGTTCAGGCGGCTGTTGCAAGAGACAGCTGCACAGGCCGAACTGCTGTTTTACCTTCTTTTACTGGTGATTTATGGTTTGATGGGAGCAAGTTTTGAGCAGATTATGATCATCACATTTTTGTTTCTGATCACCTTTTCCCTGGAAGCCCTTAACACGGCGGTCGAGGTTCTGGTCGACCACTTGACGTCTGATACTGCCGAATTTGCTCGGCAGGCCAAGGATCTCGGTTCTTTTGCCGTCTTTTGTGGCTTGACCATGATGAGCCTTTATAGCCTTTATGCAGTCTATATAAATCTTTAGAGACCCATACCAAAATGACCAAATCCAATGTCCCGATGCCCTCGGTCCGCAATCACTTGTCACCCATTGTACGTGTTCGTAAAGGCGTTATCAGTGCTGCCTTAATGGGACTGGCACTGTTTTTGTTGTTCGGCCCGCGCTTGGAAGGGGACAATATGGCCCTAACCATGCTGTTACTCGCTGTGGCGTTTATCGCCTTTGGTTTTGGCTGGGTTGGCCTGTCTCAAGGTGTTATGGGCTGGTCGCGTCAGGTCGATTTTGACTTTGACAAAAACGAAGTGCGGCAAACATCGGCCTCGATCTTTGGCCGTTCCAAGCCATTTGTGGTGCCCTTCAATAAAATTGCCAACTTCGAAGTCAAAGTCGGTCCCGTTGCGGGCGAAGGCGGGTTGGAAGACGAAGCGATGATCGAATTGCAAGACGGCAATGGGCGCACCATGATTAGGGCGGGCATGTTCGATACACGCTCTGATGCTGACGCCATTGTCTCCCGCATTGGTAAGGCCTTGACGATGGCCCATAAGAAAGGAAAGTCCTAGTTCGAAAAAAAGAGCCAACGCATTTCAGCGTTGGCTGTCTCAATTTGGTGTCTGTCTCTATGCCGGACCGTTGCGTTTAACGCTTGGCTCCGCTGGTATCAAAGCCAACCAAAATCTGCACATTTTTCTGGGATGGAGTGGGAATCGCGATTCCTTCATCCACCTTGGCAAATAAGGCAGATCGATCTGGCGGTGTCAAAGTAACAGTGACCTTATGCAGTTTGGTATAAAGCACATCATCTTGTTGTTTCACGACGATGCGCAGCGGCAAAACGGCTTTGCTCGAATCAGAAGATTTAGGGCCGCCCAGCACACGACCGGCAACGCCCACCTTGATGAACATCTCCGCGCCCAGAGTGGTGCATTCGCGCGCGGTCTGGGTGATAGAGGCTTGATGGATCAGCATTTGCGCGTTGCCATCACCGCCCTTCGCATAGCTTTGGAAAATATTGGTATCCCCAAGAATGCTGACGCTCGGACAATAGCCGGTAATCTTCTTGGGGTTGGAAAGGACCAGCCTTGTGGTGTCGTCCATGATGGTGCCTGCATTGGCAACATCGCTGGCACTCGACTGAACTGTCGGCGCGTTCGAGTTGCTGCCCGGCAGGTTTAGCCCGCCCACACCATTGGCGCACCCTGACAACGAAATGCCAACAACGGCAACAGCAAACAAATCACGAATTGAAGGGAGGGACACCGACATCTTAAAACTCTTCCTATACTCAAAACCACTGCCGGAAACGCGAGCGTCGCAGCATTCGCGCCGATAGTTAACTGGAAACACCGTTTGCAACGACCCAAACTTGGCCAGACTTATAGCATAATTGTGGCAAATGGCGAGTATTTCGATAAACTTCTTGGCCTTTTCCCATTCTGCCTGCCTTGACATCTGCTTGCACTATGGCCTTGTTATCCCAACAGATCAAATCAGCTTGAACAAGGACGGTCGCACACATGAGCGAAACAAAGCCGCCACTCGATGTTTTTCTCTGCGCCCCGCGTGGGTTTTGCGCCGGTGTCGATCGGGCAATCCAGATCGTTGATCTGGCGTTGCAGACCTATGGTGCACCTGTGTATGTCCGCCACGAAATCGTGCACAACAAATTTGTTGTGGAAGGTCTGAAAGCCAAGGGTGCGATTTTTGTGGAAGAACTGGATGAAATTCCTGCCACGACGCAGCCCGTGATTTTTTCCGCCCATGGGGTACCCAAGTCGGTGCCTGCAGCGGCTCAAAATCTGAATTTCTTTTATCTCGATGCGACTTGCCCATTGGTTTCAAAAGTCCACAAAGAAGCCATGCTACACGATAAACGTGGCCATGAGATCGTGTTGATCGGACATGAAGGCCATCCGGAAGTCATCGGCACCATGGGTCAACTGGCTGACAATGTGGTCAAGCTGATTGAAACCGTCGCCGATGTGGAAGCCTTTGAGCCGCAAGATCCGGATAATCTGGCGTGGATCACCCAAACCACCCTGTCATTGGATGATACAGCCGATATCATCGCTGCGTTGAAGCGCCGCTTCCCTGCTATTAGAGGTCCCAACAAGGACGATATCTGCTACGCCACGACCAACCGTCAGGAAGCGGTGAAAATAGTTGCCCCGCGTGCGGATGTGATGATTGTCGTCGGAGCGCCCAACAGTTCCAATTCCAAGCGCTTGCGCGAAGTCGGCGAGCGGTCCGGATGTCGACACTCTTTGCTCTTGCAGCGGGCATCGGAAATTGACTGGGACAGCTTGGGGACCATCTCGTCTGTGGCTATCACGGCAGGGGCATCAGCTCCGGAAATTTTGGTGGAAGAGGTAATCGCCGCTTTCTCAGATCGCTATGAGGTCAAGGTCGAGGTGGTGGTGACCGCTAAAGAAGACATCATTTTCAACATCCCGCGTGAATTGCGCGAAGCGGCCGTCGCCGCTGGTGTTCTGGCTGAAGGTCCCAAGGCTGAAGCCGTAAACTGAATGGGCCTCAGCTGATCGACACGCAAATGCGTGCAGACCGGTGATGGCAATCATGAGAAAAAACACGAAAGGGACCCGATATGGCGGTCTATACCGAAGTCAGCGACGAAGAGCTGGGTGCCTTCATAAACACTTATGATATCGGCGCGTTGACCTCCTATAAGGGCATTGCAGAAGGGGTGGAAAATACCAACTTTCTTGTCCAGACCGAAACCGGCCCCTATATCCTCACCCTGTATGAAAAGCGCGTCAATCCCAATGACTTGCCCTTCTTTTTAGGGTTGAAAGAGCATTTGTCTGAGGGAGGGATGAATTGTCCGACACCTCTCAAAAACAAACAGGGCCAATCCCTTGGCCATCTTGCAGGTCGGCCCGCAGCTATGGTCACATTTCTTGAAGGCATGTGGGTGCGCCGCCCGACAGTGAGCCATTGTGAGCAATTGGGCGTGGCTATGGCGCAAATGCATGCAGCGGCGCAAGACTTTGAATTGACGCGCGAAAATGCCCTGTCAGTGTCTGGCTGGCGTCCATTGTTCGCTATGTGCGCCAATCGCGCAGACACCGTGCAAAAAGGATTGCAGGCAGAAATCGAGGCCGAACTGGATTATTTTGAAGCCAATTGGCCCAGCGATCTACCAAAAGGCGTCATCCACGCAGATCTTTTTCCTGACAATGTGTTCTTCTTGCGAAATGAACTGTCGGGCATCATTGATTTTTACTTTGCCTGCAATGACTTGCTCGCCTATGACATCGCCATTTGTATCAACGCATGGTGTTTTGAACCTGACGATATGTTCAATGTCACCAAGACCCGTGCCTTGCTTAAAGGCTATCAATCGGTGCGACCACTGACCCAAGCCGAGTATGACGCCTTGCCTTTGTTGGCCCGTGGCGCGGCCTTGCGGTTTTTGTTAACGCGCTTATATGACTGGTTGACCGTGCCCGAAGGGGCTTTGGTTACGCCGAAAGATCCTGGCGAATATATTAAGAAACTCCGTTTCCATCGCTCTATCCGGTCCGCCGCGGATTATGGTATTGAAGAGTGAGGCAGAATAACTGGCGCACGCCTTGGGCTGTAGGAGATGCATAAGCGTTGAACTGCAGAAAAAAGCGGGAGATAACATGAGCTGTGGCAACGGGACCAAGACCAAAGACGATCCGTTTGTGTTTCGCAATCACTACCCGTTGCCAGTCCGAGTGATGATTGGCTTGTTCGGTGGCGTGCTTTGGCTGTTGCCTTATGCTCTTCTCATTGCGCCTGGTTGGAACCATTTCTCCTGGCTTTTGATTCCTTATGGGATCTTGGGCTTGCTTGGGGCGATCGGTGGCACTTCATTTTTGCTCTCGGCCATTCTGGGAGAGGCACGCGAAACACGGCTGGACATGTCTTGTCAACAATTGGTGCAAAGTTCTCGGGACTGGCTCTTGCGTCGCCGCATCATTTGTACTCCCTTTATTGATATCGCTATTCTGGATATGCGGCAGCCCCATTGGGCAACCGACGAGACCGTCTTTTCTCTCTATCCTGTGCTTGAAAATGGTGACAGTTTGCCCGCTTTTGGTGCGTTCCCCTCCAAAGACGAAGCTGAAAAGATCAAAGCTCTGATGGGGCATCGCCCCAATGGTCTGGATGGCCTGCCACAGCACTGGACCGGCGCAGAGATTAAAGCCCTTAAGCTGAGTATGACAGCCCATCCCAATAAAGGGTCAAGTGGTTCCTGCGGTCCCGACCGGCCACAAGTGACATCGCAGCGGCTGCACTGATCTGGATTGATCCGATCACGGGCTGGGTTGCCAATAAAAAGGCCCCGTTTTGGGGCCTTTGCTATTTCTGATTTCTAAAGTTAAGTTTTACTTCAGCTCGCCAAAACCAGCCTTGAAGCCATTCAGCGGAATGGGGATGCCTATGCCTTCTTCAGGGGTCTGGAATACAATGAAAGTCGCGGTCTGTCCGGTGTTCAGCAGCTCGATAAGCTTGTCATCCATAATGACTTCCGCGATACAGCCCTGTGGCAAGCAGCGTACAAAACCGGCTCGACCAACGTCTGTGGCATCCACCTTCAGGCCCAGACCATGGGGTAGCAGTACTCCCAGTGGCGTCAATACCCGCAAGATGCGAGCAGATTTGTCCGCGGTCTTGAGAATGATCACCGTCAGGCCAACATTATCTCGGTCTGCCGCTGTTACATATTGCATCAAAGCGCATTGCTCTGACGGCGCACCGGGAGGCGTGTCACAGCGGATCTCCCATTCGCCATGTACCGAACGCACAGCACCCTGTGCATGTGCCATGTTGCTGCCGAATCCAACGGTCAGGAGCATTGCAAAAAGAGATGCCATGACGAAGCTGGACGAGGTCAAAAAGGCTGGAAAAGCCGGCTTGCAGGCAAGTGGATCCTGTTCGCGCTTGGGTCTCATTGGACGTGTCACCATGAATTAATGCTCAGAAAATGGGCTGATAGCGTGTTGAAAAACGGACATATCAGACTAATTGCCTGATTCGTCCTCTCTTTGTCGCATATTTACACGAGATCCCAGACGTAACCACCAAATGTGGCAACAAAACACTGGGGATAATGATTATTTCTACCTGCAAAATCGGAGAACTACGGATAGAAAAAGCGTAGAAATCCGCTTCAACCTATGTAAACTGTGTCAGATTGTCGCAGCATTTTTGTGCTTCAAGAGGTTGCGACAGACCGTCGCATATGTCTGTATAGGGAAAATTTGATCTGGATCAATCCTTGTCTCGAATGAAGAGGCAGTCCTGCTGACCAACATATCCTATCTTATCGGGTCTTGTTGGCGCTGGGGTTTGATGCAGAGGAAGAAGCCAAAGCTCACTCCGAAACATATTGCCCGACTTGGCAACAAAAAACGCTTCGGAAATGGGCTGATTAAAAGGACCAAGGCAGCCGATGATCAAGCCCTGCGGGAGTTAACACGTGCGGTTTGTCGTCGGTTTAGACATATTGTCGCATAGATATATGGGGTCGATATGTTGCCTAACAGAGTGAGCGAGCTCTTCTATGCACCTGCATGATACGAGTTCAAAAAGGAGGATCAAGAACGTGTTGATCGGCAAACTTTTAAATCTGGCCATCCAAAAGGCCTGTCGATATGGCCTGATGATTACAGCTGCCATCGGCGTTCTGGCGTCTGCCTCGCTTTTTGCGGGTGGTTTGGCTCACGCAGCCCAGCCGACCAGCTGGGGTATGAATCTTCAGCCATCAAACAGCACCGTGATGGATGATATTCACTGGTTCAACAATTTTACCTTTTGGATAATCGGTATTATCGTGGTCTTCGTGGCCATCTTGCTGGCGGTTGTTGCTTTGAAATTTAACGCCAAAGCCAATCCGACCCCGACCAAAACATCGCACAATACGATGATCGAAATTGTCTGGACAGTGGTGCCAATCCTGATCCTGCTGGTTCTGGCTGTGCCATCCTTTCGGTTGCTTTATAAGCAAATGGAAATCCCCGCAGCTGACCTCACTGTGAAGGTGACTGGCAAACAGTGGTATTGGGGATATGAATATCCTGACAATCCGGATGTGTCCTTCGATTCCATCATGCTGACTGAAGAAGAGCGGGCTGCCAAGGGTACCAACGAGCCGCGCCTTCTGGCGGTTGACAACGAAATGGTTGTTCCTGTTGGCAAGATTGTCCGGCTGCAAATCACATCGGCTGACGTTATTCATTCCTATGCCATGCCCTCTTTTGGCGTGAAAATGGATGCTGTGCCCGGTCGTCTTAATGAAAGCTGGTTCAACGCTGATCGTGAAGGCATTTATTACGGCCAATGCTCAGAATTGTGCGGCAAAGATCACGCCTTTATGCCTCTGGCTGTGCGTGTCGTAACACAAGAGCAATATGACGCATGGCTGGTCGCCGCTGCGGACGATGTCGAGGAAGCCAATAAGGCACTTATGGCGTCAATCGAAATCAAATCCAAACTGCAACTGGCTGCGCAGTAGGCACCAAGAGCTAAGGGAGCAAACAATGTCATCATCTGCTACCCATGATGCGCACCACACGCCAACAGGCTGGAAGCGCTGGGTCTATTCAACCAACCACAAAGATATTGGTACGATGTATCTTATCTTTGCGATTTGTGCCGGTATTATCGGTGGTTTGCTCTCCGGAGCCATGCGCCTTGAGCTGCATGAGCCGGGGATGCAATTTTTCTCTAATCCACACATGTTCAACGTCTTTACCACAGGCCACGGCCTGATCATGATCTTCTTCATGGTGATGCCTGCGCTGATTGGTGGCTTTGGTAACTGGTTCGTACCCATTATGATTGGTGCGCCGGACATGGCCTTCCCGCGGATGAACAACATCTCCTTCTGGCTGTTGCCACCATCCTTTGCTCTGCTGATCATTTCGCTGTTTGTAGAAGGCCCCAGTGGCTCCAACGGCTTTGGTGGCGGTTGGACGGCATATCCGCCTTTATCCAGCTCTGGTCCTGGTGGTCACCCTGGTCCTGCTATGGATTTTGCCATTCTGTCGTTGCACCTGTCTGGTGCGGCTTCTATCTTGGGAGCGATCAACTTCATTACGACCATTTTCAATATGCGTGCACCGGGAATGACCCTGCATAAAATGCCGCTGTTTGCCTGGTCCGTGTTGGTTACTGCTTTCTTGCTGTTGTTGTCGCTGCCGGTTTTTGCTGGTGCCATCACCATGCTGCTGACAGATCGCAACTTTGATACGTCCTTCTTTAAACCTGAAGGCGGTGGCGACCCGATCCTGTATCAGCATCTGTTCTGGTTCTTCGGTCATCCAGAAGTGTATATTCTCATATTGCCAGGTTTTGGCGTGGTCTCGCACATCATTTCAACTTTCTCTCGCAAGCCTATCTTTGGCTATCTCGGTATGGCTTATGCCATGGTCGCCATTGGTGTGGTTGGCTTTATCGTGTGGGCGCACCACATGTTTACCGTTGGGCTGGATGTCGATACACAAGCCTACTTCCTGTTTGCCACAATGGTGATTGCGGTGCCGACGGGTGTGAAGATCTTTTCGTGGATCGCCACAATGTGGGGCGGATCGATTTCTTTCCGCACACCTATGCTCTGGGCCATCGGTTTCATCTTTCTGTTCACCGTTGGTGGTGTGACGGGTGTGCAGCTGGCAAACGCCGGTCTCGATCGGGCCTTGCATGACACCTACTATGTGGTGGCTCACTTCCACTATGTGCTGTCTTTGGGTGCTGTGTTTGCCATCTTTGCGGCTTGGTACTACTGGTTCCCGAAAATGTTCGGCATCATGTATAACGAGAAAATCGGTAGCCTACATTTCTGGATCATGTTTATCGGCGTGAACCTGATCTTCATGCCACAGCATTTCCTCGGCCTTCAGGGTATGCCCCGTCGTTATGTCGACTATCCAGACGCGTATGCAGGCTGGAATGCGGTATCTTCCTACGGCTATTACATCACTCTGTGTGCTGTCGTTATCTTCCTGTATGGCGTTTTTGAGGCTTTTGCCAAAAAACGAAAAGCGGCGGATAACCCGTGGGGTGAAGGTGCGGACACTTTGGAATGGCAGTTGCCTTCTCCTCCTCCGTTCCACCAGTGGGAAGAGCTACCCAAAATCAAGTAAAGCTTGAATGGGCCTAAAATATCAGGGATCGCCGATCTGCCGGCGATCCTTTCAAGGACAGCTAGATAAAGAACACATTCTGGCGGGAATGACCAAACCCTCCGCAGATTCTATCTGGATAGTCTGAACAAACAAACGAGTGCAAAATGACCATTATGGACCAAACAGATCCCGCTGCCACATTGACAGGTGCAGACATCGCACGTGTGGATTTTGGCGGAGCCGATGTGAGCGATTATATCGCGCTGCTAAAGCCACGGGTGATGTCTCTGGTGGTCTTCACTGCGCTTGTTGGTCTGGTTATCGCACCGGGCACGCTGCATCCTCTTGAGGGGTTCATCGCCATACTCTGCATCGCTGTCGGCGGCGGAGCATCAGGCGCTTTGAATATGTGGTACGATTCCGATATCGACGCGATCATGAAGCGTACCGCCAATCGTCCTATTCCTGCCGGTCGCATCACGCGCGGCGAAGCGCTAGGCTTTGGATTGACACTGTCCGTTGCATCCGTGTTGGTGTTGGGTTTGCTGATTAATTGGCTGGCTGCCGGCCTTCTGGCCTTTACGATTTTCTTTTATGCCGTGGTTTATACCATGTGGCTCAAGCGTTCGACGCCCCAGAATATAGTTATTGGTGGCGCGGCAGGGGCCTTGCCTCCAATGATCGGTTGGGCGGCTGTCACCGGTACGGTTACTGTCGAATCCATTGTGCTGTTCCTCATCATCTTTATGTGGACACCGCCTCACTTCTGGGCGCTGGCTTTGATCAAGAGTGACGATTACAAAAAGGCAGGCATCCCGATGTTGCCCGTTGTGGCTGGCGAAGCTGTGACACGGTCGCAAATCTTGCTTTACACCGTGATTGTTGTGCCTCTTGGCATGGTGCCTGCTGCATTGGGCTTTGCAGGCGTCACTTACGCAATTTTGTCCGGCTTGCTTGGCTTGGTGTTCCTGAGCGCCGCTGTCCGCGTCTATACGATCCGCGAGGGTGAAGCAGCCAAAAAAGCTGCCGGACAGATGTTTGCCTTTTCGATCCTCTATTTGTTTGCGCTCTACGCCACACTTCTGGCCGAGCATATGTTGGGACTGACCATGCTGCCTGCGCTTGTTTAACGGCTGCGCAGCACCAGCCCCTAAAGGAGACTAGAATGACTGAGATTGTTGGTAAAATTCAATTGACCGACGAACAGAAAAAACGCCAACGCAATCGCTCTGTTGCCATTGCAGTGACGCTTGGTCTGCTTGTGGTCATGTTCTACGCCATCACCATCGTTAAAATGGGGCCGGACGTTCTCAATCGCACGATGTAAGTCAGACCCATAGCAATGCTACTGAACCGGTTTAACATCTAAGCCAGTCTAGCTTGAAGAAAGACACCTTGATCGCATGACCGACAAGACAACTATATCAGCAAAGAATGACAAACAGGACCCAAGCCGCGCCAATCAGCGCTTGGCTTATGGCCTCGTCATATTTGTTGGTTGCATGGTTGGTATGGCATATGCCTCGGTGCCTCTCTATCAGCTTTTCTGTCAGGTGACTGGCTACGGTGGCACCACGCAAGAAGCTGATGCCGCACCGGTCGATATTATTGATCGCAATGTTACAGTTCGCTTTGATGCTAACGTTTCCGGTGACCTCAATTGGAGGTTCAAACCTTCTGACGCACCCATCACGCTTAAAGTTGGCGAGACAGGGCAGGCGTCTTATCAGGTCGTCAATCTTGGGGCATCGCCATCGACTGGCACGGCTACTTTCAATGTCACGCCTCAAGCGGCAGGCATCTATTTCAACAAACTGGAATGCTTCTGCTTTACCGAGCAAACGGTCAAGTCTGGAGAAACTGTGGACATGCCTGTGATATTCTTTGTCGACCCTGACATCGACAAAGACCCTAACATGGCATCCATCAAAACAATCACCCTGTCTTACACCTTCTTTCCCAAAAAAGAGGAAGAAGAAGCGGCAAGCTTTGATGCCCCACAACCTGAAACGATATCGACCGTTACAGGCGTGGGCCCCAAAAGTGTAAGCGCAGGCAGTTAATCAAAATTCTGGTGCGGTAAACGTGCCGAACAATTTTAGGAACTTGGGAGGACCCAACTATGGCTGAGGCTCATACCAAAAACCACGACTACCACATTATAGATCCTAGCCCGTGGCCGTTCATTGGCTCCGTTTCGGCCTTTGTTATGGCAGTTGGCGCGATCACTTATTTCCATGATGGGCCGATTTGGTTCATGCTGATTGGTCTGTTGGGTGTGCTCTACACCATGATGGGCTGGTGGGGCGATGTAATCAAGGAATCCCATGAGGGGCATCATACCCCTGTGGTGCAGCTGCACTTGCGTTATGGCATGATTATGTTCATTGCGTCCGAAGTCATGTTCTTTGTGGCGTGGTTCTGGGCATATTTTGATGCCAGCTTGTTTGCAGGTGAAGTCCAGCAATATGCTCGCGCTGAATTCACTGGTGGTCAGTGGCCTCCGGTCGGTATTGAAGTGATTGACGCTTGGCATTTGCCCCTGTTCAATACGCTTTTGTTGCTGACATCCGGCACGACGGTCACATGGGCGCATCATGCGCTGATCGAAGGCGATCGTGACGGTCTGAAATGGGGGCTGGTCCTAACTGTTATTTTAGGGTCTATCTTTACCGGTGTACAGATTTACGAATATGCGGAAGCACCATTTGCCTTCAAGGAAAGCATCTATGGTGCTACCTTCTTTATGGCGACCGGTTTTCATGGTTTTCACGTCTTTGTCGGAACAATCTTTTTGATTGTCTGTTTGGTCCGTGCCTACAAAGGCGATTTTACCCAAGACAAGCATTTTGGTTTCGAAGCCGCTGCATGGTATTGGCACTTCGTTGACGTGGTGTGGCTGTTCCTGTTTGTTTCTATCTATCTCTGGGGCAATGCAGGCGGCGTAGTCGCTGGACACTAGTGGTTTTCTGATTGCAAGTTTAGAAGGGTGGTTCAAACGGACCACCCTTTTTGATTTGTGCCACCGGATTTCGGTACAAATTTGACAGAGTATTGTACCAATATAAGACCGCATTTGAGGAGTATAGGCAAGATGGATCAGTCAATCAAAGGAACCTTGTTCAAATCCGCATTTGCGGGCAAGTGCCCTCGTTGCGGTCAAGGCAAGCTCTATAAAGGGTTTTTGAAAATTGCAGATCGGTGCGAGACCTGTGACCTTGACTATTCCTTTGCAGACAGTGGTGATGGCCCGGCGGTTTTTGTAATGATGATTGTCGGTTTTCTGGCTATGGGTGGCGTTCTCTACACTGAATTCAGCTATGAACCACCCTTATGGCTGCTTTTGCTCATTTGGTTGCCTTTGACCATAGGACTTTGTCTGGCATTCTTATATTGGCTCAAAGGGGCGCTGATCGCACAACAATTCTTCACCAATGCAATGCAGGGGCAAACCATCGGTTCGCAAGACAATGCGGCAAAGGATGATCAGACCGAATGAAGCAATTTAACCAAGTCGGGTACGATATCCACCCAACCAAACAGCGACGTAAAGAATGACAAAGCCCCCATCGCGAATAGAGACAAAATGTTGAAGGCGGTGATTGCCAGAAAACTGATGCGTGGCCAGCCTTTATAATAAACTGCCAAGGCAAGGTTTGACGCGTTGATTGCCGCAATCACAGCCAACGCAACGAACAATTGGCGCAGATCGGGCCCCAATGTTGCGAGTATGGCAACCAGCACATGTACGGCTAACGGCACAAAAAAATTCAGCGCAAAAAAGCGAAAAGCATAGCTATCTGTCTTGAGTTTCATTTTACATTCTTGTCCAATGGCAACTGAAACACATTCCTATCACGGAGCGGAGCAACTTTCGTGTCGAAATCCATTTATAAACCGACATTTTGGCTCTTTTGTTTGGGCGCGCTTGCCGCGTTGGGCATCCTGATTTCTCTTGGCAACTGGCAAGTGGCGCGGTTGGCATGGAAAGAGCAATTGATTTCAGATGTGGACAGCCGTGTTGCCTCTGCTCCCATCGAAGCGCCGGGGCCGGATCAATGGGCCTCGGTTTCTCGTGACACCCATGTCTACACCCCCGTCACCGTTACCGGTACTTATGATCACGCCAGCGAAGTGCATGTCTGGTTTGCGTTGGGGAGACCGCAGGGGGGGGCTTATGGTGGCCCTGGATATCTTATTCTCAGCCGGTTTATCACATCGCAGGGTTGGGATGTGATCGTCAACCGTGGTTTTGTCCCAGATGCAATGAAAGAGCCGCAAAGCCGCCCCGAAACATTGGTCGAAGGCGAACAAACACTGACGGGACTGATGCGCTTTGATGAGCCCAAAAACTGGAACAGCCCAGCCGCCGACAAGATCAAAAATGTCTGGATCGTGAGGCAGGTTAACGAAATGGCTGACTATCTTAAACTCGATCCTGCCAAGACAGCGCCCTACTGGATCGATCTGACCCAAGGGCAGGGTGTTAACGGATTGCCGCAGGGGGGAGAGACGCGCATCACCTTTACCAATACCCATTTGCAATATGCGCTGACTTGGTTTGGTCTTGCCATCGTTTTGGTTCTGGTATTTGCTGTTTGGTTATTCAAGGCCATTCGATCGCCCCAAGAGCCCGTTGAATAAAGAATAGAAGGCAATTTTGATCAAAGACGGCATTGACCTCGTGGCCAGAACGGTTCATGTCTTTCCGCGCGCAGACACGGCAAAGCTCAGCTTTTGAAAAGCGCATCTGACACTTTGATTAAGGATAAAAATTATGCTGGTGATCTTTGACTGCGATGGAACGTTGGTCGATTCAGAAATCTTGTGGTCAAAAGCGACTGTTGAGGTTTTTCAGGAAGAAGATCTTGAAATGAGTGTTGAAGATATCTCCAGCACTTATGCCGGCATGACCAATGTCGAGATCATTGCCAAGATCGAAGAACAACTCGAACGTAATCTGCCGTTTGACATTATCCAGCGCATTGAAGAACGTGCAGAAAAGCGCTTGGAGAAACTGCAGGTGATCGACGGCGCTCATGAAATGCTCGACCAGCTCGACTACGCACGGTGTGTTTGTTCCAACACCAACTCTGACAAGCTGGAGGCCAACATGCGCCGTACAGGCTTGTGGGATCGTTTTCGCCCCTATGTCTATTCGGCACAGGAAGTGGGCACCAAAGCCCCCAAACCAGATCCAAACGTCTTCTTGCATGCGGCAACGGTTCTAGACGTTGACCCCAAAGTTTGTTTTGTGATTGAAGATAGCGTCCACGGTGTTCAGGCCGCGGTGCAAGCTGGCATGCGTGTTATCGGTTTCACCGGTGCCAGCCACAGCTACCCCGGACATGGAGAGCATCTGATGGGTGGTGGTGCCGAGACGGTTGTTCGGCGCCTTGCTGATGTGCCTGCCACATTGGAAGCACTCAAAGACTGGCAAGAGCATTAGCGCAGAAACCTAAATATTGAGATCTTTTACGCTTTCCTAGACCTGAGTGACTAGCCGCTCAAGTGATTGATAATTCGAACCATCAAACAATCATCAGCGGTTTTGCAACGGATGCTGCTCACCACTAGGCTGTTTTGACAAGGGCCTGCGGCAGCTGGTTACCTTTTGGTAACCATAGTGGCCGAAACACAACTCGATATAGTCGCGATTTGGCGGCTTTTGCTATCCTTTACCATTTGTGAATACCGCTATGATCTTCTCAACTCCGAAGTGGAGTTCGAGGGAATACAATGGTGCAGTCAAGCAACAAGGCCAATTGGATTGTAAGATCTGTCTATTCAATAGGCGCAGCTGTCTTGGTGTTGTTCTCGCTTTTTGGCGCTGCCTCATGCGCACTGGCTGAGGGATTACCAAAGCCTTCCGGTGCAGTTGTTCTCACCATTTCGGGTAATATCTCAGAGCATAATGGCTCCGGCAAAGCGCGTTTCGATCGAAGGATGCTGGAAGCGTTGGGTATGAGAACACTCCATACCCGTACCATTTATTCCTCGAATGAATCTGATTGGTGTGGAATCTTAATGAGGGATCTTTTGACTCGTGTTGGGGCTAAAGGCGAAAAAATCGAATTTACTGCACATGACGATTACCGCGCAGTCATACCATTCAAAGAATATTTTGAATATGACGTTTTGCTGGCAATGGAGAAAAACGGCAAAAAACTATCAATGCGAACCCGCGGCCCAACACGCATCATTTATCCCCTGGATGGCAATGAAGAGTTGGATGATAAAAGATACGCCGCTCGATATGTCTGGCAAATCAAAGATATTGTTGTGAAATGAAAAAGCATTTCAAATTATTGGCGCTCATCTATTTGGCTGCCGTCGCGCTGCTGCTGCTCATTGAATTTTCACAATTTAAAAAGGTCGACGGGCTGCGCACGCAAATTGCTGAAGGGTATCAACTTATCTCGGGGCGGGACGAAGGGTTGCGTCTTGAACTGGAGTTTCGGCGCTTGAGTGCGAAACTGTCGGCCTATGTTCACCAGAATGATCGGCCTGTTGCTTCTCAATCCGATCAACCCCTTGAAAGCATCAAAGTCGGTCATCAAGAAGTGATCACTTGGTTCGATATTTTCTGGAGCCGTGTCTTTTCTATGCGGATCACCGATAGTGAGATGCCTGAGGCCGCAACCAGCGATCTGAAAAACTTTATTGTTAATCTGAAAAAGTCATTGCACGAAGTTGATCCCTTGATTCAAAAGCTAACTCCCGGGGATTTGGAAGCCTATGAAGCTATCCAGCAGCGGCTAGACAATTTTGATGGCTCTCTGGCACGGGTGGCAACACATATCGCTCAGGATCGTCAAGACAGAGCCTCCTTGCTGCAGGAAAAACTCAATGGTGCGCTCAAATCATTGGATGCCCTTCTGCTGACATCTGCGGCAGGGGGAGGGCTTATTCTCGCTTTGCTCGGTGCGGAAGTCTACCGATCCAGACGGCAAGAGCAAAAAACCAAGGCGCGTGAGGCACAGGTTCGTTTTCTGGCGGAACATGACTCGCTGACAGGTTTGGGCAACCGCGCCTATCTGAATGAAAAAATGGCACAGTTCATTCGTGAAGCGGATGAGAATGGCGAGCGTTTCTATTTCCTGTTGCTTGATCTGGATAAGTTCAAGGATGTGAACGACACCTTTGGCCATCCAATGGGCGATCTCCTTTTGAAGCAAGCAGCTGGACGTTTGGTTGGTATTGTCGCTGATACGGACGCGGTTGTCGCCCGTTTGGGTGGAGATGAGTTTGCTATTTTGATCAAACTGGACTGGCCAATCGTAAAATATGCCGCTGAACGAATTATTGCATCCTTATCATCGAGCTTCCAGTTGAATGACAATGAAATCTGCATTTCAACCTCGGTAGGAATCTCCTGCTACCCTGAACTGTCAAGCTCTTTGGATGAGTTGTTGCGCGATGCTGATTTGGCACTTTATGCGGCGAAGAATCGTGGTCGTCGAACATACACGCTCTATGAGCCTGAAATGAGCGTAGCTCTATATCATCGCATGAAATTGGAGACCGATTTAAGGCATGCGTTGTCGCATGATAATGGCGGGTTGGAAGTCTATTATCAACCGCAGGTTATGTTAGATGATACGTCCGATCAGCGCATGATTACTGGCGTTGAAGCCTTGGTCCGCTGGTTTCACCCAGAACAGGGACAGATCCCTACAATGGAGTTCATCGAGATTGCCGAGGCGTCCGGCATCATTGATGAGTTATCCGATTGGATCGTCCGTCAGGCTTGTCAAGATGTGGTTGCCTGGCATAAGGCAGGCTTTATGCTCAATCTTTCGGTCAACCTGTCACCCTTACAGCTAAACAATCCCGATCTTCCAAAGGAATTGCTGACGCATCTGGATCGTTGCGGTTTTGATCCGCAATATCTCACCCTAGAAATCACAGAAAGCGCCGATGTTACAGACACTGTAGCGGCCGCCAAAATGCTGTCAAAATTCGCCGACAAGGGCATCTCTCTGGCGATGGATGATTTTGGTACCGGCTACTCCAATCTCGGATATTTAAACAGCTTACCACTCAATACGCTCAAGATTGATCGGTCGTTTGTTATGCAGATTACCGACAATGAGGCAGAACGAAAATTAGTGCGGGGCATTATCAACCTTGCTCAAGGCATGGGGCTGAAAATTGTCGCAGAAGGGGTGGAAACCGAAGAACAGGCCGAGTTTTTACGCAGTCAAAACTGCGAGTATGGGCAAGGATATCTGTTCGGGCGCCCCATGCATAAGCTGGGTATGTTGAAAATTCTCAATCAACAATATGAAAAACTACATCCCGCGATCGTGTTGCTGGAAGCCTAATTAGGTGGCAAGCCAAGAGAAAACGAGCCAGCCCGATAAACGGATATACCGGGCTGGCTTGGTTTTTGAGTGTTAATTAGCCCTGTTCGGCGACATGGGCTTTGTAGGCATCGGCATCCATCAAATCTTCAAATTGGCTGGCATCTGCAATTTTCACTTTGATAAACCAGGCTTTGCCTTCGGCTTCGCTGTTGACCAGAGCAGGATCCTCTTCCAGACCGGAATTGACTTCCAAAACGTCTCCATCAATCGGTGCAAAGACTTCTGAAGCGGCCTTTACGCTCTCCACGACAGCGGCTTCATCGCCTTTTTCCAGCGTTTTGCCAATGTCCGGCAATTCGATAAATACGATATCACCCAGCTGGCTTTGTGCAAAATCTGTGATCCCGATGGTGGCCACGTCGCCTTCGACGGTAATCCACTCATGATCGTCGGTAAAATATGTGCTCATGGGTTAGGTCCCTTATCAATCGTCATATTGAGGTTGTGAGAGGAAATGGGGCAGATCAGCACCTCATTTCGGATCAGTCGTTCAAAGCTTGCGGACATAGCGTTGCGGCACAAACGGCATGGAGGCGACTTCCGCGTCCAATACCCGTTTACGCACCAGCAGTTTGACTTTGCTGCCCGGCTTGGCAAAGTCCGGCGTCACATAGCCCATCGCAATGGGAGACTGCAAGGTTGGCGCAAAGCCACCCGATGTCACGGTGCCGATGGCATTGCCATCCAGATCTTGAATTTCTGTTCCTTCGCGCGCAGGTGCTTTGCCTAGCAAGCGCAAGCCAACGCGGATACGGGCAGGCCCGTCTTGCAACCCGGCCAGAATGCGTGCTTCACCGGGGAACCCACCTTCTTCGCGGCGGCGTTTCTGGATGGCCCATCCCAAATCGGCCTCTGCGGGGTCAATGTCGCTTGTCAGGTCATGCCCATAAAGACATAAACCGCTTTCCAACCGCAAGCTGTCGCGCGCGCCCAAACCTGTTGGTTCTACTTCGGGCTCAGCCAACAAAATCTTGGCCAACTGCTCGGCATCAGAAGCCGCACAGGACAATTCAAAGCCATCTTCGCCGGTGTAGCCACACCGCGAGATCACCACTTCAATACCGTCGACTACGTCAATGGTGTACGACATGAAGGTCAATGCATCGGCTTTGGACGAATGCCGCGCCAGCGCATCAATGGCTTTGGGGCCTTGCAGTGCGATCAGAGCTTTGTCGTCAAGTGGGGTCAATTTCACATTGGCGGGCAACTTGGCATTCAGGTGCGCATAGTCACCCTCTTTGCAAGCGCCATTGACCACCAGCATCAACGTGCCATCCAGATTGGCATCTTCAGGGCGTGTGACGATGAAATCATCAATAATGCCGCCCTCATCATTCAGCAAAACACTATAGCGCATGCGCCCAAGACCAAGCTTGATAAAAGCGGAGGGCGTCAGTGCTTCCAGAGCGCGGGCTGTTGTTTCATGGTCTGGTCCGACAAGCAACGCTTGCCCCATGTGGGAGACATCAAACAAGGCAGCGCTGTCGCGACAGTGCACATGCTCGGCCATGATGCCCGCGGGATAACGTACGGGCAGGGCGTAGCCGGCAAAGTCAACAAGAGTGCCGCCAAGGGCAACGTGTAAATCATATAAAGGTGTTTTTATTGCCGTGCTTAAATCTACCATGGCTTCTCTCTTCTGTCTGGAGCGGCGCATCAAGCGGGCTCGGGGTTGCACGGGTGCGTTAAGATCACCCTTAAAACAGGGCGTCTGATTGCATCGGTGCCTCCTCTGTCACAGAAACCTGAGAGATTTCCCGCATTTCTGAACGCACAGAGATGCAGTTGCTTCCTTCGGTGAGCAAACGGGCGAAAATATCGCTCGCTGCTGCTTTCCAGAGCGTCGCTGGTCGGGCGGTCCCTTGTGCCTGAGAGTTTCCGAGGCGGTTGCTCCTTCGGCGGTATCTTTGCATGAAAGCTGGATACGCTCTCCCGCTGACCTTGTACCTTTCATCACCGGGATGTTGAAAAGCACTAAAAGAGGATGCGACATTTATCCCCTTGCAAGCAAACTGCGGGGCACGGCGCACAAAGTCAAGACGATATTTACTCTCTCCCGAGGATGAATTAATCAATAGCTGCCCGTTTTTCGGCGCACCTGTCACGCACACGCGCTATAAAGGCATCATGTTATATTTTCTGCCAAATGATGACATTCTTTATGATGCTTTGCTCAAACGCGATCCTCAGTGGGATGGTCGGGCATATGTGACAGTGCGAACAACCGGGATTTTCTGTCGATTGACCTGTCCTGCCCGCAAGCCCAAACGCGAGAATTGCAGCTTTCACGACACCGTCGGTGCCTGTCTGGAGGCAGGGTTTCGTCCTTGCAAACGCTGCCACCCTATGGCTGCAGGAGGGGAGGTTGATCCAATGGTTCAAACCTTGCTCACCCAACTGGAGGCCGATACATCCCGAGTGTGGCGGGAAGCCGATCTTTCAAAGATGGGATTTGATCCCTCTACCGTGCGCCGATCTTTCAAACGTCGCTACGGTATGACCTTTTTAGAAATGGCCCGCCATTCACGCTTGCGAGACAGTTTTGACAGCCTGTCTGAGGGGGCCCGCGTGATTGATGCACAACAGGATGCCGGTTTTGCATCGGCTTCTGCTTTCCGCGAGGCGTTCGCGCGCCTGCTGGGGCTGGCCCCCGCTGCCTTTAGCAAACAAGCTTTGCTGCGCGCTGACTGGATCGAAACGCCGCTCGGTTCTATGATCGCGGTCTGTGATGCGTCCAATTTGCATTTGTTGGAATTTGTCGGTCGCAAGGCGCTGCCGGGCGAGTTGAAAAAGCTTTGGCAAGGGGCCAATGGCAGTTTGGGTTTTGGACGTTTTGCCCCGACCGACCAAATCGAGCGTGAGCTGCAAGCCTATTTTGAGGGGACCGACGCCCGCTTTCAAACACCATTGGCCCTGCATGGCAGTGCCTTTACCAAGGATGTCTGGCGGGCCCTTAGGGATATTCCTGCAGGACAAACCCGATCCTACGGTGCTCTTGCTTGTGATCTAGGAAGACCCCAAGCCACCCGTGCTGTGGCACGCGCCAACGGGGCCAATCAAATAGCCATTGTCATTCCCTGCCATAGGGTCCTTGGTGCAGACGGCAGCCTTACGGGGTATGGCGGTGGACTTTGGCGCAAACAAAGATTGATTGAGCTGGAGCGACAGTATCTGGGATAGGGAGCTTTCTAACCGCTCTGTTTTTCTGCCAGAACCAAATGGCCATAGATTGGATTGCCCTCATCCATGCGCACGACAATCGCCTGAAAATGCTTCACATCCATCTTGTTTTCAGCCAGAAGACGGCGAATGTAGATTTCGGAGTGGGCAAACCGTTGCTTGACTCCAACCTTATACTCCAGGCCGCCAAAGTCTGCTTCTGGCAATGTTTCCGAGGAGAATGCGAACAGACCACCTGCGTCAAGACAGCGACCAACATGTTGGAATTTTTCGGTCAAATCCCCAAGATAAGGCAACACGTCGGTGGACACGATCAAATCCCAGCCTGATGCATCATCGCCGCCATCGTCTTCAATGTCGCGTAAAAAATCCACCACATCACCGGCGTAGAGGTCGTTGTAAACTTCTTTGTCATAGGCTTCGTCGAGCATGCCGGTGGAAATATCAACGCCGATCATCTCATCCGCTTTGCCCTTCATGGCGATGCCGGTCAGACCGGTGCCGCAGCCAAGGTCAAGCATGCGGGCAAACTGACGTTCAGGCTGAAAATTGATGATCATGTCGCGCACCATCATCGGGACCGCGTACCCAAGATCATCCACCAGTATTTTTTCAAACGCTGCGGCATGTTGATCAAACAGGGTCGCAACATAGGCGACAGGGGCCTTGTCTGGCACAGGACCGCGGGACATTGCAGCCATCCGCACCGACGCACCGGCATGATCATCAGGATCAAGGCTTAAAACCTGTTTGTAAGCCTGTGCGGCTTCATCAAACCGGCCTTCTTTTTCCAGTGTCAGGGCGGTGTTGTAGGCCTCGGCCAAAGCGTCTTTATCTAAATCGGTCATGCTGTCAGTCCTGCTCGTCTTGTCTGTGGGCCAAGCACTACACTGGCTGCCTTCATCAGGCAAGCGACTTGCCGATCCTGTTGTCCTCCACTTGCCATCCTATGGGGCAGTGGCTAGACAGAGCCAACGCATTTAAGATTCGCGCCAATCAGACACGGAACAGATCAATGAGCAGAATTACCATCTATACCGACGGAGCATGCTCCGGAAATCCGGGACCAGGCGGCTGGGGCGCTTTGTTGTTGTTTGGCGAGCATGAAAAAGAGCTTTGTGGCGGCGCGGCAGACACAACAAATAACCGAATGGAGCTTCAAGCCGCAATCTCGGCGCTAGAAGCAATGAAGCGACCGTGCGAGATCGACCTGTATACAGACAGTCAATATGTTAAAGGCGGTATCACAGGCTGGATCCATGGCTGGAAGAAAAATGGTTGGAAAACCGCAGCCAAAAAGCCGGTCAAAAATGCTGAACTGTGGCAACAACTCGATGAAGCCCTCAAACGACACAAAGTTGAATGGCATTGGGTGAAGGGACATGCGGGCCAAGATGGCAATGAACGCGCCGATGAACTGGCCCGTCGCGGCATGGCTCCCTTTAAAAAGTGAGCGGCCCTCTGCCAAAAAAGCAAAGGGCGCAGACCTTGTGCTAGGTCCACGCCCATCATCCGTGCGAGATGAAGCTGTCTTACTTGTCAGGCATGATCAACCGCGCGTGGCGATGATCGACATGCGGCGAATATCGGCTTTGGCAAAGCTGCGGACATCTTCCATTTTGGATGAAAATTTCACACCCAATAGATCCCCGTGTTTCCAGACGATGTGAGCGTCTGCCAGCTTTCCATCCTTACGGTTGAGCAAAGCAACATCACTTGGTAAAGCACAGTTGGCATCCATTTTAATCTTCATGCCCGTGCTGCTCTCATCTTTGATGGTGCAGTCCATGGAGATCGAATAATTCTTGTAAAATACTTTGCCGCCCTTGAGGACGCGCTGTCTATCGGCTTGGCGACGTTCCGGTTGATGGGTCACGACTTTATTCCTTTTGTACCAAGCATGAGGATTGAAAATCATACATGGATGGGCTGGCCGGCTGGCCGAGGTCGATATTTGAATCCAATTTTAACAATTTTATCAAGAAACTGCACGGGAGAACTGATTCGGAGGTTAATCAAACGTAAATGACAGATATGTAATGTCTGAAATAGATGAATATATAATACATATCAATTGGTTAGGTGTTTTTCTGGTTTGACGCCCATGAGCCGTTATTACGTATTAACCCACCGTTGAATATATCCCCCACCTGCAAACTCAGCAGCAGGACGCATCCCCAAGCGTTAACGGCAGGGCGAAGAGAGACATGGTTACAGTGGGAACGAAAAGGGTACGACTGGGGATAAGTGAAGCAATAAATCCACTGCAAAAAATAACAACATTATTGCATCAAACATTATTGACAGCTCGGGAAGGCAAACTTGTCAGAGGCTTACACAAATTAACCCAACGGATTTGTGGAAAGTCAAAAAAGCGCTTGTCATCATAGTTACCAAAAGATGCAAAGAATCATTTTCAATTGCTGCGCAGGTTGCGAAACTTGGACCACGATATGAGTGAGGCGGTATTGTCCGGTGTCTGAAGCAGAATAAAATCTGAACAGAAACCCGAAAGAGGCAGGTCGCAAACAAGGTCATACGCGACGGGGCAGAGCAAAAGCGTTTCGCGTAGGGCCTTCTTGTTTGTATCGAATATCAAGCTTTGAGAGTGATGCGGCACATCAATTTCTCATGGCTTGATAAAGGATGGCAAGGCGAACCAAGGAAAGGCAAGACAGGCGTGGATAACGAAGAAAATGCGGTTGAAATAGGCTCTTATTTCGAAAAACTGATCACCGAACAAGTTGCAACAGGGCGGTTTGCTAGCAAAGCGGATGTTTTGCAGGCAGGGCTGCGTTTGTTGGAAGAACAACAACTTCGTTTTCATTTGAAGAAGTCAGAGCTGGACGGCAAAGACACTCTGTCCGCAAGCAATCTTGAAGGATCAGTCAGTGACGTTTCGCAGATACTGAACGTTGCCGTACAGGCGATGGACACATCTATAAGCGAACGGTCACGGGCGATTCCGGCGATACCGGCCACCAAAGGCTTGTTACGGTCCCAGATTGCAGCTGAATAGACGATCTTAGATAAAATCGTTGATCTACCCAGATGCCTTTCGAAAAAAGCAGCGCAGAAATTTCTGCGCTGCTTTTTGTTTATTTGGTTTAGCGGTTATAGACGAGTGGGCGGGGCCTATTCGACTCTTGCCCTGAAAATGCGGAGCATGTAGGGTGCCGCGCGAGTAATACAGCGCCTGCCGGCTTAGTCTGGCGCACAATTTAAGCGCATAATTAAAAGGCTTATTGAGACGTGAAATATGTCAGCACACGGGGCAATGCGCCCGAACTTGGCTTTTGTGACGCAATTCTGGCGGGGTTGGCCAATGATGGAGGCCTCTATGTACCCAAAATCTGGCCGACGCTGAGCGACGAGGAAATTGCAGCTCTCTCCGGCAAGAGCTATGCCGATATAGCCTTTGCAGTGATGTGGCCTTATGTCGAAGGCGACATTCCCAAAGACATCTTTCAAACCATGATCAACGAAGCTTATGCCACTTTCCGGCATGATGCGGTGGCTCCTTTGGTGCAAACCGGCTCCAACGAATTTGTGTTGGAGTTGTTTCATGGACCAACGTTGGCCTTCAAAGATGTTGCTATGCAACTGCTGGCGCGTGTGATGGACTTTGTCTTGGACCAGCGCGGAGCGCGCGCCACTATTATTGGCGCAACCTCTGGGGATACTGGCGGTGCCGCGATCGAAGCCTTCCGAGGCCGCGCCAACACCGATATTTTCATTATGTTCCCACATGGCAAAGTATCGCCGGTACAACAGCGCCAGATGACATCTGTGCTGGATGACAATGTGCATTGCATCGCGCTAGAAGGCAATTTTGACGATTGTCAGGGCCTGCTCAAGGATATGTTCGCTCATGAGAGCTTTCGCGACACCGTCGCAATGTCCGGGGTCAATTCCATCAACTGGGGTCGTATCATGGCTCAGGTTGTATATTATTTCTCGTCTGCTGTGTCGCTCGGGGCCCCCGGCCGTGCGATATCCTTCACTGTTCCAACCGGCAATTTTGGTGACATTTTCGCAGGCTTTGTTGCCAAACAGATGGGCTTGCCCATCGAAAAACTGGTGATTGCGACCAACCAAAATGATATTTTGGCTCGGACGCTTGAAACCGGTAGCTATGATGTGCTCGGAGTGACCCCGTCAGTGTCGCCAAGTATGGATATTCAGGTCTCCTCAAACTTTGAACGCCTATTGTTTGAGGTCCACGACAGAGACAGCGAAGCCGTCGTGCGCATGATGTCAGGGCTCAAACAATCGGGATGCTTCTCCATTGCAGACAAACCAATGGAGAGGTTGCGACAAGTATTTGCTGCCGAACGCGCCAGTGAAGCGGAGACAGCGGCAACGATCAAATCTGTTCTTGCGGATAGCGGCTATCTACTGGATCCGCATTCTGCCGTTGGTGTTCACGTTGCGCGCAAAATACGCGCCGTGGAAAAAGATGCGGAAATGCCAGAGGCTCCAATGATTGTCCTGTCAACGGCACACCCGGCCAAATTCCCGGCGGCTGTTGTCGAGGCGTCGGGGCAATACCCGGCTTTGCCAGTGTGGCTATCCGATCTATTGGAGCGTGACGAGCGCCTGACAGTCATCGATAATTCGTTGGAAAAGGTAGAAGCCTTTATTCTTGCCCATGCACGGGCTGCAAGCGATAAAAAATAGCCAAATCAAGGCCGCAGCCCACTCCGGGCGCGGCCTTGATTTTGATTTATTAGTCTCCCCGACAATGGGCGGGGAAAGGGAGTATAAGTTTGACCGTAAATATGACCCAGCTTGCCAATGGCATGACAGTTCTTTCCGATGAAATGCCGCATTTGAAATCATCCGCCGTCGGAGTCTGGGTCGCTGCGGGCTCCCGCTTGGAGCAGGACAATCAACATGGTATTTCGCACCTTCTTGAACATATGGCCTTCAAAGGCACAAAAAAACGCTCTGCGACTGATATTGTCGAGCAAATCGAGGCTGTGGGAGGCGACGTCAACGCCTCAACAGGAATTGAAAATACCTCTTATTATGCGCGCATTCTAGAAGAAGATTTGCCGTTGGCCGTGGATATCCTAGGCGATATTCTGACCAATTCGGCATTCGAGGCCGAGGAATTGCGGCGCGAAAAGCAAGTCATTTTGCAAGAGATCGGTGCTGTGCATGATATGCCTGAGGATAGGGTCTTTGATCATATTCAGGAACTGGCTTTCCCCGATCAGCCACTGGGCCGCACTATCCTGGGCACATCAGAAACCGTGCAGGGATTTTCCTCTCCTGATATTATAAACTATATGGCAAGCCATTACCGTGGTCCATCGATGATTCTATCAGCCGCAGGCGCTGTCCGTCACGAGGAGTTGGTTGCGCTTGGTGAAGAAGCTTTTGCCAGTATTGAGAACAGGCCCTGCAGCGTACCGAGCTCCGCGCAATATGCGGGGGGGGAACGACGAGATGTGCAAAAAGAATTGATGGAAGCACAGGTTGTTTTGGGTTTTGAGGGCCGGTCCTACAAGGACGACGACTTTTACACGGCACAAATTCTGGCCTCCATGCTAGGCGGTGGCATGTCGTCCCGATTGTTTCAGGAAGTGCGCGAAAAGCGCGGGCTTTGTTATTCCGTCTATGCGTTCCATTGGGGTTTTGCTGATACGGGCCTGTTTGGAGTGCATGCCGCGACAGGTGCCGATAATCTTGAAGAGCTGATGCCTGTGATCCTCGGAGAGCTTGCACGGGCAGCCGAAGATCTGACCGAAGCAGAGCTTGGCCGGTCTCGGGCTCAAATCAAAGCGGGATTGTTGATGGGGATGGAAAGTCCGTCGTCACGCGCAGGCCAATTGGCCCGCCAGAAAATGCTGTTTGGAAAGCCCCGTTCGTTTGAGGAAATGATCGACTCGATCTCCCATATCAGCGTTCAAGATGTGAGAAAGCTTGCTGGTGATATTATCACGGGGTCCGCGCCTTCATTGGCATCGGTAGGGCCGGTTGGTGCGCTTATGCCAGTCGACGACATCGCCGCTCGTCTGGGAAGTGCATCCAACAGGTCTACGAACATCTGCGGATAAGCATTCAAACCACGTAATTGTCCTGTAGATAAACTATTCAGTCCCGGCTAAAACTGCTTCAGCAGCATTGTTATCTGATGTTTGCTATTCAAGCGGTTCGCGTTATGATTTGCCAGCGAAGAGCTCGGCTCGAAAAGCGCGTCCTTTTAAGTGTTTGATTGGTAAGGCCAAGGCAAAAGCTGCAAGTCTCAATCCAACAGCAATTATTCGGGTTCATCCCGGGTATGAGCAGCTAACCCGGGCGGTTTCGCGACATGTGCAATCGGGTTCATGACCAACCTGTCTGAGATACGGGCCGTTGGTCTGGACGAAGCTGGAATTATGAAAATGGCTGGCAACCATGACAGAACCGGCAAATCTTGGGTTTTCAATAAGCTGCATGCTATGAAAGGCAAAGTCATGCGCCCTAGAGCAGCCGTATACAGCTCCTTTGGAGCGAGTAGCCCCTCTGGCCGATTGTCAGCGTCCCTTGGCTCCATGCTAAGCGGGGCACCTTCTATCCCGGCACTTCATGACCCGCTCACTGATCACCATCTATATTTGCGTCATCCAACCAAGGGTGATTTTCACCAGTGGGCACATTTGCGTGCGGCCAGTGCCGACTTCTTGCGCCCATGGGAGCCAATCTGGCCGGCGGATGATTTAACCCCTCTGGGATATCGCCGGCGCCTGGAGCAATATCAGAAAGATCGCAGAACCGGTCGCGCCTTGCCTTATCTTATTTTTCGGCGCCAAGACAATCGCCTGATTGGCGGCGTGAATGTCTCCAATATTCGCCGTGGCATTTGCCAATCTGGCTCTATTGGCTATTGGATGGGGGAAGATCATGCCGGACGTGGCGAAATGAGCCGTGCGTTGGCCTTGTTATTGCCCTATTTAGTTGATTATCAGGGCCTTCACCGCGTGGAGGCTGCTTGTTTGCCAAGCAATCAAGCCTCGATTGCGGTGCTGAAGAAGCAAGGGTTTCAGTTAGAAGGCAAAGCGCGTAGCTATTTATGCATCAATGGCCGGTGGGAAGATCATCTGCTTTTCTCAGCTTTACGATCAGATCTTACCAGTCTCTGATTAGCCTTTGGACAGACTAGGCTTTTGCGGAGACTATGGGAATCATATGGTCGATTGCTCGGTCAGCACAATTCCAACAAATCTGCATGAGAAGGTGTTTGCAGGGTGTGAATTGGGCGTCAATACAGCACCTTTACCATGTCTGCACCGAAATGATCGGCCTTTCCGCTTGAAAAAGGCAAAAGTTGCTAATTTCGCCTTGTGCGAAAGGGTGCAAAATTTTAACTATGATGAACCTGTCTGCGATCCTCCAGAATGCAGATATTGGAAAATGAGGGCCACTGGTGAATCGCGTATCCGTCTTGATATCCTTGTTACTTGCAACGCTGCTCGGGCTCGCATCTTTTAATGCTGCTTGGGCGGTGGAAGCTGTTGATGTCAAAGCGGATATTAAAGTACTGGATCTGAGTGCTGTTGTTGAGAGCTATGAGGGCGACGGAGACCGGATCCAAGTCTCCACGGCACCTGGCCCTGACGGCATTGTCCGGCGAATCGAAGTGCGCGCGCGCCAACAAGGCGTTATTCCCGGATGGTTCGTTTTTGCGCTGGCAAATAACACCGATCGCCAAATTGACCGCTATCTTGTTGTGCCCCATTTCCGGATGTCTGGCTCGGGCTTGCTCAAACCCGATTTGGGTGCGCAACGCGTATTTGCTATCTCCACGTCACAAGGATTTGCGCCCGAGCGGGTGCCTGATACAGAAGCCGATGTTTTCCGCGTGACACTTGACCCTGGCAACGTGGTCACATTTGTCGGCGAGCAAAGCCATAAGAGCCTGCCTCGCTTGAGCCTGTGGGAACCTGAAGCCTATAAAGACTATGTCAACAGTTACACCTTCTTTCGTGGCATTGTTCTTGGTATCGCCGGACTGTTAGCTCTGTTTCTTGTTATTTTGTTTGTGGTCAAGGGCGCAGCAATGTTCCCTGCGGCTGCTTTGCTTGCGTGGTCCGTGCTCGCCTATCTGGCAATTGATTTTGGTTTCATGGGGCGCCTTTTCGATATCCCCACAACATACGAACCAATTTGGCGCGCTGTTGCCGAGGTGGTTTTTTCGGCCTCGATCCTTATCTTGCTCTTCACCTACCTGACGCTTCATCGGTGGCATGTGCGTTACTTGCATGCCTCGGGCATCTGGTTGATCTTCTTGTTCGCTGTGTTGGGCGTCGCACTGTATGACCCATCGTTAGGCGCCGGTATCGCACGTTTGTCGATGGTTGTGACGTCAGTGGCCGGTTTTGGCGTCATTCTCTATCTGGCATTTACCGGTTTTGATCGTGCGATCATGCTGATCCCGACCTGGATACTGCTACTGCTTTGGCTGTTGGCCTCGGGCAGCGCTGTGGCGGGATTGTTGGACAATGATTTGGTGCAGCCAGCCCTTAGTGGCGGCTTGGTGCTATTGGTCTTGCTGTTTTGCTTCACTATTATGCAGCATGCCTTCTCAGGCGGTATCCTGGCGCAAGGCATCGTATCGGACAGCGAACGCCGTGCGCTTGCGATCGTCGGATCGGGAGACATGGTGTGGGACTGGGACGTGCCGCGCGACAGGATCCACACATCAAGAGATACCGAGCGGGTGTTGGGATTGAAGCGCGGGGCGCTTGATGGTCACGCCCGCGATTGGGTGGAGTTTTTACACACCCAGGATAAAGACCGTTTTTCGTCTATGCTTGACGCAATCATCGAACAGCGTAGGGGCCGGGTGAATCAGGATTTTCGTCTGCGCGCCGAAGACGGTCACTATCGCTGGTTCAAGCTGCGTGCTCGCCCCGTTGTTGGCACCGATGGTGAAGTCGTTCGTTGTGTGGGTACATTGCTTGATATTACCGAGCAACGTACAGCCGAAGCCCGTCTGCTTCATGACGCCGTCCATGACAATCTAACCGGTCTGGCCAATCGTGAGTTGCTGCAGGATCGCTTGGATGCTGCGATGGTTCGTACCATTGTCGAAGGTGCAGCCAAACCCGCAATTTTGTTGGTGGATATCGACAATTTCCGAAATATCAATGACACCTTTGGCCTGTCTATCGGAGACTCCATCCTCCTGACGGTCGCGCGGCGTCTGTCGCGTTTGCTGAAACCGCAGGATTCAATCGCGCGTTTCTATGGGGATCAGTTCGCCATTATTTTGATCTCGGAACAACAGCCAGAACGCATTGCCGTGTTTGCTGATAGTGTGCGCAAGGCGTTGAAGATTCCTATTGTTTTTGGTGATCGTGAATTGTCGCTGTCGGTCTCCATCGGCATCGCTATTCAGGACATTCAGGCACACAAAACCGCCGCTGATGTGATCAATGATTCCGAATTGGCACTTTATCATTCCAAGCGAATGGGTGGCGATCGTATCGAACCGTTCCGTCCGTCTTTACGTCAACAAGGCAGAGGTCGCAGCTCTCTTGATAAGGATCTGGTTGCGGCATTGGATCGCAATGAAATTGAAGTGGTGTTCCAGCCGATTGTTGATCTGAACAGCCGTATGATCAAGGGATTTGAAGCGCTGGCGCGTTGGAACCACCCTCAGCGCGGCGCCGTACCGCCGTCTGATTTCATTCCTGCTGCTGAACGCACTGGCCTTATTGTGCCCTTGGGCCTGCACATCATGGAACAAGCAGCACGTCAGCTCAACCAATGGCAACAGAAACTGAAAGGCACGAGCACTCTCTTTATGAGTGTGAATGTGTCTTCGCAACAATTGCTGCGTCATGATTTGATCCACGATGTTAAAACAATCCTGTCTCGCTGTGACGTCAACCCGGGCACACTTAAGCTGGAATTGACCGAGAGCCTAGTGATGGCGAATCCTGAATATGCCTCTCAGGTGCTCGATAAATTGCGAGCGCTTGGCGCTGGTTTGTCATTGGATGATTTTGGCACCGGTTATTCGTCACTGTCCTATTTGCAGCACTTCCCGTTCGATACGCTGAAGATCGACAGGTCTTTTGTTGGACACGAGCAGGGTGCAACCCCGATCATCTTGCAATCGATTGTAAAATTGGCACAGGATCTCCAGCTCAATCTTGTCGCTGAAGGCATTGAAAGCGAAGATGCTGTCAATCAATTGACCGCGATGGGTTGCCCGATGGGGCAGGGATATTTGTTTGGTAAGCCACTGGTGCCTGAAGAGGCCCACGCGATGCTCACCAAACAATTGGAACAATCTCAAAGAATGCAGGACGAGGCGCAGGCTCGCCGTCAACTGGCGGAAATGGAAGCGGCTGCGCGTAAAGCAGATGAACAACGTAAGATAAAGGAAGAACAACGTCGCAAAGAAGCTGCTGAACTCGAACGCGCTCAATCGCATGCCCGTGAAGTCGCCGCGCAACCTTTGTCGACACCTGAAGTAAAGAAACCGTTAGCTCAAAGGGCGGAAGCGGTAAAACAGGATCCGAAACAAGATACGCTCGAAGCGCAATTGGCGGCCGGCCTCGCATTGGACTTGGGTGATGAAAACGTTCCTTCTTCTGACCATGCATCCGCCAAACCGGACGTAATGTCCGTCTCAAATCAAGGGAACGGCAAATTCCACGCTGCTGTTCAAACCAACGATGACGAGACTGATGGGGGAGATCTTCTGGCAGATCTCGACATGGCACTTGAAAACGCCATTGGTGCAGCTGCTGCCGAAGCCATTGCTGAAACAACACCTACCAAAGAGGGCTTCGTGCGTGACTTGACCAATGCAGAAGCACCTGTATCACGCGCCCCACAAAATCACGGTGCCAGCAACATTCCCCCTCAGCGATTGCCCGCTGGAGGCAGCGCTAAACAAAGCGCACCAAAAGCAAGCCTGCGTGACAAAGTCGGAACGGCATCTGGCCTCTTTTTGAATTCATTCAAGAATAAAAAGGCTCCGAACAAGTTTTTGAAAAAGCTTTCCGGCATAACGGCGCAAAATCCTGCTCAAACACGCGATCCTGCAAGTGCGCCACCGGCCCATCCACCTGCTCGCGCTCCGCAACCGACAGCACCTCAGCCCGCCGTCCGGCATCCTTCCTCGTTGCCACAGGCCCAGGCAACGCATAGCAGGCCAGATCCAGATCTCTTGCAGGGGGCACGTCAGCCTCAGGGCCCTCTTTTGGGGCAACGTCCGGTGACCTCCAATACCGGATCAAAAATACCGGCTATGCCTCAGGTTGCCGCAATGAAGCCGCCCGTCTATTCGGCTTCCTCAAGCGGGTCTCAAGGCTCGGTCCCCCCTTTGCAGCCAAGCCCACAAGAGCCGCAAAGAGAGCAGCGCCCAGAGCAAACTAACATGCCAAAGCCAGAGCAAATCAGTCGTCCTGCTCCAACGGCTCCGGAACCGATCGATAGCGCCTCGCGTCAGGGGCCTGACTTGCCCATTGTTCAGCCGCGGCCTGCACAAGTCCCAATTGGTACCGACAGGCCGTTGCGAGATGGGGCTTTGGTACAACCTCTGCCCGGGCGCGCCTATGCTGCGAAGCGTGGTGAGAATGAGGAAGTTGACAGCAATCTTCCCTTCTCGATGCCTGATATGTCGGACATCGATCAAGACATTGCCGCAGCCATTAAGCAGGCGATGATGGCTGGGAAAAAGAACTGACTTCAAGTCAGGAGAGAACAGACACCGGCATCGTTAAACATGTCTGAGAATAAGCCGAATGAGGCGGGGTGCATGACTGTCATTCCACGCAATCAGGGGGCAGGATTGGGTTCGTCCCACAGACGCTAAGTCCTAGTCCTAGGCGTGTCCTGCTTCGCTTGACAGCATAGACAGATCGACACCCATCAGCGCAAGGCTGCGATCATATCGGTCTTTGGGCGGGCATTCAAACAGCAGCGAGGCATCCGCTTGGCAAGTCAACCAACTGTTGCTTTGTAATTCGTCTTCCAATTGTCCTGCAGACCAGCCTGCGTAGCCGAGTGTTAACAAGGCCGAACGCGGCCCGCGTCCTTCGCTCAAGGCACGTAAAATCTCAACAGTTGCAGTCAGGCAAACGTCATCAGAGACTTCAAGAGTAGAACTTTCCAGTTTGTAATCGGGGCTGTGCAACACAAATCCACGCCCTTGATCAACTGGGCCACCATCGAGCACATCCATGCCACGCGCAGATTCTGGCAGGTCGATCATATCTTCATCGTCGTCAAGAATATCTATTTGACGGAGCAAGTCAGGAAGCGTGATTTGCGAGGATAGCTGATTGACCACAAGCCCCATCGCACCATCTTCTGAGTGGGAGCAGAGATAAATCACAGACCTCTCAAAATGTGGTCCTTTCACAGCGGGCATGGCAACAAGAAACTGTCCTTCCAGAGAGGAGGGAAACACCGACCGTTTCACATTTTTTGCCAAATCAACCATAATCCAAGGGTACCTGCGTGAGCATGTTGCTGTAAAGACATCTTCAGCCCCTAAGCGCTGAGCAAGGCCTGTTCATCACAAAAATATGAAAGCAATGCCTGTTGGATTTACTGTCGATATCAAGACTTGCCATGCTACCACCGTGTTTGCGTGGCAGAAAGACCTTGTTCTTTGAGGGGCAAATATTGCGTCAATGCCCTTCTTACCGGAATGGCCTGTTTGTGTCTCCGGATGCCTGACAAAAGCGAGAAAGCTATGAAGCATTTGAATATATTCGGTAATTTACTTTGTCGTCTGTGTCTGTGGTTGTCAGCCGCAGCCCTATTGGCGAGCATCGGTCCTTTCTCCAATGCCCAAGCGGCAACCTCACCATGGCAAGAAACACTGGGAGGAAAAATGCGCCTCATAGCGGGTGGGAGCAAAGGAGCGCACTATAAGGCCGGACTTGAAATTGTGCTGGATGAAGGGTGGAAAACCTATTGGAAGATTCCCGGTGATTCTGGTATCCCCCCCACCCTCGACGGAACACGCTCTGTGAATGTCGCAAAGATGGAAATCCTTTGGCCTGTACCAAGCCGAATAGCCGTTGGAGGGACCTACATTCTTGGATATAAAGACGCGATTATTTTCCCGCTTTTGATCACGCCCAAAGACCCCACTCAGTCAGTCACTTTGGATCTGAACACGCAGATTGGTCTTTGTTCCGACCTTTGTGTGCCGCTATCTGCAGACATCAGCTTGCAAATTCCGCCGGGTGGTGATCGAGATTTGGTAACCGAAATGTTGATTGATCGAGACTTGGCATTGGCCCCAACAGCCGCGAGTGAAGCTTTTGGCATCACAAATATCAAGCACCAAGAGCGTGATGGGCAGCCGGATAAATTGACTATTGCGACAAAGATACCGGATGGCTATGGCACAAAAGATTTGTTTGTAGAGGGGCCGGAAAACTGGTTTCTTCCATTGTCAAAGCCGCTGCTAAACGAGGATGGTGGCCTGCAGGTATTTGAATTGATTCTTGACGGCCTGCCAAAAGGCGGGCAAAGCAAAGGCATAAAGCTGACATTCACGCTTACAAATGGTGAAGAAGCAGTCGAACAATCCATCATACTTGAAAAATAGATCCCCTGGCACGTCGTGCAGCATATCAATAAGAGGCATATATGATCAAAATCGGTGACAAACTCCCTGAAGTAAATTTCTTTGTAATGGGCGATGATGGAAAAGAAGTCCGAACAGTATCTGAGATATTTTCTGGCCGCAAAGTTGTGCTGTTCGGTCTGCCCGGCGCATTCACACCCACCTGCCATCGCAATCATTTGCCCGGATACATCAATTCCATTGATGGCATTCATGCCCTTGGTATCGATGAGGTTGCTGTGGTTGCGGTCAATGATGTATTTGTCATGGATGCATGGGCCAAAGCCAGTGGCGGCAAGGGGCAGATTGCCTTTTTGTCCGATGGCAACGCAGAATTCGCACGCGCTACAGGTTTGGACATCGACTTGTCCGCTGGTGGCATGGGGGTGCGTTGCACAAGGTTCTCCATGATTGTCGATGATGGGACAATTACCCACTTCAACCTGGAGGATAATCCCGGTGTGGCTGAAAAATCCGGTGCTGTAGCAATTATCGAGCAATTAAAGGCCTGACATTCTGGGTCAGGTGACTTGTAAAGGCGGGTTCGGCGCGGCTCTAAGTGGTGCCGAACTCTCCATGTTATATAGGATACCAATCAATAAGATCCCCAATTAAGGGGATGCACTTGCTTGTGCGTACCCTTCCTTCTTGCCGCCGAATTGACTAGTCTGGACCAGCCGTGCCTAAAACGGGATGACGGTCACTCTGTATTTTTGATTTATGAATTTTGGGTGCGCGCTCTGTGGCGCCGCTACTATATCGATTGAAAGACTATTTTAGTGAAGCATATTTTGTGTGTGCCTGGCGTCGGACCTCTTTTGGCAGCAATGTTGATTGTAGTCTCCTATATGCCGGATTTCTGGATTGCATCCTTCCTTGCCGGCATGCGGTTTCATCTTGCTGTTTGGATGCTGCTCTCTGCACTGTTGGGCTGGGCGATACAACGGGATCGGTTTCACAGTGTGTTTGTGGTGCTTGGGTTGATGGTGTTGGGCCAATGCATTTATGTGTTGCACAGCAATGGATTCCAGCCAGCCTCTCAAATGACGCAGGGTCGCCCCTCTATAGCGGTGCTGTCTTTCAATATTCTGGAGAACAACAAAAAAAGCAAAGATGTGGTTGAGTTGATCGAGACATCAGGAGCTGATGTTGCCATCTTGCTCGAATCCAAGCCATTGGCAAAGCATTTGGACCGGTTGTCGCTCACCTATGGCCACCGCGTTGGATGCGGTGCAAAAACGCCAAGCTGCGATCTGATGATCCTGTCAAAACGGCCGCTCAACAATATCGCAGTCCAGACCCTCAGTGGCTTTCGTCCAGATCGCTTCATCAAGGCCGAAATCGATCTCGCAGGGCAGTCGATCCAACTTGCCGCAGTTCATATCGTCAAACCCTATTTTGGTTATACCCAAGCTGCTGAATTGCGTAAAATCTATTACAGCTTGAACAAGGTCGACAAACCGCTGTTGTTGGCGGGCGACTTCAATTCCAGCGTCCTTGCCACCAATATCCAGTCATTCATGACCGCCCTAAATCTGAATACAGTGCCCTTCGAACCCAATACATGGCCTGTGATCGGTACCGTTTTGGGGTTGCCCATTGACCACGTGATGACATCCAAACCCTTGGCGATTAAGGGCCTTGAGCGCCTGCCGGATAATTACGGCTCCAATCATTTTGGCTTGATGGCGGAGATTGTTTTGATGGACGATAGCAAAAGGGCGCAATAGCCCCGGTCATCTCTCCTGCGTATAACACACCAAACATTGGTGGTTCCATTGTGGGAGCTATGATTAGAACAAGGTCCCTTGCGCTTCATCATCGTCACTTTTCTTGCGCGTGCGCGCGGGTTTGGATTGTTCCTTGATCCGCTCCAGAATTTCTTTCTCAATGGCCTTGGTCAGCTTCTCGG
The DNA here is from genome assembly GCF_002866925.1 of Cohaesibacter celericrescens. GTDB lineage: Bacteria > Pseudomonadota > Alphaproteobacteria > Rhizobiales > Cohaesibacteraceae > Cohaesibacter > Cohaesibacter celericrescens. The sequence goes on from NZ_PKUQ01000055.1 coordinate 229,503, forward strand.
TTGCTTGTTCTAGGCGTTGAGCTGAAATTTCTTCCGTCGGTGCTGGCGCGTCGACACTTTCCACACTTGTTTCGGTTTCTTTGCCATCTTGCTTGGAGCGGACCACACGTCGCCGCACCGGCTTGCCTGTCATGCTGCGCAAATTGGCTTCAATGTCAGAGGCCGAAATCGCAGCCGCGCTCATAATACCGGTTGCCTCCGTCTCCACATCCGATTTTGTCGCCGATTTAAGAATTTGATCACCTGATCCGGAAGGGTCTTTTTCGCTTGGTCCTGGTTCAAAGGAATCAATCAAGGCACTGGTTGCGTTGATGGACCCATCGGCGAATTCAAGGCACAGGGATTGTCCGGCACCAATTTGCTCGGCGCGGCGCATGGGGCGACCATTCCGATCCCGCACCAAAGCAAAGCCTCTTGCCAATACGCCTTTGTGCGATAGGCTTTCTAGCAATCGGGCTGACGCCTCCAACTGTTTACGCTTTTGCGGCAGTGTCAATAAAGCGATACTGCGTTGCAGTCTTTCCCGGCGATCGGCCAGCTTTTCTTTTTGGATGACAATGCGGTCCGAGACCAAAGCAGGGCGCAAACGACCATTTGCCATCGTCAACTGCGAGCGGCGGCTTTGCGTTGCCGTTGTCAGGCTGAGGCCAAGACGACCTGAAGCCATGTCAAAGCGTTGTCGTGCAAGCGCCAAAATATCTCTTGGCTGGGGGAGCGCGCGCGCAGCAGACCGCAAATCAACGCGGCGGCGATCCATCATGCGCGAAACCGCACCATATTGGCGCAGATGCAGATCACCCAGTGTGGAGAGAAGCTCAGAGCGAATGGGCAAGGCGATCTCGGCAGCTCCGGTTGGTGTCGGCGCGCGCAAGTCGGCAACATAATCGATCAAAGTCACATCTGTTTCATGTCCAACCGCGGATATCACGGGAATGACACTCTCGGATACGGCACGAGCAGGGGCTTCTTCGTTAAAGCCCCATAGATCCTCAAGACTGCCGCCTCCGCGGGCAACAATGATGAGATCAGGGCGCGGAATGGCACCACCTTCGGGTAGCGCATTAAACCCGCGTACTCCGTTCGCGACTTCATCTGCGCAATTTTCCCCTTGTACACGCACGGGCCAAACCAGCACATGCACCGGAAAACGGTCTTGGACCCGATGCAAAATATCACGTATCACAGCCCCTGTCGGGGAGGTCACAACACCAATAACCCGTGGCAGGAAGGGCAAAGGTTTTTTGCGGTCTTGTTCGAACAATCCCTCAGCCGCGAGCTTTTTCTTGCGTTCTTCCAAAAGTGCCATCAAAGCGCCGGCACCCGCAGGCTCCATACGGTCGATGACCATTTGATATTTGGATTGGCCTGGAAAAGTGGTCAGCTTGCCAGTGGCAATCACTTCCAGTCCCTGTTCTGGTTTGACCGCCAGTTTGCTGGCTGCCCCACGCCAGATAATACCGCTCAAAACAGATTTTTCGTCCTTCAGGTCGAGATAAATATGACCGGATGCGGGACGGGACACGCGCCCCAACTCACCACGCACACGCACATAGCCGAACTGGTCCTCGATGGAGGACTTCACCGCATAAGAAATTTCCGAGACGGTGAATTCAGTTGCATTGCTTGGTGATGCGTCGGCCATGGTGGCTCCCGGTGCCTATTTAACGAAGATTCGGACATAAAGACCTAGTCTCCATAGGTGCCTCCCTTTTTTGCCTCGGTCAATAGCAAGAGCGGCTAAGGGGCAAAATACGTGTCAGCCAGAGCCGGTACTGCCATCACTATCGACAGTCTCCTTCATTGTCTTAAAAAAGGGCAGGCGGTGTTTTGTTAATCTGCTAGAGCTAAGACATCAACAAAGGCCGGATTGGGGTTGCGTAGAGAAAACAAACAGCGCAAAAATCGCCTTGATAAAAATGAGAGTAGTTTACCATGTCGCACTATGATTTCAAAAGCCAGCGCCTGTGGGTCGAACAGGATATCGCAGAAAAGATCGCGATTCCCTGTGATCGCGCTCAATCCAACTATTTGCTCAACGTGTTGCGCATGGATGAAGGCGATGAAATGCTGATCTTCAATGGCCGTGATGGCGAATGGAAGGTCGAGGTTCGCCCGCTAGGCCGCAAGAAATGTGTGCTTGTGCCGATAGAGCAACTCCGCTCACAGCCCGTACCCAATGCGAGCGATTTGCACTATCTCTTTGCACCGCTAAAATCCGCCCGCATTGACTATATGGCACAAAAAGCCGTGGAGATGGGTGCAAGCCAATTGCGTCCTGTCTTCACCCAGCACACCCAAGAGCGCCGTCCAAAACTAGACAAGATGCGCTCTAATGTCATTGAGGCCGCAGAACAATGCGGCATTCTCGCGATTCCTGATGTGACCGAGCCTGTGACCCTGAGCAAATTGTTGGAAAGCTGGGAAGACGGTGAAGACGGTCGCCACATCATTTTTTGCGATGAGGGCGAGTTGGGGAAGAACCCGTTGGCCATTCTGGATAGCTTGCGTGGGGAAGGGCGGTCAGTGCCTCCGCTCGCCCTGTTGGTTGGCCCAGAAGGCGGCTTCTCCGAACCAGAACGCGAACAATTGCGTGCGGCCACTTTTGTGACACCCATTCCGCTCGGTCCCCGAATTTTGAGGGCCGATACCGCCGCAGTTGCCGCTATGGCCATTGTGCAAGCGGTGCTGGGCGATTGGACTGGTGAATAAAGGTCACAGCTTGCCAGCTGTCCCGACATGGGCAGCCGAGCCTTTGCGGACAAATATTTAGAAATGAGACGATGCAATGATTATGTCAACGGACGCTTGGAGCCTGTTCTTGCTTGCGTGCCTGATGCTCAATATTGCGCCGGGACCGGATTTGGTCTTTGTCTTCTCGCGCACGATGAGCCACGGCAAAAAGATTGGCTTTGTCGCGTCTCTTGGGGTCGGGTCGGGGGCGTTAGTGCATGTTTTTGCCGCCGCTTTTGGCGTGTCCGTCATTCTGGCAACATCGGCAACTGCTTTTGTCATGGTCAAATATATCGGTGCCGCCTATCTTGTCTCGCTGGGGCTAAAGGCGATTTTCAGCCGAGAAGGAACAATATTGCGCAATGGCACTGATACCAAACAAGTAAATCCGTGGACTGTTTTTCGCCAAGGTGTGCTGATTGATGTTTTAAACCCAAAAGTCGCGCTGTTTTTCCTCGCCTTCTTGCCCCAATTCATAGCCCATGACGCCAGCCAAAGCTCAGCGCAGATTTTTATTCAGACCGTCATTTTGGGCTTTATTGTTATTGCTGTGGGGTTTGTTGTCGAGACGGCCTTAATCCTCACCGCCGCACCTTTGGGGGCATATTTGCGCAGCAATCCCAAAATTGCTTTGTGGTTAGATCGCAGCTTCGGTGGAATGCTGGTCTTTCTGGGTGCCAAATTGGCGTCGAGCGATCAATAGAAAAGGGGCGACTGTTCAGCCGCCCCAGAAAGTCCTGTTCCATTGAGACCGAAGCCGATCAGACCAGATTGGCCTTGAAGAAAGCTATTGTGCGATCCCACGCCAATTTGGCGGCGGCCTCGTCAAAGCGCGGTGTGGTGTCATTGTGGAACCCGTGGTTGGCTCCTTCATAGATATGGGCTTCAAAGGCTTTGCCGTTTTTCTCCAGCGCTGCTTTATAAGCGGGCCAGCCTGCGTTGACCCGCTCATCCAGCGCGCCATAATGCAGCAGCAACGGCGCCTTGATGTTGGGCACGTCGCTGGCTTCTGGTTGGCGACCATAGAAGGGCACGGACGCAGCCATATTGGGATAGGCCACGGCCAGCGCGTTACAGACACCGCCGCCATAACAAAATCCAACAGCCCCGACTTTGCCAGTCGAATTTTTATGCCCGACCAAATATTCAAAACCGGCAAAAAAATCTTCCATCAGCTTGGTGCTATCGAGCTTCTTTTGCATCGTCCGGCCATCATCGTCGTTGCCAGGATAACCGCCCAATGGGGTTAGCCCGTCGGGACCCATGGCTAAAAATCCTGCCTTGGCGGCGCGCCGGACGACATCCTTGATATAAGGGTTGAGGCCACGGTTCTCATGCACCACCAAAACAGCAGGCAATGGCCCTGCAGCGCCGGCAGGAGCAGCCATATAACCATTTATTTTGCCATGCCCGTCAGGGCTCTCGTAAGTGATACCGGAAACCGTGATGTCAGCATCGTCTTCTGCCACTTGACTGGCCAACGCATAATTGGGCTGCAAGCTTTCCAAAACGGCCATTGCGGTCACGCCAGCGGCAACATAGCGGGTGGCTCCGGTCAAAAAGGCACGTTTGCTCATTTTTCCGTGCACATAGCCGTCATAAAGCTCTAGCAAACGCGGGTGAAAATCACTTGCATTCATTCTTTTCATGTCAGAATTCCCTATTCAAGGCGATGGTGTAAGGCAACTTTCGCATGCACTGAATTATGCGAAAGGGCGCCGATACCAACGGGTTACATCCTGATTTAGGATAAGGAGGCATTGTGCGATTAATATGGTTTTCTACTTACAATATGCCAAAATTAACCGTCCCCGTATCACATTGCAGTGATCTGTTTATGCTGGTTGCATCATGTGCCATTGCCATCAGAACCATTTTGATCTCACTTGATCACTATGCCACAGTATTAGTGACTAAGAGGCAAGACCCTTATCAGAACTGATCAACGCGCTTGGCCATTTGATCAAAAACTTTCACTTGTTCCCGTTGCGGCTCTCAACTAGCGTCTGGCCATGAGTAAAACGACGGCCGCATCCCGCGACATGGCCCGCGGGGACAATCCTATGCTTGGCATCGCCTTGATGCTGGCTTTTTGCATGGTAATCCCATTCGGAGATGCCCTGCTCAAGCTTCTTGGTCAGTCCGTCCCGGTAATGACGCTGCTCATTGCACGTTATGTCATGCAAGTCTTGTTGTTGGGGCCAGTGATGTTGTGGCAAAAAAGGGGAATTGCGCACATTGTCAGACTTCCAAGTCAGATCTGGTGGCGGCTATTCTGGCGAACGGTCATGCATATTGCTGGTATTTCTGGCATGTATTTTGGGCTTCAGCATTTGCCATTGGCAGACACAACCGCGATCGCATTCATCTTTCCTATTCTGATGCTGTTTGCGAGCCATTTTTTCCTCAAAGAGTTTGTCGGGCCGCATCGCATAACTGCTGCGATTGTTGGTTTTATTGGCACGCTTCTGGTCGTCCAGCCCAACTTTGTGGAAGTCGGCGCAAATGTGCTTTGGCCCATTGGAACGGCCTGCACCTTTGTGGTCTTTATTCTAGTCACGCGCCAAATGAGCCGAGGCATTGATGCGGTTTCGATACAGGTGGTGTCTGGGGTAATGGCTCTGATTATGCTGCTGATACCGGTGTTGCTGCTCAATGGCGAGTCGTTTGCCTTTTTTGATTTGGGATGGCCATCTGCCATTGAATGGTGGATGCTTATCGGGTCCGGTGTCTTCGGCACTGTTGGTCACCTGTTGATGACGTCTGCCATTAGCTATGCGCCTTCTGCCACTTTGGCTCCGATGCAATATCTCGAGATACCTTTTGCGACCTTCATTGGCTGGCTGGTATTCTCAGACTTCCCCAATCAGCTTGCTGCCATCGGCATTGCTGTCACTATTGCTTCGGGTCTCTATATGATCTATCGCGAGCAAAGGGCACAGAATATCAGCGGCCAAGGGACGGATTAGGGTTTAGGGCTGCCTTTTTCTGGTGGGTCCATAGCCTCCACGCCTGAGAGCAATTTGGCGATAAGGCTGCTCAGTTGTTCTTGCTCATTGCGACTGAGGGGGGAAACAATCCTTTGTTCGTTGGCCAAATGGGCGTCGACAACCTCTTCGATGAGAGTGAGTCCCTTGTCGGTCAGTGCCACGATGGTGCCACGCCTGTCGTCGGGGTTGGGGTGGCGCGCGATCAGCTTCGCCTTTTCCAGTCTGTCCAATCGATTGGTCATGCCACCGGATGACACCATGGTTGCGTCATACATTTGTGAGGGAGTGAGGGCATAAAGCCCTTGTTCATTGCGCCCGGCACGACGCAGGGTCGCTAACACATCAAACGCACCGGTTTGCAGACCATAGTGCGCAAAAAGCGGTTCGATATGGCCGGTTCGAATCACTTTGCTCGCCTCACCAATCCGCCCGATCAATTCCATAGCCAAAAAATCCAGCTCCGGTTTTTCGCGCCGCCACTGACTGGTGGCAAAGGTTGCTCGGTCGACTCGTTTTTCTTGCATGTCCCTGTTATCCTTCAAATCTTCAAAAGCATTCCGCGGAGCAATGGTCTGATTTCCTTGAGTTTATAAGCAATGTTAACATAGATCAATTTATCTTTTCATAAAGTATATTGACATTAAGATACTTTATGAAAAGATAAAAATCTCTTATCGCATGTTCTGGACATCGGTGTTGATGTCCCCGGCCGGTGCCTTGCACCAACCAAATGAGATACTCAATGACCCAAGAAAACGCCCCAGCGCTTGAGTGCGCATCAATCGGTGAGGTTGACGGATTGCCAATCACCGAGCCGCAGTCTGCATTACACTCTCGCTTTCTCGCTATGTTGCCCATTTTTTTGGTGTTGATCGTCGGTAGTCTATTGGCCCTATCCTTGATTTTGGGAAAAATTGCCATTGGCGCAGGTGCAAGCCCCTTGACCTTCCTGAGCCTGTCTATGCTCGGATCTGGGTTGTTCTTGTGGGCTGTCAGTTTTGTCAGAGGTCAGGCTGCGCCGGTCAAGGGCCGCGTGCTCGAATATGGTCTGGTTGCCGGATTGTTGTTTTTGCTGCCTAATGCCGTGGGTATTCTGGCCGTGCGCCACGTCGGAGCGGGCTTCCTAGCGTTGACAATGCTCTTTCCGTTGCTGATTACCTATTGTTTGGCATTGATCATTCGGGTTGAACGGTTTGCCATGATGCGGGCCATTGCGTTGTTGTTTGGGCTGGCTGGTGGGTTGTTACTTGCTGTCTCAAAAGCCAATCTGGGTGATGCGCCTCTTATCTGGATTTTGCTTACCATGTCTGCCCCGCTCATTATTGCTGTGGCCAACCTTTATCGCACACTGCGTTGGCCCCACGGCATATCACCGGTGTTTCTTGCTAGCCAAATGCTGTTCGGCGCTGGCATTCTTTTGTTGCCTTTTGCTTTGTCCTTTGAGGGCACGCAAGCCGTATATACCGCCATGAGCCGAGGCGTGATGCCTATTCTTGCGGGTCAACTGGCAACATTCAGCTTGCTTTATTTGCTCTATTTCATATTGCAAAAAGTAGCGGGGCCTGTTTATCTCAGCCAAATCGGGTCTGTCGCGGCTGTTGTGGGAGGCGCTATCGCTGCATTCGGATTGGGCGAAGCCATGCCGCCCAATCTGGCCATTTCCGCCTTGCTGGTTGCTGTTGGTATTATTCTTTTCCAACGGGGGAGGGCATAAAAGGTATAAATCTGGGCAAAACTGTCTCACAGCAGGCAAGTGCCGGTTGGTCACAAATCTTTGATTTTGTTCACAAGGGTTTTTGCAGATATGGACACTCACCCATTGTAACAACAAGGGTGAGTCCCTAACTTGTCAGAACGCGCTTTGGCATTTTGCCCTGTGCGCGCCCTGCCAATTCTGCAAGGAGCCCGGTTTCATGGCCGCATCCGCAAAATCCGCTGTTCCGTTAACTCTGGACAATCGCGCCACTCTTATCGAAAGCCTTTCCTCGGGTGAAAAGCCGAAGGAAAACTGGCGCATCGGCACAGAGCATGAAAAATTCACCTTCTACAAGGACAGCTTCGAGCCTGTGCCTTATGAAGGAGATCGCGGCATCGAGCGCCTGTTGTTGGGCATGGAAGGCCTCCTCGGCTGGAAACGCATGGAGGATAAGGGCAAGATTATCGGCCTTGTGGATCCCATTGACGGTGCTGCCATTTCGTTGGAACCCGGCGGGCAGTTTGAATTGTCAGGTGCGCCACTCGACAATCTCCACCAGACCTGCCGAGAAGTGCACAGCCATCTGGCTCAGTTGCGCGAAGTGGCCGACCCTCTAGGCATTGGCTTCCTCGGTCTGGGTGTTTCACCCAAATGGCATCTGGACGAAATTCCCGTCATGCCAAAGAGCCGTTATGCCATCATGATGAACTATATGCCCAAGGTTGGTAGCCGTGGGCTGGATATGATGTTCCGATCTTGCACTATTCAGGTTAATCTGGATTTTGCGACCGAAACGGATATGGTGCAGAAAATGCGTGTCGGCGTGGCACTTCAGCCCATTGCGACGGCCTTGTTTGCCAACTCTCCCTTTATTGATGGCCATAAAAATGGTTTTCAATCGATGCGCGGTGCCATTTGGCACGATACGGATGCTGACCGGACCGGGATGATGCCGTTTGTCTTTGAAGAGGGCTTCGGCTATGAGCAATATGTCGATTGGGCGCTTGACGTGCCGATGTATTTCATCACCCGCGATGACACCTATTATGACATGACGGGGTTAACCTTCCGCGACTATCTCGGCGGCAAACGCAAAGATGACACTCCCGACACCATGCCCACATTGCAGGATTGGGAAGATCATCTGACAACGGTATTCCCTGAAGTGCGCCTCAAACGCTATATCGAAATGCGCGGTGCTGACGGTGGCCCGTGGCGCCGCATTTGCGCATTGCCTGCGCTTTGGACCGGTCTGCTCTATCATCAACCATCATTGGATGCAGCGTGGGATCTGGTTAAGGACTGGACCGAACAGGAACGCGAAGACCTGCGGGTCGCCGTTGCAACCCATGGCCTCAGGACGCCTTTCCGCGACACCAATGTGCTTGAAATTGCCAAGAAAGTGGTCGCTCTGTCCCGTCAAGGTTTGGCGGCGCGTGATCGGTTGAATGGTGCCAGTTTTGATGAAACCCAATATTTGGCAGCATTGGAAGAGACCGTCACATTGGGTCTTACCCCGTCTGATCAGCTGTTGATGCGCTACAACAACGAATGGGGTGGCAATATCAATCGCGTCTTTGAAGATTTCGCTTATTGAGCTGTTTCAATCACAATGCTCGACCAACAAAACCCGGCTAAATGCCGGGTTTTCTGTTTGCAAGAGACGTTTCTTATGCTCCGACCCTGAAGGTAATCCCAAGCAGTTCTTCTGACGCCTCCCAAAGTCGCTTCCAGTCGTCTTTTGCCAGCGCGTGGGCCGCAACAGGTGCATCGGTAACAGGCCCGCGCATTTGCAGAAAACCGGTCGGCCCATAATAGGCGCCGCGTTTTGCCTCAGCTCCGGCAGCGGCCAACACGAGTGAAACAGCACCAAGTGACTGGGATTGCGCCAGTATCGCATTGAGCGGTTTATACGCCAGCTTCCAAAACCCCGTTGGGCCTGTGCTTTGAGCATTTGTGGCCGCATATCCGGGGTGACAGGCGATGGCAATGGCGGGGCTGTGGGCCAACTGCAAACGGCGATCCAGCTCGAAGGAAAAAAGCAAATTGGCCAATTTGCTCTGATTGTAGGCCTTTGACGGGCTGTAGCCTGATGTCAGCATAAGGTTGTCAAAGGCAATTTGGCCACGATTGTGCGCAATCGAAGCGACCGTGACAACGCGGCCCGCGGCAGCTTCCACAAGATCGAGCAGCAAGCTGGTCAAAAGGAAATGGCCAAGATGGTTTGTCGCAAATTGCAGTTCAAAGCCATCGGCGGTTATTGTCCGGGGTGTCCGCATGATACCCGCATTGTTGATCAAGCCGTCAATCCGATCTGTCATGCTGCGTATTGTACTGGCACAGGCTCTGATGGTGGACTGATCAACCAAATCCAGATGAACCAGCGCAATATCGCTTTCGATGGTTCTTTCTAGATTGGTTTTTGCCGCTTTTGCGTGTTTGGGGGATCGGCAGGCCAAAATAAGATCCGCACCAGCCTCACCCAACATGCGCGCGGCTTCAAACCCGATGCCTGAGTTGCCTCCGGTGATGACAAAGACTTTGCCAGAAAGATCGGGCAGGCGGTTTTCACGCCAGTTTTCTACGTCGAGTGACGAAACACAGTGAGCTGTCATGGGATCGTTCTGACCAATTTAAAAATTTCTGAAAAACAGAGCCAACAAGTAACAAGAAAAATCAACAAAATCCATTTCTATCTATCATGTCGGAAAATGCTTGTTGCGCCTTTGTCGAGGAGTTCAACGCAGGTCGTTTATCGGGCCAAGAGAACCGAATTGCTCAGAACAGTGCGTTCTAGATCCTTCTTGTCTGATTTTAGCCGCGATCAAAACACCCAGCCAAACCGATATACGCAAGGTTCGCAAACCTGTGCTCTATCTCCTGATCACAATCGACAAAAGGCTGCCCCGTATCGGGAACAGGTCCAGGCCCATCCATAATAAGATTAGATGGTCAATTGGAATACTCAATCATAAGTTCTGCTGATCAGTTGAGTTTAATTAGTCATTGGATTTGATTAATTGCCCTTGATAATGTGACGAGCAAATTATTGGCGCTGTTAGCGCGTGAGACAAAACGCAGGTGCGCTATTTAGCCAATAGCCTACAAGGAACATTCCAATGAGCGACGTATCTGTCACCGCCCCTTCTGCCGAGCCATCGAGTCGCTTTGGCGTCCTGTCTGGCAAGGATATTGGGCTTTATGGCTTAATGATATTTGTCTGGGGCACCAGCTGGATTGCCATGGCGAGCCAAATCGGTGTTGTGCCCCCTGTGATCACCGGCATCTACCGTTTTTTCATCGCTACCAGTGCCATGTTCCTATGGGCCTATCTTGGCAAGTATCCGTTGCAGTTTCCGTTGCGGATACATTTGCGGTTTGCGCTGCTGGGTGTATTTATTTTCTCGTCAAATTTCGTGCTGTTTTATTACGCGGCTGGCTACATGGCATCCGGCCTTATGGCAGTGATTTTCTCACTCACCAGTTTGGTAAACATCGCACTGACCGCGCTGTTCTTTGGACAAAAGCCAAGCCGCGTTGGTATTATCGGGGCACTGATGGGATTTTCTGGGATCGGCTTGATCTTCTGGCCCGAAATATCGGTTCATGCCGGTGGTGACGACATTCTGATCGGGCTTGGTCTGGGCATGGCTGGGACATTGTGCTTTTGCATGGGCAACATGGTGTCGGTTGCCAACAAAAAACACAATCTGCCGCTCGTCAGCTCCAACGCGTGGGGTATGTTCTATGGTTTGCTCTGGATGATCTTCATTGCGCTGGTTCTTGATGTCGAGTTTGTGATGGACTGGAGCGCTAAATACTGGATCGCCATGGTATGGCTGTCTATTGTTGCATCTGTCGTTGCTTTCTGGGGCTATATGACGCTGCTCAATACCATCGGTCCAGCCCGCGCTGGCTATTTGACCGTGCTGTTCCCGATTGTCGCTTTGCTTCTCTCGACCCTTTTCGAGGGCTATCACTGGACACTGCCCGGCCTCGTTGGCCTTGGGGCTATCATCGCGGGTAATATTCTGGTGATGCGGGGCAAGAACAGCTGAGTGGATTTACAATACCGTTGCACGACCTGCGGCTTTGCGGCGGCAGGCACCGTGCAGCTATTCCGCCGCCATAATACCGCTCACATTGTCCAGCGCATTGACAATATGGGCAGCAAGCGCGTTGTGAATTCTGTCCTGAGCTGCATCTGAACGTATCAAAGCGATGTTGCAATGGGGCAATTCGGGGAACCCCTCGCGGTGGCTCAGAACCCGCATATCCGACATCAGGGCACTTTCTGGCAACACCGCAACCGCCAGCCCTGCAACCACCGCGCCCGATGCCGCTGCTGCGGATGAACTCACATAAGCAATGCGATAGTTTTTTCCTGCTTTAGAAAGAGCCGTGGTCGCACTGGACCGCCAGCAACATGACTTGGTGCCCAGAGCCAGAGGAACTGTTGATTGGCAATGAACCGAATGATGGGCGGATGAAACCCAAAGCAAAGGTTCAGAGCGAATGATACGGCCATTCTTTTCATGTGTGCTGTCACCATGTGTCACGATACCAAGATCCAGACGCCCTTCTTGTATACGGCGGTGAATGCAAGAACTTTGCTCGCAGACCACTTCAATCTCAATATTGGGGTGAGTGGTCGCAAAGCTGGCAAGAACCGTGGGCAAAAGGCGGGGCGCATAATCGTCAGGAAGCCCTAGGCGGACCGTACCTGCCATCGCGTCGGTGGAAAAAGCCGCAATTGTTTCGGCATTGAGCGACAGCATGCGTCGCGCATAGTCAAGCAGCCGAACGCCAGTGTCAGTCACACGACTTTGTCTTCCATCGCGCACGAATATGGTCTGACCGACCCGTTCTTCCAACCGGCGCATCTGCATCGAGACAGCTGACTGGGTTTTGTTCACTTGCTCGGCTGCTTTTGTGAAACTGCCGGTTTCGGCAATGGCGATAAAGCTGCGCAGCTGATCAAGATCCAAAAGAGCGTTCATAGGTTGGCCTCCAATTGCCAGACGATGGTCGAAATACGCTGCTTTTTGAAAATCATCAGCGACGCTTTAGGTGTTATGGCAATCTATCACAAATTTCGATGAATTCTATAAAAAACATTCGTTGGATTTATTTCAAACAATTGGCGATAGTCACCTCAACACTGAAAAGCGGCCGATATGGCTCTCAATTTCAACTTGCCAAACAGGGCAGGGAGCGGTGTTTTCGTCCTTGTTTTGTTGCTGATTCCACGACGGTGCAGCACACAAATAGAAGGGCAGGCGGATGATCGTTTTGATGGCTTTGTCTTAAACTCTGGGCGCCAAGAAACAATCACCCAAACGCAAAGGATTAGCCCGACAATCGGGTCTGACCACAACGAATTAGGAGACGACCCATGCTGATAGCTGCTCTTTATAATGCACTGTCCTTCACCGCAGGCGGCATCCGTCGCCTTGCATCCCCCTTTGCGATCATCCTCCGCAATCGCGCAGCTCTCAAGCATATGAGTGAATTGGACGATAGAACCCTTGCGGACATTGGATTGACACGCAGTGATTTGATCACCGCAAGTGCGCGCCCCTTATACAGCGATCCGCTGTTGGTTGATCCATTTGCTGCACGTCGTCGGATTCATGCCAATGATCTCAACACATTGGCACGCTTGCCGCGACAAGTCTCCGAGCAAACCTATTGTGTTAAACCCGTGATTTGTTCTGCGACGCCTGCGGAATAGTAAGAGGGCGTCGGCGGTATTGCACAATGATTCCGCATGCTCAAAAGTTTTTGTCTTAGCAGCCGGGGATCTTCCTTGAGATCCTCACCCCTTGGCCCGTCACTCTTGGCGGGCCTTTTTTTGTTTGGATTTCGAAACGTCCGGCCTACCCAGAGGCTGAGAAGGGCTTAGTCTGAACTGTCTTTGGTTTTGTCCGAAAATCCCGCCTGATAGGTTTCAAACAGGCTGTTGAGACCCTTTATATAAGTGGCTTGCAGGTCAAGGTTGGCATCCCGCACCTTTTGGGCGTGGTCCGGTTCTGGAGGGGTCGGCGCGGCCGCTTTAGGGAAAAAACCGGCCAACAGACCATCAAAGGCCGCTGCGAACGGGCTTGGCAAAGCTTCCAGTTCTCGATTGGTTTGCCGAAAACTACGCCGCCCCATATCTCCTAAATAATCAATCCATCCCGCTGGATCATCCGCGGCCGGAACGGCAAACTGCGGCATGAGTGGCATCAGGCCATAGGTCGTCAACATTGGAAACAGGGTCTTGAGCTGACTGCCCGGAATTCCCGTCTTTTTACTGGCTTCACGTATCAATTGTTCCTGTGCGATTTGGCCAAGGAATGCTTGATAAAGCTTTTCCATAGGGACCGTCTGTCCGCCCAGAATGCTAAAGGGAAAGGCGCTGTTGTCGGCAGGGGGCGATGCGCTGAATGCTTTGGCCGCTTGGGCGCTTTGAGACGTAAACTCCTGCATGGCATCGACCATCTCGGCTGGCCAAAAACTATCAAAGGATGGCGTTTGATCCAGACCGGACTGCGCACCAAAGGATGGGGATTTGTGTGACTGACTGCGTGCCTTCTGCAGACCTTCAAGGAAAACTGGCATCAACACGTCCCCGGCAGCTTCCAGATCTTTGCGATCCACGCCCGAGACTTGAGCTATCTGCTCTATGGCGCTACGGCCATAGAGGCCTTCCAAAAAGCCCAGAAAACTATTCGAATCTGCCATCATCCACCCCAATTCCACCAACTCTGTACCCAGAGCTCGCATGTATGGTCGCTCACCAACAAGCAATCCATCTGAAGGGCTGCTAAAGACCAATATGGCGTGCATTAACAGCCCAAGCCTCCGATCAAATCAAAGCATGCCCTTCATTGAGGGGAGCGTCAAGCAAAGCGGTGCCGCGATGAAGGGGTTAGCCCACAACGATTACATGCACATCCCGCGGACCATGAGCACCAAGAAGGATTGTTTGCTCAATGTCGCCTGAGCGGGAAGGCCCCGTAATCATATTGACGACACGTGGCATCACAGCTTCTCCATCCTCGCCGCGTAATTTATCCTGCACACTTTCATAGTCCGCATGGATGTCGTCGGCATGGACGACAATGATGTGTGTTTCTGGCAAAAAGTTCAACGTTGTCGGATTGTCCGGTCCGGAAGCAAAGAGCGCTGTGCCGGTTTCCGCAACGCCACCCAAAGCATGACTGACACCAACCAGATCGGTGCCGTCCGATGGGCCGATCAACCGCTCCAGTTGCGGCTCTGTGCTCCAGTCTATGCCCGCGAGGCGTTGGTCTTGGCCCGTACGGATTTTTTGCGGCAAATTGCGGCCCCGCAAATAGTTTGCGATCTCACTGGGCAGAGCATCATAGGATGCTACGCGGTTGGTGGTTGAAGACACTTTTTCTGCATAGTCCAAGAACAGTTTGATCCGTTCTTCACGACCGACCTGACCACGCGCGGGAAGGATGCCGCGTTCTTTGCGTTCAAGGCGATGGGTCACCTCTTCGCGCTCAATGGAACGGTCCCCATTGCTGGCCGAGCCGCCCAATGAACGACGGATTTTATTCAGGATGGCCGATTTTGCAGCGCTGCTGTCTCGAATGTCGCTCATGCCGCTTTCCTCTTTTTTTCTTTGTCCGCCCACATTTGCTGGAAGGTCTTGCCTTCCGGAGCTGGCAATTCGCGATGTTTGGTCCATGCACCGGTCATCGGTAGTTTTTGCATAAGGCCGGTTTTCGGGGCCAAATGTTTCATAACGCCCATACCCAGACCCATCGCCCAGTGATAAAGGCGAGGACGGGTGGCCAAAAAGGCCCAGCCTTTCAAACCCCAGCGCTGGGTCGAAGGATTGAGATGGCGTTCATATTCCTTCTCTCGCCAGTGGCGCATCATTTTGGGCAGAGGGATTTTCATCGGGCAAACACTCTCGCAGCGTCCGCATAATGTTGATGCATTGGGCAGGTGGCCTGCTTTGTCGACACCGATCAGGGATGGTGTCAGTACGGACCCCATAGGACCGGGATAGACCCAGCCATAAGCATGGCCGCCAACAGCGTGATAAACAGGGCAGTGGTTCATGCAGGCCGCGCAGCGAATACAGCGCAGCATTTCTTCAAACTCGGTGCCGAGCATTGAGGAGCGGCCATTGTCCAACAAGATGACATGATATTCTTCCGGCCCGTCGGGGTCTTCTTCGCGGCGCGCACCCGTAGAGAAGGTGGTGTAAACGCTTTGTTCCTGACCCGTGGCCGAGCGGGCCAACAGCCGCAGCAACTGGTCTGCATCATTCATTGTGGGGACCAGTTTTTCGATAGAGGCCAACACAATATGCACCCGTGATAGGGTTTGTGTCAGGTCGCCATTGCCCTCATTGGTGACAATCACAGATGACCCGGTTTCCGCGATCAGGAAATTGGCACCGGTAATGCCTACGTCGGCTGCAAAATATTTCTCGCGCAACACCTCACGCGCTTCGCCTAACAGGGAGGTCGGATCGTCCAGATTGCGGTCGCTATCGAGATGGGTGTGGGCACGCCGGAAATCAGCTTCCACCTGCTCTTTGGTCACATGCACGGCAGGGGCTATGATGTGGCTGGGGATTTCTCCGCGCAGCTGGATGATATATTCTCCCAGATCGGTCTCGATGACATCCATGCCGTCTTTTTCAAGAAAGGCATTGAGCTGCATTTCTTCCGAAATCATCGACTTGCCTTTGGTAACGGTCTTTGCATTCACCGTTTGGCAAATCTGCTTGACGATTTCGCAGGCATCTCCCCCTGTTTCGGCCCAGTGAACATGGCCACCTGTGGCGACAACCTTTTTCTCATATTCTTCCAGATAAAGATCCAGATGCTTGAGGGTATGGGTCTTGATGGCGCGGCCGCGATTTCGCAAGTCTTCAAATTCCGGCAGAGCATCAACCGCATCCTGTCGTTTGCCAATGAAGCCCTTTTCGACATTTTTTAGTGCTTTTTGCAGGGTGACATCAGCCAGCGCTTCGCGGGAATTTTGTTTGAAGGTAGGTGACTTGATTTCCATATCGTCCTCCTGACGGACATTGCCTTTGGCGGGTTTGACCCAGACCAAGGAATGTGCGTCTAAATGCTGCCTATCTGCCCGGTTTCTCGCCAATGGCTGGTCCATCAGCCATATCAGCGAGGACTTCGGCGACGTGACGCACTTCAACCGCAGAGCCTTCACGTTTCAACTTGCCAGCCATATTCATCAGGCACCCGAGGTCTCCAGCCAGCAATGTTCCGGCCCCTGAAGCGGCGATGGTCTTCGTTTTTTTGCCAACGATGGCGTCTGATATATCGGGATATTTGACGCAAAATGTCCCACCAAAACCGCAACAGACATCACTGTCTTGCATTTCTTTAAGCTCGACCCCTTCGATGGATTTGAGCAAGGCGCGCGGTTGCTCACTGACGTTCAATTCGCGTAGGCCCGAGCAACTGTCATGATAGGTAACTGAGCCTTGATAATGGGACGCAATTTCGTTCACCCCAGCCACGTCGACCAAAAAGCTGACCAGCTCGTGGGTTTTGCCTGCCACAGCCTCGGCACGGTTTGCCCAATCGGGATCATCGGCCAGCATCGAGGGATAGTGTTTGGCAATCATGGCCGCGCAAGACCCGGAAGGGGCAACAATATAGTCATAGTCTTCAAAAGCCTTGATGACTTGCTTGGCCAATGCTTTTGCATCTTCCTTGTCGCCGGAATTGTAGGCGGGCTGACCACAACAGGTTTGGTCTTTGGGAACCTCAAGCGTGAAACCGGCATTTTCAATTAGTTTGACGGCAGCAAAACCAACGGTCGGGCGGAAAAGGTCAACAAGACAAGTCACAAACAAACCAACGCGTTTGCCTTTGGTCTGGTGCTTTTGGTCCGTGGTGAAATTCAATTCTATCTGGTCCATGTTTGGGTCCATGTCATCTGTCTGGTTGGTCTTTTATTGCGCCCTGTTTGAAAAGAGCTGCGAAACGGCACATCCGGTAAGGAGCACCCGGCGTTCAATCAATGACGAGTGCCATTGGCACTCCAATTTTGGGGGTACAAACTCGACAATCTCGTCGGAGAAAATGTTTCCAGCCACATCAGCAACCAAGGTGCCACCTCTATGATGAGACCGCAACCGCTTTTGAGCTTTTAGAATTTTCAAAGCAGTTCGAGACATAATTTGGAAAAAATTCCGTTGCGTCACTAACCCTCGCTCAGCAGCCAATTTGTCGCTCGTACTTAAACCACCTTTGAGGAATAGGCGTTCATTGCGGTCAATCACCGCATTCGATGTGCGACTGTGGCTGATGATATTGAAAATCATGCGTTTCTAATTCGCATTTGCTGGTTGGTCCAATAGCCGAAAGTGATCGCTGTGCAAGTTGATAAATTGTCTGTCTCAGCGATAAAATGACTATTACACCAATGTGTTCGGATTACAAAAAGGGATCGCTCTAAGCTGGTAAATTAATTTTACCAACCCCCAAAAATATATAAATACACGTAAAAAGAGTATTTATAGATTCCATGCAATCTGTTTTATGTTAACAATATATGAATAAAATGCTGAGCTAAGCGATCAAATACATCGAAACCCTATGCATGTTTGCTTAGAGTGTGGCATGTCTAAGATCACCTTTAAAGCAATAGCCCATCAATGGTCCTCTATCAGGGCGTGAGGTGGGAGCTGTCACCGAAAAGTGGGGTTCTTTTCGGCTCGCTACACAATGACGGTTATTGTTTGTTTGGGGCACTGAGTTAACGGGATGTTTGCGCGATAGGGGAACGCACATATGAAAGGTACGGTTCTGGCATTGGTGAGCTGTCTGGCTTCCATTGCATGCTATTTTGTTCAGGAACCGACTGTAGCTTTTGCTATGGTAGCAGCCTTTCTTCTGGCGCTCTATGCAGCGTGGCGGCGTGGACGTCCCGTCTTGCTACTTGCCGCATATATTCTGTCAATGGTGTCCTTCGCCAGCTTGCCGCAAGGACTTTATGCCCTCCTGCGCTTGAATGATATTGATCCCAGCCAGTTTACTATACAGCATCAAATCACGATTGTTCTGACCGGCACGGCTTTTGTTGGGATCCTATTTGCCCTTAGTTGTCGGCGACAAAGCGGTGGCGTGCCCTTGAGTGCGCAAGAAGCGAGTGAAGATCTGGAAAAACTTGTGTGCTTTGTCGGGCGGGCAACAGGCCTCCTTTATATTCCCCTATTTTGTTTGCCTCTCTATTTGGCTTTCACTCAGTCATCACAGGTGGGGACAAATGATCTGGATTTACTATCGTGGAGCAGACAAGCCGCTCTGGTAGAGCATCCCCAAATACAGATATTCAGCTGGCTGTTTATTCTTCTTATGCTAGGCGGACTGGCGTCGGCCTATATGCGCAATGCGCACCATCGGTATTTGGGCTGGCGGGCAAAAGCTGGCTCTGGCCCCCGAGCGGTGTTGGAACTTATGGGCGCGGCTGTCCTGCTTTTGCCCGTTTGCTGGATAATGATGGATTTGGGATGGGCCTATAGTCACCAGATCCAGTTCCATCCTGCAGCCAGCGTCCATATCAAACAGCTGATGGCCGCCGGGCACGTTCCTGCTTGGGGGCTTTATGCTGTCTTGCCTTTTGCCTTTGCCTTGCTTGCCTGCGCCGCCATCAGCGTGATTTTGCGTTCGCTGGTCTATTTGTTTGGTCCAAATTATTTGCGAAAACGCGCTGCCACACATTTGGATTTGGCAACGGAACAACACACATCGAGATCTGAAAACCTACAGCGCAATTGGGGGGATCAGATACAGGCATGACAAACTGGTCCGATATTCTGCCTGTTTTGTGGTTTGATAATGCGCCACTGTGGTTGCTCGTTGCATTCTTGTTTCTGTTTGTGACGGGATATCCTATTGCGTTTTCTCTTGGTGCTTTGTCATTGCTTTTTGGCTGGGCAGGCCTAGAAACAGGCCTCATTGAAACCACCGTTTTATCCTCCATTCCGGATGGCATCTTCTCGCATATTTTGTTTGATCCGGCTTTGCTTTGCTTGCCTTTGCTTTTGTTCTTCACCGAGTTATTGGTCGAAAGCGGTCAAATGGAACGGGCGTCTTTTGCCATTAAAGGCATAATGGACCCGCTTAAACCCGAGCGTGAAGCGACCAAGAAGCGCAAAGTCGGCATCCAGATCAAGTCCCGTGCAGGTAACCGAGAGGTGTGCGGTGAGCGGTCTATTTTTATGTCCATATTTTTGCCGGGTGCCGTTGTCTCGATTTTTGTCGCGCGGCTATTTGATTTGCCGCCTGAATATCTTTCCGTCGCACTTTTTGTACCAACGACCGTTTTGTTTTCTTTTTATATGATCAACTGGCTGTTGGAGTTGTGGGTGCTTGCTAATCGACGTCAGGCCCAAAGATATGCAGATTGGCCGGGTCAGGGGCAGCCGCCACCGCTTTCGCGCAATTGGGGTCGATTTTTGAGATACCTGTTTCCGCCGGTGTTGCTGGTAGTTTTGGCGCTGACAATGGTGCTGCACTACAAGGTTTCCCTCTTTGCGACATTGGCAGCATTGTCTTTGGCGTTGTGCTGTTTGGCTCTTTTGCAAGGCCAATTGAGGCCAATGCGGTTTCTAGGGGTTGCCAATCGGGCCGCCGTCGCAACTGCCAATTTAGGCGCGATGTTGCTTGCTGCCTTTTGTTTCCATTCTGTCTTCCTTGCCCTTGGCGGCGTAGCCGTGATGGATCAATTTAGCAATTTGGTGATGCCTTCCAATCATTTGCCTTGGCTACCATTGATCCTGCTTCTCATCGGTCTCGCCTTTTTGGGATTGTTTTTTGACTGGATCATTCTTACTCTTGTAGTACTCCCAATGCTTATGCCCGTCTTTTCCAATATGAATTTCAACAGTCTTTTGGTTCCTATTTGGGCGGGGGTGACTAGTCAGCTTGCGTCGATTGAGGCCGCCAAGATACTCGAAATACAGGGGCTCATAATGCAATCAAAGCTATGGTTGGCGGCCCTCGTCTGGTTGGCACTCATCACCGCCTTGGTGACCTACAGTCGGCAAAGCGGTGAAATTGTTGCCAAAACCCTTGTTTATGGAAAAGGGGCGTCGTTGGATAATCGAATAAGTATGGGCCTATTTGTCTTACTTCAATTGATTGGTTTGACAGCTGCGATTATTGTGCCTCAGGTGGTGCTCTGGTTGCCTTCTCTGCTCATCGGCTAACATACTCCATGAGCAGAGCCAAAAGTCGAGCATTCGGGCAAGGCTTTTGAGGCCATTACCGATCATTCTGAATCATGTGAAGCCAATGACCCAATCAAATCCCCTATCCTGCCGACTGCGGTCTGCTAGTCCCCAAGATGCATCCGAACTGGCAAAGCTCAAGCTGTTGTGTTGGCATCATGCCTATCAAGGTTTGATGTCCAAAGCGACACTCGACGCCCTTGATGCAACAAGCGAGACGCCGCATTGGCGGTCATGGCTGGCCGATGAAAAAGCGGGGCTCATTGCATGTCTTTTGGAGAATGCAGAGGGCCTAATCGGTTACGGTTTGGCCGGCCCCATGCGTTTGGGTGACAGGCCGGACAATGAAATTCAAGCCGACTCTGAGCTCTATGCGCTCTATATTCATCCCGCTTATCAACGGCAAGGGCATGGGCGTCATCTGTTCATGGCCATGGTAGAACGGCTGGTTGGTGCGTACTATCAATCCGCTGGATCATGGATGATGGGTGGCAATCACAAGGCCGAGCATTTTTTTGAAAAGATGGGAGGCTTGGAAGTGGGGAAGCGCGTGGACATACGCAATGGCCGTATAGCATACCGCGAGAAGGCCTGGTGCTGGCGTGACCTCAAACAAGTGCAGGCGCGTTTGACGCTTCGGACTGTATAAGAAGGGCAAACAGCAAAACACCCCAACAGCGGCGCTGACGGGGTGTAGCGATTTTCAAACGCAGGACAATTGCTGTTCTGCAAACTTGCTTACTTATTCGGCAGGTTTTGAGAAGGTTTTCAAATAAGCAATCACATTTTCACGGTCTTTTTCTTTCTTCAGACCAGCAAATGCCATCTTATTTTTCTTGATGAAATCCTTTGGTTTTGTCAGATAAGTGTCAATGTTGGCTTCATCCCAAACAAAATCAGGCTCTTCTTCGGCTTTTGCAATGAAGGCTTTCGAGTATTTAAAACCTTCAACGGAAGCAATTTTGCGGCCTACGATTTCATTCAGCTCAGGGCCGACCTTGTTTTTGGCTTTATCACCAACCTGATGGCAGGCTTTGCATTTTTTAAAAACTTTTTCGCCTTTTTCAGCATCGCCTTCAGCCAGGGCTGCACCAGCAGACGCCAAAATTACCATTCCAGCAACAGCAACAAAACGTTTCATATTTGCGGTCCTTCTCAAAATTTGCAGCGCAAGCTTAAACAGGTCCTCGCCAGCCGCACTGCTTCCATGGGCCAAGATAACAGCCATCCAGTTAATGACAAGCATCTTTAAAGTTGAATTTCATCGTGAACTTTAAAAACACTTACCGGATTTTGCCTATTATTTGGACAAGTTTTTGATAGAATTGCTGAGCCAAATGGTCGCAGGCCATCGTAATTCCAAAGTTTTTCCTGTCCAAAAATCACAAAATTGCGATCTTTCAGAGGCTTTCTTGGGACGGAAGTGCATGCGGTTATGTGTATGCCTAGGTAGTTATCCACATCCTGCCTTGTGAATAATGCTATTCGGTAAAAGTTGCATATTTGGGGAGTTCAAGGCGAGTCAATCATTGTCGAAAGCACGAATTCGGCTTGGGTTGTGACTGAGAATTTCATGTTCTTTAGGTGGCTTAAGGAGATTTTATCAATTTATTGCGATACTTAAAGATGAATTGCAGGATAGGACCAGCACAATGGCTGCGACTTGGAGCATCCCTCAACGGGATCTTTGTTCGGTTTTTGAGAATATCAGCGACGGGATTCTAATTGTGAGTCCGGCGGCGGAGATCCTATACCGTAATGCAGCACTCGAAGGGTTTCCAACGCATTTAGAAGAGAGAGTTCTGTCGCTCTGTGCTACTCAGCACTGCTGCTGTGGGGCTGACGATGACCTGCAGTTGGTTGAACGAGCAATGATGGAAGGATGGGGCGTATCTTGCTATGCTCTCGGTGAGAATAGACTGATAATCGTCAAATATGACGATTATCTGGGCGAACGCATCCAATCCCTAAGGGACGATTTTGCCAAGCAAATTGCCAGTGGCATTCTTCCTTCTATCGCTGCAATGCAAGTCTTGCGTGATAGGATAGCATCCCGATGGATCACCATTGGTCGCATGGACTGGCCAAACGAACGCATCATATTTGACCTTTGTTATGATCACGACCGCCTGCGCCAAGACGGCATTCCACCGCTTTATCGCAATGTTGGCTTCAATATGTGCGGATCAATGGTGGTCACAAAAAATCTGACCGGGTTCTTCAATCAAACCGAGCCTCATACAGATATGGGGGTGGCACACATTGTCGGTTTGGCCCTTAAAAACCATCGAAATGAATGTATCGGCTATGCCCTCATTGCAGATGATCATGAGCCGGAAAATCTCAAAGAAACGGTAACGTTCCTTCAGGAACTCGCTGTTCTCTATGGCCCATATTTTGAAGTTGGGTCTGCTGAGAAAAAAACGCGCAAAGCTGTTGCGGATGCTCATACTGATGTTGTCACAGGGCAAGGCAACCGCCGGGCGTTTGAGAGTTTTATGCATGAATGCTTGGAAGACATGCGCAATGAGCTGGAAGAGTCGGAAGTCGAGGCGATGTTTGATCCGAAGTCTCTGCGTAATTCCTTGATGATGCTGATCGATTTTGATGGTTTCAAGCGTGTCAATGATCTGGCAGGGCACGACGAGGGCGACAGGGCATTGCGGCTGGTTGCTGAAGCGCTTTGCGAGATCAATTCCGACAGTCGCGTTTATCGCATCGGTGGTGATGAACTTGTGCAGGTTTTCCCGCGTGCCGGTGACCTTGAAGCCGATGACTTGCGTCAGCATATCAACATCATTGAACGCGAAATGAGTGGTCATGGATTTGATGATATTGGTTTGAGCATGGGTGTGGTCCACTTCTTTGAAGGGGAGGGGAGCTTCGCATCCCTAATGGCGTTGGCGGATGCCCGCATGTATCAAGACAAACGCATGCGCTCCATCGCGTTTGTTTAGGGCGCTCCCTATCATTCTTATCAACATTTCATCGACATGCCGAGACCGCGTTTGCGAAGCATAAGGCGTTCGGTTTGGAGATGGCTTCTCTCGTCCAGCCTGCTTGAGGCCATTTGCTCCGGGAATTCCAACCATTCGATTTGAGGGATTGGGATGAGTGGCGACCCGCATGCAGACACAAAAAAGGCTCCCCAAAGGGGAGCCCAAGTTATTCGATCCCATGTCGGATCTCTCTCTCGAGTCTGCTCATAGCATATGAAGCTATCTAGATTACAACCACGTTGGTGCCAACACGCACACGGGTGTAGAGGTCTTGGACATCCTGATTGCGCATGCGGATGCAACCAGAACTAACGGCTTGACCAATGGACCAAGGTTCGTTCGAGCCATGAATTCGGTATAGGGTCGACCCCAGATAAAGAGCACGCGCGCCAAGCGGATTGCGTGGGCCACCTTCCATAAATGCGGGCAAGCCCGGTTGACGCTGACGCATCTCTGCTGGCGGACGCCAAGACGGCCATTCTGCCTTGCGCGTGACTTTGTGGCGGCCTGCCCATTCGAAGCCGGGGCGACCAACGCCGACACCATAGCGGCGAGCGGTACCATCATTATTGATCAAATAGAGATACCGTTCATTGGTGTTCACGATAATAGTGCCCGGTTTATGAGGGCCATCATAGTCGACGACGGTCGGCAGGAAGCGAGGATCAATCGAGCGGACGCGTTGCTTGGTCTTAGCAATGGATGCTTGACGCGTGCGCTGCGGTGCTGGCGCCACTCGACGAGACGTGACGCGTGGACGTGCATCCCGTGGCTCGATGCGAAAGCTGCCGGGGCGAACTTGCATAACCCATGGGTCAATCTGATCTGGGCTAAGCATAACAGGCGGAGGTGGTGCGTAGCGCAGAGAATTGGCGTCTGCCGGGGCAATCGTCAGCCCTGACAGGCCCAGTGCAACGGCACAGGCTGAAAGAAAAAGGCGTTTCATCGAAATACTCACAACAAAAAATCGACGACAATCCAGGCAAAACGGCCTGAAAATGAAGAATTATATTACAAAAGAAAATCGCCTTCTAATCGCAAAGGAAGATCCTCTTGAACTCGACTTCAATACTAGGTGTTAAACAAATAAGAAAGGTTAATAAAAACTTGCGAACGCGACTGATTGGAGTCAGCGTTAAAAAAACGTAACTGGCACTTTTGTTATGCTTAATTTTTAGAGAAATTTTGGTTTGGTGTACAGAAATGCTCTTTTGTATCAGGCTCGGGCCTATTTCTCGCCGATGATTTGTCTAGCATATTGCAACAAATCCGGCGTCAGGGGCTTAACTTGCCGCAGGGTCATGCCCGGTTTGACCGATGGATTGTAGAGCATATTCAGAATCATTCGGTCATATTTGGTAAAATGGTCATAGGTGGTCAAGTCGTTGAATACCGAGAAGGTGAGGCTCTCGTTGTCATTGACAGGACCTAGGCCCTGAAGGATTTCTTCCACCATGCAACGGCGAAACAGCGACAAACCTTGGTCCGATACAATAACGGCGTCCGAGCGCATAATACCTGAGCGGCGAGACAATACTCTTACGATGCACTGACCGGGGACACGCATTTTTTGGTTGTTGAAGACTTCGGTCTGAACCGTGGTCGCATAATCTTCTGCGTCGACAATATAGATGCGAAAGTTGGCGTCTTTGGAATTTCGTGCCATGCGTATTTCAAGGCCGGGTATGAAACGCGGCAGATCACTTACAAACTGACGCACGGTTTTGAGCCGATTCAGGCGCGCTCTGTTGTCGATCCACACTTTAACCGGTGTGACATACTTTTTCACCCGATTGGTTTGTGACCCCCAACTCAGGGCTTTGATCTCGGCGCCGAAGACTGTTTTGTAGAACCCTTCTGCAACATCCGCATCACGATAGGTGGCCGCCTGCGCAAGGCAACTCGATGCCAATACAAAGAACGCCACAAAAAGGGCGCTGAAGGAAGAACCGAGAGCCTTCCACAAAGGCTGAACTACGCGTGTCATTCGATCTCTTATCTTAAGCAGGGCAGGGTGTTGACGCCGTTACCTTTGTCAGTTTTACCATACCTGCACGTTGGCTGTTAAAACCGATAAAGGCTTTCCCTGAGAGCCGTCCGATTTTGAGCGTGACGACACAATGCGCATTTGCAAAGACAAGGTCAATCACCTCGTGTCTCTTCACACCATTTTGAAGACTTGCGTTTGAGCTCCACGTTTGGGTATCCAGCTAAGGTCCCCCGACAAATTCTTGTGTCTATTCTTATAGTAATCAATCCAAATAGATGAAAAATAGGATTTTTATCAAT
Source organism: Cohaesibacter celericrescens (assembly GCF_002866925.1). Classification (GTDB taxonomy): domain Bacteria; phylum Pseudomonadota; class Alphaproteobacteria; order Rhizobiales; family Cohaesibacteraceae; genus Cohaesibacter; species Cohaesibacter celericrescens. The sequence continues at coordinate 255,444 of NZ_PKUQ01000055.1, forward strand.
TCAACAACTCAATCTTAACGAACGCGAGCATAATCTTTCTCAATCAAGATCAGTCGACTCTCCGGCATGCGATGGCACTTTTTGTGTGCAAAGCACGTCGGCGTGGGAATCGGCCAAAAAAATCTGAAGTGCGGGAGTATTGATGAAATGGCGCTGGCAACCAAACCATTTCGAATTGAGCAAATTTTGGGCAACGCCCAAACGCAGCATTCATCTGTTGCCAACACCTCCATATCGGGTGATCAGCACAAGGAAATCATGAGCGAGCTGGCGTCCTTGCGTCGCTTGATTGAACCCGCGCAAGAGTTAAACACCACTCTGGTGGAAAACTATCGCACCGAGATGAACGAAGCGCTGCTGCTGAAAAAAGAGATGGATGAAATATACGAGGCCATCGCAGAGACCAAGCGCGAGATCGCGACCCTGCACGTCAATGGACTACACTCGGCCGATATGAACCGAGTCACCGACGAGCTGGATGCTATCGTTTATGGCACTGAGCAGGCGACGGAACAAATCTTGGCTGCGGCCGAGAAAGTGGACGAAAATGCCACGAAACTGTCAAAAGTTTTGACCGGTGAAGAAGATCAGTGGACCCATGAGATACAGGAAAGCGTAACATCGATGTTCGAAGCCTGTAACTTTCAGGATCTGACCGGACAGCGCATTACCAAAGTTGTCAATGTTTTGCGGTTCATCGAAGAGCGCATTGTCTCAATGATGGATATTTGGGGTGGCATCGATCACTTCCAAGAAATTGAAGTCGATAATCCGTTGGAAAAAACAGGCGATGCAGCCTTGCTCAACGGCCCGTCTCTTGAAGATGAAGAGGGTGTGGCAAGCCAAGACGACATCGACGCATTGTTTGGCTAGGCTTTTTGCTTGGCAAAAGCCGTCGAAGTTCAAAACAAATTTTAAAGCCCTGCTGGATAACAGCGGGGCTTTTTGTTCGTTAAACCGGCGCTAGATTGACTCTTCTTAGCAAAATGCAGTAAGAACAAAAATAGAACAAATTTATGAGGGAAGAAAGATGCCAGATCAGGAAGCCAAAGACGGACTGCTTGTCGGTGACGATGGCAAAAGTCGCTGCTGGTGGCATGGCGGTAAACCCGATTATTTGGCCTATCACGACAATGAGTGGGGCACCCCCATATCCGATGACCAGATCTTGTTTCAAAAAATCTGTCTTGAAGGTTTCCAATCCGGTCTGAGTTGGTACACGATTCTGCGCAAACGTGAGAATTTCCGTGCCGCTTTTGCTAATTTTGACATCGATAAAGTCGCAGCCTTTACCGAGGCTGACGTTGAACGCTGTCTGCTTGATGAAGGCATTGTGCGGCATCGAAAGAAAATCGAAAGCACGATTAACAACGCCAAGCGAGCACAAGAAATGCGTTCCGAGTTTGGATCGCTCGCAGCCTATTTCTGGGCGCATGAACCCAAATCGGAAGATCGCCCAACCAATTTCACCTTTGAAGATTTGCGCGTCTTAGGCAAGACAGAGATTTCCACCCGTGTTTCCAAGGACCTCAAAAAGCGTGGTTGGTCTTTTGTCGGCCCAACCACTGTTTACGCTTTCATGCAGGCGATGGGCATGGTCAACGATCATGTCGAGGGCTGCATTTGTCGCGAAAAAATAGAAGAGGCAAGGGCGGCGTTTATACGCCCATTAAAGAGTGCAGGTTGAGCTCTTGCTATCTGGAACGGAGATGGGTAATGCTCCCGCTTCAATAAGCGGGTGAGAATGCGACTGGCCCACTGTCAAAATGAGAGAGTTTTCTATGAATGCAATGATCGAACAGTTGGGCGTTTATGCCCCTCTGATAATCAATGTTGTAAAGGCAGTCATTTTTCTGGTTGTTGGCTACATTCTAGCCGGTTTGGTGTCAAGTATCGTGCGCAAACGCTTGGCACGCATCAAATCTGTTGATCCGACGATCGGCAATTTTTTCGCGTCCCTTGCCCGTTGGTTGATCCTTGTTTTTGTCTTTATCGCCGTTTTGCAATTGTTTGGTTTCCAAGCGACCAGTTTGGTCGCCGTTCTTGGTGCAGCTTCCCTCGCCATTGGCCTTGCCTTGCAAGGCACGCTCAGTGATGTTGCCTCCGGTGTTATGTTGATCATCTTCCGGCCCTATAAGCTTGGAGATTATATTGACGTGTCCGGCACAGCAGGTACGGTCAAGAATATCGACTTGTTTGTAACTGAATTGGCAACGCCGGATAATGTCCAGATCATCATGCCGAACTCCAAGGCATGGGGCTCCACCGTCTCCAACTATTCAGCCCACGCGACACGTCGAGTCGATCTTGTTTTTGGCATTGATTATGGTGATGATATGGATAAAGCCATGGGCATTATTCTCGACCTTGCCAATGCAGATGACCGCGTTATGAAAGATCCGGAACCATGGACCCGCGTGACCAATTTGGGCGACTCTTCAGTCGATCTCTCTGTCCGTCTGTGGTGTGCCAGTGAAGACTATTGGGATCTGAAATTTGCTTTTCTTAAAGCAGTGAAAGAAACCTTTGATGCCAAGGGCATTTCGATCCCTTATCCCCATCAGGTGGAGATCCAGCGTCAGAGCTAATGCCAAAATGGTTCTTGGTGGCGCTTTTTCTGTGTGCACATCTATTGAGAGGAGGCGACCAACCAGTTTGGTCGCCTTCTTGCGTTTAAACCCTAAATTGTTATCCATTGGCGAAAAAGTGGCGGTGGGGCACAAAACACCCAAGCTACAAGCTTGTCGATAAGGCCCTGATGGGGTAGGGAAGAGGCCAAAGCCACACATGAGGTGGCTATTCCGTTTTTACCAAAGTGAAGTGACGTCTAATCATGGCAAAAGTGAAAAAGCCCCAAAAGCTCAAAGCCCGCCTGCCGCGTGGATTTGTAGACCGGACTGCCGACGATATTCGTGCAGTTGATGACATGATCGCCAAAATCAAGGCCGTTTATGAGCATCATGGCTTTGACCCGATTGAGACACCCGCTTTTGAATATACCGATTGCCTTGGTAAGTTCCTGCCAGATACAGACCGGCCAAATGCTGGCGTGTTTTCTCTGCAGGATGACGATGAGCAATGGATGAGCCTGCGCTATGATCTGACCGCGCCGCTCGCCCGCCATGTCGCCGAGAATATCAACGAAGTGCAAATGCCGTTCCGGACCTATCGTGCGGGCTATGTTTATCGCAATGAAAAACCCGGACCGGGTCGTTTTCGTCAGTTTATGCAGTTCGACGCAGACACGGTCGGCGCGCCAGGTGTGCAGGCCGATGCCGAGATGTGCATGATGATGGCCGATACCATGGAAGCCTTGGGCATTGCGCGCGGCGACTATGTGATCCGCGTCAACAATCGCAAACTGCTCGACGGTGTCATGGAGGAAATTGGCTTTGGTGGCGACGAGCATGCGGAGGATCGGCTGACGGTGCTGCGCGCGGTCGACAAGCTCGATAAATTCGGCCCCGAAGGCGTCAAATTGCTGCTCGGTGCTGGCCGCAAGGATGAGTCTGGCGATTTTACCAAAGGCGCAGGCCTGTCGGATGAAAATGCGCAAAAAGTGCTTGCGTTTACCGAGGGGAAGCTGGATCTCGACCATGATGGTCAACGCGAGTTGGACACCATGCAGGCAATCTTTGACGCGTGTGGGTATGGCGCAGATCGCATCAAGATCGATCCGTCTGTTGTGCGTGGTTTGGAATATTACACCGGCCCTGTCTATGAAGCTGAATTGCTGTTCGATGTTACCAACGAAAAAGGGGAAGTTGTCCAGTTCGGCTCGGTCGGTGGTGGCGGCCGCTATGACGGTTTGGTCAAGCGTTACGTGGGCCGAGAAGTGCCAGCAACCGGTTTTTCCATGGGTGTGTCGCGTCTGATGACTGCACTCAAAAACCTCGGCAAGTTGGGCAATGAAACGGTAGTCGCCCCGGTGTTGGTCACTGTGATGGACGGCGATGTAGACAGCTTGGGCCATTATCAAAAAATGGTACAAGAGCTGCGCACAGCTGGTGTTCGTGCGGAGCTTTATCAGGGCAACTGGAAGAAATTCGGCAATCAGCTGAAATATGCAGACAAGCGCGGCTGTCCGCTGGCCATCATTCAGGGCTCAGATGAGAAAGAAGCTGGCATCGTTCAGATCAAGGATCTGATCGAGGGAAAACGCCTGTCCGCCGAGATTGAAGACAATGCCGCTTGGCGTGAAAGCCGCCCTGCACAAGTGGAAGTGCCACTCACTGAGATGGTCGCGACCGTAATAAAAATGCTGGCCGATCAGGCCACTGACCGTGCGGCCAACTGAGCAGCTTGTCAGTGAAGATCACCCGATGTGACCATCAGGGTGAGAGGAGAAGGTATGACCTATCTGACCGACGAAATGCGCAAGCGTTTGGACCTCCTGCTCAGCGAGGCAGGAGCCTGCCCGATTGATTTGCCGGTTCTCTATCATGCGGATCTGTTTGTAGATTTGATCGGTGAAGATATCCGTCGTCGACTCTATGTTGCCCCCGGTTCCAATGGTGAGGCCATGGCACTGCGGCCCGAATTCACCATTCCTGCATGTCTACACCACCTGTCGGGCGGTGCGGCAGACAGACCAGCCAGTTATGCCTGCATCGGGCCTGTTTTCCGTCAGCGTGAAGATGGCGCGCCGGGGGAATTTTATCAGGCCGGTATCGAGCAAATTGATCCCGATGGCGGCGTTGAGTTTGACGCCAACAGTGTCGCCCGTGCGGTGTTGTTGGTTGAAAGTCTTTCGGCGCAAAAACCGGTCGTCACCATCGGAGATCTCGCGCTGTTTTCGTCTCTGTTAACTGCATTGGATGCGCCTGCCGTGTGGCAGCGTCGTCTAGAGGGCGCCTTTGGTGACCGCAAGGTACTCGACCGCATGCTGGCCCGTCTGGAAAAAGGCGGTTCTGAAAACCATGGTGCTTCGGCAGGGCTGGCCAAAATACTCGATGGCAAAGCGACCAGCGATGTGCGCGATGCCGTCGAAGAAATGCTGTCCATAGCCGGTCTAACCACCGTAGGCGGCCGCTCTGTCGGCGATATCGCCGAACGATATATGGAAAAGGCCGAGCTGGCTGCCAAAGCCGGTTGGGACGCAGACAAGCTGGACGTGATTTCGCGCTATTTGTCTATTTCCGGTTCTCTAGACGACAGCTTGGAGCGTTTGACAGCTTTCAACGCGCAGGAGGGCGGGCCTCTTGGTGCCGCTTTGCAACAATTCTCGGACCGTATCGTGGCCATTCGCAACGCAGTACCGCAAGGAACACCCCTGCAGTTCAAAGCCGATTTTGGACGACGCCTCGACTATTATTCGGGCTTTAACTTCGAGCTCAATTTTGACGGTCAAGACAAACCTGTTGCCGGAGGAGGGCGCTATGATCGATTGCTCGGCCTGTTGGCCCCAAGAGCCAAAACCGACCTTGGTGCCGACATTCAAGCGGTGCCAGCCATCGGGTTTGTAATTTGGCTTGATCGCCTGACCAACGCGTAAAGGGAGTGACCAGAATGAGCAATAATCCTCTGATCATCGCGGTTCCTTCCAAGGGCCGCTTGCAAGACAACACCAATGATTTTTTTGCGCGCGCTGGTTTGAAAATCGCACGCCCGGGCGGAGCTCGCAATTATCGCGGACATCTGGAAGGGGTCGACAATGTCGAAATCGCCTTTCTTTCTGCGTCAGAGATCGCCAAGGAGCTCAAAGCCGGGTCGGTGCATTTGGGTGTGACTGGCGAAGATCTCATTCGCGAGCATCTGACCACACCAGACGCCTATATTGAACTGTTGATCCAGTTGGGCTTCGGCCATGCCAACGTGGTGATCGCCGTGCCCAAAGCCTGGATTGATGTGCGCAGCATGGAAGACCTGGGCGATGTCGCCATGGACATGCCTGCTCGTTATGGTCACCACCTTCGTGTTGCAACCAAATATATCAATTTAACCCGTGCCTTCTTTGCTGGTCATGGCATCATTGACTATAAGATTGTCGAAAGCCTTGGGGCGACAGAAGGTGCCCCCGCTGCGGGTTCGGCTGATGTGGTGGTCGATATCACCTCAACGGGCTCAACACTGGAAGCCAACAATCTCAAAATTATTGATGACGGGGTGATGCTGCGATCACAGGCCAATTTGGTGGCGTCCCTTACGGCAGACTGGTCCGAGAATGCCAAGACAGCATTGGGGGAAATTTTAGATCGGGTGCAGGCTGAAGAAGCGGCCCGCACGCGCCGTGAAATTACCGCAACCCATTTTGATGCGGCGGCCATCAGCCAGCAGATGTGCGATGAATTTGAAGGCTTTGGCGTTTATGCTCCCTTTGGTCATACAGATCATATTTTGCGGTTGCACGCATCGGAAAAACGGGTTTATGCCATCGCCAGCCGCCTGCGTGAGCTGGGGGCTCCATCGGTGTCTGTTGGCCGGCTTGACTATGTTTTCGAAGCATCCAATCCGTTGTTTGATCATATGATTGCTCGCCTCAATAAGGCATAAGCAAAAACAAGAGGTCATGATTTGGACTCATTGCTCTGGTGTCTCAGACCAGAGCATCTATGATATATAGAATCACCTAGTTTCCTCTTGCATGCGGATGTCCCGATGAGTCAAACGCCCTTCTTGTCACGCCGTAGCGCAATGAAATGTGCAGCCGGTGCATTGGCTGCTCCTGTCTTGATCAAGTCAACCATTGCAAATGCGGCAGATCTTGAGCGCGCCATTGGTCAACTGATTATGGTCGGCTTCTCTGGCAAAAGTGCCCAAGGGCGTTTCGTGCGCACAATTGCGGCCCATGTTGCCAAAGGACGTGCTGCATCCGTGGTCTATCTGGGCTCCAATATCGGTTCGGGCCGGGATGTCTTGGGACTTAATAAATTGTTCCATGGCGCTGGTATCAAGCATATAGCCATCGACCACGAAGGTGGAGCTGTACAGCGCCTCAAACAAAAACAGGGATACACCAGAATTCCCTCTGCATTGGAGCTGGCGCAAAGCAAAGATGTCGCCGGTGTTGAGAAAGTGTATGCAGTCGCAGCCAAAGAACTGGCCAATGCGGGGTTTACGCTGAATCTGGGGCCGGTCGCAGATTTGCACCGTAGTTTCAATCCTGTGATTGGCAAAAATCGCCGTGCCTATGCAGCGGATGCGACCACTGTCGTTGCTTATGCGGGGGCGTTTGTGCGGGCGCACCGGCGCTATGGCCTTCAGACATCACTTAAGCATTTCCCCGGCCATGGTCTGTCCAACAAGGATAGCCACAACGGATTTGTTGATATTCGTGAAAGCTGGGATCCCGAGGAACTGCAACCTTTCTCAATGTTGATCCGTCAGGGATTGGCAGACATCGTCATGACCGGGCATCTCTTTGTTCGCATCACAGAGCGAGACAATGGCGAACTAACCACCTTCTCGCGCACGCTCGTTCAGGATGTCTTGCGCGGTGGCTTACAGTTTCGTGGCCTCACCATGACGGATGATCTGGATATGGGTGCTGTCCGCAAAATGGCCGAGCCTCGTGAGGCGGTACTGCGTGCGGTAGAGGCCGGTTATGATATTTTGCTGCTGTCTAATAGCCTCAAACCTAACCCAGATCTGCCAGCTGAAGCAATTGGCTGGATACGGTCTGCTATTCAGGAAGGACGAATCCGGGAAAACCAGATATTTCAGTCAGCCGAGCGGGTGCAACGATCACGCTCAGCCTGATCGTTCCCGAAAAGGTTGCCAAGAGTCTGCCGGATCTCTATTCGATCTTACCCAGACTGCTGTTTGTTTGCTATCTGTCAATTCGGGACAGATCCTTGGCCAGATCTGCATAATGATAGACCAATGCCGCAAAAAGAGTCTCATCAACAGCACAGCCCAATCCTGCCCTGATCAAATGGGCGCATTGCTCTGTGCGTTGACGCAACGCGCCAAGGGGCAGACCATTGCGGGCTCCCAGCTCATAGGCTGAACGCCAAGACATCACGCGCGCGCGAAAGCCTGTCTCCAATATCACGAGAACGTCTTCACTTGCCTGGTGGTGGCTCGGCCGGCTTGTTTTTCTACCCTTGCGCGGGGAGATGGAACTCTCGTCTACGAGGCGGTCACGACCCGGATCGATAGAATCAAACATAATATATCCTTCCTTCATGTCCGGATTGCCAAAGCCACGGGGTTGGCCGGCAAGCCGAATCACGGTTTGGAAGGCTGGCTAAAACGGGTGAAGAAAATCTCCGCTTGGTTGCAGGCACAACGTTCAAAACGCAAATGCCGCCACATCCCGTATTGGAGCCACCTTGCCGCGGTTGGCAGGTTGGCGAGGGCGCCAGCCCTTCTCTTGATGATGGGCGTATGTTAGGGCGATTTTATGTTCATATCAAGTGTTTTGAATAGCGGTCGCCGTAGTCTCGTTAACAATAGGTCAGAGACGATCGAAATCAACATGAAGAAAGGGCACTTGGATGTCCTGATGAAAGGAAGAGGTCGCCATCACAGACGACCTCTAAAGACGGTATTTGTGGGGACCGTCTGTTTGGGAAAACACTATGGTCACCGAACGCTCTGGTATTAATTTGGGGGACAAATACCAAAGCAGCAAACCGTGTTTGCCCTGTTGAATAGTATAATTAGGAGAAATAAAAATTGCTATAGCTAATTAGACAATAGTTGGAAATATATCTGGGTTATTGAATAAAACATTCCAAGTCTTCCTTATGTTGTTAGGAAGGGGGTGATGTAAATATACCTATCCAAATTTATATTTCAATGTTTTGGTGATTATTGAAATAATAATACAATAATTTGATGGTGATTATCTTGTTTACTCTAGACTGTATTTTATTAGAATTCTGTGGAAACTATTGCGAAAACATAAAATGCAGATTTTGTGAGCTGAGTGAATAGGTGCGATTGTAAACAATGAGACCCATTATTCACTGTGTGAACAAGGTTCTATTGCTTCTAAATAGAAGCAATACGAGGGTCCAAATTGGCAGATATTTGTTGTCCAATTTCTTTTGATTCTTATCCACCAAAGCGGTGGTCCTGACACGCGATGCGAGAATATCGGAGGGCACTTGCTATTCGTCGGTCAAGGGTGCATGCAGGGCGCTGTAGTATGGCTATATTTGAATAGTCGGCTTTAGTTTTAAGGATGACACATTGTTATGTGCGCTGGATTTGGGTTTGACAGACGGCGTAAACCGAGCCACGGCAGAACTGGTGCAGAGGGGCGTTGTCGGGGCCGTCTCTTGTCTTACGATTTCTGACATATGGCCACAAACCGCACCTATGCTGTCACAATTGCGATCATCAGGACCTCCTGACCTCAAAATAGGCCTGTCCATAAGGTTGACTGGCGCTTTTTCTCCCCTAACAGCCGGATTCGCGCCTGAGAATGCACTAAGGACTGGAAGCCTCCCTGACTTGGACGATTTTGCCAGGGCGGCGCGTGGGTTTGCATTGAACGACAAGTTGATTGAGGCTGAATGTCGCGCGCAATTGCGCCGTTTTACGGCGCATGCTGGCTATGGCCCACAGTTTATAGTGTTAGACGAAACAATGCTGTTGTTCGGAGCTGCTGCCAAAGCGCTATCTGCAACCTTAGCAAAATTCGGGTTTCAGGACATGATCCTTCTCTGCCCTGTTGTGCCGAAACCGCGCGGCTGGATTGAACGTGTCAAACAAAAATGGCTTTGGGGTTCGCAATGTCATTTGTCCAAGCCATGGCAGCGCCGACAATTGGTTGAACCGCAGAGCGTGAAGCAGTTGCCGCCGCAGGCCAGTTGGCGTCTTGATGGACAAAGTTGGTCTGCGGTCCGTCCCGCTTATGATGATGAAAGGTTGGCGCGTTTTGACCAAGATCCCGAGAGGCGCACGGAGCAATTGGGTTGGTTTGCTGCACCTTGAGATGGTTTGTCTATTCTCGTCATTCTTATAAAAGCCACCACTTTGGAGGCAATCTGTTCGTGCGTTTCATGCAATAGGGGAACATATTATACTTGTGTTCCGACTAGAAAACGCTATCTTTGCGTGCAATTGATAGTCTATGGGGTAATCTGGTGGTATCTGCGTTCGGTGCGGACAAATCCCTGGGGAGGGATGAAAAAGAGCGGCTCTTAACAGAGGCGCAAGCTGAAGCCAAGGCTCAGCCTACGGAGCCTTTGGTTGGGCGTCCGCTCGTGCGCAGAGAACGGGCTGGCAAGCCGCTTGATCCATCCATTACTGAGGCTCAGGTTTCGGATTTGGTGGACGCTTTTTATGCCAAAGTGCAAAAACACCCTCGATTATCCGTCTTGTTTGCAGATGGCATGAGCCAAGAATGGCCCGATCATCTAGATCGTATGAAGGGCTTTTGGCGCTCCTTGTTGATGCAGACAAGAGAATATGACGGTCGCCCGGTTCCTGCCCATATGAAAATGGCGGACCTGCAGCCAGAAGATTTCGGGCATTGGTTGGGGCTGTTTCGGCAAACTGCATTGGAAATCTGCCCTCCAAATGCCGCTGCTCTTTATATCAATCGAGCTGAAACGGTTGCTAAAAGTTTACAAATGGCCGTTTTCTTGCAAGGACATATCGCCCCAGCCGACGCTTTTGAGCATGGCGTCATGACGACAGAATTTATTTCGCTGTTGCGAAAAGAATGAGAGTTTAAGCTTAACGAGAGTGTTTACATGCATTTGCAATGTTTTTGAGTTATACTGACAACACTCTTTAGGAACATATCGCAGCCGGAGCAATCTTGTGCATGCGATAAGGCGGGCTGCTTTTCGGGGGACTAGCGGCCCGCCTCACCTTGCTTTAACCACGGATCCATAAACACACCATCCATATTGGCTCGCCTTGTGTGCATAATCAGGTGATCCTTAGTGATTTTGGCATCAGATATGCATTTTCTTTGTTTTCTTTCCGGCTTCAGAAAACTTTTTGTGTTGTGCCCGTGAGGGGCCTTTACCCATTGCTTCACTGTTGAATAGGCGCTTGCTGACAGCCATTTAATCAAAAAATCCAATAACGTATAAGTACACAAATGTTCAGATCAGAGCATCGTGGGGAATGCCGCCGCTCTCTTGGTCACACCGTATTGTGACTTTGAAGGCAGACCTGTTCTGGTAATATCATCATTGTCTCTTCTCTGCGCTCATCGCTTTGAGGCGAGGCCGCACAGATATTTTGTAATTTGGGAGATGATCCATGAACCGTCGTATGTTTTTGATGTCCGGTGCAGCCGCATTGTTGGCCAAACCTGCCTTCGCCGACGAAGGGGCCTTTGAAATCACGCGCACTGATGCCGAATGGCAAAGCTTGCTGAGTGACTTTGAGTTTAAGGTGATGCGGCAAGAGGAGACCGAAAGAGCAGGCTCCAGCCCGTTGAACATGGAAAAACGCGCTGGCATATATGACTGTAAGGGATGTGAATTACCCCTATATGATGCAGCGACCAAATATGATAGCGGCACCGGCTGGCCCAGTTTCTATCAGTCTCTGCCTAATGCAGTCGGAACGAAGCTGGACAACAGCTGGTTTAGCACACGAACAGAGGTGCATTGCCGTCGGTGTGGCAGTCATCTCGGTCATATTTTTGATGATGGTCCTCAGCCAACGGGCAAGCGCCACTGTTTGAATGGCGTTAGTCTAACCTTCCGCCCTGCTTAGGCAGGCAGACTTTGCGTGCTCTACCCAACCATTGATGCTGGATTCCACCAAAATTCTTTGCATCGCGTCTGCTTGGTTGCAACCTCTGTGTGAAACTGTCCGCGTTTGTTTTTTGATAGGCAAATGGCCTTTTCAAATGGCCTGTATTGTCTGTAGATTTGGTGTTTATGGACAGGCGTTGCGAACGCTGCCATGGTCGCCAATAAACGTGGAGGATGACACATATGGATGCTCTGGACGCACAAGTCGATATGCTGCTGGCACAGGAAAGCAAACTGCAATTTTCGAGTTTTTCATTCGAAGATGGTGTCTCAGTCGGTCTGGATCTTTTAGACAGGGCTCGTTTGGACAAGTTGCCTGTGGTCGTTGATGTCTTCGCCTATGGGCAACAATTGTTCCATGCCGCCCTGCCGCGGTCACAAGCTGACAATGGCGAATGGGTTGCGCGCAAGCGTAGAACGGTGCTGCGATTTTCTCATAGCTCCTTGTATATGGGCACTTATTGCAAATCCATTGGCATGGAGTTGGACCAAAAATACTACCTGCCACCTTGTACCTATGCCTCCCAAGGTGGTGGCTTCCCCATCTTGTTGCGAGATGGCGGTGTCATCGGCGTGGTCACTGTCTCTGGTTTAGCCGAAGAAGACGACCATGCTCTTGTGGTCGCCGCTCTTGAGGCACACTTGACCAAACAGCAATAAAGAAGCCTGATCTTTTCCTGCTGGGCAATAGGTGACGCTGCTGATTATGCGTCACCTGCTAGGGGTGTTAAAAACAGATCATAGCGGCCTTGACCAAAGGCGATCTTTTGGCCTGCATGAAGCAGCTCTCCGATTTGTAGAAGTCGGACAAGGTAGGATGTGTTTTCTTGGCCCGGATGAATTTGCAGCAGGCCCATCTGTCCCTTCATCATCATATTGGCGCCGCCTGACTGGCTCAGACAGCGATTCCACTCAATCTCTCCGAGGCCTTTTTCTTCAAACCGGATGTGATCCATAGTGTTTTCTATTGTTGCCCAGTCTTCAGCCAATGATAGGCCATGCCAACGGGCGACGGCTTCGCATCGACCAAAGAGGCCTTTGATAAAATCCTCCCCTGTCTCTGCTTGAGTGGTGTTGCTTTCCGACTCATAGGGAGTAACAAAGAAGACCAGCGCGAGACTGCCTGTGGGGGCGTCATCTTGCAAACCAGTCCAGACCGTCTCAACCGAGCGGATCAAAACCGATTGGCAGATCGGTGCCTTGCCAGCAAGGCTAATGCCGCGTTCAATTGCCCTGTGGCAGGCTTCAGACAGTTCGCTGCTCCAAAGCAGGCCCAGACCAAACAAACGCAAGGTTATGCGCAAACTGTTCGCTCCGGTTGTTTCACTGCGAATGATCCATGGGGGGGGGATATCTAGCCCCTTGCCGCTGCGTTGGCCGTTGAAAAACACATGCAAGCCGCAAGCGGGCCCCCATGGACAAGCTACACCACCCAGCGCTTCTTTCGATGCTGTTTTCATCAACTCTGACCCGATCACTTGCCTGATCGCGCCAGGAAAGCCCGGGTGTTGCGCCATTGGTCCATCGCCCTCGCATTCAAAAATGATGTCCTGAATGGTAATGGCCCGTGCAAGCGCTTCCAGATCGCATTCTGTTTCAGGGGCGCTGATCAAATGTTGCAATTCCACACCAGACGGTGCGATCGGTGGTGCTGTTAGGTAAACCGGCGGGCGACGGTTCAAAGCCTTGTCATTATACAAAGGATTGGTCAACATGGTGCATCTCCAAGTTGGGATGGAACCCCGAAACTATTCCATCTATGGTTGATTTGATAAACAATAGATGGCGATGCGGTGGGATTTTGTCGATCAAAATCACCTATGGATTTTTAAGGAGGAGGGGCCGTTGCTTACGTGGGCGCAAAATGTTTGCCGCGCTGACAGCCTGAATTTTAATAGCTATTTTAACGTCGAGACATATTCACGCAGGGATATTAGGCTACGTTCTGCATCTTCTATTTCTTTGGTGATCGAGGTGATATCTCGGTGATCTATGCGATGATCCCGCAGCGCGATATCGACCACTTTCAAAACGTCGGACGCTTCAAAAACAATGCGATGGGCGGCTTGATAGATCGCTTCTTCTTCGTCCGATCTTTCTGCATCTATCCGCTCCGCAGCAACATAGGCGGTGTCTTTGAGAAGATAGCTGACCAAAGAGGGCTCCGGGAAACAGGCGATAATCCGGCGAATCTCGTCAGCAGAAAAGGGTGTTTTGCCTTCTAGTCTTTGATAAAAAGCATGATAACTCATGCCGGTTCCTGCTGCGACAGTGGCAATTTGATGCCGCTCGCTGTTTGTAATCGCTTGCCTGACAAGAAACGAAAAATGTTTGCCTCGATCCTTTGTCGCAATATTGTCGATCATGCCGTGCCTTTGTCGCATTGGTTGCGTGAAGTTGTCATTGCACTGCAACCATAACAAGGCTGTGAAATAGGGAAAGGGGAAATAGGTATGAAATCACACCTTAACGGGAGAGGCGATAGGTTTGAGAAAATCACACCCCCAAGCGGGGCATATCGGTTTTATGGTTGCGCGTTAATCTGAGGAGCGGTCATGCAAAACCAGATTGCCGGAATTCTTTGACTTGGCAACCACATCTGCGAGTGAGTTTTCATTCAGAGTTGCGATGAATGACTTGACCGCCCGTGACATGACGCGGGACATTTCACAGCCGCCGAACATCGGGCAGTCCGGCTGGGGTTCGTTGTCGCAGCGAGGGCATAGGCATTCGACAAAACCAAAATCGGACTCGGTGACTTTGGCAACATCGCCCATACGAATGGCATGGGCATCCTTGCCCAGTTTCAATCCGCCACCACGTCCACGGGTGGTTTCCAAGAATCCATGGCTGGACAGGTTGGCAATAATTTTCATGCAGTGGGTTCGGGACAGTCGCAAGTTGGTGGCAACCGTTTCCACCGTAAGGCTGCGGTCTTCATTCATCGCCACCATCATCAAAATTCGGTAGGCATAATCCGTGCCCTTGGCTAATCTCATTCCGCAGTCCTCGCACTGTTGACGGAGCATTCCTGTTGATTTACGGGCTGGAATGCTTTGAGCTGCGTCAATCGACAGCATCATTGGTATGATATTTCCTCTTGAGCTTGTATATTAGGTATTGAATTGCGTTTGAGCGGCTTTTTATATCCTCACGCAAGCCAAGAGATAATGGAGTTACAAAGTGAGTCAAGAACTTGAAGAACGTGTCGTTGACCTGGAAATTCAGGTCACGCACCAATCCACTACAATCGAGGATCTCTCTGAAATGGTGTCTCGCCAATGGGATACCATCGATCGATTGTCTCGTCAGGTGAAGCTCATGAAAGACACATTGGCCGAGCCCCAAGACACAGCGGCTCCTCCTGCCAATCAGAAGCCGCCGCATTATTGACCGGCTAATGAACCTGTATGGACAACGAAAAGCATTGAAGGGCTGAGGCGTGGCTGCAAAGAGTCTCGCTATGGCCGTGCTCAGCAAGAGAAGAGCGCGCCCGACAATTGCACAATTGTCACGGGTGCGCTCGAAGTTGAATATCAACTGGTACTGAAATTCTCTGCAACATTTGTCGAAAATTGGTTTCCGAAAAATGTTGCCATATTTATACACCAAATCGCAGGAATTGGCCATATAAGGAAATAAACGTTCCTTTTACTGGCCCCATCAGGTCGAGCATTAGCCAGTCTGCCTTTTGGGTAAGCTCCCTGCGGTCGTGTTATCCGCCATGAAGCGGGTCGCTTGTAACAGCACCAAGTTTGAATTTATGAAAGATTGTACGAAAGCCGGCTCTCTTTGGCGAGCAGACCATTGGGCCGAGCAGGAGTGGGCCGTCAACAGAGAAATCGACCAAACGCATCAACTGCCAGTGGCTATGCTCATCCAGATAATGCAACAGAATTGCTCCACCAACCCGCGTTAAACGCACGGAGTGCGGACCGGTGACCAATGGTTTCTGAATGATCGACCAGTCCGACCGTCCTTTTGTGACAACGCAAGAAAAGTTTGTCACTCCGTCTGAATATTCAATACCACATTTGATCCAGTGCTGCGCGTCCAAGCGCAGCATCAGCCCGGCCTGATCATATTGAGTGGTATAGTCGCCACTGAACAACACTTCTGCGCTAAAATCCCCATCCACGCTGGCACCCAGAAAATGACCATTGTCTGGATGAAAGCCATAGTAGGTCTGTTGCCAAAAGTCGGTCGCATCTTTGCTCGTCACAGAAAGGGCGGTTTCATTCAGAGACCAGTCGTCCGGTTCGTTGTACCAGTGGGCAGAAGTCAAGAAGGAAAGAGGCATAATCGGCTCCAATCGTGAAGGGCGTTGTTTGGTTCAGTTTGACCCTGTGCCAGCATGAAAGGCAAGTATCTCCGTTCAATTGCGTACACTATTAATTGCTCCCTCTGTTATCTTGGATAGTTATTCCTACCTATGAAGGACTAACTGTTATAAGTGCCACGTTTTTAAAGCAGAGATGGGAACAGCCAATGCCAACTGATTGTGAATTCTGGAATAAAGCCGCCGATAAATATGCCAAAAGCTCCATCAAAGACCAAGACTCCTATCGCCGGACGCTTGACCATACACGGCGTTACTTGTCCAACACGGGGCATGTTCTGGAACTGGGCTGTGGAACGGGCTCTACTGCTTTGTTGCTCATCGACGCGGTTGGACATATGACCGCAACGGACATCTCAACACGCATGATTGAGATAGCCAAGGAAAAGGCCGTTGCTGAAGAACATGGTAATCTGTCCTTCCAACAGATCGAAGTGTTTGAACAACAGCATCCAGACGACAGCTTTGATGCGGTGCTTGCGTTCAACTATCTTCACTTGGTGAATGATCTTCCTGCTGAACTGGCAAAAATTCGTCAGAGATTGAAAGCAGGAGGAGTGTTTGTGTCCAAAACAGCCTGTCTGGGCCGGCGCAAATGGGTGTTTGGCCCCTTGATCATGGTCATGCGCTGGCTTGGAAAAGCACCTTTTGTGAACCTGATGACAGACGCTCAGCTAGAGGACGCAATCAAATCTGCAGGCTTTGAAATCGTCGAGGTGACAAGCTATCCCGCGAAAAAAGGCAGCCGTTTTATCGTTGCTCGGGTTTGAGACAACTCTGGGCATTTAGGGTGCCGGCATTGATTTGCAAGTTTGATTCTAAAAGCGATGATGAAGCGAAAAATAAACAACGTGATGGATAAAATTTGCAATCAATGATTGTGTTTTTAGGGGTTGCTTGTTGCTGTCTAATATTAGTTTGTTTATGCCTTAAGAAATTCAGGATGAGCTTGTTATGTCTGTTTTAAACTGATGTTTTTGCCGGGGAATTCTCCTGTATATTTTGAGATTTACTCTGGTTCTTAACGTAAATCCTTAGAAAGAATAGTAATTTAAGCATTTATTTACCGAAGTCAGAGACAATCTTCGAAATACTTATGGGCGGTAAAAAAATGAAAAAAACACTCCTACTTTCGGCTTCCATCCTGTTCGCATCATGTCAGACCGGCGCGGCATCAACGGTGCCAAGATTTGCAGATATGGACACCAAGAAGCTATATGAGCAAATCGACACGTGGTTGAATAGGGATATTGTGACCCTCAGTGTTGAAAGCCAGAACGCCAAATATGGCAAATTGTCCGAAGAGAAAATAATCAATCTGGATGAAAAATGGCGGGCTGAACGTGAGAGCGATGACAAGCCGATGATTGCCGCCACCTTGTCCAGTCCTCTATCGATTTACCTGACACGGATGCAAGGGCAATCCTATGGATTGTTTGTTGAAGTTTTTGTAATGGACGACAAGGGCCTCAACGTGGGTCAGTCCTCGATCACCTCTGATTTTTGGCAGGGTGACGAAGGCAAATATCAAAAAACCTATCAGGTTGGACCGACTGCCATTTTTGTAGATGAGCCGGAATGGGATGCAGATCTCAAGATTTGGCGCGTTCAGATCAACAAAAGCCTGATCAATCCCCAGAATAAACAGCTTATCGGGGCCGCCACCATTGAGGTTAACCTCACCGAACTGGCACGCCGTCAGGCACAATAGTAAGTAAAAGAGGTTCCTCCCATGCTGAATAACCTTTCACTCACCTATAAGAGTCTTATATCCTTTGCTCTATTGGCCATCATTGGCATCGGGGTTGGTATCGTCGGTTTCAATCAATCGGGCAAGGCAAGCCAGGCGATTCTTGAAAGCTCGAAAATCGAACACCACATAGTTGAGCTAATGGACCTGGATACAGGCATTAATGGCCAAGCGCTTGCCTTAAAAACCTTTTTGCTGACTGGTGATCTCAAATGGCGCGATCAGGTTCAAAAGGCCGAGACCAAAATTGCACAGGAATTTGACGCATTGGCGTCTCTCGACGGTGTTTCAGCTCTCAAGCAAGAGTGGCAAGATTGGTATAGCCAATATGCACAGCGCCAGATTACCTTGATGCGAGATCCTATGAGTGTCGACATGGCACGTGCCATTGAAGTTGCGGGGCAGAATAATCTCAAGCTTGATGGAATCAATGCTTCGATGAAAGCTCTGATCGGCGAAATGAATGTGCTTTCAGGTCAATTGACCCAGCAGCAGAATGAGAAAATGGATCTGGTGCGATCATCTGCCTTCATTGGTGTCATATTGCTTGTGATTGCGACGGTGCTTCTTGGTGTCTTCAACCAATTTATGGTCTCCAAGCCTCTAAGCCGTATGGTTGATGTGACGCAGCGTCTGTCTGAAGGCTCTGTTGATATCGAAATCAACAGCAATGGTCGCAGAGACGAAATCGGCCACATGTATGAAGCTTTGGCCGTGTTCCGTGACAACCTTATCCGTACTAAAGAGTTGGAAGCGGGAACCGAAGAACAACGCTTGCGCAACCAAGCCGAAAAGCAAGCTGAAATGCAAAAGCTGGCTGATGGATTTGAAAAGACTGTCGGCACGATCGTGGCAATGTTGGTGGAATCCTGCAATGAGTTGGAAGTGAATTTTGACGATCTGACAGGCATTGCGACAGATACAGTGGCGCAGTCCGAAACAGTCTCCAGTTCTGCAGAAGTTGTGAATGGTAATGTTCAGGCTGTTGCGTCGGCGACCGAAGAACTATCCGCCTCAATCAGTCATATCTCGAACCAAGTCGCCAGCTCGGCCACTCTGTCCGGTGAAGCATCGAGCGAAGGGGAACGCGCCAGTGAATCCGTTGAGACTTTGCAAAATGTTCTGGAAGAGATCGGGAGCGTAACGCGCCTAATCAATGACATCGCGGAGCAAACCAATCTGCTCGCACTGAACGCAACCATCGAAGCGGCGCGAGCCGGTGAAGCTGGACGCGGTTTCGCGGTTGTCGCCGCTGAAGTGAAAGAATTGGCCAGTCAGACCTCTAAAGCAACCGAGCAGATTGAAACCCAGGTGGTCAACATGCAAAGTGCTGCCAAAAGCTCCATTTCTGCGACGCAGTCTGTCACACAGAAAGTCCGTGTTATCAGTGAGCAAGTTGCTGAAATGGCGGTTGCAGCCGATCAACAAAACGCGGCCACGTCAGAGATTGCATCAAATGTCACAGGTGCAGCTGTGAGCACACAGGGCGTAACCGAAGCTATGGTTACCATGTCTGCCAGCGCTCGTAAGACTGGCGATATGTCGTCTGCCATGCAGTCGATGATTACAAACATGAACCAGCAAAGCCATTCGCTGCAAAGTGAAGTCGATGCTTTCCTCAAGCGTGTACTGGTGGCGTAATCCTCCCACGCCAATTGGTGCATACTGTAAGGTCGGGTCTGTTAGATCCGGCCTTTTTTATGTCTAATCGCTTTAACGACGGGTGCAAAAGGTAAAAGCCAAACACAACAAGCAATACTGGGAAGGGCCGGCGTTGCTTGCCACAAATCAGATCCTGTACTTGCAACAAGCTTGTGCTGCTCAGCTCATTGAGCAGGGGGGCTCTAGGGTGGTTTGATAGAGGCAAGCCAGCGCTTTTAGCACTGAGGCCCTGTCCGTTTGGCCTGTGCTGTCCTTAAGGTAAGTAAGGGGAATTTAGGGGTGCCTTGAGGGTCTGGTCATTTTCCCGCCCTGCGGCATCCTGTTGCAACAGAAAAGGCGCAAGTCCTATGGGTGCGTTATTCCAGCTATGGACAGAAAGTGAACCACAAAAAGGGGTTAGAGGCCAATGATATTGTCTCTGACTGCTTTGGGGTAGGCCTCCGCTGTGTGTTCTCTTTTTTGTTGGAAACCCTTGAGGAACGTTGCTAAACGTGCAGCAGGCAGGGGAGGGGATATGTAATACCCTTGCACGAGGTCTACTTTATTGGTTGCGCGCAAGCTCATTAATTTTGTCTGCGTTTCAACACCCTCAACCACCAATATTTGCCCCGTTTTGCTGACCATTTCGATGGCACTAAAGAGCAATTTGGAGGACAGGGTATCCTCTGGTGCCATAGCAAAAAAGCGATCGAGCTTAACCCCATCTGCACCAAGGCCGCTGAGGTAATGGATGCTGGAATATCCCACCCCGAAATCATCAATGTAGGTTTCTATGCCGTTGGCCCTCATCAAGGCGATGGCCTCGCGAGTCGATTCCAGGGGAAGATCTGAAGTCTCAACAATTTCAACAACTGGTCTGAATGCGCACGGGGCAATTTGCAATGGAGATAAAATTCTAATCAGCCAATCGGCATCGAGATCTTGCGGGAAGACGTTGATATTGACCTTTGGCCGTTCGGTCCCAAACTGCACACCAGCGAGATCTTTCACTGTGTTGTTAACGATTAGCTCGGTCAGGAGACGCGACATATTGCGAGCTTCGACAACCGGTAAAAATGCGTTTGGATAGACAAGGCTGCCATCAAGGTCTCGCCAGCGTACAAGCACCTCGACACCCTCTATCTCGCCGGTCTCTAGACGTAATATCGGTTGATAATGACAAACGAGACTGTCCTTGCACATGGTGTGCGCAAAACGAGATGACAGGGACATCATGCGCAAGAATTTGTTCCGAGCGGCCTCGGTTAGGACCAGAGAAGTCGCCAGCATCAGGATCAGACCAACGGTGATAAAGAGCTTGTTGGCGGCTATCAAAGCTGTGACAGGTGCTTCTATAAACAGGCATACCAAATTGGACGGGTCGCATTGAAAGCCCCAAAAAGCCCATCGCGATACGGAATACCCCACCTGTTGGTTTTTGACATTGGGATAGGATTTTTTAAGCCCGAGTTTCCCCGTTCTATGGACCCAGTCTCCCAGACCATTTTTAGAGACGAATTCTTGATTTTGCCAAGGCACCCAACTGGCTTGAGCATTCATGGGCGGCAAAACCAGTGTCAGGTTGCCTTTTTGCAAGAAGGTTCCCTTCAGGCCAGGGTATCCGATGGCTGCAAGATCGCGGTCAAACCAAAATGTATAGCCCATATCTAGGCGTTCGAGGTCTGCTTTCCCCAGTTCAAAGCCATCAGACAATTTGCCGCGACTGACAGAGCAGCTTTGATGCTCGTCCGCATAAAGGATTTCGTGGATGCCATCAGGCAGAAAGGCTACTTTACGCAACCAAAAAAGATAGTCTGAAGAACAAGCAGGGGCAGCGATGTTGTGAGTGAGTGCTTCCATCGTGGCGTCGAACGATGGGTCCAATTGGTCAGCAGCTTTGATCTCTTCAGATAGCTGTGTTTCCAGGCTTTGAAACACCTGAAAAATCGAGATTGAGCTTGCAATAACCAATGTTACCAAGAACAAGCTGGAGAACAGTCCAAACACAAAAGTGCGCGGATATTTGGTCATGGTAAATAGGTATTTATACAGCCGCATATCGCCTCCAATTCAGAGAGTATACACAGCTTTCGCTTAGAATAAGTTAAAGAAATACGGAGTTTTACCTAACTGAATATGGTTTGTCTTTCTGAAAACTTGCTTGGAATAAATATTTGAAAAAATAGCGTTGATAAATCTGCATAACGTTGAATGGCAACTAAGGCGATAACCGTCGCTCAGAACAAGGCTATCGCAATCAAAATCAAAACAAAAATTGAGCATTGGAATTTCATCTTGGATCCCTGCCAAAGCGTATGCAGTGTGGCAAAATCCGTCCGAATTTGTGGCATATACATGGCATTTTATAATGCCGGAAATTTCCGATTGGCGACCTCGAAAATTAGGTGTAAATGCCGTTGTTGGAACAGATCGATCGGCGCAAAGGCGACCATCGATAGCCTGTTTGTTTTTTTGGAGAAACTCACTATGCGTAAGGTTTTGATGCCATTTTGGGCCGCAGCTATGATGCTGATTGCCCTGCCTGCGTATGCCGAAACTTACACCGGCGTTGTTGATACGGTTGACATGGAAACCGGTATTCTCATCCTAGATCAGGACATCGAAATTGTTGTGCCTGAAGACGTTGATATGCCTGAATTGCAAGCCGGCACAGTCGTGACCGTTGAGTATGACACAGTTGGCGAAGACAAACTTGCCACCAAAATCACTTTGTCAGAATAGTGTTCCAGAGAGGATGTGTGCCACATGCTGCATCCTCTCTTCTTGCCTTGCCGTACAAGCCATGACACGGTGAGGCGGGAATGCAGCTCTCATGGGAGAGCAAACAACAGGCCGGATCTATGATCCGGCTTTTTTTATGGAAAGGCCGTGCCTGACCCTGCGCGTTTGGTGAGGGATGTTTCCATCATGCCGCTTGCATGCGTGGATGCACGCAAATATGAAAAATGTCCCGATACGCACAGAGCAAAAAAGGATGGGTAAAGGAAGGGTATGTGACAATAAAAAAGGCGCTCCGAAGAGCGCCTTTCTCATAGAACTTAGCAAGATGTGCCAAGCGTCATGATTACATCATGCCGCCCATGCCACCCATGCCGCCCATGCCGCCCATATCAGGCATACCGCCACCGGCAGCGCCATCTTTGGCAGGAGCATCAGCAACCATTGCTTCAGTGGTGATCATCAGACCAGCAACGGAAGCAGCGTCCTGCAGTGCAGTACGAACCACTTTGGTTGGGTCGATGATGCCAGCTTCGATCATGTCAACATACTGTTCGGTCTGAGCATCGAAACCAAGAGTATCGTTGCCTTCCAGAACTTTGTTGACCACGATGGAGCCTTCAACACCAGCGTTTTCAGCGATCTGACGGATCGGAGCCTGCAGCGCGCGCAGAACGATCTTGATGCCAGCTTCGATGTCGACATTGTCGGAAACAATTTTTTCGACAGCTTTAGAAGCACGCAGCAGCGCGGTGCCACCACCAGGAACGATACCGGCTTCAACAGCAGCGCGGGTTGCGTTCAAAGCATCGTCAACGCGGTCTTTGCGTTCTTTCACTTCAACTTCAGTGGAACCACCGACGCGGATAACAGCAACACCACCAGCCAATTTGGCCAGACGTTCTTGCAGTTTTTCACGGTCATAGTCAGAAGATGTTTCTTCGATCTGAGCTTTGATCTGAGCAACGCGTGCTTCAATGCCGGATTTTTCGCCAGCACCGTCAACAACCGTTGTGGTTTCTTTGGAAATGTTGACTTTCTTGGCAGTGCCAAGCATTTCGAGTGTAACGGACTCGAGTTTGATGCCAACGTCTTCAGAAATCACGGTACCACCGGTCAGAACTGCGATGTCTTCAAGCATTGCTTTACGACGATCACCGAAGCCAGGGGCTTTAACAGCAGCAATTTTCAGGCCACCGCGCAGTTTGTTGACAACCAAAGTAGCCAGTGCTTCGCCTTCGATGTCTTCTGCAATGATGAGCAGAGGACGGGAAGACTGAACAACGCTTTCCAAGATCGGCAGCATTGGCTGCAGGTTGGTCAGTTTTTTCTCATGCAGAAGGATGTATGGATCTTCCAGATCTGCAATCATTTTTTCGGTGTTGGTCACGAAGTAAGGAGACAGGTAACCACGGTCGAACTGCATGCCTTCAACGACTTCCAGCTCAGTTTCTGCAGTTTTGGCTTCTTCGACGGTGATCACACCTTCGTTGCCGACTTTCTGCATGGCATCGGCGATCATTTTGCCGATTTCAACTTCGCCGTTGGCGGAGATGGTGCCAACCTGTGCAACTTCTTCAGAAGAATTGATTGGTTTGGAAGCAGCTTCCAATGCTTTATGGGCTTCAACAACGGCCATATCGATGCCGCGCTTCAGGTCCATTGGGTTCATGCCAGCAGCAACGAATTTGCAGCCTTCACGAACGATGGACTGAGCCAGAACGGTTGCTGTGGTGGTGCCATCGCCAGCGATATCGTTGGTTTTGGAAGCCACTTCACGCACCATCTGCGCGCCCATATTTTCGAACTTATCTTCCAGTTCGATTTCCTTGGCAACGGTCACACCATCTTTGGTGATGCGTGGAGCGCCAAAAGATTTTTCGATAACCACGTTACGGCCTTTAGGACCAAGGGTGGTTTTTACAGCGTTTGCGAGAATATCAACGCCACGCAGCATTTTTTCGCGTGCATCAGCACCGAATTTGACTTCTTTAGCAGCCATGTTAGCTCTTCCTGAAATCTGTATTACTTGTAAATAAGAGGCAGTTCGCCATCGTCCCGTTCGATCGTCTGTCCGGGACAGGCCAATCTGGGCAGCAATATAAGGAGCCGTTAAAACGACTGTCCTTGACTATGCCTTAGCCCAAGATGCCCATGATGTCGGACTCTTTCATGATCAGCAGGTCTTCACCGTCGATCTTGACTTCGGTACCGGACCATTTGCCGAACAGAACACGGTCGCCCGCTTTAACTTCCAGCGCGACCAAGTTGCCAGCGTCATCACGAACGCCGTTGCCAACAGCAACGATTTCGCCTTCGCTTGGCTTTTCTTTGGCGGTATCAGGAATAATGATGCCACCAGCGGTTTTCTCTTCGGATTCTACGCGACGTACAACGACGCGGTCATGCAGAGGACGGAATTTCATCTCTGAAGCGTTCCCTAATCTGTTACGCAGCCCCCGGACCCAAAGTGGGGCACCAAATGCCCCCATCATTAGCGGCATCCGAGCGGTCTGCTCCTCGTTAAACAAGTGCATTAGCACTCTCGCTTGGTGAGTGCTAACAACGATCATTCATTTAGGCAGGCGCGCATGAGATGTCAAGAAAGTGCCCCAAAAAAAATCTGACTTTATGCGAAATAAAGGTCAAATACAGACCAATGTCTTACGTCTGTGCGCTGAAGTGATCGGTTCAACGCAGGGGTGTGGTTTGGGTGCCGTTGCATAGCATGATTGCTTCTGCTTAGTCTAGAGGCCGTCTTGGGCCTGTCTTGGGCCTGTCTTGGGGAGTGGGGGAGATCGCGGTTTTGATTTCAGATTGCTTGAGGGGGGATTGGTAACGGGTGTCTTGGGTATTTTGGCCAGTGTAACTACCAAGCCACTCGGTCGTTTCTAGAACAGCTTACTTCAGATGCGTCAGTATGGCGTTTAGCCGTTCACCCAGAGGCCCCGAAACGCATATATAATCGCATGTGAGCGCCTTCAATTCAGCTTCGAATTGAGCGTGGAACATTTCTCGCAAATCAGGCGCATCGCGCTGTCCATCATCCACCCATGGCCAATCAACGCCACACAAAATGTAGAGGCGTGGTGCGTGCGGTCGTTTCAATAGGTTCTTTTTATGGCGTTCTGACCATCGTTCCCAATGTGCCCACAGGGGCGTGTTTATTGCGTTGGCATAATAATGCGCGCTATAGACCAGAGACGATATAAGATCGGTGTCACAAACAAGTTGCTTGTTTTCTTTTGCTGCCAGCGCAGCGGCTCGTTCTTCCTGCGCCCATTGGCCCTGTGCGATGGGAATGGCATCTTCAAGCGATAAACTGCCATGAAGAGCAAAATAGTCCCGCAGATACTCCGGTGCTAATATACCGTCCATATGCTCGACCAGCGCATTGGCAAGAGCTGACTTCCCCGTGCTTTCAGGGCCGGTCAAAACAAGGCGCGGCAAAGCCGATGCAATCATAATGGGTTCAGTGCTCCGGTGTATGCCAATCACTGTCTACCGATTTACGACGTGACAGCCGCAATGCAAGTCCGACCGAGACACCAACTCCAATTGCTACGGTTAAATCCACAAGAACAGTCAGAACCAGCGTCAAAACCAGCAATGCCACATCGCTGTGACGACCACGGGCATACTCAGCCCATTTATGGGGCTCGGTCATATTCCACGCGGTTAACATCAACAAAGCTGCCAGTGCGGGCATCGCCAAATGATCCGCAAGAGGCGCAGCGACCAGCATGACGATTAAAATCACCACGGCATGGACCAATCCGGCAACAGGGGTTTTGCCACCCGCTTTGACATTGGTCGCAGTCCGCGCGATCGCTCCGGTGACAGGCAGGCCAGTGAACAGCGCCGAGGCCACGTTTGCGACCCCTTGCGCCGTCAATTCTGCGTTGGGGCGATGATGCCCATCGATCATTCGGTCTGCCACCATTGCCGACAAAAGGGACTCGACACCCGCCAGAAAGGCAATGACCAAAGCGGAAGGGAACAGCTCGACAAACCGAGACCATGAAAAATCAGGCCATTGCGGTGTTGGTAGTGAATGCGGAAGGGCGCCAAATCTGGATCCCAGTGTCGCAACATCCAGCGTAAACAAAAATACCATTGCCGAGGTGACGCCAATGGCGACGACTAGGCCGGGAAACTTGGGGAAGCTGCGCCGCAAAATAACGATCATAACCAGTGTCGCGAGCGCAATACCAAAAGCCTCTAGGTTGAGCCCCTCGCGTGCGTTCCAAAGAGCAGGGAGTATTTCGATGAAATCTGCCGGAACCGAGGCAAGTTCGAGACCGAAAAAATCTTTGAGCTGACTGGTGGCGATGATGATGCCGATACCAATGGTGAACCCGTTGACCACAGCATCTGGGACAAAGGCAATCAAACGACCCAAACGGAAATAGCCAGCCAACATCAATATGAGGCCTGCCATAAAGGTGGCCATGACCAAACCGTCATAGCCATAAGTGGCAATGACGCCGAATACCACGACGATGAAAGCGCCGGTGGGACCGCCAATCTGAACGCGGCTTCCGCCAAGAGCCGATATAAAAAAACCGCCGATGATGGCAGTTACGAGGCCCTTGGCCGGGTCAGCCCCGGAAGCGATGGCAATGGCGATGCTAAGGGGCAGTGCCACCATGGCAACAGTGACGCCAGCCATCATGTCAGCGAGAAACAGCGGCCAGCTGTAGGTTAGGCTTGTGGTAAGTAATTTTGGTTTGCGCATGGGATATATCTGAAACTGTTGAGATAAAAACCCTCAATACGCCCTCTGCATAGCCATCTCAAGCCCTGCATTGAACACAGCTTCCATGCCAAATTGAGTGCACTCATGCGCATTCGGTACGGAATTGACGTTTTTGCTACGCAAACTGCCGGTCATGCTCGTCGAATGGGTCCATATGAAAGCCATTGCCGGCTATGGCCTTTTCAAACGTGACACGAAGGATCAGATCCCGTTCGTGTGCGGGCAGGCTGCGATGGGTCTCGCCAAAGCCGCGCTTGGTATAATAGGCCAACAATTCATGCATCACTTCCGGCGTGTGCAAACGCAAGCAAGGCAACTCCCGCGATTCTGCAATCAGTTCCACCTCAGCCAGCAGGCGAGAACCCAGCCCCTTGTTTTGATGCTGTGGTAGGACGGCAATGGTATCAAGATAAAGGCAATTATCCACCTCATGCATTGCAGCAGACGCCAGCAAAACACCGTCCTCTTGAGCGATGTAAAGATTACGGGTTTCCAGAAAAGCACCGAGATCGGAATAAGCATCTGCTGGTTGGTCAAAGCCCATACGTTTTGCGATGGGTGCCATTGCAGATAGAAAAAGCGAACGAATATCGCTCAATTGCTCGGCTTTAGCCAAGCGAAAGGTGACTGTCATGGTCAAATCCTTGTCAACACCGGCTCATGCATCCAGTTACCATCAAACTCGGCACCGCTTATTCGGGCCGACATGGCAATGGCCGGTCTTTTTGAATCATCTGTTCAGGCGCGGTTATGCGACCCAATCAGTGACAGGATTGTGACAAACGCAGATGGAGGCTGCTGGGTCTTGCAGAAACTGTGTGCAAGTAGACCATTTCTCTAGCGGGGAAGAGAAATGGTCGCCATCAGACCGCCTTCTGGCCGGTTGGTCAGAAAGATGTCGCCGCCATGACCGCGCACAATGGTGCGAGTGATGGACAAGCCAAGACCAACTCCGCCTGTTTCCAGATTGCGCGATCCCTCTACGCGAAAGAAGGGAGCAAATACATCATCAAGCTTATCAGGCGGGATGCCGGGGCCGGTGTCGGATATTTCAATTTCTAGCGTCTTGGCCGTGGTACGCAAGTGTATCGCGGCATTGCCTGCGTAGCGCAGGGCATTGTCTGTCAAATTCCGAATAGCCCGCTTGAGGCTGACTGCGCGGCAAGAATAGATCAGGCTGTCCGGGCCATCAAAGCGAACATCTTTGCCAACATCGGCATAATCTTCCGCAGTGGCGGACAGCAGAGCGGCCACATCGACATTCTTGGTTTCCTCCTTGGCGGCATCTTCCCGCGCGAAAGCCAGAACGGCGTCGGTCATTGACTGCATTTCTTCCAGTGTCGCCAGAATTTTATCCCGCATTTCATCATCGTCAATGAATTCGACGCGCAAGCGTAGCGTGGTGATCGGCGTGCGCAAATCGTGGCTGACAGCGGCGAGCATGCGCGTTCGATCCTGCACAAAACGCATCAGTCGATCTTGCATCGCATTAAAGGCAGCAATGGTATTGCGCACCTCTGCAGGGCCTTGTTCTTGGAGGGGCTCAACCGTGTCTCCCCGTCCAAGTTTGCGCGACGCTCCTTCCAGTTCACGCAATGGCGCTGTGAGTTTACGCACAGCCAAGATGACAACCAAGGCGATCAACGTGGCCATAACACCCATGGAAATCAGGAAAGGTCTGCCCCATTGCTCTGGTGGGGAGGGCACGCCGGTGCGCACCTGTAGCCATTTTCCATTATCCAGAGGCACGGCAATGGTCATATCAAGCGCAGCCAGATTGTGACGCTTCTTATTGGAAAATCTCGGTAGCTGACCATCCTCATCCTTCTCACGCTGACGACGAACCCAGTGTCTTTTTTCGCTCTCGCTTAAGTGCGGTGGCGCATCACTCATTCGAATGCGTGCCCGGTTTGAGTCTCCATCGTTGTCGAGAGCTTCAGAGGATTTTTTCTCATAATATCGGCCTAGGCCAAAGAGGCTACGGTCAAGATTGCTAATACGAACGGTGCCGTTTTCAAGGCCAGCCCGTCGCTCCAACCTGTGCGTAAAAAAGGATTCCGGTGTGCCATCCCTTGGCACCAGCAGAGTGGTTCTATCCTGAAGACGATAGAGAATGCTTGGCCCTTCTGCCGCGCGGATGACGCGATCATGCAGGCTTTCATCTGTCTGGTTGAGGACACGAACCACCGACGCCATGCGTTCCATCACTTGCCCGCGTGTGGTGTTGACCGCAATATTGGAGCGTTCGCTGGCAAACAATAGGATCGTAATGCCCTGTGCCACCAACAGTGCCAGAAACAGCGCAGCCAAAAGCTGGCCAGCAAGCGACCGCGGCCACAGACGCAGCCTGCTCCACAAAGACGGTTTGTCCGAATGGGAGCCTGTACCGGATGTGTTGGTGTTTGTCTTGGGCATGGTCAAAGATCATCCTCATCACCCGCAGCATCCAGCATCGCATCTGAAACCTTGCCGGTTACCTTACAAGTGAACACATAGCCCCCACCGCGTACGGTTTTGATTAATTTAGGGTTCTTGGGGTCTTCCTCTATCTTCTTACGCAAACGCGAGACCTGATTGTCAATAGAACGATCAAAAATCTGAGCCGTCCTACCGGATGTCAGGTCCAGCAATTGGTCGCGTGACAACACCATAGTTGGGCGTTTGAGAAAGGTGACGAGCAGGCGATAATCAGCGGCGCTCAACGGAACGGTTACGCCGTCCGGGCTGAGCAGTTCGCGTTGATGCACTTGCAAGACCCAATCATCGAATTTCAGGGATTCCGGCTCATCGGTTTTTTGTATCTCGGGCGGCAAAGACTGACTGCGGCGCAGCACGGACTTAATCCGGGCCAGCAGTTCACGGGGATTAAAAGGCTTGGTAACATAATCATCAGCCCCGATCTCCAGACCGACGATACGATCTGTTTCTTCCCCCAGCGCCGTTAGCAGGATCACCGGGATATTCTCATTTTCCCGAACATAGCGACACAGGGTCAAGCCATCCTCTCCCGGCATCATCACATCAAGCACGATCAAATCAATCGCCGAGGTCTTCAATGCTTGCCGCATTTTGATGCCGCCATCTGCATCGCTAACGCGATATCCATTGCGTGAGAGATATTTCGACAGCAGTTCGCGAATATCTTGGTGGTCGTCCACCACCAGAATATGTGCAGAATGTTCCATTGTCGCTCTCTCCTGTTGTCAGTCCAGTGTCCACCTCTATATGGATGGATTCGATTGTTTTGTCAGGGTCACCAGACTTTGCCGTGTCGTGTCATTGTGCAATTAACACCACAAATCCAACGTTGCAAAGCAAGAATAGCGCGTATTTTCAAAGACAAGGCAAGGAAATTGTATCTTTGTGTAACAACGCTGGCGCAGGTTACACAGTGCGACAAAATCGCAATTTTCCGCGATAGAACAGCGACAATTCGTTCCTATCTTCACCTCATCGGCAGGGACGAGAATCCAAACACTCTCCTCTGACCGAGCCACCTCAAAGACTTTGAGGTGGCTGAGAGCATCTCAGCATATCAGCCCATGACGGGCACTCCGCCAATGAGGAATTGGCACACTATAGAGGAATGAAGACATGAAAAACTTTTCCAAAATTGCACTGGCAGTTGCTTTGATCGGTGGCGTATCAGCTACGGCTTTGGTCGTTGATAGCGCGTCAGCACGCGGTTGGAATGGTAGTGGCTCAGAGAAAGGCCAGCAGTTCAAAGGTCGCCAAGGAGCGGACCGTCATGGAGACCGTGGCGCACGCGGCGGCGATATTATAAAAATGCTGGACGCCGACAAAGACGGCACGCTGACCAAAGAGGAGCTGACCACTGGACTGGCGGCAAAAATTACAGACAATGATACAAATGGCGATGGCGCCGTGTCATTGGAAGAGTTCAAAGCCGAATGGGCCAAACTGACCCAGGACCGTATGGTTCGCGCCTATCAGAAAATGGATAGAGACGGCAATGGTTCGGTAACTCTGGAAGAACTCAGCGAACCTGCGACAGCCATGTTTGATCGTATGGACCGCAATGATGACGGCATATTCGATAAAGCGGATCGCCCAAATCGTTCAGATCGTGCGGATCGCCAAGGCCGGAACGGCAAAGGCATGCGCGGCGAATTTGGTCCTCAGAAAGGTGCGCAGGACGGAGCCCGGAACGGCTCTCAGAATAGCCCTGATAATGGACAGCGGGGCGGCAATTTCCAACCCAGCCAATTTGACCCAGCCGATGCAGGCCCCGATTTTGATGGTCAGCCCCCACAAGGTCCACAGCCCATCCAGGCTTCATATGATCTAGATGATTCAGACGCACCATTCGGTCATCCGGTCCCGCCTGTGGCGCAGCTTCGCTAATCATTGAAGCAGGCATATTTTACCGCTCGCAGACCTCAACCCTGTCGCCAAATTTTTGGCGGCGGGGTTGCTTGCATTCCGGGATTCAGGAAACAAGCATCGCCAACCCGAAGAACAAAAACAAAAATTATGACGAAAAAATCCAGAGTTTTGTAACCGAATGTATCAGGCCTACTGCTTGATACAGAGGGCGACAAAATCACTCTTTTTCATCAAACTTCAGCGACATTCACCGCCTATATTCAACTTATCGACGGAGCGCAATCAAGCGTAGCCGTCACAGGAACCGCCGGCAGATCAGGGTATGTCCTTCTGTTTGGCTCATAAGAGCAACCGGTAATTTGATCCCGAGCCAATGAGGAATTGGCAAATTATATCAAAAGGAAAATAGTCATGAAAAACGTAACCAAAATCGCAGTGGCTCTCGCATTGGTAACCGGCGTATCCGCAACGGCATTGACCGTTGACAACGCATCTGCACGCGGTTGGGGCAATAGCCAAGATCAAGATCAAAACCAAGGCTGGCGTGGCCAGCGTGGTGATCGTCATATGAAAAAAGGCGCGCGTCACGGTGGACGCAATGGCGGCATGATGATGATGCAGCAGTTCGACACCAATAAAGATCAGGCACTGACCAAAGAAGAGCTGACCACTGGCCTTGCCAAGAAAATTACCGACAATGACAAAGATGGTGATGGTGCTGTTTCTCTGGAAGAATTCAAAGCGGAATGGGCCAAAATGACCCAACAGCGCATGGTTCGCGCCTTCCAGAAAATGGATCGTGACGGCAGCGGCACTGTAACTACCGAAGAAATTACAGCACCAGCTGTCAATATGTTCGAACGCATGGATCGCAACAACGACGACAAAGTCGATCAAGCAGATATGAAGCGTCGTATGGGCAACCGCCAAGGCAATCGGGGTGGTCGTTACATGCAGCAGCAACCAGCACCGGCTCCACAGGCCGAGCCTGAAGAAGCGCCAAACTCATAATAGCGAATAGTCTTTTAAGTCTCTCCCCGCAGAGCCCCGTCGTCAGTTCTTGGCGGCGGGGTCTTTTTGTGTGAGGCCAATATCAATGGCCTGCCTATTCAGGTCGATGACAAAATTGGATCATCGCCTGCACACTGGTTTGGCGCCTGATGTGGGTAAATGCGGGGCAAGGCAAGGCGCGCCTCCACCAAATGCCCGATAGAGCACAAGGGGTACGCTAATGCGCCTCTAGTCGATAACAATATTCCCATGTATGGGAGATGTCGCCGAGATACCGGATCACGGGCACTTTTTCAAAGCCGATTTTGTCGTAAAATTGATGACCTTCTACAAAGCGTGTGTCAGTCCAGAGTTTGATACATGTACCCTGCCGACTGTCAACCAGATCCGTGGCCAGATTATACATAGACCAGGCAAGGCCCTGTCCACGAGCTTCCTTTGCCACATAAACCTTGTGCAGTTCGAAAATACCAGAGTCCAGCGTTTCGCCAATAGCAAGAGAGCCGACAATATTGCCATCTTGTTCTGCGACCCACATTTGACCACCCATCGCCGCATAATAGCTGGCGGGATGCTTCAACTCGGGGAATTCATCATCGTCAAAAAAGCAATGATCATAGTCAGCAAAAACGCCTGCGATGAGGCGCGCCAGTTCCGCGCCATCTTCGTCGGTCGCAGAGCGAATGAAAGTATAGCTCATGACTCGCGCCTTCTTATATCAGCTTAGGCTTAGCGATAAATCGCATAACCAATGCCATTGCGGCGGGCTTCATCGACAATTCTATTAAGAGCAGGGTCTTTGATATCACCCGTCGCCCGCAAAACACGGCTGATGGTGATGAAGCTATATCCCGCTGACGTCAGAGCCCGATTGGTTGCTTCGCGCGCTTGGTCAGCCTGCTCGCAATCAACCGCCAACATAAAGTTGCGGCGTTGGGGTTGGGTTTGAGGGGGTGTTGGCGCTTCGCTTGCCCGTCCCATAACACAGAAAATCATACGCTTGTCTCTTTTAGAATTGCGGTCGTCCACTCATAAGGGGGCAAACGCCGTCTGTCGAGACTCAATTTAGCCTTTGTGTAACCGATCGATAAGGAAAGAGGAGGCTGCGTCTTTTAAACCGCCTCTTTGTGCGCCCAGCTCATGCGTTTGCGATAGATAGTAGAGGGACTGATTTCCAGCGCAGCGGCCGCGCGGGAAATGTTGCCATCGAAATGACCAAGAGCCCCTTCGATGATGTCTCTTTCCTGTTGCCAGAAGGGAGCGATGTTCCCTGCCATGACAGTTCCAATTTCGCGGAGATTGGAGATGGCTTGATTGAGTTCGCTCTCATATCCTTCATCACTATGCAAAAGATCTGGCAAATGCTCGGCTTCTGCGACGCTGCCATCATACATCACGGTCAGGCGGCGGATGGTATTCTGCAATTGCCTGATATTCCCCGGCCAACGATAAGCTTGGAGCATGCTTTCGGCTTCAACACTGAAGAGCGAGAAGTTTTTATTTTCT
The DNA here is from genome assembly GCF_002866925.1 of Cohaesibacter celericrescens. Taxonomy (GTDB): domain Bacteria; phylum Pseudomonadota; class Alphaproteobacteria; order Rhizobiales; family Cohaesibacteraceae; genus Cohaesibacter; species Cohaesibacter celericrescens. Next base: position 289,208 of record NZ_PKUQ01000055.1, read on the forward strand.
TCGCGGGCATATTGAATGAGGAACGACTGCGCTAGCGGCATAATGTCCCCTGTGCGTTCCCGTAAGGGAGGCAAATGAATAGGCAGAACATGCATGCGGTAGAAAAGATCTTCGCGAAAACGTCCGGCGCGGACTTCCTCCTGCGGGTCGCGGTTTGTTGCTGCGACAAAGCGAATGTCGAGGGACACTTCTTTTGTACCGCCCACACGACGAGAAGACCCTGTCTGAATGAGGCGCAACAATTTGGCTTGCAGATCAACCGGCATTTCACCAATTTCATCAAGAAACATAGTGCCACCATCGGCTAGTTCAGCTGCGCCTTTGCGGTCCTCTGTAGCGCCAGTGAAAGCGCCGCGCATATGCCCGAACAGCTCCGATTCCATTAGTTCGGCAGGAATGGCACTGCAGTTGATAGCAATGAACGGTCCATTGGAGCGATTGGAGCGGGCGTGGAGAGCTTGGGCGCAGACTTCTTTACCGGTGCCCGATTCTCCCGTTATAAACACTGGAGCTTTGGAAGAGGCAATGCGATTGATCTGATCATATACCCCTTGCATGGCGGGGGATTTGCCGATGAAACCTTCAAAATCACGCAACAGTTCATTGTTGGTGTTGGTATCGGGTGCCGTCGCGTTTGCTGGGTAAACCTCATGCCTGGCATTTGCTTTGGTTACGATATGTTGCTCGGCATGAGGTGCAGGGCGATGATGAGCAATAAGATCAGTCAATCGATCTGACAAGGATTCGGCGGATACGGGGCGGGCGATAAAATCATGAGCACCCGCCTGCATGGCCGCCACCGCGCGCGACACCGAGCCATTTCCACTCAGTGCCAGCAGCAGCATGTTGGGATGCCGACTTGCAAGGCGGGACAGCATTTTCAACTCGCTGTCCTCCTCAAAGGTCATGAGGGCACATGTGGGTTCCATAAGAAAACTAGCAGGCGCCTTGCCGTCAAAAATCTGGAAATCACAAGACTGGTGCATGCGCTCTTCAAGAGCTGCTGACAGCTGGTCATTGATCATTCTGCGGAAGGCGGGGTCAGAACTGACAACGGCTATGCGGACGGAATTTGTATCCGCGTGTTCTGAGGACATGATTTCTGCGCCTTTCTACAATTACTCACCTCGCTATGTTGCGCAAACAGGGTAAACAAAGTCTTTGCATTTGAGACACTGTGGCAAAAAGGTGGCAAAAATTGCCTCAAAATGCAAAAAATCCCCAGTATGTCCTTCCTAAGGCCCAAGAGCGGAAGATAAAACAGCGGGTTGCCCCCAACGACACGCCCCGCCCAACCGCTATCATCGGGTTACATCTGTGGATTAGTCCCCTTTTTTAGACCTGCTTATTAACGGTCATTTGCAGCCTCTGCACTGTGCGGAGATGCTTCAAGCCAACTGCGCGGGGAAACCGGCCTCGATAATGGTGTCGCGAATGGCGTCCGGGCTGAGGCTGGACGTGACTTCAACAGCCCCTGTTTCCAAATCCGCATTGACGTCTGCAGTAGTGTCTTTGGCCATGATGGCTTCTTTGATGGATTTGATACATCCGCCGCATGCCATGTCTTGAACATTGAGTTTGATCATTGCTTTCTTCCTTCGTTACTGGTCGTGCCAATCATAACTGACGTCATAGGCCAACACATGGGGATTTTACAATAAGGGACGTCCCGATGCCACCCGCAGCCGCAATGGCAGCCAGGCCTGTCCCGTCGGTGGTTGCCAAGGCATGATACAGCCGCACCGCTAATATTGCCCCTGACGCACCAATCGGGTGACCACGTGCCAACGAACCGCCGGTCATGTTCACGATTGCCTCATTGATATGCGCGCCTCGTTGGCAGGCAATAGCCTGTACCGCAAATGCTTCCATGATTTCTGCGAGGTCCAAGTCCTGTGGCGTAAGACCTGCCGCATCCAGCGAAGCCCTGATCGCAGCCACTGGCGCAAGGCCGGGCAGGGCCGGATCGCCCCCCAAGGTAGCCCCGCCGACGATTTCGATTGAAGGAGACGGTAAAAATCGGGCCACCCGCTCTGATACAATCACGCAAAAGGCTGCGGCATCGGCGGCCACAGACATATTGGCCGCTGTCACACTGCCATAAACCACAGGTGCACGTGCGCAGAGGCGCTGGTTCATCCTGCGGGTGAACGAATCATGTGCCGCGCCAGAAATGGGCACAATTTCTTTGGCGGTGATGGCCTCGGCTGCTTGCGCCTTTTGATGACTGGCAACCGCCCAGTTATCCTGTTCGGCCTGCGTGATATTGAGCAGGTTTGCCAAACGGTCGGCGGCTTGGGCCATGTCTGGGTCGCGGTCCGGCCACGGTGTAAAGGGGGCTTGATCATAGGCTTGCGGGGCCGATCCATCGGCGAATGTTTTACTGCGCAACGGTCGGCGCGAGTAGCTTTCAACGCCGCCAGCAACCACGATCTCATGCAGTCCGGACCGGATCATGGCATCGGCCAACAAGACGGCATCCAGCCCGCCACAACATTGCCGGTCGACGGACAACCCCGCAACAGAGTGCGGCAATCCGGCCGCCAATCCCACCAGACGTGCAGGATTGCCTCCCGCGCCCAAACCATTGGAGACAATCAGCTCGCTGACTTGATTCTGATCCACACCGGCATCTGAAAGAACTGCTTTGACGACAGGAGCCGCTAAATCGTGCAGCTCCAGAGCGGCCAGCGCCCCGTTGCGCGGTGCAACGGCACTGCGTCTGGCTGCCACGATGTAAGAACGGGTCATATCTGCACCTCCAGCCATCGCGTCAGGGCAATCAGATCAGGTTTGCCTGCCGGAAGCATTGGTATGTGATTGATGTAATAAATTTCCCTCGGGCTGGCCAATACGCCAAGTTGAGCGCGACAAGAGGATTTCAGACATTCTGTAAAATCCGTGAGGTCTGTGGCTTCATCGGCTTCCACTACAGCAACAATCACATGCCCTCTTTGCCGGTCTGCCCGAGCAAAAGCGGCGCAACTACGCACAGCAGGGGTTTGATGCAAAGCCGCTTCAACATCTTCCAAAAATATATTTTGATCGGCCACCGTGACCATTCGGCTTTTGCGGCCCTTGAGGAACAAATTGCCACGCCCGTCAAGGTGCCCCATTTCACCCACTGTCAAATATCCGTCTTGCCAGCGGGTGTCGGCGCTGTCGCCAATCTCATAACCATCAAATAAATAATCACTTTTCACCCAGATTTCGCCAACACCATCGGTTGCGCACCCTGCCGTATCCCGAATGGACATGTCGACACCGGGATAGGCCGGCCCGACCGAGCCTTGCGGGGTATCCGCATCGGCCATGGTAATGAAGCTGGTCTCTGACGCACCATAAAATTCAAAAATACGGGCGTTCGGGCAAAGCGAAGACAAACCAGCACGACAGGCTTCATCCAACTTACCACCGCCGCAGAGAATGAAGCGCAGATTCGGCAAGGATCGGGACCGGATTTTGTCCCCTGACAGCAGCAAACGGAGTTGAGACGGGGTGGCATAGATCACTGACAAGGCTTGGTCCGTTAATGCTGATAATTGGGTTTTGGGTTGAAGGCCCTTAAGAATGGTCACATCGGCCCCCATATGCAAAGCTTCAAGCATGGCATACAGAGTAAGAGAATGACTGAGGGCACCCAAAATCGCATAACCATCCTTCGAGGTCAGACCAAGGCGGCTGCGGTTAACCTCAAAGCTGCGAATCCACGAAGCAGGCCTGCGGCGGATGGTTTTGGCATTGTTGCTCGAACCCGAGCTTTGGCAATAAAGGAAAGGCCCACCAACACAGTCATCAGCAACGGCCGAAATACCCTTGATGGGAATGGATTCATTGTGGCTGGAGTGAATGGATAGGCCGTCTTGGAGGCATGTCTCCAGCGCCCTTATGGCGTCTCTGGACGCCTGTGTTTTGCTGATTATCGTGATTGTGCTGCCGGGGGCGCGACGGAAAGTTTCGAAAACCAAGGGGATACCTGCGGGAAAAGTCTGGCACGGCAACCCGATCGTGTGGCTCCGCATTGAGTCGATCATACCGAATTGATAGGATAGAGCGCAAGCTGCCCTTCAAGCTATTCAACGGGATCCTCAGAAGGGCGGCACCAAGCAATGAGAAGCGGATTTTATGACTGATAACACCATTGGAATTGCCTTTGGCGGCGGCGGCGCACGCGGCCTGTCTCACATCTGGGTAATGGAAGCTTTGGATGAATTGGGGCTCAAGCCGGTCGCATTGTCCGGCACCTCAATTGGTGCGCTCGCGGCGGTTTGTTATGCATCGGGTATAACGGGAGCAGAATTGCGGGCCTATATGCTGGAAGTCTTTGGCAATCGGAACGAAGTCCTCTCACGCTTCTGGCGGTCCCGCCCGAAGAAATTTTCTGAGCTTTCAGCATTCCATAATCCATTGGGTTCTTGGGCACAGTTGGACCCGGAGTGGATTGCCGAGACCTTTTTGCCACCGGCTGTGCATCGGGATTTCTCCCAGCTCGCCATTCGCACCAGCTTTTCGGCAACAGAATATTACACCGGCAACGAAGTGATCATGAATGAGGGAGATACCTATAAAGCGGTTGCTGCGTCGATGGCGATCCCCGCTTTGTTTCGGCCGGTGGAATATGATGGCAGGCTGCTCGTCGATGGCGGCTGCGTCAATCCGATGCCCGTGGACCACGTCCGACCCCACGCCGATATTATCATCGCAGTTGATGTGATTGGTGTTCCACAAAAAACAGAGGATGGCAAACTGCGTGTTTTTGAAATGGGGTTTGGCGCAAGCCAGCTCCTTATGCAGACTATCCAGCGCGAGAAAATGCGTCACGATGAAGTGGAATTGCTGGTGCATCCCCATATAGGCAATTTTCGGCCGCTGGATTTTCTCAAGACCGAGGAAATTTTAGCCGCCAGCGAGGACACCAAAGAAGACGTCAAACGGCGCCTGACCGCATTGATGGAGGCGGGCGGAACCACCCCGTAAATTCGGAATGCAAAAAGGGCCAGACGGCCCTTTTATGTCTTCCCGATTGGCGCGTTTATGTGCGCGCGATAATCTCGCGACCTGCCACTTTGTTTGCTTGGCCGCTTGATCCTACTTTGCGGCGCGTCAAAAAGCGCGGGCGGCGGGCTGCAAACTGCGCATGATGACGGCGCTGTTTTTCTGGGGCAATGGCCAAACCTGAAAGAGACCTGCCTGCGGGATCAACGGGAACGTAGCCTCCACTGCCAAGTGGTTGGTGCAGCATAGAGAGATGGCAAAGCCTTGACCAGCAGGCCCAATCAACAGCAGCATCTTCCAGATCGGTGCTCGCCATCAAAGGTATTGTCAGTTGTGGGTCTTTGTGAACAAGTTCCAACAGGCAAATCAGTGGGCTGCCTTCACGCTTGCCGACCACGAACCGCGCTCCAACCCCTTCGAAATACCGCAAGGGAACCCGCACGACGAGTGGTAAACCGCAAGGCAGCACACATTCTACCATGGCATGGTTGGCTTTGATTTGAACCATGCCTGGCACTTGGCTGCCAAACAGACTGGCTTCATCAATACCCGCCAACTCAGCCGCTGTGGATCTGATGTCGGCAGATTGGAAGTATTTCGCCACATTATAGGGGGCAATTCGTGTTGAACCCTCAACCTGATAGGAAATAGCATCTGTGTATTTATGGGTTTCTTGATGCTGCACGTGACTTCTCCTGTGAGCCCCTTATTTTGGGTGCTTCTTTCTGAGTTGCCCCAGATTAACAGGCAGGATTGTGTATTTGCTTAAGGTACAAGGTTAAAAAAGCGTGATATTTTATAGGGTTAGAGAAAGGTTACCGGCTGTGCGTCTTCATCCTTTCCTAACCAAGTGGGCGTGCATGCTCGCCCTTAGAATGACGCCTTTTTGCTTGCCCCAAATGGCCAGAGCCCCTAAGACATAGAGGAATAGAATTCCGCTATCCGCTTCTTCATCAAGAACAAAAGATCAGAATCTCAATGTCAGACCTCCTTGATCAGTCCATTATTCTCGACCGTGCCCAACATTTGGTGGATGCCGCCATCCGAGCAGGCGCCGATTCAGCTGATGCCATTGCTGCGCTCGCTGTTTCCAGCTCTGTCGGCTTTCGGCAAGGAGCGCTGGAAGAAAATGAACACTCGGAAAATGATTCCATGGCGTTGCGGGTGTTTATTGATGGCTGCAAGGCGTCGGTCTCGACCAACACCACCTCTGACAAAGACATTCTGAGCAAGCTCGCCGAACGCGCGGTTGCTATGGCACGTATGTCGCCCAATGATCCTTTTGCAAGGCTGGCTGCCCGAGAAGATTTGATGGATCGTGCCGTGATTGAAGACAGATTGGTCGCGCTTGATCCGGTTGATATGGTCATCCCCACCACGCAAGAGCTGTCCGAGCTCGCTTTAAGTTCGGAAGAAGCCGCGCTGGCGGTTCAAGGTGTAACCAAATCTGCAGGGGCGTCAGCCGGGCACTATCTGGGCGGCATGGTTTTGGCCACGTCGCACGGCTTTGTTGGCTCCTACATGTCCTCACGCATTTCTTTTTCCACCTCGGCTATCGCTGGTGAAGGCTCCGGCATGGAGCGCGATTATTCTTTCTCCGCAGCGGTCCATCGTGCTGATCTGAAGCCTCCGTCCCATGTGGGGCTACGCGCTGGAGAGCGCGCGGTTGCGCGTCTCAATCCTATCAAGGTAGAGACCGGCACTTATGACGTGATCTTTGAACCGCGGGTTTCCAGCTCCCTGCTGGGGCACTTTGCATCCGCCATCAATGGGAGCGCGATTGCGCGTCATACCTCGTTTTTAATGGATAAACTTGGGCGGCAAATTTTCCCCGCAGGCATTTATATCAGTGACGACCCCACTTTGCTGCGTGGTTTGGGCTCTCGTCCCTTTGACGGGGAGGGCGTTGATTGCCAGCCGCTTTCTCTGGTCGAGAATGGCTATCTGAACCAATGGGTGCTGGACAGTGCCACCGCAGCCGAGCTTGGCTTGAAAAGCAACGGGCGTGCAGCGCGTGCCGGAGCCAATCCCTTTCCGGCGACCACTAATCTGACATTGCAGGCGGGTACCCACAGCCAGCAAGATTTGATCTCCGGTGTTAAGGATGGCGTATATGTGACCGATTTGATCGGCCACGGCGTTAATGGCGTTACCGGCGATTATTCGCGTGGTGCCTCCGGATTCCGCATCAAAGACGGAAAATTGGCCGAAGCCATTTCCGAGATCACCATTGCCGGCAATCTGATTGATATGTTTGCCAGGGTGATTCCTGCCAATGATCTGCGTTTCGAACACTCTGTGAATGCACCCAGTATCTTGATCGAGGGTATGACCGTTGCCGGACGATAAGCCTGAACAATCAGTCGGCTTGGAAGGCCAATGCAGATCCGGCCATGCCTATCTGGAAGATCAGAAATTATTGGAGCAGGCCGCCCGTGAAGCGGGAAATCTGGCGCTACAGTTTTTCAATCGTGATCCCAAGGTCTGGACCAAAGGCAATCATAGCCCCGTCACTGAGGCCGACATTGCTGTTGACCGTATGCTGCATGAACGTCTTTTGAAGGCGCGACCGGATTATGGTTGGCTGTCGGAAGAAAGCGAAGACAATGACGTGCGATTGAACAAGCAGCGGGTCTTTGTGGTTGATCCTATCGACGGAACCAAAGCCTTTATCGATGGTGGTACAGAATGGACCATCTCAATCGCCGTGGTTAAAGACAATCGGCCTGTAGCAGCTGCCCTTTATGCTCCGGTGCGCGGCGAAATGTATGTGGCTTCCAAGTCGGGTGGCAGCATGCTCAATGGCGCGCCCTTGTTATGCCCAAATCTGGCTAGTCTGGAGGAAGCCCGCGTTGCAGGCCCTCGGCAGGCAATAGACAAAGGCCCATTGGCTCGTGCAGGCGTCATTGGATATGGCTTTGTGCGATCCCTGGCCTATCGGCTGGTCATGATCACCACTGGTTCAATTGATATTGCACTGGCCCGCCAAGATGCCAATGACTGGGATCTTGCAGCAGCAGACTTGATCGTCGAAGAGGCTGGTGGTCTGTTGCGTGACAAGCAGAACGCGGTTTTAAGCTACAATCGCGTGAATACCCAGCATGACTGCCTGTATGCATCTTGCAAGCCACTTGGTGCACAGATTGCCCCTCTGATGCCAGTACTCAAATTTCCCTCACGGCGATAACCACCTTAGTTGAGGACCGCATTGGGTGAAGGCGATAGCAGCAGTTTCCAGAGTGAGAACGACCAAACAGATTGCAGAATACAAAAAGAGCCGAACCGGTAGGGTTTGTTTCGAGACACACCTAGGGAGAAAGAAAAATGACAACAGAACAAGACAAACAGCTTTTGCATCTGGTGATCGGTGGTGAACTGACGGATTTGGAGGGGGTCGAGTTCAAGGATCTTGAAAATCTAGATATCGTCGGCGTTTATCCCAACTATGCTGCCGCTTATGATGTCTGGAAATCCAAGGCTCAAGGCACTGTCGACAATGCGCATATGCGATACTTTGTCGTTCACTTGCATCGCCTGATGGATCCTGAACCACCCAAATAGCTTATATATCCGGCAGAGTGGCTCCCTTTTTGAAGCAGACGATCGGTCAGTAAACCTCTGTTCTTGTGCGACGGTTGCTGCTGCTCTTCCATTTGAGGCCGAATGGTTTTATATGGTGCGTGAAAGACGAGCGCATCGAGGCGATCTCGCAAGGTGGCATGCGATTGTCTTGTCAGACCGGAGTCATAGCAGAACGTGTCAAAGTTGAAGAAAATTGCCCGCTCCAAACTCGTTTTGACCATTGGGGGACGGCTGATTGCCTATTGGCTTCGTCTGGTGCACGCCACAACCCGCATCATCAATGACCCTGATACTGCCTATAAACGGGTCGAAGGGGATTTTCCCGCTATTGTTGCACTCTGGCACGGACAGCATTTTATGGTGCCTTTGGTTCGCCGCAAGGACCATAAAGTTCGTGCTTTGGTTTCGCGTTCGGGTGATGGACATCTAAATAGTGTTGCTGCTGAAAGCCTTGGAGTGGAAGTCGTCCGCGGTTCAGGGGGGCGAAACCGCTCCAAAACCCTGACAAAGGGCGGCATTGCAGCGCTCAAAAACCTGATCTCTACTCTGGCCGAAGGCTTGAGTGTGGTGATGACTGTCAATGTCCCCAAAACAGGAGCCCGCGAATGCGGTTTGGGGGTGGTGACACTGGCCAAATTATCTGGCCGACCGATTATTCCTGCCGCCTACGCCTCTTCCCATCGCATCGATATGGACACGTGGGACAAAGCGTCGATCAACATGCCGTTCGGTCGCGCCAGCTTCATCATTGGCGATCCTATTTACGTGGATAGAAATGCTGACAATGATGAACTGGAAGCCAAGCGCCAACAAGTAGAGGCCGCATTGAACAGGGTAACGGATGAAGCATATGCAACATTGTCGGCTAAGACGCGCTGAAACCGCTTGAACTCATCTTGTTCCTAGCACTAGGATGTTGAACTGGGCAGATGCCTGTCTGAGGGCACTGGTATAAATAACAGCTTATTTTTGTGCAAAAGTGGCTATAATATTTCACCAAAAATGCGCGGGCAAATATCTGCCATTATTGGATTATAAGACTATCGGATTGAATTGTAGGTAGAACGGATAATTTATGGACTGGTCAGGCCGCATCGCGCTTTCAGCATACCGGACAGCGGGATATGCATTCAGCCCAATCGCGCCGCTCTTTCTGGCGTTGCGCAGCACGCGTGGCAAAGAGATAGCTGCGCGTCGGAGTGAACGGTATGGCAAAACTGCACAAGTGCGGCCGTCCGGGCCTCTGGTGTGGGTTCATGCTTCGTCTGTAGGCGAGACCAACGCTGTACTTCCCCTGATTGAACAAATCGTTGAAACCGGATCCAACGTGTTATTGACGACGACCACGGTGACCTCTTCGCAAGTGGCAAATAGCCGTCTCCCCAAAGGTGCTTTTCACCAATTTGTTCCGCTCGACACCCCTCCGTTTGTCAATCGCTTCATTGATTATTGGCGTCCCGATCTGGCTTTGTTTGTCGAATCGGAATTGTGGCCGAACATAATGACAGAGCTGAACCGGCGGGACATTCCGTTGATTGTGGTCAACGGGCGCATGTCGGAGCGTTCTTTTGAGCGCTGGTCCAAATTTCCGTTTGCGGTGCGTCAGATGTTTGGCAATGTACCTTTGTGTTTGGCTCAGGCAGAAGAAGATCGAGCGCGTTATGCCCAATTGGGTGTTGAGCAGGTTGAGGTTACGGGCAATCTGAAATTTGACGTTCCGCCTCCCACGGCCGATGAGCAAGAATTGCAAGTGATGCGTACCGCTATAGGCGACAGGCCTGTTTGGATCGCAGCCAGCACTCATCCCGGTGAAGAGCGCCTGTTGGCACAAGCGCACAGGCGTATGGCTGCTCGGCTACCAAATCTGCTCACTATCATTGTGCCGCGCCATCCCGAGCGCGGTGAGGAAATTGCCAAAGAACTGAACGGCTTTGTTCGGCAGGTTCAGCGCCGCTCGGCTGGGCCCGGACTGGACGCCGATACCAATATTCTTCTTGGCGATACGTTGGGGGAGTTGGGTCTGTTCTATCGCCTGTCGCGCATCGCCTTTGTGGGCGGCTCACTGGTTAGCCATGGTGGGCAGAATCCCATTGAACCAGCCAGATTGGGTTGCGCGATTCTGCATGGTCCGCACACCCACAATTTCAAAGATATTTATGAAGCACTCGATGCGTCTGGCGGCGGTGAGTGCCTGAATACAGAGCGTGAACTCATTCAGACTTTGGCACGAATGATTTCCTCTCCGTCAGAAGTGCATCGTCGATCAGAGCTGGCCCGCTTGGCCTTGAGGCCTTTTTCCGGGGCGCTTGACCGGACAATGATGGCTCTTAACCCGTTTCTCAATCCTCTGAAAATCAATGCCGAATTAAACCGCGCCCATGGCGGTGATAATGGCACTGAAACACCGTGACGGGAGGCTTTGGCAAATGAAGGCGCCTGAATTCTGGAAAGAGCGAGGCATGCTCGCTTGGCTGCTTTATCCCATAAGTCTGATCTATGGTCGCATTTCCCTATCCCGGTTTAACAAACCGGCGCGTTATAAGGCGCATTTGCCCGTGATTTGTGTCGGCAATCTGGTTGCCGGCGGTGCAGGCAAAACGCCGATGGCTATGTCCTTGGGCAAAGCAGCTGTGTCTCTGGGGTTGTCGCCCATATTCCTTACTCGCGGCTTTGGTGGCACACAGGAAGGACCAATTGAAGTGTCCCTTGATCACCACAGCGCCGCTGATGTCGGGGATGAGGCTCTTTTGCTTGCACGCATAGCTCCGACCGTTGTTGCCAAGGACCGGGTGCAGGGTGCCAAGCTGGCTGAAAAGCTATGCGAGAAACAAGAAGGCGGCATCGTCATCATGGATGACGGCTTTCAAAATCCTTATCTCTATAAAGACCTTAATCTGGTGGTTGTTGATGCTCAACAAAGCTTGGGCAATGATTTTGTCATGCCTGCGGGGCCTTTACGAGCTCCGCTTTTGCCGCAGGTTCGCCGCGCCGATTTATTTGTTGTAATCGGAGAAGGAGAGCGGGCACCACGGTTGCGCCAACTGGCCGCCAAACTCGGCAAAGCATCCAACCACGCCTATCTCAAACCAGCCAAATGCAATCTTCTGGGTGGGACACGTATTCTTGCTTTTTGCGGTATCGGTCATCCCGGGAAATTTCACAGAACACTCAAGGAGCTGGAACTGGAAATTATCGAAAAACGGGATTTTGCGGATCACCACCCCTACACCAATAGCGAAGCCCGTGAGCTTCTTGACATCGCCGAACAACAAAATCTGACCGTTGTTACCACGGCCAAAGACCATGTCCGGCTAAAGGGAGTGGGCGAGGCAGGGGACACGTTGGCGAAAAAGGCACTTGTCATTGAAGTCGAAATTGCGTTTGACGATTCGTCTTTTCCGCGTAGAGCTATCGAGCAAGCCCAACGCAAATTTTCGCGTCGCTAACGTTGGTTGCCTGTGTTTGGCCTTGATAACGCCACGGCACCCACAATAGGGCTCTTGGCGGCAGAGCTAGGGCTGAAGGCGTTTATGCCTTTAGCAAAGCCTATCGACAGAACTGCAAGCGCGCGTTTCTGAATTAAGCGTTGGTCGCTTTCAGTTCAGCTTGGTAAGACGCCGCAGCATCAGCGTATGGTTCCTGACGCGCAACCGACCAATATTTCAGATCTTCCAGCGCAATGACCCGCCCTGTCACCGCACAGGTGACATATGACCCGCTCGTAACAATTTGATAGTCACCGTCCAGATATCGGATTTTGGCTTCTTTGCCTGCATTTGGCAGATTGATCATGAGATCGTATTCCTGAACAATTTTGTTGATGGTTTCTTTTAGCGCTCGCTTATCACCTTGGCTAGAGCTGGACTACATATTTGCTTTGCCAGAGGAAAAAGGCGACAGAGCGCGCTTCGTGAGGGCAATTTCATCCTCAACGTCGACCGCAGGGACTGTCTTGTCTTTATGGTAGCGGTTGATGACGTAATAGCAGGTCGATATAGACGCCAGACCAAACACCAGTGCGCCGACTGCCTGTCCCATCATTGCTCCTTCTGCCCCCGCTAAGGCGGTGCCTAGCATGACTGGAGGGATGGTGCCAAGGGTGGCTTTACCCCAGTTGAAACCCGTGGAATAGGTCGCGTGACCGAGATTGTTAAAGGCGGCATTGGAGACAAACAGAAATCCAAGAAAAATACCGCTGGGTGCAATGAAGGTACAAAAATAACGTACAAAAGAAGCGGTATCTCCTTCTGCGCTGAATATCTGTACGATCCAGTCTTGTGCGGCAAACAACAAGATCCAAACCCCTACTGTATAAGCAAGGACAAAGATCATGCTCTCACGCAAGGTCTGACGCACGCGGTCCAATTTTCCTGCACCTAAATTTTGCCCAAAGATCGGTCCAACAGAGCCGGACAGCGCGAACAAAGCGGTATAGGAAAGCGGTATAATGCGGCCCACAATAGCCCAGCCGGCGACGGCTGCGTCACCGTAGGGCGCAATCGACATGGTCACATAAGCATTGCCAACCGGAGTTGCTACATTGGTCAAAATGGCAGGAATTGCAATCGGGAACAGAACCTTCCAATGGTTAAGGAGGTCTCTGAGATCAGTGGGGCGGCCCACAAGCTTGTGGACCATCACAACGCTCCGAATGCCGATGGCAACCATGACGCAGCGAGACAGCACAGAGGCAATGGCTGCACCATTCACCCCCATGCCCAATCCGAAAATGAAAATCGGGTCTAAAACTGCCGAAGCAATGCCTCCCGAAAGCGTGACCATCATCGCCCCTTTGGCATCGCCACTGGCGCGCAATATGCCACTCAGCATCATGACAATGCCAAGCAAAGGAAGGGATGGAATAACAATAGACAGAAAATCAACCGCAACAAGATGCGCTTCACCCTTTGCGCCGACAAGAGTGAGCAGTTGAGGAATAAAGCGAAACACAGCCGCGACTATCAAGGTCATAATCAAAACGGTCGCCAATAAGGCGCTGCCCGAGCGTCGACGAGCCAATTCTTTGTCACCAGCCCCCAACGCCCGCGCTACAATCGCGGACCCTGCGATGGTGAGGCCGATGCTGACCGAATTGTTGAAGAACATAATGGTGGCAGAGTAACCAATAGCCGCTGCCAGCTGGGTTTCACCCAGCAACGAAATATAGAACAGATTGGCAAAATCGACAGCAAAAACAGCCATCAGTCCAACAGAACCGGCACCGGTCATAGTCACGACATGGCGAAAGATCGAACCAGATACAAATTTGCCTTGCTCTTTATCATGGCCTTTTGCTGCCGAGGGAGAAGAAGGGTCTGGAGAGCTTGTTGGTTGCGATGGTTGGTCTGTCATAAGGTTCCTGTCGATTGTCAAACCGATATACCAGTCGTCAAAACGCACGATATCAATAGGTCTTTGTCAAGGAGAGGTGGTACAGATAGGCATCTTGATACGCATATGTAAGGGCGCGCGTTGACATTTCCTGCCGTCGACAGCAATGGAAAAAGAACCGTGTCCTAGAGGTTTGTATAATTGAGCTCACCGGGCGCCAATAGCTTTGCCCAAACGGCATCGGTTATGACCGCTGCCTGGTCGGCTTGAGCACGTTGTGCTGCCTCTGATAATCGGTCTCTCCAGCCTCCTTCATTAGGCGAAATCGGCAACACGAGTGGGTAGATTGGCCATTTGCCGGTGGGTAACTTCAACAGGCAGATAGGTTGTTTAATAGCCTCGCTCCAGCAGGGCTTCATACAATTCAAGCGAAGTTCCGAAGTTCCGAAGTTCCGAAGTTCCGAAGTTCCGAAGTTCCGAAGTACCCTAATGATAGCTGTTGGCGGTGAAATTTAGAATGAAACTATTCTTGCGCAGCGGCGGCTTTGCCATATTGGGACTTCAACAAACAGTGATGTTTTTCAATGCACCGGCAAGAGCGGGTATTGAGCGCTTCACGAGTATCAATGATTCGACACTCGTGAAGCAATCAAACACCTAAGTTTGGGCATTGGCGGTCAGATATTAACCCGATTAACTCTTCATCGGATCGTAGCTTTTACCACCTTTTTTACCAGCAGGTTTGCCGCTGGGCTTGCCGCGGAATGGCTTGCCGCCCTTATTGCCGCGCCCTTCATAGGGTTTGCCACCACCACGCCGTGGTTTGTCATCCCCAGCACCGCGACGATTGCCGCGTGGACCAGGTCTGGTGCCGCTCGGGCCGGAGATGCTGTCTGGGCGGGCGCCGATTTTATCGATCCGCAGGCTTTTTTCGCCAGTACCTTCAGCTTCTGTCACATCTTTGAACAGGTCAGCAACATCAGGAGAAAGCTCAAAGACCGTTTCAGTGTCGAGAATACGAATGAAGCCGACTTTTTTCTTGGTGAAACCGCCAACACGACAAATCATCGGCAACAGCCATCTTGGCTCAGCCTTCTGTTTGCGACCTGCATTGACACGGAACCAGATACCACCTTCGAAATCAGACCGTTCGCGTGGAGCAGACCGTTCTTCAAAGTTTCCGCCTACATCGACAATTTCTTCAGGGGACGGATTTTTGCTTTGCTGGCTGGCCAAGAAGGCCGCAGCAATTTGTTCAGGAGGATATTTGGAAAGCAGATTCTGAGCCGCTTCCAATGCGTCGCCTTCAGGGGCAACTTGCAAGGCAGGCAGGGCGAAAATGCGTTCTTGATCCCGTGACAGAATGTCGTCAAGTCCCGGTACAGGGCCCCAGTTGACGCGGACATTCGCGAATTTCAACAGGCGATTGACCACATGGCGTTTGTTGTGTGGTGTAATGACAACGCAGTTGCCTTTGCGCCCCGCGCGGCCTGTGCGGCCTGAACGGTGCAACAATGTCTCGGAATTGTTAGGCAGATCCGCATGGATCACAAGGTCCAGATGAGGCAAATCGATACCGCGAGCCGCCACGTCTGTCGCGACACACACACGAGCGCGGCCGTCGCGCATGGCTTGCAGTGCGTGGGTGCGTTCGGCTTGGCTCAATTCCCCAGACAGGGCAACAACGGCAAAGCCTCTGTTGGAAAGCCGTGACGAAAGATGACGAACCATCTCACGGGTACCACAGAAAACCATGGTGCTTGGCGCTTCATAATAGCGCAGCACGTTTATGACGGCTTTTTCTTTGTCTTTCGCGCCGACAAGATGGGCATGATAATCGATATCGGTGTGCTGTTTGCGTTCTTCGGCTGTGCTGATGCGCAACGCATCGCGCTGATAGGTCTTGGCGAGATGCGCAATTTGTTTTGGCACCGTCGCGGAAAACATAAAGGTACGACGCTCTGAAGGCGCGGTGGCGAGAATAAACTCCAGATCTTCCTTGAAGCCCAGATCCAGCATCTCGTCCGCTTCGTCGAGAACCGCAATTTTTAATGTGGAGAGATCCAGAGATCCACGTTCCAAATGGTCACGCAAACGACCCGGTGTACCAACCAAAATGTGACAACCACGTGCCAATGTCCGGCGCTCTGCGCGAATGTCCATTCCGCCCACACAGGAAGCAATCTCGGCGCGACAAGGCGCAAACAACCATGTCAACTCGGCTTTGACTTGCATCGCCAATTCACGGGTTGGTGCAATCACCAGCGCCAAAGGTTCGGCTGCTTGTGGCAGGCGTCCTTGTTCATTCAATAAGGTTTCGGACATGGCCAAACCAAAGGCAACGGTTTTGCCTGAGCCAGTCTGAGCCGAAACCAAAAGGTCGCGCCCCTTGGCTTCTTCTTCGATGACAGCCAATTGTACAGATGTAAGTGTCTCGTAGCCGCGTTTAGTCAGTGCACTCCCGAGGGAAGGGTGCACGCCAGCAAATTCAGTCATAGATAGGCTTTCCGGGAAATCCCTGCCGGTTTCTGACCGGCTATCCTAATGTTGTTTCCCGCGCCTTGAAGCCAATACCCCTGTCAAACGCGTCAGCAAGCTGAGCATCGTCAAATAGGCCACCTGTGTCACGGGGTGAGAGGCTCTTGTAATTGAGGTAAACCGAAAGGTCAAATGCTTCGTAGGAAAAGAAGGCTATCGGTTAATGCAAAGATGCGCATGCTGTTGCCTTTTGAGTTTGCCACTTGTTTAAATCAACAAGGTCTTTTCGAGGTGGTTCATGAAAAGCGCGTGCATAAATTTTTAGACTTTTCGCTGGATAGTAAAGCTTTACGGATGATGGTCTTTTGCGTAAGAGTGTGGTTTGTTGGAGTATAGATATGTTTGAAAAAAAATCTGTTGTGCCGTCTAGGTTTCTTGGTGTCGGGGCCGTGGCGTTGATGCTTTCCCTTAAACCTGTTCAGGCTGAAGATGTATTTAGCACTTTGATGGCGGGCGGCTTAACGGATGCCAGCTATTGGGATGTCACGCTGGGCGGTGGGGTTATGATCGCCCCTAAATATCAAGGCTCCAAGAAGTTTTCTGCCACGCCGTTGCCCTATGTCGATGTGGTTTGGAAAGACACTCTGTTTTTAAATCCGATGAAGGGATTGGGCGCCAATATTTTTTCCAGCAACGGATTCAAATTTGGCGCGGCTGCTTCTTATGATTTTGGACGCAAGGAAAAAGACAGCAGAACAGAGCTGGCCGGCATGGGGAAAATCAAGGGTGGTGTGACCGCCACTGGATTTCTTGATTATGACTTGGGCTTCGTCAAAGCGAGTTCCTCTCTTACAAAATATTTTGCAGGCTCCAAAGGTGTCACCGCTGACTTTGGCCTTAAAACATTCGTGCCTCTGTCTGTGCTAATGGGCGGCGAAATGCCGCAAGGTGGTCCTGACAAGAGCGTTCCTGGACATGGTTTCACGGAACCGGCTCTCAGTTTGGGCGTCTCCGCTCAATGGGCCGACAAGGATTATATGCAGGATTATTTTGGTGTCACAGCGGCTCAATCGGCCACATCAGGCTATGCCACTCATAAGGCAAGTGCCGGTTTTAAATCCGTTTCAGCGCAAGCCGGTCTGTATGTGCCAGTTACCGAGCATGTGATCATCGGGTCGACAGTTACCTATCGCCGTCTTGTTGGTGACGCCGCCGAGAGCCCGTTGTCCAAACGGGATAACCAAGTCTCCGGTATGATTTTCACGACCTATAAATTCTAGAAACCGTGCATTCAAAACATATAGATGGTTTGAATGCGGGCCCCATAAAGACGGGTGCCTGTTGGCAATTGCAAGCTCATGAAAGCTTATGATGCTGAATAGTATGAGCGCGCATTTGCGCGGCAGTGTGTTGATGGTTCTTGCTATGGCCTTTTTTGCCATCGAAGACGCATTATTGAAATCGGTCATGCAACAACTGCCCGTGGGCGAAGTGCTGATTCTGTTTGGTAGCGGTGGTCTATTGGTTTTTATGGGGTTGGCTATGGCCCGCTCCGAGCAAATCCTAGACACCCGCATGTTCAGTAAAACCCTTGCGTTGCGCTCGGTGAGTGAAGTGGCCGGTCGTTTGTTCTATACCATAGCAATCGCTTTGACGCCGCTATCCAGCGCCTCCGCTATCTTGCAGGCAACGCCTCTCGTTGTTGCCCTTGGCGCCGTCGTTTTCTTCGGAGAACGGGTAGGACCAAAACGCTGGTTTGCCATCAGTATCGGGTTCTTGGGCGTTCTTCTCATTTTAAGACCGGGCATTGAAGGCTTTGAGCCTGCGTCAATTTTTGCGGTTCTGGGTACGTTGGGGTTTGCAGGGCGAGATCTTGCCACTCGCGCCGCACCGCCTCACATGTCCAACAACCAGTTGGGTGTGTATGGATTTTTGATGCTGGTGATAGCCGGCATCATTGCGCTCGCCTATACAGGCGGTGCCACATGGCCTGATGTGACCGTAAGCATGCAGTTGGCTGCGGCAATCGTAATTGGCGTGACGGCCTATAATGCCCTAACGGGTGCTATGCGGTCCGGTGACGTGTCTATTGTCGCGCCTTTCCGCTATACCCGCCTGATTTTTGGTGTGCTGTTAGGGGTGACAGTCTTTGCTGAAAGACCCGATATGTTGACCATCGTTGGCAGCGTCATTATCGCGGTTAGCGGGCTCTATACCCTCATATGCAAACGAACCTGAATTTAAACAGCCTCTTTCCCGATCGAGATGTGTCACTTTCGACACCTTAAGCTGTTCAATATCGGCTCATGTCCGCGAGCTGATGGCGTGATGCAATCTAGCATTGGTGTGATTGGATTTATGGCAGGATTCTGCAATTTCAATGCTTGTGAATAATCAAAAATTAACAAGTAGAAGCTAGGTTTACTGTGACTTTTAGACCAACTCGGCTATTTGAGTTTAACACATACACGCCCTAAATAGTCGCACCCCTCATTAGGAGGACCCCGCCATGTCAAACCTGTTTCGTTCTGTATCGAGCAAGCTTTATGCGCTCGTTGCTTTTTTCACCCTATCCTTCATAGCAATGCAGGTCTACCAGCTGCAAACCTTGGATGGGAATCTAGACGCCTTCAAACGCAACGAAATCAAAAGCGTTGTTGAAGCGGCCTACAACGTCACAAATCAGCATTATCAGATGGCCAAGAATGGTCAGCTATCCGAAGAAGAAGCTCAAAAAAGAGCCAAGGATGCTTTGCGTGGCATGCGATATCAGGGCGAAGACTATGTCTTTGTTTTTGACTATGAAGGGATCAACCAAGTTCACCCTGCCAAGCCAGCGAGCGAAGGCACCAGCATGCTGCAGTCCAAGGATGGCAATGGTAAATTTCATGTGAAAGAGTTTGTCGACATGGCCAAGCAGCAGGGCGACGCCTATGTCGACTATGTTTGGAAGGATCCAAAGGGTGTCCATCGTGATAAGTTAAGCTATGTCAAGGCGTTCCAGCCTTGGGGCTGGGTACTTGGTTCTGGTGTGTTGATGCAGCATGTTCAAGAAGTTTATTTGAATGCTGCGCTGGTAAGCTCTGGGATTGCCGCTCTTCTTATTGTGTTCACTGCCGGTTTCGGCTTCTATTTGGCGCGTTCCATCGCCAAGCCGGTCGCCGCATTGAACCAAGACATTCTGGCAATTGCAGACGACAAACTCGATATTGAGATCTCTGGTACGGATCGAAATGATGAGATTGGTGATATGAGCCGCGCAGTTGAAACCCTGCGCCTCAATGGGGTTGAGCGCAATCGTCTCAATGTTCAAGAAAAAGAGCTAACATCAGAACGATTGATGGCGGTTGAAAACACCACCCGGTTGATCACCCAGTTCCGCGAAGCCGTGTCCAAAAACCTAGGATCTGTATCCGCTCAGACCGAACAAATGGAAAAATCGGCCAGTCAGCTAAAAGAAATTGCAGCACAGACGGAAGAAAGTTCAATAGAGGCGGCGAGATCCTCCCAGAGCGCATCCAACAATGTCGAAACCGTCGCATCCGCAGCGGAAGAGTTGACTGCTTCAATCAACGAAATCATGCAGCAGGCTGTGCGCAGTAAAGAAGTGGTTGCCATTGCATCCGACGACGCAAAAACGTCGAATGCCAAAGTTGCTGAATTGGACGAGGCGTCCCGTAAAATCGGTGAAGTTGTCAGTCTTATTCAGGCTATTGCCGAGCAAACCAATTTGTTGGCACTCAATGCTACCATCGAGGCTGCTCGCGCTGGTGATGCCGGCAAGGGCTTTGCGGTGGTTGCATCCGAGGTCAAGGAGCTGGCGAACCAAACGTCTAAAGCGACCGAAGACATTAGTTCGTTGATTAATGCCATTCAATCATCCAGCCGTGAAACGGTCGGGTCCATTGCAAAAATTGCGCAAGTCATGGAAGAAGTTGATGGCTACACCTCTGCAATTGCCTCCGCTGTTGATCAGCAAGGGGCTGCTACAGGTGAAATCGCCAACAATGTTCAGCAAGCGGCCCAGAGTACCCAGTCCGCATCTAGCAACATGCAGAATGTAACGGACAAGGCTCAAGTGACCTCGTCATCTGCTGAAAGTGTCGGCGCTTCAGTTGAGCAGCTCAAAGATAGCACGGATGTCCTGCGAGACCAGATCGAGACATTCTTGAACGAGGTTGCTGCAGCTTAAGTAAGCGACCCAAAACGGGGGCCTCTCCCGAATAATCAGGCGGCACGATTGCCTTAGGTTTTTGTGCCGCCAACTGTTATCCCGTCCAGCCGCAATGTTGGCTGACCGACACCCACGGGAACACCTTGGCCCTGTTTGCCGCAAGTACCAACACCGGTGTCCAGCTTCATGTCATTCCCGATCATCGAAATACGTTTCATCGCAGCCGGGCCATTGCCGATCAGTGTGGCACCTTTGACCGGAGCACCGACCTTGCCGTCTTCAATCAGATAGGCCTCAGTGCAGGAAAAGACGAACTTACCCGACGTGATATCCACCTGACCGCCGCCGAAATTCACTGCATAAAGGCCATTCTTGACCGACTTTAGAATTTCTTCGGGGTCATGGTCGCCCGACTCCATTATCGTATTGGTCATGCGTGGCATCGGTAAATGGGCATAGGACTGTCGACGGCCATTGCCGGTGGAGCCTCCGCCCATCAAACGTCCATTTTGGCGGTCCTGCATATAGCCAACCAGAATGCCGTCTTCAATCAGTGTCGTGCGCTGGGTTGGTGTGCCTTCATCGTCGATATTGAGTGATCCGCGCTTGCTGCCTATGGTGCCATCATCAACAACGGTGACACCTTTGGCTGCGACTTGCTGGCCCATCAACTCGGAAAAAGCCGAGCTTTTCCGGCGATTGAAATCACCTTCCAGACCGTGCCCCACAGCCTCATGCAACAATACACCAGGCCAACCGGGCCCAAGTACAATATCCAGCTCGCCTGCTGGCGCATCAATCGCATTGAGATTGATCAGGGCCTGCCGGATCGCTTCATCCGCGGCATTTTGCCATCCGCCTTCAAGGCCATTGGCCTTTAGATAAAACTCATAATGCTGGCGACCACCAAAGCCGTGGCTGCCGGCTTCTTGCCTGGAACCTTCTCCAACGACAACAGATACATTGATGCGCACCTGAGGGCGAATATCTTCAACCCAATTCCCGTCGGCGCGCAATATACCCACCCGACGCCAGTTACCAGACAGCGAAGCCGTTACTTGCCGCACGCGGGGATCCTTGTCGCGGGCGTAAGCATTGATCTCCTCGAGCAGCGCGATCTTGGCACCCAAGCCCATGTCATCAACTGGATTGAATCCTTCATATAGCTTGTGATTAGCAAGGGGAGGGGGCCCGGACATAACACCACCGTAGCCGTCTGCCACACTGCGCACGGCCTCAGCGGCTCTCCTGATTGCAGCCATGTCCATCTCGCCAGAATGCGCATAACCGGCCATCTCGCCGGCAATCGCACGCATACCAAAGCCCTGTCCTGTATCAAAGGCCGAGCTTTTCAGACGACCATTGTCAAAGACCAGACTCTCGGATTGGGTCTGTTCAAAAAACAGTTCCCCATCGTCTGCCCCAGACAATGTTTGCTCCAAAAGGCGTTGCACTTCTTCTTTGTCGATTCCGTTGCTTTCCAGCAAGTCCTCACCCTCACCAACCACAAGACTACTGGCGGGAGCGACGGATTGAAAAGAGGCTGGCATCGAAGAAGAAAAGGATTGCATGGGCGGGTCCGGTCAATGAGTTGAGGTGAATGAAAACAAGTTCTTATAGACATAAGGCGGTTGGCGACGAATTTCCAGTTAAACCTTATGCAGGTAAGCGGCCTAGCATAAAAACAGGAGCGGGAGCGGGTGGGATGCGCCCAACAGAAATGCGGTGGTTTATGGTGAATGATCTCTTTACGCAAATAAATAATTAACCTTGTTCAGACACTAATAGGGTTACCCATTTATTGACGCTCTAGGAGAGTATTCCATGTACGGTGTCGCATCAGGTTTTTCACCCATATTCCGGCTTCAAACCACTGACGCCGTCGACATGATGATGGATACTTATGATATCGATAAAAATGGCTCTTTGAATGTTGATGAAGCGGCTGCTATCCCCATTATGAGCAAAGCCAATTTTGAAGTGGTCGACACCTATGGGGATGATCAAGTCTCGCGAGAAGAGTTTGTCAGCTACATAGACCAAATGAAACAGGATGTTGCGGGGGGACTTACAGCCAACCCCTTTGTTTCTTTCATGTCTGGCGCTGAAATCACGATTGACACGTTTGCAGAAATCGATGCAGAGGTGAATAATCAGTCTGGCAAAGAGACCTTTATCAATTACATTCAGCATTTGACCGAAAAATATGAGACGGCCCAAAGGGCTGCGGCAAATGGTGAAGAAGTGGAAACTGAAAAATCCTCGCTTTCCGAATCTCTCAGCACGTTGGTCTAGCCCTGTATAACTGAGCCGGAAGAGCGCCGTATCCTTACTTCCTGTTTCGAGTGGTCTTGATTTCCTTTGCTGCGGTCAGCAGACTGCCGGTTTGCGATTCTACGCGTGCGAAGGACCCAAGGATCCATTGACCCCAATACCCCAATCAACCGCTCTTCTTGACTGGTATGACCGCCATCACCGCGATCTGCCGTGGCGTGTCTCTCCTGCTGACGCAGCGCTCGGTGTACTGCCAGACCCCTATCATGTCTGGCTATCCGAGATTATGCTGCAGCAGACCACGGTTGGGGCTGTGAAAAGCTATTTTGTCGCCTTCCTGCATACTTGGCCAACGATTGAGGCTTTGGCTGCTGCTGACGAAGATGACATTCTTAGGGCGTGGGCTGGACTTGGTTATTATTCCCGCGCTCGCAATCTACACAAATGCGCCCGTAGCATCGTCGCAGACCATGGTGGGCGTTTCCCGCAAACCATTGAAGGACTGAAGGCGCTGCCGGGGATTGGCGATTACACCGCCGCTGCCATTGCCGCTATTGCCTTTGATATGCCGGTTGCTGTTGTGGATGGCAACATCGAGCGCATTGTTTCGCGGCTGTATCGTATCGCAGATGCCTTGCCAGCCGCTAAAAAGCCCATCAAACAGAAGATGGCCATATTGACACCGAGCGAGCGACCCGGTGATTTTGCCCAAGCCATGATGGACCTGGGTTCCAGCTTATGCAGCCCTAAAAAGCCGGCCTGCGTGCTTTGTCCTTTTACCTCAAATTGTGAGGCGGAGATGGCGGGAGACATGGAGCGTTTTCCTGTCAAAGCCCCCAAAAAACAAAAACCAACCCGACGTGGCGTTGCCTTCCTAATCCGGCGCGCGGACGGAGCCATCTGGCTACAAAAACGCCCTGCCAAGGGGTTGCTGGCATCTATGGCGCAAGTGCCAACCACAGATTGGTCAGATAAAAACACCGGTGAGCAGTTTGATCTCGCCACTGCATTGTCACATGCTCCGGATGGTCTGAAGTTTCATAAAAAGACTGGCCAAGTGACCCATACATTCACGCATTTCCATTTGCTGCTGGATGTCTATGAGGCGACAACATCGCACAAAGCACCTATGGCAGACGGTTGGTGGTCCACGCCTCTGGATATCAATGGAGAAGCGCTACCGACGGTGTTTCGTAAGGTGGTGGAGTTTGCAGCATGACATGTGGAAATCGCGCCGTGGACCAAAAAAAACGGGTGAGGGCGACCCAAAAGCCGCCGCCACCAACATGCATTAGCTGTCCTGCGTCAGCAGGGCATCAATCTGGGTGACGATCTCGCTCGACAGAGGGCCATGCTCAAGCACGCCAAAATTGTCTTTGGCTTGTGCGACGGTTCGGCAGCCGGGAAGCGGGATAGCGCGATCTGACTTTGCCAAACACCACCCAAGTGCGCCCTGCGCAAGGCTTCTGCCATCACTGGTTAACAGATCTCGAACCGTATCAAACAAAGACAACAGCTGAAGGGACGGCGTGCCGTCATCTTCGAAATACTTAAGCCAGTCAAACCCGCTACCTTTGACATCGTTTTTTCCGGCACCCAAGCTGGTTTTGGAATATTTCCCCGTCAAAAGCCCCATCGCCAGAGGCTGGCGGTTGAAAGCCCACAATCCATGGGCCTCACACGCACGCAGCATGTCATCTGCCGGTGAGAAAAGGTTCAAATCGTGTTGAACGGCGACGTAGCCTTCCATATCCGCATAGACCATCGCTCCCTCAACATCATCATTGCTCCAGCCAAAACCGGCAATTTTTCCGGCGTGAAAGGCATTGGAAAAGGCGCGGAAAACACCCTCGGACTGATCAATGGCATGATGATTGAGATGGAATTTGACCAAATCAATCTGATCCACGCCGAGCCGCTTCAGGGAAGCATCGATTGCAGCGCTGATATCACTCTCTTTATCAGTCACCCCGATGATATTGCCCGTGTCCGCATCGCATAGGATACCAACCTTGGTGCATAGTACAAAATCGTCGCGATCCAGATGTGTCTCGGACAAGGCTCTCGCAATCATTTCCTCTGAGTGCCCTGCGCCATACTGGTCCGCAGTATCAATGATGCGCACCCCCATATCAAAGGCTGTGTGTAAGGTGCGAAGCGATTCCGCATCATCGACGCCTGACCAGCCAGTCGGCTTGCCATCGGCATATTGCTCGCCACCCATAACCCAAGTGCCGATGCCGATGCGCGGCACGATCTTACCGTTCCAAATCTTGATTTGTGTTGTCGCCATGGTGAGGTCCTTTCTCAGCGTCTTCATAGGCAGAAAGCTTGTAGGTCAGTATCTCTTCACACCGATCCAGTTCGGCCCGACGCGCCGCCAATAGTGCACGATGCTCAGTGAGTATCGCGACCCGTTGGGGGATCGTATGGTCACCTGAATGAACCAGATGGGCATAGCGAGACATGACCCTCATCGGCATGCCCGTTTTGCGCAGCCAATAAAGAACCGTCATCCATTGCACATTGTCCAAGCTAAAGGCGCGATGGCCGCTTCGGTCCCGATTGATTGGAGGCAAAAGACCTTCCTTCTCATAATACCGGATCGTATCGGTGCTCAGCCCGCTTGATTTGGATGCTTCCTTGATCCTCATGCTTTCCTCCGTTCCTTTTAGCTACAGGGTTGGAGTAACTCCAAGTCAAGGACATTTTGCTGACTGCATATGGTCGTAGGAAAAATAAAGGCGGCCCGAAGGCCGATCAGATCAAACCGTGCGGATGTTTTATCAGCAAAGGCCAATTGATCGTTAGAAAAATAAAGGCGGCCCGAAGGCCGCCTGTAGGTAGGTGAAGGTCAGATGTCGCGTCTTTTCTGAACAAGTCCCATTTGTCTGGTACGCAATACCCTTGCCAGACGAACGCGGGTCCTGTTCAGGACTTCACCAAAAGTGTGGAACTCAGAACATATCCTTGGGTTAATCTTTTTAAGGCGAACAACGCGTTGTTCGTGGTAAGAGAAAGAATTAGGCCGCGTCGCGAATGATTTGGCGCAGGGCGTCAATCGGTTCACGTGTGCCGTTATTGTCGAAATGCCAATAGGTCCAACCGTTACAGGCTTCTAGGCCCTGAACGCCCGCGCCGACTTTGTGAATTGAACCCGTGTGCGCGCCGGATACCAATGAACCATCCGCTCGAACCATGGCGAACAGTTTGCCCTTTTTATCGGTCAATACGGCACCGGGTTGCAGCATGCCATTTTCCAGCAAACGACCAAACGGAATGCGGGGTGCGGCGCGCTTGCTTTGGGTGGTTTGAAGAGAAGACAGGTCAATCGGCACAACAGCATCGATGCGGGCATTGGCAGCTTTTATATAGTCACTGTCGCGTTCGACACCGACAAAGTGGCGACCGAGTTTTTTGGCCACAGCCCCTGTTGTGCCGGTCCCAAAGAATGGATCAAGCACCACGTCACCGGGGTTCGTCGACGACAACAGAACACGATACAACAGGCTTTCCGGTTTTTGGGTCGGATGAACCTTCTTACCGTCGTCGCCTTTCAGGCGTTCATGACCGGTGCAGATTGGAAGGGTCCAGTCAGAACGCATCTGGGTGTCGTCATTCATCACCTTCAGGGCTTCATAGTTGAAGGTGTAACCCTTGGCATCCTTGTCGCGGCTGGCCCAGATCATGGTCTCATGCGCATTGGTAAAGCGCTTGCCACGAAAATTAGGCATCGGGTTGGTTTTCAACCAAACAACATCATTGAGCATCCAGAATCCCAGATCCTGCATGATCGCACCAACGCGGAAAATATTATGGTAGGAGCCAATCACCCAGACAGTGCCAGTGGGTTTCAATACGCGTTTGCAAGCCAATAGCCACGCACGTGTAAAGGCGTCATAGGCCTGAAAGCTTTCAAACTGATCCCAATCATTGGTCACTCCGTCCACTTCAGACTGGTCTGGACGGGTCAATCCGCCGCCAAGCTGAAGATTATAGGGTGGGTCGGCAAAGATTGCGTCGACCGAATGTTTGGGAAGTTTTTCCAACTGGGAGATACAGTCTCCCTTGAGGATAGTGTCCAGCCAATCAGGTTGCTCGGCTGAAGAAATGTCGAATTGCGACGGGGAAGATACTAATGAACGCATACGCCTACTCAAACCAGATTGTGAACTCTATAGAGTATATCCCTGAAAAGTTGTTCGGCTTTTCAATTCAGGATACGCCCGAAACAATGACTTTGAGCCTTTCCCGCGATCAAAAGTCCGCTGGAATTGCTCAGTGCGGATTTGGACAATTTGCCCCCGCTTGAGGTCATCCTGCGCCATCATGGTAAATCAGCCGTTAAATAAATTAGCGCAATTTGCGTTTTTGAAGCCAATTGCGCAAAAGATTCGCGAAATCCAAAAGTTTATAGATAACAAAAGGTTAAAAGTGGTTACCAAAGGATTATCTTAAGATTTTGTTACTGTGCCAGTTAAAGACAGGGCGCGGTATGGTGAACGTTGAGCGTCGAAGAGAAAGGGCGCGCCGTGTGTGAAAAACTTGCATAAAGCGCAGTGGCTGAACCAAGATCCCCAAATAAGCCGCAATTTTTACCCTAGTTTAAGAATGTCAATCTTGGCACTGGTCGATTTTGGCAAATCAGCTTACTAATTAGATAAGGGGCTGAGCGAAGACTGTTTCAAAGCCATTTCGACTGTGATTGATCTGTTGAAATGAGGGGATAGACTGGGCAATGGAAAAAAAGCCGGATAACAACACAGCGCATAAAACAAAGACCACCAAGTTGGCCTATCCGAAGGTCCGCGCCAAAAAAGGTGCCCAGCGTTTGGGTGAACTGATTGGCTCTTCCCTCACGCCTCTGTGCCGTAAGCAAGGCTTTGCCTCGTCAGATATTTTGCGCCATTGGAATGAGATCGTTGGGCCGCAATTTGCCGAATGCACCGAACCCGACCGCATTCGTTGGCCACGCCGCGGTGAGGGGGATGGTTTTAACCCCGGCACACTGGTGCTTCATTGTGAAGGCGCACAGTCTGTGTTTTTACAACACGAGCAGGCCTCCATCATTCAAAGGGTCAATGCCTATTTCGGATATCCCGCGATTGATCGTATTCAGATCCTTCAGCGGCCAGTGCGCGCCAGACCATCCAACAGGCCTGAGCCATTGCGTGCATTAACACGCAATGAAGTCAGCCAACTCGAGCATCAGATTGAAGGTGTGGAAGATGATAAAATGGCAGCCGCCTTGCGTCGTCTCGGCCACGCGGTGATGGCCAAAGGGTGACCCACACGCCGATATTTTAGAAAACTGTATTTGCGATCGTGTTTGTCATCATCGGTTGCATTTGTTTGTTCTGGTTGGATTGCAGCCACTGTGGATGATCTTGCAATCAGCACCTTTGAATTTTCTACAGCTCTTCAATGAGCTGTATTCTGCGTGCTTGATTGAATCTTTGTTCCAGCTCCATCCACAATGTGCACGATCTGCGCTTAAGGCGAATGCGTAAAACCCTTTCTGGACATCTTTGTCATTCAATCTTTTGGCACATATCCTCTTTGATTTTTCAGATGCGGAAGCAACATCAGCGAGAGAAACCAGCGAGAATAAGGAAGCAAATAGGACAATCATAATTTTGTAGATCATACTGCACCTTTGCGTCTATGCAATTTAAGAGGGTATCTGTCATTGTTTAGGGCTTAGGTCGTGTAGTGTAAAGATCTGGTTTCATCTTTGCATAAACGAGTGAGTGTTTGATGCCCAAGCAAGCACATGTGCCGTCCCCCCAAAATGCCCCTTACGTCCCCGGGACCGGCAGCCAGCTTTTATGTGTGGTGTCTGTGATAGCCTTCATCATGCAACAGAGGCCATGATGCTTTTGTTATTTGTCGGATATCTGATAAGGCCCGATGATGCCGTCATTGTCGCGCGAAAATGTCAGCTCTACCCGTCCCTTTCGACCGCCGCAATCATAATCCCAGCGTTCGACAATATGCAGGGATGACGCGATGAAAACAGGCCTATTGCGTATTTCCTTCGGCGTTTTTTTGATCAAACGCACCGACGTTACATTCGGTGTTCTGCAGATGCCTTTGCTGTGGGACTGCGCGATTGTTAACAAAGCGATGGCTTGAAAATGCGGTGATGCATAGGTTTTTAAGTTTTCTTTTGACGTCAAAGGCAAAGGTTTGATTTCGACATCTGTGCGCATCGCATAGTGTTGTAATTGGGCGAGGGTCGAGGGCGCACTCAGTGTGTCAATATATTGCCCTAATTGCAGAGTGGAAGCCATATTGCACAGCTGGTCGTTGCCGAAATTGCCCGCTTGTCTGCTCATCCACTGTTGCAAAAGGCCTCTGGCTGCAGCGTTGGTTAGGCCCGGTTTTATCGTACTGGCTCGTCTGGATAGGCTATCAACAAGATATTCGCCGGCGGTCAAAAATTGTTTTTTCTTGTCGGACATGCGCCGGTCCGAGGCAATCTCTGGGCACTGGTCCATCATTTGTGAAACTACCATATAATCACGCAATAATGTCCGGGGAGAAAAATCTGGGCCGGACACAGACGAAGCCACAGCAACAGGTGCGATGCCTATCATGGCAAGCGCACAGCACACCGTGAATAAAGAGATTTTATACAACATCAAAAAATGAAAACTCCGTGGAGGACCGACCTACTGTATCAGGATTTATGCGTCGCATGTGTATTAGAAAGGTCCTTAATCCCTTCGTGAATAGGCCAGATTGTCGCTCGGGAGTGAATTTTGTCATTCCTGTTGCTTGAAAATGGGAAGTTTGGGCATTACTTTGTGCGATAACTAAATAAACAGGATCCTGTTGTACCATGATGCACCCAGCCCCGATCGATAAGCAACTTTGTTTCGCGCTCTATTGCACATCTCTCGCGATGACCCAGCTTTATAAGTCTTTGTTAGAACCCATCGGGCTGACATACCCACAATATTTGGTAATGCTCATTTTGTGGGAAGAGGATAGCGTTAGCCTCAAGACCATTGGCGGTCAACTAGGACAGAAATCTGGGTCTTTAACGCCGGTTCTTAAGCGGTTGGAACAAGACGGTTTTGTTGAGCGTGTGCGCGATGCCAGTGATGAACGTGCGCTCAATATCAAGTTGACGGATAAGGGAGAAGCCCTTCGGCAAAAGGCCTCCAGTATTGGCCCTGCCATCGCCGATGCCAGTGGTCTCCAGCCCAGTGAAATGACCGCATTAAGAAACAGTCTTGAAAAATTGCGAGAAAATTTGATGCAATCTGAAAAATAACTTGCGCGATAACAATTATCGCGATATCTATGCCTCACGCAAAGAGCAGAGATCAGTGTGTCTTTCAAATGCAAATGTTCAAGTTTTAATGCCATATTTTACATCTATCCAGTGATGTACGAACAGACTTTCAGCGACCAGTCAGACCAACCTAGAACCAAGGAATATGAAATATGCAGATCGTATATGCAGCCACTGCTACAGCAACCGGCGGCCGTGAAGGGTCAGCCAAATCCGACGATGGTAAACTCAGTGTCAAACTCAGCACACCCAAAGAAATGGGTGGGGCCGGTGGTGATGGTACCAATCCTGAACAGCTGTTTGCTTCAGGGTATTCTGCGTGTTTTCTCGGCGCGATGAAATATGTTGCCGCACAGGAAAAAATCGCATTGCCAACCGAACCAACCGTGACGGCGAAAGTTGGCATTGGTCCAAATCCGGCAGGTGTAGGCTTTGCCATTGATGTCGATCTTGATGTGGATCTGGGCGACATGGAACGCAGTGCTGCAGAAGCGCTGGTAGACAAAGCCCATCTGGTTTGCCCCTATTCTAATGCGACACGTGGTAATATCCGTGTAGACATTGCTGTTAAATAGGCAACGTTCAACAAAACACAAAAAGGGCGGTAAGCAATTACCGCCTTTTTTGTATCAAATTCCATTCCATCGCATCACTCTATTTGCGCATTGTTGCAAATTACAAAATGTTAAGATGTAGCAATAGAAATAGTCTTGCCCTCTCTTCGCCAAAATGTGATCGAAATATATATGAATTGACAGGACTACAGAGGGCGTCTTCGTTATGATGCGCGCACGGGTCCTTCGTGAACCCTATGCAAACTATCAAGGAAAACAACATGGTCCTGACCCGTAGAGAACTATTGTCGACCGGCATGAAGCTGACCGCAGGCATCGCTGCATTTGCTTCCCTGCCACTTCTAAGCGCAGCGCCTGCTTTTGCTGAAAGCGTCGATACTGAGAAATTGATGGAAAAAGGCGCATTGGAAGACATCGCCGTCGGTAGCGAAGATGCTCCCGTGACGATCGTTGAGTATTTTTCTATGACATGTGGCCACTGCGCCAACTTCCACGCCACGACTTTCAAGCATTTGGAAGAAAATTACATTGCCAAGGACAAAGTACGTTTTGTGCTGCGTGAATTCCCGCTTGATCCGTTGGCTGCGGCCGGTGCAATGCTGGCTCGTCGGGCTCCTGGTGGCAAAGCGGAAGAGGTTATTGACCTGCTCTTGTCGACGCAGCGCACATGGGCCTATGCAGAAAATCCGGTCGATGCCTTGCAGACACTCGCCAAACAGGCAGGTTTTACACAGGCAAGCTTCAAGGAAGCCCTTACTGACCAGAAACTGCTGGACGATATTACGGCAGTGCGTGAACGTGGTTCCAACGAATTTGGAATCAATTCAACGCCCTCTTTCTTTGTGAATGGCGAAAAGCATGTCGGAGCTCTGTCGAGTGAGGAATTCGACAAAATTCTGGAACCTCTTCTCAAATAAGACTGGTGAATTCAGTTTTGCCGGTAATTTAAAGGCGTGCCCACAGATGACATCGATCCGTGCGGCACGCTTTTTTTCTTTTCAGACAGCTTCTGTTTTCCCAGTCGATCTTGGTAAACTATCAAAATTGCTTTCGGAGCACCTTGGGTTGAACCTGTTTGCTGCCGATTTGATCCGGGAGGCCGGGTTATGAAATTTACCAAATTGCGGCTGTTGGGGTTCAAGTCCTTCGTTGAACCGATGGAGTTCTTCATCGAGCCCGGCCTGACGGGCGTCGTCGGTCCCAACGGCTGTGGCAAGTCCAATCTTGTTGAAGCCTTGCGATGGGTGATGGGCGAAAACAGCTACAAAAATATGCGTGCGTCTGGCATGGACGACGTCATCTTTGCAGGTTCGAACCAGAGGCCTGCGCGCAACACTGCCGAAGTCACCGTTTACCTCGATAACAGCACGCGCACGGCACCGGCAGGCTTCAATGATGCCGACGCTCTGGAGATCACCCGCCGGATAGAACGCGAAAGCGGTTCCAGTTATCGTATCAACGGCAAGGATGCGCGAGCGCGTGATGTCCAGCTGCTGTTCGCCGACGCGTCGACGGGGTCCCGTTCTCCATCCTTGGTCGGGCAGGGACGGATTGGTGAAATCATCAGTCAAAAACCCACACAACGTCGCGGCCTTTTGGAAGAAGCGGCTGGCATTTCCGGTTTGCACAGCCGTCGTCACGAGGCCGAGCTGCGCTTGCGGGCGACAGAAACCAATCTAGAGCGCCTTGAAGATATCATGGCGCAGATTGCGACCCAGCTCGAAGGCCTCAAACGTCAAGCACGTCAAGCAAGCCGCTATCGCAATCTTTCTTCTGATATTCGTTCAACCGAGGCGACGCTTTATCATTTGCGCTGGAAAGAGATGCTGGATGAAGAAGCGAGTGCAAAGGAAGATCTACACAATGCAGGGTTAAACGTTGCCGAGGCAACCGCCGCCCAGGCTGCCGCCGCGCGTGAGGAAGCCGTGGCCAATCACGCATTGCCGGAACTTCGCGACAATCAAGCGGCTAAGGCGGCCGCGCTGCAACGCCTGAGTTTAGCGGCACGTGAGCTGGACAGCGAAGAAACGCGGGTCAAAGAAAAGCTCGCAGATCTGTCCCGACGCATTGAGCAATTAAAGGCAGATCAGGCGCGCGAGCGGCAGTTGGTGTCGGAGAATGCGCAACTGCTCAAAGCGCTCGACGATGAAAAGATACAGTTGACCACCGAACACGAGGCGACAGAAGCGACGCAAGCCATCGCCAATGCAGCATTGTCCACCGCTGAAGCCGAGTTAAATGAAGCCGAGAGTCTTGCCAACAATCTGATGGCCCAATTGGCCGAGGCGGAAGGCACTGCGCGTCAGTTAAAGCAAGCGACAGATACGGCACGGGGGCGTGTGGCACGTGTCACCAGCCAAACTGGACAAACGCAGCGTGAGTTGGAAAAAGTCGACGAACAATTGACCCGCGATTCTGGATTGGACGACCGCCGTGCCGCGGTCGAAACGGCGAAAGAAGCCCTCGGCGCTTTGGAAACTGCGTCAGAAAATGCCAGCACCACAGTAGCTGATACGCGCGAGGCGGAAGCGGAGGCACGCCGTGCGCGAGCCGATGCGGAAGGCAGTTTCAATCGCCTCGATACAGAAGCCAAAACATTGGCGAAAATTGTCCATGCAAGTCAGGACGAACGCTATCCGCCCATGCTTACTCATCTAAAAGTGGACACAGGCTTTGAGATTGCGTTGGCCGCCGCCTTGGGCGATGATCTTGATGCGCCGCTGGATTCTGCCGCCGCGCGCCATTGGGGGGAGATGAGGCAGCATGAAGATGACCCTAGCTTACCCCATGATTTGCCTAGTCTGGGTGATTATGTGAAGGCACCAGAAAGACTCCAGCGTCGGTTAAATCAAATTGGCATTGTCTCTCCAAGCCTAGGGTTCGGATTGCAAAAACAGCTAAAGACAGGTCAGCGCTTGATCAGCAGGGAAGGCGACTTGTGGCGCTGGGATGGATTGGTGATGCGTGCAGGGGCACCAACGCCAGCGGCCCAAAGACTGGAACAGCGTAACCGGCTGGAACTGCTGCAAGGGCGTTTGGGAGAGGCCCAGAAAAGCCTCAATGCTGCGCGCCAGATTTTTCAGGAAAAGCGAGATGCAGCATCCGATGCCGCACGGCAAGAGCAAAGTGCACGTGCAGGCCTGCGCGATGGCCAAAAGCAGCTCTCTGCCTTGCGTGACAGTTTGGCGCGGGCCGAGCGAGACGCCAATCAACTGTTGGCGCGCAAAGCGACGTTGGAAGCAACCTTGGCAAGACTTTCGGAAGAGGAGCGAGAGGCCAAAGAGGTGCTGGCTGATGCCGAGGCACAACAGAGCGATTTGCCTGATTTCGAGCATTTGCAGCGGGATCGTGACAGCGCTCGTATGGTTCAAAGCGAAAAACGCAGCTTGGTTGCCGAAGCGCGGGCGCATGCGCAGGGCATGAGTCGCGAAGCAGAAATGCGACTTAAGCGCTTGCAATCCATTGAACGGGAGAGGGCCAGTTGGGTCAATCGTGTCCAGAATGCCGATGAGCAAATCGCCACCCTGAACGAGCGGTTGGCCCAGACAGATGAAGAAAGACTTTCCCTTCAAGACATGCCCGACGAGATCACCAACAAACGGCGTGGTCTGTTATCGCAGATTTCAAAATCTGAAGAAGCCCAGAAGGAAGCCAGCGACCGACTGGCCGTTGCCGAACATGCCGCTCTAGAGGCGGGTGTGGCAGCGAAGGTAGCCTTGGAGCGCTTGAGCACCATGCGGGAAGCCCGCATTCGCGCGGAAGAGCGCATAAATGGCATCAAGGGGCGCAAGGAGGAGTTGGAGCGACAAATCGATGAGGCAATGGATTGTGACCCGGCCGCGACCTTTGGCTTATCCGGCCTCAAACAAGGCGCACCTCTGCCTGCTATGGCTTCGGTGGAGGGCAAGTTAGACAGATTGCGCAATGAACGAGAGCGGCTTGGTGGTGTGAATCTGCGGGCCGACGAAGAAGCAACTGAAATCTCCGATCAGCTCACCACAATGGAAACCGAGCGTGATGACCTGATCGAGGCCATCAAAAAACTGCGTACCGGCATTTTCAACCTCAACAAGGAAGCCCGTGCCCGTTTGCTCTCTTCCTTTGAAGTGGTAAACGGACATTTCAAGGCATTGTTTGCCAAATTATTTGGTGGTGGACAAGCGGAGCTTCAATTGACCGATGCAGATGATCCATTGCATGCGGGCCTGGATATTATTGCGCGCCCACCGGGTAAAAAACCGCAAACCATGACCTTATTGTCTGGTGGCGAGCAGGCTCTCACCGCTATGGCTTTGATTTTTGCCGTTTTTCTCACCAACCCAGCACCGATTTGCGTGCTCGACGAAGTAGATGCTCCACTGGACGACGCCAATGTTGAGCGCTTCTGTACGTTGCTGGAAGAGATGCGTGCCCTGACCGAAACACGCTTTGTCACCATCACGCACAATCCGATTACCATGGCTCGAATGGATCGTTTGTTCGGTGTGACGATGGCCGAGCGCGGCATTTCGCAATTGGTGTCAGTCAGCCTAGAGATTGCCGAAGAGCTGATTGCTGACGATGTCGAAAAATCCTCAATTGCGTCAGTTCCCCCTGGCCATCCATTGGTTTAGCCTTGCGCTTTCATTGTAACAGTGAACATTCTAGCTATTGTCACGGTAGAAGATGGGCCAATATTTACGAAAAGGCATCTGCGGGCCTTTTCTTCTGGTGAATTTGATTTTACGCTTCTGACACTCTCATCTTGGCTTTTTCTGTCCTTTTGACTTGAGGAATTCCCATGGTTGCGTTGACGCTGTATATTGCCAACAAAAATTACTCTTCCTGGTCATTTCGGCCATGGCTTGCATTGAAAGCCAAGAACATTCCCTTTACCGAACATTTCTCTCCGTTTGATGAAGCCACTGGGCATGCACATTTTATAGATTTTTCCCCCACCAAAAAGGTGCCGGTATTGAAAATCGAAGAAGCCGGCAAAGACACCGTCACCATCTGCGAAAGCCTTGCTATTCTTGAGGCCGTAGCTGACCTGTATCCAGATGCAAATCTATGGCCTGCAGATCGCACGGACCGTGCTTTGGCGCGCTCTTATGCCGCGGAAATGCATGGTGGTTTTTTTGGCTTGCGCGGTTCTTGCCCTATGAATATGCGCCGCGACATTCGCCCGCTTGATCTTGACCCCTACAGCGCTGCAGCTGTCGTTAAGAATGTCGAGCGAATCGAACAAATCTGGTTTGATTGTTTGGAAAAATCTGGCGGGCCGTTTTTGTTTGGTGCATTTGGCGCGGTGGATGCCATGTATGCGCCGGTCGTGAATAGATTGGAAAAATACGCCCTTACAAACAGCGGCACATTTCGTGCTTATCGCGATGCCGTTAAAGCATTGCCTGCTTGGCAAGAATGGGAAGAAGCGGCGCTTCAGGAGCCTTGGATTGTGGAAGAAGACGAGGCCTGAGGGCTTTCAAGCTTCCAGTCAACAGCTCTCAGCCAATCCTGATGGGGCTTTGCGCATTGGATAGAAGCCGTTGAATTACGTCTTTGGTACCATCTGTAAGGGTGTATTGATCGAGTGTGTCAATCGCCACCCAGCGGGCATCTTTTGCATCATCGCCTGCCGATAATTGCGGCGGGCTCTCGGTCTGGCTTGATAAATCACAGATGAAAACGCCGATTACAAAATGCAGCTCGCATTGATTATCAGAATCGTAGTGCAGGATTTCTACGAGCTCTGACAAACTGTCGGGAATAAAATCCAGCCCTACCTCTTCTCGGACCTCGCGAACGATGGCCTCCTCAAGGTGTTCGCCGGTCTCGACAACTCCGCCCGGCAGGCTCCAGACACCAAGATGCGGCTCTTTACCGCGTTCAATTAAAACAATATGAGCCTGATGCCGGATGAGAGCGCTGACACCCAGAAAAGGGTGATCAGGATAGGAACGCGAAGAGGACAAGATGGATCCTACCTTTGATATTCTAGTCAAAGAGTCTGTCGACTTCATCCTGTGCCGTTGGATGGTCAATAGCAAGCATCCAGTCTGTATCTGATGCGGTATCATTGATTAGAGCACTGGCGCGGTCAATAAGAGGCCGGATCTCAGTAGATGCCATAAAGGCAAGATTTTCGAAAGAGCCACCGGACAAGTCTCCGTCAAGTGAAGAAATCCGTTCTATCAGACCAAATATTTTTTCATCTGCATCATGAATCAAGCTCTCAAAGCGAGATTTCAAAGCATCAGGAATCGATTCGTATAGCGAGATGGCAAGATTTTTTTCTTTGAAAGTCGATTGTTTAAAATAGTCGGCATAGGTCATGGGGCGCCACGAAAAGACGTCATCTGCACATTCGGGCATAGCAGGGAGTATTTCAATGAGCATCAGTACTTCATTGAAATGATTAAGATAATCTGTTGCCAATAATGTGGATGGATTGATATTTGCCGCTAGCAATACCGATGCATCGGGTAGAGATGACGTTTCTGACATGCTTGAACTCGTAACGCATTGTGATGGCTTGTAAGAATAGCTCATGGATCCTAATGTGACTTTAAAGGATTAAGGTTTCTAAAAGCTTGTTGTTAACACGCATAAGTAGGGCTATCAGCACGATGTTCTGCAAGTTGAAACCATCATAGCAATAGAAAGTTGGGTTTAGTTATGAGTGGCCGCATTGTACTAGCCGCTGAAAATGACGACCTTCTGCGCGCGTTTGGCAGCGATGGACAATTGTCTAGTCTGCATCCTATGCCGCCTCGTTACAATATCGCGCCAACACAACCGGTGTTGACCATTGTAAAGGAGCGTGGGGTAAATCTTGTCCGTTTGATGAGATGGGGGTTCCTGCCGGAATGGGTCAAGGATCCCAAGGACTATGCGCTGGTCAATAGTGCTCGTAGCGAAACCGTTGAGGAAAAACCGTCTTTTCGTAATGCGATCCGCCGCCGCCGCTGCGTTATCCCTGTGTCCGGATTCTATGAATGGAGTGGGAGCTGTCCAAATGGTGGTTCCAATCGTGCATACAAGCAACCCTATTATATTGCCAGTGCGGAAGGAAAGATCATGGCGTTGGCTGGCATTTGGGAAACCTGGATGGGGCCGTATGGGGAAGAGGTCGACACCACTGCGATCCTGACTAATAAAGCACAGGGTGCCATGGCGGATATTAGCGGTCGTATGCCTGTTTTGATTGAACCACAGGATCTTGATCTTTGGCTGGATACCAGCTCGGATCTGATGAAAGACGCGCGGCCATTGTTGCGAAGACCTTATTTGAGGCCGCTCAAAATTCATCCTGTTTCCAGCAAGGTCAATAGTGTTGGCAATGACGATGCCTCTCTGATTGAACCTTTGGCGGCAGGGCGTTCTGAACAAGATGCAAGGGCAACGGAGAATGATTTGGTTGAAACGCGTGTCGATCAAGTCCGGCCGTCCACTCAAGACCTGGATCTTAATGCCGATCAGAATGCCGATATATCAGAGACATCCACCCAATTGACGTTGTTATAACCATTTTTCGTTTTCGCAAAGCCCAAGAGACGTTTCAATCGATGGCCTGAAACAGCGTTGAGTGCTGTCCGGTAAAATGGTGGCAAATTTCCATACAAAAAGACCCCGAGAGAATGAACCCTCGGGGCCTCAGAAACTTACGTTTCTCTAATTAAGCGAGGCTTAAATTAGAAAGTACGTTCGATTTCGATTTTAGCAGCAACATCATCCCAGTCTGCGGTAGCAGAAGAAGCATGATAGTCCATTTTCTGGTAGCCGACTTTACCAGTAACGCTAAGGTTTTTCACAGGAACATACTCAAGCATAAGGCTTGTGCCCCAGCCTTTGAAATCACCTGTTGTACCGAAATCGTTTACAGATTTGTAGCCAGCATCAAGAGACAATGTCATGTTGTCAGCAAATGCATAAGCAAGACCAGCAGAAGCAAGCCATTCTTTAGCAAGTGAACCAGCTGCAATACCAGCTGCAAGATTGCTGATACGAGTACCGTAACCACCAGCAAGACCGAATGTCAGGCCTTCAGCAATATTGAAAGTGCCTTCACCGCCGACAGCAAAACCAAAGTCAGTGGAAGTAGCAGAGTTGGTGTAACGAACCTGATGTACTCCAGCACCTACAACCAAAGAACCCCAGCCCTGTGCAACAGACAAGCTAGCAGTAACTGCAGGCATGGAAGTACCAGCACCAGCTTCATTGTTGTTGAACTCTTCAAGAGCGATAGCAGCAGTTACGCCGTTGCCCATGTCAGCTTTATAACCGATTGTGTTCAGATCACCAAAGCCGAAGCCGTAGTCATCGTAACCAAGACCAGCGTTGAAATCGAGCAAAGAATCGGTCAGACCAGCATAGAAACC
Organism: Cohaesibacter celericrescens; assembly: GCF_002866925.1. Classification (GTDB taxonomy): domain Bacteria; phylum Pseudomonadota; class Alphaproteobacteria; order Rhizobiales; family Cohaesibacteraceae; genus Cohaesibacter; species Cohaesibacter celericrescens. The sequence goes on from NZ_PKUQ01000055.1 coordinate 328,277, forward strand.
GCCAAGCATGATGTATGCTTTGTCGATTGCTGCGCCGTTACCGACAGTACCACCAGCAGTTGTTGTATCGGAAGCGTCGTCAAATTCCATGTGAGCAGTCAATGTGCCCAGTTCGGTTTCTTCACGAGCTGTAAAAGAGAAAGTGGTTTCTGTGTAGAAGTTAACCAGATCATCAGCACGATCAAGACCAGCATCGTTACCGAAGCCTTCGCTTGAAACACCAAACAGTACTTTACCGCCGATTTTCAGGCAAGTGTCTGTACCAGGGATGAAGAAGTAACCAGCGCCGTATGCATCACATACTTTTACGTAGTCTACAGGCTCTGCTACTGGCAGATCGGCGGCTTGTGCTGAACCACATGCTACGAGAGCAGCTGCGGAACCAAGGATAAGGCTCTTGATGTTCATGTTTCTGACCTTCATTAATCAAATAAAACGTTTGTTCGCAGTGATTAGTCTAGTCAGACCATTCCTTCACTGCTTGCGACAAGGGAGACAATACGCGTTTCTCACGGAGGATCAATCTCCTGTGTTTGTTGCCCCAACCACTTTGCGCGGACTGTTGCACAAAAAACACAAAACAGGCCTCAAAAGGCACATTTCCGCCAATTCGTTACTGAGGGGTTAATGGAAAACCCCTATATTGAGAGTCCGTAGACGGGTCGAACTGGCCGCAGCGAAGCCGGTGTCAGCAGGGCAAGTGGTCTGAAATCGGTCCATCAAGCCTCTTTTACAGCCGGAATCGCCTACAGCACCAGCATACTCAGTGGGGAATCGGGTGGATTGAGGCGCTCCTACAATCCTGGGGGTGCGATTCTGCTTTCCAATAACGAAAAAACCCGCCCTGGAGTGATGTCCTTTGGGCGGGCTATTATAATGTACGAAGCTGATGCTTGGTTTGAGTGCGCCTGCAGGCCGATTAATCAGTGTGTGACGAAGTCTGCTAAGATCGGCTTGGGACTAGAAAGGCCAAATTTTACTGAACAGGCCTTTTTTCTCTTTATTCTGCTTTTCAGGATCAATCTTGGCCATTTCTCGTTCGATTTCCGGCGTGGTCTCTGTGAAGCGTTCTGGAGGCTGCGTCAAATATTGACGGCCTTTTACGCCTTCGCCATTTTTCAACCGGATGAGCGCTTTGCGCTCTTGGACTTGTTTTTCATATGCAGCCAGTTCCGCCGCCGAAGCTGTCATTGGATCTGGTTCTTTGATCTGGTTGGCAAAGCTTGTGGCGCGAGGATCATTCTTGATAATCTCATCGCGTTGTTCTGGCGGCAAGCGACGGATGGCGGCAAGTAGCTGCTGGCGCTCGGCTTCCGTCATTGTCTCCATGCGCTCATGATAAAGCTTTCGTAATCTGTCTGGATCTTGTGGCCAATTAGCCGCTGCGCTTGATGCGACGCGAGACCCGTCTTCCGGCGCTGGCAATGCTGTGCCTTCCGGAGGAAGCACCAAACCCGCGCGGGCCGAATAATCAATCGGGTCTTTCTGCGTTTTAGGTATAATGCCTAAACCGCTGGTGACATCGTCGAGCAACGCGGCTTCCTGGCTTTCGCCAGTGCCGTACGTCGTGCCGCCAATGCCTGAACAGGCCGAGAGCCCAAGGGTCAAAGGCGCAGCAAGGGCAAAAGCAAAAAGGCCAGATGTGATTCTGGTCTGGCTTTTATCGGCTTGTGCGATTGAAGAGGCAGCTTGGCCAGCAGGCTTTGCATCGATCATGTCAGTTTGCCTTACACTAGTCGGGCATTACTCGGACGATATTTGCGCGAAAAACGCAGGTTGCCCGATACGCAAATGAAACAAATTAAACACCCACAGGTGCGAACAAGCTTAGACATACTGCCTAAAGAGGGTGAAGATCAAGAGTATGTCTGAGATCTCCTGCTTAAAGCCAGCCTGTATAGCACCTAGAGCACGTGGTTTCATTGGAAGATAAATCACTGATTTGCGGCATCATTGCGGCCAGACTTGTCTGCTGTGTCTTTTGAGCCAAAAAAGCTTTCATAGACCAGAAAAGCTGCGCCGACAACAATCCACACATCTGCCAGATTGAAGACATACCAGCTGAATGTGCCCCAATGAAAATGAAACAGGTCAACCACTGCACCGTGCAGGATACGGTCTAGGCCGTTGCCAAGGGCACCACCCAGAATCAGCCCTAGCCCAAGGGCGGTAAGCCGATCAGTTAACCGCCAGAGCCAGACCGAAAGCAAAATAGACGCGACAACGGCCAATCCGATCAGCAGATACCGGCCTAGCTCACTGTCTTGTTGCAACAGGCCATAGGAAATTCCCCGATTCCAAACCAGCACCAGATCAAGAAAAGGTGCAACGCTAACCGGTCCTTCGCGCCGCATCACCGCTTCGATTTCGAAGCCGTAAAGCATGCCGAGCTTTGAGGCCTGATCAACAGCAAAGCTGATAAGGGCTATCAGATATCCCAATGTGCGTGCAGACAAGGAACGCTCCGTGTTTTGATGAAATGAAAAACCGGGCCTCATTGTTAAAAGAGGTCCGGTTTTTTTGTCTTTATAAAAGCCTTAGGCGGCGTCGATTTCGCGGATCGCCGCAGCATCGCGAAGCGACAGGTCCGGATAATCAGGGTCAGTGCCGACTTCAGGAAGAATTTTCCAGCTGCGTTGACATTTGTTGCCTTCAGCCAAAGCAGGGACAACACCAATACCTGCCACATCTTCCAAGACAAACGCACCGGCAGGAGCGTCCCCTGCGATCAATTCAGCCTGAGAAGTAATGGAGATTTCTGCAAGATCAACGTCTTTCATGGCTTCCAGAATCGACTTGTCAGACACATATACCTTAGGAGCGGCTTCCAATGAGGAGCCTATGCGTTTCTCGCGACGTTCGATTTCCAGTGCGCCCGTGACAACACGGCGAACCTGCTTGATCTTTTTCCATTTTGCAGCCAGCTCATCGTCTTGCCAATCGGAGGAAACATCCGGGAATTGGCGGAAATGAACCGAGTCGCTGTCAGATGGGAAGCGTGTGAGCCATGTTTCTTCCATTGTGAATGGCAGGATCGGTGCCAACCATGCTGTCAAATGCATAAACAGCTCATGGATCACATAAAGCGATGCCTTGCGGCGCTCCGAGCTTGGGGCATCACAATAGAGGGTGTCTTTGCGCACATCAAAATAGAAAGCCGATAATTCAATGCCTAGGAAATAGTTGAGCTCATGCATCACGCGTTTGAAATCGAATGCATCATAGGCTTCACGCACCATGATATCCAGCTCATAGATACGATGCAGCATCAGGCGCTCTAGCTCGGGCATCTCAGAGCCTGACACTGCTTCGTCATCATAATGAGCCAATGACCCAAGCATCCAACGAATGCTGTTGCGCATCTTGCGATAGGCATCTGCACTGGTTTTCAGGATTTCCGGTCCGATGCGCTGATCGTCTGTATAGTCGCTGGTTGCTACCCACAATCGCAGGATATCAGCACCATATTGTTTGATGATATCTTGTGGCGCGATGGTGTTGCCCAAGGATTTGGACATCTTGCGACCGTCTTCGGCCATGGTGAAGCCATGGGTCAGAACTGCATTATATGGCGCACGACCACGGGTACCGCAGGATTCCAACAACGAAGAATGGAACCAGCCCCGATGTTGGTCTGATCCTTCCATATAAAGATCGGCAGGCCATTTTAGGTCGTCACGCTGTTCAAGCCAGAAAGCATGGGTCGATCCGGAATCAAACCAGACATCAAGAATGTCGTCGACTTTTTCCCATTCAGCTGCGTCATAATCGGCACCGAGGAAGCGTTCTTTAGCCCCTTCTGCAAACCATGCATCAGCGCCTTCTTCCAGGAAGGTATCAAAAATGCGCTCGTTGACAGATGCGTCCTGCAAGACAACTGTGGGGTCATTTTTCTTGATGAAAATCGTGATCGGTACACCCCATGCGCGCTGACGAGAAATCACCCAGTCAGGGCGGGTCTCGATCATGGTGCGCAAGCGGGTCTGGCCAGAGGCCGGTACAAAGCGGGTTGCGTCGATGGCATCCAACGCGCGTTTGCGCAATGTGTCACCGGCTCCGTCAATGTCGCGATCCATGGCGATGAACCATTGCGGCGTGTTGCGGAAAATCAGAGGAGCCTTGGACCGCCAGCTGTGCGGATAGCTATGCTTGATCTTGCCGCGGGCCAACAGGGCGCCCACTTCAACAAGTTTGTCGATGACCGCGGTGTTGGTGGTGCCTTCGCCGCCCTTGCGATTGAGGATATAGTGCCCTTGGAACAATGGCACATGCGGATAATAGGCTCCGTCTTCGGCGACAGTGTGCGGCACCTCGGTGGTGCCACATTCAGCAAAGCGTTCGCGGTTGGCGACAAAAACCTCAAAGTCATCGGCACCATGACCCGGTGCTGTATGCACAAAGCCGGTACCAGCATCATCAGTCACATGCTCGCCCGCGATCATAGGAACGTCAAATCCCCAATAGTCGCCCGCTTCTTCAATATCAGCAAAAGGATGGGCGCACTCTGCAATCTGGCTCGGGTCAACATCGAACTTACGTTCATAGCTTTCTACACGGGCAGATTTGAAGATGTCTGCCGCCAGAGCGTCTGCAACAATCAGCTTGTCGCCAACTTTGGCCCAATTGTCGTCGGCGGCTTCGGTCACTTCATAAAGACCATAAGAAATGGTCTCGGAATAGCAGATCGCACGGTTGGCGGGGATTGTCCAAGGCGTGGTGGTCCAGATCACGACGTCAGCATTCAGGAGTGCGTCCATCTGGTCGGCCGCAACGGTGCCGTGGATGCCAGTAACCGGGAAACGCACCCAGATCGTGTGGGACGTATGATCCTGATATTCCACTTCAGCTTCTGCCAGAGCCGTTTTTTCGACGATGGACCACATTACCGGCTTGGAGCCCTGGAACAGCTGGCCAGAGGTCGCAAATTTCATCAATTCGCCGGCGATTCGTGCTTCGGCATCATAGGTCATGGTTTTATATGGGTTTACAAAGTCACCCAGCACAGCCAAACGTTTGAATTCTTCTGCCTGAATAGCGATCCACTCGGCAGCAAATTCTCGACATTCATTGCGGAATTCATTGATAGGGACCGCGTCTTTATTCTTGCCCTTTTTGCGATATTTCTCCTCAATCTTCCATTCGATAGGAAGACCGTGACAATCCCAGCCGGGCACATAGTTGGCATCAAAGCCACGCATCTGGAAAGAGCGGGTGATGATATCCTTGATGGTTTTGTTCAGCGCATGGCCAATATGCAGATGGCCGTTGGCATAGGGAGGGCCATCATGCAGAACATATTTCTCACGCCCTTTGGAGCGATCGCGTAATTGGCGATACAGATCCATCTCATCCCAGCGCGCCTGAAATTTTGGCTCATTTTTGGGCAGACCTGCCCGCATAGGGAAGTCGGTCTTGGGCAAATATAGTGTTTTGGAGTAATCGCGTTCTTCGGTCATCAATATTCACTTTCGTGAAGTCTGGTCACTGGCAAGAGCTCCAAGGGAAAGCCAATTCGAGAATGTTTGGCTAAACAGAGCGGTTGCCCAGTGCGGTTCAAATTTCGGTTTATGGGATAGGGCAGGCTGGCACAATGGATGTTTGTCCAGACACTCTATCAATCCCGGTCCCTCGCGGGCGCATAATTTGCGCCGGTCACACGAAGGCCGGGCCAGTAATTCGGCTGGCTATGGGGCCTGTGCCTATCGGGGAGGGCGGCAGCACGGGCCGCAATATGGCGTGTATCATCTGGTCTAACGTGCGCAAGGCACTTCCGTTCAGCATTTCATCGGCCTTTTGTCTTGCGCGCGACATTAATTGAAGCCAATGCCAAGCACAAGCCCTCTTACCGATGCTGTTTCACCTGTTCCCCTAATCCCCACCGCTGATATCTGTGTGACGCTGTTTGTCAAATGCTCCCGCATCAAATCCAAGTGTATGAGGCCGACAAATGCCACAGTTTATCCGAACCAATCCCTACACCATCCGCAGTCATCGCTTATTCAAGGATGGACAGCCCATCGCCTTTATCCGATCACCCAACCAGTCAGCCGGTTTTGCCCCACGCGGCATCGTCTTGCACGACACCGCAGGTCGGCTGGAAGCGGGACAAGCTGTAAACTGGTTTCTGCAGGCCGAAGCGCGGGCATCTGCGCATTTAACAGTAGAGCGGGATGGACGCGTAACCCAGCAGGTCGGTTTTGAACGCCGCGCATGGCATGCGGGCAAGAGTTGTTATCGTGGTGAAAAAGACGTCAATGCTTTTGCTTTTGGCATTGAAATGGTCAATTTAGGAAAATGCGCCAAACGGCGCGATGGCCACCTGCAGCCGTGGTTTAAGGCTTTATATAGAGACGGAGTAGACGGTCATGACTTTGCCTTTGCCAATACCAAGGCCCATGGCAAGGGCTGGTGGCTTGATTATACCCAACAGCAGATCGAAACAGTAACCGCGCTGTGTCAGACTCTGACCGAGAAATATGGCCTGTCCTTTATTAAAGGCCATTGGGAGGTGTCACCGGGGCGCAAAATCGATCCGAGCCCTCTTTTCCCCTTGGATAGTCTGCGTACAAAACTGTTTGGTGAGCGGTTCGCAACCAAAGGCCCGCTTCTGTTGGTCGATGGTAATCTGCGGCGCTGGCCGTCCTACCACGATAATATCATCCAGATCGTGCCCAAGGGCGCGCCCATTCAAATCATCCGCTCTGGAACCTACAACCCGTTGGGGACCCCCGAAGTCTGGTATTTGGTTGAAACCAATGACCAGCAAGGCTGGCTGCATCACAGCCTGATCGATTTGGAATGAGAGCGGTCAAATAATCGCTTCGCGTTTCCAAAGCCGGGTTTCAAGCTCGGACAGCGGCTCGGCTTTGGCTAATATGGAGCGGGCTTGGTCGCTGTCTTTATCCATTTGTGCGATCAGAGCGTCCAGACCGTCAAATTTCTGCTCGCCGCGTAAATACTCATGCAATACAACACGGATTTGCTCGCCATACAGATCGCCATCAAAGTCAAACACATGGACTTCAAACACCCGCGGTCCATTGTCAAACATGGGCCGGCGGCCAAAACTGGCAACGCTGTCATGCACAGAGCCGTCCGCTCGCACCATCTTGACCGCATAAACCCCTTCGCGCAGACGGCTGTTGTCCGGCAGGGTCATATTGGCTGTGGGATAGCCCAGTTTACGGCCATTTTTCTGGCCATGCACAACAGTGCCCGAAAAGAAATGCCGATAGCCCAGCAATTTGTTGGCCGGCCCAATGGCCCCGTCTTCCAGCGCTTGGCGGATGCGGGTGGAGGAAACTGCATCACCAGTCCGGTCTGCTTTCATGTCCACAATCGTCACGCCAAAACCATGCGCAGCCCCTTGCGCCTTCAAATAATCGGGCGTTCCTGCGCGGTCTTTACCAAAATGGAAATCATAACCAGAGATCACTTTTTGAGCCGCTAGCCCGGACACAAGCATCTCTGAGATAAAGCGATCTGGTGATTGGGCTGCAAATTCTGAATTAAAGCCCAGAGAAATCATGCCATCCAACCCCAATACGCGCGCGAGCTTGGCTTTCTCAACATGGGGTGTCAGCCGGAAAACGGGTTGGTCGGGCCGGAATACGGAACGCGGGTGCGGTTCGAAGGTCAGCATAATTGCTTTTAAACCCGCCGCATGTGCTTCCTGCAGAGCATCTTCCAACACGGCTTGATGACCACGATGCATACCATCAAAATTACCAATCGCCACGACACCGCCGCGCAACGCCTCTGGCAGCGGCAGCAAAGGGTGGTGCATATCAATAAAAGCAGGGGCAATGGCCATCATCGGCAGGAGGCTCCAAGGCGCAGAGGCGCTGACTTCAAAACATCTCGAATGGGATCTCAATACAGCCTTAGGGCAAAGGTTGCTATCAGGCCGGACGTTGCCCAAATCCATCGCAAAGGTCAAGGGTACAGGTCAAGAGGAGAGATGGAATTAGCCCCTCTTATATCCACATCTTGCAAAATAGGGCCCATCTGTGACGTAACGGAGCGGTTTCAGACCCAACACCCAAGATCGGAAGACCCTTTATTGATACACCGGCTTCGGCATGGCAGCCGAGGCGTCTGGCGATCGACCCGTTTCACTTAACACAACAACAGGCGTCGATGTGGGGGTGTAGTAGATGTGGCCTCGCGCCTTTAACACTTCTCCACGCATGAGCGTTGCAGAATAGCGGCAAGATCCGCCTGACTGGCAACGTGTCAGATCATTTTTTGCAGCGACCAGATTAAAAGGCAGATGCTTGGCCCCAGGTGCTGGCAACAATTCCTGTGCGACGATAACGCCGGATGCATCGCTAAAGTTCAAAGTTATGATGTCGCCATCAAGGGCAGCAAAAGCCCACTGCACTTCTCCTTGGATGCTTTTGCCGGTGGGAATCACCGTCCCCAAGCCTGACGAGATACTCTGGCAGCCAGAAAAAACCGCACAGGCAAGAAAGGCGAATAAAGAACGGATCCACAAATGTCTCATGGCAATCTCACAATCAGAACAAACAATAATTTGGGTGAAAGCCGCCAAGCGGTTCGGCCCACGGCTGTGACGTTGAGACAAATTTCGGTTCCTGTCCAGTTGCCGCTTTGCTTGAAAGGTGAATTTGGGGGCTATACACGCCAAAAAAACACCGATAATGTCTCAGATCAACATACGGTTCCGGTGTTTTCCGGTTATGGCGCCCCTGTTTTGCTTCTTATAAGCGGGATCAATGGCCCCCAGACCAGAGAACAAAATTGCCGGCCATTCCTTCAGATCTTGGTGATCCTATGCACGACCAGCAAAAAGAGCTGGAAGAGCAGAGCAATGATGCCACTGCATCAGTCTCTGCTTATTCCGATGACGAAAAAGGCACATATATGTCATGGGGAGGTGAATTGCGCGCCACTGTGGCATTGGCATGGCCACTTGTGCTCACACAACTGGCGCAATTCTCGCTCCAGACAACAGACGTCATTATGATGGGTTGGCTGGGGCGCGACTATTTGGCGGCGGGTTCGTTGGCCTCTGCCTTGTTGCACCCATTGTTGCTGCTCGGCATTGGGTCTCTGACAGCGGTTGCACCAATGGTGGCCCAAGCCATCGGGGCCAGAGACTATACTTCAGTCCGTCGTACAGCAAGGCAAGGCATATGGGTCTCTGCGTTGCTCGCGATTATCGTGATGACCATTTTGTATCAGGCCGAGACCATTTTTATCAGTCTTGGACAAATTGAGCAGACGTCAGCCATGGCTCAGTCTTATCTCAATTTTGCCGCGCTGGGCCTGTTTCCCGCCATGGGGTTCATTGCCTTGCGGGGATTGGTAACTGCGCACAGTGAAACCAAGGTCGTGTTGATCGTCACCATTGGCAGTTTTTTCGTAAACGCACTGGGCAATTATACCCTGATGTTCGGCAACTTCGGCTTTCCTCGCCTAGAGCTGGCCGGTGCTGGCATATCCACCAGTGTTGTCAATACCTTCGTTTTCGTCGCTCTGTTGATCTTTGTGGGCCGTGGCAAGACCTATCGAGCCTATCAGGTGTTTGCCCGCTTCTGGAAACCTGACTGGCCTCGTTTTCTTGAAATGCTGCGCATAGGCGTACCCATTGGACTGATGATCATGGTCGAGGTGGGGTTATTCTCTGCAGCCACCGTTTTAATGGGCTGGTTGGGCAATGATGAGCTTGCCGCGCACACGGTTGCGCTGCAATGCGCTGCAATTGCTTTCATGGTGCCGCTGGGGCTTAGTCAGGCAACGACCATACGCACAGGACTTGCTTATGGTCGTAAATCACTGGAAGGTATTCGAGTCGCGGGTTGGGTTTCCATTGTGATGGGGACCAGCTTTATGGCTCTGACCTGTTTGCTGTTCCTGACAATTCCCAATAGCCTTATTCGCCTGTTCCTTGATCCCGCCAACCCTCAAAACGCAACTCCTCACCTCTTGGCGGTAAGCTATTTGGCCTATGCCGGTCTGTTTCAGTTGTTCGATGGCCTGCAAGCGATGACCGCAGGGACATTGAGAGGGCTGGGTGATACGAGTGGTCCCATGATCATTGCCATTCTAGGCTATTGGGCTTGCGGCCTGCCTACGTCCTATTACTTTGGTTTTATCCTTGATTGGCAAGGCGAGGGCATTTGGTTGGGTTTGGCGATGGGGCTTGCTGTGACCGGTGTGGCGCTGCTCATTCGGTTCAACAGTAGAGAACGATTCGGCTTGCTTAAATTTAAGCATTAAGGGCGTCCCGCCTTAGGGGAGGGGCGTGAGCGGAACGTATCGCCTGACAAAAAAGCGCTCCCTTTGTACAAAAGGGGAGCGCTTTTTATTAATCGTGCCATATTTGCAGCTTCGTTTGATCCCGTTCAGGCCGGCTTTTTAGGTGCCACCACGGTGGCCTCGCCAGAAAGGACCAGAGTGTTACCGACTCTGGCTTCGCATTCCAGCACCACCCGCCGTCCTCGATCGATCATTTCATTGATCGTAACTGCCACATCTATTTTGTCTCCGACGCGAACGGGCGCAGAAAATTTCAGTGTCTGTGAAAGGTAAATAGCGCCCGGGCCGGGCAAGCGCATTCCCAGAAGGGCGGAAAAAAGGCTGGCCGTATAAAGCCCATGGGCAATGTTGCTACCGAATTGGCTGGCTTGCCCATAGTCTTTATCAGTATGGATTGGATTATGATCGCCAGAAACGGCGGCAAAGGCTGCTATATCTTCTTCGCGCACAATATGGCTAAAGCTCTCGCTCTGCCCAATGCTCATATCTTGGTAATAGACAGTCCGGGCTTGGACGCCTTCAAGAGGTGCTGTCATCGTATGGTCCCCTACATTTTCTGAGCAAGCGATCTCTACATTCAATCCCGCTTTATGGTCTCTTTGGAGCCAATCAAAAATTGAATTGTCGCGCTGCAGCATTTGTGAGCATACGCAACATGATTTTGAAGGGCAACGTGACATAGCGCCTATGCAGCCAAAGACGTAGGTAAAAATGCATTTAGAGGCGTTTGCCTTAGGGGTGCCTAACATGGTGTTGGAATAGCAAAAGCAGTGAATATTAGGATCTTTACATGGTTAATCGAAATAAAGGTTAGGAAAGTCTAAACAAATTACTACAGTTAAGTAAATTTTTGGGTCATTTTTGCCTGTTTACTGCAAAATGGGGTCCTTTTCGTACAATCGCTCTTTTGTAAGTTTCTGCCAGTTAACTGCTTTTTTAAACCCTTGAGCTAGTCTGCAATCAGGATCAGGGAACGAGGATTCCTTGATAACGATAAAAAAAACAGTCTGAAAAGTCGGTAAGCCCGCCATGCAAGGCGGCAAAGCAGTGTGAGTTTGGAGTAAAGAAATGGCCCTCGATCTTTCTATGCCAGTATTGGTTGTCGACGATTACAAAACCATGATCAGGATTATCAAAAACCTGCTCAAGCAACTTGGTTTCGAAGATGTGGATGATGCCGCTGATGGCACCGAAGCATTGGCGAAAATGCAGGGCCGTCGTTACGGACTTGTGATTTCTGACTGGAACATGGAGCCTATGACAGGTTACGAACTGCTCAAACAAGTTCGTTCCAGTGACAGTTTGTCAAAAACACCATTCATTATGGTAACTGCTGAATCGAAAACGGAAAATGTGATTGCAGCCAAAAAGGCCGGTGTGAACAACTACATTGTGAAGCCGTTTAATGCAGCCACATTGAAAACCAAAATTGACGCTGTCTTCGACAACTAAGATGGTTCACCTCGGCACGGTCTGTGAGGGGCGTGGTCTGGGGCGATTTTGTTAGACTGATGAGAGTTCGTTAGGGTCGAGGCGCCGGGAATATGACCCGGCCCTACTCCCTGAACAACAACCATTAATCGGCCTATGAATGCTTTGTAGGTACCATTCTCGCGGATGTGACCTATGTCGCTCGATTGATTTTCAATCTTGCAAGAACATCCCGATGGGAAACCATCTGGCAACAAGGACGCATATTCTCAAAAACCGGGAAAGCATGAGCTCCGGCGTTTTACCCGCAAACGCCTATCTGCAGAGCTATTCGCTTTGAACCGATTTTAATGATCATGAATGCGCCATAAAAAGACAGTGAGGATCGCCAAATGGGTCAAGCAAAGCAGCTTAAAGTAGACAAAGTGGCACAGCTTGTCACTTTTCTGGAAACCAACAAAGGTGAAAATCTAACGCTGACTGATATCATGTCGATGGCAGAAGTGATGGCCGGAAGTCTTGAATCATGTGTTCAGGCTATGGACAAGTCTCTGTATCAAGAGTTTGAGTCCATTGCGTCCGAGATTTCTTCGATGAAGAAGGAAATTGCCTCGTTAAGCCCTGGCGAAATGCGCGATAATCATATTCCGGAGGCGGGACGAGAGCTTGATGCTGTGGTTGAGGCCACTGAAACCGCCACCAATATCATTATGTCCTCGGCTGAGGAAATTATGGCCGCTGATCCCAGCGACACGAAGGCTTATCAGGAGATCGTGAATGATAAGGTGATTGAAATTTTCGAAGCTTGCTCGTTCCAAGACATTACGGGCCAACGCATCTCCAAAGTTGTGCATGCTCTAAAAGTGATCGATGAGCGCGTAGCGGCCTTTATTGACCGTTTGAAAGTTGATGATCATTCAGATTATGTCCGCGAAGAATCCGATCAGGACCGCCGTAAGCGGGAACAGATCCTGCATGGCCCTCAGCTCGTTGGTGAAGGTGTTAACCAATCGGAAGTTGACGCGATGATGGCCGATTTTTCTTTCGACAAAATTACCGAAGACGATCCCAAGGGAAGCAGCCAAGACGATATTGACGCGTTGTTCGGCTAACTGCTTTTGACCTTTATATTCTTCCAGAGAAGCCGGGCGTTGCTCGGCTTTTGCATTATTAGGGTCTTTGATGTCTCGAGATAGGCCATGCGGTTGTGCCGCATGACCAGCCTATCGGTGTGACAAACCTGTGGCAGCGTTACATGTTCGGATATGTCGGTCCGCCCGCACCTTCCGGCACAGTCCATGTAATATTCCCGTTGGGGTCTTTGATGTCTCGAGATAGGCCATGCGGTTGTGCCGCATGACCAGCCTATCGGTGTGACAAACCTGTGGCAGCGTTACATGTTCGGATATGTCGGTCCGCCCGCACCTTCCGGCACAGTCCATGTAATATTCCCGTTGGGGTCTTTGATGTCTCGAGATAGGCCATGCGGTTGTGCCGCATGACCAGCCTATCGGTGTGACAAACCTGTGGCAGCGTTACATGTTCGGATATGTCGGTCCGCCCGCACCTTCCGGCACAGTCCATGTAATATTCCCGTTGGGGTCTTTGATGTCTCGAGATAGGCCATGCGGTTGTGCCGCATGACCAGCCTATCGGTGTGACAAACCTGTGGCAGCGTTACATGTTCGGATATGTCGGTCCGCCCGCACCTTCCGGCACAGTCCATGTAATATTCCCGTTGGGGTCTTTGATGTCTCGAGATAGGCCATGCGGTTGTGCCGCATGACCAGCCTATCGGTGTGACAAACCTGTGGCAGCGTTACATGTTCGGATATGTCGGTCCGCCCGCACCTTCCGGCACAGTCCATGTAATATTCCCGTTGGGGTCTTTGATGTCACAGGTCTTGCAGTGAACGCAGTTCTGGGCATTGATCACATATTTCATTGCGCCTGGATTGCTGTCATCCTCCACCCATTCATACACCCCGGCAGGGCAGAAGCGAGTGGAGAGGCCTGCATATACGTCATATTCCGATGATTTCTGCAAAGCTTCATCTGCCAGTACCAAATGGGATGGCTGATCCTCTTCATGGTTTGCTCCAGACAAGAAAACAGATGACAGGCGATCAAAGGTGATTTTGCCGTCTGGTTTTGGATAGTCAATCGGCTTGCATTGGGAGGCAGGCAGAGTGCTCAGCGCATCACTCTTACCGTGCTTCAAAGTGCCAAACGGTGAGAAGCCAAATAGAGTATTCATCCACATATCAAGGCCGCCCAGTGCGACACCGACAGTCAGGCCAAACTTGGCCCACAAAGGTTTGACGTTACGCACCTTGAACAGGTCTTTGCCGATCGATCCTGAGCGCCAGTTTTCCTCAAAGGCGGAAAGCTCATCTGCCGATCGCCCTTCGGACAAAGCATCAATCAGCACATCAGCCGCTTCAATGCCCGAATCCATCGCATTGTGGATGCCTTTGATGCGCGGAACATTGACCAAACCTGCCGAACACCCAATTAACGCTCCACCGGGGAAGGTCAGCTTGGGCACGGATTGATAGCCCCCTTCTGCGATACAGCGTGCACCGTAGGAAATCCGCTTTCCGCCTTCAAACACATCCTTGATGGCAGGGTGTGTCTTGAAACGCTGGAATTCATCAAACGGCGAGAGATAGGGGTTTTTATAATTGAGATACACCACCATACCGACGGCCACCTGATTATTTTCCAAGTGATACAAGAAAGAGCCGCCGCCGGTTTTTCCATCAAGTGGCCAACCAAAGGTGTGTTCCACCAGACCTTCACGATGGTTTTCCGGTTTAATTTCCCACAGCTCTTTGATGCCGATGCCAAATTTTGGAATGTCGCTGTCTTTGTCGAGCTCGTATTTAGCAATCAGCTGTTTGGCCAGCGAACCGCGCACCCCTTCACCAATCAGGGTATATTTGCCCAGCAGCTCCATGCCGCGCATGTAGGTGTCTTTGGGTTGGCCATCTTTACCCACGCCCATGTCGCCCGTGGCCACGCCCCGTACCGCGCCATTGTCATCATAAAGCACTTCAGCTGCGGCAAAGCCGGGATAAATTTCAACGCCAAGGGCTTCGGCTTTTTCTGCCAGCCAGCGGCAGAGATTGCCAAGAGAAATGATATAATTGCCGTGATTGTTCATCAATGGCGGCATCATCAAATTGGGCAGCGGTATCGCGCCAGCGGGGCCCAATAGTCTGAAGCGGTCTTTTTTTACCTGTATCTTCAGAGGGCAACTCTCATCTTCTTTCCAATCAGGAATAAGACGCGTCAACGCAATTGGATCTATGACGGCACCGGACAATATATGCGCACCGACTTCAGAACCTTTTTCCAGCACGACGACAGAAACCTCTTCTCCTTTTTCCGCTGCCAACTGTTTGATTCGAATAGCAGCAGAGAGGCCCGCAGGGCCTGCACCGACGATCACCACATCGAAATCCATGCTTTCGCGTTCAGGGAGTTCGTTCATCTCTGCCATTTTGTTGGTCCTTTATATTATCAGGTCATTCAAAGTGTTATCTTGGGCCTCTTGCGGCCCTTCGTTACATTTTCAAGTTGGCCCTGGATCTCATGTTGCCCTATAAGATATCTTTAGCGGAAAGAGAAGGCGGATTCCAAGTGGTCAATATGCTTAACATGGTAACTTCTTCCGATGATTTGGCAGCACTCCTTGATTGGTATGCCGCCCTCGGGGCTGATTGTGCCTTGGATGAAGCCCCTCAGAACCGCTTTGAAGAAACCCAGCGGCAATTGCAAGCACGGCAACAAGCGCGCATCCATGCAC
The DNA here is from genome assembly GCF_002866925.1 of Cohaesibacter celericrescens. Taxonomy (GTDB): domain Bacteria; phylum Pseudomonadota; class Alphaproteobacteria; order Rhizobiales; family Cohaesibacteraceae; genus Cohaesibacter; species Cohaesibacter celericrescens. The sequence continues at coordinate 343,803 of NZ_PKUQ01000055.1, forward strand.
AACGACCTCAAGGTCAAGTGGCGCCTTCAAATCCTGCCGGTCCTGCGATTGTGTCACCGTCGCGCTCTAAACCGTCCACTCCTTTGCCCAATTCACCCAGCCGGTCTCAACAAAAAGCAACGGCCTCCAGTATGCCTGGTGGTGGGGCAGCGTTCGCTACTTCTGGAAATGCAGGTCAGTTGGAAGACGCAGCAGCGCGGGCGATGCACGCGCCCACGTTGATAGAACTGCGCAAGGCACTGGCGGAGTTTGATGGTTGCAGCTTGAAATTTTCTGCCAAGAGTCTGGTGTTTGGAGATGGTAACCCTGATGCAGACGTAATGTTCATTGGTGAAGCCCCCGGCCGAGACGAGGACTTGCAAGGTGTGCCTTTTGTCGGGCGGGCAGGGCAATTGCTTGACAAGATGATGGCGGCCATTGGTCGTGATCGCAGCAATTCTTATATCACCAATATTTTGCCTTGGCGTCCACCGGGAAACCGGCAGCCCAGTCTTGATGAACAGGCCATGTTGCGCCCCTTCATTCATCGCCATATCGAACTTGTGAATCCTAAAATTCTTGTCTTTTTGGGTGGCACCGCTGCACAGCAATTGTTGGGTTCAAAAGAAGGCATCATGCGTCTGCGTGGCAAATGGAACAACTATGCCATTGGCTCCGAAAACAGCACACGCAATATTCCGGTGATGCCTACACTCCACCCTGCGTTCCTGTTGCGCACCCCTGCACAAAAACGGTCTGCCTGGCAGGATCTACTCGAAGTCGCCGCCAAACTTGACGCACTGGCATAGACGCAAGGTCAAGTGATTTAAGCTCGATAACCTTCCCGGTGTCTGCAATCTGATTTTAATATGGTTCGGGTCTTACGGTCTGGATCGAGGTTTTCAGCGCATCCGGCCATTCTTGGCACAGATGGCGTACTCGCTTCACCGTAGGTTTGCAATTTTCAAGATCACTGTCGGCATATTGAGAAGGGAAAGAAAAACCGCTCCTCAAGGGAGCGGTTTTTCAGTGTCAAGATTTTGGCTTTATCAAGCCGCGGCCACATTTTTAAGGAAGTGATTGACCACTTCCTGCATGTCGTCGGCTTTGGCGGAAACCTGCTTCGCTGCAATAAGAACCTGCTCAGAGGACATCAGGTTGTCACTGGCTGCTTGCGTTACGCCGCCAATATTCTGGTTGACTTCGCCTGCGCCTGCCGCTGCCAGTTGGACATTGCGACTGATTTCTTCGGTCGCGCTGCCTTGTTCTTCAACTGCGGTGGCGATCATGTTGGTTGCCGAGCCAACTTCCTGCATGGTGTTCGCAATGCCTTGGATCGCCGACACTGCTGCGTCTGTTTCCGATTGGATAGCCGCGATTTGACCAGATATGGCTTCCGTCGCTTTGGAGGTCTGGTTGGCCAGATCTTTCACCTCGGCTGCCACAATCGCAAAGCCGCGACCGGCATCTCCGGCTCGAGCCGCTTCGATGGTTGCGTTCAGGGCCAATAGATTGGTCTGTTCGGCAATAGTCTGGATCATGTTCACCACATCGCCCACTTGTTGCGCAGCATGGGCAAGGCTGGCCACTTTGCTATCGGCCTCGGCAGCTGCGGACATAGCTCCCTGAACCACATCGGACGTATTGGTTGTCTGCCGACCAATTTCCAGTATCGAGGCTGAAAGCTCTTCAGCTGCCGCGGCAACGGCCTGTATATTTTCACTCGCCAAATTGGAGGCGCGCGCCACTTCTTCAGCCTGAGAGGATGTCTGAGTTGAATTGGCGGACAGGGCGCTGGCCGTTTCTTCCATACCATTGGTGGTTGATACCACAGTACCAAGCATGGCCTGTGATGTTTCGCGGAAAGAATCGATCATTGCATCGATATTGTTTTGGCGCGTTATGCGAGCCTCTTGCTCTCGTTCTGTTGCGTCCTTGAGGCGCGCACGCTCGATGGCATTTTGCTTAAACACCATGACCGCCTTGGCGATGTCGCCAATTTCATTGCGTTGCTCGGTCGAGGGAATGCTGGTTTGCATGTCGCCGGACGCAAGATGAGTCATGGCATCAATGATGGATCGGATTGGGCGAATAATGCCAATGCTTATGAAATATCCCAATAGGACAGCAATCAGTAAAGTGCTGACGCCGACCACCAGAAAGATCAAATTGACCAAATCTCCGGCCTTTTTCGAGGCATTGGTTGCTTCTTCTGCTCCTTCAATAGCAGCCTCGACCACCACCTGAAAATCAATTTCCATCATGGCATACCGGCCATCAAGATTGACAGATTCACCTCTGATGGATTGCTGGACCTCGGACCATTCTGTCAGCTTGGCTTCATACTGTTCGACCATCGCAAGCAAATCTTTGCGTGCCTTCGGTGAAAGTATTGCATATTTTAGCAGTCCTTCGAATTCGGTGCGGCGGTCTCCAACCATTGCAAGATATTTGGAGTCTTGGTGCAACATATAGTCTTTCTCATGCTGACGCATTTGCAGCACGGAAATGACCAGTTTGTTCTGGCCGGCCTTCATGATATCGGCCTCGACCTTTTGAGCTAAAGTGCGCAATTCGCCATTCAGGCCAAGGTCTTCGGTAATGCCGAGCTTGCTTTTTAGTGCCACTACTTTGGCGAAGCCATCATTGTAATCCACGATGTTTTCTTCGATCATGTCGAGATCGTCGGAGACGTCTTTTGCAACCGAAAGCTTGCGCATGTCGGCAATATTCTCGCGCACTTTGGTATAGGCAAGGTCAAACCGGTTGGGATATTTCGACTTTCCACTGAGCAGGAAGTCTTTTTCATTCTGCCGCATGTTCAAAACATCTGTTTCGATCTGTTCGGCAAGGCTTAGCATGTGATTATTCTCACTCATCTTAACTCCTGCGGCAGATTTCATCTGGTTTCCCAAATAATATGCCCCTCCAAGTGCGATGACCGAGATGACGGAAATTGCGGTCAGGGCCGCAATCCGGTGCGAAATTTTCAAATTTTTGATAAAATCAAAGGAAAATCTAGGTAGCGACATCATAAATCCACCATTTCAGGCAAGGGATCCGAGGAAAATTCTCGATAGATGTGGCGCACAATCTATCGGGAGTAGGTGTGCGACACACAATCTACCCCAATAGGTAGGACGAAAGTCTGAATTAAATCTTATGTCGCGACAAATTGGCTTTGGATATTATGTCGCACGCAATTATGACCATGTCAGAAATGCCAAAGCGGGCTACCAATGAGCCCGCTTCTTAGCTAGTCAGATTTTTCATCAATCAATGAGGGGTCAGCTCCAGCCGCCGCCATAGGTTTTATAGAAGATATGCAAGCCGATTTTCTTGCGTTTCTTCATCGTGCGTGCCCATTTGGGACGGACATAGGTGGCGTGATAATGGGTGGATGACCCAACAGATTTTAGCCAGACTTCACCATCAATAACCTGATTGGCGTATTTCCAAGCCAGATCCCATGCTTTTTTCGAGCGAATGCGGTCAGGAATACGATCACAAGCAAAGGAGAACTGGCACGCATTGCGCTTATGCTGGTTCTGATAGACCACGCCACACAAACTGTTGGGGTAGGTCGGGTTTTTAACTCGGTTGGCCACAACTTGAGCAACGGCGATTTGACCTGATTCTGGCTCGGAGCGTGCCTCGAAATAAATGGCATTGGCCAGACATGTTCTTTGTTTCTTGGTGTAGGATGATTTTGGCAGTTTGTTGGTAACCCAAGCATGCTCACCCTTGGCATCAATTTTGGCCTTTTGAGCCTTGTCGCTGCTGCCGAAGCTAAACCAACTTGCAAACCGTGATTTTTTCTTGCTCGTTTCCTCGCGCTCTCCTGACAAGGAAGCCAACTGCAATTTTGCTCTGCGTTCTTTGCTTTTTGCGAGTGTCAGCCCTTCGTGTTTGGCCGACGCGTCATTTTCCTCTGCGATTGCAGCGCTTTGTTCAAGCTCTTTTTTTGCCTCGGCGGCTTGCAAATTGGCAACAACGGGGGATACATCAAGCGGCTGGCTCACTTTCGCCGCTTGTTGTTGTGTTGTTTGTTGGGCGGTAAAGGCTGCGCGTGGGCGCGGAAGTTCCGTGATAGGCGTGAGGGCGGCTATCTTTTGTACTTTTGTTTCCGATGCAGAAGTTTCTTTGTTTTCAGACGTTACACCAGAAAGCGTTCTGTTGAGATCTTCAACGGCTCCCAGAATAGTAACCTGATTGCCTTCGCTGATCTGACCACTATTTTGTTCGGTCAAGATGGCCTTGAATGGTTCTTCAAGTGCTTCAACCGAAGTCTGCGCATAAGCGAGCGCTGTAGAGCCGGTAATCAGCGTATCTTGATCTTGCGTGCTTGAAGGAGACTGTGTCGCAGGGCTGTTCTGCGCCAACATGCTGTCCGGTACTTGAGAAATTGGGTCTGGCTGAAGGAACTGAGAGGCATCGGCCATCACAAGCTCCAGATCATCCGATGGTGCGAATGCAATTTTGGGCAGAGCGAGGTTCGACTGGTCAGAAAACGGGCCGTCCATCGACCAAATCGAGCCAGACCAATTGAGTGCAATCTTCCTGCGTCCATGGGAAACCGCATATGGCTCCCAACCCCAGCCCAAACGACGGTCTTTTTTAGCCGAGCTGTTCACACTAAGGCTATTTTCAGCCTCTGCAATAATTTGATTTTGGCTTGCAATCGGCATACTGCCTTGCTGCTCTGGTTTGTTCACTTCGGCGATTTGTACAAAGGCCTGCGTGTTGGCAGCTTTGGGAGAAACCTCAAAATCAGCAGCAACAAATCTAGCTCTGTCGTCGTCAGTCGTGGCTCCTGAGCCTGGAAAGTCGAAGTCTGAGCCACGCAATTCCAAAAGGTTTCCTGAAAAGACTTCCTGTGTCCATGCTTCTTGACGAAGTTCGGCGAGCGATTTGCCGGCAATGCCTTCTTCGTCCAAAGAATGTGTCAGGGAGAGGACCAGCCCTGTTCCTAAAAACAGACGAGCGGTCAGACCGAGGCTTTTCTGGCCTAGCTTGGTTTTCGACATTCTGTCACCAATTTGAACAACGCAATTACTACTCTATCGCATCCAAATACTAAGATGCGCACGCACTTACACCGATCTTACTGCGGTGGATAGCAACTATAATGCGTCATTAACCTTGAAAGAGCGTTAACGGGCCACTTTCTTTTGTTATCTCTCCTAATTCGTCAATAAGGCAATCCCGTGGCAGGTCTTAGCCCGAATCTGATAGCCACCCTGATTGCAGGATGGTGAAATAGAAGGCTTTGAGGATGCTTCTAAAGGGAAATGGGCAAGAGGAGGGAAGGTCGCTCAATGCAAATTGCGAGGCAAGAGCAACGGCGTCATGCAAATCGCAGCGGTAAGTCGGCAAGAAAAAGCCCGAACCTATCAATATAGGCTCGGGCAAGTCATTGCATTACAAGTAAGTTCTTCCGTCGCAGTTCAAACCAGCAAAGAACGCATGACGTAGGAAACGAAATCAAGAACAGTCCCCGCAGAATGTCCATTCGGTCCATAGAACCAAATTTGGCACCGTTCCCTGACCTTAATTGTAAGCAGCTCAAGAGTAACGTGAAACAATATTGAATGCATCCAAAAAAGTAGTTTTTTCTGAAAGCAATCCCTTGCCATACCTCATTTGTGGTAGGCGGCTTGTAGATATCTTTTTTGCACCAGAGAGAATATGATGTTTTTCTACGGGAAAGAACTTAATTATTGATCCAAAAGGTATTTCTTCAAACACGTCAGTGCGTTCGCTTTGTTAAAAAGATGATCAAATAGGATAAACCGGAGTTTTAATTCGCGCAATCTGCGACGGTGGCACTAGATTTTGCGAGTTAAGCGGCCTGAAAGATCTGAAGTAATGTGTCGATCTGCTTCAAAGGGGCCTGCCGCTGATTTGATCATTTCTTCTAGGTGAACATGCGACAAGCCAACAGTGCCAAATTTGCGGCGTACACGATCCGTAAGCCAAAGAAGTGCCTGATCTTTTCTTTGTTGCACCAATAAGTCCGAGCTAACAAGATAGGCATGGTGACGATCGACTGCTTGCACCAGCGCATCCAAACCTTCTGAGTTTAGCGCTGAAACCATCATCACCGGGACTGCCCAGCTCTCGTGTTTTCGCATTGCCAGTGATAACGCGCCTTCAACATCTGCTTTGGCACGACGCGCCACTGATCCCATATCAGCTTTTGTTACGACAACAATATCGGGCAGTTCCATCACGCCAGCCTTCATAAATTGCAAACTGTCACCCGATCCGGGCTGAATGCAAAGGATGATTGAATCGGCAGCAAAGGCTATATCGGCTTCAGACTGACCGATTCCTACGCTTTCAACCAAAACCCTATCAAAGAGGGAGCGCATCAAAATGATCGCGGAAAGCGCTTCATGCGAAAGGCCGCCCAACCGGTCTCGGGCTGCCATGGAGCGCACAAAGACCTGCTGATCGGTCGGATCTGTGTCCAAACGTGTCCTATCACCCAGAAGAGCTCCATGGGAAAAGCGAGAAGAGGGGTCCACCGCCACAACTCCAACGCTCTCACCTTGTTGCCGCCAATGACGGATGAGCGCATTGGTCAATGTTGATTTCCCCACACCGGGGGGACCGGTCAACCCAACCACATGCGCTTGTGTTGCGCGCGCGGCTTCATCGAGCAGCTTGGCAATGTCGGCGCTGCCATCGCGCGCTTCAATCTCGCTGAGTGCCCGCGCCAACGCGCGCTTGCCGCCTTGTCTGACAGCATCCAGAGAGAGGATCGATTTGTTTACTGATTGGGCTGAAATTGCCATGGGTCTATGCGCATTATTAGAATGTGTTGGATCTATCGATTAACACACACCGCGCCTCGCGCCAAAGCGACCATAGGCTTAGAAAGGCTTGTGGATCCCGGACACGAGCGGCGAGTTGTGAGAGACAGCTATTGGGGTCAAGCTTGTACAATCATCCAAATGCCCCACACTGTGAGCATGCCACCCGACCCGAAATCAATGAGCCGCATGAAGCGATCCGAAATCAACCCGCGCATCAATGCCGTGATTGTCACTAGAAACATCCACCACAGGGCGGAGCCGCAAAAGACACCAAGGACGAGCCAATAGGAAGCATTCGGTCCTGCTTCTGCCCCTTGTGACAAGCCGGATATCATTCCGACAAACGACAGGATCGTTGCTGGGTTTGCAAGGGTGAGCAAAAAGGTTGTGGCATAAGCCTTCAAAGGTGCGTGGCTGGACGGGGCTTTGGCTGGAGCGTGAGGCAACTCTCTGAGCCCGCGCATGAAGGTGCTCACACCCAGAAAGACAATCAGCAATCCACCACCAAACCGCATCCAGTCGCCATGACTGAGCAAAAGACCGGATAAAGCCAGACCAGTAGCCGCCAAAAGCCCATATATGCCATCAGCCGTCGCAGCGCCCATTCCGGTTGATAAACCAACCAAGCGGCCATCACGCAATGTGCGGCGGATGCATAACAATCCGATAGGGCCAACGGGAGCGGCTATTGCCAACCCCACCAAAGCGCCTTGCAAAAAGATACCAGCCATTTTATTTCGCCTGAAACCTGAGTTGCTCAGAAAAATAGAATGAAATTTTGGAAAATTCAATCAATATTGCGGTAAAATAAGATAATGTCGCAAATTTGACTGGATCTGATGAATTTTTCTGCAATATTTACGGGTATTCGGGCTAGCTGCGATCGTGGCGCTTTAGTGTAGCCTGGGCAGCCGCAAGGCGTGCAATGGGCACGCGATAGGGCGAACAAGAAACATAGTCCAGTCCCACCTGTTCGCAGAAATCGATCGACGCAGGATCGCCGCCATGTTCGCCACAAATGCCAAGTTCAATATCTGGGCGCGCAAAACGCCCACGCTCGACCGCTATTTCAACCAACTCACCAACACCATCTACGTCAATCGAAATAAATGGATCCTGTTCAACGACACCTGCGCGCATATAATCGGACAAGAAACGGGACGCATCATCGCGACTGATGCCATAGGCTGTCTGGGTGAGGTCATTGGTACCAAAGGAGAAAAATTCGGCAGACTCTGCGATTTTGCGGGCTTGAAGAGCCGCGCGGGGGAGCTCGATCATGGTACCGACTTTATAATCAACATGTCGGCCCGTTTCTTTCATCACCAAAGCGGCCGTTGCGTCAATCCGGGCTTTGACAAACTCCAACTCTTCGCGAATGGAAACCAGCGGCACCATAATTTCCGGGTGCACGGGTTTGCCGGTTTTTATTGCCACTTCAATCGCGGCTTCGAACAGCGCGCGGGTTTGCATTTCCACCACTTCAGGGTTGGAAATGGCCAGCCGACAGCCACGATGGCCGAGCATTGGATTGAATTCGTGCATCGCATGGATACGATTGGCAAGCTGCGCCTCTGGAACATTGAGAGTACGCGCTACAGCGGCAATATCGGCTTTCTCTTTGGGCAAGAACTCATGCAATGGCGGATCCAGCAGCCGGATTGTTACTGGCAGACCTGCCATAGTTTCAAATATTGCTGCAAAATCGGAACGTTGCATCGGGAGCAATTTGTCTAGTGCGTTGCGCCGGACCTTTGCATCGGTCGCAATGATCATTTCACGAATGGCAGAGATGCGCTCCTCCCGAAAGAACATATGCTCGGTCCGACACAGGCCAATGCCCTCGGCACCAAAATCACGCGCAGATCTGGCGTCTTGCGGTGTGTCGGCATTGCAGCGGACTTTCATGCGCCGAATGCCGTCGACCCATTCCATCAATGTTGTATATTCACCGGTCAATTCCGGCTTCTGCATCGGCACTTCACCAATCAGAACTTCACCAGTTCCCCCATCAATGGTGAGCAAGTCACCTTTGTTGAGAATGTCAGTACCAATGGTCAGGCATTCATTTTCATAATCAATGCGCATCATGCCTGCTCCGGACACACAAGGAATGCCCATGCCACGGGCGACAACCGCCGCGTGACTGGTCATGCCTCCGCGCGTTGTCAGAATGCCTTGGGCAACATGCATGCCATGAATGTCTTCGGGGCTGGTTTCTATCCGCGCCAAAATGACATGTTTGCCCTGATTGGCAAATATTTCGGCGTCTTCAGGGTGAAACACCAAATGGCCTGCAGCCGCGCCAGGAGATGCCGCCAACCCTTTGGCGACGATATTGCGTTTTGCTGTCTCAGAAATAGTCGGGTGCAACAGTTGATCCAAGGAACGCGGGTCCACCCGCATGACGGCTTCTTCTTTGGAAATCAGCCCTTCCTTGGCCAGATCCACTGCGATGCGTAAGGTTGCCTTGATGGAGCGTTTACCCGAACGGGTTTGCAGCATCCACAACCGGCCGCCTTCAATGGTAAATTCCAGCTCCAGCATGTCGCGATAATGGCGCTCAAGCTGCCCACAAATTTCAATAAACTGGGCAAACAGTTCGGGCATGCTTTCTTCCATGCTCGGCTCGCTTGTACCATTTTCAATCCGAGCCTGTTTGGTCAGATCGAGCGGCATACGGTGGCCTGATAGCACATCTTCGCCTTGCGCGTTGAGCAGAAAATCGCCTTGGATTTTTTTCTCACCCGTCGTCGGATTGCGTGTGTGTGCAACGGCGGTCGCAGAAGTTTCACTCAGATTACCAAACACCATCGCTTGAATGTTAACCGCAGTACCCCACTCTTCTGGCACTTCATGCAGCAGACGATGGGTGATGGCGCGAGCACTCATCCATGAAGAAAAAACCGCGCCAATGGCACCCCATAATTGCGCATGCACATCCTGCGGGAATGGCTCGTCCAGCTCTTCTTCAATAAGAGTTTTAAACTGCTCGATTACGCCTTTCCAGTCGCTGGCGGCCATGTCCGTGTCCAGCAGAAATCCGCGCTCGTCCTTGATTTGCTCGACAATGTCTTCAAATTCATTCTGATCAATACCCAGAACAACATCACCATACATCTGGATGAAACGACGATAGCTGTCATAAGCAAAGCGAGCACTTCCGGATTCGCGCGCAAGCGTTTCGACGGTGTCATCGTTGAGACCCAGATTGAGGATGGCCTCCATCATGCCCGGCATGGTGACGCGAGGCCCCGCTCTTACAGACAACAGCAAGGGTTGCTTGCGGCTGCCAAGTTCCCGCCCGGTTAGCCTGCCAATATGTTCAATGGCAGCATTGATCTGGTCCGCAAAACCCTTGGGATACGAATGGTCACCGGCAAGATAGCTGTGGCAAAGCTCAGTGGAAATTGTAAATCCAGGAGGAACAGGCAGTCCAAGATTGCTCATTTCAGCAAGGTTCGCACCTTTGCCGCCCAGAAGGCCACGCATATCTGCATTGCCGTCTGCTTGGCCTTCACCAAAACAATAGACCCATTTGGTCGCCTGACCCATTCCACATTCCTCTCTGCTTTCGAGACTTGTGTACCTGCCTGCGCGGTCAGATCAAGGCGAAAGTCTTGGATATTCCAAATTTTGTCAATTTTGTCGTTTTACTGACCGGACGCATTATCAATGATAAACACATTAGGGCTCGCCTTTGGGATCGCGAACCAAACATATCGAATAAAATGTTGCAATGCAACATTTGAGAGCGTTTCAACGAGAATCATTTGCTTGATCCTCAGGCCTCAAACGTCATGTGGCTGTCATCAAATGGCGATATTTTTTGATATTCATTTTTTAGCGGGCGACACGTGAGCTGTCGGCATTCGTTTATTGTTGGAACGGGACCTGCAATGCGTACAAGTTTGAATCTCCAATCAGAAGTGCTGGCTGCTCTGACGGCTCTTTCCCAAACGACCCGACTTCAGGCTTTCTGCATTTTATCAGCGTCGGGAGACGCCGGTATCGGCGCAGGGGAAATCGCCAAACAGCTTGGTACGCCGCATAATACTCTGTCTACACACTTGGCTATATTGCAGCGAGCTGGGCTCATATCTTCAATCAAGAAAGGGCGCAGCGTGACGTATTTTGTTGTGCCCGACAGCCTTGGTACCATGATTTCTTTTTTCATACACAACGGCTCCGCTGCCGTGCCGCAAAAGTCTTTGCTGGATCAATCGCGGCCCACCAACTTTTAGGACCGCGCGTCTCGGGGATCACCGCTGAGCAAAAATCGGAGATTGTTGGCAAAATGGACAGTCGAGCTGGTCAGCAAGCCCCTTTTGGGCCACAATCTTGGTTTTGCCTGTCTTTACAATGGTCTGGCTCCTTATGCATCGTTTACAGGAGCGGCTGATCAGATCGTCGGATCGTCGGACACAAATGACGAACCGCAACAAAAGGGGACGACCTATCGCACGGCACCATGACTAACCCACCAGTTGGGGTGGGAAAAGGTGAGACGTCGCGCGGCATATTCAGCGTGCTTGACCGTATTAAACAAACCAAAACAGGTAGCTCCCGACCCAGACATACGGGTAAACAGGCAGTCGCCGTCATCCATCAAGGCCTGAAGAACCGTCTCGATGACGGGGGCTTGTTCTATCGCTGCCATCTCCAGATCATTGCGCTGATCACTTAGCCATTCGGCAAGCGCAGCAGCCGATAGGAAGGCGGAAGGCATTGGGCCCATGGGGGCATTGTTTTTGTGTTTGAGTTTGGAGAACAGATCTGGTGTAGAAATTGGAACATGCGGATTGATCAACACCAACCCCAGGTTTTTGGGCATGCGCGGGCCAGTCTCCAGCGTGCCGCCAATGCCGGAGGCTCGCAAGCACTCACCCTCCAGACACATCGGTACATCGGCACCCAGTTGCAGGGCGATGGTGCGTAGCTTTTCATCCTTAATGGTGCGTTCCCAAAGGCGAAGTAGCCCCAAAAGCGTGGTCGCGGCATCCGAAGATCCACCACCAATACCCGCTGAAATAGGTAGATATTTTTCCAACGTCAATTCGGCTTCGGCAGGTAAATGCAATTCCTTCGCCAAACTGCGCGCAGCACGCACCATCAGATTGTCCGGTTCTTGCCGCAGGCCCTCTGCGAAGGGCCCTGTTACGGACAGATGCAAATGATCTGAAGGTTTGAAAATCAATCGATCAGATGCGCCACCAAACACCACCAGAGAATCAAGAAAATGATAGCCGTCTTCGCGCTGACCTGTGATGTGCAGCGCCAGATTTACCTTGGCAGGGGCCTCTAATATAAGGGCCGTGTCTTGGGGTGGTTGAATGCTCATTCGGCTCGTTCGGGCTCCACTCGCTTGCGACAAAAACCGGAAGCGAACTGCTTTCCGACCAATCGTGCCAGTGTGGAAATCCACTTCAAAGCCAAGTGCAAAAGCAACCTAGGTCGCGGACATCCACATCAACTGACAAAAGCATAGAGTGATTCTACGCGGCGTGTCCTTCAAACTTTCCGACATGCTGGGCCAGACTCCTATAGACCCAAGAACTGAAACCTATTTTTCTTTCTTGCTTGGGTCCTGCGTGTCTATAAGGCCGTTTTGTATTTTTTCATCAACCTGTTTGAGCAAATCATCTTTGGGTTGCATGGTTTTTACGCGGTTCCACTGGAAATAGGCTTCATTTTTTCGGCCAGCTTTCCAATAGGCATCGCCCAGATGATCGGTGATGGTGGGGTCTTCAGGGCGCAATTCAACGGCACGTTCCAGAAAATTCACGGCGTCTTCATACTCTGCCATCCGGTAGTGAGCCCAGCCAAGGGAATCCACAAAGAAACCATCATAGGGGCGCAGCGCAACAGCTTGCCGGATCATTTCTATCGCTTTGTCGAGTTTAAGGCCGCGATCCACCCAGCTATAACCCAAATAGTTTAGAACTGTGGGTTGATTTGGGAATAGCTTCAGCGCCGCCAACATGTCTTTTTCTGTGTTTGGCCAATCTTTCACCTGATCGTAGGCCGAACCGCGCAAGAAATAGAGTGACCAATGAATGTCGCGCTTTGTTTTTAGGCTGTCCAATCCACGGGTCAGCAAGCCAATTGAATCTCTATACCGTTGTTCGGATTGAAAGATACGAGACAAAATTGAAACGGTTTCCAGATCACTGGCATTGTCTCCCAACAGGCCTTCAAGGCGCGTAATTGCCTCGTCAGGGCGTTTCAACCGTGTCAGCGTGAAACCGGATTGGCGTTGGGCGCGACCATAAATAGCGCTGTCTTTGCTAATTTTGTCAAAATGAGTTAGCGCCATTTCGTCTTGTTTCATGCGTTCAAACAACCGTGCCAATGCAAAATTCGTCTGATCATGATTGGTGCGCAAATAGTCGGCAAACTGCAAATAAAGTGCGCCTCCTTCAATGGCATTTTCCTGAGAGAGAGCATCGCCAAGGGTCGTGAACAATTCAGCTGCACCATCTTGAGGTGAGCGAATGGAACTGGCGACTGGCTTTAGGGCACCATAGGTAGTTTTGAGCCACATTTTGTCTTCACGGTCGGCAGCGCTTCGCAAAAAGTCGGTCAGAACTTCATTGGCGCGCTTCTCATTGCCTGCTTTTAGCAAAGCGTTGATCAGGGCATCGGCAGTTGAAATGGAATTGGGGTCTGCTTCTAGGCTTTCCTGTAAATATTTGATCGCTTTTGGATAGTCCTTCGCATAGGCCGCTATCAGGCCGGAATGCAACGAGAAAAAGAACTGGTTCACATCGCTACCGTCAAACCCTTCGAGGGTTTTCAGCGCTGCACCCAGATTTTTACGATCCTGACCAATCACAGCCCAAGCATGCAACACGGTTTGTGAAATCAGCGCAAACGGTCCGTATTGCGCGGAGGCACTCAACAAACGTGGATTGTTTAGGTTACGGCGCAATGGCGCAGGTCCCAACAGATCAACCGGATGATTGGTAAGCTCATCCATGCCTGCTTTGAAGTTTTTGGCGGCGCTGGTATAGCTCTTTCCCTTCAGAGCCTTAACGCCCAACGCAAGGTGAACCATTGGCGTGATGCGGTGGTCGACATCATCATCCTGCTGCTTTTCGACGCTGACCGTATCCTCATCAGCATCCTCGGTCTTCAACTTGGCTGCTTTTTGTCTAGCGGCTTCCTTAAGTGCATTCATTTCGGCCATACGGTCGGCCAGCTTAAAGGCAACGTCATGCTTCCCGACAGCAAGGGTCAAAGCAAAATTACGCTCCAGCAATAAGGAGTTCTCAGGCTCTTTTTCCAAGGCTTGTGCATAGAAGTGAGCAGCAAGCGCCAGATCCTGATCATCTTGGGCCAGTTTCGCCGAAAGATACGTGCCGGTCAGTGTGGTCGTTACGCCGGATAATGCTTCGGTCACCTGATCCGAGGTTTCTGGCTGCGCAACACTCAAACTTGTTGGTCCGATCAACAGGGCCGAACCTACAATACCGGAGAGCAAAATCTGGCGGAACGTCTTGGTGGAGCGCTGAGCGTGCATATATACGGCCTTGTTGTCTTTAACTTCAGGAGCGTCGAAGCAGGGGCGTGCAAGTGATGCAACCGTCTGGCCTGCCACATCCGACATCCGGACATGTAAGTGAAAATTGTGATCCAGAAAGATCAACCTCTTCCTGTTAAAAATGCAGCATGGCTTTTTTAGGGCCATCGAGCAAGCCCTGAGAACCTGCCATGTACACATTAAAGATCTATTGTAAAGCGACAGTGAAACAAGCCGTTTTTTGACAAATCCTCATAGCGTGATTTCAACTCAATCCCCAAAGGTTTGGCGAAAGGCTTGATCCCCCTTGGCCGAAAACTGAATAATGCGTGTACCGTCAATGCGTTTGGTCCAGCCAAGGTCGTTAAAACGGATCAGTAAAGCCTGCCCCAAAGCCCCCGCTAAATGCGACCGGCGGTTGCTCCAGTCCAGACAGGACTTGCACATTGGTCGGCGGACCGCACGCAAGGCATCGACATCAATGCCAAATTGCTTGGCAAAAATTTCCCCTGCGCTGGTCAAAAGCAGGTCATCTCCGTCTTTTAGGATCAGCCTGTTTTTAACCAGAAAATCGAACATCACGATGCTGTAGTCACCGGCAAGATGGTCATAACAAATACGTGCCTTGCGCAAGGCTGGGTCTTTCGGCCCTGTGCGGGTGCGCATCAGACCCCGCTTGGCTGCCAGCCCCATCATGGCCTCCAACAGTTGCCCGACATCTTCATCCGCTAGGGTAAAATAGCGATGTCGCCCCTGTTTTCTCTGGCTGATCAATCCCGCTTCTTCTAGCTTTTTAAAGTGTGAACTGGCCGTTTGCAAAGTGATACCTGCTTCGGTTGAGAGCTCGGTTGCCGTAAGGGCTTTGCCACTCATCAAAGCGGTAAGAATATTGGCGCGCGCCGGATCTCCGATCATGGCGCCCAATAGAGCTATGTCTGGTCCTTCTTTCATAGTTCGATCCTAGTCGAAGCATTTGTGTGTGGCAAGTGGCTAGGATTTCAAAACAATAACCTGAATTATGAAGGAAAACCCATGCTAACCTGCTTTATCCGTTATCATATTGACCCGTGCAAACGCGCCCAGTTTGAGCAATATGCTCGCAACTGGGGCGAGGCCATTCCGCGAAATGGGGCTGATTTGGTGGGCTACTTCGCCCCCCACGAAGGTTCTGCGACCCTTGCATATGGTGTTTATCATGTGGAAAGTCTGGCCGCTTATGAGGCTTATCGACTGCGTCTTCAGGACGACCCGTTGGGTCGCGAGAATTATGAATTTGCAATGCGCGAAAAATTTTTACTGCGCGAAGATCGCACGTTCCTGACATTGGTCTCTTCCCCACACGGCGGTTTGATAAAGCCCATCCGGTCTCATGATGGAGAAGTGAAATGATTGCCGTGATTTTTGAAGTGGAACCCAAAGAGGACGGCAGGAACGCCTATCTGGACCGTGCCGCAATCCTGCGACCGGAGTTGCTGAAAATCGAAGGGTTTATATCGGTCGAACGCTTCCAGAGCCTGACGCATCCGGAGAAATTGTTATCTTTGTCTTTCTTTGAGGACGAAGCCGCAGTCAAACGCTGGCGGCAGCATAGTCAGCATCGCTCGGCGCAAGACGCTGGTCGTCAAGCCCTGTTTGCCGATTATCGCATCCGAATCGCGCATGTTCTGCGCGACTATGGCCTTAACGAACGCGACGAGGTGCCCGCATAAATGGGGCCAAAGTTGAAAACAGAACAAACAACAAAGGCCGCACCCGCAGGAAACGGCCTTTGTGATCGTCTGGACCGGTAAGGGTCAGTGAGCGCGCGAAATACAGAAGGCCACCGCATCAATAAGTGCGGATTTATAGGCACTGTCTTCGAACATATCGAGTGCTTTGATGGCCGCCTCGCCATGAGCTCGGGCCTGTGCCAGCGTATCGTCCAACGCATTGCTCGTTCTTAAAAGCCCCATCGCATGTTCCAGAGCGCCATCGGTGACATCCTTGCGCTCTTCCATAACGCGACGCCAAAAGGCCTTATCGTCGTTATCGCCGCGCTCGTAGGCCAGAATCACCGGTAGCGTGATTTTGCCTTCGCGGAAATCATCACCAACGTTTTTGCCCAACGAGGCAGCTGATCCGCCGTAATCCAATGCATCATCAATGAGCTGAAAGGCATTGCCCAGCTCCAGCCCATAGGTGCGCAGGGCTAGGATTTTAGCTTCATCACTATTTGCCAAAATGGGGCCCATCTCACAGGCTGCCGCGAAAAGGGCTGCGGTTTTAGCGCGGATCACTTTCATATAGTCGTCGGTGGTGGTTTTCATATTCTGCGCGACGGACAGTTGCAGAACCTCTCCCTCGGCTATCACACAAGCCGCTGTAGACAGAACGTCCAGCGCCCGCAAATTGCCCACATCAACCATGACACGGAAGGCCTGACCTAGCAGATAGTCGCCAACCAGAACACTGGCCTGATTGCCCCACAGCATGCGTGCGGCCAATTTTCCCCGACGCATATCGCTTTCATCAACTACATCATCATGCAACAAAGTGGCCGTATGCATGAATTCTACAGCCATTGCCATTTTGACATGGCCGTTCACCTCTGCTTTTCCGTAGCCACTCATATTGGCTGCAGCAAGGGTCAGCATCGGGCGCAATCTCTTGCCACCTGAATCGATCAGATGCTTGGCCACCTCGGGTATCATATCGACGTCCGATCCGGCTTTTTCCAGGATCAGGTCATTGACCCGCCCCATGTCTGTTTTAACCAGATCGATCAAGGGCTGAATGCTGGCTTGGGACTGATTGGTTTCGTCCAAGGATGGGACAACGCTCACCGGCGGCTCCAAAGGCTGATTTTGCAAATTCTGGGCGAGAATAGGGGGATGACCTGATCTCGACAAGGGGTAGGCGGTCACTTTATGCGCTAATCAAAGAATAAATGGTCGCAATACCAATTATTACCGAAGTTGGGCGCAGAGATGTTGATCATGATCAACATATCGGCAATTTGGATGACGGCCAGAACACAGGCCCTATTATTAGGAATGTGCGTGAATCGTTCAAACAGATGCCCAGTATGGCTTTTATTGTGTCTGAATTGTCACTATGTTGCAAAAATAAGATTTGTTGCCCCGTAGGGCGAAGCGTTTCTATCGCATACAAGGGAATAGGCCGTGAAAGAGCTCCTCAAGACCAACAATATGGTGACCCTTTCTTTTGTGGAGGCATTGTTGCGCGACGCGGAAATACCGTTTCAGTCGCTGGATCATCACATGAGCATTATGGATGGGTCCCTAGGTGTTTTGCCCCGGCGTATTCTCGTGGCTGAGGATTTTGAAATCAGGGCACGGCGCTTGTTGGTTGACGCTGGCCTTGAAGGCGAGGCGGAAGAACCAAAAGACAAGTGATCCCTTCCTATTTGGACTGACCGATATGCCCCTTTCGCCGCATCCTTTGGCAACAAATGCCGAGACATTGACCCAAACACACCTGCCGCCCGCGCTTTCTTTGAGTGAGGATGAGTTTCTGGGAGGCAAAATTTGCCTCTACCAGCCTCAAAAGGGCCATCACCGTTCTGGCACCGATGCTGTTTTGCTGGCTGCTTGCTCTCCGGCCAAAGCTGGGCATCTGGTGGTGGATCTTGGTTCGGGGGTTGGTGCCGCGGGATTATGTGTTGCTGCGCGTGTCGGTGGCTTGAATTTGGTCGCGGTAGAAATCGATAAAGACATCGCCGCTATTGCCGCGGCAAATATGAAGCGATGCGCGCACCATCTAGCTTCAGCAACTGTGCTCAACTGTGATGTGGCTTTGCGCGGAGAACCGCGCAAACAAGCAGGGCTGACAGAGAATATGGCCGATCACGTCATTGCCAATCCACCCTATTATCGCCCTGAGAAATTTCAAACATCTCCCAATGAAGCCCGAGCGACCGCCCATATGCTGACCCATGAGGGCATGGATCCATGGTTTCGCACCGCGGTTTCGGTTCTTAAAACCGGAGGCACATTCTCGTTGGTCCAGCGTGCCGATGAATTGCCAGAATTACTGCGCCTGATGCAGGGACGCTTTGGTGGCATTACGGTGCAGCCATTTGCTGCAAAGGAAGGGGAGGCTGCCCATCGGGTGGTGATCCAAGGCAAGAAGCAATCACGTGCACCGTTTCGCTTGCTGCCAACAATCGTGCTGCACGATCGCCTCAGCGGCAAACCGAGTGCACGCAGTGAGGCCATCCATCGCCACGGAGCTGCCGTGGATTTGGGATTATAAAACAAGATCCGTTGTAATGGTTTTTACCTATCGACCATGTTCGAAGTGCAACGGGTGTGGTATCAAAATCTTCTTTCGCTTCATTTGGAGGGCTCTACACCATGAAACTGTCTCGGATATTCCTGTCTGTATCGACGTTTGGTGCGTTAACAATGGCGAGCCTGTCGGCGCATGCGCTCGATTGCAACAATGCGATGACCACCCGTGACATGGTTGAGTGTGCCCAGATGGACTATAATATTGCCGATGGCGACCTCAACTACGCCTATCAAGACCTGAGAGCTGGAGCCGACAAAACGGGCAAGCTGAAATTGCGCGATGCGCAGCGGGCGTGGATCAAGTTCCGCGATGCCGAATGCGATCGTCAGGCAGATGCCGTCCGTGGTGGCACGATGGCCCCATTGATTCAGATGTCCTGCCTCGCTGATCTTACCGCCAAGCGTGCAGCTGAATTGGGCATCAATCCAATGACAGGTGAGAGCAACTAGGGCCAGACGGGTTATCCCAGCTGTTCACGAATAATGCGTTCAAAAATTCCGGCTCCAATACCGATCAGAGAATCGGGAAAATCAAAATCCGGATTGTGAAGTTGTGGTTGGTCCAAACCGGACCCAAGCAAAAACAATGTCGCCGGACAATGTTGTCCAAACTGGCCGAAATCTTCTGAAAAACGCATCGGATCAGGCTGAGGAGCCCAAGCTATACCCTCGGCCTCCAAGGCTTTGGCCACCATCTCTGTTGTCATTGTGTGGTTGGTGCAGGCGTCAAACACATCATCTTCATCCATGCGCATAGCCAATCCCTGCTGCGCGGCCTCGGCCTTTGCCAGATCCTGCACTGCGCCCAGTAACTCATTCATCGCCGCGTCAGTAACAGTGCGTAAAGTTGCCCACAGCTCTCCTGTTCCGGGAGATACTCCAAAACAGGGCTCCCCAACGCGTATATGTGTGATGGTTACCAGCTTGTAGGCCTCATCTAGTTCTTGCTCGGCATCTAGTCCATTGGACAGGGCGTTCAATCCATCCACCATCTTCATCAACGCCTCAACGGGTGACTTGCCATCCTGAGGCATCGAGGCGTGAGAGGTTTTACCTTCCATTTTAATGCGCACCCCGCGAGATGCGCAGCACATTGCATCGGCTTTCAGTTGAACAGTCCCGAGCGGAACGCCGGGCAGATTGTGGAGCGCAAAAGCATAATTTGGCATCAAAGGCGCGAAGGCAGGGTCGGCCAACACAGCCCTTGCTCCCTTGCCTGTCTCTTCTGCTGGTTGGAACAGTATAATCACGCGTCCCATGGCAGGCCTTTGTAAAGACAGGCGCATCGCCAAGCCCAACAAGATTGCCATATGACCGTCATGGCCACACAAATGCGCTTTGGTTTTGACCACTGACCGGTAAGCAAGAGTCGAAAGCTCCTCGATCGGCAATCCGTCCAGCTCACAGCGAAACAAAAGCGTCGGGCCGTCTTTGCCAGACTCAAACACTGCCGCAATGCCTGTGCCGCCCAAGATGTCACCATTTTCTTCGGTCCACTTGCCCAACCCTGTGACCAGTGCATCTGGCTGAAGGGCCTTCAGCCGTTCAGCCACGACATGCGCTGTGTTGTGTTCTTCGCCTGACAATTCAGGTTTGCGGTGCAAGGCATGACGAAAATCAATCAGATCAGACATTTGGGCATTGGTGAAATCTGTGGTCATCGTTTCAAATTCTCTCGCTGATTTTCTTGCATTGCTGATGGGCTGGTCGCGGTGGGGGCAAAATTTAATATAGTCAGTCCTACATCATCGTTTGGTTCTCTCCAAGCCAAAGACTAAGAGTGAAAGAGCGGCAATTGGTTACGGGGTGAGAATGCGCCTACCAAAGCACAAGCAAACGGGCGCGAAACCCGGATCAGGTGGCTTGTTCATAATAATACGCATCCCTAGTCTGGAAATCATCATGCTTTCACCCTAGATACAACACTGAATTGCTTGAGTAAGAGCCGAGCGAATGTCACCGCAACATCAAGGATACCAATCGTGAGCATCAAAAAGACCATTAAGAAGATCGTGCCCGAAAAGTTTCTGCCTCAGGTCATGCTGGACGAAGCGGTTGTGATCCCGGTTATTCGCATGTCTGGGCCGATTGTGGCCGGTGGCGGTATGCGTCCAACGCTCAATCTTGCGTCGGTGGCCACCCAATTGCATAAAGCATTCTCGATGAAAGACGCACCAGCGGTCGCTATTTCCGTGAACAGTCCCGGTGGCTCGCCTGTGCAAAGCCGGTTGATCTATCAGCGCATCCGTCAGTTGGCTGAAGAAAAGGAAAAAGAAGTCCTTGTCTTCTGTGAAGACGCGGCAGCCTCAGGCGGCTATATGATTGCCGTTGCTGGGGATGTGATCATAGCAGATCCAAGCTCTATCGTGGGGTCAGTTGGCGTGGTTTCTGGTGGTTTCGGCTTTGTCGAGGCGATTGAAAAGCTTGGCATTGAGCGCCGTGTCTATACCGCAGGCACGCAGAAAGCGATGCTAGACCCTTTCAAGCCAGAGAATGAAGAACACATCGCTCATCTCGATGTGCTGCTGCAGGATCTATTTGAGACGTTCAAGGATTTGATCCGCAATCGTCGTGGTGACAAACTGACCGAGGATGAAGACAAGCTCTTCACCGGCGCATTTTGGACCGGCAAAAAGGCGCTCGAATATGGTCTGGTAGACGAGTTGGGCGATATGGGTACCTATGTCAAAAAACGCTTTGGCGACACTGCCAAAATGAAGCTGATTTCAGCACCGTCCGGTTTCTTTTCTCGCTTTAGGGGGGCAGGAATGACCCTTGGCGGAAGCGATCCGATTGATCGCATCGCTGCGGGTCTTTCTGCAGATGCTATCCTGACCAGCCTCGAAGAACGGGCTCTTTGGGCGCGTCTGGGGCTTTAACAAAATGCTTCAAGCAAGTGGTGTTTCTGACGTAGCTGCTTCTAATGCTTGTGCCGGTCTAAGCTCTCTGGCCTGTTTTAGTGGGTCGGGGAGCCGTGATGCGACGGCTACCTTCTCATTGTAACGGGATAAAACCCATCGGGTTTTGAAGACCTGCAAAAGCTGTGCTAATAGGATTTGATCACCCTGCGCACTAAAGTCAGGGACCTTGCGCTGGGAGAAAAGTCGTGATTGCAAAATTGTTTGTTTTGGTTGCCGCATTGGGTGGTATTTGGTTGCTGGTCAAGATGCTTGGCAAAATTGGCCAGCAAAATAAAGAAATCCAAATGCGCAGGCAAAAAGAAGCCCAGATTAAAGCGCAAAAGCATGCGGAGCGTGAGGCCGATATTATCGATCTGGAGCAAGACCCCGAAACCGGCGATTTCAAGGAAAAATAAGCAACCTTCTGTCTGGTCTATTTTGACCAATTGATTGCACCAGCCCCTGCCTATACTATCTCAGAGGTTCCTTCCTGTATGCCGACGCTTGCCAATAGCGATGCGGCGAAAGGTGCCTTTGCATGACATTGCTTGATCAGATCTTACCCATATTGTTTATCATTTTGGCTGGTGTGGCCCTAAGGCTGTTCAACATCTTGTCTGCCTCGATCATCGAAGGGCTGACGCGCCTAATTGTTACTGTTGTTTTGCCAAGTGTGCTTTTCACAGTCTTCCTCGATATGGATATGAAGCTGGAATATGTGGCGCCGTTCCTTTTGGTCGCGGCAATCTGTGGCGGACTCTACGGGCTTGGACGCGTCTTGGGGCCCATCGTCGCGCCAAACCATCCCTTTTTTCCCTTTCTATTCACCGGCTTTGAATATGGCATGCTCGGTGTAAGCTTGTTTGGTGGCGCCTATGGCCTGGAAGCAGTGGGATATATCGCAGTTGTTGATCTGGCTCATGAATTGTTTATTTGGTTCATCTTTGCCCCGCTTTTGATGATCCGGCGGGATGGCAAAAGCGAGCCCACAGCCATTCTAAAGATGTTTGCCACATCACCCGTGGTTTTAGGGCTGGTTGGCGGGCTCGCCTGCAACGCACTTGGCTTGAGCGTTGTCATCAAAACGGCTCCTGTGCTTTCCAGTGTTTATGCAACATTGACGTTTTTTACTGCTATGGCTGTGCCGCTGATTCTGTTGGTTGTGGGGTTTGGTATTCGCATCAGACGGCAAGGGCTAGCCGATGTTGGTCTCTTGATCGCGTTGCGCTATGGCTTGGTTGTGCCCTTGGCCTTGTTGCTCAATCGTTATGTGCTCGATGGTATATTCCATTTGGATCGGCCAATCCAGATGGCTTTCTTCACACTGTTGATTCTGCCACCGCCCTTCATCATTCCTCTGTTCATGCAAAACGCATCCGAGAATGAAAGGGCCTATGTCACCAACGCTCTTGCGGTCTCGACAGTCATCAGTCTAATCATTTTTTCGATTTATTTGTCATTCTACCCCAGCCTATAGGCGCGGCTAAAACGCAAACTGGCGGAACCCAAAGCCCCGCCAGTAAAGTCGAATGTCAAAAAACTCGCATGGCCCATTAGCGATAAAACAGGCTTTGCGTGCAGCCTTAGTCAATTTGGTTGTGCGAGGTAATAATCCGCTCAACCAAACCATAATCCTTGGCTTCTTGCGCTGACAGCCAATAATCACGATCCGTATCTTCAGCAATGCGGTCGATCGATTGGCCGGTTGCTTCGGAGAACAACTTATTAAGGCGCTCATTCATTTTGACGATTTCACGCGCCTGAATCTCGATATCTGAGGCCATGCCACGTGCTCCACCGGATGGTTGGTGCAACAAAAAGCGTGTATTTGGCAGGCACAAACGCCGTTCTTTCGGCACAGAGACATAAATAAGAGCACCGGCAGATGCCACCCACCCTGTGCCAATAACCCAAACTTTTGGTTTGATGAATTTGATCATGTCATGCATGGAATCGCCAGATTCGACATGCCCACCGGGGGAATTGATAAAGACGCGAATATCTTCGTCATTGGTCGCGGCAAGAGCGATAAGTTGAGCACACACTTTTTGCGCCAACTCTTGTGTTATTTCGCCATAGATGAAAATCGATCTGGATTTGAAAAGGGCCTCAGCGGCATCCTTGCCCATACCGTCTTCATTCTTCTTTTTTTCGTCATCGCTCATGCGTGAACTCCAAAATAGTAATTCGTCCGACTCTCACATAGGTATTCGTTGTCCATATGACAGGGTGCGGGGCTAACAATTGTTAAACAAGCGCTATCCGCGGCCAAAAAATCTCAACAAGGCTTTATTGTTCTTGATATGTTCTAAATACTCATGCATTGGTTAATAGAACAAACAGGTAACAGAAGCGCACAAGCGCTGCAACCGGTATGGTTCTGGATATTGGAGACAGGCATGGCGGGCAAACGGACAATAGGATTAGAAAAGACAGAACGAGATGCCGATCCTTTTGTGGGGGGGCAGGTCGATCCTGACCGGCATAGACCTGTGGTCGACGGCAAGCGGATCAAAGGGCGTGGAACCCGAAGCAATCAAACTGGCCGTTTTGAGCCTTACCAAAAAGAACCCGTCGATGACGGGTGGGGCGGTGCGTGGGACGACGACGATCTACCACCTTTTCGCACAGAGGTGCAGGAGGAAAAGTCACGCACTATCATCACGCGCAACGATTCACCCGATATTCCTTTTGATCGGTCGATCAATCCCTATCGAGGCTGTGAGCATGGCTGTGTTTATTGTTTTGCGCGGCCAAGTCATGCTTATATGGGGCTTTCCGCTGGGCTTGATTTTGAAACAAAATTATTTGCGAAGCCCGACGCCGCAACGCAATTGTCTCAGGAATTAGCGGCGCGCGGCTATAAACCAAGGCCTATTGCCATTGGCACCAACACCGATCCTTATCAACCCATTGAGCGCCGCTACCGGTTGATGCCTGATATTCTGGATGTATTGATTGAAACCGGCCATCCTGTGGCCATCGTTACCAAATCAAGTCTGATACTGCGGGATATTGACCGTCTCAAGGTGCTCAACGAGCGCAATCTGGTCAAAGTCGCCCTGTCGGTTACCTCTCTAGATAACAAACTGTCTCGTGCTCTTGAACCACGCGCAGCAAGCCCCAAAAGACGGTTGGAAACGATTGAAAAACTGGCAGAGGCGGGCATTCCAACGTCGGTTTTGGTGGCACCGATCATTCCTGCCCTCAATGATGATGAATTGGAAGCGATCCTGAGCGCCGCTTATGATGCTGGTGCGCGGGAGGCGGGAACAATTTTGCTGCGTCTTCCTAATGAAGTTAGCCCATTGTTTCAGGATTGGCTGCTGCAGCATTATCCGGATCGATATCGCCATGTGATGAGCATTCTGCGTTCGATGCGTGGCGGCAAAGATTATGACAGCCGCACGGGGCATCGCATGCGCGGGTCTGGTCCTCATGCCGACATTCTGAGTAAACGCATGGATGTCGCATGCCGCAAACTTGGATTTGCTACCCGACGCACGCGTCTTTCCCTGAAGTATTTCAATCCGCCAGCAAGAAATGATGCGCAACTGACACTGTTTTAGTGGGTTTGGCGTGTTTGATGCCAAATATATCTAGATGAAAGGCCCAGTCATTCGGTCTCTTTGGGAAAAAGTCTGAATGACTGTTGCAGAATCAATTGGTCAAGATCATATAAAACTCTGTCGCATCGCACAGCGACAACTAATGCCATTCTATCTAGCTGTAAATGCAAGACAGAATGGCAGCCACATTCCGCTCACCGCCGAGCGTTGAGTGTAACAAACAGGACCTTGCCGCATCGGTCCTGCTGCATGACGAAGATAGCCTTATATTCGTCATGCCTATACTGCCCTGTACCGTCGGTCTTTATAGACTGGACGGGCAGGGCAGTTCGTTTTTTGGCAACTTTCCAAAGCCTTGGCGTAAATAGCCCACATCCACTTGCGCAGGCTCTTCCCACCATCCCCACGGCATACTACATTAACACAAGGTTAACGTCTTGATTCGTCGATCAGCTTGATGATTGTGAACCAAACGGACAAAGCCAACTGTGGCGGATAATACCGCAGATTAGCTCAGACCGCTGCAGCCAAATGTCTTAATTGGCCGCTGGAGCGTGCGACAAAACAAACAGGTATGCCATTGCATGCCACATTGGAGTTCAAAACATGCAAAGGCTCGGGGCTATATTTATTGCCATTTGTATGGTCGCAATTTCCGTTTCTGCCGGTGCTGTGCTCTACTTCAAGTTCAAACTGTCCATTCCCGAAGCCGCTCCGATCTCCTTTGGAGTGCTGCTGACTCTGCTGCTCATTCACTATCAAATCAGTCGTGTGCGCGACCGCATGGTGATTGATGAGCAAATGGATGACCTAACGCGTTTGAAGTTGGGTTTGACAAAAGAATTGCAAGATGTCCGCGAATTGACACAGCGCTTGGACGGCACTGTATCCGAGCGGATTGAACGCGAGATTGAACCGGTGCTTGCCGAGCTTGATATCATTGGGTCTTTGGTTAAGCAGTTGGCAGAAAGCTGCGCCGAGCTGGATGAGCGTGTGCTCGCCGGCGACAAGCAGGTTGAAGCGGTCAGTTCCAAGCTGAAGTCGGCCACCCAGTCTGTCAAAGAGCTGGAGGAACTGCTGCGCGCCAATGCGCGCTCTCTGTCCAACAATCGCAATGAGCCAAGTGAGAGACAGGAAAATAAAAATACGGTAGCAGACGCACTGAGCGCCGCGGCTCAGTCTGCTCCTGAGACAGCACCTGTGCCGGAGAAAATGCCAGTTGCCCAAAGCCCCGCAGAACCGGAACCTCCAATCCGCGAGGAAGATGAATTGGCCGTGCGTCGGGCTTTGGCTCTCGGCAAGATGGAATTGTTCATGCAACCGGTGGTCTCGCTCCCTATGCGCAAACCACAATATTACGAGGCGTTAACGCGCCTGAAAAAAGACGACGGCGCATTCATAACACCCGACATCTTCTTGCCGGTTTGCCGCCAGAATGGATTTCTGCCAATGCTGGACAGGTTGGCAATCAATGAAGCTTTTCGTCTTCAACGCCGCTTGTCAGATAGAGGCCACCCTGTCGACACGTTCTGTAATCTCTCGCTTCAAAGCATTGCCGATACAGATTTCTTCACGCTTATGCGAGATCTGTTCGAGCAAAATAAGGATCTGGCAGAACATGTGATTTTGGAGATTTCACAGGCAGATTTTCGCAAATTTGGTATTATGGAAGACGAAACTCTGCAGTTGCTGCGCTCAATGGGCTTCCGCATTTCTGTTGACCAAATCACGGATATCTCTGTTGATTTTGATGCTTTTGCACGCAAGGGCGTGCGCTTCGCCAAAATAGCTGCGCCAATTTTGACACATCAAGATGCACGGAAGAACTTGGACATTCACCCCGCCGATTTCTCACGGCTTTTGTCGCGCAAAGGCATTGAACTGGTCGTTACTCACGTCGAGACCGAAAGCAGTTTGGTCGGGTTGATTGATTACAGTGTGCATTTGGCGCAAGGCAACCATTTCGCTCCTGCCAAGCCGCTTAAAAGTGGCGCCGATGAACAGCGTGCGGCGGCTCAAAGCAGAGTATCGGCATCTCCGCCTAGTCCGTCTTCAGATGGGAGCCGAGCTTCGCTACAGCCACAGAGTGCCCCAGCCCCTCGTGTGCATGGATTGGGTGACCGAAAATCGGATGGGGGAGACACCCCGGTATCTAGCAACAGGCGGTTGGGTGAAAATCCGAAAATAGCCCAAGCCCTGCGGGCTATGGCCGCACAGGATAGTGGCGATATGTCAACACGGGATCATTTCCGCAATGTGTTGGCTGAAGCTGCGGGACTGGTTGATGCCAGTGAAGGCCGGCCGTCGCCCACAGCTGCCGCGGCGCAAGGTGCATCTGGTTTGACAAATCATTCACCTGCCAGCGATGATTATGGCTTTAAAACGGGCATCGATCGCGGCCAGTTTGTCGATCTTTCTGAACCGACCTCTCCTGTCCGCAAGCAAGAGAATAGAAGGACCAGCGCCTCATCCGGTCCCACGGATGCTTCTGGGCCGGATCGTTTTGAACGTTTGATTCGGTAATTTTGGCACGTTTCTAAGCAGCGGATTACCGAGTGTGGGGCCAATGAAGGTCGACAATATGCCTGTGCTTTGAAAGGCTCACCCCCTTGACCTGATGATTATGACAGGGGACAAAAGAAACGATATTGGTCGGAAAGCGCCAAATTGGCTCAATCCACTTACTTCCCGAACAAAGGGTCTTGCTATGTCTTCCCGAATTCCCGGTTTGTCTGCCATCGCACCGCGCTACAAAGGGGTGTTGTCTGACATTTGGGGTGTCTTGCATAATGGCGTCCATTATAACGAAGATGCTGTTCAGGCGCTGACACAGTTTCGCAAGGAAGTCGGGCCTGTGGTGCTTATTACCAATGCGCCGCGTCCTTCAGGTCCCATTCGTGAACAACTGGACGGGTTGAATGTGCCGCATGCGTGTTATGACGATATCGTCACTTCGGGTGATGTCACGCGCGATGCGCTGGCCGCGACGGGCAAGTCAAAATTATTACATATAGGACCAGAGCGCGATTTTCCTCTTTATGAGGGGTTGGGCCTATCGTTGGTTGGTGAAGAAGAGGCCGAAATCATCTGCTGCACCGGATTGTTCGATGATAATTCTGAGACCCCTGATGATTATGATGAAATGTTGCAATCATTGGCCAAGCGTCAATTGCCTTTCATTTGCGCCAACCCTGATCGAGTGGTCGATAAGGGCGGAAAAATGCTCTATTGCGCTGGCGCACTGGCTGATCGGTTCGAAGCTTATGGCGGTGAAACATTTTTGGTTGGCAAACCGCAATCTCCTATCTATGACGCATCCATTGCTGCTCTCAACCGTGCCAACGGCAATCCGATAGATAAATCAGGCATTTTGATTATCGGAGACTCTTTACCTACAGATATGCGCGGCGGTCACTATCAGAAGATTGACTCTCTCTTCATAACCGCCGGTATACATGCCGAAGATTTTGGCCCAGCCGACACGCCTGACGATTCTCGCGTCACCCTCCGGCTCGGACATGAAGATGTCGATTCCATCGGGTTTATGACACGATTGGCTTGGTGATCGCTCATTGGTGCGATCTCAATGATAATCTTGTCTTGTTTGATGGGGCAGAACGCCTATTTTGTGAGTGTGTCAGGGAACAGGTCAATTGGCTTGGCCTGATCACACCAAAGCGGACTTGCGTGTGTTGGCCTAAATCATTTCGTCATTGATCAGGAGATCCTTTTATGTCTACTACGCCTATTCTCCATCTTGCTCATCGTGCGTTGGTTCGGCTGTCAGGGTCAGAGGCCGAAAGCCTGCTGCAGAGACTGATAACCACTGACCTGGATGATGTTTCTGTCGGGGACGCAGGGTATGGGGCATTGCTGACACCTCAAGGCAAAATCTTGATGGATTTCCTTGTTACGCGGCAATCGGATGGATTCTTATTCGATCTGGATCAAGATCAGCTTGAGGCCTTTGTTAAAAAAATGATCCTCTATCGCATGCGGTCTGATGTCACCATCGAGCCGATGCCCGATTCTGTCGGTGTTTCTCTCAAAGCCATTAAGGGAGCCATCCGCGATCCGCGCGCCACACAACTTGGTTGGCGCATATATGGAGATAGGAAAGGCTGGCAATCCAGTGATGCATTAAAGAACGACTACCTTGAACGCTATATTGAAGCCGTGGTGCCGCAATCGGGGGTGGATTTTACACCCGGAGATGTTTTTCCGCACGATATCAATTTCGATTTCCTGGGTGGCCTGGATTTTGAAAAAGGCTGCTATGTCGGGCAGGAAGTGGTTTCTCGCATGCAGCATCGTGGCACCGCACGACGCCGCTTGGTCCGCATAACAAGCGAGCACGCTTTGCCTGCAACCGGCACTCCAATTACAGCGGATGGCAAAGTCGTCGGCGCATTGGGGACGGTTGCGGGGAACAAGGCATTGGCACAGGTGCGTATTGATCGTGTTTCAGAAGCCAACGGTGCCGGCACACCCTTGCAAGTCGAGGAAATTCAACCAACAGTCGAAGTTCCTGATTATGCTAATTTTACTATCGACTGAGAATGTAATAAGTTTATATCCAAGTATTAATTCCGGTCAAAATGCGTCAGATTTGTTTATTTATACTTAATTTCACCGATTTCATGGTTAGCCATTCATTGAAATACGTATAAATTTTGTTTTTGTTAAGCATCTTCACCCTACACTGGCTCAATTGGGGAACGTTTGGGGACGCGCAACATGTCTAGTGAATTTTTGGCGCTTGAAGCGCTTGTGGCTGATATCGCTGTTTTTGCCAAGAAGCAAATAGACACCGCAAATCTTTCGGGGCCTCGATTTGGTGCATATGTCAAACTGGCTTGGTTTGGACAGGCGGGGGATCCGTGTCATTCCGATTGTCAGAACATCATTGATGCTTTGCAACTGTTGCGAGACCTTGACGATAACAGCGAGATTGACACATTCTATGTGGCAATGACCGCCTCTTCGATGGGATGTTTCCCCAATATTGAGAATGTCCCCGGCGATTTCGATGCAATCCGGCGCATGTCAGCCCAGTTACGGCACGTGGCTTAAGCTCTTGTGTTTATTCTTTATCTTTGCAACTTCTGTCGCTTGAGATGTTCGTCGAGCCGCGGCATGATTTCAACAAAATTGCAGGGCATATGCCGATAGTCCAACTGGCTTGCAAAAATCCCGTCCCAAGCATCTTTGCACGCTCCACTGGAACCGGGAATACAGAAAATATAGGTCGCGCCAGCCACACCACCTGTGGCGCGCGATTGAATGGTGGAGGTTCCAATTTTTTCAAATGAAATTTTGTGAAACAACCAAGAGAAGCCATCCATTTGCTTCTCGAACAACGGCATCATCGCTTCCGGCGTTACATCGCGGCCCGTAAACCCGGTGCCTCCAGTGGAGATAACCACATCAACCGATATGTCAGCAATCCATTGCTTGACTTGGGTCTGAATGGCTTCGATATCGTCTTTGACAATGGCCCTGTCTGCCAGAATATGACCGGCTTTTTGTAAACGATCCACCAGCACCTGTCCGGACTTGTCATCGGCAAGCGTTCGGGTGTCGGATACCGTTAATATGGCGATCTTCATGGGAATGAAGTCGCGTGTGCCGATCGCGTGTGCCATGTTTGGGTTCCCGTCTTTTCAATTGATTGACTGTGATCTACTTGAGTGGCGTTTGGCTAGTAAAGCAAAGCCTTGTGCGGCGTTTGAAGTCAAGAGAGGGATGCAATCAAATGATAAAAGCAATCAAATCTATCGGGCAATATAGCGATCGCGCCGATGGTTGAGGGCAATGATGCCGTTCAGGATCAATGAACCGAATATTGACCAGGTCACCACCTCGAGAGGGAAGAAAAAAAGCGCCGTCGCGAACAACACCAGATCAAAAATCTGTTGTACATAGCCAGCTCGGAATCCGGTTGATTCCTGTATGGTCAGTGCCATAGCACCTGCACCGCCAAGACTACCCTCATGTCGTATAATGGCCAAAAGGCCAGAGCCGGTCAGCGCCCCAAACGCCAGAGTTCCAACCAACGGATTAAGGGATTCAAAGACGATGGTCGCGGGTATAATCTCCACCAAAACCGACATGGCCGCAACGCAGATGGCAGACTTGACCGTAAACCGTAGCCCCAGCCGTTTATAGGTGAACCAATAGAACGGTATGTTGACAAGGAAAAAGACCACGCCAAACTTGTACCCCGTTGTATAGGCAATAAGCAGGGCAAGTCCAGCCGTTTGTCCTGTGAGAAACCCCAGATGTGTCAGGAAAACAAGGCCGATCGCACAAGAAAAAATGCCATAAGCCAAACCTTGTAAGTCGTCAAACAGGCTGTGTTTTTCAATTGTTGTTTTGGTGTCGGTTGAAATGGACATTTGATCTCAGAATGGTTGGATATGAGGGAAAAATAATCGAAATATCTTACAATTACGATGTATCCAACTAAGCCAAGACTTACCAGCGCAAAATTTATCACTTTGCTTAGATTATAGGCAAATCAACGTGATGCGAATTACTAGGGCAGGGAGGGTCAAGAAAAGATCCGTCTTTGAGAATGGAAAGACGCCTTGGGGAGACATCTTTTCGATCTTCAAACCCCTATCAACTAGGCCTGTGGGGACAGACGCCAATGACAAAGTTTGGGTGCGCCCAAAGACGGATCGCCGGCCTCATGGCTTGGGAACCACAAGGTCGGACAAGTTGTTCTTCACTTTTTTCTTTTCCGTTAGACCAGCATCTGTGCCGCATCTCCTGATCCAACGGTAAGGCTAATCTACACTGTGCAGCCTGAACGCTAACTGATGTCGCTGTTCATCGGAGGTTAACGCGATTAATAAAGAGCAGACTTTAAGAGCCTTGAAGCGTAACGGGCACCTAGCTGAATGGTAAACCAATATTCGGCACTGCGTAATTGCGCATATGCAGCGCCATTGGACCTGCATATGTATCAAGAAAAACACGCTTTCCTTATAGCACGGTTTGGACTAGGGTCCGCTCAAAGCATTCTAGGTAAAAGCATTCCAAGTATGAGAGACGAGACAGACAGGAAGATGACCGACATTCTTGCCCCCCACATGCAGCCCGCCCGCTCTTTTCAGGGTATGATTCTGGCGTTGCAACAATATTGGGCCGATTACGGCTGCGCAGTTCTTCAGCCTTATGACATGGAAGTGGGAGCGGGTACCTTCCATCCTGCAACGACGTTGCGTGCATTGGGGCCAAGACCTTGGCGCGCTGCCTATGTGCAGCCGTCACGCCGCCCAACTGATGGCCGTTATGGGGAAAACCCAAACCGGTTGCAGCATTATTATCAATTTCAAGTGTTGCTAAAACCGAGCCCAAAAGACTTGCAGGATTTGTATCTTGGGTCCCTCAAGGCGATTGGTATTGACAGTTCTATCCACGATATCCGCTTTGTGGAAGACGACTGGGAAAGTCCGACTCTTGGTGCTTGGGGCCTCGGGTGGGAATGCTGGTGCGATGGTATGGAAGTCTCCCAGTTCACTTATTTTCAGCAAGTTTGTGGCATCGAATGTGCGCCCGTGGCGGGTGAATTGACATATGGTCTGGAACGCATCGCCATGTATGTTCAGGGCGTCGATAATGTCTATGACCTGAACTACAATGGCCGCGATGGCGACGAGAAAATTTCTTATGGTGACGTGTTCTTGCAAGCCGAGCAAGAATACTCCCGTCACAATTTCGAATATGCCAACACCGAAATGCTCTTTCGCCATTTCAAGGATGCCGAAGAAGAATGCAAGGCGTTGCTGGCTCAAGGGGCAGGCGGCGAAATGCATTTGTGTGTGATGCCCGCCTATGACCAGTGCATCAAGGCCTCCCACGTGTTCAACCTGTTGGACGCGCGCGGTGTAATCTCGGTGACCGAGCGCCAAAGTTATATTTTGCGCGTGCGTGAATTGTCCAAGGCATGCGGAGAAGCTTATTTGCAAACCAACGCAGGTGGTCTTGGCTACGGCAAGTAATCAAAACGGAATTTAAAAAACCGGCGTCAGATTATTTATCTGACGCCGGTTTTTTTGTTTTATGGATGGGCAATCGTCACTTATTCTTTCCGTTCCCACCCGAATTTAGTTTTTCGTCGCATTGCTGCTTGCGTTGCTATTCTCGGAGTTCCCGGCCCCATTGCTGTTGCCGGGACTAGAGCTAGATGAGCTGGAGGAACTAGAGCTGGAGGAACTGGAACTCGAGCTGTTGCTGGATGCGCTGCTACTGGCACTGCTGTTCTCGGAATTCCCCGCGCCATCGCTATTACCGGGGCTTGAACTCTCGGCTGACGCCTGCGCTTGTTCGGCTTGAGCTGCCTCGACTTCCGCGTCAGTTGCATCGGGATCCGCAGCAATCGCAGCGGCCTTAGCGGCAGCTTTCCGCTCAAGCCAGCTCAACTTCCGTTTCGAAATAGTCAGTGCCTTGGCTTCGGAAACGGATATTGTCTTTTTCCCAGTTCCCGGTTTCAATGCAAGGATCTTGCCTTTAACTTTCACTGTGGCGTAGAAGTTCGGTTTGGCTATTTTACCTTTGATCTTTCTAACTTTGACTTTCTTGCCTGGTGCTTGCACCTGCATCTGACTTGCGCCGCTAGCTGATCTGACAACAGAAGCAGACTGACCGCGTGTAATATCGGTTGTCGCACCTGTTGAACTGTCTGAAACTTCCACTGTCCCAGAACTCACCGAAACTTCTGTGCGGCCCTCGTGTACGTCAACTTTGAAGGTTGTTCCCTTTACGACGGCGATCAGATAGGGCGTTCTGACGCTGAAATGTTTCACATCGCGCTTGTTGACGGTCAAATCCAAACGACCACTTTGGTGCAGGATCAGCGTCTTGCCGGGTCTACTATATTTGGCTGGAGGCAGCGCCATAATCGCGCCAGAACCCACTTGAATGCTTTCTTTTCCGCGGGTCAATAACAAACGTGTCCGTGCTCGGGTCGAAAGTGTTTGACCAGGGTGTAAGGCCATTCCACGACGTACTTTAATTGCTTTTACCCCTTTTGCCGCAATAAAGGCGGTGCCTTGGAGTTTCGCAACAATCCAACTATGGTCGGCTTGAGCCCTGACCTGAAGCGAAAGGGATGCCAATACAACAAATACTGTAATACGCAGAAAAAACATCGGTTTCCTCACCTGTTTCGACCCGTTTTGGTAAAAATAACAATGAGAAATGTACAAATATATAAACCGATTATATTTATGTTGCTTTATTTTGAATTTTCTGGAGTTTGATGATTTTATTGTGTTATTACTTATATAGCATTGGTTTTATTCTCTATTCTTGTCCATTTTAGATTTCATTTGTTGTAACTGTTCTCGAAAACGGTCGCACGGGTCAATTTCATCAATACGAGGAGTGAACCAGACATAGTCATATAAGGCGGCGTCGAAGGATGGATAGGCATCCATATTTGTCTCGTCTCGAACCACTTCAACAAATGCTATAGAAACCACCTTGTCTTCTTGGTCTATGAACAGGGGTACACCGCGATCCTTGCGGGTGTGGCCATTTCCTGCGATCAATATTGCGATCTCTCCCTTCGTCTTTGCTTGCCGCATCGCGCGCGCCATATGGGCATCTTTCAGTCTTTGCAAAGTCATCAGAGGCGTCATCGCCTCTCTTCCCATCATGCCGCAATGTGCTGCAACCAATTCATCCAGTAGGCTTTCTCGGTTTGTGTTGCTATAGTCCTGATCCCATTTTAGGTCTTTGAGCTGCTCATCACTCAGCGCGCCACCTCGCCCAACTGACATCAGAACCTCTCGATCCGGATTGCCACCATGCAGGCTCATGCCATTGTCGAGGGCCTCTTTGAAAACGCCCTTGTAAATGCTCCATTCCGGCCAGCCTCGCTGTTCCCATGCAAGTTTTGTAGCGAGAGCGTCCAAACTCTCGCGTTTGACCTTTTCAATTTGAGCAGGACTGACACATTCACTCGGTTTCATTTCAAATGTGCGATAGGTTTCATCCAGTATGTCTTGATGGCGTGGTTCCAGCATTTCAAAAACCACATGTGCCTGTTTGCCAGCATGCCCCACCATGGCCAGCACCGTTTCTTGCAAACGATGATGACGGGGATTGTCATGTTTCTCACCCAAGAGCAGATAATCGGCTTCTGATACGGCATCAGCCAATATGTGCTTGTCCTCGATCTGTTTGCCTGAGGGCAGGTGCCATAAAGTGTCTACAAGAGGATGATCTGCCAGCATCATACTTTTATCCTGTGCCAAAGTTGGGCGCGTCAGCGCGACAAAGGCCATCATGATGATGAGGCATGTGCAAATTGGGGGTGTGGCCTGTCGAATTGGCGTTGATTGGGCGGTGAGGGGGCGGTTTTTGCGCATCTAACGGGGTCCTGAAAGGCAGCTGTGAAGGTTTGTCTCAATGATAGTTTACCAAGTCTTGCTCCGCAGCAAACTGCTATTGAGCATGAAAAAGAGCCAAAATCTGTATCCCCTTGTTGGTTCAAGGCAATCAATTTGAAAGACGCGAATAAATCTTTTCTGTTTGACGTCGAACTCGCACTTGCACTTTGCTTCTCGTTCGGTAATCTCGATTGACATTTCAGCAAAAAATATAGCGCTTCTATGGGGAGAAAACATTATGGGAATTAGTTGGGTCGTGCTCGGCCTCATCATCTTGGTGGGGCTCTATGGGATTTCCATCTACAACAAGCTGGTCAAAACCCGGCAAATGGTCGAAGAAGGCTGGTCTGGCATTGATGTACAGCTAAAGCGACGCGCAAACCTCATCCCCAACCTCGTTGAAACGGTAAAGGGATATATGGGCCACGAGCGCGAAACGCTGGAAAAAGTGACCGAAATGCGGGCCCGCGCTGCCGGTGCTACATCGGGTGGGGCCGCAGAACGTGCTCAGGCAGAAGGCAATCTTTCCAAAGCACTGGTTAATCTTATGGCCGTGGCTGAAAATTATCCGGACCTCAAAGCCAATGATGGCTTTCAAAATCTACAGAAAGAACTGGCCAGCGTCGAAGACGAAATCCAGTTGTCACGTCGGTATTACAACGGCACCGCGCGTAACCTGAATATCTTGATTGAGTCTTTTCCATCCAATCTGGTTGCCGGTTTCTTTCAGTATGACAAAAAAGACTATTTCGAGCTGGAAAATGAAGACGATCGTGCGACACCAAAGGTCTCATTCTGATCCATTGGGTATCCTTGAAACGTGTTTCAAACTTTCTTTGCAGGATACCCGTGGGAGTTGAGGGCATTGGGCGCACATCCGGTCATTTTGAATGCGCTGTGCTTGTTATGGATCGGCTGACAGGTGTCCGTCGATACAAGGGATGTATGACTAAATTGGAGGAGCGGTTATGACGCTTTGGCATATTCGTACAAAATTGTGCGGTAATCTACCGGGCGCGTTGCGAGCGCTCCTCTTTGTTTGTCTGGCAATGGTGTGTGTGCCTGATAGGGCAGATGCCCAGTCTGGCGAACGTATTACAAATTACAATGTCGATATTTCGGTCAACAAAGACCGGTCTGTAAGCATTACAGAGACCATTGAAGTTACGGCTTTGGGGCAAGCCATTAAACGCGGAATTTTGCGCGACATTCCGGTGCTATATCGAGATGATGATGGGTCTTCGCTTAATATCGACCTCACTGTGACATCTGTCCGTCGTGATGGACAATCCGAGCCTTATGACGTGAGCTATGAGGGCCGTTATGTGCGGTTGCGCATTGGAAGTGCAGAGGTGTTTTTACCGTCTGGTCAGCACACCTACGAAATCAGTTACACGGTTCAAGATTCAATCGGTTTCTTTGAACAGGTCGACGAAATTTACTGGAATGCCATTGGCACGGAATGGCCTTTCTGGATCGACAATGCGCAAGTGACTGTGCAGTTACCGCAAGGGGCCGATATTCAGCAATATTCGGTCTATACCGGCAATGAAGGCGCGCGTGGAGATAGCTATGAGATCAGCGAAAATGTGTCCGACAGAATTTCATTTCGTTCCACAAGAAGCTTTGCCCCAAGCGAGGGCATGACTGTTTCTGTCGGGTGGCAAAAGGGAATCGTATCAGCGCCATCCGAGGCAGAGCTGCAACAGGCCGAAATGCTCAAAAACAGCCCCATGATTCTTCTTGGCCTCGGGGCGTTCTTACAAATGGGGTGGCTTTATTGGGCTTGGCTTCGGGTTGGTAAAGACCCCGTTGGAGGCGCGATAATCCCCCGCTACCGTGCCCCGAAAGATCTGTCGCCGGCTGTGTCTAGTTACGTATCCGGTCTAGGCAGTTTTCAGAAAAGCCAGAATGCAAGTTTCATGGCGGCTTTGATCAATCTTGCCATCAAAAAATTTGTGACGATCGACAATTCAGCCAAAAAAGTTCTCATACAACGCCTGACAGACCCTGCTGATGCAAAAATCAACGATTTGCCTGCTGGCGAAAAAGCCCTGTTCAACAGCTTAATGGGGAGCCGCGAAACGGCACGATTTGCGGATATGACCTACGCCGTCATGTCTCGTATTATGTCTGCTTTTTCCAGTGCACTCGATGATGAGACCAATCAGGTTTATTTCCATCGAAACAATGGCTATATGGTACCCGGATTTTTGTTGGCAATTGTTGGGATTATCGGTTTCATTGTTGCATCCGTGATGTTCAGCCCGCCCTATTTTCCTCCTGTCTTGGAATTGATTTGCGCAGCTGGGTTAATCGCATTGTTTGTTGTGTTTCGTATGATTTGGCGCGCAGTCTTAGGCAAGGGAAAAATCGGTTTTGGTAAAGTAACGATTGTGCCGTTTTTTGTCATCATGTTCGTTTTGCCGGTTTTTTTCGGTGAGTTCGATGGCGATCTTATAGGACTAGGAGACACCATCAATTTACCTGCTATTGGCCTTATTGTCCTTATGCTACTCGGTCTGTGGTTCTTTTCTGGCTGGATGAAAGCACCCACAAAATTGGGGCGTGAGGTGCTCGACGAAATTGAGGGGCTCAAGCTGTTTATGACGGTTACTGTGGCAAAACGAGCCTATGAGGCGGAAGCTTCCGGTATGCCGGAATTAACACCCAAGCTATATGAAGACCTGCTTCCTTATGCGATAGCCTTGGGAATTGAAGAAGCTTGGTCAGCGACTTTTGAAGACAAAGTCTTCTCTCAATTGCCGGCAGATCAGAGCTATCATCCCTCTTGGTATCGGGGTGATCGCAATTCAATGAGCCCAGTACAGTCGCTGGCTGGGCTAACGCAATCGATGGGAACTGATCTCTCGAGTGCCATGACGCCTCCTGCTTCGTCTTCCTCTGGTTCATCGGGGGGAGGATCTTCAGGCGGCGGTGGCGGCGGTGGTGGCGGTGGTGGCTGGTAAGAGTCTGCGCTCCCCCTTCAGCTGTCAATCATCAACAGTCATCCGCTCGTAAATGGGTCTGAAACTGCGGCGATGATGGATGCAAACACCCAAACGGTCCAAGGCCTCCATGTGGGCCTTGGTGCCATAGCCCATATGCTGTTCAAAGCCATAGCCAGGAAAGGCGCGTCCAATGCGCACCATTAGCCGGTCTCGGGTGACCTTAGCAACAATGGACGCAGCAGCAATGGACAAGGACCGTCCATCGCCCTTGATCACATGCTGCCCATCGCAAGGTGACAATGGCGCGACATCCCGCCCGTCAAACAAAGCATAGGCGGGTTGAAGAGAGAGGCCGCTGAGCGCTCTTGCCATAGCCCAAAGCGTCGCACCGCGAATATTGAGACGATTGATTTGTTCCGGTGAAGCTGAGGTGACCGAAACATGAGAGGTTTCGCAAATTGCATCGAACAGGGCTTCTCGGCGGGCTCTGCTCAGCTTTTTTGAATCGTTCAATCCTTCCGGAATGGCCTTTGCGTCAAGTATCACAGCTGCGGTGACAACCGGCCCGGCCAATGGTCCTCGACCCACTTCATCAACCCCGGCAACCGGTCCGCCAAATCGTTTGGTGGCTTCTGTCTCCAACGTAAAATCCGGACCTTGCGGCAAGCAGGCTAAAAGGCTGCTTTGTTGACTGAATTTTTGGCGTTTCATTATCGCAGCCTCATCCTAGGTTTAATTCGTGCTGCCTAGACGCAAACCCGGTGCAGGCCGCTCGGCCAACACTGAACGCCGGAAGCGGAACAATTTGGCTGGGCGTCCACCCGTTGTCGTTGAGGCGGCGCCAGTCGGTTCGACCAATTGCCCCTGTTCCACCAAACGCCGAAAATTCTGTTTATGCAAATGCCTTCCGGATATGGCTTCGACAGTTGATTGCAATTCAGTCAAGGTAAAATGATCGGGCATCAATTCGAACACCACTGGGCGATATTTTAATTTACTGCGCAGGCGCGAAATGGCGGTCGCCAAAATACGGCGATGATCCATATGCATGGGCTGGCCAAACAATGGAGCGCTTTGAGGGGCGGGCAGGAGCCCCCTATCACGGAAATGTTCCATCACCAATCCTGCTTCATACAGTAGCTCATACCGCTCCAATACTCTCTCTTCATCCCACACCGCGCCATCAAGGCCGAATGAAAGGCGCAGGCGCTGCATGGCACTCATGGCGCGTTGCCCGTCGTCAGCTTCTCGCTCCGCCCAATATCTAAGGGCGGGCAACATCTGTGCATCGAGCATGGAGGGGCGGTCTTCTCGCCAGTCTTCCCACGGGAAATATCGATACCAGCTGCACCAGCGTCCCGCAAAGGTACCATCCTGCTGTGCAGATCCCCCTTTTGTTCCCTGTCGCAGATGTGTCAAGGCCAGATACCCGATAGAGACTTCATGGCTGTTTGATGCGCCGGCTTCCATTCGGCGTCCTCTGTCGCCAAAGGTGTAGAGCTGTTCAACATATCCCAATCTCAATCCGGTCTGTTGCTCCACCCAACCACGAAGACCGGCCTCTAGCGTGCGGTGCCGTGCCGGATCAAAGGGCCCAAAAGGCAGACCGCCAAGGCTTGGTTGTGTGTCCGTTGTAAAGTCAGGCTGTTCGGAATGGGGGGAAGCAAGGCGAGAGCCAGACAGGTCCACTTCCAGCGTTACAGGCGTCAAAGCGCGGATGCCGATGATAGCGGCATTCAGTCCCACAGAGATAGGACGAGGCTGGGGAGATGGTGCGGTATGGCTCACAGGACGCTCTTGCTTTAGGCGGATCATAATCTGGTTCTGATGCAGAATTGATTCTGCATAGCTGATTATAGCATTCTGTTGTGTCTGATGCCGAGCGTTGCTGGCCGGTGTAAGTGCTATTCAATATGCGGCATTGCAAATACATTGCCCTCATAACAATCTGCACCGCGCCCGATAGAATGCACGGCTTGTGACATGCGCCCTTTGCGGCCAAGCAGTTGATCAGCTAACTCCACCAGTTTTTTGTTTGGTGTGGCAGAAGGTGACGCTTCACGCAGAGCGCGCGCCAGCTCCAATTCAGATACATCAGGGCGTAGCGCGCAGGCCGCAATAAAAGCCGATGCGGTGGACCGGCTGACCCCGGCCCAGCAATGAATCACCATCGGCGTGGATCTGTCCCAAGCGCGCAAAAAGGCGATCATCTTTTCAACCTGCGCACGAGAGCCCATTTCAAAACCGGGCATTGCCACCGAAATATCATTCATTCCGAGAAACAAATGATTCTCGGGCAAGATGCGCTCTGGTCTTGTTACCGCCATTTCAGGATTGACCACGCTGATCATATGCGACGCTTTAACCGCATCAACAACATGACCCAATTTGGAAAGTGAACAGACATATAGCATGCAATGATCCCTAATCATCCTGATTGGTCGGCGGGTGGCTTCGTAAACTCTATCAGTCTTTATCGCCTGTGGCGCGGTTTTGATCTTACCCTTTTGGTCGCAAACCATTCGTTGACGTTTCCAGTCAATCAGTCACTTTTATGCAACTGATCGTGCAATGTGTGAAAGCGTTCCAAGAAAGCGTCTTGGGCTTGCTGTGTGTTCCATGGTGTGATCGGCAATTGCTCCACGGTCAAACCGTTAGGGCGACCAAACAGCTGCGCGGCCTCTGCCGGTTCAAAACCGGCCAAATGCACCGCTTCGAAATAGGCTGAGATCCGGTCAGCCGTTTTGATTCTGCGCTTCAATTCTGCACTGGGATGGGCAGGCAACCCGAAGCGCAGATGGATCGCCGCCTCCAATCCCTCTTCAATGCTTTTGTAACCGGATCCGATTGCCGTTTTGAACGGTGAGATCATATCGCCAATCACATATTCAGGAGCATCATGCAGCAATGCCACCAAAGCAGATGCTGGGGACAATTGAGGGATCTTGTGCCGCAAGGCAAACTCGACAATCAGGCTGTGCTGGGCGACCGAAAAAGAATGGTCTCCGCTGGTCTGGCCATTCCACCGCGCGACTCTTGCCAACCCATGTGCAATATCTTCAATTTCAATATCGAACGGTGAAGGGTCCAGCAAATCCAGTCGCCGTCCAGACAGCATTCGTTGCCAGGCACGTGGCGTCTCTAGGCTTGGGGGCATAACCATCTCCATTATTTATGCTTGATCCTTTAGCGCAACAGGCGCCCCAATGAAATCAAGATTGTACGTTGCGAGCTAAAATTCGGAAAAAATCATAGAAAAATTTGCAACAACCCAATGACTGCGTTGAAATAGGTTGATTATGGACGTGACTGTGCAAATCTTGCGGTCTTGAAGGGAAGGATTCATGTTAATATCATCGAATTATACTGATTTTGCTGAATTTGCTTGTTGAAATTAATGATTCAGGCTAAATTCACATTCATTGGCTAATTGTTGGCCATGGAACCGTAGTGCGCTAAATATCAGCAGCCCGGTTCGGGAATTTGTGTGGGGACCTAAATTCCAAGAAAAGGAGCGCGAAAATTTCGCGCTCCTTTTTTATTTCGCTGATTCTTTCGCTATTTGGAATGGTTGGCATTCACACCAATCTCAATACCTGTTAAGCACCCAAATAGTTAGGAACCCAAATATTCTGGTGTTCAGACGCTGCCTACTTTTTCAATCACCAGCATACGAGCCGGCCCGAGAGGATGGGCAACGTGATGATCTCCAGAGGCGGCATGGCATATATCACCAGCTTTCATAAGTTGTTCGCGGACATCCCAATCGCCTGAAGCTTTGGCAACACGAGACTTCATAACAACCTCTCCTGCCATCACGACAAAGACCTCGGCGCCGTCATTCTCATGCCATATATAGGGTTGATCACTCCAGTGTAATTTAACACTAGCGCCCTCAATCGTGGCGATCGGCAAGGCATCCCAAGGGCGCTGTCCAGTGAAGTCTGCTGATTTGAAAAAGTTCATTGTCTAATATCCTGATCATTTGCTCTTGTAGGCGGGTTTCTGCTGATGTGATAAACAGATCAGAATTGAAGAGTTGGCGCGATTGGCAATATGTCCGTTTGAACAGGCATTATGACAGGGCAGGCAAAGGGGGCGGGTAAGGCCTTTGGTGGAAGAAAACCATGGATGCAATTGACGAAAAGCTTTTACTGCTTTTGGAAAGCAATAGCCGAGCTAGTCTTAAACAGCTTGCTGCCTCGGTTGACTTGTCGCGAACAGCCACCAGCCAGCGCATTCGCCGCTTGGAGGATCGAGGGGATATTGTTTCGTACACCATTCAGCGTCCGGTAAAGGAATCCCGAACCTGGCTTTTTGTGTCCACTCATGTGCCGTCTTGTGAACAGTTGTCGGCGCGGATTCATGCGATCAGAGAGATCCGGTCCATGCGATCGCTAGCCGGTGAGATCGATATCATGCTTGAGATTGAAACTGATCGTCCAGAGCGTCTCAATATGATCCGGGAAGAATTAGCTGATTGGCCCGAAATCTGTACCATTGTGACAGCGCCCATGTTGAAACTGCACTGGCAGCGTTAGGATTAACGGCTCT
The DNA here is from genome assembly GCF_002866925.1 of Cohaesibacter celericrescens. GTDB lineage: Bacteria > Pseudomonadota > Alphaproteobacteria > Rhizobiales > Cohaesibacteraceae > Cohaesibacter > Cohaesibacter celericrescens. The sequence continues at coordinate 386,794 of NZ_PKUQ01000055.1, forward strand.
TCCTAAAAGGTGAGTTACATTTTCAACAATTAAATTCAAGACGGCGCCTCCAGTAAACTTGAGAGTGAAATGCAAGAAATAAAAGGGCTTACCGCTCATGTTTGGAAATATTCTAAGAAGGGCGGCGGCTTCTGTTGATTAACTTACTGTTTTGTTAGGTCTTCAATGTTGACTTTGAGAATGGTTCGCAGCAGTTTGACGACAACAAAATCATCCGGCTCTGAGCCGTGGCGCTCACATTGAATGCCACTCAGGTCACCGATCTTGGGCCTTGAACCCAACCATTGGAGTGAAACATGAAGAATTCCGTGCTTGCCACTTTTGCCGCTGTTGCCATGGCGTCGACTCTAGCAACCCCGAGCTTGGCCGCTGACGAAGTCAATATCTACTCCTATCGTCAGCCGTTTTTGATTGAGCCGCTCCTTGAGGCCTTCACCAAAGAAACCGGTATCAAGGCAAATGTTATCTTTGCCTCAAAAGGCCTAGAGGCGCGCATCAAAGCGGAAGGGGAGAATACTCCGGCCGACTTGCTGCTCAGTACCAATGTCGGCCGCTTGGAATCGGCCAAGCAACAGGGCATTACGCAACCAGTGGTCTCAGACACTCTTAGTAAAAACATCCCGGCCCATTTCCGCGATGAAGGCAATGAATGGTTTGGCCTCACCACCCGTGCCCGCGTCATCTATGCCTCTAAAGAGCGTGTTGCTCAGGATAGTATTACCTATGAAGAGTTGGCCGATCCCAAGTGGAAAGGTCGCCTTTGCACCAGATCCGGCCAGCATGATTATTCAATCGGTCTGTTTTCTTCTATCGTTGCCCATAAAGGCAAAGAGGAAGCAAAGGTTTGGCTTGAAGGGGTCAAAGCCAATCTGGCACGACGCCCAACCGGCAATGATCGGGCGCAGGTCAAGGCGATCTTCGCTGGAGAATGCGACATTGCTCTTGGTAACACCTATTACATGGGCAAAATGCAAACCAACGACAAAGAGGTCGAACAAAAAGAATGGGCAAACTCTGTCCGCATTCTGTTCCCTAATACCAATGATCGCGGCACACACGTCAATATTTCTGGCATGCTGCTGACAAAATATGCTCCCAACAAAGGCAATGCTATCAAGTTGATGGAATTTCTGTCATCTGCCAATGCACAGCAGATTTACGCTGAAGGCAATTTTGAATATCCGGTTCTTAGTGATGTTGAACCGTCCGAATTGGTCAAGAGCTGGGGGCGTTTTAAAGCAGATGACCTTCAGTTAAACCGTATTGCTGAAGCGCGCCAAACCGCGTCCGAACTGGTTGATATCGTCGATTTCGATGCTGGTGCTGAATAGGCACAGTTTCGATCACAGCTTCTCCATTCCCGCGGTTTCATTTCAACCCGCATTACCCAATGAAATGGTGGTGGATGGAGAAACCAATAAGATACCGGTAAAAGGTATCGCAGGAATTGGATGAAGGTTCGCTCTTCGCTTGTGTCAGGTATCGACATGATATCACCGTACTGGTCCTACGGCTATATCGATGGAAAGCTGCCCTTCATCCAATAAAGCGCATGATTGACACACGATGCTTTTCTGGTCCTCTTGCATCGTCGATCTGGTCAATGCGTCCTTACGATGGATCCCACATTCGGAAGGCAGACGGTCAAAGTTGGTCCTTTTGCAGTCTTTCGTCACCGAATGAACCGCATTATTGCAGATAAGTCTCGCCTTGGCGAGACTTTGTATGGGATTCGAACATAAAGCAACCGGTGTCTGGCCTCGAGAGCTGGTCCCTTTCGGCGCTAACCGGTGTATCCTTTATGGAAAATGCCACAGCCATCTTGGCTGTGGCATTTTCACATCTTGAATCTCTAGGCAGGGAGCTTTTCTGCTTCACTGTCTGAGCCACGTGTGAATACAAGCGTTATGGCCGCCAGTATTGCGGGAAGGGACGCGCATAGGATCACTGTGCGAAAATCTGTAAAGTTGGCAAGTATTCCCATCATCGAGCCGCCAATCATGCTGCCCATAAACAAACCGTTAGAAAAAATGGATGTGGCGTGGCCAATGCGGCCCTTGGAAAAAGACTGAACAAATGAAACGCCCACCGCAGCAAATATGCCGAAATAGGTTCCTTCAATGGCCGCCGCGATAAACATCTCGGTCATGGTCTTGATTTGTGCGAGATAGATAGAGCTGGCAACGGCCAACATCGAAGACACGATCAAGGCGTTGCGCAAACCAATCTTCTTGATCAGATTGGGCGTTCCCAGAATGATAATCACTTCAAAAAAGCATTTAACCGTGAGCGACAAGCCTGGAGCGGACGCCGGTAGATGTATTTCTTTAATCAAATATAGTGGCGAGGCGGAGAGGACCAGAGAGTTCCCCAGTGACAGAAACAAGCACACCGCTGCAGCAATCCAAATCGCAGAGTTGAAGTCTGTACGGAGGGAGGCCGTCTGGTTTAATGAGGCCCCCGAATGGGAGGAAGTGCGTCTGAAGGGGGACTTCAGTGTCAGATGCCAGACTAGCAGCCATAAAAACCCCAGTCCCAACGCCACTTGAAAGACAATCATATGGCCCCAAAGCCCCGCCATGGTAAAACTGCCGGCGGGCGCAATCATCCAGGCGAGGGATGCCATTGCCCTGATCTGTGCGTTGAACTTGATCGCATCAATGTGGCTCGCATCAGCGTAAATTCGGGCGAAACTAAACATCACCGACATCGATCCAGATGCAACAGAAATGCCAGCCGCGTAGATCGAGATCAATGTCCAATAGCTGGTAAATACAAGCAGCGCCGTCAGGGCAACAATATAGGCTATGATGGCCCAGAAAATATAGGCTCGGATGTCGCCACCCTCATCTATGCGCCGTCCCAAGAACCGGTTGACAACCAAAATCATCGACGTCACCAAAACCGCATAGATACTGATCATCCAAGGCTCTTTTCCCAGCCCTTCAACAATAAAATATCCCATATAGGGCACGGTTGCCGCGGTACTGAACATTCCGAAAAACATCAAAGTAAGAATGAGATAACGATTGGGCATGACAGGACGCTGCTTTGGAGCCAAAAGCAAAATGCGAATGGTTTTGAAAAGGTAAAAATGGCAAAGCTGACAAAAGTCACTCAAGCTCTTACCAAAGGAAAGACAGTCTATTGTTATATCGGTTGTGCAAAAGGGGCAAGGTGGTGGGATATTTTGCCCGAGCAGATCTGTAACTGTCAGGCATTCTTGATTCTACGGGTAAATATGGATATGAAAGTCAAGAATTCTTCCCGCCATCGCCGATCCATATCTGAGAGGCCGCGTGTCCAATAGCAACGATGTATCTACTCATCCCACAAAAGCGGATCATAGGCGAGCCCAACCTCTTTGGGGACGTTTGGTGCGCTCCGTTCGCCAGAGCAACGGTCGCGCGCTTTTGGGGTGGGCGTTGCTATCGCTTGTGGTGTTTTTTATCACGATTCCGATCATATCATTGATCGTAATCGCCTTTGGTGACGCTGGCGAAGTCTGGCCCCACCTGATATCGACGGTGCTACCTCGTGCAGTGGTAACAACCGCGTGGCTGATGCTTGGGGTAGGGATCCTAACAATTGTGATCGGCGTCTCGACGGCGTGGCTGGTAACCATGTGCCGGTTTCCCGGACGCGGCATTTTTCAATGGGCTTTGCTGGTGCCGCTTGCTATCCCGACGTATATTGTCGCCTATGCTGCTGTGGATCTGCTCGACTATTCCGGCCCCGCTCAGAACGCTCTTCGCTGGCTGTTCGGCTTTAAAAATGCGCGGGATTATTGGTTTCCCGAAATTCGTTCCTTGCCCGGTGCGATATTGGTTATGAGTTTGGTTCTCTATCCCTATGTCTATTTGACCAGCCGCGCGACGTTTCTGTTGCAGTCCGCTTGCGCATTGGATGTTTCGCGCACACTGGGGGCTGGGCCTCTTAGGCTGTTTTTTGCTGTTGCTTTGCCACTGGCCCGTCCAGCTATTGTCGTTGGCGTGACCTTGGCGATGATGGAATGTCTCAATGATATTGGAGCCGTGGAGTTTTTTGGCGTTAAAACACTCACTTTCAGTGTTTATGACACCTGGCTCAATCGATCCAGTCTGGCTGGGGCGGCTCAGATTTCAACCGTCATGCTTTTGGTCGTGCTGTTGCTGCTGTGGTTGGAAAGGCGCGGGAGAAGCAAACAGCGCTTCGCAGTCACATCTCGTCGCTATCAAGCGCTGCCCAGCTATCAGCTCACAGGCATTCGGGCGCTGTCGGCGTTTTTGGCATGTTTGGCACCCATAATTCTTGGGTTTATCCTGCCTGCTCTGGTGCTTGCTCGTTCTGTAATGCTGCATTGGCAAGACAATCTGAACACAGACTTTTTTGTCGCAATGGGCAATTCTTTGCTCCTTGCCGTTTGTGCAGCCATCCTGACGGCAGCGATCGGCACCGCGTTAGCTTATTTTGCCCGCTTGCACAACAGCATGTTCGTTGCTGCTATCACCCGCATCTCGTCTGTCGGCTATGCCGTGCCCGGCACAGTACTGGCGGTGGGAATCCTTATCCCCATTGCAAGCCTGGATAATTTAATCGCCTCCACCATGCGCGATTGGTTTGGTATTGCCACTGGCCTTATTCTCATCAGCTCTGGTGCGGCGATGCTCTATGCCTATTGTGTGCGCTTCATGGCCATGTCCTATGGAGCGGGAGAAACCGGCTTGCAGAGGATTTCACCCAATCTGGATGCCGCCGCCCGCACATTGGGGCGCTCGCCTTTCCGCACGCTCATCGAAATTGATTTGCCGATGATTCGGCCTGCGCTGATCTCTGGTGCATTGCTGGTGTTTGTCGATGTGATGAAGGAGCTGCCTGCCACTATTCTGTTGCGCCCGTTCAATTTCGAAACTCTGGCGACGCTGGTTTATGGCCAAGCGTCGTTGGAAGCATTTGAAAAAGCATCATTGGCGGCGCTGACAATCGTGTTGGTCGGGATTTTGCCAGTCATTGTTCTTTCGCGTACATCCGGCAACGCCCATCAGGATGAAGACACCTAAAAGGGTCCAGCTTCGACCGATAACAAATTGAGGGAACATGTCAAACTGACGCGTGGCACAAAAAAAACCCGGCAAAGCCGGGTATAGGTGGCGGAAAGCGCAGTCTTGTTTCGACCGCATCTATGACAAAACGCTTACCGGCCAAGCTGCGAAAGGCGCTTTGGGGACAGGCAGGTTTTGACATTTCGAGCGTCTAGCTGACGGTGATGGCGTAAGTTACAGCATAATACATCAACATGTTATAAATTACTAATTAGAAAACATATTCTAGGTTGTAGTGTTAATTTGCTCTTTATCGGCCTTTAGATGAATGTGCGCCATTCCTGCTTGTCAAAGCCGCGCTCAGTTGCAAGGGTGAGGCATATTTCTATTCTGCGATTGGCTTGGGTCTATGTTGGTGTTTGCAGCGCCAAAATTTGGACCAATTCAATGGAGGATTGCCCGGCTATCATCCGGACCGAGCGGGTTTCTGACCGATGAGCAATAAACTTCGGGCTTCAAGAAATGGTGCCAAAACAAAATGTTAGTTCGTGTAAAGGCCATAGGGTGGGTCGCATGATCGAATGTGGGAGAGCTATATGAAAAAAGTGTACACCAGCGCTGCCAAGGCGCTGGAAGATGTCGTGTTTGATGGCATGACCATCGCCGTTGGTGGCTTCGGCCTTTGCGGCATTCCTGAAAACCTGATCCTGGCACTGCGAGAGACCGGCGTGAAAGACATCACGGTTGTCTCCAACAATTGTGGCGTTGACGATTTTGGCATGGGCTTGTTGCTGCAAACCCGCCAAATCAAAAAAATGGTGTCTTCCTATGTCGGGGAAAATGCCGAATTTATGCGCCAATATTTGTCCGGTGAGTTGGAACTCGAATTCAATCCGCAGGGCACATTGGCCGAGCGTCTGCGTGCCGGTGGCGCAGGCATTCCCGGTTTTTATACCAAAACCGGTGTCGGAACGATCATTGCCGAAGGCAAAGAACATAAGGATTTCGACGGCGAAACCTATATTCTCGAACGTGGTATCCGCACAGACCTAGCCATAGTCAAAGCTTACAAAGGCGATGAAAAAGGCAATCTCACCTATCGTATGACAGCCATGAATTTTAATCCCGAATGTGCTGCTGCAGGCAAGATCACCATTGCCGAGGTGGAAGAAATCGCGCCTCTGGGTTCTCTGGACAAAATGGCAATTCATACGCCCGAAATCTATGTCCAGCGCATCGTTCAGGGTGAGCACGTCAAGCGCATTGAACAACGCACCACGCGTGCTGGCTAAGGGAGACGAGTATAATGGCATGGACACGCGAACAAATGGCCGAACGTGCTTCGAAAGAATTGCAGGATGGCTTCTATGTGAATCTGGGCATTGGCATCCCCACACTGGTGGCCAACTATGTGCCCACCGATATGGAAGTCACGCTCCAGTCCGAGAATGGCATGTTGGGTATGGGGCCTTTCCCCACCGATGACAATGTTGACGCGGACCTGATCAATGCTGGCAAGCAGACCATCACTGAGCTGCCTCGTACATCCTATTTCTCCTCGTCACAGTCTTTCGCTATGATCCGCGGCGGTCACATTGACCTGTCGGTTCTGGGTGCGATGGAAGTGGCCCAGAATGGCGATCTCGCCAACTGGATGATCCCGGGAAAACTGGTCAAGGGCATGGGCGGCGCGATGGACTTGGTCTCTGGTGTCAAGCGCATCGTTATCGTCATGGATCACACCAACAAAAAAGGTGAGAGCAAAGTGCTCAAGACCTGCACGCTGCCGCTGACGGGCAAGGGTGTGGTTGATTTGATCGTCACCGATCTGGGCGTGATGGAAGTCCGCAAAGAGGGATTGGCTCTCATTGAGTTGGCGCCGGATGTGACGGTCGATGAAGTTGTCGCCAAAACCGACGCAACGCTGTTGATCGATGTGGCCGCCTAAGCGATAGAGTGCCGAAACCTGTTTCCCCAAGGATTGATTGCTCGACCCTTGGGGAAACCACATGCCCTGCTTACGTCGCCCGACGGCCGACGCCAGAGTGGGATGACAGTCTCGAACTAGCGCCCGAGGGGCACATCATTGACACGGTGGAGGCTGCCTCCAATGCCGTGAAATCTCTTCTTGATCGCTACTTCTATAGTGTGAAGAAGGGGCGATATGGAAGAGATTGGGTTGAAATTCTTGGAGAAAGCACTGGCAAGCTGTTGGACCAAGAACTGGAAATGGCTCACGCGAGGCTTTTGAAAGAGATTAAAACCCATCCGCCCGGCCGTTGGGAGCAGTCCGGGGTTGGGAACTGCTGGCGTCGTGCTTTAGCGATTTTCTTGGCTTCGAGACATATTGCCCGCTATCAGAAAATTATTGGATCTCTAGTGCCGACTCCGAACAATACCTCGCTGGTTGTGGTGGTCGCTGATAAATAAAGCAGCGATTGCGCCTTCGGGCGGGGGGCAGGATGTTTTCACCCTGTCCATGTTGTTGTTAACCCTGTTTCTCTCGCATTTTGCTTTGTACAAGCAGGAGCAAGCTGTCTAATATGGCATTGTCTTTAAGAATGCCTGCTAAATGGGCAGTCTGCGGAATCGGTGCAATTGGGTTAGCGCTAGTTTTAAAGGCGCTATGGCAACACATGACCTAATTGAGATGAGCTTGAAGCCCGTTGTAACGTGGTTCTTGCCTCAATGAGCGATCCGTAAGCGCAAAACCGGGATAAAAGGAACAGCTGGATAATGACACCAACCATGCGGATCCGTGTCCTATGGGCCGTTGTGGCCTTGATGGTCGCTCTTGGTGGGCTTGCTGCGGCGTCACCCTTTCTAATCAACACCCGCGTTGTTAAAAAACAGATTTCCAAACAGATTTCTGATTGGATGGGGTTGCCGGTCTTGGTGCGTGGAGAGCCTGTTGTAACGGTCTTTCCTTATTTGACCATCAAGCTCAAAGACGTGCAAGTCGCCTCCCATCTTGGTTCTAACAAACCACCGCTGGTTTCCATGCAGGTTCTGCGCGCCGAGATGTATTGGCTGCCGTTGATTTTGGGCAAATTCGAAGTCCGGCGTTTTCATTTGGACAACCCTGTCTTCGACCTTGTGCGCAATGCCGATGGCAAAGCCTCTTGGGATTTGACCGGAGGGGATTTGATCTCTCCGGACGATCACAACAATCGGTTGGCACTGTCCGATATATCGCTGGGTAATTTCCAGATTTCCTCTGGTAGTGCTCATTACGTAGATGAGACCACCGGCAGAGACGAATATCTCTCCGACATCAATTTGGCGTTTGACTGGCCCAACACGGGCGAGACCGCCGCAATCGATGGGGAGTTTGAGTGGCGCGATCAACCTATTCAACTGTCTGCGCGTTCGGATATGCCAATGGAGTTGTTTGGCGGGGGGCTGTCTCCGCTGTCACTGCAAGTCAGTTCTCCGCTGTTTGATGCCCAGATCGAGGGGACGGCGGCAACCATGTCCAGCCTGCAGCTGGAAGGCGATTTTTCCTTTGAAACAAAGTCCCTGCGTGACTGGATATCTTGGTTGGGTGGAACGGTGAGATCCGGTGAATCTCTGGGCGCGGCCTCGTTGAAAGCGCGCTCCAACCTGGTTGGAGCATCGGTCGCTTTTTCCGACATGGCGCTGACGATTGACAACAACCGTGTTGACGGCGTGATGCAGCTTGACTTTCGTCGTGATCGCCCGCTGATCCAAGGCACCCTCGCAAGCGATAAACTGGATCTCGACGCTTATCTTATGCCCAAAAGCGGATCAAAAGCGCTGCTCGATCAAAGCTTGGCAGCAAAGGATCTTGGCCTTGTTGATCTTGATGTTCGACTGTCTGCTAATCAGCTCGCTCTGGGGCCGGTAAAGCTTGGCCGAACAGCCGCGACGCTCGTCACGCGGGACAGGCAAATGTCATTTTCCATCAGCGAAGCCTATGCCTATGGCGGCCGTATGGAAGCGAGCCTCGATATACGACCTTCCAAATCTGAAGAGGGTGAATTGAGCGGGCATCTTCGCGCCAAGGCCAACGGCATTCTGGCGGGCACTCTTGCACGTGAGATGATTGGACGCGCGTTTTTAACCGGCACCGCGCTGGCAGAAATCGACCTGCAGGGCGAGGGCGAGAATCTAGGCCAAATAGCCCAATCAGCAAATGGTGATTTGTCGCTTGTCGTGACCGACGGCGAATTAAACAACTTCAACCTCGACACAATGCAAAAAGCTTTGGAGCCCAACGGAACAGTGGAGCCAGACGCGCTTTACAATGGAGACTCGGCCTTTGATGTTCTGTCTATACGGGGCCGGATGGCAGAGAAAACAATATTCATCGACGGACTTCGGGTTACATCCGGAAAACGGGCTTTGCTGGGGAAAGCAGAGCTGAAACTTTCGGAGATGGCGTTGGATTTCCCCGGTACTCTGGCGCTTTACCGAAGCAATGATCCAACAACCCATTCCAGCGAAGAGCCGATCGAACAATTTACATTTCATCTGAACGGACCGATTGAACGTCCGCTGTTGTCGCTGCATAAGATAGGTGATGTGCCGGTATCTGAGAATAAGGACATTCTGGTCCCCGGCGTGCCTACCGATTTTGGCCCGATTGAAAAGACCGACAATCCAAACCCTGTTCAGGCACCTGCTCCAGAACAACTCAAACCCGATCAGACCGAGCCCAATCTGACCGAACCAGTGTCCGGCGATGTTGAAAGTCTTTCCCAGAACAATCAACAAAGGGGCTCGATACCAAAAGAAGCTCCATCTGGGAAGGGGCGGCTTTTCGATCCTATGACTGCGCTGTCTGTAGGCGAGCCAGACCTGACGCCATTGAAAACCTTTGGGGAAGCGGTCGAACAGCTGTTCCAGAAAGACGATCCTGCTCAGGACTTGAGCCAATCTTTGTTACCGGCATCTGCTGGAGAGTAAAGCTTCAACTGTGCGTCAGGGTAAAGATAGCCCTGTCGGTTTCGTCATTAACAAATGATTACCGCTTCTATGGTAACTTGCTAGAGACTGACACTTTGTCGGTCGACCGGAAAAGCCTACAACCGCAACCAAATTCCATTGATATAACGAGGGGGAGAGGACCATGCGTTTTGCATCGATGCTGTCCAGTTTGGGTAAGGCCCTGCTCGCGTCCCTAATTACTGGCACAGTCTTGACTTTCGTCGGCATCACGACAAAAGACATTTTTCCAGGCATGTCCAGTTACATAGACCAAATGACTGACGCGCTGGAACTGACCATCAACTGGATTGTCATTTGGGCAGTGCCAAACACCTTGGTGGGCATGGTGGTGATCATCCCGGTGTGGCTGGTTTTGGTCCTGTTTGGCCCTAAAAACTGATCCATTCTGCTTGCGATTGACATTTAGGCCTCGCTTGATGAAACCCCTCGTTTTGAGGGATCGATCCAGCGTTCGAGCACTTGCGTCTGGCTGACATTGTAGCCTAGAGATTCGTAAAAACGGATAACCTTTTCATTGCCGGTTCGCACCATGAGTTGTGTTTTCCAGATGCCCTGTCGCAACAGCCAGTCTTCGGCAGCTTTCATCATGCTTTGGCCGATGCCTATGCGTTGATGCTCTGGTGCCACGGCGAGATAATAGACCCACCCACGGTGGCCGTCATGCCCAACCATTATGCTCGCAACAATGGGGCCAGAGGGGCCTTTGCGGCCAACAAGCAAAGTAGACGTTGGCTTGGCGCGGGCAAATGCAATGTCATTATGAGGATCGTTCCACGGTCGGGTCAGGCCACATGCCTGCCACAGAGCGATTACTGTCGCCACATCCTCTTCCTGAATGTTACAAATTGCCAGCTCGGTCATTGTTTTGTGTCTTTCGTATTTGCTTTCACCATCTGCAGGACTTTGCCTGGATTCATAAGGCCTTTGGGGTCCAGTGTTGTTTTGATTTGTGCCATCAACTCCATTTCCACCAGATCTTTTACATCGGGCAGTAAGTCGCGTTTGAGGGTGCCTATCCCGTGTTCCGCTGATATGGAGCCTCCCATGTCGGCAACGATAGCATGCACCAAAGCATTAATTTCTTCCCAGCGCGCCAAATAGGCGGTTTGGTCTGCGCCGATGGGTTGGGAAATATTGAAGTGCAAATTTCCGTCTCCCATATGACCAAAGGGAACCAATCGACATCCAGGAATAGCAGCCTCACACGCTGCCATTGCGCGCTCCAGAAAGCGGGGAATCGCGCTGACCGGTACTGAAATATCATGCTTGATGGAGCCGCCTTCGTGCTTTTGCACTTCACTCAGCCCGTGCCGGATACGCCAGAAGTCTTGGGCTTGTCTGGTGTTTTCTGCCAACACTGCATCACCGATCAGGCCTGCTTCGAACGCTTCTTCCAGAATAGTCTCTATCAAAGCGCGGCCATCGACTGCATCAGACCCGATGGAAAGCTCAATCAGGCAATACCAAGGGTGCGTTTCAGCCATGGGATCTCTAGTGTCTGGAAGATGAGAGAAAGCAAATTCCATTCCGATCCGTGGGATTAGCTCGAACCCCGTGAGCATCGAACCGGCATGTGCTCGGGCCAAGTTGAACAACGCCAAGGCTTGGTCAGGTGTCTCAAGGCCAGCAAAGGAAACTTGCTGATCGCGCGGTTTTGGATACAGCTTAAGGGAGGCAGCCGTAATGACACCCAACGTGCCTTCTGCCCCGATAAACAGGTGTTTGAGATCATAACCGGTGTTGTCTTTTCGCAGGGACCTAAGGCCATTCCAGATACGCCCATCTGGCAGAACCACTTCCAGACCAAGCACCATATCGCGCGTATTGCCATAGGCTAAAACGCTAGTTCCACCTGCATTGGTCGATAGATTGCCGCCAATCTGGCAAGAGCCCTGTGCTCCCAATGCAAGAGGGAACATCCGACCTGCCTCATCAGCAGCATTCTGTAACGTCTCGAGAATAACCCCTGCCTCGACAATCACCACATTGCTATCTGCATCAAGACTGCGGATATGATTAAGACGCTCGGTCGACAGAATGATTTGACGACCGGAAGAATCCGGAATCTGTCCACCAACAAGCCCGGTATTGCCCCCTTGCGGGACAATCGCAATATTCAACGCATTGGCCAGCGCAACGACATCGCTGACCTCACGTGTGCTGCCTGGTTTGAGCACCAGCGAGCATTTACCAAAGAATTTATTGCGGGCTTCCTTACAGTAGGAAGCGACCTCGCTGGGAGTCGTCAGACAAAAATGCGCACCGATCAAGGTTTTGAACTGATTGATGACAGAGGCGCTTAAACCGGATTGCCCGGAAGTCTCGGTAATTAATGATGTCACGAGCGCATACACTTGATGTTTGGGGAAATTAGAGCGCAAAAACGATTTTTGCGAGTAATGCAGATTAGCAGAAGGTTGACTGGGTGCAAAGATCCGCGTTGGTCTGCGCGACACGCGTGGAATTGTAAAAGCGCGTCAATAAGAAGTTTTGACGAGAAAAAACACGATTTGGCTGTTGCTTATTGTTAATTGGAAAATGAGGTTTCGTATTTGATCGCATTTTTAGATAAATTTCCTTCCAAAAAATGCGGAGATCTCAAAATGACCAGGCGGATGTCCAAAACAGCCAAAACGAATCAGTCTCCGATGTCCAGAAGATGCTTAAATGATCAAAAAGCCAGTAAAATACCTCAAGTTACACACAGAGAGAGTCAACACAGCCCATAAAACATGCAATTTATCGCTATATTTGGACGCAGGGGTTTAGAAAGGATGGTATCCTCATGGGCATTGTCTATAGAATGCGCCGCATGATTATCCGCATCACAGCAGGGGGACAGCTGGATGCCTACATTAGGTATACAAACACGCAAAAGGCCTGTTCGCAGAATGAACAGCGCCCATCGTCAACTTGAGATCGTCAATGCTGCGTTCGATTGTATCGCATCAACCGGTCACTTGTCACTTTCAACAACCGAATTGGCCTATAAGGTGGGGATTTCTCAACCGGCTATATTCAGGCATTTTCGCTCCAAACAGCAGCTCCATCAGGCGATATTGGATGAAGCAAACCAGCATGTCATAGAAGAATTGAAGGTGCTGATTGGGAATGCGGAACTTTGGAACAATCCTCTGGATCTGATCCAAGGGGTCGTTACGCATATGGCTGATAGTTTCGAGCGATCGCCCGGGATTTGGTTGACGCTGATTTGCCAACGCAGTATCGCTGCTGAAGCAGACTTATCAGGCACAGTCGATCATGTCATGGCGCACAAATGTGCTATTACGCAATTGACCTTTGCGTTGGAGAGACTGTGCCGTGCGGCAATGGAGCACAAACAGTTGGGCAGCACCGTCAATCCATCCGATATCAGCCACTCATACCTTGCGCTTCTGTTTGGCATGGGGCAACTGTGGCTGAACAGCCAGCGCAACTTCAATCTACATGAACGCGTGAAATTCTCGGTTCATAGTATTGTCGCAGGGTGTCTTGCCGAGGGGCAACAGGACACATCTTCAGGCGCCGTTCTTATGTCTGTCAGCGCATAGCTGTCTTTATTGGGGCTCCGCGCAGGGGGCTCAAACAAGACAGAATGAAAAATCAACAGCCGGGAGAGACACATCAGTCCTCCCGGCATTGTTATATTTAGCGCATGCATTCTCTTGAATGTCTCATTCTCTCTCAAAAGGTCGCTTTTTGCGAGGAATTCTCAGAGCGGTTAAGAAACTGTAACAAAGATTGAGCGTTACGCGTGCCCTGCTTCCTAATTAAGCGTTGCATTTTTGCCTCAACTTGTTGGATAAAGGCCGAACGAAAAGCGAGATGGTTCACAGGGGAATCAGCCGGAACAGCTCAAAACGGCTACGATCCGCGATTTCAGATTCTTTCACAGGCGCTAAGTTGCACCTTTTAAGGGCCTAACCAGTGAGTGTTGATACTCATTGGAGAACCAAACCGCGTAGGGTGTTCAGTCCATGATTGACTGGAGCGCTAAACAATACGCGAACCTATCGCTATGGATTTTATGAGGGTTTCTATGTCTGAAAAACCGCAAATGATGAATGGCAAACGCGGCCTGATTATGGGTGTTGCCAACAACCGGTCCATTGCATGGGGCATCGCAAAAGCCTGTAAGGATGCTGGCGCGGAACTGGCCTTTACCTACCAGGGCGATGCGTTGAAAAAACGAGTTGAGCCACTGGCCGATCAGTTGGATGCCTTTGTAGCGGGGCATTGCGATGTCACTGACGCGGAGTCCTTGGATGCGGTTTTTGCTGCGATCGAAGAAAAATGGGGCAAGCTGGATTTTGTCGTCCACTGTATTGCTTACGCGGATAAAGACGAGTTAACTGGCCGTTATGTTGATACAACGGCAGAGAATTTCTCCAAATCCATGTTCATCTCCTGCTACTCCTTCACGGCCGTTGCACAGCGCGCCGAGAAGCTGATGACTGAGGGTGGCTCAATGTTGACCCTGACCTATTATGGGGCCGAAAAAGTCATGCCGCATTACAACGTGATGGGCGTGGCCAAATCGGCGCTGGAAACGTCGGTTCGCTATCTGGCAGAAGATCTTGGCAAACAGAATATCCGTGTGAACGCCATCTCCGCAGGCCCAATCAAAACACTGGCCGCTTCTGGCATTGGTGACTTCCGCTATATTCTGAAATGGAATGAATATAATTCTCCGCTGCGCCGTGTTGTGACGATTGAAGAGGTCGGTGATTCTGCTGTTTACCTGTTGTCTGACTATTCTCGCGGCGTTACTGGCGAGGTTCATCATGTTGATGCTGGCTATAATGTGGTGGGCATGAAGGCTGTTGATGCTCCTGATATTTCTGTATAGATCAGCAATATCACCTGAAATTGGCACGTTTATCGTGCATGGCTAAAGAATGATCCGTGGTCTGACTGCATTGCCGGTTGACCACGGATCTTTTTTTTGGCCTAAAGGCAATGAACAGCAGACGGGGCTGCCCTCTTGCTCTGTCGCTTCTCTTGGAATGCACATGATCCGCCAGCAATGGTGCAAGGAGAGACGATGCCTATCCCCCCAATATATTTCATTCGCCACGGTGAAACCGACTGGAATGCAGAAATGCGCTATCAAGGTCAGCGCGATATCCCGCTGAATATCAAAGGGGAGGGGCAAGCGCGCCGCAATGGCGCAAAGCTGGCTGAGATTCTGCCCAACCCGCAAGGCACCGATCTCTATTGCAGCCCGATGACGCGCACCCGCCAAACCTTTGCATTAATGATGCAGGAAGCAGGATGGACCGATACGCCATGGGCCAATAGTGTCGTCTTTGAAGACAAGTTGATTGAGTTTTCTTTTGGCGACTGGGAAGGCTGGACGCTTGAGGAAATCAAGGAACGCGAACCAACACAATATTGGGCGCGCGAAGAGGATAAATGGGCGACCAAAATGCCCAACGGCGAAAGCTATCAGATGTTGGCCGAGCGCATTGGGAGCTGGTTCTACAAACTGGACAAACCCACCGTGGTTGTTGCCCATGGCGGTGTCTTGCGTATCGTCCGATATTTCCTTGAGAAGGTGCCAGAACAGGACGCACCCTTGCTAAAAACGCCACAGGACAAAATTTATTTCTGGTCAGGGGATGAGGCACGCTGGATTTAGCCCGAATGCCACAAGATGAATGTCGACCTAAGACGTTATAAATTTCAATGATTTGTTCTACTTCTGAAACGGGCAGGATCTGGTCTGCTTTTGGAGATAGGACATGATTACAATTTGAACCAAATCTGCACTAAATTGCGCATTTTCCTCTGTCAAAGACGAAACTGTTTTTTGTTAGCCTGCTGCAAATACGGGATTAGTACTGAGTTTTAAAGCCGGCATTCAATCTGTTCATTGGGTCGGTTACACTCTGGGGAATATGCAATGAATAAGATGAAAATTGGAGCAGTGGCTGCGTTGCTCTTGGGTTCATTTGCGCTTGGAATCGGACCTGTTCAGGCGGCAGGAATAGCGGCGCCCTTCGCAAATCGTGCTTTCTATTGCAATGGAGGCAACGAGTCGGCGGGCAAACCTTATTATTTCCGCGCCAGCGATAAGTCTATTGAACGCATTGACCATCGCTTCCCTGACAAAGGCGTGTTGTTCCAACTAGGGCGGGCCAGCAAAGGTGCCTTAGACGATAATTGGAGTTTTGAAACGCTTGCTGATGCAAAAAATAACCGGATGCATCTATACGAGCGCGTGTCGATGCGATCTCCATCTCAAAACAAGCATATTTATCGCACTTATGAAATGTACTCGCAAAGCGGTCATATATTTATGATTCTCTATGATGGAGTAAATGGCGCGCGGGATTGGCGCATAAAAACCACACGCAAATGCGGCGATCTCCAAGGCTCCAAAGTGGTGCAGGGCAAGGGGCGTAGTTTTTGGTCAACTACCTTCATGAATTGATCAAGGTGTCGCTGAGCTGACTATCGGATACATGCTAGTGGGTATGAATTGACATTTGACGGTTTGACCTTTTGGGCTGCGCTCTTTAATACATCCGACAGCACATTTTCACATAGATGCGCGTCGGTGATAAAACCGTATCCCGCCGCATTATCGAGTCGGGAAACAAACCGCCTATGTCGCATAATAGTTTCGGACATCTCTTTCGGATCACCACTTGGGGCGAAAGCCACGGACCTGCCATTGGCTGTGTCGTGGATGGTTGCCCTTCGCTGATTGGTTTGACCAAAGAAGAGATCCAGAAAGATCTGGATCGTCGCCGTCCCGGTCAATCTCGGTTTACCACACAGCGACAGGAAGCCGATCAAGTGGAAATCCTTTCCGGCGTCTTTGCTCATCCGCAAACCGGAGAGCAGGTGACCACGGGCACCTCCATCGGCCTTCTCATTCAAAATACGGATCAACGCTCAAAAGACTATGGTGGCATAGCCGAGCGCTATCGCCCCGGTCATGCTGACTTTACCTATGATGCAAAATACGGCATCCGCGATTATCGAGGTGGTGGCCGCTCTTCTGCTCGTGAAACTGCTATGCGCGTTGCGGCAGGCGCCATCGCACGCAAAGTCATTCCTCATATCACTGTTCGTGCCGCGCTGGTGCAAATGGGCCCACACAAGATCAATCGAGCCAACTGGGATTGGGAAGAGGTCAACAACAACCCTTTCTTCTGCCCTGATAAAGAGGCTGCGGCTGAGTGGGCCACCTATCTTGGCGGCGTGCGTAAATCAGGTTCCTCTATCGGAGCCGTGGTTGAAGTGGTCGCCTCCGGTGTACCTGCCGGTCTCGGAGCGCCGATTTATGCCAAGCTGGATCAGGACATTGCCAGCGCGATGATGTCTATCAACGCCGTTAAGGGTGTCGAAATCGGTGACGGATTTGCCACTGCAGCCCTCTCAGGCGAAGAAAATGCCGATGAAATACGCATAGGCCCTGATGGACAAGCTGTCTTCAGCACCAATCATGCCGGCGGTATCCTTGGTGGTATTTCCAGCGGTCAGGACGTGGTGGTAAGATTTGCCATCAAACCGACCAGCTCGATCCTGACGCCGAAAAAATCCATCACCCGCTCTGGCGAAGAGGTCGATGTGATGACTAAGGGGCGTCACGACCCTTGTGTTGGTATACGAGCTGTTCCGGTAGGGGAAGCGATGCTGGCGTTGGTTCTGGCCGATCATACACTGCTGCATCGCGCGCAAATGGGCGGTCAATAAGACTGCATTTGTAACATTAACGACTGCATGGGCATGAAACAGGGGCCGCTCTGGTCAAGGCTGTGTGATTGGCCCTGAAATTTGGGAGATACTGGGATATGCCTGATATGGAACGCGTGGCGGAAGCCATCCGCGCCTTTGAAAAAGGTGAAATGGTCATTGTTACCGACGATGATGATCGCGAGAATGAAGGCGATTTGATTGTTGCAGCGACCAAGATTTCTCCGGAACAAATGGCCTTTATCATTCGCCACAGTTCCGGCATCGTCTGTGCTCCAATGACAAGCCAAGATGCCCAACGTTTGCAGCTTGATCCGATGGTTGCAAACAACAATGCGCCTCTGTCTACCGCCTTCACCGTGTCGGTTGATTTCAAGCATGGTACCACAACGGGGATCTCTGCTGAAGAACGCTGCACCACCGTGCATGGCCTTGCCAATGGCAACAGCGGACCGACGGACTTTGTTCGTCCCGGTCACATTTTCCCGTTGATTTCCAAAGATGGTGGCGTGCTTGTGCGCTCAGGACATACCGAAGCTGCAGTGGATCTGTGCAAACTGGCGGGTTTGCCACCAATCGGTGTAATCTCCGAGTTGGTCAACGATGACGGCTCCGTCAAACGAGGGCCACAGATCATGGCTTTTGCTGAAGAGCATGGCATCAAACATGTGTCGGTTGCTGATTTGATAGCCTATCGCCAGCGTACAGAGCATTTGATCGAACGGGTTGAAGAGTTTGATATGGATACCCGACACGGCAAAGCTCGTGCGGTGACATTCAAGGTCCAGTTCGATGATATGGAGCATTTGGCGCTGATCTATGGTGATATCCGTGACGGTAAAAATATACCCGTGCGTCTTCATCAGGAGAATGTACTGGGGGACGTGTTCGGCGCTTCCACTAAACTGGATGAAATCACCGCCAAATTTGCAACAGATCGCGGTGTTCTTGTCTATTTGCGCGATGGATCGCCCTGTGTTGCATCTGGTTCTATGCGCCCTCGCGAAGGCCTGGAACTTGCTGAGACAGAAGAGCATACAAGCGCCAAATCACGCGATGATGACTGGCGCGATATTGGGCTCGGCGCTCAGATTTTAAAAGAGCTGGGCATATCTTCTATTCGCATTCTTGCGTCCAAAGAACGTCATTATGTCGGCCTTGAGGGCTTTGGCATTGAGGTCTCGGGCACTGAGATCATCTAAACCTATTTTTCAAAAAACGTCGTTACACAATACCCGCAGGCCCCTTATGGAATCTGCGGGTTTTTTGTAATAAGAAAGCACCCTGTTTCCAAACAAACAGGATGCTTTCATGCCAACTGAATTTGAGAGTGCAGGAATGAAGTCAGTTGGTTGAATCAATTACTTTGGCATGAGGTTTAAACCAAGGGCCGATCAATCGGCGCCACGCAAGCGCAAATCCAGTCCACACCATGAAGAGGGTGGCAAGTGAGGCGATGCCTGCAAGCGTTTGACCTATGACGCCATAGACTTCTCCCGTATGCAAAAAGCGGATATAGCGGCGCAAGCTTTGAGTCGGTGTTGCCATCTCATCGGGACCTTTGATCTTGACGACATTACCGGTTTCGCGGCTATAGGTAACAGTCTGTTGAGCCGTTGCTTGTTTGCCGTTTCCGGTGTCGATCACAATATCGATGGTCTTGGCCTTTTCAGAGTTTGGCAATACGAATGAAATCACCTGCCATCCGGCTTCAACGTCACGAGCTTTTTCAAAAATTTTCTGATAGGTGACCAGCTTGTCAGTGGCCAATGCGCTGTCAGGCGCCTCGGTGCTGCGCGCCCACATGCCTTTTCCCATGCCTTTTCCCATGCCTCTACCCATGCCACGTCCTTGCTGCACGCTCAGTCTGGCAGCTTGAAAAACAAGGGTATTGGCCCACTGATAAGACAGAACAACACCAGATCCTACCACCGCAATCAGCGGGATCAACACCCAGAAAGAAAAGACATGATGCCAGTTATAGTCCCGCGCCTTGGATGTTGGAGCCTTGCGTATAAAGACGATTTTCTGCTTGATGAAAGGCCATTTCCATCGGCGGGGAAGCCACAAATATATGCCAGACACAGCGATAAACAGGAATGCAAGGTTGGACACTTTAACGGCCTGCGCGCCCGTGCTGTTAAAGCCCATGGCAAGGGACCGGTGCAGATCCTCTACAAATTGGAAAAATCCATCGGTGGGGTTTGATCCGGATTCGATGAAGCTGCCGCTGTATGGGTCAATCAGCCTGACATCATGGCGGCCAGCCTTGACTGTCAATGGCTTTGAGGCATCGCTGTAATAGTCGAGTGTTGCGGTTTGCCCCTTGAAAACAGGTTGCGCAATGGCGATCAGCTCATCGGTCGAAAGCATTTCGGCCCGCTCGACAGTCGGGCTAACTTTTGGGGCAAAAAAACCTTCAATTTGCATTTCATAGGTCAGAAAAACACCCGTCAGCGCCAAAATGAAAATGACAACTCCGGTGGCCAAGCCAACAACGAGATGGGACCAGAAAATAATGCGCTTGAAGGACATGAGATGTCTCCGGTCGATAGGTAAAAAACAGAATATTGATCCAATTTTTACCAGACTAGTATTCCGATAGATTGCCAACAAGCCACCCAATTGTCGCGTTTTGTGGCAAAACTGACTTGTGATACAGAAGGTTACAATTCTCCTTCACTTGTTCACCGTTGCTTTGTGCTGTCGGTGCATGCTCTATTTGGAAATACTTAGTATAAAGCCTTAGACAAATGCAGCTTGACCCTTGATCTGTGTTTGTCTAACGTCCGTCTATGAGCACAAAAACACACATCGCAGTTGTTTCTTATTATTACCCATCTTGATAGGTGGGTGGTTTTCTCGTGCGATTTTATAATGATGAGACAGACCACCGGGTTCGGTGGTTTTTGCTTTTCAAGTGTCTGATCTCCGCGCCTTAACAAGGCTTGCCCATCCAAAGGGCAACAGATTTGGAGAAAAAGACGTGACCTTACCATTTTACATCCGTCCCGCTTGCGTTGATGATTTCGAGGCTATGGCGCCGTTGTGGCAGCAACTGGATGAATTTCACCACAAGCAAGATCCACTCCGCTTTCCCAAGCAAAACAATCGAACCCCGCGTGATCTGTCTTATGTTTCAGACCTGATTGAGCGGCCAGATCGTGTATTGCTTGTGGCCGAGAGTTCCCCTTTGCATGAGGATGAAGAGGCGCGCTTGATGGGCCTCTGTACGGTTTTGCTGCGCAGCTATGCCGCAGGGCCGGTTTTCCCCGCGCGTGTGGTATTTGAAATTGACAATGTGGTGGTCGACGAAGCGATGCGCCGCCGGGGAGTTGCGCGGTCATTGATCCGCGAGTCCGAAGCCTGGTCCCGCGCACAAGGGGCGGGGGAGGTTATTCTCAATGTTTATAATTTCAATAATCAGGCCCGCTCTTTCTATGAGCAGGTCGGTTTCTTGTCGAGTAAAACACAAATGGTAAGGGCGCTTTATTAGTCGCGGTCTAACGAATCAACGGCCGCGTGCGACGCACTCTCCCGTCCGCGATAGGGACGGGAGAGCGACTATTCTCCACGTTCGAACATCTGTGGTGGCTCGTCATTGCTGTCTTCTTTGATGTTGAATTTGTAGCGAATGGCGAAACCGCGCAAAACCAATGCTGCACTCATGCCCGTTAAGGCGCTCAATGCAGGGTCCATTTCCATCAAATCCATTCCTACATACAAGGTCGAACCCAACAGAGCGGCCGTAGCATAGATCTCCTGTCGCAGCATCAGCGGCACAATATTGCAAAGAATATCGCGAATGAGGCCGCCAAAGGTGGCCGTGATAACGCCCATCATAACGCAGATTACAGGATGCAGTCCCATATCCATTGTCATTGCTGCGCCTGTGACGCAAAAAACGGCCATGCCAATGGCGTCTATCCAGTTGAAGATCGCGCGGTTGGACCAATTGATGCTGTGCACGCCATAAGCCAGTAAAGACGCCGGAAACAAGATCGCCAGCGGTGTAGGATCGCTCACCCAATTCACAGGCAGGGCACCAATCAGAATATCGCGCAAGGTACCTCCGCCCGCACCTGTGACAAACCCCACCATCAGAACGCCGAATAAATCCATGTCAGCCTGGATCGCTCGCAGGCCACCGGACATAGCGAAAACCACCAGTCCGGAATAGAAAAAAACCGGTACCACGTTATTAAGAATATCAGAAAGCGTTAGCATCATGGGATCAGGCCTTTGCGGAGAGCTAGCGATTTGTCTCCGCGTTTAACCCAGACTGAGGCTTGCGTCCATAGCGTACCAATGCCTGAAGTAGAAAGCCTATGAAAAGACCGTTCAGGCAGTGCCAAAGAAAATGAGTACCCAGCGGAAAGCCGACGCATACATTGAGATCTATGGTGCGAAAAAAGATCGATACGGAAAATGTCACTGCCGCCGATAAAATCCAGCCGCGGGCCGCGTGGTGGCGGATAAACAATGCCACCGCAAAGCCATACAACGCGATCATACCCGGCAAATACTGGGTAGAGCCATTGAAGCCGTCGCTCCCGGCCTCGACACCGTCAGATGCCAACAGCGCTGTTGATACCAGCCAAAGCGCCCCGGCGGTGACGCAAAGTGCAATGGCATAGATGCGCAAGGTACGCCAGAGCGACAATCCGACAATGCGGTATAGGGCCAGAAATAGATAAAAGGCAACAAAGCTCCAGATCGGTATGACATCTGCATAGGACGCCCAGATTGTTGCATAGGTGTGAAACAGAAAGGAACCAATGCCAATCAATCCAGCCATGACAAGGGCGATGAGGATCAGCCAGTCGTGGCCCTGCTTTCTATCTCCGAGCAGCAAAGTGCGATAGGTCCAGAAAGCCCAAAGCGCAGATATTAGAAAAGCCAGATTTGTAACTGCGTTAATCGGCTCTGACCAAAAACTGGCATCTGTCCGTTCACAATAGATATCTATGGAGGTGAAAAGATCCATTTTGGCGCCTTTGTTTTGGTCTTATAAAGGAATTGTAGCTCGGCTTTGCATGGAAAGATTAACAAAATAATAATTGGTTAATCTTTATGAATTTCTCATGGAATATCAATATAGTTTAACAACTTATATTCACTTTATGTTCTTTTTCTGATTGTGAGTGTTCTGAACTATAGTGATTTGTTTGATATATGGTCATGATTTGTTCTGAGCAATATTAAATGGATCAAACGAGTTTTAACGATTGTATTTACAATTTAACGTAGGTCGATGCACTTAAGTCAAAAGGCGAGAAAAAGCTCCAAAACAGACATCGGTGAAGAGCTATTACAATCGGATACACTTTTTTATGCGGCTGTTACGATGCGCCCTAATTTCCAAACAATTGATAGGCATCTTAGGTGCATCAGAGGCGAAAAAACGCGCTTTGATGCAAAGTGGTAAGGAAAGATCTAGAGCGAAATTGGCGTGCGACCGTTGGTTTTCCGTTCAGATTGAGAGTGGATAGGGATCTGGCCGGACAATGAGGAATTGGCCAAGCAGAACCGCTCCATTCTCTCGGCCGGCTCGATCTTTACTCAAATTTGGAGCATCGCAAATGCGGCCCTTGATATAAGGGGGGCAGCCGTCACTTGATCCAAGAGACTAAAGTCTCGCGTACAAGGGGCCGATGACAAGCGACAATGGGGAGTTAAAATGCGCAATATGCTTTTTCTGACGGCAATCACGGCTTTAATGGGTCATCTGTTCAATGCAATTTCAAGCCTGAAACAAAGATTGTGATGCATCTGTTCGGGAAAAGGCTTCAAGCGCTTAGGCGCTTGCCTTGTAGAGTGCCAATAGACGATGCAGACAGAGATATAAGGATCTTTTTCCTTATCTCTGTCCACTTGCCACAAACATAAATGATACTCAAACTGAAACGCCTTTATGCAGAAGGCTAAGTCAGGCTGAATAGTTGAACAAATAGGAGCCTTCACCTTGGACGGTGCCGTTGGTGCCATAGCTTGTGCTATTCTGCTCTGCTAGCATTTGCAGAAACTGCCCGATATCACTGGAGCTGCTGCTCGCGACGCTATCTGTGTTGCTCGAATCGCTTGTGCTACCCGATGGCGGTGGTGGAGGTGGTGGGCGTGAGCCTTGTGTCTCACCCTGAGACTGAAGTTCATCAAACATTGCGGAAAGATCTTCTGCCTGAGACTCCGACAATGTGCCTGAAGAGACCTGCTCTTCGATCAAACTGTCGATTTTGGCATCCATCTCTTCCTTGGAAGGAGGGGGCGTACCTGGTTCTGGGGCAGAGCTTTGTAATTCTGTGCCAATATCACTGAGAGCCTCAGAGATGGCACTTTCATCAGTTGAGCTGATTTCGCCAGACTCGACCAATGCGGACAACTTATCTTCCACCGCAGACTGGGGAGACATTGGTTGCATCCCCGCCATGGGCATCATGCCTGAGCTACTAATGGGATTCATGGATTTTATCCTTCTGGATATGCCCCGCTAGAGGGTGCAATCCGATAGCATGTAGAATTTACGTTTGTAGCTTGAGATCTATTCGTTAACGTCTGTTTACCCAAAGATGTCTAATTGTTTCTGTAGATTTCTGTCGCTTGAGCAGACACAAATAGAAACAAAAAACACACTGAAAACTTCAAAATATGTGAGGTCTTCTTTGCATTTTTAACGCGCTTGCTTAAAAGATGAGACATGCAAACCAACACACACATCCTAGTCGTTGAAGACGATATCGAAATTCAGTCCCTGCTTGCGGCGCTGCTAAAACGCAATGGCTGGTCGGTTTCTCTGGCATCCAATGGTCATGAGGCGGACGCCATTCTCGCGCGCAGCCGCATTGATATGGTGTTGCTTGATGTCATGCTGCCCGGTGAAGACGGACTAGCAATCTGCGCCCGCCTGCGTTCAGTATCAACAATACCCATTTTGATTTTATCAGCCAAAGGGGAAGATATTGATCGTGTTGTCGGCCTTGAATTGGGTGCTGATGACTATATGGCCAAGCCTTTTAACCCCCGCGAATTGGAAGCTCGGATCAAAGCGATGCTTCGCCGCAGTCGTATGGCGGTTAAGGATAGCCGCGTTCAAGCGGCAGTGCTCTATTTTGGCGATAATTGGAAGCTCGATATTCGCAAGCGTGAGCTAAGGGATCAAAAAGATGTGCAGATCCATTTGACACCAGCCGAGTT
The DNA here is from genome assembly GCF_002866925.1 of Cohaesibacter celericrescens. GTDB lineage: Bacteria > Pseudomonadota > Alphaproteobacteria > Rhizobiales > Cohaesibacteraceae > Cohaesibacter > Cohaesibacter celericrescens. The sequence goes on from NZ_PKUQ01000055.1 coordinate 411,684, forward strand.
TGATTTGTTGCGCACTTTTTGTGAGAGACCGGGTCTAACCTTGACGCGCGAGCAACTTATCGAGTTAACGCAAGGGCGCTCCTCCGGCGCAACAGAGCGCAGCATTGACATTCTGATTTCTCGTTTGCGCCGTAAACTGGAAAGTCGGGAAAATGCTCCCAAGCTTATTCACACTGTGCGCTCAGGTGGCTATGAGTTTATAGCTCCGGTTAGCGAGCAGCGTGAACTTTGATGGCAAAAACAAATAAAATTTCGTTTCTGAATTCCATTGCCGCGCAATTGCTCATCTTGCTGGTTCTCGCATTTAGCGTGTTTATCGTCAGCCTGTTTGTAACAGTCTCCCTGACGCGCCGTGATTTTGTGGATCCACCAATTGCGGGCTTTACAGAACGACAAAAAGGCGTGGCAGAAATCTTGGCGCAAACACCGTTGCAAGACCGGTTGAGACAATTGGATAGGCTGAAAAAACGCTATCCAGATGTCACTCTTGTTGTTCACTCTCAAACCTTTGAACTACCCGACGGACTTGCTTGGAACAATGAACGCGACGATTTTATGTTTGGATCCGGACCACCCAGAGACCTTTGGCGAGGCCCCAAGCGGCCTGACAATCGTCCAGTAATCATAGAACCTTTCTCATTTGCTCGTTCGATAGAGGAGTTGAAAGAGGAAAGCCCACTCAAGAAAGGGGACAGCAGGGTCAGGGCTACGCTCTATTTCCAAATGCCCGACGGGCAGGTTATCAGCAGCAGTAGAAAGATCAGATTACGCACACCACCCAATATGGCTGTCGACACGATTTCTTTTTTCGTCGTTATCTGCATGATCTTGTTGATGATCTGGGCGATCTATTTCTTGATCATACCGATCCGTAGGCTGGCTCAAGTGACAGATAAGATTGGTAAGGACAATTCCGAACCGCAACTAGCAGCGGAAACAGGCCCAAGCGAAGTCCGATTGGCAGCCCGTGCTCTGAATAAAATGCAAGATCGTATCCACCACTTGATTGAGGATAGAACCCGCATGCTCGCTGCTGTTGGGCATGACTTGCGCACACCAGTGACCCGCCTTCGATTGCGTGCCGACGTGATCGAACCCGATGATGTCAAAAACGCCTTTCTGCGCGATTTGGATATGATGGACGGCCTGTTATCGCGTCTGATGATCTATTTCCGCAGGGGAGATGCCGGAGACGAGATGGCATCATGGGAACTGAGCAGTCTTATTGATAGCCTTGTCAGCGAATGGAGTGATTCAGGATACGACGTATCGATCATTGATATGGTTCCGGCCACCATTAAGGCACATCCGAATGAATTGCTGCGCATGGTCGATAATTTGGTCGATAACGCCATCAAATATGCGGGGTCTTGTGCTCTACAATTGGTCCGTGACGAAACTCATGTTTGTCTCAAGGTTATTGATCACGGTCCCGGAATTCCTCTCAAAGACAAGGCGTTGCTGCAAGAACCCTTTGCCCGCGGAGACAAAGCGCGCACCATGAATGAGACGTCCGGATTTGGCCTCGGGCTCGCCATCGCTCTCAATGCAGCAGTCAATCATAATGCCGAGATGATTCTGGATGACACCCCCGGTGGCGGTCTGACCGTGGTGGTCCGTATCCCGTTGGCCGAATAATCTCAATTTTCAAGGGTTACATTTCCAATTTGCTGGTATGCTTGACTGCACGCAAAGTGAGTGTTGAGTTTACCCGCACCACACCGGGTAGGTTGGTCAAAATGTCATGGTGAATGCGTTCCAGATCCTCCGCATTGCGATAGACAATCCGCAATAAATAGTCATATTGCCCCGCCAGCAAATAGCAGTCCTGAATTTCATTGATATGTTTGATTGCCCGTTCGAAACGGGCCAATGTTTCACGGCCTTGACCATCCAGCGTCACAAAAACGAAAGCGGCACCCGATAGCCCGCACGCTTTCATGTCGAGCTGCATATGGTAGCCGGCGATCAAGCCGCTCTCTTCCAGCAGTTTTACGCGCCGAAGGCAGGCCGATGGCGACAAGCTCACCTTTTCCGCCAGCTCTGCATTGGTCAGGCGACCATTTTCTTGCAGGAAATTGAGAATCGACCGATCGCGCCGATCAAGATTTGGCAGATTCATGAAAATTCTAACTTTCTCGTATTTTGAGCAATAATATGCGAAATATAGACAAGCTTTGCAATAATATGCGAAATTTGGGTTGATTTGCAATGATTTTTCGCGACACATTGCGTGAATTTTGCTCCATCATTGAGTGATAATGCAATGCCTAAAAGCGTTTAATCGACGGACGGATTGCCTCTTTGGGGCCTTCCTGCCGGACGATAAAAAAAGAGCGCAAGGGCAGCAATCCCCAGAGAGAGTTATCATTTATGCATATCGGATGTCCAAAAGAGATCAAGGATCATGAAGACCGTGTTGGTCTCGTGCCATCTTCCGTTGGTGAATTGACCGCCAATGGACACCAAGTCACAATCGAAACCCAAGCCGGTGCAGGCATCAATTGTACCGACGAAGATTATATCGCTGCTGGCGCGACCATTGTAGATGGTCCTGACGAGATTTTTGCCAAAGCGGATATGATTGTCAAAGTCAAAGAGCCGCAAGCCGTTGAGCGCGCCAAATTGCGCAAAGGCCAAGTTCTTTTCACGTATCTTCATCTGGCCCCCGATGCCGTCCAGACCGATGACCTTATGAAATCCGGCGCCACATGCATTGCCTATGAGACCGTCACGGCAGCCAATAGTACCCTTCCGCTGTTGTTTCCCATGTCTGAGGTTGCAGGTCGTCTCGCACCCCAGGTTGGAGCTCAGGCGTTGGAAAACAACGGTGGCGGCATGGGTGTTCTGCTCGGTGGCGTACCCGGTGTTGATGCTGCTGAAGTTGTGATCATCGGTGCTGGCGTTTCCGGTACAAATGCTGCGCGCATCGCGTTGGGTATGGGCGCATCCGTTACGATGGTTGATCGCAACACCGATGCTCTGCGAGCCGCTGTTGATCGTTTTGGCACCGCTGTGAAAACTGTTTATTCCAATAAAGGCAATATCGCCAGTCTGGTCAAAACAGCTGACATGGTCATTGGCACGGTCCTTGTCCCCGGTGCAGCTGCGCCCAAGCTGGTCACGCGTGAAATGATCAAAAGCATGCGCAATGGTTCGGTCGTTGTTGATGTCGCTATCGATCAGGGTGGTTGCTTTGAAACGTCAAAAGCAACCACACACTCCGACCCGACCTATGTTGTTGACGGCGTTGTACACTATTGCGTGGCCAACATGCCCGGCTGTGTTGCGCGCACTTCAACATTTGCCTTGAACAACGCAACACTGCCTTTCACCTTGTCTCTGGCTAACAAAGGCTGGGTGCAGGCGCTCAAAGACAATGTCCATCTGCGGAATGGCCTGAATGTGCATGAAGGCCAAATCACTTACGAAGCCGTGGCGAACGACCTTGGCCATGACTATGTGTCCCCCGAAAGCATTCTGGGACTGTAATTCTCCTTCAGTGAGGGGGAGGACGGCACACCTCTTCCTCAACAGAACCAGACATGCGGAAAAGCTCGGTTTTTCAAAACCGGGCTTTTTCTTTGTGCAATTGGGATATTATATCTAGGACAAATAGGGATTAGGCCGTTTTGCAAGCAGCAGCAAAAGCCTGACAAAAGATCTCGTCCCATCCTAGTTCGTAGCCATCGCGCATCACTTGCGCCAGCGCGCCATAGCTCTCCCAACCACTATGCATCAATTTGACCAATGTCTGTTGATCGCCCATTTCGATGAAGCTAACCACCAGATGAGTTGCATGGTCTTCAGGCTGGCCCATATGAAATTTCATCGCAATAGAGCTGGGTGGATCACAATCTAGGAAATGACCCCACACATGTCGCGTGCCGTCAGCAGCAATTTCAACAATCGCACCACCATCTACAGGATCTGTTTCAAGGGCCTTGGCAGCAACACCATCGGAATGAAAAGAAATCGAACGGCTTGCAAGTGGCCACCAATCTCCCATGTTTTCAGTGAAAAGCTGATAGGCAGTCACGCTGTCCACCGGCACTTCAATCACTTTGACAATTGGCTTGAGCATCATCGTCCCTCAGAATCGGTGTCTGCTTAAGATCACATAAGAATAGCGATCCCCCTTCAGATTCACAACAATTCGATAGACGGCCGCATTATCCCCAATCTCAAGCACCCAAGAGGCAAGGAAAAATGATTGCCACGATGCCCTCGTACTGTTGCCGACAACCATCGGGCGGTATGCGAGCCTAGGCCGGGTCTTGGGACTTCTTGCGATGGCGGGTCATCAACGGTCTGGTGGTTTTTAGAACGCGACTAAAGGTGTTTCCCGTGCGCTCTTCAACCCACGAAATGGCATAATCAAGCCAATCTAGTTTTTTCCTTAGCCGACGCACCCAGCGACGGCCTGTGCGGCTGTTGGCGATAATCAGAAAGGCGCCGAGGCTGAGGAGGGGAACGCCTGTCGGAATAGGCAGCCAGATCGTAGCCAAGCCAACGGTCAGACAAAGAATGGAAAATCCAACGATGGCCCAGTGCTTGAAGTTGGCGATCACGAAAAACAATCCTTTTTGATTGCTGCCTTAACGGCAGATCCCACCATGAGATTTCTTCGATAGACGCATTATGTAACAAAAGCACGACAGCGCGAGCACAAGAGGCATCAACCTTCAGCTATCAAATCTATGGTTGAAGGCTTTGAGCGCGATGTTTTAAGCGATATTCCAGTGGTCGAGTGGTCCGCAATACGCGCACCATTTTCGCCTGACTACGACTTTCAAACCAAGCCATACGATTGTCGACAAAAGCAAACCGCCTGCGCACACCACGCACAAAATTTCGACCCGTACGGCTGTTGGTAATCAGCAGTACGGTCGCGAACATCATCAGGATTGCTCCAATAGGAAAGGGTGTCCATACCGACGCTAAGCCGATAAAAAACAGCAAAATGGCAGCGGCTATAATGAGCCAGCGTTTGATATGGGCCATAAGGCGGCGTCCCTTTCAGAACAAAATGAGCAATATTTCTCATCACCCCTATTTAGGGTGTAGGACAGAGCGATCAAGGTTTAGCATAGAACTATGACGCTTGAAGGGCAGCAACTAAGGACCAGCAAAGCGAAAAATGCTATTTTCGAAGCACGGCAATACACTCCACATGGGGAGAAAAGAGAAACTGATCCACTGGTGTAACGCTCTCGAGCTTGTAACCCCCATCTACCAAGATGCGTAAATCACGAGCCAAAGTGCCCGGGTTGCAAGACACAGCAACGACGACGGGCACAGCAGACTTGGCAATTTCTTCTGCTTGTGCTTTTGAGCCAATTCTTGGAGGATCAAACACCAGTGCGCCAAATTTTTTCATTTCAGCAGCCAGCACGGGGCGACGGAAAAGATCGCGCCGCTCCATCTTTATGCCTTTGAGGTTGGTGCCAAAGCGCCAGCCGCGTTCGAGTGCCTTTACGGCTGCCTCGTCGCCTTCTAGCGCCCATACCTGCGCTTTTTTTGCCAGTCTGAGGGCAAAGGTGCCCGAGCCGCAGAAAAGGTCAATAACCCGCTTGGCATCCCCCACGGCATCCATGACCCGTTGGGCCATCGCGATCTCTGCGCTTTCATCCGCTTGCACAAAGGCACCCGGAGGTGGGCTCACTTGCGCGGCGCCCATTGGTAACAAGGGCGGGCGGCGTTCGAGCAACACTTCACCATTCGCCGACAGACGTGCCAAATCCAGCGTTTCCGCCGCTTCGACTGCTTTGAGATAATCCGGCCCGCCATACAGGTCTTTGACGCCTTCCAATCCGACATCAACGCCGGATTCAGTGGCCAGCAGTGTGACGCGCACCTCGTCTTTTTTATTCATGAAAAGAGGCAAGAAACCCGCCAACTTAGGAAGAAGGTTTGATAGGGCAGGAACCAGCAATGGACATTTATCAACGTCAACAATGCGATTTGATTTCACTTCATGATAGCCGAACAACAACCGGCGGCCCATCAAGCGGGCGCTCAAAACTGCGCGCCGTCTTCCACCCACTTTGGTAGTAATCATAGGCCCAATGGATGTGCCGTCCAATCCTCGTGACGCCAAGGCATCAACCACCATGTCTCGCTTCCATGCCGTATAGGGCTCAGGTGCCAAATGTTGCATCGAGCAGCCACCGCAAGTTTGAAACAACGAACAAACGGGTTCAATCCTGTCTAGGGAAGGGATCACGACCTGTTTGAGCTCGCCTCGTTCACCCGAAGGTTCGACAAGAATTGTTTCTCCAGCCAAAGCAAAGGGGACATAAAGGCTTTTTCCATTGTGATACGCAATGCCATCGCCTTTAGCACCAAGCTTGTCTACGATCATTTCAACTGGATCTGTCACTTACGTCCTGTCTTTCTGGAAGCTTTTGTCGATGCAAAAACGGCAACATCACCATTCTTGACTCGCCCACATTATGTGTGAATCGTGGCGCAGCTTCTTGTTGTTGCGTTGTAGCAGGCTATCGGGTTGTTGCAAACTCTGAGGCAGCCGGATGGTCAAAAATACATATACTGTTGCATTGGGGGAGAAGTCTATTGTTTTCAAATGTTTGCTATTGCTTTTGTCTGCTATGAGCTTTGTTCTTCCCAAACCGGCGCTGATGTCAGATCTCATATACCGCAAATGAGCGGAAGAGGTGGCTCATCGCGCTATCGTTGTAGTTTATTTTTATCGAGCTTTTTACGCTAAGTTTACCCCGGTGTGCTACCGTAAGCGGAGTTCCCCATATGCACGTTTAGTGAGTCTCCCCATTCTGTGGGCGGAGATGGCGTTGTGTATGGAATGTGGTTCCAACAGCTTAAATATGGAGTGTGCTGTGCGTTTATTCTTGGCCGCAATTCTTACAGCCTATCTTTCCTTTGTGACGGTGGCATTGGCTCAGAATGCGGATGAACCGTTCGAGCATATCTGGACCGTCGGTAAAGTCACAGGCACAGCATGGATTATATCTGAAAATCAGGAAAAAATTCAGGTTGAAGAAAATCACAGGTTCGGCCCTGGCCAGACCTTGATCACCAGTTCTCGCACCCGTGTTCAGCTGAAGCGCAAAGACGAACGTATTCAGGTTGGGTCCGGCTCCACCTTGTCCTTACCTCTCGCAGAGACCTTGGAAGCAGGAAAAACCGTCATAACTCAGAAACGCGGTACGCTTCACCTTGTTGTCAGCAAGAGGGATGCGCCGCATTTTTCAGTCCAGACGCCTTTTATGGTGGCGGCTGTGAAAGGGACCCAATTTACAGTGTCTATAGGGGCTTCCAGTACTGAGGTGCGTGTGCAAGAAGGCTCAGTTGAAGTCAAAAATAAATATGCAGACCAAATCGAATATGTAGGCGCAGGACAAGCGGTTGCAATGAATATCGCACAACTGTCGGACGTGTCTGGTGCATCGCCAACAAATGCTGTCGTTCGCATGGTCTTCTTGGATCGCGATGATGTTTTTCCAGATTCCGTTGACCAGCCTACTCGCGAAAGAGGTAATATGCAGGAGTGGGAAAATCAGGATAGAGGTGGAGGCCTGATGGGCTTTTTGGCCGGCGTTGCATCTCAAGGCATGATGTATGCCAAGTATGGTGTGGATGGTGTGATCAACGCCACTCTTGCGGTGTTACAGCCAATATTGGAGTTCTTTGGTGCGAAAATTGAGTATGATGGTCTTCGCCGTTGGGTTGGACTGATCTTTGCCGCGGTCGCTGTCGGGCTCGTCATCGGCTTCGGTGCCGCCTATATTGCTGTCCGCCGTAAAGGTGCCTAGTCTGATCAGTGAGACATTCATACACAAAAGCCCGCGCTGGATATTTCCAGCGCGGGCTTTTTAGGTTTGCAATATTCAGCAAGTGCTATTTTGCGTTTTGCTCTCTAGCAACCGCGCGCCATCCGATATCACGCCGACAGAACCCGTTGTCCCAACGAATGGCGTCAACGGCTTCATAAGCCAAGCGTTGCGCTTGAGAAACATTTTTTCCTCGTGCGCATACATTGAGCACCCGACCGCCGGTCGCTACCAGTTTCCCATCTTTTTTTGCGGTGCCTGCATGGAAGATTGTCACGCCATCGATGGCTTGGGCTACGCTAAGGTCGTCAATCACAGTGCCCTTTTCATAAGAACCGGGATAGCCTTTTGAAGCCAGAACCACATTCATCACCACATCATCAGACCATTGAGCCTCAACACCCTTCAAGGTGCCTCGGCTTGCAGACAGCAACAGCTCCAGCAGGTCGCTTTCAAGGCGCATCATCAGGGTCTGGCACTCAGGATCTCCAAAGCGGACGTTATATTCGATAAGTTCTGGTCCCTTTTGAGTAATCATTAAGCCGACAAACAAAATACCCGAGAAAGGCGCGCCACGGCTGGCCATGCCCTTCAGGGTTGGGCGGACAATGCTTTCCATTACCCGTTCGGTCATGGCATCATCCATAATGGGCGCTGGACTGTAGGCGCCCATACCGCCCGTGTTGGGGCCGGTATCGCCTTCGCCTACTGGCTTATGGTCTTGCGCCGAAGCCAAATGCAGTGCGGTCTCGCCATCACACAGCGCAAAGAGGCTGGCTTCTTCGCCTTGTAAAAAGGCCTCAATCACCACTTCGGCACCTGCATCCCCAAAAGCCCCGTCAAAACAATCCTTGACCGCAGCGATCGCCTCATCGTCGCTCATGGCGACCGTCACGCCCTTGCCTGCGGCCAGACCATCTGCTTTGATGACAATCGGAGCAGGGTGGCTAGACAAATACTCAAGTGCCGCGTCGCAATTTGTAAAGCGTGCGTAAGCTGCGGTCGGGATATCAAACTCAGCACAAAGATCTTTGGTGTAACCCTTGGACCCTTCCAGTTGGGAAGCCTCGCGCGATGGACCGAAGGCCTCAATACCAGCCGCAGTAAGGCTGTCTACCAAGCCGTCCACAAGCGGAGCCTCTGGGCCAACGATGACAAAATCAATGGCATTGGATTGGCAAAAGGCAATGACAGCAGCATGATCGCTCTCGCTCACCTCTGCTTTTTCAGCCATCTGCCAAAGGCCAGCATTGCCCGGTGCAACATACAGTTTGCCAAGCCGGGGGGACTTTTTCAGGCCGTAGGCGAGGGCGTGTTCCCGTCCACCAGAACCAATGAGTAAAATATTGAGGCGATCAGACATTATGGCCACCTTTCAAAGGGCGTAAACACAGCTCGACAAAGAGCACAGATATGGCTGCCTGTCTGCTACCTGCCAACCCCGCCAAAATCAAGCCTCACTGACAACAAATGCCGTTCAAGGCAGGCAATTGTTGTCAAACTTGAAGGTAAGCCCAACGGTTGATCCCGATGTGGCAACAGTCACGGTCCTATTGTGCGTTGATAGCCAGACCAGTCATCAGATGAGAGAAAGCCACTTTTTGTTGCCGTATTACAGATGAACGGTTGACGAGGTGGGGCCATTGGGTCAAATCTGCTCGTGGAAATTACGGACTGAAAGGGCATAGGACAATGAGCGGACATATTCCCATGAAGGACGAAATAGGGGCTATAGAGGGCCGCGTGGCAGATGCCGTACGTGGCCATTGGGTCGACACTTTTTCGCCTGCCTGGTTCCGCCCCTATGCGCGGCTGTCTCGTCTGGAGCGCCCGATCGGTTGGTGGCTTTTGCTTTGGCCATGCATTTGGTCCCTGACGCTCGCTGTCGCCACGCGGGAAAGCGGTCAACAGCCGCCTGTGGGAACAATCCTGTGGTATGGCGTTGCCTTTTGGCTTGGCGCGATTGTTATGCGTGGAGCCGGGTGTACCTACAATGACATTGTTGATTACAAGATTGATGAGCTGGTTGAGCGCACCCGCTCTAGGCCATTGCCCAGCCATCAGGTAACCCGCAAAAATGCGTGGGTTTGGTTTGCTATCCAAGGCCTGATCGGACTTGTTGTGCTATTGCAATTCAACACATACACCATCTGGCTCGGATTGGGGTCGCTCAGTGTGGTGGCCATCTATCCTTTTATGAAACGCATCACCAATTGGCCTCAATTGGTACTGGGGCTGGCTTTTTCATGGGGGGCGTTGGTTGGTTGGACTTCGATCACCGGTAGTCTGGATGTCGCTCCGGTGGTCATGTATGTCGCTTGCATTGTCTGGACCATCGGGTATGACACCATATATGCCCATCAGGACAGGGAAGATGATGTCATGATCGGCGTAAAATCCACCGCATTGTTATTTGCAGAGAATACCAGAGCTTGGCTGATCCTCTTCTATTTTGTGATGGTGTCGCTGATGATGACCAGCATGATTGTCTCGGGCGTGGCGTGGCCAGCCTTTGTTGGTCTCGCGATTGCTACCATTCATATGGGATGGCAGATATGGATCCTTGATATCAACAACGGCGATCAGTGTTTGTTCTTGTTCCGCTCGAACACTCAGGTCGGTTGGCTGTTGTTTGCCGGTTTGTTGGCCAGTATCTGGGCGTGAGGCTTCAATTCAGCACCGATCCTTGATTGCGCCTAGCAGATATTCTTTGTTGCCGTCACCACCCAAAATTGGGGAGGGCACCAAATCCAGCGCGCGCCACCCCTTTGTTAGAGGCTCGGACGGGCTGTCAAGCCACATGGCTAGGCGTTCTGCCGTGGCGGTTCCTTCGGTTGGGTCGCGAACGAGCCCCCCTTTGCCAATGCCATCCTTGCCCACTTCGAACTGTGGTTTGACGAGCAATGCAGCAAAAGCACCCTCGGACGCCATTGCCAGCGCTGGCGGCAATGCCAAGCGAAGCGAAATGAAAGATACATCGCTGACCAGACCGCTAAAGGGTATCGGGATATGGCCGGTATCAAGGTGGCGGGCATTGACCCCCTCCAGCACATGCAGTCTTGGATGGTTTACCAGTCGCGCATGCATTTGGTCATGACCCACGTCGACGCCAAACACTTCGCTTGCTCCTCTTTCCAGAAGCACCTGACAAAACCCACCCGTTGAGGCGCCGATGTCAACACAGGTTTTGCCTGCCGGCTCAAATCCAAACTGATCAAGGGCATGAATGAGCTTCAACGCGGCGCGGGAGACATAGGCAGAGGCTGGGTCATTCAGGGTCAATTGAGCGGTGTCCGAGACCATCTGACTGGCCTTGGTGGCGGGGGAACCATCCACGCAAACGCCGCCTCGTTTGATGGCATCGCGTGCCCGAGCCCGCGATGGAGCGAGCTTGCGTTCGACAAGGGCTTGATCTAGACGAAGTTTTTTCATGGAAAGTGCCAAGGGCGTAAGGAAACATCAAAGAAGCGATATCAGAAGCAGCCCATGAAAGCGCCCGATATGCGATCGAAATACACAGCAGCGCCCGCCTGTGACCAAATCGCCAAGCCTAGGATGGCAACGAACGACAAAATGCCCGCGGACCAATAGATGATCCGGTTGACTTCAGACTTTTGTTCGCTGGTCGGAATGTTGTCCATCGGCTCTCTCAAACGCTGGTTTGCTTGATGAAGACTATCACAGCTTGGCAAACAACGCTATTTGCCAAGCTTGTCTTACAACGGGCAACCTATTCAGCGGATGCGATCAGCTTTCTCAGTTTGGCGACGGCGGAATCATGAGCTTCACCATAGGAGATGGTGCCTGAGAACACATTGTTCTTTTTCATCAAGAATACCGATGCCGTGTGATCCATGACATAATTGCTGTCAGCAGCCTCGTCTTCGACTTTTTTGGCATAGACCCGATATGACTTGATCACGGCTTCGGTTTGTTCTTTGGTGCCGCGCAAGCCGACCAGATCGTCAAAAAACGCATCAACATATTGCGCTACCGATTCTTGATCATCGCGTTCTGGATCCACCGTTATGAATAGGTAATTGAGCTTTTTGGCATCATCACCCAGCTCTTCCACCCACAAGGTCATCTCGCTCAACGTGGTGGGGCAAACATCCGGGCAGAATGTGTAACCGAAATAGATCACCAATGGCTTGTCGGTATAATCTGCTGCCGTGACGGCTTTGCCCGTGTGATCTGTGAGCGCGAAGTCTCCACCGATTGCAATGCTTGACTGGCCCGACTGTGTCTTTTGTACGTTCAATTCTTCACTGTACCACTGAAAAATCATCACGCCCAAAGCGGCCGTGATCAAAAGGACTAGTGTCCAGGCAATGAGGCGAATTCCTTTTTGCATCTCACAAAAGCTTTCATATAGTTTGAGCCAACTTGCTTCCCTTCTAAGCAAGCCGATCGATAAGGTCAATTGGCAGCTGTGTTACCCGACTATAGGCTCAACTGAATTCATTGTGATCGCAGACGGATCAACAGGCTAAATCTGTTGCCTCCGCATCTGCGCATGCGTCAGCGTTTGCGAACTTGTAGTGATCAGCTGATTGGCTCATTGTTCAAACAGGGCGAGTTTGATACCAAAACCGAGCAAGATGGTTCCGGTGAGACCGTTTAGGCCACGCGCAATGGCGGTGCGCGCCAGATATCGTCGCGCGCCATGCACCATGAATGCCAATCCTCCCAACCAACTCATCCCCAGCACAAAATGAATTGTTGCGACCAGCAATGATTGTCCAAGGGTTGACGCCGCAGGGTCGATAAACTGGGGAAGGAACATCATGTAAAAGATGATGGGCTTGGGGTTGAGCACATTGGATAAAAGACCTTCCCGAAAGGCGTTTATCAGATTGCTTTTTCGCGGCATACCGCTTTCGACCACCAGACCGCTTCCACGCCATGCCGCCAACAAAGATTGTAGTGCGAGATAGAGCAGGAAAACTGCGCCTGCATATTTGAGCAAGGCAAACAGGTTAGCCGATTTTAGCAGTATGACAGACAATCCCAGCGCCGAAATCGTGGCATGCACAAACAAGCCGCTGCAAATGCCAAAGCTGGTCATCAAACCATCGGAAAACCCGCCCCGCGCCGCATTTCGCAAAACCAGAATAGTGTCCACACCCGGTGCTAAAGTCAGAGCAGCGAGCGCGACGAAGACACTTAAAAAGGGGAAATGTTCAAACATGGTGTGCCCTGAGGGAAGGGAGCATGATGGTATGTCGGGGCACCCTTCACACCCTTGATCTTGACTGCGCGGAGGTGACGCTGGACTTTTAGAAGGAAAACGGACCGGCGTCTATCCTTCACGGATGCCCTACTCAAACGCAAGGCAATTGTGATTAATCGTGACCGGTATCGAAAGCAGCATTCCAAGCCATTGCTTCGATTTTGTGGCCATCCAGATCACGCAAAAAGCAGCCGTAATAGGCTTCGCCATAATGAGGCCGTGGGCCGGGTTCTCCATCCGGTGAAGCGCCCAATTCTACGGCTTTGTCCCAAAAGGCCCGCACAGCGCTGTTGTTTGGAGCAAGAAAGCCGAAGTGGGTGCCATTGCCAACGCTGGGCTTTTCACCGTCATGAGGGGTTTGTACCCAGAATTCAGGGAATTGCTTGCCGAAAGCGGCTGCTTGAACGCCCGGTGCATCAACCTCCATAACCACTTTGGCCCCGATAGTCGCTAGCACGGCTTCGTAAAACGCTCTGGATTTGGCATAGTCAGTCACCCCGATTGAAACATGGGACATTATCGCGGGCAAATCATCATGGGAAATTTCATCAGACAAGGAAGCCTCCAAAAATAATAAGTTCACTATTTGTTCTAATTAATTTGAGCGGTTGCGCGTGTCTTGTCAAGATAAAACACGCGCAACCGGAATGTTTTGCGCAACCGTTATGTCTAGGCTCAGGACCTATTAATTTCT
>NZ_PKUQ01000056.1 GCF_002866925.1 Cohaesibacter celericrescens
GCCGACCTGTTTTCTTCGCTAGAAGAAGCTGTGGTAGTTGCTGTGGAAGTCTAGGACAACTTGACAGTATGTGTATAAATGACAGACACAACTCTACTGGTCAAGTGAATATCATGGATAATTAGGCTTTGAATCAACAGCTTAACTACTTCAAAACGTTTTGTGGAAAAGCGGTGAAACCGTAGTTACTACACTTAAGTAGTAGTTACTCAGTCTTCGGTTCGATGCCCCGTGTAGCCAGCGTGAATGCGCTGAAAACCAACATCATAGTTTCCACATCGAGCACACCGGAGCCTTTTACGGTGCTTTTTAAGGCCCGCAATTATATCGACGGCTAGAGAAGAATGATCGCGTCCCAACAAGTCTATCAACCAAGGAACGATCAATTCAGCACCGTGCGAGCAGACGCCATTGTTGCAAACAACAAATAGCTGATCTCCATTGTCCAGCATATAACCCAGATTGGATGCGTCTAAAGGTTTCAATGGTGTTCTCCATATGTTCAGGAGCATCATATTCTGAGAATGAGTAGCGTCAAGCTGCAAAAATTTGGGTGAGGAAGGGGTGTTTGAGGGGGAGGGTGCGGCCCCCCTCAAGTTCCAATTCAGCAGGTCGATCCTGTTGAATTTGAACCTCGGATTTTGGACAAAAAACCCCCTCCGGTCGCAAGGATCGGAAGGGGAAGTATCGCGCCTGAAAGGCCGCGATAGGGGTTAGTTTGGGCTGTGACGTTTACCGGTTATATCGAAGCCTATGGCTTTCATGACGGCCAATGTTGAGGCCAATGTTGGATTGCCTTCTTCGCTAAAAGACTTATACAGCTGTTCTCTGGCGAGGCCGGTTGAATTGGCAATAGTAGTCATACCTTTGGCACGGGCAACAACGCCGATTGATCTGGCGATATATTTGGCGTCGCCAGATTCAAAAGCATCCTCCAAAAAGATTTCTATTTCTTCATCCGACTGAAGAAAATCAGCGGCATCAAATGTTTTCAGTTTTTCAGCCATTTCAGTTTCTCCATTGTGTTGCAAGACGTTTAGCTTGGTTGATATCGCGGCTTTGTGTTTTCTTGTCACCTCCGCAAAGAAGGATGATCAGTTCACTTCCTCGTTGCAGATAATAGACTCTATATCCAGGTCCATAGTGAATACGTAATTCGCTAATCCCTTCACCGGCCGGTTGAACATCACCTGCTAAACCTTCTTGTAAGCGGTTAAGCCTCGCGGTGATCCTAGCCCTAGCTTTTCTATCCTTAAGCTTTTCGAACCAGTTTTCGAACGTCTCGGTAAACTTTAATTCTATCATATCAATCACTGTAATTTAAGTATCACAAACTGTCAATTCAAGTGTGTCCCGTCGCGACAGAGCTGTCAAACTCGACGAGATCGCGACGGGCTGGACTTGATCATAGATCAAGCTGCGAGTTTGTCCTCGTCTTCTTCTTGGCTGGTTTCGGTCTGTGGGGCGTTGTAGCGAGTGGTTAGGCAATCCAGGCACCCAAGCGGCGATACGATCTCTTACATCGGCTGAGAGGCCGTTACGGTCCGCTGCGTCGTTGACGCCGAGCATGAAGTCGAACAACAAAATAGTAATTTCTTTATATTATTATTACTTCTAGACAAGTAACCACATGAAGCGACCAAAAATGTTGAACGTTCTCAACTGCATATATGATGAACACAATCTATATCTTGTTTTTCTTGCGGGCACCCTTTGCTTGTTTGGGTCGGCTGTCACTGTGCATCTTCTAAGGCGAAGCGTCACAACGCAAGGTGCCCAGAGATTTGGATGGTGCTTTCTCGCGTCTGTGGCTGGTGGCGGCAGTGTATGGACAACACATTTTGTTTCAATGCTAGCATATGAACCAAAAGTCCCTGTTTCTTTTGATCCGGCCCTGACTGTTTTGTCCCTCGTCATAGCGATGGTCGGGCTGTTTGTCAGTTTTGTCGTAAGCGGCTTGAAAGATCGGCCTGCTTTGGCAATCGTGGGTGGCGCCTTTGCTGGCCTGACTTTCTCTGCGATGCATCACACTGGAATGTTTGCCTATCGGGTGACAGGCCTTGTTGATTGGAATTTTGACTATATTTGGGCTTCTATTTCGATCCCGACGATCTTTTCTGCCACCGCCTTTTTTTTGGTATGGCAACAGGACTTCGGTACAAAAAAACTACTGGCTTCAATGGCACTCATGGTCCTGGGCATTGTAGGGCTCCATTTTACTGGAATGGCGGCCTTAACTGTTACCCCGATGTCTCAGTCATTTCCCGAGATTGATGCACAAGCGGTCATAGCACTGGCGATGGCAATTGCCGTCGTAGCTCTGATCATACTGGGGACTGGGTTGACGAGTTATCTGATTGACACAAATGTCCGCGCAAACTCAAACAAACAATTGCATCATATGGTCAGCCACGACGCGCTGACTGGATTGCCAAATCGTGTCAGCTTTGAACACCAGCTGTCGCATGCACTACAGACCGCGCAAAACACAAACAAAAACGTTGCTGTTCTGGGCATTGATCTCAATCGTTTCAAAGTAATCAATGATTCAATGGGTCATGCGATCGGCGACAAAATATTGCAAGCGCTCGCTGGCCGCATGAAACAGACGCTACAAGCTGGTGAGTTTGTTGCACGGGTTGGCGGTGATGAGTTTGCCGCCATAAAGTTTTTCCACCGCAAAAGCGAGATTTCAGCATTCGCCGAGCGTCTTAAAAATGAGTGCATTCATCCAATCAATATTGGAAGCACAAAAACCACGGTTGCTGCGAGCTTTGGTGCTGCGATTTGGCCTGATGACGCCGCAGATCCTGATGAGCTGGCCAAAAATGCAGGTTTGGCGACCGACCATGCCAAGCGCGCGTTTATGGAACAAGTCTGTTTCTATGATTCCGAAATTGGAACAAATATGCGCGATCAACGTCACCTTGCTGAGGCGTTGAAACTGGCTTTGCAAAACGATGATCTCGAACTGCATTATCAAGTGCAGAAATCACTCTCGCAAAATCTGGAAATCCTCGGTTTTGAGGCTTTGTTGCGCTGGCAGCACCCCAAACTTGGTCCTATCTCTCCTGAAATTTTCATTCCTGTCGCCGAAGAAAATGGTCTCATCTTCTCCTTGGGAGAATGGGTGTTGCGCAGTGCCTGCGTTGATGCTGTGACATGGGACCCTCATCTGAAAATTGCGGTAAATGTATCCGCTGTTCAGCTTATGGATCCGAACTTGCCGCACCTTGTCCATACCGTGCTGGTTGAAACGGGTCTAAGCCCAAATCGGCTGGAACTGGAGTTGACTGAAACCGCATTGATGAAAGATAGAATGCAGTCCCTGCACATAATGCGGCAAATCAGGAGTTTAGGTGTCGGCATAGCGCTCGACGATTTCGGCACGGGTTATTCTTCGCTTGAGATTTTGCATGCGTTCTCATTTGACAAAATTAAAATAGACAAGAGCTTCGTGCATGATATTGAAGACGATCGTAAATCTCTTGCAATCGTCCGCGCTGTGTTAGCCTTGGGAAAAAGCTTGGACATCCCCGTACTCGCAGAAGGCATTGAAACACATAATCAAGTCTCAATCCTAAGAGCGGAAGGATGTGATGAGGGGCAGGGCTTCTTACTAGGCAGACCGTCATCTCTCAAAGAGTTAATCTGGCAAGATAACCTGAAAAGCAATCCCCCGATCAACGAGAGTAAGCTCGCATAAGTGATGGCGAAGCGAGCAAATTGGTGGAGACCGTAACGCAATAATTGTCGGCTCCACCTATAGATGACAACGTCCTTTATCTCGTTTACGTCAGTGCGTATGAGTACAAATGGGTTGTTTTATCAGGAGAGGGTTTTGTCTCACCTGATAACCCCATAGGAGTGGTATGAGACAGACATCGGGCAAAAGACGCAGCACATCCGAGAAGATCACTCTCAGCATTTACTGCGCAATTGCCTGCCGTGAAGCGGATCAAAGACATCAAACGTGACACCACTGCTCAGGAGTCGATACGAAGTATCGATTAGAGCGGTGCAAACAGTATTCAGCAGACGAGAAGATCCGGACATTTGGAATATTGATTTCAACGCCAGCACCTATCGGTTGACCCGCTTTTTCAAGTGGCTGAGGGTTGGCCACTCGCCCGGTCTGAGAGCTGGCCAACCTGCGAATAGCAATGTCAGCTTGCTTGGGAAAGCTCATCTCTGAGCAGATCTACCGCATTGGATGATGATGGAATCTTGTCGACATCGCGACGCAATTTGGAGGCGCAAGAGACCTGACCGCGACCGTTTTCCTTGGAACAATAAAGGGCATCGTCGGCAGACCGAATGATCGATTTGACGGTCAGCGCGTCATCGGGCCACCAAGCAACCCCAATCGAGGCGCCCACCTCGGCCGTGCCGCCGTGTATGTCAATCGGAATGCTGACATCTTCGATCATCTGGTCGCAAAGGAACAGCACATCGTCCTTTTCCAAATGGTCATGCAGCAGAATAATGAACTCATCACCACCGACACGCGCGGCCATGCCGTTCGAACCGACGCGTTTTGCGATGCGTTCGGAGATAACGGTCAGCACAACATCGCCTGCCTGATGACCAAAGGTGTCATTGACGGCTTTGAAACGATCCAGATCCATGCACAGGATGGCACAACGATCCTGTTT
>NZ_PKUQ01000057.1 GCF_002866925.1 Cohaesibacter celericrescens
GCTTTTTCTACGCAAGTATCGGGCGGTAAGAAAAAGTTCCTCAGTTTCAATTTGCGTCTTCATCTACCAATGCTCCATTCTATCGCAAATCTGTGAGTATCACCTGTACGATCAGAACAAATGTGCAAAATCATGATCAGCTTGATGCTATTGCATATGGACAGTTTCATTGTTTAAGTGGGGCTCCATACGCAGTGTCGGGTTTTCAGGGTGGTCTATAGATGAGTGTGAAATTTGGAACAAGCGGATTACGAGGACTTTCGTCTGATCTGGTAGGAATGCCAACCGCACTTTATCTGACAGCTTTTTGTCGATATCTTGAAGAGTTGGGGCTGTCTAAAAGAGGCAACGAAATCCTTGTTGGCAAAGATTTCAGAGCATCAAGCCCTGACATTTCTAAAATTTGCTTCGGAGCCATTGAGGATGCTGGGTTTCGGCCCGTCGATTGTGGTGCTTTGCCTACTCCGGCCCTTGCTCTGGCAGGTATGAAAGCCCAGGTCGCATCCGTGATGATCACGGGCTCTCATATTCCTGCCGATAGGAATGGCATCAAATTCTATTTACCTGCTGGCGAAATTTCTAAACAGGATGAAGTTGCGATCTCTGTTTGGGCCGAGAAATTGTCTGATTCAGTGGTGTTAAGACGAGGCGAATGTGCCGTTGACAATGGGGCCGCTAGCAAAGCGTTTCTTGCTAGAAACAATCATCTACTACCCAACAACGCACTGTCCGGATTGAAAATTGGTGTCTATCAGCATTCCACTGTTGGCCGAGATTTGTTGGTCGATACGCTTGCTCACTACGGAGCAGAGGTTGTTTCGTTGGGGCGCTCAGACGAGTTTATACCTGTCGATACCGAAGCGGTATCTACTGAAACAATCGCTTTGCTTCAAGGTTGGGCGATCGAATATCAACTCGATGCGATTGTTTCCGCTGATGGTGATGCCGATCGCCCTTTGGTGGCTGATGAGGCCGGCATACCACTGCGAGGGGATTTGTTGGGGCTTGTAACCGCCACCTTTTTGGATGCAAATGTTGTCGTTACGCCCGTCACATCCAATTCCGGTATCGAAAAGAACGGCTCTTTCGAAGTGAAACGGACCTGCGTTGGGTCCCCGTTTGTTATTGCCGGTATGGATGATGCAATAGCTCAGGGTAAATCTGGAATTGTTGGGTTTGAAGCCAATGGAGGGTTTTTAACCGCGTCTTCTTTTCAATTGGAGGGACTGGACGTTTCACCACTGCCGACACGTGATTGTTTTTTGCCCATCTTGTCTACTCTATATGTAAGGCAAAAACGGTCCAAACCATTGTCTCTCCTCGCAAGAGATTACAGTCTGCCAGTGGCAGCCGCTGAGCGAATTTCAAACTATTCTCTGGATCAGAGTGCTGCTTTGATGAAACACTTGCGCGCCTCTGATGAAAACCTGTCTGCATTTTTGTCTGGCATCGGCAAGGTTGCCTCCACAAGTGATTTGGATGGGTTACGTGTTTATTTACAGGATGGACGCGTTATCCATTTTCGCCCTTCGGGCAATGCACCTGAAATGCGTTGTTATGTCGAGGCTAAAACGGAATCTGCTGCTCATGAGACCTTGAAACAAGGTCTTACGTTGATTGAGCAATTTTCATGGCAGTAAGGCGGGCTTGGGTGTGTCTCAATCATGCATCTTTGATGCGGCCTATAGTCAAAAGAATACTTGATCCAGAGTCTTGTTCATTTGAAAATATCCAGAAATCGCCGCAATGATCGCATTAGTAGCGGCGGAGAAAATCGCGTATTTGCTCGCTAGGGAATAAACATATGCCTGAACTAATTGATCAAATTGTGGATGCTGCACTTCAGGCAGGCAAAGTGATTATGGAGATCTATGAAACTGATTTTGATTTTGAGATCAAAGGCGATGACTCCCCGGTTACAAAAGCAGATCAGGCTGCGGAAGCCGTAATTTTAGAAATATTGGCCAACATTGCACCGACCATCCCCGTCGTTGCTGAAGAAGCCGTAGCGGCGGGCAATATACCCACGGTGAATGGAGAATTTTTCTTGGTTGATCCTCTGGATGGCACTAAGGAGTTTATCCAAAAAAACAGAGAGTTCACCGTCAATATCGCGTTGATTCGAGACAATGTACCAATCTTGGGGGTGATTTACGCTCCTGCCTTAGGCTGTTTATTTGCTGGTGAAGTGGGCAACGGTGCATGGCGGGGGGAAGTGGCAGATTCGTTGGTATTCAAATCCATTACAAATCGGTCGGATATCATGGTCCGTGAGAACGGAGCCACTATTGATGTTGTTGGTTCTCGCTCCCATCACTCGTCAGAGACGGAAATCTTTCTCAAGGACTTCTCTGTCGGGCAACAGAAATCTATTGGATCATCCCTCAAATTCTGTCTGCTGGCATCCGGCGAAGCAGATCTTTATCCGCGATTTGGCCGCACAATGGAATGGGACACCGCAGCCGGAGACGCCATCTTAACTGCAGCTGGAGGGGCGGTGGTCACCCTTGATGGAAAACGTTTACAATATGGAAAAGTCGTTCAAGATGACGCCCCTTTTTCAAATCCATATTTCATTGCCAAATCAAGCCAGGACTAAACCGTGGTAAGCTTTAGCCACGTCAAACGATATTGAGGAGAACTATTTTTTGTTCTACCGACTTGCTTTGAAGGCATCGGAGGCCCTTGTATATCTCGTTAAGGCAACAAGTCATAAATGCTATTAATTCCTGATAGAAGGCTGCTTTTCCTTTGGCAAAGCAATATGACAAATATGATATATGGTACAAAATACCGATTGCCTAAAATTTGAATTAATCTCTTAGGGGAAGCAAAATCACTGTTTGTTACAACTGGGTTCTATCAAGAAGCTCCGTGAAAGGAGTCTTGGGATCGACGCTCAGGGATGCAAACAATGACCAAGGCATTTTTAAAAAAGACAGCTTTTGCGCTTTCAGTCTTCGCACTGTTATTTTCCGCACCACTGCAAGCCAGACCCAATTCTGATGCGATAGCTCAGCTTAAGAGTCTTCAATCTCAATTGATCCAGTTGAAGGAGCGGAACAAAAACCGTCCTCCCTTGGCCTATCAGGTATTCTGCCGCAAACATGCGCGTGAATGTCGGGGAGGGGGCTCAAGTTCGGTACGCTACAACAAAAAACTGATCGCAACACTTTATGAAACCAACCGCGCTGTAAACCGCAAAATTCGTTATCGCAATGACCGTGGTGAAACATGGTCCATCAACACACCGTTTGGTGATTGTGAAGATTATGCTTTGACTAAACGATCCGAACTGATCCGGAAGGGTGTTCCTGCCAGCTCTTTGCGTATGGCAGTGGTCAAAACTCGTTCCGGTATCGGGCATGCGGTTCTGGTTGTTCG
>NZ_PKUQ01000058.1 GCF_002866925.1 Cohaesibacter celericrescens
GCGCCTAATTTTGAGGGCTTCGTCTTGTTCATCCTGAGCCAGATCCTTGGCTTTTCTAGTTTGTTCATCGTATGTACGAAGGTGATTTGCCATTTCTTCAGCCGCTTCAACATCTTGATTAATCCGCTCCAGCAGCTCATCCCCCTTTTTCTGATTGGCCCAAAAGCGAACACTAAATTTTTCATTTCGGCTAGATGGTTTATATTTGATGATGTTTTCCTTCAAACCTTCAATAACAGCCGAGCTGGCTTCAACTGCGGCCATCTTTCGATCCAAAATATTTTTCTCTTCTTCGACTTTCAGGGCCACCTTGGCATCGATCTGGCGCGTGATATTAGAGGCTGTTTCAATTGCTAGGTCTCTAGCCGGTTGCATTTTTTTGATTAGTTTATTGGCTAAATGAACATTGGCGTGAGCATGACGCGTTGGGCTCAATTTTTTTTTATCTGCATCATACGCATAAAAGTCTTTTTCTATGGCTTCAATCGCAGCCAATTGAGCGTCAATTTTTGTATGTTTTTCTGACAAGGCATTGATTTTTGGCACAATGAATTCTACTGCTTTTGCGCCTGCGTAAGGTGCCTCATTGATGTTATCAATTAGTTCAGCAGCCCTATCAACGGACGCCCCATCGGCGGCACTGAATTGTTTCCCGGGTAA
>NZ_PKUQ01000059.1 GCF_002866925.1 Cohaesibacter celericrescens
TGTATTAGATATAGTTGCGACACTGATGTCACCCGCGACAGACATTTTAAAATCTTTTTGAACGTTCTTGGTTTCAGTTTTTGCCATATACAATGCATCTTCATACACCGCATTCATCTGGCTAGCCCGGGTTGTCCAAGATGTTTCGCTATCTTCTGAGATCTGCCGTGCGCGATCAATTAGCTCGGCAAAGCGCTTATTATCAAACTCCGCTAAATCTAAAATTGCGCGTGCCAATCTGGAAACTGTCCGCTTGGCTTCGCGCTGAGCATTCAATTCTTGTTGAAATGCATCAGCTCTATTTTTAAACGCGGATAGATTGAAGCAAGCAGGCGTAAAGTCCAACCCATAAGCTTGAATGGGGCGGCCTGTTCGGTCCCTGTTGACATATCGACGCCCCGTCGGGCTATCCTTATAGGCAAGGATACCTGCTTCTACGAGCTGTTTCAGACAACGCGTGACGGTTCGTGTGGAGTGCAGCGTATATTCAGCCAGACGCTGATTTGAAATCGCGACAATTGGCCGCCGCCCCTCTTGAAAATCGTCGGCTTGCACAAGCCCGAGGAGTATATCAAGAACGTGGTAGGCCGTTGCTTTAATCCCAAGGCACGGTGCTACACGTTTAAGTGTCAAAGACAATTCATGTTTCTCAATGACAGGACGGTTATCCTGTTGCGCTAGCACAGCACTGGCGATGATGCCATCAGACAACCTGCGAAAACGCGCAATTGTCTTATGTGTCGAAGACATAGGTCCCCCTTCTCTGTACAAAAATTGCATAAGAGTTGGTGAAATTTGGGACAAAAACACATAGAAAAGCGCACGCTGCGAAAGGCTGCGGCTTGATTCGCGAATCTAAATCACCTATAGTCGGAGCGTTACATCGGACTTAGGCTTATGCTTTTGTCAATGGAATTCCCCGCCAATATTGCAAGTATTGGCGGGTTTTTCGTTTTTGCAGACTAAGTCATGATTGACTCCCATTCTCTGCTTCATATTGTGCGATTAGTTCTGGCATTCGGTTTNCCCATTCTCTGCTTCATATTGTGCGATTAGTTCTGGCATTCGGTTTTTGAGATAGACTGCAAATTCGCTGCCTGTTTTTCTATCAATCGAAAAATCGAAAGAAGCGCTTTTCTCTTTGTAAGTAGCAAGCTTCGTTCCTGTTTCAGAAACAAACGTTTCTTGGATGCTTGCGTTTTTCCCCGTTGTAGAATTCAGCTTTTGAGCAATTTTCAAAGAAATTTCGAAACGGCCATTACTATCCGCCTTTGCCCACGCTCGAGTTTCAACGGCGGATTCGATTGCTTGAAAAGCAGCGAATGAGTTTTGTTCAAAAGCTTTAGCAAGCAAGGTCCACCGAGGTAAGCCAATGCTTGGACATGGGCCAATTAGCATACAAATGCTATCTGGCACTGCCTCACAGACTTGTGTCATTTTACGAACATTACCATCATCGGAAACGCCGATTGCCCTTCCAACTAGAGAACGCGAATACCCGGCTTTGGTAAGAGTGAGCGCGTACAAAGCTTTTTCAATGAAAGACAGGTTGGTGCGTTCATTGTTTTCAATACCTTGAGCAACTACAAGTTCTTCATCGGTGAGATCTTGCACAAATGCTGTGACAGATTTCTCTAAAATCTCACACGCACGGGTACGGCGAGCACCGTAGGCTATCTGGTAATGATCTGGTTGCTCTGGGTGAGGACGGACAAGGATTGGAAGTTTCTGACCATCCTGTTGGATGGACTGTTTCAAAGCGATAAAATCAGGGTCTGTCTCATCCCATGGAAAACGATCTGCGACAACCGAGGGTAAAATTTTCTTAGGATCAAGTTGTTTGGTTGCGGAAACGTGTAACTGCTGTTGGAGTTCTTCAACCCGAGTTTCAAGCACGGTCATGTTTGATCTCAGTGCGGATGTTGGCAAAGCACTAGATTTTCGATCTGATTGATTTTTTTGCGCTTGTTCTAGAAGTTTTTCACGATCTGGAACACCAAAGGTTCTAGCCAACCGCTTTTTTCTATCATCCGCTTTATTCATGACCGGCCCCAAGAATTTTTAATCAATTGAAAAATTTCACCATTTACCGCATTTACTGAATCGATCGCTCGAAGGTATGTGTCTCTTCCGACCGCCCCTCTTTCCAATTCATAAATTGACTTGTTGTCTAATCCTGCATTTGCGATTGCCGTTGTTTCGAGGACGGGAGAAGCCAAAACTGTATTGCTAAACAGCCCTCTAAGCATCGCTGCTATTGTTGCTTGAGGTGTATCGTTTGGGTTATGGCGTGTGATGAGCACCTTAACAAAATCGTGTCCACAATCCGCTCCACTTTCCTCCAAAACGGTCAGCATTTCATCGAGCATAGAAAGAAATTGGGACATAGAAGCAACGTCCAGCATCGCTGGCTGTGCTGGAATGATAAGCCCAGTTGCTGCAAAAATTGCATTGAGCGTCATATATGAAAGCTGTGGGGGAGCATCCAGAATTACAACATCATAGTCATCAGAAACAGTTTCCAACGCCGAAGCAATCCGACGAATAAAGTGTTCGCCACCTAGAAGAGTTGGATCACCGATTGCCTGCGGTGTTTCATGTTCAAAATAGTTTAATTCTGCGTGAGCTGGAACAAAATCTAGGCCAGAAAAATAGGATTTTCTGATAACCGACTTTAAAGACGGTCGATCTGTATCGTAGCAAATCACACCATACAGCGACTGCATTTCGTCAACATCCATTGCAGCCCTAATGCCAAAAGACTCAGTGAGACTGGCTTGAGGGTCCAAATCGATGGCAAGAACACGTAAACCTTGAAGGGCTAGATATTGTGCACAGTGCAAACTGGTAGTCGTTTTTGCGCAGCCGCCTTTGAAATTAGCGATTGCAATAACCTGCATTTTCTCGCCATCTCGGCGGCGATGATAATAGCGCTTAGCACTTTTCCCACCTTTTTTGGAAAGCAGTTCGCGAATGACATTAACATCAGAAAGTGTATATTGGCGGCGTCCTCTCGTAAGCCGCGCAACGCTAGGCGTTTCTCCGGCGAGTTCAAGCTGACGCAATCGGCCCGCTGTTACACCCAACAGATCAGCGACTTCTTGAGAGGAAAACCCTCTAAGGGTTTTTTGCGCTTCAGGTGGATATGTATCCCTCCACGCTTGGGTAATTTGCTCATTGAGCAAAATCGCCATATCACCAATAATGTTGCGGGTACTTTGCAAAGCGTCCTCCACCCAATAAAGGCCCTAATAATAACGCTAATGAATAGGGCTGAGGGGTTTAATCGTTAGCATGATGAGCACCAAAAGCACAAATCTGTCAAGCCTAATTAGAGTTAACAAAAACTTAACGGAACATTAAAGTATTGATTTACCATTCATTTTTGAAATTTGAACCAACATGTTTCTGGTGGATAGTGTAGGTTCGAGAGCATTTTTTTGATAAAAAAATCAAAATAAAGAGAATCGCAAGGAATGAATGAGCAAGTAAATAATAATTTTCCTAACGATATTTATCGATATCGTTCTGTGCAAATCTGATTTCGTTCAATTCATTAGATAGCCCAATTATTGACCAACCAGCTGATAATGTTGTTGCATATTTTCAAATCATGGAGGTTGGGTTCGTTTGGGGTTAGATAACCCCCCCCTTAAGTCATTGAAAAATATGAATTGAAGAATCAAAAGTGGGCCCACTTTTCGTATTATCTC
>NZ_PKUQ01000006.1 GCF_002866925.1 Cohaesibacter celericrescens
ATGAAGCTGCGGCCAGTGCTTGCTTGGCACGCACAATAAAGAATAATGGCTAGCCTGAAAAGGTTGTAATCGACAACAGCAGCGCAAACTTAGCAGGACTGCAAAACATGAACAGGTTGCTGCTGATGCATGGCTGGTTCTGGCTGATCGAAATACTGCAGGTGAAATATCTGAATAACATCATTGAGCAAGACCACCGCTTCATCAAAATGCTGACGCGGCCTATGAAGGGCTTCAAATCCTTCTCATCAGCGTCAGCAACATTGGATGGAATAGAAGTCGCACATTTGATCTGCAAAGGGCAGCTCTCAACAGATGGTCAATCCGCATTTCAGCAATTTTCTGCNCCAGAACCCTCTTTTCCATGCAACAGTTATAAAAACCTGAGCGGTTTCAATTGTGAAGGTTCGAAACCATATCCGATTAAAGGTACAACTTTCTTCGCCCGCAATCAGTGCCGTGATGACTATCCTGTTGACTTCACTCGCAATGGCCCTTTAACAGCCTGTTGACGAAGTCCTTGGTTGACGCTTGCGTTCTGCTCTGAATCACTTCGACTGTATTTGTTGGAGGTTTCAGCGATGTCGATGGGCAAGCAGAAAGATCGTCAAGGTGATCTGCTGATGAGTTGGTCGGAGATGCCCCGCTCACCGGGTCATGCCTTTTATGACCGACTTCAGGATCTTCTGATCGAAGCAAATTTTGATGGATTTGCCGAGAACCTTTGCCGCACCTTTTATGCTGCCCGCATGGGGGCTCGTTCGGTGCCGCCGGGGCGGTATTTCCGGATGCATCTTGTTGGCTATTTTGAGGGCATCAATTCCGAGCGTGGCCTGGAATGGCGCTGCTCGGATTCTCTTTCCCTGCGCGAGTTTCTTCTTCTGGAAAGCCGGGAGCGAGTGCCTGATCATTCGTGGTTATCACGGACCAGAAAGCGATTGCCGCTGGAAGTCCATGACAAGGTTTTCGACTGGGTTCTTGCGATGATTACCAAGGCCGGTTTGGTCAAAGGTGATCGCGTCGGCGTTGATGCCTCTACGATGGAGGCCGATGCGGCGCTTCGCAACATCGTTCGCCGGGATACTGGTGAAGGCTACCGGGAGATGCTGACCCGGATGGCGCAAGAAAGTGGTGTCGACACGCCAACGTCTGAAGATCTGATCCGTCTGGACCGCAATCGCAAGGGCAAGAAGCTTTCCAATCAAGACTGGGCTTCAAAGAGTGATCCTGACGCTCGGATTGCCAAGATGAAGGATGGCACGACACATCTTGGTTACAAGCCCGAACATGCGGTAGATCTGGATACCGGCGCGGTTGTTGCCGCACATATTCATTCCGCCGATCAGGGCGACACCAAAACCATCGAAGGAACCCTTTCTATTGCCAAGACCAAGCTGGAGACAGTAGGTGCAGGGCCGAGTGCAGAAGCCCCGACCGATTGTGTGGCTGATAAAGGATATCATTCCCGTGCCGTGCTCAAGGCGATGGAGGATGGCCCATGGAAAAGCCGGATTTGCGAGCCGAAGCGCAAGGGCTTTTATCGCTGGAATGGGGACAAGTCAGCGCAGCGGGCTGTCACCAATAACCGCAACCGGCTCAAGTCGGGAGTGGCCAAGCAGGTGTTCAAACTGCGCGCGGAGATTGTCGAGCGGTCCTTTGCTCACATTCTGGATCGAGGTGGCATGCGACGAACCTGGCTTCGAGGTCGCGAGAATGTGCAGAAACGCTACCTGCTCCACGTCGCTGGTCACAACCTGTCCTTGCTGATGCGACAATTAATCGGCTCTGGCACCCCAAGAGGGGCAGCGCAGGAAGGATATGGCCTTCTATTGGTGCTTTTCGCCCCTCAAGGCACCATTCTCATCGCCATACGCGCTTTGGAAGACCATCTCGACGAGACAATTGGCTTTGTTGCCATCGTCGACTGGAATGAGTGAAAAATTCCACAAACCGACTTAATCAACGGACTGTTAAGGGGAAAGGCCACGAGTATGGGCAACTTCTAATGTGCCATCAGAACTGGGACCGATGTTTCGTCCAAAAACGCCTGGGTAACGCCGCCAAATATCCTCTCCCGTAAGCGAGAGTGGCCATAAGCACCCATAACAATCAGATCAGCCCCCGTTTCTTTCGCATACTGCTTAATAACAACAGCTGTGTCTTTGCCACCACTTTCTAGTATTTTTACAGAAATATTGGAGCCATGGCGAGCCAAATAGACGGCAAGGTCAGCCCCTGGCTTAGCGGTATCTTTCCAAGCAGTAGAGAACGGATCTACTATCACAACGTCGACTTTTTCAGCGTTTTCTACAAATTCAATGGCATTTAAGATTGCCCGAGCCGCTTCTGGTCTAGAATTCCAGCAAACAACAACTTTTTTAGGATTTAGGTCAGGAGTTATCCCATCTGGTATGACTAATATGGGGCGAGTTGATTGAAATATCGAACTTTCAATTATTGGATTTGAGATAAAAGAATTTTTAATAATTGAATTATCTAGCAAAATGAGATCACAGAAACAGGATTTGCTGACAACATAATCTATAATATCTGAATAACTTGAATATTTCACATCAATATTATATGACAATCCATTTTCTTCAAGTAAAGAGGTAACATTATCTACGCGATTAGAAATAGCCTTGTCTTCAGCATCTCGTTCCGCCATCCAGTTTTCATACATCACGGCAGTGTATTCGCTTATTGGAGGGCTACTAGCCAAACCAACTAAAATTAAAGAAAGGTGTGCGTTGGCTGCTTTGCATAAATTCACCGTGATCCTGACATGGCTGTTTGGAGCATTGACAGTGCAGAAACTCATAAAAGTTCGAATAGCCATTGAAACCTCCCAATTAGAAATATTTGCAGGTTTAGATTCTCATAGCTGTAAATATTTGAATTGATGACTATCAATGCAATTGCCAATAATAGGCTAAATTCATCTTGAATTCCCGTAAACGGAACAAGAACAGTATTTGCTCGAATATGGATTGCCTCGAGAACTATGGACATCTTATTCCATAAAGGGAGGCTAGAAGATAATAATGGCCGAGATTCATTTTACCGAGGAGTTCAAGATCGAAGCCGTTAAACGAGTCCCTGATCGCGGGTGTAGTATTGCGAGTAGGGCGGTGTATGATAGGGAAGCAGACAACCCAGATAAAACCGGTATGCCAGTGCGGAACTTTGGAACCTAAACAGAAAATCTTCTCGTGCGTGCGGTGCCCTTTGCTTGTAGCTTTTTTCATATCCGCTCTACTAAGAAAGCACGATGGG
This sequence comes from Cohaesibacter celericrescens, assembly GCF_002866925.1. Taxonomy (GTDB): domain Bacteria; phylum Pseudomonadota; class Alphaproteobacteria; order Rhizobiales; family Cohaesibacteraceae; genus Cohaesibacter; species Cohaesibacter celericrescens. The sequence continues at coordinate 3,277 of NZ_PKUQ01000006.1, forward strand.
TCAAAATTCCTTTCTTAGCAAATCACTCTATTTGGACCTACATGTTCTGATGCGGGACACTTCGTCACAAATACCATACGGACCGTTTGGTAAATTGAAGTGTTATGACGGTATCAAAACATCTGACGGCCGTATCACGTAGGCAGCACCAAACAGAGATTACCACTGAAATTTGCGATTTGAGTGAATGTCATTTGCAGAAAAATGTAGATGTTTATCACCCGTTAATACCGGAAAATAAGCAGAGTATTGAATTTGCGTTGATAGTTATCAATTTAAGCATGGTGCTACAGCCGTATATTTGGTGCATCTTAACGGCGATTGGAGGGTCGAACAAATGAACGCAATGGTACTGCGAACTCTTACCATCAGTGCTGCGGGCGACCAAAAAGGCGGGGAACAGTAGTTTGTAGTGGCATTCACATGAGTGATATTCCGCCATTCCCCTATCATATTCTTTGGCAAGAGCGAAAGGTGATTTCGGTTGCCAATTTGACGCGCCAAGATGCACAGGAATTCTTGGAGATTGCCCCAAAGGTCGGAGTGAAAACCCAAACCACGGTCTACCCATTGGGAAAGTCAACGAGGCGCTCAATGATTTACGGCAGGGCCGTATACTAGAGGCCGCAGTTCTTGTCCCGTGATTGCAGAATAAGGGACAATTGGGCCCATGATTGCGACTTCCGTTGATGCCCAGCATTTCGCGAGGTTACGATTCTAAGAAGGTAGCGAAGGAGCAACGTGTATTCGGGAGGCCTCAATGGCCATCAAGACCATAATGAGCATTTATACCGTCAATAGGCCAGTTGAGGAAATCATGAAGATGATTGCTAAGTTATGCGAAGCTGTAAATGCTAACCTTTTCCTTATCGTTGTAGGCATAATTACCAGCCCGCCTGAGGGCGAATACTCTGTCTCCTTATCAGAAACAAGGATGGATGGGCTTGATGCTGAACTCCAAGCTATTTCAGATCGTATCGAAACTGCCTGGTAAATCCTTGAATCAGCTGGAATTTCCCATAGCACAAAAAAAGAATATACGGACGAAGATCGGATTGACGATATTGCCGAACTGCAGGCCTACTATTGCGACCTGATTGTGTTGAGCGTCGCGACTTTGAAGAGCAAAATTGTTTCTCTACCTGTGCTCGAGGGGCATTTTTCCACTCCGCAGGGTCGGTTTTCCCCGTTCCAAAAGGGAAAACACTTAGCCTCAAGATAGAGAGCATGCTCGTGGCTTGGAATTCCCGGCGGGAAGTTGCTCCAGCGATTTATAACGCGCGTGAGTTTTTGAAGCACGTGGTAAATGTCAGCATCGTCATTATCGATCCGATCGCCAGCAGCAACGAAAATGGTGAGGAACTGGCAGCTGACCTTACAGGGTATCTGGTGCCATGGTGTCAAGTTACCTTAGAAAGACTGGCTAGCGGCGGCAAAAATGCGACAGATGTCACTAAACAGCATGCGATGGATGTCGTTGCTAACATGGTCGCCATGGGTGCTTTGGGTCATTCTGGTTTGAGAGAAAGGATCTTTAGTGGTGTGAGCCAAGCTTTCATCGATGACACGCCGGTTCCTGTGTTTGGTGCATAAGGACGTGTAACCTGCCCTGAGCGGCTGGTTTATTGTCGAACACCAGACAGTTGAGGGTGCAATCGCGCAATCGGCTATGTGTGGATCTGGCCTTTTGCAAGCGCACGCTAACAGTGGAGAAGTTGTATGATCACTGATGATCAGAAGGCCGTAACGGTATTTCTGAGTGATGCGGCATCTTACGGGCTTTCGGGTGCCGTCGAGATGATAGAAACTCATATTTCCCGCATCTTTCTCGTTGGCGATAGGGCTTTCAAGCTAAAGCGGGCGGTCAAGTTACCCTACGTCGATTTCTCAACGTTCAAATTGCGGCTAAACACCTGTCTGAGAGAGGTGGAGCTGAATGCTCGGACTTCGCCTGATCTTTATCTTGGTGTGCGCCTGATCCATCGTAATGCCGATGGTTCTCTCGGTTTCGGTCAGAAAGCCGAACTCATGGATGCGGTCGTGGAAATGAAGCGTTTTGATCAGGCCTGCCTGTTTGACCACATGGCTGCTGCGGGCAAGCTTTCTCCGATGCTGATGACGGACCTGACGCGGATGATTGTCGCATTCCACAAGCATACTTCACCTGTCTGGGATGAAAAAGGAGCTGACAATATCTCAAATGTTCTCGATATTAACGAGAATGGATTTAAAACCAGCAGGGTTTTTTCCACTGCTGAACAGGCCCTGATAAACCGACGCTGCCGGGCGGCTTTTAAGCGTCATGCCCCTTTGCTAGACCAACGTGCTAGAGACGGCAAGATCCGATTTTGTCATGGTGATTTGCACCTGAGCAATCTCTGTCTTGTTGATGATCAGCCACGCCTTTTTGATTGTATCGAGTTCAATGATCGTATTGCGACGGTTGATATACTCTACGATCTGGCTTTTCTGCTGATGGATTTATGGCATCTCGGATTTAAAAATTACACCAATCTTGTTGCCAACCGTTATACGGATGACGCAAAAGAGGATGGCGGTTTTGTACTGTTGCCTTTCTTCATGGCGGTGCGCGCAGTGGTGCGCGCTCATATTTCTGCAACTCAGGCTCAGGAGGCGGGTGGTGACGAGCGTCTGGCCAAAGAAGCACGTAGCTACTACGAGTTGGCAATGACATTATTGCATGACGCCTCCCCTATGTTGATCGCGATTGGAGGCTTCAGTGGATCTGGCAAGACAACACTTGCCGATAGTCTAGCCCCTGAAATCGGGTCGCCTCCCGGTGCTCGCATTTTGGAAAGCGATCGTATCCGCAAGATGCTGCATGGCGTTTCTGCTGAAACACGGCTGGACAACGAAGCCTACAGACCAGATGTATCGCAAAGGGTTTATGCCGAAATGGTCAGCCTTAGCGAGCAAGTCCTTGCCTCTGGCAGTAGCGTCGTTACCGACGCAGTCTATGAAAAGCCTCAAAGGCGCCGAGACATTGAAGCCGCAACCCGGAAGACTGGGGCCGACTTCACGGGGATTTGGCTTGACGCTCCCTTTGATACCTTGCGGCAACGGTTGAAGGCGCGACGTGGTGGTCAATCGGATGCGAATCTTGACGTGCTGCAAAGACAGATTGACCGTGGAGCCTCGGATATTGATTGGGTGCGCATCGATGCATCGTAACTGTAAGGTTGTTTTGCCGTTGCGCTTTGGAGTTACAAGTTTTATGCGACAGAACCATCTCCAAGAATTCCTGTGCATCTTGGCGCGTCAAATTGGCAACCGAAATCACCTTTCGCTCTTGCCAAAGAATATGATAGGGGAATGACGGAATATCACTCATGTGAATGCCACTACAAACGACTGTTCCCCTCCTTTTTGGTCGCCCGCAGCACTGATGGTAAGAGTTCGCCGACTGGTGCAAACAGGATTGCCGCATCAAGCATGACCGGTGCCTTATCGCAAGACGAACCCGCCCAAATAGCACCGAGCGCATGATCCTGAGACGCCTCTCGGGTAAAGGCATAGACCTCCCAGCTGTTTGACGTCAGCTCGTATGGGTCCAAATAGGTTGATTTGCTAAGAGAGAGATTTTGTCTCATCGTAACCCTATAGGAGTGGGTATGAGACAGACATCAGGCAATGGGCGCAGTTCTTCTGAGAAGATCGTCAAAGACATTAAGCGCGCAACGCGCAAGCAGTATTCTGCCGAAGAGAAAATCAGGATCGTCCTTGATGGCCTGCGTGGCGAAGACAGCATTGCTGAGCTTTGTCGCAAAGAAGGCATATCCCAGGGCATCTATTACAAGTGGTCGAAAGATTTTATGGAAGCGGGCAAGAAGCGGCTTGCTGGAGATACCGCCCGTGCTGCGACCACAGATGAGGTCAAAAACTTACGCCGAGAATCCCGCGAGTTGAAGGAAGTTGTCGCCGAGCAGACACTGGAGTTGCGCCTGCTCAAAAAAAGCGTGATGGGAACTGGGGAAGACCAAGAATGAGATACTCCGCATCAGAGAAGCTGGAGATCATCAATCTGGTTGAAGGCTCACACCTATCGGCTCGGCAAACGCTGGACAAGCTTGGCATTCCTCGCACGACTTTTTACCGTTGGTACGACCGGTACCTTCAGCGTGGAGCGGCCGCTTTGGTAGACAAGCCCCCCAAACCAGCCAAGGTTTGGAACCGTATCCCTAATGACATTCGGGATAAAGTTGTCACGTTGGCTCTGGACGAGCCCGAGCTATCGCCTCGGGAATTGGCCGTGATGTTTACCGATACGGAGCAGTATTTTGTCTCGGAAGCTTCGGTTTATCGCATTCTCAAGGCCCAAGACATGATCACCAGCCCTGCCTACATTGTGATAAAGGCCGCCAATGAGTTCAAGGACAAGACCACGACCATCAACCAGCTCTGGCAAACCGACTTCACCTACTTGAAGGTAATCGGCTGGGGCTGGTTCTATCTCAGTACCATCCTGGACGACTACAGCAGATATATTATCTCGTGGAAGCTATGCACCAACATGAAAACTGAGGATGTGACAGACACTCTGGAGCTGGCCTTGCAGGCTTCTGGGTGCGATCAGGTCCATGTCGCCCATAAACCACGTCTGCTTAGTGACAATGGTTCCAGTTATGTCTCATCAGAGCTTGCTGATTGGCTGCAGGATAAGGGTATGAAGCATTCGCGTGGAGCTCCATATCACCCGCAAACACAGGGAAAAATTGAGCGATGGCATCAAACCCTAAAGAACCGCATCTTACTGGAAAACTACTTCTTACCTGGCGATCTTGAACTACAAATCCAGGCCTTCATAGACCACTATAACCATCACAGGTATCACGAGAGCTTAAAAAATGTCACGCCAGCAGACGTCTATTTTGGCAGGGACAAAGACATTCTGAGACAGAGAGAAAACATAAAACAGGAAACACTCGAAACACGGCGCTTGCTTCACCGCAAAGCTGCCGCATAATACAAACAAACAGATGTGGCAAAGTCTCTCTTATTTTTAAGCCACCTTGGTTCCATTTTCTTTGATGACGGACACCGAACGATCGTGTGTGCGCTGGCCGGTTCTGCTGCACGAATTGACGGAGCAGCATTGGCCCGCGTTTGAGAAACTGGTTTCCAAAACTCTGGCGAGTTCGAAAAATGTGTCGCAGGTTCGGCTGTCGACAATCCATATCTGGCTGGAACGTTTCAATCATCATCTTTCTGCCATACAACGCGAGTTGCGCGACTTCCTGCCCTGGCTAGAGTTGCTGGCAGCTCCTCCGAGTGGATTGGCGTCAACCGCAGATAAAATAGCCGATCTTTTGTTCCTAACTTCCGATGACAACACTTCGTCAAGCAACAGAGCTATCGAGACCTTGAATGTGCTTTGCCTGCAGGCTAGTCAAACCACAGCTAAGATCGAAAACGCGCAATGGCTGGCAAGGCTGCGCGAAGCTATAACGATAGGTTTAGCCGCCCAAACGCAATTGAAGGATGCACTTGCTGCGTTGTCGGGCCGGTGCCATGATATGGCATTCGGAATGAATTTTTCTTTTCTTTACGACCCCGAAGTCCGACTGTTTCGTATCGGCTTCAATGTCAGTTCTGGGTTCGCGGATGCTAACCATTATGATCTGCTTGCGACGGAGGCCCGCCTAGCCAGTTACTTTGCTGTTGCCAAAAATGATGTACCACTTGAGCATTGGTATTATCTGGGGCGGCCCATCACCAGACTAAAGGGGCGCCCTTCGATCCTATCATGGAACGGATCTATGTTTGAATATCTGATGCCGCCGCTGTTCCTACCGCGGTATCTTGATACCCTGCTATATGAAAGCGAAGTTACGGCCGTTGACTATCAACGCGATTATGCCCGCAAGCACAATATTCCCTGGGGGATATCAGAATCTGCTTTTGGAACCACTGATGCCGACCGCAACTATCAATATCGTGCCTTCGGTGCGCCGGGTCTGGGCCTGCGCCGTGGTCTGGGTGAGGATCATGTCGTTGCTCCTTATGCCAGTGCACTAGCGCTTTGCTGTTGGCCCAAGGCTGCGGTCGAAAATCTTAAAGATTTGGCCTTGCTGGGCGCCTCGGGTCTGTATGGTTATTATGACGCTATCGATTTTACGCACGAGCGAGTGATCGGGGACCGAGATGGACTGCTGGTCAAAACCTATATGGCGCATCATCAGGGCATGACAATGGGTGCCATCGCGAATGTTTTGGAGAGCGATATTCTGGTGCAGCGTTTCATGGCCCATCCGGCGATGCAGGCAATCAAACTTTTGCTTCAAGAGCGCATCCCATGGGGTCTGCCTATCGAACGAGGGCGGGTCGAAGAGGAATGGAAGACACCCGACAAGGAAGAAAAACAAATGGTCCTTGCGCCTTGGATCCCTTCGCACAGGACAAGTGTGCCGCAAATGCATATTCTGGGCAACGGAATGCTTTCTATGCTGGTTTCAGAAGCGGGAGGCGGCTGCCTCAATTGGGGCAAAGATGCCCTGACCCGTTGGACACCGGATCCGACCCGCGATGTGCATGGATACTGGATCTATGTCGATGATCCCGAGCAAAATCTGCACTGGTCTGTAGCCCGGTTGCCATGCGGGGCAGGCGATGGTGAAGCACAAGTGGTTTTCCATCAGCATATGGTGGAAATGTTCCGTCGCGATCATGACATCGCCGTACGCATGGAGGCAACCATTGCCCCCTATGATGACGTCGACATCCGAATGATGACCATCATGAACGAGGATGATCGCGAGCGCACCATAGAAGTCACCAGTTATGGAGAAGTTGTTCTGGCTCCGCCCCTTGATGACGAGCGCCATCCGGCCTTCAGCAAGTTGTTTGTGCATAGCGCCTATCTGGAATCAGAGGCTGGGTTACTATTCACGCGTCGTCCACGCAGACCCGAGAACCGCCCACCAGTGCTGTTGCACAAGCTGATTTGCGATGATCCAGATGTCTCACTTGTCGGCTTCGAGACCGACCGAAAGCTATTTGTCGGGCGCAACAGGACTGCCCGCCATCCCAGCGCTCAGGATGGTCCGCTTCAGGGCCGGCTGGGCTGGACGCTCGACCCGTTGATGGCGCTGCGGGTGCGCATCCGATTGAAAGCATTGGAAAGCCGGCAGTTTGCCTTTGCCACAATTGCTGGACATTCGCGGGCAGAGGTCATGGATGTCGCCTATCGCTATCCTTTCTCTGCCCTCAAGGGCGCGCTTCATGATGCCCTGCGCGAGGCCACCCGTTTGGTCGAGCGTCTGGATATTGAGCCGCAGGCGCTGCCAGATATTCAGGCACTTTCGTCATTACTCGCCAATCCCGACGCAGCCCTGAGAAACGTCCCCGCCGATCTGGAAGCCAACAGCTTCGGCCAACCCATTCTGTGGCAGTTCGGGATATCCGGTGATTTACCGATTCTGCTGTTGCATATAGAAAAAGACGAACCGGCTGCACTGCTGGATTTTCTGATCCGGGCGCAACGCTTGTGGGAACGCGGTGGCATTAAAATGGATATCGTCATCCTGCGCATGGAGAGCGTCAGCTATGAGGAACCGCTGCGCGAACGCATTCATGACATCCTGCGTAACATCGGTGCCCAGGGATATCTTGGCCGCGCGGGCGGCATACATCTGGTTTCCGCAGCGACCCTGCCGCAAGATTATCGTCGCGGACTGGAAGCAATTGCCTACGTCGTTCTGGAGGAAGATGGCGCACCGCTTGCTTCCAAGCTCGACCGGATGCTTGAGCGCCATAGTATACCACCCCCGATCCCGGCCACCCGCGCACCAGTCTATGAGCCTATGGCCTCACCCGAAAGTCCGGAAACTCTGTCATTCGACAACGGTCTGGGTGGATTCGACCGACAGAATGGGGACTATATCCTCAATCTGAAAGAGGGCATACCGACGCCTGCGCCTTGGTGCAATGTGCTTGCCAATGACACCTTTGGCACGATTGTCAGTGAATCCGGTCTCGGTTTTACGTGGGCGGGCAATAGCGGTGAAAACCGATTGACACCGTGGTCAAATGATCCGGTCAGCGATACCCCCGGTGAGGTGCTGTATTTGCGCGACGAGGAAACAGCACTGTACTGGAGCGTTACACCGGCCCCTAGTGGAGACGATGCGCGCTGTCAGGTTCGTCATGGCGCGGGCCGTACGACATGGCAGCGCAATAGCCACGGACTGGAACAGCAGCTCCGGGCATTCGTGCCTTGCACCGACCCGGTGAAGATTGTGACCCTAACCCTGACCAATAGAACCGATAGGATCCGTCGGATCACCGCAACCTATTACGCCGAATGGCTGTTGGGAGCACTCGGCAGTCGGTCCAAACCGCATATTTGCAGCACATATGATGTATCGGTGGAAGCAATCCTTGCCAACAATTCGTGGAACCCAGAATTTAGCGATGAGGTGGCGTTTCTGGCGGCATCAAAATCGCCGCACAGCGTTAGCGGCAATCGCCATGATTTCCTTGGAGCGGAAGGCGATCTGGGCCATCCGGCTGGCATGCGCCATTTCGATTTGGGTGAACATTTCACACCCGGCGGTGATGCCTGCGCAGCCTATCAGGTTCATTTCGATATCGAACCAGGAGACAATGTGCAGGTCCATTTCATTTTGGGTCAGGGTACAGGCCGTGAAGGTGCACACCAGTTGATCGAGCGATGGTGCGATGCCGATCATGTCGAAGCCGAATTTGGGGCGCTTGGGTCCTATTGGCAGAGGATCCTCGGTGCGACTGTGGTCCAAACACCAGATCCAGCATTTGATATTCTCACCAATCGCTGGCTACTTTATCAATCCATCTCGTCCAGGCTGATGGCTCGGGCGGGCTTCTATCAGGCCGGAGGCGCCTTTGGTTTCCGCGATCAACTACAGGATGTGTTGGCGCTTATGCATTGCGATCCGGGGCGAGCACGGCGCCAGATTCTGCTCGCTGCTGAACATCAGTTTGAAGAGGGAGACGCTCAGCATTGGTGGCATCCGCCTTTGGGCAGGGGCGTGCGGACACGCTGTTCAGACGATTATATTTGGCTTGCCTTTGTCACTGCGCGCTACGTGGAGGAAACAGGCGATACCGCAATCCTAGAAGAAAAAATCCCCTTCCTCATGGCTTCTCCCCTGCGGCCCGACGAGGGAGACCGCTATGCACAATTTGATATCGGAGAAACTGCGACTCTGTTTGAGCATTGTGCACGGGCATTGGAACACATGCAGATAACAGGACAACACGGTCTGCCGTTGATCGGTGCGGGCGACTGGAATGACGGTATGGACAGAGTAGGGAAGGCAGGACGTGGCGAAAGCACTTGGCTTGCCTGGTTTCAGATTGCCACGATCACAGCCTTTTCGACGCTGGCCGAAACGCGTGGTAACGACGAAGAGGCGGCCCTATGGCGCGATTATTCACGATTACTAACAGCCGCTATCGAGGAAACCGCATGGGATGGTGAATGGTATGTGCGTGCCTTTGATGATGCAGGTGAAACGTGGGGATCCAAGAGCAGCGAAGAATGCCAGATAGATTCCATTGCCCAATCCTGGTCCGTGATATCAGGAGCCGGGCAGGCGGACCATGCTCGAACAGCAATCCAATCGGCTAATAAGCATTTGATCCAACTCGAAGACCGGCTGGTCAAACTGCTGGTTCCTCCTTTCTCCCAAACACCGCGCGATCCTGGTTATATCAAGGCATATCCGCCCGGAACCCGCGAAAATGGAGGCCAATATACCCATGCGGCCACCTGGCTGGGTATCGCCAATGCTCAATTTGGCGATGGGGATATGGCGTGGACAATCTTTGACATTATCAATCCGATCAAACGCACTACCTCCAGGGATGATCTGGACCACTATGCCCGCGAACCCTAAGCGGTGCCTGGCGATGTTGCAGGTGTGGGGGATCTTACGGGGCTTGGTGGTTGGTCTTGGTACACAGGTGCGGCCAGTTGGACATGGCAGCTTGCGGTCTCAAGCATTCTGGGAATCAAGTTCCTTAAGGGCGCGGTGTGTTTTAAGCCCTGTTTGCCAAAAGAATGGGGGCAAGCTCGAGTGACCCTGTCAGGGCTGAAAGGTGAAATGGACATTCTGATTGAAGATCCAGATCACTATGGCCATGGTGCCATCGAGATATTGCTGGATGGAAAAAAAACCGGAAAACCAGTTGGTTGCATTCCCGGGTGCGGGTCAATCAATCAAGGTCACTATTCGCATTCTGGGAGATTAACAGAACTCATCAAGCCAGAGTCAATCAACATTCATCGCATATGAGGAGATATTTCGTATTTTCGGTGTGTCTGTAATAGCCTCTATGTCGTTATAGTCATTCTTCTGGCCCTTGATAAACGGTCTCTCATTAATCGCTGGGAAAGCCCATGAGCCAAATTGAATTGCCCCGAAAATTGTAAACTGAGTTTTCTGGCACAACCGTTTTACGGATGTAATAATTTATCTGCGTATTTGGCCCTCAAGAAACCGCTGCTCCTCCTTACTCAATTCAATTTCATCCGCAATCCGTCCCAACATCGTATCATCTCCCAGGTCAGTTCAAATAATGATACAAATTACAATTCTAGAAAACCAAGTGTTCGCTTCATTGAGAAGAACTCAAGGCAATACTGCACCCTTATCCAAGATAGATTGTTCCTGTGGGATAAGAGATCCGCTTTGGTTTTTGTGCCGCAAGGAGAAACCCGATTGTGAGCGGCCCAACCCGGCCTATGAACATGATAAAAATCATTATAATCCTCCCGATCGGGTCAAACTGGTCTGTTACACCCCGCGAAAGGCCCACAGTCCCAAAGGCGGAAATTGCTTCAAAGGCGAGATCGAGAAAAGCACCTTCGTGGAATATCAGCATGGCAAACAGCGACGTCAGGATTAGCGAAAGGGTTACCATCACCAGCGCGAGAACCTTCATGACCTGATCCGCACTAATCCTGCGTCCGAAGATATCAACCGTTGGACGTCGTTTGAAAAATGCCAGTGTCGCCAAAACGAGCACGATAAATGTGGTAACCTTGATGCCGCCGCCCGTAGAGGAACTTCCCGCGCCGATCACCATGAGAAGCATGAACATCAGAGTCGTACTGTCAGTCATCCCCCCGATATCTACCGTGTTAAAGCCCGCTGTTCGGGTTGATGCGGCTTGAAACCAGCTCGCCCAAAGCTTCGTTGCCCAGTCGAGCCCACCCAACGTAGCGGGATTAGTCCACTCCATCGCCGCAAAGGTCAGTGTGGACCAGATCAAAAGCACGATGGTGCCGACCAGCATGAGTTTGGTGTGAAGCGAAAATTGCCGCCAATTGTGTATCCTCCAGATGTCGGAGACGACGGTAAATCCGAGCCCGCCGATGATAAATAGCAGCGGCACAATAATATTGACGACCGGATTACCGACCCAGTGGCTTAAACTGTCGGGAAAGAGTGAAAATCCGGCATTGTTAAATGCGGAAATTGAATGGAAAAACGATTGCCAAATCCCCTCTCTCCATCCGAATTCCGGTATAAAAACAAGTGCAAGCAGCGCAGCACCAACAATTTCGCAAAGCAGTACCACCCGCAGGATCATTTTTGTTAAAGAAAAAAGATCTGAGGCTGAGGTTTGGTTCAAGTCTTCTCGCAGATAAAGATTTTGAGTGAAGCCGACTGGCAGGCCTAACATGGACAAGATCAATACGGCGAAGGTCATTAGCCCCAACCCGCCCAACTGGATCAGACAAATGATTACAATCTGGCCAAAAAGATTGAAATCCGCACTGGTATCTAGAACAATCAATCCCGTCACTGTCAGGGCGGAGGTGGCTGTGAAAATGGCCTCCGACCAAGTAATGGGTATGGCTGTCGCAAATGGTACTTTCAGAGCTATGGCCCCAATCAGGATGAGGACAAAATAGAGCAGAACAAGAACGAGCGGAGGCGGAAGATGGGTCACCCCGCGTTTCGTATAGGGAAGGGCCATTCGGTTAACTCCGATCGCGGAGAAAATCACCGAACTGCCGCAGATTGGGCCGTTTGCCAAGCAGAAGAAGTTTGTCACCGTCCTTCAGTGTCATATCTCGGCTTTCGCAAGACAGGAATCGGCTATCCCGCATTACCCCAAGGGGCCGCAGGTCGTGGTTTGAGAATAATACCGGATCGCTCGGCGATTGGCCATCAAGCTGCGCAGGAACCTTAAAATCAACTACATGAAATCCATTGCCTAGACTAACATAATCCCGCATTAAAGGATTGTGTAGCATTTGCGCAATGTGTTGACCAACTTCATGTTCAGGATGGATAACGCGATCCGCACCAAGCTTGGTCAATATTCTATGATGTGTCCGGTTGAGAGCTCTCACCCAGATTGTTTTTACACCGAGTAGTTTGACGTTCATAGTGCAAAGAAGGTTCGCCTCAAGGTCTTCGCCGATGGCGATGATCACAACGTCACAATTGCTAACACCGGCCTCTTTCAAGGCTTCCTCATCCTTGCCATCCGCAATTACCGCCTTGGACAAGGTGTTGGCCAGCTTGGCTACATCTCGCTCATTCGTATCAATTCCCAACACAGGATCGCCAAAGTTGGCCAGTTCACTGGCGACAGTGCTACCAAAATTGCCAAGGCCAATCACCGCAAAACTGCGTGTATACATTGGTGTGCCCCCCCCCCCGACTATCTGTACGTTGCGTATCTTAGACACGTTGCATCAAAATTGGCAATTTTCTGCAGTTTTAGTATCCACGCGTTGGTTTAAACAAAAGCTTCATGAATTCCGAAATGGCCAGAAGGATAGCAGGCGCTATGGCTGCCATTACAAATGCCTCGATTTCCAAAGGTGAGAAAAGCAAGATCTCATTGGCGGCTGGCCACATGAAGATGATAAGGAACAGGACAAATACGATAGCCACGACGATCCAGAAAGTCTGGTTCGGTTTGAGAAAAGCCTGAAACATTGAAACAGAATAGGATCGGTTGACCAGAACGAGAATGAAGATATTCAAGATCAAGGTCAGGAATGTAAGCGCTCGGATCTCGCCGTCTGGATAGCCGTAGGCGATACCCCAAAAATAGACACCACCGGTTATCACCAGAGCCATTGCTCCCTCCACGATGCCCCAGATGACCAGAGGCTTGGGCAACAGCTTCTCTTCGGGCGACCTTGGTGGACGGCGCATGATATCCTCCTCCTCCTCTTCCGCCTCAAAGACCAGAGAGCAAATCGGATCGATGATCATTTCCAAAAGTGCGATATGCAGCGGCCACAGAACGATCGGCAAGGAAAAAGCAAGCGGCACAAGCGCCAGTCCGGCAATCGGCAGATGCAGGGCAAGAATGAACAAAGATGCCTTCCGGATATTATCGTAGATGCGCCGTCCCAACTGAACGGCCTGAACTATGGAACCAAAATTATCATCGAGCAGAACGATAGAGGATGCCTCACGGGCGACGTCCGTGCCTCTGGCACCCATGCCAATGCCGATATGGGCGGCCTTCAGTGACGGGGCATCATTGACCCCGTCTCCAGTCATCGCGACAATTTCACCATTGCTCTTGAAGGCATCAACGATCTTGAGTTTTTGCTCGGGCATGATGCGTGCGAAGACATGCACCGACGCAAGCCGACCGGCCAGTTCCTCGTCATCCATACCAGCAAGCGCCCGACCCGTGATCACTTCGTCATTTACATCGGCAATTCCCGCCTGCCGCGCTATCGCCAACGCAGTCGCGGGATAATCCCCCGTGATCATAACGACCCTGATGCCGGCTGATCGACATTGCGCCACTGCGTCGGAGACTTCCGGTCTCAAACCATCGGCAAGACCGACCAGACCGAGAAAGTGAAAGGCGAAGTCTTGCGGTGTGTCCGGCAGCATCGTGCCAGAGTGGTTGGCTTGAGCTACCGCAAGAACGCGTAGACCCTTGTCAGCCATTTGCTCCGACAATTTCCGGATACCGGCTGCCTTGCTCTCCTCCAAATGGCACAGAGCCGCGATGGCTTCAGGTGCGCCCTTCGTTGAGGCAGAGTAATTGGATCCTGCTTCTGTCGCCCAGACCTGTGTGACAGCGAGAAGCTCCGCAGTCAGGCCATATTCTTTTACCAAAGCCCAATTGCCTCTGCCCGGATGACCACTAGGAAAGGCCATCGGTGTGAGATCATGAAAGGCTATTTCCATAGGGTCGAAGGGATCGAGTGTACAGGCTAGAATGCCATGAGCGGCCAGTTGTCTGCATTCCTCGCCAAGGTTTTGACCGCTATCGAGCATATGCTGCCGCCCATCCGGCAGAACCAATTCTGCAATGGACATACGGTTTTCTGTCAGAGTGCCGGTTTTGTCCGTGCACAGAACTGTCGCCGATCCCAGCGTTTCGATGGCGGTCACTCTGCGTGTGAGCACTCTTGCCTTGGAAATCCGCCACGCGCCCATAGCCATGAATACCGTCAGGACGACCGGAAACTCCTCGGGCAACAGGGACATGCCCAGTGCGATGCCTGCCAGTATGCCATCAAGCCAGTTGTCGCGGAAAATCCCGTAAAACGTTATCACAACTGTACATACGACAAGTGCGATCAAGCCAAAAATCCGCACGAGGTGCCGCATCTGCACCTGCAGTCTTGGCGGCGCACGATCAAGCGAGCCAAGCGACAATCCGATCTTGCCGATCTCGCTGCGCGCGCCTGTGGCGGTGACTTCGCAAATGGCACTGCCCCGGACTATCAATGTGCCCGAGAAGACCCAAGGTTGCAGATTGCCTCCCGGATGCTGATTTTCAACTGCATCGCTTTGTGTCGCTTCAACCTTGAGAACTGGAACAGACTCGCCAGTAAGAAGGGATTCGTCAGCTTCAAGATCATGATTTTGTAAAATGATGGCATCTGCGGGTACGCGGTCTCCCTCAGCCAGGACCATCAAATCGCCGCAGACCACCTCGCGCGCAGGTATCCGCTTGCGATCACCGTCCCTGATCACCAGAGCGCGCGGACTGGTTAGATTGCGCAGGGCATGCAACACCTGTTCGGTGCGCATTTCCTGCCAGACCGTAATAAAAATTGAAAAGCAGGCAAGCGTTGTCAGCAGGATCGCTTCCTTGATGTCCCCGAGAAGAAAATAGATGATGCCACCGGCAACGAGCAGCGCCATCATCGGCTCGCGCAACACCTCCATGACAATGGTTGCCATGGTCCGCTGCTCATCTGCCTGCAATTCATTGGGGCCATCGAGCTTAAGAGTTGTTATAGCCTGCTGTTCGGTCAATCCTGAAAAGAGGCTTGACGCCTTGCCGGTTAAGTTTTTTTTCTCGATTTCACTCTTCGTGGCCATTTTCTTTCACAATCGGAGCCCGTTTTTGCAGTCAGGTAGTTTTGCCCTGCCCATATCGATCTCGAACCTGATCGGAACATTCTCAATCACATTTTCCTCTGGCTGTTCTGACTTCTCTGGGGCGATGGCTTTGCCCTTTCCAAGGGAAAAGATTAGGCCGTTTTCTCCGCCAGATAGGTTATGATCGCCGAAAAACTTCCAAGACTTTGATAGTCTTTTTCAGGAACAGACAGCGAAAACTGCTTGCTAAGGGCTGTTACCAGATTCAGGAAGTCCATCGAGTCGATGTCGAATTCCTCACGCAAATCACCGTCACGGTCGATATCCGCGACATCAATATCCGGGGCGATCCGTCCAAGGGCGTCAGCCAGTGCTTTTTCCAATTCAACCTGTGTCATAGTTTTTCCGGCTCCTGTAAGATACGTTCAATACGGGCAAGCAAGAGCGCCCCGCGATGGCCATCATTGATCCGATGATCGCTGGCCAGTGTGACATGGACTATGCGCCGTGGTCCTATCATTCCGTCGACCACGCGTGCCTCGGTGACCGGCATGCCAAAACCGATAATCGCTACCTGTGGCGGATAAATAACACCATAAAGCGTCTCGACACCTCGATCTCCCATAATAGAAACCGTGATCGTCGGATCAGACAGCTCGGAGGAACGAAATCGACCGGCCCGGACACGGACAACGAGATCGCGCATTTTCACCATCAAACCTTCCAGACTCAAACCTTCTGCATTGTGAATTGCCGGGGCGACCAACCCCGTGCCGCGGATGTTAATCGCAACACCGACGTGGATTGCGGCACCGGAGTGAAACACACCATCGATATAATGTCCGTTGAATTCAGGGTATTTGTGTGCCGCCAATGCCACGGCTTTGACCAATAATGCGCTCAACAACAACCGGCTTTCGGGGGCGCGCTCGGCATTGTAATCCGCCAACCAGGCCTCGCAGAGCGTTAGATCAATGCTGTGAGCGAGGTAGAAATGCGGGATTTCGCGTTTCGAACGGGACATTGCCGTAGCGATGGCAGCGCGCATGCCGCTAAGACGCTCTCCTGTTTCTGTTTCATCAATCGGGGCAGGTTCTTTGGTTGACAGAATTGTCCGTTCAGCTGGCTTTTCTGCCATTTCGACATCCTGCAACAGGACTTCTCCGCTGGGGCCGCTGCCGCTGATTGAAGCAACATCAATCCCGTGCTGGTCGGCATAGCGTCGAGCAATGGGCGAGACCCGGGTTCGTTCTCCGGCGGGTGTGGTTACCCGCGCCTCAGCAAGTAGACCTGTCGGACCAGCAACCGGTTCAGCTTCGGCTGCGGGTTTGTGATCTGCAACGGCTTCTGAGCCGTCAGCTGCTTTTGTGATCGGTTCAGATTTTTCCGACTGCTCTGCATCCCTGATCGCGGCCGCTTCACCCCGTTCGCGGATCGCAGCGATTGGTGTGCCAACGGGCACCGCCATGCCGATATCCACCAATGGATGATCGAAAATACCCTCGTTGAATATCTCGATCTCGATTGCGCCTTTTTGGGTTTCGACCACAGCAATGGTATCGCCATGTTTGAGCATGGCACCGGGTTCGACCAGCCATTCAACGAGCTTGCCATCTTCCATATCGGCACCGAGCGATGGCATGAGAAAATCGATCATGGGTCAGCCTTTCCCCAAATGAGTCCGCACCGCTTTGACAATGCTTTCGGTTTGCGGGATCGCCGCATCTTCGAGATGTTTGGCATAGGGCATGGGAACCTCCCTGCTGCAAAGCCGTGCGAGGGGGGCGTCAAGATCATAGAATCCTTTCTCCGCGATCCTCATGCCGATTTCGGCCGCAAGGCTTCCGGTTTGCCACCCCTCGTCAACAATCAGCACACGATGGGTCTTTGCCACAGACGCAAGGATTGTTTCATCGTCCAGCGGACGCAGACTTCGCAAATCGATGACCTCGGTTGATATCCCCTCACCCGCAAGGGTCTCTGCAGCCTCCAGTACTTTGAAGAGTGAGCCACCGTAGGTGATGAGTGAAATATCAGAGCCTTCGCGACGTATGACCGCTTTTGAAATATCCACTGGCCCCGCATTGACGGCAAGCTCGCCAGAACGGTTGTAAAGCATGACATTTTCAAAAATCAGGACCGGATCGGGGTCTTCCAGTGCGCTCCATAACATGCCGCGTGCATCTTCCAGCGTTGCTGGAGCAAGGACCTTGATACCCGGAATGTGCGCGTACCATCCCTCCAGACTGTGCGAATGTTGCGCGGCGAGCTGTTTACCGGCACCTGTCGCCATGCGGATGACCACCGGCACACCAAACTGACCGTTGGACATATGCCGAAACGTGGCTGCCGTGTTGAGGATTTGATCCAGTGCCAGAAGCGAAAAATTGACCGTCATGAGTTCGACAATGGGCCGCATGCCGGCAATCGCAGCACCTATACCGGCACCGGTGAAACCGGATTCGGACAAGGGTGTATCACGGATGCGCTCCGAGCCAAATTTGTCATACAACCCCTTGCTGACAGCATAACAACCACCATACATGCCGACATCTTCGCCCATCAGAAAAGTGCGGTCATCGCGTTCGAGAGCGTCATCAATCGCCATTTTGACTGCATCGCGATAGGTTGTTTGTATTGTTTGGGGTGATGCTTCCACCATGGCCGGAGGATGTTCGACCGGATCGGCATAGACATTTTTTTCGAGTGTCTCCAATGGTTCCCACGTACCTGCCTCGGCAAAATCAATGGCATCCGTAATTTCTTCATCAATCTCGACCTCAAGCTGTTTGATGTCTTCTGCATCGAGACTGCCACTTTGCTCGAGCCAAGATGTGAAACGGGAAATAGGTCCTTTCTTACGCCATATCTCGACCTCTTCCTTTGCTCTATATAATTGTGCATCAAACATCGAATGTGCACGGAAACGATAAGTGTGAAACTCAAGAAAACAGGGGCCTCCCGTCTCGCGGATCACCTTGAGCGCACGACGTGTGGAAACCTCCACAGAGATCACGTCCATGCCATCCACTACTTCACTGATAAGTCCGTAACTTTCGGCCTTTTTGTGTATATTCGTTTCTGATTCCGAACGCTCCAGCGCCGTTCCCATGGCGTATTGATTATTTTCGCACGCGAATAGGATGGGCAGTTTCCAGAGTGCTGCGAGATTGAGGCTCTCGTGGAACTCACCCTCCGCAACAGCGCCTTCGCCGAAGAAGCAAACCGTTACCCTGTCTTCGCCACGTAATTTATCTGCCAGTGCAAGGCCGACAGCGAGTGGTAATCCTCCACCCACGATCGCATTGCCACCATAGAAGTTCGCCTTGTTGGAGAAGAGATGCATCGAGCCGCCCCGCCCTCCGGAACAACCTTCCGCCTTGCCGTACATCTCGGCTATGATTTCCTGCATTGGCACACCACGGGCAAGAGCATGTCCATGTTCTCGATAGGTGGCAACCACACGGTCTGCATCAGTGAGCGAAGAGATGACACCTGCAGCAATTGCTTCCTCTCCGTCATATAGATGAAGAAAACCGTGGATTTTCTGCAGTGTGTAAAGTTCGGCACATTTGTCCTCGAAATGCCGGATACGGATCATGTGTCTCAGCAAAGTCAACATGTGGTCACGAGACAGATGTGGTTTTGCTGAATGGGTCATTGTTCATCGCTTTCCAAAGTTGATATATCACCTTCAGGCAAGTCCAATTCTCGCGCTTTGAGAAGTCGTCGCATGATCTTGCCTGATCTGGTTTTGGGAAGATTTTTGCGGAAGACGATTTCTTTTGGAGCCACCGCTGGGCCAAGTCGTTTACGGGCATGCCCCACCAAGCTCAGCATCAGCGCGTCATTCTCCTCAAAGCCTGGATTCAGGGCGACATATGCCTTCACCATTTCACCCGTTGTTTCGTCGGGGACTCCGATGACACCTGCTTCGGCAATCGCAGGATGCTCCATCAGCGCGCTTTCCACCTCGAACGGGCCGATGAGATGGCCGGCGCTCTTGATGACATCATCATCGCGCCCGACGAACCAGAAATAACCGTCGGTATCGCGCATCGCCAGATCGCCGCTGATATACCAATCGCCCACGAAGCATTTGCGATACCGTTCTGCTTCATGAAGATAGGCCCGTATCATTGATGGCCAACCCGGTTTCAGCACCAATTGGCCGATTGTCATCGGTTTGGTGATCTCAGTCGCAGTATCCCCCGATGTTTTGACGATGGCAGCAGTGATGCCGGGAAGCGGCTTGCCCATGGAGCCCGGTTTGACATCCATCGAGGCATAATTTGCGATCATGATGCCGCCGGTTTCGGTCTGCCACCAATTGTCATGGAACGGCATGCCGAACGTGTTGTTGCCCCAGATCACGGCCTCCGGATTGAGAGGTTCGCCGACGCTTGCCATGAAACGCAATTGAGAGAAGTCGTAGCCTTTTGTAAGTTCGGCTCCCGCTTTCATCAGCATGCGGATCGCGGTGGGCGCCGTGTACCAGACATTAACCCGTTCATTTTGCAAAATGCGATACCAGCGCTCGGCATCGAAATCGGCCTCATCGACGATCATGGTCGTGGCGTTGGTCAAGGGCGCGATAATGCCGTAGGAGGTTCCGGTCACCCAACCAGGATCGGCTGTACACCAGAATGTATCTCCGGCTTTCAGATCCAGCGCCAATCTTCCAGTCATATTATGTGCGACGACCGCCATATGGACATGCACGGCCCCCTTGGGTCGTCCTGTCGTTCCCGAGGTGAAATGCAGAAGTGCCATGTCTTCGGGCTCGGTCCTTATGATGGAGAAATCCGTCGAGGCGGCTGCCATCAGCGGACCAAGACTTTCGGTGCCTTCTCCGGAATGGTCCTCTGAATCGATCAGCAGAATGTGCTCAAGTTCAGGCAGCTCTGTGCGCCAAGACGCGATTTTACGTTTGTAGAGTGTCTTTGAGGTCACCAGCACGCGCGCCTCGCCGATGGTCATGCGAGCCTTGACCGGTTCTGGGCCGAAAGCGGAGAACATCGGACAAAAGACCGCGCCGAGTTTCAATGTGCCAAGGGCTGCGATGTAGAGTTCGGGTACGCGCCCGAGCAGGGTAAAGACCTTCTCGCCCTTGTGAACCCCAAGCGCCGCCAGAACATTGGCAAAACGGTTGGTTTCATCCTTTAATTCGGCATAGGAGATCTCTCTGCGACTGTCTCCCTTCGACAGCCAGCAGATTGCCGTCTTCTCTCCGAGCCCGTGGGCGACATGTCTGTCTATTGCCTCATGAGCGATGTTGAGCCCACCGTTGGGCAGTCCCTCAAGAAGATCATAGGCACCTTCCCAGTGGAATTTCGAGCAGAAATCATCATAGTCAGAGAGGTTGGCCTTCATAGCTGCTGCGTGGCTCTTGGTGATGATTTTCATGGAAGCTTCCTCCTCTCGCTGGTCAGAACGAACTCTCTACATGCTGACGTCCACATCCGGTGCGTTCGTCACGCCGTCATTCAGGCGATGGCTCACACAATATCGCCCGATCAGAACCGATTTTGAGTGTGGGCCAAGCGTGATCCGGATAGAATTTTGTCGCGGGATTGGTTGCTGAATAGAAGCTGTTTGGTGCCATGGCACACTCAAACCTGCGAGGTGGAACACGCTGATCGCAATCCCTGTATGTCTCATACTTGACCCATTCAGGACTGCGGCATTGACGGTCATCAATGTTTTACCCACACAGTCTTTTTAACTGCGTTAGCCCGACCGGAGGGCTTCACTGTCTGCAACTTGCGTCTTTACAGCGACAAAGCTATCGGGGGTTACCGAGATTGAGCTAATGCCACATTCGACAAGGAAGTCAGCGAATTCGGGATGGTCACTGGGAGCCTGCCCGCAAAGGCCAACCTTTTTGTCGGCTTTTTGAGCTTCGGCAATCACGTGACTGATCATCCATTTGACCGCTTCGTTTTGCTCGCTGAAGAGGTCCGCCAATTCGGCAGAATCCCGATCAACGCCGAGTGTCAGCTGTGTTAGATCGTTTGAGCCGATCGAGAAGCCATCGAAGTGTTGAGCAAATCCTCCGGCCAAGATCACATTCGATGGAATTTCGCACATGACATAAACCTGCAAACCGTTTTTTCCACGGCGCAGACCGTTCTCCGCCATCACTTCCAGTACTTTTTCGGCCTCACTCACGGTACGGCAGAATGGGATCATCATGATCGCGTTGTCGAAACCCATCTCATCGCGCAAATATTTGATCGCTTTGCATTCCAAGGCAAAACCCTCACGATAACGCGATGAATAATAACGCGACGCACCGCGAAACCCGATCATTGGATTTTCTTCTGAGGGCTCAAAACCCTCGCCTCCCAGAAGTCCGGCATACTCATTGGTCTTGAAATCGCTCATGCGAATGATCGCCGGTTTTGGATAGACAGTTGCGCATAACCTAGCCAGACCGTGGGAAAGTTTGTCGACAAAATAATCTGTCTTATTGTCATAACCAGTCGTCAGTTTGGCTATTTTTTCTCTGGCTTCCTCATTGCGCAGCTGATCATAATGGATCAGCGCCATTGGGTGCACGCCTATGGCGTTGTTGATGACAAATTCCATCCGCGCAAGACCAATGCCGTCTGACGGCAGGCGCCACCAGCGGTAACATGCTGCCGGATTGGCGAGATTGAGCATGATATGCGTATCGGTTTGGGGAAGTTTTGTTAAATCCACAATGTCTGTCTTAACTTCAGCCCTACCCTCATAGACGAAACCAACATCACCTTCTGCGCAGGAAAGCGTCACATCTTGCCCGCTGTGCAGAACATGGGTTGCATTCCCCGCACCGACGATCGCTGGAAGACCTAACTCGCGGCTAACGATGGCGGCATGGGACGTGCGCCCGCCGTGATCGGTGATTATCGCCGCCGCTTGTTTCATGATTGGCACCCAATCGGGATCGGTGGTCCCCGTAACCAGAATTGAACCGGCGACAAACTGATCGATATATCGGGCACTTTCAATCAGGCACAATCGTCCAGAAACAACGCCATCCCCAACTGCAAGTCCCTGCAAAAGGGTGCGCCCCTTTTTACCAATCTTATAGGTCTTGAAGACCCCGACCTCTCGCCGTGCCTGTACGGTTTCGGGACGTGCCTGAACGATATAGAGCTTGCCGGTTTCCCCATCCTTCGCCCATTCCATGTCCATCGGGCAACCATAGTGTTTCTCGATGGTTACAGCCCAACGGGCCAGAGTCACAATATCTGCGTCGTCCAGAACATAGGACAGTCGTTCCGCTTTCGATGTCGGCACGTTTCGCGTCGGAGTGTCGCTATCACCAAAAATCATCTTGATAGCTTTTTTGCCATTCCGTTTTTCAATAATGGGCCACAGATTTTCTTTGTCCAGAAGCGGCTTGAAAACTTGATATTCATCGGGATCGACAGCCCCCTGAACGATATTTTCGCCTAACCCCCAAGTGGCATTGATCAGTACGACCTTGTCGAAACCCGTTTCAGTATCGATGGAAAACATAACGCCCGAACCGCCGATATCGGACCGCACCATTTGCTGAACGCCAATTGACAGCGCCACATTCATTTGATCGATATTATTCGTTTGCCGATAACTGATCGCCCGGTCAGTGAAAAGCGAAGCGTAGCAACGGCGGCAAGCTTGCAAGAGCGCCTTGTCACCGGATATATTAAGAAATGTCTCCTGCTGACCGGCAAAACTTGCATCGGGAAGATCCTCCGCGGTGGCGCTGGAGCGCACGGCAACCGAGATGTTTTCTCCAACGACAGTATCGCCAAGCTCTTTATATGCCTTGCTAATCGCTGCCGCTGTGTCTTTTGGCCAGTCGCCGCGCAAAACCAGATTGCGAATGGCCTTGCCGGTCTCTGCCAGACTTGTCTTGCCGTCTTGCCAATCCTTGATCAATTGGATAATGCGCTGCCGCAGCCCGTTGGCATCCATATAGAGCCAGTAGGCTTCAGTGGTTGTGGCAAAACCCGGTGGTACGGCAATACCTTCGGCGTGCAACGCGCCAATCATTTCACCAAGCGAGGAATTTTTGCCGCCAACGCTGACTATATCGCTTCGTTTCAAGGTGTTGAAATTGCGAATTAAGACGGTCATCTCGGTTCCTTCCGAAAGCAAATTTTCTTACGTGAAGCAGGCTAACGCTGTTATCAAACCCAAGCGTTGACAGCCGTCAATGCCATTTTCTAGAATCAAGACAGGCTATGCGACAATTAACGTTACAGGAGATGGTTTTAGTGACGTACTCAGATCGGTTGATCGCCGTTGGTGATATTGGGGGTATGCATAAGCGCAACCACTCGTTCAGCGCATCGAGATCATCAAAGGCAGGTTTGGCGGTGATTTCATGGGGTCGACGCAACACTTTAATCTATGAGAAGGATTGGAGTGTTTATTATGAAGTATCGCCGCCAAATAATTTTCACAGCCAAGCAGAAGTCAGAAATTTGGGATAGATGGCAACGGGGCGAATCTATGAGCTCGATTGGCCGTCTGTTTGAGCGTGCCTCATCGTCGATTTATCCGTTATTGGAACGCACGGGTGGCATTAGGCCACCAGATCGCACGAAATAGAGGTGGTCCTGGAAAATTGGACCATGTGCTAAGGTGGATCTCCTGATGAGAGAGACGATCCGAGATGACAAAAAGAAACCGATATCCAGCTGAGTTCAAAGCCAAGGTTGCGCTTGAAGCGATCCGGGAAGAATTGACACTTTCCGAGCTGTCGAAGAAGTATGGGGTGCATCCAAACATGATCAGTACCTAGGCTCAGGACCTATTAATTTCT
>NZ_PKUQ01000007.1 GCF_002866925.1 Cohaesibacter celericrescens
ATGTGAAAAGCTTCATTGAAGGCAAGCCCGCAGCCGCGCCATTCATCACCATGAAGAAAGGCGACAAGGTTGCTCGACTTCATGCCCTGTTTAACAACGAAGTGGACCGTAAAGGCCTCTCAGCCGATGTAAGAGATCGTATCGCCGCTTGGGTGCCTGATTGCCTAACTACTCGCTACAACGCCCCACAGACCGAAACCAGCCAAGAACAAGACGAGGACAAACTCGCAGCTTGATCTATGATCAAGTCCAGCCCGTCGCGATCTCGTCGAGTTTGACAGCTCTATCGCGACGGGACACCCTTGAAAAGGATACGGCATTGCCGTATATTGGAGCTATGCAGACAGTAATTTGGACTGCGACATTTCTAACCCAAGCTCGCAAATGCGGATTATCCGAAGAGGAACTGAGCGATATCGTCACAACCATCGCTGACAACCCGATTGCTGGGGATCTTATGGCTGGAACAGGCGGAGCAAGAAAACTGCGTCATGCTGGCCGAGGCAAGGGGAAAAGTGGAGGTTATCGAACCATCCATTATTTCGGGGGGGGATGACGTTCCTGTCTTTCTTCTTTCGGTCTACGGAAAAGATGCGAAAGACAATTTGACTAAATCCGAGCAAAACGAGCTTGCAAAAGTTTTGCCGCTATTGGCCGAAGCCTACAGAAATCGTATTCGGCCTTCACATTGATGGAGTTTACAGATGTCATTCGCTGACGAGTTGCTACAAAGCGCAAATGAAGCCTTGGCAATTGCTCAAGGAGATGCGGAACCTGCTGGTGTTTATGTGCCTGATGTCGTGGATGTCGTTGCCATTCGTAAAAAGCAAAAACTAACACAAGAAGCCTTTGCACATCGTTATGGCTTGCCTATAGGAACCATCCGAGATTGGGAGCAAAAGAGACGGCTTCCTGATCGAGCGGCAACAATTTTGCTTACGGTGATAGACAAAGCCCCTACAGCTGTTACGCAGGCATTGGCTAATCACTAAAAACTAACCTCTATCGCAGCCTTTCAGGCGCGATGCTTCCCCTTCCGATCCTTGCGACCGGAGGGGGTTTTTTGTTCAAAATCCGAGGTTCCAATTCAACAGGATCGACCATGAACGTATGGAGAACGATGGTGAAGCCTTTAGACGCAACCAATCTGGGTTATATGTTGGACAATGGCGATCAACTCGTTGTTGTTTGCAACAACGGCGTATGCTCTCACGGTGCCGATATGGTCATTCCGTGGTTAGTCGAATTGTTGGGGCGTGATCACTCGTCTCTCGCCGCCGATATCATTTCGGGCCTTAGAAAAAAGCGGAAACGGTTGCGGTGTAGGCGATGTGGAAATTACGATATTGGCTTTCGCTGCATCCATGCAGGCTATACCGGCTCTGTTTCTTCGGTAACTTTCGCATTAATTTAAGGGCAGCCCGCTTAATTCTGCGAGATTGAACCAAAACCTCCAATACTTCCCCTTCATCATCAACAGCCCACCACAGGTATGACCGTTTATCGTTGTTCGAAGCGAGAACTTCATCAAGTTGCCACTGACCCGATGGCTGGGGTCGGGATCAGTCCAATTCTCCTGCATAAATCGACCCAAACTTCAAAACCCAACGGCGAGTAGTCTCAAAAGCAACATCTCCCCTCGTTCCGCCAGTAAATCTTCAATATTTCGGTAGCTAAGCGAGAACTTGAAGTGGAGCGCAGATCGCATGCTGAATGATCTACGGCGGAAATCGATGGCGGGAGCAGAATATCTTTTCCTCCAATTCAGTTTACAACCTCATGGACTAACAGTCACTCGGTTACCGTAACAATGCCGTCATGTGGACCATTGCTATTTTTACTAAATATCAACCAAACTCCCTTACGAGGCTTTTAACTTCTACGTCTATTTTTAGTGATCCAGATTGACATGACAAAGGAACTGACCGTGGCCGCCAAAAAAAGTATATTCGAGCGCAATATTGTTGCTTT
>NZ_PKUQ01000008.1 GCF_002866925.1 Cohaesibacter celericrescens
GCTTTTTCTACGCAAGTATCGGGCGCAGCTAGTTAGAACCATTCAAGACCATATCGATCGCAGTTGCTCTTAGGCGCTCAAAGGCGCTAGCAGCATATTTTTGAAATCAGTCTCTATGAGGAAGGCTCTGCTGTGACCAACAGCAGAGCCTTTGCATTATTTCCTTCATTGCGGCGAAACATTGCACATTATTGCCGTAAAACTGTAAGATAGTTCGATAATCATTTTTTTAACTATGAGTTTTGTCAGCAAAGCCCTCATTTTTTAAAGAGGGATTCAGAATGACGTTATGATTCCACGGGAGGGGACCATGGCCCGCACATTTTTAGCACTGATAACCGGCCTTTTGTTTGCAACCTTGTCGCAAAACACAGCCTTGGCACTCGATGGCAGCTTTGTGCGTGAGGTGATTATCGAAAAAGACACCGATTACTTCGGCTTTGATCTTCAAACCCGCAAAAAGGTGTCCCTTCAGGCCTGCCAAAAAGCCTGCATCGAAAACCAGTCTTGCCGCGCATTCACCTATAATGTCAAAGCCCGCTTTTGCTTCCTAAAATCCGACTTTGCCCAAGCCACTGCATTTAAAGGCGCTATTTCTGGGCGCATTGTCACCCGCTCTTCCGAGCCGGATCTGGGGGCCGCGCCCAAACTATCATCTCTGGCTGACAGCTGGTATCCAGCTGCTAACGACCTGCGCCGCAAGCTGCTTAAAGCCATTCCCAATGGATCGCAGGGTGGGTTCCAAGATTTGGTCCAGCAGGGTCACGATGCCCTAGGCTTTGATGAGGCCGGAGCCGCGGTTGACCACTTCCGCGCGGCGTTGTCGATGCGTCCTGATGAAAGCGATCTCTGGTTGGCGCTCTCCACGGCCTATGCCCGCCTTGCCGTCACAAACCCAGACCGCGAACAAGCCCGACGCGCCCGCAGTGGTGCGATTACGTCCGCCATCAACGCCTATCAAACATCGCGTTATCGCAGTGAACGCGCCCAAGCGTTATCAGGCTTGGGACACAGCCTTGAGAAAGCCAACTGGTTCCGCGAAGCACTGTCTGCCTTTAAAATGAGCTTGGCGCTCAGAGAAAATCCAAAAGATCGTGCCGACTATGCACGTCTGCTTCAAAGCCACGGCTTCCGCATGCTTACCCACAGTCTGGATGCGGATATCAAAGTGCCTCGTGCATGTTTGCAATTTTCCGAAGATGTCAAAAAAGGCTTTGGCGATTTCGCCTCCTATATTCGTGTTGACCAGCAGCAACCCAAATCCCTAGACGTGTCGACACGCCAAATTTGCATTGAGGGACTTGCCCACGGGCGAACCTATCAGATTGATGTGCGCGAAGGTTTGCCAGCCGAGAATGGCGAGCGTCTGATGTCCAACCTGCAGCTCGATCTATATGTGCGCGACCGTTCAGCAAGTATGCGTTTTACAGGCAACAATTATGTTCTGCCAGCCAGCAACCGGCGCGGCATTCCTCTTGTTTCGGTCAACAGCGAA
This sequence comes from Cohaesibacter celericrescens, assembly GCF_002866925.1. Classification (GTDB taxonomy): domain Bacteria; phylum Pseudomonadota; class Alphaproteobacteria; order Rhizobiales; family Cohaesibacteraceae; genus Cohaesibacter; species Cohaesibacter celericrescens. The sequence goes on from NZ_PKUQ01000008.1 coordinate 1,496, forward strand.
GAAGCCAAGCTGTCACTCTATCGCATCGGTGAGCGATCTTTGGCCCACATGCTACAGGGGGCCAGCTTTCTCCGGCAATTATCCAGCTGGAATATCACCGAGCTTGTAGACCGCATGGGGGCACCCGTTTGGAAAGGCTCTCTTGCGATCCGGCCCAAAAAGAATGAAGAAGTCATCACAGCAATCCCTATCGACGAAGCCCTGCCCGAACGAAAACCGGGGGTGTATTTGCTCACGGCGGCTACCAAGACCCACGATTTGAAAGACTACCCATCGCTTGCCAGCCAATGGTTTGTTATTTCCGATATTGGCCTGACCACATTCACCGGCACAGGCTCAGGGATTGGCGCACAGGGCGGGACCGCAGAGCTAGGCGGTTTACAGGTCTTTACGCGGTCCTTGGCCAGCGCCAAACCGCTGGTCGGTGTCGATGTGGAACTGATCGCTGTCAACAATGAAGTATTGGCTACCGGCATTAGTGACGCGTCCGGAATGGTGACATTTGATGCCGGTCTGGTGCGTGGCACTGATGGCCTTGCTCCTGCGGTTTTAACCGCAGCAAAAGGCGATGATGACTTTGTTTTCCTCGATTTAACCCGCCCCGGTTTTGATCTATCAGACCGCGGTGTCACGGGCCGCACCTCTCCACTTGGCGTGGATGTTTATGCCTGGACAGAGCGCGGGGTCTATCGCCCCGGCGAACAAGTGCATTTGTCAGCTATGGCACGGGATGCGTCAGCCCGAGCCGTGGATGATCTGCCACTGACCTTTATATTCGAACGCCCAGATGGCGTGGAAGCGCAACGTTTGATCGGGTCAGGCAAATCTTTGGGCGGATATTCCGTCAGTCTACCGCTGACAAGCAATGCACGGCGGGGCACTTGGCACGCTCGGGTCTATACCGATCCTAAAAAACCAGCATTGGCAGAATTGAATTTTCTGGTAGAGGATTTCATTCCCGACCGCACTGACATGACGCTGAAACCTGATACTGATGTTGTTAAACAAGGAGAAGCGGCCACGGGCGCGATTGAAGGACGCTATCTATATGGTGCTCCGGCGGCTGGCCTGAAGGTTGATGGCAATGTGCTGGTGCGCGAAACGCGTGGGCGCAAAGGCTATGACGGCTATATTTTTGGTCTGGATGAAGAGGATAACACGGGCATCGAGCGGATTACTCTGCGTCCATTGCCCCCGCTGGATGAGGCCGGTCTTGGCCGTTACGGGTTTACATTAGGGCAATTGAAGGCCTCGACACGACCAAAGGTCGCCGATCTTGTCTTGCGTATGCAGGAAGGGTCTGGGCGCGCCATTGAGCGTCGTGTTCGCTATCATGTTCAACCCAAAACAACGATGCTGGGCATCAAGCCCTTATTCGACGATGGACAGGTTTCAGAAAACAGCAATGCCGATTTCACCTTGATCGCGGTTGATCCTGAGGGACAACGCACCTCTGAAACATATGTTGACTGGTCGCTGATCAAAATCGACCGTCACTATCAATGGTATCGACAGGATTCCCGCTGGAACTATGAAGCGGTTGATCTGGAAAGCAAGGTGGCTGACGGGCAAATTGATCTGACCGCTGGTGAAGCCGCAAAATTGTCTCTCCCTGTGGAATGGGGCCGCTATCGCCTCGCCCTAGGAGAAGCCACCAGCTTTGAGTTTCATGCAGGCTGGAGCAGCGCCGCGGGATCGATCGATACGCCGGATGGACTAGAGCTTGCTTTGGACAAAACCTCCTATAAAGCTGGCGAGACGGCCCACCTCAAGGTTTCCCCAAGGTTTTCTGGCTCGCTGTTGCTCGCCATCGGAACCGATCAAGTACTCGAAACCTTGTCGTTCGATATCCCGGCAGAAGGAGCAACCATTGATATTCCTGTGGCGCAAGACTGGGGGGCTGGTGCTTACTTGCTGGCCAATCTCTATCGGCCATCGGACAAAGATACATCACGCAATCCTGCCCGTGCCATTGGCGTACAATGGCTGCCGGTTGAACCCGAGGATCGTGCTCTCAGCATCGAAATTGACAGTCCCGCCACCACACGTCCGCATGAACAGCTTGTTGTACCGATCAAGGTGGCTGGCCTTAAACAAGGTGAAGAGGCTTACGTCAATGTCGCCTTGGTGGACGAGGGTATTCTCAATCTCACCAATTACAAAACGCCAGATCCCGTGGCACGGTACTTTGGCCAGCGGCGTCTGGGTGTGAGCATTCGTGATATTTATGGACGCTTGATTGACGGCTCGGCCGGAGCGTTTGGCGCGTTGCGCACAGGTGGCGATGCGGGCGGCCCACAAATGCAGTCCAAAGGCAACAAACCAACACAAGAACTGGTCGCCTTTGTTTCCGGCATTGTGCGTCTTGATGATGATGGCGAAGCCGAAGTCGCGTTCGATATTCCCCAATTCAACGGTACAGCACGGTTGATGGCAACCGCGTGGACCGCAAAAGCGGTGGGTAGCACCGAACAGGACAATATAATCCGCGATCCGATCGTGGTGCATGTCAGCCTGCCTAAAGTTCTGGCTCCGGGCGATACGTCTCGAGCGCTGGTTGAACTAACCAATCTGGAAGCCCCCGTTGGAGACTATCACCTCGATGTCACCAGCGATGGCATCGTAGAAGTGGATATGGGTCAGATACCCAAGCTGGTCACCTTGGCCAAAGACAAGATGCTGTCTCTGAGCTTGCCCATTACGGCGCAAAAAGCAGGCACCGGCGATGTCACCGTCAGATTAGCCTCCGCGTCCGGTGATGGTACTGGCGTGCTGCATGAAGCGCTCGTGACGGTGCGATCTGGCGTGCTGCCGATCACACGCATATCACAGGTTCCACTTCAAGCAGGAAGCGGCAAGGTGATGTTGGACAGCGATATGTTAGCTGGCTTTACGCTTGCCGGATCGCAGCTGTCACTCTCGGTTGCGCCAGAAGGCACCTATGATGTTACATCCTTGTTGATGCAGCTGGATCGGTATCCCTATGGCTGTGCAGAACAGATCACCAGTCGGGCGCTGCCTTTGCTTTATGCCAAGGACATTGCCCTGCATCTGCCACAAGAGCTGTCTAGCCTTTCGGGCAAGCAGATGGATCAACGGCTGCAAAAGTCTGTCGACACATTGCTTTCCTATCAGAGCAATCAGGGGGGCTTCAGTCTCTGGGGCAACGGACTTGATGACCCTTGGTTAAGCGCCTATGTCGCAGATTTCTTGACACGGGCCAAAGAACAGGGCCTGAAAGTGCCAGCCGCACCCATGAAACAAGCTCTGACCAGCGTGCAGAATCGCCTCGCTTATCAAAGCGATCTTTCTCGCGACTCCGCGTCGGTTGCCTATGGGCTTTACGTTTTGGCTCGCAATCGAATGGCCTCCGCCGGAGACCTGCGTTATTATATTGAAACCAAGCTCAATGACTTCCGCAGTCCTCTTGCCCGGGCGCAGTTGGGTGCAGCAATGGCACTTTATGGAGACAGACCACGTGCAGAACTGGCCTTCAACTCGGCGCTCACTCTTGCGCAGACTCTATCTGTAAAAGCAATGATGCCAATCGAAGACAGCTACAGCTTCTCTTCGATCCGCCGGGATGTTGCCGCTATGCAGGCTTTGGCGGGCGAAATAACGCCGTCGCTTTCCAGTCTTGATGGTATCAAGACACTGGCGCGAGAACTGCATGATCCTGAGCGCCGGCTCAACACACAAGAGCAGGCGTGGATGGTATTGGCAGCGAGGGCTGACATTGCAAATGTTGTCGATCTTGGCATTGAGCTGAATGGGCAAGCGATTGAAGGGCCTTTGACATACAGCGTCACAGGCGATGCCTTGTCCGACGCACCGCTAAGCATCGCCAATCACGGCGACAAGGATCTGGTCGCACAGGTCACGACCATTGCAACGCCGGAGGCTCCTTTGCCTGCGGGTGGGGATGGTTTTGTCATTTCGCGCTCTTATCATCGTCTGGATGGCAGCCCCGCCAATGTCGCCGAAGTGGCGCAAAATGAGCGGCTTGTTGTGGTGGTGACGGCCAGTCAACTGGATGACCTGCCATCGCGCATCATGATCAGCGATTTGTTGCCCGCTGGTCTGGAAATTGAAAATCCGCATCTCATCAAAAGCGCGGATCTGGAGAATTTCCAGTGGTTGCCAAAAACCGACTTCGCCCATGTAGAGTTCCGTGACGATCGTTTGTTGGCGGCCATTGATCACGCCCCCGGTGGCAAACGAGACTTCACCCTCGCCTACACGGTGCGAGCCGTGTCTCCAGGCACTTATATGCACCCTGCAGCGGTGATTGAAGATATGTACCGGCCAGAGAAATCCGCCCGCACCGCGAGCGGATGGATGACTGTGACACAACCCTAATCTGGTTTTGCCATGTCATTGCGTATAAAGTCCAAACTGATAGCCATGCCGAAGCCTTTGCTCGGCATGGTTGCTGCATTAGGGCTGCTTTTCATTGTGGCTCTTGGCGGGGGGCTTGGCTTTGTTTGTTTCGTCAAATACAGCCCTCCCCCACTTGCCATGCTCGACAGGCTTTCGGTTGAAGTGGTTGACAGGGACAAGGCTTTGCTGCGGGCCTACACCACCGAAGCGGGCCGCTGGCGTCTTGCGGCTCATCTAGACAGCATCGACGACGAATTCATCAACATCCTGCTTGCCTATGAGGACAAGCGCTTTTGGCAGCATGGCGGCATAGATGCCAAGGCGATGGTGCGTGCCTTTTGGCAATTGCTCAGCAATGGCCGCATCATATCTGGCGCCTCCACCATCACGATGCAGCTGGCTCGACTGATTGAACCCAGAGACAAGCGCACCTTTGCGGCCAAACTGTTGCAAATGGCGCGCGCCCTTCAGCTGGAAGCGCGCTTCTCTAAACGAGAAATCCTGACGGCCTATCTCACACTTGCGCCCTACGGCGGCAATCTGGAAGGCATCAGGGCTGCATCTTTGGCCTATTTTGCCAAAGAACCGGGAGACCTAACCCTGTCCGAAGCGGCTTTGCTTGTGGCGTTGCCCCAATCCCCCGAGGCACGAAGACCGGACTTGCGCCCTGAGCGGGCACTGTCAGCCCGCAACAACGTCCTGATGCGCATGGCCAATGCGGGCGTGATTGCCAAAAGTGAAGTCGCCCGTGCAGCGTCGCGCCCTGTGTCCAGTTTGCGTCACCCAATGCCGCAATTGGCCGCCCATGCTGCCGATCGACTGCGCAAAGAGACCCCGAAGGCCCGCCTGCATGAGACGACCATGCTGCGTGCTATTCAAGAGCGGATGGAAACCGTGGTCAAAGAGGCTACCGAGCGGCTTTCTCCCGATTTGTCCATCGCGTTGGTCCTTGCCGATGCCAAAAACGGGACTATTCTGGCAGAAATCGGTTCGCCCGATTATCTCAGCGAAGCACGCAAGGGATGGGTCGACATGAGCCGCGCCTTGCGGTCTCCCGGTTCGGCTCTCAAGCCCTTCATCTATGGCCTCGCCTTTGAAGAAGGCTTGGTTCGGGCGGAGACACTGATCACAGACAGACCCATTAATTTTGGAGGTTACAGGCCTAAAAATTTCGACATGGACTATCAAGGCGAAGTGAGTGTTCGAAACGCCCTGTTGCTGTCGCTCAATGTGCCTGCTGTGGCATTGCTCGATTCCGTTGGTCCTGCGCGCCTGATGGAGCGGCTTGAGCGTGGCGGTGTCACCACACAATTGCCCGACGACGGGGATGTCGGATTGGCAATCGGCCTTGGCGGCTTGGGGATTAGCCTCAAGGATCTGACCCAGCTTTATACCAGTTTTGTGAATGGCGGCAGGGTCGTGCCTCTGGTTGACACGGTTGGCATAAAAGACACAAAAAACAAAGGAGGCACTGCGCGGCGGCCAGAGCGAAGGGCTCCTGTGCTCAGTGACAATGCAGCGTGGCACATCGCTGACATACTGATCGCCGCGACCCCGCCCGAGGGCGCATCCAATCTCGCTATCGCTTATAAGACCGGCACCTCCTATGGCTACCGCGATGCTTGGTCCGTGGGGTTTGACGGGCGGCATGTGTTGGGCGTTTGGGTGGGCAAACCAGACAACAGCGCCGTACCCGGCATCACCGGACGCACTGCCGCGGCCCCTATTCTGTTTGAGGCCTTCGCCAAATCGGGATTGGACATTATGCCGCTTTCCCAGCCCCCTCTGGGCACCGAACGGCAGACATTGGCTGAGTTGCCGCCGACCATGCAGCGCTTTAAAATCGAGGCCAATTGGTTTCAGGACCCAAACTTGCCCGAACCGGCACCCAAAATCAGCTATCCGCCCAGCGGCGCGCAAATCGAGATGGGTCAAACGTCTCAAGGACAGAAGTTACCGGTCATGCTCAAATTGCAAGACGGCCGCCCGCCCTTTCGCTGGCTCGCAAATGGCCGTGTGTTCGAGACCAATGCAAACCGTCGTCGGGTGAGCTGGAACCCGGACGGTGCAGGGCAATCGACTTTGACGGTGATTGACGCAGCAGGTCGCGCCGATAGCGTGAGCGTCTTTTTGCGTCAGCCCTGAGATAACAACCCATCATCCCGTATTGAAACAAAAGACCCGCTGATGGCAATCAACGGGCCTATAGCAATTGCGAAAAAGTTGGAACCAGCCTCTATCGGCTAAAAACCACAGTGCGGTTGCCGTCGATAAACACGCGCCCCTCGGAATGCAGCCGCAAAGCCCGCGACAAAACCCGCGCTTCGATATCACGGCCAAGACGGATCAACTCATCAGGATCGTCGGTGTGGCTCACTCGCTCAGTGCCCTGCTCGATAATCGGGCCTTCATCCAGATCTGGTGTAACATAATGGGCCGTTGCTCCAATCATCTTGACGCCGCGTTCCCAAGCGCGATGGTACGGTTTGGCGCCTTTAAAGGCAGGCAGGAACGAGTGGTGAATATTGATGATTTTGCCAAAATGCTTGGAAGAAAAATCATCAGAGAGAATTTGCATATAGCGCGCCAAGACAATCAATTCCGCGCCGGTGCGCTCTACCAACTCATTGAGTTTGGCTTCTTGTTCAACCTTGTTGTCCTTATCGACTGACCAAAGATAAAACGGGATGCCCAGACGTTCGGCATTGTTGCGACTGTCAGCATGGTTGGATACGACGGCGACAATATTAAGCGGCAGGCTGCCCTTTTGCACACGATAGAGAATGTCCTGCAGGCAATGGTCAAACTTGGACACCATGAGGATCGTAGGGACCAAGTCATCCGCTGATCTGAGAGAGATATCAGCGCTGAACTTTTCAGCAAAGGCATCGATAGACGCGCGCAGCGCAGTCATGTCGGTGCCTTCAGGTGTAGCGAGCAACACACGCATGAAAAATGAGCCTAAACCATCGTCCCGTCGGGATTTGGGTGCGGGCTGGAAATACTGATTGCTTTCCAGAATATTGCAGCGGAAGGTCAGCAGGCGGGCGCTGAGATCCGCCACAACGCCGGGCTGATCCGGGCAGGTCATTTTCAATAACATGGTCATGGAACTGGTTTCTTTTCACTCATACAAGACTGGCAAAACAGGCGTCTGCCATCAGATGAACCGATAGCAGGCTCGCGGCGACATTAGCCAAGTGCAGCGCATGAGGAAAGTGCCTCAGGCGGCTCGGCAGGCAAGAAACGAGGTTTTGCCGTTAAATTTTTGTCATTGTGGGCTGAATGGGCTAATCCACGCCAAATTCATCCACCATCTTGCGGATGGATTGCTCAATTTGGCCCCCGCAATACAGGTCGCCCCAGTTGGCTTTTTGCTCGGCTATAAGAGCAGCAATGGCCGGTTGCTTGGCCACGCGTCGCGATAATGCGGCCACGACAGGCGCATGGTGACTGATCACCGGCGTCAACGCTGGTAGATTATCCATCATAGAAAACCACAGTGCAGCGGTAGCAAGATCGGTAAGGCCCAGATCATCGGTGCCAAGCATAGTGCCCGCCTCAAGCGTTGCGCCATGATCGGTTGCGGTGCGCTCAAAAATTTGCAGCCAGCGGGGCAAGCGTTGGGTTACAAACGGCTTCCAGCTGCCCTCTTCCCACATAGACCGCCCGCCAAACAAAGTGACCTCATCCAGCACGTCGTTGATGTCGCCTAGAATTTTCTGGGTTAAAGCCCGCTTGGTAGCACTGGCTGGCATCAGCTGATGCTTTTCCGCCAGATAGATCAAAACGGCATTCATCTGGGCGATATAAAATCCATTGTCCGGATCAAACAACAAGGGTGGCGCCATGAATGGTGTGGGCTGGTCGTGCACCGGTTGCTCTTTGATGGCGCCAATATCTGAAAATTCCGCTTCATGCCACACGGCCCCCACATGAGCCAGCACATAGCGGATCAACTGCCCGCGAAAAGGAAGTGGCCAGTAAAACAGATTGTAGGGTTCAGACATGGAAGCGCATCCCTTGGTGTCGATTGTTCGAACATTTTAACCTGAAACAAGAGGCCAAGCCATTCAATTCCGATCGCAGAGGTTGGGTCATTACAATTTGATACCGAGATATCATTGACTTGCCCCGCTACAGTCTTTAGCCAACCAGCAAGATTTCCCATTTTTCTCAGGAGCAGGGCAATGAGCGATACAAAGTCAATTGTGGTTATTGGTGCAGGCCAAGCAGGGGCAACCCTGGTGCAGCGGTTGCGCGAATTGGGCTTTGATGGCGCACTAACTTTGATCGGAGCTGAGCCATACTTGCCCTATCAACGACCGCCCCTATCCAAAGCCTATTTGCTTGGCGACATGGATCTGGACGGCCTGACCTTACGGCCACAAGACTTTTATGATGGCCATGATATTACGCTCAAACTTGGCACCGCGGTTTCAGCCATCGACAAAGAAGCCCAGACCGTTACCGTCGGCCATGAGGTGATCCGTTATGATCATCTTGCGTTGACCACCGGGTCCGATCCGATCCGCTTGCCTGAAGCCTTGGGCGGACATTTGCCCGGTGTGCATGTGGTGCGCGGTCTTGCGGACATTGAGGTCTTGGAGCCAGAAATCCAACCGAACCGTCGTGTGTTGATCGTTGGTGGCGGATATATCGGGCTGGAAGCGGCTGCCGTTTGCGCCAAGCGCGGACTGGATGTGACTCTGGTTGAAGCGGCAGATCGTATTCTGCAGCGGGTCGCCAGCAAGGAAACCTCAAACTATTTCCGTGCCTTGCATGAAAGTCATGGGGTCAAGCTGTTGGAAGGCTGCAAGCTGGCCAATTTTGTTGGCGGCGAGCGGGTCACGGGTGCGCTTTTGGATGATGGTACCATGCTTGAGGCAGATTTTGTCATTTGTGGCATCGGCATTCGCCCTGCCACAGCATTGGCCCAGATGGCCGAGTTGACGCTGGACAATGGCATTAAGACCGATGGTTTTGCACGCACCTCGGACCCACATATCTGGGCGGCAGGCGATTGCGCTTCTTTCCCGTATAAAGAAACACGCATCCGGCTAGAGAGCGTTGGCAATGCCATTGATCAGGCGAAAATCATTGCGGAAAATATCATAGCGGCCCTCAACGACACTGCGCCAAAAGCCTATGCCGCGAAGCCTTGGTTCTGGTCGGATCAATATGATGTCAAACTTCAGATTGCCGGTCTCAACAGCGGCTATGACCGGATCGTCACCCGCCACAGTGGCGAGGCCAAATCCTTTTGGTATTATAAAGGCGATCTGCTTTTGGCCATCGACGCGATGAATGACCCGCGCGCCTATATGGTCGGCAAACGGCTGATCGAAGCTGGCAAAACGGCAGATCCAGCCGTGGTGGCCGATCCAGAATCCGATTTGAAAGCATTGATGAAGCGGGGATGACCTACCCCTTCATTGCTTCACCAGCGACATAGGTTTGGGCGACGGTGCGGTCGTCAGACATGATTTGCAGAATGAAAAGTTCTTCGGCAAGGCTCTGGCAGGTTTCCATCCGCAGGGCCATCGCAGGTGTGGCTTGCGGGTTGAGCACTACGATATCGGCCTCGGAACCAGCGTCCAGTGTGCCGATTTTATCCTCTAGTCCAAGCGCCGTAGCATTACCCAGCGTGGTCCAATAGAAGGCACGCAAGGGGTGCAGCTTTTGGCCATTGAGCTTTAGCACTTTATAACCTTCATTCAGGGTTTGCAGCATCGAATAGGATGTACCACCGCCGATATCGGTCGCGATGGCGCATTTGGCCCCGCGCTGGCGCAAGCCTTCATAATCGAACAAACCCGAGCCCAGAAACAAGTTTGACGTGGGGCAGAAAACGGGGCGAGAGCCGGTCTCGACCAACGCATCAATCTCGCGCGGCAGCATGTGGATGCAATGGCCCAGCAAGGTCTTGGTTCCCAGTAAGCCATAATGTTCATAGACGTCGAGATAGTCCCGCGCCTCGGGGAACAGCTTTGCCGTGAGATTGATTTCGTCGCGGTTCTCGTCGATATGGGTCTGGATGTAACAATTTGGATGCTCACGGGCGAGCGCTCCGGAGGCATCCAGCTGTTCCGGTGTTGAGGTGATAGCAAAGCGCGGCGTTATGGCATAATGTGCCCTGCCCTTGCCGTGCCAATCGGCGATCAACGCTTTGCTGTCGTCATAGCCTCTTTGCGGTGTGTCGCAAACATTGTCCGGTGCATTGCGATCCATCATCACCTTGCCGCCAATCACCCGCATGTTGCGGCTTGCTGCTTCTGCAAAATAGACCTCGGCAGACGCCTTATGCGAAGAACAATAGGCAACCGATGTCGTGGTACCGTTGGCAATCAGCTCATCGAAAAAGTGGGTCGCCATGCGCGCGCCATGGACAGGATCAGCAAAGCGGGCTTCAGCAGGGAAGGTATAATCCTGCAACCAGTCGAGCAATTGTGCTCCCCAGCTGGCGATGACCTGCACTTGCGGGAAATGCAAATGAGTGTCGATGAAACCCGCCATCAGCAAACAAGGCCGGTGGTCGATGATCTGGACATCGTCCTCCGCCTGCGCATGGATCGTGTCATATGCACCGCACGCCTTGATCATGCCGCCTTCGAGCAACAAGGCACCATCCTCGATATACAGATGTGCGCTGTCATCATCCGGCGTTTGAGGCTCGGATATGAAGGTCAAAATGCGTCCACGGAGTAGTTTTTGCGGCATGTCCCGTCCTGTTTTTGACGATTATCGGCCCCGTTCAGGCCATCGCAGAGTATGCCCAAACCGTGCCCCTAATACCATAGGGCGGCGGCGCTTTTTTGCCTTTATCAGTTTCGCCCAAAAGCGAACAATGTGCATAGCCTCGCGCAATAGAGACAGCAAACTTGACATTATGCGCTGTATCAGAGCAAAGCGAGGCACACGGCGGCTTGTAAATTTGCAAAGACTTTCGGGCTATAGTTCATATTACCCAGCATGACCAATGGAGTTGTTGCAATTGTTTTGAATTGGTATTGTACTGGTCAAGTGACGTAAACCGCTCGTTTGGGACATTGGCACTCTAGCGGGACATGCTCTAAATGGATGAGGCTAAGCCATGAAGGACACTGACACTCTCTATGTTGGCATCGACGGAGGCGGAACAAACTGTCGGGGTCGTCTGCGCGATGGTGCTGGGAAGCTTTTGGGGGAAGCCGTTGCAGGACCCGCCAACACACGGTTGGGCATTGCCCAAGCCCGCCAACAAGTGATCAAGGTTGCTCGGGACACCCTTTTGGATGCTGGTTTGGGCGACGATGCGTTGGCTCGATGTCATGTGGGTGCAGGGTTGGCGGGGCTGCATATCCTTGCGGACAAAGAAGCCTTTCTTGATTGGAAACACCCCTTTTTAAGCCTCAAAGTTGCCAGCGATGCCCGCATTGCTTGTCTGGGCGCCCATGATGGCGCGCTGGACGGTGGCATCATGATTATTGGTACCGGCAGTTGCGGCTATGGACTGATAGAAGGAAAATCGATCAATGTGGGCGGCTGGGGCTTTGCCCTGTCTGATGGTGCAAGTGGCGCACGCGTTGGCTATTTAGCCCTGCGCTATGCCATTGCGGCGCAAGATGGTATTTACGATTCCAGCTCCATGACCGACCATATTATGTTCCAGTTCAAATATAGCCCAGAAGAAATGGTGCTCTGGTCGGCTCAGGCCAAACCGGCTGATTACGCAGAATTTGCACGGATTGTCGTTGAGTATGCAGACAAAAACGACCCCGTGGCGCTCAACCTCATGGAACAATGCGGCTCGGAAGCCCAAGCGATTTTGCGGGCCCTTGCTTGCCGCGGCATCACCCGCATCGCCTTGATGGGGGGCTTTGCCGAATTTGTGGAGCCATGGTTGTCAGCGGATGTGGCAGCTTTGCTGGTGCCGCGCAAATACGATGCCCGCGACGGCGCAATTCTGCTTGCCGGAGGCCATCTGCAACCGCTCACTCCCACCTATGAACAAGATATGGGCCACAAAGACCGCTTCGGCAACAATTGAGAAGAACAAGGTGCGCCGCTCGGTGCTCCTTATTTCAAGGTCGACTCTGCGGACTTTCCAGACCTTCGTCCAGTTCGCACCAATGACCGCTTAGCTAAAAAAGAAAGGCGAGAGTTTCCCGCCTTGTTTTTTGCATTCGGACTAGATCCTAGTGAACCGTCACTTTTTTGGCTTTTGATGCTTTGCGTGCATTTGCTTCTGCAGCGCGGCGTTGCTTACGGCTCATTGTCCGTCTGGGTTTACTTGGCGTTCGCGCACCGTCTCGCATTGATAGCGGTACATTGGCGGGTGCTGCCTGAATAACCGCTGGGTTTCTTGAAATGGCAGCATCTGGCAAGTTGGGAAATCTTGGCATTGGCATTTGAGGGCCAACCGCTTCCCATTCACCAACTTGGTAAACGTGCGAGAGTGTCGTGGCCGAACGCTGCAAGATGTAATCTTCTGGTTTTGGCAGCTTGGAGTTATTCGTCCAGCGGAATGGCATCTTAGGCCCGTCGATGCTGGCTTTGATATAGCCGTCCTCTGTCAGCATTCCTCCACGCGCATAGATAATCTCTTCAATGGAGATATCTTCCCCGTCTTCATTGATGAAACGGGTACCAAGGCGAAGCTGGCCAACCTCTGACACCTTTACGCGGCCATCGGGTTGGCTTTCCCCAATGATGGCATGAATGAAGCGGTCACCAATGGAACCAAGGGGACAGCCAGTGGCAGCGCGTATTTTGCTGCCATCTTTCATGACCAGTGCCCCATCAGAGCGCAGAATATCCATGATTGGTACATGCTGGCCTTCAAACTCACCATCACCACACAATGTAACGTGGCCGGGAGTAACCATCAGGCCATGGACATCAAGGATTTGTTTTGCTGTGTTTGTGAAAGTCTGTGTTACACGGCCGGGTTTGAGATTGCCATCTTTGTCGTATGAAAGCACCCAATCTTCTGGCTCAACTTCCTCAATCGGTTTTTCTGAACCGTCCGCCATCGTGATGGGGGTGCCCGCGAGAAAGCACTTGGGCGGTGGTACGGAGTATCCGTTTTGAGGTAACTCTAGGTTTCGGGTGCCGAGTATTGCGATACCGTATGGCTTAGATGGTGTCCAAGGTGGCAAAACTGCATCGACTACATGAAGGCCAAGCGTTAAAATATTTCCATTCAGGCTTCTGTGTGTCGACCATAGAGGGTAAAAATCATACTGGTCGATGGGCTTATGAATGCTTTGTGACCAGCTGCCGTCTACTATGGTAGCTTTGCCATTAACGACGGCAACATTGACTGTCACATCAGCAACAAATCCGCCAATTGTCTCAGATTCTGCTCCACGAAACTGCGCACCAACTTTGTTTAAGTTTACGGTATGGTTTCCATCAGGAAGACTCATACTTCCGATTCGCGAATTAAGGCTAGGAATCTCCGAAGCAGACAGGTTTTCTCGCAAGTTCGATATGTTTACAGCGATACCTTGTCCACTTCCAGCCATATAACGGCTTAGTGTTCCTTCATTCGACAAATGATTTACCTGATATAGGCTCTCACCATTTACCACAACCCAGTTTCCACTCATATTAACCTCTGCATTTAAGAGAATACCCAACCAAATCAGAATTATTTATTTTGAATGAAAAAAATTTTATACTTGGATATACGTTGACTGAAGTTGAAATCAATTCAATTTCTTCTGATATTATATTAGAATTGATTTGATAGTGTTGAGAATCAAAAAAAACAATATTTGATACTATTCTTTCAAATTTTCGTTCAGGGCATTTTCTTAGAAATAAATCAGAAGTTTCTTTTTGAGCAATGGAAATTGCTGTTTTCTCATTTAGTTGTTCCAGTCCAATGAATTTAACTGAAATGAAAAGCAAGAGGACGCAGCTAATTAAAAATGTTGTTTTTATTAAGCTCATACCCCCCCCCTCTTGCACAATGTCCCAACACGAAACGCCTTATAAGAGCAACGTTATCATTAACAACCGTGCTGTGGAAGAAAAATGTCGCGTTGCTCAGCACCTCATTTAACACCATTAGGAGTAGTACTAAAAAACACCCGCCAACTGTCGCGATTGACGCTTGTTCAATGAACACTGCCAACGCCTTTATATCAACGCCCAGAAGCGTTAAGTGTTCCTAGAAGCAGCCGTCGGAACACTATGCAACATCGGTCGACTTGGGCTCAAAGCTGACCTTCATTGTTATAACAATCAGCGCCCTCTCCCTATGCCCCTCGAGCCAAAGCCTCCCCCGTCACACGAACAGTATAAAGGGCTCATAGCCAAATTCAGTGCCGTTGATGCGTAGGGAGAGCGCATGGGGGCCTGCGTAATAGGTGCGGGTTGTAATCGGCCGGATGGCGTGCGAGCGCGACAGGACCAGCCGTTCTCCCGGTTTCAACTGCATCTGTTTCCATTTGAACACCTTGGGCGCGAGCGTGCCATTGGCTTTTTTGAAATGCACCGCATAATCAATGACAATTTTCTGACTGCTCTTGGCTTTTGACTGCAAGACAACATTGAACGCCAGCGTGCCACCAAGGGACACTTGTGGCGTGTCGATGGTCACGATCGGGGGATTTATGATCGCAGGCAAAACACCAAAGGCTTTCATCACGTCAGGATGCCCCTGTTTGATCAATGTCCGGCAGGCATGGCGGATGAGTTTTTGGCGCGGTGCAGCGGCACCCTCCATCCAGTCATGAGCAATCCGTGCCACCAAATCGGCATGATCTTTGGCAATATCATTGATGTGGTTGGCCACAGACCGGCGCACATAGTCTTCTGGGTCGTCCCGCAGAGTAGTCAAAACAGGCAAGGTCGGAGTGGGATCTTCAACCAATTGTTTGAGCTGCATACCCCAAGGCAGTCTGGGGCGGGTTCCCTCTGACGCCAGCCGCCGCACATGGATATTTTCATCCCTTGCCCACGGGGTCATGATGGCCAATGCACGGGCTTGATCTGCCTCCAGATAGGGGCGGACATCAAATTCCGCTGTGCCGCGCTTGGTCATTTCTTTAAGCAGTGCCATAGAGCCTTCAAAATCGGCCAATCCGTGATGCCCGACAACCATCGTCAACGGCCACAAACCCCAGCCAGAAATGCCTTTTTCATCGCTTGGTTTTCCCGCCTGATCAATCGGATCGGGGTGTAGCATTGCAGCAAGGACGGCATTGCGATGGGGCAATTGGCTGGGCAATGCGACATGCAGCGCATCAGAAATCAGTTTGATGCGTTGTTTGAGTTCCAGCGAAGGAAGTGCGTCCAATATCGGTTGTGTGAAGGCGTCCTTGTCTACGCCTTCCAGATGCCGCGCCAGATGCATCGCAATGTAGCCGACCACTTCAGGAGACACGCTGTTTTTAAAAGGTTCCATCGTTTATTCCTTCGCCTCAAGAAAATTCAGGGTCGTGCGCCGATTGCAAATCCGGATTTACGTCTCCATCCATTAGCGCGAAACACATCTGACATACAGGGGAATTCATTGCCCTGACAAAGACCAGCCTTGCGTTCGTCAATTGAGGCACGCATGCTGTTATGATAGCCAAGAGACAGATACGCCTCACGTGCAAATGGAATCGCCCAATGAAACAGATCCTCCTTCATGCTCGCCTGTTTGACGGCAACCAATTCCACGCGGGCAAAGCCGTGACGCTTGACGAGGGGCTGATCGACGCAATTGTCGATCAGCACGGATCGGTTGGCGGTTATGAACTGCATGACCTGACAGGGTTGGTGCTTGCACCGGGGTTTGTTGACACGCAGGTCAACGGCGGCGGCGGTGTGATGCTGGACGGGGAAACCAGCCTTGAAGGCCTTGAGACAATTACCGACGCGCATCGATGCTTTGGCACCACCACCATGTTACCAACCCTGATCAGTGACCAATGGCCGGCCATGCAGCATGTGTCCGATTTGATCAAACAAGCCCATCGTCATTGGGGCGAGAACAGCTCGCTGGCCGCGATTAAGGGTGTGCATTTTGAAGGGCCCTATCTCAACACGGCGCGCAAGGGTGTGCATCTGGGCAGCAACATTCGACCGGTTGATGAGGGGGCGCTTGATCTGCTGTCTCATCCCGATTTGGGCGTTCGACTTATCACCGTTGCACCGGAAAAAGTCGGGCCGGCATTTGTGCGTGATCTGACCAAGCGCGGCGCATTGGTCTCGGCGGGGCACACTGCCGGAAGCTATCAAGATATCGCGTTGGCGTTGCGCAACGGCCTGCGCGGCTTCACCCATCTTTATAATGCTATGAGCCCCTTGGGCAGTCGCGAACCCGGCGTGGTTGGGGCAGCTCTGGACGATGAAGCCAGCTGGTGCGGAATGATCGTCGACGGCTTCCATGTGCATCCTGCGTCCATGCGGCTGGCCATCAAATCCAAGCCACGCGGCAAGATCTTTTTGGTCACCGACGCCATGGCCTCGGTCGGCGCGAAAGACAAAAGCTTTATGCTGAACGACCAGACGATTCAGGCCAAAGACGGTAAATGTCAGCTCAATGACAGCACACTTGCCGGGTCTGATTTGGACATGATCGGTGCCGTGCGCAATGTGGTTGAGCTGCTTGGTTTACCCCTGTCCGAAGCGTTGCGTATGGCCTCGTCATATCCGGCGGCCTTCATGCGCATGGATACGTCGCTGGGGTCTGTAGCTCCCGGGTTTGTAGCTGATCTGGTGGCTTTTGATCCGGTTGGCTGGCGCGTCAAACACACATGGATCAACGGCTATCACCGCGCTCACTAGGGTCATATCGCCATAGAGGTCAGTGGCTTGTGGGATGGCGATACTCTGTGCCTTGATGGCGCTCTTAACAAACAGATTCAAATGCGTTGATTCAAGACATTCTAACTTAAAGCTTTGATTCAACCTGTATTCTGGTGCCGTTAAAGTACTTTAAGAGGGTTCAATTTGGCGAGTCATTTCAATGGGATGGCCGCGTCTTTGAATGAACCGATTCATGAGTGACGCGCCTGCTTCATGTGGTGATTCAAATAGCTCAGATAATGAATCTGGTTCCCAAAGGCACAAATAAGCACCGGTCTCCTCGTTCAGGAAACCGGTGCATTTTCTTCACGTATCAGAGGCAATCGGTGTTAGACCGTAGACAATGCGTTCCTGATGCTGTCGGCGATGGGTGTGGTTGGGCGGCCGATCAAGCGCGACAGTGTCTTGCTAGAATCGGTCAACCAACCCGATTTGATGGCCGCATCGGCATCGGCAAGCATCGCAGCAAAGCCTTCTGGCAGACCAGCCCCGATGAGAGCATTGGTCAGATCCTGCTGCGGCATATCAATATAAGAGACCTGCTTTCCCGAGACGCTGGCAACCACTGCGGCATACTCGGACAAGGAGAATTCTTCGTCCCCTGCCAGCTCATAAATCTTACCGGCCTGGTCCTCATTGCTAAGCAGGACAGCAGCCGCGGCGGCGGCATAGTCCGAGCGGGAGGCCGTAGCTATTCGGCCCTCACCTGCATGACCGATGACAGCGCCATGTTGCAAAACCGGCGCCAGATTTTCGGTGTAATTCTCGCTGTACCAACCGTTGCGCAGGAGCACAGCAGGCACGCCGGATGCGGCGATCAGCGCTTCGGTTTCCTTGTGCTCACGGGCAAGCATGATCGGCGAGACATCGGTCCGAAGGATGGAGGTATAAGCGAGCAATTGGACGCCATTGGCTTTGGCCGCATTGATGACGCTAGCATGCTGAGGGGTTCGCTGGCCGACGGCGCTGGACGAAATCAACAGCAGCTTGTCGACATCCTTCAACGCTTCGGCATAGCTCTCTGGCAGCTCATAATCAGCTGTGCGCACAGTGACACCCAGTGCGGCAAAATCTGCGACAGTGTCTGCATTCCGCACCAATGCGATGATGTTGGAAGGGGCTGTCTGGTTGAGGAGAGACTTGATAACGAGGCGGCCCAACTGGCCGGAGGCACCGGTTACTGCAATCATGATAATGTCCTTTCATGTGGCTGGTCTCGCCAGCTCAATGGTGTTTGCTTGACCGGAATATGCCCATTGTGCTTTGTTCCCACTAGACGACTTATTCAGAATTGAAAGTTCGGTAAATGAGTACAATAGGAGTTCAGCATCTAAAACCTCTGGCGATCTTTTCTTCTGTCGTGGATGAAGGAAGCTTTGCCGGAGCGGCTAGGACACTGCGCACCAGTCGGTCTCGGGTATCGGAGCAGATAACCCAGTTGGAAGAAGATCTCGGCGTTCGCCTTTTGCAGCGATCAACGCGCAAACTATCCCTAACGGAAGAGGGTCGCCGCATCTATGAGAAGGCCCGTACGCTTTCGCGGGTGCTGGAAGAAACACACGAGATCGCATCGCAAGAAAAACCATCGGGTCGCGTTTCCATCACCACTCCGCATGATATAGGCGTGTCGCAATTGCTCCCTGCCCTTGCTTCGTTTCGCAATCGGTATCCTGATGTCGTGCTGGACATTATCCTAAACGACAACCGCCTTGACCTAATCCAAGAAGGCATCGATATGGCCTTGCGCGTTGGTTTGCCAAAAGACGACAGCCTGATTGGTCGGGTGTTGTATGAGGAAAGCTTTTCGCTGTTCGCCAGTCCAGATTATTTAGCTGCCAACGGCACTCCAACAACCGTGCAAGAGCTTGCCAAGCATCGCTGGATTTGCCTCACCCATGTCAGTCCGCGCGGCGTTCACCAGCTCTATCGCGATGACGAGCTCACGACGCTACAGTCAAGCCAATTTGAGGTCTGCAACTCCCCACTGATGATGATACGGATGGCTTTGGCGAATATGGGGATCGCGCAAATATTCCCTTCCACAATCCGCCAAGAGCTTGCCAGAGGGCAACTGGTCCCTGTAATGCCCGAACTCAAAGGCCCAAGCATGCTGTTCTCGCTCGTCTATCCATCACGCAAGCAAATGCCGCTGCGGACTCGCGCCTTGATTGATCATTTGATGTCAGCAGATATGTTTGAAGACCGTCCCTAACAAAAAACGCCCGACCAATGGCCGGACGTTTTATCACTTCAAATAGCGCACAGATTACTTGATCTGTTCCAACAATTTGTTGAGGCTCTCTTTGGCATCGCCATAGAACATGCGGGTGTTTTCTTTGTAGAAGAGTGGGTTTTCGATGCCGGAATAACCGGTACCCTGACCACGCTTGGATACAAAGACCTGCTTGGCTTTCCAACATTCAAGCACTGGCATACCAGCGATTGGGGAGTTTGGATCATCCTGAGCGGCCGGATTGACGATGTCGTTGGAACCGATAACGATGGCAACATCCGTTGTAGGGAAGTCATCGTTGATCTCATCCATTTCCATCACGATGTCATAAGGCACCTTGGCTTCTGCCAATAGCACGTTCATGTGACCGGGAAGACGACCAGCCACCGGATGGATAGCGAAGCGCACTTCTTTGCCTTGCGCACGCAAGCGTTTGGTCAATTCGGACACAGCCTGCTGAGCCTGAGCAACAGCGAGCCCGTAACCCGGAATAATGATGACGCTGTCAGCTTCTTCCAAAGCAGACACAACACCGTCCGCATCGATAGCAATCATCTCACCAGAGATTTCCTGCGCTGGACCGCCTGCGCCACCAAAACCGCCAAGGATAACCGAGACGAACTGACGGTTCATAGCCTTACACATGATGTAAGACAGGATCGCACCAGAAGAGCCCACCAGAGCGCCGGTAACGATCAGCAGATCGTTGCCAAGGGTGAAGCCGATAGCCGCAGCTGCCCAACCGGAATAGGAGTTGAGCATGGAAACCACGACGGGCATATCTGCACCACCGATGCCCATGATCAAATGCCAGCCGATGAGACCTGCAAGCAGGGTGACCACAAGCATTGTCCAGATACCGGATCCCATCACGAACATGATACCGAGAACCAGACAAGCAATCGCCATCACAGCATTCAAAGCGTGACCACCAGGCCATTGTTTTGGCTTGCCGTCGATTTTGCCAGCCAACTTGCCAAAGGCAACAATAGAGCCAGTGAAGGTAATCGCGCCGATGAAGATGCCAAGGAAGACTTCTACTTTGAGAATGGAGATCTCAGTAACCGTCTTTTGAGCCAAATGTTCGGCAAAACCAGCCAGATGTGCAACGTCTGCACCCGAGGCTTTGAGACCCATGACGTGCTGCAACTCAAGTTCAGCATTCAGACCGATGAAGACAGCAGCCAGACCGACAAAAGAGTGCAACGCGGCCACAAGCTGTGGCATTTCCGTCATTTCAACACGACGAGCGACTTCATAACCAGCATAGGCGCCAATGGCCACAGCAGGAACAAGAAGCCAGTAGTTACCGAGGCCAGGACCAAAGATGGTGCCAACAACAGCAACACCCATACCGATGATACCGAACCAGACGGCGCGTTTTGCGTTCTCCTGGTTGGACAAGCCACCCAGTGAGAGAATGAAGAGAACAGCAGCAGAGATATAGGCTGCGGAAACAATACCGATAGACATAGTCTCTGCTCCTTTAAGATTTCTGGAACATGGCAAGCATCCGGCGCGTAACCAGGAAGCCACCAACGATGTTGATCGTCGCAATCAGAATCGAGATGCCCGAAAGGACCATCACGAGCCAACTGCCAGAACCAACCTGCAACAATGCGCCGAGGATCACGATGCCGGAAATAGCATTGGTGACCGCCATCAGCGGTGTATGCAGCGCATGAGAAACGCTCCAGATAACCTGGAAGCCGATGAAGCATGCAAGCGCAAAGACGATGAAGTGGCTCATGAAGCTGGCAGGAGCGTAGGCACCAATCAACAACATGAACAAGCCGCCACCGGCCAGCAATTTGATCTGGCTGAGGGTATTTGCCTTGAAGGCCGCTGCTTCTGCAGCTTTCTTCTCTTCGGGTGTCAGTTGCTTGACTTCTTTTTTGGGCTGAGCCGCAATCGCTTTGATTTTTGGTGGTGGAGGCGGGAACGTAATTTCGCCTTCGAATGTCACCGTCGATCCGCGGATCACATCGTCTTCCATGTCATGCTTGATTTGACCGTCCTTTTCAGGGGTCAGGTCGGTCATCATGTGACGGATGTTGGAAGAATAAAGCTCTGACGATTGGTTGGCCATACGAGACGGGAAGTCTGTGTAGCCCACAATGGTCACGCCATTATCGGTCACAATCTTCTTGTCTTTTACGGTCAGTTTGCAGTTGCCGCCTTTTTCCGCTGCCAAATCGACAATCACAGAACCGGTTTTCATGGCCGCAACCATGTCTTCGGTCCAGAGCTCGGGTGCCTCACGATTGGGGATCAGCGCGGTGGTGATGACGATATCGATTTCAGGAGCTAGCTCGCGGAACTTGGCAAGCTGGGCTTCGCGGAATTCAGGCGAAGACACAGATGCATAACCACCAGTGGAGGCTCCGTCCTGCTGTTCTTCCTCAAAATCAAGATATACAAATTCGGCGCCCATGGATTCAACTTGCTCAGCCACTTCAGGGCGAACGTCAAATGCATAAGTTACGGCACCGAGTGCCACAGATGTACCCAGAGCAGCCAGTCCAGCAACACCGGCACCAACAACCAAAACCTTTGCAGGAGGAACTTTACCCGCGGCGGTGATCTGACCCGTAAAGAAGCGACCAAAATTGTTGCCGGCTTCGATTACAGAACGATAACCAGCTATGTTGGCCATGGAAGACAGCGCATCCATCTTCTGGGCGCGCGAAATACGCGGCACCATTTCCATAGCGATAACGTTGGCACCGGCAGCTTTGGCTGCATCCATGCCTTCTTGGTTGGCCGCAGGGTTGAAGAATGAAATTAGCGTTTTGTCTTTTGCCAGATACTTCAGTTCAGTTTCCTGAGGCTGACGAACCTTGGCGACAATATCAGCCGTTTCCCAGAGGATGTCCGCTCCGGACACAATCTCAACGCCGGCTTCAACGTAGGCAGCATCCGAAAACCCGGCCAGAACCCCGGCTCCGGTTTCGAGGATGCAGTCATATCCCAATTTCTGGAGCAGTTTCGCTGAAGACGGCGTCATCGCAACGCGTGCTTCCCCGATATACTGCTCTTTAGGTGTCCCTATCTTCACGACAGACTCCCTTCTACACACAAGTTCATGCCCCATAAGCAGGCGGGGCGAATTTCCTCGGCCCTATAGTGCAGACCAAAGACCAATTGCCAAGTCTTGCTTGTGGATCACCTGCGCTTTCCAGTGCATGAAACAATGGAAACTGGACCAAAGGCGGCTTCTTTGCTGCCCCTGCGTCAATTTGCGTGGGTAAAACCACCAAGAAAAACGGATTTTTTTCCAACCGATGAAAAGTTACAGCCATCTTCTTACCAACATTTAGCCATAAGGCGAACTAAAACGGTTTATTCGAAAATTTACACCGGAAAATTACGTTATGAAGTCGACTAACTATTTGACTTTGGACATTTTCTGGCTCTGCACGCCTCTCGAATTGAAGTTTGATGCATGCGAATCATTTCAATCGCAACCACTTACGCCTCCACGCTACTTTGTGGTTCATAAATGGAGGTTTCTGGATTAGCATCAGGGCTGCGGATCACGACTGCCAAGGCCAATAACATGCCGCAACGTCCCTATCACCGGTAGACGTGACGCTATTTCATAGTTGGATCATAAGTCATGGCGTTGATCGCGCCTTGCAGGCCAAAATTGCTGTTTCGGTAAAGATAGATCGGAATATTGACCCGGAACTTGGTGTGGCGTCCGCCTTGATTGAAGCCTGCAAGAAATGCGGGGCGTTTGAAGATCCACTCGTTCTTGAGCAGAACACCCCCGGTCAGGAACACACCGCCATAGGCCGAAATATACAAAGCAAGATCACCTGCAACCGCACCAAGATGGTGACAAAACATGTCAACCGCACGAACGGCCAGACTGTTGCCATCTGTACGAGCGACATCAAAAATGTCACGCGCGGACATCTCTGTTGGCTCACGTCCGTTGAGCAATTCCAGAGCCTTCATCAAATAAGGCATACCCGTACCAGAGACGATGGCTTCGGCTTCAAGAGCGAGACATTTGTTCTCATCCATCTGGGTTTCGGGCCAAAGCTCGGCCAGTTTGGTAAAGATGTCGACTTCTTCTATTGTGTGGGGCGCAATGCGTACATGCCCGCCTTCCCCTTGAAGAACTTCAGGTTGTTCACCAGCCCATGCCAAGGTGCCGACTCCAAGGCCTGTGCCCGGGCCGACAATCAGGCGGGGTTGGGTTGGGGCTGGTGGCGTGCGCAGTGGAGCGGGTAGCTCACCTTGAATCTGCGTCAGGTCATCGGGTTCAGCGGTGACTAACGACCAAGCCGCGGCTTCAAAATCATTCAGGATTCGCGCTTTTTGCGCCCCTGCTGCCACCACCAGATCAGACTCGGAAAACCCCTGTTGGCCCGCATTGGTCAGGGTTACATAGCCATTCTGAATCACACCTGCTGCGGCCACTTCCAAATAACGAGGAGCCGACCCAACCTTATCCACAAAAGCGCGCACAGCTTCGGTCAAATGCAGTTGTCCCGTTGTCTCAAAAGTCTGTTGCTCTTTGATGCGACCTTCAACGGCAACGGCCAGACGCATATTGGTACCACCAACATCGGCAACCAGATCCCACAGCATGACGTTTCCTCTCACAATCTACCCTCGGGTGACTTTTTTGACGTTTCTGCCAAACTACTAGAGCTATGAATTATTTTCATCCTAAAAATAAAACAAGCTGTTTGTCGTGGAGGCAGCTATTCGTCAAATGCAGAGTTCGGGTGATTTTTGTATCCGGTTGGTGTGTCCAATGCACACAGGCAGTCACTCGACAGCTTGCAAAAGAAGTGACAAATGCAGCTTTCTAGTGCACCAGAAAAGGCCCTCAGAAAATCCGAGACCCTTTTGCTTTCTTGTTCGTTACCTAGCGGATTAACGCTGAGCGCGCGACAAAAGGGCATTAGGACGCGCCTTGGCGATGCCTTGGGTGATAAAACCGGCGATGATGGCTTTGACAATATCGCCCGGAATATAGATAAGCGACCCGATCAATGCTTCCTTAGCACTCAACTTTGTGTTGATTGTCAGGCCAAGCACCCCCAGAGAATAGAGTACGATAATCCCGCCCAGAATAGATGCAACGGCAGCAATCAAGAACAAATTGCCAGAACGCCACTTTTCCATAACCAGACCAGTAACAAAAGCAGCGATTGGCCAGCCAAGCAGGAAGCCTGCGGTTGGGCCCTGTATGATACCGAGACCACCGCGTCCACCGGATAGAAGCGGAAAGCCAATGATCACCAAAACAATAAGAAGAAGAGCTGCGAGCCCCCCGCGCTTGGCACCCAAGATGGTACCAGCCAGCATAACCCCGAGCGTTTGTGCCGTAACCGGAACGCCAATTGGCGTGGGAATTGGCGGCAGAAACCCCAGCGCAGCGATCAATGCTGCAAACAGAGCTATATAGGCAATTTGACGTTCCATTCCAGTTTCTTCCTTATGGTTCATATTTCGCGTATTTGTTTATTTCTTGATTTCTTCAGCGGAACTCAGGCCTCCGCGTGCCCTCAAGGCGTCTGCGACGTAGTCAGCGTCATCAAGCGCACCTAGAGCAAGAGGAACCAACAAACGCGGACTGGCGCGTTTGGCGGATCGGGCCCGCCACGCCTCATTTAAAAGCTCTCCCTTTTTGAGGAAAACTGGCGTGAAGCGAATGACAAGTCCCATAGCCAACCCGAGTGTACGAGGAGGGAGACCCACGCGATGTAGCGGTTTGGAGAGGGTTTCAACCACCGCCATCATGTCATCCAACCGCGAGGTCATTGTCACAAGGTTGGCCAAACTCACCATGGCAAACAGCTTGAGAGAAATAGTCAGTCCCTCTTCGATCCGCCCAGTGACCACATGATAGATAAAAATGAGACCAACCAAATATACCAGCGGCTTTAGTCTGGTAATGCCCACTTGGGCGAATGCCCAGCCAGCAGTCAAATAGAGCGCCGCGACTGTAGCCATCGCGGCCAAGGCTATCATCCAGTTGGTCACGGGCAGCATCAACAGAGTAGCAAGACAGAGCAATCCCAGCTTGAGTGGCACCGGTAACTTGTGCATCCAGCTTTTGGTCTCGACCGTCAGCGACAGCATCAGATATCTCCCCGCGCAGTGTCCAATACCAGATTGCCGCCCAGGATCGGATCATCCACGTGCACAAAGGCTTCCATGGCTTCCCGATAAGCGGGCAACACTTCGGTCGGCGTGCCGTCGCCCATCAGGGAGCCTTTTTCGAGCCAAATAATCCGATCAAAAGAAGCAAGATGATCAATATCATGGGTCACAAGCAGCACTTGTTGATCCAGCTTGTCCAGCCAGTCAAACAGGCGACGCGACGTAGGCCAGTCCAGCCCAGCGAAAGGCTCATCCAAAAAAATGACCTTGGGCTCCATCGCCAAAACAGCCATCAAACAGACCAGATGGCGCTGGCCCTGTGACAATGTAAAAGTGCCACGCTCGGCCCATTCCGAGCGACCAAAGGCCTTGAGGAACGCTTTTGCTTTCTCTCGCGCCTGCTTTTTATCGCCGCACAGGCTTTCCAGCCCGAAGGCGATTTCTTCTTCGACTGTGGGGAAAATGATCTGATGATCTGGGTTCTGAAAAATAAGCCCAATGGTACGGATAGCGGCAGCGCGGTCTTTATAGACATCCACCCCATGAATGCGAATATTGCCATCAGTTGGCGCAACGAGGCCGGACATCAAGCGCGACAAGGTCGATTTGCCCGAGCCGTTGCGCCCGATCAACCCGATCCGTCGCTCTGTCAATTTTAAGGACAGATTGTCGAAAAACGGCGTGCCGTCCAGCTTGTGCGAAAGATTGCTCACGACGATGCCTGCGTCGTTCAATGCTTCGCTTGCGTCTGGAATATGGTCAGCGATGGTTTTTCTCCCGCTTCTTACCGGTGGATACCGGACTCGACAAAAGTTGGATAAGCCATACCCAAGATCGCGCATAAAAACCAGCACGCCAAAGCCTCAAACGCCGTCTATAAGGCGATGTATGTGGAGAAAATGCCGCAGCTCAGAGCTTCACACCGCTGCTTGCTCTTGTTCTCGTAAAAAGAGGGCCGGTCGGCCCTCAACTTTGTTTCGCCTTAAAGCGTGTAACTTGCCCTACTGGTCCTGCTGCCATTGCCATGGGCGTGTGAACTGGCCCAACGCATGGCTGAGCGCCTCTTTGTCCACATTGTTCGAATTGCGCAGTTCTGCAACGAGGCCTCGTTTTTTATCCTCAATTACCCTGACAACTTCGGTGTCGAACCCCTTTTCAACCAGCACCTCGTTATAAACGCGACTGATGGCGAGCTTCCGTAAATCGGGTTTGAAGACTTTTCCAACCGCCGTCTTGGGTAACTCAGGCAGCACTTCAATATGTTTGGGAATAGCCGCGCGTTCATGAATGTGCCGCTTGGCATAGATGAGCAAGTCTTCTGCATCGACATTTGTACCGTCTACAAGTTCGACATAGGCGCAAGGCAACTCGCCGGCGTGGGCATCAGGCTGACCGATGGCCCCAACAAAGGCCACCGACGGATGCCCTGCCAGTGCTTCTTCAATTTCAGCGGGATCAATATTGTGCCCACCGCGAATGATCAAATCTTTGGCGCGGCCTGTAATCCAGAGGTAACCATCCTCATCCAGACGCCCCAAATCTCCGGTTCGCAGATAAAGATCATGGTGAAAGAGGTCATGGTTTTTATCGAGCTCTGTATAAGTCGAACCTGTCAGCACACCCGGGCTATCAATACAGATTTCACCAACTTCATCGGTTGCACATTCGACAGGCCCGTCTTTGGTGTGCTCCAGAATTTTAACCGTCGTATAGGGAAACGGAAGGCCGACAGACCCGACCTTTTTGGGGCCATCAGATGGATTGCATGACACCAGACAGGTGGCTTCGGTTAGACCATAGCCTTCCAGAATATTTACACCGGTTGCTTTTTCAAACCGGCGATACAACTCAAGTGGCAATGGCGCAGAGCCGGAAAATGCTGTTTTTACGCTGGAAACGTCAGCATCCACAGGGCGCTGCATCAAAGCCGAAAGGGCGGTTGGCACCGTGATAATAAAAGAGATTTGCCAGCGCTCGATCAATTTCCAGAAATTATCAAACACCCCGTCGCCGCGATAGCCCTTGGGTGTCGGAAAGACACCATGCGCTCCAGAGGCCAGCATCGACATGACAATCACATGGCACGCAAAGACGTGGAACAAAGGCAACGGACACATGATATTGTCATCATGACTGAACATCAACCTTGAGCCGACCCAGCCATTATAAAGCATGCCAGAATAAGTGTGTTGCGCCACTTTGGGCATACCCGTCGTTCCGCCTGTATGGAAATAAGCGGCAACACGATCTTCTTGCTCGTCCTCATAGGTTAGTCGATCAGACGGCTGTTTGCTCATCTCTTTGTTAAAACTGAGAATGTCGGCGTGATGCATCGCCGCGCGCGGATTTTTGGGCCGGATCAAGGGGATGATCATTTTCTTTATCCCCGTCACATAACGCAGCAGATCCACTTCTAGAATCGTCTGCACACGCGGCGCATGCCTAACCGCTTCGGCAACCTTCTCGGCAACATCCGTTTGGGGAAAGGCTCGCAACGTGACCACAACACGAGCATTGGTTTCGCGCAAGATGGCGGCGATTTGCTCGGTTTCAAGCATAGGATTGATGGGGCTGACAATACCGGCGACCATGCCACCGAGCATGGTGATCAGTGTCTCATTGCTATTGGGCAGAATATACGCAACGACATCATCCTGACCGACACCCAACTTTCGAAACAAATTGGCAGCCTGGGTCACTTTGCCCTTCAACTGCACCCAGGTCAGAGTTTCAGCCCTGTCAGTCGCCCCAGAGAATAGTTGAAAAGAAACAGCCTTGTGATCGGGATAGCATTGGGTTGTGCGTGACAATTGCCCATAAATGGTGACAGGCACATCACGCCCCTCGTAGGGCTTATCATTTTCTATCGCAAGACAGTCTTCCCGCGTGGCAAATCGGACCATGCATTCCTCCCCGTGAGCGCGCCTCTTGTTTTGGCCCTTTTTTATTATTCGCCGCTCTGTTTAAAATAGGCT
This sequence comes from Cohaesibacter celericrescens, assembly GCF_002866925.1. Taxonomy (GTDB): domain Bacteria; phylum Pseudomonadota; class Alphaproteobacteria; order Rhizobiales; family Cohaesibacteraceae; genus Cohaesibacter; species Cohaesibacter celericrescens. The sequence goes on from NZ_PKUQ01000008.1 coordinate 29,999, forward strand.
GGCAATGGTTTTGGGGCAAGGCACTGGTTCCTCGCTGAGCACTATAAATGTTGACGTTACGTAAAATGGAGCCAGACTTTGGTCTAAAATCAACAACCATTAGATCAAATATATGCCTATGGTTTGAGGTCTGATGAATGCGACAAGCAGTAACATAGATTGTTCTGGTGTCATTATATCTCAGTTCTTGTTGGTGCATCTTGCGGCGCAGGACCACTGATTTGAGTTTTCCAAATACGCATTTCACAGGAGGTTTCCGTACTTTACCCATCCCCCCAGGGGGGATATGATGTCATCATGACCGATGAATCAAATGACGACCATTCGCACCTCCACATCCACGCCAGTCATCCTGCTATCACCAAGCGATTAAAGCGCGCTTCAGGGCACCTGTCGCATGTGATTGAGATGATTGAGACCCATGCGGGCTGTACAGACATTGCACAACAATTACACGCTGTGGAGAAGGCCATCACCAATGCCAAGCGCGTGCTGATTCAGGATCACATTGATCATTGCCTGGAAGGCTCTGTGGAGGCAGATGATGCCACACGCTCAGCCACCCTTGCCGATTTTAAAACCATCGCCAAATATCTGTAGGCACCCGCATGTTAGAAATTTTGAAAATTCGAAGTTTCCGTCATTTGTTTATGGCGCAAATTGTTGCTTTGCTAGGCACGGGGCTTGCCACAGTTGCGCTTGGGCTGTTGGCCTATGATCTGTCAGGGCAAGACGCCGGTATGGTGCTGGGCATCGTGTTTGGCATCAAAATGGTGGCCTATGTGGGCATTGCACCAGTGGCAGGTGCCTTTGCCAATTATGTCCCACGCAGAACCCTGTTGGTTGCTCTGGATTGTGTGCGGGGTTTTATTGCCTGCCTGCTGCCCTTTGTCGGTGAGGTTTGGCAAATATTTGTGCTGATTTTTGTGATGCAAGCAGCCTCGGCGGCGTTCACGCCGACATTTCAAGCCACTCTGCCCGACATCCTGCCAGAAGAGAAAGACTATACGCGTGCGTTGTCACTCTCTCGTCTGGCCTATGATCTGGAAAGCATCATCACCCCGACGCTGGCCGCCTTTGTGCTGATCTTTGCCAGCTATCATGCGCTTTTTTATGGCACAGCGATCGGCTTCATCGGATCAGGCCTGTTGATTGTATCGGTTCTGCTGCCCTCCCCTGCACCCGACAGTAAACGGCGCTCGGTTTATGAACGGACCACACGCGGCATACGCATCTATTTTGCAACCCCCAGACTTCGCGGATTGTTGGCGCTTTGTATGGTGGTTGCCTCAATAGGGGCGATGGTTCTTGTCAATACCGTGGTGCTTGTGCAGTCCGAACTGGGATTGGATGCCGTTTATGTCGCCTATACATTGGGCGCTTTTGGTGGCGGTTCCATGCTGGTGGCGCTGGTGATGCCCCGCCTGTTGGATCATTTACCCGACCGGCAAATGATGCTGACAGGTGCAAGCATAATGGTTGCGACGCTTGCTGCCCTATTTATTGTTTCAGGGGCGGGTCATTTCAGCTGGTTGTCGTTGCTCGTCAGCTGGGTTTTTGTCGGAGCCGGATATTCTGCGGTTCTGACCCCTTCGGGTCGTTTGTTACAGCGGTCCTCCCACAAGGAAGACCGCCCCGCACTTTATGCGGCGCAGTTTGCCCTGTCTCACGCCTGTTGGCTGATCAGCTATCCGCTTTCAGGCTTTCTGCAAACCCGATTTGGCATGGATGTTACGCTCGGAGTGTTGTCTTTGATCGGATTTATAAGTCTGGTGGCGGCATCGCGGATTTGGCCTGCCAAAGCCAAACGCGATCTTTACCACACCCATCCCGATCTGCCCGACAATCATCCACATCTTGAAGGTAGTGATCACACCAAAGGACACAGCCACACCTATGTGATTGATGATTATCACACCCAGTGGCCGCATCGCTAAGGCGTTGGTTCACACTATTGGGCAAGGCCTAGGCTTTGCAGTCGGGCAACCGTTTGTGGCAACTGCTCCTTACGGTCCCGAACTTCGAGTATAAGGCGAGGTGTCGCGCTGATGTCGGCCAATGCCTTGAATACCCCACCCCACGGCACGGTTCCTTCACCGGGATGCCAGTGGCGGTCTGCATAGCCATCGGCATCCTGTAGATGGACATGGCCAAGAAGGCTTCCCGCTGTATAAATGAAGTCGGCAACCGGCGGCGCCTTGAACTGGCCATGGGCAAAATGGGCATGTCCCGTATCGATCGAGACTTTCAGCATCGGGCTCTTGATTGCCTTGACCAAAGAGTTGCGCAAGCTTGGGTCTGAATCGGCCACATTTTCGAGCATCAAACAACACCCGATCTGTTCGGCACGATTGAGAACTGGCGCCAGCGTATTGGCGGCGGCCTCGATCATCTCATCGCGCATGGAAGGAAATGTCATGGAATTGAGCGTATGGAACATGTTGAACGGGCTATGCACCACCATGTGGGTTGCACCAAGTCNCACCATGTGGGTTGCACCAAGTCTCTCGCATTTATTGATTGCGTCGAGCAGACGCACCATCACCACATTCTGAACCAACGGATCAGGAGAGCCCAAATCGAGCCCCAGAAACGGGCCATGTATACCGAACACACCACCAAAGCCATCAAGCAACTGCGCATAGGCATCGATCAGGGCATCCTGATCGTCATCCAACACATCGACCCTGCTAAAATCTTGCAGTTCCAGCGTGCGATTCTTTTCAAAAATCCAATCTTTGAGAGAGACAACGTCTTTGTATGACAGGGCAGCGCCCAGAATTGGCAGAGTGGACATGAAGTTTCCTTTGGTCTTTGAGATGGTCGTAAATGCAGAAGCAATCTCTGTTTATATCAGCGGATATGAAGCTTTGAATAAACCGCGCCGCAAAAGCGCGATTGCACAGCACCAATTCGGTGTTTATCCTTAACATCACAAACAAGGAGATGCCGAATGATCTGGTCAGAAATACTCACGTTTGCCTTTGTTGCCTCATTGCTGGTTATGTCTCCGGGGCCGAACGGGGTGCTGATAGCAAAAACCGTGCCCACATCGGGAAAAACAGCGGGTTTTTCCAATGTGGCTGGTTTCGTTACGGCCTTTTATTTGCATGGTACCCTGTCGGTTCTTGGTATTTCTTTTATTTTGGTCCAATCCGCAACCGCCTTTACCATCGTCAAACTGCTTGGGGCCACCTATTTGGTCTGGATAGGCATCAAAGCGTTGATCGCGGCCTTCAAAGGCATTGAAACAAAGACCGTGGCTCCGGCAAAAAAACGCCAAAATCACGTCAGAGCCTATATTGAAGGCTTCCTCACAAGCATGCTCAACCCCAAAGTATCCCTGTTTTATCTGGCGGCATTTCCCCAGTTCATCTCTTCTTCGGACAATGTCATGATGTCATCGCTGCTATTGGTGTCGTTGCACGCGGCCATCAATGCAGTCTGGTTCTCGGCCATGGTATTGGTGATGTCCCGTTTAACCACACTGTCTAGCAGCGGCACATTCCAACGCGCGCTCAAGGCTGTTACGGGCGTCGCGTTTATCGGCTTCGGGCTTAAGCTGGCCTCCTACAAACCGGCGATCTAACTCTAGCCATCATCGTTGTTCATTTGTCTTATTACCCGGCAACAAGGCTTCAAAACCACACCTGTTAGGCAAAAGTATAAAGGGCACAACGATCAATCAGAGCGTTTATTTTTTTGAAACCATATGTGTTCATCACCGGTAAACCATACCTTTCGCAAAATTGCGACTAGGGTGTTGTTAACCATCATTCTAGAAGGTCGATTAGGATTTTTTTGGCAGACTGCGCAGCAGGTAAGAAAATTCCTTAAACGCGGACAGATTTGCAGTCATGAAATCCACTCAAGCAGCAAGGCGGATGGCATCATCAGCGCAAGCGCCTGACTCACGTCCGCTATGTGTCGATCTCGATGGCTCCCTGATCAGGTCTGATCTGCTGTATGAGTCGATATTGCTTCTGGTTCGAGCCAATTTCTTCAGTTTGTTTTTGCTTCCTTTGTGGTTGATGCGCGGCAAAGCGCATTTGAAGATGCAGATTGCGCGCCGTGTCCAACCCGACGTGCGTCTATTGCCCTACCGGCTGCATGTGTTGGAGATGCTGAAAGAAGAAAAAGCAAAAGGCCGCAAGATTATACTTGTGACGGCCTCTCCTCTCAGCTTTGCGCGCGCAGTGGCCGATCATCTGGGATTTTTCGATGCTGTTGAGGCAAGCTCTACGACACTCAATCTGTCGGGCCAAAACAAAGCAGACCATCTAACAGATGCCTATGGCAAAGGCGGCTTTGATTATTTGGGCAATGGTGGTGCAGATTATCCAGTCTGGGACGAGGCACGCTATGCTCTCATCGTCGGACGCGACGCTGCCGCCTTGCGGTATGCCAACAATGAGCATGCCCGCTACATCGCAGGCACCGGCACAAAAAAGCCAACATGGCAGATTTGGGGCAAGGCCATTCGGGTGCATCAGTGGCTCAAGAATTCACTTCTGTTTGTTCCTGCAATCCTCTCTAGCGAGCAGGTCAGTCTGGGTGATTTTCCGGCCTTGGTGATCGCATTCCTGTCCTTCTCACTGTGCTCTTCCAGTGTCTATCTGCTCAATGACCTGCTTGATATTGAAGCAGATCGCAAGCATCGCAGCAAATTTGCGCGTCCTATTGCTGCCGGTCTCATATCTCCTCCCAAAGCCATTATTGCGGCGGGCCTGTTCATCATATTGGCCTTTGCCTTGTCGCTGGTGTTGCCTTGGCAGTTTACGGCCGCTCTGGGCACCTATTTGGCGACAACTTCCGCCTATAGCCTTTATCTCAAGCGCCTACTGCTCATCGACATCATAACTTTGGCAGGCCTGTTTGCCATTCGCGTTTTAGCCGGAGCAGAAGCAATCGCCAGTCCCATTTCGACTTGGTTGCTGGCGTTCTGCATGTTCTTTTTCTTATCGTTGGCCATGGTCAAACGCTTTGTCGAACTTAACCAACAAATGGCGGGTGTCGGACGTAAAGATACCGGGCGTGGCTATCAGCTTGCCGACTTGGAGACGCTGGCACAAGGCGGCATTGCTTCGGGCTTTGCATCGGTTGTGGTGCTGGCCCTGTTTATTGATTCTCCCCAGATGGTGGAAAATTATCCCCATCCAGAGATGATCTGGCTTGTTTGCCCGCTGGTGCTGTATCTGGTTGTCCGGATCTGGATTCTGGCGCGGCGCGAAGAGATGAATGACGATCCGGTGGTATTTCTGATGATCGACTGGCGCAGCCAGCTCATGATTGGCGCTGGAGCTGCCATCATGATTGTAGCGCAGATGCTCTAGGACCGATGACATGAGCGCACCGAACGACACCAACAGCTGGGGCCGAATCCTAACCCACAAAAGAACGGCAACCGACTTTTGTGCAGATCTATTGACCGATGCCGGTCATCCGGGTTCCGGTGATTATTTGCCTTTTGGCAATGGCCGGTCCTATGGGGATTCGTGCCACAATGATCAGGGAACCTTGATCGATTGTCGGAAACACACGCGTATCCTTTCATCGGATTTCGACGCTGGTATTCTACGCGCTCAAAGCGGATTGATGTTGGTTGATCTGCTGGATCAATTGAAAGAAACCGGCTGGTTTGTTCCTGTTGTACCAGGTACTAAATTTGTCACACTCGGCGGCATGGTTGCCAATGACATTCATGGCAAGAACCATGGTCATAGAGGCACCATTGGCTGCCACGTCAAACAGTTGTCTTTGTTACGCTCGGATGGTCAGTCAATGATTTGTTCGGCTGATCAAAACAACGAAATGTTCGCCGCCACCATCGGCGGCATGGGGCTGACCGGTTATATCGAATGGGTCGAACTTTCTCTGTTGCCCGTCTCCTCCCATCTGGTGCTGGAGACCAAAACCCCGTTTAATTGTCTCAACGACGGTCTAGCCCTTATAGCGCAGGATGACCAAGAGCATGAATATTCTGTCGCATGGATTGACTCTCTTGCGACCGGTAAACAACTGGGTCGCGGTATTCTGATCAGCGGCGATCACACCGAAGTTGAAACCGCCCCTCGCTATGGTATACCGCGTCTATCAGTGCCATTCACACCACCGGTTCCACTCGTGGCCGGACCGGCACTTGCGGCCTTTAACAAGCTGTATTATTGGCGCAATGCCAATCAACAAGAACCACATTTGGCCTCTCCCGACAGTTTTTTCTTTCCCCTTGATATGGTAGGCGGCTGGAACAGGCTTTATGGACCAGGTGGCTTGCATCAGCATCAATCTGCGCTACCGCTGGATCGAGGCGAGCAAAGTCTGCGCGCATTGCTGGAGACTTGCCAGAAAGCCGGACATGGTTCGTTTTTGACGGTTCTCAAACGCTTTGGTGCAAACCAGTCTCCGGGGCTGATGTCGTTTCCCACTGAAGGCTATACGCTGACGCTGGATTTCCCCAACAAGGGTGCCAAGACCTATGCTTTGTTGAATGCATTGGACGCCATTGTCCTGAAAGTTGGTGGCCGCATCAATCCCTATAAAGACTGCCGCATGAGCGCACAGACCTTCCGAACGGCCTTTCCAAACTGGCGTAGCTTGGAAGGCATGCGCGATCCGGCGATGATGAGCGACTTTTGGCGGCGCGTCAGCGTTGGGACAACGTCACAAACCTGAATTTTCAGAAATAGATCAAAATTGAATTTTTGTATTCACATCTGCTTAACCAGAGTTATGAACGCAAGATTCACGTCAGTCCTTTATATTTAAGAACAACAGCCAATATTCCTGAAAGATTAGGAAGCAGGCAGGTCAATAATTAAAAATCAGGCACCGAGTGACAGGACGACGATGACTTACTTGCCATTCATTCTCTTTACGGTCTTCACCAATGCCAGCGCTCAAATAATGATGAAGCAAGGCATGATGACGTTGGGTGATGTTGCACCGGTTGGGGGCATGACGGCTTTTGGATTGATTACGATGGTTTTCAAGATCATCTTTCATCCTTGGATTTTTGCTGGCCTGTGCACCTTTGTTATTTCGATGGCATCTCATCTTTATGTGCTTGGCAAGGTGGAGTTGTCTTTTGCATATCCCTTCCTGTCGCTAGCCTATGTCGGGGTGGTCATAGCCGCTTGGTGGTGGTTTGCAGAAGACCTGAATGTCTGGCGCATTGCCGGTATCGGCTTCATTTGCATTGGAACGGCACTGATTGCACAGGGCGGTTCAGACGACAGAGGCCAAAGCAAAAGTACAGAAAATCAAATTGGGTTGAATGAGAATGTGGTCGGGCAATTGTCCCATTCACACCGTCGCGAGGAGTTGGCATAATGAAGCATATTTTGTTTGGCGGTGACGGGTTTGTCGGGCACACACTGGCAGCCAAGCTTATATCCGAAGGCGAACATGTCATTGTTTGCGACATCAACAAAACGGATTATCCGCACTATAGCAATGCTCTGTGCAGATGGATGGAGCTCGACATTACCCAACCGGCACACTTTGAGCAGCTCGAGATCAACCCCGAAGATGCGGTTTATAATCTGGCAGCCAAGATGTTGAGCCCCATAGTCACCCGTGCAGAGCGCCATGGGCTTTTCTGGCCGGTCAACTATCATGGCGTAGTCAACATTCTGGAAGCCATGGACAAGGCTGGTGCCAAAAATCTGGTGCAGTTCACCACCGACATGATCTATGGCCATACCCAAAGCTTTCCCAAATATGAGGACCATCCAGTCGCTCCATTGGGTGAGTATGGCAAAAGCAAGCAGGCCACTGAGCAGTTAGCCGCTGACTGGCGCGCAGACAAAGGGTTCAACATTTCCCTACTTCGTCCTCGTCTCATCATTGGGCCGGGTCGTTTGGGCATCCTATCCAAATTGTTCAAGCTGGTTGATCTGAACCTACCCGTTCCCATGATCGGCTCTGGCAACAACCCTTATCAATTTATTTCTGTTTTTGACTGCGCTGACGCCGCTTACTGCGCGTGGAAAGCCGGCTTTCCCAATCAGGCTTACAATCTAGGATCCAGCAATCCACCGAGCGTGCGCAAATTGCTGGGACGATTGATCAAAGACGCCAAAAGCCAATCCTTTTTGATTCCGACACCGGGTTGGGCCGTCAAGCGTACGCTGGATGTGCTGGACTGGATGAATGTGCCGATCATGGATCCAGAACAATATTTGATAGCCGATGAGGACTGCTTGCTCGATTGCTCCAAAGGGGAGCGTGAGTTGGGCTGGAAAGCCCGTTTCTCGGACGACGACATGCTCGTGGCAGCCTATCGTGAGTATCGAAAAGCTAGGGACAACACCCCCCGCAAGCTAACCACGTCCATTCGAGTGGCAGAGTAAACATTGGTTTCGGAGCATGATGCCCTGCTTTTGCAAGCGCACCTGGCCCTCCCCCCAGACCATCACTCAAGGCTCGTTTTACGTATATAAAAATCCCAGCAGGCCGTCAGTGGTAGCTTGTTAAAGTCAGTCTTCAGCACGGGATCAAACAGTGCACCGAAGTCCTCACCGACAATGTCACAACGATCCACAAAGACACCATTTGCTGTTTTGAGATAATCGCCAGCGCTCTCCTTGGTGAAGTGCGGCACAGTGCGGTCCAGATCCATGGTCAGCATTGTGCCTTTTGCAGGCATCAATCCAAGAGTGCGCGCAAAGGGATCGGAAAAGACCAAAGATGTAAAGCTGGTTGCGAGATCTTTGTAGTTGCGCTCTTTGAAATTTTCAATGGCGCGCACTGTGTCCATATAACGAGCGAGAGCGAAGGCGGGAGCGTTGGACTGAGGATCATGTGAAAAAAAATATCGTTTGGCCTGAATTTCACGCAGCAACTCCAATTTTTCGTGCAGAATTTCGGAGAAAAACCGTGCGCCTTCATAAGTCGGCAAAGGGATACGCGTGCCTTTTGCCAAGATTTCCATTGGCTGAACCGGCGCTGCCACGCGTTCTCGAATGAGAATTTTCAGCGAACGCTTCACTGCCATGTTCGCAACGGGGAAAATCATCGCGGTTACCAGCAGGGCAGTGATCAACCGATCGCTTCGCCAAGCGACGGGATGAAAGAAAATGGCTGCAGCAGCGATCAATCCGAGACCTCCGGTATTCTGGCTTTCTGCCCCCCACGCAGCGATGACAAGCAAAACAGTATCAATTAGAAAAGCTTCTCTGATCCAGAATTGGCGTATTGAGGGGAAGAGTCCCACCGTGCCGATGTCCGTTTGCTTGACAAACGACCAAAGCGCGGTCGACACCAACAGCCCCGCAAGCAACAACACCAGCCAATTATTGAAGGCACTATAGAAAAAAGCATACACACCACTCTCTTCATTGAGCGCGATCATGGTGCCGATATCCGACATGTAACCCGAAACGAGGCCCGTCGCGGTTTCGAGCACGACCATCGAGCCAAACAGCCAAACAGCTGCCAAGGCACCGGTCCACCACTCCGCACGGCGCAAAACAAGGGCCGAGACGACAATTCCAAGGCCGACCATTGCAGCGGTGATTTTGATAAAAACCAGCAAGAACAGCAAAAAGGCGAGCAGGAATCCATCAAAGCGAGATTTGGGCAGCACATACCAAAGCCCGATCAGCAACAGTATTCCTGTTGCAAAGCGGTTGTAGCTGGCAAAATAGCTGATCTCGGACAGATAGGTATCGTCCAGCGTCATCGGCAACAACATAATCGCAGCGAAGATGCCGAGCGCCGCCAAAAATGCTCTGTAGGATGAAAAACGTGGCGCAAGCATCGTCACGGCTGGTGTCAAAAGCAGCCACATCAGCGCATGATAAACGACAAATGCATTGCCCTGTGGGAACAGCATCTCCCCTGCCCGCATCACAAATAGAAGCAACGGGCCGATGGGAGAGGAAAAATCCACATGGGGCATTTGACCGACAGAAATGCGATAGGCACCATCCAGCAATACGAAAAGATCATGGAACGATCGCCCGTAGGGAATGGTTGTCAGCAGGTGACAAGCTGCAAGAACAAATATGCCTGACACCACAATTGTGACCTTGCGATCGATGATCCCAAATCCATTCCCGCGCATATCGAGGGCCTCGTTCCCATTTTTCGTCATTGCATATCGGTGCAAATGGCGCTTTACGGTCAAATCCGCAGCTATTGGGATATATCACGCCGCCTAAGGAATTGCTAAAATGCGAATTTGACTTAGGGAATTTCTTTACGGGTAAGCCAGATTCCAACCAGTGCAATCAGGTTTCCGGCCACTGGCTCTGTCATTTTCCCATTGTTTTTATGCCCCTTTTTTGAGTCCCATGCGACCCAGCTTAAGCACAAGCAAGACCCATGGAATGCCGTGAAAGGCCAGGTCAAAAATGTCCATAGGTTGAGTGAGCGTGCCTGAGGCCAGCATCTTGATCTTTTCCCAAACATGCGGTTCTGGCACAAAGGGCGAAAGGCCCAGTGTCAGGGCAGCAATCAATAGCATACCGATTGAAATCCGATCGAGGGCTTTGAACATTGGACATCCTGTATCGCGGGGTCAATTCATTGGTTTGCATTGGTTATCACCAGTGCGCACAGATCTGAAGACCAACCGCTAACGCTATTTTTTGACCGACGCAACAATGCTTTGGACTGAGATCGCCCCCTATTCGGGCAGGCAAGCGCCAAAGCCATTGACTTAAAAACCGACCATTGGCCTTGCTTAGCCTCTTGTCGTTCTTATATTTGCTAAAGGAAAATAGATTGCAACTACATAGGGGAAAGCATGTTTGACGCTTCGAAATTGATCAATGAAATTTTGGGTGCTGCCACTGGCGCGAATGGAGCGAATACCGCGACAGGATCAGGCAACCGAAGCGTGAGCGGTAACGGCGACCTTCTTTCCAAAGGCAAGGATTATCTGTCGACAAATGCAGGTGGTATCGGCGGCGGTGCGCTGGCAGGTGGTTTGGCGGGCTACATGATGGGGTCCAAAAAGGGACGCAAGATGGCCAAGAAAGCGGCCACCTATGGCGGTCTCGCTTTGGTGGCTGGGCTCGCCTACAAAGCCTATTCAGACTATCAGGGAAACAAAGCCGGTGTTCCTGTCGTTGATGGCAATGTGGGTGGCGGCAACAACACCATTTCAGCCAAAATGCATCAAACACCCGGATCGCAGGCTAAACTCAGCCACGTCCCAGTGGTGCCCATTGGATCGGGCTTTGAAATCAACGAAATGACAGAGCGCGCTGCAGGCTTTGGTGCGACATTGGTCAGCGCCATGATTGCCGCAGCGAAAGCTGACGGCCAGATTGATGCCGCTGAACATAAAGCCATTTTCGAAAAGATCGAAGAACAAGACCTGAGTTCCGAGGAGAAAGTCTTTCTGTTTGATCAATTGAACAAGCCACTCGATATCGACAGTTTGGTGGCACAAGGCCGCACCAAGGAACACGCGGTGGAAATCTATCTTGCATCACTGATGGCAATTGAGCCAGACACCCCTTCCGAGCAAGCCTATTTGACCATGCTCGCCGCGCGTCTGGGACTGGAACCCGAGCTAATCACGCAGATCCATCAGACTCTGATTGAAGCTGGCGACTAGACTTACTTTTCCCTGTGAATTGTTAGAGGCTGCTGACACACCCTGTCAGCAGCAAGGGCGTATGGTTGGTGTTCCAATGCGAAACACGAGGGTGTCATGCTGCCGATATATATTTTGCTTACCGAGGGTTATTCCGACTGGGAAATTGCGCCTCTTGCCGGTCTTGGGCGGGCCTTTTATGGTGCGGACCTGCAATTTGTCTCACCGACAGGCGGCGCTTTGACGTCTATTGCTGGTTTGCCCATCGCGCAAACCAAGCGGTTTGAGCCACCCAAAGAAGGTGTGGTTGTCGTTTGCGGCGGGCCGTCATTCGAAACCGACGTTGCTCCGCAATTGATAGACCATCTATGCAGTGCCTTTGAAAATGGCTGCGTCATTGCGGGCATTTGTGGTGGCACTTTAGCGCTGGCACATGCGCGCCTGCTGGATCAGGTTCGGCACACCTCCAACGGTCCGGGATATCTGGAAGGGTTTGTTCCCAACTACGCGGGCACTGCGCACTATGTAGACAGCCCAAAGGCTGTGCGTGATGGATCCATCATCACGGCCCCTGCACCGGCAACAGCGAGTTTTGCTACGGAAGTCTTGATCGCAGCGGGGCTGAACGCTCAAGCTGCGAGACAAATTACGGCCCTGCTTGGTCGTGAGCATGGCGGATAACCTTGGTTTGTTGCAGCCCAAGACAATGCCATTTGGGCTCAATCATCGCCAGTCCGCGCCATTTTTTCTTGGCGGCACTGGATAGACATGCTTAAGATGAAAGCCTGTGTTCGCCGAAAGAACACCTTTTCCGCTCATATCGGGGGCCAAAATGTCTATGTTACATTGCGCTTTTATCTTGTTCCAGCGACGCACGACCGGGTGTCGCCTGCCAAAGACAACAAACCAAGATCAACTTGGATGGCTTCAAGGTGTGTTGCTTGGCATTTTGCTTTGTGTAACAGCTCCCGCTCACGCCAATGATGCGTCGGCTCAGCTGGATGCCAACGGCATCCGGTTGGTGCAGACCTATGATATAGCGCTGGATGTAGAGGATCTTTATATCAGTCCCGAGCGGGTCAAAATCCACTATGAATTTATCAATAAATCCGAGTTTGACAAAAACATCCTGGTTGCCTTTCCCGTTCCTGAAATCGATGCAGACACCGAAGCCAACTATAATATAGACCCCAAGGATCCGATCAATTTTCTCGATTTTTCCATCATCGTCAACGGACGCAAGATTGAGCCACAAGTTGAAATCAAGCTGACCGCCAATGGCGTCGACTTCACTGAAACATTGCTAGCGCATGGGGTGCCGCTGAACCGCTTCGAAGACGACTATTATGACAATATGGAAAATATGTCACAGGACAATCTGCGGGCCTTGGCACAGGAAGGACTGGTTGACTGGACACCGGGTGAATCTTATTTCACGCCAAAATGGAAAATGAAAGCCACCTTCTATTGGCAACAAACATTCCCCGCCCAAAGCCGTACGATCATTGATCACAGCTATCGTCCCGTAGCCGGTGTGAGCATTTTTTCTGAGGAATATGGCCTCAACCAGTCAGTCGAGCGTTATTGCATCGAACCCAGTTTCCGTCGTGCCTTTCAGCGCAAAGTCGCCCAGAGCGGCCATAACGAAATGCTCGCTCATGAAGTGCGCTATATTCTGCAGACCGCCAACACCTGGCTAGGCCCAATCCGGGACTTTCGGTTGGTGATCGACAAGCTCAAACCAAGCAATCTGGTCAGCCTATGCATCAATGGCATCAGCAAGATTGCACCGACACAGTTTGAAGTTCGCGCGCAGAATTATGTACCCAAACATGACTTGGAGATTCTGGTGGTCGAACAACCAGCTTGGGATTAGGGGAATCTGGATTCGTCCTATCGTTCCAGGCTGACCCACAGCACAACAGCATCTTGCGTGCTGGTGGACAGGCAACAGTGGCCCATGGCACTGTCATAATAGACACTGTCGCCGGCCTTCATGGCCAAAGGGCGGTAATGCTCGGTGTGTAGCTCCAAGGTGCCGGACAAAACATACATGAATTCTTCGCCGCGATGGCGGATCCAGTCGCCAAAGTCGGATATATCCCGCGCCTTGATGGTGCTGACATAGGGCAGCATGGACTTGCTGGTCAGCTCGTTGCATAGCAATTCATGGGAATAGGTGGCGGTGAGTTTTGGCTCGCCCTCACCCGCGCGCGTCACATCGCGGCGGCCTGATAAATCACTTTTTCCGGTTTGCAAAAACAGGTTTGGCGTTTCCAATTCCAACGACTGGGTCAGGCGGCGGACGATATCAAATCCCGGGCTGGTCTGGCCATTTTCAATTTTTGACAGGGTTGAGCGGCCAATACCGGCATGGCGTCCGGTTTCTTCCAGCGTCCATCCCTTTTTTTTGCGGGCTTCGCGCACCATCTGGCCCAATTCATTGAGGCCAGGTGCGGCGGGTGCGCTGGCTCCGGCAGGAGCGACGCTACTGCTCATACTTTCAATGACGCTGGCTCCGTCTTGAAGACTCTCGACTATGCCCTGATCATCGCGCTCAATATCACCCATTTCAGATCCTCACCGAAAACCGAGGGGCCATTTGCACATATCCCGCTCTTGTTCCACTTTATTTCCGCTCATGCTCTTCACTGGCCCCAAAAGACCAGTCTTGAGACTATGTGCACAGATAACACATTATTGCCTAAGAGGGAAATTTCCCCTATAAGAAACAAAAGCAGGTTTGACGCGAGTCTCGATGGTCCCTTCTGCTGCGGCAAGCATCAACGTTAACGCCCCGCATAGACGACCGGATCCCTTACTTCTCCGCCAAACCGTCAGTTTTACATGTGTACCGTAGGCCAGAGCCAGCACGGCACTTAAGGCGCAGGGATTAGGAGCGTTCGATGACTTTTAAATTGACCGATTATGAAGCCTATGATTTTGCCAACCGGCGCCATATTGGCCCCTCGCCGAGCGAGATGGCCGCGATGCTGAAGGTCGTTGGCTTTACCACTCTTGATGAGTTAATCGATGCAACGGTGCCCCCTTCCATTCGGCAACAAGAACCTCTGGCATGGGGGCCCGCCCTGACCGAAGGCGACACGCTGCATTATATGAAGCAGGTGGCTGCAAAGAATAAGAACCTCACTTCTCTGATTGGTCAGGGCTATTATGGCACCAACACTCCACCGGTGATCCTGCGCAATATCCTGGAAAACCCCGCTTGGTACACCGCCTACACGCCTTATCAGCCAGAAATCAGTCAAGGCCGTCTGGAAGCGCTGCTCAATTTCCAGACCATGGTGTCGGACCTAACCGGACTAGAAATTGCCAACGCATCGCTGCTGGATGAGGCAACGGCCGCTGCCGAAGCCATGACCATGGCCAAGCGGGCATCCAAATCTAAATCCAACATTTTCTTTGTTGATGAGAATTGCCACCCGCAGAATATAGCCGTGATCCAGACGCGTGCTGAACCACTCGAGATCGAGATAAAAATCGGCGACCCCGACGATCTTGATGCGGCTGATGTATTCGGTGCAATTTTCCAATATCCGGGCACCCACGGCCGTGTGCGCGACTTCACCTCGGCGATCGACGCATTGCACGACAACAAAGCGCTCGGCATTGTGATTGCTGACCCGCTAGCACTGGCGTTGCTTAAATCCCCGGGTGAAATGGGCGCGGACATTGCCGTTGGCTCGACCCAGCGCTTTGGCGTGCCTTTGGGCTATGGTGGCCCACATGCGGCTTATATGTCCTGCCGCGATGCCTTCAAACGCTCCATGCCGGGACGCATCATCGGCGTGTCCATCGACAGTCAGGGCCGCAAAGCCTATCGCCTGTCGTTGCAGACCCGTGAACAGCATATCCGCCGCGAGAAGGCCAATTCCAACGTTTGTACAGCCCAAGCATTGCTGGCTGTGATTGCTTCGATGTATGCGGTCTATCACGGCCCAGACGGCATCAAGGCAATCGCGCAATATGTGCATCGCAAGACCGTTCGTCTGGCGGACGGGTTGGAAAAACTTGGCTTCAAGCCCGATCCTGAGGTGTTTTTTGACACAATCACGGTGGAAGTTGGTGCGCTGCAAGGCGTGATCATGAACGCTGCTGTCGCCAATGGCATCAATTTGCGCAAAGTGGGTAGCGAACGCATCGGCATCAGTCTTGATGAGCAGACACGGCCAGAAACCGTGGAAGCTATCTGGAAAAGCTTTGGCGGCAACTTATCCTATGGCGTCTTCGAGCATGAGCGCGATGAAGACATTGAATATCGTCTGCCAACTGATAATTTGCGCACCACAGAATATCTGACGCACCCAATTTTCCATCTCAACCGCGCCGAAGCTGAAATCACTCGCTATATGCGCCGTCTCGCAGACCGTGACCTGGCATTGGATCGGGCCATGATCCCGCTTGGCTCTTGCACCATGAAGCTCAACGCCACGATTGAGATGATCCCTGTCACTTGGCCAGAATTTGCCAATCTGCACCCGTTTGTGCCAGAAGATCAGGCCCTTGGTTACAAGGAAATGATCGACGATCTCAACACCAAATTGTGTCAGGTGACTGGCTATGACGCGATTTCCCAGCAGCCGAACTCAGGTGCGCAAGGGGAATATGCAGGCCTCATCACCATTCGCAACTATCAGATTTCTCAAGGCGAAGGGCATCGCAATATCTGTTTGATCCCCACCTCGGCTCACGGTACCAACCCCGCGTCGGCTCATTTGGCCGGCTGGAAAGTTGTACCGGTGAAGTCCGCCGACAATGGCGACATTGATCTGGAAGATTTCCGAGCCAAGGCTGAGAAACACGCAGATGTGCTAGCCGCCTGTATGATCACCTATCCCTCGACCCATGGTGTGTTTGAAGAAACAGTGCAAGAAATCTGCGCCATCACCCATGAGTTTGGCGGGCAGGTCTATATTGACGGGGCCAACATGAACGCCATGGTCGGCTTGTCTCGGCCCGGCGACATTGGCGGCGACGTCAGCCACTTGAACCTACACAAGACCTTCTGCATTCCGCACGGTGGCGGTGGTCCGGGCATGGGGCCGATTGGCGTCAAAGCCCATCTAGCACCTTTCCTTCCCGGTCACCCTGAGCGGGATGCGACCATTGGACCAGTCTCTGCCGCGCCATTTGGGTCCCCGTCCATTTTGCCGGTCAGCTGGGCCTATTGCCTGTTGATGGGTGGCGAAGGGCTGACGCAGGCCACAAAGGTGGCGATCCTGAATGCCAACTATATCGCAGAAAGCCTGAAGGATGCCTATGACATTCTCTACACGTCAAAAACAGGTCGTGTGGCGCACGAGTGCATATTGGACACCCGCCCGCTGAATGACAGCTGCCATGTGACCGTGGATGACGTCGCCAAGCGTCTGATGGACAATGGCTTCCACGCACCAACCATGAGCTGGCCCGTTGCAGGGACACTGATGGTGGAGCCGACCGAATCCGAACCCAAAGCAGAGCTAGATCGCTTCATTGCTTCGATGCTCGACATTCGCCGTGAAGCGCAAGACATCGAAGACGGCAAGATCGACAAGGACAACAACCCGCTCAAAAACGCGCCCCATACAGTGCGCGATCTGGTGGGCGACTGGGACCGGCCCTACAGCCGCAAACAGGGCTGCTTCCCTGCGGGCAGCTTTGAGGTCGATAAATACTGGCCTCCGGTCAACCGCGTCGATAATGTCTATGGCGACCGCAATCTGGTCTGCACCTGTCCACCGATGGATAGTTATGAGGATGAAGCGGCGGAATAGTGCTGAATCAAACCAGTGGGGGAAAGGCTGTGCAAATTAAAGAGTTGAAACTGCATCGCCTGCTTCTCCCACTTTGTTTGCTGTATGCCACATTTCTGTTTGTGAGTTATGTGTCCTCACGTTACATCCCGCGGCCCTTTGACTTGACTATGCCGGAGGATATACAAAAACAGTCCTGCTATATGTATTTATACGGCGTGAAGTGTGGCTCTGATGTTTTTGCGGGACCTCTACGCGAGTGGTTCTTTAACATCTGGATTGTCGCTTGGTACGTCCCTGCTTTGGCAGCCTATGGCTGGTATCTTGTAGTGTTCATCCCAGAAAACCTGGACGAGCTCGGCTTGAAACCTTTTACCAATTTGTCGTTGCTCACACTTCAAAGCTTAGCACTTGTGGCTCCGATTCTATATCTCATTTGGCATCTATTGAAACGTTCAATGGGCTTTGTGTTCAGTCACCATGACTCGTAGGTAAAGGGCTAACATGTTCTTATCCATTTTTGATATCTTCAAGATTGGCATCGGCCCCTCTTCGTCCCATACGATGGGGCCGATGAATGCGGCGGTGCGCTTTATGGATGATTTGCGCCAAGGGGCCTTTATGGGTGTCAGCGCGGGCCAAATACGCCGGGTTGCCTGCTCTCTGCATGGCTCGCTGTGTTTTACCGGCAAGGGGCATGCGACGGATCGGGCGATTATTCTGGGGCTGATCGGCCTGACGCCGGATCGTTTGGACCCTGACGAAGCAGAGAGTTTGGAAGCTGCCGTACGGGATGAGAAATTCATTCATCCTGACGGCTTTGGACGCTTGCGTTTCAATCCAGACGAAGACTTGATTTTTGATTATGGGCCGCCCCTGCCCGGCCACGCCAATGGCATGAAGCTGTTTGCTTATGGCGAGGGCAACCGTCAGCTGGCCACGGCGACTTATTATTCTATCGGCGGAGGTTTCATCGTGACCGCCAGCGAACTGGATAAGGAAATCAGCCACGACCCCAAAGACCTGCATAGCGAACAACAATCCGCAGGCTTCCCTTACCCTTTTGGATCGGCGACACAAATGCTCAGCATGGGCAAAGCCTCCCGATTGTCCATTGCCCAAATGAAGCGTGCCAATGAAGAAACCAATATGGATCGCGCTAAACTTGATGCTGGTCTGGAACGCATATGGCAAGCGATGGTCAGTACGATGGATCGCGGTTTGGCGCAAGACGGCATTCTACCCGGTGGTCTCTCGGTCAAACGCCGAGCAAAGATTATTCGCGATCGCCTGATCGCCAGTCACGGCGACAACCAGCCGATGCTGCACCAAATCAACGATTGGTTGAGTGTCTATGCGATGGCGGTGAATGAAGAAAACGCTGCCGGCGGGCGCGTGGTGACAGCGCCCACCAACGGTGCTGCCGGTGTCGTGCCGTCGGTTCTGCGCTATTATCGCGACCACTGTCCGGGATCAAATGACACAGGCATTCAAATCTTTTTGCTAACGGCAGCAGCGATTGGTGGGCTGATCAAGCATAATGCCTCTATCTCTGGCGCTGAGGCCGGGTGTCAGGCCGAAGTGGGGTCTGCCGCCGCCATGGCAGCCAGCGGTCTGTGTGCGGCCTTGGGCGGCAGCAATGAACAGATTGAGAATGCTGCCGAGATTGCGCTCGAGCATCATCTGGGCATGACGTGCGATCCGGTGGGCGGGTTGGTGCAGGTGCCTTGCATCGAACGCAACGGTCTGGGGGCTATCAAAGCGGTATCGGCAGCCTCCCTTGCTCTGCATGGAGATGGTTCGCATTTTATGCCGCTGGACAATTGTATCAAGACCATGTGGCAAACCGGACAAGATATGGGCCACAAATACAAAGAAACATCACTTGGCGGCTTAGCGGTGAATTTGCCGGAGTGTTGAGAATCATCCTACCCACCGAGCGCGATCACCGTCTATAGGCTCATCATCGGCCTGAATGATAAGCCCGAAATCTCTGACCCAACGCTCAAACTGCCGCACAAAAGCCTGATTTCCTCTTTCGTTCTTCGAGAATTGTTGTGAATTTTTGGACTTTCCGTTTATTTGGAATTTGCACGGGACTTTAATCACGTCCAATCAACACAGATGTGTGGCTTTGCTATATTGGGTCTATTTAGTTGAATTTCCTTTGAAATTTTTTGTAGCAATTTATGAGGCAATTGGCTTTGCAAGCTGGAGCTGTGACAGTTTCACCACACAGAATTGCAGGAAAGTGTATTGCCCCAATTCTGATCGAATTTTGCCCAACTTCAAAGGTGAACTCCATCTCGGGTACCCGCTAATCAAGTTTTGATATCCCTAGAGATGGAGAAGTGAAGATGAAAAAGACCCTAATAGCTGCCAGTATTGTTATGGCAATTGCGTCCCCTGCTCTGGCAGATGAAGCGACAATGATTGATGCCAACGAAGATGGTAATGTGACGCTTGATGAGCTTCAGCTTGCCTATCCAGACATTACAAATATTGAACAAGTGTTTGCGACTATCGACGTGGACGCTGATGGTCTGATCTCGAAAGATGAGCTGACTGCTGCGCAAGACTCTATGATCTTGCCTAAAAGCTAAAGTCACTTCCAAATTCTAAAAGGTTCCCCCTTCTGCCCGGCTGTTCCGTTTAGAAGGGGGGATTGGAATCAGCCATAGAGTGCTCTAATGATGTATGGCGTTAGAAACTCACGTTACGGCATATAAAATTTCAACCGCCCAACATCATGCTGCAGTGCACAAATTTCATAATTGCGTATTTTAGCGGATGGTTTTACAGGCGTTTTTATCATTTATATTCTCCAAAAGTAGGAGAAACAAATGGATAATTATGAAATTAGTCCTGGCTGCATCAAAGCAGCACGCGCCATTGCACTAGAAGCTGAAGCCATTTTACCTTGCACATGCACAGAGGGATTTGATGCAATGCAAAATAGCCTTGATGCTCAAATTTTAGCCTACAGCATTGGTGCTGAGCGCGTTCGCACTGGATCTGTTACCTTTTCACGCGAGGAGATGATGAAGGCCCTGGAAAAGGTGATTGATGAGGCAAAGAGCCTAATTCCCATGAATGGTTTTATGCAGGGCTTTTTTGCAGACTATGATTAAGGTGCCAGAATAACCAGCAGCAATATTTCTACAAAAAAACCGGGACACTTTGAGGGTCCCGGTTTTTTTGTTTTGTATATGATAGACGATTAGCCGCCAAAGTCGTCAAGCATGATGTCTTCGCGATCAACACCCAGCTCTAGGAGCATGTTGATCACTGACTGGTTCATGATCGGAGGACCACACATATAATATTCGCAATCCTCAGGTGCTTCATGGTTCTTGAGATACTCGTCATAGAGCACATTATGGATAAAGCCGGTGTAGCCATCCCAATTGTCCTCCGGCAACGCATCTGATAGAGCCACATGCCATGTGAAGTTTGGATTTTCTTCGGCCAATTTATCGAAATCTTCCACATAGAACATTTCGCGTTTGGAGCGAGCGCCGTACCAGAAGGTCACTTTGCGATCGGTGTGCAAACGTTTGAGCTGATCGAAGATATGTGACCGCATAGGTGCCATACCAGCACCACCACCAACAAAGATCATTTCTTTATCGGTTTCGCGGGCAAAGAATTCGCCGAACGGGCCAGAAATTGTGACTTTGTCGCCCGGTTTAAGGTTGAAGATGAAAGAAGACATCTTGCCAGGAGGCAGAGTATCATTGCCCGGAGGAGGAGACGCAACACGCACATTAAGCATGATGATGCCTTCTTCTTCAGGGTAGTTGGCCATGGAATAGGCGCGCTCTACAGGCTCTTCGCAGGTGGAGACGAATTTCCAAAGATTGAACTTGTCCCAATCTTCACGATATTCTTCTTCAATATCGAAATCTTTGTAGTTGGCGACATGGGCAGGCGCTTCAATCTGAATGTAGCCACCAGCCCGGAATCCGACGTCTTCGCCTTTTGGCAGTTCCAGAACGAGCTCTTTAATGAAGGTCGCTACATTGTGGTTGGAGCGTACGGTGCATTCCCACTTTTTGACACCAAAGACCTCTTCAGGTACTTCGATATCCATGTCTTGTTTGACAGCAACCTGACAAGACAAGCGATCGCCGCGTTTGGCTTCGCGCTTGTTGATGTGGGTCTCTTCGGTTGGAAGAATGGAGCCGCCACCTTCAAGGACACGAACACGACACTGAGCACAGGTCCCGCCACCGCCACAGGCTGACGGAACGAAGATTTTCTCGCCGGCCAAAACACCAAGCAACTTGCCACCAGCGGGCACAGTAATCTTGCGCTCATGGTTGATTGTGATGACCACATCGCCCGAAGAAACCAGACGGCTACGAGCAAACAGGATCAGAAACACCAGCGCCAACACGATCAGCGTAAAGAACGTGATGCCTAGGGTAAACTCTTGCATTCTATTGTCCCCTTACAGCTTCACGCCGGAGAAAGCCATGAAGCCCATAGCCATCAAACCTGCCGTGATGAAAGTGATGCCCAGACCTTGCAGACCTGCGGGCACGTCGGAATATTTCAGTTTCTCACGAACACCAGCCATAGCAGTGATCGCCAAAGCCCAACCGATACCTGAGGAAATGCCGTAGACCGTGCTTTCCGCAAAATCATAGTTACGCTCCACCATGAAGAGCGAGCCACCCAAGATGGCGCAGTTCACGGTGATGAGGGGCAAGAAAATGCCCAGCGCTTGATAAAGTGCGGGGAAGAAACGATCGAGCACCATTTCCAGAATCTGTACCATTGCCGCGATCACGCCGATGTAGGAGATCAGGCCAAGAAAGCGCAAATCCACATCGCCAAGACCAGCCCATGCAAGGGCACCATCGTTAAGCAAATAGGTCAGGATAAGATTGTTGGCAGGTATGGTGATGGCCTGCACGACCGTAACCGAAATACCTAGCCCGAGGGCTGTTTCAATCTTCTTGGATACGGCCAAAAATGTACACATACCCAAGAAGAAGGAAAGCGCAAGGTTCTCGATAAAGATCGCCTTGACTGCGAGTGATAGAAGACCTTCCATACTCAGTGGCCTCCTTCTTGTTCGATGATAGAGAAGTCACGCGCTTCAACTTGCTCTGGCTTCCATGTGCGGAAAGCCCAGATGATCAAGCCAATGATGAAGAAGGCGCTTGGTGGCAGCAGCAGCATACCGTTCGGCACATACCAACCACCATTGTTGACGGTATCGAGGATGGTGATCCCGAACAGCGATCCTGATCCCAATAGCTCACGGACAACGCCGACCATCATCAAAATGAGCGAATACCCAAGACCGTTTCCAATACCGTCAATGAAAGATTCCACTGGCGGATTTTTCATGGCAAAGGCTTCAGCGCGCCCCATCACAATACAGTTGGTGATGATAAGGCCCACAAAAACCGACAGGGTCTTAGAGATCTCATAGGCAAAAGCCTTGAGGACCTGATCCACCAAAATCACCAGAGAGGCAATAATGATCATCTGCACAATAATGCGGATGCTGTTGGGGATATGGTTGCGCAGTATCGAGATGGAGAAGCTCGAAAATGCCGTAACCAAAGTCACAGCCAAGGACATCACAAAGGCCACCTGCAACGAGGACGTCACAGCAAGGGCAGAACAAATGCCCAGCACCTGAAGGGTGATCGGGTTGTTATCGACCATCGGATCGATCAACATTTCTTTTCTTGTTGGCTCAGACATTAGACTGCCCCCGCTTTCAAGTTTTCAAGGAACAGCTTGAAGCCCTGCTCACCCATCCAGAAACGGACAAGATTGTCGACACCGCGACTTGTAAGGGTAGCACCAGCAAGACTGTCAATATGGTAAGCCGCCATCTCTGCAGATGGCGCTCCTTTTGCGATGGAGATTTTTACGTCGCCATCATCACCATAGATCTTTTTACCCGGCCACAAGGCTTTCCATTTTGGATTGTCCACCTCAGCGCCAAGGCCTGGCGTTTCGGCATGTTCATAAAATTGGAAACCAGCCACTTCGTTGCCGTCTGCCTTCAGGGCAACAAAGCCGTAAAGGGTAGACCACAGCCCGTAGCCATGAACAGGAAGAATGATCTTCTCGATTGCGCCAGCGGTATTGCGGATCAAATAGACCGAAGCAACCTTTGCCTGACGACCAATGCCGGCAGGATCCTCTGCCAACGACACTGACTGAGCAGGATCTTTGGCAGCAGCGCGCTGGTCATAGGTGGCGGCATCGGCTGCGTCCGTGAAGGTGCCAGTCTCGATATCAACGAGACGAGGCTCAACGGTTTCGAACGTTTTGTTGACGTCGATGCCTTCTTTAAACAAGCCTGCGACTTGCAGGATGTTGCGTTTTTTATCAAGAACCTTGTTCTGTTCCTGAATTGGCTTGAGCGCCACCGCCGCAGCGGACACGATCATGGAGCAAAACAGACACAGGCCGACAGCAACGATGACTGTCTTGACGGGATTGTCGGCTGGCATAGCCAGAAAACGACCCCATGGTCCAAGTGTTTTTTCAGGAGCCTCAGGCATTGCGGCTAGCCCTCCGCTTGATGTTGGCGCGAACGACGACATAGTCGATCAGCGGTGCAAAAATATTACCGAACAGAATGGCGAGCATCATGCCCTCAGGGAAAGCTGGGTTTATGACGCGGATCATAATGACCATGAAACCGATCAAAAACCCGTACCAAAAGCGACCTGAGTCAGTCATAGCAGCCGAAACAGGCTCGGTAACCATGAAGAACAGGCCAAAGGCGTAGCCACCCAGAACGAGATGCCAATACCAAGGCATGGCAAACATCGGATTGGTGTCCGAGCCGATGACATTCAGTAGCAATGAAAAGCCGATGGTGCCGACGAGACAACCAACGATCAAACGCCAGTTCGCTATGCGGGTAGCCACAAGGAACAAACCGCCGATGAGGCAGGCCAAAGCAGATGTTTCACCGATTGAGCCTTGCATCAGGCCGATGAAGGCATCCATCCAGGTGAGATCAATTTTGGCGAGTGCCTCATGACCTTCTAGTGCAGTGACACCTAATGCGGTTGCGCCAGAGAACCCATCGACCGGCGTCCAGATCGAGTCACCGGACATCGCTGCCGGATAGGCAAAATAGAGGAAGGCACGCCCAACGAGTGCAGGGTTGAGAAAGTTTTTGCCCGTGCCGCCAAACACTTCCTTGCCCATCACAACACCGAAGATGATGCCTACAGCGACCATCCAAAGCGGGGTCGAAGCTGGCATGATCAAAGTATAGAGCATGGAGGTGACGAAGAAACCTTCGTTGATCTCATGACCACGAACGACCGCGAAGATCACTTCCACAATGCCACCGACACCCAAGGTGATGATATAGATGGGCAGGAAGTACAGCGCACCATGTATCATGCAGGCAAAGATGCTACTGGGATCAAAGCCAATGCCCAGCAGGTTGATGACCCAAGCGCGCCAACCGGCAACGTCTGTGATACCAAGGCCTTCGATGGCCATATTGCTCTGGTAGCCAGTGTTGTACATGGCCCACAGAACACAAGGGAATGTGGCGATAACCACATAGGACATAACACGCTTCAAGTCGATATCATCGCGCGCATGCGGCGCGGCTTTGGTCACGAACTTGGGCGTATAGATGAAGGACTCGACCATCTCATAGATGGCAAAGTACCTGTTCAGCTTGCCGCCTTTAAGGAAATGCGGCTCAATGCTGTCGAAGAAATTGCGCAGACCCAAGGCTTAGCCCTCTTTTTCGATTTTGCTGAGATTGACGCGCAATGCTTCGCCATACTCATATTTCGAGTGACAGATGAAGGTACACAGTGCCAGATCCTCTTCATCCAATTCCAATGCGCCCAGTTTTTGGGACAAGTCGGTGTCCACAGTAAGCAAGGCACGCAGCAGCTGTGTTGGGAGCACATCCAGCGGCATCACACGTTCATAGGAGCCGATTGGCACCATGGCGCGACGCCCTCCACGCAGATTGGACCCAAAGGCAAACTTTTTGCCACGAGCCAGAAGCGAGGAAAGATGCACATTGTTGAACGAGTAGTTGTTTGTTGACGGGTTGACCCAGCCAAGGATGCGCTGTTTTTCGTCTTCTTCAATCAACGTGATCTGGCGCGCGGAACGCGATAGGAAAGCAAACTGATCGTGCGCATTGACACCGGACAGGATCGAGCCTGAAACAACGCGGCAATCAATACCGACCTCCACTTCATCAGCAGTCAATTCGTCAGTCGACGCGCCAACGCGGGTGGTAATGAGGCGTGGGTTGGTTGCAAGCGGCCCAGCCAAAGAAATCGTGCGATCTGTATCGATCTTACCTGATGTGAAGAGATTGCCGATTGCAATCACGTCCGCATAGGAAATAGACCAAACCATTTTCTCGGCAGTGACGGGATCAAGATAATGGATATGTGTGCCAGCAAGGCCTGCGGGATGTGGTCCCTCAAAGGTCTCGAACCGGACATTGGACGCTTTAACAGATGGCATTGTTGCGGCAGGATCGTGGCAGACAAAGACAGATCCGTCTGTCAGTGTAGACATAACGTCAACCCCAGCGGCAAAAGCCTCTGCATTGGCATTGATCACAACGTTGGCATCCGCGGCGAGCGGGTCTGTATCCATCGCGGTCACAAAAATTGAGTTTGGAACCGTGTCCTGAAGCGGAACATACGAATAGGGCCGCGTTTTAAAGTAGGTCCATTGGCCGCTTTCATAAAGACGCTTCTGAACATTGTCACGAGACAGCTGACTGAGCTGGTCTGCCGACGTTGCTTCAAAGGTCATTTCCTCTTCAACATCATCCAGTGCAATGACAATGGTTTCCAAAACGCGACGGGGGCCGCGATTGATAGCAGATATAGTACCACCACCGGGAGAAACATAAAGCACGTCTTCAGAGGCTTTGTGCAAAAAGAGCGGTTGACCCTTTTTGACCTTATCCCCTTCAGCTACGAGCATCTTGGGTTTCAGGCCGATGAAGTCCCGACCATTCAGCGCCACCTTGGAAATTTTTGGGCCCTTTTGAATGGTCTGGACAGGAGCGCCGGTTATCGGCAAATCCAATCCTTTTTTTAGCTTCATAGCATACCTTGACTGAATGAGTGTTTTGGCGCCCCAAGCGCCAGACATGCGTTGCAATACAACATCTTCTTGCTAACGAGGGAACCTTAACAATTCAAGCCCAATCCCTGACAGAAAGATTGCTTTTGCCAACGATTCAAACTTGAATGGATAAAATGGAATATTATTCCCCTAATTTCCACTGCTCTCATCCAACAATGCACCAGTCCTTACCTTGACTTCTATCAAAAAGGGGCGCAACTAGCGCGGCGTTGCGCCATTGGGTGAGGATTTGACTGCGCAAAGTGTCAGATCTGGCTACTGGTTTACGCAAGACTGAGGTAATGCCGTTGCGAATATATGTTAGATATCTGGTTCTTATGGTGGTGGGACTCTCGCTTTCTGGCTGTGATCTGCTCCCCGAAAAAACAGATCAATATGTGTTGCGTGGCCACACAATGGGCACCAGCTACACCATCAAAGCTCTGCATGTACGGGGAAAGGTGGATCAAGAAGCCCTGTATAACGCGATTAAATCCACGCTGGATGATGCAAACGAGAAGCTCTCCAACTGGAAAGACGGCACCGAAATATCACGCTTTAATACAAGCCCATCGACCAATTGGTTCGAAATCTCACCGATTTTTCATGAGGTGTTGTCCGAAGCCAACATTATCCATGCGCAAAGCGGTGGCCGATTCGATATCACGGTGTCGCCTCTGATCGACATGTGGGGGTTTGGCCCCCATGACAATAAAGTCATGCCCACCCAAATCGAGATCGACAGTGCGCTGGCTCATGTCGGACAGTCTGACTTGCTAGAAGTCAAGGACAGCCCACCTATGCTACGCAAGAAACGAGGGCCTGTTTCCATCACGTTGGGAGCCATTGCCAAGGGGTATAGCGCAGATTTGATCGCACGGACCCTTGAGAAGCACGGCATTTCAGACTATTTGGTAGAGATAGGTGGAGACTTGTACGCCCACGGTGTCAATGAATATGGCCAGCCATGGCGTGTTGGAATCGAAAAACCCGATGAAAAGGGCCGTTCGGTGCAATTGATTGTATCGGTTCGCGATATGGGAATGGCAACGTCTGGCGACTATCGCAATTACTTCCTCACGGAGGATGGAAAGCGCATGTCACATATCATCGACCCGGTGACAGGCCGCCCTGTAACGCATAATCTGGCGTCAGTGAGTGTGTTGGCGCCAAATGGCATGCGAGCCGATGGGTTGGCGACCGCCCTTCTTGTGTTGGGCGAAAAGAAAGGCCTGGCGCTGGCCGAAAAACTAAAGATCCCCGCCTATTTCATCACGCGCGATGAGAGCGGATTTGCCACATCGAGCAGTTCAGCGTTTGATGCATTGATGGCGGCAAAATAACCCAAGGCCCCGTTTGGGCAGAATGAAGGATACGATTGATGCAAACTTTTGTTTTCGCATTTGGCTTCTTTTTGTTGGTTGTTGCCGGCATGTCAGTTGGCGTTATGTTCAAACGCAAACCCATCGCAGGTTCTTGCGGCGGCTTGAATGCGATCTCGGATGCGGATCACTGCATTGTTTGTGGCACCCAAGTGGACCCCAACACACCCCTGAAAGAACGTCTAAACGGTGAATGCCCGCGTAAAAAAGCCGCGCGCGAAAAAGCAGAGCGTGAAGCTTTGGCCAATTCAAAAGCGTAATATGTGGCCTTTTAGCAATGCCAAGCTTTGTTACTGAGGGACTGTGCCGACGTTGCGAGCAATCCTGACACGGATGATCGCGGATGGTACGCCTGTGACTGGACGTCTTCACCTTTGGAGATGAGCCCAATTTGCCGTTTTAATCGATGAATGAGGCTGGTTGCTCGCGCCTTTGTCCTGCGGGCTGTCACTGCCCCTGCACAAATGGTACGAACGCCAAAAATCCGAAGCAAGCACTGGCAACCAGACCTGCCATCCAGCAATTGCGTTGCCAATGGTGCCCCTTGAGTTTCCAATTATCGCGGAAAACCTTACCGGCGATAACGAAAATCATCAAAAGGGCAATGCCCAGATAGGGCGCGGAATTGGTAAACAGGGACACGGTGCTTGCCTTTACAATTGGCATCGCAGAGATGCACTTGATACTTCTGGCGATTGGCTTTTTTGGCAAGATAGCCTAATGTTCGATCAACGCAAGCAACCTGCTACAAAAAGCAATTCCGGCGCGCTATAAATCGCTCGAGTTGCAGCAAATTAGTGAAGCAAAGCGTTACCCTGCCCCCTTGGCCAGCCAAGTATACAGAGAAACGATGTTGAAAAGACTTTTGCCCTCGTGAATGCCTCCCCCACTCATAGTGAATTTTTTGATCGTGGCACGCCATCCATTTTGCGGCTGGCGGGGTTCTTGTCGTTGTCGGGGCTGTTTGCCACCTCAGCTATTTTGATTGATGCCAATATGGTGGCACCGATTGGTGACGAGACGCTTGCTGGACTTGGCTTGTCGGCAGGGCTTTATGGTTTGTTTATGGCTGTTCTGTTTGGTTTGGGGTCTGCCGCCCAGATCCTGCTGACGCGAGCGTTCGGCACCGGCGAAATGGGGCTATTTTATCGCCGCCAGTGGCGCTTTTTGGCTTTAGGGTTGGGTTTGAGCCTCTTGCTGGTGCTACTGTTTCGTTTCAACATTCATTTTCTCGTTGATTTATTAGCCACAACATCCGGCGTTGGTTTTGCTGCCAAGCGCTATTTGGAGCTGATGGTCTATGGCTTGCCGATCAGCTATGCCGCCTATTTATTGTCGCTGTCGTTTGATGTGCGGCGACAGGCCTCGCGCGAATTGCGCGGTTTTGTCATCGAAGTGCCACTCAATCTGGTCCTGAATGCCCTGTTGATTTATGGCTGGTTCGGCGCACCAGAATTGGGCATCAAGGGTGCGGCGATTGCGACACTTATCAGTCAGGGTGCCCGGTTGGTCTATCTCATAGGACTGACGATTGCTGATTATCTTGCCGGTTCAGACAAACAAAAGACCGCATCGGAAGCGGACATGCCGCGCTCGGTTCTCATACCAGTGACGCTGAATGTCGCGGCGCTGATTGTTGGAGCGCAGGCTTATCAGCTGCTGTTTTCCCAATTGTCCTATCTTGACTTTGCGGCTTTGGCTCTGATGGTGCCTTGGCTGTCTATTTCCAATGTGCTCGGCAGGGCCATCGCCCTCTCCGCGACCATTTCATGCGCTGACCTTGAAAAGGGCAGTGATGCAATGAAGCAGACCATTGGATCAATCTTGGCGGCCTTGCGGCTTTTAGCACCGCGGTTGGCGCTGACGTTTGTTGGCATTACCTTGTTGGTTGGCGGCCTGTCCTGGCATATTTCCGGCGCGGTGCGGATCAATTTTTTGATGCTTATTCCGCTCGCTGGTCTTTTGGTGCTGATCAGGACTGCTTCGGTCACCATCGGCGCAATTCTGCGTGCCACGGACCGCCCCAAATGGGTGTTCTGGGTGCAAGTGGGGTTACTGTGGGGCTTTGGCGTGCCACTTCTTATGCTTTTAACCTATCTTTTTGACCTGCCGCTCTATGCCGCTTTTTGTGTCCTGATTTGTGAAGAAATGTTCCGGCTCGGCATAATGGCGGGGCGATTGCACAAGATTTTTGCGCCGTCACCCTCTTGTTTCCAAACAGTCCATAAGTAGAAGTCCCTTCCCTGCTGGTTTAAAGTATGCGAATGGTTGGACCCCAAATCTTGTGTACTCTTTCTCCATGCAGGTCCCGATGAAGAACAACACGCTCATTGCCTATGCTTTGTTGGCCACCGCAACCTTGTCCTGGAGTGGCAATATTGTCATTGGCCGCGCCATTCGTAATGATCTGCCGCCGCTTGGCATGTCCTTTTGGCGCTGGTTTTTATGTTGCCTTGTGTTGCTCCTGTTCACAGCACCCAAATTCAAGCGCAGTTTGCCTGTTCTAAAGAGAGAGTGGAAGCTGCTGCTTGTCATGGCTTCGCTCGGTATAGCGGCCTTCAATCCTTTGCAGTATGTGTCTTTGCACACCACCACCGCAATCAATGTGACGCTGATACTGGCGACATGTCCGGCGTTTATGGCTTTGTTTTCGGTGATTTTTCTCAAGGATCGCTTGGGTTGGGCACAGGTCGCAGGCATTTTGGTATCATTTATCGGGGTGGCGATTGTCATCACCAATGGGGATTTACTCAGCCTGTTGAATGTCACCTTCACAGTGGGTGATATATGGATGCTGTTGGCAGCAGTCGTCTGGGCGTTCTATTCGATCACCCTCAAACTACGCCCCGCCGATCTGGATCCTATGGTGATGTTGACGACGATCACAGGCATTGGCGCAACAATTCTGCTGCCGATTTATATCTGGGAGAGCATGACAATCCAGACCATGCCCGTAACAGCAACCTCTTTTTTGACCATTGGCTACATCACCTTCATAGCCTCCCTTTTGGCTTATGTTTGCTACAACAAGGGCGTCAGCTTGATCGGCCCTGCAAAGGCTGGTGTTGCCATCCATCTTATGCCCGGATGGGTGGCGCTTTTAGCCTTTGTTTTTCTGGGAGAACGGTTGGAAAGCCACCATATCGTGGGCATTGCCTTTATCGGACTGGGTATTTTGCTCAACAGCCGCCGGGTAAAAACCAGTCTTTAAACATTAGCCAAACCGTTTTTACCGGGCCATGCATCACACAGTATATGTGGCAAACACAGGGTTATTCAGCATAAAAATGCAACAAGCATGACTGATTTGATCCATATCTATAGCCTTTGTTGTGGTTGGTCTGTAAAGTTGCTCCAACTTGGATCTGGAGGCTATTAAATGAATATTGAAACCATCTCCTGTGAACCCATTGCTGGCCAGAAGCCCGGAACATCGGGGCTTCGCAAGAAGACCCGTGTTTTCATGGAAACGGGCTATCTGGAACAGTTTATTCAATCCGTTTTTAACGCAATCGGCGGTGCCGAAGGCAAGTCGTTTGTGGTTGGCGGCGATGGCCGATTTTTCAACCGCAAGGCCATTCAGATTATTTTGAAGATGGCTGCAGGGAATGGCGCATCAAAGGTGATTGTCGGCCAAAACGGCCTGCTGTCAACGCCTGCGGCCTCTCACCTCATTCGTCTCAATAAGACCGACGGTGGCTTGATTTTATCCGCCAGTCACAATCCCGGTGGTATCGACGAAGATTTTGGCGTCAAATATAACGTTGCCAACGGAGGTCCTGCACCCGAGGGTGTTACCGAATCCATGTATGAACAAACCTGTTCGCTTCGGTCCTACAAAATTGCCGACGCTGACGTGGTCGATCTGGCTTCCATTGGCGAAAGCAAAATGGGCGACATGGTGATCCAAGTGGTTGACCCCGTTGCTGATTACAAAGAGCTGATGGCGTCCCTGTTTGATTTCGTCGCGATCCGCAATCTGTTTGCGGGCGGCTTCTCGATGGTCTTCGACGCCATGCACGCGGTTACCGGACCCTATGCAAAAGCAATCCTTGAAGGGGCTTTGGGCGCTCCTGCGGGGACCGTGATACATGCTATTCCAAGCGAAGATTTTGGCGGAGGGCACCCTGACCCCAATCCGGTCTGGGCCAAAAGCCTGATGGATCTGATGATGTCAGAAAAAGCACCTTGTTTGGGAGCTGCATCAGACGGAGATGGTGATCGTAATATGATTGTTGGACGCGGCGCCTATGTCACGCCCTCTGATAGCCTTGCTCTATTGGCTGCCAATGCCCATTTGGCGCCTGCCTATCGCGAAGGACTTGCCGGTATCGCCCGTTCGATGCCAACCAGTGCCGCCTGTGATCGGGTTGCCGCCGGTTTAGGCATTGAATGCTATGAAACACCAACCGGCTGGAAGTTTTTCGGCAATCTACTGGACGCTGGTAAAGTGACCATCTGCGGCGAAGAAAGCGCGGGCACCGGCTCTGACCATGTGCGCGAAAAAGACGGCCTGTGGGCGGTTCTTTTGTGGCTGAATATTCTGGCAGAGCGCAATCAACCTGTGAAGACGATCCTTGCAGAACATTGGGCACATTATGGTCGGGATTATTATTCCCGATTTGACTACGAGGCCGTTCCAAGCGACGCGGCTAACGCGCTGTTTGAAACGCTCCAAGGGCAATTGGCAACGCTGCCGGGGCAGGTTTTTGCCGGTCTCACCGTTAACAAAGCGGATGAGTTTTCGTATCATGACCCAATCGATGGCTCAGTCAGCACCGGACAAGGCTTGCGTGTTTGGTTTGACGGAGGCGCTCGGGTTGTATTCCGTCTGTCGGGTACAGGTACGGAAGGCGCTACCTTGCGCGTTTATCTGGAGCAATATGTCGACTCACATGGCGACCATGCCCTTGACCCGCAAGTGGCATTAAAACCCGTCGTGTCAGCCATGTTGACCATGACACAACTGGAAGAACGCCTCGGTCGCACAGCGCCCAATGTAATCACTTGATAGAGCTCAAAGCATTTTGCAGATGAAAAACGGCGGCCCTGTTTTGGACCGCCGTTTTTGTTCCTCATGAGAGGCGAGGTTGAATTTCATGCCATCCATTTCCTTTGATAGAAGCTTTATGCCAAATTACGGCCAGGCTGTGGTTCTAGCCCCCGGAGTGCGGCGCGTAACCTGCAACAATCCCGGCCCTTTTACCTTTCATGGCACCAACAGTTACATCATCGGGGAAGGCAAGGTTGCCATTCTCGACCCCGGGCCGGCAGATAAGGCACATATCGAAGCGCTATTGCAGGCCACAAAAGGGGAAACGATCAGTCATATATTGATCAGCCACACCCATTCTGATCATTCACCCGGTGCAGAACTCCTGCAACAGCGCTGTGGTGCTGCAATCTATGCAGAAGGCCATCACCGACCGGCCCGAACGCTGCATTTGGGCGAGATCAATCCCCTTGACGCTTCAGCTGACTCCAAGCTGGAAATCGACCATTTTCTCAAAAACGGCGAGCGCATTGAAGGTGAAGGCTGGGCATTGGATGTTCTGCATACACCGGGGCACACCGCCAACCATCTGTCTTTTGCTTTGCCGGATGGATCCGGACTGTTCTCGGCCGATCATGTCATGGCTTGGTCCACATCCATCGTTGCCCCTCCGGATGGATCAATGGCCGACTATATGGCAAGCCTTAAGGCGCTTATGAAACGCAAGGATGCCGTTTATTGGCCCGGTCATGGCGGCATTGTGAAAGAGCCAGAGTCATTTTTGCTGGGATTGCGAGCGCACAGGGAGATGCGAGAAGCTGCGCTCATCGACCGATTAGATGCTGGGGACGAAACCATCGCTCAAATGGTGGCCATCGTCTATAAAGATGTCGACCGGTCGCTGCATGGTGCTGCAAGCTTGTCGATGTTCGCGCAAATCGAATATCTGGTCGCACGGGGCTTTGTGGTGTGCCAAGAAGCCATTCCATCGCTGAGTGCACACTATCGCCTTATCCGTTGATCGAACAAAGCCCATGATTGTAAGGCACCTGCCCTATCAGGGATTTAGGGGCTTGGCGCGGGGTATCGGGCCTCTTTCCAGACGGCGCTGACGCTCTTCTTCTTCGATTTGAAGCTCGAAATGCTTTATGCCGCCTTCCAGTCGGTTGTCAACCGATGCCATAAAATTCATGATCCGTGCTGCGTTTATTCCGAAATCATGAGGCCCCCACAATGAAGCAGATCTCATATCCAAAATGCTTGCTTCTTCCCCGTCCGGTCGCAAACGAACAGACATTGCGTAGCGCAAGCCAGTGATGACAGAACGGGTCGTCGCCTCAAAGTCGCTGCCATCAACGCTGTCTCTATAATCGCTGATGCGCAGCAATTCCCAATTTTGTTTTTTCAACTCGTCAAGCACCAGCAAATGCACGAGCTCAATAGGTTGCTCAATCTTTTTACTATTCAAGCTCGGATAGGCGAGCGCTTGCTTTTCTCGCTCAGCCAAACTGGCACTTTCCAAGCTGTTATCATTGTCACCGCGCAGTTTCCATGCCTCGACAAATTCTGGCGGGTCTATCGGATTTGTCGATAGGTCAGAAAAAGCAGGTCTGGAAAAATAAAAATATGCAAAAGCCAGCGCCGGCAAAAGCACAAACAGGCTGCGCAAGAAAGTCCCCCACAAGCGCATGCCTCCAATTTGCCCATCAAACCAAATGGTTGGAAACGCGGCAAGGCTCACAAGGATCGATAAAAGGGCCAGCGCAACGGATGCAGCAAAACAATAAATAGCCAATGACGGGTGGAGCCCGCCAAAGCGCATCAATAAAAAGCTTAAAATGGCGACTGGAATGCTCAGGCGGGCCAACAACAAGGCCCACAGGGCGAGCCGGGAGGTTTTGAACTTGTATATCCCAGGCATAAAAATTGCTCTTGCTGTCGGTTACCGTTGGTGTCGCGCATAATCGTACGATGCGAACACATGATCGGCGATCAGCTTAGAGAGAATTGTCCACAATCTCAATTGCTTCGGTGCATCCCGCACATAAAAAAGCAGCTGACGAACCGCCAGCTGCTCTTCATTTCATCTTCCGGTGTCGTCTATCAGGCGGCAGATGCCCAACGACGCGTGCTTTGAGCAATGCGCGAGCCAAAAGCTTCGGCTGTGCGGTGATCGGTCGCTGGAGGAGCGACATCGGGGCTTTGATCGCCATTGGCCTGCGCCATCAATCCAATATAGGACCCCAAACGATTGATGTCTTCAACGCTACCCTCGGATGTATTGTTGCCCGGAGCCATCCCTGTGGACACCCAATTCATACCATGCTGGCCAGCAAACACGGCCATTTGAATCAGGGTATTGAGCTTGTCACCAGATTGAGAGGCAGACACGGTGAACCCTGCCGCAATTTTATCTTTCCAGCCTTGTGTGAACCATACCTTGGAACTCTCATCCATAAAACCTTTAAACGGAGCCGAGACAGAGCCCATATAAGTTGGGCTACCAAAAACGATTGCATCGGCCTTAGCCAGCACATCCCAGTCTTTGTTCTCGTCATCGGCTTTGATCAGGGTGATTGTGGTTCCTTCGACAGCTTGGGCTCCCTTGGCCACCGATTTGGCAAGGGCTTCTGTGTGACCATAGCCACTATGATAAACAATAACGACCGATGTTTGGTGCGAATTTGACATTTTATTTCCTTTATTGCCCGTCTCTAGCGGACATTTCGATCTTAACTCTCGGGCATCCAGACTGTCTGTCGCCACGTTCTGATCTCAAAATAGGGATTGATCGCATGAAGACAAATGCATTATAATCATGATTATGATGAAAAATATCGATCACTTATCCCTAGACGGCCGGTCTCTGTATATGCTCAAGCAGATTTATGAGCATCGCTCGGTAACAGAAACGGCGCGGATGTTGGGCGTTACACAATCATCGGTGAGCCACTCTTTGGACCGCTTGCGTGGCCTGTTAGGTGATCCGCTGTTTCTCAAAGTCGGACGCGCGATGGTGCCAACCGAGCGGGTGGAATCGATGATGGGTGAAATTGATCAGGTGTTGGAGGGTATAGAGGCTCTGTACCACCAGTCAGACTTTGATCCGCTCAATTCCACTGACCGCTTTTCGATTATCTGCAACGATTTTGAGCATGATTTGCTCGTCCCTGCCATTTTTTCAAGGCTTAATCAGGAGGCACCCAATTGTACGCTGCGTACTCATCAGCAGTTAATCATGGGCAATGTGTGTTTAAAAAAGGGTGTCGCGGATCTAGAGCTTTGCCCCTACCCGCCAAAGGATTCATCTGACCTGGTGATTTCGAAATTATGTTCTGATCGTCAGATCACCTATTATGATCCTGATGTGCGGGATGCCCCGCGCGATTTGGAGGATTTCGTAGCATCGGATCATGCCATCCTGTCGCTGGGAACCAACGAAGCAACTGCCATTGATACACAACTATCCAGTATGAGTAGAAAAAGACGCGTTTCTTATATTGGTCCAAACTTTACTTCTGCTGCGATGGTGGTGCGCGGAACCAATATGTTGGCAACAGCCCCGTCCCGCTTGGCCGGATCTATTTTTCGTGATCTCGCATGGGTGGAAACACCGGTAGAGTTAGAGCCCGTTGATTTTTACATGGTCTGGCACGTGCGCCATCGGCATTCCCCTCGCCATAAATGGTTCAGGGATCTCATCAAAACGGTTGCAAGCGATCTGCCCGAGACCAGTCAGGTATGCAAAGAAACCATCGCGCGTCGCACGGTGGCCAACGATGCCAAAGGGCCAAAAAGAAAACATGCCGTGATAACAGATAAGGCTGCGATCGTGCGGGATTGAGTTTCCGAAATGCTCCAGCACATTAGAGCGATTTGAGGATACAGAGTGCCCGGCATGATACAATACCAAATCCGGACGGCGATCCGGTCAGATTTCCCAGCCATTGCTCAATTGCAAGCAAACAGCTGGCGGCATGCCTATCGCAACCATCTTCCTGCCAGTTATTTGGCTGAGCGGGTTGACGCTGATGTGTCAGACATCTGGAGTCGCTACAAGATTAAACCACAGGATGTTGTGCTGGTCGCCCGCGAAACAGGCACCCAGTCTTTATTGGGCTTTGTTTCCGTTTGGTGCCGCCCCAATGCGTTTATCGACAATTTGCATTGTGACCCGGCCAAAACGTCGAACGGCATAGGAACGGCCCTCATGCAAATGGTCTTCAACCGCCTCCGTGATCAAGGCCATCATAGGGCCTGGCTGAGCGTTCTGGTGGGTAATAGCGGTGCTGTGCGTTTTTACACGCGCTTGGGTGCGCGGCCGGGCATGGTTCGGCGAGAGGATCTATGTGGTTTTCCAGTAGAGGCGCAAATCATGCAATGGGAACATTTGCCTTTATCCGAGTAGAAGGAAGAGGGATAAAAGCCAAATGGCACCGTCGAGTAATAATACGTATTTTAGAGTTTAGAACCAATTCAAATACCATCGAATTTAGCTCTTTTGCCAAATACTTATCCATTGTTCAGTTATTCAATACTATCTAATTAAGGCAATGTTTACAGGTTGTGTCTATTAGTCAATACCATCTGCAGAGCTGTGGCACACCCAATTTGCACTTGTGTCTGGTGTTCGGTTAGATCAAATACACGAGCAATAAACATATGGTGCGCATGTTTGAAAATTAGGCAAGATCAACCAAGGGTCGATCTACAAACTGAGATCAGGCGTATGCCAAATCAGGGCAAAAAAAGAAAAAAAGAAATATTTAGCCCATCCGATGTGATGACGCTCTCCGTTCCGTTGTGGGTCTTTGATGTTGACCATTCAAAGATTGTTTGGGCCAATGATTCAGCGCGCGATCTTTGGCATGCAGAAACGTTTGAAGAGCTTTTTGCCAGAGAGATGGCCTCAGATATGAGCGATTCCATTTCGGCGCGCCTTAAACAATATCAAAGTTCCTTCTCACTCAACGACAAGGCCTTTCACGAGGTCTGGACGCTTTACCCAAATAATCTACCTGTGACTTATAATGTCCGCATGAGTAGACACAATCTACCCGATGGCCGAATTGGCATGCTTTGCGAAGCCAAAGCACAGGAACATAGAACACCACATCGCCTGCGCAGTGCAGAAGCCCTTAATCATATTCCCGTTTGCATCTCGTTGTTCTCCATGGCTGGAGATCTGCTTTATATGAACACCGAGGCTAATAAAAAATATGGCGTTGAGGCGGCCGTACTGCAAGACCGGTTTGATGATCAAAGTGACTATCAAACCATCACCAGTGACTTGAGAAACAACAAAAGCGCTTCATTAATTTGCCGTGTGGTTTGCGGCGAAAACTTACGCTGGCACGAGTTATCTGCAACCGCCTGCCATGATCCAACAACAGGCGAAGAAACAATCTTATTATCGGAATTCGATGTCACGGGATTAAAAGAACAGGAACAAAAGGTCCGCTTTCTGGCACATCATGATCTTTTGACAGGGTTGTATAGTCGCAACTATGTCAACCAAATATTCCCAATACAACTTTCGGACGCTTTAAAGGCCCAGACACCTCTTGCCATGCTATTGATCGACCTTGATAATTTTAAGGCAATCAATGACACGCTGGGGCATGTCGTGGGAGATCGATTGCTTATCTATGTGGCAGCCTTACTTGAATCTATTGTGGGAAGCCACGGCCAAATAGCGCGATTGGGTGGCGACGAGTTTGTTATTCTCATGCCCTATCAATATGTGACAGAGCTGGAAACAATTTGCCATCGCATCCTTGTTGACATGTCTTCCGATTGCACTTTCGACGACCATATTGTGAATAGCAAAGCAAGCATTGGTGTCAGTTTGTTCCCGGAGCATGGTCGGGACCTGTCATCCTTGATGCAGCATGCTGATCTGGCATTGTATGAAGCAAAAGATGCCGGGCGTAATACGCATCGCTACTTCCGACCAGAGCTCCAGAAGGCCGCACTGGTCAAACGCACGCTTGAGAAGGAACTCACTCTTGCCATTGAGCGCAAAGAGTTCGAGCTTTTCTATCAACCGCGCGTAGACTGCCAAAAACAAACCGTTTTGAGCGCCGAAGCCTTGATGCGTTGGCATCATCCTCAAAAAGGCATTGTTTTACCGGGGGATTTCATTGAAGCGCTGGAAGAAACCGGTTTGATACATCAGGCTGGTGACTGGATCATTGAACAGGCCGGAAAGGATCAACGCCGGCTTGCAAAAAGCGGTTATGACTTTCCACTTTCTATCAATATTTCGCCGAAACAATTTGAGCGTTCGGATTTTGTCTTAAGACTACAGGAGAATCTGGCCAAAACCGGATGTCCCACAGATCGCATTGAAATAGAGCTCACCGAAGGCATGTTGATGGGCGAAGGCTATGACGCCAAATCCATACTGACGAAACTGTGTGACGTTGGCTTTTCGATTGCAATTGATGATTTTGGTACGGGTTACTCTAACCTTGCCTATATTCAGGATTATCCGATCTCAAGCTTGAAAGTGGATCGGTCTTTCATGCAAATGATCGATGACCAATCCCCCGTGATCGGCATGATCCTTTCCCTGTGTCGTCTGGTAAGCGTAACAGCCGTTGCAGAAGGTGTGGAAACCATAGGCCAACTCGAATGGCTTCAGCTTAATCACTGCAATCAATATCAGGGGTTTCTCTATTCCAAGCCGCTACCATTGACAGACCTATTTGGACTGTTGAAAGACCCGCCCCAACTTGTTACGGGAACCGGCCTTGTTGAAGGACGGGACATGGAAATATCTTGGGCTGTGTAATATCACTGCTGCAATACCAGCGGTCACGGACCTAATTTTTAGATAATCCGGCAGGAACTACCCAAACATTACGTTTAAGGTTTGCTTAACCATGACTTTTTACGTGCTGATAAGGTTACTTCGCTAATCCTACCCCTTGAAAAAATACCTAGGGTTTGGATTGCATCATATGCTGGCGACTGTTTGGCTTATTGTAACATTGATCTTTCTGGCGTTTGTCTTGCAGCCGGTAGGGTTGGGAGCGCAGCTCCTGTACGCCACATGCACCATTGGGTCTATGGCACTGATTCATGCCATAAAGTTGCGCCATCCAATGTGGCGACATGTTTTTGTGGTTATGGGGTGTGCCGTCGCGCTGCGCTATCTTTATTGGCGCTGGACCAATACGTTGCCCAATTCCGATCAATTGGCATCTTTCATCGCTGGCTACCTGCTGTTTTTTGCAGAACTCTATGCCATCGGCATGCTGTTCATCAGTACCATTGTCAACTCGGATCCGGTGAAACGCAAGCCCGTGCAATTGTCAGGCACCCGCGGCAACTATCCCAGCGTGGATATTTTCATTCCATCTTACAACGAAGATGATGACATTCTGGGCACCACCCTCGCGGCGGCGGCAAATCTTCGTTATCCGGCAGAAAAACTCAATGTCTATCTGCTTGATGATGGCGGTACGGACCAAAAATGCAAATCGGACGATCCTGTTGCGCGGCAATCGGCACGCAACCGCAAAGAGCGTCTACAAGCGTTTTGCGCCGAACTCGGCATTCATTATATCACGCGCGCGCGCAACGAGATGGCCAAGGCTGGCAATCTGAATGAGGGACTGAAGCATTCAACCGGTGATTTGGTTGTTGTGTTCGATGCCGATCACGCCCCGACCCGTGAATTCTTAGAAAAAACCGTCGGATATTTTCAAGTCGATCCAAAGCTTTTTCTGGTGCAGACCCCGCACCAATTCCTCAATCCAGATCCGATTGAGAAAAACCTCGACACCTATCGGTTCATGCCGTCCGAGAATGAAATGTTCTACTCGGTCACTCAAAAGGGCTTGGATAAGTGGGATGCAACTTTCTTTTGTGGTTCCGCCGCCGTTTTGCGCCGCGAAGCTCTGGAAACAGTTGGGGGCTTTAACGGGGTCTCAATCACCGAAGATTGTGAGACCGCTCTGGAGCTGCACGCGCGTGGCTGGTCCAGTGCCTATGTTGACGAGCCTATGATTGCCGGTTTCCAGCCGGAGACTTTTGACGCATTTCTCACCCAACGGTCGCGCTGGTGTCAGGGCATGATGCAAATCCTGTTGTTGCGGTTGCCGATGTTTCGCAAAGGCCTGAAGCCTATGCAACGGTTGGCCTATTTGTCGAGCATGCTGTTTTGGCTGTTCCCGCTGTCACGTTTTATCTTTGTCTTTTCACCGGTGCTCTATATTTTCTTTGATCTGCAAATCTATCACGCGACCTTTCAGGAGTTTCTTGCCTATACCTGCACCTACATGGTGGCGGCAACCATAATGCAGAATTATCTGTTCGGACGGGTGCGTTGGCCATGGATCTCCGAGACTTATGAATATGTGCAATCCTTTGCCCTGTCGCGTGTGATTTTCAGCACACTTCGCAACCCGCGCAAGCCGGTGTTTAAAGTGACTGACAAGGGACTATCGCTTGAGGAAGATAGTTTTTCCAGTCATGGCTGGAGCCTTTTAATCGCTTTCATCGTCTTGCTCGCAACCTTCCTGAATGGGATGTACCGGTTGTGGCTGGATGGAATGACCAATGAATTGTTGATGGTCGTTACCATCTGGTCTTTCTTCAACCTTGTTCTGGGCGGTCTAGGATTGGGTGCTGCGGCCGAACGCAAGCAAAGGCGTCGGCATTATCGCATGGACTATACCACCCCTCTGCTGACAGGCATTCTGACGATTGACGGCGAGCAAGTGGGCTGTGAATTGGACAATTTGGCCATTGGCGGATTGGCTGTTGTTGCCAAGGCCAGTGAAGCACTGCCCGCCGCGATTTCGGGCAAATTAGGCAGCATAAGCATTGCCAAAAAAGACAATCCTGATCATACGCTCTACACCTTTAATGTGGTGGTGCGCTCCAGCACAGCACAGGGAGGCGAACGCCGTATCGGCCTCGGGTTGCACGCCAGCACCGCTATGGATCGGCGTGTTTTGGCCGGAATCATGTTTCCTGACAACAGCCAATTGGTCAAATTGCGTGATGGCAGACAAAAGTCAAGGCCGGTACTTTATGGCACTTTCATCATCCTGCAATGGTCAGCCTATCAGGCTTGGCGCGGAATGAGCGCCGCCCTGCGTTCGCTGCTTGGCCGCTCATCCAAAGACAAAGCAGCCCCTGAACCAGCACCTTTAAGCAATCGATGAGTTGGGGGAGATACAGATGAGAATTTTCAGAGAATCAAAAGCTTATCGCAACCTGACCCTCGCTTGCCTATCGGGTTTGGCGATCATAACGTTGCCTATCGACAATCTGCAAACGGCCCATGCCAGCGCCCTAACAATTGCCAGTGAGAGCAACGCCCCTCCTGAGCGGAGCGGGGCCGAAAACATCTTGCGCGCCGTACGAAGCTGGTCACAGTCAGGCTTTTTTGTGCAAGACGATGCCTTGATAACCCATTCTGTCGATGGCCCCGCGTTTCAGCCCGGTGTCACCCACTTTCCAATAAATGGTTCCGACGGGCTTTTGAATGGCGAGGATTCGCAAACAAGCTGGCCCATATATCTGACAGCTGCCGATCTGGCAGGGCCGGTTGCGGTCAAAATCGGTTTCACCAATTCTGTGACGGTTCTACCTGAATCCTCTCGATTGGGTCTATGGGTCAATGGAACCCATATCGCAACAACTGCACTGCGCCATACGGACAAAATAGGATATCTGGAAGCAGACATCGCTCCGGCGCGGTTGAACATCGGGCGCAATGAGCTGACGCTCAAAGCACAGCAGCACCATCGTATCGATTGTTCCCTTGAAGGCAGCTATGATCTTTGGACAGCGATTGACCTGCAAAGCTCCATTTTGCGTCGCGCTCATGGGGCTGGCCGGATCACGCAATTACAGGATTTGGCGGCGATCTCCAGATCAGCGGACCAATCGGTTGCGGTCAATCTGGTCCTGCCGTCTGATAGTCGGACGGACAATGCACACAAGGAAGCTTTGTTGACCCTCGTGCAACAAGTTATTCTGGCAGCGCAAATTAAAAAACCATCCATTCAGGTTATGACCGAAGCGGCCCTACAAAATGTGGCCCGCACCAAGGGCAGCGCAATTGATGTATTCGCTGGCAGCTTGGATGCATTGCAGCGGCATGCCGGTTTGCAAGCATTATATCAGATTGGCGATGGGCAAGACCTTCTTGTAAAGCAACAGAAGAATGTAGCCTTGGTCCCGTCCGCTGATGGTACGCGCATCCTAATAGCCCGGATTGATGAACTTGCACAAAAGCCCGACGGCTTTTCATTTTTGGGTCAATATGTAGATCACAACAAAGTCCCTCAGGAAGAAAGCTCCATTTCACTCGCCGAATTGGGATATTCAGAACGGGAGTATAGCGGACACCGCTTTTCCGAGCAGGTTCGGCTGACCCTCCCCGCTGATTTTTATCCTGCTGACTATGACAGCGTCGAGTTTCATCTTTTTGCCAGCTATGCCAAATCCATCAAACGGGGCGAGGTGCAGCTTTTGATCAATGGCAAAAGTAAAATCAGCCTGCCAATCCGTATGCAGGATGATGGATTGATCCAAGATCGCTTGATCAAACTGCCATTGTCGGCTTTCTCTGCAGGCGTCAACAGGGTTGAGATTATTGGCCTGTTTGAGAAAAACGATGCGGAAACCCAATGTGCGACGCGCATCAATCGCACACGTGAAGCAATGTTCTATCTATCGGGTGAAAGCTATTTCAGCGTCCCTAAACTGGCGCATTTGCCCGTGCTTCCCAATGTCCGCACCACACTGACAACCGGCTATCCTTATCGCAATCAGGATGGCAGTGCGCAAATATTGGTGCAGCTCTATGATGAAACCATGCGCGGATTGAAAGTCACTGCAGATTTTCTCTCTCGTTTGGCGATCAATTCCGATCAGGTCTTTACAACCTCGATGGCTCGGGCAGGCGAAACATCTGCTGCCTATGCCAACAACCGCATCATCATCGGAAATTTTGCTTCGGTGCCTGCCAAAGAAGCGCATTTTCAGCAGGGTGTAGACTTGATTGCTTTGGCGCAAGCCTCCCAAGGGTTGGGCGACATGGCACAAGGTGTGGACCTCATGCCTACAGCATCCATAAATGCAAAGAGCGTCTACCCTGCTGGGATGCAACGCTATGACACCCGCTTTCGCCCGCAATCCATGCCACCTATGCCTCCTCTGCCGCAACAATCCGGTAATGCTCTGTCGAGAGACAGCCTCAAGGAAGTCTTCAGGCAACGCGCAGCCCGTGAGCGGGACGGGTTTCAATTTTCCGCGTTTTCCTCATCGGTCAAAACCATATTCAGCCCTGTTTCCAGAGCCGTCGCCAAGGTGACGCATCCAAGTGATGGTCCAGCTTCTTTGTCAGGCAACAACAAGGCGCTAATTTCACAACGACGCGTAGATGGTGAAGTCACCACTTTGGTCAGCTATAATATGCAAGCAGCCGATTATCTGGATTTTGATAGTTTGTTTGCCTCCACCGCCCGAGGCAGCGACCCCATTCACACAGTCAGCATTTCCGGCTATGGCGAGACACTGACCCAGCTGAAAAGTGAACAAGAATGGATAGGCAATCTACCGCTGAGCCATTCCAAAAATTGGCATCTTCTGTTTGCCGGATGGCTTTCTAACAATCCGCCTTTTTATGCCTTTTTGACCTTTGTTAGCCTGCTGGTCTTTGGGCTGCTTTCTTCGGTGATCCTGAACCGCACAAAACGTAGCAATGGAGACGATTTTGAGCAAACTTATTAGGATCGCCTGTCTTCTTGTTTGGGCAATGGCCGGTTCAGTCTTTGTAATGGCCGCGTCCGCGCAGGATAACCTCCAAACAAACACGGTGTTTGGCGCCCTTGCAGACTCCCCCTTGTGGGCTGCCTACAAAAAGCAATTTGTCGGGTCCAAGGGCAA
Source organism: Cohaesibacter celericrescens (assembly GCF_002866925.1). Classification (GTDB taxonomy): domain Bacteria; phylum Pseudomonadota; class Alphaproteobacteria; order Rhizobiales; family Cohaesibacteraceae; genus Cohaesibacter; species Cohaesibacter celericrescens. The sequence goes on from NZ_PKUQ01000008.1 coordinate 74,702, forward strand.
TGTCATCGACAATGTAAACGGCGGCATCTCACACAGTGAGAGCCAAGGCTATGGTATGCTTTTGGCCATCGCGGCAAATGACAAAGCGGCTTTCGATCTGATTTATAGCTTCACTTCTAACACATTGGCTGTTCGATCTGACGCGCTTCACTCTTGGCGCTACACGCCCACTGCACAGCAAGCTGTCTCTGACACGAATAATGCGTCGGACGGCGATATATTGATCGCCTGGGCGTTGCTTGAAGCCTCTGAAGCCGGATGGGGACAAAATCACAGAGACAAGGCTCTTGAGATCTTGACCGATCTGGAGCCTCAAATGTCGGAATGGCCTGAAATTGGACTAATTCTGGCACCTGGTGAAATGGGGTTCGATTACAAAAAAACGGGTCTGATCGCCAATCTGTCTTATTGGGTTTTCCCTGCGTTTGAACGATTGGCTCACCTCACCGGAGCGCGGCGGTGGTTGCGTTTGCAGGCTAGTGGCGAGCAATTGATTGACCAGTTTGTGATCCAGAAACAAGGTCGCGTTCCTGACTGGATTTTGCTAAAAAAAGGCCATGTCAATGCCCTACTCGCGCCGGAAAAACCGCCTTTGTTTGGTTATGAAGCGATCCGAATTCCGCTCTATTTGCTAATGTCAGAGACTGGCAACAAGGATTTGGCCCTTGCCATTATCAAAGCGGCGCAGACTGCGAGTGGGCAAAAATTGCAAGTGTTGGACATTGAAAGCGGCAAAGCTGAAGACGTGTTCAAAGACGCAGGCTATGACACCATTGTGAGTTTGGCGCACTGCCACGATACAGGCACACCAATCCGTAGCTCTCTGATGCAATCCCTTGATCAAAACTACTATCCAGCCACCCTGCAGTTGCTCGCGCTTGCTGCCGCCAAACAAAGGTATGCATCATGTCTGTAAAACACATCTTGCAACACTCTGCATGGTTTGCTCTTTTGATTGCCGCGACCTGCAGCAATGGTTTGGCAGACGATGGCATGGTGACTGCGGCACAAACAATGCAGGTGGCCAGTGCATCTGAGGCTGGACCCGATATCTATGCATTGAAATATTTTGCAGAACGCGGAGAAACAGAAAAATACAATCAGGAACTCACACGTTTGAGGCTTTCTTACCCGGGTTTTCAAGCACCTGGCGACCCTCTCAACCCGGTTCAAGGGTCCGACCAAAAATATTGGACCCTGTATGGCGAAGGCCGCATTGATGAACTGGAAGCCCTGATCACGCGCCAGCAAGCAGCACAGCCCTACTGGGCCCCAGATCCGGACCTGTTGAAGAAGATCAAACAATATAGGGTGCGAGGTGCATTGCTGAAGGCGCATGCGAATTATGACTTTGATAAAGTCAAGCAATTGGCCAACAGCAACTCTCAAATTATCACGCCGGATGATCCCGACACTTTATGGGCGGTGGCCGAAGCCCTGTCACATGAGAAGAATGGCGAAGGCGCCTTTGAGCTTTATCAGGCCATGCTCTCTCGCTTCTCCGACAAAGACCTGATCAACGCCACCATGCAGAAGGCTGCACGATACCTGCCTTTGGCAGATGCCGGTTATCTTTACAAAAGGGTGCTAGGGGCCGGTTCAAAAGGTTCGAACGGTAGCGCACTGAAAATCAGTTTTGCCCGCGGGTTAGCCATTCGCGCCAATGCCTTTGGATTTGCATTGCCTGTCAATTTTGATCAAGAATTGAATTTGTTCGGCCAACAAGCCGAGCGCAGCAAGGACTGGGCGGATTTGCAACTGTTGGCGTGGACATCCTATGTCAGCGGTAATTTTGACCAATCCTATCGATTTTTTGCGCAAGTCCCCAACGGGAAAGAACATCTTAAAGCTATAGAGGGGCGTATTTTATCCCTCAAGGCGCTAGGAAAATTGCATGAGGCCCAGACCTTGTCACGGGAATGGAAAGGGGCAAACACCGATCTTTCCGGTCTGTATGTCAGTCTTTTTTCCCCGCTCCTACTAGACCACAAAGGCAAACCCCTAACGCAAGGTTTCTTGCAGGATTATGTCAAACACACCAAAGCCCAAAAAAGTGGTGCGGGGGCAGAGGCGTTGGGCTGGTATGCCTTCAATCTCAAACAATTTGATACGTCTTACGCGTGGTTTGACAAAGCAATTGAATGGCAACTGACAGAAACAGCGGCCTATGGCAAAACCCTTGTTGCCGCATTCCTCAACAACAAGCAGGCTTTTTCTGATCTCAAAGCACTCTATGGCGAACAGTATGCGACCGTCGCCAAACTGACCTACAAATCCCAGATACAAGCCTCAAAGCGAGGTTTGGGCAAGCGTGTGTCGACCTTGGATAAATTGTCGCAAGCACACAAGTCCGGTGACTATCATGGCTGTCTCGCCATCGCAGAAGGATTGATTGCCAGTGGTCGCGCAAACGCACAGACACACCAGACCCGTGGTTGGTGCCTCATGCAACTGAAACGTCCAACCGAAGCGCAATTTGCTTTTGAGCAATCGATCCAGACAGCCGGCCAACGACACAATGGCAGACTGCGGGCCACCTCCAGCTATGGGGCCAGTTTGGCCGCCCTTAGCAGGGGCAAGACCCGCGACGCGGAGCGCGTATCGAGCAACGCGGGCCTTTCTCAAAGCCAAAAGCAAGAGATTGACCAGGGTGTTCTGGCACAAAAAGCAACGGAGGCCTTCCGGCAGAAACGCTATCTGGACAGTTTGCATTTCCTTGCTCAGCGCGCGCAGATTGCCCGTGAGCCGCGCAATCTGACGGAATTACGGGCGTGGTCGATGTATCACGTTGGCGACTATCTTGCGGCGCATCGGTTGTTTGTTTCATTGAACAATGTGGTTTCCTCGAAGGCCGTGCGTGACGGAATCAAGGTCACTCGCAACAAAATCCGTCCGTCTCTGCAGATCCACTAAAGGGCTGATGTCCACCCCATAGGGACCAAGAATGCTGACCCATGTAAAGAAATACAATTTGTCCGGCCGCCTGCCCCTTATCGCTCTGGCCACTCTGCCTTTGGCTGCATGCAGTGGCGCGTCGGTGGTGCAAGATGGCTTAATCAGCACGCAAGACTTTTCGCAGGCGATTTCAAGCCATGAGGCGGCGGCGCTTTATAATGAGCAGGCCAACATCCCCGCGTCCATGGTTGTGGTCCGGATGCGCGATAGCACCTCAGGAATTTTATCTGCCACCCAACGGACCTACCAGAATGGCTTTTCCCAGCGCGTAGTCTATCCGATGGCACGCGGAGGACAGGGGGAAAACTATATCGATACGCGCATTGCAGGGCGACGATTGGACCGCAAGAGAAATGACAAACTGCTTTTGCATTCCAGTCGGGCCTCTGACATTGTCGCGGATGCTGCTCGATCGATGCCGGTCGCAAAAGTAGACCTGAGCCAACAAGGCATCTATCGCAACGCTTACGGGCCCTTTGGCATGTTGTTTATTAAAAGTGCCAACGAGGTGAATTGCCTGTTTGGCTGGCAAACCCTGACCGACGAAAACACCTCCCTTTCAGACGGCAATGGTTTGGGCAACTCTGCTAGCTGGCCATCGCGGCAAGGCCTTTCTTATCGCTTGCGCTATTGCGATACAGGTCTGCAAAAAGAGGATGCACAAAATCTGATGGAGCGCATCGAACTCAAGCCCGACTTTGCTCGGCTGTGGCAAAGTGGAGATGCGGTGTCCCTCGCTCCGGTTGCCGCCAAGATCACACCGGCTCCGTCCGTTCGCAAACAGGTGTCTTTAGGCAAACGGGCATTAATCAAGACAAAAGAAAAGGTGTCGATACCGCATCCGGAGACCGATCAGACGGTAGCCACGATCAGTGCGACGTCGAACCCAAGTGTCCCTGCCCCCAACCCGTTGCTCCTCAAAGTGCCATCAGCAGATCTTGCGGAAACCGCCTATTTGGTACCGGCCCCCTGATTGAATTTCAAATGTGCAAATAAAAACGGGCCTTTGATTGAAACCAAAGACCCGTTACGCTTTGCGGTGTGCGGCGAAGATGCGCCGCAACCTTAATCCAGTTCGGGGGAAACCGGAACCACAATGCGACCTTTCACCTTGCCCTCAAGGAACATCGGTGCTGTTTTGATTACATCTTCCAGGGCAACTTCTGTGATCATGGCCTCTAGTTTCTTCTGGTCCAGATCAGTTGCCAGCCGCTGCCAAGCCACTTGTCTTTTTGCCTTTGGCACCATGACGCTGTCCACGCCTTTCAGCGTTACACCGCGCAAAATGAAGGGCGCAACCGTTGTCGGCAAATCCATGCTACCGGCCAGCCCACAGGCGGCAACGGCACCGTTATATTGGATCATAGACAAGATATTGGCCAGAACCTGACCACCGACCACATCCACGGCCCCTGCCCAGCGCTCTTTATTCAGCGCACGGGGTTTGCCCGACACTTCTTCACGATCAATGACAGACGTCGCGCCCAAGTCTTTGAGGTAGCCTGCTTCACTCATACGCCCTGTGACGGCAACAACGTTATAGCCCTTGGCTGCGAGCAATGTTGTGGCAACACTGCCGACACCACCTGTGGCGCCACTGACTACCACTTCCCCTTTATCAGGCGTGATGCCTTGGTCTTCCAGCGCAATGACACAGAGCATTGCGGTGTATCCGGCGGTACCGATGGCCATGGCCTGACGCATAGAAACCCCGTCGGGCAATGGCACCAGCCAGTCACCGTTGACCTGCGCCCGCTTGGCAAGACCGCCCCAATGTTTTTCTCCCACTCCCCAACCATTCAGCACAACGCGGTCACCGACGGTGTAGTCGGCGTGGCGGCTTTCAGTTATAATGCCGGCAAAATCAATGCCCGGTACCATGGGGAAACTGCGCACAACGGGCGAACTGCCGGTGATTGCCAGAGCATCTTTATAATTCAGTGTGGAATAGGCAACATCGACAGCGACTTCACCCTCTGCAAGAGGCTCAAATGTCACTTGGCTTTGTGAAATACTCTGGCCACTTTCACCTTTTTCGATAACAATTGCATCGACCATAACTGGATACCTTAATTTGATACGAGTGTGAAAAAACCGGCGGCAAAGCAGCGCAACGGTTCAGGATTGCGTTCAAGTTTGGCACGAAGCACCGCTCCTTCCCAGCCGATCCAGAAGAAAGCGGCAAGAGCGTCGGGATCATGCTTTTGTGAAATTTGATTTTGATGTTGTGCCTGGCGGAGACAACTGGCGGTTCTTCGTTGCCAGTCCTCGAGCACCGCAATCAATCTTTCGGACACATCAGCGGGAAGCACGCTCATTTCTTGACCCAAGTTGCCAACAAGGCAGCCGCGACGAAATGCGTATTTGGCCATGCCTGCTTCTGCGTCGGTGACAAAACCGCGCAAACGGTCCAGCGGTGCGAGGTCGGATTGCTCGAACCACGCCATCATCTTGGCGGCAAAATACTCATGGTAGGCCTCTATCAACGCCAGTCCATAGTCGGCCTTGGATTTGAAATGGTGGTAAAAACTGCCTTTGGTGATACCTGATGAGGTGAGCACTTCATCAACACTGACCGCAGAATATCCGTGCTCGGTCAAACTGATCAAACCCGCGCGAATGAGCTTCTGGCGCGCAATCTGATCAAGAGGATCCTTGCGCGGGCGCCCTCGTTTTTTGGGTAGTGGGTTCGCATTATTTGAAACGATATCTGACATATGTATTTAATAGACTAATCAGTCTATTAAATACTACTGCTCTTTTGGTATGACAGATCACCCGTTTTTGCATTGCCGCATTTGGCGCTGTGCAAACGCATAACGCACCAAAGCCTATTTGCTTTGGTGCGCTCAAAATATAGGTATTGTCGGTAGCGAGAAGCTTTAACTCCCTTTTGTCACGACATCACACAGAATGCATTCATGGTCAGACAAAGGGGTGCCGTCGGTATCAAGCGAAGCCAATAAAGGCTTGGCGGCGCCCACAAGGCCACGGGCGCAGAACCAATCAAGCTTCATGCGGCGTGTATCATGAGGCGTAATGAGGCTGTTGCGTGTGGTGACACCATCCGGCGTTAGATCCCAGTGATACCCCTGCTCCCGAGCCAAATCGAAAAGGCTTTCAACGCGCCAGTCAAAGTCAGGCGGGATGTGATTGCCGGTATTGAGATCTCCGCCAATCAGTACGGGAATATCGGGAGCAAAGCGATCAATCATACTTAACAGCGAGGCAAACTGCTGATGTCGGTAGGCGGCGTTAGCATTGCTTTCCAGATGGGTGGAGACAACGCAAAGAGGGCCGGTTTCAGTTGGCACAATAGCAGCAACCGCCATGCGCCCTCCCATGCGGGGTTGCTCGGGGTCGGCGGCCGAATTTGAGCCGGTACAGAACCAGCGGCCGTTTTGGTCAAGGCGAAACAGAGCCAGCTTTTCGAATGGTACGGCGGACAAAATTGCATTGCCATGCCACCCGCTGGCGTTAAAGTCATCCTTGCAGTATGGGCGTTCGGTCGGGCCGCCCAAACCCATCTCGAAAAACTCAACCCCATAGGCATACCGCATGCCCAAGGCATTGGCCATCTCGGCAGTGGTGTTACGCTGGCCGGTGCGGGCCATACCGCTGTCCATCTCACTGAGCAGAACCACGGATGGCGTGTGGCTGGCCAAATGATTGGCGCTTCTATCTGGAAAAAGGCAGCGCTCGACATTCCAGGCAGCAACTGTAAAGTCTGCCGACAATCTGCTCGATTTTGCCTTTCCACCAACTTCCAGTGCGGTCATAGCAGGAATGTCGGTGAGCAAGGCGCGATGCTGATCCGGCGTGCGTTCAACACGAAGAATCCGGTGACGCTCAGCGTCTGTGATATCCGGCAGGCTTGAGACCAAATCTGTCATAATCTAAAACCACTTTCTTTATCGAAGAAGTGCGCAGCATTGGGTTTCAATCCATAGGTCACTGGACCAGTGATCGCTTGCACGTCTTTGGGCACGCTGACGGAGAAATCTTGTCCGCCAAGCTTGCCATGCATCAAATGGTTGGCACCCAACTCCTCAACGATCTGGACGTCACAAGGCAGACCGCCCTCAGCCCGCATTTCGACATCTTCGGGGCGGATCCCGAGCAGGAATTCTTTGTCCGCAGACTTGGGGGCTTCAATATTGATTTGGATATCATCCCCTATGGAAAGCAGACCGTTCTCGGACCGCGTAGCGTTGAGCAGGTTCATTGGTGGTGCACCCATAAATCCAGCCACAAAGGTGGACGCAGGCTGGTTGTAAATCTCGGCGGGCGTGCCGATCTGCTCGATGCGGCCTTCATTAAGCACAATGATGCGGTCGGCCATGGTCATCGCTTCAATCTGATCATGGGTCACATACACTGCAGTGACACCTAGCCGCCGCTGAAGAGAGCGAATCTCGATGCGCATTTGGTTGCGCAATTTCGCGTCCAAGTTTGACAAAGGTTCGTCGAACAAAAACAACTCGGGAGAACGCACAATGGCCCGCCCCATGGCTACACGTTGGCGCTGTCCTCCAGACAATTGGCTGGGACGACGGTCGAGATAGTCCATCAGGTTCAGCATCTTGGCTGCATCGAGGACTTTTTTCTGAATTTCGGATTTGGGCAAGCCGCGATTTTTCAGACCATAACCCATGTTCTGGGAGACAGTCATATGCGGATAAAGGGCATAGTTCTGAAAAACCATGGCGATGTTGCGGTTGGCGGGGTCGACGTCATTGACGACGCGCTGACCGATGGAAATGGCACCGCCGGATATTTCTTCAAGACCGGCGATCATGCGCAGCAATGTCGATTTACCACACCCCGAAGGGCCGACGAGCACGACAAATTCGCCATCGGGAATTTTGAAACTACAGGGTTTGACCGCTTCGAAACCGTTGGGATAGATTTTGCGGACCATATCAAGCGTGACAACAGTCATTGGAATTTCCTTACTTATCGGATTCGGTCAGGCCCTTAACGAACCAGCTTTGAAAGAAGATAACCACGGCGACGGGCGGAATGATCGCAAGGATCGCCAAAAGATTGCCGCGACCATATTCGGGAATTTGGCCGTCATACATGCTGGCCGTTATCTGTTTGATGCCGCGTAACAGCGTGAACATGTCTTCATCAGTGGTGATCATGGTTGGCCAGAGATACTGGTTCCAGCCGTAAACAAACATGATGATGAAGATCGCAGCAATCATGGTGCGCGACAGGGGAACCAAAATATCAATGAAGAATTTCAGCGGCCCCGCGCCATCGATGCGGGCGGCTTCGACCAGTTCTTCGGGTACGGATAGAAAAAACTGGCGAAAGAAAAAGGTGGCTGTCGCCGAAGCGATGAGCGGCAGGATCAAGCCGGTATAGCTGTTGAGGAGCCCCATTTTCTGTACAATTTCATAAGAAGGCAAAATACGCACTTCTAGCGGCAACAACAGGGTTGTGAAGATCAACCAAAAAGCGAAAGTGGCAAAACGCAAACGAAAATAGACAATGGCGTAGGCGGCCATCATAGAGATGACGATTTTGCCCATAGCGAAGCCGACCCCAAGGATCAGCGAGTTTTTGAACATGCTCAGGCCGGTGTTTTCGCCCGAGAAGCCAGAAGCGCCGAACAGGGCTTTCGTCAGATTGCTATAAAACTCATCTCCGATGGTCAGGCTAGGACCGTGTTTGAGGATTTCAACATCCGTAACCGTGGTCATTTGCAGCACCATCACCAGAGGCAGGACCATCATCAACGCGCCGATGATCAGGATGCCATGATCGATAATCGCACTGAAATGGACCCTGCGCTTTTTTGGCACAATCACGGGCGCTTCAGTTCCGGAAGCCCCGATTGAATGAGATGTATCAGTCATAATGGACCTCATGTGTAATGAATGCGCCGCTCGATGAGGCGGAATTGGAAAATGGTCATGGCCAGCACCAGCACCATCAAAATAACCGACTGTGCTGACGAACCACCCAGATCATTGCCACGGAAGCCATCGACATAGACCTTGTAGACCAGTGTCATAGGGTTTGATCCCGGTTCACCGCGCGTGATCGTGTCTAACGTTCCGAAGGTGTCAAACAGCGAATAGGTGATGTTGGTGATCAGTAGGAAAAAACCGGTGGGCGCGAGCAGCGGGAAGGTTATATCCCAAAAACGCCGCATGCTTGATTTGTTATCGATCTTGGCCGCTTCCAATATGGCACGGGGGATGGACTGCAAACCCGAGAGGAAAAAGATAAAATTGATCGGGATCTGCTTCCAGACCGAAGCAATGATCATTGCGGCGGCGGTGTCATAATAATTCACGCCAATGACAAAGTCATAGCCAAAATAACCGAGCAGATTGGTCAAAGGCCCCCACCGCTGGGAAAACATCACCAAAAAAATAAAACCAGCAACCGGTGGCGCCACAGCGTAAACCCACATCAGCAAGGTGCGATAGGTTTTGGCACCCTTGATCACTTTGTCTGCCTTGACTGCAAACAACAAAGCCAGCGCAAGAGAGAAGAAGGTCACCAGCAGGCAAAACACCAAAGTGAATAGCGCAATTCTGGCATATTCGGGGTTGCTCAGAATGTCGATATAATTGTCCAAACCGACAAAAGTCGAGCTGAAGCCAAACGGGTCTTCTAGATAAAAAGACAGCTTTAAAGCCTGAAATGCAGGCCAGTAGAAGAAAATGGCGATGATCGAGAGCTGCGGTAGCAGGAACAGGATCGGCAGCCAACGGGATTGGAATCCGGCGCGTTTCACGTTTGGGCCTCATAGTCTGGCGCGCCGTTTTTCGAGCGTTGTCGGGCGCTGCGTCTTCGGGTGCAACACCTGACAGATGCCAGTGATGCAATGCTTTCGAGCTGCGGAGTTGCAACCAAAAAATGAGACGGCCGCATCAAATACGGCCGTCCGTTGATTGATCAAAAAGATTTATTTTTGAGTTTTGGCAAAACGCTCAAGCAGAGTGTTGCCTTCTTTTTCGATGGTAGCCAGCGCGCTATCAATATCGGTTTCACCGGAAAGGAAACGGGTGAGTTCACGGTTTTCTACGTCACGGATCTGAACATAGAAGCCCATACGATAGCCTTTGGTGTTTTCACCAGACTGAAGAGACAGCTGTTTGATGCCGACTTCAGCAGCTGGCAGGCGATCATAGTGACCATCTTTTTTGGCCAGCTCGTAGGCAGCTGTGGTGATGGGCACATAGCCGGATTCTTTGTGCCAGAAATATTGGATTTCAGGCGATGTCAGGAATTTGAAGAAAGCGGCAGTTGCAGCATTTTCTTCAGCAGGTTTGCCAGACATAGCGAACAGAGACGCGCCGCCGATGAAGGTTTGATAGCCCTCTTTGGTGATTGATTCCCAATAAGGCAGGTTGGTCGCGGACCATTTGAACGGCAGGTTTTTCTGCGTCAAACCACCAAAGGAGCCTGAAGACCCAATCCAAAGGCCAACTTTGCCTTCTTCGAACTGGGATTGATTGTCACCCCAAGAGGTGCCGTAGAAACCGAACAGGCCATCATCAAGCCATTTCTTGACGTGGGTCCAGTGCATTTTCTGCTCTGGTGAGTTGATCAGGATCTTGGTGCCTTTGGCGCCAGTATAGCCATTGTCGTTGGTTGCGAATGGCAGGTTGTGGCGAGAATGGAAATTCTCGACAAATTCCCAAGGCAGGTGAGACTGAACGAAAGCAACATAACCGGCTTTTTTCAGAGCAGGCGCTGTTACAGTTTCGAACTCTTCATATGTCACAGGAGCGGTAACACCGGCTTTTTCTAAAGCGTCGGCATTGTAATACATGATTGGAGAGGATGAGTTGAACGGCATGCCGATCATCTTGCCGTTGCTGTCCGCGTAGAAATAACGCACACCGGAGATGTAATCTTCGATGTTGAATTCCACACCATTGTCAGCCATCAGATCCTGCACTGGGATAGTCGCACCCTTGGCACCGATGATGGTAGCAGAACCGGCATCAAACACCTGCATGATGTTTGGCTGTTCGCCAGCGCGGAATGCGGCGATACCAGCAGTCAAAGTGTCTTCGTAGCCGCCCTTAAAGATCGGAGTGATCTTATACTCGTCCTGAGAGGCATTGAACTTCTCGGAAATGGCATTGACGGTTTCGCCAAGCTGGCCACCCATAGCGTGCCACCAAGTGATTTGTGTTTCAGCAAATGCTGCGCTTGACATCAGGCTCAGCGCGGCGCTGGCGACTGCGATTTTCAGGAATTTCATTGTTTGCTCCAAACAAATTGCCTGTAGGCATCCCACAAAAAGAGCCAACATGTGCAGGATGCCCATGCTGGATATGAAAACAGTGTCCCGGATTAAGCCGGGCCCTGCGCACAAAATGCTAAACATCCAAACCCCGCTATTTTGCCTCTTGAAGAAAAGGCAGCATGGCGGCATTTGGACTTGCAACTTTTCTGCACACGTGTTCACATAACGCCTGAAGATAACAGTCATATGACGCTTGCATGGCTGTTCGTTGACATGGCTTCCAACGCTCAGGTAACCAACAGATCATGTCTGGAAATGGCACAAGCAAACCGTCCACGCTCACACAAAGGCGCCCAAGGCGCGTGACCGCTTCTGATGTTGCCAAGGCTGCGGGGGTGTCCCGATCGGCCGTTTCTCGTGCTTTTACTGACGGGGCCTATCTGGACGATGCCAAACGCACGCTGATCAAGAGCACCGCTTTACAGTTGGGTTATCAACCCAATGCGCTAGCGGCTAGCCTGCAAGGCAACCGCACCAATTTGGTGGGGATCATCGCGGGGGATTTGGGCAACCATTACGATTCTGAATTTGTGGCACAGTTGGTTTCGGGGCTGAATGCTGCGAATAAGTGGCCGCTGGTTCTGGGCGGGTCTGAAGCCGTGACCGAGGAAGCCATCAGGTCGGTTCTTCATTTTCCTCTCGATGTTTTGATCGTGCGTGGCGGCAGCATTCAGGCCTCGCTGATTGATGATTGTGCCAAGCTGAATATTCCGGTCATCTTTTCCGGCCACGTGGTCGACGCTCCCAACACCGATTGTGTATCCTGCCGCAATGCGATGGGAACGGCGCTGGCAACAGAGCTGTTGATAGCCAAAGGCCGACGCGCCTTTGGCTATGTAGGTGGCCCTCCTTCGCGAACATCACAAACGGAACGCCTGACCGGTGTGACAAGCCAATTGCAGAAACACGGGCTTGAATTGGTGGCGCATCGTCATGCTGATTTCACCTTTGAAGGTGGCAGTCTGTGTGCTCAGGAGCTTTTGGCGGCGTACGCGCTGGATGCCATTATATGCGCCAATGATGCCATGGCGTTGGGGGTTCTGTCCGCAGCACGCATCATCGACAAGACCGCGGTGCCTCGCGATCTATCTGTTATTGGCTTTGATGATATTGCTATGGCTTGTTGGCCAGATTTCAATCTGACCACCATTCGCAATCCGATTGAGCAGACTGTGTCAGAAATACTGCGCTTGCTAGAAGCCCGTCTGGAGGATCCAGACAAAGCCAAAGAAGTGTCAATGATTGACCCGATCCTTATTGAGCGCGGCACCCACTGAAAATCCGGTTTAGACCGGCAATTGATTGGCGGCTTTGGCACCAGCGAGAAGCAGTTTTTCGCGCAAGCCACTCCATTTGCTTTTATCACGAGCGAGAATAGCGTCATCGAGAAGGGTGACATTATAGTTGCGTTTGAGCGCGCCATTAGCGGTGGCATTCACACAGGCTGCGGCTTCCTGGCCCGTCAGGTATAGATGACCGACGTTATGCTCTTCGAGAATCTTGGACAGCATGGGAGAGGTAAAACTGTCCCCTTCATGCTTCCAAATATGATGGTCGGCTTTGAATATAAGATCGCGGTCACGCACCAACCCTTGGGAGTCTTCAACACCCCGTCCACCCGCGATCAGTTTTATCACGATTTTTTCCAGCGGGTCGATAAAAGCATGGCTGACTTCGATGATCGGGATATCAGCGCCTTTTGCGATCTCGGTCAATTGATTGATGGCTTTGACACTGGCAGTTAGGCTTTGCTCATCATGTCCTTTTTCGCCAGCATTGCGGGTGAAATCTTCCTGCATGTCGATGACCAGCAAAGCGGCATTAGGGCGTTCTTCTGGCTGGATCGGCACAATTTTGGGACGGTTGGTCAGCTTGTAAAGTGCGTTGGCCAAGACAAAAACGATGCATGCTAAAATAAAGCCGAGAATGAGGTTCATGTCTTGTCTCCTGATTGTGATTGGCGCATTTTGGATCCCTTCACAATATGGCACCGGCTTGATTCCACGACAAGAAGGCCTTTAGTGGTTCGTGCACTAAAAAAGCCCGACAGACAATATCCGCCGGGCTTCAATTTGATTACAATCGCAAAAGGTTATTTCACTTCAGTGATGCGACCGTCCAGAACGGGTTTGAACCCTGGATTTTTAGCAATGTAGCTTGCCAGAACTTCTTCCAGGCCCGGACCGTAGTCATAGGCGTTTTTGCCGTCGGTTTTGAAGACTTTGTAGCCATCACCGCCGGAGCGCATATAGTTGTTGGAAGCCACACCATAGACAGCTTCTGGGTCGATTGGTGCCCAAGCTCCGTCTTTCATAACCTCAACAGAAATGACACGCTCACCAACGGGTTTGGCTGCAGACCAGCTGTATTTGATACCGGCGACTTGAGGGAAACGGCCCGCGACTTTCTCGACTTGAGAAAGACCATTTTCCAAAGCTTCGACAACCCCTGCCCCTGTGAGCTGGAAAGTGGCCAATGTGTTCTGGAATGGCAGAACAGACAGCACTTCACCCATGGTGACTTCGCCAGCCTGAATGGAAGAACGCAGTCCGCCACCATTCTGAATGACGATGGAAACGCCCTGCGCTTTTACACGATCAAGGATCGCATCAGCAACAACGCTACCCATTTCGCACTCTTTCAAACGGCAGTTATCACGAGAGCCGTCAATGTCGGCTTCGATTGAACCGATAACCTTGACTTTCAGCTCTTCGATTGGCGCGCCCAATTCAGCAACACGAGCCTTAAAGCCTTCGTCCATAGCAACGGATTTGTCGAGCAGAATGGGATCACCCTTGGCAGAGATGATGTCGCCATTGTCATTGAAGGTCACTTCAATGTCGCCAACATATTTGGAATAGGCATAGGCCTGAACGATAGGCACGTCCTTGCCGTCTGGGTTTTTCACCATCACTGGATAAGGGCCAGCGGCCTTATCATCGGTGTTGGATAGAAGCGTATGGGAGTGGCCACCAACGATCATGTCAATGCCAGAGACTTTGGATGCCAGATCCATGTCTTTTGTCAGGCCTTCGTGCGTGACGGCAATGATTTTGTTGACGCCCTGCTCGGTCAGTTCCTGTACGGCTTGTTTCAGATAATCCTCAGACGAAGAGAAAATGACCTTATCGCCGGGGGAAGACGTTTCGACGGTGTCTTCTGCAAGGGTGGAGACAAGCCCGATTTTCTGGCCGCCGACTTCCTTGATAATGTAGCCGGAAATCTTACCTGCCAGCAGCGGCTCGCTGGATACGTCGATGTTGCCTGAAATCACCGGAAATTCTGCTTTGGCGAGGAAATCAGCGAGGCCTTGCGGGCCATCGTCAAATTCGTGGTTGCCAACAGCCATAACGTCAAAGCCAATGCCATTCATGAATTCGACAGCGGCAGCGCCTTTATAGGTGGAATAAAACAGTGAGCCTTGGAACTGATCTCCGGCATCAATGGTCAGCACATTTTTGCCAGCATCTTTCAGCGCAGCGCGGCGCTGGTCGAGCATGGATTTGACACGGGCGACGCCACCAAAGCATTTGCCTTCTTCTTCGCCTTTGGCGTTGCAAGTGGAGTCATATTTGTTGATCGATTCAATGCGAGAATGCAGATCATTGATATGCAGGATGTTGAGGGAATAGTCCGCATTTGCTGAGCCGGCAAAACCAACGGTCAGAGCCAAAGCGGCAACACTGGTGAAAAGTGCTTTCATGTAAGTGAAACCTCCAAAAAAATATGATCTCCCGCTCGACAAAGATCGAGTGACGGATTTGCCCGCCCCGAATGACCGTTCTTAAGTCGGCTCGGTTCAGAGTCTGGCGAGGCCTGTCAGGGAGCCTTCGTTCGGGTTTGTATTCCGGGGAACCCAAAAACGAAAAATACGATAACGACCACACACAACTGTTTCATGACAATCATGGGTCTGACCAGCCCTGCTATCGATATCCCCCCAAAATATGTCGCCCCTTGTGGACATATACTGATCATATCATCGCTAATTAGGCAACGCGCGCCACAAATTACGGCAATTGGCACTTAATCAATCACACATGTTGCCGTTTCAGCCAAAGATGTTGCTTTATTGGAAGTGCGCTGGATCGGCATCGTGCCTTTATGATGTCGATCCAGCTTGATTGGCAAGAATGCGGGTCTAGCCAATCGAATTAGTGTTCAGCCACTTTGATGACCATTTTGCCAAAGTTGCGGCCTTCCAGCAGGTCTAGGAAAGCCGATGGCGCATTTTCCAGACCTTCGACCAGATGCTCGCGGTATTTGATTTTGCCTTCTTTGATCCACGCCATCATATCGGCAGAAAACTCTGGATAGACATGGCCAAAATCGTCAAAAACGATAAAGCCCTGTACCTTGATTTTTTTGACAAGGAATGTGGACATCAACGCGCCTGACATGTCCGGTCCTTCTGGAGCTTGCGTGGCGTTATACATCGCGATCAAGCCGCAGAGCGGGATGCGGGCATTGGCGTTGAGTAAGGGCAGAACCGCCTTGAACACAGCGCCGCCGACATTTTCGAAATAGACATCAATCCCAGCCGGACAGTTGGCAGCCAATTGTTCGGCAAAGTCATCAGCAAAGCGGTCAATACAGGCATCAAAGCCCAATTCATCCACCGCGTAGGCACATTTTTCCGCTCCACTTGCAATGCCGACGGCGCGAGCGCCTTTGATTTTGGCAATCTGCCCAACCTGTGAGCCAACGGCTCCTGTTGCCGCAGCCACAACAACGGTTTCACCCGGTTTAGGATCTCCGATTTTCAGAAGACCAGCATAGGCGGTGAGGCCCGGCATACCCAAGACGCCCAATGCCCATGAGGGTGCCTCTGGGTTCTTGCCCATGTTGGTGACCATCGTGCCGTCCGAGAGGGCATAATCCTGCCAGCCGTTAAAAGAAAGCACCCAATCGCCAACTTCAAACCCCTTTACATTCGATTTGACCACACGTGCGACAGTGCCGCCTATCATGGTGCCTCCGATTGCGACGGGCTCCGCATAGGATTTGGCATCGCTCATCCGGCCCCGCATATAGGGATCGAGCGACAGATAGACCGTACGCAACAGCATTTGGCCCTCCGCAGGCTCAGGGATGGCGTCGGTTTCAAGGCGCAAAGTGGCATCATCCGGTGCTCCAACAGGGCGTTGTGCGAGGATCAATTTACGATTTACGGTGTTTGATTGTGTCATGGGTGTCTCCTGAAGACTGAATGAACCGGCAATATTAGACCGGTCGTCTATTTTTAAGCCAACATCTGTTGGCATTATGGGGTTAAATAAGCGCCATTATATTGGATTGAGGGGGTGAGCTAACCGGTGGGGAGCAACATCTCGCTGTTGCGTCTGGCCATTCGAAAGGGTTCGACCGATTGTTCCAGTTTGGCCAACAGGCTCGCACCCAACCACATTTGATAAAGAAGAGATGCCGTCGCATCTGAATCAATTTTGTCGGAAAGCGAGCTATCCTTGATACCAATCCTGATTTGTGTTGCCAGCCGATCAGAGATCCCAACAGCCCCTTTGGACAGGATTGAGCGCATCGCGTCTGACATGTCCGAAACCTCCGCACCCAATTTGACAATCAGGCACTGGCTTTTGCTACCCGGCGGTGATTGTGTGATGATCCACTGGTCGAAAAATTCCATCAGGCCTTCGCGACCCGTGCGCCCTTCCTTACTCCAGAGAGTATCGAGGCGCTCGTGATAGGCCTCAACATAGAGCTCGAGTAGTTTGCACCCAAAATCCTCTTTTGAGGAAAAATAGTGATAGAAGGATCCTTTGGGAACAGACGCATGCTTGAGCAACAACCCAAGCCCCATTGCATTGAAGCCATGGGCCGAAATGAGCTCTCGTCCGACGGTTAGAATATGATCACGTGTCTGTTCTGTTTTCTTTTGCATGGTGACCTTATAGATTAGAATAGACCGGTCGTCTAGTTATTTTTATCAACAGGGCGTTTTGATGGTGCTTCAGGCTGTTTGGTCACCCTTGGGGTAGAGCCTCGACATAGTACCAGCGACCAGATTTCTTGCGAAAAAGGCTTAATTCACGGTGCAAGGCCATGGCTCCGGCAGACAAATAGCGCGCTTCGAACAAAACCGTTCCATCGCGATCCTTTGCTGTGCCTTTCTCTACACTCAAGATCTCAAGACCCACCCAATGGCTTTCGGAGGCCCATTTGGAAACAGCAAAACTGTCAAAATCGGGCTGGTATTTCGGCCATAAGGTATCTTTTAAATAGGCGATATTTTGCTTCGCATAGGCCGTGTAGCGCGAACGCATCAAGGCTTGTGCTGTATCAGGTAGCGCAGTGCCAACAAGATAGCGTTCGCAACACGCACCGAAGGGTTTGTCGCTGCCACATGGGCAAGGATCTTGTTGCATAATGTGTCGCGTCCCTTGTTTTCGTAAAGCTCAGCCGGATCTGTTGTATTTACTCACCATCGCCTTTGCAATCTCGATCATCGATAAGACTTGATCTGCCCTGATAAATCTGTTGCATTCGGTCCAACGATTAGGAGAGATATCATGCGCCGAGTTTGCTTTGTTGGAGCATCGACGACCGAAGGCATGGGAGATGAGGCAGGTCTTGGTTGGCCCGGTCGGCTTTGGCAGGCGCATCGTGGCAAAGTGACAGAATTTGTCCCCTATAATCTTGGCGTACGCGGACAGACCATGCATCAGATCAAGAAGCGCGCGCGAGAAGAGTGTAACGCGCGCCTGCTGCAGTCGATGGGGCCCTTGATTGTGCTTGGAACCGGTGCCAATGACCTCTCCCGCTTTGCTGATGGCGACTATGACGGCAAGTTGCGCACACCGCGCGGCGGGCTGGCCCGTACCTTTCGGGCTTTGGTCGGGGAGCTCAAAGAGCTAGCGCCTATTCTTGTCGTTGGCCCCGCCCCCATTGATGAAGCGCAGATGCCCTATCGCTTGACCAAACAAATGCAATTTGATTTTCGCAATGAAGACATTGATGCCGGATCGGTTCTCTATGCGGATATTTGCCGTGATCTCGACGTACCATTCTTCAATCTTTATGCAGCTCTTGCTGACAGTCCGGTCTATCGTCGCGCGCTTGCCGAGGGCGATGGTTTGCACCCGACGGGTATCGGCTATCAACGCTGTGTAGAGATCTTGGAAGACTGGATTGCCTGGAAGAAAGCCATAGGCGAAGGCTGGGTTCGCTAGCCCCCCCCCCTTCTTCACATTGCATTCACCGGCAATCGGGCTTAAGGATGTGCCGAACAAATCCAAGGAGACTTCCATGCCCAACGTTCCCAGCATTTTCAATATCGGCAGCTATGAAATGATCGTGCTGCAGGTGCTCATGTTGGCGGGGATCATCGGGGCCATTACGGCCAAAGCCAGAGGTCGGTCCGGCTTTGTTTGGTTTGTGATCAGCGTTGTCACCTGCGGAGCCGGAATTTTGGTTGTTTTGTTCATGCCAGTTGTCGAAAAAGCACCCACCAAGGCCTCGGAAAACAAACCGCAGGACTGACCGGTTATTTTCGATTAAGGAAAGCTGCAAAGGCGGCTTGCGCTTCAGCGGAACCAAGTTGAGTTGCAAAGGCGGCCGCTTCTTCACGAATACGGGATTTAACCTCCTCGACACCAGCTTTGCGCAACAAATCCCGTGCGATTTTCATCGCCCCTACAGGCTTTGTCGCTATTGTTTTGGCCGCGGCCAAGGCAGTATCCTCCAATGCATCCGCACTGGTCACGGCATTGACTACGCCTGCTTTTTCAAACGCCATGGCATCAAAGGCCTGCCCCATACACAGCAACTCAAAGGCTTTCGGATGACCCATTATGCGCGGTCCCAATAGAGAACTGGCGGCCTCGGGCAAGAGAGCTAGATCGGTGAAGGGGGTTTTAAACAGGCAGCGCTCGGAGGCGACAACATAATCACAATGGAACAGCATCGTTGTGCCCACGCCAATGGCCAAACCGTCAACGCCAGCAATCAACGGCTTTTGTGACTGGGCCAAGGTGTTGAGAAAAGCAACAATTGGCTCTCCCAAAGCGCCAGCTGTTGCCATTTTGGCAAATTCCGCAATGTCGTTGCCCGCGCTAAAAGCCCCGGGTAGGCCGAGCATCAGGGTCGCACGTGTATCGACGTCGTCGTTTGCTCCGGTCAAGGCCGCGGCAATTGCGTCATACATGGGAAGAGTGAGGGCATTTTTCTTTTCAGGGCGATCCATGCGGATGGTGCGGACACCGTCTGCGACTGTTACCTTGATTTCCTGACAACCAGTTTCAATCTGCGTGCTCATAGTCATTCCACTCTTCGCCATATCGATAAATACACATCTAACGTATGGGGAATGCAACCGAATGACAATACGACACTTTCGGTATAGTCATGCAAAGAAGAAACAGAATAGACACTGAGCACCGGGCATCATAGTGATGCCGAAACTGGGGATCAATCAACGTCCAAAGGTTCGGTACCGACAGGCTGGCCTTCTGCAGAAAGGCGGATTTTTTCGACCTTTTCTTCTGCCTTTTTCAACAAAGCATCGCAGTGCCGCTTCAGTGCTTCTCCGCGCTCATAGGCTTCGATGGATTTTTCCAACTCAACATCGCCTCTTTCAAGACGCTGAACGATCTGCTCCAGCTCGGCCAAAGCCGCTTCGAATGTGAGTTTGGACAGGTCTGTCATGGCGAAGAACGTTCCTTTGGCGCAGAAAAGATGTCGAATCAAGCGGCGTCAGTGAGGTGCCGCTTCTTCTTCATACATGGAAACAACGATCTGCAAAAGCCTTCCCGCATTGGAAGACTATATCCTTGGGATCGTTAAACCTGCATTTAACAGAAAAGTTTGGCGCCTATTTAGAGCAGTTCTTTTTGATCATCGTGGTGCGCACGGCATCCTGTTGACCCTTAAGATTTGCGATTTGCGGCGCGACATTGCCCCCCGAAAGGCTAGACACAGGCAAACCGATAAGAATGACTCCAGCGATATCATTTTTGCGCGCTTGGTTTTGCTGACCGGCGGCTTGCATATAGGCCTGATTGAGACGTTTATGCTCTTCACCGAGCTGTTTGCAGCTAAAGCTGTCATAAATCGTCGGCGTTACATAGGCCGGTGCGATGGCATCTGGCTTCTGGGCACATGCTGCGACCGTCAATGCGGCCGCAACGGCAAGTAATATATTTTTCATGATACAACCATAAAGTACAGAATAATAATTCACAATTGACAGTTTTCAACGAAAGAGCTTCAAACCACGATCGCGCATTCATTGGGTTAAATGAGGGGCAGCCCGCCGTGCCTCCCTGCCCAACCGAAGGCTGATAAGATCGGGATTAGAAAACAAGGGAGAAATGTGTGTCGTGCGTGTCTGAACGCTTCAAGACAGAAAGTTGCGCATTGGCACCTCGATGGACGTCAATGGGACAGCAGGCATAAGTGGCCAATAGAGAGAACTATTTATCGACCGACGACTAACGCTCAAAACCCAACAGTTAGACGGCCGGTGGCCCTATCCGTGCATCAAACGATCCACATGCACCGCGACTGAACGGGCCAGCGCGGTAAGATCATAGCCACCTTCCAGCAACGATACGACACGGTTTTCACAGCATTTGTCGGCCACATCCATCAACTTGCCGGTCATCCATGAGAAATCGGCCTCGGTGCAGGTCAGGTCCCCCAGCGGGTCGCGGATATGGGCGTCAAAACCAGCGGAGATGATCACCAGATCGGGGTTGAAATTATACAGGGACGGCAAAATGCGGGAGTTGAACGCATCACGGATGTGGTCTGAGCCATCCCCCTCCCCCAGTGGCGCATTGACGATGTTTCCCTCATCATCCTTGCCCGTATCATTCCATTCGCCAGTACCGGGATAAAGCGGCATCTGGTGCGTCGAGCAATACATCAACGAGGGATCAGCCCAGAAAATGTCCTGCGTGCCATTGCCGTGATGCAAATCGAAATCAATCACAGCGACGCGTTCAGCGTCATATTTTGCCTGCGCATAACGGGCGGCAACCGCAGCATTGTTGAAAAAACAAAAGCCCATGGCACGGTCTTTTTCTGCGTGGTGACCGGGTGGGCGAATGCCGCAAAAGGCATTGTTGACCAAGCCCTGCATCACTTCATCTACCGCTTGCGTGGAGGCACCAATCGCATACATCGCGGCGTCAAATGTGCCCGGTGACATCGCCGTGTCACCATCAATGGACACCAAACCTTCTGCAGGCGAGAGGGTTTCGAGCATATCCACGAGGGCATGGGGGTGACATCGCAGAATATCTTCCCGTCGTCCCATCTGTGCTTCTTCACGTGGCATGAAATGAAATTTTTCATTTTCCAACGCCATATTGACAGCACGCATGCGATCGGGCCGCTCTGGGTGCCCCTCGGGTGTCAGATGCTTCACAAAGGATGGGTGGGTGATATAGACAGTCGACACAGGCAGGACACTCCTCGCAGGGCCATTTCTGCAACAAATGTTATCAGAATCACCCAATTATCCGTAGTTGTCAGGATACTCTATCCAACGATTTGGTGGCGTATGAAGTCAATGCAACAATCGGGCAATAAAGCTGCGCTGTTGGACGGCTTTTGCCATTGGTGCTTTTCACACCCGTTCGCAACCTCAAATTACACACCCAGCTTACCAGCATTTTCAGCATTAACCATTCAAGACGAATTATTATCTTTAGAATTGATTAACCATAAGCTCTTGCATAGGCTAGCCCTATTGATGCGCCTATTTGCGCACCAAACGTGTGTTGGAGTTGCTGGATGTTTTCTTTGTACGGCAAGATTTTTTCGATCCTCAGGGCCTCGTTTGCCTTTTCGGGGCGTACAGCACGCAAGGAATTTTGGTTCTTCTTTGTCTTTTATGCACTCATGTATTTTGCAGCACTGGGGGCTGATGTCACCTATTTCAGGCAGGCGGAGCCAACGGGCTTTTTGCTGATATTGCAGGGCTTGTTCGGTGGACGAGAGCCATTTGTCTGGATCCACTTTTTATTGCTGACACCGGCAATGGCATCGATCACGGTGCGCCGCTTGCATGATAGAGGGCATACGGGTTGGTGGGGTTTGGTTTATTTGATACCGCTGCTGGGCCTTGTGCCACTTGTTGCTATGTTGGGTCGGGCCAGCCAGCCTGGCTTTAATCGCTTTGGTGCCAATCCGTTCGCCTTGGCCAACGTTGCCAAAAACGATGCCGTGAGCTCAGAACCAGCACCTGCTGAGGCGCCGTCCCAAATGGCCCCGGCAGAGTAAGCTCTCTTTCCTGCATTGCGCTTCCGGACAGTCTGGATATCATCTGACTATAACTCTTTGCCCGCCTCGCACCCTAAACGCAAAACGGGCACGATTTTAATAGTAGATGATTTGATTGTTTGAGAGGGGTCCCTATGAATATGGCTGCAGCGGTTCGCGCCGTGTTTAACAAATATGCCACCTTTTCTGGTCGTGCTCGCAGGGCTGAATATTGGTGGTGGACGCTGGCACTGATCCTGACAAGCATCGCTGTTGGCATCGTGGACGTCACACTCTTTCCAGAAGGAATGGTCCCATCATCAGATCTTCAATCCGAAGGTGGGGATTACGAAGGGCCACTGTCGACCATTCTTTATCTTGCGACCCTCTTGCCCAGTCTGGCGGTGGGCGTGCGTCGTTTGCATGATGTGGGAAAGAGTGGCTGGTGGATGTTTATCGTGCTCGTCCCGTTGTTTGGGATGCTCTATTTGATCTATTTAAACATCCGCAAAGGCGATGAAGGCTCAAACCTTTACGGTCCGGACCCCTTGAATGCATTCGCGGTTTCCTCATCAATTGCTCATTCACCGCAGAATGAGGCACCCGAGGCCACAAGCCCATCGAAAGCGGTCCAACCCAAACGCGCCTCGTGGCGGGCTCCGTCCATGGGGAAAGATGATTTCAAATCCACACAGGACCGTTTCAAGGATAAATAGGACATCCCATAAAACGCAAAAAGCCCCGCACTTGGACGGGGCTTTGGAATTTGTATCTTGCGCTGTTAGCTGACAGAAATATCGAGCCCGAGATCGAAGTTGGGAGCAGAATGGGTGATGTAGCCTGCGGAGATATAGTCCACGCCCGTCTGCGCCACGGCTCTGATGGTGTCTGGATTCACACCGCCCGAGGCTTCGGAAATAATACCCGTGCCTTCCATAATCGCCAAAGCTTCGCGCAGTTTATCCGGCCCCATATTGTCCAGCATAATCACATCAGGTTTGGCGGCGATGGCTTCTCTGAGCTGCTCGATGGTGTCCACTTCCACTTCAACCTTGACCAAATGGCCGACATATTCGCGCGAGCGACGGATTGCCTCGGTGACCGAACCAGCCACAGCGATGTGGTTGTCCTTGATCAGAATGGCATCATCCAGACCAAAACGATGGTTAGATCCTCCACCACATTTGACCGCATATTTTTCAAAGGCACGCAGCCCCGGTGTGGTCTTGCGGGTGCAGGTCACCTTGGCTTTGGTGCCTTCAGTCAATTGCACAAATTCATGGGTTGCCGTGGCAATACCAGACATGCGCCCCATGAAGTTGAGCGCGATACGCTCAGCCGATAAAACGAGTCGAGCCGGGCCAAAGATGCGCGCAACGACATCGCCTTTGCCCACTTCAGTGCCATCTTCCATCTGGGGGGAAAAGGTAACGATCTCCCCGTGCCATTTTCCAATCTGACGAAACGCACTGTCAGCGAGAGGAATACCAGAAATGACCCCTGCGTCACGGGCAGCAATTACTGCCTTGGCGTGCGCGGTATCGGGGATCGTTGCAAGCGTGGTGATGTCACCAGCCAGCCCCAGATCCTCCTTGAGGGCCGAAAGCACAGCCTCGTCGATGATGGGTTGCGGCAGATAGAGTTTATCTGCGGAAAAGCTGGTCGCTTCGCTCATGGGCGAGATATCCTTTTGGTCGACATTGCTTGGTAGGAATAGGGTCTAAATTGTGTTTCGCCAACTGGCCATAAGATCAGTTTTCGTCGGTAGCATCGCTCTTCGAATTCAAAACCCTTGCCATAATGGCTTGTGCCTCGGCCAGCGTAATGAAGGTGCGGCGATGCCATTCCTCAGAAGAGTTAGGATAATCGGTACGATAGTGACCACCCCGACTTTCGGTGCGTTGCAAGGCTGCCGCCGTAATCATTTTGCAAGCGACAAGCTGATTTCTAAAGCTTTCGCTGACGCACTTCTTCTCGAGTTGATCAATCGTGCGGAGCGCTGCCTCCATACCTTTTTGTGTGCGCTCAACGCCCACATGGCGGCTCATTGTCTTGCGCAATTTGGCAATATCTTCTTCCGGCTGCGATGCCCCCGGCAACTGGGCTTCATCTTGCAAAGGCTGCCAATCATGTACTTTGGGCGCATGGAACTGGCGATTGATGTCATCGGCCACGAGAGAAGCAAAAACAACCGCTTCCAGCAGCGAATTGGAAGCAAGACGGTTGGCTCCGTGCGCGCCTGTTGATGTCACCTCCCCTGCGGCCCACAAGCCATCCAGCGACGTGCGGCCATGGGCATCGGTCAGCACACCGCCCATGTGATAATGGGCAGCGGGGGCAATCGGCAACGGCTGGGTGACTGGATCTATTCCGGCATCCTGCGCATAGCCATAAACTGTCGGGAATTCTTCGGCGAAGGTTGCTCCAATTGCTTCACGGCAATCAAGGAAGGCACCCTTGCCTTCTTCGACCTGACGGTGAATCGCTCGTGCAACGATGTCGCGCGGGGCCAACTCTGCGTCTTTATGCTCATCAAGCATAAACCGCTCGCCCGCATCGTTGATCAAATGGGCGCCGTGGCCGCGCAAGGCCTCTGTCGCCAGAGGCGCTGGATCTTTGCCCACGTCCAGAGCGGTGGGGTGAAATTGTACAAATTCCGGGTCGGCAATCACGGCACCGGCGCGAGCGGCCATGGCCATGCCATCGCCATTGGCTTCGGGAGGATTGGTCGTGACACGAAACAGATGCCCTGCTCCGCCAGAGGCCAACACAACGGCGCGAGCCGGAAACAAGACTGTACTGATGCTCTGGCCTTCACGATTGTCGCCTGTGCGCTTGCGCGCAATCACACCAGCGACTTTGTTCCCATTCATATGCAATGATTCGGCCTGATAGCCTGCAACCAGGCGAATGGATGGCATTTCAAGCACGCGGCTAATCAACGCTTCCATAATTGCGTAACCGGCTTTATCGCCCGACACACGCACGATGCGGTTGGCGGAATGGGCTGCCTCACGAGACAATTCAAGCTTGCCTTCCAGATCCTTGTCGAAGGGAACCCCCACTTCCAGCAAATCCAGAATGCGCTCGGCGGCGTGAGACGTCATCAGTTTGGCGATGTTTTCATCCACGATGCCTGCGCCAGCCTCAATGGTGTCAGCCAGATGAGACGCGACACTGTCTCCTTCAGAGACAGCTGCGGCAATGCCCCCTTGTGCCCAGACGGAAGAGGAGCCCTCTCCGATGGGCGCCGCACATATCAAGGTGACGGGTCTGGGAGACAATTTGTAGGCACAAAAAAGACCTGCAAGCCCGCCGCCGACGATGATCACGTCATCATGGTGTTGCCAGCTAGGTGCGAGGGTGTCATCGGAGGCTGAAAAGATCATAGCGGGAGTAGTCCCTGAATATTGAGCCGAGAAGCAGCGCTGTGACAAAATCACAGGATGCCTGCGAGGGCAAATGAAAAGGCCCGATTATCCATCACCTAAGTATTTGACCCTATTCAGGCTCTCTGAGGTGGAGTAACGGGCCTTTACGGTCTTTGGTATCACGACTTGAGGTTGATCATCCGTTCCACGGCTTGACGCGCCTTATCGGCAACCATTGGATCCACCGTCACTTCTTCCTGCATATAGAGAAGACTGTCGAGAATTTTGGGTAGAGTGATTTTTTTCATGTGAGGGCACAAGTTACAAGGCCGCACAAAACTGACGTCCGGCGTTTCGCTGGCTACATTGTCAGCCATGGAACATTCGGTAATCATCATCACTTTTTCGGGGCGGTTGGTTTTGACCCAATCGATCATGCCTTTGGTCGAGCCAGAGAAGTCCGCTTCATCCACCACTTCAGGAGGGCATTCGGGATGTGCGATGATCTGTACGTCTGGCATGGAACGACGATACCCGCGCAGCTCTTCAGCGGTGAAGCGTTCATGCACTTCGCACGCCCCGGCATAGGTGAGCACTTCCACATCGGTCTGACGGTTTACGTTTTTGGCCAGGTATTGATCGGGGATCAAGAAGACGCGATCTGTTCCCATGCTCTCCACCACCTGAACGGCATTGGAAGAGGTGCAACAAATATCGCATTCGGCCTTTACGTCAGCACTTGTGTTCACATAGGTGATGATCGGAACACCGGGATTTTTTTCGCGCAGGGCACGGACGTCCGCTGCCGTGATCGAGGAGGCTAGCGAACACCCTGCGGTCGAATCAGGAATCAGAACGGTTTTTTCCGGACAGAGAATTTTGGAGGTCTCAGCCATGAAGTGCACACCGCACTGAATGATCAGATTTGATTCTGACTGGGCCGCTTCAATGGCGAGCTGCAAGCTGTCGCCTTTAAAATCAGCCACACCATGGAAAATTTCCGGTGTCTGATAATTATGCGCAAGAATTACAGCTCCGCGCTCTTTTTTCAGCCGGTTGATGGCTGAAATGTAAGGTGCATGAAAAGGCCATTCAATCGGCGGAATGACGTTTTTGACCATTTCATAGATTGGCGCAGTCTCGGCAGCCACTTCATCGGTATATTCCAACGATGGCATTGGCAGAATACCTCTGTCGAGCGCAGCTTTGCTGGGCTCACGGGTCGCAAAATCAGTTACAGCTTGTGCAGGCATCATCATAATATTCGTGCCACCTTTGCTCTTTTTGCGGCGCTTTGGTATAGGGCTCTATTGAGCTTCCCGCTGGACCTTTTTTCTTTATCTTCCATTGTCTGAGTTGGTCATCCGGACATGTGAAGCAAAGATTTTTCATTGAAATTACAAAGAAATCACAGTGTTTCTCTAGAACTCCAGACTTATACTCACCTTGAGCATAAGGAGGGCCATAAAACAACCAGCGCGCCGCTGGTCCCCCTGCCTTCTGGCAGTGTCATTGAAATGTTTCATCCTCAATATAGATGCAAGGTAATGAAATTTCCAGACCCTAGAGGCGCATTAGGGGATAAGTGGGCTCTGATCCCTTTGGAAAAATTGGCACTTTATTCGCCAACCTCTGGATCCAACGCCCTATAAAAAGAAAATGATTTGGTGATAAAAAACGACTGTCTTTGTTGTTCAAGGCAAAGGTTTTGGTCCCGAAATACAGGAGTGTCTCGCCGACTGTTTCTACAGGAACATTAGCCACCCGACATTTCAGCATTATGACAGACTCAAGAATTATCTATTCATTGTGCGAATGAATGCATCAAGAATAATCACTTTTACTTAGACTTGATGCGTTCTATCTTACCTTGATAAGGGTCTGAGGCCCCACGGTCAAAGGAAGCAACCGCCATGACAGACACTCAACAAAGCCGATTACCCTATGGGCTGATTATTTTGCTGGGCTGCTTTGTCGCGGTGGTCGGGTTTGGGCCGCGCGCAACGATGGGCTTTTTTCTAACGCCGGTGACAGTTGAGAATGGCTGGAGCCGAGAGGTCTTCTCACTCGCTATTGCCGTTCAAAATCTGGCGTGGGGTGTTGCGGCACCGTTTGCGGGAATGTTGGCCGACCGCTTTGGCACCGCTCGCGTCCTTGTTTTGGGGGCTGTAGCCTATGCCTTATCGCTCTACTGGATGTCCACAGCAACAGACCCATTGGCCTTTACCCTAAGCGCAGGCGTCTTGATGGGTGTCGGCATTGCCGGCTGCGGTTTCTTTTTAATTCTAGCCGCCTTTACCCGTCTGTTGCCGGCCCATCTACGATCCGTAGCCTTTGGTCTTGGCACAGCAGCAGGGTCTATGGGGCAATTCATATTTGCCCCGCTATCTCAATGGCTTCTGAGTGCTTTCGGATGGCGGGAAACGTTGGTGATAATGGCCGTTATAGTGCTGATCATTCCCTTCATAGCAGTGGTTTTCCGCGGCAAGCCCACTTTCAATGCCTCCCAAGGCCAAGCAGATCAAACAATGACTGAAGCGCTGCGCGAGGCCTTTGGGCACAATTCTTATATTTTGCTGGTGTTTGGCTTTTTCGTTTGCGGCTGGCATGTGGCCTTCATCACCACGCATCTGCCACCCTTCATTGCCGATTTTGGCATTGATGCCAAATGGGGGGCTTGGGCGATCGCTCTTATCGGATTGTTCAATATGGCAGGGGCGTTTACTGCTGGCATTCTGGGCGGCAAAATGTCTTTGCGTTACATGCTCAGTTTCATCTATCTGTCCCGCGCGGTCGTCATCACGATCTTTATTATTCTCCCCATCAGTGTTCCGTCAATTTTGGCCTTTTCCGCAGCCATGGGCCTTTTGTGGCTGTCAACGGTACCGCCAACGCAGGGGCTGGTGACCAAGATGTTTGGGACACGCTATGTCGCAACCTTGTTCGGGTTTGTCTTTTTATCCCACCAGATCGGCGCCTTTTTGGGCGTGTGGCTGGGTGGTGTTCTGTATGATACCTACGGCAATTATGATGTGATTTGGTGGATATCCATCGCTCTGGGGATATTTGCCGCTCTCATCCATTGGCCAATCCGCGAAGAAGCCGTTGAGCGCCTCCAGCCCGTTGATGCCTAATGGCTGTGTTATTCTACAATCTTGCATAGGGCAGAAGTCTTCAGATGTTTTGCTCTATCCACGAGCCGGACGCGCAAGCCCCTTGGAACCAATCTTGAATTCATCCAGAAATTTGAGCAATTTTGGTGCTTTTCATATCGCCGAGCATAGCCTGCAAATAGGCACTCAGGCGGTAGTGCCGCTTGCAAAACCGGTGATTTGCCAATCGCCATTTGGAACGCGACAGATTTCACCTTGAATATTTTCGACGCCGGTTACCCGATGCATGGAGCTTTTGAACGAACGGCATTCAGAATCAATGAGTGCAGGGAGCAATTTCACCTGTGTGATGTGCCCTTTTGAGCCCGTTTCAGGATTGTCCCAATCACCCTTGGCGCTGCCTGTTTGCAGGGCTTCTTTGTCAAAGGATGAAATTTTGGCCAGCAGAATTTGCCAATCTGATTGGTCGATTCCGCCCAAGAGCCCACGATCAGAACCGATGGAACCGGTGGTGGTCTCATCGATATCCATATTCGTTCCGCCGAACCCAATGGATGCACAAGCGCCCAGCGAGCAGCAGGCTGCAATCACGAACATCCGAGCAGCTCCATTCAGAGCCTTGCAAATAGATGTTGGGAAGCTATAGCCAATCACGTTGCCGTCCTTTACTCTGGTTAAGCAACCTTGCAGTCTTGCAAGGCACCCACCTGTCACACCGTTGTCTATTGTCTGCTAGGAAAGTTAATGTCCGGTAACTTTATTGAGGCCAATAAGCCCTTTGAGCTGTTTTCTCAGTGGCTGACTGATGCCGAAGCCAATGAACCCAATGACCCCAATGCAATGGCTGTCGCTACGGTCGACGAGACTGGCATGCCCAATTTGCGCATGGTGTTGTTGAAGGATTTCAACGAACAAGGCTTTGTATTCTATACAAACTTTGAAAGCGCCAAAGGCAAGGAACTGCTTGCCTCGCAAAAGGCGGCGCTGCTGTTTCACTGGAAAAGCCTGAGACGTCAAGTGCGTGTTCGTGGCACAGTAGACGTGGTCAGTGCACAGGAAGCCGATGCTTATTTTCAGTCACGCGCACGTGGCAGCCGCATTGGTGCTTGGGCCTCCAAACAGTCCAGACCGCTGGAAAGCCGCTTTGCATTAGAGAAATCCGTTGCAGAATATACCGCCAAATACGGTCTAGGAACAGTGCCGCGCCCAGACCATTGGTCCGGTTTCATTGTGCGCCCTGAGCAGATCGAGTTTTGGCACGATAGACCTTTCCGTTTGCATGACCGGGTGCTTTTCAATGCTGTCGAGGGTGGTTGGGACAAGACACAATTGTATCCTTGATGGTGCCCAATATGGCGATGACACAGAGATGTGCCGCATGAACCTGCCCTAAGGCTTTAATGGCACATCGCAACAGTGTGATGGAGCGTGATGGCATGTGACACCGTCATCGTGCCTGCTCATGGTATGACATTGGCTTTACAACGCCAATGTCAGGTCGTTTCCATGCAATTGCTTTCTTCGTTTCGCTTGTTGTTTGTGCCTCTTTTGCTGTCTGTTTCAGGGTTTGCCTTTTGCGCGCATGCTCAGACTGAGCCGTCCCTCTCTCCGATTGGGGGCCTTCCGTCCGACCCTATACCCGACCAGCCAATTCTGAGCCCAGCTGAAACTGCGGAGCACGGCATTCCGCTTCACGACGGCTATGTGACAACCCTCCCCCACGGTGACATCCGCCAAGCCTGGTTGAGCCAGCCGACCAAACGCTACGGGCACGGCATACTTGGAGATTCTATCGAGGCGGCCGCGCTGACGGTACGGCTGGCCAACCGGCAGCTGGTTAGCTTTGTTTTGCCCGAAGATTCTGTATTTGAAGATATCAAACCGCGACTGGGTGATCTGGACGGGGATGGCAAAACCGAGGTCATTCTGGTGCGGTCTTATCTCATGAAAGGCGCAAGCGTCGCTGTGTTGGGGCTAAAGAATGGAAGGCTTGGTCTGCTTGCCCAAACACCGGCCATCGGAACAGCCAATCGTTGGCTCAATCCATCCATTCTGTCAGATTTGGACAATTCAGGTCTGCTGACAATTGGCTTGGTTCGGACTCCGCATATCGGCGGGCAACTGCAGCTTTGGCAATATGAGAATGGAGCATTGAAGCAGTTAAAGCAGGCAGATGGATTTTCCAATCACTCGATTGGCAGCCGCGCACTGGGACTGAGTGCGATCTTAAACAAGGGTAACATGAAGCGAATTCTTATCCCCGATGCAACACAATCAAGGTTGATCCTGCTGGAGTCAGACACCCTCACCCCACTCACAAGCATTGCACTGCCTGCGCGCCCCGTTCAAGACTTTGTCGTCAACCGCCTTGCCAATGGACATCAAAATATTTCAATCGCGTTGAATGACGGCACGCTATACCGACTGGAGGACACAACGGGCCGGTATTTTGACTAGATTCAGGTTGGAAGAAGCCGTTTGGTTCGCCTTGTTGACTTGATGAAGAATTGGCCTACAAGAATGAACCGCTCGTTTTTCGTCCTTCTCCTTCATAGGTTTCTATCATGTTTATTGCTGTCAATGTAGCGCCTCTGCTTCAGGGTTTTATGCTGGGTGGGACACTGATTATTGCAATAGGGGCCCAGAATGCATTTTTGCTGCGCCTTGGTTTGCAGCGCCAACATGTATTGCCTATCGTTTTGCTCTGTGCCTTTTCCGATGCCTTGTTGATCGCCGCCGGCGTCGCTGGCATGGGCGCGCTGGTCAAGCAATCGCAAATACTACTCACCATCATCACGTGGGGTGGAATTGCCTTTTTGGCAATCTACGGCTTTCAGGCTTTTCTAAGGGCTTTCAAGAATGAAGAAATGCATGTGGGCAAAGGGGAGAGGATCAGTCTACGCAAGGCAGTGCTGACGGTACTGGCCTTTACCTACCTCAATCCGCATGTTTATCTGGATACGGTTCTGTTGGTGGGCAGTCTTTCGGCTCAATGGCCCGGCACTCAGCAATGGATTTTTGGTAGTGGCGCTATGGCTGCGTCATTTGTTTGGTTCTTTGCGCTGGGCTTTGGCGCGCGCATCTTGACCCCGTTGTTCGAGAAGCCGATTGCGTGGCGCATTCTAGACTTCTTTATCGGGGTTGTGATGTGGTCGATTGCACTGACCCTGCTTCAGGGTGCGCTCTAACGGGCACTCTCACACTGGCACTGTTTACAACGCCCCAACAACCAAATGAAAAACGCGCCAGCGATGAGGCGGAGCGCGTTTTCAAGGGTCACGAAATGACCAAAACTGTATATTTGATAAGCCATGCGGCCAAGCCGACCATTTCAGGCGCTCGACACACGTCGCTTATTTATCGTTGATGTGTGGATCGTAGTCAGTGTGTTTTTCTTCGACATGCTTTTTTACACAAGATGCAGCAGCAACGGCGCTGATGCCAATCTTATGGTATTCTTTTTCGAGCAGATCGTCTTGAGGGGTAGGTTTTCTGTTTTGTTCGGACATGGCCCTAATCTCTCTTTGTTGCCAATGACTTTGTATTTAGAGTGACTATAACGCCGAAAAAAGCACATAAGAATGACTCAACCCATTACCGGCGTCACTATCCCCCGATTTTTGCCTTCATTTTGAGCAGCGCAGAATTTTATCGCATCGCAGCTTTGCACTAAAAGCATTTCTCTACCGATATCATTCTTGGCAATAAAAGTTAATTATTTTAGTCCGTTTTTACACTTAACTATATTTTTTCATCTAAATCATTGCAAACATTACCAAGTCATCCATTCAAACGCATACAGATGCAGGTGCAAATCACTTTAAAGTCGGCCCTGAATGCTCTCAGCTTGTCGCGTTGCATAAACCGCATATCCGATATTCAATAATGATAGTGGAGAATTGAAATCGAACCTAATTTGCGTTCACCGGAAACCAAATAAGGCTCAGTCAGGTGTGAGCTTTCATCTCACCCAAAATCATCGCACGGCACACTGCATGAACGAGTGGATACATACAGATGGTGGCTTTATGGAACAGAAATAAAACTTGCTAATAATCGGTTGGCTTCCAATTTTATGCGCTCAATTACTTCCGGGTCTTTGACCATTTCCTTTGTCTCGCTGTCTGCTCTCATAAACAACGGAAACAGCGTAATGCCCATTCTGAAGGACAAAAACAAATCGGCAGGAATATCGCGAACTGTGTTCTCTGCCACCCCCAGTTTTATGGTTTTGTCTAGTCTATCTAGAACATCAACAATCTTGTGATTGGTTCGATTGAATATCGAATAATCATAAGGCGTTGGAAAATCGGCGAGGACCAAACGAGCGTAACCTCTATGCTGAAGGTAGAATTCAATCGTCATGTCAGCACTCGCTAACAATGCTTCTCGCGGCGGCAAACCATCTAACCCCCTATAGACCAATAAAATCTCATCCATGAGTCGCTCGGCAAGAGCTTCCAGGAGCTCCTTACGTCCAGCGAAATGGGCATAGAGAGATGGCAGTTGAATACCGACTTGTTGCGCGATGCCCTTGAGGCGCAAGCCCTCGATTCCTAACTCGCCAATCTCTTTCTCAGTGAGATCCAAAATCAGATCGCGGGTGCTACGCTCTTCTTCCGTGAATTTTTTCCGTCTGTGTGGCATGAACTCGCCCGATTGCTATGTGCGTTACAATTTATAATTTCCAAAGCACGCCGCTTTGAAGACTTTGTTTTGATCGAGACGTCGGCACACCTTCAGTGCCTATTCAGTTGCAAACGTCAAATGTCACTGACCCAATACCATCCACTATACAATCTTGTTCGTTTTTAAAAAGCAATTCTAGCTAAATCATTGTCTAACGGGGTGGCGGGCCTAAAGTTTGATAAAAATGTAAGCGTCGCGTCGACAATTGATCCTCTGACCCGAGCAAACAGCATCCTAAATAGGGTCCATAGCTCCACCCTGAAATGAATTTACAAATGCGCAACATCCTCATGGCTCATCCAGCTGGACCAGCGGAAAGCTCCCGATTTTTGTTGGCGCATCGGTTTTACCAGATAGAATCAAAAAAGCCGCAGCATTGACGCCACGGCTTTCAAATTTGTTAGAGAAACCTGTGAGGGTCTGAATACCAAATCAATTGAGTTTGGTACCAACCTCGGCAATAGAGGCTTTGAGCAAGTCACGCCCCCCTTTACCTGCAAGTTTCGAAGTCAAGAGACCCTTGGCTGCTTCAATCGCAAGATCTGTTGCGGCACTCTTGACCTCAGAGACTGCTTGGCTTTCCGCCTGAGCAATCTTGTCTTCGGCCTGTTTGGTGCGACGCGCCACATATTCAGTAATCTTTGCGTGCGCCTCTTTTTCCATCGCTTCAGCTTCGCGTTTGGCGAGTGTTACGATTTCTTCGGCTTCGCTTTCTGATTCACGTGCTTTTCGTTGAAACTCAGCCAACAGAGCTTGTGCTTCTTCTCTTAGACGGCGGGCCTGATCAAGTTCATCTTCGATCGCCTTGGCACGATTGTCCAAAGCGTCCGCAATCTTGCCTGGAACGCCCATCTTGACGAGAAGGCCCAAAAACAAGACCAGAGCGATCAAGGCCCATAAAGTTGCGTCACCCATGTGTCACTCCTTAATTTGCCTTTGCAGCAGCGACCGCCGCTGCAATGTCATTCTGAGCGACCCCAGAGCCTAAAAGCTGCTCGAGAATGGCTTCGGTTGTGCTCTGGGCAATGGCATCGACTTCACTCATCGCAGCTAGTTTCACAGCAGAAATTTTTTCTTCTGCGTCTGCAAGCTGGCTGGAAATCCCTGCCTCTACCTTGGAAAGCTCAGCCTCAATATGAGTCTTAGCTTCTTCACGAGCGGTATGGGCAATACCATGGGCTTTTTGGCGCGCTTCAGCCAGAGATTGTTCATAGGACGCAATTGCTTCGTCCGTCTCCCGCTTAAGACGCTCTGCCTCGCCCAGATCACTGGCAATCCGGTCACGCCGAACTTCCAGAATATTTGCGATACGTGGCAGTGCTACTTTGGACATCAAATAGTAGAGAAGTCCGAAAGTAATAGCCAACCACAGAAGCTGCGACCCGAAAGTGGCGGGATCAAACGGAGGGAATGTACCACCCGCTATATGTTCATCAGCAGTTCCGGCAACTTCCGTATGCGCGGCTGCCTCATGCCCAACTTCGGCATTCTGCTCAGCTTCTGCTTGCGCATTGGTCTGCTGCTGCGCCATCGTCATCTCCCAGTCAAAAAGTCAGAGCCGTCGTGACGCTGTATCTCACGATTGCCAACTGTCGAAGTTCTGCACCCGAGCAAGTATATTGAGCGATGCTCAAACACAAGCCAGGTTAGAACCAAGACGGCTACTGACATGTTTTGAATCTTCGTCGGCTTAAATTCCTAAGATGAAATTAAGCTACGAAGATGAGCAGGAGCGCGATAACCAGTGAGAAGATGCCAAGACCTTCTGCAAGAGCCGCACCAATCAGCGCGTTGGTAAACTGAGCAGGAGCTGCGGATGGATTCCGCAGAGCGCCGTTCAGATAGCTACCAAAAATGTTACCCACACCGATACCAGCTCCGGCCATACCGAAACAAGCGATACCAGCACCAATCAGCTTTGCTGCTTCAGCTTCCATTGTAATCTCTCCTATTTACGTCAATTCGCGCATTTGATTTAGTTGTTAGTCGATTCGAAACTGTTCCACACAGACCTAGCTGCTTCACCTTAGTGAGAAGGATGGATTGCGTCATTAAGATATACGCAGGTTAGGATTGTGAATACATAGGCCTGCAAAACCGCGACCAGGAACTCCAGAGCTGTCAATGCAATGGTCATGGCAAAGGGGAACAAGGCCCCAAACCAACCAACTGCTCCTGCCGCAGACAGCGAGACCACAAAACCGGCGAAAACCTTCAGCACGATGTGGCCTGCAAGCATGTTACCGAACAGACGCAATGAGAGACTGACCGGACGGGACAAGAAAGACAGGACTTCGATAAGAGCGATGAATGGTGCAATAGCACCAGGCAAACCGGAGGGCACAAAGAGCTTAAGGAAGCCCAGACCATTGCGCATGAAGCCATAGATCACCACGGTGACGATCACGATAAGGGCCAGCGCCAAGGTCACAATCAAGTGGCTCGTCACGGTAAAGAAATAAGGGAAAAGACCAATCAGGTTGGCCGTTAAGACGAAGGCGAAGAGCGAAAACACCAGAGGGAAAAACTTCATACCCTCGGTACCGGCCGAATTACGCAAGGTACTGGCCACAAGCTCATACATCATTTCGGCGGTCGATTGCCAACGGGTTGGGACCAGCCCACGCCCTGACGTTGACAAGATCAAAAACCCAGAAATCACAAGTACGATTGCGATCATAAACAGTGCGGAGTTCGTCATTGCGAACTCTACGCCACCGACTTCGCCCAGAGAAAAAATCTTGGTGATCTGGAACTGATGAATCGGATCGTTGGCCACGATGCCTGCCCTCTTTCAATCTGGTTCAACCAAATTTGACCACTCCAAGCACCAAAAGGTGGGTAAGGAGCCATCAATCCGGCCTGTTCTCGTCTAGACCGCTTGGCTATCAAGCACAATCGGTCCGTTCAAATCAAGCGCCCGGTGGCGGCATTTTGCCCGCCGAACGCAGCATATTTAGCATACCTGCCAGAAAACCGAGAAGAAGGAAAGCAATCATTCCCCAAGGTGCCAGACCAAACCATGCATCAATCATCCAGCCGATACCACCGCCTACCAGCACACCAGAAACAAATTCGGACCCTAAACGCCAAGCCATGGCCATTCCAGAAGCACCCGATTGGTTATCCTGCTGTTGCCGAAGATCTGTTGCCTTTGCCCCGCGGAGTTTTGCGAGGCTGGCGTCCAGCTCTCCCAGACGATTGTCCAGCTTTCCGTCGTCAATATCAACTGAGATTTCACTCGGAGTTTCCGTATCTTTGTTACCGGTCATCCTGTCGTGTCCTTCCAGCTGTCGAAGACGGGCGCACCATAATCGGGCGGCCCTAGGGTGTCAAGACAACTATACTTCCAGCCATGTGATTGAAAAATATACAAAAAATTCAATTTTCCGCATAAAAACCAGTCAATCTTGGTCCAATTGCGGATGCTAAGTGAAGCTATGGGCAACAAAATACGTGGAAATCCTCAGTTTTTGGCAAAGACAAGTGCGTAAGATAGCCTTTTTAGCGTTACTCCCCCCCGCCAAAGTCGAAGGGAAAACCGGCCTTTGATGCGCAATTTCCGACCAACACGCTGCCAAACAGGCGGATTTTGTCTTTCGATTCTGGCGGCAATTGCGTTTGATTCAAAATCAAATGCTCGTCCAATTGGCTGGGGAGAATGAGAGTCTTTTAACCCAAAGTGGTAAAATCCAAGCGCACTATGCTTCTATTACAAAGTTTTCATTTGGGTGTTACCTTATCGCTCCCTACTTTATTTGGTAGTCATCCCCCTGTTTGGAGGGTGCTGGCAGTTTCTGCCACAGCTTTGCCGCAACCGCTTGCTAAATGAGAATCAGTCCCGAGACGGCAATACCGCCGCATTGGACCTGTTTGAATGAAATGCTGGAGACTTGGATGCCCACTAGGACTTTGACGCCCCGACATTCCTTGACGCAAGGGCTCTCCTTGCTGAAAAGCCGGTCCTTGATGACCAAACGAACTCTGGCTGTCGCGCTCATGACCAGTTGCTTTTTGGGCACAGCGCCGCAAGTTTTTGCTGAAACGCCTTCACCCAGCACCGTTCAGGTGACTGAGGTTCTAGGGTCTTCCTTAGCCGAGCTGCCCGATTTTGGTAGCAATTTCTCGTCCTTTGACTTGCCAAACGGCTTGCAGGTTGTTGTCATTCCGGATCATCGTGCGCCCGTTGTCACCCATATGATTTGGTATAAAGTCGGCGCCGCAGATGAAGTCTCAGGCGAATCTGGCATCGCACATTTCCTTGAACATTTGATGTTCAAAGGCACCAAGGCGCACCCTGATGGCGCTTTTTCCAAGACCGTCGCCTCGATTGGCGGGGAAGAAAATGCCTTCACATCTCAAGATTACACTTCCTACTATCAACGCGTGGCCAAGCAGCATCTTGGTTTGATGATGGAGTTGGAAGCAGACCGGATGGCGAATCTAGAGCTGCGCGAAGATCAAGTGACACCGGAATTGCAGGTTATTCTGGAAGAACGCGCCAGCCGCATTGATAACAACCCTAGCGCTCTGTTGGGTGAAGCGCTCAGCGCGGCGCTGTATCGCAATCATCCTTACGGCATTCCCATCATTGGCTGGGAACATGAGATGGAAACTCTCAATCGTCAGAAAGCCATTGATTTTTATAATCTCTATTACACGCCAAACAATGCTGTTCTTGTGGTGGCCGGAGACGTGACCGAAGACGAAGTGCGTGATTTGGCACAAAAAACCTATGGAAAGGTTGAACGTCGCGCTGAACCGGGGGAGCGGCTGCGTCCGCTGGAGCCGCCTCAGCGCACCGCACGCACCGTTACTCTGCGACATGAGCGCGTGACCCAACCCAGTGTGCGCCGCTCCTATATGGTTCCCTCTGATGTGACGGCCAAGAAAGGCGAATCTGTCGCGCTTGATTTGTTGGGATATATTCTTGGCTCAGGCACCAATTCCCGCCTCTATAAAGCGCTGGTCGTTGATCAAAAAGTCGCAACATCTGCAGGCGCCTATTACCAAGGTGGTGGCCTGAACGATACCAGCCTTGTTTTATATGGCAGCCCAACAGGCGATTTGACCCCTGAAGGGTTGATGGACTTGATGAAAGCTGAGATCGACCGACTGATAACGGATGGCGTGAGCGAAGAAGAAATTGCACGTGCAAAACGCTCCTTGTTGTCGGAGAGCTTTTATGCGCAAGACAATCAGGCATCACTGGCACGAATCGTTGGCAGCAGTCTGACCTCCGGTTCCAGTCTAGACCAAATCAAAAGCTGGCCCAAGCGTCTGGCTGGCGTGACGGCAGATCAGGTGGTTGAAGTTGCAAAAGCCTATTTGCAAGAGCATCGCTCTGTCACCGGCTATTTGTTGCCACCGCAAGCCACTAAGAAAGCAGCAAATCTCACAACATCCCCTGCCGAACAGAAGCCTGCAGCGGAACAATCCAAGGATGGTGATGACGCCGCCCCTGCCGGGTTGCCCGGCCCAAAAGCTCGAGAAATGGCAAAACCAAAGCAACCGCCGCGCTCTGCGCAAAAAGTACCCAATCCGCAATCCCGTCCACAGGGGACGCCGAAACCAAAGCCAGATGTGAAACAGCCAGAAGATCAAACTGAAAAACCAGACCTCAAACCAGCCGTCGAAGGATAAGGGATCGCTATGAAAAATCGAGACTATGCATCACATCGCGCCGCCTTGCTTCGTCAGCGGGCACACAACAACAATCATCCCAAAGCGATAGCTGCCATCAAAACCAACGAAGGGCAAATCAAGCGCCTGTTCGTCCTCACCTTGCTTGCGACCCTGGTGCTGGTCGCCAGCTGGACCATGGCACGCGCGCAAGAGATCCAAAAAGTTGTGAGTGCCTCCGGTATCGAAGCCTGGCTGGTGGAAGATCACACGGTGCCAATTATTGCCATCGATTTTTCTTTCGCTGGTGGCGTTTCACAAGATGAAGATGGCAAAGAGGGTGGCGTCACTATGTTGACGAGCCTGATGGACGAAGGCGCGGATGATCTTAGCAGTGAAGAGTTTCTGACTGCGCTGGAAGAAAATGCCATCAAAATGAAGTTTGATGCTGGCCGAGATCGTTTTTTCGGCTCTCTTCGCACGCTGACACCCAACAAGGCTCTTGCGTTTGAATTGCTGGCCAAAGCCATTCAGAGCCCGCATTTTGAAGCCTCTTCGGTAGAACGCATGCGCGCCCAGTGGATTGCTTCTGTGCGACGGGCAGAGAAGGATCCTAACACAATCCTTGCTCGTACCTTCCGCGAGGCGGCTTATCCGGGCCATCCCTATAGTCGGCCCTCAAACGGCACAGCAACGTCACTGGCGGCGGTCACACAGGCCGATTTGAAGCATCTGCATAAGGCAATCTTCACTCGGGACGGACTGACCATCGGGATTGTCGGGGCAATTGATGCGGAAAGCGTCAAGACCCTTCTGGATCAGGTCTTTGCGCCTTTGCCAGCCAAAGGAGACTTGAAGCCCGTTGAAGATGTCAAAATTGCCCGTATTGGTGAAATCCATGTGCCCTTTGATGCACCACAAACATCGATTCGTTTTGGCGCACCGGGCATTGACCGTCAGGATGATGATTTTTATGCAGCCTATTTGGTCAATCACATTCTGGGTGGCGGCTCTTTCTCGTCCCGTTTGTATAATGAGATCCGCGAGAAACGCGGCTTGGCCTATGGTGTCTATAGCTATCTGACATCGTCCGATCACGCTGCTCTCTTTGCTGGCGGCATGGCGACACGCTCTGAAAATAACGAACAAGCCATCACTCTGGTTAAACAGGAAATAGCGCGCTTGGGTAAAGAAGGCCCGACACAGGAAGAACTGGATGCGACCAAAAAATATCTGATCGGATCCTACCCTCTGCGCTTCGACAGCTCCTCCAAGATTTCGCGTCAGCTCGTGGCTCTTCAGAATGAAGGTCTGAATATCGACTATTTTGAAAAGCGCAACAGCTACATTGAAGCCGTGACTTTGGAAGACACAAAACGGGTTGCTGCGCGTTTGCTCGATCCATCCAAACTGTTGCTGGTAACCGTTGGAAAACAAATGAAAAATGCGTCACTGGCTCCTAAAGCGCCAGTCTCGGAAGACGCGTTAGCCCCGTCTAAAACCAAACCCCAAACCAACTAATCGACTTTAAATAGCGCTCCGTTGCAGGCCTGTTCTTTCCTATCGGGAAGATCAGGCCTGTTTTATTTCACACTTGCCTTGATTGCTTATCCGCACCCCTGCCCTATTCCGCGGCCAGGACCTTGTCGCTATCGAGTGCTGCGTCAGCGCCATTGACCACCGTGTCCATGAGGGCTGCGGTTTCAGGAGCCAGATTGGTCGCAAAGAAGCGCGCCATTGCGAGACGTTTTTCCGCAGATGGATCCCCCAGCTCTTGCGCTATTATTGCGCCCTTGATCAGCAGGACACCGCCGAGCGTTAATCCAAACAGACGTTGAAAAGGCGTCGCTCCGGCCAGCGCTTGTTCCATTCGGCCTGCTTTCAAAGCGGCCAACAGCCATTCGGTCGTGAAGTTCAAGTCTTCAACACTCTCATTCATTTCAGACCCGATCATCGCCAGCGTTTCATCTTCACTTTGGGATGCCTTGGCCGTCCAGCCGCCCATTTCGATCAACATTTCCTTGATCGCGGTGCCGCCCGACAGAGGCAATTTGCGTGTGACCAGATCAATCGCCTGAATGCCGTTGGTGCCTTCGTAGATCGAGGCTATGCGGCTGTCACGCAGTAATTGGGCAGCACCGGTTTCCTCAATAAAGCCCATACCGCCATGAACCTGAATGCCCAACGATGCCACATCGGTGCCAGTGTCGGTGGAGAAACTCTTCGCAATAGGGGTTAGGATGCCAGCCCGCTCGCCCCAATGTTTGGCTTCTTCATTGTTGCCACTTGCAATGGCGGCATTGGTGCGGTCGATGGCGTGAGCACAGCGATAGGAAATAGAGCGGATCACCTCGGTCAATGTACGCATGGTCATCAACATGCGGCGCACGTCCGGATGTACAATGATCGCTTCCATAGCGCCGCCTTTGGGAGCTCCGACACTTTGGCCCTGATTGCGATCAAGCGCATAATCGCGGGCCATTTGGAAGGCCCGTTCAGCCACCCCGACGCCCTGAATACCAACCATCAGGCGGGCATTGTTCATCATTGTGAACATACAAGCCAACCCTCGGTTCTCTTCGCCGACAAGCCACCCTATTGCGCCGCCATTGTCGCCATAAGACATTGTGCAGGTGGCCGATGCATGGATTCCAAGTTTATGCTCAAGCCCGACCGCCTCAACATCATTACGCGCGCCAAGCGTCCCGTCATCATTGACGAGAAATTTGGGCACGAGAAACAGCGATATGCCACGCGTCCCAGCTGGTGCGTCCGGCAACCGTGCCAAGACCATATGAACAATATTGTCGGTCAGGTCATGGTCGCCGTAGGTGATGAATATCTTCTGGCCCGTAATTTTATAGGTGCCATCTCCGACAGCTTGCGCTTTGGTGCGCATACCTGACAGGTCCGATCCGCAACCCGGCTCGGTCAGGTTCATGGTTCCCATCCATTCGCCTGTCACCAATTTTTCCAAATATTTGGCCTTTAGCTCCGGAGTGGCATGTTTATCCAATGCCTCGACTGCCCCCATTGTCAGGGTGGGGCCAAGAGCAAAGGCCATACAGCCCTGATTCCAAACATCCATCGCTGCAGAAGCCATTTGCAGGGGAAGTTCCTGTCCGCCAAACTCTTCGGGGCCTGTCAAAGAATTCCAACCGCCTTCAATCCAAGCTCTGTACAGCGCAGCCCAACCAGGGGGCGTGGTGACCTGGCCCTCTTCCAATTTGCAGCCGTGCACATCGGAATGCGACAGCAATGGCGCGACTTCTTCAGTATTGAACCGGCCAGCCTCTTGCATGACGGCATCCACCAGATCATCGGAAAGATCAGGATAGGCTCCCTCTGCAATCATGTCATTGAGCCCTGCAACATGTTTCAGTGTAAAGACCATGTCCGCTACTGGTGTGCGATAAGCCATTTGTGTCTCCGGTCTGTTTGACGCCGCTTGTCTCAAGCAATAATAAGAGTGCAGAGTATCTGGATTGACGCCAACGTCAAGACGACGGGTCTTAGCCATTCGGCATAAAAAAGCCTCGTTTTCCCCCCATAGCTCGACCCGTCATTGAAGACGCTGCGTCACCGTGCAAAGGCTTTTGCAAGTGTGACTGGACCTCAGACTGAGTGTCTTATAAAAGACACCAAAGATCGCCAAAAATTGAAGTGTACTTATGTCCCCAAATACCCCCGTCTGGCCTCCCAAATCCTGCGATATTGATTCTGAAACCGGAGCCGCAACCGAAGCGTTTGCGCGCGATTACGGTTTTGTCGGTGCACGCGATATACTGGCCAATGGTGGCTTGCTGGCCCTTCCGACAGAAACCGTTTATGGACTGGCTGCCGATGCGACCAATGCAAAGGCCGTTGCCAAGATTTTCGCAGCCAAGGATCGCCCCAGTTTCAATCCGCTTATTTCACATGTGCCAAGTCTGGAAGCCGCACAAAGACACGGCATTTTCAATGACGATGCCCTGACGCTGGCACGCCAGTTCTGGCCGGGGCCTTTGACTTTGGTGGTTCCCAAGCGGGCCGACAGTCCGATTGCGGACCTCACCTCAGCAGGATTGGACACGGTGGCGTTGCGGGTTCCGGACGCTCCTTTGATGCGGGCGTTATCACATGCGCTCGACAAACCACTGGCGGCTCCCTCGGCCAATCGATCCGGCCGCGTAAGCCCCACCACCGCAGCGCATGTGCGCGAAGAACTGGCTGGTCGGCTTGATTTGATCGCCGATTTGGGGCCATGCAAAGTGGGGGTCGAATCCAGTGTGGTTCTCTGTTCTGATCGCGTTCCGGCTACACTGTTGCGCCCCGGAGGTCTGTCAACAGACGTGCTAGAACAGGCGCTCGGGCGGCCGCTTTTGCGTGCAGGAACCGACGATAACACCCCCCGTTCCCCCGGCATGCTAACATCACACTACGCCCCGTCCGTTCCAGTGCGTCTGAATGCCGAGGACGTAAAGGACGGCGAGGCGCTTTTGGCGTTTGGCCCAGACATGCCAACGGGTGCGGACGGCGCGGTCAAAGTGCTCAATCTATCTCCCAAGGGAGACAGCTTTGAGGCCGCCCAGCATTTATTTGCATTTCTACGGGAACTCGATATGGAAGGCGTTCAAACCATCGCGGTTGCGCCCATTTCCAACGACGGTCTGGGCGAGGCGATCAATGATCGTTTGCAACGCGCCGCACGTTGAAACCGCAAATGCCTGTTGCCCTACCTAAAAACGGACGAGTTTCAGCCCGTTCATGTCCCCTTCATGCTATGATCGTTAAGAAAATATCAAGAATGCGCGAGGGGCGCATGCAAAGGAGCGTACTATGCTAAAAGAATTTCAAGATTTCATTGCCAAAGGCAATGTCATGGACTTGGCAGTTGGTGTCATCATCGGTGGCGCTTTTGGTCTAATCGTCAAGTCATTGACAGGCGACATCATTATGCCAATCGTTGGCGTTATTTTTGGTGGATTGGATTTCTCCAATTATTTCATCGCGCTGTCCGACAGTGTCACCGCCAATAGCCTCGAAGCAGCCAAGGAACAGGGTGCAGTATTGGCGTACGGTAGCTTCCTGACCGTGTTGCTAAACTTTGTTATTCTGGCCTGGATCATCTTTCTGATGGTCAAAGCGGTGAACAAAATACGCACCAAGGCCGAAGAAACGATGAAAAAAGAAGAAGAAGAAAAAGCGGCCGAGCCTGCAGCACCTGCCGCCGATGTGGCCCTTTTGACCGAGATTCGTGACCTTCTGGCCAAGCAAAACTAAAGCCCGACTTTTGCTTGATAAAACAACTATCGCCCATCCCGAATTTGTTCGGGATGGGTTTTTCTTTTTGCAATCACATCTTTTTTCGTGCACGAGGCTGATTACCCATCATCATTTTTGAATAAGGCGATGCGCGTCACAAAATGTTTGTCTCACTGTCATGCGTTTGAAATCTCTTGGGGTGAGTTGTGGAAGCCTAATTTTGGTTTTCGATAACTTTTAAAGAGACTTTCTATGACCTCTTCCAACCACAATGCACCCACCACCCTATCCCGCCGGGGCCTTTTGCTGGGTGGCGCTGCTTTTGCCA
This sequence comes from Cohaesibacter celericrescens, assembly GCF_002866925.1. Lineage (GTDB taxonomy): Bacteria > Pseudomonadota > Alphaproteobacteria > Rhizobiales > Cohaesibacteraceae > Cohaesibacter > Cohaesibacter celericrescens. The sequence continues at coordinate 119,528 of NZ_PKUQ01000008.1, forward strand.
CGGCTGCCGGCCTCTCTCCCATGCTGAGCTTCCGTGCCAATGCGACACCGGCGGCTGGTGAATTACAACTTGTTCCCGCGACGCCAAACCCCAACGGTTCGATTGAGAAACTGTTCTTGCTCAAAGGCGATCCACTTGTCGCGCCAATCAAAACCATTGTGGCTCAAGATGGCAGTCCCGTTCCGATGCCAGTGTTGAAAGAGGGCGAACGCCGCGTGCTGCGCGTGCTGCATTTCAATGACATGCACAACCACATTACGGATTTGCATGGCAAAAAAGGCAATACCCACCGCCTTGCCCAGATGGTCAAACTGGTCAAGGACGCCCGTGCCAAAGCGGCTGACAATGAGGCTGTTCTATTTGTTTCGGCTGGTGATGACCATACCGGCTCGGTGTTTGACGAGTTGATGGGTTGGAGTCCGGAAGAATTTGTCGCCGATGCAGGTTATCGGTCTTACAGCGCCGCCGGAGTTGATATTGCGACCCTTGGCAACCACGAATTCGACCGCGGTGCGGAACTTTTGAAAATTGGCAAAGACACCGACGCGGCTTTCCCTCTGTTATCCGCCAATGTTCACTCCTCCGACTTCATGTTACGCGATGAAGACTATACAGCAGCAGCCATTGCAGACATCAAGGGTTTGCGCGTTGGCCTTATTGGCCTGACGACGAATATTGACACCCGTGTCGGTCAATCAAACGACCCTAACATGGCTGTCGAGCGCCCAATTACTGCCATTCAGAATGTATTGCCAGCTGTGGCTGCTATCTCTGACGTGGTGGTGATCCTGTCGCACTGCGGTTATGGAATCGGTAATCATGCATCAGGCAAAGCCGCCACGGCACGCGAGATTGGTGACGGCGATTTTGCCATTGCCAAGATTGCGTCCGATCTGACGGATAAACCTGTCGTCGTCGTCGGTGGTCATACCCACACCGAACTTAACACCAACGGCATCGATAACGACAATATGATCGATGATGTTCTGATCACCCAAGCCAAAGCACACGGAGCATTTTTGGGCGACATCGCCATGTCCATTGCCGCTGGTCAGGGACGACAAGATTGGTATAGCTCGGTCTCGCTGCATCCGATCAAGTCGAGCGACATTCGCGTCAAGGCAGATGATGAGAAATATGCCTCCTTACAGCAGGATGGCGATTGGGATGACGCGTTCGAGACATCCGTCGTATCACCCTTGCTCAAAGCATTGGATTCAAAGTTGGCCGAAAGCATCGGTTCGGTTGAGATCGATACGCTTGGGCGTGATGCGATGATTGCCAGCCGCTATATTGGAGAAAACAGCCTTGCAAACTTCATGAATGACGCGGTTGTGGAACGCTCTGAAACCTTCCCCAATGGCAAGGTAGACTTTGCCTTGTTCAATGCCACGGGGGTTTCTTCTGGAGTTGCCAAAGGTCCGCTTTCTTTTAAAGCCTGGTATGACGTCATGCCTTATGCAGACGCGATCCATGTTGCTGAAATGACCGGCGCGCAGATCCGCGATATGCTGCAAAACAACGTGTCGCGTTTGCTGCGCCCCAGCGAAACGGAACAAACCGATATGGGCGGTTTTGTCTCGCGCGGCTTTTTGCATTTCTCGTCAGGCATCCGTTATGAAATAGCTCTGGGTAAAGATGCAAAATCAGCCAAGGCCGTTAACATCACGCTCCATGGTCAGCCCATTGAAACGGTGCTGGACAAGAAATTCACCATGGCGTTCAACACCTATATCGCTTTGGGTGCCTTTGGTGAAACATGGAATGGCAAGCCGATTGGCGGCGGTGTGAAAGGCGACATAGCCAGCCTCGACGTGCGTAAGCTCAAGTTTGACCATACCGGTCTGGTGTATCGCAACGAGGTGATTGCTTTTATCCGCAACCATAAAACAATCAGCCAAGCCAATGGCGCAAAGCTTGATGGCCGTCTAGCCATCCTCAAATAAAAGCCATAAGCCGGTGGGGATGTCCTCACCGGCTTTATTCTTGGACGAAAACTGGATGACACATAGGCGTTCAACGGGGATCATAGCTCAGCTCGAGACGATTGCCGCCCGGTTCATAAACCATACAATGCCGTTTGGGCCCGTTGCCCGACAATTCGGGAGCAAACTCGACCACAACATCCGGCCAATTTTTCACCTCTTCAAACAGGGCATCCAACGCCTCGTTGCTGGCCAGCTTCAGCGCGAAGTGATGCAGTCCAACATTTTGAAAACGATCAAAACCGATCGGGCTATCGGTTTTTGCCTGCCAAAGCGTCAGCTTGGCGGTGCCGTCGGTAATGTAGGCTGAGGGATAGTCCGGATTGCCGCCGAATTGTTTCCAGCCAAGGCAATCGGTAAAGAAAGATAGCGACAGCATAAGATCTTCAACGGTCAAGCCGAGGTGATCAATGCCCAATGTGGCGGCCGTATCTGCCATTTTCTTCTCCATATGTCCGCATATATCTCAATAAAATGGCGCGGAATGATCCGCGCCATCTAAATGGTTGTTCGATTCGCAATAGGCTACAAGCCGAAGCGGTTCAAAATCAGCCTTTTGAGCTGCCCACTTGGCCTTTGTCGACGCGCTTGGAAAATTCGGTTTCTTCTCCACTTGCGAGCAATTTGGCTTGTTCGATCCAGTTTTCCCGATCAACTCGCCCTTTGAACGATAGGAACGTGGTTACCCAGTTTATTTCCTTGCGGTTCCATTTAGCGATTTGATCGAAGTGATAGATGCCCAGATCATTGAGCTTGCCTTCGATCACCTTACCGACACCCTTGATGCGTTTGAGATCATCGGCACCCGCTTTGCGCGGGGCTTTCAGAAGCCTTGGTTTTTTGCCCGCAACATTGGCTTTTTCCTCAATCGAGGCGTCTTTGGGTAGGGCTGCAATGGCAGCCGCGATGCGCGCTTCTTCATCGTCGATACCACCATCGGCATTAAGATCAGCATCAGAAACAGCATCGGCTTTTGGTTCAACCGCGTCTTCCACAACGGCCTCAGCCTTGGTCTGAGGGGCCTTGGTCTCAGATGTCTTGGCTTTAGGTGCCGCCTTTGGTTTGGTTTTCGGCTTAGCTTTGGTCTTGGTCGGAATCTCTGTTTCAGGAGTTTCCTGTGGTGCAGGTACCGGGGCGGTTTCGATCGCTGGCGTTAGACCGGAGGCATCCGTGCCCTCGGCCTGCATAAGACCTCGGGCTTGCGGAATCCATTCTTCGCGATCAATGCGTCCCTTGAAAGAAAGGAATGTAGTGACCCAATTGACTTCATCGCGGGACCAATTGGCCACTTGATCAAAGTGATGGACACCCAAATCATTCAGCTTGCTCTCAATTACTTTGCCAACGCCTTTGATGCGTTTCAGATCGTCGGCTTTGCCATTGCGTGGAGCAACGAGCAATGCTGGTTTGACCCCTGCTGCATCGGCTTTTTGTTCGATGGATGCATCTTTGGGCAAGGACGCCAAAGCCGCGGCGATACGAGCCTCTTCTGTTTCCAGTTCAGCCCCAATCCCCACTTCATTTGCCACCGGCCCACCAACACCGGCCGTGCTAACAAGAGCGGCCTGCTCTTCAACAGCATCGCTGGCTGGTTTGACCGCCGAAGGAGCAGAGGTCTTGGCACTGTCTTCACTTGCGACCGCTTTGCTTTCGGGTGCATCCAGTTCAGCTTGTTGCTCAGCCATTTTGCGGTTGGTTTGCTCCGCAAGGGCCTGTGCCGCGATTTGCTTGTCTTCAACATCGGCCTCTTTGGTCACCTCGGCCGAGGCTCCCACTGCCGCAGGTGTCGACGCTTCAACAGCAGGTATAGATGTGCTTTTGGTTGAGGCTGTGTGCATGGCCCGACCAGACGGGACCGATGCTTTGGCGCTGAAATAGCGCCGTAGAAAACAACCGATCGGCATACCGATTACAACTGCGAATATGATCAGGACCAGTTCCTGCCAAAATAGTGCGTTCATGGCTCCCTCTCCTATTTTCTGTTGTTTTTGCTTGGGTCACAGGCCATCCAGCCAATGATTGCCCCCAGAACGAGCCCCAACAGGAGCAATGGATATAGATTTGCGATTAGGTATCCCATTTCAAACTCCTAAATTATTGGGCCAGGATCACGAATTCGATGCGACGGTTTTTTGCTTTGCCTTCAGCGGTATCATTGCCTGCGACGGGATTGGTTTCGCCAAACCCTTTTGGCTCAAGCCGTTCATCGGACAAGCCTGCTTCGATGAGATAGTCAACCACAGAGCCAGCGCGTTTTTCGGACAAAAGCTGGTTGGCAAAATTGTCACCGTCACTGTCGGTGTGACCTTCGATTTGAATCTTGCTTTCGGGGCATCGATGCGCCGTATAGATCAAACCATCCAGCAAACCAAAGGAGTCTGCCGAAATGCTGGCCTTGCCCGAATCAAAGAGAATGGTGTTTTTCTCCAACGCACTCCTCAGCAAGACCTGACATTCATCCGGGTTGACCGCCTCGCCGGGTACTGCAACTGACAGCTCGGAGCTAAGGGACAAATTCGCTGGCAATGCAGACCGCAATGCTTCTTGGAGTTTTTGCAGCGCCCCTTCATAGAAGGCACCACCGGTCATGGCCAAACCATCTTGGCTCAAGCTTGCCTGCCCGCCAATCCCCAGACGACTGACAGCTTGAAGCGCAGCAGATGCGAGTTGATTATATTCCTCAGAGCCAAGTCCAGCGATAAGCTCGCCTTCTTGCACCATGAGATTGTCATTCACACCGGAAGATCCAAATTTGCGCACAGCAAGACCGTTGATCGCAGTCTTGATATCGGCGCTCGGCACCAAACCAACCAAATCCACACCCTCTGCCGTCCGCTTGATGGCAAAGCCGTCTATAGGTTTTGCTTCAACCGGTTCCGCTTTTGCTGGCTCTTTGGGTTGAGAGATCTGAAGGTCAGGCTTAATAACGCCAAGATCTGCCGTATCGATTTTCTCTTTAATGGCTTTGTAAAGAGCAACATGGCCTGCATTGCCGTCTTCCAACGCACCAGATACCGTCAACCTATCGTCGATCAGCATCACTTTGGCGGTTGGTAGAACGCTCAATAGATCTGAGGAGAAATCGACCACTTTTTCAAGGCCAGCAGGACCACCGCGTGCCGCTTCAACGCTGGAGGACAATTCAATATCATTGAACTTTGCTTTGATCTTATCTGCTGCAGTTTTGAAAAGATCGTAGGGCAGGTAGCCAATCATGGAGAGCTTGTCGTCGTCCCGCTCCAGCCCCCAAGTAAAGGGCTTTTGCTCGGCCAACAAGCTTGTCTCGTCTTCGACTTCTCGAATGCCCCACTCCACATCCAACAGTTCCACCGCCCATGCGGATACGCCTTGTTCCGGCGCTATGCCGGTGAGCACGCCATCGCGACCGTCAAACGAAATAGCCGCCCAATCCATATCTTTGCTTGCCAACACATTTTCGGCGCGAGACGTCAGGTCGGCTTCAATCTTTGTGGTTTCACTGTAAAGGCTAATACCGGTAACGGCCGCGACAGCGACAACCCCGGGGATCAACCATTTGGTCAACAATGACATTGTTAAATTCCTTTTTTTGATCCGATTGGTACCGTCAGGAGCCCCTCTCTTACACGCTACCCGGATCGTATCCTTAACTATGCTATCTCAGATGTTTATCAGGTCAAAGGCAAACCGGAGATGAACAAACGAAAAATTAACTTTTCTTTGTGTTTGGCCGTTCGGGTGGGTTTGGGAGGCGGCAGGATTGCGTTCCAACGCGGAAAATGCTTTTAAGAATGGGTTCCGGCCACTTTTGCCTGACACCCAATTCCCGCAGATTGGCGAGCCTTTCATGATCCATCAGAGCCTTTCCAATCGACAAGCACGCCGAATCGCTCTCAAGGCGCAGGGATTTTTACCTCAATTACGCAAACGCAAGCGCCATGATCGCCGCCATCTGGATGCGGTGTTTGATCAAATAGGCCTGTTGCAAATTGACTCTGTCAATGTTTTGGATCGGGCCCATTATCTCACCCTGTTTGCGCGGCTTGGGGATTATGATCGTTCGCTCATCGATAATGCTGCTCATGCGGTCGACAGCAGGAAGATCCCTAAAGACTATTTTGAATATTGGGGGCATGAAGCCTCCATTCTCCCCGTGTCGCTTTATCCCGCACTTAAATGGCGCATGGATCGCGCCGCACGCCATGAGGGGCTGTGGGGTGGCATATCACGCTATGCCAAAGAGAATCCGCACGTTATCGAAGCGGTTTTTAAGGACATCGAGATCCAGGGGCCGGTTGCGGTATCTGATCTGGATAAACGCGGCGGGCGAACGGGGGCTTGGTGGGGCTGGAATGACACCAAGATTGCGTTGGAATTTCTGTTTTGGAGCGGACGCATAACATCGGCTGGGCGGACCCGCTTTGCTCGCAGCTACGACCTGCCGGAGCGGGTGTTGCCTGCCCATATTCTCAACCAACCGGCCATGGACGAACGCGCTGCGCATCGGCATTTGATGGAGGTTGCGGCACGCAGTCACGGTGTTGGTTCCGAGAAATGCCTGCGTGATTATTTTCGCCTAAAACCAGTGGACGCACGCCTTGCCCTGCAAGAATTGGTCGAGGATCGCGTGCTAATTCCAGTCGAAATTGAGGGGTGGGATGTACCAACCTATCTGCATCGCGACGCAGAAATGCCTTCCCGTGCCACCTGCCAGTCGCTTTTAGCACCGTTTGATTCTCTTATCTGGATGCGGGATCGCGCCGAGACATTGTTTGATTTCCATTATCGTATCGAGATCTATGTACCCAAGGAAAAGCGACAGTTTGGCTATTATGTGCTGCCCTTTTTGATGGGGGACCGGCTGGTTGCGCGGCTTGACCTGAAAGCCAATCGGCAAGAGGGCATTCTGGAAGTGTTCGCAGCCCATGGTGAAGCCCGCATTGACACAGGCAAAGTCTGCGCAGCGTTAGCTCATGAATTGCGGCTGATGGCAGGCTGGTTGGGGCTCGCAAATATCAGAGTGCATGAGAGCGGTGATCTTGGCGTTCCCCTCAAACAAACGGTCTCGTCACTTTAATGGCTGGGTAGGACTATTGAGGCAAAGGGCTTCTTAATAAACGCACAGCTACGTGACGGCACCAGGGAATCATACCCACTGACAAAACCGTGCTGTAACCAACCGAGAATCGGTAGAGAGGAAACTTGGCCGTCTAGTCTCTGCATCCATTGCAAATGGATGGTGCAAAAAGAGAACATAGCAAGGCATAGAAGCCCTGCCGAATGGATTTCATGCGATTGGAACGCAGGCTCGGGAATTGATGTATCGGCATCTGAATGTCCCTTTCCTATTTGGACTTTACCGGAATTGCTACATACTCCCTCGACAATGGAGAGCAAGAAGCGTGTGATATCAGGCTAGTTTAGTCGCATCCGCAGTTCAATCCCCAATCACGAGCAGTTGATAATGATCACGTATATGTGAGGCCACCATAGTGTGTTACATAGGCCTCGATTATGATGACAATAGAGAAAGCGAATTTTTCATGCAGAGATTGGATCTGGATCGTGTTGAATGTCTGATCTTTGACCTTGATGGGACGCTGGTCGACAGTGAAATCCTGAGCCAGCAGGCCTATTGCGACACGGTTCCTGATCTGGACTGGGATGTGCATCACCTGATGACTCATTTCAGAGGCCACCAATTCTCGCGTATTGTGCACGCATTGGAAGAGCATGTCGGAAGAAAGCTGCCCGAGGATTATGAGGCACTCTATCGGGCGCGGGTGGCAGAGTTGTTCGAAACACAATTGAAAGCCTACCCGCATGTAACAGAAGCGATACTTGGCATAAAGCTCCCCAAATGCATTGCGTCTTCCGGTCCGCTTAAGAAAATGCGGCATTCTTTAGGGCTAACCGGTCTCGCCCAATATTTCGAGCCCCATTTATTCAGCGCCTACGAGATCAGCTCGTGGAAGCCCGATCCCGATCTTTTCCTTCACGCTGCCAAGGCAATGGGCTTTGAACCACAAGCTTGTCTGGTGATTGAAGACAGTGCCGTCGGCATTCAGGCAGCCCAAGCTGCAGATATGCAATTTCTGCTTCATTGCCCAAAAGGGCACGACCTGCCAACCGGCTATGACGGGCCCGTGCTGGAGGATTATAGCGATTTTCCGCTTTCTGTGTCGCAGTGATAGAGAGACGATAAAACCTCTTTTAAAATGCGAAATGCCGCGCTAGATTTTGTTGGAACAGGTGATACATTACCCAAGGTGGCCGGTCACAGCGCTGCTGGAATAGTGTCTTGATGCAAAAGAATTCGCTTGCAATTGAGTTCAAGGCGCGGTAGTGAAAGGAACTTGCCCGAGCGTGGATGATGAAAACATCGTCAGCGGGACAGGTTTTCTTGCAATTCTTCATTATGAGTTTTGCTAAGAAATGCCCCTTTTGGCGCAGAACCCCTAACGGCAGCTGATCTGCGCAGGCTTCCCCCAAAATTAATGAAACCATCCAACGCAGCATTTTTGCGCGGTTTTGAGATGGTTGATGAAAGAACCTATTTGACAAACTTTAGTGACCTCGGCCTTGCCGAGCCAATTCTTCGTGCGGTTACAGACGAAGGCTACACGACACCCACTCCCATTCAAACCAAAGCGATCCCGGTTTCTCTGACCGGTAAAGATATTTTGGGTATTGCACAGACCGGCACAGGTAAAACCGCCGCGTTTGTTTTGCCCATGCTGGATCGCATTGCGCGTCAAGGCGGCAAAGCAGCACCAAAAACCTGTGGTGCTCTGATTATGGCCCCGACACGCGAACTCGTCTCCCAGATTGCAGACAACATTCGCAATTACAGCAAGTTTATGCGCGTTTCCGTCACCGTCATCGTTGGCGGCGTGAAACCACGCCCACAGATCAATCGCCTGATGGCTGGTACCGACATTATTGTCGCCACTCCGGGTCGTTTGCTTGATCATATGAACAACGGCATTCTGCGATTGGATCAAACACACACTGTTGTGTTGGATGAGGCGGACCATATGCTCGACCTCGGGTTCATTCCCGATATTCGGCGCATTATGAAGAAATTGCCGAAAAAACGGCAGACTTCTTTGTTTTCAGCGACCATGCCAACGGCAATTCGTTCCTTGGCCAATGATTTCCAGACTAATCCCGTTGAAGTCTCTGTCGCGGCTGCATCTCGCCCTATTGAACGCATCAATCAGAGCGTTCAGCATACACCGCACGCAGCAAAACGTGATGTGTTGACCCAAATCCTGTCCAAAGAAGGCGTTGAACGGGCTATTGTGTTTACGCGGACCAAACGCGGCGCCGATCGGGTGAGTATGCATTTGCAGAAAGCAGGTCTGTCTGCTGCAGCTATTCATGGCAACAAGAGCCAGAGCCAACGCGTTCGGGCCCTTGCTGACTTTAAAGCCGGCCAGACCAACATCATGGTTGCGACTGATATTGCTGCGCGAGGCATCGATATCGATGACGTGTCCCATGTGGTCAATTTCGAGTTGCCAGAAGTGGCAGAAGCCTATGTTCATCGCATTGGCCGGACTGCGCGTGCTGGTCGAGAAGGCATTGCTATCTCGCTGTGCGATCCGTCAGAAGCCAAATTGTTGCGCGAGATCGAAAAGCTGATCGGCAGCAAGTTGGCACGCGATGGCGTGGAAGCATATTCTCCTGGTGATGCACCGGTTCCCGATACAGCTATTAAAGCTGATCCGGGTGTCCGCGGACCAAAACGCAAGCCTCGTGCCTATCGTGGCAAAGGCGGCGGTGCAGGTCCAAACAGTGGCAATGGCAACACTGGCAAACCAGCCAATGCCAAGAACCGTAGACGCCCATCAGGCAAACCAAACACAGGCTTTGGCCGCCCTGCCGGACAGGCAGCTGGCCATCGCAAAGGCAACAGAGGCGGCGGCGCAGCAGCGCATGCCTAATCTTAAAAATTCGAGCAGACACTCTCGAACAATTTCTACCAACACACTTTCTATAAACAAAGGAATATCAAAGTGGCTACTGGCACAGTAAAATGGTTTAACTCCACCAAAGGTTTTGGCTTCATTCAGCAGGACGCTGGCGGAGACGACGTGTTCGTGCACATCAGTGCAGTTGAACGCGCTGGCATGCATGGCCTGAACGAAGGCGACAAAATCAGCTACGACATCGAAGTTGATCAGGCTCGCGGCAAATCTTCTGCTGGCAATCTGAAACTTGTCGACTAATCCATTTTTTGATGGCAACCCTTTAGGGTTGCTTACAAAGATGGACTTGCCTCACAAAAGTGAGGCCTAGATATAATTAAGGCGGCCATTGGCCGCCTTTTTTATGTTTATATTCAATGCAATCCCGGCTTACTCAAAGTCAGCGCCACGGGGGCGATAGACATTAGTGTCTTGCCAATCTTCCATCAAGGCGCGCAAGCCCGGGTCGGATCCTTCAGGCAAGATAATTTTGGCGGTGACGATCAGATCACCGCGCTTCCCGTTCCGGTCAGGCAAGCCTTTGCCTTTAAGGCGCATCGATTTACCAGAACTCATGCCCGCAGGGACTTTGATCTCGACCTTGCCTTCCAATGTCGGAATGCGGATCTTAGATCCCAGAACCGCTTCATAAAGCGTCAACGGCAAATCGAGGCGGATGTTGAGCTCGTCCACCTTGAACAGTCGATGTGGCAAGATTTCGATGGTCACCAAAGCATCGCCAGCCGGGCCGGTGCGGCTTTCATAACCCTGCCCTTTCATGCGAATGGTCTGACCATCTTTCACCCCATGAGGCACTTTCATATCAAGGCTCTTACCAGTGGGCAGATGCACGCGCCGCTTTTCGTCGCTGACCAAATCTTCCAGTGTTACACTGAGCTTGGCATCTGCATCCTGACCCTTTTGTGGCTGGGCACGCTGTTGACCGCGCGCTCCTCCAAACGGGTCGCCTTGCGCACCAGTACGGAAGGGATCTCCACCGGCATGGCCACTGCCCCCCATATTGCCAAAAATCTCGCTCAAAATATCTTCTGCTGAGCCACCACCGGCACCGCCGAACGGGCTCCTGCCTCTGGTCGCTCCACCGGCACCACCAAACGGATGGCCGCCGCCAAAGCCCTGAAATTTTTCCTTGCCTTCAGCGTCGATCTCACCGCGGTCGAATTTGCCGCGCTTTTCTTTGTCCCCAAGAATCTCATAGGCCTGATTGACCTCGGAGAATCTTTCCTGTGCACCAGGGGCATCCTGGTTCTGGTCGGGGTGGTATTTTTTGGCAAGCTTGCGGAAAGCACTTTTGATCTCACGTTCATCTGCAGACTTAGCCACACCAAGTACGCTGTATGGATCTCTCATATCTATCCTCACCCCCATCGGTAAGCCCAAAGCGGCACTTGCCGACGGTGCTAAAATTAGGTTTAAAAGCTCGAACGCGAGGCCTCGGCCCTTCATCAAGCAACCGCAGGCGCATCTCGCGCTGTTTTTTCTTCGTTACCACTGATATAGAGAGTTTCATTGTAAATTTCCATAGGAAGGTTGCTCAAACCATGAACATCGAACTTCTGCGTCGTCTTTGTGAAACTCCCGGCGTTCCGGGCCGCGAACATCGGGTACGCAGCCTGATTGAAGCGGAAATCGAAGGTCTGTTTGACGAGGTTTATACCGATCCGATGGGCTCACTGATCTGCACCCGCTATCCCACCAAAGATCAGGATGTGGACAACGATCCAGAGCGGGTCCTGCTGTTGTGCCATATGGATGAAATCGGCTTTCTTGTTAGCCATATTTCAGACAAGGGCTTTCTTCATGTCGATCCTGTGGGCGGTTTTGACCCACGCACCTTGTTTGCGCGCCGTGTATTGGTCTGCACCAACGACGGTGACTTTAAAGGCGTGATGAATGCAGGCGGCAAAGCCTTGCATATTGCTTCACCTGAAGAACGCAAAAAAATCCCTGAAGTGACAGACTTTGTCGTCGATCTGGGGATGGGCGCTGAAGCCAAAGAGAAAATCAAAATAGGTGACTTCATCGTCATGGACGAACCTCTGCTCGATATGGGCCAGAAGATCGTCTCCAAAGCGCTGGATAACCGTATCGCTTGCTGGCTGGGCATCGAAATTCTGCGTCAAATGATCAACAACGGTGATAAACACGCTTGCGAAATCACGGTTGCTTTCACCGCTCAGGAAGAAGTCGGCTTGCGCGGAGCCCGCACAGCGTCCTTCGGTGTTTCGCCTGATATCGCCTTTGGTATCGATACAACGTTGGCTTGCGATACACCTGGTACACCTGAAAAAGACACAGTCACGGTTCAGGGCAAAGGGTTTGGCCTGCATATCAAAGACGGCTCTTTCATCGCGGATATCGATTTGGTCGAAGAAATCGAAGCATTGGCAGCGGAAAAAGACATTCCAGCACAGCGCACCATTCTGGCCCGTGGCGGACAAGACGGCGCAGCTGGCCAACAAGCCGGCTCAGGTGCAAAAGCGGCTGGCATCGTTGTGGGTACCCGCTACATCCACACAGTGACTGAAATGATCGACAAAACCGATCTGGAGGCCGCTCGCGATATCATGGCGGCCTATTTGGCTAAGCACTGAGTATAAGAACAAAGGCCCCGCGATACAGGGCGGGGCCTTTATGAAACGGCTTCTATTGCCATTTGTCGCTGACCATATAAGCCGCGTTTCAGACCAGCGTCAGGCACTGTCGGCTAGAACACGCCCCAATCGAGCTCGCGGGACATGCGCTCGGCGATGTAGGTTCCCATTTTGGAGTTGCCTTTCTCATTGAGGCCGGGTGACCAAATCGCGATGGAACCACGGCGTGGGGCAATAATCAACAATCCACCACCAACACCGGATTTAGACGGCAGGCCGACACGGAAGGCAAATTCCCCAGAGCCATCATATTGGCCGCAGGTCATCATCAAGGCATTCAGCGAGCGTACTTTGGCGGGGGCGATCAGCTTGGGTGCATCGGGCAAACTGGCCAAATAGCGCCCAGCCTTGGCCAATTGCACAGTGGTCATTTCTATGGCGCATTGGTGATAATAGACGCCAAGGGTGTAATCGGGTTCATTGACCAGATTGTCATAGGAACGCAAATAATGAGCCAACGCCAGATTGCGATAGCCGGTCGTTTTCTCCGACTGCGCTACGCGTGCGTTGATGTGAATATCATCATCTTCGGCCGCAGCACGCACAAACTGTATAATTTCAGACAAGGCTTCTTTGGGGGCATGGCCAGACAGCAGCGCATCTGTGGTGACGATGGCGCCCGCATTGATGAAGGGATTGCGTGGTTTTCCCTTTTCCTGTTCCAGCTTGAGAATCGAATCAAACGGATTGCCCGACGGTTCGCGCGCCACACGGTTCCATAAGCTATCCCCAATCCTCCCCAGCGCTATGGACAGCGTAAAAACCTTGGAGATCGACTGAATGGAAAAGCCGGTTTTATAGTCACCTGCCGAGAGCACCCGTCCGTCTGCCAATGCCACCGAGATGGCCAACTGCGCCGGATCAATATGCGCCAATTCAGGAATATAGTCCGCAGGTTTGCCCCAAAGCTCGGGATCTTCAGCCGCCAGCGCATGGGCGTCGCGCACCAGTCCTTCCAGATACTCAGTGCATATGTCTTTTGACATGGTAGCAGTCGCCCCTTTTTTCGCTTATTTCTGCAATCAGCCATAGGTGATATGCGCATGCCTGTCTATTGGCAAGGGCAACCACGTTTTTCATGCTTTTGCTGAAAGTCTGAAAATAATATGCAGGCTTCCTCCACGGCGGTAATCCAGTATGGTCAGATCAAGGGATTTGACCTGAACGCCTTGGGTTTGCGGCCCCATTCACACCGAGAGGTGACGATTTGTTATTCTATCTAACCGCGATATTTGTTTGTCAGCTTGTTGGCGAGGGGCTGGTCACTGTGCTTGGGCTGCCCGTACCAGGGCCTGTGGCGGGTATGGCCTTGCTGTTTGCTGGGCTCATGATCAAAGGTTCTATTCCCGATGATCTGGCCATGGTTGGTGACACATTGCTCAAGCATCTGTCCCTTTTGTTCATCCCTGCCGGAGTTGGCGTAATGCTGCATGCGGCGCTTCTTAAGCGCGAGATCATACCGCTGTCGGTCTCTCTTGTGGTCAGTACTCTGCTTGCCATTGCGGTCACTGGTCTTTTGATGAGCTGGTTCATGCGAGGAAAATCAGCGCTCTCAACCGACGGGCAGGCTTCAGGAGAGCAGAAGAAATGAGCGATTTTGAAAGCCTCTGGGTTTATCTCAGCGCCAGCCCGCTGTTCCACCTCACTTTGACATTGATCGCTTATCAAATCGGACTTTATCTCTACACCAAAGCTGGCATGACCCCGCTGCTCAATCCAGTGCTCTTGGCGATCATCATTGTGGTTGCGGTACTCTATGTCAGCGGCACGCCCTATCAGGCCTATTTTGATGGTGCCAAATTTGTGCATTTCTTGCTCGGCCCTGCGACGGTGGCGCTGGCTATTCCTCTGTATCGGCAATTTGACAAAGTGCGGCGGTCGGCGGTGGCGATATTGGTCAGTGTGTTGAGCGGGTCATTTGTAGCGGCCAGCTCGGCGGTGTTGATCGCTTGGGCATTGGGTGGCTCGGAACAGTCGTTTCTGTCACTTGCGCCCAAATCAGTCACCGCCCCCGTCGCCATGGGCATCACGCGCGAATTGGGTGGGTTGCCTTCATTAACCGCCGTGTTGGTTATTTCTACCGGTATTTTGGGCGCTGCGCTTGGCCCCTACCTGCTTACGCTGATTGGTGTAAAAAGCTGGGCCGCACGCGGGCTTGCCATTGGCACTGCAAGCCACGGAATCGGAACGGCGCGCAAGATTCAGGTCAACGAAGAAGCCGGCGCTTTCTCCGGCCTCGCAATGGGGCTCAATGCCTTGGCGACCGCCATCCTGTTGCCGTTGATTTGGTTCTGGTTGTTCTAGCCCCAGACACTAGAAGTTGGTTTGATACCGCAAAGCCAAGCTGGCGCGCGTTGTGCTGCCTAGTCGCTCGACATCCACAGTGCCAGACATGCTGCCCTGCCCAGCAAGAGATTGGGAAGCCAGAGAGACACTCGCCCCTCCCCCGCAATCAAGATCACTTTGATCGGTCCAAACCTGTTCGCACGCCAGACTGGGGCCCATTGAGGCGCTGGTCTTCCATTTTTGGGAGGTTAGAGTATCGAGTGAAACCTGCACTTGAGGCAAGAAACGCAAACGCGCGAGGGTCACACTGTTGCTTTTCAAAGACACGCCCGAAGAGCTGCCGGCGACTGTTGCGTCAAAGTCTTCTGCCATGCTGGTGCTATGGGCCAAGAGGGCCGAGACTTCAGGCAATAATTTGAATGAGCCATAGTCAATTTCACCACTCAGACCACTACCCACTTGCGCCCAACCAGACCAGTATGAGCCTTTGACGTCCAAAGTGCCGTCTGACATTGCCAATTCGCTCTGGCGGGCCCCAACCTGCACAAACATATCGCCATAAAAAGCACTATTGATTCTCGTAACGACATAAGCCCCGACAGAGGCACCTAGATTATTCTGTTCTCCAGTGAATGAACCAGTTACATCCGCCTGTCCTGCATCAAGTCCGAGAAAATATCCCATCATGAAATCCGGAGAGAGCACGTGCTCTCGTGCGAGTTTGGTGCTGCCCATTAAACTGGCTGCACCATTGTCCTGATAGGTAAATTCAACATCGCCCATGATGACAAAACGGGCTTGTATATCGCTGGCTTCATCTTCATAAGTCGCCAGCCCTTCAGCGGCCATTACTGAAGGATGCAACCGGATATCGGTTTGATAGGACAATGGGCCTGAAGAGGCTGTTTGTGGCGCCCCGACGGAAGAGAACGCACCGCCACCATTTTGAAGGCGGGTTCGCGCTTGAGTCACAAAGCGGCGCGTTCCACCAACTTGCAATTCCAAAGAAACTCTCTCATTTGAGTTTAAGGTTGACTGGATAGTTGTTTTCTTTTCCTCAACACTCGCCGCAGGACCGCTTGATTTAAGCGTCAACTGAATCGTCGATTCTTTCTGAATATTATAGTCGGAAAGCGTGCGTCCTTCCGCCAGTGTTTTACCGGCAAACGTCAAGATTTGCTGGTCAGGAGCAATGTCTTCCTTTTCTTGAACCTTAGACTTCACATTTTCGATGGTATCGTTGGCTTCCACATCCAGAGAGATGGTTTTACCCGTATGGGTTTTGACAAAAATCTGCATCGCCGATGCGCTGGCCATTGTCAGAAAACAGGCCGATAGACTGAGTGCTATGAAAAGAAATGATTTTTGAAAAAAACAAAATGGCGAATAGCGCATATAACACCCAGAATAGAAACAAAAGTAGAATCAATTCGTTATATTAGCCATCAGCTTTGATCTAGAAAGAATCCCGAGTGCCCTCAAGACAAAGTTTGTTGCTGTTATCAACACAATATAGGTAATAATGCGCAAAACAACGCAAGCTGGTTGTTCTCGGAGGAGAAGTCTTCAGGCGATTTCGCCCGCTTCGATCGCTTCGTTGATGTTGCGGCCCAGTGCTTCAAATACTGTGCGCACGATGCCGTCGGCATCGAGCATGCTATTGGCATACATCGCGTCTGGTTTGCCATGATCGGTATATTCGTCAGGCATAGTCAGGCTGCGGATCTTCAGGGCACCATCAAGCGCACCTTCCGCTGCCAGCATATGCAGCACCTGTCCGCCAAAGCCGCCCGCAACCCCTTCTTCGATGGTGATCAGCATCTCATGGGTACCTGCGAGCTTGAGAATCATGTCTTTGTCGAGTGGTTTGGCAAAACGGGCGTCGGCCACCGAGGTAGACAGGCCATAGCCATCGAGCCGTTCGGCTGCGATGAGGCTTTCTGCTAAACGTGTCCCGAAGGAAAGAATGGCAACTTTGCTACCATCCTTCATCATGCGGCCTTTGCCTATTTCCAGCGGCACGCCTTCTTCAGGCATATCAACACCAACACCTTCCCCGCGTGGATAGCGAAAAGCAATGGGACCGTCGTTATAGGCGGCAGCGGTGGCGACCATATGCACCAACTCTGCCTCGTCGGCGGCGGCCATCACCACCATGTTGGGCAAGGAGGCAAGAAAACCGATGTCGAACGAGCCTGCATGGGTGGGGCCGTCAGCGCCGACAAATCCGGCACGATCAATGGGAAAGCGCACCGGCAGTTTCTGAATGGCCACGTCATGCACCACTTGATCATAGGCGCGCTGCAAGAAAGTGGAATAGATGGCGCAGAAAGGTTTGTATCCTTCACATGCCATACCAGCGGCAAAGGTGACCGCATGTTGCTCGGCGATGCCCACATCAAAGGTGCGGGTTGGAAAGTCTTTTTCAAAGATATCAACGCCGGTGCCGGACGGCATGGCCGCAGTGATAGCGACAATCTTGTCGTCCTTGTGAGCTTCTTTGGTCAGGCTCTGGCCGAACACTTTGGTATAGCTGGGGGCGTTGCTCGGAGCTTTGACCTGCGCGCCGGTGACCACGTCGAATTTCGAGACGCCGTGATATTTGTCCCGCGCATGTTCAGCAGGACCATAGCCCTTGCCTTTTTGCGTCACCACATGAACAAGGATCGGCCCCTTGTCGATATCGCGGACATTTTTCAGGATGGGCAGCATATGTTCAAGATTATGACCGTCAATAGGACCGACATAATAGAAACCAAGCTCTTCAAACAACGTGCCGCCAGTTACAAAAGAGCGGGCAAATTCTTCTGCCTTAGCGGCCTTTTCCTTAAAAAAGCGCGGCATAGAATAGGCCAGCTGTTTGGCGACATCGCGAAGCGACAAAAAGGTTTTGCCCGATATAAGCCGCGCCAAATAAGCGCTCATGGCACCGGTCGGCGGTGCAATAGACATATCATTGTCATTGAGAATGACTATCAGGCGGCTGTCCAGAGCACCGGCATTGTTCATGGCTTCATAGGCCATACCTGCGCTCATGGCACCATCGCCGATGACTGCGATGACATTGCGGTCTGTACCCTCAAGATCAGAGGCAACCTGCATGCCCAAGCCCGCAGAAATGGAGGTGGAGCTGTGGCCCGCTCCAAAGGGGTCAAACTCGCTCTCGGCCCGTTTGGTAAAACCGGACAGGCCGTTGGGCTGGCGCAAGGTGCGCATGCGGTCTCGGCGACCTGTCATGATTTTGTGTGGATAGGCCTGATGCCCGACATCCCAAATGATGCGATCATGGGGGGTATTAAACACATGGTGGAGCGCGACGGTCAACTCAACCACACCCAATCCGGCACCCAGATGACCGCCGGTGACAGACACCGCATCGATCATTTCCGTGCGGACATCATCCACCAAGCTTTTCAGCTGGGGTAAATCGAGAGAGCGAACATCATCAATAGAGGTGATGCTATCGAGCATTGGTGTTTGGGACACTTAATCCACCCGTGTCTTAATATTTGTCTTTCGGCTTCTTTATACGCTCCCAAACAACGATAGGATCGCATTACCAGCTTCATTGCTGTTGGTCATAGATGGCCGTCAGTTCGCATTTTCAGACCTAATCGGTCCGGTCTATACCGAAAGCAAGATAAGGGCAAGAAAAAGGCTTCCCCTCAAATGGTCCGTTCGACCTAGTAATACTGGTAATTTCCCCGGAATTCGATATTCTTACCTACGTAAAATGACTAAATTTACTCGCAGCAAAGGGGGATAACGCTGTGTTCCATCGTATTTGCCTATTCATCGTTTCAATTATTCTATCCACATTGCTCACATCCGGAGCATCCGCCCAAGATTATTACGGCGCAATTGCAGTCGCATCAAACGGTGCTCACGGATATTCCTTTGACTACAATACCAAAAGACAAGCGCAAAACAGAGCCCTAAGCGAATGCAGACAACAAGGACGCAACTGCAAAGTTGCCCTTTGGTTTCGCAATGCCTGCGGTGTGTTGGCAATGAACCGGCAAAACAGCTGGGCAACCGCATGGGGTGATACGCGCCGCTATGCCGAGCAGCTGGCTTTGCGGTCATGCAATAATAAATATGGTGGTTGTTTCGTGAAACGATGGGTTTGCACGGCCGGTCGCTAGGCTCAGGACTCATTGATTGAG
>NZ_PKUQ01000009.1 GCF_002866925.1 Cohaesibacter celericrescens
ACAATTGTATAAACTTCATCACCAATTCTTAAATTGATATTACTGTCTTACCTGAATATGAGACTTCTTTGATTTTACAATTTGAATACTTTCTCGGAGTGCTCTTTCTAATGGTTGCGGTGTCGCCCCTCGTTCAATCTCATACGCGGTTTGAGTCAGTCGTATTAAACCGATGATGTTGGCTGTCCTTTTTAGTGTCTGCGCGGCTTGTCTTATGTGTAACGCCTGCATTGCGTAATGAATCGCCTGCGGAAAGTATCAGCCGCCATTGCGCTTTGGAGGACTTTGGAAAGTAAAAATTTATCAAATGGTTTGATTAGGAAATCCCAAAACACGTTTTTTAGTGCTGCTCCCTTCTATGATTAACCAATTGATTGGTTATTGTAATGATGGGCATAGTGGCGAGCCGATAATCAAAATGTTGTCGCAAGAGTTTTGTTACTTCTTGTCCTGACATGCCTGGTATGGACTTATCCATAAGAATGGTGTCGGGCAGATGCGTTTTTGCTAAGGCAATGGCTTCAGAGCCGTTAAAGGCTTCAATGACCTTGTGCTCCAGTGTTTCGAGTATCTCTAGTAGGATCGAACGGGCTGTTTCCTAATCATCAGCGAATAGGATGGTTAGATGGGATAAACCTGCAAAAGAAATAGGGCGTACATCTTTGTTTTTAGGCCGCCAATCGTATGGGGACCGATATTTGATGGTGTATTGATTTTATCCTGTAAATCTTCCCCCCCAATCAGCCCCCTCAGCCCAGCAAGCATGTGCTTTTAAAGCTACACAATTTTAGTTCGCAGGCTTAACTCATTGGGGCCGGGCTGGTTGGCCATGTGTTTTCAACTCCATGTTGCGGGCAATTTTGTGTGTCGGCGAGTGAGAGACCCCAATACCGTTTGTATTGTCACTTTATCTTTCAAACGCCAACGACGCCTTGAGATTTTGCAGTCCAGAGCGCTGCATGCTATGGCAACGCCGAACAACTATATGTGCGCTATTTAGGAATTCCAATGCAGACTTTAACGCTTACACCGAATGAAGCTTTTGAGCGCTATCAGGTGATCCGATCCCGGTTGCCAATGTTGCCTGAATTTGACTCAGGGCTAGGGAGGATGAAAACAGCTAATCACCTCGGGGACCTCGTTTCATTTTATGATGTTTTTGTTTTTGATGCCTTTGGAGTTCTTAATGTTGGTGACGTTGCTATTGCGGGGGCTCGTGATAGAATTGATGCATTGCAACGAGCAGGAAAGCGACTGTTTGTGCTGACCAATGCTGCCTCTTATTCCTTTCCTAGTGTGGTGGTGAAGTTTCAAAAGCTTGGCTTTGCCTTCGGACAAGATGAACTTATTTCGTCTCGGGATGTCTGTGAAACCCAAATGCTGGATATGGATCCGGCGATGACATGGGGAGTGATTGCACCATCAAATTTCAATCCAACAGAAGTGAATTTCCAGTGCTCTGTTTTGCGCGATGATCAATCGCAGTATGACAATGTGGATGGATTTATCTTTCTATCGACCGAATGCTGGCAGAATGCGCGGCAGTCGCTTTTGATCTCCAGTTTACAAAGGCGATCGCGTCCGGTGATTGTTGCCAATCCGGATTTGGTAGCTCCACGCGAAGTGGGGTTAACCTTGGAACCCGGATTTTATGCGCATGATTTGCTCGATCAACTACCGGACCTTGATCTGACCTTTCATGGGAAACCATTTGCCAGTGTTTATGATCGGGTGGAGCAACTGATTGGCGATAAACTCAATCGAGAACGGATTGCCATGATGGGGGATAGCCTGCACACAGACATTTGGGGGGCGAGTGTGCGCGGCTGGGGTTCGGTGCTGGTTACCGATCATGGCTTTCTCAAAGGACAGAATTTAGAACAAGCCATTCAGGACAGTGGCACCCGACCTAATTGGATCGTACCATCAATCTAGTGATGAATTTTTACCGTGCACGGTGTTGAGTGAGTAATTCTTTAAGCGACATCCAAATCTGGCGTTTGGAGTCCCGATTTCTTGCAAATAAGGGCAGCTATTTCAGCCACCCCAACGCCGCGGGACAAATCAGCAAATTGGAAAGGTTTGCCTTTGCGGGCATTTTCTGTATCGAGCCGCATGCGATCGAGGTCAGCGCCTACATAGGGCGCCAGATCGGTTTTGTTGATGATTAACAGGTCTGATCGGGAAATGGCTGGTCCACCTTTACGCGGAATGTCGTCGCCCTGACAAACCGAAATAACATAGAGGGTGAGGTCTGCCAGATCAGGCGAAAAAGTCGCTGCGAGATTATCGCCACCGGATTCAATAAAGACAATATCCAGATCAGGATGGCGGGTGCACAGCGTATCGATAGCGGCAAGGTTGATGGAGGCATCCTCGCGGATGGCGGTGTGTGGGCAACCTCCGGTTTCGATGCCGAGGACGCGATCCTCTGCCAATGCCTGCTTGCGCACGAGGGCCATTGCATCCTCTTTGGTATAGATGTCATTAGTCACCACCCCGATGGAAAAATGATCGCGTAGGGCAAGGCACAGTTTTTCTGTCAATGTGGTTTTGCCTGCTCCCACAGGCCCACCAATGCCAATACGCATGGGGCCATTGAGTGCCGATGGGGACGTGTGATCAGGATTGTTGGCAGTCATGACCGAAAGATCCTTGTTGTTAGATGCTCGTGCTGCATTGCCGCAATGTCAGAGTGCAGGCAACAGCTGCCGATGTCTTCGAGTGTTGCTGTTGTTGCGCGTTGTGCCGTTTCTAAAACTATGGGCTCTAAGGCAGCCTGCAGCAAAAGGCCATCGCTTTGCCCCAGTGGCACAAGGCGCATGGCAACCGAAATTAGATTGGCTGCAAAGGCGTGAATTGCTGCGGGTAATATGGTTTCCAGCGCGATATTCTGATTCTGCGCCACAGCGCCAAGAATGACGGGTAGAGCAATCACCTTGGTGCCTGTTTGATCCAACATATCATGGACGGGGCAGGGCCACGTCCGACTGGCTTGCAAAAAGGCGGCGCCTTGCTGAGTGGTTTCCATATAGCGCTCTGCACTGGGGGCCATTGCTAGGGCGTGGTCGTTCAAATCGAGCAAGGCAGTGCTTTGAAGCTGAACCGCTTTCCAGCTGAGCGCCAACATCACTGAATCGGACCAGCCACCACCACGCTTAACCAAAGCAATAAGCCAGTTCCGTGTGCTGACGCGGTCATGTAGCGTGCCTGCATCAATGGCCGTTTCTAAGCCGTGGCTATAACTAAAGGCTCCCACCGGAAAAGCTGGGGACATCCAGGTGAGAAGTCGCACAAGGGCGGCACCCGTCAGGCCGTTACTGGCAGTTTGTACACCGGCACCCTCAATGTGCATGGTCATGCTCGTGCGTGTGGCTCTGTACGGCGCCTTCGCTGTGATCGTGGGCATTGGGCGCTGTCTTGCCGACATAGGCTCCACTGACGGGAGAGAAAGGTGCTGTCACAGGGGTTAGCGTTGCGCCCAATCCCTGAAGCATATCGGCGATCACAGCATCCTGACGGATCCTTAGATGATCTTCATAAATCTCAGTTGGTTGATGTCGGTTGCCCAGATGCCAGCCAAGGGTCAGCAAAGCAAGCCCGTCTGCCCCCCGAACCTCATACAGTGGTTCGGGGATGGCCAACACCTTGATCATATGCCCATTGTCTAGCAACAGACCATCACCGTGATTGATCCGCTCAGCTCTTTGCAACAACAGCATAAATTCCACACCATTGTCACTGGTCAGGGCGATGCGGCGGCGAAAGCGATCCTCTTCATCAAGGGTAATCTGATCGTCTGGTTCAACAGTCCATTGATCTGGCGAGAGAACTTTATAGGCTATGATGTTTGACAAGGTTGCCTCCTAAAACAGAAAATAGCGTTGCGCCATAGGAAGCACTTCTGCGGGTTCACAAGTCAGGATTTCTCCGTCAGCCCGCACTTCGTATGTTTCCGGGTCGACGGATATTTCTGGTGTGGCATCATTGAGCATCATAGATGCTTTGGAAATACCGCTGCGGGTGTTTTCGACAGCAACCATAGTCTTGGCGGTTCCCAATTTTTTGGACAGGCCATTGTCAATCGCGGCTTGACACACGAAGGTGACAGAGCTGTTGGTCAGGGATTTGCCATAGGCTCCGAACATTGGCCGGTAATGGACCGGCTGAGGGGTTGGGATTGAGGCGTTCGGATCGCCCATTGGCGCCGCTGCGATGGTGCCGCCAATCACGATCATATCGGGTTTGACGCCAAAGAAGGCCGGAGACCAGAGCACAAGGTCTGCGCGTTTGCCCACTTCAATCGAGCCGATATGCTTGCTCATGCCCTGCGCGATGGCGGGGTTGATGGTGTATTTGGCAATATAGCGTTTGACGCGCTCATTGTCGTTGTTGCCACGCTCCAAATTTAAACTGCCGCGCTGCTTTTTCATTTTGTCGGCGGTCTGCCATGTGCGGATGATCACCTCGCCGACGCGGCCCATGGCCTGACTGTCGGATGAAATAATCGAAAAGGCACCCATATCATGCAAAATGTCTTCCGCTGCGATGGTTTCCTTGCGGATGCGGCTTTCGGCAAAAGCAACATCTTCGGGGATGTTGGCGTCCAGATGGTGACAGACCATCAGCATATCCAGATGCTCGGCCACCGTGTTGGCTGTGTAGGGCCTTGTCGGGTTGGTTGAAGAGGGTATCACATTGTCCATGCCGCAGATTTTGATGATGTCGGGGGCATGGCCACCGCCAGCGCCTTCGGTGTGAAACGCGTGGATGGTGCGTCCTTTGAAGGCATCAACGGTGCTTTCGACAAATCCGGATTCGTTCAAAGTATCCGTGTGGATCATCACCTGAACGTCATGGGCATCTGCAACCGTGAGGCAGGTGTCGATGGCGGCGGGAGTGGTGCCCCAGTCTTCATGCAGCTTCAGTGCCGCTGCACCACCCAAGAGCATTTCTTCCAGTGCCTTTGGCTGTGACGCGTTGCCTTTGCCTGCAAAAGCCAGATTCATCGGGAAGGCATCGGCGGCTTCGATCATGCGGGCGATATGCCAAGGGCCAGGGGTACAAGTCGTCGCCAGAGTGCCATGGGCTGGACCTGTACCCCCGCCGAGCATCGTAGTGATGCCAGACATCAATGCTTCTTCTATTTGCTGCGGGCAGATAAAATGGATATGGGCATCCATGCCGCCCGCTGTCAGGATTTTGCCCTCAGCGGCGATGGCCTCGGTGCCTGGACCGATGATGATATCAACGCCGGTCTGTGTATCTGGGTTACCTGCTTTGCCGATGCCGCAAATGACGCCGTCTTTGAGGCCAATATCTGCTTTGTAAATGCCGGTATAATCAACGACCAACGCGTTGGTGATGACTGTATCTACGGCTCCATCGGCGCGAGCCACTTGCGATTGGCCCATGCCGTCGCGGATGACTTTACCGCCGCCGAATTTGACTTCGTCGCCGTAGGAGGTGAAATCTTGCTCCACCTCGATGAATAGCTCAGTGTCAGCAAGACGCAGTTTATCGCCGGTGGTGGGGCCGAACATGTCCGCATAGGCGGCTCTTGAAAGTGAAATAGCCATTAAAGGGCACCTCCGATTTCGCCACGAAAGCCATAGACTTCGCGTTTGCCTGTCAGCGGGATCAGTTTGACAATGCGTGTTTGGCCCGGCTCGAACCGAACGGCAGTGCCGGCGGCAATATCAAGCCGTTGGCCACGCGCAGCAGTGCGGTCAAAGGAAAGAGATGGATTGGTTTCAAAAAAATGATAGTGAGAGCCAACCTGAACGGGGCGGTCGCCGGTGTTGGAGACTTCCAATTCGGTAACCTCTAGGCCGTCGTTTAGCATGATGTCCCCGTCAGCGGGAATGAATTCACCTGGTATCATGGTCTGTTCCCTATCTGATTGGTTCATGCACGGTGACGAGTTTGACCCCGTCGGGAAATGTGGCTTCGACCTGAATGTCGTGGATCATCTCGGGGATGCCTTCCATCACTTGATCGCGGCTGATGATGTGGGCTCCGGCTTCCATCAGGTCCGCGACAGAACGGCCATCGCGAGCCCCTTCAACGATGAAATCGGAAATCAAGGCGATGGCTTCGGGATGGTTGAGCACTACGCCGCGTTCCAGACGACGACGCGCCACCATCGCCGCCATGGCGATCAGTAGTTTGTCTTTCTCACGGGGGGTCAAATTCATGACATTTCCTCCTCTATTCTATGTTGTCCAGACTCGGGGAAGAGGCTCCCCGGCCCGTAAATGTTGAATGAGCGGGATAAGCGCCGCACGCAGTTGCAAGCCGTAGGGGGCGCTCAGGCGCACCAGCAATTTGCCATTGAAGGCCGAGACACCACCATGACAGTCAGGCTGGCGCGCGATGCATTGGCGGGCACCATCGGCCAAAGTTGCAAGGCTTTCTGTATCTTCTGGGCCGATATAACAAAGGGACGAAAAGCTAGAGTGGCTCGATAAGACGGCCGCATTGGCCCCGAAGCCTGTCACATTTCCGTTCAGGGTTAGGGTGTCTGCGTGAAGCAGTTGACCATCACGCCTTATTCGCCAGTTATCAGAAAAACCGACAGAATGGACCTTTTCCCCCATGGCTAGACGACCGAGCAGAACAGATTCGACAGCAAGAAAACGGGCTGTGCCGCTCAGATCGACCAGTAGGTTACGGGTCAACTGAGATTGGTCAAACAGAATTGTTTCTTGTGGCAGCCAGTCAAGGCGGGCTCCATCGGCGACTGTGAGATTGGTGGAGACTTGCGCAGGCCCTTCGTTGGACTTGTAGATTTTTTCGCAGGCCTGTGTGGTGGCAACGGCTGCTGTGCCTGTGCCGCACGAGACATCCCAGTTGAGGTCATCACCGCCGGTCAGACCGCCTGAGCTGTTGATTAAAACAGCCTCAGCCCCGTTGGAGCCATAGACCCTAGGCAAACGGATTTTGGCACAGCCTTGCTGATAGAGCCCATCCAGCATGGTTTTGCCGGTGGTGCCCATAGAGCCGGGCTTGAAGCTGACCCGCCCTGTGCCGCTGGCGCGTTGCGCCCGCACGGGTTTGATGGTCGGCTCATACGGTGAGGTAGCTGCGAACATCATCCCTATCCAAATCTTCTGCGGGACCGGAGTGGGTTATTTCGCCGCGGTCCATAATGTGTACAACATCAGCCAATTCGCGACAGAAATCCAGATATTGTTCAACCAGAAGAATGGCCATTCCTTTTTCGTCGCGCAGATACGTGATGGCGCGGCCGATATCCTTGATGATCGATGGCTGAATGCCTTCAGTGGGTTCGTCCAATACCAGAATGTCGGGGCGTGTAACCAAGGCGCGCCCTATGGCCAATTGTTGCTGCTGACCGCCGGAAAGGTCTCCACCACGGCGTGATAGCATATCCTTGAGAATCGGGAAGAGTTCAAAGATTTCTTCTTCGATAAAGCGTTGCTTGCGCGGCAGGCGGGCGTAACCGGTTTCCAGATTTTCCTTTACGGTCAATTGCGCAAAGATCTCGCGGCCTTGAGGCACATAGCCTATGCCCTTTCCTGCGCGGGTATAGGAAGGGGCCTTGGTGATTGCATCCCTCCCCAAAAGAATCTCCCCGTTTGAGACGGGATGTTGCCCGACGATCGCCCGCAAGAGCGAAGATTTACCAACGCCGTTGCGGCCGAGCACACAGGTGATTTTTGCTTTTTCAACCACCAAGGATACATTGCGTAAAGCTTGGGCCGCACCATAATGCAGATCGATTGACTGCACCTTGAGAGCAGCCGTCTCTGGCATGCCGTCGATTACGATGCTTGTGTCCGGCCCATCTGTTTTTGGGGTAATTTCGATCGCTTCACTCATGATTATCTCCCCAAATAGCTTTCAATGACGTCTGGATGGGCGCTGACATGGTCGAGCGATCCTTCAGCGAGAACCGATCCTTCGGCCAACACTGTGACTTTGACATCAAGGTCGCGGATGAAGCCCATGTCGTGCTCAACAACGATGACGGAGCGCGTTTTGGCGATTTCGCGCAACAATTTGGCCGTCTCAATAGTTTCGGCATCGGTCATGCCGGCGACCGGCTCATCGACCAACAGCAGCTTGGGGTCCTGTGCCAACAGCATGCCGATCTCCAGCCATTGTTTTTGGCCGTGTGACAGGTCTGCGGCCAACTCGCTGGCGCGATGGGTGAGGCGAACGGTGTCCAGTAGGGCGTTGATTCTGGCCTTGTCCGCCTCGCTTTCTTGATAGAAAAGCGAGGCGAACACACTACGCTCACCAGCGAGGGCTAATTCGATATTTTCACGCACGGTTTGATCTTCAAAAACCGTTGGTTTTTGAAACTTACGACCGATGCCAGCCTGTGCGATTTCGGTTTCATCATGCTGGGTAAGGTCCATATCACCTTCAAACAAAACATCGCCGGAATCCGGGCGGGTTTTACCGGTAATGATGTCCATCATGGTGGTTTTTCCAGCACCATTGGGGCCAATGATGGCGCGCATTTCCCCCGCTTCGATGGCCAGAGACAGGCCATTAATGGCTTTAAAGCCGTCAAAGGAAACGGACACATCATCCAGATAGAGCAGGACAGGGGTGAGAGGCAGATCTTCGGTCATGAGGCGTCTCCGCTTTGCTCTGTGGCCGGCGTGCCGATGACAGGATCAGAGGGTGCCGATTTTTTGGCAGAGAATTTCTGGCGCACGCTGGCCATGGCACCCATGATGCCTTTTGGCAAAAACAGAGTGACAGCAACAAACAGCGCGCCAAGGGCAAAGAGCCAATATTCCGGCAGAGCGGCTGTGAACCAGCTCTTGCCCAAATTGACCGTGATAGCGCCCAAAATCGGGCCGATTAATGTGCCGCGCCCACCAATGGCAGTCCAAATGACCACTTCAATGGAGTTTGCTGGGGCAAATTCGCCGGGGTTGATAATGCCCACTTGAGGCACATACAGAGCACCAGCAAGACCTGCCATCATGGCTGAAACGGTAAAGACAAACAATTTCACATGTTCCACACGATAGCCAAGAAAACGGGCGCGGGATTCGGCCTCTCGGGTGGCGATCAACACTTTGCCAAAGCGCGAGCGTACGATGGCCGAGCTGAGGATGAGCGACAGACAAAGCGCAAAGGCGGAGGCTGAGAAGAGGCCGGCGCGGGTGCCGCCGTTTTGCAAGGTGAAGCCAAGGATGTCTTTAAAATCGGTCAGGCCATTGTTGCCGCCAAAGCCCATGTCATTGCGGAAGAACGCCAGCAAAAGCGCATAGGTCATGGCTTGGGTGATGATAGAGAGATAGACCCCAGTTACCCGTGACCGGAAGGCAAACCAGCCAAAGACAAATGCCAGTAGACCGGGCACAGCAAAGATCATCAGGAGGGTGAACCAAAATTGGTCAAACCCGAACCAATACCAAGGCAATTCTTTCCAGTTCAGAAAGACCATAAAGTCAGGCAAAATCGGATCACCATAAACGCCGCGTGAACCGATTTGGCGCATGAGATACATGCCCATTACATAGCCACCCAGCGCAAAAAAAGCGCCGTGACCGAGCGAAAGAATGCCGCAATACCCCCAAACCAGATCCAGCGCCAAGGCCAGCAAGGCATAGGTGAGATATTTGCCGAAAAGAGAGACGGCATAGTCAGGGATATGCAGCGCATGGTCGGGCGCAAGCGAGAGATTGAGGAAGGGGACCAGCACGGCAATCAGTGCGAGTGCTGCTGCAACCCAAGCAATGCGTCCTTGTAATCCACGAAACAAAAAGCCGGAAATCATTGCTCTACGGACCTTCCTTTGAGTGCAAACAGACCACGCGGGCGTTTCTGTATGAAGAGAATGATAAAGACCAGCACGAAGATTTTGCCAAGTACGGCACCGGCGAAGGGTTCAAGGAATTTGTTCGCCACACCCAGTGTGATGGCACCGATCAGGGTGCCCCACAGATTGCCAACGCCGCCAAACACCACAACCATGAAGCTGTCGATGATGTAGCTTTGGCCCAAGTTGGGGGAGACATTGCCGATTTGGGACAGGGCCACACCGGCCACCCCGGCGATGCCAGACCCCAGAGCGAAGGTGAAAGCATCAACCCAAGGGGTGCGGATGCCCATCGATGAAGCCATTTTGCGGTTTTGGGTGACCGCGCGCATTTGCAGCCCCATCGGGGTGCGCTTGAGCAGCAGGAACAACAGGCCAAATACGGCCAAAGCAAAGAAGAAGATCCAGATGCGGTTCCATGTCAGGGACAGGCCAGCCAATTCAACCGCACCCGACATCCAACTTGGGTTGACCACCTCTTTGTTGGAGGGGCCAAAAATGGTGCGCACGGTTTGTTGCAGCACCAAGGATACGCCCCATGTTGCCAATAAGGTTTCCAACGGACGACCGTAAAGAAAGCGGATGATGCCGCGCTCCAGAATGAGGCCAACCAGACCGGCAGCCAGAAAGGCCGCAGGAAGCGCAAGGAGCAGGGAATAGTCGGTCAAACCCGGAGCAAAAATTTGAACGGCCTGTTGCACCGCGAAGGTGGTGTAGGCCCCAATCATCACCATTTCACCATGGGCCATGTTGATGACCCCCATCACGCCAAAGGTGATGGCAAGACCGATGGAGGCCAATAAAAGCACAGAGCCGAGCGATAGGCCGTACCAGATGTTTTGGACTGCATCCCAGATGGACAGGCGGCGTTCAATGCTCGTGATCGCCAGCTGGGTTGCTTGTGCTACGGCGCTTTTGGGCGCAGCTTCAACAGCGCTCAGCAATGTCAATGCGCCACGACCACCCATTGTGCGCAAAATACTGATTGCTTCCAGTTTTGCGGTGTCTGGCATATCTGCGGACGAGAGTACGATGGCTGATTTTGCCTGATTGAGCAGAGATAAAATTTCAGCAATCTCTTCCTTAAGAAGGCGTGCTTCGATCAACGGCAAGGCAATCGGATCTTTGGATTTAAAAACCGTTTCCGCCGCCTGCATGCGTTCATCGGGATCGCTGCTCGACAAGGCAAAAAGGCTCAGTCCGTCGCGGATGGTTCGGCGCAGACTGTTGTTGGCTTTGATTTTTTTGAGATTGGATTTGGACTGGTCTTTGATCTCCTCACCGGTCAGGGGGTCGGTGAGGGCGTAGGTCTTTCCTGTTTTCTCGGTCAGGAAAACCTTTTTGTCCGATTTACGGTAATAGAGCGTGCCTTCTGCCAATTGATTGAGAACTGTTGCAACACGAGGGTCGCCAGACTTGAGAAGGATTTCGACTTTGGCGGCTCGATCTTTCAATTTGCCTTGGGCAAGTTGTGCAATGGAACCGGGCAGGTCCACCTCTTGCGCACTCACGGCAACGGGGGCCGCAAATAGAAAGAACAAACACGCTATCAATGCGCGAGGAAGAGACATGGGCACTCTCTTGTCTTTATGGAAATGTCCCGATGGCAGCTTGTCCCTCTTTAGAAGGGTGGGCCGCCATCGGGATTAAGGTTGGTCAGAAAAGGAGATTATTCGCCTTTGCCGCCACATGTTTTGGTTTCGGTGTTGAAGTTGCCGCAAGACAGCGGCGCGCGCCAATCAGAGATCAGTTTGGCAGAATCTGGCAGGAAGTCTGACCATGCATCACCGGGCACCAGACCTGCTGTTTCATAGACAACATCAAACTGGCCATCATCCTGAATTTCGCCAATCAGAACCGGCTTGGTGATGTGATGGTTTGGCATCATGGCAGAATAGCCGCCGGTCAGGTTTGGTACAGCAACACCAATCAGAGCGTCGATTACGGCATCCGCATCGGTGGTGCCAGCTTTCTCAACCGCTTTGACCCACATATTGAACCCAATATAGTGCGCTTCCATTGGATCGTTGGTCACGCGAGCCGGGTCTTTGGTGTAGGCTTTCCAAGCTTCGATGAAGGACGCATTGGCGTCGGATTCAACAGACTGAAAATAGTTCCATGCAGCCAGATGACCAACAAGCGGTGCTGTGTCTAGACCAGCAAGTTCTTCTTCACCCACGGAGAAGGCGACCACAGGAATGTCTTCGGCTTTGATGCCCTGGTTGGCCAGTTCTTTATAGAAAGGAACGTTGGCATCGCCGTTGATGGTAGACACAACAGCGGTTTTTTTGCCAGCAGCACCAAAGGCTTTGACGTCAGACACAATTGTCTGCCAATCAGAATGGCCAAATGGTGTGTAGTTGATCATGATGTCTTCTGCAGCAACGCCTTTGGCTTTGAGGTAAGCTTCAAGGATTTTGTTGGTTGTGCGGGGATAGACATAGTCTGTTCCAGCCAAAACCCAGCGTTCGACTTCTTCTTCTGCCATCAAATAATCAACGGCAGGGATTGCCTGCTGGTTTGGTGCGGCGCCAGTGTAGAACACGTTACGCTGCGATTCTTCGCCTTCATACTGTACAGGGTAGAACAGGATGGAGTTCAATTCTTCAAATACCGGCAGAACTGATTTACGAGATACCGATGTCCAAGCTCCGAAGACGGCGGAGACTTTGTTGACGTCGATTAGTTCGCGGGCTTTCTCGGCAAACAAAGGCCAGTCGGAAGCAGGGTCAACAACAACAGGCTCGAGTTTTTTGCCAAGTAGACCACCCTTTTTATTCTGCTCTTCGATGAGCATCAGCATGGCGTCTTTCAGCGTTGTCTCAGAAATAGCCATTGTACCGGACAGGGAGTGCAGAACGCCGACTTTAATGGTTTCTTCTGCAAGAGCAGCAGAAGCAGAAATCAATGAAGTGGTGATAGCCAAAGCAGCAGCAAGGCGGGAAATTTTCAAAGGCACGTTTTTATTCTCCATCTGGAAGTGTGATGGAGCTAGAATTGCAAGGCCTATGCCAAAGCTTAAACATTCGTTGGCGGATTTATTAGACCGTTGATTCTAATATCGAATTGTTAGGAACTGCTGGGTGCCCGTGGTGAGTGCTAGGTAAGTGTATGCGTATTAATGCTTATTATAGTCACCATTAGGTAGATTTATGCCTAAATAATGGGCAGGCGTAAATTTTACGCAGCATAATTTCCGAGCAAAGTACTTTGGCAATATTTATGTACCGCACCGACCGGTTCTGAATACCCCTGGCGCAAGAGATGAGGATGGGGCTGTGCCGAGCTTTGGGTCTATTGCTCTTTTTGCGACAAAAGGTTGTGGATCTAGAAATTACAGTTGTATTAGGTTGCGTTTTGTCGATTTGGGTTTTAGTTATGCGTAGTACGCGCCTTGATTGCGTTTGAGCTTTTCTTGCATTAGAGACTATTCTTGATATGACCCAAGCATCAAACGACACCCATAGTCTTGCAACTGCAATCCATAGGTTTGTGCTGTCGGGTAAGAACTTATGGTGTGTGACCGCTTTTGTTGTCTTTGGCGGGGTGGCCACTCTTTTTCTTATGATGACGGTCCTGCATAGTCTTGATACCGCTCGTGGTCTGTATCATTTTGTGCAGGAGTTTAATCTCTATCTGCATTCTAACCCTATGGAGTTGGTGCGGTGGTTGGGTGGTGTGGTTGCGCAATTTGAGAGCGCAAGAGGGCGATCAATCTTGGATCTGTCTGCATGGGCAGTTACAGGTGTTCTCGTCTCAATCCTCTTTATCGCACATTATCGGCGATTTTCTCGCCCAATAGGCGCGTCTCTCACTCAAAATAAACAGGCCGGCGCCGCTACACGTGAGTTGCTGGCGAGGGTTGGCTATTTCAAAGATATTCAGACCCCTATTATCCGCGAAGGCTTGGTGAGCAACGCATTCTTTTCTGTTGGTCGTGTCTTTTTTGCCCCGAAGGGACAGGTTTCGCGGCTTCTGAAAGGCAAGCCAGCTGAGAACCAGACCAAGACCCTGACGTTTTTTATGGTGCATGAATATGCTCATGCCGTCACAAAAGACAATCTGGCCAATTCCGTTTTTCTGGTTGTGATTTCAATTTATGTCTTTGTCTTTTTATCGCTTTTGGGGCCTGTTCTTCTTCTGGGGTCAGCGCTGGCCTCCTCATCACCGATGGGGCCTCTGCTAACGGTCCCACTGTCGCTAACCGTCTTTTTGCTTTTTTGTTCCAGCGTGGCGCTGTGTTTTTATGGCATGTGGGTGTCCTATATCAAAGCGCGTGAGTTTTTTGCCGACCAAGCGGCTTTCACTTTTGTACCAGATGCCGAAAATCCCTATGGCTTGCAAACTGACTTGCGCCGACCGGATGCGATCTGTGCCTTGAGCAACAATATTTCGGGCTATGAGCGCGATCAGCATAGACAGGGCTACAGTTTGCACGCGCGCAACTTGCTGGTATTTTTCTGGGGTGTGGCTTTCAGCATTCGCACACTTTATATCCTTGTCGCGCCCAAAGACTGGTGCTTTTCTATTTTGGCGTTTGACGCCGCTGCTCTTGCTGCCTTTTTTGTGTTGTATCGCTGTCTACCCAAAAGGCCGCCCCAACTTTTGATGCGGCCAACGTTCCCTTGGGTTTTGACCTTATTGTCGATCCTTGCTGTCGAAATCGCAGGGCCAGGACTTTTCGGTGCTTTGAAGGCGGTCTATTGGGATGCTTTTTCTAATGAAAATGCCCAGTTGATGGGGCTGCCGGGGCTTATCTTGCTATTAACTTTTTTCTTTGCTTGCTTCTATCTGGGGATCAAAAAACTTGTGAAGATGCGCAAAAGCGAGCCAAGGCGCACCGGCCAATTGTTAAAAAGACTACTGCTGCGCTTTATGATAGCTCCGGGCAATGCTGTTGAATATTTTGTGGTCTGTGTGGTGGTCTTATTGTTCTGCCAACCGTTCCTGCGTCATTTTATAACACTGGAGTTTTTAAACACCGGTTTGGTGGTGAACACCATGCTGCTGGGGATGCTTTGTCTGGGTGTGGTATTTTTATATCATCAGTATAAGAATTTTTTTGTCGTCAACAGAACACGGTTTGCATTGGTCACCACGCAAGGTGCGCTGATTGTCTTTGTCATGACGGGTATTATGCATCTTGTGCTTACGGACATGCTTGCTTCGGCTCGGCGCTCTGTATTGCAAGCGCCAGTGTCGTGGGATTTTCTAATTGGTTTGGTCCGCACGTCTGATTTACCTTCTGCCTTGATTGTTGGGGTAATTTCGGCGATCTTCTACCTGATGTTGCGTTGCGTTGCCTATTGGGCGCGGAACAAGTTGGACAAAATAGAGTTGAATTTGGAACAGATGATATGCCGATGACTATGAGCGAAGCCGCGCTTCGGGGGAAATTAACATTGGCAATGGCCAAGGCGGTTGATGAAACAGAGACCTATGAAGCCTATTTTGGCGAGCCAACCCAGAATGAAGATTATGGCGTCGCCCGGGCCGATGGCACGATGCCGGGCGATATGTTGTTTCTGTGGGAATTTGCCGGTTTTATCTCGGACTATATCGCTTCTCACGGCATTGATGTTTTGGATATTGTGGAGCAGGTCGGCAATCTCTTTGTCGCCTATCAAGCGGTCAAACCACCACGCAATGACTTTGATGATAGCGAAAAACAAAAGATCAAAGCTGCCGTTGCGGCCTCACTGCGCGATTTGCTCGAACCCAAGAAAGAGCCTTGAGCCCAAGTACGGCTTCAGGCTTTCTGCGCGCTAGGCAACCGCTGGTCTTCAATCGGTTTGTGCGCAGTCTATATGCCGAATCCCTCAGGGGTAGGACGAGTGGATTGCTCACACATATCGAGCGGAGGTGTGCCTGTTTGGGCGCCAACCATCCGCTCGACTGTCTCTGTTTTCATCTCGTTTTGATGGCCAACAACCGCCTTTATGACGCTTGTTGCTGCTTTGCTTCTTTTCGTCTTTTGTGGAGCAGTGGCTCGGTGTAGCCGTTGGGTTGCTCGGCGCCCTTGAAGACCAGATCGCAGGCTGCTTGGAATGCGACCGAATTTTCAAAATTGCCCGCCATATTTGTATAGAGCGGGTCGCCCGCATTTTGGCGGTCAACAACGGCAGCCATGCGTTGCATGGTTTCCATGACCTGATCTTGGCTGACAAAACCATGCCGCAACCAATTGGCCATATGCTGGCTGGAAATGCGCAAGGTTGCTCGATCTTCCATCAGTGCAACATCATTGATATCGGGCACTTTGGAGCAACCGATTCCCTGATCAATCCAGCGCACCACATAGCCAAGAATACCCTGTGCGTTGTTGTCCAGCTCGGACTGAATGGTGTCGCCATCCAGATTGCGCCCCTTCATCAATGGCACCGTCAGGATTTTGTCCAAATCAGCACGCGGGCGCTTTTTAAGGGTATCTTGCACTGAAGAAACATTGACAAGATGGTAATGCATGGCATGCAAGGAGGCCGCCGTGGGGGACGGCACCCATGCGCAGCTGGCTCCGGCTTTGGGATGGCCGATCTTGGCAATCATCATTTCTGCCATCTCATCGGGTTTGGCCCACATGCCTTTGCCGATCTGGGCTTTGCCTTTTAGGCCGGTTTCAAGGCCGATATCGACATTCCAGTCTTCATAGGAGGCGATCCAAGGCTGAGCCTTGATTTCGTCTTTTGGTAAAAACAAACCAGCGTGCATTGACGTGTGGATTTCATCGCCTGTGCGATCAAGAAAACCGGTGTTGATGAAAACAATCCGGTCTTTGACCTGACGGATACATTCTTTCAGATTAACCGTGGTGCGGCGCTCTTCATCCATCACACCCACTTTTATGGTGTTGCGTGGCAGCGAAAGAGCGTCTTCGACAGCGCTGAACAATTGTTCGGTGAAGGCCACTTCTTCCGGCCCATGCATCTTGGGTTTGACAATATAGATGCTGCCCGTGCGGCTGTTGCCTTTGCGAGACAGGTCATGCAGCGCGCAAGCAACCGTCATGAAGGCGTCCATAATGCCTTCAAAGATTTCGGCGCCTTTTGGGTCCAGAATAGCGTCGTTGGTCATCAGATGGCCAACGTTGCGCACCAGCAGCAGACTACGCCCGTGCAGAGACATTGGCTGGCCGTTGGTGCCGGTATAGCTGCGATCTAGGTTGAGCTTCCGCGAGACGGTTTTCCCTGCTTTTTCAAAGCTGTCCTGCAAGGTGCCCTTCATCAGGCCCAACCAGTTGCTGTAAACGATGCATTTGTCTTCTGCGTCCACCGCAGCAATGGAATCTTCACAGTCTTGTATGGTGCTGATGGCGGATTCCATCACCACATCTTTGATGCCTGCGGACGAGAGCTTGCCGATTGGGTGATCTGGCTGCACCTGTAATTCGATATGCAGGCCGTTGTTTTTGACCAAAATCACGGTATCATCCACATGGCCGGCAAATTGCTCAGGCGTTTGCAAAGCGGTCTTGCTGCCATCGCTCAAGGTGATAGTGAGCTGTTTGTGGTCTTCAGAGACGGCATAATGTACCGCGTCTGCATGTTTGCCTTTGGCCAAGGGTACGGCTTGATCGAGAAAGGCACATGTTCTGCTGATGACTTCTTTCGCCCGTGCTTCGTTGAAAGAGGCCCCTACTGCCAAATCGCCCTCTTGGCTGATGACATCGGTGCCATAAAAGGCGTCATACAAACTGCCCCAGCGTGCATTGGCGGCATTGAGAGCAAATCGGGCGTTCATGACTGGCACCACCAGTTGCGGTCCGGCGATGGTGGCGATCTCGGCATCGACATTCTGTGTGCCGACAGAAAAATCGGGGCCTTCGGGCACGAGATAGCCGATGTCTTGCAGGAAGGCCTTGTAGGCCGCTTGGTCTGGCAGAGCGTCTCTTTGGGCCTGGCACCACGTATCAATCTTGGCTTGAAGGGCGTCGCGTTTGGCAAGCAGGGCGCGGTTGATCGGGGTGAGTTTGTCAACGGCGGCTGCGAAGCCTGCCCAAAAATCTTGCGGTGTCACATGTGTGCCCGGCAAGATTTGTGTTTCAACAAGCTCGGCAAGCAGGGTGTCGACTTGCAAACCGTTTTTATTGATTCTGCTTGTCATGGTCTGTTCCCATTGGGTTGTGGTGCGCTGTGTCACCATCTGGCTTTGTATCGTGTTCCTAACCATTTTACGTCATGCTGGCCCGTCTTTCCAAGGGGGCTATTATCTTCAAATTGTTGCAGGTGTTTTTTGTGTTGGGCCATTGTCTTTGAAATGGATGTATGATGGACCAGATTTTCTTGCTCATCGTGGCTGATCCGTCGAGCAAATACGCGGTGTATAAGCTGTTAAGCGCGCGCTGGTTTGGGAATCCTGTTCCCTTTGTTATACTGGGCTAAATAGTTGTGGGAGATAAATGTCAGAGTTTGGGAGAAGGCAAATGACACAAAAGACCAAAGACTTGTCAGCACTCGTCTTTTTCATCCTATTGGTGATGGGAGGGGGCATATTTATCGGCACCCAAACCCTGCCCGGAGATTGGTTTGCCGGTTTGACCAAGCCGTCATTCAATCCGCCGAATTGGATTTTCGCCCCAGTCTGGACCGTGCTCTATTTGTTTATCGCAATTGCTGGCTGGAGAAGCTGGCGGCAGGGCTGGACGCGCACGCCGATGCAGCTGTGGTTTGTGCAGTTGGTGCTTAATTTCGCTTGGTCGCCGCTGTTTTTCACAGCGCATCGGACCGATTTGGCGCTCGCCGTCATTGTTTTGTTGCTGGTGAGTATTCTGATTTTCATAACAAAGACATGGCGATTGGATCGCATCTCTGCTGGGTTGTTCGTGCCCTATGCCGCTTGGGTGGGCTTTGCGACCTTGTTAAACGGAGCCATTTTCGCGCTGAATGGATGAAACTTTGGTGAGGTCCGTTTGAAGGCCTGCCCGCCTATTTGCAAACGCCAAAAAGCAACAAGTCTTTCACGGCCGTTTTGGTCTCTTCCCACTGTGCATCAGTCAAGGGCTTGCCTTGGTTGAGCGTCGAAATCTGGTGGTTGAAATCGGCATAATGCTGGGTCGTTGACCAAATGGCATAGAGCAAATGCCTACCGCTGATCTTACGGATTTTGCCTGCGGCAATCCAGCTGTCAATCACCGCAACCCGCTCCTCTGTCCATGAGCGCAGTTCGGTTTCTAAATAGTCCTGAACAATCGGAGCGCCCTGAATGATTTCATTGGCCCAAACCTTGGAGCCATATGGGCGTGTTCTGGACAGCTCTAACTTGGTGTCGATGTAACTTCCAAGCGCAAACTGCGGGTCTGCAGACACAACGATCTCATCGGCGGCAGCACGCCAGATGTTGAATATATCTTCAACGACGGTTCGATACAGCAACTCTTTGGTGGAGAAATAATAGACAATGTTAGATTTGGGCAGTCCTGCTGTTTCGGCAATTTTGCTGATGGAAGCGCCCGTGTAGCCATATTCGGCAAAGTTGATTTCTGCAGCAGACAAGATCTTTTCAATGTTTTTTTCCCTGTTCTTTTTCTGCTTCGATATTGGTTGGGCGGCCATTGAAATTCCTGTCTTCTAACGTCTACATATGTCTTATTCGGGTGAACTTATCGGTTTTTTGTTGCGTGGCTCTCCGCAAAACCACTTATCAATTGTGGGAAATTTAGCAAAATTAGTCTCTTTTTTCGTCTGTTTTGGGCTCTAATTTTGGGCAACTGCCCTAATATTCGGCATTCATTAGAAAATCTGACCGATCGTGCAGATAAAAGATTGACCGATCGTGCAGGCGATGCAATCGTTCATAACACGAATGGCGAGATTGGCAAAAAATTTCCATGCCAGATTGTCATCATGAGGGTCATCATTGGGGGAAAGTGATGCAAAATGATCTGTCGGCATTTTGGATGCCGTTCACAGCCAACAGGCAATTCAAATCCGCACCACGCATGTTCGTGTCAGCTGAGGATATGCATTATCGCACCTCGGACCACAAACAGGTGCTGGATGGCACGGCTGGCCTTTGGTGTTGCAACGCCGGTCACAAGCGTCCAAAAATAACAGCTGCTATTCAGGCGCAAGCCGAAGAGCTGGATTATGCCCCCGCCTTTCAGATTGGTCATCCCAAGGCGTTTGAATTGGCGACCAAGCTTCGCGATATGGCCCCAGAACCCTTTGAGCATGTTTTTTATACCAATTCCGGGTCTGAATCGGTTGAAACGGCTCTCAAGATGGCACTGGCCTATCATCGTGCCAGAGGAGAAGGTCAACGCACCCGCCTTATCGGCCGTGAACGCGGATATCACGGTGTCAATTTCGGTGGTATTTCTGTTGGTGGCATTCCCAACAACCGGCGTATGTTTGGCTCACTTCTCACTGGTGTTGATCATCTGCCCAGTACGCATTTGCCAGATCAGAACCGCTTCGTTAAAGGCCAGCCCGAGCATGGGGCCGAGTTGGCTGATGAGCTAGAGAAAATCATCGCGCTGCATGGCGCAGAGACCATTGCCGCAGTGATTGTCGAACCCGTTGCTGGCTCAACCGGTGTGTTGATCCCACCCAAGGGCTATTTGGAACGGCTGCGCAAAATCACAACTAAACATGGAATCCTGTTGATTTTCGACGAGGTTATTACGGGTTTTGGTCGTTTGGGGGCGCCGTTTGCTGCTGACTATTTTGGCGTTATGCCAGACCTGATCACCACCGCCAAAGGGTTGACCAACGGGGTTATTCCCATGGGGGCGGTGCTGGCAACGGGCGCCATCCATGACGCTTTCATGACCGGTCCTGATCATTTGATCGAGCTGTTCCACGGCTATACCTATTCGGGCAACCCGATGGCGTCTGCTGCAGGTTTGGCGACGCTCGAGACCTATGAAGAAGAAAAGCTGTTCGAGCGCGCTGCATCCCTTTCCGCTTATTGGGAGAAAGCCCTGCACAGCATGGCGGATTTGCCGCATGTCATCGATATCCGCAACATCGGCTTGATTGGTGCCATTGAACTGGCGCCCATCCCCGGTGAACCAACCAAACGAGCCTTTAACGCCTTCCTGAAGGCGTTTGAAAAGGGCGTTCTTATCCGCACAACGGGCGACATCATCGCCTTGTCACCGCCTCTCATTATTCAAGAAAGCCAGATCGATCAGATCGTCGATGTGCTCTCTGGCATCTTTAAGGAACTCGATTGATGTATAGCGTCAACAATCTCATCAACGGTCAGGCTGTGGCCTCTGATTCTGGCCGCTCTAAGCCGGTTTTTAATCCTGCGACTGGCGAACAGATCGGAACAGTCGACCTTTCCAGTGATGTAGAAATTGATCAGGCGGTTGCTGCCGCCAAAGCCGCTTTACCGGGCTGGGCGGCGACATCTCCTGCCAAGCGGGCGCGGGTGTTTTTCGCCTATGCTGCACTGGTGCGCGAAAAGGCTGATGATATTGCCCGCGAAATCAGCCGCGAGCACGGCAAGACCCATGATGACGCACTTGGTGAGGTCACCCGTGCCTTGGAAGTGATCGAATATGCTTGCGCTGCGCCTGAATTGCTCAAGGGCGAATTCTCTCGCAATGTCGGTCCCGGAATTGACACGCATTCCGAACGCCAGCCGCTTGGTGTGGTGGCTGGTATCACACCGTTCAATTTCCCCGCGATGGTTCCCATGTGGATGTTCCCAATGGCCATTGCTTGCGGCAATACCTTTGTGCTCAAGCCGTCCGAGCGAGATCCATCGGCTGCGACATTCGTTTGCGAATTGTTGATGCAAGCAGGCCTTCCTGCTGGTGTTATCAATGTGGTGCAGGGCGACAAAGGCGCGGTTGATGCCTTGTTGGACCATCCTGATGTCAAAGCCGTTAGCTTTGTTGGCTCGACGCCGATCGCTGAATATGTCTATCGACGCGGCACTGATGCTGGCAAGCGCGTGCAAGCCCTGGGTGGTGCCAAGAACCACATGATCGTTATGCCTGATGCCGACATGGAACAGGCCGCAGATGCCCTGATGGGCGCTGGATATGGATCCGCCGGTGAACGCTGCATGGCTGTCTCCGTTGCGGTTCCGATTGGTGCCGAAACCGCGACCCGCTTGGTCGATGCGCTCAAACCGAAGGTCGAAGCGCTCAAGATTGGTCCATCATCCGATGAGACCGCTGAAATGGGTCCTGTCATCACCGCCGAAGCCAAAGAGCGCATCACGGGGATGATTGACAGCGGCGTGGCGCAGGGCGCTGAGCTTGTCGTCGATGGTCGTGGATTTTCGCTGCAAGGATATGAAGATGGATATTTCCTTGGCGGTTCTCTGTTCGACAAAGTCACTCCAGACATGGATATTTACAAAACAGAGATTTTTGGCCCAGTACTAGCCGTGCTAGAGCCGCAAAACTTTGACAGTGCGGTCAAGTTGATCAACGACCATGAATATGGCAACGGCACCGCTATCTTTACGCGCGATGGCGACGCTGCACGTAAATTCTCCAGTTCAATCGAAGTTGGTATGGTCGGTGTTAATGTACCAATTCCTGTGCCAGTGGCTTTCCATTCCTTCGGTGGCTGGAAACGATCAAGTTTTGGCTCCCACGGCATCTACGGTCCGGAAGCTGTGCATTTCTACACTCGTTTGAAAACCACAACCACCCGCTGGCCAGAAGGCATTTCGCAAGGCGCCGTTTTCACCTTCCCAAATTAAGGCAGCCTGAACAGACAGCACAACGGAGCAATCACTAAGATAATAATAATCAATAGGCGTTGAACAAGCCGGATAACCGGCGGGCACGCCCATCGACCCAGAGATCCAGAGACAATACAACAGGGAACACAGGCATGAGAAAGAATCTCAAAATAGACAGCGATCGGCTGTGGCAGTCGATCATGGATATGGCAGAAATCGGTCCGGGCATCGCTGGCGGTTGTAATCGCCAGACTCTGACGGACGAAGATGCGCAAGGCCGTGCCCTGTTTAAATCCTGGTGTGACGATGCTGGTCTGACCATGGGTGTCGACAAAATGGGCACCATGTTCATGACACGGGCTGGTACAGATCCCGATGCCTTGCCTGTTTATGTCGGGTCTCACCTTGATACCCAGCCGACCGGTGGCAAATATGATGGTGTTCTTGGTGTGCTTGCGGCGCTTGAGCTGGTGCGCACCCTGAATGATGCCGAGATCAAAACCAAGCATCCGATTGTCGTGACCAACTGGGCCAATGAAGAAGGTGCTCGTTTCTCACCGCCTATGCTGGCCTCCGGTGTTTTTGCCGGTGTGAATACGCTGGACTATGCCTATGGTCGCCAAGATCTGGAAGGCAACACCTACGGCGATGAGCTCAAGCGCATTGATTGGGTTGGCGAAGAAGAAGTCGGCGCACGCAAAATGCACGCCTACTTTGAATATCACATCGAACAAGGGCCTGTTCTGGAAGCCGAAAAAAAAGAAATCGGCGTTGTCACTCATTGTCAGGGTCTGTGGTGGCTGGAGTTCACCCTGACGGGTAAAGAAGCCCATACCGGCTCCACTCCGATGGCCATGCGCACCAATGCGGGTCTAGCGATGGCGCGTATTTTTGAAATGGTTGAAGAGGTCACAATGGCCGCCCAGCCAAACGCCGTCGGTGGCGTAGGGCAGGTGACCTTTAGCCCCAATTCGCGCAATGTGTTGCCTGGCACAGTGGTGTTCACCGTGGATATTCGCACGGTTGACCAAGTCAAACTGGATGGGATGCGTGATGCCATCAAAGAAAAAGCCGCTCATATCTGCGCTGGACTGGGTGTAGGGTGTTCGGTTGAACAAGTCGGCCATTTTGATCCAGTAACCTTTGACGCAGGGTTGGTTGAAAAAGTACGCAACGCCGCGGTAGAGCTTGGTTATTCCCATATGGACTTGGTGTCTGGCGCAGGGCATGACGCCTGTTGGGCGGCAAAGGTCGCTCCTGCCACCATGATCATGTGCCCCTGTGTTGATGGGCTTTCGCACAATGAAGCAGAAGACATTTCTCAGGAATGGGCAACAGCCGGAGCCGATGTCATGCTCCATGCTGTGTTGGAAACCGCGGAAATTGTCGAATAGACATTTGCCGTCAGGAAACCAAACGCTTAGGAAGCAGGAGCAAAATCATGAGCAAAGTCATTAAAGGCGGCACCATTGTCACCGCCGATCTAACATATGAAGCCGATATTAAAGTCGAAGAGGGCGTGATCACTGAAATCGGTCCAAATCTGTCTGGCGATGAAGTGCTGGATGCGACCGGATGTTATGTGATGCCGGGCGGTATCGATCCCCATGTGCATT
Source organism: Cohaesibacter celericrescens (assembly GCF_002866925.1). GTDB lineage: Bacteria > Pseudomonadota > Alphaproteobacteria > Rhizobiales > Cohaesibacteraceae > Cohaesibacter > Cohaesibacter celericrescens. The sequence continues at coordinate 24,070 of NZ_PKUQ01000009.1, forward strand.
TGGAAATGCCCTTCATGGGCACCTATTCCTCGGATGACTTCCTGTCTGGTACCAGCGCCGCTGTGGCCGGTGGAACGACCATGGTGGTTGATTTTTGCCTGCCAGATCCGGGTCAGAATTTGCTTGATGCCCTGACGCGCTGGGATAATAAATCCACTCGTGCGGTCTGCGATTATTCTTTCCATATGGCGGTCACTTGGTGGGACAAACCGGTTTTTGAGCAGATGGAAACCGTGGTTAAAGAAAAGGGCATCAACAGCTTCAAACATTTCCTCGCCTACAAAGGCGCGTTGATGGTCAATGATGATGAGCTGTTTGCCTCCTTCCAACGTTGTGCCGAGCTGGGCGCTCTGCCGCTGGTGCATGCGGAAAATGGCGATGTGGTGGCGTCTATGGCTGCCAAGCTTTTGAGCGAAGGCAATGTCGGGCCCGAAGCCCATGCCTATTCGCGCCCGCCTGAAGTGGAAGGCGAAGCGACCAATCGCGCCATAATGATCGCCGATATGGCCGGTGTGCCGTTGTATGTGGTGCATACGTCTTGCGAGCAGAGCCATGAAGCCATTCGTCGTGCGCGCCAAAAAGGCATGCGGGTGTATGGCGAACCGTTGATCCAGCATCTGACTTTGGACGACAGCGAATATTTCAACAAGGATTGGGATCATTCCGCCCGTCGTGTGATGAGCCCTCCATTCCGCAACAAGCAACATCAAGATAGTCTGTGGGCCGGCCTTCAGTCTGGGTCTCTGTCTGTTGTGGCGACCGACCATTGTGCATTTTCAACCGAACAAAAGCGCTTCGGTGTGAATGATTTCACCAAAATCCCTAATGGCACCGGAGGTCTGGAAGATCGGATGCCAATGCTGTGGACCTATGGTGTCACAACCGGTCGCTTGACCATGAATGAGTTTGTCGCGGTCACCTCCACCAACAGCGCCAAGATCCTGAACATGTATCCGCAAAAGGGGGCCATTCTGGTGGGGTCTGATGCTGATATCGTGGTTTGGGATCCTGAATTGTCCAAAACCATCACGGCTGAAAAGCAGGTCTCCGCCATTGATTATAATGTCTTTGAAGGCAAAAAGGTCAAAGGCCTGCCCCGCTTCACCCTGTCTCGTGGCAAGGTCGTGGTAGAAGAGAGCGTGTTGAAGGTAGAAGAAGGCCACGGCAAGTTTGTTGCCCGCAAGCCATTCCAAGCGGTCAATAAATCCCTGTCGACCTGGAAGGATCTTGTGGCGCCACGACCTGTCCAGCGCTCGGGCATTCCGCCAAGCGGCGTTTGACGTCACTCCATTTTGCCTTGGTCGCGGGTTTGTGCCCAAGGTGTCACGCGATCACAAAATAACAATAAAAACAGCCGAAACGGGAACACGCAACAATGATCCATTCCGACTTTCATGTCGTTAATGCCAAGGACCTTTGTCTTACCTTTGAGACAAATGACGGACCGGTCCATGCATTGAAGGATGTTAATTTGCAAATCGACAAAGGCGATTTTGTTAGTTTCATCGGCCCTTCAGGCTGTGGCAAAACGACGTTGCTGCGAGCGATCGCAGCATTGGAGCATCCCACATCCGGAGAGCTTATTGTCAATGGAACAACGCCGGATCTGGCGCGTGAAGATAGAGCTTACGGCTATGTTTTTCAGGCCGCGGGTCTTTTCCCCTGGCGCACTATTGCTGGCAATATCAAGCTGCCCCTCGAGATTATGGGTTTTGCCAAAAGTGAGCAAAAAGAGCGCGCAGACAAGGTGCTCAAGCTGGTGGATCTGGAAGGATTTGGCAACAAGTTCCCTTGGCAATTGTCCGGTGGAATGCAACAGCGGGCCTCCATTGCCCGCGCTTTGGCCTTTGATGCTGATTTGCTGCTGATGGATGAGCCGTTCGGCGCGCTGGACGAAATTGTGCGTGACCATCTCAATGAGCAGCTGTTGGAACTGTGGGAGCGCACCCATAAAACCATTGCCTTTGTGACGCACTCCATTCCTGAAGCGGTCTATCTCAGCACCAAAATTGTAGTCATGAGCCCGCGTCCGGGTCGTATCACCGATGTGATTGAAAGCACGTTGCCCAAGGAACGACCTCTCTCCATTCGCGATAGCCAAGAATTTATCGATATTGCCCACCGCGTGCGTGAAGGATTGCGCTTTGGTCATGGGGATGGAGCGGACTGATGCAAAAAATATTTGCAGTTCTGACCGTGATTTTCGCCATTGTCGTGCTCTGGTATGGAGCCGCTGTTATGATGAATGCCAAATGGGTAAAGGAACAAGCGGTTCGTGCGAAGGTTGAGCTTTCTACGACGCAATTGATCAGTCAGACATTGAGCCAAGATCGCCCTGTTGTGCCGGCTCCGCATCAGGTTGGCATGGAATTCTGGAAGAGTGTCTTTACGAAAAATGTCACCTCCAAACGCTCGTTGGTGTTCCATGCGTGGATCACCTTGCGCGCCACATTGTTGGGATTTTTTATCGGAACATTGGCGGGTATCATTCTGTCGATCGGAATTATCCATATCCGTGCAATGGATATGAGCGTGATGCCCTGGGCGATTGCGTCGCAAACCATTCCTATATTGGCAATTGCCCCGATGATCATCGTGGTGCTCAATTCGATCGGTATTCAGGGATTGATCCCCAAAGCCATTATCTCTGCCTACCTGAGCTTCTTCCCGGTGCTTGTTGGTATGGTGAAGGGGTTGCGTTCTCCTGATCATATCCAGCTTGATCTGATGAAGACCTACCATGCTGATGCCAAGAGCACCTTTTTCAGTCTGCGTTTGCCGTCGTCTGTGCCTTATCTCTTTACAGCAATGAAGGTCGGCGTTGCTGCTGCTCTTGTTGGTACCATCGTTGGCGAATTGCCTACCGGTGCCATCCGAGGGTTGGGTGCGCGGTTGCTGACAGGATCCTATTACGGACAAACCATCCAGATGTGGGCAGCTTTGTTTGCGGCTGCGTTTTTGGCTGCGGGACTGGTCGCCTTGGTGGGAATGGCAGAAAAAGCAACGCTCAAGAGAATGGGGATGATACGATGATTTTGGTAATCCTTGCGATCTTTATTTTCGTTGCAGCTTGCTGGATCAATGTGAAACTGGCCAATTCAGAAGCCAGTAAAACTCTTTTGCTTCGTTTCTTGGTTCCGGCTATCTTTGGCCTAACCGTGCTTGTGGTTTGGGAGTTGATGGTGCGCGGGCTCGCCGTGCCGCAAGTTATTTTGCCTACACCGTCAGCGATTGCCACCAAATTCTTTTCCTCCACCCATCTGTTATTGGCCGATTTTGTGCAAACCTTCATGAAAGGGGCTTTGGGTGGATATATAATCGGTTGCGGCGCTGCGGTCCTAATGGCGATCCTGATAGATCGGGTGCCGTTTCTGCAAATGGGCTTGCTGCCAGTGGGTAATTTTGTTGCCGCATTGCCGATTGTCGGCACGGCCCCGATACTGGTTATGTGGTTCGGCTTTGATTGGCATTCTAAGGCCGCCGTTGTTGTGGTGATGGTGTTTTTCCCCATGCTGATCAATACGGTACAGGGGCTTGGTTCAAGCGATCATATGCAGCGGGATTTGATGAAAACCTACGCTGCCAGCTATTGGGCAACATTGTTTAAGCTTCGGTTGCCGATGGCCATGCCTTTCATTTTCAATGGCTTGAAAATCTCGACCACACTGGCTCTGATTGGTGCCATTGTTGCCGAGTTTTTCGGATCTCCCATCGTCGGTATGGGCTTTCGTATTTCCACCGAGGTTGGACGTTTGGGGCTCGATATGGTCTGGTCAGAAATTGTCGTCGCAGCAATCGCTGGGTCCGCATTTTACGGACTCGTTGCTGTGATTGAGAAACGGGTGACTTTCTGGCACCCGTCACAACGGAGCTAAAAAAGCTCTCAATTATAAAAATACCAAAAAATGCAACACCATAAAACACACCAAAGGGAACTCAATATGATTGATACTTTCAAAAAGATTGCTACAGGGGCCGTTGCCGCTGCATCGCTCTTTGGCGCGGGTTCGGCGCTGGCTGCTGATGACTATACCTTGCAGCTCAAATGGGTCACACAGGCTCAGTTCGCTGGTTACTATGTGGCTCTTGAAAAAGGCTACTATGAAGAGGAAGACCTCAATGTCACCATCAAGGCTGGTGGACCGGATATTGCTCCGACCCAGATTCTTGCCGGTGGTGGTGCAGATGTGGTGATTGACTGGATGCCTTCGGCTCTGGCCGCCCGCGAAAAAGGCCTGCCATTGGTCAATATCGCCCAACCTTACAAAGCATCTGGCATGATGCTGACATGCCGCAAAGACAGCGGTATCAAAACGCCTGCTGATTTTCCGGGCAAAACTCTGGGCGTCTGGTTCTTTGGCAATGAATACCCGTTCCTGAGCTGGATGAGCACCCTTGGCTACAGCACAGAAGGCGGCGACGGCGTGACGGTTCTGAAACAGGGTTTCAATGTTGATCCGCTGTTGCAGGGGCAGGCTCAATGCGTGTCCACCATGACCTACAACGAATATTGGCAGATCATTGATGCCGGTCTGACCCCTGAAGACCTCATCACCTTCAAATATGAAGAACAAGGCGTAGCAACGCTGGAAGATGGTCTGTATGTGCTTGAAGACAAACTTGCCGACGAAAAAGAAGTCGACAAGATGGTTCGCTTCGTGCGTGCGTCGATGAAAGGTTGGAAATATGCTGAAGCCAACCCTGATGAAGCCGCTGAAATCGTACTGGAAAATGACGAAACCGGCGCACAGACAGAAAAGCACCAGAAGCGCATGATGGCTGAAGTGGCCAAACTGACCGCTGGCTCCAATGGCGCTCTGGATATTGCTGATTATGACCGCACAGTCAAAACCCTTTTGGGTGGCGGTTCTGATCCGGTGATTTCAAAAATGCCAGAAGGCGCTTGGACTCACAAGATTACCGATGCAGCCCTGAAATAGGGATTCAATGCCTCTGCGCCCAGTTGATCAAGGCTGGGCGCAGATATCTTGTTTGGCACAGAACCAGAGCTGCCGTTCAAGGCACGCCCCCAAGAATAAAGACCCTGTTCAATGTGCTTCATTCGATCTGCGCAAGGGCCTTGTTATTCGAAAATTTGGCCAAAATTCGAGCAAGAGCCGGAGCAATAAAGCCGGTTTCTAAATTTGCATAAGGAGAGAGCGATGCAGACCGATAAAACATCACCGGCTTTTGCCGTGGCACCAGCTGCGCTCGCCCTGTCTAACCCTTCCGCTGCCGATTTTGCCTCAGCCGACCTCGATATCCTCAAAGCGCAGGCGCGTGACATCCGCGACACGCAGTGGGGACATGTGGTGACCTATTCACGCAAGGTTTTTGCACCGCTTACAAATATGTGCCGCGATACCTGTTCCTATTGCACCTTCGTTAAGCATCCAGATGATCCTGCCGCCAATATTATGTCGCCGGAACAGGTGTTGGCCATTGCCAAAAAGGGTGAGGCGCAAGGCTGTAAGGAGCTTCTGTTCAGTCTGGGTGAAAAACCCGAGCTGCGCTATGACAAGGCTAAGGCCGCGCTGGCAATGATTGGCTATCAGCGCATGACCGACTATTTGGCCGATATGTGCGCGCTGGTTCTCAAGGAGACGTCTCTGCTGCCCCATGTTAATGCGGGTACATTGGCAGATGATGAAATTGAAATCCTGCGCCCGGTCGCCGCCTCCATGGGCATGATGCTGGAGACGGTGTCGCGCCGCCTTACCCAGAAAGGCGGGCCGCACTATGCTTGTCCTGACAAAACGCCCGTGCAGCGGTTGCGCACCCTGGAGCGGGCAGGGCAACGCAAAGTGCCGTTCACTACTGGCCTGTTGATCGGTATTGGCGAGACATTTGCCGAGCGGGTCGAGGCCCTGCACGCGATCAATGAATGCCATTCCCGCCATGGCCATATTCAGGAAGTCATCATTCAGAATTTTCAGCGCAAACCAGACATTGTGATGGCCAATGCACCCGAGCCATCACTTGACGATATGATGCGCACCATAGCCGTTGCGCGGATAATTCTGGCTCCAGAGATCAGCATTCAAGCGCCGCCCAACCTCAGTGCGCGGCATCTGGCTTATCTCGATGCGGGGATCAATGATTGGGGCGGCATTTCGCCGGTGACAATCGACTTTATCAATCCCCAGCATGAATGGCCGGAGATTGCCAATCTTGCCAATTCCTGTCGCCTAGCGGGTTATGAGCTGCAAGAGCGTTTGACCATCTATCCCAGATATTTGCGCGACGGGGAGGCGTTTGTCAGCCCCCAACTGCAAGCGCGTATCAACAATATGGCGGGGTCAAACGGTCTTGCTCGCAACCAACATCTTCTTGCTGGCTCGCAAGAACGGACTATAGAACAGAATTTTGGATCGGGAGGATGTCACTCATGAATGATATGTCGCCAATAGTGGATGTCATGACCCTTAATGATCCGCTCGTCAGAGCAAGTGGTCCGGTACGCGCCATTTTGGACAAGGCGATGGCCGGTGTCGAAATCTCGCAAAGTGAGGGCGCGTGTTTGTTCGCCGCTCAAGGGCCGGATTTGCCTGCAATCTATTATGTGGCGGACCAATTGCGCCAGCGGGCCAACGGCGACCAAGTCAGCTTTGTGGTCAACCGCAACATCAATTTCACCAATGTTTGTTACATGGGCTGCCGTTTTTGTGGCTTTGCCAAGCGCTCCGATGAAGCCGGTGCTGAATGGTTGGAGCTTGAGCAGATTGTGGCACGCGCCCAAGAGGCCTGGGATCGAGGCGGCACAGAGGTCTGCATTCAGGGTGGGTTGCATCCCAAAATGGATGGCACCTATTATTTCGATATTGTGCGTGCCTTGAAAGCAGCGTTGCCCGAGATGCATATTCATGCATTTTCGCCCTTCGAAATCTGGTATGGCGCGTCCAAGACCAAAATGTCCTATCGGGACTTTTTGACCGAGTTGAAAGAAGCCGGACTGGATACCATCCCCGGTACAGCGGCTGAAATTCTTGACACCGAAATTCGTCAGCAACTGACCAAAAATAAATTGAGCACAGAGCGTTGGGTGGAGATTATTCGCGCCAGCCATGAGGTCGGTATTCCCACCACAGCCACCATCATGTATGGCCATATTGATGGTCCAGAGCATTGGGCAGCACACATTGCTTTGTTGCGCGATATTCAAAAAGATACCGGTGGTTTTACAGAATTGGTGCCGCTGTCTTTTGTGCATACGGAAAGCCCGCTCTACACCAACAATCCAGATAAGGTCCGCCCCGGGCCGACGGATGATGAAGTCGACAAGATGCACGCGGTGTCTCGCATTATGCTGGCCGGTCACATCGATAATATACAAGCCTCCTGGACCAAATTGGGCCCCGAGCGCGTGCAACAATTGCTCAAACGCGGAGTGAATGATCTGGGCGGCACCTTGATGAATGAGAGCATATCTCGCTCTGCTGGGGCAGATCACGGACAGGAGCTTACGGCTTTTGAATTGGTGCAAATGATACGCGCTGCAGGGCGCATTCCGGTTCAACGCCGCACCAATTACTCCGTCCTTGATGTTTATGACGATCACGACCCAGTGCCACTGGCGCCGCTGGTCGAGCGTAAGGCAAACCAAGCGCCGCTTGATTTCCTTGATATGTTCCCCGCGCAGCCAACGTCTATGGAGGCTGCGCAATGAGGAGCGGCGAGCGCCTCAGAGTAACGCTGCTTGCTGGTGGTGTTGGTGGCGCAAAAATGGCCGAGGGACTGGCGGCGGTCGAAGACATCAAACTGTCGATCATTGGCAATATTGCCGATGACGAAGCTTTCCACGGCCTGTGGGTCTCGCCCGATATCGATACGCTGACCTATTCACTGGCGGGTATGATCGACCGTGTACAGGGTTGGGGGGTGGCTGACGAGGGCAAGCGGGCGCTCGACACCCTGTCCATGTTGGGGCAAGAGACATGGATGACCTTGGGGGATCGGGACTTTGGCCTGCATATCTATCGCACCATGCGTCGCAATCAAGGCGATCGTCCTTTTATCATTGCGCGGGATGTCGCGCGGGCGTTTGGTATCAAAGCCGCTATTGTGTTGCCAACCGACGATATTGTGCAGACACAGGTACAAACCGATGCGGGCTGGCTCAGCTTTCAGCAATATTTTGTGCGGGAACAATGCGCTCCTGACGTGCGTGGCGTTCGCTTTGAAGGCATTGAGACCGCCAGACCGACGCTGGAAGCCCTAAAAGCGATCCTCACTGCAGACGTGATTGTGTTGGCGCCGTCCAACCCATTGGTCAGCATTGCCCCCATCCTTGAAATCCCCGGTATCGGCGAAGCCGTCAAAGCTGCAACGGCGCATAAAATTGCAGTCAGTCCCTTTATCGCAGGCAAAGTGGTCAAAGGCCCTGCCGACCGGATGATGGCCTCGATGGGGATGCGCGCCGATGCGCTTGGCGTGGCTCAACGCTATCAGAGCTTTGTCGATCAATTGGTCATTGATAATGAGGATGCGACGCTTGCCGCTGACATTGCTGCGCTTGGGGTTGACCCTGTTTGTTACCCGATCCTGATGAAAGATCAGACTGACAAAGCGCGACTGGCCAGTGAAATCATGGCCGAAGCGCGCAAGACCCTTGATGCGGGAGGCCGTGCATGAGCGTTTCGAAAGAAAGAATGCTGCTGGCAATTCCGATGAAGGATCCATCCGATGCCAAAACACGGCTCGGTGTGTCTTTGACGCAAAAACAGCGTGGGCAGCTGGCGCTTTCCCTGTTTGAGACGGTTGTCGAACGGGTTCAGACCGTGTTGCAAAGCATGAGCCCCGAGCAAGCGCAGCAGCGTCATATCGATATCGCCGTGGTTTCAGCCAGTCCTGTTTTGCAGGACACAGCGGCACGGTTGGGTATTTTGTTTTTTGCTGAAGGTCCGCGTTCTGGCCTGTCGCAGGCCGTCAGCCATCTTGCGTCGCAAGCCCATGCACAAGGCTATAGCGCTTTGTGTGTGCTGCCCGGTGATTTGGCCGACCCCAAGTTGTCAGATCTGCGCTATTTGCTGTCTTATCCGCTGGATGAACAGAAGGTGGTGATTTGCCCCTCGGGTGACTTGGGTACAAATGCCCTTATGGTGCCGCTGCCCAGCCCGATTGACTTTGGTTATGGGGAGAGATCGTTTCACCTTCATTATCACGCCACGATTGAAGCAGGCATGATGCCAGTGGTGTTGCCCCTGACGAGCCTGCGGATGGATGTGGATACGCTTGTCGATCTACAATATGTGCCGCAGTTCCATCTCGATGCGGCGTTGCTGGGAGATGGCCGATGAGCATGAGCATTTCAGTCACCGCCATTGCCGATATTCCCGACATCATGCAGGGCGATGATCTGGCCCGGATCGTCGGTGATTGCCTCATAGCCAGCGGCAATGCACCGATGGACGGTGATATTCTGTGTGTGGCGCAAAAGATCTTTTCCAAAGCAGAAGGCTGCATCATCCCGTTGGATAGTGTCACGCCTTCAAGTGAAGCAGAGAAATATGCTGCCGAGCTGGGAAAAGATGCCCGCAAAATTGAAGTGGTCCTAAACGAAAGCACAGAAGTGGTGCGCGCCTTTCGTCATTCCACGGAGAATGAAGGCACCATGATTTGCCGCCATCGTTTGGGGTTTATTTCGGCCAACGCGGCGGTGGACGAATCTAATTTTGCCGAGACTGATGCGGTGATGACCCTGCCGCCTGATCCGGACTTGAGCGTCGCCCGTATGCAGTCGGCACTGGCCGCGCGTTTCGGGTGTCAGATCGGCGTGGTCATGACCGATACATTCGGTCGGCCTTGGCGGATCGGGCAGGTCAATGTGGCCATCGGCTTGTCAGGTGTACCTGCCACCTTGCGTGAGCAAGGCAATGAAGATGCGTGGGGGCGCACAATGAAAGTCACCGAGTCTGCCTTTGCTGATGAATTGGCCGCCGCTTCGGGGCTGGTGGTGCGCAAAGCAGGAAAAACCCCGGTTGTTCTTTTTCGTGGCCTTGATTGGACCCCCACAAAAAGCAGTTATGCGGATCTTTTGAGACGCAAACAGGAGGATATGTTCAAATGACAATCGCAATTATCGGCGGCACAGGGCCGCAAGGTCAGGGACTGGCCCTCAGATTTGCCCGTGCAGGGGTTCCTGTGGCCCTTGGGTCTCGCGATGGTGCTCGCGCGGCTGAAATTGGCAAAGACTTGATGGCTCAACTGGGCGAAGGCGCAGCATTCATCACCGGTCTGGCCAATGAAGACGCAACCAAAGCTGCGGATGAGCTGGTTATTCTGGCGGTGCCTTTTGCCGGTCACAATGCGACGCTTGCGGCCCTAAAACCCCATCTTGCAGGCAAGATCGTTGTCGACATTGTTGTACCACTGGCAGAAGGTGACCCCAAAAAGGTAACGATGCCACCCGAAGGATCGGCGACAGAAGCCGCACAGGCGCTTTTGGGACCGGACATTCCGGTGGTTGGAGCCTTGCATAATGTATCGGCCACGACGCTCAAAAACCTCGATTGGGACATCAATTGCGACATTCTGGTGTGTGGCAACAGTTTGCCAGCCCGCAAGAGCGTCATGGCGCTGATCGAGAAGCTGGGTGTCAATGCCTACAACGCCGGTGACGCCGAGGCTGCTCGCTGCATTGAGGCCATCACACCGATCCTCATTCGCATCAATATTTCAAAACAGGTACCCTTTACCCATGCGGGTATCAAAATCTGGGCGCCGGATCACTAAGCTTCATCGCTGAATGACTTAACGCGCAATTAAAAAACATAAAAACAACAAACAGATCATCGGAGAGAGATAATGGACTTTGCAATTTGCTTTAAAGGTTTTGTTGAACCCAAGCGTGCCCGCGCCCTTGTGCGCCAAGCAGAAAATGCAGGCTTCACCCATTGCTGGTTTTATGATAGCCATATTCTGTGGCGCGAAAGCTATATGGCGATGGCGATGTGTATGGAACACACCACCAAAATGCGTTTTGGCCCTTGTGTGACCAACCCGAACACCCGCGACTGGTCGTTGGCCGCATCGATGTTCGGTTCGCTGGCAAAACAATCGGAAGGCCGCTTTGATATAGGTCTTGGCCGTGGTGACAGCGCTGTACGCGTGATGGGCAAAAAACCCGCCACTCTGAAACGGTTGGAAGAATTCACCCACGTCGTCAAAGCCCTGATACGTGGTGAAGAGGCCCAATATGGCGAATGCCCAGAGCCGGTTAAATTCCCCTGGGCCGAAGGCTACGAGCTGCCGGTCTGGGTTGCTGCATACGGCCCCAAAGCACTCGCTTCTGCTGGTCGTGTTGGCGATGGTCTGATCCTGCAGATTGCTGAACCAAAAATCATCAAATGGCTGGCTGATCAGGCGATCGAAGAAGGTAAAAATTCTGGTCGTGACATGTCAAACTATAAAGTTATGGCCGCTGCACCTGCTTACTTCGGTAGCAAAGAAGATTGCATTGAAGCCACCCGTTGGTTCCCTGCAATGGTCGGCAACCATGTGGCCGATATTGTCGAAAAATATGGCACCGAGCGTAAAGATATCCCAGAATCCCTGACCGCCTATATCAAGGATCGCAAGGGCTATGACTATTCCAAGCATGGTCAGAGCGATAACCCTTATCTCGACTTTATTTCTGACGAAATTGTTGAGAGCTTCAGTGTGTTAGGTGAGGCTGACGAGCATATCGCCAAGATACATGAGTTGGAAGATGCCGGTGTGACCCAGTTCAACATCTACTTGGACAATGGCAACGAAGAACAGATCATTGCGGAATATGGCAAAACCATCATTCCGGCCTTTGCTGCTGAAAAATAACGCCTGATTGAGACGTTAAATAAAAAAAGTCCCAAGCGGCGGCATGCTGCTTGGGACTCCCTCCTGCAATTCTATTGTAGTTGTAATGGGACTGCAGGCCAGTGTCAGGCGTCGTGACGACGGTTTATGCTGCTTGGTCTACCGGGCAAATTCAGCGCCATATCCCGTTTGGGCCGCCGGGCAATGACCTTGCCTTTTGCAATCACAAAAAGCCGGTCGGCACGCAAACGAATGGCTTCAATCGGGTTGCGCGCATCCAGCACCACCATGCTGGCTTTTTTGCCCACAGCAAGGCCATAATCATCAAGCCCCATAATCGCAGCGCTCTGGGTTGTGACCATTTCAAAACAATGGCGCATGTCGGACGGGCTGCTCATTTGGGCCACATGCAGGCCCATAAAAGCAACGTCCAACATGTCGGCTGTGCCGAGCGAATACCACGGATCAAGCACACAATCCTGACCGAAGCCGACACGAATGCCGTGCGCCAGCATTTCTGGGACACGGGTCTGGCCTCGGCGTTTGGGATAGGTGTCATGGCGTCCCTGCAACATGATATTGATCAGCGGGTTGGGAATGGCCGACACTTGGGCCTCTGCGATCAGTGGCAACAATTTGGAGACATAATAATTGTCCATGGAATGCATCGAGGTCAGGTGAGAGCCTGCCACCCGCTCTTGAAGCCCCAGCCGTTGGGTCTCATAGGCCAATTGTTCGATATGGCGGGACATGGGGTCATCGCTCTCGTCGCAATGCATATCTACCAACAAACCGCGCTCGGCAGCGATTTCGCACAGCTCTGTCACCGAGCGGCGGCCATCGTCCATGGTGCGTTCGAAATGGGGGATGCCGCCCACCACGTCAACACCCATATCGAGGGCCTTGATGGTGCAGTCTTTTGCTGTTGGCGAGCGATAAAACCCGTCCTGAGGGAAGGCCACAAGCTGCAGATCGATGTAGTCTTTGATCTTGTCGCGCACAGACAGCAACGCCCGCACGCCCTTGAGGCCATCTTCGTCGGATGTGTCCACATGGGTGCGGATGGCCAATAGGCCCATTGAGGCCGCCCAGTCGCAATAGGACAGTGCGCGTGCCTCTATGGTCTCTTCGGATTGGATTGGTTTGAGTTCACCCCACAGGGAAATGCCTTCCAAAAGCGTGCCGGAACCATTGATACGCGGGGTGCCATAGGACAGGGTGGCATCCATGTGAAAATGCGGGTCGACCAAGGGCGGAGCCACCAGTTCGTTAGTGGCATCAACAATTTCGCCTGCGTCAGCAGAGAGCGATGGCTCAATGGCCGCGATCAGGCCGTTGGCAACGCCAATGTCAGCGACCGTGCCGTCGGGCAGCGTGCCGCCTTTGACGATCAAATCAAAACTCATCTTTCACCTTTTTGATAGGGCACCATCAGGGCTTTGGGATAGCTGGCACGACGGGCCATGACGATCAAAGCCAGAATGGACAGAATATAAGGCATCATCAAAAAGACTTGATAGGGAATGACGCCGCCTGTCAATTGTTGCAAACGCACCTGATAGGCATCAAAGGCCGCAAATAATATGGTGCCAAGTAGTGCTTTGCCCGGACGCCAGGACCCGAACACCACCAGCGCGATGCAGACCCAGCCACGGCCATTGACCATTTCAAAGAAGAAAGAGTTAAAGGCCGACATGGTCAGGAATGCGCCGCCGATAGCCATTAACGCGCTGCCTGCCATAACAGCACCCATGCGGATAGCCACCACAGAAATGCCTTGCGCTTCTACAGATTCAGGGCTTTCCCCCACAGCACGCACAGCCAAACCCAGAGGGGTGCGATAGAGCACCCATGCGACAACAGCGACGGTGAAGAAAGCAAAATAGGTGAGGGGTGTTTGTGTAAAAAGGGCCTCACCCACCACCGGTAAATCTGATAGAAACGGAACGGGAAGGGGCTGGAATGCATCGATTTTGGGTGGAGATGTCACCTTGGGCAGCACCAATCGGTACACATAATAGGTTAGGGACGAGGCCAGCAGAGTGATGCCGATACCGGTCACATGTTGAGACAGGCCAAGCGGCACTGTGAGCAATCCATGCAAGGCGCCGATGGCAATGCCCGTGCATGCGGCAATAGCGATGCCGAACCACAAGTCGCCGCCCAGATAGACCGTAACCCAACCGGCAAAAGCGCCAGCGGTCATAATGCCTTCAATGCCCAGATTGAGTACGCCTGCGCGTTCGCAGACCAATTCGCCCATGGTGGCGAGGATCAATGGAGAGGCAATGCGAATGACCGCAACCCAGAAACTGGTGGTCAATAGGATGTCTATGGCTTCTAACATATCCCTATCTCCATTTGATCCGGTAACGGGTGAGCATAATTGCCGTGACCATGGTCAATAGAGCGGTCGCTACCATCACATCTGCGATGTAGCTGGGCACATCGGCCGAGCGGCTCATGGCGTCAGCACCCACAAAAATGCCGGATACAAAAATCGCAGAGAGGACCACTCCTAAAGGATTGAGCAATGCTAGCATGGCAACAACGACGCCGGTCATGCCATAACCGGGTGACAAATCGAGGGTGAGACTGCCTTTGAGGCCAGCGACTTCCGAGAAGCCAGCCAATGCGGCCAGTCCGCCAGACAATAGCGCGGTTTTAACCAATACGCTGTTGACGGCAATGCCCGCAAAACCGGCAGCCTTCGGATTATGCCCGACAGCACGCATCTCATAACCCAATGTTGTTTTCTTCATAATCACCCATGTGATGATGGCCGATGCGATAGCCATTGCAAAGCCATAGTGCAGCCGTTTGCCCGTGATCATGCGCGGCAGGCGGGCCGCTTTTTCGAGCTTTTCTGATTGTGGCCACCCCAGCGCCATGGGGTCTTTCAACGGCCCTTCCAGCAACATGGAAACAAACAGCAGGATAATGAAATTAAGCAGCAGGGTTGTCACCACTTCATCCACCCCGAAACGGGTTTTGAGCAGTGCCGGACCAAGCAGCATCAAAGCCCCTCCGACCATGGCTGCCATCGCAATCAACGGAATTAGAACCGGTCCGGGCAACGGCAATGCACCAGCGCCCAAAACGACGGTGATCACCGCACCGATATAAAGCTGCGCTTCGGCGCCGATGTTCCAGAGCTTGGCACGAAAAGCGACAGCCACCGCGAGACCTGTGAAGATCAACGGCGTTGCGCGCGTGAGAGTTTCAAACAGCGCAAATTGTGACCCCGCAGCGCCTTTTGCCACCAGATAGAACACCGACAACGGCGAGGCTCCTGCGGCCAAAACGAGGATAGAGGCGAACAAAAGGGTCGCGGCAATGGCACCGGCAGGGTAAAGGAATGTTGCTGCCAGCGAAGGGGATTGTTTGGGTTCAAGCCGCATTTGGTGCTCCCGCTGCAGTGTCTTTGTGACCAGCCATCAAGGCACCAAGCTCTTTGACGCTGCGCTCTCCGCGCGCCGAAGGGGTTGAGAGTTCCCCTTCGCTAATGACCACAATGCGATCTGAGAGCGCGCGGATTTCATCCAGATCTTCCGAGATCAGCAACACAGCTGCACCTCTTTTGCGGGCTTCCAGCAGCCGATTATGGACATAGGTTACCGCGCCGATATCAAGGCCACGAGTTGGCTGAGCGGCGATGATCAGATCGGGATTCCCATCCAAAGCACGCGCCAAAATGAGCTTTTGCATATTGCCGCCTGACAGCAGACGAATGCGGGCGTCTGGCGATGGGCATTTTACATCATAGGCAGCAATGGCCTTTTCAGTGAACTGACGGGCGGCCTTCCAATCAAGCCAACCTGCGCTGGAATAGGGTTTGTCACGGTAGTTTTCCGAAATGGCATTTTCCATCACCGACATATCGCCGATCGCGCCCATGGCATGGCGGTCTTCGGGGATGCGTCCGACGCCTTTTTTTAAGGCTTGGCGTGGTGACCATTTGGTGACCTGTTCGCCGTTGATGGCCATGTCGCCCTTCTGGTGGGCTATCATGCCAGACAAAAGAGCCGCCAACGCAACCTGCCCATTGCCAGAGACGCCAGCCAGCCCCGTAATCTCGCCTTGACGCAAGGTAAGCGTGAGGTCTTTGAGCGCGGTCGTTGTGCCTTGCTGAGCTGTTGAGACAGCCATAAGCTCTAGCACTGGCTTGCCGGGCGTGACAGGCTCCACTTCGGGCAGGGCGATTTCTTCGCCCACCATCAGAGCGGCCAGTTCATGACGATCGGTTTGTGATGTCTCTCGCTCGCCGGTGAGCTTGCCAGAACGCAAGACCAATACACGATCGCTGATTTCCATCACTTCATACAGCTTATGGGAAATGAAGATCACCGAGAGGCCTTCGGTAACGAGCATTTTCAACGTCTTGAAAAGAGCCTCGGTTTCTTGCGGCGTCAGGACGGCCGTTGGCTCATCCAAGATCAGTATCCGAGCGTTGCGGTAGAGGGCTTTAAGAATTTCAACCCTCTGACGTTCGCCAACGGTCAACTGGGAAACCATAGCGTCCGGATTGACGCTGAGACCAAAGCTGGTGGCGAGTTCGAGGATGCGATCTTTTGCTGCTTTTCGGTCGAACTTCCAAGACCACAAGCCTTGTGTTCCAAGCGCGATATTGTCTAAAACCGATAGATTGTCTGTCAGGGTGAAATGTTGATGCACCATACCAACACCCGCATCAAGCGCGGCGGATGGCTCCCCGGGGGGCAACGCATGGCCTGAGACTTCGACAGAGCCCTCGTCGGCGACATAGTGGCCGAATAGAATATTCATCAATGTTGTTTTACCGGCACCATTTTCGCCAAGCAAAGCAATGACTTCGCCTTGCTTTAATTCGAAGCTGATCGCGTCGTTGGCGATGAGAGGTCCGAAGCGCTTGGTGATGCCAGTGAGGCGAAGAACGGTCTTCGCCTCATGCTGGGGATTGTCAGTCATTAACTCGATTTCGGTTCAGTGTCGTTGATCTCAACCGTGAAAGAGCCATCCATGATTGCAGCTGATTTTTCTGCGATCAATTTCAACGCGGCTTCTGGAACCTTGCCTTCGAATGTGCCTAACGGAGCGAGTGAGCACCCTTTTTCTTTCATGAAAGAAAATACGCCGTAATCGTCGGCCTTGAAGCTACCCGCTTTGAGCTGCGCAATGGCATGGTCGAGGGTTGGCTCGAAATGCCACAGGGCGGAGGCAACAACGGTTTCCGGATAGTCAGACTGGGTGTCGATCACATTGCCGACGGCCAGCAAGCCTTTTTCCTTGGCTGCATCAGAGACACCAAAGCGTTCTGCATAGAGCAGGTCTGCACCGGCTTCGATTTGGGCAAAAGCGGTTTCTTTGGCTTTTGGGGGATCGAACCAAGAGCCGATAAAGGCGACCTGAAATTCAATGTCGGGCTGCATTTCTTTGGCACCCGCCATGAAAGCATGCATCAGGCGGTTCACTTCAGGGATGGGATAGCCGCCGACCATACCGATATTCTTGGTTTCGGTCATCGCCCCGGCAATGATGCCCGAGAGATAGGAAGCGTCCTGAATATAATTGTCAAAAACAGCAAAATTGGGCAAATCAGCTTTTGGCTTGAAGCTGGAACCGAGCAAGAATGCAACATCAGGATAATCGGCAGCCACGGCGCGTGCTGCGTCTTCTACCGCGAACACTTCCCCGATGATGAGCTTGTGACCAGCCTCGCAATATTCACGCATGACGCGCTCATAGTCGCTGTTGGAGGTGTTTTCCGAATAGGTATATGTGATGTCACCACGGGCTTGTGCAGCTTCCGCAGCAACATGAATGCGGCTCACCCATTGCTGTTCTACGGGAACAGTATAGATTGCTGCCGTTGAAATCGGCTCTGCAGCAAAGGCGCGATGGCCCAAGCCACCCAGAGCCAATGCTGTCGCTCCGGACAATTGCATGAAGTGACGACGAGAAAGGGCAGAAAGGAGTGACTTGCTGTCGTTGACCATTGGTATCCCCATTTTGAGTGTTTCATCCTACTTTCGGACAAGGGCTCCCGTTTTTCAAGGCGAAACTGATTATTATTTTATCATTTTGCACATGTGCCTTTTTCGTGAGCAGGTAATAGTGACTATGCCTCCCTAACAAGCAAAAAACTGTTTTGCGTTCAAAGCAGGGTCACATCAAGGAAACTGGGAAGCGCCGTGTGCCGCCGCCCAGAATTATCGGTTTCAGGGCTGCAAAGCCTCAGCATCGCTTCCTGCCGTCAAATGCAACGGGCAAGAAGGATCCGTGACAGCGCGCCAGACAGCCTTCACAACATCCTCGGGTCGGGTAAGTTCTGCTTCTGTATTTTTTCGAAAGCCGCTCATGACCTCTTCAATGAAGGGTTTGTAGGCATCCGGTATCTCTCGCATTCCCGCCATCAAGACTCTTGCATTGTAGCCAAATTTGGTTGCGGGTGCCTGCCCTGGCAAAACCAAACGGGTGCGAATGCCCAAAGGAGCAAGCTCAAGCGCCAGACATTCTGTGTAAGCATTCACGGCTGCTTTGCTCGCGGTATAAACGGATAGCAACGGCAGCGGCAGGAGTGTCACGCTGGATGAGACATTGACAATGACACCCGCCCCCTTTTTGCGAAATTGTGGCAACACGGCTCGGATCATTTCGAAGGTGCCAAAACTATTGGTTTCGAAAATATGCCGGATGGTTTCTTCTGGCGTGGCTTCAAACGCGGATCGCCAGCCGATACCGGCGTTGTTGACCAGAGCGTCGATCGGCCCAGCCGTTTCCACCGCATCGGCAATGCTGTTCCGGTTCGTGATATCCAACGGCAATATGCGCAAGCGTTCCGATACAGGAATAATCCCCGGTTGCGGATTGCGCATCGTGGCGACGACATTCCAGCCTTGTGCGAGAAAGTGATGTGCGGTCTCTAGCCCGAATCCTGAGGAACATCCGGTGATCAATATGGTTTGCATAATGGTGTCTCCTTTGGTTGGTTCACCTGATATAGACACGCTTGATTGAATGATCTATCATTTAAGATCCGTAATTCTTTATCGAAAGTCCGAGATGTTCGATCCGCTATCTGAAGTGATCTCTCTTCTGAGGCCGAAGGCACCCTATTCGAAGTTGCTTGAGGCATCGGGAGCCTTTCGGGTGCGTCGTGAGAATGTGGGCGATGTGTTCTATTTCAACTTGCTGTCTGGCCGGGTGTGTTTTGACGTAGATGGGAAGCAGCCTGTTGACCTAAACACAGGCGACTTCGCTCTCGTCCCTGCGGCATTTTCATTCACCATATCGAGTCTGGACCCGATTCCAGATCGTGATATCAAGACACAACCGGTGCCCGGTGATGATGGAATTGTCCGCATTGGAGCAGGCGGGGGGCCTGTGGAGGTGCAGGCGCTCATTGGCCATTGCAGCTTTGGCAGTCCGGACGCTGACCTTCTGGTTTCACTGTTGCCTGGTTTGATCGTCGTGCGTGGGGAACCGCGATTGGCAGCCTTGACCGCACTGGTGCGCGATGAAGCACGGGCTGCGCGCCCCGCTCGGGAGGTTGTCGTCGAGCATTTGTTGCAGGTTTTGTTGATCGAAGCGCTGCGCTCGACCACGCAATCAGGAGCAACAACCGGTTTGTTATGTGGTTTGGGGGATGAAAGGATTGCTCCTTCCTTACGATCCATGCACGCCAACCCGGAGTATGCGTGGACGGTGCTGGAGTTGGCGCGGCAATCAGGATTGTCCCGTTCAACCTTTTTCACGCGGTTCAATCGGATTGTCGGCATGCCGCCGATGGGCTATTTACTCAATTGGCGCATGACCCTTGCCAAGCATATGCTGCGTTCCGGGATATATGACATCACCAAGATATCAAGTGATGTCGGTTATGGTTCGGCCAGTGCTTTCAGTACCGCCTTTGCCCGTCATGTCGGACACCCGCCGGCGCGTTATGCAAAGGCGATGGCGACAGGTTGGAGACAGGGGGAAAGCTAAAGCTATTCAAAGGGAAAGGCCCGTCGGGGTCTTCAGCGGCAGGCCTTGGCTTTTGTCTCTTTGGCGATGGCTCATTCAGCCCAGTAAAGGCTATTGGGGTTGTCCACCAAAAGCAGCTTCTGAGCCTGTTCTGTCGGTGCAATCAATGGGATCACATCGGTCAAGGCTCCGTCGTCTGGCATATGGCTTTTCATATTGGGGTGTGGCCAGTCCGTACCCCAGAGCACACGTGTGGGGAAGTGCTCAACCAAATAATGTGCAAAAGGAATCACGTCATCATACGGAGGGCCTTTGACAGAAAGCCGTTCAGGACAGCTGACTTTGGTCCAGAAATTATCATGCTCTTTAAGCAATGCCACAAATTCCTGAAAATCCTGTCCACTCAAACCTTTGGAAACATCGACACGCCCCATATGATCAATGACCACTGTGATGTCCAGTGAGATCAGGAAGGGCACAAGATCATGCAGATCCTGCGGTTCGAAATAGACAATGATGTGCCAGCCAAGGGGTTTGATCTTATCAACAATGGCCCGGAATACCTCACGCGGAGTGTCATCCACCAGCCGTTTGACAAAATTGAAGCGTACGCCGCGCACCCCCGCTGCATGCATATCCAGCAGCTCGGCTTTGGAAATATCAGGTCCGACCACGGCAATACCACGCGCCTTGTCTCCCGCGCTTCTCAAGGCATCCAGCAAGGCGTCATTATTCTTGCCATGGCAGCTGGCCTGAACGATAACATTCTTCGAAAAACCAAGGTGATCCCGTAGAGCAAAAAGCTGCTCTTTGGATGCATCACAGGGCGTGTATTTGCGCTCTGCTGCGTAGGGGAAAACGTCTGCGGGACCAAAGACATGACAGTGCGCGTCCACCGCCCCCGAAGGGGGGGTGAAAGCTGGTTTCTTTGGATCAGGATGAAACGGAAGGTAATCGGGTGTCATTGGAGTGTACCGCTTTCCATATAATGAAGGTTACGAGTGCCAGCCCGATGGCTTTGGCTCCCAACGAGAGAAGATCGGTCTGTAGCGCACCGAATGGGCCGATCAGGGCGATCGCCCCCAACACAAGCGCCACCCGCTCAACAAAGTCCAATGGCCGCCCGATCCAGCCGGTGAAGGCCGTTCCCAAGGCAAAGACCGCAGCGAAGGCTCCGCATGTCGCGATGACAATTTGCACTGGACTACCGATCAACAGCAATTCGGGTGCATAGACGAACATGAAGGGGGCAATAACGCTGACAAACCCCAATCTGATGGCTTCAAATGCTGTTTCGTTGGGTTCTGAACCGGCTATGGATGCGCCAGCATAGGCTGCCACGGCAACAGGGGGGGTGATGGCGGACAGCAAGCCATAATAAAAGATGAACATGTGACCGGCGAGAATAGGCAGACCGAACCGTTCCAAAGCAGGGGCAACCAAAATAGCCAGCAGCAGATAAGCCGCCGAGGTTGGCATGCCCATGCCAAGAATAAAGGAGGCGACCATAGTGAGAAGCAAAACCGCCAGCATGCTTTCGCCACCAATTGACAGGATCATCGAAGAAATCTGCAAGGCAAGACCCGTCAAGGTCAGAACTCCGATCAAAACGCCAGCAATGGCCACCGCCGCCACAATCGGCATGACGTTGCGCACAGTGATGACACAGACTTCCATAAAATCGAGCAATGAAATACGGGTTTCCTTTTTCCATAGAGACAACACAAGAGTTGCCAATATGCAAAGAACCGCCGCTTTGGCCGGTGTGAAGCCATAGATAAGAAAGCTTACCAGTGCGACCAGAGGCAGCAACATATAGCCTTGCTTTGATAAGACCACCCAGATGGAGGGCACATCTGCGGGATTGGAGCGTTCCAGATTGAATTTACCCGCTTCCAGACGCACCGAGACCAGCAGGGCAAAGACATAAAGAAAGGCAGGAATGGCAGCAGCCGCTGCAATGGTTGCATAGGGTATCTGGGTCATTTCAGCCATCAGGAAGGCAGCAGCCCCCATGACGGGAGGCATGATCTGACCCGCTGATGAAGCGGCCGCTTCAATTGCAGCTGCGACTTTGGGGCGATAGCCCGTCCGTTTCATCAGAGGAATGGTAAAGGTGCCCGTGGTGACAACGCCAGCAACCGCCGAGCCATTGATAGAACTGAACATGGTGGAAGAAATCACCGCTGTTAAGCCTGGCCCCCCTTGTACTGTGCCGGTCAGGGCGTGCGCAATGTCGACAAAAACCTTGCCCAGTCCAGAGCGCAACAACAACCCGCCTAACAGCGAGAATAGCAGGATATATTCAGACGCCACGCCCATCGGCATGCTGAACAGACCTTCTGTGCGCAGGAATAGGTTGGACGTCAAGCGGTCGAGACCATAGCCAGCATGGCCATAATCGCCCGGAATTAGATAACCAAACAGTGCATAGCTAAGGGCGACCAAGGCGAGGCCAACCATCGTCCAGCCTAAATAATAGCGAGCCAGAACCAACGCGACAAAGATAGTGACCACAAACAGTTGCACATCAGTTTCGCGGGCGATTGCACCCATGCGAATGATCGATATGTAATTTTGATACAGATACGGACCGGGAATCAGTGCCAGCAGAGCCAGCACATAAAAGATAATCCGAACTGCAAAATAACGTTGTTTGACTGCAAGCAAAAACAAACCGCAGCCTGCCAGTAGCGAGAAAAACAGACTGCGCAAGAGCAGGGCTGTAAAGGAGCTAAAATAGGCCGAGTGGATGACGAGCAAAGCGCCGGCAACCGCAGTCAGAGTGATTGCAAGCCCCACCAAAACCCGCTCATACGGATATAGGTTCGTTTCCGGCAAGAAACGAGATATGTAGGAATTGAACACAGTATGGTCCCTCAATTGTCTTACCAGGAAAGTCGAGGGGTGCATGATAGCACCCCGCCGATCTTATTCGCTATAGTAGCGCGTTGCACCTGGGTGCAGTGGAATTGGCGTTTTAGGGGCCTTTTCCTTGGTAATCAAACCCGCTGCAGGATGCACCTTGCCGAGGGTATCCAGATTGTCGAAGATCGTTTGTGTAATACGATAGATGACGTCTTCATCGGCATCCTTGCTAGTGAACAGGATGACTGGGTCACCAATGGCGATGGTGTCTACATCATTGCCATTGTAAATGGCGGCGGGGACATGGGTCATTGTGTAGTAAGGATATTCTGCAATCAGTTTTTCACCATTTTCCTTGTTGATCGGAACCAATTTGGAGTCGGTTGTGGTGGTCAATTCAATGAAAGCAGAAGCGGGGACACCGGCCAAGATGATGGATGCATCAAGGTTGCCATTTTTGATGGCGTTGGTAGCCTCACCATAGGACAAATATTGGATTTTGTCAGGATTGTAGGCATCATGTGCCTTGAGCATGCGTTCAGCCAGCACGGAAGAATTCGAACCGGGAGGGCCCACCGAAATTCTCAAATCCTTGAGGTCCGCCATAGACTGGGCTTTTGACGCAGCGGTTGCGGCCACTTGCAAGATTGCCGGATAGAGGGCGGCAATGGCCAGAACATTTTGTTTTTCCTCGAAAGGATCCTCTCCGCTATAGCCTGCATACAGGGTCGAACCGGATGAAAATCCGATGGTCATTTGCCCCATCGACACACGTCGCACATTCTCGATTGACGCGCCGGTTACTTCGGCGTTGGCTGAAATATCGTTGTCAAATGCGGTAAGCATATCTGCCATACCCGCGCCAACAGCATAAAATACACCGCCGGTTCCGCCGGTACCGATTGAGACGCGGTCTGCAGCATGAGCGCAGCCCACGGTTAGGGCGAGTGTCGCCGCAAGTGTAATCAAACCTTTTTTCATAATAGTCCTCCCTGGAGTATTGGTTGATATCAATGATCGATCAGCTGAACACCTGACCGTCGAATAGTTTTCTTGCTGTTCTCAAAAGAGCTGATTTAGTAACTTTGCCGTCACTGTCAAAGTCCAGAACCGTTGCGGTTTCACCGATAGGATGCTCTATTTTCAAGATCTTACTGCGGCCGTCAGGCATGACAGCCAATTGATGTGCAGGGCCTTTTTGCAAAGCGCAAGCGGTTGCAACGCTAACCGCACCGAGCACGCCGATGGATGCGTGGCAACGGTGGGGAATGAAAGTGCGCGTAGAAATACATCCTCCCATGCGTGGAGAAGCCACCATGGTCATTTTGGGGACTGATTTCTCACGCACAT
Source organism: Cohaesibacter celericrescens (assembly GCF_002866925.1). Lineage (GTDB taxonomy): Bacteria > Pseudomonadota > Alphaproteobacteria > Rhizobiales > Cohaesibacteraceae > Cohaesibacter > Cohaesibacter celericrescens. The sequence continues at coordinate 48,025 of NZ_PKUQ01000009.1, forward strand.
CCCCCAAATTCATGCGTTTTCCTGCCTGAAGCCGGATGGATTCCAGTTTGGCCTTGAGTGCGTCATTTGCGTCTAGGGTTTCGCGGTCCTCATATCCACTGATACCCAGATCGCTGGCCGCGAGAACCACAACGGGCATGCCGTTGTCTATCATGGTCACTTCAATGTCATCAATGACGTCGCTTTCATTGCCCGTGGGCAAAAGCGCGCCGCAGCTGGAGCCTTCTGTGTCTTTAAACGCCATTGGAATGGGAGCTGCAGTGCCGGGGACACCATCAATGGCAGCGTCGCCGGCATATGAAACCTGACCACCGGGTGTTTCAACCGTCAAAATAGCGATCTGACCGGTATTCACCATATGAACTGCAACATTGGTTTGCGCCGGTTCTGCAGCCACCAGTCCGCGTTCGATGGCAAACGGGCCAACGGTGGCGAGCATATTGCCACAATTCTGGGAGTCCGAGACGATGGCCTGATCGACAAATACCTGCAAAAACAGATAGTCAACATCCGCATCGCCTCGGTTGGACTTGCTCACCACAGCAATCTTGGAAGTCAAGGGATCTGCGCCACCAAGTCCGTCGATCTGGCGCGCATCGGGTGACCCCATGATAGCCAACAACACGGCATCCCGTTCTTGGGGATCAGACGGCAGATCATCAGCGAGAAAGACCCCGCCTTTTGAAGTGCCGCCGCGCATCCACATACAAGGCCAGGCGTTAGACATATTTCAGGCCCTTGGCTTTGAGCGCTTCGCGCATGCCATAAACGTCCAACCCAACTTCTCCGGCAAGAAACCGAGCCCGATTACGGGCTTCTTTTTCTTCCCGTGCTTGGGATGCTTCTATGGCCTTGCCTACGGTCAACTGCGGCACAATACAAACCCCGTCATCGTCTGCCACGATCACATCACCCGGGCTGATGTGTTGACCAGCGCAAACGATGGGTACATTGATGTCACCGAGGGATTCCTTGACGGTGCCTTGTGCTGAGACAAAACGCGACCAGACTGGAAAATCCATTTCTTGAAGTTCTTTAAGGTCGCGCACACCGGCCTCGATGATCAGGCCCCGCACACCGCGCGCCTTCAGTGCTGTGGCAAACAATTCACCAAAATACCCAGCATCACTCAGGGACGTTGGCGCAATCACCAAAATATCGCCTTCGCGGCACTGTTCGACAACCACATGAATCATCCAGTTGTCAGCTGGAGGGATGGAAACGGTCACCGCATTGCCCGCAATACGGGCTCCAGGGTAGATAGGCCGCATATAGCTTTTTAGCAAACCCGTGCGTCCTTGCGCTTCATGCACGGTTGCGACACCAAACTTGGCAATCTTATCGACCTGCCCAAGAGGCGTTCTGTCAATATTCTGAACAACGACGGCCATTACAACTCATCCACTGTGCGAGGGAAAACAGACTCAAAGCCTTCAGCATGAGTGGCCGCGCGCCCACCCGCCATGCCACCGGAGTTGCGGCGGAAATGGTTGCCGCGGTTTTCGGCGACGTTGGTGTAATAGTGCCAGAGATGTTCTTGACCCTGCATGCATTCGATTGCGGCCTTCTTTTTCTCCCAGACAGAGGAGATATCAAGGAACACATCTGGTTTCCAGTTCATGCGCTCGGTCTGATGCGGCTCGAACAGGTAAAGCTGCGGCGCACCAAGAACCTTCTCGCCGGGATTGTGACCCCAAGCCTGAGCAATCATGCGGGCTTCAAGGGCAATCTGGGTGGCGTACATATGGTCAGTGTTGTAAGGATCAAAGCGCGAATGGCTCATCATGAAGTCGGGTTGAACGCTACGGATAACATCAACGAGACGATATTTTGCTTCGCGGTCAAGCTCAAGTGGGTAGTCCCCCAGATCAAAGAACTGAATGTCAGCAACACCAAGTGCTTGGGCAGCATTCTCTGATTCTTTGCGCCTTTCGGTCTTGACCCGATCCAGCGTCATGCCCTGTTGTTTCCACAATTTTGCACTTTCGCCGCGTTCACCGTAGGAAAGACAAACGACTGTCACGTCGTAGCCTTTATCGGCATGAAGTGCGATGGCTCCGCCGCAGCGCCAGACGAAATCAGCTGAATGGGCGCTGATGACCAGAGCTGTTTTTTTATCCTTCATTAAGTCCTCCGCAAAGCAATTGACTGTCTTCAGTCGGTCTTGAGTTTCTTGATCAAACAATAGGGTGTGATCGGCAGAGAAGACCAATTCAAAGGCTGTTGCCTGAATTTTGAATTATTCATTTTATGAAATTGTCTTCATCCAAAATAGGTCAGCAATGCTTACTTAAATTATCAAAACATTGATTTAATTGCATACTTATGGCTATAAAGAGCAGGTGTTTCATAAGTAATATGAATAGAAGGTGCGGTTAAATGCTCAGTCTCAAGGCCTATCATGTTTTTGAAAGCATTTTTCGGTTTGGCAGCATTACCGATGCCAGCAAGCATATTAATGTATCTCAACCAGCTATGACGCAAAGCCTTCTTAAGCTGGAAGCGGCACTGGGTGTCGGCCTGTTCGATCGCAAAAAGGGCATGGCTCCCACCAAGGCAAGCAAAATTTTTCATACCCATATTGAAACGGGCCTTGCCCACCTACGAACAGCGGTTGGCGTTTGTGCGGCTAAAGAGGAGAAGGCCAATCCCCATCTCTATCGACAGATTTCATTGAGCCAGCTCAAATGTCTGCATGCGACATTTGAAGGTGGGAGCTTTAAGAGCGCCGCCCAGTCTTGCGGCCTAACCTTACCCACGGTGCATCGCTCGTTTCGGTCACTGGAGGCACTGCTGGGCGTGAAACTGGCGGAAACGCGGCCCAACAGCGTGCGGCGCAACACCGAGGGAGAAATCTTCTACAATTGGACTAAACTGGCTTTTCGTGAGTTCCGACAGGCGCAGTCGGATTTGGACGGATGGAAGGGGAGCTATAGAGAGACATTCACCGTGGGGGCTTTGCCTCTCGTGCAATCTTCCATCCTGCCCAAAGCGGTGCTAGCCTTCTCGCAGGAGTTTCCCCATGTCACGGTCGCGGTGTTCGATGGAACCTATCAGAGCATGGTGCGCCAAATGCAGCGCGGAGAAATTGACTTTATAATCGGCGCATTGCGTGGCGAAGGGTTGGCTGAACATATAGAACAGGTTCCGCTGTTTGATGATGAGCTGATTGTTATCAGCCGCGTCGGTCATCCTCTCACCAAGCTGCGAACGATAACAAAGAGGGATTTGGCGGCCTATCCTTGGGTCATGCCGAGAAAGGGATCGCCTTCCAGAGCCTATTTTGATCGTTTTTATGATGATCTTGGGCGCTCTTCTGAGTTGCAATATCCTATTGAAACCGGCTCCTTCAGCCTATTGCGCTGCCTACTTCAGGAAAGCGACCGCTTAAGTGTGATATCGGCGCAGCAGGCCCATTATGAATTGAGCAGCAAGCAATTATCCAAGGTCGATTATGCATTGGACCAGAGCACGAGGACCATAGGCTACAGTCATCGCAGTGGCTGGCAAAACAGCTTGCCACAGAAAAGGTTCCTGCAGCTTCTGAGCTGACTTTTAGGTGAAAACCATGCGGACGGGTTTGGGCCTTGGTTTTGACTCTTCAGAACCGGTTATGGACTGCCCTTTCTTCAACAAAGGATGCTGCGCGCGTTGCCCGTGTGATTTGGTTTGACATTTAAACATTGGATGAATTTTTGATAATTCATCGAAATTTTCAAATTACATTGACATTGTAGCTGAAAACCGCATAAACATAGGATGAATATGTCGGCGTTCAAAGAAGGCCTCAACAAGTGAATGCATTCCTTACAAGGGCAGTTTTATGATTGATCAAGCTCCTATTGTTCTTAATCCGGTTGATACGATAGCGATTTTGCCCAAAGGGGCCAAGAAGGGCGATGATCCTTTAGGGCTTGGGACGGCTTTGCCTGCCAATATCATGGCGGGCCATAAGCTTGCACGAGTCGCTCATAAAACGGGGGATCAGATCCTCAAATTCGGCCAGATTATCGGCATTGCGACGCAGGATATTGCGGCCGGAGACCATGTGCATTCGCATAATTGTGTCTTCTCTGATCACGGTCAGGATTATCAGGTCGGGTGCGATCTGGAGCTGGCCAAGGCGGCCATTCCGCAGCTGGAAGCGCGTGAGTTTATGGGCTTCCGCCGAGCCAATGGCCAGTTTGGTACTCGCAATTATATCGCGCTATGTGCGACAGTGAACTGCTCGGCAACAGTTATTCGCAAAGCGGCTCATGAGCTGGAAGTGTCTGGTGCTCTTGAGCCTTATGCCAATGTTGATGGCGTGGTGGCCTTTGCCCACGGCACGGGTTGCGGCATGAACAATCAGGGCACCGGTTTTGAGATTCTGCAGCGTGTGCTGTGGGGCCATGCGACCCATCCCAATGTCGGGGCGGCGATTTTTGTCGGCCTTGGCTGTGAAGTGATGCAGATCGCGCGCATGAAAGACGTGTTTGACGCCTCCAACGGCGCGTTGATGGAGCATTTCCACCACCTGACCATTCAGGAGACCGGCGGTACGCGGGCCACCATTGATGCGATCAAGGCCAAGGTTCTGGAGCTTCTGCCCGAAGTGAACAAAAACGGGCGTGAGCCATGCCCTGCGTCAGAGCTGAAGATTGCGCTGCAATGTGGCGGCTCGGACGGGTTCTCCGGCATCACTGCCAATCCGGCGCTGGGCGTGACCTCCGATCTGCTGGTCGGCCTTGGTGCAACGTCGATTCTGTCAGAAACCCCGGAAATTTATGGCGCCGAACAGCTGTTGCTTCGCCGCGCAGAAAGCAAAGACATTGCCGACAAGCTTATCAACCAGATCAAGTGGTGGGAAGCTTATGTGGCAATGCACAAGGGCAGTCTGGACAACAATCCAAGCCCGGGCAACAAGGCGGGTGGTTTGACCACCATTTTGGAAAAATCTCTTGGTGCTGTTGCCAAAGCAGGGGCCTCGCCACTGACGGCAGTTTATGACTATGCCGAGACCGTCACTGCGCATGGTTTTGTCTATATGGATACACCCGGCTATGACCCGGTTTGTGCAACGGGCCAGATTGCTGGCGGGGCGCATATGGTGGTCTTCACCACCGGTCGCGGCTCAGCTTTTGGTTCCAAACCTGCTCCGACCATCAAGGTTGCCACCAATGATGTGCTGTTTGCCGCAATGCCCGACGATATGGACGTCAATTGCGGAGACATCCTGTCCCAAGGCGTGTCGCTGGAAGACAAAGGCGCAGAAATGCTGGAGATGATCCTTGCAGTTGCCTCGGGGCAGAAAACCAAGTCCGAAGAACTGGGCCTGGGCGACAATGAATTTGTGCCTTGGCAGGTCGGCGCGGTGATGTAAACGCCGCCGCCACATGCAGACCAAGTGCAACCATCGGCAATAAAGAATAAAAGGATAAAGACACATGCAGCGGGTGAATGAGAGCAATCTTGGTGGTCGGCCTCGTCCGACCGAACGCATCATTCAGTTTGGTGAAGGCAATTTTTTGCGCGCCTTTATGGACTGGAAGATCGATCGCATGAATGAAGACTGTGGCAGCGACTATGGCGTTGTCATTGTTCGCCCGATTGATGGTGGTGTCCCGATCTCGCTGAATGATAGCGATGGAGTCTATACGGTGCTGTCCCGCGGCGTTGGTGGCGATGGGCAGGCGGCCTCCGATGCGCGCTTGATTGCGGCGGTGCGTCGTGAGCTTAATGCAGTCAAACAATGGGACGATGTTCTGGGTCTGGCGCGCAACACCGATTTTGTGGCTGTGATCTCCAACACCACTGAGGCTGGCATTGTCTATGATGCAAGCTGTCGTGCGGATCAAACTCCGCCGACCAGCTTTCCTGCCAAAGTGACAAGGATGTTGCTGGAACGCTTCAATAATTGTGGCGAGAAAGACGCACCGGGCTTTCATTTTCTGCCCTGCGAGCTGATTGACAAAAACGGCAACAATCTTGAAAAGATCGTGCATCAGCATGCGACCGATTGGGCGCTGGGTGCGGATTTCATTGGCTGGCTCAAAAGCAAGAATGCTTTCTACAACACCTTGGTTGACCGCATTGTGCCCGGCTTCCCGCGGGATGAAGTGGAGAGCATTGAAGCGGAACTTGGTTATCATGATCCGCTGATGGTGACGGCAGAGCTGTTCCACTTCCTTGTCATCGAAAAACGCGACGATCAGCCAGATCTGGTTTTGCCGATGGCTGACAAAGACGCTGGCACCTTGATTGTTCCCAGTGCCGATGGATACAAAGAACGCAAGGTTGCCATTCTCAACGGCGCCCACACCGGTCTTTGCCCGCTCGCGCTGATTTCCAATACCGTGTCGGTGAAGGAGGCAATGGATAATGGCGCAGCGTCGCGCTTTCTGGATGCGATGCTGGGTCAAGAAATCATTCCCTATCTGTCCCTGCCAAAAGAAGAATTGGCCGCGTTCAGTGCCGAGGTTCTGCGCCGCTTTGCCAACCCGTTCATTCTGCACCGCTGGCATGATATCTCGCTGAATGGTTTGGCCAAGTTCCACACGCGCAATCTGCCGCGATTTGAAGCTGCCATGGCTGCCACCGGCAAACCGCCGCGCTGTATGAGCCTGTCGATTGCGGCCTGGCTTGTGTTCTACACCGGTGACTTTGCTGCCAGTGGTGATCTGCCGCCACGCGACGGGGATGATGTCATCGCCCTGATGCAACAGATCGGTGCCATCAAAGACAAGGGCGGTATTGCGGCTATGGTCAGTGCCTTTTTGGAAAATGAAACCATCTGGGGCAAAAACTTGGCCAGCGATGACCTCGTCGCCACAGTAACCCAAGCATACGAATTCCTGACAAAATCCCAAAATGGTGAACCATTCTCCCTCGATCGTCTCGATCAATGGATTGCCTAGTCTTCGACTGTACCGGTTTTTGCGCTGCTATTAGCCTGCATGACCCTTCTCTGCCACAGCAGGGAAGGGTTTTTGTTTGTGCGGGTGACTGGCTGCTTGTCGGTTACGCTTCACTTTGATTGTGCAATTCTACGATTTCCCTCGATACGAGTGAAAGGTGGGATGTTTGTTTCCGAATATACAATAAACATGGGATGTATCAGGGTAATATTAGGAAAAATGGCTGAAATTAATTGACATCCTACCCTTTTATATGAAAAACATAGGATGTTATTATTTGCGATGGAAACTGATCCTCGACGCCGATGCCGGCCGGAATGGCGGTTTCAATGACCATGGAAATGGGAGGTACTATGAAAAATATACTCAAGTATACGATGGCTGCCGCATTTGCGATGACCACGATGTTCAGCGCGGCTTTGGCAGATGTCACCATCAAAGTGGCTTATGAAAACAATCCCGGTGAGCCAGTCGATTTGGTCGTCAACGAATGGGCCAAAATGCTGAAAGAACGCAGCAATGGCACCATCACTCTTGAGCTGTATCCTAGCTCCCAGTTGGGGTCCAAGCAGGACGTTACCGAGCAAGCCATGCTAGGTTCAAACGTCATCACCATCAGTGATGTGGGTTTCCTTGCGGACTTTGTCCCTGATCTTGGCATTCTGTTTGGCCCATATTTGAGCGACAGCCCAGAAAAACTCTTTGCTATCTATGAAAGCGACTGGTTCAAAGAAAAAGAAAAAGAACTGGCTGACAAAGGCATTCATCTGGTTATGAAGAACTACCTTTATGGTGTTCGTCATTTGATTGCGACACGTCCGGTGAATACGCCTGCTGATATGAAGGGTATGAAAATCCGTACTCCAAATAACATCATGCAGATCAAAGCTATTGAAGCTATGGGTGGCACAGCAACACCAATGCCACTTGGCGAAGCCTACACAGCAATGTCTCAGGGCATTATCGATGGTGTCGAAAACCCTCTCGCGGTTATCTATGGTGCAAAATTCCAGGAAGAAGCCAAATATCTCAGCATGATTGGTTACCTTCTGAACACCTCACAGTTCATCGGTGGCGAAGCTTTCTTCCAAACACTTAGCGAAGAAGACAGTGCCCTTATTCATGAAACAGCTTACGAAGCCGGTCTTTACAGCCAAAAATTGGCAGCAGAATCGGATGCTGGTTTTATCGAAAAATTCAAAGAAGCCGGTGTTGAAGTGATCTATCCCGATCAAGCCCCGTTCCGGGATGCTGCACTTGCGGTCTACTCTCAGTTCCCTGAGTGGAGCGATGGCCTCTATGAGAAAATCCAGTCTCAGCTTAAATAAGCGCCAGACTGCAACAATTTAGAGCCTGCCACTGCCGAAAGTGGCAGGCTTTTCTCTAAAGCCCACTGAGAAGGGACAACTTAAATGACCTTCATGCGTCGGATTTTCACTGTTCTGCTTGGTTTGCCTCTCGCCTATCTCGTTCTTGCTACGTCCTATTCTGTGTTTATGCGTTATTGGATGGAAGCCCCCGTTCACTGGATGGAAGAGACCTCGGGTCTTGCCATGATCTGGGTTGTGATGATTGGCGCCATGTGCGCTGAGCGAGACGGCGACAATTTGTCAATCGCGGTGTTGATCGAAATGATGAACAAAAAAATGCAGCGCGTTTTTATCATTCTCGTGTCATTGGTTTCGATCGGAATGCTGCTGTATCTTGCCTATCTTGGTAACAATTTGGCCAATCGCGTTGCCTTCAAGCTGACCGGTGTTTTGAAGCTGTCCTGGTACTGGATCGACATCGCCGTACCCGTAGGGATGATAGGTTCCGCCATTTTTATCGCTATACGTCTCGTCAGCTATCTGCGCACCGGTGAGCTGGACGAACACAAAGAAGAAGGAGGAGCAGCATGACCTGGCTTTGGATCATTCCCTTGATGCTGCTGGCATTCTCGTTGAACATGCGACTGTTCCTCGGGATTATGACGGCGGTCATTTGTTATTTCACTTTCTTTACTTCTACGCCTCCTGAAATCGCAATCCAGCGTTTCATCGCTCCTGCCTTGAACACCTCGTTACTGGCCATTCCCTTCTTTGTGATGTTGGGGACTTTGATGGCCCACTCAGGGGTTGCCGAACGCATAATCGACGTTGCTGTTTTGCTGGTGGGGCGTGTCAAAGGCGGTTTGGCTCTGACCAATATTCTTGTCAGCACCATGTTGGGTGGGTTAAGTGCGTCCAACCTTGCCGATAGTGCCATGCTAACCCGCATGATGGTGCCAGAGATGGAAAAACATGGCTATGACCGTGGCTTTTCCGCAGCCGTCACCGCAGCAGGCTCCCTGATCACACCGATCATTCCTCCCGGGATCGCTCTGATCATCTATGCGCTTATTGCGGATGTTTCTGTTGCGTCCATGTTCATGGCCGGTGTTTTGCCCGGTGTGCTCTGCGCAGCGCTTTTGATGGTGACTGCGTATTTGGTTGCGGCCAAACGCGGCTATATGCCCAAGGAAGCCAAACGCCCGACCCGTCGGGAAGCCGGCATCACTGTTTTGCGTGCCTGGCCTGCCTTTTTCCTTGTTGTTGTGATCATCGGTGGTATTCGACTTGGTATCTTCACGCCCACAGAAGCCGGTGCTGTTGCTGTCCTTATGATCATCTTGATCGGTACGCTGCTGCATAAAACCATGAATTTCAGTGATATCCTCAATTCGATCTACAGTGCGGGAAAGTCTACGGCGTCCGTTTTGCTTATTATTATGGCGAGTGGGGCCTTGGCCTGGATTTTCTCAGTCGAAAAAGCGGGCTTCGCATTTGCGGACTTCATCACACATCTGACCGACAACAAATATCTGTTCCTGATTGCTCTCAATCTGGCGCTGTTGTTCTTTGGCATGTTGATTGAAGGTACGGCACTTTTGATCATTCTTGTGCCGTTGCTCAAACCGACCCTGATGACGATGGGCATCGATCCGGTGCATTTCGGAATCATTTTGATCCTGAACCTTTCCATCGGAACGTTAACGCCACCCGTCGGGACGGTTATGTTGGTGGTCTCCAATTTGGCAAAAGTCGATGTGATGCGCTTCACCCGTGAGGCTGTGCCCTTTTACATTGCCTTGTTTGTCGCACTTGGCTTGATCATTTTCATTCCAGAAATTTCATTGTTGCTGCCAAATATATCGAAGTAAAGCATCTTGAAAGACACCCTGTGACGGATAAACCCCCGCCGGTATCAACTGGCGGGGGTTTTGTTAAAATGTCTGAGCATCAGGCCAAGTCAGCCGCAGCAAGGCTATCTTTGTTGGGGTTCCAAGTCTATTTCCTGTTCCAGACCGGAAAGGCGATCTGGGTTTTCCTTGATCCAGTTTGTTACGCCACTCAGGTGCGCCCACATTGCATATTTGGCACCTTCCACATCCTGCTCCTCGATCTTGGCAAGAATGGCCTCATGCTCACTGCGGGTTCTGTTTTGTTGCGCCACTTGACGATTGCGCCATACACGAGCGCGATGGGCTGGCCCAGAGACGACGTTGAGGAGAGAAATCAAAATAGGATTTTGGCTGGTTTCCGCAATGATCCGATGAAATTCGGTGTCCATTTCCAGCAAAACATCGGGATCATCGGTATTCATCAGCTTTTGGTGGCACTGTTTGAGCCGTTCCATGTCGCTCTTGGAGCGCTTTGCCGCCGCGATGCCGATTGTATAAAGTTCAAGCGTGCGACGAATTTCCAAAAACCACATGACAGACTGCGGACCGGAAACATCAACAGCGAACCGCAGTGTTTCAATCATTTTGGAAGGGTCCAACCCGGAGACATAGGTGCCATCTCCCTGGCGGGCCTCAAGGATTTGCATTGCCTGCATGGCGCGCACAGCTTCACGCAGCGAGTTCCGCGAAACACCCAATTGTGCCGAAAACTCTGTTTCATTCGGCAACCGATCGCCAGGGCGGAGGTCTCCCGTTTGAATGAGGTTTTTGACCAGGGAAATTGCCAAATCAACTTTGGGGCTACTCATTTGCCGCTTATTCCTTCAAAAAATGTGATTTTACAATATCAATTGAACAAAAGAAGTCAATGGTCCTATGAATGTGTAAAAACAGCGCATTAAATGCGGAGAATTTGAAATTTCATTGACAAACATGGGATGAATGCTTCATAAACATCCTATGAATAACGGTCGATTGTGACAGACTATGCGCTCTTTCAACAAATCGGAAGAAAGCACCCGGGACTTTTCGGTTTTACGCACATATCAGCCAGGCGGGCACTTGATGCCTGACCCGATTTAAATTTGGATTGATGCGGAGTTTCGCGGCCTCCCGCACCAGGAAGTGACTAAGTAAGAAGTTGATATATCTCAGCGTTCTCCCCCGCGCTTTGATATGCCTTTCGGGTGAGCGTCTTCACATCAATCCAATATCTTCAAGTCTGAGATATCGATACATGCGTGTTGGTATTTTTCAATGAATTCAGAGTCCTATCAGGAGAATTGTGATGAAAGCCCTTTGTATCGTCAACACTGGCCAGAATGAAATTCGGGACGTTGCTGCCATGAGCCTTGGAGCCGACGAAGTGGTTGTCGATATTTCCTATGTCGGCTTTTGTGGCAGTGACCTCAATACCTTTTTGGGCCTCAATCCATTGGTCAGTTTTCCGCGCATTCCCGGACATGAGGCCTCCGGTTTCATCGTCGAAAAGGGTAGCGCTGTAGGGGATGAATTGAAGATTGGCCAATCCGTCATTCTGTGGCCCTATTCAGCCTGTGGCAAATGCACAAGTTGCATGTCCGGTCGTGCAAATGCTTGCCGTTACAATCAGACGCTGGGGGTCCAACGCGATGGTGCATTGCGCGAAAAAATGGTCATTCGTGCCGACTGTGTCGTCCCCAATACATCGCTATCGCCCAAGATACAGGTCTTGGTTGAACCGCTCTCTGTTGGTTTTCATGCTGTCGCACGTGGTCGCACCGAAGCCTCGGATACGGTGGTTGTGATGGGTTGCGGTATGATCGGGGTCGGTGCCATCATGGGTGCAGCCGCACGCGGCGCGCGGGTGATCGCCGTTGATACCAGCCCAGAAAAAGAAGAGATCGCGCGTTTTGCTGGAGCCTCCGAATTCTTGACACAAAGTGGCGAGGATCTGCAGGCCAAGATCAGTGCGTTGACCGATGATCATGGTGCCAATGTTGTCATCGAGGCTGTCGGGTTACCCATAACCTTTGTCACAGCAATCGATATCGCCTGTTTCTGCGGTCGTGTTGTTTATGTTGGCTACTCCAAGGCCCCTGTGACCTATGAAACCAAATTCTTCAACCTCAAAGAATTGGATATCATGGGCTCTCGCAATGCCATGCGTGATGACTTCAGCGCAGTCATCCAGAGCCTTGAAGCGCTGGGTGACAAAGCAGAAAGATTGATCACCAAAGAATTCACGATGGATGATGCCGCTGACGCTTTGCCCTATTGGCAGAACAACCGCAATGACGTCCTCAAACTGGTGGTCAAGCTCTAATCATGAACCCGTTACAACAGATCTACGGACTGCAGGATCAAACCGCTCTCATCACTGGTGGTGGGAGCGGTATCGGTTTTGCCATTGCGTCCTGTTTGTATCAAGCAGGAGCCAATGTCATCATCGCGGGCCGCCGAAAAGCAGTGCTCGACGAGGCATGCAAAAAACTGGGGCCACGCGCATCTAGCGTGGTCCTTGATGTCGCTGATCTGAGCGCAATTCCGCACTGCATCGGCGATATACAGGCCAAATACGGAGCCATCGATATTCTGGTCAACAATGCTGGCAATACGGTCAAAAAACCCTTTGATGAAAGCTCTATGGATGACTTTGACGGGGTGTTTGACGTGCACGTTCGCGGCCCGCTGGAATTGACGCGGCAGATCATAAAAAATCAAATAGTGAATGGAGGGGGACGTGTGCTGTTTATCTCTTCCATGACGGCTTTTATCAGCCAGCCAAATGTCCTGCCATATACGGTGTCAAAAACCGCACTGAGTGGCGTGATCCGTGCTTTGACTGCTGAGTTTGCCAGTAAAAATATTCGTATCAATGGTGTCGCGCCGGGGTGGATTGACACCGACCTTTACCGCCAGGCAACCCAAGGGGATCTGGCGCGACAGCAGAAAATACTCAGCCGCATCGCCACGGGAGCCTTGGGTGAACCTCAGGATATTGGCTGGACATGCGCCTTTTTGGCATCCAACGCAGCAAAATATATCACCGGCCAAGTCTTGTTGGTGGATGGCGGTGCAGCCGCGGGCTTTTGATTTTCTTTAGAGATTTGCGCGCATTGCATGGATCGGATTTGAAGGGAGCGACACGGCTCCCTTCAATGTCTGTACCGGCGGGGTCTATTTACCGGCGTCCCCAATGATCGGGTCTTCAACAGGAACGGTGAGAAGTTCCTGTTGGGCCAAATCTTCGGGTTGTGAGGTAAAGCCGCGCAGACCGGCCATGATTTTTTTGTCACGCTCAATGTCAACATCGCTCAGACCATACACCGTCAGCAATTCTGAAAGAGAGCGCAGCGCATGCAAATGAATGCGTTCATAGCCATGGCTTGCGTCGACACCAAAGGTGATCAGGGCTGTGCGCACATCGGCTCCGGCTTCAATGGCCGACGCGCTATCTGATCGATAGAACCGGAATACATCTTTCTGAAATTTGATATCGTGAAGCCCGCATAGATCGACCATCTTGTTGGTGAGGTGATAATCAAACGGACCTGTTTGGTCCCCCATGCAAATAGTCACGCCAAATTCGGATGAATTTTGTCCTGGCGCAGAGGTGCCATTGTCCACCGCAACCATGGATGCAATGTCGGGCAACAGCACCGCAGCAGCGCCTTGCCCCACTTCTTCGGCAATAGTGAAAAGCCAAAACAGATCAACCGGAGGCTCTTTGCCCCGCTCAACCAGCGCTTTCAAGGCGGCAAGCATCACCGCCACGCCGGCTTTGTTATCTAAATGCCGCGACACGATAAAACCGTTGTCGAGAAACTCAGGCTGCGGGTCGATGGCGACAATATCGCCAATCTCGATGCCAAGGCGGCGCAAAAGGGCTTCATCATGAGCAAAGGCATCAACCCGAAGCTCAACATGGTCCCAGCCAATCGGGGCTTCATCCACCTCATCACCAAATGAATGTCCAGACGCTTTGGGTGGAAGAATGGTGCCGCGATAGGCGCCATTGCGCGCAAGGATGGTTGCACGTGCGCCTTCGGCAAAACGGGCAGACCAGGTGCCAATCGGCACCAGACCAAGCCGGCCATTGGGTTTGAGCTGTTTAACCTGTGCGCCCAGCGTATCGACGTGAGAAACAAAGGCGCGCGCACCGGCTCTCTCTCGGCCGGCAAATCTGGCTCGAATAGCACCGCGTCGGGTTAGTTCAAACGGGATATCAAGAGCATCCAGTTGTTGGCAGACATAACGCACGACATTGTCGGTAAAGCCGGTGGGACTGGCGATTTCCAGCAGTGCTTTCAGTTGGTCCTGCAAATAATCGACATCTATGGTCAAAGGTGGTGTTTCAGTCATTGCGGTATGCTTTTTGTTGAAGTTGGCGCTCTGGCATGGTCATAGAGCGCGGGAACAATAAATCGATAAACCGCTCTGCCGTCGGTTGCGGTTCATGGTTGGCAAGGCCGGGGCGTTCATTGGCTTCAATGAACACATAATCAGGCTCGGTAGGGTCTTTGACCATCAGATCGATTCCGGTGACTGGAATATCGATCGCCGATGCTGCACGGATGGCGGCCTCAATCAGTCTGCGATGGACTTGCGCTGTGACATCGACAATCGTGCCACCCGTATGCAGGTTGGCAGTCTTGCGCACGGCCAATTCAACCCCGGATGCAAGGCAATCATCCATAGCGTAGCCAGCTTGAGCAATGCAGCGTTCGGTTTCTTCGTCAAGCGGGATGGTACTCTCCCCACTGGTGGCAGAAGACCGCCGGCGGCTTTGTTTTTCAATCAACTGCCGGATCGTTGCCGCACCATCGCCGATCACCTTGGCGGGAAGCCTTAGTGCAGCAGCAACGACCTCCCCATTGATGACGACCAGACGCAAATCATGGCCGGGGTAATATTCCTCGAGCAGGACATCTTCGCTGACTTGCCGGGCGCGTTCTATGGCTATATGCAAGGTCTCCAAATCCGACACACCGACGGCAATGCCCTTGCCTTGCTCACCCCGTGCTGGTTTGACAACCACAGACCCATGTTCTTGCAAAAATGCCGAGATTGCCTCGGGGCTGGTATCGGTAATCTGATCTGGCACGCGCACCCCTGCCAGTTCAACAACTTTGCGTGTCATGCGTTTGTCATCGCAAATAGACAAAGCCACTGCACTGGTCAAATCGGTGAGAGACTCACGACATCTGATCAATCGGCCACCAAAGCTGAGACGGAAAAAGCCGTTTTTGGCATCGTCAATGTCAACATGTATGCCCCGCCGCAAGGCTTCATTGACAATGATCTGGGCATAGGGGTTCAACCCTGTTTCGGCCTGATCTCCGACAAATAGTTTTTCGTTTATTTGGTTTTTGCGCTTAACCGCAAAGACGTTGACCCTGCGGAACCCCAGTTTTTCATACAAGGCAATGGCTTGCTCATTGTCATGCAGGACTGACAGATCCATATAGGCGGCACCACGTGCCTGAAACTGTTCCGCCAACCGGCGCAGCAGAGATTCCCCCACGCCGGCATGAGGCGCAGACGG
Source organism: Cohaesibacter celericrescens (assembly GCF_002866925.1). Taxonomy (GTDB): domain Bacteria; phylum Pseudomonadota; class Alphaproteobacteria; order Rhizobiales; family Cohaesibacteraceae; genus Cohaesibacter; species Cohaesibacter celericrescens. The sequence goes on from NZ_PKUQ01000009.1 coordinate 63,650, forward strand.
GCTTACCGCAAGGCACCAAAGCGAAGAGCCCTGTTCAGGATCATCAAAGGCTTTTTTATGGTCAACACCCATCACCGATCCGAGAATATCCCCTGTCTTGGCGTCTTCGGCCACCAGCATTGTCACCATTCCGGCGTCGCGATGAGACCAGAAAAAATCTGGAGGAACCGGCACCATGCCACGCTCTGCGTGAATTATATTGATTGCTTCAGCATCGGATCGCGTAGATAGGCGGCGAATATGGAAGGTCGTCCGCCTGCGACGGGCAGGGCGGTAAACAGTAAAATCCAGTCGATAGGTGTGAGACGGGTCAAGAAAATACTCCTGTGGGGCATGGGCAAGAACGATGTGCGGATCGCGGACATAAAATGCGATATCGCGTTGGGTCGGGTGCTCATTGCGCATTGCTTCGACAAGATCTTCGGGATTTTCAAAGGTATTGCCAAAGATCAAGCGCCCCCACCCACAATCCAGCGTGACGTTGGAGCGGGTGAGGGCATGCGAAGAATGAAGGGAGCTCATGCCTTCTTGGCGAATGCGCTTCAATCGATGATTGGCGGTCGGCTTTGGTTTGTCTCGCTCAGAACTCATAGGTCTACGCCTCCAATGTCTGAAGCCACAATTCGAGGAGAGCGACTTGCCACAACTCAGAGCCTCTCAGTGGAGTGATATGGTCCGATGGCGCTGCAAATAACTGGTCAAGATAGTCTTGCTGAAACAAACCTCGGTCTTTTGCGGCCTGCGAGGACAGCGCATCTTTGACCATTTGCAAATAGGGGCCTTGGATATATTTAAGCGCAGGAACCGGAAAATACCCCTTGGGTCGATCAATCACCGCTGCGGGGACAACATGGCGTGCTGTTTCTTTCAAAATACCCTTACCGCCATGGGCCAGCTTGAGCTGGCTGGGAATGCGCCCTGCCAGTTCCACCACTTCGTGATCCAAAAACGGTACGCGCGCTTCCAGCCCCCAAGCCATGGTCATATTGTCTACGCGCTTGACCGGGTCGTCGACCAGCATGACATTGGTGTCCAGTCGCAAAGCCTTTGCCACCGCATCTTCAGCACCGGGACGTCCAAAATGTTCTGCGACGAAGGCAAGGCTTTCGTTGCGGTCTGCGTGGTAGTCAGGATTAAGCTGGTGCGAAATCGCTTTGTGTGAGCGATCAAAGAAGGACGCAACATAGGTTTCCAGCGGGCTCGGAGAGCCTTGCAAGGGCGGATACCAGTGATAGCCACCAAAGACCTCATCAGCCCCCTGTCCTGATTGCACCACCTTGATGCTTTTGGACACTTCGCGCGACAGCAAATAAAAGCCAATATTGTCATAGGAGACCATTGGTTCCGACATCGCAGCAATCGCTGACGGCAGATTCTCCATCATCTCATCGGAAGGGATGTGGATTTTATGATGATTGGTGCCGTAATGCTGTGCGATCAGGTCGGAATATTCGAACTCATTGCCTTTTTCATCATTGGCATCTTCAAACCCGATGGAATAGGTTGCCAATCCTGACTGCCCCTGTTCGGCCAAAAGCCCGACAATCAAAGAGCTGTCGACGCCACCCGATAACAACACGCCTACAGGCACGTCGCAAACCATGCGGCGCTTGACGGCCTCGCGGAGTTTGTCGAGCAAAAGATCACACCATTCACTCTCTGAACGCCCTTGGTCAGCGGAGGAACTTTCAAAGGAAGGTGTCCAATATTGCCGTTCGGTGGAGGTTCCGTCGGCTTCGATAATGCGGACGGTCGCCGCTGGCAACTTGCGAACACCCTTGAGGATGGTCCGCGGAGCAGGCACAACAGCATGCCAAGACATGAAATGATGCAAGGCTGCACGATCAATGGACCGGTCAACATCTCCCCCTGCCAGAATAGCCTGGAGCGTAGAGGCAAACCGGATGTGATTGTGGCTTTCGTTCAGGTAAAGGGGTTTGATGCCAAAGCGATCCCGCACCATGATGATGCGGCCGCTGTTCTCTTCATGGATTACAAAAGCAAACATGCCTTGCAGGCGTGGCAGCGCATCTTGGCCCCATTCTGCCCAGGCTTTCAAAATGACTTCCGTGTCGCCATTCGAGGCAAATTTATGCCCCAGTCCGGTCAGCTCTTGCCGAAGCTCGGGATAATTATAGATGCAGCCATTGAATACGATCGTCAACCCTGTTGATTTGTCAATGAATGGCTGTGCCGAGGCATCGGAAAGATCGATAATCTTCAAGCGCCGGTGTCCCATTCCGACGTTGCCTTTAATGAAGGTTCCTGATGCATCAGGGCCTCTTGAGGAGAGGCGCTCTGTCATTGCGTTTATCTTTTCGGCCGACACCGGCGTCCCATTAAAAGTCACTTCACCGCAGATACCACACATATCTAAGAACATTCTCCTTATAATAATTTGACTAGGAAGCATTAGTACAATAATGATTATTATTCAACAGTTGAGGCAAAAGAATGACGCCAAATCAGGAAATCAGGGCCGTATTGAAGGCTATCCGTAAAATATCCCGCGCGTTGGATATCCACTCGCGGTTTCTAAACAAGCAGAGCGGTTTGACATTACCACAGCTTATCGTCTTGAGATGTGTGAGAGATTTGGGTGAGCCGACAGGCAGCGCCATCTCTAAAGAAGTCGATTTATCACCGCCAACGGTATTGGGTATTTTGGATAAATTAACCGCCAAAGGGCTGATCGAACGGACGCGCCCCGATACCAATCGCAGGATTGTTATTTCGCGGTTGACTGAAAAAGGAACGGTCGAGCTATCCAAAGCCCCGTCACCGCTTGGCGATGTGTTCGAACGGCACTTTTTTGCTCTGACCGAGGTTCAGCGTGCACAAATGCTGAAAAGCCTCGAAATGCTGGGTGAATTCACCATTGATGATCGTTTGGAACAAAAAGCCAAGATCCTTGAGCCCAAGATTCGGGAGCCAAAGTGACCGATCGTTTGGGGTGCGGCTTGCCTGCTTCATAAGCTCATAACTCTCGCCAAACCAGCATCGCATCCAGCACATGAGCCAAGGTGACCTACCCATTTGCTATGGGTTATGCGCAAGGCTTTTTGCGTAAATCCTTAATTTCCATAGCCATGTCTTCGGCCAACTGGGCGAAGTCGTTGGCCTGCATGCCCTGATGCAAAGCCAAGCGCAGCGCGGTTACATTGGCCTGAAAACGGCGGGCCAAGCGGTCGGGGTCTGCGTTGTCTGCCAGCTCACCCGCCTTTTGCGCGGCTGTAAAGGCGGCGGAAAACTCACTTTGCATTGCAGACAGGTAATCGCGGGTCACCGCAGCAATCGCAGGATCTGTGGTGCGTGTATCCACCAGAGTTTTGGTCAACATGCAGGCCCGCCGTGACACATCATCGGGTGCCAGCCGTGCATAGGCACGAAAATGCTCTGCCATGGCATTCAGCGGTGATGATGCCCGGGCCAATTGCGCGCGAAACCCCGAGCGGGATTTTGCGAAATAGCGCTCCAGAGCCAGCAAATAGAGTGTTTCTTTGCTGGTGAATGCCGCATAGATACTGCCCGGTTTCATAACCAGTGCGGCCTCGAGATCCTTGATTGAGGTCGCGTGAAAGCCTTTTTCCCAAAACAGCGCCATTGCGGCGTCCAAAGCTGTCTCTCGGTCATAAGGCGCGGAACGGGACATGGTCAGTTGGCCTCTTTGCTCAGCTGGGTCAGGATGTTGGTATAATTGTCGACGCCTTGAGCGCCTGTGACTAGGTGTTGGCGATTGAATATCATCGCAGGCACGCCACTAATACCCTGTTGAACCCAAAAACTTTGTTGCTGCCGGACGTCAGACGCGAAGCGTTGATCGTCCAGCACCGCCTGTGCCTCGGCTGTATCAAGGCCAATTTCCCCTGCGACAGAGGCCAGAACAGCTGTGTCAGACAGATCGCGCTGGTCTGTGAAATGCGCGGTAAATAGCGCCATTTTCAGGTCGTTTTTGCGGTCCTGTTGGTCGGCCCAATGTAGAAGCTGATGCGCGTTGAAGGTATTGTGCATGCGCATCTCATCGGTATAGCGAAAATCAATTCCCAGCTCCGTGCCGAGCTCGGTCATATGCTTGCGGCTCTGGGCGGATTGCTCAGGAGTTGCACCATATTTTTCCGCGACATGCTCACGCAGGTTCTGTCCCTCGTGCGGCATGTCGGGATTCAGTTCAAAAGGATGCCAGTGAATGTCATGCGCGGTGCCTGTGGCGTCCAGTGCATGGGTCAGTTGGCGATAGCCGATGATGCACCAAGGGCACATCACGTCAGACACTATGTCGATGCGGAGTGGTGTTGTCATGGCTTGTTCTTTCCATCAGATGAATACGTGATTGCTGCGTAACGAGTACTCCAAATATTTGGGGCGGAGATAGCTCCACCCCAAATATTTGACTTATTTTGTGCCCTTTTTCCATGCGAATTTTTGGAAAACCTGATCCACCTGTGTGTGGGCAAAGTGGTTTGTATAATTGGACATCAGTTTTTGGGAGGCACCCAAGATAACGTCGAGGATGCTGGTCGTGGTGAAACCGGCAGCCAGGAAGGCTTGTGTGTCGGCTTCATCAACGAACCCGCGATTGCGAACGACCTGCAGGGTGAAATCGCGCAGGGCTTCCAGTTTGGCGGTTGGCAGTGGCGTTTCATCACGCAGGGCGGTGGTGATGGCATCATCGATGTTCATCATTTTTGCGATGCCAGTGTGGGCGGGAACGCAATATTCGCAGTTCTGTTCCACATTCACTGTTTGCCAAACGACGGTTTTTTCTTCGTCGGACAGGCTGGACGCCATGAATTGTTGGTGGCTGAAATTATAGGCTGACAACAGGCTAGGGGAGTCGGCCATGATGGCATGCAGGCCGGGGATACGACCGTTGGCTTTGAAGGATGCTTCGAGTTGTGGCTTGGCTGCATCGGGGGCCGTTTCAATGGTGTGTTTGATAAAGTCAGTCATAGTGTCTCTCCAAAAACTGTGGGGCTGTATTGCAATCTGTTGTGATGCATATATAGTTGATTTGAGTGATCACTCAATGAGTAATTTGAGCAATCACTCAAACGTGAAGCTAGCAACGTGAAATGCTGCTATAAGTGGGGCAGAACATTGGGTGCCAATATGATGTGTTGGGTGGTTCTCGATTCCAATGCTACACTAGGAAAGACACACTATAGTAAGCTCGGAATACGATCTTTGAAAAATGTAAGGATACCAAATGATAGCAAATAAGCCTCGCGTCGGAGAACCCGTCGACAAACTCAGCTTTTCTGTGGCAGATGGGGAAGGATCGATTGCAATCGGTCAACCCAAGGATCGCTGGACCATGTTGTTTGTATATCGTGGTCAGCATTGCCCTCGTTGCAAACGGTTTCTGAGCAAGCTGAACCAGGCTCTACCGTCTTGGGCCGAGCTTCTCGATGTGGTCGTCGTTTCCGCCGATTCCAAAGAAAAGGCCTTGGCAGATAAGAAAGAATTCGGATGGGAATTTGATCTTTGTTACGGTTTGACGGAAGCGCAAATGCGCTCTCTTGGCCTGTATATTACCGAACCGCTGTCAGAGTCGGAAGCATCGGGCCTGTTTTCTGAACCTGGCGCCTTTGCCATTCGCCCTGATGGTACCCTGATGCTGGTGGATATTTCCAATGGTCCGGCAGCACGGCCTGACTTGGAAGAACTTTTGGATGGGATGAAGTTCAACATCTCAAACAACCGCCCAGTCAGAGGAACCGCCTAATTCAGGCGGCTTTAACAGGATGTCCCACAAGGGCAATTCCGTTTGATGAAATCCGCTGTTTGGGCCGCCCCTGCGGCGGATTTCATTGCCTGTTCCGGGAAAAACCCGTCGATACAGTTGCTGATTAAAAATCAGCGGCATCAGCCATCGCGACGATTTCATCAAAGATGATCGGCGTGGAGGTGATGACTCTTCCACCATGCTCCAACATATCGTTGGCACTCTGTTTCTCGATACGGCCGCCTGCCTCCAAGATCAACAATTGTGCAGCCAAACAATCCCAAGCGTTCATGTGTGGTTCAGCGTATCCGATCAATCGGCCTGCGGCGACATAAGACAGCATCAATCCACCAGATGAGTTGCGGAAAAAAATACCGCCACGGCTGGCCAGATCGTCAATAAAGCGAACCACTTTGGTCTTATCCGTGCGGCCATTTATGCCCACTCCAAGGTTGCCAGCGTCCAGGCCGGTGGTCTCGGCAACTTTCATCGGCTTGTCGTTTAAATAGGCCCCGCCATCAAGAGAGCCTGAAAACATCTCGTTGTGGCAGGGATCGAAAATGGCTGCGATTTTGGTTTTGTCATCATGCACACAGGCGATAATGACACACCATGCTGGAATGCTTGTCAGGAAATTGGCCGTGCCATCAATCGGGTCGATAACCCACGTATAGCCGGATGTGCCGTCGACATTTGCATGTTCCTCACCCACAATCCCATCTTTGGGAAACCGTTCGGCGATGGCAGCGCGCACAAAAAGCTCGACGTCTTTGTCGGCGTTCGAGACCAAATCCTGCGCGCCTTTTTGTTCAACATTGAGATTGCCAATATCGGCAAAATAAGTCATGCCGAGTGCTCCGGCTTTTCGGGCAGTGTCTTTTGCAAATTCGAGGCGGTTATTGATTTCTTTGTTCATCTTGGTTCCGACTATAATGCTGATAGAGTGCACTTTAATGCAATCCTGATACTGTGCCTTTGGTCGCCCAGCGTAATATCGATATGAGGGCAAGAGGGATCAGTGTTGTCATTAACACAGCGCAGAAGGCCATGGCCATACCAAGCCCCATGGAACCCTGATCGAATTGCTGCCAGATAAACACTGCGATGGTTTGAAAGCCGATCGGAGCCACCAAAAGCGATGCCACCAACTCACGGGAAGCGACGGCAAAAACCAGGATCATGGCTGTGATCATGCTGGGCAAAATGAGTGGCAAAACAATCCGGCGGAAGGCCATGAGCGGCCCGGACCCGGACACCCGCGCAGCGGCCTCCAGATTATCACCCAACTGGTGCAGGGAAGCGGTCGCATAACGCACCGGCTGCGGCAGCAAAATGCAACAATAAGCCAGCAATAGAATGAAAGGGGTGTTGTAGGGCGTGATGGGCAACCATGGCTGGTTCCAAGCCAATATAATGCCGACGGCCACGACGACCCCGGGCAGAGCGTTGGGGGTGATCGAAAGGGCGTCGAGTATAATGCGAAAGCGCCCTCGTCCTTTGACCACGGCATAGGCGGTGATGGTTCCCATCAGTCCGGCCAAGAGCGCCGTGGTGATGCCAAGAGCGAGGGAGTTTCCCATGGCCACCAGTCCATCGCTGCCCGTGTTGAGCAATTCAGCGAAATTGTCTGTGCCCATATTGGAAAGGGTTAGTCCACCTGAAATGGTCCGCGACAGGGCGGTGGCCAGAATGGCCAAGATCGGCAGGCCTGTTGCCAGAAAAGCCACAAAACCGAACAGCAGGGTCGCTGGCAGTGCCCAGATACCCAATTCTCGCTTGTCTGACGCCTGCGGTTTGCCGCCAATGATGCGATAGTCACGACGCGTCAGCAGCCAGCGTTGCAACATGAAAGCAACCAGCGCCATCAACACCAGCACAAGCGACAAAGTGGCAGAACCGGGCAGGTCAATCGGCCATTCGGATATGCGATTTTCTATACCCGTTACCAACACTTCAAAGCCGATACGGCGACCAAGGGCAGCAGGAGTGCCATATTCCTCGATGGACATCGCAAAGACCAGCAACAGACTGGCGGCAAGTCCGGGCATGGCCAACGGGAAGGTAATACGTGCGAATGAACGCCACTGTCCGGCACCAAACACCCGACCTACGTCGGCGTAGCGGGCGCCCACGGTTTCAAAGGTGCGTGAAAGAACAAAATACACGACGGGAAAGGTATTCAGACCCATGATGATCATGATGCCCGGTACAGAAAAAAGCAGCTGGGCCAGATTAACCCCCGTCAATTGTTCCAAATAACCGTGGGGCTGTAAGGTCATGATCCAACCAAGCGCCGCAATATAGGGCGGGATCATAAAGGGAATGAGCAGCAACGCATCCCAAATCAATGCACCGGGCACGCGGAACAGAGCTCTCAGAGCCGCCAGAGGCAGCGCCACAATAGCTGCGCAAACAACGGTGCCCACCCCGAGCGTTAGGGTGTTGCCAGCCAAACCGAGCAGACTTGGGTCGGCAAGGGTTTTGATAAACAGAGAGAAAGGAGCGGCAAAGGAGCCGCTCCCGATATTGGGAAAAATCGCCTGAATAACGATGAAAAGACAAGGGATGGCAACGACAATCAGCAACCCGACAGTCGCGGTCCATTTTAAAATGGCGCTTCCTTCTGCGCCGGTCGCCGTTGCTGCCTTGTTCATCAGTTGAAGATCTTCTTAAAGCCAGCCAGAACATCTGCGCGAGCTGGAGCGCCATCATTGGACAGCAATTTCAGATCGCCGATCAACGGGCGATCGACTTTGATGTCTGTGCGTGATGGCATCAGATGCACCTTGGCGACTTCGTTTTGGCCTTCATCTGACAATACATAGTCGATGAATTTCTTGGCATCGTCCTGATTCTGGGACGATTTCAGGATCATAATTGGACGAGGCGCGACAACGGTGCCGCTTTTGGGGAAGATCACTTCAACGCTCTCACCCTTAGCGGCTGCACCCATGGTGATGTAATCAACCGCAGCGAAAACCGTGGCTTTTGCGCCTTGCAATACAGGGTTCAGGGCTGCTTTGTTGGCGCCAGCTACGATAGCTCCATTGTCTTTGAGGCCCTGCAGAACGTCATTCATGCCGTTGGCTGCGAAAGCTTCAACCAGTGTGAAGGTGCCGCCAGAGGCTGCTGGATCGGGCAGAGTGACCAGATCTTTATAGGCAGGCTTGGCCAGATCAGACCAATCGCTTGGTTTTGGTGTGCCGGACTTGGAATTCCATGCAATACAGATGCCTGCAACGCCTTGAGCGACCGCACCATCCATTTTGAGGAAATCGGGAACGGTTTTGGCATTGGGGCTTTCATAGGAAAGCAACAGGCCTTTTGCGGCAAAATCTGTCGCTGTGCCCCAAGCGGCAGAGACGACAACGTCGGCGACAGGATTGGCCGCTTCGGCTTCAAGCCGTGCCATAACCTTACCAGTGGTGGCTTGGAAAATGTTGGCTTTGATGCCGGTCTTGGCGGTGAAGCCTTTGGCAAGGTTTTTGATCAGGGCGCCGGGGCCTGCAGAATAGACGGTAACATCTGCATGAGCCGCGGTAGAAGCCAGAAGGCCCATGACGATGGCGAGTGTGGTGGAACGCATGTAAGTCTCCATTGGGTGGTTCATGCTGCGACCGGGAACCAGCGCAGATCGTGAGGGGAAAAGGACAACTCCAGCCTATCGCCGGGGTTTGCTCGTTCAGGGCTGAGGAGGCGGATCAGATGATCCGTGCCACAGACCTTGAGAGTCAGGGCACGACCGGTGCTGCGGGTTTGAACCCGCACAACGTCGGCTTTGAGTTTTTCAGTTCCGGAGCCATCAAGACGCAGGGCGTGTTCGGGCAACAGCACTTGCGCGAGACCGGCTTCAATGCCGCTGCTGACATCATTGCCCGACAAGGCAATTTGTGTGTCTTGGATGCACCAACCCGAGGGCGCCCTGTGCGCAGGAAGCAGGCAACCCAGACGCAGGAAATCAGCAACCGCAGCGGTGGCCGGAGTATGGATCAGCTCATCGGGGGAGGCGAGTTGTTCAATGCGTCCACCCTGCATCACGGCGACCTGATCGGACAGGGTTAGCGCTTCGCCATGATCATGGGTGACATAAACAGCGCTGAGATTGAGATCTGCGACAAGATCGCCCAATTCATCAATCATGCTTTCGCGCAATTCGCGATCCAGATTGGACAGGGGCTCGTCAAACAGCACCAATGGCGGCTCGGCCACAATGGCGCGAGCAATGGCGACGCGCTGTTGTTGGCCGCCGGACAGATCTGAAGGGCGACGTTGTGCCATTGCACCAAGGCCGACCCGCTCTAGTGCCTCCCCGACGCGGCGCTTGCAGTCGGCTGCGGGCCGTTTTTGCATTTCTAGCGGGAAGGCAACATTTTTGGCGACCGAGAGATGGGGCCAGAGCGCGTAATCCTGAAACACCATGCCAAGACCGCGTTGTTCTGGCGGCAGAGCAATGCCTTTGCTCCGGTCTGCCACCAAGTTACCGGCTATTTCGATTTGTCCTTCATTGGGAAGCAGTAAACCGGAAATCAATCGCAACAGCGTGGTCTTGCCACAACCGGACGGGCCAAGCAGACCAAGCACTTCACCAGCAGCCAGATTGACATTGATCCCGTCTAGAACAGGGGCCTCGCCATAGCTCATGGACAATGAACGGATAGTCAGGGCCTGATCGGCGGACGTGGAAAAGGGCTTGGTGATCATGAAATAACTTCGTTTGCGTCAGTTTATCGGTAATCAGCCGCTTTCTAGGACTCCTATGTGACAGTTGTGTAACCGTTGAATGTCAGTTTTATGAAGCTTCGTTTTGAGGCGGCTGTGGTTTGAGAGTGGAGCGTATGAAGGAAGCTCTGGCTCCGCGCTACAAAGCCGCTTAGAACAAAAGGCAGCGGATGCATTTTACCGTCGCGCCAAACAAAGCCAAACCAGCCAAGAGAGAGCCGATGCAAGTAACCATTGCTCAACAATCCAGAGACCTCGGACAGAGGCAGGAATACCGCCGTCGTCTGACGCTGACACATCCGCCCGCTCACATTTATGCCATTGGTGATGTGCATGGCTGTCTGGATCTTCAGCAAAAGATGGAAAAGCTGATCCTTGCAGACAGCGCGGCGATGCCCGGCTTCAAGCTGATCCTGTATCTGGGAGATCTGGTGGATCGGGGTGCTGATTGCAAAGGCGTGATTGACCATTGCCTGTCGCCGTTGCCCGATGGATACGAGCGATTGAGCCTTTGCGGCAATCATGACCAGATGTTTCAAGACTTTCTCCAAGCTCCAAGCCTCAGCGCGGAGTGGCTGGGCTTTGGCGGTCGGGAAACCTTGATGTCCTATGGTGTCGATGTCGATCAACTCTCCGCCGGATCTATGCCTGATGATGCTTTTGCTGCATTGATAGGGGACGCGGTTCCCGCATCCCATCTTCACTTTCTGCACCAATTACCCGTTGCCGTGACCACACCGGACGTGCATTTTGTTCACGCGGGCATGCGCATCGGCGTTCCCATACAGGAGCAAGACGCGACCGATCTGATGTGGATACGGGCCGAATTTCTGGTCGACACTCCGGCTTCGGATCGGCTTGTTGTACATGGGCACACGCCTGCCTCGTCGCCCAGACTTGGACCGGGCCGTATTGGCATTGATACAAAGGCCGTCGGGGGAGGACCGTTAACAGCACTGCATTTGCATGGGGGTAGCCATCGTTTTCTGTCCGTTGTGTCGGAGGCGTGAACGCAACGCCTGACCCGTAATAGAGAGCTTGTGCCCCCCTCCTTTCAGTCTCATAAAATCTGTGCTCTGTCACCGGCCTGTCGTATGTCAAAATTAGCATATGCATCAAAATGCATTGACAGAGATATTTGTATCCATTATTCATGAATTATTGATATAAATAATGTGGGCCGCTCTGTTGGCACCACTGAGAAAGCCGACCTGTCTGAAGATCTTTCGTTTGTTTGAAAAGCCGGACCTCCGTGATGCTGTCATGAAACGGATTGCCTGTGCTTGTTAGAGGATAACGAAGATGGTCATTTTGAGGATGCAACGATGAGCGAACAAATTTACAACGTCCTGTTTTTGTGCACGGGAAATTCCGCCAGATCTATCTTGGCAGAAGCAATCATGAACCGGATTGGGAATGGTCGTTTCAAGGCTTATTCGGCAGGATCGGCCCCTAAGGGAGAGGTGCATCCGCGCACTTTGTCCCTGTTGCAACGAATGAACATCGACACAGGATTCGCGCGCTCCAAGAGCTGGGATGAGTTCGCCACGCCTGATGCACCAAAGATGGATTTTGTCTTCACCGTTTGTGACAATGCTGCTGGTGAGACATGTCCCCTATGGCCGGGGCAACCCATGACGGCCCACTGGGGAGTGAGCGACCCCGCCGAAGCAACGGGAACAGAGCCAGAAATCGCTTTGGCTTTTTCCGAAGCCTATCGGATGCTTTATTCAAGGATTTCTATTTTCACGGCTCTGCCACTTGTCAGCATTGATCGCCTGTCACTCCAGACAAAACTCGATGAAATCGGCAAAAATAATGAGAAAGCAGACTAATGTCAGTTGATGCAAATACGACCACCAAAGCGCCACAAGCTGGCGGCATTGGTTTTTTCGAGAAGTGGCTTTCCATTTGGGTCGCGCTGTCAATCGTCGCAGGCCTTGTGCTTGGTGAGGTCTTTCCCTCTCTGTTTGGCATGCTCGCCAACCTGGAATATGCCCATGTCAATCTTGTTGTGGCAGTGCTGATTTGGGCGATGGTTTACCCGATGATGGTCTCTGTCGATTTTAGCAGCATCAGCCATGTGGCGGATGAACCCAAGGGGCTGCTCATCACTCTAGTGGTGAACTGGCTGATCAAGCCTTTCACGATGGCTGTTCTTGGTGTTGTTTTTTTCAAATATCTGTTCGCAGGTTTGATCAGCACTGCCGATGCGGATTCCTACATTGCAGGCCTCATTCTGCTTGGCGCAGCGCCTTGCACCGCGATGGTCTTTGTTTGGTCGCAGCTGACGCGCGGAGATGCAAATTACACCTTGGTGCAAGTGAGCGTCAACGACCTGATTATGGTCTTCGCTTACGCGCCAATTGTCGCTTTGTTGCTTGGCGTGACAGACATTCCTGTGCCGTGGAATACTCTGATTCTGAGTGTGATCCTGTATGTTGTCGTGCCTCTTGCTGCGGGCTATGTGACGCGCAAAATCCTCGTTGGAGGCGCAAGAACAGATGAGGCAGTTGATGCATTTACAGCAAAGCTGAAACCGATCTCTGTGCTGGGCCTTTTAGCGACAGTGGTTCTGCTGTTTGGTTTTCAAGGCAGCGTCATTCTCTCCCAACCACTCTTGATCGTGTTGATTGCCGTGCCACTTTTGCTTCAATCCTACGGTATTTTTGCAATCAGTTATGTTGCGGCCTACTTTATGAAGGTGCCCTTCAGGATCGCTGCGCCTTGTGCTCTCATTGGCACCTCAAATTTCTTTGAGCTGGCTGTTGCTGTTGCCATCGGGCTCTTCGGGCTGCATTCCGGTGCAGCGCTTGCGACGGTCGTCGGCGTGCTTGTGGAAGTCCCTGTCATGTTGTCTCTGGTGGCTTTTGCCAACAGAACGCGTCAGCATTTTCCGGGGTAACCCAAGCAAAGAGTCGCTCTGGTTGTCGCCCATTGTGCTTCACCAAATTGACATTAAAAATGGCCATTGCCAAAACGGATAAAGGCAACCAACTTCATGACCATCGTTATTCATCACAACCCGGACTGCGGCACTTCACGGAACGTGCTGGAGATTATCAGGCTGACAGGACATGAGCCTGTGATCATCGAGTATCTTTCCCAAGGATGGACAAGACCTCAGTTGCTGGCTCTTTTTGCTGCTGCGGATTTAACCCCGAAACAGGCCTTGAGAACATCCAAGTCTCCGGCTGAAGAGCTGGGGTTGCTCGCCCCGACAGTTTCCGATGAGGACATCCTTGACCAGATGCTGAACCATCCGGTTTTGGTTAATCGGCCGATCGTCTGCACGCCAAAAGGCGTCAGGCTCTGCCGCCCGTCCGAGGCAGTGTTTGACTTGTTGGACGTGGCTCCGGGCACCCAATTCACCAAGGAAGATGGTGAAAAAATCATCGCGCCTTAAGTCAAAGATACAGCTGGCTCGATTGCACAGCTCTTGCCTGTTGATTGCAACGGCGCAGACAATGGCCCCTCCGTTGTGGGGGGCCATTGGTTCGAGGCGAGCCAAAGCAAAAGGGTGGCTTAAGCGCTTCGGACAGAGAGGAGGAAGTTCCCTACTTGTTTTTCCAATTGGCTGGATTGCTCTGACAGACTGACGGCCGATTGACGAATATTGGCAGATGCGGTGCCTGTGGTTTTAGCCGCGCTGTTCACGCCAGAAATGTTATTGGTCAGCTCCAAGGTTCCGCGGGCGGCCTCTTCGACATTGCGCGCAATTTCTTGTGTTGCGGCATCCTGTTCTTCAACGGCACTCGCAATAGCGGTTGAAATTTCATTCATATCCCTGATGGTTTCGGAAATGATATTGATTGCGGAAGCCGCTTCTTCGGTCTCGTTTTGAATGGATGAAATTTGAGTGGAGATTTCAGAGGTAGCCTTGGCGGTTTGTTCAGCCAGTTGTTTGACCTCCGATGCGACGACCGCAAATCCCTTACCGGCTTCACCTGCTCGGGCGGCTTCAATAGTTGCATTTAGAGCCAAAAGATTTGTTTTTTCTGCGATATCACTGATTAAACCAACGACATCCCCTATGGCTTGAGCCGCAATCGCCAAAGCCTGCACTTTGGAATTGGTGCCGCTAGCGGTTTCGACTGCTTGCGACGACAGTTTTGTGGAATCTATCACTTGGCGTGAAATTTCAGAAACGGACGAAGCCATTTCTTCTGTTGCACTTGCAACCGTCTGGACATTCGTCGACGTTTCCTCTGCGGACACCGAAGCCGCCGCTGATTTTTCGGCCGATTCTTCAGCGGTCTGGTGCAGTTTTTCAGAATCGGCGGAGAGCTCTTTCACATTGGAGGCAACATGCTGGATGATGCTGCCAACAGAGTTTTCAAAGTCTGATGCGAGATTTTCTAGCGTTGAATTGCGTTCCCGAACCCCCGCTTGCAAATAGACATCAATTGCCAAGTCCATATCAAGCATGGATGCTTTTATGATAGCGGATTGCAGCAGCGCAATTTCCTGCTGTTTTTTACTCGAAAAGGGGCCTTTCGGCATTTGCATGGCGAGGACATTGACAACTTCTGAAACAAGAAAATTGTATCCGCCAATGTACCAGCGTGGTTCGAGGCCTAGTTTATTGTGGACCTCACCGATCTTGTTGACCGATGCTTCGTAACTAGCATCAAAGCGTCCATCGACAATGATCTTCCAATGTTGCAGTTGTTTTTCCTTCGCGTGCATCATATGTGCGCGATTTTTAAAGAAAGCGTCGGTATCGGGAAAATTAGCGACATGATCGTAGAAATTATCCAGAGCAATGGGCAATATCGATAAAATCAAGTCAGAATTATTACGCAAAGCATTGATGATGTCTTCGTCTATGTTATGGAATGATAACCTATCTTGAATGGTATTATTTGTCATGTGTATATCCCCTATATAATTAAAATTAGGACGAAATAAGTTAAAAAGGTTTTACTTTATATATATTTCAAATTAATCTTTTTAGTGTATTTATTGGGTATTATATACTAGAAGTAATTATTATTACTTATGGTTATTAAGTCTTTGTATCAACCACCCTTGATTGCACGGCGACCCGTTTGTGTGACATCCAATTTGAAGGGATTCTGTTTTTAGGCTACAGGGCGCGGCTAGGACATGGATGAGGTTTTGCTGGCAGAGGTGCTGAATTCGGGGTAAATCTTTGGCCACAGTCGATGTGCCTTTGAAGGCAAGCACTTGACTTCCCTCTGCTCTTTAGGATCCAGCGAGAACGCTATTTCCAACCCACAGATCTCCGGTATCAAATATGGATAGAGTGCCAAGGGACGCGTTGCTAGGTGCGGCGTCAACAATATGCCGACACCCTATTGACCCAGCTCAATGGCAAAGTCCGAGTGCTCGTCCTTTATGGCTTCAATTCTGATATCTGTTGCACGAACAAAAACAATAAGGATTATAACCGTGACCAACTCAATTGCCGGCATTATTCCGGTTGTGCTAACCCCTTTTACCGATAACAACGAGATTGATTGGAAAGGGTATGAAGCGCTAATCGAGTGGTATATCGAGAATGGCGCTCAGGCTTTGTTTGCAGTGTGCCAGTCCTCTGAAATGCTTTTTCTTTCTCAAGACGAGCGTTACCAATTGGCGCGTTTCACAGCTGAGAAAGTTGCTGGCCGTATTCCTGTTATGGCGTCCGGACATGTATCCGATGCCTTGGAAGATCAGAAGAAAGAACTTGCGTCTTTACTTGATACAGGAATAGACGCGATTGTTCTGGTGACCAATCGTTTGGCGCCTGAAAACGCAGCGCCTGAAGTCTTCCGTCAAAATCTCGATGCACTTCTGGATTTTTTGCCTGACGATATGCCGCTGGGGTTGTATGAATGTCCTGCCCCTTATCGTCGCCTTCTTTCTGATGATGAAATTCGCTACTGCGCCGAAACAGGCCGGTTTGTGATCCTGAAAGACGTTTCTTGCGATCTCGAAACGGTCAAACGCCGGGTTGCTATCGTCAAAGAGTCACCGCTCAAAATATGCAATGCCAACGCAGCCATTGCCTATCCTGCCATTCTGGCCGGCTCTGCCGGTTTCTGTGGTGTCTTTAACAATGTGCATCCAGACCTGTATCGTTGGCTACAAGACGAAGGCGCAAAACATCCTGAATTGGCTCAGGAACTGGCGGTCTTCTTGGTGTTGGCCGCAGCGCTTGAGCCGTTGGGTTACCCCAAACTGGCCAAACTGTATCATCAACGGCTTGGCACTTTCTCAAGCACCCTAAGCCGCGTTATCCCTTACGATATCGAAGAAAAATATTGGGCACTCCAAGCGATGCTTGATCGTGTCGAGCAGGGCAGCGAACAGTTCCGCATAAAAATTAGCGCGCTTGACTAATAACCCCGACATCGACCATGGCAAATCTTTCAAAATGGCGATGAAAGCGATCATCTAGGCCTAGGGACGGACCGATTGGATTTGTCTCTTGCCAATTCGGTTGATTTGAGATCCACTCATGGTGCTGCGAGTCGCGCCATGGGTGAATTGCTTGGTCGCGGGTTGCCGTGAGTGATTATGATGTCCATTGGATTGCTTTGGTGCATTGCAAAGCGGTTTAAACTGGCGCTTTATTGACCTTGCAGGTGTTTCCTCGGCGCTATGGCTTCACACCTTAATGGTGCGACCAGATGTCTCATTATTATATTTGTTTTTGCAAAATAAGTATTTTACATGTTACTTTTATGCTACGTGTTTTCTTATATCCAGCCCTCATCCAAATCTGGGTGATTTGAGGCCATATATGCCGCAGCAGAGATCATTTTTGAGCAGTCTTCGCAAGGAACTCGGCCTAACGGTGCTGGCTTTGTTTGTTATGCTGCTGCAACTTATTTTCTCTGCGGCGCATCTAACGGCACAGGAGCATGGCAGCGGCCAGCTGGACCGACCAGACCAGTTGCTGATCTTTTGGGAAATATGCACAGGGCAGGGCGTTGTTAGCCTACCTGCTGCAAAAGATGGCTCTTTGCCATTTGAAACCTCTCTTGACCAAGAAGATTGTGCCATTTGCGCCACTGCATCAATCAGTGGTTTTGTTGCTCCGGACACCGACTTTTCTCTCGCTCAGTTGCCGCTTGCCGTGGGGGCTTTGCGGTGGCCTCAGGTCTCGAACCAGCGGTCTTTTCAAACCTATCCGCGTGCCGGAGACAGCAGGGCCCCCCCTTCCGCTGCGATCGAACGCCCCAACACCCAATCTGCAACCTGACACTTCACTTCATCTGACCTGATCCCGCAAGCGCAACGTAACGCGCTTCACTAAAAACTCAGCAGATGTCTTGATGCAGCATCATCTCAAGAGAGCTGTTATGGAACCAATCTATGACGATCTTTTCGTCAATTTATCGCGCTGGCAGTTCGCCGCCACAGCGCTCTATCACTTCTTGTTTGTCCCTTTAACGCTGGGCCTAACCTGGATTCTGGTGATCATGGAATCGGTTTATGTGATGACCGGAAAACATGTTTATCGAGACATGACCAAATTCTGGGGCAAGTTGTTTGGTATCAACTTTGCGCTGGGTGTCGCCACCGGCCTGACGATGGAGTTCCAGTTCGGCACCAACTGGTCCTATTATTCCCATTATGTCGGCGACGTGTTTGGCGCACCGCTGGCAATTGAAGGCCTGATGGCCTTTTTCTTGGAATCCACTTTTGTCGGCCTGTTCTTTTTAGGTTGGGACAAACTGACCAAACGCCAGCATCTGGCGGTGACCTTTATGACTGCCATCGGCTCGAACCTGTCGGCGCTTTGGATTCTGGTTGCTAATGGCTGGATGCAGAACCCGGTTGGCGCAGAATTTTCGTCAGAAACCATGCGTATGGAAATGACCAATTTTGCTGAAGTGGTGTTCAATCCGGTTGCTCAGGTCAAATTCATTCACACCGTTGCCGCTGGTTATGTCTGTGCCTCGATGTTCGTCATTGGCATTTCCGCTTGGTATATCCTTAAAGGACGCGATCTGGGCTTTGCCAAACGCTCTTTCGCAATTGCTGCGGGCTTTGGTCTGGCGACTTCCCTTTCTGTTATCGTTCTGGGTGATGAAAGTGGCTATGAGCTGGGCGATGTTCAGAAGGTCAAGCTGGCAGCCATTGAAGCGGAATATCATACCGAAAAAGCGCCCGCGGCGTTCAATCTGATCGGGCTACCCAATGACAAAGAAAAACGCGTTGATTACGCGGTTCAAATCCCTTGGGCAATGGGTATCATCGCCACCCGTTCACTCGACAAGCAGGTCATTGGCATCACTGATCTAATCAAACAACACGAGGTCCGCATTCGCTCGGGCATGATTGCCTATGATTATCTGCTCAAACTGCGCGCCGGTGATAAATCGGATGAGACCATCGCCAAATTTGATCTCTATAAAAAGGATCTGGGCTATGGCTTGCTGCTCAAGCGTTATGTCGAGGTACCAAGCCAGGCCACCGAGGAAATGATCAAACTGGCGGCGGAGGATTCCATTCCCTACGTGCCATATTTATTTTGGAGCTTCCGCATTATGGTGGGGCTTGGTTTCTTCATGTTGGGCTTGTTTGGCCTGTCCTTCTATTACAATGCCAAACGTGTGATCGAGAAAAAACGCTGGTTGCTGCATGTGTTGGTCTGGTCCATCCCGCTACCTTGGATTGCCATCGAGCTTGGCTGGGTCGTTGCCGAATATGGTCGCCAACCATGGGCGATTGGTGAAATTCTGCCGACATTTCTCGCGGCCTCCAGCCTGACAATCTATGATTTGATCTTTTCTCTCACGGGTTTCCTTGCCTTTTACACCTTCCTGTTGGTCATCGAAATGTGGCTGATGGTCAAGTTTGCACGTCTGGGACCAAGCGCCCTGCACACTGGCCGTTATCACCATGAACAGACTGCGACATCACCCTTGGCTCCGGCCAAATGATGCCAAACCAGAAGGAAAATTATGATGTTACTTGATTATGAAATCTTGAAACTGGCTTGGTGGGTTCTCGTCGGGGTCCTGTTGATCGGTTTTGCCATCACCGATGGTATGGACATGGGGGTGGGCAATCTGCTGCCATTCCTTGGCAAGACGGATACTGAACGTCGCATTATCATCAATACGGTCGGCCCGCACTGGGAAGGCAACCAAGTGTGGTTCATCACCGCAGGAGGGGCCATCTTTGCGGCTTGGCCTGCGGTCTATGCCGCCGCTTTTTCCGGCTTTTATCTGGCCATGCTGCTGGTGTTGTTTGCATTGTTCTTTCGCCCTGTCGGCTTTGACTACCGCTCAAAAATCGAAAGCACAAAATGGCGCAATGCTTGGGACTGGGGTATCTTCGCCGGTGGCTTCATTCCAGCTCTGATCTTTGGTGTGGCCTTTGGCAATCTGTTGCAGGGTGTGCCGTTCCATCTTGATGAATTTCTGCGTGTAACCTATGACGCTACCTTCATCTGGGCCTTGATCCCTTTGCTCAATCCCTTTGCCATTCTGGCTGGGTTGATCTCTGTTGCCATGTTAACCGGCCACGGCGCAACGTGGCTTCAAATGCGGGCCGATGAAAGCATCGCCGCCCGCGCCCGCCAGACCGGCGCGATCCTTGGGGTGACAACCGCATTGCTGTTTGCTTTAGCAGGGCTTTGGATCAGGATCGGCAATTTTGATTATTTTGTCATTGTCAGCCAACCACCGCTTGACGCCTTGCCCAACCCGCTGACCAAAGAAGTGGCGATGCAGGCAGGGGCTTTGTTCAACATCTACAGCAGTCATCCTTTTGCCATAGCAGCCCCTCTTGTGGGTATTGCAGGGCCGTTGTTGATGGCTGCCATGAGTTATCTGGGGCGCGGCGGTTTTGCCTTTTTCTTCAGCGCCCTTGGCATGACGGGGATCATCTCCACCGCTGGTCTGTCGATGTTCCCGTTCATTATGCCTTCAAGCAGCGACATGACCTCGTCGCTGACAATCTGGGACGCGTCCTCCAGCCACCTCACCTTAACGGTGATGTTCTGGGCGGCGGTGATCTTTATGCCCATTGTTCTTGGTTATACCATCTGGTGCTACGCACGCATGTGGGGACGGATCACGGTCGAAGAAATCGATGCCCGCAGCCATTCAGCCTATTAGCAAAGGAAATCAGAATATGTGGTATTTCACTTGGATTCTTGGCCTGACTGCGGCCCTTTCAGTCGGCGTTATCAATGTCATGTGGTATGAAGCACAAGACGGCTTTGGCGAGCCGGACGAGGACGAGAAGCGAGGCCTTTAGCCTCTGCTTTCTTTCAATAACTGTGATGATCGGCGCGTCCGGTCATCACAGAACACGGCCCGGCGGTTTTGCTTGAGGGCCCTTACTGAGGGACAAACCCGATCAGCATGTCAAACGCACCGTCCGATCAACACGCTTCAACCTTGGCTGCGACATTTCTAAAAGGCCAAGCCCGCAAAGCCAACAGACCGCTGGGCCTGTCGATTGCTTTGGCATTTGCCTCAGGTGTGCTGCTCATCGTTCAAATGGCGGTGTTGGCTCATGTTATCAGCGCTGTTTTGACCAACAACGCAGGTCTTGATGATGTGTCTTTCCCGCTTGCCATTTTGCCTGTTCTTTTTGTATTGCGGGGTGGCCTGAGCTATTTTTCTGAACGGCTGGCGTTGAATGCCGCCATTGATCTCAAACATCAATTACGCGGGGAGCTGCTTTCTCAATTGCTTGCCAAAGGACCGATTGTCGTTCGGGGCAGCGAGCAATCGATAGGTGAGCGTGTCACGATGCTAACCGATGGCATTGAGGCGTTAGAGGGGTATTTCGCCCGTTATTTGCCGGCGATGGTGATGATGGTTATGCTGCCTTTTGCCATTCTTGCCGTCACTTTGTCGCTAGATTGGCTGTCGGCTCTGGTAATGGTCGTCACCGCGCCATTCATCCCCTTTTTCATGATCCTGATTGGCAAGGGTACCGAGCGGCTCAATCAAAAACAATGGCGTAAACTGGCGCGTCTTTCAGCGCATTTTCTGGACATTGTCGAAGGCCTGACGACGCTCAAATTGTTCAATGCCTCCAAACGGGAGGCCGAGACAGTCACCAGAATGGCAGACTCCTATCGCCGAACAACCATGTCAGTGCTCCGTGTGGCGTTTCTGTCCTCACTGGTGTTGGAGTTTTTCGCCACTGTGTCAATTGCGATGATCGCTGTGTTCATCGGCTTTCGTCTGCTCTATGGCGAGATTGACTTCTTTTCCGGATTTTACGTCCTTTTGCTGGCACCAGACTTTTATTTGCCCCTACGCCAAATGGGCACGCATTATCATGCCCGCATGGAAGCCATCGGCGCGGCAGGGAAAATGGTGGATCTGATCGGGGAGGATTCAGCCCCAGCCCCTACCTTTGAACCCCAATCCTTGCCTCGGCACACACAGGGGATCGCGATTGAATGCCGCGATGTCTCATATGCCTACCCCGATGGATCCCTTGCACTGGACCGAATATCCTTTTCGTTGGGGGCAGGACAAAATCTTGCGCTCGTGGGCCATTCGGGAGCGGGGAAATCGACACTCCTCGACTTGCTCTTGGGTCTCATACAGCCAACATCCGGCCAGATCTTGATCAATGGCATTGACCTTGCGCGCTTGCCCGTGGACGCGTGGCGTCAACAATTGGCCTATATTCCGCAACGCCCCACGCTGCTTGCGGGAACAATCCTGGAAGCCATTCGCTATGGCGCACCAGAGGCCAGCATGGAAGCCGTCATTAGCGCCGCCAAGGCCGCTCAATTGCATGGCTTTATTTCTCAATTGGATGATGGTTATGAGCACAGATTGAATGAAAAGGGCAAAGGCATTTCGGGTGGCCAGATCCAACGGGTCGCCATTGCCCGCGCCTTGGTACGCAACGCGCCGCTGGTTTTGCTGGACGAGCCCTCCGCCCATTTGGACCCTGACAACGAACAGAAATTACAACAAGCCCTTGAGGTGCTCCATAAAAATGCGACCACTCTCACCATTGCCCACCGCTTGCATTTCATCCGCCATGCCGATCAGATCCTGCATCTGGATAAAGGTCAGATTGCCGAATCGGGCACACATGAAGGCTTGATGGCGCGCAACGGGCTGTATGCCTCTCTGGTACAGAGCCTGTTTGACGAGGAGGCGCACCGTGATTGATATTTTGCGCTTGCTACGGCTCATGCGCCCTTGGGCTGGTTGGATCTTGCTCGGAGTTTTTGTTTCTGTGCTCACCTTGCTTGCCAATGTCACCCTGATGGCCATGTCTGGCTGGTTCATCGCATCGATGGCCTTGGCGGGACTTGCGGGCGTATCAATGAATTATTTCACTCCCGCTGCCGTCATTCGCGCCATGGCGATCACCCGTACAGTGGGGCGTTATGTGGAGCGGTTGGTGACCCACGAGGCCACCTTGCGTCTGGTTGCGCACCTGCGGCGCTGGTTCTATGACCGGTTGGAGCCGCTGGCTCCTTCTGGCCTGCAATCCGAGCGCAGTGGCGATTTGTTTTCGCGCATTGGTGCTGATATATCGGTGCTGGAGAATTTCTATCTGCGCACGTTGGTGCCCTCCCTTGTGGCCCTCATCACCCTTCCCCTGTTTGTCCTCTTCAATGCCCGCTATTCCCCTGTTTTGGCCTTCGGGATGGCTTGTTTATATGGCATGTCTGGCTTGATTCTGCCGCTTGCTCTTCGTTATTTTGGCAAAACAGCAAGTCAACAACTGGTCTTGCAACAAGCGCATATACGCACGGATTTGGTCGAAGGTTTACAGGGCATGCGTGAGATGCTGGTGTATGGCAGAGACTGTGATTTTCGGCATGCCCTGCAAGAACAGTCGCAGGACTTAAGCAACAGCCAAAAGCACTTGGCCAATTTGCAGGCTGCGTCGCAAAGCACCATCACATTGGCCGCAAACTGCGCTATCTTTTTGGTGTTGCTGACCATTGTCCCCCAGATAGAAGCCGGTCTTTTGTCTGGCCCGTCGTTGCCCATGTTGGGGCTGTTTGTATTGGCCAGTTTTGAGGCGATCCTGCCGCTGCCTTTGGCGGTGCAGTCATTGATAGCTGCGCAAATGGCCGCGCGTCGCCTGTTTGCGATTGCCGACAAACCGCCGCTTGTTGTCGAGACCAGCGATGCGCTTGAACAGCTAGCATCGCCGAGTTGCCCGAAACTGCAATTGGATGCGGTTACTCTGCGCTATCCTGAACAAGAAAAACCGGCATTCTCCAATCTTTCCCTGACGCTGCTAGCCGGGAAATCGGTGGCGATTGTCGGCCCTTCAGGAAGTGGAAAGTCTAGTATGATCAACGCACTAACTGGTTTTTGGCCGATTGAAAAAGGTCAAATCCTGCTCGACGGCGTGCCGCACAATCAAATGACAGGAGAGCCGTTGCGGGCGTATTTTGCGGTGGCCCCGCAACATCCACATATTTTCAATTCGACTGTGCGTGGCAATTTATTGCTCGCCAACGAAAGCGCAAGTGATGAAGATCTTTACAGAGTCTGTGCGCACGTCGAGTTGAGCGATCTGATCGCGTCGATGCCCAAAGGGCTAGACACTTTTGTTGGTGAAGCGGGCGAGACCCTCTCAGGTGGACAGATCAAGCGACTGGCTCTTGCTAGAGCCTTAGTATCACCCGCTCCCATCCTGATTTTGGATGAGCCCGGTGAAGGGCTGGACCCCCGCATGGAACGACGCATATTGGAAAATATTGTGATGGGTGAGAAGGGTAGATCTATCATTCTGATCACCCATAGAAAAGCAGGTTTAAACTTGGTTCAGGCGGTCCATACATTGAGTGCGGAATAAAGCCGACATTTTGTTCCCCGAACTGAACCTAACCGTCTTGACAGAATTTGGTTCATTTTCTCCCTTTTGACTTGGCCAAACCGTGCCTTTACCCCTTGATTGAGGAATTAAATCAAGGGGTCATTTCAATCGTCTGCGGGTTTGGAGTGACATGAAAAAAACAATAAGTCTGTTCCGTCCATACAAATAGAGACGTAATTTTCAACCTATTTGATGATGAATTTATAACGTTAAAATAAATTCAAGCTGCTGTTTCTTCTCAAAAATTTCAAATTTACCTTCTGTTAATCGCACAGGCTGAACCAAAGTCCAATGGTATTTGAATGTCGAGCGTCTGTAGGTTTGCGTAGTCTGATAAAGACAGGCGGCCACTTTGAGGAGAGTTGGTCGCTCAAGGCCACTTTGAGGAGAGTTGGCTTCGTAAATTTTAGGGAGGAACCTAATGAGCAAACTATTGATCTCGCGCCGCGGTTTGATCAAGTCCAGCGCTATGGTAGGCGCAGGCTTGGCCATGCCGACAATTTTTACAAGCAGCGCAAGTGCATTCACAAACGAACCCAAAGGCAGCAGTGTTGTCTTTGGTTTCAACGTTCCCCAGACCGGTCCTTATGCGGACGAAGGCCTAGATGAGCTTCGCGCACAAGAACTTGCTATCCAGCACCTGAATGGTGAAGGCGATGGCGGCATGTTGAACACCTTCTCGTCGAAGGTTCTAAAGGGCAACGGCATCCTGGGCAAAAAAGTCGAATTTGTAACCGGCGACACCCAGACCAAGTCTGACGCAGCCCGCGCATCGGCTCGCTCGATGATTGAAAAAGACGGTGCTATCATGATCAACGGCGGTTCGTCCTCGGGCGTGGCTGTTGCTGTTCAGGGGCTCTGCCAAGAAGCTGGCGTTATCTTTATGGCTGGCCTCACTCACTCCAACGACACCACGGGTAAAGACAGAAAAGCCAATGGTTTCCGTCACTTCTTCAATGCCTATATGTCTGGTGCAGCCCTCGCTCCGGTGCTCAAGGAAGCTTACGGTGCCGACCGTCGTGCTTATCACTTGACCGCCGACTACACTTGGGGTTGGACGCAGCAGGCTTCCATCCAGCAGGCTACCGAAGGCGTGGGTTGGCAAACCGTCAACAACGTACTGACCCCGCTGGCATCTACAGACTTCTCGTCCTACATCGCTCCGGTTCTGAACTCTGGCGCCGACGTGCTCGTCCTGAACCATTACGGCGGGAACATGGTCAACTCTCTGACCAACGCTGTTCAATTCGGCCTGCTCGACAAGATGGTCAACGGCAAGCAGTTCGAGATCGTTGTTCCGCTCTATTCTGAGCTGATGGCGGCTGGTGCTGGCGAAAACGTACGTGGTGTGTTCGGTTCAATGAACTGGAACTGGCAGCTGCAGGATGAAGGCTCCAAGGCCTTTGTTAAATCCTTTGGTGAAAAATACGGTCGTCCGCCATCAAACTCCGCGCACACCTGCTACGTCCAGACATTGCTTTATGCAGATGCTTGTGAACGTGCGGGCACCTTCAATCCTTGCGGCGTTGCTGAAGCGCTCGAAGGCTTCGATTTCGACGGCTTGGGCAACGGTCCTACACATTATCGTGCCGACGACCATCAGTGCTTCAAAGACGTGCTGGTCATGAAGGGCAAGGAAAATCCGACCAACCAATATGACACGCTGGAAATCGTTGAAGTGACGCCGCGTGAACAGGTTGAGTATGCTCCGGATCATCCGATGTTCGCCGGTGGCGACCTCGGAAAATGCAACGCGGGCGCATAATCTGAACCATCTGTTGGCCGCGCCGTCTAACGGTGGCGCGGCTTTCTATTTTAATTGGGGCTAGAACCGCCGCGCATGCTGCGCACGGTTTAATCGATGCGGGCTTTTCAATGGACGCAATCATTCTTCAGATTCTCAACGGTCTAGACAAAGGCAGCGCCTATGCTCTGATCGCACTGGGACTGACACTCATCTTCGGTACGCTGGGCGTGGTCAACTTCGCCCACGGTGCCCTGTTTATGCTGGGTTCCTTCTGCGCCGTTACGCTTCAGAGAATTCTCTCGCTGTCCTTTACAGTGGAAGACCCGACCCAGAAGGACTTTCTTGGCAATCCGCTGAAGGTCGATACACCCTACATAGTCAACTGGTTTGGCGATGTGACAGGCAACGCCATTATCAACTGGTCCGTGCCGCTGTCGATCTTGTTCGCCATCCCCGTGATGCTGCTTGTCGGCTATGTGATGGAACGCGGGCTGATCAAGCATTTCTACAAGCGCCCGCACGCCGACCAGATTCTCGTCACGTTCGGTCTTGCGATTGTCATTCAGGAAATTGTCAAATATTTCTACGGCGCCAACCCGATTCCGACACCCGCACCAGATGCATTCAAGGGATCAATCGATTTCGGGGTTTTGATCGGATACGCCGAGAATTCCATCATTTATCCTTACTGGCGTCTGGTATATTTTCTGTTTTCCGCTGTGATCATCGGTGCCGTGTTTGCTTTCTTGCGCTTCACGACCTTCGGCATGGTGGTCAGAGCCGGCATGGCCGATCGTGAGACCGTTGGTCTCCTCGGTATCAACATCGACAAACGTTTCACCATCATGTTCGGCATTGCTGCCGCAGTCGCCGGGCTTGCCGGCGTCATGTATGCACCAATCAACTCGCCCAACTATCATATGGGCATGGACTTCTTGGTGCTGTCCTTCGTTGTGGTCGTTGTCGGTGGCATGGGCTCGCTGCCCGGTGCCGTGTTGGCTGGTTTCCTGCTGGGCATTCTCGAAAGCTTTGCTTCGATGAACGAAGTCAAGTCGCTGATCCCGGGGATCGACCAAATTATCATTTATCTTGTTGCAATCATCATCCTTTTGACCCGCCCACGCGGTCTTATGGGTCGCAGAGGCGTGATGGAGGAATAATCCATGCTGGGTCTGAGTAAGAAAGATACTACCTTTCTCCTCATCGTTATCTTTTTAACGTTGGCGACACCGATATTGCTGCAGCCGTTCCCCGAGAACTCGGCGCTGGCGCAGTTCAATGCCGGATATCCCGATCTGATGCAGCGATTTGCCATTTACGGCATCTTCGCTATCGGGTTCAACATTCTTTTCGGTCTGACCGGCTATCTCTCTTTCGGTCACGCAGCCTTCCTTGGCGTCGGATCTTATTCCGTTGTCTGGATGTACAAGCTGTTGAGCTACAATGTGTTGCCCGGTCTCTTGTTGGCCGTCTTCTTGTCAGCACTGTTTGCATTGCTGATTGGCTACATCTCTCTGCGCAGGTCGGGCATCTATTTCTCGATCCTGACGCTGGCCTTGGCACAAATGTCGTTCAATCTGGCCTACTCGGTGCTTACGCCGTTAACCAACGGGGAAACCGGTCTGCAGGTCTATAATGACGATCCGCAAGTCCTGATGGGAGAAGGCAGCCTAACCTCGCCGCATTTCTTTGGCATTGTGATGAATGATGTCACCAAGGTTGAAGTCGGGGGCTGGCAGTTCACCTTCAGCAACGGTTACTACTTCTGCGCCATCATCGCGATTGTGGTTTTCTATATTTCCCTGCGGATCTTCCGTTCGCCCTTCGGCATCATGCTGCGTGCGATCAAGACCAATCAGACACGGATGAGCTATACCGGTCTCAACCCGCGTCCCTACACGCTTGCAGCCTTCGTCATTTCAGGTATGTATGCAGGTCTCGCCGGTGGTTTGCTGGCCTCGATGGATCCGCTCGCAGGCGCCGAACGCATGCAATGGACAGCATCGGGAGAAGTGGTGCTCATGACCATTCTGGGTGGTGCCGGCACGCTAATGGGCCCCGTGCTCGGCGCAGGCTTCATCAAATATTTTGAGAATATCTTCTCAAAAATCAACGATAACATCCTGCATGGCTGGTTCTCGGCGCTGCCCGATGGACTGGAAGACGCAATTGTCTTCCTGATGCATCCCTTTATCGGCAAGGGCTGGCACCTGACATTGGGTCTGCTGTTCATGATGGTGGTTATCTTCCTGCCCGGTGGTCTGATCGAAGGTGGGCAACGCATTAAAGATTGGTCCAAGCGCAAGAAAACGCCCAAAGTTCCGCCCAAAGACCCAGAACATCACCCGAAACCAGCCCCTCACGTGGCCTAGAGTCATTTTCGATCAGCTTGCATAAAGCTGGTCGAAAAGACCCAACAACACAAATATTTGGCGCGATTTTACGACTTAAAGAGAGCCAAAATCACGCTGATGGAGATTGCAGATCATGGGAATTCTTGAAGTAACGGGCGTAAACAAGCGCTTTGGCGGACTGCAAGCGTTGGGCGATGTCAATCTATCGGTGGCCGAAAATTCGGTTCATGCGATCATTGGTCCGAACGGTGCAGGCAAATCGACATTACTCAATTGCCTCGTTGGCAAGCTAAAACCGGATACAGGCACGGTGACCTTTCAGGGGGACTCCGTGCTTGGCCGGACGCCATTTGAAATCAACCAGATGGGGATTAGCCGCGTGTTTCAGACACCGGAAATTTTCACCGATCTGACCGTGATGGAAAATATGCTCATTCCTTGCTTTGCCAAGCGGGACGGGGCATTCCGGATGCACGCTTTTGGTTCCATCGCTAATGAACGCGAGATTGTTGAACGGGCCGAGCATATGCTTGAAGAGGTCAATATGACCACGAAGCTTGATATGCTCGCCGGATCAATGTCGCGTGGGGACAAAAGGCGTCTCGAAATGGCTATGTGTTTGGTGCAGGAACCCAAGCTTCTTTTGCTTGACGAACCCACCGCGGGCATGGCGCGGGCCGACACCAACAATACGATTGATCTACTGAAAGAGATCCACGACAAGCACGACATCACCATTGCTATCATTGAGCATGATATGCATGTGGTCTTTTCTCTTGCACAGCGCATTACCGTTCTGGCGCAGGGTACACCACTTGTCGAAGACACTCCGGAAAATATCAAGGGTCATCCGAAGGTCAAGGAAGCCTATTTGGGAGAAGCAGCATGACCGACATTTCCATTGAAGCGACCCCGCGACCGCCAGAAGAGCGTCCCGATTTCTCCAAACATGCCAATTTGGCGGCAACCGCGCCGGCCTTTCTGTCTGTCCACGATATCCACGCTTATTATGGTGAAAGCTATATCGTGCAAGGAGTTTCCTTCAACGTTCATGAGGGAGAAATTCTGGCGTTGTTGGGGCGCAATGGCGCTGGTAAAACCTCTACGTTAAGAACGATTGCGCGCCTTGACGATCCGGCATTGACCCATGGTGAAATCTGGTTGGACCATCAGCATCTTCACACAATGAAGAGTCATGAAGCCGCGCGGGCTGGTATGATTTTGGTGCCAGAGGATCGGCGCATCATTCCCGGCCTGACAGTCGAGGAAAATATCCAATTGGCGCAGATCGTCGAGCCAATCGGATGGAGCCTTGAACGGTTGTATGACCTGTTCCCGCGGATGGGTGAAAGACGCAACCAAGAGGGCGTTACCCTGTCGGGTGGTGAACAGCAAATGCTGGCAATTGCGCGTGCATTGGCGCGTGATATCAAGGTGTTGCTGCTGGATGAGCCTTACGAGGGATTGGCTCCTGTTATTGTTGATGAGATTGAAAAGACACTCGAAATCATCAAGAAACAGGGCATCACCACTATTTTGGTTGAGCAGAATGCCGTGCGGGCGCTCGAACTTGCCGATCGCGCCGTTATTCTTGACACTGGTTTGGTGGTCTTTGATGGCTCAGCCAAAGAGGTGCTCGACAATAAAGAGCTACGTGAGGAATATCTGGCCATTTGATATCCTGCCCTCATGCGCGGGGGGGAACCGCCATGTACCATCTAAAGCTGACGAGGGGTCTTCGTCAGCTTTTTTGTATGGCATAGCGCTGATTGATGGCAGTGAAACTGTCCATTTTGTGACGTTCCCGGCACTTTTAAATACCAGTCAGCGCTTCTATACTGCCAATAAAAGCCGGATCGCGTCGAATGTAAGATCCACGCGCACCAATTGGGTTGTAGCAATGGGCATGGCACCGGCATGGCCATTGACAGGGCTAAGGGGACTGCCAAATATTCGGCTTTCTAGCCTTCACACTGTTTTCTAGTCATTTCACTGGGAGGATGGCCAAATCGTCGACGAAAGGCGCTCGAGAAATATTGGCTAGAATTAAATCCGCATTGAAATGCGACTTCTGTCACCGTGAGCTTCTGCTCGGACGCCAGCAACGCAATGCCATGCTCGAGCCGCAAGTGGGTGAGATACTCCATCGGCGTCATGTTTTTTAACTTCTTGCAATAGTCTGCAAAGCGTGTGCGTGACAGCCCGCATTCCTCGGCCATGGCATCCAGCGTCCAATGCTGGTCCAGTGCATGTTCTAGTTGCTTGAGAAAAATCAACACGGTGTTTTGCATAAAGGAGAGATTGTGATTGAGGGCTGGTGCCTGAACCTCCATCCGCTCCAACAAACAGCTGAACAAAGAATTGAGGGCAATTTTGAGGCGCGTTTCGCCCTGCTCGGGCAGGCGATCACGTACGATGTGGGCAATTGATTCATAGATTTTTGAAAGCTCGGAGCCAGCATCCCATACGGGTTTTTCATTGAGCTGCACCAGCTTTTTCAGGCATTCCTTTTCATGGTCCGACAGCAGAACCCACTCAGGCCAGGTCCATTGCTCGTTGGGGCGACGAACCCCCACATCCAGAATGGTCCAGATCAGTCTGCTTGGTCCCACATTGGGCTCACCAATGCTGTGCAATTGCCAAGGGCGAACAACCAATAGCTGGCCCTGAACAAGCCTGTGACTAACGCCGTCTACATCCACATGCAAAGATCCGCGAGCGACATAGGCCAGCTTGATGCCTTCGTTGCAGTGACGGGCAAGACGCCAGTCCTGTTCTGTCTTGGCATCCCAATATCCCACCGTGCAAATCTGTGGCAACCGATGCTGCAATGACAGGCCGGGGTAGGAGCCTCTGGTCCATGCTTTTAGTTCGACTTCACCACGCTGTGCGGCTGCCTGCAAATCCTTGCAATTGTCGGCATAGAGCATCGAGCCTGGCTCGCGAAATACGGTTGGGCGATCTGCTGGGTGGACGGGGGTGATGTCCTCAACGGTCATTTTGCTTTTTCTCTTCATAACAGGATATATAAAATTTACCAGTTGTTGATTTTGCAAGCAAGCAAATACTTCTTGTGAGAAACTGTTCTTGTCATGGAAGTCGTATTTGAAAAGCGACGAGTCGCCATGGCATCAATGGTCACATCTCAAAAGGGGGGACGCATCTTGCTCATAGGGTTTAACATGCTCTTGGTGGATGGAAAGATAGGGCTTGAGCATCTTTCAATCCTGCAAAAACTAAAGAATTTTGGGTATGATGGCGTTGAAATTCCTGTCTTGGAAGGCGAAACACAGCATTATCGAGACCTTGGGAAAGCGATCCGAGATATTGGCCTCAGGGTAACTGCATCTACCGCGCTGCCAAGCGAAGTCAACCCCTTGAGCCCCGATCAATCCGTGCGGAACCGTGCCGCAGATTTTTACAAGTGGCTGATTGAAGCGAGCCATGAGCTTGGAGCTGAGCTGGTTGTTGGGCCCGTACATTCTCCCATTGGATATTTTACTGGCAATGGTCCTACGGAACAAGAGACGGAGCGCTGCGTAGAAGCAATGCGCATCCTTTGCGATGAGGCTCATTCCGTTGGAATTGGCATTTCACTGGAGGCGGTAAACCGGTTTGAATGCTACATCGTCAATACCTTGGAAGCTGCATCCGAAATTTACCAAAAAGTGAATCATCCTGCCTTTGGTTATATGTTTGATACCTTCCATGCAAACATCGAAGAAAAGGATCCGGTTGCTGCGCTGCGCACCTATCGCAATGGGGTGACGCATGTGCATATATCAGAAAATGACCGAGGCATTCCCGGAAGAGGGCATGTTGATTTCAGAAAACCAATCAAGCTTCTGCGCGAAACCGGTTACGATCAATGGATCACCGTCGAAGCCTTTGGACGTTCCTTGCCGGCGCTTGCCGCCGCTACGCGCGTCTGGCGTGATTTGTTCGAAGATCGCGACACTTTGTTTGCTGAGAGCATCGACCTGATCCGCAAGGAGTGGGCCTTTGCAGGTGATGAGCTGGGCATGGCAAACGGGGATGGTAAATAATGTCAGACGCCGAACTTGCTCTGAAGCAAACAGCGCACCTCGATCACCCTATATTGGAGATGCGCAGCATCGACAAAAGCTTTGGCAGCGTCAAGGCATTGCAACAAGTCTCTATTGACTGTCGCGCAGGTGAAGTGCATGCGATTTGCGGAGAAAACGGTGCCGGTAAGTCGACCTTGATGAAGGTGCTTGGCGGTGCGTATCACGCCGACTCTGGTGACGTGCTTCTGGATAGCGTGCCTGTGCATTTCAAGCATCCCAAACAAGCTCATGCCGCCGGTATTGCGTTCATCCATCAGGAGCTTAGCCTGTTGCCGTTTCGCTCTGTCACGGCAAATATTTTCTTTGGCAATGAGATCGTGAAAGGCGGCCTGCTTGATCACAAGCAGATGCGTGCCAAATCCGTGGAATTGCTGGATAGGATCGGGGCCAACATCGATCCGGATGCGGAAGTTTCCACCCTCTCCGTGGCAGAACAACAATTGGTCGAGATCGTCAAGGCTTTGTCACTTGATGCGCGCATCCTTGTTATGGACGAGCCCACCGCCGCACTGGAAGACGGGGATGCTCTTCGACTGCTCGATTTGGTGCGCACGCTTTCCAGCAGGGGCATGGCGATCCTCTATATCTCGCATCGTATGCCGGAAATCATGGCTATCGCGCAGCGGATTACCGTACTCAAAGACGGGGAAAGCGTCTGGACGCGCACAGCCAGCGAAGTCTCCATCGGTGACATTGTTTTTGGCATGGTAGGGCGGGAGCTTTCTGCTTTTTTCCCTCCGCGGCCTGAAATCGCAAATGCGCCGCCACTTTTCCAGATCAATAAACTCAGCAATGACACGCTCAAGAATATTTCTCTTTATGTCAGACCGGGCGAAATCCTCGGTGTCGCTGGCCTTGAAGATTCCGGTAAATCCGTCCTCGCCCGCACCATTTTCGGTGACTATCCTGCAACCAGCGGCACAATGCAGCTGAATGGTGCGCCATGCAAAATCGGATCCATCCGCGACGCTATCCAGCTTGGTATCGGTTATGTGCCGCCGCACCGAAAGGCCGAGGGGCTTGTTCTGCGCCAGTCCGTGCGGGACAATCTTTTGCTATCCCTGCGTAGCATTGCCGGTTCCTTTGCCAACCCTTTCAAAGGCAAGCAAAAGCCAGTAGAAGCTGATCGTATCCTGAAAGAACTGGATGTGCGTGCAGGAGATTACGGGCAGGATATTGCCCAGCTTTCGGGTGGCAACCAGCAAAAGGTGATTGTCGGTCGCTGGCTGCAACAAGATCCCAGCCTGATTGTCTTCGTCGAGCCGACTCGTGGTGTGGATGTCGCCGCAAAGCGCGCGATCTACGACCTGATGCGTGATTTCACCAGCAAGGGCAATGCGGTCATCGTGATCTCTTCGGATCTGCCTGAAGTGGTTGGTGTGTCGGATCGCATCCTCGTGATGCGCTCGGGGACAATTTCTGGCGAGCTGCCAGCGGGTAGCAGTGAAGAGGATGTGATGCTTCTTGCCGTTGAGCAAGAAGACACGCGCATTGCAGGCAAAGACCAAGAAAGCGAAACGCGTCACGCCAAATCCAAAACATGGGTCTTGCCGGTTTCCACCTCTATCGCAGGATTTGCGATTCTTCTTTATGTCTTGGCGGCGATGGGATCGGGGGCCGGTTCTGCCTTTACTTTTGATGCGATTGTTGGGGTTCTGCACCGCATGGTCGCGCTCGGGTTCGTTGCCTTGGGACAAACCTTTACCATCTTGTTGGGGTCAATTGACCTCTCTGTCGCCAACCTCATCAGTCTTACCGCCGTTATGGCCTCTTTCCTCATGCAAGGGGATACGGGCAATATCGCGATGGCTGTGGTAGCCTGTTTTGCAATCGCTGCGGTGGTGGGTCTCGTCAATGGTATCCTTGTTGCCTACTTCGAGATCAATCCCTTCATCGCCACGCTCGGCACAGGGTTGATATTGCAGGGCATGCTGGCATCCAGCTTTGAATATCTGCGTGGTTCGGTGCCGGCGGAATTCCAGGCGCTTGCCTATAGTGGGTTCGGCGGCGTGACCTTCTCACTGATGGCCTTGTTCCTGTTTGCTTTGATCGGCTGGTTTGTGCTGGAGCGTACCCGTTTCGGTGCCCATGTTTATGCATGCGGCGGCAATCCGGAAGGCGCACGTCTTGCAGGTATCGCAACAAAGAAAATGCTGATGTCCGTGCATGTGATCGCCAGCATGTCTGCCGCCGTCACAGGCCTTTATCTGGCTGCGCGTTTGCGGTCGGGCACGCCATGGCTCGGGCAAGAAGGTATTTATGATCTTGAGTCCATCGCGGTTGTTGTCATTGGTGGAACCATCCTTGCTGGGGGCAAAGGCGGAGTTTGGGGCACACTTGCCGGTGTCTTCCTGTTTGCCTGTCTCGATGCCAGCTTCAACATGTTCGGCGTAGATGCCTTTCTCAAACAAGTGCTTCGCGGGGTCATCGTTATCGCTGCCGTAAGTATCTACGCGGTCCGCAACAGGGGGCACATCGCATGAGAACCATTGCTTCGCAGATGCAGGGGCTGCCCCTGCGCAAGCTTATCCTTTCCTTCAATATAGCACTGGTGGTGTTTATCTGTTTGTATGGTGTGATCTGCATCATCCAGCCGAATTACGCCAATCTGAACCTGTTCATGAATTTCCTGCGTAGGGCCGCCCCTCTGGCGATTCTGGCGAGTGGGCAGGTCTTTGTTATTATTTCAGGCGGGT
This sequence comes from Cohaesibacter celericrescens, assembly GCF_002866925.1. Taxonomy (GTDB): domain Bacteria; phylum Pseudomonadota; class Alphaproteobacteria; order Rhizobiales; family Cohaesibacteraceae; genus Cohaesibacter; species Cohaesibacter celericrescens. Next base: position 98,767 of record NZ_PKUQ01000009.1, read on the forward strand.
TCGACCTATCCATGGGGGCTGTGGTGACGCTTGTTGTCGTTGCCGCGTCGATTTTTATTAATGGGGATCCGGGCTCCACATGGAGCGGAATTGCATTGCTCTATGCGATGGGCATTGCCATCGGCGTGACCAACGGTCTTGTCGTGTCATACCTCAAAGTCCCCTCCATCATCGCAACGCTCGGTATGAAGCTTCTCGTTACGGGGCTGGCGCTTATGTGGTCAGGCGGCTCGCCGAGGGGGGATTTACCAGACAATTTTCGCAATCTGGGCCGATTTGTCTGGCGGGATGCACCGTTGATTGGAACATTGTCCATCGCAGTGGTGATTGCTGTCGTCTTTGCCGGTCTGGCTTGGTTCTTTCTACACCGCACGGCCTTTGGCAAGCGTTTGATTGCAATGGGGGATAATCCGCGCACTGCCGAGCTTGCAGGAACGCCGGTGAAACGGACCCGTGTCTTGGCATTTCTTGTTTCGTCTCTTGCGGCGGTCACTGCGGGCATTGTGATCGGCGGCTTTGCCGGTGTCTCTGTCAATGCAGGCAACGGCTTGGAGCTTCAAGCCATTGCAGCCTGTGTGATTGGCGGCGCGATTCTGCTCGGTGGCGGTGGCACATTGGTTGGCGCGGTGTTTGGTGCCCTGTCGCTCTATGCCTTGTTTACTCTTTTAAATCTATTGGGAATGCCGCAGGCCATGCGTGACACGGTTCAGGGTCTAATCTTGATTGCTGCCGTTGCAGCTTCGGTTCTGCGCGCCAAGAAACTCGGTTAAAGGGCTTGCCCCGATCCGACTTAACAGAGAGCGAAAACTCTCATTTTATGTGGAGGAAATGAAGTGAAAAAACTGATCATTTTAGCAAGCGTTGCTGCGATGGCGATGGGGTCTAACTCCGTTGCAAACGAATTCGATGATGATGCCGAATTCCAGCGCCAGCGTGACTTGCTGTCCATGCAACCTCAAGGGCCAGAGGGCAAACCTTGGGAGCAGTATCTTGGTGGTGGTCTGGTTGATACCAGCGCATATAAAGGCGAAGGTGCGGTGCGCATTTGCTTCTCCAATGCGGGTATTTTCAACCCATGGCGCGTTGTTGGCATGAACAACATGGAAGGGGAAGTTGAACTGCAAGGCGACAACATCGCAAGCTTCCGTGTTCTGGATGCGGAAGGCAACGATAACAAGCAGATTTCTGATATCGAGTCTTTTGTGGCTTCTGGTGACTGTGATGTTCTTATCGTGTCTCCAAACACCACCGCAGCACAAACGCCAGCAGTTGAAAAAGCCTGTGAAAGCTTGCCGGTTGTCGTGTTCGACCGCGGTGTGCAAACCGATTGCCCTGTCACATTCATTCAGCCAGTGGGTGGATATGGCTTTGGTATCACCTCGGCTGAATATATGGTCAAACAGCTGCCAAAAGGCTCAAACGTTCTTGCCATCCGCATTATGCCGGGCGTAGACGTTCTGGAAACCCGTTATTCTGCCGCTGCTCGTATCTTCAAAGAAGCGGGCATCAATATCATCGGTAACGAGTTTACTCATTCCGATCGTGCTCGCACCAAAGCAACCGTGGAAGATTATATCAACCGCGGTGAGCAAATCGATGGTTTGTGGCTTGATGCTGGTGATACGGCAACAGCTGCGCTTGAAGCCTTTGAAGATGCGGGCCTCGACTATCCTGTTGTATCCGGTGAAGATCAAATGGACTTCCTGCGTATGTGGAAGGACAAAGGTCTCAAAGCGGTAGGGCCATCTTACCCAACCTACCAATGGCGCACGCCAATCCTTGCCGCTCTGGCAATCCACGCAGGTAAATCGGTTCCCGGCCCGGTATGGAGCTTGCCACAGCCAGCAGTCACCGAAGCAACCCTTGACTCTCTAGTTGACGAACGCATGCCACCTCTGCACTACGCTTTGTGCGGTTGTGAAGAGCTTCCTGGTTATCCTGAGCGTTGGGGCGGAAGCAAATAACCAACGCTTCAACACGATCAAAATTGGAACCGACGGCTTGGTCTGTCGGTTCTTTTTCACCTGCTGATGGTGGAGACAATATGGGAATGAAAATATCTTTTTGTCGGGAAACAGGGCAGGGGTATGATGTCGCCAAGTTCTGGACCTGCCAAATGCCGTCAATAAGCAGGTGGGCGCGGTCTCATGTAAGGAATATTAGCTATGAAAACATTGAAGGGGCCAGGTCTTTTTCTGGCGCAATTTGTCGGCGCAGAGCCACCATTCAACGATCTGTTCTCTATTGCGAAATGGGCTGTCGATCTTGGCTATGTGGGGCTTCAGCTGCCGTCAAATGATGGCTTATTCGACCTAGACCGTGCAGCTACCTCCAAAACTTATTGCGATGAATTGAAGGGGAAACTCGGCGAAATCGGTGTCGAAATTACCGAATTGTCGACCCATGTTCAGGGCCAGCTTGTCGCCGTTCATCCGGCCTATGATGCCCTGTTTGACAATTTTGCACCCGAAGCGGTGCGTGGCAACCCTCAAGCACGGCAGGAATGGGCAGTCGAGCATATCAAAAAGGTCGGGCTGGCCTCAAAAAATTTGGGACTTGATACCCATGTGACTTTTTCTGGTGCGCTTGCGTGGCCTTATATCTACCCATGGCCGCAACGTCCCTCGGGCCTTGTTGAGGAGGCGTTTGCCGAGTTGGCCAAACGCTGGCGTCCAATTCTGGATTTCCATGACGAGATTGGCGTTGATGTCGCCTATGAGCTGCATCCGGGTGAAGACCTGCACGACGGGGTGACTTTTGAGCGTTTCCTTGGTGAATTGGACATGCATCCTCGCGCCACAATCCTGTATGATCCTTCGCATTTTGTGTTGCAGGCCCTCGACTATCTTGCCTTTATCGATATCTACCACGACCGTATCCGGGCTTTCCATGTCAAGGATGCAGAGTTGAAGCCGAATGGTCGCTCGGGCGTCTATGGTGGCTATCAATCCTGGGTGGACCGTCCGGGTCGTTTCCGTTCGCTTGGAGACGGAGATGTTGATTTCAAGGGGATTTTCTCCAAAATGGCCCAGTATGATTTTGCCGGTTGGGCCGTACTGGAATGGGAATGTGCCCTCAAACATCCTCAAGACGGTGCGCGAGAAGGATCCACTTTCATCCGCGATCACATCATCCATGTCACGGAACATGCTTTTGATGATTTTGCGCGCAGCGGAACCGATGCCCAAGCAAACCGTAATCTGCTTGGCCTTGACTAAGGAACGACAATGACCCTCAAAGCTGAAAAATCCCACGCAAAGGGACCTGCCCGGTTGCGGCTTGGTATGGTTGGCGGTGGTGTGACTGCCTTTATAGGGGCAGTTCATCGCATTGCATCACGCATTGACGACCGATTTGTTTTGGTGGCCGGTGCTCTCGATAATGACCCGCAGCGGGGGCGAGATTTCGCGCTCTCTATTGGCATCGAGGCTGACCGTGCCTACGACAGCTACCAAGAGATGATCAAGGCGGAAGCCTTGCGGCCAGACAAAGTCGACGCGATTGCCATTGTCACACCGAACTTCCTGCATTTCCCTGTTGCCAAAGCGGCGCTGGAAGCGGGGTTCCATGTGATCTGTGAAAAGCCGATGACAACCACTTTGGAGGATGCCCGGGCTCTGGCCGAGATCGTCAAGCGCACGGGCAAGAAGCTGTTCCTGACACATACCTACACAGGGTATCCGATGGTGCGTCAGGCCCGCGAAATGGTGGCTGACGGCGCGATTGGTGCGTTGCGCAGGGTGCAGGTCGAATATGCTCAGGATTGGCTTGCCGCTCCCGAAGAAGACCCTGAAGCAGCAGGGGCCAATTGGCGCAACGACCCCAAAAAGGCCGGTCAGGGCGGGGCGATCGGAGACATTGGAACCCATGCCTATAATTTGGCGGCATTTGTTGCGGCAGAAGAGCCAAGCCATTTGCTTGCGGAATTGACTGCGTTGGTTCCCGGGCGGCAGGTTGACGATGATGCCATGGTGCTGATGCGCTATGCGTCTGGTGCCAAGGGGACTTTGTGGGCCAGTCAGGTTGCCGCTGGTAACGGTAACAATCTGTCTTTGCGCATTTATGGGGCGACTGGTGGGCTTGAATGGTGGCAGGAAAAGCCCGAAGAGCTTTGGTACACGCCGCTTGGAGAACCGAGGCGTCTTTTGCTGCGCAACGGGGCCGGTGCTACAGAGGCCGCCGTTTCCGGAAGCCGTATTCCTGCAGCCCATCCAGAAGGCTACCTGGAAGCATTTGCCAATCTATACAAAGACGCAGCTGATGTTTTAGCGGGCAATCAGCAACAAACACTGGTTCCTGACGCAGCCGATGGTGTCAGTGGGTTGGTTTTTGTGACGGCCTGTCTTGAATCGGCATCCAATAACGGAACATGGGTGTCCCTTGACGCATTAAGAAACGGCTGAGAGACGGATCTCGGTTGATCCGCACCTTGCGCTGCCTTTCGCTTAAGTCTGTGGCATGGCACTTCAATTTGTTGGAGTGCCATGTTTGTTATTTGCGCTTGCCCGACGCGGTTTTCATTAAAACACGCAGAACCTCTTCCATAAAAATGAAAAAGACGGTGCGACTCTTTTCATAGGCCTCCAAGTCACCCGACTGGGTGCTTTGGGTGAGACAAAAGATCTTGTCATACTGGGTAATGAGTGAGGGGTTATACTCTTCGACAATCAGGGCCACGTCGCCGCCCTTGCGCTTGGTGTCTTGGTAGATGTCGTCAAAGGATTTGAAGGTACCGGTGACCGTAAAGATGAGCAGCAATGTGGTCTCATCGGTCATGGACGTGGCCGACAGATCGTCTGGTACCGCGATGGTGACCTTGTTGGTGCAGGTCTTGAAGCGATATTCAAAATATTGGGCACATAGAAAAGAGGGCCCATACCCCAGCAACACCAGTTTGTCGTTGGCATTGATGAGCTTCACCAATTCATCGACCTTGCTGCTGTCAAAATCTTGAATGAATTGACCGACCCGCTGCAACTCGGATGAGTGGCCTGGTTCGGGCAGTTTCCTGTCATACAGAAAATCAAGATATTGCTTATAAGTGGCAAAACCGAGCTTTTTGGAAAATTTGGATATCTTGGACACCGAGCAATTGCACAAATCCGCGGCTTGCGTGATGCGGATGGCGTCGACTGTTTTGCTGTGTTGTTGCAGCGTGGAATGGATTTGCTGCTCCAGCGGATTCAGGGCATCGAAGTCGATATTGATCATGAACGGGTCCCAACTTGTGGTTCGGTATGACGGTAGCGTCAGTCTGTTTTGGTCAAGATAATGGAAAATTTTCCGCATTAATAGTGGAAAATTTTCCATAACTATGAAAAATGTGGCTTATAAACAGAAAATATTCGTCATTTCTTGATAAAATTTTCCATTCATAGTACCGTTCAGCAAGTTTGAAAGAGAATTTTCCATTCTACGCAGGAGTAAAGGTTTTGGATTCTATGACTGTTTTGGATCAATTAGCGAAAATTGTAGCCGCGGATCAGATCAATACCAATCAGGAGGATCTATACGAGGCTTCTGCAGACCGGTATAAAAAATATGCCAAGGCACGAAAAGTCTTGGATGTGCCCGCACCAATCGCCATCGTCTATCCCAAGAGCGCTGAGGAAGTCGCGGATCTTCTGAAATTCTGCGATGCCAACGGTATTAACGTGATCCCGCGCGCAGGCATGACTGCGACCGAAGGCGGGCTGGAGAATTGGAAAGAAACCACTCTGGTTGTCGATACCCTGCATCTGGACAAAATTATCAAGATCGATGCCTACAACAGCCAGGCGACCGTGCAGGCGGGTGTGCCACTGCAGCAGCTTGAAGATGAACTGCGCAAAATTGGCTATACCACGGGCCATTCGCCTCAGTCCAAACCGGTCGCCAAATACGGTGGTTTGGTGGCGACCCGCAGCATAGGTCAGTTCTCGACCCTTTACGGCGGCATTGAGGATATGGTGGTGGGCTTGGAATGTGTGTTCCCGGACGGCCATATCTCCAGAATCAAAAATGTTTCGCGCCGTGCAGGTGGTCCGGACATCCGGCATATTGTTATCGGCAATGAAGGCGCTCTTTGTTACATCACCGAAGTGACCGTCAAGATCTTCAAATATTATCCCGAGAACAACAAATTCTTTGGCTACCTGATCAAGGATGTTGATGTCGGCATCAAAATCCTGCGCGAAGTCATGGTCAATGGTTTCAAACCGTCTGTGGCGCGTGTCTATTCCGAAGAGGATGCTGCGCAGCATTTCTATCATTTCCATGAGAATAAATGCGTTTTGTTGTTCATGGCCGAAGGGCCAAAGGGCATTGTGGAAGCAACGGGCGCTGCGATCGAAGATGCTGTTAAAAGCTTTGAGGACGGCATCATCAAGCCGGTGGACAGCACGCTCATCGAGGACTGGTTTAACCATCTCAACTGGTCGCAAAAAGACATCGATGACGAGTTTGAAAAAATGCGCGAAAGCAATGCGCACGCAGGCTATACCACCGAGATTTCTGCCGACTGGGAAACCATCCCCGTTATTTACAAAGCTGTGATGGAGCGGATCCGCACAGAGTTTGACAGAGCTGAAGACCTGACCATGTTGGGTGGCCACTCATCCCACAGTTATCTCAACGGCACTAACATGTATTTTGTCTATAACTACAAAATCCACTGTGAGCCGGAAGATGAATTGCTCACCTACCACCATCCACTCCAGAGAATCATTGTTGAAGAGACGCTCAAGCATGGCGGCTCCATGTGTCACCACCATGGCATCGGCAAATTCCGCAGTGAATGGACCAAGGATGAACATGGATCTGCTTACTACATGCTCGAAAAGCTCAAACAGGCTTTCGATCCAAACGGCATCATGAATTACGGCACCATCTATCCGCAAGAAGCTGTCAAAAAATACATCTATCAGGAAGACGGTGACGTCTAGTTCCATCACAAAGACAAAGACCGGCAGGAAATTAGGGAGAACAGGGTTTCCTGCCGGCCTTCTCATAAAGCCATATGTTGGGAGGAAAACTATGCCTAAAAATAACTTGAGACGTTATTTTCAGTTCTTTCTGGTCGTGATCGCTGCCGGGGCCATCTATCCCGTCATCTATCTCAGAACGAACTATCAGGAAACCATTTTGGACGTGTTCAATTTGCCCCTTCCTGCCTTGAATGATTTTTACTCAGTGCTGGGTCTAGCCTATGTCATTGGCTATTTGCCAAGCGGGCTGATCAGTGACCGGTTTTCGGCCAAATGGTTGATCGGGATATCCCTTTTGGGAACGGCAGCCTGCGGTTTCTGGTTCGGAACGGTTCCCGGTCAGTCAGAAGTCAGAGCGATCTTTTTCCTTTGGGGGTTCTTCTCGGTGTTCACCTTCTGGAGCTCTCATATGAAGCTCGTCAAGATGCTTTCCAAGGCCAATGAAGAAGGCCGTTTCTTCGGTATTCTTGACGGTGGCCGTGGTGTTGTGGAAGCGCTAATGGGAACCATTGGTCTGGCTATTTTTGCAACTATCCTAGGCAGTAGCGTTGAAATTGCCGACAAAACCGAGGCACTCGTAGCGGTTATCAATCTCTATTCCGCGATTGTATTGGCAGCGGCCATCCTCATCATGGTGTTTGTTGAAAGCGATGAAAAGTTGGCAGCGCATGCCGAGCATAGCGGGTCACGGTCCGAGGCTGAAAAGTTCCATCTTCGCGACGTAGGAAAACTGCTCAAGAACAAATATGTCTATCTCATGGGCAGCATAATCTTCATGGGATATGCGGTGTTCTGGACGGTCTATTATCTGGGTGGTTTTCTGCAAACCAACATCGGGGCAGATGCTGTCACCGTTGGGACCGTCACGGCGATTGTGTTGTGGATGCGGCCTGTCGGTGGCTTTATCGGTGGTTTCCTCGCAGACAGGGTTGGCCGCGCCTACACAATCTGTGGCGCCGTTCTGGGAGCGTCTACGCTTCTGGTCATCGTCGCCATTATGCCCGTCTCCGCCTCTCCAACGCTATTCTATGGCTTGATCATTTTGCTGGGAGCGTTCCTCTATGCGGTACGCGGTACCTATTGGTCCTTGTTGGGGCGGTCCCATATCGATGTTGCCATGATGGGGACTGCCATCGGTGTGATCTCCTTCATCGGCTATATGCCGGATATCATTCTGCCGCAGTTGAACACCTTTCTGTGGAATGTGTTCGGTTCGACCGGTGGTTATACCGCTTACTTCTTGGTCAGTGCCGGCCTTGGCGTGATCGGCGGTATTCTTGCCCTTGTCTACAACAAGATGAATGACACATCCTTTGCTGAGGCGAGCAATGTTGCGGCTGTTGAAGTGGCGCAGGAAAGCTGATGAAAATCATCTGCGTCGTCAAATTCGTCCCCGATGGTGACAGCTTTGATATCGAAGACGATAAGCCCGTCCCCCTTCTGAAAGCCCGACGACTGCGGATCAATCCAGACGATGAATGTGCCATAGGGTTGGCTCTTAAAATCAAAAAGAGCCAACCTGATACTTCCATTGAATTGCTAACGATGGGCCCCCCATCACTAGGCCCGTTGGTTGAAGATATCTTGAGGGTCGGTGTTGATCGGGCAACGATCATTTCCGATGAGATATATGCCAGCAGCGATGCTTGGGTTACCAGCAAAATTCTGGCTCGATATCTCACAACTGCCGAATATGACGGCCTCTTTACCGGTAGTCATGCCATTGACGGCGGCTCATCCAGTGTGCCGCCGCTGATTGGTGCCGCTTTAGGTCTTGTTCAGCTGTCCGGCATTACCAAACTCGATGAAGACAGCGTCGGTGACGCATGTGTGAGAGTGGATGTTGAGGATGAGGCAAGTGTAACACGCTATGAAATTGACATGCCTGCTGTCCTGAGTTTTTCGCGGAAAAGCGGCTACCGATTGCCTTATGTCCGGTTCAAAAATCGCAATAGGGATGTGACGGACAAATTGGTCTGGTTGAGCAATAACGATCTCGGTTTTGACGCAGCAGAGGTCGGGCTGAAGGGCGCGCGGACAAAAATTGCACGCAGCTTCAGTAGCACAAGTCAAAAACCCGAACGGCGCGTGGTTGGTAACGATCAGCAAGGTGTCGACGCGGTTTATAACCTCTTGAAAGAGAAACGATTTATTTAATGTCACGCACACTAATCATCATAGAACAGCAGCAAACGCGGGCGGGGCTAGACCTGCTTGATGTCGCGCGGCAGATCTATGGTGATGTGCCCGGTGAAACCTATGCTTTGTTGATTAATGGCGACCAAGCGCCGCTGATTGGCCGGTTTGATACGCTGTTTTCTGTGCAAGACAGCGCCATCAGAAGCTACGATCAGCTTGCCATTAGTGGCGTCGTGACGGGCTTGCATCACGACTATAATTTTGACTGCATCCTTATGGTCCATACGCAATGGAGCGGCATGCTGTTACCGCGCGTCGCTGCCAAGCTCAATGCCGGTTTGGTGACGGACGTGAGAGGCGTCTCATACGCCCCAGATGACGATCAAAACCAAAATCAACGGCCACACTTTATCCGGCCGGCCGCGGCACATAGCAGGATGGACGCTATAGACTGCAACGCAGCAGGCCCCATCATGCTGACGGTGCGGTCCGGGAGCTTTCATTCTTCTGATAGGGGGGGCAAGAAAACCAGGATTGTCGAGCCCAAAGGGTTGGCCTACCGGACCGGCGGGCTCCGCCTGATCCAGAAGCAGGAAAAGCTTGATTATGATATCTGCGACAGTGAAATCCTGATTTCAGGCGGCGGTGGTGTCGCTCGGGATTTTGAGGCTTTAAAGCCGCTGGCGCAGGCGCTGGGAGGGCAGGTTTCCGCCAGCCGGTCCCTTGTCGATCGTGGCTTGGCTCCAAAGCCTATTCAGGTTGGGCAGTCCGGCAAAACAGTCAGCCCCCGCCTTTACATGGCTCTGGGCATCCACGGCGCTATGCAGCATGTCGTGGCCCTGAAAAACGTTGATACCATCATTTCGGTCAACACCAATGAGAATGCACCGATTTGCAGCCTTTCAGACATCGTCGTCAAAGGTGATGCACTCGCATTTGTTGGCAAATTGCTCAAAAAGATAAAGGAGGAGCAAAGCAATGGAACCCACTGACTTCAATATGGATTTCTTCTCCCTGAAGGGGAAAAATGCGATTGTCACCGGCGGCAATGGCGGTCTGGGACAGGCCTTTTCCACCGCTCTTGCCAAGGCAGGGGCCAATGTTCTGGTGCCCAGCCTGATGGACGATGACGGCACGACCAAAAGAATGGTCGAAAGCTGCGGTGTTGCCTATCAATTCATCGAAGCGGACATCACGGCTGAAGGGGAGTGCAAACGGGTTGTCGACGCTTGTCTGAATGCATGGGGCAGCGTCGATATTTTGATAAACTGTGCCGGTATCAGCATTAACGAGCCTGACGTAACCAAATTTTGTCGCAAGCAGTGGGACAAAATGATCGCCGTCAATCTGACCGCCGCGTTCGAGATGATCCATGAAGTTTGCCCGCATATGATCAAGCAGAAAAGCGGCAAAGTCATCAACATTGCATCGCTCTATTCCTTCCTTGGAGGCCAATGGTCCCCAGCTTATGCATCCACCAAACATGGCATCGTCGGCCTGACAAAAGCCATGTGCGATGAACTGGCGCAATGGAACATTCAGGTCAATGCCATTGCTCCGGGCTATTATGCTACACCTCTGACCGAGATGACCCGCAAGGATGAAAAACGCAACAGCGAAATTCTCGCCCATATTCCTGCCAACAGATGGGGAGCGACCGCCGATCTGATGGGGGCCACTGTCTTTCTCTCCAGCCCTGCATCTGACTATGTGAACGGCACTGTTCTCACCGTCGATGGTGGTTATTTGATGCGCTAGTGGACGACATGAAATATTTGAATAGCTCATTCTTTGAGGGGGCGATAAGCCCTTCAAATATTTCGATGTTTCAATTCATCAAAGAAAAATAGAGGTTTGAACATGGCTTCAAACCTCTAGGCCGCAGAGGAGAGATCGACAATGACCAATGGACAAAATCGCTATATTCTCGCCATTGATGGTGGCACGCAAAGCACCAAGGTGGCCCTGTTTGATCTTGTGGGCAATGAGATATGCGCTCACACCGTCAAGCTCAAGCCAATCTATCTTTACGGGGACGACCGTGCTGAGCATCCCGATGATGACTTGTGGGACAGCCTGAAGCTTGCTTGCCAGACCATGTTTGACAAGTTTGACGGGGACAAGTCGGACATTGTTGGCGTCGGGCTCGGTTCCATCCGTTGCTGTCGCGCTTTGATCAAACAAGATGGCACTCTGGCATCTCCGGTGCAGAGCTGGATGGATCTGCGCCTGTCCAGACCCTATGAGCATGATGATGATACCGTTCGCTATGTGACAACAACTACCGGTTATCTGACGCATCGACTGACCGGGGAGGCCAAAGACACCCGATCCAACTATGTGGGTCCTTGGCCGATCGATCCTGTCACTTTGGACTGGTATGAGGATGGCGAACGCTTCGATAGCTTCACCACCCCTAGAGAGATGCTATTCGAGCTTGTCGATCCATCGAGCATTCTGGGGCATATCAATGCATTTGCCTGCGAGGCAACCGGCATTCCAAAAGGACTTCCGGTGGTATCAACGGCAAATGACAAAGCCGTTGAGGGGCTGGGTGCTGGTCTGGTCAATGATGGTACGGTGCTTGTTACATTGGGCACCTACATCGCGTCGATGATGGTTGGTGACGAAAACAGATCTGATACGGTGAATTATTGGAGCAACCCGGGTGCGGTGCCTGGCGAGTTTCTGTATGAAAGCAGCGGTATCCGGCGTGGCATGGCCACGGTTACCTGGATCAAGGACCTATTGGGTGAGGATGTCACAAAAGCTGCAGAAGCCAAAGGCATGACGCCGGAGGCCTATCTAAACGCCATTGCGTCGGAGCAAACGTCCCCCGGCTGTGATGGCCTCTATACCGTGCTGCATTGGTTGGCCCGTCCAACGCATCTGTATGAGCGCGGCATGATAATAGGGTTTAACGGAACCCACAAAGGTCCCCACATGTTCCGTTCTGTCCTTGAGGGCATCGCTATGACCATGAAAAATCATGCGCAAGCCATGTGCGATGAACGCGGGGTGCAGCCCACTAAAATCATCGTGAGTGGTGGTGGGTCCAACGGAGATCTCTTCATGCAGATCTTTGCCGATGTATTTGGAGTGCCTGCCTGCCGCAATGAGGTGAATGGTTCTGCCAGCATGGGCGCTGCTATTTGCACGGCCTTGGCTTTGGGGATTTATAAAGACAGATCAGATGCCATAAACCATATGGTACGCATTCGTGATGTCTTTGAGCCCGTGCCTGAAAATGTCACCCTCTATAACAAGATCAATGAGACGGTCTACAAACATTTGGCGCCACAGACCGAGGCCCTCTTGAAGGCCTCACACGAAATTTTCCGCGCTTAAAAACAAGGCTCCTGACAATCCTAGTATACCGATTGACAGGGGCCCAATATGCAATAAAAAATAGTAGAGTCCGAGCAGAAGCCAAGCAAATTTCTTGTGCCTGTCACTTGCGCTGTCGTTATGTGGATGATGTGTTGTTACTGTCAGTACCCTGCGGCTCAATCGCGCCTTTTACCACACAACTTGCGAGCTGTTCACGCAGCATGTCTGTCAAGGCCAACACCATCGGGTCAGGATCGTCCCCACGGTGACGGATCACTCCGAAAGCAACAGATCGGGTTGGCGTAAGGGGGCGAGTGGTGAAGTGCCTGTCATCCATCGCCAAAACGCTAAGGCGGTCTATGATCGTCAGTCCGGCTCCGTTGGCAACCAGATGCTGGCTCATTTGCGAGGAATTGGTCAGGATTTCGCGCCCGATTTTTACGTCATTTGCTTCAAACAAACTATCAATCTGCCGGCGCAACAGCATGCCGGGAAATTGCAAGACAAGAGGAACAGCGCTTAGATCCTTTAGCGCAATAATCTTTTTGCTGGCAAATGCATGATCCTTTGGCATCAATACTTCGAGATCGGCCCGCCCCAGGGATGTGCTGGTCACGGCCCAGTGGCTGACCGGAACATTGCCAAACCCCAGATCATATTCGCGGCCATTGATCCAGCTCTCAAGATCCCGGTGCGAGCGAATGTCGATAGAAACTTTGACTTCGGGATACTCTTTTGTGAAACGTGCCACAGCGGGCGCCACCACGGACAAAGCGGCTCGGGGCATGGTTACAATACGCAGCCGCTTTAGGCGCTGGGCGCGGATTTCATTGGCAATGCGCGGTATTTCTTGCAGGCCGGCCAAGATGCGCCGGGCTTCACGGTTAAAGGCGGCCCCTTCTTCGGTCAAGTGTAAGCGTTGTTTCTCGCGCTTGAACAGCATCAGGTTCAGTTCAGATTCAAGAAGTGAAATCAAGCGGCTAACGGCAGGCTGGCTTAGGTTCATGACGCGCGCTGCACCGCTGACGGAGCCTTCTAAAACAACGGCATTGAAGGCTTGTAGCGCTTTGATATTCATGAGTTCCGACTTTCAAAGGGGGTATCAGCAAATTTTATAATATCATTGAAACTATGCATAATCTACATGACATAATTTGAATTATAGTGGCTGACAGAAAAGACCCTCAAGCAAGCGAGGACTGTTATGCCCCCTTCATCGGCCTCCAATTGGTCACCTTCGGTTATTGATCTCATGCAGCGTCTTCCCGAGCGGGAATGCGTTGAAGTCAACGGCTTACCCATGAGCTATCGCTCCATGGGCTCAGGAACACCTATTCTGTTTATGCACGGATTGCTTGGCAGTGCGGACAGTTGGGTGTTTCAGATGCTCGACTTGAGTACGCGCCACAGGGTTATCGCTTGGGACGCCCCCGGCTATGGCCAGTCCAGTGAAATCGAGCCTGACCTAGACGCTTTTGCAGAGCAATTGAGGGGGCTTATTTCTGCGCTGTCTCTTTCATCTCTCACCGTCGTGGGACATTCAATGGGCGGCACGCTCGCTGCCCGTATCGCGGCTGATCCAGCCCCCCAAATGGACCGCCTCGTTCTGTCTTGTACGCACCCCGGCTACGGCGAGCCGCGCGACACCCCTCCAACAGAGAAATTGCTTGACCGTATCGAGACCCTGAAGAAACAGGGGGGAGAAGCCTATGGACGCGGTCGCGCAACCCATATGGTTGCACATCCGGTGGATGCCTTTCTGTTGGAGGTTGCAGCCTATGTTGCGGCCGGCACAGCGCCTGATGGCCTGTTCACGGCGACACGTATGTTGCAATTCGCTGATTTGCGGCCTTTCTACAGCAAGATTAAGATCCCAACATTGGTTTTGTTCGGTGGCAAGGACCCGGTGGTTCGCCCCGATTTATCAGCCGAACTCAAAGCGCTGACACCCAATGCAACCCACACAACATTGCCAAATGTCGGCCATGCCCCTTACCTCGAAGACGCCAAGGGTTACGAGGCCGTTCTGACTCCCTTTATCGAGTCATCCCACAATAGCTCTGAGTGACAACCGCTCGGTGCCTATCAATGTCTGAACCTGCACACCACTGGGAGGAACAATATGTTAGGTTTTCTCATCGGCCTCGTCGTCACGGTCATCGTGGCTTGGCTTATTATCAAGAAATATCAACCGCACACCATCTTGCTGCTTGCTGGTCTGGTATTGTTGGCTTTGACCCTGTTTGTCACGCCGGAAACATCCATTCTTTTCAAGAAAGCCAAATCGACGGGCCTTTCTTTCTTTGATATTTTTGATTATGTCCGCGGGTCTCTTGCCTACCGCGCTGCGGGATTAGGTATGATCATTATGGCCGCCGGTGGTTTCGCTAAATATATGGACCACATCGGTGCGACAGACGCCATGGTCGATGTGGCGATCCGCCCGCTCAAGCTTCTCAATGCGCCCTATGTGGTGTTGGCACTCGGGTATGCGGTTGGGCAGTTTCTCAATATCTTCATCCCCAGCGCCGCCGGCCTCGCCATGCTGTTGCTGGTCACCTTCTTTCCCACGCTTGTACGCCTTGGTGTCAGCACTGCCGCTGCCGCGGCCATGATCGGCACAACCGCTGTGCTTGATTTGGGTCCTGCCTCGGGAGCGTCCAATTTGGCAGCCAAAACGGCGGATCTGGACGTAGCGATCTATTTTGCTCAACACCAGTTGCCGGTCGGCTTGTTCGCCATCGCAGTTATCACGGTTCTTACTTATTTTAGCGGTCGGTATTTTGATGGCAAAGCAGGGCATGTTGCGATCGCAGAAGCGCTTAATGCAGGGCAAGATGACGCGTCTAAAAAGGATCGTGCTCCGGCCTTTTATGCTTTCTTGCCAATGGTGCCCCTTGCTTTGATCCTGATCTTCTCCAAACTGCTTATCAGTTCGGTAAAACTTAACGTAGTCACCGCGATGTTGATTGGTGCTTTGTTGGGCCTGCTATGTGAAACCGTCCGCCACCGTGATGGCAAAAAGGTCACGAAAGGCTTTATGGCCTTCTTTGATGGTATGGGCCGCATGTTTGCCCGCATTGTTTCATTGATCGTCTGTGCAGAAGTTTTTGCCGCCGGTTTGAAAACCATCGGGATGGTGGAATTCCTGATCAATACTGCCCAAACCTCTGGCTTTGGTGTCACAGCAATGACCATCGTCATGTGCGCTATGGTAACCGTTGTGGCCGTCATTACAGGGTCTGGCAATGCGGCCTTCTTCTCCTTTGGTCATCTTGCCCCCAATATTGCCGCAAGCTTTGGTGCCTCTTCGGTGGCCATGCTGCTGCCGATGCAGCTGACCGCAGGCCTTGCTCGCTCCATGTCTCCTGTGGCTGGTGTTATTATTGCGGTGAGCGACGCGGGGAATTGTTCGCCCATTGAAATAGTTCGCCGTACGGCTTTGCCGGTCATGGGCGGAATTTTGACGGTCGTTCTGTTCGGAGTCGTCTTCTCCTGATCTGCCTATGTTAAAAATGGCAGCGGTGCTTTGTGCTCCGCTGCCTTTCCTTGCCAGCCAGAACGTGCCAGAAGCGCACAACATATCCATTTATAAATGAGACACCCTAATATGGTTGCGATAGTGCACGCGGCGCTGTTTGTCTGCCAACCAATCCTGCCACGGCGAGCAGTGCCAACAGATAAGGCATCATGATCAGCAGGGCATTTGGTAATATTATGCCCATCGCAGGCAACTGGAACTGGAGGGCCGTTGCACCCCCAAACAACAGGCAAGCGATGATGGTGCGTGACATTTGCCAATTGCCGAAGATAACAGCGACAATCGCAAGGTAACCTGCCCCTTTTGTCATGCCCTCTGTGAAGGTATGAATTTCTGCAAGCGACAAAAATGCGCCCCCCAAGGCGGCCATCATGCCGGTGAACATAATGACGGCATATCTGATTTTATGCACGGATGTGCCCGATTTTGCCACAGCAACAGGATCATCTCCCGTAGCCCGAATCGCGATGCCAAGGCCTGTGCGGGCCATGATCCAGACAACAACTGCAATAAGTACGAAAACCAGATAAACCAGCCAAGATTGGTTGAAAAGGGGCCCGACAAAAGGAAGCTGACCCAGCACCGGCAGTGACCAAGCGTCAAAACCGGGGATCATTTCGCGCGAACGAGCCCCAAAAATTTGGCGGTAGCCGAGCGTCGTTATCCCAAGCGCGAGGATATTGATGCCAATACCGGTAACGATTTGGTTGGCACGCAATGTGTTCGTGAGAAAAGCCTGCAACAGGGCAATTGGCATAACAGCAATGACCGCAAATAAAAGTCCAAGCATGGGTGAGCCGGTTTGCACTGCGCCCACAGAACCGGCGAAGGCACCGGTGAGCATCATGCCTTCAACGCTCATATTAACCACGCCGGCCCGCTCGCTCACCAACTCGCCGGTGGCGGCGAACAACAGCGGGATTGCCAAACGCAAGGTCGAAGATAGGAAGACAATAAAAAGCTCATAGGTCATGGGGTCGTCCGTTTATCAAGATAATAGGCAGCACCGGCGATCAATAGAACGATCAGGCCTTGGATGACGCCAACAAGCGAAGAGGGGACCGTGGCGATCATTTCCATCGAAATGCCGCCAGAGCGCATGAAACCAAACAGAAGTGCCCCCGCGATAACGCCCGGAACAGAACCACGGGCAAGCAATCCCACCACAAGACCGTCGAAACCAAAGCCTGATGAAAAGCCCGCCTTCAGCGAATATTGTTCACCCTGCAACATCACCCCGCCAGCCAGTCCTCCAAAAGCTCCGGCAATAAAAAGAGCCAATGTCAGTGTCAGGCCAACAGAAATTCCCGCGCGCGCTGCAGCCGTGGGGTTGTGACCCACTGAACGGAGCTGGAACCCAAAGATTGATCGTGACAGCACAAGGGCGGCGATGACTGCCAGCAGCAGCAGGATAGGCAGCCCGTAAGTGACCGGTGAGGCATAGGACCCTGTGAGCAAGGGAACTTGGGTGGCCATGGGAATGGACGCGGATTCTGGCAATGTGGAGGAGCTGGTCATCGGTTGACGCAATAGATTTTCCGATTGCACGGACCAATACAGCAGTCCTGTACCAATGAACGAAAGAAGCAAGGTTGAAATTACTTCATTGGTACCCGAGCGGGTTTTAAGGACACCAGCCAAAGCCCCCCAGATGCCGCCAACAAACGCAGCCCCCACCAGCGGGATAAGAAAGGAAAGGCCAAAAGGCAGATCTGCAATGCCGGGTGTTAGGCAAAGGGCCGTCGCTGCAATGCCGCCAACCGCAATCTGTCCTTCGCCCCCCACATTGGTCAGGCCGGCGCGATTGGCTATGACAAACCCAATCCCAACCAATGCCAGTACGACGGCACGATTGAGGGAGGCCGAAATGGCGTAGGCGTTGCCGAAAGCGCCCTGCCAAAAAGCACCAAGAGCGTTATTGAGCGGCACGCCCATTGCGACGACAACAATCATACCGAAGGCAAAAGCAAGCAGCACTGCGATCACTGGAACAACGATTCCCTGATGGCTGTTGAGGAACTTGGACACATGTTCGCGTGTGGAAGTGATTATCTGGTTCATGGCAATTGTCCGGACATTAAAGCGCCAATAGCATCTCGATTTTGGGGGCTAGCGCTATGTGTGCCCACAATCTGCCCACGGTAGAATACAATGATCCTGTCTGCGACGGCGATCAGTTCGTCGAGTTCAGAGGAAATCAACAAGACACCAACACCCGTATCTGCCGCAGCGCGAATGCGTCTATAGACGGCCTCAATTGCGCCAACATCGAGCCCTCGTGTGGGCTGGGCTGCGAGTAGAAATTTGAGATTAGGCGTCGTCAACTCGCGAGCCAACACTGCTTTTTGCTGGTTGCCACCAGAAAGAGAGGCAAACGACGCATGGGGCCCTTGCGTGCGTACGTCATATTGGTCAATAAAATCACTGGCGGTTTGCTGTTGCCTCACTCGGTCAATAAGGCCGAAGCGGGCAAATTGATGCATACGATTGAGAAAGAGATTGTCTGCAACAGACATCTGGCCGATCGCGCCAACCTGATGTCGATCTTCCGGTACGATGCCAACACCGGCAGCCGTAATCTTGCGCGCATTGGCATGGGTCAGCTCGGTCTGGCCTACAAACCAACGACCTTCAGTCGCTGTTTCCATGCCTGAAAGAATGGCACCCAACTCGCTTTGGCCATTGCCTTCAACCCCCGCGATGCCAACAATCTCTCCGCTTTCGACTGTCAATGTAAGGGCATTGAGGCGTCTTACCCCGATAGGATCCACAAGTGATAGCCCATCCAGTTGCATGACTTCGCGAGACCCACCCTGCAAAGAGCGTGGGGTGCGTGGCGGCAGGTTTTGAACGCCCAGAGACGTCTCTGCCCCCGCCATTAACGGAGATTTTTGGATCATCGCACGGACAAGGTCTGGGATTTGTTCCGCGGGTGCATCGGACCGGCGAACAATCTTGCCCTCACGCAGCACGGTTACCCGATCTGCGATCTGTTTGATTTCAGCCAGTTTGTGCGTAACCATCACAACGGCACAGCCATTATCGGCAACCGTGCGACAGACCCCGAGCAATGAGTCAATTTCGCCGGGCAACAGCACAGCGGTTGGTTCATCCAGTATCAGCAAGCGTGGCCGCTGCATCAGACATTTGACAATTTCGACCCGTTGACGTTGGCCAACCGAGAGGTCGCCTACAATTTCGAATGGGGCCAGCTCCAAGCCAAATTCGGCAGCAAGAGCTGTAATTTTGACGGCTTCTGCTTTGCGATCGATTTTGCCAAATTGTTGGCCAAGCAACAAATTATCAATGACGGACAATTCGTTGATAAGGCTGAAATGCTGATGCACCATTGCAATATTGTGTGCCAAGGCAATGCGCGGACCATCGGGTGCATAGGGCGCGTTATCCAACTGCATCTCGCCGGTACTGGGTGCATGTACACCAAATATCAGGTTACAAAGGGTTGATTTTCCAGCCCCGTTTTCACCAAGCAGGCAATGCACTTCCCCAGCAAAAAACGCGATATCAATGTCTTCAAGAGCAGGGAAATCGCCAAAGCTTTTGGAGATCCCTCGCATAGAAAACAGTGCCGCATCGTTGGGCGTTGTGCTGCAGGTAGGTGAGGTGGCGTCGACAGCCACCTCCTTTTTATTATACATTAGCCTTCCAGTACCGAGATTTTGCCGGACTTGATGTCGTCCATGATCGCGTCGAGTTTTTCCATCATACCTGGAGCGGGATCACAAACTGCGATATCGGATGCTTCGGCACCCATGGCGAGGCCAAAGGGTTTGTAGCCAGCCACCCATGTTTCGGCAACGGCCTGATCAATCGTGTAGCCTACCTGATAGCCCACACCCGTAATGGAATAGGCAGGGTAGAGAGGGTCGGTGCCACAATAATTGGTATAGGAGCCAATGATGTGTGTGCCTTTTTCGGTCGCAGCCTGCTCCATGCCACGAAGGCCCAGATTGAGAATGTGATAATGAATGTCGGCACCCTGAGCGATTGCTGCCAAGGTTGCTTCCTTGGATTTCGCTACATCGTCAAAATCACCGGTGTAGCTTTCAATATATTTGATTTCCGGGTTGATATATTTTGCGCCATTGCCAAATTCTTTGCCGGCATTGACGATTGACGGAATTTCCATGCCGCCCACGTAAGAGACGGTGCCCGTTTTACTCATCATTGCAGCCGCTGCTCCGGCAACAAAGGCAATTTCAGCCTGTTTAACGTCGTAGCCAGCAACATTTGGCAGTTCGACACCGGCATTCCCGCCGACAATAGAAAACTTAATGTCAGGGAAGCGCTGAGCAATTTTGAGCACAGCAGCCTGTGTCTGACCACCGACACCAATGACCATCGAATTGCCGGATGCAAGCTGTGTCAGTGCTTGCTCCATGTCGCCGTAGGAAATATTCTCGATCATTTGAACTTTGATCTTGTCGCCATATTTTTCCTGAGCAGCAACGAGACCGTTATAGCTGGATTCCATCCAGCCTTTGTCGGATTTTGAGCCCGGAATAAGAATGCCTACAGTCAACGCTTCTTGAGCCAAAGCTCCCAAGGGGGATGTCATGAGGAAGGCTGAAAATGCGATGCCTTGAATTATGTTTCGACGACTTACCATGTGTAATTCCTTAATGCTTGACGTGAGAGAACTGCTTGCGGAACGTTGTGTCGGAAGCTATGCAACGCTCATGCCAAAGAATTAAGTCACTGATTTGCATCAATAAAAAAACCATTGCCGCTTCAATAAGTAAGTAACTGATTATTTATTAGACATTGTTTTTCATATCCACCCAGTTTTTAGGCAGACTTCGTGTTCCGATAAAATTTATGGCGGATTATCAACGAAAAATGGCTGGCACGAGGATTGCATTGTTGTTTGGCATGATCGGCTTGGATTGGTTTTTATAAAGGATATGGGCACAATGGATTTGAAAGATACCAAAAGCTCAGGCGGCACTCTGGGTGTGGGACGCAATACGCAGTGGAGGGCAAATGTCAACAATGTCGATATGACCCTGCCGGATGTTGTTCCGCGCATCGCAACCGTTAAATCCACCCCGCAAACAGTTACGCTCGATCTTGAACGCACAGCGATTATCGTGATCGACATGCAGAATGACTTCTGTACACAGGACGGCTGGGTTGATCACATTGGTGGTGACTATTCTGCCGATCGAAAACCCATCGAACCGCTTCAAAAATTGTTGCCCAAATTGCGACAGAGCAACGTGCCTGTAATTTGGGTTAACTGGGGAAACCGTGCTGATCTGATGAATATGCCCCCCAATCAGATCCATCTTTATAAAGCCTCGGGCCAAGGTGTCGGGCTCGGTGATCCTTTACCCTCCAATGGGGCTCCTGTTTTGCAAAAAGATTCTTGGGCAGCTGCAGTGGTGGACGAGCTCGCACCACAAGATACAGACATCAAAGTTGATAAATACCGGATCAGCGGTTTCTGGGACACGCCTCTGGATTCAATCCTGCGCAACCTTGGTATACGCACGATCCTCTTTGCCGGGGTCAACACTGATCAATGTGTTTTGCACTCGCTGACTGATGCCAATTTTTTGGGATACGGATGCATTTTGGTTGAAGATTGCTGCGCGACAAGTTCCCCCGATTTTTGCGCTGAAGCTACGGTGTGGAACGTGAAAAAATGCTTCGGGTTTGTTTGCAGTTCTGACGACGTAATAGAAGCGTTGCCCGCCTGATGGTCGATATGCCCCCCACCAACAATGGTTGCTCATATAACGCTTTTCTGCCGGATTCTGTGGCGACCGTCGCAGCAACGGGCGATGGTGCCTTGCGTTCGTTAGGTTTTGCGGTCAAGGATCTGATCGACGTCGCTGGCCAAATAACCGGCGGTGGCAATCCTGATTGGCTGGCCGCGCATATGCCCGCTGTGCGACATGCTCCAACTGTGTCTAAGCTTCTGAATGCGGGCGCGCAGGTTATTGGCAAGACCATCACAGATGAGCTGGCGTTTAGCCTAGAGGGGGCCAACCGGCATTACGGGACGCCACGCAATCCGCGCAATGTCCGATGGCTGCCAGGAGGATCCTCCAGCGGATCTGCCGTCGCGGTTGCTGCTGGGCTTGCTGATTTTGCGCTCGGCACCGATACAGGGGGCTCGGTGCGCGTGCCAGCAGCATTCTGCGGCATATTTGGTTTTAGGCCAACGCATGGAGCTGTCAGCCTTGAAGGGGTTCTGCCATTCGCTCCTAGTTATGACACCCTTGGCTGGTTTGCCCGTGATGCACAGACCTTGCAAGAGGTTGGTTCTGTTTTGCTGCCGCCTCAAAACTCACAGCCAATTACACGGATATGCGCCGCCACTGACCTGCTGTCACATGTCAAGTCGGGTGTGGCCAGTGACATGGAATGTAGCAGTGCGCGCATTGCAACCCACGCACCTGTCGACATGTTGGATGAATTCAGCC
The DNA here is from genome assembly GCF_002866925.1 of Cohaesibacter celericrescens. Taxonomy (GTDB): domain Bacteria; phylum Pseudomonadota; class Alphaproteobacteria; order Rhizobiales; family Cohaesibacteraceae; genus Cohaesibacter; species Cohaesibacter celericrescens. The sequence goes on from NZ_PKUQ01000009.1 coordinate 121,194, forward strand.
TTCAGGATGTTCAGGAGGTCTATGCGATCATCCAGGGATACGACATTAAACGGGCACTGGGAGCGCATCTCTCGGCGATCAAACCCCGTTTTGCGGCAGACATTGCCGCTCGTTTTGACAGTGCACTCTGCACCGAAGAAGATGCCTACAACGCTGCATGCAAACAACGCACCGCACTTACGCATTATATGGCCAGTATCTGTCCACCGGACACGGCATTGATCCTGCCCTGTGTCTCTCAGCGGCACCTGCTACGGATCGCTTCGACCGAAGAGATTGGCCATTTCTATGGCGTCACATTGGGTCTTACGGCTTTTGCAGGACATTGGGGGGCACCGCAGGTACAAATGGGGGGAGCTGCCAGCGGCGAAGGTGTTGGTGTATCCCTGCTCGGAGCTCCCGGAAGGGATCGTGCGTTGTTAAATTTGGCGGTAAAACTATCAACGCATTTGGAGGAAATGCAATGACTGATGGTCGTATTTCGGAGACCAAAACTAAAGTTAAGCAGACCCGCAACGCTGCGGACACCCGCGATAAAATTTTAAAAGCAGCGCGATATGAGTTTGCTCAACATGGATTTTCCGGCGCACGAACCGAGCGGATCGTATCGCGGGCCCATAGCAATCCGCGTATGATCTACCACTATTTCGGAGGCAAGGCCGACCTCTATGTTGCAGTGTTGGAAGAGGCTCTTGGCGAGTTGCGACGAGAAGAACTCAAAATCGATGTCGAGCACCTTTCCCCGATTGATGGACTGATGCAGCTGTTTGACTTTATGCATAAGCACTTTGAAGGCAATCGCGACTTGGTCCGCCTATTGTCAACGGAGAATATCCACAAAGCACGCTATCTTAAAACATCCAAAAGGGTATCTGAGATGTCCTCTCCCGTGCTACAAACAATGGCCCAATTGCTTACGCGTGGCGCGGCTTCCGGCACGGTCCGTGATGGTATAGATCCACTTCAGGTCTATGTTATGATGGTTGCACTCAATCAGTTTCACCTTTCCAATGTTTATACGTTATCTGTCATTTTTGAGGAAAATCTCGACGCGACGCACTGGCGTGCAGAGCGCCATGAAGCGGCGACCACAATGATGCGCGCATTTCTTCAACCTCCAAGTCTCTGAAAGTAGGATCTAAAATGTTGCGACTTGACGTTTCTAGAGTCTCCAAATTCTATTCGGTGGCCCTATGATGAATTTTATTGCCGAATATTGGTTGTTTTTTATTGCCGTTGCCGGAGCTGGGGTTCTGGGAGGTCTGCTCGCAGGTCTATTGGGCGTTGGTGGCGGCATCGTCATTGTGCCGGTGCTTTTTGTGATTTTCACAATACTCGACTATGCCAGCGGCCTCGCCATGAAACTAGCCGTAGCGACTTCTCTGGCCACCATCGTATTAACGTCGCTTATGTCCGCGCGCAGCCATTACAAGCGTGGAGCAACGGACATTGCCCTGCTGAAAGCCTGGTTCATTCCAATCGTTGTTGGTGTTTTGATCGGCACGTTTATCGGCGGGTTTGCCGACGGACGCATTCTCACCTTGGTGTTTGCGGTTGTGGCTGTTTTGGTGGCCTTGAAAATGATGATACCGCAAAAGGAGTCATCTCTGGCATCCGGCTTTCCAAATGCATCCATTCAAGCTGCATCTGGGGTAGGAGTGGGGCTAATCTCAGCGATGATGGGAATTGGCGGCGGGACTTTGAGTGTTCCCCTTCTAACCGCAGTTGGCTATGAAATGCGGCGCGCGGTGGGCACCTCTGCTGCGATCGGTTTTGTCATCGCGGTGCCGGCAACCATTGGCTATATGTTGGCTGGTCAAGGCGTAGCCGATCTTGCGCCTCTATCTATCGGGTATGTCAATGTGCCTGCTTTCGTGGCATTGGTGCCCCTCACCATGATATTTGCGCCCGTGGGGGCCCGTATAGCGCACAGCATTCCGCAAAGAGCGTTGCAATCTGCGTTTGGTTTGTTCTTGCTTTTGACGGCTGCACGCATGTTTTACAGTGTCTGGAGTTGATGCTGTGACCGCAGCAAAAGCGATGGTGACCAGCCCATGTGCCAAAGCGTCCAAGGCCGGTGCTGATATTTTGAAGCGGGGTGGCAATGCCATTGAGGCTGGAGTGGCCATGGCGGGTGTTCTAGCCGTCACGCAACCTCATTTTTGTGGTATTGGGGGCGATGCCGTCTGGATGGTGGCCGACGATACTGGAAGGCGCACGTCCCTGCTCGGCATAGGACAAGCGGCAAGGGATCTAACGTCTGGTCACCCGATTGCAACCCGCGGCCAAGGGTCCACATTGACCACGGCCTGTGCTGTGGATTCATGGTCGGCGGCGCTGAGCTATTCGAAAACACACTGGAGTGGATCGCTCAATCTGGGTGAATTACTCGAACCTGCAATTCTGTTTGCAACGGAAGGCTATGCTGTATCGCCTTCACAAGTGCATTGGCTTGATTTTCGTGCGGAAGCCATAGCGGGGTGGCCTGGCTTTTCTGAGATTTTTATGCCTTCCGGTCAGGCACCCGAAGCAGGTTCCCTTTTCAGGCAACCCCAACTGGGCAAAAGTCTGGAAGCGATTGCAATGGAAGGCGCGCGCACATTTTACGAAGGGGAGTTGGGTGCGCGGATCGCTGCGGGATTGAAAACGGTCGGGTCCCCCCTCACACAACGCGATCTTGCCGACACACGAACACGCTGCGCCCAACCTATTCATACCGATTATCGCGGCATAACATTGCTTGCCCCACCAGCCCCTACCCAAGGCATCACGACACTTCAAGCAATGGGGGTGCTGTCTGCGTTTGATGTTGGACGGCTGAAAGAAGGAGGGGCGGATCATTTTCATCTCGCCGTCGAGGCAATCAAGCAGGCTTTTCTGGAACGTAGTGGCGTCGCGGATCCTGATTATTCCCAATGCGATATGGCCTCGATGCTAAGTGCAGCAAACCTTCAAAAAATGGCAGGAGGGGTAAGTTCCAATCAAGCATTGGCTTGGCCGCACCTTTATAGGCAAGGAGATACGGTGCATTTTGCAGTAACCGATGCATCGGGCCGGTGTGTCAGCGTTCTGCAAAGCATATATTATGACTGGGGAAGCGGTGTCATTGCTGGAGATACCGGTATCCTTTGGCAGAATCGCGGCGCGGCTTTTTCAACGGATCCAACCAGCCCCAATGCCCTTCAGTCGGGCAAGCGCCCCTTCTACACCCTCAACCCCGGCATCGCGCTCAAGGGAGACAAGCCATACTTACTCTATGGTACACAAGGCGCTGATGGTCAGCCCCAAACGCTCGTTATGCTTTTGTCTCGGCTCATTGATTTCGAGATGGCTCCGCTGGATGCACTGCGCCGGCCAAGGTTTCTGCTTGGTAAGACATTCTCGGATTCGTCAGACAGCCTGAAAATCGAGGCCGATGCAGGAGAGGAAACGCTGAGCCGGTTGGCCGCAATGGGACATCAGGTATCTCCTATCGAGGCTCAAAGCCCCTTGGCGGGACAGGCGGGGATCATTCATATCGATCAGGATGGTTGGGTGAATGGCGCTCATGACACTCGGAGCGATGGTGCGGCATTGAAGGTTGGCTAAAAGCCTGACCGCAATCAAAATACCCCTACAGTCTGATTCCCGCAGCCTTGCAATTGGGAAGGGCGGCTGGAAATGAGTGGTGCATCATGCCTACTTAGACGACATGTGCCAACTCTTGCCCCACTTTGATGAGGGTTTCTTTGCCAGCGGCGCTGTTGGCAACAAGGTCTGCGGAGAAGTTGATTTTCCCCGGCTCAAACACAACCACTGTGGTCGAGCCGCCAAATTTGAAGTAGCCCTTTTCATCCATCATTTGAACCGGACCCGAGGTCTTGGTATTAACGATGGCTCCAACCCCAAAAGCGCCCACTTCGATAAAGGCCATAGTGCCAGCTTCCGTGGTTTCAATCAAAGTGATCTCACGCGTGTTGTCACCAAAAACATCCGGTCCCGCACCAAGCGCAATTGGGTTGACCGAGTGCAGCGCACCGTCAATCCTGACGCTGTTTACGATCTGTCCGTCGCATGGAAAATGGTAGCGGTGATAATCTGCCGGACAAAGGCGCACAATGGCCAGCGCGCCGCCGATGAATCGCTCGGACAGGTTCGGTAGCATTTTATGAATAGAGAATGGATGGCCTTTAACAGGCACAAAGATATCTTCATCCAAATGAGGGAAGACCAACACACGCCCGTCAGCAGGGCTGACAATTTTGCCCGGTTCGTTGGCCCAAGGCCGCGCTTGGGGAGTTAATTGGCGGATGAAAAAATCATTGAAACTCCGATAACTGTCGGTCGGATCTGCAAACTCACTTTCATCAATACCCAGCTCGGCGATGGTGGGACGGATTTTGCCTTTGGAAAGGCTGGAATCATAATAAGCGCCCATGAGGCGGCTGATCATTGAAGAGCGGAACAGAGCCTTTTCGATCAGCGACGAACTCGTATCCTGATAGGCCCAGCGAATGTATTTTTCGCCCAGAACCACTTCTTCGAATTCTTCGCCTGTCTCCCGGTCTATAATGATGATCGGTTTCGCCATAAATCAGTGCCTTTCCAATGCCAACCCACCATATCTATGGCAAGCGTGGGGCGATAACAAGCGGGTAGATCGCTGTGCTTTTGTCTGAGCGGACCACAAGCGAGACGGGCTGTTGACTGGTTTTGAAATTACGAAAAGGAAAACCCTTTGTCATCCAGCGAGGGCCAGGTGAATTTTTATATGCTTTGTGATGATTGTTGTCCTTTTCGCTCTGTTGATACCAACCGCAACATCATGGCACAGTATGATGCGGTCTGGTGGTGGCCAACCAACCCGCTCTGTAGGCTGTGAGCCCTATCATCGAAGTCATCAAACGACCGAAAACAATAAACCGTTGCGGTCGGCGCGCTTGATTTCGGCTGGCTGGTTTTAGAATTTTCGCTTATCACTTAGCGTGCTGGTGCGAACGCAGGCAATATGAAGTGTAGCCGTTGAGGAGGACCGTTTTGGACAAACCGCATATATTACAAATTGGGCCATATCCGGAATGGGATATGGAGCGATTGGAAAAGCAGTTTGAAGTTCATCGATATTTCGAAGCGCGGGACAAGGCAGCCTTTGTTGCTGAACGCGCCGGCTTAATTCGGGGGATTGCGACACGCGCCAAATTGGGTGCCAACAAAGCATTGATCGATGCGCTGCCAAATCTGGAAATTATTTCTGTGTATGGTGTTGGCTATGATGCGGTTGATCTGGAGGCTGCAAAAGCGGCAGGCGTACGGGTGACCAATACGCCCGATGTTCTGACTGGTGATGTTGCTGATCTCAGTGTCGCCATGATGCTGACTGCCTCTCGTGGTGTCATCGGGGCTCAAGACTGGGTTCGGTCTGGCGATTGGCAGTCAAAAGGCAGCTTTCCCTTGCAGACACGCGTGTTTGGTAAACGGGTTGGAATTCTTGGATTGGGCCGGATTGGGTATGAAATTGCTCGCCGGTGTGCGGCCTTCGATATGGATGTTGCTTATCGCAATTTGAAACCAAAGGATCTTGCTGAAGATTGGACATTTGAATCCAGCGCAGAGGCTTTGGCCGAGCGCTCTGACTTTCTCTTTGTTACTTTGACTGGCGGAGCGGCAAACAAACATGTGGTCGATCAGAAAGTCATCGAAGCCCTCGGACCCAATGGCATGCTGATCAACGTTTCGCGCGCGACAAATGTCGATGAAACGGCTCTCCTCGAGGCTCTTGAGAAAAAGACGCTTGGCTTTGCTTGTCTCGATGTTTTCGAAGGGGAGCCGGCTTTGAACCCGCGTTTTATTGCACTCGACAATGTGTTGCTGCAGCCGCATCACGCCAGTGGTACATTTGAAACCAGAAAAGCCATGGGCAAGCTGGTTTTTGACAATCTTGTTGCCCAGTTCGAAGGCCGTCCCTTGCCAACACCGGTTATTTGATACCAGAGTTAATTGTCGGTCTGCTTGATTGGGGTGCCTCGCTGGGTCGAATGTGACTAATTGAGTTGCTCGATTTCGGTCGAGAAAATACTTTTGGTCAACGCAACCTTCAAAATGCCCCTTATGGCACTTTCGCTCTTACACTCTGAAAATGACAGGGTCGATCTGTCATGAATAAAGCGCATTGTGTTTTCCCGAAAGGCTTTTTCCAGTGACGATTGATAGAGATGGTTGGACTGGCTCACGCCGCCAGCAATGACGATGTAATCGGGACTAAGCAGGTTGGCACTGGCCGCTATTGCCTCGCCTAGGCAACGCCCTACGTGCCGAAAGATGCTTTTTGCTGCTTCGTCGCCCTCATCCGCCAGTTGAGCAACCTCATGAGCCGTAAGATCCTTGTTTAATTTGTCCATTGCCATCCATTCAATAGCCCAGCCAGAGGCCTGGGTTTCGAGGCAATTGCTTTTACCACAATAGCATATAACGTCTCTGCTGCTGGCAATCGTCATATGCCCCATTTCGCAATAACCAGGCATGATTTTTCTATCTCTGATGACGGCTGAGCCAACACCAAAACCATGGTTCACATAGAGAACCGTATCGGACTCTTGCAAAGCATCATAAGAACTGTCTCCGATCGCCATCGCTTTGGTGCAGTTTTCCAAATAGACCGGTAGGTTGACTTCGGCGCTCAAAAGCTCAGCCAGAGCAACGTCTTCCCATTTAAAGTTTGGTGAATAGATGACTTGGCCCTTGTCGCTATTCACCAAGCCACCAATCGATACACCAACGCAAATGACGTCATCTTCTTTGAAGTCATGTGCTTCCATCATCTCCAAAACCAAGTTGGCGCTCTGACGAATAACGACATTTGGAAAATGACTGCTGCTTGTTTTCTCGGTTTTATAGATGGTGTAGTCGCCATTGATGTGGCCAAACGATACTTTCAAATTATAGGCGCCGATATCGACACCGATCACCACTTTTGGATAATCCTTGCGCAATGACAATAAGATTGGCTTGCGTCCACCACTGGATGTAGAGTGACCCTCGCCAGTCGCTTCTATAAGACCGGCGTTGATAAGTGACTGTGAAAGCTGAGTGATTTTTGGTTTGCTCAGTTTCATAGTCCGAGAAAGTTCAGTCCGGCTGATGAGCCCTTTGTTGCGGATTATATTAAGTGCTGTAATCCCATGGCCTGGCCTTTTTGTATCAAAGGGCATTTTATGCTCGTTTCTTGACAGTAAGCTGCTTTAGTCTTGAATTTTTGAAAGTATCAGTCCTGAACTAATGCGTTTGAGCTTTTTTGTCAAAGATAATTTCATTTTTTTACAATCGAACGAAAAATTTTGATGAATCCGTCCGTTTGAAAGCTGAGCTCGATGGAAAAGGCATGACATAAGGGCCTGTTTTGAAATTTTTTGTGTTAATTCGACAATTTATTCACAAAATAAACATACCAGAAATTTTTTCTCCTCAACTATTCTTTGAGCCATCTCTTGGGTTTAGTAAGAATAAAATAATATTATCTGAAACTCTCATGTAAAATATTTTATAGTATTCAAATTTTTAAAATATATTTTTCAAATTATACCTAATATATATGAAATATATTATCAAGTATGGAAAAGTTATATTTTATAATAATTACAATTTGTAAATGTATGGAAAAGTTACGAAAAAGTTTTGAATTTTATTCCAAAGATATAAGTATAAATTGATTTTTAGATGTGATTGATAAAATGAGTTCGGCTGATGGAGATGGTGACAATCAATCATTCCTCATGTATGTTCACAAAATGAATTAACATGAAGGGTCTATCTCGATGTCCGGAGAATTTAACTACGTAGTACCAACTAAACTTCACTTTGGTGTCGACATCCTCACGCAATGCGGATCGTTGATCAGCGGTCTTGGCAAGCGTGCTTTGCTTGTCACGATGAAAGTGGAGCCTTTTATGGAGCCCTCTTTGGCTATTCTACGCAGTAGCCTGAAAGAAGCCGGCTTTGAAGTCCATGGGTTTGAAGGCGCAATTCCAAACCCAACTCTGGCGTCTGTAGAAAAGGGAAGCCAGCTCGCTCGGGATTTGGATATTGATGTCGTGATTGGTTTTGGTGGTGGGTCCGCTATGGACACAGCCAAAGCAATCGCAGTGGGAGCGACACATGAAGGATCTCTTTGGAACTATATTTGGAGTAGCGACACCCAACCAACAGACAAAACTCTTCCGATTGTCGCGATCCCAACCACCTCAGGTACCGGCTCTCAATTAACACAGGTCAGTGTGTTTACGAATGAAGACCTCAAATACAAAGCGGCGATTTATAATGAGTTGATCTTTCCTGCGGTCGCTATTGTTGATCCTCGCCTTATGGTGACGACACCAAAGGCTGTTACAGCGGCAACCGGTTTTGACGTGTTCACTCACGCATTCGAAAGCTATATCCACTCAAACTCTAGTCCAATCGTGAAGACACTGGCAAAACAAGCAATTGCCATTGTTGGTCAATATTTGCCAGTGGTCTTGGAAGATCCGCACAATATTGAAGCGAGAACCCAAATGGCCTTTGCTGACAGTTTGGCAGGCATGTGCATTGCAAATGCGGGTGTCACTTTGCCGCATGGCATGGGAATGGCGATCGGTGGTTTTTATCCAAATATCAGTCATGGTCAGGCATTGGCTATTGTCTATCCTGAATTCGTGAAATTTACGGAAAGCGCAGCGCCAGAAGCCTTTGAAATGCTTAGGAACGCTCTGGCTCCAGAAGCCTCAAGTCCTTTAGAAGCCATTGAAGTCTTTTTGAGCAAAGTAGGGCTGAACAAAAAGCTGAGTGATTTCGGTGCGACCAGTTCCGACGTAAGTGCGCTGACAGAACAGTGCATGGTATTGCCCGACTATCAGGCCAATCCAAGGGTTACAAGTTCGGATGAAATGCGCGCAATTATCGAAGCTGTGCTTTAGGGGGAACTGGTATGCTCAAGGGTGTTTCATCATTGCTTTCACCGGATCTGCTCTATGTAATGGCGCAAATGGGGCATAGTGACGAGATCATTCTCGCGGATGCTCTATTTCCGGCCTACAGTGTCAACAGCAAAGTCCTTCGGATGGATGGCGTGGAGATCCCTGCTCTGTTGCACGCGATGATGCCTCATTTCCCGATTGACACCTATGTCAAGGATTCCGTGTTCATGGTTGAGCCGCCTATGGGGGATGCCGAAGATCCGGAATTACCACAAAAGTACCGTGCGATTATTGATCAATATTGCCCTGAAGCACCTGCAACAATGTTTACCCCGGACAGACAGGAATTTTACCAGCGCGCTAGCAAAGCATTTTGTGTGGTCGTGACTGGGTCTGTCGTGAAATACGGCAATTTGCTGCTTAAAAAGGGTGTCTACTAGATGCATAGAAAAGCACGTGATTGCGTAATCGTAACCTTGTGTAAGTATTTGACTTAAAATCCAAAAACTACTGGGGCTTGTGCGGCCACAATGATTGGTTGGCGTGTCCAGAGTGATCAACGAAACTAGATTGAACGATTAGGGGAAAAGAGCCATGCGGCAGGCAATAATGGTAGAGCCTGGTAAGATTGAATTTCACAATGACATTGAAGCGCCCAAACCCGCTGCCAATGAAATTTTGATGAAAGTGTCTCGTATTGGAGTTTGCGGTTCGGACATCCATGTCAACCATGGCAAACATCCATTCACTCCCTATCCGGTAATTCAGGGGCATGAGTTTTGCGCTGAAATCGTTGCCGTTGGAACAGATGTCGATCAGGAGTTGTTTCCAATTGGCTCTCTTGCAACGGCCCTGCCTCAAGTCACGTGCGGCAAGTGTGAGCCATGCAAACGAGGTGATTTTAATATCTGCGACGAGCTAAAGGTCAGGGGGTTCCAGGCTCCTGGCGTTGCGCAGGATTATGTCACCTTTCCGCAAGATATGGTGCTGGTTTTGCCAGAGGGCATGAGTGCTGAATTCGGGGCATTTGTGGAACCGTTGGCCGTCGCTGTGCATGCCGTTTCCAGAGCAGGCGATATCAATGGCAAAGATGTTCTGGTCACAGGTGCAGGAACGATTGGCAATGTGATTGCTCAGGTCGCGAAAGCCAAAGGGGCCAATATTTTGATCAGCGATATCAGTGATTATCGTCTGAACAAGGCAAAAGAGTGCGGGATTCTTCATACCGTCAATCCGACGACCGAAGATATTGCAGAAGTCGTGCAAAAAACCTTTGGCCCCTCCCGCTTCGACCTCGCCTTTGAAGTCGCAGGTGTTGAATCCGCGCTGGATACAACCATTCAACTTGTTGCAAAAGGCGGCACCGTCGTTGCTGTCGCTGTTTATGGCGGCAAACCCCGTGTCGATATGTCTGTGCTGGGCGATAGAGAAATCATCCTAAAGGGCACCCTGATGTACAAACATGCGGACTACCGCGAGGCAATTGAATTGATTTCATCGGGAAAAATTCAGTTGTCTTCCCTGATTACCAAGCATTTTTCCTTTGATGATTATTCAAAAGCTTACGAATACATCGATGCCGACGCGGATATGACGATGAAGACGATGATCGTCATGTGATGTCAGAAAAAGTTTAAGACTGCCCTTTGCTCAATCGGGAGAACTTTGTGGGATTGAGCAAGGGAAATGGGAGAAAATAATGGTCTATGCTGAAGTCTCGCCAAGCAGAAGCGATCACTTTATTTCGCGTCTAAAAGCGGCATCTTCAAGCCGTCAATTCTGGTTGTTGGTTATCAATGCGATTGTTGTTCTTGGGCTCGGTTTCCTTCGGCCTGATACATTTCTGAGTTGGATCAACTTCAAGGCTGTGTTGTCCTTGATGTCATATGATCTGCTTCTGGCCGTTGCGATGACAACTGTTCTGATCGTCAGGGGGTTGGATCTTTCGGTCGGGGCGGTGATGGCCTTGAGCTCGGTTGTCATGGCGCTGCTACTCAGAGAGGGATATCCGGTCTTCCCTTCGGTTTTTAGTGGGTTGGTTGTTGCGCTTCTGTGCGGTTATATCAATGGCTTCTTTATCGTGCGGGTCGGTATTCTGCCCTTTCTTGTGACTTTGGCGATGATGATAACGGCGCGCGGTGTGGCAACGGTTCTAACCACGGGGCAATATATTTCCTTTCCTCTTGCGCCGCGTTGGTTTTCCAAATTCGCCAGGCACGAATTCATATTGCAAATTGGTGACAATCATTATGGCTTTCCGGTCTTGTTGATTATCACGCTGACCGTGACCATCATCTTCGGATATTTGCTATCCCATTGGGTGCCTTTGAGACGGCTCTTCTTCATTGGGCAAAATCCCGAAGCGGCCGAGCTTTCCGGCATCCAGACGGTGCGGTACACGATTGCAGCTTATGTCATCGCCACCTTCTTTGTTTGGGTTGCTGCGTTGTTGATGACGTCAGCAAACAAAATTGGGTATGCCAACTACGGCATCACAGCCGAAATGCGAGCAATTGCCGCGGCTGTAATCGGCGGGGCGAGCTTCTTCGGCGGATCGGGCAGTGTTCTTGGCACTTTCCTCGGCGTGCTCTTGTTAGCACTTATCGGCAACGGCTTTATTTTGCTCAATGGCGACCCCAACTGGCAACAGGCCACAATTGGTGCAGTTTTGATTATCGCTGTTGCGGTTGACGCGATGCGTACAATGCGGACACGGGGATAAGAGTATGCTGCAAGCAAAAGGTATCGACAAATCCTTCTTTGGTAACAAGGTCTTGGATGATGTTAGTTTCGATGTAAGAGCAGGCGAAGTCCATGCCCTAATCGGAGAAAATGGTGCAGGCAAATCGACATTGGTCAATATTCTGTCTGGCAATCTGGCGCGGGATGTCGGTGATGTAATTTTTGACGGAAACTCGGTCTCCTTCAGTCATCCGCTTGAGGCAATGCATGCAGGCATTAGCGTGGTGCATCAAGAGCTCAGTATCGTCCCCAACGCCTCTGTTGCAGAGAATATCTTCCTCAGGCGCGAAATTACCAATGCACTGGGCCTAAATAACTGGAATGCGATGTATGCTGAATGCGAACGGGTCTTTGGCCAAATGGGAGTGGATATCAATCCACGCGCTTTGGCCGGCAGCCTCAGTGTCGGCATGCAGCAGTTGGTCGAAGTGGCCAAAGCGGTTGCGTTGAAAGCCAAGCTGATTTTCATGGACGAGCCAACATCATCTCTGTCCGAGAAAGAAATTGCTGAGCTGTTCAAAGTTGTCCGGGACTTAAAAGCGTCCGGCTTGGGCATTGTTTTCATCTCGCATAAATTGAGTGAGCTTTTCGAGATTTCAGATCGCATTACGGTGTTGCGGGACGGCAAATATGTCGGAACGCGGGATACGGCTGGCCTGACATCAAATGAAGTGATTTCAATGATGGTCGGCCGCGCTCTGACCAGCCTTTATCCTGAGCGTGGCGACAGTGACGGAGAGGTCTTTTTCAAGTGCAAGAACCTGTCCCTGTTCGGGGCCATTCAGAATGTTGCTTTTAACTTGCGTCGTGGAGAAATACTCGGCTTTGCAGGATTGATTGGAGCAGGACGCACCGAGGCGATGCGCGCGTTGATCAACGCGGAACCCCGTCTGTCAGGGGAATTCGAGCTTGAAGGCGAACCTCTTACGCTCGCTTCGCCACATGATGCGATGAAAAAGGGCATTGTCTATCTGTCCGAAGACCGCAAGGGAAGCGGCCTGTTTCTTGATTATGACATGGTTCACAATATCAGCTCATGTGTTCTGGAGCGTGGTTCCAGCTTTGGCATGGAAAACCGCGACGTCATGTTACATGCGGCTTGGGATTACATCGAACAGATGGACATTCGCCCAAAACGACCTTCTGCGATGGTTGTTAGCCTGTCGGGCGGGAACCAGCAAAAGGTTCTGTTGGCCAAATCCCTCAATGCACAACCCAAGATCTTGATCGTTGACGAACCGACTCGCGGTGTTGATGTCGGTGCCAAAGCGCTCATTCACAGCAAGCTGCGCGAGCTGGCCAATTCTGGCTGCGGTGTCATCCTGATTTCATCTGAACTCCCGGAAGTCCTGGGAATGAGCGATCGGGTGGTGGTGTTCCGAGGGGGCACTGTCGCTGCTGAATTGAACAATCGGGACGGATGTCTCTCGCAAGAAGATGTGATGAATGCGGCTGTTGAATGGAAAGGGCGGGCAAGCTAATGCGCACCAACTTTATGAATAAAAAGCTGAGCATCGCATGGTTGCAATATCTTGGTTTAATCACAGTGATCCTTTTGATCATTTTCCTCACACACGCCGTTTTCGGCAACGTGTTAACAGCGGCCAATATGCGTGTTATGGCCATGAATATGGTGTTCGAGGCGATAATGGCACTGGGAATGACTTTCGTCATCATCTTGGGTGGTATCGATCTCTCCGTCGCCTCGGTTTTCGCTTTTGCTGAAATTCTTGTTGCCAAGCTGATGATGGAAGCGGGTCTTCCGGTGCCTCTTGCTGTGATCATTACAATTGTTGCTTGCTGCGGTATCGGTATGATCAATGGTTTCATGATCGTCGCCTTCCGTGTGCATCCGATGGTTATTACGCTTGGCACTCTTTTGACCCTGCGTGGGATCAATCTTGCAATCACTGACGGGCGGTCAATCTCCGGGTTCTCCGATGGGTTTCATTGGCTCGGGCAAGGGAAAATTTTCGGGATAGACTTCCCCATCGTCTTCTTTGTTGTAGTCGCTGCAATCCTTGGATTTCTGCTCGCCCACCACAAATATTTTCGTCAAATCTATTTCATCGGCGGATCAGAACGCTCGGCCCGTTTCTCTGGTGTCAGCATTTCTCGAGTCAAGATCAGCATCTACGCTCTATGCGCAACGCTCGCAGGCTGTGCCGGTGTTATGGCAGCCGCAAAATATGGAGCCGCCCACTGGGGTCACGGCAACATGGCTGAGCTGAAGGCTATTGGATCAGTCGCGATCGGTGGAGCCGATATGATGGGGGGAAGTGGCACCATCTTTGGCACCGTTCTAGGCGCAATGTTCCTAGCGGTGGTTCACAACGCCTTTGTGACCTCAGCGGTGAACCCCTTTTGGTACGACATTGTCAACGGTGCGATGTTGCTGATCGCTGTTTTGATCAGTCGCTTCATTGCCAAACAGAATGACCGGAAAATGAAATCCGTTCGTCAGCAGAAGATAGAGCAATCTCTGCAAAATCAAAAATCCGTGACGTAAATTTCTGCAACCAACTAACTATCCTCGGGAGGATAATTATGAAGAAACTTGGACTAAGTCTAGCCGCAGCCACATTGGCCCTCGGCACACTCATCGCACCGGCAGCAATGGCCGCGCAGGATAATGAACATTATGGAATGGTCGTATTCCTTAAAGGGTCTGAATTTTTCAACTGGTCTTATGCCGGTTTTCAGGATGCTGCAGCGACCGTCGGCGCAACCACTGAATTGCAGGGCCCTGCCGATTGGGATGCCTCTGCAGAATCGCGCGCCGTCGACCAGCTGGTAGCCAAAGGCGTTAAAGGCATTGCTGTGACGGCAGGCGATGCGGACACATTGATTGGCTCTATCAACGCAGCGATGGATGCCGGTGTTCCCGTTCTGACATTCGACAGTGACTCTCCAAAATCAAAACGCATGCTGTTTGTTGGCACCAACAACTATAATGCTGGCTTTTCTGCAGGCAAAGCAATCGGTGAAGATCTTGGTGACAAGGCACGCGTCGGCGTTTCTCTGATCCCTGGTCTCGACTCCATCAACCATCGTCTGCAAGGCTTCAAAGACGGTCTTGCTTCGGTCGCTCCTGGTGCAAAAGTCATTGCGGAAGTGAATGACGAAGGCGACTTGCAGAAAGCAGAGACCGTAAACACTGCTATGTTGCAAGCCAACCCAGACATCAACGTAATCTTCTGCGCACATGGTAACCCTGCGACTGGTGCTCTTTCAGCAACGCGCAACGTAGGCCGCATGGAAGGCGATAAAAAAGTACACGTCCTTGCTTGGTCAATTGATGTGCCTATTCTGCAGGGCATCGAAGAAGACGAATATGGTTCAACCGTTGCTCAGAACCCATACATGATGGGCGTACAATCTTTCTGGCAGCTATGGTCCGCAGCTCACCCAACCCAATTTGACAGCTTGAGCAATCCTGGCTTTGGTCATGTGCCAACTGCAGATCTGGACACTGGCGTGAAAATCCTCAAAAAAGGCGATCCAGCCATCAAAGGTTTGATGACTCCTCCCAAGATCTGAATCTAGGCTTCTGGTCTTGATTTATGATCCGGCAGGTGGGCTAAGGCCCGCCTGTTTCTTCGTTTACTGCAATGAGAACTTCAATTCGACTTTGGCTCTTCCTCGGCCGGTATAATTGTGGTGAAGTTCTCCAATGGCTGGCTCCAAGGAGCTAGGCAATGTAATTCCATTTGGGAGAAATAGGGATGGACTTGAAACTCGCGGGAAAAACCGCACTCATTACCGGAAGCTCTGACGGCATTGGTTTTGCGATTGCAAAAGGTCTTGCTGATGAAGGTGTGCGTGTTCTTATTAACGGGCGCAACCAAAAAAATGTTGAAAAAGCATGCAAGGAAATAGGGGAGCTTGCCCACCCTGCTGTTGGAGATGTCGCAGCGGTTGATGGTATCGCTGCTATTGTAAAGACATGTCTCGATATGGGTGGAGTCGATATTCTTGTCAATAATGCGGGAACCGGTTCCAATGAAACCGTCATGGAAGCAACGGACGACAAATGGCAGGATTATTGGGATCTACACGTAATGGCAGCCGTTCGCCTCGCGCGTGGTTTGGTGCCGTCCATGGAAGCCAAGGGCGCAGGAATCATTTTGAATAACGCGTCCATCTGTGCTGTGCAGCCTCTTTGGTATGAGCCAATTTACAATGTCACAAAGTCGGCCTTGATGATGCTATCCAGATCTCTGGCGACGGAATTGGTTGACAAAAACATCCGCGTTAATTGTGTGAACCCAGGCTTGGTCCTAACCCCCGATTGGATAAAAACCGCGCGTGAACTGACCCGCGATACCGGAGGTGATTGGGAAGGATATCTGCAAAAAGTTGCAGACGAGCATGCGCCAATAAAACGGTTCTGTTCCCCCGATGAGGTCGCTGATTTCTTTGTCTTCTTATGTTCGGATCGGGCTAGCTATTCGATCGGTGCGACCTATTTTGTTGATGGAGGAATGAAAAAAACAGTTTGATCAAGCAAGTTGTTTTGCGATCAACAACCGCAGTGTCATCAGATGCTGGCTTGCCCCCCAAAAAAACACCGCGCCAAGCCCTGA